>NZ_CP107939.1:0-4800000 GCF_036046055.1 Nocardia sp. NBC_00403
CGCACCGCGATCGGCACGTTGTAAGCAGCCGACTCGGTATCGAAACGGTTCAGGAACCACATCCGCTGCTGCGCAAGCGACAACGGAATACGCTCCGGCCGAGGACCAGCCACCAACTCACGACGACCACCAGCACCGGCCTGCTGCTCAACCCGAACCGCCAACGCCGCCACCGTCGGCGCCTCGAACAACAACCGCACCGGCACCCGAGTATCCAGCGCCTGCCCCAGCCGCGCCGCGACCTGAGTCGCCAGCAGCGAATTACCACCCCTGGCGAAGAAATCGTCATCCAAACCGACACGCTGCTCACCCGCACGCGCAGCGAGGCCGAGCACATCAGCGAACACACTCGCCACGATCTGCTCGATCGGAGTAGTCGGCGCCCGGAACACCGTCTTCTCGAAAGTCGGCTCCGGCAACGCCTTCCGATCCAACTTCCCGTTGGCATTCAACGGCAACGCATCCAGCGGAATCAACACCGACGGCACCATGTAAGACGGCAATTCCGCAGACAGAGCCGCCTTCACCTGCGCCTTGTCGAACTCACCGAGCTCGGCGGGCACGACATAAGCCACCAAGCGATCACCCAGGTTGGGGTCGACATGCGCGAGCACAGCCACCGACGCCACCTCGGGCAGACGCAAGAAGGCAGCCTCGATATCACCCAACTCGATACGGAAACCACGAATCTTCACCTGAAAGTCCGTGCGACCCCGATACTCCAGTTCACCTGAGGCATTCCACGCCACCAAGTCACCCGTGCGATACATGCGCTCGGCGGCGCCGAACGGGTTGGCCACGAACCGATCCGCCGACAAATCCGGACGACCGAAGTAGCCACGCGCCAACTGCGCACCGGCGAGGTAGAGCTCGCCCGACACTCCGACCGGAACCGGCCGCAACCGCGAATCCAGCACATAGACACGGCTGTTCCACTCCGGCGCACCAATCGACACCGACGCGGTGTCGGCGGCGGTGACGCGGTGGCTGGTGATCGACACCGCGGCCTCGGTCGGACCATAGAGGTTGAACAGCTCGATGCGCGGGTAGGCCTGCCGGAATCGCTGGGCAAGCGCACCGGACAGTGCTTCACCGATGGCGAGCACCCGCCACAGCGAATCGGGCAACTCGGCGCTCAGCAGCGCGTCCAGCATGGACGGCACCACATGCAGAGTGGTCACCCACTCCTGCGCCATCAACTCATTGAGGTACGCAGGATCACGGTGACCATCCGGGGTAGCGATCACCAGACGACCACCCGACACCGCCGCAGACCAGAACTCCCACACCGACAAGTCGAAGGTCGCCGCAGTCTTCAACAACACCGCGTCCCCGGCATTGAGACCGAATTCGGCTGTCTTCCACAGCAACTGATTCGCGATCGCACCATGCGATACCGCGACACCCTTCGGCTGACCCGTCGAACCCGACGTAAAGATCACATACGCGGTATTCGCGGCCGTCAACACGCCACGACGTTCCTCGACCGTCACCGGAGCAGCCGAAACCTCCGACAGATCCAGCTCATCGATGGCGACCGTCTCAACCGACTCCGCCGTGAAACCGTCACGACCGGAGGTCAACACGAACGCCGGTGCCGCCGTGTCGAGGATGTAACCGACACGATCGGCAGGCTGATCCGGATCGACCGGCACATACGCCGCACCCGACTTCGCCACCGCATACATAGCGATCACCAAGTCGGCGGACCGGCGAATCGCCAACGCAACCCGATCCTCCGGCGCGACGCCCCGTTCGATCAGGTAGCGCGCCAGGCGATTCACCCGAGCGTCGAGCTCGGCGTAGGTGAATTCCTGCCGCTCGCCGATGACCTCGTCGGAGACAAGGGCCACGGCGTTCGGCGTCGCCGCCACCGTCGCGTCCAACAACGACACCAAGGTCGCGGCCGCATCGACCGCATACTCGGTGTCATTCCAGCCGGTCAGAATCCGCGTGCTCTCCTGTGGGCCGAGCAGGTCGATCTCACCCACGATCACCGAGTCGTCGGCGAGGAACGCGTCGATGATGCGCACGAAGCGGTCCGCGAAGCCCTGCACGGTCGCTTCGTCGAACAGGTCGGTGGCATAACCGAATTCGGTGATGATCGCCGTCGGGGTGCCGTCGTCGGCGTACCGATCGAAGACGGTCACATGCAGGTCGGTCTTGGCCAGATGTGCATCGAAGTCGACCGCGCTCACCGAGAGACCGGGCAACTCGAAGGCGGTTTCGGCCATGTTCTGGAACGACAGACCCATCTGGAACAGCGGGTTACGCGCCGTCGAACGCACCGGGTTGAGCACCTCGACCAGTCGCTCGAACGGTACGTCGGCATTCGCGAACGCCTGCAGGTCCTGTTCCCGCACCGTGGCGAGCAGCTCGGTGAGCCGGTCACCCGGTCGCACCTGGGTACGGAACACCAAGGTGTTGACGAACATACCGATCATGTCGTCGAGTTCGCGCTCACCACGGCCCGCGATCGGCGTGCCCACCGCAATGTCGTCGGTACCCGACAGGCGTGCCAGCAGCACCGCGAGCGCCGCGTGCACGACCATGAACAGCGAGGCGTTGTTGGCCCGCGCCAACTCCTGCAACCGCGCATGCTGATCCGCGGAAATCTCGAAACGCACCGCGCTACCACGGAAAGACTGCGCAGGTGGGCGCGGCCGATCCGACGGCAACTCCAACTGATCCGGCAAGCCGTCCAGCGTCGACTGCCAGTACGCGATCTGCTGCGCCGCAATCGATTCCGGATCATCTTCGGAACCGAGCACCGCACGCTGCCACACCGCATAGTCGGCGTACTGCACCGGCAGCGGCGCCCACTGCGGCGCCTCACCGTTCAACCGGGCGATGTAAGCGACCATCAGATCGCGAGCCAACGGACCCGTCGACGCACCGTCCGCCGACACGTGATGCACGACGAATGCGATCACATGCTCCTGCGGCGCCAGCCGGAACACCGCCACCTTCAGCGGGACCTGGGTGGTGACATCGAAGGTGGTGAGCACGAATCCGATGACCGTGTCCAGCAGCTCGGAGTCCGCGACATCGACGACCTGCAGGTCGGGCATCACCTGCCGCGACGGCAGAATGACCTGATGGGGGCCTTCCACGCTGTCAGGGTAGGTGGTGCGCAGCACTTCGTGGCGGCTGAAGATATCGCCGATGGCCTGCTGCAGTGCCTCGACATCCAGTGCGCCCGACAAGCGGACAGCGAGCGGGATGTTGTCGACCGCCGACGCGGTGGTGTCGAACTGGTTGAGGAACCAGTACCGCTGCTGCGCGGGCGAGAGCGGAACCCGCTCCGGCCGCACGCCCGCGACGAGCGCGGGCCTGGTGCGACCCGATCCGGCCTTGCGTTCGGCCCGCGCCGCCAGCGACTCCACCGTCGATGCCTCGAACAGATCACGCACCGCCAGATGGGTATCGAGTGCGGCACCGAGCCGAGCCGTCACCTGGGTGGCGATCAGTGAGTTACCGCCGAGCGCGAAGAAGTCGTCGTCGGCACCGACCCGCTCGATACCGAGCACGTCCGCGAACACGCTCGCGACGGTCTGCTCGATCGGCGTCGCGGGAGCACGGAATTCACGAGTCGTGAACTTCGGCGCGGGCAGCGCCTTGCGATCCAGCTTGCCAGAAGTGTTGAGCGGGAACGCATCCAGCACGACCACCGTGGCGGGCACCATGTACGCGGGCAGTGTTTCCGAGATCGCGGCAAGCAGCGCACGCTGCTCGACTACCTGTCCCGGCTGCGGCACCACATATCCGACCAGCTGGTCACCGAGGGTCGATCCGACCACCAACGCCACAGCCTGGCTCACCGACGACTGACCCAGCAACGCGGTCTCGATCTCACCGAGCTCAATGCGCTGACCACGGAACTTCACCTGGAAATCGGTACGACCGATGTACTCGAGACGATGCGAGACATCGCCTGTCTGGTCACGCCAAACGACGAGGTCACCGGTGCGGTACATCCGCTCGCCTGCGGCAAACGGGTTGGCCACGAACCGATCCGACGTCAGATCCGGGCGCGCCACATAACCACGCGCCAACTGATCACCCGCAAGATACAACTCACCCGCGACACCCGACGGCACCGGACGCAACCGCGAATCCAGCACATAAACCTGAGTGTTCCACTGCGGCAACCCGATCGGCACCGTGCGCTCATCATGACCACGCGCAGGCCAGTAGGTCACCGACACCGCAGCCTCGGTCGGACCGTACAGGTTGTGCAACGCCGCATCCGACACCGTCTGCCACGCCGTCACCGTTTCCGGCGGCAGCGCCTCACCGATCACGAACACATCCCGCAGCGTCGGGTACGAACCCGGCGCGGACAGCGCGGCGAAAACAGCCAGCATCGAGGGCACGAAGTCGGTCACGGTGACCCGATGGGTCGCGATCATCTCGGCCACGTAGGCCGGATCCCGGTGGCCGTCGTGCGTCGCGACAACCAGGGTCGCGCCCGCGCTCAACGGCATGAAGTAGCCCCACAGCGACACATCGAACGTCGTCGCCGTCTTCTGCAGGTACACATCGTCCGGACCGAGCGGGTATTCCGCCAGCATCCACTCGATCTGATTGACGATCGCCGCGTGCGGAACCGCCACACCCTTCGGGCGGCCCGTCGAACCCGACGTGAAGATCACGTAGGCGGAGTTCTCCGGCCGCAGGGGTGCACGGCGGTCGGCGTCGGTGACCGGCGCGTCGGAGTAGTCCGACAGATCGAGGGCATCGATCTCGAGTGTGCTGGCGGTGCCCGCGTCGAAGTTGTCGCGCGCGGTCGTCAGCACACACACCGGGGCGGCGGTGTCGAGCACATAGTGGCTGCGCTCGGCCGGGTGATCTGGATCCAACGGCACGTACGCGCCGCCGGCCACATCCACCGCGTACATGCCGACCACCAGATCCAGCGAGCGGCGCATACCGAGCGCCACCATCGAATCCGGGCCGACACCGAGGGAAATCAGGTGTCGCGCAAGACGGTTCACCCGTGCCGAGAACTCGGCATAGGTCAGACTCGTCCCCTCGAACACCACTGCTGTCGCATCCGGGGTTCGCAGTGCCTGCGCCTCGAACATCGACACCAGCGTGGCCGGTGCGAGCTCGTGCGCGGTGTCGTTCCAGTCGAGGACAGTGCGATCCCGCTCGGCGAGCGCGAGCAGTTCCAGGTCACCGACGGCGGTGGCGGGTGCGGCGACGATGTTGTTGAGCAGGCGCAGGAAGCGATCCGCGAAGCCCTCGACCGTGGCGCGATCGAACAGTGCGGTCGCGTAGGTGAAGAGGCCATCGATACCAGTGGGGGTGCCGGACTCGTCGTAGGTGTCGGTGAGGATCAGGTGCAGATCGAACTGCGAAATTCCGCTGTCATAGTCGACGCCCGACACGGTCAGGCCGGGCAGCTCCAGGGTTGTGGTCGTGAGGTTCTGGAACGACAGGCCCACCTGGAACAACGGATGCCGCGCAGTCGAACGAGCCGGGTTCAGCACCTCCACCAAACGCTCGAACGGCACATCGGCATTCGCGAACGCCTGAATATCCGTCGCACGCTGACGCGACAACAAGCCGGTGAACGACTCGCCCGCTTGCACAGTGGAGCGGAAGACCAGGGTGTTGATGAACGAACCGATCAAATCGTTCAGCGCCGCTTCACCACGACCCGCCATCGGCGTACCGATGGCAATATCGTCGGTACCCGACAGACGTGCCAGCAATACCGCGAGTGCGGTGTGCATGACCATGAACAGCGTCGCGCCCTCGGATTGCGCCACCTCGACCAGACCACGATGCAGATCAGCGTCGATACCGAGATGCACGGTGCTACCGGCGAACGACTGCGTTGCGGGACGCGGCCGGTCCATCGGCAGATCCAACTGCTCGGGCAGATCGGCAAGTGCGGTGCGCCAGTAGGCGACCTGACTGGACATCAACGATTCCGGATCGTCCTCACTACCCAGCAACTCCCGCTGCCAGATACTGAAGTCCGCATACTGCACCTCGAGCGGCGACCAATTGGGCGCCTCACCCATCGACCGCGCGACATACGCCGTCATCAGGTCGCGCACCAACGGACCGACCGAGGAACCATCACCCGCGATGTGATGCACCGCCATGGCGATCACGTATTCCGGTGTCTCGCTCTCGATCTCGATCTCGAACAACGCGACACGCACCGGCACCTGCTCGGTGACATCGAACGGCTTCGAAATCAATTCCACCACAGCGGATTCGATCCGGTCCGCGCTAATGGTGTGCTCGGCCAATGGCAGTATCGCCTGCGACGGCGGCAGGATCACCTGGACAGCGGAGCCATCGATCGCCGGGTAGACCGTGCGCAGCACTTCGTGCCTGCCCACCAAATCCGCGATCGCCTGCCGCAAAGCCTCGACGTTCAGCTCGCCGGACAACCGCACCGCGATCGGCACGTTGTAAGCAGCCGACTCGGTATCGAACCGGTTCAGGAACCACATCCGCTGCTGCGCAAGCGACAACGGAATACGCTCCGGCCGAGGACCAGCCACCAACTCACGACGACCACCAGCACCGGCCTGCTGCTCAACCCGAACCGCCAACGCCGCCACCGTCGGCGCCTCGAACAACAACCGCACCGGCACCCGAGTATCCAGCGCCTGCCCCAGCCGCGCCGCGACCTGAGTCGCCAGCAGCGAATTACCACCCCTGGCGAAGAAATCGTCATCCAAACCGACACGCTGCTCACCCGCACGCGCAGCGAGGCCGAGCACATCAGCGAACACACTCGCCACGATCTGCTCGATCGGAGTAGTCGGCGCCCGGAACACCGTCTTCTCGAAAGTCGGCTCCGGCAACGCCTTCCGATCCAACTTCCCGTTGGCATTCAACGGCAACGCATCCAGCGGAATCAACACCGACGGCACCATGTAAGACGGCAATTCCGCAGACAGAGCCGCCTTCACCTGCGCCTTGTCGAACTCACCGAGCTCGGCGGGCACGACATAAGCCACCAAGCGATCACCCAGGTTGGGGTCGACATGCGCGAGCACAGCCACCGACGCCACCTCGGGCAGACGCAAGAACGCCGCCTCGATATCACCCAACTCGATACGGAAACCACGAATCTTCACCTGGAAATCGGTGCGACCCCGATACTGCAACTCGCCGTCGGCATCCCACGCCACCAAGTCACCGGTGCGATACATCCGGGCATTCGCTTCGAACGGATTGGCAACGAACCGCTCAGCGGTCAGATCCGCCCGCCCGAAGTAGCCACGCGCCAACTGCGCGCCCGCGAGATACAGCTCACCGGACACTCCGACCGGAACCGGCCGCAACCGCGAATCCAGCACATAGACACGGCTGTTCCACTCCGGCGCACCAATCGACACCGACGCGGTGTCGGCGGCGGTGACGCGGTGGCTGGTGATCGACACCGCGGCCTCGGTCGGACCATAGAGGTTGAACAGCTCGATGCGCGGGTAGGCCTGCCGGAATCGCTGGGCAAGCGCACCGGACAGTGCTTCACCGATGGCGAGCACCCGCCACAGCGAATCGGGCAACTCGGCGCTCAGCAGCGCGTCCAGCATGGACGGCACCACATGCAGAGTGGTCACCCACTCCTGCGCCATCAACTCATTGAGGTACGCGGGGTCGCGATGCCCATCCGCGGCGGCGATCACCAGTCGGCCGCCGAATACCGCCGCCGACCAGAATTCCCAGACCGACAGGTCGAAGGTCGCGGCGGTCTTCAGCAGCACCGCGTCCCCAGCATTGAGGCCGAATTCGGCTGTCTTCCACTGCAACTGGTTGGCGATCGCACCGTGCGTGAGTGCGACACCCTTCGGCTGACCGGTCGAACCCGACGTAAAGATCACATACGCGGTATTCGCCGCGGTCAATGTCCCGCGACGCTCGTCCGCCGCCACCGCGGTGGCCGGGAACTCCGACAGATCCAGCTCGTCGATCGCCACGGTGTCGACCGCTGCGGCGGTGAATTCGTCACGGCCGGTGGTCAGTACACAGACCGGTGCCGCGGTGTCGAGGATGTACTCGATGCGGTCGGCGGGCTGATCCGGATCGATCGGCACATACGCCGCACCCGCTTTCGCCACCGCGTACATCGCCACGACCAGATCGGTCGAGCGGCGGATGGCCAGCGCGACCCGGTCCTCCGGCGCGACGCCCCGTTCGATCAGGTAGCGCGCCAGGCGATTCACCCGAGCGTCGAGCTCGGCGTAGGTGAATTCCTGCCGCTCGCCGATGACCTCGTCGGAGACAAGCGCCACGGCGTTCGGCGTCGCCGCCACCGTCGCCTCCAGCAGCGACACCAGTGTCGCGGCCGAGTCGACCACATGCGCGGTGTCGTTCCACGCGCCGAGAATCCGTGCGTTCTCTTCCGGCGCGAGCACATCGATCTCGCCGATGACCACCGAGCCGTCGGTAATGAAAGCGTCGAGCACTCGCACGAATCGGTCGACGAATCCGCGCACCGTCGACTCATCGAACAAATCGGTGGCATAACCGAATTGGGCGATGATCTCGGCGGGTGTGCCGTCATCGGCGTACGTGTCGTGGACGGTGACTTGCAGGTCGGTCTTGGCAAGCTGCTCACCGAAGTCGACCGCGCTCACCGAGAGACCGGGCAACTCGAAGGCGGTTTCGGCCATGTTCTGGAACGACAGACCCATCTGGAACAGCGGGTTACGCGCCGTCGAACGCACCGGGTTGAGCACCTCGACCAGTCGCTCGAACGGTACGTCGGCATTCGCGAACGCCTGCAGGTCCTGTTCCCGCACCGTGGCGAGCAGCTCGGTGAGCCGGTCACCCGGTCGCACCTGGGTACGGAACACCAAGGTGTTGACGAACATACCGATCATGTCGTCGAGTTCGCGCTCACCACGGCCCGCGATCGGCGTGCCCACCGCAATGTCGTCGGTACCCGACAGGCGTGCCAGCAGCACCGCGAGCGCCGCGTGCACGACCATGAACAGCGAGGCGTTGTTGGCCCGCGCCAACTCCTGCAACCGCGCATGCTGATCCGCGGAAATCTCGAAACGCACCGCGCTACCACGGAAAGACTGCGCAGGTGGGCGCGGCCGATCCGACGGCAACTCCAACTGATCCGGCAAGCCGTCCAGCGTCGACTGCCAGTACGCGATCTGCTGCGCCGCAATCGATTCCGGATCATCTTCGGAACCGAGCACCGCACGCTGCCACACCGCATAGTCGGCGTACTGCACCGGCAGCGGCGCCCACTGCGGCGCCTCACCGTTCAACCGGGCGATGTAAGCGACCATCAGATCGCGAGCCAACGGACCCGTCGACGCACCGTCCACGGACACGTGATGTGCGACGATCGCGATCACATGCTCCTGCGGCGCCAGCCGCAGCAGCGCCACCCTCAATGGCACCTCTTCGGTGACATCGAAGGTCGTGAGCACGAACTCGATGACCGCGCCGATCAGCTCCGACTCGGCGACATCGACGACGCGCAGCTCCGGCGTGACCTCCCTGGCCGGCAGAATCACCTGGTACGGCCCGTCATCGGACGTCGGGTAGGTGGTCCGCAGCACCTCGTGGCGGGCGAAGATATCACCGATCGCCTGCTGCAGCGCCTCGACATCCAGTGCGCCCGACAACCGCACCGCGAACGGAACGTTGTCCACCGCCGAGGCCGTCGTGTCGAACTGGTTGAGGAACCAGTACCGCTGCTGCGCGGGCGAGAGCGGAACCCGCTCCGGCCGCACGCCCGCGACGAGCGCGGGCCGGGCCCGACCCGATCCGGTCTGGCGTTCGGCGCGCGCGGCCAGCGACTCGACCGTCGATGCCTCGAACAGATCGCGGACCGCGAGGCGCGTGTCCAGTGCCGCGCCCAGGCGTGCGGTCACCTGGGTGGCGATCAGCGAGTTACCGCCGAGCGCGAAGAAGTCGTCATCCGCACCGACCCGCTCGATACCGAGCACATCCGCGAACACGCTCGCGACGATCTGCTCGATCGGCGTTGCGGGAGCACGGAATTCACGAGTCGTGAACTCCGGCGCGGGCAGTGCCTTGCGGTCCAGCTTGCCGCTCGCGTTCAGCGGGAACGCGTCCAAGACCACGACGGCCGCGGGCACCATGTACGCGGGCAGTGTTTCCGAGATCGCGGCAAGCAGCGCACGCTGCTCGACTACCTGTCCCGGCTGCGGCACCACATATCCGACCAGCTGGTCACCGAGGGTCGATCCGACCACCAACGCCACAGCCTGGCTCACCGACGACTGACCCAGCAACGCGGTCTCGATCTCACCGAGCTCGATGCGCTGACCACGGAACTTCACCTGGAAATCGGTACGACCGATGTACTCCAGACGATGCGAAGTCTCACCGGTCGACTCGCGCCAGACGACGAGGTCACCGGTGCGGTACATCCGCTCGCCCGCGGCAAACGGGTTGGCCACGAACCGATCCGACGTCAGATCCGGGCGCGCCACATAACCACGCGCCAACTGATCACCCGCAAGATACAACTCACCCGCGACACCCGACGGCACCGGACGCAACCGCGAATCCAGCACATAAACCTGAGTGTTCCACTGCGGCAACCCGATCGGCACCGTGCGCTCATCATGACCACGCGCAGGCCAGTAGGTCACCGACACCGCAGCCTCGGTCGGACCGTACAGGTTGTGCAACGCCGCATCCGACACCGTCTGCCACGCCGTCACCGTTTCCGGCGGCAGCGCCTCACCGATCACGAACACATCCCGCAGCGTCGGGTACGAACCCGGCGCCGACTGTGCCGCGAAGACCGACAGCATCGAGGGCACGAAGTCGGTGATGGTCACCCGATGGGTCGCGATCATGTCCGCGACGTAAGCCGGGTCACGGTGGCCGTCGTGGGTGGCGACGACCAGCTTCGCCCCGGCGCGCAGCGGTATGAAGTAGCCCCACAGCGACACATCGAACGTCGTCGCGGTCTTCTGCAGGTACACATCATCCGGACCGAGCGGGTATTCCGCCAGCATCCACTCGATCTGGTTGTTGATCGCCGCGTGCGAAACCGCGACACCCTTCGGCCGACCGGTCGAACCCGACGTGAAGATCACGTACGCGGGATTCGCCTGCGACACCGGCCGCAGCAGTTCCTCCGCGCCGACCGGCTCGCCCGAGTACCCGTCGAGGTCGGCGGTATCGAGGAAGACCACCTCACCCTGCGGCACCGGAACCTGGTCCACCGTTGTGGTCAACACGCAGGCGGGCTGCGCCGTATCCAGGATGTGCTCGATGCGCTCGGCAGGGTGATCCGGATCCAACGGCACATACGCACCACCGGCGGTCACGATCGCATACATTCCGACAACCAGATCGAGCGAACGCCGTACCGCAAGACCGACCAACGATTCCGCGCCGACGCCCTGCGAAATCAGCAGGCGCGCGAGCTTGTTCACCCGCTGATCGAATTCCCGGTAGGTCAGCTCCGTGCCCTCGTAGGACACCGCGACCGCATCCGGATGCGCCGCCGCGGTCCGCCGATAGCCGTCGAGCAACAACTCCGGCGCCAGCTCGTGCGCAGTGTCGTTCCAGTCGACGAGGGTGCGTTCCCGCTCCGTGTGCGCGAGCAGTTCCAGATCGCCCACCGCGGTCTGCGGTGCGGTGATGACGGCGCCGAGCAGACGCAGGAAACGATCCGCGAACCCCTCGACGGTGTCGCGGTCGAACAGATCTGTGGCGTAGGTGAACACGCCGGCCATGCCCGCAGGCGTCCCCGACTCGTCGTAGGTGTCGGTGAGGATCAGATGCAGGTCGAACTGCGAGATTCCGCTGTCGTACTCCACCCCCGAAACCGTCAGTCCTGGCAACTCCAACTTGGTCAAGCCAAGGTTCTGGAAAGAAAGACCCACCTGGAAGAGCGGATGCCGCGCCGTCGACCGCGCCGGGTTGAGCACCTCGACCAACCGCTCGAAGGGCACATCCGCGTTGGCGAACGCCTGGATGTCCCGATCGCGCTGACGCTCGAGCAGCTCGGTGAACGCCTCACCGGGATCCACCTGGCTGCGGAACACCAGCGTGTTGATGAACGTGCCGATCAGATCGTTCAGCGCGGCCTCGCCACGACCTGCTATCGGCGTACCGATCGCAATGTCGTCGGTACCCGACAACCGCGCGAGCAGCACCGCGAGTGCTGTGTGCACGACCATGAACAAGGTCGCGCCCTCGGACTGGGCCACCTCGACCAAACCACGATGGACATCGGCGTCGATGCCGACCCGCACGGTGCCGCCCGCGAACGACTGTGTCGCCGGTCGCGGCCGATCGGTGGGCAGATCCAACTGTTCGGGCAGATCGGCAAGTGCCGTCCGCCAGTAGGCCACCTGGCTGGACATCAACGAATTCGGATCGTCCTCGCGGCCGAGCAGTTCGCGCTGCCAGATGCTGAAGTCGGCGTACTGCACCGCGAGCGGCGACCAGTTCGGCGCCTCTCCCGCCGACCTCGAGACATAGGCGGTCATCAGATCCCGCACCAGCGGCCCGACCGACGAGCCGTCACCGGCAATGTGGTGCACCACCATGGCGATCACATATTCGGGAGTTGATCCGGCACCCTCGATCTCGAACAGCGCGACACGCACCGGCACCTCGCCGGTGACGTCGAACGGCATCGAAATCAATTGCACCACAGCGGATTCGATGTCCGCAGGTGCGATGGACCGCACCTCGAGCGACAGGTTCGCCGCGGTCGGCGGCAGGATCACCTGCGCCGGGTCACCGTCAGCCGCCGGGTACACGGTGCGCAGGACCTCGTGCCTGCCCACCAGGTCCGCGATCGCGGCACGCAGTGCCTGCACGTCCAGCGCACCGGTCAACCGCACCGCGATCGGAATGTTGTAAGCAGCCGACCCCGCATCGAAACGGTTCAGGAACCACATCCGCTGCTGCGCCAACGACAACGGAATACGCTCCGGCCGCGGACCCGCCACCAACGGCACACGTCCGACGGTGCCCGCCTGCTGCTCGACCCGAACCGCAAGAGCGCCCACAGTCGGCGCTTCGAACAACAACCGCACCGGGACACCCGTATTCAACGCCTCGCCGAGGCGTGCGGTGACTTGGGTGGCGATCAGGGAGTTGCCGCCGAGAGCGAAGAAGTCGTCATCGACGCCGACACGCTCGATCCCGAGCACATCCGCGAACACACCCGCGACGATCTCCTCGATCAGTGTCGACGGAGCACGGAACGCCCGCGACTCGAACTCCGGCTCCGGCAATGCCTTTCGATCCAGCTTGCCGTTGACGCTCAACGGCAGCGCATCCAGCACCACGAACGCCGAAGGCACCATATACGACGGCAGCACCCTCGCCAGGTGCGCGCGCAGCTGCTCGACCTCGATCACCGCGCCTGCGGCAGGCACGACATAGCCGACCAGGTGATCGCCGGTGCGCGCGTCCGAGCGCACCATGGCGACCGATTGAGCCACAGAATCGAAGGTAGTGAGCGCGGTTTCGACCTCGCCGAGCTCGATGCGCAGACCGCGCAGCTTCACCTGGAAGTCGGTGCGGCCCAGGTACTCGATGGCGCCGGTGTTGTCCCGGGTGACCAGGTCGCCGGTACGGTACATCCGCGCGCCGGGGGCGCCGAACGGGTCGGCCACGAAACGATCCGCAGTCAGGTCGGTCCGGCCGAAGTAACCACGGGCCAGCTGGGCACCCGCCAGATACAGCTCACCCCCGACACCCGGCGGCACCGGGTGCAGTCGCGCATCGAGCACGTAAGCCTGCGCGTTCCACACCGGCAGACCGATCGGAACAGCACCCACGACCCCCGCAGCCACCGGGCCATGCGTCGCGTGCACGGTGAATTCCGTTGGACCGTACAGGTTGTACAGTGCCGCCGAGCTGACCCGGCGAATGGCGGCGACCGCGTCACCGGTGAAAGCCTCACCGGCGACAAACAGCACCCGCAACGACGCCAACGCCGCCGCACCGACACCGGCAGCCTCGACACTGCCCGCAAACACAGTCAGCATCGACGGCACAAACGAGGTCATAGTGACCCGCTGGGCGGCGATCACATCGACCAGATACTCCGGGTCACGATGACCATCCGGGCTCGCGACAACGATCCGGCCACCCGTGCTCAGCGGGCCGAACAGCTCCCACACCGACACATCGAAGGTCGCCGGGGTCTTGAACAGCACGACGTCGTCGGCACCGATGCCGTATTCGCCGGTGATCCAGCGGATCTGATTCACCACGGCGGCGTGCGGCACCGCCACACCCTTCGGCCGTCCTGTCGATCCCGAGGTGAAGATGACGTAGGCAGGGTGCTGCGGCCGCAACACCGCGACTCGCTCGGTCTCCGCAATCGGCGCGTCCGAATACCCGGACAGGTCCAGCTCATCGATGGACAGCGTCGGCAGCCCACCACCATCGAACCCATCGTGCGAGGTAGTCAGCACACATATCGGCACCGCCGACTCGAGCACATAGTTGATCCGCTCGGCGGGCTGGTCCAGATCCAGCGGCACATACCCGCCGCCCGCCTCATGGACCGCGTACGCTGCGACGACCAGATCCACCGAACGCCGCAGACCGAGCCCGACAAGCGTTTCCGGGCCGACACCCAGTTCGATCAACCTGCGCGCCAGCCGGTGCACCCGACCAGCGAATTCCGCGTAAGTCAGCGACACACCATCCGCCGGGTCCACGATCGCCACGGCATCCGGCGTCGCACGCACCTGCGCCGCAAACACATCCACCACCGTGGCTGCCGTGCCGAGGTCGCGTTCGGTGTCGTTCCACTCCTGCAGGGACAGTTCGGTTTCCCGCTCATCGAGCAGCGGAATATCGCCGACCGACACGGTGGGATCGGCGATGACCGCCGCGAAAATCAGATCCAGACGCTGGGCAAACGCCGCAACCGTACGCTCATCGAACAGATCGAGCGCATAGGTGAACTCAGCCGAAATACCAGCCGGCTCACCCGCATCGTCCTGGGTCTCGTGCATGGTCAGCTGCAAATCGAACTTGGCGAGCTGCAACTCGAAATCGACCGCACTGACAGTCAACCCGGGAAGTTCGAATGTCGTCTCGGCCAGATTCTGGAACGCCAGACCCACCTGGAACAGCGGATTGCGGGCGGTCGAACGCACCGGATTGAGCACCTCGACCAACCGCTCGAACGGCACATCGGCATGCGCGAACGCCTCCAGATCGCGCTCCCGCACATCCGCGAGCAGATCACTGAATCGCGCACCACCGTCGACGTTGGTGCGGAACACCAAGGTATTGACGAACATACCGATCAGATCATCGAGCTCACGCTCACCACGCCCCGCGATCGGGGTACCCACCGCAATGTCGTCGGTCCCGGACAACCGCGCAAGCAATACCGCCAACGCCGCGTGCACGACCATGAACAACGACGCATTGCCTGCCCGCGCCAGCTCCTGCAAGCGCACGTGCCGATCCGGCGAGATCTCGAACCGGAACGCCTTGCCCTGGAACGACTGCGCGGGCGGGCGCGGGCGGTCCGACGGCAGCACCAATTCGTCGGGCAGACCAGCGAGTTCGCGCGACCAGTACCGGATCTGGGTGGAGATGAGCGAGTCCGGATCGTCCTCGGAACCGAGCCACGCCCGCTGCCACAGCGCGAAATCGGCGAACTGCACGGGCAGCGGCTCCCACTGCGGGACCTCGCCGTTCGCCCGGGCGAAGTAGGCCGCCATCACATCGCGGGCCAGCGGGCCCATGGATGCGCCGTCGGCGGCGATGTGGTACACGGAGAAGGCGGCCACATGCTCGACGGTGTCGGATTCCGTCGCGTGCCCATCCGGGATGACGCGGAACAGCACCACCGACAGCGGCACCTCGACGGTGACATCGAAGGTGGTGAGGGCGAACTCGATCACCTTGTGCACCAGATCCGCCTCGGCCACCTCGACCGGGACGAGCGCGGGCACGGTCCCCGCCACCGGGTGGATCACCTGGTGCGGACCATCGGCCGAGCGCGGGTAGGTGGTGCGCAGCAGCTCGTGGCGGGCGAGCACATCACCGATCGCCTGGTTGAGCGCGGCCACATCGAGTACACCCGACAAGCGCACCGCGAGCGGAATGTTGTCCACCGCGGAGGTACTGGTGTCGAACTGGTTGAGGAACCAGTACCGCTGCTGGGCCAACGAGAGCGGAACGCGTTCCGGCCGTTCGCCTGCGACGAGCCGTGGCCGGGCCCTGCCGGATCCGGCGTTGCGTTCGGCCCGAGCGGCCAGTTCGAACACCGTCGAGGCATCGAACAGATCACGGACCGCCAGCTTGGTGTCCAGCGCCGCGCCGAGGCGCGCTGTCACCTGGGTGGCCAGCAAGGAGTTGCCGCCGAGTTCGAAGAAGTTGTCGTCCAGGCCGACCCGGGTGACGCCGAGCACGTCCATGAAGGTCCGTGCGACGATCTCCTCGATCGGCGTGGTCGGGGCGCGGAACACCTTCGCCTCGAACACCGGAGCGGGCAGCGCCTTGCGGTCCAGCTTGCCGGATGCATTGAGCGGGAACTCGCTGAGCACCACGAACGCCGAAGGCACCATGTATGTGGGCAGTGCGTCGGACAGTTCGGTCCGCACCCCGTCGATGTCGACGGTCCGACCAGCGGCGGCGATCACATACGCGACGAGCTGGTCGCCGAGCCGGTGATCCGAGCGCACGACGACGACCGCCTGTGCGATCGGCTCCTGAGCGGTGAGCGCGGCCTCGATCTCGCCGAGCTCGATGCGCAGACCACGCAGCTTCACCTGGAAGTCGGTGCGGCCCAGGTAGTCCAGCTCGCCGTTCGCGGTCCAGGTCACCAGGTCACCGGTGCGGTACATGCGGGCGCCGTCAGCGTCGAACGGGTTGGCCACAAATCGGTCCGCGGTCAGGCCGGGACGCCCCAGATAACCGCGGGCCAACTGCTCGCCCGCGAGATACAGCTCACCCGCGACACCCACCGGAACAGGGTGCAGACGCGCATCGAGCACGTACACCTGGGTGTTGAACACCGGGGCGCCGATCGGCACCGACACGGTGTCGGCGTCGGTGACCTCGTGGAAGGTCACATCGACAGCGGCCTCGGTCGGGCCGTAAAGGTTGTGCAGCCAGACGCCGGTCAGCTCACGCAACCGCTGCGCGGTCACCGCGGGCAGCGCCTCACCGGAGGTGAAAACGTTGCGCAGGTCCACGCAATCGACCGCGCGGTCGTCCTCCACGAACACCGACAGCATCGACGGCACGAAGTGCACGGTGCTGACCTGCTCCTCGGCGATCACTCGGGCCAGGTACACCGGATCGCGGTGACCGTCGGGCTTGGCGACGACAAGTCGCGCACCGATCTGCAACGGCCAGAAGAATTCCCATACCGACACGTCGAAGGTCGCGGGCGTCTTCTGCAGCACCACATCGCCGCGATCGAGGCCGTACTCGGCCTGCATCCACACCAACCGGTTGACAATCGCGGCGTGCGACACGGCCACGCCCTTCGGGCGACCGGTCGAACCGGAGGTGAATATGACGTACGCGATGTTGGACGGGCGCAACGGTGCTCGCCGTTCGGCGTCGGTCACCGTGGCATCCGAGTAGGTCGACAGCTCGACAGTATCGATCTCGATCGACATCCTGGTTCCGGCGTCGACACCGTCACCGGCGGTCGTCAGCACGCAGACCGGATCGGCGGTCGCGAGCACGTAGTCGGTGCGGTCGGCCGGGTGATCCGGGTCCAACGGCAGATAGGCGCCGCCCGCGACGCTCACCGCGTACATGCCGACCACCAGTTCGATGGAACGGCGCATACCGAGCGCGACGATCGTGTCCGGTCCGACGCCCAGCGAGATCAAGTGTCGGGCAAGTCGATTCACCCGAGCGGAGAACTCGGCATAGGACAGACTCGTCCCCTCGAACGTCAGCGCGGTCGCCGTCGGGGTGCTGGCGGCCTGCACCTGGAACATCGACACCAACGTCTCTGCCGCAGAGCCTGTCGCACTATCGCCCAACGTCGTGACGACGTCGTATTCCGTGTCGTTCCAACGCTCGATCACCTGGGTGCGCTCGGGCGCGTCCAGGAGCTCGATGTCACCGACCGGGACGGTCGGATCGGCTACCACCGCGTTCAGCAGACGAACCAGTCGCCGCGCCACGTTTTCGATGGTGCGCGCATCGAACATGTCGGTCGCATAGGCGAACTCCGCGGTCATGCCGTCGGCGGAGCCGTCCGAGTCGAAACGATCGGTGAGGTTCAGGTGCAGATCCCACTTGGCGGTCACCACCTCGAGCGGGACACCCGCGACCTCGAGACCCGGCAGCTCGAAGGACGCTTGCCCGGTGTTCTGGTTCTGGAACGACAGCATGACCTGGAACAACGGGTGACGTGCCTGCGAACGAACCGGTCGAAGGATCTCGACCAGCCGCTCGAACGGCAGGTCCGCATGGCTGAAGGCGGCCAGATCGGTTTCTCTGGTGCGCGCCGTCAGATCGGCGAACGACTCGGCACCGTCGACCAGCGTACGCAGCACCAGCGTGTTGACGAACATGCCGATCGCGTCATCGAGCGCGGCCTCGCCACGGCCCGCGATCGCGGTACCGATGGCGATGTCGTCGCTGCCGGACAGGCGCGCAAGCAAGGTCGCGAAGGCCGCGTGCACCACCATGAACAAGCTCGCACCCTGCGTCCGAGCCAGCGTGTTCAGCCCGTTCAGCAGCTGCGCGTCGAGCGCGAACTCGTACAAGCCACCGCGGTTGGACGCGATGGCCGGACGGGAACGGTCCGACGGCAGATCCAGCTGATCGGGCAGCCCGGCCAGACTCTTGGACCAGAACTCGACCTGCTGCGAGATCAACGACGCCGCATCGTCTTCGGAGCCGAGCGTTTCCCGCTGCCACAGCGTGAAATCGGCGTACTGCACCGGCAACGGCGCCCAGCCGGGAACCTCGCCACGCGAGCGTGCCGTGTAGGCGATCATCACGTCGCGGGCCAGCGGACCCACCGACCAGCCGTCGCCCGAGATGTGGTGAACAACGAAGACGAGCACATGGGTGTCGGGTTGTGAGCCGTCCATCGAGCCGGCGACGCGGAACAGCCTGGCGCGCACCGGGACTTCGGTCGTGACATCGAAACCGGTCGACACCAGCTCACGAATGCGATCAGCGATCTCGGCCTCGGTCACCTCGACCGCGGTCAGGTCGGACAGGTGCGCTCCGGGCGACAGCACGACCTGGACGCCCTGGCCGTCCGCGGTCTCCGGGTACACGGTGCGCAGCACCTCGTGCCGGTCCACCACGTCGGTGACCGCGCGGCGCAGCGCATCGACGTCGAGGGCGCCGGTCAAACGGACCGCGAGCGGGATGTTGTTGATCGCGGTCTGGTTGTCGAACCGGTTGAGGAACCACATCCGTTGCTGGGCCAGCGACAGTGGAATCTGCTCCGGCCGTGGACCAGCGACGAGTTCCGCGCGGCGAACCGGGTCAACCCTGGTTCCCACGCGCGCGGCGAGTGCTTCCACCGACGGCGCCTCGAACAGTGCCCGCACCGGAACCGTCGTCCCGAGCGCAGCCCCGATACGCGACACCACCCTGGTCGCGATGAGCGAGTTACCACCCAGATCGAAGAAATCGTCGTCCACACCGACCCGATCCAGGTCGAGCACCTCGGCGAACACCGCGGCCACGATCTCCTCGACCGGAGTGACCGGCGCACGGAACGCCTTGGCCCGCACCTCGGGAGCGGGCAGCGCGCGCCGGTCCAGCTTGCCGTTGACCGTCAACGGAATCCGTTCCAGCACCACGAACGACGCGGGCACCATGTACGACGGCAACAGCTGGGCTGCCGCGTCACGGATCACCTCGACATCCGGCGCGGAATCCGGATCGGCGACGACGTAGGCCACGATCCGCTGATCGCCCGGCTGATCCTCACGCACGATGACCGCCGCCTGAGCAATACCCGGCTGAGCAAGCACCGCAGACTCGATCTCACCGAGCTCGATACGGAAACCGCGAACCTTCACCTGATCATCAGCACGACCCAGATACTCCAGCTCGCCATTACGATTCCAACGCGCCAAGTCACCGGAGCGATACAGGCGCGAACCCGCCGAATCGGCATCAGCCAGCGGGTTCGCCACGAACCGCGCCGTCGTCAGATCCGGACGACCGAGGTAACCACGAGCCAATTGCGGTCCCGCGACATACATTTCACCCGCGACACCGACCGCAACCGGCCGCAACCGGTTGTCGAGCACATAAACACTCAAGCCCGCAATAGCGCGACCGACGAGACTGCCGGCGGCAGCGGCGATGGTCGCCGCGTCCAGCGCACGGTAGGACACGTGCACCGTCGTCTCGGTGATGCCGTACATGTTGACCAGCACAGGTGACGAATCACCGTGGCGGGCAACCCAATCCGACAACCGCCGCAGCTCCAGCGCCTCACCACCGAACACCACATACCGCAACGCCAACGCCGCAGCATCCGGCGCAGCATTCCGATCCGCTTCCGCAAGCTGATAGAACGCCGACGGAGTCTGATTCAGCACCGTCACCTGCTCGGTACGCAACAGTTCGAGGAACTGCTCCGGCGAACGCGAGGTGTAGTAATCGACCACGACGAGGGTGCCGCCGAACAGCAACGGACCCCACAACTCCCACACCGAGAAGTCGAACGCATACGAGTGGAACAAAGTCCACACATCATCCGGCCCGAAGCCGAAGTCGGCATCGGTGTTGGCGAACAGCCGCACCACATTCCGATGCGCGACCGCAACACCCTTCGGGCGGCCCGTCGAGCCGGAAGTGTAGATCACATAAGCGACGCTGTCCGGAGTCAACGGCGCATTACGGTCCGCATCGGTGACGGGCGCATCATCGAAGTCGGTGGCATCGAAACCGTCGACCGCGACGCTCGGCAGGCCGTCGGGCACCGCCACCTCGACCGTCGAATCGACGATCACACTGGTCGGACGCGAATCCGACAACACGTAAGCGATGCGATCGGCCGGGTAGGTCGGGTCGACCGGCACATACCCCGCGCCCGTCTTCACCACAGCCAACAACGCGACAACCAGATCCAGCGACCGCGGCAGAATCACCGCAACCAGCGACTCCGGACCCGCACCATCGGCAATCAGCCTGCGCGCCAACACATTCGCACGCCGATCGAGCTCGGCATAGGTCAACGACTCGGCGCCGAAGCGGGCCGCCGAGTGATCCGGGTATGCCGCGACCGCCGCGTCGAACAGGTCCGCCAGGGTGAGATCCGGGTCGGCGAACCGGCCGACGGCACTGTCCGCACCCGAGGACACCCAGTTACGCGACACCTCGAGCCGCTCCGCGGCGTCGAGCAGGTCGATGTCGCCGACAAGCACGTCGGGTCGATCGGCGACGGTGCGCAGAATACGCAGGTACCGATCGGCGATCGCGGCAGCCGTCTCCGGGTCGAACAGGTCGGTCGCGTAGACCAGCTCCGCCGTAAGACCAGGCGTTTCGGTGCCGGACCCATTGGTCGCCGGGTCGGCGATGGTCGGCTTCTCGGTCAGCACCAGTTGCAGATCGAATTTCGCAACGTCGATCGGCAGGTCGACGGCGCTGACGGTCAGCCCGGGCAGCTCCAGCGTGTTCTGACCGGTGTTCTGGAACGACAGCGCAACCTGGAACAGCGGGTTGCGTGCCTGCGACCGCACGGGGTTGAGAATCTCGACCAGCCGCTCGAACGGCAGGTCGGCGTGGCCGAACGCCGCGATATCGGTGGCACGGACCGACCGCAGCAGCTCCGCGAAGCTCACCTCGTCCTCGACCGGCGTCCGCAGCACGAGGGTGTTGACGAACATGCCGATCAGATCATCGAGAGCTCGCTCGCCGCGGCCCGCGATGGGGGTACCGATGGCGATGTCGTGTTCGCCGCTCAGTCGCGAGAGCAGCACGGCCAACGCGGTGTGCGCGACCATGAACAACGTCGCGCCGCGACCGCGGGCGACACTGTTGAGCCCGGCATGTGTCTGCGCGTCGATCTCGAAGCGATGCATCGCGCCACGCCCCGAGGCGACCTCCGGACGCGACCGATCGGCAGGCAGATCCAGCTGTTCCGGCAACCCGCGCAGGGTGTCGGACCAGAAACCGACCTGCTGGGCGATCACCGAATCCGCGTCGTCCTCGGCGCCGAGGACCGCGCGCTGCCACAGCGCGAAGTCCGCATACTGCACCTCCAGCGGCCGCCATGCGGGTTCGCCGCCGTCGACGCGCGCGGCGTAGGCGGTCATGATGTCCCTGGTCAGTGGGCCCATGGAGAAGCCGTCGGCCGAAATGTGATGCACCACAAGGGCGAGCACGTGTTCGGTCGGGCTGATCTCGAACAGCCTGGCCCGGAACGGCACCTCGACGGTGACATCGAAGCCAGTCAGCACGACTTCCGCAAGCCGCAGCGGCAGTTCGGCTTCGGTGACATCGACCGGGTAGAAGTCGGGGATCACCTTGCCGGTCGCGACGGTCTGCTGATACGCGGTGCCGTCGACCTCCGGGTAGAAGGTGCGCAGCGATTCGTGCCTGGCGAGCACGTCGGCGACCGCGATCTGCAATGCCTGCCGGTCGAGCAGACCCGAAAGTCGCACGGCGCCAGGGATGTTGTCGACAGCAGATTCCGGATCGAAGCGGTTGAGGAACCACATCCGCTGCTGAGCCAGCGACAGCGGCACCCGGTCGGGACGCTGCTGCGGGACCAGCGCCGCCCGTGCACGGGCGCCCGCGCGGGTCTCCGCGCGGGCCGCGAGCGCACCGACGGTGGACGCCTCGAACAGCTCGCGAACACCGAGATCGGTGTCGAGAGCGGCGGACAACCGGGCGGCGACCTGAGTGGCGCTCAGCGAGTTACCGCCGAGGGCGAAGAAGTCGTCGTCCAGGCCGACGCGCTCCAGTCCGAGCACATCGGCGTAGGTGGCCGCGATGATTTCCTCGACCGGCGTGGTCGGCGCACGGAATACCGCTGCCTCGAACACCGGCGCGGGCAATGCCTTGCGGTCCAACTTGCCCGAGGCGTTGAGTGGGAACTCGTCGAGCACGATGACCACCGACGGCACCATGTAGGCAGGCAACTGCTTGCCGAGGTCCTCGCGCAGTGTCTCGATGTCCAGCCGACCATCGGGTGCCGCAATGACATAAGCGACCAACTGATCGCCGGTGTGCTGATCGCTACGCACCACGACGACCGCCTGTGCGACCTCGTCCAGCGCCGTCAGCGCCGACTCGATCTCGCCCAGCTCGATACGCAGACCACGCAGCTTCACCTGGAAGTCGGTGCGGCCCAGGTACTCCAGCTCACCGCCGGAGGTCCAGGACACCAGGTCACCGGTGCGGTACATGCGCACGCCCGCACTGCCGAACGGGTTCGCCACGAAGCGATCGCTCGTCAGGTCGGCCCGCGCGACATACCCGGTCGCCAGCTGGTCGCCCGCAAGATACAGCTCACCCGCGACACCGACCGGAACCGGGCGCAACCGTGAATCCAGCACATACACCTGGGTGTTGAAGACCGGCGCACCGATCGGCACCGTGTCCACATCGGCCTCGGTCACCTCGTGGAAGGTGACGTCGACCGCGGCCTCGGTCGGGCCGTACAGGTTGTGCAGTGCTGCCCCGGTGAGCTCGCGCAATCGGTGCGCGGGCTTGGGCGGCAGCGCCTCACCAGAGGCGAAAACCAGTCGCAGCGACGCGCAGCGTGCGGCCGCCGCCTCGGCGACGAATACCGCGAGCATGGACGGCACGAAGTGGGTGACGGTGACCCGTTCGGTCGCGATGATCTCGGCCAGGTAGGCGGGATCCCGATGCCCGTCCGGCTTCGCGACCACCAGGCGCGCGCCGACCTGCAACGGCCAGAAGAACTCCCACACCGAGACGTCGAAGGTCGCGGGGGTCTTCTGCAGCACCGCATCGGTGTCGGTCAGGCCGTAGGCCGACTGCATCCACACCAGGCGGTTCACGATCGCACCGTGGCTGACCGCGACACCCTTCGGGCGACCCGTCGATCCCGAGGTAAAGATCACGTAGGCGGTGTTCGACGGCAGCAGCGGAGCACGCCGCTGTGCGTCGGTCACCGGCTCGTCCGACAGACCCTCCAGGTCGAGCATGTCGATGCGGACCTGCGCGGTGTCGATGTCGAGATCGTCGCCGGAGGTGAGCACACACACCGGATCCGCCGTGGCGAGAATGTATTCCGTGCGCTCGGCCGGATGATCCGGATCCAACGGCACATACGCGCCACCGGCCACGGTCACCGCATACATGCCGACGACCAGGTCGATGGACCGTCGCATGCCGAGTGCCACATACGACTCCGGGCCGACGCCGCGTTCGATGAGCCAGCGCGCCAGGCGATACACCCGGCCCGCGAACTCGTCGTAGGACAGACTTGTCCCCTCGAATGTCAGCGCGGTCGCCTCGGGCGAGTTCACCAGCTGCGCCTCGAACATCGACACCAGCGTCAAGGCCGTGGAGCTTGCGGAACGGCCGAGCACAACAGCCGAATCCATCACGTGCGCAGTGTCGTTCCAGCCCGACACCACCAGGTCACGCTCGGCGGTGTCGAGCAGCTCGATATCACCGACCGCCAGATCGGGTTCGGTGATCATGGTGGTGAGCACGCGCACGAGTCGGTCGGCGATCCGCTGCACGGTCTGTTCGTCGAACAGATCGCGCAGGTAGCCCGCGCGAATCCGCAGTCGGGTGTCCAACTGCGCGATCAGCGTCAGCGGGTAGTGCGTCGCGTCGGCGGCTTCGAGGCCGACCACGGCCATGCCGTCGATATCCGCGGCCTGCGCCCGAATGCCCTCGGAATCCACCGGGTAGGACTCGAACACCACCAGCGAGTCGAACAGTCCACCGACGCCTGCGGCGGCCTGGATTTCGGCAAGGCCGACGTAGTGATGGTCGAGCAGATCCGCTTGCTCGCCCTGGGTCCTGGTGAGCAACTGCCGGACAGGTTCGGACGGATCGAAACGCACCCGCACCGGGACGGTGTTGATGAACAGACCGATCATGGATTCGACGCCGGTCAGCTGGGCGGGACGGCCGGAAACCGTGGTACCGAACAGCACGTCGTCACGACCGGTCATGCGGCCGACGAGGATGCCCCACGCGGTCTGCAGAACGGTGTTCGGCGTGACGCCGAGCGAGGCGGCGAGCGTGGTCAGCCGGGTCGTCGCCGACTCGTCGAGGTCGAAGAGGTACTCCCCGGCCAGCGCGGTGATCTCACGCCCCGCATCCGGCCTGGCCAGCAGGGTCGGTTCGGTGACGCCGCGCAGCGACTCACGCCACACGCCCACCGAGGCCGAAAGATCCTGCTGCGCGGTCCATTCCAGGAAGTGCCGGTAGGAACGGGCGGCGGGCAGCACGTTGCTGTCGGCGTGTGCCGCATAGAGCACCAGCAGATCCCGCATCAGCAGCGGCATCGACCAGCCGTCGAGCAGGATGTGGTGGTTGGACACCGCGAACTGCCAACGATCCTGCGCGACCTGGATCAGGGTGAACCGGATCAGCGGCGGCGCGGTCAGATCGAAGCGCTGCATCCGATCGGCGACGATGAGGTCATCGGACTCGCCGGATTCGATGCGATCGTGCTCGGCCCACGCCACTCGGACGCTGTCGAGCACCACCTGCACGGCATTGCCGTCGTTGTCGGTGACGAACGCGGTGCGCAGGTTCTCGTAGCGATCCACCAGCGCCTGTGCGGCCGAACGGAGCCTGGCCGCGTCCAACCGACCGGTGAGGGTCAGCACCGCTTGCGCGGTGTACACATCGACCGAGCTGGCGGCCAGCCTGGCGTGGAACAGCAGACCGGCCTGCAGCGCCGACAGCGGCCAGACATCGGCAAGGGACGGGAATCGCTGCTCCCAGCCGTCGATATCGCGCTGTGTACTGCGCACCAGACCGAAGTCGGACGGTGTGTGTCCGCCGGCGCCTGCCGAGTTGGCGTGCCGCGCAACCGCTTCCAGCGCCGTGATCCACAGATCGGCGAATTCGCGAACCTGTGCGGCGTCGAGCAGGGTGGCCGGGTAGCCGATGTTCGCGGTCAGCTTGTCGCCGACCACGATGGCGTTGACATCCAGCGGCGCCATCGCGGGCATGTCCGCGTCGTAGGCGCCGCCGAGCGCGCCGAGATCGGCCGCGGGGATCCAGCCGAAGCCGCGCAGCGCCTCGGGCACATCGCCGTCGGAGACCCGACCGAGGTAGTTGAAGCTCACCTGGCCGGGCAGCTCGACGGGCAGTTCGGTGGCGGTCCGCTTGTTCAGGTAGCGCAGCAACCCGTAGCCGACGCCCTTGTCCGGGACGGCGAGCAGCTGCTCCTTGACCGCCTTGACCGCCTTGCCGAGCGCGGGGCCGCCGGCGAGCGCGGCATCGATGTCGATGCCGGACAGGTCGAATCGGACCGGGAAGATCGCGGTGAACCAGCCGACGGTGCGCGACAGGTCCGCGCCGGGGACGATGTCCTCTTCGCGGCCATGCCCTTCCAGACGGATCAACAGCGAGTCATCGGCGCTGGTTCCGGTGCGCCGGGCCCGCCATTTCGCGGTCGCCAGGGCGAGCGCGGTGAGCAGGCCGTCGTTGACGCCGCCGTGGAAGAGTGCCGGCACCGTGGTGAGCAGGGCCTTGGTGACCACCGGGGACACCTCGACCTGAAGCTTCTCGATACCGCCCGCGGTGTCGACTGCCGGATCCATCGGTCGATCGGTCAGCACCGGGTCCGCCGCCCCGACCACCGAACGCCAATAGTCGAGTTCGGCGACCCGCTCAGCACTTTCGGCCTCGCGCCGCAGCGCGTCGGCCCACGCGCGCATAGACGTGACGGGTGCGACGAGCTCCGGTTCCTGCCCGGCGGTGAGCTGACCCCACGCCGTGACGAAGTCCGGCACCAGAATGCGCCAGGAAACACCGTCCACGACGAGGTGGTGCCCGACGACGATCAGTCGCCCACTGTGGTCACTGTCGTTCGGCTCCAGCCAGACGAACCGAATCACCACGCCCGCAGCCGGATCGAGCAGATCCAGCGAAGCGTCCAGTGCCGCGCCGGCAATCTCGACGAGTTCGGCATCGTCGATACCGGCGTCGAACTCGGTCCGGTCGATCAGCGCGTCCACCTCGACGGTGCCGGGCGCCGCGGTTTCGACGATCCAATCGCTACCGTCGTGATGCAACCGGGCCCGCAGCATGTCGTGCCGGTCGATGACCGCACCGACGGTCTTCGCAATACCCGCACGGTCGATACCGACCGGAAGTTCCAGCGCCAGTGTCTGATTGAACCGGCCGAACGAACCGCGCCGTTCCGCCATGAACCGCACCACCGGCGTCAGCGGCATCGCACCGACGCCACCACCCGGCAGCTCGGCGAGCACCGGCTGCGTCGCCTCGGCGGTTTCGGCGGTCTCCGCGACCGAGGCGAGCCCCGCCACGGTGCGCTGTTCGAAGACGTGCCGCGGTGTGAAGACGACACCACGGGCCCGAGCGCGCGATACGAGCTGGATCGACACAATGCTGTCGCCGCCGAGCGCGAAGAAGGAATCGTCGACACCGACCCGCTCCACACCCAGCACCTCGGCGAAGACCTCGGCAATGGTGTGTTCGACGGGGGTACGCGGCGCACGGAACACGACCTCGGTGGCGAATACCGGCTCCGGCAGCGCCTTCCGGTCCAGCTTGCCTGCCCCGGTCAACGGCACCTGGTCGATCACCATCACCGACGAGGGCACCATGTACGCGGGCAGCCGATCCGCGACGTGTCCGGTGAGCGTGGCCACGTCGATCGACTCGCCCGGCGCGGCAACCACATACGACACCAGCGTGACGGCACCCACCGAGCTCTTGTGCCCGATGGTGACCGCGAAGTCGACGGTCTCGTGCGACGCGAGCGCGGCATCGATCTCGCCGAGTTCGATACGGAAGCCGCGGATCTTCACCTGGAAGTCGGAGCGGCCCACGTACTCCACCGCACCCGCGCGGGTCCAGCGGACCACGTCACCGGTGCGGTACATGCGCTGGCCTTCGGCATACGGGTTGGCCACGAACCGATCGGCGGTCAGCCCGGCTCGCGCATGGTAGCCGCGTGCCAGCTGAATGCCCGACAGGTACAGCTCACCCGCGACACCCACTGGTACGGGCCGCAATCGGTCATCGAGGATCAGTGACTGCATGCCGCGGATCGGGCCGCCGATGGTCACCGTCTCGCCGATCACCAGCGGGTCGCTCATGTTGGTCGCGACGGTGGCCTCGGTCGGGCCGTAAGCGTTGTAGACCTTGCGTGCGGAGCCATCCGCCAGCGGCGCGGCCCATTTCGCGACCAGTTCCGGCGGGCAGGCCTCGCCTCCGGAGATCAGCACCCGCAGGGAGTCCAGGCCGCTCGGATCGAAGGTGGCCAGCGCGGCAGGGGTGATGAACGCGTGCGTGACGCGCTCGCTACGGATCAGCTCGGAGAGCTCCTCGCCGCCGTAGACGCCCGGCGGCACCACCACCAGCGCACCACCCGGACCGACCGCGAGCATCAGCTCGAGGATCGATGCGTCGAAGCTGGGCGAAGCGAAATGCAGTGCGCGGGAGCCGGAGTCGAGCGCATACCGCTCGACCTGCTCGACAGCGAAGTTGGCAAGGCCGGCGTGGGTGACCACGACGCCCTTGGGCACACCGGTCGAGCCGGAGGTGTAGATGACGTAGGCCGGGTGCTGCGGCAGCAGCGGCCGGACGCGGTCGGCATCGGTGATCGGACCGCCGTCGAACGCATCCAGATCGAGGTCGTCGAGCACCAGCCAACGCGCCGATTCCGGCAGACCATCGCGCACGGCGGCGACGGTGAGACCGAGGAGCGAACCGGAATCGGTGACCATGTGCGTGATGCGCTCGACCGGGTAGCTCGGGTCGAGCGGCACGAATGCCGCACCGCTCTTGGCGACCGCCCAGGATACGAACACCGAGTCCGCCGAACGTGGCACACCGACGGCGACCAGATCCTCGGGACCGACGCCCTCGGCAATCAGCATGCGGGCCAGACGGTTCGACCGCTCGTCCAGTTCGGCATAGGAGAGACTCGTCCCCTGGAACAC
Organism: Nocardia sp. NBC_00403; assembly: GCF_036046055.1. Lineage (NCBI taxonomy): Bacteria > Bacillati > Actinomycetota > Actinomycetes > Mycobacteriales > Nocardiaceae > Nocardia > Nocardia sp. NBC_00403. Next base: position 29,052 of record NZ_CP107939.1, read on the forward strand.
CACCGCGGGCGCCTGCGGGTCGTGGGCCGCGGCGGCGGCCAGCAACTCCGGCAGGGTGCGCGCGGGCACCGCAGGGGCACCCGTTCGAGCGACAAGATCGGCATGCTCGGCCGCATCGAGCACATCGATGGCGCCGACCGGTGCGGCCGGATCGGCGGCCACGGCCTCGAGCACCCGCTGCCAGCGCTGTGCGATATCGCGAGCCGTCGACTCGTCGAACAACTCGGTCGCGTAGGTCAGCGCCAAAGTCATGCCGGTTGCGTCGTTCTCCGACAGCGTGAACTGCAGATCGAAGCGCGCCACGTTCTCTTCGAGTTCGAGCGCCGACACCGAAAGCCCGGGCAGCTCCAGCGACGTGCGGTCCAGGTTCTGGAACGCGAGCATCACCTGGAACAGCGGGTTACGGGCCTGCGAGCGTTCCGGCGCGAGCAGGTCCACCAGTCGCTCGAACGGCACATCCGCGTTGCCGTAGGCGTCCAGGTCGGTGCCGCGCACCCGGTCGAGCAGTTCGGTGAACGACTCGGCCGGTTCGATCCCGGTGCGCAGCACCAGGGTGTTGACGAACATGCCGACCAGGTCGTCGAGCGCCTGCTCGCCGCGGCCCGCGATCGGGGTGCCGACCGCGATGTCCTCGGTGCCCGACAGACGGGCGAGCAGCACCGCGAGCGCGCTGTGCATCACCATGAACAGCGACGCACCGCGTTGGCGGGCCAGGCCTTCCAGCGCCGCGACGAGGTCCCTCGGCAGCTCACGCTGCACGGTCGCACCGCGATGCGAGGCGACCGCCGGGCGCGGCCGATCGGTCGGCAACGGCAGTTCGTCGGCAACGCCGTCGAGCGCACGCTGCCAGTGCGCCACCTGGCGCGCCAGCAGCGACTCGGGGTCGTTCTCGGCGCCGAGTACTTCCCGCTGCCAGACCGCGAAGTCGGCGTACTGCACGGTGAGCGGCGCCCAGCCGGGCGCACTCCCTTCGGCGCGCGCGGTGTAGGCGAGCATCACGTCACGGGTCAGCGGGCCGACGGAGAAACCGTCCGCCGCGATGTGGTGCACAACGACCACGAAGACGTAGTCCTCGACACCGGCCGTGTACAGCCTGGTCCGCAGCGGAACCTGCTCTGCCACATCGAATCCGGCCGTGACGAACTCGGTCACCGCGGTGGTCAGCAGTGCGGGGTCGACCGCGACCGGGTGCAGGTCGAGCACGATGTCCTCGGCGGGCACGATCACCTGAACCGGGGTGCCGCCGTGCTCCGGGTAGCGGGTGCGCAGCGATTCGTGCCTACGCACCACATCCGCCACCGCCAGGCGCAGCGCCTCGACATCGAGTGCGCCGGTCAAACGGATGGCGACCGGCAGGTTGTAGGCCGCGGACGTGGTGTCGTACTTGTTCAGGAACCACATGCGCTGCTGCGCGAACGACAGCGGCACCAGTTCGTCCGCCGAGCGCGGGCGGGCAACCAGTCGAGCCCGTGCGGCGCCGTCGGTATGCGATTCCACCCGTGCGGCAAGCGATTCCACGGTCGAGGCCTCGAACAGTGCCCGCACCGGAACCGTCGTCCCGAGCGCAGCCCCGATACGCGACACCACCCTGGTCGCGATGAGCGAGTTACCACCCAGATCGAAGAAATCGTCGTCCACACCGACCCGATCCAGGTCGAGCACCTCGGCGAACACCGCGGCGACAGTTTCCTGGACCGGAGTGACCGGCGCGCGGAAGCCGCGCGCCTGCACGGCCGGTGCCGGAAGTGCACGCCGATCGAGCTTGCCGTTGACCGTCAACGGAATCCACTCGAGGCGCACCAGCGCGGTCGGCACCATGTAGGACGGCAGCCGTTCGGCCGCGCCGCTGCGGACAACGTCGAGATCCGGGATCACGTCCGGATCGGCGACGACGTAGGCCACGATCCGCTGATCGCCCGGCTGATCCTCACGCACGATGACCGCCGCCTGAGCAATACCCGGCTGAGCAAGCACCGCAGACTCGATCTCACCGAGCTCGATACGGAAACCGCGAACCTTCACCTGATCATCGGCGCGACCCAGGTATTCGAGCTCACCGAACCGGTTCCAACGTGCCAGGTCGCCGGAGCGGTACAGGCGCGAACCCGCGGAATCGGCATCGGCCAGCGGATTCGCCACGAACCGCGCCGTCGTCAGATCCGGACGGCCGAGGTAACCACGAGCCAATTGCGGTCCCGCGACATACATTTCACCCGCGACACCGACCGGAACCGGCCGCAGCCTGCCGTCGAGCACATACACCTGCAAGCCGGCGATCGCCCGGCCGACGACGCTGCCGGAGGCGGCGGCAATGGTCGCCGCGTCCAGCGCACGGTAGGACACGTGCACCGTCGTCTCGGTGATGCCGTACATGTTGACGAGCACTGGCGCGGAACCCGCGCCACGGCTGGTCCGCGCGGTGACACCATCGCCGTGACGGGCCACCCAATCCGAGAGCCTGCGCAGCTCCAGCGCCTCACCACCGAACACCACATACCGCAACGCCAACGCCGCAGCATCCGGCGCAGCATTCCGATCCGCTTCCGCAAGCTGATAGAACGCCGACGGAGTCTGGTTCAGCACCGTCACCTGCTCGGTACGCAACAGTTCGAGGAACTGCTCCGGGGAGCGCGAGGTGTAGTAATCGACCACGACGAGGGTGCCGCCGAACAGCAACGGACCCCACAACTCCCACACCGAGAAGTCGAACGCATACGAGTGGAACAAAGTCCACACATCATCCGGCCCGAAGCCGAAGTCGGCATCGGTGTTGGCGAACAGCCGCACCACATTCCGATGCGCGACCGCAACACCCTTCGGGCGGCCCGTCGAGCCGGAAGTGTAGATCACATAAGCGACGCTGTCCGGGGTCAACGGCGCATTACGGTCCGCATCGGTGATCGGCGCATCATCGGCGTCTTCGATATTGCCGGTCTCGACGGCGAACCCGTCCACCACCACGGTCGGCAGGCCGTCGGGCACCGCCACCTCGACCGTCGAATCGACGATCACACTGGTCGGACGCGAATCCGACAACACGTAAGCGATGCGATCGGCCGGGTAGGTCGGGTCGACCGGCACATACCCCGCGCCAGTTTTCACCACAGCCAACAACGCGACAACCAGATCCAGCGACCGCGGCAGAATCACCGCAACCAGCGACTCCGGACCCGCACCATCGGCAATCAGCCTGCGCGCCAACACATTCGCACGCCGATCCAACTCGGCATAGGTCAGGGCGTCGGCGCCGAACTTCGCCGCCGTGCGTTGCGGATGCGCCAGCGCGGCCGCATCGAACAGCCCGGCCAGGGTGGCGTCCGGCTCGGCGAACCGGCCTGCGCCACCGTCGGCGCCCGAGGACACCCAGCGCTGCGACACATCGAGCCGCTCGGCCTCACCGAGCAGGTCGATATCGCCGAGGATGATCGCCGGGTCTTCGGCAACGCTCTGCAGGATTCGCACCAGGCGGTCGGCGAACGAGGCCACCGTCTCCGGATCGAAGAGCTCGGTCGCGTAGTTCCACGACAGGTTCAGCGCGCCGTCGGCCGCCTCGCCCACGGTCAGCTGCACGTCGAACTTCGCAGTGCCCGTATCGAATTCGACCACGTCGAGTTCGAGCCCGGGCAGCGTGACGGTGCCCATCTCGGCCGCCGAGGCCGCCTCGAAAGTCAGCGCGACCTGGAACAGCGGGTGATGCGCCTGTGAGCGAGCCGGGCTGATGACATCGACGAGCCGCTCGAAGGGCACGTCCGCGTTGCCGAAGGCCGTGAGGTCGGTGCGACGCACCTGCTCGAGCAGGTCGCTGAACTTCGCGCCCGGGTCGACCTCGTTGCGCAGCACCAGCGTGTTGACGAACATGCCGACCAGGTCGTCGAGCGCGCGTTCGCCACGTCCGGCGATCGGGGTGCCGATGGCGATGTCGGTGCTGTTGGACAGCCGGGCCGCCCAGGCGGCGAGCGCGGCGTGCACCACCATGAACAGGGTGACGCCGTGGGCACGGCCCACCTCCGTCAATGCCGTGTGCAGCTCGGCGTCGACCGAGAAGTTGTGCATGCCACCGGCATTGGTGGCGATCTCCGGCCGCGGCCGGTCGGCGGGCAGCTCGATCTGATCGGGCAGATCACGCAATTGCTCGGTCCAGTAGGCGATCTGGGCGGCCGCGACCGACTCCGGATCGTCCGCACTGCCGAGCACCTCGCGCTGCCACAGCGCGTAGTCGGCGTATTGCACCTCGAGCGGGGCCCAGACGGGGGCCTCGCCCCTGGTCCGCTCGCTGTAGGCCACCACTACATCGCGCAGCAGCGGACGCAGCGAGAATCCGTCGGCGCTGATGTGATGCATGACGAACACGACGACGTGGTTGCGCGCATCCAGCGACAGCAACGCGGCCCGGAACGGAATCGCGCTGGTCACGTCGAAGTGCACACTTGCGAGCTCGACGATGCGCGCGGGCAGCGCTGCAGCCGTCACCGGCTCGGGTGCGAGCTCGAAACGCACCTCGTCGACGGTCAGGATGCGCTGGTAGCCGGTGCCCTCCACCTCGGGGTACACGGTGCGCAGCGCCTCGTGGCGCGCCAGCACGTCGGCGATGGCGGCGTTGAGTGCGCCGGTGTCCAGCGCACCGGTCAGCCGGATGGCCACCGGGATGTTGTTGACGGCCGTGCGATTGTCGAAGCGGTTGAGGAACCACATGCGCTGCTGCGCGAGCGACAGCGGAACCAGCTCGGGCCGCGGCTGCGCCACCAGCGGCGCCCGGCCGCCTTGTCCGGCAGCCGATTCCACCCGCGAAGCCAGCGCGGCGACATTGGATGCCTCGAACAGCACGCGCACCGGGATGTGCGCGTCCAGCGCCTCGCCCAGTCGGGCCGCCACCTGGGTGGCGACCAGCGAGTTACCGCCGAGTTCGAAGAAGTCGTCGTCGAGGCCGACGCGGTCGAGGCCGAGGACCTCGGCGAAGGTGCTCGCGACGATCTCCTGCACCGGCGTGCTCGGCGCCCGGAACACCTTGGCCGCGAACGTCGGCGCGGGCAGCGCCTTACGATCCAGCTTGCCGGAAGCATTGAGCGGGAACGCGTCGAGGACCAGATAGGCCGACGGGACCATGTAGGCGGGCAGCCGCCCGCCGAGCGCGATCTTCACCGCGTCGATGTCCACGGTCTCGCGTGCGGCGGCGATGAGGTAGGCGACCAGCTGATCGCCGGTCCGCTCGTCGGTGCGCACCAGCACAACGGCCTGTGCGATGTTCGGCAGCGCCGTGAGCTCCGATTCGATCTCGCCGAGCTCGATGCGCAGACCACGCAGCTTCACCTGGAAGTCGGTGCGGCCCAGGTACTCCAGCTCACCGTCGGCGGTCCAGGCCACCAGGTCACCGGTGCGATACATCCGTTCGGCCGTGCCGAACGGGTCGGCGAGGAAACGCTCGGTGGTCAGGTCCGGGCGTGCCACATACCCGTGCGCCAGCTGCGCGCCCGCCAGGTACAGCTCGCCGGGAACACCGACCGGAACCGGTTGCAGCCGCGAATCCAGCACGTAGACCCGGGTGTTGAACACCGGGGCGCCGATCGGCACCGACGTGGTGTCGGCGTCGGTGACCTCGTGGAAGGTCACGTCGACGGCGGCCTCGGTCGGGCCGTACAGGTTGTGCAGCCTGGCGCCGGTCAGCTCACGCAACCGCTGCGCGGTCACCGCGGGCAACGCCTCACCGGAGGCGAAAACATTACGCAGGCTTGTGCATTCGGCTGCACGTGCCTCGGCGACAAATACCGAGAGCATCGACGGCACGAAGTGCACCGTGGTGATCTGCTCGTCGGTGATCAGCTGGGCGAGGTAGGCCGGATCGCGGTGGCCGTCCGGCTTCGCGATGACAAGGCGCGCACCGACCTGCAACGGCCAGAAGAACTCCCACACCGACACGTCGAAGGTGGCGGGCGTCTTCTGCGCCACCACATCATCGGCGGCGAGACCGTATTCGGCATGCATCCACACCAGCCGGTTGACGATCGCCGCGTGCGAGACCGCGACACCCTTGGGGCGTCCGGTCGAACCGGAAGTGAAGATGACGTACGCGGTGTTGGCCGGCCGCAGCGGCCGGTGCCGATCCGCGTCGGTCAGCGGCTCGGCGGAGAAGCCGGACAGATCGAGCTCATCGATCCGAACCTGCTGCGAGACAGTGGTTTCCAGATCCGTGCCCGAGGTGAGCACGCACACCGGGCGCGCGGTGTCGAGGATGTAATCGATGCGCTCGGCCGGATGATCCGGATCCAGCGGCACGTACGCACCACCGGCGGCGTTGATCGCGTACATACCGACCACAAGATCGATGGAGCGTCGCATGCCGAGTGCCACATACGATTCCGGGCCGACACCGTTGAGCTTGAGCCAGCGCGCCAGCTGGTGCACCCGCTCGGCGAACTCGGCGTAGGACAGACTTGTCCCCTCGAACGTGACGGCGTATTCGTCGGGCGTCCGCGCCACCTGGGCTTCGAACAGCGAGACCAGCGTCGCGGCCGCATCGCCCACCGGCGAGGTCAGCGCCGCGTCGACCGCGAATTCGGTGGCGTTCCACTGCTCGAGCACGAGCGAGCGCTCGGACGGATCGAGCACCTCGATATCGCCGACCGTGATCGACGGTTCGCCGGCGACGCCGCGCAGCACCCGAACGAAGCGCTCGGCAAAGGTATTCGCGAACGCGGCATCGAAAAGGTCGGTGGCGTAGACCAGTTCCGCGTCCATCTCGGCAATGCCGCCGGGCACCTCGCTCAGCGTGAGCTGCAGGTCGAACTTGGCCGACGGCGCGTCGATACCCAGCTCGGACACCGTGAGGCCGGGCAGTTCCAGCGAGGTGCGACCGAGATTCTGGAAGGTCAACATCACCTGGAACAACGGGTGGCGAGCCTGCGAGCGGGCCGGGTTGAGCACCTCGACCAGCCGCTCGAACGGCACGTCCGTATGCGCGAAGGCCTGCAGGTCCCGCTCACGCACCTGGGCGAGCAGATCGGCGAACGAGGCCGTCGAATCGACCTGCGCGCGCAGCACGAGGGTGTTCACGAACATGCCGACCAGGTCGTCGAGCGCCTGGTCGCCACGACCTGCCACCGGGATGCCGATGGCGATGTCGTCGGATCCGCTCAGCCGCGCGAGCAATGCGGCAAAGGCGCTGTGCACCACCATGAACAGCGTGGTGCCGTGCGCGTGCGCGACCCGGTTCAGCTCGTCGATCAGTTCGCCCGGCACCCGGAAGCGGTGCGTGCCCGCCTGGTAGGAGGCGACGGCAGGACGCGGCCGACCGGCCAGGCGCAGCTCGTCGGGCAGACCGGCCAGCGCACCGCGCCAGTAGTCGAGCTGCTCGGAGATCAGCGAGGTGGGATCGTCTTCGGATCCCAGCGTTTCACGCTGCCACAGCGCGAAGTCGATGTACTGCACCGCGAGCGGCGGCCAGCCGGGCTCAGCGGCAGAGGTACGCGCCACGTAGGCGGTCATCAGGTCGCGGACCAGCGGGCGGATCGAGAAACCGTCGGAGGCGATGTGATGCACGACCACGACGAGCACGTAGTCCTGCTCGCCGAGCTGATAGGCCCGCAATCGCACCGGTGCCTGAGCGGTCACGTCGAACCCGCGACCGACGAATTCGTGCAGTGCGCCGACCATCTCGCTCTCGTCGATCGAGACGACGTCGAGTTCCGGGACGGCCCGAGTGGATGGGAGCACGCGCTGGTAGGCAACACCGTCGTGCGAGGGGTAGATGGTACGCAGCGATTCGTGCCGCGCGACCACATCGGCGATCGCGCCACGCAGTGCTGGCAGATCCAGGGCGCCTTGCAGCCGGACCCCCACCGGAATGTTGTTGGCGGCCGAGTCGGCATCGAAGCGGTTGAGGAACCACACCCGCTGCTGTGCCAGTGACAGCGGCGGGTGTTCCGGACGGGTACGCGCAGTCAGCGGTTCACGGCCACCGGTCCCCGCGTGCGATTCCACCCGGGCCGCGAGCCCAGCGACGGTCGACGCCTCGAACAGCACCCGGACACCGATCTCGGCGTTCAGCGCCGCACCGATCCGAGCGATGACCTGGGTGGCGACCAGCGAGTTGCCGCCGAGCTCGAAAAAGTCGTCGTCGACGCCCACACGGGCGACACCGAGTAGATCGGCGAAGACGTCGGCGACGATCTCCTCGATCGGCGTGGACGGCGCACGGAAGCGCTTGGCCTCGAAGACCGGCGCGGGCAATGCCTTTCGATCCAGCTTGCCACTGGCATTGACCGGGAACTCGGCCAGCACGACCAGCGCCGCGGGGATCATGTACCCGGGCAACGACGTGGCCAGCGCGGCCTTTGCCGCATCGATATCTACTGCGGTGTCCGGTTCGGCGACAACGTAACCGACCAGCTGATCACCCGCGTGCGCATCACTGCGCACCAGCACCACCGACTGCGAGACGCCGGGGAGGGCGAGCAACGCGGCCTCGATCTCACCGAGCTCGATGCGCAGGCCGCGCAGCTTCACCTGGAAGTCGGTGCGGCCCAGGTACTCCAGCTCCGCATTCGCGGTCCACTTGACCAAGTCGCCGGTGCGGTACATCCGCTCACCGGGCGCGCCATACGGGTTGGCGACAAATCGGTCCGCCGTCAGCTCCGGACGTCCCAGGTAGCCGCGAGCCAGCTGAACACCCGCCAGATAGAGCTCACCCGCGACACCTACGGCGACCGGGTGCAGCCTGGCGTCCAGCACCAGCGTGCGGGTGTTCCACACGGGGGCACCCATCGGTACGGACACGGTGTCCGCGTCGGTCACCTCGTGGAAGGTGACCTCGACCGCGGCCTCGGTCGGGCCGTACAGGTTGTGCAACCGTGCGCCGGTGAGTTCGCGCATCCGCTGCGCAGTCACCACCGGCAATGCCTCACCAGAGGCGAACACCTGCCGCAGGGTCGGCACGTCCCCCTGGTCCGCGACGAAAACAGCCATCATCGACGGCACGAAGTGTGCGGAGGTGATCCCCTCGCGCCGAATGAGATCGGCGATGTAGGCCGGGTCCTGATGGCCGTCCGGGCGGGCCACCACCAGTCGAGCGCCGACCTGCAACGGCCAGAAGAACTCCGGCACCGAGACATCGAACGTCAGCGGGGTCTTCTGCAGCACCGCATCGGTGTGGTCGAGCGGGACCCGCGCCGATTGCAGCCACAGCAGCCGGTTCACCACCGAGCCGTGGCTCACCGCCACGCCCTTGGGACGGCCGGTGGAACCCGACGTGAAGATCACATACGCTGTGTTCGCCAGCCGAATCGGTTGCGCCCGTTCGGAATCGGCGATCGGCGCGGTGTCGAACCCATCCAGCTCGAGCGTATCGATGGCCAGCACCGGCGCCAGCTCGGTGGCGAAACCGTCGCGCTCGGTGGTGAGGACCGCGACCGGACGGGCGGTGTCGAGCACATAACCGATCCGGTCGGCAGGCTGATCGGGATCGAGCGGAACATATCCCGCGCCCGCCTCCAGCACCGCGTAAATCGCGACGACCAAATCGACCGAACGCCGGATCGCCAATGCCACCAGCGATTCGGTGCCGACACCATCGGCCATCAGCTTGCGCGCCAAACGACGTGCTCTGCCCGCGAATTCGGCGTAGGTCAGCTGCTCGCCCTCGAAAACCAGTGCGACGGCATCCGGGGTGCGCCGAACCTGGTTCTCGAACAGGGAGACAAGCGTTTCGGCGGGCACCGCGTGTGCGGTGTCGTTCCAATCCACCAACACCTGCGCGCGCTCCTGCGGCGAGAGCAGGTCGATATCGCCGACCGGCACTTCCGGATCGGCGATAGCGGCGGCGAGAATACGATCGAGCTGCCTGGCGAAGCCTGCCACGGTCGCCTCGTCGAAAAGGTCGAGCGCATAAGAGAACTCGGCCGACATACCGGCGGCGGCACCCTGGTCGTCCTGGGTTTCCGACAGCGTCAGCATCAGATCGAACTTCGCCAGCTGCGCGTCGTAATCGATGCCGTTGACCGAAAGACCCGGCAGCTGCAGGGTGGCCTGCTTGATGTTCTGGAACGCCAGCATCACCTGGAACAGCGGGTGGCGCGCCTGCGAACGGGCCGGGTTGAGCACCTCGACGAGTCGTTCGAACGGTACATCCGAGTGCGCGAAGGCGTGCAGGTCGGTTTCCCTGGCCTTGGCGAGCTGGTCAGCGAAACTGGTTGCGCCGTCGATATTCGTCCGCAACACGAGTGTGTTGACGAACATGCCGATCAGGTCGTCGAGCGCGGCCTCACCGCGGCCTGCCACCGGGGTGCCGATGGCGATATCGGAGGTTCCGCTGGCCCGGGCGAGCAGTACGGCGAGCGCACTGTGCATGACCATGAACAACGACGAGTTGTAGCGGCGGCCCAGTTCGACCAGTGCACGCTGGGTCTCACCGGAGATCACGAACGCGTAGGTACCGCCTCGATAAGAAGCGGCGGCCGGACGCGGATGATCCCACGGCAGCACCAATTCGTCGGGCAGGTCGGCGAGTTCGTGCTGCCAGTAACGGATCTGGGTGGAGATCAGTGAGTCCGGATCGGTCTCCGACCCGAGCACCTCGCGCTGCCACAACGCGTAATCCGCGTACTGAACCGGCAATTCGGCCCAGGTCGGCGCCTCCCACGAGGTGCGGGCTGCGTAGGCGACGATGACATCGCGCGACAGCGGAGCCATCGACCAACCGTCGGCCGAGATGTGGTGCACCACCATGCCCAGCACGTACTCGGTCTCGCTGATCTCGAACAAGCGGGCGTGCAACGGCACTTCACTGGTGACGTCGAAGGCCATCGACGCGAGGTTGATCAGGTGCTGGACCAGCGTCTCCTCGGTGACCCGGTAGGGCGTCAGGTCAGGAACGATCTGCGCCGCGTCCAGAACCACCTGTACCGGGCCGCTGTTGGTCTCCGGGAATACGGTGCGCAACGACTCGTGCCGGTCGATCACGTCGATGACGGCAACCTGCAGCGCCGCCACGTCCAGCTCACCGGACAGCCGGATCGCCATCGGCATGTTGTTGACCGCGGACTGCGTGTCGAACCGGTTCAGGAACCACATGCGCTGCTGAGCGAGGGAGAGCGGAATCTCTTCCGGCCGTTCCCGAACCACCAGCGCCTTGCCGGCACCGTCACCGGCCTGCGACTCCACGCGGGCGGCGAGCGCGGCCACCGTGGGGGCCTCGAACAGCATCCGAACCGGCACGCGGGTATCGAGGGCGTTGCCGACGCGGGAGACAACCTGGGTGGCGATCAGCGAGTTGCCGCCGAGGTCGAAGAAATCGTCGTCCACACCCACGCGAGGCAGGTCGAGCACCTCGCCGAACACCTGCGCGACGATCTCCTCGATCGGCGTGCTCGGCGCGCGGAAGGCACGGACCTCGAACACCGGCGCGGGCAGTGCCCGCCGGTCCAGCTTGCCGTTCGGGCCGAGCGGAATGGCATCGATCGGCACGATGACGGCGGGCACCATGTACGACGGCAGTCGAGCGGCGAGATGGGCGCGCAGGGCTACATCGAATGCCGCTCGGTCCTCTGCACTGCCATCGACAGGCACGACATAACCGACGAGCTGATCACCGAGCCGGTTGTCCGAACGCACCAGTGCCACCGACTGGGAGACCTCGGGATAGGACCGCAGTGCGGACTCGACCTCGCCGAGCTCGACGCGGACACCACGCAGCTTCACCTGGAAGTCGGTGCGGCCGATGTATTCGATGACACCGTCGGCGTCGCGCTTCACCAGGTCACCGGTGCGGTACATGCGCGTACCATCGGGGCCGAACGGGTTCACGACAAAGCGATCCGCCGTCATATCCGCCCGGCCGAGGTACCCGCGCGCCAACTGCGCGCCCGCAAGATAGAGCTCTCCCGCAACGCCGGGGGGCACCGGGTGCAGTCGCGAATCCAGCACGTAGGCCTGGGTGTTCCAGACCGGGCGGCCGATCGGGACCGCGCCGTGCACCTCATCGCCTGCGATCGCATGCGTGGCGTTGACGGTGAACTCGGTGGGGCCGTACAGGTTGACCAGCACCACATCGGGGACGCCGAGCCGGCGGAACGCATCCACCGCATCGCTGGTGAACGCCTCACCACCGACGAGCAGGGTCCGCAGCGAGGTCAACGCATCGGCATCGACGCTGGTGGCGAACACCGTCAGCAGCGAAGGCACGAACGAAGCGATCGTCACCCCGTCCGCGGCGATGATGTCGGCAAGGTACTGGGCATCGCGATGACCGTCGGGCATCGCGATGACCGTCCGGGCGCCGGTGGCCAACGGCGCCAGCGGCTCCCACACCGAGGCGTCGAAGGTCGACGGCGTCTTGAACAACGCAACGTCGTCGGCATTGATACCGAATTCCGTTATGAGCCAGCGCATCTGGTGCATCAGCGCGGCGTGCGACACCCCGACGCCCTTCGGGCGACCGGTGGAGCCGGAGGTGAAGATCGCGTAGGCCAGGTGCTCGGGCCGCAGCGGCGCGGTGCGCTCGCCGTCGGTCAGCGGGCCATCGGCATACTCGGACAGCTCGATGTGATCGATCACCAGGACCGGCAGCCCCTCGGGCCGGTACCAATCCCGCGAGGTGGTCAGCACTACCGCGGGCGCGGCGGTATCGACGATGTGGGTGATGCGTTCGGCCGGCTGGTCGAGGTCGAGCGGCACATAGGTGCCACCGGCCTCGAGCACGGCATGGATCGCGGTCATCAGGTCGATCGAACGCCGGATCCCCAGCGCCACCGGAACGTCGGGGCCGACACCAGCCTCGATCAGGCGGCGGGCCAGCCGGTGCACCCGGGCCCCGAATTCGGCGTAGGTCAGCGATTCACCAACGGGCGACGCCGGATTGTCCAGGGCGCCTTCGGCAGAACGGTCCACCACGGCGATCGCATCCGGGGTCGCCGCCGTCTGGGCATTGACCAGGTCGACGATCGTTGCCGCCGTATCGATCTCCTGTACGGTGCCGTGCCAGTCGGCCAGCGACAGCTGGGATTCGTGCTCGTCGAGCAGCTCGATATCGCCGACGACCGCCGCAGGCTCGACAATGATCTGCCGCAGGATCCGCAGCAGCCGATCGGCGAACGACGATACCGTGTCGGCGTCGAACAGATCGGTGGCGTAGGAGACGACCACCGACACACCGTCGGGTTCGCCCTGCGCGCCCCGCTGCTCGGTCATCGTCCACAGCAGGTCGAACTTCGCGATATGGACCTCGAGCTCTTCGGCCGAGACCGACAGATCCGGCAGTTCCAGGGTGCCGTGCGACATCTCCTGGAACGACAGCATCACCTGGAACAGCGGGTGCCGGGCCTGGGAACGGGTCGGGTTCAGTACGTCGACGAGTCGTTCGAACGGCACATCCGCGTGGGCGAAGGCCGCGAGGTCGGTGTCCCTTGTCCGCGACAGCAATTCGGCGAACGAGAGCGCAGGCTCGACCTCCGAGCGCAGCACGAGGGTGTTGACGAACATGCCGATCAGGTCGTCGAGGGCCTGCTCGCCACGTCCGGCGATGGGGGTGCCGATGGCGATGTCGGTGGTGCCGGACAGTCGGGCGAGCAGCAGCGCGAGCGAGGCGTGCAGCACCATGAAGGGGGTCGCGCCCTGAGCGCGAGCCAGTCCGGTCAGCTGGGCGTGCAGTTCGGCGTCGATCTCGAAACCGAATTGGGCACCACGGAAACTCTGCACCGGCGGGCGCTGCCGGTCGGTGGGCAGTTCGAGCTGATCGGGCAGCCCGGCGAGCGCACCCTGCCAGTAGGTGATCTCGCGGGCCGCCATGGAGTCGGGATCTGTTTCGGCGCCGAGCAATTCGCGCTGCCATAGGGAGTAATCGCGGTACTGCACCGGCAGCGGAGCCCAGGCAGGCGGCTCCCCGGCCGCGCGGGCCAGATACGCGGTGGCGACATCGCGGGCCAGCGGCCCGAACGAAAAGCCGTCCGCCGCAATGTGATGCACGACGAACGCGAGGACGTAGTCCGCGGTGCCGTTACGCGAGCTGCCGGTGAGTTGATAGGCGCGCGCCCGGATGGGAAGCTCGCGGGAGACATCGAAGCCGGTGGACGCGAATTCCGTGAGCACGCCGGGGAGTTCGGACTCCTCGATCGGCTCCACGGTGAGCCCGAGGTCGATGTCCTCGATCGGCAGCACCTGCTGGTAGGCACTGTCGCCGAATTCGGGGAAGATCGTGCGCAGCGATTCCTGGCGGGCCAGCACATCGGTGAGCGCGGGGTACAGCGCATCGACGTCGACGCGACCGCGCAACCGGACCACGAAGGGCAGGTTGTAGGTCGGCACGGTCGGATCGAACTGGTTGATGAACCACATCCGCTGCTGCGCCAGCGACAGCGGCACCCGATCGGGCAGCTGCTGGGCGATGAGCACCGGCCGCGAACCATCGGTGGGCGTCGCGTTTTCGACGCGAGCGGCGATGCCTGCCACGGTCGGCGTCTCGAACAGGGCACGCACACCCAGCTGGATGCCGAACGCCGCACCGATCCGCGACACCACCTGGGTGGCAACCAGCGAGTTGCCGCCGAGGTCGAAGAAGTTGTCGTCGATGCCGATCTGGTCCTGGCTCAGCACATCCGCGAAGATGCCGGCAACGACCTGTTCGGCCTGGGTGCGCGGGGCCCGGAATCCGGCGGCATCGGCGGTGAACACCGGCTCCGGCAGTGCCTTGCGGTCCAGCTTGCCGCTGGTGTTGAGCGGGAATGCCGCCAGCACCATGATCGCCGCAGGCACCATGTAGCTGGGCAGCTGTTCAGCGGCGAACCTGGTCAATTCGGTGGGCTCGATCGAATGACCGGGCGCGGGCACGACATACGCGACCAACTGCTGACCGGTCGCGGTATCGACAACGAGCACGGCGGCCTGGCTGACCGCGGGGTGGGCGAGCAGATCGGTTTCGATCTCACCGAGCTCGATGCGCTGGCCACGGAACTTCACCTGGAAGTCGGTGCGGCCGAGGTATTCCAGCGTGCCGACGGAGTTCCAGCGCACCAGGTCGCCGGTGCGGTACATGCGGTCACCGTGCAGACCGAACGGGTTGGCAACGAAGCGGTCGGAGGTCAGGTCGGCGCGGCCGCGGTAGCCGCGAGCCAGCTGACGTCCACCGAGATAGAGCTCGCCGGGCGCACCGATCGCGGCGGGCCGCAATCGCGAATCCAGTACGTAGACTTCGACATTCCACTCCGGAATGCCGATCGGCACCGTCACCGTGTCGGCGGCGGTGGCCTCCCAGTAGGTGACCGACACCGCGGCCTCGGTCGGCCCGTACAGGTTGTGCAGTCCGGCCGAGGTGATCGCACGGAAGCCCGCGGCGGTCTCCGGCGGCAGCGCCTCGCCGATCACGAAAACATTACGCAGCGTGGCACATTGGGCCGCGGTGGCGTGCGCGACGAAGACCGTCAGCATCGAGGGGACGAAGTCGGTCACCGTCACGCCGTGACGCTCGATCATGTCCGCGACATACAGCGGATCGCGATGCCCGTCCGGGGCCGCGATGAGCAGTTTCGCACCGATGAGCAACGGCAGGAAGTAGCCCCACAGCGACACGTCGAAGGTGGTCGCGGTCTTCTGCAGGTACACATCGTCGGCGGTCAGCCGGTACTCGTCCAGCATCCACAACTGCTGGTTGACGATCGCGTGATGGGTGACCGCCACGCCCTTCGGGCGGCCGGTTGAGCCGGAGGTGTAGATGACGTAGGCGGTGTTGCCCGGGCGCAGCGGCGCGAGCCGATCCGAATCTGTCACCGGCGCATCGGAGTACGCGGCCACATCGAGGGTGTCGATCTCGACCCTGCGCACCGAATCGGGCAGGTCCAGCTCGTCACTGGACAGCGTGAGCACGCAGACCGGGTCCGCGCTGTCGAGGATGTAGGCGGTGCGATCGGCGGGATGGTCCGGGTCGATCGGAACGTAGGCGCCACCGGCCTTCAACACCGCGTGCATGCCGATGACCAGCTCGAGCGAGCGGCGCATGCCGAGCGCGACCAGCGATTCCGGGCCGACGCCGTCGGCGATCAGGAACCGGGCCAGCCGGTTGACCCGCGCGGCGAACTCCGCGTACGTCAGCGTCGAGCCCTCGAAATCGAGCGCGACCTTGTCGGGAGTCAGCGGGATCTGCGCGTCGAGCAGGGCAGGCAGGGTGGTGTCCGGCAGCGGCTGCTCGGCGTCGTTCCACTCGTGCAGCGTGCGGGTGCGCTCGGCGTCGGTGGTGGCCTGCAGGCTCCACACCTTCGCATCGGCGTCGGCGGCGAGGAACCTGTCGAAGAACTCCAGGAACCGCGCATGGTGCTGCGTGGCTTCGGTTTCGGTGTAGAGGTTCGGGTTGGTCTCGAAGTCGATGTGCGAGCGGGTGCCCGCGACAGACTGGTAGAAATTGACGCCGAGATCCTCGATACTGCCGGTGGAGAGCACATTCAGCTGGCTCACCATGTCACCGAACACGACCTCGTTGTGGAACAGCATGATATTGACCCACGGACCGAAGAACT
Source organism: Nocardia sp. NBC_00403 (assembly GCF_036046055.1). Lineage (NCBI taxonomy): Bacteria > Bacillati > Actinomycetota > Actinomycetes > Mycobacteriales > Nocardiaceae > Nocardia > Nocardia sp. NBC_00403. The sequence continues at coordinate 45,542 of NZ_CP107939.1, forward strand.
CCGTGGTCACCACACCGTCACCGGCCGCATCGCGGCGGATGTCCTCGTGCCGGTAGCGCTGATGCCGCAGCGCCCCTGACACCTCTACCTGCACCTGCTTCAGCAACTCCGTGACCGTGGTATCGAAACCGACGCGCATACGCAGCGGCACGATATTCGACGTCGCACCGCCGGACCGGCGCATCGCCGCGGTGGTGCGCGCGGTCACCGGCAGGCTCAAGATCACTTCTTCGGCGCCGGTCCACTGCGCCAGATACCCCGCGAACGCCGCGATCAGCAGACCCGCGGGCGAGTTGTCGTGCCGCGCCACCGCCTCGGCCACCAGCGTGTCCCGCTCCGGCGACAGCACCGCGCTTGCCACATTGTTGAACGGGGCCGGCGGCGCGGAACGGCCGGCCAGGCTCGTTCCGTCCTCCAGACCCGCTACCCGCTGGGCCCAGTGCTCTTTGTCGCCCTGGAATCGAGTGCTGTCCCGGTAGGCGATCTCCTGCTCATACAGCGTTCGAAGGCTGTCGGCCTTTGCGGGCGACGCCACCGTGCCGGTCACAGCCGCCGTGTACAACTCGGCGATCCGCTTCATATAGGTCATCGCGCCGAAGCCGTCGAGCACGATGTGATGAATCCTGGAGAACACGAACCACCGCTGGTCCTCCAGCTGCAATATGGCATTCCAGAACAGGCGATCGTTGACGATGTCCAGCGGACGGCTGTACTCCGCCCGCATCCATTCCGCGGCCACTGCCTCCGGGTCGTCGGCGTCGCGCAGGTCTAAATACCCGAACTCGGTCGACAGCGAGGTGTCGACGCCCTGCATCGGCTGACCGTCGCGCTCGATGATCCGCAACCAGCCCGACTGCGACTCGTTCCCCGCGTCGACAGCGGCCTGCCACACTGCGCGGAGATCGAGATCACCGCGAAGCTCGAGATACTGCGCGATATTGATCGGGACATGCGGGTCTACATGCTGCGCGTACCAGATGCCCAGCTGTGCGGGCGACAACGGGAAGTACTCCACAGCGGCCTGCGAAGTGCCCCCATTTGCGTCCTCAGTTTCGCCGTTTCCGCCGAAATCCAGCCGGTCCAACCGTAACCTCGCTTCTGGAACACCACGCAAGCGCTCCCCGACGACACCGGGACGGGACGCCCGCTTTTCCAAGCGTGGCGCCTGCGTCACCGGGTTCAGTTCTCATATCAATCAGGCAAAAAGTCCATTGGCACTATCTGTCGAACAGGCCGATCTTGTTACATAGGCCCGACCGTGCCCGATACCCACCGACCGGCTTTGCCGGGAACTCCGCTGCTGATCACCGAGACAATCTACCGTCGCTCACCGCACCCGACCAACCAAGGCTCATAGCGATACCACATCACCCCAGGCAGTGGGGTCATCGCAAGTTTGCTAGCCCACTGTCGCCGTTCTCACACTTCTTGCGAAGAGCACGTGACGAGGCACGCGGGGCGATCGACAACGGGCGACGCCGAGAACACCCCCCGCGTAGAGTTCGACCGCGCCGGTCTCGCATACACCACCTTGACACACAAGGCTTCCCCCGGTCGGGAATATGTGAGCCTCTCTCGGAGCACCGCCACACTTAGCCTTCCCACGTGGGGATTTCCGGCGGCGCGAACCCGGCGTACGGCCGAGGACAACGTACACGGCGGAATCATGTTGCTCGCAGCGATCTCGGCGCAATCAGATGATGGTGGACCGAGCCATCATCAAGACGCTCGAGGACGTGCTCGAGCGCATGCGAGGTGCCGCCAACTCGTCGAGCGGAGGGTCGGCGCGGGCAATCAACCACCTGACCACGCCACTGAGGTCGGGTCGACACGAAGCGGCCGACCAGCTCGGAGCCGATAGCCTGCTTCGGCACTCGTTCGGCGACGCGCGCAACGCCACCGACGCTGTCGATCATCTGAACGTGGTCACCCATCTCAGGCCGACGAGAGACCTGGACTGGCGGGAACGGCCGGGCGAGGTGACCGGCATGTCACCGATCCAGAAAATCCGTGACCCCGACTACATCGCGCGCCATTATTCCTTGCGCACGGAAGCCGACGGTCGCGTCAGCTTGGTGGTCAGGTTCCATCGCAGTCCGGACGCCGACGGAATGCGCCCGCCGCCGGTCGATTTGGAGAAAGGTGTGCCGAAGTTCAAATCGGATCGCCCGCCGGCCGAGTCGCTCGGATTCGACGAAGATCGGTCCAGAGTTCTCAGACCGCTGCCCGGCGACACCAACGTCGCGGTCGGCGGCTACCCAGGTACTCAGGGCTGGCGTCCGGCGGACTACCGCGAGATCGACAGCCATCTGTCGAGACGGCAAGACGCGATGGAGGCCGCGGCCGAGGCCCGTCGAGACACCCCGGAAGGTTCCCGAGAACGGTCGGACACCATCCGCACGCAGACGAAAGCCTCCGAACACTTCGGCGAGCAGGTCTCCGCGCACGCCATCCGCGAGCGGGTGCACGCCCAATTCGCCGCCGCGTTCCCGGACGCGCACATCGAGTTCAGGCATGCCGATGGCGGAGAGTTCGACCCGAGCCATGCGAGCAGGCAAACCGTTCAGGCCTATGACGCCGAATCCGGCAAGGTGTTCGCCGAAATCCAGCCGATGCACTCGGAGGGCACCCCGGGCCAGAGCAACTTCGATCAGGTATGGAAGGTCGACTATCAGGACGGGGATCCGCCCGATTACGTCATCCACGAGGCCAAGGCCCCCAGCGGCCCTGCCAGTGAGCGGACTCTGCACGGTGATGACGGCATTCGAGTTGTGAAACAAGGCCATCCCGACTATTTCGAGGACACGTTGCAGGCGATGGAACGCCGAAGCGACGACGAGGCTCTGCTAGCAGAAGAACTGCGGAAAGCAAACCGCGACGGACGTTTGGACTATCTTGAAGTCCGCTCACAGGTCGATGAGAGCGGACAAGATCACGAGTTCGACGGCTGGAAGTACCGCCCCTTCGATGGATACAACTACCAGCCACGATTCCCCCTCGAGTGAGGATGTACTTCGGGATGCGCAGTGTTCCCAGACACCACATCGACCTGGACTTCGCCCGCCGCCAAGCGGACACCGGTCGATTGCTGATCTCCTCGGCACTCGAGGACATCGACAACGACGCCGACGCGCTCAGCGCTGTCCGTCGCCGAACAGCCGATCGGCTGAGGTACCTGCTGGCCGTCGACCCCCGAGCCGGCGACGAAGAAACGTGGCATGCGGCCGTACTCGCATCGCAGGCGGCGAATGCGGTCTTCGCCGCCTCCCGCATTTCCGATGGCACGGTGAGCTACACCATCGACGCACCGCATGAGCTGCCCGCTCTCGGCCCCAATCGCCGCAGCGGCCCGACCGACTGGATCGGCGCGGCGTGGCTCGCGGTCATCACCCAGAACCGGGAGCGTGTTCAGGAACTGTGCGCGGTCGGTCAGTACACGATTCGCGCCAGTGGTGTCCAGGTCGACGACTATGTCTACCCCTGGCTGGAAACCGTGCAACGCTTTCTCCGGCACGAAGAAGTTCCGCCCGAATTGTTCAAGGCGGTCATGCGACTGACCGAACCCGAGGCAGCGCGATACGCACCCCGGGACTTCATGCTCCTTATTGCGTTTCCCCCGGTGCAGATGTTCTATTACCTGCTTCGACGCGACGCGGAGAATTTCAACAACGCTCTCGCCGAGGCACTGACCGCGCACCGCGCCTACTGGGAAGTGCCCGAACTCGCCGAAAACCCAGTGGGCTTCGTCGCGACCGCACCCCTGGCCATTTCGATCCTCGCCCGAGCTGTCGGGATTCCGATCGAGGTCGAGTCCGACTATCTACCCGCCGACCTGCTCAACGGGGCATGGCTCGAGCGCTGACGACGACCGCTGCGTCGATCAATCAGGGACTGGGCGGCTGCGGGCCGGATCGTAGAGGTGTGATCGTGCGCAGAGCGTTCCTTCGGTGAGGGCTCGGCCGACGAGGATGATCGCGGCCTGCCGGAGGTTCGCCGCTTCGACCTGGTCGGCGATGTCGGTGAGGGTGCCGCGCAGGATCAACTGCTGTGGCTGGCTCGCGCGGTACACCACCGCGGCCGGACAGTCGGCGCCGTAGTCGGCGACCAGTTCGGCCGCGAGTGCGCGGATCCTGGTGATGGCCAAATGCAGAACCACTGTCGCGCCGGTGCGGGCGAAGTTCGCCAAGGCCTCGGATTCGGGCATCGCCGTCGACCGGGCCCGGGTTCGGGTGAGCACGACCGATTGGACGAGTTCCGGGACGGTCAGTTCGGCACCGAGCAGGGCGGCCGCCGCAGCGTAGGCGGGAACGCCCGGGGTGACGTCCCACGGGATGTGGTTGGCGTCGAGGCGGCGGGTCTGCTCGGTGAGCGCGGAGTAGATCGAGGGGTCGCCGGAGCACAGCCGGGCGACGTCTTTGCCGGATTCGTGCGCGCGGACCAGGTGGTCGGTGATCTGGTCGATATCCAGATGCTGGGTGTCGACCAGTTCGGTGTCGGGCGCGCAGTGCGCGAGCACCTCCGGGTCCAGATAGGTGCCCGCGTATAGGCAGACCGGTGAAGTCTGCAGCAGCCGCACGGCGCGCACCGTCAGGAGGTCGGCGGCGCCGGGTCCGGCCCCGATGAAGTGCACGGTCATGCGGCCGAGTCTAGGCAGCTTCCTCGGCCCTCATAACTCAGGCAGTCGCGTCGAAATGCGCGATGACTCTGGTCGGCCGGACCCGCACCACGAGCTCTCCCGGGACGCCGTTGCGCTTGCCGAATTCCTCGGCCCGGTCGGCCCCCATATAGCGACCGCCGATTTCGGTGGCGGTACGGACGAGTTCGTCGAGGTCCTCGGACAGGGTGACGGTGCCCTGAATCTGGACCGAGCCGTAGGGCGGCTCCTCGAGATCAACACACACAGCGATCCTGGGATCGCGAGCGAAAGCCTTGCCCTTGGCCGAGCCCTTGCCGGTGTTGAACACCAACTCCTCACCCTCGAGGACGAACCAGACCGGCGTCACCATCGGACGACCGTCAGCAGCGACAAACGCCACCTTCCCCGTCTTGGTGCCGTTGGACAAGAATTCGCGCACATCAAGATCCGACAGTGAGGCCATGAATCACACCTTAGAGCCCCTCCCCCGACCGCGCCGCCGTCCACACACCCCGGGCTAGATCGCGCCCTGTTCGCGGGCGCGGGCGACTGCGGAGGTGCGGGAGCGGACGCCGAGTTTGGCGTAGATGTGCACGAGGTGGGACTTGACGGTGGTCTCGCTGAGGAACAACTCCTTGGCGATTTCACGATTGGATCGGCCGTCGGCCACGAGGCGCAGCACCTCGATCTCGCGTGGGCTCAGCGTGGTGTCGGCTCGGCGGACGCGGGTCATCAGTTTGGAGGCCACCGCGGGAGACAGCACACTCTCCCCTGCGGCCGCCGAACGGACCGCGGCGAGCAATTCGGTGGGCGGGGTGTCCTTCAGGATATAGCCGCAGGCACCCGCCTCGATGGCGCCGAGGATGTCGGCGTCGGTGTCATAGTTGGTGACTACCAGGACATTCGGCGGGGTGGGCAGGGCGCGCAGTTCGGTTGTCGCGTCGACACCGGAGCGGCCGCGGCCGAAGCTCAGATCCATCAGCACCAGGTCGACCGGTGTTGTCGTGCAGAAGGCGACGGCCGCCTCGGCGGTGGGCGCCTCACCGGCAACGGTGATTTCGTCGCCGCTCTCGAGCAGGGCACGCAGTCCGGCGCGGACGATGGCGTGGTCGTCGGCCAGTAGCAGTCTGATCATGGGCGATCCCGCTGATCGGTCGAATCGGATTCGGCTGAATTCGGTAGGGATGCAGGGGAATTCGACTCGACAGAACCGGAATCGAGCGGGAACGAGGCCGTGACGGCGGTATGGCCGGGTTCGGACTCGACTGCCAGGGTGCCGCCCTGCTGCTCGACTCGGCTGCGCATAGCCGCAAGCCCGAAGGTTCCCGACGGGGCACGCTCCAGCACCGCGGGGTCGATCCCCATGCCGTCGTCGACCACGTCGAGATACACGTCGGTGTCGGCGTAGGTGAGGGTGAGCCGCATCCGGCTCGCGGCGGCATGGCGGACGACATTCGAGACAGCACCCTGGGCGATGCGCACCAGCGCGGCCTCGACGGGCATGGGCAGCCGTTCGGGGACGCCTTCGATCACCATCTGGGTGGTCAGCCCTGGCGCCTCGGCCCGCAGACAGATTCGTTCCAGCGCCTGGGCCAGTGACTGCCCCTCCAACGCGGCGGGCGTCAATTCGGCTATCAGCCTTCGGGTTTCGGCCAGGTTCTCCGCTGCCGTCTCTCTGGCGAGCCGAATCCGATGCAGCGCAGGATGCTCCGGCGACGCCTGCTCCACCGCGTGCAGCAGCAGCTGGATACTGCTCAGCCCTTGCGCGACGGTGTCGTGGATCTCCTGCGCCAACCGTTCCCGCTCGGCCAGCTTGCCCGCGGTGCGCTCTTGATCCGCGAGAGTCGCTCGGGTGCTGAGCAATTCGTCGATCAGACGCTGACGGTCGGCGGACTCGCGGAACAGCGCCTGATAGCCGAGCCCGATCCCCACCGCCACGGCCGCGCCGAGGATCGGGCCGATCACACCCGCCACCGACCAGCCACGGTGCAGCCCGAAACCAACCACCGCCACCACATCCGCGGTCGCCACCGCGAGCAGACTCCACGGACGCGGCAACAGGTGCAGATAGAGGAAGAACAGGCCGAAGGCGAGGTATCCGGCATCGGGCGCGACCACGACCAGGCCGAGCCACAGCACCGTGAGCGCCAGTAGCCAGAGCCGGATCGCCCGAGGACTGGAGCCGGGTAGCGCGCCCGCGAAGTAGGTCACCAGGAATACGGCGGTCAGCGTGATCACCCCGGCCGGATGCGCGGCGCCCGGCAGCAGCGCCCGCACAGCGGTCAGCACCGCCAACGCTGTCACCAGCACATGCAGCCCCAACCGCAGCGCGGTGAAGACAGGGGTGAGCGGCGACGAGTGCACGTTGCCAGCTTATGTGCGGCTACCGCAGCGGCATCCATCGAAAGGTGTAAAACATCGGCCAACGTTCGATCGGCCCGCGCTCCATCGCGTGCGCGATGGCAGCGGGACCGGCGCACAGCAGGGTTGAGGCATGTTCGTCGCACTCCGGGATCTGCGGGCCGCACGCGGCCGTTTCCTGCTCATCACGCTGGTCGTCACCTTGGTGGCGGTACTGGTGAGCTTCCTCAGTGGGCTCACGGCAGGGCTCGCGCACCAGAACATCTCGGCCATCGAGGCCATCTCCGCCGACGCCATCGTGTTCGCCGATACCGGGGCCGATCCCTCGTTCGACGCCTCCGCGCTGACCAGTCGGCAGGTCGAGACCTGGCAGGCGGCCACGGGCCAGGGCGGCACCGTCGACCCGGTCGGCATCAGCCATGCCGAGGCGGCGGTGACCGGCCGTGGCGACGCCGAGTCCGCTCAGGTCGCCCTGTTCGGTGCTGCGGGAGCCGCTTTCGGCAACCGTGCCGCAATCGATCCGGGCACGGTGGTGCTCAGCTCCGGCGCGGCCAAGGCTCTCGACGCACGAGCCGGTGACGATGTCACCCTCGGTACCGGAACCTTCACCGTGGTGTCCGTCCGCGGCGACGACTGGTACAGCCACACTCCGGTGGTCTGGACGACGCTCGCGGACTGGCAGTCGGTGAGCCCGCGCGGCGGAGCCGCCACGGTGCTCGCGGTGTCCGGCATCCCGAATATGTCCGCTGTCGACACCGCTGCCCACACCAGCACAACCACCGTCTCCGGGTCCCTGTCGGCATTGAGCGCATACCAAGCCGAAAACGGCTCCCTGACTCTGATGACGGTGCTGTTGTTCGCCATCTCGGCCTTGGTCATCGGCGCCTTCTTCACCGTGTGGACGGTCCAGCGCGCTCCCGATATCGCGACATTGAAAGCGCTCGGCGCGACATCCGGTTCCCTGGTTCGCGACGCACTCGCGCAGGCCGCGACAGTGCTCGCCGTCGGTGTCGCGATCGGCCTCGGAATCACCGTTGTCGCAGCCACATTCATGGGCGATGCGCTGCCGTTCGTGCTCGCCCTCACCACCACCCTGCTACCTGCGGTTGCCCTGATCGCACTCGGCCTGCTCGGCGCCGCCTTCGCGCTGCGCTTCCTGTTCACCACCGACCCGCTCACCGCGCTCAACGCGGCGCGCTGACCCCACCGAGCCGCGAGACCTTGACCGACAACCTTGCCAACACCACCGACAAACCCTCCCAACCCAACCCCGCAAAGGAGGATGGCGCTTCCTCTCCCTCACCAACGAGGGAGTAACCGCGCCGAACACCTGATGGCCGCCACCGCACTGACCGTCGACGACGTCACCCTCACCTATCCGGACGGCGCCGGCAAACTCACCGCGCTCGACCGAGTGAACCTGCACGTGACCGGCGGCGATATCGCTGCCATCACCGGGCCATCCGGCTCGGGAAAATCCAGCCTTCTCGCCGCCGTCTCGACACTGATCCGGCCCGACTCCGGCCAGATCCATCTCGAAACAGCAGGCGGCACAGTCGATCTCGCAACACTGAGCCGCCGCGAGGCTGCCGCGCTGCGCCGTTCGTCCATCGGCATCGTCTTCCAACAGCCGAATCTGATCCCCGCCCTCACCGCGGTCGAACAACTCGAGGTGATGTCACGCCTGGGCCAGCACCTGTTCACCCCACCTTCCCGTCGCCGCGAAACCCGCACCAAGGCAATGGAACTTCTCGACGCCGTCGGCCTCGCGGACCAGCACGCCAAACGCCCCGCCCAGCTCTCCGGCGGCCAACGCCAGCGGGTCAACATCGCCCGCGCGCTGATGAACGACCCCGCACTCCTGGTCATCGACGAACCGACCAGCGCCCTCGACACCGAACGCGGCGCCGCCATCATCGACCTCGTCCTCACCGTCGTCCACAACCACGGCGCCGCCACCCTGCTCGTCACTCACGACCGCACCCACCTCCATCGAATGAATGCCGTCTATCAGATGGTCGACGGCGCCCTCGACATCGACCGCACGATCACCCGCGTTGCCTGACAACCGAATCGGGCTGCGGCCTCGAACACGACAGCCGTCACCGAACGATCAGAGCTACCCCGAGAAGTAGGCCGCGGCGGACTCGACGGGATGCTGCCGCCAGCGGGTGTCCGCACCAATGGCCTCGGCGGCCGGTAACTGGTGATGTCACCGCACGCCGAGCAGTGCATCACGCTGTTCGCGCACCCGTACTCGAATCGCGTCGACCACTGCGGCCACCTCTGGCCTGCGCAGCGTCTCGGTGCGGGTGACGAGCCAATACGCGAGCCGAATCGACACCGCGCCGGGGAGCACGCGCACCAGGTCGTCGTGCCGGTCGGCCATGAAACAGGGCAGCAAACCGAGTCCCGCCGCCGCCCGCGTCGCCTCGACATGCACGAAAACATTGGTGGATGCCACCGATTCGCGCATCGCGGGCACGAAACTGGAGGCCACATCGAGGTCGTCCACCTGCAACATCGAGTCGATGAAATAGACCAGCGGGTGACGCGCCAGATCATCGATATCCAGCGGTGTTCCGCGTTCCCGCAAATAATCCCTGGAGCCGTAGAGCCCGAGGCAGTAGTCGGCGAGGCGCATCGCCTTGGCACGGTGCACCTGCGGCTCACCCACCACTACCTCGATATCCAGTCCCGAACGCTGCTGGGATGCGCGCCGCGTCGTCGCCACGATTTCGACGGCGATCTTCGGATGTCGCCGCCGTACTTCAGCGGCGGCGGGCGCGGCGAGGTAGGCGCTGAAACCGTCGGTCGCCGAGAGCCGGACCACGCCTTCCAGCACCCGCGCACCGCCCGCGTCGACCGTGAGGGACTTGACGGCCGACTCCACGACCTCGGCGGCGGCCAGCGCCTCCCGCCCGAGGTCGGTGAGCTCCCAGCCGCCGGAGGCGCGGGCGAGTACCCGCCCGCCCAGGGTCTGCTCCAGCGCGGCGATCCGGCGCGAGATCGTGGTGTGGTTGATGCCGAGTTCTTCGGCCGCCGACACGAAGCGGCCGGACCTGCCTACCGCGAGCAGAACCAGCAGATCATCTGCGCTCGGGCGATTGGGCCCCGAAGGCACCGGACTCATATCTGCATTCTTGCAGATACCTCGTGCACATCTGGGCATTGCGGTCCTAGATATCTGCACGAATACTCGGTCTGACCATGAAATTGTGGGGGCCGTCACATATGACGTCCAGATGTGGCCCCGGTCATGAAGGAGAAGTTCGATGAGCGTGCGAAATGCGTTGCGGCCGACGGGCGGCGGCGATCCCGGCGGGGTGCCCGCGGGCCTCAGGCGGGTGGTGGCCGCGTCGATGGCGGGCACGGTCGTCGAGTGGTACGAGTTCTTCCTCTACGGCACCGCCGCGACGCTGGTTTTCAGCAAGGTGTTCTTCGCCAAGGGCACCAGCGACCTCGACGCCATCCTCGCCGCCTTCATCACCTATGCGGTCGGCTTCGCCGCGCGCCCGCTCGGCGGCATCGTCTTCGGATACTTCGGTGACCGCTACGGTCGCAAGAAGTTGCTCCAATTCAGCCTGCTGCTGGTGGGCAGCGCGACGTTCCTGATGGGCTGCCTGCCGACCTTCGGCCAAGTCGGCTACTTGGCGCCCGCGCTGCTCGTCACGCTCCGATTCATCCAGGGCTTCGCGGTCGGCGGTGAATGGGGTGGTGCGGTGCTGCTCGTCGCCGAACACAGCCCCAGCAAGAGCCGCGGTTTCTGGGCCAGTTGGCCACAGGCGGGCGTGCCCGCGGGCAACATGCTCGCCACGGTCGCGTTGCTGACCTTGACCTCGACGCTCTCGGATGCGGCATTCCTCAGCTGGGGCTGGCGAGTCGCGTTCTGGTTGTCCGCGGTCGTGGTGCTCGTCGGCTACTACATCCGGACGAAAGTCACCGACGCACCGATCTTCGTCGAGGCACAGCAGCAGGTCGAGCGGATCAAGGCCAGTTCGTTCACCGTCCTCGAGGTGCTGAAGCGTTATCCGCGTGGCGTTTTCACCGCCATGGGCCTGCGCTTCGGCGAGAACATCATGTACTACCTGGTCGTCACGTTCACGATCACCTATCTCAAGGTGCATGTCGGCATCAACACCAAAACGATCCTCTGGTGGCTGCTTGCCGCACACGCGGTGCACTTCCTCGCCATCCCGTTGGCAGGCAGGCTCAGCGACCGATTCGGCAGGCGTCCTGTCTACTTTGTCGGCGCGATCACCGCGGGTACCTGGGGCTTTTTCGCGTTCCCGATGATGGACAGCGGGCACAACGCCGTCATCATGTCCGCGATCATCATCGGCCTGGTGTTCCACGCACTGATGTATGCCGCACAGCCCGCGATCATGGCGGAGATGTTCCCGACGCGGATGCGCTATTCCGGGGTGTCACTGGGATATCAGGTCACCTCGATCGTGGCCGGATCGCTCGCGCCGATCATCGCCGTGCGGCTGCTCGACGAGTTCGGTTCCGCCGTCCCGATCGCCTGGTATCTGGCCGGGGCCGCCGCCGTCACCGCGATCGCCGTCTACTTCGCCAGGGAGACCAGCGGCATCGACCTGGAGAGCATCGACCTCGCCGACGCCGAAACCCTGGCCGCCGAGGCCGCCGCAGCACCGGCCACTTCGACGCCAGCCGAAACCACCCGAGTCGAGGCCAAATGACTGACCTGACAGGACGTTCGGCACTGATCACCGGTGGCGCGAGCGGCATCGGCGCGGCGTGTGCGCGGGAGCTGGCGGCCCGCGGCGCGCGGGTCACCATCGCCGACATCGATGACGTGGGCGCGAAATCGCTGGCCGCCGAGCTCGACGGAAAAGCGTGGGCGGTGGACCTTCTCGATGTCGCCGCATTGGAGAACCTGAAGCTCGAGGTGGACATCCTGGTGAACAACGCCGGGATACAGAGCATCAGCCCGATCGAAGAGTTCGCACCGGAACGGTTCCGCCACCTGCTCACCCTCATGGTCGAAGCGCCGTTCCTGCTCATTCGCGCGGCGCTGCCGCACATGTACCGGCAGGGGTTCGGCCGGATCGTCAACATCTCATCGGTGCACGGTCTGCGCGCGTCCGAATACAAGGTCGCGTACGTGACGGCCAAGCATGGGCTGGAGGGGCTGTCCAAGGTGACCGCTCTCGAGGGCGGCAGGCACGGGGTGACCAGCAACTGCGTCAATCCGGGTTACGTCAGAACACCCTTGGTGGACAAGCAGATCGCCGATCAGGCCAAGGCGCACGGAATCGCCGAACAGCAGGTGCTCGAGCAGGTGCTGCTGACCGAAAGCGCGATCAAACGTCTCGTCGAACCGGAGGAGGTCGCCGCACTGGTCGGCTGGCTCGCCTCGGCCGACGCGGGCATGGTGACCGGCGCTTCCTACACCATGGACGGCGGGTGGAGCGCGCGGTGAATCCTCACCCCAGGGCCGAGAGCGCCATCTGGCGCAGGACCGGGCGGGCGCGGGTCGCGGTGGCGGAGGTCGCGCTGTGCGGGGTGGAGTTGATCAGGCCGAAGGCCGCGTGAGCTTGTACGCGTGCGGTCTCCTCGGGCAGCTCCGGATGCAGCTCACGCAGGACCGCGACCCAGATCTCGACATACTGCCGCTGGGCGCGGCGGAGTTCGCGGCGGGCGGCGGCGGGCACGTTGTCGAGGTCGCGGTCCTGGATCCGAATGAGCTCGGGCTCGCCGAGGGCGAAATCCAGATGGAAGTCGACGAGGCCGGCCAGCGCCTCATCCGCCGATCCCGTCCGCGCCACCACCGCCTTCCCGCCGTCGAGCAGCCGCTGACTGACACCGACGAGCAGTTCGACCAGCAGCGCCTCTTTATTGGGGAAGTGGCGGTAGACCGCGGGACCACTGATGCCGACGGCCGCGCCGAGGTCGTCGAGGCGCATGCCGAGGAACCCGCGCTCGGCGATGAGCCGGGCGCCCGCCTCCTTCAGCTGCGTGCGGCGCTGCGCTTTCAGTTGTTCCCTGCGGGTGAGCGCGACAGGTTCGAGGCTGGTCACACGCGCTCCTTTCGGCCGACCTGGACATCTCGGTTAATAAAGATTAACCTGAATTCCAGTTATCGGCGACTAACTGGATGGCAGGACAGCGTGATGACGGCAGTAGAAACGGCGGTCGACAACCGCACGGCGCATCAGGCGCTGACCGACGACCTGCGCGCACGGCTGGCGAGCGCCGCGCTCGGCGGACCGGCGAAGGCCAGGGAACGTCATGTGGCCCGCGGCAAGCTGCTCCCCCGGCAACGGGTGGATCAGCTGCTCGATCCGGGCAGCCCGTTCCTGGAACTCTCTCCGCTGGCCGCCACCGGGATGTACGGCGACGACTCTCCCGGCGCCGGAATCATCACCGGCATCGGGCGGGTGTCCGGGCGCGAGTGCGTCATCGTGGCCAACGACGCCACCGTCAAGGGCGGCACCTACTACCCGATGACGGTGAAGAAGCATCTGCGCGCGCAGGAGATCGCGCTGCAGAACCAGCTGCCCTGCCTGTATCTGGTCGACTCCGGCGGCGCCTATCTGCCGCACCAGGACGAGGTGTTCCCCGATCGGGAGCATTTCGGCCGCATTTTCTTCAATCAGGCGACCATGAGCGCGAAGGCGATCCCGCAGATCGCCGCGGTGCTCGGGTCGTGCACCGCGGGCGGCGCGTATGTGCCCGCGATGAGTGACGAGGCGGTGATCGTGCGCAATCAGGGCACGATCTTCCTCGCCGGGCCGCCGCTGGTGAAGGCGGCGACCGGCGAGGTGGTGACCGCCGAGGAGCTCGGCGGCGGTGAATTGCACTCGCGCACTTCGGGAGTCACCGATCACCTGGCCGAGGACGACCAGGACGCGCTGCGCATCGTGCGCCGCATCGTGGCCACGCTCGGCCCACGTCCGGCCAGTCCGTGGCAAGTGCTGCCCACCGTCGCGCCCGCGGCGCCGGAATCCGAGCTCTACGACGTGGTGCCGGTCGATCTGCGCACGCCCTACGATGTCCGCGAGGTGATCAACCGGCTCGTCGACGGCGGATCGAACGGCGACAGCGGCTTTCATGAATTCAAGGCCGAATACGGCACAACGCTGGTGACGGGGTTCGCCCACATCCACGGGCATCCGGTGGGCATTGTCGCCAACAACGGCGTGCTGTTCAGCGAGTCCGCCATGAAGGGCGCGCACTTCATCGAGCTGTGCGACAAGCGCAAGATCCCGCTGCTGTTCCTGCAGAACATCACCGGTTTCATGGTCGGCCGTGACTACGAGGCGGGTGGTATCGCCAAGCACGGAGCCAAGATGGTCACCGCGGTGGCGTGCGCGCGGGTGCCGAAACTCACGGTGGTGATCGGCGGTTCCTATGGTGCGGGCAACTACTCGATGTGCGGGCGCGCGTATTCGCCCCGCTTCCTGTGGATGTGGCCGAACGCCAGGATCTCGGTGATGGGCGGCGAGCAGGCGGCCTCGGTGCTCTCGACCGTCCGCGGCGATCAACTCGACAGCAGTGGACAGCCGTGGTCGGCGGCGGACGAAGAGGCGTTCAAAGCGCCGATTCGCGATCAGTACGAGCACCAGGGCAATCCGTACTATTCGACAGCGCGGCTCTGGGACGACGGCGTCATCGACCCTGCTGATACGAGAACTGTGCTCGGACTTGCCCTTTCGGTGTGCGCGCAGGCGCCGCTCGAACCCGTTTCCTACGGCGTCTTCCGGATGTGATCGCGATGCTGAACAACTCTCATCCCATCGAATTCGACACCGTGCTCGTGGCCAATCGCGGCGAGATCGCGGTGCGGGTCATTCGTACCCTGCGCGCCTTGGGAATTCGCTCCGTCGCGGTGTACAGCGACGCCGACGCCGACGCCAGGCATGTCCACGAGGCCGATGTCGCGGTGCGACTCGGTCCGGCCCCGGCCAGGGCGAGTTATCTCGCCATCGACAAGGTGGTGGCGGCCGCCGTGCGCACCGGAGCGCAGGCCGTCCACCCCGGCTACGGGTTCCTCTCGGAGAATGCCGCCTTCGCCGCGGCACTGGCCGAGGCGGGCATCGTCTTCCTCGGACCGCCCGCCCGGGCCATCGAGATCATGGGCGACAAGATCGCGGCCAAGAACACCGTCGCGGCCTTCGACGTGCCGGTGGTGCCCGGTATCGCCCGGCCCGGCCTCACCGACGAGGAACTGATCGCCGCGGCCACGGATATCGGATATCCGGTGCTGGTCAAGCCGTCGGCCGGCGGCGGCGGCAAGGGCATGCGCCTGGTCGAAGCGCCGCAACAGCTTCCAGGCGCGCTGGCGAGCGCGCGCCGCGAGGCCGGTGCGGCATTCGGCGACGACACCCTGTTCCTGGAACGGTTCGTTACGCGACCACGGCACATCGAGGTGCAAATCCTCGCCGACCAGTTCGGCCACGTGATCCATCTCGGCGAACGGGAATGCAGCCTGCAGCGCCGCCATCAGAAAGTGGTCGAGGAGGCCCCCTCACCGCTGCTGGACGCGCAAACTCGCGCCCGGATCGGCGCCGCCGCCTGCAATACGGCGCGCAGCGTGAACTATGTCGGCGCGGGCACTGTCGAGTTCATCGTCTCCGCCGACCGGCCGGACGAATTCTTCTTCATGGAGATGAATACCCGGCTGCAGGTGGAGCATCCGGTCACCGAGCTGGTGACCGGCGTCGACCTGGTGGAATGCCAGGTGCGCATCGCGGCCGGGCAGAAGCTCATGGTCGAGCAGGACGAGATTCGGCTCGTCGGGCATGCGATCGAGGCCAGGGTGTACGCCGAGGACCCGGGCCGTGGATTCCTGCCGACCGGCGGCACCGTGCTCGACCTTTCGGAGCCGGAAGGCCATGGTGTGCGGGTGGATTCGGGGCTGCGGATCGGCACCGTGGTCGGCAGCGACTACGACCCGATGCTGTCGAAGGTCATCGCGCACGGCCACGACAGGGGCGCGGCGCTCGCGAAACTGGATCGGGCACTTGCCGATACGGTGCTGCTCGGTGTGACGAGCAATATCGAGTTCCTGCGCTTTCTGCTGGCCGACCCAGATGTGGTCGCGGGCAAGCTCGACACCGGATTGCTCGACCGTCGGGTCACCGACTTCCACCCCACGCCGGTCACCGATGACGACCTCATCGCGGCCGCGACCTATCACTGGCTGCGGCGCTGGCCCACCACTGCGGGCGACCCGTGGGCGGTGCCCTCCGGGTGGCGGATCGGGGCGGCCGCACCGACACCGATCCGGCTGGCCGGCGGCGATCGCGTCGAGCATGTGTACCTGAGCGGGACCCCGGATGCGGCGGTCGTGCGGGTCGGTGAGGAAGGCGAATCGGCCTCGCTGTCCGCTGCTTTCGTCGCACAGAGCTCGGCAACGGCCGGTGCTCTCACCCTCACACTGGCCGGTCTGCGACGCGAATACCACGTCGCCGAACACGACGAACAGCTCTGGGTGGCCGGACCCGGCGGCGTCACCGCGCTGCGAGAGTTGGCGGAGGTCAAGGTCCGCGGCGGCGATGAACATGTCGGCGACGCCGAGATCGTCAGCCCCATGCCGGGTTCGGTGATCGCGGCGCCGGTCCGCTCCGGCGCCGTGGTGGCCGCCGGAGCACCGGTGGTGGTCGTGGAGGCGATGAAGATGGAGCATTCGCTCACCGCGCCGATCGCGGGCACCGTTGAACTACTTGTCGAGCCGGGCACCCAGGTGCGGCTCGGCCAGCCCCTGGCACGCATTACGGCAGCGCCGATCGAGGCCGAGTCCGCCGCACCCGTCCAGACGAATACCGCTGAGCGCGAAGGAGACCCAGCATGACCGACTTCCTGTCCACGGGCACACTGCCCGACGACTACCGTGACCTCGCCATGACCGTGCGTGATTTCGCGCAGTCGGTGGTGGCGCCGGTGTCCGCCGAACACGATGCGAACCACACCTTCCCGTACAAGGTGGTCGCGGGCATGGCGGAGATGGGCCTGTTCGGCCTGCCGTTCCCCGAGGAGTTCGGCGGCATGGGCGGCGACTACTTCGCGTTGTGCCTGGCGCTGGAGGAACTCGGCAAGGTCGATCAGAGCGTGGCCATCACCCTCGAGGCCGGAGTGTCGCTCGGTGCGATACCCATCTACCGCTTCGGCAATGACGAGCAGAAGCGGGAATGGCTGCCGCAGCTGACCAGTGGCCGCGCCCTTGCCGCGTTCGGGCTGACCGAACCCGGCGCGGGCAGCGATGCGGGTGGCACCCGCACCACCGCCACGCTCGACAGCGGTGAGTGGATCATCAACGGCAGCAAGCAGTTCATCACCAACTCCGGCACCGACATCACCGAGCTGGTGACGGTCACCGCGGTGACCGGCCAGTCGGGCGGCAAGAAGGAGATCTCCACCATCCTGGTGCCGACCACCACCCCCGGTTTCGTCGCCGAGCCCGCCTACAACAAGGTGGGCTGGAATGCCTCCGACACCCACCCGCTGAGCTTCACCGACGTGCGGGTGCCTGCGGAGAACCTGCTCGGCGAACGCGGCCGCGGCTATGCGAACTTCCTGCGCATCCTGGACGAGGGCCGCATCGCCATCGCCGCGCTTTCGGTCGGCGCCGCGCAGGGCTGCGTCGACGAAAGCGTGCGCTACGCGAAGGACCGCGAGGCCTTCGGCAGGCCCATCGGCCGCAATCAGGCCATCGCCTTCAAGATCGCCCGCATGGAGGCGCGCGCGCACGCCGCACGCACCGCCTACTACGACGCGGCCGCGCTGATGCTCGCGGGCAAGCCGTTCAAGAAGGAGGCCGCGATCGCGAAGCTGGTGGCCAGCGAGGCGGCGATGGACAACGCCCGCGACGCCACCCAGATCTTCGGCGGCTACGGGTTCATGAACGAATACGCTGTGGCAAGGCACTATCGCGACAGCAAGATCCTCGAGATCGGCGAGGGCACAACGGAGGTGCAGTTGATGCTGATCGGGCGGGAGTTGGGGCTGTGAACGCTCCGGCGCAGCCGCGCAGGATTGTGCAGCGTGGCCTGTGGTTCGAGGAGTTGGAGACCGACGTGGTGTACGAGCACCGGCCGGGCCGCACCATCACCGAGGCCGACAATGTCCTGTTCACCACGCTCACGATGAACACCCAGGCGCTGCACCTGGATGCGGCGTTCAGCGAGCAGCTGCCGCCGTTCCACCAGCGCCTGGTGAATTCGATGTTCACCCTCTCCACCCTGGTCGGCCTTTCGGTCGCGCAACTGACGCAGGGCACCATCGTCGCCAACCTCGGCTTCTCCGAGATCGCCTTCCCGAAGCCGCTGTTCCACGGCGACACCATGTACGCCGAGACGGTGGTCACCGATAAGCGGGAGTCCAAGAGCCGCCCCGGCGAGGGCATCGCCACCTTCGCGCACACCGCACGCAATCAACATGGCGATATCGTCGCGACGGCGGTGCGCAAGACGCTGGTCCGCAAAGATCCGAGCCGGGCATGAGCTGGGAGATGGCGGGCCCCGCATGGCTGTTCTGCCCGGCCGATCGCCCCGAACGCTACGAAAAGGCCGCAGCCGCGGCCGATGTGGTGATCATCGACCTCGAGGACGGCGTGGCCGCCGGTGACAAGGCGGCGGCGCGCAAGGCATTGATCGATACCCCGCTCGATCCCGAGACCACCGTCGTGCGAATCAATGCCGTCGACACCGAGGACCACGACTCGGACCTCGCGGCTCTGCACCACACCGAGTATCGACGGATCATGCTGCCCAAATGCGAATCCGCCGAACAGCTCACTGCGCTCTCGGAGTACGAAGTGATCGCGTTGATCGAATCGCCGCTCGGTGCGCTCGCGGTCGGCAGGGCGGCGATGGCGCGCAATGCGATCGGCGTGATGTGGGGGGCCGAAGATCTCGTCGCCGGGCTCGGCGGGAACTCGAGCAGGCATGCCGACGGCAGTTATCGCGATGTAGCACGGCATGTTCGGTCTACCTCGCTGCTCGCGGCCAAGGCGTATGGAAAGTTCGCCCTCGACTCGGTGTTCCTGAATTTCCGCGATCTCGACGGACTGCGGGCGGAATCGCTGGATGCGGTCGCGATCGGTTTCGACGCGAAGGTGGCCATTCATCCGAGCCAGGTTCCGGTCATCAGAGCGGCATACGCGCCGTCCGAGGACGAAATCGACTGGGCCAGAAGGGTACTCGACGAGGTGCCGAAACACCGGGGGGTATTCGCCTTCGAGGGCCGGATGGTCGATGCGCCGGTGCTGCGCCATGCCGAGCAGATCGTGCGGCGTGCGGCCCCCCACAGCTGATTCAACAAGAGCCGAGCCAGGAGGTAGTGCGGTGCAACCACAATGGGTGCCGACCGAGCGCGATATCGCCGATGCCAGAATCACCGACTTCGCGAATTTCGTGGCGGCTCGCACGGGTGTGTCCGCGCCGGACTACCGGGCACTGTGGCAATGGTCGGTCGACGACCTGCCCGGTTTCTGGCACGCGGTGTGGGACTACTTCGAGCTCGGCGCGATCGGCGGCGAGGTGCTCGCGAGCACTGAAATGCCTGGTGCACAGTGGTTTCCCGGGACTCGACTGAACTATGTCGACCAGGTTATTCGTCAGTTCCGCACCGACCGCCCCGCCATCGTGCAGATCACCGAGGACAGCCCGCCGCGTGCGGTGTCCTGGACCGAATTGATCGACGGCACCGCGGCCTTCGCACGCACTTTGCGCTCGCTCGGCGTGCAGCCGGGCGATCGAGTGGCGGGATATCTGCCGAATATCCCGGAGGCGGTGATCGCGTTCCTGGCGACCGCGAGCATCGGTGCGGTGTGGAGCGCCTGCGGGCAGGACTATTCCCCCAAGGCCGCGCTCGACCGGCTCGGCCAGCTGGAACCGACGGTGCTCGTCACGGCCGACGGCTACCGCTTCGGCGGCAAGGCCCACGACAAGCGCGACGACATCGCGGCACTGCAAGCCGGACTCGGCACGCTGAAGGCCACCGTCGCCGTCTCCCAGCTGGGCCTGGAAGTCCCGAAGACGCTGTCGTGGCGCGAGGCCACCGCCAATGCCGAGACCGAAGCCGCCGTCATCGAGACCGCGGCCGTCGACTTCGACCACCCGCTGTGGATCGTGTTCTCCTCCGGCACCACGGGCTTGCCGAAGGGCATCGTGCACGGCCACGGTGGCGTCGTGCTCGAGCACCTCAAAGCCGTTGCCCTGCAGGCAGATATCGGGCCAGACGACACCTTCTTCTGGTACACCAGCCCCAGCTGGATGATGTGGAACTTCCAGATCGCCGGTCTGCTCGTCGGCGCGACCATCGTCTGCTACGACGGCAGCCCCACCTATCCCACCCCGGATGCCCTGTGGCACCACGCCGCTCAGGTCGGCGCGACTGTGCTCGGCACCAGCCCCGGCTACGTGCTCGCCTGCATCAAGGCGGGTGCGGTGCCGCGCACCGATCACGACCTTTCCGCGCTGCGCCAGGTCGGCATCACCGGTTCGTCGCTGCCGCCGGCCTCTGCGGTGTGGCTCGGCGACAACGTCGGCGAGCACGTGCAGGTCGCCTCGATCAGCGGCGGCACCGACGTGGTCTCCGCCTTCATCGGCGGCGCGCGCACAGTGCCCACCTGGCCCGGCGAACTGTCCGCGCCCTACCTGGGCGTCGCACTCGAGGCTTTCGACCCCGATGGCCATCCGGTCCGTGACGAGGTCGGTGAGCTGGTCATCACCGCGCCCATGCCCTCCATGCCGGTGCGCTTCTGGCACGATCCCGACGGAACCCGTTACCACGACGCCTATTTCGACATGTTCCCCGGCGTCTGGCGGCACGGTGACTGGATCACCATCACCGACCGCGGCAGCGTGGTCGTGCACGGCCGCTCCGACTCCACCCTCAACCGGCACGGCATCCGGATGGGCAGCGCCGACATCTACCAATCCGTCGAGCGCCTGCCCGAGATCTCGGAGGCGCTTGTCATCGGGGCCGAACAGCCCGACGGCGGCTACTGGATGCCGCTGTTCGTCGTCCTCGCCCCCGGTGCCGAGCTCACCGACGAGCTGAAGACACGCATCAACACCGCCATCCGCACCGAGGTCTCCCCGCGCCATGTACCGGACGAAATCCTTGTGGCCCCTGGCATTCCGCATACCAGAACCGGTAAGAAACTCGAGGTCCCGATCAAGAAGCTCTTCCAGGGCGCGGACCCGGCCCGCGTCGTCGAGCGCAGCGCCGTCGACAACCCGGACCTGCTCGATTGGTATGGCTCTATCCGCCCACGGCTCGCATAGTGACGAATCCATAAATATGGCCACCACGGAGTCGTTCATGGACGTCGATATTCGAAGATTGCGTGACAGCCTCCACCGCCATCGGCGCGGATGCGTCTGATTGCGCTGCGCCACAGAGCTTTCCATGCCGGATTGCCTCTGGGCGATCCATACGCGATGCTCAAAGCAATGGACGACCTCCAGGTCCGCCGTCCGTCGGCAAAAGAGGTCGCCCGCGCAGTGCGTACACTCGGGTGGGACCGGTTGCGGCCGATCGCCCCGCCGCCACCAGGGGCGCCGTCACGGCGGAAGAGGCTCACCGGTCGGACTCGGCCCGCACGGAGATGCCGCACTTCCCTGCACCCATGGTGGGAATCCTGAAAGTGAACCACATGATGGCAGGCGGACCACGAACGGAAAGATCTCCTGGACTGGTGGCATCGCGATCCGCCGCCACGACAAGTGTCGTATCGGCGCGTGGCAGCGAGTACGCGGTTTTGTTGCGTCGGGTGCGCCAGGCTGGACTACTGGAGCGGCAGCTGGGGTATTACCTCCGCAAAATTGCGGTCATCGCGGCGGCATTGGTGGCCGGGTGGACGGCGTTCTTCCTTGTCGGCGATTCGTGGTGGCAACTGAGCATCGCCGCCTTCCTGGCGGTTCTGTTCGCCCAGATCGCGTTCCTGGGCCATGATGCTGGGCACCGCCAGATCTTCGGAACCCGGCGGGCCAACTACCTGTTCGGTGTGATCGCCGGCAATCTCGGTATCGGGCTGAGTATCGGCTGGTGGACCAGCAATCACAACCGGCACCACGCCCACCCCAACACCGAAGGAGCGGATCCCGATGTTTCGGGGATCTTGGCTCACTCCGAGGATCGAGCACAGACCAGCACTGGCATTCGGCGGCTGATATTCCGCCACCAAGCCTGGCTATTCTTTCCGATGTTGTTCCTCGAGGCCGCCAGTCTGCACTACTCGAGCGTCCGAGCGGTGCTGCGGTGGGCGATCCCCAACCGGGTCTGGGAGGGCGTGCTACTCGCGGCGCACGCCGCCGGATACCTGGCAGCGACGTTCCTGGTCCTCTCCCCGGCCAAAGCGGTCGCCTTCATCGTTGTCCAGCAGGGGCTGTTCGGGTTCTATATGGGCTGCACCTTCGCGCCCAACCACAAGGGCATGGAAGTCCTGGAAGAAGGCGACGCCACCGACTTCCTACGCCGCCAAGTGCTCACATCCCGCAACGTTCGCGGCAGCCGACTTGTCGACGCGGCACTAGGCGGCCTGAACTACCAGATCGAGCACCATCTGTTCCCATCGATGCCGCGGCCCAATCTGTGCCGAGCCCAGCCACTGGTCGTGGAGTTCTGTACCGAGATCGGTCTGCCGTATTGCCAGACCAGCCTCCTCGACTCCTACGCCCAGGCGCTGGTCCACCTCCACGCCGTCGGCAAATTCACCCGGCCATTACCACTGGTTGCGCCGGGTGAATCAGGTTGAGGTACAACCGCAGGCCAAGTTCCCCCTGCCAGCTGAACGCCGGCCGCATATCCCCGATCAGCTGTTTTGCAACGACGGCGAAGGATTTCGAGGTCCCGATCCAGAAGCTCTTCCAGGGCGCGGACCCGGCCCACGTCGTCGAGCGCAGCGCCGTGGACGACCCCGACCTGCTCGATTGGTACGCCGCGCTGCGCTAGAGCGTGGTCGATGCCGACGACGGGGGAAACGTGACCGGCAGCGCGGCCAGGGCGCGGTGGAACGGGCCTGGCCGCCACACCAACTCGTCAGCGGGGATGGCCAGTTTCAGCTCCGGCAATGCGTCGAGCAGCTGGTCGATAGCGTCCTCGGCGATCTGGTAGCCCACCGACTGGGCCGGACAGGCGTGCGGTCCGATGCTCCAGGCCAGATGCGAGCGGTTGCCCACCCGGTCGCCGGTATTCACCGCGGGGTCGTTATTACAGGCGGCAATGCCGATGATGACCGGCTGATGGGCGGGCAGCCAGACCCCGTCGATCAGAATCGGCTGCCGTGGATAGGTGAAGCACATATTCGCCAACGGCGGGTCGTTGAACAAGACCTCGTCCAGGGCATCACGAGTCGACAATCTGCCATCCAGGACATCACCCGCGAACCGTTCGTCGACCAGGATCAGCAGCATCGTTTTGACGATCAGATTCTGTAGCGGTTCACTCCCCGCGCCGTAGAGGGCGGCAAGCTGATGCAGCGCCTCCATGTCATCGAGTGCGGCCGGATGCTGCAACACCCGCGAAGCGACATCGTCACCCGGCTGTTCGCGTTTGAGCACGACCAGCTCCATCAATGCCTCGGCGAGCATCGCGTTGCCCTCCGTGGAGTCGACGCTCTCGATGACAGCCGAGATGCCCGCCGCGATCCGGCGGCCGATTTCCGGCGGACAGCCGAGCAAAGCATTGACGGAGTCGAAAACGAGCGGAAAGGCGTATTGGCTGATCAGATCGGCCGTACCGGTTTCACAGAAGCTGTCGATCAGCGGCACGGCGATCTGCTCGACGGTGGCATGCATGGCGTGCCGATCGACCGCGTCGAGGCTGGCCGTATTGACCTGCCGGTAGCGGTGGTGTTCGAGGCCGGCACTGTGCTGCGCGTTCGGACGCCACCCCATCACCGGCAGTACCGGGCAGTCGCTGGGGAGGTCGCGCTCCCAGGTGCGCGGATCGGCCGGGAAGCGTTCCGGATCGTGCAGGATCCGCACCGCGGTGCGGTATCCGATCACCAAAGTGGCAGGCACGCCCGGGGCGACGTCCACCGGCACCATCGAGCCGTAGCGGTCACGCAATGCTCGATAGGCGTTATGCGGATCGGTGGCGAACTCCGGGGCATACAGCGGGACACGTTCACTATCGGGTGTCACCGGTGAGTCGAGATGCGGAACCGGACAGGTCGCGGCCTGGGCGTTCGATTGCGATGCACTCACCGGTTTGGCTCCTCGTCACGCTCGAGACCCGGACTGGCCGCAGCGTATCAGTCGACCGCCCCTACGCGGCGATCATTGCAGAGCCGTGAGATATTGCGCGCCAACCTTTTTGCCACCTTTGGGAAGGCGGACGCAGGGGGGTTCCCGTGGCTCGACGAGGACTACACCTTTGTGGGATTCGTCTACACCGATCCCGACATCTGACGAATCCATGTGCGGCTGAGTGGATCCGGTGCCACCTATGGCACCGAACTGCCGCTCACCTACCCCGACGGCCGCCCCTTCATCGGATACGCCAACCTGGCACAAGAACTCGCACCACTCATCCGCGACGGCGACCTCACCACCCAACGGGTCATCGATGACGCCGACGACTACTGCGCCGCTGTGGTAGACCTGCGCGCTTGGCTCGGACCTGCGGTTCTCTGAACGCGGGGATACGCGGACCGACAAGGCGGTGGCTTAGTAGAACACGACTCCGACAGTCCTTGAAGATGACAGCGAACCAAACAGTCACGCCGCCACCCGCATTTATCGCGACACCTCAGCTACGTGTCCACAACCTGGCATTTGTGGCGACAAATATCTCGCATAAATATGGCCACCAAGGAGTTGTTCATGGACGTCGATATTCGGGAACTGTGTGACAGCCTCAGCCGCCATCTAGCCGAGGTTCGCTCTGGACATACGGTGACCATCACCGACCATGGACGACCTATCGCCCGTATCGTTCCGGTCGAGCGGCTGACGAGGCTGGAGCAGTTGCGCGAGGAAGGTCGTATACAACCTGCGCGTACGAGGAAGCAGCCGGCACCGGAACCGGTCCACGCGAAAGGCATCGTCAGCGGGCTCATCGATGAGCACCGCCGGTGATCTACGATGAGGCGTCAGCTACGGATGCGTCGAATAGTGCTGCGCCACAGAGCTTTTTGAGCTCCGGTGATGGTCAGGACAAAGGATTCGCTGCGCCGCAGGGCCGGGGCCATCCTGGCCTGGTCGGCCAACGCCTTGCGGCACACCACTGCCGAGGCCTTGCTCGGGTGGCCCGCGTCGAAAGGCGGCTGTGGGTCGTATTCGATGTCGAGCTGGATGATTTCGGCGCGTTCCCGGCCGTGGGTTTCACCGACCAACCACAGGGCGAGGTCGAGTCCTGCCGCGACGCCCGCGGCGGTGACAATGCGGTCCGCGCACACGACTCGCTGGTCGCGCTGGGGTTTGGCGCCCATCAGGCCGAGTGCGCCCTGTGCGGCCCAGTGGGTGGTGGCGGGTTTTCCGTCGAGCAGGCCCGCGGCGGCGAGAACCAGCGCACCGGTGCACACCGATGTGGTCCACGTGGTGGTTTCGTGTGCCGACTCCAACCAGCCGAGGACACGCTTATCGCCGGCGATGGCGGTGGCGGCGGGACCGCCGGGAATGACGATGATCTGCGGTGCGGGAGTTTCCTCGAAGGTATGCGTCACACCGAGGGCGAGGACTCCGCTGTCGGTGATCACCGGTCCCGGCTCATGTCCGACGAACCTGATCTCGGTGCCGGGCACGAACCGCAGCACTTCGTACGGCCCGATCGCATCCAGCGCGGTCATCCCCGGATAGAGGACGATCGCGATTTGTTGAGCACTCATTGCTCAGCCTCCCACATCAAGCAGAAATCAAACGTTAAACCATTTGCCTTCACTGGGCCTGATGCCGGACCGCGACCTGGGCAAATCATGGGGGCCGCCAGGTCGTTACCATTGTCGGCATGAGTGTCGACAATCGCCGTACGGCGCGCAAGGCGGTCAGCGGCGACCCGGCACCACGGGAGATCCGGCGTCGACCGAAGAATCGGCGCGCCCAGATCGCCGCGGCGTCGGCGTCGGCGTTCGGCGCGCTGGGGTATCACGGCGTGAGCATGGAGGACATCGCCTCCGGGCTCGGCATCAGCTCGGCGGCGCTGTACCGGCACTATCCGAGCAAGTACGCGCTGTTCCGGGAGGAACTGCTGCGGGTGGGCGCCGCAATGACCCAGTCGGTCGAGCTGCCGGAGACGGCCGCGGACTCCGCGCCGGAGCAGCGGTTGCGCGAGGTGCTCGATTCGCTGATCGCCGTGACGATCGAGAATCGCGCCACGGTCACCCTGGTCCGCTGGGAAGGGCGCTACCTCGAGCCGGAGGACCTCGAGGTGCTCACCGAACAGCAGCTGACCGTCGTCGGCGCGCTGGGCGATCAGCTCGCGGCGGTGCGGCCCGCGCTCAGCGACAACGATGTCAGGGTGCTGCGCGCCGCCATGTTGAGCGCGATCACCAGCATTGCCGACCATCACGCGACATTGCCCGCGAAACCTCTTGCCCGCCTATTGAATTCGGCCAGTCTGGCGATCAGCTCGGCGGAGCTGCCGCCGGAGCAGGCGGTGGCGGACCCGGTGCCCGCGGTGGAGATCCCGGATTCGTTCAAACACGAACTGCTGCTGCGCAAGGCGGTCGAGCTCTTCCACGATCGCGGCTACCCGAATGTCAGCGTCGAGGAAATCGCCACTGCCGCAGGACTTTCGGCGGCTTCCGCGGTGTATCGCTTCTATCGGGGCAAGAGCGATCTGCTGGCCGCCGCGTTTCGGCGGGCCGCCGACCGGGTTTCGGGTGCGATCGGGCCCGCAGTGGCCGCCGCACCCGACGCCGAGGCAGCCATCACCGCGCTGATCGAGCAGTATGTGGCAGGCTCGTTCGCCGAGCGTGCGCTGACGTTCGTGTACTACACGGAATTCCAGCATGTTCCCGCGGAGGAACGAGCGGTGCTGCGAAATATTCAGCGGCTCAGCGTGGAGGAGTGGGCTCGACTGGTGCGCGAGGTGCGCGGCGAGCTATCGCCTGCGGAGGCCCGCTTCCTTGTTCATGGCGCGTTCGCGTTGGTGGTCGATCTCGGCCGCTCCTTCGGCACCGAGCCGATCGCATCGCCCGCCCGGATGGCCCTGCTCATGCAGCTCGTCCTCTTCGGACGTCCCGCGCGGACGTAGTCGGGTCGGCCCGCGCCGCCGACGGTCCCGCACCCTCCCCAAACGTGGGCAGAATGCGATACCGACCGGTCAATGAAGTTGCCAATGATTCTGATACCGAGCGCAACAGATACTCCATGTAAAAGCTGACATCTATCAGAATTTGTGATCTCAGATTCAATTCGATCACGAGCCAGGGAAGCCGCGGATTCCCAGCATCCGATTGGGCTACCATCGCGGCATGGACGCCCAGGATCGCCGCATTGCGCGGAAAGCGACCGCAGGCGCGGGCGGCTCCGCACGCGCGGTGCGGCGGCGTCCGCGCGACCGGCGAGCCCAGATCGCGGCGGCGTCCGCGGAGGCCTTCGGATCCTTCGGATACCACGGCGTGAGCATGGAGGACATCGCCTCTCGGCTCGACATCACCTCCACCGCGCTCTACCGGCACTACCCGAGCAAGTACGCGCTGTTCCGGGAGGAGGCGCTGCGCCTGGGCGGACTCAGCGAAGAAGCCGTGACGTTGCCCGCGGAGCTGTGCGAGCGGCCCGCCGAGGAACGCCTCGGCCATATCCTCGACGCCCTGATCGCGGCATCCATCGCGAATCGCCGCAGCGCCGCGCTGTTGCGCTGGCAGAACCGCTACCTCGAGGACGTCGATCGCCAGATCCTGATCGACCAACTCACGGCCACCGATACGGTGGTTCGCGCACTGCTCGCCGAGACACGTCCGGAACTGGACAGCGCGGACCGAGCGGTGCTCGCGGCCGCCGCCATGAGCGTGATCGGCAGCATTTCCGATCACCATGTCTCGGTGCCGGTGCGTCCGCTGACCACGCTGTTGCGTGCCGCTTGCCGTTCGGTCACCACCTGCGAGCTGCCACCGCTGAACAGCACGGACACCGAAGCTGTTGGGGCGAGCGAGATTCCGCTGACGTTCAAGCACGAGCTACTGCTGAAACGCGCGGTCGAGCTGTTCCATGAGCGTGGTTATCCGAATGTCAGTGTGGAGGACATCGCCACAGCGGCCGGGCTGCCCGCATCGTCGGCGGTGTACCGCTTCTACCGCAGTAAAGGCGATATTCTCGCCGCTGCGTTCCGCCGTGCGGCAGACCGGGTTTCGGCCGCGATCGGGCCCGCGATCGCCGCATCCGACAGCCCCGAACAGGCGCTGACAACGCTGATCGAGCTGTATGTGACGGGCTCGTTCGCCGAGCGCGATTTGACCTTTGTCTACTACGCCGAGATCAGCAATGTGCCGGCGGCGGCTCGCACGGTGCTGCGAAACATCCAGCGGCTCAACGTCGAGGAGTGGGCGAAGCTGCTCGCCGCTGTTCGTCCCGAGCTCACCGCGGCCGAGGCGCGACTGCTCGTGCACGCCGCGCTCGCTTTGGTCGTCGATCTCGGTCAATGGCTCGGCCCCGACAATCCCGTCTGCTCGCGGCGGCGGGTGATCCACCTGATGCAGATCATTCTGTTCGGCCGTCCCACAGACTGATTACGGCATCTTGGGTGGAGCGAGCGGCGAGTTGACCTTGTTGACCAGCCACTTGGCGTCGACCTTCGCCAAACGCATCACCATCGACAGCTGGCCCGGCGCGGGCTTGCCCTGGGTGCCCATGCTGGTGCATCGACGGTAGTCGAATGGTGGCTCGAACTCCTGACTCGAGCCACCATCCGACTACGCTCGACACATCGCCTGCCGGATGGGTTCGGTGAAGTGGCCTGGGTGGTGGTAGACGTCGGGGGCGGCGGCGTAGTAGATGGTCCAGCCATCTGTGGTGAGCCAGTTGTGGCGGGGGTTGTCCCGCAGTGCGGCGGTGGGGCCGGAATGCCAGGTGGCGCTGTTGTATTCCAGACCGATCCGCCAGTGTCGCCAGCCCAGATCTATTCGGCGGAGGCCATCACGTGTCCGAACCTCTACCTGGGGCTCAGGGTGCGGCAGGCCTGCGTCGATGCATTGCAGTCTGGTGCGCGACTCCATGGGATTCGGCTCGGCGGTCGGCCAGTTCGATCAATTCAACAGCTTGTCTGCGGCCGCGCCTTCCAGCATGCTTTGCCACCTCGACGGCCAGCTCCGCACGCGAAAGGCCCAGGCGAAGTGCAAGATCCAGGGTTGCCAGTGCATCCATTCGGTTCGCGGTGCGCGCCACATCTACCGCGGTTCGGGCGGCGTTCGTGGCCACCGAGCCCTGGATCAACTCCAGTTCCGCGGGGTCGATCCGATCGCGGTGCACGATCAGCCGCCGCGATCGCGACACTTGACCACCCAGCACGTGCGTGAGCTGATCGTCGAGTACCGAAAACCCGTGCAACTCGGCTGCGGTGTCGTAAGAGGCCGCGAGGAACGGCGGCCCCATCGAAAGCCGTGCCGCCTCGACGCGCAGCGCGGGCGTCGACGGAGTAGTCGCCTCGCGATACACACCCTGGAAGACCCGCACCCATTCCTGTCGGTCCAGCCGGGCGCGCAATTCGGCGCGGGTGTACTCCAGCCGCACCTGCTCTGCGGTAAACACGCCGAACTGCTTGTCCCGGAACTGCTCCAATTCAGACCGCATCTGCCCAGCATCGACGCCTCCGCCCGCCACCCATCCCACCCCACCAGCGCACTCACCAGCCCTGTGGACAAGCATCTCCCTGCGGATAGTTCGGCGAGGGTAGTCGAATGGCGGCTCGAACAGAGGCCCTCAGCAACCATTCGACTACGTTCGATCTGCTATCGCGCGGGGTAGCGGGTGGGGGGACCTGGAGGTCACGGGCACAGGGCATGGCTCAACATGTCGGGGATGTCGGGTTTCGACTCCGGCTCCTGGGTGAAGGCGTAGGTGATCGCGCGCCCTTCCGGCGTCGCGCCGGAGACCGTGAGGAACCCGTAGATCCCGCCTATGTGGCCGACATACTCCGCGCCACAAGGCAAGTGCATCGACCCGATGCCGAGTCCGTAGTTCATGCCTGCCAGCTTGGGCCCCATGGATACGCCCGCACGCATCTCGGCCAGCTGGACCGCGGGTACCACCCGGCCCGCAAGCAGCTCCGAGTAGAAATGATTCAGATCCACGCCGGTGGACACCATCGCGCCCGCGGCCCACGGCACCGAGGGCTCGATCCGGGTCACATCGGTCATCACCCCGTCGACGGAGGCGTAACCCTTCGGGTGCGGCCCGCGGATGTCCAGCTCGCCGGTGCCGGGGAGATAGGTGTTTTCGAGCGCGAGCGGCCGCAGGATGCGCCGGTTCAGCTCCTCGATGTACGGCGCGCCCGCGGCCCGCTCGACCAGCATGCCCGCCACGATGTAGTTGGTGTTGCTGTACTCCCACTGCGCGCCGGGCGCGAACACCGCCGGCCGCGCCAGCGCGCTGGCGACCTCCTGTTCGGGCGTCATCGTGCGGCCGTCGAGCGCCGCTCGGTACTCGTCGATCTGCGGGTCGTCGGTCAATTCGGGTAATCCGCTCTGATGACGCAGAATGTGGCGCACGGTGATGGCGCGGCCATCGATGCCGTCGCCCACCAGCAAGCCGGGCAGGTAGGTGTCGACCGGTTCGTCGAGCCGAATCTTGCCCTCCGCCACCAACTGCAGTACCACCGACGCGATGAACGACTTGCTGATGGAGCCGATTCGTGTCTGCTGCGGTGGATCGGCGAGGATCGGTGCGCGCGTGTCTCGATCGGCGACACCGCTGGTCAAGATGACCGTCGCGCCGTTCTCGGTGACCGTGGCGATCGCCCCGGCCACCCCGGACTCCACCATCCGATCGATATCGGCCTGCACGGCCTGCTTTCGACTGTCGGATACCCCCGGCGCGGCCGGTTTCGGGTCCGATGAGCATCCGACGAGCAGAGCAACCGCGAACGTAACCACAACGATCGGAAGAAAGCGCACACCTCGACGCTAGGCTTTGCGGCGCAACGCCACATCCGGGCCGACCCCGAGATTCGACGTCGGCCTCGAGGAAGAGCTTGCGTTGGAGTGCACTCCAGCTTTTACAGTTCTGACATGACCAACACAAAGTCCACAACAGCAGCTTCTACCAGCGAAAATGACCGTTTCGAACGTGGCTCGGCAGTATTGCGGGCGGTCAGTGGCAGCCCGAATCCCGCGGCGCTCGACAGCCTTGCCGACATTGCACCGGACCTCGGCAGGCTGACCGTCGAGTTCGGCTACGGCGATATCCTGTCCCGCCCCGGCCTGACACTGCCGCAACGTCAGCTCGCCACCGTGTCCGCGCTCGCGGCCATGGGCAATGCGGCACCACAGTTGCGCTTCCACATCGACGGCGCGCTGAATGTGGGCTGCACGCGCGAGGAGATCGTGGAGACCCTCATTCACGTCAGCGTGTATGCGGGCTTCCCGGCCGCGCTCAACGGACTGATCGCGGCCCGTGCGATTTTCGAAGCCCGCACCGACATTCCAGCGCAGACCCGAACCGCCCCCGCCCCGACCGGTGACCGGTTCGAGCGTGGCAGCGCCCGGCTTTCGGAGATCGACGGCCACGCCGGCGAGCAGGTCATCGCCTCGCTCCAGGACATCGCCCCCGACCTCGCCCGCTACCTCCTCGAATTCGTTTTCGGCGACATCTACTCCCGCCCTGGCCTCGACCTGAAGACACGCGAGCTGACCACCGTCGCCATGCTGACCGCTCTCGGCACCGCCGCACCCCAACTGGCGGTGCACATCCACGCCCTGCTCAATGTCGGTGGCACCACCACCGAGGCGGTCGAAGTCATCACCCAGATGGCGTCCTACGCAGGCTTCCCCGCCGCTCTCAACGCAATCGGCGTGGCACGTCAAGTTTTCGCCGACCGCGCGGCGAGCTGATCGGCATCATCACCCTCGACCGATGTCGGTGCCGCCACCGCTGACCCTCACACGTCGCGCGCTCGACGAGGGCGGCACCGCCTTCGATGCCGTGCGGACGCCTACATATCGGCGGCTCGACGGAAGCAATATGCCGATGAGGCCAGGTACTGGCGGCAGCGCGCGCCGTGGCCTGCGTGGACGGCGAGGATGAAGCGGGCTCTGTCGTAAGTGAGTCCAATCGGTTCCTGTGCACAGTCGCGGCTCTGCACGAGCCACAATTCCCTGATATCCGAGCGCAATGCGTCCATCGTTCACCTCCAAGAAAAGTAAATGCACCCGACACCGAGGGGCGCCGCCGGAACCGCGCTCGACTCGGCTGGATCGGACCGAGTCGGGACCGTGCGTCGAGCTTCCGGAAAGCAGGCGCCCCGAAAGGGTTTGGGCATAACCCCCGGTGCCGGGTACCGACTAAGCGTGCACGTTGCGATTCGGCGTATAACAGTCCCGAAACCGGTAAATCCGAGTAATTTCCGATTGAATCAACCTGGTGCGAGGGAGTAGGACCTATGGTTGAAGTCGACTGGACGGGTGACGACGTACGCGCCCTCCGTGCGGCGATGAAGCGAAGTCGCTACGAGTTCGCGCGCTTGGTGGGCGTCACCCCGCGCACCGTGGTCTTGTGGGAAAACGGCCGGACAACCCGGATGCACGACGCAAGCAGGCGCCTACTCGACGGGGTCCTGTCGCAGGCCGATTCAGTGGTCGTCGCGCGGTTCGAGCGCGCGATCCTCGCGGACCGTTCGGCGGCAGGCGAGATCGAAGATACGAGCGCCGTGCTCGTTCGGAATACCAAGCTCGGTAGGGAAACTGGGCTCGACAAGGAAGTCGAGGACAACGACGTGAGACGGCGTGAACTATTAGCCTGCGTGGGCGCGGGCTTGGCGGGCCGAGCGGCGGATCTGGTGGCGAACGAGCCCGAGAAGATGCTTGCCACACTTGATGCCGGATCGATCAGCGAGCGCAGACTCGGCCTGCTGGAGGAGTCGGCGCAGACGCTCGGCACGCGCGTGGTACAGGTGCCACCCTACGAGTTGCTACACGCCACGCTCGACCAATTCCGCACTGTGCGAGGATGTCTCGCCGAACGACAGGCCACCCATCATCAGATCCGGCTGGTCCGTACGGCGGGCAGACTGGCCAACGTCGTCGGTGAAATCCTTTTCAACGAAGGGCATTTCGGCCAGGCCAAGCTGTGGTATACGACCGCGATTCATGCCGCGCAGGACATCGGCGACCGCTACTCGGAAGACATCGCATTGGCCGGCCTCACATATCTGCCCACCTATAGCGATAAACCGAAGGAAGTTTTACACCTACTCGCCCCACGTCTCGCAGAAAATCCGGGACACGGCCCCGCCGTCGCCTGGTTATGGGGAATGGCGGCGCGCGCACACGCCAGCCTCGGTGACGCCGACCAATTCGCCTATTGCATAAACAAATCTTCCGCCGCACTCGATGACTTCGCCCCCGCAGACCTGCCGGTCGGAATTTTTTCCTTCCGCCCGGAAAAACTCGCTTTCTATCAGGCCATCGGATATTCCCGACTCGGCCGCGCCGAGGAGACCGCGAGCGCCGCGGCACGGGCGATTTCGCTGTACGACCCGCAGGAGACAATGGAGCCCGCCCTCGTCCAATTCGAGCACGCAACGGCACTGCTCAGCTCCGGCGAGGTCGACGAGGCATGTGCAATTGCCACCCGGGCGATCACGAACGGCCACACCTACGTCGGCCTGACGGTCACCAAGCGTGCCAAACAGTTCGACTCGGCCCTGACCGGGCAGCGCGGCCGCGCGGTGTCCGACTGGCGCGAACAGGCCCGGCTGATCTGTGATTCCGCGCGGACGCGGGCATAACGGGTCCACGCGTCACACGACGCTGCAAAATCCAGCGTCATAGGACGCTGAGTTCACAGACCGTCACACAACGCTGCTGCGGGCCGCACGGTGCCGCTTACCCCGCATGACGCCTGCCAACCAGACGCCGACCGGCTTGGTGGCGCTGGTGTTCGGCATGAGGTCGGCGAAAGGCGCATGCGCCCGGCCGACTTCGGCGGCATCGGCGATGTAGGCGGACACCGAACTGGCATGGCCCGCCGCCACGGCATGTTCGGCGGTGACGACCAGTTCCTCGGGGAGTGTCAAG
Source organism: Nocardia sp. NBC_00403 (assembly GCF_036046055.1). Classification (NCBI taxonomy): domain Bacteria; kingdom Bacillati; phylum Actinomycetota; class Actinomycetes; order Mycobacteriales; family Nocardiaceae; genus Nocardia; species Nocardia sp. NBC_00403. The sequence goes on from NZ_CP107939.1 coordinate 79,687, forward strand.
GTGATTCGGCGGGTTGTCATGTCTTCCATCATCCTCGCCTGGGCAAACTCTGTATGCATGACGTGCCGATCGGCGTGAAGTGTCGGCGGGGCGCACCGGCCGGCAGGGGGATGTGGGCGGGCGCCCCGCTATTCAGTTGGTTTCGGGTGCATCGCCGTGATCAGCGAGTTGGGACGCATGTCGAGCCAGTGGGATTCGACGTATTCCAGGCAGGCGGCGCGGGACGCGGCGCCGTAGGCGATGGTCCAGCCGCCGGGGACGGCCGCGAAGATCGGCCACATCGAATGTTCGCCCTCCTCGTTGATCAGGACGTAGAACTGGGCGTCATCGTCGTCGAACGGGTTGTTCATCGGGGACCTTCCTGGTGGGAACGGAGAATAGGGATCACGCACGGTCCACATCGGCCAAGACCGTGGTCAGCACATGGCCGATACGGGCAAGGGCGGACCCGGAAGTCATGCGCCAGTGCGAGGACTGGACGGCATGGTTGTGCACGGTGCCGTCGATGGCGTCCGACCAGCTCGCGGCGCCGGTGGCGCCGGTCGGGTCATCGAGTGCCGCGGTGAAATAGACGAGATTGCCCTTGTAGGGGCGCGGGCGGTAACGGGTGATGAGCTGCAGTGAGCGGGTGCCCGCGTCCAGTACCCGGCCGAGCCGCTCGGCGCCGAAGGAGGCGAACGGTTCCGGCAACTCGGCGATGCGCTGTGCGAGCCGGGTGCGGTCGAGTTCGGTGTCGGCGTCGTCGGCCTGTTCGCCGAGCAGGCCACCGAGCAGATCGGCCAGCGGCACCGTCGCCGACTCGTCCACCGCGATGTTCAGCGAGCTGTCCATCATGGCGAGCAAGGCGACATGCTGGCCCTGATCCTGCAAGTGGATCGCCACCGCGTGCGCGAGCACACCGCCGAGCGACCAGCCGAGCAGGTGGTAAGGGCCTTCCGGTTGGACGGCCCGGATTTCTCGTGCGTAGCGCAGCGCCCAGTCCTCGATCGAATCCGGCAGGGCAGCATCCGAACTCAGCACCGGCGACTGGATGCCGTAGATGCCACGCTCGGGATCGATATACGCGGCGAGCCCCGCGAAAGACCATGCGACGCCACCGACCGGATGCAGGCAGAACAGCGGCTCGCGGGCACCGTCCGGCCGCAGCGGCAGCAGCACGTCGAACGCCGCGTGTGCCTCGACTCGGCCGCGGCCGGACCGGTGCGCGACAAGCTGCGCGACCACACCCGCCGGTGTCGGGGCGGCGAACAGCCAGACCACCGGGATCTCTTCGACGATCGCGGCACTGAGCTGGGCGGCGAGCCTGGTGGCGAGCAGCGAGTTGCCGCCGTGTTCGAAGAAGTTGTCATCGAGCCCGATTCGCCCGGCATCGAGCACCTCGGCGAAGACCGCGCAGACGGTCTGCTCCAGTTCGGTGGTCGGCGCCCGGAATTCGCGGGTACTCGTCTCCGGTCGCGGCAGAGCCGCGCGGTCGACCTTGCCGTTCGCGTTCAGCGGCAAGGCGTCGAGCTGCCGCAGCATCGCCGGGACCATATAGCTGGGCAGCACATCGGTCAGCGCCGAGCGCAGCGCGTCCTGCTCGAGCTGCTCGGTCGCGGTGAAATACCCGATCAGCATCGCGTTCGCGCCGCCGGTGCGCTCGGCGACGACGACGGCCTCGGACACCGTGCGTTGCGAGCGCAGCGCGTGTTCGATCTCGGCGAGCTCGATGCGGTAGCCGCGGACCTTCACCTGGAAGTCGCGGCGTTCGACGTACTCGAGGTTGCCGTCCGCGCCCCAGCACACGATGTCGCCGGTGCGGTACAGGCGCGTCCCTGATGTGCCGAACGGGTTGGCAACGAACCGTTCCGCGGTCAGCTCCGGCCGGCCGTGATACCCCCTGGCCAGCTGCGCCCCGCCGAGGTACAGCTCGCCGGTGACGCCGGCCGGAACCGGATGCATCCGGTCGTCGAGGACATAGACCTGGTTACCCGACTCCGGGGTGCCGATCGGCGCCACCGCGTGCCTGGTGCAGGCACCGGCCCGGAATCGAGTGACCGAGACCGCCGCTTCGGTGGGGCCGTACAGGTTGTCGATCCGGGCACTGGTGAGCGCACCGACGCGATCGACGGTCGCGGTCGGCAATGCCTCGCCGATGACGAGCAGCCTGCGCAGGGCGCGCGGCAGGCGGCGGACACCGGACGCCTCGGCCACCATGGCGAGCAGCGAAGGTACCAGCGTCACCGTGGTCACCGATGCGCGTCGAATCAGATCCACCAGCGCGACCGGATCACGCTGGACACCCTGCGGCGCGAGCACTACCCGGGCTCCGGTGCGCGGGGCCCACCAGAATTCCCACACCGAGAGGTCGAACGCCGCCGAGGTCATCAGCAAGCTCACGTCGTCGGTGTCCAGGCGGTACTCCGACTGCATCCAGTCCAGTTGGTGTGCGACGGCCGCGTGCGGCACCGCAACACCCTTGGGGGTACCGGTCGAGCCGGAGGTGAAGATGACATAGGCGGTGTTCGATGGCGTGAGTGCCGCCACCCGCTCCTCGGCGCGCACCGGGCCCGCATCCGCCACCGCGTCGGCGATCGAGATATCCAGCACCACATCGTGTTGCGCCACCGCTTCCGGCAACATCGGCGCTCCGGTGGCGGTCAGCACCAACGCGGGGTTGGCGGCGGCCAGCACGCCCACGGTGCGTTCCAGCGGATGCGCGGGGTCGAGCGGCACGTATGCGCCGCCCGCGGCCACCACCGCATACATCGCGACCATCAGGTCGACGCTGCGCGGGATGGCGAGAGCCACCAGCGCTTCCGGGCCGATACCGCGTGCGATGAGGACGCGCGCCAGCCGGTGCACCCGAGCGCTGAACTCCGCGTAGGTCAGGGTGGTGTCGTCGTCGATGACAGCCACCGCGTCCGGCGTCCGTGCCACCTGCGTGTCGAACGCGGTGACCAGAGTGGCCGGTGCGAATGTCCGGTCGGCCCGGTTCCAGGTCACGATCATGCGCTCGTGTTCGGTGGTGTCGAGCAGCGCGAGATCACCGACCGGCACGTGCGGCGCGGCGCACACCGCGGTCAGCAGCCGTTGCAGACGTCCGGCGAAGCCCGCGACCGTGGACTCCTCGAACAGCGCCGTCACGTAGGTGATCGAGGCGGACATGCCCGCTGGATCGCCGTCCGTGTCGTATCGATCGGTCACCACCAGGTGCAGGTCGAACTGTGAGACCTCGTAGTCGAAATCGGCCGCGGTGGCGGTCGATCCGTCCAGTGCGAAGTCCGCCTCGGTCTGGTTGTGGAAGGAGAAGCCGACTTGGAACAGCGGATGCCGCGCGGTCGAGCGCTCCGGATTCAGCACCTCGACCAGACGCTCGAACGGCACGTCCGCGTGGGAGAAGGCCGCCACATCCCCGGTGCGAACCTGATCGAGCAGCTCGGTGAATCCCGCGGCTGCACCCACCTGGGTGCGCAGCACCAGGGTGTTCACGAACATGCCGACCACATCGTCGAGCGCGGCCTCGCCGCGGCCCGCGATCGGGGTGCCCAGCGCGATGTCCTGCGTTCCCGACAGGCGTGCGAGCAGGACCGCGAACGCGGCGTGCACCACCATGAACAGCGTCGCGCCGGACGCGCGGCCCAGCTCCGTCAGGCGGGCGTGCGCCTGCGCGTCGATCGCGAAATCCACATGCCTGCCGCGGGTGGAGGCGATGGCCGGTCGCGGCCGGTCGGTCGGCAGGGCAAGCTGGGCGGGCAGTTCGGCGAGTGTTTCGGTCCAAAACCGGAGTTGCCGGGAGACCAGCGAGTCGGGATCGTCCTCGGAGCCGAGCAGGCGCCGTTGCCACACGCTGTAATCCGCGTACTGCACCGGAAGCGGCGCCCACGCGGGAACGCTGCCCTGCTTGCGCGCGGCGTAGGCGATCATGACGTCGCGGGCCAGCGGCACCAGTGACGAACCGTCGGCGGCAATGTGATGCACAACCACTACGAGCACGTGCTCGTCGGCCGTTGCCGCCTCGGCAGCGACGGGAACGAACAGTCGGGCCCGCACCGGCACCGACTCGGTGACGTCGAAGCTGTCGCCGATGAAATCGGTTACCGCGGCGACGAGGTCGTCGAGGGAAATCCGGATCGGTGCGAGCGTGGGCACGCCCGCCTGCTCGATCGGCAGCACCACCTGCACCGGGCCGGAATCGCGCTGCGGGTAGACGGTGCGCAGCACCTCGTGGCGTGCCACCACATCGGTGATCGCCGCGTTCAAGGCGGTGACATCGAGAGCGCCGGTCAGCCGCACCGCCAACGGAATGTTGTAGGCGGTGGATTGGCGGTCCAGGCGGTTGAGGAACCACATGCGCTGCTGCGCGAGCGACAGCGGGACCGGATCCGTTCCGGTGCGCCTGGTCAGTGCCGGACGTGCCGGTGCTGCGGCCGGATCGGTGGCGGCAAGGGCGGCGGCCATGGCGTGCACCGTTGGGTGCTCGAAGACCATCCTGACCCCGACCGTCAGATCCAGGCGGTTGCCGAGCCGAGCGGCCAGTTGTGTGGCGATCAGCGAATTGCCGCCGAGCGCGAAGAAGTCGTCGTCGGCACCGACCGCATGCGCCCGGTCGAGGCCGAGCACATCCGCGATGGTCTCGGCGACTGCGTGCTCGAAGGCGGTCTCCGGTGCGCGGTAGGCGGCGGTGTTCGCCTGCACGGTCCGGAAATCGGGTTCCGGCAATGCTTTTCGATCCAGCTTGCCGGTGGGGGTCAGCGGCATGTGGTCGAGCACCATGATGGCGGCGGGCACCATGTAGGCCGTCAGTGCGCGTCCGGCGAAGGTGGCGAGCTCCGCGGTGTCGATCGTGGCGTGCGCGGCGGCGACCACGTAGGCGACCAGCGACACGTTTCCCGCGTGGTCGGTGTGGCCGATGGTCACCGCGTATTCGACGGTGTCGTGCGCGGCGAGCACGGTGTCGATCTCACCGAGCTCGATGCGCAGGCCGCGCACCTTGACCTGGTGATCGGCGCGTCCCACGTAGTCGATCGCACCCCCGGTGGTCCAGCGAACCAGATCGCCGGTTCGGTACAACCGTCCGCCTGCGGGGCCGTAGGGGTCGGCGATGAAGCGGTCTGCCGACAGTGCGGGCCGCACATGGTAGCCACGGGCGAGGCCTGGTCCGCGCAGGTACAGCTCACCGGTGACCCCGACCGGGACCGGTTGCAGTCCGGTGTCGAGCACCACCGCCGACATGCCGTGAATCGGCGTGCCGATGTCGAACGGATCGCCGGGACGGATCCGTTCGCTGATATTAGTGATGACCGTGGTTTCGGTCGGGCCGTAGGTGTTGAAGAAGGCACGCGTGGTTCCCCAGCGCTGCACCACATCCGGGCTGTAGGACTCGCCACCGACGGTCATATGCGTGAGCTCGGGCAGCCGCGCCGCGTCGAGGGTTTGCAACACGGCCGGCGTGATGAACGCATGGGTCACGTGTTGGTCGCGGATGAGCGCGGTCAGTTCGGCGCCACCGTAGACACCGGACGGTGCGACCACCATCGCCGCGCCGGCGGGCAGCGCGAGCAACAGTTCGAGCATCGAGGCGTCGAAGCTCGGCGAGGTGACGTGCAGTGTCCTGGATGCCGAGGTGATCGCGTACCGATCATGCTGGGCACGTGCGATACCGGCGAGGCCCGCGTGCGTGGCCAGCACACCCTTGGGGACGCCGGTCGAGCCGGAGGTGTAGATCATCCACGCGGGGTTGTCGATCCGCACCGGGCGGACCAGTTCGTCCGCACCGATCGGCCCGGCGCTCGTGTGCCGGATCCGCGCCGCGACAGCGGGCGCGTCCAGCATCAGCCATTCGGCGCCGCCGGGCAGCCCCGGCCGGCTCGCGGTGGTCGTCAGTCCGACCGCCGCACCGGAATCCGACAGCATGTGCGCGATCCGATCGGCCGGGTAGGTCGGATCGACCGGAACGAAGGCGGCGCCGGTCTTGGCCACTGCCCATACCGCGAGCACCGACTCGGCCGAACGCGCAATGGCCACGGCGACGAAGTCTTCTGCGCCGATGCCGTGACCGATGAGCATTCTGGCCAACCGCGACGACTGCTCGTCCAAGGCTCGATAGGTCAGCTCCCTGTCGGTCGCGATCAGTGCGGTGGCATCGGGATTCATGGCGACGGCCGCGACCATCAGCTCGGCGAGGGTCTGCGCCCGCACCGGGTCGGCGCCCCGCCTGCCGAGCAGTTCGGCGCGTTCGGCAGGAGCGAGCAGGTCGGCCGCACTGATCGCGGTATCGGGATTCGCGGTGAGCGCGCCGAGGAGGCGGCCGAATCGGCGCAGCAGCGTGGCGGCGGTGTCCGCGTCGAACAGGTCCGTGGCGTAATTCAGCTCGACCGCGAGGTGACCGTCGGCATCCGGCTCGGCGGCGACGGTGAACTGCAGATCGAATCGCGCCACCGACTCGTCGAATTCGACCGGCGTCAGGTCGAGGCCGGGCACCGAGACGGTGCCGGTCCCGGTGTCGGCGTAGCTGAGCGCGACGGTGAAAAGCGGATGGCGCGCCTGCGAGCGCTCGACGCCGAGTTCGTCGACGACTCGCTCGAACGGAACCGTCGCGTGGGCGAAGGCCGCCAGATCGACCGTCCGCGTCTGCGTGAGCAGTTCGGTGAACGACAGATTGTGGTCCGGGCGGGTGCGCAGCACCAGGGTGTTGACGAACATGCCGACCAGATCGTCGAGCGCGGCCGCACCGCGCCCGGCAACCGGTGTGCCGATGGCGATATCGGTGGATCCGGACAGTCGAGCGAGCAGCACCGCGAGGGCGGCGTGCACGACCATGAACGAGGTCGCATTGTGCTGTCTCGCCAGCTCGTGCACGCGAGCGCCGATACCGCCACCGATCCGTGCGCGCATGTTCGCGCCACGCTTGGCGGCGACGGCAGGCCGCGGCCGGTCGGTGGGCAGCGCGAGCTCTTCGGGCAATTCGCGCAGGGTTTCACGCCAGTACGCGAGCTGCGGTGCGGCCACCGAATCCAGCGACTGCGTCTGCCACAGCGCGTAGTCGGCGTACTGCGCGACGAGTGCGGGCCAGGTCGGTGCGGTGTCGAGCAGTCGGGACAGGTAGGCCGACACCAAGTCCCGCAGCAGGGGATTCATCGAATAGCCGTCTGCGGCAATGTGGTGCAGCACGGCGACGAGCACGTGACTGGATTCGTGCTCGCGCAGCAGCACCGCGCGCACCGGCACCTCGGTGCTGACATCGAAGCCGGTACCGATGAATTCGGCGATGCGCTCCTCGACCGACCGCAGCTCGCCGGTGTCGATGACCAGCCGTACCGGTGCCGGATCGGCGGGCAGGATCACCTGGTGGCCGGTGCCGGTGGCATCCACCGGATACATCGTGCGCAGCACCTCGTGCCGCGTGACCACATCGGCGAACGCGGCGCACAGGGCGACTTCGTCGAGTTCGCCCCGGATGCGCACGGCGACCGGAATGTTGTGCACGGCCGACGCCGGGTCGAGGCGGTTGAGGAACCACATGCCACGCTGCACCGGCGCGAGAGGAACGAGCTCGGGGCGCGGTCCGGCGATCAGCGGCACTACCTGTTCGGCCGCGGCCGCTTCGGCGGCGAGTCCGGCGGCCAGCGCCCGCACGGTCGGCGTCTCGAACAGCAGCCGCACCGGAACCCGCCGACCGAGCCGCTCGCCGAGCCGAGCGAGTACTCGGGTGGCGATCAGCGAATTGCCACCGAGGTCGAAGAAGCTGTCGTCGGCACCGACGGGCGAGGACCCGAGCACCGCCTCGAATGCCGCGGCGACCAGACGCTCGGCCGGGGTGACCGGCGCGCGATAGGCGGTCCGGTCGAACACCGGTTCCGGCAGGGCGTTTCGATCGAGTTTGCCGGAAGTATTGAGCGGGAAGGCATCCAGCACCACGACCGCCGAGGGCACCATGTAGGACGGCAACGCGTCGGACGCGGCGCGCAATACTCGGCTCTCGACATCGCCTGCTCCGATTTCACCCAGCGCGATCACGTACACAACCAGGCGATCGCCGACGACCCCGGCGGCGGCCTGGCCGACACCCGGCACAGCGGCCACGACGGATTCGATCTCGCCCAGTTCGATGCGCTGCCCGCGGAACTTCACCTGGAAGTCGGTGCGGCCCAAGTACACCAATTCGGCGGTGGTCGCGCCGGTTTCCCAGCGAACCAGATCGCCGGTGCGGTACATGCGCTCGCCGGGCACGCCGAAGGGGTTGGCGACGAACCGGTCCGAGGTCAGCTCGGGCCTGCCGTGGTAGCCGCGGGCGAGCTGGGTGCCCGCCAGGTAGAGCTCTCCCGCGACACCGGGCAGCGCCGGGCGCAGGCGCGAATCCAGCACGTAGACCCGGCTGTTCCATTCCGGATTGCCGATCGGCATGACGGTGCGATCGATTTCGCCGGTGACGTCGCGGTGGGTGATGCTCACCGCCGCCTCGGTGGGACCGTACAGATTGTGCAGCCGGGCCCTGCTGACCGCGCCGAAGGCACGGACGGTTTCGGCGGGCAATGCCTCACCGATGACGAACACCGTGCGCAGCGTCGCGAGCGCGGCGGCGTCGGTGTGCCCCGCGAAAACGCTCAGCATCGACGGAACGAAATCGGTGACGGTGACGCCGCGCTCGGCAATGACCTCGGTCAGATAACCCGGATCGCGGTGGCCCTCCGGGGTGGCCAGGACCAGGGTCGCCCCGATCCGTAGCGGCAGGAAGTACCCCCACAGCGAGACGTCGAAGGTGGTCGCCGTCTTCTGGAGGTACACATCCTGTGCGGTCAGCTCGTACTCCGACTGCATCCAGGTCATCTGGTTGACGATCGCGGCATGCGAGACGCTGACGCCCTTGGGCTTACCGGTCGACCCGGAGGTGAAGAGAACATAAGCGGGGTGGTGCGGGTGGAGGGCGGCGGTCCGCTCGTCGGCCGCGATCGGGTCGTCGGCGTAGCCGTTCAGGTCCACCGAGTCGACGCAGATCGTCGGACCCCAGTAGCCGAAGTCGGATCGATCGGCTTCGGTGGTGAGCAGTGCGGCAGGCTGTGCGGTATCGAGAATGTGCGCAATGCGTCGGCTCGGATGATCCGGATCGATCGGGACGTAGGCGCCGCCGGCCTCGAGCACCGCATACATCGCGACCACCAGGTCGATCGAGCGCCGAATAGCCAGCGCCACCAGCGATTCCGGGCCGACTCCCCCGGCGATCAAGCACCGGGCGAGCTGGTTGGTCCGACGGTCCAATTCGCCGTAGGTGATAGTCGCACCGGCGCTGCCGTTCTCGGCCGCGAATACCAGCGCCGTGGCGTCCGGGGTGGCCGAGGCCTGCGCCTCGAACTCGTCGAGCAGTAGTTCCGCAATGAACGCGGTGTGCGACGAGTCGTTCCACCGGTGCACCACCCGGTCCCATTCGCCGGACTCGAACAGGTCGATATCGCCGACCACCTGCTCGGGGTCGGCGACCACCGCCGCCAGCAGGCGGGTGAATCTGGCGCCGAAGGTGACGATCGTCGACTCGTCGAAAAGATCTGTCGCATAAGTGAATCGGAACGCGTCGTCGGCGACGGTCAGCTGCAGGTCGAATCGGGTCGTCGTGTACTCGACGTCGTGCTCGGCGAGGGTCACCCCGGCCGGCTCGACCGCGACCGGCGCGAGGTTCTGGAAGAATAACGCGACCTGGAACAACGGATGGCGCGCTTCGGAGCGGGGTGGGTCGAGCACCTCGACCAGTCGCTCGAACGGCACCTCGGCGTGCGCGAAGGCATCCAGGTCGCCCTCCCGCACCCGCCGCAGCACGGCGGCGAAGGTGTCCGAACCGGGCACCTCGGCGCGCAGCACCAGGGTATTGACGAACATGCCCACCAGATCGTCGAGTGCGGCAGCGCCGCGGCCCGCGATCGGTGCACCGATGGCGATGTCTTCCCCGCCCGACAACCTGGCGAGCAGCGTGGCGAGCGCGGCATGCACCACCATGAACGGGCTGACATCGTATCGCCGTGCGATGGCGGCGATCCCGTCTCGAAGCGCCGCGTCGAGAGCGAGGGTGGCGGCCGCCGCGGCATGGGTGGCGATCGCCGGACGCGGCCGGTCGGCAGGTAGATCGAGCTGTGCGGGCAGCCCACGCAGGGTCTGCTGCCAGTACCGCAATTGTGCCGCGGCCAGCGATTCCGGGTCGTCCTCGGCTCCGAGCAGCTCGCGCTGCCAGAGCGCGTAATCGGCGTACTGCACGTCGAGTTCGGTCCAGGCCGGCGCGCCGCCGGTGGCGCGCGCCGCATAGGCGGTGGCGATATCGCGAGCCAGCGGGCCCATCGAAAAGCCGTCGGCCGCGATGTGATGCACCACGAGCGCGAGCATGTGTTCGCGCTCGGACAGTCGGGCCAGGCCGACACGCAGCGGCACCGCCGCGGTGACGTCGAACGGTGCTGCCACCAGATCCACCAGCGCGGCAGCCACATTCGCCGGATCGAGCGCCACGATCGGCGGTGTGTGCGTGCGGTCCAGGATCTGCTGGAACCCGGTGCCGTCGTTATCCGGGTAGACGGTGCGCAGCGTTTCGTGCCTGCCGACCACGTCGGCGAGCGCGGCGGCCAGTGCGCCGGTGTCGAGGTCACCGGTCAGCCGGATGGCGACCGGGATGTTGTTGACCGTCTCGTCCGGGTCGAAACGGTTGAGGAACCACATGCGCTGCTGCGCGAGCGACAGCGGCACCAGCTCGGGCCGTGGCCGCGCAGCGAGCTTCGGACGGCGGCTGGTGCCTGCCAGCCGGGCCGCCCGGGCGGCGAGCCCCGCCACGGTCGGTGTCTCGAACAACAGCCGGACCGGGATGTCCGCGTCCACCGCGGCGCCGAGCCGCGCGGCCACCTGGGTGGCGATCAGCGAGTTGCCGCCGAGTGCGAAGAAATCGTCTTCCGCGCCGAGCTTTTCGATGCCGAGCAGCTCGCCGATGATGCCCGCGACCGTGTGCTCGGCATCGGTCTCCGGTGCGCGATAGGCCGCCGTCCGAAACTCCGGCGCGGGCAGCGCCGCGCGGTCGAGTTTGCCGGAAGCGTTGAGCGGGAGAGTATCCAGCACGACGAACGCCGACGGCACCATGTAGGCGGGCAGCACGGCGTTCAGCTCGGCTCGCACGCCGTCGGTGTCGACTGCCGCCTGCGTCGCGATCAGATACGCGACCAGCTGGTCGCCGAGCCGGTCGTCGGTACGCACCACTACGACGGCTTGTCCGATGGCAGCCATGGCGGTCAGCGCGGCCTCGATCTCGCCGAGTTCGATGCGCAGGCCACGCAGCTTCACCTGGAAGTCGGTGCGGCCCAGGTATTCCAGTTCGCCTGCTGCGGTCCACTGCGCCAGGTCACCGGTGCGGTACATCCGCTCGCCTGCGCCGAACGGACTGGCCACGAACCGATCCGCGGTCAGCTCCGCGCGGGCCACATACCCCTGTGCCAGTTGCGTGCCCGCCAGGTAAAGCTCGCCCACGACGCCGACGGGCACCGGGCGCAGCCGCGAATCCAGCACGTACACCCGGGTGTTGGACACCGGTCGCCCGATCGGCACCGACACCACGTCGGCGTCGGTGACCTCGTGGTAGGTCACATCGACGGCGGCTTCGGTCGGACCGTAGAGATTGTGCAGGCGGGCTCCGGTCAGTGCACGCAACCGTTGCGCCGTCCCCGCGGGCAACGCTTCCCCGGAAGCGAACACCTGGCGCAGCGAAACACACTGCGCGGCAAGTTCATCCGTGACGAATACCGCAAGCATCGAGGGCACGAAATGCACGACGGTGACCCGCTCGGCAGACATCAGGCGGGCCAGATAGACCGGGTCGCGATGCCCCTCCGGGTGCGCGACGATCAACCGGGCGCCGACCTGCAACGGCCAGAAGAACTCCCACACCGACACGTCGAAGGTCGCAGGCGTCTTCTGCAAGACGACATCGTCAGCGGAGAGCCGGTATTCGGCCTGCATCCAGCGCAGCCGGTTGACGATCGCCGCGTGCGATACCGTGACGCCCTTCGGTCGACCGGTCGAGCCCGACGTGAAGATCACATAGGCGGGATGGCCAGGGGCCAATATCCCCACCCGATCCGCGTCGGTCAGCGACTCCGCCGAATAGGCAGCCAGGTCGAGACTGTCGATCCTGATCTGCCGCGCTCCCCCGATTTCCAGATCGACCCCTGCGGTCAGCACACAGACGGGTCGCGCGGTCGCGAGCACGTATTCGGTGCGCTCGGCCGGGTGATCCGGGTCGAGCGGAACGTAGGCACCGCCCGCGACCGTCACCGCGTACATGCCGATGACCAGGTCGATCGAACGCCGCATCCCCAGCGCCACCAGCGAATCCGGGCCGACCCCCTGCGCGACGAGGAACCGCGCCAATCGGTGCACGCTCGCCGCGAAGTCGGAGTAGGACAGACTCGTGCCCGCCTGGGTCACCGCGGGCGCGAACGGTGTCCGCACTACCTGAGCCTCGAACAGCGACACCAGCGTCGCCGTCGGGTCGAACTCGGTGGTCGTCGCGTTCCAGGATTCCAGGATGCGCACCCGCTCGCCGTCATCCAGCAGTTCGATGTCGCCGACCCGCACCGTCGAATCCCGAACTACGGTCTCCAGCACCCGCACGAAACGTGCAGCGAACGACCGGACCGTCACCTCATCGAACAGGTCCGTCGCATAACGCAATTCGGCACGCAGTGCCGTGCCGCCCGACGCCGCGACCTCTGTCAGCGCCAGCGACAACTCGAACTGGGCGATCGGATTGTCCAACTCGAACGCGGATACCTCCAGCCCCGGCAGCCGCAGCATCGTGTCGTCGCGGTGCTCGAAGGTGAGCAGTGTTTGGATGATCGGCGAATGCGCCCGCGAGCGCATCGGATTCAACTCCTCGACCAGACGCTCGAAGGGCAGATCGGCATTCGCGAAGGCACGGACATCGGTGTCGCGCACCTGCGCGAGCAACGCACCGAACGACGCGCCGGGAGACACCGCGGTGCGCAGCACCAGGGTGTTGACGAACATGCCGACCAGATCGTCGAGGGCTTCCTCGGCCCGGCCCGCGATGGGCGTGCCGATCGCGACATCATCGGTTGCTGCCAACCGCGCGAGCACGGTGGCGAAGGCGGCATGCACGACCATGAAGGTCGACACCCCGTGCCTGCGTGCGAGATCGGCAATCGCCGCGGTCATCTCGGCGGCGACCTCGAAGCCGACCGCAGCGCCGCGGCCGGAGGCGACCGGTGGCCGTGGCCTGTCGGTCGGCAGCTCGAGAACCGGTGCGAGCCCGTCGAGTTCGGTGCGCCAGTGCGCGATCTGGCGCGCCAGCGACGATTCCGGATCGGTGACCGAGCCCAATGCTTCGTGCTGCCACAGGGTGAAGTCCGCGTACTGAACAGGTAGCGGACGCCATTGCGGTTGCCCGCCCGCCGTGCGTGCGACGTAGGCGGCCATCAGGTCCCGGGCCAGCGGGCCGGTGGAGACACCGTCCGCGGCGATGTGGTGCACAACGACGACCAGCACGTGATCGTGCGGCCCGACCCGCAACAGCGTGGCCCGCACCGGCAGGCTGGTGCGCAGCTCGAATCCGAGCCCGACGGCCGCGACGACCGCGCTCGGCAGCTCGTCGGCGGTGACATCCATCTGGCGCAGCCGCAGACCGACCTCCGCCATGGGCGTGACCACCTGCGCAGGTCCTGCGCCGTCGTCCGGGAAGACCGTCCGCAGCGACTCGTGCCTGCCGATGACATCGAGCAGCGCGGCGCGCAGGGCGGCTACGTCCAGTGCGCCCGCGAGCCGGATGGTGATCGGGATGTTGTAGACCGCCGACTCCGGATCGAGCCGGTTGAGCAACCACATTCGGGTCTGGGCCTGCGACAGCGGGATTCGCGCCGGGCGCGCCGCGGCAACGAGCGGCGGCAGCGTCCGTTGCGGCGTCCGGGTCACCTGCACGGCCAGTTCCGCGACGGTCGGCGACTCGAATACCGCACGCACGTTCAGATCACAGCCCAGTGCGGCATTCGCGCGAGCGACGAGGCGCATGGCGAGCAGGGAATTGCCGCCGCGCGCGAAGAAGTCGTCGTCGGCGCCGATCGGCGCGTCATCGGCGACCCCGAGCAGGTCACCGATCAGCGCGGCAAGCACCGATTCGCACCCCTCGCGTGGCGCACGGAATACCGTGGCCGGACCGGTGAACTCGACGAGCGGCAGTGCCGCGCGGTCGAGCTTGCCCACCGTGGTCAGCGGCATCTCGTCCAGCACAACCAGGTGGGCGGGAACCATGTAGCCGGGCAGCCGGTCGCGCACAGCGGCGTGCACCGCGGCGGCCGGCAGCCCGGTGCCGGACACATAGCCCACCAGGCATTCGGTGCCCGCGGTGTCGGGGGCCAACAGCACCGCGGCGTTCGTGACACCCGCGGCCGCCAGCAACGCCGATTCGATCTCGCCGAGCTCGATTCGCTGACCGCGCAGCTTGACCTGGAAATCGTTGCGGCCCAGGTAGACCAGATCACCGTTCCGGTTCCAGCGCACCAGGTCGCCGGTGCGGTACATGCGAGCCCCTGGTACACCGAACGGGTCGGCGAGAAACCGCTCTGCGGTAGGTCCGGTGCGGCCTTCGTAGCCACGAGCCAACTGATCACCCGCCAGATACAGCTCACCTGTCACACCTGTCGACACCGGACGCAGCCGGGTGTCGAGCACGTAGGCGCGGGTGTTCCAGTTCGGTCGGCCGATGGCCAGATCGGGACCGCGGTCGGCGTCGGTGAATTCGTGGTAGATCGTCGAGATCGCGGCCTCGGTCGGACCGTAGGCGTTGTGCACGGCCCCGCCGACGTGCTCACGCAACGCGCTGAGCAGCTCCGACGGCAATGCCTCACCGCCGCAGTGCAAATGGCGGAACGAGCGCAGTGCGTCGCCGTGGCCTTCTGCGATCAGCGCGGCAAGCACCGAGGGCACGTGCTCGGCGATCGTGACGGCGTGTTCGCGCATCAGTCCGGCCAGATATTCCAGGTCGAGATGACCGTCGGGACGTGGAATCACCAGTGGCGCACCGACGGCGGTGGGCAGGAAGCATTCCCACACCGAAACGTCGAAGGTCAGCGGCGCCCGCTGCATGATCCGATCGGCGGCGGTGACCTCGTATCGGCTTTCCAGCCAGCGCAATTGGTTCATGATGGCGCGATGGCTGGTGGTCACGCCCTTGGGCAGACCGGTCGAGCCCGACGTGAACAGCACATAGGCGGCGTTGTCCGGTCGCAGCGGTGCGATGCGGTCGCTGCCGAGGATCGGGCCTGCGGCCAGGCTCGTGAGTTCCAGCTGATCGACCGCGGTCACCCGGACGCCGGGCAGCACGGGCAGCGTCGCTCCGCCCGCCGCAAGCACCAGCCGCGCACCTGCCGTAGCGAGGATGTGTGCGATCCGTTCGGCAGGATGATCGGGATCGACGGGTAGATACGCGCCGCCCGCCTGCACGATCGCGAACATCGCCACCACCATGTCGACGGACTTCCGCGCGGCGAGCCCGACGATCGTGTCCGGGCCGATCCCTTCCGAGATCAGCCGGCGGGCCAGCCGGTTCGACCTGGCAGCGAGTTCGCCGTAGGTCACGCAGACGCCCTCGAACAGCAGCGCGGCCGCATCGGGGCTCGCCGCGGCGCGGCGGTCGAGCAGGTCACCGAGCGTCTCGCGGGGCAGCCGGTGCACCGTGGCATTGCGGTCGGCGAGCAGCAGTCCGCGCTCGGCCACCGACATCAGCTCGACATCGCCGACCATCGTGCGAGCGTCGCGCACGACGGCGCGCAGCACCCGCTCGAAACCGGCCAGGAAACCGGCGGCAGTGTGTTCGTCGAACAAGTCGAGTGCGTAGTGCAGGTGCACGTCGATACCGTCGGCCGAGCCGTCGGTGTCGTAACGGTCGGTGAGCGTCCAGTCCAAGTCCACCTGGATCGGACCCGGACCCGCATCGATGGCGGCGATAGCGAGCCGGTTGAGCCGGAAGTCCGGCTTGGTCTGGTTCTGCAACGTCAGCGACACCTGGTACAGCGGCGCATGTGCCTGGGAGCGAACCGGATTCAGCACCTCGACCAACTGCTCGAACGGCACCGCCGCGTGATCGAATGCGGCGAGATCGGTGTCGCGGACGTGGGCGAGCAGCTCGGCGAGGCGCGCGTCGGGTCGAACGTCGGTGCGCAGCAGCAGCGTATTGACGAACATGCCGACGAGTTCGTCGAGCGCCTCGTCGCCGCGGCCTGCGACCGGCGCGCCGATCACCACCTCGGCGGTGCCTGCGAGGCGGGCGAGCAGCAGCGCGAGCGCGGCGTGCAGGACCATGAACGGCGAAACCCGGTGCGTCGTCGCCACATCCTGGATCGACTGGTGCAGTGCACGATCCAGTCGGCCGGTGATCGCGGCCCCTCGGTTGGTGGACACTGCCGGGCGCGGCCGATCCGACGGAAGGGTCAGCACCTCGGGCAGACCATCCAAACGCCGTGTCCAATAACGCAATTGGCGAGCCAGCACCGACGTCTCGTCGGCGCTACCGCCCAGCGCGGCACGCTGCCAGATCGCGAAATCCGCGTACTGCACCGGTAGTACACCCCAAGCGGGCGCGAGACCCGCACAGCGGGCCACATAGGCGGCGGCCAGGTCGCGGGTCAGCGGCGCGGCCGACCAGCCGTCGGTGGCGATGTGGTGCACCACGAACAGCAGGATGTGCACCTGCTGGTCGGCACGAACCGGCGTCTCGCCCGGCTCCTCGCCCAGGCGCAGCAACCGCACCCGCAGCGGCACCTCGGTGGTGACGTCGAAGCCGGTCTGCGCCACGGCTGTGACGATCCGTTCCAGCTCGGCAGGGGCAACCGGCTCCGGAGCCAGGTCGACCAGGCGGGTTCCGGCGGGCAGGATCAGCTGCGTGGCCGCGCCGTCGCGCTCCGGGTACAGGGTGCGCAGCGTTTCGTGCCTGCCGATCACGTCGGCGATCGCGGCTTGTAGCGCGGGCACGTTCAGCATGCCGGTCAGTCGCAGCGCGAACGGGATGTTGTAGCCGCCGCAACGGGTGTCGAATCGGTTGAGGAACCACATGCGCTGCTGGGCAATCGACAGCGGAATCGCTTCGTCGCGATCCTGCGCGACCAGCGGCGGCAGCGGCCGTTGTTCGACCTCTGCCGCCGCGATCCTGCGGGCGAGATCGCGCACGGTCGGCGCGTCGAAGACCGCGCGCACCGGGACCTGCGTAGCGAGTGCTTTGGTCAGCCGCGCGGCCAGTTGCGTGGCGATGAGCGAGTTTCCGCCGAGCGCGAAGAAGTCGTCGTCCGCACCCACCCGATCGGCACCGAGCAGTGCGGCGAACGTCGCTGCCACGATGGATTCGGTGTCGCCGGTGGGCGCGCGGAACTCGACCGCGGCCGGCACCGGTTCGGGCAATGCCTTGCGGTCCAGCTTGCCGACGGGAGTCAGCGGAAGCTGCGCGAGCACCACGATGGCCGCGGGCACCATGTGCGACGGCAGCGTGCGTGCGGCGAAAGCGGTGAGTTCGGCCGGATCCGGCGAGCGGCCCTGCGCGGGCAGCACATAGGAGACGAGAATCGTTGCGCCGGAGGCATGCTCGCGCCCCATCGTGGTCGCGAACTCGATATCCGGGTGTCCGGTGAGCACCGCGTCGATCTCACCGAGCTCGATGCGGAACCCGCGGATCTTCACCTGGAAATCCGAGCGTCCGACGTAATCGAGCTCCCCGTCCAACCAGCGCACCACATCACCGGTGCGGTACATCCGGGCGCCGGGCGCGCCCCAGGGATTGGCCACGAACCGATCCGCGGACAGCCCGGCGCGATGGCGATAGCCGCGCGCCAAAGCGCCACCAGCCAAATACAATTCACCTGTCACACCCGGTGGCACCGGGTTGAGGCGGCCGTCGAGCACCAGCGCCGCCATGCCGTGCACCGGTGTGCCGATGGTGATGTGCCGCCCCGCCGTCAGCTGCGCGTAGGAGGAGATGATCGTGGTCTCGGTCGGGCCGTAGCCGTTGAGATACCGCCGGCCCGGCTGCCATTTGGCCAGCAGTTCCGGTGTCGTCACATCGCCGCCGACCGAGGCCGTCAACAGCTGCTGCTGACTGGCGGGGTCGACGGTGCCGAGCACCGCAGGCGTGATGATCGTGTGGGTCACGCCCTCCGCACGCAGCAACGCGCCGAGCTCCGCGCCGCCGATGATGCTCGACGGCACAATCACCAGCGTCGCGCCAACGGAGAAGGCGCACACCCATTCCAGCACCGACGGATCGAAACTGGGCGAGCAGATGTGCAGGAACCGGTGCTCGGATCCCAGCTGGTAGAGCCGGGTCGCGTGGTCGGTGAGACCACCGAGACCGGAATGCGTCACCGTGACGCCCTTGGGCATACCGGTCGAACCCGACGTGTAGATCACATACGCCGGGTGCTGCGTCCGCAGCGGCGTCACGCGATCGGCATCGGTCACGGGCGCGGCGGACTTCGCCGCGCACAGCGCAATCGTCGAGGGCGCGTCGAGGACGAGCCAGGCCACGTCGTCGGGCAGGGCGTCGACGTGGCCGGAACCGGTGATGCCGAGCACCGCGGCGGAGTCGGTCACCATGTACCGCACCCGATCCACCGGATAGGTCGGATCGACCGGCACGTGCGCGCCACCGGCCTTGGCGACGGCGAGCACCGCCGCCACCATCTCATACGATCGCGGGAATGACACCGCGACAAGGCTTTCCGGGCCGACACCACGATCGATGAGGACGCGGGCCAGCCGCGAGGAATAATCGTCGAGCTCGCCGTAGGTGATCGATCTGCCCTGGTATCGCACCGCGATCCGGCTCCTGCCGAATCGCACGCCTCGGGTGAGCAGATCGGGCAGCAGCGCGGTCGCCATCACCTCGTCGCCGGGCACCCGGGTCAGCGCGGCGTACTCGGACTCGGCCAGCAGCGGCAGATCACCGACGGCGGCATCGGGCCGGGCGACGATCTCGGTGAGCAGCCGGGTGAACCTTTGCGCGAATACCCGAACAGTGGCTTCGTCGAACAGATCCCGCGCATAGGAGAACTCGGCCAGCAACCCGGCTTCGGCATCGCGGATGGCCAGCGACAGATCGAACTTCGCGGCGTCGAATTCGATATCGACGGCCTCGACGAGCAACCCGGGCAGCTCGAACCGGCTCTCCGGCAGGTCCTCCGAGATCAACGCCACCTGGAACAGCGGGTGCCGTGCCGTCGAACGCTCCGGATTCAGCAGCTCGACCAGCCGCTCGAACGGCAGATCGGCGTGTGCGAACGCCTGCAGGTCGGCGTCTCGGGTTCGCTCCAGCAACGCCGTGAACGTCGCCTGTCCCGGCACCTGAGTGCGCAGCACGAGGGTGTTGACGAACATGCCGATCAGGTCGTCGAGTTCGGTGTCGCCGCGGCCGGCGATCGGGGTGCCGATCGCGATGTCTTCGGTGCCCGACATGCGTGCCAGGAAGACTGCGAGTGCGGTGTGCACGACCATGAAGAGGGTCGCCTGCTGCGCGCGGGCGATCCGCTGCAGACCCTGTCGCAACTCCTCGTCGATCGGAAACGCCAGCCGCCCACCGGCATACGACGGCATCGAGGGCCGCGGCCGGTCCGAGGGCAGATTCAGCTCCGCGGGCAGGCCGTCGAGGGTGCGGCGCCAGTATGCGGCCTGTGCCGAGATCAGACTGTCCGGATCGGATTCCGCGCCGAGCGCCTCGCGCTGCCAGATGCTGTAGTCCGCGTACTGCACCGGCAGCGGCGCCCACGCCGGCGCGACCCGTGCGGCACGCGCCGCGTAGGCCGCCATCACGTCTCGCGTGAGCGGCCCCATGGACCACCCATCCGCGCTGATGTGGTGCGCGACGAGCACCAGGACGTACTCCGGATCGGCGTCGAGGCCGGGGCCGAGGATCCGGAACAGTTCGGCCCGTAGTGGGACCTCGCTGGTCACATCGAACCCGCCGGACACCTCCGCGGCGATGCGCGCAGCGAGCGATTCGGCCTCCACCGGAATGGGGGTCAGGTCGACAACCATCTCGTCGAGGGTCAGCACCAGCTGGTAGGCGACGCCATCCTGCTCCGGATACACCGTGCGCAGTGCCTCGTGCCTGCCGATCACATCGGTGACGGCCTGCTGCAACGCGGCGATATCCAGATCGCCGGTCAACCGGACCGCGACCGGGATGTTGTGCACCGCCGAGGTGGTGTCGAAGCGGTTGAGAAACCACATTCGCTGCTGCGCCGGCGACAACGGAATCAACTCGGGACGCTGCCCGGGCACCAGTTGACGACGCGGCGCACCGGTCGTGCTCAGTTCGCTCACCGTAGCCGCGAAGCCCGCCACGGTGGACGCTTCGAAGAGCGCGCGAACCGGTATCCGGGTACCGACGGCTTTCCCTGCCCGTGCGGTGACCTGGGTGGCGTCCAGCGAGCTGCCGCCGAGTGCGAAGAAGTCGTCGTCCAACCCCACCCGCTCGACCCGAAGCACTTCGGCGAACACCGCGGCCACCAGGCGCTGCGTGGTATTACTCGGCGCTCGAAAACGGGTGGGCTGCAAGACCGGAAGCGGTAGCGCACCGCGGTTCAGCTTGCCGCTGGTGTTGAGCGGGAACTCGGCCAGCTCGACGAGTGCGGTGGGCACCATGTATCCGGGCAGCTTCCGTGCCAGCGCCGCCTGCACCACGCCGAGGTCGAGCTCGCTGCCCGACGTGCGAACCACATACCCCGCGAGGTAGTCACCGGTGTCGGCACTGATCAAACGCGCCGCGGCCCGACTCACCCCGGGCACCGCGAGCAAGGCGGTCTCGATGTCGGCGAGCTCGATGCGCTGACCGCGGAATTTCACCTGGAAGTCGACGCGACCGAGGTAGACGAGCTCGCCATCCCGGCTCCACCGCACCAGGTCGCCGGTGCGATACATCCGCTCACCACAGCGGCCGAATGGATTCGCGACAAAGCGATCGGCGGTCAGATCCACCCGCCCGTGATAGCCGCGCGCCAGCTGGTCGCCCGCCAGATACAGCTCACCGGGCACCCCGATCGGCACCGGGTGCAGTCGCGAATCCAGCACGTAGACCTGGGAATTCCACTCCGGTTCACCGATCGGCACCAGCGGGGCGTCGTCGGTGGTCACCTCGCGGGCGGTGATCGATACGGCGGCCTCGGTCGGACCGTACAGGTTGTGCAAAGCGGCGGCGCACACCGCGTGGAAGGCGGCGATGGTCTCGGCCGCCAGCGCCTCGCCGATGACGAAAACCTCACGCAGCGAGGCGAGTTCACCGGGCTCGGCGTGGCCCGCGAATACCGAAAGCATGGACGGCACGAAGTCGGTCAGCGTAACCCGTTGGTGGGCAATAGTTTCCGCGATGTAACGCGGATCGCGATGCCCGTCCACGGTGGCGAGCAGCAGGGTCGCGCCCGCGCGCAGCGGCAGGAAGTAGCCCCACAGCGATACATCGAAGGTGGTCGCGGTCTTCTGCAGGTACACATCGCCGGTGCGGATGCGGTATTCGTCGTGCATCCAGGCCAGCTGGTTCGCGATGGCACTGTGCTCGATGGCCACGCCTTTCGGCCTGCCGGTCGAGCCGGAGGTGAAGATGACGTAGGCCGGGTGCTCGGGACGCAGCGTAGCGAGCCGTTCCCGGTCGCCGATCTTGGCGACCGAGTAGCCGGACAGCTCGAGCTCATCGAGGTGGATCAGATCAACGGCGGCCGCATCGGGCAGCGCGAAGCCGGTCGAGCGCATGGTGAGCACGACGTGTGGCCGTGCGGTGTCGAGAATGTGCCGAATTCGTTCGGCAGGGTGATCGGGGTCCACCGGTACGTAGGCCCCGCCCGCCCGCAGCACCGCGTACATGGCCACGACGAGCTCGATCGAGCGTGGCAGCGCGAGCACCACCAGCGTCTCCGGACCGACGCCGGTCTCGATCAGCAGCCGGGCCAGTCCGTTGGCGCGCTCGGAGAGCTCGGTGTAGGTCAGCTCCGTCGTAGCACTCACCAGCGCAACCGCATTCGGGGTACGCCGAACCTGGTTGTCGAACCCCTCGTGCAGGAACCGGTCGGCCACCTTGTGCCCGCTGGCATTCCAGCTCGCGGTGACATAGTCGAGTTCGCCCGCGTCCAGGAGTTCGATATCGCCGACCGGAATATCCGGCGTCGCGACGACAGCACGCAACAACCGCAGGAACTTCACACCGAACTCGCGGACGGTGGCGGGGTCGAACAGGTCGGTGGCGTAGGTGAATTCGGCGCGGTACCCAGCGTCGGCCGCACCGGTGTCGGAGATGGTCAACTGCAGATCGAACTTGGCGAACCCGGGATCGAAGTCGACGATGTCCGCGGCCAGGCCCGGCACGGTCAGTGCGATCGGACCGATGTTCTGCATGAACAGCGCGACCTGGAACAGCGGGTGCCTGGCCTGGGATCGGGCCGGATCGACCACCTCGACCAGGCGCTCGAAGGGGATGTCGCTGTGCGCGAAGGCACGCAGGTCGCGGTCACGGGCGTGGGTGACGAGGTCGGCGAAGGACGCCGCACCGCGCACCTCGGTGCGCAGCACCAGAGTGTTGACGAACATGCCGACGAGGTCGTCGAGTGCGCGGTCACCACGACCGGCGACCGGGGTTCCAACCGCTATGTCGGAGGTGCCGGAGAGCCTGGCGAGCAGCGCGGCCAGCGCGGCGTGCAGCACCATGAACGGCGTGGCACGGCACCGTGCGGCGATCGCGTCGACCTCAGCCCGCAGTGCGGCATCGATGGCGATCTCGTGCGTCGCGCCGCGGTAGGAGGCGGTCGCGGGGCGGGGACGATCGGCTGGTAGATCCAGTTGGGCCGGTAGTTCGGCTAGTTCGGCGGCCCAGAAGTCGAGCTGGCGTGCGGCCGTGGATTCGGGGTCCGCTTCATCCCCGAGCACCTGCTGCTGCCACAGCGCGTAGTCCGCGTACTGCACCGTCAGCGGAGCCCAGTCCGGCCCGCGTCCGCTGCTACGGGCGGAATATGCGGTGATCAGGTCACGCGTCAACGGCCCCATCGAGACACCGTCGGCGGCGATGTGGTGCACCACAAGTACCAGCGTGTGGTCCTGTGCGCCGCTGCGCAGCAACCGCACCCGGACCGGGATCTCCTCGGTGACATCGAATCCCTGACCGGCGATCGCCATAACCGCGCCCGCGAGGTCCGCCGCAGGCACCTCCGAGAGCGACAGATCGAACACGGCATGCACCGAACGCACCTGCTGTACCGGTCCGGCTTCGGTCTGCGGGTAGACGGTGCGCAGGATCTCGTGCCGCGCGACGATATCGGTGATCGCCACCGACAACGCCTGGACATCGAGTGCACCACGCAGTCGCAAGGCGACCGGAATGTTGTCCACCGCCGCGGTGTCGAAGACGTACGCGGACTCGGTGTCGGTGCCCAACCGGTTGAGGAACCACATCCGCCGCTGCGCGGGCGACAGCGGAATGCGCTCCGGCCGCGACCCGGCCACCAGAGCCGGACGTGCCGGTGCGTCGGCGACGGACAAAGCGGCGAGCGCCGCCACGGTCGGACGGTCGAAGAAGTCACGGACGTCGACGCAGACACCGAGCGCGGCCGCGACCCGGGCAATGGCCCGCGTCGCCATGAGCGAATTGCCGCCGAGGGCGAAGAAATCGTCGTCGGCTCCGACCCGGTCCGCCTCGAGCAGCTCACCGAAGATCGCCGCGACAGCCCGCTCGGCCGCGGTGGCCGGCTCGCGGTATGCCACAGCGCCGGAACCGAATACCGGCTCCGGCAGCGCGCGACGATCCAGCTTGCCATTGGCGTTCACCGGCATCTCGTCGAGCACCACGACCAGCGACGGCACCATGTACTCCGGCAGCTGCGCTCGCGTGGCCGCCAGCACCGCGGCGGCATCGAGCACGGCAGTACCGTCCGCAACGACGTAGCCGACCAGATGGTCGCCGCCCGCATGCTTATGCAGCACCACCACGGCCTGCGCGACCCGTTGGTTGCGCAGCAGCGCCGCCTCCACCTCGCCCAACTCGATGCGCAGGCCACGCAACTTCACCTGGAAATCGGTGCGGCCCAGGTACTCGAGCTCGGCCGGGCCGCCGTCGACGGCAGGTAGCCAGCGGGCCAGGTCTCCGGTGCGGTACATGCGCTCGCCGGGCGGGCCTTCGGGATTGGCCACGAACCGGTCGGCAGTCAGTCCGGGCCGCGCCACATAGCCGCGGGCCAATTGCACACCGGCCAGGTACAGCTCCCCGACAACTCCGCTCGGCACCGGCCCCAGATTGTCGTCCAGCACAAGCAGTTCGGAGTCGTCGGCGGGTGCGCCGATCGCCACGGTCGTGACATCCGCGGCGGTCACCTCGTGCGAGGTGATATCCACCGCGGCCTCGGTCGGACCGTAGGTGTTGTACAGGCACGCGCCACTGATCGCACGGAACGCGGCGCCGGTGGCCGCGGGCAGCGCCTCACCCGAAGCGATCACCAGCCGCAGCGTTTCCACTGCCGCCGCGTTCGCCGGATCCAGCGCGGCGACGAACACCGCGAGCATCGACGGCACGAAATGCGCCACGGTGATACCGCATTCGGCGATCGTGCGAACCAGATAGGCCGGATCGCGATGACCATCGGGCTCGGCGATCACCAGACGCGCACCGACCTGCAACGGCCAGAAGAACTCCCACACCGAGACATCGAAGGTGAACGGTGTCTTCTGCAGCACGACATCGGTCGAGTTCAGCCGGTGCAGCCGCGCGCGCCACCGCAGATTGGCAACAATCGACCGGTGCGAAACCGCAACGCCCTTGGGCCGGCCGGTCGAGCCCGAGGTGAAAATGACGTAGGCGATGTTGTCGCCCAGTGGCCGGGGCCAGGCGTCGAACGATTCCGGCGCGACCGCGTCGAACCGATCGATCCGCAGCACGTCGACACCCGCAGGCAGCTCCGGCTCGTCACGGGTGGTGGTGAGCACCAGCACCGGTGCGGCGACCTCCAGCACATAGGCAATGCGCTCGGCGGGGTGTTCCGGGTCGATCGGCACATATGCGCCGCCGGCCTTGAGGATCGCGTACATGCCGATGAGCAGTTCGAACGATCGTTGCACCGCGAGTCCGACCAGCGCGTCCGGGCCGACGCCCCGCTCGACCAGGTGGTAGGCAAGTGCATCGACCCTGGTGCCGAACTCGGCGTAGGTGAGAGTCGCGCCCGCGTACTCCAACGCGACCGCATCGGGTGTCCGCCGAACCTGGGCCTCGAACTCGCTGATCAGCGTCTCGGTCGGCGCGAAGTTCGTCGGCAGCACCCCCACCGCCGCGTCGAGTGCGTCATCGAGCAGCTGCTCGAGAATCGCGCCGAGCGCACCGTCGGCCGAATCCATCAGTTCCGGCAACTGACCTGACACCACCACCGGCACCAGCGCGTCCGGGCCGAGCGCGCCCCCCATGGCCTCGTCGAGCACCCCGAGTTCGGTGGCCAGCGCACCGTAGCTGATCACGGTGTCGGCGTGCCGCAACGCGATTCGATCCGGATCCAGCTCGGCGACCGTCCCGATCAATCCTGGTAGGTCATCGATTCCGTAGGCGCGACGCAGCGCCGCATGGGGATGCGCGGCACCAGGGTTGCCGAGCTCGCTGGATGCGACCGATTCTGCGTGGGACATCAGCTATTTCCTTCCGAATCGATTTCCAACCCGGAGTTGGAGATGACGGCCTGCGCGTCGGTGAGCAGCGTCCGCAGCACTGCGGCCAGACCACTGCCGCCGAGCGCGGCCAAGACGCCGGGCACCAGCCCGGCGAGGGAGACATTGATCAGCGCTTCCGGTTTCGCCGCCGCGCCCATCGCCTTGGCGACCGCCGCGATCTTGGCGGCGAGCTGGTCGTAGGTCACCGTGTGCGCGCCGTGTTCGAAGGCCACGATGTCGGGCGCGATGTCCGCCGCGGCCGCGATGAGTGCGGGCAGCTCGGCCACTGTCACCGGCTCGATGGCCGTGCTGGGTGCGCGCCGCACCTGTTCTGCGCCGGTGCGGATGTCGATGGCCCGGATCGCGATCGACGGCGCTGCCACGACAGTCGAGAACACTCGCAGCAGCCGATCGGCGAACAGCTGGACCGTGGCGGCATCGAAAATGTCCGTCGCGTAACCGAACCTCAGCTGCAGTCCGGCCGGTTCGCCTGCCGCGTCGAACTTTTCGATGCCGGTGAGCTGTAGATCGAACTTCGCGTCGGCCAGTTCCAGATCGAGCGTCTCGACCGCGAGCCCGGGCAGCCTCACCCGGCCTGCGGGCATGTTCTGGAAGGTGAACAGGACCTGGAACAGCGGGGTGTAGGTGCTCGAGCGGGTGCACTCCAGCGCGTCGACCACGCGCTCGAACGGCACATCGGCGTGCGAGAGTGCAGCCACATCCCGGTCCCTGGCCTGCCGGAGCAGATCGGCGAAGCCGGTGCGCGGGTCGATCTCGGTGCGCAGCACCACCGTGTTGACGAACATGCCGATCAGGTCGTCGAGCTCGCGTTCCCCGCGACCTGCGACCGGAGCGCCGATGGCAATGTCACTGGTGCCGGACAGTTTGGCGAGCAGCACCGCGAATGCGCTGTGGATCAGTGTGAACAACGTAGTGCCGTGCTCACGGGCGACGCTGTTCAATCGGCGGGTCAGCTCGGCATCGACCGCGAAAGCAATGGTAGCGCCGCGCATTTCCCGGCGCGCCGGCCTCGGTCGATCGGTCGGCAGTGCGAGAACCTCGGGTAGTCCGGCCAATTCGGTGGTCCAGTACGCGAGTTGCCGAGACAGCAGGCTCGCCGGATCGCGATCGGAACCCAGGATTTCGCGCTGCCATTCGCTGTAATCGGAGTACTGGATATCGAGTGGGGCCCAGTCCGGTCGCTGCCCGGCGGCTCGGCCGAGATAGGCGCGCACCAGATCGCGCGTCATCGGTGCGACCGAGTAGCCGTCGGCACTGATGTGGTGCGCGACCACCACGAGAACGTGCTCGTGCCTGCCGGTTTCGAACAGCGCGATCCGGACCGGTGGTGCGGTGGTGACATCGAAACCGGTGGCGACGAACTCGTCGAGTTGCGCGCCGAGGCCCGAAACCCGCATCGGAATCGGAGTCAGATCGATGCTGACGGCGGTGCTGTCGAGGACCTCCTGCACCGGGCCGCGCTCGGTGTCGGGATACCTGGTGCGCAGAGCTTCGTGCCTGCTCAGCACATCCAGGACCGCGGCAGTGAGCGCGTCGAGGTCCAGCACGCCGGTCAGCCGCAGGGCGGCGGGGATGTGGTAGGCGGAGGAGTCCGGAGCCAGCCGGTTGACCACCCACATCCGCTGCTGTGCGAGCGAGAGCGCAGCGGGCGCGGGGTCGCAACGACGGCTGAGCGCGGGCCGCCCTTCGGTGCCGTCCAACTCGGCGATATGCGCCGCGAGGGCGGCCACCGTGGGCGACTCGAATACCGAGGAGACCGGCACCCGGACACCGAGGGCAGCGCCGAGCTGCGCGGCCAGCCGGGTCGCCATCAGCGAGTTGCCACCCATGGCGAAGAAGTGATCGTCCAGACCTGCTGTCGCCGCGCCGATCACGTCGGCAAAGGCGGTGGCTACGAGCTGCTCGTGCTCGGTGCTCGGCACCCGGTAGGCAACTTCGGTGAACACCGGCTCGGGCAATTGCGCTCGATCGACCTTTCCATTCACGTTGAGGGGCAACGACTCCAGCACGACGATCGCGGCCGGCACCATATATGCGGGCAGCTCGACGGCCACCGCCGCGCGTAGTTCGACGGCCAGGTCCGCGCGGGCGGCCGAATCCGATTCCGGTACCGCGACGTAGGCGATGAGCCGAGTGCCTGCCCGCTCGTCATCGCGCGCCACCGCCACTGCCGCACGCACCACGGACAGTCGCCGCAGCGCGGACTCCACGTCACCGAGCTCGATGCGGAAGCCGCCGATCTTGACCTGGAAATCCGATCGCTCGAGGTACTCCAGGGCGCCGTCCGGACGCCGGCGAACTATGTCGCCGGTGCGATACATCGGCTCGGCTGCGGCCGCGAAGGGATCGGCGACGAAGCGATCCGCGGTCAATGCGGGTCTGCGGTGATAGCCGCGGGCCAATTGCGCACCGGCCAAATACAACTCGCCCGGTACGCCGACGGGCACCGGCTGGAGTCTGGCATCGAGGACGTAGACCCGGCTGTTCCAGGCGGGCGCACCGATCGGCACCACCTGCGACGGGTCCGCACGCACTTCGAACGCCGTGATCGACACCGCGGCCTCGGTGGGGCCGTACAGGTTGAACAGTCTGGTGCGAGCCGCGCGCCGCCGGAACTCGACCGCAGTGGCAGGCGGCAATGTCTCACCGATGGCGAGCACCTGGCGTAGTGAGAGCGGCATCGGCGCATCCGGCACGGCGGCGAGCAGCATGCCCACGAGTGACGGCACCGCGTGCAGCACCGTGACGCCGTGCCGCTCGATCAGCGCACGCACTCGGTCGGGATCGCGCTCGGTGCCCGCCGTGGTCACCACGAGGCGACCGCCGGTCACCAGTGGAGACCAGAACTCCCAGACCGAGAGGTCGAAGGTCGCCGGGGTCTTCAGCAGCACGCAGTCTTGTCGGCCGAGTGCGAAACTGTCACGCAGCCACGCCAACTGGTTGACGATCGCCGAGTGCGCGACGGTGACCCCCTTGGGCACGCCGGTCGATCCGGACGTGAATATCACGTAGGCCGGGTGCGCCTGCCGCAATGGGCGGATCCGGTCGGTGTCCCGGATCGGTGTCGCCGCGAAGCCCGCCAGCTCGATCCTGTCGACTTCCATTGCCGCCGCGCGGGTTTCGATCGGCATGCCGTCGGCGGACGTGGTGAGAATGCAGGCGGGCGCCGCGATGTCGATGATGTGGGCGATCCGGTCGGCCGGCTGGTCCGGATCGATGGGAACGTAGGCCCCGCCCGCCCGCACCACCGCGTACATGGCGGCGATCAGGTCCACGGACCGGCGCATCGCCAGCACGACGGTCGACTCGGGGCCCACCCCTTCGGCGATCAGCCTGCGCGCGAGCCGGTTCACCCGAGCATCGAATTCTGCGTAGGTGAGCGTGGTTTCGGGTGCGACTGTCGCATCGATCAGCGCCACCGCATGCGGCGTCGCCGCCGCCTGGGCGTCGATCAGATCCGCGAGCGTGACCGGCTCGACGTGGTGCGCGGTGCGATCCCACTCGTCGAGCAGCTGTGCCCGATCGACCTCGCCGAGCAGGTCGAGGTCGCCGACGAGGATGTCCGGCCGGGTGGCCACCGATTCGAGCACCCGATGCAGTGCGGCCGCGAATCGCTGTGCGCTCGTGGTCTCGAACAGGTCCGTCGCGTAGCCGATGGCCAGATCGATGCCGTCGGGCGCACCGTCGGTGGTATAGCTGTCCACCGCGAACAGGTGCAGATCGAATTGCGCGACATTGCTGTCGAATTCGACTTCTCGCACCTCGAGGCCCGGCAAACGGAGCGTGCCTCGATCGTGGTTCTGGAAGGAGTAACCGACCTGGAAGAGCGGGTGCCGTGCGGTCGAGCGCTGCGGGTTCAGCACCTCGACCAGTCGCTCGAACGGCACATCGGCGTGCGAGAAGGCCGCGATGTCCGCCGCCCGCACGCGGCCGAGCAGTTGTTCGAAGGTCGCGCCGCCATCGACCTGGGTCCGCAGCACCAGCGTATTGACGAACATGCCTATGACGTCGTCGAGTTCGGCCGCGCCACGGCCGGCGATCGGGGTGCCGACGGCAATATCCGAGGTCCCCGACAACCGCGCGAGCAGTGCGGCGAAGGCGGCGTGCACCACCATGAACAAGGTCGTGCCGGCACGCCTGCCGAGTGCGACGAGTGCCGCGTGCAGTTGCGCGTCGATGCCGATCTCGACTTTGCCGCCGCGCAGGCTCTGGCGAGCGGGCCGCGGGTGGTCGGCGGGCAGGGTGAGTTGGTCGGGCAGCCCGGTCAGAGTCTCGGTCCAGTAGGCGATCTGTTGCGCGGACAGCCCGGCGAAATCGTCTTCCGCGCCGAGCAATTCGCGCTGCCACAGCGCGTAGTCCGCGTACTGCACGGCCAGCGGCGCCCAGCCGGGCGCGTTGCCTGCGCAGCGTGCGGTGTAGGCGACCATCAGGTCCCGAATGAACGGCGCGATCGACGAGCCGTCCGCGGCAATGTGGTGCACAACGGCGGCGAGCACGTAGTCCGGACCGATCGCGAACAGTCGCATCCGAATCGGGACGTCCACGGTGACATCGAAGGTGGTCGCGGCCAGTTCCCTGATCCGGTCCGGCAGCTCGGTTTCGGTCACCTCGATCGGATACAACGACGGAATCGCCTGGGCGGCAGGCATGATCAGCTGCGTCGGTGCACCGTCGAGCTCGGGGTAGCGGGTACGCAGCGATTCGTGCCTGCCGATGACATCGCCGACAGCGGACTGCAGCACCGCGACGTCGAGGACGCCGGAGAGCCGAAGGGCGAGCGGGATGTTGTAGGCGATCGACGATCGGTCGAAGCGGTTCAGGAACCACATCCGCTGCTGGGCGGGCGAGAGCGGGAGCCGATCGGGACGCGCGCCCGCCACCAGCGCGGGCCGGGCGGCCGCCCCGTCACCGGTGGTCACCAAGGCCGCGAAGTCGGCCACCCGCGACGCCTCGAACAGCGCACGGACCGTCACGGTGCGCCCGAGTGCGGCCCCGATCCTGGCGACCGCCTTGGCGGCGAGCAGGGAGCTGCCGCCGAGGTCGAAGAAGTCGTCGTCGGCGCCGACCAGACGCGGCTCGGCCGTACCCGCGCCGAAGCCGAGCACCTCCGCGAAAACCCCGGCGACGATCTCCTCCGCGAACGTCGCGGGCTTGCGGTAGGTCTTCGCCTCGAAGACCGGCGCGGGCAGCGCGGCGCGGTCGAGCTTCCCGTTCACCGTCAACGGAATGCGATCGACCATCACGATCGCGGCGGGCACCATGTGCTCGGGCAGCCTGCGCGCGAGCGCCTGTCGCAACGCCGCGGTGTCGGACAGGCCCGCACCGACCACGTAGGCCACGATGCGCGGCTCGTCGACGAGGTCGGCGCGCACCACGACCGCGACCTCGCTGACCGTCAGCGCGGCCTCGTCAAGCAGCGCGGCCTCGATCTCGCCGAGCTCGATACGGAACCCGCGCAGGTTCACCTGCTGGTCGACCCGGCCCAGATACTCCAGATCGCCGTCCGCCGTCCACCGGGCGAGGTCGCCGGACCGATAGGCCAGCGCGCCGCCACCGGCATACGGGTCGGCCACGAACCGACTCGCGGTCAGCGCGGGGCAGCCGAGGTATGCGCGCGCCAATTGCCCGCCCGAGACATAGATTTCGCCGGGTACTCCGACCGGCACCGGGCGCAGCCGAGCATCGAGCACCCGCACGGCCAAGCCGGGTATCGCGCTGCCGATCACACTCGCCGATCCGATGCCTGCCTCGATCGAGCGATGGGAGACATGCACCGTTGTCTCGGTGATGCCGTACATATTCACCAGTCGCGGCCCGTTCGGACGCCGCTCGAACCACCCGTTCAGGCGCTGCGGTTCCAGTGCCTCGCCCCCGAAAATCACATAACGCAAAGGCAACTCGTGCCGAGACCGGTCGGCGTTGTCGGCCGCGATCAACTGATAGAAGGCCGAGGGCGTCTGGTTGAGAACCGTGACACCTTCCGCGGCGAGCAGTTCCAGGAATTGCTGCGGCGACCGCGAGGTGTAGTAATCGACGACAACCAGCCTGCCGCCATAGAGCAGCGCGCCCCACAGCTCCCATACCGAGAAATCGAAGGCATAGGAGTGGAACAGCGTCCAGACATCCGACGGCCCGAACTCGAACCGGCCCGTCGTGTTGTCCAGCAGCCGCAGCACATTGCGATGCGGGATGACGACGCCCTTGGGTCGACCGGTGGAGCCGGAGGTGTAGATGACGTAGGCGGTATGCGCCGGGTCCAACGGTCGACGGCGATCGCCGTCGGTCACCGGCGCACCGTCGAAGGATTCCAGATCTGCGGCATCGATCTCGATGACCGGGCCACCGAACCAGCCGCGCGCCAATCCGGTTGCCGCGCTGGTGATCGCGCAGATCGGCCGGGCATCGTCGAGGACGTACTCGATCCGGTCGGCCGGATAGTTGGGATCGATCGGCAGATAGCCACCACCGGCCTTCACCACCGCCAGCAGTGCGACGATCAGGTCCACCGAACGCGGAAGCGCCACCGCGACCAGCGCTTCCGGCCCGACGCCCGCGGCGATGAGCCGTCGTGCGAGCCGGTTGGATCGATCGTCGAGTGCGGCATAGGACAGCGACCGATCGCCTGCCCGTACCGCGACGGCGGCCGGGTCGATCGCCGCGGCCAGGGCGAACCGATCGGCCAGGGTGCCGGTCACGGCAGTCCGCTGCCCCGGCGTGCCCGCCCACTCGTACAGCGCCCGATGTTGCTCCTCCGCGCTGAGCAGTTGGATGTCACCGACGACCACCGTCGCGTCCGCGGCGATCGCGGCCAGCACCTGCGTGTAGCGCCGAGCCAGTACCTCGATCGTCGCAGCATCGAAAAGGTCCGTGGCATAGGTGATTTCGATATCCATGCCGTCCGCGCGACCACCCGCGTCGTTCGACTCGAGCACCGTGAACTGCAGATCGAACTTGGCGGCGACCGCGTCGAACTCGACCGGACGCACCAGCAGACCGTCCATTTCCAGCTGCGGCAGCGCGAAGTTCTGGAAGGTCATGGCCACCTGGAACAGCGGATGGCGGTTCTGCGCCCGCGTGGGGGCGACCAGCTCCACCAGCCGTTCGAAGGGAATGTCCGCATGCGAGAGTGCCTCGATGTCCTGAGCGCGCACCGTGTCGAGCACGGTCTCGAAGCGCGCCCTGGTGTCGATGCGGGTGCGCAGCACCAGCGTGTTGACGAACATGCCGACGAGGCCGTCCAGCGCGGCCGCGCCGCGACCGGCAACCGGTGTGCCGATCGCGATGTCCTCGGCGCTCGACAACCGGGCGAGTAGTACCGCGAGCGCCGCGTGCATGGTGGCGAACAAGGTGGCGTCCCGTTTACGCGCCAGCTCGCTCAGTTCGCTGTGCAGGTCGGAATCGATGCGCAGCCGGTGGGTGTCGCCGCGATAGGACGACACGATGGGGCGCGGGCGGTCGGTGGGCAGTTCGAGCTGCTCGGGCAGGCCGGTGAGGGTCTGACGCCAGTACGCGAGCTGACGATGGGTCCGTGACGCGGGATCCGTGGCGGCACCGAGGTTTTCGGCCTGCCACAGTGTGTAGTCGGCGTACTGGACGGGCAGTGCGGGCCACGCGGGCGCTGTGCCCGCGCTACGCGCGGCGTAGGCGGTCATCAGATCACCCGCCAGCGGCCCGAGCGAGAACCCGTCGGCCGAGATGTGGTGCAGCACCAGCGCCAGGACATGGTCGACGGAGTTCGGCCCGTCGATCGTGAACAGCGCGGCACGCAACGGCATGTCGCTCGTCACGTCGAATGTCGTCGCGGCGAAAGCGGCGAGCTGTTGCGCGAGTTCGGATTCGGTGACCGGGTCCGACCGCAGCACGGAAACGGCCGATCCCCTCGGAAGGACCACTTGTTCGGCACCGTCGGGTCCGTCCGGATAGACCGTGCGCAACGTTTCGTGGCGGTCGATGACATCGATCAGCGCGGTGGTCAGCGCGGCGACATCCAGCTCTCCGGTGAGGCGAAGCGCGACCGGAATGTTGTCGACGGCGGTACCGGGACCGGTCTCGGCATTCGACAGGAACCTGTTGCGGAACCACATCCGTTGTTGGGCAGGCGACAGCGGAACCCGCTCCGGACGCGGGCGCACTGCCAACTCGGTACGGCCGCCCGCCCCCTCGTGCGCT
The DNA here is from genome assembly GCF_036046055.1 of Nocardia sp. NBC_00403. NCBI lineage: Bacteria > Bacillati > Actinomycetota > Actinomycetes > Mycobacteriales > Nocardiaceae > Nocardia > Nocardia sp. NBC_00403. Next base: position 113,539 of record NZ_CP107939.1, read on the forward strand.
TCGGCCCGCGCGGCCAGCGCCGCGACCGACGACGCCTCGAACAGCATCCGCACCGGAAGCTCGGCATCCAACGCCGCACCGAGCCGGGCGAGGACCTGAGTGGCGTTCAGGGAGTTTCCGCCGAGCGCGAAGAAGTCGTCGTCGAGCCCGACCCTCTCGACGCCGAGTACCGCACCGAAGACACGCGCGACAATCTCTTGCACCGCAGTCGCGGGCGCGCGAAAAGCCTTGGCCTCGACCACGGGTGCGGGCAATGCCTTTCGATCCAGCTTGCCGGAGGCGTCGAGCGGAAACTCGTCGAGCACCACGAAGGCCGACGGCACCAGGTAGCCCGGTAGCCGCCTGCCCAGCGCGGACCGCACGTCGTCGAGGCCGATCGTCGCACCGGGCTCCGCGACGAGGTACCCGACCAATTGCGTGCCCGCGTGCACCACGACGACGGCCTGCGCGACCGAATCCATACCGATGAGCACGGATTCGATCTCCCCCGGCTCGATCCGCACACCACGCACCTTCACCTGGAAGTCGGTGCGGCCGAGGTAGCGAAGTGCGCCACCACTGGTCCAGGCCACCAGATCACCGGTCCGGTACATCCGCGCCCCGGACAGATCGAACGGATTGGCCACGAACCGATCGCTCGTCAGCTCGGGCCGCGCCACATATCCGCGCGCCAGCTGCGCCCCCGCCAGATACAGCTCGCCCGGCACACCGGGTGGCACCGGACGCAGTCGGCCATCCAGCACGTACACCCGGGTGTTGGCCACCGGCACACCGATCGGCACGGTGTCGATATCGGCGTCGGTCACCTCGTGGGCGGTGACGTCGACGGCCGCCTCGGTCGGACCGTAGAGATTGTGCAGTCGGGCGCCGGTCAGTTCGCGCAGTCGATGTGCGGGCCTGGGCGGCAGTGCCTCACCCGAGCAGAACACCAGGCGCAGCGAATCACACCGCGCCGCTGCCGCATCGGCGACGAAGGCGATCAGCATCGAGGGCACGAAATGCGCGACGGTCACGCGCTCGTGCCGGATGACCTGCGCGAGATAGCGGGGATCCCGGTGTCCGTCCGGCTCGGCGACCACCAGCCGTGCACCGATCTGCAAGGGCCAGAAGAACTCCCACACCGACACGTCGAAGGTGGCGGGCGTCTTCTGCAATACGGCGTCCGCGCGGTTCAGCCCGTACGCGTCCTGCATCCACACCAGCCGGTTCGCGATCGCGGCGTGCGAAACCGCGACCCCCTTCGGCCGCCCGGTCGAACCCGACGTGAAGATCACGTACGCGTCGTTGTCCGGTGTGAGTGCACCGAGCCGATCGGCGTCGGTCAGCGGCGCATCGGAATAGTCGGTGTCGTCGAAGAGGTCGACATCGAGCACCGCCCACGCCCGCGGCCGGTCCGCGGCGGTGAGATCCAGTCCGTCGCCCGAGCGACTCAGCACGCACACCGGACGCACGGTGCGCAGCACGTGCTCGATCCGCTCGGCCGGATGGTCCGGATCCACCGGGACGTACGCACCGCCCGCCGTGAGCACGGCATACATCGCGACGACGAGTTCCGTCGAGCGGGCCATGCCCAAGGCCACGGCCGTGCCGGGGCGGACACCGATGGACACCAGCAGGCGGGCCAGCCGATTCACTCGGCTCGCGAACTCCGCATACGACAGCGAGGCACCGTCGAACGAGAGGGAGATTGCGTCCGGGGTGCGTGCCACCTGCGCCTCGAACAGCGACACCAGCGTTGCGGTGGCGTCCATGTCGCGTGCGGTCGCGTTCCAGGTGTCCAGCACCAGGACGCGCTCCGGGCCGGACAGCAGGTCGATGTCACCGACCCGAAGCTGTGGGTCGGCGCCGACGGCGTCGAGCACTCGGCGCAGCCGGGCAGCGAACGTGGCGACGGTGTTCGCCTCGAACAGATCGGTGGCGTACTCGAGGACCGCCGCGATGCCCGCGGGTGCGCCGGTGCTGTCGGTGGACTCGGTAAGGGTCAACTGCAGATCGAATTTCGCGGTCCGCGATTCGATGTCGAGCGCGGACACCTCCAGACCGGCCAGCGCCAACGAGGTCTGCGCGGTGTTCTGGAAATCGAGCATGACCTGGAACAGCGGATGCCGTGCCGTGGTGCGCTCCGGATTCAGCACCTCCACCAGCCGCTCGAAGGGGACCTCGGCGTTGGCGAAGGCGCGCAGATCGCAGTCGCGCACAGCGGCGATCAGGTCGGCGAACGACAGCTCCGGACGCACATCGGTGCGCAGCACCAGGGTGTTGACGAACATGCCGACCAGCTCGTCGAGCGCCTGATCGCCGCGACCGGCGATCGGCGTACCGATCGAGACATCCTGCTGCCCGGCAAGTTTGGCAAGCAAAGTGGCGAAGGCGGCGTGCACGACCATGAACAGCGATGCGTGCGACTCGTCGGCGAGCTCGCGCAGTCGGCGGTGCGGCGCCGCGTTGATGGCGAACGTGTGCCGGTCCCCGCGGCCCGAGGCGACAGCGGGACGCGGCCGGTCCGCGGGCAGGGTCGAAGTGTCGGGCAGGCCGGCGAGTTCGGTCGACCAGTAGCGGATCTGCTCGGCGATCAGCGAGTCGGGATCGGCTTCCGCGCCGAGCGTTTCCCGCTGCCAGAGCGTGAAGTCGGCGTACTGCACCGGCAGTGGCGTCCAGGCGGGCGTGGTGCCCGCGCATCGTGCGGCGTAGGCGAGCATGATGTCGCGGGTGAGCGGCGCGATGGACCAGCCGTCCGCGGCGATGTGGTGTATCGAGACGACGAGCACCTGCTCTGCGCCCTCAGCGGTGTCGTTTCGCGCACCCGTCTCCAGCAAGGTCAGCCGCACCGGCGCGGCCTTGTCCACGGCGAAAGGCAATGCCGCGATGGCACGGATCCGATCCTGGAGGTCCGCGTCCTCGACCGGCTCGGCGATCAGCCGTGTCGGTGTCTCGTCGATCGGTAGCACGTGCTGGCGTGCAATGCCGTCCACCGCCGGGTAGCTGGTGCGCAGCGTCTCGTGTCTGGCGAGCACATCGCCGATCGCGGCGGACAGCGCGGCACGATCGAGTACACCGGTGAGCCGAACGGCCACGGTCAGATTGTTCGCGACCGAGTTCGCGTCGAACTGGTTGAGAAACCACATCCGCTGCTGCGCATACGACAACGGCACCAGGTCCGGACGCGGTCGGGCGACGAGCGGCCGACGGTTCGTGGCCCCGCCGGCAGCGGGCAGATTCGCAGCGAACGCGCCGACCGTCGGATGTTCGAACAGCATTCGCACCGGAACATCGGTGCCGACGGCGGCCCCGATGCGCGCCGCGATCTGCGTGGCCACGAGCGAATTTCCACCCAGCGCGAAGAAATCGTCGTCGAGGCCGACCCGATCGACGCCGAGCACCTTGCCGAATGCCTCGGCCACCGCCTGCTCGGCAATGGTGGCCGGCGCGCGAAATACCTTGGCGGCCGGTACCGGGTCCGGCAGTGCCGTGCGATCCAGCTTGCCCGAACTGGTCAGCGGCATCGCCTCGAGCCCGACGTACGCCGCAGGCACCATGTACGAGGGCAGCGCCGCCCGCAGCCGCTGCCCGAGCACCGCGGCGAGCTCCGGCCCGGGTATGGCGGTGACAACATAGGCGACGAGCATGTCCCCGGCGGGATGGGCGAATATCCGCACCGCGGCCGCCCGCACGTCCGACGCGGCGACCAGCGCCGCCTCGATCTCGCCCAACTCGATCCGTTGTCCGCGCAGCTTCACCTGGAAGTCGCTGCGCCCCAGGTATTCCAGCGCACCGGCGCGCGTGCGCCGTACCAGATCGCCGGTCCGGTACATCCGCGATCCCTGCGGACCATACGGGTTGGCGACGAACCGTTCGGCACTCAACTCTGCCCGCCCGTGGTATCCGCGTGCGACCTGGACGCCGGACAGGTACAGCTCGCCGACCACTGTTTCCGGCACCGGACGCAGCCGCGCATCGAGCACGAGCACCTGACTCGCGCGCACCGGACGCCCGATCGGCACCGGACCGGCGCTCGCCGCGTCGACCGGTGCGTGCGTGGCGTGCACCGTGAATTCCGTCGGCCCGTACAGATTGTGCAGTTGAGCCGAGCTCGCCGCGGCGAAGTCCGCCGCGGCTTCGCCGGTCATCGCCTCACCCGCGACGAAGACGGTGCGCAACGAGGCGATCGCCGCACCGGGAGCCGCATCGGCGAACACCGTCAGCATCGAGGGCACGAACGAGGTCATGGTCACCGAGTGCGCCGCGATAAGGGCTGCGAGATAGCCGCTGTCGCGATGCCCGTCATGCTCGGCCACCACTATCCGAGCGCCCCTGGCCAGCGGCGCGAACAGCTCCCACACCGACACATCGAAGGTCGCGGGCGTCTTGAACAGCACGACGTCGTCGCGGCCGATGCGGTATTCATCGGCGATCCACTCGACCTGATTGACCATCGAGGCGTGCTGGACAGCAACGCCTTTCGGCCGCCCGGTGGAGCCGGAGGTGAAGATGACGTAGGCGGTATTCAGCGCACGCAACGGTCGCGGGCGCTCCGCGTCGCCGACCGGCGCGTCCGAGTACCGCGCGCCATCGAGCGCGTCGATCGCGATGACCGGGACACCGGATCCGCCCTGCCAACCGTCGGCGGAGGTGGTCAGTACGCACACAGACTGTGCCGAGGCGATGACGTGCGCGATCCGGGCGACAGGCTGGTCGGGGTCGATGGGCACATACGCGCCGCCTGCGGTCAGCACCGCGTATGCGCCGACCACCAGCTCCGCCGAGCGGCGCATCCCGAGCACCACCAGCGACTCGGGTTCGACACCCGCATCGATCAGCACCCGCGCGAGACGATTGACCCGGGAGGACAATTCCGCGTAGGTGAACGTCCGATCGCCGTCCAGCAACGCCACCGCATCGGGGGTCCGGCGCACCTGCTCCTCGAACGCGGCGAGCACCGTGCCCGTGGCAGGGGTCGCGCGCGGGGCCCGACCCCGCTCGATCGCCCGCCGCTGCCCCGCGGCGTCGAGTAACGGCAGGTCACCGACCGGTAGATCGGCATCGGCCGTGATCGCCCGCAGTAGCCGCACCAGCCACCGCGCATAGTCCGCGATGGTGGCTTCGTCGAAAAGATCGGTCGCGTACGTGAATTCCGCACGGACCCCCGTCGGTGCCGAACCTTCCTCGAGTCCGGCACCGACGAAGCCTTCGGTGACCGTGAGCTGGAGATCGAACTTGGTCACTCCAGTGTCCAGAGTACTGGTGGCAACCGACATGTCGGGTAATTCGAGGGTGATTTCCTGTGCGTTGTCGAAGGCGAGCATGACTTGGAACAGCGGGTGGCGCGCCTGCGAGCGTGTCGGGTTGATGGCCTCGACTAGCTGCTCGAATGGCAGTTCGGCATGACCGAAGGCGGCGAGGTCGACCTCGCGCACCCTGGCGAGCAGGGTGGCGAACGAGGCCGCGGCGTCGACCTCGGTGCGCAACACCAGGGTGTTCACGAACATCCCGATGAGATCGTCGAGTGCGCGCTCGCCGCGACCGGCGATCGGGGTGCCGATCACGATGTCGGCGGTGCCCGACAACCGCGACAGCAGCACAGCTAGCGCACCGTGCACAACCATGAAGGTCGAGACACCCTCGGCGCGAGCCAGATCGGTGATATCGGCATGGAGGTCCTGCGGCAGCACGAAACCGAACACCGCGCCCGCACCGGAGGACACCGGCGGCCGCGGCCGGTCGGTCGGCAGCTCGAGCTGGTCGGGCGCCCCGGCAAGGGTTGCGGTCCAGAATTCCAGGTGCCCGGCAGGCAGACCCCGCGCACGCTGCCAGAGGCTGTAGTCCGCGTACTGCACGCTCAGCGGCGACCAGCCCGGTTCGGCACCGACGCGTCGCGCACCGTAGGCGGTCATCACATCGCGCGCCAGCACCCGTAGCGAAAGCCCGTCGGCGGCGATGTGATGCAGTACCAGAACAACCGCGTGACTGCCGTCGTCCACTGTAAAAACGCGGGCACGAAAAGGAATCTCGTGTTCCAGATCGAAACCGCGAGCAGCGAAGCGGAGCAGTTCCGCATCGAGCTCGCGTGCGCCGATCGGTTCGGCAACGCCGAGGGCCTCGGCCATCGGAAGGACAACCTGCTGCGCCGCAACACCTTCGGCCGCTTCGGCCGCGTCCGCGAGCATCGCGGGGAAAATAGTGCGCAGCACCTCGTGCCTGGCGAGGACGTCATCGAGCGCCGACCGCAGCGCGGCGACATCGACCGCGCCGCGTAGTCGCGCCACGAACGGCATGTTGTACCCCGCGCCGGAACTGTCGAACCGGTTCAGGAACCAGATCCGCCGCTGTGCGGGAGAAAGCGGAACCAGCGGCGGCCTCGGCCGCGCCCGCAGCAGCGCAACAGCGGGCACGCCGCCGGTTCCTCCCGCCCGCTCGATCAGTTCGGCGAGTTCGGACACCGTGGTGGCGGTGAACAATTCGCGAACTCCGAGCCGGCAGCCCAAATCGGCGGCGAGCCGGGCCGCCACCTGTGTGGCCACCAAGCTGTTTCCGCCGAGTACGAAGAAGTCGTCATTGCGGCCCACGCGCTCGTGACCGAGCACCTCGCCGAACACCCGCGCGATGGTCTGCTCCACCGGCGTCACCGCGGCGACATACTCCGTGGTGGTCCGCTCCGGCGCGGGCAATGCCGCACGATCCAGCTTGCCGGAGGCATTGACCGGCAGCGCGTCCAGCACCACGAAGGCCGCGGGCACCATGTATCCGGGCAGTGCCCTGATCGCCGCAGCACGCAACTGCCGCGGCAGCACCGATCCCGGCTCGGACTCCACGGCATAGGCGACCAACTGCTCGCCGACCCCGGCATCATCACGCACCACAACCACGGCACGCACCACCGAATCGACCGTGCCGAGCACCGATTCGATTTCGCCGAGCTCGATGCGCAACCCGCGCAGCTTGACCTGAAAGTCGGTGCGGCCGAGATACTCGAGCTCACCGGCGGTGGTCCAGCGCACCAGATCACCGGTGCGGTACATCCGATCACCTGGTGCGGAGGGGCCGTCCGGCCCGCCGAACGGATCGGCGACGAACCTGCCCGCCGACAGTCCCGGCCGGTCGAGATAACCCCGGGCGAGCTGTACCCCCGACAGATACAGCTCACCCGGCGCCCCGACCGGTACCGGCCGTAGCCGCGAATCGAGTACATAGAGCCGGGTGTTGAACACCGGCCCGCCGATCGGCACCGAGAGGGTATCGGCGTCGGTCACTTCATGGAAGGTCACGTCGACGGCGGCCTCGGTCGGGCCGTACAGGTTGTGCAGCCGCGCGCCCGTCAACACGCGCAGCCGCTGGGCCGGTGCGGCGGGCAGCGCCTCGCCGGAGGCGAACACCATCCGCAGTGTGGTCCGCGTCGTGAATTCGTGATGCGCCAGAAACGCTTCCAGCATCGATGGCACGAAATGCGCTGCCGTCACGCCGTATTCGGCAATGACAGCGCGCAGATAGGCGGGATCGCGGTGCCCGTCGTGCTGCGCGAGCACCAGGGTCGCACCGACCTGCAGCGGCCAGAAGAACTCCCACACCGACACATCGAAAGTGGCGGGAGTCTTCTGCAACACTACGTCGTCGACGCCGAGCCGGTACATCGACTGCATCCACACCAACCGGTTGACGATCGCCTCATGGGTGACCGCCACGCCCTTCGGCAGCCCGGTCGAACCCGACGTGAAGATCACGTACGCGGGATTACCGGGCCGCAATGCCGCGGTGCGTTCCCGATCCCAGACCGGCCCATCGCAACAGCCGGGATCCGACCGGTCGACATACACGACAGGAAGTCCGGAAACAGCAGGCACACCATCGCGTTCGGTGGTCAGCACGCACGCCGGGCGGGCGGTGGCCAGGATGTGCGCGGTGCGCTCGGCGGGATGGTCGGGGTCGAGCGGAACGTAAGCCGCACCGGCCGCGAGCACCGCGTAGATCGCGACGAGCAGTTCGGGTGAGCGCCGGAGGTTCAGCGCGACCACGGTCTCGGGCCCGACCCCGAGCCCGATCAGCTGCCGTGCCAGCCGGTTGCTGCGGGCCGCCACCTCGCGGTAGGTCATGGCCTGCCCGGACCCGTCGGCGTATCGCACCGCCACCGCATCCGGCGTGCGGGCGACCTGCGCCTCGAACAGCGAGACAAGCGTCGCGACAGGAGCCCGGCCTGCCGATCGACTGGGCAGTACCGCATCGACGTCGTAGCCGGTCGCATTCCAGATCCTGGTGCTGACCTCGAGCTCCAACTCGGTCGCGACCCGCACCGCGTCCACCGGTGCGTCGAGATCGGTGGCCAGCAGCCGCTCCAGGTATTGCAGGAATCGCGCGTGGTGGCGGGCGATTTCGTCGGCGCCGTACAGATTCGGATTCGCCTCGAAATCCACGTGCACGCTGTCGCGCTCGCCGTAGTAGACGTTGAAGCTGAGGTCTTCCACCGGCCCGGTCGAGAGCACGTGATACCTGGCCACGGTGTCGCCGAAGGTCAGGTCGTTGCCGAACAGCATGATGTTGGCCAGCGGACCGAATAGCGCACGTCGCGCGGGCTGCCCATCGTGTTCGGCGTCGCGGCGGATGTCCTCGTGCCGGTATCGCTGATGACGCAGTGCGCCTGCCACCTCGACTCTGGTCGCCCGCAGTAGCGCACCCCAGGTGACCGGGGCGGCGGAGCGTGCGCCGCCGACCGGCAGCCGCAGCGGCACGATATTCGACAGCATCCCTGCCGAACGCCGCATCACCGCCGTAGTGCGCGCGGTCACCGGCAGGCTGAGCACCACTTCGTCCCGATCGGTGAGCCGTCCCAGGTAGCAGGCGAAGGCCGCGAGCAAGACCACCGCGAAGGTCGAATCCTGGGTCGAGGCAAGGACATTCATTTGTTCGACCAGGCGCTCCGGCAGCGCACGGCCCGCAATCAGATTCATCGCCGCCCGCGGCGCGGTGCGGCCGTCGAGGCTGGTCGCGCTGTCGAGTCCGGCGACCCGCTGCGCCCAGTGAGCGCGGTCGGTGGCGTATCGCGTGCTGTCGCGGTAGGCGAGCTCACCTTCGACCAGCGCGGCCAGCTTGCCGGGCGGCGCCGCGGCGAGCTCGGTGCCGAGCACCCGCGCGGTGTAGCGCTCGGCGACACGGTTGGTGCTGGTCAGCGCACCGTATCCGTCGAAGACGAGATGGTGGGCCCGCAGATACCAGAAGTACCGCTGGTCGGCGACCCGCAATACAGCGCATTCGGCGAGGCGATCGGCGATCAGATCGACCGGTGCGGCCATATCCGTCCGCATCCAATCCTGCGCGGCGGCAATCGGATCGGCGTGTGTGCGCAGATCGATCACTTTGATGTCTTTGGAAAGTTCGGGGTCGACGCACTGATAGGGCACACCGTCGGATTCGCCGAGCCGCACCAGGATCGATTGGCATTCGTAGGCCGCCTCGATCGATTCCTCTTGCAGGATCGCAATATCCAGTTCGCCGTGCACATCCACGTACTGCGCGATATTGATCGGCACATCGGGATCGATCAGCTGCGCGTACCACACCCCCAGCTGCGCGGGCGCGAGCGGAAACGGCGTCGGCGCGGGTGGCACCGCCCCGGCATGGGCGGTCTCATCCGGCCGTGCACCGAACTCACCCAACTCCGTACCGTGCACCAGAGCCTCCTCGTTTTGCGAAACAACAGCTGGCCGAACGCTTTTGGGCAGCACGAATAAGCCTCTGCACCAGAGCCTTCGAGCTCCGGCGCATGGCAGAATGCCGGCCTTTGGGGCGATTCGACGAAAGCGCGGGACGCGGCAGCATCGCTCGCGCGGGTCCGAACAGATTTGCGTGAAACGAGATCGGCGACTTCGCGTCACCGCCGTGGCGAACGCAGATCGCCACGGTTGCGCCTAGCTCTTGATCGTTCCTCCAACTCCGCCGCCGCGATGCGGGCGGGCACCGCGGCCGTGTCAGCTACATCACATGGATGTGATCCATGCATTGCGAACATTAGGCGGTTCGTTAATAAAAAGGAACGCTTTCCCCTAAAAACTTCTGGACGATCGTCCAGCGGGGTTGAGCGGGCAGAAAGCCCTGGACAGAGCTGTGTTCGCGACCACAGTTGGGCCGCGCGTGTGAGTTACCACACTTTCAGATGTGCAGACTATGAGCCGGAACGTTGCATCCGCGTTGCATCCACGCCCAAGCGCCGGTCGAGGACCCGAATCTTGGCTTCGATCTGCGCGTACAGCGGCGAATCTCGATCGACCGCCGAGCGGTAGACGGCCCACGCCGCGGCATCGTCGCGCCCCTCGGCGGCCGCTGTCCACCGACGCAGGACGGCGGCGTCACCGGAACTCAGTACCGCGGCGCGCAGCCGGACCCGGAGCTCGTCGCGAAGGTCGACAATCCCCGGAGCGGTCGAGCGCGGAAGCACCGGGCCCGCATAAAGCCGTAATGCGGCATCGACATCACCGGAGTCGAGTGCGGCGCGCAAGGCCTCCACATCGGTTGCGACATGCACGCGCAAGCGGTATGGGCGCGAACCGAATACGGCCGGACCGACCACCGAACGCAATCGCGACATGGCGGCGCGGATGGTGCCGTTGTCCAGATCCGTATCGTCGAGCAGCAGCGCGAGATGGTCGGCGCCCAGCCCTTCCGGATGCTCGGCGAGCAGCAGCAGAATCTCGGCGTGCCGCTGCGACAACGGAACTCGATCGCCCGCGACAGTCAGCAACGGCTGCCCGAGCCCGAGCACGTCGAGACCCAACCGGCCCGCCGCGGCGGCATCGGCCGCCTCCTGACTGCCGGGCCGATGCACCGCACCGTGCTGTCCCGCTCGCATCGCGCTGAGCAGCAGATCCATTTCCGCGGCGGTCGACGCCGCCTTGACCAACGCCAGAATCTCCGGCTTTGCGACACGGACGCCACCGGCGATCATCAGCACCCCGACCAGCCTGCCGTCGGGATCGTGCACCGGCGCCGCGGCGCCGGTGATCTGATGCATGCGATGCAGGAAATGCTCGGGGCCGTGAATCCATGCGGCCCTTCCGGTACGCACCACAAGACCGACCGCATTGGTGCCGATGCGCCGCTCACTCAGATCGTCGCCGGCCCGCACACCGATCTCGGCCGCCGCGGTGATGTGGTCGGCATTGCCGTGAATCGAGAGCACGCGACCGAATTGATCGGAGACCGCGACAATCAAACCCGTTCTGGCCGTGTCCTGTACGAGAAGCTTGTCGATCAGCGGCATCAATGCGGCGATCGGATGTGCATCGCGGTAGCGCTGTAAATCCGCGCCGCGCAGACCCCGACCGTCGAGCACATCCATGGGATCGACGCCGCCGCGCACACTGCGCAGCCATGATTCGAGCACGACCGGACGCAGCAGACCGGCAAGCTGCGAAAGCTGGTCGCCACCCGCGCTAAGATATCCGTGCGCTTGTGCGGCATAGGCTTCAAGGGCGCCGAGTTGAGTGCCGGGTTCGACGCCATGCCGTGGGGGCCGCCCACCTGCAAGATTGCTGACCATTTGCCTTTCTTTCCGCCCCAAACTGTACCGGCGCGTATTCCGGTGGAAGGGCGGATGCATTTTTTGTCCGCCAGGTCACACCCGGTTCATTCCTCGTGCAAATGTGACATACTCATCTTTCACATCACCGAGAGAGGTAATCGGCGGCGCGCTCGGCGATCAGCACCGTCGTAGCCTGCGGACCGCGACTCAACGGCACCGGGACAATGGAAAGATCAACCACCGACAATCCGGTCACTCCGTGCACTCTGCACAGCTCGTCCACCACCGCACGTTCGTCATGCGCACGCCCCATCCGACACGTACCGGAGAGATGTTGCGAGGTAGCCAGATTCGCCCACAGCCACCTATCGGCAGCAGCGCCGGAGGATTCCGGGATCGGGTTCGATACCCGCGCCGCCGATATCCGGCGCAACAATTCGGTGGCAGTGCCGACAGCTTCCCGCAAACGGTTCCGATCATGTGCCGCCGACAGATAACGGTGGTCGATATGTGGCGACACGACAGGATCGGGCGAACGTAGTCGCATGACGCCTTCGGCATGTGGTCGCATCAAAGCCACCCCGAGCCGCTGCACCCCCGGTGTGAACGCGACGGTGTAGGGCCGGATTTCGATATCGTCCAGACTCAGCACATATTCCAGCGGCACCGTCTCCGGCGTTCGAAGCGGTGGATCGAGCCGGTATTCGATACCGATCTCGGGATGGTCACTGAATCCGATTCCGACCGGTGCGGGATGGCGTACCGGAATATCCAGTGTTCGAAGCTGCTCGACGCCGCCGATGCCGGAACGCAGTAACAGGGCCGCCGATTCGATCGCCCCCGCGCACAGCACGATCCGATCGGCCGACATCGTGCCGATCACACCGTCGCGCAGGAATTCCACACCGATGGCGCGAGTGCCCCGGAATTCGATGCGGGTGACCTGTATTCCACCGACGACGGTCAGATTGGGCCGCGCCGATGCGGGCAGCAGATACGCCCATCCGGTGCTGACCCGCCTGCCGTTCTCGATACTGCACGGCACGCGGCCGATGCCGTCGGCGGGGCCGGTGCCGGGCGGGGCGTTCAGATCGGCGACCTCGGGAACGCCGGCCGCGGCGCAGGCGGCGGCGAACTCGGCGCTCAGCGGCACGGGTGTGGCTATCCGGCGCACCGGCACGGGTCCGGTCCGGCCGTGCCATGGGCGGTCACCGAAATCGTGGTCGTGCTCGAGTCGCCGATAGAACGGCAGCACCGCGTCGAAGGACCAGGTGGTCGCGGCGATCTCGCTGCTCCACGCGGCGAAGTCGGCCGCCGTGGCGCGCACGAAGTAGCTGCCGTTGATCGCACCGGAGCCACCGATCACCCTGCCGCGCACAATATTTCCCGCGACCTCGTTGCCGATATCGTCCGTCGCGAGGGTAACCGGGTAGGTCCACAGCCATGGCGACCCTTGGCCGACCGGCAGCCGGGTGGCGTCGAGCAGGTCGGTGGGCATCTCTGCCGCCGTCGCCCACACCGGGCCCGCCTCGAGCAGGCGCACGGTGTGCTCCGGGTTTTCGCTCAGCCGGGCCGCGAGTACACAGCCCGCCGTGCCGCCACCGACGATCAGAGTGTCTGCCATCTACATCAACATCACAGCATCAGCGGTCCGAGTCAGCTGGACGGCGTGGTGGGTTTGAGTGACTCGAGGCTGCGCGCGCGAAACGCGCCGAGCCACAGCCCGCTGCCGTAGGCGATGTCGTCCATCCGCTTGTAGGCCACGTAGCGGAACGGATCGAGCCCGCCCGAATCGCGGTGGGTGAACCAGTCCGCGAGGCCGTCGGCAACGGCCATGGTCACCGCGATGCGCCGGATGCGCCGCGACGCCAGCATGGCCAGCATGGTGACCGGCCAATAGTGCCTGCACATCGCCGATGCCAAACGCCATAGGCCCGCGAAGAATCCGCGCGAGAGGTAGATGGCCGCGATCCTGGTCGGGTTGTCCAGCTCCGCGAAGACCCTTCGTAGTCGGATCAGCGCAGTGACGAGGGTGATCAGTCCACCGAACAGGCCCCACTTCGACAGCGTCGCGAACAGCAGGGCGGCAACCACCGTCCAGGACGGCACCGACAGCGGCGACACCATGCCGGCGTGCCGGTCGCCGAGCGGTGCGGCCCCGGTGCCGTAGAACAGCTTTCGGCCGAACCAGTCGCGGAAGGAGATCCGATGGTCGTGCGCCACGTGCGCCGCGGGCTCGTAGCGCAGCCGCCAGCCCGCCTGCTCCAGCCGCCAGCACAGGTCGACGTCCTCGGCCACCTGCATCGTCTCGTCGAAGCCGCCCTGGGCGAGCAGGGCCCGGCGCCGGACGAGCAGTGCCGCGCTCGGCACATAGGACACCAGGCCGCGCGACTGCACCGCCGACTCGCGCCTGCCGAGGTCGAGCGAGGAACGGGTGTGTTCGTAGCGGGCCAGCGCGTTCGACTCCGGATCGAGCGCGACGATACGCGGCGCGACGAGCGCGACCTCCGGGTCGCTGAAGTGCCCGAGCATCACCTCGAGCCAGCCGCTACGCGGGACGACATCGGAGTCGAGGAAGGCGACGAAGTCGGTTGTCGCGGCCCGCAATCCGGCATTGCGCGCCGCGGCCGGCCCCTGCTTGCGATCGTGGCGCAGGACGGTCACCCGGCACCGGGTGCCCCGATTGCTCGGGATGCGCACCGGTTGATCGGAACCGTCGTCGACGACGATCACGTTGTGCCCGCGCAGCGCCGCGAGCAGTCGGACCAGACCGTCGGCGTTGTTGTACAGCGGAACGATCACGGTGACGTCTTCCGGCGAGGGCAGCAGTCGGGGACGCGGATTGCCGACACCGGAATCGAGCAGCCGTCTGGCAACAACAGCAGACTTGGGGTCGGTGACCTCCAGGTACCCGTCGCCGATCATCTCGGCGGCCTCCGGGGCAAGCCGCAGCAACCGAGCGGGCGAACCGCCGATCAATATGCGTCCCCCGGAGTATGCGCGTACCCGTGGATCGATCCGTACCCCGAACCCGTCGGGCAGGCGATCATTGCGCATTCTTGGCATGCTAGGCGGAGATTCGCGCACGAGCATCATCCACCCGGAAAAAAGGACAGAATTCCGTGCGAATTGGCCCGAACGGACCGGCAACTCCCGACACCAAGCGTTGCCGAGTGGTCGCTGGCTACCGAACTCGAACCATCGGCAACTGAAGGGCAAACCTCCGGCCGTCCGATCGACGGCGACCTTCGAGCGATATGGCAGCACATCACTGGCTACCGACCCGGCATCATGTCAGCGGACTCTCGTCGCAGGCGCGCGACGGGCGTCGTTCGGGCGTGACGACGGGCCGGGACACCGACAGCGTGAGCGGAATCGGACCCGACTTCCGCGGACCCGACTTGCGCGGCGCCGACCGCCGCGAGTGGTCGACCGACGAGCGCGGAATCATCCGCCCCGTGTCGGCCAGTGCCGCCTCGCCGTAGCCCTGCACACACTCCGGGTCCGGTCCGTCGGCGGGCAGGCCGGTGAAGAACTTCGCCGCCATGCAGCCGCCGCGGCAGGAGTCGTAGTGGGCGCAGCCGGAGCAGGCGCCGCCACCGCTGGGCTCGCGCAGCTCCGCGAAGAGCTCCGATTCCTGCCAGACGGCACGAAAACCACCGTCCGCCACCACATTTCCGGCCATGAACCGTTCGTGGATGGCGAACGGGCAGGCGTACACATCGCCGAGCGGATCGACGAGGCAGACAACCCGGCCCGCACCGCACATGTTCAGCCCGGGCAGTGCCTCGCCGAACGCGGACAGGTGGAAGAACGAGTCGCCGGTGAGCACACCGTCACCGTTGCGCACCAGCCAGTCGTAGAGCACCCGTTGCTGTTCGGGCAGCGGGTGCAGTTCGTCCCAGACGTCCGCGCCGCGCCCCGAAGGCCGTAGTCGGGTCAAACGCAGTGTGGCGCCGTACTTGTCGGCGATCGCCTTGAACTCGTCGAGCTGGGCGATGTTGTGGCGGGTCGCGACCACCGACAGCTTGGCGTCGGAGAACCCCGCCGCGGCCAGGTTGTCCAATGCCCGGATCGCCATGTCGTAGGAGCCGGGCCCGCGCACGGCGTCGTTGACCTCGGCGTCGGCACCGTCCAACGAAATCTGAACGTCCACATAGTCACTGGCGGCAAGGCGCGCGGCGACCTCCGGCGTGATGCGAACTCCGTTGGTGGAGAACTTCACTCCGACATGATGCGCGGTCGCGTAGTCGACCAGCTCCCAGAAGTCCGGGCGCACAGTGGGTTCGCCGCCGCCGATATTCACGTAGAAGATCTGCATGCGTTCGAACTCGTCGATCAGCGCCTTGCACTGCTCGGTGCTCAGCTCGCGCGGATCGCGCCTGCCCGAGGAGGACAGGCAGTGCACGCAGGACAGATTGCAGGCGTAGGTGAGCTCCCAGGTGAGGCAGATCGGTGCCGCGAGACCGGTTTCGAATCGGTCGATCAGGCGCACCGCACCGGCCGATGCCGGAGCCGCCCCCGCGTCCGGTCGGGCGGCGGGTGCGGCGAATGTGCTGTGCCGCAATGCCTCCGGGGCACTGCCCGGTGCCGCTGGAGTGATCATGCTCGAGTCGGCCAGCTGTTCCAGTGCCCGCACATACGGGCCTGTGACATCGTCCGACAGGCCGACCGCCCGCAGCGCGGTACGCGCCGAGGCGTGCGAGGGCAGCGACCGCACGATCTCGAGGATCTGCGGGTTCTTCAGGAACGAGAGCTTGCGTGTGCCGAAGTGGTAGAGCAGCGCGCCGAACGACTCCGGCCGCAGCGCCACCCTCGGGTGCAGCTCCCAACGAGTATCGAGATCGAGCATGGTCGCTCCGCCGTTCAGTAGACGCCGCACATACCGTCGATGGAGACCTCTTCGATGAGGGTTTCCTCCACCAGCGGCGCTTCCTCGGCCGAACGCGCATCGACCGTGGTGATCGGCCCGGTGCTGTCGGCGTCGGTCTTTCCGAGCGATCCGTATTCCGGCATGGCTACCTCCGAGATGACGATCGGTGTCCACGGCCACCCGATGTAGCCGCGCTCACACGATAACGTCATGCACTGACAAAATGGAACAGGTTCCACTCGATCGATCGAGGTGGGCGTGCAGCGTCCCACTCAGTGGACGCGTCACCCCGGGCCGTCCGACCTGCGGGCCGAGTCGCACGCACACCGACCGGTTCGGCGGCGGGCGCTCTAGACTTTCGGTGGCAAGCAGCTGAACAGGACGTGACGGGCGATCGATGCCCGCGGTGGTAGAGGTGGCATGGGAGTCGGACGAATGCAGGCGAGCGGGGGCGGCAATACTCTGTCGGAGTCCGAGATCGTCGAGGCCGCGCTGCGAGTGGTTCGGGAAGACGGCGTCGAGAAATTGTCCATGCGGCGACTTTCCCGCGAACTCGGAGTTTCACCGATGGCGCCGTACTACTACGTGGCCGATAAACGGGAACTGCTCGACCTGGTCGCCACTGCGGCATTGACCGGAGTTCGCAAGCCACCGCCCGAATCCGGGCCGTGGCAGCAGCGGCTGCGCGACCTCATCGACCAGATCGACGAGAAGCTGCGCAAGCATCCCGGCCTCGGCGATGTACTGATCGAGCAGATGCTCGGCAAACAACTCGATCTGATCGCCGCACTGATGGAGATCCTGTTCGAAGCGGGCTTCACCGACCGCAATGTGCTCGCCGCCTACGCGACGATCCACACCTACCTGTTCGGCCGCAGCCGGGTGAATCCGCGGGATCGCTCGCCGCTGTCGGATGTGGCGCTGCCCGACGTCGTGGAGCGCGCCACCAAGTACATGGCGGACCTGCGTGGGAAGTACGCGTACGACTTCGGCATGGAGGTGTTGGTAGCCGGTCTGGAGGCCCAGCTTGTCCGGCAGCCGAATACCGACGTACGATGAAACTGAAACACGTTCTAGTTTTGTCGGTACCCGCCGGCCGCGCCACGTTCGAGAGGACGCCATGACCACCGTTGAAGTTCCACACGGCTCGCGCTCGGTCGTGCTGCGGGTAGCCGCTGTCATCACCGAGACCGTCGACACCTGCTCGCTGGTCTTCGACGTGCCCGAGGAATCGCGTGAACGCTTCAGCTACCAGCCCGGCCAATTCCTGACACTGCGCATTCCGAGCGACCTGACCGGCTCGGTGGCGCGCTGCTATTCCCTTGCCAGCTCGCCCTACACCGACGACCTACCGAAAGTCACCATCAAACGCACCGTCGGCGGCTACGGATCGAACTGGGTGTGCGACAACGTCAAAGCGGGCGACCAGATCGAGGTGCTGCCACCCTCGGGCGTTTTCACACCCAAGGACCTCGACGAGGATCTGCTGCTCTTCGGCGCGGGCAGTGGCATCACCCCGGTGATGTCCATCCTGAAATCGGCACTGGCCAGGGGTAACGGCAAGGTCGTTCTGATATACGCCAACCGCGACCACGAATCGGTGATCTTCGCGGCCGAATTGCGGGAGCTGGCCGACAAGCATGCGCAACGGCTCACCGTGATCCACTGGCTGGAGTACCTGCAGGGCCTGCCCACGCCGGACGCGCTGGCCACCCTGGTGTCGCCCTACGCCACCTACAACGCCTTCATGTGCGGGCCGAAACCGTTCATGGACCGTGTGCACGACGCGCTCGCACAGCTCGATGTGCCGCGCTCGCGGACCCACGCCGAGACGTTCAATTCCCTTGCCGGAGACCCGTTCGCCGACCAGGCACCGATCGAAGTCAGTGATGAGGAGGCCGCTGCCGCCGCCACCGTCGAGGTCGAACTCGACGGCGAAGTGCACGAGCTGTCCTGGCCGCGCAAGCAGACCCTGGTCGACATCATGCTGGCCAAGGGACTCGACGTGCCCTACTCCTGCCAGGAAGGCGAATGTGGTTCCTGCGCCTGCACGGTGCTGGAGGGCAAGGTCGAGATGGAGAACGCCGAAATCCTCGACCCCGAGGACATCGCCAACGGCTACATCCTCGGCTGCCAGGCCAGGCCGGTCACCAACCACCTGAAGATCCAGTTCTGAATTCTTGGCAGCGCCTGCGGCGCTGCGTGTTCGCGGCCCCCAAGGCTCGCGTCCGAGCGGCCGAGACTCGCGACTTCGTCGCATGCGCTTCGGCCGCTCGGACGCGAGCCGGCCGCGAACGGTCGCTCGTAAGACTCGCTCCGTGGTGGGTGCTTTGGTGGAGAAGCTCGCGACTTTGGCGCGCTGTATCGGTTGCGTAGGTGCAGGCTGCGAACGGTCGCTCGTCAGACTCGGTCCGTGGTGGGTGTGAGTTGCGGCTTCTTTTGTTTCAGCGTGCTGCGCGGTAGGCGACGCGCTGCGCGGGGGCGAGGCGTTCGACGGCGTAACTGAGTGCGGTGCGGCCCATCTCGGGCGCGTGCTTGTCCAGGAAGTCGGTCAGCAGCTGCTCATCGATGCGCTTGCCGACCTCGCGGAGCATCCAGCCGAGCGCCTTCTGGATGAGGTCGCGGCGGTCGGCGAACAATCGCTCGGACAGTTCGAAAGTCGTGGTGGCATCGCCCGCTTTGATGAATGCGAAACTCGAAAGCAGGGCGACTCGACGCTCCCACAGCGACTCGGCGTCGGCCAGCTCGAAAAGCAGGTCGCGTGGCTTGTCCAGCAGCCACGGGCCGATGATGTTCTCCGCCGACACATCGACGAGGTCCCAGTTGTTCACGCGGCCACGGCGCACGGCGGCGAGATACAGCTCGACCATGGCCGCGCGGGCCTTGTCGTCGAAGGTGCGCGGCTTGGATGCCGCGGCGAACCTGCCATTGAGGATGACCAGCGCCGCGAGCCGGTGCTCGTGCACCGGGCTGTCGAGCAGGGCGTCGATTTCGGTGAGCGGCAGTGTCGCAAAGCGTTTCGCGATCGAACGGGTCACCGGCACCCGGACGCCGATGAAGACGTCGCCCGCGCCGTACTCACCGGGGCCGGTTTTGAAGAACCGCTGTAGCTGGAACGCATCGGCGGGGTCGGCGACCTCGGCCAGCGCCGCCCGCAGCTGCGCAGCGTTCTCGGCAACTGCCGTCATCAGCGAACCTTCCATGTCAGCCGGTCGACTTGTCCTGTCGAAGGGCGCGGTGGCGGAGATCTGCGGAAATCAGCTCTGCGCGCCGAGGATTCGGCCCGACTCGAAGGCGGCGGCGCTGGCAGGCAGATCACCGGGACGACCGCTGTTGAGCACCCGGACCGCACCGTTTCCGGTGCTGGGCCTGCCGAGCGCGTCCATGCGCCGAATCGTCTGCGTGGCAACGGCTTGCGCGCTGTCGAAGAGGCGAACACCATCGGGCAGCGCAGCGAGGATGGCATCGATCACCAGCGGGTAGTGCGTGCAGCCGAGAACCACGCCCTCGACGTCGGCGGGGGTCTGCTCGGCGGCCCGCGCGATCGACTCCTTGGCTCCGGCGAGATCGCCCGCGTCGATGGCATCGGCCAAGCCGTGGCAGGCGACGCCGACTACGTCGGCCGCGCCACCGAACCGGGCGATCAGGTCCGCCTGGTAGCGGCTGGCCGTCGTCGCCGCGGTCGCCCACACCGCCACCGACGAGCAGACGGCAGCCGCAGGCTTGATCGCGGGCACGGTGCCGATCACCGGCACCTCGGGACCGACCTCGGCGCGCACATGATCCAGCGCCGTGACGCTTGCGGTATTGCACGGCAGCACGATCACCTCCGCACCGAGCGCGACCGAGGTGCGCGCGGCGCCGACCACCCGATCGATCGTCCACTCCTCCGGCTTCGGCCCCCACGGCGCACCATCCGGATCCAGTTGCAGCAGCAGGTCCACATCCGGTCGAAGCTTGCGCAGCCACGCAGCTGTGGTCAGCAACCCGAGGCCGGAATCGATGAGCGCGACGATCACGTGGTCCAACCTTAGTAGGCCGCCTGGAGAACGTAGCCGGACACCGTCCCGCCGGGCCGAGCGTCGGCGAGGCAGCCGCCCATCGAACACAGCCGGACACCGTCCGACAATCGCCGCGCCGGGCCGAGCGTCGGCGAGGCAGCCGCCCATCGAACACAGCCGGACACCATCCGACAATCGCCGCGCCGGGCCGAGCGTCGGCGAGGCAGCCGCCCATCGAACACAGCCGGACACCATCCGACAATCGCCGCGCCGGGCCGAGCGTCGGCGAGGCAGCCACCCATCGAACACAGCCGGACACCATCCGACAATCGCCGCGCCGGGCCGAGCGTCGGCGAGGCAGCCACCCATCGAACACAGCCGGACACCGTCCGACAATCGCCGCGCCGGGCCGAGCGTCGGCGAGGCAGCCGCCTATCGAGCCGTGCCGAGCAGCTCCGCCACCGGGGCGCCCGCTGCGATCTTCGCGCGGACTTTCATCACCTGTGCGGTCATGCCCGCGCCGACCACGCCGGTGAGGTTGCCGTCCTGGGTGTAGTAGGCAAGGAACTTGCGGCCGTCGTCGGAGACGATGTGGACCTCGTCGGTCGCGTTCGGGGTGCCGAGAGCCTGGATTTTCACGTTGTACTGGTCGCTCCAGAAGTACGGCACCCGCGCCGCGGTCGGCGGTTGCGCACCCAGCAGCGCGCAGGCCAGCAGTTTTGCCTGCTCGCCCGCGTTGGTCCAGTGCTCGACCCGCTTGCGCTGACCGGTCTCGTGCAGCCACGCGGCGACGTCGCCGACCGCCCACACACCCTCGACGGACGTACGGCCCACCCCGTCGGCGAGGACGCCACCGCCCGCGGTCGGCTCGGCGAGCGCGATGCCGGAATCGGCGAGCCATTCGGTGACCGGGCGCGAGCCGACCCCGATAACCACCAGGTCGGCGTACACCTCACTGCCGTCCGACAGCCGCGCACCGCGTACCCGGTCGGCGTCGTCGGCGAGGAAGGTGTCCAGACCGGTGCCGCAGCGCAGATCCACGCCCTCGGCACGATGCATCCTGGCGACCAGCGCACCGACCTGCTCGCCGAGCACCGAGGCCAGCGGCGTCGGCTGAGGTTCGATCAGCACCACCTGCACCCCGCCCGCGCGGAAGCTGGCCGCGAGCTCACATCCGATGAACCCCGCACCGACCACCAGCGCCTTACTCGCACCGGACAATTCGGCCCGCAGCGCGGCGGCGTCGGCGTGCCCGCGCAGCACGTGCACACCCTTCAGGTCGGGCAGGCCCGGCAGCCGGCGCGGCTGCAGGCCGGTCGCGATGATCAGCTGGGCGTAGTCCAGCGTGCTGCCGTCGGCAAGAGCCACCTGCCGCGCCGCGGTGTCGACGCCGACCGCCGCGGTGTTCAGGCGCAGATCGATCTGCTTTTCGACAAAGAATTCCTCCGGTCGGAGTGTGGTGTCGTCGGTCTCGCCGCGCACGAACTGCTTGGACAGCGGCGGGCGGTCGTAGGGCAGCCGCGACTCCTCGCCGACGAGGATCAGGTCACCCTCGTATCCTGCGCGGCGCAGTTCCTCGGCGGTGCGCAGGCCGGCCAGCCCAGCGCCGACGATCACGATCGGCCCGTTCATGCGGCCTCTCCTTCGGTGTGGCCGGACAGTCGCCGGGTCGAGTGGGCATCCGTAACTGAAGGTGACACGCAGCTCACCCTAACTTCTGCTTGGTCACAGCTCACAGTGAGGGCCGTCACTGTGACGACGGGGCCAGGACCACCGCCCATTGGTGCACAATCGTGTCTTTATCGATATTGATCGGGCGGTCAATCAGAGTTGAATCGGAGGCAGGAGAACATTCCATAGCCCGAGGAGGCACTCCATGTTCACCGAAAGTCGCACACAGGACTACCTGGCCATCGTGCTGGGAGTCTTCGCCGCGCTGTCACCCCTCTGGGTAGAGACGAACGACAACGGCCAGTGGTCACTGATCGTCTTGGGCGTTCTCATTGCTCTCACCGGACTCGCGCAGATCTACCGGCCCGCCATGCAGGCCACCGACTACGCGATGGGCCTGTTCGGCGCATTGCTGTTCATTTCCCCGTGGGCAATGGACTTCACCGAGTACCGCGGCGCATCCTGGACCGCATGGGTAGTCGGGATAGTGACGGTAGTGGTCGCGATCGCGGCGCTGCCGGCAATGTCGGCGCGTCTGCACGACATGGTTCCGCACCACTGATGCAGATGCCCAAACCGCATCGAGCAGGGCGTCGCCGTAGCGCCAAGGTGGACGGCGACGCCCGGCAGCTCATCCTGGATGCCGCCGAAAAGCTTTTCGCGGCACAAGGATTCGATGCGACCGCGACCGCGGCCATCGCCGGCGCGGCAGGCGTCCCCAAGGGCCTGGTCTTCTATTACTTCCCGACCAAGGATTCAATTCTGTCCGCGCTGATGGCCGAACGGGTGCCCAACCATCCGATCGATGACATCGGCACGGTGGTCACGCCCGGCGATCCGGCCGCTAGTTTGGTCAATCTCGATGCCGCGCTCAATCTGCGCGACAACCATTCCTCGGTGCTGCGCGTCATCATGTGGCGCGAAGCCGACACCCACCCGGACGTGCGGCGCCAATTGCGCCACCTGCGTGACCAAATGCTCGATATCACCGCCCGAGTCCTCCAGGCGAGCACGCCGACGCCGGTTCAGCAAGGCACCCTGCGCGCCTGTGCGGCCGCCTGGGTTTCGGCCATGTTCGCGATCGCGAGCACCGACCGCCTGCATGCGCTCGACGGCCTGCCGCTGCCGACAACAGACGAGTTGTTGAATGTGGCTCAGGTCGTCGCCGCGGGCATGACGCAGCTCGGCTGACAAAATTCTGAAATGCCGTGCCTTCGCAATTGTGCAGCTAGGCCGTGGTAGTTGTAATTATGTGCACATTGGTATAACCACGCGAGGCACACTGGCAACCGGGCTGCTGGCCGGAGTTCTAGCGACGATGCTGATCGGTACCGGCACCGCGCCGGCAACACCGATTTACCCGGTCGCGGATCCCGATCCCTTCTATGCCGCACCGGCCGATATCGCGGCAAAACGGCCGGGTCAGGTGATCGCGACCCGGCCGCTGCCACCGCTGATGATCTTCCCGGATACCGACGTCACGCTGATCAAATTCCGCTCGACGAACTCCCGCGGACTGCCCATCGCGGCGACAACCACCGTGCTGACACCGCACGGCCGTCCCCCCGACGGGCCGCTGCTGTCCTACCAGCACATCATCAACGCGCTCGGAACCCAGTGCGCAGTCTCCAGGGAGCTCTACTCCGACGATTTCAATCTGCAGATCAAGGAAGCGGTGGCGCTGAACGCGGTGCTGCTGCATGGCTGGAGCGTCGCCCTGCCCGATCACCTCGGTCCGACCTTCGCCTACGGTGCGGCCCGGCTCGGCGGCCAGATCACTCTCGATGGAATCCGCGCGGTGCGTCAGGTTCCCGAGCTCGGTGTGCAGCACAGCCCGATCGCGATGGCAGGTTATTCCGGCGGTGGCATGGCCACCGCGTGGGCCGCCGCACTCGCACCGCGCTATGCACCCGAGCTCGACATCGCGGGCGCCGCAGCCGGCGGTGTACCGACGAACATGGTGAAAATGCTCGAAGGCATCAGGTTCGAACCACATCCGGCCTTCGGGCTGTTGATGGCGGCGGCCATCGGGCTGGAACGCGAATACCCGGACCGATTCCCGATCAGCGACTACCTCAATTCCCAGGGAATGGCAGCCCGCGACCGCATTGCCAACAGCTGCACCAATGAAATTCTGGCCGCCGGAGCGTGGCGCAGCGCGCGCGATTTCGCAAGCAACATGTCACTCACGGAAAATCGAAACGCGCGAAGCGTCGTCGAGGAAAACAGTCTGGAATTGTTCGACGGCGTGCCGAACATGCCAATATTCGAATGGCATTCGCCGACCGACCCGCTCATTCCGATCGACGCGACCGACAACATCAACCGCCGCTATTGCCGGGCGGGCGTGCGGTTACAGACCGAACTCACCGCCTCCCCCGAACACCTCACAGCCGCTGTCCTCGGCATCCCCGCGGCGCTCGCCTGGCTGGAGGCCCGCTTCCGCGGCGAGCCTGCGCCGACGAATTGCTGAACGGCGCCTGCGCTGCGCGGCCCGCAGGACCGCCGCTCAGGCCGCGTCGAGAAAGTCGGCGATATCGGGGGCGAAGCGTGGGTGCTTGATCGCACCCAGGTGGTCGGCGCCGGGGTAGATGATCAAGCGGGAATTCGGGATGCCATCGGCGGTGTGGCGGAATGTTGCCGTGCTGTAGGCGCTGTCGCGCTCGCCGCCGATCACCAGGGTCGGGGCCGTGATGTCGCCGAGGCGGCCGGAGAGGTCGAAGACGTCTTCTGCCAGCGCGAAGGCAAGGGTGTCCGCGGGATTCTTCGGGCGTGCCAACGGGTCGGCCAACCACATGGCCGCCGCGGCGAGACGTCCGAGGATCGGCGAGGAGGCGAAGATGGGAGCCATGTGGTGCAACGCGCGGTGGCCCTCGGCCGCCGCCACCGCGTAGCGCAGCTGGGATTCGCGCGCATGGTCCTCCAGTCGGTAACCCGAGGAGGCGATCACCAACCTACGCACCGCCGCGGGATGGTCCGCCGCCAATTGCAGCGCGAGCGAACCTCCCGAGGAAACCCCGAGCACGTCTACCGGACCACCGAATTCGGCACGCAGCGCCGCCGCGTGCTGGGCGGCGATATCGGCCATCGTCGTGCCTGCGGGCATGTCCGGCGCACGGTTCACCGCGTAGACCCGGTAGCGCCTCGCCAGTGGCGCGAGCGTGGTGATCTCCGAGTCACGCATCCACCCGCGTGGGTTGGCGTGATCGAGGGTGAACCACCGCAGAAACACCAGCGGCCGCCCGGAGCCGAGCGCCAGATAGGGCAGCTTGTGCTCGAGCGTGCCCTCGGTGACCTCCAGCTGCGCGTTCTTGGCCATACATCCTCCGAATCGTTGCGATCTCTCACTACGACAGTGCGTCGGATTACCGATGAAGTCCATGACCTCCGAGGTGATGTCGTCAATGACATGAGCCGCGAAACGGCGCCGCCCCGAATCGGGGCGGCGCCATCCGCGTACTACTCGCCGGTCGCCTTGGCGATGATCTCCTTCGACACGTTGGCCGGAACCTCCGCATACGAATCGAACACCATGGAGTAGTTCGCCCGGCCCTGGGTCTTCGACCGCAGATCACCGATATAACCGAACATCTCCGAGAGCGGAACCAGCGCCTTGACGACACGGGCACCACTGCGTTCCTCCATGGCCTGAATCTGGCCACGGCGGGAGTTCAGGTCGCCGATCACATCACCCATGTAGTCCTCCGGTGTCACGACCTCGACGGCCATGACGGGTTCGAGGAGCACCGGGCGAGCCTTACCGACCGCCTCTCGCACCGCCTGAGCAGCCGCGGTCCGGAAGGCGAAGTCGGAGGAATCCTTCTCGTGCACGGCACCATCGAGCAGCACCACCCGCATGTTCACCAACGGATAGCCCGCGAGCATCCCCGACTGCATGGCATCCTGCGCACCGGCATCGACCGACGGAATGAATTCCTTCGGCACTCGACCACCGGTCACCCGACTCTCGAACTCGTAGATCGCGCCGCCCGCGCCGACGAACGGCGCCACTGCGACGACGACCTTCGCGAACTGACCCTTGCCACCGGATTGCTTGC
The DNA here is from genome assembly GCF_036046055.1 of Nocardia sp. NBC_00403. NCBI lineage: Bacteria > Bacillati > Actinomycetota > Actinomycetes > Mycobacteriales > Nocardiaceae > Nocardia > Nocardia sp. NBC_00403. Next base: position 139,645 of record NZ_CP107939.1, read on the forward strand.
GGTGGGTGTGTTCGAGCCGAGCCACCGCGGTGGTGATCGTCTCGCGATAGGCCACCCGCGGCTTGCCGATGTTCGCCTCGACGTTGAACTCCCGCTTCATGCGGTCGATCAGGATGTCGAGGTGGAGCTCGCCCATGCCGCCGATGACGGTCTGGCCGGTCTCCTTATCCAGCGTCACCGAGAAGGTGGGGTCCTCCCTGGCCAGCTTCTGGATCGCGACACCGAGCCGCTCCTGATCCGAGGTGGTTTTCGGCTCGATCGAAACCTGGATGACCGGATCGGGGAATGTCATCGACTCCAGCACGAGCTGGTGGTCCGGATCGCACAGGGTGTCACCGGTGGTGACGTCCTTCAGCCCGATCACGGCGTAGATGTGTCCCGCAGCGGCCACGTCGACCGGTGTCTGCTTGTTCGAGTGCATCTGGAAAAGCCTGCCCAAACGCTCCTTTCGTCCCATGCGTGGATTGATCACCACCGCGCCCGCTCCGACCCGGCCGGAGTACACCCGGATGTAAGTGAGCTCGCCGAAGAACGGGTGCGCGGCAATCTTGAACGCCAGCGCCGCGAACGGCGCGTCCGCATCGGCAGCGCGGTGGATGATCTGTCCCTCGTTGCCCGGCGCATGACCATCGATGCCGCCGCCGTCGAGCGGTGCCGGCAAGTAGTCGACCACCGCGTCGAGCATCGGCTGCACGCCCTTGTTCTTGAACGCCGAACCGCAAAGCACCGGGTAGGCAAGGGAATTCACCGTCAGGTGACGGATCGCCCCCTTGATCTCCGCGACGGACAATTCCACACCGCCGAGATACTTCTCCAGCAGCGCCTCATCCGACTCGGCAACAGCCTCCACCAGCTCGGCGCGATAGCGCTCGGCACGCTCGCGAAGCTCGGCCGGAATCTCGACGACCTCGTACCGCTCACCGAGTTCCGTATCACCGCACCACATCTTGGCATTCATCTCGACCAGGTCGACAATGCCCTCGAAGGTGTCCTCCGCGCCGATCGGCAGCTGGATCACCAACGGCTCGGCGCCGAGACGGTCCCTGATGGCCTGCACGGTGAAGAAGAAATCCGCACCGAGCTTGTCCATCTTGTTCACGAAACAAATGCGCGGCAGCCGGTACTTGTCGGCCTGACGCCACACCTGCTCGGACTGCGGCTCGACGCCTTCCTTGCCGTCGAACACCGCGACCGCACCGTCGAGCACGCGCAGCGACCGCTCCACCTCCGCCGTGAAGTCGACGTGTCCCGGCGTATCGATGATGTTGAGCTGGTAGCCGTTCCAGAAGCAGGTGGTCGCCGCCGAGGCGATCGTTATTCCGTGCTCCTGCTCCTGCACCATCCGATCCATCGCCGAAGCGCCGTCGTGCACCTCGCCCAGCTTGTAGGTGACGCCGGTATAGAAAAGGATCCGTTCGGTGGTCGTAGTCTTACCGGCATCGATATGGGCCATGATGCCGATGTTCCGAACCATACTCAGATTGCCGAGCACGCCACGTGTCACGGTAATCCCCACTCCCTCAACTAGTTTCGTCAGAAAGACGCTCGCCTAGTTGGTGCGTTCCGGCAACGGCGCGAGCATCGTCCACGCGGCGCGGGCGGCACGCCGAAGGGGCTCTGCCGACAACTACCGCGAACGCGGACCCGAGGGAAACATGCCTCATATGTACCGCCCGCCCCCGCCCGCGTCCATCGAATATCCCGCCGGACAACCGATTGTCGAGATGATCTTCTCGGCGCTGGGGATAGCGCTGGGCGACAATCACGGACCGGAGGGGTCACGATGTTCGCCAAGCAAGATGCGGCCCATGATCCGGCCGCGGCAGTGACCCACGCGGCCACGGAATGTGAGGTCGACTCACGATGACGAACACCTTCGCCGAAGGCGCCGAATACACCATGCCGACACAGCGACTGCGGCGCAATCCGCCTTCGCCCGAGCGAGTTCCGATGTTCGGCAACGACATGCAGCTGCGTACCGCGCTCATTCCCGACCGGATCCGCGCCGCGCCGATCAATCACGATTACGAGTTGCTCGCCGTCCAGGACGCGCAGAACGCCGGATACCTCAGGGAGATCCAGGATCTGGCGGCCGAACTCGCGCGCGTCGCGGCCTTCGCCGCGGTCCGAGGTCATAATCAGACCGACCAGCTGCGCGTGCGGCAGCTGGAGTCCGCCCTGGATGCCGCGATTACGGATGCCGCGGCCGCGGGGATCGCCGCCTCGGACATTCAGCTCGCCGTCGAGCAGGGCCGGGCCGGCGCGTATTGGATCGACCGGCCCGCACACCGGTACCTCGGCCGGATCGCGCAACTGACCGACGAGATGGCGGGCAGGCTCAGCGAATTGGACGCCTCCCGACAGCGGATCGCCGAACTCGAGCACCGGCTGGCCCAGGCTCGCGATAACGCCTGACGGGCACGCATCCACGAAAACACAAACGGCGCCGCCCCTTTCGGGGCGACGCCGTTTGGTCAGCGAGTCAGAGAATCACTTGACGATCTTCGTGACGCGACCGGCGCCGACGGTGCGGCCACCCTCGCGGATCGCGAAGCGCAGACCCTCGTCCATGGCGACCGGCTGGATCAGCTTGACGGACATCTCGGTGTTGTCACCGGGCATGACCATCTCGGTGCCCTCGGGCAGGGTCACAACGCCCGTCACGTCAGTCGTACGGAAGTAGAACTGGGGACGGTAGTTGTTGAAGAACGGCGTGTGGCGGCCACCCTCGTCCTTGGACAGGATGTAGGCCTGGCCCTCGAACTCGGTGTGCGGGGTGGTGGTGCCCGGCTTCACGACGACCTGGCCACGCTCGACATCTTCACGCTTGATGCCACGAACCAGCAGACCGACGTTGTCGCCCGCCTGGCCGTTGTCGAGCAGCTTGCGGAACATCTCGATGCCCGTGATGGTGGTCTTGGTGACCTTCTCGCGGATGCCGACGATCTCGACTTCCTCGTTCACGTTGATGATGCCGCGCTCGATACGACCGGTGACGACGGTGCCACGACCGGTGATCGTGAAGACATCCTCGACCGGCATCAGGAACGGCTTGTCGGTCTCACGGACGGGAGTCGGGATCGACTCGTCGACCGCGTTCATCAGCTCGACGATCGACTCGGTCCACTTCGGGTCGCCCTCGAGCGCCTTCAGACCGGAAACACGCACGACCGGCGCTTCCTCGTCGAACTCCTGGGCGGCCAGCAGTTCGCGGACCTCCATCTCGACGAGCTCGAGGATTTCCTCGTCGTCGACCATGTCGGACTTGTTCAGCGCGACCAGGATGTAAGGAACACCGACCTGACGGGCGAGCAGCACGTGCTCGCGGGTCTGCGGCATCGGGCCGTCGGTGGCGGCGACCACCAGGATGGCGCCGTCCATCTGCGCCGCACCGGTGATCATGTTCTTGATGTAGTCAGCGTGACCCGGGGCGTCGACGTGCGCGTAGTGGCGCTTCTCGGTCTGGTACTCGACGTGGGAGATGTTGATCGTGATACCACGAGCCTTCTCCTCCGGCGCCTTGTCGATCTGATCGAACGCGAACGCGGCGTTCAGATCCGGGTACTTGTCAGCCAGCACCTTGGTGATCGCTGCAGTCAGCGTGGTCTTGCCGTGGTCGACGTGACCGATGGTGCCGATGTTGACGTGCGGCTTCGTCCGCTCGAACTTCGCCTTCGCCACTGTGGTGTCCTCCTGGACTTGTTGGTGCGTGCAGTTGCAGCAGTGCGGTTATTACTGGGGGGGTCGTACTGACTCCCGGCTGATGGGGCAAGCCGTGCGGCCTGCCCCGTCGGATTACTCGCCGGTCGCCTTGGCGATGATCTCCTTCGACACGTTGGCCGGAACCTCCGCATACGAATCGAACACCATGGAGTAGTTCGCCCGGCCCTGGGTCTTCGACCGCAGATCACCGATATAACCGAACATCTCCGAGAGCGGAACCAGCGCCTTGACGACACGGGCACCACTGCGTTCCTCCATGGCCTGAATCTGGCCACGGCGGGAGTTCAGGTCGCCGATCACATCACCCATGTAGTCCTCGGGCGTGATGACCTCGACCGCCATGAGCGGCTCGAGGATCACCGGACCGGCCTTACGGGCCGCTTCCTTCAGTGCCTGGGAGCCGGCGATCTTGAACGCCATTTCCGAGGAGTCGACGTCGTGGTATGCGCCGTCGAGCAGGATGACCTTCAGGTTCACCAGCGGGTAGCCCGCGAGCACACCGTACTGCATGGCATCCTGCGCACCGGCGTCCACCGAAGGGATGTACTCGCGCGGAACGCGACCACCGGAGACCTTGTTCTCGAACTCGTAGGTCGCGCCGTCCTCGCCGACGAACGGCTCGAGGGCGATGATGACCTTCGCGAACTGGCCGGAGCCACCCGTCTGCTTCTTGTGGGTGAACTCGAGCTTCTCGACCTTCTTGGTGATGGTCTCGCGGTAGGCCACCTGCGGCTTGCCGACGTTCGCCTCGACCTTGAACTCGCGACGCATACGGTCGACGAGGATGTCGAGGTGGAGCTCGCCCATGCCGCCGATGACGGTCTGGCCGGTCTCCTGGTCGAGCTTGACCGAGAAGGTCGGGTCCTCTTCCGAGAGACGCTGGATCGCGGTGCCCAGCTTCTCCTGGTCGGACTTGGTCTTCGGCTCGATGGAGACCTGGATGACCGGGTCCGGGAAGGTCATGGACTCGAGCACGATCTGGTTCTGCGGATCGCACAGGGTGTCACCGGTGGTGGTGTCCTTCAGGCCGATGACCGCGTAGATGTGGCCTGCCACGGCCTCGCCGACCGGGTTCTCCTTGTTGGAGTGCATCTGGAACAGCTTGCCCAGACGCTCCTTCTTGCCCTTGGTCGAGTTGATGACCTGGGCGCCGGAGTCGACCTTGCCCGAGTACACGCGCACGTAGGTCAGCTTGCCGAAGAAAGGGTGCACGGCGATCTTGAACGCCAGCGCCGAGAACGGCTCACTGCTGTTCGCGTCGCGGTGGATGATCTCCTCTTCCTTGCCCGGGACGTGGCCATCGGTGCCACCATCGTCCAGCGGGGTCGGCAAGTAGTCGATCACGGCGTCGAGCATGGGCTGAACGCCCTTGTTCTTGAACGCCGAACCACACAGCACCGGGTAGAGCTCGGAGTTGACGGTCATCTTGCGGATGGCGCCCTTGATCTCATCGATCGTGAGCTCATCGCCGCTGAAGTGCTTCTCGAGCAGCGCCTCGTCCGACTCCGCGACAGTCTCCAGCAGTTCCTGGCGGTAGATCTCCGCCTGGTCCGCGAGGTCGGCCGGGATCTCGACGACCTGGTACTCCTCGCCGAGCTTGGTCTCGCCCTTCCAGACCTTGGCGTTCATCTCGACCAGGTCGACGATGCCCTCGAAGGTGTCCTCAGCGCCGATCGGCAGCTGGATCACCAACGGCTTGGCACCGAGACGGTCCTTGATGGTCTGCACGGTGAAGTAGAAGTCCGCACCGAGCTTGTCCATCTTGTTGACGAAGCAGATACGCGGCACGTCGTACTTATCGGCCTGACGCCACACCTGCTCGGACTGCGGCTCGACGCCTTCCTTGCCGTCGAACACCGCGACGGCGCCGTCGAGCACGCGCAGCGACCGCTCCACCTCGACGGTGAAGTCGACGTGCCCGGGGGTGTCGATGATGTTGATCTGGTTGTCGTTCCAGAAGCACGTGGTAGCCGCGGAGGTGATGGTGATACCACGCTCCTGCTCCTGCTCCATCCAGTCCATGGTGGCCGCGCCATCGTGGACTTCACCGATCTTGTAGGTGATGCCGGTGTAGAAGAGGATGCGTTCAGTTGTGGTCGTCTTGCCCGCATCAATGTGGGCCATGATGCCGATGTTGCGGACCTTGTTCAGGTCGGTGAGCACGTCCTGTGCCACGGAAATCTTCCCCGCTCGTAGCTAGTTGGGATTTTCGGGGACGACCCTGTGGTCGTCACTATGTCAACGCCGGAAGCGGTGGGTAAGTACCGCATCCGGCTGTGCCTCCCGACCCAATAACGACGGGCCGGGCAGACGTCACCAGCGGTAGTGCGCGAAGGCCCGGTTGGACTCGGCCATCTTGTGGGTGTCCTCGCGACGCTTCACCGAAGCGCCGAGGCCGTTGCTGGCATCGAGCAGCTCATTGGCGAGACGCTCGACCATGGTCTTCTCACGGCGAGCCCGCGAGTAGTTGACCAGCCAGCGCAGCGCCAGGGTGTTGGAGCGGCCGGGACGAACCTCGACCGGCACCTGGTAGGTGGCGCCACCGACACGACGGGGCTTCACCTCGAGTGCGGGCTTGACGTTGTCCAGCGCGCGCTTGAGGGTGACGACCGGATCGGTGCCGGTCTTCTCGCGCGCCTGCTCCAGCGCGCCGTAGACGATGCGCTCGGCGGTGGACTTCTTGCCGTCCAGCAGGATCTTGTTGACCAGCTGAGTGACCAGCGGCGACCCGTAGACCGGGTCGTTGATCAGCGGACGCTTGGGTGCGGGGCCCTTGCGTGGCATATCAGCTCTTCTCCTTCTTGGCGCCGTAACGGCTGCGGGCCTGCTTGCGGTTCTTCACACCCTGGGTGTCGAGCGAGCCACGGATGATCTTGTAGCGGACACCGGGGAGGTCCTTCACACGACCGCCACGCACGAGCACCATCGAGTGCTCCTGCAGGTTGTGGCCCTCGCCCGGGATGTAGGCCGTGACCTCGACCGCGCTGGTCAGGCGAACACGCGCGACCTTACGCAGCGCGGAGTTCGGCTTCTTCGGGGTCGTGGTGTACACGCGAGTGCACACGCCACGGCGCTGCGGGCTCCCCTTGAGGGCCGCGGTCTTGGTCTTGGAGACCTTGTCGCGACGACCCTTGCGGACCAGCTGGTTGATGGTTGGCATAGACCGGCTTTCCTTAATTAGTTAACGCGGTGTCTGGAACTTCATGTCGGTGTTCAGTTGGCGGCGTTCTCGGCGCCCTCCGTGGTCACGCAAGCTACCGCCTCCGGGCCCGTCGTTCACGCCGCTGTCATCGAGCTTTCACCCGCACGCCCAGCCGCGTTTCTCGCGTCCCGAGGTCGGGCGTGTCGCGCGCGAAGCAAGACCGGTTTTCCGGGCACGCCGGGAAGGTCAGCCGCTTTCGCTGGCTTACGTCCACGCACGAACTTGCCCGCATGCTTCCGGGCACAGCGATCCACGATACTCGTGGTCGCGACACAGGGTCAAAGTGGGGTGGGTAACCACCACGACCGGCAGTTCGATTCCAGCGTACCTACCTCGCGAGATTCAGGGTCAATTCGACGAGTTTCTGCGCACCGACGCACGGATCGGGATGTCCGGAGCCGGGACGGTAATTGATCCACCAGCCGATCACGCCGGTGTCGGCCGCGCTGGCGCTGACCCCGCAGGAGTCGGGATCGTTGGGGCGATGCGTCTGCAGCGCCCGCTGGCCCTGCACGGTGATGTTGTTGGTGAGGTAGCCGAGTTTGTCGTTGTTGGTCTTCTCGTTGTTCAGCGAGCCGACCTCATACCAGTTCAGGGTCACCATGGCGGTGCCGCCGGGCGCATTGTCCACGTCCCACATGCACACCGCACCGTAGAACGACGCCCCGGCGTATGCGCCCTCGCCCACCGCCTTGCCGATCTGGTCCATCGAGACGACATCGCACTCGCGCAACAGCTTGTCGAAGTTCGTGTTGACCGACGATCCGGTGCCCGACCCCGCGGGATGCGCGGACCCTGGCACCGTGCGCCCGCAGCCGGCGACCGAAACGGCGATGCCGAGCACGGCCAGCGCGGCGATCAGGCCGCGGGTCGTCGAACGGGCACGAAGATTCATGGCGAACTCCCTCACTGCAGCCGCTGCACGGTCAACTCGGCGAGCTTGTGCATCCGGTCGCATGGATTGCCGGTCGCCGCGAAGAGACCGAACGACATCGACCACTCGAAGAAATCGTCGTCGAGCTGCACGGCGAGATCACACACCGCGCTGTTGGTCTCCAGCGCCTGAAATCCGACGCGGCCACCGACCTCGATCTTCTCCACACCACGCCCTTGGGTGGTCACCCACGCCCGTTCCCGATCGATGGGGCTGCCCCGATACGCGGCGAAAGTGACGCTGGTCGAACCCTGCCCAGCGGATTGCCAATTGCAGCCGACCGAGTTCTTGAACACCCGCGAGAGCTGCGCCAAACCCGCGATTTCGCGGACCTCGTCGTCGGTGACATGACCGCACTCACCGGCGAACGGACCCAGAGTGGCGACCTTCGGCGGCGGACGCAGCGGCGTGTTCGACGAATCGGAGTCGCCGCCCGAACCGCATGCCGACAGTGCCAACGCCAAGGTCGCACCGATGACGATTGCCGACGGAATCCGCATGCCGTGAACTCTACCCATCGGCACCTGACACGGCCGGATACGACTGCGGGGCCGCGGCGGGTTCCGCGGCGCGGCCACGCTCGCTATGATGAAAACGCTTCACTACGTGAGCAATTGGGAGGGGAAACCAATGCTGAAGAAATTGGCCGTTGCTGTCTTGATCATTGCGGGGCTGTGGGGCGGCCTCGCGGGAACAGCCTCTGCGGGAGGCAACTTCCTCGGCCGCTACTACTGGCTGAGCGACTGCCTCGATCACGCGAATTGGTATCACAACAATGGGAATCCGCATGCTCGTTGCCAGCCGATCGTGATCAATGGCAAAGAGGTCTACGACCTCTTGGCGTCCTGACTCGGCGGCACGTCAAAGGTTGCCTCTGGCTTCCTGTTCGCGTTCGATCGCCTGGAACAGAGCCTTGAAGTTGCCCTTGCCGAAGCCGAGCGAACCGTGTCGCTCGATCAGTTCGAAGAAGACGGTCGGGCGATCGGTGAGCGGCTTGCAGAAGATCTGCAGCAGGTAGCCGTCTTCGTCCCGGTCTACCAGGATGCCGCGCCGCTGCAACTGGTCGACCGGCACCCGGACGTGGCCGATGCGGGCGCGCAATTCTGGGTCGGAATAGTAGGTGTCCGGCGTTTCCAGGAATTCGACGCCCTCACGGCGCAGCGTGTCGACGCAGGTGAGGATGTCGCTGGTGGCCAGGGCGATGTGCTGCACGCCGGGCCCGCGGTAGAACTCGAGATATTCGTCGATCTGCGAACGCTTCTTGCCCACCGCGGGCTCGTTCAGCGGGAACTTCACCCGGTGATTGCCGTTGGCGACGACCTTGCTCATCAACGCGGAGTACTCGGTGGCGATGTCGTCACCGACGAATTCGGCCATATTCGTGAAACCCATGACGCGGCGGTAGAACCCGACCCACTCGTCCATCATGCCGAGCTCGACGTTGCCGACGACATGGTCGATCGCCTGGAACAGCCGGACCGGCGTGCCCGCGCGCGGTCGATAGATGGAGCGGCGGGCGATATAGCCGGGCAGATAAGGCCCGTAATACTTGGAACGGTCGACCAGCGTATGCCGTGTCTCGCCGTAGGTGGCGATGGCCGCCGAGCGGACCGTGCCGAATTCGTCTGTCTCGTCGTGCGGTTCGACCAGAATCGTCGCGCCGTGGGTGCGCGCCCAGTCGATGCAGCGGTCCACGTCCGGAACCTCGAGTGCGATATCGGTGATGCCGTCGCCGTGCCGGTCGTGATGGCCGACCAGCGGGCTGTCCGGATCGACCGCACCGGTGATCACGAACCGCGCGCCGCCGCTGCGCAGCACGAACGCCTTGTGGTCACGATTGCCGGTCTCCGGTCCCGCGTAGGCCTCCAGCCGCATGCCGAAGGCGGACTCCAGGAAGTGCGCGGTCTGCGTCGCGTTGCCGACCACCCAGACCAGGGCGTCCCAACCGATGACGGGGAACGGATCGACGCTGTCGTCGTGCTCGACCAGTCCGACGAGCCTGCGCAGCTCACCGTCGGTGGGTAGGGCCGTCGGCCGGGAATTCGGCAGGTTCTCGATCGTCATGATCCAAGGAAATCGCCACCTATGCCGGTAGGCAATAGCGGTGGATTCCGATAGACACTCTGGCGAATTCGGCTAGCAAGACCCACAAGATGCTGGACAATTTGAATAGCATCACCGAGCACAGCCCGCGCCACGAACGGAGGCCGACATGTCGCACACGCCGGCAAAACTCGACGAACTCGATCTCGCCATCCTGGCCGCGATGCACGAGTATCAGAAGGCGGGAGTCCTCGAACTGTCGCGCCGCACCAAGGTTGCACGGGCGACCGTACAATCCAGGATCGGCCGCATGGAGGAATCCGGGGTCATCGCCTCCTACGACCCGCAAATCGACGTCACCGCTGCGGGTTTCGATGTCCAGGCCTTCGTCACGCTGGAGATCGCGCAGGGTGCGCTCGATACCGTCGCCGCCGAGCTCGACGCGATTCCCGGCGTGCTCGAGGCCTATGCGACCACCGGATCCGGCGATGTGCTGTGCCGGATCGGCGCCGACTCGCACGCCGGCCTGCAATCGGTGTTGCTGAGCATCGATCGGACCACCGCGGTGGTGCGCTCACACAGCGTCATCGTGTTGTCGACGGTGATCCAGCGCCGCACACTGCCGCTGCTGCGCACCCTGACCCCCACCGGAACCACCAAGGCCCCCGCCTACCGCGACGCCTACGGGCGATAGCCGACCGCGCACGGCCTGCCGAGTCGCGTGCCTCCGGACAGCGCCGATCAGGGGCGCAGGTCGGCAGCTACCTCGAGGATTTCGACGCGCGGCTGTTTATCTGCCTCCAGGAACGCGAGCAGCGCATGCGATTCGGCCTCGACAGCCCGACTCTCCGCCGCCGACCACTTCCTGGTCGGGGTGATGCGCAGGCGGGCGACACCCTTCTCCGGGAAGATCTTGTAGAACCCGGAAAGGTAGCCGTCGAGCAGCACCGGCGAAACCGCGGCGGCAAACGCGCGCAACGGCACCGGCTGGCTGTCGGGCGCGATCCTGCTCCGATCCTGATGCGAAAGAATCGCATTGTCGTACCAGCCGAGCAGGCGCACCGGGGCGGGCAGCTCGGCGTCGGCCAGTACACCGTCGGCGACGTCGTAGAGGGTGCGGCCGCGCTCGTCGGTGTAGGTGCGCAACCTGTCGCCCAGCTGCTCGACCGCTTTCTTCATGCCGGTCAGCTTCGACCAGGTCTGCATGTCCATGGTGCTGGCGGGACCGAAAGCACGCAGGTACCGGAAAACCAACTCCGCCAACGGATATGTCGGATCCAGTGGCGCGCCGAGCCACGGCTCGACCCGGGACCAGACCGGCCTGCTGTTGTCCTTCCACTTTCCACGCGGCGGAGTCTGCAGCACCGGCAGCTGATAGAGCCAGGTCTGCACGACCGCGCCCGCGTCCCGATCGGGCCACAGCTCGGCCGCGTGTGCGCGCATATCCGCCGCCGACATCGGCTCGTTCCCGAGCACCTGCTCGCCACGCGCGCGGACTTCCGCGGGATCGAGTCCGACCATCGCGCCGTAGTTGAACCCCTTACGGAACGGGATCTTTTCGAGCTCGGGCTGCACGTGTGGTGCGATACGCAAGGCATCCGGCGGCGTGACCAGGTGAATCGTGCCGCGCATCAACGTGATGCGAACCAGCGCGCGATCCTCGAGTCCCGCCGACACCGTCGCCGGATCGAAATCCGCTGTGCGGCTCCACAATCCGACGAACGGCGGCGTCGAGTCCTGGGCCTGCAGCCCGACGAGATGATCGCACATCTCGGGCACGCTCAGCGACGAGCGCTCCAGCAGATGCTGGCGGGCGAGCAGGGTCCGGTTCAATACCCGACTGGACAGCATCGTGCCGCGATTCCTCGAGGAGTGGTGGTCGAGCGGCGGATGCGCCGGCTTCTTGATTCGCTCAGAGTACGTCGCCGCACCGACAGTCTCAGCCCACTGTGACGACGACTTTGCCGGTGGCGGTGCGGTTGTCCAGTGACGCGACCGCCGCGGCGGCCTGCTCGAGCGGGTAGCGCACCGGGTCCGGCGGCGCGATCTTGCCGGAGGCGAGCAGCGGCTCGACCTCGGCCCACTGCTCGGTCAGGTAACCGGGATGCGTCATCACCCATTCACCCCAGGCCGCGCCGGTCACCTCGACGTTCTTGAGCAGCAGCCGATTCACCTTGACCGTCGGGATTTCCCCGGCCGTGAAGCCGACAACCAGCAGGCGACCCGCCGAGGCCAGCGATCGGATGCTGTCGGTGAAACGGTCACCACCCACCGGGTCGAGCACGATGTCCACACCGCGGCCGCCGGTCAGTTCCTTGACCGCGGCGAGCCAGCCCTCGGTCAGCACCACATCGGTGGCGCCGTTGGCGCGGGCCACCGCTGCCTTTTCCTCGGTGCTGACCACCGCGATCACCCGGCCCGCGCCGAGCGCGACCGCCATGCGCAGCGTCGAGGTGCCGATGCCACCCGCGGCACCGTGCACGAGCACGGTCTCGCCTTCGGCGAGCCTGCCGCGGTTACGCAGGCAGAAATGCACGGTCAGGTCGTTGAACAGGATGCCGGCCCCCGCCTCCAGCGACACGTTGTCGGGCAGGCGGAACACCATCTGCGCGGGCGCGACAGCGACTTCGGCCATTGCATTGCCGAGCAACGTCAACGCCACCACCCGATCGCCGGCCTTGACGTGCGCGTCCTGCGGCGCCTCACGAACGATGCCCGCCACCTCGCCACCGACGACGAACGGCAACTCCGGCTTCATCTGGTACAGCCCACGCGTCATCAGGACATCGGGGAAAGCCACCCCGGCCGCGTGCACATCGATGACCACGCCTCCCGGATATCCCGCAGGCTCCGGGATCTCCACGATCTCGATCGCTTCGGGCCCCTCCAACTTGCTGACCTGGGCTGCGCGCATGTGCCGACCTCTCTGTCCACTCGCCGACGCGGAACTCGCCGGCGACGCTGTGACCAACATAATGCGCAGCACCCGATGCCCGCTTCGGTGCACCTGTTCGGACGAACGCATTTTGCTATGCTGGCCGCGACTTATGGTCGGGCGGGAAGGGGGATTTCCTATGCAGGTCAATCCGGAAACGCTGAAATCGTTCGCGACGAACCTCGGCACCGAAGCGGGCGCCATTCAGAAGTTCAACGAGGGGGCGGGCTTCGGCGTCGCGAGCAATGCACTGCCGGGCACCGAATTCGGCGGCACTGTGCAGCAGACCACCGATGTGGTCAACCGTTGCCTGCAGCGAATCGGTGAACGTCTCATGACCGTCGCGGGCAATATGCACAATGCGGCGGGCGCGTACGAGCTGACCGAAGACGACTTCGCTGCCAAACTCCGCACAATCGGACTGCAGGTGTCATGACGCTGACCATTCCTGATGTAGAGAAATGGGAGCCCGACCAGCTGGCCACCGCGGGCAATCACGCCGACGGAATGGCGACCGAGCTCGACGCCGCGGTCAAGGACGGCTCCGACAAGACCCGTGCGCTGACCTGGTCCGGCGCCACCGCCACCGCGGCGAATGCGCGGATGGATATCGAACAGACACGCGCAGGCACCGTCAGCACCGCGCTGCAGGGCCTGCATACCGCGTTCACCTCGCAGGTGGACAACCTGAAGAACGCCAAGACCAAGGTGCTGCAGCTGCGCGACCTCGCCACCACGCCGAGTGCCGGCACCGACGGCGTGGAACCCATACCCGGTTTCAAGGTCGAGCCCAATGGAACCGTCACGGCCGACGACCGGATCGCCAAGGTCTGCGCACTGATGAACGGCCAGCAGCGGGTGGACGAGTCCTTGCGAATTCTGCGGGATGCGGCAACCTGGCAGGTCGATATCACCAACGCGCTGCAGCAGGCGGAAAGCGTTGCGGAACAGGCGAAAACGCAGGTCGCCCAGGCTGTCGCGAATCTCCAGACCGCCTACGACGGCCTCGGCGAACCGAAATCCGGCACCGCACCCGCGCCGACCACACCGGCCGCGACCAATACCGCGACGCCCGTCGCCTCGAACAAGCCCAACTATGCGACCGGCGGCAATCACAACAGCAGCGGCAACTCCCATTCGTCCTCGGGAACGCCGTCCACCGGCAGCCCGAGTTCCGGCTCCCCGACCAGTTCCGGCTCCCCGACCGGGCCGATGCCGTCCGGCGATGTCGCCGAATGGATCAAGAAGGCCAAAGAGAAACTGATCGCGATGGGCTACAGCCCTGATCAGATCGACGAGCGCGCGCTCGCGATGATCATCGAGCACGAGTCCGGCGGCAATCCGCAGATCGTCAACAACTGGGACAGCAATGCCGCGGCCGGTCACCCCTCGAAGGGGTTGATGCAGACGATCGACAGCACGTTCAACGCGTACAAAGCGCCCGGCCACGACGATATCTACGACCCGGTCGACAACATCATCGCCGGTACGCGATACGCGATCGACCGGTACGGCTCGCTGTCCAATGTTCCCGGTGTGGCAGCCGTCAATAGCGGCGGGGCATATCAGGGCTACTGACCTACCACGCCACCTGGTCGGCCGAAGGTCAGATTGTGCGCTGCGAGGGCGGCGCGGAGCTTGGTGATGGCGGTCGGCCCGACACCGTGCAGCGCGGCCACCTCGCGTTCGGTCCACGAGGTGAGGTCGCAGAGACGCTGAATTCCGGCTGCGGCGAGGGCTCGTTCGGCGGGTCTGCCGAGTTTCCCGGGGAGGTCGGAGTCCGTCATAGCGCCTATTTTGCCTGATGAGACGTCATATGCGGCAGTACGGGCGACTCGCCGAGAGGGTGTGACGTACGACCCGTAAAGTCATCTCAGAACAAGCAACGCACGAGAACGCGGCACAACGTGCAGCGCGAGGAGCACCAGTGTCACTCGAACAGCCACTCGCCCCGCTTCCCCAGGAGGGCATGGGGTTTGCTTCGGCGTGGCCCATCCGGGCTGGCGATGTAGATCCGTACAACCGCTTGCGATTCGATGCGGTCGCCCGCTATCTGCAGGACATTGCGGGCGAAGAGCTGGAGCAGACCTTCCTCAACCGGACCGATCCGAACTGGATCGTCCGACGCACCGTGATCGATGTGATCCGGCCGATTCTCTGGCCGGACAAAGTGCAGCTGCTGCGGTGGTGCTCGAGCATGTCGACCAGGTGGACGAACATGCGGGTGCGGGTGACCAGCTCGAACGGTGGATTGATCGAGACCGAGGGCTTCTGGATCAATATCAGCGAGTCGAACAACATGCCCGCGCGGATCAGCGATGACGGCCTGGCCTACCTGGCGCAGACCACCACCGAGCATCGGCTGCGCTGGCGGCCGTATCTCACCGACACCACACCGGCGGAGTCGGACACGGACATGCCGTTCCCGGTGCGCGCCACCGACATCGACCAGTACAACCACGTCAACAACGCCTGTTATTGGCAGGCGGTGGAGCAGTACCTCGCCGAGTATCCCAAGCTGGTCGCCGCACCGCACCGCGCGGTGATCGAGTACGTGGCGCCGGTACTCGCGCGCCAGCATGTGACGGTGCGCAGCCGCTATGAGCCGGGTGACCGGTCCGGTCATCCGGTGCTGCGGCTGTGGTTCGTCGTCGGCGGCACCACCACCACGGTGGTCCGCATCATTCCGCTGCCCGCCTGAGGCTCTCCCCCGCCGCCGCGGCGCTGTTGCAAGACGAGAACGCCGGTCGGATCGTGGCGAATCCGACCGGCATTGCTTCCTCAGCCGCGTGCGGCCTTGATCAGATCCTCGCGGCTGGTGAACTTGACCCGAGGGCGGCCGGAAGCCTTGCCCGCCGACTTCTCCGCCAGATCGATCGCCTTCCAGCCCTGCCGGTCGACCAGGTCTGCCTGGCGCTCGCCGAGCAGCGCCTTCAGTGCGGCCCGATTGGCCTGTGGCACACCGAGTTTGCCAGTGGTGAAGTCGGCGATCAGCTGCTCGACGGTCTCCTCGGAGTCGATCCGGTTGGAGCCGATCACGCCGCGCGGACCGCGCTTGATCCAGCCGCTGACGTACACGCCAGGGATCGGGATGCCGTCGTCGCCGAGCACTCGTCCGTGCTCGTTGGGCACCACCGCGCGCCGCTCGTCGAAGGGCAGGTCCTTGATCGGTTCGCCCTTGTAGCCGATGGACCGCAGCACCAGCGAGGCCTCCATACTGTCGGTGCGCTCGGTCGCCCGCGCCACCAATTGGCCGCCCTCTTCGACCAATTCGTTGTGCACGAATTCGACCGTCTCGACGTGCTCGGCGCCGGTGAGCGCCGTCGGCGAGCCCAGGTAGCGGAACACGATCCGTTTGTTGGCCGGATCACGCCGACCCGCGGCGTACTCCTTCGCCAGGGTGTACTTGAGCCGCAGCGACGGCTCGACCTTCGGGTCGTCCAGCAATGCCTGACTACCCGTGTCGAGGGCAAGATCGGCCTCGTCGACGACGATGTCCACACCCTTCAGGTGGGCCAGCGCCAGGAATTCCGACGAGGTGTACGCCGCTTGCAGTGGGCCACGCCGGCCGAGCACGACCACTTCGCGAATATTGCTGCGGCGCAGCGCGTCCAGGGCGTAGTCGGCGATGTCTGTCCTGGCGAGCTCGTCCGGATCGACGGTCAGCACACGCGCGACATCGAGGGCGACATTGCCGTTGCCGACGATCACCGCTCGCTCGCCGGAGAGATCGAACTGGCGGTCCGCGTAATCGGGGTGGCCGTTGTACCAGGCGACGAACTCGGTCGCGGAGTGGCTGCCCGGCAGGTTCTCACCCGGCACGCCCATGTGGCGGTCGGTGGCAGCTCCGACGGCGTAAATGACGGCGTGGTGGTGGGCCATCAGTTCCTCGTGCGTGATGTGCGTGCCGACCTCGACATTGAGGTAGTACTGCAACGTCTCCCGCCGGAACGCGGACTCGAACAGACCCGAGACGGTCTTGGTGCCGGGATGGTCGGGGGCGACACCCGCGCGCACCAGACCCCACGGCGTCGGCAGCCGGTCGAACATCTCGACCTCCACGTCGGCACGGCGCAGCAGCTCGTCGGCCGCATAGCAGGCCGCGGGTCCGGCGCCGACGATCGCGACCCGCAAGGTGCCGAGGTCCTTCGGCGGCCGCGCAGGCGTCACGATCGGATCGAAGTTCGATTCGAGCGGGTGCCGTTGGAAGTAGGCGGCATTGATATCGCGATACCTGGCTAGCGACGCCGTCAGATCATCTTCGGAGAAGATGGCCTCCACCGGGCACGCGTCGACACAGGCACCGCAATCGATACAGGTGTCAGGGTCGATGTAGAGCATCTCGGTCGTCGCGAACTCCGGCTGATCCGGTGTGGGACGAATGCAATCGACCGGGCACTCGGAGACGCAGCTGGCGTCGTTGCAACAACGCTGCGTGATTACGTAGGCCATAGTGTGCAGATCCTCGAAAATGTGCGTGGGCTGTAGGCCACCCAAGGGTTGAAGACGGGCAGAAGCGTTACAACAGTGGACCCGCGGGAGTGTCCCGCAGAGCGCCGCGTTGTGACGCCGCTTTCAGTTTGCCTCGAGTGTGGTTCACGCCTCTCGGCCGGAGGCCCTACGGTATCCCTATGGTGCGGACTCTGATCCTCATGCGGCACGGCAAATCGGCCTATCCGGACGGTGTCACCGACCACGAACGCCCGCTCGCGGCGCGCGGAGAGCGCGAAGCGGGCCTGGCGGGGCAATGGTTGCGCGATACTCAGCCGCCGATCGATGCCGTGCGGTGCTCGACCGCGACACGCACCCGGGAAACGCTGGCCGCCACCGGGATCGACGCGCCGGTCGTCTATGAATCCGGCATCTACGAGGCCTCGCCGCGGACTCTCATCGAACTGGTCCAGCTCAGCGACGACGCCGTCTCGACCTTGCTGGTGATCGGGCACGCGCCCGGAATGCCGTGGACGGCATGGGAGCTGGCGGGCAACCGCGACTCGATGCAGGCGGTCGAGCTCAGCAGGAAGTTCCCCACCTCGGCACTCGCAGTGCTCGAATTCGACCGCCCGTGGGCGGACGTCGACCCGGGCACCGGAGAGCTCGTGCGCTTCCACATTCCGCGCTGAGAAATTCCTCGGTTCCACGCTGACCAGCTTCCCGGCCACGTTGCAGACGCCCGGCGGCATCGGCCTCGATGTCAGTGCCGCAGCTTGCCGCCGACGACAACGACACCGCCGAGCACAACAAGCAGCACGAAGGCGGCGAACCCGCCGACCAGCCACCAGACGAGCCCGAGCGCGGCGACGAACGGCGCCACCGCGATGGCGGTGATCACCGGGCTTTCCTTGACCGTGGCCCAGGCGGCACGTGCCCTGACCCGATCGATGTCCTTACCTGGCATGCTCCCAGCGTAGGCGCGAAACCCGAACTTTGTCGGGCCTCGGTGGGATGCTCGGGACTATGGATTGGAAAATCGAGCTCGTCGCCATTCCGGTCACCGACGTCGACCGGGCCAAGGACTTCTACACCAAGATCGGCTTCAATGCCGACTTCGATGAAAGCCCCACCGAGGACATCCGTTTCGTACAGCTGACCCCGCCCGGTTCCGGCTGTTCGATCTGTATCGGCAGGGGCATCACCGAGGCCGCGCCCGGCAGCGTCGAGGGCATGCAGGTCGTCGTCGCCAGCGCCGAAGCGGCCTACCAGCAGCTGGTCGCGGCCGGCGTGGAGGCGTCACCGGTCAAGGACATGGGCTGGGGCCTGTTCACGTTCTTCGCCGATCCCGACGGCAATAAGTGGGCCGTCCAGGAACTGCCGAAGCGCGACTGACCCGTCCGCCTCGGCGCACCGCCCGTTCGACGGCGTTCCGATTTGCCGGAAGAATAGCCTTGCTTGGAGTGCGCTCCAGGTGAGTAGCGTCGTCGGTGTTCCACGGGAAGGGCGAGTGCAGTGAGTGAAACTGCAAGTCAGAGTGTTTTCAGTGCCGACAGGGAGCGCCCGAGGTACTCGATCGGCGATGCTGCCGAACGCTCGGGCCTGAGCCGGGACACCTTGCGCTGGTACGAGCGGATCGGACTGATGGACTACATCGGGCGCGATCACACCGGGAAGCGGCGGTTCAGCGACCGCGATCTGGAGTGGCTCGCGCTGATCGGCAGGCTGCGCACGACCGGCATGTCGGTGGCCGATATGGTCCGCTACGCCGAGCTGGTCCGGGCAGGCGATTCCACGTTCCCGCAACGGCTCGAGATGTTCCGCAATACTCGCGCCGAGGTACTCGCCAAGATCGATGAACTGCGCCAGACCGTGGCCGTGCTGGACTACAAGATCGACGTGTACGAGGGCAAAGCCTCGGCGGTCCGACCGGCAATTCTTACCGCGCACCACAGCGCGGGGCTCGAGGCGTGACCTCCGCGACCATCGACCCGCACAAGAGAGCAGGAGATCATCTGTGTCCACGCTGACGCTCAATGTCCGATTCCACGCGAAGCCGGGACGGGAGGCCGACCTGCGCGAGACGCTGGAGGCCCTTGTCGCACCGACGGTCGCCGAGGCAGGCTGCCTACGCTACGAGCTCTACCTGCACCCGACCGATCCGAGCCGGATGGTGCTGCTCGAGGAGTGGGTCGACGCAGCGGCCCTTGCAGAGCATTTCGCGACACCGCACCTGAAGCAGGGCGCGGCAGCGCTCGCGGAGATCCTGGCCGAGCCGTTCCAGATTCGGCGGTTCAGCGAGATCTCCTGAGCTCGAAACCAGGGCAGCGCGGGCGATCTGGAGCACAGTCCGACCAGGTCGCCGTGCTGCTGCTCTACTATCCGGGCTCATGGAGTCCCGAGGCCACGACGACGACCACGTCTGGATCGACAAGCAAACACCCGATGCGTTTCGCGCACTCAACACCGTCGCGAGCGCGGTCCGTGCCGCGGGCGCCGCAGCGGGGCTCGATCGCAGGCTCATCGAACTGATCAACGTTCGCGTTTCGCAGATCAACGGCTGCGCCTTCTGCCTGGACGTGCACCATCGTGCCGCGATCGCCGCAGGCGCCACCGAGCGCGAACTCGCCGTACTGCCGGCCTGGCGCCGCACCGAGCTGTTCACCCCGCTCGAATGCGCCACCCTCGCCCTCGCCGAGCTCACCACCACATTGCCGGATCAGCCGACGATGGAGCGTGAGTACGCTTTCGCACGGAAGCATCTGTCGGATGATCAGGTTTCCACCGTCATCTGGGTCGCGACGACGATCGGCGCGTTCAACCGGGTGTCGATCATGAGCATGCATCCGGTGCGCACGCGGAAGGAGAGGGCGAACATGACCGAATCGGCTCCGGAGAGCAGGGTCGTCCGCAATGACGAGAAGGACCGCTACGAGGTCTTCTACGGCGGCGAACTCGCCGGTTTCAGTGAGTACGAGGAGCGCGACGACGAGACGGTGTTCATCCACACCGAGATCGATGGCGCTTTCTCCGGCAAGGGTCTCGGCAGCATTCTCGCCGGGCAGGCCATCGAGGATGTCATCGCGCGTGGCCGAGTGATCCGGCCGCTGTGCCCGTTCATCAAGGCCTATCTCGAGAAGCACCCGCAGTACGACGAACACGTGGTCGGCAAGGGCATCACACGGTGAGCGATCTGGATCCGCACCCCGAGGAAGCGCTGTGCGAGGCGGGCCCGTGTCCGGGTCCGGTGACCGAGTTCTTCCCCGCACGTGAGGTGCCGCTCGGCGGTGTGCGCGGCGTTTTCGTCGAGCGCGTACTGCCGCAACGTGATCTGCCGACCGTCGGGGCATGGTGTTTCCTCGATCATTTCGGGTCGCCGACCGTCACCAAGACGGGGGCTTCCCCCGATATCGACCCGCACCCGCACATCGGCCTGCAAACGGTGACCTGGCCGTTCGACGGCCGGATCCGGCATCGCGACTCGGTCGGGTCCGATGTGGAGATCGAGCCGGGTCAGCTGAACCTGATGACCTCGGGACGTGGCATCGCGCATTCCGAATACAAGGTCGCGGCCGCGCACTCGGGGCACGGGCTGCAACTGTGGATCGCCTTGCCCGGCGACCGAACCGGGATCGAACCGCACTTCGAGCAGCATCGCGAACTACCGGTGTACGCGACGCCCGGCGTGCGTGCGATTGTGCTGATCGGCTCACTCGGCGGTCACACCTCACCGGCGATCGCCTACACGCCCCTCGTCGGCGCGGACGTGCGGATCGAGCCGGGCACCGAGACCGCCCTTCCGCTCGAACCCGGCTTCGAATACGCGGTGCTGGTGATCGAGGGTGCGGTCACCGTCGCGGGCGCCGAGGTCGGTGCGGGCCCGCTGCTGTACCTGGGCACCGAGCGCACCGAACTGCCGCTCAGCAGCGCGAACGGCGCACACTTCGCGCTGATCGGCGGCGAGCCGTTCGGCGAGGATCTGGTGATGTGGTGGAACTTCGTCGGCCGCAGCCACGAGGACATCGTCACGGCCCGAAATGACTGGGAGAACCGGAATATCGAACGGTTCGCCGATATCGCGGGCCACCCGCCCGAGCAGCGGATCCCGGCGCCGCCCCTGCCCGGACTGCATCTGAAGCCGCGCAAGCGTCGAATCGGACCTGCTCGCACCTGATTTCGCCGTTCGACAGTCCGGCCCTGCCTCGATCGATGACGCAGGGCCGGATTGCTCGGTGCAGGAACGTCTTTCGGATGGCTCACGCACCCTTGGCGAGCAGCGCGTCCAACGCCCGATAGCTCGCGTTGAGTCCGGTCTCCATGCCGGACTGCAGCATTCCGTCGCGCTCCTGCGAGGTGTGGTACTGGCTGACGGTCACCACCTTTGTCCTGCCGTCGCCGAGATCGACGAAAGTGGCGCTGTCGATGGCGATATGGGCGGGCATGCCGTCCCATTCGAAGGACTGCACGATCCGCTCCATCGGCGTGATCTCACGGAATCGTCCCTCGAAGCCGTGTACTTCGCCGTCGGAATGCTGGACGAAGCGGTAGTGTCCGCCCTTGCGGAATTCCCAGCGCTCCACGTCGAAGCGGTCGCCGCCGCCCCACCACTGGACCAGCTGCTCGATTCGGCTGTAGGCGTTCCACACCCGCTCGAGTGGCGCGTCGAAGGTCCGTTCGATGTGGATCTCGCGTTCCACGGGGGTGGCAATCGTTGCGTCGGTTGTGGTGCCTGTGCTCATTGGTCGTGCTCCGTTCGCTCGAGGAATTCACCGAGACGGTCCATCCGGGCTTCCACCATGCGCCGATGTTCCTGCATCCACGCCAGCTCGCGATCGAAGACATTCGCGCCGAGCCGGCAATATCTGACCCGTCCGCGCTTCTCCGTGACAACCATGCCCGCGCCCTCCAGCAGGTGGATGTGCTTCTTGATGCCGGTGAGGGTCATCTCGAAGCGCTCCGCCAGTTCACTGACCGATGCGGGCCCTTGCCCGAGGTGCCGCAGAATCCCGCGCCTGGTGGGATCCGCGAGCGCCCCGAACGATTCGTCGAGGAAGTCATACTGAACCATCTAGTTCAGTATTAACTCTCGGCACTCATCCCGTCAATGCCTTGTCGCCGGAGATTCCGCAGAGCAGGTTCTGACGCCCGTCGAGCTCGCCCGCCCCGGGCCAGCGGTGGCCGGATCATGTGGAGCACACACGTATGGCGAGGCCGGACACACGGCGGGCAAAAATCGCTCTACAAATGATGTGGTCCGTTCCTAGGATGTCGTCAGCGGGATCGTGCGATCCCGCAGGATGCGGACCGTGGCAGAGCGGCCCAATGCAGACCGGCAGCCGGAGGAACCTCGGCTGCCGGTGTGATGGAGACGAGCGGTCCTGCTCCGATCCGTCCGCGGGTTCGAATCCCGCCGGTCGCCGCATCCGCCCAGGATTTCACCCTGTCGGCTGTTGACCTCGACGGCTATCCGTGGATGTCGTCGGACACCAGGGTCTGGGTTCCGATGACGCGCAACAGGTCCAGCTTGTCGGCGGCATCCGTGCCCGGGCGCGGCAAATAGACGAGCAGCCGTTGGGCCGAGTTCGGCGTCAGCAGGGGTTCGCAGACGGTGTCGATCAGGCCGACCTGGGGATGCAGAATCCGCTTGGTGTCGGCAACCCGCACCGCCACTTCGTGTTCGTTCCACAGCCGCTCGAATTCCGCACTCGCGGCACGCAGTTTGCTCACGTACTCGGTGACGTCGGCATCGCCGGAGCGACGCGCCGCGGTAGCTCGCAGGTCGGCAACGTGGCTGCGGCCCAAGCGATCCCAGTCTTCCTCCGGGAAGATCGACCTGGACTGCGGCTCGGTGAACCAGCGCCACGAGTAGTACCGCTCCATGCCACGTCGATTTCCGTGGTCACCGACGAGCAACATGTGCATCCGATTCTGCACGAGCACCTCGCCGAGGTCGGTGACCACCGCGGCCGCGGTGTCGTCGAGCTTGGCCAGCACGTGCAGCAGGCCGGGGCCGACATGCTTGTCGCCCAGGTCGCCGCCGGGGGCCGCGTGGTCGCAGAGGTGGTAGAGGTGATCGCGCTCGTCGCTGCTGAACCGCAATGCTCGCGCCAGCGACGCCAGCACCTGGGTGGAGGGTCGCGGACCTCGCGACTGCTCGAGCCGGGTGTAGTAGTCGGTGGACATGCCCGCCAGCAACGCCACCTCGTCGCGGCGCAGCCCGGGGGTGCGACGCCGGACGCCCGGCGGCAGGCCGACGTCGGCCGGCGTCAATTGCTCGCGGCGGCGACGCAGGAAATCGGCCAATTCGGATCGGTCCATGTCTCCACTGTGCCCGAACCCGATACCGCGAGCCAGGGATCGCCGCTCCCCCGATAAGCGATCTCTGCCGCCATCCTTGGATGTACATCAGGCTTTGTCCCATGACGACATCGAAGATCTCCACCACGCAGCTCGGCAGCACCGGACCGACCGTCAGCCGTATCGGCCTCGGCGCAATGGGCATGTCCGGCATGTATGGCGCCGCCGACGACGCCGAGTCGACGGCGACCATCCACGCCGCACTCGACTCCGGGGCCAACCTCATCGACACCGGCGACTTCTACGGCGCAGGCCACAACGAGATGCTGATCGGCAAGGCCATCGCCGAGCGTCCCCGCGAGGACGTGATGCTCAGCGTGAAGTTCGGCGCGATGCGCGGTCCCGGCGGCACCTGGGACGGCTTCGACAGCCGCCCGGCCGCGGTGCGCAACTCCCTCGGCTACAGCCTGCAGCGCCTCGGCGTCGACTACGTCGACATCTACCGCCCCGCCCGCCTCGACCCGAATGTCCCGATCGAGGACACCATCGGCGCGATCGCCGAACTCATCGAGGCCGGCTATGTCCGCCACATCGGACTGTCCGAGGTCGGTGCGGACACCATCCGCCGGGCCGCCGCCGTGCATCCGATCGCGGATCTGCAGATCGAGTATTCGCTGATCTCCCGCGGCATCGAGGCCGAAATCCTGCCCGTTGCTCGCGAGCTCGGCATCGGCATCACCGCCTACGGCGTGCTGTCCCGTGGCCTGCTCAGCGACAGCGTGCGCCGGGAAACGACCTTCGCCGCCAACGACTTCCGCGCCCACAGCCCGCGCTTCCAAGGCGAGAACTTCACCCAGAACCTGAGCCTGGTCGATGCGCTGGCGAAAATCGCCGCGCAACAGGGTATTTCGGTGGCGCAACTGGCCATCGCGTGGGTGTTGACCCGAGGCGAGGACATCGTCCCGGTGATCGGTGCTCGCCGCCGTGAGCGGTGGACCGAAACCCTGGGCGCACTGGATGTGCAGCTCAGCGCCGAAGATCTGGCCGTCATCGAGGCGGCGGTGCCCGCCGATCAGATCGCGGGCGACCGCTACGCCACAGCACAGATGGCGCTACTGGACAGCGAGCGCTGAGGTGCTCGACACGAAGCGCTGAGTGCGAACATCGGGAGGATGCGCGCACCGCTGGTGACGCACCCTCCCGATGGCTCGCACGAGCCGGTTCTATTGCCGCTTGGGGCGAATAACAGCGGTGAATGCCGCTGTGGCGACGACCTTTCCCGTGCCGTCGGCAATGCTCACCGGAACCTCCAGTTCGATCGCGACGCGGGCCGCGATGTCCGCTCGGACCTTCGCGAGGGTGTCGGCCGATACCTCGGAGGTCGCCAGAAACGGCCCCGCAGCGCCTTTCGCGCGCGCCAGATATTCGATCCGTCCGTCCCTGGCGACGATGAATGTTTCCCCCATCAGATCGACGATGCCGGAGATGGACGCCCCCATCGCCGCCGTCTCCGCCAGCCCGAACAACACTGCGGCATGCAGATCACCGTTGTGGTTGAAGTGCTCCGAACGCGGCGCAATCGACACAACATTGCGGCCAGGACCGAACTCCACCCCTTCGATGCCGGTGTACTGGATGAAACCCAGCTTCTGAAACCCGGCCATCACCAACTCGCCCATGGTTGCGCTGTCCATCGAATCTCCCACCAGCCTCAAATTGAAACGTGTTCCACTTTCATACCCCGAGGCCTTCGCGGTTGTCCATGCTTGGGAGACCACCTGAGCAAGCTCGATAGCGCACCGGTTCATGACATTGCCCGACTCCGCCTGCGACATCACATCGAAGGGCGAACCCAACCGGTCCTGGGCTGACGCCGGCCGGCCCGAACGCACATCGGCCCCCGCTCCAGCTGGAGCGGGGGCCGAATGCTGTTGCAGGCTACCGAATTACCGGTAGTCGCTGAAACCGTAATCGTCCAGCGGGACCGCGGCACCGGTGGTGGCGCCGAAGCTGTCCGGGCTGTAGTAGGTGTCGTCGTAGGACGGCACCGCGTACGCCGCGGCACGGGCTTCTTCGGTCGGCTGCACCGTGATGTTGCGGTAGCGGTTGATACCGGTACCGGCCGGGATCAGCTTGCCGATGATCACGTTTTCCTTGAGGCCGATGAGCTTGTCCGAGCGGCAGTTGATGGCCGCGTCGGTCAGGACTCGAGTGGTCTCCTGGAAGGATGCCGCCGACAGCCACGAATCGGTCGCGAGCGACGCCTTCGTGATACCCATCAGCACCGGGCGACCGGCCGCGGGCTCATTGCCCTCGGCGACGACGCGACGGTTGGAGGCCTCGAACTCGGAACGCTCGGTGAGCGAGCCGGGCAGGAACTCCGTGGCACCGGAATCGATGATCGTCACGCGACGCAGCATCTGGCGCACGATGACCTCGATGTGCTTGTCGTGGATCGACACACCCTGCGAGCGGTAGACCTCCTGGACCTCGTGGACCAGGTGGATCTGCACCTGACGGGGGCCCATCACGCGCAGCACCTCGTGCGGATCCGCCGCGCCTTCCAGCAGCTGCTGGCCGACCTCGACGTGGTCACCGTCGGAGAGCAGACGCTCGGTGCCGTCGTCGTGCTTGAAGACACGCAGACGCTGACGCTTCGAGAGCTTGTCGTAGACAACCTCTTCGCCACCGTCATCCGGGATGATGGTGATCTTGTAGAAGCGATCGTCGTCTTCCATCCGCACGCGGCCGGAGACCTCGGCGATCGGAGCCTTGCCCTTGGGCACGCGGGCCTCGAACAGCTCCTGGACACGCGGCAGACCACCGGTGATGTCCTCGCCTGCGACACCACCCTGGTGGAAGGTACGCATGGTCAGCTGGGTACCGGGCTCACCGATGGACTGCGCGGCGACGATACCGACGGCCTCACCGATGTCGACCAGCTTGCCGGTCGCCATCGAGCGGCCGTAGCAGGTCGCACACACGCCGGTGCCGGTGGTGCAGGTCAGCACGGAGCGGACCTTCACCTCGGTGATGCCGGCCTCCAGCAGCGCCTCGATGGCCGGGTCGCCGAGGTCGGCGCCCTTGGCGATGACGAGGTTGCCCTTGGCGTCCACCGCGTCCGATGCCAGGGTGCGCGCATACGCGGAGGTCTCCACGTGCGCGTCCCGGATCAGCGAGCCGTCCGCCTGCTTCTCGGCGATCGTCACGATGATGCCGCGCTCGGTGCCACAGTCGTGCTCACGCACGATGACGTCCTGCGAGACGTCCACCAGACGACGGGTCAGGTAACCCGAGTCGGCGGTGCGCAGCGCGGTGTCGGCCAGACCCTTACGGGCACCGTGGGTGTTGATGAAGTACTCCAGAACCGTCAGGCCCTCACGGAAGGAGGACTTGATCGGCCGCGGGATGAACTCACCCTTCGGGTTGGTAACCAGGCCCTTCATACCGGCGAGGGTACGAGTCTGGGTGAAGTTACCGGTCGCGCCCGACTCGACGATCGTGATGATCGGGTTGTCCGGCGGGTAGTGCGCACGCAGTGCCGTACCGACCTCTTCGGTCGCTTCCTGCCAGATCTTGACCAAGGCGCTGTTGCGCTCGGTGTGATCGAGCGCGCCACGCTGGTACTTCTTCTCGATCTGATCGGCAAGCGCCTCGTAGCGCTCCATGATCTCGGCCTTCTCCGGCGGCACCAGCACGTCGGACATCGAGACCGTCACACCCGAACGCGTGGCCCAGTGGAAGCCCGCGTCCTTGAGCTTGTCGACGGTCTGCGCGACCACGATCATCGGGTAGCGCTCGGCCAGATCGTTGATGATCGTCGCCTGACGCTTCTTGGGCATCTGCTCGTTGATGAACGCGTAGTCCGCGGGCAGCAACTCGTTGAACAGCACCCGGCCCAGCGTGGTCTCGGCGAGCCACGCGTCACCGCGGTTCCAGCCCTCCGGGAACAGCTCCGCCTCGATGTCCTTCGGCGGGCGCTGCTCGGTGAGCCGCACCTTGATCAGCGAACGAACGGTCAGCTCATCACGGTCGACCGCCATCTGCGCCTCGGCAGGCGAGGAGTACACGCCCCGCTCGGAAGCGTCCTTGGAGGCCGGCTGGTAGGAACCCTTCGCGCCCTCGACGAGGCGAGTCAGGTAGTACAGGCCGGTCACCATGTCCAGACGCGGCATGGCAAGTGGACGACCCGAGGCGGGCGACAGGATGTTGTTCGAGGACAGCATCAGGATGCGGGCCTCGGCCTGCGCCTCCGCGGACAGCGGAAGGTGCACGGCCATCTGGTCACCGTCGAAGTCGGCGTTGAACGCTTCACAGACGAGCGGGTGCAGCTGGATCGCCTTACCCTCGACGAGCTGCGGCTCGAAGGCCTGGATGCCGAGGCGGTGCAGGGTGGGCGCACGGTTCAGCAGGACCGGGTGCTCGGCGATGACCTCTTCGAGGACATCCCACACCTGGGGACGCTGACGCTCGACCATCCGCTTGGCGGACTTGATGTTCTGCGCGTGGTTCAGGTCGACCAGACGCTTCATCACGAACGGCTTGAACAGCTCGAGCGCCATCAGCTTGGGCAGACCACACTGATGCAGCTTCAGCTGCGGACCGACGACGATGACCGAACGGCCCGAGTAGTCGACGCGCTTGCCGAGCAGGTTCTGACGGAAACGACCCTGCTTGCCCTTGAGCAGATCACTCAGGGACTTCAGCGGGCGGTTACCCGGTCCGGTGACCGGACGGCCACGACGGCCGTTGTCGAACAGCGCGTCGACGGACTCCTGCAGCATCCGCTTCTCGTTGTTGACGATGATCTCGGGCGCGCCGAGGTCGATCAGTCGCTTGAGGCGGTTGTTGCGGTTGATCACGCGGCGGTACAGGTCGTTCAGGTCGGAGGTGGCGAAACGGCCACCGTCGAGCTGAACCATCGGACGCAGCTCCGGCGGGATCACCGGGACAGCGTCGAGCACCATGCCCATCGGCGAGTTGCCGTTGGTCTGGAACGCCGCGACGACCTTGAGGCGCTTGAGCGCGCGCAACTTCTTCTGGCCCTTGCCGCTGCGGATGGTCTCCCGCAGGCTTTCGGCCTCGGCGTTGATGTCGAAGTTCTCCATCAGCTTCTGGATGGACTCCGCACCCATGGCGCCGGTGAAGTACTCGCCGTAGCGGTCGACCAGCTCGCGGTAGAGCACCTCATCAACGATGAGCTGCTTGACCGACAGCTTGGTGAAGGTGGTCCAGATCTCCTCGAGCCGATCCAGCTCACGCTGGGCCCGATCGCGGAGCTGACGCATCTCGCGCTCGCCGCCGTCCTTGACCTTGCGGCGGACGTCGGACTTGGCGCCCTCGGCCTCGAGCTCGGCCAGGTCGGCCTCGAGCTTCTGGGCGCGGGCCTCCAGGTCGGCGTCGCGCTGGTCGGCGACCGCCTTCTTCTCGACCTCCATCTCGGCTTCGAGAGTGGAGAGCTCGTTGTGGCGCAGCTCGTCGTCGACGCCGACGATCACGTAGGCGGCGAAGTAGATGATCTTTTCCAGATCCTTCGGCGCCAGGTCGAGCAGGTAGCCCAGACGCGAAGGCACGCCCTTGAAGTACCAGATGTGGGTGACGGGAGCGGCCAGCTCGATGTGGCCCATCCGCTCACGACGCACCTTGGCGCGAGTCACCTCGACGCCACAGCGCTCACAGATGATGCCCTTGAAGCGGACGCGCTTGTACTTGCCGCAGTAGCACTCCCAGTCCCGGGTCGGACCGAAGATCTTCTCGCAGAAGAGCCCGTCCTTCTCCGGCTTGAGCGTGCGGTAGTTGATGGTCTCCGGCTTTTTCACTTCGCCGAAGGACCACTGCCGAATGTCTTCGGCGGTGGCCAGGCCGATCCGGAGTTCATCGAAGAAGTTGACGTCTAGCACGTAACTTCCTTTCCCCTATTCGGGTCGAATTCGAGCAAAAAGTTCACTAGTTGGTGGAACGCGGGGCCGAATGCCGTTCGAAGTGAACGGCATCCGGCCGACCGCCTAGTTCGCCAGGTCGTCGACGGTGGCTGCTTCGTTCCTGGACAGGTTGATGCCCAGGTTCGCCGCCGCGCGCTCCAGGTCCTCGTCGTCGCCGTCGCGCATCTCGATCGCGGCGCCGTCGGAAGACAGCACCTCGACGTTGAGGCATAGGGACTGGAGTTCCTTGAGGAGCACCTTGAACGACTCCGGGATGCCCGGCTCCGGAATGTTCTCGCCCTTGACGATCGCCTCGTAGACCTTCACGCGGCCGACGACGTCATCGGACTTGATGGTGAGCAGCTCCTGCAGCGTGTAGGCGGCGCCGTAGGCCTGCATGGCCCAGCACTCCATTTCGCCGAAGCGCTGGCCACCGAACTGCGCCTTACCACCCAGCGGCTGCTGGGTGATCATCGAGTACGGGCCGGTCGAACGGGCGTGGATCTTGTCGTCGACCAAGTGGTGCAGCTTCAGGATGTACATGTAGCCGACCGCGACCGGGTACGGGAACGGCTCGCCGGAGCGGCCGTCGAACAGGGTCGACTTGCCGTTCTCGTCGACCATGCGCTCACCATCGCGGTTCGGCAGGGTCGAAGCGAGCAGACCGGTCAGCTCCTCTTCGCGGGCGCCGTCGAACACCGGGGTCGCGATGTTGGAGTCGGCAGGAGCCGCCAGCATCTCTTCCGGCAGCGCCTTGGCCCAATCCGGACGGTTCGTGCCGTCCGCGTCGGCCCCGACATCCCAGCCTGCCTTGCCGATCCACCCCAGATGGGTCTCCAAGATCTGACCGATATTCATACGACGCGGCACACCATGGGTGTTCAAAATGATGTCGACCGGGGTGCCGTCGGGCATGAACGGCATGTCCTCGGTGGGGAGGATCTTGCCGATAACACCCTTGTTGCCGTGCCGACCCGCGAGCTTGTCACCATCCTGGATCTTGCGCTTCTGCGCCACATACACGCGCACCAACTCGTTGACACCAGGAGGCAAATCGTCGTCGTCCTCACGCGAGAACACCCGGATACCGATGACCTTGCCGGACTCACCGTGGGGCACCTTCAACGAGGTGTCACGCACCTCGCGGGCCTTCTCACCGAAAATCGCGCGCAGCAGCCGCTCCTCCGGGGTCAGCTCGGTCTCACCCTTCGGGGTGACCTTCCCGACCAGGATGTCGCCGTCACGAACCTCCGCACCGATGCGGATGATGCCACGATCATCGAGATCGGCCAGCACCTCATCGGAGACGTTCGGGATATCCCGCGTGATCTCCTCGGCACCCAACTTCGTATCACGAGCATCGATCTCGTGCTCCTCGATGTGGATCGAGGTGAGGACGTCCTCTTCCACGAGACGCTGCGACAGAATGATCGCGTCCTCGTAGTTGTGGCCCTCCCACGGCATGATCGCGACGAGCAGGTTCTTGCCCAGCGCCATCTCACCGTTCTCGGTGCACGGACCATCAGCGAGCACATGCCCCTGCTCGACCCGCTGACCCTCATCGACGATCGGCCGCTGGTTGGCACACGTGCCCTGGTTCGAACGCGCGAACTTCCGCATCCGGTAGGACTTGCGAGTGCCGTCATCGGCCATCACGGTGATGTAATCGGCCGAAACTTCCTCGACCACACCGGACTTCTCGTTCACCACCACATCACCGGCATCGACCGCGGCACGCAACTCCATACCGGTGCCCACGATCGGGGACTCCGACCGGATCAACGGCACCGCCTGACGCTGCATGTTCGCACCCATCAGGGCACGGTTGGCGTCATCGTGCTCGAGGAACGGGATCATCGCGGTCGCCACCGACACCATCTGACGCGGCGACACATCCATGTAATCGACCTCAGCAGCCGAAACGAACTCGACCTCTTCACCGAGACGACGGACCAGGACCTTGTCCTCGAGGAAGCGTCCCTCGGCGTCGACCGGCGAGTTGGCCTGCGCACGGATGTGCCGGTCCTCCTCGTCGGCGGTCAGGTACACGACGTCGTCGGTGACCTTGCCCTCGACGACCTTGCGGTAGGGGGTCTCGATGAAACCGAACGGGTTGACCCGCGCATACACCGACAGCGAACCGATCAGGCCGATGTTCGGGCCTTCCGGGGTCTCGATCGGGCACATGCGGCCGTAGTGCGAGGAGTGGACGTCACGGACTTCCAGACCGGCGCGCTCACGGGACAGACCACCCGGGCCAAGGGCCGAAAGACGGCGCTTGTGGGTCAGACCCGACAGCGGGTTGTTCTGGTCCATGAACTGCGACAGCTGGGAGGTTCCGAAGAACTCCTTGATCGCGGCGACCACCGGGCGGATGTTGATCAGGGTTTGCGGCGTGATCGCCTCGACGTCCTGAGTCGTCATCCGCTCGCGGACCACGCGCTCCATGCGCGAGAGGCCGACCCGGATCTGGTTCTGGATCAGCTCGCCGACGGTGCGCAGGCGACGGTTGCCGAAGTGGTCGATGTCGTCGACCTCGACGGGAACCTCCGCGCCACCCGGCGCGGTCATCATCCGATCACCGGAGTGCAGGCGCACCAGGTACTCGATCGTGGTGACGATGTCTTCCTTGGTGAGGACCGACGCGGTGATCGGCTCGCCGAGGTGGATGCCCAGCTTCTTGTTGATCTTGTAGCGACCGACGCGCGCCAGGTCGTAGCGCTTCTCCTTGAAGAACAGGTTCTCCAGCAGGGTCTGCGCGGACTCCTTGGTCGGCGGCTCGCCCGGGCGCAGCTTCCGGTAGATGTCCAACAGCGCCTCGTCCTGACCGGCGGTGTTGTCCTTCTCCAGGGTCGACATCATGATCTCGGAGAAGCCGAAACGCTCGACGATCTCCTCGGTCGTCCAACCCAGCGCCTTCAGCAGCACGGTGACCGGCTGGCGACGCTTGCGGTCGATGCGGACACCGACGGTGTCGCGCTTGTCGACGTCGAACTCCAACCACGCGCCGCGGCTCGGAATGACGCGCACGCTGTGCAGGTCCTTTTCCGTGCTCTTGTCGACGCTGTTGTCGAAGTAGACACCCGGCGAACGCACCAGCTGCGAAACGACGACGCGCTCGGTGCCATTGATGATGAACGTGCCCTTGTCGGTCATCATCGGGAAATCACCCATGAAGACCGTCTGGCTCTTGATCTCACCGGTGTTGTTGTTGATGAACTCAGCGGTGACGAACAGCGGCGCCGCGTAGGTCATGTCCTTGTCTTTGCACTCGTCGATGGAGGCCTTGACCTCTTCGAAACGAGGATCCGAGAAAGACAGGGACATCGAGCCCGAGAAGTCCTCGATCGGCGAGAGCTCCTCGAGCACCTCCTCGAGACCCCCCGTTAGTCCGCCGTCGCCGCGGAGCGCGGCCTTTTCACGCCATGAAGGCGAACCGATCAACCATGCAAATGAGTCCGTCTGTAGATCGAGAAGTCCGGGCACCTCCAAGGGTTCACGGATCTTCGCGAAAGACACCCTCAATGGGGCTCCGGGGATTCCGGCAAGTGCCTTGGTCTGGGTGGAGACTGCCAAGATGCGTCCTTCCAGCACCTCACGCGCGTCGCGTGGTGGTCCGCGACCGTCGCTTGTCTGCTACGAATTCCGCTGGTTACAACCCGAACGAAAACCCGAACAGACAACAGCGGAAGTAACACCGGAAGGGTGGAACTCACGTGTGCGAATCGAGGTATGGACAGGAGGCAGCCAGCGCAACGTCCAAACCTACACCTACATACGCCGAGGTGTCAAAGTACCACCCGAACGAGCCTCCACGTGGCGGCGCGCCGCGACCTATATGGCTGGCGCGCCGGGCCCGAATCGCTGGCTGCGTCGGGAGCCATGGGGTGCTTGGAGCCACTGTGACAGCTGCCGCTGTTGTGAATAGCGTGACGGGTCGGGCGAAACTCGTCAAGTGGCAGCGCCGACCAGGGGCGCACCGAGATCGCCTGCCGCGCTACAAGATCACCAGGTCGAGCGGCTCAATTGCGATCGACGATGTCGCTGGCCAGCCAACGTCCGTCCTCTTTTTGCATGCGCAAAACGATCGGACCGGAGGCGCTTTCCTGCGCAACGCCGTCTTTGTTCGCGCTGACGACCATATTGACGAGCAGCTCGGCCTTGTCATCGGTGAGCAAGGTCACTCCGATCGGCTTGGCATCGACATCCGCGCTGGTCTGGGCCTGTTTGATGGCGGCGATATTGGTGTCGGCGTACTTGTCGAAGTCGGTCAGCATCTGCCCGGTCACCACCTGGTGCACCGCATCCTTGTAGCCGTCGAGCTTCTTCACGTCGTAGGCGAACACGGTGCGCAGCGCGTGCTCCGCGGCGGCGCTCACTTCTTCGGTGGCCTTGGTCTGCACGAACGCCTGGTTCGAATCGTCGACGCCGGGCCGGAAGGCCGCCAGCACCGCGAAACCGGCGAGCAGCACCGTGGCGACGCCACCCGCAATGACAACCCCCCAGCCGGTGTTCGAGCGCCGCAGTGGCCGCCGAGCAGGCCGCTGCTCGACGTCGTGCTGCGGTGGCGTGCCGGATTCGACCGCCTCGGTGTTGCCGGCGACTTTAGGACGGCGGGTCCTCGCGGTGCGCGGCTCATCGGCGACCCGGGTCTTGCCGGTCGGCCTGCGGTTCGGCGCGGCAGGCTCCGCGGCCCGCCGGTTGCGCGCTCCCGCGCCTGCGACCGCCCGGTCGGTTGCAGCCCGATTCCTGGGCGTTACGCGGTTGACGGGTCGTTTGGATGCCATGAATCGGTCCTCCTACGAGCCGGGCTTGGTCGGGGGCGCGGGTGCGGGTGCGGGGGCACCGGGCGCTTGCGGCGCACCGGGCGTACTACCCGGTTTCGGTGCGTCCAGCGGCACCGGCTGCCCGAGCGATTCCGCCTTCTCCGCCTTCCAGACCTCGCCCTCCTTGATCATGTTCAGCGTCCAGGACTGCCGGAAGCTGACCGGCGCGGTGTCGGGCACGCTGCGTGTCACCTGCAGCACCACCAGCGCCGATGCCCGGTCCCGCTCGGAGTTCAACGAGGTAAGGGCCGCACCGAGCACCTTCGACTCCAGCTTGGTCTTGGACTCCGAAGCCGTCGTCCGCAGCTGTTGCTGCCCCTTGGTCGCCTCGTCGAGCAATTGGCCGGTCATCGAGGACTGGATCATCGCGATCGAGCCGTCCACATCGGCCGGGTTGATCGACATCAGATTGATCGCGGCCTGCCTGGCATCGGTGAGCGCGGCATCACGCGCCTCGGTGCGCGGACCGTCGGTGAAGAACGCGGCACGCACCCAGCCCCCGCCGAACCAGGCCGCGGCGACCAGCGCGATCACCAGCGCGGCGGCGGCCACCACGGTGACGACGAACGGCGGCCGCCCGGCCGCGGCATCGGCGGGCACGGAATCGACCGCACGCGTCGCCGGCTCCGCTGTGGACTGTTCAGCGGTCGGCGACTCGGCGGCGGCCTCCGTGGGGACAGCCGCCGCGGCGTCGGATTCCGTGGAATCGGGCGCGTTGGGTTCCGGCTGTTCCGTGGAAAGATCGGGACTCACGACTTCACCTCGCTGACGCTCGGTTCCGTCGTGCCCCGTGGCGCTGTGCCTATAGTTCGCTCGCTGCGCTCACTCACGACTGCACACCCTAACGTCAGTAATTATTGCGGCGACGCCGCGTCGGTCCTGGTCACCGCTTCGGCGTGACCCCCAGCAGGGTGGCCATCTGAACAGCGATCGGGTTGAGGTTCAGCTTTTCCGGGTCGGTCTTCGGGTTGGAATCCCACGGCTGCACGATGCTCGGGTCGGCGAGATCGGCCCGCGCGCCACCGCGCACCGCGGTCGGATTACCAAACGGCACAGTGCATTTCGCGTCCCGGTTGAACGGGAACTCGTCACGCGTGTCGTCGAAATCCGGATTCTCCCGCTTCATCTGCTCGAGGATCCGCTGGGTCCCCTCGTAGCCCAACGTGCACGCGGGCGGGTTATTGGCTTCGAGGACGAGACCGAAGTGGCTGGTGCCGTCGCCGGGGGCGGTGGAGGAGGCGCCGATGGACAGCGACGGCAGCATGATCAGCAGCGGCCGCAGCGCGTAGAACTTCGGCGAGATGGACTGCAACAGCTGGCGCAGATTCGCCAGGTCCTCGGTCAGTGCGGGGCCACTCTCGCTGAGCAGCGCGCCGATCTGGTCACTTGCGTCCGTTCCCGTCCCGATCAGCCTGCGCAGATCGGGGTCGCTGGACCGCAGCTGAGCGGTCAACAGATCGAGGCCATTGCTGAATCGGCGGATCGCGCCGTCCTGCTCGGCCTGGGTGCCGAGCGCGATGCGGCCGTCCTTGATCAGCTGAATCGTTTGCGGCAGCGTCTCGTTGAACGTGACGGTGAATTTGTTCAGCGAGTCGACGAAAACCTGCAGATCGTCGCCCTTGCCGTTGAACGCTTTGCCGAGCTCGGTGACGGTGGTGTTCAGCGCGGCCAGGTCGACCGAGCTGGTGAACGAGTCCACACTGCCGATCAGTTCCTCGATCGATACCGGTGTCGTCGCCGAGGTGATCACCGAGCCGTCGCGCAGATAGGGACCGCGATCGGAATCGGGCTGCAGATCCAGGTATTGTTCGCCGATGGCGGAGCGGTTGGCAACGACGGCCTTGGCCGAGGCCGGGATATCCGGCGAGCTCGAGTCGATGACGAGGTTCATCACCACGCCCTTGTCGGAGAGCTCCAGATCGCCGACCCGGCCGACCGGAACGCCACGGTAGGTCACCTCGGCGCCCTTGTAGATGCCGCCGGTCTGCGCCGTCTCCACCTTCACGGTGTACAGACCGAAGCCGAGCATATTGTCCAGGCGGATGTACTTGGCGCTGACGAGCACCACACCCACCACCGCGACCACGACGAAGAGGATCAGCTGATTACGGACAAGGCGGGTCATCGCGGACCACCTCCCACACCGAGTTGGTCGAGAATCGCACCGAGCGGATTCGTCGGCGGCGCAACGCCGTTCGCGGGCGCGAAGGCCATGTTCGGCGGCAGCGGCAGGATCGAGACCGTGGGCCAGCCCGGTCGCGGACCGTTCCCGTTGTAGTACGGGTTGGTCGGGTTGATCACCGGCGTCGGACCCGTTTTCGGCGGGATGTACACCGGATCACCCTTGCCGACGCCGAGATTGCTCAGCGTCACGCCGATCTGCTGGTCCACCGACAGCCAGGTGTTCACCTGACCACCGAAGGTGCCCTCCAGCGTCGAGTCGGGGAACGGGTAGGTCGGCACCAGCGGCAGCGCCGTGACCAGATCCGGCGCCGCGCGGCCGAGCTCCTGCAGTGTCGGACGCAGTGCACGCAGATCGGTGATCAGATCGTTCTTCGAGCGGTCCAGCACCTCGAACCCGGCCTGGCCGACCCGATCGAGCTGGGCCAGCATCGAAATAAGCTGCGGGCGTTGCTCATTGAGGATCTTGATACCCTCGGGCAGTTCGTCGAGGATCTTGCCGATCTGATCGGTCTGGGTGGCCACCCGGCCGCTCAGTGTCGCGAGACCATCGATGGCCCTGGTGATGTTGTCGACCTGCGCGTCCAGTCCTGCGATGAGCGTGTTCGCCTGATCGAGCAGCGAACGCACCTTGTCCTCGCGGCCGCCCAACGTCCGGTTCAGCTCGGTGACGATGGGCTGCAGCTGCGCGACGCCACCACCGTTGAGCAGCAACGACATCGCGCCGAGCACCTGCTCGATTTCGGTGGCGTGCCGGGTATTGGCGACCGGGATCACCGAGCCGTCGGTGAGCTTCTTCGGGTCCGGATCCGCGGTGGGCCTGGTCAGCTCGATGAATTTCTCACCGAGCAGATTGGTCTGCTTCACCTCCGCCTTCGCGTTGGCGGGCAGCTCGACCGAGGAGTTCACCACGGTCCGCACGCTCGCGGTCCACTGGTCCTTGCCGATGACGATCTCCTCCACCCGACCCACCGGCACGCCTTCGAGCTTGACCGCCGACTGCGGCACCAGGTCGAGCACATCGTCGAACTGGATCTCGATATGCATCGGGTGCGCGCCGACATCCGCGCCACCCGGCAGCGGGACGCTGTAGATGCCGTTGGAGGCGCACGAGGCCACCAGCAGGCCGACCGCGCTCAGCGCCACGGCCGCTGCGCCCTTGCGAATCGTGTTGCGGCTCATCACCGGCCACCTCCCTGCGACGGCGGAAGCTGATCGGACGGGGTGCCCGGCACGGTCCCCGGCACCGGGGCGCGCTGCTCGTTCTCGCCACTGAGGATGCCGAACGGCAGGATCAGCGTTGGCGTCTTCACGCCCGCGGTGATCTGGTCGGTGATCTCCTTGCAGTGGTCGAGCAGCGGTCGCATCTGCTTGCCGATGGCCTCGAACTTCGGATCGCCCGGCATCAGCTTGCTCAGATCGAGCATCTTGCACACCGCACCGAACGGATCTTGCAGATCGGTGAAGTTGGCGCGCATGTCGAGCGTGCCCGATTCGCCGTTGTGCACATTGATCAGATTGCTCAGCGCCAGCGGCAGCACCGGAAGCGCGGCGGCGAGATCATCGCGCTTGTCGGCGAGGGTCTTGGTGAGCTCGGTGAGCGCCTGCGCGTTGTCGGCGATCAGGTCGCGGTTGTCGTCGATGAACCGGGCGACATCGCCGAGGCCGACCGACAGCAGGTTCAACGCTTCACCGAGGTTCTGCCGCTCGCCGGCGAGGAACCCGGACAGATCCGCGAGCTGCGCGTTGAATTGACGCACCTGCGAGTCGTTCTGGGCCAGCATGGTCACGAAGCTCTGCAGGTTCTTCACGGTGTCGAAGATGTCCCCGCGCGCGTCGGACAGGTAGCGCGCCGCCCGCGAGAGCTGCGTGATGCTGTTGGCGAGCGCCTCGCCGTTGCCTGCCAGGTTCGCCGCCGACGTGCGCACCAGCTCGTTCACCGCGCCCTCGGCGTTGGCGCCGTTGGGGCCCAACGCATCCGACAGCTCGGTGATGCTCTTGTACAGCTGGTCGACCTCCACCGGGGTGACCGTGCGGTCCCGCGGAATGGTCGCGGTGCGGCCCATTTTCGGCCCGCCGGTGTACACCGGCGTCAGCTGGATGAATCGGTCGGAGACCACCGAGGGGGTGATCTGCGCGGCCTTGGCGTCGGCGGGCACGTCGTATTTCCGGTCGACATCCATGACGACCCTGACCTGGTCGCCCAGCGGCTCGACCGAGGCGACCCGTCCCACCGGCACCCCGAGCACCCGCACGTCGGAACCCTCGTAGATGCCGACCGATCGATCGAAGTAGGCGGTGATCTTGGTGGTGGTCATCCGATCGAACAGCCACCACAACACACCCGCCGCCAGCAGGGCAGCGACCACCACCACGGCGATGGCCGCCTTGGTGCCGCGACTGGAGGACCGCAGTGCGGTCAAGGGCTCACCGCGCCAGCTCGTCGCCATGTCAGTTACCTTCCAGAGGGCCGAAAGAACGCACCGGCGGCCGATCACCGGGAATTTCCGGCAGGCCCGGCGGAAGCAGGTTGACGATCACCGCGTCGAACCAGCGACCGGTGCCGAGCACGTTGGCGTAGAGGCCGTAGAACGGCGCCGCGAGTTCCAATGTCTTGGAGATGTTCTGCTGGTTGGCGTTGAGCAGGTCGATGGAGGCCTTCAGATTGGTCAGGGCCGGGCCGATCTGCTCCTGGTTGTCGTGCACCAGCGCGCTGAGTTCGGCCGCCACCGTCTTGGCTCCGGTGAGCAACTGCGAGATCGACTGCTGACGAACATTGAGCTCGGTCAGCAACTGCCCGCCCGAGGCGAGCAGCCGCTCGAACTCGGCATTGCGATCCGCGAGCACCTGGGTGGTCTGCTTGGTCGCGGCGAACATCCGCTTGAGCTCTTGGTCGCGCTTGCCGAGGGTCTCCGAGAGCCTGGCGACACCATCGATGGAACTGCGGATCTCCGGCGGCGTGGTGGCGAATGCCTCCGACAGCACCCGCATGCTGGTGGCCAGCTGCGTGGTGTCGATCTCGTCGATGTTCTTTGCCGCATCACTGAACGCATCCACCACGTCGTACGGAGAAAGCGTGCGCGACAACGGGATTCGCTTGCTCGGATCGGCGGGCTCGGAGCCCTTCGGGTCCAGCGCCAGGTACTTCTGCCCCAGCACGGTCTTGATCTGGATGGAGGCGGTCGTCTCGTTGCCGACCCAGGCGTCCTTGGTGCGGAAGTCGATGAGCACCCGGTCACCGGCCAGCCGGACATCCGACACTGCACCGACCTTGACGCCGGCGATGCGGACTTCGTTGCCCTTCTTGATGCCCGCCGCCTCGGAGAACTCGGCGGTGTACCTGGTGCCTGCGCCGATGATCGGCAGCCGGTCCAGGAAGAACGCGGAGATCGTCACCAGCAGCACCATCACGAGGCCGAGCACACCCATGAATGCGGGGCTGCGCTTGCCGAGCAGGATCCGGTCGTCCATCTAGCGGCCCTTCCCGTGGCAGCGCGGCGCGGCGTTGGTGTAGAGCGGCTGGTTGATCGTCGGCATCCCGGCCGGGAGGTTGAGCTGCGGCGCATCCGGCACACCCGGTCCGACGACGATGTCGATACCGCACAGATAGAACTGGAACCACGAGCCGTAACTGCCGACGCGGCCGAGCTTCTCCATCTTGATCGGGAGGTTGTGCAGCACCTCGTTCACGTCGTCCTTGCGCTCGTTGAGGGTGCCGGTGAGCTGGTTGAGCCCGGCAATCGAACCCTGCAGCGACGGCCGGGTCGGGACAAGCAGATCCGAGGTCGCCGAGGCCAGGTTGCCCAGCGAGGTCACCGAACGGCCGATGGTGTCGCGCTCGGCGGCGAGCCCGCTGACCAACGCCTCGGTATTGACGATCAGCTGGTCGAAGTTGTCCTCGCGCTGGTTGACCGTTTCCAGCACGGCGGTCAGGTTCTTCACCAGTTCCCCGATGACGGCGTCCTTGTCCGCGATCTTGTTCGTCAGGCTCGCGGTGCTGGTCACCAAATCTTTGATGGTGCCCTGCTCGCCCTGGAACACCTGGATGATCTCGAAGGACAGCTTGTTCACGTCGTCGGCGGTGAGCGTGTGGAACAGCGGTCGGAAGCCATTGAACAGCGTGGTCAGATTCAATGCCGGACGCGTGTGCTCCAGCGGAATCGTCGCGCCCTTGTTGATCTTGCGGCCCTGCTCGCCCGCCCCCTGCTCGAGCGCGATATAGCGCTGGCCGACCAGGTTGCGGTATCGGATGGTCGCCGTAGTCGAGGCGGGCAGCCAATTGCGGTCGGCCAGTTCGAATTTCACCTCGGCCAGCCGCTTGTCCACAATCGAGACGTCGGTGACCTTGCCGACCCGCACACCCGCGATGCGCACCTCGTCGCCCGGGTTCAGCGAGGTGACATCGGTGAACCTGGCCTTGAACTCGGTACCGCCACCGCTGTAGTTCGCGATGGACAGGCCGAGCATCGTGGTCGCGAAAAGGGTGACGATGACGAAGATGATCAGCTTGGTCAGCGGCGATCCCACGCCACGCAGCTTCTGTTTCATCGCACGCTCACCTCACTTCCGCGGAATGCCGGCGCCCCGATCCGAGTCACCCAGCTGGGCACCTGTTCCGGCGAAACATCGTTGGCCGCACCGTAGATCGCGCCGAGGGTCTGCTGCTCCAGTGGCGAATTCGCCGTGGTCGGCGCACTGCCTGCCGGGTAGACGCCGAACTGCGGAGTCTCGAAGTATCCGGTGTTCTGGTCACCGGGGTTGCGGCTCGGCACCTGATACGAACCCTCGTTGGCGGAACCACCGGTGTACTGACCGGGGTCGACGCCGAGCGGGTACTCCGGAACGCACCACGGCCCCCTGGTGTCCAGCCAGCGCGGCTCGTCCTGGTTGGGCAGATACTTGCCGCGGGTGTTGACCAGTTCGATGGTCACCCGCGAGCCGGGCCGATCGGTGCCTTTGCCGAAGAGGCGGTCGATGCGCGGCTTCATCTTCGCGAAGTTCGCCAGCGCGCACGCGTAGGTGGGCGAGTAGGTCGCCAGCAGTTCGAGCGCGGGCCGGGAGTCGACGGCCAGATCGATGATGTTGTCGTGGTTGGCGAGGAAG
Organism: Nocardia sp. NBC_00403; assembly: GCF_036046055.1. Classification (NCBI taxonomy): domain Bacteria; kingdom Bacillati; phylum Actinomycetota; class Actinomycetes; order Mycobacteriales; family Nocardiaceae; genus Nocardia; species Nocardia sp. NBC_00403. The sequence continues at coordinate 181,241 of NZ_CP107939.1, forward strand.
AAGTCGGCGGTGGTGGCCGCGGTGGGGGTCAGTGAAGCTATCAACGTGTCGATCTGCGAGCGCTTCTGCACGATGGTCGCGTTGGTGGTGCGCAGATTGTTCAGCGCGTCGATCAGCTGCGGCGCGGCATCGGAGTAGGTCGCGGCCACGTCGGCAAAGCTCGCAAGATCCTGTTGCAGATCCGGCATCACCACGTTGACCTCGCGGAAGATGTTGTCCAGCTTGTCGATCGTCTCGCCGAGCGCAAGACCCTGACCCGACAGCGCCTGCGACAGCGAGCCGAGGGTGGCGGCCAGATCCTGCGGCGGAATCGCCTGCAGCAGTGGCAGCAGATCGTCGAGCAGCTTGCTGATCTCGATCGCGTTGCCGCTGGTGTCCTGGTGCAGGGTGACGCCATTGGTCAGATGCTGGGCGCTGGGATCGTCCGGGATCACCAGATCCACGTACCGCTCCCCGAACAGCGTCTTGGGCAGCAGCCGGGCCGTCGCGTTCACCGGAATCTGTTCGGCCTTGCCGGGATCCAGCGCCAGCGCCAAGGTCACCTTGCCGCCCTCGGACTGGCTGGAACGGACTTCACCGACATGGACGCCGCGGACCTTGACGTCCGCATTGCGGGTGAGCGCGTTGCCGACGCTGTCGGTGATGAGGTCGACCTCGACGGTCTTCACGAACTGCTTGTTGTAGATCGCGACGGTGGTCCAGAGGAACAGCGCGCAGATCACGAAGAATGCGATACCGAGAACCCGGACCCGCACCTTCTCGGTAGACCGCCAGGCCTGAACGGAACTCATGACCGAGCCTCACTTCGCTCGCCACGGATGCGGCTCATCCCGCGACCCGCACTGTCGTGGTTGTTCCCCAGATCGCCAGGCTCAGGAAGAAGTCGAGCACATTCACGAGCACGATCGCCGCACGCACCGCCCGGCCGACCGCGACACCGACGCCGGCGGGACCGCCGGTGGCGTGGAAGCCGTAATAGCAATGCACCATGATGATCACGAACGCGAATACCAGCACTTTGAGGAACGAATACAACACGTCCTCTGGTGGAAGGAAAAGGCTGAAATAGTGGTCGTAGGAGCCGCTGGATTGCCCGTTGAACCAAATGCTGATCATTCGCGATGCCAGGAATGTGCCGAGCAGGCCGACGATGTACAGCGGAATGACCGCGAGGAATCCCGCGATCACACGGGTAGAGACCAGGAACGGCACACCCGGCACCGCCATCACCTCGAGCGCGTCGATTTCCTCGGAAATGCGCATCGCGCCGAGCTGGGCGGTGAAACCACAACCCACCGTTGCCGATAGCGCCAGCGCCGCCACCAGCGGCGCGATCTCGCGGGTGTTGATATAGGCGGTGAGGAAGCCGGTCAGCACCGAGCTGCCGAGTGAGTCCAGCGCCTTGAAGCCCTGCAGGCCGACCACAACGCCGACCGAGCCGGACATGAACACGATGACACCGATGGTGCCGCCGATCACCGCGAGTGCGCCGCTGCCGAAGGTCACCTCGGCGAGCAGCCGCATGACCTCCTTGCGGTAATGCACCGCGGTCCGCGGAATCCAGGCGATGGCGCGGGAGTAGAACGACATCTGCTCACCGGCGCGATCGACCATGTTCAGTGGCATACGCACGATTTCGCCCGCCCGGCGGGCAGTCATGGCCAGGGCCGGGCTGCGGTACGAAGTGGCCACGGGTCAGGCGCCCTTGGCGGGGACGACCTGGAGATATACCAGGGTCAGCACCAGGTTCACGAAGAACAACACCAGGAACGTGATCACCACCGCTTGGTTCACCGCGTCACCGACTCCTTTCGGGCCCCCTTTGGGATGCAACCCCTTGTACGCGGCAATCACGCCGGCGAGCAGACCGAACACGAGCGCCTTGATCTCACCGATCCACAGGTCCGGCAACTGCGCCAGCGCGGAGAACGAGGCCAGGTAGGCGCCCGGCGTACCGCCCTGCAGCAGCACATTGAAGAAATAGCCACCCGCGATGCCGACCACCGACACCAGACCGTTGAGCAGCACGGCCACCAGGGTCATGCCGAGGACGCGTGGCACCACCAGCTTCTGGACCGGATCCACGCCGAGCACCTCGAGCGCGTCGATCTCCTCGCGGATGGTGCGCGAACCGAGGTCGGCAGCGACCGCCGACCCGGCCGCGCCCGCGATGATCAAGGCGGTGACGACCGGGGCAGCCTGCTGCACGGTAGCGAGCACGCTGGTTGCTCCGGTGAAAGATTCGGCTCCCAGTTGCTTGATCAGCGAGCCGGTCTGTAGCGCAACAACTGCGCCGAACGGGATTGCCACCAGTGCGCTCGGCAAAATCGAAACACTCGCGATAAACCACGACTGCTCGATGAATTCGCGCAACTGGAACGGCCGCTTGAACGTCTTGCGCAGCACGTCGATAAAGAGCGCAAAGATGTTGCCGGCCTGGGCAAACCCTGACTCCATTGGAGTCCGCAATCGCGCCAGGGTGGAGTTCACGATCGCAGATGTTACCCGTTAGTTGTGTTGTGGCGCACGGTTGTGTCGTATGTGCCACCTTGATAACCTGCTGGGTCGCCGCTGTTATAGGTCAGCACCTGCGTGTCGTCGTTCTCCGCAAGTGACTCACGAATCGCAACCTGCGCCTGGTGTGGCAGGGTGTGCATGATCTCGCGGACCCGCTCCTTGCGACGATGCACGGCCTGTCGCACCGGCATGCCGGGCTCGGCCTTCATCTGCGGGATGATGCCCTCGACCTCTTCGGCGCCGCCGTGGTGATGGCCGGCGTCGACGAGCGCCTGCTCGCGCGCCATCTGCGCCTCGTCCTTTTCCTCGCTCATACCGATCGGGCCGATCATGCGGCCGTTGAGGAACTGCTTGACCACGGGCTCGTCGCTGGTGAGCAGCACCTCGCGCGGGCCGAACATGACCAGCTGACGACGGAACAACATGCCGATGTTGTCCGGCACCGTGCGCGCCAGGTTGATGTTGTGCGTGACGATCAGGATCGTCGCGTCGATCTGCGCGTTGATATTGAGCAGCAGCTGGCTCAGGTACGAGGTGCGGACCGGGTCGAGGCCGGAGTCCGGCTCGTCGACCAGGATGATCTGCGGGTCCAGCACCAGGGCGCGGGCCAGGCCCGCTCGCTTGCGCATACCGCCCGAGATCTCGCCGGGCAGCTTGTTCTCGGCCCCGAGCAGACCGGTCAGCTCCAGCTTCTCCATGACGACCTTGCGGATATCCGACTCGGACTTCTTGGTGTGCTCGCGCAGCGGGAAGGCGACATTGTCATAGAGATTCATCGAGCCGAACAGCGCGCCGTCCTGGAACAGCACGCCGAAGAGCTTGCGAATCTCGTAGAGCTCCTTATTGGAGCACGTGGTGATGTCGGTGCCGCCGATATAGATGGAGCCTCGCTCCGGGCGCAGCAAACCGATCAACGACTTGAGAAAGACGGACTTACCGGTACCCGAGGGACCGAGTAGGGCGCTGACCTCGCCCGAGGGCAGTGTCAGCGAGACATCCTGCCAAATTCGCTGTGAACCAAAAGACTTGGTAACACCCTCGGTCCTGACCTCGACGCCCACGCCAACCTCCACAATTCTCAGCGAGCAGCCCACCGGCGTACCACGCAATTCGGCTGTCGCGGTGTGTCGCATCACAGTGGGTTCGGTCACTGTAGCCCATGGGCGAGACCCGGCACACCCCAACCTGACTGAAGAGTAACCCCGAAACGCTCACGATAATCGCACCACGGTCGCGTGCGTTCGGACAAAGCAAACGGGCGGTCCCCAATGGGGACCGCCCGTTCGGCGAAGTAGTCGCAGGCGACTGCTCGCGGGTTACTCGAAAAGACGAGCGAATTACTTGACGGAGACCTTGGCGCCGGCCTCTTCCAGCTTCGCCTTGGCAGCCTCGGCGGCGTCCTTGGCGACCTTCTCCAGGATCGGCTTCGGGGCGCCCTCGACCAGGTCCTTGGCTTCCTTCAGGCCCAGGCCGGAGACGATCTCACGGACCACCTTGATGACCTGGATCTTCTTGTCGCCCGCACCCTCGAGGATGACGTCGAACTCGTCCTGCTCTTCGGCGGCCTCGACCGGCGCGGCGCCGACAGCGGCGACGGCGACCGGAGCAGCGGCGGTGACCTCGAACTTCTCTTCGAACTTCTTGACGAAGTCCGACAGCTCGAGCAGGGTCATGTTGCCGAAGGTCTCGAGCAGTTCGTCAACGTTGGCCATGATGTTGTTCCTTTCGGTAGTTGATGTCTATGAGGGCGAGCCGCACGCGAATCACCCGCTGTGTTCAATTTGCGGCCTTCGCGGGACCCTGCGTGGTTACGCTGGCGCTTCCGCCTCCGGGCCCGTCGCTCACGCCGCGGGGGTTATTCAGCAGCAGCGGTTTCGCCACCGGATTCGGCCTGCTTCTTCTCCACGAGCGCGGCGGCCAGGCGGGCCACCTGCGATGCGGGAGCGTTGAACAGACCGGCGGCCTTCGCCATGTTGCCCTTCATCGCGCCGGCCAGCTTGGCCAGCAGGACCTCGCGGGACTCGAGGTCGGCGATCTTCTCGACCTCGGCAACGGACAGCGCAGCGCCGTCCATGTACCCGCCCTTGATGATGAGCGCCTTGTTGTCCTTGGCGAAGGTCTTGAGGGCCTTCGCTGCGTCGACCGGCTCGCCCTGAATGAAGGCGATGGCGGTCGGTCCGACGAACAAGTCGTCCAGGCCTTCGACGCCCGCTTCCGCGGCCGCACGCTTGACCAGGGTGTTCTTGGCGACGGAGTACGTGGCGCCCGCGCCGAGCGCGCGACGCAGATCGGTGAGCTTGCCGACCGAAAGACCACGGTATTCCGTGACAACGGTGGCGGTCGAGCTCTTGAACTGCTCCGCAATCTCTTCGACCGCAGTGACCTTCTCGGGTTTTGCCATACTTCGCCTCCTCTCTGGATGTCGGTTCGTATATACGAACTACCAAGCACCAGGGGCCAGCGATAAAGCAAACGCCCCGAACGCAGAGCGTTCCGGGGCGCAATACAGGATCGACCCGAGTAATACTCGGACCAATTCCCAGCCTCAGATCTCCCTGCGTGGGCCGCCGGCTATTGCCGGACCTTCGACCGATCCCAGGCGGGAACGGCGACCAACGGTCTTCGGTAGAACGGATTGGGTAGCGATCGAACTCGTCGATAACTGTCGTTCAGAGTACCTGCCAGGGTCACCATCTGCCAAAACGGGCTCTCCATGGGGCCGAATCGCCCCCCTCCCGACGTCGAATTGTTGTGTGTCATCTCACAATTCACGGCGCTTTGCGGTCGACATCTCCGCCAAAAAGTGTTACCAACGGTGACAGATATTGCTTGACTGCTGAACTATGGCAACCTCCATAGTCGATCCACCGGTGCCGCTGGAACAACGCACGCACCGCTTCGCCGCACTCGCCGTGATCTGCCTGGCAGAGCTGCTGGTCGTCCTCGACAACACCATCGTCAACGTGGCCCTACCCTCCCTCGGCGTCGAGCTGGCGACCGGCGTCAGCGGACTGCAATGGGTCGTCGACGCCTACACACTGACCTTTGCCGGACTACTGCTCGCCTTCGGAAACCTCGGCGACCGCTACGGCCGCCGCCGGGTGATGATGATCGGCCTGGCCGGCGTGGCCGTCATGTCGATCGGCGGCGCGCTATCGGATTCCATGGGCAGCGTCATCACCGCCCGTGCCGCCATGGGCGTGTTCGCCGCCGCCGTCTTCCCCGCGACGCTCGCGCTCATCATCAATATCTTCACCGATCGTCGCGAACGAGCCCTCGCCATCGCCGCGTGGACCGCCATGGCCGGATTCGCCATCGCCATCGGCCCCATCTCGGGAGGCTGGCTGCTGGAACACTTTTCGTGGCATTCGGTGTTCTGGATCAACGTTCCGGTGGCGCTGCTGGCCATGACCGCGACGCTGATCTGGGTGCCCGAATCGCGCTCCTCGCAGGTAGGGCGGCTGGATCCGGCAGGCATCGGGTTGTCCATCGCGGGTATCACGCTGCTGGTCTGGTCCATCATCGAGGCGCCGCGCTTCGGCTGGACATCAGTGACCACGCTCGGCGCCGGCGCATTCGGCGTCGCATTGCTTGCCGCATTCGTCACCTGGGAACTGCGCACCAGCACACCAATTCTCGATATGACGCTGTTCGGCAATCGGCGATTCTCGCTGCCCGCCTTGTCGATCGCGATCGGCTCCTTCTCGATGTTCGGATTCCTGTTCCTCATCACACAGTACTTCCAAGGCGTGCGCGAATACACACCGCTCGAATTCGGTATCGCCTCACTGCCGTTCGCATTCTCGGTGGCGATCGGCGCGCCGATCGCAACCCTGCTCGCACAACGACTCGGCACCACGCCCGTCATCGTGTTCGGCCTGCTGCTCACCGGCCTCGGCCTCTACCTCGGTGGCCAGGTGACAGTCGACAGCCCTTACCTCACCGACGTGCTGCCGTCCATGGTGTCGATGGCGCTCGGCTTGGCCATCGTGCAGGGCCCGGCCACCGAATCGATCATGTCGTCACTCCCGCTCGACGAGGCGGGCGCGGGTTCGGCGGTCAACGACACCACCCGCGAGATCGGCGGCACCCTCGGTGTCGCGGTGCTCGGATCAATTGTGGCGTCGTATTACACGACTCGCGTTTCGCCGCTCATCGACCGCGTACCCGCCGGGATGATGGACGCCAACGAGCGGAGTCTGGTGAAGGCGAGCCCGCTCAGCGTGCTCGAGATGCGCAAACGGGAGTTGGCCCCATTCTTCGAGGCACAGCGCGAGAACCTGATCACGGCGATGAAGACCGCGGCGCTGCAGGGTTCGCACGCGGCATCCCTGGTGGCCGCCGGTGCGGTGGTCGTGTGCGCGGTGATCGTCGCAATCTTCCTGCCGTGGGGCGTGCAAGAAGGCGAGTCGGTGCTGCTCGGATGGCGGAAAACCGCAGGAAATCAGGAAGATTCGTCCGACTAGAAACTCGCTCATCACAGTGAACGCCCCGTCGTTCCGGCTTGCGCCGGGAAAACGGGGCATTCTCATTTCAGCGTCAGACCGACGACCGCGCCGCATGCTCGACCAGGCGATCGAGCGCTTCGATTGCGCCGGAGCGGAATTCGGCGGTATCGACGAGACCGTCCTGGCCGACGGCCGCACGAGCCACGGGCAGCCTGGCGCAAATGTCCGGATCGACGACCGCGCCGATATAGCCGAGTACGGTTACCAGAGTCGCCGCGGCTCCTTCGCCCCGACCCGGTGCGGCCACATTCAGAAAGGCCGTCGGCTTTTCGTAGAAATCGCCGGTGCCGACGGTCCAGTCCAGCAGGTTCTTGAAGCTGCCCGGCAGCGTGCCCGCATATTCGGGAGTGCACAGCAGCACCGCATCGGCGCGCGAAAGCTGTTCGCGGAGGGCGACAACGGATGGGTGGCCCGTGCCGTCATCATCGGGGCTGAAAGCGGGCAACTCGGTCAGACCTTCGTACCAGGTGGTCTCCACGCCCTTCGGGGCGATCGCCTGCACGGTGCGCAGTGCGGCGGAATTGGTCGAAGCACTGCGCGTGCTTCCAGAAATCAACAGAACAACGGTCACACGAGAAGTAACGACCATCGCGCGTGGATTAGTCCGGCCGCGCACCTGGCGGAAACGCGCAACGGCGGGAACGCGATTCGCGTTCCCGCCGTTGCGGTTGCTGCCTGGTGCTACTTACGCATCCTCGTCGAGGAGGTTGCGGGTGCGGTTCGGGTCCACCGGGATGCCCGGTCCGGTGTTCGTCGACACCGTCACCTTCTTGACGTAGCGGCCCTTGGCGGTCGACGGCTTGGCACGCAGGATCTCGTCCAGCGCGGCACCGTAGTTCTCCACCAGCTTGGTGTCGTCGAAGGACGCCTTGCCGATGACGAAGTGCAGGTTGGCCTGCTTGTCGACGCGGAAGTTGATCTTGCCGCCCTTGATGTCGTTGACGGCCTTGGTCACATCGTTGGTGACCGTGCCCGTCTTCGGGTTCGGCATCAGGCCACGCGGTCCGAGGACACGCGCGATCCGGCCGACCTTCGCCATCTGGTCCGGGGTGGCGATCGCGGCGTCGAAATCGAGCCAGCCGCCCTGGATCCGCTCGATCAGGTCCTCGGCGCCAACGGCGTCGGCACCGGCGGCCTCGGCCTCGGCGGCCTTCTCGCCGGCCGCGAACACGATGACGCGGGCGGTCTTACCGGTGCCGTGCGGCAGGTTGACCGTGCCGCGGACCATCTGGTCGGCCTTACGGGGATCCACACCGAGACGAACGGCAACCTCGACGGTCGCGTCGGTCTTGGTGGTGGCGGTCTCCTTGGCCAGCCGCGCAGCGGCGAGCGGGGAGTACAGCTGATCGCGATCGACCTTCTCGGCCGCGGCGAGATACGCCTTGCTTCGTTTTGCCATGATTCTCTGTCCTTGTTCTGGTTCAGAAGTGGTTATCGGGCCTGGCCGGCCCTCCCACCTGGGTGGAGGAGCGAGTTCGCTCAGCCCTCGACGGTGATACCCATCGAGCGAGCGGTACCCGCGATGATCTTCGCCGCCTGATCGATGTCAGTCGCGTTCAGATCTTCCGCCTTGGTCTTGGCGATCTCCCGGACCTGGTCCATGGTGATCTTCGCGACCTTGGTCTTGTGCGGCTCGGCCGAACCCTTCTGGATACCGGCGGCCTTGAGCAGCAACCGGGCAGCGGGCGGGGTCTTCAGCTTGAAGTCGAACGACCGGTCCTCGTACACCGAGATCTCGACCGGAATGACGTTGCCACGCTGCGACTCGGTCGCGGCGTTGTACGCCTTGCAGAACTCCATGATGTTGACGCCGTGCTGACCGAGCGCGGGGCCCACCGGAGGGGCGGGGTTCGCCTGGCCGGCCTGGATCTGAAGCTTGATGATCCCGGCGAGCTTCTTCTTCTTGGGGGGCATCTTTCTTTCCTAGGTGTCTGTTTTCCTTGCTCTTTGCAAGTCCTGGTGAATCAGCCCGTTTCCCGGGCAGATCCATCCCATCATCCCGGATCGTGTTCCGGGCCGACGGAGGTGGTCTTAGATCTTCGCGACCTGGGTGAACGCCAGCTCGACCGGAGTCTCGCGGCCGAAAATCGACACGAGCACCTTGAGCTTCTGCTGCTCGGCGTTGACCTCGGAGATGCTGGCGGGCAGCGTCGCGAACGGGCCGTCCATCACGGTCACCGACTCGCCGACCTCGAAGTCGACCTCGATAGTCGGCTTGGCGACGATGTCGGCGGCGCCACCCTCGGCGCTCGCGGCAGCGGCGGCAGCGGGCTTCTTCTGCTGCTGCGCGGCCGGGACCAGGAACTTCACCACATCGTCGATGGAAAGCGGCGACGGGCGCGAGGTCGCGCCGACGAATCCGGTGACACCGGGGGTGTTGCGCACCGCGCCCCACGACTCGTCGTTGAGTTCCATCCGGACCAGGATGTAGCCGGGCAGCACCTTGCGGTTGACGTGCTTGCGCTGGCCGTTCTTGATCTCGGTGACCTCTTCGGTCGGCACCTCGACCTGGAAGATGTACTCCTCCAGGTCCAGGTTCTGCACACGGGTCTCGAGATTGGCCTTGACCTTGTTCTCGTAGCCCGCATAGGAATGGATGACGTACCAGTCGCCAGGGGCGCGCCGCAGCGCAGCCTTCATCTCGGCGACGGGGTCTGCGGGCTCGGCATCGATGGGGGCGGCTTCGGCGGCAGGCTCGTCAGCGGGCTCGGATTCCTCGACCACCGACGCTTCGTCGGCGGCAGATTCCTCGACGGAGTCGGTGGCCTCGACCACCACGTCGTCGACCGGGAACTCGTCGGTTGTGTCGTTCTCCGGGGTGCTCACTGGGGCACTCGCTTCCTGTGTCGTCACGTACATCCTCTGCGTGCCGGGGCCGGGCGCCCGGCGGAATCGCTCCGCCCGTGTCCGCCCCGGGATCGGCTACCGGCTTCGACCGATCGTTTCGAGCGACCTGCGAGCAGTCGCCGGCGACGTTCGGCTAGCCGAACAGCCAGTTGACACCCTTGATGAACGCCAGATCCAACCCGCTGATGAACGCGACCATGAAAATCACGAACACCAGAACAACGCTCGTATAGGTGACCATCTGCTTCCGATTGGGCCAGATCACCTTGCGCAGCTCCGCGACAACTTCGCGGAGGAACTTGATCAAGCGCTTGAACGGGTTACCCGTCTTACGCTCGGCCCGATCGGTCTTCTTGGCTGCCTTGCTCAGCGACGGCCGCTCGATAGTGGCGACCGTGCCCGAATCGGACGCGTTGCGGGCCCGCCGGGCGGACCGCTTGCCGCTCGGCCGACTCACTGCGGCGGTGTCATCGCCATCGTCGGCCGCATGCGCGCCGTGGCGAGTATCCCGCTCGTCGCTCACGTCGATCCTTTCGTCGCTGGCATCCAGGGCAGGGGCGACAGGACTTGAACCTGCAACCTGCGGTTTTGGAGACCGCTGCTCTGCCAGTTGAGCTACGCCCCTTTGGTTGGACCGTGTTGGCTGTCCAACCACTGTTCGGTATTCAGTTGTGCAGTTCCGGTGTCACACAACACGCGCGCCGCTCCAGCAGTTGCCGGCCCCGTCGGCGATCCTTCGGAGTACATCCCGCCGGACCGCCTGGAACCAGCCCTACAGAGCAGCGCGCAACGGCTGGTGACCCCAGAGACCTGAGTGTACGTTACCGTCCGCGCCATTTGCCAATCAGGGTCAGTCGACCAGGTCAGGCCGGGTCCGACTCCGGACCACGACCACTCACGCCAGCTGCACCGTTGCGGTCGCGCGGCCGAAGATCTTGCGACCGACCGACTTCGCCACAATGGCGATGACCGCGGTCCGCGTCTCCGGATCCACCGACTTCACCTTCCCGGAGTACTCGATCTCGGCAGGCTCGTCGGAGCCCACGTAGACCGGGCTGGTGAAGCGGACGTTGTACTCCTTGACCGCACCGGGATCACCGAGCCACGAGGTGACGAAACCGCCACCGAGGCCCATGGTGAGCATGCCGTGCGCGACCACGTTTTCCAGGCCGACCAGCTTGACGACATCGTCGCTCCAGTGGATCGGGTTCGCGTCGCCGGAGACGCCCGCGTAGTTCACCAGGTCGCCGCGGGTCAGCCGGACGGTGCGTGAGGGCAACTCGTCGCCGACGGACACCTGCTCGAAGTCGAGCGCGTGCTTGCTCGGCGCGATATCGGGGATTGTGGCCACCGGCGCGGGCGTCGGTGTATCCGAGGCAGGCGTACGCGGGTGGTGCTCGGGCGCATCCTCGCCGATACCGTGCATCAGCACGTTGCGCACCGCGCCCTGCAGATTCGGGTCGATGTCGCCGCCACTGCGCCCGATCAGGGTGGTGTAGGTGGTGAGCACCAGCTCGTCGTTCTGATCGGTGACGATGTTCTTCGTCACGATGATGTCGCCACCGAATGCCTGCCGGAACGAATGCAGGAAGACATCGCAGGTCAGGTGGTCGCCGACCTTGATCGGCCGGTGGAATTCCAGAATCTGATCGGTCTGCATGATCTGGCTCAGGTCATAGCCTGTGACGATCTGCTCGAAGAGCTTGCGCTGCGCCAGAATGCCGACAAGGGAGATGAAGGTCAGCGGGGCGAGCAGGCCGTCGTAGCCGTACTCCTGCGCGACGTCCTCTTCCCAGTGCAGCGGGTGATAATCCTGCACGGCGCGGGCGTACTCGCGGACCTTTTCGCGGCCGACCTCGTAGTAGTCGTCGACGCGGTAGTGGTGACCCACCATGGAGGCCGCGTGTGCCGCAGGATCGAAAGTCTCGTCCATGGCGATCGCTTCGTCTGTACCGGTGTTGATTGTCACGGGAGGACTGTACCTATCTGACCCCGCTGCCGGAGTCGGCGGAGCGTTCGACCACCGCACTCGCACCGTGAAATGCGTCAGGGCCGGACATTCGTCCGGCCCTCGCATTTGTCACAGCCCGAGTAACCGGGATTCGCTCTCCCGGAATCGATCCACGCGGCAGCGGCACGCGTGGCGGACTAACGGGATTCTTTGTGTCCCCGGTGTGTGCCACAGTTCGGGCAGAACTTCTTCAGTTCCAGCCGATCGGGGTCATTGCGCCGGTTCTTCTTGGTGATGTAGTTGCGGTGCTTGCACTGCTCGCAGGCCAAGGTGATCTTTGGCCGGACATCGGTGGACTTCGCGGCCACGATATTCCTTCTTTCGGGTCAACCAGATGGTCTGATCGGTTTTGGTAGCGATGGCCGGACTTGAACCGGCGACACAACGATTATGAGTCGTTTGCTCTACCGACTGAGCTACACCGCCACGGGTCGCATTGCCTGGTGCCGCGCCCAACCTAGGAGATGCCGAGTCGGTCACCACCGGCAATCCGGCGAGCCCCCTAACGGAATCGAACCGTTGACCTTTTCCTTACCATGGAAACGCTCTGCCGACTGAGCTAAGGGGGCATGACTACTTCCGCACCAAGATTTTCAATCGTAACCCCGGCGCGGCGAAGTCTTGAACGAGATTACACACTCACCGGTCGCACTTCCAAACCGTGTGGTCAGAGCGGTTTTGCGGCGACCCGCCGAGGGCCGCCGACCGCACTAACGGTAGTTGACGAACTGCAGCGCGATACCGAAGTCATCGCCCTTCAGCAGCGCGATGACCGCCTGCAGGTCGTCGCGCTTCTTACTGCTCACCCGGAGCTCGTCGCCCTGGATCTGCGCCTTCACGCCCTTCGGGCCCTCGTCGCGGATCTTCTTGGTGATCTTCTTCGCATGCTCGGTGTCGATGCCCTGCACCAGCGTTCCGGTGATCTTGTGGATCTTGCCGGAGGCCATGGGCTCGCCCGCATCGAACGCCTTGAGGGAGATGTCACGACGGATCAGCTTTTCCTTGAATACGTCGAGCGCAGCCTTGACCCGCTCCTCCGCCTCCGCGGTCAGCACGATCTTGTCCTCGCCGGACCACTCGATCGTCGCGCCCGTCCCACGGAAGTCGTAGCGGGTGGTCAGCTCTTTTTCCGCCTGATGCAAAGCGTTGTCGACCTCCTGACGGTCGACCTTGCTGACGACATCGAAAGACGAATCGGCCACACTGCGCTCCTGTTCGGTGACGGTCCTACGGTGCTGACGCACGCCGGGTGCTCCCGGTCATCGTCAGTTCTACCCGGAAGCACGACCGTAGTCGCGTCGCACGGCCGTTGGCCAGCCGGTTTGCATTAGGGGTCGGGGTTCGTTGTAAGCTGCTCTGCGCGCCGAGAAGCGCAACGGCAGATTGCCCGAGCGGCCAATGGGAGCAGACTGTAAATCTGTCGGTGAAAGCCTACGTAGGTTCGAATCCTACATCTGCCACCGAATAACCCCCGTCGATCACGATCGACGGGGGTTTCCCTTTTCCGCCATGCTGCGGGCAGGACGATATTCGCGACGCATTCGTTTGTTCAGCGGCCACCGGGCTGGTCGGCACCGGGCTGGTCGGCACCGGGCCGGTCGGCACCAGGGCGCGGCGGCAGCGCGGAAGTGTCCATCGCATTCAGCGCGTCGATGATCATGCTCTCCTCATAGACAAAGTGCGCCTCCAATTCGCTTGCGAGCCTGTCGAATTCAGTTCGGATATGAGCCGGATCGGCGGTGTCGCCACGATCGAGCACCTGCTGCAACTCGGCGATCACGCTGGCGACCGCAGCGTGCTCACGCTGTAGCCGGGACAGCACGGGCGACAATTCCGGAAACTGCTTCGCAAGCACCGGAAAGACACCGTCTTCGGAGGTGTGGTGTTCATGCAGCGCACTACAGAAGCCGACACAATGGGCGCGTAAGTCGCGCGGCAGACTCGGCAGCGTCACCGAATCGCCCACCTGCGCCGCCAACTCGGCGCGCACCGCACCGAGGTCGCGCCTCAGCTGCGCATGCACCTGCCGGAGATGGTCGCCGATCGCCGTTGTTCGCGCCGAGGCAGTCGCCGGAGCCGCGGTGGGAGCCGTTCTCTCGGTGAAACCACGCGTGGCGAGGACTGCGGCCCCGCCGGCGAGGATCGCCGCACCGAGGACGATGGGGCGTCGACCGACCGATGGCCGCCGGGCCTTGTGCAGGGCGACCACCGGAATGACCCGCTCGATTCCCGCTTGATACGCCGCGAAGGCCGGGTCACGAGCGGCCTGTTCGGCATAGCGACGATCCCGCTCGGCACCGCCCAGCACGACCGCGGTCGCCTGAAAGGTCTCGACGGCGCCGGATGCGCTGATCTCTACTGTCACCTCGGGGTTGTTCCGCACGTTGGACAACCACGTGGGATGGCTGTCGGACCCGCCATTCGAGCCGAACACCAGGAGGTGATCGTCGTGTCGGTGATACACGAGAGGAGTGGTGTGGCTGCGCCCGCTTTTCGCCCCGATCGTCGTCAGCAGCACGAGCGGCGCGCCCGCGAACAAACCGCCGACCTTGCCCGCATTGGCGCGGAACTCGTTGATGATCGCCGCGTTGAAGTCGGCGGCGGAGGTCGGCTGCGAGTCGGTCATGTCCTGGTCCTTCCGGGCTGCCGCCACAGATCGGCGGCTGCCGGTAATAGCCTTGTCGGAGAGAATAGAGTTTGCTTTGCAAGCAAATTAACTTTGCGACCAAAGATTATTTGGAGGTGTCCGGGATGTCAACCGATGGGCGCAGCGCCGCAGCCGAGCGCGCGCACGACACCGCAGGTATCGCGGTGGAAGAGGGCATCCGCAGCCTGCTGCTGCTCATGCCGCGGGTAGTGGGCCGCGCGAAGAAGATGCGCATTCCCGAAGAGCTGCAATCGTTCTCGCTCGCGCCGCGACATCTGTCATTGCTGGCGAACCTGGTCTTCGAGGGGCCGATGACCGTGAACGATCTCGCAGCGCGCCTGGAGGTGGCGCCGACGACGGTCAGCCTGATGGTCGGCGACCTCAGCCGTCAGGGCGTGCTGGAACGACGCACCGACGAAGCCGACCGACGCCGCACCATCGTGGGTATCGCGGCGGCGCACGAGAAGTCGGTCAACGACTGGCTCGGCGGCAGCGCACGGGCATGGCGAACAGTGCTCGGGCCGCTGACCCCCGAGCAACGCAGGCTGTTCGTCGACACTCTCCGCGCCTACGAGCAGGAACTCGGATAAGCGGACCCGAGCTAGTAGTTGCGCGGGCCGCCCGCCATTTCCTCCAGCCGGGCGATGCGCTCGGCCATCGGAGGGTGGGTGGAGAACCAGCGGGCGGCCTTCTCGCCGGCGCGGAAGGGATTGGCGATCATCAGGTGCGACTGGGCGGTCAGCTGCGGCTCAGGAGGCAGCGGGGCGGCTTGGACACCGCGCTCCAGTTTGCGCAGCGCCGACGCGAGGGCCAGCGGGTCGCCGGTCAGCTCGGCGCCGGATTGGTCGGCCTGATACTCGCGTGAGCGTGAGACGGCCAGTTTGACCAGGGTCGCCGCGATCGGACCGAGCAGCGAAATCAGCAGCACGCCAAGCATGTTGGGGCCGCCGCCATTGCGGTTACCGCCGAACATCGAAGCGAAGAAGGCCAGGTTGGCCAAGCCGGAGATGACCGCGGCGAGCGCGCCGGCGATCGAGGAGATGAGGATGTCGCGGTTGTAGACGTGCGACAGTTCGTGGCCGAGCACCGCGCGCAATTCGCGTTCATCGAGAATCTGCAGGATGCCGCTGGTACAGCAGACCGCCGCGTGCCGAGGGCTGCGGCCGGTGGCGAACGCGTTCGGAGCGTTCGTCGGGCTGATGTAGAGCCGTGGCATCGGCTGCCGCGCGGTGGTCGCGAGCTCGCGCACGATGCGGTAGATCATCGGCGCCTCCAGCTCACTGACCGGCTGCGCGTGCATGGCCTTCAACGCGAGCTTGTCGCTGTTGAAGTACGCGTAGGCGTTCATACCGACGGCGAGCACAATCGCCAGGATCAGAATCGTCGGGCTGCGGAACATCGCCCCGGCGAACACGATCAAGGCCGAGAGACCGACCATTAGCCCGAACGTCTTCAGTCCATTCGCATACCCGTGCCCGTGCATACGTCTCCTTGCCCACTCCCCCGTCCATTGAGTGCCTTACAGCAGCTCAACGATATAAGCGCAACACAGGTTCCAGAGGGAGTCCACGCCCACATTCGCGCGCTTATCCGCCTCTCCGAGAATTCAGGCCGGACTCGAGTGCCACGAGGTTGTCGTCGGCGGCCGGCGGTGAGGTGGCGGCTCAGTGCGCCCGTGCCCGGTGAGCTACCCATGTACGTGCGAGATCAGTTGTTGCCGGCAGATGCCGCTCAGCCGACGCGTTCGATGGTGTAGCGGACCAAACGCTCGAGTGCGTCATTGGCTGGGCCCGTGGGCAGTGCGGACAGTTCGGCGTGTGCGATGTCGGCGTAACCCTGCAGCTTCTCCTTCGCGAGCACCATGCCCCGCGAGCGGGCGAGCAGGCCGAGCGCCTCCTCGACCTCGTCGTCGGTCTCCAGCGGGCGGGCCAGCAGTTTGCGCAGACGATCGCCCTCGGCGCCCTCGTCGCGCAGCGCGTAGAGCACCGGCAGGGTGTGCACGCCCTCGCGCAGGTCGGTGCCCGGCGTCTTGCCGGACTGCTCGGACGCCGAGGAGATGTCGATAATGTCGTCGGAGATCTGGAAGGCGGTGCCGACCGCGTCACCGAGGCGGGCCAGCCGCTCGACGTGTTCGTCGTCGGCGCCGGAAAAGGTGCCGCCGAAACGGCCTGCGGCGGCGATCAGCGAGCCGGTCTTCTCCCACACCACGCGCAGGTAGTGCTCGACCGGGTCCTGGGAGTTCTGTGCGCCCATGGTCTCGCGCATTTGGCCGGTCACCAGTTCGGCGAAGGTTTCGGCGATGATCCGCACCGCATCGGGGCCGAGAGTGGAGGTCAGCCGGGAGGCGTGCGCGAAGAGATAGTCGCCCGCCAGGATCGCGATGTTGTTGCCCCAGCGCGAATTCACGCTCGGCGCACCACGGCGCATCGAGGCTTCGTCCATCACATCGTCGTGGTAGAGGGTCGCCAGGTGCACCAGCTCCACCACGGTCCCCGCGGTGACCAGCGCCGGGTCGGTCGGGCGCGGGCCGAGCTGGCCGGTGAGGATGGTGAACAGCGGGCGGAACCGCTTGCCGCCCGCCTTCGCCAGATGCAGCGCCGCTTCCTGAAGGAAGATTTCGCCGTCGGACAGCTCGTCGATCAGGAGTTTCTCGACGTTTTCCAGGCCGTTTCGCACCGTCGCCGCGAGTTCGGTGTCACCGAGATCGACCCCGGCCACCACCGTGCTGACGTCGCTCATAGCTCCTCCTCGCCGGCGCTCGGATCCGCTGTTCGCGAGGCGCGCCGCGTCATTGATTCGCTCGCTCCGCTCGCTCATTGCAGATGTGCTCATTTCTTCTCCCAGCGATGCGTCCGACCCCACGGTAGAGAACCTAGCGTGTCCCCGCCCGATGGCCCCATGAACACCGTCACTATGCGGTGTATCAGACACTTTTGCACATTGTTTTTCGCGCGCGAGCACCGCATGCTCTCAGCTGGGGTTCCGCCGTGACACAGGCAGTGTCGGGCCCGCTCGAATAAGCGAATGCCCGGTCGCCGCACACCGACGAGACTGCCCTGCAAGTATTGAGCGCATGGGTTCACCGGATGTCACACCCACTGGCCGCGACGGGGACACGCAGGCCGCGCTGCCCGCAAGGACCGAAGTACTCGTCGTCGGTGCGGGACCGGCCGGTTCCGCGGCCGCGGCGTGGGCCGCGCGGGCGGGCCGCGATGTGCTGCTCACCGACTCCGCTGTCTTCCCACGCGACAAGACCTGCGGCGACGGCCTGACCCCGCGCGCGACGGCGGAGCTCGAGCATCTCGGGCTCGGCGACTGGGTGCGAGCGCACACGGTGAATCATGGCCTCCGCATGACCGGCTTCGGTCGCGAGGCGCTGCTGCCGTGGCCGAGCGGTTCCTTTCCGACCTACGGAAGTGCCGTTCCCCGAACCGAACTCGACGACAAGCTGCGCGAGACCGCGGTCAAGTCCGGCGCACGGATGCTGGACGGCACGAAAGTGGTCGATGTCACCCGCGAGGGTGACCGGGTCACCGGTGTGACGGTCGAGACGGCCGAGGGCGCCCGGTCGATCGGCTGCCACATTCTGATCGTGGCCGACGGTGTGCGTTCGCCGATCGGCAAACTGCTCGGCCGCACCTGGCATCGGAAGTACGCCTACGGTGTCGCGGCCCGCGCCTACATCAAGTCCGCCCGCAGCGATGATCAGTGGATCACCTCGCATCTGGAGCTGCGCGACGCGAACAACGAACTGGTCCCTGGTTACGGGTGGGTGTTCCCGCTCGGCAATGGCGAGGTGAATATCGGCGTCGGATCGCTGGCCACGGAGAAGCGGCCTTCCCACATCGCACTGAAACCGCTACTGGAGCACTACACCTCGCTGCGGCGCGACGAATGGCGATTCGAAGGTTCGCTGCGGGCCGTCGCCTCGGCGCTGCTGCCGATGGGCGGCGCGGTCTCGAATGTGGCGGGGCGCAACTGGGTGCTGATCGGCGATGCGGCGGGCTGCGTGAACCCGCTCAACGGCGAGGGCATCGACTACGGCCTCGAAGGCGGGCACATGCTTGCCGGGCTGCTCGACGAGCCGGACCTCACCAGGCTCTGGCCGGAACTGCTGCGCGCCCGTTACGGGCGGACGTTCTCGGTGGCGCGGCGGATTGCCGGGCTTGCCACCCATCCGCGCATGGTTCCGGTGGGCGGTCCGCCGGTGATGCGGTCGAAGTATCTGCAGCGCACCGCGGTTCGGGTGATGGGCAATCTGGTCACCGACGAGGACGTGGACATGACGGCGCGGGCCTGGCGTGCCGCGGGCCGGGCATCCATGCGCTTCGATGAGCTCGCGCCGTTCAGCTGACGCCATGACCGGCCGGCCCGCGCTGTATCTGCTGCCGCACCTGCGGCGGGCGCGCGACCTTGCGGATCGGCATTATGCCGAGCCGTTGAATCTCGATGAATTGGCCGCTGCGGCAGGGGTTTCCAAGTTCCATTTCCTGCGGGCGTTCGCGGCGGTGTACGGAAAGACGCCTGCGGCTTATCTGGCCGAGCGGCGCATCGAGCGCGCCCAGGATCTGCTGCGCGCAACGAATCTGACGGTGACCGAGGTCTGCATGCTGGTCGGATACAGCAGTCTCGGGTCCTTCAGCAGCAAGTTCCGGCAACTGGTCGGCTCGACGCCGTCGCAGTACCAGGCCAAATTCGCCGACGGGGCGCCGCGGATTCCCGGGTGCTACGTATTCATGCACGGGCTGTCCGATCGCACACCGCCGAGCTGACCAACACCGCAATTTCGGAGAAGCCGGGGCGTGTGGTGCGGCAATAGCCTGTACTCATGACAAGCATTTCGAACGTCTCACTGGTCACCGTGTACGTCACCGACCAGGACGCAGCAAAGCAGTGGTACATCGATAAGCTGGGATTCGTCGAGGTCAGCGACGTGAACATGGGCGACAATGGCTTTCGCTGGGTCACGGTCGCACACCCCGATCACACCGAACTCGAAGTGACGCTGATGATTCCCGGCCCGCCCCTGGACGACAACCTCGCCGAGGCGATCAGGCGGGCGCTCGCCAACGGCACCCACGGCGCGCTCGGACTGAAGACCGAGGACTGCCAGAAAACCTTCGAGGAACTCACCGCCAAGGGCATCGAGTTCATCCAGCCGCCCGCGCAACGGCCCTACGGGACCGAGGCGATCATTCGCGACAACTCCGGCAACTGGCTGGTGCTGGTGGAGCCGAAGGAATTCGACCCGCAGGCCTTCGCGTAGCGAACGCGGCGCAACGGCTCGACTGGCCCCGGCTTGCGCCGGGGCGACAGGTGGCGGAGATCGGGTCGAATCAGGCAGTGGCCTGGGCGGCCAGCCACTCCTGACAGAACTTGCGCTCGCTATTGAGCACCCGATGGAACAACTGCTCGGCCAGCGGCTCGATGGCGCCACCGACCAGCGGCACCTTCACCTGCACGGTGCCGACAACCTCGATCTCCGACCCCTCGGCAGTCGGACGCAGCTCATAGTTCCCCGACATCTCGGTGGTGATGCCACCGGTGGCGCCTTCGAAAGTGCCCTTGGCGATCTCGCCGTCGAGCGCCTGCCAGTCATCGGTGCGCGAAAGCATGAGCTCGCTCTTGAGCACCTTGCCGACGATGCTGGGAACCTTGTCCCGGCTTGCCTTTTCGGTCATGTGAATGCGGATCGTGCCCTCGCCGCCCGGGTGCGATAGGTCGATCGTTGCGGTCTGGGCGTCGGCGAAGCGCGCCACCCAGGCGGCATCGGTAGTAAGTGCCCGGTGAAGATCTTCGACCGGGACTGTGTACTGCACGGTGAAGCTGAATTTTCGGGACATGGGCGCACACGGTATCCGAGGCGGCAAGTAGCCTATTGCGGTGTCGGAAACCAGCCAGTCTGAAAGGCGGTCGATCCGCCTGCGGCGGGCCGAGATCAGCATCCTCACGGTCGCGATCGTCCTCACGACCCTCGTTGTCCTGCTCGTGCTCGCGGCCTGGCGCAACGACTATCTGATCAGCTCCGACAAAGGCGTGACCACCGCCGAAGTGCTCTCCGCGGGCCGGTTGCGCTCGGCGGTCATGTACGTCACACCGGACGGAGAGACGCATAATCCGAAGGTCGGGGTGCTCTATCCGACCAATCTGACCGCGGGCGAGCGGATCAATGTGGAGTACAACCGCAGTGATCCGGATCTGGTCCGAGTGGCGGGACGCGACGCGAGCGTCGCGGTGCTGCCCGCGCTCTCGGTGATCGTGGTGGTGTGGTTGATCGCACTGCCGACGCTGTGGATACTGCTGCGCATCGGCCGGCGCAGGGCGAAACCGGTCCCGGCTCGCTGACCGGCCGTGCCCCCGACATTTCGCCGGAACTTTCCGTCCTGGTCACGTCGGCGTGACGGCACGGCGCGGTGTACCGGTCAGTCTTGGGTGGTGCGAGTAGCCATCGTTTCGGAGTCGTTCCTGCCGAATATGAACGGCGTCGTGAATTCCGTGCTGAAGGTGCTGGACCATCTGGACCAGCACGGCCATGAGGCGCTCGTGGTCGCACCCGACACCCCGTGCGGACAGCCCACCGCCCCGCGCTTCTACGGTCGTTTCCCGGTGCACCGGGTCCCCGCGGTGATGGTGCCGAAGATCAGTTCGCTGCCGGTCGGCCTGCCGCAGCCGGGCATCACCGCCGCCATTGCCGATTTCGACGCGGACGTGGTGCACCTGGCCTCGCCGTTCCTGCTCGGCGCCGGTGGCCTGGCCGCCGCACTGCGATTGGACCTGCCCGCGGTGGCCGTCTATCAGACCGATGTCGCCGGGTTCGCCAAGAGCTACGGGCTCGGATTGGCCGGCCGCGCGGCCTGGGGCTGGACCCGGCGCATCCACGAGGGCGCCACCCGCACGCTCGCGCCGTCGCGGGCGGCCGCGGAAGATCTCGCGCGGCACGGTATTCCGCGGGTGCACCGGTGGGGTCGCGGCGTCGATATCGCCCGGTTCACCCCGTCGGCGCGGCGAGAAGAGCTGCGCACAGCCTGGCTGTCGGGACAGCAGAAGCTGATCGTCGGGTTCGTCGGGCGGCTGGCTCCGGAAAAGCATGTCGAACGGCTCGCGGTGCTTGCCGGCGACCGCGATATCCAGCTGGTGATCGTCGGCGACGGTCCGGAACGGGCTCGGCTGGCCCGGCTGATGCCGACCGCCGTGTTCACCGGCGAGCTCGGCGGCGACGAATTGGCGCAGGCCTACGCCGGCCTGGATGTCATGGTGCACGCCGGAGAGCACGAAACGTTCTGTCAGGGCGTGCAGGAAGCACTGGCCGCCGGGGTTCCGGTGATCGGCCCGGACGCAGGCGGTCCACGCGACCTCATCGCGCACTGCCGCAACGGATACCTGCTCCCGGTCGATCGCTTCACCGAACTGCTGCCGAGCGCCATCGGCGCGCTGCACGATCCGACGTTACGAACCCGATTCGCCGCCGCCGCCCGCAAGTCGGTACTGCACCGCACCTGGCCCGCGATCTGCACCGAATTGATGGGCCACTACGCGGCCGTGACGGGACAGCAGATCCGATTGCCACACACTGCCTGATGAAACACTGCCGGACGGAGTCCGTCGCCAGTCGCGCCGGGTCGAGCGAAGGCGAGACAGCCGCCTGATGACACTGCCGGACAGAGTCCGTCGCCAGTCGCGCCGGGTCGAGCGAAGACGAGACAGCCGCCTGATGACACTGCCGGACAGAGTCCGTCGCCAGTCGCGCCGGGTCGAGCGAAGACGAGACAGCCGCA
Organism: Nocardia sp. NBC_00403; assembly: GCF_036046055.1. Lineage (NCBI taxonomy): Bacteria > Bacillati > Actinomycetota > Actinomycetes > Mycobacteriales > Nocardiaceae > Nocardia > Nocardia sp. NBC_00403. The sequence continues at coordinate 203,546 of NZ_CP107939.1, forward strand.
GTTGCGCCGGGGCGAGCGATGGCGAGGCAGCCGCCAGACCCGCGGGAACCGGGCGCGGGCATGGTCCGCGGCAGTTGTGCCCGGGATCATGGCCGGTGCGGACCGGACGGCGCGTTACTGTCGAGGGGTGGCGAAAACAGAGCAGCGAGAATCGGTTCGGGCCTCGCTGGACAAGCAGCCGCGCGAGGTCGCGTCGATGTTCGACGGGGTCGCGAAGCGGTACGACCTGACCAACACCGTCATTTCCATGGGCCAGGACAAATACTGGCGCTGGGCGGTGCGCAAGGCGCTGGCGGCACGGCCGGGTGAGCGCGTACTCGACCTCGCGGCAGGCACCGGGATCTCCACGCTCGACCTGGCGAAATCCGGCGCCTGGTGTCTGGCGGCCGACTTCTCCCAGGGCATGCTCGCCGCGGGCAAGTTCCGCGATGTGCCGATGGTCGCGGCCGATGCCACCGCGCTGCCCTTCGCCGACGATTCCTTCGATGCGGTGACGATCTCCTACGGACTCCGCAATATTTCCGAAAGCGAGCAGGCGCTGCGCGAGATGCTCCGGGTCACCAAGCCCGGCGGCAGGCTGCTGGTCTGCGAGTTCTCCACGCCGATCATTCCGGTCTTCAGCACCGTGTACATGGAGTACCTGATGAAGGCGCTGCCGAAGGTGGCGCGAGCGGTCAGTAGCAATCCGGATGCCTATGTTTACCTGGCCGAATCCGTCCGCGTCTGGCCGAATCAGCGGCAGCTGGCCGTGCGGATCGCCGACGCGGGCTGGTCGGCGGTGAAATGGCGCAATCTGACCGGCGGCATTGTCGCGATGCACCGCGGATACAAGCTCTGACGGTCGTGCGGTGACTGCACTCACACCGCGCGCGGCCGAGGTGGTTATGGTGCGGTTACCGCCGATATCGCCGGTGAAATGCGGCATTCACCCAGCTGGACGGGCCATACCGAGATATCAGGATGCGCACCTCACCGCTCTCGGCTCCTGCTGTGAGGAAAATTGTCATCTGGCGATAACGCTGGGTAAATAGGTCGCAACCGGTGATCGCCATGATCGAGGCATGTCGGACGCAGTGACAGGGAGCGCGCCGGGCACGGCCAAGACGGCGTGCTCGTACTGCGGCGTCGGCTGCGGCATCACGGTGCAGACGCGAACCGATGCGAGTGGTGCGACGGTGATCGCGAAGGTGAGCGGTGACAAACTGCATCCCGCGAACGCAGGCAGGCTGTGCACCAAGGGCGCTACCCACCTGGATCTGATGCGGGCGCCGGGGCGGATGGAAACCGCCTACCGCCGGCCCGCGCGGGACCAGGCTCCGGTGCCGGTGTCGGTCGACGAGGCTGTGCGTGAGGTGGCGGCTCGGCTGCGGGCCATCCTGGACGAGCACGGACCGGACGCGATCGCGCTGTATGTGTCCGGGCAAATGTCGCTGGAAGCGCAATACCTGGCGACGAAGCTTGCCAAGGGATACCTGCGCACCATCCACATCGAGGCCAATTCCCGGCTGTGCATGGCCAGTGCCGGGACCGGGTACAAGCAGTCGCTCGGCGCCGACGGGCCGCCCGGATCCTATGACGACTTCGAACACGCCGATCTGTTCTTCGTGATCGGCGCGAATATGGCCGACTGCCATCCGATCCTGTATCTGCGGATGGTCGATCGGATCAAGGCGGGCGCGAAGCTGATCGTCGTCGATCCGCGGCGCACCGACACCGCGGCACGCGCCGACCTGTTCTTGCAGCTCGCGCCGGGCACCGATCTGGCGCTACTGAACGGGCTGCTGCATCTGCTCGTCGACAACGGTGACATCGACGAGGAATTCATCGCCGAGCACACCGAAGGCTGGGCGTCGATGCCCCAATTCCTCGCCGACTACACCCCCGAGAAGGTCGCCGAGATAACCGGCCTCGCCGTGGCCGACATCCGCACCGCCGCACGCTGGATCGGCGAGGCAGGCGAATGGATGACGCTGTGGACGATGGGGCTCAACCAGTCCACCCACGGCACCTGGAACACCAACGCCATCTGCAATCTGCACCTGGCCACCGGCGCCATCTGCCGTCCCGGCAGTGGACCGTTCTCGCTCACCGGTCAGCCGAATGCCATGGGCGGTCGCGAAATGGGTTACATGGGTCCGGGTTTACCCGGCCAGCGCAGCGTGCTCGCCGCCGCCGATCGGGCCTTCGTGGAGACCGCGTGGGGCATAGAGCCCGGCACGCTGCGGACCGAGGCCGGGCCGGGCACTATCGATATGTTCGGCCAGCTGTCGGACGGCAGCATCAAGGCCGCGTGGATCATCTGCACCAATCCGGTGGCCACCGTCGCCAATCGGAAGACAGTCATCGCGGGACTCGAGGCCGCCGAGCTGGTGATCGCCCAGGACGCCTACACCGAGACCGCGACCAATGCCTACGCCGATCTGCTGTTGCCCGCCACGCTCTGGGCCGAAGCCGATGCGGTGATGGTGAATTCCGAACGCAACGTCACGTTGTTACAGCGGTCGGTCGATCCGATCGGCGAGGCGCGGCCGGACTGGCTGCTGATCGCGCAGGTCGCCACCGCGATGGGATTCGATGGCTTCGATTTCGCCTCCAGTGCAGAAGTTTTCGCCGAGCTCCGCAGGTTCGCCAATCCCGCCACCGGCTACGACCTGCGCGGCATGAGCTTCGAGCAGCTGCGTGCCGGACCGATGCAGTGGCCGTGCGCCGAGCCCGGCGCGCGGCGCAACCCGATCCGCTATCTCAACGACGGTGTCAGCCAAGAGCTTTTCGTCGACGAGGTGGGCAATCGGCCTCGACTGGCGTTCGCGACGCCGAGTCGTCGCGCAGTGTTCTGGCCGCGCCCGCACCTGGCTCCGGCGGAAATGCCCGACGACGACTATCCGTTCGTGCTCAATACCGGCCGGTTGCAGCATCAATGGCACACCATGACCAAGACCGGCAAGATCGCCGCACTGACCAAGTTGAACGGGCAGCCGTTCGTCGAGGTGCATCCGGCGGATGCGCAACGGCTCGGTATTCAGGCAGGCGATCAGCTCGAAATAGCCTCGCGACGTGGGCGAGCGGTGCTACCCGCGCAGATCAGTGACCGGGTGCGGCCCGGCGACTGCTTTGCACCGTTCCACTGGAACGACGAGCAGGGTGAGTACCTGACCATCAACGCGGTGACCAACGACGCTGTCGACCCGGCATCCCTGCAACCGGAGTTCAAGGCGTGTGCGGTGTCGTTGCGCCGGGTCGCACCGGTGCCGCGGTCCGAATCGCCTGCCGCGCCCGAATCTCCCGCGACACCAGACATTTCCGGAGTGCAGCCCGCGCTGTTCAACGCGCTCGAAGGAGCCGCTTTCCGCGGCGTCCACCCCTTGGCCACCGCACTCGGACTCGACGCGGCCACGACGCCGACCCTCACCGAGCACGAACGCATCTACCTCTCGGGATACCTCTCGGCGCTGCAATCGATGCCGGTCACCGGACAGCCGGTGCTGCCCGAGTCCGCACCGCTGTCGCCGCGCAGTCGGTTCTGGATCGATGGACTGCTCGCAGGCATGTACTCCCGCGCCGCGGCCGCGACGACGACCGACGACATCGCCGTCCAGCCGACGATCACCATCCTGTGGGCCTCGCAGACCGGCAATGCCGAGGAACTCGCGGCGACCACGGCCGCCCGCCTCGCCGACAACGGCTATCTGCCGAGACTGCTGGATATGGACTCGTGCGAGCTGAGCGTGCTGACCGGCGATGTGTTGTTGATTACCAGCACCTTCGGCGACGGCGGACCACCGGACAACGGCGCCGATTTCTGGAGCCGCCTCGACGACAGCGCTGCCCGGCTGACCGGCGTGCGGTACGCGGTGCTCGCACTCGGCGACTCCTCCTACGACGACTTCTGTGGCCACGGACGCAAACTGGACCAGAAATTCGCCGAACACGGTGCGACCCGGCTGCTTACGCGCGTCGACACCGAACCCGACTTCGAAGAGCCCGCGGCGCAGTGGCTCGACAATGTCCTTGCCGCACTCGGCGACTCGTCGAACGGTGAACTGTCCGAGACGGGCACACCGCCGACGCCGGGGCCGAGCGCTCCTGCCCCTACTCGGACCGCGGTGCGCGCAGGCGGAGCAGGCACGCTGGTGCTGACCCGTACGCCCGCGCCCGCGCTCGACCGCACACAGCGCGCCGAGCCTGCACCTTTCACCGGCAATGCGCCGGTCGCCGCCCCGCTGGTGCGCAACGAACCGCTCTCGCGCGCCGGATCATCGAAAGAGGTGCGGCAGTTCGGGTTCGATCTGCGCGAGCTGGAGGCCGTTTACGAGGTCGGCGATTCGCTGGGGGTGTGGCCTGCCAACTGCGAGTCGCTCGTCGCGGAGTGGCTCGAGGCAACCGGGCTGGACGGCCGCAGGATCGTCGAAATCGACAACAGGGAACTGCCACTGGCCGATGCGCTGCGAACCCACTACGACATCACCAGGGTCGGCCAGGATCTGCTCGGTTTCATCGCCGAACGCAACCACAGCATTCAGCTCGCCAAGCTGCTGCGCCGCGACAATCGCAACGAACTCGACAAATACCTGTGGGACCGGCAAGCCGTCGATGTGCTGCGCGACTTCCCGGTACGGGCCGATCTGGTCGAATGGCTCGGCGCCATGAAAAAGCTGCAGCCACGCCAGTATTCGATCTCCTCCAGCCCCCTGGTCAGCCCGGACGAGGTGCAGCTCACCGTCGGGATCGTCCGCTACGGCGATCCGGCGGCGACCGGATCCGCCGACCGCCGCGGCGGGGTGTGCTCGACGTTCCTGGCCGATCGCGGCACCGCGGTCCCGATCTTCCTGCACCGGTCCCCGCACTTCCGACCGCCGCTCGACCCGACAGCGCCGATGATCATGGTCGGTCCCGGCACCGGCATCGCCCCGTTCCGCGGCTTCCTCCAGGAGCGGCGCGCACTCGGCTGCACCGGCCGCAACTGGCTGTTCTTCGGCGACCAGCACGCCGCCGAGAACTTCTACTATCGCGCCGAGTGGGAAGACATGTTCCGCTCCGGCTTCCTCACCCGGCTCGATCTCGCCTTCTCCCGCGACCAGCGTGAGCGAATCTACGTGCAGCACCGGATGATCGAGCACGGCGCGGAACTGTGGTCCTGGCTGCGCGACGGTGCGCACTTCTACGTCTGCGGCGATGCCGCGCGGATGGCCAAGGACGTCGACGCCGCCCTACTCCGCATTGCCCGGATCCACGGCAAGCTCGACGAGGACGGCGCGCTGGCCTTCAAGAAGCAACTCATCGCCGAGAAGCGCTACGTCCGTGACGTTTACTGATAGGTCCTGCTTCGCGGGACCGGCTGGAGGGTGTCGGCGATGCGTTTCTCCTACACCGCGGGCGGGTTGAGCCGGGCGAAGTCGGGCAGGCGGTAATACGGGTAGTACGGGTACGGCGGCGTGGTCGCGCTGGCCTTGTCGAGCCGAGAGATCTGGGCGGCGGACAGCTGCCAGTCGACGGCCCCGAGGTTCTGGCGCAACTGTTCCTCGTTGCGGGCGCCGACGATCACCGTTGCGACGGTGGGTCGGCTCAACAGCCAGTTGAGTGCGATCTGCGGGACCGTCCTGCCGGTTTCCGCGGCGAGCTCGTCGAGTACGTCGACCACGTTGTAGAGGTGCTCGTCGTCGACCGGCGGGCCTGCCTCAGCTGTCTGGTGCAGTCGACTGCCGTCCGGAATCGGTTGTCCACGGCGGATTTTGCCGGTCAGCCTGCCCCAGCCCAGTGGGCTCCAGACCACCGCGCCGACACCCTGATCCCGGCCGAGGGGCATCAGCTCCCACTCGTAGTCGCGGCCGACCAGCGAGTAGTACACCTGGTGCGCGACGTAGCGGGTCAGACCGTTCCGATCGGCCGCGGCAAGGGATTTCATCAGCTGCCAGCCCGCGAAATTGGATGCGCCGAGGTAGCGGATCTTGCCCGCGCGCACCAGATCGTCCAGTGCGGCAAGGACTTCCTCGACCGGGGTGTGCGCGTCGAAGGCATGCAGCTGGAACAGGTCGATGTAGTCGGTGCCCAGCCTGCGCAGCGATCCCTCGACCGCGCTGATGAGCCGGGCCCGCCCCGAACCCGCGTCATAGGGGCCGGGACCGGTCGGCAGACTCGCCTTCGTCGACAGCAGCAGCTGATCGCGGCGTCCCTTGATAGCCGCGCCGAGCACCTCTTCGGAGGCGCCGTCGGAATAGACATCGGCCGTGTCGAACATGGTGACGCCTGCCTCCAGGCTGATGTCCACCATGCGTCGGGCCTGTTCGGCATCGGTGTCGCCCCAGGCGCTGAAAAGTTCGCCACGACCGCCGAAGGTGCCCGCGCCGAAACTCAAGGCCGGGACGAGCAAACCTGATGCGCCGAGCCGCCGGTACTCCATGATGACTCCTAAAGGGTCTATAGTTCCGTTAACATCTTGAACAGTACACCCGTCGCGCCATAAATGAAACTGGAGTCCCGTTATGACGTCCGAGGAGCTCACTCCCGGCTCGGTCCGCCCTGGTGGACGCACCGCACGCGTACGCGAGGCGGTACTGCAAGCAGCAGGAGATCTGCTGGCCGAACGCGGCTTTGCCCACCTGGACCTCGCCGAGGTCGCCGCACGGGCCGAGGTCGGCAAGACCACCGCGTACCGCCGCTGGCGCACCCCGACCGGACTGGTCATCGACCTGCTCGCGGACATGGCCGAACAGTCGCTGCCGCACGCCGACACCGGCTCCCTGCTCGGCGATCTGACCGCAAACGCCCGGCTGGTCGCCAAGACATTGACCGACCCGCGCCAAGGCAGGCTCTTCCAGGCCGTCATCTCCGCCGCGACCTGTGACGACACCGCCGCCACCGCCCTGCACCGCTTCTACGACATCCGCCTCACCGAATGGTCCCCCTGTGTGCAGGCGGCGATCACCCGCGGTGAGGTTCCCGAAGGCACCGACGCACGCGCGGTCCTCTCCGCGGTCTCGGCGCCCCTCTACTACCGCCTGCTCGCCTCGGGCGACCCCATCGACGACCTCGCGGCGACAACGGCCGCCCGCGCCGCGACGAGCGCCGCTGCGGCGGGCCTGTTCGTGGCCGCCCCGCAGTGATCCGGCACGTTGATTCGCGTTCCTCGCACCCGCCGTCGCAACCAAGTCGTAGCGGCGAAAAGTCCTGGAAAAGCGGATAATTGGGAGATGAAGGGTGATCGTGTAGAGGTGGTCGTCGACTTCGGCGACGGGTCTCGAAGCTATGAAGTGGTCGCGACAAGGGCAGGCCGGCGCGTAGACGTCCGGATCGCGCGCGGCGTTGTCGAAGTCAGCGAAGTGACGAGGACCGGAGTCGCGGTTCGCACCGCGCGGTTCATGGCGAACCGGACGCTGGCGCTGGTGGAATACCCGGCGAACGGAACCGGTGCGATCGAGGGCGAGTAACAGCAGGGTTGCCGCATCGCGCGCGGCGGAGCATTCTCGATGCGTGTCCGACTGTTGTCCTACTCCGTCGTGGGTGATCCACGCAGGAGGCACCAGCGGAGAGGAGCGAACGAATGACCGATCGCAACACGTCCCGCGCCATGGACGTGGTTCCGGAAGCCGATCTCGCCGAACAATCCGTGTCGGCCTATCCGGACGAAATCGTCGACGAGACCGATGAACAGGAGATTGCCGCAGCGGTCGATCGGGACGCGCTGAGCGCGGACCCGGCCGACATCGTCGAGCAATTGATCGCAGTGCCGCTGGACGACGACCACGACACCGGCCCCGCCTACTGACGCGCTAGGGCGCGATCTTGGCGCGCACCGTGGCATGCAGCTCGCGCAGGCTGGACCGTTCGGTCACCACCTCCAGCACCCGTGTTCCGTGAGCCCGTGCGGTCAGCTCGACGGCCAACTGCTCCGGATCGACCTGACGGTGCGGAATGCGGTACGCGGCGCACAGCGCGGCCAGATCCATCCCGTGCGGGGTGCCGAACACTCGCTCGAAGACACCGGCGTACTGCGGGTCGCCCTGTTCGAGCAGTTCGAAGATGCCGCCGCCGTCGTCGTTGGCGACCACGATGGTGAGGTCGGCGGGGCGCGGTTCACCACGCCCGATCAGCAGGCCGGACGCGTCGTGCAAGAAGGTGAGGTCACCCATCAACGCAATCGTGCGGCCTTCGTGATGCAGGGCCGCGCCGACCGCAGCGGACACGGTGCCGTCGATGCCCGCGACACCGCGATTGGACAGCACCCGGACGCCGGGCCGCGGCGACGAGACGAGCGCCGCATCACGGACCGGGTTCGACGCGCCGAGCAGTAGTTGATCGCCCTCGCGCAGCGCATCCATCACCACCCCGGCCACATGCAGGCCGGTCGGCTTCGGGTGCGCGGCGAGTTCGGCGCGCACCACCTCATTCGCCCGCGCGTTCAGTTCCCGGCAGTGTGCCAGCCATTCCGGCCTCGGTGCGCCCGTGACCAGCGCGCGAGTACCGGTCCCGACGACATTGCCTGAGACATCGGGCCAGCGCGGCCCGGTAGTCAGCGCGAAGACGGTGACATCCGGGTCGGCGAGCACCCGCGAGACCTGCCGGTGCAGAGTGGGGCGGCCGGTGATGATGGCCTGCTGCGGCTTCAGCAGCGGCAGCGCGAGCGGGTGCAGTGCCGGGCCGTGCATGGGGGCCGTCGGCTCGGCGACGGTCGGCAACGCGGACAGCTCGGGTCGCAGGCCGGCACCATGCCCGGAAATGACGACCGTGTCGGGCGTCAGGTCGATGTCGAGCGGCACATCGAGCGTCGCGTACTGGGTGAGCGTCCAGGCTCGGCCGCCCGCGCGGCCGGCAGGCGCGGATTCGCCCGGCGCAAGGTCGGGCACCAGCGGCTCACGCAGCGGGATATCGAAATGCACTGGGCCCGCGTTGCCGGAGCGGGTGCCGCGGGCCGCGGCGAGCACCCGGCAGACCGCCGAGCGCCACAGGCTGTTCTGGTGCCCGTAGGGCGCGCGGTCGGCGTTGGCGGATTCGTCCTCGGCGAGGCCGAGACTGATGGTGGCGCGGACCTGGCTACCGAACAGGCCGAGCTGTTCCACCGTCTGGTTGGCGCCGGAACCCAGCATCTCGTAAGGCCGGTTCGCGCTGAGCACCACGAGCGGCACCCGCGCGTAGTTGGCCTCCAGCACCGCGGGCCCGAGGTTGGCCACCGCGGTCCCCGACGTCATGACGACCGGGACGGGCAGCCTGCTCGCGACCGCGAGCCCGACCGCAAGGAATCCGGCGGTCCGTTCGTCGATGCGCATGTGCAGCCGGAGCCGGCCCGCCGCGTCGGCCGCTTGGAGCGCGAAGGCCAACGGAGCGTTGCGTGACCCCGGACACAGAACGACGTCCCGCACACCCCCGCGCGCGAGTTCGTCGACGACCACCTGCGCTTGTGCTGTAGACGGATTCACGACTCCAGCCTCTCAGACAGTTGCCCCGACGTCTCCGTCGCCCTGCTCACACACGTGTGTTCGAGTGGGTTTTCGCCGCCCGCGTCCACCACCGGACGCGGGCGGCGCAGAAGCGTGCACACCCCGAATCGGCGATGCCGATATCGGTCGGTGTGCGACGCGCGCTGCCGAAATCAGTTGGCGTGCTTCTGAACCAGATCGCCCAGCCGCGGCAGGGCCTCGATGACGTTCTTCTTGGCCGAGGAACGCATCGAGGAGTAGACCTTCTTCAGCGCGGGCCTGGTCGAGGAGTCGGCCCGCTCGTCGGTGACGACGAGCAACGCCTCGGCGACCTCGTCGGACTTGGCGACCAACAGCTCGGCGAATGTGCCTGCGCCGTTGGCCGCGTACTCCTGCCAGAACGGCTCCAACTGCGCGACGAGCTTGGGCGCCAAGGACTCCAGCGCATCAGGCACGATGGACGGGCTGATCTTCTTGACCGCCGCGTATCCACCCTTGACTGCCAGGCCAGACGCACCACCCTTGTCCGACACCTCGGCGTCCAGAACCTCCTTGGCGTCGGCAAGGAAGGCCGTGCGCTTGGCGTCGTCGAGCAGGGATTCAGACAGTGCTGCAACCACTTTCAGGTTCCTCCGGATTGATGTCGATGAACGAGCGCTGGCAACTATACGCACTGGTGCGGAAGGTCACACGGTACTGACCCGGCTCAGGGCTGCCAGGGCAGCAACTGCACCATGAGTCCTTCACAATCCGCGAGCACATTGTCCTGCTCATCGAGCAGCTCCGCGGTGATGAAAGTCTTGCGTCCTTCGATCCGATCGACCCGTCCTCGCACTGTGAGCGGCGTCTCCAGCGGAGTGATTTTCCGGTAGTTGACGTGCAGATATGCGGTTCGGCTTATCGGTCTGCCCGCGTAGTGCACGATCATGCCGAGCAGGTCGTCGAACAGCAGCGGCAGCACGCCACCGTGCGCGGCGCCGTTGCCGCCGAGATGGAAGCGACGAAATTCACCGGTCATCCGGATTCCGTCGGGTCCTGCCGCGGCCACCTGCCACGGCAGCAGCAAAAGGCTGCCGCGCCCTGGCAATTCGACCGCGCGGCCCGCGGGCCCCTGTAGCTCGGGCGCGCGGTAGGGCTCCAGCAGATCGATCAGCTGCCGCGCTTGTGCGAGCGCTTCGCCGAAAACGTCGTCGGTGGCGTCGACGGAGACGGCCAGATCCTGCAACGTGCGCATCGCCTCGACGAACGGCCCGAAATCGGACCCGATCTTCGCGCGGGAGACCTTGGGAAAGCCCCCGTGCTTCTCGTACCGGGATTCGTCCACCGCGCTCCGGTCGATAACCGGTTTCACTCGCTCGCTCATACCTGCACGGTAACGCGTTGTTTTACACCGTCAAGTCGAAGAATCCGGTGATCGGGCTCCGACCATGGGAAGTCGCTGGCACCCGACGCGAGGCCGGGGGCAATAATCACTGACGTGACGTTCAATCCGAAGCTGTGGCGGCCCGTTCCCGGGTTCGAGAACCTGACCGACATCACCTACCACCGGCATATCGAGCAGGGCACCGTCCGTGTCGCGTTCGATCGTCCGGAGGTGCGCAATGCGTTCCGGCCGAACACCGTCGACGAGCTCTATCGCGCGCTCGACCACGCCAGGATGACCCCGGACGTCGGCGCGGTGCTGATCACCGGCAACGGGCCCGCGCCGAAGGACGGCGTCTGGGCCTTCTGCTCGGGCGGCGATCAGCGCATCCGCGGCCGCAACGGTTACCAGTACGCCAGCGGAGAGACCGCCGACACGGTCGATCAGGCGCGTGCGGGCCGGCTGCACATCCTGGAGGTGCAGCGGCTGATCCGCTTCATGCCGAAGGTGGTCATCGCGCTGGTCAACGGCTGGGCCGCGGGCGGCGGGCACAGCCTGCACGTGGTCTGCGACCTGACGCTGGCCAGTCGCGAACACGCTCAGTTCAAGCAGACCGACGCCGATGTCGGCAGTTTCGACGGTGGCTACGGCAGCGCTTATCTGGCGAAAATGGTCGGCCAGAAATTCGCACGGGAAATCTTCTTCCTCGGCCGCCCGTACACCGCGGAGGAAATGCATCAGATGGGCGCGGTGAACAAGGTCGTCGATCACGCCGAGCTGGAAAACGTTGCGCTGGAATGGACTGCCGATATCAACGGTAAATCCCCACAGGCCCAGCGCATGCTGAAATACGCGTTCAATCTCCTCGACGACGGCCTGGTCGGCCAGCAGCTGTTCGCCGGTGAAGCCACCCGCATGGCCTACATGACCGACGAGGCCGTCGAGGGCCGCGATGCGTTCTTGGAAAAGCGGAAGCCCGACTGGACCCCGTATCCCTGGTACTTCTGACCACCACCGGGTCGCACTTATCGGACTAATCGGACGGATGGTGTGAAATGGACATTCTGAGCAGCCGGATAATCCTGCGTCCGGCTGACCACGCGAAAACGCTCGCGTTCTATCGGGATGGACTCGGGCTCGCCATTGCCAGGGAGTATCCGGGCGGCACGGTTTTCTTCGCTGGACAGTCGCTGGTGGAGGTGGCCGCGCACGGCGGAACGGGAAATTCGACGGCCTTCAGCGGCGCGATCTGGCTACAGGTCCGCGATGTTTCCGACGCCGCCGCCGAGCTGGCGCTGCAGGGGATCGCGATCGACCGACCACCGGTGCGCGAGCCATGGGGCCTGATCGAAATGTGGCTCAAAGACCCCGACGGCGTACCGATCGTGCTGGTCGAGGTGCCCGCCGAGCATCCGATCCGGCGGGATTCGCGCTGGTCACCGGACTGAAGGCCGGATAGGCCAGGAGCCGCCACCGGTGGCCCGAGTTGCCAATGCCGAGTCCGGCGAGGACGATAACGCTCGGATGGCTGCCCGACCGCCGATGTCCGGGCCCGCCGCTGTGTACCCCGTCCGACGAGTGAATCGCAGTCTCGATGCCTGGCGTACCCGAACCCCATTCCCGCGCAGCGCACCCACCCCGCGCGCGTCGATCCAGCAAACCGACCCGTTCCGCCGGTGGCGGCGCGGGCATGACACGATCAGACGCGTGAGGGAGCGGAGCGAGCGAGCCATGGGCACAGCGCCTCTGGGCACGACGGAGCCCGGCGTCAGCGAGGTGGAGTCGTGACAACGACCTTGCGGACTTTGCCGATGCCGACCGGATCCCGGGTCGGCGATGTGCTGCCACATCTGCGTGAAGCATTGGAAGGGAACGGCCCCGCGTGGTTGCCGATCCCGACCAGCGATCGTCGCGAGGCCCAGCGCCTCAGCGACGCCCTCTCCCCCGGTGAGCCGATCGACGACGGCATCGCGCTCGTGGTGACCACCTCGGGCACCACCGGGGTGCCGAAGGGCGCGATGCTCGGCGCGTCCGCGCTGCTTGCCAGCGGCGCGGCCACCCATGACCGGCTCGGTGGGCCGGGCAGTTGGCTGCTCGCCCTGCCGACGCACCACATCGCCGGTATCCAGGTGCTGCTGCGCAGCATCCAGGCAGGCACCGAACCCACCGTGCTCGACGTCTCGGGTGGTTTCCTGCCCGAAGCCTTGGCGGGCGCGGTCTCGAGCATGCGTGGACCACGCCGGTACACCGCATTGGTGCCGACCCAGCTGGTCAAGGCGCTCGACACACCCGCCGCCGCAGCCGCATTGGCCGAACTGGACGCGGTGCTCGTCGGCGGCGCGGCCACCCCGCTACCGCTCTACGAACGCGCGAAAGCTGCCGGTATCAACGTTGTTCGCACCTACGGCATGAGCGAGACCTGCGGTGGCTGCGTCTACGACGGGGTGCCGCTCACCGGCACCGAAGTGCGCATCGAGGACGGCAGGGTATTGCTCGGTGGAGCCATGATCGCCGCGGGCTACCGCAACCAACCCGATCATCCCGCGTTCGCCGAACCGGGTTGGTTCCGCACCGAAGACGCGGGGACCTTCGACGACGGCGTGCTCAGCATCAGCGGCCGGCTCGACGAGGCAATCACGACCGGCGGCCTGCTGGTGATACCGCAGGTAGTCGAGGCCGTGCTGGGGACGCATCCGTCGATCAGCGAATGCGTGGTGCTCGGACTGCCCGACGAACGACTGGGGCAGCGCGTCGCGGTGGTGGTAGTGCCTGCCGCGGGCGCGACGCCGACCCTGGAGGAATTGCGCGAGCACGTCGTGCGCGAGCTGGACTCCATCGCGGCCCCCCGGGAATTGGCGCTGCTCGACGAGCTACCGCTGATCGGCCCCGGCAAGCCCAACCGCACCGAACTACGCGCCTATCTGCTGGCCGAGTCGACGCGACAATAGGCTTACGACCTGCAGTGCCTGCCGCTGCAAGTGCGCGTGACACCGTCATGCAAGGGCCGTGCAAGATCGGCCCGCCACAGTTCTCCGCATGACTTCTTTCGCACCAACTTCAGCGCTCGCCGTAGAGGCGGACGGCTTGGTCAAGGTGTTCGGGGAACAGCGCGCCGTCGACGGTGTGAGCCTGGCGGTTCCGCAGGGCTCGGTATACGGCGTGCTCGGACCGAACGGCGCAGGCAAGACCACCACCATCAAGATGCTGGCCACCCTGCTGCGGCCGGACGGCGGCAGCGCCCGCATCTTCGGCCGTGACGTCGTCGCCGAACCGACGGCCGTGCGTTCCCTCGTCGGTGTCACCGGCCAGTACGCCTCGGTCGACGAGGACCTGTCGGCCACCGAGAACCTGATCATCTTTTCCCGCCTGCTCGGTCTGGGCCGGATCGACTCGCGCCGCAAGGCCGCCGAACTGCTCGAGGAATTCGACCTCACCGAGGCGGCGAACAAGCCGCTGAAGAACTTCTCCGGCGGCATGCGCCGCCGCCTCGATCTGGCCGCCAGCCTGATCGCGACGCCGCCGCTGCTGTTCCTCGACGAGCCGACCACCGGCCTCGACCCGCGCACTCGCGCCCAGATGTGGGAGACCATTCGCCGGCTGGTTCGTGAGGGCGCGACGGTGCTGCTCACCACGCAGTACCTGGACGAGGCCGATCAGCTGGCCGACCGGATCGCCGTCATCGACCACGGCAAAGTGATCGCCGACGGCACCGCCGACGAGCTCAAGGCCTCCGTCGGCGGCTCCTCGCTGCACCTGACCCTCATCGATCGGGCCCAGCTCGAGGAGGCTCGCCGCATCGTCGGTGATTTCCTCGGCGCCGAAGCCCTGATCACGCCGGAGGCCGGCAGGCTCACGGCGCCGCTCGAGGACGCGGGCATGACCGCCGATCTGCTGATTCGCCTGCGCGAGTGGGACATCGCGGTCGACGAGATCACCGTGAGCAAGCCGACCCTCGACGAGGTCTTCCTCACCATTACCGGCCACCCGGCCGACGACGACAACGATTCCGAACGGAGCGCGGCATGACCACCATCACCGAACCGAGCACGGCTGCTGCCGGGCGGCACGCGGCGCCACTCTCGATCCCGGAGGCCAGCAACAAAATCGGCCTCCGGCAGACCGTGTCGACCTCGTTCACCATGGCCTACCGCGGCATTCTGAAGATCAAGCACAATCCCGAGCAACTGTTCGATGTGACCGTGCAGCCGATCCTGTTCACCGCGCTGTTCGCCTACATCTTCGGGGGCGCGATCTCCCACAACGTGCACGACTATCTGCCGATCCTCATCCCCGGCATCCTGGTGCAGACGGTGATCCTGACCTCGGTGGTGACCGGCACCCAGCTGCGTGAGGACATGGACAAGGGCGTCTTCGACCGGTTCAAATCGCTGCCCATCGCACGTATTTCGGCACTGGCCGGCGCGTTGATCGCCGATATGGTGCGCTACGTTCTCGCGACCACCCTGACCATCCTCGTCGGCCTCTGCCTCGGCTACCGGCCCGAGGGCGGCGTGGTCGGCGTGGTGGTCGCGGGCTTGGTCATCGTGGTGTGCTCGTTCGCGGTCAGCTGGATCTGGGCGCTCGTCGGCGTCACCGGCAAGAGCGCCGCGGGCGTGCAGGGCATCTCGATGATGGTGATGTTCCCGCTGACCTTCATGTCGGGTGCGTTCGCTCAGGTGAGCACCATGCCGGGCTGGCTGCAGGCGATCAATCACGCAAATCCGGTGTACTACATGGTGAATACGGCCCGGGCCTTGATGAACGGGAACGACTACGGCAGTGACCTGGCCTGGTCGCTGCTCGGCTCGGTCGTCGTGATTGCGATCTTCGCCCCGCTGAGCATCAAGGCGTACATGCGCAGGGCGTGAGCGTCCGGCATCGCAGGCAATCATCCCCCGAACCGAATGCCATGGTGAGAGACGCAAAGTCACTCACCATGGCATTCGGCTTTCGTGTCGAGCGGTGCCCCTTCCGAGGTCGATCATCGACCGGAGTGTGCGCTCAATCCGCGGCGACGCCCGACAATTCGCGCAGCAATTCGATGATTCGCTGCGCCGCGTCTTTGCGCCGCAGCGCCGCCGCCCGGGACAAGGCCGCGTCCAGTCGCTCGTCACCGATCACCTCTCGATGCAGCCGAATGTGGCGCCGCCATTCCATCGAGGGATAGTCCTGTCTGGCAACGACCTTGGTGGCCAGCGCGAGCAGCTCCAGACCGCGGTCCGATTCTTCGCCGATGGCGAGGTGATACGAGCCGACCGCACAGCCGACCGCACCGATCTGCGGCAGATCGAAGAACTGTGGAAGACGGACCGCCGCGCTGCCCGCGAGCTCGTGCATCAATCCGGCCACCGCCGCCGCACGGCCGTGCAGGATATGGGCGTCGAGGACCCCACTGGCCAGCATCAATCCACCGGGTCCTGGTGCGAGCAAGTCCTCCGGCCAGCCGAGCAAGTCGAGCGCCCGGTGGAAGTGGCGCATCCCGGCGTCGATATCGCCCTCGGCGAGTTCGAGTTCCGCGACCCCGCCGACCACGGCCGCCAAACGCGGATTTCGCCGAATGGACGGGTCGTCGACCAGGGATCGAGAGGAGGAATCCGAATCCGCGGATCCGAGTGCGGAGTCCAGCACCTGCCGCGCCTGCCCCAGCCGCCCCGTGCCGATCAGCGAGATCGCGAGGTAGCTACTCATTTCCAGCATTTCTTCGTGGGCGCGCAATTCCCGCAAGAGATCTGCTGCCCTACGGTAATACTGGACAGAATCGGCGTATTGCGCGGTCTGCCCGGCCAATTGCCCCAGATGCTGACTCACCATCGAGGTGCCCCACAGATCGCGGCCGTCCATGATTTTCAGGACCTTCAGCGCATCTCTGGTGGAGCCGTAGACCAGTCCGGAATTCTCCTGCGCGTTCATCCGCATGATCAGCGCGGAGGCGCGGACATCGTCGTCGGGCGAACGCGCACCCTCGGCGAGCAGCCTGGCCACGCCGGCGCCGGACGGATCCACACAGAGGAGCTCGCCGAGATATCGAATGCCCGCATTGAAATCGGTGCCGGTGCGCGCCAATCGGCGTGCGCGTGCTCGCACGGTGGCAATCGGGCGCAGGTCGGTGCTCATGTACAACATGTGCAATGCAACCACCAAGTGGGCGAGCATCTGCAGATCGGCAACCGTACCGCGCACCGGCTGCTTTTCCGGCGGCAGCACCATGATCCTGCGCGCCCAACCCGTCAGCTCCATGTGCGCGCCGCGCATCACCCACAGCAACGCGACCACCGGGAACACCCGGTACACGGTCCGTGAATCGCGGCGCTCGACCGCGTAACGCAGTACTGCGACCAGGTTGTCCAGGTCGGCCGCTACCGAAAGCACCGTGGGTACCTGCTCGCCTGCCCGATACCGATCGGCCGCGGCAACCGTGAAATCGCGGGCCCAGTGTGACATCCGGTGCATAACAAGCAAGCCCTCGTCGACTGCGCCCGGAACACCCGCCACCGCTTCGGTTTTGGTGAGCGCGAGCTGTTCCTCACCGAATTCACGGACGGTCTCCAGCATGCGGTAGCGCGTGCCGACCACGCCGTCGTCGTCCTCGAGCACCGTGAGCAGCGACTGGCCGACCAAGCCGTCCACGGCGAGGGCGACATCGTCGACCTCGGGGCCGCCTGCCACCGTCTCGGCGGCCGCGAGTGTGAAACCGCCCGGCATCCGGCACATTCGGCGCAGGGTCACCTGCTGCGGTTCGTCGAGCAGGTTCCAACTCCAGGCGATCACCGCGTGCAGGGTTCGATGCCGGGCGGGTGAGGAACGATCCCCGCTGCGCAGCAGGGCGAAACGGTGCTCGAGCCTGGACTCGATCTCCTCCACGCTCATCGTGCGCACGCGAGCCGCGGCCAGCTCGATGGCGAGCGGCAAGCCGTCCAGCGTGCCACACAACCGGGCGACCGTCTCCGAATTCAGTCGCACCGCCGGTCGCACCGCACGGGCTCGCGCCATGAAGAGGTCGGTGGCGGGCGATCCGGCCGCATCGATCGCCAAGGGCGACAACGGATACACCGTCTCGGCGGTGATCGCGAGCGGCGCGCGGCTGGTAGTCAGCACGGTGAGCTGATCACAGCTGCCGACCAGGTCGGCGACAACCTCGGCGACCGCGTCGATCAGGTGCTCGCAGTTGTCCAGGATCAGCAGCATCGGACGGGCCGAGAGCGCGTCCCGAAGCCGTCTGCGCGCATCGACCGGCTGCCCAGGGCGCATGCGACCCGATTCCAGCACGACCTCACCCAAGCCGAGGGTGGTGCTGACCGCGCCTTCGATCTCCGAACGGGCATCGGCATCCGCGTCGGTGCGCACCGACGCGAGCTCCACCAGCACAACCGGCATGCCGTGCGCCACCCGAGCGCCCAATTCGTTGGCCACCCTGGTCTTTCCGGTGCCGCCGGGGCCGAGCACCGTGGTCACTCGCGACCGGCGCAGCAGTTCCTCGAGGGCATCCAGGTCGGCGGCCCTGCCGAGCAGGGTGTTGGGTGCCGCACGCAGCCCGATCGCGGTCACCGCACTCGGGGCCGAACCGCCCGACCACACAGGCGAATTTCGTCCGCTGGTGGCTGCCGGGTCGGTAGCCGCGCCCCGCGTCGGCTCGTCGAATACGGCACCGTTCACCGCGGCATCGCTGGGCGATCGCGGCGCGTGATCGGAGCGCGCGGCGAGACCGGGAACCGGGTCTCCGCGCAGGATCGCGGTATTCAGGTCGACGAGCGTAGGCCCCGGATCGGCGCCGAGTTCTTCGACCAGCCGACCCCTGATGGACGCGAACACCTCCAGCGCCTCGTTCGACCGGCCGGCCGCGGCGAGCAGTTGCATCAACATCGCGTGCGCGGCCTCGTCCACAGGGTTGGCCGCGACCGTTCGACGGGTGATCGCCACCGCACCATCTAGGTCACCACCGGACACCAGGGCCGAGACCTCGACGGCCTCCAGGTCGGCGAATCGTTGTGCGGCCGCGGCACGCAGTTCGTCGGCCAACTCGCCTGCGGGCAGATCCGCACCGGGCTCGCCACGCCACAACGACCTGGCCCGCGCCACCGCGGCCAGGCACGCCGCGTGGTCTCCCTCGGCCTGCCGCCTGCGTGCCGTGCGCATCAAGTCATCGGCCAACGTCAGATCGACCTGATCGGCGCGCAGGATGAGCCGATAGCCCGCGGGCCCGATCTCCAGCGCACCGTCCGGCAGCGCCGACCGTAGCCGCGACACCTGGGTATGCAACGCGTTCATCGGCGCGCGCGGCGGCTGTTCGCCCCAGACATCGTCGATGAGGGCCTGCGCGCTGCGGCTGCGGCCGGGCCGCAGGGCCAGGGCAGCCAGCAACAGTCGCGACCTGGCGCCCGGCAGCGCCGCGAGCGCACCGTCCCTGCGTAGCGCGATTTCACCCAGCAGGGCCACCACGACCGATTCGCCTGCGGGCGTTGTCACAGTCCGACTTCGGCCGTCGGGGCCGTTCTGATCCGGAAACATTCCGTCGTCATCGTATGCGAGCAACGCCGACCAGGTCGTCATGGTTTTTCGCCTCCATTCCGGCCGGTCGGTCGCCTACGCTGAGCACATGGCTGAGTTCGAGGTAGTTCGGCAGGCCGTCATCACGGCCGAGCCGTCGCGTATTCACGGGCTGATCGACGATTTCCACGAGTGGACGAAGTGGTCGCCGTGGGAGGACATCGATCCGCAATTGCAGCGGAGCTACACCGGGTCCGATGCCGGTGTCGGCGCCAAATACGCCTGGGACGGCAACCGCAAAGCCGGGCGCGGCGCCATGGAAATCACTTCCAGCGACGTTCGCGAAATCGACATCAGGCTGGCGTTCGAGAAGCCGTTCAAGGCCGTCAACCAGACCACGTTCGAGCTGAATCCGGTCGAAAGCGGCACCGAGGTGGTGTGGCGGATGACCGGTCAGCGCCAAGGCCTGATGGGGCTGATCGGGAAGGTGTTTCCGATCGACAACATGATCGGCAAGGACTTCGAGAAGGGTCTCGGCCGGCTGAAGGCGGTCGCCGAGGCGTAGGCGAACCGATCGCGCGGCGCTCGACGGACTCGGTGCGCTGGTACCTATTAGGCTGCGGGTATGGCTACAGCAGCGCAATGGATCGAGGGCGCACGGCCCCGCACCCTGCCGAACGCGATCGCCCCTGTCATTGCCGGTACCGGCGCCGCCGCGTCCATCGATGGCGCGGTGTGGTGGAAAGCGATTCTCGCGCTGCTGGTTTCGCTGGCACTGATCATCGGCGTGAACTACGCCAACGACTACTCCGACGGCATCCGCGGCACCGATGACGTGCGGGTCGGCCCGCTGCGGCTGGTCGGGCAGAAGCTCGCCTCGCCCGCCGCGGTCCGCAACGCCGCAATCATCAGTCTGGCCATCGGTGCGGTGTTCGGTCTGGTGCTCGTCGCGCTGTCGGCCTGGTGGCTGATTCTCGTCGGCGCCGCCTGCCTGGCGGGTGCGTGGTACTACACCGGCGGTAGCAAGCCCTACGGCTACAGCGGATTCGGCGAGATCGCGGTGTTCGTGTTCTTCGGTCTGATCGGTGTGCTCGGCACCCAGTTCGTGCAGGCCGACCGGATCGACTGGGCCGGTGTGGTGCTCGCCGTCGCGGTCGGCTCGTTCTCCAGCGCGGTGCTGGTAGCGAACAACCTGCGCGATATCCCGACAGATACCGAATCCGGGAAGGTGACCCTTGCGGTCAAGCTGGGCGACCCGCGCACCCGCACCCTGCACCTGGCGATGCTGGCGATCCCGTTCCTCGCCACGCTGATCCTGGTGGCCAGGACACCGTGGGCGCTGGTCGGACTGGTCGCGATCCCGCTCGCGGTCCGCGCCAACGCGCCGGTGCGCTCCGGCAAGGGCGGGCTGGAACTCATTCCAGCCCTCCGCGATTCGGGCCTTGCACTGCTGGTCTGGTCCGCGGCGAGCGCGCTCGCCCTGGGGATTGCGGGCTGAGCGGAGCTCTAGCCTGCGCTCGGCCGAGCGCGAGGCCGCCGACGGGTCTCGTCCGGCGGTAGCCGTCGGTCGCCCCGAGATTTCAGCGCGGCGCGTTAGTCGTCGCCGTCGGGGACCAGGATTCCCAGCACCCAGTTGACCACCGAGATGATGACGCCGCCCCAGACGGCGGCCCAGAAGCCGTCGACGCGCAGACCGTACTCGGTGGTTTCGGTGACCTTTGCGGTGAGCCACAGCATCAGTGCGTTGATCACCAGGAGGAACAGGCCGAGGGTGAGGATCACCAGCGGCAGCGACAGTAGTTTGACGATCGGCTTGACCAGTGCGTTTATCACGGTGAAGATCGCGGCGATCACCAGCACGGTGATGATCTTCTGCGTCGTACTGTTGTCGGGACTTAGGATCTCGATCTTGTCGACCCATGCCGCGGCCAGCCAGATGGCAACACCGTTGATGATCAACCGAATCAGAAGCTGCATGGCCCAATGCTAGGCCCGGCGGGCGCGCGGGTGCTGCCCCACAACGCGAATTGTGGTGCCAGCACCCGCACACCGGGTCAGGCGGCACGATCGAGGAGGGCGAGCACCTTCGGTCGAAGTTCGGCGATCGCTCCGGAACCGCCGAGCAAACGGGTGGTAGTGGCATTGGGGGCACGCAGGATCCCGAGCAGCAGGTGCGTGGATTCGATGGTCTTGTCCTTGCGGGCGAGGGCTTCGCGCAGCGACAGCTCCACTACCTTCTTGGCGTCGCGAGCGAAGGGAATGTGCCCGAGGTTGCCGCCGCGACCCCAGCCGAACGGTCCGAGCCGCTGCTGCTCCGGCGTCACCCGGTCGAGCGCGTCCTCCCCGAAGTTGGCCTCCAGGCTTTCGCGCACCGCATCGAGGTCGATGCCGATGGAACGCAACGCCTCGGCGTCCTCTTCGCCGAGCGGCTGACTCTTGTCCGGCTGCGCCAGGTTGCTGCGCACCCCATCGTGGGTGATGCCGGCCTCGGCCAGCAGTTCTTGTAACTCCTGCTCACCTTGCGACAGCACGCCGAGCAGCACATGCTCCACGTCGATGGTCGAGGACCGCAGCTCACGGGCGTCCTCCTGCGCCGTCACGATGGCCGTTCGGGCCGCCCTACTGAACCGTTCGAACATCAGCGATTTCCGCCTCTCCGAGAGTGTTTGTGATGGACCGCCTGCTTGCTGACCTCGAGCGCCTCCGCGATCTGCTGCCATGACCAGCCCTGTCCCCTGGCATTGGCCACTTGGATCGCTTCGAGACGTTCGAGCAGCCGACGTAGTGCGAGCACCGCGCGCAGCCCGACCTTGGGGTCGGGGCTGCCTGCGGCGGCCGCCAGTGTGGTTGCCTCAGTCATGTCGTCAATTTTTATTGACAACATCGGTTCTGTCAATAAAAATTGACAATCGGCGGCGCCGGACACCGGCAGTTCACTACTGGAGAAACAGACAACCCGCCGGCCGAGGCAGCTCGGGTGGCGGGGTTGCGAGAACAAGACCGGAAGGGAACGCGGCGTTATCCGCTCCAGACGCCGGTGCTGTGGAACTTGTCCAGAATCGCCGCGGGCTCGGCCAGGCTCATCCCCTGAGCCACAACCCACTCGTCGTTGAAATACGTTCCGGCATAACGATCTCCGCCGTCACAGAGCAACGTCACCACACTGCCGGAGCGCCCAGCGGCGATCATCTCGGCAATGAGGGCGAAGGCACCCCACAGATTCGTCCCGGTGGACCCGCCCACCCGGCGGCCGATTACGCCGCTGGCGTGCCGTGCGGTCGCGATGGACGCGGCATCGGGAACCTCGATCATGCGATCGACCACCTGGCCGACGAACGACGGCTCCACCCGCGGACGGCCGATTCCCTCGATGCGCGAAGACATTCCGGTCTCGTAGCCCACGTCACCGGTTTCGTAGCCGCCGTAGAACGCGGAGTTCTCCGGGTCGACGACAGCCAGCTTCGTCGCATGCCTGCGGTAGCGGATATAGCGGCCGATGGTGGCACTGGTGCCGCCGGTGCCCGCGCCGACGACGATCCAGTCCGGCACCGGGTTGGTCTCCAAAGCCATTTGCTCGAAGACGGATTCGGCGATGTTGTTGTTGCCACGCCAGTCGGTGGCCCGCTCGGCGTGGGTGAACTGGTCCATGTAGTGGCCGCCGCATTCGGCGGCGAGCCGGGCCGCCTCGGTGTACATGTCCGGTGGTCGCTGCACGAAATGACAACGGCCGCCCTGGGCTTCGATGAGCGCGATCTTCTGCGGCGAAGTGCTCGCCGGCATCACCGCGACGAAATCCAGCCCGAGCAGCTTCGCGAAATACGCCTCGCTCACCGCGGTCGAACCGGACGACGCCTCGACCACCGTGGTGCCCTCGCCGACCCAGCCGTTGCAAATCGCATACAGGAAAAGGGATCTCGCGAGCCGATGCTTGAGACTGCCGGTGATGTGGGTGGATTCGTCCTTCAGGTACAGCTGGACGCGCCATTCGCCGGGCAGCGGGTAGCGCAGCAGATGGGTGTCGGCGCTGCGCTGGGTGTCGGCGTCGATCAATCGCACGGCATTGTCGACCCAGTCGCGCGGGGTGCTGCGGTCGCACTGCTTCATGCGGACGTGCCCCCGTCTTTGTCCTCGTCCGGGGTCTCGCCGCGCAGCCTGGCCCGCAACAGCGCCTTGTCCCTGCGGCGCTTCTCATCCACCAGCGCGATGTCCTCGTTGACGCGGGTGCGCAGCTTCTTGAACAGCGTCAGCGACAGCGGCATGGCGATGAGCAACGCGAACAGGGCGGCGACCACCAGCGGAATGTCCACCGACACCAGCCGGGCGATCCCGACGATCGCCACCGTGATGACGACGACCAGACCCAGCCTCGCGAGGGTGTAGAGCGCCAGATTGCGGGCCAGCCGTCGGCCGGCGCCAGCGGGTTGCTGTCCGGTTGCACCTTCCGGTGGAGTTGCGTCACTCACGTCGATCAGCCTATGCGACGCTATCGGCCGCCTTCGGCGAGACCTCGTACCGAAGGCGGATGGCGTATCCGATTTGTCTATTACTTCCCCTTTACCAACTGTAGGTGGTTCGACTACGTAGGGGTCGCAGTGCAACGATGGCGCCACTGATGAGGGAACTGTCGAGAACGGAGAGGTTTGCTATGACTGCGCTTACCGTCGGCGGCCAGGACACCCTGCTGACACCGGGCCAAGTGGCCGCCATGTTCCACGTCGATCCAAAGACCGTCACCCGCTGGGCCCACGCCGGGCGTCTCGGGTCGCTGCGCACGCCGGGCGGACATCGCCGGTTCCGTGAGTCCGAAGTTCTGCAACTACTCAGGTCGTTGACCACAGAGGCCACCAGCACCGCGGTCAACGCGCGCTGACCCGCAGGCCCCGCTCGGGCCCGCTGTCCAGGGGCCCGTGCAAGGCTGTCGCACCAATTTCGTATCTCCGGTGTCCGAAGACTACGTACGCGGCTACCCTCGATACCAGGAGGTGAGCGACGTGACGTACCTGTTGGCACTCATCGCAGTTGTGGCTGTCGCGGTGTTGTGCTGGAAGGCGTTCGGCCCGGAGAAGTCGGGTCCGACCACCCCACCTACGCGGTCACCGCAGCGCAAGCACATCAAGGGTCCCGACGACGACCCCGAATTCCTGTGGCGGCTGTCCCGACAGCACCGCGACGGCGACTCGGGTCCCACCGAGCGCTGAGAATCGCGCGCTGGAGTTCGTCCCCGCGCGGCGGCAGTCCTGCGTCGATCCGGAGACCGTCTCGAAATCCACGAGCCCGCGTCTGGTCAGCGACTTCGGCGCGGCGCCCCGAGGTACCGGGGATAGATCACCACACGCCACCGACCCGACAACCGTTGCGCGGGTAACCCAACACTCCCGCACACCGGATGTCGTCGGTCGGAATCCGCCTACTCGCGGACACCGCGAGCGCACGCGGCCTCGGATCGAGGCACGCCCCCTTGATCAGGGCTCACCCCGGACGACCGCGCCCATGGCATCCACGAACGACTGTCCGCCCATGATGTAGCCGCCGGCGATCGCACCGACCAGCAGGCCGATCGGGCCGGTGATGATGCTGAAGAAACCGAGGCCGACCACGGCGCCGATCAGACCACCGATCAGGCCACCCGCGACCAGGCCCACGACGTTCTTGTTGAGCTCGGTGACAAACCTGGCCATGGAGCTGATGGACTGCATCTCGCCGATGTTCTTGGCGCTCACTTGCGGTGTGAGAGCAAGCTTCCGGCCGTTGTCACTGATTTCGTGCGCGACCGCCATCCGGCTTCCGGAGATGTCGAAGGCTAGCGGCACCTCGGCGACCACCGCGCCGCTCGCGGATT
Organism: Nocardia sp. NBC_00403; assembly: GCF_036046055.1. NCBI lineage: Bacteria > Bacillati > Actinomycetota > Actinomycetes > Mycobacteriales > Nocardiaceae > Nocardia > Nocardia sp. NBC_00403. Next base: position 228,642 of record NZ_CP107939.1, read on the forward strand.
TCAACGCAACCTTTGCACCGTTGTCGACAAGCTCGAAGGCGCCGCCGTCGACGGCAGTGGTGATCACGCCTGCGACATCGGAGAGGACGGTACGGTAGCTGATTCCTTGCTCGACGCCCGATGTCGAAACCTCTCGGATGACCTCTTCCGCAGGCTTCGCATTAACCGTTCCCGCAGCGATTCCCACCGCAGCAACGGCTAAAACAGTGGTGGCGGCGAACATGCCGAACTTCATTCAGGTGTTTCCTTCTCACGAGACCTCCGGCTCGTGCAGCCGGATGACGTGTACAGCGACAGTATCTTGTTGCCATACATGGCAATAGATATGCCTACCGTAGGCCATCGTTGCCCCATCGTGACCTGGTCATTCGACCAATGTCCCGCTTTTGCGAAGATTGTGTCACCGAGCGAAATATGATGCCGGACAACAACTCGACGCGCGCCCGCCGAATAGTGTATGCATTGCGTGATCTGCAAACTGCAAGTTTCACAACTTCGAACCTCGGCGGGGTATGTTCGAAGCGCAACAGCTCTGGAGGATCTCACGTGTCGCGCCAACGTATCCGTGCCGCTGTCGTACTGACGGTCTTCGTTGCCGCGACCGCGTTGACGGCAGCCCTCGTGGCAATGATCGCGGTGTCGATGAACGATCACGATCCCGATGTCAAAGAACAGGCGCAAGCCAACGAAAGCACAAGCACAGCAACCACATCGGCGGCACCGTCCATCGAAGAGTTCCCGTTGACGACCCCGCCGCCCACCACCGCGGGAGCTCGCGGCGAGACCGGCAAACAGCTCATTCGGCTACAGGTGAATCCTGGCGACTGCGTGGAAATCACCGGCGCGGGCGACACCACCACCCTCGGCAAAGCCGCCTGCGGCAGCGGAAGCTCCACCTACAAGGTCATCGATAAAACTGCCCAGTGCCCGCGCGACGCCGACCGTACCTTCCAGCAAACCCCGGAATCCGCCCTCTGCCTGGACATCGACTGGGTGGTAGGCGGCTGCATGGAACTGGTCCCCAACGAATCGAAACGCATCGACTGCGCCGCCCGAGGCACCCCCAACGGCGGGCGCGTGGTGGAGATCAAACACAACACCGTCGACGTCAACCGCTGCTCGAAGGGTGACCGCGGAATCGTCTACCAAGAGCGCAAATTCGTCGTCTGCGTCGCCCGCATGTGAGGATGCTGTCCGTTCGCTCGCCGGCGGTGCCGCGTGTTCGACACCGCTCGGGTAGGCCGATCCACGACGCAACGAGCCCGCATAACCGTGATACCGCAGGCGAAGACTAGTTCGTCCTGGTAGCGGGTCCGGATTTGCTCGATGGGCCCCCGGCGCGCCGACGATTACGGTATGCGGGTGGGTATCGAGATGACCTTGCTGTCGGGAGTGGCGCTGCGTGATCAGGAGATCAGCGGCGCGCGGACGCGCGGGTTGCTCGCTCTGCTGGCAATGGATTTACGCAACGGGTCCAGCGCCGCTCGGCTGATCGCCGGGGTGTGGCCCGAGGACGCGCCCGAGAATCCAGCCAAAGCGTTGCAGGTGCTGGTGTCGCGGACGCGATCGCAGCTGGGCGCCGACCTTATCGCGAGCACGCCTACCGGCTATCGGCTGACGCTGAGTCCGGAGCAGATCGACGCGACAGCGCTGGAAGTGCACGCGGCGGCAGCGCAACGCCATGCCAGGGCGGCTGACCACGTGGCGGCACTCGATCAGGCAGCGGCCGGACTCGCGCTGTGGAACGGGGTCGTCGAGCACGCCTCGGGCGCGGATCCGTTGTCCGAGTTGCGCATTGCCAAGCAGCCCGCCTATCGGACCCTGCTGATCGTGTTCGCGTTGGCATTGTCCCGGCTGGGCAGGTACGCCGAAGCCGTCAGGCCGCTGACCGACGCCGCGACGAGCGAGCCACGCAACGAGGAGGTGCTGGCCGAGCTGTTGCGGGCGGAGGCCGACACCGCGGGGCCCGCCGCCGCGCTCGCCCGATACGACGACTACCGGCGGATGTTGCGCGACGAGCTCGGCGCGGATCCGGGCACCGTGCTCCAGACGATTCATAAACAGCTGCTGAGGGCGAACGAGCCTGTGGTTCGCCACGGCATCCTGCACGATCCGAACCCGTTGCTCGGCCGCGAAACAGACATCGCGGCGGTGACCGCGCTGCTGCGGTCCGCGCGCGTCGTCTCCCTCGTCGGCCCCGGCGGCCTCGGCAAGACTCGCATGGCCCATGCCGTCGGCAGGCTGGCCGGGCGGCGGGTAGTGCACCTGGTCCCGCTCGCCGGTGTCGAGGACGACGGCATGGTCGCCACCGAGGTGGCCGGTGCGCTGGGGGCGGGTGATGCGTCGCAGGCCGGGCCATCGACTGGCAACAGTGTCATCTCCGCCATCGCCAAATCGTTGAGGTCCGGTCCCACCCTGCTGATCCTGGACAACTGCGAGCAGGTTCTCGAGGGAGTCAGCGCACTGGTCGGTCCGCTGGTGTCACTGGTAGCAGACCTGCGCATCCTCGTCACCAGCCGGGCGCCGCTGGGATTGACCTCGGAGGCGGTTCATCTGCTTCCTGAGCTGGCGACGGCGACGGCGGCCGAGTTGTTCGGGCAGCGCGCCCGCGCGGTGCGGCCGGACATCGCGCTGCCGCCGGCCGAGGTGGCGGCACTATGCGCCCAACTGGACGGGCTGCCTTTGGCCATCGAGCTGGCGGCGGCGCGAGTGCGGGTAATGTCGGTCGCCGAGATCTCGGGCCGATTGGTCGACCGGTTCGCGCTGCTGCGCAGCGGCTCCCGCGATGCGCCACAACGTCATCGGACGCTGCATGCGGTGGTCGATTGGAGCTGGAACCTGCTCGACGAGCAAGCGCAGGCGGCGATGCGGTTGTTGTCGGTCTTTCCCAACGGATTCACCGCTATGGCGGCGAACCGACTGCTCAGCGGCGACTCGGGCGATACAGACGGCCTGGATGAGACATTGGAGATGCTCGAGCATCTGGTCGACCATTCGTTGATCCAGATCACCGAGGTCGGCTCGGGCACCCGGTTCCGGATGCTGGAGACCGTCAGGGATTTCGGTGCGGCTCGGCGGGCCGATGCGGGTGAGGGCGAGCGTGCGTTGGCAGGGTTCCTGGCCTGGGCACGCGAATTCGGTGTCGGCGCCAACGAGATCGCCTTCACCGACCAAGAGGAGGACAACCCCGTGCGCGCCGAGCAGGACAACCTGGTGCGGGCCCTGCGGCTCGGGCTGGATCGGTCGGACGGGCCGACGGTCGCCGCCACCTGGGCGGCGTTGGGTGCCTGGTGGTACGTCGGATCCCACTACGCGCGGATCGTGGAGCTGGTGGGCGAATGTGCCTGGGTGCTCTCGCATTACCGGCCCGAACCCGACTATGTGGAGGTGACCCGAACGGCGGCGACCGTCTGCGCGTTGAGTGCCGTCACCCAGAGTGGTTTCGAGCTGCGATCGATGCTGGTGTTGCGGCGCCTGCCCGCGGCGCCGCCGGACACCCTGGTGCGCGCCGTTGCGGTGATTTTCCGCGCTGGACCCGAGCTGCTCGGTCCGGACTCCGCCGCACTGGATCGGCTGTGCGCTAGTGATCAACCGCTGCTCGCCGGCGTTGCCCACCTCGTCGCGAGCTTCCGCGCGGAGCAGACAGGTGACCGCGACGAAGCACTCGCGGCGACCCGGCGGATGCTCGCCGCCTTCGAGCGCACGTCGAATACCTGGATGCAGTTCCAGGCGCGTTGCCGGATCGGCAAACTCGCGCTGCTGTCGGAGCAGGGGGAGCTGGCGCGGCAGCAGGTGGAACGAGCGCTGCGGCAGCTCGTGGACCATGGGCCGAGGCCGGATCGCGTCGATCTGATCGTCGGGCTGGTAATGGCGTCACTGCAGCTCGGGGATATCGAAGGTGCCGAGCAATGGTTGGCTCAGGTTGCCGATCATGCCGACCCGTTCGCGCAGCCGTACAAGGTGATTGCCGATGCCGAAATTCGGCTCGCCCGCGGCGATATCGACGATGGTCTGCGGCGCTGGCGGGGGATTGCCGAGCTGGTAGCGAGCACCGCGCATCCCTTCTACCGTCCCGATCCGCGCGGTGTGCAGGTGTGGGCGTTGGAGGCTAGGTCGGCGATGGTCCTCGCACACGCCTACCACGGCCGGCTGGATCTGGTCGCCGCTCTCGTCGAAGATCTGCCCTGGCAGGTGACCGCGTTACTGGAGCATCCGGTAACCCAGCCGGGCGGCTATCTGGCGGAGCTGACAGCCTGTGGCGCAGTTCTTTTGGCATTGGCCATGGTGGAAATCGACCGCGGCCTGACGGCGGACGGCGCCCGCCTGATCGCGCTGGCCGAACGGTTCGATCCACCGCGGCAGATCCATCCGACCATGTCGAGTAAGCGAGCCAGAGAGTGCGCCGCAAACGCAGATGAGGCGGCGTATGTCGAGGGTGTGTCGACATACACCGCCCTGGACGTACTCGGCTTGCGTTCCGCCGCCCTTGCCGCACTGCGGAAACGGATGGCCTGATGGGCACAGCCGATTAGCGGCCGGGCTCGCGGTTCAGCAGCTGCTTCGCGCCGAAGAAGCTCGCGGCGGTGATGGCCAGGCACCAGGCGATGGCGATCCACGCGCTGTTGCCGATAGCCGTGCCCATCAGCAGTCCGCGCAGCGACTCCATGACGGGGGTGAACGGCTGATGCTCAGCGATCCAGCCCAGCCAGGACGGCATCGAGTCGGTGGGAACGAACCCGCTGCCGAAGAAGGGCAGCAGCATCAGCAGCATGGGCAGGTTGCTCGCGGTCTCCACGCTATCGCTGACCAGGCCCATGAGGACGGCGACCCAGGTGATCGCCATGATCAGCAGGGACAGGATGCCCACTGCGGCAAGCCATTCGGCCGGGCTCGCGGTGGGACGGAAACCGATGACCACGGCGACCGCAATGACCGTCGCGACGCTGAGCAGGGTCTGCACCACGCTGCCGACGACATGCCCGGTCAGCAGGGATGGCCGGAAGATGGCCATGGTGCGGAACCTCGCCACGATGCCCTGGGTCATATCGGTGCAGACCGACACCGCGGTGGCCGTCGCCGCACCCGCCACGGTCAGCAGCAGGATGCCAGGGGTCACGTAGTTGACGTAGTCGGCGCGACCGCCCGAGCTGCCGAGTCCGGCGCCGAGGGTGCCACCGAAGACGTAGACGAACAGCAGGAGAAACACGACCGGCGAGATGATCAGCGGCAAGGTCATCGACGGATAGCGCACGATGTGCAGCAGGCTGCGGCGCACCATCATCATCGAGTCGGTCACGGCGTACTTCATGGTGGTGCTCATCGCACGGACTCCTTCGGCTTGCCGGTGAGGGCGAGGAAAACATCATCGAGATCGGGGGTGTGTACAGAGAGTTCGGCTGCGTGGATCGACGCGGCTTTCAGCTTGTCCAGCAGGGCGTGCAGCGAATCGACGCCGCCATCGCTCGGCACCTGTAGCGTCAGCTCGCCCTCGTCGCGGGCGAGGACGCCGAACATCTGCGCGGCGAGGGCAAGGGCACGCGGCTCGGTGAACCGCAGGTTGATGTGGCCGCCCGGGACCAGGCGCTTGAGCTCCTCCGGGGTGCCTTCGGCGACCACCTTGCCGCCATCGATCAGCGCGATCCGGTCGGACAGCTGGTCGGCCTCCTCCAGATACTGCGTGGTGAGGAAGACGGTGGTGCCGCCCGCGACCAACTCGCGGACCAACCGCCAGACCGAGCGACGGCTGCGCGGGTCGAGCCCGGTGGTCGGCTCGTCGAGGAAAAGCACCTGCGGGTCGCCGACCAGGCCCATCGCGATGTCGAGCCGGCGGCGCATGCCGCCGGAGTAGGTCGATGCCGGTTTCTTCGCGGCGTCCACCAGGTCGAATTGCTTGATCAGCGAAGCGATTCGGCGTTTGCGCTCGGCCCGGCCGAGATGGTGCAGTGTCGCCATCATCGCCAGGTTCTCCTCGGCGGTGAGGAGGTTGTCCACCGCGGCGAACTGACCGGTGACGCCGATCGCGGCGCGAACCGCATCGGGTTCGCGGGTGACGTCGTGGCCTGCGACCCGCAGTTCGCCGTCATCGGCACCGATCAGTGTCGAAAGGATCTGCACCGTGGTGGTTTTCCCGGCCCCGTTCGGGCCGAGCAACGAAAAGATAGTCCCGGCAGGCACATTCAGATCGATGCCGTCGAGCACCTGGTGATCACCGTAGGACTTGCGCAGTCCGGTCGCCGTGATCGCCGGTGGGCGGGGGCTGGTCATCATGTCTTTCTCCTCGAATCCGCGACCCCGTGGTCGCTGTCGAGATAAAGAATGCGACCCCCCGGATTCACCGCGGTTGCCTCACGGTTTCACGAGGTTGCACTGGTCAGCGCGCGAATCCAGCCCGATGAAACCCGGAATCCCACGAGTGCCGCGTGCTGAGCCAGATCGACAGATCGCGGCCACGTGTGAACACCTGTGTCTGGAACCGTGATCGATGCTGGCAGGCCGGCCAGCGACGTAACTACCGTCGACGCCTGGTCAATTTCTCTTCGCCCGGCACGAGTTCCAAAGCGGCGCAGCGTTTTGGAACTACCTGACGGAAATGACGGTGATCAAGTGTTGCCACCCTCTTGATCCCGAACCGTTCCGCGATGGCAATTACCGACGCGTCTGCCGCACCGAGCGGGAACCTTCCGTACTGGACTACAAGGTCTGCCATGCGCGCATAGTCGGCGGGGAGGAGTTGTTCAACCTGGAGTTCTTCGGCCGCCAACGAACGGAGGAAACCGGCCTCGGCTTGTGCGCCGAGCTTGGCGAGCATGTAGCAGACTTCGGTGACTATGGTCGAATCAGCGGGGCCCGCTCTTCGCTCGAGGCGGCGTAACAAGCCGTGTGCTCACTGTCGTGTTTGTTGGCGATTGCGAGAAGTGGCCCGGTGTCACAAATGATCACTCACGGCCGCCGAGGTCACGCCACAACACTTCCTGGGACGTGGAAGCGAAGTCGGGTTCGGCCTCGACTGTCCCAGCGAACGAGAGCCGTCTGGATTCGGTCGCTGCTTCCCGGTCTGTGACCGGCTTACCGTGGCTGACCACCAAGCGAAGCACAACAGGTCGCAGATCCTGCTGCTCCTCTTCGGTCAATAGGCCGACGAGGTCACGGAGGTTCATGTCATCGAAGGCCGCGGTCATGCTCCTCGGGGTACCGTTCGACCTACTGCGAAGCAGCAGCGAAATCGCTCAGTTCAGCCCCGCGTACGAGTGCAACCCGCTGATCACGATGTTGATGATGAAGAGGTTGAACAGCATCGCAACGAACCCTGCGATGTTGATCCACGCGGCCTTGGTATCGCGCCAGCCGGAGGTTGCTCGGGCGTGGAGGTAGGCAGCGTAGAGAACCCAAGCGATGAAGGAGCACGTCTCCTTCGGGTCCCAACCCCAGAAACGCCCCCATGCTGCTTCGGCCCAAATGGCGCCGAGGATGACTCCCGCACCGAACAGGGGGAAGCCGATGATGGTGGTTTTGTAGGCGAGGCCGTCGAGGGCGCGGGCGTCGGGGAGGCGGCGAGCGATGGTGCCGAGGATGGTGGCGGATTCTTGGCCCTCGGGCTGGCGCAAGCGGAAGAGGAACAGCAGGCTGGCTATGCCGGAGACGAGGAACACGCCGCTGCCGATGCTGACGATGGTGACGTGGATGGGCAGCCAGAACGATTTGAGGGCGGGGACGACGGGGGCGGCGTCGGCGTAGAGCATGGTGCCCGCGAGGAACATCAGGATCAGGATCGGGACGAGCAGGAAGACCCACATGGCCCGGTAGCGCTGTTCACGCAGGAAGAGGATGCCGACGACGGCGGCCGCCGCGGTCGCCATGGTGACGAACTCGTACATGTTGCCGAGCGGGAAGCGGTGGGTCGCGAAGCCGCGCAACACGATCGAGGCCACGTGCAGTGCGATCGCGACGACGAGCACCGAGAACGCCATATTGCCTGCGCGCTCCGCGAGCGGCTTGGCCTGCGGCGTCTCGATGCGGCCGGGGACGGCGGGTCGGTCCGCGCCGGAACCGCCCGCGGTGACGAGCTCGCGCTCGACGACCTGCAGCGTCCGCGCCGAGGCGTACTGCACGATGAGCAGCACCAGCACCAGGGCGTACACAACGATCGCCGACTTGAAGGCGAGATCGCTGTAGTGCGCGATGTTCTCGTCGATCGGCATGGTCACTCTCCCGTGTTCTCGGTGCCGGACTGCTGATCCAGCAGGCGCGCACGCAATGTGTCGAACTCGCCACCCCAGCCGGCCTGATCGGTCCGCGCGAGCCCGCCCATTTCTACTACGGTGCGTCGTTGGTCAACGGTACCGGCTTCGGCATCGGCGGGGTAGACGCGGATCCAGACACGCCGCCGCTTCACCAGCAGCGAAACGAGCAGCCCCGCCATCATGGCCAACGCACTGACCAGCACCCACTGCTGCGCGGGATCGTGTGACACCTGCAAGTTCACGAATTCCTGTGCGCCGTCGAAGGTCACCTTGGCGCCGTTGGACAGGGTGGTGGATTCGCCGGGGCGCAGGTTCACCCTGGCCTCCTTGGTCAGCCTGCCCTGTTTGATCTGCTCGGAGTCGAGTGAGAACAGCGACTGCGGCTTTCCGGTGTCGAGGCCGGTGTCGCCGCGATAGACGTCCACCGCGACGGCCGGATCGTTCATGACGGGGAACGACGAGGTCAGCAGGCTTCCGTGGAGCAGGGCGGTCGGCGCGAACAGGCCCTCCACGGCGATCTGATTCTTGCGGCGCTCGGCCTCGGTGGCGTACATGCCGCCGGGCGGATCGATCCGCAGCACTCCGCTGGACAGGAAGGTCCGGGCATCCTCGGGTCGCCACTGGATGGTCTCTGTCCTGGTCTGCCCGTTCGGGAAGGTGACGGTGAACGTCGGCGCGAACCCGTGCCCTTGCAGGTACAGCCGGTCACCAGCGACACGCAGCGGATGGTTCACCTGAATCGTGCTGGTGCGCCAGGTGTTGGTCTGGAGGTCGGCACCGGCCTGGTATTCGATATTCGAGGTGAACATCTCGGCCTGGCCGTTCTGCAGGTAGTCGGCCTTGAAGTCCTTGACCCGCACACAGATCGGAGTCATGCCGGTGCCGTCGTTCACATTGCCCGCACGGAACGAGTCGAAAACCGCGGGCGAGGTGGTGCAGAAGCCGGGACCGTTGTTCGCGATGACGATAACGCTGCCCTCGTAACCGAACAGCTTGCCGACCGCGATGGCGACCAGCAGCCCGACCAGAGCCAGATGGAAGACGAGATTGCCCAGCTCGCGGGTGTACCCCTTCTCGGCCGAAAGAGTGGTCTCCCCGTCCCGCCCGCTCTGCTCGATGCTTCGCTCGCCGGGCCCTGCGTGGTTGGGCAGGCTGCCGCCTCCGGGCCGGACGCTCCCACCGGCGCGCACCTCGGTGCGCCAGCCGCGCAACTGCCGACGGGCATGCGCGATCACCTCGTCGGCAGACCGCTCGACGGTCTCGGCGTAGTGGTGCGGCAGCCTGGCCAGATTGCGCGGTGCGCGCACCGGCGGCGTGCGCAGCGCCCGGTAGTGGTCGAACACGCGCGGCAGGATGCAGCCAACCAGCGAAATGAACAGCAGCACATAGATGGCCGTGAACCAGAAGCTGGAGAACACGTCGAACAGCTCGAACCGGTCCATCCACGGCCCGAGCGTCGGCCGGTCGGCGATGTACTGGGCGACCTTCTGCTCGTTGAGGCTGCGCTGCGGCAGCAATGCGCCGGGGATCGCGGCCAACGCGAGCAGGAACAGCAGCACCAGCGCGGTGCGCATGCTGGTGAGCCCGCGCCAGGTGTTGCGCACCAGCGCCCACGCCCGACCCGGCAGCGACTGGCGCGGCGGAGTGTGCGGCGCCTCCGGTCTGTCGATCACGGTCATATCGGTAGCGTCACCTCGGAGACGAATGCATCGCGAACCCAGGCGACGAACTGGTCCCACGCGCCGGTGACCAGCGCGATGCCGACCGCAACAAGCAGGATGCCCCCGATGATCTGGATGGTGCGGGAATTGCGGCGCAGCCACCCGACGCCGCGCAGCGCGCTCGCCGAACCGAAGGCGAGGACCACGAACGGCAGGCCGAGGCCGAGGCAGTAGGCAACGATCAGCGCCACCCCGCGCACCGCGGTCGTCCCGTCGGTGCCCGCGGACACCGCCATCACACCGGACAGGGTCGGCCCGAGGCACGGCGTCCAACCCAGCGCGAACACCGCGCCGAGCAGCGGCGCGCCCGCGATGCTGGTCAGCCTGCGCGGCTCCATCCTGGTGTCGCGCTGCAGCGCGGGCACCAGGCCGATGAACACCAGGCCCATCAGAATGGTGACCACACCGCCGATGCGTTGCAGCAGTTCACGATTCACGTTCAGTGTGTGGATCACGCCGAAAACCGTCGCGGTAGCGAGCACGAACACCACGGTGAAGCCGGCGACGAACAAACCGGCCGCGCCCGCGACCCGCATCCGGCCACTGCGCGCCACTTGCGGTGCGGACACTACGGCCCGATCGGCAACGGCCACCGAACCGGACTTACCCCCGCGACCTTTGGCTTCGGCAGGGGTGACAGGCGGCGCCTCGGCACCGACCAGCCCCGCCAGATACGACAGATAGCCGGGTACCAACGGCACTACACACGGTGAAGCGAACGACACGAGTCCCGCCAGCATGCAGGCACCGAGCGCAAGCAGCAGCGGTCCGGTCGCCGCGGTCTGCTGGAACGACTCCCCCACTCCGGCAAGCACGATCACGCCGACTCCGCTCCTCGCGGATCGCCAGTGGTCGCCTGCTCGGCAGCCGGCACGGCGGAGACCGTCGGCGCCTCGTCGCGCGCGACATCCCGCAAGGATTCCGCCGCGGCACTGCGCGGCACCATCGCGACACCGGCCCAGCGGTCATCGACCCGCCAGGTGCCACGGACGAGCCGGGCAGCCTGCCGCGGACGACAGGCGCGGCCGCCGCGCATCCGGCGATCGCGGTTCACGACTGCACCTCCTCGGCCTGCTCCGCGTCGCGGCGCATCGGCACCTGCCGTTCGGTGTCCGTCGGCGCCGGGTCGACCTCGGCCCAGCTGACATCCATCATCGATGCCGCCGCGGCGCTGCGCGGCACCGAGGCCACGCCCGCCCAGCGATCGTCGACGGTCCATGTTCCACGGATGAGTCGGGCGGCCTGCCGCGGGCGACAGGCGCGCGGGCTGCGGGTGCGGTTCACTGAGAGTCCTCTGTGGCGATACGTTCGAGTACGGGCTGGAGATCCTCGGCCAGGAGCGACCGGAGGAAAACGGCGGCGACACGGTGCTGACGATCCAGAACGAGCGTCGTCGGGATGACGCTGGTCGGGAAGTTGCCGCCGAGGGCGAGCAACGTGCGCATGGACGGGTCGTAGATCGACCGATAGCCGATCTTGTTGTCCACCACGAAATCCTGGGCCTTGTCCTGCTGCGGATCACGGACGTTGATGCCGAGGAAAACGACACCCTTGTCCTTGGTCGCCTCGTAGGCCTTTTCCAGGGCAGGAGCCTCGGCGCGGCACGGCCCGCACCACTGCCCCCAGAGATTGAGCACGACCACCTTGCCGGCGAAATCCTCGACCGAGGTGGTTTTGCCTGCGGTCATCAGGTCGGGGCCGGCCAGTGTGCCGATGGTGCCTCGCGCGCTCGGCGGGTCGTAGAAGATGTCGGTTTTGCCACCGGGTGAGACGAACTCGAAGGTGCCGCCGGAGGCCACCGCGTCTGTCCCGGTCGAGCAGCCGGCCAGCGCGGCAACGAAGCACACGCAGGCGACCAGGACCGGCGCGAGGCGCCGGGCCACGGGCCGAGAGAACACGGTGGCCGATCTCATGCGCCGTGCACCGTGGGGTCCGAACCGCCCGCAGGCTCGGAGTAAACGATGTCGACGAGCGTATCGCCCTGGTACACAAGGGAAGTCAGTGAAGCGAGCGAGCACTGCCGGTGCCGGGGATCGTGCCAGAGCCGCTGCCCCTGCAGGAACCGGCGCAGCGTCCACACCGGTAGCTGATGGGAGACCAGCACGGCCTCGTGTCCGGCCGCCTCGACCCGCGCCTTGTTCACCGCGGCCAGCATCCGGTGCGCGATCTGCAGGTACGGCTCGCCCCAGGACGGCGTGAACGGATCACGCAGCTTCCACCAGTGCCGCGGCTTGCGCAGTGCGCCGTCACCGACCGACACCCGCAGACCCTCGAAGGTGTTGCCCGCTTCGATGAGATTCTCATCGGTCCGCACGATCAGGTCGTGCTGCGCGGCGATCGGCTCGGCGGTCTCCTGCGCGCGTTGCAACGGCGAGGCGATCACCAGCGAGATGTCGTGATCGGACAGCGCCCGCGCGACCGCGCCGGCCTGCGCGCGTCCGGTCACCGAAAGCTGGAAGCCGGGCAGCCTGCCGTAGAGGATGCCCTTCGGGTTGTGCACCTCGCCGTGGCGCAGCACGTGCACGATGGTCTCGACGCCGGGATCGCTATCGGCGGCGGCTGGTGTTTCGCGCTCTTCGGAATCTGGCTGATCGGGGTCGGAGCTCACGCGCGGGATCCTTCGGGTGTGGCGGCCGCGGCCGCATGTGCGGCGGCGGGCAGGGCGGCGGCAATACGGTCGAACGCATCCTCGTCGAGCGCCGCGGAAACGAACCAGGCCTCGAACGCGCTCGGCGGTGCGTACACGCCGCCGTCGAGCAAGGCGTGGAAGAAGGCGGGGAAACGCCAGGTCTGGCTGGCTTTGGCGGCGGCGTAGTCGATGACCGGACGGTCGGCGAAGAACACGCTCACCATATTGCCCGCGAACTGCACCTGATGCTCGACCCCCGCGGCAGTGAGAGCCTCGGTGAACAGGCCGCCGAGCCGTTCGGCATTGCGGTCGAGCGCGGCGTACACCGCATCGTCGGCGGCGCGCAGCGTGGCAAGGCCCGCCGCGACGGCGACAGGGTTACCGGAGAGGGTGCCCGCCTGGTAGACCGGGCCGAGTGGGGCCAGGTGATTCATGATCTCGGCTCGACCGCCGAACGCGGCGGCAGGCAGGCCGCCGCTCATCACCTTGCCGAAGGTGTAGAGGTCACCTGCGACGCCCTCGCGGCCGAACCAGCCTGCGCGGCTGACCCGGAACCCGGTCATCACCTCGTCCATGATCAGCAGCGCACCGTGCTCTTCGGTCAGTGCGCGCAGGCCCGCGTTGAACCCGGGCAGCGGCGCGACCGCACCCATATTGCCCGCGGCCGCCTCGGTGATCACACAGGCGATCTCGCCGGGATTCGCTGCGAACGCGGTGGTGACGGCGTCGATGTCGTTGTAGGGCAGCACGATGGTGTCGCCCGCCTGCGCGCCGGTGACGCCCGGCGAGGTCGGCAGGCCGAGCGTGGCGACACCGGACCCGGCGTCGGCGAGCAGCGCGTCCACGTGCCCGTGGTAGCAGCCGGAGAACTTGATGATCTTCGCGCGACCGGTGTAGCCGCGGGCCAGTCGCACCGCACTCATCGTGGCCTCGGTGCCGGAGTTCACCAACCGCACCCGCTGCACCGGCGCGACCCGTTCGGCGATCAGCTCGGCGAGTTCGATTTCGGCCTCGGTCGGCGCACCGAAGGACAGCCCGCCGGTCGCGGCGCGCTGCACGGCTTCGACCACCGCGGGGTGCGCGTGGCCGAGAATCATCGGCCCCCACGAACACACCAGGTCGACGTACTCGTGGCCGTCGGCGTCGACGAGGGTGTAACCGTTGGCGGAAGCGATGAATCGCGGTGTGCCACCAACGGACTTGAACGCCCGCACCGGGGAGTTCACACCACCGGGGATCACCGAAATCGCCCGTTCGAAGAGCTGAGCGGAAACCGGCACCGATGACCTGGTCGCGCGCGGAGAAGAACTCACGACGTCCAGTCTCTCAGCACGATCCGATCGAGTCGACGACAGGGTGTAGTGGAGTGATCCACACCGCAGCGCGCGTCGCGCACCGACGCGGCGCTCCTGCGCAACACGCCGGGCATGTTTCCTCGAATATCGGTCGCCGAATGATTGCTGATGCGTAATCTCGGTGCGTCTCACACCACATTCGGGCACCATCTACCAGCCAGAAGGGTCTGTCTATGCGGTTTGCCATCTTCACCGCCGCGGTTCTCACCGCCTGCACCACCGCCGCCGCACTGCTCGGCGCAGGAACAGCCGCCGCCGCGGAGCCGTTCGGCCAGCCGGACCGGGTCGGTCTGCATCTGAGCCACCAGGAGACGGCGGCCATCGCCGACGGGCCGCTGCCCGCACTGGTCTCCATGCTCGTGCCACCGAACCGGATCGGCGCGGGTCTGAAGACCGACACCAAGATCTACCACGACGACAGCGGCAACGTCCACGCCTCGCTGCGCCAGGTCATGACGGAGGCCGCGAGTTACCCGGACGGCACCATCACGCTGTATATCAACGCCCCCGGCACCCACGACGGTCGCGTGCTGGACATCTACCAGCAGTGGAACTGAGCGGAGGCCGGTCACGCACTCGAGCCGGGTCTCCGGCTCAGGTGTACATGCACGGCACCGAGGCCGAGATGGTGTGCAATCGGCACATGATCCCGTTGTAGATGCCTGCGGAGCCGGTCTCCGGCGCGAAGACCGGCACGACCATGGCGGTGTCGAACGCGGCGGGCTCCAGCGGCAATGTAGTGGCGCCCGCCGGCGCGGCACCGATCCCGACCGCAGCGGCGATGGCCACCCCGGCACCCAGCTTTCCAGCAAATCCGATCATAAGCATTCCTTTGTCGACGCACTATGAACCACAGCGAAATCTTAACGGCCACACAAAGATTCGCTATATTCAGCGTTGTGCGCCGTCCCACCGCCCACAGCAGCCGTGGCTGCACGTGCACGGTAACCGAGTCGGCGGTTGCGCGCCAGAGCGTGCCACATCAGGTGATCCCGGCGCAGGACCCGGCCGAGCCGGTGGTCGCAAGACAAGCCAGCGGCGCGGGCAGCAGGTGCAGCAGTGCCTGCGCAGTGGCGCCGAGGGTGGGCGGCACCGGCGCGACCTCGGCGGGGACGGCAGCGGCGAGAGCCATTGTGGCGACGCCGATCGTGTGGCTCGTCGGCTTCATGGCTTCGATGTTCCCGCGATCGGCGCAGTAAAACAGCAGCGGCGGCGATGATCGCCGGTGGTTGCCCGGCTCGGTCAGCCTCGGGTCGACGGACGCTCGGCGACGACGCGCAGCGCGCGTGCGCCCGCGTCGATGCCGACGATGCCGGCTATGGCGACCAGAAAAGCCGCCAGCAGCAGCCACGGACCGACATAGCGGGTCGCACTGTGGGCCGGGAGGTCGCCCGCGGCGGCGAATGACGTGGTGACCAACCCGTTTCGCCAGCTGAGCACCGCAACGACCAGGCACAGCACCGCAACGACTACCTCACCGAACACTACGATTTCTCGCCTCAACGATCCGCTCCGTTCTCGCTGTGTCGGTCATCGGCGCCGCCGGGGTCTTCGACGCTATCGACCTCGTCGACACTATCGGCAATGCCGTCGGTGGCGTCGGTGCCTGAGGTGCCGCGCTGCCGGTGGAGCGCCTCGGTGAGCGCGACCCGCAATCCACGGTGGTCCTTGGCCCAGGCCTGCACGAAGCTACCATCGACCAGCCGCAGTCCGATCCCGCCACGGCGGCGCGGCACCCCGCTCAGCTCGCCGAGCGCGCGCGCCGACTCCCAGTCCTCATCGTCCCAGGAGTCCTCGTCGCGCTCGGGGAGCACCGCGGCGACGGCGCTCAGCGGGAGCGTCTCGGTGCCCTCGCGCAGGATGCTGTCGGTAAGTTCGACGCTCACATGGCGTCGACCCGCGATCACCTGCAACACAACGAAACCCGCGATCAGCGCGGCACAGAAAATCAAGGCGAACCAGTGCACCGCAGTGGCGGTCACCAATTCGATGAAAAGAATGATCAGACACAGACCCGGCCCGTAGGACACCGAGCGCCAGCGCGCGCCCGGTTCGGCGAACAGAATGCCGGAGCCGACCCCCACATCGCTCACGTCATGCTCCCGGTCGCGCCGATCACGACGACGGGGAGGACCATCGAACGCGGACGATTCAGCCGACGATGCCGGGAATCAGCAGTACCGCGACGGTGAGCACACCGAACAGAATCAGCAGGCTGAGGACGAGCAATTCTCGCCGAATGCTCTGCGGCTGTTGGATAACCACACGCATCTATGCCTCCGATCCCCCGGAGCCATCTGGTCAACGCACTCACGAAAGATAAGCGAACGCCTGACACGCAACTACCGGTTCCCAAGTCCACTGTGACAACCCTCACGATACATGCCGGCGTTTCCCCGACAAACTCGACCGCCTGCTCGACGGCCCGTTCACCTGCGCTTCAGCTGGAAGTACGCGGTCGAGTCCGGACGGTGACTCAGGTAGATCGCACCCGCCGCGAGCACGCCCTGCACGATGCCCGCGCCGCCCGCCACCAGGGAGGCCACACCTGCGGTCCCCGAACCGAGCGCGAACATGGTGCCGACCGCCGTGAGCGCAAGCCAGACGCCGACGAAGGTCAGCAGCGTCCGCGCCCACAGCTTGCCGAGGAACAGTTGGTGCGCGAGCACCAGTGCGACCGCCGCGATGGTCAGGCCGAGCAGCACCGCGACCACGTACGCCAAGGACACCATCAGGTCGGCGGTGGCCATGGTGAATTTCGGATCGCTCTCCTGCATCTGGTCGAACATCTGCTTGGCGAATTCGTGCCGATTCTGCACCGCGGCCAGCATCGAACCCGCGAGTTGCACAATGCCGAAAACGACAACGCCCCACCACAATTGACGTGCGGTCCGGATGTCCTCCGGCGGTGCGGGCGGCTGCGGCACAGCGCCCATCGGGCCTATCGGGTTCGTCACGACAGCCAGTGTGCGGCCTCGGTTGCCCAGTAGGTGAGCACGATGTCCGCGCCCGCCCGCCGGATTCCGAGCAACGACTCCATGATCGCGCCCCTGCGGTCGATCCAGCCGCGCTGGGCGGCGGCGGTGATCATCGCGTACTCGCCGGAGATCTGATACGCGGCGACCGGAACCGACGAGCGATCGGCGACATCGCGAAGGATGTCCAGGTAGGACATCGCGGGCTTCACCATCACGATGTCGGCGCCCTCGGCCAGATCCAGCTCGAGCTCCCGGATCGCCTCCTTGCGGTTGGCCGGATCCTGCTGGTAGGTGCGCCGGTCGCCCTCCAGCGAGGAGCCGACGGCCTCGCGGAACGGGCCATAGAAGGCCGAGGCGTACTTGGCGGCGTAGGCGAGGATGCCGGTGTCGGTGTGCCCGACCGCGTCCAGCCCGCGCCGGATCGCGCCGACCTGGCCGTCCATCATCCCGCTGGTACCGAGCAGGTCGGCGCCGGAGTCTGCTTGCGCGAGCGCCATCTCCACGTAGCGGTGCAGGGTCGCGTCGTTGTCGACGGCACCGTTCGGGGCGAGCACACCACAGTGCCCGTGATCGGTGAACTCGTCGAGACAGGTGTCGGCCATGAGCACCGTCGAGCCGCCCACCTCATCGGCCAGCGCACGCAGGCCCCGGTTGAGGATGCCGTCCGGATCGCTGGCCTTGCTGCCGGTGGCGTCCTTGTCCTCCGAACGCGGCACCCCGAACAGCATGAGCCCGCCGACACCCGCGGTCACCGCCTCGACGGCGGCCTTGCGCAGCGAATCCATCGAATGCTGCATCACCCCCGGCATCGAACTGATTTCCCGCGGTTCTTCCAGGCCATCGGCCACGAACATCGGCAGCACCAATTGCCGTGGCTGCAGAGCCGTTTCGGCAACGAGGCGGCGCAGAGCGGGGGTACGGCGCAACCGCCGCGGGCGGTCCATTCCGGTCATGAACCGCACGATACGCCTGCCGCCTCCCTGGTGTTTCAGCGGCGCTCTTCCCACTACTGTGCCAACCGCGAAAGTCCTTGTGGCCAGCGGTTTTTGTCGGTGCCCAGAGGTAGAATCGAAGAAGTGTTCGAGAGATTCGCACTCGAAAACGCACCACTACGGGAGGACTGGCGATGCCCGCTACCGCACCCAAGTCGAAGACCGTCATCATCGACCGGCCCTATGTTCCGCTCCAGAAGCGGCCGCTGCCTGCGGGCCGCCCACGCAAGTGGTACGTCAGCCACAACCGCAGGCTCAAGGCCATGCGGCTGACCATCGCGCTGCTCGATTCGGGCATCTATCTCCCGAGCCAGGCGAGTAACGAGCGCATTCGGCGCACCGCGGAACTCATCGATATCCGCCCACCGTCGGACACCACCTGCAGGCTGGTGCGCACCCTGATGCGCTACAGCCGCTGATCCCGCCGAGCTGCCCGGCGTTCGACCCGGCGGCCGGTGGAAAAGCGAAACGCCCACAGCGCGGTGGGCGTTTCGTCCGACAATCCGATTACCGGCTGCGGCGGCTCTTCTTACGCGGCGGCGGCAGCAGACCCTCGGCGCGCAGCCGTGCGGCGTGCTCGGCGAGCGCCTCGACCAGCGGGCCGACCTGAGCGACCTCCGGCTGCACGTCGACGCGCAGACCGAATTCGATGGCGGTCTCTGCCGTCTTCGGGCCGATGCAGGCGACGATGGTGCGGGCATGCGGCTTACCCGCGATGCCGACCAGGTTGCGCACTGTCGAGGACGAGGTGAACAGGACCGCGTCGAAACCGCCGGTCTTGATCATCTCGCGGGTCTCGGCGGGCGGCGGCGACGCGCGCACAGTCCGGTAGGCGGTGACATCGTCGATCTCCCAGCCGCGGTCACGCAGACCCTCGGCGAGGGTTTCGGTGGCAATGTCCGCGCGCGGCAACAGCACTCGGTTCACCGGATCGAAAACATCGTCGTAGGGCGGGAAGTCGGCGAGCAGGCCCTCGGAGGACTGTTCACCGCTCGGGACCAACTCCGGGTTGATGCCGAACGAGCGCACCTTCTCCGCGGTGGCCTCGCCGACACAGGCGATCTTCACACCGGAGAACGCCCGCGCGTCCAAGCCGAATTCGGCGAACTTCTCCCACACCGCGCGCACCGCGTTGGTGGAGGTGAACACCACCCACTGGTAGCGGCCGTCGACGAGACCCTTGACCGCCCGCTCCATCTGGGCGGGACTGCGCGGCGGCTCGACCGCGATGGTCGGCACCTCCATCGGGATGGCGCCGTGCGTCACCAGCCGCTCGCTCATCTCGCCTGCCTGGTCCTTGGTGCGCGGCACGAGCACGGTCCAGCCGTACAGCGCGCGCGACTCCCACCAGGACATCTTCGACCGCTGCGCGACCACCTTGCCGATGGTCACCACCAGCGGGCCGACCAGCTCGGAGGCGGCGCTGTTGAGCGTGGCGAGGGTCGCCTCGATGGTGCGCTGCTGGCGCGTGGTGCCGCGCACGGTCACCGCGACCGGGGTCTGCGGCGCCATGCCGTGTTCGACAAGGGCGCTGGCGGTTTCGGCCAGGTGCCCCGAGGACGCGTGCAGCACCAGCGGGCCGGGCGCGGCCGCGAGTGCGGCCCAGTCGACCTCGCCGCGCACGTCGGCCTCGGTGTGCCCGGACCCGAGCGCGATGCCCGCGTAGCTCGGCACCGCCGAGCCGCCGGGCAGACCGGGCAGCACCTCGAAGACCATGTGTGACCTGGTCACCGCAGTGACCTCGGCGATAACGGCGTCGGTGGTCAACGGGTCGCCGGAGACGACGCGGACCACGTCATGGCCGTTGCGGGCTTCGGCGATCAGCGTTTTGGCCACCTCGGCGGGTTCGCCGAGCGCTGGACGCACGTCGACGGGACGCTCACCGTCCTGATCCGCCTGGACGGCAGTCCCGATGAGGGCGAGCACGCCCTTGTCCACATCGGGATCGGTGAACGCCAGCGTCGCCCGGCCGAGTACCTCACGGGCGCGCACTGTCAGCAATGCCGGGTCGCCGGGACCCGACCCGACGAAAAGGATCCGACCGGGATGCTTCTTGGTAGCTCGGCTGCTCATCGGCTGTTCTCCATTGGGCTGGGATCGACAAAGTCTGTGGCGGGCAGATCCACCGCCTGTGTGGGGGAACCGAGCGCCTCCGGTTCCACGCTGGTGAGCAGCTCACGCGCGCCGAGCTCCAATAGCTCACGGGCGAGTGCTCGACCCAATTCGGCCGCCCGCTCCGGGGCGCCGACCACGGAAGCCCGCAGCACCTCGGAACCGTCGATGGCCGCCGCGCATCCGCGTAGCGAGAGTTCGTCGACAACCCGGCCGTCGTCGTCGAGCGATTCGACGACCTCGGCGAGCGCGCCGATCGGCGCGGTGCAGCCCGCCTCCAGCTCGGCGAGCAGGGCCCGCTCCGCGAGGATGGCCGCCCGGGTGGCGGCGTCGTCGAGTCCGGCAAGCACCGCGAGCAATGCGGTGTCGTCGCTGCGGCATTCGACAGCGAGCGCACCCTGCGCAGGAGCGGGCAACATCTGCACCGGCTCCAGCGCCTCGGTGACGGCGTCCAGACGGTCGATTCTGGCGAGCCCCGCTCTAGCGACGACGACCGCGTCGAGCTCGCCTTCGGCGACCTTGCGCAGTCTGGTGTCCAGGTTGCCGCGCAACGGCACAATGTCGAGACCGAGTCCGAGCGCACGCAACTGCGCCGCGCGCCGCGGCGCGGAGGTGCCCACCCTGGAACCGGCGGGCAGCTCACCTAGCACGAGGCCGTCGCGGGCGACCAGAGCGTCACGCGGATCCTCGCGCACCGGAATGGCGGCGATGGTGAAACGGGGGTCGGGCGCGGTCGGCAGATCCTTGTACGAGTGCACCGCGATATCGATGGATCCGGCGGCCAACTCGTCACGCAGCGCGGAGGTGAACACCCCGACGCCGATCTTCGCGACCGGGTCTGTCGCGTTGTTGTCGCCTGCGGTTCTGATCACGACCAGCTCCGCCGCCTGCCCAGCCGCGATCAGCGCGTCGCGAATAGTGCCCGACTGGGTGAGCGCGAGCAGACTGCCGCGCGTGCCGATCCGCCACGGCGCATGAATGCTGCCTGCGGTCACGTTGTCCTCTTCCTGCACGATGGTCATGCGGACTGCCCCCGTTCTTCGCCGAGGTGGCCTGCCGTGAAGTCGTCGGCCAGCACAATGTCGCCGTCGCCCGCGAACCGGAAGGACCCGTGCTCGCCGCCGATCGCGTTGATCTCCATCGGCGCGGCGACCGCTTGCGCCGCACCAGGTTTGAGCTCGAACAGTTCCCGGAGCGCCTCGGCGTAGCTGTCGCCGCCCGGCGTGGAGGCCAGCTGTTTGACCCGCACCGTCGGCGCATGTAGCAGCTTGTCGACCACGCGGCGCACCGTGCGCGCCACCTCGTCGCGTTCCGGGTCGGCAAGACTCGGCAGCCGTGAATCGAGACGAAGTAGTTCGGCCTCGACCACCTCGGCCGCGCGCTGCCGCAGTGCGGCCACGGTCGGCGTCACCTCGGCCATCCGCTGGCCGGCAAGGTATTTCGCGAGTTCATCGGCAACGATCGCGCGGGCGGCGGCAGTGTCGTCGGCAGCGGCTCCGGCCGCGGGGTCGCGCTGCAGCGTCTCGATGTCGATCACCGTGATGCCGGGCAGCCCGGCAACCGCGTGCTCGACATCACGGGGCAGGCCGAGGTCGCAGAAGATCAATGGCCGTTCGGTGGAAGCGGATTCGGCGCGTTCGCGATCGGCGAGGGCGCGGTGGGTGTCGGCCAAGGTCACCACAGCGCCGACCGCGCCGGTACAGGTGATCACGACATCGGCGGCGGCCATGGCCTCGGTCAGCCGCGACAGCTCCATCGCCGCCGACTCGACCCCGTAGGACGCCGCGGTCTCCGCAAGCCGGCTCGCCCGCTCGATGGTGCGGTTCACCACGATGATGCGACCGATGCCCGCACGCGAAAGATGAGCCACGGCAAGGCCGCCCATCGCACCGGCGCCGACGACAACGGCGGTCCGGCCCGCGAGCGCGGTGTCGGATGGGACGGCAGCGGACCCCTCCGTGGTTACCGGAGCTGCCGCCTGCGAACCGTTCGCAGCCGCCCGCAGCACCTGCTGGGCCCGATCCAGCGCCACCGAAACCACCGAGGCGCCCGCTCTATCGATGCCGGTCTCCGAATGCACCCGCTTGCCGACCCGCAATGCGTGCTGGGCCAGTTCGTGCATGGTCCGGCCGACGGCCTGCTGCGAATCGGCGGAGGCGTAGGCACTGCGGATCTGGCTGAGCACCTGCTGCTCGCCGATCACCATCGAATCGAGGCCGCTCGCCACCGCGAACAGATGCTCAGCGGCGGCCTCGCTGTAGCGGACGTAGGCGTGCTTGGTCAGATCCGGCAGCGGCAGTCCGGAATGCTTGGTCAGCAGATCGCCGATCTCGGCGAGACCGCCGTGAAAGGCGTCGACCACCGCGTAGACCTCGACCCGGTTACAGGTGGAGACGATCATCGCTTCGGACACGTGGCTGGAAGTGAGCATTCGGTCGACCAGCTTCGGGCGGTCGGCATCGGTGATGGCAACCTTCTCCAACACCGAGACGGGAGCGCTCCGATGCGAAATCCCGACCAAAAGAACACTCATGGGGTAACCACCGATCCCTTGCTGCTTGGCTCCGTTGCCGAATGCGAGGTCGAATGCTTGAGTGCCGGATGCGCGCGATGGGTGATGCGGCCCGATACGGCACGTGCCACTTCGGGCAACGGCGGTGCGTTGCGCGAAGCATCGAAGGAAAGCATCTGCATCTCGACGGCCAGATCCACCCGGCGAACCTCGACGCCGTCCGGCGCGGTCAGCTCGCACGGGGCGAAGCTCAGAATCGACTGCAGTCCCGCACCGACCAGGCAGTCGCACACCGCCTGCGCCGCGTCGTCGGGAACGGTGATCACCGCGATGGTCGGCTGCAGCACGGTGACGGCCTCGGCGAGTGCGGCGACGTCACGCACCACCAGACCGGCGACCTGCAGGCCGATCACCTCGGGGTGACTGTCGAACATACCGACGACGGTGAAGCCGCGGCGCTGGAAACCGCCGTAGCCGACCAGTGCCCGGCCCAGATTGCCGGCACCGACCAGTACCACCCGATGTCCCTGCGACAGCCCGAGCACATCCTCGATCCTGCTGCGCAGCTTCGCCACGTCATAGCCGACACCCCGAACGCCATTGGGCCCGAGGAAGGAAAGGTCCTTGCGCAACTTGGCGGAATTGACACCCGCCGCGACAGCCAGTTCCTCACTCGATACGATGGCAACACTGTCGTCGGCCAACATGGCGAGGACCCGGAGATAGGTGGCAAGCCGCGCAACAGTGGCCTGCGGGATGTCCTTCTGCAGAGCCCTGCCGGAGACGCCGCCTGGCGTCTCATGCTGCTCTGTCACGTCGTCGGCTCCTCGTTCCGGACTGCTCAGGTCCGGTTCGCTGTTCGACCTCTTGCCCGGGGCGGTCCGGTGCCATGATCGAAGTATCGGAATGCTGGGTGTCATTACGCGGTGGGTCCGCAGCCTGGGCATGGGGGTCGCGTGCCACCACCGTAACCGCTTGTGAAGCCCTGCACAAAGTCGGTGAATTTGGCCTCATTTTCCGCCGCGACCAGCAGCGCGGCAGAAACGGACAGGATCAGCTTTCCCTCAGCGGGTCAAATCGGACCGCAATCGGGGCTCGTCGACATCGAAATAGCTGTGCTCACGGCCGTCGAGCAGCACGACGGGCAGCCGGTCACCGTACTCCGCGCGCAGGCCAGGGTCGGTAACGGCGGCCGCATCGACATCCACCGTCGCGGGCTCGATCCCGAAGTCGGCGCAGATCACCCGCAGCTGTTCCAGTGCGGTGACACACAGCGCGCAGCCGGATCTCGTCAGCAAAGTCACCGAATGTGTGGGATTGGTCATGACGGATATTAAATCGCCTCGCCACGCCCGGTTCGGTGCGCGCGGTAAGCCCGTGACTGTCACCGCTTCCGGCTACTGTGGACGTGGTTCGCGCGACGGGCGGAGGTACTGGTGCCGGAACAATCGAAGGTGGCCCACAGTTCAGGGACGAAGGCCGGATTCATCGCCGGACGATTCGGCGAGTTTCCGGTGCGATGGAACCAGGGCAGGCTCGGCCAGAGCCTCCAGGACCAGCTTGCGCGGATCTCCCGCAGCCCCTTCGGCCCGAGCGAGGAAGAGCTGCGGGCCAACCTGGCAGGCGAGGCGAGCGCGGACGCCGCGCTGACGCTGCACGACGCCGACCTGGCGGCCGCCGAACAGGAGACGACCGGACCGGAGGTGCCACGCGATCTCACCGCGGCCGCGTTCTTCGATGTCGACAACACCATGGTGCAGGGCGCGTCGATCGTGCACTTCGCCCGTGGTCTGGCCGCACGCAAATACTTCAAGACCTCCGACCTGGTCGACGTCGCCTGGAAGCAGGTCAAATTCCGCGTTACCGGCAAAGAGAACAGTACCGATATGGCAAGCGGCCGGGAAAAAGCGCTCGCATTCATCGCGGGCCGCCCGACCGCGGAGCTCGCCGCACTCGGCGAGGAAATCTACGACGAAATCATCGCCGACAAGATCTGGCCGGGGACAAGGGCTCTCGCGCAGATGCACCTCGACGCGGGCCAGCAGGTGTGGCTGGTCACCGCGACGCCGGTCGAACTGGCGCAGGTGATCGCGAAACGGCTCGGGCTGACCGGTGCCCTCGGCACCGTCGCCGAAAGTGTGGACGGAAAGTTCACCGGCCGGCTGGTCGGCGACATCCTGCACGGCCTCGGCAAGGCGCACGCGGTGCGCACCCTCGCGGTCCGAG
Organism: Nocardia sp. NBC_00403; assembly: GCF_036046055.1. NCBI lineage: Bacteria > Bacillati > Actinomycetota > Actinomycetes > Mycobacteriales > Nocardiaceae > Nocardia > Nocardia sp. NBC_00403. The sequence continues at coordinate 253,407 of NZ_CP107939.1, forward strand.
AAGGTTTGAACCTCAAGCGGTGCACCGCCTATTCCGACAGCCACAACGACGTGCCGATGCTGTCGCTGGTCGGCACGGCGGTGGCGATCAACCCGGATTCGGATCTGCGGGAGGTCGCCAAGAATCGCGGCTGGGAAATCCGTGACTTCCGGACCGGCCGCAAGGCCGCCAAGATCGGCGTGCCGACCGCACTGGCGCTGGGCGCCGCCGGTGGTGCGGTGGCAGCGGCAGTCACTCGCCGCCGCGAGCACTGACTATCCGCTGAAAGCGTTGCGGCGCTTGGTCAGCAGTTTGTAGAGGGTCTGCTGGATGGTTTCGCGGACCTGATCGGTGACCTCGAACATGGTCATCGGGTCGTCCGCGGCGTCGGCCTCGTAGCCGTTGGTCGAGATCGGCGCGCCGAACTCGATGTACCACTTGGACGGCAGCGGGACCGCGCCGAGCGGACCGAAGTGCGGGAACAGCGGGGTCACCGGGAAGTACGGCAGGTTGAGCAGCCGCGCCAGCGGCTTGATATCGGCCAGCTTCGGGTAGATCTCCTCGGAACCGACGATCGAGCACGGGATGATCGGGGTGCCGGTGCGGACCGCAGCGGCGACGAATCCGCCGCGGCCGAAGCGCTGCAGCTTGTAGCGATCGGTGTACTGCTTGCCGACGCCCTTGAAGCCCTCGGGGAATACGCCGGTCAGCTCACCCGAGCGCAGCAGTCGTTCGGCGTCCGGACGGCACGCCAGGGTGTGGCCGGCCTTGCGGGCCAGCGAACCGAGCACCGGCGTCTCGAAAATGAGGTCGGCGGCCAGCAGGCGCAGCGCCCGCTGCTTCGGATGCTTGTCGTGCACCGCCAGCTGCAACATCAGTCCGTCCAGCGGCACAGTGCCCGCGTGGTTGGCGACAATCAGCGCCCCACCCACCTCTGGAATGTTCTCCATCCCGCTGACCTGCACCCGGAACCAGAAATCCGACATGGGACGCAGCATCGGCAGGAGCAGCGATTCGAGTAGATGCTCGTCGAAGCCGAACTCGTCGACCTGGTAATCGCCGGTGAGCCTGCGCCGCGCGAAATCCGCGGTCTTGCCGATCTGCTTGCCGAGGGCGCCGCGCAGCATGTCCGACAGTGATTGCGGCACTGGCGGTTCGGTGGCAGCAAGCCGTTCGGTCAGCGAGGTCACCTGGCCCGACGACGACTCACCGACCGTGGGCTCCGGCCAGCGACGCGCGGTCGGGCGCGGGCGCGCCTCGATATTCACGTCGTGGAGTTGGATGACTTTCGCGACATCGTTCATGGTTGTGCTCCCGTACCGGCCCCGAGCAGGCCGAGCAGTTTATTTTCTGCGGCATCGATCCATGCGGGGTCGATGACGGGCCGCAACGCTGCGCCCCCGATAAAGTCGTCGAACGCCTGCACCGTCGTCCAGCGCGGCACGAACCCGAGTTCGGTGCGCATGCGCGTGGTGTCCAGGCCACAGCCGAAATGAAAATAATCGAGTTGTTCGCTGCTGAATTCGCGCATCAGCGGGCCCATCAACGCGCGTCCCGCTGTGCGGAACACCAGGAACGGGATCGGAAGCTCGATGCGGCCTGCCCGCCGCACCGCTTGCGATAGAGCAAGGGCGCCGTCACCCGCAATATTGTATGCGCCGACGGCCGAAACTTTGGCAGCATGCGCCAAAGCGGCGATTGCGTCCTGCTCGTGGACCAGCTGCATCCTGGCATCACGGCCGAACACGGTCGGTGCAACCGGCAAACGCAAATACTGCACACCGCGCCCCGCCAGCCGTGGACCGACGATCGGCGCGAAACGCAGAACCGCTGTGGCCATATCGGGGCGGCGCCGGGCAAGCCCGCGGACGAATCCTTCGATTTCGATCATGTCGCGCGCGAATCCGCCGCTCGGCGGTATGCGCGCACTCATTTCTTCGGTGAATTTCGCGGGGTCTTTCGCGCTGCATCCGTACACCGCCGACGTCGAGCGCACCACCACTCGCCGCACCGACGGCGACTTCTGGCAGACCGCGAGCAGTTGCATGGCGCCCAGGACGTTGAGGTCCTTCATCACCGCTCTGCTGAAACCGGCGGGTGGCCGCGCCAACAGCGCGGCATGCACGACGGTGTCCACCTGGCTGCCATCGATTACCTTGCGGATCAACGGATTTCGAATGTCGGCGCGAATGAATTCGGCACGGCCCATGCGGCGGGAGAGCTCACGACTCGGGGTCATGGTGTCGACAGCGATGATGCGTTCGATACCGGGGTCCTGGGCGAGTCTGGCCACCACATTGCCGCCGAAGAACCGGCTGGCGCCGGTGACCAGCGCAACCTTGGGTGTGTGTCCATCTCTTATCTCAGATCCCACAGCACCGGATCCCAACTCGACAGCCCCCATTTCATTTAATGCGGTTCAAGCGTAACCGCTGCCATACGACGCGCCGAGATTGTTAACGAGGATCTAACGATGACTTCAGTCACCCGATACACAAACCGTTTTCAAACTTGAGTGTTTCAAAACGAAAAGCCCGCCACCGGATCGGTGACGGGCTCCCCAGCTAACGCGCAGCGGCTTACTTGCCGAGTTTGCGCCGCTGAACGCGGGTGCGGCGAAGCAGCTTGCGGTGCTTCTTCTTCGACATGCGCTTGCGACGCTTCTTGATCACAGAACCCATAGGGTTGTTCCTCGCGTTCTCTCTACTCGGCGCGCACGTCAATCACGTACGCCGTACTCGGCATCCGCGCCGCCGACGGCCACCGGACACCACGAAACGGTGCCACCGGCAGGCGAACACGAACCGAGGGTTCATCCTACCGGGACACCCCGAGGCGAACGAAACCGCCTCATCCAGCGTCGAAGTAGGACGTCTCCAGGTAGTCGTGGACCGCCTTGGCATGCACCCGGAACGACCGACCGACCCGCACGGCGGGCAACTCACCCGAGTGCACGAGCCGATAGACCGTCATTTTGGATACCCGCATCAAATTTGCCACCTCGGCGACGGTGAGGAACTGGGTGCCGCCACCGAGCACGGGTTGCGTTGGAGATACCGAACTGCCTTGCGACCGGGAACCTGCCCGGCTGGTAGATGGTCCGGAGCCGCCAGGCGACGTCCCTGAGCTATTTGCAGACATCTTGTTAGACATCATTGCACCATTGACCTCCGGCACGTCCGCGCCGCCGGCTTCCCCACCGGCGGAACAGACACGCACGTGCTCCTTGAAGCTTAGCGGGACCAGTGGGATTACTGCGACGGGTGTGAGAAATAAGCTTTGCTTCCAGGGAACCAACCGGTCACTCGGTAGACCTGCCCTGTTCCGCAGACCGTTGCTTGGCCGCGTGCAGTGCCTCCAGGAACGCGGACCGGACCCCGCCCCGCTCCAACTCGCGCAGCGCCGCGGCTGTGGTGCCCGCGGGCGAGGTCACCGCGGCGCGCAGTTCCACGGCGCTCTGCTCGGCATCGTCGAGCAGCGCGGCGGACCCGACCATGGTCTGCACCACGAGCTCAGTCGCGACGTCCCTGGCGAGGCCGAGGCCGACGGCCGCGTCCACCATCGCCTCGACGACAAGAAAGAAATACGCGGGTCCGGAACCCGACACCGCGGTGACCGCGTCCATCTGCGACTCGGCGACGGTCACCACTTTGCCGACCGCGCAGAGCAGGTCGGCCACCTCGGCCAGCTGCTCCGGCCTGGCATAGCGCCCCGGTGCGAGCACGCTCATGCCCTGGCCGACCAGCATCGGGGTATTCGGCATCACCCGCACCACGGGAAAGCCTGCGGGCAGCTTGGCTTCGAGTCGCGCGGTCGGCACGCCGGCCACGAGCGAGACGAGCACCTGATCCCGGTCTGCATCGAGTTCGGCCTTGCCCAGTTGGGTCAGCACGGTGTCGACGTCACCCGGCTTGACCGCGATCACCAGCAGATCCGCGCCGATGACCGCATCGGCCACCGACTCGGTGACCCGCACGCCGAACCGATCGGCGATCAGCGCGGCGCGATCCGCGTGCGTCTCGACGATAACCAGGTCCTTGCCCACGCGACCCGACTCGAGCAACCCGGCGACCAACGCCTCCCCGATGCGACCTCCACCGATCACCGCAATTCTCGTCATGGGGGTAAAGGTTAGACCGCGCTCAGCGCTGCGGAATCAGCGCCAGCTGGCGGCTTTGCGCGACGACCGCACCAGTGGAATCGAGAATCAGCTGATCCTCGTCGAACATGCGGCCGCCGACCTCGTGGGTGGTCGCGATGATCCGCAGCCAGCCGGGGGCGGGCCTGCGGCGCAGGTAGGTGGTCATCTGGACGGTCGGAGCCCAGCCGAAGTGGCCGAGGTTCATCGGGACCGGCGGGCTCATATCGGCCGACATCATCGCGAAGAACATCGAGACATCGGGATCGCGCTGATCGCCCGCGCGTGGGCGCATCCACAGCCGCAGTCGCGGTTCGGCCTGCTCGCCGTCCAGGAACCTGGCCCACTCGCGGTCGATGTAGAGCTCCGCGCCCTGGCCCACGTGCACGATGCTGCCCATCGCGGAGCCGGATTCGTAGCCGACGGCGTCGGCGGGCGGCGCGGCGGGCATATCGCCGTGCTGCGGTGCGTACAGCGGATCGGCGTCGTCGAGGTGTCCGAAGGTGAAGGCGGTTCGCACCAGACTGCGCCCGTCCTGGATCAGGGTCGTATCCGCCAGGCAGATCTGACGGCCCACTTTCCGGATGCGTACCTCGTACTCGACTGCACCGGGCTCCGGAGCGCCGAGGAAGTCGGAGCTGGCCGCGATGGGCGCCATCGCGACGAGTGCCGGATCGGAGGCGCGCAGCCAGTTGGTGGCCGCCGCGGCGCTGGCCGCGACCATCGTGCCGCCGTGCACCTTTTTGCCGATCGTCCAGATCTTGTCGATGATGCCGAGGTAGCGACCGGTGTCGGGGGTGGTCGCGGACAGTTCGGTCAGCGCGCATACGCGGCTGAACGGCGCGTCGGTCTCGGTGTCCCGCTCGAGGTCCACGGTCAGCTCCGGCATCGTCACTCCTGTCGTTCCTGTGCCGCATCGGCGGTCCGCGGCGATAGCCGAGACACCACGCTTATCCGATACCCGGCGTTCGTACAGCGTAGAACGACCGGATTCGGCGTCCGCATTCCCCTCCGGCGAGCGTGGGCGAACGACCTCGTCACACCTGGCCGGCGTGGCTCGGCGCGGGCGCGGGAGTAGGCGCCATGCCATTGAGATGCTCTCTGGCGAACGCGAGCGTGCGGTGCAGCATCGCCGCACGGTCTTGAGTCGTGCGTGCGCTCTGGGTATTGATCTCGGCGACCGCATGTCCGGAGAAACCGGTGCGCACCAGCGCCGCGCACAGCTCCACACAGGGCTGGGTGCCCTCGCCGGGCACCAGATGCTCGTCGTGTGCGGCACCGCGGCCGTCGGCGAGATGCAGATGCGCGAGGCCATGCCCCATCCGCCCGGCCAGCGCCAGCGGATCGGCGCCCGCGGTCGCGGTGTGCGAGAGGTCGAGGGTGTAGTGCCGGTATCCGACATCGGTCGGATCGTAGGACTGACTGAACGCGGTCACGCCGAGCCCCGGCCCGCCGCGCCGCTCCAGCCGCTTGACCGAACCGGCGCCACGACCGAACAGGGTGTCCGCGCGCATCGGGAACATATTCTCGACCGCGACAATGACGGTGCTGTGCTCCTCCAGCTCACCGACCTGATCGGCGAAGCCCTCCGCATAACGGCGCTGCCACCGGAACGGCGGATGCACAACCACGGTGCTCGCGCCGAGCGCCTCGGCGGTGCGCACACTGCGCTCCAGCTTGGCGACCGGATCCGAGCCCCACACTCGCTGCGAGATGAGCAGGCACGGCGCGTGCACCGCGATCACAGGCATGGAGTATTTACGGGCGTAGGCCTGCACAGTGGCGATGCTCTGACTGGCGGGCTCGGCCCAGACCATCAACTCGATGCCGTCGTAACCGAGTTCGGCCGCGTAGCGGAAGGCCGCTTCGGTGTTCTGTGGATACACCGACGCCGTCGAAAGACCGACCAATATCTGCCGCTGTCCGCCGACGCACGCGGGCTCGCCGGGCGAGTGGGATTCGGTGCGCACGCCCGTACCCAGTACGTCCGCGCCGACCACACTTCCCACCTGTGTGTCGTCTGCCTGCCCGATGTTCCCCACAGCAGCTCCTACTCAGTTCGTACTGAGAAGAAAGGCTAGCGGCCCGAGCGTGACAAAGATGCCGACGACGACGGCGATCACCGTGCTGAGGATGTCGTCGGTCCTGCGCAGTATCCGAACCAGCGCCACCAGGCCGAGAATCACGATCATCGCCAGGGCCAGCGCCACCCAGGGGAGCATCTCCCACATCCGCTCGAACCCCTTGAACAGCAACATGCCGGCGACCGCGGCGCCGGTGCTCTGCCCGCCGAGGATCATCCACTGCCGCCGATTGGCGTCGTACTCGGCCTTGCGCGCGACCCGCGAACGGCGCGACGACATGATCCCCGACCGCTCCGAATCCGGATGCTCGTCGAGGTCGTCCTCGTCGTCCTCCAGCGGGTCCGCATCCACCTCGAACTGCGGGTGCACATCGGTGTGGCCCTGCATATCGTCCAGGTCGATGATGTCGAGGGCGCGGCCCGCGTCGCGTTTCCCGCGGCCACGCTTACCTCGACCGCCCTCGCGTCTACTCGCGCGCGCGGCCTCCTCGCGTTCGGCCCGCTCGACCTCGTCGCGCAGCAGGTCACCCGCCACCGTCTGACCGGAAACCAGCTGCTGATCCTGACTGGCCAGCGACCACCCTGCGGTCGGAATCCCACCGGATTCGGGCGCCAGATCGTTGTTCGGGGTCGGCGCGTGGTGTCTTCGTGCCGACCACGCGGGCAGGCCGGCATCGGCAGAGCGTCGGGATGATCTTCGCGGTGGCTCCGGAGGCGGCTCCGGACTCGGAGCCCGGTTGCCTCGCGGCGGGGCCTCCGGCAACGGCGAAAGCGGCATCGGCGCCGATTCGGGCGCGAACCCGTTGGGCGCGGGCGACCACGGCGCGGGCGACGGCCCGACGTCGAGTGCCTCCTCCGCACGGCGGACGTCGAGTGCCTCCTCCGCACGGCGACGGGCAGCCCTGCCGGTTTTGGCTCCGTTGTTTCCCGCCTGGCCGTTGAGCGACCCACGGTCGGCGAGCGGGTCGGCTCGACCTGCCTCGTGCAGCGGCCGTACCTCGGTGGTTTCCTCGTCGGGATCGCGCCTGCGCCTGCGACCGGTGCGCCCGGAACCGAGCGGCGGCGCGCTGTCGCCCGACAGCGGATCGGCCCCATAGGGATCGACCGGTGCATACGGATCGACGGGGGCATAGGGGTCGGGCGCGGCATGCGACGACAACGGATCGGCGGGCGCGGCATGTCGGGAAGCCGGCATGTCCCGCCCCGGCATGACCCGGCTCGAGCGGCCGGGCAACGGATCCGGCTCGGGCGCAGCGTAATCCGACAACGGGTCATAGCGCGTGATCGGCCCCGACATCGGCGAATAGCTCGGCAGCTCCGACGCGGGCGGCGGGGGGGCGTACGAAACCGGTTCCGGTGCAGGCGCTTCGAACGCCGACGGCTGATATGCCGCGGGTTCGTATGCGGCGGGCTCGCGCACCGATGGCTGATATGCCGCGGGTTCGTATGCGGCGGGCTCACGCACCGATGGCTGGTAGGCCGACGGTTCATACGCGGGTTCATACGCGGCAGGCTCATACGACGGCGCGTCGAGCGCCGGTTCATCGGGCGCGGCATGCGAGGAGCGACCGCCGCCGGCCGGGATGACAGGCAGATCGCCCGTCAGCTCCGCGACCGAGATCCCTCGGCCGCTGCGCCTACGCCTGCCACCGCCACCGGAGGACGACGAACCCTGCTGACCATTGCGGGCCAGCAGTTCGGCCACCGATAGCTGTTTGGAGTCATCACTCATGGCGACACCGTTTCGATCGGGCCCGATAGCGCGGCGCCACCACCGGGTGCGGGCCTGCCGGTCTCCGCAGCCGGTCCCGGTGAGCTCGTCGCTCGGGGTCCGCCGTTCATGTCGGTATCCAGTTTGCGCAGGATCAGCCCCTCACGCAGTGCCCACGGACAAATCTCGAGGGTATCCAGCGATAGTGCCCGCATACTCGCCTCCGCGACCAATGCGCCAGCCACCAATTGCTGTGACCGATCGGAACTTACGCCTTCCAATTCTGCACGGTCCGACGCTGTCATTCGCGAGATGAAAGCAATCAGTTGGCGCAGACCTGAGCTGGTGAGTGTACGGCGCACCCGCAGTCCCGCAGAAGAGGGTGCCGCTCCGGTCAACCGAGCCAGCGAGCGGAAGGTCTTCGACGTGCCGACGGCAAGGTCCGGCTTACCCGCGTCCAGCAGCTGTTTGGTGGGCAGCACCAGCTCGGCGTCGAGCCAGTCGCGCAGCACGGCGACGCGTCGCTTGCCCGGTGGATCCTCGCGTAGCCACTCGCGAGTCAGCCGACCGGCGCCGAGTTGCAGCGACAGCGCGACATCGGGTTCCTCGTCGCCGCCATTGGTCATTTCCAACGAGCCGCCACCGATGTCGAGATTGAGGATGCGGCCCGCGCTCCAGCCGTACCAGCGGCGCACCGCGAGGAAAGTCGACCTGGCCTCGTCGACGCCGGAAAGTACCCGCAGCTCGACGCCGGCCTCGGCCAGCACCCTGGCGAGCACCTCTTCGGAGTTGGTGGCCTCGCGCAGCGCCGAGGTCGCGAAGGGCATCAGCTCGACGCACTTGGAGGTCTCGGCGATGCTGGCGAATTCGGCGACGGTCGCGATAAGCCGTTCGGCCCCCTGGACAGTGATCCGACCTGCGCCGTCCATGTTCTCCGACAACCGTAACGTCGCCTTTGTCGAGCTCATCGGCATCGGGTGGCCACCACGATGGGCGTCCACCACGAGCAGATGGACGGTATTGCTTCCGACATCGAGTACCCCAAGCCGCACATGAACACGGTACTGGGTGAACCGGGGCTTTAGACGAGGCGACCGAACTGTTAGCGTCTCGAGGTGTGACGGTAGGCGTATCCGCGAACGGCCCAGCCCGGCCCCGACCAGCCGAGAAGATCCAACCGACTCCCGAAGTGGGTCTCGATTTCCCGCGGGAGTGGATCGAGTTCGTCGATCCAGCAAACAGCGAGCATCTGATCGCCGCGGACCTGACGTGGTTGCTGTCACGCTGGACATGTGTCTTCGGCACGCCGGCGTGCCAGGGAATCCTCAGCGACCGCCCCGACGACGGCTGCTGCTCGCATGGCGCTTTCATGTCAGGCAAGGAAGACCGCAAGCGGCTGGAAGCCTCTGTGAAAATGCTCACACCAGAGGACTGGCAGCTGATGGACAAGGCCAAGAATGTGGGCGGCAAGGTCACCAAGCAGGGCTATCTCGACGTCGATGAGCTGGAAGAGGAGCCCGCGCTTCGCACCCGGCGATTCGACGGGGCGTGCATTTTCCTCAACCGCCCCGATTTCGAGGGTGGTGCCGGCTGCGCCTTGCACACGATGGCGCTGCGCAAAGGTATCGAGCCGCTGGAAGTGAAGCCGGACGTGTGCTGGCAGCTGCCCATCCGGCGCACCATGGAGTGGGTCGACCGTCCCGACGGCGTCCAGATCCTGCGCACCACCATCACCGAATACGATCGGCGCGGCTGGGGCAGCGGAGGTTTGGACCTGGCGTGGTACTGCACCAGTTCCCCTGACGCCCATGTCGCCGCGCGCCCGGTGTGGCAGTCCTATGCAGCCGAACTCAAAGAACTACTCGGCGAACCTGCCTACGAGGCGCTGGCGAGGCACTGCAAGCGCAGAGAAGGACTCGGCCTGATCGCTATTCATCCGGCGACCGTGAACGCCGATCGAATGAAGGCGGACGCACCGATTTCCGACCAATCCGCGTGAGGTTTTCATAGCGGGTGGTTCACCTGCGCGCCATGCGAGCGTCACCAATATGGGGTTTGATGTGCGGTCATGTTGAAGAAAGCCGTCACCCTGACAACCATCGCCGTCGGAGCCACCCTCGCCATGAGCGGCGCCGCGCATGCGGAACCCAATGGCGACCCGGCCAAATACGCCGATTTCACCGCCGACTTCCTGCCCGCCAACACCCCTGAGGCGCTCAATGCGGCAAAGGAGGGCAAGAACCTGATCATGAGCCCGTACGGCGTCACCCACACCATCGCTTGCCGCGGCACCAGCGCCGCGGATGTCTACGACTGCATGCAGGAAGACGCCCTCGGCTGGATCAGCCTGCGCAAGACCGACACCCCCGTCGGTCCCACCTGGCTCTACCTGCCCTGAGATCGCGGCGACGCCGAGGTTGTCGGGGGCCTCGGCGGATTCGCCTCGAGAAATCGCCTCGTCACGCCTCGAGTTTGTAGCCGAGGCCGCGCACCGTCACCAGATGTTCCGGCTTGGCCGGATCGCCCTCGATCTTCGAGCGCAGGCGCTTGACGTGGACATCGAGGGTCTTGGTGTCACCGACGTAATCGGCACCCCAGACCCGGTCGATCAGCTGGCCACGGGTCAGCACCCGGCCGGAATTACGCAGCAGATATTCGAGCAGGTCGAATTCCTTCAGCGGCAGGGTGACCTGCTTGCCGTTCACGTGCACGGTGTGCCGGTCGACATCCATCCGGACCGGCCCGGCTTCCAGCACGCCGCTCTCGTTGCCGCCGTCGAGTTCGTCGCCCGCGCCGCGGCGCAGCACGGCCCGAATCCGTGCGATGAGTTCGCGTGCCGAGTACGGCTTGGTCACGTAGTCGTCGGCGCCGAGCTCGAGCCCGACCACCTTGTCGATCTCGCTGTCGCGCGCGGTCACCATGATGACCGGGACCCCGCTGCGGGTGCGCAGCTGCTTGCACACGTCGGTGCCGCTCATGCCGGGCAGCATGAGGTCCAGCAGCACGATATCGGCGCCGGAGCGGTCGAATTCGGCGAGCGCGGATGGTCCGTCACCGACGACGGTGACCTCGAAACCCTCCTTGCGCAGCAGGAACGCGAGCGGATCGGCCAGCGACTCCTCATCCTCGACGATCAGAACACTCGTCATCTGCGTGCCTCCACACCATTGGGTCTGCTCGGCCCCGAAGGGCGCGGGCTGATTTCTCTCATGCTCACCACGGAGCCGTCGACCTCGTCGTCGCTATCGGCCTCGAGATGGGCGGGTATTCGCAAGGTGAACGTCGAACCGGTGCCCAGCTTGCTCCACAGGGTGATCTCACCGTTGTGGTTGGCGGCTACGTGCTTGACGATAGCCAGCCCGAGCCCGGTACCGCCGGTGGCGCGCGAGCGCGCCTTGTCGGACCGGAAGAAGCGTTCGAAAACCCGTTCCTGATCTTCCTTGGCGATGCCGATGCCACGATCGGTCACGGCCATCGCGACGTGATCGCCGCGCAGCGACCGGCTCACCGACACGTGTGAGCCCGCCAGCGAGTACGCGATCGCGTTCTCCACCAGGTTGGACAGGGCCGTGACCAGCAGAGTTTCGTCGCCGAGCACCTCGAGCCCGCTGGGCCGGTCGGTGCTGACGGTGATGCCCGCCGCCTCGGCCGCGGTGCGCGAGCGGTCGACCGCCTGCATCACCACCGTGTCCACGTCGACCACTTCGAGCTCGGGCAGCTTTTCCGCGCCCTGCAGCCGCGACAGCGCGATCAGTTCGGTCACCATTTTGCCCAGGCGCCTGGACTCGCCGAGCACCCGCTGGCCGAAGTGGCGCACTGCTTCGGGGTCGTCGGCGGACTCCAGCATGGCCTCGGCGAGCAGACTCATCGCACCGACCGGGGTCTTGAGCTCGTGGCTGACATTCGCGACGAAATCCCGGCGCGTGGCTTCCATCCTGGCCTGCTCGGAGTCGTCGTCGGCGAACAGCACGGTGAAGCTGGTCTCCTCGCGCGACAACTGCCTGGCCACGCCGCGCACCGCGATCCTGCTGCGGCCCGGCATCGGGTTCTTCGCGGTGAGGTCGAATTCGGCGGACTCACCGGTGGCCAGGACCTTCTCCACCGCGGCCCACGCGCGTTCGTCGAGCAGCCGGTTGCGGACGAGGCCGAGTTCCTCGGCGCGCGGGTTCACCAGCACCACGTCGCGATACTCGTCGACCACTGCGATGCCGCTCTCGGAGGCAAGAACGATGAGGTCGAGCACCTGCGACATCGTGAGCCCCGAGTCGGCCTGCCTGCGCGCGGCTTGCCTGGCGTTCATGAACGGGATCAGTAGCCCGCCGACTGCCAGTCCGACAACAGCCGCGAGGACTGCCAACAGTACGGCCTGCGGAACACTCACCCTTGAATCGTACGGTCGCCGACCGGCAACCCAACTCTGGGTACGAGAAGTTTCGCGCAGGTCATGGGCACTTCCTGCCCTGTTAGCCGCGCGTTTACGCGTTGTTAGGCCTGCGGAGGACGGTGCGCGGCACGAGCGGAAATCGGCCATATCCAGCGGACATACCTCGTGCGGCAGCCGCCCCCTCGGGCCGCGCTCAGTCCTCGTCGTCGGCGCCCGACATCGCGGCGCGGACCGCGCTCCCGTGTCGATCGACCCACTCGCCGAGGGCGTAGATCGGATTCAGCAGATCACGTCCCGCCGCAGTCAGCTCGTACTCGACCCGCGGCGGGGCCTCGGCGTAGCGGCGGCGTTCGATCAGGGTCATCTGCTCCATCCGACGCAGCGTCTGGGTGAGCATCTTCTGGCTGATGCCGCCGATGGCGGTGCGCAGGTCGCCCGGCCGCATCGGACCCTCGCGCAGCATGTACACGATCACCGGTAGCCACGAGTTGCCGAAGAGGTCGACCGCCATCCTGGCCGGGCAGTCGGCTTCGAAATCGCCGTACGGCGCGAACTGCGCGGGTTCCGCGACGATCGGCGTGGCAGGTTCGACTGTCATGACTCGAGCCTGCCACCGCCGTTGCGCACCCGGAGGTGCCCATCGACTTTCCTAGCGTCATTTCCGAAGACATCCAGACACATCCAGGAGTTGAGATGCGAATCGGAATCATCGGCGCCGGGCAGATGGCACAGGCGCTCGGCGGGGGTTGGGCAGCGGCCGGGCACGACATCGTCATCGGGGCGCGCTCGCAAGCCGCGGCAGACCAACTGGTCGCCACGATCGGACACAGCGCACGAGCGGGCAGCATTGTGGACGCCGCCGAGTTCGGTGCGGTTGTCCTGCTCGCGCTGCCGGTAAGCGCCCTTGACGCGGTATTGGGCGAAGTCGGCGGAAAACTGGTGGGCCGCACAGTGATCGATTGCACCAATGCGTTCATGCCGGACGCGGCCGCACCGGCGGGCGTGACCGCATTTGTGCTCTCCGAAGACGCGGTCGCCGAGCGCATTGCGGCGACCGCACTCGGCGCTCACGTGGTGAAGGCGTTCAATGTCTGCGCCGCCGAGGTATGGGCTTCGGACGCACGAGAATTCGAGGGCCGCAGGCTGGGTGTCCCGATCTGTGGTGACGACCCGGCCGCCGTCCGGCAGGTCTGCGCTCTGGCCGAAGACCTGAAGCTGCAACCGATTTCGTCCGGTGGCCTGCACCGTGCGAAATACCTGGAGGCGACATCGGTATTCACCGTCGGCCTCTGGTTCAGCGGGCAGGATGCCAGGGCAATCTTCCCGCCGCTGGATGCCGCCTTCGCGGTCGAGGACTGAGCGAGGCCGATAGTGCCTGAAGAAAGGACGCCTTCTTCGAATGATTCGAGGAAGGCGTCCTTTTCAGTGCTCCGATGCCGATATCACCAGCCGGAATTACCGCGGACCGGGATATTGACGAAGCTCGGACGGTTCGGATCCAGCTGCACATGCTGCGGCTTCAAGCCCGTGTCGAGCAGCATCGGCAGCACCGGCAGACCCTTCGGGAAGTTGCCCGCGAACACATCGACGCGCAGGCGGTGACCCGGCTTCAAGATCGCCTCGGTGGCGGGCAGCGCAATGTCGAGGGTGGTCTCCTGGCCGGGCACCGTCGGCTGACGGCGGTCCAGCGAGGTGTAGGCGCGCGGGTCGGTGTAGTCGCCGTTGGCGGACTTGCTGCTGTTGGCCGCATCGACCTCGCGCAGCGACGCCATGATCTGTCCGGAGGAGAGCACGGTCGACTGCCCGTCCGGCGCGACATCGTTCACGGTGGCCACCCAGTAGCCGTCCGCGCCATCCTGAACGGTGTTGAGCCGCACCGCGATCCGGCCGGAGATCGTGGTGGTGTCGGCGACCGGCACGCTGGTGAACGTCAGCCCGTTCGTCTCGGCGACCCGCGAGTCCTTGGCGCAGCCGTCGATGATCGAGAGCGCGCCCGCGCTACCCTGCGCTGCGTCGTTGGAGCACAGGGTAGTCAGGCCGGGCGCGACCGTCAGCCGCGCCGAGTCGGGGCTCGCCTGCGGCAGCAGCGATCCGTCGTACAGGCTGTTCGCGGTGCCACTGCGGTCGGCGGACAGATACATCCTGCGGTGCACCGCATCATGCGACGCCTCGGCGGCATCCGGATCGGCGAACGAATCGGTGGTGATCCAGCCGCCGCCCTGCTGACGCAGCGTGACCGGGCCGTAGCTGTCGATGCCGTTGTCGATGCCCTTGAGCCACTTGTCGAACCAGGCCCGCTGCAACACGTCCAGCCGCGGCGGCAGGCCGGGCTTGCCGTATTCGTTGCCGGAATTGATGTGATAAGTGTTGCCCATCAGCAGCTGCTTCTGGCCTGCGGGCAGCGGAATCTCGTTGTAGATCTTGGATTCCGAGTAAGTGAACAGGTCGTGCCAGCCGCCGGTCACGAAGGTCGGCACCTGGATCTTGCTCGGATCGCCCAGCCAGGCCCCCCGCGCTGCCGAGGTACCGGTCAGCAATTCCTTCGCGCGCGGATCGAGATCCTCGACGCGGGTGGTGGTGTAGACGTTGAGCAGCACGTCCATGAAGGTCAGCGGATCCTTCGCCCGATCGGCGAGCCACTGCGTGTCGAACTGGCCGTTGACCACCGACGCCAGATCCGGAAGCAGCTTGAGGCCGTTGATCGCCGTGAGCCACAGCGGAATGAAGTTGAAGCCGAAGCCGCCGCCGGGCGCGAGCACGTCGTTGACGAGGTCGCTGCCGGGCACCACCGGGAAGATCGCCTTCAGCGCGGGCGGCTGCTTCTCGGCGACCTGCACCTGGTTGATGCCGGAATACGAGATGCCGTTCATCCCGATGCGGCCGTTCGACCACGGCTGACGGGAGGCCCAGTCGATCACCTCGACGGTGTCCTGCTGCTCGCGCTCGCGCAGCATGTCCCACACACCCTGCGAGAAACCGGTGCCACGCACGTCGACGACGACCTGGGTGTAACCACTTTTGATGAGCTGGCGGTCGACCGCGAAGTTGCGCAGCTCGCCGCCGCCGAATGCCTTGGTGAGGTCGGTGACACCGGAGAGCGGCGTACCGCTCGAATCGATCTGACGGAACAACTCGATCAGCGCGTCGGAGAGACCGGGAATGGACATCGCGCTGTCGGCGAGGTTCGACACCAGCTTGGTGTAGGGCGTCATGTTGACGACGGTCGGCGTCGGGGTCTCGATCGGCCTGCCCGCCGCGTCCGCGGGGCGGTACACGTTGCCCTCGAGCACGGTGCCGTCGCTCATGGTGATCGGCACATCCCATTGGATGTTCACGTTCGGGAACTGCTGGGGGCCGTCTTCGGCCGCCGTCCAGGCCGCGCCCGCGGCGCCGCCGTCAGGGCCGGTGGCAACCGGTGCGGCGCTCGCGCCGGAAGTGAGGAAAGGAACGAGCACCGCGGTGGCAACTGCCGCCACCGTAACCCGCAACGCGTGCTTCATCGGACGTGATCCACCTCTCGGACTGATCGAACGAGCGAAAGTTTACATACCGACGAGTAAGTTCGAACTCCCGGTCACGCGAATTTTGAGCCGAATATCGATTCACATACAGCGGACAGCATGCCATGTCGGCTGCATATCCAGGCTGTAGCCGCGCTCGAAGATCAGAATTGCCACTCACCAAAACAGCAGATGCGCTGCGGTCGATTGCTCGACCGCAGCGCATCTGCGTGCAGGGATTGCCGGTCAGGGCTACTTGCCGCCCTGGCTTGCCACCGCGGCGGCGCCCGCGGCAGCGGCCTCCGGATCCAGGTACTCACGCGGGCGGACCGGGCGCAGGTTCTCGTCGAGCTCGTAGCGCAGCGGGATGCCGGTGGGGATGTTCAGCTCCGAGATCTCGTCGTCGGAGATCTGATCGAGGTGCTTCACCAGGGCGCGCAGCGAGTTGCCGTGCGCGGCGACCAGCACGGTCTTGCCCGCGACGAGCTCCTTGGAGATGGTCGACTCCCAGTACGGGACCATCCGGTTCACCACGTCGAGCAGGCACTCCGTCTTCGGCACCTCGATGCCCGCATAGCGCGCGTCGCCCTCCTGGCTGTACTCGTTGGCCGGGTCGATCGGCGGCGGCGGGGTGTCGTAGCTGCGACGCCACAGCATGAACTGCTCGTCGCCGTACTTGTCACGGATCTGCGCCTTGTTCTTCCCCTGCAGCTCGCCGTAGTGCCGCTCGTTGAGTCGCCAGTCGCGGACCACCGGAATCCAGTGCCGGTCGGCCGCGTCCAGCGCGATGTTCGCGGTGCTGATCGCGCGGCGCAGCAGCGAGGTGTAGACGATGTCCGGCGAGATGCCGTGCTCGGCCAGCAACTCGCCGGCCCGCTTGCCCTCGGCGATACCCTTGTCGGTCAGGTGCACATCCACCCAACCGGTGAACAGATTCAGGGCATTCCATTCGCTCTCGCCGTGGCGCAGCAGCACGAGGGTGTACGTCATGCAGGCCATTCTGGCATGTGCGCAAACCTGCCTCGCATCCGTTCCCGGTGGCCGAACCGGGCATCAGCCGGTCCGAGCCCGGCCCTTCAGACAACGGTGTCGGCCGTCGCGTGGCCCGCGGCGAGCACGCCCGCGCCGACCAGGGTGGCGCCGTTGGTGATTCGCGACAGCACGACGTGGAGTCCACCGAGGAACTCCAATCGCGCGTGCCTGGCGACCGCCGCACGCAACGGCTCCCAGAGTGGTGCACCCGACTGCGCGAAACCGCCGCCGATCACCACCAGATCGATATCCTGCAGCGCGGCCGCCGAGGCGATGGCCTGCCCGAGCGCGGTCCCGGATCGATGCAGCGCCGCGAGCGCGATGTCGTCGCCGGAGTGCGCCGCTTTCGCCAGCGCGGCACCGGTCGCACCGGACCAGCCCTGCGCACGAGCCCAGCGCACCGACGACATGCCGCTGGCGATCGCCTCGACGCACCCGACCCCGCCGCATTCGCACGGCACATCCCAGCCCGGCACCACAATGTGACCGATATGCCCAGCGTTGCCGGTCCGGCCGAGCAGTACCCGGCCATCCGCGATTATCCCGCCGCCGATCCCCGACGACACCGTCATCGCCAGCCCGTTCGCGACGCCGCGCAATGCGCCGACATGATGTTCGGCCAGCGCCAAGCAAGCACCGTCGATGGCGAATCGTATTGCGGCGCCGGGAAACAGCTTCTGCACCTCGGCGACGATCGGGAATCCGGACTTCCACTCGGGGATGTTCAGCGGGCTCGTGACACCGGACCGGGTATCGACAGGACCGGCCGAGCCGATCCCGATGGCGGTGACGGTGTCGTCGCCCGCGACCTCCGCCAACAGCGTGCGGCACGCCTCCCACACCGCCTCGCGCGGCACATCGACCTGCCGCACGTCACGCACCTTGCGGCCCCCGTGCACCCGTCCCGCCGCGAACTTCGTCGCGCCGATATCAAGAGCAAGAACTGTCATAGCCGGGCCGCCTCCACACTCACCGAGTCCCAGCGCGATTGTCGCGCACCGCGGGCCTGCCCGGGAGAGATCCCGCACCCTACGGCGTCGAGGGCGGCTCTCCGAGCACCGACGCCAGCACCGCGTCCACGAATTCCCGGAGCAACTTCCCCATGCTCGGTTGATCCGACATCGCTGTCCTGCGGTGGGTTCGGCAACGAAGCCGGACTCGCTCAGGGCTGATCGGCCGCGTCCACCAAATGCTCGAAGGCGCGCAGATTCGTCAGCGATTCGCCGCGCGAGACACGCCACTTCCACTCTCTGCGAATGGATTCGGCGAAGCCGAGTTCTAGCAGGGTGTTGAAGTCGGCTTCGACGGCCTCGAGGATCTGGCCGAACACCCGGTCCAGTTCATCGGCGGTGACAGCGTGGGTGGCGATGCGGCCGACCAGGTAGATATCGCCGACACGGTCGAGGGTGTAGGCCACGCCGTAGAGCCTGCGGTTGCGCCGCAGCAGGAATTTATAGACGCCTTCGAAATTTTCGTCGGGCTTGCGGCAGACGAACGATTCGATCCGCAGGCCGTGCTTGCCGACGGTGAGCATGACGGTGGTCTTCAGCTTGCGCTCACCGGGCAGGATGACGACGAAGACATCCGCGCTCGGCCGGGTGTATTCGATCTCCCTCTCACGCAGCGTCGCGTCGATCAGCTGCGCGGTCGCGTGCGCCCCGCTACTCACCGGCGTGCTCCCGTCCGGCGCCGCCACAGCGCCTGTGATCTGGCCTGGTTGCTCTCGCCGAGGAGAGCGGCCGCGCGTTCCATGGCGAGGCTAGCGCGCTCACCGGGTTCCGCGGGACGTGCGGCGTCGAACTCGGTGTCGTCGCCGAGCAGGTCGGACAGCACGCCGCGCCCGCCACCGAGCCGGGTGCGCACCGCACGGAAATCGGTCAGCGCCGCGGAGTAGCTGGCGAGCAATCCTTCCGCGGTGTGCTCCCAGGAGAAGTTGGCGGCATGGTCGACGGCGCAGGCGCTCATCCGGGCCAGCCGTTGCGGGTCGTCCAGCAGGTAACCGAGCGCGCTCGCCCAATCGGTGGTGGCGTGGCCGGGAAGCAGCAGGCCGCTCTCGCCGTGGCGGACCGCGGTGCCGAGCCCGCCCACGTCCGCTGCCAGCACCGGCGTGCCGCTGGCCTGCGCTTCGATGGCGACCAGTCCGAACGATTCGTTGTAGCTGGGCACCGCGACCAGATCGGCGGCGCGGTACACCTGGACGAGGCGGTCGGGCGGCTGCGGCGGCAGGAAGGTCACGCGGTCGGCGATACCGAGGCCGGCCGCCAGTTCGATCAGCGCGTCAGGGCGCTCGAGTCCCGTTCCGGATGGGCCGCCGACGATGAGCACCCGCAACTGCCGCGCGGGCTGGGCGCGCAGCACCTCGGCCGCGGCGCGCACCAGTACGTCGGGGGCCTTCAGCGGCTGGATCCGACCGACGAAGGCGACGATCTGCTCGTCGGTGGCCAGCCCCAATTCCGCGCGGGCGGCGGCCTTGTCGCCGGGGCGGTAGCGGGTCAGATCGGCGCCGGGCGGCACCACGTCGATGCGTTCGGGGTCGGCGCCGTAGAGCTCGATGAGCTGGCGCGCCTCGTCGGCGGTGTTGGCGACCATCCGATCCGCTTCGGCGATCACCTGCTTCTCACCGATCTCCCGGGTGACGGGTTCGGGACAGTCGCCGTCGGCGAGTGCGGCGTTCTTCACGGCGGCCAGGGTGTGCGCGGTGTGCACGAGCGGCACCCGCCAGCGGTCCCTGGCCAGCCACCCGACCTGACCGGACAGCCAGTAGTGCGAGTGCACGAGGTCGTAGTAACCGGGCTGATGCCTGGCTTCCTGCCGCAGCACCTCGGCGGTGAACGGGCACAGTTGGGTCGGCAGGTCGTGTTTGTCCAGCCCCTCGAACGGACCCGCCACCACGTTGCGCACGAGCACCCCGGGCGCCGCCTCCTGCACGGGCGGGACATTCGAGGAGGTGGCCCTGGTGAATATCTCCACCTCGGTACCGCGGCGGGCCAGCTGAATGGCAGTTTGCAGCACGTACACGTTCATGCCGCCCGCGTCGCCAGTGCCCGGTTGAGCAAGTGGTGAGGTGTGCACCGATAGCACGGCAATCCGATTGGGCCGTAGGTCCGGGCGTTGACTCACACTATCCATAGTGCACGTTGCATCGGCGAACTCAGACGCCGCTACCGAGGCAAGTGACGGCCATCACAAGTCGGCCGTGAGCACGCTCACGAAACTCGCGCCGTCCAAAGACACTCCCCGAACACGACCCAGTCTGCGCGAGGAGCGCAGACCGTACCGGCGGGTTTCGGACGGCTACTTCGGCGCGACCTCCACGCCGTCGACGAACGCACCGATCTCGGCCACGAACCGCGCGCGGTCCTCGATAAACAAACCGTGCTGCGCGCCCTCCCAGAACGAGGCGCGCGCACCGGGGACCGTGTCGAGGATGTAGCGGCCGTTCTCGATCGGGACGACGGGATCACTGGTGCCGTGCAGAACCAGCACCGGGACATCGAGGGCGCGCAGCGTCTCGGTGTTGTCGACGGTCCGATAGAACAGCGCCTTGCGCACCCGCGGCGGTGTGGCCAGGCTCGCGCCGAACAGTCGCTGGGCATCGACGCCCTTGTCCTGGCCCGGGCCGGTGTTGGCATTGCCGAAAGCTCCGAAAGCACGTATCGCACGTCCGGCGCTTTCCTCGAAGACGCCGGGAATGGCTTCCTGCATGGCCGAACCGGTCGCCGCACCTGGTGCACGGCCGATATTGGCCATCGAACCGGTGTAGACAACGCCGGCGATCGCGCCGGTGCCATAGGCGGTCAAGTAGTCGCTGAGCACAATGCCGCCGTAGGACCAGCCCAGCAGCACCGCGCCGGATTCGATGCCCTCCCGCCCGAGCACCGCCGCGATATCGGCGGCCCAGTTCTCGGGATCGTCGTACCCGGCCTCCGGCGCATCGGAGTAGCCGTGCCCGCGCAGATCGACGGCGATGACACGGAAGCGCTCGGCCAACTCGTCGGCGGCCGCACCCCAGCACCGCAGATTTGCCGACCAACCGTGCAGCAGCACCAGCGGGCGCCCATCGGCGGGCCCACTGACCCGATAGACGATGGTGGTTCCGTCCGCACTGACCGCATCCCGAATAGCCATGCCACCGAGGCTAACGGTGCGGCGCGCGCCGACCGTGATCCGGGCAACAACCCCGGTCTCCGGCAAACTCCCTGCACTTAGGATCGAGATCATGAGTATCCGCACCGCCGTCGTCACCGGAGCCAGCTCGGGAATCGGGGAAGCCACCGCCAGGGAGCTCGCCGAACAGGGTTACCACGTCTACGTCGGCGCCCGCAGGCTCGATCGGCTGCAGACCCTCGCCGACGAAATCGGCGGCACCGCGCTGGAACTCGATGTGACCTCCGACGAATCGGTGCAGGCCTTCACCGACGCGATCGACAGCGCCGACGTGCTCGTCAACAATGCGGGTGGCGCAAAGGGCCTCGCCCCGGTGGCGGAGGCCGATCTCGACGACTGGCGCTGGATGTGGGAGACCAATGTGCTCGGCACGCTGCGCATCACCAAGGCGCTGCTGCCGAAGCTGATCGCCTCGGGCGACGGCCTCATCGTCACCATCACCTCGGTGGCCGCCTTCCACGCCTATGACAACGGCTCCGGCTACACCTCCGCCAAGCACGCCCAGGCCGTCCTGCACCGCACGCTGCGCGGCGAGCTGCTCGGCCAACCGGTCCGGCTCACCGAGATCGCGCCCGGCGCCGTCGAGACCGAGTTCTCCCTGGTCCGCTTCGACGGTGACGCCGAACGCGCCGCCAAGGTGTACGAAGGCATCGACCCCCTGGTCGCGCAGGACATCGCGGAGATTGTCGGCTTTGTCGCGTCTCGACCGTCACACGTCAACCTGGACCAGATCATCGTCGCGCCGCGCGACCAGGTGGTGCCGGGTCGCTTCGCGCGCCGCAGCTGAGATCGGGTCCGCGCTCGGGTCGCAGCACCACGCTCTCCCGTCTATCGTGGCCCGGAGCCAGGGCTGGCCGAGTGCCCCGTAGCGGTTGCTCAGCGTGCACGGACGGTTAGCATCCGGGATTTGAAATTCGAATACACCAGATTGGAGTTGCTCGGCTCATGCTCAAGGGTTTCAAAGATTTCCTGATGCGCGGGAACGTTATCGACCTTGCGGTCGCGGTGGTCATGGGCACCGCGTTCACCGCGGTGGTGACGGCGGTGACCAAGGGCATCATCAATCCCTTGCTCGCCGTTTTGGGCAGGACCAACGAGCTGGGACTCGGCGTCCAATTGGTGGCGGACAAGCCCGCCACTTTCATCGCGGTCGGCCCGATCATCACCGCGCTCATCGATTTCGTCATGGTCGCCGCGGTGCTGTACTTCGTGCTGATGGTGCCGATGAAGACGCTCAAGAACCGCTTCGGCACCACCAAGGCCGCCGAGCCGACCGAGACCGAACTGCTCATCGAAATCCGCGACCTGCTCGCCGGGCGCAACCTGGGTACCGTCGAGGAGGCCATCGCGCTGGAGAAGGCGAACGTGGTGCCCGAGAAGGCCGCATCGAACCGGTAATCACCTGGCGCCCAAGACAATCCGCCCCCGTTCGGATCATCGAACGGGGGCGGATCTGTATTTCGCTGGTCGCGGATCAACGCGGCGGCCCCGGCGCGACCGGTGTCGCAGAGATGCCGGGAGCGTGCGCGGCGTCCAACGCGGACAAGCCCTTCCAGGTGCTCCAGTCGATGGTCCAGTCGTAGAGATCGCCGTCGGCGGCCGACATCTGGATCGACGTGCCGGTCACTTCGACCGGATCGCCGTAGAGCGCGGTCGGGAAGTACGCTTGTGCGTCACTGGGCGAAAGATTGATGCAGCCGTTGGTCACATTCGACGCCCCTTGCGCCGACAGCGATTCCGGATTCGCGTGGATGAATTCGCCGTTATTGGAAATGCGTACCGCCCAGCGTTCGCGAACGTTGGTGTAGAACGGCGGATTCGACATCATGAAGTCTTCGTATTTCTCGGTGACCACGTGCACACCGGAGCGGGTCACATTGCGTGGCTCATTACCCTGGCCGTAGCTGACCGGGAAGTCGAAGACGACCTGGCCGTCGCGCACCACCTGCATGCGGTGGCTCGGCGCGTTGGCCTGCACTACTTGACGGCGGCCGATGCGGAAATCCGAAGTGAGATCGGTGTATCCGTAGTTGCCGCCGCCGAGGTCGAGTCCGTAGAGCTTGGCCGTGACCTGCACGGTGGTGCCGGGCACCCAGTAGTCCTTCGGCCGCCAATGCAGGCGCGAGCCACCGTTGTCGTCGGGGAACCAGGCCCACGCGCCCTCGGTGGGCGGGTTGGTCGTGACGGTCAGCGCCTTCTCCACCGCGGCTTTGTTCTGCACAGAAGCCTTGAACTGCAGGATGATCGGCGCGGCGATGCCGACTTCCTGGTTGTCGGCGATATTGACGGTCGCGGGGACCGCGTTCTTCGGCGCGAGCGTGCGGAAGGTGCCGTCGATGGGAACCGGTTTGCGATCGGTGCCGATCACCGTGCCCGACCAGGTGTAGGTGGCGGCGTAGCCGAGCGCCTCGGTGATCTTGTAGCTGCGCTTGTCCGGTGCGAGTTCGCCGGTGACCTGCTTGCCGTTGGCATTGGTCAGCGCGATCTGGTCGATGGTGCCGTCGGCGACGGTGACCGAGACCGGTGCCGTCGGGTTGACATTCTCGGCGTCGGCGGCCGGGGCCATGCTCACTTTTGCGACCGGACCGGAGTCGCGGGCGGAGTCGCTCTTGCCGCCGCGGTCGATCGTGCAGCTTGCCACCAGGGCGACCACGACGAGTAGCACGGCCGACACGGCGGCGGCCGGTCTTCGGATGACTGGACGATTGCACACTTCTTCGAATTTACGCGCGAGAAATCGTTCGCTCGGCTAGCGAAGAATGTGGCGGCATCCGGTTAGAGCGTGACGCCGACCGTGACCGGTTCCGGCTCGAGCCGGATCCCGAATCGCTCGGCGACACCGTCGCGGACCGTCCTGGCCAGCGCGACCAAATCCGCGGCCGTCGCGTCACCACGGTTGGTCAGCGCCAACGTGTGTTTCGTGGACAGCCGAGCCGGGGCCGCCTGCCCGGGAAAGCCCTTGGCGAAACCGGCCCGCTCGATGAGCCAGCCCGCGGAGAATTTGACCCCGTCCGGCGCCGGATAGGTCGGGATCGTGACATCTCCCACATGTGCGGTGATCGCGGCCCGCACCTCGCCCACCCCGGCCTCCGGAACGACCGGGTTGGTGAAGAAGGACCCCGCGCTCCAAGTGTCGTGATCGCCGGGGTCGAGCACCATGCCCTTGCCCGCCCGTAGGCCGAGCACCGCCGCCCGCACCTGTGCCGCCGGTCTGGATTCGCCGTTGGTCGCGCCGAGCGCGTTCGCCAGCTCGCCATAGCGCAGCGGTGCGCTGGACCCGCTGGGATCGAGCGCGTAATCGACGGCGAGCACGACGGCGTCGTCACGGTGTTTGAGCACGCTGGTCCGGTATCCGAAACCGAGCTCGCCCGGCTCGACCCAGCGGATCTCGCCGGTAGCGCGATCGAGCAATCGCGCCCGGCGCAGCAGGCGCTCCACCTCGACGCCATACGCGCCGACATTCTGCACCGGGGTCGCGCCCGCCGATCCCGGAATGCCGGAAAGGCACTCCAGCCCGCCCAACCCGGCCGCTACCGTCGCCTCCACCACCGTGTCCCAGTTCGCACCCGCCTCGGCAATCACACCGTCCGCGCCGATCTCGACGCCCTCGGTCCGCACCAGGACGACGACACCGTCGAAGCCCTCGTCACCGATCAGCAGATTGGAGCCGCCGGCGAGCAGCAACATCGGTATTCCGGCCGCGTCCAGCGCGCGCACGGTCGCCACCAGCGACTCGGTCGTCACACACTCGGCCACCGTCGCGGGCCCGCCGACCCGCAGCGTGGTCAGTTCCGCAAGCCGCACCGATTCGCGCACCAGCGCACCGGTATCGGCCAGCAGTTCGCGCAGCTGATCCGACGACACCACCCGTGAAGTTCGCACAGCCAGACGGTAGCGTGTTCGAACATGGCTACACCCCTGGCGTACACGGCCCGCTATTCGCATCCGGTCGCGGCCGTGCGCGCGGCGATCGCTGACGAGCAGTATTGGAAGGACCGCATCGCCGAGGTGGGTGGGCCCAACGCCCGACTCGATTCGGTCGCCGTCAACGGTGATCAGGTCCACGTCGAGATGGTCCAGGCCATCGCCGCCGAGCTGCTGCCCGCCGCCATCACCGCGGTCCGCCCCGGCGATCTGATCATCCCACGCGCTGAGAATTGGTCCGGCGATACCGCGACCTTCGAGGCCCGCGTCGACGGCGCACCCGCCGAGGTCCGCGGCGCCATCTCCCTCGTTGCCGACGGCTCCGGCTCGGTCGCCACGGTCACCGGCAGCATCGAAGTGAAGATCCCGCTGTTCGGCGGGAAGATCGAAGCCGCGATCGCCGAGCGCCTCACCGAACTGTTCGCCTCCGAAGAGGAGTTCACCAACAACTGGCTCGCTCAGCGCTGAGTCCGCGCCCGACGCCGCACACCTTCTGAAATGTCAGGAGGTGTGCGTTCGTTCCGGGGCGTTAGCGCGGCGCCCAGCCGAGGAGCGCTGCCACCAATACCGGGACAGCAGTCCGGCCAGCAGCGCGCCGACCGCGTTGACGAGCACGTCGTCGACCGAGGAATGACGCCCTACCCCCAGCGCGAACTGCAGCATCTCGACGCCGCCCGACAGGATCGCGCCGACCATCAGCAGTCGCCACGGATCAGCGAACCAGGCCGAACGCACCGGAAGCAGAAACCCGAGCGCCGCAAAGACCAACAGGTTCCCGCCGAGCTGTTCGACAACCCGGTCGTCGGTGAGCTGATCGGCCAGGTCACGCAGCGGCACCAGGTTGACCGAGCGACCGGAACCGGCGGGCGTGAGAATCATCCACAGCCACGGCACCGTACCGACCACCATGCCCACATCGCAGAGCGCGGTGCGCCAGGAACCGCGCCGCCGCGCCAGCCACCACGCGACCGGGCTCGCCGCCGGAATCGCGGCCAGCGCCGCAACGACCACCCCACCCCATGTCTGCCATGTCCCGTTCACTTCGCAAGTCTGACCGAAAGATTTCGGTCTCGGCCGTGCGCGGGCGGCCACCAGCGCGAACTGGGTAATCTCCTGGTCCGACCGCGTGCGGATGGTCTTCACATTCACCGCCGAGCGATGGCGCGGCAATCGGTCCCGGTAACGTAATCGCTCATGGCTCGCCGACTGGACTATTCAGCCCGCTACCCGTTGCACACCACCAAAGAGCTGTATGCAGCGCTGTCGAACCGCGACTACTGGGAGGCGCGGGTCACGGAGATGCGGAAGTACTCGGAGAACGAAGTCGTGAGTCACGAGGTGAGCGACTCCGGGATCGAGATCATGCTGCACCACATCCTGCCGCGAGAGATGCTGCCGGAGATGGCGCAGGCGGTGATGCGCAAGGACATGGTGATCACCCGCAAGGAGAGCTACGGCCCGTTCAACGAGGAAGAAGTCGTCGGCAAATACTCCGCGTCCATCCCCGCGGGCCCCGGCAGCCTCGGCGGCGCCATCCGCGTGTTCCCCACCGACACCGGCTGCACCGCGCGGTTCTCCTCGGAGGCGAAGGTGTTCATTCCCATGGTTGGTCCGCGACTCGAGCAGCTGATGCTGGTGAACCTCGTCGACCTGTTCCGTGCCGAGGCCGAAGAGACCGTGCGGTGGCTGGAAGAGCAAAACCCGACCAGCTGACCAAACCGGTCGGCACCATCACCCGCGGCACCACCGGCGTCAACCGGCTGCGGCGCAGCGACCGCTGGCTGATCAACGACGAGCTGGTCCGTGCGCGCCTGCAGACCACGCCGGATCCGCTGGTCGTCGACCTCGGTTACGGTGCGAGCCCGTGGACCACGCTGGAGCTGGCGACCCGGGTGCGGACCGTCCGCGCCGACGTGCGCGTGATCGGTCTGGAGATCGATCCGGAACGGGTGGTACCCGGCCGCGACGGTGTCGGGTTCGCCCGCGGCGGCTTCGAATTGGCCGGGCTGCGGCCGGTCTTGGTGCGCGCGTTCAATGTGCTGCGGCAATATCCGGAATCGGCGGTTCCCGACGCGTGGGCGACCATCCTGTCCGGCGTCGCCCCCGACGGCCTGTTGGTCGACGGAACCTGCGATGAACTCGGCCGCCGCTGCGCGTGGGCACTGCTGGATCGCTCGGGACCGCTGTCGCTCACCCTGGCATGGGATCCGTTCACCGTCGAGCGCCCCTCCGACATCGCCGAGCGACTTCCGAAGGCGTTGATCCACCGCAACGTTCCCGGCGAACCGATCCATGCTCTGCTCACCGCCGCCGACCGCGCCTGGGCCCACGCCGCGCCACACGCGCCGTTCGGGCCACGGGTCCGCTGGCGGACCGCGGCGGAGTCGTTGCGGCAGGAAGGTTTTCCGGTGCGGACCTACCGCCGCCGCATGCGCGACTGTGTGCTCTCGGTGCCGTGGTCGGCCGTCGCGCCGAACAACGATCGCACATAGCCCGTCGCGGCCCCGACCGAGTCCAGCGCCGTCGCGACCGAGCCTGTTGCCGACGCGACCGGCAGCATCGAATGCGGCTCGAAGGGCTGACGCCACAGGCCGCCGTGCGCCGCGCCCACCGCGAACAGGCTCTCTGGATTCGCATCGTCCGGCGCGGCAGGCGGTGCCATCAGGTCGGCGACCAGTTTCGCAGCGAGAAGTGTTCGTGCCGTGGCGGGTTCGAATACTTCGACGCCGAATCGGTGCACGCCACGGTAGGCCGCCGCAAGCGAACGCTCGGCGCGCACCGCACTCGTCGAGGCCGGTGGCGCGACGGTGTAGGACACCGTGCGCCCCGCGGTGTGCGCGAGCACCGCGCGCCAGCGCAGGATGCGGTGCGCCAGAGCATGATTCGGACCGATGGACGGAACAAGCGCATCCGCGACACCCCATATCGCCCCGAGGTGGTCGGTGACCGTGGTGCGATAGTTCGGCCGATAGAGCGTCGACACCGACAGCAGCCGCAGCAGATTCTGGTCCGCGCCACGCAGACCGCGCCCGTGCAGTCGCGCATGCGCCAGCGCGACAACCTCTTCCGGCACGGCATAACAGTCGATCGGCGACCCGAGAAACGCCAGCGCGGCGTCCGGCCGGTGCTCGAGCAGATCCTCGACAAGGACGTCCTGCGCGGTGGCGAGCCGAACTCCCGCGGACCCCTGATCATTCGCGTACAGGCCGAACACCGGCCGGACCTCCGCACCGAGCTGCGCACGGATCCAATGCACCAGCGCCGGGAACTGCTGGGTGATATCGACGCCGGGATCGGCCGTGACCGGATAGCGCAGCACCCCGGCACCGGTCTCGGCGAGCCGCGAAAGTTCCTGCCAGCGTTCCGTCCCCGGCAGATCGATGCCGAGCACGTCCGCACCCCACCGCAACAGCGGGCGCAGCGGGCCGAGCTCGGCCGCCGCCCCGGTGACGATGACACGGAAACCAGTCAGTGCCAACCACTCCGGATGGTCGATCACCCGTTCCACAGCGGCGGCGAATCCCGGTTCCACGATGCCGCCGCGACGCCATTCGGTCAGCTGACGCTGCAACGACTCCTCCGCCAGCACCGTGTCGCGGTAGGGGACTTCCAGCCGCCCGAGTGGTTTCGCGGTGCCCTCGACCCGGACGGTATCGAGGGTGCCCGGTTCGGCAACCTTTTCGACGTCGACGCTGCGCAGCGGGGCGATGGTCGCTCCGGTCACCAGCCGCAGCAACTTGCGCGCGGAGCGCAGCCCTTCGGTCGCGATCCCGACCGACGCCGCAGGCGAGCTGGCGGCCAACGCGGTCAGCCCACGAAACACCGTGCGATAGGAGCAGCGCCAGTCCCGGCAGGTCTCCACCGTCTGGGCGAGATCCGCGTCATACCCGCGGACCGCGTCGGCGACCACGGCGGTGGCGAACATATCGCCGATCCGCTCGGGCGCACCGGAGGGGAAGACGAGATCCCACCTGCTCTGACCTTCGGTCCCCATGATCAGTCACCCTGCCATGATCGCGCGTCCGGCAAAACCGGACGCCACGGCGATTCATAGCCGGACCGAATCACCTCGCACCCGCTCACCACGCGGCTCATCGGCTCATACGCCGGTGAGGGCCCGATACACCCGGGCGGCCGCCCGCGGGGGCAGTCGGACACTGGCCGAACGGATTTCGTCGCGCGCACAACGGTCGATGGCGACCGCATCGCCGACCACCTCGTCCAGGGCGGTCTGTCCGATGTCCGCCTCCGCCAGATCGAGCACCGTCCGCACCGGCGTCGTGACCAGGAACGAGCCCGCCGACTCGACATCGGTGGCGATCAGTGGACGACGCAACACCACGAGGCGCGGCGTCACCGGCGGACGCCCAGCACCGACCGACAGGTGCAGGAATCGCGGCCGCAGCCGACCGAGCCCGTGCAGTTCGGCCGCGCTCTGATGCGACACCGCGGCGGCGCCATCGAACCAGGCCGCCCACATGGCGTACTCGTCGAGCGGGCCTTCGGGCCAATCGGCCAGCCGAAGTAAACCCACTCCCGCCCGCGTCACCGACCCGTCCCCGAGCGCCACCCGCACCCGCACCTCACAACCGGTACGCAGCACCTGCCTGGTGGTGAAAAATCCGGCATGCCGCCCGGCCAGGCGTCGCAGCACCCGCCATCCCTGCTCCGCGGAATCGAGTGCGCGGGCCGCAGCATCCCCAGCCATGGCCACCAGACTACGCCCGAAACTTGTGTCGCATGTCACAATCAATCCCCTCACCGCGCCCTCAGAGCGAACACAGAAATGTCGGGAAGAATCGGGCTCATGAGTCAGAAGCCTCCTGCCACCGTGACCTCCACCCGGCGCACCCTCGTGATTGCCCTGGTCGTGGTCGTGACGCTGCTCATCGGTGCGCTGGTCGCCGGCGAGGCCTACGCCAGGCACAAGTTCTCGCGGTGCATCAGCACGCAATTCGAGAAGGACATGGGCTCGAAGATCGACGTCGGCTTCGGCTGGCGGCCGATGCTGCTCACCTTGATCGACGGCAAGGTCTCCCGGGTGACGGTGGACAGCGCCGACTCCAAGTTCGGCCCGGCCGTCGGCATGGTGGTGCACGCCAGGTTCAAGGACCTCGATGTCGAGAACGCCGGACAGGGCGGCGGCACCATCAATAGTTCGTCGGCCGATGTCACCTGGAACAACGACGGTATCCGGCAGACGCTCGGCGGCCTGGTCAGCGGCGTGCACTCCTCCTCGAGCAGCGGCATGCTGACCCTCGACGTGCTCGGCGGGCTCGCCCAACTGCAGGTGCAGCCGCGGGTGACGAACGGGGTGGTGCAGGTGGACACCATGTCGGCGGAGCTGCTCGGCATGGGCCTGCCCACCGATCTGGTGCAGGGCATTGTCGATGTCTTCACCCAGAGCCTGCAGAGCTACCCGATGGGCCTGAAGGCGACCGACATCAAGGTGACCGACGACGGTATCACGGTAAAGCTGGAGGGCGGCCGCACCGAGCTCGAGACCGCCCCGGGCGAGGCCCGCTGCTGATCACCACCGAAATCGTGTCCTCGCCGGAGGAATTCGCGCTCCGGACGAATCAGGCGGGGAAACCGTCAAGCACCGCACGGGATTTGGACAGCCCGAGCCGTGTCGCGCCCGCGGCGATCAGTTCCGCTGCGGCTTCGGCGGTCCGGATCCCACCGCTCGCTTTCACTCCGAGACGCCCACCGACCGTGTCGGCCATCAACGCGACCGCGTGCACGCTCGCACCGCCCGCAGGATGAAATCCGGTGGAGGTCTTCACAAAGTTCGCACCCGCACGTTCGGCGACGCGGCAGACCTCCACGATCGCGGCGTCGGGCAATGCGGCAGATTCGATAATCACCTTGAGCACCGCCCGCTCGCCCATTGCCTCGCGGACGGTGACGATGTCGGCCAGGACGGCGTTGTAGTCAGCGGCAAGCGCCGCGCCGACATCGATGACCATGTCCACCTCGGCCGCACCGTGCTCGACGGAAAGGCGAGCTTCCGCGCCTTTCACCAGCGAATGGTGTTTGCCGGAAGGGAATCCGGCGACCGTCGCGATCGCCACGCCCGGTGCGCGCACCGGCAGCATGGACGGCGATACACAGATCGCATACACGCCGAGCGCACGCGCTTCGGCGATGAGTGCGTCGACATCGGCCGTCGTCGCCTCAGGTGCGAGCAAGGTGTGATCGATCATGGCGGCCACTGCGGCCCGGGTCAGCGACGTGGAATTTGCCATGGGGTGAGAGTCTGGCATACCGGCGGCGAATTCCGTTGCGTGCCTCCGGTGCTTCCCGCACACTCGTTATTGTCGGTGGAGTACGGGTATTGCATCGGACACGAGCGCGTACACGACTCCGCCGCAAGCGCAGGAGCGTGTACGGATGGCCCTACTCGTTCGGGAGGAGACGATACCGTGCTGATCCGTCGCGAACGCGCCGATGATGTCACTGCCATCGCGGCGGTGCATCGCAGCGCTTTCGGACCGCAGTACGCCGACGGCGACGCGCGATACACCCTCGCCGACGCCGACATCGTGGAGATGACCGGCGAAGCCGCCGACGACGGCGCCGGCGACCCGCCCGAGGTCGATCTCGTCGCCCGCCTCCGCAGCGACGAAGGCTGGATCCCCACCCTGTCCTTGGTCGCCATCGAGCACGACATAGTCATCGGACATGTGTGCCTCACCCGCGCGGCTGTCGGCCCATTTCCGGTCCTCGCGCTCGGCCCGCTCGGCGTCGACACCGAACACCAGGGCAGCGGCGTCGGCGCGGCCCTCGTACACGCCGCCCTCGGCGCGGCGGATGCCCTCGACGAACCCCTCGTCGCCCTGCTCGGCAGTGTCGACTACTACCCCCAGTTCGGCTTCGTCCCCGCCGCCCGCCTCGGCATCACCCCGGACGAACCCGCCTGGGTCTCCCACTTCCAGGTCCGCCCCCTGACCGCATACGAATCGCAGATAGTCGGCGAATTCCATTACGCCGAACCGTTTTATGGTGTTTGACTTGCTGTGTTTTTTGGCAGCGCCTGCGGCGCCGCGTGTTCGCGGCCCCCTTGGTCTCGCTTCCGAGCCGTCGAGACTCGCGCCTGCGGCGCATGCGCTTCGACGACTCGGAAGCGAGACGGGCCGCGAACTTTAGTGCTCGGTCTCGCTGCGCTCGGAAGACATCATCGTGCCCAGCGGGTGTGGCGGTAGTGATTGTCGCGACGTTGGTGGATCCGCGTCGGTTTGTGTGCGGTGATGGTGGCTCCCTCGCTTGGAGCACTCGCTGCCGGATTGGGGCGTCGATGGTGATGCTCGCGCCTTTGGTGGAAGTACTCGCCTTGCGTGAGGCGGGCGGATGGGGCGAGGAGCGACCTGGGAGGATGTGTCGATGAGTTCCGCTCCATCCGCTCTCGACGACCGTCGTTTCGTGCTCAGCCTCGGCTGCCCGGACCGCCCGGGCATCATTGCTCGAATCACCTCGTTCATCGCCGAGTTCGGCGGGTCGATCGTGGAGGCCGGCTACCACTCCGACGTCGACAGTGGGTGGTTCTTCACCCGGCAGGCGATCAAGGCTTCGACGGTGCCGTTCGGGATCGCCGAACTACGGGACCGGTTCGCGGGAGTGGCCGCGGAGCTGGGGCCGGAGACGGAATGGCAGCTCCTCGATTCCGGGGAGCGGCGGCGCGCGGTGCTGCTGGTCAGCAAGGACGGACACTGCCTGCACGACCTGCTCGGACGCGCCGCCAGCGGTGAGCTGCCCGCCACCATCGAGGCGGTGATCGGCAACCATCCCGACCTCGCAGGCATGACCGAGGCGCACGGCGTGAAGTTCCACTACGTGCCGTTCCCGAAGGACCCGGCCGAACGCGGCCCCGCATTCGAGGAAGTGCGTGCGCTCGTCGACGCCCACGACCCACACGCGGTGGTGCTCGCCAGGTTCATGCAGGTGCTTCCGCCCGAGCTCACCGAGCACTGGGCAGGCCGGGCAATCAATATCCACCACAGCTTCCTGCCGTCGTTCGTCGGCGCCCGCCCCTACCACCAGGCCTTCGCCCGCGGCGTCAAACTGATCGGCGCCACCTGCCACTACGTCACAGCAGAACTGGACGCAGGCCCGATCATCGAACAGGACGTCATCCGCATCGACCACGCCGACGAGGTCCGCGACATGGTCCGCCAGGGCCGCGACATCGAACGCGTAGTCCTGGCCCGCGGCCTCCGCTGGCACCTGGAAGCCCGAGTCCTGGTCCACGGCCGCCGCACAGTCGTCTTCAACTGACAAACCACCCACGACACAACCGCACCGTCGTCCTCACACACGGCCGCAACTTCGACATCGACGGTAGTCGAAATGGCGGCTGCGTAGGAAGTCCGCAACCACCATTCGACTACCGTCGATGTTCGTTGGGCGGTCAGCCTACGGCTTCTGCTGGGGTGCGGGTGGATTCGAGAACCTGGGTTAGTTCTTCGTTGAAGCGGTCGTGGGCCTCGGTGTTGCCGAGATGGCCGGTGTTCAGTACCTCGTACTTGGCCAGGCTGCCTGTTTCGCTGAGCATTTCGGCGATCAGCTCCGAGTGTGCGGGTGGTGTCATGTCGTCGAGGGAGCCCGCGAGCACGGTTGTGGGCACCACCAGGTTTCGTGCCGATTCGCCGAGGTCCATCTCGGCGAGAAGGATGCCGAACTCAGCGCGCACGCGGGCTGGGCAGGAGCGCACGATGGCCATGCTGAAGGCGATCTCGTCGTCGGTGGCGGCGAGGGTCATGATCTGCCTGGCGAAGACCCAGCGCACCGGAGCAAGCGGCGGGAAGAGGATGGGGGTGCCGAGTCCGAGGCGGCCGATGAAGGCGGGCAAGGGAATTCGGAGCTTCAGCAGCGGGAGCGGTCGGTTGAACAACGGCACGACCGTGGTAGTTGCGACCAGCCCGTGCGGGGCGGTATTGGTCAGCAGCACCGCGAGCGCCTGCTCGGCGACCCGCTCGGGATACCGTCCGGCCCAGGCCTGCAGCGTCATTCCGCCGAGGCTGTGCCCGACCAGCACGGCCTTGCGGCCGCGACGCAGAGTGGCCGCGAGGACAGCGGCCAGATCGTCGGCGAGCAGATCGGTGGTCAGCGGGCTGGAACCGAGTTCGCTTTCTCCGTGCCCGCGCTGGTCATAGGTGATCACGCGGTACTCGCCCGCGAAGGCGTTGATCTGTGCGTTCCAGTATTCGATGGCGCAGGTCCAGCCGTGCACGAGCACGATCACCTGTCCGTCGGCCGGTCCGTATGCGTGCACCCGCAGCTTGGCGCCGTCGGCGGTGGTCACGGGGACGACCTGATGCGCAACGGTAGGCGGGTTCAACGCCGCGGTCGCATAGGTACGGTTCCGCAGATTGGCGCGGTGTACGTCGAGCAAGCCCCGGATATGTTCCGGGAGGTTCCCCAACGCAGACGGCAGCATTGCACGCATCGGACACTCCTTTGTGTTACTGCTCGATACAGTAACCCCGATTCGCGCTGCTAACTAGAGCTAGCACCAAGAAAGTGCGACCGCCGCGCCTTCACCACCCCGGCGCGGCTTCGGACGGACACCGTCCGGCTCTGCCCAATTACTGCCGAATTCCGCCCTACCAGCGCGGACCGCGCTGAATCTCGTCCACCTTCGGCCGCACATCGGCCAGGTAGATGCCGGTCGCAATGATCGCAATGAGCGCAAGCAGACTCGTCACCGTCAGCGAAAGCAGCAGGAACAACAGCGCCGCGGCGAGGATCGCGATCCAGATCGGCTTGGTCAGCTTGTCCACCGCAGTGAAGGCGTCCGGACGCTGACGAATGGCGTGAATCAGCGCGAAGATCGTCGCACCGAGTGCTACCAGCCGCAGCACGAACAAGATCATGCCGGTTAAATCTTGCGCCACATTCACCCCACCCATCATAGAAGCAACGACCCCGCGCACCACGGGTGCGCGGGGTCGTCGTTTGTGCGTCAGGCGATTACACCTTCTTGGGAGCAGCCTTCTTGGCCGGAGCCTTCTTGGCCGGAGCCTTCTTGGCGGGGGCCTTCGCGGCAACGGGCTCCTCGGCCGCGGCGGGCGCGGTCTCGGTGGTCACCGTCAGCACCTCGGCCTCGACGACCGGCTCGGCGACGACCTCGACCTCGACCTCGACCTCGACCTCATCCTTGGCCGGACGGCCGAGCAGGTCGTTGACCTTGCCGAGCACGTCCTCCGCGCGGCTGACCGCGTCGGTGTAGAGGGATTCCACGCGCTCGATCTGATCCTCGACCAGGTGGTTGGCGCGCAGCCGCTCGACGGTCTCCTCGCCGCGAACGGCCAGGTCCGCGTACAGGTCGAGGACCTTGGCGTAGTACTTCTCGGCGAGCGTGCGCAGCTCCTCCGGAGTGAACTTCTCGCGGAGCTCGGCGAGGTCCTCCGGCAGTTCGGAAGGCAGCCCGGACAACCGCTCACGCAGCGTCTCGAACTGAGCCTGCACGTCGGCGGGCACGTTTGCGAAGCGCTCACGAGCCTCTTCGACGCGGCCGGTCACATCGGCGGTGGCGGCACGCTCACGCACCTGAGTGACAGCGTCGAGCACCGCGGCGTAGACCGCGTCGCCTGCGCCGACGGTGGCGAACAGTGGCTTGGTGGTCTGGTTCTTCTCGGTCATTCTTCGTTCTCCTGGCGTGGCGGAGTGTCGGTTGTCGTAAGCGGAA
This sequence comes from Nocardia sp. NBC_00403, assembly GCF_036046055.1. Lineage (NCBI taxonomy): Bacteria > Bacillati > Actinomycetota > Actinomycetes > Mycobacteriales > Nocardiaceae > Nocardia > Nocardia sp. NBC_00403. The sequence continues at coordinate 289,012 of NZ_CP107939.1, forward strand.
CTTCGCTGTCCCATTGATCCCCCCCTGACTCGTTCCCTCCGTTTTCGCGGCGAAACGATTCATAGATATCCAGCAGGACCTGCTTTTGCCGTTCGCTGATCGACGTATCGGCAAGCAGGGCATCCCGGATCGGACTGTGCGGCCGCTGCTCGAGATAGCCAGCCCGTACGTACAACACCTCCGAGGACACCCGCAGTGCCTTGGCGATCTGCGTGAGTACCTCGGCGGACGGATTGCGCAATCCGCGCTCGATCTGACTGAGGTATGGATTGCTCACTCCCGCAAGGGTGGCGAGCTGACGCAGCGAGACTTGCGCAGCCTCTCGCTGTGCCCTGATGAACCCTCCGATGTCGTGCGCCGCGTTCACGACGCGGGCCGCCTTTTCTCCGACGCCTGCCGATTGCTCGGCCGAACTGTCGGTGTACTCGGCGGAAACCTCGGGCTGGTCTGCCATCACTCACCTTCTGGCGGTTGTACGGTATCAATTCTAAATGAGGGTGCTAGCTATTGCAAGCACTCTGTTAGCACTCTTCCAGCAAACATTCGGCGCTCTATCCTTCAGCCGTGGAACAGCACCTGCGAAATCGTGTAGATCGCAAGCCCTGCCAGCGATCCGACCACCGTTCCGTTGATGCGGATGAATTGCAGATCGCGCCCAACCTGCAATTCGATCTTCTTGCTCGCTTCCTCGGCATCCCACCTGGCAACCGTGTCGGTGACCAGGGTCGTGATCTCTCCTGCATAGTTTCCCACCAGATAGCGCGCCCCCCTGTCGATCCAGCCGTCGACTTTTGCGCGCATCTCGTCGTCGTCACGCAGCCGCTCACCGAGCTGCTGCACGTTCTCGGCAACCTTCCTACGCAGCGTACTGCTGGGATCATCCGCTGATTCCAGGATCAGCCGCTTGGCAGCGCGCCAGGTCGCCTCGGCCATGCCGGTGATCTCCTCGCGCCCCATCACCTGCGCCTTGATCCGCTCGGCCTTCTTGATCATCGCGTCGTCGTGCTGCAGGTCGTCGGCGAATTCCTCGAGGAACCGATTCGCCGCGAGGCGCACCTCGTGCTCGGGATTCGAACGGACCTTCCAGGTGAACTCGACCAGTTCCCGATAGATCTTTTCTGAAAGCAGAATGTTTACGAATTTCGGAGCCCATTGCGGAGCATCGCGCAAAACAATCCGATCGATCGTCTCCTGGCTGCCCAGCGCCCACTGATGGGCACGCTCGGCGAGCATGTCGAGCAGCGGAAGCTGCCGATTGTCGGCCAACAGTTCGGCAAGCACCCTGCCGATCGGCGGACCCCACAGCGGTTCCGCGATCCGCTTGACGATCGTGTTGTCGATGATCTGCTCGACGTCCTCGTCACGCAGCACGCCGACCACCGCACGCAGGATGGTCGAACTCTCCTCGGCCACCCGCGCGGCATGGCCGGAGTCCGCCATCCAGCGCCCGACCCGCCAGGAGATCTGCGCCGAGGTCACCTTCGCCGAGACCACATCCGGAGCAAGAAAGTTCGAACCGACGAAGGAACCCAGACTCGCGCCGAGCTGATCCTTTTTCTTCCGGATGATCGCGGTGTGCGGAATCGGCAAGCCGAGCGGATGCCGGAACAGCGCGGTCACGGCGAACCAATCGGCGAGCGCACCGACCATGCCCGCTTCCGAGGCCGCGCGCACATAGCCGACCCAGTCGCCACCCGAACCGCGTGATTCCAACCAACGGCAGAGCAGATAGATCACCGTCGCAAAGGCCAGCAGCCCGGTAGCCAGTGCCTTCATCCGGAACAGGTCGCGCTTCTTGCCTTCCTCGTCCACGAAGGCCGCGAAGGTACTGGGTGCCGCTGCGGCAGGCTGGGTGCGCGTGTCGAGAACCGCGATGTTGCCGGGAGCTTTCTCCATGCCTTCCATTCTGCGGTGCCCGGCACTCGGCCATACTCGGCACAGCACCGGCAGCGTGTGACGACACACCCGCGCCGCGCCCGTTCCGGTCGGCAAATATGTGGTTCCTGCCGCATCAGCGACCCAAACGCACATCTCACCGGTTGCCTGGACCTAAGCTTGTGGTCCGAGGAGCCCAATGGCTCGAAGCCCGAACCCCTACGAACGAGGGAGCTCACGCTGTCCACCGAAGACCTTGTCGACGTCGGCGAGCTCGCCGAGCGACCGGCAGCGGTGCGCACCGGCCGGACGGACGGCCGCAAGCGCCGATGGCGGCAGCACAAGATCGACCGGCGCGAAGAGCTGGTCGACGGCACCCTCGCGGCGATTCGCACCCGGGGCAGCAATGCCGGCATGGACGAAATCGCCGCCGAGATCGGTGTCTCCAAAACCGTGCTCTACCGGTACTTCTCCGATAAGAACGACCTGGTCCACGCCACCATGCAGCGGTTCATCGAAACCACGCTGATGCCGCGGGTCTACGAGGCGATCAGCCTCGATGCCGACGAGTACCAGCTGGTGCGCTCGGCCCTCTCGGCCTACGTCGGCACCGTCGACGAGGACCCCGAGGTCTACCGCTTCATCATGGGCAACGGCTCGGCCGACCAGTCCTCGCTCGCGGAGTTCGAGAAGCTCTTCGCGGAGGTCGTCTCCGTGGTCATCACCGACCGCGCCGGCGCGAAGGGTATCGACACCGAAGGCGCCCTGCTGTGGTCCTACGTGCTGGTCGGCGGCATCCAGCTGGCCACGCACTGGTGGACGACCAACAAGTCGATGTCCCGCGAACAGGTCGTCGACTACCTCACGATGATGGCCTGGAGCGCCATCGAGGGAATGGCGCGGGCCAACGGGTCGCGCGAGGTTTTCAACGCGCAGCCGCATGTGCTGCCGACCTTCGATACCGACTCGGGAAACTGATCAACCGCCCGACTTCGGGTACCTCCACAGGGTGCTAGCTGGGCCGCTAGCTGAAGTTCACCGCTGTGCTCGACTTTGCGGATTCGTTGGCTAGTCTGAACCCGAGCGGTGCGCCGAGTGGGCTGCGTCACCGCCCGCGCGCTGGCACCAATGGAGGTACCTCGATGGCGAAGCAAGTGCCGACTTCCCGGCTTGCTCGTGGCACCAAGCTGGGTGCGGTCGCAGCCAGCTCGGTCATCCGGACGCAGCGCACGCGGCTATCGATGCGAGGAAGGTCCGACGCCGTGCGGGCCAAAATGGCCGAAGAGTCGATGATCCGCACTACCGAACAGGTGGTCATGGTCCTGGGGACCATGAAGGGCGTGGCCATGAAACTGGGCCAGATGATGTCCGTGCTCGATCTCGACCTGGTGCCCGAAGACCACCGGGAACGCTTCCAGAAGCGCCTCGCCGTGCTACGCGATGCCGCACCGACGGTGTCTTTCGAATCGATGCGCCGGGTGATCGAGGAAGACTTCGGGCAACCGCTCGATCGGGTGTTCGCCGAATTCGAATCGACGCCGATCGCGGCGGCCTCCATCGGCCAGGTCTATCGCGGCACCCTGCACGACGGTCGGCAGGTTGCGGTGAAAGTGCAGTACCCCGGCATCGACGTGGCGGTGCGCGCGGACCTGAAGAACCTGGCCATGTTCCGGCGGGTACTGCAATCGGCGATGCCGTGGGTGACCCCGGCCGTGCTCGACGAACTGCGGCTGAACATGGAGAGCGAACTCGACTATCAGGCCGAAGCCAACACCCAGCTGCAGATTGCCGAGGTCTATGCAGGCCACCCGTTCATCCGGGTGCCACGCTCGATGCCGGAACTCAGCACCACCCGGGTCCTGGTCAGCGAATACGTGGCGGGCATGGGCTTCGACGCCATCCGACGGCTGCCCGATACGGAGCGCAACCGGATCGCCGAGATCATCTACCGGTTCTACGTCGGCTCGCTGTTCACCTTCAACGAGTTCTGCGGCGACCCACATCCGGGCAACGTGCTGCTCGCTACCGACGGCAAAGTCGCGTTCCTGGATTTCGGCCTGTTCAACCGGATGGATCCGGAGCACGTGCGCTTCGAGACGATCTGCCTGCGCGCGGCGGCCGAGGATCGCGCCGAAGACCTGCGGCAGTTGATGATCGAACGCGGCGTCATCGACTCGCCCGAGGAGATCGGCGCGGAGGAATGTCTGGAATATGTACTCGCCGCGTCGGAATGGTGCCTGATCGACGAAGAGCTGACGATCACACCCGAACTGGCCAGCGGCGCGTTCCTGCTCGCCGTCGACCCGAGGGCCAGCGAGTTCGCCGGGATGAAGCAGCAGAACCTGCCGCCGGAGCACCTTTTCTCGCGCCGCGCCGACTTCCTGACCTTCGGCATGCTCGGGCAGCTCGAATGCACCGCGAACTGGCATCGCATTTCCCGCGAGTGGATCTACGACGAACCACCGGTCACCGAACTCGGACAGATTCATCACCAATGGCTCGCCGAGCACCCGCCGGTTCCGCCGAAAAAGCCTCGGGCCCGGGCGAAGAAGCCCATACGGGACAAGGCATAACGCACACAGCACTGATCGGGAGCAGGTAACGATGGCAGACACACGAGAATTCGACCTCACGCTATTCGGCGCAACAGGTTTCGTCGGCAAGCTCACCGCGGAGTACCTGGCAGGCGCCGCGCCCGAGTCGGCGCGCATCGCGCTGGCCGGGCGATCGCTGGACAAGCTGACGAAGGTGCGCGACGAACTCGGCCCTGCCGCCGCGGGCTGGGAACTGGTCGTGGCCGATTCCACCGATCAAGCCGCGCTCGATGCGCTGGCCGCGCGGACCACCGTCGTGGTCACCACCGTCGGCCCGTACCTGCGCTACGGCCTGCCACTGGTGGCCGCCTGCGCGAAGGCAGGTACTCACTATGCCGACCTCACCGGCGAGCCGCTGTTCATCAGGGATGCGATCGACCAGTTCCACGACCAGGCCGCAACCACCGGCGCGAAGATCGTGAATTCCTGCGGCTACGACTCGATTCCGTCGGACATCAGCGTGTACCAGCTCTACAAGCGTTCGGTCGCCGACAACACCGGCGAACTGGAGGAGACCACGCTCGTCGCCTGGCTCAAGGGCGGCGCGAGCGGCGGCACCATCGACTCCGGCCGCGCGATGATGGAAGCCATCGCCGAAGACCCGTCCAAGGGTCGAGTGCTGTCGCACCCGTACTCGCTGAGCCCCGACAAGTCGATGGATCCCGATGTGGGCCGCCAGTCCGATCAGGCCCTGCAGCGGGCAAGCAGCATCGACCCGAGCCTGGACGGGTGGGTCGCGACCTTCATCATGGGCTCGCACAACACCAAGATCGTCCGCCGTACCAACGGCCTGCTCGGCTGGGTGTACGGCAAGAACTTCCGCTACCGCGAGGTGATGAGCGCAGGTAAATCTCCGGTCGCTCCGCTGGTTGCGGCGGGCATGGCGGGCGGCATCGTGGCCACCATGGCGGCGGGCGCGGTGCTGTCGCGAGTCGCGATGGGCCGCAAGCTGCTGGACCGGGTGCTGCCGAAGCCCGGCACCGGGCCGAGTGAAAAGGCCCGCACCAGTGGCTGGTTCACCATGAAGACCTTCGCGCGTACCTCCTCGGGAGCCAAGTACGTCGCGACCTTCGCAGGCAGCGGCGACCCGGGCTACCAGGCGACCGCGGTGATGCTCGGCGAAGCAGGCCTGTGCCTGGCCTTCGACGGCGACAAGCAGCCCGAACTGGCAGGCATCCTCACCCCCGCGGCGGCCATGGGTGACGCACTGACCGACCGGCTGCGCGCGGCGGGAATCACCATCGAGGTCGACCGAACCTGAGTTCGGTTGCGGCGGGCGGTGATCGAGGCATGGTCACCGCCCGAATCGGCCGCTCCGACTGCCCGATGACGAGGAGCGCCCATGGAATTTCCAACTGATCAGCGCGGCCGTCCTCGATCAGACATCGCATCGATAGCGACCGAACCGAGGATGACCCCGTGAACCTCGCCAGACGCACCATGAACGCCCCCGCACTGGCAGCAGTATACGAAAGAGCTTGGCGGCCAACCCTTTTCTACCTGGCCAGCGGCCGTACCACCGCCGCCGATCGCCGCGACGCCGTCACCGCCCTGCACCTCGAGGGCTCCAAGAAAGTCCTCGATATCGCCTGCGGCCCAGGTAATTTCACCAAATATCTGAGCAGCGCACTCGACGGCGACGGCTACGCCATCGGCCTCGACTACTCCACACCGATGCTCGCCCGCGCCGTCACCGACAACGCGGGACCCCGCGTCGGCTACCTTCGCGGCGACGCCCGCCGACTCCCCTTCGCCGACGGCATCTTCGACGCCGTCTGCTGCTTCGGCGCCCTCTACCTCATTCCCGACCCGATCGCCGCCACCCGTGAAATGATCCGCGTCCTGGCACCCGGCGGCCGGATAGCCATCACCGCCAGCCACCGGACCGACAACCCGTTCGGCCACGCCAGCCGCATGGTGGGCAGCTGGAGTGGCCTACGGGTCTTCGACAACGACATCTTCCCGACGTTGTTCGCCGAGCACGGGCTGGTCGACATCGACCAGCGGATCCATCGCCTATTGCAGTATGTGAGCGCAAGTCGCCCGGAGTGAGTCGGCTGCTCGCACCGGACGCGGCGGCAGCCTTGCCTCGCGCCACCTGCCTGGAAGATGATGGGCCAGTCCGTTATCCGGACATACTGAAATCACCGCTCTCGCTCATGTTCGCCGGCATCCACTGGCTTTGTGCCAGCGCCTCGAAAACGCAGGTCACCAATAGCTTGCGGCCACGCTGGCTCACCGTGTACTCGAGGACCGGGTGCGATTCGTGGCTTCGAATGGCATTGCCCCCTGCCGTGCGGTGGGCTCCGACAGCATCCAGAAAAGCTCGGGTCCGATCAGAATCGATTGCCCACCGCTCTCGTGGAACCATCGGCTGGAATATTCGATCAACAGATCGGTGAACGCTTCCGCGCTATCCGCCGCTTCGGTGAGCTGATTCAAGGCTGTGGATCGGTCGACGGTACTGAGGATGACCGCCGCCAATCTGCCTCCTATTTCCCGAAACTGATCAATACCCTGGTCCTGCCAAATGATAAAAGGCATAGCTACTCCATCGAAGAATTCGAGCATGACTGAAGTATTCGAACTCGTACGATCACGCACGGACTGATGCCGGGACCAGGTGACGGCCCTCGGTCGCCTTGATCGAGGTGATCTTAGCCTGCACCGGCTGCTCGGTGATGAACGGCGCGGCGATCAGTTCGGAATTCGTGACGATGTCGATCGGATCGAGCCGCATCGGCGCTGTATCAGCTTCGCGCTCGGGCCGGGTCGACGCCGGTGCGCTGGATTGCGGCGCCACAGCAAGGAGTTCGGCGCGTCCGTCCGCGCGTCCATGCTCCCACAGCATCAGCGTCAGATGCACAGCGAAAAGCAAGGCCAGCGGCATGCCCGCGTAGATGGCCACCGACACTGCGCCACCGCCGATCTCACGTGCGTACTCGATATTCCCGGCGACCGATACCAGCGTCGACAGCACGAACAGCCCAGTCGCGTACCACCAACCGGCACTCAGTTTGCGGAACGAGGCAGTGGCAATCATGGAGCCGATCACCAAACCGTCGATCGCGATCGGCACATTGGAGGCTAGATCGGGTAGGACGCGGTTTGTGATGGCTAGTCCGTGCAAAGCGGCAAAGGACATTTCGAATGCCTTGACCGCAACAACAGCAGTAACAACCAGCGACGCATGCGCCGGACGCGGCCTGAGCCAGCGCCGCCAGTTCACATTGGACGCACCGGGCATTGACGCGGGTGGTCCGTCGAATTCCTCCGCCATCACAGGTGTGATCGTCGTCATGGTGGGGAAGCGTAGCGCGTACACCGCATTACACACCAAAGCCATGGGGGAAAGTCGTCGCCGAGCGCGAACGACGCACCTATGGCGATCCAGCCGAACGACACCGCTTCACATTCTATGTCGCAGCGGGTGTCCGGTTTACGAAACAAGATGCGGGATCAGCAGGGAATGGCAGTTTTCACAGCGGGCGTGGTCACCATTTCACTACCGCCGCAAGGACATTCGGAGCGGCCGCCGTTCAGTCCGGTTCATCCGGCCGGGGCAGCGGCGCGGCACCGAGGTCGACCATGCGGCGCAGCATTTCCGGCGTGAGGGCGAATTCGAATTCGCTTCCGCCACTTTCGAATATGAAGGCCAGGTAGTGGTCTCGCTGCAAGGGTGCACGGCGGACGGAGCAGTGCTCCCCCACGACTACCCAGCTACCGATGGTCAGTTGATCGAACATCGCACCCTCCCACCCATTGGCCTATGCCACCCCGACAAGTGGACTATGCCAGTTATGCCGACCGGCTGTCAATACAGAAACCGGTTACGAGCGGGTGGAATACTCCTGCTGGAACTCCCAGCGGTCGGACGGGTAGACCACCTCGTCGAATTGCAGGACGGCGTCATCGGCCTCGTGTAGCGCCAACCGGTAGACGAGCACCGCGGCCGGACGGGGCAGGTCGAAGTGGCGACGTTCGTCGGCCGTGGCAAGACGCGCGCTCACTCGATCGCGGGCGTAGGACACGCGATGGTCGGTGACGGACTCGAGGTATCCGACGGTGCCACCCGGCAGCCGCTCGGCGTCGAGCAGCCGCGGTGCGATCTCGGCGAGCGCGGCCGAAAACCAGGATGTCGCGAGCTCGGCCACACCGGAATCGTTGGACACCAACCGCTTCCGAACGAGCACCGAGCCGTCGACCGCCACCGCGAGGCCTTCGCGCACCCACACCGGCCCATCGACCATCCCGGCTTCCAACACCGTCACCGACGCGTTCTCGGAGTACGCCGAACCGTATTGCCGTGCCCGATCGCCCCGCTCCCGCGCTGCCGGCAGCGCACTGCGATCGACCACGTACGTGCCGGATCCGCGCCGCGACTCGACAATCCCCCGCTGCCGCAACTCATTCAACGCCCGCGCCGCCGTGGGACGCGCGACATGCCAGCTCGCCGCGAGCTCCCGCTCGGACGGCACTTCGGCACCGGGAGCCAGTTCGCCGCGCTCGATCTGATTGCGGATATACCCCGAGATCTGGAGATATTTCGGGAGTACTTCTTCGATTTCGGGCACCGGACGCCTTCCCTTTCGAAACCTCCCTAGACCACTGGCCAGTGTAGCCGGGCAGGCGTGCCACACATCACACTGCGCTGCGCAGCCGACCGCAGGCAAGGAGCTCACCCCGTGACTTACCGCCCGGTAGAGTACGAAACCAGTACGTGCGGTGGGTGTGGACCGACACGTGCGGTGGGTGTGGACCGAACAGAAGGGGGCGACCCAGATGGCGGTACCTGATACCGGGCAGCGGATGGCCAGGCAACTCTATGCGGCGGCCACCGGTGGCGGCGGCGAGCCGTTCGTGCTCGCCGAAGACGTCGCCGAGAACCTCGCCGCGGCTTGCGACAAACTCGTCGATGACCTGCAAAAGGCCACGAGCACAGGATATCTCGTCACCGAGGTCGCCGGCTTCCCGAATCTGCCGACAGGACACGGCCTTACGCGTGGTTTCGACGACAAGGGCAGGCAATACCTGGACACGGTGACCGCCCTACAGGAAACAGCTCTGCTGTACAAGGCCGCATACCTGGCGGCAGGCAAGAAGTTCGAGGACGCCGACGCCGCGAACAAGGCGGCCCTCGCACTGGTCACCGAATACCTGGAGCCACGGTGACCGCGCCGCGGGATGCGGCAAGAGCAGCCGCCGCCGACATCCGCACCCGACAGCAACTGCTGACGAACGACGCCGCAACAGCAAGCGCCGGAACAGATCCCGTATTCGCCCCCGAACGAGAGCGGTTCGGTGCCTACACCCATCGCGAGATCTGGGACCTCGTGCACGAGACCCTGGATCCGGCCGCACTCGGCGAGGTCGCGACCGGATGGGAGTCCAACGCCGTCGCGCTCGCCGAGGCATTCCAGATCTTCTCCGACGTCGCCAACCGCGAATTCGCACGCTGGTCCGGCCGATCGGCCGACGCCGCACTGCAGGCCACCCGCGCATTCGTGCAGGTCGGCACCGAAGCACACGAGGTGTGCCGGACGGTGCAGCGCCTGATGGAGCTGAATTGCGAAGCTGCGCAGACCATTCGGGCTGCCATACCACCGCCGGTGGAGTACCGTCCGCTGGAGGACCCGGCCGCGGAGGCCGTGCACGGGGGTCAGCGCAGAATGGAATACGACATCGCGGCTGCCACGACCCAGGCCGACGTCCAGGACACGATGACCTACGTCTACACCCCGACCATGCCCGCCTCCGGCGACCGTGTCCCCCGCTTCACGCTGCCGCCAGAGGTGCCCGCGGGCTCGACTGAGGGCACCCCTGCTCGACCCACGTCAGTCGGCGGGGGCGGCGCGCAGTGAAATGGATTCTCACTCCGGACGAATTCACCCACGTCTGGGAAAATGAAACGAGCCTGGACCGGCGGCCCTACCCCGTCAACATGATGCCCGCGGCCACCACCCGCACCGAAACCGAATACGCCGCACTGCGATTGCCGCAGCGCTTCGCCCGCCAAGCCGACCCGGACCTCGCCGCCGCGCTCATGATGTGCGCCCGCACCGACGCGACAACCATCACCGTCTCCGGCGAGCGCACCGTCGCGCCGCGCAACGGCGGTTCCAGCGACACCGACCCGATCCTCGCCTTCGCCGCTGTGGTGCACAATCACGCAGGCATCCTGGTCGCCACCTCCGACAAGGTGATCGTGCAGATGTGCCACGCCCGCACCCTGGGCCAGCGCCTGGTCCAGATCATCGGCCCGGCGCAAGCGGGCAGGCTCGGCCCGATGCGGGAGCCACAGGACGCGGTGTTGAGTCCGGATCGCACCGAACCCTTCGTCACCAACGGCCACCGCGGCGCCGCACGTTTCCGCCAAACGCTCCGAAAACCGGTCGATGGCCGCGGCTTCATCACCGTGACCGTGGAGCCCGACCATCCCATGTCCCCGCCGACCCGCCACCGCAGCTGGCTCGACTTCACCAGCGACGGCCGCTACCTGCTCGCCTCCTCCAACGACCTGGTGCTCACCCCGGTCTCCGACGAGGATTTCGCCGACCAGATCCTGCGTCTCGCGCAGATCCGCTGACAGTCGTAGCGACTGCTTGCAGGTTGCTCGAAGCAACACCGCAGTGGCTTGCAAGTCGCTGGTATCAATACGTCCCGATCCGACACGAGCTGAGCAGACGACCCGTCGTCGGGAGTTCGCCGTGGTTAGCTGGACCGATGGCGAAGCACTGGTCTCTTCCGCCCACCAACGCCCTGCGGGCCGATGGCCTGCGGATCGCTGCTCTGGACACCTCCGGCACGCCCGGGTTCAAGGGTGACAAGAAGACGGCCGCCGCATTGCAGGCCGAACGCGCCGAAGTCCTGTCGGGCCTGCAGGAAAAGCTGTATGCCAACGGCCGTTCCGGCGACTCCCGCAATGTCCTGCTGGTTCTGCAGGGCATGGACACCGCGGGCAAGGGCGGCATCGTCCGGCACGTCATCGGCTCGGTGGACCCGCAGGGTGTCGATCACGCCTCCTTCGGGGTACCGACCGAGGAGGAGAAGCAGCACCATTACCTGTGGCGCATCCGCAAGGCGCTGCCGCGCGGCGGCCAACTCGGCGTGTTCGACCGTTCGCATTACGAGGACGTGCTCGTGGTGCGGGTGCACAACCTGGTGCCGCCGGAGGTATGGGATCCGCGCTACGACGAGATCAACGCCTTCGAACAGGAGCTGGTCGACCAGGGCACCACACTGGTGAAGGTAGCCATGTTCGTGTCGCTGGACGAGCAGAAGCAACGGCTCATGGAACGCCTCGAGCGACCGGACAAATACTGGAAGTTCAACCCCGCCGATATCGATGAGCGCGCCTACTGGCCCGCCTACCAAGAGGCCTACCAGGTGATGCTGGATCGGACCTCGACCGAGTTCGCACCGTGGCACGTGATTCCCGCCGACCGCAAATGGTTCTCCCGCCTCGCGGTCACCGAGCTGCTCATCGATGCACTCGACCAGCTGAAACTGGACTGGCCGACCGCCAAATTCGAAGTCGAGGAGCAGAAGCGCCGCCTCGAACAGGCCTGACCGCTTCGCCGTAGGCGACTGCCAACATATCGCTCGAAACGGCCCGCCTGCGGCTAAATTTCGGAATCTCTCAGGTTCACCCAGGATGATGTGGGCCGTGCCAGACCACGCCCGGCAGAGCTTCGGAACTACCATCGTGGCGGCAGGAAACCGGCAGGCTAGCGAAAGGCGTGGTGAACGCACGGTGAGCAACAACCCTGGTGGCAAGAAGAATCCGTTGGCGGTGGCGGAGCGCGCCGACCGCAACCGCAAGATCTTCATTCAGGTCGGCGTTGCAGTCGTGCTGATCGGTCTCGTCGCGGCCATCGGCATCGGCATCGCGGTGAAAAACAATCGCAAGAACGCGCCCGGCGCCACTCCGGCCATCGCGACCTCCGGCCAGAGTTCCGGCGCGGTGCAAGGCTCCATCACCGACAACGGCGCGATCCGCATCGGCAAGCCGGACGCCAAGGTCACCGTCCGCGTGGTCGCCGACCTGCAGTGCCCGGCGTGCAAGGGCTTCGAGGCTGCCAACTCCAAGGTGCTCGAGGATGCCGTAAACAATGGCACGGCCGTGGTCGAATACAACGTGATCGCCTTCTTGGACAAGGCATCCACCACCCAGTACTCCTCGCGTGCGGCGAACGCGTCGTACTGCGTCGCGGAGTCCGATTCGTCGAAGTACCTGCCCTGGCTGGCCGGCATGTTCGCCCAGCAGCCCGCCGAGGGCGGCACCGGACTGCCCGACGACAAGCTGATCCAGATCGCCAAGGACGCCGGCTACACCGATCCGGCCGTTGCCCAGTGCATCACCGATCACAAGTACGACAAGTACATCCAGGACAAGACCAAGGACGTGCTCAACAGCGGGATCAAGTCCACCCCGTCGGTGTTCGTCAACGGTAAGCAGATCGACTCCAGCCAGGAGATCTTCGGACCGGGCGGACTCGCACCCGCGATAGCCGCCGCCGCGGGTCAGTGAACGACGCAGCAGCGGCGCGGTCCGCGTGGGTGCTGCTGATCGGCGGGCTCGCTGGTTGGATCGCCTCGGTCACGCTGACCGTCGAGCGCTTCAAGCTGTTCACCGATCCCGATTACAAGCCCTCCTGCAGCATCAACCCCATCCTGTCCTGTGGGTCGGTGATGGCGACCGATCAGGCTGCCGCGTTCGGGTTCCCGAACCCGATCATCGGCATCGTCGGCTTCTCCGTGGTGGTGACTCTCGGCGTCCTCGCGGTCGCCGGGGTGCGGTTTCCGCGCTGGATCTGGGGCGGGCTGTGGCTCGGCACCGTGCTCGGCGTCGCCTTCATCGGCTGGCTGATCTTCCAGAGCCTGTACCGGATCAATGCGCTGTGCCCGTACTGCATGGTGGTGTGGGCGATCATCACACCGCTGCTCGCGGTGGTCACCGACCAACTATGGGGTCGCTCGCGCGGACCGCTCGGCATCATCGCGGAGTGGCGCTGGACGTTTGTGGCGGTTTTCTACGCGGTGGTGCTGCTGCTCGTTTTCCTGCGTTTCCAGGACTACTGGCTGTCGCTGGCCTGAATTCGATAGTCCGGCAAGTCGATTCGACGGCCGATGGTGCCCGGCGCCGTCGGCTGTCGTCGTTCTCGGGCACTGTTCAGCTCGGCGGCCCGACCGTCAGCACCACGGGGACCGTGCGCTGGAGGTGGCCCGAACCGGTGACGGCCAGTCCCACGGTGTCGTTCGGTCGGCGCAGGTTCAGTGCCGCACGCAGGGACTGGGCCGTGGTGACGGGGTGCCCGTCGATCGCGGTGATCACCTCACCCGAAACGATGCCTGCGGCGTAGGCGGGCATTCCGTAGATAGCGACGTCAACGCGAGCGCCTGTGCCGGCGGGCTCTGCGTTCGAGATGAGAATGCCGAGGGTGGCGGTCGGCCCGATGTGCACGGTGTCGGTCGGCGTACCGGATCGGATCTGCTGCACCACCCGCATCGCGGTATCGATCGGTACCGCATAGCCGTTCGCGGTGCTCCCGATTTCACGCGCCGGCTCACCCGACGCCGCGGTGATCACGCCGACCACGGCGCCATTCCGATCCGCCAGCGCGCCGCCGGATTGCCCCGAACTGACCGGCCCTGCGACCTCGAGCATGTTGGACAGCGGCTTGCGTGACAGGTCGGCGGAGTTGAGCGCGACGATCGTGCTGTTCAGATTGGTGATACTTCCGGCGATCGCGGTCGGGGTGCCGCCCGTGCCGCCCGCGTTGCCGATCGCCAGCACCTGGTCGCGCATTCGCAGATCCGACGAAGTGCCGATAGTCGCGATCACCAGGTCGGCCGCGTTGCCGAGTTCCAGCAGCGCGATGTCGGCGCCCGAGTCGTAACCGAGCACAGTCGCGTCGTACTCCAGCCTGTTGCCGACATCGGTCACCGTGACGGTCTCCGCGCCCTTCACCACATGATGGCTGGTCAGCACCTGCCCGTCGGGAGTGAGCACAATTCCCGACCCGGCCGCGCCGAGTCCGAAGGCGTGGCTGGAGGTGCTGATGTTCACCAGTGCCGGTTGGACGACGTGCGCGACCGCCACCGGGTCGAGCGGCGGTACCGGCGCCGATAAAGCGGGCGGCGAGGTGTCCGGTTCGCCGGTCGGCCAACCCGGCAGTTCGCCATGGAACCCCAGGAAAGCGGCAACCGCAAGCATCGCGGCGACGAACAGCGCGAGCGCGCGCCCACCGCCTGCCGCCCGATCCCGCTCGGGCACGCGATGCCATTCGTCGTCCATCGTCTCCCGCTCCGCTAGACCTGATGAATTCCATTGTGGCTGGAGATCATCATCCCGCCGGGAAGATTCAATGAACACCCCCGCGCCCCGGGCAGGTCCGGCGAGGAGTTTGGCAAACATGCTCATGCAGCGGTAGGCATGTAAGCATGAGCACCGCTGCCGCTTACGCCATGCCCACGCCCGATGGCGCCTTCGAGAAGGTCACCATCGAGCGCCGCGAACTGGGGCCGCGCGATGTATTGATCGACGTCGAATACGCCGGTATCTGTCACTCCGACATCCACACCGCGCGCGACGAGTGGGGCAACGCCAAGTACCCCTGCGTGCCGGGCCACGAGATCGCGGGCATTGTCGCCGCGGTCGGCTCGGCGGTGACAATGCATCAGGTCGGGGATCGGGTCGGCGTCGGATGCATGGTGGACTCCTGCGGCGTCTGTGGCCCCTGCCTCGCCGATGAGGAGCAGTACTGCGAAGCCGGCGCCACCATGACCTACAACACGCCGGTCGACCCGGCCGTCCAGCCGGGCGGCTACACGATGGGCGGCTACTCGACACAGGTCGTGGTGACCGAGCATTTCGTGCTCGCCATCCCCGAGGGCATCGGACTCGACGTGGCCGCGCCGCTGCTGTGCGCGGGCATCACGTTGTTCTCCCCGCTGCGGCATTGGGATGCGGGACCGGGCAAGAAGGTCGCGATCATCGGCATGGGCGGCCTCGGACACATCGGGGTGAAGATCGCGGCGGCGATGGGCGCGGAGGTCACGGTGCTCAGCCACTCGCTCGGTAAGCAGGACGATGGCAAGCGGTTCGGCGCCCACCACTACTACGCGACCAGCGACAAGCAGACCTTCCGCGAGCTGCGCAACCGCTTCGATCTCATCCTCAACACCGTCTCGGCCGACTTGCCGATCGACAACTACCTGCGCCTGCTCGGGGTGAACGGAACCTTGGTGCAGCTCGGCGTGCCCGAGAATCCGATGAGCGTCAAGACTTTCAGCCTCTCCGCCTACCGGCGCTCGCTGTCGGGCTCGATGATCGGCGGCATCGCACAGACCCAGGAAATGTTGAACTTCTGCGCGGCGCACGGCATCGGCGCGGAGATCGAGCTGATCTCGGCCGACGAGATCGACGGCGCCTACGACCGGGTCGTCGCGAGCGACGTGCGCTACCGGTTCGTCATAGACGCCGCAACGATCTAGCGGTCCCGGCCCATCCACTTGGTCGACGGCCCCCGGCAGTTCTTCGGATTACCGGCGGAACAACGGATCTAGGATGCACACGGGTGACTCACCGGCGCACCCAGCAGCCGAGGCCGCTCGACAGCGGACCCTCGAAGGTGGCCTCGGCGCACCCCGATTGCCTGCTGAAAGAGGCGGAGGAGCGTTGTGCCTGCGGATGAAGACAGCTCGCCGATCGACAAGGCTGCCAGCAGCGATGCTCCGGCGAACACCGACGATGTGAGAGTGGGGCCACCGCCCTGGCTGTTGCGTGCGTTCCTGCTCGCCGCGGCGACGGTGGCCGGTCTGGTCGGCGGCTTCTGGCTGTTGACCCGGCTGCGAGGGCTGCTGACGGTGCTGTTGATTTCGCTGTTCCTCGCCTTCGCGATCGAACCCGCGGTGAACTGGCTCGCGGCCCGTGGCTTGCGCCGTGGACCAGCGACCGGACTGGTGTTCCTCGCCTTGACCGTGCTCACCGTCGCCTTCGTGTGGACGCTCGGTGCGCTGCTCGTCGAGCAGGTCACCACGCTGGTCAAGAACGCGCCCCAATACGCCGACCAGGCGGTCGACTGGATCAACCACACCTTCAAAACCGACTTGTCCGGCACCGACATCGGGAAGATCGCCAAGGATCGCAGCGCCACCATCGAGGGCTATCTCGACGGCTTGGCGGGCAATGTCTGGGGTATCGGCACCACCGCGGTCGGCGTGCTCTTCCAAGCCCTCGGCGTGCTGTTGTTCACCTACTACTTCGCCGCCGACGGTCCGCGCTTCCGCCACGCCGTCTGCTCACTGCTACCGCCGCATCGCCAGCGACATGTGTTGCGCGCCTGGGACATCGCCGTCGAGAAGACCGGCGGCTACATTTTTTCGCGCGGGCTGCTCGCACTCTGCTCGACCATTGCGCACTACGCGGCACTGCGCGTGCTCGACGTGCCGTCGGCCTTCGCGCTCGCGCTCTGGGTCGGCGTTGTCTCGCAATTCATTCCGACGGTCGGCACCTACCTCGCCGGTGCGCTGCCGGTGGTCGTCGCGCTGGTGCACAGCCCGAGCACGGCGCTGTGGATTCTGGGCTTCATCATCGTGTACCAGCAGTTCGAAAACTATGTGCTGCAACCGAGAATCACCGCGACCACCCTGGATATGCATCCCGCCGTCGCGTTCGGAGCGGTGCTTGCGGGCGCGGCGGTACTCGGGGCAACCGGTGCGCTGCTTGCCATTCCGGTGACAGCCACTGTCCAAGCCTTCGCCGGCGCGTATGTCCGTCGATACGAGGTCGAGTCCGATATCCACGACGACCTGCCGGTGCCACCCAAGAAGGATCGCCCGAAGTGGACCAGGCAGTTGGCGATTCGGCTCACCGGGAGCCGACGAGCGCCGACGGACTGATCGCGGACCGCGCGGCCCGACTACGTGCGCCGACTCGACGGGATGCGCGTTCTCCGCAACGGCAGGGGAAGTCCCCGCGCCGGAGGCGCAATCGAGCACTGTGCTCGCGGGCGGTTCGGGCACGGAGTCGGGTCGGACTGCGTGGCCGCTTTCGTAGATCGGGGCGGTCGCGCTCGGCCATACAGATGTTGAACATCCATCACTGACGCTTGTTTGAAACATATGTCACAAACAGATGTATGCCCCACTGCTATGGTTCGGAGGTGGGAACCCGAGAAGATCTGCTGGCCGCGGCCAAACAATGCCTGGCCGAACGCGGCTACGCGCGCACCACCGTGCGCGACATCGTGGCCGCCTCCGGCACCAATCTGGCGGCCATCAACTACCACTTCGGCACCCGCGACAAGCTTCTGAATCAGGCGATGATGGAGTCCAGCGCCACCGCGGTCCAGCAGATCCTCGCGTCATTGCCCGACACCGACACCGACGACCCCGCGGCCCGCCTGCACACCTTTCTCCAGCAGCTGATCACCTCGTTCACCGAAAACCGCGCGCTCTGGTCGGCGAACGTCGAGAGCCTGGCCCAGGCCCTGCACTCCCCCGAGATCCGCGCCGAACTCGGTAACGCCCAAGCCCTGGCCCGCACCGAACTCGGCGAGTTGTTCGCCCGCACCGGCAAGGACTCCCACCTGGGCGCGGTCCTGCAAACCATGATCGGCGGCCTCCTCGTCCAATGGCTGGTCGACCCCGACCACGCCCCCACCGCCGCCGACATCACCACCGGCCTCCGCACCCTGGCCACACTGGCCTGACCGACGCGCGGGACACGAATGCGGTTATCGCGTGGTCCCTCCGTCATATCCCGCTCGCCGCGGGCCGAGTGGCTGCCGGCAAGCCTCTTCGCCGCGCCCGCGCGCACCTCATTGCCCGAGGGCCGAGCACGGGACCAACTCGCCGGGCAGATTTGTCAGTGCGGCGGGGGTGGCACATGCTGGATCGATGGCGATCCTGCTGGCGTTGGCGTCTATGTGTTCGACGCTGGTCGGGGGGCTGGTGGCGGTGCGGATCGGGGACCGGAGACATTTGGTGCTCGGGGTGGCGGCGGGGGTGATGCTCGGGGTGGTCTTCTTCGATCTGCTGCCGGAGGCATTAGCCGAGTCCGCACACATTGTGCTCGGGGTGCCCGACGCGCTGATCGCCACGGTGTTCGGGTTTCTCACCATCCATGTCATCGAGCGGGCGGTTGCCGTTCACACCGGTCATGAACACGAATTCGGTACGCACAAGCACGGGTTCGAGTCCGTGGGGCTGCTTGCGGCGGCCGGATTGATCTTTCACAGCACGCTCGACGGTCTCGGGATCGGACTCGGTTTCCAGGCCGGAGCGACCGTCGGCACCGCCGTCGCCATCGCGGTGATCAGTCACGACTTCGCCGACGGTTTCAATACCTTCACCATCACGACCCTCTACGGCAGTGCCCGCAAACGAGCACTCACCCTGCTCGCCCTGGACGCCATAGCCCCCGTAGTCGGCGCGATAATCGGCACCCTCATCCGCGTGCCCGTCGAAGCAGTCGGCCTCTATCTCGGCTACTTCGCGGGCTTTCTGCTCTACCTCGCCACCGCCGACATCCTCCCCGAAGCCCACGCGCAACACCCCTCCCGGCTGACCCTCGCCTGCACCGTGGGAGGCGCCGCATTCATGCTGGCGGTCTCGGCGTTGAGCCACTGACGGCTGCGGGGCCTCGCTCCGACTCCCGTAAACGGGGGGCGAGGAGCAAATCCGCCCGATCCGGCGCTAGCCGAATGAAACCGCTTCCGACCAGGCGCTTTGCGGGTGGGAAGACAAATAGCGGGAGCAAGACCGGACACAGCGCAGACCAGACGCGATATACCAGCCGCCCAAGCCGACCTCGAACATATCTGGGACTACACCGCCGACCGGTGGGACGCCGACCAGGCCGAGGGATACCTGCGCGAACTCCAACACACCATCAAGCGCATTGCCGTGAACCCGTGCATCGGCCGGGCCTGCGATGAGATCCGCCCCGGCTACCTCGAACTCGTCGCCGGATCACACACGCTGTTCCATCGGGTCACCGACGGTGTCGTCGATGTCGTACGCGTCCTGCACCAACGCATGGATGTCGACCTGCACCTCTGACCGAGTGCTTGCGCGTTCGGGTGGAACCGCTTTTGCACTATGGCTGCGGTGTAGAGAACGCTGTTGAGCCGGCGGTTGCCGCCTCGGTGCAGTCGATGGTGTTCCTTGTCGGAAGAGTAGACCGGAATCGGAGCGCAACCGGTGTAGCGGGCGAGTTTGGTCGAACTCGCGAATCGTGTGATGTCGCCGATCTCCGCTATCAACACTGCTGCCGAGATATGGCTGATCCCAACGATTTCCATCAACGTGGGCGCCAAAGGGCTAACCAGGTCCTTGCAGCCAACCGGCGAACTTCTTCATACCCGCCTCGACATCGAAGCCCGGCAGCAGCCCCGGCCGATGGCGACTCCGCAGAACAATTCGCCCAGTCGCCCAGGGCCGTATGCGGTAGCCTGAGACGGCGCCGAGTTGATGTGAGGACATGGGGAGTGTCCCGGCTCGGCCGCTCTATGGGAGGGGAATTCCATGCGTGCACGACTGTTGGCACTCGCGGCTATTGCAGGTCTGGCCTGCGGGATCGGGATCAGCGCTGTCCCGGCGTCGGCGGATGCGGATTCGGGGCGCTGCCCCGGCGGTGCATTCTGTCTGTGGTCCGGGGCCGGCTACACCGGCACGATAACCCAGAAGGCGGTGCCGCCCGGTGGGAGAGGAGCCGGCCAAGTAGCGACCAACCCGACCCGGTCAGTGGTGAACAACACCAGCTACGTCCTGGACCTCTACGAGAACCCGGGCGGCGGCGGTCGCCATGCCACCATTCGGCAGCGGTCGGTACCCGACCTCGGATTCACCGCACACTGGTTGGTGCTCTGCATTTCCTGCTGACCGCCGCGGATGTCGTAGCACGGCCGCACAACACACGGTGCGGCCGTTGGCGGCCAGGGCTCAGGCACAGATCTACTCCACTCTCGAGGTCGCCAGCCAAGGGCCATCAGTCCGGCGTGCTCGTAGCGAGGTGGTTACGTCGACTGGATCAGCCAGGAACATCCCCTGGTAGCGGACCGTCACCACCTGCACCGCGAACCCGAGCCAGTTGTAGTCCCGGCGCCGCGCCGCGATCAACCGGCGATTCTCATCATCCAGATAGCAGAGCCGTTCCAGCTTCACCCGGGGCAACACACCGAAACACCCGTAGCCGGGCACGCCCTCATCAGTCACCCAGACATGAAATCATCAGCACAACAACAGGATTCACCCTGCCTGCTTAGTGTGACTGTCGTCCCAGATGTTCCTCAACCCCCATTCAGGGCCGCAACAGACCGGTCGGCACTGTGTTCAGCTGCCCGAACAGGACCAGTGCTTCCTCAGGGCCGGTAGCCGATAGTCCCGTCGGGTTGGATGCCGGTCTGTTGGCCGTTGGGAAGGCGCACCGGCGTGGTCAATGCCGAGGCCGCTGCGACGAAGTGGGCCTCGAGTGTCTCGACCGGATAATGGTAGGGCCCTTTGCGACTCGCGACGATGTTCCTCTTGTTGCGGACATACCAATCCAGGTAGAGGGCGCCGTCGGAGGTCACCGCCCATCGGGGTTCCTTGAAGCCACCGAAGGGATACCAGCCGCCCGCCACTACACATTGGTCGGGAGTCGGCTTGTATTCCGAGAAGTCGATGTAGTCGTGTTCCGTATATCGCTGGAACAGCGGAGCGCCGCGCTTGCGGGCGAACGCGAAAAACTCCGCGGCGTGGCGCGTGAACATGCCCATCCTCCGTGCCGCGGCCGCTCGCTTCTCGGCCTGCTGTCGAGCCTCGCGCTGGGCGATCTCCCGCTGTATCCGTGCATGCTCGGCGGCAGCCTTCTCCAGTTCCGACACGAATCCACCCCCTCAAAGGCCGACACCGGACCTCAGCCTTATATAACACCCTAATCTGCAATGCCAGTGAGACACAATGGAACTCGTGGGGAAAGTACCGAACTCCGCCCACCGGTACAGGTTCCACGCACCCGCGCCACCTTGCGGCAGCGTACGGAGCACTGAGAAAGGCTGCCGCGAACCCTCGAACGCGCTCCGGATGCGCTCCAGAGACGGCGCGGTCACGGTTGTGCCAATCTCAGCTCGAAGGCGACCATCGCGCTGACCAGCCATCGACTCTCGCCCACCGGGACGACCGCGTGGTCGACCACACTGCAATGGGCGGCTACCGCGACCGGCCCGGCTGTCGAACGCTCTACGGCGGCGCGGCGCGCTGTCCGCCGCGATCCCATGCGCGACAACAACTCCGAGCCACCCCAGCGACCTTCAGGCAACGGAACCTCGCACGGGAGTGCAATTTCCGCTTCCGCCGACTTGGCTAAATTCGTAGAGCTACGAAACCCATCTCGCATCGGTTCGCGTTCCCTGGTCCACCGGAGTTCTACGAGATCAAACCCTCGTCCACCACGGGCATCGAAAGCGGCGCACGGAAGATCGCGTGGTTCAACATCCTCTGCGGTCTACCGCCGACGGGCGCCAACCTGCCCTACCGGACGGGAAACAGATACCGACCGAATTTCATCAGAAAGCTCCCGCGCAAGCGCGCTTTCGGGATCGCCTACAACCTCGGGATCGAGATCAAATGGCATGTCGACGGACTGATCCTGTGGCGGCTGTGCATGGAGGTCGACAATCCGCCCGACGACGGAAAATGCACCGCACTGCTGTGGGCAGGAGCGATCGCGGCCATGATCCGGCGCCGCCAGGACTTCGAGGCAACCGCAGCAGCGCTGGACACACTGTCGTCCAGGCGGGTGTCGCCGATGGAAGCGCCGGTCGGTGCGGGCGCGGCGAATGTGCCCGCCGACGTCGGCTACGTGCAGGCGCTGCTCAACGATCACCGGGGCAGACAAGGGCTTTCGCTGCTCGTCGAGGACAGCGTCATCGGCAGCGCCACGATCGCAGCGATCAACGCGGCCGGGTCCCTCGCGGTGCAGCAGCCGAACAACCCCCGCACGGAATGGTTCAAGGGCCATTCGGTTGCGCCAGACCACAAATCGTCAAGACCGCTGGTCCGCGACGGACAACCGCCGGATCTGGACCGGACACCTGCCGGGCGCATTCATCTCGGATCGATAGCCGAACGACCCCTACGAGCGCGAGCTCGAGGGGTCGTTCGGTTGCGCCAGAAGGCGATTCGTCGAGATGTCGGCCGCAATGGACCTATCGGGTGATCAGTGTCGGCCTGCGCGGGGCTGGGCCGCCTGGTCGCGGGAGGTCGAGCGAACGTGCGAGGTGCCTGTGCGGGCGGGGCGGCCCTGGGACCGGCCTGCGGCATCGGTGCCACGGGCAACAGCAACGCCTGCGCCACGGGGGTTCCGGCTGCGCTGCCCACCGGTCGCGGCACCGTGGTCGGTGCGGCCACGCGACTGACCGTCGAAGCCGCCGCCACGACCATCACTGTTACGCGACGAACCGGCAGGACGCTCGGAGCGGCCACTCGAACGACCATCGAAGCCGGCACCACGACCATCGCTGTTACGCGACGAACCGGCACCACGCTCGGACCGGCCGTCGAAGCCGGTGCCGCGATCGAACGAGTCGCTCGCGCCACGCCCGTTGCGGCTCCGCGACGACCCACCGGCGACCGCGTCCCTACGGGACTGTCCGCCTGCGCCTTGACCGCCACGGGTACGGGCACCACCGGTTGCGGCGCCGCGTCCGTCGCTGCTGGGGCGGCTGTTCCGGTTACGGGCCTGGCCACCGGTGTGGGTGGAGGCGGTCGGGTTGTAGGTCGGTGCGACGAGGGGGGCGATCTCGCCGACCAGGTCGGTCACCGGCGCCGAGTCCGCGGTCACGCGCTGCGGGCTCACCTGGATGCCTGCCTTGCGCAGTAGTCCGGCGACGTCCCTGCGCTGCTCCGGGAGCACGACGGTGACCACGTCACCGGCGCTGCCCGCGCGGGCGGTCCGCCCGGAGCGGTGCAGGTATGCCTTGTGCTCGGCGGGCGGGTCGACGTGCACGACCAGCTCGACATCATCGACGTGCACGCCGCGCGCGGCGATATCGGTGGCGACGAGCACGCGCGCCGAGCCATCGGTAAACGCGGCCAGGTTGCGATCACGGGCGACCTGGGAGAGGTTGCCGTGCAGATCGGTCGCGGGGATGCCCGCGGTGGTCAGCTGCTTGGCGAGCTTGCGCGCCTGATGCTTGGTGCGCATGAACAGGATTCGGCGGCCGCCGCCGGAGGCCAGGGTGCGCACGAGCGCGTTCTTGGCGTCGACGCCGCCGACCTCGAAGACGTGGTGGGTCATCGCGGCCACCGGCGAGTTGGCCTCGTCGACGGAGTGCGACGCGGGATCACGCATGAATCGTTTGACCAGCTTGTCCACGCCGTTGTCCAGCGTGGCGGAGAACAGCAGGCGCTGGCCGGTCGGCTGGGTGGCCGCGAGGATCCGGGTCACCGCGGGCAGGAAGCCGAGGTCGGCCATGTGATCGGCCTCGTCGAGCACGGTGACCTGCACCTCGTTGAGGTGCACCACGCGCTGACGCATCAGATCTTCCAGCCGGCCCGGGCAGGCCACGACGATATCGACGCCGGCGGCGAGCGCGCGGCTCTGCCGCACTTGGGAGACACCGCCGATGATCGTCGTGACCGTCAACCCGCAGGCCACGGCCATGGGCTCGAGCGTCGCGGTGATCTGGGTGGCCAGTTCACGTGTCGGGGCGAGGATCAGGCCGGTGGGCCGACCCGGCTTACGCACACCGCCCGCGAGCCGGTCGACCATCGGGATGGAAAAGGCCAGCGTCTTGCCACTACCGGTCTTGCCGCGGCCGAGCACGTCACGTCCGGCGAGCGAATCGGGCAGGGTGGCGGCCTGGATCGGGAACGGTGCGGTGATCCCGTTCGCCGCGAGGGCGTCGACCAGCTTCTTGCGCACGCCGAGCGCGGCAAAAGAGGTCACAGGGGCAGAGCTCGAGGAACGGGTCGTCATAAGAAGTACAGGTGCCTTTCCGGCATCGGGGGTTGTACCGCAGCGGCACGCAGGATGGTGTGTCCATACCTGCGTTCGGTGTTATGACACCCAGCTGCGGGGCCGACGCGAAAGAAAGACATCCACGACGGACATAGGGCGACCGTGCAAGATCAACAATCGCCGACTAGCAACCATAGCGCAGTTCCGCGCCTTCTGCGGCGGGGGCGTCGTAGGTCACTATCGGAAAGCCGACGCCGCGCCCCGACAACCCGCTTTCCGACACCACACCCCCGCACGGCACCTGTACCACTGCCTGCGATTTCACCATTGCGCAGCCGTCAGTCACTCCGCGAAGGTGACTTTCGTCATCGAAGGCCATGCAACATTGCCGCAAATGTCCGCACCGCGGGTCAGCACCTCCGGTGGCCTGGTGCTCTCGGCCCGTGTGCGAGGGTGCCGACCCGCTGTGCGTCGGTCGCGGGTTGCATAGTGTTGCGGCCGCAACCGACACCCGCGCCCGAGGCCCGTATCAGTGCCCCTTCAGCTGTGGCATAACCTCCTGCGCGACCCACGACATCGCGTCGGCAAATGCGGTCGTCGGTACCGGCAGCCACAGTGAGCAGGCGCCCAAGCCGGCTTGCTGCAGGGCACCGAGTTCGTCGACGATGTTCGTGGCCGAGGCCTGTGGGCCGCCGAGCAGTCGGCCAGGATCTCGGTCGATCGCGGGGAATCCCGGGGGCACCACGAATGCCACCGAATTCGTCTGCGGTAGTTCGCGTTCGATGCCGGAGGCGGCGGCGAGTTCCGCTAGCCGGCCGCGTATCCGGGCAAGTTCGGCAGGCCCGGAAATGGATCCGTACCACGCCGCGCCGAATCGCACCGCGCGAAGCAAGGCAGCGTCGCTTTGCCCGCCGACCCACACCGGCGGTCCACCGGCCGTGCACGGCGCGACACCGATTCGCCTGCCGGGATCCTCGCCACGCCACAGCGCGCCGAGCTCCGCCAAGTACTCGTCGGTGCGCTTCCCGCGCGCCTCGAACGGCACCCCGACGGCGTCGAATTCGGTTCGGTCCCAACCGGTCCCGACGCCCATGGTGAACCGACCGCGCGACAACCGATCGAGCGTCGCGGTCTGGTGTGCGAGCACGATCGGGTTGTACAGCGGCAGAATCAGCACACTCGTCGCAAGGCCGATCCGTGATGTCGCCCCCGCGATCGCCGACAACATGACCAGCGGATCGGGCGTGACGCCCAACTCCCCCGCCAGCACATGACTGCCCGCGATCACATGGTCGAACCCCAATTGCTCTGCGGTGCACGCAGTTTCCACCACGTTGTCCAGCTCGACCTCCGCATCCGTCCACAACCGGTGCGGGCCGATACCGAGCCGCAACCCGTCGCTCGATTCCACGGACTCGTCCACGTGCATCCTGTCGGCCCTGCTTCCTGTCGTGTGTGCGCCTCACCCGGTCGACAACGCTCGACGCCCGATCCATCCGACCCGATCTCGCCCGGCCCGCCTTCGCCATCCACCACCGCCATCCAGGTGGAGCCCGACCAGTGGCACACGGCTGCGGCCGAGAGACCCGACATCATTGTGTGCCACTCGCCCCGATGGACGCACACCCCGAGTCAAGCTGCGAGGGTGACGATCCGGAGGACGGCGGCGACGGATTGGTCGGCGAGAGTGTCGGTCAGGGGCAGGTGACCGAAGAGGGCGCGATAGTAGATGGGGGCAGCAATGGCGTCGAGGACGAAGTCCATATCAAGGTTCTGGTCGATCTCGCCGCGGCGGATTGCCGATGCGAGCGCGGTTGCGGTGGTGCGCCTGCGCGGCTCGAAGACGGTGGCCAGGAAGTGATCTCGCAGAGCCCGATCATTGGCAAGGTCGGCGACCAGGGCCGGAAGGACGTGATGCAACGAGGTATCTCGTAGTGCGGCAACGAGATTGCGCATTGCGATGGTCAGATCGGCGCGGAGGTCGCCGGTGTCGGGGGTCGGCTGGAGACCGAGCAGGTCGGCGACCACGTCGACAACCAGGTGCCGCTTCGATGGCCAGCGGCGGTAGATCGCCGGTCGATGAATGCCGGCCCTGGTGGCGATCCGGCCGATGGACAGGTCTACGTAGCCGGTTTCGTCGAGCAGTTCCCGAGCCGCCGCCAGCACCGCCGCATCGATTCGGTCTTCACGCGCTCTGCCCGCCATCAGAACACCGGTCGCGGCATCAGCACGACCCGCCACCCGTCCGGATCCGGAAAGGTCAGTCCGCCGTGCTCGGCCCAGTACGGATTCTCCGCAGCCACCGGTTCCACACCGAAATCACCGAGCCGCTGCGCCACGTCGTACATCTGCGATTCGCCCGAGAAGTACAGCACCAGCACGTTTTCCGCACTGGGCGCATCGCCGGGGCTGCCGTCCGCGTGCGTGGTGAACTCCAAGTGGTAGCCGGCCCCCGGCAGCCCGAGCATCACTCCGTCGTAGCCGGCGTGATTCTCGAATCGGTACAGCTCCCGCAGCCCCAGCCCTTCGACGTAGAACCGAACTACCGCTGCCAAACGATCGGTGGGTCGGGCAATCCGAACTTGCGCCACAGGCAACGACTCGGGCCAGGTCTCGGTCATAATTCAACGATACGGTACGTACTGTACCGATTTCATGACCATTTCGCCGATTCGCCGGTCGGAAGATGCACCGACCCGGGCGGCCCGCGGCCGAACACTCCGACAGCCGCCGGAATAGCAAAGGCCGCCCCCACATCACTCGGACATGAAGGGCGGCCTCACCTTTTGCCTATTCGGCCGACGTCGCCCGCCGACGAACCCGGCGCGCGGCCGCGACCATATTGCGCAGCGACGGCTCGAGCTGCCAGTAGTGTCGCGTCTTCAAACCACCGTCCGGGTTCGCCCATAGTCGTTCCGGCGTAACCGCTTCGGCTGCGGCCGTGAGCAATTCGTCGAGCTCATCGATATCCGGGATACGCGCCGAACGGCTCTCGTAGACACCGGGTCCCACACCGTGGCTCAGGCCGTGGCCGGAGGCGCAGTCGTCCTTGAGCGCCTTGAGCACCCATTCGATGGAGCGGGTCGCGACCAGCGCGGTGACGTCGGCATCGAGCTGCTCGATCGCCTCGACCACCTCGGCGCGACCGGAATAGTTGATGTGCGTGTGGATCTGGGTTTCCGGCCGCACACCGGAGGTGGCGAGGCGGAATGCCCCGACAGCCCAGCGCAGGTACTCGGCACGACCGACAGGACGCGACGGCAACATCTCGCGAATGGCGGGCTCGTCGACCTGAATGATCGAGATGCCCGCGCGCTCCAGGTCGACAACCTCGTCGCGGATCGCCAGCGCCACCTGGTCCGCGGTCTCGAACAGCGGCTGGTCCTGGCGGACGAACGAGCGCGCGATCATGGTGACCGGACCGGTGACCATGCCCTTGACCGGTTTGTCGGTCAGCGACTGGGCGTAGGTGATCCATTCGACCGACATCGGGGCCGGACGCGACACATCGCCGTAGATGATCGGCGGTCGGACACAGCGGGATCCGTACACCTGCACCCAGCCGAAGCGGGTGGTCGCGAAGCCGTCGAGCAGCTCGGCGAAGTACTGGATCATGTCGTTGCGCTCGTGCTCGCCGTGCACGAGCACGTCGAGGCCGATGTCCTCCTGCAGGCGGATCGTGGCCTCGATCTCGGCCTCGATCTTCTTGCGGTACTCCGCGTAGGACAACCTGCCCTCGCCGAGATCGTGGCGGGCCTGCCGGATCCGTGTGGCCTGCGGGAAGGAACCCAGCGTGGTCGCGGGCACCGGCGGCAGATTCAGCTTGCGCTGCTGGGCTTCTCGGCGCACCTCGTAGGGCGCACGCTCACGCATACGCGGCGTGACCGCGTAAACCCGTTGCCGCACTGCGTGCTTCTGCTTGAAGTGCACCTCGGTCGGCCGCTTGCGCCACTTCTCCGACGGCCCCTCGGTGAGCGCCTTCGCGAGCGAAACCACCTCGCCCACCTTCTGTTTCGCGAAGGCGAGGCGATCGGCGACATTGCCCTCGATGTCGTATTCGGCGAGCACGTCGTAGGGCACGTGCAGCAGCGTCGTACCAGTGGAGACGACCAGGTCGGGGCAGACCTTCGCCAGCTCGTTGAGGTAGGACAGCGTGACGAACCGATCCGCGCGCCACACATTCAGGCCGCTGATCACGCCCGCGTACAAACGCTTACGACGAATTCCGGGAACCTTCGCGAGTTCCTCGGGGTCGATCCGGAAACTCGCCAGGTCCAGGCCGATGGCCTCGACGTTGGTGCCTGCCAGGATGGTCAGCGCTTCACCGAAGTCGCCGTACTGACCGGTGACCAGCATGCGCGGGCGCAGCGGCGCCTTCGAAAGTCGTTGGTAGGCCTTGTCGAACGCGGCGAGCTCGGCGGGGCTGCGCTCACCGGTGAAACAGGGCTCGTCCAGCTGCACGCAGGTGGCACCGCGCTTGGCGAGAATCTCGAACAGCTGCTCGTACACCGGCAGCAGCTTGTCGAGCAGGCTGAGGGTGTCGAATTCCGCCTCACCCGGCACGTGCCCGGCCTTGGACAGCAGCAGCAGCGACAGCGGGCCGAGCACCACAGGGCGCAGCTCGAAATCGCGTTCCTTGGCCCGGTCGAATTCGTCGAGCAACGCCTCGGGATGCAGTGAGAACTCGGTGGATTCATCGAGTTCGGGCTGCCGGTAGTGGTAGGCGGTGCCGAAGAACCGCACCAGCTCCAGTGGCGGCAGGTCGGGACGACCGCGTGCCATCAGGAAATAGAAGTCCAGCGGGTCCAGTTCATCCTGGAGCGGCTTGAACCTGGTCGGCACCGCACCGAAGAGCAGCGCATTGTCGAGTACATGGTCGTAGAAGGAGAAGGTGTTGCCGGGAACCTGGGTGAGCCCGGTGGCGGCCAGCTCGTTGAACTGCCGTTCCTGGATGTCGCGCCCGACTGCGAGCAGCTCGTCGCGGGATGCCCCGCCGCGCCAATAGGCCTCCAGGGCCCGCTTGAGTTCCCGGTGCGGTCCAATCCTCGGGTACCCGAGGATGCTCGACCCGTAACCATCGGTGACGTTGACCATGCGCGGGATGCTCCCTTTCGATCACCTGCGCTGGCGCCCACCGCCGAACGGTGGAACGCCGCACAGCGCTGCGCTCTCGGTGTTCGAGCGAGCCGTGACCACGACTCGCCTTCTTGCAGCTTATGCCGATAACCCCATCCACCCGGCCATACCTGAGGCCGGATGATGTTCAGCTGACCCACCCACCACGGAGCGAGTCTTACGAGCGACGTTCGCGGCCGGCTCGCGTCCGAGTGGCCGAAGCGCATGCGACGAAGTCGCGAGTCTCGGCCGCTCGGACGCGAGCCTTGGGGGCCGCGAACACGCAGCGCCGCAGGCGCTGCAAGTCAACTCAGCGCCGCAGGCGCTGCAAGTCAACTCAGCGCCGCAGGCGCTGCAAATCAACTCAGACCTTGTACTGGTAGAAACCCGCGCCGGTCTTCTTGCCGAGCAGGCCGGCCTCGACCATGCGCATCAGCAGCGGCGGGGCCGAGTACAGCGGCTCCTTGAACTCTGCGTACATGGAGTCGGCAATCGACTTGACGGTGTCCAGGCCGACGAGGTCGGTCAGCGCCAGCGGGCCCATCGGGTGGGCACAGCCGAGCACCATCGCCTTGTCGACGTCTTCCTTGGTGGCGAAGCCGGACTCCACCATGCGGATCGAGGACAGCAGGTACGGCACCAGCAGCGCGTTCACCACGAAGCCGGAGCGGTCGGCCGAGCGGACGACCTGCTTGCCGAGCACATCGCCCGCGAAAGCCTCGGCGCGCTTGGACACCGACTCGCTCGTCTTGAGCGTGGTGACCAGCTCGACGAGCGGCAGCACCGGAACCGGGTTGAAGAAGTGCATGCCGACCACGCGCTCGGGGTTCGCCGTGGCGACCGCGATCTTCATGATCGGGATGGAAGAGGTGTTGGAGGCCAGCACCGCATCGGGGTCGGTGACAACCTTGTCGAGCTCGCTGAAGATCGAGGTCTTCACCTTCTCGTCCTCGAGCACCGCCTCGACCACCAGCTGGCGGTCGGCGAAGTCGCCGAGGTCGGAGGTGAACCGCAGCCGCCAGGCGGCCTGCTCGCGCTCCCGCTCGGTGATCTTGCCGCTGCTGACGCCACGGTCGAGCGACCGCAGGATGCGGGAACGGCCTGCGGCGGCTAGTTCCCGAGTCTGTTCGAAGACGAGCACGTCGATATGCGCGCGAGCGCACACCTCCGCGATTCCGGCACCCATCTGTCCGGCGCCGATAATGCCGACGCGTTGAATCTTCTCGCTGCTCACGTCCCGCTCCTGCTGGTTTGTCTGGCAATCGGGTGGCTTGTGGCGAAGGAGCGACGCGGTCCGCGGCGAGCCTTCGATGGTCCAAGGTATAGGGATATGCCCTCCCCGCCGAGGGCTGTTCGGCGGGGAGGGCGGTACACCCCTACTGGAGTAGAGGGCTAAAGGTATTCACGTCGGGAACCTCATTCCCTTGTGCGAATCACGATTCCCTTGTGCGAATCACGGTTGGTGACGTCGGATGCTTTCGCAACCCCGTACGGGGTGAGCCCGACGAACCCCCGTTCGCGGCCGGCTCGCTTCCGAGTACTCGAAGCTTGGAGCGCCGGGGCGGACGAAGGTCCGACCCTCGCGCATGCGCCGAAGGCGCGAGTCTCGAGTGCTCGGAAGCGAGCCTTGGGGGCCGCGGACACGCGGCGCGGAGGCGCCGCCATGTCTCAGTGGAACTGACCCTCTTCGGTGGAGCCCTTCAGGGCGGCCGTCGAGGTGTTCGGGTCCACGGTGGTGGCGATCAGGTCGAAGTAGCCTGCGCCGACCTCACGCTGGTGCTTGGTGGCGGTGTAGCCGCGCTCCTCGGCGGCGAACTCGCGCTCCTGCAGGTCGACGTAGGCGGTCATGCCCTCGCGGGCGTAGCCGTAGGCCAGGTCGAACATGCCGTAGTTGAGCGAGTGGAAGCCGGCCAGGGTGATGAACTGGAACTTGAAGCCCATCGCGCCGAGCTCCTTCTGGAACTTCGCGATGGTCGCGTCGTCCAGGTGCGCCTTCCAGTTGAAGGACGGGGAGCAGTTGTAGGCGAGCAGCTGGTCCGGGAACTCGCTGCGGACAGCCTCGGCGAACTGCTTGGCCAGCTCGAGATCGGGCTTGCCGGTCTCCATCCAGATCAGGTCCGCGTAGGGGGCGTAGGCCTTGGCGCGGGCGATGCAGGGCTCGATGCCGTTCTTCACACCGAAGAAGCCCTCTGCGGTGCGGGTGCCGTCGAGGAACGGCTTGTCGCGGTCGTCCACGTCGGTGGTGATCAGGGTGGCGGCTTCGGCGTCGGTGCGGGCGATGATCACCGAAGGCACGTCGGCGACGTCGGACGCGAGGCGAGCCGAGGTCAGGGTGCGGATGTGCTGCTGGGTCGGGATGAGCACCTTGCCACCGAGGTGGCCGCACTTCTTCTCCGAGGCGAGCTGGTCTTCCCAGTGCACGCCCGCGGCGCCGGCCTGGATCATGGCCTTCTGCAGCTCGTAGGCGTTCAGGGCGCCACCGAAGCCGGCCTCGGCGTCGGCGACGATCGGGGCGAGCCAGTTCTTGACCGAGGTGTCACCCTCGACCTTGGCGATCTCGTCGGCGCGCAGCAGCGCGTTGTTGATACGACGCACGACGGCCGGGACCGAGTTGGCCGGGTAGAGGCTCTGGTCGGGGTAGGTGTGGCCGGAGAGGTTCGCGTCACCGGCGACCTGCCAACCGGACAGGTAGATGGCCTGCAGGCCGGCGCGCACCTGCTGCACGGCCATGTTGCCGGTCAGGGCGCCGAGGGAGTTGATGTAGTCCTCGTTGTTGACGAGATCCCAGAGGATCTCCGAGCCGCGGCGCGCGAGGGTGGCTTCCTCGACGACGGTGCCCTGGAGCTTCGACACCTGCTCTGCGGTGTAGTTACGGGTGATGCCCTTCCAGCGGGGGTTGGTGTCCCAATCCTGCTGGATTTCCGCGGCTGTCTTCGGGGTGCCGGTGGTCATCTCTGACTCCACTTCCTCGTTTGGTCGGGTATGCCCCACGGTCGAGTCTGGCTCGAACTGCTGGAGCGGCAATTTGCAGGCTTGCTAGGCCCATGGGGTGTACTTCCACACGATGGCACACCAAGAAATAGCCGTCTACCTGTTGCTAGTGTGAATCTCAGCTAGGTTTCCACAGGTGTTTGCTAACTTTGCGAAATTTGCCGATGAATTGCACGCATAAAACCTACCGACGGGTAGCTCTGACATGCGGTTTTAGCGTAACGCTCGTACTGTTAGCGATCTTCGGGTGGGCTGCCATCGACTGGCGCGGACATTCCGTCCTGTGAGGACCTTCACAGCTTCGGGCGGGTGCCTTCGGTGTGGGCTGGGCCACCTTCGAGTGGGACGGGCCGCGCGCCGTCGGGCAGACTGGGTCGAATTCACTCCAGGACACGCGTCCAGCTGCCTCGGCCATCCGCGGCGGGCATCGGGCGCTCGATCAACCCGACAGGAGCACCATGCGGAAACTGTGGTTCACCACGGCAATCGCCTGCGCTTGTGCCGCGAGCCTGCTGACACTGTCCGCAGCGACCGCCGACCCTGCGGGCGGACCGGGCACCGTCACTTCTATTGCGCCACTCGCCGCGGTCGCGACCCTGCCGGGGTCGGTGAACTCCACCCGCATCATCTATCGCACCAGCACCGCGAACAACGTGCCGACCGAGGCGAGCGCCGCCGTCTACTTCCCGCCGGGTCCCGCGCCCGCGGGCGGCTGGCCGGTGATCGCCTGGGCGCACGGCACCGTCGGACTCGGCGACGACTGCGCCTACAGCATCACCGGACCGAGCGCCGCCGAGCGCGACTGGGCCTACCTGGGCACCTGGCTGCAACAGGGTTACGCCATCGTGGCCGCCGACTATGCCGGGCTCGGCACGCCGGACGAGCATCCCTATCTCAACGGGATGGTCATGGCACACAACGTGGTCGACGCAGTACAGGCCGCGACCAGGCAGTACTCGTCACTCGCGAAGAAGTGGGCCGTCGTCGGCCAGTCGCAGGGGGCGGGCGCGGCCGCCTACACCGCGCGCTACGCCACCGAATTCGGTGGTCCCGAGTTGGACTACCGCGGCGCGGTCACCACCGGCGTGCCCGCCTACATCGAGGACGTGCTGCTGCCGCTGGCTCCGCATATGCCACCCATCAAGCTGAGCCCGCACAGCACCGCCTACGTGCTGTACATCCTCAACGGGCTGCGCACGACGTACGGAGACACAGTCGGACAGAGTCCGTCCGAAAACCGCGCCGGGCCGAGCGGAGGCGAGGCAGCCGCCTACAGCGACACAGTCGGACAGAGTCCGTCCGAAAACCGCGCCGGGCCGAGCGGAGGCGAGGCAGCCGCCTACAGAGACACAGTCGGACAGAGTCCGTCCGAAAACCGCGCCGGGCCGAGCGGAGGCGAGGCAGCCGCCTACAGAGACACAGTCGGACAGAGTCCGTCCGAAAACCGCGCCGGGCCGAGCGGAGGCGAGGCAGCCGCCTACCCGACGTTGAATATCGAGTCCTTCCTCACCGACGCCGGCCGGGAATGGCTGACCCGCGCCCGCGATGCGTGCATCGGGCCGCTCGGTGACGAGCTCGCCGCACGGGGCGTGGTACTGGGCGATCTGTTCTCCCGGCCGTTGTTGGAGATCCCCGACCTGCACGGGTTCCTCGCCCGCTACATGGCACTGCCCGAATCCGGCTACAACAAGCCGCTCTTCATCGGACAGGGCCTGCGCGACACCGATGTCATCACGCCGGAATCCCTGCGCTGGGCAGCCGTGCTGAAGGCGAACGGCCAGCCGGTCACGCTGCACACCTATCCCACCGACCACAGCGGGACGGTCAACGCTTCACTGCCGGATTCCCTGCCGTTCGTGCACAACCTGTTCGCCTGAACCGCACCCCGGCCGGTCGCGAACCCGACTCACACCGCGGTGAGCAGGTCACGGAGGCGAGCGGCGTAGGCCGACGGGTGGGTCATATTGCCGTTGTGGCCACCGGGGAATTCGACCACCGGGGTATCACGCAACACGGCCAACTCCTGCGCGCATTTGTGGTCGAAAACCTCATGCGGGGTGCTACGCCCGGAAGCCGGAATGATGTGGACGGCTGACCGCTGCAGTTCGGCGGCATCGAGGTTGTCGGTGCGAACGGCGGTGAAGTCCTCGCCGATAAAGAATGCGAAGTTCGCGGCACGCGCTGGAGTAATCGGGGGCAGCTCCACACCCGGCTCCAATTCCTGGTTCCGTGGGTCGATGCCGAGGGTTTTCACCATGGGCGCCAAGGCGGCCTGCCAACCGCTGTCCCGGAAAACCTGCTGGCAGTGTTCGAGTTCGCGCAGATGGTGCGCGCGTTCGGCCGCCGCAAGAAGCCACGGCGTGACCGGCTCGTGCGCGATCAAGGTGTGCAGCTGCTCCGGGTGTTCGACAGCCAGGTGCAGTCCAATGGCCGCACCCATGCTGCAACCGAGCATGTGGGCTGGTTGATCTGTCAGCGCGGTGAGCAGACGATGCACGTCATCGGCATGCTTCGCCACGGTCACCGGCTCGGTCGTGTCGTGAATCGTGCTGCGCGACAGTCCCCTTCGATCGTAGGTGATGACGGTGTAGGTCTGCTCCAGCTGGCGGACCAGGCCCTCGCTGCGGCGCGCGTCGCCCTCGCCGCTCTGCGAAATGAGCAGAACCGGGCCGGTACCCCGAACCTCGTAGTAGAGGTCGGCACCGGGCACCGAAAGGGTGGCGTTCGAAATCGTGGTCATACCGAGAACGATAACCCATCAGATTTGATACATCAATAGTGATGCATCAAACTTGATGTACTGTTGCCGCATGGATGGTGTGGAGCTTTTCCTATTGGGCCGAACGCTGATGAAGCTCGGCGAAGACGCGCTGCCCACCGAGGGTCTCGGCGGCGGCCACCGGCCGGTGCTGATCGTGACCAGCGACATTCTGGAGCATCCAGACAGCACCGTCAGCGAAATAGCCTCACGCACCAGCCTTCCGCAGAGCGCCGTATCGAACGCAGTCGCCCGCCTGAAAGAAGCAGGCTCTATCACCACAACCACCGACCCACGCGACCGACGTCGATCGTTGATCCGCAAGGCCGACCGAATCTCTGCCCGCGTCGCGCAGGTGCGGGCGACCACGATCGACGCCGCACTGGCGGCCGCACTCGGCACCGACGACCCTGAGCTGGTGAACGAAGTCGTCACCGCTTTGGAATTACTCGCTCGGCAACTACGCCCGAGCCACCCGCGCACAGCCGCGAGCAGCGATCCTTCCACCGCATCTCGGAAGCAAGGCGGCTGATCTCGCCTTCCGGCACACACATCCCGAGAATTCGACCGCGTTCAGTGTGTCGATAGCCCCGTAGGAGCGTGGGTTCGGTGCCAGTGTTCGGCGATGTCGATGCGTCGAGTTATCCACACATCATCGTGGGATTGGACGTGGTCCA
This sequence comes from Nocardia sp. NBC_00403, assembly GCF_036046055.1. NCBI lineage: Bacteria > Bacillati > Actinomycetota > Actinomycetes > Mycobacteriales > Nocardiaceae > Nocardia > Nocardia sp. NBC_00403. The sequence continues at coordinate 324,970 of NZ_CP107939.1, forward strand.
GGAAGCGTTCGAGGGCCGCGGTGCGGGCAGGGCGGCCCACTATGCGGCAGTGCAGACCCACCGAAAGCATTTTCGGGCTGCCCTCGGCGCCTTCGCGGTAGAGCACGTCGAAGGCGTCACGCAAGTGCGCGAAGAACTGCTCACCGCTGGGGAAACCCGCAGGCGAGGCGAAGCGCATGTCGTTGGTGTCCAACGTGTACGGGACCACCAGGTGATCGCGGTTGTGGACGGTGACCCAGTAGGGCAGGTCGTCGGCGTAGGAATCCGAGTCGTAGACGAATCCGCCGTGCTCGACCACCAGCTGCCTGGTGTTCGGTGAGTCGCGCCCGGTGTACCAGCCCCGCGGTGGAGCGCCGGTCAATTCGGTGAGGATGCGAACCGCCTGGGCCATGTGCGCCCGCTCGGTCTCGCGGTCGGCGAGCTGATAGGACTTCCAGCGCAGGCCGTGGCAGGCGATCTCGTGGCCGAGCTCGCGAAAAGCCGCTACCGCCTCGGGATTTCGTTGCATCGCCCTGGCCACCGCGAAGATGGTGAGCGGCAGGGCACGGCGCTCGAAGACCCGGAGCACCCGCCACAGACCAGCGCGGGAGCCGTACTCGTAGAGCGACTCCATGCTCATGTGCCGATTCGGAAAGGCTTCCGCCGGAGTCATTTCCGAGAGGAAGGTCTCCGAGTGCGGATCGCCGTCGAGAACACTGTTCTCCGCGCCCTCTTCGTAATTGAGCACGAACTGGACCGCGATCCGTGCGCCACCCGGCCATTTCGGATCCGGTGGCGTCGACCCGTAGCCGACAAAGTCCCGCTTGCTCATTCGCCCAGCTCTCCGTACAGCCGCAGGCGCGCGAGCCCGCCGTCCGGGTAGATGTCCAGGCGCACTTGCTCGACCGAAGCGCCCATCGGCGCGATCGCGAAGCGGTGCCTGGTGTCGGGCAGCAGTGCGGTGCGTGGCAGCAGCTCGAGCTCGGTGCCGTCGGTGGTGCGGCCGGTGAGCCGGGCCGCGCCGGGGCTGTTGCCGAGGAAGTACGACGTGTCGATCTCCGCGAGCCGGATCAGGCCCGGTCCGGCGAGGCGGATGTGCACCCAGTCGTTGCCGTCGTCGCGGCGGCGGGCGGTCTCCCAGCCGTCGCCCATCTTCCCGGCCAGGCCGGGATAGAGCAGATGGTTGGGCGAGCTGTAGAAGCGGTTGGAGCAGTCGATCACCAGCGCGCCATTCTCCAGCGCGGCCAGATCCAGCGGGCCGAGACCGAGCAGCCTCGGATCGGGGCGACCCTCCCCGTACACCCGCAGCCGAGCCACGCCGCCATCCGGATGCATGGTGAGTTTCACATGGGTCCAGCGCTTTTCGCTCTCGATCGAGAACGGGTTGCGGCTGTCGCCTGCGACCGGGGCACGGTCGACCAGGGTCACCCAGTCGTCGCGTTCGGCGATGGTCTCGGCGTCCGGGTAGCCCTCGATCTCCAGCGCCGACACCGACACGACGGGCGGATAGTTGCCCTTGAACCAGGCGGTATCCACCACGATTCCCCGGATGAGGCCGGGCACGCCGAGCCGCACGATGGCGGAATCGTCACCGGGCTTGCCCCGACGCCTACGGGTCTCCCAGCCGTCATAGATCTGGCCCTTGTGCCCGAAGGTCGACGGGCGGTATTCGGCGGGGCCGGGGTTGATCAAATTCTCCTTCTCCGCGAAGAATTCGTCATCGGCCCAGATCACCGACCCGCCGAGGGGTCGGACCGCCAGATCCGGCAGCACCGTGAAGTCCGCGTCGTGCACTACCCCTCCTGTTCGGGCCGGAGCTTGGTTGTTCATCTACGCCCCCTGCGGGATCGGCGCGCGCGAGACCAGCGCTTGCAGCACCTCGATAGTCAGGTCGCCGAGCTCACCCGCGCCGCGCGCGCCGCAGTTCACGCCGCGTAAGACGGTGGCGGCCAAGGCTTCCGCGGTGGCGGGCTCGTCCATGACCCCGCCGGATCGCCGTTCGAGATAAGCCTGCAGGCGCGGGACCGCGATGGCGGTGGCCTGCCGGAAGAACTCGTAGGTGGCCAGCCAGCGGGTGATCAAATGCCCGGGGTGCATGTCCCAGCCCTGGTAGTACCCACGACGCAGCGATCGGGTGACCAGCCGATGATGGTTGCGCAGTGCGGCTTCGGGTTCGGTGTCGGGCACGATCTGGGTGGAGCCGTCACAGATCCACACACCCGTTTGCGCCGCGGCCGCCTGCATGACGGACTTGGCGTAGTCCGCGGCCGGATGATCGAGCGCCTGATCTGGCGCGGCGATACCGCAGGCGGCCGTGTAATCGTATGTGCCGAAATGCAATCCGCTGCAGCGACCACCAGCAAGGCCGATCATTCTTGCTATCGGTGTGGTGCCGTCGGCGGCAATGACGGCCTGCGGGCTCTCGATCTGGAGCTCGAAACGCAAGGTGCCTTCAGCCAGGCCATAGCCCCGCTCGAAGGCTTCGGAGAGGGCGACGAGAGCCGAAACCTGTTCTGCCGCTCGAATCTTGGGCACGGTAAATACGAAGCCTGCCGGGACGCCGCCCGCCGCGTCGAGCACCAACTCGAGGGTGCGCAGGGCTCTGTGGCGTTCCGCGTCCGCAAGACCCTTCGTCCGAATGCCGAAACTTGCCGGGCCGTCGGATTGTTCCGCCCAGGCAGACAGCACCGCGCCTGCGGTGATGGCGGCCTTGTCTTCCTCGTCGTCGGAACGGAATCCATAGCCGTCCTCGAAGTCGATGCGCAGATCCTGGATCGGGTTGCGCTGGAGGCGGTCGCGCACGGCGGGCAGGGACCGGGTGCTGTCGAGCTCGGCGAGCAGGTCGTGGTGGCGGTCGAGCAGTTCCGTTGCCGCCGCACCCCATGCCACGGGCGTTTCGGCGGTGACGCGATCGGCGGACACGTATGCCGTGTGAATGGGCTGCGCCCGGCGGTCGGGGCCTGGATAACGCGCAAGCAGTTCGGCGTCGACCGGGTCGAGCATCGCGTCGATTCGGGCACGAACGTCTTCGGGTAGCCGGGTCACCCCTGCGCTCCTTTCTGAATGACATGCCAGATCCGGTCGGCCGTCATCGGCAACCGGTCCAGTCGTACTCCGACAGCATCGCGGATGGCATTGGCCAGGGCGGGGGCGACCGGGTTGTACGGCGATTCACTCATCGACTTGGCACCGAGCGGGCCGAGGTCATCGGCGGTTTCGGCGAAGTACACCTCGGTGCGGGGCAGGTCGGCGAACTGTGGGATGTGGTAGTGCCGCAATGTCCGGGTGGTCACCACACCGCGGTCGCTGCGCATGTCCTCGTAGAGCGCGGTGCCGATGGCCTGCGCCGCGCCGCCCTCCACCTGACCGCGGCACTGCACCGGGTTGAGCACGGTGCCCGCGTCGACGGCCTGGATGGACTGCAGGATGCGCACTGATCCGGTGTCCGGGTGAACCGCGACCCGGAAGGCGTGCACGTTGAAGCTGACCGAACGTGGGCTGCCGTCATGATCGCCGCGGCCGGACAGCTCACCATTGGCCAGGAGTTCCGCCGCGACGAGCAGTCGATCACCGCAGCGGACACCACCGGGGCGCAGTTCGCATTCCGACGCGGGCAGTCCGGACAGCTCGGATGCCCTGGCCAGCATCCGGTCACGCAGCGACAGCGCCGCCGAGTAGCAGGCTTTGCCCGCCACCGTTATCCCGGTCGATCCGAACGCGCCGGTGTCATGTCCGACCAGATCGGTGTCCGACTGCCGGATCACCACCTGCCGCACATCGGCGTTCAGCGCCGTGGCCGCGAGCTGCGCGTGCACCGTGGTGGTGCCATTGCCGAATTCCGCAGTGCCGACCCGGATCTCGTAGCGTCCGTCGGCCAGCAGGGTGGCCGTTGCTTCGGAGCGATGTCCACGCGGCGGAATGGTGGCGATCATGGACAGCGCCATGCCCTCGCCGACGCGCCACTCCCGGCCGGGAGCGGCAATACCGTTACCGCGCAGCAGTGCTCGTTCGGCCAGGTCGATGCACTGGTCCAGGCCGTAGCTACCGATCATCAGGTCGCTGTCGTCGACTTCCGCACCGACGAGCCGATCTCCTGGCACCACCACGTTACGGCGGCGGAACTCGAACGGGTCGATACCGGTAGCCCGCGCGAGCTCGTCGAGCGCCGACTCGACCCCGAAGATGATCTGCCCGAGGCCGTACCCGCGGAACGCGCCCGACGGAATGTTGTTGGTGTACACCGCCTGGGCGTCGACCCGTTTATTGACGCAGCGGTAGACCTCCACCGACTCGCCCACACCGTGGAACATCACGCCCACGCTGTGATTGCCGTAAGCGCCCGCATCGGAGAGCACATCGACAGCAAGGGCGGTCAACGTGCCGTCGGCGCCGGCGCCGGCGGTCACCTCGACGCGCATCGGATGCCTACTCGTCGCCGCGGTGAACTCGTCGGACCTGGTGAACTCGTACTGGACCGGCCGCCCGGTGCGCAACACCGCCAGGGCAATGAGATCCTCGGCCAGCATCTCCTGCTTGGCGCCGAAACCGCCGCCGACCCGGGTCGCGAACACCCGCACCCGTTCCCGAGACAGACCGAAGACTTCACACAATTCGTCCCGCACCAAGAACGGCACCTGGGTACTGCACCTGATCACCAGCCTGCTCTGCTCGTCCAACCAGCCGATGCCACCGTGTGTCTCCAAATGCACATGCTGGGCGCGCGGCGAATGCCACACTCCGTGCACCACATGGGCGGCCGCGTCCAGCCCCGCAGCCACATCACCCACCTCGCCGTGCACCTCGGCGACCAGATTTCGCTGCGCATCCGCGATCCGAGCCGAATTCCGTTTATCACCATGCAGTTTCGGCGCCCGCGGGCTCAGCGCCCGCGCCGGTTCGAAGACCGCGGGCAGCAGCTCGTACTCCACCAGCAATGCCCGGCACGCCGCCCTGGCAATATCCACGCTATCGGCGACGACAGCGGCCACTCGCTGCCCGACGAAGCGCATCGTCCGGTCCAGTACATAGGTGTCATCAGGATCGTCCATCCGGAACTCGTGGCGCGCAGTCGAAAACGCGACATCCGGTGCGTCGGCCCAGGTGAGCACCGCATGCACGCCGGGGAGGGCTTCGGCGGCCGAGGTATTGATCGAGACGATCCGCGCATGTGGGTGCGGGCTCGGCAGCACCGCGATATGCAGTGGCGCGGTCGGCGGGGCCATCGCCGGGTCGGCCGTGGGGTCGGCATCGAGGGCACGGACGTCGAAGGTAAATGCTTCCGTACCGGTCACGACACGAGCGGACGCCGGTGCCGCGGTTCCCGTCCCGATCTGCCCCGAGCCGCGGTCAGGAAATATACCGGTGGCAGCGGGTGCGCACAGGCCGGCAGCCGTGCCGGGGCCAGCGGCCGCACCAATGTCAGCAGCGGGCCGCAGATCAGCGGCCGCACCAGCGTCGGCGGCCTGTCCTAGGTCGGAGGTCGCACCACCGCCCTCGTCCGCACGCAAGCCAGCGGCCGGACGCAGGTCAGCAGCGGCGCTGAGGCCAGCGGACGGATCGAGACCGGCAGCAGCCCTCGGACCAGCACCGGTTCCGAGGTCGGAGGCCGTGGCCCGGTCAGCGACCACGCTGAGGCCAGCAGACGGATCGAGACCGGCAGCAGCCCTCGGACCAGCACCGGTTCCGAGGTCGGAGGCCGGGGCCCGGTCAGCGGCCGCGCCGGGGTCGACCCGGTGCTGGGCGCGAACGTCGGATCCAGCTTCCGCAGGCACCGCATGCGCGGCCGGCTCGGGTTTCGCGGCTGCGGCGGTCAGTGCGTCGGTGATGGCGCGATATCCCGTGCAGCGGCAGAGGTTTCCCTTCATCAGCTCGGGTAGGTCGGCGGTGTCGGGCGTTGTCGATGGGCTGCCGCAGCCGAGGCCCGCGGCGGTGACCACCATGCCTGCGGTGCAGAAGCCGCATTGGAAGGCCGCCGCGTCGATGAATTGCTGTTGCACGGGGTGTAGGTCGGTAGTGGTGCCGAGGCCGGAGGCCGTGGTGATGGTGCGGTCGGCAGCGCGGTAGGCGGGGATGATGCAGGAGTGGACGGTCATGCCGTCGAGTTGCACCGAGCAGGCGCCGCAGTCACCTGCGTCGCAGCCCTTCTTCACGGCCAGGTTGCCGGTTTCGCGGAGCAGGGTGCGCAGGCACTGGCCGGGGCGGGGGTCCGCCTGCACGAGCTTGCCGTCGACCTCGAATTTCATAGTGGCTCACCCGTTTCGGGGCACAGCTCCGCGGCGACCTGCGCGGCCAGACGGCCGGTGACGTGGCAGCGCCAGTCCGGTGCGCCGTGCGGGTCGTCGAACCAGAGCGCCGGATCGATCGACTCGATGGCTGTGTGCACCTGAGCAGAGCTCGGTGGTTCGGCGAAATCCAGCACAATCGGGCGGCTGGTTGCCGCGGTGATGGTGAGCGCGCACCGATCGCCTGGCTCGCGCCGACCCATCACCACCGCCCCGGAGCGACCCAGCGGCGATAATGCGATCTTCCGGAAAGCAGTGCGCGACAGCAGGCTTCGCATCGGGATGGTGATCGATCGCAACACCTCGTTCGGCCGCAATACCTGGACGCCCGGGCCGATAACGAACTCCCGCAACGGGATACGTCGATCGGTTCCGTCCGGCGACCACACCAGTGCGACCCCGTCGAGTGCGGTCACCGCACCGAGTACCCCACCCGCGGGCAACGCCAAGCACACATTGCCGCCAACGGTCGCGGTCCGCCAGATCTTGTGTGAGGCGAGCAGCGCCCGGCAGCCCGGCGCGAACAGCGCCGTCCCCGGCCACTCGTTACGCAGCATCGGCAAGCCGAGTTCACGGCCGGGCCCCGCACCGGCGAATTCGGCCAATGTGCAGGTAGCCGCGATCTCCAAGCCTTCCGGCGTCTCCGACAACGCGGTCCAGCCGAGCCCGGTGATGTCGACAAGCCGCTCCAGCCGCTCCTGCGGCTCGGAGAACAGGAAAGTGCCCCCGGCGAGAACCCCGCACGAGCCGCCCACCACCCCGAGGTCAGCCCGCTCGCGCGCCACCGTCACCGCCCGGATCGTATCCAGGTCCACGTCTCACCTCACTCCACTACCTCTGCCGCCACAGTAGAAGCCGAGAGTTGCCGCGATGTTGCACGACACCCGCTCCACATTGCGCCATCGTTACCGCGACGCCACCAGCTGCCGGCTTCCGGCTTCCGGCTTCCGGCTTCCGGCTTCCGGCTTCCGGCTTCCGGCTTCCGGCTTCCGGCTTCCGGCTTCCGGCTTCCGGCTTCCGGCTTCCGGCCAGCATCGCCGCATTCACCAGCTCACCCAGCCGTGATGCCGCAATATCCTTTTCAACCGTCCGAGATCACCACAGTGCAACCAAGCCGACCGCCCGAACCGGACATCATCCAGCCTCCCACCACACCGCACCGCACCGCACCGGTCATCCTGCACGACTGGTCCGAACACAACGTGCTGTTCGCAAGCGCACTGTCTGCGACAGCAACAGTCAACGAGCCCGCGCCGATCGCGGCACCGATACGAGCGGTCGTACCATCCGATCCTTAGACTTCACGCGGCTCCTTCGACTTCATGCGGCCGGGCCCCGCACCGACCGACTACCTCGACACCGCGGTAGAGCCTGCCCTTTGGCCGGGACGGACAGAACCGCGCCAGCAAGCTGAGCCCGGCCGCGGTCGGTCACCGAACGGCCCTACTTCACGCCCAGCCCGCGCCAACAGCAGATGTTCCGGCGCCGATGAGGCAACGGACCGAGCGGACGACACCGGATACGGCGACAGGCTGTTATCAGGCGTGCCGGGGTCGTGTATCGCCCGGGGCCGAGGACGCCGCGCGGCACAACGGCGTGTTGTTCGTGAAAGCCGACGGCGTGGTAGCACCTGCTGCGCGGCGCCGGTCGGGGCGACGGGCTTGGGCCGGCGCCTCCCAAAGATGGGCAGTTTCCAGCCGTGGGTGCCGGGTTGATCTGTGCACACTGCCCTGGTGGGCTTGGAAATAGATCTTTGCGTGGTTGGACTCGGCCCGACGGGGCGCGCGTTAGCTCATCGTGCGATGCGTGCCGGGCTCTACGTCACAGCGATCGATCCGCGGCCGGAGCGGTTGTGGTCGCCGACCTATGCTTGCTGGGTCGATGAACTACCGGAGTGGCTGCCTCCCAGTGCGATTGCCACCCGCATCGAGGCTCCGACGGTGTGGACCAACACCGAGCGCCGCATCGAGCGACCCTACTGCGTGCTGTCCAAACCGGGACTGCGCGACGCCCTGCCGCTCGACGACGCTACTGTGCTGACCGGCCGGGCCACCCGGGTGAACGCGCACAAAGTAGAGCTCGCTGACGGCACGATCGTCCGCGCGGCCACGGTTTTCGATGCCCGTGGGCTCCCGCCGGTCGAACAGCGCCTCGCAGTCACCGCGCACGGCATTTTCGTGTCCGCCGAAACAGCGGCGCCGATGGTCACCGATGGTGAAGGATTGCTGCTGGATTGGCGTCCCGACAACGGCGCGGGCCCGGACGAGCCGCCGTCGTTTCTGTACGCGGTGCCGGTTGGCGATGGCACGGTGGTCTTCGAGGAGACCAGTCTCGGCCTGCGCGGTGGTATGCCTCAGCGTGAGCTGCGCGAGCGTTTGCTGAATCGGCTCGCCGCTCATGGCATCCGGGTTACAGGTGAGGAACCGAGCGAGGCCCCGCACTACCCACTGGATCAGCCGCCACCGAAAAATGGCGTGGTCGGGGCGATTCCGTTCGGCTCGCGCGGCGGCATGATGCACCCGACCACCAGTTACAGCGTGGCCGACTCACTGACGCTGGTGGACACCGCGGTCAGCGCGGTGAGCGAGGAGCGTGATCCGGTCGCCGCACTGTGGCCCTGGCGGGCCCGGCTGGTCTACTGGATGCGGATGCGCGGGCTGCGGGGCCTGGGCAGGCTCACCACCGATCAGTCGATGGCGATGTTCGAGTCTTTCTTCAGCGCCTCGCCGCGTGGACAGCGGGCGTTGCTGTCCGCGCACGACGACTACGCCGCGCTGGGGACTGTTCTGTTCGACACAGTCGCGCACGTGCGTCCGTTCCGATGGCGCTACGACCTGGTCGGCTGGACCAACCGGGACCGTTGGGTGGGATACGACTTCGATCAGCTGACAGTCCTGGCGGGCCGCCGTCCTCGCAGCGGCGACCGGACCGAGATAGCTGTGTCCTGATCTGGGTGTTCGATCACGCGAGACGGTCCAGCGGATGAGTCCGATTTCGGGTGAGGCCGAGCCGACGTCGAATCATCGCTCCCGCGCAGCCGGGTCGGATCAACCCGCCTTCGCGACCAACGCCGCCTGCTCCCGGGCTACCTGGGCTCCGACGGTCTGCTCGTCGACGGTCCGGACCTCGCCGTCGCGAACGACCTCGCGTCCGTTCACGATCAGTGTGGCGAGCGGTGGGGCCGAGCCGAGGATCAGTGCGGTGACCGGGTCGTCGATGCCCGCGTGCGCGGGGGTGTCGAGTCGCCACAGGGCCAGGTCGGCCAGCTTGCCCGGTTCGATCGAGCCGATCTCGGTATCGCGGCCGAGTACTCGGGCGCCGCCGATGGTGGCCAGCGCCAAGGCTGTTCGGACGCTCAGTGCGCGCGGGCCGCCGATGGCGCGGGCGTAGAGGAGGGCGTTGCGTGGCTCCTCGATCATCGAGCTGGACTCGTTGCTGGCCGCGCCGTCCACACCGAGGCCGACGGCCGCGCCCGCGGCGACCAGGTCGGCGGTGCGGGCGATGCCTGCGCCGAGGCGGCTGTTGGAGGTGGGGCAGTGCGCGATGCCGGTGCCGGACCGCGCAATCGAGGTGATGGCCGCATCGTCGATGTGCACGGCGTGTGCGAACCAGACGTCGGGACCGATCCAGCCGAGCTGTTCCATGTATTCCGCTGGGGTGCAACCGAACTGCGTCGCGCAGAAATCCTGCTCATCGACGGTCTCGGCCAAGTGGGTGTGCAGGCGCACCCCGGAATCGCGGGCGAGCGCGGCGGATTCCCGCATGAGGTCCACGGTGACCGAGAACGGCGAGCAAGGGGCGAGCGCGATGCGCAGCATCGAATCGAACGACGGATCATGCCAGCGGGCGATCGCCTCCGCGCTCGCGGCCAGCACGGTGTCCAGCGATTCCACCACGCGATCCGGTGGCAGCCCACCAGAACTCGCGCCGAGGTCCATCGAGCCGCGGCACGGGTGGAAGCGCAGCCCGACCTGCTCGGCGGCCGCGATTTCCGCGCCGAGCAGGTCACCGCCCTCCTGCGGAAAGACGTAATGGTGGTCGGTCGTGGTGGTGCAGCCGGTGCGCGCCAGCGCCGACAACGCTCCGGTCGCCGCGACCCGCACTGCCTGCTCGTCGATGCCCGCCCAGATCGGATAGAGCGTGGTGAGCCACTCGAACAGGGTGTTGTCCGCCGCCAAACCCCGGGTGATCCACTGGTAGAGATGGTGATGGGTGTTCACGAGGCCGGGAGTCAGCAGGCAGCCACGCCCATCGATGTGTGGCACGCCACCGAAATCGGGGGCATCACCTGCGGCGACCGCGCCGATCCTGTTGCCATGCACTGTCACATAGCCGCGGCGGAACTCCGTGCCCGCCGCATCGACCGTCGCGACAGCACACCCGTCGATGACCAGCGTCGGTTCGCTCATGCCCGCCATGCCGGCCCCCCGTCAGGCGCGTCTTCGCGTGACACCGTGGCGTGGATCAGCCCGTAGGGCCGATCGTCGGCATGGAACACCTCACCGTGCGTGTCGATCCCGAATCTGCCGAGGTCGTAGTCGAAGTGGTGTTTGTTCGGCGCGGCGAGCCGGATCTCGGCGAGCACCGGATAGGCCTCCAGCGCGGCCGATCCCATGGCGAACAGCGTCTGCTGCAATGCCTTCGAATGCAGTGTCGCGAACGCCTCGACCAACCGGGCCCGGACACCGGTGTACACCGCATCCCAATCGACGCCGACGGTGGTCGCAAACCGCCACTGCGCAATGAGCGAGGTGGCCAGCATGCGGTCGTGGGTCGGTGCGAGCACGGTGAATTCGTCGGTCAGGAAGTCTGCGAACTCGGAGCCGGTCGACTTCAGGATCACCAGGTCCTGCACGCCACCGATCACCCAGGCCCGCTGGTCGCTGCCCTTGCCCGCGACAGTGACCGTTGCCGTGCGCACCTCGGGGCCCGATCTGGTCCAAGTGTGGTCGTGCTCGCTGCCGTCGACCGAAACCCGCTGCCAGGCATACTCTTCGACCTCGATTCGCGCACTGTCGACGGGTTCGATGTCGTCGACGAAGTGCCCGGCCAACGCGAGCGCATAATCCTCGATGGTCTGGATCCCCGGCTGCTTCGCATACGCGTACGCCGTGTGCTTCTGGGTGTCGGTGGGCAGCACCTTCGACTGGTCACCGCTGATGTAGGCGTCGGCGAAATCACCACGCAGCACCGTGGATACGTTCAGGTCGCGGATCTCGTGGCGTGCCTGGTCGCGGTAGATCCGGACGACGCGGTTCTCGGCCTTGCCGTACCGGTTGTCGGACAGCACGATCGGCCCGGTCAGTTCCATGAATGGATCAGCTCCCTCGATAGGTGGAAAAAGCGAAGGGCGACAGCAACAACGGGACGTGGTAGTGCCGCTCCTCGGTGACAACGAATGTGATCGAGACCTCGGGAAAGAACGAATCGACCCGCAGCCGCTCGAAATAGGATCCGGTATCGAACACCAGCCGATAGGTGCCTGCGGCGAGGGTCCCGCCGAGTGCGCCGATCCGCCCGTCGGCATCGGTCACGCCCGCATCGAGCTGCTCCCGGCCGCCGTGCAGCGCCACCGCGACGCCTGCCGCAGGCGCACCACGAACCGCGTCGAGCACATGGGTGCTCAGCGTGCTCATGCGGCGGCGCCGAGCAGGCGGCGCAATCGGATTCGATTGATCTTCGCCAATTCTGTTCGCATCACGCGCCTTTCGGTCTGCGGATCGTTGCCGAGCCTGGCGTGCAGCAGTTCGAGCAGCTCGGCACCGGATTTGCCGGTCGCACACACCAGGTAGATGTGACCGAACCGCTGCTCGTAGGCGCGGTTGCCCTCGGCGAGCGCGGCCCGTATCGAATCCCCGGCGGTGGCCACGGCGGCCTGCTCGCGCGCCGACGCCGCGGTGTCCGGCCGGTCCCCGATCCTGGGGTGCCCGTCGAGTGCGCGGTCGATCTCCGATTCGGACAGTTCGGCCAGTGCCGTATCGGCCGTTTCGAGGAGAACTTCGACAGTGGCATACGGTCGCCCGGAAGCCACCGCACGGGCCCACGCGGGCGCCGAGCAACAATCGAGCAATGTCGCGACGGCGTCCGTCTCGGGCAGCGCGTTGAACGGCGCGAGGCCCTCCCCGTCCTGTGTCATCGATCCAGCATCGAATACGAACAGCCCGGTTGCCACTCGAACGACAGAGATCGCGTCCGGCGTGTCGCGTAGACGCGCCGAGATGGTTCGACAGCTGCATACCACCTGTGGGAAACCTGCCGGCAACGGTCGCGGACTACCGTTCTCTCTATGGGTGTTCCCAACCACGGCGCCGGCACCGAACACGGCGCCGAAGCAGCACGTGGTGCGGGCCGGGCCGGCGCCGCCGACACCCCCGAGTGCGTAGGCATCGTGCTCGCCGCGGGCGCGGGAAAGCGCTACGGAATGCCGAAGGTGCTCGCCGAAGACGGCGCCTGGCTGCGTGCGGCAGTGACGGCACTGCGCGATGGCGGCTGCGATCCGATCATCGTGGTACTCGGCGCGACAGGCCCGTCGCCGGACATCGTCGACCTGCCCCCTGACGTGCGCCACGTATGGGCGGCGGACTGGGCCACCGGACTCGGCGCCTCGTTCCGGGCCGGGCTGATCGCAGCGGAGGATACCGCCGCCGGGTACGCGGCGATCATGCCGGTGGACACCCCCGATGTCGGAGCCGATGTCGTCGCCAGGGTCACCGCCGCCGCCTTCGCGGCACCGAGCGGCCTGGCCCGTGCTGTGTTTCACGACACACCGGGGCACCCCGTTGTGCTCGCGCACAAGCACTGGACCACGGCGTGTAAGCAAGCCGTAGGAGATTCGGGCGCCCGCACCTATTTGTCCGGTAAGAACGATATGGTGTGCGTCACGTGCGACGATTTGGCGACGGGGAACGATCGTGATTACCCGGCCTCGGCCGCACGGTGATCGGAGCTAACAGATGCGTGACATTGTCGAAGATTTACTGCGACTATGGCATTCCGGACGTACCGGAGGGCTGGCCACCATCGTGCGCACAATCGGTTCCGGTTCCCTGCCGGTGGGTTCCGCGATCCTGGTCGACGCGAACGGCTCCATCTACGGCTCGGTGCTCGGCGGCTCCGTCGAATCGACCATCTACGATGCCGCCGTCGAGGCCGCCCGCACGGGCAGGCGCGGGCTGCACCGTTTCGGCGTTCCCATCGGTGAGGCGGGCCTGGACTCCGGTGGCATGATCGATGTGTTCATCGAACCGTTCTCCCGCCGGGATTTTCCCGAATTCCCCACTGTCGCAGCCGAAATCGCGGCCCAGCGCCGGGTCACCGTATTCACGGTGGTGTGGAATCCGGACGCGGACCTGATCGGCCAGCATCTGGTCACCGACAAGCGGCACGCCACCGAGTTGGTCGCGCTGCCCGAATCGGATCTGTTCGTCGCCTCGTTCCCGCCACCGCCGCGATTGCTCATCTTCGGCGCCAACGCCTTCGCCGCGGCGCTCACCGTGCAGGCAAACCTGCTCGGCTATCGCGTCACCATCTGCGACTCGCGTGACACCGTCGCCACCCCCGACGCCTTCCCCGGCGCCGAGGTGGTCGTCGACTGGCCGCACCGCTATCTCAACACCCTGTCGGCGGCGGGTGAAATCGACAGCAGCACCGGGATCGTCGTGCTCTCGCACGATCCGAAGTTCGAGATCCCGCTGCTGACAGTGGCATTGCGACTACCCGAGCTCGGTTATCTCGGAGCGATCGGCTCGAGGGCTGCCCACGTCCGGCGCATCGAAGACCTCCAGGCGGGCGGCTTCGACAATGCCACCCTGGCCCGCCTGCACTCCCCCGCCGGACTCGACGTCGGCGCACGGACCGCCGCCGAGGTCGCGGTCTCGATCGCCGCGCAACTGCTTGCCGCCCGGTCCGGTCGGACCGGACGGCACCTATCCGAAAGCAGCGACCCCTTGCATACCGAGCAGGCGTTCGCCTAATAGGCACAGTCGGACGAAGTCCGCCCCCAAACCGCGCACGGCCGCAGCGAAGGCGGAGGTACGCCTGACGGGCACAGTCGGACGAAGTCCGCCCCCAAACCGCGCACGGCCGCAGCGAAGGCGGAGGTACGCCTGACAGGCACAGTCGGACGAAGTCCGCCCCCAAACCGCGCACGGCCGCAGCGAAGGCGGAGGTACGCCTGACAGGCACAGTCGGACGAAGTCCGCCCCCAAACCGCGCACGGCCGGAGCGAAGGCGGAGGTACGCCTACTTCAGGCCGGGATTCTCGGCGTACACCTCACGCAGCACGGACAGATCGAACAGCTGATCGGCCTTGATGTCGATCTTGGCGTTGCGCAGCGCGGCAATGTTCTGCTCGATCAGGTGATCGGTCATGCTCAGCAGCCCGTTGGCCGTCGTGTCCTGCGAAACCACCAGACCGTTCTGCGCGATCGCCTCCTTGGTCTGCTCGGCAAGATCGAGCTTCTGATCCTTGCCATACACCTCGACGGCCAGTCTCGCCGATTCCTCCGGGTTCCCGATGGCGTCCTTCCAGCCCTTGATCTCGGCGATCAGGAAAGCCTTGAGCTTGTCGCGCTCCTTGTCGATGGTGGACTGCTTGACCGTCAACGTCTCGGCGACCAGCGGCAGGTTGTAATCGGCGAACAAGAAGTGGTTGTTCTCGAATCCCTTGGCGGCCAAGGTGATCGGCTCGTTGGTCACATAGCTGACCCAGCCGTCGACCTCGCCGTTGGCCAGCGGGGTCGGATCGAATTGCGCGGGCACGATAGTGACATCGCTCGGCTTCATACCGTTGGCGGTCAGCAGCGCACCGAATATCAGCTGATTGGTGTCCTGCACACCGATCCTGCGGCCCTTCATGTCCTGCGGCGTCTTGATCGGCTTGGCCGCGGAGCTGACGATCGCGAAGGGGTTCTTCTGATAGGTGGTCGCGACGATTTTCGCGGGCAGGCCCTCCAGGACCGCGGGTGCGGTGGTCTGCGGCGCCGAAAGGCCGAGCCACACTTTTCCGGTGTCGAGCCCGGCCTCCACCGAGGTGCTCGCAGCGCCGCCCGCGATCAAGTTGACCGAACCGAAACCGGCGTCCTTGTAATAGCCCTTCGAATCGGCGAAGTATTCACCGGCGAATTCGATGTTCTTCAACCAGGAGAGCTGGACCGCGACGGTGCCGTATTTGGAACCGTCGTCGATCGAGCCGCCCGATGAGCTGGTGGAATCGGAGCCACAGGCGGCCAGCAGCCCGGTGCCGCTCAGCACGGCTCCCGCCAGTGCGGAGTAGCGGAGGAACGAACGGCGGTCCAGGTGCTGCGGCCCGAACGAGGAGCGTTGCGCGGGTGTCATGCGCCGAATCTAGGTCGATTCCGTTTCGATTTCTTTACTTTGAGGTTCCGAGCGTTGATTTGCCCGAATTCGCGATCAACGGCGACCGGCTTCCGGCCCGAATCGGGCGAGCACGAGATTTTCGATCACGCCGACGATCGCGTACAGGATCACCGACACGATGGTGACGATGACGATCGACGCCCACAGCTTGTTGTACTGGAATGTCGGGATGGCGCGGATCAGGCTCGCGCCGAGACCGGTGCCACTGCCGAGCCATTCACCCAGTAGCGCGCCGATCAGTGCGCCGGGCACCGAGATTCGGGCCGCGGCGAACACCGAGGGCAGCGCGGCCGGGACCGCGACCATCCGCAACCCGGTCCAGCGCGAGCCGCCGTAGGCGGTCACCAGGTCCATCGCATGCTGTGGCGCGTTGCGCAATCCCGCCATAATCATCACCAGCGCCGGAAAGAACACCACGATCGCGGCCATCACCGTGACACCGGCGAGCCCACGCCCGAACACCAGCACGATGATCGGAGTGAGCGCCACCAGCGGCACCGACCGCAGCAGCATCGCGACCGGCAGGAAGGTCTGCTCGACCGCCGCGAACGACACGAACAGCGCGGCGACCACCAGCGCCGCCCCCATCCCGAGCCCGAACCCGATGGCCGCATCACGCAGCGTGATCTGCAGATCGTCGAAGATCGCCTGCCGCGCCGTTCCCGCGTTATCCGAGGTGACGAGGTATTTCCAGATATCGCTCGGCGTCTTGCCGACCCGCGGCCCGACCTGCGGGAAGGCCTTCAGGAAGACGTACCAGATGGCGAGCATCAGCAGCAGCGAGGTGAACAGCGGGAACAGGAAGCGCCCGATCCGCCGCAGCACGTCGATGGTTCCCGCGGCAGCGCCCGGCCGCGCTGCGCGGGTGTCGGCGGTGACCGCCGGGGCAGGGGCCACGGTCGGGTTCCGGTCGTCGGCTCGGTCACTCATCGGGCCTCCTGTGTCGTCCACGGCGCGACCAGCCGGGCGGCCAACGCGACGATCGCGTAGCCGAGTCCGGCCAATGCCGCGGCCGCGAGTGCCATACCCCAGGTGCGCGGCACGTTGTAGGCGGTTTGGGCGGCGGTCAGCGCGACTCCGATGCCGCTGTCCACGCCACCGAGGTATTCACCGATGATCGCGCCGAGCACCGCGGAGGGCGCGGCGATCTTCAACGCCGCGAACGTATTCGGCAGCGCGGCGATCGCCTGCACCCGATACAACTGTTGCCAGCGCCCGCCGCCGTAGGCACGCACCAGGTCGAGGCTGGTCTGGTCGGCCGAGCGCAGACCGGTCACCGTTCCGACCATGGTGGTGAAGAAGCAATACATCGCGGCGAGGAACACCGTCGGGGTGCGACCGCCGAAGACCACCAGGATGATCGGTCCGAGCGCGAGCAGCGGCGTGCAGTAGCTGAGGATGGCCAACTGGGTGGCCAGCGGTTCGATCGGCGGAATCAGCATGATCAGGATGGCCAGCCCGATGGCGAGCGCATTACCCCACACGAAGCCTTTCAGCGCACCCCATGCCGTGATCCGGAAGTTGGGGCCGTAGAGCGCCCAGCCGTCGTTGTACATGGTGTCCAGCACGTGCCACGGGCTCGGAATGGTGCCGCCCGCCACATCGAGCGCCGCGAGCAGCCACCAGATCGCGATCAGCCCGACGATGCCGAGCAGACCGCCCGCGCGTTTCATGCGACGCCGCCCTTACCCGACTTCCCGAACAACAGCTCCGAGAGATAGTCGTGCAATTTGTGGAACTCGGGGGTCCGCATCATCTCGGGGGTGCGCGGGCGCGGCAGATCGATTTCCACCAGCTCGAGCACACGACCCGGTCGCGGACTCATCACCGCGACCACATCGGAGAGGAATACCGCCTCCGCGATGCCGTGGGTGACCATCAGCGTGGTCGCGGGCTTCTCGGTCCAGATCCGCAGCAACTCCAGATTGAGGCGCTGCCTGGTCATGTCGTCCAGCGCGCCGAACGGCTCGTCCAGCAGCAGCACCGTCGGCTTCACCACCAGTGCCCTCGCAATCGAGACTCGTTGCCGCATACCGCCGGACAGCTGCGCGGGCTTGGCCTTCTCGAAACCGTCCAGCCCGACCAGCCGGACCAGGTCGGCGATCTGATCCGGATCGGGTTTGAGACCCGCGACCTGCAGGGGCAGCTTGATATTGGACTCCACCGAGCGCCACGGCAGCAGCGCCGAATCCTGGAAGGCGATGCCGAGCTCGTGGTGACCGCGCAACTCGGCGGGCGTCTCACCATCGATGAGCGCCTTGCCCGCCGTCGGCGTCTCCAATCCGGCCAGGATGCGCAACACCGTCGACTTGCCGCACCCCGACGGCCCGAGCAGCGAAAGAAACGCACCCTGCTCGGTATGCAGGTCCACCGAATCCAATGCGTGCACCGTGCGCCTACCGACGCGGAAGGTCTTCGTCAACCCGCTGATGTGGATGCCCGTCCCGCCGCTGGGCTCCTGCTCGCCGGTATCGCTCGCCGTGCTCATATACCAAACCCTAGGAGCAGGTCGTTGCACGGATATTGCGAATCGCCACCCCAGATTGCGCAATCGTTACGCGCGGCGCGTTCGGGCCGTTGTTCGTTCGAATCCGGCTGAACGGAATACCGCCGTGCGGATGAGAAACCGCCCGGCGACGGTTACACCGGTCGTGAACCCGATTTATGCGCTGCTCGACGCCAAGCTGCATATCGCAGGCTCGGAGATCCTGTGGCGCGAGGTGATCGGCAACGGCTTCGGTTTGGCCTCGGCGATCGGTGGCATGCGGCGTCGGGTCTGGGCCTGGCCCATCGGGATCGCGGGCAACACGCTGTTGTTCACGGTTTTCGTCGGCGGCATTTTCAACACACCCCAGCACTTGAATATGGCGGGGCAGGCCGGCCGCCAGCTGATGTTCGTCGCGGTCAGCGTCTACGGCTGGTGGAGCTGGTACCGCCATGCCCGCATCGAAACCGGGCTGGAGCATCGCGGCGTCGATCCGCGTTGGGCGAGCACGCGGGAGCGCTGGCTGCTCGTCGCGGCCATGCTGATCGGCACCGCCGTTTTCGCGCAGCTCTTCGCCCTGATCGGCTCCTATGGGCCGTGGGCCGAAGCATGGATCTTCACCGGCTCGGTGCTCGCCACCTACGGCATGGCCCGTGGCCTCGCCGAATTCTGGCTCATCTGGATCGCCGTCGACCTGGTCGGGGTGCCGCTGCTGCTGAAGGCCGGCTACTACCCGTCGGCCACGTTGTACTTGGTCTATGCGGGCTTCGTTGCCTGGGGCTTCGTCGTCTGGGCGCGAACGTTGCGTCCTGTCGTCGAGCCGACGCAGCAGCATGACGCGGTGCCGCTCACGCGTCTTCAGTAGCCGCAGGAGCTTCGCCGGACCGCCGACAAATTTTCTTCTCCAACTCCGATGAGTCTGCACGCCGGCGCAGGTAAGTACTCGCGAAACCCCTTCGGAGGAGGAAATTCGCGATGAACATGACCGTCGGTCAGCGCTGGGTACTGGCGCTGACCTCGCTTTCCGCATTGATGATCACGCTCGATTCCCTGATCGTCACCACGGCGCTGCACGCGATCCAGCTCGATTTACACGCGTCGATCGCCGAGCTGGAATGGACGATGAACGCCTACACCCTGAGTTTCGCGGTGCTGCTGATGGCAGGCGCGGCGCTCGGCGACCGCTTGGGCCGCAGGCGGGTACTCGCGGCCGGCCTGATCGTATTCAGCGTGGCCTCTGCCGGGTGCGCGCTGGCACCGAGCCTGGGCTGGCTGATCGCCGCGCGAGCCGCGCAGGGCGCGGGCGCCGCAGCCGTGCTGCCGGTGGCCATGGCGTTGCTGTCGGCCACGTTTCAGCCGGAGCAGCGGACGCGGGCGCTCGGATTGTTTGCCGCCGTAACCGGATTGGCCACCCTCGGCGGCCCACTGGTCGGTGGCGCGGTGGTGCAGGGCTTGGCCTGGCAATGGATCTTCTGGCTGAACGTCCCGATCGTTGCGGTGCTCGTCCCACTGGTACGCACACGGCTTGCCGAAAGTTTCGGCGCCGCACGAACAGTGGACTACCCAGGAATCGTGCTGGTGAGCGTTGCCGCGCTCGGGCTGGTGTGGGGGCTGGTTCGGGGCAACGAGTCCGGTTGGGCCAGTGCCGAAGTAGTCGGCGCGTTCGTCGTCGGCGCGGTGGGGCTGTTCGGGTTCGTCCGCTGGGAGTTGCGCACCGGCACACCGCTGATGCCGATGCAGTTCTTCTCGTCCCGAGCCTTCTCCGCAGGAAATACGGTGGGATTCTTATTGTTTGCCACGGTCTTCAGCGGCGCGTTCTTCTTCGCCCAGTTCCTGCAGGTGGTTCAGCAACAGGGTCCGCTCGGTGCCGGCGTCCGGTTGGCGCCGTGGACGGTGACGCTGTTCCTCGTCGCGCCCGTGGCGGGCAAGCAGATCAACAGGTTCGGCGAACGCCCCCTCATCGTCACCGGATTGCTCATGCAGGGTGTCGGTTTCGGCTGGATCGCGCTCATCGCCGACCCCGATCTGCGCTATCCGGCCATGATCGCGCCGTTCGTGATCATGGGTATCGGCGTGTCCATGGCGATACCTGCGGCGCAGAGTGCGGTGCTGCGTGCCGTGCCGATGTCTGCGGTCGGGGCCGCGTCGGGCACCTTCAACACGCTGCGCCAACTCGGCGGCGCTTTCGGCATTGCCGTGCCCGCAGCGGTCTTTGCGGCAGCCGGCGGGTTCGGATCGGTGCAGGCGTTCAGCGATGGATTCGCCGCGGCGATCGGAACGGCGGCGCTCCTCTCGCTCGCAGGTGCGGTGATCGGCCTGCTGATTCCCGGAGGTGCGCCGGTGGCACCGGGTCTGGCCGAATCATCGAATTCGGTAGGCGCGCCCGCCGCGGGTGGGCCGGTGTCCGCGGTCTCGCCGGTCCCCGCCGATAGCACGGGGACCACCGCATGACCCGCATCGACCGACGGGAACCGAGCTCCGGCTCGGTAGGTTGTGCACCTATGACGATCGGTGCGGATTTCGCGGCGCGGACGATGCCCTACCGCCCGGAGCTGCTGGCGCACTGCTATCGCATGCTCGGCTCGATCCACGACGCCGAGGATCTGGTGCAGGAAACCATGTTGCGCGCCTGGCGGGCCGCGGACCGCTTCGACGAACAGCGCGCCTCGATGCGCACCTGGCTGTACCGGATCGCGACAAATGCCTGCCTGACCGCGCTCGAGCAGCGCGGCAGGCGGGCACTGCCCACCGGGCTCGTCGGACCGAGCGCGCAGATGCCGACCCGCCCCGAGAAGCACCCCGAGATCTCTTGGCTGGAGCCGATTCCCGATGCGCTGCTCGGCACGTCGGCCGACGACCCGGCGACCGTGGTGGCCGCACGCAGCGGCATCCGGCTCGCGTTCATCGCGGCTCTGCAATATCTACCTGCCCGGCAGCGTGCCGTACTGATCCTTCGTGACGTGCTCGCCTGGTCGGCGGCCGAGGTCGCCGACCTCCTCGAAACCTCCCCCGCCGCAGTCAACAGCGCCCTGCAACGCGCACACGCCCAACTCGACAAGGATGCCCCGATGCTCGATCGAATGTCGGAATCCCTGAGTCCGAACGAACGCGCGATGGTCGATCGCTACATGTCCACCTTCGGCAATGCCGACATGGACGAATTCGCCAAGCTATTGCGCGACGACGTGACGCTCGAAATGCCACCCGCCCTGATCTGGTTCGCCGGCCGCACCCATGTCGTCGAGTTCTACGCCGCCAGGTGCGCAACGGACCCGACCCAATGGCGCGCCATCCCGACCGCAGCCAACACCCAACCCGCCGTCGCCTACTACCTCCGCGACGAAACCGGTTGCTACCGTCCGCATTCCATCCACACCTTCACGCTGAAGGACTCGGTGATCCATCGAATCACCGTCTTCGTGGACCCAACCCTCTTCCCCCGCTTCGGCCTTCCCGCGGTCGTCTGACCACCGAGGTCAGCGATCGCAGCGGCGATCGACGTAGCGGGCCACGCGGCCCGTGCGTTGTTCGCGCCGCAGACCCGAACACACGAAGCCCGGAAGCAGGGCGGATTGCGCGGCGTTCAGTGTCTGGTCAGAGGAGCCGGAGGTGGGCCGGACTGTCCGTGCGTTCTCCGGCGATCTGGAGCGTGTCCACGGTCGATCGCGGGCGAAGCCCGGCGAGTAGACAGGGTGCAGGACAAGCGAATTCCCCACCCGCAGCCGATGCCCACAAATCGCCACTATGGTCGGATCTATGGATGACGAAGTATCAGTGCGACTCGGGACCGCCGCCGACGCACGACGACACTTCGACGCGATCTGCCAGCTCTACGACGCCGCGTTCTCGCAACCGCCGTTCGTATGGCCGGACACCGAGTCGCAGCACCACCGGGAACTACTGACCGGCATGATCGGGTCACCGAACTTCGGGATCGCGGTAGCCACCGACGCCGCGGACGCCCTGATCGGATTCGTCTACGGAACAACGCTATCGACCACCACCGGATGGTGGAAGGGATTCCAGCAGCCGGTACCCGCCGAGGTGACGACCGAGTGGCCTGCCCGCACCTTCGCCGTCATAGACCTCGCCGTCGACGCCGCAGCGCGAAGGCACGGTATCGGACGCCGCCTGCTCGACACCCTGCTCGGCAACCGTACCGAGGAACGCGCGACGCTGGCGGTACAACCGCAGGCCGATGCCAGCCACGCCTTCTACCGGGCGCTCGGCGGATGGCACCTGATCGGACGCCAAGACACACCCGGAATGCTGTCCCCCGAATTTGATATCTACATCCGGGAATTGGACAGGCCGTAGTCGTTCATCAGGTCATCCAAATGGCGGACACACAAAGCGTCCGCCCACGGCGTCAAATCCGCCCGTACGCCCGCGATGATCCCCGACAGCCGGTCCGAGCGGCACGCCGCAGCCAGCACGGCCGCTTCCCCGATCACCTGCGCCGCCTCATCGATCTCGCGTCCCTCGATGTGGGCGTGCGCCAGATCGACGTAGGCCATTGCCCGGTTGCGGGTGTATCCCTCGCCGATCAGCTCCAGCGAAGATAGGGCCGCCTGATGCGCGTCGGCCGCTCGCCCGATCCGATACATGCAGTCGCTACGGAACGACAGCGACAGCCCCGGCCCGTGGAAATAGGCGACGCTCGCCTCCGTCCCGATACCGTCGACGAGCGCATCGTCCGCCGTGTCCAACGCCGCGAGACACGCGTTGGCCCGTCCGCTGGACGCGTACGCGAACGCCGCGATCACTTCCGCATAGGACCTCAACAGGCTGTCGTCGACGCTGCGCGCCCACACCTGCGCTGCCACAGCATGATCGATACCGGTCCGCGGAGACCCCCGCCAGGTCGACAGGTAGCTCAGATTGCACAACACCAGCGCGACCAGCTCGTCGTTGCCCGCCTCGTGCGCGGACTCGCGGGCCGCCTCATAGCTCGCATTGGCAAGATCGAACGCACGCAGATCGAAATGCATCCACCCAGCCAGCTGCGCCAACTGCGAATGCACGGTCAACAACCGAGGCTTCAACCGCTCGGGTGCCTGGGCCAGCAGCGCCCGCGCAATAGCCTGCTGCGCGGTCACCATCGGCAGTACAGCTTGCGGGCCGTACACATCATTTTGTGTCAGTGCGATATTCAGTGCGTCTTCGATATGGGCGATGCTCGCATCATCCACCCGCTCGGGCCGGATCAGCACCTCACCAACGCGCCGTTGTTCATTGACATCCAGGCCCGCCAGGATTGCAGCGACGGCAGGCAGGCCGCCTGCGACACCGCCGAACAGTTGCAAAAGCTCCCGTCGATTCATTTCGACCCACATCCGCAAATCGTCATCCAATGGCGAGTGTAGGCCCGCACGGTCCGGTGCCGCCGCGACAACTACCGCGAGCGCCGACGATGGCTCGGCTTTGTGGAACCGGTGAGCCTGCTCGCGAGTCAGACTGTCCAGCAACGTATCCATCACATCCGCCGACCGCGGACTCAGCAACGCTGCCGCGCCTTCCTGCTCCCACTTTCCGACCGTGCGCACACCACGCTGACACACCGCAGCGAACTCCGCCTGAGACAGGCGCATCGCATCGCGAAGTGCCTTCACATCGGTACCCGTCCATTTCTCGATCATCGCTGGTCCACCCCCCAACTCGGCGTGTCGAATACCGAAAGAGTAGGACCAAATTGCCGGTTGCGTACCTGTATCGCCGGTCATGGGGAACCGATGCTGAACGAGCACCCGTCGCCGGAGTGCTTCCAAGCCGGAAACCGTGACCAGGGGGTCAAAGTTGTTGACCACGAAAGAATTGCCGAAGCGGACCACCGCGCTCGAAGGGCCACCCCGCCCAGTCTTCTGTGACCTGCCAGGCGAGGCGATCGCCCGCTACCGCGACGCCCTCACCAATTGGGCCGCCACGCCCGACCCTGTCTCCTGTGAACTGCCCAGCGATGAAATGGTCAGCATCAGCGACGCACTCGCCGAATGGGCAAACCCAATGCGGCCCGGTGGCGGGGTGTCAGGTCCCCTGCCACCGGTGCCACTGACTCCAGCCGAGGCGGTGCAATGAACCTTGTCTGTCGAACTCATCGAACTCGTCGCGGACGGCTCACGCGAATGGGATCCCGGCACACTGCCTCAACATGCCGATGCCCAGGTCTCAGCCATCGGCCACAGCACCGACCACGACACAAGGGATTGAACTCAATGGAGCACATACCTTTTGGGGATACCCCCGTGTCCCGTTGCCTCTTCTACCGGCGGGTATGCGATCTGCCCGCAACCATCGATCCACCGAGCTTGGGTCGCATCATCATGAAAGCCAGCCACGTCGAAGGGCTCACGATGCCCGCACCGCTGGGCCAATCGGTCAAACACGACATGGGCCGACGCGGAGCCGCTATCGGCCCGATCCTGTCGCATCCACGGTCCAACAGATGGACATTCTTGATCCGACCCGACATACCCGACGATGTGCCGCTGTTCGCTGATCTGTTCCGCCACAACATATCTGTCATCCGCGACGGCGGAACAGTGGCGTTGCCGTCGCCGACCACGCAATCCGGGGCCATCAGGCAATGGATCGAACCACCACATGACACCTTCCGACCCTCCGGACTTCTCGTCATCGAATCGGTTCGCGCGTGCGTGGGACCGGGCCGGGCGCGTGAGGTGGCGCATGTCTGAATGTGATTGCGGCCCATGGGTCAGCCTGTCCCATTGCGGCGGAAGCGGTTTCAGCGCCGACGGCGCACTGATCAAGGTGATATGCCCTCAGCACTCGTGCCGGAAGTGGGTGTCGCTGCTCGATGGCCGCATCGAGATGCACACCGGGGGCGATCCGCTGCAACGGTGCCGATGGACAGATGTCCGGGTGAAAGATGACCGTGAGGTGTTAGGGATCGCATGGCCGGATAGAGCCCGTCAACCACCAGCACAAGCCGCCATCGAACCAGACGTCACCACCGACCTGTCGAACAGCGAACCCCATGACTGCTAAAGCGATCGGGCTGTTAGTTCTCGATGTCAGCGGCCCGCACCTGTTGCGAGACGAACGGGTCATCACCGATTTGGCCGACCAGCGCGGCTACACCCTGGCCGGGCTGGTCACCATCGCTCACGACACGTTCATGCCGACGACACTTATCGTCGCGACAGCGTGCCGCAACGGTGCGTCGACGATCATCGCGCCGAGCGTCGACCACATCAAGCACAACGCCCGCGCCATCGCCATAGCGTGCGACCTCATCACCCCGACCCACCGCATCCCCTGCACATCCCCTGACCGACGAGGAGGCATGTCATGAGCACACCAGACGGCGAATACAAAGCTGCCCTCAGAGAGTTCCGGCGCGCCTCGGATGCGTTTCATGACGGGGGCCTTCCCCCGACCGGGCCACTCGCGGATGCGTACAACGCGGCTGCGGCACGCCTGAAAGGGGTGGCGTCTCACCGCTGCGACACCGATGAGCCGACTAGATTCGATGCGCTATGACATCGGACAGCCAGGACGAGGGGAAGCCAGTGGACGACGAGCAGATCGGTTTTGATATCGAATTCGACGAACAAACCGAAGCGTTTTTGGATTGGGTTGCTCCAGAACGCATGGAATCGGAAGTGCAAGCTTTCCTCGCTAGGGTCGCTCCAGATTTGAGCGATGATTCGCAGTGGTGGAAGCCGCCGCTGTCGACTCAAATCATGGAGACGTCGGCGCAATTGTTTAGCGACTGGGCTGGATTTCTCGCACCCGAAAATCGTGAACTCGCTGATGGCTTGATTCGGTTTCTTGGGGAATGCTGCATACGTCGACGTGCCGGTATGACATGGACGAACAGTCCTGGGTCAGGCACACCGTTGTATACCGATTTCGGCCCCGCAGCACACTTCGCTGACAGCGGCCTTGGCTGCGAGCTGATGCCGCTGGCGAGTGAATTGTTCGAGGAGCACTTCGGCCCCAAGGGAGTCGAATACAGCATTCGCATGGCAGGAAAGCCTGCCTGACTAAGAGGCAAAAACGGGGGGCGTTGTGCCCGACGAATACGACGATTTCCGTCGAAGACTGTCCAACTATGAAAAGGGCCTATACTTCGAGCTTGGCCGGGCACATGAGCGGGGCGAAACCCGTGACCGGGGGTGGGTTCGCCAATTCACGCTCAAGATTGGCAAAAACATTCGCGTGCTGGATTCGGCACGGACTGAAGGGAAGAGCACTCGAGGTACAGAGCGCAAATCGGGCCGGGTCAACGAACGGGAAACGCTGAGGCAACTAAAGACTGAACGGGAATTACTTGTTTCCGGCCAGTTGACGCGTAGTCAGTGGGAGACCGTTGCTGGCGAGAAGATGCCGCGCGCTGTCCTCAGCTATATGCAGCAGATGGGTCGAGACTTCCCAGGCCGGTTTCAGCACGAGATCGTTTCCCGCGCCGATGCATTGCGGGCAATACAGCTCGGCCAATCCCTGGCGGGTAGGCAACTCGAATTAGTCCGACCATATGAGTTGCAACGGGCCGAGCGTGCTCGTCAACGGCTAGAGAAGATACGTGAAATTGTTCGGGTGCGTGACGAGAAGGCCCGCGAGAGAGCCGAGAAATTCCAGCGCATGCAGCAGTTCCGTGAAGCTGCCGCACGCGGTAGGGCGGATGCCACTGAGCGGGCTGAGCGCGACCGACAAGCGCGAGAGCAGGCCACGCGTGCCAAGGCGCGGGACGTACCGGAAACCGAACGTGCAAGGGTTGAACGCGAGGCCGCTGAACGGGCGGCGCGTGAATTCCCGGTACCCAGCCAGCTCTTCGGGCGGGAAGCCACCGACGGCGGGGAAGGTGTACACGACAAGGCACGGGCTGAGCGTGAGGCGGCCGAGAAGGCTCGGGAGCAACCTGACAGGGCACGGGAGGCAGCCGAAGCGGCGGAGCGGATCCATCTACACCGGGAATTCTTTGCGGCGCAACGCGAACGTGCCGAGCGAGCGGGCATCTTGGATTCGGTACGCGTTGTGCAACTCCAGTGGAATCAGCCGGGGGAACAGCGTCAGCCGGAACCGGTGGATCGGACAGTTGCCGACGCCAATCGTCATCACAACGAAGCCAGGGAACGCGAACGCGTCGAGGAGCGAGAACGTCAGCGCACCCTTGGGCGCGAACCTGACTAGAAGGGTTCGGGGTGCTGCCTACCGAGACTACAAAGCGGCCCGTGGAGCCCATTTCCGGGAAATCCGGCGCTAAGGAGTTATCGCAGATAATGAACCATTATCTGCGATAGTCTCGGGGTCTGCCTGGCGCGATGGCCATCGCAGGCTGACTGGTTGGCCATTGATACGGGCCTACTGCATCAGTTGGATGTGGGCGTGATCGGGTGACGTTGGGCAGACGCGAAGGATCATGTCGTAACCGCGAGCAATTGTGACGTCGGGGCCTATGGTCGTGCTGTAATCATCTGCGAGGGCCTGATCTTCGTAGGGTATCCAGCTGTGGGTTCCGCCGTCCCATTCGCACGAGGCGACGGTGAGCAGCGGTTCGGTCTCGATACCACAGGTGGGGCATGGCTGTGGAAAGGGGTCCGTGGTGCCCCACCGGATATGGCCGCCGACCTTCCACCCGGGTGCAACGCATATGTTGTCGATGAACCAGCTCTCGATGTCATCCGGATCGATCCCGGTTTGCTGCTGGCTCGCCCACTGTCGCATTTGCTCCAGCGGCTCGCTGCCGAGTTCTTCGAAATCGCTCGGGTATTCGGTGATGCGTTCCGGCTCCACCGTGCACGGCAAGGGTATGTAGTTGTAGCCGAAATCCACCGCTGCCGGTATCGGTGGGGCATTCAGGATGTCGGTGACGTCGGCGGCGGTGCGCCACACCAGCGCGGTCTCGGGCATGGCGTCGGCGTTGTCCAACGGGCACCAGAGTATCTGCAGCAGATCCTTGCCCGGTGGCGGACGTAACCCGGGGACGTCACGCGTATACAGTTGCGCCACCGGCAACATAGCATTCGGTACATCGGCCATCGGCCGCCACGGTACGGTATTGCGTTGCGTCAGCTTGGCATCCGCCAACGACTGTAACGGGTTGAGCCCGTGGGGATTCCACGCGTTGGTTAAGAAGTCCCAGTCGTGAGGCCCGTGACAGTGTGGCCACGGTTCATCGGTCGACCACAGCAAAGGGCCGCCGATCGAACTGTCGTATACCGATGGTGTGCCGCTGCGCGGGTGTAGCCGGGTCGCGGGACGAGCCAGCGGCGCCAGTGCGGGACACGCGGCTGCGACATCGACAGCTCGGGGTGGTGTGGTGCGGGTCATCGACAAACCTCTTCGGATTCGGGGCGTTCGAACTGTAGTTCGAAGTATGTCGAATCCCACGGTTGGGAATATCTGGCCGGACGTCCCTCCGCACCCTAGAGCCGCAGGCACGCGACACAGCCCGCCATGCAACCACCGCAAGGCCCTACCCGCCACCCGAATCCATCGAATCAAGCCGGGCCAACACGGCATTCAGCCAGCCCGGATCACCCGGGCATCGCTAAGCGCCGGATTTCTCAAATCTGGACCCCACGGGCCAAAGCCCCCAAAGCGCCGCCGACCACCTGCCGATGAAATGAGCAGGCCGGCGATCGCTTCCTGATCCGGCCGTTCGGCATCCGTCAATGAGACACACTCACTCGGTCAATGGGTCGGCGGCGATGGATCGGCGAATTTCGCCGACGACAAAACAGCCCGGCGACTGTATGGCGGCTGTGCCAAAGAAATCGAAAGCTGTCCGGAACCGCGCTACACGACGTCCACCCTCACGCCTGCGGCGCGGATCGTCGCGATGGCCGCGGGATCGGCATCGGAATCCGTGACGAGCACGTCGATCTGCTCGATGCCACAGATCCGGGCCAGCGCGGATCGTTCCAGCTTGTCGGCGGTGGCAACCACCATGACGTAGCCGGAACGGCGCACCATCTCGGTTGTCACCCCGGCTTCGTCGATATGCCGGCACTGCGCGCCGCCCTCGGCGGAGATCGCATTCACCCCGAGGATCAGCGCATCCAAGCGCAGCTCGGCCAGGGCGCGCTCGGCCAGTGGCCCGTGCAGCTCATAGGACTCCCGGCGCGCCACCCCACCGAGGCAGATGGTGCGCAGATGCGGACGCAGCACCATCTCGCCGGCGATATTCAATGCGTTGGTGACGATCGTGAGCTGATCGCCGCCGGCATTCGCCAGATCGGCGCGCCCCGCCAACGCCCGCGCCACCGCCGTGGTGGTGGTGCCGCCGTTCATGCCGACCACCGCGCTCGGATTGACAAGTGTCGCAGCATGTTCGGCGATCCGCTGCTTGGCCTCGCCGCCGGTCTGCCGATAGCGGGCGGGCAGATCGTAGGCCACGGTGGTCGCGACGACCCCACCATGCGTCCTGGTGGCCAGCTGCTGTTCGGCGAGCGCGGTGAAGTCGCGGCGCACCGTCGCCGGTGATACGCCGAGACGTTCGGCAGCTTCCTCCACCGAAAGCCGCCCCGAGTCGGCGAGGAGCTCGAGCAGCCGATTCCACCGCTGCGGCCGATCAGTCGGTCCGGTCATCTCACCCGTTCCCAGTCGAGCGGACGACCTGCTGTTTTTCCAGGCACGCGAACAATATGACCACAGGCACGCTGCCGACCGTAGAGATTCCGGACGGGTATTGCCAAGCCTGGTGACAACCGCTCGGCCACTCTCATTCCTTTCCCGGCGTGGCCCGCAGCCCGTCCAGCACGATCTCCACCACCCGATGGACGGCCTCGGCATACGACTCGTTGGATCGGGTGTAGATCTGCAACGTCATCAGTGCGGCCACATCCTCCGTCCGAATATCCACACGCACGGCTCCGGATGCCTTGGCCTGCTCGGTCATTCGCTCGACGAGGTCGACGACCTTGCCACGCACTTCACGCAGCCTCGGGTCGGCCTGGATCTGCGCGTGCAGCGCCGGCTCGATGGCCGCGGCAAGTCCGCCCACCTTTCGTTCGGCGCATTCGTGCAGGAATCGGCGCAGTGCGGGCCACGCGTCGACCTCCTCCTGCCAGGAAGTGGCGGCGGTCTGCGCCAGGTCGGCGAGGTAGGAGTGGGCAGTCGCGGCAATCAGCGCGTCGCGGTCGGGGAAGTGCCGATACAGCGTGCCGACGCCGACGCCCGCGCGGTCGGCGATCTCTTTCATGGATACGTCGATGCCTTGTTCACGGAATGTCACCAGGGTCGCCGCGATGATCTGTTCGCGGTTGTTCCTGGCATCTGCCCTCTTCGCCGGGGTCGTGGCACTCACCTCCCACTTTAAGTGGACGAAATCCTTCCGCTTACCGTACCGTCTTCTAAGCGGACGAAATTCGTCCACTTATGCGGAAGGCGTTGCCATGAACAAAACGGTTCTGATCTCGGGCGCAGGCATCGGCGGCTCGACGCTCGCGTTCTGGCTGGCCCGCCGGGGCTTCGAGGTCACGGTGGTCGAACGGGCCGCGGGAGTGCGTTCCAGCGGCAATCCCGTCGATGTCAAAGGGCCCGCGGTCGAGGTGGTCGAGCAGATGGGTGTCATGCCGCAACTGCGCGCGGCCGGGTCCGATGTCTCCCGGATGAGCTTTGTCGACAGCCACGGCAGGCAGGTCGCGCACGTCGACCTGAAGGCCTTCCAGGGGTCGGCCGGTGCGCGCGAAGTCGAGGTGCCCAGGGCCGATCTCGCGAATATCCTGCTCGACGCGGGCCGCGAACAGTACGAGTTCCTGTGGAACGACACGATTACCGATCTCGCCCAAGACCCCGCCGGAGTGGACGTCACCTTCGCCGCCGCGCCGCCGCGCCGATTCGACCTCGTCATCGGCGCAGACGGACTGCATTCCGCGGTGCGGCGCTCGGTCTTCGGCGAGGAGACCGCATTCCTCACGCACCAGGGGATCTACGTCGCGACACTGCGGATCGCCGAACCCTTCGGCAGCGACAGGAAAGTCCTCATCTACAACACCCCGGGGCGGGCGCTGGCGGTGCATCCGACGCGCGGCCGGGCGGTTGCCGCATTCATGTTCCGCCACCAGGGCATTCCCGGCTACGACCACCGCGACACCGCGCAGCACAAGCGGACGCTCATCGAAGCGTTCACCGATCAGGGCTGGCGAGTCCCCGAACTGCTGGACCGGGTGCGCGACACCGACGACCTGTTCTTCGACTCCGTCAGCAAAGGCGAGCTGCCGCAATGGTCCGACGGCCGTATCGCGCTGCTCGGCGACGCCGCCTCCTGCGTATCACTGTTCGGCGACGGCACCACGCTCGCCATCGCCGGTGCCTACACCTTGGCGGAAGCACTCACGGCCGATCCCGACGATCACCGAGCGGCATTCCGGAACTACGAACGGCAGCATCGAATGTTGGTGGAGCCCAAGCTCAATGGCGTCACCGCGGCGGCAGCCCTACTGATCCCCGCGACCAGAGCCGGGATCGCGATCCGCAATGCGGCCACTCGGGTGGTACCCGCGATCACCGCGGTCCGCGGTCTACTGCGACCGGCGGCGTGACGGGACCGGCGCAGCCATCAGCCGCGCCTCTCGGAGGCTCCCGCCAACGGGATCGTCAGGAAGGATGCGGGTGTTCGAGTTTCGCTGAATGCCGTAGGCGCAAGTCCAGAATTGACGAAATACGCTATCTCATCGCACATCTCATCTAGTGAGACTTCCCCGGGCAGTGTGTGCTGCACCAGCTCCTGTGCAAGCGAGTTCACCGCGCCGATCACCGCGAGCGCGAACAGATCGAAACGCCGCGGCTTGGTTTCGCCTCGTTCGACCGCGCGTTCCGCTTCGCTGACCAGCAGTGCCGAAAGCAGGCGTCGCTGCCGCCTGCGCCAATCCTCCACGGCCGGACTGACTCCGACCACCTCGACATATAGGACCCGCGCGGAGCGCTGATCCTGGCAGGTCACTTCCAAGTAGGCACGGACACCGTCGACCAGCCTTGTCGAAAACGGCTCGCCCTGAGTCTTTTCCAATACTTCCAATGTTCGTTCGACCGCATGCGAGGTAATGCGGTTGACCAGCGCGATCAACAAAGCTTCGCGGCTACCCATATCTTCGTAGAAGCTGCGGGTGGAAACGTTGGCAGTGGTGCACAACCGCTCGATCGAGGTCGCGGCATAACCATGGGTGCCGAACAACTCCAGCGCGGCATCGACGAGCCGCTGCTGCCGCTGTGCTACCCGCTGCTCCTTGGACAAGCCGCCGTAACTGCGACCGTCTCTTTGCTCGTCATCCTGCTGTGCCACGCTTCGATGCTACCGAGCGAGCGCGGCCGAACCCCGACGCGGACATCTGGATGACCGGGTCGACGCCGAGGGGTGCGGACCGGCTACCGCTGCTGCCCGACAAGGGCTTAGGCCATGGGCGGCAACAGATCTGAGAGCCGCTGCGTGAACTGCGGCGCGGTCACGGCGCTGACCGGATATGACGAGCTCGCAGGATCTCACCCGGCTGCGCCTGCGCGACAACGCCGGCTGACGGCTGGAAGAAGTCGTCGGTCGGCATGCCGCTCGATACGCCCAACCGGGAATGGGACACGCTGGTCATGGGCCGCCGCGGCACCTACGAACCGGGCCTCGAGATCGGGATCACCAGCCCGTGCAACCATCTGAAGCAGTACGTCTTCTCCACCACCCTGGAACCCGTCGACAACCCGCAGGTGGAGATCGTCGACACCGATCCGGTCGAGCTGGTGCGGCGGTTGAAAAAGGAGGAGGGCCTGAACATCTGGCTCTGCGGTGGTGGAAACCTGGCCGGACAGCTCATCGACGAGATCGACCAGCTGATCATCAAGAGCTCCCCCGTGATCGCAAGCGAAGGCGTGCAGGCCTTCACCGGCAACTTCCAACCGACGCAGCTCACGGTCACCACGCGCCAGGAGTTCAGCAGCGGCGCGCGAGTCACCTGGTTCGACCGCACCTGAGCCCCGCGATCCACCGAGGTTCCGGCATAACCGATGTCGGCTACGAGATGTCCCGGACAATTCCATCGGCCGCGGACTGTTCGATGGCGGCGAGGAGCCGGTGGTGACGCAGGGCGGTCTCGAAGCTGGGATGCGGTTGCCGGCCTTCGGCGATGGCCTGGGCGACGTCCTGGTAGAGGGCCGCGATGTTGGCCGGTGGGCCGGACCGGACGCTGGCTGGGACGGTGCGATAGGTGTCGGGCATGGCCAGGGCCTGGTCGCCGACCCGGATATCCCAGTCGCCCCAGTGGATGAATGTCCCGGGCTGGGCTGGGGTGGCGGTCAACGTTCCGTCGCTGCCGACGAGCTTGAGGAAGAACCCCTCCCGGGCGGGCCCGTTGCCGCCGTGCACGGCGGCGGAGGCGGTGGCGCCGCCGGCCAGCAGTCCGTGCAGCAGCACGTGGCTGGGCGTGGCGTTGGGCACGGTCTGCTCCGTCCCGGCGACGAGCACGCGGTCGTGTGTGCGGGGCAGCCGTGCGGAGACTTCGGTCAGTGGGCCCGTCACCCGTTCGAGTGCGGCCAGGAAGTGACCGGCCATGATGGTCAGGATGTTGGTTCCCTCCGAAGGGTCGAGGCCGAATACCAGGTTCGGCCATATTCGACTGCCGCCCCAGGGGGCGCCATCTGCCACCAGCGCGACCGATTCGAGCGTGCCGATCCGGCCGTCGGCCAGGAGGTCCGCGGCGAAGCGGGCGCTCGGGGAGTGGTAGCCCTGGAGGACGACCGCGTGCACGACACCTGCGGCGGTGGCGGCCTCGGTCAGCTCGCCCGCTTCGTCGGCGTCGACGCCCAGCGGCCACTCGGACACGACGTGCTTGCCGGCGTCGAGTGCTGCCCTGGTCACGGCGGCATGCCCGGAGGCCTTCACCGAGACGACGACCAAGTCGACCTCAGGGTGCGCGATGAGTTCGCTTGCGTCGGCGAAGGCGTGTCGTGCGCCGTGGGCGGCGGCCGCCCGGTCCGCGCTGGCCTGGTTGGTCGTCGCGACCGCGGTCACGTCGAACTCCTCGAGCGCTGCGAGCGCGGGCAGGTGCGAGCTGTCCGCCCAACCGCTGGCCCCGATAACTCCGACTCGGATCATGTGTGTCGCTCCTTAATTATGTACGTTTCGGTATGAAACTAGGCGGCGACACGCTCTCGCGCAAGAGGTAACGTACCGATAGGTAAAAAACATGCAGAGAGCACGGAGGACGGCATGCCCGGCGGACGCCCACGCTCGTTCGACACAGACACCGCACTCGACCGCGCGCTGGAGGTGTTCTGGCGGCACGGCTACGAGGGCACCTCGCTGGCCGACCTGACCGCCGCGATGGGCATCAACAAGCCCAGCCTCTATGCCGCCTTCGGGAACAAGGAGGAACTGTTCGGCAAGGTCCTCGCCCGCTACCTCAACGGCCCCGGCGCCTACGCCGCCGACGCGCTGAACGCATCCACCGGCCGCGAGGTCGTCGAACGGCTGATCCGCGGGGCCGTCGACCTGACCGCAGGCGAGAACACGCCCCACGGTTGCCTGTGCGTCAAGACCGTTCAAGCCTGCGGCACCGACGCGCACGCTGTACGCCAGGAGGCCGTCACGGTACGCAAAGCCAGCGAGGCGGCGCTGCGCAGGCGGCTCGAGCAGGCCACCGACCTGCCGCCTCGCCACGAACCAGCCGCCCTGGCCGCACTCG
Source organism: Nocardia sp. NBC_00403 (assembly GCF_036046055.1). NCBI lineage: Bacteria > Bacillati > Actinomycetota > Actinomycetes > Mycobacteriales > Nocardiaceae > Nocardia > Nocardia sp. NBC_00403. Next base: position 359,727 of record NZ_CP107939.1, read on the forward strand.
TCCACACGATCTCGGACGGCATCGCCGTCCAGGCCGCGGCCGGGCACAGCCGCGACGAGCTGCGGCAGGTCGGCAACTTGGCGCTGCGTGCCCTCCTGGACGACGACAGGTAGACCACGCCGCGAACGAGATCGGGATCACCCTGCCCGACCACCTGTACCCCGTGACCGGCGACAAGCGCTGAGTATCAACGAGATTCAGTCGTCCGGGGCGTCAGGATCGCGCAACGGCCGATGGCCGCCGCCTAAGTCGGGCAGATGGAAGGCGTAGTGGCCGTCCAGCCCGATGTGAGCGCGTACGAACGGTGCGGGCCGGCGGCGTCTTCGTCGCGGACCGGGTAGTCCTGGGTGGTTGCACAGGTCATCTTCGACACCACTCACCGGGGTATCTGGGCACCGCCCTTGATCTGAAGATGTTGGTGCAGACGAATTTTGACGTCACCGTGGTCGGATGGTGGTCGGTTGCGGCGCAACGTTCTGGTCTGGAGAAGCTGGTCGCCGCCGGGCGGGAATCGGCCGAGTTACAGCCTGGCATGGCAAGATCGGCACCCTGCATGTCGGTCAGTCGCAGTCGTACCAGTGGGTGAAGGGGCGGTCCGGGCAGGACAGGCACTCGAAGACGTACACAGCGCCCACCCCGCCTACGTCAAGGCCAGTAGGGTCAACGGCGCCAGCCCGATCATCGTCTTCGAGGGGCCGCCAGGTCCGCCAGGAGTCACCGTCCCATTCCCAACTGGCCACGGTCAGCAGGTGGCACATCGGCCGGCCGCATTGCTTGCAGTCGACGTCGCCCGGTCCGGTGAACCAGGCTGGATATCCGCCGAGCTTCATGCCCGGCGCCTCAGCGTGGTGAGTGCCGTACGACAGAAGCGGGGCTGCTTCCTCCAGCCGATAGAAATCCTCCTGCCACGCTTCGGCCAGGTCCTCCGGCAGATCCCAGGACGGGTATTCCGTCACGCGCTCGGGGTGGACTACGCAAGGCGCTGGCACGTGCCAGTCAGCAGCTGCGGGATCGGCTGCAGGTGCCGGAAGGACCGCCCCGACTGCTGTGGAGTTACGCCAGAACACCACAGGCCACGGCGACGCCGGAAAGTCGTGATTGAACGGGCACCACAGGACCTGCAGAACGTCCCTGTCCTGCGGAAAGGACACAACACCGGTCGGCAGATCCGAACGGAAAGCCTGCACAACGGGAACCATCGGCACCTGGGGGGCGCTCGGCGTGCCCCTCCCGAAGTCCTGGTGCGGCCTGGTGCACACCGGCCACGCCTCATCCGCCGGCCACAGCAACGGCCCTCCCACGGAACTCTGCCTGTTCGACGGGGTGCCCCGCCTCGGATGCAGACGGATGGTGTCCCGAGCCCACGCCGCGAGCCCCGGTACCAGTCCCGTCACGTCAACCGGGCGCGGGGTCGTCCGTCGAATCGCTCCGCCTGCTGCGGCACCCGAATCCATCACCTGATCAGTCACACGGCGAACCCTGCCAGACACCGCTGACAGCGGTCCACTATGTGCGGTAGCTCCTTAGCGTGACTTTTCTCGTCGATGTTCCCGGACACCCAAGCCCGGCCGGTGCCAGGTTTTACGACCACTGCGGAAATGGAGAACCGAAGCGCCGCGACCGAGTGCTACCCGGCGCGGCGATTCGTGGTGTGATCCGTTACTTGACGCTGCCCGCGGTCAGGCCCGCCACCAGCCGCTTCTCGATGAACGCGAACAAGATGACCACCGGAATGATGCCGACGGTGGAGATGGAGAAGACGTACTGCCATGCGGTGTCGTACTGTCCCACGAACTTCGTCAGCGCCACCGACAGCGGCTGATTCTCCGGGGTGGTGAGCACAACCAGACTGGCCGCGAACTCGTTCCAGCAGGCGACCACGGTGAAGATCGTCGCGGTGACGATGCCCGGCCACACCAGCGGCAGGCTCACCCTGGTCAGGATCTGCCATCGGTTCAGGCCGTCGAGCTGCGCGGCCTCCTCGATCTCCACCGGAATCGCGGCGAAGAAGCTGTGCAGAATCCACACCGCGAACGACAGGTTGAACGCGGCATTCACCAGGATCATCGCCAGCCAGGTGTCATTGATGCCGAGGGTGAAGAACTGCCGGATCAGGCCGGTCACCAGCACGGTCGGCTGCAGCATCTGGGTGATGAGCACCAGACCGAGGAATGCCGCCCGACCGGGAAAGCGATGCCGGGCGGTGTAATACGCGGCCGGAACGGCCACGACCAGCACCAACACAGTGGCGCAGACCGAGATGACGATCGTGCTGACCATATTGAACGGCAGCGGTGTCTCCGGCGTGTCCCACATCGTGCTGTAGTTGTCCGGATGCCAGGACTCCGGCAGGTACGTCGGTGGGATGCGCAGGATTTCGGCTCTGCTCTTCAGCGACCCCAGCACCATGACGAGGAACGGGATCAGGAAGATCGCGGCCACCAGCACCCCGACCGCGGTGAGCTCCCAGCGCCGCCGCTTGCCGCGCCCGGGCGATATTTCCCGAGGCGCTGCCGTGGGCGGGATGCCATCGATACGGATATCGTCCGGTGTCGTCATCGCCTCGCCCTGCCCTCGGTGCTGCTGCGCGCTCATCCGTCGACCTGCTGCGTCGGTTTGACGACCTTCACGTAGATCGCGATGATCACCACGATCAGCGCGAAGTTGAGCACGCTCATCGCGGCGGCGGTGTCGATCTGCTGGTTCTGCCGAATCAGCTTGAACGTCAATGTGGTCGTGGTGTCGGCGAAGAAACCTGCGATGCTACCGGTGATCACCTGCAGAATCGGCAGCGAATTGAACACATTGATGATGTTGATGATGGTGGCCACCGCGATCGCCGGACGCAGTTGCGGCAGTGTGAGATACCGGTAGCGCTGCCACGGACTTGCGCCGTCGACCCGGCCCGCCTCGCCGATCTCCGCTGGAATCCCCTGCAGCCCGGCAAGAATTGTGTAAGTGGTGAACGGAATCGAGACGAATACCGCGACCCCCATCGCCACCAGGAACGCCGGGATCGGTTGTTTGGTGAAGCCGTAGCCCCGGTCGAGCAGCCCGATGTCGACGAGGAAGCGGTTGGCGATGCCGACGTCGGGGTCGAGCATGTAGTAGAAGATCGTCGTCGTCATCACCACCGAGGCGGCCCACGGCACCAGGATCGCCATCCGCACCGCGGTGCGCCCCGGAAAGTCCTTGTTCAGGAACTGAGCCAGCGCCGCCGAGAGCACCAGGGTGATCAGCACGACGCAGACCACCCAGATCACCGTGTGCAGCAGCACCGAGCCCAGTTCACTGATGTCGAACAGATTGCGGTAGTTGGCCAGCCCGGCGGAGCCGCGATCCTGGCCGTAGGCGCTCAGGTCCCTGGTGCTCGTCCAGACCATGTAGCAGACCGGGAAGGCGACGATAGCCGCGATCAACACCAGGGAAGGCCCGAGCCACGGAATCGCCCGCAGCGCGCTCGCCCGCCCGGACGGCACCCGGGTTCCTTTGCGCCCCACGCTATTTCGCGGCTTCCTGGATGCGCGCGAGCACCTGAGCTGGGTCCGTGCCCTGCGCGATGGTGCCCATCTGCTGACGGATGGCACCCTGTGCCGCAGCCCATTTCGGGTTGTTGCTCGGGTAGAATTTGGCCACCGGCAGCGTCGCGGCGAACGCCTTCGTCACCGGGTCACCCGCGAGCTTGGCGGCCGCGCTGTTGGTGATCGGGATGAAGCCCTCGTGCTGCACGAAGTTCGCGTAGGTGTCCGCACCGTAGAAGAAGTCGAGGAACTTCTTGATCGACTCGGTCTTCTTGCCGTCCTTCTTGAACGCCATCAGATGATCGGCGACGCCGAGGGTGACCGGGTCGCCGGACTTCGTCGGCGAGGGCGCGGTCGCGTACGGCAGGCCCGCGTTCTTCGACGCGATCTGGCCGATGGTGGGCGGCAGACCCTCGATCATGCCGATCTTGCCCTGAATGAAGGCGTTGATGACGTCTTTGCGGTCGGTGGCGCCCGGATTGGGCTGGGTCGCACCGGCATCGATGAGTTCGCGCATGGCACGGACGCCCTCGAGGTTCTGCGGGGTGTCCACGGTGACCTTGTCGCCTTCGGCCCAGTTGCCGCCCGCGCCGAAGGTCCAGATGGAGGTCTCGCCCTGGGCCTCCTCACTGCCGAGGGGCAGACCGTAGCCGGAGACGCCGCCGCCGAGCGCCTGGATCTTCTTGGCCGCTTCGGTGAGTTCGGCCCAGGTCTTCGGCGGCGCGGCGACGCCTGCCTTGGCGAACAGGTCGGTATTGTAGAAAAGGGTGCGGGTCGAGGCGAACAGTGGCAGCGCGAACTGCTGGCCGTTGAGCGACGCGTTCTTGGCGAAGCCGGGCTGGATATCCGACAGCACATTCGGGGAGACGATCTCCGACGCCCCGTAGAGCATGCCGTCACCGGCGAAGCTCGCATAGGCGTCGATGTTCAGGATGTCCGGGGTTGTCGATTTGGATTGCAGCTTGGTCCGCACCACGTCGTTGATCGAGTTCCACGACTCCATCTGCAGGTTCACCGTGAGGCCGGGGTTGGCCTTTTCGAAGTCGGCGATGATGCCGTCCCACAGCGCCTTCGTGCCGGTAGCGCCGTCGCTGTAGACGGGAGCCAGGAAGTTGATCGTGGAGTCGGAGTCGGCCGAGTCTTTCGAGCCGAACCCGCAGGACGAGAGGGCGAGAGCGAGGCCGGTGGCCATCGCGATCCCCGCGAGCACGCCGTGGAGTGGTCTTTTCACGAGCAGAACCTTTCAATTTTCACACCCGGCGCCAGCGGACCGCCGATGATGGAGCGAACGTATCGACTGACCAACAATCTAGACCTCAGAGTGATCATATGTGACTGTTTTGATCGTAAATTTGACATGAACGATCATCAGGTCGATTCTGTTGTGGTGCCGATCTCCGCTCACCCCAGCCCCGTGACCCATCTGGCCACCGAGGTCGCCACCCAGCCGGACGACTGGGCGCGCGCCGAAACCATCGCTGCCGAACACCGCGCCGTACTGCCCCAACCAGGCGAGCGCGTCGCCGTCATCGGCTGCGGCACTTCACTGTTCATGTCCCGGGCCATCGCGGCGCTGCGCGAGGGCTCGGGCCAGGGCATTACCGATGCCTGGCCCGCCAGCGAAGTCCGCAGCGGTCGCGAATACGACCGCTACCTGGTCATCTGCCGCTCCGGCACCACCACCGAGGTGGTCAATGCCATGCGGGAGATCCCGACCCACATTCCGCGCACCGTGATCTGCAGCAGCCCGGGCACCCCCGTGCTAGAGCTGGGCGATGCAATCCTGATCGACGAGGTCGACGAGCAATCGGTCGTGCAGACCCGCTTCGCCACCACCACGCTCGCCATCCTGCGCTGGCATCTCGGCGAGGACCTGAACCCCGCGATCGCCCAGGCCCGCGCCATCCTCGCCGAGGATCCCGCGACGGCACTTGCCGAAGTCCGGCACGCCGAACAGATCAGCTTCGTCGGCATGGGCTTCGCAGCCGCCATCGCCGAAGAAGCGGGCCTCAAACTCCGCGAGTCCTGCCAGTCCTGGACCGAGGCCTACCTACAGACCGAATACCGCCACGGCCCGATCAGCATCTCCACCCCCGGTCGCGCGGTCTGGGCCTTCGGCCCGCTGGTCCCGCAATTCGAAGCCGACGTCACCGTCACCGGCGCCCACTTCGAACACCGCGATATCGACCCGATGGCCGACCTGGTCCGAGTCCATCAACTCTGCGTCCTGCGCGCCGCCGACCACGGCCTGGACCCCGACCATCCCCGCAACCTCAACCGCTCGGTAGTCCTCGACCAGTGACCCTGGCGCCACCATGACCGACTCCCCGACCCCGGCCCGCGGATCTGCGCTGCTCACACCACCAGAAGTGGTTACCCTGACCGAGATGGGAACCGCGCAGTCCGCAGCAGGATCACCGCGACCGGACGCCGGGTCACCCCGGCCCGGCCCGCCGGCTGTCGCGCCCGGCGCGGCGGTCGACGCGAGGGGTGCCACACCAGACGCCGCACTTCCCGACGACACGCTGACGCCGGGGACCCCGCTTCCCGACGATGCCCTGGTACTCGGCATGGATGTCGGTGGGACCACTATGAAAGGTGAGATCACCGACGCGGCCGGCACGGTGCTGACCGCTGCCGTCACTGCCACGCCGCAGGGCGAGGCGGCGTTCGAGGCCATGGGTGCGCTCGGAGATCGGCTGCTGGCCGAGCTCACGGCCGAACAGCGCGGCCGGGTGGCGCGGGCCGCGGTGCTGCTGCCGGGGATCGTGGACCATGTCCGGTCGATTGCCGTGTTCAGCAGCAATGTCGGCTGGCGGGATGTACACATCGGTGACCGGTTCATCGAACGCTGGCACATGCCGGTGTTGATCGAGCACGATGTCGCCGTGGCCGGTTGGGCCGAATGGCGGTACGGAGCCGGACGCGACCACGACAACGTATGCGTGGTCATTCTCGGCACCGGTATCAGCGGAACCCTGTCCGTCGGTGGCCGACTCGTGCGCAGCGAATACGGCCAGACCGGCGAGTACGGTCATATCCCGGTTCGCCACGCGGATGGCCTGCGCTGTCCGTGCGGCAACATCGGCTGCGTCGAGACGGTGGCATCCGGCGCGGCCATCGCCCGTGCGTACTCCCGCCGTACCGGCATCGAAACAGACAGTGCGGCAGATGTTTTCGCACTCCTCGATACCGACCGCGACGCCAAGGCCGTAGTAGACGACGCCATCAGCGCCCTCGCCGACGGCCTGCTCGGCATCATCCATGCCGCCTGCCCCCAACTCATCGTCCTCGGCGGCGGACTGGCCGGCGCCGGCGCCGCCCTCACCGAACCCCTGCACCGCACCATCGCCGAACGACTCCGCATAGTCCCCGCACCACGGGTGGTCCTCGGCGAATTCGGCGCACGAGCAGGCCTGGCCGGCGCGGCCCTGTTCGCCCGCCGCGGGGCTTTGACATGAAGTACGACAACGCACGCGCGACGCCGCCGACAGCAGGAGCGCAAGGCCGCACAGGTGCCGCGCCACCACCGGCCGAAAGTGTTGCGGCACTCGATGATTGCGCCATGCTCAGGAACGGGGGCGGCGCATGACGCGGCAGGCCCGGGCAGCCGAGTTCCACGTTCGCGGGCGGATTGTTTCCGCGGCGCAGGTGCTCGACGACGGGGTGGTCTCGGTTCGCGGCGAGCGGATCCACGCGGTGCAGTCGGTGACGGAATGGGCTGCGGCGCATCCTGATTCGGCTATCCCGACATTCAGTGGCACGGTGTTGCCCGGGCTGGTCGACATCCATAATCACGGCGGGTTCGGACACCGGTTCGACACCGTCAACGACGCGGAGGCGCGCGCGGCGGCCGAGTTTCATCATTCGCGCGGGTCGACCACGGTGTTGGCGAGCGTTGTCACCGGGGCCGCGGCGGACATGGTGGCGCAGACGACCATGCTGGCCGGGCTGGCCGAGACCGGAATGATCGGCGGAATTCATGCTGAGGGGCCATTTTTGTCGTCGGCCCGCTGTGGCGCCCAGGATCCGCGCTACCTGCGCGATCCCGACCTCGAACTGACCGATCGACTACTGTCCGCCGCCGGCGGACACCTGCGCGTGATGACGATCGCGCCGGAACTTCCGGGATATCGCGCAGTCGCCGAACGGCTGTCCGACAACGATGTGGCGGTATCTCTCGGGCACAGCGACGCCACCTTCGACGAGTTTCGTAAGTCATTGCGCCCCAACGGTTTCGGAAGTCTGGTTACGCACCTGGCGAACGGTATGCCGCCGCTGCATCATCGCAAGCCCGGTCCGGTTGCCGCCGCATTGGTCGCTGCGGCGACCGGCGACGTGGTCGTCGAACTGATCGGCGATGGGGTTCATGTCGACTCCGGTTTCGCCGCACTGGCTTTCGCGACCGCGCCGGGACAGGTCGCGCTGATCACCGATGCGATGCAAGCGGCGGGTATGCCGGACGGCGACTATCAGCTCGGTCCGCAGGCGGTGCGGGTTACCGACGGCGTCGCCCGAGTGGCAAGTGGATCCATCGCAGGGGGTACCGCTCACCTGCTGCAGTGTCTGGCCTGGGCCGTGCGCGATTGCGGCGTCCCACTACGCGATGCTGTGATTGCCGCCACTTCTATCCCGGCCCATTCGGCCGGATTGGCCGATGTGGGCGATATCTCGACCGACCAGTTCGCGGACCTGTTGATAGTTGATGACAATCTACAGTTGCGCCGGGTGCTCAGACATGGACAGTGGTTGACGTGATCCTCACCGTGACAATGAATCCTGCCTACGACATGACCTATCGCGTCGAGCGTTTCGAACGCGGCCAGGCGCATCGGGTCAGGTCCGTCGAGCAACGCATCGGCGGCAAAGGCATCAACGTGACGCGGGTGCTCAATCAGCTCGGAAAATACTCCCGGGCAACGGGTTTTTCCGACCATGCCTTCGCGGCCGCCGCCGAACTGGAGATGCCGGTGGACTTCGTGCACGCGTTGCCGTGGGTCCGGCGCACGGTGGTGATCAGCGAATCCGAGGACGGCACCGCCACCGCATTGTGGGAACCCGGCGCGCGCGTGTCGAATCCCCATGCCGTCGAACAGCTCGCCGTGCGAGTAGCCGGCCTACTACCCGATATCAATGGACTGGTGATTTCCGGATCGCTGCCCGGCGGCGTCTCGTCCAGCCTCCCCGCCGACCTCGCCCGCACGGCCATCGCCGCAGGCGTTCCGACTATCTGCGATGTCGACGGCGAATCCCTACGTCTTGCCGCCCAGATCCCCGGCGTCATCCTCATGCCGAACACCGAAGAACTCGAACGCCTCACCGGCCGAGTCCCGCTCACACCCGACGAGGTCGCGACCGCCGCGCGCCCACTCGTCGATCGAGGAGTGCGCGCCATCATCGCCACCCGCGGCGCCGACGGCATGATCGCGATCACCGCGGCCGGCTCCTGGTTCGCGAACCTCCCCGAACCGATGTCCGGAAACCCTACCGGCGCAGGCGATTCCGCAGCCGCAGCCGTCATCTCTGCCCTCTCGGAAGGCCCCGAACCCGATTGGCCCGCCATCCTCGTCGACGCAGTCGCCACCGCCGCCGCAGCAGTGCTGATCCCGGTGGCAGGCGAAATAGACCGCTGCGCCCGTACTCGGCTCATCCCCACCGTCCACCTCGAAAAGCTAGCCGAACCCAGCCCGCAGGACTCCTCACCATGAGCGCGAAACACCAGGCTCCCATGATGACCGGCGCTCCACATCGCCCGGACTGCGCTCAACCAAGAGCCGGTCACGCGAAGCATCCCGAAGACCATACCGCCGGACCAACCGATCACGCCCGGCATGCTGGTTCACCGGCCCGCCGTGTAGTCGGCTACGGGGTGTTCCGAAAACCCGTCCTCGCCTCATCAGATGATGAGCGCACTGCTTATGCATTTCAGGCCGTGCCTGCTTCCCGCGGCCGACCCGAGCTCCAGGAGACCCGACAATGACTCTGACGCCCGTCTCCGAACTGATCACCTCCGCACGCCCCGGCGGCCTCGGTGCGTTCAATGTGATCACCCTGGAGCATGCCGAGGCCATCGCGGGTGCGGCTGAATCAGCGAAACTTCCAGTGGTGCTGCAACTTTCGGAGAACACGGTCAACTACCACGGCAGCATAGCTCCTATCGCGCTCGCGTGCCTGCGGATCGCCGCGGACAGCACCGCGGCCATCGCCGTGCACCTCGACCACGCCACGTCGTTCGACCTCATCAGAGCCGCCGTCGATCTCGGCATCCGGTCGGTCATGTACGACGGCTCCACCCTCGACTACACCGCCAATGTCGCGACCACCGCGGAAGTGGCCCGCTGGTGTCATGATCACGGCGTCTTCGTCGAGGCCGAATTGGGTGAGGTCGGTGGCAAAGACGGCGCGCACGCACCGGGCGTCCGCACCGATCCCGACGAAGCGGTCGAATTCGTCGCGACGACAGGCGTCGACGCCTTGGCCGTGGCAGTCGGCTCCTCGCACGCCATGCACACTCGCACCGCCGAACTCGACAACGACCTCATCTCTCGACTGGCCTCGAAAGTGCCTGTCCCCCTTGTGCTGCACGGCTCCTCCGGTGTCCCCGACGAAGGTCTGCGCGCCGCCGTCGAACACGGCATGACCAAAATCAACATCGCCACCCGCCTGAATGTCCTTGCCACGGAAGCAATCCGGGTCACCCTGGCGGGAAGTCCCGACCTGTCCGATCCCCGCAAGTATCTGAAGCCCGCACGCGCCGCTGTCCGCTCAGAGGTCGAACACCTCCTGCACCTGCTGGCCGCGTAGCCCAACATCCACCCGCCTGCCAGAGCCTCTCCACACCAGCTTTCACCGGCGCGGCAGCCACCTTGCGGCAAGCACCGCGCAACCGGAACCCACATTCGGCTCCGAGACCACGGCGTGCGCGCGCCTGCGATCACTCCGTTGACCGATCCGCCCGAGGCAGTGCATCGTCGCAGCTCAGGTGGCGTATCCAGCCGGAACCAGCGGGGGCGTGATCTCCCCATGCCCGGGAAAGCATGGGCAGAGCATGGACACGTGGAGATGATAGGCTGAGTTGCCCTTAGTTTAGCTAACTATTTGCTCGTTTCGCCTGTGCTGTCTCACCTGATGAAGGAAACACAACTACATGGCTGCCATCCTGCAAATGGGAGAACAGCGCGCTGCCAGGACTGTCGAGCCGTCCCGGTCCCCGCACACATTGACGGCCCTTTGTGCCGCAATAGCTTTCGCTGCCCTATCCGTCGGCGTCTGGCTGGAATTCCTGCGGCCGAATTGGGAGATGTACTGGCACCAGATCGACCTACAGGTCTATATGTGGGGCGGTTCGACCGCGGCGGTGCACCCCGAGCTGCTGTACGACGGCCGCGGACCGATGGGCCTGCCCTTCCTCTACCCCGTCTTCGCCGCGTGGATCTGCGCCGAGCTGTCACGATTCTCGATCAATTACATCGGGACCGGCATCGTGGTCCTCACCATGGCATCGCTGTATGTGAGCGTGTGGAGCACCGCCGCACTCCAGCGGCATCGGCGCGGAGCCGGCATGGTCGCCATGACAATCGCCGTCAGCGCCGCCGCGATCTGGATCGAGCCGGTGCAGCAGGCATTTCAGTTCGGTCAGCTCAGCGTGATTCTCATGGCGTTGGTGCTCGCGGACCTCGCCATCCCCAAGGATCGCCGGTATCGGGGCATCCTGATCGGCATCGCAACCGGCCTCAAGCTGACCCCGGCGGTGTTCATCGTCTACCTGCTCATCACACGCCAGTTCAAAGCCGCCGCCGTAGCCACCGGGACCTTCGCCACCACCGTCGCGATCGGCTTCTGGTACCGCCCGACCCAGGCGTTCGAGTTCTGGAGCACTACCACGTCCTCGCAGAACCGAATCGGCTTCGCCTACGTCCAGAATCAGTCGATCAACGGCCTTTTCGGTCGCCTGCAATGGACGACATGGGATAGCAGCGAAGCCTGGCTCGTCGGCGCAGGCTTGCTCGCGATCACCGGAATAGCCGCCGCTCGCGTCGCCTACCTGCGCGGCGACGAACTACTCGGCGCCCTCCTCGCGGCCACCGTCATGCTGCTCGCCTCCCCGATCTCCTGGACCCACTACTGGGTCTGGATCGTCCCCGCCGCGATGTGGATTTTCCATGCACTGCGCAACCGCCCGCGCAGCATCCGAATCGGCGTGCCCGCCGCCATCTACCTCTTCACCTTCGCGTGGCCGATGCAGGTCGACCGCATCGGCTCCTGGGACCCAGATCTCCCCCTCCTCCCTCAGGGACTGATCTGGTTCGTCCCGCAAACCCTCGGCCGCGAATTCCACTGGACCCTCCCCCAATTCCTCCTGGGCAACTCCTACACACTCCTGGCCACCGCCGCCCTCTTGGCAGCCATCGCCTACCTCCTCCCCCGAACCCCCAAACCCCCCGCCCCAACCACAACCGCAATCCCCACCACAACCCGCGACCTGACCCACGCCGCGACCTAACCCGCACCGGCGCACCCACTCACACCGAGCCACATTTTGTCACTGGGTCGGCGAGTTGTGATGGCGCACATGGGTCCGGTGACCTGCCTGGCTGCGGCTGAGCCGCTCCGACGCTGAACAGCTCGACAACCTCGGTGGATGGTTGACCACCGTCGTCGCCCGGGAGTGCCTGCATATTGCGCTCCCGCCGACACCGCCGGAGGACCAGTGGCACACCGTGGAGCGACACACTCGCGATTCGGCGCGGATGTATGCCGTTCGCGGGCGGGGATACCGGCCGGTGGCGCCGGCGAGGGTGCGGAGCCACCGGTCGGCGGGCGGTGGGTCAGGGCAGTGAGCCACCTGGGTCGGTCGGAAGGGTGGTTTGGGCCGTTGGGTGAGGCGGGCCGCTTCCGTTACCGACGGGATAAGCCTGCTCGGGGGACCTCGAGGGTTACCGCGATCGGGCTGTGAGTCCGCTGGGAACTATGGGGCGCTGGGGCGGCAGAACACCGGCTCAGTGACGTACGGGAATCCACAACATGGACGAGATAGCGGATCAAGGATCGCGAGTCCGGCCCAGTACGGGATGAGCACGCAGGCGCTACGGAGGCGGTCCGTACCGAAGGAGGGGTCGCACCACCGCATACGTTGCCGCTTATGCGATCGTCAGCCGTTCGCGTGACTCATAAAGGTCCGCGCCGACTCGTGAGCTGGCTCTGTTTACGGCTTGCCTCAGCAATGAGTTGTCGTCGGACTGAGCGGATCATGCCCGGCCATGTGACCGTTCGAATCCGGGCGGCTCGGCCAGGCCCCAGCTATGCCCCGGGGCGGTCGGCAGAACGCCAGCATCCTCGTAGTTACACACAGCCTGCTGCGACACCGCCACCGCACGTGCCAGGTCCACCGGCAGCATCCATCCCCTCCTTTGAAGGTTTTCACTCGCTGTAACGAGGAAAAGCTGGTCCTACATTCAACCGAGGGTTCAAAGTTACGATCAGAGAGCATGAACATCCAGCCAGAGCCTCCCACCCTGCGCGAGCTGCGCACTCCAGACTTCACCTTGACCTTGAACGAGCTCAGGGCAGTGACCGCCTTTGCCGTGGCCTCGGCTGAGCAGGTGCTCCCGCTTTTCCAGGCGCATCACCCCGACGACGGCAGACCCCGCGAAGCACTCGCCGCCGCCGTCGCGTTCGCGCAGGGAGACCGCCGCTCCCGCACCCAACGTGTGGCAGCACCGGCGGCCCACCGTGCTGCAAAGGAAGCGGCGTCGCCGGTCTCGTTCCACGCCGCGATGGCCGCAGGCGATGCCGCGGCGTCGGCGTACCTGCATCCGCTGGCAGATGCTGTCCAGGTCAATCACATTTTGCGCGCATCTGCGCACACCATCCGGGTGTTCGAACTGTGCCCCACCAGCGAGGAAGAGGCCGCAGGTAATCCTGTCGAGCGCATCGTCGACCTCGCGACGCCGCTGTTGATCGACGTCCTCTGCCGCTACCCGAGGATCGGCGCCGGAACGAACCGGGTCAGTCAGCTGGTGCACGAGCTCGACGACCGTCTGCGAGACCAGTCGCGAACCCCGCCCGGGTCACACGACCGAGTGTCGGAGCAGCGATGATTCTGCCCAAGATCCGAGATCCCCGGATGGTGACGATCCGTCGGGGTGGCTCGCTGACCGACGCCGATCATCGGTTGCTCGCGCTGTGGGCCGCCGATTGCGCCGAGCATGTTCTCGACTACTTCGAGCGTGAACTGCCCGACGATCCACGGCCACGGGACGCAGTCGCGGCCGCGAGAGCGTGGGCGAGGGGCGACCTGCCGATGATGCAGGCCCGCACCGCAGGTGGTCACTCGATGGGCGCGGCCAGGCCGCTCGTCGGCGCGGCCCGATTCGCCGCCTACGCAGCCGGACAAGCCGCATGCGTTGGACATGTCGCCGAACACGATCTCGGCGCCGCTGCATACGCGATCAAGGCCGCTCGACGCGCGCACCCTGGCAATTCCCGGGCGGAGCGGATCGAGCGTGACTGGCAGCGTACGCAGCTCCCTGCCCCGGTCCGCAGGCTTGTCCTCGAAGACCAGATCCGGCGCAACAGCATCTGCTGGTCGGTCTTCTCCGACTGAGATCTACGCTTCTCTCGCAGTTAGGCCGCGTGCGTATATGCGTTCAACGTATTCCGCATCTCGTTCGCAACCACGGAATCCGGAAAGTGCTTACTCAACAACCCATTCAGCTGATTGAGCCGCTTGCGAACCCACGAGAAGCGCGCCGAAATCGGATTGTCGAGGACAGGGGACACCGCCGCGATTCTGCTATCCAGATCGCCTAACCGTGCACTGGCGGTCGCGAGATAGATCTGGCTCAGCATCTCGTCACCGGGCGAGCGCTGCACCTGCCACGCAGCGATTGCATCCTCGGACGCCCTCGCCAACCGGCGCAACGTCTTTTTGTCCTCAGCCCACATCAAAGAGAAGCCGCGGTCGTAGATCTGCTTGGCAGGGGTGAACGTGAAAAGCCCGGGTACCTCATCAGGTCCCGCGCCCTCGCGCGCCCGCTCCGTCTCGTCGAGCAGTTCTAATGCACGCTCAGAATCGCCCGAGTTCGCAACCGATGCGGCGAGCCCACAAAGCAACCGCGCCTCCGCAGACCCGGCGGTCCGGTGAAGTCCGGTACTGGGTCGAGCCGCCACGGGACACGTTCCGCCCCTCCGGGCTCGCCGTGATCGCCTCGGTTCGCGCGTGTTTGGGACCGGGCAAGGTGCGGGAGGTGTCACATGTTTGAATGTGGTTGCGGCCTTTCGATCACGGTCCCCAAATCGGACGTCGCTGCCGACCCGTCGAGCAGCGAACCCTGTGACTGTTAAAGCAATCGGCTGTTACTACTCGATGTCAGCGGCCCACACCGGTTAAGAGACGAACGCGTCATCACCGAGTTGGCCAACCAGCATGGATACACCCTGATGCGGCTGGTCACGATCGCGCACGACACGTTCATGCCCACCGTCCTGATCGTCACCACAGCACACAATTCGGGTACCTCGGCAGTAATCGCGCCGAGCGCCGACCACATCAAGCACAACGCCCGGGCCATCGCAGTGGTGTGCAACCTGATCACCCCGACCCACCACATCCCCTGCACATCCCCAGACCGACGAGGAGGCATGTCATGAGCACACCAGACAACGAATACCAAACCGCCCTTGCCGAATTCCGGCGCGCCTCGGATGCGTTTCATGACGGGGGCCGTCCCCCGACCGGGCCACTCGCGGATGCGTACAACGCGGCTGCCGCTCGCCTGCAAAAGGCGGCGTCTCACCGCTGCGACACCGACAAGCCGACTAGATTCGATGCACTGTGAAACCAGACAGCCAGCACGAGAGGAAGGCCCGGCCAGTGGACGACGAACAGATGACGATGGACCTCGGCGTGCCAGTTGAGCAGACAGCATGGGGGAAATGGATAGACCCCGATCGCCGCAAGGCGCAAGTCCAGAAGTTCATGGACCATGCAGGCATAAGCCGCTTCCCTTCGGAGCCGTGGCCGGAAGGGTCGGTGGAGGTAAAACGGCTCGATTCTATTGTCGTGGAACTGTTCCCGGACATGACTACCGCGATGGCTCCCGAGAACGCCGACATGGCAGATGCGTTCATCTGCTTTTTAGGTGAATGCTTCATCAGGTTCGCGGGGGCACATTGGGAGGATTACGAATGGTTCGGTCGTGACCATTCATTCTACGATCACGTCAATCCACTGCTCGAATATGGGTTCGACGCCGAGGGTGACACCGCCTACGGGTTGATGGAACTCATGATCGATGATTATGACCCGGACGACGGCGGCGACATGTTCTCCGGTATGGCAGAGATGCTGCGCGAATTCGCGGACGAATATGACGCCAATCGTCATCACAACGAAGCCAGGGACCGCGAACGCGTCGAGGAGCGAGAACGTCAGCGCACCCTTGGGCGCGAACCTCAGTAGAAGGGTTTGGTGCTACCCCGCGAGACTGCGAGGCGACTTCGGTCGATCACGCGGGCGGCGACGTTCGAATGGCTGCGGTAAAGGCAGCCCACTCGACTTGCCCGAACTCGAGGGTTGGACGAGCGTCGGGCAGCCCCCGATACTTGCTGTCGCGGACGAGAATCCGGTCGCCTTCGAACCGGACTTCTACACACGCAGTGCTGTCATTCGAATACGACGACTTGAACCAGCCCGGCACGCCATCCATATCGGCCGAGCCTACAGCTCACCGAGTTTGCGCTCGATCAACGTTATCGAATCGTCCCGTGACAGGGCATGATCGGTGATGGTGTTGGCGTACATAGTGCTGAGATGCCTTACCGGCTCGGCGTCTTCGATCACTCCGAGGTGCACCAATGTCTCGGTCCACCCCACGTCGGGTAGCAGCATGTTCTCGAACCCGAGCAGGTGGAACGATGCGCCTGCCAGCAGCGCACCGCCGGGCGCGTCGAACGGGATGACGCGAATGTTCACCGAATCGCGGTGCTCCTGGACGATCGAGACCAGATGGCGTAGCTGGCCTTTCAAGACCTCGGTACCACCCGTTCGCTGTGTCAGGGCAGCCTCGCCGACAAGTGCGGTGAAATACAGCGGTTCCGCGCCGGTCAGCCGCTGCTGACGCCGCATGCGTACCTCCACCCATCGATCGATCTCGACCTGCCGAACGCGGGCAGTGTCGTTGGCGATCACCGCACGGGCGTAGTCCTCGGTCTGCAACAGCCCGGGGATCAGGACGCTCGCATAACTCCGAATGTTGTGCGCTCCGTACTCGAGCCCATATAGCCGCGAGACTTCATCCGACAGCAATCCGGCATAGCTCGACCACCACCCGCGCTGCCTGGCGATCTCGCGCAACCGCAGCATCTCGTCGCGTTCGGCGGGGTCGAACTCGAGCAGCGACATCAGCCTCTTCAGCTTGTCCTCGGCCAGGACGCGTTCCTTCTCGACCTTCGACCAGTACGACAGTGTGAAGCCGAGTTCCTTGGCGATGACCGACGCGCTGACGTCGAACTCGCTGCGCCTGCGCTTGATTCGGAGCATGAGTTCCCAGCGGGCGACCGTTGGCGAGAGTGGTGCCATCGGCGGATGGTGTCCTTCCAGCTCTAACGATGCGTGGAGATGACCGTACCTCCCAGCAGACTAGATCAATCAGTGGTGAAATCGATAGGTCAACTTGACTTATCGATGGACCAAACCCTAGGCTTCATGTGTCTCAGATCACAGGCGGGAGCGTTCCAGCCGGGCCCGCACGGCGCGGGATCGAGGGGGGCGCATGGCTGTGCATGTTGTCGATCAGGCATGGATGGTTGGGGATCGGACCGCGCATCAGGCGCGGCGGGTCAGTGATGACGCGTGGGTGGTCTCGTATTTACGGGGACGGATGCTTACTACCGAGCAGGCGACGGCTGCGATTCAGGCGGCGGAGTTTGTTGCGGTGAT
Source organism: Nocardia sp. NBC_00403 (assembly GCF_036046055.1). NCBI lineage: Bacteria > Bacillati > Actinomycetota > Actinomycetes > Mycobacteriales > Nocardiaceae > Nocardia > Nocardia sp. NBC_00403. The sequence goes on from NZ_CP107939.1 coordinate 377,190, forward strand.
GGATGAGCTTGCGGGGCGGATGGGGCTGACCGCGTTGGAAGCTTTGGGGCTTGCTGTCAACGAAAACCCCTGGGAGACATCGCTACCACGGCATCGCATTACCAAACTCCGTGGACGGCATCGGCGTTGAGGATTGTCAGCCTTGTACAGGTAGGTCGTTGTCCAGCAGCATCATTCGAACGAGGGGTAATCGGCATGGAACCACTGCCGCCGAAGGAAATGATCTTGGAAGCCTGCCGCAGCCTGCCGCGCGGTGATCATCCGATTCTGACATCCGCGCACCAACTGGCGGGACTGCACGAACAGCGCAGGTACTGCGCGCTGGGCTCGACGGCCGAAATCGACGAGCGGCGAGCCTATTTCGTACTCACCATCGATCGCTGGATTGCCACCGAAGTTCCGCTTCCGCACGGTGGCGCGCACATGCACACCGAGACGGTCGGCACCGTGATCGACAGAATGGCCCAATTCTCCACCTGCGCCTACGCGGCCCTGCGCACCGCACCGGACTGGATCGTGCACGACGCCTGGCAGCGTTTAGCCGAGCTCGCCCTCGGCTACCAGGATCTCGCCTTCGAGGTCTCCGCCGGCATCCGCCGCCTGCCCGACCTCGGCGGCCATCGGCCCTACAGCTCCGGTCAGGGCTGGCTCTGAACCACCACCCGAGACCACGGCAGCGCCTCCCGCCATCCTGGCTTCCCGAAAGCCCAGCCCTGCAACACTTTTGCCACGGTCTCGTGTCCCGACATATCGAACGGGCCCGCCACGCGTGCCGCGAAGTGCCGGTCGGAGCCACCCTCACGGAACTCGATCTGACAACTCATGTTGTCGTTGAGATAGATCTGCATGTAGTGCTGCCCGACCGGCTCGGCATCCAACCGATCCACGATCACGAACCGATGCCGCAGATTCATCTCACTCAGCAGGTCGAACAACAAGTCCGCAGAAGGGTTTTCCCACGCCTCCCCGCTCGCCGTCTCCACCCGCAACGCCGCATCCATCACCCCGCCGACCCTAACCAGTTCCCCATACTGGCAATACCCAAACATTGTCGCAAAACTTTGGTCCCCACCAAGTGCGCTGCTGCGGACCAACATTTGCCCATCGGCCGTAGTCGCTCGGCCCACCTGCCCTGTGCAACGCCCGGGACCGGTCACCGAACAGGGCATCAAGCGAGATACGTCACAGCCGAGTCCCGTTCGCCAACAATGTAATCGGGCGGGAAGCGCGCTGATATACCGTGGAGCTGCTGGCGCGAGCCGGATTCGAGCAGCGCCGGTCCGGTTGCTATTCGCCGGAGGCCGGGTCGGGCCAGGCGTGGGCTTCCAGGCGGGACCGGACCCGCGCGGCGTCTGTTTCCGAGGGCATTTCGTTGGTGGTCTTGGTGATCATCACCTGGATGTCGGTCTTGTCGGCGGAGAGGTCACCGGTGGCTGCCAATTCGGCGGCTATCTGGCGGACCTCGTCGTCGGAGAGGCGGCGGCGCAGGAGGGCGAGCAGCGGGATGTAGTCGGATTCCGGGACACCGTCGGGATATCCGGCCCGCAGCCAGTCGATGATCGCGTGGAGAAACGGCGGCATCGGGCTGGGTTCAATCGGCGTCGGGGAAGGGGGTGGCCAGTGGCCAACCGCCTGCGGCGAGGTGCGAGGCAACGCGGGCGACGTCGTGTTCGTCCGGCTGCTCCATCGCGAACCGCGTGATCGCCGTCTCGATATCGGCGTGACTGATCTCGGTGTCCGGGTTTTCGCTCACCAGTACCTCGGCGATCGCGACCACCTCGAAATCGGTCAGGTGCCGGTGCAACACGGCGAACAGGGCGACATAGTCGGAGCTGGGGATCCCCTGCGGGTATCCGGCGCGCAGCCAGCCGATGACCCGGCTGAGCACATTCGGTCGCCCCTGCGTGGATTTCGGTTGCTCTGTCACGATGCCGCCCTTCAGGCCTGTCCGAACAGGTGGATACCGAATTTGGCGGCGAGGAATGCCTTGGCGGTGTAGAGGATTCCGGTGATGATCGCGGCGATGATCAACCCGAAGCACACCAGAGCCCCGGCCAGCGCCGGGTAATTGCGTTGGACTGCACGGCCATCCGCGGTGACCGAATCGGCCGCCGACCAGAACCGCACTCCGACGGCGAAGATGATCGGCAAGCCCGCACCGAGCACCAAGCCGGCCGCGGTCACCTTCCACAGCGAGTTCAGATTCGTGATGAGCGTGTGCACGGTGCTCCTCCTAATGCCTACTGTGGACAACGGACCGGGAACGATCCACCGGTGCGGCTGCTCGCATGCGACGCCTGAGCGGGGCGGGATACAGCACGTTGTTCGACATGCTTCACACCTGAGCGGAACGGTTGGATTTGGTGCCGGGGCCCTCCGATGAGGACGTGCCGGGGGGTGGCGACAACCCGTCCGCGGTCACGCCGCCCGGCCTGCCCTCGGCCGACGACGAGGCACCCGCCGCAGCGGCAGACGACGAAGTGTCCTTCGCGGTAGCAGCGTCCTTCGCAATGCCGGAATCGGCGTCCGGCGTGTCGTCTGCCGGCCGCGCCCCGCCGGGCGATTCGATCGGCTCGTCTGCGTCCGGTGTCCGGCCGGGCCATTCGTTGACATTGCTGGTGTCGACGGGGTCGCGCCGCGAACGCAGGTACATGACAGCCGACAGCGCAATGAGAATCGCGAACACGACGAGCACGCCCGCGAGCCCGCCGATGATGTGCGCGATGGCCCAGCAGATAGCCCCCGCCACACCCGCGAGCGGCAGCGTGAGCAGCCACGCCACGGCCATTCGACCCATCACGCTCCAGCGGACCTCCGCGCCCTTGCCGAGCCCGGTGCCGAGGATCGAGCCGGTGGCGGTCTGTGTGGTGGACAGCGGCAGACCGAAATGGGCCGAGGTGAGAATGATCGCGGCCGACGAGGATTCGGCGGCCAGCCCCTGCGGAGAGTCGATCTCGACGAGGCCCTTGCCGAGGGTGCGGATGATGCGCCAACCACCCAGGTAGGTGCCCGCCGCGATGGCGACAGCACAGGCCGCCATCACCCACAGCGGCATCTCGTCGTTCTTGGTGAGGGTGCCGTGCGCGACGAGCGCCAGGAAGATGACACCCATCGTCTTCTGTGCGTCGTTGGTGCCGTGCGCCAGCGAGACCAGTGAGGCCGAACCGATCTGGCCCCAGCGGAAACCCTCGTCGACTTTGTTCGGATCCGACTTCTCGGTGATCCGATAAACCCCCCAGGTGCCGATGGCCGAAACCAGCGCCGCCACGATCGGGGCGAGCACGGCAGGCAGCACGATCTTGGTGAGCACGCCGTCCGAACCGGAGGCCCAGATCACTCCGCTCCAGCCGAGCGCGGCGATGGTCGCACCGATCAGGCCGCCGAACAGCGCATGCGACGAACTCGAGGGCAGGCCGAGCAGCCAGGTCAGCAGATTCCACAGAATGCCGCCGACCAGGCCGGCGAACACGATGATCAACAGGTCCTGGCCGTCGACGGCGTCGAGCCGGACGATGCCCTTGGCCACCGTCGCGGCGACAGCCACCGACAGGAACGCGCCGATGAGGTTGAGCACCGCCGACAGTGCGACCGCCACGCGCGGCCGCAGTGCGCCGGTGGCGATCGAGGTCGCCATCGCGTTCGCAGTGTCGTGGAAGCCGTTGGTGAAATCGAATGCGAGTGCCGTGACGATGACGATCAGAAGAACCAGTAATTCGACGGTCACCTCTCCAGTGTGAAGTACCGGCCATCTGAATTGCGATGCGGTTGCCGTCTGCCGGGACTCGATTTCGATCGGTTACCGTAGACTTGGCCTCTACCTGCCGAAGCGTGAGCAGCCCCCGCTACGGTCCACCGTCCGAGGTCAGGGCCTCGCCGAGATTCTGATCGCCGGCAAGCTCCCGCGACGCGACGCGACGTACTGCGGTGCGGCGAACGGCGGCTCATGGCAACAGGGCGCGGACGGTCTCGATGGTGTCGGCGTCCGCGGGTTCCTTGTCCGGGCGATAGCGAACGACACGGGCGAAGCGCAGGGCGACCCCGCCGGGATAGCGCGGACTTACCTGGACGCCGTCGAGCGCGATCTCGACGACGAGTACCGGCCGCAAATACACGGTCTGGTCGTCACGGGCGCGCTGGTGGCGCGGAAATTCGGCGGTCTGCCAGTGCAGTAGCGCGTCGGTGAGGCCCTTGAACGTCTTGCCGACCATCACCGGTTCGCCGGTTTTCGGATCGCGGGCTCCGAGATGCAGGTTCGACAGGTAACCGGTGCGGCGGCCGTACCCCCACTCGGCGCCGAGCACCAGCAGGTCGAGGGTGTGGGTCGGCTTGATCTTCTGCCAGGCGCGGCCACGTCGACCGGCCGCGTACGGCGCGTGCAACGATTTGATCATCACGCCCTCGTGCCCGGAGGCCAGCGCGCCGTCGAAGTACTCGGCAGCCGCCTCCGGATCCGGCCGCAGCAGAGCCGGAATACTGTGTTCGACAGCAACTTTCGTCAGCGCCGTGCGGCGCTCGTACAGCGGGGCGTCCAGCAGGTCCTGGCCGTCGAGGTGCAGGCAGTCGAAGAAGTACGGGTGCAGCAACAGTTCTCTGGTCGAGCTCACCTCGGCGAAGCGGCTCATCGTCTCCTGGAACGGGCGCGGCCGACCCGAATCGGTCAGCGCGAGAGTTTCCCCGTCCAGCACCACGCTGGTGCAGTGCAACCGGGAAACCAGATCGACCAGCTCGGGCACGCTCGCGGTGATATCGCGCAGCGTCCTGGTGAACACCCATACCCGCGATCCGTCGCGATGCACCTGTATCCGGGCGCCGTCCATTTTGTGCTCGACAGTCACCTCCCCGTCGAATTCGGCCATCGCCTCCTCCAGCGAAGCGCCGGGCGAGGCGAGCATCGGCTGGATGGGCCGACCCAGCTCCAGCCGGAACTCGGTGAGCGCGTCCACTCCACCGGTCAGCGCGGCAATGGCGGTGACCGGCAGTTGCCCCGACAGCATGTACGCCCGGCGAACCAGATCCACCGGCACCTGCGCCGCGACGGCGACCGCCTCGCCGACGACCGCGGTCAGCGCACCCTGGCGCAGCTCACCGGTCAGCAGCCGGAGTAGGAACACCTGTTCATCGGCGGTCGCCGCGGTCCACAACGCCGTGAGCAACCCCTTGCGCCGGTTCGCCGAACCCGCGCCCGCGATGCCCGCCAACTCGCTGAGCGCGCCATCGACATCCGAAACCGCAAGTGCCGCAGTGTCGCTCGGCGCACCATCCATCGCGGTGAGCGTGCGCCAGCCGGTGCCGATGCCCCCCTGCCGCAGCTCGCCGGAAACCCAGGCGACCACCGGGGCCAGCTCGTCCGGCGCGGCATCGGACAACAGTCCGGCCAGCGCGGCGATCTTGGTCTTACGGGACCGCGTCGCGCGGACGGTCTCCGAGGTCCGCACGACATCCGAGAACAGCACCACCTGACGGTAACCCGGGGGTGTGACATATCGCTCAGCTCTGCTGCTAATTCACCATTGGCAGGGCTGTGAAAGCGGCCATAAACTGGACAGATGGCCAAGACTTACGTCGGGGCGCGGCTTCGTCAGCTGCGGGCCGAACGAGGGCTGAGCCAGGTCTCGCTTGCCCAGAAGCTGGAGATCTCGGCGAGCTACCTCAACCAGATCGAACACGATGTGCGCCCGCTCACCGTGCCGGTGCTGCTGCGGATCAGCGAGGTTTTCGGCGTCGACGCCACCTTCTTCTCCTCACAGGACGACACCCGGCTCATCGCCGAACTCCAAGAGGTCGTGATGGACCAGGAGCTCGGCATCGAGGCCGACACCCAGGAGATCGCCGACATGGTCTCCGCGCACCCGAGCATGGCGCGCGCACTGGTCAACATGCACAACCGCTACCGAAACACCTCCGCGCAGCTGGCCGCCGCCACCGAGGACCGATTCGCCGACGGCTCCGGCAGCGCGACGATCAGCAAGCCACACGAGGAAGTGCGCGACTTCTTCTATCAGCGGCAGAACTACATCCACGAATTGGATACCGCCGCAGAGGAACTCACCGCCCGCATCCGATTCCACGGCGGTGACATCAACAACGAGATCGCGCGCAGGCTGCGCGCGCACGATGTGCGGATCGTCGAACGCATCGACCTCGGCGAGGGGGTGCTGCACCGATACGACCCGGACACCCAGCGACTGGAGATAGCCCCGCACCTGTCCGGCGGACAGCGCACCTTCAAACTCGCCGCCGAATTGGCTTATTTCGAATGCGGCGAACTGCTCGAAAAGCTGGTCGAGGAAGGCAATTTCGTCTCCGAGGACACCCGCAAACTGGCCATGCTCGGCCTGGCGAACTATTTCGCCGCGGCCACCGTGCTGCCCTACACACATTTCCTCGAGGTCGCCGAGGACTTCCGCTACGACATCGAGCGACTCTCGGCCTTCTTCACCCAAAGCTACGAGACCATCTGCCACCGGCTTTCGACTCTGCAACGCCCCAAACTGCGCGGCGTGCCCTTCTCGTTCGTCCGCGTCGACCGAGCAGGCAATATGTCGAAACGCCAGTCCGCCACCGGTTTCCACTTCTCCGCCAGCGGCGGCACCTGCCCGCTGTGGAATGTCTACGAGACCTTCGCCTACCCCGGCAAGATCATGACCCAGATCGCCCAGATGCCCGACGGCCGCAAATACCTGTGGGTCGCCCGCACCGTGGAGCGGCGAGCAACCCGATACGGCCAGGCCAGCAAGACGTTCGCCATCGGCCTCGGTTGTGAACTGCGGCATGCGAGCCGGGTCGTCTACGCCGACGGGATAGATCTCGACGAGGCGAAGGCCACCCCGATCGGCGCGGGCTGCCGAGTCTGCGAACGCGCCAATTGCCCGCAGCGCGCGTTTCCGCCGCTGGGCAAGGTGCTGGATATCAGCGAGCACCGCAGCTCGGTGTCACCGTACGTTCTCAAGTAGGCCGATGCATGTGGTCCGCCACTGCAGCCGAGTAGTCACCACCTCGAAACCAACTGGGCCCCACCCACATTGGATGGGGCCAGCCCCGTCTGCGGCGCCTCGGTTCGCCTCGGTTCGCCTCGGTTCGCCTCGGTTCGCCTCGGTTCGCCTCGGTTCGCCTCGGTTCGCCTCGGTTCGCCTCGGTTCGCCTCGGTTCGCCTCGACGGCATGCTGGTCGAGCAGGACCTTATGCAACGCAGAGGATTCGGCGGCATCGACTACCACGCATGAGACGTGCCCCTACGCGAGCAGATCATGAACTCGAGTCGGTTCGTTGGGGTGGATCAGTGATAGGCGTGTTCTGGGCCCCCGCGAGCCACCATCCGCCATCCTTCTCGACCAGTACGTACATAGCGATCTCGGAGAACCCGCCCGCTTCGGCGGCGAGCCTGCAGATCTGGGTCAGCACGACCCCCGGCGCGGGCGAAGTCGCGCCAACGACTTCGAAGTGTGAGCGCGGCGCAACCTGTGCGGCCATCAAGCGGCGGTGTATGGCGTTCAATTCGGAGTAGCCGGTTACTGACGCACCATACGGACTGCCCCACACCACGTCTGCCGCGAAAGCGGCATCGTAGCCATCCGCGTCGCCTGCTGCGCCTGACTGTTGTAGCCCTTCGGCGAACCGTGAGGCCACCTCGTGGGCCGTGGTAGCGCGCGATGGATCACCGAGAGTAGGTCGGGTTTGCATTTTTCCTTGCTCCAATCACTTCAACTATCAGTTACATAGGGCACGGCGCCGCCTGCGCGGACAGGATCATCGGCCTGCGGTCGGGCAGGCGGCCGTACGGCTCAGTGGAGACTGCCGAGCAGCCCCCCGTGGAAGGGGGTGAGATCGTCGATGCGGCCGGCGAGGACCTTCGCCAGCCACTCGGGGTCTCCCAGCAGGGCCCTGCCGACCGCCACGAGGTCGAACTCGTCGCGCTCCATGCGGTCGAGCAGCTCGCCGATGTCCGTGACCTCGCCCAATGACATCTGGGGGAACTCGTTGCTGATACCCACCGAACCGACGCTGATGGCGGGTTTTCCGGAGAGCTTCTTGGCCCAGCCCGCCAGGTTGAGGTCGGAGCCCTCGAACTCGGGGAGTTGGAACCGCCGGGTGGAGCAGTGGAAGGCGTCGGCGCCCGCGTCGGCCAGCAGGCCGAGCATGGTCTCCAGTTCCTGCGGCGTCTCGGCTATCCGCGCCTGGTAGCGGTTTACCTTCCACTGAGACAAACGGAAGGAGATCGGGAAGTCGCTGGAGACGCTGTCCCGGCACGCGGCCACGGTCTGGGCGGCGAAACGGGTACGGCCGACGATGTCGCCCCCGTAGGCGTCGGTGCGCCGGTTGGTGTGGGCCCACAGGAACTGGTCGATCAGATAGCCGTGGCCACCGTGGATCTCGACGCCGTCGAAGCCCAGTGCTTCGGCCGTCGCCGCTGCCGTGGCGTACGTCGCGACCACATTGTCGATATCCGCTTGGGTCATCGCTCGGCCCGAGTTCGTGCCGTCCAGGGCGATGCCGGAGGGGCCGATCCGCGGGGCGTCGAGGACCGGCGGATTGCCAACGGTGCGATCCATTCCGACGTGCCACAACTGCGGCATGATCCGGCCACCCGCCTGATGGACCGCCTCGGCCACGGCCGACCAGCCCGCCAGGGCCTCGTCGCCGTAGAAGTGCGGGACCCGGGCGCTACTGCCCGCCGAATCGTGGCCGACGTAGGCGCCCTCGGTGATGATCAGACCGACACCGGCGGCCGCCCGTCGGGCGTAGTACTGCGCCACGTCGTCGCCCGGCACACCTCCGGGGGAAAACTCGCGCGTCATCGGCGCCATCACGACGCGGTTGGGCAGCGTGAGACTGCCCAGTGAGAACGGGCGGACCAGGATGTTCCTGGCACGTTCGAGGGGATTCGTGGGCATCGGTGTTCGCTTTCGATAAAGGCCGACCATGCTGCGACGAGGGATTCAGGCCATGCGGTCGGCGGCTTGGGCGGGTATGGGAACTAGAGGTGGCTGGAGTTCCGCCTCAGTCGCAGGTAGGGGCCCCGGGGCTGTAGTGGCCGAGGTCGCCCACGATCGGGGAAGCCTGGTGTGAGGATCGGTTGTTCGTCGAGCGCCGCGAGGAAGAAGCGCGGGAGTGTCGGGCGGTCGGTCGTTCATCGCTGTGGCGCGATGTCAGACGGCGTACGGACGGACGCGTCTGGCCTCGCGCAGGGACTGCCCCCACCAGGTGAGCTGGTCGAGCATGGCCTTGGCCGCGACGTCGCACCCCGGGTCGGACGGCTTGCCGTCGGCGCCGAAGACCTCACCAAAGTTGTGGAAGCTGACGGTGTTGCGGATCGTGACAGCGTGGAGCTCCGCGAGCACGACACGAAGCTGCTCAACGGCGCGCAGCCCGCCGGCGAGTCCACCGTAGGAGACGAAGCCGACCGGCTTGGCGTGCCACTGCTCGTTGTGCCAGTCGAGGGCGTTCTTCAGCGACGCGGGGAAGCTGTGGTTGTACTCGGGCGTGACGATCACGAAGGCATCAGCCTGGGCCAGCCGCGGCGACACCGCGCCCAGTTGTGCCACGACCTCGTCGGAAGGAGCCTGCCCGAACGCCGGGAAAACGGCCGGCAGGGGCGTCTCGACGAGGTCGATCAGGTCGGCCGTCATGTCCGTGCGCTGAGCGATGTGTCCGGCGAACCAGTCGGCGACGACCGGACCGAACCGCCCGTCCCGGGTACTGCCGATGATCACTGCGGTGCGGAGGATGTCGTCGGTCGAGTCAGCCACGAAAACCCCTCAACAATGTGTACGCTGTATCCATAATATACAACGTACACATTGATGTGTACGTCGTCTACTCCAGGTACGCTGTACACAGCATCATTCGGCGGAAGGAACCCAGGCGATGGCCTCCCAGGAGAGACAGTCAGCGAGCGAGGACAAGGACCCCGTCTCGATGTGGGAGCGACTCGAACGACCGGCGCCGGCTCCCCGCACCACCCTCACTCCCCGGCGGATCGCCGAGGTCGCCGTCGCCGTCGCCGACGCCGAAGGACTCGACGCGGTCACCATGCGCCGCCTGGCCACCGAACTCGGCGTCGCCCCCATGGCCGCGTACCGCTACGTCACCGGCAAGGACGAGCTACTCGAGCTGATGGCCGACTTCGTCTACGCGGAGCTGGATCTGCCCGACAGCAAGGACGGCTGGCGCGCGACCATGCGGTCCGTCGCCCTGCGCATAAGGGAGGTCCTGCTCCAGCACTCGTGGGTGACGCGGGCGGCGTGCGGCGCACCGACCCCGAACCAGCTGGCAGTGCCGGAGGCGGCGCTCGTCGCACTCGACGGCCTGGGGCTCGACGTGGACACCGCCATGGCGGTCTACAGCACCGTCACCGCCTATGTACACGGCGCGGTCGACTCGGAGGTCAGGCTGAGTCAGATGCTCCACGTGCGCGGCTGGTCCACCCGCGAGGAGGCCCGCGCGGGACTGGCCACACAGATGACCTGGCTCATGAACACGGGCCGTTACCCGATGTACGCACGCTATATCCACGAGGCCGACCGCAAGGACGACGTGCAGTGGCAGTTCGAGATCGGCCTGGACTCTGTCCTCGATGGCATTGCGGCGCGCCTGGCGATCTGAGGACATCCGCGCTGGCGAACCGTGTCCCGAGCGACACACCGAGCCAGTCGAATCCGACCACCACACCGAAGCTGCTTGACAAATACAGAGGTATCGCGGGTTGTCGATGGTCTCCAGCCAGCCAGTGATCGGAACCGGGGTGTGGTGACGTAGCGGCTCCAGATCGCCACCGCCTCGGAGGCGAGCTCGGCTACCGCAGCCCCCCAAAAGAGGTTCACGCTGAGCATCTCAGCAGCGGTGATGCGCTGACCGTTTGAGCGCAGCAACGTTTCTCAACACCTTCGGTTGGGTCGCCGACGAGCCAACAGGCTCTGTGTCGAAAGGCGTTCGAGCGGCGTACGGTCGAGTGTGTGAACAGTGGCGCCGCACCTGCGGCAGCTGTGGAGAGCTCGGACCTGTGGGCGCGGGCGTTCTCGGCCCTGTACGACCCGCTCCTGTGGGTGGGCGAGAAGGCGGGCATGGGCGTTCGTCGACAGGATTTGCTCGGCCGTGCGAGGGGGCGGACGGTCGAGCTGGGCAGCGGTACTGGTCTTAACCTGCCGTACTACCCCGACGACCTCGCCGAGCTGATCCTGACCGAACCCGAAGCCGCAATGCGTGCGCGGTTGGCGCGGAGGCTGCATCGCAGTCGACGTCGGGCGCGGGTGCTCGACGCATCAGCGGAACAGCTGCCATTCGCGGATGAAACCGTGGACACGGTCGTCTCAACTCTTGTGTTGTGCACCGTCGACGCAGCCGATCCGGTGTTGCGGGAGATTGGGCGCGTGCTACGCCCCGGAGGCCAGCTGCTGTTCCTCGAACATGTCCGTTCCCAGTCGCCGCGACTTGCCCATTGGCAGGATCGCCTCGCCGGTCCGTGGCGCCGGTTCGCAGAGGGCTGCCACTGCAACCGTGCCACCCTCGAGCTGATCCGGACCTGCGGGCTGGAGCTTGGAGAGGTACAGGAAGCGTCGTGGCGGGCGATGCCCCCGATTATTCGACCGCTGATCACGGGCGTGGCCACCAAAAGCGGTGGCTGACACTCTCGAGTGGCTCTGAGCTCGTTTCACGCTGCGCTGTCGAACAAGGTCAGGAGGTTCCGGTCGAACTCGCTGAATTTTGGGCGGATATGACCGTAGCTGCTGATCAGGCCGGACACGGTGTTGCCTCAGGCCGCTCGCGTCAGGCACGAGCATGCAATTCCGCTCATGGCTTTCAGGTCGGTCACGTCACCACTCGCTGCAATTCGTGCTGTAGTGCGTTCAGTTCTGCGCCACCGGCCATCTGCTGGGTGAGCTCCGGCAGCCCGATGTCGAGCTTCTCGTAGGAGCCGAGCACAGTGCCTCGCTCGAGTAGCAGAAACCGGTCACCGACCAGGTAGGCGTGGTGGGGGTTGTGGGTGATGAGGATGACGCCGAGCCCGCGGTCGCGAGCTTGCACGACATACCGCAGGACCGCGCCCGCCTGTTTCACGCCGAGCGCGGCGGTCGGTTCGTCGAGGATCAGCACCTTGGCGCCGTAGTGCACCGCCCGCGCGATGGCCAAGCACTGCCGCTGCCCGCCGGACAGCGTGCCGACGGGCTGTTCCAGATCCTGAATATCGATTCCCATGTCGGACAAGGCAACACGTGCGATCTGCTGGGCTTTGCGCCGGTCCAGCAGCCGCAGCGGCCCGAATCCGGTGGTGGGTTCGCAGCCGAGGACGAAGTTGCGCCACACGCTCATCAGCGGTATCAGTCCGAAGTCCTGGTACACAGCGGCGATACCGCGGTCCATGGCCGCACGCGGTGAGGAGAGCCGGGTCGGCTCGCCTTCGATCCGCACCTCGCCGCTGTCGTGCTGGTGTACGCCGGAGAGGATCTTGATGAGGGTGGATTTGCCGGCGCCGTTGTCGCCCAGCACGCAGGTGACCTCGCCCGCGTTGACAACCATCGACACGTCCCGCAGCGCCACCACACTGCCGTAACTCTTTCCGACAGCGAGTGTTTCGATCAGCGCAGTCATCGGCGTGCCCTTTCCGCGCGCTTGGAGAACTCGGTGTTCACCAGCACTGCCGACAGCAGCAGGATGCCGAGGAACAGCATGAACCAGTCGCTGTTCCAGCGCGCGAACACAATTCCCTGCTGTGCCATGCCGAAGGTCAGCGCACCGATCGCAGCGCCGACCACGGACCCGAAACCACCGCTCAGCAGACAGCCACCCACGACCGCGGCGATGAGGTACTGAAACTCCGATCCGACACCCTGGCTCGCCTGGACGCTGTCGAATCGCAGAATGTCGCACGAGCCGACCACCCAGCCGGCGGCTGAGGTGGTCATGAACAGGATGATCTTGGTGCGCCCGACGGGCACGCCGACCGCTCGTGCGCCCACCTGCGAGCCGCCGAGAGCCAAGACCCAGTTCCCGAATCGGGTGCGCACCAGCACGACTGCGGCGATTATCGTGAGCACGATCCACCACAGGGTCGAGGCCTGTATGCGAGCGTCACCGATGCCGGTCGTGGAGGCGAACACCGCACTCGCCGACGAGTAGCCGCCCGAGTTGTGGATGCCCGACACTTGCACAGTGCCGGTGACCAGGCGCGTCACACCGAGGTTGAGGCCTTGCAGCGCAAGGAATGTGCCGAGAGTGACGATGAAACTCGGTAACCCGGTCCGTACCACGAGCCAGCCGTTTAGCGCGCCCACGGCCAGCGCGAACATCAGTGAGACAAGCAGCGCCGACCACACATTCCACCCGACGTGCACTGCGAGCAGCGCGGTGACCAGCGCGGTGGACCCGGTCATCACACCGGCCGACAGATCGAACTCACCGCCGATCATCAGCAAAGCCACGGCGATAGCCATGATGCCGATCGGCGACGCGGCGTCCAGCCACGTCGAGATACCCAACGGGCTCAGGAACTTATCGGTGACGACCGAGAAGAACACGAACACCGCGGCCGCACCCAGCGCCGCACCGGTCTCCGGACACACGATCAACCGATGCACCAATGGTGCGCGCCCTTTCGGCGGACGCGGCATCGAGTCGGAAGCTTCTGCCGCAACAGTCACTTCGCGCTCCCGGCCGGTCTCAGCGCGTTCCCTGCGCCACGAGCTGGGCGATCGCATCGACATTGGACTTGTCGACGAAGCTGGGGCCCGTCTGGATCGGCAGGCCGCCGCCGACGGTATCGAGGTTCGACCGGTAGAGCTGCAGCAGCACGATGGGCAGATACCCTTGTTCGTACTGCTGCGGGTCGGCGGCGAACAACAGTTTGCCCGCTCGGATGGCGTCGAGCACCTCGGTGTTGAGGGTGAAGGTGGCAATCGCTGCGGTGGAGTTGGCTTCTTGTGCCGCGGCGACCGAGCGGGCAGCGATCTGCGCGTTGTAGGACAGCACTGCGTCGATCGACCGGTCGGCCTGGAGCGCAGCCTTGATCCGAGACTGAACATCTGTCGGGTTGTTGATGTCGACCACCACCGTCGTGGTGGCATTACCGAAGCCCTCCGCGGCACCGCTGGCAAGATTGTCGGCGCTGACCTGGCCGGCCATATGGTTCACCAACAGCAGCTTGGTCTTTCCGGCATCGCGCAGGCGTTTACCCACGGCCACCGCGGCAGGTCGCTCACTCTGGCCGACGTGGCCGATGGCGCCGAGGCCGGCGCTTTCGGCTTCGCCGGAGTTGGTAGTCACCACCGGGATGCCAGCCGCCACGGCGCGTCGGATGGAGGGGCCCAGCGGCTGCGGGTAGGCCATCGAGACGACCAGGCCGTCGACACGCTGCGCGACGGCATTGTCGATGAGTTTGGCCTGCGCGTTGGGATCCTCGGCAGAGTAGTAGTCGACGCGTATGCCGAGCTGTTTGCCCGCAGCCAACGCACCGTTCTTCACCACACTCCAGAAAGCGTCACTCGGGCTGCTCTGGGTGACCACCGCAACCGAGCGCAACGTGCCCGCAGCGGCCGGGGTGCGGGTCTGCGCGGAGCTGCCGGTGCCCGGCGCGCTGCACGCGGCGAGCACAGGGCCCGCGACAAGCCAAGGCAGGACACGCCGCCGCTGTATCGTTTGCGAGATCATTGTCATCACGTCCAATCTGCCTGTCGGGCCGAAATACACCGCCCGCCAACGCGGTACGTAAGCCGACTGACATCAGATATACAATCCGGACTACCCCAAGCAGTGGGAAGCACCACCACGGCCGGCGGGCCGACATTCCAGGTTTCTGCTTGTCCCGCAAGACTTTCCGCCACAGCTTGCCCGCGAACCTGTCTACATCCACCCGGATCGCGGTCTTGCATCCGAGCACCTGGTGCCAGTCGCCCGCTACTTCCTCGAGCTGACCATGCAGCAGGCGGACGGCGCCGCGTTCGAGCAGGCGCAGACCACCCTGCTCAACCGGCTCAACCGGCTCGAGGAAACCGCCACCAGGTCGGCCGAGAACGGCGTGGAAGCAACCGAACTCGAACAGATCATCACCGAAGCCCGCGAACTCGCGCAGCGCGCCCAAGACGCGGCCGACAAGATCAAGGAGCAGTAGTAGCCGACGGCACGCTGTTGTCGTATCCGTAAGCAGCAGAACACAAATCGGCCATAGCGCGGTCGGGTGCCCCGGAGCTCGTCGGCCCAGCACAGCCGAGGCCGGAACGTTCGAACTGATGGCTATTCGGCACGCGGCGCGGCAGCCCGATATGACAAAGCCGGGCGACATCAGCGAAAACCGATGTCGCCCAGCCAGTTATTTGCTCACGCAGGTTGTGCGCTGGAACCGCATACCGAGCATGGTCAGCCCGAGTGCGGTGACCAGCAGGATGGCCAGTGTCCACGCGAGCATCGAAAAGCCGTGTGGTGCAGCGGCCGCCGCGACGATCGGGCCGACGGTCGCACCGACGTAGAAGCTGAACATCGCGACCGAAGAGGCCGCGGCCCTGGCTTCCCCGCCCAGCTCGCCTGCGCTCTGCAGGACGGCGGGGGCGATGATGCCGAGGCCGCCGACGAGCACGGCGAGCAGCACGGTCAACACCCCGAGGTGTCCGCCTTCGAAGGTGGCGAGCACCATCGCGGCAGCGGCGACGAGCACGCCGAGCACGATCTGGCCCGGCTTCGACAGCCGCGCAAGCGGCATCGCGAGCAGTGGCAGCGCGACCATCACCGGGAGCGCACCGGCCCGCAGAGCGAGCAGTTCGCCCGATCCCTCGACGATGCCGGTGAGTTCGATGCCGGTGTAGACCCCGACCATCACCGCCATGCTCAACGCACCGGCGGCAAGCATCGGCAGCAGCGGTTTGATCCGCAGCACCGCAGGAATCGCCGCGTAGCTGTGCAGCAGCGGCTTGTCCCGGCCGGTCGGCGCGTCATCGAGCATGACAGCACGCAGGGCGAGCGCCAGTGCCGTGAAGACGACGGCCGAACCGACGAACATGGTGCGCCACGGGAACGCGGCGACCACCGCCTGCGAGACGATCTGCGCGAGCACCGTCGCGGCAAGGAACGAGGTGGCCACCGACATGGTGACGACAGGCCGGTGCGCGGGCGCGATGCGAGTGGCGACGTAGGCCATGATCGCCGGTGGGATGGAACCGACGACCAGACCCTGCACGATCCGCAGCCCGACCGCGAGCGGCGCACTGAACGCCAGGCCGGTCAACAGTGTTACCACTGCGGCAGCGATCATGCCGGTGACCAGCACCCGCCGGTGGCCGAAGCGATCCGACAGCGGGCCGAAGAGCACGAAGCCGCCCGCGTAGCCGAATGCGAAGGCGCTGATGATCCACGTCATCACCCCCGAGCCGACGTTCCAATCGGCTTTCATGGCCGTGAACAGCGGAATCGGGATGTACATCTGGCCGGTGGCCAGCAGGGCGGACAAGACGAAGACGGGCAGTGTGCGCCCGGTGTGCGCGCGTGGTGACACGCTCCGGGTGCGTGCGGCAGCCGGTGTACCGGCCGGAAGCTGAAGTGTCGGCGTTGCCATAGCGCTGACAGTACGACGGCCATCAAACCTTGTCAACCAAATAGTTGGTTTAATGAAATGGTAAAGTCCAAGCCATGACCGTCACGATGAAGCGCAGCGACGCGACCAAGCAGGCGCTGCTGCGCGCCGCCCGGGACGAATTCGCCGAATACGGCCTTGCGGGCGGTCGAGTCGACCGCATCGCCGAGGCGGCCGGAGTCAACAAGGAACGCATCTACGGCCTTTTCGGCAGCAAGGACAAGCTGTTCGACGTCATCCTCATCGACACACTGCGCGAGTTCATCGACGTGGTGCAGCCGATGGCCGACACCGAACCGGGCGATTACGTCGGCAAGCTCTTCGACTACCACCGCGACAACCCCCAGCTGCTGCGACTGCTGCTCTGGGAATCACTCCATCGCGGGGCCGACGCACACGACATCGACGGCTGGCGAGCCGAGCACTACGTGCAGAAATTCGACCGGGCCCGAGAGCAATTCGGCGTCGACGAACAGCAGGCCGGACTCGTTCTCCTTGCCCTGTGCGGCGTCGCCAACTGGACATACGCGGTCCCGCAGACCACCCGCCTGCTGCTCGGCGCTGCCGCCGAGGACTACCAAACAACCAAACGGTTCATGCAGGAGTTCGCCAGGGCCGCCATGCGGCGCGAGCCCCGAGACGATCCATCGGTCAATGAGTTGACCACCCGGACGGCGGCCGCCGCGCCTACCGGGACGCTCCGCACCGCAGCGATCGAGACTCCGGTCGAGGCGATCGCCAGAGCGGATGACAATGCCGCGGTGGAGCCGCCCGCGCACACCGGCCCGGAGGATTCCGCTGACAACGTGGACCGGGCTGCCCAGCGGCTACGCGACGCACAGGCAGCCGCCGAGGCCGCCCGCGACGAACTGGCCGAAGCCCTGCGGGCGGCCCACGCAGCAGGCGCGGGGGCCAACCAGTTGGCCCGCCGAGTCGGGGGCACACTTTCCCGCCCGGTAGTACTCAAGCTGCTGGCAGACTGACTCCGCCGGCACCGCCCCCGCAAGTCGCGGGCCCTCTCCGGCCCGAAGGTCGCGCGCCCTCACCGGCCTGTAGGGCCCCTGCCGACCGACTCAGCCAACGCTCGGCCGACAGAGTCGCGGACGCTCCCAGCCCCCGTAGGGCTCCCAGCCGACCGACTCAACGAACGCTCGGCCGACAGAGTCGCAGACCCTCCCAGCCCCCGTAGGGCTCCCAGCCGATCACATCAACGAACGTCCAGCCACCGAGCCACAGGCCGCCCCCGGGTATCGCTCCTGACCGGCCGTCCTCGAATGGCCACCCGACAGAACCGCCGGTGCCCGTAGCCACCGGCGGTCGAGTCGAGACGTTCGGCCGAGCCCGCGTCAGAACACGGCAGCGCCTAGAACGCCGCCTCGTCCATCTCCATGATGTCGTTGTCGATCGCCGCGAGAATGCCCTTGACCGCGGTCAACTCCGGTAGCACGTTCTTCACGAAGAAGCTTGCGACAGCGACCTTTCCGGCATAGAACGGCCGGTCCTTCGCCGCCGGTTCCGCGGCCAGTGCGGTCGCGGCGATTTCGGCCTGCACCAGCAGCCGCCAGCCGATCAGCAGGTCGCCGACGGCGAACAGGAAACGGACCGAACCCAGGCCGATCTTGTACAGCTCGGCCGGATCCTGCTGCGCGGCCATCAGGTATCCGGTCAGCGTGGCCGCCATCGCCTGCACGTCGGCGAGCGCCGTGGCCAGCAGCGCCCTTTCGGACTCGAAGCGACCGGTCTTCATCTCGAGGAAAGCGGAGATCTGCCCGGTGACGTGCGCGATGGCGACGCCCTTGTCGCGAATGATCTTGCGGAAGAAGAAGTCCTGCGCCTGGATCGCCGTGGTGCCCTCGTACAGCGAGTCGATCTTGGCGTCGCGGATGTACTGCTCGATCGGGTAGTCCTGCAGGTATCCCGAACCACCCAGTGTCTGGAGCGATTCGGTGAGGTACCGGTAGGCCCGCTCGGAGCCGACACCCTTGACGATCGGCAGCAGCAAATCGTCCACCCGGTGCGCTAATTCGGCATCGGCACCCGAAACCAGCTGCGCTACATCGGCATTCTGATGTGCCGCGGTGTACAGATACACCGCGCGCAGACCTTCGGCATAGGCCTTCTGCATGGCGAGGCTGCGCCGCACATCCGGGTGGTTGGTGATGGTGACGCGCGGCGCCTCCTTGTCCGACATCCGGGTCAGATCCGCGCCCTGGACGCGCTGCTTGGCGTAGTCGAGCGCGTTCAGGTATCCGGTGGACAGCGTGCCGGTGGACTTGATGCCGACCACCATGCGCGCGTTCTCGATGACCTGGAACATCTGCGCGATGCCGTTGTGCACCTCGCCGACCAGCCAGCCCTTGGCGGGAACGTCCGTGCCACCGAAGGTCACCTCACAGGTGGGCGAGGACTTCAGGCCCATCTTGTGCTCGACACCGGTCACATACACACCGTTGCGGTCGCCCAGCTCGAGCGTCTGGTGATCGAAGAGGAACTTGGGCACATAGAACAGCGAGAGGCCCTTGGTGCCGGGTCCCGCGCCCTCGGGTCGAGCCAGCACGAGGTGGAAGACGTTCTCCGCGGTCTCACCGACATCGCCGCCGGAGATGAAACGCTTGACGCCCTCGATGTGCCAGGAGCCGTCCTCCTGCCGGACGGCCTTGGTGCGCCCCGCGCCGACATCCGAGCCGGCATCCGGCTCGGTCAGCACCATGGTGCCCTGCCAGCCACGGTCGTAGCCCTTGGTGGCCCATGCCTGCTGCTCGTCGGTGCCGACGTTATAGAGCACCGAGGCCATCACCGGACCCATATTGAAGAAGCTCGCCGACGGGTTTGCGGAGGTGAGCATCTCGTTGATCGCCCAGATGACCGCAGCGGGCGCGGGCGTGCCGCCCATCCCCTCCGGCATGCCGAGCCTGCCCCAATCGGCCTCGCGCACGGCCGCGATGGTCTTGCGCAGCGGCTCCGGCACGGAGATGGAGTAGGTGGCCTGGTCGTAGACCACCGGATCGCGATCCGCCGCGGCGAACGATTCCGCGACCGGGCCCTCGGCGAGACGCTTCACCTCGGTCAGGATCTCGCGCACGGTGTCGGAGTCGAGATCACCGTAGGCACCCGTATCCAGCAGCTTGTCCAGCTGCAACACCTCGAACAAATTGAATTCGATGTCGCGCACGTTCGCCTTGTAGTGACCCACCGTGGTCCTCCTCGACTGACAACTCCGTGGCCAGGCGAGCCACGGGATCGGCTTTCTGACGATGTACAAACGAAGCCTGCCGTACCGCGACGACGCTACGCAACCGTAGCCATTGGGAAGCCTCACCGTCGTTTACCGAGCGGTTACCACAAAGGTTCACACGGCGGAAACACAGGCAACGGACTCGTCATCGGGAGTCATTCCGGCGCAACAACTTCTGTCTAGTGTTCGCACCACGAATACAGCCGTTGTATACATCCCGGTCGACCCACCTGACCGGTGCAAAGGCGCGTGTATTCGCCCGCGGCGCACGCAGCGCCGCCGAACACCTGATGAAGTGAGAAGGGTCCTGCCCCATGCCAGATTCCCGTGCCATCCATCGGCCACGCATGCATCGCGCGGCAAAAGCGCTGGTCGCCCCGACGGCAGTCGTACTTGCCGGTCTGTTGCTGACCGCCTGTGGCGCCAAGGACGACGACTCGACCAGCGGCTCCAACGCCGCGTCCTGCGTCGACACGTCGAAGGATTCGATCAAGGTCGGTTCCCTGCACTCACTGTCGGGCACGATGGCCATTTCCGAGGTCACCGTCGCCAACTCCACCAAGCTCGCTATCGACCAGATCAACGCAGCGGGCGGCGTCCTCGGCAAGAAAATCGACCTGGTGCTCGAGGACGGCGCCTCCGACCCGAAGACCTTCGCCGAGAAGGCCGAAAAGCTCATCAGCTCCGACTGCGTCGCCGCGGTATTCGGCGGCTGGACCTCCTCGAGCCGCAAGGCCATGAAGCCGAAGTTCGAGAGCCTGAACTCGCTGCTCTACTACCCCGTCCAGTACGAGGGCCTGGAAGACAGCAAGAACATCTTCTACACCGGCGCGACCACCAATCAGCAGATCATTCCCGCGCTGGACTACCTGAAGCAGAAGGGCATCACCTCCCTCTATCTGGTCGGCAGCGACTACGTTTTCCCGCAGACCGCCAACCGCGAGATCAAGGAATACGCGAAGGCCAACGGCATCGAGATCAAGGGCGAGGACTACACCCCGCTCGGCTCGACCGACTTCTCCACCATCGTGAACAAGGTGCGCACCGCCAAGGCGGGTGCGGTGTTCAACACCCTCAACGGCGACTCCAACGTCGCGTTCTTCCGCGAGTACACCAATGCGGGCCTGAAAGCCGCTGAGATGCCGGTCGTTTCGGTGTCCATCGCCGAGGAAGAGGTCGCGGGCATCGGCGCGCAGAACATCGCGGGGCAGCTGACGGCGTGGAACTACTACCAGACCGTCGACACCCCGGTGAACAAGAAGTTCGTCGCGGATTACAAGGCCGCCTTCGGCGCCGACAAGCCGACCTCGGACCCGATGGAAGCCGCCTACGCCTCGGTCTACCTCTGGAAGAACACCGTCGAGAAGGCGAAATCCTTCGCAGTGGCCGACATTAAGGCCGCGGCCGACGGCGTGAGTTTCGAGGCACCCGAGGGTCTGGTCACCCTCGACGGCTCCAACCACCACATCACCAAGACCGCCCGTGTCGGTGAAATCCGGCCGGACGGACTCATTTACACGGTGTGGAACTCGGGCAAGGCCGTCACTCCGGACCCCTACCTGAAGTCCTACGACTGGGCCAAGGGCCTGAAGTAGTCGATCAGCGCCGGTGCGGGTCTCGTCGAGGGGACCGGGCCCGCACCGGCCGACACCGTTAGGAACCTTTATGGACGTGCTGATCGGCCAGCTCTTCACCGGGCTGAGTCTGGGATCGATTCTGTTGCTCGCCGCGCTCGGCCTTTCGCTGACCTTCGGTCAGATGGGCGTGATCAACATGGCGCACGGCGAGTTCATCATGGCCGGCTGCTACACGACTTACGTTGTGCAGAAGGTTTTCTCGTCGGCCGGTGTCTCACTGATGGTGTCGCTGCTCATCGGATTCCTCGTCGGCGGCCTACTCGGCGCTGCGCTCGAAATGGGCCTGATTCGCTGGATGTACGACCGGCCGCTGGACACCCTGCTCGTCACCTTCGGTGTCGGCTTGGTGCTGCAACAGCTGGCCCGCGACATCTTCGGCGCACCGGCCAAGAATGTGCTCGTCCCCGAATGGCTCGGCGGCGGCATCACCATCATGGGCGCGGTGGTGCCGAAGACACGCATCTTCATCCTGGTGCTCGCGGTCGTCGCGGTGACCACGCTGGCCACGGTGCTCAAGGCGACGCCGCTGGGCCGCCGCATCCGCGCGGTGGTGCAGAACCGCGGATTGGCCGAGACCAGCGGCGTTTCCAGTCGCGTCACCGATATCAGCACGTTCTTCATCGGCTCCGGCCTGGCCGGTGTCGCGGGTGTCGCACTCACCCTGATCGGTTCGACCAGCCCCACCATCGGACAGAGCTATCTCATCGACGCGTTCCTCGTGGTGGTGATCGGCGGCCTCGGGCAGATCAAGGGCACCGTCATCGCGGCGTTCGCGCTCGGCCTGCTCAATTCCTACATCGAATACTCGACCACCGCATCCATCGCCAAGGTGATCGTCTTCGTCATCATCGTGATCTTCCTGCAGGTCCGGCCGCAGGGCCTGTTCACGGTCCGGACAAGGAGTCTCGCATGACCACACTTGTGCAACGGTGGCGCGCACACTCCTCGCTGACCACGCTCGGCGGGTTCGCGGTCGCCGCGATCCTCTTGTTCGCGGTCGCACCTGCCATGCTCAGCGACTTCCGGCTGAACCTGCTCGCCAAGTTCCTGTGCTTCGCCATCGTCGCGGCGGGCATCGGATTGGCCTGGGGCCGTGGCGGAATGCTCACCCTCGGTCAGGGCGTGTTCTTCGGCATCGGCGCCTACATCATGGCGATGCACCTGCAGATGGCCGACGCGGCCAGGCTGCACAACGACGTGCCGGAGTTCATGGAGATCGCGGGTATTCGCGAATTGCCCTCGTTCTGGCAGCCTTTCGCCTCGGGCCCGGTCGCGTTGATCGGCATTCTGGTACTGCCCGCGCTCGTTGCGGCGGCGCTCGGGTACGGCGTGTTCAAGCGCCGGGTCAAGGGCACCTACTTCGCCATCTTGAGCCAGGCGCTTGCCGCAGCGCTGGCCATCCTGCTCACCGGTCAGCAGAAGATCGGCGGCTTCACCGGCCTTTCGGACTTCCGCGCCTTCTTCGGGTTCAAGCTGTCGGATCCGACCAACCGGCAGATGCTGTTCTTCATCGCGGCGGGCACGCTGCTCGTGGTCGTCGCGCTGGTCCGCCAGCTGATGCGCAGCCGCTACGGCGAACTGCTTGTGGCCGTGCGTGATCAGGAGGAGCGGGTGCGCTTCCTCGGCTACGACCCGGCCAACGTCAAAATCGTCGCCTATGTCGTCGCGGCCTTCTTCGCGGGCATCGCGGGCGCGCTGTTCACCCCCATCGTCGGCATCATCTCACCCGCCGATATCGGGGTGGTGCCCTCCATCGCCTTCATCATCGGCGTCGCGATCGGCGGCCGGACCACTCTGCTCGGGCCGGTGCTCGGCGCGATCGGCGTCGCGTGGGCGCAGACCGCGCTTTCGGAGGAATTCCCGTCCAGCTGGACCTACCTGCAGGGCGTGCTGTTCATCGTGGTCGTCGGGTTCATTCCGGCCGGTCTTGCCGGTGTGTGGCCCATGCTGAAGGGCGCGCTGGACAGCAGATTCCGCCGCACCGCGCCGACGTCGCCCGCCGCACCGGCTCTGGTCGCGGCGAGTACGGAACTACCGACATCGACGACGCAGGAGAAGGTGAAGTCGTGT
Source organism: Nocardia sp. NBC_00403 (assembly GCF_036046055.1). NCBI lineage: Bacteria > Bacillati > Actinomycetota > Actinomycetes > Mycobacteriales > Nocardiaceae > Nocardia > Nocardia sp. NBC_00403. Next base: position 400,684 of record NZ_CP107939.1, read on the forward strand.
TAACGCTTCCCCTGCCTGAAGGCAGGAGATTTCCAGCTCAGACCGCAACCGAACCACCCACCCGAGGGAAGTGATCCACTTGTCTCATGTCGTCGACACTGATGTGGCCGCGTTCTGCCACAACCAGAACCACTCCGGCAGCGTTCCGATCCCGACCCGCGGTGTAACCGCAGTCGATGCATCGGAAAGTCCTCTCGCACAGTTCCAGTCGCTTGGTTCTCGCGAAACACCGACTGCACGTCATCGTCGTAAAGGCGGGCTGAACCAACACCACCTTCCGGCCAGCCCGCACACCACGCTCGACCAACTCCCGCTTCGCCCCACCAATCGCCGCATCCGCCGCTTTGCGCGCCATCGTGGACTTCGCCAGGAACTTCGGCCGGAAATCCTCCACCGCGATCAACGCATGATGAGCGACAACACGTTTCGCCCACACCCGCGAATCATGCCGGGTTTGCCGCGCCGCTTTCTTGTGCAGCTTGGCAGCCTCGCGGGCGGCCCGCTTGTAGCCGCGCGACTGTGGGCCACGTTTGCCGTTGTGCCGACGGGCCATGCGGCGTTGCGCTTTCGCGAGTTCCGCCGCGCACCGTTTCCGATGCCCCAGAAACGGCAGGTCGAACCGGGTGTCGGTGGTCGTGGCCGTGACGCTCACACCCCAGTCGATACCGACACCGCCCTCTACCGTCGGCACGGTTTCCACCTCACGCCGCACGACGAACGAGGCATACCAATGCCCAGGACTGTCCCGGGTGATCCGGACAGACGTCGGATCCGACGGCAGTTCCCGCGACCACACGACCGGGATACTCACCCCTTTCGGGAGCAGCAGCCTGCCTGCACGGATAGTGAACCCGCGGACGGTGTACTCCAGCGACAGCAACGCCTTCTTACGTGGTTTGAACCTCGGGCGACCACGCCCTTTCACCGTGAACGAATGGTCGAGGGCTTGCGTATAGGTACGGAGGGTCTGCTGCTGGGCGACCTGCGACCCCTCCCGCAACCACGCGGTCCGGCCACGCGCTTCGGTAAGCAACTTTCCGAGCTTGCCGAAGGTGGAACCTGCACCCGACTTCCGTTGATGCACAGCCTCATTCCACAGAAACCGGCACCGATGCCACTCCGAGACCAGCGCCCGCTCTGCCTGCACGCCAGGGCGCAGTCGGTAGCTGTATCGCACTACCTCGGTCACACCCAGCAATCTAACCGACACCACCGACAAATCCTGGCGACCCAATCTCTGGAAGGAGGATGGCGCTTCCTTTCCCCCGCGAACGAAGGAGTATCCGCGCCAAACACCCGATGACCGAGACAACACACGAACCGAAGCTCGGCGGCAATGCCGGCATGTCGAGCGAGTACCTCGAAATCCGTGGCCTTTCGGTGAGTTTCGACGGCTTCAAGGCCGTCACGGACGTGGATCTCACTGTGCTGCAAGGTGATCTGCGCTTCCTGATCGGGCCCAATGGCGCAGGCAAGACCACGCTCATCGACGCGATCACCGGGCTGGTGCCCGCCACCGGGTCGGCGCAGAAGTCCGGCGTCGAACTGCTCGGCAAGAAGGTGCACCAGATCGCGCGCCTCGGCATCGGCCGAACCTTCCAGACGGCAAGCGTTTTCGAACAGCTCAGCGTCCTACAGAACCTAGATATCGCGGCGGGCGCGGGCCGCTCGGCGCTGACCATGCTGCGGCGGCGCACATCGGTGCTGCCGAGTATCGAAGAGGCGCTCGAGATCACCGGCCTCGGTGAGCTGCGCGACAAGCCTGCCGGTGTGCTCGCCCACGGACAGAAACAGTGGCTGGAGATCGGCATGCTGCTGGTGCAGAACGCTTCGGTGCTGCTGCTCGACGAACCGGTTGCCGGCATGAGCGCCGAAGAACGCGAGGAAACCGGAAACCTGTTGCGCCGCATCGGCGGCGAACGCATCGTCATCGTGGTCGAGCACGATATGGATTTCATGCGCGCTTTCGCCACCTCGGTGACGGTGCTCGCCGCGGGCAAAGTGCTCAGCGAAGGCACGGTCGAGCAGGTGCAGGTCGATCCGAAGGTACAGGAGGTCTACCTCGGTACCGCGGCAGCCATCGGGCTGGACGGGGACATCGAAGAGAGCTCCACCGCAGCGAACAAGGAGGCCGCCGATGCTTGAGCTCGTCGATATCCACTCCGGCTACGGCCGGACCGAGGTGATCCACGGTGTTTCGGTGTCCGTCCCGGACGACAGCGTCGTGGCGATCATGGGACACAACGGCGCGGGCAAGACCACCCTGCTGCGCACCGCCGTCGGCCTGATCGGTGCCAAATCGGGCCGCATCGAGTTCGACGGCGAGACGATCACCAAGATGTCACCGTCGCGCCGGGTGCGGCGCGGCATCGCGTATGTGCCGCAGGGACAACAGAGTTTCCCGCAGCTGACCACCGCGGAGAACCTCCAGGTGGTTGCCGACGGCCGCAAGCGCGGCAAGGCGCTGATCGACGAGTCGCTCGACCTGTTTCCGGCCCTGCGCGAGCTGCTGACTCGCAAGGCCGGCCTGCTCTCCGGCGGCCAGCGGCAACAGCTGGCGATCGCGCGGGCCCTGATCACCGAGCCGAAGCTGCTCATCCTGGACGAGCCGACCGAGGGTATCCAGCCGTCGGTGGTCGCCGAAATCGAGCGCACCATTATCGATCTCACCCGGCGCGGCGGATTGAGTGTGCTGCTCGTCGAACAGCACATCGGTTTCGCGCTGCAAGCCGCGCAGCACTACTACATCCTGCAATCCGGGCGCGTTGGCTCCGATGGCGCGGGCGGTGCGAGTGCGGAGACCGCGGTTCGCTCGGCGATGGCGATCTGAGCTGGCCGCCATGACGCGCAGGGGGCGAGTCCCACTGAGCGAGAGGGTGTATCACTCGCTGCGGCGAGACCTGGCCACGGGCGCGATCGTGCCGACCGAACGGCTCGGCGAGGAGCGTCTCGCCGAGATCTACGGTGTGTCCCGAACCCCGGTACGGGAGGCGCTGGCCCGGTTGCAGGCCGACGGGCTCGTCGAGCGCCACAGCGACGGGCTGTACCCGTACCGGCCGCGCCTCGAAGAATTGGACAACCTGTACGAGCTGCGGATCGTGTTGGAAACCAGGGGGATTCAGCGCATAATCGACGTCGCGCAGGCCGCCGAACGCGAGGCAAGCAGGTTCGACCCGGCACCCGCACACGATCTGGCACTGGTGCGTGCAGAACTCGACACCTGGCGCCGGATGCTCGAGGATCCGCCCGCGCCGGGCCCGGCACTGGTTGCCGCCGACGAGCAGTTCCATACGACACTGCTTGCCGCGGCGGGCAATACGGCGCTGGCCGATGCGCTCACCGGTGTCTACGTCCGGGTACGCCCGGTCCGCACCTTGGATCTGCCGACCCCTGACCGCATTGCCACCATGACCGCCGAACACATCGCCATCGCCGAACAACTCCTGTCCGGCAACCCCGATCGAGCTCTCGGCACCCTCACCGCCCATATCGACAGTTCACGTGCTCACGTTCTTTCGCGTGCCCAGCAGGCCCTCGACCTGACCAAACTCGCTCGCGCCGTGCGTGATTGACGCTCGGCGAGCCGATCCGGTCGGACTCGAGTAATCAGCAATCCGGCTGGAGGGGCCAGCATTCGACCGGATGATACGGCGGTGGTGCGGGTGTCGGGCTCGTCATCCCACTGCCCGGTTCGGGGTGCGCACGGCCGGAATCGTGCGCGATACCGCTGATGACTGCGCCGATGACAACGAAAATCCCGATGACCGCGAGGGCGAGGACAATCCAGGAGGCAATGCTCTGACGTCGCGTCGGCTCGCCGGGGATCGGCGCGACCCACGGCGGTCCGGCCTCCGGCAAGCCGATCGGGTTCGGGTCGGGAAGTACCGCGTCGAACCCGTCGGCGATGAGTTCGGCGCGTGAGGGGCCGTTGTCCACACCGAGTGCTCGGTAGGCGGCGAATACGCGGTCGGCGGTCCAGTTGCGCGGGCCCGCGGAGAAGCCTTCCAGGTAGATGCGCAGTTCGGTCGCGTCGCGAGCATTGGCGGCGAGGACGTCGATACCGGGGCGCAGGTTGGTGCGCGCCGGGCGCACCACAACGCCGTGAAACGGGACGAGCACCACCGCACCGCACACATGGCCCGGGTCGAGCAGCGCCCGCTCCAGCCGGCTCTTCACCGCGTACACCGCGTGTTCCAGCTGGTCGGTCGGACTGACCACGCCGTCGTCGTCCAAGTCGGCCCGCGCATCGCTGATCGTCCACGGCCCGTCGGCAGAGATATCGAGAATGCCGCTCTGGCGGCGCCGGAAGCCCCTGACCTCGATCACCGTGATGCCGCGCGCGGTGAAGAGCACCGCGTCGACCTGCCGGGTTCCGTTGTCGCCCACATCCAGGTCGACCACCGCCAGGCACGTCGTCGGGAACACCCGCAAGGACTCGACGAACTCCTGTTCGGCCCCGGAAAGAGTCGCTCCGGTCTTGATCTTCACCAGCATTGCGTTTTCCTACCCGCCTCATTCGGATCGACGCGGTCCTCCCGCCGCACTGCCGCGCCGGTACTGATGATGACGCGCTACCACCCCGAAGGCCACCGAAAACCCGAGAGCGGCAAGAACAACACCGTGATCCAGACCGGCCGGTCGCCTTGTTGACCCGTATCGGACTTGCCCGCCCGGCTCACGGCACGGTGGACCGACACTTCGGAGCCCGGACTTTCCGGACCTCACCGGCCCGGGAGGAACGCTTTAGTACGCTCGGGTCGGCCCGTCCCACCTCGGGCCCGCAATCAGGATCCCCGCAGCGCAGACGCGCTACCCGGAGATCGCGCAGGAGGAGGCGCAAGCATGGTTTCAGCGTTGCAACCACGGGTTTCACCTGGTCGGCTCCGGGAGCTGGGTCCCATCAATTGGGTTGTCTGGCAAGCGCTCTCCCGCGCCGCGGGGACCGACGATGCCCATCTTTTCAGCACTCTCGGTCGCACCAAGGGCCTGTTCCGGGGTTGGCTGCACTACTCGGGCAAGCTCATGCCGGGCGGCAAGCTGCCGCGGCACGAGTCGGAACTCGTGATTCTGCGCGTCGCGCACCTGCGTGCTTGCGAATACGAGATGGACCACCACATCCGCCTCGGCAAACGCGCCGGCGTCACGTTCGAAATTTTGGACCGTCTCCGCACCGGACCGTCCGCGCCCGAATGGTCGGACAAGCACCGCGCGCTGCTCTGCGCTGTCGACCAATTGGTGGAATCTCGCGATATCGACGATGCCGCCTGGTCGACCCTGGCCGAGCATTACGACGAGCGTCGTCTCATCGAAATCGTCCTGCTCGTCAACCAATACGAGGGCTTGGCCGCTACCATCACCGCCCTGCGCATCCAGCGCGACGCGGTATAGCACAGCCGATCGGCCCGCTTTCGCCGGCGCCTGACGAGCGTACGGCGCTGTTGTTCAACGGCTTTCGATCAACGTCGCCAAACCGCCCAAGACCCGGGTCAGCCCGAATTCGTAGGCGTGGTCGGCGCTGTAGGCGGCGTCGTGGGCCCGGCCTGCGGCGGCGCCGATGCGGGCGGCGAGCGGGTAGCGGTCGGCGTCGAAGACCTGTGCCAGGACCGGTGCGGCCCGCGCCCACCATTCGAGGTCCGTCATGGCGCTGTCGGCCACCGCACGGGCGGTGTCGATGGCGATGCGGGCGACCGAGGTGACGAAGCCGAGCACGAAGGTGAGTGCGGCATCCATCTCGACGTCACCGAGGCCGAGGCCGTCGAAGGCCCGCAGTTCGTGGTCGTACTTGGCGGCGAGACCGGGGCCGAGCGGCGGACGAGTAGTGGGCAAGTAGGCCACCCACGGATGCCGGGCGAGCAGCGCACGGTTCTCCGCAGCGATCGTGGTCACCCGGTCACGCCAGGGCAGGTCGGTCAGATCCGTGCGCGACATCTCGCCATAGACCGTGTCCAGCATCAGGTCGATCAGCTCCGCCTTGCCGGGCACATAGGTGTAGGTGGCCATCGGCGTGCGGCCGAGCCGGTTGGCGACGGCGCGCATGGTGAGTGCGCCGATCCCGTCCGCGTCGGCAATCGCGATGGCCGCGGCAACCACGGCGTCGACGCTGCTGCGCTGCTTCGGTCCACGCACCGCGCCCTGGTCTCCGGGCACGCGCCAGAGCAACTCCAGAGTTCGCACGGGATCGCCCGCGCCGCTGCGTTCCTTCGGCTGCTTGTCCGCCACACCTTCTCCTCGGTCGTGCGGCCCCACCGCCCGAGCTCACGATGGTATCGACGTGACGTAGATCATAGTGCAGCACGGCGTAGATCTCTCTACAAAGTATAGCGTACTTAGTATAGAGATTGAGTGCAGTCCAGAGGAGAGCCCATGAACATCACCGCTTCCGCCATCTCGCTCAATGTCGCCGACCCGCAGGCTTCGGCGAAGTTCGTCGTCGACCACCTCGGTTTCACCGAGAAGATGTCGGCCGACGGATTCGTTTCACTGGATCGGCCGGACGCAGGCCTGAACCTGATCTTCCTGCGGACCGGACTGGAAACCTTCAAGCCGAAGAGCGCGGCAGGTCACGCCGGTGACGGCCTGCTCGTCGTGTTCGTCGTCGACGACATCGACGCGGAGTATGCGCGGCTGCAAGCCGAGGGCGTGCCGATCGTGACACCCATCGAGACCGAGGAGTGGGGTGAGCGCTACTTCCAGATGAGCGATCCGAACGGGATCATTCTGCAGTTGGTTCAATGGGTGTGACCGATCCGAACGGCCGGGGCGGTACCCGATAGACGGACACCCTCGCGAGTGCGCAGTGGAAGTCCACTACCACCCGCTAGGGTGTTCGCCCGCGCCGGTCAGGCGAGACCCGCGCGGAACACCTCGACCGCGGGCGTCGAGGCGCGGCCGATCAGCTTCTGCAGGTCGCCGCTGTCCACATCGAGAATCCCGGAGGCGATTCCGGTGTCCGCGTCGGCCAGCGCCGCGGCGTAGCCCGCATCCAGACCCGCCTGCCGCAGCGCCGCGCTGTAGTCCGCCTGCGACAGGTTCTCGTAGCGCACCGGCTTGCCCGATGCCTCCGAGATCACCTGCGCCAGTTCGGCATAGGTGAGACGCTCGTCGCCGCCGAGTTCATAAATCTTGCCCTCGTGCCCATCGGTGGTGAGCACGCGCGCGGCCGCCTCGGCGTAGTCGGCACGTGCGGCGGCCGCCACTCGACCTGCGCCCGCGGCGCCATGCAGCACCCCGGTTTCGACAGCGTGGCCGAGCCCACCGAAGTAGTTCTCCCAGTACCAGCTGTTGCGCAGCACGGCATGCGGGACCGTCGATTCCGCGAGTACAGCTTCGGTGCCCTGGTGCTCCTGCGCCAGGATCAACGGGTTTTCGGTGGCGCGCGGAATGCTGGTGTAGGCAAGCAGTTTCACACCGGCCCGCTCTGCGGCCCGAATGACGTTGGTGTGCTGGGCGACTCGTTCGCCGAACTGATTTCCGGAGATGAGCAGCACGCGGTCGACGCCGTCGAGCGCGCGGTCGAGCGCGTCCGGGTCGTCGTAGCCGGCCTGCCGGACATCGACGCCGCGCTCGGCCAGATCGGCGATCTTCCGCGGGTCACGCACGATCGCGACGACCGGGGTCGACCCGTCGCGCAACAGCGCCTCCACCACGAGACGACCCAGGTGCCCACTTGCTCCGGTGACTGCCACAGTCATGACTACCTCCATATGTATCAACTGATCCGTAAGCACTAACTAATAGTAAGCACTATGCATCTCTACACCACTAAGGTCAAGTTGGGTACCATCGAATCCATGAGTACACAGCGCATCCAGTTGGCGGAGACCGACGATCCCGCGCTGGAAGCCGATGTTTTCGCTAGAAACTGCACGTCACGTCCGGTTTTGCAAAACGTGGCCAGCCGCTGGGGCATCCTGGCCCTCGTCGCATTGCGCGAGGGGCCGTACCGATTCAGCGCGCTGCGCAGACGCGTCGACGGCGTCAGCGAGCGCATGCTGTCGCAGACCCTGCAGGCCCTCGAACGCGACGGCATGGTGCACCGCGAGGTCCACGAGACCATCCCGCCGCGCGTCGAATACACCCTCACCGATCTCGGCGCCGACGTCGCCGATCGCCTGGAATCCCTGATCCAGGTGCTCGAAACGAACATGCCACGGGTCCGCGATGCCCAGGCGGCCTACCACCGCGCATAACCGGCGGACCCGCGATGGTCGACGACTCGCGGATCGGGCCGCGGCCGACACGCAGGGGAAGCACCGTCGAGGGTGACCGGTTGACCTGGTCATGGAACTGTCCTCCGCACTCGATTTCGCGCGCGCGACCAAGCGATCCGTGCTCACCACCATCCGCCGCAACGGCCGCCCCCAGCTATCCAACGTCCTGCACGTCGTCGGCGACGACGGGATCATCCGCATCTCCATCACCGCCGACCGCGCCAAGTATCACAACCTCGCCCGCGACCCATGGGCCGCGATCCACGTGACCCGCCCCGACTTCTTCGCCTACGCCGTCCTCGAAGGCACCGTCGAACTCACCCCCGTCGCCGCCGCCCCCGACGACCCCACCGTCGACGAACTGATCGCCTATTACCGCGCGGGCTCCGGCGAACACCCCGACTGGGACGAATACCGCCGAGCCATGGTCACCGACCGCCGCGCCCTGGTCCGCCTGACCCCCACCCACGCCTACGGCATGCTCTGAGCGCCCCTCGCGCAATCCGGGTATCGGGAGTTGGCGGTCGGACCGGCATACGATTGGTGCGACCATCCCCCACGAGACCGAGGTGATCATGAGCGCGCTGCCTGCCTGGGCTGCCGACCCGGAGACACTGCTCATCACCGAAGAAGGGTATGAGGCACTGCCGGCCGAGGTGCAGAAGCAGATCGAAGTGCTGGATGGCAGGGTGATCTTCTGCCGTAGCGGCAGTGTCGAGCACAACATCGTCGCTCGACGCCTGGCGAATGGATTCGATGCGGCGCGCCCCGCCGAGCCCTGCACACGCGTGGTGACCGATTTCGAGATGCATTACCGCAAAGTGCGCCCGCGCAGCCCTGGTTTCTCGTTCCGCCGCCCCGACGTCGTCGTCCATCGATGCTTCCCTCGCGGTCAGAAGCTGACGACCGAGGACGCCCTGCTGGTAGTCGAGGTCATCTCCCCTGGTTCGGAATACATCGACACAGTGGACAAACGGGCCGAATATGCGGGCGAGGGGATACCTACCTACCTCGTCGTCCATCTCGACGGCGAGCTGCGTGTCAAGATCATTCAGGAATTCCGGCTGGACTGGGCCAGCGGAAACTATCGACTGGCAGAGACTCACCAGGAAGTTCTCGTCCTCAAGGAGCCCTTCCCTGTGGAGATTCCGTTCGCTGACCTCGACGGCTGAGTACGAGTCGCCGACGAAAACGACGGTGGCCGGTCCGCCGCAGCGAACCGGCCACCGTCGAGGCGCGGGTGAACCCGATCAGAAGTTGATCATGTGGCCGCCGAGGCCGTGGAACGCTTCCTGCAGTGCCTCGCTCAACGTCGGGTGGGTGTGGACGTTGCGGGTCAGCTCGTTGACCGTGAGGTCCCACTTCTGGGCGAGGGTGAGTTCCGGCAGCAGCTCGGAGACGTCCGGGCCGATCAGGTGGCCGCCGAGGAGTTCGCCGTACTTGGTATCGGAGACCAGCTTGACGAAACCGGTCGGGTCGCCGAGGCCGTGGGCCTTGCCGTTGGCGGTGAACGGGAAGGTCGCGACCTTCACGTCGTAGCCTTCGTCACGGGCCTGCTGCTCGGTGAGGCCGAAGCTGGCGACCTGCGGCTGGCAGAAGGTGGCGCGCGGCATCATGCGGTAGTCGCCGAGGGTGACGGTCGGCGCGCCCGCGATGGTTTCGGCGGCGACGACGCCCTGTGCCTCCGCGACGTGGGCGAGCTGGAGCTTCGCGGTGACGTCACCGATGGCGTAGATATGCGGCACATTGGTGCGCATGTTGTCGTCGATGGCGATGGCGCCACGCTCGAGCGCGACACCGGTGTTCTCCAAGCCGTAGCCCTCGACCCTGGGCGCGAAGCCGACGGCCTGCAGCACCTTGTCGACGGTGACGGTCTCGATCGAACCGCTCTTGTTGTCCTTGATGCTGACGGTCACCTTCGATCCGTCGTCATCGATGGACTGCACGGCCGCACCGGTGGAGATGGTGATGCCGAGCTTCTTGTACTGCTTGGTGATCTCCTTGGAGACGTCCGCGTCCTCGTTCGGCAGCGCGCGGTCCAGGAACTCCACGATGCGCACGTCGACGCCGTAGTTCTTCAGGACGTAGCCGAACTCCATACCGATCGCGCCCGCGCCGACGATCAGGATCGAGCCGGGCAGTTCCTTGGTGAGGATCTGCTCCTCGTAGGTGACGACGTTCGCGCTCAGCGAGGTGCCGGGCAGCAGCTTGGTGACGGTGCCCGTGGCGATGATCGCGTTGCCGAAGGTGATCGTCTCGGTGCCGCCGTTGGACAGCGCGACCGAGAGCGTGTTCGCGTCGGTGAAGGTGCCCTTCCCGTCGAACTCGTCGATCTTGTTCTTCTTCATCAGGAAGTGGACGCCCTTGACGCGGCCGTCGGCGACCTTGCGGCTGCGATCGAACGCGACGCCGAAGTCGAAGCTCACCTCACCGGAGATGCCGAAGGTCTTGGCCTCCTTGGTGAAGATGTGCGCCAGTTCCGCATTGCGCAACAGTGCCTTGGAGGGGATACAGCCGACATTGAGGCAGACGCCGCCCCAATACTTCTGCTCGACGATCGCGGTACGGAGGCCAAGTTGTGCCGCACGGATGGCGGCGACATAACCGCCAGGACCGGCACCGAGAACGACAACGTCGTAATGGGAAGTCACGTCACCGAGCCTAACTCCGCCGCCAGGACTTCACCCACCGGTCCCCCGCAACAGTGAGAAGCACGACGCATCGACCTGGCAGATCGTCGGCGTGAACAAAATGAACGGATCAAGAGGGGTGGTCACGGGCACCTGGCCGCACCGCGCGCGCGACCAGGCCGGTGCCTGCTCATTACTGTGAACGGGTGGCTGATCGCGGAGCAGGTGTCGACGATCCGCGTACCGGACAGCGATCGGTGCCGTTGGCGCTCGACCCGTTGGACGAGACCGCGTCGACCCATTTGATCCGGTTGGTCCTCGCGCAAGCACGGCGCGCGGGTGTCGGCGCCGAACAACTCGCGACGGTGCACGGCATCGACGACGCCGCCCTCGCCGGGGAGCTCAATCGAATTCCGCTGCGTTCGCTGATCCGGCTGTGGGAGTTGCTGGCCGCCGCGCGGCCGGGGCCGGGCGGCGGCGTGGCCGTGGCCGATGCCGCTCCGCTCGGCACCCTCACCACCTGGGATTACCTCGTCACCACGGGGTCGACGCTCGCCGATGCGCTGCGCTCGGCCCAGCCATATCACCGCCTGGTGACCGCGGCAGCCGAAGGCTTCGATCTGCATCACGACGGCGACCTCACCGTGGGCTTCCGCACCACCGCAGGCGATCCGGCGGCCGTGGCCATGGTCAACGAGTATGTGCTCGCCTACTACCTGCGGCGGGCCCGTGAGGCTACCGGCCGCGCCGTCATCCCGACCTCGGTCACCTTCGGTCATGCCGCGCCACGCGATCACACAGCGCTCACCGACGCCTTCGGCACCGACCGCATCGAATTCGACGCACCCGCCGACACCATCACCTTCAGCGCCGCCGACGCCACCGCCCCCTTGTCGCGCGCGGACCCCTTGCTCGCCGACCTACTGCGCAGCCACGCCGATCTGGTGCTGGCGACAGCTCGCCCGATCGCCGGTCCGCTCGATGCGTTCCGCATCGCGGTGACGGCCGCCGTCGCCGACGGCGACGCGTCGCTTGCCGCGGTCGCGCGCAGGCTGGCGGTCAGCCCGCGTACCCTGCAACGCCAGCTGTCCGAGCAGGGCACCACCTGGCGGCACGAATTCGACCTCGTGCGCTATGAACAGGCGAAAACCCTACTGGGAGAAGGCCGTTTGACCACCGCGGCCATCGCGGGGCGGCTCGGATTCACCGATGATCGCGCGCTGCGCAAGGCTTTCCAGCGGTGGGCCGGTTCGTCGCCGTCACAGCTGCGGACCTCGGGCCCGCTTTAGCCGCCGAACCGCCTGTTTCGCCAGGTCACAAGGCTGGCGCGGATGGACCGGTTGGTGGCATCGCAGGACCTGGGAGCCCGGTCCGCGAGTCCATAACGTCTTCGGTACCGGATCGACACGGTTCGGATCTACGGAAGAAAAGGCAGCGTCATGCAGACCATCACCGAAGACGACGTCACGACCCTCCCCCGCACCTCCCGGGAGATCCAGCTGGCCGCGCGGCCGACCGGCGCCCCGACGGCGGAGCACTTCGCGCTGGCGCAGCGGCCGGTTCCGGAGCTGGCCGACGGGCAGATCCTGGTGCGCAACACGTGGATGTCGGTCGACCCCTACATGCGCGGCCGGATGGACGATCGCCCGTCCTACATCCCGCCGTTCCAGCTCGACGCGGCACTCGAGGGTTCGGCGCTCGGCGAGGTGATCGCCTCCCGCAGCCCGGAAATCCCCGTCGGCGCGACGGTCTCGCACTTCGCCGGCTGGCGTGAGTACGCGGTGCTCGATGCCGCGACCGCGACCCCGATCGCGCCGGAACTGGCTGCGACGCATCACTTCTTGGGCGCGCTCGGCACCACCGGCCTCACCGCATACGCGGCGCTGACCGATGTGGCGCCGATCCGGCCCGGCGACACCGTGTTCATTTCCGCCGCTGCCGGCGCGGTGGGCAGCGTCGCAGGACAGATCGCCAAGGCGCTCGGCGCCGCACGGGTGATCGGCTCCGCGGGCGGGCCCGCCAAGACCACGCTGCTGCTCGACGAATTCGGCTTCGACGCCGCCATCGACTACCGGGCGGGCGACCTGGCCGGACAGCTCGCGGCGGCGGCGCCCAACGGCATCGATGTATATCTGGACAGCGTGGGCGGCGAGCACCTGCGGGTCGCGGTGGATGCCATGCGGCCCAAGGGCCGGATCGCGCTCGTCGGCGCCATCAGTGGCTACAACGGCGAAGCCGCCGAAGCGGGGCCCGACCTGTACAAGGCCGCGACCAAGGAGGTTTCGCTGCGCGGCATGCTGGTGAACAGCTACTTCCCGATCTTCGGCGAGTACATCGGCAAGGCGGCGGGCTGGCTGGCCGACGGCACCATCCGCACCAGGGAGACCGTCTACGAGGGGCTCGAGCAGGCTCCCGCCGCTTTCCTCGGCGTCCTGTCCGGCGCCAATACCGGCAAGATGCTCGTCCGCCTCGGCTGAGGAGGACCGCGGGGATGTGTGGCGCGACCGTTCTACGGTCGCGCCACACCCGGCTGTGGGGTCAGTCCTGCCAGACCTGCTGGGCGGCACGGGCAAAGTTGCCGCCGAAGATCGCGGCCCGGTCGGCGGCGCTGAAACCACGGCGCGACAACAGCTCGTCGAGTCCGGGCACTTCGCTCCGTCCGAGCAAGTCCTCGGGCGGAACCCATTGCAGTGGACCCCATTTGGTGTAGGCGTCGGAGAATGCCTCCGGGTTGTTCAGCAGTTCGTGGTTGAAGTCCGCGGCGTCGAACGAATAATCCGAGCCGACGCCGATATGGTCGATGCCGACCAGCTCGACGCCGTATTCGATATGCGCGGCCATTGCTTCCACCCGCTGTGCGCGTTCCTCGGGACCGTTGTGCCCGAGGAAGATTCCCACGCCGTTGATGCCGATCACCCCGCCGGTACCCGCGCAGGCCGTGGCCTGTTCATCGGTGATATTGCGCGGGTGTTCCCACAGCGCGTCGAAGTTGGCATGGCTGTAGATCATCGGCGCTTCGGTGCACGAGGCCAGATCCAGGCCGGTGCGCCGAGAGCAGTGTGCGCCGTCGACGAACATGCCGACCGCGTTGAGCGTGCGCACCAGATCACGGCCGTAGGCGGTGAGTCCGGTGTCCTCGGCGTCCAGACACCCGCAGGCCGCCTCGTTGGCGTGGTTGTAGGCCGGCAGCAGCGAGCGGACGCCGAGGGCGTAGAACACTTCGACATTGTCGAGCTGCCCGCCGAGCGGACCCGCGTCTTCCAGGTCGAAGGCCAGCGCAATGGTTTCCGCATCGGCGGCGACATCGTCATAGCCCTGTACGAGGCGAAATCGGCCATCCGCCAAGGCATCCCGACGAAACTGCCGTGCGAGCGCAAGCGAATCCGCGGTCGACTGCCTGGAGTATCCGATATTCACCGACAGATAGGAACCGCGCGGGTACCTGGCCAACTCCTCGATTCGCGCCGAGGGCAGCAGCGGCAGACAGCAATGCTGTTCCCACAGAAATGGAGACAAGCTCGGGCTCCTGTTCGCTCGGCGCGGAAATGCCGATACTACGGAGCGCAATCGGGTGCATAACCATCGCCCGACCACCGCGTAACGACATGTCCGATTCGACCGATTTATTGAAGATATTCACCCCAACTGCCGAAGGCGGTGCGGCCATGCGTCGCATAGTGCTCCTGATTGCCTCGGTCGCGACTTGTGTAGGCCTCTGGATCATTCCGAGACCAGCTGCTGCGACTGCCGACTGCGGATTTGTCTGGGGTTCGCTCGATAAAGAGAACCCCGCCATGTCCGCTGCCTCGCTCACCGCCATCCGCTCCGGTCGGCACGACTGCTACGACCGGCTGATATTCGATCTCGCGGGCGCGGCCATCGGCTATCGAGTCGGCTACGTCGACGAAGTCGTGATGGACGCGTCGAGCACACCGGTTCCCCTGCGCGGCGGCGCATTCCTGCACATCGTCGTCCTCGCGCCCGCCGACGACACCACGGGCAACAGCACCTACCGCCCGTCGAACCGCGGCGAACTCGTGGATCTGACGGGCTACCGCACCTTCCGCCAGGCCGCGTGGGCGGGCTCGTTCGAGGGACAGACAACCGTCGGACTCGGGGTCCGCGCGCGACTGCCCTTCCGGATATTCATCCTCGAAGGCCCAGGTAGCGGGTCGCGGGTCGTGCTCGACGTCGCCCACTTCTGGTAACCGGACCACCCACCGCCGCGCCGCTCGGCAACAATGTGGACATGAGCGGTGTTGAGCAGAGTGTGAATGATCCGTATCTGTGGCTCGAAGAAGTGACCGATGAGCGGGCCCTGGACTGGGCCCGCGCGCACAACGATGTGGTCGTGGCGCGCTTTGCCGCGTCCGAACGGTTCACCGACCTCGAACGCCGCATCCTCGACATGCTCGACACCGACACCAAGATCGCCTATCCCGGGCGGCGCGGCCCCTGGCTCTACAACTACTGGCGCGACGCCGCCCACCCGCGTGGGCTGTGGCGGCGCACCACGTTCGCCGAGTACGCCAAGGACGCACCGGACTGGGAGGTGCTGATCGACCTGGACGCGCTGGCCACCGCCGAGGACGAGAACTGGGTGTGGGGCGGCGCCGCGGTGCTTCGGCCGGAACAGTCGCGCGCCCTCATCAGCCTGTCGCGTGGCGGCGCCGATGCGAAAGTCGTACGCGAATTCGATATCGAGAAGCGGGAATTCATCGACCCCGCCGACGGCGGTTTCCAGCTGCCCGAGGCGAAATCGGAACTGCGCTGGATCGATATCGATTCGGTGTACGTGGGCACCGATTTCGGGCCCGGCTCGTTGACCGATTCCGGATACCCGCGAATCGCCAAACGCTGGCGGCGCGGCACCCCGCTCGCCGAGGCGGAAACGGTGTTCGAAGGTGAAGCGGGCGATGTCGCGGTGTCGGCGGGTTACGACCGCACGCCCGGCTACGAACGGCATTTCGTCGGGCGGGCCACCGACTTCTTCAACGAAGAGGTCTACCTGATCGAAGACGACGGCAGCCTGCGTCACCTCGACGTGCCCACCGATGCCAGCGAATCCTGGTACAAGGATTGGCTGCTGATCCGGCTGAAGTCACCGTGGGAGGTGGGCAACGCGCGCTACCCCGCGGGCGCGCTACTGGCCATCGACTTCGAGAAATTCCTTTCCGGCGCAAGAGAATTCGAGGTGATATTCACCCCGGACGCCCACACCTCGCTGCACGGTTACGGCTGGACCGAGAACCACTTGCTGCTGATCACCCTCGAGGACGTGCAGACCAAGCTCTACGTCCTCACCCCCGGCCCCGACGGCTGGACCCGGGAGCCGCTGGCCGACACCCCGCCCATGGCCACCACCAGCGTGATGAACCTGGACCCGCTGGAGGGCGGCGACGAGTTCATGCTGACCACAAGCGGATTCACCAATCCCGCGACATTGCTCGCCAGCGCCGTCGGCGGCCGGACCGAACAACTCAAGCAGGAACCGGGCTTCTTCGATGCCTCCGGCATCGAGACCGAGCAATTCTTCGCCGAGTCCGACGACGGCACCATGGTGCCGTACTTCGTCATCCGTCACCGGGACCGCAAGGACAGCCCCGGCCCGACGGTGATGTCCGGCTACGGCGGCTTCGAGGTGTCGCGCACCCCCGCCTACAGCGGGGCCTCCGGCATGGGCTGGCTGGAGCGCGGCGGCACCTGGGTGATGACGAATATCCGCGGTGGCGGTGAATACGGCCCCGAGTGGCACACCTCCGTGCAGAAGGCCAACCGGCACAAGGTGTACGAGGACTTCGCCGCCATCGCAAAGGATCTGGTCGCCCGCGGCATCACCACCGCCGACCAGCTCGGCGCGGTGGGCGGCAGCAATGGCGGCCTGCTCATGGGCGTGATGCTGACCCGCTACCCGGAGCTGTTCGGCGCCATCGTCTGCCAGGTGCCGCTGCTGGACATGAAGCGCTATCACCTGCTGCTGGCAGGCGCCTCGTGGATGGCCGAATACGGCGACCCGGACCAGCCGGAGGAATGGGAGTACATCAGCAAGTACTCGCCGTACCAGAACGCCCGCGCGGAGGTCACCTATCCGCCGATCCTGCTGACCACTTCCACCCGCGACGACCGCGTGCATCCCGGCCATGCCCGCAAGATGGCCGCACTGCTGGAGGAGCAGGGCCACACCTTCTGGTACCACGAGAACATCGAAGGCGGCCACGGCGGCGCCGCCGACAACAAGCAGTCGGCGTTCCAGGCCGGACTCATCTACGAGTTCTTCACCCAGATGCTGATGGAACAGGGCGGAGCCCGCTGACGGACACTCGGCCACCGCCGACCGGCCTGACCGGCAGGCGGTGGCTGTTTCCTGAGCCGGATTCTACTATGTAGATGACATCTACTTTGTAGACAGAAACGAGCAGAGGAGCAGGCGTGACCCACCAATCGCAGTCTGCGACCCGGCTGCTCGATGCCGGTCACGAGCCGGGCGCATGAGCGACCGGAAGCGGCCGGCGCCGAGCGTCCGGACCACGTTGAACCGCGACTACATCGCCACGGTCGCACTGACCGTCATCGATGAGGCGGGCCTGGATGGTTTCACCATGCGGAAACTGGGAGCCGCGCTCGGCGCGGACCCGATGGCCGCCTACCGCCACTTCACCGACCAGCAGGACCTGTTCGACGCCATCGCCGCCGCGATGTTCGCCGAGCTGGAGATGGAAACCCTGCCCTGGCAAGAGGATTGGCCCGAGTTGATGCGCACCTACGCGTATCGACTGCGCTCGACGTTGCGTCGGCACCCGAATGCGGTGCCCATCTTCGCAACTCGGCCGGTCCGCAGCGCCACGTCGGTCGAGACCGGCAACTGGATGCTGGAACGCCTGCAGGGTGTCGGCTTTCCGGCGGCCATCGCCCTACAGCTGGCCCGATGCCTGCGCGAGTACGTGATCGGCCACATCCTCAGCCATACGGTGGCCACCGTGGCAGCCCAACGCAGTCGCACACCCGCTGCGGATTCCGCCGGCCACCACGCGCGCATCGCGGCCGCCGACGCGGTCACGAACACCGATCATTTCGAGATCGGCCTGACCGCCATGCTCGACGGATTCGGCAAACACCTCGATTAGACCGCAGTGTCGCTCAGCTTTCTGTGGCCTGCTGCCACGAGGCATCCATAATCGCTGTCGCCAAGGCAAGTTCGTCCTCGTCGCGGGGCGCGTAGAGCATCACGATCGTGTCCGGCCACTGTGGGCGCAACGTAATCGGATGCGGCTCGATCCAGCCTGCCTCGATCAGCGGCGCGATGATCGGCCGCGGCACGGTCAGATGCATGAATCCGGTTCGATGGATGTGCCCGAACTCGTCCGGGCTCGGGTACAGGAACGCCTCCCACCGACCGCGTGGGTCGTGCAGTCGCAGCGCGAGCGAGGCAGGTTCGGACACCTGGCTCGGACCGGTGAATACACCTGGCAGCGCGGTGGCGTGACCGATGAGCGCGGCGCGGATCCGTGGTGGCGAGAACTGGTCGAGCTGGTCGTGCGGAATCTCGCGACCGGTGGTCGTCGGCCGGGGGCCGGAGCGGCGCGGCGGCGCAAAGAGATCGACGTCCGACGGGTGCTGCGCTGTCATCAGATACCACACTTTCTGTTCGCTGATTACTTCTTGTGCGCTTCTCGAGTCTGGCCGACAATGACGCGGTGATGGAAGAAGGCACTTTGTCCCGCCTACCGCACACCGATGTGCGCGCCGCAGCCGTGGCGCCGATCGGGGCCGAGACGGCGAGCTGTCAGCTACGCGAAGTGCTGGATCGAGTGGGCGACAAGTGGAGCGTGCTCGTCATGGCACTGCTCATCGACGGACCGAAGCGCTACTCCCAATTGCAGCGTTCGATCGAGGGCATCTCGCAGCGGATGCTCACTCTCACGCTGCGCAGCCTCGAACGCGACGGCATGGTCGAGCGAACAGTGACCCCCACCTCGCCGCCGCGGGTGGACTATGCGCTGACTCCCGTCGGTGCCACCCTCTCCAATCAGGTCGACGCGCTCATCGAGTGGTCGGAGGGGCACCGCGAGTACATGGCGGCCGCCCGCCTCCGATATGACGCGGCAATCGCGAAGGGGCATGACGCTCGGAGCGCGGGAACGCCGGCACGCGAATAGCATGAGGCGTGTGTCCAATGAACAACGGCAGCAACTGAATCGGGAAATCATCGCGGAATTCCGCGCTAATGGCGGTGTCGTCGGAGGGCAGTTCGCGAACATGAGTTTGCTGCTGCTGACCACAACCGGCGCACGCACCGGCGAGCAGCGCACCTGGCCGCTGGGTTACCTGCGCGACGGCGACCGGGTGGTGATTTTCGCGGCCAACGGCGGTCGGCCGAACAAGCCGGGCTGGTATCACAATCTCGTGGCGAACCCCGGGGCCACCGTCGAGGTCGGCACCGAATCCTGGCCGGTGGTCGCGTCGATCGTCGAAGGCGCGGAGCGGAAGCGGTTGTGGGATAGCGAGTTGGAGGTTGCGCCGTTCCTTGCCGACTTCCAGAACGCGGTGCCGTGGGAGATTCCGGTCTTGGCGCTCACCCCGGCCAACGGCAGCGCGGCAGGCTAACGATCGCGCAGCCACTTCTCGATCTGATCGACTGTACTGCGGTACTGGCGAATCCAGCCGTTGTGTCCCAGTGACTCCGGCTGATGCCAGGTCGTCACGTCGGCCTTGGGCATCTTCTCCAGCAGATGCGCGGCGGAGCTCGGCGGTGCGAGGTCGTCGCCGGTCATCGTGATGGACAGGATCGGCAGCTGCAGTCTGCCGATCCGCTCCTCGTAGTCGATATCCGCACCGACCGGTACGAAGCGGCCGGTGCGCGACAGCCGGGCCCAGTCGGAGATCAGCACCTTCGACTGCCTGCCGAAACCTCCGACCGAGATCCGGTCGCCCGGCCAGAAGCCCGCGATGTTGGCGGTCAGCGAGATCGCCGTTGTGCCCATCAGCATCCCGGGCCCCGAAAGTCCACGGAAGCCACGATGATACGGAGATCCGGAGGCGACCAGGATCAGCCCGCCGAGCCTGCCGCGGATCCGAGAGGCGTACAGCACGGCGAGCTGGCCACCCATGCTGTGACCGAGCAGGTACGGCGTGCTGGCCGGGAAGCGGTCGCGCACAACCTCGAAGATCGCGGGGAAATCGACCGATGCCAGCTCGTGATAGCCGTAGGCGCTCGAGGAGTTCGGCCGCGGCCTGCTGTCGCCCTGGCCACGCATTTCCCCGATCGCCACGTCGAACCCGCGCTCGGCCAATCCGGCGGCGAACAGTTCGTAGTATCCGGCCGGGACACCGAGCCCCGGGACCATCACCACGACCGGGCGCGGCGCATCCGGGGTCACCGGATGGCTGTGTGCACCGCTCGCCGGGATCAGCCGCACCGGAACGACGCTGCCGTCCGGCATCTGGATGGGAACTGTCTCCATGCCGCGACGCTACCGCGCCGGGGCCGCATCGCCGTCTCCGACAAGGCGCTACGCGCCGACTGCACCCATGATCACCCGGCTGAGCACTCTGATCACGTCGTCGAGCGGTGGCCGCGGATCCGCGCCGCTCCAGGAATCGACCACATAGTTGACCGCGCCGATGATCGCGAGCACGCGCATCTCGTAGTCGCCCGTGGGGATTTCGCCGTGCATGGCGGCGTCCTCCGCGGCACTGGCCAGCAGCGAACCCCAGACCCGGCGCAATTCGAGCCGGAACTTCTCCACCTTGGGCCCCGCACCGACCACTTCGACCAGCGCCACACGCGCCTTGCGCGGATCGGACCCGATGGCCTCGACGTAGGCGCGGACGGACGCGTCGATGATCTCGAGTGCGGTCGCGTCGGCCTTCTTGTCCAGTGCAGCGGTGACCGCGTCGCGCGACTCCCTATCGATCTGCTGGTAGAGCTCGAGTAGTAGGGATTCGCGACCGGTGAACTCCTCGTAGAACTGCCGTGACGAGAGTCCGGCGTCCTTACAGATAGCGCCGACCGAACTATTGGCGTAGCCGTCGCGCGCAAAGACCGTCAGGCCCGATTCCAGAAAACGCGCACGCCGCTGACGTTGCCGGTCCTCTACGGGTTGCCCGGCATACATTCGTCCCGTATTCGCATCCTGTGACATTGGGGCAGACAATACCTAAGGGCCCGATCCCCTCGTCATGGATCGGGCCCTTCTGGAAAACCTCCGCGCGACCGCGCGTTAGCCGAAAGTTGGCGGCTTTGTTGCTAATGCGCCGACAGGCTCGCCGAACCAGTGGCAATCAGCTGCAGAAGGGGGCCAAAGACTGCGTTGGAAAGGAAGAGGCTCAAGGTATTGCTCCGATCTCACCGTAGCGACCACTCGGTCACTAGCTGTTTGCCGAAAAGGACGATACAGAGCACAACGCGCCAGGGGAAGTATTTTGCAGGAATTTTCTAGAATATTTTCCGGTGGTTCGCTGCCGGATCTTCGCGCCCGGATCGGCGCTCTCCGCGGCGACTGATTCGCCTGCCAAACCTCACATGGTCGAAGCCGGCTCGCAACCCGAACGACGTCGAAGGCGCGGGCAACGACTGTCGCCGTGGCGCAATTCCGCGTCACGGCTTCCCGCAGTGCGAAATACGTTCGGCCCGAACAATATCGACACCGGAGCCGGAAAGTCTTGCCGAACCGTATCTTTCGCGGTTACTTCGGCGTCACGTCAGCCGCTGCCGCCGCCGGATCGGCCTCAGCGCGTCGTGTCGGCGAGTACCGCGTCCAGTAGACCGGGGAAGCGCTCCGCGAGGTCGTCGCGTCGGAGTTCGACGAGCCGGTTGCGCCCGGACGCGAAGGTTGTTGTGACGCCCGAGTCCCGCAGCACCTTCCAGTGGTGCGACAGCGTCGCGGCGGTGATCTCGACATCGAACTTGTCGACGCTGCAGCTGAGTGGTTCACGCACCCCCGCAAGCGCCCGGACCAGCTCCAGCCGCACCGGATCGGCGAGCGCGCTCAGCACCCGGACCAGGTCCAGGTCGGCGGTGCTCGGCTGCGGTAGCTGGCGCAAATCCATTCTCCGATCGTTTGACAACAATCGAATCATATCTCAGCATACTAAGATGCTTCGACAATCATCGAACAATATCGTTCGGTCTCTCATTCCACTCGCCGTGGGCACCTTCGTGCTCGGCACCGACCTGTTCGTGCTCAACGGCTTGCTGCCGCTCATCGCCGCCGACCTGAACGTCTCCGTCGCCACCGCGGGCCAGCTGACCACGATGTTCTCCTGGACCTACGCAGTCGCATCGCCACTCATCGCGACCGCCACGGGATCTTGGGATCGGCGCTGGCTATTGGGTGGCGGCGCGGGCCTTTTCGTGCTCGGCATGATCGGCCAAGCCGCGGGCGAGACGTTCGCGATCATGGCGGCGGCGCGCATCGTGGCCGCGTTGGG
Source organism: Nocardia sp. NBC_00403 (assembly GCF_036046055.1). Lineage (NCBI taxonomy): Bacteria > Bacillati > Actinomycetota > Actinomycetes > Mycobacteriales > Nocardiaceae > Nocardia > Nocardia sp. NBC_00403. The sequence goes on from NZ_CP107939.1 coordinate 422,954, forward strand.
CGCGGCGGCATTCCAGGCCAACGCCTTCGCCGTCGCAGGCGTGGTCGCCGACGACACCAACCGCGGTAAGGCACTGTCGGTGGTCGCCACCGGGCTCACCCTGTCCAGTGTCGCGGGCGTGCCGATCGGCATCTTCGTCGAACGCTGGATCGGCTGGCGTGGCGTGCTGTGGGTGATCGCCGCCGCAGGCGCCGTCGCGGCGGTCCTCGTGTTGTTGCTGCCACGGGTCACGCTCCCGAAAACCGGTCTGCGAGAACGTATCAGCGTGCTCGTGCGCCGACCGGTGCTGCGCGTGCTGATGGTGACCACGGCCGCCACGACGGCAACGTTCACTACGTTCGTCTATCTGCCTGTCGTCGTCGCGCCGTCGGTATCCCAGCAGCTGCTGGCATGGCTCCTGCTCACCATGGGCGTCGGCCAGGTCATCGGCAACGCGCAGGCCGGTCGCGCCGTCGACCGCTACGGGCCACAGCGCACACTGATCGTCGGCATCATCGGCACAGCGGTCGGGTTGATCCTGTTCGGTCCCGCCATCAACACCGCTTGGACCGTCTTCGCGGTGCTTGCGATCATTGGCCTGTTCGGCGCCACCATCATGGTTCCCCAGCAGACCCGCCTCTTCGGCATCGCCGCCGATGCGCCCACCGTCGCCCTCGGCCTCAATGGCTCCGCCATCTACCTCGGCAGCGGGATCGGCTCCATAGTCGGTGGCGCGGTGCTGGATTCGTTCGGCGCGTCCTGGCTGCCGTTGGTCTCCGCTCTCATCGCGTGTGCCGCGTTGGCAATGACTGTCGCAGACCGCACTCCCCGACCCGCAAGGGCCGCAGCCCCCGCAACGGCCTGAACTGCCCGCATCCGATCGGCGCGATCCACCACCGACGCTGGATCGGCCGCCGCACTGCGCAGGCACCACGACCTCGATACATCACGGTCAGGTCGTCCACCTGCGGCACCGGCACAGCTTCCGACTCCGGACCGGATTCGGCGGCGGCCGCGACCGAAACGACCTTCCCGTCGCCTGCGGGCAACCGGGGCATGGCAGCCGGTGCGGCAGGCCGCATTCGAGCGCGGCGCTACTGAGGTGCGGTGTCGCTCAGGCACGGTGTCGAAGCACCCAGGTGGCGATCTCGGTGCGATTCTGGACACCGAGCTTGCCGAGGACACTGCGCACATGGGTCTCCACGGTGCGCTCCGACAGCACCAGACGCTCGGCGATGTGACGGTTGGAGAAGCCGCTCGCCACCAGTTCGGCGACTTCGGTCTCGCGTGCGGTCAGCGGGTTCGCGCTACGGCCCGCACGATCGATGTCGGCAAGCAACGTGTCCGCCGATCGCAGCCGATAATCCAGACCGAGCAGCCGGAACTCCTGTGCCGCTCGGGTCGCCGCAGTTCGGGCCTCGCGCAGGTCGGCCTCCGTGCCGCGGTCGAGCAGGGCCCCGGCCAGCCCGAGCCGGCCGAGGGCGAGGAAGGGGCGCGCCCCGATACGGGCATCCATGTCGATCGCATGCCGGTAGTGGTCGATCGCCGTGTCGTTGCGTCCCGCGGTGCGGGCCAGGTCGGCGATCGGACGGGCGATCGAACCGGCGCAGAACACCGCGCCGCTGCCGTCGCCCATGTAGTAATCGTCGGCGACGCCGAGCACCCGGTAGACACGGTCGGCGGTATCCCTGTCCTCCAGCAGCACAGCGACAACGCCGATCAGGTAGAGCAGACCGAGCCATCGGGGCCCGACTTCGAGCGTGTCGGGCAGGGTCCGGAACTCCTCGAATCCGGCCCGCGCCTCGGCCATATCACCGGCCAGCGCGTGCAGCATCGGCGAATACACCCGGACCAGTGGAATTTTCGGCGCGAACCCGAACGCGTCGAGATGCTCGGCGATCTCGGCCGCGTCGAGGTATCCCTGCATTACACAGAATTGGCCGCGGAAGGCGTAGTGCAGGCCGATCAGCGAATAGTCGCCGATTCGCAGGGCGAGCGCGTGGGCGGCCGCGGCACTGTCCGCGGCGGCGGCGAGGTCGCCCACCAGGGTCGCGCGGGTCGCGCGGAGTCGATACAGGTGCCAGCGCGCCACCGGCAGTCGCCGGGAGTCCGCCACTTGTTCGATCTGGTCGAGTGATCTGTCGACCATGCCGAGGTCACCTAGTTGAAACCCCGCGTCGGTTGTCCACAGGTGTCCCCACAGTTGAGCAAGGGGTTGCTGTGCGCGAGAGCCGATGTCGATGGCGCGGTCGGCGAGGACGCGGCGTTCGGCAAGGTAGGGCGGCGCCGACAGGGACAGGTGCCTGGCGTGGATCGCGTCCAGCAGCGCATCGGGGTCGTTGCTGCGCTCGGCCTCGGCCAACGCCGTCGCGGAAAGCTCCCTTGCCCGTTCGCATTCGGCCATATCGGCGGCGGACATGGAGCGCTGTGCCAGCAGCCGGGCCCGTAATGCGGTGTCCGCGTCGGGCGAGAGTTGTCGTAAGGCGTTGACGCACAGCCGATCTACGCTTGCCATTGCCCGCGGCGTCGTAATGCCGGTGACCACGAGACCTGCCGCACCGATGAGATCGGGGCGGTCCGCCTGATCGGCGAGTTCGCCCGCGCGCACGGAGTGCGCCACGCTGTCATCGATCCGCCCCGCCGTGAACTCGCTGCGCGCAAGGTCGAGCCACAACTCGGCGAGCGTTGCTGCCGGGGTGATCCGGCCGATCCCGTCGATGACCCACTGCTGGAATCGAATTGCCTCGTCGTCGGCCAGGCTTGCGCGCGCGGCCGCGGCGGCCATCCCGGCCCAGTACGCACAGTTGACACCGGCGTCCCGGCCGCTCGCCTTGTGCCAGTGCGTCGCGATCGGCCCCGCCGCGGCAGGATTGCCGTCGGCGTGTACGGCAAGCAGTTCGGCGGCAGCTCTGTGCAGCGCCATGCGCTCCGATGGGACCAGTTCGGCGTAGACGGCGTCGCGGATCAGCGCATGCGCGAACGTGAACTCACCGTCGTCGAGTTGTCGAACCACACCCGCGCCGATGGCCGCATCCAGGGCCGCATCGACGTCGGCGCCGACGACGAGCCGAAGCAGTTCGGGTTCGATCCGCTCGCCGAGCACACTTGCCGCACCCAGCACCGCTCGGCTCGCCGGATCCAGCCGATCCACCTGCACGAGTGCCAGTCGGCGAAAGCCGGGATGTGACATCGGATCCAGCGACGCGACATCGGAACCTGCTGTGCCGAAATCAGATTCGATGACAAGTCGGATATACAACGGATTCCCGCCGGTTCGCGCGAACAACCGATCCACGTCGGCACGGCCCGGGGTCGGACACGCCTGGTCCAGCCAATAACGGATCTCCTCGATCGACAACCCGGACAGCGCCATCGACCGGGTGTGCGGGAGACGAAGCAACCACGGCACCTGCTCGAGGTAGACCGTGGTGGCAGGATCGCGCGCGGTGGTCACCACCAGGAGCCGCAGCCCGGGCAGCTCGGCCGCGATATACCGCAACAGCAGCAGCGAGGTCCGGTCCGCCCAGTGCAGGTCCTCCAGGATCAGTGCGAGCCCGGCCGGCTCGGCCAACTGCTCGAGGGCGGCCGCGACGGCGGCGAACATCCGGAACCGCCGTGCCGCGATATCCATGGTCGGATCGTCCGAGAGGTCGGCCGACAGCGATTCGGCGAGTTCCGGAATGTCGCGGATCAACCGAAGCCACGGCCACAGTGCCGGCATCCCCGCATCGTCCACCGCGAATCCCCGCCCGACACGCATACCGCATTCGGCGGCCAGTTCCACCGTGCGGTCCGCAAGCCGAGACTTGCCGATTCCGGCGGGACCGTCGATCAGGACCAACCGGCCCGCGCCGCCTGCCGCGGACAGCACCGCGGCACGCAGCGCGGCGACCTCGCGATGGCGACCGACGAACGCAGCCTGCATAGCCAGAAGTATCCCCCGCCTCCGGTGGCATGCGCCGGAGCCGCGGATGACCTTCGGGCCCGCTCGGCGGCGGGTCCGGCTATTCCGGTCGTATCGAATCGAGCAGGTCCGCGCAGCGATCGAGCAACTCCATCAAGGTTGCCCGCTCTTGCGTCGTGAAGCCGGCGGCCAGCGCGCGCTCGACTCGCACCGCTCTGGCGTCCGCATCCCGCATGACCGTCGCCCCCTTCTCGGTGAGGCGAGTTTCGAGCACATTCTTGTGCCATTCGTGTGGCGTCCGCTCCACGAGGCCGCGGTCCTGCAGGTTGGTCAGCACCGTATTCATGGTCGGTGGGGTGACGCCGCAGAGGCGGGCGAGCGCGGCGGCCGAGATACCGGGGTTCTCCGTCAGGAACAGCAGGGCCGCGTACTGCGGCACCGTCACGCCGGCGGGCTTCAATGCCGCGTTCTTGGCCGCACTGAGCGCCTGCTCAGCCCGCTTGATCGGGGATCCGATGCGCTCCGATGCGGGCATAGACGTCATGGCTGCATCGTATCCGCCCATTCTCTCATTAGCGTCTTGACGACCATTAGAGTTCTAATATACATTCGTGCTCGCTCTTAGATGTCGATACATCTGATTGATAGACCCGATGAGAGGCACGACCATGTCCCGCACGATCCGCCGCCGCCACTTTTCGACCATCGCCACCGCCGTCGCACTGACCGCCGTCGCCGCCTGCGGCACGACCACGGATGCCGCGAAAGCCACCGACCAGCCCGCCGCCTCCCGAATCAGCACCGCCTACGAATTGCCGAGTGATCGCGCGTATCCCGAGGGCATCGCGGTCGACACTCGCAACGGCGACACCTATGTCGGCTCATACACCAACGGCGCGATCTACCGCGCCACGCCGGGCGCCCGCCGGGCCGACATCTTCCTGGCCGAGGGCACCGACGGCCGCAAGACCGCCAATGGCTTGAAGGTCGATCGAGCCGGACGCCTGTGGGTAATCGACTCGACCATGGGCGTCGCGATCTACGACACCGGAACCCGAGCCCTGATCGCCCGCTTCGACGTTTCGGCCCTCGGCCCGCACATGGTCAACGACGTCGCGATTACCCAGGACGGCACCGCCTACCTGACCGACAGTCTGTCCGCCGTCGTCTATCGCGTCACCGAAGCCCAACTGGCCGACGCCGTGGCACACGGCGGAAAAGCTGAACTGACAGCACAATTCGATATGAATTCCACCATCGCATCGCACAAAGCCGGCTCCTTCACCCTCAACGGCATCGCGTCCGATGACTCGGGCCGCTACCTGCTGGTCGTCGATATGACCGCAGGCGACCTGTACCGCATCGCAACAGCACCGAATTCACCCGATCCGATCCGCAAGGTCGCCATGCACGGCGGCGATCTGAAGTACGGCGACGGCCTGGAACTGCACGGCGGCACGCTGTGGGCCGCACAGAACGTCACCAACACCATCACCCGTTGGAAGATCACCGACGACGGCGCTACTGCCACCCTGGAGCAGTCCATCACCGACGAATCCCTGCACATCCCGACCACCCTGGTGCGCGCAGGCAATCAGACCCTGGTCGTCGCCTCACAATTCGACAAGGGCGGGCCGATGGGCCCGGGCACGCCCACTACGTTCGCCGTCCTGACCGTCGGCGGAATCTGATCACCACCCATCGAGGGCCGGTCCGCTACCGCGCGGGCCGGCCTTCGGTCTTTTCTCGCGCCTCGCGAGCTCACCATCGCTAGGAACACCGGCGGTTATCGGACACCAAAATTTAGGTTAGCCTGCCCTGTATGACAGGAGTGGATTCGCGCAGCGCGAGTGCCCTCGAGGCAACCGGCGATCGTTCGAAGCCGTCCGCCCGGGTCGCGCCCGCGAACCGACCGCGCCGGCGCAGGCGGAAGCCGATTCGCCAAGTGCTGATCCGCACCCATCGGTGGTCCGCACTGACGCTCGGCCTACTGCTGGTTATCCAATGCACGACCGGGGCGGTCCTGCTCTACCACGGCGAACTCTTCCGAGCGAGCCATAGATCGTTCTATCAACAGACCGATGCCGCGCCGATAGTCACGACCGAACAGGCCGTCGACCTCGTACGCGCCGCCGACCCGGACTTCGACGTCGGCTGGGTCGGCTCCGACGGCGGCGTGATCGCCGTCGGCAACCGCGGCTCCACCGCCGCCTACGCGGTGGACCCCGGCACCGGCCGGATCAACGCCCGCGCCGGGCTCACCGACGGCGTGCTCGGCTGGCTGGTCAACCTGCACGACTGCGCATTCGGCTGCCTCCGCTATGTGGGCACGGTCCCCGCCGTGAACGGCAAGGCGCCGATTCTCGACGTGACGTGGGCCTACCTGATTCTCGGCGTCCTCGGAGTCCTGCTCGTCCTGCTCGCGGTATCCGGCGCTGTCGTGTGGTGGCCTTCCCTGAAGCGCATACGCCACGGTTTTCGCGTCCGGACGAACAAAGGCCGTTTCGCCAGGGACCGCGATCTGCACAACGTCATCGGCATCCTCGGCGTCCCCTTCCTGCTCATGTGGGGGATCACCGGCATCGCCTTCGAATTTCCCGCCGTGGAGCAGGCCTGGCTCGCCGTCACCGGCGGCGACGCCGTCACCGAGATGCCCAACGACACCTTCACTCCGCGGCCGACCGCACCACAGCGCCCACCGGTGTCCATCGGCGAGGCGAGCACTATCGCACTCCAGCAGGTACCGGGCCGACTCGCCTATCTGAAACTGCCCGGCGAAAAAGCCGACTACTACCGAGCCTCGATAGCAGGCGCCTATTCACCCTACGCACACCGTGCCTTCTACAGCGGCGATGTCCTGGTCTACATCAACGCCAGAGACAGCGCCGATATCAAGGTGGTCGATTCCAGTCACGACCGGCCGGTGGCCAATACGTTCTACGACAAAGTCTTCCGACCCGCCCACTTCGGGTGGCTTGTCAATGGCTGGTGGCGAATTATCTGGCTGCTGCTCGGCCTGACGCCCGCGGCCCTCGCCGTCACCGGCATCTCCACCTGGCTGGTCAAACGACGAACCCGACGAAACGCCCGCACCCTCCGTGCCAGCAGCGACTCAGTGACGTAAGCTCGGCCGATCGCAGGCAAGCGAAACTGGGGTGGCGACCGCTGGTCGAGTGACATACGCTTCGCCGCGGAGGAAAACCGCCTCATGGAGGGACAATTGACCACTCCGAGCACGGTGAAGCAAGGCGAAACCGGAACCAGCCTGGCGCAAAAGGTTCCACTGACGCAGCTGATCCACTTGATGGCCGAATACCAAAAGCTCGGCACGCACCGCCAGACATTTCGACCGGCGGCGCCTGCGAGAGATAACTTTGTGCGCGGCTGCGGGATCGTGGCGGGCGGATTTGCCACGGTCGGCGCGATCTGCGCGGTGGTCGGCGCGTACCCGGGTAGCGTTGCGGTCAGCCTGCTTGCCCTCGTACCCGCGTCGATGGCATTCGTCTGGGGCAGGCGCAACCGGCACAACCGCGCCGCGCGCCTCGACCTCTTCGAATCCGGCATGACCGTGTACCGCTCCGGCGAGCAGATCGCCGGATTCCGCTGGGACAGCGCCGAAGTACGCCAGCAGGTGATTCCGTTCCAGAGCACCGCGCCGTCGGACTACTCGTTCGAGATGAGCGGCCCCGGCGACACCGCGGCCGCGTTCGACGACGGACTGTTCGACGACGCGCGCGAGTGGGCCAAGGCGATCCAGTCGGCAATCACCGCAACCCAATTGCCCCGCGCGGTTATCGCCATCGACGAGGGTGCGACCGTGAATTTCGGCGAGATCGGCCTGCACCTGGGGGCACTCATCTTCCGCGACAAGATCTTCGCGTGGGAGCAGATCCAATTGATCGACGCCCGTAGCGGATTGGTCCGGATGAAGGTCGACGGCAGCTGGGTATCGCTCACCCCCGTCGGCAGGATCCCGAACTTCTACATCTTCAACGAAATCGCCGAACGACTGCGCCAGGCTGCCGCCGAAGAATTGGCGGCAAGAGGATCGATCGCTGCGGAAATGGCCGAGGCCGCCGCCGCTCCGAGCGCGGATGCCACAGCCGCGCAAGTCGAACCGCCCACTGCCGCTGCGCAAGTCGACGCGTCCGCTGCCGCTGCGCAAGTCGAACCGAACGATGCCGCGCCCGTTGCCGAGCGGGAACCACCCCACACCCCGGAGATCACCGAAGACGAGAAGCCCGATGTCACGGGCTCGGTGAACAATCCGAACAAGGGCAAGAAGAAGTCCACAGCAGGCACCGCGCGCGACAACCTGAACCCGGTAGACCTGAGCGCCGCCTCCAACTGACGCATACCCAACCGCTCCGCCACATCGACCGATACCGAAACGCCGGAAGCCGGCCACCCGAGGGTGGCCGGCTTCCGGTTTCTGCAGGTGTTGCCGGGAGGCTGGACTCAGAAGTCCATGCCACCCATGCCACCGGTCGGGTCGCCGGCGGGAGCGGCGGCCTTCTCCGGCTTGTCGGCGACGACGGCCTCGGTGGTGAGGAACAGAGCCGCGATGGACGCCGCATTCTGCAGCGCGGAGCGGGTGACCTTCACCGGGTCGGCGACACCGGCGGCAAGCAGGTCCTCGTACACGCCGGAGTCGGCGTTGAGGCCATGGCCTGCGGGCAGGTTGGAAACCTTCTCGGCGACAACGCCGGGCTCGAGGCCGGCGTTGAAGGCGATCTGCTTCAGCGGAGCCGACAGCGCGACACGCACGATGTTCGCACCGGTCGCCTCGTCGCCCTCGAGCTTCAGGTCGTCGAGAGCAGGAGCCGACTGCAGCAGAGCCACGCCACCACCGGCGACGATGCCCTCTTCGACGGCAGCCTTGGCGTTGCGCACGGCGTCTTCGATGCGGTGCTTGCGCTCCTTGAGCTCGACCTCGGTCGCGGCACCGGCCTTGATGACCGCAACACCGCCGGCCAGCTTGGCCAGACGCTCCTGCAGCTTCTCACGGTCGTAGTCCGAGTCCGAGTTCTCGATCTCGGTGCGGATCTGCGCAACGCGGCCCTTGATGGCCTCCGCGTCGCCCGCGCCCTCGACGATGGTGGTCTCGTCCTTGGTGATGACGACCTTGCGGGCCTGGCCGAGCAGCTCGATGCCGGCGGTCTCCAGCGAGAGGCCGACCTCTTCGCTGATGACCTCGCCACCGGTGAGGATGGCGATGTCGGCGAGCTGAGCCTTGCGACGGTCACCGAAGCCGGGCGCCTTGACGGCGACGGACTTGAAGGTGCCGCGGATCTTGTTGACCACCAGGGTCGACAGGGCTTCGCCCTCGACATCCTCGGCGATGATCAGCAGCGGCTTGCCGGCCTGGATGACCTTCTCCAGCAGCGGCAGCAGGTCCTTGACGGTCGAGATCTTCGAGCCGACGAGCAGGATGTACGGATCCTCGAGGACCGCTTCCTGACGCTCCGGGTCGGTGACGAAGTAACCCGAGATGTAGCCCTTGTCGAAGCGCATGCCCTCGGTGAGCTCCAGCTGGAGACCGAAGGTGTTGCTCTCCTCGACGGTGATGACGCCTTCCTTGCCGACCTTGTCCATGGCCTCGGCGATCAGCTCACCGATGGACGAGTCGCCTGCGGAGATACCAGCGGTAGCAGCGATCTGCTCCTTGGTGTCGATCTCCTTGGCGGTGTCGAGCAGGCGCACGGTGACGGCCTCGACGGCCTTCTCGATGCCACGCTTCAGGCCGAGGGGGTTGGCACCGGCCGCGACGTTGCGCAGGCCCTCGCGCACCAGCGCCTGGGCGAGCACGGTGGCGGTGGTGGTGCCGTCGCCGGCGACGTCATCGGTCTTCTTGGCGACTTCCTTGACCAGCTCGGCGCCGATCTTCTCGTACGGGTCCTCCAGCTCGATCTCCTTGGCGATGGAAACACCATCGTTGGTGATCGTGGGGGCGCCCCACTTCTTTTCCAGAACGACGTTGCGACCCTTGGGGCCCAGCGTCACCTTTACCGCGTCGGCGAGGGCGTTGAGGCCCCGCTCGAGACCGCGGCGGGCCTCTTCGTCGAACGCAATCATCTTGGCCATTGCGAAGTGATCCTCCAAGTAATGAGGCTGACACGCAGGGCGACCGCTTGTCGGATCGCCCCATTTACGCTGGCCAGGTTCGGTGCCCGCGACGGACGACCGGGGGTGTCGATGGAACCCGGTCTCACCGTCCCGACCTGGCACTCACAGGTAGAGAGTGCCAAAGCCCTTTTTAGCACTCAGGGGTGTCGAGTGCAAGGTACGGCGACACCGCGCCCACTCAGTCTCGGTCGTCGACGCGCAGCACCAATGCCACGAAGGCGTCGGTACGACGCTCCTCGGGCGTGCGCGGCTCGCCACCCTCGACCGTGACGAGCTCGGCATCGTGCAACAGCAACTCTGCCTCGACCCGCATGACAGCTCGGATGAATGGCGGTGCCACCTCCGGGGGAAGATCGCCGTTGACGATGTACTCGCCGTCCGGCCCCGACTCCGTGGACACGTAGGACAGCGCATGTATCAGGTCAGCGCGCCGCTCCCCTGCCACTAGGTCGGAATCCGTGTCATCCGCCATTGCTATAGCTTAGCGGCCGTCGATCTTGACCGCTGCCGGAGATCGCGGGTCGGCGCGCCGCGCCAGAGCCGAGGCGCAGGTAAGAAAGCCCAGGTCACCCGGCCCGCCGTGCAGGGTCGACCGCAAACCGCTGTCCGCCAACGTCTTACGATTCCATGCGACGCGCCGGGTGGACGACACGGAACTAGAGTGGCGACGTGAGTGAAGCACCGGGCTGGGACGCCATCGACGGCGCCCTCGCACAGTTGTACGACGGCGTCGAACCCACCCATTGGGCGCCGGAACTGCCCTGGTCGCTCGGCGGTCCCGATCCGCTCGACGGCATCAGCGTGTATCCGCGCACCGACCCGATCCCGCACTGGCACTACCTCGGCTATGGCATGAGCGAGCTGTACGAGAAGGAGTGGGACAACCCCGCCGAATCGGGCTGGGGATTCGAATTCACCTTCCGGCTGGTACGCCTGCCCACCGATACCGTGCCACCGGTGTGGCCTGGCAACTTCATGCAGAACCTCGCCCGCTACGTCTTCCAGTCGGGCAAGTGGTTCGAGCCCGGCCACACCATCAAGGCGAACGGGCCCATCGCCGCCGACCGCGTGGACGCGACCGTCCACGCCGTCGGGTTCACCGTCGACCCGGAACTCGGCGGCATCGACACCCCGAACGGCAGCCTCCAGTTCCTGCAGATCGTCGGTCTGACCATGCCCGAGTACCGGGCCGCGCAGGGCGGGAACCTGCTCACCCTGCTTGCCGAGCTCGAGCCGCGGCTGCCGCTGTTCGTCACCGATGTCGGGCGCGAATCGCTGATCGCCGAACCGCCGCCGAAGGTGGACTGGCCGCGTTGGGGCGGCGGGCTGCGCGGCAGGCAGTAGCCCCGGCCGGGGGTAGATTTCGCGGCGGAGCATGATCTCGTTCGACTCGATCCCGAAGGGGGACGACGATGCCCGACCTGGCGTTCGAATCGCTCTACCGGCACGGGTTCGCGCGGGTGGCGGTCGCGGTGCCACGGGTGCGGGTCGCCGACCCCGCCTACAACGTCGAGGAGACGCTGCTGCTGGCCCGCCAGGCGGCTGACGCCGACGCGGTACTGACGGTGTTTCCCGAGCTCGGGCTGTCCTCCTATACCTCCGACGACCTGTTCCATCAGGATGCGCTGGCCGACGCGGTGGAGGCGGCGCTGGGACGCCTGGTCGCGGCGAGTGCGGACATCGACACGGTGCTGGTGGTCGGGGCACCGGTCCGGGCCCAGGGCAGGCTGTTCAACTGCGCGATCGCGGTGAGCGGGGGCGTTGTGCTCGGCGCCGCACCCAAGAGCTACCTGCCGAATTATCGCGAGTTCTACGAGAAGCGGCAGTTCGCGGCGGCGCGGGAGAACTTGGCAGACCAGATCACGATCGCGGGTCGGCGGGTGCCGTTCGGAGCCGATCTCCTGTTCACCGCGACCAATCTGGACGGATTCGTCTTTCATCTGGAGATCTGCGAGGACGGCTGGGTGCCGCTGCCGCCGAGCGGGTTCGCCGCACTTGCCGGTGCGACCGTGCTCGTCAACCTCTCGGCCAGCAATATCGTCATCGGCAAGGCCGACTATCGGCGGGCGCTGTGCACTTCGCACTCGGCGCGCTATCTGGCCGCCTACCTGTATTCGGCTGCGGGACACGGCGAATCGACGACCGATATGGCGTGGGACGGACAGGCCCTGGTCTGCGAGAACGGCGATCTCCTTGCCGAAGGTGAACGGTTCGCCGATCATCCACAATTGATCACCGCCGACCTCGACCTACCGCGCCTGGCCGCGGATCGATTGCGCACCACCAGTTTCGCCGACAATGTGCACGACCACCGCGACCATCTGGTTCGGCTGCGGCGCATCGAGATCGAGTTGCCGGTGCCGACCACCGCCGTCGAGCTGCGACGCGAAATTCCGCGCTTCCCTTACGTTCCCGCCGACCCGACCGCACGCAACGAGCGCTGTGCCGAGGTGCACCACATCCAGGTGGAGGGCCTGAGCACCCGGTTGCGGGCCACCGGAATCCAGCGTGTCGTCATCGGGGTCTCCGGCGGGCTCGACTCCACTCAGGCGCTGATCGTGGCGGCCAAGACCATGGACCGGCTCGGGCTGCCGCGGACCAATGTGCTCGCCTACACCATGCCCGGCTTCGCGACCGGGGCGCGCACTCGCAACGACGCACACCGGTTGATGCGCGCACTCGGAGTGAGCGCAGCGGAGATAGATATCCGGCCCTCGGCCACCCAGATGCTGCGCGACCTGAATCACCCTGCCGCCGACGGTGTTCGGCAATACGACATCACCTACGAGAATGTGCAGGCCGGCGAGCGGACCGCACATCTGTTCCGGCTGGCCAATCAGCACAATGCGCTCGTCGTCGGCACCGGTGATCTCAGCGAACTCGCGCTCGGCTGGTGCACTTTCGGCGTCGGCGATCATATGGCGCATTACAGCGTGAATGCCTCGGTGCCCAAGACGCTGATCAAATACCTGATCGCCTGGGCAGTGGACACCGATCAGTTCGGTGCGGATGGGGGCGAGGTGCTCGCGTCGATCCTGCAGACCGAAATCTCGCCGGAATTGATTCCCACCACCGATTCCGACGCGACCGGACCCGGTCAGAGTTCCGAGGCCACCGTCGGCCCGTACGAGTTGCAGGACCTCCACCTCTACAACCTGCTGCGCTTCGGCTACCGCCCGAGCCGCATCGCCTACCTGGCGTGGCAGGCCTGGTCGGACACCGCCCGCGGCAGCTGGCCCGATCTCATCCCCGCCGACCAGCGCAATGCCTACGACCTGCCGACCATCAAACACTGGCTCGCGGAATTCCTGCGCCGCTTCATCCAGACCAGTCAGTTCAAACGCTCGACGCTGCCGAACGCCCCCAAGGTCGGCTCCGGCGGCTCACTGTCGCCGCGCGGTGACTGGCGCGCTCCCAGCGACGCCTCGGCCGCCGCCTGGCTCGACGAACTCGCCCGCAACGTGCCCGATCGGTGATACCTCAGCCGGCCCGTAGATGCGTGCCGACGGTGTTGCGCTGAGGGACGTTCGGGAGACCGTTCGACCGCCCGCGCCGCGATAGCTCGCACACGGCAGCCGCTCGACGCCGCCGAGCCGACGACCTGCGCCGAACCCGTGCCTGCCTGGCACGGGCGGCAAAGGCGGCACGGAATCCGGCCAGCACCTGCCGGATTCGGCTGCGACACCGAACCTGCGCCGGACGGACGGTCATCCGGTCGCCGTGGATGTCCGCCCATCCCCTTGTCATGACTGCTCGGTGGCGATCACCGAAAGCAGTTCGACCAGATGGGTTTCCACCTGGGGCTTGTAGACGCCGACACCGGCGAACAGGCCGAGACCGTTCTCCTGCTCCAGCAGTGCGAGCAGGATGTGCTCGGTGCCGATGTAGTTGTGGCCGAGGCGCAGTGCCTCGCGGAAGGTCAGCTCGAGCGCCTTCTTCGCCTCCGGGCCGAACGGGATCAGCGGGGGCACCTCGTCCACCCGAGCCGGTAGGCCCGCCGTCGCGACCTCGCGGACGGTCTCCAGTGAACCGCCCTGCACGATGATCTCCTTCGCACCGAGACCCTCGGGTTCCGACAGCAGCCCGAGAATCAGGTGTTCGATGCCGATCTGGGCATTGCCCGCCGTGCGGGCGGCTTCCTGCGAGGCCATCACGACCGCCCGCGCCCGCGGGGTGAATCTGGCGAAGCCGGCGTTGGGGTCCATGGCGGCGGCGTCCTCCGCCGCACCGGGCGCCTTGGGCACGAACCGCTTCTGGGCGGCCTGCTTGGTAACGCCCATGCTGACGCCGATATCGGTCCATGACGCGCCGGAGCGGCGGGCTTGGTCCACGAAGTGGCCGATCAGGTGATCGGCTACTTCGCCGAGGTGTCCCGCGGCGACCACCGCGTCGGAGAGTTGTTCCAGCACGTCGTCGGGACGCGCTTTCTTGATGCCCTCGATCAGATCGTCGAGCCGTATGTTGTTTGCCATGCGTCAACCATAGGTTGACGATTGCGCATCGTCAACCGTTCGTTGACGATGTCGCCCGGCGGGTGGCGCCACCGCACCGCACCGGAATATCGAGCGCGCCGGCGATGTTCAGGGGCGGGCGGCCCGACCGGCGCCCCGCACGATCTGTTCCTTGAACCACGCGGCCGTGCGACCGGTCAGCACGGTGCGTCCCGGGGTGTCATCTGCGTGCAGAAACTGGATGAGTCCGTCGCGGCGGCCGAGGCTGAGGCACTGGAACACATAGCGGAACCGCAGTTTTCGCGGGTCGCGACCCCGCATCCTCGCGACCACGGCATCCGCCACGTACTTGCCGGTCGGCAACGCGGTCGCGCAGGCCATGCGCAGCTCTCGATCGCCGGGGCCGGCGACGACCGCACTGTCGCCCGCCGCATAGACATCCGGATGCGAGACCGAGCGCAGCGTCGGGTCGGTCAGCATCCGACCATCGGCGGCCACCGCGATACCGGATCTGCGCGCGAGATCCGACACACCGAATCCGGTGGTCCACACCGTCGCCATGGACTCGATCAACTCACCACCGGCCAACCGGACCCCCTCGGCCGACACCTCGATCACCGTGGCGTCCGACCGGATTTCGACCCCGAGCCGCTCGAGCACCCGCCGCACATGGGCCTGTGCGCGCTGCGACATCCACGCACCGGGCTCCTCCGAACTGAGCAGCAGCACGCGCGAATCCGGCTCGGACTCCGCCACTTCCGCGGCCAGCTCGATGCCGGTCGCGCCGCCGCCGACCACGATCATCCGCGCCGTTTCGGCTTGCTCGAACAGCTGGATCGCATCCTCGGGGGTGGCCACCGAGAAGGCGTGTTCGGCGACGCCCGGCACACCGGCCGGGTCGGCCTTGCTGCCGAGCGCATAGACAAGCGTGTCGTATTCGAGAGCAGGCGCGCCGTCCAAGATCACCCGCCGCGCGTCGGCGTCGAGCTCCGTCACCCACGCCTGGACGAATTGTATTCCCTTGGCGACCAACAACTCTCGAAGATCCCATGCCGGAATTCGCTGCCCGGCGGCTTGCTGATGCAGTCGCACTCGCTCGACATAGCCGGCGCGTCCGTCGACGACGGTGATCCGCGCATCCTGCGCTGTGCTCGCGAAGCGGCGGGCCGCGGCGAGCCCCGCGTATCCGGCGCCGAGTACGACAATTCGATGCTGTCCGGTCATGATGTGGCTCCTTTTCGACAGGCCGACACCCTTCAGACCAAACCGGCTGCCGATCCATGACAGTTGCCGGGCATGAGCCGCATCACACTGAAGTTGGCCCAGAGCCTCCGGTCTCAGGCGGGCGAACCGCCAACGCGACCGAGATAGGCGAGTTTCTCGGGATTCACGATCAACCGCAGCGCGGTCACCGTATCGCCCGCCGTTTCCACATCGACGACGAGCAGCGGGTCGCCCGCCACCCAGGCGACGACCGCGGGCGAACCGTTGAGTTCCTGCACCGCGATCTCCAAACCCGGCACCTCCCAGCGGAACAGCCCGATCAGGTAGCGCGCGACATTGTTCGCGCCGACGATCGGACGCCGTGCCGTGTTGACGACATCGCCGCCGTCGGCCGTCGAGGTGGCGTCGGCGGCGAGCATCCGCTCCAGTGCCTCGACATCGCCGTTGCGTGCCGCCTTCAGGAATCGCTCGATCAGCTCGCGAGCCTGGTCGGAGGGCACATCGAAGCGCGGCCGTCCTTCCCGGACTCGCAGGCCGGCCCGCCGGAAGATTTGCTGCGAATTGGTCTCGGTCAGCGTGAGCATGTCGGCGATCTCTCGGTGGGCATAGTCGAACGCCTCGCGCAGTACGAATACCGCCCGCTCGACCGGGCTCAACCGCTCCATCGCGGTCAGCAACGCCAGCGAAACCAGCTCGCGCTCCTCCACCGATTCCAGCGGACCCAGCTCACCGGCGGCCGTCGGCACCGGTTCGGGCAGCCACGGCCCGACATAGCTATCCCGGCGCGCCCGCGCCGAAAGCAGCCAGCTGCGACACAGATTCACGACCGCGGTGGTCAACCAGGCCTCCGCGGACCGAATGGTGTTGCGGTCGGTACCATCCCAGCGCAGGTAGATCTCCTGCACCGCGTCCTCGGCCTCGCTCGCCGATCCGAGCATTCGATAGGCGAGCGCGAACAGCCGCGGTCGATGCGCCTGGAATTGGCGCAATCCATCCGGTTCCACCCACACCTGCTTCCGCGCTCGGCCGTCCGGGAAGACGCTACCGCTTGTGCCCGACCCGACCCGAGAGCGCTCACCGCCAGTGGTGGGTGACCGCCGCCGGAAACGCACGAGCCGGGCGTGGTCGCCGGTGCGGTGCGCAGCGCGAATGCTCATACCTCGGCAGCCTGCACGCCGAGGTATGAGGAATCCTCGTCGAAAACCTGCGGACCGCCGCAGCGATCAGCGTGACACCTCGTCTTGCCGCTGCCTGCCGCCCGGCCTGCGCAGGCGTAAGCGAGCGCTGGACACGCGGATGGCCGGGCGACGGATCGCGGGCATACGCCGCTGAGCACGGCGCTGAGCACGGCGCTCGGCCGGCTTGTGCTCCCAGGTCTCCGGTCGCGCGGCGACCCAGCGCTGCGAGTGCCAGGCGAACGGGATATGACCGAGGTACAGCGCGACCAACACCAGCAGCAGCACAATCGGGTAGGTGACCAGCGCCGCCGCGGCGACCGCGACCAACACGAGCAGGCCCGCGGCGGCCTGCGGTGCCACCGACACCGACTTCATTGCCAGCGTGGGGATGGTGCTGACCGACAGCGCGGCCGCGCACAGGGTCCACAGCGCGACCTCGTAGAAGCCGACCCACCAGCCGTCGCCGAACTGCACGAACAACGCGATCGGCACCAACGCGATGAGCGCGCCCGCGGGCGCGGGCACGCCGACGAAGTATTCGCGCGACCAATCCGGGCGGGTGTCGTCGTCCATCAGGGTGTTGAACCGGGCCAGCCGCAGCACGATGCTCACCGCGTACATCAGCGCGACGATCCAGCCTGCGCTATTGCTGTCCAGTAGCGCGATGTACAGCACAAGGGCGGGCGCGACGCCGAACGAGATGGCGTCCGACAGCGAATCGAGCTCCGCGCCCATCTTGCTGGTGGCGTCGAGCATGCGGGCCAGCCGCCCGTCGAGAGTGTCGAGCACCGCCGCGGCGCCGACCATTGCGAGCGAGATGTTGAGCTTGCCGTCCAGGGCGAATTTCACCGCGGACAATCCGGCGCACAGCGCCAGGATCGTCACAATGCTCGGCAGCAGCCGGATCGAGCGGCTACGCCGGGGCTTGGACACGGCGTGCTCCATCATGACTCGGCGGATGATGAGCCCAACACCGCCAGGACGGTTTCGGCCCCGATGGTGCGCTGTCCCGGCTCGACAAGTAGCTCGGTGCCCGCCGGGAAGTAGGTGTCGACGCGCGAGCCGAAGCGGATCAGCCCGTAGGTATCGCCGATGGTCAGCACGTCACCGACCTTCGCGTCGCAGACGATGCGCCGGGCCAGCAGCCCGGCGATCTGGACGACGACGACCTGCCGGCCGTCGGGGGTCTCCAAGACCATGCTGTTGCGCTCGTTCACCGAGCTGGCCTCGGGCAGGTCGGCCGAGCGGAATTGGCCGGGCTGATGCGAAACGGCGCGCACGATGCCGGAGACCGGCGTGCGCTGCACGTGCACGTCGAGCACCGAGAGGAAGATGCTCACCCGGGGCAGCGGCTGGTCGCCGAGGCCCAACTCCGGTGGCGGAGAAGCGGTGTCGACGAGTGCGACCTCACCGTCGGCGGGTGCGACGACAACGCCCGCCCGATTCGGCGGCACCCGGTTCGGGTGCCGGAAGAAGGTGGCGCAGGCCGCCGCGGCGAATAGTCCGCTCCGGCGCACCCACTTGCGACGCCCACCGAGGACCGCCACCGCTAACGGCGCGGCCACAAACGGCAGGCCGGCGGGGTGCAGCGGGGGAATCGCGGCCCGAACCAGATCGACGACATGGCCGACTCCGGTGGTTTCGGGCGTGCCGGGCGGGGTGGGGCGGCGTGCCACAGGCTCCTCTTTCGTGCTCGATACAGGTGGAATGCGCCCCTCAACAATAGGTCGAGCGCAAGCGATCACACCCTAATCGACGTAGCCGGACATCGTCCGCCCACAGCCCACACCGGGCCCAGCGAAGGCGAGGCACTATCGAGCATAGGAGCCTGTGGCAGGTGTTGCCCGTATCAGGCTCGACGGCCGGTGAACAGCTTCACCAAGAACAACAGAAGGGCCGCACCGGCCAGGCAAGTGAAGAAGCTGAACCAGAGGCCGCCGCCCTCGACGTCGACGCCGAGCAGCTTCAGCAGGAATCCACCGAGTAGACCTCCGACGATGCCGACCACGATGTTGAGAAGGATGCCCTGCTGAGCATCTGTCTTCATGATCTTGCTGGCAATCCAGCCGGCGAGTCCGCCGATTATGATCCAGCCGATAATCCCGAGTCCCAGCATGTTGTCCTCGAATCACTAGTTGGGGGCCTGCCGCCAACAGCAAAAGGCGTGCTCAGAGGGTATACCCGCGGAATGTGAGAATACGCACTGGCGCGCAGCGATCCTAGGGCTAATATGAGGGGGCCTCATGTCTACGGGCACGTAGGTAGTTGACCGATGAGGGACTCATTACATGCTTCGGGGTACAACCCGGCGGCGCCGCCGCAGGTACATAGGAGACGCATAATGGCTGCTCGAATCGCCCAGTACACCGGGGCAGAGCACACGGCGATCCTCGGGCTCGGCGTATACCGCCCCGCCCGGATCGTCACGAACGATGAGGTGGCGGGTCCGATCGACTCGAGCGACGAGTGGATCAGGACCAGGTCGGGAATCAAGACCCGAAGGTTCGCTTCGGAAACGGAAACGATCCAGAGCATGAGCGTCGCGGCCGCCCGCGACGCGCTCGAATCCGCAGGGGTCGAGATCGACCATGTCGACTGCGTGATCGTTGCTACGTCCACCCATCTATTGCTCACCCCGGCGGCCGCGCCGCGCATCGCCACCGAGCTCGGCATGAACGGCGCGGCGGCCTTCGACGTCTCCGCCGGTTGCGCCGGCTTCTGTCACGGGCTGGCGCTCGCCTCGGATCTGGTGCGCGGCGGCACCGCGAACCATGTGCTGGTGATCGGTGTGGAGAAGCTGACCAACACCGTCAATCCGACCGACCGCTCCACCGCATTCCTGTTCGCCGACGGTGCGGGCGCCGTGGTGGTCGGGCCGTCGGACACCGTCGGGATCGGCCCGACGGTGTGGGGTTCGGACGGCACCCAGCATCACGCGATCCGGCAGGACAAGGACTGGATGGAGTTCTTCGCCGAGATCGAGGAGAAGGGGCTCGACGCGGTCCGCCCCTACATGGCGATGGAAGGCACCGCGGTGTTCCGCTGGGCGGCGCATTCCCTGGAGAAGGTCTGCCGTGACGCCATCGATCGGGCGGGGCTGTCCACCGACGATCTGGACGCGATGATTCCGCACCAGGCCAACGGCCGGATCATCGAGATCATGGCCCGCGTACTGAAACTGCCGGAGCACTGCGCGCTGGCCAACGACATCGAGGAGACCGGCAATACGTCGGCCGCCTCGATTCCGCTTGCCATGGAGGCACTGCTGCGCACCGGTGAGTCGAAGCCGGGCGATACCGCGCTGCTCATCGCCTTCGGCGCGGGGCTTTCCTACGCCGCCCAGGTGGTCACACTGCCGAAATGGCAGTAGCCACCGGGTAATTCAGCCGAGGCCCCAGGTGACTTTCACCGTGAAAGTCACCGTCTGGGTGCCCGGCTCCAAGGCGAAGGACTCCGGCGCCCCGTCGCGCAGTGCCTTCGGGTTGTCGTCGCGGCTGCTTGCCTCATTGATGGTGCTGACGTCCGTCAGTTTCAACCCGGCAAGCACCGCGTATTGCTCGGCCCGCGACTTCGCGTCGGCGAAGGCACGCGAGCGCGCGTCGGCGAGCAATCGCGAATCGTCATCGAGTGCGAAAGAGACACCGCGCAGTCGAGTTTCGTTGCCGCCCGCCTTGACCCCGCTGTCCAGGATCGCCGAGGCCTTCGACAGGTCACGGACCACAATGTGCACGGAGTTGGTCGCTCGGTAGCCGATGATGGTCTGGTTGCCGCCGTTCGGGCTGCCGGCGTATTGCGGTTGGATGGAGATCTCGGTGGTGCGCACGTCCTCCCGGGCCATGCCCACGGCCACCATGGCGTCGGAGATCGCCTTGGCCTTGTCGTTGGCACCGTTGATCGCCGCGGATACGTTGTCGGCGTTCACCTCCACCCCGAGATCCGCATTCAGGGTGTCCGGGGCACCGCGCACCTGACCGGACCCGACCACGGTGACCTCGCGGTCGGGTCCCGAATCGGATTTACCACAACCGGACAGCAGCACAGCCGTCCCCGCCGCAGCCGCAATGGCCGCGGTAAAGCGCGTGTTTCGTCGCATACGACGAAAGCTACGCCTGCGCCTCGACCGCTGTCTTGATCTTGCCGAGCGTCTCGTTCATGCCGCGCACGAGTTCCTCTTCGAACGGCTGCTCGCCACCGAGCGCGGCGTTGATGGCCGTGCGAGAGAACCAGGTGGTGCCGTTGGGGACATCGCGGCGTTCGATCAGCCTGGTGCCGGTCGAGGTCGGCTCCAACGTGTAGCTCCAGATGCTGCGGTTCTCGTTGACCCGGAACGCGAAGGCCTGGTTGGGTTCATAGCGCACGATCCGCGCGGTGGTCGGCCAGTACTTCTTGCCGTCGGTATTGAGGTTGAACGTCCAGGTGCCCGCCTTCGGCGTGCCGAGCGCGAGCATCCTGACGCACTGCGGGCTGAACTCCGGCATCCGCTTCAGGTCGCCGATAACGGCCCACACCTGCTCCGGGGGTGCGGCGATGTCGATCGTGACTTCGAGGTTTTTCGGCAACACTGCCTCCGGGAGAACTGCGGCGACCGGACCTATTTCGGTCCGGCCAGCACGATTTGACGATTATCTCGCATCCTAAATATGCAGCAGTTGGAAGACAAACACGTCACATTTTCGAGATTTGTTCACCTGCCCGTGTAATGGCCAGCGCACAATGACGGATAGACGAAGCATCAGACACTGCCACCAACTTTTCCGTCCAGCGTGAGGTGATCGGCCGTGAAACTGCGCTCGCTTTTACACCGTCGGCACGTGGAACAGCTTCCGCTGCTACCCGCTGTCGAATCCTCCGATGGATCTGCGGCTCGTGGCTCGCCCTCCTCGCTCGCAGCCCGCATGATCGCTCAGGAAGAACTGCTCGAGCGCCTGCTCACACCGGGCGAACTCGACATGGTGCGCAGGCACCGGGCGTGATGGCGGGCAAACCCCGACGACAGCAGACCCGGCGAGGATCCATACTCGTTAGGTGACTTCACCCGCTGCTACGAAGCCGGCCATCCTCAGCGTCGACGACGACCCAGGGGTCTCCCGCGCGGTCGTGCGCGACCTGCGCCGCCGCTATGGCGCCGAGTACCGGATTCTGCGCGCGGAATCGGGCGCCACCGCGCTCGACGCGCTTCGTGAGATGAAACTGCGCGGCCAGCCGGTCGCGGTACTGATCGCCGACTACCGGATGCCGGGCATGGACGGCATCGAATTCCTCGAGCAGGCGATGGACCTGCACCCCTACGCCCGCCGCGTGCTGCTGACCGCCTACGCCGACACCAGCGCCGCGATCGACGCGATCAATGTCGTCGATCTCGACCACTATCTGCTCAAGCCGTGGGATCCGCCGGAGGAGAAGCTGTATCCGGTGCTCGACGGGCTGTTGGAGGCCTGGCGCGGCAGCGAGCAGCGGCCGGTGACCGAGACCAAGGTGGTCGGCAACCGCTGGTCGCCACGGTCGTCGGAGGTACGCGAGTTCCTCGCCCGCAACCAACTGCCCTACCGCTGGTATATCGCCGACGAGCCCGAAGGCGCGCGGCTGCTGGAGGCGGCGGGCGCCGATCCGGAGCGATGTCCCGTCGTCATCACCGAAGCCGGGCAGACGCTGGTGCAGCCGAGCGACGGCGAGTTGGCCCAGAGTGTCGGGCTGAGCACGAATCCGACCGGCGACTTCTATGACCTCATCGTGGTCGGTGGTGGCCCCGCGGGTCTGGGCGCGGCGGTCTATGGCGCCTCCGAGGGCCTGCGCACGGTGCTCGTCGAGCGCACGGCAACCGGCGGCCAGGCCGGACAGAGTTCGCGGATCGAGAACTATCTCGGTTTCCCGGATGGCGTGTCCGGATCGCAGCTCGCGGATCGGGCCCGGCGGCAGGCGGCCAAGTTCGGCGCCGAGGTGATCACCACCCGTGAGGTGGTCGGTCTCGAGGTGAACGGGTCCGCGCGCACCGTGCGGTTCGCCGACGGCGGACGGCTCTGCGCGCACACGGTGATCATCGCGACCGGCGTCGACTATCGCCGCCACACCGCTCCCGGCGTCGACAACTTCACCGGGCGCGGTGTCTACTACGGCTCGGCGATGACCGAGGCATCCGAATGCTCCGATCACGACGTCTACATCGTCGGCGGGGCGAATTCGGCGGGCCAGGCCGCGGTCTTCCTGTCCCGCAACGCCCGCACCGTGCACCTGGTCATCCGCGCGGACTCGCTGGACAAGTCCATGTCGCACTATCTGATCCAGCAGATCGGGCAGATACCGAACATCAAGGTGCACACTCGCACCGAGGTGATCTCCGCCGACGGCGACGACCACTTGC
Source organism: Nocardia sp. NBC_00403 (assembly GCF_036046055.1). Lineage (NCBI taxonomy): Bacteria > Bacillati > Actinomycetota > Actinomycetes > Mycobacteriales > Nocardiaceae > Nocardia > Nocardia sp. NBC_00403. Next base: position 446,174 of record NZ_CP107939.1, read on the forward strand.
AGCAGATCGTGCTGCGCAATAACGAAACCGGCGCCGAGGAGAAGGCCGAGGCCGAGCGGCTGTTCCTGTTCATCGGCGCGGCGCCGCAGACCGACTGGCTCGACGGAGTGATCAAACGGGATAAGGCCGGATACGTACTGGCCGGACCCGATCTGCTCGTCGACGGCGCCAGACCGGCCGGTTGGGAATTACCGCGGCCCCCACACCACTTGGAAACAAGTGTGCCGGGCGTCTTCGTCGCCGGTGATGTGCATGCCGACTCGGCCAAACGCGTGGCTTCCGCAGTCGGTGAGGGTGCTATGGCTGTCATGCTCGTGCACCGGTATCTCGCGTAATCAGGAGGCTGACATGAATTCGAAAGATACCGCCGCGCGCAGCAGCCGCCTGGTTTGCGATCCCGCGGAATTGCGCAAGCTCTTTCTCTTCGAGAAGCTCGACGACGAACAACTCGAATGGCTGTGCGGGGACGGGCGGGTGGAAACCATCGAACCCGGTTTGGTTTTCCGTGAGGGCGATCCGGCGACCTGCTTCTATGTACTGATGGACGGCGAGGTGGTCCTCACCAAGCTCTCCAGCGGCACCGAGATCGAAATGGTCCGCACCGACCACAAGGGCGCGTATGCGGGCGCCTGGATGGCCTACATGGGCGACAAAGTCGACCAGACCTACAACGGCTCGATGTCCGTGCCGCGGCCGTCGCGGTTCTTCGTGCTCGACGCCGGCGCCTTCGCCAGGATGATGCACGAGTGGTTCCCCATGGCGGTGCACATGCTGGAGGGCGCGTTCTTCGGCAACCGCAACTCCAACGAACGCATCGCCCAGCGGGAGCGGCTGCTCGCGCTCGGGTCGCTGTCGGCGGGCCTGACCCATGAGCTGAACAACCCCGCCGCCGCCGCGGTCCGCGCTACCTCGGGGCTGCGGGAACGGATCGCCGGGATGCGGCACAAGCTGGCGATGATGGCCGAAGGCAAGTTCGACACGGAATCGCTCGTCTCGCTGGTGCGGCTGCAGGAGGAGGCGGCGGCGCAGGTCGCCAAGGCGCCGGAGTTGACGCCGATGGAAGCCGCCGATCGTGAGGACCTGCTCGGCGAATGGCTGGAGGACCACGGCATCGGCGACGCCTGGAATCTCGCGCCGAACTTCGTCCAGGCAGGCTTCGACGTCGATTGGCTCGAGCGCGTGGCCGCCACCCTCGACGACTGCCCCGACCAGGTGTTCCAGGGCGCGATCCGGTGGCTGAACTACACCATCGAGACCGAGCTGCTGATGAACGAGATCGCCGACTCGACCACGCGAATCTCCTCGCTTGTCGGTGCGGCCAAACAGTATTCGCAGATGGACCGGGCGCCGTTCCAGGTGATCGACATCCACGAGCTGCTCGACAGCACGCTGGTCATGCTCAGTCGCAAGATCGGCGACGGGGTGCAGGTGGTCAAGGAGTACGACCGCACTTTGCCGCAGGTGCCTTGCTATGCAGCGGAATTGAATCAGGTGTGGACCAACCTGATCGACAACGCGGTGTACGCGATGAACGGCCAGGGCACCCTGACGATTCGGACCAGGCACGAAAACGACTGTGCCGTCGTCGAAATCGGCGATACCGGTCCCGGCGTACCCGCCGAGGTGCGTAGTCGAATCTTCGAACCGTTCTTCACCACCAAACCGGTCGGCGAGGGCACCGGCCTCGGCCTGGACATCTCCTTCCGGATCGTGGTGAATAAGCACAACGGCGATATCCAGCTCGATTCGGAGCCGGGCAATACGCGCTTCACCGTCTGGCTGCCGCTGCACCGCGCCGAGGAAAACCCGGCCGAAGCGAACTCGGCCGACGACAATCGAGGCGAACCGGAATCCAACGCAGGAGGACAACGATGACGCAGCAAGACCTGGAAGGGATCGACCCGAGCGTCGCACCGAGCGGAACCGGCTGCGTCGAATGCGAAGCGGCACAGGGCTGGTGGGTGCATCTGCGCCGCTGTGCCCAATGCGGCCACGTCGGCTGTTGCGACACCTCGCCCGCGCAGCATGCGTCCAAGCACGCCGAGGAAACCAGTCACCCGTTCATCCAGAGCTTCGAGCCGGGCGAGGATTGGTTCTGGGACTTCCGCACCGAGGAGATGTACAGCGGCGGACCGGAGCTGGCTGCGCCGACCAGTCACCCGGCCGACCAGCCGACACCGGGCCCGAGCGGGCGTGTTCCCGCCGATTGGCAGCAGCATATTCACTGACCTTCAGTGATCGATTGGGCGATCATAAGTCGCCCACCGCACAGTAGGAGCGACAGCGCCGGAGCCAGACCCCGGCGCCCGATCCGCTGCGGAGCCTCCCATGACGACGACCCGATCGCACCCGGTACGCTGCACCGAACGCGCCGGAGGCTCCGGCGCCTCTAGTCACCGGGAAATGCACGTGATGAAGCGAACTTCCGCCATCGCCCTCGCCGCAGGGGCGGTGGTCCTACTGCTGGCAGGCTGCGGCGGATCGGATGAATCCGCCGAGGCCAACGGTCTGCGCAAGGGCACGACCGGCACCAGTTCGTCGGTACCGCAGCCGACCGGCACCAGCACCGGCACCAGCAGCCCGCCGACCACCGGTGGCGGCGCTGCGACAACCCCCGCCAAGACGGTCGACCCGTCGCTCGGCCCGGCGTCGCGCACCACCTGTGGTGAATTCAAAGCGCTCGATAGCGTGGCGGAGAAGGCGCTGATCGAGCAGATACTGGCGGAGAACCCGAACAGCTCCTTCGCAGGCAGCCCGAACGTCGCGCTCGGTACCGCGAAGCTGGTCTGCCTCGCGCCGAGCAATGCCGATACCCCGGTCGCCACTGCCGCCGGGATCGTCAGGTAGGACAGTGTCTCGCTGAGACAGCGCGCGTGCGCAGCCTACCGGCTGCGCACGCGCGTTTTTTCATACCATCACTGCTCAGGGCTGGCCGGTGGCGAGCGCCGTCAGAGCATCGATGAACGGCTGACCGCCCATGGCCGCACCGCCCGCGAGCGCGCCGACGACGATCCCGGTCGGCCCGGTGATGAGGCTGAAGATGCCGAAGCCGAGCAGGCCACCGATGAATCCGCCGAGCATGCCGCCGAGAATCATGCCGACAATGTTCTGGCTCGCTTGCTGCACGAAGTTGTCGAAGGAGCTGATGTCCTTCAGATCGGCGATATCCTTCGGGCTCACTTCCGGTGTAAGTGTGAGGCTTCGGCCGCTGTCATCGATCTTGTAGGCGACCGGAATCGCGTGCCCGGCAACCTCGAACGTCAGCGGCACCTCGGCGACGACCGCGCCGTTCTCGCCCTGTACCGCCACCGCTGCGCCGTTACCGCTGAGGGCGAATTTGCCCGCGTCGAGCGTGGTGGTCACAACCTTTGCATCACGGGAAAGCGCTGTGTTGTAGCCGATTCCCTGCTCGATGCCCGAAGTGGACACGGCCTGCTCGACGGCCACCGGTTGCGCGTTCGCGGCGCCCGCAGTGATTCCCACCGCCGCGATGGCCAGAAATGCGGTCGCGCTGAACTTTCCGAACTTCATTCTTTGAATCCCCTCCAAAAGACGGCCGTCCGATCGGATCGACCGTCGGGGACGTTACCGCGTCCGCAAGTGACTGGCACACAAGGGATTAGCGCCGATGTCGACGGACTCCCCGGGTTGTTCTCCGCCGAAATAGTTGGTCGCCGGAACATAACTGAAATGGAGTTGTCGCACCACGCCGGTGCGTGACGAACCACGTAATAGTCATTGCGAACTGTGAAATAGATATGTGCGCGACAGCGTGGATCGCCGCTGTTCATTGATTGCTGCGGCAACGGCTGGAACCGAGTAGGTCGGCACGCGACCACTGGTGCGCGGCCACGATGCCGCCGACGACGAAACCCGGCCGCATCCGGTTCCGTGAAAACACTCACAATTATGTTTGCGAGCTGCAGATAGCAGGACGAGGCGCTCACGACGGTGTTTTTCGGCGAACACGCCCGCACCCGGGCAGAATGGCACAGTGGCAGAACTGGCTCTCACCGCTCGCTTGAACCCGTCCGCCGCCGATGCCCGCCGCGGCGTGGTGCGGCTGCACCCGGAGGCGCTGACCGCGCTCGGGCTGCGTGAGTGGGACGGCATCTCGATGGTCGGGTCGCGACGAACCGCGGCGGTCGTCGGGGTGGCGCCCGCGGATACACCGACGGGAGTTGCGCTGCTCGACGACGTCACATTGTCGAATGCGGGGCTGCGCGAGGACGCGACCGTGGTCGTCGCCCCCGCGACGGTGTACGGCGCAAAACAGGTCTCGGTCAGCGGGTCGGTGCACGCCACCAGGACCATTCCGGCGGCGACCCTGCGACAGGCGCTGCTCGGCAAGGTCGTGACCGTCGGTGACGCGGTCTCGCTGCTGCCGCGAGATCTGGGCCCCGACATCAGTTCTTCGGCTGCCACCCAGGCGCTTTCCCGCACGTTCGGTATCGCGTGGACCACCGAGCTGCTCACGGTGACCGCCATCGATCCAGGGCGCGGCCCGGTGAGTGTGCAGCCGAACACCGCCGTCTTCTGGGGTGCGGGCGTGGTCGCCGCACGCGAGGCCGCCGACCGCGCGGCGGCCGGGGCACCGATCCCGGTGGGCGAGCAATCGCAGGCAGCGGCCGCAGCAGGCGAGCTGGCGGCCATAGCTGCGACGAACGGCGAGGTAACGGGCTGGGTCACCGGGAGCGGTCGCGCCGCGATCCCCGTCGAGGAGCTGGCGGGCGTGCACGGCCAGGCCGCGAAACTCGACGAGTGGCTCAGCCTCGCGCTCGACGAACCGGAGTTGCTCAAAACCCTCGGTGCCACACCGCATCTCGGCGTGCTGATCACCGGCCCCGCCGGTGTCGGCAAGGCCACCCTGGCTCGCTCGGTGACCGCGCCGCGGCGCATCATCGAGCTGGACGGCCCGACCGTCGGGGCCGCCGAGAGCGGCACCCGGTTGCGTGAGGTCGCCGCCGCGGTCGCCGAGACCGGCTCCGGTCGGGGCGGGATCCTGCTCGTCACCGATATCGACGCACTGCTGCCTGCGCAGGCCGAACCGGTCGCCACCCTCATCCTCGACCAGTTGCGAGCGGCGATCGCCGAGCCCTCCGTCGCGTTCCTCGCGACCACCGCGCACCCCGCCGATATCGACCCACGGCTGCGCGCTCCCGATCTGTGCGATCGCGAACTCGCCCTCGCGCTGCCGACGGCCGCGGTGCGCAAGGCACTGCTGGAGCAGTTGCTGCGCAAGGTGCCGACCGACGAACTGAAGCTGGACGACATCGCCGCGCGGACACCCGGATTCGTGGTGTCGGATCTGGCGGCCCTGTGCCGGGAGGCGGCGCTGCGCGCGGCATCCCGTGCGAGCAAACAACATTCGGACCCGGTGCTGGCCCAGGCCGATCTGCTCGGCGCACTGGAGGTGATCCGGCCACTCTCGCGTTCCGGCGTCGACGAACTCGCGATCGGCAGCCTCGGTCTCGACGACGTCGGCGATATGGTCGAGACCAAGCAGGCGCTCACCGAGACCGTGCTCTGGCCGCTGCGCCACCCGGATTCCTTCGCCCGCCTGGGCATCCATCCGCCGCGCGGGCTGCTGCTCTACGGTCCGCCCGGCTGCGGCAAGACATTCCTGGTTCGCGCGCTGGCGGGCACCGGCCAGCTCAGCGTGCACGCGGTGAAGGGTGCTGAGCTGATGGACAAATGGGTCGGGGCCTCCGAGCGAGCGGTGCGCGAACTGTTCCAGCGCGCACGCGATTCCGCGCCCTCGCTGATCTTCCTCGACGAGGTGGACGCACTCGCGCCACGACGCGGTCAGAGCAGCGACTCCGGCGTCGGCGACCGGGTGGTCGCCGCGCTGCTGACCGAACTCGACGGTGTGGAGCCACTGCGCGATGTGGTGGTGCTCGGCGCGACGAACCGCCCGGAGCTGATCGATCCCGCACTGCTGCGCCCGGGCAGACTGGAGCGCCTGGTGTTCGTGCCGCCGCCGGACGCCGACGCCAGGCTGGAGATTCTGCGCACCGCGGGCCGGTCGGTGCCGCTGGCCGACGACGTCGACCTCGCCGCACTCGCTGCCGACCTGGACGGGTACTCCGCGGCGGATTGCGCGGCCCTGTTGCGTGAGGCCGCGCTGACGGCCATGCGGCGGGATATGGACGCCGCCGACGTCACGGCCGATGACGTCGCAGCGGCACGGGCGGTGGTGCGGCCCTCGCTCGATTCCGATCAGGTCGAGTCGTTGCGCCGCTACGCCGACACCCGCGGTTAGCCGTTCGCAGCCACCGAGGCGAACTCACCGCAATCGAGGCCTTACTGGCCTTTGCCCAAATTGCACCTGACCGGGCAATGTTTCAGTAATCACAAGGTCAACCGTCGCGCACAGGTATGTTCGCATCGTGCGAAGGATCGGCAATGCGGTCGACACGATCACGGCTTTCCTGGGGGCCGCGGTCGCCGGCGTGTCGCTACTGCTGCCGATCACCTTCACCTGGACGGGCCAGACCACGCAGTATCGGCTGACCAGCCTCATCAACAGCGTGCCGCGCGGCGCCGCGATCGGGGTGATCGTCGCGGTCGCCGTCGCCGTGCTGGTGACCACCTTCACCCGTCCGGTGACGGCGTGGGCGACGGCGCTCGGCGGCGCGCTCGGCATGTTCGTCAATCACTTTGCCGGACGCCACGTTTCCTCGCCCGACATGCTGACCACACAGAACTATCTGGACTCGGTGTGCGCGGGCATCCTGCTCGGCGCACTCGGCGCGGCAGTGCTGCGCAGACCGGGTCTGGCGATCGGATTCACACTGGGTGGCGCAGGCTCCTTCGTCGCAGGCAACCTGGCCGACGCACTGCATATCACCGCGCAGGATCCGCTCCAGATTCTGGAAACACCGCCACGGTGGCTGATCGCGGCGGCGGTGGGGTTCCTGTCGCTCAGTACCTACCACAACCGGTCGCGGCCGATGGCCGAGCGGTCACCGCGGCTGGCCGTGGAACTTCCGGTGACGCCGATTCTCGCGGCCATGGTGCTGGCCCTTGTCGTCCTCATGGTCACCGAATGGCTGAACCGCCAGTATCAGGACGCGCCCAACGTCAGTCATGCGGTCGATATCGGACTCGCGGTCACCGCGACGGCGCTCGCCGCAATGGCCGCCGCGATGCTGCTGCCGGGGCGCGATGGCGTCGGCGTGTACCTGGCGGTGAGTCTGGTTCCGGTCTTCACTGCCCTCGGCTACGCCGCACGGCCGGGCTGGGGCGTGGTTGCGCTACTGGCAATTACCGCCGTCGGGCTGTTCATCGGGACCCGACTGCCGTCGGCGTTCATCGCGATCACGATGATCGCCGGACTCGCCGTATTCGCCATATACAACGGGAGCAGCGATATCAACGTCGTGGACGCAGCGGGCAGCGCCGGTCTCGCATTGACGACAGGCTACTGCTGTGGCACGGCACGCCCTCGCTACGCGCCGAGCGGCGTGCTGGCGATCGCGGCCCTCTACCTGCCATCGATCATCACAGCGGTCGAACTCCGGCCCGACGGCGCGACCAAAGCATCGACACCTGGGTGCACCGCACTCGCGATCGTGGCCTGTTCGGCCGTCGGAATTGCCGTGCTGTACTTCTTCCGGCCGCGCGGTCGGCCGCCGCAATCGGACGAGCCCGCCGAGGGCGAAACATTAGCGGACATATAGCCGATCCGCTTCGACATGGCCGACGCCATACCGGCTCCAGCCACTGAAAACACGCGCTCCGCGTAGGATTTACCCGCATCACGCCGCCGCCCCGACCCGACGGAGTGCAGTTTGCTCGTAATCCTGCTCGCGCATGCCATGGCCGCGCTCGCGGCACCGCTGTGCGTGCGGATGTTGGGTCGCAATGCGTTCTATGTCCTTGTCCTGGTCCCGTTGGGCGGCCTCGGCTGGGTGATTGCGAATTGGGATAGCACACAGCAGGTTCGGGTCGCGTGGGCGCCGAGCATCGAGATGAACATCGATCTGCGTTTCGATTCGCTCGCCGCCGTCATGTCGGCGCTCGTCCTCGGCATCGGCACGCTGATCCTGATCTACTGCGCCAGATATTTCGAGGACGACCAGCCGCGGCTCGGAGTGTTCGCGGCCGAGATGGTCGGCTTTGCCGGGGCCATGTTCGGGCTGGTTACCAGCGACAACATGCTGCTGCTCTTCGTATTCTGGGAAACAACCACGGTGTTGTCGTTTCTGCTCGTCGGGCACAACGCCGAGCAGGCGGTCAGCCGAAGGGCGGCGATCCAGGCGCTGCTGGTGACCGGCGCGGGCGGACTCGCGATGCTCGTCGGCATCACCATCCTCGGCGAGGCCAGCGGCAGTTACCTGCTGTCGGACCTGCTGACGCGGGCGGACCCGCCGGCGGGCACCGCGGTGAATGTCGCCGTGGTGCTGCTGCTCGTCGGGGCGTTGAGCAAGTCCGCGATCGTGCCGCTGCACTTCTGGCTGCCCGGTGCGATGGCCGCGCCGACTCCGGTCAGCGCGTACCTGCACGCCGCCGCCATGGTGAAAGCGGGTGTATACCTGGTGGCTCGGCTGGCGCCGGTGTTCGCGAGCAGCCCGCCGTGGCACCCGGTGATCCTGACCCTTGGGGTGGCGTCGATGCTGCTGGCCGGGTTGCGGTCGATCCAGGTGCACGACCTCAAATTGGTGCTGGCATTCGGCACGGTGAGCCAGCTCGGCTTCCTGATCCTGATGGTCGGCCTCGGTACTCCGGACGCGGCGCTGGCCGGTGTGACGCTGATAGTCGCGCACGCGTTCTTCAAGGGCTGTCTGTTCATGGTGGTGGGCATCATCGACCACGGGGCAGGCACGCGCGATCTACGGCGACTTTCCGGTCTCGGCCGCCGCGCACCCGGGCTGTACGCAGTCGCGATGCCGGCCGCGCTCAGCATGGCCGGGATCCCGCCGCTGCTCGGCTTTGTCGGCAAGGAAAGCGCGCTGGCCGCCATCCTGGACACCGAGACGCTCGCCGCGCCCGCCAAGGCCGCCGTCGCCGCCGGCGTGGTGCTCGGGTCGATGCTGACGGTCGGCTACAGCATCCGCTTCGTGTGGGGTGCGTTCGCGGACAAGCCGGGGCGCTCGACCGGCGCGAACGACAGCGAGTGGCGGGGCAGGCAGGATCAGGGCACGCATGGTGCGGCGGAGGATCACTGGCATGCGCCGGGTGCGTTGTTCCTTACGGCTCCCGCGGTGCTGGCGGTGGCGAGCCTGGCCGCGGGAATCGCCGCACCCTGGCTCGACGAGCTGCTGAGTCCGTACGCGAAAACCCTGTCGGGGACGCTCGATTCGCATCTGGCACTGTGGCACGGATTCAATGACCCACTCGCGCTGACCATCCTGATCATCACCGTAGGCGTCGCACTGTTCCGGCTGCGTACCCGTATCGGCGAATCCCCGCGCCCCAAGCTCGGCAATGCCGACCGGGCCTACGACGCCACCCTTGCGGCGATGGATCGACTGTCGCTACGGATGACCGCCGCCGTGCAGCGCGGTTCGCTCCCGTTGAGCCAGGCGACCATTCTCGGCACGCTGATCATCCTGCCGACGGTGTTGCTGGCGAGCGGCACTCGCACGGGAGTCGAACTGCGCCTGTGGGATTCACCGTTGCAACTGGCCATCGGGGCGATCATGGCCGCGATGGCGCTGGCCGCAACGCTGCTGCGCAACCGGTTGGCCAGCGTCCTGGTCGTCGGCGTCACCGGCTACGGGTGTGGCGTGATCTTCGCACTGCACGGCGCTCCGGATCTCGCGCTTACCCAATTCCTCGTCGAGACACTCACATTGGTGATCTTCGTGCTGGTGTTGCGCGCCTTCCCCGCCGAGATCGAGCACAGCCGCACCGCCGCCTTCAAGATGCGCAGGGCGGTGCTAGCCACCGGGGTCGGCGCCACAGTCGTGACGCTCGCGGCCTTCGCCACCGCGGCCCGTAGCACCGAACCGATCTGGCACCTGATCCCCGACGCCGCCTACACATTCGGCGGCGGCAAGAACGCGGTCAACGTCCTACTCGTGGACATCCGCGCGTGGGACACCCTCGGCGAGATCTCGGTACTCGTCGTCGCTGCGACCGGTGTGGCCTCACTGGTGTTCCGCAGCAGGCGTTTCGGCACCGCACCGCGCGCCGCCGACGCACCGAACTACGACCCGGACCTGGTGAGCTGGTTGCCCGCGGGCCGGCTCGTCGCGCGGCGGGACCGATCCATGGTCCTGCAGATCACCACCCGCCTGGTCTTCCCGACCATCATGGTGCTGTCGGTGTACTTCTTCTTCTCCGGCCACAATGCGCCCGGCGGCGGTTTCGCGGGCGGGCTCACCGCCGGACTCGCGCTGACCCTGCGCTATCTCGCGGGCGGCCGGTACGAACTCGGTGAGGCACTCCCTGTCGACGCGGGCCACGTGCTCGGCGCCGGGCTGGCACTGGCCGCCGGCACGGCGGCAGGCTCACTGCTGCTCGGCGCGCCGCCGCTGTCCTCGGCGATCCTGGAAGTCACGCTGCCGGTGCTCGGGCATATCAAGCTGGTCACCGCCTTGTTCTTCGATCTCGGCGTCTATCTGATCGTGGTCGGCCTTGTCCTCGATGTGCTGCGCAGCCTCGGCGCGCGCCTGGACAACGAGTTGGCATCCGACAAAACCGGCTCGGCGAAGGGCGGTGTGTGGTCATGACGGCAAACCTGACGCTGCTGGTCCTCATCGGGGTACTCGTCGCCTGCGGGGTGTACCTGATCCTCGAACGTGCCGTGTCGAAGATGCTGCTCGGCATGATCCTGTTCGGCAACGCGGTGAATCTGCTGATCCTCACTGTCGGCGGACCCGGCGGCAGGCCACCGATTCGCGGCGATACCGACAACGCGCACGAACAGACGGCCGACCCCTTGTCCCAGGCGATGGTGCTCACCGCGATCGTGATCACCATGGGCCTCGCGGCATTCGTCCTCGCGCTCGCCTACCGGTCCTACAGCCTCACCACCACAGAGGATGTCCAGAACGACCGGGAAGACGTCGACATCGCCGCACGGCGCGAGCGAGAGGACCCAGAGGATTGAGCCCGTCGCCGGATCTATTGCCCGTGCTGGCGCCGCTGCCGGTGCTGGTCCCGTTGCTCGGTGCCGCAGCGACCCTGGTGTTCGGCCGCAAGCCACGCATCCAGCGGTCGATCATGGTGCTGGCGCTGGCGTCGGTCGTCGTGATCTGCGGACTGCTGCTGTATCTGGCCGACCGGGACGGAACCACCGCGGTCCAGGTCGGCGGCTGGGAAACACCGATCGGCATCACGCTGGTGGTGGACCGGCTCTCCGCGGCGATGCTGCTGGTCTCGTCCATCGTGCTGCTCGTCGTCTCCCTCTACGGTGCGGGCCAGAACATCCGCGACGGCGACGACCGGCAGCCGACCTCGATCTACCGGCCCACCTATCTGGTGCTGACCGCGGGTGTTTCGGCGGCATTCCTCGCCGGTGACCTGTTCAATCTGTTCGTCGGCTTCGAGATCCTGCTGGCCGCCTCGTTCGTGCTGCTGACCGTCGGCGCGACCGCGGACCGGATCCGCGCGGGCGTCGCGTATGTGATGGTCTCGATGCTGTCGTCGCTGATCTTCCTGACCGGCATCGGGCTGGCCTATGCGGCCACTGGAACGCTGAACCTGGCACAGCTGGCCGTCCGGATGAGCGAGGTGCCCCATGGCACACGCACCGCCATCTATGCGGTGCTGCTGGTGGCGTTCGGTATCAAGGCGGCGGTCTTCCCGCTGTCGAACTGGCTGCCCGACTCCTACCCCACCGCACCCGCACCGGTGACCGCGGTGTTCGCCGGGCTGCTGACGAAGGTCGGTGTGTACGCGATCATTCGGACGCACACACTGCTGTTTCCCGACGGTGGTTTCGATTCGGTACTGCTGGTCTGTGGTCTGCTCACCATGCTGGTCGGCATTTTCGGCGCGATCGCACAGAACGATATTCGCCGCCTGCTGTCGTTCACGCTGGTCAGCCATATCGGCTACATGGTGTTCGGCGTCGGGCTCGCCACCACGGCCGGGCTGACGGGCGCGGTTTTCTACGTGGCGCACCACATCTTGGTGCAGACCACACTGTTCCTGGTGGTCGGTCTGATCGAGCGTCAGGCCGGTTCGGTGACGCTGCGCAGGCTCGGCGGCCTGGCCGAGGCGAGTCCACTGCTTGCCGTGCTGTTCCTGGTCCCGGCGCTCAATCTCGCCGGGATTCCACCGTTCTCGGGGTTCATCGGCAAGGTCACGCTGCTGCAGGCGGGTGCGGCAGACGGCAGTGTGCTGGCCTGGGTGCTGGTGGCGGGGTCGGTGGTCACCAGCCTGCTGACGCTGTACGTCGTCGCGCGGGTGTGGAGCAAGGCCTTCTGGCGGCCGCGGTCGGAGGCTCCGGAGGGCCATCTCACGGCCGCTAAACCACCGACGCTGATCGAGGATTCGAGCGACGTGCTCTACGACGAACGCACCGACCCCGGCCGCATGCCGGCGCTGATGGTGCTGTCGACGACCGCGCTTGTCGCGGTGGGCCTCAGCCTCACCGTGCTGGCCGGGCCCATCCTCGGCATCGCCGAGCGCGCCGCGACGGATCTGCGCGATCCCGCCGTGTATACCCGTGCGGTGCTCGGCAATTCGCAGATGGCAGCGCCGGGAGCAGTCCGATGAGCCTCGGTAGCGCGGCGATCAACCGGGAGCGGGCGGTCCGCGTCGGCATTCTGGTGTGGCTGACCGCCGTCTACATGGCCCTGTGGGGTGATCTGAGCGTCGCCAATCTGCTGGCCGGGCTTGCCGTCGCCGCGCTGATCATGGTGACCCTGCCGCTGCCCCGGGTGCCGGTCGCCGGACGACTGCACCCGCTGTCGCTGGCCGAACTCATCGTGGTGAGCGTGTACTACGCCCTCGAATCCAGCCTCCAGGTCGCCTGGTTCGCGATCCGGCCCGCACCGCCACCGGTCTCCGGTGTGCTGCGACTGCGTATGGAGATCAAATCCGATCTGGTGCTCGCATTGTGCGCGGACCTGCTCAATCTGATTCCGGGAACCATGGTGCTCGAGATCGAGAAGGAACGCCGCGTCGTCTTCGTACACGTGCTCGACGTGGGCAGCGACGCGGCCGTCGACAAGTTCTATCGGACCACCCGGCGGCTGGAACGACTGCTGATCGCCTCGTTCGAGCGCCCCGCCGAATGGCATCTCACCGAACCACCGGAGGTCAGCAGATGACCGTCGTCGCCATTGTCGCCGCCGTGCTTTTGACGGCAGCGGCCGTGATCACCAGCTACCGTGTCCTCGCCGGACCGAGCACCTTGGACCGAGTCGTCGGCATCGACTCGCTGATGGCGATCGCCGCCTCGGGGCTCGCGGTCTGGGCGGCCTACAGCAACGACACCACCGTGCTCCCTGCGATCGTCGCGCTGGCGCTCGTCGGGTTCCTCGGCTCGGCAGCCGTCGCCCGATTCCGGGTCAGGGACGACCAATGACGCGCGACAAGGACGGCCGATGACACTGTGGCACTGGATTTCCGCCGTCCTGATCCTGTCCGGGGCCGTGCTCGCACTGACCGCGGCAATCGCGATCGTGCGCTTCCCCGACACCATGACGCGCATGCACGCCGCCACCAAACCGCAGGTGATCGGGCTGATCCTGGTGCTGGAGGGCGCGGCGATCCCCCTGCGCGGCAGCGGCAATGTCTGGCTGCTCGTCCTCGTCGGCTTATTCACCCTGCTCACCGCACCGGTCATCGCACACTTGATCGGCCGCACCGCCTATCGCGAACAGCGCCACCGCGATGGCTTGTTCCGAGTCAACGAGCTCGGCGACGACATCGACGCGCCCTGACTCCGGCAAGCGCTTACAGTGCTGCGCCCCGGCCTCGACGACAGATCACGCGATGGACGGCGTGGTGAGCGCCTGATCCTTCGCCGCGACTCCGGGGCGCCGGGCGAACCAGGTGGCGTGGAAGGCAGCGGCCATTGCCGCGAGCAGCGCAAGCACGACTGTGCCTGCCAATACCGGGTATTCGGCCATCGAGACCGCGAGGTAACGGTAGGAGATCAGCAGCGTCGTCAGGATTGCCGCGCCGAAGGCGACCACCCGGACGCGGAACAGACCCCAGCCGCGTTCGGGTTCACGCAGCACCGACTCCACCGTCAGACAGAGCACCGCGCCCGCGACCAGGTCGACGCCGTAGTGGTAGCCGAAGCCGAGTGTCGCGGTCAGGGTGGCGAGCAGCCAGAACGTGCCGCCCCAGCGCAGCCAGAGCGGGGCACGTTCACCGTTGGTGTCGCGGCGGGTGTGCAGGAACACCGACAGCGCCCACGCCGTGTGCATGGACGGCATGCAGTTGCGCGGGGTCGCGGCATCGAACGGCAATGGCGCTGGACTGTGGTCGATCGGCGGCAGCACCCCCGGCCAGAAATTGCCGACCTGCAGCCCGTGACCGTCCGGCCCGAACGCGAACATCGGGCCGACCACCGGGAAGATCACATAGATGACCGGCCCGAGCAGGCCGAGCACCAAGAACGTCCGCACCAGATAGTGGCTCGGCCACTGACCGGTGGGAACCACCCCGCGCAGCTGCCATACCGCGACGACGATCGCCGCGACCGGCAATTCGATGTACACCCAGTGCAGCACCGCGTAGACCCCGGGACCGAGCGTGTCGAGCACCCGACCCATCACCCACGACGGGTCGCCAAGGGCATGGTCGGCGAGCATGACGTACTCGTCGAGCACCGTCGGCCGGGTGATCACCGTGACGTGCAGCCAGACATCGCCGACCTTGGTCGCCAGCATGAGCAACGCGCCCAACGCCGCGGCATGCAGCGCATTGCGCCGTTCGACGCCGCGCCAACGCAGCCACGCGAGCACGGCGAGCCCGGTGAGCACGATCACCGGCCCGTTGCCGACGGTCACCGGATCGCCCGCGAGCAGGCGCCCGCCCGCACCGACCAGATCGATGGCGACGGCCGCGCCGAGCGCGATGATCCGACGCCGCATCGATACACCGACGAGGGCGAGCACCAGCCCGGCCCACGGCACCGACATCGACTTGGGCGTGCCGACATAGTCGTGCCACACGCTTTCCAGCGGACCCTCGAAGCCCTGCTCCACGGCCACGATCTGCAGGGCGATCAGCAGGATCGGCACGGCGGCGACAGCGGCCACCATCCACACCCGGGTATGCGGCATGCGCACCCGCGCAGCCGCACTTCCCACTCTGGAACCCGGATCTTCGACAAGCACGTCGACCATAGTAAACGGGGGATGAACGCCACCCCACTGGCCGACTGAACGTCAGTCGACCGAAACGATGGGCAGACCTACTGGTCCAGCTCTTTGACCAGCGAGTCGACCACCGCGATCAGATCACCCTGGGCAGCCGCGGCGACTTTGCGTTGCCGCTGATACGACGCGCCACGCTCTGGAATCTCGGCGACGAATCGCAGCTCGTCGGCACACCCGAGCCGTTTGGCCGTCGGCTCCAACCGGTTGAGCACATCCATCAGATCATCGGTGACCAACCGCTCGTTGCTGGCGGCATCCACGATGACGATCGCGTCGAGGCCGTAGCGGGCGGCCCGCCATTTGTTCTCCTGCACATGCCACGGCGGCAGCGTCGGTAGCTGTTCGCCGTTCTCGACCCGCTGATCGAGATCCACGATCAAGCAGTGAATAAACGACGCCATCGCCGATAGCTCCGCACGCGTGGAGATGCCGTCGCAGACGCGCACCTCGATCGTGCCCCACTTGGGCGCGGGCCTGATGTCCCAGTGCATGCCGCCGAGTTGCTCGAACACCCCGGTCTTCATCTGGTCGTGCACGAAATGCTCGAACTCTGTCCAGTTTTCGAACTGGAACGGCAACCCGGCGGTGGGCAGTTGCTGGAACATCAGCGTCCGATTGCTCGCATATCCGGTGTCCGAACCGGCCCACATCGGCGAGGACGCGGACAGCGCGAGCAGATGCGGATACGACAGCAGCATCGAGTTCAGAATCGGAAAGACCTTGTCGCGGTGGGAGACCCCGACGTGCACGTGCACGCCCCAGATCATCATCTGGCGGCCCCACCACTGGGTGCGCTCGATCAGCTCGTCGTAGTGCACCGAACGGGTGAGCTGCTGCGCCGACCACTGGGCGAACGGATGGGTGCCCGCGCAGAACAGGTCGACGCCCAACGGGTCGGCGGCGCGCCGCACGGTTTCCATGGTGCCGCTCAGATCGTCGAGGGCCTCACCGACGGTGTTGTGCACCCCGGTGACCAACTCGACGGTGTTGCGTAGCAACTCCTTGGTGACCTGTGGGGTGCCGTCGTGCGCACGCAGGTCACCCACCGAATCGAACACTGTCGCAGCCGTATTCGACAGGTCTCGAGTGACCTTGTCGACCAGCGCGATCTCCCACTCGATGCCGATCGTCGGCCGGGGCGAACCTTGGAAGAGAACCCGCTCGATTCCTGCCCCGGCCATATCAAACCTTGCTACTGGATGACACCGCAGGCGACGCGGCCACCCGCGTCGCCGGTTGCCAGACTGGTGTCGTCCGGGCCGGCAACGCCGTCGGCCCGAACATAACGGTTGGGGATGTTGCCGAAGTTGTCGGCGTCGGCGTGGATCATCAGGGCCTTGCCCTTGATCTCTTCCAGGGTCACCGCATCGGTGGTCGTGACCAGCTTCGCCATGCCGTCTTCGCGGACCTCGAGCGAGGTCAGGTCGCCGCTGGCCGGGTGCGCGTTGGCGCTGCCGACCTGCAGGTGGCCGCCCGCCGAGAGGAAGGCGCCCGCCGGGCCGCCGGTGGGCGCGACCGAGTTGGCCTCGCACTTGCCGACCTGGTGGATGTGCAGCCCGTGGAATCCGGGCTTCAGGCCGTGGCCCTCGACCGTGACCTGCAGGTGTTTGCCGTCCTTGACGAAGTTCGCGGTGCCGACGGAGGCGCCCGCGGGGTCCTTCAGCTCGACCTTCACGCCACCGTTGGCGTCGGCGCTGCCGTGCTCGGTACCGGATTCGCCGGCCGGAGCGGACGCGCCGGTCCACACCGGGGGCGTCGTTCCCTTGACATCACTCGACTCCTGACTGTTGGAACAGGCAGCGAGGCCGAAGACCGCGACCGCAAGCACCGGGGTCACAGTCCGCCAGGACGGGCGACGAGTTGTGTACGGGGCCATCGGAGAACTCCTTTACGAGTACCGAGTTTACGAGTAAAGCTGGGTGGACACGTTCGTTACCGGACAAGATGATGCCACGCCCGTCGTGTCGCGGGAGTGACCGGGCCGTGTCGCGGCGGGCCGCGGACCTCAGTTACCGGTGACGACGACGGTCACACCCGAACCCGAATCACCTGCTCCGGTACTGCGCGGTACGGCGGTGGCGCCGAGTTCCGCGGCGATCGCCACGGCCGCTTCCCGCTCGCCGGGCGTATTTCCGTAGAACACAGTTGTTTTCGCGACATTCTCACCGGGATAGTTACCGACTTCGACGACGTTCCAGCCACTGGCGCTGAGTTCGCTCGCGGTGCGCGAGGCCAATCCGGCGATCAGGCCGTTGTTCAGAACCCGCACCGGCACCGCGCGACCCAGGGCAGGTGTCGTGGTCGGTGGCGTCGTCGTGGTCGGTGGCTTAGTCGTGGTCGGCGTCACGGTGGTGGTGGCCGCCTCCGATGTCGACGTCGCGGCCGAGGTGCGAACGACGACGGAAGTCGCCTGAACCTGTGACGCGGGCGATACGGCCTCCGACTCGCCTGCGCTGTCGGTATCGGAACTCGACAGCGACATCGCACCGAGGCCTGCGAAAACAATGGCCAGCGCGATCAACACCATCGCCAGCGCGCGCAACGGCGGTCCCCCGGAGGTGGGATTCGGGTAGCTCACCTGCTCGACCCTAGTCTCAATTCACAGCAACAGGTCATACCTGGAAACCGAGCCGCCGTGCGGCCCTGGCCTTCTGCCTGCTCGCCCGCAGCCTACGCAGGCGCTTCACCAGCATCGGGTCGGCGGCGAGCGCCTCCTGACGGTCCACGACCGCGTTCAAGACCTGGTAGTACCTGGTCGGCGACATGCCGAACAATTCGCGGATGGCCTCTTCCTTGGCGCCCGCGTACTTCCACCACTTACGTTCGAAGTCCAGAATGTCGCGCTCACGACGGCTCAAACCGTCGGTGTCACTGTCATCGGTCTGTGTCGAGACCTCAACCGTGACATCGTCGCTCGCAGAAGGGCTGCCCTGGATCGCGGAAAGATTCCGTGCCGCTGCGCCGTCCATCTCGCTCCCTCGCCGAGTAACCACCAGACGAAAAATGATGCTTGTACGTCGCGGATCATTCAACCACGGGCCGATGGGAATGCCGCATCCTCGTCGCGGCGTGTTCGCTACCCCTGGGTAACGCGTGTCACCGGGGTGTTCCCACCCTCACGGCGCACCGCCCGGCCGCCCCCGCAATAATTGCCCTATGTCAATCCTCCCCATCGTCATCGTCGGCGACCCCGTTCTGCACCACCCGACCGAACGGGTCACCCAGACACCGGAGGAGCTCGCGGAGCTGATCGCGGACATGTACGAGACCCTGGACGCAGCCAACGGCGTCGGCCTGGCCGCCAATCAGGTGGGCGTGCCGCTGCGGCTGTTCATCTACGACTGCCCGGACATCGGCGCCGACGGCAAGGCGACACGGCGCAAGGGCGCGGTGATCAACCCGGTGCTGGAGACCTCACAGATCCCCGAGGTCATGCCCGACCCCGATGACGACGAAGAGGGCTGCCTGTCGGTGCCCGGCGAGCAGTTTCCCACCGGTCGGGCCGAGTGGGCTCGGGTCACCGGCATCGATGAGCACGGTGAACCCGTCGACATCGAGGGCAAGGGCTTCTTCGCGCGCATGTTGCAGCACGAGGTCGGTCATCTCGACGGGTTTCTCTATGTCGATGTGCTGATCGGACGCAACGCCCGCGCGGCGAAGAAGGCGATCAAGCGAAACGGCTGGGGCGCGCCCGGGTTGAGCTGGATTCCCGGCACCGTGCCCGATCCGTTCGGCCACGATGACTGACGCTGCGCTGCCCGATATTCCGCTGGGCAGGCGCGTGGTGCTTCGCTACCAACTGCCTGCCGGTTATCCGCAATCGCTGACCGATGTGATCGGCGAGCTCGTCTCGCTGAATCCGCCGACGGTGCGCGCCGTGGACGGACAGGTGGTCGCGGTGGCCCCGGACCGGGTCGTCGCACTGAAAGCGTTGGGGCCGAGACCTATTCGCACCAAGGAGATCCGGGCGCTGGAGGCCGCCGCGGCCAACGGGTGGCCGGGGATCGAGCACGCCTGGATCGACGGTTGGCTGGTACGTGCCGGGCGCGGTTACACCGGTCGTGCCAATTCGGCGGTGCCGCTGGGCAATTCCGCGGGACCAGCGGAGCTGGGCGCGGAAACACTGCACCGCATCGGCGAGTGGTTCACCGCGCATGGGCTGCCGTTGCTCCTGCAACTACCCGATCGCCTCGCTCCCGTGCCGCCGGGTTGGCGCACCTGGAGCGAGACCGTGGTGCTCGGCATCGATATCGACACTGTCGTACTGCCGCAGGGACCTTCGATGGTCCGGGTGGCGCCCGCACCCGACCCGGCCTGGGTGGACCTGCACCGGTTCAAGGGCGAAGACCCTGCGGCACCGAGTGTTTCGCGGCCGGTACCGGAGCTCGACGTGCTGACCGCGGTGCAGGACGGCGAGGTCGGGTTCGCGTCGCTCGGCCTGCCGCAACCGATCGCGATCGGCCGCGGCGCGCTCACCACCGCGCCGGACGGGAGATGCTGGGTGGGGCTGACCTGTGTCGCGGTCGCCGCGGCGCATCGCAGGCACGGGCTCGGTTCGCTGGTGTGCGCCGAGCTGATCCGCTGGGGACACACTCGTGGCGCCACCCATGCCTACATTCAGGTCGAAGCCGACAACGCCCCGGCCATGGCGATGTACCACGATATGGGCTTCGTCGAGCACCACGCGTACAGATACGCCGCGCCGGAGGCCACTCGCTGAACCGAGCGGCCTGCGGTAGAACGGTCCTACAACCCACTGCGTAAGGAAGGCATCCGTGCGTCTCGCGACCTGGAACGTCAATTCGATCCGCTCCCGTCTCGATCGGGTCGCGGATTTTCTCGACCGCCAGGACATCGACGTGCTCGCGATGCAGGAAACCAAGTGCCGCGACGACCAGTTCCCGTTCGAGCGTTTCGACGAACTCGGCTACGAGGTGGCCCACCTCGGCGTGAACCAGTGGAACGGTGTCGCGATCGCCTCCCGGGTCGGCCTGGAGAACGTGGAACTCGCCTTCCCCGAGCAGCCCGGCTTCGACAAGGACGCGGGCGAATCGCTGATCAGTACCCCGGTGGTGGAATCACGCGCGCTCGGCGCCACCTGCGGCGGCGTGCGCGTCTGGAGTCTGTACGTCCCCAACGGCCGCACCCTGACCGACCCGCACTACACCTACAAGCTGGAATGGCTTGCCGCCCTGCGTGACAACGGCGCGAAGTGGCTCGCCGACGACCCCGGGGCCCAGATCGCCCTGGTCGGCGACTGGAATATCGCCCCGACCGACGACGACGTCTGGTCGGTCGAATACTTCGCCGACAAGACCCACATCTCCCAGCCCGAACGCGACGCCTTCACCGCCATCGTCGACACCGGCTTCGCCGACGTCATGCGCCCCTTCGCCCCCGGCCCCGGCGTCTACACCTACTGGGACTACACCCAGCTGCGGTTCCCCCGCAAAGAGGGCATGCGCATCGATTTCATCCTCGCCTCCCCCACCCTCGCCGCCCGCACCAAGGACGCCGTGGTCGACCGCGAGGAACGAAAAGGCAAGGGCGCCAGCGACCACGCCCCCGTCATCGCGGAGTTCACCGACTGAGGGCTCGATCACGTGGTGCGCGATCGCTGGACGCTTGATGCGGACACGCCAGATCGGTGTGAGCCTGACGAGCCTGGTCGAGCTCTAGGCGCTCAATAACGAATTGGCGATACCTCACTCGTAGTGGGTGCGGCAGGCGATGATGATGGCTGCGTCGTCCTCGATGACATATACGACACGGTGTTCGGAAGTGATTCTGCGCGACCAGTAGCCGGAGAGGTTCTGCCGCAACGGTTCCGGCTTACCGATACCTTCGTAACCGTCGCGACAGATGTCGTCGATGAGTTTGTTGATCCGCCGCAGAGTGGCCCGATCCTGCGTCTGCCACCACGTGTAGTCGGCCCAAGCGCTCGGGGTGAAGGTGATCTTCACTTGCCGCCCTCGGCCCCGACATCGGCGGCACCGATGATTTTCCCGCGCCCTGGTTTCCGAGCCGCTTTCGCCTTGACCGCCTTCGGCGTCGCAGACTTCCGCGTCGGGGGCTTCGCTGTCGCAGACTTGGGCGCCGCAAGGCGCGACTCATCGTCTTCGACGAGGTCGTGCGGACTCGCCTGGCCGCTGCGATGCTCAGCAATCGAGCGCTCCAAGTGCCGTGCGTTGGCAGGGTTGCCGAGCAAGTACGCGGTCTCTTTCAGCGCCTCGTATTCGCGCAGAGAGATGACAACGGCGGCCTCATGTCCGGCCCGTGTGATGACGACTTCTTCCAGGTCTTCGGTTGCGCTATCGAGAACGGCGGCGAGATTGGCACGTGCCTCGCTGATAGTCATGGGGCGCATACTGCTGATTGTACAGGATCACGTACAAAGCCGGCAGAGCCAACAGGCGTCAGCCGGCAGAGGCCCTGGACCCGACAGGGCGGGGCGTCGCGTTCGCGCGCTTCCCGCGGGGATACTGTCACCGGGTTTGCGGGGTGCCCGCAGCCAAATGCGCACCGTCGAGGCGTCCGGGCATCAGGCCCAAGAATATGCATCCGCGACGGTGGCAGTGAGGCCCGAGCTCCTGACTACGGGTTCATTTCATAGACCCCGGCGTGCGCCCGAGCCTGACTCAGCACCTGCTCGAACCGCGCTCGATCGGCGACGGGACGACGGACCAGGTCGAGCGCGCGTGTCTGCTGGGCCTTGGTCGCGGCCGGCTTGGTGTGCAAAGTCAGTGCGTTCTTGGAGAATTCGCGCACGAAACCGTCGAAGATCTGGTCCAGCACGTCCGCACCGGTGCCCTCGATCTCGGCCTGCTCCAGGATCAACTGCGCGTAGGGCACCGCGGTGAACAGTTCGCCGAGCGCGAAGAGGAAGTCGACGTCGCGCTGTTGTGCGGCGGTCGGCGCGGCGGCGGCCAGTAGGGTCTGGAACGCGAGGGCCTGCTCGAGGAATACCGCGACATTCGCTATGTGCGTGAACTTTTCGAAGACCGGACGCCAGTCACGGAACCGGATGCGGCCGAGGCCACTGCTCGGCCCTTGCCGGAACAGAAATTCGTCATCGGACGCGTCGCGCCGCGTCGGCACCGGCGCGTAGTCGGCGCCGGCCAGTTCCTTGCCCAGTCTCGGCACTGCCGCACCCGCGCGCGGGGTGAGCTTGCGGCTCGACCAGCTCAAAGCGCCGGAGACCGCGCGCACCGCGCTCTTGGGCGCGACTGCCGCGCCCGGCAGATAACGCAACGCCGCCAATCCGGCATCGGCGGGATGGAACATGTAGTTGGCCATGAACTTCAGCGACAACGCCATGTTCACGTGCACCGTGCCCTCGAGGCGCGGCAGCCCGAAGAGGCCGAGCATCGCCATCGGGAAGTACATGTCGTTCTCGAAACCGCGGGCGGCGATCACATCCGCGAGGTCCTCGACGATCCGCTGGCCCTGGCGGGTGACGGTCATCTTCTCGATCGCATTGAACAGCAGGTAGCGGCGGTCGTCCGGCGAAGCGCAGCGCAGGTAATCGATGGCCCGCTCGCTGTAGAGCTTCATACCGATCAGTCGCGCGTACGAGTCGGTCAGCAACGACTGCACCTGCGGGAACTCGGTTACCCGGTGGCCGAACAGTATTCGGTTCTCGGCATGCGTAATCGCCTCGTAGTAGGCGTGTTCGCACGCGCCGACCGCGCCGAAGCCGAGGTTGAACTTGCCGACGTTCACGGTGTTCATCGCGGCATGGAAGGCATCCTCGCCGCGGTGCAGGATGTCCACCTCGGCGACCGGATACTTCTCCAGATCGAAGGCGGCGACATACATCTGACTGTCGACGACATTGCGGCGCAGCTTGTAGTTCTTGTGCTTGCTGTCGGCGACGAAGAACAGATACCCCTCGTAATCTTCCTGCGTCGGCTTGCTTTCCAGCGCCTTGGAGCTGTCGATGATCGGCTTGTCGGCGCGGCGGCCGAACACCGACACCATGGCCGCCAGGTTGCCGTTGCCGATGTAGTGCTTGCTGCCGGTGGCGGTGTACCCGCCGCCGCGCTCGGGCTCGAGCACCATATCGGTGGAGTAGACGTCGGCGCCGTGATCCTTCTCGGAGAGGCCGAAGGCGAAGATCTCACCGGAATCCAGCAGCGCGGCGGCCTTCTGCTTGGCGGCTTTGTTGTCGCTCTGCCAGATCGGGCCGAGCCCGAGGATGGTGACCTGCCAGACGTACCAATAGGACATGCCGTAGAAGCCGAGGATCTTGCTCAGCATCGCGATCCGTCCGGTGTCCCAGCGCTTGTTCGGATCACCGTTCGCCTCGGCGGCGGGCGTGAGGAAGGTGGCGAACACCCGCTCACGCTTCACGAAATCGAGGAAGTCGGAGTACCAGATCCGATCCCGATCATCGCTCTTGAGCATCGCCTTGCCGCGGGATTCGAACCAATCGACCGTGGCGCGCAACAGCCTGCGGGTCTCCGCGTCGAACTCGGCGAACTCGCTGGCCTTCGGGTTGAACAGAGTTGTGGTCATCGATGACTCCTCGGCGTGGTCGGCGACTTCATTCGCGACTGTAGCATTATTGTTCGTCAACGTAGGAAGCTGATTTTACGCGTAAGACCAGGGCGAACCGTGGCAATCGCACTGATATCGTTGGTCTTCATGGGTAGCGAGTCGGCCGTGCAGCCACGGCAGCGGGCACAGCATTTGGGCCCCGAGCGCCGCCGCCCCCAGGTGCTGGACACCGCGCTGGCGATTGCCGTGGAGAACGGCATCGCAGCGGTCACCATGGCCGCCATCGCCGAGCGCATGAATGTGACAAGGCCCGTGGTCTACGCGTGCTTCGCCGATCGTGTCGAACTGATCGAGGCCCTCATCCAGCGTGAGGAGAGCTATCTCGTCGGCGGGCTGCTCGAGGTGCTGCCCGCGCGCGATGTCGACGCGGGCGAGACCGTGTTCATCGAGGGCTTCCACGCGCTGCTGGAGCAGGCGGCCGATCGTCCCGATGCGTGGCGGCTGCTGTACGGCAATCCCGATCCCGCGGTTGCGGATTCGTTCGGGCGTGGCCGCAAGCTCGCGGTCGAGCGCTGCTCCACCCTGCTGCGCCCCACCCTGCGCGCATGGGGCACCGAGGACGCCGACCGGAAGCTGCCTGCCCTGGTGGAGCTGTGGGTGTCGGCCGGCGAGGGTGCAGTGCGCACCTTGCTCGCGGGCGAGGGCGACTGGGATCCGCAGAGCCTCGGCGCCTTCGTCGGCGCCGCGGTGTATCGCGCGCTGCGCCACGCCTGACCTCTCGCCGCCGGATCCCGGCAGCACACCCCGTGCCCCGCACTGCGCAGCTCAACAATTGTGCAGCAGGTAAGCCGCATCGCTAGGCGAAATGCTCGTCAACGCGGTGATGTCCCGACAGAATGCGCACCGATCGGGCCGATTTTGCCACCATTCGGCAACACCGCTCACTACCATGGGTAGCAAATATCCGACCAGCGGCCGGAGGTGCGGTCATGGCGTTCTATCGGCAGGTGGGATCGGTGCCGCCGAAGCGGCACACCCAGCACCGGGACGAGAGTGGGCGACTCTATTACGAGGAGCTGATGGGCGAGGAGGGCTTCTCCGGCGACTCGTCATTGCTCTATCACCGCGGCCTGCCGCCCGCGATCGTCGACTCCACGGTCTGGGAACTGCCCGACCAGTCCACGACACCGAATCATCCACTGCGCCATCGACATCTTCGTCTGCACAACCTGTTCCCCGGTGACACCCCCGCCGAGACCGATCCCGTCACCGGTCGGCGGCTGCTGCTCGGCAACGCCGATGTCCGGATCTCCTACGTGGTCGCCAAGGGCGGCTCGCCGCTCTACCGCAATGCCATCGGCGACGAACTGGTGTACGTGGAATCCGGTGCCGCGGTGCTGGAGACGGTCTTCGGCGCGATCGCCGCACGACAGGGCGATCAGGTGCTCATTCCAAGGGCGACAACACACCGCTGGCTGCCCAGCGGGCCCGACCCGCTGCGCGCGTACGTGATCGAGGCGTCCGGTCACATCACACCGCCGAAGCGCTATTTGTCGAAATTCGGTCAGCTGCTGGAACATTCGCCGTACTGCGAGCGCGATCTACACGGACCGACCGAGCCGTTGACAGAGACGGGCACCGATATCGAGGTCCTGGTGAAGCACCGGCCGGGCGGCCGCGTCGTCGGTACCAGAATGATCTACGCGACGCACCCGTTCGACGTGGTCGGCTGGGACGGCTGCCTCTACCCGCTCACCTTCAACATCGCCGACTTCGAGCCGATCACCGGACGCGTGCACCAGCCGCCACCTGCTCATCAGGCGTTCGAGGGCATCAACTTCGTGGTGTGCAATTTCGTGCCGCGCAAGGTCGACTACCACCCGCTGTCGATCCCCGTGCCGTACTACCACTCGAATGTCGACTCCGACGAGATCATGTTCTACTGCGGCGGAAACTACGAGGCGCGCAAGGGTTCCGGCATCGGCCAGGGCTCGGTGTCGGTGCACCCCGGCGGTTATGCGCACGGACCGCAGCCCGGGGCCTATGAGCGCAGCATCGGCATCGACTTCTTCGACGAATTGGCCGTCATGGTCGATACCTTCCGGCCGCTGGAACTCGGCGAGGGCGCGTTGGCGTGTGAGGATCCCGGCTACGCCTGGACCTGGTCGAATCGGGGTCCACAGCAGTGAAGAAGCGCATCGAGGTTCGTCCCGGCTCGCTCTATGGACCCGACAACCTGCCCTACTGCGTGTTCGCGCCCGCCCAGGGCAACTATCGCGTCGGCGCCCGACTGGCCGACTCGGTCATCGATCTCGCCGTGGCACTCGATGATCCGGTCTTCGCACAGCCGAGTCTCAATGCGTTCATGGCACAGGGCCCGCGCCGCTGGCATGCGGCGCGCGACCGGCTCCGCACGCTGGTCGATGGCGAAATCCTCGCCGAGGCAGTGCATCTGCTGACCGAGGTGACCTTGGCGCTGCCGGTGCAGATCGGCGACTACGTCGACTTCTACGCCAGCATCGATCACGCCACGAACCTCGGCCGCCTGTTCCGCCCGGATTCCGAACCGCTACTGCCCAATTGGCGGCACCTACCGGTCGGGTACCACGGCCGGTCCGGCACCGTCGTCGTATCGGGCACCGGCATCACCCGCCCCTGCGGTCAGCGTCGAACCGATTCGGGCACACCCGATTTCGGCCCGACCCGACGGCTGGATATCGAAGCCGAGCTCGGCTTCCTGGTCGGGGTCGGCTCCGAGCTCGGCACGCCGATCGGCGCGGACGAGTTCGCCGAGCACGTCTTCGGTGTCGCGCTGGTCAACGACTGGTCCGCACGGGACATCCAGGCCTGGGAGTATCAGCCGCTCGGCCCCTTCCTCGGCAAATCGTTCGCTACCTCACTGTCACCCTGGGTGACCCCACTGGCGGCGCTGGAGTCTGCCCACATCCCGCTGCCCGAACAAACCCCCGAGCCGCTGCCCTACCTCCGGGAGACCGAGAAGTGGGGCCTCGATATCGATCTCACCATCACCTGGAACGGTCAGCCGGTGTCCTACCCGCCCTACAGCCGCATGTACTGGTCCCCGGCGCAGATGCTTGCCCATCTCACGGCGAACGGCGCCGCCACCCGCACGGGTGACCTCTACGCGTCGGGCACCATTTCCGGACCAGCACGGCAACAGCGCGGCTCGTTCATCGAATTGTCCTGGGGCGGTATTGAACCGGTGCCCGTCAACGGGCAACTGCGCACCTTCCTGGAAGACGGCGATGAGGTGGTCATCACCGCGACCGCCCCGGGCCCAGCGGGCATGCGCCTCGGACTCGGCGAGGTCCGGGGCCGCATCCTGCCCGCCGCGCAGCCTTGACCCGCTGAATCGAGGGCTACGACGCGGCAATTCCGCTCGGTAGCGTTCGGGCCGGAGGAGGCATCCGCCGCGAGTGCGCCCACCGCGGTAGCGGATTCCGGATCCGGCGGATGCACCTCTAGCCAGCCCCCGACGTGCAGTTCGCCGGTGGTTGGCGTGATCATGGGTTTGCTCAGCGCACTGAACACGGGTTCGGCGAACGCCGGGACCAAGTAGGCGAATTCGCCATCGTGCCGACCGGCGCCCACCCCCGCTCACGAAGGCGGGTGGGCGCCGGCCGATCGTCCGGAGCTGATAGCTCGCGAAATATCCACAGCCGCAGTGCAGCCCGACATCGTCCGACTACCCGACGGCCGCTCGGCCCGCATCCACCGCATTGAGGAAGCGGGTGAGGTCGACGATCAGGGTCTCGACCACATCGGGTGCACCGCCATCGTCGTGGTGGTGCAACCAGTCGGTGACCAGCTCGAACATGCCGCCGATGGTGGCCAGCGCCAGCGCGAGCCGACGATGTTCGTCGGCGGCGTCCGCGACGGGCTTCGTTGACCACTGTTCGTCGAGGAAGGCCGCGGCCCAGCGCCGATTGATCCGACGCTGCTTTTCCACGGCCGTCGAAATGCCGCCCGACTCACCGAAGGTCACCCGAGCCAGCCGCGGATCATCGGCGATCGCATGCACGAACGCGGCGATAACGGCGGCGGCGCGCTGCGGCCAGTCCAGTCCGGCGGCCGCGGCCGCGCCCTCGATGACCCGTTGTTGGATCTGCTCGGTGAGCTTCACCAGCAGTGCGACATAGCAGGCTTCCTTGCTGTCGAAATGATCGTAGAAGCCCTTGGTGCCGACATAGGCGTGCTGGCAGATCTGCTCGATCGATGTCCCCGAAAAGCTCTGCTCGGCAAACAGTTCGGTGGCGGCGTCGAGCAACTGATTGCGGCGCTGCGCGCTGCGCTGTTCGGCATCGAGGCCGCGGATCCGACGCCGCACCGATTCCGGTTCGGGCCGCGCGGCAGATGTGCTGCGGGTCATCTCTCGACCATAGCCGGAGCGATTTCAACAAGAGTTCTTGTTGGTAATCGGAGTTCATGTTGTAATCACTGGCACGTTGATGAGGGAAGGACTGACGTGTCAGTGATCAATGGGGATCGGACCGACAGCAGACGCCGGGCCGCGGCACGCGCCGTTGCGACGGCAGTGACTATGGCCGTCGCGCTGACCAGCGCACTACTGGCCGGTGACCTTACCGCCGCCCCGGCAGCTGCGGCACCGCTACTGCCGCAACATGATTCGTTCTATCGGCCGACCGAGGGATTCGAATCGCAGGAACCGGGCACCATCCTGCGGTCGCGGGAGGTGAAGCCGGCCGTGCTGACCCTGCTGCCGCTGAATGTGCGTTCGTGGCAGCTGCTGTACCGCACCACCGACCTGTTCGGGAAGCCCACCGCGGCCGTCACGACGGTGGTGCTGCCCGCGGGCGCCGATCCGAACCGGACCCGGCCGCTGGTCTCGCTGCAGTTCTACTACGACAGCGCAAGCCCCGACTGCGCACCGTCGTTCGTGCTGCAACAGGGCAGCGGACTCGCGGGCGCCGAGGGCATCCATTCGCAGAGCGAGCTGATCGCACTGGCAGCGCTGATCAGCCAGGGCTGGGCGATTTCGATCCCGGACTACGAGGGTCTCGACGGCCATCTCGCGGTCGCCGAAGAACCCGGATACATGACCCTCGACGGCATTCGCGCGGCGGAACGATTCGAGCCGCTCGGTCTGGACGGCGCGAACACACCGGTGGCCATGTGGGGTTACTCGGGCGGCGGCATGGGCAGCGGGTGGGCGGCCGAAATGCAGCCGACCTACGCGCCGGAGCTGAACGTCAAAGGCGTCGCGCTCGGTGCGCCGACCTCCGATGTGGTTTCGCTGTTGCATGTCAACGGGTCGATGTTCGCGAGCCTCATCGGCATCGGCATCTCCTCGCTGCGCAAGGCGTACCCGAGCTTCAAGGAAGCCGCCGACCGGTACCTGACCCCCGAAGGCCGGGCGCTGATGGACCGGACCGAGCGTCAGTGTCTGCCACGTAACGCGCTGACCATGATGTTCATCGACTACCAGCGGCTGCTGACAATTCCGATCGCGGATTTCCTCGCGGTTCCGGAAATCAAGGAGGTCTTCGATGCCACGGTGCTGGGCCGCAATATCCCCACCGCGCCGATATTCCTCTACCAGGGCGTCTTCGACGAGGCGGTCCCGTGGTGGACCAACGACCGGCTGGCCCAGCACTACTGCGCGGGCGGCGCGTCCGTCGTCTACACCCGCGATCATCTCAGCGAGCATCTGACACTGCCGTCGCTGGGCATGGGACAGACCTTCAACTGGCTGAAGTCACGGCTCGCGCCGAACGCCCCCGAGCAGGTCGGCTGCCGCACCGACAACGTCGTGTCCATGTTGGCCGACACCAATGCGCTGCTGTCGCAGATCGAGATCAATCTCAACGCCACCTTCGGCGCCCTCGGATTCCCCATCGGCCCACGCGAGCGCTGATCGACACCCTCTGGCCGCTCGTCTCCGACCGGATATCGGACCGGTCGGGGGCGAGCTTCGCCGTCCGTCCACGATGAGTTCCTGACCCCCGTACCGTCTGCATTGATGCACGCAACTTCACTCGGGAGGATCGTCATGCAGAAAATCGTCACCAACCTCTGGTACGACACCGAGGCCGAGCAGGCAGCCGAGTTCTACTGTTCACTGTTCGAAGACTCGAAGGTCACCAACGTCGTGCCCTACACCGAGGCGGGTCCGCGCCAGGCGGGCACGACTATGCTCGTCGACTTCGAGCTCAACGGCCAGAAGTTCACCGCCATCAACGGTGGCGGCGACTACCACTACACCCACGCCATGTCGCTACTGGTCAATTGCGACAGCCAAGCAGAGGTCGACCGCCTCTGGACCGCTCTACTCGCCGACGGCGGCCACGAAATCGAATGCGGTTGGCTCAACGACAAATACGGCGTCCCCTGGCAAATCTGGCCCTCGGAAGCCGACCAACTCCTGACCGGCTCCGACCCCGCCGCAGTCAACCGCGCGGTAGCCGCCATGCTCGGCATGAAGAAAATAGACGTCCAAGCGATGCGCGATGCCTACGACACTCCCGACTAGCCCCGGCCCAAACCGGCGAGCAAGATCAACGGGACATGATTGCGGGCTTCCCGCGCGATGCCGCAGTGATGTCCCGTTGATCTCGAGCGGAGTAGCCGACCTTGCCCACTATGACGAGAGCGGTATCTCCAAGCGCGTATGCATATCCCGATAATAGTTTCTCAAGTGCCGGGCGACGTCGGACGAGTTGGCGAACTCCGCGGCATCGGGGTTGCGGTAGAACCAGGCCAAGCCCGAGGCGAACAGTTCAGCTTTGCCGCCGGGGTTGCTCGGACCAAAATATCTGGCTCGCTCCGGATCCAATGCCTCGATGATCGGCATAACCTGGGCATGAATTCTGCCGAAGTCCCTTTTATGACTCGGATTGCCGAGTGCATGATCGACACCATGACTGAACTCGTGCAGTGCGGCGTCTTCGTTCACACGTTGACTGGCGCTTCTGCCCACCAGCAAGGCCCGATCCTTGGGGCTGTACACAGCCGGGACATCACTCCATGTTTGACCTTCGTGCCAACCTTCGGGGGTTCCTTTGAATTTGATCGTCGGATGACCGAATTCCGTCACAGCGGCGTCTCCGAGCCATATCCCACCCGACTTTCTGCCGTTCATATGCGCCGCCACGATACTATGCATTTGTTCCGGAGCGAGTGTCAATGAGTCGGCGTATTCTCGGGCTAGCTCCGAATCGTTCGTATGGAACCTGCCATTATAAATGCTCGCCAGATATGTTCGGCTGGTCGGCGCATGTTTCTCCACCTGTGTCGCATACGCCGAAGGAGTGTCGCGGTCGGCTCGCAGTCCATCAGCTATATGGATGTCCTCGCCGGTGAATACATTGCCTGCGCCCACCGCTTTGCCCGTCAGACTGTCCGATTCTTCATGCAATGATTTCGTGCCACGCAGCAAGCCACCCGTCAATCGTTCTACGATCCCCCTGAATTCACCGGCAGGGCCGCCTCCCCTCACCGCCGCAACCTCGAAATGCCTTTACGCACCGCCCTCGTCTCCTGCTCACCCAGCCTTGTGGCCGCCACCATCGACAGCACCGGCACCACCTCCCATTACTGCCGACGACTCAGGTTAAATAACTTCCGCCACAAGCCTTCCCGCCTCCGGGAAGTATTGTGGAGTCCCGGAACGACGCTAACTCCGACCCGCGATCGACGCAGAAACCGCACGGACATCGGCCACGGCCGCACGGAATTCGCGAGCTGTTCAGCGTCGACCACGGTAGGTTTGGAGGTTTGTCCGACCAGCACGCGGGACATCGGGGTGTAGGGTCGGCCGGGAAAAATTCACATCGCCAACGGGGGCTCGCACCAGCGGGCTGAGAGGACAGCTAGCCCATTCGGGCGTCAGGGCTGTCGACCGTATGAACCTGACCGGGTAATGCCGGCGTAGGGAGGAATTCCATGACGACGACACCTGTCGAGACTGTGACAACGGGTCCGATCGAGGGCAGCGTCAAGCACTACCACGAGGTCGATGACCTGCGCATTCCGGTGCGCCGCATCAACCTGACCAACGGCGAACATTTCGACGTCTACGACACCTCGGGCCCGTACACCGATGACGCGGCCACCATCGACGTCGAGGCCGGTCTACCGAAGTTGCGCGACGCCTGGACCAAGCCGGAGGTCGCCGGTCCGCCCACCCAGCTCGCGTGGGCGCGCCAGGGCATCATCACCCCGGAAATGCGATTCATCGCGGCCCGCGAGGGCGTGGCGCCGGAGTTGGTGCGCGAGGAGGTGGCCGCGGGCCGTGCAGTGATCCCCGCCAATCACAAGCACCCGGAGCTGGAGCCGACGATCATCGGCAAGAAGTTCCTGGTGAAGATCAACGCGAATATCGGCAACTCGGCCGTGTCCTCTTCCATTGCGGAGGAAGTCGAGAAAATGGTGTGGGCCACCCGCTGGGGTGCCGACACCATCATGGACCTGTCCACCGGCAAGAACATCCACGAAACGCGCGAGTGGATCCTGCGTAATTCCCCCGTCCCGGTCGGCACCGTCCCGATCTACCAGGCGCTGGAAAAGGTGAACGGCGACCCGACCGCGCTCACCTGGGAGATCTACCGCGACACCGTGATCGAGCAGTGCGAGCAGGGCGTCGACTACATGACCGTGCACGCAGGCGTGCTGCTGCGTTACGTGCCGTTGACTGCCAAGCGGGTCACCGGCATCGTCTCGCGTGGCGGTTCCATCATGGCCGCCTGGTGTCTGGCTCATCACCAGGAATCGTTCCTGTACACCAACTTTGCCGAGCTCTGCGAGATCCTGGCGAAGTACGACGTCACCTTCTCCCTCGGCGATGGTCTGCGGCCCGGCTCTATCGCCGATGCGAATGACGAGGCCCAGTTCGCCGAGCTGCGCACCCTCGGCGAGCTGACGAAGATCGCCAAATCCTATGGCGTGCAGGTGATGATCGAGGGCCCCGGCCACGTGCCGATGCACAAGATCGTGGAGAACGTGAAGCTCGAAGAGGAGCTGTGTGAGGAGGCGCCGTTCTACACTCTCGGCCCGCTCGCCACCGATATCGCACCGGCCTACGACCACATCACCTCGGCCATCGGCGCCGCGATCATCGCGCAGGCGGGCACCGCGATGCTCTGCTACGTGACGCCCAAGGAGCACCTCGGCCTGCCCAACCGCGACGACGTCAAGGTCGGCGTGATCACCTACAAGATCGCCGCCCACGCCGCCGACCTCGCCAAGGGCCACCCGCACGCCCAGGACCGGGACAACGAATTGTCCAAGGCCCGTTTCGAATTCCGCTGGCGCGACCAGTTCGCCCTCTCGCTGGATCCGGATACCGCCCGCGAGTACCACGACGAAACCCTGCCCGCCGAACCTGCCAAGACCGCGCACTTCTGCTCGATGTGCGGCCCGAAGTTCTGCTCGATGCGGATCTCGGCGGATGTCAGGGAGTACGCGGCACGTCAGGGGCTCGACGACGCCGCGGCGTTGGAGGCGGGCATGGCGGAGAAGTCCGCAGAGTTCGCCGACGCGGGCGGCAAGGTCTACTTGCCGGTGGTCTCCTAGCCTGATTCACCGCACCCGCCGGGTTCGCCTTCGGACCCGGCGGGTCGCGTGGAATGTCCCCGCAGGCATAACGTCCGCTACTCGAAGTGCCGAGGCCTGCGGACTGGCGTGGATTCCGAAGGCGAATCGGTCTCCGCCCCAGCCTGGTCTACGCGGACCAACCACTCGATAGCCGAGGGCCCGACCCACGAACCGAGGTGCGCTGTGCGGATACTCGTGACAGGAGCGAACGGCTACCTCGGCGCAGCCGTCGCGGCAGCATTGCGTGACAGCGGGTATGACGTTGTCGGACTTATCCACAGGGACCGTTCACGAGTACCGGACGGCATGCCTGTCCGGTCCGCCGACCTACTCGACCCGGGCTCGCTACGTGCAGCAGTGCGCGGCATGGATGTGGTCTGCCACCTCGCCGGGCTCACCCGCGTTCGCGAGTCTTTCACCGATCCCGAGCGGTATTTCGATGTCAATGCCGCAGGGACAGTGGCATTGCTGCGGGCCATGGAGTCCGAGGGTGTCGGCGCCATGGTTTTCGCGTCCACCGCCGCGATCTACGGCGCACCCGAACAGCAGCCGATGCACGAAGACCTGCCCGACAACCCACCCCATCCGTATGCCGCGAGCAAACAAGCCGCCGAACAGGCCATCGAAGCCGAATCCCGCACCGGGCGACTCGCCGCAGTGATCCTGCGGCTGTTCAACATCGCGGGCGGGCCGGACCCCGACAGCACTCGAATCCTGCCGCGCATCCTCGCGACGGCCGCCGGTGACAGCCCCGCCCTGACTCTCAACGGCGACGGCAGCTCCGTCCGCGACTACGTGCACATCGCCGATGCCGCAAGGACTTTCGGCGCGGCGATCGCCACGATGCCGAGCCATGGAATGTGCGTGCGCTACAACATCGGCAGCGGAGTCGGCACCAGTGTGCGGCAATTGATCGACGTCGCCTCGCAGGTGACGGGGCGCGACATCCCGATCGAGCACCGCCCGGCGGTCGCGGAACCACCACGACTCGTCAGCGACAGTGGTCGGGCTCGGCGTGAACTTAATTGGACTGCAACAACTTCCGAGATCGGGAGCATCGTCCACGAGGCGTGGTCGTGCCGACCGACGAAAACCGAACGGCCGGAGTGAGATTCCACTCCGGCCGTCTCGAATCGAATCAGGATACGGTCTCGGGCTGCGCCTCAGCGGTAGTTCCCACCCGCACGGCCGGTTCCGGCGCTACAGACCGCCGTCTGCGCGACACTCCACCATGGTGGCCTGCTCTATTAGATTAAGCGGAAGATCTGATGCCGACCGCCGGAAGCGTTCACCTAGGGCTAGTCCGGAGCTGGAGAGATGCCTGGTGACGCAACGGAGTCGCGCATCCAGTTCCACCCGGCTATGTCAGAACGGTCCATCCCGGCTACCGCAAATTTCGCACCATAGCCGCCGGTTCGCTACCCAGCCGCACCACTCGCTCGGCATCCCCAACCCTGGGGGCAGTCGCCCGCTGGGGATGCAACAATACTTACCTCGTGCTGGTTCGATCCACCGCGTGGTGGGGATTTCAAAGGCGGAGCATTGGATGCGTTGGTCTGCGTGTCGGACGGTTTCATCTATGACGACGTCGACTACGGCCTGAGGATTCAACAGCGGCTTACAGCCGAGGGGCTCGAGACCGGACGGGTAGATTTAACGAAGTCGAATTTGGACACACTGCCACCGGCACGCGTTTACGTGTTCACCGGTGGCGAGACTTCGGTGAACACAGAGACAGCATGGATGCGCCGGGCCGTCGAGCATGCGGGCCGGCTCGTCCGGACCGCCGGTGCCGCGACGCACAGTGTGGTGGGCATATGCTTGGGTTCGCAAATCATTGCAGAGGCCCTTCGTCCGGGCTCGATAACATCGTTGCCCGCCATGGACATCGGTCTTATCCGCGTCATGGGCCGCGACGGCGCGCATGGTCAGGAAACCGTTCCGACGTTCCATTATCAGGCGATATCTCCGCATATCGAGTCGATCGACGGCGTTCGAGTCACGTGGTCCAGTCCGACAACTCCGGTCGAGGGCTTTTCCTACGGTTCAGCGGTATACGGCTTCCAGTTTCATCCGGAGTTGACCTCCGACGATATGCTCGAGCTCATCAACGGGCGAGCGGATGAAATCGAATTCCGGAACGGGACCGTCGCCGACGCCCGGCACTCGGTCGGCCGATATCGCGATTCACTGAGTTCCGATCTGTTTCGGCGCCTAGTCGTCGATCGTTGTCGTGTCGGGAACGGAATGCGCCGTGTCGGGTGAAGGCGGGCAGGTGAATGCGGCTTCGGCATGCCCGCTGCGGGCGTCAACGGTGCGATGGTGCCACGTAGATTCGTGAGATTCCGGTTGAAAAACGTTGCGACACTGCGTGATGTCGTAAACTCCCCAAAGCCTATCCCAACAGTGTGAAGGTGAGCCGTGGCAGGTTCGGAGTCGGTCGTTGAGACGCTGGTGAACATTGATCGCTATCCGCTCGATGATCTGGAAGGTCGAAGCTGCCGTGATGTCGTCGAGCACGCTAGACGGCACCTGACGGAGGACGGTTGCTGTGTCCTGCCGCAGTTCATCCGAGGCTCCGTGTTGGAGGCACTCAGAAGCGAGTGCGTCGATCTTATTCCTGGCGCTGATCATGTGTCCGAGGTCGTGAATGTGTACAAGACCGAGCCCGACGCTTCGCTACCGACCGATCATCCAGCCCGTTTCATGATGGAGCGCGGCAACGCTTTTGTGGCGCGAGATAGGATTCCGGCGGCCTCGGTCATTCATAGACTGTACGGCGACGAGATGTTTCAACATTTCATCGCACGATGTTTCGGCTTACCGCGAGTGTACGAGTTGGCAGATCCGCTTGCGGGTCTGTGTCTCAATGTCGTTGCACCGGGAATGTCGCACCCTTGGCATTTCGATATCAACGAATTTGCAGTCAGCATGGTCACACAACGGGCTGACGACGGCGGCGAGTTCGACTACTGTCCGAATATTCGATCTGCGAGCCACGAGAATATTGATGACGTGCGAGAGGTCTTGACCGGTCGCGACCGGGGCCTCGTACGCAGCCTAACGCTCCAGGTCGGTGACCTCCAGTTGTTCCGTGGTCGTTATTCACTACACCGCATACGCGAAGTCCGCGGCGATCATGAGAGGCTCTCGGCGATATTCGCCTACAGTGGGCAGGCGGACGTCATCGGCAGTCCCGATCGAACTCGTTTATTGTTCGGCAGGGTAACGCCTCAGCACGACAAAGATTCAAGCGCAGCTCATCCCGACGGGTTGCTGGGATGACCGGACCCGCCAAACGCCACGAAAGCGGCAAAGCGACGTTCGACCACGTGTACTCGCAACCGGACCCGCGTGCATACTTCGCCGAACTGAACAAGTTTGAATATCGTATCCCGCAGTACGCCGCGCCGACTTTTCTGGCACTTATCGACCGCTACCGCATGGAGCGGGGGCAGCAACAAATCCAGGTGCTGGATATCGCATGCTCGTACGGTGTCAACGCTGCTCTACTGCGTTGTGACGTAACGCTGGACGACCTGTATACCCGGTACCGGACCGCTGCCCACTACCCTCGGCGTCGGCTCGTGGCGTACGACCGGGAACTGGTTCGATCACGTGGCA
The DNA here is from genome assembly GCF_036046055.1 of Nocardia sp. NBC_00403. Lineage (NCBI taxonomy): Bacteria > Bacillati > Actinomycetota > Actinomycetes > Mycobacteriales > Nocardiaceae > Nocardia > Nocardia sp. NBC_00403. The sequence continues at coordinate 483,163 of NZ_CP107939.1, forward strand.
GGGAAGGTAGCGTGCGATTCGTCGGCCTCGACGTCTCGAGGGCCGCCTTGACCTACGCCCATGACGTCGGATTTCTCGACGACGTGGTGAACGCCGACCTCGAGCACACCGAGATGTCCTGGGCGCAGCGCACGCTCGTCGGCAGGTCGGATCTGGTCATCTCAACCGGCGCACTAAGCTATGTCGGCTCGACGACATTGACTCAGATCGTGGCAGCCGCCGCTCGCCGAGCGCCGTGGCTGGTCAATTTCGCCGTCAGAACCATACAGTTCGGCGTCATCGCCGCACGTCTCGACGCACTCGGCTACGACACGATCGAACTCGCGGCACCGGTAAGGCAGCGGCGGTTCGTTTCAGAAGAAGAGCAGACGCGAGTCCTCGCCACACTGAACCGCATAGGACTCGATCCGCATGGTTTCGAAGCGGACGGGTGGCTGTATGCCCAACCCTATCTCTCGCTCCCGCGCATAGGCAGGAGCCCGGTGACCATCGATATCGCCCGATCCAATTCCACAACGAAATCGAGTGTGCCAGTGAACGAGAACCTCGCCGCGGAGCGGTCCGTCAGCACGTTCGGCAACGACGAACAATTGCCGCGGCTGCCCATCCCTACGTTGGAGGATACGTGCGAACGATTTCTCGAGCGGTGTTCGCCGTTGCTGACTGCCGAGGAACTGACTGTCACGGTCGCGGCCGTGGAACAGCTCCTCGCATCGGACAGTCCGGCACGGACGTGGCATGCCGAGATCGAACGATTCGATCGGACACCGGGAGTCCACAGTTGGCTCGACACATTCTGGACGTCCCGTCATCTCGGCCGTCGGGACCGTATTGCGCTCAACGCGAATTTCTTCTTCTTGTTCGCGGACTCGGCGCACGGACAACTCGAACGTGCCGCCGAGCTGATCGCGCGCACCGCCGCTTATAAGCTCGAACTCGACGCGGAGACGGTACCGCCGGTGATGCTGCGCGGCCGGCCGCTGTCCATGCATCAAAACAGGTACCTGTTCTCCACCACCAGGATCCCCGGAATCGAATGCGACACCGTGCGCTCGCCCTACAGCGCTGCGGAACCCGGCCCGTCAACCGCACGGCACATCGTCGTCCATTTCCGTCGCCAAGCGTTCCGACTGGACATTCTCGCAGCTGACGGAACCCCGTACCCCGTCGAAGACCTGATCGCCGGGCTGAATTCGATCAGGGGAACCGATCCGACCGTGGAGTTCTCGCCGGGAGCGCTGACAACAAAACCGCGCGCAGCGTGGGCGACGACCCGCCAGGCCCTCATCGAAGATCCGGACAACCTCGCCGCACTCGAGACGATCGAGACGGCACTGTTTTCCGTCGCGCTCGAAGACTCCGCGCCCCAAAACGAACTCTCGGCCTGTAACCAGCTCCTCTATGGCGACGGCGGGAACCGCTGGTATGACAAAGCGTTGACATTCATCGTGTTCGTCGACGGCCGCGCGGGCGTCAACATCGAGCATTGCGGCCTGGACGGAACCACCGTACTCAGCTTCTGTGACGCCGTTCTGGCGAGTTCGACAGCCACACCAGCGGATAAGCCCGGCCAAGCGCCCGCGATAGCTCCGATCGAATTCCGTCTCAACGAGCACCTGCAGCAGGACATTCGGTACTCCGCAGCCGACTTCGACAAGCAAGCGGCCGAGACCGCGACCGCTGTTGTGACGTTCGACGACTTCGGCTCGGACACAGCCAAACGCCTCGGAATATCACCGGATGCGTTGGTGCAGGTGGCTTACCAACTGGCTCACCAACGGGCGAGGGGATTGCTCGGCACCACCTACGAATCCATTGCCATGAGACATTACCGCCACGGCCGCACAGAGGCTCTCCGGGCGGTCACCCCCGAAGTCGTTCGCTTCGTGGCGTTGATGAACGACTCGACCGCCACAGCCACGGCTCGGGCCGAAGCGCTGCGGGCCGCGGCGGGGGCGCACGTTGCTCGTGCCAGGGACTGCCAGGCGGGTCGCGCTCCCGAAAGGCACCTCGCGGAGTTGCAGCGAATCCAGCGGCAACTCAACGCTGAGCCGCTCGCGATCTACGAATCCCCCGGGTGGACGATTCTGCGTGATGACTATCTCAGCACCAGTTCCGTGCCATCGGCCAATATTCGATTCTTCGGTTTCGGGCCGACGACCGCCCAATGCATCGGGATCGGCTACGTCCTGCTGCCTGGCAGCCTCAACATCTACCTCAGCGCACCCCAGGCCATTGAACAGCACATGCGCCAATTCGCCCACGCTCTCCATGTCGCCATCCCCGAGTTGTGCGACCTGTTGGTCCCGGCATCAGTCGCCTAGCTTTCGTAGTTAAGTAGCAGGGGAGCCATGAGCGGCTGCAACACCGGATACGCCGACGGGCAGTGGAACCTGCCGTCCGGGAAGCTCGAGGAGGGGAAGACCTCGAGTTGGCAATGATCCGCGAGGCCGAGGAAGAGATCGGGATTCAGCCGATAGCCGAGGGCCCGACCCACGAACCGAGGTGCGCTGTGCGGATACTCGTGACAGGAGCGAACGGCTACCTCGGCGCAGCCGTCGCGGCAGCATTGCGTGACAGCGGGTATGACGTTGTCGGACTTATCCACAGGGACGGTTCACGAGTACCGGACGGCATGCCTGTCCGGTCCGCCGACCTACTCGTCCGAGATCGGGAGCATCGTCCGCGAGGCGTGGTCGTGCCGACAAACGAAAACCGAACGGCCGGAGTGAGATTCCACTCCGGCCGTCTCGAATCGAATCAGGATACGGTCTCGGGCTGCGCCTCAGCGGTAGTTCCCACCCGCACGGCCGGTTCGGGCGCTTTGCCGCGCAGCGGGACCTCCTCGACGAACCACGAGACGATGAATCCCAAGGCGCAGATAATGGTTGCGGCCAGGAATACGTAACCAGTGCCTGCAGCGAACGCCTCGAGGTAGCCGTAACCGTCGGCGGGCACATGCCCATGCAAAGCCCTGGTGAACAGCGAGCCGAAGGCGGCCACACCGAGGGAGCCGCCGAGTGTGCGGAACAGGGTGGTTGCGCCGGAAGCGGCGCCGATGTGCTTCATATCCACGCTGTTCTGGGCGATCGCGGTGGACAGCTGCATCGCGAAGCCGAGTCCGGCACCGATCAATGCCATCGCGAAACCTGTTGCCAGGCGCCCTGTCCCGGCGTCCACAATGGTCAGCAGCGCGGTCCCCGCGGTGAGAAATCCGCCACCGAGGATGAAGTAGATCTTGTATTTACCGGTGGCGCTCATCCGCTTGCCGACGATCTGGGAAACGATCAGCAGCGGAATCATCATCGGCAGCAACAACAGTCCGGAATTCGCGGCGGAAGCGCCTTGGACTGTCTGCTGGAACAGCGGCAGATAGAGGATCGCTCCGAACATCACCACACCGCCGACCAGTGCCGTCAGCGCGGAGACGACAAGATTGCGGCTGCGGAAGATCTCCAATGGAATCACCGGGTCGACGGCTTTCCGTTCGATGGCGAGAAAAGCACTCACCGCCGCGACGGCCAGTGCGATCAGTCCCAGGATCGGCACCGAGAGCCAGGAGTACTCGACGCCACCCCACGTCGCGACCAGCACCAGGGCGGCGATAGCGGTCGCGAGGGCGACGATGCCCGCGTAGTCGATGGTGACCTTCTTGCGAGCGACAGGAAGGTCCAGCATCCAGAACGACCAGGCGAAGGCCAACAGGCCGAGTGGAATGTTGATGTAGAACGCCCATCGCCAATCGAGGCCGTCGGTGATCACGCCACCGAGCAGTGGTCCGCCGATGGTCCCGATCGCCATCGTCGTCGCGGTCATGCCCTGGTATTTGCCGCGCTCGCGCGGCGGCACCAGCGCGCCGATGAGCGCGAATGCGCTGACGGCGATACCGCCCGCACCGAGGCCCTGTAGCGCACGGAACCCGATCAGCGCGGGCATCGACCAGGCCGCGCCGGCGAGCACCGACCCGACGATGAACACCCCGATGGCCGTCAGGAACACCGGCTTGCGGCTGAACAGGTCGCCGAGCTTCGCCCACACGGGTGTCGATATCGCCGACAGCAGCGCATAGGCGGTCACCACCCAGGCGACCTGGCTCAGGCCGCCGAGCTCACCGACGATCGTCGGCATCGCGGTGCCGACGATCGCGTTGTCGAGCATTGCCAACAGCATCGCGAGCATCACCCCGGCCACGACCAGCCGGATCGACCGCTGCGGTGCGGTCTGCGTCTCGATCTTTGTTGCGGACATGGCCGCTCACCTCCTCGATTTTCGAACACCGCCAGAAAAGCATATCGACTATAAAAGTACAACTGATACGACTTTGAAGTCGATAGCTAATCGGAGTAGAGTCGTCGACATGACCGCGACGACAGGGCGCCGCGAGCGCAAGAAGGCCCAGACCCGGCAGACGCTTGCGGACGCCGCGACGCGACTGTTCCTGGAACGCGGCTACGACAACGTCGGCGTCCGCGACGTCGCCGAAGCGGCGGACGTCTCACTCAGCACGCTGTTCAAGCACTTCCCCAGCAAAGAGGCGCTGGTCTTCGATCTGGACGAGGAACTGGAGGCCGCCATGGTTGCCGCGGTCCGCGACCGAGCACCGGGCCAGTCGGTGCTGCACGCCATTCGCGACTACTTGGTGCTCAACCGCACCAGATCCGGTACCGACCCAGACATCGCGGCGTTCCACGATTTGGTGAACTCGACACCCGCCCTGCGCGAGTACGCGCACCGAATGTGGCTACGGCACGAGACCGTGCTTGCCGCCGCGATCGCCGAGGCGACCGGCGCACCCGAAGACGACCTCGCCGCCGCCGGGCTGGCCCATTTCGCCTTGGAGAGCACCCAAATCGCCGGTGACCGCGAGGACCCGCCGCGCGCCCTGCGCGAGCTCTTCGACCTGCTCGAACATGGCTGGGGCCGCACCCACTGACTGCCGGTCACCCGAAAACCACTCGGCACCAACCACACTGCCAGTACCGCGACGACGATGGCTGCCGATACGGAAGACCTCGTCGTGAGTGCCAGGTCGAACGCGTGCCGTGCGGCGAGCATCAGCCACCGCTCGGATCCGATCGTGGCGGCCTCTTCTGCAGGAAACCCGCAGACATCGCGCTCCTTCGCTCGCCCGAACGAACCTCAGCCAACATCTGCCGCACATAAGCAAACAGCAAGCTACCGAGCCGGGCGCGACCTTGTCGAACTTCGGCTTGCTTCTTAATCTAGCTGTGCTAGATTCTCTATCACAGCTAGAACAAGAGAACGGAAGTCGCCATGCTCACCACGGTCATCCAGCTCCTCGCCATCGTCGCGGTCCTCGCCAACGCGGTCGTCTATGGCACCGACACCCTCGCAGCGCTGGTCATGCGGTCGGTCCACGCCGAACTGGATGACCGCACCATGACCATCACCGCGGGATGGGGTCACTACTACGCCGACAAGCGGATGCCGATGGTCGGTATCAGCGGCGTGGTGACCGCGGTGGCGACCACGCTTATCGCGGCCATCGGCGGACACTTCGCGGCCGCCATCGCAGCCGGTATCGCCGTACTGGCCCTCGTGTCGTGGCTCGGCGTCTATGTGCGGGTCGCCAAGCCGATCAATGCCGTGCAAACCACCGCCGCGCAGACCGGGATCATCCCACCGAATGCCCGTGCACTGCAGGAGAAGTGGGACAGCGTCGTCAACGGTCGCGTCGCCCTTCAGTTCGCCGCCATCGCCGCCCTGTGCGCCGCCATCGCCCTTGCGTGACGGCATCTCGACCACAGCCGAGTGTGAGCCGTGCATCCGTTACGGATGTAGGGCTCATACTCGTTCGACGTGGTGGCGGCCAGCCCCACATGCCCCTCAGCGCAGCTGCCCTGCTCGACGAGGCGACAGACGGCAGAACAAATGCCACTGGTGCCGATCTCGAATTGCGCCCATGCGAGCCGGAAACCGACAGCAGCAACAGCTTCCGCACCGACGACGCTTCGGCCGATGACCCGCCAGCGCAGACTCGGCTCGACAACGCAACAGATGGCGCGGGCGATGCCGACGGTGACCGGTCTCGAATGTGGCGCAGGCAGGAAAACTCAGCACCGCAATGGCTTCCGCACCCTTGGCACAGGGAATGATCGATCAGGCCATCAGCGCAGGTTCTGCTCGATCAGGCGGTGGGCCGCGCGGTCGGCGCGGTCGATGTCGCCGGTGATCAGGCGGTCTTGGATGACGCCGCGCAGGCCGGAAATCAATAGCGTGGCAACGGCTTCCGGATCTTCGATCGACGCGATTCGACGGAGGGCGTCAGTAAGGGCCGCGACGAAGGTGGCGATCGCGGCGTTGGCGTAGGCGGCGTACGGGCTGTGCGGGGCGCAGGCCGTGCCGAGCACCTGCAACAGGACGCGCACGCTGGTCGCACCCGCGCCCGACAGGCTCGCGGTATAGAAATCGCTCAGTCGCTGCCGGAGTTCGGCGGCGTCGCCGACGTCCGCGAACAGTGCCGCGATGTCGGGGCGCTGGGTGGTGAGCGCCTGGACGAGCATCTCCTCTTTGGTGTCGAAGTAGTAGATCAGCATGCGGGAGCTGGTGCCGAGTTCGGCCGCGAGTGGGCGCAGCGACAGGTCCGCGAGGCCGTGATCGGCGATGTATTGCACCACGTCGGCGAGGAGTTCGGCGCGTTTTGCTTGGTCGAGTGGGCGGGCCATGAGTTGACTGTAGCGAGTGGTACAGGTATCCATGACCTCGTGACTGTAACAATCGCTTCAGAAACTCTCGGCGCTGCTCGCGACTCGGTCGTGGTCACCGCCTACGCCGCGACCACCTCGCTCGCCGACGACGCCGACATCACCTGGTCGGAGCTGCTGGCCTGCCACAGCGGCATCGGGATGCTCGAGGACGATTTCGTCACCGAATACGACCTGCCGGTGCGGATCGGCGGCAAGCTGAAGTCACAACCCGGCGAGCAGTTGACTCGGATCGAGCAGCGGCGGCTGTCCTATGTCGAACAGATGGCGCTGGTACTCGGCCGCCGAGTCTGGAGCAATGCAGGCGCGCCTGCGGTGGACCGGGAACGGCTGGCCGTCGCGATCGGCACCGGCCTCGGCGGCGGCGACGCGCTCATCAACGCGGTGGACGCCATGCGCGAGGGCGGCTACCGGAAGGTGTCGCCGATGTCGGTGCCGATGGTGATGCCCAATGGGCCCGCCGCCACTGTCGGACTCGAAATCGGTTCCCAGGCAGGCGTTTTCGCGCCGGTCTCGGCGTGCTCGTCGGGTTCCGAGGCAATCGCGCACGCCTGGCGGCTGATCCGCACCGGCGAGGCCGACATCGTCGTCGCGGGCGGCGTCGAGGGCCACATCCACGCGGTGCCGATCGCGAGCTTCGCCATGATGCGCGCGATGAGCACGCGCAACGACGAACCGCAGCGCGCGTCGCGGCCGTTCGACCGGGACCGCGACGGCTTCGTCTTCGGCGAGGCCGGGGCCCTGCTCGTGCTCGAATCCGAGCGCCATGCACGAGCGCGGGGCGCGCAGATCCACGGCAGGGTGCTCGGCGCGGGAATCACCTCGGACGCCTACCACATCGTCGCATCCGACCCCGGCGGCATCGGCGCGGCGCGAGCCATGCGCAAGGCGATAAGTACTGCGGGACTGCAGGTTTCGGATATCCAGCACGTCAATGCGCACGCCACGTCGACGTCCGTCGGTGACGCGTCCGAAGCCAACGCGATCGCGGCCGTCGTGCCCGATGCCTCGGTCTACGCGCCGAAATCCGCGCTCGGACACTCGATCGGCGCGGTCGGCGCCCTCGAATCGATCCTGACCATGCTGACCCTGCGCGACCAGATCGTCCCGCCCACACTGAATCTCGACAATCGCGGGCCGGATATCGACCTCGATATCGTCGCCGGCGCACCGCGCACCCAACGGATCGACTATGCGCTCAACAACTCGTTCGGTTTCGGTGGGCACAACGTCGCCCTCGCGTTCGGCCGGCCCTAGTACTCCAGCCTTGATCAACTTCTACGCGCCGGGAAGCGCCTGATCGGCTCGACCACGTTCCGGACGAGCTTGCCCCCTTGGCCGCCATCGCGAGCGCGGCCCGGAGCCGACAGGCTCGATCAGCCGATCGGTGGTGCGAGGTATTCCAGCGCATAGCCATCACCGGAGGGGGTTACGCGGGCGATGCCGGGTGAGTCGAGGTGGGCGCCGGCTACGAAGTGGTGTGGTTGGGTCAGTTGTTCGAGGAGGGCCGCTCGCGCGGCGCGGGCTTGGGACTGGTTGCCGTCGAACTCCCAGGACACGTTCGGCCGATCGAATTGGAGCGTGGGAACGTGAACGGTGTCGCCCCAAACGAGAAGGTGGCCGGTGCCGCTCCTGACGTCGTAGACGGTGTGACCGGGTGTGTGGCCCGGTGTCGGGATCGCGGTGGTCCAGTCGTTGATCGCGACCTTCTTCGACACGGGTACGACCCGGTCGCGGATCGGCTCGAGCCGCCCCGTGAACACCGAGGTGTCGCCCGCGCCGATCCACACGCGCTCGAGTTTGGTGAACGCCTCTGAACCGTCCGGCGCGATCAGGCCGCTCACGTGATCTTCGTGCCTGTGGGTGATGGCCACATCGGTGACATGCGCGCGGTCGATTCCCGCTTCGTCGAGCGCATCGTAGATCAATCCCATGGTGGGGTCGTGCCAGGCGTTGGACGCGCCGGTGTCGATGAGAACCGACCGCGTGCCGTCGGTGACGAAGAAAGCGTTGACCGACAGCCGCAAGTTGTCGCCGGCCAGCGGCACGGCGGCCGGCAGCTCATCGAGCGTGCACCCATCCTCGTCGCGGAGCCGTGTCGGCGGCATGTCGATGTACCCGTCTCGCAACGAGATCACCTGCAGATCGCCGAATTCGAACGTGGCATGGTGCTGGCCACTCGAGATCAAACGCATGGAACCTCCGTCGTGTTGGGCGCATATCGCGCGTCTCCGATAGAAGACTATATCTTCTTTAGGAGATAGTTACACTGTGGGCGGCGAGTTACCCATCGATCGAGGAGCACGGTGGTCGAGCAAGACGGAAACGCGGCCGAACCGCAGCACGGTGACGACCTGGCCGGCGCGTTCGGCGGTAACGTGCGGCGACGCCGCGAGGAGGCGGGCCTGACGCTGGAGCAGCTGTCCACACAGTCGGCGGTGAGCCGGGCGATGCTGTCCAAGGTCGAACGCGGTGAGAAGAGCCCGACGATCGGCGTCGCGTCCAGGATCGCCCACGCGCTCGACGCGTCGCTCTCGGACCTGATCGGTGGGGCAGCCGCTGCCGCGTCTGGTGTGGCCGTTGTCATGCGCAAGAACGATCGCCCCGTTTTCCGTGACCCAGAAACCGGCTTCGAACGGCACATGGTGTCAGCGGCCCCGGGCGCGGGAGGAGCCGAGATGGTCGTCCACTACCTCCCCGCACAGGTCTCTACCGGGCTACTGCCCGCGTATCCGCCGGGTACGGAGAAACAACTCGTGGTGCTCGAAGGCACCCTCACCGTCGCGATCGGCGGAATCAGCGAGACCCTGAACACAGGCGACTCTCTGTTCTTCCAGGCCGACGCGGACCACGGCTTCGCCAACCGAACGAACGCTGCCTGCGAATACATCATGGTCATCTCGCGCAGAACCTGATCGGCCGCAGCCATCGCCCAAGGAGCACGACAGAGAACGCAAGATCGTCCAAGGAGAAGCGACCCGGTTACGCCTATGGTGCAGCCATGTTGCTCGAAACAAGAACGCGGTCAGCTACGGAGCAGCCGGTTCGGCCGAGTCTGCTGTCGGGCGGTGGGCAGCTTTGCCCTGATCGCGGCAAGCGCGTTCATGCTCTGGTACGACATCACCGATGTCAGCGGCCCGACCAGCGAGTGCCGTTGCAGTACTGGCCCGATGCCGCCGGAGTACCGTTCCAAGGGAAATCGTTAACCGAACGAACAACTTTCCGACCGGCAACGCCGGCCCGATGGGACGGACAACGACGTGGCCGACGCCTTCTACCTGCCGGATCCAGCGGACCCGAATCGGTTCGTCTCGACCGAACTCACCCGCGGCCCCTGGTCGCCGGATGCCCAGCACGCCGGGCCGCCGTCCGCGCTGCTCGGCTACGCGATCGAACGCTGCGCACCGCGGGAGGGTTTCCAGGTCGGCAGGGTCGCAGTCGAGATTCTCGGTCCGGTTCCGCTGGCGCCGCTGACCGTCGAGGCGCGCGTCACGCGGCCCGGCCGCAGCGTCGAACTCATCGAGGCAACGCTCTCGACCGATCGCGGGCCGGTCATGAAGGCCAACGCCTGGCGCTTCACACTGGCCGACCCCGAACTGGACCTGCCCGCGCAGATCATCCCCTCCGGCGTCCGTCCGGGACCCGAGCAGGCGGTCTCGTCACCGTTTCCGGCCACCCAGCCGGTCGGTTTCCACACCGGTATCGAATACCGTTTCATCACAGGATCATTCGCTGAACCCGGCCCCGCGATCTGCTGGATCCGGCTGAAATATCCGATCGTGGCAGGCACCACCCCGAGCCCGCTGGAGCGCACCCTGGCCGCCGCCGACTCCGGTAACGGTGTGAGCTCGGTCCTGGACTGGTCGCGCTACCTGTTCATCAACACCGACCTCACCGTCACGCTCCACCGCATGCCCGTTGACGAATGGATCTGCCTCGACGCCGCCACTTACCCCCAACCACACGGCATCGGCCTGGCCGAATCCGCCCTCTTCGACGAGAAAGGCCCCCTCGGCCGCAGCACCCAAGCCCTCCTCCTCGCCTCGCGTGGATAGCGTCGAGTAGCGCATGACGGGTGCGCCTCCGGACGTTCGCGGCAGCGATGCGCAACTTGTCGGGCAGCAGCCGGTGCACCAGCCGGGTGAGCTGGACTGCCTCCGTGGACAATTCGACGTGGTACAGGTTCGGACTCGAGGTGGCGCGTACCCCTCGGTGCAGATCAGGTACAGCATGGCGGCCGGCCGCGCATCCCGGTCCGCGGCCAGGGGCGGGGCAAAGGGACGCCGTCATCCCTGATGGCCTGCTCGGCGCGGCCGATGCGCTCGGTCTACTTCATGACCACTCTTCGGGGTCGTCGGCGCCCCGGGGGCGCCGCCCATCGGGAACGTCACAGCCGCTGACCATCCTGCTACATCATCGCCGCAAGACTTTCGTTTTCGGTCATGACATGCTGTCCCACATGGTGATCGACGGGCTGGTTGCGGACGGATACGAAGCGGTGCGGGCGGCATTCGCCGCGAACTTCGCCGACCGGGGTGATGTGGGCGCCGCGGTATGCGTGTATCGGGACGGACGGCCGGTGGTCGACCTGTGGGGCGGATCTGCCGATCCCGAGACCGATCGCACCTGGGATCGGGATACCATCCAGCTGGTCTATTCGGCGACCAAAGGCGTCACCGCGACCGCCGCGCACCTGCTCGCGCAGCGTGGCCACCTCGACCTCGACGCGCCGGTGGCGCAGTACTGGCCGGAGTTCGCGGCCGCGGGCAAGGGCGAGATTCCGGTGCGCTGGTTGCTGAGCCACCAGGCCGGGCTCGCCGCGGTGGACAAGCCGGTACTGCTGGCGGACGCGCTGGCCTGGCAGCCGATGGTGGAAGCGCTTGCCGCACAGGCGCCGAACTGGGTTCCGGGCACCGCGCACGGGTATCACGGCCGCACCTTCGGCTGGCTGGTCGGCGAGGTGATCCGGCGGGTCAGTGGCCGCAGCGTCGGGCAGTTCGTGGCCGAGGAGATCGCCGGGCCGCTCGGGATCGACTTCTACATCGGGTTGCCCGAGGCCGAACGCCACCGGGTCAGCCGCTTGGTGTTCGCGCCCGCCGTCGATCTGGCAACCGTCCCGATGGATGCGATTCCGGCCGAACTGCACGATATGGTTGCGGCCCTTCGAGATCCGGAGTCACTGGCCACCCGTGCGTTCCAGGTCACCGACCCGGCCGACATCGACTTCAACTCCCCCGCCGTACATGCCGCGGAGATCCCGTCGAGCAATGGCATCGGTAGCGCACGCGGGCTGGCGCGGCTGTACGCCTCGCTCATCGGAGAGGTCGACGGCATCCGACTGCTCACCCCGGAAACGGTCGCCGACGCCACCCGGGTGCAGGCCGATGGCATCGACCGCGTGGTCATGCTGCCCGATCGCTACGGCACTGGCTACATGCTTCCCGCCGAGGGCTTTCCACTCGGCGGCGCCGCCTCCTTCGGCCATCCCGGTCGCGGCGGTTCGCTGGCCTATGCCGACCCGTCGCGTGGCATCGCGTTCGCGTACGTCACCAACTACATCATCGAAGGTGCGGTGGATCTGCGGGCCCGCAGCCTGGTCGAGGCGCTGGATCAGGCCCGCGCCTAATGGCGGGTGGAGATCTGCTGGACGGCCCAGCCGTTGCCGTCGGGGTCGGTGAAGAAGAGGAAACCGACGTTGTCCAGGGGATCGGGCATTTGGGTCGGGCTCTGGCCGAGGACTTGGATATCACTGACCTCGACGCCGCGTTCGAGCAACTCGGCGTGGGCTTTTCGGATGTCGGGGACAACCAGCTGTAAACCCTGCAGCGAGCCGGGTTCCATCTTGGGGACCGCGCCCTCGCCGATGACGATGGAGCAGCCGGAGCCCGGTGGGGTCAGCTGCACCAACCGGACGCCCTCGCCGATTTCGGTGTCGTGGTCGACCGCGAAACCCAGCTGCTTCGAGTAGAAGTCCTTGGCCCGGTCGATGTCCGACACCGGCACGATCACGACCTCGAGTGTCCAGTTCATAGCGAGTCCTTTCGCTGCTGCGGACAGGGATATTCCTAGCAGTGCAGACGCTCGGTCGGCGGCGAAATCATCGGTCGGGCCGTCGGTCACGGGCGCCGCTGCCAACGCCAGGCGAATTCACCGGCCTCCGGCGGCGGACCCGGCAGTTCACCCTCGACCGTCAGGCCCGCGATGAGCAGCGCGAGCACGCGACGCCGCAGCTCGGCGGTGCGTTTCTCGTCGGGCATCGAAATGGCGGCACAGGCTTCCAGGACGAGACCGAGATCCAGGCTGGTGACGTCGGGACGCAATCGCCCGGAGGCGTGGGCGCGGCGCACCAACTCCTCGGCCACCTCACCCGCGTGCACGACGTCGGGCAACATCGATTCGTCCGGCGTGAAGGTGCCTGCCAGATGCACCGTCAGCGAGTGCACGTCGGCATCGACCACCCGCTCCAGGAATCCGACGAAGCCGTGCCAGCCGTCGGATTCCTCCAGCGCGGCATCGGCTTCCACGTTGTAGCGGCGCAGGCCCTGGTGGCACAGGGTGCGCAAGAGGTCTTCCTTGCTCGGATAGCGGCGATAGAGCGCGCTGATCCCGACTCCGGCACGTTCGGCGACGGCGGCGATCGGGGCGTTGGGGTCGGCGAGGAAAACCGCCCGCGCGGCCTCCATGATCAGCCCGTCGTTGCGGGCGGCCTGCGCCTTGCGGCCGGGCAGGGCCTTCGGAGCTGGGGTCTCGAATGTTTTCGGCATGATTTCAGCGTAACACTTGAAACGGAATGATCCGTTCTGTTATGGTTCAAACAGAACAAAGCATTCCGTTTCAGAAGGAGAACGCCATGAACGCCATCCATCCCTTCACCATCGACATCCCGCAGTCCCAGCTCGACGACCTGGCCAACCGGCTGCAGCGGACCATCTGGCCGAACGAGCTCAGCGGCGTCGCCGACTCCTACGGCGTTCCGAACGAGCGGGTGCGCGCCCTCGCCGAATACTGGCTCGACCGTTTCGACTGGCGGGCGCTGGAGGCCAGGCTGAACTCCTACCCGCAGTTCGTCACCGAGATCGACGGCGAGGACATCCACTTCCTGCACATCAAGTCCTCCCGGGCCGACGCACTCCCGGTGATCCTCAGCCACGGCTGGCCGGGCTCGATCCTGGAATACCTCGACGTCATCGCCCCGCTCACCGAGCCGGAGTCCGCCGATGCCCCGGCCTTCCACCTGGTCATCCCCTCGCTGCCGGGATTCGGATTCTCCGGTCCCACCCGCAGCACCGGCTGGGGTCGCGACCGCACCGCCAAGGCATGGGTGGAGCTGATGAGCAGGCTCGGCTACCAGCGCTACGGCGCGATCGGCAACGACGGCGGCTCGATGATCTCGCCCGAGATCGGCCGCATCGATCCGGAGCGCGTCGTCGGTGTCCATGTCACGCAGCTCTTTTCGTTCCCGTCCGGCGACCCGGCGGAATTCGAGGGCCTGTCCGAGGACGACATGGCCGCGCTGGCGCAGCTGCAGTGGTTCCACGACAACAAGATGTCCTTCAACACCCTGCACAGCCAGCAGCCGCAGACCCTGGCCTTCGCGCTGAGCGATTCGCCGGTGGGCCTGCTCGGCTGGAATGCGCAGCTGTTCGGTGAGAGCCTCGACGACGACTTCGTGATCGGCAATGTGGCCATCTACTGGCTGACCGGCACCGCGGGCTCGTCGATTCGCTTCTACTACGAGGATGCGCACGTCGCGCAGCAGCCGGCCGCGCCGACCGAGACGCCGACCGGGCTCGCGATGTTCAAGGGTGACTTCCAGTCGATCCGCCGCTTCGCCGAGCGCGATCACCGCAATATCGTCAGCTGGAACTCCTATGACGTCGGATCCGTGCAGGGCGGCGCCAACGACGCGGCCGGGCACTATGCCGCACACGAGGCGCCCGAAGTGTTGGTCGCCGATATCCGCAGCTTCTTCGCCCAGCTCAGCTGAGCATTCTTCGCCACTCGACGGCCCGTGCCCGGCGTTCCGGAGCACGGGCCGTGGTGCGTTCCCCAGGCCCGAGACACTCTCTTATGTCAGCGAGACGCGCGGCCATGGTTCACCGGACTCGACGCTGATGTACTGGATTCACCAACAGCTCAACAGCTTTCGAGAACAAGGAGAACATCGTGAAAATCGCAGTCTTCGGAGCCACAAGCACCGTCGGTCGCCAGGTCGTCGAGCAGGCGCTCGCCCAGGGTCACGAGGTGACGGCCTTCACCCGCAACGCGGCCGGAGTCGGGCAGCGGCACGAGCGCCTGCACATTATCGAGGGCGACGTGCTCGACACCACGTCGGTGGAGCGGGCCGTCGTGGGCCAGGACGCCGTGCTTATCTCGCTCGGTGCCGGCCGCAAGGGCGTCATCCGGGCCGAAGGCACGCGCGCGGTCATCGAGGTGATGAACCGGACCGGGGTGAAGCGGCTGATCGCGCAGACCACCCTCGGCGTCGGCGACAGCCGCGGCAACCTGAACTTCCTGTGGAAGTACGTCATGTTCGGCATGCTGCTGCGTCAGGCGTACGCCGACCACGTGCAGCAGGAGGCGTACGTCCGCGCCAGCGATCTGGACTGGACCATCGTGCGCCCGAGCGCCTTCACCGACGGCCCGCGCACCGGCAGCTACCGCCGCGGATTCCCCGCCGACGAGACCGGACTCGCGCTGAAGATCGCCCGCGCCGATATTGCGGACTTCATGCTCGAGCAGCTGACCGACACGTCCTACCTCCAGCAGACTCCCGGCATCTCGAACTGAGGCAGGAGCCATGCCGCGCCGTTGGACCGGCGCATGTCACCGGCCCGCCCGACCGCGCCCCACACTCCGACCCGGGGTGTGTGGGGCGCGGTTGTGGAATACCTCGGCGTCACAATTGCTTGAAATGAGGGTGACCGATCACGAAATCTTCGAGCTCGGCGACTTCGCCTTTGCCGGTGGAGCCGTGCCCGACGCCCGGCTGGCGTACCGGACCTACGGCGAGCTCGCGGACGACAAGTCGAACGCCATTCTCTTCCCGACCTGGTTCGCGGGGACCCACAGCCACAACGAGTGGTTGATCGGCCCGGGCAAAGCGCTGGATACCACCCGCTACTTCGTGATCGTGCCGAATCTGTTCGGCAACGGGCTTTCCAGCTCGCCGAGCAACACGCCGGCACCCTACGACCGCGCGCGGTTCCCGAACGTCACCATTCTCGACAATGTCACCGCCCAACACCGCTTGATCACCGAGCATTTCGGCATCACCCGACTGGCCCTCGTCACCGGCGCCTCGATGGGCGCGGCGCAGGCGTATCAGTGGGCGGTCAGGTACCCGGACATGGTGGAACGCCTGGCGCCGATCACCGGCTCGTCACACACCAGCCCGCACAACAAAGTCTTCCTCGACGGCCTGCGATACGCCCTGACCGCCGATGCGGCCTTCGCCGACGGCGACTACCTGGAACCACCGCGCCTGGGCCTGCGCGCATTCGCCCGCGTGCTCGCGGGTTGGGCGCTGTCGCAGGCGTTCTATTGGGAGCGAGTGTACGAGAAAGTCGGCTTCGCTACCCTCGACGAATTCCTCACCAACCTATGGGAGCCGATCTTCGCGACGGCGGACGCCAACGATCTACTCGCCCAGATCTGGACCTGGAAGCACGCCGACATCGGCCTGACACCGGGTTTCGACGGCGACACCGCGGCGGCATTGGCCGCCATCACGGCGAAGACCGTAGCCCTGCCCGCCCTGAAGGACCTCTACTTCCCTCCGGAGGACGAGGCGTGGGCCGTCGGTCATATGCGGGACGCGAAACTGATTGTGGTACCCGGCATCTGGGGACACCTCACCGGCGGCGGGAGCGACCCGGAGGGAGCGGTGTTCATCGATAACGCACTGCGGGAGCTACTCGCGCGCTGAACGCCATCACACGGTCGACATTCGGCCACGACTCGAACCCGACGTGTCACCCAGGTGACGCCGACGATGCACCACCAAGTTTCGAACCCAGCGCGGCAAGACCCGTCGGAATGTGTCGCGCTCCAGCCCGAGTTCCATGTGCAGGGAACTGCGGTCGCGCCGGGCTTACGATTCACCACCCGCGCCGATCAGCCACATCACCCGACGAAAAGATCGAAAACGTGGCCGTCGATACGGCTCCGGACCGTTCGCTACTTCCTTCCACTTCACGCCGGAAGGCAACCGCCTCCGACCACCACCGGACGAGATCTCCTGAACCAGTGGCGCTTTGGCCCGGCCGGGCCACGGACCTGCTCGCACACCGCCGCGATCTGGCGCCAGCTCACGCATGTTCGCGCAGTTCACCCCAAGCAGGGAACGGATCGGGGTATTCGGCCCATTCCAGCGGTCCCGCAGCAAGTTCGGCGGCGGTGAGCAATGCGGTGTCCAACATTTCGCGTACCCGGTCGCGGTCGAGCTTTACGCCGATGAAGACGATCTCCTGTCCGGGCGGCACCTCCAGCGAAGTCCACCGGGCGGCCGGTTCGAATACCAGGTTCGGGCCCGCCTGCGACCAGACCGCTGCCAACCCTGCTCGGCTGGCGATCCAGCAGAAACCCTTGCTGCGCAACAGTCCTCGCATCTGATCGAGTGCATCGGAGAGGCGGGCCGGATGGAAAGGGCGGTCGGCGGTGTAGGTCAGGCTGCGGATGCCGTATTCCTCGGTCTCCGGGATGTGTCCGCCCGCGAGTTCGTCCTCCCAGCCCGCAGCCTCAGCGGCGACGACCGGGTTGTAGCGTCCGGTGCCGAGCACCTCGGCCAAGTCCACGATGCCCTGCTGTGTGCGCAGCACTTCGGCGCGCGGATTCAGCCTGCGCACAGTGGCTTCCACCGCCCCGGCGACGGCGTCGCTCACCAGATCGGTCTTGTTGACGAGCAGGACGTCGGCGAATTCCACCTGATCCACCAGCAAGTCGGCGATAGTGCGCGCGTCCCCTTCCGCCGCTTGCAGATTGCGTTCGGCAAGCGCCTGCCCGCGGGCCACCTCGGTGAGGAAGGTCGATGCGTCGACCACCGTCACCATGGTGTCCAGCCGCGCGATATCGCCGAGCTTGAAACCGTCCTCGAATTCCCAGTCGAAGGTGGCGGCCACCGGCATGGGCTCGGAGATGCCGGTGGATTCGATGACCAGCTGATCGAACCGGCCGTCCCGTGCCAGGCGGCCGACCGCTTCGATCAGGTCCTCGCGCAGCGTGCAGCAGATGCAGCCATTGGTGAGCTCGACCAGCTTCTCCTCGGTCCGGTCCAGGTGACCTTGGCCCGCGACGAGCGCGGCGTCGATATTCACCTCGCTCATGTCGTTGACGATGACCGCGACGCGGCGGCCGTCCCGGTTGGCCAAGATGTGGTTGAGCAGCGTGGTCTTGCCCGCGCCGAGGAAGCCGGACAGCACGGTGACGGGCAGCAGGTCGGTGGTCGATGAAGTGGTCACCCATTAATGATAATGGTTTTCATTTGCGTTGAGGATTCGGGGCGGCTTCCCGGCGTGGCAGGTCGTAGGGTCTTGGGTGTGAAATTGCTGCCTCTTCCCGCCGAGGGACAGACTCCGGTCCGCGCACTCACCATCGCGGGCACCGACTCGGGCGGGGGTGCCGGAATCCAGGCCGACTCGCGCACCATGGCGCTGTGCGGGGTGCACGCGTGCGTCGCGGTGGCGGCAGTGACGGTGCAGAACTCGTTGGGTGTCAGCGGCTTTCACGAGATTCCGCCGCAGATCGTGGCCGATCAGGTGCGCACGGTGGTCGGCGATATCGGGATCGGCGCGGCCAAGACCGGGATGCTGGCCTCGACCGCCATCATCGAGGCCGTCGCAGGGGTCTGTCACGAGGTCGGCATCGGACGCGACGGGACGATTCCGCTGGTGGTCGACCCCGTCGCGGCGTCTATGCACGGCGATCCGCTGCTGCACGAGGAGGCGCTGGACGCGGTGCGGCACACGCTGATTCCGCTCGCGACCGTGGTGACACCGAACCTCGACGAGGTCAGGCTGATCACCGGCATCGACGTCACCGACGATCCGAGCGCCCGCCGCGCCGCCGAGGCGCTGCACACACTCGGCGCACAGTGGGCGATCGTCAAGGGCGGGCACCTGCGCTCGTCCGAATTCAGCACCGATCTGCTGTTCGACGGCGAGCAGTTCCTGGAATTCACCGCGCCGCGCATCAGCACCGGCAATGACCACGGCGGCGGCGACACCCTGGCCGCCGCGATTGCCTGCGCCCTCGCCAACGGCTATTCGGTCCCCGACGCGGTGGCCTTCGCCAAGGAGTGGACCTACCGCTGCCTCGCCGCGTCCTACAACCTCGGCGCCGGGCATGGGCCGGTGTCGCCGCTGTGGCGATTGAGCCACCTGTAGGCCGCGCTCAGAGCGACTGAGTCGCGCTCAGAGCGACACCGAACGAACAACACGGAAGCCGACGTCGTCGGGCCGAAAGCTCGGATGACTGCGACGGCGTACCGAGGCGCGGCAGCTCCAGTGCTCGTCGAACCACCCGCCGCCACGCAGCACCCGGTAGGCGCCGTACACCTCGGCGTCGTAGACGTCCCAGCACCAGTCCCACACATTGCCGAGCATGTCGTACAGACCGAACGCATTGGGGCGCTTGCCGCCGACCTCGTGCATTCGACCATCGGAATTGCCGCGGTACCAAGCGATCTCATCGAGTTCGCCATAGCGCGGACCGGTCGTCCCCGCGCGGCACGCATGCTCCCACTCGGCTTCCGTCGGCAACCGGTACCCGTCAGCGGAAGCGATCCACTCGATACTGCCGCCATCGCCATCGCCATCGGCACTGGCTTGGGCACGGCTATCGGCACCAGCTTTGGCTCGGTCCTTGGGACCGCCGTCGGCTCTGGCATTTGCATCGCCATCGTCGCTGGCGTTGGTATCGACATGGGCACCGGCGTTCGCATCGCCATCGGCACCGGCGTTCGCATCGCCATCGGCACCGGCGTTCGCATCGCCATCGGCACCGGCGTTCGCATCGCCATCGGCACCGGCGTTCGCACCAGCACCGGCACCGGCACCGGCACCGATGCGATATGCCGGTGACAACCCCTCGCTTCGGGACAGCGCGTTGCAGAATCGGACCGCGTCCCACCACGAGACGGTCTCGACCGGCATTCGGTCGCCGTGCGCGGCGCTCGGGCGTTGACCAGTGACGTGCGCGTACTCCGATTGGGTGACCGGAAACCGCGAGATCGAATACGGCTCCACCTCGACCGACCAGCTGCGCTGCGTCCGCCGATCCGACAGCGTCACCCGCCCGGCGGGGATGGCAACCATCCCATTTTCCGTATTCACACCCACGGGGAGTTGATCCTATCGTCGCGGGTCGGCGAGCACCGTCGGCCGCAATCCCATGATGTCAGGTCTCGGCCGGATTCCACGGACCGCCCGGAGGGCCGGGCTCGTGTCAGCGTGATGGCAGCGACGGTGGGCACTGTGCGGCCGCCGGCTCCGACTGCCGTTTCTTGTCGGTGGGCCGGTTCATACTGTGAACGTCGCAAACACAGTTGGCCTCAATGGCGCGGCACAACAGGAACAACGTGGTTCGCGTGGATGCGGCAGCCGGCCGTCATAGCGCGCTCGCGGCCGGCGCTACCGGTGGTTCACTACGGCTTATACACTCGAAAATGCTTGGTGCAACGGTCGATCGGCGTCGATGAGGATCCCGTTGAGACGGGCGTTCGCCTCGGCGAGGGCCGAGATTATCTCGGCCAGGTAGGCGACGAACTTCTCGATCGGCATCGCGTTGGCCTGTAGGCGGTTCGCGCCCAGCCACCAGTCGGTGGCCGAGGCGACGGCGCCGAAGATCGAGTAGTTGACCAGCTCCACGCTGGCCACCTCGACGGACTTGTCCGCCAGCATTCCGGCGAACAGCTCGGCGGCGCGCTTGGCCGATTGGCGGGCGGACTGCAAGGCGCGCTCGGATTCGTCGGCATGTTGAGTGAAGTGGCTGTGCAGCATGAAGCGGAAGACGTTCGGATGCTCGGTCACCACGAGCACGTATTCGGCTGCGCCGCGGCGAACCAATTCGCGGGCCGAATCGTGGGTCGGGTCGATGCTGGAAATAATTCGTTCCCACAGCATGTCGCGCACCCGGTCGACGATGGCGTTGTAGAGATCGGTTTTGTCCTCGAAATGCCGGTACAGCTTGGGTTTCGCCGCACCCGCCTCCTTGGCGATGTCACCCATGCTGACTTCGGGGCCGAACTTGTCCAGCGCGCGGAATGCCGCGTCCACGAACTCGTCACGCACCTTCTTGCGATGCTCGCGCCACCGTTCGGTGCGAGCATCGACGCGCTTGGGCGGCGCTTCATCAGTGTCCCGGCCGCGTTGCGTCACGAAATCGACCGTACCAACCACCTACTCCACCTCGGACAACTCGGTAGGAACACGGAAGGGCGGCGTGCTCTTGCCCATGATCCGGAAGCGGCGCCACGGGTCGGGATCGCCGACGAAACCTCTCGCGCGCTGCGCTCGGTACGGATGGTCACCCTGGTCCGTGCTTCGTCGCCGAGGGCGGAGGGAAGTTCGTCGCTAGGCCGAATGCGGCCGAACCAGCGGAAGATTCCGTCGATCGGCTCGCGGTAGCCGCGCAGCTCGACCAGGACCGGGATTTCCGTGTCGTGCACGACGATCGTTGCGGGCCCGATGTAGTCCGATCCGGTATGTGGGCTGCCGGCGAAACCGCTGCTCATCTCGACTCCTTCCGGATCCCGCCGTAGCGGTGAAAACCGAACGCACACCCCCGCGTTGACATCGGATGAGACGTGCGACACACTCGTAAATGTACACGGAACTGTCGGTATTGGGTACCTCAGGTATTAGATATTACGATTCCGCAGATCAGCGGAGAGAGCTGGGGACAATGACGTCCGGCCACGATTACAGCTTCCGACCTGCCACTACTGCGTCCGGTGCTGCCGTGCACCGACGCCGCCGCACCGGCGATCGGCAGAACACCGCACGGCGATTGCTGCTCGCCGCAACGGCGGAGAGCGCCTACGACCCGGATCTCGACATCGACTGGGACGCGGCGCCAGACCCCGCCAAGGTGGGGATGCTCGACGGCACCGTGACACGGCTGCTCTACAAGCCCTCGCGCACCGTGCCGCAGGACATCCTCGACGAGCTCGACAGCAAAGCGGCGTGAGCATGGCGCCCGTGCACACCAGAGTGCTGATCATCGGCAGCGGCTTTTCCGGCCTCGGCATGGCCATCGCGCTGGACAAGGCCGGGATCGGCGACTACCTCATTGTGGAGAAGGCCGGCGAGATCGGCGGAACCTGGCGCGACAACACCTATCCCGGATGCGCCTGTGATGTGCCGACCCACCTGTACTCCTACTCGTTCGAACCGCGCACGGACTGGCAGCGGCTGTTCTCTCAGCAGCAGGAGATCTTCGACTATTTGAAGGAGGTCACCGACAAGTACGGTCTGCGCAAGCACATTCGGTTCCACCAGCACATGAATCGCAGCTATTGGGACGACACCGAGCAGCGGTGGCACGCGTTCAGCGTCGACGGCCAGGAGTACGTCGCACAGTTCATCGTCTCCGCGATCGGTGCGCTGCATGTGCCGAGCATTCCGAAGATCGCCGGCAGCGCGGAATTCGCCGGCGCGGCTTTCCATTCCGCGCAGTGGAACCACGATGTCCCATTGGCGGGCAAGCGGGTCGCGGTGATCGGAACCGGTGCGAGCGCCATCCAATTCGTGCCCGAGATCGTCGGCCAGGTGGCCGCGCTGACGGTGTATCAGCGCACCGCGCCGTGGGTGCTGCCGCGGTCGGATGTGGTCTTCTCCGAAGGGTTCCGGCGGGCACTGCGCCGGGTGCCCGGACTGCGTTTCGCGGTGCGCAACGGGATCTACTGGACCGCCGAGGTCGGCGCTTATGCGATGAACCGGCGGCCCGATCTACTGCGGGCCGTGGAGTGGGTCGGCAAGCGGCTCATCAACCGTCAGATCGCCGATCCGGTGCTGCGCGCCCGCGTGACGCCGGACTACCGGGCCGGTTGCAAGCGCCTGCTCGGCTCCGACACCTACTATCCCGCGCTGGCCGATCCCAAGACGGAGCTGGTGACCGAGCGCATCGACCACCTGACCGCAGCGGGCCTCGTCACCGCCGATGGCGTCGAGCGCCCGGCCGATGTGATCATCTACGGCACCGGATTCCACGTCATCGATTCGTTCTCGAGCCTCTCGATCACCGGACGCGGTGGCGTCGACCTGGCGCGGCGGTGGACCGAGGAAGGCGTGCAGGCCCATCGCGGTATCACGGTGGCCGATATGCCCAATGCCTTCTTCCTGCTCGGCCCCAATACCGGGCTCGGCCACAACTCGATCATCTTCATGATCGAGTCACAGATCCACTATGTGCTGCAGGCGATGCGGCAGTTGCGCGAGCAGGGCGCAGTGGCGCTGGCGCCGCGCCGCTCGGCGCAGGACCGGTTCAACGCGCGGCTACAGCAACGGTTGGCCCGCTCGGTGTGGAACACCGGTGGCTGCAAGAGCTGGTATCTGGACGAGCACGGCAACAACCGGACGCTGTGGTCGGGCTTCACCTGGGAGTACTGGCGGCAGACCCGGCGAATCGACCCCGCGGAATACGAATTCTTCGGTCCGAGCTCGAGTCCCATCGTTCGCCCGACCATTGTGCTGGAAGACCTTCCCGCACAGTCGTTCCCCACTTCGATCACGTCATAGCGCGAGGACAGGTCATGAAGAGCTTCGATAATAAAGTTGCTGTCATCACCGGTGCGGGCTCCGGGATCGGTCGCGCGCTCGCGCTGGAGCTTGCGCGGCGGGGCGCGCGGCTCGCGCTGTCGGATATCGATACCGGCGCGGTGGCCGATACCGCGGGTCGTTGCGAAAAGCTGGGCGCGACAGCCATTCCCTATGAACTCGATGTCGCGCATCGGGCGGCGGTGTACGCCCATGCCGACGATGTGCGCGGCGAGTTCGGCGGCGTGAATCTGGTGATCAACAATGCCGGTGTTGCGTTGGGCGCCAAAGTCGAGGACATGGAGTGGTCGGACTTCGATTGGTTGATGAACATCAATTTCTGGGGCGTCGCGCACGGCACCAAGGCTTTCCTGCCGGATGTCATCGCCTCGGGAGACGGACATATCGTCAATATGTCGTCGGTGTTCGGCCTCATCGGCGTGCCGACCCAAAGCGCCTATAACGCCGCGAAATTCGCGGTGCGCGGCTTCACCGAGGCATTGCGGCAGGAGATGCGGATCGCCGGGCACCCGGTCGGCGTGACCTGCGTGCACCCCGGCGGGGTCAAGACGAATATCGCGGTGAACGCGCGCGGCATTCCCGATGGCATCGACATCGACGTGGTGCGGCGCGGCTTCGAATCCATCACCATGACCAGGCCGAACTCGGCGGCCAAGATCATTCTGCGCGGCGTACAGCGAAACAAGGCCAGGGTGCTGATCGGCGCAGACGCACGCGGCTTCGATCTGATTCCCCGGATTCTCGGCCCGAGCTACGAGGACCTCGGCGTGCCGCTCTACCGGCTGGGCCGCCGTGCCGCAGGGCGTTTCGGCATCCAACTGTAGGCGGGGCGATGGCGAATTCGCACGTGCGCACCCTGGAAATCGTCGAAGTGATCAAGGAGACCGACGCCGAATTACCATGGCCGCGAACGTCCACACTGTTGGACACTCTGCCGGCCAACGGCTACGACGCCCCCTATTCCCGCCGTGCCGGCGAATGCAGCGCCTGCGCCTGCACGGTGCGCGCGGGCGAGGTCAGCATGCTGCGCAACGAAACTCTCGTCGACGCCGACCTCGCCCTCGGCCTCACCCTCGCTTGCCAGTCGGTGCCGCTGACCGACCACGTCGAGATCGACTTCGACTAACCGGCCGAGGACGATCCCGCGGTCAGCGCTTCTTGGGCAGGAAGGTGGCCTCGGTGCTCGCATCACCGGCCGACTTGGCCTTCTTCTCCGCTCGCTTTTCCTTGAGAGACTTGCCGGACTTCTTCGTCATGCCACTGCGCGGAGATTTATCGGACATCGTGGTCCTTCGATTGGAGACCTGAACGGTCCCGATCCCCCGACCGTACGCTACGGCGGAGGGCTCGGAGCCCGGCTTTCCGCTGGAGAGCGGATTTTCAGCCCAGCTGTTCGGTGAGGAAGTCCTCCCAAGTGCGCTTGCCGATTCGCGCGTTGTCGAGATTGAGATTGACGCCCGCACGGTAAGCCTTGCCCGCCTTGCCCGGCACCCGGATCGGCAGGAACGGGCGGCGCTTGCCGACGGCCGTCAAGTAGCTGCGGATCAGCTCCGGCAGCGTGTATACCGTGGGGCCGGCCAAATCCGTCACCAGACCGGCCGGGGCGCCGTTCGCCAGCTCGACCAGGCGGGCCGCCACCTCACGCGAATCGACCGGCTGCCACCGGATCGCGTGGGGAGCCGGGACGATCGGCATCTTCGCCATCGCCTGCACCGTCTTCAGCGCCAGGTCGTGGAACTGGGCGGCCCGCAGGATCGTGTACGGCTGGCCGGACTCGATGATGGCGCGCTCCGCGCCGAGCTTGGCCTTGAAGTACCCGAGCGGGATGGTGTCCGCGCCGATGACCGAGATGTGTACGAAGTGCTGCACGCCCGCGGCCGCGGCGGCCTGCACCAGGTTCTGCGTGGCGATGTCATCGCCCTTGGGGCCGCCCGCAAGGTGCACGATGGTGTCGACACCGGCTACCGCCGCATCGATGCCTTCGCCTTTCAGGAGGTCACCGGTCACGTATTCGATGCCCTCGGTGGCCTCGCGGGTGCTGCGGCTCAGCAGCCGAATCCGGTAGCCGGCCTCCCGCAGCAGCGGCGTGACGTGGCCGCCGAGGGTGCCGGTGCCGCCGGTGAGCAGGATGGTCGAGGTCATTGGTCTCTCGGCGGACCGGGAGTCATCCCAATCGCTTCGTTGGCGGTTCTGCCTAGATGACTGCGCAGGCGGCCGGAGTGTGACAGCGGGTCCATAGAGTGCCCCGTCACCATCGCCATGATTTGCCGAAACAGCAAAGAAAGTGGCCCGGGAAAGCACCGCGCGGCCATCATTCGATGACGGTGGACAACCACACGCCTGCGACCCCGACAGGAGCACAACCCATGACCGAGACCTCTGAATCGAACGCCACCCAGGAGTTCTGGGAGGAGTTCTATCGAGACCGCGACCAGGTCTGGTCCGGGAATCCCAACCCGCTGCTGGTGCGTGAAGTTGCCGACCTGACACCGGGAACTGCGCTCGACCTCGGCTGCGGCGAAGGCGGCGACGCCATCTGGCTGGCCGGACACGGATGGCGGGTCACCGCGGTCGATGTGTCCGCGACCGCCTTGCGGCGCGCCGCAGGGCATGCACAGGATGCAGGCGTCGGGGACCGGATCGTCTGGGCCGAACACGATCTGGCGCAGTCGTTTCCGGATGGGTCGTTCGATCTGGTGACCGCGCAGTTCTTCCATTCGCCGGTCGCGCAGGCCGATGAGCGGACCGACGTGCTGCGGCGGGCCGCGGCGGCGGTGTCGCCCGGTGGGGTGTTGCTGATCGCCGGTCACGCCGGGTGGCCGTCGTTCGTGCACGAGCACGACGCGCCCTTCGACGTGCACTTCCCGACGATCCCGGAGGTCATCGACGGACTCGGCCTCGACACGACGGCCTGGCAGGTCGAGACGACCGACGAAGTCCAGCGCGAGGTGACCGGGCCGGACGGTCAGAGCGGGCACCGGGCCGACACTGTCGTGCGCATTCGACGCCTCCGGTAGGACCCGGGTACCCAGCAACCTCACAGCTGGGGCCCAGCTCCACACCAGCGCGGGTGTCGAAGGTGGTCCACATGACCGAAACCGCGACCGCCGTGCACCGGGCGGAGCCGACCGAAGCGGTGATCGCCCCCGTGCTGGATGTGGTGATCCCCGTCTACAACGAGGAGACCGACCTCGGGGTATGCGTGCGTCGGCTACACGAGTACCTGCGCGCCGGATTTCCGTTCCCGGCGCGCATCACCATTGCCGACAATGCGAGCACCGACGACACCATGCAGGTCGCACGGCTGCTCGCCGACGAACTCGACGACGTGCGAGTAGTGCATCTGGACGACAAAGGGCGGGGCAGAGCGCTGCGGACGGTGTGGGAGCAATCCGACGCCCAGGTGGTCGCCTACATGGACGTCGACCTGTCCACCGACCTCAATGCCCTGCTCCCCTTGGTCGCCCCACTGATCACCGGGCATTCCGATCTCGCGATCGGCACCCGATTGAGCGCGTCGTCGCGCGTGGTGCGCGGCCCCAAGCGCGAGATCATTTCCCGCTGCTACAACCTGCTACTGAAAGCCTCACTGCAGGCGCACTTCTCGGATGCGCAGTGCGGATTCAAGGCGATGCGCACCGAGGTCGCGCGCCGGTTGCTGCCGCTGGTACGGGACGGTGAGTGGTTCTTCGACACCGAGCTGCTCGTGCTGGCGGAGCGAGCCGGGCTGCGCATTCACGAAGTGCCGGTCGACTGGATCGATGACCCCGACAGCCGCGTCGACATCGTCGACACGGCGCGCAAAGACCTGCTCGGCATCGCCAGACTCGGTCGGGCGCTGGCGACCGGTGCACTGCCGCTGGAGGAGTTGCGCCGCGCGATCGGGCGCGAGCCGCTGGTGGCGGGCGTGCCGCTCGGCATGGTCGGTCAGTTGGTACGCTTCGCCATTGTCGGGATCTCGAGCACCCTCGCTTACCTGCTGCTTTACGTTGTCCTGCAATCGTTCATCGGTGCGCAGCCCGCCAACTTCCTCGCGCTGTTGATCACCGCGGTCGGCAATACGGCCGCCAACCGTGCCTTCACCTTCGGGGTGCGCGGGGTGCGCGGGGCGGTGTCGCACCAGTTCCAGGGTTTGGTGATCTTCGGAATCGGCCTGGCGTTAACCAGCGGATCGCTGTTCACGCTGCATCATTGGGCCCCGGATGCGCCGGTCCATCTCGAGCTGTTCGTGCTGGTGATGGCCAATCTGATCGCCACGCTGACCCGATTCGTCGGGCTACGTTGGGTTTTCCGGAACCCTGCCGATCGACGCGTGTTGGACACCGCGGCCCACGGTGAGGAAGGAGGTCTCCGATAATGACCACACTGATCGATTCGCGGCCGGCCGCGACGGTTGCCGAGCCGCCCAGCAAACGCGACATCCGGTGGGAATACCCCGCCTTGGCCGTGCTGCTGATCGGCACCGCGGCCGCCTATCTGTGCAATCTCAGCTCGAGCGGCTGGGCCAACTCGTTCTATTCCGCCGCGGTGCAGGCCGGTTCGGTGTCGTGGAAGGCGTTCTTCTTCGGCTCCTCGGATGCCGCGAACTCGATCACTGTCGACAAACCGCCCGCCTCGCTGTGGTTGATGGAACTGTCGGTGCGTGCGTTCGGCCTCAACAGCTGGAGCATTCTCGTTCCGGAAGTACTGCTCGGCGTCGCTTCGGTGGCGCTGCTGTGGGCGACGGTCCGCAGGCCCTTCGGCCCGGCCGCCGGACTGCTCGCCGGACTGGCACTCGCGGTGACTCCCGTCGCGGCGCTGATGTTCCGGTTCAACAATCCGGATGCGCTGCTGGTGTTCTTGATGGTCGCGGCGGCATGGGCGATGACGCGTGCGGTGGCGGACGGGCGCACTCGTTGGCTGGTGCTCACCGGCGTGCTGATCGGATTCGGGTTCCTCACCAAGCAATTGCAGGTGCTGCTCGTTGTGCCCGCGCTGGCGCTGACCTATCTGATCGCAGGTCCACCGAAGCTCGGCAAGCGGATCTGGCAGCTGCTCGCGGCGGGCGCGGCGATGATCGCCGGAGCGGGCTGGTGGCTGCTGATCGTGGAGCTCTGGCCTGCCTCGTCACGACCGTGGATCGGTGGCTCGCACACTAATTCGATCCTCGACCTGACCCTCGGCTACAACGGCCTGGGCCGATTGAACGGCAATGAGCGCGGCAGCGTCGGTCCCGGCGGTGAACTGCCCGCGGGCGGCAACGGAATGTGGGGCAGCGCCGGGATCACCCGCATGTTCGAGCCCGCCCAAGGTGGTCAGATCGCCTGGCTCATCCCGGCCGCACTTGTCGCTCTGGTCGTCGGAATTCTGCTGCGCGGCAAGGCCACTCGCACCGATCAGCAGCGCGCGGCACTCGTCCTCTGGGGTGGCTGGCTGCTGGTGACCGGGCTGGTTTTCAGCTTCATGGCGGGGATTTTCCATCAGTACTACACGGTGGCCCTCGCGCCGGCCGTCGCCGCGTTGGCCGGCGCGGGCGTGGTGCTGCTGTGGCGAGGTCGGCACCGATTGTGGGTCCGATCGGCACTGGCGCTCGCCGTTGGACTCACCACGGCGACTGCGTGGATGTTGTTGTCGCGCAGTGAAAGCTTCGTGCCATGGCTACGGTGGGCGGTGCTCGTTGTCGGCGTGATCGCGACGGTCGCCGTCGCGTTCCCCGCACCCCGCAAGCTTGCGATCGGGTCGGCATTGGCTGTCGCGTTCGTCGGGCTGGCCGGGCCCGTCGCCTACACCGTCGACACTATTGCGACAGGGCATGCGGGGGCGATTCCCTCCGCGGGGCCGAATGTCGGGGGCGGGCATCGTCCGCCGTGGGGCGAGGGCGCGTTCGGGATGAATGGTCCGGACGGCGGACCCGGCGGTGCGATGCCGGGCGCGGACGGACGAAACTCACAGCCCAACAGCCGGATTCCGAATGGTGGTGGGCGGACCGACGGCGGAACTGCGGCCGGACCGAACGGCGCACCTGGGATGCGTGGGGGCGGCATTACACCGGGTGGCGGCGGCGCACCCGGCATGCAGGGCGGCCGAGGCCAAGACGGTGGGCCCGGCAATATGCTCATGGCCAGCAAGCCGAGCGATCAGATGGTCACGAAGCTGGAACAGAACGGAAGCGACTACACCTGGGTCGCCGCCGCGGTCGGCTCCAATAGCGCAGCCGGGTTCCAGCTGGCCACCGAACTGCCGGTAATGCCGATCGGCGGCTTCAACGGCAGCGACCCCTCACCCAATCTCGACCAGTTCCAGCAGTATGTGGCCGAAGGAAAGATCCACTATTTCATCGGTGGCGGCCGCGGGCCGGGTTCCTCCGGCACCTCGACCAGCGCCCAGATCGCGCAGTGGGTGCAGGAGAACTTCACTGCTGTCGATGTAGACGGCGTCACGATGTATGACCTGACAGTCGGACGCTGAAAGACCGAGATCTCTTTGCACACAAGGTGATTCGCCCGATCCTACGGTCGCGGCATGGGCGTCGGCGCGATCCATTCGCGCCGCCGCCCGACTCCGCTCTCCGCTGCTGGGCACCCGATCGACCGAAGCTCGGCGCGCGGCAGCGCTGCCCGCCTTCACATACCCCGAGCCCCCAGGCTTGGCGGCACTGCGAGACACGGGTTTCACCGCAAGCGCGGTAGTTTCGCACCCATGTCGACATCGAATAGCAACGTGCAGTGGAAACGCGGAATCAGTGGACTGGTGTTGGCCGGTGCGGTAGTTGCGGGTGTGCTGTCCGGGTCTGCCACGGCTTCGGCCGATAGCGGACAGGTCGTCATCAGCCAGGTCGGTCCGTCGCCGGTGGCGAATGACGGTTGCACCTTCTCTTCCGTCGGCGGTTCGTGCACCGATCCGGGGCCGGTCGGCGGCGCATTGATCGCCTTTCGGAATTGGCTTGTGAGCATGGGTTACGGGACTGGCAGTTCATCGGGGTCCGCCTACTTCTTCTGACAGTCGAGGGCTTGATCGGAAATATCGATCGCCGCGTTATCGCAGCCGCGACCTTGTAACGTGCCGCGACATAATTTCGGATACATCCCATGTAATCAACGACAACCAATGATCGGAGCTCCCCATGCGAACCTCGGCTCGAGCAGTAGCCATATGCCTGGCCGCTCCCATTGCGGCAGTCGCCCTGACCGGGATAACCGCCGGAACAGCCGCCGCCGCCGCGCCGGGCTGTGAGGGGTCGATGAACGCCGGATTTTCCTACAACGGTGTGTGCCGGGGCGAGGAGGGCACCTACCGACTCGAGATCGATTGCATCGGATACAATCTCGCAGCCAATCCGCCGGCCGTGGGCCAGTTCACGACACGCCAAGACTTGCCTGTCGGACAAGCGGGCACGGTGAGTTGCTTCGGCCCGAACTGGTCCAGCGCCGGGTGGGCTGTGGGTGCGCGGATCTTCCGGCTCTGACTGCTGAACGCGGCCCCTGGCCAGTACGGAGTTCCCGGTCGGGGGCGTTCGGCAACAGCACCTCGAGGTGACCTACCACCTCGAAAGACGCTGCGGCAGTTCGACTGAACCACGCGTACGCGTCACGATCACTACCGGCAGCCTTCAGAAACCGATCGAGCCTCGGCTCCCAGAGCAGGTCCCCCATCGGCTGCGACATAGTTCCCCATCACTCGCAGTTGTCACCCTATGTGTGAACGCCCCAGTGCCGCCTCTGAAGCAATTCATGCGCCTGGGGCTCCCTCATTTCTTCCCAGGCACAGGTTCCGCGACCTACGGCAGGGTCGTCTTTCTGGCGTAGCTTCTCGTATTCCCACAGCGGCCGAACCTCACGCATTCTCAGCGTCGATCGCCGAATCCGGCTGAAGTGGAAAAGGAAGAGGAGATGGATCGGTACGACCAGCGCAAGAGCCGGCTCGAGTAGTGAGCGAATCGAGGCCGATGATGTTGCGGCCGATCCGCCGAAGGCGGATCCGAGAAATCTTGCGCGACAAGCCACTTCCGCGACAATGCTCCGGAGGCGACTACGCTCGCCGCAATATCGATATAGGTCACGTGATCAACAAGGGGAAGGCGTAGTGGACGATCTCGCCGCGCGATTCGAGGAGCTGGGTCGCCTGGTACCGATCCCCCACCCATGGGACATAACGGAATACATCGCGCGGGTGGCAGAGTACCGGGGACGGCCGATCACGTTGTGCCCGATCGACGTCGGCGCGCTCTTGGGTAACGGATGCGGCACCGGAAGCGGCCTGTGGATTGCCAGGGAAAGCGACGACGTGATCATGTACGGGGCCGACACCGAATGGCATGCCGATCACATCATCGCCCACGAGATCGGTCACATGCTGCTCGGCCACGGCGGGACTGCGAGCGGTCCCGGTGGTGCCGCGGCTGATCCGCCATTGCGCGAATTGATGCCCTCGCTGTCGCTGGAAACCATCCGCAGCGTACTGCGCCGCCAAGACTACGGCAGTGAGCGCGAGCACGCCGCCGAAACCTTCGCCGACCTGCTGCTGGTCGAAGCGATGCTGCCGAAGCGGTCGGCGAGCCGGTTCCGCTCGACGTTCTTCCGAAACCGGCATCGATGAGATGACCTCCCCGATCCCGGGTCTGATCACCTGGCCCGTCCTGACAGGTATGACGTTGGTGCTCGCCGGCCGGTGGTGGCTGTTGCGGGACAGCATCATCGACCGGCTCATCAACCGCGCGCTCGCCGCCGCTCTCATCGAACACCTGTTGCGGGAGGCATGGTTCGAACAGTCACTGGCCTGGCTGCTGCCCGGCGATGACAGCGACGTGGTGAACATCGCCCGACAGCTCTCGCTGGGAGCAACCGTATTGGCCGTCTCGAATATCTACGGCATTGCCAAGTTGTGGGCAGGCGCCGATCCCGCCCACACGTGGCGCAGGCAGTGGCGCTATTACCTCGTCACGATCACTGCCACCGCCGTCATCCTGATCGCAGGGACGCCCGCCCGCCACGCCGACCAGTTGATCGACCAAGCCCTCGGCTGGCCAGCTGTCGTGGTCTGCATCGCGTTTTCCCTGCCGCTCGGCGCTACAGCCCTGCTCCTCGGCCGGGTATGTGTGGGCGAGATGCGCGCCGCAGGCAGCACCACCTGGCAGGAACGTGCACTGTACACAGCGGTCCTGGGCACCATAGTGGGCATGGGAATCGTAGCGGTCGGATACCCGCTCGGGACCATCATCAGTGTCATGACTGGCCAACCGTCATTCGACCCCGAGATGCACTGGGAAGCATGGAGCGGCTTCTTTCTCTCTGCCGTCGGCGCTACCGCCACGATCACCGTGCCGCTGATCAGCACCCTGCTCACCCACATCGGATGGGACCGCACCGGCCGATACTGCCGCCGCCTGTGGCCGATGTGGGCCGATCTCACCGCAGCCGTACCCGAAATCGTCCTAGAGATGCGGCGCGACCACAACGGCCGAACAGACCCGGCCATCCGTCTGCACCGCATGACGGTCGAGATCCGTGACAGCCTGCTGCATCTCAAGCGCTACAGCGACAGCCCTGACGATCTGGCCGCCACCGGCGGTGACCCACATATCTATGCCCGCCGCATCGCCGAGGCCATTGCCACCAAAGCTGCCGGGCACCCCCCGAGCGCGAGCCGGTTCACGCCCCGGCACCAAGTCCAACCGGGGGCACGGGACCTCACCGCGGAGCTGCGCCAGCTACTCGCACTTGCCAAGGCATGGCCGCACGTCCGCGGCCTGACAAAGTCGCCGTAGCGGCGCGCCGTCAACCTCGAACCACCTGAGGTAATGCGGTGGCCGGGCGACGCCGTGCGGTGATCGGATCGAATTCTGCGATGTAGCGCCGATCTTGTCTGCAGATCGGCATGGCCATGCCGCTAAGCGAGCGGTCGCACGCGAGAAGCGTCGGGCTCAGCGCATCCTGGATTAGCCGATTGCATGCTATCGCCGGCGCGGCGCGGTAATCCAGTCGGTGAAATCCCACTGATTGACGGGAACCCACGGCAGAATGCGGCCATGCGGACATTTGCTCGATTGTTGCAGGCTGCCGTCGTCGGGGCGCTGGTCGTGGTCGCCGGTCAGGGCGTCACGGCCGCCCCCGCCGCGAGCGAAACCCATATTCACTTGCCCTGGCTGACTTCTGAGCCGGGCGCGGTGCAGGCGTCGGGAGCAGCACTGGCAGACGGAATCACCGGCACGGTGCTGTGGTCGCGACAGCCGCACACCCCGGTCCCGATAGCCAGCATCACGAAGGTGATGACGGCACTGGTCGTGATCAACGCCGGCGACCTCGACCGGACCATTACCGTGCCGCAAGAAATCATCGCCTACGACACCAAGTACGACGGAAGCAACGCAGGCCTGGTCCCCGGCGAGGTGCTCACCGCGCGACAGCTCCTCTACGCGATGATGCTGCCGTCCGGCTGCGACGCCGCCTATACCCTTGCCGAGGCCTACGGGCCCGGCCAAGACGGCTTCATCGCCAAAATGAACGACACCGCGCATCAAATGGGCTTGGCGGGAACACATTTCACCGATCCCAGCGGGCTGCCCGCCCCCAACGACCACTCCACCTACTCCACACCGGCGGACCTGGTGGCCCTCGGCCTGCGCGCAATGAGCCTGCCGGTGTTCCGCGACATCGCCGGGTCGCAGAGCTATCACCTGCCCGCCGGCCCGGGCAACCGCGCTCACCTCTGGCAGACCACGAACAGGATGCTGCGCGACTATCCCGGCACTGTCGGCATCAAAACCGGATACACCGACGCTGCGGGAACCTGCCTGTTGTTCCAGACCGTCAGGGCAGGAATACCGCTGATCGGTGTTGTCCTGCACAGCTCACCCGACAGTGACGTCGCGGCAAAGGACGACGCCGAGCGCATGTTGAACTGGGCCTACAACCCGATCCTGAGCGCGCTGCCGATCGGCTAGCGCCGAATGCGGCAGGCTTGCCTGCGGATCCCGGTGCGCACCAAGCCAAGAAGTCCGACGCGGAGGATGCCCGTCTCGAGTCGAGATCTCGGCAGGTTCGGGTGGCCGCAAGTTGATGGCCGAGCCGATGTCACAGGCACTGACGATCGCCGGCGCGAGTGAGCGCTCATGCGGATTACCGTTCGGTGGTCCGTAGCCACCGATGCTGACCATCGAGTCCGAGGATCGGCTCTACGGCTGCGGCATGCCTCCGTGCGGACTGTTGAGCACCAGAGGCGCCGAACCCTTCCGCAGGTAGCCGAAGTCCTCGTAGTACTCGATGTGCTGATGCCCGCCGTCGGTCATGGACCCCACGCTGCGGAGGTCCTCCGCAAGGAGCGCTCGGCTCTCCCGGTCCCCCACCAGCAGCAGGACCCGGCGCTGCGCGACGACCTGGACGAGCAGCCGAGGACCAGCGTCCGAACCGACTTCGACAGCCGCGAGATCCTCGGTCTCGAACCTCCCCTCGCCCCGAGCCACTACGGCGGCCAGACCTTCGAACTCCTCCGCAGAACCGCTGACGTCGACCATGCCGTCGCTGAACTCCTCGACCCTCATACCTCTCCCTACGACAGCAGCGGGGCCAGTTCCTCCGCGCAGGCGTGCAGTTCGGACAAAAGTACGGGATCGGGCACGGCCGGGCCGACTCCCCGTGTGGCATTGGCCAGGCATGTCCGCCTGAACCCGCACCGATGAGCGTGCGTTCAATCGGAGCTGACTTCTGTTCCCGGTTTCCGGGTGCTCGCCGTAGCCCCAGACGCACGCAGTAGCCGCGCGATGACTTCCATTTCAACCAGCGTTCCCTCGATCCCGGCACCCAAGAGTTCGTCGGCCATGGAACGTGCTTCCGCCAGGGAAAGCGATCGCGCGACACGGAGGGCTTTCATCACCAATGCTGGTGCGACACTGCTCTTCTCGACTCGAAGCACCGTCAGTCCGTTCGCAGCTAAGAGTGCGTCACGCATACGCGGCGGTGCCGGATCGATGCCACATTCCCACCAGGTGCTTCCGCAGGTTGAACACTGGGCCTCGAGATCCCATCGGTGATCGTCGCCGACGAGCGCCTCGGTCACCGAGGACTCGAACACCGTCCGGCAGTCGCCGCAACGTACCGAGTACGGCGCGGATTCAAATACGAAGTCCGCCACCGCCGAATCCTAAGCCACCCGGACCGACACGCAGAACGTCTTTCTTGCCGCATACCGCGCGGTTCCAACAGCCACGCAGCCGAACCCCGGGGTTCGACGGTCGGTGGCCGTGTCGCGGGGTCCGGAGTGGACCCCTCGACACGGCTGCCAGCTGTGCTGTGCCGGTCCCGCACCGTCAGACGGCGTCGAGGGCCGCGGTGATCTTGCGGGCCATCGCCGCCACGGCGGGGCTGGGTTCTCCCTTGCCGGGCCCGGTGGCGGCTTCGACGGCGACCAGGACGGTGTCGCGGAAGTTGTCGGCCTCGCCCGGATGCTGTGTGCCGAGCAGGCTCATGGCTGCGGTCAGGGCAGGCAGCACCTGGTCGGCGAGTTCGGCGACGGACTTGCCTGGCAGGTGGATGTCTTTGGACTTGGCGGCGAGCACGTGCCCGACCAGCCCGGTCGCCGAGGTCAGGGCGATGGAGCCGTGTGTGATGCCCTTGTGTGGTGCACCGGCGGCGGCCAGCAGCGACACCGCGCCGTAGGCGGCGGTGCGCAGGGTGGCCTTGTCCTGGTCGGTCAGGGTGATGGTCATGTCGTGTGCTCCTCGTAATCGGTTGTGGCAGCGACCCGTACCGTGTCGGTGCCGGTCGTTTTGTTCGATGGACACACTGTTGCCGGGCTGACTGACACCGACCTGACACACGCCTGACGCCTCCACTGACACCACGATCGGCCATCTGGCTTCAGTCGTGAATTCGGGAGGCATGTCGTGTCTCGTTGAAGCTGAGGCACCGAAACGTTCCCGATCTACGGTGCCTCAACTGCGTGAGACGGCAGAATTGATGATTCGTCTCGCCGATCTGAGGCAGATGGCTGTTTCATCGACGCAGGCACGGAAACGGGTCGGCAGGTTCGGGAACGTAATTACTGTTGATGACCCGACAGTTCAACGGTTGAGTAGGTAGTCGACGACGCCGCCCGGGTTCGACAAGGCAACGAGGTGACCGCCGGGGACGATGTCGGCTTCGAGTCCGAGCCGCTCGCGGGCGACCCGTTGCTGCAGAGCGACCGGGAAGAAGCGGTCATCAGCACCGGCCAGGACATGGATCGGCGCCTGCGGCCAAGCGCCGAAGGGACACGGCTCGGCGAAGACCCGATCGGACTCGGGGCGTTGATACGGCTCTCCCTCGAGCGCAATCTCCGGTCGGACGTCGTGGAGAAAGTATGTCTCCAGGTCGAATTCGCGGCTGTAGCCATTGGCGTCGGCGGCAGCGTTGCGGGCGTCGATTGATCCGACGTGGTCCCACCACTGTCCCGCCGTTTCACCGGACATCGGAATCATCGCGTTGACGAACACCAGTGCCGACGGGGTGATCTGTTCGCACACCGGGCCCGCAGTGAACGCACCGAGCGACTGGGCCACGATCACGTCGCCGTCTACCGCGTGCTCGAGCACGATATCGCGGTATTCCGCGAGCCCCGAGCCCTCGTCGTCACCCGGCAAATCGACCGGAATTGCGCGGTGGCCCGCGTCGGTCAGACCGGCCGCCACGCGGCTCCAATACCAACCGACCCCGCCGGCACCCGGGATCAAGACAAATCTGCGCAACTTCGCGGTCATACCGAAGTAGACGACGCACGGCCGCCGAACTCATCGCAACGCGATCGGGCATGGCGGGAAGCCCCGCACCGGCGCGACTTCCTCGAACCGAACACCTCAGCAGCCGCAAAGAGCGCCCCTCGAGCTCGACCGGACCGCCTCGTTGACATCACGCATGCCCGGAGTCGTCACTGTTGGAACGCCACACCCTGACGACCCGTGCCTCAACCAAATGAGACGACGCGCCGGATACCTCAAATCAACGAGACTGCCTCACCTTCAACGAGATAGGACAAGTCAGTTGATCGCGAATTCGGGCATCAGTCAGGCCGCTTGCGGCCCGTTTCCGGCCGCGAATTTCGACACCACCCGACCGATGTGTCGGTCGAGTTGTGTCGCGGCGGTGCGTCGGATGGTGACTCGGGTTCAGCCCTTGGTGGCGCGACCGATCCTTTCCTTGGACCGGCATGACTACACCGTGCGGCCCGGTCTGGGTTGCTGGGCCGCACGGTCGGTGGAGTGGTCAGGCGCCGAAGTCGGCGCGGTGGTCGGTGGCCCACTCGGCCAGGGTGCGTCCGGGCTTGCCGGTCACGGCGGTGGCGGGACGTACCTGGTCGGGGGTGGTGAGGGTGTCGCTCCAGTAGTCGAGCAGCATTTTCATGATCGGCTGGGGGATGAATTGCGCTGTCTCGGCGCGGAATTCGTCGGGGGTGATCTCGGTCAGGGGGAGCTGTCGGCCGAGTGCCGCACTGATCGTGGCGACCTGCTCGGTGCGGGTGAGTGCCTGCGGACCGGTGATCGGGATGATCTGCCCGATGTGGTCGTCGGACAGCAGCGTTTCGGCGGCGGCATCGGCGACGTCGTATTCGTGGATCGGTGCTTGCGCGGATGCCAGGTACGGTGCGCGGATGGGTGCGCCCGAGCTGATCTGCCACCGCCATTCGAGCAGGTTGTTGGCGAAGATGCCGGGGCGCAGGATCGTCCACGCGTCGGTGCGATCGGTGATGGCGGCTTCGACGGCGCTGTGGTGCAGCTGGCTTGCCGAGCCGCGGTCACGGGGAAATTCCATCGCCGCAGCCAGCGAGGACAGGACCGTGAAGCGGTGCACGCCGGCGGCGACGGCCGCGTCGAGGAAAACGTCGATGCCGCGTGCCGGGAAGATGAAGGCGCGATCGACGCCCCGGAACACATGCCGGCCGAGGGTCGAGGCGTCGGCGAGGTCGCCCGCGACGACTTCGACCGCCTCGGGCAGGATCGCGTCCTCGGGTTTGCGGGTCAGGGCGCGGACTGCGGCACCGCGGGCGAGGAGGGTGGTGACGAGGTGGCGGCCGACGGCGCCGGTCGCGCCGGTGACAAGAACGGTCGGGCGGGAGGGGCGAATCTCTGTGCTGCTCATGACATGAACACTTCCGGTAAAGACCATCTCGCCACATCACGAGAATTCGTTATTTCTACGACGGCTACACCAGCCGAACCAGGAGAGTTCATGCAGGATGTCTACGTGGTGAGCCACCCGCACGCGGAGCACACGCAACTCAATCTTGTTGGCGGGTGGCACGACTCGCATCTGACTGCGCGTGGCCGACGCGATGCGCACCTGGTTGCCGAAGAGCTGAAACGCCGCCGCGACACACCGCGGCCGATCCGCATCACAACATCCGACCTTGCCCGATGCGCCGAAACCGCCACGATTCTCGCCACAACACTCTCCGCCCCCGTCACCACAGACCCCCGGCTTCGCGAGATCAGCTTCGGCGAGGCCGAAGGCCGACCGAACGACTGGCTCGCACAGCGGCAGGTGCCTGCACCCGAGGACAACCGGCTCGACCACCGGGGCCCCATCCTCGGTGCCGAGACCCGGCGCGAAGTCGCAACCCGGGTCGGGGCATGCATACGCGAACTGATGACCGACACCGTTCATGACCACGTCGTGGTCACTCACGGATACGCGCTGACGTTCGTCATCACCACCTGGATGCAGATCCCCGTCGACGCGGTCGGATTCGCATCCTTCGCGACAACACCGGGCGCGATCACCCACCTGCGCCTGGACGACTACTGGCGCAACCGAGCCCTGCTCAGCCTCGCCGACACCTCCCACCTGACACCGATCAGACCTGAACGGTGACGAAACGGGCTGATCATCCGACCGTATCCGGCCAGTCGATCAGTCCCGAAACCCTGGGGTCCGAGTGAGACGACGCGGGCCGGGAGGTCGGGCACGCCGTACTCGAATCCGCAGCTCACCGTAGGTTTTGGGCCAATCGTATGCGCTGGCCTCCGCCGGACTGTCACGCTAGTTGCTACCGCACCGAGCAGCTCGTGATACGAGGAGGACATGTCGATGCTTGAAATCACCAAACTGAGCACTGACGAGGCCCTGGTAAGTGGCGGTACCGAGGTCATCGTGACCGGGCGGGGTTTCCAAGGAGCCAGCCGGGTGTTCTTCGAAGATCAGAACTCGAAGCAATACGACGTGCAGAAGTACACGGTGGACAGTGATAGCCGCATCACGCTGGTCAGTCCTGACACAAAGGGCACGACCGGCACGTTCCACATCTTCATCGTCGTCGGCGGGAAAGAATCCATGGTTCCGGAGGTTCACGGCGTGGTTCCTGACAGCGACACTACGCGCAGCACAGGAACATTCGGAGGCACCCGAACGATGGTTCGCAGCTGCGCCGCCGAGATTGATGTGACGCATCGCCGCATGGCGGATATCCTCTGGGACGACTTCATTCGAGCGCAGCAGGAGCCCGTTCAGTTGTAGTGGTCCGCGGGTACTTCGCTTCGGAACTCGACCTTGCTGACATACAACCGCAAATCTGCATGTCGAACGACAGGCCAGTAAGCCCGAATACCCTGCCGCACAGCCGCTTCGATCCGAGTAGTCCACCAGTAAGCGGAAGCTCAACGCGGCCGCAGGGAGTTCCGAAGCCGAATAACCTCAACTCGCCGATCGCCGTACCGAACGTCCTGTAATGCCGGCGACCGCGCGCGTGCCGAACGCGCCGTGCCGTGCTGCGACGCGCCTATCGTTGTGCAGGTGAGGGCAGATAGCTGGCCTGGAGGAGAGGCGGAGGCCGCTGTGTCACATGAGGACAACAAGCAAGCCGGACACCGCGCTCTGGTGGACCGCGTCCTCAACGGGAAGGGCACGGCATCTCCGGACCTGCGCGCCCGCGCCTTCCGCAACGCGGATGTTCCCGCGCCGTTGCACGCGCTGATCGACAAGGTCGCCACGAGGCCGGCGCAGGTCAACGACGCGGACTTCGCTGCAGCCAAGGCATCGGACTTCAGCGAGGACCAGCTCTTCGAACTGGTGATATCCGCTGCGGTTGGCCAGTCCACCCGGCTCTACGACGCGGGACTGGCAGCCTTGGCCGAAGCAATCGGCAGCGCGGAGGCCGAATAATGCGACTCGACATCCTGAACCGCGGCTACAGTCCCGGAACCAAGTTGCTGTTTACACTCATTCGGGTGTTTTCTGGCCAGCCGGTGCCGGACGCCGCCAGGCTGGTCTTCTACCGGCCCGACTTTTACGGTGCCTGGGCGAAGAAGTTCACCCACGACGCGATGCGTGGGCCGTCCGCTTGGCCGGTCGCCGACCGAGAGCTGATGGCGGCCTTCGTGTCGAAGGTCAACGAAAGCGCGTTCTGTATCGGCGCACACACCGCGACCGCAGGGCAGGCATACCAGGACGGCGCGAAGGTCCGAGCGGTGCTGTCCGACGTGGAATCGGCACCCATCGACGACGGGCTGCGGGCGACACTGCGGATGCTCGGCAATCTGACCAGGGCAGGAACGATCGGCGTCGAGGACATGCGGGAAGTGTTGTCCACAGGTGTCACACGCCGGCAGGTCGAGGACGCGCTGGCGGTCTGCGCCGCATTCAACACGACCGACCGGCTCGCCGACGCCTTCGGCTTCGAACTGCTCAGCCCCGCGGGCTTCGAGGCAGGAGCCAAGTACCTGCTCAAACGGGGCTACCGATAGGACTGCAACACACCGCGTGACCACAACCGCCGACGACGCGCAATTCAACCTGGTGAGTTACTTCTTCGCAGAGGCTGATTCGCTTCGGAACTCGACAGACTCGCCGTCCAACCTATTCAGGGTCGACCGTCGGTTCCAGAAACAATCGTTCGTTGGGTAGTCGCGCCAACCCAGTTGTGTCGCCGGGGATCACGTTCACTGCATCCATGTAGTGGCGTGATCGGTGTTCTTCCACGAACCGCAAGGCCGCAGTCACACACGCGACGAAATCCAGCCGCACACCGTGCAGGAACACGCTCAGGTGGACATCCGCCTCGTCCGGCATCGGGGAAGAACCGTTGGGGCTCAAGGTGTTTCCGTGTCTCGAACGCTGGTGGGTCGTACCGGGATCGCTTCGAGCTCGTCGAGGTTGTCGTGCAGTTCGGGCCAGCCGTTCTCGTCGACGGCACAGAGAGTGCCGTCGGACCTGTGGACGATGGGCCGACTGTCGGTGGGGGCGATCGCGAGTTTGTGGGCGGTGTCCTCGTGGAAGACCGCGAGTAGCGCCCGCACATGAGGGGCGATCTCGCCGGGCGGCAGGTATCGGATCATGTCGGACATCGGTTCACGCTCTCGCCGTGGTGTCGGATCGGGTGCTGATAGGCCAGGCGTTCCCCAGCGCGTCACGGCTATCGACGACCCGAACACCTGACCAGGTACAGCGGGCCAGCGGATCACCACCCGTGTGTATCTCGATCCGACCTCCGATCAGCGACACCGATTTCAGGCAGTAGTGACGCGGGCACCGTACCTGAATCAGTGCGCCCTCCAGATCGAATCCTGCACTGCCGCAATAGAACCGTTTCATCCCCTGGCTGCCATCGCCTTCAAACATGCGACACCGCCCGCATTCTGCGTGGTGCGACACACGCGCGAATCGATGCGATGACGACAAGCCCGGAGGGGCGGAACGTGTCACGCGGTGGCTCGATCCACTGCCGGATGGCCCCCGACTGGGGAGTGGGCGACGGCAAGGCCACCGTTCCGCCTTCGCGGATGACGGAGACGTTGTGCCGGAACAGATCGGCGAACAGCGGCACATCGTCGGGTACGTCGGGCCGGATCAGGTACGTCCACCTGTTCGACCGTGGGTGCGCCACAATCGGCCCGACAGCGGCACCGCGACGACCCATGTCGTGTTTGACGGCTTGCCCGAGTGGCGTGGGCATCGTCAACGCCCAGACGTGCGTTGCCTTCATGATGATGCGGCCCAGACTCGGCGGGTCGATGTTCGCGGGCAGGTCGCATACCCGGCGATAGAAGATGCATCGGGATACCGGGGTATCACCAAACATAATGTGGTCCATCGGGTTTGACCTCTGCTCATATCGACAGTGGATTGGGTGCGCCCTGTGGCGGGGACTCGACATACCCGACACAGGGCGGTTCTCTGGCCGCGGGTGGGCCTGCCCACTCGCGCAACGCGGTTGCGAAGCTCGCGACTACATCGGCTCGTGCGCCCACATAGGCGACAGACGGACCGATGAGCGGTTCTCGTTGCGGAAGCTCGCTGTTCGGCATCTGCCGACCTCCGGGGCATCGACTACTACGGCTTAGGCGCGCCCAGCCCCGCGACATCTCGGTGCCTGTCTGGGTGCAAGAGAGGAATCGAGCGAAGGGAGGAACTCTCTACCGGGCGCTCATCCAGTTCAACACTGCTACCGCAGATTTGGAACATTCCCCGTCATATTTTCGCCAATGAGTATCCCAATTTCCCATGCGACGCCCAGACTGGTTCCCAGACGAACGAGAGTCGTTAGCGAACCTTTGGAGCCGACACTATGACCACTAGTTCGACCCTCCCGCGACGGATACTTGCCCGCCTGCTCAAGGAAAAGCGGGAAGCGGCAGGAATCGGCCCGGAT
Source organism: Nocardia sp. NBC_00403 (assembly GCF_036046055.1). Classification (NCBI taxonomy): domain Bacteria; kingdom Bacillati; phylum Actinomycetota; class Actinomycetes; order Mycobacteriales; family Nocardiaceae; genus Nocardia; species Nocardia sp. NBC_00403. The sequence continues at coordinate 526,250 of NZ_CP107939.1, forward strand.
GCCGCTCGTCGAGCGATCGGCGTATCGAAACAGACGTTCTGGAGGATGGAGACCGGGCAACCGACCCGGATCAATCCGCTGTTCATCACGCACCTTGCCCAGATGTACGGCGTCGATGACAGGACGACGGACGTGTTCCTGGGGCTGACCGAGGAATCGCAAGGCAAGGGGTGGTGGCACGCCTACGGAGACACGATCCCGAAACACTTCGACCTCTACGTCGGCCTTGAAGATGCCGCAAAACGGTTCAGCGCGTATCAGGCGACGCTGCTTCCCGGACTGCTGCAAACGGCCGAATACCGCCGAGCGGTGATCTGGACCGAATATCCGTCGATGCCGACCAACGAGGTCGAGCGGCGCATCGAAATCCACACCCGCAGGCTGGAGCGCCTGGAGAGCCGGTCCAACCCGCTCGAGGTAAACGTACTGATCGACGAGTCAGTATTGCGTCGCTTGGCGGGCTCACCGGAAATCATGGCCGCTCAGCTCGCCCACCTTGCGAAGGCAGACCGATTGCCGAACGTCTCGGTCCGAGTTGTGCCACTAGCAGCCGGATTACACAAGGGCGCGAGTACGGGATCCTTCATCCTCCTCGAGTTCCCGCGTCACCCAACCGCGCAGCTCACCGAGCCTCCCGTGATCTACATCCAGGGAATCACGGGCTCTCTCTACCTCGAAAAGGCAGACGAGGTCGATCAATACCGAGACGCCTATGCTGGGATCCAGGGCGTAGCGCTGGATGAGGGCGAAAGCCGACAGCTCATCCACGAGATTGCAGAGGAGTTGACCCGGTGAGTGTCGATCTGTCGGGAGCACGATGGTTCAAGAGCAGCCGGAGTTCGGCTAACGCAGAGTGTGTAGAGGTCGCGTTCCTCGATGGCGGCAAGATCGGGGTGCGTGACTCCAAGAATCCGACGGGCCCAACGCTGGTGTTCACGCCGGGTGAGTGGGAAGCATTCACCTCTGGAGTGCATGGCGGCGAGTTCGACAGCCACTAGCCCAAAAGCAACAGCCTGCGCCAGGTAGCAAGGGAGTGCAACGTGAACGTTGATCTGTCCGGGGCCAAGTGGTTCAAGAGCAGCCGTAGCCAGGGAGGCTCGGAGTGCGTAGAAGTGGCCTGGCTTGGAGAAGGCATGGTGGGGGTGCGCGACTCGAAAAACCCGACTGGCCCGGCATTGGTCTTCACTCCTGGCGAGTGGGAAGCCTTCACCGGTGGCGTGCAAGACGGCGAGTTCACCCACCCTTAGCCCTGGAACACCCCGCCCTGCACCTCGATTGATCGTTGAGGTGCAGGGCTTCTTTGTATTCCGAGTGGGATGCGGTCTCCGCACCGCATTCCTCTATCTGAGGCTTTCATCTCGAAAACCCATCGCGGGCAGCGGACTCCAGCAATGATGGTCCCGAACGTGACGACGTCAGTCGGGGCCCGCAGCCACCCATCAGGTCACGTGCCAACACCGAACAATCAGGAGAATCGTGAGAACCATTACGAGACTCGCCGTAACCGTTGTCGGCGCACTGGTCGCGATCGCACTCACCATCGGATTCGCGTCCACCGCATCAGCGGAATCGCCCGATCCGATCGCCGCCGCATCCGAGCCGACCCCGCATGCGACCGAGATCGAAAAGTGCCTGTTGATGGGTGACACCATCGAAATCAGAACGGCGGTAGGCGCGGCGATAGGCGCCGTCCTCGGTGGAATCGTGGGCCTGCCACTCTTCTTCATCGGCGCCATCCCCGGAGCGATCATCGGCGGGCTCCTCGGCGTATTCATCGGTTCCACGTCTTACGCGATCGATGCCGCACACCTCCAGCAACAAGGACTCTGCTGATCGTCGGCAGGGACTGAGCCACGTGCAAGCTCGGAACCATCCTGCGCAAAGTGTTGTGCCGCAGGCTTGATACGTGATGTAGACAAGCAGATACATAATTCGCCCGGCGACTCGTCGCCGGGCGAATTATGTTCGGGTGGAGCGTATTACGGCCGTCAGTTGGCCGCCGCATAGTTGGCCTCGACCCATTCGGCGAAGCTGGGGCCCGCGAGCTCGGCGTGCGCGCCGGGCAGCAGGCCGCCGTTCTCGAACTGCTCGCGGTCCGGGTTGGCCGAGTCGCTGGTCTCCTGGATCTGGGCCGGGTGGCCGACGCGGGCGGCCAGCGTTGCGGCGGCGCCCGCCATCGTCTCCGGCTGCGGGCCCGCGACCTCGGGGAACGGTCCGTCGGTCGATTCCGGTGCCGGGTTGACGGCCAGCTCGACGAGGGCCTCCGCGACCGTGCGGGCGGCAACCAGCTGGGTGCGCATGTTCGGCAGGTACGCCACCTCGCCCTGGGTTCCCCACTGGGTCATGACCTCGACCAGCTCGTGGAACTGCGCGGCCCGCAGGATCTGCACCGGCAGCGGCCCTTCCAGCAGCGCCGCCTCATGGGCGAGCTTGGCGGCGTTGTAGCCCGCGACGGAACCATCGATGCCGATGATGGACACCACGACCAATCGCTCGACGCCGGCCTTCTGCCCCGCCTCGTGCAAGTTCTTGGCAGCGGCACGGAAGAACTCCGTCGCGATGTCCTTGTCGGGGGACGGCGTGCTGGACGCGTCGATGACCACCTCGACCCCGTCGAGCGCCTCGACCAGTCCCGCGCCGGTCTCGATATCGACCCCATTCTTCCGGGAGAACGCGACAACCTCGTGGCCCTGCTCGGTCAGCACATCCACCACGTGGCGGCCCAGCCGTCCGGTCGCTCCGGCCACTGCGATCTTCTTGGTGTTCGACATGATTCCTCCTGTGTTCGGCTGTGGTGTTCCGCGTTCACAGGGAGGACGACACAGCCCGGGCGAGTGTGACATCACCACGAACATCGAACGAAACGGCGTCGCCCGTGATCAGGGTGGGACTGGTTGGCTGTGTCCGTAAACACTGTGACGGCGGTTGTTCGTGAATCTGGACGGCGGCCGACGGGATCCGTGTGGGTGTCGTTCGCGAATTTGACGGCACGGGACCCACCGTTGCGGGGATAGTTGTGATCGGGATCGGGGAGGTGACGGGTGCGGGGAGGTCCCCGGTTTCGCCTGAATTGATGTGATGATCATGGTTGTCGAATCCTGATCATCGAATGCCGTTGCTGTGTCCGCGTTTTCATCATCGCTGGGTATGTGCTGATGCGTCCTCCCAGAACGATGGCATAGATTCATACGTCTTCGAGCGCGGTAACATTCCGTTCCGGAAAATTCATCATTCGAGCCATTTTGTCGAAGTGAGGTTCGCCGAATATCCCGAAGACCTCCTTCCCTTCAGCCATATCCTCGCGCATCAACTGTGCCGCATGCGCCCGTCTGCGATCATGGGCATCCGCCGCGACCTGTTGGACCGGAGTCTCCACCGACCCACCTGCCGCCGGGTCCGCCGTTTCCCGCAACAACCGGTCTTCGTCTGACGCATCCCATTCGAATGGAGATTTCTTCCTCTCCGGATAAAGCCTTTCCATTGTTCGCTTAAGTACTTCTCGCCTGTCAACATCGTCCGACAGAAAAGTGGAATGCATTTTCATAGTTTCCCGCAGATGCTCTTCCATTTCCGGTCGATAACCCTCCTGCGCACGAAGTGCCTGCGGTATCCGACGCAAGACGTAATAAGTGAAGACCACCTCCGGCTCGTGCCCCTTTTCTCTGATCAGCCAAAGCGCTTGATCATGAAAATTTTCCTCCAGCGATTCAATGGGAACGCCATGCTTGTGGGCCAGATACGCCAGGCGAACAGTGTCTCCGCCAGCGGCCAGAGAAGCCGCCTCCGTGGGACCCGGCTCCCGAACCATGCCTTCGATGCGGAATGTACGGTTGCGGCCTTTCGTACGGTCGAGCCAGTCGTTGACGAGTTTGCCGAAAGCCTTCGATTGGGGATCAGTGGGGTCCGTACGGTGGACTACCCCAACGAAGATACTGTCGCCGGATCCAGCTCGCGCCACCCGATGCGGGGTGCGATCCTGACTGTCACCAGCCAGTCTCTGAACACTTCCGGATGGACTGTTCCGATCCCCTTCGTGGTTGCGATTGTCCACTTCGAGAGAAATATCACCGTCCTTTTCCTCGATTTCTCGTAGACCCCCCTTGACGGTCCGCGTGACATCTCGCCAGCATTCCGTTACAGAATGCGCACCTCTTGGGATTTCTCTGCTCAAAATATCCTTGATGGCTGTGCAGACAGCGCTGAGTTTCCTCATTCTCCTACCATTGATGCGGCCAAAAACCCGCGGTAACTCTGTTGCTCACGTTCGGCGATCCCGACCAAATCGTCGAACTGGGAGCGGATCGTGAGCAGACGAAGCATCTGCAAGGCGGTATCGACCGCGGCGTCGGCGGCCTGCTCGGTCAGCCCGTGGCGGCGGGACGTGGTCATCGCAATGTCATCCTCTCGCTGGGGGTTTCAGCCGCAGCAGCTGGTCATAGACCTCGACCGACGGCAGCGGCCGAGAACCCTCGCCGATGCCTGCCCGGCCTTGCCGCGGATCTGCGGTTTACGCTCGGCGACATACGCGCGCACCCCGCTGGTACGACACCCCCGTCATGTCGTGCTCGTCGAGTGGCCGGCGATAGACGCAGGTGATCGTATGCCGTTGCTTGCGTGGCGCGCTCAGGTCCGCCCGCAGCATCTCGTCGATGAACGGCTTGAACGGATCCAACCCATTGCCCCGCTGCGGATACGCCTTCCGCGGCCACGTCGACGCCAACGTCCGCCACCCCACCCGGTACTTGCGTTGCAACACCCGCCTCGACACAGCCGCACAAAAATCTCGGCGGATCGCCGCATACAGCTCCACCCTCGACAAACCGGCCACCAGCACGCTCCTCCGTCGCGACCGACATTCTGCCACAGGGTAATCACGGGTGCCGTCGGAATTGGTGAACAACTCCCCCGACACACCCAGTGCCATCGACATTCACTAACAACCACCGCCGAAGATGTTGGGACGAAACCAGACTGGTTGCCTGAGCCGCGGATTCCTCGAAATACTGTGCACAGCAGTACCTTGCGCTGGTCGACAAGCGGAATTTGGGTCGATAGCGTGCTCGGGGTGACTGTGGAAAACGATCAATTGCTAAATGCCGTCGCGGAGTTCGAGCGTGCGGTGCGAGGAGACGAGCCGGCGGAAATCGCGCAGGCGCACGGCGAACTGCGCCACCTGGTCGGCGACGCGAATCCGGCGGCGCTGACACAGGCTGGTCCCCGGCTGGCCGCCGTGCTGGAGGATGTACCGCTCGGCGGCCGAGCGGATATCGCGGTCATGATCGGCTACTGCGTCGAGGTCGGCGCCGACCCGGTCTCGTGCGCGCCCCCGGTGCTCGCGAATCTCGCGGAAGTACTGGATGGCGCAATGGAATTGATCGAGCAGGTGTCAGCCATCAAGGACCTGGAACTGCCGGACCCCGAGGATATCGACGAGGAGAGCGAACTATTGGGGCTGATGTTCGAGACGTTCGGTCCCCAGGCCACCCTGTCCTGGTTGACGCTGTCGCCGTGGGTGACGGCATCGCTGTCCATGCTGCAGCGCAAGGCGGTTCGCCAGGGCCTCGGCCCCATCCGCGAGCTGCTGACACAGCGTTATCAGGCTTATCTCGAGGCTTCCGGCTCGGACGGCAAGGACATCGACTACGCGTTGCTGGTATTGGACGACGAGCCGCTGATAGCCCTGGACCGTGACACCGGCACCGGCTACCGGCTGCGCATGAGCGGGATCGCCGACAACTTCCAACTGCAGACGTTGCTCGGCGACGCACTCATCGGTGGCGGACATCTCGCCGGAGAGTCGCCGTCGGCCGAGGCGGTCGCGGTCTCGCGCGATAGCGACGGCCGAGTACCGACCGTCGTCTCATTCCTGTTCCACGCCCCCGACGGGACACGGATCTGGAACGAGGGCACACCGTCCGATATCCCGGTCATCGACGGCGCCCGATTGCTGGTGCTCGACGAGATGCCGTATCCACATCATTTCCCGGCGCTGCGGTACTTCCCGAGCATGCTCGCGGAGCTCGAGCTGGATCGGGCACTGAGCCCGACGGAGTGCGCCACCTGGTTCGCGCATGTGCGGCCCGCCGAGAGGTAGATCTGAATTAGCTGGTCGGCCTGGGTCAGCGGGGCGCGTTCAGGGCGGCATGCAGGGTGGCCGCCCACTGATGGACGATTTCCTTGCGGCGCGCGGAGTCGTCGGTGAGGACGTCGGCCAGGCCCAGGCCGCGGGCCAGGTCGAGGGTTGCCTGCACCAGGTGGTGGGCGACGGGGTCGGTGTCGTCGACGCCGAGGGCCGCCACCGCGCGGCGGTGGGAGATACGGCCGAATTTGGCTTCCAGAGGGACGATTCGCTCGCGCAGGGCCGGGTCGGCCGCGGCGTGGGTCCACACCTGAAGTGCGGCTTTGAACAGCGGACTCGTGTAGGACTCGACCAGACCGGCGACCACGGCTTCGGTGCGGGCGACGCCGTCGGCGACGGCGGCGACCGTCTCGGCTTCCGCTCGAGCCTGGTCGGTCCGGGTGTCGAACATGTACTCGAGTGCGGCGGTGATCAGGTCTTCCCGGGTCGGAAAATGGTGCTGTGCCGCACCACGCGACACCCCGGCCCGTTCGGCAACGACCGCGACGGTGGCGGCGACCCAGCCGGTTTCGGCAAGGCAGTCGATGGTCGCCTCCAGCAGCCGCTGCCGGGTGGCCCGGCTGCGGTCCTGCTTGGGTTCGTGGGGTGTCGCCATGGGCTTATTCTGCCCAGCTCGGTGGGCGGCGCTGCAGGAAGGCCGTCATGCCCTCGCGCACCTCAGGGGTTCCGAAGAAGCTCGCGGAACGTTTGGCGAGCTCCTCGGCCGACACATCGAACTCGGCCAGGATTGCCGCGTTCACCAGCCGCTTGGCCTCGGCGAGGCCCTGCGGGGACCCCTTGCGCAGCTCCGCGGACAGCCGCGCCACCTCGGCCGCCGGATCCGCGGCGGTGACGGTGACCAAACCGATCTGCTCGGCGACCTCGGCACCGAACTTCTCACCGGTGAGGTAGTAGCGGCCGGCCGCGCGTGGGCTGAGCCTCGGCAGCAGGGTCAGCGAAATCATGAACGGCGCCAGCCCGATTCGCACCTCGGTGAGGGCGAAACTACTGCCGGGCCCAGCGACCACGATGTCGCAGGCGGCGACGATGCCCATACCACCGGCACGCACATTGCCGTCGATCTGCGCGATCACCGGTTTCGGAATTTCGACGATTCCGCGCAGCACACCGATCATCACCCGGGTGCGCTCGTCGGCGGCCACGGCCGGATCGACGTTGCTCGCCTCGGTCAGGTCGGCACCCGCGCAGAAGGTATTGCCGGTGTGGGCGAGCACGATTCCCCGCACCGCCGGATCGGCCGCCGCGTCGTCGAGGCCCTTCAGCAGCTCGGCGACCAGCTTCGAGGACAGCGCGTTGCGGTTGTGCGGTGAATCGAGCGTGAGTACCGCGAAGCCGTCACGGACCTCGTAGCGCACGTACGGCGCGGTGGATGTCTCGGTCATCGAGTCTCCTGTGTCTCTGAGATGCTGCCCGTCACGCGGTGCCCGCCGCCCCGGCAGCTTTCGAGGCCCGGTCATATCGCGCAGGCCGAGGCATTCCGTGGATCCCGGCACTGGCCGGGATCCACGAAACCGCTCTGGAAGGCGACGTCGGTCGGGACGACATGGGCACGGATATCAGTAGGACTTCGGCAGGCCCAGGGAGTGCTGGGCGACGAAGTTCAGGATCATTTCGCGACTGACCGGCGCGATACGGCCGATCCGCGCTGCGGCGAGCATGGCGGCGAGGCCGTACTCCTTGGTCAGTCCCGCACCACCATGGGTCTGGATGGCCTGGTCGAGCGCCTTGATACTCGCCTCTGCCGCAGCGTATTTCGCCATGTTCGCGGCCTCGGCCGCGCCCATCTCGTCGCCCGCGTCGTAGAGCGTCGCGGCCTTCTGCATCATCAGCTTGGCCAGCTCCAGCTCGACCTTCACCTGGGCCAGCGGATGCGAAATGCCTTGGTGCGCACCGATCGGCGACTTCCACACCGTGCGTTCCTTGGCGTATTCGACCGCCCGCTCGATGGCGTAGCGGCCCATGCCCACGGCCATCGCAGCACCCATGATGCGCTCCGGGTTGAGGCCGGAGAACAGCTGCATCAGCGCCGCGTCCTCCCTGCCGACCAGAGCGGTCGCGGGCAGCCGCACGTCATCGAGGAACAGCGTGAACTGGTGGTCCGGCTCGATGATGTCCATTTCCTGCGGCGTCTTCTGGAAGCCTTCGGCATCGGTAGGCACGATGAACAGCGCGGGCTTGAGCTTGCCGGTCTTGTGGTCCTCGGTGCGCGACACGATGAGCACCGCCTCGGCCTGGTCCACACCGGAGATGAAGATCTTGCGGCCGTTGAGGATCCAGTCCTCGCCGTCGCGGCGCGCGGTGGTGGTGATCTGGTGCGAGTTCGACCCGGCATCCGGTTCGGTGATGCCGAAGACCATCTTGCCGCTGCCGTCGGCGAGCTTGGTCAGCCATTCCTGCTTCTGCGCGTCGGTGCCGAACTTGCTGATAATGGTGCCGCAGATGGCCGGTGACACCACCATCAGCAGCAGACCCGCGCCCTGGGCGGCGAGCTCCTCCATCACCAGCGACAGCTCGTACATGCCCGCGCCACCGCCGCCGTACTCCTCCGGCAAATTCACCCCGAGGAAGCCGAGTTTGCCTGCCTCGTCCCACAATTCGGTGAGCGGCTCGTTCTTGCGCGCCTTCGGGAGCACGTAGTCGCGGTAGTTGTACTTCGACGCGAGCGCGGCGACCGCCGCCCGCAGCGCCTTCTGCTCTTCGGTTTCGATGAAGCTCATGCCTCCGCCTCGCTGACGCTCGGCTCCGGCATGCGTTCCGCACACTGGCACATGATTCGTTCGCTTCGCTCTCTCATTCAAATCTCCTTTGTCATGCGGTAAACCCGCACCCGGTCGGCCTCGATGATCGCTGCGCGATGACTTCTCATCGGGCCTCCTGGTTGTCTTCGTCGACTGGATCCACGACGGCGAGCACGGCGCCCACATCGACCTGCTGGCCGACCGCGACGTTCAGGGCGCTGAGCACCCCGGCGGCCGGGGCGGAGATGGTGTGCTCCATCTTCATCGCCTCCAGCCACAGGATCGGCTGGCCCTGTTCCACCAGGCTGCCGACCTCCGCACCGAGCCGAATCACGCTGCCCGGCATCGGCGCGAGCAGCGAACCGGTGGCCACCTGGTCTGCCGGGTCGCTGAAACGCGGCAGCCTGCGCACGCTCACCGGGCCCAACGGCGAATCGATGCACACCAGGTCGCCGTAGCGCGCGACCGCGAATTGCCTACGCACGAGGCCACGTTCGCCGGGCACCGCCAGCACGACCCGATCCGGTGTTGCCTCGACCAGTTCGAGACCGTCGTGACCGTCCACCGTCACGCCGTCGCGGGTGCAGAGGTAGCCGATGTCGTGGATGCCGGTGGTCCGGCTCTCGTAGGACTTGCGCTGCGATTGCGAGGGCAGGTTGCGCCAGCCCGCGGGAAAACCGCCGCCGACCCGTGCGGAGCGACGATTGGCTGCCGCATCAGCCAGCGCGGCCGCGACGATCGACAGCGCTTCGTCGGCCTCGGACGCCAAGGGCGCGGAGAGCGCCTCCAGTCCATGGGTGGTGAAGAACGCGGTATCGGTGTCACCGGCGAGGAAAGCCTGGTGCCGCAGCACGCGCACCAGCAGATCGCGGTTGGTCACCAGACCGTGAATCTTCGCGCGGTGCAATGCCGTAGCCAGCAGCCGCGCGGCCTCGGCGCGAGTGTCGGCGTAGGAGATGACCTTGGCCAGCATCGGGTCGTAGTGCACACCGACGACCGAGCCGTCGACGACACCGGTGTCCAGGCGCACACCCGGTCGATCGAGAACACCGAATTCGGTTGTCACCGAAGGGATGTCGATGCGGTGCACAGTGCCACTCTGCGGCTGCCAGTCGTGTGCGGGATCCTCGGCGTACAGCCGGACCTCGATCGAGTATCCGCGCATCGCGGGAGCCGACGCGGCGAGCTCACCGCCCGCCGCGACCTCCAGCTGCGATCGCACGAGATCCAGTCCGGTGGTGCATTCGGTGACCGGATGTTCCACCTGCAGCCGGGTATTCATCTCCAGGAAGAAGAACTCGCCCGCCTCGTCGGCCAGGAACTCCACGGTGCCCGCACCGGTGTATCCGATCGCGCCCGCGGCAAGACGGGCCGCCTCGAACAGCCGCTCCCGCATTCCCTCGGTCCGTTCGACCAACGGGGAGGGAGCCTCCTCGATCACCTTCTGATGGCGACGCTGAATGGAGCATTCGCGCTCACCGACCGCCCAGATGGTGCCCTGGGTGTCCGCCATGACCTGCACTTCGATGTGCCTGCCCGTTTCGAGATACCGCTCACAGAACACGGTGGGATCACCGAACGCGGACTCGGCTTCGCGGCGCGCCGCAGCGATCTGCGGCTCCAGCTCGGCGAGGGCGCGCACCACGCGCATCCCGCGACCGCCGCCACCCGCGGACGCCTTGATGAGCACCGGCAGGTGCTGCTCGGTGACCTCGGCGGGATCGAGTTCGGCGAGCACGGGCACGCCTGCGACATCCATCATCTTCTTGGCGGCGACCTTCGAACCCATCTGTTCGATGGCTTCGACGGGCGGCCCGATCCAGACGAGCCCGGCGGCCAGCACGGTACGCGCGAATTCGGCGTTCTCGGAGAGGAATCCGTAGCCGGGGTGGATGGCGTCCGCGCCGGTGGCCAACGCGGCCTCGATGATGAGCTCACTGCGCAGATAGGTTTCCGCGGGGGTGTTACCCGGCAGCCGCACCGCGGCGTCGGCCTCGGCGACATGCGGTGCGGCGGCATCCGCGTCGGAGTAGACCGCGACCGTGCCGATACCCATGCTGCGGCAGGTGGCGAACACGCGCCGCGCGATCTCGCCGCGGTTGGCAACCAAGACATTCGTGATCTGCATCGCGGGCCTCACATTCGGAAGACGCCGAAGCCATCGGCGCCCTTGATCGGAGCGTTGTGAATGGCCGACAAGGACATTCCCAACACCGTGCGGGTATCGCGGGGATCGATGACACCGTCGTCGTAGAGCCGACCGGACATGAACATCGCCAGCGACTCGGCCTCGATCTGGGCCTCGATCATGGCGCGCATCCCGGCGTCGGCGTTCTCGTCGAACGGCAGCCCCTTCGCCTCCGCGGCGGCGCGGCCGACGATGGAGATCACGCCCGCCAGCTGCGCTCCGCCCATGACAGCGGATTTCGCACTCGGCCAGGCGAAGACGAAGCGCGGATCGTAGGCACGCCCGCACATGCCGTAGTGCCCCGCACCGTAGGAGGAGCCCATCAGCACCGAGATGTGCGGGACCTTCGAGTTGGAGACGGCATTGATCATCATCGCGCCGTGCTTGATGATGCCCTTCTGCTCGTACTCCTTGCCGACCATGTAGCCGGTGGTGTTGTGCAGGAACAGCAGTGGCGTGTTCGACTTGTTGGCCAGCTGGATGAACTGGGTGGCCTTCTGCGATTCCTCGGAGAAGAGCACGCCGCGCGCGTTGGCGAGGATGCCGACCGGATAGCCGTGCAGCTCGGCCCAGCCGGTGACCAGGCTGCTGCCGTAGAGCGGCTTGAACTCGTCGAAGTCGGAGCCGTCGACAATGCGGGCGATCACCTCGCGCGGATCGAACGGAATCTTCAGATCCGGCGGGACGATGCCGAGCAGATCGGCCGGGTCGTAGAGCGGATCGATCACCGCGGCACGCGGTGCGGGCCCCTGCTTTTTCCAGTTGAGCCGCTTGACGATGGCGCGTCCGATGCGGATCGCGTCCTGCTCGTCGAGCGCGTAGTAGTCCGCGAGACCCGAGACCCGCGCGTGCATGTCCGCGCCGCCGAGCGACTCGTCATCGGACTCCTCACCGGTGGCCATCTTGACCAGCGGCGGCCCGCCGAGGAACACCTTGGAGCGCTCCTTGATCATCACCACGTGGTCGGACATGCCGGGGATGTAGGCGCCACCGGCGGTCGAGTTTCCGAAAACCAGTGCAATGGTGGGGATACCCGCGGCAGAGGCCTGGGTGAGGTCGCGGAACATCCGGCCGCCGGGCACGAAGACTTCCTTCTGCGTCGGCAGGTCTGCGCCACCGGATTCGACCAGCGAGATCACCGGCAGCCGGTTCTCGCGCACGATGTCGTTGATGCGCAACGTCTTTCGCAGCGTCCACGGATTGGAGGTGCCGCCGCGCACGGTCGGGTCGGGCGCGACGATCATGCACTCGACACCCTCGACGATGCCGATGCCGGCGATAGTGCTCGCGCCGACGTGGAATTCGCTGCCCCATCCGGCGAGCGCACACAGCTCCAGGAACGGGGAGTCCTCATCGAGGAGCAGCTCGATGCGTTCGCGCGCGGTCATCTTGCCGCGCTTACGATGCCTGGCCAGCTTGTCCGGGCCGCCGCCGGCGATCGCCTTGGCGAACTCGGCCTCCACCTCGGTGAGCTTGGCGGTCATCGCCTCGGCGGCCGCCGTGTACTCCGGCGATCCGGTGTCGAGGGTGGTGCGTAGTGTCGTCAAGACTGGTACCCCAATCGTTTCGCCGCCAGACCGGTCAGGATTTCGGTGGTGCCGCCGCCGATGCCGATGATGCGGATATCGCGGTACTGACGTTCCACCTCGGATTCGCGCATGTAGCCCAGCCCACCGAACAGCTGCACGGCTTGGTTGGCCACCCACTCGCCCGCCTCGACGGCGGTGTTCTTGGCGAAGCACACCTCGGCGATCAGATCGGTTTCGCCGTTCGCGCTGCGCTGGGCCACATCTCGGGTGTAGACCCTGGCCACGTCGATGCGGCGCGCCATTTCGGTCACCGTGTTCTGCACCGACTGCCTGCTGATCAGCGGGCGGCCGAAGGTCTCCCGGTTGCGCACCCATTCCAGGGTGAGGTCCAAGCAGCGCTGGGCCTGCGAATATGCCTGCACCGCAAGGCCGACGCGCTCGCTGACGAACGCACCCGCGATCTGATAGAAGCCGGAGTTCTCGGCGCCGACCAGATTCTCCACCGGCACCCGCACATCCACGTAGGACAGCTCAGCGGTGTCGGAGGCGAGCCAGCCCATCTTCTCCAGCTTGCGGCTGACCGTGAACCCCGGTGTGCCCTTCTCCACCACGAGCAGTGAAATCCCAGCGGCGCCAGGGCCACCCGTGCGCACCGCGGTGACAACGAAGTCGGCGCGGACGCCCGAAGTGATGTAGGTCTTCGCGCCGTTGACGATGTAGTGGTCGCCGTCGCGGCGTGCGGTGGTGGTGAGGTGGCCGACGTCGGAGCCGCCGCCCGGCTCGGTGATGGCAAGCGAGCCGATCTTCGCCCCGGCCAGCGTCGGGCGCGCGAAGCGTTCGATCAGGTCTTCGTTACCGGAGGCGACGATGTGCGGTACCGCGATGCCGCAGGTGAACAGCGAGGCGAACAGGCCGCCGGAACCGCCGGCCTGGTGCAACTCCTCGCAGACGATCATCGCGTCGATGCCGTCACCGCCGGAACCGCCCACGGATTCGGGGAATTGGATGCCGAGCAGGCCGAGCTCGCCCGCCTTCTGGTGCAATTCGCGCGGGATCTCGCCGTTGCGCTCCCAGTCGTCGAGATACGGGAGGACCTCGCGCTCGGCGAAACCGCGTACGGTGGCGCGCAATTCGCGCCGCTCGGGGGTGTTCCACGGGCTCACGGCAGCACTCACAGCCCCGTCACCTCCCGCTTTCTTTCGACGGCTCGAGACGGGTGTGCGCTCGGCGCGTAGTGCTCACTCATGGCAACAGCTCCACTGGGATATCGATATGACGCGAGCGCAGCCATTCGCCGAGCCCCTTGGCCTGCGGGTCGAATCGGGCCTGGTAGGCCACGCCCTTCCCGAGCAGACCTTCGATGATGAAGTTCACGGCGCGCAGATTCGGCAGTACGTGCCGGGTGACGGTCAGCGCGGCGGCTTCGGGCAGCAACTCCTTGATCCGCTCCACAGTGAGCGTGTGCACGAGCCACCGCCATTGGTCGTCGGTGCGCACCCAGACGCCGATATTGGCGTTGCCGCCCTTGTCGCCGCTGCGCGCCAGTGCGATCGTGCCGAGTGGTTCCCGGCGGGTTTCGCCGGCGGGCAACGGTTGTGGAAGTTCGGGTTCGGCAACGTCGGCCAGTTCCAGCGTGTCCGACGCGGGCGCGATCTCGACCCGGGTGCCCTCCGGCAGCACCGCCGCGTGCGGCACCTCGGTGGCATCGACGAATCCCGGTGTGTACACCCCGTACGGGGAACCGTTGCCGGGCAGGCTGGTGAAGCTGGTGCCCGGGTAGCTGGCCAGCGCCAGCTCGACCGCCACGTTGGAGAAGCCACGGCCGACCTTGTTGGGGTCGGGATCACGAACCACGCAGCGCAGCAGCGCGCTGGCCTGCTCCTCGGTGTCGGCGTCCGGCCGGTCGAGGCGAGCCAGCGTCCAGCTCAGTTCGGCGGGCCGTACGGGCAGCCAGGACTCCAGCTGGCGTTGCGCCAGTTCGGCTTTCGCCTCGATATCCAGCCCGGTGAGGATGAACTCCATCTCGTTGCGGAAGCCGCCGAGCGTGTTGAGCGAGACCTTGAGCTGCGGCGGTGGCGCTTCACCGGTCACGCCGCTGATCTGCACGCGGTCGGGGCCGGCCTGGTCGAGCCGGATGGTGTCCAGTCGCGCGGTGACATCCGGTCCCGCATAGCGCGCGCCCTGGATCTCGTACATCAGCTGCGCCTCGACGGTATCCACAGTGACCGCGCCGCCGGTGCCGTGATGCTTGGTGATGACGCTGCTGCCGTCCCCGCGCACCTCGGCGATCGGGAACCCCGGGCGGCCGAGATCGGCCAGTTCCTTGAAGAATGCGAAATTGCCGCCGGTGGCCTGGGTACTGCATTCGATGACATGACCCGCGACGACCGCACCGGCCAGCTGGTCGTAATCGGTTCGCCCCCAACCGAAGTGGGCGGCGGCCGGGCCGACGATCACCGAGGCGTCGGTGACCCGTCCGGTGACCACGATATCCGCGCCCGCGTTCAGGCATTCGACGATGCCCCAGGCGCCGAGGTAGGCATTGGCGGTCAGTGGCGCACCGAGGCCGAGTTCATCCGCCCTCCCGAGCAGGTCGTCACCCTCGACATGGGCGACCTTGGCATCCAGACCCAGATCCGCGGCGACCTTGCGCAGTTTCGCCGCGAGCCCGGCCGGGTTGAGGCCGCCCGCATTCGTGACGATCTGGACGTTGCGCTCGAGCGCGAGCCCGAGGCAGTCCTCGATCTGCCGCACAAACGTCTTGGCGTAGCCGAGGCTCGGATCCTTCATCCGGTCACGGCCGAGGATCAGCATGGTCAGTTCGGCGAGATAGTCACCGGTGAGCACATCGAGCTGCCCGCCTTCGAGCATCTCGCGCATAGCACTGAGCCGATCACCGTAGAACCCGGAACAGTTGCCGATCCGGATCACATCCGAATCGGCGGCCAGCATACGCATCAGCTGGGAGGCCCTCCTCTGCGGCGAACCGTCCCGGCGCCGCCGCATTGCCGCACCGGTGAAGTCCGCGTACCAGAGACCAGCATCACATCCGATAAAGAAAAAAGCAAGCACGCGTGCTTGTTAATCGCACACACCCACCTGAACCCCCGCAACCTGCGATTAAGCTCCCCGCCGTGTCCTCCATCCTGCTACTCGCACTCGCCGGATTCCTCCTCGGCGGCGCCTACTCCACCTGGAAGACCCTCCGCCCCCTGTCGATCGCACTGGGCGTATGCGCTGCCCTGGCGGCGGCGGGCGCGATCGCCTGGATGAGCTAGAGCATCAACCCCCACCAACCTTGCGATCAGCGTTCACAACCACCCCACGCCTCACAAGCACAAGCGCACCCAACAACGTCGCAAGCATCACCGTCAACCCCACCCCGCAGCGAGCCTCCCACAGCCACCGCACGCAAGCAGGCGTATCCAACACGGCCGCGACAATCCCTACCAACGCACCCACTCGGCACGATGACACCTGCCGAGCGCAACGAGACCCAGCACTCGAGTTCGCGGCCCGTCTCGAGGCTCTGTTCAGCGGGCTGGTGAACTCCGAGCTGTCGCACCTGCTGTGCATCGACCTCGACGCCAACACCGAAACCATCAGCGGCACCGACATCCCCGCGCTGCCGGCGGTACCGACACCCGCTGGCCGTCGAGGACCGCTTCGGTCAATCCTCGCTGTTCAAGCCCCTGTGACGTGGTAGCTGCTAGTCGGGGATTAGTGGGTGGTCCGGGCAGCGAAACCGCGGGAGTTCGCACGCTTGACCTTGACCCGAGGTCAAGGTGCACGCTCATCGCATGCCTACTTCTTCGCACTCGCGCAACTCGAACAACACGGCCTGGACCGGCATGGTGCCGGTGGAAGACACCGCGCTGGCCGTCACCGACACCGGCGGGACAGGTACCCCCCTGGTCTATCTGAACGGTTCCTACGCCAGCCAGAAGCACTGGCAGCGTGTCATCGCCGACCTGGGCCCCGGCTACCGGCACATCACCTACGACGAGCGGGCCCGCGGCAAATCGAAGCGGTCAGCGGACTACTCCTTCGAGGCCGCCGTCCGGGATCTCGATGCCGTCCTGAAAGCCAGAGGGGTGGATCGGCCGCTGCTGGTGGGCTGGTCCTACGGTGCGCTGCTGGGGGTGTACTGGGCCGACCGAAACCCGGACCGGGTTGCGGGCGTGGTCGGGGTCGACGGCCCGTTCCCGGTCGGTTGGACTGACGAGGCCGACCTGGAGCGGGTCCGCAAGCTGTTTCGCCGGTTGCGGTTTGTGCTGCCGCTGGTGGTCCCGCTGGGCCTGGCCGCACGGATGTCCGCCGCCCAGCACGCCGAGATCGCCATCGAGGCCCACGCACTCCACGCCGCCCTCGGCCCGATCCTCGAGGGTCTGACCGTTCCGGTCCGGTACGTGGTCGCCTCGGGCGACCACACGGGCGACGCGGGTGGTGAGATGGACCAGGCGCGCGCGACCCTCGATCCGCTGCTGGCTCGCAACCCGAACTTGACGGTGAGCGCGAAGGTCGCCAGCAACCACGAAAAGATCCTGGCCAAGGACTCCCCCGCCGTCGCCGACGCGGTTCGCGAGCTTGTCACCGCCCTCGGCCGCGAGGTTGGCTGAGCAGATGATCAACGGTGTCACGATCGGGCAGGCGGCGGCATTCGTCGGCGTCACGGTGAAGACGGTGCGGCACTACCACAAGCTCGGCCTGGTCGAGGAGCCGGAACGCGACAGCTCCGGTTACCGGCGGTACGGATCGGCCGACCTGTCGCGGCTGGTGCAGGTCCGGACGCTGGCCGCCGCCGGGGTGCCACTGGCCGAGATCGGGCCCCTGCTCGACACAGATGCCGCATTGTTCGCCGCCGCGCTCGCCGACGTCGAGCGGCTCCTCACCGAACGGATCGAGGAGTTGATCGCGCAGCGTGACACGCTGCACCGGCTCGCCGATGGCGACCGGGCTCTGCTGCCCGACCGCGCTGTGGCGCTGCTGAAGCGGATGCCCGGCCTCGGCTTCACCGCGGACGAGGCGGCGACCTACCGGGAGGGCCTGGTGTTGGCCAGGGCACTGGTCCCGGAGGGCTTCGACGACTACCTCACCCATGTCGAGCACGCCCTGCAGGACACCCGGTTCGTCGCCTTGAGTAAGCGCGCGGAGGAGGCCACGGCCTGGGAACCGGACGACCCCCGCATCGAGGAACTCGCCACCGCCGCGGCCGACCACTTCCTCGCCAACCCCGCACAGCTGAAAATCGTGACCGGCATGCAAGCCCGCACCGAGGCCGCGACCCGATACACGCTGATCCGCCAGTACGGCGCAGCGCAGACACCGGCCGCGACCCGGCTGTCCGCGCTCTTCGCGACCAAGCTCCGCTCCGCCGGCATCGATATCCCCGGAAACTCCAACTGACGGAGAAGATCTCCGCCAACGTCCAGCTGCCCGGCAACCGGGCTCGCATCAGCCGCCAGCAGCTCACCGGCTGGGTCCGCTGACCCCGCCGCCCCGATTCACACCGAATCCATTTCTCACACTGACGGAGTACAGCCATGCCCACGTTCGAGATACCGGAACCGATCGCCGTCACCGTCGACGTACCTTCCGGTGGCCTCACGGTGATTGCCTCGGACCGTACCGACACCGTCGTCGACGCTTGCCCATGAACACCGCTCAGTGGCTGGACCTGGGGCTTCGGCACCCGAGACGGTCGGCAGACCATCGTCACGAACGCGAACGGCGACTTCAACCACCCGGCCGAGAATCTCATCGATGTCCTGTCCGCCGAGTTCTGCCCGGCTGGGTGGGCACTTTCCGATTCACTTCACGCACCCATTCACGAACTGTTCGAGGAATTCTTGTCATGCGCGCCTTCGAAGACACTCGACCGAACGGAATAGTCAAGCGGCTGCTGGACGACCGTCACTCCCTGCCACTATCGGTCGCTTTGCATCTTGTCCCCGGCGCCCTGATCGTCGCCGCCTACCTGCTCATCGGAGAGCCATTCGTCGCCGCCATCGGTTTTCCGGCCTTCGCGGGCTGGGCGATCGCGCTGTGCCTGGTTCTGATACCGGTCCAGTTGGGGCTGCTGTGGCTGGGCCGCAAGCACAACGGCCGCTTCTCGCTGCGCGGCGTGCTGCACTACACCGACAAGCCGGTCTCGCGCGGGAAGCTTGTGGCGATGGTCATCGGGCTCATCTTGTGGATGTTGGTGCTGGGGTTTGCGCTGGCACCGTTGAACAACTTCTTCAAAGACTTCTTCACATGGCTCCCGTACGCGGACACAGGCGGCAGCGGCAACAACACATACCTCGACGGATACTCGCACTCGGTCATGCTCACCACGCTGGTGATATGCCTTCCGCTGACCGGAATCTCCCTCCCTCTCATCGAGGAGCTGTACTTCCGCGGTTTCCTGCTGCCCCGCCTCTCCCACCTGGGCCGCTGGGCGCCGGTGCTCAGCACGGTCTTGTTCGCGCTCTACCACTTCTGGTCGCCGTGGGTGTTCGTGTCGCGGGTGATCTTCACGTTCCCGGGGTTCTGGTTCGCCTGGCGGGAGAAGGACATCCGGCTGTCGATCGGGATGCACGTCGGCGTGACCTCGATCGTGGCGACGCTCGGCACCATCGCCCTTGCGCTGAACCTCATCTAAGACTCGGCACGTCGCCAGCCGAAGCCGCACGTCATCTCGGCGATCGTGAACCGATAACTGTGCCCCACCCGTCGCCGAGGCCGTACGCGAGGTCGCCGCGCTCGACCGCGGGCGGCAGACCACCACGCTCAGCAGTGCCAGATAGCGTGATCAGTTGCCAGATACGGTGGTCAGCCACACGCAGGCGCCGCCAAAACACAGGGCAGCCAATTCAACTCAGCCGGAAGATCCGCAAGTCCTCAGGCACCCCACTCAACGGTGCCGCAAAAAAACTCCGCCGATAAGGCTTGACCGTGTACCCCAATTCCTCCAACGTCTCCGGCCGAAGCGAATCCAGCGTCGCCTCCGACAACATCATGTTGCCGTTGCCACCCGCTTCCATCACTCGCGCGGCGATGGTGACGTCCACACCGAGCCAGTCCCCACCGATCTCCCGCGGTGAACCGGTGTGCAGCCCGACGCGCATCTGCGGCCGGTAGCCGCGAACCTCGACCTCGGCCAGATTGCGTTTGGCCTGGGTCGCGGCGCGCACCGCACGGTCGGCCGAGGTGAACACGGCCATCACGCCGTCGCCCATGCGCTTGACGACCTGACCGCCTCGGTCGGCGATCGGCGGCTCGATGGCCTTGGCTACCACCCGCAGGAGTTCGAGGGTTGCTTCATCGCCCGCCGACAGCGACCAACTGGAGAACGCCACCAGATCGGTGAACATTACAGTTACCTCTTGGCTACCTTTACCGCGGCCGACTCGCTCCAACATGGCCTGCCAGACCTGCAGCGCGCCGAAGCCGATCTCACGGGCCGCGCTCGGTTCGTCACCGACCAATTTGTCCGCGGCGCGGGCGACCGCGCGAGCGCCGCCGGGACCCGAAACCGACAGTGGGTCACCGAAAGCCGGATCACCTGGCAGCTGCTCACGCGCCTTGCGCAGCGCGCCGATCAGATCCGGTCGCTGATTCGCCGCATTCATCAGTGCGGAAAGCTGCCCCCTGCGAAGCCCCGAACCCCGACGAGGCGAACCGTCCGCGTCGACAGGCACCAGCGGTATGGCTACCTCGGATGGAATGCCGCCGGTCTCCTCCGGCGTCGACCCGGGCTCAGCACCGCCGGAAGGTGTTTCGCTCACGCCCCGAGCGTATCTCAGCCGACCTACCGTCGGCGGGTTACTCATTATCACCATGTGCCACCTCACGATCAGACGGAGCGGGCACAACATTGGGGCCGCCGATAGATAACGTGATAGTTGCTGGGGCCGATGCTACCTAGCGTGGATTGCAGAAGGAAGCGACCTATTTCACAGTTTCCGCGATGTTCACACTCGGTCGACAGCCGTCGGAAACGAGATCGCCGGTCCGATGTGGAAGGGGATTCACACACCGGACCGGCGATCGCACCGTCCACCGGGCAGTGGCAGGCGGTGAAAAAGAGCGCGCGATTCCTCCCGACAAGGTCACGCGCACCCCACACCCGAGTGGCGAGGGAGGGCTACTCGGGTAGCTCCATGATCAGGCGTCGCGCTGGTTCACCG
Organism: Nocardia sp. NBC_00403; assembly: GCF_036046055.1. Lineage (NCBI taxonomy): Bacteria > Bacillati > Actinomycetota > Actinomycetes > Mycobacteriales > Nocardiaceae > Nocardia > Nocardia sp. NBC_00403. The sequence goes on from NZ_CP107939.1 coordinate 547,015, forward strand.
CGACCAGCGCCGCGCCGAAGATGATCGCCACGAAAGCAATGAAGTAGGCCAGGCTGCCCCATACGCCCCAGTGCCAGTTCGCGGTGGACTCCGAGGAGCTCACGAAGCGCGTGATGTTCTGGAAGGGCAGGAACGGCGCGACATTGCGGCCGAAGCTGCCGAAGGCGCTGAGCAGCGGCTCGATCAGCAAGGACCACAACACAACCAGGGAGATCGCCGCGGCCGACTGCCGAACGAGCACACCGATGCCGATGGCGAGCGCGACGGCGAAGAACGCGTAGATCGGAATGCCGTACACCGAGCGCCAATGGTCCTCGAGCACGATATCGGCGGCCGCCTTCGAGCCGCCGACCACCTTGGCGACCGCAATGGCGATCAGCGCGATGATCGTGGTGAGCACGGCCCCGAAGCCGCCGACCAGCGCGGTCTTGGTCACCAGGACCTTCGTCCGATGGGGTACGGCCTGGAACGTCGTCCGGATGACGCCGAAGCGATATTCGCTGGTCACCGTCAACGCGGCCATGATCATCAGGACCATGATGCCGAATCCGGTGACGCCCGCGGTCGCGGTGCCGATGTCCAGCGTCGGCGTCCCCTGGTCGGGATTGTCACCCGCGGAACGCACGACCAGCGCGAACAGCGCCGACAATCCGATGCCGAGGATCACGATGATGGCCGAGCACCACCAGGGCGACCTGGTGGAGGTGAGCTTGATTCGTTCTGCTGCCAGCACGCCCATCAGAGCGCACCTCCCATCACCTGATCGAAGCCTTCGCCGTGGTACTGCACCGCGCCGCCGGTCATCCGCATGAATGCCTCTTCCAGCGAGGCCCGCTGCGGCGCGAGTTCGAACAACGTGATGTCGTTCGAACCCGCGAGCTTGCCGACGTCGTCGCTGGTCACGCCCGCCACGACCAGGGCGGGACCGTCGGTGCTCTCACCGTCTTCGCGCACGGTCATGCCGTTGGAGGTGAGCACGCTGCGCAGCTGTTCGAGCTGTGGGCTGCGCACCCGCACCGATGCTTCCGAGGCGCGTTCGATGAATTCCTGGGTGGTCGTATCGGAGATCAACTGACCCTTGCCGATCACGACCAGGTGCTCGGCGGTCTGCGCCATCTCCGAGAGCAGGTGGCTCGACACCAGCACGGTGCGGCCCTCCGCGGCGAGCCGCTGCATGAACCGGCGGATCCAGAGAATGCCCTCGGGATCGAGGCCGTTGACCGGCTCGTCGAACAGCAGCACCTGCGGATCGCCGAGCAGTGCGCCCGCCAGGCCGAGCCGCTGCGACATGCCGAGCGAGAAGCCACCCGCGGTCTTGCCCGCCACCTCGGACAGGCCGACCAGGCGCAACACCTCGTCGACGCGGGAGGACGCGATGTCGTTGGAGGCGGCCATCCACTGCAGGTGCGCGCGCGCCGAACGATTCGGATGCACCCACTTCGCATCCAGCAGCGCGCCGACGGCGCGCAGCGGATGGTCGAGATCGTGGTACGGCTTTCCGTTGATCAGTGCGGTTCCCGCGGTGGGCTTGTCCAGCCCGAGGATCATCCGCATAGTGGTCGATTTACCTGCGCCGTTGGGTCCAAGGAAGCCTGTCACCTGTCCGGGTCGGACGGTGAAGGACAGATCCTGAACCGCGACGGTCTGCCCGTAGTGCTTGGTCAGGCCCCTCAGCTCGATCATGAGTACCAGCATTCCGCAAAAACGGGCCGAGCGCGTCACCAGAAAGTGTCGCGTCGGATCATCCTCGAGGATGATCTCCACCCCGAGGGGTCTGCGGATGTTCCCCTAGAGCGCGGGCGAGGACGCCTGAGCCCAGAAGCGCTTGGGGATGCGGCCGGCCCGGCGAGCCAGATGACCCGCGCGGACAGCGTCCGCCATGGCGGCGGCCATCAGCGCGGGGCGTTGGGCCCTCGTCACAGCGGTGGCGAGCAGGACGGCCGAGCAGCCGAGTTCCATGGCGAGGGCGGCGTCGCTCGCGGTGCCGATGCCCGCGTCGAGGATGACGGGAACCCCAGCCCCGGCCACGATCATCTCGATGTTGTGCGGGTTGCCGATACCGAGGCCGGTGCCGATCGGGGCGCCGAGCGGCATGACCGCGGCGCAGCCCGCGTCTTCCAGTCTGCGGGCCAGGATGGGGTCGTCTGTGGTGTAGGGCAGCACCACGAAACCCGCATCGACCAGTTGTTCTGCGGCGGTGAGCAATTCGATGGGGTCGGGAAGCAGGGTTCGCTCGTCGGCGATCACCTCCAGCTTGACCCAGTTGGTGTCGAGCGCCTCGGCGGCCAGCTGTGCGGTGAGCACTGCTTCGGCGGCAGTGCGACAGCCCGCCGTATTGGGCAGCGCCGTAATGTCCAGGCGCTTCAGCAAATCGAGCACCCCCGTGCCGCCGACGGCGTCCACGCGGCGCATCGCGACCGTGGTGAGTTCGGTACCGGAGGCGAGCAATGCCTCCTCGAGTACGGCGAGGTTGTCCGCGCCGCCGGTGCCCATGATCAGCCGGGAGCCGAACTGCTTGCCCGCGATCTCCAGTGCGTCAGCCACCCTGGACCGCCGTGAGCACCTCGATCTGCCAGCCGCGCCCGACCGGCTCGCCCCAGCGGGACTTCGGGAACACCGCACCGTCCACCGCGAGCGCGACGCCCTGATTAGGCAGCCCGAGTCGGTCGAGCAGCTCACGCACGGTCAGTGCTTCGGCGAACTCGTGGTCGGCGCCGTTCACGGTGACACCGATGGGGATTGACGTCGCGGTCATCGAATTCCTCCTGCGGACGACGATAGAGACGGCGCACCGGGCGCCGAAAAGCGTTGCGGATCGGCGGCTTCCGCTGCCGCGAGCACTGTGCCGTCGAGCAGGCTCAGCACCGCGTCGGCGGTGAGTGGGACGGCGAGCATGCCGTTGCGGCCGTGTCCGGTCGCGGCGACGATCCGGTCGGTGAGCCGGCCGATCAGCGGCAGATTGTCCGGGGTGCCCGGCCGCGAACCCGCACTGGCCTCGGCCAATTCGTACTCGCCGATGCCGGGCAGCACCGCCTCGGCGTCCGCGATCAGGTCACGGACACCGGCCACGGTCACCGCGGTGTCGAAGCCTGCCTCGTATTGTGTTGCGCCGACAACGATTCCGTCCGCGCGCGGCACCAGATAGACCGGCCTGCCGTGCACGCGGGCGCGGATCACCCGCGTCGGCGGGGGTGTCGCGCCAGGCCGATGCCGTAGGCGCAGGATCTCCCCCTTGACGGGACGGACCGGTAGCTGCGGCCACAAGCCTGCGGAGGCCGCGCCCGCCGCGAGCACGATCTGATCGTGCGGTAGTGCGTCGAGTGCGGCGACCGATTCGGCGCGGAACTCGACCCCCTCGGCCACGCAGGCCTGCCGCAAAGCATCGAGCAGCCGCCGGTTGTCGATGGCGGGCTCGGCGGGTGCGAGCAGACCGGCACGCACCGTGCGGGCCAGTGCCGGCTCGCACGCACGCACGCCTGCCCGATCCAGCAGGTGCAGCTCGTTACCGCGACCACCCACCCAGTCGGCCACCGTACGCAGGTCAGCGGCATCGGCTCCATCGAGCGCGACGGTCAATGTCTCATCGGCGACGAAGACATGCACTCCGGTGGCGGCCTCGACCCGCCCGGCGAAATCCGGCCAGCGGGCCAGTGAGGCGGCGCCGAATTCGAGGACGCGATCCTCCCCCGGCCAGCCTTCCGACAGCGGTGCCAGCATGCCCCCCGCAACCCATGAGGCGCCGGATCCAACGGCGGGGTCGAAGTTTGTGACCGTCCAGCCAGCCTGTGCGGCCCGCCAGGCCACGGCGAGTCCGATGGCGCCGCCACCGACGACAGCCAAAGTCCGCATCCGTTCCACCTGCCTTCTATTCGCATCCCCACGGTAGCGCGGCTACGGTCGAGGGCGTGCAACCCTCCCACCCCAACCGGTCCCTACCGCCCAGGGAGCGTCTGGCAACCGCGCGGCTCTATCTCTGCACCGACGCTCGCCGGGAGAAGGGCGATCTGGCCAAGTTCGCCGAAGCCGCCCTCGCGGGCGGCGTCGACATCATTCAGCTCAGAGACAAGGGCTCGCCCGGCGAGGCGAAGTTCGGTCCGATGGAGGCCAAGGCCGAGCTCGGCGCGCTCGCCGAACTCAAGGCCGCGGCCCGCAGACACGGTGCGTTGTTCGCGGTGAACGACCGCGCCGATATCGCACTCGCGTCCGGCGCCGATGTGCTGCACCTCGGACAGGGCGACCTGCCGCCCTGGTACGCCCGGCGCATCCTCGGACCCGATGTGGTGATCGGGCGCTCCACCCACAATCGCGCGCAGGCCGGACTTGCCGCGATCGACGAGCACATCGATTACTTCTGCACCGGTCCGGTGTGGACGACCCCGACCAAACCCGGCCGCCAGGCCGCCGGACTGGATCTGGTGCGCTCCACCGCCGACGCCCACCCGACCCGGCCCTGGTTCGCGATCGGCGGTGTGGACGGCGCTCGCTTGCCGGAGCTGCTGGCAGCCGGGGCCGACCGCATTGTCGTGGTGCGAGCGATCACCGAGGCCCGTGATCCGGAGGCCGCGGCCCGAGAACTCAAGGCCGCGCTGCTCGAAAACGCGTAGGCCGCAGCGCACCAGCCCGACATCCCGTCGACTTCGGTCCGCGAGGACCAAGAGCACCGCACCTGGTTTCGTCGCAGCTTCGCTGATCCACGACCTCGAGAACCCACGGCACTTCGTGTCGTTCGCGTCGTGGTCGAGCCCCGCCGCCAGGTCGGCCTGGCAGCAGCACGCGGAATACGCTGCGCGAATAGGAGCCTGCCGGGCGATGTGCGACGCGCGAGCGGCATTTACCAGCTCGCAGCCCGAGTCGAATAGGGCTGGACACCCAGCGCCGACTAGGACACGACTTGGACTCGGGTGAGCGAAAGGACCGGGTCGGGCATCCCGGTATCGGCGACCGGGGTCGAATCCGATGCTGCCGCCCTAGCGCCGGCTTCGCGCGCGGCAACCACGGCCGGGTCGACGATTCTGGCGTAACCACCGGGGCCATCCGGATCCGAATGCAGCCAGAGGAACCCTTCGTCGGCCAAATCGACGGTGCGCGGTAGCGCGGCCGCAACGGCGGGGGCGTCAACTACATCGTCCAAGCAGACGCGAGCGGGCGCGGCACGCAGCGACGGCCAGGAGGCGGCGAAGCCGGGGTGCAGCGGACGGGCGTCGACCTCGTCTTCCGGCACCCAGGCCAACGCGGTGCTCTCGCGGTTGCGGCTGGTCGGCAGAGTCATCACGGCATCGGCGACCACGGTCGTGTAGGTCCAGCCGCTCGATGAGGTGGCTGTGACCCGCTCCCCGCGCACCCGGACGTCGGCGGGATCGATGCCCGCCTCCTCCCATGCCTCGCGTACTGCGGCGTGCACGGGCGTCTCGTGGCTGTCGCGCGCGCCGCCCGGCAACGCCCAGGTGCCGCCCTGATGACTCCACAGCGCGCGATGCTGCAGCAACACCGCGGAACCACCGCCGGCCAGCGGAGCGCGCAGCAGCAGGCCGGCCGCGCCGAAGCGGCCCCAGTGCCGCAAGCCGTCGGGGTCATCCGACCAACCGTCGCCGTCACCACGCATCTGCCAAACCATCCTCATCCAGCCGTGGCAGGGGTGTTTCACACGCCACGGCACCGGTAAGACCACAATAAACTCCGACACGGCGCGTACGTGCGCCACAAAACCGGGGAGGTGGAGATGGCTCGCACCGAGCAGGCGACGGCTGCGCAGCCGCCGTCGGTCGTTACCGAGCCCGCGCGCAAGCATCTCGGTGCCGCGCGCAACTCGGCGGTGCGTGAGCATCTCGACCCGGCCAATCTGCGATCATTCGCGCAGTCCTCACCGGGGCGGCTCATCGCGATCGGCCTGGTCCTCATCGGCCTATGCCTTGCAGCGGGCGTCGTTTCCGCGGTGACGGTGAACGAACGTCAGCAGGCGCTCGACATCCTGCTCGACGACACCGAGCCGGACGCGCAATCCGCACAGCGGCTCTACACCACGCTGTCCATCGCGGATGCCGCGGCGAGCACCGCGTTCATCGCGGGCGGCCTGGAACCCGAGGCCGTGCGCGACCGATACAGTCAGGCGCTCGGCGAGGCATCCTCGGAGCTGGTGATCCAGTCCGGGCCCGCCTCGATGACATCCGCCGACCCCGACACCAGGCTACGGACCGGGATCGCCACCGGCCTGCCCGTGTATGCGGGTCTCATCGAGACGGCCCGAGCGAACAATCGCAGCGGATATCCGGTCGGCGCAGCGTATTTGAGCGAGGCATCGAATCAGATGCAGACGACGCTGCTGCCGATGGCTCAGGAACTACAGGATCATCGATCTGGCGCGGTCGACGCGGCCCAGCGCCACCATGCGCGGCCACCGTGGCCCGCCATCGTGCTGCTGATACTCGCCTTGGCGTTTTTGGTCTGGGCGCAAATCGAGCTGGCCAAACGCTGGCACCGCGTGGTCAATCCCGGACTGCTGCTCGCCTCCGCCGCGATGGTGACCCTGTTGGCCTGGACCGTGGCCGCCGGGTCGATCTCGGCCGTATCGATGATCAACGGCCGCGACGGCGCGGCGGTGCCGGCCTCCCGGTTGACCGAGAGCCGAATCGTGACCCAGCAGGCGCGTTCCGCCGAAACTTTGAAACTGGTGCGACGCGACGCGACCGGCGACTACGACCGCACCTATGATTACAGCATCGCCCGGCTGACCGAACTGCTCGACGGCTACCCGACGCGCGCGCCCGCAGCCGGGGACGTGGCGAATGCCCGTACCGCACTCGCCCGTTGGCGCGCCGCGCATCAGCGAATGAACGAAACTCTCGCCCACGGCGACTTCGACGGCGCGGCAGCGGTCGCGACCGGCCCCGGCACCGCGGACGCCGCCGCCCAGGTGGATGCGCTGGACAGGTCGCTCGGCGCGGCGCTCGCGAAGACAAGGGACACCCTGCGCGGCAAGATCTCCCAGAGCGCCCGAGTGCTCGACTTCCTTGCTCCCGGCGCGATGGTGCTCAGCATCCTCGCCGCGAGTTTGGTCGGCCTCGGTCTCTGGCCCCGACTGCGGGAGTACCGATGAAAACCACCCGCGGCATCCTGGCCGCTGCCCTGCTCGCCGTCGCCTGTGCCGGCGGTTGTGCCGGCGACTCGCTCTCGAGCGCGCCGGCCAAGATCGTCCGATACGACGAACCGCCGCTGCCGGCCAAAGCCGTCCCGGTACTGCCGAATACACCGATCACGCCACTGGTCGACCCGCAATGCGGCGATCCGACCGCCAGCCTGCGGCCGACGGGCTCGGCGGTCGGTGGGCCGACCATCGACGCCATCCGCGCTCGTGGCCGACTGGTGGTCGGACTTGACACCGGCAGCAACCTGTTCAGCTTCCGTGATCCGGTCAGCGGCGCCGTCGTCGGCTTCGACGCCGACATCGCCAGGGAGGTCGCACGCGACCTGCTCGGCAGCCCGGACCTGATCGAATACCGCAGTCTCGGCTCCGCCGACCGCGAGCGGGCGCTGCAAAATCACACCGTCGACCTGGTCGCCAAGACCATGACGATCAACTGTGAACGACGGCAGAAGGTGACGTTCTCCACGGTGTACCTGCGCGCCTACCAGCGCGTGCTCGCGGTGAAGAATTCCGGCATCAACGGCCTCGCCGACCTCGCGGGCAGGCGGGTGTGCGTGGTGCCCGGCACCACCTCACTGGAGCGGATCCGCCACGAACAGCCGGGCGCCACCATCCTTGCGGTGCCGACCTGGGCAGATTGTTTGGTGGTTCTGCAACAGCGCCAGGTCGACGCGGTAAGCACCGACGACGCCATCCTGGCCGGCCTCGCCGCGCAGGATCCCTACTACACCCAGCTGGTGGGCGGCAGCATCAGCTTCGAGCCCTACGGCATCGGTATCCCCAAAGGCAACGACGATCTGGTGCGTTTCGTCAACGGGACGCTGGAGCGGATCCGGGCCGACGGCACCTGGACCAGAATCTATCGACAGTGGCTTTCCGTGCTCGGCCCCCCACCGGTGCCGCCGGAACCGACCTACCTGGACTGACCGCCGATGACGAGCCAGCACGGCGCCGACCCTGACAATTCCGCCCGTTCCGGTAGGAATGGTTCGCCCGCGCCGCAGGAGGATTCGGCCGACCACGACCTAGCGGGCACCCAGGCGGTCCGACCTGGGCACGAACCCGCGGCCGAGGAGAACATCGGACCCGACACCATTGCCGCCGAAACCGTTGGACCGGGCACCACCGCCGACGAAACCGTCGCGCCCGGCCCCACAGCTGACGAAACCGCCGGACCAGGCACCACCGCATCCGAAGCCGCCGGACCAGGCACCACCGCATCCGGCTTCACCGTCGGCACGCGGCGTCCGCAATCGGAGCCGAACTCGAATGCCACGATGCGGACCTCCGGCCGCAGCGTGCGTAGCACGCGCACCGTCCGCTCACGCCCGACGGTGCGCAGGCTCGGCGGGGGACTGGTGCCCATCCCGACCATCGTGCCCGCCGATCCGCGCGACGCGGTGCTCACCGATCCGGTCGTCTCCGAAGGCAAGCGCTTCTGCTGGCGTTGTGGGAGCCCGGTCGGCCGGGCCACCGCGGTCCGGCCCGCGACGACCGCGGGGACCTGCCTAACCTGCGGCGTCAAATACGATTTCCGGCCCTTGCTGTTCCCGGGCGACCTGGTCTCGAACCAGTACGAGATCCAGGGCTGCATCGCACACGGCGGACTCGGCTGGATCTACCTGGCGATCGACCGCAATGTCAGCGACCGCTGGGTGGTGCTCAAGGGCCTGCTGCACGCGGGCGATGCCGAGGCACAGGCGGTGGCCGTGGCCGAGCGCCAATTCCTTGCCGAAGTGGCCGATCCCAGCATCGTCAAGATCCACAATTTCGTCGAGTACACCGGCCAGGACGGCGAGCCGGTCGGGTATATCGTCATGGAATATGTCGGCGGCAAATCGCTGCGCGACATCCTCGACACCTATCCGCGGCCACTGCGGATGCCGGTCGCCGAGGCTATTGCCTATCTGCTGGAGATCCTGCCCGCGCTGGACTACCTGCATTCGGTCGGATTGACCTACAACGATCTCAAGCCCGACAACATCATGATCACCGAGGACCAGGTGAAACTGATCGACCTCGGTGCCGTCGCCATTATCGAAGCGTACGGAAATCTCTACGGCACCCGGGGGTTCCAGGCGCCGGAGATAGCAAGGACGGGGCCGACTGTGGCGTCGGACATCTACACCGTCGGGCGGACGCTCGCCGTGCTTACATTGAGCATGCCGATGGAGCAGGGCCGCTATCTGGATGGAATTCCAGACCCCGCAGCACATCCCGTGCTCGAGCGCAACGAGTTCTTCCATCGGTTGCTGTTGTCGGCGACCGACCCCGACCCGCAGCGGCGCTTCCCCTCCGCTCGCGCCATGTCCGCCCAGATGGCGGGCGTGCTGCGCGAAATCCTGGCCTTGCAGACCGGGACCGAGCATCCCCAGCTGTCCACGGTGTTCAGCCCGCAGCGCGCCAGTTTCGGCACCGAGGAGCTGATCAGTCAGACCGATGCCTACGCCGACGGCATCGGCCGCAGCACTCGGCTCGAGGCACGGGAAGTCGCTGCGGCCCTTCCTGTTCCGCTCATCGATCCGGCGGATCCCGCCGCGCCGCTGCTCGCCGCCGCCGCCGTGCACCACGACCCGCAGCAGGCACTGGAAGCACTGCGCGAAGCACGCGAGCGCGCCGAATCCGATCCCGAGAATGCTCCGGAGACCATGGATCTGGAGCTGACGCTCGCGGAGGCGCGGGCGTACCTCGATCTCGGCGAGTCGGCCACTGTGCTGGATATGCTGTCGCGAATACCCGCCGATCACGATTGGCGTATCGATTGGCACATCGGTCAGGCCCAGCTGCTGGAACAGGATTACGAAAAGGCTTTCGCCAGTTTCGACGCGGTGCTGCAGGTGCTGCCGGGCGAAATCGCGCCGAAGCTGGCGCTGGCGGCCACGGCGGAACTGATATTGCAGCAGTGGGATTCCGACGATCCGGAGCAGTGGCGGGTCTACGCCGAGAAGTTCTACGACTCGGTGTGGCGCACCGACCGCGCGGTGGTGAGCGCAGCCTTCGGCCTGGCCAGGCAGCTGGCCACGGCGGGCCGGGTCACCGATGCGGTGCGCGCGCTCGACGAGGTCCCCGTCGCGTCGCGGCACTACACCACAGCACGCCTGACCGCCGTGCTGCTGTTGCTCACCTGCGCGCCGGTGGGCGAACTCGAGGAAGCGACGCTGCACATCGCGGCCTCCCGAATGCTTGTCATACCGAAGGGCGAAGGCCGCGCGGTCCAGATGCGCGTCCTCGTCCTCGGCGCGGCCCTGGCCTGGCTGCAGGCGGGCAATACGCCGAAACGGCAGGACGCCACCCTGTTCGGCGCCCCCTTCACCGACCGCGACCTGCGCGAAGGCACCGAAGCCAGCCTGCGGGCCCTGGCCCGCAGCGCGCCGGGCCGAAACCATCGCTACGCCTTGGTCGACCTGGCGAACGCCATTCGAGCCAAGACCTGGATCTAAGTAAACGTCCGCTCAGCCAGCACCGCACCATAAAGCCATGGTCTACCTCGCGACAATCATGACCATGTCACGGTGATCGGCCCTCAACAAACTGGCAGCCGGATCCATGAACCGCGCTAGCATCGCGCGATGGTGAAAGAAAGCCGCCGCCGAGTCCTTACGGTGGGTGAGCAGCAGTACCGCTGGAAGACCTACCACCAGCATGTAAACGGCTGCGAGGAAGTCCTGCGGCTGCGACAACTCGGGTCGGTGGCAGGCCTGACACTGGTCTTCCGCCCCGATGGTGAGCGCAATGTCTCCGACGGCGGGCCGGGCCCGACCGGTGTCATCTGGATTGGTGACCGTTTGCTGAACCTGAACAAGCCCGGCGTGGTTCGCGCGTTCGCCGACGCGGCCGTCGACGCGGGCTGGATGGCCGAGGCACGCACAGTCGGCCGCCGCAATGGCTGGGACCTATTCGATAACGCGTACACCAGCAATACCAACGGCTCATCGACGGTATAGGCACCGGGACCAGATCTGCCCGAGTTCTCGGGCACTCACTTTCGTTTTGGTTTCTTCCGGTTCCGGTCTGGGGCCGGAAACGCGCGTATCGCGCGCCCCGCAGGTACGGACGACCGAGAATTCCCTCAGCAATCCGAAATTTGTTGGGAGACAGCATGACCGAGCACGCGATCCAGCTGCCCACTGCGGGAGAGTCCACCTACGACACCTATGACCGAATTCGTGAGCGCGGCGAGGTCGTTCCTATCGAATTGCCGGGCGGGGTGCCCGCCTGGATCGCGACCAGCTACCAGGCCGTCAGTGAAGTCCTTGATGACAAACTGTTCAGCAAGAGTGCCGCGCAGTGTCCCGCCCTGCACGACGGCACCATTCCGGCCGATTGGCCCATGCGCGCGCTCACCGATATCGACCACATGCTCAACAAGGACGGCCTCGACCACCGGCGGCTGCGCAAGACCATCAGCCAGGCGTTCACCCCCGCCAGGGTCGCCGCGCTCGAACCGCGCATCGAGAAGATCGCCGCGAACCTGATCGCTCGGATCTGCCGGAACAGTCGGCACACCGAAACCCCGGGAGCCGCGTGCACTCAGCGAGCTCCGGGGGCAGCCGGAGCGAGCAATTCGGGAGGGGCGAGGGCATCGCTGACCCGAGAGCACGCGGAGCGGGTCGCCCAGGATTTCGGTGGGCCGGCGAACTCGATCCGATACCAATACTGACGTATCGACCATGAGGTTTTCGTGAAGGTTTCTAGAGCTGTTCGGCGGCCACCACGCGTTGCGCCGCGCGGGCGATGGCCAGTTCCTCATTGGTCGGAACGACCAGCACGGCCACTTCGGCTCCCGGTGCCGAAATATGCCGGGCTGTGCGGTCTTTCGCGGTGTTGAGCGCGGGGTCGACCGCGATGCCGAAGCGGGAGAGCTCGGCGAGGGCGTCGGCGCGAACCTGTGTGCTGTTCTCCCCGACACCCGCGGTGAAGGTGATGGCGTCGAGGCGACCCAGCTCCACCAAGTACGCGCCGAGGTAGCGGCGCAGTCGGTGGATGTATACGTCGTAGGCCAGCTTCGCGGCGGCGTCACCCTGATCGATGAGCCGTTGCAGCTCACGGAAATCGTTGACACCCGAAAGCCCCTTCAGGCCCGAGTTCCGGTTCAGAAGCTCGTCGACCTGGTCGATATTCAGATCGGCCGAGCGCATGAGGTGCGGCACGATGCCCGGGTCGAGATCGCCGGACCTGGTGCCCATCACCAAGCCCTCCAACGGGGTCAGACCCATTGTCGTGTCGACCGGCTGACCGCCCTTGATCGCCGAGGCCGAAGCGCCGTTACCCAGGTGGAAGACAATCTGATTCAGGTCGGCGGGATCGCGATCGAGCAGCTCCGCGACCCGCCCGGAGACGTATTCGTGCGAAGTGCCGTGAAAACCATATTTCCGAATGCCCTGCGCGGCAGCGACCTTCGCATCGATCGCGTAGGTCTTCGCGGCATCGGGCAGGCCGTGGAAGAACGCGGTGTCGAACACGGCGACCTGCGGTACGCCCGGCAATAGCCTCCTGGCACTCTCGATGCCCGCAACATTGGCCGGATTGTGCAGCGGCGCAAGCGAAGACAGCTCCGAAATCGCGGTGACCACTGCATCGTCGATCAGCGTCGGCCGGTAGAACACCTCGCCGCCGTGCACCACTCGATGCCCGACCGCGTGCACGCCCTCGCTCGCCAGATCACGTCCGGTCTCGGCAAACATCTCGAAAACCAGCCGCAGTCCGGCGGTGTGATCGGCGACCGGCTCATGACACTCGACGGTCATTCCCTCGGCACGATGCTCGATCCCGGCGTTCGCCTCGCCGATCCGGTCGACCATGCCCGAAGCCGCGACAGCGCTCGACTCCGGGTCCAGCAGCTGGTATTTGATCGACGACGAGCCGGAATTGATCACCAGCACCAGACCATCGGCACGTTCGCTGCTCATGACGCCTCCTGTGTCCCGCGAGAGTTCACATCGCCTCCAGGGTCCTGCGGTGCTCTCGCACACGTTCAGCAACCGTGATCACGACGCCAATGTTCCGCATTGCCCCTGTGCCGCGGACACCCCCGTCACTCTCCGTGCGCCTGAATCGCGGTGATCGCCACGGTGTTGACGATGTCGGCGACCAGAGCGCCGCGGGACAGATCGTTGACCGGCTTGCGCAGACCCTGCAGCACCGGGCCGATGGCGATCGCGCCCGCACTGCGCTGCACTGCCTTGTAGGTGTTGTTGCCGGTATTGAGATCGGGAAACACGAACACCGTTGCGCGGCCTGCCACCTCGGAATCCGGCAGCTTGGTGGTGGCGACGGTCGGCTCGATCGCCGCGTCGTATTGAATCGGGCCCTCCACCAGCAGTTCCGGCGCACGCTCGCGGACCAGCTTGGTCGCCACCCGGACCTTGTCCACATCGGCGCCGCTGCCCGATTCACCGGTCGAGTACGACAGCATGGCCACCCGCGGTTCGATGCCGAACCTGGCCGCGGTGCCCGCCGAGGAGATCGCGATATCGGCCAGCTGGTCCGACGTCGGATCGGGGACCACCGCGCAGTCGCCGTAGGCGAGCACCCGGTCGGCAAGGCACATCAGGAACACACTGGACACCGTGGCGACGCCGGGCGTGGTCTTGATGATCTCGAACGACGGCCGGATGGTGTGCGCCGTGGTGTGCGCGGCACCGGACACCATGCCGTCGGCAATGCCCTTGTGGACCATCATGGTGCCGAAATACGAGATGTCGGTCATGGTTTCGCGGGCGCGCTCAACGGTCATGCCCTTGTGCGCGCGCAGCTTCGCGTACTCCGCGGCGAAATCATCCAGATATCCCGAAGTGGCGGGATCGAGCACCTGCGCGGCGGCAATATCGACGCCCAGTTCGGCGGCGCGGGCCCGGATGGACCCCTCGTCACCGAGAATGACCAGGTCAGCGATCTTGCGCTGCAGCACCCGACCCGCGGCACGCAGGATGCGGTCGTCGTCGCCCTCGGGCAGCACGATGCGCTTGCGGTCCGCACGCGCCCACTCGATGAGCTGGTACTCGAACATCTGCGGGGTCACCACCGAGCTGCGCGGAACGTCGATGCGCCGCAACAACTCCGCGTCGTCGACCCGCTGCTCCATCAGCGCGAGAGCGGTGTCGACCTTGCGCGGGCTGCCCGCCGACATCCGGCCGCGGGTGCGGTAGGCGGCACTGGCCGTGTCGTAGGTGCCGAGTTCGGTGGTGAGGATCGGCAGCTTCGGTTTGAGACCGGTCATCAGTCGCGCGACCGCGGGATGCGGGAGCATGCCGCCGTTCATGATGATGCCCGACAGCGACGGAAAGCCTTCCGCCTCATGCGCATTCACCACGCTGAGCAGCACGTCCGAGCGGTCACCCGGCGCGATGACCACGACGCCGTCGACAAGCCGCTCCAGAATGTGTTCGGCCGTCATGCCGCCGACCATGATCTCCAACGCCTCGCGCTGCAGCAATTCCTGGTCGCCGCTGTACATTTCGCCGTCGATCGCGGTGCACAGCTCGGCCATGGTTGGCGCAATCAGCAACGGCACTTCCGGCAGCGTCCAGGACGGCACATCGAAGCCCTGCAAGGCCGAGCACACCTCGTCGAGCTGGTCCGGATCGCAGCGGTTGGCGATGATCGCGACCAGCTGCGCGTGCTCGAGGGCCAGTTCGCTCGCGCACAGCTCGGCCAGATGCCGCACCTCCTCCGGGGTGCGGCCGGAGCCGCGCACCACCAATAGCACCGGTGCGCCGAGGTTCACCGCGACCCTGGCGTTGAAACGCAGCTCGCTGGGGCTGGCCACGTCGGTGTAGTCGCTGCCGACGATCACCACCGCATCACACACCTTGGCGACCTCGTGGAAGCGCATCACGATCTCGCTGATCGCGGCATCGGGATCAGCGTGCACCTGGTCGTAGGTGACGCCGGTGGCCTGCGCGTAGTCGATATCGGCTGTGCTGTGTTCGAGCAGCAGTTCGAGAATGTAATCCGGCTCGGTGGTCGAGCGGGTGATCGGCCGGAACACCCCGACCCGAGCGGTGGTCACGCACAGCATCTGGAGCATCCCGAGCGCCACCGTCGATTTTCCGGTGTCACCCTCCGGAGACGCGATGTACACGGCGGATGGAGCAGATTCGGCCATGGTCGAAGCTTAGTAAACGGATGGCAACTCCCCCGCCTTCCCGAGTCTTCAGGAAGCTTCTAGCAACGCCGTATAGTCCGGGCATGGCTGAGCAGTTCCCGGACCGGCAATGGGGTTCGCGCACCAATGTTCTTTCCCGCGCAGCGAATAAGCTCGCGGCTACCAAGCCCGGTTCGTGGTTCATTCGGAAGATCACGCCGCTGGATCGCGCACTGCTCGAGCGCACCGACGCCAAGTACACCGTGCTCGGCCCGATCGGTGCGCCCGTCATCCTGCTGACCAGCATCGGCCGCAAGTCCGGCGAACCGCGCACCCAGCCGCTGCTCTATGTGCACGACGGTGACACGTTGTACGTGATCGGCAGCAACTTCGGTCAGGCCGAGCACCCGGCCTGGACCGCCAATCTGCTGGCGAACCCGCAGGCCACCGTCGCTATCGCGGGTGAACGCATCCCCGTCCAGGCCACCCTGGTCGCCGAGGCCGACAAGGACGCCGTCTTCGCCCGCTTCGTCGAAATCACCGGCGCCTACGACGCCTACCGCTCCCGCACCACCCGCAATCTGCGCATCTTCGCACTCACCCGCGCCTGAGATGCGCTGACGACCGGTCTTTCGCCTGCGCAGTCCCTCCAACGACTCGATGATGTGGTGACGGCGACCCATGCGATGGCCGTCACCACACCGTCGATCTAGCCCCCGAAGCTACCGGTTGCGGGCTTGGTGGCGGGGACGGTGACAGTGACCAGCTCCGACAACTCGTATCCCGCGTCGCCCGCACAGCCTCCCCTGGCCGTGATCGTCGTCCCCGGCTCGAGACCTTCCAGCGACGTCTTGATCGTCTGGCCGGGGTTGGCCAGCGACTCCGGGCGAGAACCGCCGAAGAACACGTGGTTGTTGTCGGGTCCGACGCCGGCCTCGGCCCAGCACTGACCCTGGTCGTTCGGATTGTGCAGCGTCGCGGTCACCGTTCCCGGTCCGGTGCCCGCGAAGGTGACGTCAGGGGCCTTGAACGGCGTCGCCGCGCTTGCGGGCGCTGCGGTAGTGGGGGCGAACATTACGGCCGCCGCGGAGGCGGCAAGGAGGACGGCTCCATGAATTCGTCGGTTCATCACATGACCGGATCATTCCCTGGAACAGCTTTCAACACAACAAAATTCGCTACCAGAGCTGGAGATACCCGCTAGAACACACACCGTGCGGGCGATGTGACATGGCCGCGGCGACTGTCACGAGCGCCGCGTGGCCATGTTCGATTGTCAGCCGAGCGCGCGCAGGCGCGGGGCCAGGTCGCGCTGGAAGAGATCGAGGAAGCGGCGCTGGTCGTGGCCGGGAGCGTGGAAGACCAGGTGGTTGAGGCCCGCGTCCAGGTAGGGCTTGATGAGGTCGACGGCCTGGTCGGGGTCGCTCGCAACGATCCAGCGCTTGGCGATCTGATCGATGGGGAGAGCGTCGGCGGCGGCCTCCATTTCGATCGGGTCGGTGATGCTGTGCTTCTGCTCGGGGGTCAGCGACAGCGGTGCCCAGAAGCGGGTGTTCTCCAGGGCCAGTTCGGGATCGGTGTCGTAGGAGATCTTTATCTCGATCATTCGGTCGATGTCGTCGACGGTGCGGCCTGCCTTCGCGGCACCCTCGGCGACGGCGGGCATCAGCTTCTCGGTGTAGAGATCCATACCCTTGCCGGAGGTGCAGATGAAGCCGTCACCGGCGCGGCCCGCGTACCGGGCCACCAATGGACCGCCCGCAGCGATGTAGACCGGGATACCGCCCTTGGGGACGTCGTAGATCGAGGCGCCGACAGTGCGGTAGTACTGACCGTCGAAGTCGGTGCGCTCGCCGGTCCACAGTGCGCGCATCAGGTCGACCGATTCGCGCAGACGGGCGAAACGCTCCTTGAATTCCGGCCATTCGCCGGTGAACCCGGTGGCGATCTCGTTGAGCGCCTCACCGGAGCCGACGCCGAGCATGATCCGGTCCGGGTACAGACAGCCCATGGTGGCGAAGGCCTGCGCGATCACCGCGGGGTTGTAGCGGAAGGTCGGGGTGAGCACCGAGGTGCCGAGCTGGATGCGCTCGGTGCGCTCGCCGACCGCGGCCATCCAGGCCAGCGAGAACGGCGCGTGCCCGCCCTTGTGGCGCCACGGCTGGAAGTGGTCGCTCACGGTGGCGCTGTCGAGCCCGTGTTCCTCGGCGAGCACCGCGATCTCGACCAACTCCCGAGGTCCGAACTGCTCTGCCGATGCCTTGTACCCGAGCTTGAGCTCACCCATGTGCGCCACTCCTGTCGCTTAGCTGCCACGGTTCGGGTGCGGGCGTTCCCGCACCCCGCTTCGGCCGTATCAACGCTTCATCGTGTCGCGATAGTCCGCGTCGCGGCACGACGGTCCTCCGCGTTTCAGACGGCCGTCCTCGACCATAGTCAGCGACCGACCCCGATGTGTGCGGGGTCGTACCGCGTCGATCCCTTACCCACGATCACCTGGACAGGCGACTGCTTCGCCTTCGCTCAGCCGGCGCAAGCGACTGCTTCGCGTTCACTCAGCCCAGGCGCAAACAGCTGCCTCACGTTCACACAGCCCAGGCGCAAACAGCTGCCTCACGTTCACACAGCCCAGGCGCAAACAGCTGCCTCACGTTCACACAGCCCAGGCGCAAACAGCTGCCTCACGTTCACACAGCCCAGGCGCAAACAGCTGCCTCGCCTCAGCTCAGCCCGATGCAAGCGGCTACAGACTTCGTCCGGCTGCGCCATAGTGGACAATTGACCGGTGACCGCCATTGACGAGCCCATCCTGTCCTATCTCACCGACATGGACGGCGTGCTGGTGCACGAGGACCACATGATCCCGGGCGCGGACAAGTTCCTGGCAGAGCTGCGGTCCAACGAGATCCCGTTCCTGGTGCTCACCAACAACTCGATCCGCACCCCGCGTGACCTGCAGGCCCGGCTGCGCCACACCGGATTGGATATTCCGGAAGAGGCTATCTGGACCTCCGCCCTGGCCACCGCCACCTTCCTCAATGACCAGCGCCCGAACGGAACCGCCTATGTCGTCGGCGAATCCGGGCTCACCACGGCGCTGCACGAGATCGGCTACGTGCTGACCGACAGCGATCCCGACTATGTCGTGCTCGGCGAGACCCGCACGTACTCCTTCGAGGCGATCACCACCGCCATCCGCCTTGTCGACCGCGGCGCCCGGTTCATCGCCACCAACCCGGACCCGACCGGCCCTTCCCGCGACGGCCTGCTGCCTGCCACCGGCTCGGTCGCCGCCCTGATCACTCGCGCGACCGGCCGCGACCCCTACTACGTCGGCAAGCCGAACTCGCTGATGATGCGGTCGGCCCTGCGCCGCATCGGCGCCCACTCCCAGTCCACCGTGATGATCGGCGACCGAATGGACACCGACGTCATCTCCGGACTCGAGGCGGGTATGCGAACCATCCTCGTCACCACCGGCATCTCCACCCGCGCCTCGGTAGAGCAATTCCCCTACCGCCCGACCCTGGTCGTCGATTCGGTCGCGGACCTGGTCGGCCATACCAGCACGCCTTTCGACTAGCCCCTGCACCAGCGTCACCCTCGCGACAGTGCGGGTCCCACCAGCGATGTTCGTCATACTGACATCATGGAAACCTGGTTCGACGCAGCACGTGCGGCGGAGACCGGCCATGACTGGGATGCAGCGATCTCCGCAGTCAGCGCTGTTGCCGAGTGCTACAGCGCAGACCATAACCGGCACGATGCGCATCTGTGGCACATGGATCTACTCGTGAAAGCGAGACGCCTCGACGAGCTAGCCACGCGGGGTGAGACCGACGTCCACGCGCGGCGCAGGCTGGACCGGTTCCTGTACGAGGACAGTCGCGACCGCGATCTCCGGCAACGGGCCCAGCATGGGGACAAGACCACGCTGTACTTGCTCGTGAAGCTGCTTTGCCAGCGAGAGGAGCAAGCCGCTGCTCAGCAGGTGGTAGCCGAAATTGATGGCACCGATGAATACGCGCTGGGCCTGGCGAGACAGCGGCTGACCGACATATAGCACACAAACCGCACGTCAGTGTTGATCAGGACTTCGAACATCGACAGCTTCCGGTCCGGCGGGCGAGGTGTCGTCACCCAGCGGTCAGGAATCCCCGAGATCTGGTCGGCGCGATCAGGATTCGGTGTCGGTGATGGCGTCGAGGGCGGCGGACAAGGTGGTCAGCACATCCACCGTCAGGGCGAATTTTTCGGGGCCGAGTTCGGCCGCCAGTCGCTGTGCCATCACGGCGTGATGGGGGTTGATGCGCTTGATGGCGTCGCGACCGGCGTCGGTGGGCGCCACCAGTTTCGCGCGGCGGTGAGCGGGGTTCGGGCGGTATTCGGCAAGTCCCTTGTCCACCAACAGATCCGCGATGCGCTGCACGCTCTGGCGGGTAATGCCCATCGCCCTGGCGATGCCCGCCACCGGAAGCGGTTCGCGCAGCACCGCCCCGAGCACTTGCCACCAGGCCGCAGTAATGCCCCCGGGCTGGGCGAGTTCTTCTGCGATCGTGAGGAATTGGCCGTTGAGCCGGAACGAGGTGATGGCGGCGGTGCTGAAGAGTTCCTGTTCAGGTGTGTCACTCATGCCGAGCAGCCCTCCTGTGCCGCACGGCTTTCGATGCCGGGCATGCCACCTCCTCGATGTGGATCGTCGGCGATCCGACCGTTCGATCGGATCGCCGTGGATTGTCCCTCAGTGGGAGGTTCCCGCCATCTGCGCCTCGTATTCGGCGAGCACGGCATAGCCTGCCGGATCGCTGTGCGCATAGAGCCGGTACCAGCCGTCGAGCACGTGCGGCTCGTACACACCGAGCCTGCCCAGCACCTCGCGGGCGAACTCGAAGGGTGCGGTGCCGCTCGCGGTGATCAGATCGCCGTCGGTCACCGCAGGCTCGTTCACGTAGCGGTCGCCGCCCGAATATCCGCTGTAGGCAAGGAATTCCGCGACATTACTGGTGTGCGCGCGAGTGTCGAGCAGACCCTCCTTCGCCAGCCCGAAGGTGGCGCCACAGATGCCCGCGACCGGCACACCCGCATCGAGGAACGCCCCGGCCAGCCGCGCGAACGGGGCAAGTTCACCCGTAACCCACGTATCCGCGCCGGGCAGGATCAGCATCGCGCTGTCAGCGGGGGCGAGATCGGCGATCGCCACATCCGGCACAATCCGCACCCCGCCCATTGTGGTGATCGGATCCATGGTCAGCCCGACCGTCTTGACCTGGAACTTTCCGGGCTCTTTATGCCAGGCGTGCTTGTTGATGTGCGCAGTGGCGGCACCAACCTCCCAGTCGGCGAGAGTGTCGTAAACGGCCATGTGAACTGTTTGCGTGGGCATGACAGTATGCTGTCACATTTGACAGGATGCTGTCAAATGAAGCGCTGCCCGCACTACACCCAACTCGACGCGCTCGGACCGGCAGGGGCACTACCTTCGGGATGGCTCGGTCCATGTGCATGTTCAGCTGTGGTCGCGTGTAGTGGCAGAGCGGAGTGCCTCTGTTCGGAGCCGGAAAGGCGCGGCGCCTGCGGGGTTGAGGAGAACATCGGCGCCAGACGGGATGATGTCGGGGAGTGCGCTGCCGTGAACCGGGATCCACTGGTCGACATCGAGGTGGGCCTTCTGTAGTTCGGCGGTGGCGACGACAACACAGGGTGTGCTGTCGGGGGCGGTGCCCAGCAGCGGCTGACCGTGTACGTCGCAGCCGATTTCCACGATCGCGTCACGCACGGCGGCGACGAGTTCGGTGCGAGGCTGCTGTCCTTCAGCGATCAGGCGCAGTACCGCGTCGATAGGATCGGTCGGCACGGTGGGTGCGCTGGGGCGGTAGCGTGGATTCGGCCGGAACGGCCCAGTGCCACCATTATCGTGTAGCTCCCACCCGCCCACGATGACCTCCACGGGCGGGGATGCGGTCGGATCGCCCTGATTCCAGCCGGGATCGACCAACACGAACCAGTTGTTGTGCCGGACAGCTTCCGGTGGCGGATTCCCCACAGCTCATCGTCCTTACCTCGGTTCCATGCCTTGTACCGCCACTGTCTCATGACACCGCCCTCCGATCCGGACGGATCACTGCGAAGCCCACCGTGGGACGGTCGCCCGGCCAGACTCCAACACTGACTCACAGCGTCCGCCCGAACCTTTGCGCAGGTAACCTGTGACGATGTTGGTTAGATGCCCCGGGATTTCTATCCCGGTGCGGGACGCGGCGCGAGGCGATGGCTAGCACAGGAGCGGCTCGACTGATGGTCGAGGCAACCGAGTCGATCACACGATTACTCAAAGACGGCGCTCATACCATCAACAACCGGGTCGGGGTCAATGGGTTCGCAGGCGAACTCGACAACGCCGGGAGGACCCTTACGAACGGCGACGGCGCCAGCGTGAGTGTTCTCAATCGTTACAGCTTCAGCTTGCAGGACGACCAGGGCGTTGCACATCACATCCACGACATACGCGTCATTCCCCTGGTGGATCACGAAGGGAATACATTCGGAATTTCCTTCCCAACCAAGAAAGGCGCAACAGAGAACGATCTTTCCGGGGACAAGAAATACTACGAGACATGGTCACGGATGCCGGATCGGCTGAGTGACAGCGAATACTACCCCGTGCGTCGTGTCGACCCAGGCGACGGGAGCGACCCCGATTGGAAAGATGCCGGGCCTTCTCAGCCCGCACCCTGGGCCGATGACGCCAGGGAGGGGATGCTTTACGTGCACGCGCACGGACGCCCAGAGGGAATCGAGATCGATGCCAATTTCGGTGACGATGCCAACCCCGACTGGCAAACTGTGGGGATTCCTGGGGGTTTCTTCGGGCAATTGGTTGCGGCAAATTTGGATTTCCAATCCGCTTCCCGTGCAGGACCAAATAAACCGCTGATGATGCTGGTCTGCGAGGGGGACGCTCACGTCCAGCAGGTAGCAGGGGCCATTCACAGCGCGGGCATGAACCACGATGTTTGGGCCACGGTCGGTGTCAATCAGGCGCGCTTCACCGAGCGGAAAGGAACCGCGGAATTGGGTGCGGAGATACCGGACGGCGGCGCGCCCTCCGATCCCATCACCGTCATCCGAGCGCCGAACCGCCCACCCACAACATAACGAGACCGGTTACCCAACGAGTGGTAGCGCCTTTTTCGCGTCACTGCCGCCGCTTGCGGGCGGCCAGGTTGGTACTGGCCTGCCATCGGATCAGAGCCTCCGCCGACGGGCGGGCGTATTTGCCGAGCGAGCGCACCGAAGCGTGCCCGCTCATGCGCATCAGCATCGGCGTGGACGCCCCGTCCTCTGCGGCATGCGTGAGTCGTCTGTGCCGGAGTTGATACAAGGTGAATGGCCGCGACCGAAGCCGCCGGTACGGCATGGTGCTCGAACAGCTCGGCCGCTCGCCGGTACGACAACCGGCCGCGCAACGTCCACGGGTCGATATCGTCGACGGCCGCACCAGGTTTCGCCTCCCGTTGGATTCTTCGGCATGCCGCCGACCTTCTGGTTAGTCACCTGGTGCCAGTAGATCGCGTCAAGGGATGTCAGTAGCGCGAGACACCAGCCGTGCTCGGCGAATGTTGGTAACGCCACGCCATTACCGACAACGACGAGGGGCGAGAGGGTCAAACCAAGAAGACGCACCCGGAGCCCTCCCCCGACCGCTCTCCCGAAAGGGGAACGATACCGCGACCTCAACCGGTATCGAACCACCTGGATGAGACAGGTTCCGTTCATAGCCAGACCAGAGCAGAGACCGCTAACGTGACTTTTCACGCCACTGGACCCCGTGTGCCGAGCCGTTCCGGAGCACAGCTCATTCGACGGCTCGATACCCTCCCCTTCGATTCCCCAGGCACACCGAAACACCACGGGTTCAAGGGCTCTCCAGGCCAGAAAAGGGCGCACGACCTGTGGATTCGCAAAGGAACGGGCGACCCGATTCGTTCAGCGGGTGCGCTCGAGCTTCGAGAGGTGCGCGATATTGGCTCGATCATCCGAGTCCGTGCTCGGCTCCGTCACGAACCAGGCGTCGAGGATCTCCGTCAGCAGGGCACTCGAGGTCGTCCGCAGGCTCAGCGCAAGGACATTCGCGTCATTCCACTTGCGCGCACCGGCCGCGGTGGCGGCATCACCACACAGCGCGGCCCGGATACCGGCCACCTTGTTCGCGGCGATCGACGCACCGGTTCCGGTCCAGCAGCAGACGATGGCTTGCTCGGCTCGCCCCTCGGCGACATCACGTGCCGCCGCCGCACTGGCCCAGGCCCAGTCGTCGCGCTCCACCTCGGAAAGCGCCCCGTGCGCGAGTGTCTCCAGCCCGCGCCGATGCAACTCCTCGATCAGTTCCTTCGCCACCCCGACACGCTCGTCTGCCGCCACCGAGATCCGCATACGTCCAGGGTAGGCACCCGGCGGCGCCGCAGGTCGCCGAACAGGACATCACCGTGCTCGTTCTCGACGATGTCCCGCTCGCGGCGCGGACGCTCTAGCTGAGAGCGTGGCCGAGGTCGTCGAGAAGGTCTTCGACGTCCTCGAGGCCCACCGAGATGCGGACGACGCCGTCGGTGAGGCCGATGGTCGCGCGACCTTCCGGGCCCATGGCGCGGTGGGTGGTGGTGGCCGGGTGGGTGATGAGGGTCTTGGAGTCGCCGAGGTTGTTGGAGATATCGACGATGCGCAAGCGATTGAGCACCTCGAAGGCGCGCTTCTTGCCTTCATCCGCAGGCGCGTTCAGCTCGAAGGTGACCACCGTGCCACCGCCGCTCATCTGGCTCACGGCCAGTGCGTGCTGCGGATGTGATTCCAGGAAGGGGTATTTCACCCAGCCGACAGACTTGTTGCCCTCGAGGAACTGAGCGATGCACAGCGCGGCTTCCGTGGAATGACGCACCCGCAGCGGCATCGTCTCCAAGCCCTTGAGCAGGGTCCACGCATTGAACGGGCTCAAGGCGGGACCGGTGTGGCGCATCAGATTCTTCACCGGGCCGTCGATGTAGTCCCGCGCACCGAGAATCGCGCCGCCGAGCACCCGGCCCTGGCCGTCGATGTGCTTGGTACCGGAATACACCAGGACGTCGGCGCCGAGTTCGAAACCACGCTGCAGCAGCGGCGTGGCGAAGACGTTGTCCAGCACCACCTTCGCGCCCGCGGCGTGTGCGAGTTCGGTGACCCTGCGCACGTCCACCAGCGTCTGCATCGGGTTGGCGGGCGTCTCGAAGAACACCGCCTGGGTGGGCACCGACAATGCCCGCTCCCACTGATCCAGGTCGTCACCGTCGACGAAGACGGTTTCGATCCCCCAGCGCGGCAGAATCTCGTTGCACACCACGAAGCAGGAGCCGAACAGGCTGCGTGCGGCAACCAGTCGGTCACCGGCGCCGAGCAGCGCGCCGAGCGCGGTGAAGACGGCGGACATGCCGCTCGCCGTGGCGAAGCAGGCTTCGGCGCCATCCATCAGCCGCAGCCGCTCCTCGAACATGGCGACCGTCGGGTTGCCGTAGCGGGAGTAGACGAAATGTTCGACCTCGCCGGTGAACGCGGCCTCGGCGGCCTCGGCGCTCTCGTAGACGAAGCCGGAGGTCAGATACAGCGCTTCGGCCGTCTCCTCGAAACCGGAGCGCCGCAGGCCACCGCGCACGCCGAGGGTCGCCGGACCGACGCCATCGGGCAGTGGCTTGTCGAAGGAGCCGCCGGTGATCACGACTGCCGCCACGGGAGGCCGATGGCCCGCCAGCCGGAGCCGCCACGATGACCGGTCGCGTCGAGGCCGCCCTCGAAGCCATCCAGCACGTTGTAGGACGGTCCGATCCCGACCCCGGTCGCGGTGTTCGCGGCATGCGCGGAACGCTGGCCGGAGCGACACAGGAACACGACGGGAGCCTCCGGGTTGCGGCCGTCGAGCGCCTGGGTCAGCTGCTCGACGAACGCACCATTGCGGGTGCCGGTGCCGTCGACCCACTCGATCAGCACCGTCGGGCGCTCGATCGATGTGGTGTCGGGAACTCCGACGAAGCGCCATTCGGCTTCGGTACGCACGTCCACCAGGACGGCTTCGGGGTTGTCCCGCAGTAATTCCCACGCCTGCTGCGGGGTGATGTCACCGGCATAACTCATATGGACCTCCTGTGAATCCGCTCTTGCCGCACCTGGGTTTCGGTGCGCGGCCAGGTCGTCACCCGGAGCACCCCGCCGCGGAGGAGGGTTGCCGACCAGCAAGCCGGGGCTTGACGCTGGTTCTCATGACCTGGTTCTGAGATTGCCTGGGCGGGGGTCACCCTGTCAAACCCCAGTTCACGACGCGGGATGGTCAACCGCAGATGAGCCAGCGGTCGCCCGATCGCGTCAGATTCCAGGTCGCCGTGGCTGCCTTGCCGTCGACCTCGGTGGTGACCGTCGCCTTCGCCCGGTCACCGTCGACCATCGGATTCTCGATTTTTGTTATCTCGACGGTCTTTCCGGTTTCGAGGCCGCCGAGCTGGGTGGCCAGCGACGACTTGCGCTCGTCGAATCCGTCGCACGCCACACCCGGCGGCGGCGTGACATCGCTGCGACCGCGAGCCTCCGCGTAGTTGCGGACCGCCGCCGCGATGCGATCTGCTTCTGTGACATTTTTCTCAGCCGGTGACAGCAGCCCGCCGAGCACGATCCCGACGACCACGATGACCGCGACCACCGCCGCCGCGATGAACGGCCACGGGGTGCGGGAGTCGGTCTGGTCGACCTCGATTACGGCGTCGCCGTCGGTGTCTTGCTGATCGGTCATGTTCACGATGATCCCTGGTCGGCGGGGTTATCGAGCGCCCACCCCCGAACTCGGCGACACGCCGCGGAGGATCCGTGCGCGCAGCGGTTACCTCGGGGCACACCGTGGGTAAGCAGTGGGAGGCAGGCCGTCGTGGCCGCAAGCCGGTCACCGCACCGGCGCGGACTGCCACGCGGACCACCGATAGAATCGCGAGACTGCGGCCTGCTGTCATAGCTGATATGACAGCGAGTCGGCACCAGTGTCCGCACATCAGGTGCAACCACAGCGGCGCGTCGAGTTAGCCTAGGCTAAGACCGACGCCATTAATTGTTTTCGACCTTAAGGGTGCGCGTAAGAGATGACCGAACAGAGTGCAGCGACCCGCCCGCTCCGCATCGCGATCGTGGGCGCAGGGCCGGCCGGCATCTACGCCGCCGACGCATTGATGAAGTCAGATGCGCAAGTGTCGATCGACTTGTTCGAGCGCATGCCTGCTCCGTTCGGGCTGATCCGCTACGGCGTCGCGCCCGACCATCCGCGCATCAAGGGCATCATCACCGCCCTGCACAAGGTGCTCGACAAGCCGCAGGTGCGCCTGCTCGGCAACATCGACTACGGCACCGACATCACCCTCGACGACCTGCGCACCTTCTATGACGCGGTCATCTTCTCCACCGGTGCCAACGCCGACCGCGCCCTGGACATCCCCGGCATCGGTCTCGACGGCAGCTACGGCGCGGCGGACTTCGTGTCCTGGTACGACGGACACCCCGATGTGCCGCGCACCTGGCCGCTGGAGGCCGAGAAGGTCGCCGTCCTCGGTGTCGGCAATGTGGCGCTCGACGTGGCACGGGTGCTCGCCAAGACCGGCGACGAACTGCTGCCCACCGAGATTCCGCCGAACGTCTACCAGGGCCTCGAGGCCAACAAGGCGGTCGAGGTCCACGTGTTCGGCCGCCGCGGCCCCGCCCAGGCGAAGTTCACCCCGCTGGAGCTGCGCGAGCTGGACCACTCCCCGACCATCGAGGTCATCGTCGACCCGGAAGACATCGACTACGACGAGGGCTCCGAGGCCGCGCGCCGGCACTCCAAGCAGGTCGACATGATCGCCAACACCCTCGAGCAGTGGGCCATCCGCGACGCGGGCAACCGCCCGCACAAGCTGTTCCTGCACTTCTTCGAGTCCCCTTCGGAGATCATCGGCGAGAACGGCCAGGTCGTCGGCTTGCGCACCGAGCGAACCCAGCTCGACGGCACCGGAAACGTCAAGGGCACCGGGGTGTACCGGGACTGGGACGTCCAGGCCGTGTACCGCGCTGTCGGCTACCTGTCGCAGAACCTCACCAACCTGCCCTTCGACGATCAGGCAGGCACCGTGCCCAACGAGGCCGGTCGGGTGATCGGTGACGAGAACGCGGACGGCGCCGACCGCTACCTGCCCGCCACCTACGTCACCGGCTGGATCAAGCGCGGCCCCGTCGGCCTCATCGGCCACACCAAGGGCGACGCCAACGAAACCGTGGCCTGCCTGCTCGACGACAGCGCGAACTTCACCCCGGCCGCCCAGCCGGAACTGGACGCGGTGACCGCGTTCCTGGAGAGCAAGGGCATCCCTTTCACCACCTGGCAGGGCTGGTACCGCCTGGACGCGCACGAGCGCGCCCTCGGCGAGCCGGAGGGTCGCGAACGCGTCAAGGTGGTCGAGCGTGAAGACATGCTGCGTGCCAGCGAGCCGCACAAGGTCTGAGCCCCGCTCGGTGTGATCGCACTGGATCCATCCATGCCGGGAGCGGAAATACTGTCACGTCCGCGGCAGCGAAAACTCCGACACTGAGGCATTCTGTACAAGTGTTCGATGCCCATGTCCATATCTTCGACCCGCGGTTCCCGCTGGCCGAGAACGAGGGTTACCTGCCCGACCCGTTCACCATCGCCGACTATCGAAAGCGCATGTCGCGCTTCGATATCGGCGGTGGTGCCGTGGTCAGCGGCTCTTTCCAAGGCAACGATCAGACCTATCTCAAGGCGGCACTCGCCGAATTGGGCGAGGGCTGGGTCGGGGTGACCCGCCTCGATCTCGACGCCACCGACGACGAGATCATCGAACTGGACCGGATCGGCGTGCGCGCGCTGCGCTTCAACCTCAAGCGCGCCGCCGCCGACATCACCGGCATGACCCTGCAGGCATTGCGCGCCCACGAGCTGGTCGGCTGGCATGTCGAGGTCTACATCGACGGCCAGATGCTCGGCTCGCTGCAGCCGGTCATCTCCAAACTTCCCGCCTTGTCCATCGACCATCTCGGCATGTCCGACGAGGGTCTGCCCTACCTCCTCGACCTGGTCGACCGCGGCGCCCGCGTGAAGGCAACGGGTTTCGGCCGCGTCGCCTCGAATGTCGCCAAAACGTTGCGCCGCATTCACACGGTGAACCCCGAAGCCCTCATGTTCGGCACCGACCTGCCCGGCACCCGCGCCGGCCGCCCGTTCAGGGACTCGGATGTGGACCTGATCTGCGACGTCGTCGGCACCGACATGGTCAAGGTCCTCGAAGACAACGCCCGCGCCTTCTACCGGCTCCCGGCCCGGGCACGCGCGATCCCCGCCGATCCCAACCGGACCACCCCCATGTTCCGCGCGGAACAGCCGACGTTGCCGTTGCGCCGCGACGAACTTCCTAAATTCGAAGCGGTGCCGGACACGATCCCGTTTCCGGCGATCGAATAGCGCCGTCGGCAGCCTCGCCGGAGACGGCCGAAACACGCGGTGAGCTCTCGTTGAGCCGGGTGGTGCACGGTACGTGCCAGCAGCTGGGACGGGACGCCTGGGCGCAGCTCAGCCGACGCGTTCAGCACTTCCCACCTACGGAAGTTTCGAAATCCATTGCACCCCTATCGTTTCGGCCGTGGCGAAGTTCGACGAAGTCCTCTCATCCTTCTGGCGGTACCCGGCCGACGACGACCATGTGGCGTTGACCGACGCGGCGATCCGAGACGCCGAGGAAAAACTCGGTGTGCGACTTCCCACCTCGCTGCTGCGCCTTCTCCGGGTACGCAACGGCGGCATCGTCTCCGACCGCTGGGACGCCTTTCCCGTCGAGGGGTCGGGGTGGTCGGAGCATTACGCGTGCTTCGACTACCTCAACGGCATCCGCGACGAGGATGATTTCACACTCCTGGATACGCCGGACATGGTGCAGGAGTGGGAACTTCCCGCACCGGTCGTGCTCCTGCACGGCGATGGGCACTGGTGGGTCGCGCTGGACTATCGCGCCTGCGGCCCGACAGGCGAACCATCGGTCGTAGAAATCGACTCCGATGGGCCGGAAGTCGTCTATCTCGCATCTGATTTCGAGTCGTTCGTCGAGGGGCTGACCTCGTCCGAACAGTTCTCGAGACCTGATCAGCTCGCTGTAGCGACCGCCGACGCCCTGGCCGCTGAAGTTCACGCTGGAGCTCGCGCTCCGAAAATTGAACTCCCAGACCGACTTCCACGGTGGCCGAATCTCTAGACGCACTCGGGAACCCGATCTTCTCGTCACGCTGCCGTGTTGGTTATGTGTGGCGGCCGGCAAGTCGTCGGCGTCGGACATCGAGCAGCCGATCAGTCGGCCGTCCAAATTGCCAGCTCACCATTCGGCATGCATACGACCCGATAACCGTTCGGACCTACGAGTGTCCATGCCTCGTATTCCTCATCTGGCGGGACCACGAGCCGGTTCCCGGAATCCAAGTCGATGGTCAGAGTTCCCGAAGAATTCACGACAGCGGAAGTGATCGCACCGCGAAGGACGGATTCGAGATCGCTCTGCGAACCGCCCCCGTTCGCGAGCGCAACAGACCATCGGCCACCTCGGCTGGATTCGATCTCCATATCTCCCTCGATCTGGAGATCGAATCCGCCGCTGGTCGAGACCTCGACCAGGTACTCGCTGACTGCGACCGAGACGCGCTGCCCGGTAATCGGTAATTCCATTACCATCCTCGAGCGCGTGAACCGTTGCCTGCCAAGCTTGTTGATTTTCACGGAGGCGACTGCCGGACCCGGAAAGTCGAGCAGCAACGCGGGGCCTCGACACGCCAGTCGCAGTTCGTGACCTGTGGTTGCGGACAATCGAGCTGGACTGCCGTCGTTGCGTCTTCAGGTAGCCGCGCGGTGGCTCGTCCACGGCCCGCCGACAGCGGAGCGCGTGGCCTTGAAGCCCGGTTCGAGGTCCAACACATCGATCAATGTCGGATCCTCATCGATGGCATGGCTGAGATGCCCGATCCGGCCCTCGTCGCGGGCATCGGTGGGCCCGATGAGCTGCCACAGTTCGTCGTCATCGTCATTGGAGACCAGCAGGACGGGCTCCTGCTTCTCGAAGACCTCCGGGGTCTGGATACACGGCGTCAACAGCAGCCAGTGGCGCATCCACCAGGCCCGCGGGTCGCTCGCCATCACCTGGTCGGCAACCCACCATACAAACGGCAGGTTTGGGTGGGCGCGGGCCTGCTCGGCGGTCAGATCGGGGCCGCCCTCCGGCACCCGCTCGAACGGCTCGTCCACAAGCGCGAATGCGTACCCGCCGTTGCGGTCGAGAACTACCGCGTGGAAAGTTCCGCCGCCCGGGTTCCCAGCCCCGAAGCCGAGGGAGAGCCGTCCGACGTGCGGGTCGGAACCGGTTACCCAGCCGAATGCATACGACGCGAGTTCGCCTCCAGGACCCACGAACTCGCCGAACGCCCGCCGATCCATCCCGGTCGCGTCGGGCGTCGGTACCTCGATCAGCTGACCCGCCGTGACTTGTCCATCCACGAGTGGATCGTAGTTGCACTTTGCTGAGTGCGTCCAAATGTCGCGTCTGCGGGCGTGCAGTCTCTGACGAACCTCATCGCGGCTCCCGTGAGGCCGCATCGAACTGCCACGTAAGGCACATCTGCCACGCCACCATTCGAGCTACGTCACTATCGCGCCGATAACCCAGACTCCCGTCGCCAGCAGCGCCCCGAACAACTCGATCAGCATAGAAAGACCGACACCCTTGAGCGCGTGAACTGTTGCCTGCCAAGCCTGTTGGTTCTCACGCAGACGCTGAAGCTCCGAAAGATAGACACCGAGAACGAAACCCACGAACAAGCCGACCACCGGGATCACGAAAAAGCCGACGATGCCCAGGACCGCCCCGACGAAGAGAGCCCGGTTCGAGACACCCGCGTCCTTCATCTTCTGGCCCGGCCAGGTGTATTTGATGATGCCGGACAACACGAGGAACGCGGTGCTGACAGCGAAAACGGTCCACGCGGTAGCACCGCCCTCGACGAACGCCCAGACCGCGATCGCACCGAAGATCAGGATGACACCGGGAAGTATCGGGACGATTATCCCCAACAGCCCCACCAGAATTACCAGGCCGACAACGACCTCACCCCACATGCTCACTGCTGGTCCCTCCGGTAGTGGCGTCGTGTCACGCTGCCTGGATTCTGGCGTATCGGCTGGTTCCGTGCACGAGGTAGGTGCCGGACGGGGTTGTTTGGGTGTCGAGCGCCAATGGGCACGGGGTACCGCGAATCTCGCTACCGAGCCAGAGGGCCGCACGCACCTTGGCCCAACGTTCTTTCCTCGTTCCAGGAGAGATGGCGATCGCTAGCGGCGCAGGAGGTCCACGATGCCGGTGTTCGACTCATTCCCGCCGCCCTCGGCGACCCGGCGCTCCATCAGAGCCATGAAGGGCGTGAGGAGTTCGGGGCTGACGCCCTGTTCGGCGGCGATACGCAGCAACGCCCCGCGCGGTCGAATTGCGTTGATAGCGAGCACTATTCCCAGAACCAGGAAAGCGCTGATGGGCCAGTAACCTTGGTTCGTCGCCCACCTCGAGTGGTGCAGTTACGACCGCGACAAAGGAGTCCGGTGTGGATGTTTGGTTCGCCGCCCATCCCGGGCTCGGCGCGCGTTGGCGGCCGAGCAGGCTTGGATCCCCGAGATATCGATGCGCCATGCGACTGAGCGAAAGAACTACGTCTGGCGATCGCACAGACCGGGACAGTGACAGCTCGGGAAATGCATCCAGGGACACCCCATCGCCCCGGGCCGAGCGCACACATTCCAGTCCCTCGACCAAGGGTCGTAGCGTCGCCGTGACGAGCGACAGAATTGCTGCCGCAGCGGATGCCCTCGAGAAGTAGCCGACCTGATGATGCAGGCTCGTCAGCTGCTCGTTCATCTGACACGGCAGGTCGCCGAAGCTACCGAGCAGGGCGCCCGAGCTGTCCGTGCGAGGTTTCGCGAAGGCGCCGCACGGATTCGCGCTGCGGCGGACGCGTTCACTAGGGCGGATGGAAGATATGCCACCCGTGTCCTGGAGGAAGACGACATCCCCGCAGGCGAAACAGATTTCCTAGGCTGGGACGACCGCGGAAATGTATGGGCTTTCACCCCGGATCACGTCCGGTCCAGATTGCTGCGAAACTATGATGGAAAACCGATCGGTGTCCAGTATCCGTCCAAACCATTCGATTCTATGGTCGGCAAAATCTGGTCCAGGTCGAAGTATCGGCACACCGATTTCGAGTATTTCATCGACGATGACGTCGAATCCTCCACAATGCGTTTCAAACGGCGTTCACCTCTGCGCGAGCCACCATGGGTCCGCATCAGTTCTGATTACCAGCACTTTTCCCCCCGCGCGCGTACGAACCCGGTGTACGTGGATGCGCACGCGAATGGTTCCGCCTTCCTCGTCCGAATCAAGACCGGCAGGTTTTCTTCTGCGGTAGTGGACCTAAATGGCACCGATTTCGCTCGCCTCAACGTAGCCAACAACCATTTCAATCGAGCATTGTCGGAGAATCGGGACACAAAAGCATTGGTACTCGTTGCGTGCGAGTCGGCGTCTTATTTTCATTCCTTGAGCTATGCCAGTAAGAAGTTCGCCAATTACTTGCAAAACGAGGCCGGTCTGGATATCGATGTGTTCGGTGCCACCGGACCCGTAGCCACACCGCCAACCATGTGGCCAGCATTCTTGCGATCTTCAGAACTGGGCGTGAGCCTTCCCGGAGGCGTAGACAGTACTGAGCCGGCTTGGATACGACACACGGTGCAAGGCCAGGACATCCCCATTTGGGCCCGCAACTCACCACCTGAAGGCCGTACCGCCGATAACGACTACTTGTAGCCACAATCTGATCGGAGGAATCTCGATGGACCAACCGATACCCAAGACGGTCATCCAGCAGGGCGACTGGTTCGTGCTGCCGGCCCCCTCCTGGAACCCCGATGGTCCTTCAGCGACCCCTCCCCCAGAAGCGACGGTCGGCGGCTGGATGGTGGAAGTAGACGGCACAATCGGCCCTTTCGAGCCGAACCCGGGCTACTTGCCCGCGGACGACTCCACACCGAGCGATCCGATCGATGCGATGCTGCGACTCATCGCTGCCGGGGAGAAACTCGGCGACGAACTCGTCGCGATGATCTGCCACTCGGTCGTGGAAATCGGCTGCGGCGACGACGATCTCCCGCTCATCGGCGCTGCGCCGGACGGCGCACCGTGCGTAGTGGTCGCAACCGCGGCGGTACAGAAGCGAACAGTGGACGTTGACCGCTGGATGCTCATGGTGGGCAGCGATCTTCCGAGGATCGTTCCTCGGGGCGTCGACATCATGCTCAACCCGAGCGGCGTAGCTCCGTTCCGGCTGCTCATCAACACCATGCGCGGCGATCCCGCGACGTCGTGACCTGGTGAAGTCCTCCAGCTCGCTGAGGATGCGGTGCAGTCGATCCAGGTAGGCCGACAACGACCTCACCCCCACATCCTCACTGCTGGTCCCTCCGGTAGTGGCGTCGTGTCACGCTGCCTGGATTCTGGCGTATCGGCTGGTTCCGCGCAGAGGCGGCCGACGTCAGCACCACCGTTGCCGAGGCCGAGCGCTTGGGCGCAAAGGTATTGGTGCCGCCCACGACGAACGAATCCGGCTTGGCCCTCGCTCAGCCCGCAGACACCTCGGGCAAGCAATTAGCTACCTTTACCTCGCCGCCGGCGGCCTAAGCCCTCGTGGTGGTGCGCCGTGATGCGGCGCACCACCCCCCGCGAAGTCGTGTACGAAGGCGGACAGTTCGTCGGTGTCGAGGGCGGCCAGCAGGCAGGTGGTCGCCCGAGCCGTTTTGTCGGCGAACTCGGGGTCCTTGCCCGCGTTCCAGGTCTTGGTTTCCTGACGTTCGGCTAAACATCAGCTACTAGTATCGCCATGGGTGCCACGCCAGAAGGCCACGGCGCAGTAGAGCGGTCGAACATCACAGTGAAAGGGAAATATCCATGCAGCGATCCACTCTCTACCATGCGCTCGCGGTCACCGTGACCGCCGTCGTCGCAGCCACCGGCGCGCATCTCATTGCCGGATGCGGCACTGCGTCGTCACAGCCGTGGCCCGGTAGCGGTAGCGCCGAGCAGTTCACCCTTGCCGCAGACAAGTCGGGGCACCGATGGGCGTCCGCCGCGTCCGCCACCGTAACGCCCGGGGTGCAGACCAACACCGAGGGTGCGAGACAGTGCACCGCGAACTACACCTTCGTCGACGATGCCGGCAACGTGTACCTCGGTCAGGCCGCGCACTGTGCGGGTACGGGTATCGGCGACCTGAAAGACCCCGACGGCTGCACCGCCAACAGCCTCCCCCTCGGCACCGCGGTAACCTTCAACCGCGGCGGCATACTGATTTTCCCGGGTGAGGTCGTCGGCACCGGTCATCTGGTCTATAGCAGCTGGCTGGCCATGCAGCAGAACGGCGAACACGACCACAATACCTGCGCCTACAACGATTTCGCGTTGGTGAAGGTCGCCCCCGAGGACGTCAGCAAGGTCAACCCGACCGTGCCGTACTGGGGTGGTCCCGTCGGCATCAACACCACCGGAACCGGCACCGGTGACCGCGTTTACGGCTACGGCAACTCCGGCCTGCGGTTCGGAATCGCCGAACTGTCCCCTCGGACCGGCCAGAGCAAGGCCGACGGGCTTGTTACCGCCGGTTGGACACACGCGCTGACCGTGACCATGCCAGGGATACCCGGCGACAGCGGCAGCGCCTTCCTCGACCGCAACGGCTATGCCGTCGGCACGCTATCGACTCTGGGCATCGGTTTGCCGATCGTCAACAACATCGGTGACCTGAGCCACGAACTTGCTTACGCCCGAGCACATTCCGGCATCTCGGGACTCTCGCTGGTCCTCGGCACCGAACCGTTCGACCCGAACCGCTGAGAGAGGTGTCAGCTACGACGATGCCGAGTGGGAACAGCGCATGCAGAACGCGTCCTGAGCTCGCTGTGGTGGCGCCTGACCTGATCTGGCGGCGGGTCGATGACTTCCTCGGCCAGTGTCGGATCGGTCGATAACATGCCGACTATGCCCGGGTGACGCCGGAGGCGCACTTCAAGACCACGCTCCGCAGGCTCATTGTGGTCAACCGATTCGGCTGGTTCTGAGCACAGAGAGGTTCCGGACGGCGGAAGCGTTTCGGCCGGCTTCGCGCACGGGGCAGATTCTGGACGGACATCCGGAGCCGCGGTCGCGCCGCGGCATGGTCGCGAGGATCTCGCGGGATAACGGCGGGGCTGCGGTCGATCAGAACGATGTTCTCGGCACCTGCCGTCCCTGCGGGTGGGAGATCACCCCGGTGCGGCCCTGAAACTGCACCGGGATGTCCCGGAATTGCGCTGCGCGGGCTGTCCACGACGCAGGCGGATCTACGCAGGCACGGTGACGCCGAACCACAACTGTGTGGCAGCGTGGAGCGCGTCCAGTTCGGCGGCGTCCAACTGGGGCGAGGACGATGCCCAGGCTACGTAGCAGTCCGGCCGCAGCAGCAGCGCGGTGGCCGGCGATGCCGGAGTGTGCGGTCCTGTGGTGACGATGTCGACCTTGTCATGCGAGCCGGGCAGCGCCTTGGCCGCGGATGCGTTCCCGGTCAGATCCAGCAGCAGCGGCCGTGCGTTCCTGGTCAGCTCCGCCAGCCTGACTGTGCCGGTGGGCCCGTCCAGCCGGAGGTCCGGCGCGAACCGGCCGACCAGAGGGTGTGGGTAGGGCTCGCCCATGTCGTAGCGGATGTCCGTCCCGGCAGTGAGGTCGGCGAGGCGTTGCACAGTGTCGCGGTCGTCGAGCAGTTCCGCGAACACTTCCCGCAGCGCGGTGACATCGCTGCCCGGGGCGAGCAACGCCGCCTGCGCCTGGGCATACATGACCATGCGGCGCGCGGCTTGCCTGCGCTCCGTTTCGTAGGTGTCCAAGAGACCGAGCGGGGCGGTGCCGAGCACGGCCGCGGCGAGCTTCCAGCCGAGATTCACCGCGTCCTGGAGACCGAGGTTGAGGCCGGGCCCGCCACCTGCGGTGTAAACGTGGGCGGCGTCGCCGACCAGGAAAACGCGGTGATCCCGAAAGTGTTCGGCCAGCCGGGTGTTACCGCCGGTGACCCTGCGCAGCACATGTGGTCCATCACCGGGCGGCAGACCGAGCGGCAGGTCGGCGCCGAGCACGCGGCGTACGCTCGTCGCCAGCTCATCCAGGCTCATCGGTTCCCTGGGCTCGGGCTGGTCCCACTCGATAGTGCTGACCAGCGGCGGATGGCCGGGCAGCGGCGCATACGAGAAACCACCGTGCTCCAAGCGGTGGGGCAGGAACGGCAGAACGGCCCCGTAACCGGGTATGTCCAGCGCGCCGGTGATGGGATCCACCCACTCGCCGGGGACCGTGGCGTGCGCGGTCCGGTCGGTCCGCCGATCGTAGGAGACGCCGGGGAAGCCGATGCCGGACAGCTTGCGGGTGACGCTGTGCGCCCCGTCCGCGCCGACCAGATACTGTGCCCGCATTTGGTAGGTCCCGTCCGGGCCGGTGACATCGACGGTGACCGCATCGTTGTCCTGCGCAAGGCCGACGACTTCGTGCCCGCGACGGATTTCCACACCGAGCTCGAGGGCACGTTCGTAGAGCACCTGCACGATGTGGCTCTGCGGCGCTGTGAGGCCATAGACCGGGCTGTCGTCGAGCAGGCTCAGGTTCAGGCCCATCGCGGCGAACATGAAGTAGGCCGAGTTCGGCTGTGGCGGTGCGGGATTGCCGCTGAGGCGCTCATACAACCCGCGGTGGTCGACCAACCGGACAACCTGACCGAGTAGGCCGTTCGCCTTCGGTACGTCGCTGGGTTCCGGCAGGCGTTCCAGCACGATCGGCCGGATCCCGGCCAGGCTCAGCTCGCACGCCAGCATCAGCCCGTTCGGGCCGCCTCCGGCGATGACGACATCGGTGATCATTGACGGTTTCTCCTTCATATAGATGCAAGGCAAAAGAGCATCGACCCGGCGTCAGCCGGGCAGCGTTCAGCCATACGGTTCAGGTCAGTGGACCAGGAGGTCGAGGATCGCGACCGGCTCGGTCAGTTCGAGCAGTCGCGAGATTTACGGTACATCAAGTACCTTAGTTGCGTCGATCCATAGGAGGCAATGACAATAAAAAGGTACTTCCAGTACCGATTGGAGAGGCCCGTGGCGGAGAATCCGACAAGGCGGTCAGATGCCAGGCAAACACGACGACGGGGGGCCGCCCTGGAGGATGCGATCCTGGCTGCTGCGGCGGACCAGCTCACCGAGTCCGGATACGCCGGGTTGACCATGGACAACGTCGCGACCCGCGCGGGCACCAACAAGAACACCATCTACCGCCGCTGGCCCAATCGTCTCGCGCTCGGCATCGCGGCCTACCGGCAATTGGCCACCACCGCACCCCTACCGGACACCGGCAGCTTGCGCGGCGACGTCCTCGAGTTCCTGCGCCAGGCGAACCGCCACTGGAGCTCCCCGCTCGGCGCGATCCTGCGCGAACTATTCGCCGCGGCAGGCGGCACGGCGGAACTGGTCGGGCAGCTGCGGGATCAGTCCGGCGACGCCGAGGCGGCCCCCTGGTTGACCATCCTGGGTCGCGCGGTCGCACGCAGCGAGGCAGCCCCCGAAGCACTGCATCCGAGGGTCGCCACCGTGGCTATTGTCCTGCTGCGCAACGAATTCGTGGTGCGCGGCTCCCCGACCGCACCCGACGATGTGCTCGTCGAAATAGTCGACGAGGTGTATCTGCCGCTGGTGCGACAACGCGGTGCGACTTCGAGATGATCGCGCCCCGGCGCTGAGCCCCGCAGCCGCTCTTCGATTCCCCGACCGGGGCCATTACGAGTCGCGCTCGCCATCGTGGACCGGCGGTCGACCCGGCCAGAGACCCCGCCGCACATGCTCACGGCCCGCAAACCGATTGCGGCGGTTCGTCACCGCGCGGGGAATCCGGCGTACCGGCCGGTTCTAGGCACAAGGAGGTTCCGGACGGGGGATCCGACGTTATTGTCATACTGTCAATACACCCCCGGGCCGCTCCCGGGACGGACGCACCGCGTCGCCGGTGCACTGGATCAACGACGAACCGAGGTAGGGCGTGAGCACACCAACCACCGCCACCAAGCAGGGCCCGCTCGCGGGCATCAAGGTCATCGAGCTGGCCGGTATCGGTCCGGGTCCGCATGCGGCGCTGCTGCTGGCCGATCTCGGCGCGGACGTGGTGCGAGTGCAGCGGCCCAACCTGCTCCCCGGCTTCATGGAAAGGCCGCAGTGGCGTGGGCGCACCATTGTCGAGGCGAATCTGAAGGATCCGGCCGATATCGAGAAGGTCCTCGGACTTGTCGAGAAGGCCGATGTGCTGATCGAGGGCTTCCGCCCCGGTGTCACCGAGCGTATGGGCCTCGGGCCGGATGCCGCGCTGGCGCGCAACCCCCGCCTTGTCTATGGCCGGATGACCGGATGGGGACAAGAAGGCCCGCTCGCCGACCGCGCCGGCCACGACATCAACTACATCTCGCTCACCGGTGTGCTGAACGCGATCGGCCGCAAGGGTGAGCGTCCGGTGCCGCCGCTGAATATGGTCGGCGACTTCGGCGGCGGCTCGATGTTCCTGGTGTTCGGCATTCTCGCCGCGCTGGTGGAGCGGCAGAGCTCCGGCAAGGGCCAGGTGATCGACGCGGCGATGATCGATGGGGCCCTTGCCCTTTCGCACATGATCTGGGGCATGCGCGGCATGGGCCTGTGGTCCGACGAGCGCGGCACCAACCTGCTCGACACCGGCATGGCCTTCTACGACACCTACGAGACCTCCGACGGCAAGTACATGGCCGTCGGCGCGATCGAGCCGCAGTTCTACGCCGAGCTGCTGAAGGGCCTCGAGATCGATCCCGAGGGCCTGCCGATGCAGATCGACCCCAATGGTCAGGACCAGCTGAAGAAGCTGTTCACCGAGAAGTTCAAGACCAAAACCCGCGACGAGTGGGCGGAGATCTTCGACGGCACCGATGCCTGCACCACCCCCGTCCTCACCTTCACCGAGGCCGAGCAGAACCCGCACATCGTCGCCCGCACCGGCCTGATCGAGCTCGACGGCGTCGTCCAGCACGCACCCGCCCCGCGCTTCTCCCGCACCCCCAGCGCCACCCCCACCCCGCCACCGACGGAGGCGACCCCGTTCGAATCCGTCTGGGCCGACTAGGCATTCACCGCACTAGCCGAACGGCACGTTGGATGACCACACGTCATCGGGCGTGCCGTTCGGGTGTCGGAGGGCGGCATTCCCATTCGACCTCCGGACCGATGGCAGCACATCGCCGAGTTGTCGGCGGCCCGTCGCTTCCGAGCGGCCGAGACTTGCGGAGTAGAGCGGCCGAGCGGACTGTCGCTCGGAACTTTCACCGCCGCAACGCAGTACCGCATCGCTGGTGCGCGGCCCCGGCTCAGACGCTGGCACTCGGCAGCTACCGGCGTGTCCAGTCGGGCTGAACGAAGTCGGCTATTCGAGCTTCGGACGGGTCCCGGCCGAGCAGGACGATCTCGCGGAACTGCCAGAGCATCGCGCCGGTAGGGGCGTGGATCGTCATGTCACTGCCGAGTCGCATCTGCAGCAGGCCTCGGCCTTCGGTGCCAGGTGCCGGCGTGTTGTCACGGAGTGCGGACTGCCGCACGGCCTCCCGAGGGTGGACCCATCGTGGTGTGTCGTCGGCGGCCAGTCGAGCGAGATCCACCAGATGGACGGAATGGATCTCGGCTGGGCTCGGCGTCAGGTCGGTCGTATCGGCGAGGGCCGCCACGAACGGGGTGATCACGAATCCCGAAGCGGCGGGGAAATCGTCGAGCCTGCCGAGCAGGTCGGCGGGAGTCGCGGTCAGGCCGAGTTCCTCGTGCAGCTCTCGCAATGCGGCCTGGTCGGCGGTTTCGCCGTCGTCCAGTCGGCCGCCGGGCAGCCCCCACTGCCCGGCATTGCGGCCTTGGTAGGCCCGCTTGATGACGATCACCGATGGTCGTCCGTCGGCTTGCTCCACCACGCACAACAACACGGCGGCACGACGGATGCCTGGGGTATCCGGAACTTCGATGTGCGGAAACTCGCTCAGCCGCACGTTCGCGAGCGCACGAAAGTCATCGACGTTCTCGGGGACACGCGGTCCCGTGGTGGAGCCCATACCCGTCGATACTGCCCCACCTGTCCCGGTGACGGTTCACCTCCCACCCACCTGCCGCCCATCAGTCCGGTCGACGACTCAGAGCGGCCCAGCCGCACGCAAGGATTCCGTCGAACGAGAGGTGACGGGGCGGTTTCTCGGCACATGCCGTACCTCGGCGGGCACGCCTTCAGGGCGTCGGCGGGTGTTCGGTTCCGGGCGACCGAGCGCGCCCCTTCCCGGCCTTCCATCCGGCTCGGCGACACGATCGCTTTCGACGACCCCGCTTCGGCCACACCGCGCGACTGCGGCAACCACGGGCGAAACCTCCCCCTCGCGAGCGCCCTTGCACTCTGGGGCCGGACGCGGTTCGGGGCGGGAATGCTTCGGGCCCTATGCAGCCGCGGCGCCGGCCGGGCTGGCGGCATCGGCCACTCCGCGGGTGACCAGTTTTGCGATTCGCGCCACGAAAGTGCGTGGGCGGCGGGGCATCAGGTGGGCTGCGGCGAAGTTCCCGGCACCGGGGACGACGTAGCCCTTGTTGCGCTCTAGCGCGCGCAAGGCGGAACCCACCACCCCCTCAGCGCTGCCGAACGGTGCACCGATGGCGGCTTTTCGGGTGCCCACCACGTCGAAGAACTCGGTCTCCGTCGGGCCGGGGCAGACAGCGAGGACCTTGATGCCGCGGTCGCGGTATTCGCTCCACAGCGACAGGCTGAAGTTGAGAACGAAGGCCTTGCCCGAGGCGTAGGTGGCGAAGTAGGGCGCGGGTTGGAAGGCGGCGGTCGAGGCGACGTTGACGATTTCGCCGCTACCGCGTTCGAGCATGCCGGGCAGCAGACGGCGGGTGAGGCCGGCCAGCGCTACGACGTTGACCATCAGCTGGTCGTGTTCGCGATCGGCGGCGAGTTCCTCGAAACGGCCCGCGCTGCCGAAGCCCGCGTTGTTGACGAGGGTGTCGATCGAAACCCGCCGGGCGGCAAGCTCGTTCGTGATGCGAGCGGCGGCGTCGGGCTCGGCGAGGTCCTGGCCGATGACCTCGACTCGGACGCTGTGGCGGTCGCGCAGTTGGGCGGCAAGGGATTCCAGGCGGTCCAGTGAGCGGGCGACCAGGACGAGGTCGTGGCCGCGGGCAGCGAGGGCGGCGGCGAACTCGGCGCCGATGCCGGAGGAGGCGCCGGTGACGAGGGCGGTTTTTCCAGAGCGGGTCATGTCTAACTCCTTCGATCGGATGCAACACAACAGTAGCTGTATTTCCAAAATATGCAACATCGATGTCGCATCTAATTCTGGAACTGAATACCACATGTACTATTTCCAGCAGATAGCAGTTAAGAGGAGCCCATGCCGTCCACATCCGCACGCCCGCTACGCGCCGACGCCGAACGCACCGTGCGCGCCATCCTCGACGCGGCCGAGCGGGTACTGAGCGACAACCCGAACGCGACGCTGGAACAGATCGCGGAAGTCGCGGGCGTCGCGCGGACCACCGTGCACCGCCGCTTCGCCAACCGCGAGGATCTGGTGCGCACCATGGCGATCACCGCGTGGCGGCGAATGGACGCGGCGGTCGATGCGGCCCGTCCACAAACCGCCCCGCCGCTCGTCGCGCTACATCAAGCGACGGCCAATGTCATCCAGATCAAATACGGAGCCGCATACGCCCTCGATCGCATCGATGTGAGCGACCCCGAAGTCGCCCGGATCCAGGCAAACGTCTTCGCGAAATGCGATGCGGCGTTTGCCCGGGCGCAAACCGAAGGCGTTATCGCACCCGACGCCGACCTCACCTGGGTGCGCCGCGTCTATCTGGCACTGATCACCGAAACCGTGCACGGCGCAACCGAATTGGACACGACGACAGACCCGGACGCGCTCGCGAGCCGCGTCATCGACACCCTCCTCGGCGGCGTCGGACGCGGGCGGTAATCGACCGACGCACGGCATCCGGCTAGTTGGACACTGGTGTGAGGATCGGGTCCCGGCTGATCGGTTGGGTGATGGCCGATACCAGCGATGTGGCCGCGCGCGAGGAGCGGCGGCGAATCCGCAACGCCGCCGATCCGGACCGGGGTTCGCCTCGGGTCCGGCGCGCAGGCTGGGATC
Source organism: Nocardia sp. NBC_00403 (assembly GCF_036046055.1). Taxonomy (NCBI): domain Bacteria; kingdom Bacillati; phylum Actinomycetota; class Actinomycetes; order Mycobacteriales; family Nocardiaceae; genus Nocardia; species Nocardia sp. NBC_00403. The sequence goes on from NZ_CP107939.1 coordinate 589,626, forward strand.
GGGTTCCCGACCTCGCGGCACATCCTCCGGCTGAGCCTCCCCACTATCGCGGGCATCCAGAAGTTTGCTGAGCCGTCGATGCCAACCGTAGAGTCGGGCAATAGGGAAGGTGTGTCGCTCCCCGAAAATACTTGGTGACGAAGGGGTTTCGCGAATCCGATAGAGGGAAGTCGATGGGTGCCATGGTGGTGGCCGTCGGCGCTGCAGTGCTACTCGCGGGATGCGACGGCAGTTCCAGCACCAGCCAGCCGACCCCGAGCAACTCGCAGGCGGCGACGACAACCGCTGCGGCCGCGACCACATCCGCTGGGGGTGCGACCACATCCGCGGGGGGCGAGGACTCGAACACCGGAGGTGCGAACACAACGGACGCACCAGCGCCCGCCCAGCAGTCCGCGACAGTGGCGCCCGCCGCGCTCTGGGACCCCTGTGGGATATCCGACGCCGATATCACCAAGCAGGGATTGCGCGTCGACAGCAAGGTGGCGCTCACCGGATCCGACAGCTCAGGCGATAAGAGCTGCCGTTGGCAGTCCCTCATGGGCAAGTCCGAAATGACGATCGTGTCGACCCGGAATACGGTCCAGGACTTGATGCAGAGCGGCCGCTATGTGGATTTCAATGCACTGTCGGTCGGCGACCGAGCGGCCCACCAATATCGTGCCGCCCAGGACACGAATAAAATCGGCTGCTACATCAGCATTACGGTGCCGGGCGGCCTCGTCGCATTCGTCACGCGGAATCTACAGCCCGATGCGCCCGAAGAACCATGTGTCGGGGCGCGTCGTATCAGCGGCGCGCTGGTCGGGTATCTCCCCTGAGCGCCTCGGAGGGCAACGACGGTAGCTGGAATACGGTGCGCGACAAAGACCGTCAGCTGACCTCGGACGGTGACACCAGTCTCATGAGATGGCACAGGTGGTGACAGGTTCCCCAGAAATGCCCGAATTCACTGTGACACAAAGTTTTACATGACTGTTTCGCGATGACTATGGGTTGCGAAGAGCCTGTTAGAGGGAAGTTTTCACGTTCAGGGTGCGGGTAGGGCTGGTTGGCGCTCGGGTTGGCCGCCGATGATGTTGGTCGGTGTGCTGGAGGGTGAAGTTCGTGGCGACGCGGGTGTTCGCGGACGCGGAGTTGGAGCGTCTGCGGGGCCCCGGAGATCAGCCGCGACGAGCTGATCCGGTTTTCACCCTGGCTCCGGCGGATCTGGCGGTTGTTGATCCAGGACGGGTGCGGGGTCCGGCGGACCGGTTGGGTTCGGCGGTGGCTTTGTGCACCTTGCCGTAGCTGGGATTCGTGCCGGACAGGGTCGTGACTGCGCCGCCGGTGGTGATAGCGCGGCCGGCCGAGCAGCTGAAGGTGGACGCGGCCCGTGCAGGTGGACGACGATGGGCAGATGTCGCTCAGTACACGCGAGGCCGATCTGTTCGAGAGTTACCGGGGCCGTTTGGAGGCGATAGCCTACCGGTTGCTGGGGTCGGCGAGCGATGCCGAGGACGCGGTGCAGGATGCGTTCCTGCGGTGGCATGCCGTGGACCGGGAGCACATCGAGACGCCCGAGGCGTGGCTGACGAAGGTGCTGACCAATATCTGCCTCAATCAGCTCACCTCGGCGCGGGCGCGACGGGAAACCTATGTGGGGCAATGGCTTCCGGAGCCGGTACTGGCCGGTGACCGGATGCTCGGTCCGGCCGACACCGTCGAGCAGCGCGAGTCGGTCTCCATGGCGATGCTCGCGGTCATGGAGCGGCTCACGCCCAATGAACGGGTGGTGTACGTGCTGCGTGAGGCGTTCGGTTACTCGCATCGCGAGGTCGCGGAGATCCTCGACCTCACCGAGGTCAATTGCCAGCAGATCTACCGGCGGGCCAGACAGCATGTCAGCACCGAGCGCTCCCGGACCGCGGTCGATGCGGAAGCCGCGCGCCGGATCGTCGAGGAATTTCTCGCCGCGGCCCTCAGCGGCGATACCGAGCCACTGATCCGGTTGCTCACCGACGATGCGGTCAGCATCGCCGACGGCGGCGGCAAGGTGCCCGCCCGCAAGACTCCCGTCCTCGGCGCACTCGGCATCGCGCGCTACCTGCGCGAGGTGTTCCGTGGCACCAAGGTCAAGCGCGATCTGGTCGGCGGCGTGCCGTCGCTCTATGTCGTCGAGGTCAATGGCGCTCCGGCCGCACTGGTCGAGGTCGACGGGCGGGTGTACGGCGTCTTCGGCCTCGACACGACCGCCGAGGGCGTCGCGGCCGTCCACATCCAGCTCAACCCCGACAAGCTGGAACACATCACTCGCCAGTGGAGGGCCGCCGGACCTCGGCGACCCTTCACCGTGGGGTGGTGATTCACCTCACAGTCCATAGCTGTCAGGGTTTGCGGGGCTGTCCGGTTCAGGAGGTGAGTCCAACCCGATAGGAGCAAGCCATGAAGCACCGCATTGTCGTTCTCGGAGCCGGGTACGCCGGAGCCAATGCCGCTGGACGCCTGGCTCGGCGACTGCACCCCGACGACACCGAGATCGTTGTCGTCAACGCTGATCCCGATTTCGTGGAGCGGGTCCGCTCGCACCAGCTCGCGGCCGGGCAGAAACTGGAGCGCCGCAGGCTGATCGACGTCTACGCGGGTACCGGAGTGCGGGTGCGAATCGCGCGGGTCACCGCCGTCGACGCCGACCGCAAGACAGTCGCGCTCATCGACGACCGGGGCGTCGACGAGATCGCTTACGACACACTCGTTTACGCCCTCGGCAGCACCTCGGCCGACAATGGCGTCCCCGGCGTCTCCGAGCATGCGTGCGCCATCGCGGGCAAGCCGTCCGCGCTGCGGCTGCATGAACGGCTGCAAGACCTCGGCGCGAGCGGCACCGTGTTGGTTGTCGGAGGGGGCCTCACCGGCATCGAAGTGGCCACCGAGATCGCCGAGTCCCGCCCCGATTTGCGCGTATCGATCGCGGCCCGCAACGGTTTCGGTGACTGGCTCAGCACAAAGGCCCAGCAGCACCTGCGCAGTACCTTCAACTGCCTCGACATCGCTGTGCACGAGCACGCTGACATCACGCGCGTCCGAGCCGAGGGTGCGGTCACCGGCGACGGCAGCGTGATCCCTGCCCAGGCGACGGTGTGGACGGCCGGTTTCGCGGTCCACCCCATCGCCGCGGCCACCAGCCTCGAGGTAGATGAGACGGGCCGTATCGTCGTCGACGCCACCATGCGCTCGGTCTCGCATCCCGACGTGTACGCCGTCGGCGACGCCGCACTGGCACAGGGCGCGGGCAACAAACCGCTCCGCATGTCCTGCGCGTCGGGCGTCCCCATGGCCCACCATGCCGCCGACGCCATCGCCGCCCGCCTGACCGGCCGCAAGGTCCCCCAGAAGACCATCGGCTATGCCGTCCAGTGCATCAGCCTCGGCCGCCGCGACGCCATCATCCAATTCGTCACCCCCGACGACCAACCCAAGCCCTCCGCTATCACCGGCAAGACAGCCGCCCGCATCAAGGAGTTCGTCTGCAAGTCCGCAGTATGGAGCATCACCCACCCGACGAATATGCTCCCGGCCCGCCGCCGCCACCTCATCGTGGCCGCGGAGGCGCTCGCCGTCACCGCGTGACGCCGCACCACCGCGTGGGCCCTGTCGGACGACGACCCGACACGGCCCGCGCCGGGCGGATCCCGGCCGATCGGGTGCCGGTGATCGCCGCGCATGTGTGCACCTGGTACGCGCCCAGCGCCTGGCCGTGCATCCCGAAACCCTTCGAGCCTAACAGGTCTCAGTAGCAGGTCAGCGGCTGGAGCGGGTCGGCCGCGCGCGGGGTCAGCGCTTGATAAGCGGCGGCAATCGACTTGACCGCGAGTCGGAGTTCGGGTTCCGGATGGGTGAACGGCAGGCGCAGGAAACGTTCGAAAGCGCCCTGTACTCCGAATCTCGGTCCGGCCGCGAGCAATACGCCATGGTTGGGGGCGGTGGCCGCGAGGGCTGTGGAGACCGGGGCCGGAAGTTGAGCCCAGACGGACATGCCACCGGCACCGGTGGTGACGCGCCAATCGGGTAGTTCTTCGGTGACCGCCGTCAGCAGAGCGGCACGCTGCGAGAGCAGTTGACCACGGCGGCGGTCGAGGATGGCATCGGCATGCTCCAGCAGATAGGTGGTGGCCAGCTGGTCCATCACGGGGGTGCCGAGGTCGACGGTGGAGCGGATGCCGAGCAGCTTGGTGATGAGCGCCTGGTTGGTGCGGATCCAGCCGACGCGCAGGCCGCCCCAGAAGGATTTCGAGGCCGAGCCGATGGTGACGATCTCGGTGCCCTTGGCGAAGGCGGCGACGGGCGGCGGCGGGGTGGCATCGGTCAGGTGCAGGTCCATCATGGACTCGTCGATCACCACGGTCATGCGGGTGTCGCGGGCGATGGCAGCCAGTTCCGCGCGGCCCTCGGCGCCCAGCAGCAGGCCGGTCGGGTTGTTGAAGTCGGGCACCAGGTAGGCCAGCGTTGCCGCGGTTTGCCGTGCGGCACTGCGGATTCCATCGAGATCCCAGCCCGAACCCGGGGTCTCGGGACGCAGCGGCACCGGCACCGGGCGGGCGCCGACATCGCGGATCGCCTCGATGGCGTTCGGATAGGTGGGGTGGTCGATCAACACCCGCGCCGCCGGAGCGGTGAGCACATTGAGCAGCAGCCGCAAGCCGTGCTGGGCGCCGAGGGTGATCAGGATCTGGTCTGCTCCGGTGGGCAGGCCACGCTCGGTGTAGCGACGTGCCACCGCCTCGCGCAGCGCGAGCACGCCGACCGGGTCCATGCCGTGGGTCATGAGGTAGGGCGGAAGGCCCTGCAGCGCTGTCGAATACGCGTCCTGCATTTCCAGCGGCGCGGCCATGGCGGCGTAGGTCATGTCGATGGTCGGCAATTCCGGCTGTGCCATCAGCGCGAGAATGCTGCGCGCAGGCTTGGCGCCGTCATGCTGGATGGCGGGCGGCAGGGCCACGGTGCTGCGGGAGCCCTGCCGACTGATCAGGTAACCGTGCTCGCGCAGCAACGCGTAGGTGGAGGTGATGGTCGTGCGGCTGACGCCGATGGTGGCGGCGAGGTCGCGTTCGCTGGGCAGGGCGACGCCGAGTGGGGCCCTGCCGTCGTGGATGAGCAGCCGGATGCCCTCGGCAAGGGCCAGGTAGGCCGGGCGCGCGGACCTGCGGGACTCACCGGATTCCCCGCCCTCGTCCGCACTGCGCCACTGCCCCAGGTCCCGAGCCAAGCTGGCGGCACCGATCACTCTTGTCGACATAAAGTCCAGTATCAACCAAGTGGATATTTCTTGGCAAGGCCAGTCGGCGCAAGCTGTCCGTTATGACCGCAATCGTGACGGTGCTCGTCCTCGGATTCTGCACTTACCTCATCTACCACTACGCGCCGAAGCGGTCGGAGGAGATCTTCCGGATCGACCGGTTCCGCGCACCGGGCCCACTGACCGACCGGTCTCCGTTGCACTACGAAGACCAGCGCCGATACTCGGATCTCGCCGCGATCTACGGACGCAGCGACATGCCGGATCCCGACCTGGGGAGCGCGGCGCGACCGGCCGTCGCCGCGCAGCGCGCGGAATCCGTACCGATCGCCACACGCAAACCAGTCCAGTTGTGCAAAACTGGACTTGTCCGCAAAAATCTGTCGGCTGCGGGAGGCACACTGGCGGTATGAGTGAATCCGCTCGCGCGTCCACCGGGGCGGCGCTCTTCGACACCGCGATCGGGATCTGCGCGATCGCCTGGAACGAGGGCGCCGTCATGCGCTTCCAGCTGCCCGAGTCCAGCCCCGCGGCCACCCGGGCACGGATCACCCGCCGCCGCAGCGGCAGTGCCGACAGCACCGAAATTCCCGAGCAGACGCCGACCGGTCCGATCGCCGAAGCGATCGCAGGCATCCGCGCCCACCTCGACGGCAGCCTCGACGACCTGCGCTGGATTCCCTTGGACACCAGCACGATTCCCAGCTTCCACCGCGCCGTGTACGAGGTGACCCGAGCCATCGACCCGGGCCACACGCTCACCTACGGGCAGGTCGCCGACCGCATCAATGCTCCCGGCGCGGCCCAGGCCGTCGGACAAGCGTTGGGCCGCAACCCGATTCCCCTCATTATCCCGTGCCACCGGGTACTGGCCGCCGACAACGCCCTGACCGGTTTCTCGGCCCCGGGCGGCATCACCACCAAACAGCATCTCCTGGAGATCGAACGCACCCCCGGCTTCGGCGAGCCGACACTGTTTTGAATCCCACCGATTAGTTCGTCCGGCCCGCGCCGTCTTATCTCTTGAAGCAACGCACGCGCTATCAGGAGAAGAACGACCATGGAGACTGTCACCTCGGCCGACGGCACCGTCATCGCATTCGACCGGCACGTCGGAGGCGACGCCGGAACAGTGATTCTGATCGGGGGCGCATTCAGCTTCCGCAAGTTCCCCAAGATGGTCGAGATTTCCGAGACCCTCGCCAAGCAGTACGGCTTGACGGTCGTCAACTACGACCGCCGAGGCCGTGGCGACAGCACCGATACGCCGGGCGAGTACAACGTCGATAACGAAATCGACGATATTGCCGCGCTGATCGAGGCGGTCGGCGGGTCGGCCGCCCTGTTCGGCTGGTCATCGGGTGCCATGCTCGCGCTGCGAGCCGCGGAATCCGGCCGGGTGCCTGGCATCTCGCGCATCGTCGCGTTCGAGCCACCGTTCGTCATCGATCGTGAAAACCACGTACCGCCCGCGGATTTGACCACCGAACTGCATGCGCTGATTGCCGCGGATCGCCGCGCGGAGACTGTGCGGTTCTATATGAACAAGGCCATGGGTATGCCGCGCGCCATGGTGGCGGTCATGCGATTCACCCCGTACTGGAAGGGCCTGCTCGCCACCGCGTACTCGATTGCGCACGACTGGGCGGTGGTGGAACCGTTCATGCGCGGCGAGGCCCTGCGCACCGAAGACTGGTCACATGTCACCGTGCCGACGCAGGTGATCTCCGGTACCAAGAGCATCCCGCTGCTCCGCAAGGGCGCCAAGGCCATTGCCGCCGTGCTGCCCGATGCCGAGCACACGGAGCTCGCGAAACTCAGCCATAACCCGTCCATCGAGATCCTGGCCCCCGCCGCCGCCGAATTCCTCACCCGGGCCGGATCCGACGCTTGATCGCCGCGGCCTGCGGCGGCGATCCAACCGCCGCAGGCCTGTTGCGATCAGACGGCCGGCACCGGTCGGCGATCGCGGTGCACCATGTACACCGCGATCACCAACCCCGCGAAGGTCAGCAGCGCGCCGACGAGATAGATCGACCGCAGGCCCAAGGCACTGTCGCCGACCTGCCCGCCGAGCCACCCCGCGAACGCGGCGGCCAGCTGAAATCCGGAGGCGTTCACCGCAATGGCCAATGTCGGTGCGGCACTGGCGGTTGCCATCACTCGAGTCTGCATCCCGGGAATGATCGCGAATCCGAACACGCCGATCACGAAGGTCGATGCGGCCACCGACGTCGCATCCGTGCCGACCGCCCACATCACCGTCAGCGCGGCGGCAAGGCAGCCGAGCAACCCGGCCACCGAGGGCAGCAGGGATTTGTCCGCCAACCAGCCACCGAGAAAGTTCCCGATGACCGCGCCGACGCCGTACACCAGCAGCAGGATGGGCACCGCGCCGTCGGCGAATCCGGCGACGTCGGTGAGCAAAGGCGCGATGTAGCTGAAGACCATGACCAGCCCGACATTGCCGACGGCCGTCAGCGCGATCGCCATCTGGACATCACGGTTGGCGAAGACCCGCAGTTCCGGCAGCACCGGCCCGGTCGCGTGCACCGGCAGCACCGGAACGAACCGCAGCACCATCAGCAGTGCGCCGGCCGCGAAGACCCCCACCGTCGCGAATGTTGCTCGCCAGCCGAAGCTTTGGCCGATGAGTGTGCCGATCGGGGTGCCGAGAATAATGCCCAGATTCATGCCGAGTGCCACTTTCGCCACCGCGGCGGACTGTCGATCCGGCGGTGCGGTCGACACGGCGGTCGCGATCGCGACGGCGAAAAATGTGGCCACGACGAGTCCCGCGGCGCCTCGCGTGATCAGCAGCACCGCGTAGTTCGGAGCGACCGCCGACCCGAGATTCGCCAGTACTGCCACCGCGACGAGACCGATGATCAGCGGTTTACGAGCCAGCCGCGCGGTCGCGATGGTGATGACCGGCCCGCCGACGATCATGCCGACGGCATAGGCGGTGACCAGCAGACCGGCCGCGGATACGGACACCGACAGATCGGCGGCGACGTCCGGGAGAATGCCCGCGATCACGAATTCGCCTGTGGTGAGACTGAAGACGACGAGCATGAGCGAAAGCAGCGAAAGTGGCATCCACGTCCTCCAAGATAGTTCTAACTGTAATGATTTGAATTAGAACTATCACAGTTCGAATCATCAGCGCTAGACTCGAGCCATGGCAAGACGGCCGGACACGTCCGCGGACAGCAAGATCGACCGGGATATGTGCAGGCTGGTGCACCAGTTCGCGCACCAGCTCGACACCAACGCGCGTCGCGTCGCCGACGAGCTCGGCCTGACGCCGACTCAGGTCGTCATGCTGCGTGAGCTCTCCGAACCGATCACCGCACGAGAACTCGCGGCCCGCATCTTCTGCGAACCGTCCAACGCGACATTCGTCCTCGATCGACTCGAACAGCAGGGCCTGATCGAACGGCACCCGCACCCGACCGACCGCAGGGCGAAACAGATTGTGCTCACCGAGACCGGTCACGACCGCCGCGCCGAGGTACTGGTCGGCCTGCACACCGACTCACCGCTGTCGCCGCTGACGACACTCGAACAGGAAACCCTGCGCGATCTACTACAACGGCTGGTCGCGCCGCAATAGCAGCAGCGTGATTGCGAGGGTGGATGGTCGCGCCGAAACCGGCGCCCGCAGTGCCACCGAGGATGGCGCCGACCAGGATTCGGGTCAGGCAGTGCGGCCTCTGCACGTGCGCACGCACCATAGCCGTAGCCCGGATGTCGTCAGACCGGACGAAACCGGCTCGACGCTGATGAAGTCACCGCCTACTCCGTTCCGCGAAAGCGACCATCGCCGGCCGGTGGCGTATGCCGCGTCAGCCGGAGCCCGAGTCGCCTCGCATCAGCGCGCCCAGCGACTCCCGGTCGGTGACGTCCATTTTGATGCAGGCGCGATAGAGATGGCCTTCGACGGTGCGCACCGAGACGGTGAGGCGGTCGGCGATTTGCCGGTTGGACAGGCCCGCCGCAACGAGATTCGCGATTTCGCGTTCCCGAGAGGTGAGTGGCAGCGGCTGGGCAGCCTGACGCAGCGCCGGGGTGCTCGCCCCACCGCAGGCGGCGGACAGTCGGTTTGCCGCCGCGGCGGACTCCAGCAGACGGCGGCGATCGCCGCCACGTTCGTGCGCGGAAGCGGCTTGGGCGGCAGCGTCCGCGGCCGAGAGCAGCGCGCCGATCTGCTCGAATTCGGCCGACGCCGCATCGAGCCCCGGCCCGTCGTGGGCGGCGAGCGCGACCGCGTGCTTGGCCTGTGCCTGCACCAGCCTGCCGTCGATTTTGGCTGCCAGATCGGCGAGTCTGCCCGCGACCGAATGATCGCCGAACCGGGCGGCCACGTGCAGCGCCATCGCCTCGATGGCGTGCTGATGCGACCGGGCGGCGGCGTCGGCCGCGCCCATCGCCGATCGGATGGCCGGGGTGACAGTGCCTTCGGCGGCGGCCATGCAGGCCTTGGCGATCTCCAGCTGCGGGTCGTACACCGCGCTGTGTCTGCCACCGCGCGCGGTGACCTCGGCAATGGTCTCGGCCGCCTCGGCGGTGCGACCGAGCGCCGAATATGCCTCCGCCAAGCGGATTCTCGCGGGGATCATCCAGGCCGCCGCGCCCTCCATCGAGAGGGCGGCCACCGCTTGTTCGAGATGCTCGATGCCGTCGAGGAATTGACCTTTGGCCACGTCGACGGTGCCCTGCAGAATCTTCGACATGCCCCACGCCAGATACTGGCCCGGCGCGGAATAGCCGAAATATGCCGCGGCGCAACGCCGCGCGGCTTCCAGGTCGCCGGTCAAGGTCAGCGCGAGCACCTCGGCGTGTGTCGAAATGAACCGGTTGAGCCCATCGATGTGGGATTCCACCTGGTGCCCGCGTGTCGCGTACTGCCGGGCGGCCTCACCTTTGCCCATCAGTGCCAGGGCAAGTCCACCGCCGAACGACGCCCACCACACCGCCCACGGCGGCGATCCTGCGGCCGACATCACGGATTCGGCATCGGTGAACGCATCGTCGAGCCGGTTCTCATTGACCGCGCACGCCGAGGCGAGTCCGGTGAGCGTAGCCACGATTTTCGGATGCTTCGCCCTGGCCCGGATCGACGCGAGCACCTCGTCGGCGCGATCGGCATCACCAACGGCCCACAGCAGATTCGAGACCCGAGTGCTGCCCCAACGCGCCAGCTGCACTTCGTTCAGCTGATCGGGATCGAACGTGGCGAGGGTACGTTCGGCCTCGATGCGGTGACCCTGCCAGAGCAGCGCCCGCGCGAGCAGATCCGCCGCCTCGACACCGCCCTGGCGTTCCACCGCCGCCCTGGCGAAACGCTCACCGAGCGGCAGGTTCGCCAGCCCGATCGCATCCGCCGCCGCCGCCTCGAACAGCTCGAGATCGGCGGATTTATCGCTGTCCAAGGCCAATTCGGCCAGCCGGATGCGGTCGGCGGCGGAATTGATGCGCCGCTCCTTGAGCGAGGAGTACAGCCGTCCACGCAGCCTGCGGGCCGAGGCGATGCCGAGCCTGCGCCGGATCACCTCACCGAACAGCGGGTGGTTGTAGCGCACGATCAGTTGGTGCGAGTTCGCGACAACCCTGATCACACCACGGTTTTCGGCAGCCTCGACGGCTTCCTCACCGGCCAGCTCGGCAAGCACGTCGAGGTCGATCGGCTCACAGAAGGTGAGCAACTCGAGCACCCGCAGCACCGGCTCCGGCAGTTGCTCGACCCGATCCTCCAGCAGCGCGGCCAATTCCGAGGTGACCGCGGCCCGGCCGCGCAGCTGCCACACGCCGTTGACCTGACGCAGCGTGCCCGCCTCGATCGCGCCCTCCACCAAATGCCTGAGAAACAGGGCATTTCCGCCGGAGGACTCCCACATGAGGTTGGCGGTGAAGCCCTCCAACTGCCCACCGAGCATGGACTCGACCAGGTCGACGCTCTGGCGCTGGGTGAACGGGCTCAGGTCGATGCGCAGCAGATGGCCGTCTTTCCACAGCGAGGTGACCGCGTCGGGAACCGGCACCCCGCTGCGGACCGTCGCCACGATATAAGCGGCCTTATCGATGGCAAGCTGCAGCAGCAGCGTGGCCGACAGTTGGTCGAGCAGGTGTGCGTCGTCGACGCCGATGATCGTGTGCCCGTCCGCGAGCAGCGCTTCCCGCGCCGCGGACATGAACGTCACCGGATCACGGGCTGTATAGACCCCGACCATGTGCGCGAAGACGCCCAGCGGGATGCTCCGCGCCGATTCGGTGCCCGCCACCCATCGAATATTGCCCCCGATGGCGGCCGTCGCCTGTCTCGCCAGCGTCGTCTTGCCCACCCCGGCGTCGCCGGTGAGCACCGTGCCGACATAGTCGGTACCACTGAGCGCTGCGCGAATCGCCTCGAACTCGGTCTCGCGCTCGATCATCGGCCAATTCCGAGCCATGCCCTAACTGTAGTTCTTCACCGATCATGATCGAAGCCAACGAACGATGAACTGCCACAGCAATTCAGACGGTTTCTGTCCCTAGTCGGCGCGGGCGGACAAAGTCAGCCCACACCGCGCCGAACCGATTACAGACCGGCCAGCCGCTCAGGCCAACACGTCGTGGCGGACAATGGTCTGATCACGACCCGGGCCGACACCGATGCACGAAATACGTGCACCGGAGAGTTCCTCCAACCGCAGCACGTATGCCTGCGCGTTGGCGGGCAGCTCCTCGAACGTCTTGGCCTGCGAAATATCTTCCCACCAGCCGGGCATTTCTTCGTAAATCGGCTTGGCGTGATGGAATTCGGTCTGCGTGGTCGGCATCTGCTCGACCCGCTCGCCGTCGATCTCATAGGCGACGCAGATCGGCACGGTCTCCAGGCTGGAGAGCACATCGAGCTTGGTGAGGAAGAAGTCGGTAACGCCGTTGACCCGGGTCGCGTAGCGGGCGATGACCGCATCGAACCAGCCGCAACGGCGGGCCCGGCCGGTGGTCACGCCGACCTCGCCGCCCTGCTTGGCCAGGAACTCACCGTAGTTGTCGAACAGCTCGGTCGGGAACGGGCCCGAGCCGACGCGGGTGGTGTAGCACTTGAGGATGCCGAGCACCGTGTTGATCTTGTTGGGCCCGACGCCCGCGCCGACGGCAGCGCCGCCCGAGGTCGGGTTGGACGAGGTCACGTACGGGTAAGTGCCGTGGTCGACATCGAGCAAGGTGCCTTGCGAACCCTCGAGCAGCACGGTCTCACCCCGTTCCAGGGCTAGATTCAGCTGCAGTCGGGTGTCGGCGATGCGGTGGGAGAAACTCTCCGCCTGCTCCAGCACCTCGTCGACAACCTGCTGCGGATCGAGCGCGCGACGGTTGTAGATCTTCACCAGAACCTGGTTCTTGAACTCCAGGGCCGCTTCGACCTTCTGGGTGAGGATCTTCTCGTCGAGTACGTCGGCGACCCGGACGCCGACCCTCGCAACCTTGTCCTGATAGCACGGGCCGATGCCGCGACCGGTGGTGCCGATCTTCTTGTTGCCGAGGAAGCGCTCGGTGACCTTATCGATGGCCACGTGGTACGGCATGATCAGGTGCGCGTCGGCCGAGAGCAGCAGACCCGAGGTGTCGACGCCGCGCTCCTCCAGTCCGGCCAGCTCCGCGAGCAGCACGCCGGGATCGACGACGACGCCGTTGCCGATGACATTGGTCACGCCGGGGGTGAGGATGCCGGAGGGAATCAGGTGCAGCGCGAACTTATCGCCGTTGGGCAACACCACGGTATGGCCGGCGTTATTGCCGCCCTGGTACCGGACGACCCATTGCAACCTGCCACCGAGCAGATCGGTCGCTTTGCCCTTACCTTCGTCGCCCCATTGGGCGCCGATCAGGACGATTGCCGGCATTGTCTCGTCTCCTACGGTTCGACGCGCAACACCCCGGGGGATGGCAGCCGACGGAGTCGGCGGGGCGGGAAAAGCCCAGTGTTGCAGCTACCTGCCGTATTGAGGCGGTGGCCGGAAGCACAGTCTAGCCGAAGCACCGACGGCGGCGGCGAACCGGTTCAGCCCGTAGGCTTGGCGACCGTGTCTCCAAAGCCGTACGCGGCTAGGGTGACACCCGAAGCGGACCAAAAGCAGGGGGTTCGCGGAAACCGACGGTCGTCGGCCGGACCAGGAGGGTGTACCGCAGTTTGAGTACCCACGTTCTCCGTTGCGACGGCGCACCGGTACCCATCGCTCTCGCGTCGTTACCGAACTCCCAGACCTCTGCCATTCCGGATACCGGCCACATCGATGAGCTGCTGCCCGTGCTCGCCGCCGACAGCCTGCCCCGGCTGATCGTGCTCGGCGCCGATGCCGCACTCGCCGCAGTACTGACCCACTTGATGCGGACCGAACGGTTGCACGTGGAGATCGGTTACGTGCCGGTCGACAAGACCTACGGCTCCCGCGCCTACCAGACCGGCACCGGCAATGCGGCGGCCAAGCAGGCACTGAAGGGCAGAGCGAAGGAAACGCCGCTGATCCGCGACGACACCGGCACCGTGCTGGTCGGTCGCGCGACGATCACCGGCCCCGGCGGCGACAAGCTGGAGGGCGAGGCCTACGTGGACGACACCTTACTGTTCTCCGGCGCAGTGAAGGCCATGCACATTTCGCCGATGCTGGAGATGCCCGGCGTTCGCGCTGCCGTCCGCAGGGGCATACGCAAGCGCCGCTGGGTGACGGGCCGTGCCGCCCAGCTCGGCACCCCCGGTGCGGTGGTGACCCGTGACGGCATCGCCAACGACCGCGTCGTACCGCGCTCGACGTTCTATCGACATCACGAACCCTGGCTATTGGTCCGATGAACCGTTCGTTCCCCAAGGGTCGGCGCTCCGGTCTCGGCGCAGTCCGGCCGAGCCCTATCTTCCTGCTCGTCGTCGCGATCACCGTGGCAGGCGGCGTCTTGGCCTGGGGCGCCGAACTCGATTCGACGCGGGCGAAGTTCGGCGTGTTCGTGTTGGTGCTGTTCGGCTGGATCATCACCGTCTGCCTGCACGAGTTCGCACACGCCTTCACGGCATGGCGGGCGGGCGACAACGAGGTCGAGCTGCGCGGCTACCTCACGCTGAATCCACTCAAATACAGCCACCCGCTGCTGTCGATCGTGCTGCCGATGGTGTTCATCGCACTCGGCGGCATCGGCCTGCCCGGTGGCGCGGTCTACGTGCGAGCAGCCGACTTCAGCCCGCGCACCCAGCGACTCATCAGCGGCGCAGGGCCTGCGACGAACGCGTTCTGCGCGGTCGTGCTGCTGGTGATCGTGCGCCTGCTCGGCAGCGCGCAGTCCCATCCCGCGTTCTGGTACGGGCTCAGCTTCCTGGCGTTCCTGCAAGTCACCGCAGCGCTTTTGAACATCCTGCCGATCCCGGGAACCGACGGCTACGGGATTCTCGAGCCGTCGCTGAGCTATCAGACCCGGCGTTCGCTCGACCAGTTCAAGCCGTTCGGCATGCTGATCCTGTTCGCGCTGCTTTTCACGCCTGAAATCAACAGGGTGTTCTTCGACTCGGTCTATGCCTTGTACGAATTGTCCGGCGTCCCATCCGACTGGTCGCGTTTCGGCAGTTTCCTGACTCGCTTCTGGACCTGACGCTCGGGGCCGAGCATGCGCCCCGCGATCGACCGCGCAGATCGCCCGGTCCGAATGCCAGGACCGGGCGACCGATCTCCGCCGACCGCGGCGCGCCCGGCCACCACACCGAATGGCCTGTTGAGCGTGCACAGTCGTGCGAAGTGGTGCACCGCAACACCCCTCGTACTGCGGTTACCACTACACGCTATGACCGGCAGTGCGCGCCGAACGCGAGTAGCGGACTACTCCAAGATCAGCATTCGGACACCAGGCGGATGGTGCGGCACGCTCGCAGATCGATCGAATGTCCGAAATCCGCTGAGTAGTCCGGTCATTCCGCCGGCGGCACGTGGGGGTGCGGCACCGTCGGCGGCAACAGTGCCATGGCGGAAATACGCTGCATGCCGCACACCTGCATGAGGTCGACCACCATCGAACGCACCTGCGCGAACACCACGTGTGCCGAAAGCCCAGCACCCGCGACGAGTTCCGGCCGCGCACTCTTGGCGACCGAGCGCAGCACCCGCGCCGCCTCGGCCTGGTCGGGCTGATCGCCCGGGTCGGCGAGCATCATCCGACGCACCACATCGACGGCCTGCGCGAGTCGCTCGACCAGGTCGATCAGCCGCGGGTCGAGGATTTCGTCGTCCTGCACCAGCGTGAGCGAACGGCGCAGCAGCACCCTGGTGTTGCGGATCGCGTTGTCCAGCGGGTCGGCGGTGGCCCGGATGCGTTCCAGGCGCGTGCGCGAATTCCAGTACAGCGGCGAGATCCTGCTGATCTCCCTGCCGCCCTCCAGGGTTGAGCGCAAACCATCGATCTGCGGCTGCGTCGCGCGGGCCGAGTCCAGTACCGCGCGGATCTTGTCCGGGTCTTGCTCGAGCAGACCGTCCGCGCATTCGGTGAGCGATTTGCCCATCACCGCAAGAACTTCCGCGGCCTGCTCGCGGGCCCTGCGCACCGGATGCAAAGGAATCGACGCGACGACGACCACGCCCACCAGCCCGCCGACCAACGCGTCGATCATGCGCGAGAAACCACCGCCCGCCGAAGGCGGCAACAACGTCGCGACCAGCACAGCGGAGCTGGCGGCCTGCATGGAGATGATCGAGCCACCGTCGAGGAACACCGTCGCCGCCATCGCGACGGCCACCACCAGAGCGATCTGCCAGACCCCGGTGCCCGCGCGGGTGATGAACAGATCGCCGATGCCGATGCCGACCGCGACGCCGACCACCAGCTCCACCGACCGGCGCAGCCGGGCGCCGAAGGAGATGCCGATCGACACCACGGCCGCGGTCGGTGCGAAGAACGGAATTTTATGGCCGATGACGTTGTGCGCGATAAACCAGGCAAGCGCGGCGCCGACAGCACACTGGACGATCGGCAGCGCGGACAGTCGCAGCCGCCGCCAGGAGCTGTGCAGCCGGTCCATACTGCTCATCCGCGCAACGTCCACGCGGGAGTTCAGGTCGAACAACTACGACTCAGTCCAGGCCGAGCTCGGACGCGGCACGCGGGTCACAGTCCTCCAGCAGATCCAGGCAGCGAGCGTATTCCTCGGTCTCGCCGATCGCACGCGCCGCCTTGGCCAGCGCGCCGACGCACCGCAGGAAGCCCTGGTTGGGTTCGTGGCTCCACGGCACCGGCCCGAAACCCTTCCACCCGTTGCGGCGCAACAGGTCGAGGCCGCGGTGGTAGCCGGTGCGGGCGAAGGCGTACGCGGCGACGATGTCGTGATTGACCACCGCCGCGGCGTCGTCGCTGCCACCCCGGGCCAGCGCGGCCTCCGCGAGGTGGGCCCACGCGATCGAGGCCGCGGGATGGGCGGCCGCGACCTGTACGGGGTCGACCTTGTCGAGCAAGGCCTCCTCCGCTTCGGAGTTTTCGGGCAGGAGTACCGGTTGCGGTCCGAGCAGGTCACCGAACGAGGTCATGTGGATCATTGTGCACCCGGTGGGGCGAAGTGCGGCGACGGGGGAATCACCAGCGACGGGCAGACGCCGCGACGGACCAGTAAAGACGGACTACCTCCGGGTGCGCCCATTAGGCTGACCGTCGAGTTCAACAGTTCCGCGTGAGCGAGGGGTATCAGTTGTCCGACCCGAACGACAAGAAGAACCCGGCGCAAGGTAGCGCCGGTGCCGCCGACCAGGCCGCGGACGCCGCGCGCCCGGACGCGCCCGCGGAACGGACATCCGCCTCGGATACCGCGCAGAGCGGCACAACCGCCGCACCGACCAAGCCCCTGTCCACCAAGGCTGCCGAGAAGCAGTCGGGAACCTCGGCTCGAACGGATACCTCCGGTACGTCGGGCAAGTCCGGCACGTCCGAAGGATCCGATGGCGTGCAGGACGCCGACGCCGCCACGACATCGGCCGCCGCGGCAACGTCTGCGCCGCCCGTCGGGACACCGGCCGCAGCAACCCCCGCGACACCGTCCGTGCCGTCCGCCGGAACACAATCCGCACCAACCACCGCGACACCATCTGTGCCGTCCGCCGGAACACAATCCGCACCAACTGTTGAGACACCGTCCGTGCCGTCCGCTGCGAAAGCGGCCACACCAAACCCCGCACCGGCCGCTGCAACGTCCGACCGACCTGGCGCTCCGACGCCGGGCGGGCCCGGCAAGCCTGCCGACCCAACTCCGGAAACCACACCCATCCCGTCTGCTTCCAGCAAGTCTGCGGACGCGAACCCGAAATCCGAGCCGGAGACGACACCGATCAAGTCGGGCGAATCCGCGTCGGGCCAGGCGGCGGGCGAATCCGCGTCGGGGAAGACCGCAGACGAGTCCACTTCCGGCAAAGCCGCGAGCGAACCCGCTTCCAGCACTGCGTCTTCCGGTGCAGCGTCGGGCACAGCGGCGTCGGGCGCACCCGACGCGGAGACGGTTCCCGGCCGTCCGATCCAATCCGTGTCTACCGCAGGCACGAACACCGCAGAGTCCGCCGAAGCCGACGGCCCCGTCACAGCAGGCGCCGCGAAGTCCACCTCCGAGGTCGCCGGCGGTGGCAGTGCCGGCGGCGGAGCTGACGACCGAACCACCGTTATCCGAGGCAACAGCTCGGCGAGCCGGACGTCGGCCGACGCCGCCGCCGGCCCCGATGCGGAAACCGCGGTGATCAAGCGTGACACCTCGGCGAGTCGATCAGGGCCCGATGCCGCGACAACCGATGAGGCACAACGCGCGGCCGCTGCGGCGGAACTGGCCGATTCCAGCGCGGCGACCGTTGTGATGCGCAGGGCGACCCCCGCGAACAAGCCCGCTGACGGCGACGCGTCCTCCGACGCACCCGCGGATATCGCGGCCGCCGATGCCAAGACCGTCTCCTTGCCGACGGCAACCCCGGCAGCCGACAAATCGGCGACCGACAAACCACAGGACGCCGGTCCCGACGAGCCGAATATCGCCGGCGCCGACGCGCAGACCGTCGCGATGCGGGTCGTCCCCAACCCGGCCGACGATGCCAAGACCACGGCGATACCGATCCAGAAGCGCGCCGACAGC
This sequence comes from Nocardia sp. NBC_00403, assembly GCF_036046055.1. Taxonomy (NCBI): domain Bacteria; kingdom Bacillati; phylum Actinomycetota; class Actinomycetes; order Mycobacteriales; family Nocardiaceae; genus Nocardia; species Nocardia sp. NBC_00403. Next base: position 608,018 of record NZ_CP107939.1, read on the forward strand.
GACGCGACCCAGCGGATGCAGACTCCAGGAGCCGGTAGGAAACCCGGCACCGACCGCGTCACGTCGCCATCCGGTCGTCCGGCCCCGATCACCCGGCCGCCGAGCACGCCTCGGCCCGCGTCCGGCCCGAAACAACCTGCAGCGCAAGGTTCTTCGGCACCACCGCAGAACGCACCCGGCACGCCGCCGACCGAGCAGACCCAACCGTCGCCACCGCGTCCGATCGCCACCCCTCGACAGGTCAACTCGGCGCCGTCACCGGCGGATATGCAGGTGACCCGCCCGGGGCAGTCGCTGTCCGGCCCGCCCGCGGCCCCGCGCCCGCCGCAACCGCGCCAGATCGCCTCGCCGCAGCGCATCACGCCACCCGCTCAGCCGCAGCCGGCCCCGGCTGCCGCCGAGCCAGTAGCGCCGGCCGGACGCTCGAAGCGTTGGCCCACCTCGATGCTTGCCGCGGCGGCGCTCGTCGTTGTGGCGCTCATCACGTTGGCGGTGGTGCTCATCAGCAATTCCCGCAACAACACTCCAGAGGCCAAGGTCCGTAGCGCCATCTCTGATTACACCCAGGCCTTGAAGACCGGCGACCTGACAACGCTGCAGGACACCACATGCGGTCCGCTGCACGATTTCTACAAGAACATCCCGACCGATCAATTCGAGGGTGTGCACCAATTGTCGGTGGAGCGCAAGAACATTCCGGTGGTGGACAGCGTCGACGCGATCCGGATCACCGACAACACCGCGATCGCGCAGGCCACCGTCTATACCGAGGCGGATCGCGCCAAGCGGTCGGCGCGGACCTTCGATCTGGAACGCACCGACGATGGCTGGAAGGTCTGCGATCCACCGACCGCGACGCCATAGCAGGGCCGAGCCAAGGCGGTGCCGGACGTCACATTGACCTGGTCAAGGGACCGGTTGACAAGTAGCATGGCCCGGATCATGGGCACGGAACAGACAATCGCACACCCGGAATCGGATGTTGTGGCGCAGACACCGACGCAGGCTGGACGACGATTCCGCAGCCGCGACCATTACGTAGTAGGCCGAGAGAAGGTCCGCGAGTTCGCGCGCGCCGTCCAGGCCCAGCACGGCGCGCACCTGCGGGAGCCCGATGCGCGCAAGCTGGGCTATGACGGCATCATCGCGCCGCCGACCTTTTCCTCGGTCATCGGCATCACCGCGACAAGGGCGCTGCTCGATTCGGTACTCACCGAGTACGACCTCTCCCAGATCCTGCAGACCGACCAGGTCTTCGAGATCGTGCGGCCGATCCTCGCGGGCGACCGGCTCACCACCGAGATCGTGATCGAATCGATCCGGCAGTTCGGTGACAACGATTTCATCCTGGTCGGCTTCGCGCTGACCGACCAGCACGGCGCGGTCGTGCAGACCGGATCGACCACGATCGTCGCGCGCCGCGGCGTCGAGGTCGACGCGAATATCGCCGAGACGGTGGAGAGCATCGTGATGCACGCCGTCCCGCTGACCACCCCCGCGGCGGCCAAGAGCTCACTCATCTCCCTCGACACCGACGACGACGACGAGCCTGCCCGCCTCTCGTCGCCGAGCGCGCTCGTGCTCAGCCTGCCCGACTTCGACCAGCTGTCGGTCGGCGATCAGCTCCCGGCCGGTAGCGCCGAGGTGACTCGTGGCGACCTGGCCAACTATGCGGGCGTCTCGGGTGATCCCAACCCGATCCACTTCAGCGAGCAGGCCGCAACGCTGGCCGGGCTGCCCACTGTGGTGGCGCACGGGATGCTCACCATGGGTCTTGCCTCCGGCTACCTGACCTCGTGGGTCGGTGATCCGACCGCGATCGAGAAGTTCAGCGTGCGGTTCTCCGGGTTCGTTCCGGTGACGAGCGATGCGCCGAGCACGATCGAATTCACCGGCAAGATCAAGTCCTTGAATCCGGCGCGGCGGACCGCGACGGTCGTGATGGCGGGCACTTCGGAGGGGCGCAAGCTCTTCGGGCGCGCCATTGCCGAGATCCGATTCGCCTGAGAAGCAGGACTGTTCGCGCGAATCACTCCACCGTGGCGTGCATCAGATAGACGTTGTAGTCACTCCAGGTCGAAACATTGAGGTACAGGTCCGAACCCGAGGACCACGGGTGGATGAAGCCGCCGTAGAGCTCCGGGTAGGCCCGCGCCGTCACCGTCGGCGTGCTCTCGGACCACTCCCCCTGCGGTGAATCCGATTCGCGGATAACAACGGCCGCCTTCGCCGTCTCGAGATAGCTCATCTGCCAGATATTTCGTGCGGCGTCGAAGCGGACCGACAACTCACCGGCCGGCGCATCGACAATCGGAGTGGCGGCGGCGAATCCACCGACCGGTGTCCACTGTCCGTCACGCCAATACTGATACGCGGTGGTGTTGAGGATCTGGTCCTTCGGCACCCTGGCCAGGCCGACCGCGCCGAGGCGGGTGTTGGGCGTGCCGAACACGTAGACGTGGTCGCCGTGCGGCACCATCGCACTGACCTGGAAGTTCGCGAGGCCGAAGATGTTGTCCCAGCGCGCGTACGGGTCCTTGGTCCAGGTTTGGCCGTGATCGTCGGAGTAGGCGATGCCGCCGTAGTTGGTGAAGAAGGTGCCCGGGATGCTGTTCCAGGTGCGAATTGCCATGTAGCTCAGGTACTGCCGGTCACCGATGGCGAACCCGGAGGTCGGAATCGTGGTCACCTCGACATTGTCGAGCTTGCGACTGGACAGTACTTCGGCTGCGTGGCAACGATCGTCGGTCACCATCCGGTCGTAGGTCATGCCGTCGGAGAGATCCCGATCGGTGCTGAAGGCCAGCACATTGCTGCGCCAGTCCGTGCCCATCCCGCCGGGCGGGTGGAACCCGCGCCCGACCGTGTCACCGAAGGCGGTCGCGATCTCCCCCGGTGCGCTCTCCCACATGATGCCGAGGTCGGTCCCGTCCACCTGCCACCGCTTGTCGGTGCGGTTGACCGAGTTCGCACCGGTCTGCTTGGCCACCTCGCGCACCGCACCGACTCGCGGCGCCCGCAGCTGCGGTGTTTGCGCGGCGGGTTCGGTCGGCGGATCGACCCGAGCGGGCCGCGGCTGCACGGACCCCGGTTGCGGTCCTGGTCCGGGAACCGCGAAGTGGAAAGGCTTGAGGCTCAACAGAATTTCCGGAATCCCGAGCCGACTGGCCAGACCGGGTGGCGGCACCGGCCCGTCGGTGAGATCCGGACACGGGTTGGTGCACGGATCGGCGGGCAGTTCCATCACGACCCGCTTGGGCGCAGGCTCCGGCAGTTGCGGCGGAAGCACAGTGACCACCGGATACGGAATCGGCACCTCGATCGTTTTCGGCACCAGCGGCTCATGGGTGGCCATCGGATCGCCCACGCACGGCCCGACTCCCACCGCATTCACCTCGGGCACCGCCACAGCAGCCCGCTCAGCGCACACCAACACCCCCGCCGCCACCACGACAGCACCGAGTACAGCCACCAGTCGCCCAGCCATAGCCACCCCTCGACATCCCTCGGAGTACCCGCCACCAGCGAACGACCATACCCGGCACACCCGATCGGACATGCGCGACTTTCCGATCACCGAAGGTATTTGCGCCAGGCAGCGCAGTTACCGATCCAGCACGGGACACGCGATGGTGAGTCCCGGCCGGATCGGCGACCGGGACTCACCCGATGTGGACGATGCTCTTGCCTCGGGTCGCTCCGCCTGCCAGGTGGGCGATCGCGGTCTCGACGTCGGCGAGGGCGTATTCGGCGGTGATGTCGATGCGCACCGACCCGTCGGCGACCAGGGTCATGGCGCGGGCGGCGCTGTCGGCCAACCGCTTCGGGTTGATCTGGCCGGCCAGGTTGCTGTTATAGGTCAGCAGCGACTGGCCTTGCATCAGCAGATCATTGGCCGACACCGTGACCGGTTCGAAGGTGGCGATGTTGCCGTAAACCACGATCCGGCCGTGCGGCGCCAACCGCGCCAGATTCGCGACGCGAGTTGCGCCGCCGATCGGATCGAGGATCGCATCGAACTTCTCCTCGCCCAGCGCATCGGGGAACTCTTCCCGCACGAACACCTCGTGGTAGCCGAGCTGGCGCGCGTAATCGACCTGTCCCGCATTGCCGACCACCCCGACGATCCGCTCCGCACCCGCGAGCGCGGCGAACTGCCCGGCCAGCGAGCCGACACCACCGGCGGCGGCATGGATCAGGACACTGTCCCCGGCCCGCACCCCGGCAACCGAGTTGATCAGGTCGTAGGCGGTCGGCACGACCCACCCGAACCCCGCGGCATCGCGCAGGCCGACCCCGGCGGCGTTGATCGCCAGCACGGCCGGCGCGATCACCACCTCGGCGTAACCGCCCCCGCCGATCAGCGCGATCACCTGCTCGCCGATCCGCGTCTCGTCCACGCCGTCGCCGACCGCGACGATCAAACCAGCCGCTTCGAAGCCCGGCACGAACGGGCGCGGGATCGGGAAATGCCCCGCACGTACCAGCACGTCACCGTACTGCACCCCCGCGTAGGCGACCTGGATCGCGACCTCGCCCGGCCCGGGCACCGGCTCAGCCACCTCGGTTATGCGGAATTGGTCATCGGTGCCCAGAACAACAGCCTTCATCACATTCAACCTTCTGTGTCAACTCAGTATCCTGATACTCAGAACTAAAGCATTATCAGGTAACTGAGTCAACTTAGGGAGTTGTGACATGGTGGACGTGCCCGTCGGGGAATACGTGTGCACCCGGATCCGTCGCGCCGAGCAGGCGCTGATGGCGCACCACGAAGCGGTGCTGCGCGGCTACGGGCTGACCATGACCCAGTACACGGTGCTACTGACCCTGTCCCGGGAGGACAGCATGTCCGGCGCCCAGCTGGCCCGCGCGTGCGGAGTCACCCAGCAGAGCATGGCCACCGTGTTGACCGGGATGCAGAACAAGGGGGTCATCGATCGCAAACCGTCTCCCCTGCATGCGAAAGTCATGATCGCCAGTCTCACCCCGGCCGGCCTCGACCTGCTCGATCACGCCTATCAGGAAGTCATCGTGCTCGAACGCGCTCTGACCGACCGATTCACCTCCGACGAGCACAAGCTGTTGTGCGAATTCCTCGACCGCGCCACCGCCGCCCTCATCGAGCAGACACCCACCGCCCACACCAACTGACAATCCCACCCGCCACGGACCGGTGGGGAAATCCGCTGTCCGCCAGCGTGTGAGAACTCCTGGCCCCGCAGACCTACCCGGCCACTGACGCCCCGACCGAATAATCAGGCGCAGACACCGGGTTCGGCGCAGGATGGAAGGCGTGAACATCTCACTGAACCACCGCCACGGGCTCGCCACATTCGGCGTTGCCTGTCTGCTGGCGGCCGGGTCGGCGCTCATGCCGACCGCCGCTGCCGATCCACCGCAGGCCGCCGCCATATCCGGGCCGCAAGATTCGCATCCGATACCGAGCTATCGGCCGGGGCCGAAAGGGAACAATGTGCCGCCGCCGAAGGAGCCGGCGCCGGAGCACCCCTGGTACTACGCGAACTGCGATCAGGCACGGGCCGAGGGCAGGCTGCCGTTGTATCGGGGGATGCCGGGGTATGCGCCGTATCTCGACCCGGATGGCGACGGGGTCGCCTGCGACTACTGAACGGCCTGGAAGACCAGGAGGGTGGTGCCGATTCGGATGATGTCGGCATCGGCCAGCAGGGCGCCGGTCTCGATCGGCTCGTCGTTGACGAAGACGCCGTTGGCCGAATGCAGGTCCTTGATCAGCAGGCCGGCCCGGCTCGGCATGATGTGCGCGTGGTAGCGGCTGGCCTTGGGGTCCTCGAGCACCAGGTCGTTGTCGGTCATCCGGCCGATCCGCAAACCGCCGTGGCCGATCACGAGCGCCCGGCCGTCGGCCATCCGCAGCTGGCCGCTGCGCACCGCACGCGGCATCTCGGTGACCGTCTCGGTCATCGCCGCGGCCATTCGCTCCGTGCGCTTGAGTTCGGCCGTGCTGAGCGGTTCCTGACGCAACACCCGCTGCTCGAGATCGACCACCATCGGGCCGGGATCGATACCGAGCTCCTCGGCCAGCACCGCGCGCACCCGGCGGCAGGCGTCGAGCGCGTCGGCCTGCCGACCGGACAGGTATAGCGCGGTGATCAACTGCCCCCACAGCGGCTCCCGCAACGGATGCTCCGTCGTCATGGCAACCAGCTCACCGATCACCGAAGAAGCACGTCCACAGGCGATTTCGGCATCGATGCGTGCCGCGGCGGCCTGCAGCCGCTCCTCGTCCATCGCGGTGGCGAAACCGTCGGCGAACTGCAGCCCGGCCAGATCGGCCAGCGCGCGACCACTCCACTCACGCAGCGCGGTGCCGAACAACTGCGCGGCGCCGGTGTGATCGCCGACCTCCGCACAGCGTGCACCCGCATCCCGTGCCGCCTCGAAACGGCCGAGATCGCAAGCCTCCTCGGCGATTTCGAGGCGATAGCCCGATGATTCGGTGCGTAACACCGTGGCCGGATCCACACCCGAATTACGCAGTGCCTTACGGATATTCGAGACGAACACCTGCAGGCTCGCGGCGTAGGAATCGGGCGGATCCTCGTTCCACACCATGTCGGCCAACGCGGCAGAGGCCACCGCGCGCCGCCGATTCACAGTGAGCGCGGCAAGCAGCGCCCGCGGCTTGGGCCCGCCGACTGCCACCGGCTCACCACCGACGAGCAGCCGAACGGGCCCGAGCACACGCACATCAAGACTCATGAGCTGGGAGCCCCCGGGGGGTCGAGCGGGTCAGGCGCTGATCGACCGTCCCGCGGACTTCAGATCATTGCACGCCTCGAGAACGCGCGCCGCCATGGCGGACTCGGCCTTCTTCAGGTAGCTGCGCGGGTCGTAGACCTTTTTGTTGCCGACCTCGCCGTCGATCTTGAGCACACCGTCGTAGTTGGCGAACATGTGACCGGCGACCGGACGGGTGAAGGCGTACTGGGTGTCGGTGTCGACGTTCATCTTGACGACGCCGTACCGCAGCGAGTCGTCGATCTCCGACTTCAGCGAGCCCGATCCGCCGTGGAAGACGAAGTCGAAGGGCTGCGCGTCGGCGGCGAGACCGAGCTTGGCGGCGGCCACCCGCTGGCCCTCGGCCAGCACCTCGGGCTTGAGCACCACGTTGCCCGGCTTGTAGACACCGTGCACATTGCCGAAGGTCGCGGCGAGCAGGTACTTGCCGTTCTCGCCTGCGCCGAGCGCGTCGATGGTCTTCTGGAAGTCCTCGGGCGAGGTGTAGAGCTTGTCGTTGATCTCGGCCTCGACACCGTCTTCTTCGCCGCCGACGACGCCGATCTCCGCCTCGAGGATGATGTTCGCCTGGGCGCACGCCTTGAGCAGCTCCTTGGCGATCTCCAGGTTCTCGTCGATCGGGATCGCGGAGCCGTCCCACATGTGCGACTGGAACAGCGGGTTCTGCCCCGCGTTCACCCGCTCCTGGGAGATGGCGATCAGCGGGCGCACGAAGGTGTCCAGCTTGTCCTTGGGGCAGTGGTCGGTGTGCAGCGCGATGGTCACGTCGTAGCGCGCAGCGATCACGTGCGCGAACTCGGCCAGCGCGACCGCGCCGACGACCATGTCCTTGACACCCTGGCCGGAGGCGAATTCCGCACCACCGGTGGAGAACTGGATGATGCCGTCACTACCCGCGTCGGCGAAGCCCTTGATGGCCGCGTTGACGGTCTCGGAGGAGGTGCAGTTGATGGCAGGGAAGGCAAAGGAGTTCGCTTTGGCCCTACCGAGCATCTCGGCGTAGACCTCCGGAGTCGCGATGGGCACTGTGAAGACCTCCGTGTTGTGCGGCAATAGACAATTCTGTCAGGCCACAGCGTAGGCCAGCGACGTTTCGCGCTGTTTCACGGGCAAGACAATGCGTCCCGAGGGCCCATTCCCGGCCCACAACCACGGAGCGAGTCTTACGAGCGACCGTTCGCGGCCCGTCTCGCGGCCGAGTGGCCGAAGTGCATGCGCCGCAGGCGCGAGTCTCGGCCGCTCGGCCGCGAGACCAAGGGGGCCGCGAACACGCAGCGCCGCAGGTGCTGCAGATTCGATCCCCACCACCACGGAGCGAGTCTTACGAGCGACCGTTCGCGGCCCGTCTCGCGGCCGAGTGGCCGAAGTGCATGCGCCGCAGGCGCGAGTCTCGGCCGCTCGGCCGCGAGACCAAGGGGGCCGCGAACACGCAGCGCCGCAGGTGCTGCAGATTCGATACAGCATTCTCAGTTGAACCCGGTACTGTGGGCCGCGTAATTGCGCTGGCAGCTACCGACGCGGTGACACAACCCGCGTGACGATTAGCAAGTTGGCCAGCCGTACCCGGACAGGAGGCCGCGTGATTCTGCTCGCAGCGACAGAATCGGTAAGCAATGTTGCGCTGACCCAGCTGTTGGATCCGATGCATTTGCTCACCGATACGTGGCTGAAGAACGCGGTTCTTCCAGCAATTCTGGTCATCGTCTTCATCGAGACCGGGCTGCTGTTCCCGATCCTGCCCGGCGATTCGCTGCTGTTCACCGGCGGTCTGCTCGCCGCGCAGACACCGAATCCGGTATCGATCTGGGTCCTGGTGCCCGCCGTTGCGATCACCGCGTTTGCGGGTGATCAGTGCGCGTACTGGATAGGCCGGGCCATCGGTCCCGCGCTGTTCCAGAAGGAAGACAGCCGGTTCTTCAAGAAGCATTACGTCACGCAGACGCATGAATTCTTCGAGAAGCACGGGCCCAAGACGATCATCCTGGCGCGGTTCGTGCCGATCGTTCGTACTTTCATGCCGGTGCTGGCGGGCGTTTCCAAGATGGACTACCGCAAGTACGTCGCCTTCGACATCGTCGGCGCCATCCTGTGGGGCGGCGGCGTAACGGTGCTCGGCTACTTCCTGGGCAATGTCGGCGTCATCAAGGACCACGTCGAGGCGATCTTCCTGCTCATCGTGCTGATCTCGGTGCTGCCCGGCATCTTCGCGGTGGCGAAGCGACTGCTGAACAAGGACGAGGCGCCCCGGCCCGACACCGAGTTGGCTGCCTCGGCGAACGAGCCAACCCACTGAGCCGGTGTCCATTGCACCGTTGCCCCTAGCAGTGGGCAATTTCGATCCGCTGACCTCGGCGGGCCCCGCGCTCGTCTGGACGGTGGTGCTGACCTTCGTTTTCATCGAGTGCGCGGTGATCATCGGGCTGTTCCTGCCCGGCGACTCGATGCTGATCACCGCGGGCATCGTGATGGCGGGGCACGCCACCGGCGAGACCCAGGTGTGGGCGCTCTCGGTGGGCACCATGCTCGCCGCCATCGCGGGCAACCAGGTGGGTTATGTCATCGGGCACCGCACCGGCCACCATTTGGTCGCGCGGAAGAACGGCAGGTACATCAACACCCGCAATCTGCAACGGGTCACCGAGTTGTTGCAGAAGCACGGGTTCCTCGCGGTGCTGATCGCCCGCTGGATTCCGTGGGTCCGCACGCTGTGCCCGATGGTCGCGGGCGCGGCCGGGATGAACCACCGCAAATACACCGCGGCGAGCACGGTCGGCGCGATCATCTGGGCACCGGTACTGCTGCTCATCGGCTATTACGCGGGCAGTTTCCTGGAGCGGGTGCCGTGGTTGATGCCCGGCGTCATCGGCACGCTCGTGGTCGGATTGATCATCGGGACGGTGCTCGGTATCCGGCACTACCGGCAGGAAATGCGCAAGCCCGCCGAGGACTTCGATCTCGAATCCGCTCCCGCGGGCATGCTCGAGTCCGAGGGCTGAGCCCCGATCCGAGCAGTCCTGCGCCGGCCGAGCCGCAGACAAGGCAGCCGTCTAGAGCCCGGCAGCGCTGACCTGGTAGGCGGCCTCCATCAACAACCATCCCGATAGCTGCACCGACAAATCCCGCTCGGGGACCCGCGACGAGGTCACCGAACCACCCGCGGTGAAATGCCCGGCACCGGAGCTGCCACCAGGCAACTGGGCCGGTTTGCTCCAGTCGTGACCGAACAGCGGCTCCCCCTCGACATCGAGCCGGTTCGCCCAGGCCGCGGCGGCCGAGGCCCGCACGATCGCGGCCGCGTCACGCCGGGCGGCGACCTGCTCGCGATCGTCACCGGGCAACATCAGCGCGACCACCGCGAGGTAGCGGGCCAGAATCCCGTTGAACAGCCCGCCGTCACCGCCACCACCACCGTTGATCACACCGCGGGTGGTCAGGTGCTCCTCGACCGCGGTGAGCAGCCGGTGCACGCGTTCGGCGTGCCTCGGCTCGCCGGTGTGCACCGCAAGCTCGGTCTCCAAACCGAGCACCACGCCCTGGCAATAGCTGAACACCGGGCGCTCGATTTCGCCGGAGGGCAAATGGATTCCGTCGAGGATCAGGCCGGTCTCCGGATCGCGCAGCATCTCGTCGAGCCAGTCGGCCATCTCCTGGGCCCGCGCGTGCCTGCCCAGGCGCAGCAGCGCGATACCCGCAGGGCCGTTGGCCGGTGCGTTGAAGTAGTCCGATCGCTTGCGCCACGGGATGCCGCCGCCGCGGGCCGGATCCCACGCGCCGTACAGCTCCTTCTCCAGCGCCACGAGTGCGCGGCGCGTCTCGGTGATGCCCTGGGTGCGCTCGGCGCGTTCCAGCGCGATGGCGAGCCAGGCCATGTCGTCGTAATAGCTATTGGTCCAGCCGGTGATGTTACGGATGCGGTGGGAGCGCGTGATCGCACCGATACGTTGACGGCGGGCCGGGGTCGGCACCCGGTTGGCCGCGTCCGTCGCGCAGTCGATCAGATGCGCCTGCCACCAGTAGTGCCAGGAGGCGAAGGTGCGCTCGCGCATGGTCGCAGGCCAGCCGACCACGCCCAATTCCGTTCCGGGACAAGCCCACAGTGCGCGCAAGTGCCGGGAGACAATCGCGGACTCCGCCATGTCGGCGCGCTCCGACCACACCGCGGGCGTCGGCGCCGCTCTATCCCCACCCGTGCCCTGCCCGGTATGCGGGCTCCGCGATGTCATAGATCAATGGTGCCAGTTGGACGCCGGTTTTTACGCCTGTTTTCGTTACCAAGCTGAGGCCAAATCGGCATGTTGACAGATCCACGCATGCATTGCGATTCCCGCCGCGACGCCGGCATTGATACTGCGGGTCGAACCGAACTGGGCGATCGAGACCGTCATGACCGCCGCGTCCTTCGCATGCTGGGTGACGCCGGGGCCTTCCTGCCCGAAAAGCAGCAGGCAGCGGCGCGGCAGCACCGCGGTTTCCAGCGGCACCGAGCCAGGCGTGTTGTCCACCGCGACCACCGTGAGATCCGCGCGCGCGGCGTAGGCGAGCAGCTCGGCCATATCGGTGTGATGCTCGATGTGCTGGTAACGGTCGGTGACCATGGCGCCGCGGCGATTCCACCGCCGCCTGCCGACGATGTGCACAGCGGCCGCGGCAAAGGCGTTCGCGGTGCGCACCACGGTGCCGATATTCGCGTCGTGCCCGAAGTTTTCGATGGCCACATGGAAAGGGTGCCTGCGCCGGTCGATATCGGCGATGATGGCCTCGCGCGTCCAATAGCGGTAGGCGTCGACCACATTGCGGCGGTCGCCGCCCGCGAGCAGCTCCTTGTCGAAGCGCGGATCCTCCGGCGGCGGTTCGGTGTGCTCGTCGGCCCACGGGCCGACACCGTGCGGATGCTCGCCCCACTCGGTGGGTCCTGGCGGCTCCTGCTCCGAGGTGCCCGACACTGGGTCATTCACTCGGATGATGCTAATTCCGGTCGCGACACCGCCGTCACACGAGGCGGATGCGCGCGGGCTCAATAGCTCGAGCTGGTGAGCGCGCCGGCGATACCGAGAACCACGAAGAACACCACGAACAGCAAGCCGACGATGATCATCACCGAACCGATGATGCCGCACACGTAGCCGACCATGACATTGTTGCGTCCGCCCATCGCGCCGCCCGACGCGTCGATCTCGTTGAGCGCCCTCTTGCCCATCACCCACGCGAACGGTCCGAGCACCTGGCAGAACGCCAGACCGAGGACACCGAGAATCAAGATCAGGGTGGCCTGCGGATGTTCCTGCGGCGGGCCATAGCCATAGGGTGAATAGCCGTACTGCGGCGGTGGTGGCGGGTAGCTCATGCGTGGATGGTAGTTAGGTGTAGCTGGCTACACCATCCATTCGGCGGACAGCTCCATCGAATCCCACGGCCACGACGACAACCATGGAGCCATGACCGAGACAGACACCGATCCGACCATCGTGCTGGCCGTGCCGACCGGACCCCCCGGCCGATCCGCCGCCCAGCAAGTGCTTCGCGCGGTGCTACGGGCGCCGATCGAGGCGCGGACCTGGAAGGAATTCGCCTACGTCTTCACGGTTTTCGTGCTCGGCTGCGTCGCCATCGCCTATGTGATCTTCGGCTTCCTCGGCGGGCTGTTCGCCTCGATCTTCATCATCGGGTTATGGGTGCTCGCACTGGTATTCCTGGGCGGGCGGACCTGGGGCCGGGTCTATCGCGCACTATGCAAGGACCTGCTCGGCACACCGGTCGTCGCACCGCCACGCTTCGCGCCGCAGCCGGGGCTGTTCGGATTCTTGAAGAGCGCGTTCACCGATCGGGCCTGCTGGCGGGCCATCCTCTTCCTCTTCGCCCAAGCCGTGCTCGGCGTCTTCGTCGGCTATTTCGTGCTCATCGTGATAGCCGCGGTGCTGTTCACAGCGATCTCGCCGATTCCGTGGGTGCTGTTCCACCCGACGAATGTCGACGACAACGGCGTCGAGCATCATTCGCTCACGCAGTTCGGTTCTTTCTATATCGACACCTGGCCCAAGGTGCTGCTGTTCTCGGCGATCGGCATCCTCGGTTGCTTCGCTTTGCCGTGGCTGTTGCGTGGCACCTGTCTGCTGCACCGAGCGCTCACGGTCACGTTGCTCGCCGCGACGGCGCGCGATACCCAGGTCGCCGAACTACAGGCGAGCCGGAGGGCCGCGGTCGAGAATGCGGCGGACACGCTGCGCCGGGTGGAGCGGGATCTACACGACGGCACCCAGGCGCGCTTGGTCACCATCGCTATGGCCCTCGGGCGGGCCGAGGAGCGGCTGGCCGTGGGCGGCGACCCCGCCGATCTGATCGCCGACGCGCATGCCAGTTCCAAAGAGGGGTTGACCGAACTGCGCGAGCTTGTACGCGGAATCCATCCGCCCGCACTGGAACTCGGGTTGGCGCCGGCCCTGGAAACCCTGGCGGCGCGCTGCGCGGTTCCGGTGGAGCTGCGGGTTCATCTGCCGCAACGGCCGCACCCCGCCATCGAGGCGATCGCCTACTTCTCTGTTGCCGAACTGCTCACCAATGTGGTCAAACATGCCCATGCCGACCGCGTCTGGGTGTCGGTGGTGCCGACCGACATTCGAACCATCGCGGTCACCGTGCGCGACAACGGAATCGGCGGTGTACTGCTACCCATGGCGGGCGAACACACCGCGGGCAGCGGACTCACGGGCCTGGCGGCGCGAGCGCGCGCCGTCGACGGCACTCTCACCGTGCAGAGCCCGACGGGCGGACCCACCGCGGTGACCATCCTGCTACCGAAAGCCGGGCCGCAATGACCATGCCACCGTCCAGCACACCATTGCGCATCGTGATCGCCGAAGACAGCGCGATCCTGCGTGACGGACTCGCGAGCCTGCTCACCGAGCGCGGCCACGAAGTGGTCGCCATGGTCGGTGACGCGAGCACACTGAGCGACGTGGTCGGCACCCACAATCCCGATGTCGCCGTGGTGGACGTGCGCATGCCACCGTCCTTCACCGACGAGGGCCTGCTGGCCGCGATCGAGCTGCGCAGGAAGTACCCGATGACCGGGGTGCTGGTCTTCTCCCAGTGGATCGAAACCCGCTACGCCACCGAACTTCTCGCGGGCGGTGCCAACGGTGTCGGCTATCTGCTCAAGGATCGGGTCGCCGATGTACGCGACTTCATCGACGCATTGAACCGGGTGGCCACCGGTGGCACCGCCCTCGACCCCGAGGTGGTGAGTCAGTTGATGGGCGCATCCAGGCAGCAGGATTCGCTGGCCAGGCTCACGCCACGGGAACGGGAGGTCCTCGAACTGATGGCGCAGGGCCTGTCCAATAATGCGATCGCCGGGACGCTGACGGTCACCGAGCGTGCCGTGGAAAAGCACATCGGCAATATCTTCACCAAACTCGATCTGCCGCCGTCGGATACTCATCACCGCCGCGTGCTCGCGGTATTGCGCTTGAAAGGCTGATTGCCCGGGAGAGGCCGAAAACTCGGCAGGACCCGCCGAACGCGAACGGATCGGACCCACCGCACCTGGTCGGACCGCAGATCAGGGACCGACAAGGGCACCACCATCGAGGCGCCGCCGTCCTCGCCCGACCATCCGCCGAGTCTTGCCGAGGTGCGTTCACAGCCGAGCGCGGCGTCCTATCCTGGAGGTGGCAGGACAGTCGGGTGGAGGCTGGGTATGGACCACGCGCGCATCTTCCGCACGGTGCTCGGGGTAACCGCCGGGTACCTGATTCTGCTCGGGCTGTGGCTGGGCTGGCTATTGCCGCACACCCCGCCCGGAACCGAGCCCTATCAGATCATCGCGCTCGTCGGCCTGTTCGGATCGTGCGTCGGCATCGGGATGATGCTGGCCGTGCGTCCGTCGCGGGCGGATCGGCGGCTGTGGCGGCACGGCCTGGAGGGCTGGGCGACGATCGAGGGAGCGCATGCGCTACGCCCCACCGATCACCACACCGAGCTCACCGAATTCGACCTGGAACTCACCGTGCCCGGTTCCGAAAGTTACCGGGGGACCATTGTTTTCGACGTGACACCGGCCGACAAGCCGCGGCTCGCGGTCGGCGAGACCATCTCGATCCGAGTCGATCCACAGAACCGGGACCGCATCATTCTGGTCCTGTGACTCATTCCGATACTGCGACAGCCACTTTCGCGTGCGCTCTCGGGTCGGCGAGCAGGTACTGCGCGGCGGCATAGGTGGACAGAATGACGCCCTCGGTGACGCGACGAGATCGCTCGCCGCGCGCGAAGAGACGGCGCAGCACGATCAACCCGTCGGAAACGGTGAACAGCAGCGCACCGACACCGAGTCGGCTGCGCGGGTCGGCACCGGGGACATTCACTCCGGCAACGGTTTTTGCGTGCGGTGCCACATCGGGATCGGAGGCGAGCACGGCCGCGGTCCCCAAGGTCGCGCCATAGGCCGCCAGCGGCGCGGCGACACCGGGCGCTTTGGCCCGCAGCAGCGCGCCCGCACCGAGCCAGGCAATAAGACGCGGCACGGCCACCGCGGCGTGCGGTCGCCCACCGCGCCGCCACCACAGTGCCGAATACCCGGTCTGCATCACCGCGAACGACGAAGCACCCGCGATCAGCCGACGATCGTTGTCCGGATCGATCAACAGGACGTCCCCGACCGTCGCGGCCCCCAGCGACCCGAGCAACAGGGCCCGGTCGGCGGGGTCCAGCTCCGCACCGTCGAGCGCGACGTCCGCCGCGAGCAGCGGCATCAGCAACGGTTTGGCGAGCCATTGGAGCTTCTCGCGCCCGGTGACAGCCCCGAAAACGGTGACCGCCGCCGCTACGAGGAAGCCTGCCCGGAACGGCCGCACACCCCACGACGGGCCCGGCGGCGGTAGCCGATCAGACACTGAAGCTCGGCTCGGTCGGAGCGGGCGGCAGCGTGACCACCTGGCCCGCGTAGCTCAGGCCGGCACCGAAGCCGAGCAGCAGGGCCGTCTGGCCGCCCTTGGCCTTACCGGTCACCAACATCTCTTCCATCGCGAGCGGGATCGACGCGGCGGAGGTGTTCCCGGTGTTCTCGATGTCGTTGGCCACCGGGATGTCGTCGGCGAGCCCGAGGTTCTTCTTCATCAGTTCATTGATGCGGGCGTTGGCCTGGTGCGGGATGAACACCTCGATGTCTTCCTTGGCGACACCGGACATCTCCAGTGCGGTGGACAGCGCACGCGGCAAAGTGACTGCCGCCCAACGGAATACCCGCGGGCCCTCCATCCGCAGCGACATCCGGCCGACCGGCTCGACAGCCGGGTCGGTGCCCTGCAAGGCCTGCGCCCGCTGCATGTACTCGAGAAAATCGACGTCCTGCGCGATCGCGGCCGCGTTCTCGCCGTCGCTGCCCCACACCGTCGGGGAGATGCCGTTCTCCTCGCTCGGACCGACCACCACAGCGCCCGCGCCGTCACCGAAGATCATCGCGGTGCCGCGGTCGGTCGGATCGAGTCCGACGGTCATCGTCTCGGCCCCGATCAGTAGCACGTAGTCGGCGGAACCAGCGCGGATCAGGTCGGCGGCGACACCGAGGCCGTAGCCGAAACCACCGCATCCGGAGGTCAGGTCGAAGGCCGCGATCCCGTTCATCCCCAGGTCGTTGGCGACCTTCGGGGCGCCGTGCGGGGTCAGCGTCAGCCAGCTGGAGGTAGCAAAGATCAAGGCGCCGATCTTCGAACGATCGATACCGCTGTTGACGATCGCGCGCTCGCCCGCTGCTGCGGCGATCGACTGCAGGGTCTCGTCACCGCTGATCCAGCGGCGATTGCGGACGCCGGTGCGCTCATAGATCCACTCGGGGGTCGAGTCGAGGACCTCGCACACCTCTTCATTGCTGACCACGCGTTGGGGGCGATAGGCACCGATTCCGAGCATCGCGACGTTCTCACGACTGTTGTTGACTGCAAGGCTCACCACAGGTAACCCACACGACCCTTCACTGTCTCCGACCGCCTCGCTGCGCTCGGCGTATGCGTTCCGTATATCGGGTCGCGGCGTTGCCTCGTTATCGGTCGCTCGTCGCTCCCAGCTCTGGTCCGAACCCGACCCGGGCCCGCAAACGCAGCTTAACCGAGGGCAAGATCCTTCAATCCGAGGATAGACCGGTACTCCAGCCCCTCGGCGGCGATGATCTGATCAGCCCCGGTTTCGCGGTCGACGACCGTCGCGACCCCGACCACCGTGGCACCGGCGTCGCGCAGCGCACGCACGGCGGTGAGCGGGGAGTTTCCGGTAGTGGTTGTGTCTTCGACAACCAGTACTCGCTTGCCGACGATGTCCGGGCCCTCGATCTGGCGCTGCATGCCGTGCGTCTTGGCGGCCTTGCGCACGACGAAGGCGTCGATCGGACGCCCCGGCGCATGCATCACGGCCAGCGCGACCGGGTCGGCGCCCATGGTCAGTCCGCCGACGGATTCGAAGTCCCAGTCGGCGACCAGCTCGCGCAGCAGCTTGCCGATCAGCGGTCCCGCGCTGTGGTGCAGGGTGGCGCGGCGCAGGTCGACGTAGTAGTCGGCCTCCTTGCCCGAAGACAAGGTCACGCGGCCGTGCACGACCGCCAGCTCGCGCACCAGCGCGGCCAACGTGTCGCGGTCGGACCCGGCGTCCTTGGTAACCGCGTCATTGCTTGTTGCCTGGTCGATCATGTCTGTGTTCCTTTCTCGCATGGGCGGGGCCCTCCGTGGTTACGCGTGCGCTGCCGCCTCCGGGCCTGACCGCCTATGCCTAAGTTCTTCCGCGTGCGTTGAACAGGCCGCGATTCATTCGGGCCGCCAGGGTTCGCGGGATCATTCCGGCGACGGTGGTGAGTGCTTTGTACTGCACGCCGGGCACGCTGAGCACCCGGTCCTTCTCCAGGTCACGCAGCGAACCGGCGACAACCTGATCGACACTCAGCCACAACGGTTTCGGCAGCGAAGACATCTCGATGCCGGCTCGCTCATGGAATTCGGTGCGCACGAAGCCCGGGCACAAGGCCTGGATCCGAACACCGGTTCCGGCCAGTCCGCCCGCCAACCCTTCGGTGAAGGATACGACGTAGGCCTTCGACGCCGAATACGTCGACCCGCGTCCCGGGATCAGACCGGCGACACTGGCCACGTTGACGATCGACCCCTTCGCCGCGGCGATCATCGGCGGCAGCGCGGCCCTGGTGAGCTGCAGCACTGCGGTGACATTGACATCCAACTGTGCCTGTAGCTGCTCCGGCGCCAACGTCCAGAACTCCCCGGAATGCGCGAATCCGGCGTTGTTGACCAGGAATTCGACACCCTCGGCCGCTCGCGCCGCGACCCGCTCACGATCCGCGGCAGCGGCCAGGTCGGCGGCGAGCACCTCCGAACGGGTAGCGAACTTCCGATCCAGTTCCGCCGCGAGCCCGGCAAGGCGCTGCTCGTCGCGGGCGACGAGCACCAGGTCGTAGCCGAGTGAGGCAAGTCGCACGGCGTACCCGTGCCCGATACCGGAGGTCGGTCCGGTGATCAATGCGACAGGACGGGTCGCGCCGGGCAGGCGCGCGGGAACAGGACTATCGGTCATGTCTGCGCAATCTGTGACAGCCGCTCACTGCGGTACAGGTCCCTGGTATGGGCGGAATCCCGGATGGAAGGGGCCACCGGGCTGCTCCGGTGCTTCATCGATCGGTGGCCATGCGTCGTCCGCCTCGGCGGTGACGTGCGGCGACTCGTCGTCGGCCGACCAGCGGTCCGCGCGTGGACGGGAACGAGCGTCGGGCACCACCGCGAGCGACGGCCTGCGCGGCGGGTCCTGGACGGCCGCCGCCGACGGTGCGCGCTGCTCGGGCTCCTCGTCCGGATCGTCGTAGGCGGCAGCGTTATAACTCGGCTTCTTGTATCCGGACTTGTCGAAGCCTGTTTGCTCGTACTCGGAATCGTCGTACTCGGAATCATCTTCCGGCGACGCCACCCGGCCGGCCCCGATCGGACCATCCTGCTCACCGCGCTCGTCGGGCTCGTCATGACGCGTGCGGGTGCGCGGATGCGGGCGGCCGGGGTCGTGGTCACCGGAGTCCATTCCCAGCACATCGCTGACCGGCGGCAACACGTGCAGCAGACCGGAAAGCCGCAGCACCGCGTCGATGGTGGTTTCCCAATCCCGCGCGATGGTGCCGACATTCAGCATGCCGAGTGTCCAGTTGCCCTCGCTCCACAACATCTGCACCGTGTCGGGCAGCGTCTCGATAAAGGCGACCATCCGCTGGTCGACGGCGTGCCTGGCGATTTCCGGATTGGTCGCGAAAACCACCCGGTCACCGATGGCGCCGAGTAGTTCCAGGTCGGCGTCCTTGGGCGGTGACGCGGTCTTGAGCCGCATGTCGACGTCGATATCCGAGCCGATCTGCCGCCGCACCGCGACCAGCGTCGCCGCGTCTTCCAGATCGAAGAGCACGAACTTCTCGCCCTTGCGGATACCGGACACCACATCCACCGCGGAGAGGTAGCCGAGCTTGGCCAACGCACCGCGGCGCCAGGTCGACGCAAGTGCCGGTTCCACCGACACGTACGTGTATCCCTGGGATTTCGCCCAGACCTGGCGCGCATGACCGGTCCGCTGTCGTTGGACCCGATCGAAATACAGCAGCACGATCGCACCTACCAGCGCGATCGCCGCCAACCCGAACCACAATGCCGTCATCGGTGCCTAGCCTAATCGTCCGTGCCGGACGGAGTCCGACATTGGGCCCGCGCCGGGCCGAGCGAAGGCGAGGAACTCGCCGGATGTCGGGTCGCTCATCTCGGTCCTCCCGGCAACGAGGTGCTGATGATGACTCTGGCCTGGATCGACCCGTCCGCGGTCTTGTCGCCTTGGATGACGACCATGTCGCCGACGGGCAGATCGGCGGCCTTGATCGCGGACAGCGAGATCACCTGAGTGTTGGTGTCGGTGTGCACGGTGACCGAGCCGCCCGTCATCGTATTCAGGGTCAGGGTGCCGCCGTTGTTGGCGCTGATAGTGCCCATGGTCGCGCCGAGTTCGTCGATATTGCCGAGCCCGGGGATGCTGGGGATCGTCGCGGTGGACTGACCCGACCTCGGCGTGCCCGTCGCTCTGGCCGGGCCCGGTAGCGTCGAGGTACTCGCGGCGCTCGACGCCGAGTCGTCACCCCCGAGCATCAGCCCGGCGGCCACACCGACCACCGCGACCAGCGCGACGACGCCGAGCGTGAGCGCGACCCACAGTCCCGTGTTCCGTTTGGGTGGCTGCGGTGGGCCGGGCGCGACCATGCCACCTCGGCCCGGCATCGCGCCTGTGTCCTGCAGTGTCGGATCGGCCCACTGCTGGCCGTGGGGGCTCTCGTAAGCACCCCACTGGTTGTCGTGGGGCGGAAACTCGCGAGTGGCGTTCAGCGGCGGCGGCGTCCACGCCTCGAACTGCTCGGTGGCCGGATACGCCGGGCCCGCGCCATGACCGTATGCCTCGGTGTACTCCGTCGTGTGCGCAGGCGGCTCGAATCCGGACTTGTCCGGATTACCGAGATGCTCGGTCGGAGCATCCTCCGGCCGCTGCGCCCACGGATCGTCCCGGTTCGTCATGGCGTCCAGGGTAGGCCGGGTCGGGCCGGCAGGCAGTCAGACCTGGCCATCCGGCGCGCGGGTCGCGCCCGCGACGGTGTTCGGAAACCTTTACTCATTCTTAGGTTTGCCACCAGAATTGGGGATTCGGAAATGTTGCGGGCCAGCTACTTTGGATAACGTGTTATATGGCCGGGTCGAAGAACAGTTACGGATCCGGGCACTGCTGAACGGCGCTGCGGCGGGACAAAGTGTCGCACTGCTGATTGTCGCCGACTCGGGCGCCGGAAAGTCCGTGTTGCTGGATCTCGCGGCTAGAATGGCAGGCAATTCCTGGCTGGTGTTGCGCTGCGCGGGCATCGAGAACGCACCGGAATCGCCGTTCGGCGGGCTGCGGCTGCTGCTCGCGCCCGCGCTCGGCCACATCGACAGACTGCCGGGGCAACAACGTGCGGCACTCGAGGTGCTCGACATGCCACACGCGGCCGATCGCACGCAGGTCGCTATCGCCGCGATGTCGCTGCTTGCGGAGCTCTCCAGCATCCAACCGGTGCTGTGCCTGATCGACGATGTGCACTGGCTCGATCAGCCATCCACCGAGGTGCTGCTGTTCGCCGCGGAGCGCCTCGGGCCCGAGCGGATCGCGGTCCTGTTCGCGGGACGACCGGAGTTCTCCGGGCACTGCCTGCCCGAGATGCGATTGCAGCCGCTGGGTGACGCGGCCCAGCGCACGCTGGCGGCAGCACGAACGACAAAGCCACGCGACCGCGCGACCACGCCGCGGATCGGTGGTCGCAACCACGTAGTCGACAGGCCCGATTGCGCCCGAATGGCGGTGCTGGTTGCGGCCACCGAGGAAACCGGTGATCTGGATTTGGTGTTGCGGGTCCTCGCCGATCTCGGTTTGACGGTCGACGCGTTGGAGGCTGCCGAACGGTCCGGCGTGGTGATCGTGATGAACCAATCGGTCAGTTTTCCGAATCCGATCGAGCGCGCGGCCGCTTACCGCAACGCACCGTTCACGCAGCGACTCGCGGTGCATGCGGCATTGGCCGCGGCGCTCACCGACCAACCCGACCGTCGAGCCTGGCATCTCGCCGCGGCCGCCACTGGGCCCGACGAAACAGCGGCCGCCGCGTTGGAGGCGGTCGCACGGCGCGCGCGCACCAGCACCGGATACGCCCGCGCGGCGACAGCATGGGAGCGAGCAGCCCGGCTCAGCCCCGACCCGGCCGACCGGGCCTGCCGCCTGGTCGCCGCAGCCGAAGCGGCCCTGGACGCCGGCCAACACCAGCGAGCCCTCGAACTGGCGGATGAGACGGTCCATTCGATGGACGCGGGGCCGGAAGATCGGGCTCGGTTGGCCATCGTCCGAGCCCGTAACGAATTCGACCGCGGCTCGCTGCGCGCCGCACACCGGCTGCTTGTCGATGGCGCCGCGGACCTCGCGTCCGTGAAACCGCATCATGCGGCACGGCTGCTGATCGGCGCCGCCACCGCGGCATGGACCACGGGAGATCTGTCGGCGGTGGCCGCCGCCCGGATAACAATGGCCGAGCTCGATCTCGAAGAGCAGCAGGCGCCTTGCCTCGCCACGGTGGACGGCTTGCTCGCGCTGCAATCCAGTGATCACGCCGCTGGGGTGCGGCTCATTCGGACGAGCGTGCGACGCATCAGGTCCATGCGCCCCAGCGCGCCGACGACACTGGTCGCGATGGCAAACCAGGCCACTGCCGCAGGTGACCTCGATGACGCCCGCGACATCTTGGTCGAGCTGGCTCGGACGTGCAGGGAGCTCGCGATGGACGGCTCGCTGCCCGCTGTCAACGGCGCACTCGGGACCGTCGAGATGCTGCTCGGCCACTTCCGGGAAGCGGAGGTGGCGCTGAGCGAGGGTGTGCGCATCGCGCAGGAGGGGAACCAACCGAACCGGATCGGCCAGGCGGAGTCGATTCTGGCTGTCATCGCCGCTATCAGCGGCGAGGAAGAACGCTGCCGCATGCTCACCAAACAGGCCTTGCGCCAAGCCAGTACCGATTTCAACGCCATCGATATCGCACACATCGAGTGGGCGCTCGGACTGCTCGACCTCGCCTACGGTCGCTACGAGGCGTCGATCGATCGGTTCGAGGCGCTGTGGGAGCGGCCGGACCGCGCCCTCGGTCAATGGATTCATCTCATGAGCGATCGCGTGGAGGCGGCGGTTCGACTGCGCAGTCCGGAACGCGCGGTCGAACCGATGGCCGCGCTCGAACAGTGGTTCACCGCAACACATTCACCGTGGATCCAAGCGCATCTACTGCGCTGTCGCGGGATGCTCGACGGCAACGGCGAGGCATACGCTCGCGCACTGGAACTGCACGCCGCCGAACAACGCTGGTTCGACCACGCCCGCACCGCGCTCCTGTACGGCGAATGGCTACGGCGCGACCGCTCCAAGACCAAGGCGCGTTCGGTGCTGCGCGGCGCGATGAGCATCTTCGAGCGGCTCTATGCCTGGCCCTGGGCCGAACGGGCCCGCACCGAGCTCCGCGCTGCCGGCGAGGCGATCGTGCCGACCGGATGCGATCTGGCCGCGCTGCTCACACCGCAAGAACTCCAGGTGGTGCGACTCGCGGCGGCGGGCGCGACGAACAAGGAGATCGGCGCTCGGCTGTTACTGAGCCCTAAAACCGTTGCGCACCATCTCTATCGAGCCTTTCCCAAACTGGGCGTCACCAGCAGGAACGGACTTGCCCGAGTCGATTTCGGGAGCGGCGCTTCCAACGAAGCCTGACGAGATCTCTGGTAGTTGGTCGGTCAGATGCCCGAACGTTGTCTGATACCGCAGCTGGTTTCGCGGACGTAGCGTCCTGCCTGGGACTGCCGGCAACAGCTGGAGCATCCGTGAGAAACGTGCTGTCACACGCTATCCGGGCATACAGCCCCAAGCCGGCCGACTACAAGTCGAGGTCGGCCGATCACCTTTGTTGGTAAGGAATCGCCATGACAACAACACTCACCGCTCCGACCGGCGCCGCGGCCGGAATCGGTCTTGCCGAACTGGTCGGAAAGCTCTCGACCGGGTCCGCTGTGCATCCCGCGCTGCAGCGTCATCTGACTCCGCTCATCGACGGCGAAGGCCACGCGTTCAACTCGGCGATCGCCAACGACGACCACGCCTTCAACTCGGCCATCGCCAACGACGACCACGCCTTCAACTCGGCCATCGCCAACGACGACCACGCCTTCAACTCGGCCATCGCCAACGACGACCACGCCTTCAACTCGGCCATCGCCAACGACGACCACGCCTTCAACTCGGCCATCGCCAACGACGACCACGCCTTCAACTCGGCTATCACCAACGAAGGCCACGCTTTCAACTCCTTCATCAGCAACAAGGACCACGCCTTCAACTCCTTCATCAGCCCGAACCTGTAGTCCGACGCAACAGGCCGAACTCCGGGTGGCCCCGGCGCGTCCGTTTCGGCGCGCCGGGGTCCGCCGGCGGAGTCGACCGGACATCGCCAAGGAGGCGAAGAAGATGAATCCCGAGGGCGCATCGTGGCCTACGGTCGGACTGGACGTCGAAGGGTTGCGCCGAATCGGTTGGCAGCCGCTTCCTTTCGTCGAGTACGTCATGAAGATCCACAGTCGCTGCAACCTGGCCTGCGACTACTGCTACGTCTATGAAATGGCCGACCAGAGCTGGCGCGACCAACCCAAGAACATGGACGATCGGGTATTCACCGACTCCTGCAAGACAATCGCCGAGCACGCGCGTCGCTTCGCGTTGCCTGCGGTGAATCTGGTGATGCACGGCGGCGAACCGCTACTCGTCGGATACGAGAAGCTGGAGTACTTCGCCCGGTCGGCGCGCGAGCTGCTGGAGCCGATCACCAAGGTGCGCTTAGGAATCCAGACCAACGGTGTGCTGATCGACAAGGAGTTCCTTCGGATCTGCGACCGTTGGGGCATCCAAGTCGGCGTCAGCCTCGACGGCGACCGCAAGGCCAATGATCGCCACCGGAAGTATCGCCGTGGCACGGGCAGCTTCGATGATGTCGCCAAAGGGCTGGAGCGGCTCATCGGCGGCGACCATCGACATCTGTACTCCGGTCTCCTGTGCACGGTCGATGTCGAGAACGATCCGATCGAAACCTATGAGGCACTCGTACAATTCGGCCCCCCCGCGCTGGATTTCCTTTTGCCCCACGGCAACTGGACTACACCGCCACCGGCCAAGACCGCCGACGCCACCACTACGCCCTACGCCGACTGGCTGATCCCGATCTTCGACCGCTGGTACGCCGCTCCCGAGGTAGAGACCAGGGTCCGGCTCTTCGATGTGGTGATAAAACTGCTGCTCGGTCGCAACGCCTCGACGGAGGCGGTCGGCCTGGCACCGGTCCGCCTCGCGGTGTTCGAGACCGACGGGACCCTGGAACAGGTCGACGAGTTGAAGTCGGCTTTCGCGGGCGCCACCAAGATCGAGCAGGCAGCGACCGGGAACCCGCTCGATGAAGCGCTGTGGGATCCGCATGTCATCGCTCGGCAGATCGGTATCGAGGCATTGAGCGACACCTGCCGGGCCTGCCCCCTCCACAATGTCTGCGGCGGCGGACACTACGTGCACCGGTATCGCGAGGGCACCGGTTTCCGGAATCCCTCGATCTATTGCGCCGATCTCGTGAAGTTGATCCGCCACATCGAATCCAGCATCAGGGCCGACATCACGGCAGCGGCCGTCGGGTGATGGTGTTCGATTGAACAGCAAGGGAATTCACACGAACAAGGCGTTCGTATTGCTGTGGTCCGGCAATGTTGTTTCGCTGACCGGCTTCTTCGGCATTCGCATCGCCTACCCGCTGCTGGTGCTTTCGGTCACCGGTTCCGTGACGCTCGTGGGCTGGGCGGGGTTCGTGATCACGGTGCCGAGCCTGATTTTTCAGATTCCGGCAGGCATCGCGGCCGATTATTCGGACCGGCGGCGCACCCTGCTGATCTGCCAACTGTCCGGATTGACCGCGACCTCCGTCGCCGCCCTGGTCATCGTTCTGAACGTGCCGAATCCGGGGCCGTTCCTCATCGTCGCGGCCTTCGTCGAGGGCACCGCCTGTGTCTTCTTCACCCTCAGCGAATTGGGTGCGATTCGTGACGTCGTCGACAGCGAACAGCGCCCCGCGGCGTTCTCGTTCTTCGAGGCGGAGCAGCCCATCGGCTCCGTGCTCGGCCGCGCGCTGGGCGCGGCCGCCTTTGGCATGGCACGGTGGCTGCCGTTCGTCATCAATGCCGTCTCGTACCTGTTCTGCCTGGCGACACTTTCGGCGATTCGCGGCGACTTCGCGGCGCGAAAGCCGGAAGGTGACCGGCCCAGCGGCGGACGCTGGAGCGTCGCGTGGGAGGGCGTGCGGATCGTATGGACCGAGCCGTTCCTGCGTGCCTCGACGGCGATCAGCGGGCTGTCGAACATGGTCATCCAGGTCGTCATCCTGTTGGTGATCTTCGAGATCGGCACCAGCGGCCGGCCGGTGTGGACGGTCGGCGTGGTGCTCGGTGCGGCTGGTGTCGGCGGCATTCTCGGCTCGTTCGCTGCGGCACGGCTCACCACCCGATTCAGTGCGCACGCGGTGTATCGCGGTTCGCTGTGGGCATGGACAGCGCTCCTATTGCCAATCGCCATCAGCTCGAACCCCGCGATCATGGCGGTGTCATGGTGCGGCATCGGTGCGGTCGGGACCGTAGTGAATGTGGCGCTGACACTCTTTCGGGTACGCGTTATCCCCGAAGACACGCTCGGCAGAGCGGTCGGCGCCGGCAATATCGTGACCGACGGCGCCGTCGCGCTCGGGGCGCTGCTCGCGGGCTATGTGCTGACCGCGCTCGGCGCCGCCACCACCGGATGGGCGCTGGTCGGCGCCATGCTCGTCCTCGCGATCGGCGGTAGCCTCGTCGGCCGCAACCGCGAAGCTCCGCTCGCCGAGACACCCGCACGGGTCGAGTGATCCTCGGCGAGCGACGCCGCGCTTACTTGCCGACGATGAGGCTCTCCCCGTTCGGTGTCACGCTCACCTTGACCGTGTCGCCGTCGGTGATCTCACCGGCCAGCAGTTCCTTGGCCAGGGTATCGCCGATGGCCTGCTGGATCAGCCTGCGCAGCGGCCGTGCACCGTAGACCGGGTCGTAGCCGCGTACCGCAAGCCAGAACCGTGCCGAATCGCTGACATCCAGCTTCAGCCTGCGCTGCGACAGCCGCTGCTGCAGCTGGTCGAGCTGGATGTCGACGATGGATTCCAGCTGCTCCTCGTCGAGCGGGTGGAACATGACCACATCGTCGAGGCGGTTGAGGAACTCTGGCTTGAACGCCGCGCGCACCGCGTTCATCACGAACTCCCGATCGCCGCCGGCACCGAGATTCGAGGTGAGGATCAGGATGGTGTTGCGGAAGTCGACCGTGCGACCTTGGCCGTCGGTCAGCCGACCCTCGTCGAGCACGGCGAGCAGGATGTCGAAGACATCCGGGTGCGCCTTCTCGATCTCGTCGAACAGCACCACGGTGTAGGGCCTGCGCCGCACCGCCTCGGTGAGCTGGCCGCCCTGGTCATAACCGACATAGCCGGGCGGCGCACCGACGAGCCTGGCCACCGCGTGCTTCTCGCTGTACTCGCTCATATCGATGCGGACCATGGCGCGTTCGTCGTCGAACAGGAAGTCCGCCAACGCCTTTGCCAACTCCGTCTTACCGACGCCGGTCGGGCCGACGAACAGGAACGAGCCGGTCGGGCGGTTCGGGTCGGCGACGCCCGCGCGCGCGCGTCGCACCGCGTCCGACACTGCCTGCACCGCCTCCGGTTGGCCGACAACGCGCTTGCCGAGCTCGTCCTCCATCCGGAGCAGTTTCTGGGTTTCCCCCTCCATCAGCCTGCCGACCGGGATGCCGGTCCAGGCCGCCACCACCTCGGCGATGTCATCGGGACCGACCTCTTCCTTGAGCATCACCTCGCCGTCACCGGCTGCGGCAGAAGCCTTTTCGGCCTCGGCGAGCTGCTTCTCCAGCGCCGGGATCCGGCCGTAGCGCAGCTCGGCGGCCTTGCCGAGGTCACCGTCGCGTTCGGCGCGCTCGGATTCACCGCGCAGGGTTTCCAGTTCCTCCTTGAGGACCCGGACCTGGTCGATCGCGCTCTTCTCGTTCTGCCAGCGGGTCATCAGCTGGTTGAGCTTCTCCCGATCGTCGGCGAGCTCCTGGCGCAGTTTCTCCAGACGCTGCTTGGAGGCATCGTCGGTTTCCTTGCTCAGCGCGACTTCCTCGATCTCCAGCCGCCGCACCGCGCGCTCGACCTCATCGATTTCGACAGGGCGGGAATCGATTTCCATGCGCAGCCGCGATGCCGACTCGTCGACGAGGTCGATTGCCTTGTCGGGCAGGAACCGGGAGGTGATGTAGCGGTCGCTGAGGGTGGCCGCGGCGACGAGCGCGGAGTCGGTGATGCGCACGCCGTGGTGCACCTCGTAGCGCTCCTTGATGCCGCGCAGGATGCCGATGGTGTCCTCCACCGACGGCTCGCCGACCAGCACCTGTTGGAAGCGGCGTTCCAGTGCGGCGTCCTTTTCGATGTGCTTGCGGTACTCATCCAGGGTGGTGGCGCCGACCATCCGCAGCTCACCGCGGGCCAGCATGGGCTTGATCATGTTGCCCGCGTCCATCGCGGATTCCCCGGTCGCGCCCGCGCCGACAATGGTGTGCAGCTCATCGATGAAGGTGATGATCTGTCCCGCACTGTTCTTGATGTCCTCGAGCACGGCCTTGAGCCGCTCCTCGAACTCGCCGCGGTACTTCGCGCCCGCAACCATCGCGCCGAGATCGAGCGAGACAACGGACTTGCCGCGCAACGACTCCGGCACATCACCTGCCACGATGCGCTGGGCGAGGCCCTCCACGATCGCGGTCTTGCCGACGCCCGGTTCGCCGATGAGCACCGGGTTGTTCTTGGTGCGACGGCTCAGCACCTGCACGACGCGGCGGATTTCGTTGTCACGGCCGATCACCGGGTCGAGCTTGCCCGCGCGGGCCGCCTCGGTGAGGTCGGTGGAGTACTTCTCCAGCGCCTGGTAGCTGCCCTCGGGGTCCGGGCTGGTCACTCTGGCACTGCCGCGCACTGTGGTGAATGCCTCGCGCAGCGCGTCGGCGCTGGCGCCGTATTTGATGAGCAACATCGTCACGTCCGAGTCGCCGGCGGCCAGGCCGACCAGGACATGCTCGGTGGAGACGTATTCATCGCCCAGCTCGGTGGCCAGGCGCTGGGCGGCCGTGATGGCAGCCAGGGCTTCGCGGCCGAGTTGCGGGGTCGTGGTCGCGCCGGTCGCCCTCGGCAGCCGGTCGACGATGTCCTGCGCTTCGCGACGGACCGTTGCCGGATCTACCGCGACAGCCTTGAGCAAGGGGGCGGCGATGCCGTCGGTTTGATCCAGCAACGCCACCAGCAAGTGCGCCGGACGAATCTCCGGATTACCCGCGGCGGACGCCGCTTGCAGCGCGGCGGTCAACGCCGCCTGGGTCTTGGTGGTGGGATTGAACGAGTCCACGGTCACCTTCCTACTAGTCGATGTGCACGGCACCGAGGGTTCGCATTCCGCTCGACGCACGATGGGTCGCGCGGCTCGCTGCCGTTCCTCACCGTTCAACGTTGGAAAGGTTGAGTCTGTTCCGCTCAACTTTGAAATTCTTCCAGCCTCTCGGCTCTTGACAAACGCTACGCCGCGACACCGTCGAATGCGATGAATCACGACGTCGGTGGTGTATGGATACCTACGACGGCGGTTGCCGTCGGATGCGTCACCTCTTCTCCCAATTACAAGGAGCGAACAGATGCGCGCGATCGTGGTACGGAATTTCGGAGCAACACCCGAGTTGACCGACATGCCGGTGCCCGAGCCCGGCGCAGGCAAGGTCCGCGTGCAGTTGGAGGCGGCCGGGGTCAACCCGTTCGATCAGCGGATGGCCACCGGATACCTGGACGGGAAGATGCCGCACGACTTTCCGATGATCCTCGGCGTCGACGGCGCGGGCACGGTGTCCGCGGTCGGGCCGGGCGTCAGCAGGTTCGCCGTCGGCGACCGCGTGGTCGGCAAGTTCCTCACGTCCCCGGCGGGCCACGGCAGCTTCGCCGAGTACGCGGTGTTGCCGGAGACCGGCGCGCTCGCGCGGATCCCGGACGGCATCCCGACCGGCGCGGCCGCGGCACTGCCGACCGCGGGCGTCACCGCACAGGACATTGTGGACGCCACCCGGATCCAGCCGGGCCAGACGGTGCTGGTGGTCGGCGCGACCGGCGGCGTCGGCTCCTTCCTCGTGCAACTGGCGAACATGGCAGGCGCCCACGTCATCGCCACCGCACGTGGCGACGCGGCCGATCAGACGACGCGCCTCGGCGCGGCCGAAACCGTCGACTACACCCAAGGCTCGGTCACCGTGCAGGTCGCGGCCGCCCATCCCGCCGGCATCGACGTGCTGTTCGACGTGGTGAGCCCGCCCGAAGCACTCACCGAGCTGACCACGCTGGTCCGCGACGGCGGCACCGTCTATTCCACCATCTGGTCCGCCGACGAAGCGGCGCTGCGCGAGCGCGGCATCAAGGGCGGCAATATCGAGTCCTCCGGCGGCGCACCGGAATTGACTCGCCTGATGAAACGCGTCGCCGAAGGCGATGTGGTCGTGCCGATCGACGCGACCGTGCCGCTGGCCGAGGCGCCGTCGGTGATCGGCGCTACGGGTGCGCGCGGCAAGACAGTGCTGACCATCTGAAGCGTGATGTGCGCAGGCCCAGCTGCCGGCGATAGCGTGCCGGTCGTTCGAAGGACGGTCGAACAGATCCACCGAAATGCCGAACCGGTCGCGCCCGCGGTCCGCACAAACGTCAGTGAATAACGCCTGCTACAACCTGTGCGACAGGCCCGCCGCGCGCGGTGTTTGCCCACCGATTACCGTTGGCCGAGCCGTGATGGGCCATACCCACACGACCACGGGATTTTCGGGGATACTTGACCGCGGAGGACCGCCGGTTACGGGTATGTCCTCGGGCAGCAATCAGAGGAAAGGGAGCTCGACGTCGTGGATGCGCGTTCGGCTGCGCTGGTCCGCGCCAACTTCCGTTCGGTGATCTCCTCACCCAACGGACCCGAGCGGTTGATCAGTGCGTTTTATGGTCACCTCTTCGCGGAAAACCCCCAACTGCGCGAGCTGTTTCCGCCTGCCATGGATATGCAGGCAAAACGGCTGGTGACGGCCATCCAGTATGTGCTCGACCATCTGGAGGACTGGGAGCGGGCGCAGAGGTTTCTCGAGCAGCTGGCTCGTGACCATCGCAAGTACGGCGTATTGCCCGGGCACTACGATGCCGCAGGCCGGGCGCTGCTGGCCGCCTGTCGTAGTTTCAACTACAACAATGGCGTCTGGAATCGCGCGCTCGAGGAGGGCTGGCGCGACATCACCATCCTCATCTCCGCCTCCATGGCCATCGGAGCCAACTCCGACAAGTCGCGCCCGTCCTGGGAAGCGACGGTCGTCGGCCATCGCCGGGTGCTGGAGGACTTGGCGATCGTGCGGCTGCAGTCCGAGAGCCCGATCCCGTATCAGGCCGGACAGTACGTGCCGATCGTAGTGCCACAGCGACCGAAGATGTGGCGCTATCTCTCGCCCGCGATTCCGGCAAATCCCTACGGCGAGATCGAATTCCACGTCCGCAAGATCCGCGGCGGCTGGGTGAGTCCCGCGATCGTGAACGAAACCCGCGTCGGCGACAAGTGGACGATCGCCAACCCGCTCGGCGGGCTGCACGTCGACCGGGACAGCGGTCGCGACGTGCTGCTGATCGGCGCGGGCACCGGCATCGCCCCGCTGCGCGCCCAGCTGATCGAAATGGGCCAGCGCGGCATCAACCCGCGCGTGCACTTCTTCATCGGCGGCCGCTACCCGTGCGAGTTGTACGACGTGGATAACATGTGGCAGCTCTCGCAGAGCAATCCGTGGCTCACCATCGTCCCGGTCTGCGAACAGAAGACCAACCCGTGGTGGTACCCGCATCCGCCCGCGGATGCGCCCTACGGCATGCACCGGACGCTGATCGGTAATCTCGGTGCAGTGGTCGCGAGCTTCGGTGCGTGGGCGGATCGGCAGATCCAGATCGCCGGATCGGCGCGGATGATCGCCGACACCCGCCGCGCGCTGATAGCGGTGGGCACCCCGGAGTCGATTATCAGCTCCGACCCTGTGTAGAACGAGGAGGCTCCGTTGGGGGACTTGCACGGCAACGGTGCTTCGCCCGATCACCGCACACTGCCCGATTTCGACGCCCCGCCCGAATGGAAGGCGACCGTCGTCGGCCATCATCGGCTGCGCCACGACCTCGCGGTGATCCGGCTGATCGGCGAGTTCGTGCCGTTCACCGCGGGCCAGTCCGTCGAGGTGCGGGTGCCGCAGCAGCCGAGCATGCGGCGAAGATTCTCCCCCGCCCTGCCGCCTTCGCTGGACGGCAAGCTCGAATTCCATGTTCGAACCGTGCCGGGCGGCTGGTGCAGCGGCTCCATCGTCGCCGACACCGCACCGGGTGACCAATGGCAGATCACCGCCCCGGCAGGCACGTTCGCCGTCGATCCCGACGGCGACGAGGTGGTGATGATCGCGGGCGGCACCGGCCTTGCCCCGATGCGCGCCCAGATCCTCGACCTGGCCAGGCACGAAGACCCGCCGCCCACCTACCTGTTCATCGGCGGTAGCTCCCCCCGCGACCTATACGCCGCCGACATGCTCTACCTGCTGACCGGCGAATTGCCCTGGCTCACCGTCATTCCGGTGGTAGAAACCCCGGATGATCCCGGCTGGGTCGACGACTGGTACGAACAGTCCCGCGTAGACATCGGATTCCCGCCCGACGACATGCTCCACGGCACCCTCGCCGATGTGGTCGGCTCACACGGCGCTTTCGCCAACCACCAGGTGCTCGTCTGCGGCTCCCCCGCTATGACCCGCGCAACAGTCGACCGACTCATCTCAACCGGAACCCCCGCCGAGAGAATCCAATTCGAGGGAATCTGACCAACAGACCCGCCCGGAACAGTTCGTCCAGCGCCCCGCTCCGGGCCGATTCACATGCAGCACAGGCGCATCCACCAGAGTCCCGACCATCTCCACCAACGCGCCCACTGGGCACGATGCACCCAGAGGCCTGTCCGCCCTGGGTCGGGGCATGATGTCGGCCAGCGCGGGATCATCTTCCGAGCGCAGCGCGACTGAGCACTACCGTTCGCGGCCTATCCAACCCACACCAGCCGAAGCGCGCCCACCAAAGTCGCAAGATAGCCACCGACGCCCCCACGCGGCACTATGACACCTTCGGAACACAGCGAGACCCAGCCAGAGTGCACTGCCCGTCTCATGCCGAAAACACCCGAGGCGCATCCACCAAAGTCGCAAGCTCAGCTACCAACGCCCCCACTCGGCACGATGACACCTTCCGAGCACAGCGAGACCGAGCACTAAAGTTCGCGGCCCGTCTCGCTTCCGAGCCGTCGAAGCGCATGCGACGAAGTCGCGAGTCTCGACGGCTCGGAAGCGAGACCAAGGGGGCCGCGAACACGCAGCGCCGAAGGCGCTGCAAATCAAAAGAGCGGGTCGTGGCGGATGTTCTTGGTCTGAGTGCCCGCTGCCATCAGGCGGAACTTGGTGGTCTGCACCATGGATGGCGATCCGACGATCTGGACGTCGCGGTCGGCCCACGACCCGTAGCCGGCGACGACCTTCCCGATCTGTCCGGTCATTCGTGGTTCCAGCCCCGGCCAGGTGCGCTCCGGTTCACCGGAGTCCACGTGCCACCACGGGTTTTCGTCGCTCTCGGTCACCGGTGTCACGGTGAGCCACTTATTGGCCACGGCGAGCGCACTGAGCGTTTCGAGATCGTAGAGGTCGCAGGGGTGATGTCCGCCGATGAACAGGTGCACGCGGGGATTGATCCGCCGCTGCGCCATCGCCATGAGCTGGGCGCGTAGTGGGGCGAGACCGGTGCCGCAGCCGACCATCAGCATCTTGCGCTTGCTGTTGCGTGGGATGCCGAGCCCGCCGAGGGGGGACCCGAGTAGCCACTTGTCGCCGATGTTCGTGTGGCCGACCATCGCCGGGCTGACCCAGCCGCCCAGCACGCTACGGATGTGGAATTCGATCTCGCCGTTGGCGTTCGCGGGCACGGCGGGCGACAGGTAGCGCCACATCCGCGGCCGCGACGGTATCTGCACGCTGATGTACTGGCCTGCGGCGAACTGCATCGGCTCGTCCAGTTGCAACCGCACGACGGTCAGGTTGCGCAGCACGTCGCGGCGCTCGACCACGGTCCCGGTCCACACCGCGGGCGTGGTCTCCTTCTCCGCGGCGCCGATCATGGTGTCGCCGATGATCGTCAGGCCTTCGTCCCAGGCCCGCTCCACTTCATCGGTCCACATCTCGGTGCCTGCGAAAATCCGCATCGCGGCCTTCAGCGAGTTGGCCACCGCGCCGTAATGCTCGGGCTGCACACCGTATTTGCGGTGGTCGCGGCCGAGTTGGGCCAGGAACGGTAGTAGCTTGTTCGGCTCCTCGAGCCGGTCCAGCGCGTAGGCGATGGCCTTGACCAATCGGTCACGCTGTGCATCCATCGCTGCCGGGAAGAATTCGCGAGCGTGCGGATAATCGGTGAACAAGATCGCGTAAAACGAACTTGCCAGCCTCGCGGACCCACCTTCCTCCGCAGCAACCGCCTTGAACGTCGTTCTTATCAAAGCGACAGTCCGCGAATCCATTTGTGTCACAACCCCATTTCGCACTCGTACACAAACCGAGCCGGCGAGTGAGGTGCTGCGGGACACTCGACAGCAGCCGATGCAACCGAGTGTAGGTGAGGTTTGCCAGCAACGGAATCATCCGTGAAAACATCACGCGTGAAATTCTCCTGAAACGAGGACCCGAAACGCGAAACGCCGCAGAAACCGACTGAGGGATCGATAATTTGGGTGAAATCAGTCACAGACTCACTGAATTTGTGAGATCCATTTTGCAAGATTCATCCTGATCCAGCACACCGAGCGATCGCACGGCAACTCCGAAATTTTGCCGATTACCTAGGGGTCAGCAACCTTTACGCACCCGGCTGCCCGGGCGACCGACCGGAAACCGCGAGACGACCGGCCGCCCGATCCGTCGCGCGGACAGTCGTGCGCGCCAATGGATCCGGCATCCCTCCCGCTATCGTCGCGCCTCGACGACATCGGGCCCCGGGCTTCGGTTCATGCGTGATGAACCGAAACACCGGGGCCCGATGATTGCCAGGAAGTGTCAGCGCCGATGCCGGGGCTGCCACACCACCAATGCGGTACTGCGTTGTGGCGGTGAAAGATCCGGGCGATAGCCCGCGCGCAGCCGCTCCACCTCGGCCACCAGATCGGCGACGTGCTGCTGCAATTCCGCCACCTGATTGGTGAGTTCGATAATGCGCTTGATGCCTGCGAGATTGACGCCCTCGTCCTGGGACAGCCGCTGCACCTCGCGCAGCAGCTCGACATCCCGGGCCGAGTAGCGCCTACCGCCGCCCGAAGTCCGTTGTGGCGTAACCAGTCCGAGGCGGTCATAGGTGCGCAGTGTCTGCGCGTGCATGCCCGCCAACTGTGCCGCCACCGAGATCATGAAGACCTGAGCCTCGGTACGGCCCGGATTGGGCCCACCTGACGCATTCTTCGGATCACCGGACATCACGCACCTGCCCATCCCGCACGTGGATCGAACCCGCTGGTCTTCTCCGCATCCGCGTAGCGTCGCAGCGCCTCGGAAGCATTGTCGTCCAGCTTCTGCGGCACGGCGACCTTGACGGTGACCAGCAGATCACCGGCGCCGCCGCCGGGGCCGCGCTTCGGCACGCCACGACCGCGCACCCGCAGGATGCGGCCGTCCGCAGTGCCCGGAGGCACCTTGACGCCGACGCGCCCTTCCAGCGTGGGCACCGAAACGGTTGTGCCCAACACCAATTCACTGTAACTGACCGGAAGCACCAGGGTCAGGTCGTCGCCGTTGCGGCCGAAGACCTTGTCCTGGCTGACGTGCACGGTGACGAAGAGGTCGCCCGAAGGCGCACCACGCAGCCCCGCCTCGCCCTGTCCGGCCAGCCGAATCTTCTGTCCGTCACTGACACCCGGCGGGATCCGCACCGTAATGGTGCGGGTCCGGTTCTGGATGCCACTGCCGTGGCAGTCGACGCACGGGTCGTCGATGATCGAGCCGGTGCCACGGCATTCGTCGCAGGGTTCACTGAAACCGAACGCGCCCTGGTTGCGGCTGATGACGCCGTTTCCATTGCAGATAGGACACACTCGGGGACTTGTCCCCGGCTTCGCGCCACTGCCGTGACACGTCGTACACGGTGACGGACTCGTCATCCGCAGCGGAACGGTGACACCTTGCGCGGCTTCACGGAAGCCGAGCGTGGTCTCGGTCTCCACATCGGCGCCACGGCGCGGGCGACTGCCCGCGGTCCGGGTGCCACCTCGGTTGAACAGGCCACCGAGGAGGTCGCCGAGGCCACCATCGCCCGCGTTCGCCTGACCGAAGATGTCGCCGATATTGAAGTCCTGGGAGAACCCGCCGCCCGTACCGGGGGTGAACCCGCCGCCCCGGCCATACGCACCACCACCGGCGAAAAGCTTTCGCGTTTCGTCGTACTCCTTGCGTTTGGCCGGATCCGACAGCACGGCATGCGCCTCGCTGACGGACTTGAACCGCTCCTCGGCCTTGGTGTCACCGGGATTGGCATCCGGGTGCAGGTCACGAGCGAGCTTGCGATACGCCTTCTTGATCTCGTCCTGGGAGGCGCTGGAGGAAACGCCCAGCTCCTTGTAGAAGTCCTTTTCGATCCACTCCCGTTGACTCACCGGGCATCTCCTCCTCTCACTGTGTTTGACCTGCGGCGCTCCCGGGGCCCTCCGTGGTCACGCTGCGCTACCGCCTCCAGGCCCGTCGCTCGCGCCGCTGTGCTTGACCTGCGGCGCTCCCGGGGCCCTCCGTGGTCACGCTGCGCTACCGCTTCCGGGCCCGTCGCGTCCTTATTGGTTGGGTATGCCGGCATCGGAACCAGCGTTCGATGCTTCATTCACCGGTAGATCGGCCACGCCATCGGTTACCCCGACCAGCGCGTGCCGAAGCACCCGATCGCCGAAGCGATAGCCCTTGCGCATGACGACACCGATCACCGGGTCGTGCCCGGAACCTTCGTGCTGCACGGCCTCGTGCAGGGTCGGGTCGAAAGGCTCACCCTCCGAACCGAATTCCTCGAGGCCCTGCTTGGTCAGCGCGTCGGACAGCTTGTCGGCGACCGCCTTGAGCGGTCCGGTCTCCAGGTCGCCGTGCGCACGGGCCCGATCGAGATCGTCGAGCACGCCGAGCAATTCGGTGACCACCGCGGCCTTCGCGGCATCGATGGTCGCCTTACGGTCCCGCTCGACCCGGCGCCGGTAGTTGGCGTATTCCGCGGTCAACCGCTGCAGGTCGGCAGTGCGCTCGGCCAACTCGCCGCTGATGCTTTCGGCCAGAATCGCTGCCCCCTCGTCGGCGGCGAGCACGGCGTCGGCACCGTTGCCCGCATCCGGGCCGGCCGCAGCAGCGTCTGCCGCGGCCGGTTCCCGAATCTCGCCGGTCTCCGGATCAACTTTGCGGTTGTCGACGAACGTGATCGGCTCTTGTTCGGAGTTACGCTCCCCCGAATTTCCCTGGGTCACTTCTTCTCCGTGTCGACCGGCTCGTCCACAACTTCGGCATCCACGACCTGGTCATCGTCGGCAGTGCTCGACGCACCGTTGCTCGAGGCCGCGGACTCCGCCGCCGACGCCTCGTAGATGGCCTGGCCCAGCGCCTGCGACTCGGTCGCCAGCTTCTCCACGGCCGATTTCACCGCGGCGATGTCGGTGCCCTCGAGCGCCTCGTTGGCCTCGGCGATGGCCGCCTCGACCTTCTCCTTGACGTCGCCGGGGACCTTGTCCTCGTTCTCCTTGATGAACTTCTCGGTCTGGTGCACCAGCGACTCGGCCTGGTTGCGGGTCTCGGCCTCCTCGCGGCGGGCCTTGTCCTCGGCGGCGTGCGCCTCGGCGTCCTTGACCATCCGGTCGATCTCTTCCTTGGACAGGCCGGAGCCGTCCTGGATCTTGATCGTGTTTTCCTTACCGGTGCCCTTGTCCTTCGCGGTCACGTGCACGATGCCGTTGGCGTCGATGTCGAAGGTGACCTCGATCTGCGGCACGCCACGCGGGGCCGGCGGGATGCCGGTCAGCTCGAAGGAACCGAGCAGCTTGTTGTGCGAGGCGATCTCGCGCTCACCCTGGAACACCTGGATCTGCACCGACGGCTGGTTGTCATCGGCCGTGGTAAAGGTCTCCGAGCGCTTGGTCGGAATGGTGGTGTTGCGCTCGATGAGCTTGGTCATCACGCCACCCTTGGTCTCGATGCCCAGCGACAGCGGGGTGACATCGAGCAGCAGGACGTCCTTGACCTCGCCCTTGAGCACACCGGCCTGCAGCGCGGCGCCGACGGCGACGACCTCATCCGGGTTCACGCCCTTGTTGGGCTCCTGGCCACCGGTCAGTTCCTTGACCAGTTCGGTGACGGCAGGCATACGGGTGGAGCCACCGACGAGCACGACGTGGTCGATGTCCTTGACCGAGATGCCGGCGTCCTTGATCACGGACTGGAACGGCGCACGGGTGCGGTCGAGCAGGTCCGAGGTGATCTTCTGGAACTCGGCGCGGGTCAGCTGCTCATCGAGGAACAGCGGGTTCTTGTCCGCGTCGACGGTGATGTAGGGCAGGTTGATCGAGGTGCTCTGCGAGGAGCTCAGCTCGATCTTGGCCTTCTCGGCGGCCTCACGCAGCCGCTGCAGCGCCATCTTGTCCTTGGTCAGGTCGATGCCCGCACTGGCCTTGAACTTGTCGACCAGCCAGGTGACAACGCGCTCGTCCCAGTCGTCACCACCGAGGTGGTTGTCACCGGAGGTCGCGCGGACCTCGACGACACCCTCGCCGATTTCCAGCAGCGAGACGTCGAAGGTACCGCCACCGAGGTCGAAGACCAGGATGGTCTGTTCCTTGTCGCCCTTGTCCAGGCCGTATGCGAGCGCGGCCGCGGTGGGCTCGTTGACGATGCGCAGCACATTGAGGCCGGCGATCTGGCCGGCTTCCTTGGTGGCCTGGCGCTGTGCGTCCTCGAAGTAGGCGGGGACGGTGATGACCGCGTCGGTGATCTCCTCACCGAGGTAGGCCTCGGCGTCGCGCTTCAACTTCATCAGCGTGCGCGCGCTGATCTCCTGCGGCGTGTACTTCTTGCCGTCGATCTCGACGCTCCACTCGGTGCCGATGTGGCGCTTGACCGAGCGGATGGTGCGGTCGACGTTCGTGACCGCCTGGTTCTTGGCCGGCTGTCCGACCAATACCTCGCCGTTCTTCGCGAAAGCAACGATCGAGGGGGTGGTGCGCGATCCTTCCGAGTTGGCGACGACGACCGGCTCTCCGCCTTCGAGAACGGCGACGACCGAGTTCGTGGTCCCGAGGTCGATTCCGACCGCACGAGCCATGGTTTTCCTCCTAGTTGACGTAACTACTTGTGTCGGTGCTAGGCGAACGATCGCCCTGCGGCCAGTTGTCCTGTGCCGCGAGACCTCGCCCCTAGCACCTCACGGAGCACGGTCCCAGCAACGCTGAGCGTGGTCGACTCAATCCTGCACCGGTTTGCGGTCGGGAGTCAACTCAAACTTGAGCCGGACGCACTCAACGTTGTCGAAAAGCTCAACCGGGGCCCTCAGCGATCTATTCCCGAACCTGGCCCGGTGGGCTGTCCGCCATTCTCGACAGCCGTGTCATCGCAGGCCAGGAATGTGCGCCAATTGTGATCACCACTAGCTGGTCTGGGAGTACAAGGCGATGGTTGTCACCGAGCTGGTCTGCGTGATCTGCGACAACCTCCCGGCGAAAAAGCCGCCCCCGAATTCGTCTTTGAACGCCGCGTCCTAAGTGCACTCGATCGAGGCCCGGTTCAACCCGGAAGGGTCGCCCGATTGGGCAGTTAGGCCGTATCCGGGCACAGCACCGGCGATCCGTACCACTGGCAGACCAGCAGCGCGAGCTCGACGTCGAGCCTGTCCTCGGCGATAGGCCTGCCGCGCCGCGATACCGCCCGCCCGACCCGGTATTTCACCGTATTGGAGTGCAGATCGAGTTCTGCGGCGGCCGCCTTGTAGCTGGACCCGGTGCGTAGGAATACCCGTAACGTCTCGCGCAGCCATGCGTCGTTCTTATTGTCGGTGGCCAAGTCGCCGAGCACCTCGCAAACCCATTCCCCGACCTCCGCGATCCCGCCGCCGAGCAGGGCCGCCGCCACCGACAATCCCGGGTCGCCGGCTGCGATGACGCTCGATTCCGCGTCTCCACGCGCCAGCGCGACCGAGCGCACACCTTGGGCGAGCCGATGCGACCGGCGGAACCCCGACACTCCGGAGGCCACCGTGCCGATCGCCACCCGCGGCGCATCCGGATACGCGGCCGCGAAATCACGGACCTTGGCGACAGCGTCGGGCTGCGCCGACCGATACGGCAGCCATGCCCAGGCGCTCATCCGATCGTCGGCGACGAACAGCGGGCGGGCGGCGGCATCTGCCACCTCGGCCGATTCGCGGACGAATCGTTGCAGCCCGGCGAGCTCGTCAGCATGGGCGCCGGCGCCCGGGTACCAAACGATAAGTGCCAGATGGAACCAATGCAGTGGGTAACGGATCGATTCGGTGGCGGCGCCGATATCGACGGTCCTCTTACCCGCCAGCACTTCGCGGACCCGAAGCGCACGGGCGCTGTTGCGGTCGTCCAGCCACTGCTCGCGCTCGCCTTCGTAGGCGGCGACGACCTGCTGGATGATCTGGTCGAGGTATTCGAACAGCCTGGTGCTGATCGCCTCCATGACGATGACCTGATCCACCGGCGCGATATCACTGGCCAGCAGATCGGCGAAAACCATCTTGGTCAGACGCCGCTGGCCGACATGGTAAGCGCGAACCAGGGCATTGAGCGGGACCTCATGCTGGGCCAAGCGCCTGCTGTACTCGATCGCCGCCACGGGCGCGTGGATCCGCGCCGCCGGGATGTCGTGCTGCAGCGCGTGCAGCAGTGTGTTGATATTGCCATGCACACTGGCCCCGAGCAGTTCGATGGTGTGGACGTCGGCACGCAACTCAGGTATCTCGTCCTCGATTACGCGCGAGATACCCACGTTGACATTCGTCACCCGCTCGTTCATGCGGGCGGCGATCTTCGCGATACAGCGGCTCACATCGACATCACCGTCGCGACGAAAAGTCGTCACCACCCAATGGTAGTTACAGCGCAGCGACCCGCGGTGACGAATACGAGGTCGACATTGTCCGCCGGCGACAAAGCACGCGACGAATTTCGTCAACGCACGACGATGACGAGCCGCACCGTTACTTCTACCGTTGTCGTCATTCCTCGCACCACACCTCCACCTCGAGGACCGCTGTTGATTCTTTCGACCCTCCCGGACCGTCGCGCCGCCGCCGCGCCCGACGCACCCGCCGTCACCGACGACAACATCGACCTGAACAACACCGAATTCCTGGCCGCCGTGCGGCGGGCCGCCGCCTGCCTGCGCGCCGCGGGCGTCTCGACGGACGACGTAGTCGCGATCATGCTGCCCGATACCGCCGCCCTCGTCGTATCCCTGTTCGCCACATGGCGTTTGGGTGCCACGGCCGCCCCGATCAACCCATCGCTGACCGCCCCGGAGGCCAGCTACCAGATGGCCCAGGCGGGCGCCAAGGTACTGGTCGCCGCGCAGCGGCCCGCCTTCGACGCTCCGGTCCAAGCCGTCATTTCTGCCGACGAACTCACCGCGGCAGACCCCGCCATCTCGGCAGCGGCGCGGCCCAGCGACGAC
Organism: Nocardia sp. NBC_00403; assembly: GCF_036046055.1. Classification (NCBI taxonomy): domain Bacteria; kingdom Bacillati; phylum Actinomycetota; class Actinomycetes; order Mycobacteriales; family Nocardiaceae; genus Nocardia; species Nocardia sp. NBC_00403. The sequence goes on from NZ_CP107939.1 coordinate 649,343, forward strand.
GCACCAGCGCTGATCATCTACACCAGCGGGAGCAGCCTCGAGCCGAACCGCGTGATGCTCGACCACATGAACCTCGACGCCGTGTGCCGATTGGCGATCGAGGCATTCGCACTCACCGACGCCGACCACAGCCTGTTGATCCTGCCGCTGTTCCATATCAGCGGCATCGTGGTGGGCGTCTTGTCGCCGCTGCTCGCCGGTGGCCGCGCCACCATAGCCGGCCGGTTCAGCCCCACGTCGTTCTTCGAGCGGATCGAGCGCAGCCATGCGACCTACTTCTCCGCGGACCCGACCATGTACACGGCGCTGTCCGATCTGCCCGCTCAGATACGGCCGAACACCTCGTCGGTGCGGTTCGCCATCGGCGGCGCGGTGCGGGCCAACGTCGAACAGCGGACCAAGTTCGAACACCGCTACGGCATACCGATCATCGACAGTCACGGGCTGACCGACATTCCTGGGCGAACACGTTCAACCGCTAACCGGCGTGGAATGGCTCATCTGTAGGCATACCGTCGGTTAGACCTCGGAACTTCTGCCATCGAATTTCTGGCGATACTCAGCCACGCCCAGACATTGGCCCGACCACGCTTCCGCGCGTTGATGGCACGAGTAATCGGCGCCTCCGTCGACTATCCGGAACTGGTGAAGTATCCGTGACCGGTACCAAGATCGAAGGAACCGACACAGCGCCGGGACAGCCGCGCCCCTCTTGCGGCTGAGGCGGCACCGAACCTCAACGCTGCTGATGGTCTGCGTCCGTAGTCGTGCACAGGGCGTCGTCGATCAGCTTGCTTTGGGCCTGTTCCACGCGCAGGACGTCGTCCGCGGAATCGGCGAGGACGCCCGACAGCGAGACCGTGATGCTGCGCAGGCCATCTGCGGTGACGCCGGCGGCGCTGATCCAGCCGGAATCGCCGCCCTCGTGGCCCCAGTACACCCCGCCGCAGGACAGCGGGCGTGAGAAGAGCCCCAGCCCGTCACCGGCACCCGGCATGAACTGCTCGAACTCCTTGCTGACCGGAATGGTCTGTTTCATCTGCGTCAGTTGCGCCGGTGGCAGGAGCCGGCCGCCGAGCAGGGCGCGGAAGAATCGGTTGAGATCGGCGGTGGTGGAGACGAGCCCAGCCTCTCCATTGGCGCCCATGCCGACCTGCTCGGTGACGTCCACGGGCGGCTCGCCGGGGTTGAATGCCTGATACGTCTCGGCATGTGGTTGGGGCAGCGTGGGTGAAGTACCCGGCCGGAAGGTGTGATCGAGGCCGAGCGGCCGGACGATCCGATCTCTTACCTCCTCATGCCAGGGGTGCGTGGTAACCCGCTCGATGATCATGCCGAGCAGAACGTAATCGGTGTTGCCGTAGCTCCAGTCCGTGCCGGGCTGGAAGTCCGGGCGGTGGCCCATCGCCCGAGCGACGGTCTGCTCGGGTGTGTAGGTGTCGTATCGGTGCTGGTAGAAGTCCTGCGCTGAGGTGTAGTCCGGGTAATCGTCGTGAATGCCGCTGGTGTGCTGGAGCAGTTGGCGGATGGTGATCGCGCCACCGTCATTGCCGTTTCCGGACACCACGCCGGGCAACCACCGCTCGACCGAGTCGTCCAGAGACAGGCCGCGGTCGCCGGCGAGCTGCAGGATCACAGTGGCCACGAACGCCTTGGTGATGCTGGCTATCCGGAAGTAGCCATCCCGAGGGATCGGCTGCCGGGTCGTCAGGTCGGCGACGCCGCTGGTGGCGGTCAGGTTCCGGTCGTCAGAGGTGACCACGAGGGCCTGCACTCCCGTCACGCCGAGTGCGGTGAGCGCATCGGCGTCGCGCTGGAGCTGGAGCTGGATTCGGTCGTCGTGCTGCCGGGCGGCTATCGCGACAAGCACACTGAGGGAAAGGGTTCCGGCCACGATGGCGGCCAGCGCGAAGTTTCGTCGGATGGATCGGCCGCGCCGCCGTGGTGAGCGAATCGATGAACTCGTCATGGGCGTTGACGCTAGGTCTGGCCGAGGTGAGCAGACGATACCGCTCACTAGTGACAAAAAGCGGTAGTGGGCTGTAGTGCGAGGCTCGGTCGCCATGGCCCAGACTTGTGCGAATGAACCACCCTGGGGCCAGTCGGCTTCCGGCGATGTGGCGCGGTCTGGGTTATCTACTGGAAAGCCTGGTCACCGCCGCGGTCGCCCTGTTCGCGCTGCCCGTACTCATCGTCCCGACGATGGCTCGCGCCTGGGCGTCCTGGCATCGCCGCCGCGCCGACCGGCTGCTGCTTTCTCCGCGTTCTGGTCCCGTCCGTGTCGGTACGTGGCGTGTTCTCGGGTGGCTGTGCACAAGCATCGTGACCAGTCTGGCGTTCGGGCTCGTCGCGGTGCTGTGCGCAGGTAACGCGGTGGCCACGGCCATCACGGTGCCCTTGTGGTGGGCGTTGCCCGCCGGCACCCGCGCGGGCGGCTTCGGCGCTGGTGTTCCACTGTCCGGGTGGGGCACGGCGTTGACCCTGGGGACCGCACAGATGGTCATCTTCGCGGCCTTGACCTACTGGCTGGTTCCACCGCTGGCGCGCCTGCACGCCCGGATCTGTGTTGCGCTGCTGTCCCCCTCGGCCGCCGATCGGTTGGCGCAGCGTGTGGAGACGCTGACCGAGACGCGGGCCGACGCCATGAACGCGCACGGCGCGGAGCTCCGCCGGATCGAACGTGACTTGCACGACGGCACCCAAGCCCGGCTGGTGGCCATCGCGATGCGGCTGGGCGTGGCCCGTGAGTCGATGAGCGAAGACCCCCAGACGGTGGCCAGACTCTTGGAGGAAGCGCATGAGAGTACCGAGGAGGCCATGGTGGAGCTTCGTGCGGTGATCCGGACTATCTACCCGCCGATCCTCGCCGATCGCGGCCTCGCCGGGGCGCTGGCCGCGCTGGGGGCCCGATCGGCGATCGACACCACCCTCGATATCGGCGACCTCGGCACGATCCCCGCCGCGGTCGAGACCGTGGCCTACTTCGTGATCGCCGAGGCGCTCACCAACGTTGCCAAGCACAGCCAGGCCACCCGGACCATCGTCCGCGTCGCACGCGACGGTGGCCGGCTGTCGATCGAGGTCACCGACGACGGAGTCGGCGGCGCCGATGAGACGCTGGGTACCGGCATCGCCGGAATCCGCCACCGTGTCCTGGCGCTCGACGGCACCGTCCGCATCCACAGCCCCGGCGGCGGCCCGACCACGATCGCTGTGAGCCTCGCGTGCGGGTCGTGATCGCCGAGGACAACGTCCTGCTGTCCAATGGGCTGGAACTCCTGCTGACCGCCAAGGGCTTTCACGTCGCCGCGATCACCCAGGACGCCCCCGGCTTCCTCGCCGCCGTCACCGAACACCGACCGGACGTCACCATCGTCGACGTACGGCTACCGCCGACCTTCCGCGACGAGGGCATCCACGCCGCCATCCGCGCCCGCCGCCAGCACCCCGGCCTACCCGTACTCGTCCTCTCCCAATACGTCGAGCAGCAGTACGCAGGCGAACTGATCTCCGACGGACGCGGCGGCGTCGGCTACCTGCTCAAGGACCGGGTGAGCCGGGTGAGCGAGTTCATCGACGCGCTGCGGCGGGTCGCCGCCGGCGACACCGTCATGGACCCCGAGGTGATCGGGCAGCTCCTCACCCGTCACGCCCACGACCCGATTGCCGCCCTCACGCCACGCGAACGCGAAGTTCTCGCCCTGATGGCCGAGGGCAGGGACAACGCCACGATCGCGGCCCGGCTCGTCATCACCGAGAACGCCGTCCACAAGCACATCGGCAACATCTTCGCCAAGCTCGGCCTCTCGCCGGCTGATAGCGGCCACCGACGCGTCCTCGCCGTCCTCACCTATCTCAGCCGCCACTGAACCTATCTCAGCCGCGCCGACCGGGTCAGCTATTGGACCGGTGGCCGATGCGGGCAGCTACCGCTGGTCACCCGTGCCCAGTCTCCGAGCATTCGATTTCCTTGGTGACTTCGTTGTCTTCAGGATTGGCGTCCTGGTCGCTGCTGGTCACTCGAGCCCATACGCGTACGTGGCGGGTGATGGGTTTCCCATCTTCGTCGCTGAGGGGGAAGAGGTTGACCTGTTTGGATTCGACGGGGCGAGGATAGTCGTGACTGCCGATCGGGCCTCCGTCGATGGACCACTCGACACGCACGTCGTGCGCCGTGGCCGAGCCGAGATTACGAATCATGACCTGCGCGGGGAGCGGTTGCCCCATTGGCGCCCTGGAGCTACAGCCCACCGACAGCTCCAGGTCGGGCAGGCCCTCTGCCTGTGCGGCGGTGCTGGTGACGACTGCTGCCGCCGATATCAGAGCCGACACGCCAGCCGCGGCGGCGTATTTCACAACGATGTACCTCACAGGCCTTCCTTCGTGAATGTTGTTGACCGACATGGGTTCTTCAACCGATTCCCGACAACTTACATACTGGGGACGCCCGATCGCTGCTGGAGCTGGGATCGTTCTGCCCGACTCGAGCACTCAGCCAGAACAACTCACCTTCGATGACCGGATCGCGCAGCAACCGCGCGTGCTCGATCTCCTCGTCCGCTTCCAACGGCCGTCTCAGCCTGCGGACCCGGTCGACATCCGGCGGTATGAGGCAGGATCGTTGTCGACCACCGCACTCAGGTATTCGACGCTGTGCGGGGAGCCGGTAATCCACTTGCCGAAATCATCTTCGAAACCCGGCTTGTAGTAACTCGGGCAGGAAGGCCGCAACACTTCAGTCTGGTGCGGGCCTACCCACGTGCTGGACTGCTGTCCGAGGCCGGTCGTGCAGTTCATCCGCCAGGTCACGCGGTAGGTGTCGTCGGTGTCGTTGCGGCAGGTGTAGTCGGCACGGCAGTTCAGTCCGGGGGCGAGTTCCTTGGCGGCGGCCTGCGGGGCGAGCACCGCGGCCCCGACAGCGATCAGAGCGGCGATGCCGACTCCCACTGCCGATCGGGTCCGCAGTCCATTGCTGTTCGTCATGTCGGCAACGGTAGGCAGATCAGCGAGCCGCGTCACTGGCCCTTTCCCCCCGATCCATGGTGGAGCCAGCTATACCTTGACGCGGTGTGGATGTGGAAAAGCTCACTGGTGCACCGACTTCAGGATGATCGGCGCGCGGAGGAACCAGCTCGTCTGCAAAGCCCGGCCCCCGAGGCGAGCGAAGATGTCGGACAGGGTCATTGCGGCCCTGATGCAGTGGCGGGTGATGGGTTCAGACTGGATGATGGCGTTGGGCTTCCAGTCTGTGAGCGCGCTGCGCGGACTCGGTGTGGTCGGGTTCGCCGCGTCATGGGCTTCGCGTTCGTGCGACAGCCCCGAGGCCCACACCGGATCACCTACAGTCGATCCATGGTCGCTTGGCGAATCGCGCGGTGGGGACTTCTGGCTGTCCTATTCCTGGCCACGGCGGGGTGCCGCGAGCCGGATGTGCCACCGGACGCACCGACCGCCGATCTCGGTACCGAGTTCACGCTCGCCCCCGGCAATACGATGCGGGTCGATGACGATCGTATGCGGGTGTCGTTCGACAAAGTGTCGCAGGACAGTCGGTGTCCGAAGGATGTCGACTGTGTGTGGGAGGGAGATGCGACCATAATCGCGACGGTAACCGTCGGTTCCGCGCAATCGCGACAGGAATTCCACTCGAACCGGCGCCTCGCTTCAGCGGCAACGGTCGATGGCTACCGGATCGAACTGAAGGCCCTCAGCCCCGAACTCCTCAGTACCCAGTCGATTTCGCCGTCCGACTATCGCGTGGCTTTACTCGTAACTCGGGCGTGACCGGTTGCGGGCAGCGCTCAGTCGCTGTGTCAGCCGGCCGGGGCTGACGGGCCGACCAGGCCCGCCGCACTGCAAAGGCACCTATGGTGGCGGCTGCGAGCTGGGGCTTTATCTACGGTGGGTAGGTGGATGAAGTGTGGAGCGAGGAGGAATACGTTGAATACTTGCGGGAAGAGCGCCGCCGTTTTACGTGGGTGATGCAACGATACGGAGGGCTTTCGTCGGTGGAGGCCGAGGCTGCTGCGTTGGAGTCGTATCCATATGAGGCGGCGGATAAGCCGTTTCGTGGTCTGATCTTCCATGACGACGCGTGGCATTGGGCGATGCTGAGGATCCACGGCGATAACTACACGATGGAGCATCCCGAACTGTGCGTACCGTCGTCGGAGTACGAGGCGCTCTAGTTGCTACTGCCGGTCTCCGCTCGGTTCTCCGGGCATGGGCCATGCCTCGCCTGAGCCCGCCTACCGACGCTGACGCAGGTACTCGTCGTGTTCGAGGTCTTCGCGGTAGTAGCGCTGGGTGAGGGTCATGAGGCGATGGATTTCGGCTGCCATGGCTTGGGGAGCAAGGGGTTTGGCGATGATCGGGTCGCCGGTTCTGACGTAGTAGCGGCCGTCTTCGTAGTCCATCCACCAGAAACCGCGACCGAAGCCGGGGCGGGCGTCGAGTGCCGGGCCGGAGAATACGGCGATTTCGCCGATGGCGTGCCGGGGGCGTTTGAAAACGCGGTCCAACTGTTCGACGAGGCTGATTTCGTAGGGTGCGCGGACCGCGCGGTCCCGATCGGCCGCGAGTGTTTCGCGGCGCACCTCTAGTGGTTTGCCGGTTCCGGCGCGCATCTTCGGCAGGGCCGCTACCGCTTGTTCGGCGACTTTCTTTGCGGAGCAATAACTTACGATCACGTCAGCACCGGTATCGAGAGCCGCGCCCGGCAGCTGGACCAGGGTCGCACCCGCCTTGTCGCGCACCGCACCGTGAAATCGGTAGACGGCCAAGGGGTCTCGGTTGTCGAAACCTTTCGACTCGATCCGGGTATCCGGTTCCAGCAGTATGTCCAGTGCCCGCTCCAGATCGACGGCGTACTTGCCGAGCAGCGCGTCGACCGCAGCCTCCCGCTGCCGTTTCAGCGCGCTGAAATCCATTTCCTCAGGCCGGAATTGGAGCGGATAGGGCAGCCGGTCACGACCGTAGGCGGCCCAGAGGATCTCGAACTCTTGGCCGGTGAAGCGCCACTCAGCCATGGCCCCCACCGATGACCGGCGGCACCGTTTTCGGTAGCGAGTCCAGGCCGGTGACTTCTTCGCCATTCTGTTTGTTGATCAGATAGTCCTTGGTGCCGGAGGTCTCACGCTCATCGTCCTTACCTTTGCCTGCCGCGCCTGGCGCGACGCCGGACGTGCCGGCGGTACCCGGCCGGTTGCCGGTGCCCGCGGACGCCGCGAGCGGGTTCGCGCCGGATTGCTGAGGAACACCGGGAATGCTGCGCCCCGGTGCCGGGGTGCCAGGAGTGCTGGGAATGCCTGGGCTGCTCGGCCTTCCGGGTGTGCTCGGTGCGCCGGTGGAGCGCGGTGGAATCGTTGGGGTCGGGGTGGTCGGACTCGGGGTGCCGGTGCCGCTCGGTGTGTTCGCCGGGGTGCCAGGCGTGTTCGCAGGCGAAGCGGGCTGTTGCGTCGCGTTGGCCGGGTTTACCGATTGTGGTGTCGTCGCGGCCGGGTCGGTGGCGAGTTGCTGTTCGGGGCTACCGCCCGGCTCTTCGGAGCCCGGGTTTCCGGTGCCCTCAGGAACTTCGCTCGGTTTTCCGGGTTCGCCGGAACCAGTCGGGCCAGGGGATGTACCACCGGGCGGTGCGACCAGCGGTTGCGCCGGGTCGTCGACGATGGACGGCGCGGCAGGCAGGACAGGAACGCCGTGGTCGGTCTGGTTCACCACCTGACCGAAGACTGTGCGCAGCACCCGGCGCGCCTCCTGGGTGGCCTCCTCCTCGGTGTAGTCGCCGCTCTTCATCACGCCTTCTTGCGGCAGCGTCTTGCCGTGAAGGTCCGGGCGTTGCGTGGCCTGCGGCATCAAGGCTTGGGTCTGCTCCAGCCCGGTTTGCAACTCGAGCAGTTTGAAACTCACCAATGCCGCTGCCCCGGACAGATTTTCGGACTTCTTGGCATAGTTGTTCACCGCAGCAGCTGCCGCCGCACCGGACTGCCCCGTCCACCCGCCGTGCCCGCCATCACCGTTGACGGTGCGGGCGAAGTGCTGGTTGAACAACGTTGTCACGGCAGTGAGCTGCGCCCCGATTCTCAGCCACGCCTCCCCGGCCTGCCGGGCGGCACTCGGCCGCATCGCGTCGACGGCCTCGACCATCTGCGTCAGCGTCATGCTGTCGTAGTTGTCCGGGCCGGGGATTTTGGGCGGATCGAACTCGCCCGTGAAGTTGCCGGTCAACGAGTTCGTGCTGGTGTAGATCGCTTCCCGATCGCGGTTCCACTGTTCTTGCGCGGCGATGATGCGGGCGCGGTAGTCGTCGTAGGAACTCATTGTGGGATGTCCACTCCGGTGAGCTGATCGGCGCGAGTTTGGTCGATCTCCACGAAGTTCGAGATGGCTTTAGCTACAACCTCTTTCGCCATCTTGACTGTGTCTATGTGCTGCTGAAGCACTGTGTCGATCGACTGGTCGGTACCGGTGGCCTTCAGTTTGAACTTCTCCTCCAAGGCCAAGCTAGACGGAAAGGGACCAAAACCGGTGACGTGCTGGACGGTGCCCACAATCTCCAGAATGTTGCCGAGGCGGTCGAGGTAGTCGTCACATATTTTGTCCAGCCCCTTGCCCACCTCGGGGTCAAGTGAGATCTCGCCCGCGTTGGCTAGATCGAGAACCGTGCGCCACTCCGCAGGATCTACGCCAAACTCCATGGTCCACCTAGCTCCCCGGTAGATATTTGGCCAGATCGTCGACATGGCGGCGCACCTCGATGCATGGATCGCCCTGCTTGCCGATCTCGTAGCGAGTTTGCACCCTGAAAGCGACAGAACCATGTGGAACTTCGATCGCGATGCTGCACTTGAGTCGCTTGCTATCGCCGACATCAAGGAACTGCACAGCTCGGCGTGAGCCAACGGTCATCAGCGTGAATGCCTCGTAGTCTGTGCGCTTTTGGATGTCCTGAAGCGTGGGAATGCCGGATAAAATGCCCAGGCTGTACCAGCGTGCACCAGCCCGCCAGCTGCACACTTTCCAGCCGTCGAAGTCCACACCCGCAACATCCTTCGTCTTACTTGCGGGATCGAGTCCGGTGGCGGATATCGCCGACTCAGGCAGGTCGCAAGGATTCCACAATGCGGCATCGGGGTCGGCAGATTTCGTCGCTGCGGCCGTCGACGTGGTTCCTGCCGCGCTCGTTGTGGCCGAGACCGGGCCAGTGGAGTCGTTACAACCCGCCAGAACCAATGCGGCGCCAATCGCCAGGGCAAGACCGCGCAGCGCATTCCCCCTGCTTGTCATAGGTTCCTCGCCGCCGGTGGACCGCCGTGTCGGTAGGGCCGGACCGGCTTTTCCGCCCCCTGTCAGCTCTCTGTTGACGGTACTGGCCGGTCAACCGGCGGTGCAAGCGAACTCGGCGGTTGATGCTGTCTTTCTGGCCAGAAGACCCCTCAGAACCGCACACTTCCTGTGATAGGCACCAACTCTGGGTGTTGCATGGGGGTGCAGGTCCAGACACAAAGTGCCGGTCCAGTGATAGGGCACGAAGACTTGAGGAGCGCACGTTGGGGATGAGGCGCCATGTTTCGTTAGTTGGGGCGGGCTATCGTCAGCTCGGGAGTTAGGAGCGATTGCCCGCCGACACCGTCATGTCGAGCACCATGCTTCGCACCGCGCCTAGGGCCCGCCTGGTAGGCGGCGGCGCCCGACGGACACTTCATCTTTCAGATCTTCGTAGCCGATAGCTAGCTCAGCGAGTCTCTCCCACGCGTCACCGAGCTCCCCTTTCGAACCGCTTGCCAATGCCGCGAATGCGCAGGCGGTGAACTGTCCGAGCCGGTCGACCACCGCACCGATGGTTTCTGTGTGCACACGTGCCGCACCGAGTGACGGCGGGAGGTGCACGCAGACCCAGTGGTCGATTTCGCGGACCAGGCGTGCACGTTCGTTGTCGATCTCGTCGGTTTGCTCGCGGCAGGCACAGAGTCGCCGCTCGTGTAGTTCGGCAAGCTCCTTGGCCGAATGCAGTAGCGGGTGATCTTTGTGCACATCGCCGCGACATGCGGCCAACATCAGGTTCTTTCCGGGCAACGGCGCATCGAGCATCATCGTTCACGCACCTGAGCAGTCGCGCGTACTGACGCGATGATCATCAGCCCGGAAGGGCGGAATGCACAGCGCGGCGGCTCGATCCAGCGTCGGAATTGCGGGCACCGATCGGTAGGGGAAGGCAGTGCGATCGCCCCGCCCGCTCGCACTATCGAGACGTTGAGACGGAACATCTCGGCGAACAGGCTGTCGTCGTTGGGCAGGTCTGGACGCACCAGGTAACTCCATCGGCTCGACCGGGGATGCGACATGATCGGGCCGGTATCTTGTTGCCGGCGTTGCATTTCCCGTCGCACTGCATGCCCGAGATCGGTGGGCATCATCACCGCCCAAACAATCCCCGCTTTGACGATGATCCGTCCGAGTTGCGGCGGGTCAACGATCGCGGGGAGATCGCACACCAGCCGGTAGTACCGGCAGCGGGACACGGGCGTGTCGCCAAAAGCTATGTGGTCCATACGGAGACCTCGAGTCGCATCGGTGATGGATTTGTGCGCCCGTGCCCTGGGCGGACTGTGGTGTAGCCAGGACGGAAAGCTTGGAAGCGAAGCAGATTTGCACTACCTACCGGGCGCATAACTAGAGCAAAACACCTCCTACCTGCGGGAAGTGTCATAAAATGGGTTACCCAGTTGAACTAACCCGAAAGCGCAGAGCGATCCCCGCGCAGGTGGCTCCCTTCACCCAGAACGGGCGAACGCCACAACAGAAAGGGCACTTTGACCGACACCGGTTCGACCTTGCCGAGGCGGCAGCTCGGCAGCTACCTGCATGAGGCGCGCACTGCGCTGAACATGTCGCAGGAGAAGCTGGCAGAGCTTGCAGACCTGAGTTCATCCGTATTGCAACGGCTGGAAAAGGGGGAAGCAACACGACTGAAAGTCCGTGACCTACAAGCAGTTTGCGATGTCCTGGAGATGTCCGACGAGACGACAACCGCCATGATCGGACTACTGCGCCAAGGGGCCGAGAAGAGCTGGTGGCACGAATACGGCAACCTGATACCCGCCACATTCGATGTGTATGTCGGGCTCGAAACCGCAGCGCGGAGGCTGAACACATACCAGCCGTCGCTGATACCGGGCTTGCTCCAGACTGCTGACTACGCCCGAGCTCTTATGCAAACGGGCTACCCATCAGAAGACCGCGCCGAACACGAGCGGCGGATCGAGCTCAGGACAAAACGTCAAACAATCGTCACTAGGAAGCATCAGCCGATCGCCCTTGATGTAGTGCTCCACGAATCAGCCCTTCGCAGCACCGTGGGTGGTCCCGACGTCATGGCAGCACAACTTCGACATCTGGCGGAGATCGGGAAGCTGGCGAACGTGACGGTACGAGTGTTGCCCTTCGCGGCTGGAGCACCGATCGGCGACCCTGTTGGACAGTTCGCCATGCTCGAGTTCAGCAAGGACGGGAAGGGAAAGCCGGTCTGGCCCCCGGTCGTCTACTTGGAGACCTTCGTCGGGTGCATCTACCTGGAAAAACCAATGGACGTGCAACTGTACGATCGGGTGTACCAGAGTCTCCAGCAATGTTCGCTGGATGCGACAGCAAGCAGGAGCCTGCTTCGGCAGGTGGCAAAGGAGTTACTAGAGACATGACTGCCGACCTGTCTGGGGCTCAATGGTTCAAGAGCAGCCGCAGCGCCTCAAAAGCCGATTGCGTCGAAGTCGCCTACCTCGAAGGTGGTGCTGTTGGCGTGCGCGACTCCAAGAACCCGACCGGCCCCGCGCTCGTCTTCACCCCCGGCGAGTGGGACGCGTTCACCGCCGGAGTACAGGACGGCCAGTTCAACCGCGCGTAAGTCTGGGAACGCGAAGAAGCCGCCTCCGTCGACCGGACCCGCAAAGAAGCGAGACCTGACGTCTGATCTGTCCGGGACTGCTGCACGGATAGGTGTCATCTGATCTGCGGTGCCGAAAGGCACTGCTGGAAGGATGCATACCGTGCCCAAGCCCTACCCCAAAGAGTTCCGCGACGACGTCGTCCGCGTTGCACGTAACCGAGAACCAGGCCACAAGCTCAAGCAGATCGCCGCCGATTTCGGGATCAGCGAGTCCTGTCTAGCCGGCTGGATCAAGCAAGCCGACATCGAGGACGGCATCAAGACCGGAACCACGAACGAGCAGTCCGCCGACAACGCCGAACTGCGCAAACGCATCCGGCTACTCGAGCAGGAGAACGAAGTGTTGCGCCGGGCCGCGGCCTATTTGTCGCAGGCCAACCTGCCGGGAAAATGATCTACCCGCTCGTCCGTGAGCTGGCCGCCGACGGGATCCCCGTCGCGGTGACGTGCCGGGTCCTGGAAATCGCGCGCCAACCGTACTACCGGTGGCTCGCCGATCCGGTCACCGCTGCCGATCTCCACGAGGCCTATCGGGCCAACGCCTTGTTCAATGCTCACCGCGACGACCCCGAATTCGGGTACCGATTCCTCGCCGACGAGGCCGCCGACGCGGGCCAGCCAATGGCGGCGCGGACCGCGTGGCGGATCTGCTCGACCAACAAATGGTGGAGCAGTTTCGGCAAGAAACGCGGCACCAAGAAGCGCCGATCCGGTCCACCGGTCCATGACGATCTCGTCGAGCGGAACTTCGCCGCTGATGCGCCGAACTTGTTGTGGCTCACCGACATTACCGAACATCACACCAGCGAAGGGAAGCTTTATCTTTGCGCGGTGAAGGACCTGTTCTCCAACCGGATCGTGGGCTACTCGATCGACTCGAGGATGAAAGCGCGCCTCGCCGTTGACGCCCTTGTCTCGGCAGCGGCCCGACGCCATGCCGCAGGTGGGCAAGTCGCTGGCTGCGTTGTTCACAGCGATCGGGGATCACAATTTCGATCCCGAAAGTTCGTCCGTGCGTTGGGAAATCAGGCGATGGTTGGATCAATGGGCAGGGTCGGCGCGTGTGGAGACAATGCCGCGATGGAATCGTTTTTCGCGTTGCTGCAAAAGAACGTCCTCGACCGGCGACCGTGGGCGACCTGTGACGAGCTCAGGATCGCGATCGTCACCTGGATCGAACGGACCTACCATCGGCGTCGACGCCAGACCAGGCTCGGCAAATTGACCCCGGTCGAATACGAGACCATCATGACCACACCAGCTCTTCAAGCTGCCTAACCGCTGTCACCCGATCGTGCAGCAGTCCCTCTTGCGAATTCGTGACTGCCGGAGAGGCATTCACCACAGACACGGCTTGGGGATGCTCCGCTGCTTGCCCGTTTCCAACGCGCGGTCACAGAGAATGTCTGGCACTGTCGTCTTTTCAATGTCACCGTTGGGAGATCATCTGTGGAAATGCCCGGCACACACAGCTCGCCGATCGATGCCGGTGGGCCCCGTTTCTCGCTCCATTCCGAAGCGTTCGCGAGAGATCCACACAGCGCCTACCGCGCTATGCGTAGTAAATACGGCTCCTTGGTGCCGATCGAACTGTCACCGGGCATCCCGGCCACCCTGGTGATCGGATATCGCACCGCCGTAAGGATTCTCAACGATCCGGATCACTTCCCCGCTGATCCGCGCGGCTGGGAGAAGAATGTGCCGAGCGAGTGCCCGATTCTGCCGATGCTGGGATGGCGGCCGAACGCGCTGCGCAGCGCTGGCCTCGACCATCTGCGCTACCGGCAGGCGAACACGGCGGGCATCGCCGAGATCGACGGGCACGCGCTCCACGCCATTGTCGAGAAGCACGCCATCCGGCTGGTGAACACGTTCTGCCAAGACGGTGCCGCTGATTTGATCAGCCAGTACGCGTATCCGCTCGTCTTCGAAGTCCTCAATACGATCCTCGGCTGCACACCAGAGATCGGGCGGAAGGTCGCCACCGGCATGGCCGCGATCTTCGAGGGCATCAACGCGGCCGAGGGCGAGGCGATGCTCATCGAAGGCCTGCTGGAATTGGTCCGCTTGAAGCGACAAGAACCCGGCAGCGACGTCACCACGCGGCTGATCGAGGATCCAGCCGCGCTCGATGACGAGGAAATGATCCACCAACTGGTCACTCTCTACGGCGCGGGTATCGAGCCACAGCTGAATTTGATCGTCAACACGCTGCTGCTGATGATGACCGACGACCGGTTCGCGGACAGTGTGCACGGTGGCACACTGTCCACTCGTGACGCCCTCGATGAGGTCCTGTTCACCGACCCGCCGTTGGCGAATTACTGCGTGTCCTACCCCCGCCAGCCGATCCTGATCGACGGAGTGTGGCTGCCCGCGAACCAGCCGGTCGTGATCAGCATGGCCGGCTGCAACAACGATCCGGACGTCGGCAGCAGCGGTGAATACACCGATAATCGCTCGCATCTGGCGTGGGGTCTCGGGCCGCATGCCTGTCCCGCGAGGTCGATCGCATACCTGATCGTGCAGGAGGCCATCGACCAATTGCTCGACGCGCTCCCTGAACTGCGACTGGCTGGCGCCGCCGAAGACCTGGCGTGGCGACCAGGACCCTTCCATCGGGCACTGGCCGCACTGCCCGTCGTCTTCCCTGGATCGTCACCGTTGCCGTTGCCGTTGCCGTTGTTCTAAGGAGATAACGATGGACCAACAATTGATCGTCCTCGACCCGACAGGGACTGACATCCAAGGGGAGTCCGCGCGCATCCGAGCGCATGGACCTGCCGTCTTGGTTGAGCTGCCCGGCGGTGTCAAAGCGTGGTCGGCTACCGATCCCGATCTGCTCACGAACCTGCTTATCGACAAGAGGGTGTCCAAGGACGCCCGCCAGCATTGGCCAGCACTCATCAATGGTGAAGTACCGCAGACCTGGTCGCTTCTTCTGTGGGTGGTAGCGGACAACATGTTCACCGCGTATGGCCCCGACCATAAGCGATTGCGCAAACTGGTCGCACCCGCGTTCACCGATCGCCGCACCAAAGCGATGCGTCCGCTCATCGACCGCATCACCTCGAACCTGCTGGACAAGCTCGAACAGACCCCCGCAGGTAAGGCGGTCGACCTGCGTGAGAGTTTCGCCTATCCGCTGCCGATCCAGGTCATCAGCGAGCTGATGGGTGTTCCGGAGTCGCTGAACAGCGGCCTGCGCGCGTGTGTCGACGGAATCTTCGACACTTCGCTCGGCCCAGAGGAATCGCACGCCAATTACATGGAGATGTACCGGATTCTCGGTGAGCTGGTCGAGTTCCGTCGTGACAAACCCGGCGATGACATGACGAGCCTGCTGATCTCGCACGTGGACGAGGAGGACGGCTCGCGGCTCACCGAGCAGGAACTCATCGACACGCTGCTGCTTGTCATCAGCGCCGGCCACGAGACGACGGTCAATCTGCTCGACCAGGCCATCTTCGCGTTGCTGACCCACCCCGAGCAACTCGCCGCGGTAGTAGAGGGCCGGGCGGCTTGGTCGGACGTCGTCGAGGAATCATTGCGGTTCCAAGCCCCGGTAGCGCACCTGCCGCTGCGATTCGCCGTGGACGACATCGACATCGACGACGTCCATATCTCCAAGGGCGATGCAATCCTCGCCTCCTACGCCGGTGCGAACCGTCACCCGAAGTTGCACGGTGACGCCGCGGACAACTTCGACGTCACCCGAGCCTCCAAGGAGCACTTGTCCTTCGGCTACGGCGCCCACCACTGCTTGGGTGCCCCGCTTGCCCGGCTGGAGGCCATCGTCTCGCTGCCCGCCATCTTCGAGCGCTTTCCGAACATGCGGCTGGCCGTGGACCCGTCGGAGTTGAATACCGTGAACAGCTTCATCTCGAACGGACATGAAACACTGCCGGTATACCTGACAAGCGAATAGACAGCCCTGCTGACCTGTCCGTGTTCGCGACTCCATCGCGACACGGACACCAAGCGGCAACTTGTATCTGCACGCGATTCGTGGCGTGAATTAGTTTGTCCCCTTGCGATTACCGGGCACGCGCCCTGACAGTACTTCCGCGGGCAGCTTGCCGTGCAATGCCGGAACCTGGTTGTTCTGGACATCGAATGGCCAGGCTTCGCGACGTCCTCCGTACAGGAGTTCTTACGGCACTGGGGCCATGGGTTCCGGTCGTCGACTCGCCGCGCCACCGGAGCAGCTTGCCGAAGGGCGTGTCAACTGACCCAGCGGTCGTAGTTCCGCCGGAGGGAGCCGAGGGCGTAGTGGCCGAAGGTTTCCGCGAGGTCTTCTATCGGGTGGAGCCATCCGTATGTGCCGTCGGTGCGGTGCAGGTAGCAGTCGTTGCTGTCGTTGCGGTGGTATGTCCACGCCAGATCGGTGGCGCAACGCACGGTTTCGCCGTAATACCACACCGCTCCGTTCAGGAACTCGGCATTTGCCGGGTTTTCCAGCAGGTCCTCCGGAGTGGGCGTGACCTGTCGGATCATCGACTCCAACACGTCGAGCGAGTCAGGTGAGAAGTCGGAGCCGAGTTGTGCGCCATAACGCTGCTGCCATTCCGGAAATTGCTGTGCCCGTGCGGTTGTCCAGGCGGCCGCGTAGTCGTCGTCGGACTGCTTGCGCCGGGATTTCTTGCGGTTCCTGCGGCGGATGGCGTCCTCGGTGCGCTGGCGGACGGCCGCGGTGACCCAGTGGTCGAAGTTGTCGCGCAGGTCGCTGCGTAGATCGCCGAAGCCTCCGTCGTTTCGGCGTTCCACCAGCCTGCGCAGGTCGTGAACTACGAAAACGCCCAGAGGGTAGCCGCTTTCGCGCTCCAGCGTGCTCACGTCCAGGCCGTTGTAGCAGCGCCCATCCGCATCGAGGTTGTCGTGGTGTTGCCATTCGGACGGCTTGCCACGGCGTAGGACCTCGCCGTAGTACCAGGCGGCGCCCTCGACGAATTCAGCGTGCTGGGGGTCCTGGAACTGGTTCGGGGTCGGGAGTACCTCGAACACGACCTCGGCGAGGTCGATGAGCGAGTCGCGGGAGAAGTCCCAGGTTCGTCCCGCGCCGTAGCGCGCGGTCCAGGCGGGAAAGTCGTGCTCACGTGCGGCACACCAGGATTCGACGACTGTCGGTGCAGGGGGCGAGTCCAGGCCGGGAGTGGGCGCTTTCGTCGGATACCAGTTCGGGTCTTTCGCCGCCTGCTCGCGCGTGTACTGTTCTCGAGCCTCGTACGCGCGGGTGAGCGCGCCCGGGTCCTGCCACCGGCACGCCACCCGGACCAGGTCGATCGGTGAGACGTCGTCCGATATGAAGTTGTAGCCCCTGACGATGGGGCGGCCGAGTGACACGTTGCTCGGTGTGTCGTCAAGGGTCCAGCAGCCGCCCCCGGCTCGCAGCAGCGCCTCGCCGACATAGGCGGCGATGTTCTCGACCAGATCCTGCTGCGGATCTGGGCCTGCCGCACGGCAGAGCCTTTCGAGCAGGCGTAGCGAATCCGCCGAATAATCGAGGGTGATGTGAGGCGCGGCGGCGGCGAGGGCGTCGATACGTCCGGCGATCGACTCGACCCAAGTGTGCAGCGGGGTCTGCCAGGCCGTACCGGCCCACCGGTACTCGGGCTTCGGCCGGTCCGCGGCGACGAACGATGTCGTCCAGTATCCGAACGCATTGTGCAGCTGCACGGGGTTGCCGTCTCGGACCGCGAGCCACAGGTCGACTCTCGGTGCGGACGACCATTCGTCGTCGGGGTGCTTCCGCACGCGGAAGTACTGGTCGCCGTGCGGGGCAATCCACTGGCCAGGTTCCGCGCGACGCAGCGTCTCGCCGAGGTACCACGTTGCGCCGTCCACGAAGTCGGTATTGCCCGGGTCGTCGAGTTGTTCGGGCGTCGGCGTCACCCGAAATAGCGCGGCCGCGAGGGCATCGATGGTCGGCGGCGAAAAGTCCCACGTGCCGCCTGCTCCGTAGGCAGCGACCCATTGCGGAAGCCGCTGCTCGCGCTCGGCCAGCCAGGCCGAGAGCCGGTTTGCGTCGGAAACCTTTGGGAGGCGGTCCAACCGCCAGGTGAATTCCTTGTCAGGCCGCCAATCAGGGTGCACCGCAGCGAATTCGAGTACCGCCTGCTCCCACTCGGCGTATTTCTCGACGATCGCAACACCGCCGGAGCCCACCAGCTTCCTCGGCGCCACCGGGGTCAGCCCGAGCTCTTCGGAGGGGCAGGCGAGCGGCTGTCCGAAGGTGTCGCTGTCCGGCGCGTCATCCCATCCCCAGCGGCCGCCCGCGAGCTTCAGCAGGGTCTGGCCGATGTAGGCAGCCGCGGCGGCGTCGAAACCGGGCGTCTCGTCGTAGTCGTAGAGCACGTCACCGAGCAACTCCAGCGACTCCAGCGTATGGTCGAGCACCACGTCGTCCGGGACGATGTCATCCATCAGGTCATAGGTGATGGACAACCCCTCGATCCACCGCACGAGGCTTTCGTGTTCGCCGAACATGCAAAGATCCTTCCGCCGCTCGACGGCATTCTCGCTCGACGCCATGGTTGCTCGGCACAATAATTCCCAAGACTGAGAATGAGCCGTCCGGTCGAGGTCGCTTTGTCGGCTGGACCGACGGGGTGCTCGGTCCACACTGCCGGGGTGAGTGTAACGAGGCGAGCCCTCCAGTGCGCACGAACCGTGCTGTCCCGGTTGAGGATTCGTGACCAGTCGGCAGCCATCGAGGCAGGCGCGATCGTCGCCATGATCGAGATCGATAGTGACCATCGGCGGCTCGGCAGCAGGAAATCCCTGCGGGCCCACCGTCGATGAACATCATCGCGTCGATCCCCGAGAAGTAGGTCGGCTCGGACGAGCCAGGGGCTTGTGACGTCTCACTCCTCACAGCCGAACTCGGCGTCGTACAGCGTCCGCGCCGTTGCGACATCAGCCGAAGCTGCATGATGTCGCAGCAGGTAGGCGGCATTCGAGAGCAGTGCTCTTGACAAAGAGCGGAGATAACAGAGATCATTGCTCTCGTTACGGAATGCCGATCGCACGGAGTCGAAAAATGAAGTTGTTCTACACCGGACCCGCCACTACCGACCTGCACGAGAACTACGCCAAGAAGGGTCTGCTGGACGAGAACGCCCCGGTCCGCTCGGTCAGCACGATCGTCGTCGACGCTCCGATCGACACCGTCTGGCGGCTACTGAGCGACATGCGGAACTGGCCCGACTGGCGCTCCGACGCTCATGTACTCGAACTCGGCGAGATGAAGGTCGACGCCTCGTTTCGCTGGAACCTGCACGGCACCACCATCAAAGCGACCTTCGCCACCATCGAGCCGCAGCGGGAACTCGCCTGGACCGGCGTCTCCATGGGCTGCATGAAGGCTGTCGATCGCCTCCGGCTGACCCCGCTCAGCGAAACTCGCACCGAGGTCACCATGGAGGAATCGCTCGCCGGTCCGCTGCTGACCCTCTTCTTCAGCTCCGAAAAGCTGCGCGCGGGTCATGACGCCATGCTTGGCATGCTGAAGGCTGCCGCCGAATCCCCGATCCCGGCCGCAGCCTGACGGTGCGCCCTCGCTACTTGAATTGGATTATCTGGAGGTAGTTCCCGTCAGGGTCCGCGAAGGTCCCGAAGCGGCCGGAGGGGCGATCGGCGACGGGAACGAGCCAGTCCACGCCTGCCGCCCGCAGCTGCGCCTCGACGGCGCCGAAGTCCTCGACGTGGAAGTTGAGGATCATCCGGCCCGGCTCATTGTTCTTCGTCCCGAGGTCGTCGCGCTTGTCGATGACCAGCAGGAAGCCGCCGAGATCGATCGGCCCTTCGCCTTTGTATTCCGGCGCGAGGGTTCTGCGGTACCAGTCACGCAGTTCCGCGGGCCGGGTGGTACCGAGCAGGATGCTGCCGGGTTTCAGTGTCACGGCATGAGGTGAGCGCTCGGCACGCAGCACGGAGGCGGCATCCTGATGAGCCGGGGCATTGCCGCCCTCCTTCGGGTTGGGTTGTCCCACACCGGTATTGATCAGATTCCGCAGGCTGCCGCCGATGTAGCCGCCCCATGCGTTGGAGCACACGTCGTAGCACTCGTACTGCGGAACCAGGCCCACGTGGGTGAAGCGGACCTCGGCGCCACCGTCCTTTTCCGAGATTTCGAAGACGATCTCGGTGCCCTTCCATTCGGCCTGGTCTTCGATGAAGTTGAAGTAGTTGTCCAGAACGAGCCATGCGACCTTGCGGCCGGGCACCAGTTCCGTGACGCGGATCGTGCAGCGATGGACATCCTGGTAGCGGTGGACGAACTCGCCGCCGACCCGATCGGTGACGCCCTCGGCATCCTCCGACCACCAACCGCGGACATTGGTGATGGCCTCGAAAGCTTCCTGGGGAGTCCGATCCACCGAGAAGGTGGTAGTGAAGTTCTGCTTCGTATCAACTTGCATCATGCAAGCGAGGATAACTGGAGGAACTTTCATGATGCAAGCGGTATCGGTAGACTGGTTCGCATGCTGGGGAAGACCTACGACTCACAGGCGTGCTCGATCGCGCGCGCCCTGGAGGTGATCGGCGAACGCTGGAGCCTGCTCATCGTTCGTGACGCGGTGTTCGCGGGTTCGACCCGCTACAACGACTTCCAGCGCAGCCTGGGCGTAGCGACCAACATTCTCAAGACCCGCCTCGATGGTTTCGTGGAGGCCGGAATCATGGTGCGCCGCAAGTATTCCGAGCAGCCCGACCTGTACGAGTACCTGCTGACCGACAAGGGGCGTGCGCTCGCACCCGCGCTGGTCGCGCTCACCGAATGGGGCGATGAGTGGGTGACCGAGGGCGAGCCCCCGATCCTCTACACCCACTCGGTATGCGGCGCCGGAATCACCCAGCACACGGTGTGCGCCCACTGCGGTCGCGTGCACGACCCCGCCGAAATCCAGGCCACGATCGGCCCCGGTATGCCCCCCGAACACATACCGCAGAAGTCTTGACGCCCAAGCCGCGCTACCGCCCTCACCGCAATCCGGTCGAACGGGCGACCAAGCTGCCATCGGGTTAAGACGAACCACTGGAATGCCGCTCAGCTCTAGCCGGGTCGATGGCGATAAGAGGATCGGCCGCGGAGCGAAGCCCGCCAAGACTAGTAATCCGGCTGTAGATCGCGGTCCGGGTGATCGGGCGGTCGTCGGCGTGAGGTTCGGATGTCGTGAGGCGGCTTCTTGGTGCAGGGTGAGCTACTCGGGGCCCCAGCAGTAATCGCCGAAATCCAACGAAGTTCGGGATGTGCACCAGTAGAAGGTGATTCGACGGTTCCGGATGTGGGCAGCGTGATGTTTGCCTTCTTGTTCACTGCTGCGGCCGCAGGGCTCTGCCACCGCACCGATCCGAATCCGAAACTCCCCGATCGACACCACGGCGCGGTAAACGCGTTCAGGGACCAACCACCCCGGGCGGCTTTCTTTCAGAGGCTGCGTCCGTAACCGGCCCGGTGGGCCGGTCGGGCTCGGGTGTCGGCCTGGAGCATCGAACCGAATGCGGTGTGGGCCAGCAGCTCCTGAGCGGAGGTCAGCTGCGGGCGACGAACTACCGACGCGGATCGCGTGCCACCGTAGCAACACATCAGGCACTGGCGTTCTAGGCCCAGATAGGTAACTTGCCGGATACCTTCGGCCGCATCCGTTTAGCGTCAACCGGGTAGTGGTGGCAGCCGGAGGAGAAAGACTGTGGATGTTGCGGTTGGGTAGTCGGCTGCTTGCGGTGATGGGCGTACTGCTGGGGTTGGTGGCACGAGACCCACACCGAGCGTTATGACAACGGCCCGTACACACTGCACAGTTGCGGCACTCACGACTGACCTACGTCGCCCAGGAGGGACATCGACGCCGGTGCTGATGAAGCTGTCGGGACATACCTCGGTACGCAGCCTCGCCAAATACGCGAGGGTGTCCGACGGGGGCTGTGGCGGTATCAAGCCGACAGCGACCCGGCCGCGCGACGGCGATCTGGCGGTTGATCAGCAGATGAGATCCGCGACCTGGTTCGGTATTCGCGTTGGTCGCGGCGGCCGACAATGATCCGTTTACCTGATGAGCTGTTGCGGCGTATGCGGGACGACATGGTCGAACTGCTCACCCACAAGACCGGTGGCCACCTGTACGCCCCGGTGGACGAGGTGGCCGATGTGATCAGTGCAGCACCAAGGAGATTGGGCGGGGACGACGAACACAGCGCGCGACTCGTCGAAGGCCACGGGCGCGAGGTGGATACGGCGGCACATCCGCCCAGGACTGTCGCAGACAACCAGCCCGTCAGGGACGAAACCCCGCCTCCAGCCACAGAATCCCACAACGACAATCCAGCACCTGGCCAGGCCGAACATTTCGTGTTGAGACTTACCCAAGAAGACAGATCTACCTTTGCGAGCCTCGCCAACAAGATTTCCCTTCCGCACATGATCAGCAACGTCAAGAATTTTGTGGCGTTTCGGGAATGGCGGGGACAGGAATTTTCGGCCTCCGAAAAGAGATTGATCGCACTCTTGGACAATATCGAGGCGGAGCAAGGCGGGAAACTGGGCGGATTGGACCTGAAGTTCCGATGGGTCTCGGCGAGTCAGGATCTTGGAGTTCCGCAGCTCGTGAAAACCGCACGCGTGCATGGAGGAGCGGCACCGAAAGACCCCTGGACGCACATAGGGGACGGTGTTGTCAAAGATTTCATGGAGAACCGTCAAGGTCCCGGTGTCCTATTTGTCTACGATGATGGCAAGCTCACATTGCCAACCAAGGCAGAAATAGACGCCGACTGGGCCGACCCCAATGGTAAACATTCACACATGTACGCCAAGAAGCCTAAACCTGGACTAGAGTTGAAAGATGCGCTCGTGGGGATGATCCGCTTCGATGCTCCTGGCGATAGAAGCACGCCATGATTCGAGTTACGGCGAGCTCCGGTCCTTCCGCTTGAACCAACTCGCGCTTACCTGGAGAGATTCGGGGAACCCCACTTGTTGCAGGTGGTAGGTCCAGCAGTCGTGGAAGTCACCGTTGCTATTCCGCCATCGAGTTATCCCATGCCTCCACCGTTATCGTCGTATTTCCAAGGAAGACCACCGCTACCGGCAGGCCCCGCGCGGTAGCCGAGCCGGCCACCGCAGGCGTGCCGACATCACCCTCCAGTACATGGCAGTCAGGTGGATCGGCCTCCTGGTCGAGCCCTTCGGCGATCGCCTCGAGAAACCCGAGAATTGGGAGGTGTCAGCGGCTGGCTGCGTCAGCCGGGGTCGTGGGTCGCGTGCAGCCATTCGTCGAGGGTGGCGAAGTCCGCGACGGTGAGGCCATGGCGGGGATCGACGCGATGAAGTAGGGCTTGTCCTTGATGGTGCGCGGACACCCAAGCGCGATCGGAGTCGGTGATCTCATCGTCGACCCACACGAATGAGCGCCCGGCTGCCCAATCGACCAGGGCACGGGTCTTCCAGTGCAGCCGGTCGTCCCCGTCCTCAGCACAGGACTCCGGCCAGATCACCACTGGTAGCTCCGGCAAGCCGATCAGCGGTGAGATCCATGCGTTCGCGTCGGTCATCCATGTCGTTGCCCACACCAGATCGCATGGCAGCGCTGCCAATTGAGGCCCGTGCTCGGGATCGAGTCGCACCAGAAGCGGATTCGACGCGACCTGCCATGGTTCGAGGTGCGGCTGATGTCTCGGATACCCGTCCGGATACTGCTGCGGGGTCGCTCCGAACGGAATGAGTGGTCCGTCGACATCAAGGAAGAGCAGTGGACGCTGCACAGAACCTGTCACCGTTGCACGATAGCGGCGCTGGTGCCTCGTCCGGATAGGTTGCTGCAGTAGTCGGATCTCGGGTTGATTGTTGCTTGACGGAGCGCAGTAGCCTGCGCTTTGGCAGCGCGCTGCACCGCAACAGCACGGCATGTGTCAAGTCCGGCACAATCTCACGATGCGCATGCTGATACTGGTGTTAGCGGTTTTCGGAGCTCTGGTGGGCTCGGGCAGCGCCGCCGCGGTCGCGTTGGTAGCCGAGCATGCTGCCGCCTCGACCTCCCCGAGCCCGACTCGACCAGTGCTCGTAGTGCCGCCGCAGTGGACCTCCGAGAGAGTCTGCGAGCAGCCTGGCGACATGGTGGCCATCGCCTTCGAAGATCCGAAGCCGTGGCAGGAACGTAGACTGCCCGACACCGAAGTGCTGGCCGCGCTCGGCGCGGCCGCCGGGGCACTGCTCGGGGTGCTGTTCGGGTATGGATACGGCAGGACAGGATGGATCCTGCGCTGGGAGCGTAGTGTGCCCGGTCAGGCAACCTTCGGTAGGTAATTCGCGTGCCGGATCTTGGAGCCGACGGCGAAGTCGCGGATGGGTCCGGCGGGCTGGTTGCGCCAGCGGATGTAGCCGCCGATAGCAGCGTCCTGTTCGTCGTGGCTGCGGTGGTCGGTGCCGCCCAGCGCGAAGTACGGCAACGCGGCGAACTCACACCATGATCACGAACTTCGGTCGGAATACCCACCATAGGTAAGACGTCCGATACCTTCCGATAGCCGTACCCGCTTAGGCTCGAACCGGGTAGTGGTGGGCTGCGGTAGCAGCCGGAGGAGAAAGACAGTAAATGGTGCGGATGGGTAGTCGGCTGCGTGCGGCCGTGGGTTTGTTGCTAGGTCTGGCGGCGCTGGTGTTGGTGCTGTCAGCGTGTACGACCAAAGAGTCCGACTCCGGGGCGCCGACGTCGAGCACGGTGGCCAAAACGTCGACCACCGGAGCGAAAGCGGTGACGCCGACGAGTGCGGGCGCCGGTGCTGCACAAGGAAATCCGGGCGGATCGCAAGGCGCGGGCGGATCGCAAAGCGCGGGCGGATCGCAAGGCGCGGGCGGATCACAGCCAGGAGCCGCGCCCGGCACGGATGACTGCGACCGAACAGTCCAATGTGGCGTCCCCCCGGTCGGCGGCACCGACAACTGCGACAGCACAGTCGTATGCGGCGCCCCACCGGTCGGCGGCATCGACCACTGCGACAGCACGGTCGTATGCGGCGCCCCCCCGGTCGGCGGCATCGACCATTGCGACAGCACGGTCGTATGCGGCGAATTACCGAAGTGCACGGACCGGATCAACTATGCGGGCGATCCACGGTCGAATGCCGAGATCAACGCCCTGGGTGAGATGAATCTCGGCAAGTGCCCCGACCCGATTCCGCCCACGACCACCACTTCGGCCGCGCCGCAGACGACCGCGACCACGTCGGCCGCGCCAACGACCACAGTGACCACTTCGCCTGCTGCCGAGACGACGGTCACCACCACTGCGAAGTAGCCGCTGGTACGCCTGCTGTCGCTGGACTTCAGCCCAGCGGACGCCCTCAGGCGTCCCGGATGGCGAGGTCGACCGCCACTGAGCTCGATAGGCAAGAAGCCGCCTCGGCTGGACGAACCGAGGCGGCTTCTTGCGTGAAGGCTGCGATGCACACAGAGTCGATGGCCTGCTGACCCGACTACTGTGGCGGCCAAGGGTTTTGGGGCGGGTAAGGGTTTACCGGCGGCTGCGCAGACCCGGACGTCGGGTACTGCCACTGGGCGGGGAATTGGGCCGGTAGCGCAGCTGGGGCTCGAGTCGAGTTCGCCGCGAGTACCACGGTGATCGTGGCCGCCAACGCGGCGATCGTCGCGGGGATGAGCAGCCATCCCTGGTCCTCGAAGAGAAACGACAGTTCCAACCGGGATACCAACTCGAAGGAAGTGGTTGTCAGCAGCATGCCCGCACCGACGGTGGCAAGGGCTCGTAAGGCGGGGGTTCGAGCGCCCGCCCCGGTGAGCACGGCGACCGATGCGCCGATCGCGACGATGATCATGATCGCGAACAGACCATCGCTCCAGTGGAATCCGTAGGTTTCCGCCAGCCGCCACCCGCCGGTGATGAGGGCGGCCAGCAGAATCAGTATCCCGGCCACCCGATCGATACTCGCCGCCGCAGGGCTGTCGGGCCGTGCGTAACCGGGGCCCTGGGCGTACGGGTTGGTCGGCGGGTAGGCGGGGGGCGCGGCGTACGGGTTGGGCACGCCCATCGCTGGATTGCCTTGGGGTTGTACGGGTTGCGGGTGCGGGGCCGGCTGGGCGTAGCCGCGATACGGGTCGGGCGGGGGCGGGATGGACACAGCGGGAACTCCTTGCCTGCCGACACCGATGCGGGGTGATCGACGCATCCCCCCTCGCCACCCTATCGAAACCTGGGGCGGGCGGCCGCCCAGCCATGGGGTTGCTGAACGAGCAAGGCCGATCGAGGATCGGCCGCACCGCCGCGCTGCGGCCGGTCGCCGATTCCAGCGCTCGCCGACCCGGATCGGTGCGGCCGCTCGCCGTGTATATGGCGGCGGTACCGGCGGCGTGGACGCACGACGGTCCGGATCGACTACAACGCGTGATCGACGCGGTGCTCGCCACACTCTGAGCCCGCACTCACCGGCCTGATCCGGCGCTATCTTGCGCCCAGATTTGTATCCACAGTCGAAGAATCGGCGCGGGACATGGAGCTACTGCTCCGAGCGACGAATGCCGTTGTCGCGAGAGCGAGCACGAGCAACCCCGCGCAGACATAGCTCGAAACGGCGAAACCACTCGACATCGCCTCGCGCGCGGCTTCGGCAACGCCGGTGGTCGCCGGTTGGGCCGCGAGTGCGGGGATCGCTGATCCCGCACTCTCGGTCACGGCCGCGCTGAGCTGATCGGCATCCCGGCCCGACGACCCGGCATCGGCGAGGCGGTCGCGCAGGCCCGATCCGAACGTTCCGAGGAACAGTGTGGTCAGCACGGCGATACCAAGTGCTGAACCCAGTTCCCGTGCCGCGCTCTGAATTCCGGAACCCTGACCGGAGAACTCGCCTGGCACGTCGGCGAGCACCACATTGGTGACCTGCGCCGTCGCGAATCCGACACCGACGCCGTAGACGAACAGCGCGACAGCAATCGACCACCAGCTGCTGTCGGCGGCGGCCCACCACCCGAGCAGCACCAGCCCGGCGGCCTCGAGCAGCAGGCCGATCCGCACCTGCCCCAGCGCCGAAATCGCGTTCGTCATAGAGAAACTCGCGCCGCTCGCACAGAAACTGCCCACGGCGAGCGGCACCAGCGCGAGGCCCGCTTGCAGAGCGCTGTAGTTCAGCGTGAACTGCAACCACAACGGCAGCACGGCGATGATGCCGAACTCGCCGAGCCCGACGATCAGCGTCACCACATTGCCCCTGCGGAACGAGCCGATCGCGAAAAGACCCGTGTGCATGAGCGGTTCGGAGCCCGCGCGAGCAAGCGCCACCTGCCTACGCCAGAACACGAACATCGCGAGCGCCGCGGCGACAAAGGCGACGAGAACGGGCGAAGGACCTGTGCGCCAGACAAATCCGCCGATGGTGAGCGGTTCGGTGACGACAAGCCAGCCATGGGCTCGGCCCTCGATCAGCGCGAAGGCGAGCAGGCCGAGTCCGATGGCCGAGAGCGCCGCGCCGGGCCAATCGACTCGACCGCGCATGCGTTGCGACGCAGGCAGATACACCACGACGCCCGCCATGATCAGCACCACCACCGGGATATTGACGCCGAACGCCCAACGCCAGGAGAAGTCCGCGAGCCAGCCGCCGAGCAGCGGGCCGACCGCGGCCGCCGCGCCGATGGTGGATCCCCAGATCGCGAAGGCCTGGCCGCGCGCTGCCCCGGTGAACGTCGCGTTCACCAGGGCCAGTGAGGTCGGCAGGATCATGGCTCCGCCGACGCCCTGGAGGAACCGCGCCAGGATGAGCAGCTCACCATTCGGCGCAGCGGCGGCGAACAGGCTGGTCACACCGAATATGAGCAGGCCGATGAGGAAGAGCTTTCGGGCACCGTACAGATCGGCAAGTCGTCCGGTGAGCAATAGCAGGGCGGCGAAGACGATCGCGTAGGACTCCTGGATCCACTGGGCCTCGATCGAGGTGATCGAGAGGTCTTCGATGATCGGGGCGAGGATCACGTTCACGATCGTGAGGTCGACGACGATCAGGGCGACGCCGAGCGATACGGCGATCAGGCCCAACCACAGGCGCAGCGGAGGGGTGACGGTTTCGGCGGGCAATTTATCTCCATCATGAAGTAACTTTATGATGAAGTTACTTTCGGCGAGGGTAGGTTGTCAATCCAGGACCGGAAGAAACGGAGGTAGGCGCATGGGGCAGACGTCCGGCGATATTGCGTCGCAACGGCAACGGCTCGCGGAAGGGCTGATGGCCTATGGCGCGAGCTTCACCGAACTGGGCCGCCGCTTCGCCGAAGCCCTCGGCGTGCACACCACCGACGCCTTCGCGCTCATGGACATCGCCGTCGCCGAAGAGGCCGGCACACCCCTGTCGCCCGCACTGCTGGGCAAGCGCATCGCATTGTCCTCGGGAGCGATGACCGCCCTACTGAATCGGCTCGAACAGGCCGGCTACGTCATCCGCAGCCGCGAGCACACCGACCGACGGATTGTCACGCTGCGCTGCAGCCCACAGGCCAGGCAGCACGCCGACCAATTCTTCGGGCCCGTGAACGCCGAGCAGGACGCCATCCTGGCCGCGTACCCACCCGAACTCCTCGAGCAGTTCGATACGGTCCTCGCCGCGCTGCGCGGCACGATGGACCTCCAGCTCGCGCCGCCGGAATCGTAGGGCCTCACCCAGTCCCGAGACCACACCGGCGTTACCATTGACGCGTTCGACACAAGTCTGGAATTCCTACAGCGGGTGCTACCGACACACTGACGAAACCTGCTGGAATGGAACAGCGTTGGCCTTCTCGCCCGTGGGGCTATCGGCGCGACCACATTCGGGCACGCTATCCCCGTGGCTTCCTATACTCAGCGCTACATCGGCGGCGATCATGAGGCTGTATGGGCAGAACTCGGGCACCTCGGACCGATCCCTGACGCCCTGATCGAGGACTGCGCAGCTGTGGCGCGGGAAACGATGCAACGGGTCGCCGGACACGTTGCCCGGCTTGCGGAGCAACTCACCGAACTCGGATTCGATTCAACGGAGACGCTTCTGACACCGCCCACCGCCACCGACCATGCAGAGCTCGACTTGCTTGCCAGCGAGATCCGCACAGTGCCAGTGGCCTTGGATGCCTGCCTCCGATACGTCGGTGGAGTGTGGTTCGTGGGTGACTGCCCGGCTTTGGATGTGGAGCCGGACGGCCTCCCTTCGAACGAGATGCAGTGGTGCGAACCCAATGGCCCGGACACTGGCTACTTCAGGTACCCCGACCCGAATCCTGTCCTACACGGGTACGCGGACCCTCTGGTTCTTCCGGACGTCGCCTACCTGCGTTATGCGTGGGACGCGTACCGCGAGCAGCTCTCAGAAAGTCCTGCACTCACCTTGGAGGGGTTCGATTTCGACTTCGCACCGGACGAGCACCACAAGGCAAACGTCAGCGGATCCACCCACAACATCAGGTTGACTCAGCTGGTCGCGGACCCGGTCATCCATGGAGTCCACGGACGACCCAACGTTACGCTGGTCGACTACTTGCGACTGTCCATTTCCTGGGGCGGCATGCCGGGCTGGTCATTCGACCCCGAATTCGCACCCGCCGCCCTCGCCGAGCTCAGGAGAAGCCCTGACTTCTGAGCAACTACCGAACCGATCACCCCCTACGGGCATACCAATTCGCCCACACCCGCGCATCCAATAGCCAGTTTCGGATTGGCAGGTTCGTCGGAGCGTCACGCGGTGGCCGATGTAAGTGCGGACCATAGCTGATGTCGGTAGCGACGAGCGGCACGGCTTTCGTTGCCCGCAGCAGGTGCTTGCTCGGCGATCTCCACTCCACGAGGATGGCGGGCGGCGGTGCGGCCGATCGAACCGCCGAGAGGAGTGGTCGTGGTGGCGAAGACGCGGTCGTGGTGGGGTTGGGGGAATGTCGAGGATGCGGTCGTCGGCGCGGAGCGGGAGGCGCTGACGAAGCGGGTCGCGGCGATCCTGCCCGGGACCGATCTCACCGTGCACGAGCCGCCCTCGGTCGAATCGCTGGAGCTGCCCGAACCTCGCGTCGCAGTGCCCGATTCGCTCGCCGGGCTCGCCTCGACAGACCAGGCCGACCGCGCGGCGCACGCACACGGGCAGGCGTTTCGTGATGTGGTGCGCAATCTGATGGGCGATGTGCAGAACCCGCCCGATGTGGTGGTTCGACCACGCAATGAGGCCGATATCGTCGACGTGCTCGACTGGGCGTCGCGGGCGAATGTCGCGGTCATCCCCTTCGGCGGCGGTACTTCTGTGGTAGGCGGGGTGGAGCCGAGGATCCGCGACTCCGCCGGTGACCACGGCCGGACCGTCGGAACGAACGGCGATCACGAGTTCGCCGGTGCGATCAGCCTCGACCTCGCCGCACTCGATCAGGTACTCGAGATCGATCGCACCAGCCGGGCCGCGCGGATCCAGGCGGGGGTCTTCGGTCCGGCGTTGGAGGATCAGCTACGCGGCGCGGATCTGACGCTGCGACACTTTCCGCAGTCCTTCGAGTTCTCGACACTCGGCGGCTGGCTGGCCACCAGGGCCGGTGGACATTTCGCGACCCTCTACACCCACATCGACGACCTGACCGAGTCGATGCGGGTGGTGACGCCGTCGGGCATCAGCGAATCGCGGCGGCTGCCGGGCTCGGGTGCGGGCCCGTCCCCCGATCGGATGTTCCTCGGATCCGAAGGCTCGCTCGGCGTAATCACCGAGGCATGGATGCGCCTGCAAGACCGGCCGCGGTGGCGTGCAACGGCTTCCGTGCACTTCGACGACTACGGCGCCGCGGTCGCCGCCACCCGCGCGATCGCCCAGTCTGGTCTGTATCCCACCAATTGCCGGTTGCTCGACCCGGCCGAAGCATTCCTCAACGCGGGCGCGGCGACCAGCGGCGGAGTACTGGTGCTCGGCTTCGAATCCGCCGATCACCCCACGCGAACCTGGATGGAACGCGCGCTGGAACTGGTCGCCGACCACGGCGGCACGCTCCCCGAGCCCGCGCGCTACACCGAGTCGACGGGCCATCAGGACGGGGCGGGCGCGGCGGACACCTGGCGCTCGTCGTTCCTGCGGATGCCCTACCAGCGCGACGCGCTCGCCGCCCAGTCGATGATCACCGAAACCTTCGAAACCGCCTGTACCTGGGACAAATTCGACAACCTGAAGACAACGGTGACCGAGGCAGCCAACGAAGCCATCCGATCCGTCGGCGCGACCGGCGTGGTGACCTGCCGCTTCACCCACGTATACCCGGACGGTCCCGCGCCGTATTTCGGCATCTACGCCGCAGGACGCTGGGGCAGCACTCTCACCCAATGGGATGACATCAAATCCGCTGTCTCCGAAGCACTCTCAGCCGCAGGCGGCACCATCACCCATCACCACGCGGTCGGCCGCGATCACCGCCCCTGGTACGACCGGCAACGCCCCGACCCGTTCGCGCATGCCTTGCGGGCAGCAAAGTCCGCGCTGGACCCCGCAGGCATCCTCAACCCAGGCGTGCTGATCTGACACATCACCGAGCGCGCAGGTCGAACGACCACCCAATTCCGCTACCTTCCAAGGGCTTACCGGGCAGCGCCCGGCACGTCGGGTGACCTGCACCGGGCCGGACGTCACAGTCGTCCGACTGTTCGCGTGTGACTGTGACATCCTGGATGCCTACCCGACCCGCGCCGCCTCGCGGGCGAGGATGCGGGCGCGTTGTTCTTCGAACCGGATGACGTCGCGAGCGAGTTTTTCGAGGTATTCGCCGAGTTCTTCGCGGCTGCGTTCGCCGCGTGCGGTGAAGTCGGTGCGCTCGAGGACGTTCCATATTTTCAGGACCGGTAGCACGACCTCGTCCTGATGCTGGCGCAGGTCGTAGATCCCGTGCTTGACCATCAACACGCCATTGCGACGCCAGTTCGGCATGCCGGCGCCGGGCATAACGAACGTCTTCACGATCTTGGTCACCGATTCCATCGTCTGATCAGGTGCGATGTCGAACGCGGCACCGGTGATGTTGCGGTAGAACATCATGTGCAGATTCTCGTCGGCGGCAATGCGTTGCAGCATCCGTTCGGCGATCGGATCGTCGCAGACTCGTCCGGTGCTGCGGTGGCTGACCCGGGTGGCCAACTCCTGGAAAGTTACATACGCGACCTGATCGAGCACACCGCGGAAGTCCTCCGGCGCGTGTACACCGCGGGTCAAATGCACCATCCGGTCGTTCTCCAAGGCGACGGGATCGACTGCGCGGGTGCACACGAGGTAGTCACGTATGGCGATGGCATGGCGGTTTTCCTCGGCGGTCCAGCGGCCGACCCAGGTACCCCACGCACCGCTGCGAGCGAAGTTCTCAGCGATCACACGGTGGTAGGAAGGCAAGTTGTCCTCGGTGAGCAGATTCGTGATCATCGCGACTTTGGCGACCTCCGAAAGCCGTGACTGCTCGGGATCCCAATCGTCACCACCCATTGCTGCGAAGTTGCGACCCTCGTCCCAGGGAACAAAATCATGCGGATGCCAGTCCTTGGCGGTGGCCAAATGCCGGTCGACATTGGCCGCGACAGCCGGCTCCAGCTCCGTCAGAAGTTCAAGTTGCGTCAAATCCTTTGCCATGCAGCGCCTTTCGATTCGGTGGAAATGACCACGGAACGTACCGCTGTTCACGCATAACTGACTCTGCGGCGTCGCCGCACCCAAACCCTAGACGTCGCGATCAGTTTGCTGCGCATCAGGTCCGGCCCCATTTGATCGAGTGGCCGACCGAAGGGAGCGCCCTGACTCGGCATCAAACATCCACTCGTGCCACGATCCGCATCTCGTCGCCTCGGGTAGTGCGGTGGCTCGATTTGGTGCGCAAGGGCGACGCAAGCGCCCGCTGCAATGGCCGATGACATGACTGCACATCTCGCCCGCCGAGGGCAAGGCGTTTCTGGTGACCAGCGCGGGTATCGGAGACTTCGCCACCGAGCGGCCGGCCGCCATACAGTTCGGCCCGACGTGCCGCGTCACCACGGTCTTCGATCTGTTGCCGGCGCAGTACGACGTCGGCCGGGACGAACTGCCCTTTGGCGAACCCGTCGCCAGGCGTTCCCCGCAGCTCATAGTCGAACGCCCGCCCCACACAGGTTTACAGTCGGGGTGCGTTCTCCACAGCTGGACCCGGGTGGGCGAGTTGATCGCCGTGGGCCGGCCTGAGACCAGGATGAACTCCGGGCTGGAGGCCGTTCGCCACCGAAGTCTGCTGCAGGAGCTCGGTCAGCGTCGCGCGCTGGGCGGGGTCGAGTGCGCCCAGGATTTCGGCGTCCAGCGCGGCGACGATCCGCTCGGCCTGTGCGATCACCTTGCGTCCGGCGGGCTGTAGGTACACCGCGTGCGCCCGGCGGTCGGTCGGGTGCTTGCGCCGCTCGACGAGGCCACGCTTCTCCAACTCGTCGACCAGGCCGACCATCACGTTGCGGTGAATGCGCAGCACCTCGCACAGCTGTTGCTGCGACTGGCCGTCATTCGCACTGAGCATGCGCAGCATGCCGGAGTGCCGCGGGCTGATGCCGAGGGGGGCCAGGAGTTCGGTGTACCGGTTGGTGACATGGAATCCGAGCTGTCCGAGCAGGAAGGCAGGGTGCTCGGACATCGGCACGAGGATCGGATCGGCGTCAGTCACCTACCAAGCATAAACGGCAATTAAGGCACTCAGGTTGATTGCCCTCTTGATTGATAATCACTTCAAGTGCATAGTTTGAGGAGCGCACCCGAACCGAAGAAGAGAGCTCCCATGGACACCGACATCTCCCCCGACGCAGACGCCCCACCCACCCTCGACCCACGCCGCTGGATCGCCTTCGCCGTCGTGCTGGCCGCGGGGTTCATGGATCTGCTGGACGTCACCATCGTCAACGTCGCCGCGCCGAGCATCCAGACCGATCTCAGGGCGGAGTACTCGCACATCGAATGGATCATCGCGGCCTACGTCCTGGCTTTCGCCGCCGTGCTCATCACCGGCGGGCGCCTCGGCGACATCTACGGCCGCAAACGCATCTTCCTGATCGGCATGACCGGATTCATCCTGGCCTCGGCCGCCTGCGGGCTCAGCTCGGACCCGACCATGCTCATCACCTCGCGATTCGTGCAGGGCGCGATGGCAGGGCTGATGGTGCCGCAGATCCTCGCGATCATCCGAGCCACCTTCCCGGAACACGAACGCGCCAAGGCGATCGCGGTATACAGCGGCGTCGGCGGATCGGCGTCGGCGGTCGGCCTCTCACTCGGCGGGCTGCTGGTGCAGTGGGACGTCTTCGATCTGGCCTGGCGGCCCATCTTCCTGGTCAACATCCCGGTCGGCATTGCCGCGCTGGTCGCGGCGAGCGTTGTCATGCGGGATTCCCGCTCCGCCACCCCGCCGCGGCTCGATCTGGTCGGGATGGTGCTCGCCATCTCCGCGGTACTGCTACTGGCCTACCCGCTGACCGAAGGACGCCAGTTGGATTGGCCTGCTTGGACTTTCGCCATGATGGGTGCGGCGGCGGTGGTCTTCGGGCTATTCGTCGCCTACGAGCGGCGGCGGGCGCGGACCGGCGGATCGCCGCTGATCGATCTCGAGCTGTTCCGGTCACGTCCGTTCGCCGTCGGCCTCGCGAGTTGGCTGCTGTTCTGGATCGGACTCGGCGGCTTCTTCCTGGTGTGGACGCTGTTCATGCAGGCGGGCCTCGGCTGGTCGCCGATGCGGGCCGGATTGACGGCGGTGTGCTTCGCAGTCGGCGCCGGTACCGGCGTCGGCGTCGGCGTGGGCGTGCTCGCACCGCGATTCGGGCGCCGGGCGCTCATCGCCGGCGGTCTGGTCAATGCCGGTGGATTCGGGCTCTACGGAGGGATGGCCGCGCACTACGGTGCGTCGATTACCTCGTGGCAGATGGTGATTCCACTGATCATCATCGGTATCGGGTTCGGGATGGTGGTCGCGCCCACGATCGATCTACTGCTCGGCCAGGTGCCTGCGCGCGAGGCGGGCTCGGCGTCGGGACTGCTCAATACCGGACAGCAGCTCGGCACCGCGCTCGGTGTCGCGCTGGTCGGTGTGGTGTTCTTCGGTCAGCTGGACCATGATTCGGCGCGCGGCGTCGAGGCGGTCGCGCCGCAGGTGCGTGCCGAGCTCGGCACGATGGGATTACCGCAGCCGGCGCAGGACGAGATTCTCGCCAATTTCCTGGCCTGCGTGCAGGATCGGTCCGCCGAGGTCGATCCGACAGTGGTTCCCGACAGCTGCCGCAGCGGCTCGGCACCGGGCAATGCCGGCGTGACACACGTACTCACCCGAGCCGGAGTGGAGGCCAACGCGGTGAACTTCGCCAACACCTTCGAATACACGCTCTGGTACGGCATCGCCATCTTGGCCCTGATGTGCCTCGGCTTCTTCGCTCTACCCAAGGATGCTCGGCTGAAGCAGCACGAACTCGATACCGAATCAACGGATCTCACACCGGCAGGAGTCTGACATGAAAATACTGGCCATCGGACGCGTACAGGACGTGGTGAACACGGCGGTCGCGGTGTTCCAGTCGCACGGCTACGCGGCCGTCGGGACCATCGCCGATGACGAAGCACTCGATGCACTCGACATCGACGAGATCACCCATCTGATCATCGGCGGTGGGGTGGAGCCCGATTCGCGAGAGCAACTGAAGAGGCGGGCGGCCGCGCATGGCGTCACCGTGCACGAGGCCGTGCGCAATGGGCGCGGCATCGAGGGTTACCTCGAAGAGGTGGTGATTCCGTCACTGCATGGGTGACGGAATCGGCTCGAGCCCGGACCGGGTCGCCGAGTTCCCCGCGGATGAGCATTCCGAGACGATCGAACTCCGCGTCCCCATCGGCATGGGTGACATCGGGACGCGTGATCCACGGGTCGTCGAGGTCCACCGCATCGTCCTCGACCTTGTGTTCATCGCGACCGTGCTGACGCACACATGCCCGATGTCCCCCTTACCGACAGGGAGACGTCGGGCATTGTGTGTGCAGCTCTTCAGTTTTCGGCTGCGGACTTCCACATCTTGCTGCGCAGGTCACGGCCGCGGACGACCTGGATTCGCCACGGCGACAGCTGAAGAATGTGGAGCTTCGGGTCGTCGATGCCCTGCCAGAAATTGCCGAGGGGGTAGCCTGCGCCTTTCGGGCTGGTTTGCTCGTACAGATCCCAGACGTGTTGCCTGGTCACGAGGTCGTCGAGCGGCACCCAGTCGGCCAGGGCATCGGCGTGCACCTGATTCCGCTTCCTGGTCCAGTACGCGAAGGTCGTGTGCGGGTTGGCGGCCAAGTGCGCCGCCTTGACCGGGGTCCGGTAGGTGGCCAGCCAGCCGACGGGGTTCCCGTCGACGATCTCCCACACCGGAATCAGGACCCTGGAGCGCGGGCGGCCCTCGCCGTCGACGGTGACCATGGTGGCGTAGACGATGTCGCCGACGTAGGCCTCGAACTCGTCGCGGATATCGTGGAAAGACTGTACCGAGATGGTCATTTCGAAGCTCCCTTCAGACCTGCGCGAATTGGGTCGATGCGGAATCCGTGGCCGGTTCGGCGGCGCTGCGACGCAGGCCGAATGCGGCGACCAGCCCCGCGACGGCCGCGGCGACCACCGGCACGATCAATGCTGTTCGCACCGCCTCGATTCCGGACTGACCTGCCGTGACGGCCGCCACCTCGACCGCCGTCACCGCCGAGATGCCGAGCGCGAAACCGAACTGGAATGCGGTGTACAGCAGGCCACTCGCCAACCCCTGGTCCTGCTCCGCGATGCCGTCGGTGCCCGCGATGGTGAGCGGACCGTAGACGAGCGCGAAGGCAACGCCGAGCAGCAGCATGGCCGGGAACATGGCCGCGTAGGCCCGGTCGATATCGGTCGGCAAGAACAAGGCGTAGGCGATCGCGGCGAGCACGACACCGCCGAAAACCACTCGCGCATTGCCGAATCGGTCCACCAGGCGTGGTGTCAGCACCGGCGCGAGCACCGCGTCGACGCCGATCACCGCCATAGCGAGACCGGTCTGCACCGTCGACCAGCCGCGCAGTTCCTGAAAGTACAGCGTGGCAAGGAACTGGAAACCCGCGAAGGAACCGACGAACAGCAGCGCAACCACATTGGTGCGCACCAGGGCTCCCGAACGCAGGATGCCCAGCCGAACCAGCGGGTTCGCGGTGCGACGCTCGTTGACGACGAACAGTGCGAGCATCAGCAGCCCGGCCGCGAACACCGCGGTGGTCAGCGCCGGGCCGTCACCGGGATGCTCCAGCCGGACCACACCGT
The DNA here is from genome assembly GCF_036046055.1 of Nocardia sp. NBC_00403. Classification (NCBI taxonomy): domain Bacteria; kingdom Bacillati; phylum Actinomycetota; class Actinomycetes; order Mycobacteriales; family Nocardiaceae; genus Nocardia; species Nocardia sp. NBC_00403. The sequence goes on from NZ_CP107939.1 coordinate 686,566, forward strand.
AGACGAGCAACAGCATCGCGCCGGTGACGCTGGACGCACCGAGTAGATCGAATCCACCCCGAACCCGTTCCGGCACACCGGAATCCCGCACCAACCCAATCGCCGCCGCCAAGATCAGCGCGGACAGCACGACCGGAGCGAAGAACACCCAGCGCCAGCCGAGCGCGGTGAGCAGCCCGCCGACGACCATGCCGAGCGAGAAGCCGCCCGCCGCAATGCCCGCGTAGACCAGCAGCGCCTTGTTCCGCGCAGGTCCCTCGGCGAAGTTGGTGGTGATCAGCGACAGTCCGGCAGGCGCCATGAACGCGGCGGCCACTCCGGTCACGAAGCGTGCCGTCAGCAGCATCCAGCCTTCGGTTGCGAAGCCGCCGAGTCCGGAGAACAGCAGGAACACCGTCAGCCAGAACAGGAACATGCGCCGCCGCCCGAGCAGATCGGCGGCGCGGCCGCCGAGCAGCATGAACCCGCCGTAACCGAGAACGTACGCGGAGACGACCCCGCTCAGCATCCCGGTGGACAGGCCGAGATCGGACCGAATCGACGGCAACGCCACATTGAGCATCGCCACGTCGATGCCCTCCAAGAAGATCGCGCCGCACAGCACCGCGAGCACTGCCCAGGCACGGCCGGACATCTCGGTGAAGACCTCGGCGGGTCTCGATTCCACCATCGAACGACTCCCAACAGACACGGTTACCGATAGTGAGGTCGGTTCCCTCTTGATACCGACCATGAGTCTTCGGCAGAATCGGTAACCATGGAAGACGGCACATTGAAGTCACCCGGTTACTGCGGGGATACCGAGGAGGACTACGACGTTCTCCAGTGGGACACCCGCGTCGACTGCGAGGTCAGGCAGATCCTCGACCGCGTGGCCGACAAATGGTCGCTGCTGGTGATCGCCCTGCTCGACCAGCGCAGCCTGCGTTTCACCGAACTGAAGCGCAAGATCGACGGTGTCAGCCAGCGCATGCTCACCCGCACGCTGCGGCATCTGGAACGCGACGGACTTGTCCAGCGGACGGTCTATCCGACGGTCCCGCCACGGGTGGACTACGCCCTGACCCCGTTGGGCGCCAGCCTGCACGCCACCATCAAGGCTCTGGTCGTCTGGACGGAGGGCCACCAGAACGAAATCGCCTCTGCCCGTGATGCTTACGACCGCCGCAGCGCCGAAGCGGAAGCCCTGCAAACGGTGTGACCGGCCCTCCGGTCCGCTCGGAGCCGACGCTCGGCCGAGTCCCGCCGAGGCAACGGTCCAGTCGGCCCGGCCGTCGGAGTACGACACGGCTTCGCGAGCCGGCGACGGTCATTGCCGGCCATCGAGATGTGCGTAAACCGGTGCGCGGTGGATTTCCGGATCGGCGACGCGCCCTGCCACTTGTTCGTCGTCCTCCTCGCGAGTCAGCCGAATAGCAGTAGCGTGAACCTGCACCGTGGGCCGACCCACGCATCGGGAGCCCTGCCGCGCGCCGCCGATTCGAGGAGTTCGCCATGAGGGCAACCGTCTGCACCGAGAGCAAGTTGACCGTCACGGACCTGCCGACGCCGACGCCAGGGCCAGGACAGCTGCTGATCAACGTCTCCCGCTGTGGCATCTGCGGCTCGGACCTGCATGCGCGCGCCCACGCCGACGAAATGGCCGATCTTGCCGTCGCAACCGGCTACGACCACTTCATGCGCGCAGCTCAGGGCGTGGTGCTGGGACACGAATTCAGTGGAGAGATAGTCGATTACGGGCCGGGCTGCCGCAAACGCTGGCCGACGGGAACCCGGGTTGTCGCATTGCCGATCGTGCGCCACGACAAACAACCGCACCTTGTCGGCCTGTCGACGGCGGCACCCGGCGGATACGCCGAGCAAGTAGTGGTGCAAGAGTCGATGACTTTGCCTGTCCCGAACGGACTTTCGGCCGAGCATGCCGCGCTCACCGAGCCGATGGCCGTGGCATGGCACGCGGTTCGCAAAGGCCGCGTCGACAAGAACCAGAACGCCTTCGTGATCGGTTGTGGCCCAATCGGTCTCGCCGTCATCAGCATGCTCGAAGCGGCGGGCGTACGCACCGTGATCGCCAGCGATTTCTCGCCGCGCCGCAGGGAACTCGCCACCGTGTGTGGCGCGGACGTGGTGGTCGACCCGGCATCCGAATCTCCATGGTCCGCCGCCCCGAGGAAGGGTCGCATCAACGGTGTCACCGATATCCTCAGCCTCGGCTTCGACACCATGGAAAAGCTGCGTCGCATCCCGAACATGCCGTGGTGGTACGTCTTTCGCCTCGCGCACACAATGAACGCGGGACCATCGGGTCCGGTCATCTTCGAATGTGTCGGGGTCCCCGGCATCATCGACCAGATCCTCACCGCAGCGCCACCGCTGTCGCGCGTAGTCGTTGTCGGCGTCTGCATGGAAACCGACCGATTCCAGCCCGCCATGGCCATCAACAAGGAGATCGAACTTCGCTTCGCCCTCGGCTACGACCCCGGCGAATTCCGTGACACCCTGCACATGCTCGCCGACGGCAAGGTCGACCCGGCCCCCTTGATCACCGGGACCGTCGGCCTCGACGGTATCGACAATGCCTTCACCGCACTCGGCAACCCGGAGCAGCACGCCAAAATCCTGATCGACCCGACCAGTACAGCGATAACACCCTGACCGACTACCCGGCCCGCGCTGCATTCGCCAGCCGGCTCAGCCGTGGCAATCCAGCCGCCGTGACGCGGTGCCGCGCTCAGCCGAGGTGGCGGTCGCGGTCGGCCTGGCGGTCGAGCCAGGACGCGGGCGCGGCGTCGGCGCTGGGATATGCCAGTGCTGTTCGACCATGTTCGAGGTAGAGCGGGCGGCCCTCCAGGCGGGCGCGGAAGGCGTGCCACAGCCGGCGCGCCAGCCGGGGCACGACGAAGTCGTCGATGGTGTCGACGCGGACCCATTGCCAACGGTCGAGCTCGCCCGGCTGCAACTCGACCGCCTTCTCGTCGCCGAGAACGCCGCAGTCGAATATGTAGACAATCTTGTCGCCGTCGTCGGCACTCGGCGCCCAGTCGTGCACGAGGAGTCGCTGTGCGGGGCGGTCGATGCCGAGTTCTTCGCGAATCTCACGACGGCACGCGGCGGCGGGCGATTCGCCGGACTCGACATAGCCGCCCGGAATCTCCCAGCCACTGCCGTCGGTGGTGTGCACGAGCAACACTTCCTCGGCGCGCACGAACAGGCCGCCCGCGGCCAACCGTACCTGGGCGAATGAATCCTCGACACTGTCGATCATCGACTCACGACCTTCGGTTGCGGACCGGGACGGGCACGACCCTTCCACTTCTACACCGCCGCCACCCGGTCGTACAGAGAACAGCTATCAGTGGTCCGCACCCACCACGGCGGGCGCGGCCATCCACAGCTCACCTTCTACCATCCCGTGATTCTCATGTAGCCGTTCAACGGAACCGGCTACCTGAGCAGGTCCCGATACGCAACGTCCGACGGCCACCGCGGCGGGCGCGACCATCCACAGCTCACCTACCATCCCGTAGTTCTCATGCAACCGTTCAACGGGACCAGCTACCTGAGCCAGGACCCAGTACGCACTGCCCGGACCCGCGGCCACCACGGCGGGCGCGGGCGTCTACCCCTCACCCGCCGCCTCATGGGCCCTCACGCGGCTGTGAGCACCGCGTTCAACTGGGGCGGTGACCTGGGCAAGGACTCGGCCCGCGGTGTCCAGATCGACGGCCGGGATGTCGGCGTAGGCCTGTTGCATCGCGGCCTCGATATCCGAGCGGACCGCGCCGAAGCGGGTGCGACCGAGATCGGTGACACGGACAGTCGTCGAGTCCTGGTCGATCAGACCCTCGACGGTCAGTTCGGCGAGGGTGGTTCGGACTGTGTCGACACTGGTCTTCAAAGCGCCGGTCAGCCGACCGATGAGCTGCTCGAGCGGAACCTGGTCGCCCGCCGTGGCGGCGACCGTGAGGCCGACCCACTGGTGGTAGGTCATGCCGGGGCTCCGCAGAATTACGTCGAGCATCGCGCGGTGTGCGTTCTCCGCCTGGCCGAGGACCTGCGGGTTCAGTGTGACGACGGTAGCCATGATGACTGCTTCCTTCCGGTTGTGTTGCCTTCACCCTGTTTCGACACCGGATTCGCGTCGGCTGTGACCGCGCGAGGTGAGCAGTTCCTGTGAGCCCGATCATGTACCCGCCATCGACATTACGGCGTTACGTAGTCCTCGAGCGCGACCGTGCGGACGACCTGCTGCGGTGCGCCGATCATGCCCCACCACCGCAAATACGGGGGCGGGCGGACGTTGAGGTTGCGGAGGCGGATCGTCGGGTTGCTCGCGGGCACATACCACTGGTCAACGCCGTCGGCGAAGCTCTGGCAGGCGGCGACCGGCCGGCCCCTTCGATCGGTCGTCCACATGAATCCGGGCCATGGCGTCGAAGTAGAAAACGGTCAGCTGGTTTCGGTGGTCAGCTCGACAGCAGGTCGAGAATGCCCTCCGCGCTGCGGGCCACGGTGAGGCAGGCCGTGATGGTCAGCTGATCGGCGAGTGGATGCTTGGCTCGGGTGCGCCATTTGCGGACGGCCGCGACGGCGTGCGCGCGCTGCTGCTCCAGCGAGGTGTCGATCGGGAGACCGAGGCGCAGGTGCGGTGCGACGCCGGATCCACCGATCAGTCGATGGAGTTCGGCGAGATCGTCTGCGGGAAGGGTCAATTCGTCGGTGCGCAGGCGGCCGAGGAGACGCAGCTCGGCGAAGCCGTGCACGTCGGCGAGCAGGGTGCGCACTCGGGGCAGCAGCTGTTCGGCCGCGACGCCGGGGTAGGCGGTGAGTACGCGAGCCAAGACGGTCAGGGCGGAATGCGCCTTGAGTTGGTCGGCGCGCTGGCCGAATTGGACGTCCAGCACCGAACGCAATTCATCGACGCCACTGCGGCTGGTCAATTCCGCTGCCAGCGTGGTCGAATCACGGACGCCGAGCCGAATCAGGGTGATGGCCATCCGGATTCCGAACATGCCGAACCGCTCGGCCAGTTGCGCGCGCAGCCCCGGTGACACCGGAAGCGCGATATCGGCGCGCGCGAAGCGATCCGCCGAGAGCAGTGCGGCGCTCAACTCGTCGACCGGAACACCCGCCAACGCATCGAAGGCCGCGAAGTCCTGCTGACGTAGCGTCGCGGCGGCGAAGGCGAGCAGTCCGGCGACCGGAATCACCGCCTGGCACAAGCCGGTTCGCTCCAGCTCGCCGGCGAAGCGCACCGCGACATCGCGGGCGGAATGCAATGCATCGATCCGGCCCGCCCCGATCTCATCGGCCCGCGAGACGACGCCGACAACGCCGAGCGGACCGGACACTCCCGAATCGCCCGCGCCAGCTCCGACCTGCTCGAGGAACCGAATATCGGCGGCATCGAGCCTGCGCAGCAGATACACCACCGCATCCGCACCGGGAATGGCGATGTTCTCCGGGGTGTCCAGCCCGGCGTCGCCCGGCGTCAGCAGCCGCGCGGTCCGCTGCGACACCTCCCGCGACAACGACGAAGTGCCGGGCGTATCGATGATCGTGGTGTGCGCGAGCGCGGCCGAGGGCCATTCGACCTCGAGATGGTCCACCGCCCGCGGCGCGGGCGCGTCCCAGGTCAAGCGGTCCAGGTCGAAGGTCAGCCCGTGGGCTCCACCGCCGCGCCGCACCACCACATTCGCCCGGGCGCCATCGGAGGCATGCGCGGTCACACTCGGTGTCGAGCCATACCGGTACCAGGTGACCACCCGTGTGCACTCGGTGGCATCTGTCGGCGCGATGTCCTGTCCGACAAGGGAATTGAGCAGCGTCGACTTGCCCGCTTTCAGCGAGCCCGCCAGCGCGACACGCAATGGCTGATCCAGTCGGCGCGCGCAGTCGGCGAGCAACGCGCGCGGGCGCGGTTCACCGGCGAACGCCTGACGGGCCGCGCCGACCAGCTGACGGGCCTCGGCGACGATCCCGGGGGCCATCCGGGCATCGATTCTCATCGGCCCACCGTACCGACCTGCCCTTCCAACGGCGCGGCACGCTCGATCACCCGTATGGTCTGCATGGCATCCGCATAGCGCCGCAGCTCCGCGACCACCCGCAGCTGCCGCTCGAGCACCGTGCACCGCTCGGCGCGCCGCGCGGTTTCCATCGTCGCCGCCTCCTGCGCCGCGCGCAGCGAATCGTCGATCGAGCGCAGGCTGCGCTCGGCGACGCCGGTGTAGTGGTCGCGCAGGGCCCGATGGATGCGGTGCAGCCGGTCCTTGGATTCCTTGCCTGCCTGGAAGGCGACATCGTCGACGAACCGCCGGATCGCGATCTTCGCCTCGTTCCGCCTGCGCGTCATCCTGGCCTGCTTGTCATCACGGAAAGCCTTGCCGCCGACCAGCAGACCCGCGCCGAGCGAGAGCGGGTTGAGCAACGCAAGCCCGGCGAAGGTACTGACGAGACCGACCATCAGCACACCGCCATAGGAGCCGCGCATTCCGACGAGCAGTTTGCTGCCGAGGCCGATGTCGGGCTCCAGGCCGGCGAGAGTGCCCGATCCGGCGCGGCTCTCGTCGGTGTTGAGGCCGGGGTGCACGTCGGGCAGGTCGACAGCACCGATTTCGGTGAAGTGTTCGGCGACCTGCTCGGCGAGTTGCACCGCGCGGGCATGCGTCCACAGCAGGTTGTCTCCGAGTGCGGTATCGATGGTGCCCGTGAGCCATTCGGCGATCCGGCCCCAATGTCTGCCGGGATCATGGGCGTCGATCCACTCCTCACCGGTTCTGGCGATAGTGCGCAACCGATCACGCAGATCATGATCGACATCGCCGGCCAGGTCGGTGATTCCGTCGGCGAGTGTCAGCTGCCATGCCGCCGTGCGGCGGTGCAGGTCCTCGGCCGCAGTCCTGGCCGACTGCAATTCGCGCACAGCCGCGGCGCCCTGCTCGGGATCGCGTAGCGCGACCAGTTCGCTGCCCAGAGCAAGCGCCAAATGTTCTGCGGCCGAATGGATGTCGCGCGCTACCGCGAGGCGGGTCGCGGCCACATCGCGGGCAACCACCTGCTCACGCAGGAACTGATAGAGCACGCCGAAGCCGGATTCGATGCCGAGCTGCTGATCCTGCAACCGCATGGCGTGGCTGCGCAGCACCGCGGAGACCGGGATCATCGGCACGTCGAGCCGTGCCCACTCGAGGTGGCGAAGGTCGGCCTCGTGCACCTGCCGCCAATGCGGGTACAGGTCGGTTTTGGTGAGCAGGAGCGCGACCGTCGGGCACAGTTCGCGCACCTGACGCACAAAGGCGAGCTCCGGCTCGGTCAGCTCGGTCGAGGCGTCCGAGAGCACCAGCACCGCGTCTGCGGCGGGCACCATGCCGAGCACAGTTGCCGCATAAGAACTTCCGTGCCCGCCGACCCCGGGGGTGTCCACCAGCACGATGCCGTCGGCGAGCAGCGGGTTCGGCACTTGAATCTCCAGACGGAGAATCCGGCGTCCCTCGGCCAGCGGTGATCGTGCGGTGATCATGCCGATCTCGTCGACCGGCACCGGGATTCGTGCCTCCTGCCCACCACTGTGACCTGTGACGACCAGCTCGGCACGTGGTTCGGGCCCATGGGAAAGCTCGGTCGTCACCGCGGTGGTCGCATCATCGCCCACCGGGCAGATATCGAGGTTCAACAGTGCGTTGACGAACCGACTCTTGCCCTGATCGAGCTGTCCGGCAATGACGATGCGCCGCCGCGGATCACGGACCCGATCGGCCGCCACTTCCAGGCGGCCGACCAGGTCGGTGCGACCCGCAGCGCGCGCCGCGGCGATGGTTTCACCGAGTACCGAAAGCAGCGGTACCGCGGGTGGTTTTGCCTGTGGTGCGGGTGTCCCCATCGCGTTATCGCTCTCCCTCAGTGCAGGAACATATCGTCGTGCAGGTCCCCGCCACCGTTTCCGGCGACGTCGGCACCCACATGTGTGTCGGAGAACAGGCTGGAGTCGCCGTGTGCGTCGACCGAACTCTCCAGGCCCGAGCCGAAGGCACTCGAAACATCCAGTGACGACCAGGTATTCGCGGTCGAAGCGGCGGTCGACCCGACACTGCCGCCGAGATCCGCCGCGCCGTGCGCCCCGGCATCCGCCGCACCATGTGCTCCGGTCCCCACCGAACCACCCACTCCCGCAGCCGTTTCCAGCCCGGAGTGCACAGTTCCACCAACACCCGTGGACAACCCGCCGCCGAGATCGGCAGCCGTGTCGATCCCCGTCGACAGTCCACCGTTGATCGCGCCGCCGAGCCCTGTCTCGAGGCCCGCGCCCAGGTGCGTCCCCACGTCCGCAGCGCCACCGACACCAGCGGACAGGCCGGTATCGGCAGCACCGATTCCTGTCGAAAGTCCCGTCTCGAGCCCCGTCGCCGCCTGCGCACCGGCGCCGACAGCACCACCGAGGCCGGTGGCCAGATCGGTGCCTGCGTGCGCACCCGCGTCGACAGCACCACCCAGACCCGACGTCAGACCCGCACCCGCCTGCGCACCAACATCGACAGCACCACTCAAACCCGACGTCAGACCCGCACCCGCGTCAACGGCACCCTGCAAGCCGGTGGACACCCCCGCTCCCAGATCCGCTCCGGCCTGCGCACCTGCGCCGAGGTCGGTCGACGCTTGGCCACCGGCGTCGAGGACACCACCGATTCCGGTGGTCAACCCCGTTTCCAAGCCCGTGCCGAGGTCCATCGCACCGCCGAGACCGGTGGCCAGGTCAACACCCAGATCAGCACCCACCTGCGCGCCCGCGCCGAGTACACCGCCGAGACCGGTGGACAAACCCGCCTCCAAACCCGTCCCGAGCTGGGCACCCGCATCGAGCACACCTTCGAGGCCGGTGGTGACACCAGCGCCCACATCCGTTCCCAGCTGCGCGCCGGCGCCGAGAGTGGCACCGAGCCCGGTTTCGAGCCCTGCCGCGGCCTGCGCGCCCGCGTCCAGCACACCGCTCAGATCGGTCGCGACATTTCCGCCGAGACCAGCACCGCCATCGACAACGCCCTGCAGGCCGTTGGACAACCCGGCACCGAGGTCGACGACAACCTGCGCGCCGGCGCCGATGACTGCGCCGAGGTCGGTGTCCAGTGCACCGCCGAGGCCTGCCGTCAGGTCGGCGCCCGCATTGGCGAGGCCATCGAGACCTGCGGAAACCCCGGCGCCGATGTCGGCACCGAGCTGCAGGCCCGCGCCGATCGCGGTGTTCAGGCCAGAGGTCAGATCGAGGTCGACTCCGGTTCCGGCTTGCAGGCCGAGGTCGATGTCGTTCTGCAGGCCGCCGCCGAGATTCAGGCCCGCGTCGGCGGCGACGGCCGCTCCGGTGGTGACCGCAGCGGCAGCGCCTGCGTTCCCGGCGGCCTGCGAACCGGCCGCGACGATCGCCGACAGTTGCGAGCCACCGCTGACCAGCGCCGATTCCGCGACCATCGGGGCGACGGCGGCGATGTCCTCGGGCGTCACATCGGGTAGACCGGCCGCGACCAGCGCCTGGCCGGGGTTGGCGCAGTAGGCCACCGCGGCATCGTGGTGGCGTAGCAGGTTGAGAATGAACTCCAGAATCGCGTTGGGTGTCATCGAAATCATCTCCTGGATGAGCGGACCCTCGCGATCCGCGGTCGTTGGAATGCATTTCACGCTAAGGACCCCACGCGTTACTTCGAAACGGGGCGGACCCCTACTGTCCGCCGTCGATACCCGTTAGGGACCCGAAGACCATTAGGGGAATTTCCCCGAACATGCCCCGATTCAGTAACGGCGGACCGCCAGCAACCGACAGAACTGACGGATCCACAAGATCCACGCAACCCTTTTCCGCAGCGGCGGGACTAACCAACAGCGCCATCGGACCGAACAGTTTTTCGAACGGGGTTCTCGAATGACAGAGCGTCTCGCACTCGGCATCACAGTCGGAGCGTCGAATTCGGTCGCCGTGGCGGCGACCGGGGATATCAGCGACGGGGTTGACGGACCCGCAGGTAGCGGCGCTGTTTTGACCCACCCGAGCGTACTGCGCCTGGCCGCGGACAGCGCGCCGGCCTTCGGGACGGACGCCCGCGCCACCGCCAGGCATTCCAGCGACGTGGTGCTCGATGGCTTCCTCGACCGGGTCGGCGATCCGGTCGGCATCCTGGCCGAGGACGGCACGAGCCATGCCGCCGCGGACCTGATGGCCACGGCCGTCAGGTGCCTGATCGACGAAATCGATACAGAGGCAACGCAAGACGGCTCGGCCACGGTCGCGTGCCATCCGGCGTGGTGGTCGCGGCACACCGTCGATATGCAACGCGCCGCGCTGGATCGGGCGGGCCTACGTGAGGTGACCCTGGTTCCGGAACCGACCGCCGCGGTGCGCTGGCTCGAAGCCGCACACGGCCCGCTCGGCGACAGCGTGGTGGTCGTCTACGACCTCGGCGCCACCGGGCTGACGGTCTCGGTGGTCCGCACCGGCGAACAGGCGGCCTTGCTCGGCACACCGCTGCGTACCACCGACGTGGCAGGCGCCGAATTCGACCTGCTGACCATGCGCTACGTCCTGGCTAACGCGCTGGGCGGAAATGAATTCGATCCGTTCGACCCGGTCGTCGAGCGTGAATTGTCGGTATTGCGCAACCGCTGCAGAAATGCGAAAGAAGAGCTTTCCATAAATACCGCGACCGTGGTTCCGGTGCGCTTGAATCCCATCGATCGGCGCACCGACGACATCCGGCTGATCCGCGGCGAGCTGGAGGATCTGCTGCGCGGACCGCTGCTGAGCTCGATCGAACTGGTCCGGGATGCGGTGCAGCGCGCCGGGCTCGACATCGGCGATATCGGCCGCGTGCTGCTCACCGGTGGCGGCGGCGCGATTCCACTGGTTGCCGAGCTGATCTCGACCGAGTTCGGCCTTCCGGTCGTCGCCGCGGCGGAGCCCGGACACACCAGCGCTCGCGGCGCCGCCGTGCTGGCCACGGATCTGCTGGCCGCCACCGGCGACCGCGAGCCGCTCGCGGCCGCGGCGGCTGTCGTGACGAATGCCCCGGCGAAGACCGAAGAGCTACCCGCGGTGTCGTGGCAGGACAAATCGCCGCCGAAGGTGGGGGCGCTGCCCGGCTCACGTGTCCGCAACCTGACCGGCCGGCAGCGGGCCGCCGTTGTCGCGGGCGCGGTGGTCGTCATCGGGCTGCTGGCGACCGGCACCGTCGCGATCGGCACCGGGGCCCAACCCGAGCCGAGCCGTCCCGCATCCACCGAACAGACCACCGCCGGCACGTCCGACGCGGCGGCGACCACCGGCGCGGGAACCGGCGCGGGAACCGGCAACGCACCGGTTCCCGGAGCAGCCGCATCGGTGGCAGACCCGACCGGTACCGACCCGAAACCCGAAGCAGGACAACCCGGCTCCGCAGCGCCGGGAGCGACGTCGGTGGAAGCGGTGAACAACGGGCCCGCGCTCGACCAGGCCGTGGCGAGTCAACATGCGCCCACACCGGCCAACCCCGCGCCTGCGACGCCCGGAGCATCCCAACCAGCCCCACAGTCACCCGCTCCGGCCCCCGCACCAGCGCCTGCGCCCGCACCAGCTCCCGCACCAGCCCCCGCACCCTCGCCGAAACCGCCCACCCAGTCGCCGGGCGGCGCACTGAACAACACCCTCGACGGGGTCGTCGATGGCGTCGACGGGGTCGTCGACGGCGTCGGCGGCATTCTGCGCCCGCCCGGCCAGATCATCGGAGGCTCTGGTGGCTGACATCGCGTTCGATACCCTCCCGTGCGCCCGCGAGATCTTCCGCGAACTGGATGCCGCCGGTCAGCGGCCGGTCGTGTATCTCATCCGAGGCCGCTCCGGCACCGGTAAATCCATGTTGCTTTCGGTCATCCGCGCCCGGCTGCAGGCCGGCGGGATCGCACTGCAGGATCACCCCGCGCTGCCTGCGACTGCCCTCGAGGTCGGCTCCGGCGATGCCGTCCACGCGATGGCCGGCGCGCGTAGCGTGTTCGGTGCCGCAGCAGGCAATGGGCGCCGTACGTCCCGTATCGTGCCCGCCGCCGACACCACGCAGTCCCGCGCCGAAACCACGCAGGCACGGCCCGCCCTGATCATCGACAACGCCGAGACCCTGAGTCACGCCGAGCTCGAAAACCTCTGCGCAACTGTCGAATCCGGCCGATGCACGATGGTGATCGCAGCCCAGCCCCGCCCGCACGACCCGTCCCTGCGCAAGCTCGCCGACACCGTGGCGCGCCGCGGCCGGGTGGTCGACCTCCGCGCCCTCGGCGTGAGCGATATCGCGCCGTTCGCCCGCGAGCTCGGCATGGCGGTGCCGCGCCCGGTGGCCCAGCACATCCACCAGCAGACCGCGGGCATCCGCAGTGGCGTGGTCGCCGCACTCACCGCGGCCTGTTCGGCGCGGCTCGACGCCGGTATCGGCGCCGTCGACGAGGCGGTCGCAGGCTGGGCGCGCGCCATGCTGGACAACGTGGCGCCCGACCTGCTCGAGACCATGGTCGTGGCAACCACCGGCACCGGACTCGATGCGACCGAGCTGGCCGAGGTGCTCGGCATCGACACGGCCGCGGCGCAGGATCTCATCGACAGGGCCCGGGCAAGCGCCCTGGTGACCGATGCCGACCTGCTGCTCGGTCCCGCCATCGCACCACTGCGCACAGTGCTCGGCGACCGGCGGTACGTCGCGGTCCAGCGCAGGCTGCTGACCGCGCGATTGGACGCGGGCCTGATGCGCGACCACACCGCGTTGCAGCTGGCCGAGTCCGGCGTGCGCGATCAGCGACTTGCCGAATTCCTGTGTGCCGCCGCGGCAAAGGCGGGCCGCGACGCGGTGCGCTATTACGCCGCGGCCGCCGCGGCAGGCGCCGACCCGGACATCATCGCGGTGCGCTGGGCCGAAGCGGCCGCCTGCATCGGCGACGGCGAGACAGCGATGCGTCTAGCCGAGCCGGTGCTGGTCCGCTCGGGTGTCAGTGCACCGGAACTCGCCGCGGCCGTGCGGATTTGCGCGGCGGTGCTGACCCGACGCGGTCTGGTCGGGCGGGCGGCGCAGTTGTACTCCTGGCTCGGATCCCATCGCATCGGCGCGGATTGGGCGGTCGGCGCGACTGTCCTATACCTCGCGGGCGATGTACGCGCCGCCGCGGAGATGTCGCATTCGGCGACACAGTGGCCACCGACCGAGACCAACGCGCACGCCCGGCTCATCGCCACGGCACTCGCACAGACCATTGTCGAGCACGAAACCGGTACCACCACAGCCGTTTCCGCGCTCATCCACGCGGCGCAGGCCGATTCGGGAGTCGACAGGTTCCTGCCGTGCACCGCGGTGTCCATCGCGACTCTGCTGTGCCTGGGCACCGGTGAACCCGACCGTGCGGGGGATGCCGTGCGCAGAGCCACCGCAAGCGGCCTGCGTTGTCATCAACTCCAGGTGCTGCAGGCGTGGGCCGCGATGCTCGGCGGCGACGAGCAGACCGCCGCGGCGACAGTCGTAGCATTGCAACCGGGCTCGCTCGATATCCGCGACCAGCTGCTCGCCCACGGCGTCGCCGTCGGCCTGGCACGGCGCAGCGGCGATCACGCCGCACTCGCCAAGGCCTGGCAGGCTGCCTACCCACTGTTCGACGACGTGGACGCCGATCTGCTCACCTTGCTGCCGATCGGCGAGCTGTGGCTCGCCGGCATCCGGCTGCGCGACGAGCGCCGGATTACGCCGCTGGTGGAGGCCTCCCTCGCCTTGCTCCGACGCCTGGATCAACCGCCGGCCTGGGCGAATGCCTTCCACTGGTACGGCGTGCAGGCTGCGATCGCACACGAAAGTCCCGCAGAGCTGCTACCGCACGCTCGACTGCTCAAGACCGCGGCCGAGGCGGGCGACCGGCATGCCGCCGTGCTCGTCGACGCCGGCCGCACCTGGGTGCTCGTGCTGCGTGGAGAGGTCGCGGTCGCGCAGGTGCAGGTTGCCGTCGCCGGACTCAGCGAGATCGGCCTGACCTGGGATGCCGCCCGGCTCGCCAGTGAGGCCGCGCTCGCCGCGGACGACTCCACGACCGCGACCGCACTGCTCAAGCTGGCTCGCGCGGTTCGCTCCGATGCGCGTCCGCAGGAACCCGCAGTCCGTCCGCCCGCGCATGCCGCGGCGCCGAACGGTCGGGAGCTTGCCGCGTCTGCACCGGCGGCGCAGGCGACGGCGATCCTCAGCGAACGCGAACGGGAAGTCGCCGAACTCGTACTGCTAGGTTTGACCTATCGGGAGATCGGCGCACGCCTGTACATTTCCGCGAAGACGGTAGAGCATCACGTCGCCCGCATCCGGCGCCGTATCGGTGCCAGGTCCCGCTCGGAGCTTTTGTCTATGCTCCGCGCGATGGGACACGGCTCGCTGCTGGTGTGACGGGTCGCGGACTGATCCGAAGCGAGGTAACGAGGATGGCCACAGGCGTCGGTCTGCGCATCGCCGAGAACAATTGCACCGCGGCGATTGTCACCGACGCCGGTGAACCGCAATTCATCATCCGCGAGTCGATCCTGCACATGTCCGACGACGGCGACACCGTCCTCGGCGGACCTGCGCCGGCCGATCACTCGCACTCCATCACCGAGTTCGTTTCCCGGGTCGGCGATCCGGCCGGTATCCCGGTCGACGCCGGCGAGGCCTACCGGGCCGAGGATCTGGTTGCGACCGCACTGTTCTGCCTGATCAATCTTGCGGCCGAGTATTTGAACGGCCCGGCCGAGTTCTATGCGACCCATCCGGCCGACTGGCCGCCGCTATACGTCCAAGCCTTGCGCGATTCGCTCGACTATCTCGGCCTGCGCTCGGTGGTGCTGGTCAGCGAGGGCGACCTGCCCGGCACCGATATCGGCGACCCGGAGGCAGCGTTGGCCTACGACGCCGCCCGCGCGGCACTGGCCTCGGTGCTGGCGACACCGGCGGGCAGCACCCCGCCCGATCCGAGCGACGCCGAGAACTCGACCGTGGTCACCGACGTGATTCCCGCGGTGCCTGCCCCCGGGTCGCAACAAATGCAGGCCTACTCGGCGGCGCTGCCGATCGCCGACCCGATCCTCGCGCAACTGCCGACCGCAGCGGTAGCGGAGTCGCCTGCCGCGCCGAAGACCATCGCGCCGAGGGCCACCGCGCAGCCCGGCCGCACCACCCCGCTGCTGATCGCGGCGGCGGTAGTGATCGGGTTGGTGCTCGGCGGTTTCGGCGTGTCGGTGCTGTTCCGCGATACCGGAAAGACCCCGGTGCCGACGGTGCGGGACGCCAAGTCCGATCCGGTGACGGTGACCCCGACGCCACCGGCGCCACCGGTGGAGTTCCCCACGGTGCCCATCACGACGCCCCCACCGACCACGGAACCGCCGGTGGTCATCACCCGCACGGTCGAGCCGGAAACGACCGAGCCACCGGTCACCACGACCACCGAGCCACCGGAAACCACCACCGAGCCAACGACGACCGCCCGGCCAACGACCAATTCGCGGCCGACTCGAACGACCAGCCCCTTCCATATCGACGTGCCAACACCGCGGCAGTGGCGGCCCACCTCGGAGATCACACGTCCTCGCTGATTTAGTAGAGCCCAACCCCGGTTTGTGCCCTAAAGTGATCCGCTGACCGGTGTTGCCGGAAAAATTTCCGACGACCGGTCTGTTGCTGGACGAGGACTGTGCGCCAACGGATTCAGCCTGTGGCCCACGGATGTAGCTGGCACGCCCCGTGCCGACGAAGGGACTTCATGCGCAAGTTGGTGGCGCGCAGCGCCGCGGTCAAGGCAGCAGCCGTCGGATGCGCCGCGACCGTTTTCCTCGCTCCATTGCTCGGTATCACCTCTGCATCGGCCACCCCGACGCAGCTGCCCGCCGAAAATCTGCCCGCCGAATTGGTGCAGGCCATTTCGCGCGATCTGAAGATGACGCCCGCGGAGTATCTGGAACGGTCCGCCCGCGCCCAGCAGCTCAGCGAATACGCGCGTGACTTCCGATCCGAACGTCCCGATTCCTTCGCAGGCGCGTGGATCGGCACGGACGGCAGGCCGTTCGTCGCGGTCACCTCGGTCGATGCCGCCAAGATCGCCTCGGCCGCCGGCTACCAGACCCACCTCGCTCCGGTCTCGGCGAACGCACTGGAAAACTCCCTGATGCAACTGAATCAGTGGATCAACACGCTGCCGCGTGAGCTGTCCTCCACGATCAACTCCGTCGCTGTCGACTTCCTCAACAGCCAGCTCGTCCTCAGCGTCGCGAACACTCCGGCCGGCCACGTGCTGAATCTGCCGACGCTCATCGCCAACGTGAAGGTCATCCTGTCGCCGGGCAGCGGCGGCCCGATCGAGCGCCGCCCGATGGGCGGCGACACCTACATCAGCGCCCCCACCTCACTGCACGATGCCGAGCTGCGCAGCGTCGATGTGTGCTCGTTCGGCTTCAACGGCGTGGACGCCGCGGGCAATGCGCTCAACATCAGCGCCGGCCACTGCGATCCGAATCTCGGCAAGGGCGACCAGCAGGCGGGGGTCTACCTGCCCAACGTCAAAGATATTCCGAACAGCCCCGAAGTCGGCACCTTCATGCAGGCGAAGCTCGGCGGACCGACCGCATTGGACTATTCGGTCATCAAGCTGAACGAGCGCGCGGTCAGGGCCGGCATGGACCAGCCATCGGTGCGCGGCTCCAACGGCACCACACTGACCATCACCGGCACCGCCGACCCGGTGACCGGTGCACCGGTGTGCAAGTCGGGGCAGTCGTCCACCTTCACCTGTGGGTTCGTGGTGGCCGATCGGGTCGAGACCCAGCTGTTCACCGCGGAGGGCGTGAGCAAGACCGTGCGCGGCTTCGCCAGCTCGGCGTGCACCCTCGGCGGCGACAGCGGTGGCGCGATCTTCACCGGCACCCTCGCGCTCGGCATCACCAGCGGCTCCAACGCGGCCGACGCACCGAATTGCAACGACGCAAATGTCGGCCTGGCACAGTACGGCGGCACCGCCTCGCTCGGCATTCCGATCCGTGCGATCCTCGCCGATATCGACGCATCCTCGGGCGGCGGACTCGGCAGCGGTGTCGAGTTGCGCACCAAGCAGGCGGCCGGCTAGGCGGCTGCCTCGCCTCCGCTCGACCCGGCGCGAGTGCGGCTGCCTCGCCTCCGCTCGACCCGGCGCGAGTGCGGCTGCCTCGCCTCCGCTCGACCCGGCGCGGGCGCGGCTGCCTCGCCTCCGCTCGACCCGGCGCGGGCGCGGCTGCCACGCCTCCGCTCGACCCAGCGCGGCTGTCGGCGGACTGCCGTCCGACAGTGCCATCAGGTGTGTCAGAGCCTGCTCACACCGGACGTGGTGTCGGTTACGTCCACAGCGACCGAATCGTCGCCCGTGATAAGTAGGCACCCCCGGGCTGGAGCCCATATAGTCTGGGAATGCTCCTGCCACGTATAGGTCAGCTCCGATCAGCTGCGCGACAGACCCGGGTTCGAAAAACAGTAATCGCCGCCTCGGCGGCGATTCTGCTGTTCGGTCCCACAGCAGCAGTAGCGACGGCACAACCGGACCCGAATGCCGGACTTTCCCCCGAGCTGGCAGCGGCCGTGGCACGCGATCTGAAGATCTCGCCGGAGGAGTACCTGCACCGCGCCGACCTCGCCCAGCAGGCCGCGGCCTTCGCCACTACCGCACAGCGTCAGTACCCCCAGGTTTTCGCCGGTTCGTGGCTCGACGACGCGGGCCGCGTCGTGGTGGCGCTCGCGCCGGGATCCGGCATCGATGAGGCGCGCAAGGCCGCCGATTCGGCCGGATTCGAAGTCCGCAACGTCGCCAAGAGCGAGGCTGCGCTGCGCGGTGAGAAGACCGCGTTCGAGCGGTGGCTCGACGGGCAGCCCGAGGCAGTGTCCGCGCTGGTACGCGGCGCGGTGATCGACACCGTCAACAACAGCGTCGCGGTGCGGGTCGACAAGCCGGGTCTGCCGATGCCGAGCTTCATCGATCCGATGCGGGTCATGGTGATGGCTCCGCCGGTGGCGAGCGAGCCCGCGAACCTGCCGCGGGCCGGCGAGATCGCCGGTGAGGCGCGTGGCGCGCTGTCGGGCGGCGACGGTTTCGCCTCGATCGGCGGTGATACGTCGCTGCGTTGCTCGTTCGGCTTCAATGGCACCGACCGGTCCGGCAACACCGTGAACATCACCGCGGGCCACTGCAACCCCGACATTCCCTCGGCGGGCAACGGCAATGCGGCAGGCGTTTTCGAGCTGCACGGCGATCGCGCGGGCGCGCAGCTCGGCACGTTCCAGAAGTCGGTGCTCGGCGCACAGGACTACTCGATCGTTCGGATCAACGACCAGGCCAAGGGCCGCTTCGAGAACAACGGCGTGCGGGTTCCCGGCCGGGCACCGATCCCGATCGACGGCGTCGCCACGCCGGTCGTCGGTGCGCCGGTCTGCAAGTCCGGTTCGCGCACCGGCTTCAGCTGCGGCGTCGTCAATGCCGTCGATCAGACCGTGCTGGTCGGCGATCGTGAGCTCACCCAGAGCTTCTCGGCCAACATCTGCGCGCTGCCCGGCGACAGCGGCGGCCCGATCGTGACCGGCCGGATGGCACTGGGCATCTCCAGCGCGTCCTCGGTGGCCGACTTCCCGATCTGCGAGATCCCCAACCTGATCGGCGCCCTCACCGGCAATGTGCCGCAGCTGTTCGCGCAGCCGGTCAGCGTGGTCCTCTCGGACAACCCGGGTCTGCGGATTCGCACCAACTGATCCTCGGGTCACCGAAAAGGCCGGCAGCGGGTCGCTGTCGGCCTTTTTGCTGTCACTGCGCTGTTCTACCGGCCGTCCGGGGATGAATACGCTGTGAGCGCCCGCTAGGTTCCGGCATCCTGGATTACATGTGTTTGGTTTTGATCGGCTGGCGTGCACATCCGGAGTACCGGTTGATCGTCGCGGCCAACCGCGACGAGTTCTACACCAGGCCGACCGAATCAATGCGGTGGTGGCCGGAGGTGGCCGGCCTGCTGGCCGGACGCGATCTCGGGGCCACCGGCAAGGCGGCGGGTGATCCCCCGGGCACCTGGCTCGGCCTGACGCGAGAGGCGCAGGGACGCAACCGCTTCGCCACCGTGACCAATGTCCGCAACCCGGATGGTGAACGCTCCGAAGCCCGTTCGCGTGGTGCGCTGCTGATGGATTTTCTGCGCGGCGCCGACGACCGCCATCCCAGCGGCAGATTCCCCGGCCCCGAAAAGTACGTTCTCGACGTCGCTGCGGCACCGGATGACTACAACGGGTACAACTTGGTGGTCTCGGACCTCGAATCGCTCTGGTGGCATTCCAACCGCAGTACGACCCCGCCCCGCGAGCTGACGCCGGGCTTCCACGGTCTGTCCAACGGGACCTTCCTGGCCTCGACGGCACCGGGACCCTCGACGGCATTGGAAGCGCCGCAACCCATCTGGCCCAAAATGCGCGACGGCGTCCTCGGTCTGCGCGCCGTCGTCGAGACCGATCCCGGCAATATCGACCGATATTTCGAGGTGCTCGCCGACCGCACCCAGGCGTCGGACGATCAATTGCCGCACACCGGCATTCCGCTGTCGCTGGAGCGGGCGGTGTCCGCCAGATTCGTCGCGCACCTCCTGCACGGCACCCGGGCGAGCACGGTGCTGCTGGTGCGCGAGGACGGGACGTTCGAGATGGCCGAGCGTTCGTTCGGGCGGTTCGGGCGCGGTAAGGGCGAGGAATCGTTCAGCGGCAGCTTGGATTTGCGCGAGCGCCAGGCCTGAAAACACAATCGGCCCGCTCTCTACGAGAGCGGGCCGATTGTTGTTCGGTTCGAGTTAGTTCGGCGTTTGAACCGGCGCGGCCGCGGGCGCCGCCACCGGCTTCTCGGCCCACTTCGTGGTGCCATCCGGAGCCTGGATGGTGTTGAGCAGTTCGAGGCCCGCAGCAACCAGCGTCGGACCGCCGACGGCGATGGTGCCGAGGATGCCGCCGATGCCCGCACCGGTCAGCAGACCCGGAAGGCAGCCGACCGGAATGCTGATGATGCAGCCGGCGATCGCACCGATCGCGGTACCGATGAACCCGCCGACGGCGGTCGCGATGCCGAAGTTGCTAGCGAATTCGTTCTGCGCGCGCTGGTTTTCGATCGGCGACGCGATTTCCTTGGCGGCAACCGGCTTCGCGACGACCGGCTTGGCCGACACCACGAGATCCGCGGGCTTTTCCGGGGTGACCTCGAGCACGGTGCCGTCGTTCTTCATATCCGCTTTGACCGGCACGAGCTTGCCGTCGACATCCACGTTCAGCGGGAAGGAGACGAGGGTGTTGCCCTTGCCGTCAAGCACGTTGGCGATCGTGGTCTTCGGGTCGTCGACAGTGGCGCCGGGCTCCTCGGTCACCGAGAAGGTCCCCCCCTTGAGGGTTGCGACAACGACCTTGTTAACCAGCTTGACGGAATAGCTGAGAGGCTGCGGCGCCGCAGGTGCAGGCTCAGCATGCGCGGTGCCGAGGCTGATGGTCATCGCACCGATGACCAACGCCGAAGCCGCAGTAGTTCTGCGGAGATTCATTCAGATTCCAATCCATCATCACGGGTGTTCCTGAGCCTTCTCCAACACGCGAGAGCTCATTCAACCCAATGGCGGTCTGACCTTCGGGTTCTCCCCGAGCGGTGTGAAGACAGGCACAGCAAATAGAACGGACGTGAGACTAATCGAACCGCCATGAAGATGCGAGATGCATTACTAGCCCTGGGAACACGAAGGACTAAGCCTGTCCTTACCTGCAGGAATGTATGGGTCGACGTTTACGGTGGTGGTCGGTAGTAGACACCGTAGGATTGGTCGAATTTGTGTGACATTCTTCACAGGCAAATTTGGGCTCGAGCCCCTGCATGAGGGGGTTCCGCCCGGCCGGTGATCGCACGATGGAGACCAATTGTTACTGGTGGGTAACTTACTGGCGGTTAGGATACGAGCCAACCGAGGCGGCAGATGGCCGCCCTCGACACTCGTGTTGCCTCTAAAAGAAAGGTCGCGACATGAATGCCCTGACAGTGACGCTGGGCACGATTGGGGCGACGCTCAGCCTCCTGTGTTGGGCGTCGTTCTTCGGCGGCGTGCGGAATATCGTCCGCGCCATCATGATCGGCCAAGGCGCGCCGGACCGTTGGCGACCGTTCTTCCCTCGCTTCAAGCAGATGCTCGTCGAGTTCATCGCGCACACCCGCATGAACAAATTCCGCACCGTCGGCTGGGCGCACTGGCTGGTGATGGTCGGCTTCCTCGGCGGCTTCATGCTGTGGTTCGAGGCATACGGCCAGACCTTCGATCCGGAATTCCACTGGCCGATCGTCGGCGGCTGGGCGATCTACCACCTGTGGGACGAGATCCTCGGCATCGGCACCGTGGTCGGCATCTCGGCGTTGATCATCATCCGTCAGCTCAACCACCCCAGGGTGCCCGAGCGGCTGGCTCGCTTCACCGGCTCGAAGTTCGCACCCGCCTACGTGATCGAATCGATCGTGCTGCTCGAGGGTCTGGGCATGATCTTCGTGAAGGCGGGCAAGATCGCCGCCTACGGCCACTCGAATCCGGCCACCGACTTCTTCACCAGGCAGGTGGCCGAGGTGCTGCCCGCGAGCACCACCATGGTCGCGCTGTTCGCGTTCGTGAAGCTGATGTCCGGCATGGCATTCCTGTACCTGGTCGGCCGCAACACCACGTGGGGTGTCGCGTGGCACCGGTTCTCGGCGTTCCCGAACATCTACTTCAAGCGTGAAGACGACGGCGGCGTCGCGTTGGGTGCGGCCAAGCCGATGATGTCCAAGGGGCAGCCGGTCGACATGGAGTCGGCCGATCCGGACAACGACACCTTCGGCGCCGGTCGGATCGAGGACTTCTCGTGGAAGGGCTGGCTGGACTTCACCACCTGCACCGAGTGCGGTCGGTGCCAGTCCCAGTGCCCGGCCTGGAACACCGGCAAACCACTGTCGCCGAAGCTGTTGATCATGTCGTTGCGTGACCACGGCTACGCGAAGGCCCCCTACCTGCTGGCCGGCGGCCGCAAGGATATGGGTGGCGACGAGGTCGGTCTCGTCGACGCCGAGGGCAACCCGAACGAGGGCGCGCTGGCGAAGATTTCTGCGGCGGCCAAGGCCGAGGCCGAGCGGCCCCTGGTCGGAGACATCGAAGCGGGCGGCATCATCGATCCGGAGGTGCTGTGGTCGTGCACCACCTGCGGCGCGTGCGTCGAGCAATGCCCGGTCGATATCGAGCATGTCGATCACATCATCGATATGCGCCGCTACCAAGTGCTGATCGAGTCGGAGTTCCCCTCCGAGCTGGCCGGATTGTTCAAGAACCTGGAGAACAAGGGCAACCCGTGGGGTCAGAACTCCAAGGACCGGCTCAACTGGATCAACGAGATGGACTTCCAGATCCCGGTCTTCGGTAAAGACGCCGACAGCTTCGACGGCTACGAGTACCTGTTCTGGGTCGGCTGCGCGGGCGCCTACGAGGACCGCGCGAAGAAGACCACCAAGGCCGTGGCCGAACTGCTTGCCACCGCCGGGGTGAAGTTCATGGTGCTCGGTGCGGAGGAAACCTGCACCGGTGACTCCGCACGCCGCGCGGGCAACGAATTCCTGTTCCAGCAGTTGGCCGCGCAGAACATCGAGGTGTTGAACTCGGTCTTCGAGGGCGTGGAACAGAGCCGCAAGAAGATCGTCGTCACCTGCGCGCACTGCTTCAATGCGCTGAACAACGAATACCCCCAGGTCGGCGGCAACTACGAGGTCGTGCACCACACGCAGCTGCTGAACCGGCTGGTGCGGGCCAAGCAGTTGATCCCGGTCGCCTCGGTGTCGCAGAACGTCACCTACCACGACCCCTGCTACCTGGGCCGCCACAACAAGGTCTACGACGCACCGCGTGAACTGATGGAAGCCTCCGGCTCCACCCTCGTCGAAATGCCACGCCACGGCGAACGTTCCATGTGCTGTGGCGCCGGTGGCGCCCGCATGTGGATGGAGGAACAGCTCGGCAAGCGCATCAATATCGACCGCGTCGACGAAGCGCTGTCCACCTCGCCGGCCAAGATCGCGACCGGTTGCCCGTTCTGCCGGGTGATGCTCACCGACGGTGTCACCGCGCGCCAGGAGCAAGGCCAGGGCGAAGGCGTCGAGGTCGTCGACGTCGCGCAGCTCATGCTCGACGCCATCGACCGCGTCGACGCGGGCACGTTGACCGAGAACCTGACGGTGGTGCAGAAACCGAAGGCTCCCGTCGTCGAGAAAGTTCCCGAGGCCGAGCCGGAACCGGCCCCTGTCGCGCAGACCCCTGCAGCGGCCGAGGCCGCGCCCGCGGGTGGCGGCTTGGCGATGAAGGGCCCGGCGAAAGCACCAGGTGGACTGGGCATGAAGGGCGCCGCGAAGGCACCCGGCGGTGGCCTGTCCATGAAGGGCGCGGCCAAGGCACCCGGCGCCAAGGCATCCGCCGCGGCACCGGCCGAGGCGGCCACCGCGGCACCCTCCGCACCGGCCAAGGGCCTGGCCATGAAGGGCCCGGCGAAGGCACCCGGCGGCAAGGGCTTGGCCATGAAGGGCGCGGCAAAAGCGCCCGGCGCCAAGGCCGAATCGGCTCCGGCCGCCGAGGCCGCACCCGCGGCCGAAGCGCCCGCGGCACCCGCAGCACCGGTGAAGGGCCTGGCGATGAAGGGCGGCGGCAAAGCCCCCGGCCTCGCCATGAAGGGCGCGGCCAAGGCACCGGGTGCCAAGGCTCCCGCGGCACCCGCACCTGCCGAAGCACCGGCGCCCGCCGAAGCTCCGGAAACAGCGGCCGCCGAACCGGCTTCGGAACCCACCGAAACCAAGCCGACAGCACCGGTCAAGGGCCTCGCCATGAAGTCGGGCTTCAAGCGCCCCGGCCCCAAGGCGCCAGGCACCGCAGCCGCACCGGCCCCCGCGGCGGCACCGACCGCCGAGACACCGGTGGAATCAGCTCCGGAACCCGAGCAGCCGACCAACGGCAACGGGACCCCCGAAGCCACTCCCCCGGCCGCTAAGCCCGGCGGCCTGGGCTTCAAGTCCGGAGCAAAGGCGCCGGGGCGCAAGAACTGACCGGCAACTGAACGCGATCGGCCCGGGTCCACAGGGACCCGGGCCGGCGTGGGCTCGGCGGCCTGGTTGCCCGGCCTCAACTGACAATTCTGACTGCCCAGCCCTGGTCAGTCGTCGTAGTGCCCGCCTACCTGCACAACCACTACCTCCGTGTCGGTGACGTAGTAGATCAGTCGATGCTCTTGGGTGATCCGCCGCGACCAATGACCTGCCAACTGGTGGCGCAGCGGCTCAGGCTTACCTATCCCTGCGAAAGGGTCGAGCAGCGCGGCCTCGATCATCTTGTTCGCCGCCTTCAGCACCGCACGGTCCCGGGCCAGCCACGCTGAATAGCTGCGCCACCCCTGGTCGGTGAACGTCACTTTCCGATCAGGCACTTGGCTCCCCCGGCGGCACAGCCCTTTCGCGCAGGTCCGACAGGACCGCCGGCAGTCCTCCATCTGCTGGACGATCCACCCACACCGACACTGGCACGGAATCGAGTGCGGACTTGTACTGGTACAACTCGTCGAGCAGGTCGCGGCGGACCGAACGATCGTCGGTGGTGCGCAGCTGAGCGAACAGTGTGCGGATTCGCGTAGAGGCTTCGCCCAGCGCACCCGCCATATTCGTGGCGGCCGCTACATCCTCTGCTTCCTTGTCAGGGTCGATGAGGGCGTGAGTCTGGGTACGACCGTCGCGGGCGTCTTGCGCGGACTTCAGCAGTTCCACGCCTCCGTGGGTCTGGAGTACATACAGCGTCTCCATCAGTGAGTTCCAATCGGACTCGGCGACCAGCACGGCGTTCTCGCCGGACTTGGTGACCACTGTCAACGGATCATGATCGTCGTTGACCTGCTGGACCAGTCCGAATAGGTTTTGGCGAACCTTCGAAATCGGTAGCGCGGACATCTCCACCTCCTGGAAAAAGTCGTACAACATATCGTACGTCACACTCGTACGGGAAGTTGTACGACTACGTGAGCGAGGACGTCAGCAGGCGGCCACTTAGGACAACCAGTCGTCGAGGTCGGGGAGTTCGGTCTCGACCTTGCCGGTGAACTGGGGTGGGCGCTTCTGGAGGAAGGACATGACGCCTTCGCGGAGGTCGGCGCTGGAGAAGGCGTAGGAGATCAGGCGGGCGTCGAGGGTGAACACGTCTTCGGGGGTTTTGTCGCCGGACATGGCGACCAGCCCGCGGCGGATTGCCGCTACCGAGACCGGCGCGACCTGCGTAGCGAGTTCGGCGGCGAGGGATCGGGCGGCCGGGAGCAGGTCTTCGGGGGCGTGCAGGCTGGTCACCAGGCCCGCGGCCAGTGCTTCTTCGGCGCCGAAGATTCGGCCGGTGAGCATCCATTCCTTGGCGCGAGCCAGGCCGACGATGCGGGGCAGGAACCAGAGGGAGCCGCCCTCGGGGAAGAGGCCGCGGCGGGCGAAGACGAAACCGAAGCGTGAATCCTGTGCGGCGAGCCGGAAATCCGCCGCCAGGGTCATGGAAAGGCCGACACCGACCGCCGCGCCCTGCATCGCGACGATGACAGGTTTGTTCAGGTTGGTCATCGGGCGCACCACCCTGGTGGACCACTCGACCCACCCCGGCGCGGTGACGTCCTCATCGGAGGCGCCCGCTGTCAGGTCCATGCCGACGCAGAAGTCCTTGCCGGTGGCGGCGAAGACGACCACGCGGACCTGGTCGTCATGGTCGGCGGCGGTGAAGGCCGCGCCGAGCTCATCGGCCATCTCGGTGGTGAAGCCGTTGCGGGCATCCGGGCGGTTGAGCGTGATCGTCGCGACGGCATCGGCGACGCTGTAGATGATGGTGTTGTAGGACAATTCGACTCCTGGTCTCTTCGAGCGACTTGCAAGCAGTCGCTAGCGGTGTGATCAGCGCTTGCCGGATGCGGCGGTAACGAGCAGTTCGACCATGGCCGTCGCCTTGTCCGATCGGGGCGGGTCACCTGTGATGACGTCGCTCCAGACGAAAGCTTCGCCGATGCGGACAATGGCGTAGGCGAGATCGCGTATCTCGATGCGCGGATCGAGGTCGGGCAGATCGGTCAATCGGGATGCCGCCCAGTCGATCATCCGGCTCTGCACAACGGTGTAGCCCGAGGTGAGCACCCGCAGACCGTATTCGGGGTCGTCGGCGACAAATCGTGAGAGCGGTTCGAAGGTGCGCACGGTGTCGGCGAGCCTGCCGAAATTACGGACGAAGCGGTCGAGGGGACCGCCGTACCCGCGCGCTTCGACCCGGGTGATCGCGTCGGCGATGATCCGCCAGACCACCTCGCCGATCACCACTTCCCTACTGCCCCACCAGCGGTACAGCGTCGCGCGACCGATGCCGAGCTCGCGGGCCAGCTGTTGCATGTCAATGCGACGGCCGTCGAGAAACCACCGATGCGCGAGATCGATGACCTCCTCGCGCGTCGGCTTCGACCGGGCATCGGGTGGTTGTGCGGCAGCCGGTAGCGACTCCTCCCGCACCGATTCCGCCCCGCCGCGGGACACGGTTACGGCCTCGTGAGTGCTGCGTACCGAGCGAGATGCTGCTCGCTGGAACCGAATTCGCGCTCGATCACGGTAAGCCGCTTGAAATAGTGGCCGATCGCGAGCTCTTCGGTCATGCCCATGGCGCCGTGCAGCTGCACCGCGTTCTGACCGATGAACCGTGCCGCACGACCGATGGTGACCTTCGCTGCCGACACCGACCGCGCGCGGTCGGCAGCGGAAGCGCCGAGCGAATAGACCGCGAGGAACACCGCGGCGACGGCCTGCTCCAGTTCCATATACATGTCGACCATGCGGTGCTGCAGCACCTGGAAGCTGCCGATCGACACACCGAACTGTTGGCGCTGCTTAGCGTATTCGACGGTGTCCGCGAGCACTTTTCGCATACAGCCGACGGCCTCGGACGCGATGGCCGTCGTCGCTTCGTCCACGGTCGCTTCGATGTCGTCCCAGGCCGCGCCTTCGGTGCCGAGCAGCGCGTCGCCCGGCAGCCGGAGACCGGTGAAGGTGAGGTCGGAGCCGACCCTGTCATCGATGGTCCGGTAGGAGTGCACCTCGACACCGGTGGGCGGGTTGGCCGCATCGAATTCCGTGAGGAACAGCGACACACCGGCCTTGTCGCGCCGGTCGCCCGAGGTGCGGGCAGTGATGAGCAGATGGGTGGCCAGCGGCGCGCTGGTCACCACGGTTTTCGCACCGTCGAGCACCCACGCCTCACCATCCCCGCGCGCGCTGGTCGACACGTCGTGGAACGTCGGGCCCGACGTCGGCTCCAGCGCGGCGAAGGCGGTGCGGGCAGCGCCGGACACGATCTGCCGCAACACTTCCTCGGCCCGCTCACCGCCGGAACGCCCCAGCAGACCGCCGCCGACAACAACCGTGTCGACATACGGTTCGACAACCAGCGCGCGGCCGAGCTCCTCGGTGATCACCATCAGCTCGATCGGGCCGCCGCCCATGCCGTCGACCCGCTCCGGCAGTGTCGCGCCGAGGATGCCGAGCTCGTCGGCGAAGCCGCGCCAGAGGGCAGGCTGCCAGCCCGCATCCGATTTTGCGGCGTTGCGGCTCTTCTCCAGTTCGTAGCGGGCGCCGAGGAATCCGGCGACCGCGTCGCGCAGGAGTTCCTGCTCTTCGGTGAGTGTGAAGTCCATCAGAGCCCCAATGCTGCCTTGGCGAGGATGTTTCGCTGAATTTCGTTGCTACCCGCATAGATCGAGCCCGCGCGGTCGTTGAAGTAGCGCAATGGTGCGACGGCCTGCCAGTCCTGGCCGCTGCGATAACCGTCCGCGGGCGGAGTGAATTCGGCGATCGGCCCGCCGGGCTTGGTGGCGTGCGGTTGATAGACACGGCCGCGCGGGCCCGCCGCCTCCAGCGCGAGTTCGGTGATCCGCTGGCTCAGCTCGGTGCCGAGCACCTTGAGCATGGATGAGGCGGGGCCGGGGTTCTTGCCCTGCGCCATCGCGGAAAGGGTTCGGTATTCCAGGATCTCGAGCACTTCGGTGCGAATCCGCGCGTCGGCCAGCTTCGCCGCGAACGTCGCGTCGTCGATCAGCGGATTGCCGTCCGGCCCAGGCTGATTCGCCGCCACGTTGGCCACATCCTGCGCCATCACCTGCAGCCACGGTGACGCCGCGCCGCCGCGTTCGTGCACGAGCAGGTACTTCGCCACCGTCCAGCCGTCGTCGATCTGCCCGAGCACGTTGCCCTTGGGCACCCGCACATTGTCGAAGAAGACCTGGTTCTGCACCTCCTCGCCGGAGGTCATCACCAGCGGGCGCACCTCGATGCCCGGCGTGGTCATATCGATCAGCAGGAATGTGATGCCCTGCTGCTTCTTTCCCGCGCGCGAGGTGCGCACGAGGCAGAAGATCCAATTGGCCTCGGTCGCATGGGTGGTCCAGATCTTGCTGCCGGTGCAGAGGAAGTCTTCGCCGTCTTCGACCGCCGCCATAGTGAGCGAGGCCAGGTCGGACCCGGCCTCGGGCTCCGAATATCCTTGGCAGAAGAAGATTTCGCCGGTCAGGATGCGCGGCAGATAGAAAGCCTGCTGCTGCGGGGTGCCGAATGCGACGATCGCGGGCGCCACCATCCTGATCCCCATCGGCGACAGCGTCGGCGCGCCCGCCAGCGTCGCCTCCCGGTTGAAGATGTAGTGCCGGGTCAGGCTCCAGTCGCACCCGCCGTGCTCGACCGGCCATGCCGGCGCCGCCCACCCTCGCTCATGCAGGATGCGCTGCCACTCCATGCTCGCCTCGTGGTCCGGATAGACACTCGTCGCCAAGCGCCCGGCCTTGCGCAGTTCGGGCGTCAGCTTCGCGTCGAGGAATTCCCGCACCTCGTCGCGAAAGGCCAGATCCGCCGCTGACCAGTCGTATTCCATCTGCACTCCCAGAGGTATGCGTCATTGCCGCACCGCGAGCCCCTAGGCCCACGAGACACAACATACGTCTGTCTCACGTCCGAATCAAACTGAAGTCACCCGCCAGCAGTTCCAATTCGGACAACCCGCGCAATAGGCGGTACCGGGCGGAGAGGTCTTCTCGACGTTCGACTCAGCCATGTACCGCTCGCCCACAGTCGGGTGAATTCGGCAGAGTCAGCAGGGTTCGATGACGGCCTCGAGATAGCCGGCGGATTGGTAGATGTAGTTATAGGCCCAGCGAGCGAGCGATAGGTGGGGGCGGGGGTCCAAGAAGAGGAGGTCTCCGTCCCAGCACTTTTCGAGGATGTGGCGGGCTCGGGAGAGGTGGGGGGTGAAAGTTATGACGATGACTCGGCGCCAGTTCTCGGCGCGAGCCAGCGCGGCCAGTTCGCGGCCCTCACCTCGGGTGGTGCGAGGGGACGGGTCGAAGCAGATGACTTCGAAGCTGTAGCCGCCGTGGCAGATTCGGTTGATCAGGAGGCTGTTTTCGTAGGGGTCGGAGAAAAGGACTCGGGGCGCGTAGCCTTCGTGTGCCAGGCGCAGGGCCAGTTGTTCGCGGCCGTCGTGGGCGCCGCCGAGAACAAGGATGGCGTCGGCTTTTCCCGGCTGATCGGTGCGGGGGTCGACGTACACCGGCCAGAGCGCGGCAGTCAGGACGACGACGGCCGCGGCAAGACTCGACAGGAACCACAGTATTCTTCGGCGGCGCACCCGGTCGATGGTAGCTGGGGTGTCGCGGACAAGAAGTTCGCAGGTCAGCACGATATTCGGGATTCATGTCGCCACCTGTACACCTGCTGTTGCCGCGACTCTTGCCTCGCTGACGTGGCGTGGCCATTGGCGAGGCCTATCAATCGATCATGCGATGCACAGTCTTCGGAACCGGGTACCTCGGGGCCACGCACGCAGCGTGCATGGCCGAACTCGGGCATGACGTGATCGGGGTGGACGTCGACCCCGGCAAGGTCGCGAAGCTGTCCGACGGGGTCGTGCCGTTCTATGAGCCGGGCCTGGAGGAGGTGTTGCGGCGGAATCTGGATGCAGGCAGGCTGCGTTTCACCACCTCCTACGCGGAAGCGGCGGCGCACGCGGACATGCATTTCCTCGGCGTCGGGACACCGCAGAAGAAGGGTGAGTACGCCGCCGACCTGAAATACGTTCACGCCGTCGTCGATACGCTCGCACCGATGCTGGAGCGACCCTCGGTGATCATCGGAAAGTCAACGGTGCCGGTAGGGACCGCGACGGCATTGGGCGCGCGGGCCCGCAAGCTCACCGACACCGCGGTCGAGGTGGCCTGGAATCCGGAGTTCCTACGCGAGGGCTTCGCGGTGAAGGACACGCTACGCCCGGACCGGCTGGTGCTCGGGGTCGATAACCAGCGCGACGCCGCGGCCTGGGTCGAGGACCTGGTGCGGGAAATCTACGCCGATCTGATCGCGGCCGATGTGCCGTTCCTGCTGACCGATCTGGCCACCGCCGAGCTGGTCAAAGTGTCGGCGAATGCCTTTCTCGCGACAAAGATTTCATTCATCAACGCGGTCTCGGAAGTCTGCGAGGCGACCGGCGCCGATGTGACCGTGCTCGCCGACGCGCTCGGCTACGACGCCCGCATCGGCCGCCGATTCCTCAATGCCGGACTAGGTTTCGGTGGCGGCTGTCTGCCGAAGGACATTCGCGCGTTCATGGCCCGCGCCGGTGAGCTCGGCGCCGATCATGCCGTCGCCTTCCTCCGCGAGGTCGACAACATCAATATGCGCCGACGCACCAAGATGGTGGACATGGCCGCGCGGGCCTGCGGCGGTTCGCTACTCGGCGCCAATGTGGCGGTGCTCGGCGCGGCGTTCAAACCCGAATCCGACGACGTGCGCGACTCCCCCGCATTGAATGTGGCGGGCATGATCCAGCTGCACGGCGCGGTGGTCACAGTGTATGACCCCAAGGCACTGGAGAATTCGCGACGCGTATTCCCCACGCTGAACTACGCGACCTCGGTCGCCGAGGCATGCGAGCGCGCCGATGTGGTGCTCGTCCTCACCGAATGGGATGAGTTCGTCGCATTGCGACCGCAGGATCTGGACCCGGTGGTCCGCGGGCGCTCGATCATCGACGGCAGGAACTGTCTCAATCGTGCCACCTGGAGAGCCGCCGGATGGGTGTACGCCGGTCTCGGCACACCGTAGAGTTGCCTGGCGAGGCGGGAGCGACTGTCGGACAACCAGTCCTGCCTTAGGCATTGCCGATCGTCGGCGGTAGGGTCGGCATGAGCGGCCTATCCACCGGCGGGCGGCACAAGGCTCGCATGTCGTGGAGTGTGAAACGAGATGGGTAGCTGATGAGTTCGGTTCTGGGAGTTTCGGTGGGGGCCGGCGCAGTCCGTATGGCGCGGCCGCACGCCGCAAGCCCTCACGGACACATCGCGCCACACTCGTTCGACCTGCAGTCCATCCCGGTCGGCGAGTATCAGGTGGAAGAGCTGGCCGCCGAGGCGATCGGCGTGACGCTGGAGGCGACCCCGGGTATCGAAGCCACCGCAATCGCCTACCGCAGCGAACAGCACGCCAGGGCGATCCGCGCATCCATGGCCCGTCAGCAGCTCACCAATTACGAACTCGTGCCCGAGATCATCGCCGCGCTCGAATTCGCCCACTCCACCGGCGATATTCGCGGCATCTCCTCGCTGGTGGTCTACGATCTCGGCAGCTCGGGACTTTCGGTCAGCGTCGTCGATGCCCAGACCCGTGAGGTCCGCCACAGCGAACGCACCAGCGATATCAGCGGCGACTACCTCGACTCACTCATCCGCGAGCAGCAGATCGCCTCGGGCCGGATCGCGCACCCTGCGGATCCGGCGGGCTTGGCCGCACTCGACGCGCTATGTCGCGAGGCCAAGGAACAGCTGTCCTCGAACACCGCTGTCGCCCTGCCGAGCGAACAGGGTCTGGTGCTGCTGGCCCAGGAAAACTTCGAATCGCTGATCATGCTGGCGATCGAATCGTCGGCGCGGATGGCGCGCGATGTGATCGTGCGGTCCGATCGCCCGGTACACGGTGTGCTGCTGATCGGTGGTTGCGCGCGAATTCCGCTGATAGCCAAGGTGCTCGAGCGGTGGATGGGTGTGCCGGTGATCGTGCCGGACAGCCCGGAAACGGTGATCACCCGCGGGGCGGCACTGCTGGCCCGTCCGGTCCGTCCGATCCGGGCTTCCACTCCACCCGGCAGGATGCTCGATGACGATGAGCTGTCGCCCGCCTGGTTATCCGCGCCGCCCAAGCGTCGTCGTAAGCGTGAGATCAACGGCGCGGTCCTGACCGTCAGCGCGCTGGCGGTTGTCGCCGCGATCGGTCTCGGACTGGGTTACGGACCGCAGGTGCTCGAACGCGATTCGCAGAGCAGCGAGCGGCCCACCTCGGTCTCCCCGACCAGCGCGCCGCGCACCACCACGCTCGATCCACAGATCGCGGTCGCCCCTGGCACGACGACCGAGACCGAGGAATCGGTCGCCGTACCGCCACCGCGACGGCAGACGACAACGACGCCACCGACCACGACGCAGGGCCCGAATACGATTGTCGTGCCGGGGCTTCCGCCGATCGTGGTGCCGACAATTCCGACCGAGGTCTTCCCGTTCCCGCCGCCACCGCCGCCACCGCCACCGCGGTAACCGGCGAGCCCACCCTCAGTTCTTCGCGTGCCGCGCACGACGCGCAGGCGCGGACGGCGCCTGCTGCTTGCCGCCGAACGGGCGCGCGAGCATGACCGCGATTGCGGTCGTCAGCGGAACCGACAGCGCGAGCGCGATGCCGCCGACCGCCGAGCGCGCGATCTCGATGGCCACCGCGTCGCCGGTCAGCACATCGCGGATGGAGCGGCCCGCGACGCTGAACAGCAGCAACAACGGCAGCGCACCACCGGCGTAGGCGAGCACCAGGGTGTAGACGGTGCTGGCGATGTGGTCGCGGCCCACTCGCATCGCGGCAGCGAAAACCTCGCGGCGCGAGGCCGATTCGTCGAGGGCGGCCAGCTCGAACGCGGCGGAGGCCTGGGTGATGGTGACATCGTTGAGCACACCGAGCGAGCCGATGATGAAGCCCGCCAACAGCAGCCCGGTAATGCTGACGTGCTGAATGTAGGTGGCGACGTTGGTGTTCTGTTCCTCCGACAGCCCGGTCAGGTGCGTCGTCTCGATCGCGACCCAGGACAGCACCGCGGCGAGCACCATCGATGTCAGTGTGCCGAGCAGCGCCGAACTGGTCCGCAGGTTCACCCCGTGTGCGAGATACAGCACGGCATAGAGAATTAGCGCCCCCGAGACAAGCGCGACGGGGATCGCGGGTTTTCCGTCCAGCAGCGCAGGCAACAGGAACCCCACCAGCACGGCGAAGGCGAATATCAGTCCGAGCAGCGCGCGCAGCCCGCGCCAGCGCGCCACCACCACGATCACCACCACGAAGGCCAGCACGATCAGCAGCAACGGCAGCCCGCGCGAGTAGTCCTCGAAGGAGTACATCGGCGTGCCGTTCGGATCGGTCTGCCGGACCAGTCGGATGTGGTCACCGGCGCGCAGGTCGGGTTGTCCTGGGCCCGGCGCGATTTCGAGCAGCGTGTGATTGCCCTTGTGCGGCCCGGAATCGATGGTGATCAGACTGCGCTGGCAGGTGTAGGCGTTGTTGCGTGGTACTTCCGGCTTGTCGACGAAGACCTTACCGATCGAGGAGCTGCCGCACGCGCCGACGTCCTGTAGCACCACCGTTCCGGCCTCGGTCTCCACCGCGCCGCCGCCCGCACTCTGCATCGGCAGCGGGATGTCGACGTGCTGGGCGCTCGGCCACAGGACGATCGCGGCGATCACGACCAGCACACCGATGGCGGTGAGTAGCCCGATCACGACGCGGGCGGCGTTGGTGCCGATCGCGATCGGTTCGGAATGGTCGTGGTGGTGGTGATGGTGGTCGGTCATGACACCGCCGTGCGCTGTGGCGACGGTGCGCTT
Organism: Nocardia sp. NBC_00403; assembly: GCF_036046055.1. Classification (NCBI taxonomy): domain Bacteria; kingdom Bacillati; phylum Actinomycetota; class Actinomycetes; order Mycobacteriales; family Nocardiaceae; genus Nocardia; species Nocardia sp. NBC_00403. Next base: position 720,600 of record NZ_CP107939.1, read on the forward strand.
GCTGCGCTCACTTACCGGGCTCCTGCCTGTCGGACGTGTGCTTGTCCGGTGCCGAGCTTAAAGGATTTCATTTTCAAGTCTGCGCAACGGACCGGAGCGGCGTTCGAGGCGAAATCCGGAACGGAGAAAGTGGGAGGGGGCGGCGGAGAGCAGGGGGATGTCTCCGCCGCCCGCGAGCTGGCGCCCAGGGGGGTAGGCGGCCGAACTCGAGGTCGGATCGTCCAGGGGGGGTAGACAACCCGACCGGGCACTCTAAAGTGCCAAGAGCCACTGTACACAAAAGGTCTTCTTTTGCGCTAGCTAGTCTTGAAAACTCGCCAATATCCATACGGTGAGTCGGTTTTTTACCGCGTAAGCGGGGCGGTTTGGTTGCCCCGAACACGCTGGGTCCCTAATCAGCCACTCACTGACGGTAGCTGGACAGGAAATTGCCGAAGCGCTCGATGGCCACCGCAAGATCCCGAGCCCACGGCAGCGTGACGATCCGCAGATGATCGTGATCGGGCCAGTTGAAGCCGGTGCCCTGCACCATCAGGATCTTCTCCTGCAACAACAGATCCAAGATCAGCTTCGAATCATCTTGGATCTCATAGACGTTCGGATCCAGCCGCGGGAACGCGTACAGCGCACCCTTCGGTTTCACACACGAGACGCCCGGGATCATATTGAGCCGCTCCCACGCGACATCACGCTGCTCGAGCAACCGCCCGCCGGGCAGGATCAAATCCTCGATGCTCTGGTGTCCCCCGAGCGCCACCTGAATCGCATGCTGTGCAGGCACATTCGGACACAGCCGCGTCGAGGCGAGCAGGTCGATGCCCTCCAGGAAGCCCGCGGCATGCTCCTTCGGCCCGGTGATCGCCAGCCAGCCCGACCGGTAGCCCGCGACCCGGTAGGCCTTGGACAATCCGTTGAACGTCAGACACAGCAGGTCGGGCGCGAGCGTCGCCAGCGAAATGTGCTTGGCGTCGTCGTAGAGAATCTTGTCGTAGATCTCGTCGGCGAGCAGCAGCAGCCGATGCTTACGCGCGATATCGACCAGCTGCTGCAAAACCTCGGCGGAGTACACCGCGCCGGTCGGGTTGTTCGGGTTGATCACCAACAGGGCCTTGGTCTTGTCGGTGATCTTCGACTCGATATCGGCGATATCGGGCTGCCAGCCGTTGGACTCGTCACACAGGTAATGCACCGGGGTGCCACCGGCGAGGCTGGTCATCGCCGTCCACAGCGGATAGTCGGGCGCCGGGATCAGCACCTCGTCGCCATTGTCGAGCAGCGCCTGCATGGTGATGGTGATCAGCTCGGAGACGCCGTTGCCGAGATACACGTCGTCGACATCGAGCTCGGGGAAGCCCGCGACCAGCTCGTAGCGGGTGACGATGGCGCGCCGCGCCGACAGGATGCCCTTCGATTCCGAATAGCCCTGGGCATACGGCAGCGCGGCGATGATGTCACGCATGATCACATCGGGAGCCTCGAACCCGAACGGGGCGGGATTGCCGATATTGAGTTTGAGGATCCGGTGACCCTCCGCCTCGAGCCGTGCCGCGTGCGCATGTACCGGACCACGAATTTCGTAGAGAACGTCCTGCAGCTTTGTCGACTGTTCCAGAACGCGCGGCGGATGATGCGGTAGATGACTCGGGCTCACCTGTCCAATGGTGCCATCCCGCCGCAAGCACTTATCGGCCTTATCGGCGCGAGGAGACCTGCGCCACTGCCAACCCCGCACGCGCAGGGCTGCGGGAGAAGACCGAGGTCGCGGGCTCAGGCCGACGAATTGCCCGGCGGAATGCCTTTGGCCGCGGTGATGCCGCAGAATTCCTCGATGCGTTCGTCGAGGAACCGCGCCTCCACCGCATCGCGGAAGGCGGGACCGGCGATGCGGCGCCGTACACCGGTGAGTCGCTCCTCCAATTGGGCGATGCGCTTGTCCTCGGCCAAACCGAGCACCGGATGCAGGGCCTCGGCCGCACCGTCCAGGCTGCCGTTGATCAGGTGCGCCGCGGCGCTGTCCACCCGGGCCAGGGATTCGGCGCCGTAGGAGCGCTGCTCGGTCGGACCGTTCGCATACAGCTCGATGGTTCGCTCGGTGGCGGCTAATGCGGGGGCCGCCTGGCCGAGGTGGATATAGGTGGCGCCCGCGTAGTAGCTGGCCTTCGCCTCGTTGAAGCCGAATACGCCGCCGATCTCATCGTGCAACGTGTCGGTCTCGCCGGTCTCGCGCGCATCGTCCGCGGCGCGGATGCACCGATCGGTGTCGGCGGCACTGCCGAGGCGAGACCAGATCCTGGCCTCGATATTGAGCAGGCGCACCCGCGCGGTGGCCGACTCCGCGAACTCCTGCCCGCTCTGCGCGAGCAGCACCGCGCGGCGCGGCCGCTCCGACCAGTATTCGATGAGCGCGTGCATGCCGCGGGTCCAGGCACGCAACCCGTTGTGGCCGCACAGTTCCGAATAGGCCCATGCGGCTCTGGCCTGTTCACCGGCCGCGTCGTAGTAGCCGAGGTCGGTGCTCGCGTTGGCGAGCAGACCAGAGAGAGTGCCTGCCAACAGATATAGGTGACTGGTGTCGGCGGGCCGCTGATGTCCCTCCAGTAGTCGGTACACCCGGCGACGCACCCGCAGCATCTCCACCATCATCGGAACCGGCGGAATGTGCACATAGTCGTTCGCGATGCGCGTGACATCGGCATCGAGCTGTTCCAAAGTGGTTGCACCCACATTGGTGCTCTCGGCCTGGCCGGCGTGCTCGCTGGCCTCATGGGCAGCCGCCATGATCAGATCCCTCTCCGAAATCGCCGCTAACGCATCACCTCTCATCGCACCGGCATCTATGAGAGCCAGCAGGTCCGCGTCGCTCGAATAATTGGCGCGCGCCGCGGCGTCGGCATGCGCATCGAATCCTGGCGCGGCAGCACGATCAACAAGGGGTTGATCGATCAGCGCCGCAAACCTCGCCCGCACAACATCGTCGGACCTGGCCAGGGACGTATCGAGAGCGGCTTGATTGATCGGACGTGGGTGTACCCGGGCGCCGCCGGCCTCCCACTTCGACACCAGGCGTTCGTGCACACCCAGATGCGCCGCGAACTCCCGGAGACTCATCCGCTTGGCATCGCGAAGGGCACGGGCCTCTTTACCTGACCACTGCCGGACCACGATGTCATCCCTTCGAACGAACAACTCCTATCCAGGGTACGAGGGGTTTGTGAGTGCGGCCACAGTCAAAGGCAATTCGCTATCAGGCAAGGCAATCGGCGCAGGGGGCAGTCGCGTGAGGGGCAGCGGAATGGCAGTGGAAGGCGGGCGCGCGGGCAATACCGAACCGCCGCCGTTGCCGCGACCCTTGAAGCAGGAGGCGAGGAGTATGGCCGTGAACGTGGACAGGATCAGAACAGTCGACGATTGGGTGGCCTACTACCGGCACGAGTTCGGGCTACCGGTCAGCGAGCGAGGCGGGTTCGTGATGCTGCCGATTACCGGTCGAGTGTGTGTCGTACATCTGCCGACCGCCAGGGCCGAAAAGGTCATGGCGGCTTTGGAACAGCAGGGGACGAGGGGCCCCATGCTGGCCAGGCAGATCCGATGGAGCTTCCTTGCCGAGCCGGACAGCCGGCCGGGGACACAGGTATTGGAGGTGTTGAACCGTCTCGACATAGGCATACCTGCCATCGGCAGCGCCGTGATGTTGCCGACCGGACTCGGCCGCTGGACCCGGGAAGGGTGCTTCTGGGTCAGCCTGCCGAATCGGGGCGACACGCTCCCACCGCTTTCCGTCATCATCACGACGGCACTCGCGGTCGGAGCGGGCGGCGGGGATTGATTTGCGTCATCAATCCCCGCTGGCGCCGGCGCCGACCCCGAGCCGGGCCCACCCCTATTTCCGGCAGTCGACAGGGGTGGACCCGGCCCTGGGGCCGTGACATCGAAGTACGAGCCGTGACATCCGCGGCGGAATCCGGCTGGAGCCGAAGGCATTCGGCTTCGACCAGGGCGCAATGCTCGGCGACGCATCGAGGAAGGCTCGCCGAGCAGCCCTAGGTCGGCAGCGGGAAGTTCAGGTAGGACTTCGACGGTGTCGGACCGCGCTGACCCTGATATTTCGACCCGGTGCTTGCACTGCCATACGGGTTTTCGGCCGGGCTCGTCAGCCGGAGCAGGCACAGCTGACCGATTTTCATGCCGGGCCACAGCGTGATCGGCAGGTTCGCCACGTTGGACAGCTCGAGGGTGATGTGGCCGCTGAAACCCGGATCGATGAAGCCCGCCGTCGAATGCGTCAACAGACCGAGCCTGCCGAGGCTCGACTTGCCTTCCAGTCGTCCGGCCAGGTCGTCGGGCAGCGTGCACACCTCGAGGGTGGAGCCGAGTACGAACTCACCCGGGTGCAGCACGAACGGCTCGCCCTCGCCGGGCTCGACCAGGCTGGTCAGCTCATCCTGCCGCTGCGCCGGGTCGATATGGGTGTAGCGGGTGTTATCGAACACTCGGAACATCCGATCCAGTCGCACGTCGATACTCGACGGCTGGATCAGGGTTTCCAGGAGCGGCTCGACGCCGAGACGCCCAGCGGCGATCTCCGCACGGATGTCACGATCGGAAAGCAGCACGCGACGAGACTACTGCCTGCCCGATAGGGCCTGTCGGCGTGGCATCCGGCTTCGGTGTTGTCGAGTTACCGCGACTGGAGGAAATCGCGCACGGCCGCGGCGAATCCGCCCGGGTCGCCTTTGTGCACGAAATGGTCGGTGTCGAGGGTGATCAGCGCCGCATTCGACCTCTTGACGCACATCTGCTCGGCGAGCGCGGGGTCCACGCACGGCTGCTTGTTGCCGACGACGAGTAGGGCCGGGCATTCACTACCGAGCCAGTCAGCCCAATAGTCGCCGGCGACAAGAGCTTCGGAGTCGACCATGTCCTGCGGAGCGAACGGCAATCGCCAACTGCCGTCCGGGTTCTCGCGCAGCACCTCTGCGAACATCGGCGCCGCGAACCCGAGCGCGTCGAGCAGCCCTTGCCTGGTCGATGCCTGCTGCGGCCACCCGAGTACAAAGTCCAGCGCGCCGGTGCTCACATGGACCGCGCCGATTTCTTCCACTATCAGTGCGGAGACCAGGTCCGGGCGGCGGGCCGCGAGCCGCATTGCGGTGATGCCTCGGCCCGAGTGTCCGAGAATCGCGACGGGTCCGACTCCCAGGTGCTCGATCAGCGCGACGGCGTCGGCAACATAGCCCTCGAGCGAGTAGTCGGGTGCGCGATCGGAGTCGCCGTGCCCGCGCTGGTCGGGCGCGATGACCCGCCACTGTGGCGCAAGATCGGCCGCCAGCCGCGCCCAGCTCGCTCCCTCTTCCAAGTGACCGTGCAGCGCGAGCAGCGGCCTGCCGTCCCCGCCCGCGTCGAGGTAGGAGATCCGGCGGCCGTCGATGGTGAGTTCGTTTCTGTGCATGCACGAGACACTACAAAGATTTAGACATTTGTGCAACACATATGTACAAGACGAATGTCCAATTCGTGGTCAGGTCGCCATACGCTCGGCATGAACGCGGACGTTCGAACCCGATGAGCGTTGCGCCACAGGGGAGTTCGACAGGGGATCACGGATGCTACGGGGTGTCGTTCGAAGTCTGTGTGTGTAAAAGAATGCGACGGAACCGTATTCGGCCTGCTCGTCGTTCTCCGGCCCGTGCTCGATACCGAAAAGCAGGCTGGATCGGTAGTCCACCGCTTCGGCGAGCATCAGGCGGTAGGCGGTCACGCAGTAGTCCTCGCATCGATCGTCGGTAATGCGGACACTCGGCTGCCCGGTGAGCGGCAGGCTGTAGCGAGTGCCGTGGTCGAAGAACCAGCCGCCCTCGTAGAAGTCCTCCGTGCCGGTGCCGTGGAGCTGCGGTACCAAGGAGTCGTCGACATAAACGCGCTCGTCGACTTCCAGGAAATGTGGGCGCAGGTCGCCAGGGAACGGCTCGATCCGACGGCTGCTCATCGAATGCGCGGCCGTGCCCGGGCCACGGCCGGGCCGGCACTGGTGTCGAGGGTGGTCAGCCCTGCCTCGACGGCGGCTTCGACCGCCGAGGGATCGGTGACAGCGGACACGATGTCGATCTCGACGGCATCGGCGGCCGTAAGCACGTCCAGGCATAGGCACTCAGGCCGCGCCCCGACACCTGCGCCCTCACGGTCAGCACCGACGCTGTTCGCGCAGGGTGGCGAGTTTAGCCTCGGCCATCTGCAGCACCGATCCGACCGCATCGGCCTCCACTCCCAACGCCTGCGCGATCACCTCGTCGGTAACACCGGCTGCGCGCAGGCGCAGCGCCTCGGCATATGGGAAGGGCAGCCGATCCACCACCGAGCGATCAAGCTCGTCCTCACTGCTCATCTCACCCGTGCTCCTTTCCCGACCCGGGGCAGCGCGGACCGCGCGCGTACCGCGTCCGATGTACTGCCGGAGTCGTCGAACGCGATGGCCGGCCGGAGGACTTTCGCCCGCCGGCCGGGCACGTGCCCCTCGTCTGTCCCCCGCAGGGGCGGGGTCACCGCAGGGCGGGATCGGTCGTCAGCGTGCCGCTACCCCCACCGACCAGCATTCCGTCGACCCCGTCGAGCACCGGGTTGGCCAGATCGACCGCGACCTCGAGCTTCGAGTCGAGCACCAGCTTCGGGAAGGCTGGGGCTGGGGGGCGCGTATAGCAGACGGTGTGGACCCAGCGGATTCCGGGCGCGACCTGTGAAATCAGCACGCTCTGCCTGCCGCCGGCGGGGACGTCGATCTGTCGGTTGCCACCGCCGTCAACCGTTACCGAGCACCCCAGCGGATCGAGCTCGGTGGAAGTGACGGTGACCTTCACTCGTTCCCGTCCGCCGACCGGGTCTTGGTTCACGTCCGCGAAGGCCATCGCGGGCCACCCCGCGACCACGGCCGCACCGCTCAACGCGACCACTACAGCGCGAAACATCTTCCTTCTCATCTCATCTCTCCTTTCTCGGCAGCCGGGACTCGGTACCGCGGCTGCGGGATCGCGGGCCATAACCGACCCGAACCAAGTCTCGAGGCGCAAGCAGCGACCAGCTGAAGTAATCGGCTACCCCAAACCGGATGCAACCCCTGCCACACCGCGCACCAAACACCGCGCGCACGCCATCCAGGGGCGCCGCAGGGGTGGTGTGCAGCAGCGGCCACAGGCTGGCTAACCGATCGGCGAAACACCGGAACGAAGGCTCTTGCACCGTAAAATCGCGCAGGTTCCTTCTGGACGGCCACCGCGACTGTGATGCCCAGCCGCAGTGCTGGATGTGGAGTACCAGGTGGTGGGGGATCGGCGAACCCGACGTTGGACGCTGTCGACTCGATGTTCATCAGTGCGGGCGGCTCGGGCTGGCCACCAACGCGACACTATGGCGCCCCTGCCATCCCCATGGCGGGTCGGATGTCCGGCGGCGTGATTACAGCCGCACCGCGTGGACACCCCGGGGCAACAGGCAATGTCCGCAGCCGGACTACAACCGCTTGTACGTCGCCTCACTCAGCTGAAGTTGGACGCTGGTCGCAGTTCCGGTGGTCTGCTGACCCTGGTTCCGGTCGAACGGTTCACCGCGACAACGCAATCCATGCCCGGGGCGCCGACGGCATCGCTGATCGAACCCTGCCCCGGGAGCCAGCGGAGCACGCACACTTGCTGTATTCGAGCGCAGCGATGACTGCCGACGACTTCACCGTTGGCACTGCAGCAGGTGAAGGAGTTCATCAACGCAGACGTGCACGAGAGGATGCGTGCCAATGGTTGGCCCGAGCTGTCCGAGCCTCGCCGATTCGGCCCCTTGCTTCTACGACTGCGGCAAAAGGGGTTCATCGTGAAGGTAGCCGGTTGCGGGCAACTCCAGCACGTTCGCATGGCGGTGTGACATCGGTATGGCGAAGCAGAGCCTTGCAGCAGTGACCCGGTCCGTCCCGACTGTCGGGTGTCGCCACTCTGGTTTCCGGCAAGGTGGAGCGATGCGCGTCTACGGATGCCGGCGAGTTGGGTGGGCAGGTGTCTATGTCGGTGGGGTTGTGTGCATGACGGCCTCGCTCCGATCTGTAGCGCCCGTTGCTGGCATTAGTCCAGGTCGGCGTCCGCGGCGAGGTCCAGGTGGGCGATCGAGGTTCAGGGCCAGAATGGTGGGGCGTGGTCGGGGACTTTCTGGGCGATCATGATGAGCCCGAAAGGGATGCCGATCCCGGCGCTGCCGTCGTTGTTTTGCAGCAGTCGTCCGCCCAGCAGTTCGAGGTAGAACCAGGGCTTCGGGGTCATCGCAATCCAGGGATCGTCCGGCCAGTTGAAGGGGCTCTCATCGACAGACTCCTGTACTGCTGTGCCGGATGAAATCGGATCGAGTCATGGTGACATCACGTCGTCGCTGACGTCAGCGTATTTCGTTAGGGTTCTTTGCTTTTCGGAATGGCGTAGGCGGCACACTGCGGTGCCCGCAGGCCCGAGCCGTTGACTTTCGATGATGAACTACGAACACGCGCCCCTCTTTCGTGGTGTGGTGTCGTGAACACCACGTCGGTGCGCCCTTCTGTCCTGCGATCGTTGCGCGTTCGAGCTGTCGGCGTCGATGCGTCGGTGGAGATCGGACGCCGATAGCGAACGCCGGAGTGGTCGGTGTTCGCCGCGCGGCGGGTGGCCGGGGAATTGGGGTAGTGGGCTACGCATGCCATCGCGGTGTTCTCGGAGAAAGGTAGTCGGTGCGGTCCGACCGCATCGGGATCTGTATTTCGATCGGAGGCGATCAGCAAATGACATCGGTGACTACTCTGGATAGGGAACAACTGGCCACGATCCGCGGACACGACCAGCGATGAAACCCCGCAGAATCGGGCCGTTTCGTGGTCAGAGTGCGAGCACGCGGGTACCGGCCGCAGATCCCGAGGCGGTCGGGCTATTGGATACACATCTGGTGCGAACCGAACTCGCCGTGACCGGGGTGCGTCATGACCGGAATTGAGTGCTCGAACCACACGCCGCCAACCCCGCGGGCCGTCGAGGCTCGCCACGCTGAGTTCGCGGCGGCTCAATGGCCTCTGGTCGGGCGTCGAGAGGAGTTGGACTGGGTAGTCGAGCACACACACCCAGTGTCGTTGGGCGTGTTGGTGGCGGGCCCAGCCGGGGTGGGGAAATCGCGATTGCTGACCGAAGCCGTAGCGCACTGGCGTGCACGTGGCCGCCCGTGCCATTACTTCCACGCCAGCCGTTCGGCCCAGGCGGTACCACTGGGGCTGTTCGCCGCGGTCGCCGATGCCGCCTCGGTCGACCCGCTGCGCCGTATCCGCGCGGTGGTGACAGCGCTGACGCACTGCGACGACCCTGCTGTTCCGGTTCTCTTGGTCATCGATGACGCTCATCTACTCGATGACCAGTCCTCGCTGGTGCTGACCCAGATCGTGCACCACCATCTCGCGACGGCATTGCTGGCCGTACGCACCGGGGCGGACTCGCCCGACGCGGTCACCGCGCTGTGGAAAGACCAGCGTCTGCGTCGTCTGGACCTGCAGCCGCTGTCGGTGTCCGAAACCGCCACTCTGCTCACCTGTGTACTCGACGGACAGGTCGAACATTCTGCGGTTTCCGAGCTGTGGCGATACACCCGTGGCAACGTCCTGCATCTGCGGCACCTGGTCGATGGCGAACTCGCCGCGGCGCGACTGGTCGACCGTGGCGGAGTGTGGGTATGGCAGCGCGGCGAGGGCATCTCTTCGCCGTTGGCCGAGCTGATCGAGTCCACCATCGCCCGGCAATCACCGAGTGTGCTGGCTGTGATCGACCTGCTGTCGGTGTCGGATCCGATCGAAACCACGGTGCTGGAGATACTGACCGGTGTCGAGGCGATCGGTGCCGCGGTGGATGCCGCGCTGGTCACTCTCGACACCGTCGGTGCGGGCTCGATGGCCCGCTTGGCTCACCCACTGTTGGGCGAAGGCCGCCGCGCCCGCACCACCCCGTCGCGACTGCGCGCCTTGCGCGGGCAGATCGCGACCGCCCTGGCCAGTTGCGGGACCGCCACCGGGCTGGTCGATTTCGTACGCCGCGCGGTGCTCGTCGCCGACTCCGACCTGCCTCCGGATCCATTGATGTTCGCCGAGGCGGCAGAAGCGGCACTGAGACTGGCCGACCCTGCCACCGCCGAGCGACTGGCTCGCCGTGCGGTGGAGACGGGCGGCGCACGCGCGGCACAGATCGTGCACGCGAGGACGCTGCTGCACTGCGACCGCTACGACGAAGCGCTCTCGGTGAATACCGCGCTGCAAGACAGTGCCGAGTCCGATCGAGAAGCTGTGCTCTTGACGCTGAGCCGTATCACCTACATGGCCGGAAAAGCCGACTACGCTGCCACGGCCGCAGAGGTCACCAGAATTGAAAAGGCCGCTAACGCATGCGGTTTGCACCGCCCCTACAACGCGATCGCAGCTTGGGCGAAGCTGCCGCGCGATCACCCGGCAGCGATCACGCACGCCTGTGCGGCGCTGCAGGCACAGGGCTGGCTCGATGAGTCCTTCGGACTCTTTGCTCTGACCTCGCTGGTAGCCGGACACAGCATGCTCGGCAACTACAAGCAGATGACCGCGGCGGCCGAAGACGGCTACCGGCTGGCAGGCAACTCCGCCGACGCCGCCACCCTGCACTACATCATCGGCATCTTCCACCTCGAGGGATACTGTCTCGGCGGTTACCTCGACGCCGCGACCGAACTGGTTCGACAGCTCGACCACGTACCGGGAGACTTCCCCACAGCTTTCGCCTTCCGGGCGATCTTCGCGGGCATGCTCGCCTACACCCGAGGTGAGCTGTCCGCGGCGACATCGCACTTCCGGGAGGCATTGGCGATCGCGGCCTCGTTCGAGTCGGTGTGGCTGCCGGGTTTCGCACAACTGAGCGTGGCCACACTCGCCGCAATGGCGGGCGACAACGGTACGGCCACAACACTGCTCGACCGATACGAGCCTTTCGGATACCCCGACCCGACACGGTTCACCTACGCGCACCTACTCGCGCGCGCCTGGACCCAGGCCGCCGCCGGCACCGTCACCCATGCCATCGCCTTGGCCAATCAGGCCGCCGATCTCTCGCAGGAACATCGACGACCTGCGCAGGAACTCATGGCCGCCCAGACCGCGACCCAGTTCGGTGACCGCACCCAGGCACACCGGCTCGGCGAACTCACCCGCCTGGTCGAAGGCCCCCGCCCCGTTGCCGCAGCCCTACACGCTACCGCGTTGTCGGACTGGGACCCTGCGGGTCTGGTGGAAGCGGCGCGGTGCTACGAGGAATTCGGTGATCTCGTCGCTGCGGCGGACACCTTCGCGCAAGCAGCGGATTTGTTGCGTCGCAACGGATATCGTGGTGCTGCACTGACAGCGACGGCGTCGGCGCGCAGGTTGGCCGCGATCACCGGCGCCGATACCCCCGCGTTGCGTGCCAACAACGTCCCCAGCCCGCTGACCACCCGTCAACGCGAGGTCATCGCTCTGGTTGCGGCGGGGCTCACCAACCGCCAGATCGCCGAAAAACTGGTCATGTCGGTGAGGACGGTCGAAGGTCACCTGTTTCGAGCCTCACGCAAGACCGGGATCACCACGCGCGCGGGCCTCGCCGCTGCCTTGGACCCCACTGCGAAACATTGACACTGCGTGCCGACCTCGACCCGGTCCCGATCGCTGAGAACACCGGGTAACGTGTCCCTATGGTTCCTGTCAACCGGTCGGGGAAGTTGAGGATCAGCTACTCGGTGGAGGAAGCGTGATCCAGTAGCGTTGAGCGGGGCCGAGTTCGGTGTCGCGGACTTCTTCGAAGACTCCGCCCAGGCGTTGGATCGTTGTCGCGGAAGCGATGTTGTTCGCGTCGCAGACGAGCAGGAGCCGGTCCATGCCGAGCTGACGGGCCTGGTCGAGCATGCCCCCTAACGCCCAGCTGGCCAGCCCGCGCCGCCGCGCGGACGGCCGGATGCCGAAGCCGATGTGGCCGACTCGGAGCGCGTAGTCGTCGAGGTGGTGGCGCAGCGCGATTCCGCCGAGGACCTGGTGGCCCTCGCGTATCCACCGGTAGGTCGTCTGGGCCGACTCGTCGGTCAGTCGCTTCACCCAGGCTGCGAAGCCGGCAGGCGAGTCGACGTCGTCGGCCGGTGTCAGCCCGAACCCGTCTTCGTGTAAGCCGGGCCCCCACTCGGCATGCGCGTCAAGCCAGGCGCGGTGCAGGCGTGTGGTTGGTGCGATCAGGTCGGGCATGTCGCGACTGTAGCTAGTGGGCCGGGTTCAAGGCTGGCTGTCGCAGCGGGTTGCGGTAGGGCTCTTTGGTTTTCAGCATGGCGTAGATGACGTCGCAGCGGCGTCGGGCCAGGCAGATGAGGGCGGCGTTGTGTTTCTTGCCCTCGGCGCGTTTTCGGTCGTAGTAGGCGCGACTGGTCGGGTCGTGCAGGGCGGCGAACGCGGACAGGAAGAACGCTCGTTTGAGCTTGTGGTTGCCGGATCTGGCGGGGTGTTCACCTTTGATGGAGCTGCCGGAGCGGTGGGTGACCGGGGCGATGCCGGCGTAGGCGGCGAGGTGGCCGGAGGAGGCGAAGGCGGAGCCGTCGCCGACTTCGAGCAGGATTCGGGCTCCGGTCCTGACTCCGACGCCGGGTGTCCTGGTCGGCTTCGACGACGACCTGGCCGGAGAGGCCACCCGCACCATCAACCGCATCCGCGGTCTGCTCACATGGTGCGGGCCGCGTCGGCGATGATGAACGCGTCACGGGCGTCGGTCTTGGCTTGGCCGGGGTAGAGATCGGCGATGCGGCGCATCGCCAGGCCGGGCAGGTAGGCCACATCGTGGCCGCAGGCGCGGGCGACGGTGACCGGCAAAGCGCCGATGGTGTTGGGCTGGTCGACCACGATCAGTAGCCGACCGCGGTTGGCGAGGCGGTCGAAAACTGCGCGGAGTTTAGCTTCGTCGTTCGGTAATGCCTTGTCGTGCAACCGGTTCCCGGATACGTCAAGTCCGACCGCGTGATGTTCGCCCTTGCCAACGTCAATGCCGCAGAACACGGCGTACGCCTGTGTCACTCGCAGTTCCTTCGTCGCGTGGAGCCCGGACGGCCGCCCGATCTGGCGTCAACGCCCGGCACCCACGTTACGAAGAGACCTACGATCGGCCCTGTCCCTATCAGCGGTCCGTCGACGCCACCAGGAACCCGGTGACACCACCCCCCGGATCATGCGAAAGACAGGGGCAAGAAGTCATACCGGGCCTGGCGACCGTGGCCCTGGTTCAGGGCCACGAAAAAGGTAACGGGGGGACGAATGCGCTGTAACTCCGCGAGGTGCGCGATCGCATGAACCGCCGGGGTCAGTCGATTCCGCGGGCGGATAAGATCGCGTCTGCCGCTCGACCGCTCCGCATCTCGTGTTCGTTCGCACTTTCGGTAGGCACCCACCGCATCAGCGCACCTACGAAAAGAAGGAGTACGGGGGAACGGGCCGTCTCGAGCGCCGCGAACCCGACCGCCGATGGCCGAAACACCTGTGCCCCAACATATGACCGCCGAAGAGTTTCGCCGTCATGGGAGGGCGGTGGTGGATTGGATCGCGGACTACTGGGAACGGGTGGAATCGCTGCCGGTGCGGTCTCAGGTGAAGCCGGGACAGGTACGCGGGCAGCTGCCGTCCACACCGCCGGAGGTGGGCGAGCCCTTCGACGCCGTGTTGGCGGATTTCGACACGATTGTGGTTCCGGGACTGACGCACTGGCAACATCCTGGATTCTTCGCCTACTTCCCGACCAGCACGTCTGGTCCGGCGGTACTCGCGGAGCTGCTCGCGTCCGGGCTGGGCGTGCAGGGGATGCTGTGGCAGACCAGTCCGGCGTGCACCGAGCTGGAGCAGCATGTACTCGATTGGCTGGCCGAGATGCTGGCGCTGCCCGAGAAGTTCACCTTCGCGGGCACCGGAGGTGGCGTCATCCAGGACACGGCATCCAGCGCGATACTCGTGGCGCTGGTCGCCGCGCTGCATCGGGTCTCCGGCGGACAGGTGGCCCACGACGGTGTCCAGCGCGGTCGCTACGCCGTGTACACCTCGACACAAGCGAACTCCGCGCTGGAGAAAGGCGTGCGTATCAGCGGCCTCGGCGCGTCATCGATACGGTTCATCGAAACGCGTCCGGACCTGTCGATGGATCCGGAAGCGCTACGGCTGGCGATGAAAACGGATGTGGCGCAGGACATTATCCCGGTCATGGTGATGGCCACCGTGGGTACCACCTCGACCGGTGCGGTCGATCCGATCGAGTCGATCGGCCGGATCTGCCGGGAATACGACGTATGGCTGCATGTGGACGCGGCCTACGCCGGGGTGGCCGCGGTGTGTCCGGAGTTGCGGTGGATTCATCAAGGGGTCGGCGCATATGCCGACTCCTACGCGACCAATCCGCACAAATGGATGCTCACCGCATTCGACTGCGACGCTTGCTATGTCGCCGATCGGGAGGCACTGGTGGGCGCGCTGTCGGTGCTGCCGGAATATCTGCGCAATACCGCGACGGACTCGGGCGCGGTGGTCGACTATCGGGACTGGCAGGTGCCCTTGGGGCGTCGCTTCCGGGCGCTCAAGCTCTGGGCGGTTATCCGCTGCTACGGGGTCGAGGGTTTGCGGACGCATTTGCGGCACAGTGTCACGCTGGCACAGCAATTCGCCGCATGGGTAGATGCAGACGATCGCTTCGAGCTGATGGCCCCGCATCAGCTGTCATTAGTCTGCTTCCGGCTTCGAGGGCCCGATGAACCCAATCAGCGGCTGCTCGAGGCGCTGAATGCATCCGGTCGGGTCTACCTGTCCCACACCGTGGTTCATGGCGCGTTCACGCTTCGCCTGGCGATCGGCGGCACGGCCACCAGGTACGAGCACGTCGCCGCCGCCTGGGATCTCATCGGCCGGATCGCCGCCGCCTGCCGGTGAGCGCGCACTCGGATCGATCAGCCCGATCCGCCGTTCTCCGAGCTTGCGCAAGACGATCACAGCGGAGGACTGATGGGGGCGCACCACCGTGCGGAGGCTGGTCGCGGCGTCACCGACGAAGCGTTCGCATACGCCTTCGTGTGCCCCGTATACAGCAGTGAGTGCGGCATGCAGGCGTTCGACCCCAGGGTGCACCGCGGGACTGTCCATGCCGTGCCGACATTGCCGGAGCGTGGCGACCAACATGCGATGATCCACCGACAGCAGCCCGCTGAACCCCGCCGAGACATGGGGTGGCGTCATCAGCGGTCGTATCTGCTCCCGATATTCCGTGGCGCTGAAGTTCGCGGTGATGCGCAGCGCCGCAGCGCTGGAACGAAACAGGGCCGCTGCGGTATCGAGGCCCGCGGTGGCGGCACTCGGGATGCCCAGCCGTACGGTTCGGCAGGCGTGGCGCAGGGCCACCGTCGCCACTTGGGTCAAGACCGCGAAGAGGCGGTGACCCTCCACCCACCAGTCGAGCGGCGCCCATGCGGTGTCGTCCCGTGCGGGCGGCACCTGCGTCAGCGACCGGAAGACCTCTGGGGGCAATGCGACAGACAGTCCAGCGAGCAGGTCCGGTTCCTGTCGCGGCGGGATCTGCGCGGCCAGTCGGCCGGTGAACTCCTGCAGGCTCCGCATCAAGGCCGTCCGCCACAGCGAGGCGGGATCCCGTGGTACACGTTGGATGCCGAAGAACCTGTCGTGCTCGGCCTCCCCCACGGTCATGGCGTGGATATCGACGCCCGCAAGCGATGCACGGCCGTGGGACCACAGCGCTGTCATGGCCTCCGGCAGCATCCCGGGGTGGGCGAGCAGCACCGGCTCGCGGATCGGTCTCTCCGAATAATTGCTCATAACGAGTGCACCTGACTCGTAAAGAATCTGGGAACGTGTAGGACCTCGGGCGTCGGCACCGCCGCCGCATCGTCAGTCCCAATCGGGTGCGGCTGATTCGTCCGCGCTGTCTGCGCGGCCTGCGGGCAAGTCGATCAGAATATCGACAGCGTGCCGGTGAGCGTGGCTTCGGTCAGACCCGGACAGGATTGGCCGGATGCGGTCACGGTGTTGTCATCGGTGGCCGGATGGCCGACATAGTTCCCCGTGAGAATGGTGATCGGAAAGACACCGGGCCCCGCGCCGGCGGATTTGCTCTGCACGTTCACACCGGCGGAGATCTTGCTGGTGGAACCATCCGACCAGGTGATTTCACCGGTGCCAGAATGCACTGACACCTCGCCATCGCAGGATACGAATTCGGTTCCGGTTTCACTCACATGGACCGGGGTCGGACGTCCTTCATCGACGGCCGGTCCGGCGCAGTCGGTGAAGTCGATCCCGGCATTCCACTCGATGGTCGCCGGCTCGTTGCGTATTCCAGGGGCAGCCCAGGACACCGCGCCCGACTCCTGACAGATCATTATCGCCCCCGGAGCCAGGCTGGGCAGTGCCGCACTGTGCGTGATCAGCGGGGGCGTGGCGAGCAGCACGCCGAAAACAGCGACGGTACCGGCCAAGCGGTGACTCGTAGACAATGCATGTCCTTCCACCAGGAATACGTTCGGTCGGCTTGGTGCAGCGCTTGGGCACCGGTTATGCCGGTGTGTGCGTAGAACATCCCACGTATCCGTCGGCATACTTTGAATCTTCGTTGTCGACTGCGCCGAGGATGGCTGTCAGGAGGCGACACGAGAGACCAGAAGAAATCGCACTAACGCGCCATTCACGTGTCGGTGGGTAACAACGCGGGCTGATCCAGCGCGGCGCCGCCTGTCTTCCCCGATGACGAGGAAAGCTGACCGACGTCAGCCTCACTGGTCAGTTTCGCCGCGCTACTCGGCATCGAACCATCTCAGCACCGTGCCTGCCAGGCCCGACTTCGTTTGGACGGAGGAGCGATGATCAGACGCTCGCAGATTCGCCGCGCGACTGCGACCGATGCCAGCAGGATCGCCGAGCTGATCGCCGTAGCCTTCCACTCCTTGGAGGTCGCGGCCTGGCTCGTGCCAGACTCCGGCGAACGCGCACACGTCCTGCCGGCCAACTTCGGCATCGGCATCGACCAAGCGCTCAGCGACGGCGAGATCCACCTCCTCGATGACGAGTCCGGCGAACTCGCGGCGACCGCCGTTTGGTGGCCCCAACCAGCCGGACCAACTTCACCGCCAGGCGACTACACCACCCGACTCGCCGCCGCCTGTGGACCCGCCACGGGGCGATTCCAAGTGCTGGACCAGCGATTCGCCGACAGCCACCCGCACACCGTCGCGCACCACTACCTCGTATACCTCGCGACCCGCCCCGACCTCCAGGGGCGTGGGCTGGGCACCGCACTTCTGCGATACCACCACAGCCACCTTGACAACCATCGCGTACCCGCGTTCCTCGACGCCAGCAGTCCGATATCGCGTGCCCTCTACCAGCGGCACGGCTACGAGTGCCTCGGCGCTCCTTTTCGCCTGCCGGACGGTCCGCCGATGTGGCCGATGTGGCGGGAGCCGAAAAGCGCGTAGCTCCTCGATCACCAGTGCTTCGGCTCGACCGGCACCAGCTTCGAGTTCGGAACCACCCAGCTGCTGACCTCGAACTTCCGGCTCAGGGTCCGAGGAGAACCGGCAGTTCGCACAGTTCGTTTTGTGTCACCGTCGGATTGTGGCGCAACTCCTCGGCGGGAACCGCGAGTGTCAGGTCCGGGAACCTCTCATACAACATGGAAAGAGCCATGTGCCCCTCCATCCGAGCCAAGGTCGCACCCACGCAGAAATGTGGGCCGTGACCGAAGGACATGTGGCGATTGGGGGCTCGGGTGACGTCGAAGTCCTCGGCAGTGCGGCCGTGTTGACGCTCGTCGCGGCCGATCGCACCGTAGGAGACAATGAGGGCCTCGCCGCTCCTGATCACTATCTCGCCGACTGGGACGTCCTCGGTGGCGAAGCGGATGAGGAAGTTCGAGTTCGGCGCGGAATAACGCAGGGTCTCCTCGACCACGGCATCCCAGCCCACGACGCCGCGGCGGACCAGTGCCAGTTGGTCGGGATGGGTGCAGAGGTTGGCTACCGCGTTGACGATCAGGGAGACCGTGGTCAGGTAACCCGAGCCGATCAACAGTTGCAGGGTGCTGACGATCTCCTCGTCGGTGAACATGTCACCGCCGCCGTGGGCGACGGCAAGCAGGCTGGTCAGGTCGCCGATAGGGGATGCACGGCGCGCAGCGGCCAGAGACCGCATCATCGCGGTCAGCTCGGCCTGATTCGATGCCACCTCCTCCGGCGGCGTCTGGGTCGAAAGGAACTTGTCGAACAGGACCGAAAGCCTAGGCTGGTCCACCAGGTCGACACCCATCACCTCGCTGATAACCCTCATCGGCAGCCGGCAGGCGAAGGCTGCTTTCAGATCGACCGGTTGCCCGTCGTTCGGCAGAGCATCCAGCAGTTCCCGCGTCAGTTCGCCGATGCGTTCGCGCATCCCCTCCACCTGCCGGGTGGCGAACGCCTGCGCGACCGGGCTCCGCAGCCGTCGGTGGTCCACGCCATCCACGGTGAACATGGAACGGCCGTGGTCCACCACACCGATCAACGGCCACTCGGGCGAGATCTGCCCGCGCTGCCAAAGAGCCCACACGTTGACGTCCTTGACCAGACGCGGATCGGTGAGCAAATGTCTGGCCTCGGCGTCGCGGGTGACCGCCCACGCGGGTATTCCGCCAGGCAGTTCCACCGCGACGAGCGGGCCGGCGGCCCGTAGCCGAGCGTTTTCGGCCTCGATGTCTCTGACAAGCGGATCGAGGACAAGGCGGCCCGTGCGAACACACGGTTTGGTTGTGCCGAAGACGGCCGGTTCGGCGGCATCGGGCTCGCTGGTATAGCGGATGTGGTCGGGTGTTGACGGGGTCAAGGAACTCGTTGCTCCTTTGGGTTCGTGGGAGCCGGTGAACGGCTGCTGTGGTGCACGTCGATCTTCTGAGCGATGGCGCCCGTGTCTGCGGCGAGGATTCGATGCTGGTATTCGTGGTGAGCGCGGACTCCTCGGTGAGAACGAAGCGCGAGTCCCGGCAACCACTTCGGGCGTGTGGCCTGATGGCTGCCGAAAGCAAGGCGTAATAAGGACCAGGCCCGTTCAGTGCCTGATGCCGGCGTCGACACACCAGGACTTGCAGCGCATAGTGCCTGATCTGGTAGGCTCGCGATCGCGCTCACGCGTAGGCCGATGTAGTTCAATGGTAGAACTTCTGCTTCCCAAGCAGACAGCGCGGGTTCGATTCCCGTCATCGGCTCCACACGAAAAGATCCCACTACCAGGGCATTCCGATTTCAGGCCGATTGGCCTCGGTCTGCGGTGCAGCCAAAAGTGCAGCCAATCCACTCCTTCCTCGATTCCCGGCCACGGGGTTCCAGTATCGGTGTTGTCCTGCGCTGGGGTGGGCATCGACGGTAGTGGAATGACGCTCGTCGATGCCACTGCGGTTGGCTGGAGCAATCCGGCCGTTCGCAGATGTGTGCCGCGCGGCAGTACCGGAGAGTGAGGCGGGATCGCTCGCTGGAGTGATGTGGTCGGTCGAGGGTCGCGGCGACGATCATCCGTATGCACTTCCGTCGCAAGATACTCGGTGTGACCTTGGCTTCGACACTGGTCGCGGTGGCATCGGCCGCCTGCACTTCCGCCGCGAGTCCAGCGCAAGCACTGCACTGGCAGCCTTGTGCCGAGAAGGTCGAATTCGACTGTGCGACAGTGACTGTGCCCATCGACTGGTCGGACCGAAACGGTTCGACAATCGACATTGCCGTGGTGCGGGATCGGGCCGACGATGCCGCAGGGAAGATCGGAACGCTTGTTTCACTACCCGGTGGGCCCGGCTCTTCGGGGGTGGACGAAATCCTGCGGGGCGGAAAGTTCTCGCCGCAGCTGCAGGCGCGGTTCGACATCGTCAGCATTGATCCGCGCGGGGTCAAGCGCAGCCATTCGGTGCAGTGCGATTCCGGACTCGCAGCGAGCCACCCGAACATGGTGCCGGACACCGGCGGGCGGTTCGACGATATTCATTCGTACACACGAGATCTCGCGGAAAGCTGCCGCCAGTACACCGGGCCGCTGATCGATCATCTCGATGCGGCGAGCGTCGCACGGGATGTCGAGGCGCTGCGGTCGGCGCTCGGCGAGGATCAGCTCACGCTCTACAGCCGCTCCTACGGCACCATGCCGGCGCAGGCGTACGCGGAGCTGTTCCCGAAGCGATTGCGCGCCTCGCTGATGGACAGCGTGGACGATCACAGCTTGGACGGTCGCGGGTTCCTGGCCAGCGAAGCACGAGCGGGCCAAGACACTTTCAACGAATTCGCATCCTGGTGTACGCGCGACGAGCAGTGCGTCCTGCACGGCGTCGACACCCACCGCGTCTATGGCAAGCTTTTCGCCAGCGCCGAGCGCGGCGAACTGCGAGATGCGGAGAAGCCCGACACCCCGCTGGGCCCACTCGAATTGAGCCGCAAGGTCACCCAGCGACTCTATGCGCCCGAATGGCCGCGACTGGCGACCGAACTTCGAACACTGACCGAGCAACCGGCCGGCCTCCCGATGCCGATTGCCCCAATCGAGCGGTCCGGCAAGCCGACGACAATGCCGGAGATCATCCTGTGCTCCGACTGGCGCTTCGACATCACCGATCACAACGACTGGCTGGGCCTCTGGCGCGAACAGAATGCCAACACCCCCACCCTGCGCGCCCATTTCGCCTGGGCCGCAGGCACTCTCTGCTCCGGCTGGCCGACCCCACCGCAGAACCCACAACACCGCCCGCAGATCGAAGACGGCCCACCGATCCTGATCGTCAACTCCTTGCACGACCCCGCAACCCCCCACGAATGGGCAACCCAGGTAGCCGCCCGAACCCCACGCGCAACCCTCCTGACCTACACCGGCTGGGGCCACGGCGTCTACAACCGCACCCCCTGCACCACCACCGCGGCCGACCAATTCCTGACCACCCTGACACTGCCGAGTACACCTAGTTGCGCGCCCGCCTGACCTGGTAAATACCGCGGACCTCGTCCAGTTCGGTTCGCAAACACGAATCGGAGACTCGAATCGGTTCGCGTTCGTCCTGGATGGCGGCGGCCCGAGCGAGGAGATCGTGGTCATGGCGTTGGCTGAACTCAGGGAATTCGACCGCGTCCCCGCCCCGTCGTAGGGGCTGGCGTTCACTTCTGGGGTCGGCAACAGAAGGCGGGCGCGGGTACCCGGCCCAACGATCGCTCGGCCAGTTGTCGGCGCCGCTCGCTACAGTCACGCGGTGGCGGTAGCGCGGTACTCGTTCTCGGCGGAGGTCTGGGAACACAGTGGGCAGGGGTCGTGGCATTTCGTGAATCTGCCCGAGAGCATCGCCGATGAGATCGAGGAGAGGTACTCGCACCGGGCCGGTGGGTTCGGCGCGGTGAAGGTGGAGGTGACCATCGGCGGTAGCCGTTGGTCGACCTCGCTGTTCCCGGACAAGTCCCGGGCCACCTACGTGCTTCCGGTGAAGAAGCCGGTGCGGATCGCCGAGCAGCTCTCGGCCGGATCCGAGGCGCACATCGAACTCGTCGTCATCCTCTGATCCGCGCACCGGCTCGACTCATGATCGGGTCAGTGCTGTGCGAGGCATTCGCTGACGATCTTGCCGGTGGCCTGGCGGGCCTTGTCGGCGTCTTCCTTGCTCATACCGAGGGTTGTCGGGTCGACAACCTTGGTGTCGTACTCGCTGCCTGTCATCTTGCGCAGGCCCTCCTGCGAAATACCCTGCTCCACATAGAGCTTTGCCGCGCATTCGGCAAGCTTCGGGTCCTGCAGGCCCTTGTCCTGCAGCGACTTCGAGAGATCTGCCTGGGTTATCGCGGTCGGCGCCGCGTCCGTGTCGTTACCGCACGCCGCCAGCATCGGCAGCGCGACAGCGGCCGCGGCGATCAGGAAAATCCGCACCTGACTCCTCTTCTCAGTAAGCTTGTGACATTAGGGCGGCCACTTGGTAGACGCCGCAACGATAATGCCGCACCGAGGCCCCGGTGGCCGCTCGAGCCGAAATTCCCGGCCCGGGGAAGCAGTCACAGATCCATGGCCGCCCGCAATGCGGTGTCCAGCCGTTCGAGCTCTTCGGTTTCCATTTCATCGACTCGCTCGGCGAGCCAGCCACGGTAGATGCGACCGATATTGCCCGCGTGCACCCACCCGTGCCGCGATACCGGCACCGCGAGGATGTCCTGCGGATCCTGATCGAGTATCTCGGCGGCGATCAGCCACTGCCTGGTCGACTCGTTGATGCCATCGCTGCTGATGAGCACAACGGTGCGGCGCCGCGACGGCGAACCATGGGGGTAGTAGGTCCACAGTTCACCCCTGCGCACGCATCGCCTCCTCGGCGGCGGCCAGCTCCGCCTCGTCCGCCGCAGCATCGGCCGTCACATCCAGCACCGGACCGACTCCCGTGCGAACGGCTTCGCGGCGCGCTGCCTTCGATATCCACGCCGAGGGCGACATACCGGCTCTGGCCGCGGCCTGTTCGGCGAATGACCAGGCGGCCTCGTCCAGCGAAAGGGTGACCTTACGCGTTGCCATACCTTTTATCGTACCGACCCGAGCCCGTTTCGGCTCGTCATCGACGAGTGCAGTTTGCGCTGCAACCGGGATCCTATGGCGACGCCGATACAAACTGATGGCTGGTGACTGCTGTTAGTGTGATCGCATTCGGCCGATCGCGAAGAACTGGGGATCACGAGGATGACGACGCTGAATCACCACCGGGTCGGCGCCGGGGAACCGCTGGTCCTCGTGCACGGGATCGGCAGCAGGTGGCAGGTGTGGGAACCGATCATCGACAACCTCGCCGAATCTTTCGAGGTCATCGCCGTCGACCTGCCCGGGTTCGCCGGTTCCGCGCCGCTGGCGCACACCACTGTCGACACACTCACCGATGCGCTGGCCGATTTCCTCACCGCCCAAGGCATCCAACGGCCGCACCTCGCAGGCAACTCGATGGGCGGGCTCATCACGCTGAACCTCGGCGCCCGCGGGCTTGCTCGATCGGTGACCGCCTTCTCCCCGATCGGATTCTGGGAGACCGCGGGCCGTGTCTGGTGCCAGCAGGCACTCGGCAAGTCCAAAGCGCTGGCGGGCCCACTCGGATCCGCGTTGCCGACAATCCTCGGGACCGCCGCAGGCCGGACCGCCTTTCTCGGCCTCGTCTTCGGCAAGCCATGGGCGGTGTCCGCTCAGATCGCCATCGACACCGCGGGCGGTGCGGTCGACGCCCCCGCCTTCGACGACGCACTCGCCTCTTTCGCCGAGGCGCAACTGCATGAAATCGGCAGTCTCGCAGACATTCCCGTCACGATCGCGTGGGGCAATCGCGACATCCTGCTGACCTACGCCACGCAGAGCCGCCGCGCCCGCGCGGCATTGCCGAACGCCGGGCACGTCACCCTGCACGGCAGCGGGCACATCCCGTTCTACGACGACCCGGCCGCCTGCGCGAAGGTGCTGCGGGACACGATCGCCGGTTGCCCGTAGCGCCCTATCGGTCCGACCGTGGTGTGGTGAGGGTGCTCGGCTCCGCCGTACCGAGCAGGATGCGCACCGCATTTCGCCAGCGGTGCTGGATGATTCGGTTCCGATCGAGATCACCGGTCAGCAGCGCACGCAGCGCGAGCCCGGTCATGATCTCGATAGTGAATTCGGTGATCGTCGGCACCCGGGGATCGTCGGGGAACTCCGCGCGGAAGAGGTCGCGAATGCTGTTGTGCATCAGATCGAACAGGCGCTGCTCCAGCGGCAGGAAGGCCGTGAGCAGTTCCGGATCGGTGCGGGCGCCGACCCACATTTCCAGCGCGGCCAGGAAGGTCGGTCCGCTGAGCATCCGCATGGTCAGCTCGACCGCCGTCTCCAGCCGATCGGATTCGGCGGGTATCGCCTCGAATTCCCTTGTCAGCTGGAGGAATCGACGTTGGGCAACATGCTCGACAGCACCGGCGAGCAGATCCGCCCTGGTCGGAAAATAGTGCTGCAGCGTGCCGCGCGGGACACCGGCCCGCTTCTGCACTTCGAGTGTGGTCGTGCCCGCATAGCCGACCGCGACCAGGCTCTCCACCGCCGCGTCCAGGAGACGGGTGCGCATGCGTGCCCTGCGCTGCGCCTGCGTCTCCCGGACGCGTTCGGTCATGGTGTCAGCGTCCCTGCCACTGCGGTTCGCGCTTCTGCGCGAAGGCCAGTGCACCCTCGGCAGCATCCTTGGAAAACAGTGCGGGCAAAGCGATTTCGCCCTGCTTGGCGAAACCCTCCGCGAGGCTCCAGTCCGGCGACTCGTCGATGATCCGCTTGCTCGCGGTGACCGAGAGCGGTGCGGCCGCTACAATTTCCGCCGCCAACGCCAATGCACCCGCCAACGCGCCACCGGGTTCGGTGACCCGGTTGACCAGCCCGAGCTGGTAGAGCCGCTCGGCGCCGATCCGGCCGCCGGTCAACGCGAGCTCGGCGGCCATCGGCCGCGGCAGGCGCTGGGTCAGGCGCAGCACACCGCCACCCGCGGCGACAAGACCGCGCTTCACCTCCGGAATGCCGAACTGCGCGTCGCTCGCCGCGACAATCAGATCACCGGCGAGCGCCAACTCGAAACCACCGGCGAGCGCGAACCCCTCGACCGCCGAAATCATCGGTTTGACAGGTGGTTTCGCGGCGATGCCGAGCGGACCCCGGCGCTGCGTCATCGGCATCTCTCCCTTGGCAGCCGCAACGAGATCCATTCCGGCGCTGAATGTTGCGCCCGCACCGGTGAGTACGAGCACGCGAGCGGAATCGTCGGCCTCGAACTCGTCGACGGCGGCCTCGATGGCCTGTGCGGTGGCCAGGTTGATGGCGTTGCGGGCCTCGGGACGGTTGACGGTCAGCAGCGTGATGGCATCGCGCCGTTCGACAAGGATCAGGTCGGTCATCGGGCGGTCCTCTCGGTGAGCAGGGTGAGCTGGTCTGCGGCTGTGATGTCGACGGCGACGCCGAGCGGATCGCCGTCGGTGAACGCCGCGATGGTCTCGGCATCGGACACCCGCAACAGTATGCGTGCACCCTCGGGGTTGAGCGCGCTGATCACCACGGCCTCCGGCTCGTCGGCACGGTCGGGCCCGCTGCCCTTGCGATAGGCAACGGTGTAGGACTCGACGACGGCGGGCCCGGTGTAGCCGGGCGCTGTATCACGCCGTGCGACAGGCACTTCTGCCTCGACGGCCCGAAACAGTCGCGCGGGCGGGCGCGCCGAGTACACGCCGACACCGTGTTTGGTGATGTACCAACCCAGAGCGGTCGCCAGACCGTAGGACCCGGAGTCCGCGCGCAGCAGGCCGACCAGTGTCGCGAGGGCATGGGTGGTGTAGTTGTTGCCCGGCCCGCCGCCGAAGGTGAGTCCGCCGGTGACCGAGAGCGGCCGGGCGGGATCGTCGATCGGCAGACCGAGCGCCTCGGCCGCGACCTGCACCGCAACCGGGAAGCAGGAGTACAGGTCGAGGTGCGCCACCTCGTCGATGGCGATGCCTGCGGCCGCCAATGCGGCCTGCCCGGCAGCGGCGATGGCCGGCGAGGCGGCCAGATCCGCCCGCTCCGAGACGAACCATTCATCGGTGGCCGTCGCGCCACCGTGCGGGAAGACCCAGCGGTCGTGCGGGACGCCCGCCGCGTCGGCAGCGGCGGCGCTGCACACGATCAGACCGGCGCCCTGATCCACGGACAGATTCGCGACGAGCAGCTTCGGATACGGGGCCGACACCAGCCGGTTGGCCGGACTCGGCGTCACCAACTCCGCGATCGAATGCTCGGTGGGCTGCCAGGCATACGGGTTTCGCGCCGCCACCCCGGACAGCCGCGACCACAGCCCGCCGATCCGCTCCCGATGCTCCTGTTCGCTCAGGCCGAGCCGTCCGCGCAGGGCAGTTTCCATCAGTGCATAGAAATAGACCGGGCCCCACAGTCCGGCCGCGGTCTCCATTTCGGTGTTGGGTCCGCGCTCGGAGCCGATGACGTCCGTCGGTCGCGCACCTTCCGGCTGCTCGGGCCAGTCGAGCGTGCCGCCGCCGCGAGTCGCGACGTTCCAGGAGGCGACCGCCTCTGCTCCGGTGAGCAGCGCGACGTCGGAGGTCCCCTCGGCGATCGCCTGCGCGACGGCGTTGAGCAGCCGTAGCGGCGCGTCGCCACCGAACCGTGCGGATCGCACCGTCCGCTTCGGGGCAGCGCCGAGTTCCGCGGCGACGAGTGCGCCGAGGTCCGGATAGGGACGACTGACCGGTGCCGCCGTGGCGATCAGGTCGGCCGCTCGGAGCAGTCGGTCGCCCGTGCCGCTGTCGGATCCCGCTCGACGCAGGGATTCGGCGGCGAGTTCGACAGGTCCGGGCAGTCCCGGCTCGCCCGGCCGGTGCACGATCTGCCCGGCGCCGACGAGCACCGGCGTTCGGGGGTCCATTCCCGCTGGCAGCATGTGTTCCTCCGCATCACGCTCCAGTTACCGTCAACATTGACGGTAACTATAGTTCCGATTAGAACAGGTGGCACCCCGGGCAGGCAATGGCCGATGACACGAACTGACCCACGGGTAAGATTCGAGAATGGGCACTGACATCGCACTGCGGTTCGAGGGCGATCGCGCCTACGTCACGCTGGACCGACCCGACAAGCACAACGGCCTCACCATCGAGATGCTGCGCGGGCTGGCCGATGCCGCACACACCATCGCCGACCGCAAAGACCTCCGGGCGGTCATCCTGTCCGGCAACGGCCCGAGCTTCAGCAGCGGCCTCGATGTCGCCCAGGCCACCAACGACCCACTGGCCGTCGCGCGCAGCTTCGTCCCGCTACCCTGGCGCGGCACCAACACCTTCCAGGAAGCCTGCTGGGCGTGGCGTCGACTCCAGATCCCGGTGATCGCAGCGGTGCACGGTCGCTGCTACGGCGGCGGCCTGCAGCTCGCATTGGCCGCGGACGTCCGATTCGCTACGCCGGACGCGGAATTCTCGGTGATGGAAGCCAAGCACGGCCTGGTGCCGGATATGACCGGCGCCGCGACGCTTTCGCGCCTGATCGGCATCGACAAGGCGCTGCTGCTGACCATGACCGCCGACCTCGTCGACGCCGCCTACGCCGAGCGCATCGGCCTGATCACCGAGGTCACTGTGGACCCGGTTGCGACCGCGGAAGAACTCGCCGACCGCATCGCGACCCGCTCCCCGCACGCCGTCGCAGGAGCCAAGCGGCTGTTCGATCGGTCCTGGCAGGCTTCCGCACGCCGCACCTTCGCGATCGAGCGGGCCATTCAGCTGCCGCTGATCGTGCGGAAGGCGACCTCCCGGGCCAACAAACCACTGAAGTAGTCGTCAACTTTCACCGATCAATGATGCAACCCCACCAATTCCTCCGGATTGGCTGTTAGCATTTTCCAACGATTTGCCAGCCAGTCGAAATGTGCCTCGAAACACACGAAGAGGGGTCGGTGCATCGAGCACACTTCGGCGAGAAACCGGAGGGCTCAAAGACTTTGACCAAAACCGGATCCATCCTGCTGTCCGCGCTGGCGGGTGCCACGGCCTTGCTCCTCACAGCGACTACCCCAGCCTCGGCAAACCCAAACGCAATCAACCCGTTTCCCGTGCTCAACGGCTCAAATGGGCTACCCAACCTGACTGGACGGACCAGGGCCGTTTTCCAGGTAACGGGCATGGCCAGCCCGAACAACACCCAGAGCTACAACGTGCTCGGCACCGATCTCGGCATCATGTGGGACAACGGAAGCGGCGAAATGCTAACCGCGTTCGGCGACACCGCCGGACTCGGTTTCCCGAATTTGCTCGCCGGTAGCATGTGGGCGTGGCGAAGCAATATTCTCGTGCGCAGCCATACTCAGGATCCGGCCAACGGCATATTCTTCGACAGTGTCGTGCGCGATGTATTCGGGCAGGCGCGCGACCTTATCCCCAGCCCCAAGATTCCTTTCATCGAGATAAGCCGCATCCCCACCGCGGGCATCGCGGTCAACGACGTCCAGTACATGAGCCTCATGTCGGTGCACAGCTGGGATGACGTCGGGCAGTGGACCACGAACTACTCCGGCCTCGCCGCCTCCGGCGACAATGGCGAGACGTGGGCCGAGCTGCCGGAGACCCGCAGGCCCAATGAAGGGGCCAACGCCAACTTCCAGATGAACGCCTTCATGAAAGACGGCGGGTATGTCTACGAATACGGCACCCGCTCCGGGCGCAACCGTGCGGCGTTCGTCGCCCGCGTGCGGGCCAACGACATCGCCAACCTCGCCGAATACGAGTACTGGGACGGCGAGCGCTGGAAGAAGGACGACGTCAACGCGGCCGCGCCGATCATGTTCGGCGTCGGCGAGCTGTCGGTCATGTACAACCAGTACCTCGGCCAGTACGTCGCGCTGACGACCGATCAGTTCAATTCCGTGGTGATGCGCCGCGCACCATCACCGTCTGGTCCGTGGAGTGATCCCGAGGTGTTGATCGACACCAGGGAACTGCCTTCCGCATACGCGCCGTCGATCTTCCCGTACCAGACCGGTCGTGACCTGTACTTCCTCACGACGGTCCACAGCCAGTACAACGTGATCCTGATGCGCACCACGTTGTGACCACGGCCCGCGCGTCGGCACGGGTAGTCCGATGGCTCCGCGTCTGGATCGGACGCAGCGCTCGACATAAGCCGGGGTCCAGCAATGGATCCCGGCTTCGCTGTCACACCGCCCTCAGTGCGCGCCTTGACCTCGAGTGGACTTCACGTATGAGGCTTGCGGCATGACTACTACCGCTCCCGCATCCGATGCCAGCGCATCCACCGAGACTGCCGCGGTGCGTGACTGGTTGCGCGCCAATGCCCATCCGGTGACCGGTACCGACGCCGACTACCGTGGCACCGACCTCGAACCATTGACCGACCGGCTCGCTGCCGCGACAGTGGTCGGACTCGGCGAATCGACCCGCTTCTCCCGGCAGACCTTCGGCGTGCGCTCGCGCATCTTCCGCACGCTCGTCGAGCGGCACGGCTTTCGTGCACTGGCGATTCAGGACAGCGCACGTTCCGGTGAGCGCTGGGACGATTACGTCCGGACCGGGGCGGGCGATCCCGAATCCGTGCTCGCGGGTGCGTGGCGACCGTGGCGCAGCGCCGAGACCGCCGAGGCGCTGACCTGGATTCGGGCTTTCAATCAGGAACATCCGGATGATCAGGTTCGCATCTTCGGCGTCGAGCCGCCGCATGCCGAACCCGCCGATTACGACGTGGTGCTCGACTACATACGGCACGCGGCGCCGCAACGGCTCACCGCGCTCGAATCTCATCTCACTCCTATCAGGACCGCCCACCAGGTGGACGAACACGTCCAGCGTCACCAGGGCATTCACCCTGGTCGTCCCTTCGTCGACGAGGCACGCGACGCGCTCGCGTTGCTCGACGGACTACCCGAATCGACCGAGCGCTCGACCGCACTCGCCCACGCGCGCCTCATCCTTTCTTTCCATTCGAATAGCGTTGCGGGACAAGGCGGTTTCGACCGCAACGAGCAGCCGTCGGCCGACCGCGTCATCGAATGGCACCGTGCGACCGGCGCCAGGATCGCCTACTGGGACGGCATCGCCCACACCTGCGCGCTCGCCCTCGGTGCCCAACCCGAGCAGAGCACATTCCGCGGTGCGGGCAGCCACCTGCGCCGCCACTTCGGCACGGACTACGCGTCGGTGGCTATCGGCTTCCATCACGGCGACCTGGGCATGGCGATAGCCCCTGATCCCGCGCCCGATCTCATCGATGCAACGCTCGGCGCGGTGAACCTGCCCGCCTTCGCCGTCGACCTGCACGCGGCGGCCCCCGACGCGGTGCTCCGGTGGCGACTCGCACCGGCGAAGCTGCGCACCATCAGCGGGATCTACGACCCGACGCAGGACGCCGACGCGAACATGCTGGTCGGCTCGTTGATCGATGCGTTCGACCTGCTGATCCACATTCGGGAAACCACGCCGCTGCGCTGGCTGCCGGAGTTCGCACCGTCGAAATGACCCGGCCCGTGTGCACAGCGCTGCGAGCCGGCCGCAGCCGGTCCATAGACTGACGGGTATGGAGGCGGCCGATTGGGACGCGCGGTATGCGCAAGGTGAATTGGTCTGGGGCGCACCGCCGAACAGCACGGTGGTCGAGCACGTCTATGGGCTGGAGCGACGCACCCCGCTGCAGCCCGACACCCCGGACGGCGGTGCACCGATGCTGCCGCGCGCCCTCGACCTCGCTTGCGGCGAGGGTCGAAACGCATTGTGGCTGGCCACGCACGGCTGGCAGGTGCACGCGGTCGACTACTCGCAGGTGGGGGTCGACAAAGGCCGCACCGTCGCGACCCGCTTGTCGCGCTCCGTGCGCAGCCGCATCACCTGGCAGTGCGCCGACGTCACCGACCTCGACGCGGCGGGTATCACCGGCCCGTACGAGCTGGTCCTGCTGGTCTTCCTGCACCTGCCCGCCGAGCAGCGCCGCACCCTGCTCCGTCGCTGTGCCGACCTGCTCGCCCCCGAAGGCACCCTGCTGATCCTCGGGCACGACACCACCAATCTCACCGACGGTTACGGCGGTCCTCAGGACCCGTCCATCCTCTTCACCCCCGAAGACATCGTCGCCGACCTCGGCCCGAAATCCGAACACCTCCAGGTCCGCATCGCCGACCGCGTCCTGCGCCCCACCGAAGAACGCGATGCCATCGATGCACTGGTCGTCGCGACCAGATCGGCAGCAGTACCCGACCGGCCGGCACTGGAATCCCAGACCGTCGAGTGACCGACGATCCGCCTGCGCCGCGCTCAGCAGAGGCGGTTGCGCTCAGAAGTCCAACAGATAGTTCTGCTCAGAACCAGAAGCAGTGGTTATCAGACTGCGCGTCCGGCCCATCGCCGCAGCGGCGGCGTCACGATGTCGGCGATCTCGGCGAATCCGCTGCGGAACGAATGCGGTTGTCCAGCGATGGTTTCCACCAGCGTCGCGTCGGCGGCATCGGGCACGCCGAACGGGTCGCGCGCACCGTTGATCACCACTACCTCGATGTCGCCGGTCGACCGCAGCTCCTCGACGCGGGTGTTCTCCGGCTTTCCCGGGGGATGCAGCGGAAAGGACAGTGCGATCACCCCGCTTGCCCCTGCGGCGGTCGCGGTGCGGCAGGCCACCCGGGCACCATTGCTGCGACCACCCTGGATCAGCGGGACCTTCGCGACCCGCTTACGCAGGTCCGCGACGATCTCGAGCCAGGCTTCGTCCTGCTTCACCGCCGAGCCCGGCGCGCGTCGTCCCGCGACCCGATAGGGCTGCACGACCCTGGCCACCGCGCCGCCGAGCTCGAGCGCACGATCGCGCACCGTGAGCAGGTCTTTCGCGTCGACGCCACCTCCAGAGCCGTGCGTGAGCAGCAGCAGGAAGGCAGGGGTGCGCGGCTTGTCGAGCTCGATCTCGGCAGGCCCTGCGCTCGTCTCGATTCGCACACCCAACGGTAGCGCTCCAGCAATCAGGAAACATCGAGCGCAACAGGGCTTTCGTTCGGCAGTCGAGCCAGGTCGGCAACCCGCCTCTTACTCGAGCCGCGGTGGCGCGGCAACGCCTTCCGGTGTTTTCCGCGTCACATTGCCCGCTCGAGCCTTTGCCTCCCCATTACCGGCCGGTAATATGTTTCATAAGTTACCCGCGAGTAGCATGCGGAAACCCGGATGGCTACCCGGTGGCGACAACGGGCGGGAACGGCAAGCAACCGACCGCACCAACTCAACGGAGAGTGAGTAGACAGACATGGGCCACTACAAGAGCAACGTCCGCGACCTGGAGTTCAACCTCTTCGAGGTACTCGGCCTCGGTGCGCTCCTCGACGGCGAAGCATACGGCGATCTCGACTCCGAGACCGTCAAGGAGATGCTCAACGAGGTGCGTCGCTTGGCCGAGGGTCCGCTGGCCGACTCGTTCGTCGACGGTGACCGCAACCCGCCGACCTTCGACCCCGAGACCCACACCGTCACTCTCCCCGAGTCCTTCAAGAAGTCCTACCGCGCGCTCGAAGACGCGGGCTGGGCCAAGGTCGGCGTCCGTGAGGAGCTGGGCGGCCTCGGCGCGCCGAGCGCCGTCACCTGGGCGCTGGGCGAAATGATCCTCGGCGCCAACCCGCCTGCCCAGATGTACGCAGCGGGCGCGGGCTTCGCACAGGTCTTCTACAACAATGGCACCGATGAGCAGAAGAATTGGGCTCAGATCATCGCCGACCGCAACTGGGGCGCCACCATGGTGCTGACCGAGCCGGATGCCGGCTCCGACGTCGGCGCCGGGCGCACCAAGGCGATCGAGCAGGAAGACGGCACCTGGCACATCGAGGGCGTCAAGCGCTTCATCACCTCGGGTGACTCCGACGACCTGTTCGAGAACATCATGCACCTGGTGCTGGCCCGCCCCGAGGGCGCAGGGCCGGGCACCAAGGGTCTTTCGCTGTTCTACGTGCCGAAGTTCCACTTCGACTTCGAGACCGAGACCATCGGCGACCGCAACGGTGCCTTCGTCACCAATGTCGAGCACAAGATGGGCATCAAGGTTTCGGCCACCTGTGAGGTCACCTTCGGCGGCCACGGCATCCCCGCCAAGGGCTGGCTGGTCGGTGAGGTGCACAACGGCATCGCGCAGATGTTCGACGTCATCGAGAACGCGCGCATGATGGTGGGCACCAAGGCCATCGCGACCCTCTCGACCGGTTACCTCAACGCGCTCGACTACGCCAAGCAGCGCGTCCAGGGTGCGGACCTGACCCAGATGACCGACAAGGCCGCTCCCCGCGTCACCATTACCCACCACCCGGACGTGCGTCGTTCGCTGGCCATGCAGAAGGCATACGCCGAGGGCCTGCGCGCCATCTACCTCTACACCGCCGCGCACCAGGATGCCGATATCGCGCAGCTGGTTTCCGGCGCCGACGAGGACGTGGCCTTCCGCGTCAACGATCTGCTGCTGCCGATCGTCAAGGGTGTCGGCTCCGAGCGGGCCTACCAGTACCTGACCGAATCGCTGCAGACCTTCGGTGGCTCCGGCTTCCTGCAGGACTACCCGATCGAGCAGTACATCCGCGACGCGAAGATCGACTCGCTGTACGAGGGCACCACCGCCATCCAGGCGCAGGACTTCTTCTTCCGCAAGATCGCCCGTGACCGCGGCGTCGCGCTGGCCCACGTGGCCGGCCAGGTGCAGAAGTTCATCGAGTCGGAAGCAGGCAACGGTCGACTGAAGGCCGAGCGCAAGCTGCTCGCCACCGCGCTGGAGGACGTGCAGGCCATGGCCGCCACGCTCACCGGCCACCTGATGGGCGCGCAGGCCGACCAGACGGAGCTCTACAAGGTCGGTCTCGGCTCGGTGCGCTTCCTGCTCGCCGTCGGTGACCTGCTCATCGGCTGGCAGCTGCTGCGTCACGCCGAGGTTGCCATCAAGGCCCTCGACAATGGCGCCACCGGTGCCGACGAGGCGTTCTACACCGGCAAGGTCGGTGTCGCGCAGTTCTTCGCCCGCAACGTGCTGCCGGAGCTGACCGCCACCCGCGCCATCCTGTCGAACCTGGACAACGACATCATGGAGCTCGACGAAGCGGCGTTCTAATGCGGTAGCTGACTGCTACCCACAGCGAACACAACACAGCGGCCCGGAGATTCTCCGGGCCGCTGTGTTGTGTTCGCTGTGTGCGCTAGTCGATCCGGTCTGCGTGCTCGGCGTCGAATTCGGCCTGCGAGCGCAGGATTGCGTCCTGGCTATCGCGTGACCATTCGACCAGCCCGAAGATCGGGAGGGACAGGCTATGGCCGCGCTCGGTCAGCGCGTATTCGACCTGTGGCGGATAGGTCGGCAGCCGCTGACAAGACCGTCACGAACCACTTTTTGCCGATCTCCGACGAGATTAGCAACGATTCTCTTCGGGCCCCGCGTGCCGGATCGCCTCGAAGGGGGAGGCGATGCGGCACGCGGGGCCGCATTTCGCTGCTGTTATCCGGTGCGGTCCGCCGACACAACACCGGCCGCCGGACATCCGACGGACAGCGGGCACAATGATCGGGCAAGCCGCGCGTGTGCCGACGAAGGGACCGTTTGGATGAACCGCTCGCTGCCCGCTCTTGCCAGAATCGGCGTACTCGCCGTCGCATTCGCTGTCGCGTTCGCGGGTCCGGCCGGCGCCGATCCGAACAATGTCAATCCGATTCCCGGGCTCAACGGCCAGCCGCGCGGACTACCGCGGCTGCCGGGTCCGGCCCAGGCGATCTTCCAGGTGACCGGAATCGATAGCCCCAATCACACCCAGAACGTCAACGTGCTCGGCACCGATCTCGGCATCATGTGGGACGACGGCGGCGGCCGGATGATCACCGCCTTCGGTGACAGCGCCGGGCTCGGCGTGCCCAACCTGCTCGCGGGCAGCATCTGGGCTTGGAACAGCAACGTCCTGTTCCGCAGCACCACCAAGGACCCGGCCAACGGCATCATCTTCGACAGCGTGGTGCCCAACCCGCTGCCGAGCCCGAAGATTCCGGGCATCGAGATCAGCTTCATTCCGACCGCGGGCATCTCAGTGGGCGGCGTGCAGTTCATGAGCATGATGTCGGTGCGCGAATGGGGCGACCACGGCAAGTGGGCCACCAACTTCTCCACCCTCGCGGCCTCCGGCGACGGCGGTCGGACCTGGGCCCAGTTGACCAACACCCGGCGCGCGAATGTGGACGGCCACGAAAAGTTTCAGCAGAACGCCTTCTTGAAGGACGCGGGATATATCTACCGCTACGGCACGCCCGGTGGCCGCAACAACCCCGGATTCGTCTCAAGGGCAAAGGAAGCCGATATCGCGAATATCGACGGCTATGAATATTGGGACGGCGGCGCATGGCAGCCCGGTGACGCGAATACCGCGGCGCCGATCGTCGGGGATGTCGCCGAGCTGTCGGTGCTGTGGAACGACTATCTCGGCAAGTTCGTCATGCTCACCACCGACCCGGCCAATTCCGTTGTCATGCGCACCGCGTCGGCTCCACAGGGCCCATGGGGCGATCCGCAGGTTCTCGTGAGCGGGCCATCATTGCCGACTGCCTACGCGCCCATGATCTTTCCGTACCAGACCGGGCGGGACCTCTACTTCATGCTGACCGTGCACACTCAATACAACGTGATCCTGCTGCGAACTCCATTGTGACGGATGGCGAAACAACACAAGCGGCCCGGATTTCTCCGGGCCGCTTGTGGATCGACGCGCAATCGAGCGCTTATCAGCCTGCCGTAGGGACGGTCGGCAGCGGCTTGACGCCACCCGAACCGGTCGCCAGCAGCTTCGCAAGGCCGGTGGCGAGGTTGCCCGAGCCGGTGGGAGCCGGGACGGGGGCGGGGGTCTCGGCGGCGGCGATACCCGAACCAGCGAGGACGATACCGGCAGCGGCGACGGCGGCACCGAACAGACGAATCTTGCGCATGAAAACTCTTCTTCCTTATTCCTCATCCGACCGCGTTTGCGATCGTCTGCGCATTTCTATCACGGTAGATTTTCGATCAGGGTCGTGACTATGAACACCACGCAAACGGATAGTTACCAGTTCTGCACACGACCTGGTGGTTCGCTGCGAGGAGACGCAGCTCGCCGTCGGAACAAATAATCAGCGGCGGAAGAATGCTGGCCACCGCCTCGTGGCTCGTGATATTGCGAACCGGCCCCGCGCCGATTAAGTCATCGGCCGCTCGGGAACCTTGGCACAGCAGTAGGTTTCGAACGCAAGAAACAAGAATTGCCCCACCTCATGCGAGGTGGGGCAATTTCGGTACCGTGAATTACGGAGTCGTGGGAGTGGTGCCCGCCGAGCCGGATGCCAGCGCCTTGAGAAGTACCGGAAGCAGCGCCGCCGAGCCGGTACCGCCCGGGGCCGGCTCACCGGGGGCGATGGTGCCGATTTCCTGCAGGACGATGCCCTGGTCGACGGTGGCGGACGCCAGGCCCGAGCCCGCGCCGATCACAGCAGCAGCAGCGATAACGACCACACCGAACACGCGAAGCTTGCTCATTGAATATCTACCCCTAGAAATGTCTGTCGCCGATAACACGTTTGTTATCAACGAAAGATGTTCTATCACAACGCTTCAACTGCCAGCGAGCAGCTACGCGACCCTTCTGACCGGCAAGAGTTGCCGCACCGTTGCGAGTCTTTCGAAATGAAATCCACGATTGATCGGACTCGAGCCGAGCTGCCGGGCGGTCCGCCCCGCGCCCGCCCCGCACAAACTTCACCGCCGACAAGTCATCCGGCGAGGCTGCAGCTGGCACGATAGGCCGCACAGCATCGAGCACACGCCGAGATCGCACCAATGACCTTGCACAATGGGCCCATTGGACGATCCTCGAGAGAGCCGAGAGGCATGCCCATAGAAATGGGGTGTACCCAGCTACCCACAAGTTATGTTGAGAAGTATTTCACAGAAATTATCTGTAACATTTCCGGGCTCGCGGAGATGGTGAGGTGATTCGCCTTTATCCGCTCGAGCCGAACAGCCAACGCGCACTTGGTGATCGGCAGGCCATTCCCGTACAGCCCCGCCTCCGGAACTGTACGGGTAGCGCCGCCGCCCGCAACCTCAGGTCTCGCCCGGGCGGGAAGGCGGGCTCGAGGCGGCCTCCGCAGGTTCCTCGGCGACTCCCCCGGTGCCGACGCGCGAAGCCCGACCTACTCGCACTTGACGACAGGGATCGGGTCGTACTTCACGGTCCGAGTCGCACGCGAGACTTCCCGGCCGGTTTTGTGATCGGTGATGACGCGGGTATCGGACACGGTGAACCCGGGGGCACCCTCGGAGGCGATGCAATCCTTGCCCTTCGGGAGGGTGACCGTCTTGGGTTCGGTCGGCTTGTCTCGTTCGCCGGTGATGGACTCGACATCGACGGTCTTGGTGCCCCAGAGCCGGACCGTGACGTCGGAGTCGGTGGTGAGAGTCTCGATGTATACGCCGTTGGGGGTGTTGTTGCGGAAGCGCAGGTCGATGGCACCGTCGAAGACGGTGGCCTCGCGAGCGGCGGGGTAGCGCGAGATGTAGTAGCTGTGCTCGGTGTGGCCCGCGTCCTCGAGGCCCGCGAAGTAGGAGGCGTTGTAGAGGGTGGTGGCGAATTGGCTGATCCCGCCGCCGACGGCGGTGCTCGGTCGACCGTGATCGATGATGCCGGATTCGACGTAGCCTTCGGCCGTACCGCGCGGGCCGGTGAAGTCGTTGAGCGAGAACGTATCTCCAGGTTTGACGATGGCGCCGTTCACCTTCCGCGCGACCACCCGGATATTCACCCCGGAGGGGCCGCTGAAGCCGTTGGTGGTGAATTGGCCCATGACGTCGGTGACGCCGAGGCCCTGTGCTGCCTCGGTGGTGAGCTTGGGGTCGACCTTCTCGTAGACGGCGTGAGCGGTGCGTTCCTGTGGCATGACAACGAGATTCGGCAGCTGCTCGAGCGTCTTCGGCCAGTTGATCTTGTCGCCGACAATCGCCGGAACGACCTTCGCCGCGCCACCGGCCAGACTGAATGTCGCGTCCTTCGCCTCCACTTCGGAGGCGGCGAGCTGGGGCGCCAGCAAACCGGTCGCGAGCTCCTGGTTGAAGGTCGCAGCGAGTCCGCCATTCCCATCGGGCGCGAAAGACAAGATGGTCGCGATCTGCTCCGGCTCCAGCTTGGCCGCTGCACCGTTGCCCGCAAAGGTGATCGGTGCGCGCACTGCGGGCTCTGCGACCTCACGCAATGCCCGATCGACCGCTTCCGGGCGGACGGTCATGGGCGCGGCCGTCTCCGGCAGATCGATCAGCGTGCCGTAGATCCAGTTGTCGATCAGCGCTGCGCGCGCCGCGGGCTCGTCGAGCACCCGCCCCGGCACCGGCGGCACAGCTACCGGTCTGCCACCCTCGAATCTGATGGTGCCTTCGACCGTCGGCCGGTCGTGCACCCGCAACGCGGTGAGCTGACGATCCAGCGCCGAGTTGTCGACCACACTGGCGATCGGCACCGCGCGGGTGGTGAACAGTGATGTCAGCCTGGTGACCGGATTCAGCGGCTGCGAGCCGATGCGTTCCCAGGTGGTCGCCCAGTCCACTTCCAGCCCCGCGGTGCTCGGCAGCAGCTTGGTCTGCATATCGGCGATCTGCACGGGCAGTTCATGCCCGGAACGCGGGCCGAGCACTGCACGCAGCCTGGTGTCCGCGGTGGCGGTATCGAGGCCGCCCACGCTGACGCCGGCGACCTCGACACCGCGCGGCACTTCCCCAGCGGACAACAGCAGGTCAGCCACATACACAGATCCGGCCACCGCGATGAAGGCGCCGATCCCGATGCCGATCTTCTTGACGAGGGGCGCCTTCGGTGACCCGCTCACCTCGGGTTGCGACTGTGGCCGCGGTTCCTGGCGCCGAGACCAGCGCTCGGTAGCGGCTTCGCTGACCGGCGGGCGACGGGGTGGCTGCACCCTGGCGGTCGTCCGCAGGGGTTGGGTGGGCGTCGAGTCGTCAGCCCAGCCGGTGGACGCGTCCGGTAACGGAGAACGGGTCGATTCGAGGAGCTGACGCAGTCCGACTTCGCCGCTTTCGTGTCTGCCGTGACCGTCACGCCCGGCGCTCGATTCGCTCGTCACGAACCGTCCTCCCCGCTCGAGATGAAAAGGGACCTCGCACGGTTGCGAGTCTCCGCCAACCATAGTGGCCGCTACCGGCATGGTCCGCAGAGCACAGATCTGCAGCAAACCTTGCGCAAAAGGGCCCGCGGAGAACATGGAAGGGCCCCACGCAGTTGCCGGGTCGGGGGTCTGGCAACTACGCGGAGCCGATTGGAATATCGCCACCCCGAACCAGAGCGTTACACCCGCTGCACGCGACCGTGGCCGACCGGCGCGGGACAATCGACCAGGACAGGACTCTCACTATCAGGGCTCGAATACACGAGGGAGATGGATGGGTATGCAGCTGGGAATGATCGGTCTAGGCCGGATGGGCGGCAATATCGTGCGCCGCATCGTCAAGGACGGGCACACCGCCGTCGGCTACGAACGCAAACCTGAGCGCATCGACGAACTGACTGCCGAGCTGGGCACCGCGAAATTCCAGGGCGCCACCGAACTGGCGGACTTCGTCGGCAAGCTGGAGACACCGCGCGTGGTCTGGGTGATGATCCCGGCAGGCGCCACCGGTGCGGTCATCGATCAACTGGCCGAGGTGCTCGAACCGGGCGACATCATCATCGACGGCGGCAACAGCCGCTACCACGAGGACCTCGTACGCGCCGAGCAGTTGCGGCCCAAGGGAATTCACTACGTGGACATCGGTACCTCGGGGGGCGTCTTCGGCCTCGAGCGCGGCTTCTGCCTGATGATCGGCGGCGAGGCCGAACAGGTGAAGTACCTCGATCCACTCCTGAAATCCATCGCTCCCGGTGTCGAGGCCGCCGAGCGGACACCGGGCCGCACCGGCGAACCGTCCGCGGCCGAGCAGGGCTACCTGCACTGCGGCCCGGCCGGTGCGGGCCACTTCGTGAAGATGGTGCACAACGGCATCGAGTACGGCGCCATGCAGGCCTATGCCGAGGGGCTGAACATCCTGCACAAGGCGAATATCGGCGCGAACCACGACGCTCGGTTCTCCGCCGAGGAGACACCGCTCGAGCATCCCGAGTACTACCGGTACGCGATCGACATCCCCGAGGTCACCGAGGTGTGGCGGCGCGGCTCGGTAGTCGCCTCATGGTTGCTGGACCTGACCGCGGGCGCCCTCTACGCCGATCCGAACCTCGATTCGTTCGACGGCCGGGTCTCGGATTCGGGCGAGGGCCGGTGGACCCTCGACGCCGCGATCGACACCGGAGTCCCCGCACCCGTCCTCGCGGCGTCGCTGTTCGCGCGATTCTCCTCGCGCGGCGAATCGCTGTACGCGGACAAGATGCTTTCGGCTATGCGGCAGGCCTTCGGCGGGCACAACGAGCTGCCGGAGCAGTAGCCGGTCGACGTCGCTGTCGAGCCGGTCGATGGTCTGCATACCGAAGAGGTCCAGCCCGGCCGGTAATCAGCACGTCCTGGCATCGGGTACGAAACAGACCGGCGATCGCAAGCCCGGCCGATTCGGCCCGGAGTCCGGCGCCGTCTCCGCTACCACGGCCCCGGGGCAGGCAGACACTGCCGCCGGACACGGAGGGGCTATCCGAAACGTGCCGTCTCAGACACAATGAACTCGAGGGCGACGTCCGCTACCGCGGTCCGGAAGGTGGGTTGACTTCATGGTCGAGAAACATGTGGTGCGCAACGGCGAGGTGGACATTGCCGTCTTCGAGCAGGGCAATCCGGCGGGCCCGACGGTCTTGCTGCTGCACGGCTGGCCCGATAGCCACCATCTGTGGAACAACGTCGTACCGGAACTCACCGAGCGATTCCGGGTGCTGAGCGTGGACAACCGCGGGCACGGCGAGTCGTCCAACCCACCCGGCACCAACGCCATTTCGGTGGCGAATTTCGCGGCGGACTACGTCGCGGTGATCGAGGCGCTCGGCAAT
This sequence comes from Nocardia sp. NBC_00403, assembly GCF_036046055.1. Taxonomy (NCBI): domain Bacteria; kingdom Bacillati; phylum Actinomycetota; class Actinomycetes; order Mycobacteriales; family Nocardiaceae; genus Nocardia; species Nocardia sp. NBC_00403. The sequence goes on from NZ_CP107939.1 coordinate 761,201, forward strand.
GGCGAGCCCGTCCACGTGCTCGCGCACGACTGGGGCAGCATCGCGATGTGGGAGGTGATCGCGCGGCCCGACGCCCAGCGACTTGTCGCGTCGTTCACTTCGGTCTCCGGCCCCAGCCTCGCGCACACCGCGAGTTGGGCACGCAGCAGGCTGGCCAGGCCGACGCCGCGCAATATCGCGCTCCCGCTGGCACAACTCGGCTCGTTCGCCTATTCGGGCGTTTTCTCACTGCCGGTACTTCCGCAAGCCGTGATCGCGGCGGGGATGAGCGAAGAGCGTTGGCGGACCTGGCTTTCCCGCGCCGAGGGAGCGGCCCCCGACCAGATCCACTTGGCCCCCACGTTCAAGCAGGACATGGCGAACGGCCTGCGCATCTACCGATCGACCTGGGCCACCAATCCGCTGCGCGGCCGCGCGCAGCACACCTCGGTTCCGGTGCAGATCATTATCGGCACCCGCGATCCCGCGGTGCGGCAGTCGAGTTACTCCGATGAGGACCACTGGGTCGACGCGGTGTGGTTGCGCGTGGTGCAGGGCGGGCATTGGCTGCCGTTCTCCCACCCGCGACTACTCGCCTCAGCGGCCGTCGAATTGATCGACGCGATGGCAGGCGCGCCACAGTCGCGCGCCCTGCGGCGCGCGCGAATGGGTGTGCTGCGCAAGCCGTTCGAGGACCAGCTGGTGGTGATCACCGGTGGCGGCAGCGGGATCGGGCGGGAAACCGCCCTCGCCTTCGCCGAGGAAGGCGCGGAGATCGTGGTGTCGGATATCGACATCACCGCCGCCGAGGCGACCGTCGCGCTGATTTCCCGGTCGGACGGCCGCGCCCACGCCTATGAACTGGATGTCTCCGACGAAGCGGCAGTGCGCAAGCACGCCGACCGCGTGATCGCCGAGCACGGCGTGCCCGACGTGCTGATCAACAATGCGGGCATCGGCCAGGCCGGACGCTTCCTCGACACCTCCACCGAAGATTTCCAGCGCGTGCTGAATGTGAACCTCAACGGAGTCGTCAACGGCTGCCGCGCCTTCGCCGGTCACATGATCGAGCGCGGACTCGGCGGACACATCGTGAACCTCTCCAGCATGGCCGGTTATATGCCACAGCAGGGATTCACCGCCTACTCCACAAGCAAGGCAGCCGTTTTCATGTTCTCCGACTGCCTACGCGCCGAACTGGCAAAGCACAGCATCGGCGTCAGCACCATCTGCCCCGGCATCGTGCACACCAATATCGTGCGCAACACCAGGATGTCGGGCGTTTCGCCCGAAGAAGAGGCACGCAGGCAGCAGCGCTACGACCGCCTCTACCAACGGCGCGGCTACGGACCGGAGAAAGTGGCCCGGCAGATCGTGCGAGCGGTGCAGAAGGACCGGCAAGTCGTTCCGGTGACGCCAGAAGCACGGTTGCAGTATATCATCGGACGACTCGCCCCCGGCCTGGTCCGCTTCGCCGCCGCCCGCGTCAGGCTGGTGCGCTGACACCAGAGGGATTCGAACCCACACTGTCGCCACCGTCGCGGCACCCGAGTCCGGCATGCGGACACGGAGAGGCGCCAGCGCGCCGACTGAACCGGCAGGATTTTGCCGATTCCGCTGACTTCTCACACCAGATCGCCAGTCCGCAGCTCAAACCGGCGAGATTCTGCCGAATCTTTTCTACCTCCGGCCGCACCGGTCTCGAACAACGCTACCGCCGCGACACGCTGCTGCTCGGACAACGAACTTCGTGCATGCATAAAACTGCTCCCCGGAGATCGGAACTGAGTTTCTCAGTCCAACTTCCGGGGAGCGGTTCACACACGCGGCCCGCCCCTTCGCCGTTCCCTGCCCGAGGCAACAACAACTCTCTCTCGAGCGGATCATGATCGGGCGGGTCCTATGTCATGATGCGAGGTCTGCGACAACAACTGAAGGAGACGATCGTGAGATTCGTGCGTGTCCTCGTTTTGCCCGCTGCGACGTTGCTGGCCGGTTCGGGGTTGTTGCTTGCCGCAGCATCTCCAGCTCTGGCCGAAAGGTATGCAGACAGCGTTGCCGATTACACCTGCCCCAAGCCGGACGGGTACTTCGAGTATCCGAACGATCGAAGCAAATACATAGAGTGCAGGGGCAATACCGCGACCATTCAGTCATGCCCTTCGGGCCTGATCTGGAATCGCACTGGCGAGTACTGCGACTGGCCTGCCAGCGCGGGTGCGGCGGCTCGCCGAGAGTGAGCGGCGCCGTACCCATGGAGAGACCAACGGAGCGCGCTGTTCGACTCGAACCCGGAGCAGATCCCGCTCGCGCGGGTAGTGCTTGAACCCGGTCTGGCGCGCGACATCGGCGTGCTGGCGATCTCGTTGCCGGTCGTGGCCTCGAAACCCCGATGTGCACGAGATCGCCCTGCGCCGAACCGTTTTTCCAGCTGCCGTTTGCGGTGATCTCGCAGAATTGCCAGCAGTGGTCGAGGCGCCCGCAGTTTGGAGCAGCCGATGCCACAAATCGCCATTATGGTCCGATCTATGGATGACGAAGTATCAGTGCGACTCGGGACTGGCGAGTCCCCGATATCGAGTCCGCCCGGTAGTAGAGCCGGGTGGTATTCGATCCAGGTTCAGTTGATGTCGCAGGCCACGGGGTGGTGGGTGTGGCTGCAGCGGGCAGCGTACTCGGCCGGGGTGAGATAGCCCAGCGCCGAGTGACGGTGCCGCAGGTTGTGCTCGGTCTTGAAGTCGCCGATGACCACCCGGGCCTCGAGCAGGCTCGTCCAGTGGTTGCGGTTGAGGCACTCGGCGCGCAGCCGTCGGTTGAACGACTCGATGTAGCCGTTGTTCCACGGCGTCCCGGGCGGGATATAGGAGATACCCACCCGGTCGGCGCAGAACTGTTGCAGCGCTGCCGAAATCATCTCCGGCCCGTTGTCCATGCGCAGCACCAGCGGTGGGCCGCCTCGGGCGGTGAACACCTTCTCCAGCTCGGTCACGAGCTTCTCGGCGGTGATCGAGCGTTCCACGAGGTGCAGCACCGACTCGCGGGTGTGCTCGTCGATCATCGACGCGATCTTTACCGCCTTGCCGTCGACGGTCGAATCGAACTGGAAATCCAACGCCCACACCACTTTTGGTGCGTCGGCGTCGATCCTGGGCGCCGAGGAGGCGCCGGCCCGCTTGCGTGGTGAGTGCGCCCGCACCTGCAGCCCCTCGTCTTTCCACAACCGGTGCACCTTCTTCTTGTTCACCTCCCGGCCGTCGTCGTGGCGCAGCGCGGCCCAGGCACGGCGAAACCCATGGCCGGGATGTTTCGTGGCATAGGCGCGCAGCCAGGCCCGCAGATCGGCGTCCGGATCGGCCGGGGTCGCCGCGACCGGGATACGCCGGTAGGTGGCTCGGGCGAGCCCAACAACCTTGCACGCGAACCGTTCCGACAGGCTCTGAACTTCTCTGAGCATGTCCACGGCGCGGCGCTTGGCAGCCGGGCCTAGAATTTTCCCTTCGCAATCTCCCGCAACGCGTCCTTCTCCAACTCCGCATCGGCCAGCAGCCGCTTCAACCGCGTGTTCTGCTCCCGCAACTCCTTGAGCTCCTTGGCGGCGTCGGTGTCCATGCCACCGAACTGGCGGCGCCAGTTGTACAGCGTCGCCGCCGACACTCCCAACTCGGCCGCGATCTGTTCGCCGGTCTTGCCTTCCGCGGCCAACTCATCGGCGCGGCGCAGCTTGCGCACGATGTCCTCTGCGGAATGCCGCTTCCGACCAGCCATGTCACTCATCGTCCCTTCCAGCCCTCACCAGGGCCAACAGGACTCTAATATCAAGCGGTCTCATTCATTGGGGACGGGCCAGGACCGCCTCCGACGCACGGCGACACTTCGACGCAATCTGCGCGCTCTACGACGCCGCGTTCTCGCAACCGCCGTTCGTGTGGCCGGACACCGAGTCGCAGCGCCACCGGAAGATGCTGACTGGCATGATCGAGTCGCCGGACTTCGGAATCGCGATAGCCGCCGCTGCGGACACATTGATCGGATTCGTCTACGGGACAACGCTTTCGACTACGACCGGATGGTGGAAGGGATTCCAGCAGCAGGTCCCTGCGGAGGTGACGGCCGAGTGGCCCGGCCGCACCTTCGCAGTCATAGATCTCGTTTCGACATCGCGGCGCGCCTGCCCAATCAGAGCGTCGACCGCTGGACGTCGCGGGCTACGGCAACTTGCCCTTCAGAAGGCGGGCAACGTCGACATTCTGTAGATACCGTCGGATGCGTTCGCCGAATTCGGGTGCGCCCGCAGATTTCAGCGCCTCGGGGAGGGACTTGCCGTCTCTCCTAACCCAGTAGACGAGCTGTTCCCGCATGGCGATCTGTACCAGTTCCGGCCTGGAGTCGTCGACAAGCTCGAAAAAATCGTCAGCTGTGTAGATCTCGTATGGAAGCTCGTCAAGGTTGTTGAAGTCTTTGTCATTTGCTGTCAGGACGATATCGGCACCAGCGTGGACAGCCGCGGCATGGATGTGCGCGTCTCCGGGGTCACGGTACACAAGCGTTTCGTCGACATGGTAGCCCCTGATGAGGGCGCCGTCACCAAAGGTTTCCTCGATCTTTCGACGGATCCCGCCCACCTGCTTATCGGAGAGGAAGGGGTTGTCCTTGCGCTTGTGGTAGACGACCTCAGCCATGACGTCTTCGGTCCAGAGGACCTCGAACATGCCGTGGCCGCCACGTAGGTACAGCAGCGATAACCAGTCACGAAGGGTCCTTGAATAGAGGATATTTGCATCGACAAGGACCCTGGTTACCCGCCCGCTGACCATGGCGGACATGCTACAAGCGGGTGGGCACCGCGACTGGTCGAAAACCGGTGGCGCTCAATCAATGACGCCGAGCTCATCCTCGAGTGCTCGCAGCTCATCGAATGCCTTGCTCTGCGCAGCCAGTTGACTTCTCCGGTAGGCAAGCACGTCTTTGCTGTAGAGCCGGGCATGTGAGCCGACCTTGTGCGACGCGATCTTGCCGTCCTTGATGAGCTTCATCAACGTTGGTCGCGACACTCGTAGCATCTGCGCAGCGGTAGTGGTAGTGACCTCGTTGGGGATGCTGCCGACTGTGATCGTGCAGCCGCGACTAACCAGATCGACAACCTGCATGACAAGCTTGGCCAGTTCAGCCGGCATCCGCACGTGCTGATCAGCATTTGGGCCGACGACCACGTCCACCGTCTTGCTTGTCGAGGCCGAGCCGACCAGTCGCTCTACGAGGGCCTTTACATCGCGCGCCTGCTGGATTTCACTGGAGCCGATCGGCACGAGAGCCTTGTCCTCACGCATCAATATGTCCACTGGTTCGACCCCCTTCTGTTGTCAGACGTATCTAAATCTGACTAAATCTTACGCACCTTACACATATATGTGCAACCAATTTTCGCTTATATGTGCAAGGGCGATGGTCGCTGAGCTGCGCGGATAGGTCCGGCGGTGTGCAGAGCCCCACGACTCTGCCCGAGCACCGCCTCTATCAGCGGCTCTCTTGATCCTTGTGTCGCCAGAACATGGCAAGCACTTTCCGCGCGACCTCGCGGCGGTCTTTATCGCGGGCGAAGACCCCGGCGAGGCTCAGGACGTACATCAAGGCGCAAGACACACAGCGCGATGGTCCCGCCACCGGTGGCAATACCAGAGAAAGCTCCAAACACGATGGACCCCAGTTGGTTTGGAGATGACCTCACGCTCGAGTGACGTCGCGGCCGGGCGGTCCGGCATGGATACGACAAAAGGGGTATCCGATCGGGAAACCGACCGAATACCCCTCTCGTCGTGTGCTCACTTTCAGCCGTCCCTACAGGACAACTGATTTCGTCAGCACATGGGTAACTCACCGGGTACCGGCGAACTCACCCATCACCTCTCCGCCGGCCGCCGACGCCACCCTTGCGGCACCCGAGTCCGGCCTGAAGACGCGGAGAGGCGGGTTAGCGCTCCAGGATGGCTACGACACCCTGACCACCCGCAGCGCAGATGGAGATCAGCGCGCGGCCGGATCCCTTCTCCGCCAGCATCTTCGCGGCGGAGGCGACGATGCGGCCGCCGGTGGCGGCGAACGGGTGGCCCGCGGCGAGCGAGGAGCCGTTGACATTGAGCTTGCTGCGGTCGATCGAGCCGAGCGCGCCGTCGAGGCCGAGGCGCTCCTTGCAGTAGGCGTCGGACTCCCAGGCCTGCAGGGTCGCGAGCACCACGGAGGCGAAGGCTTCGTGGATTTCGTAGTAGTCGAAGTCCTGCAGAGTCAGGCCGTTGCGGGCCAGCATGCGGGGCACCGCGTAGGTCGGGGCCATCAGCAGGCCGTCGGGGCCGTGGATGTAATCGACGGCGGCGACCTCGCTGTCCACCAGGTGCGCGAGCACCGGCAGGTTGCGCTCGGCGGCCCATTCATCGCTGGACAGCAGCACCGCGGAGGCGCCGTCGGTCAGCGGGGTGGAGTTGCCCGCGGTCATGGTGGCCGCGCCCGCCTTCACACCGAAGACCGGCTTCAGGGTGGCCAGCTTCTCGACGGTCGAGCCGGGGCGCAGGTTGTCGTCGCGGGTCAGGCCGAGGAACGGGGTGATCAGGTCGTCGAAGAAGCCACGGTCGTAGGCGGCCGCCATGTTCTTGTGCGACAGGTAGGCCAGCTCGTCCTGCGCCTCGCGGGCGACACCGAACTCCTTGGCGGTGATGGCGGCGTGCTCACCCATCGACAGCCCGGTGCGCGGCTCGGCGTTGCGCGGGATCTCGATGCCGAGCATGCCGGGACGCAGCTGGCCGACCAGCTTGAGCCGGTCCTTGTTGCTCTTGGCGCGGTTGGCGTCGAGCATCCACTCGCGCATGCCTTCGCTGACGCCGATCGGAGCGTCGGAGGTGGTGTCGGTGCCACCGCCGACACCCGCGTCGATGCGACCGGCCGCGATCGCATCACCGACGGTGACGATCGCCTGCAGGCCGGTGCCGCAGGCGAGCTGCAGGTCGTGGGCCGGGGTGTAGGGGCTGAGCTTGCTGCCGAGCACGCTCTCGCGGACCATGCCGTGCTCGCCGACGCGCTTGAGCACCGCGCCGCCGACGACCATGCCGAGGCGCTCGCCCTGCAGGTTGAACCGGCTGACAAGGCCGTCGAGCGCGGCAGTGAACATGTCCTGGTTGGAGGCGTGGGCGTAGGCCTTGTCGGAGCGGGCGAACGGAATCCGGTTGCCGCCCACGATCGCAACCGGGCGGGGGGCCTTCTTGGCCGTGCTCTTCGCCGAACGGGCTTTGGTTGTCACTCGAGTCTCCAGGTCTCGTCGGGGTTGGCCGGCGCCCCGGTGCTCGCACGGAAATTTCCGTGCGGATCGGCGCACCGTCGCGTTGGTTTACTTTAAACTTACTCTGGAGTAAGTTTGTTGTCGACACCGTACCCCGCGCAAGTGCGTAATTTCGCCTGGGGACGTGCAGTGAACGAGCAACACCGGTCGGCCGGCAGCCACCGGCGAGTCGAGCACACACACGACACAGAAAAGGGAGAAACAGTGGCAGCGAACAAGAGCAAGGGTGCTCCCAACCTCTACGGATCGTTCGTACACTCTGCCCCCGGACAGTTCCTGGCGAGCAAGCTGGGCCTGCCGCAGCCGCAGACCCTGCGCCGCTACACCAAGGGCGAGCCGCCGCTGCCCGGCCCGGTGCTGCTCGGCGGCAAGGGCCGCGTCGCAGAGCCGGTGCGCACCCTGCTGTCGGACTACACCTTCGCCGACGCACCGAGCCAGGGCGCGAAGTACGGTGCGCTGGTCTTCGACGCCACCGGCATCGGCTCGATCGAGGACCTTTCGCAGCTCTACGAGTTCTTCCAGCCCGCCATGCGCAGTGTCGCCGCGTCGGGCCGCATCGTGGTGATCGGCACCACCCCCGAGCTCACCGCGAGCGTGGACGAGCAGATCGCCCAGCGCGCGCTGGAGGGCTTCACCCGCAGCGTCGCCAAGGAACTGCTGCGCGGCGCCACCGCCCAGCTGGTGTACCTGCACCCGGAGGCGGCCCCGACCGCGACCGGACTGGAATCCACCCTGCGCTTTCTGCTTTCGGCCAAGTCGGCGTTCGTCGACGGCCAGGTCATCCGGGTCGGCAAGGACGACGCGGCCGCGCCCGCCAGCTGGGATCGCCCGCTCGAGGGCAAGGTCGCCGTGGTCACCGGCGCGGCCCGCGGCATCGGCGCGACCATCGCCGAGGTGTTCGCCCGTGACGGCGCCACCGTGATCGTCGCCGACATCCCAGCCGCGGGCGAGGCGCTCTCGGCCACCGCCAACAAGGTCGGCGGCACCGCGCTCGCACTGGACGTCACCGCGCCCGACGCCGCGGAAAAGCTGGCCGAATTCGCCACCGAACGTTTCGGCGGCATCGACATCGTCGTGCACAACGCGGGCATCACCCGTGACAAGCTGCTCGCCAATATGGACGAGGGCCGCTGGAAATCGGTCATCAACGTGAACCTCGCTGCGCCGCACCGCATTACCGAGGGCCTGGTCGCCCGTGGCGCGCTCAAGGAAGGTGGCCGCGTGATCGACGTGTCCTCCATCGCGGGCATCGCGGGCAACCGCGGTCAGACCAACTACGGCGCCTCCAAGGCCGGTGTCATCGGCATGGTCAACGCCGAGGCGCCGAAGCTGGCCGAGAAGGGCATCACCATCAATGCGGTCGCGCCCGGCTTCATCGAGACCGCGATGACCGCCGCCATCCCGCTTGCGACCCGTGAGGCGGGCCGCCTGATGAGCTCGCTGCTGCAGGGCGGCGAGACCGTCGACGTGGCCGAGACCATCGCCTACTTTGCGAGCCCGGCGTCGAACGCGGTGAGCGGCAACGTGGTTCGGGTCTGCGGGCAGAGCCTGATCGGAGCATGATGGCACGGGCGGGAACAGGTCGGGAGAAGACGCAGTTGATCACACTTACCGAACCTCCGAAGAACAGCAGCCTGTTCGTCAAGGCCGCACTCGGCGCGGTCCCGGTGCCGCTGGTCTCGGCACGCAAGTCCACCCTGCCGGATCGGACCGTCCGGCTCGAGGGTTTCAAGGTGGACCCGGACCACCTTGCCGCGTACTGCCGGGCGACCGGACTGCGGTTCAACGACTCGCTGCCGCTGACCTACCCGTTCATCCTGAGCTTCCCGCTTGCCATGCAACTGGTGGTGGCGCGCGACTTTCCGTTCGTCGCGGTGGGTGCGGTGCACGCACAGAACCTGATCGAGCGCACCCGCGAGATCTCGGTGAGCGAGCCGCTGGACTTCACGACGCACATCGAGAACCTGCGCGAGCACCCGAAGGGTCTGCTCGTCGATGCGGTAACCGAGGTCAACGTCGGCAGGGAGCTGGTGTGGCGTCAGGTCACCACCTTCCTGCACCAGCAGCGCACCTCACTGTCGGGTGGACCGAAGCCGGAGCCGAAGCCGGACGAGGTTCCGCCGCCGCCGCTGCGCACGATGCGGGTGGATCAGAAGACGATCACCCGGTACGCGTCCGCGTCCGGTGATCACAATCCGATCCACACTTCCGCGTTGGGCGCCAAGGCTTTCGGCTTCCCGAAGGCGATCGCGCACGGCATGTGGTCGGCGGCGAACATCCTCGGCAATATCGAGGGCCGCATCCCGGAGCAGACGACCTACGCGGTCAAGTTCGGCAAGCCGATTCTGCTGCCGTCCACGGTGAACGTGTACGCGGATCAGGTCGACGGTGGCTGGGATCTGGCGTTGCGCAACCCGAAGAAGGGTTACCCGCACCTGACTGCCACGCTGCGCTGAACAAAGCTGGAGCCGGAGCCGCACCTCGAATGCAGGTGCGGCTCCGGCTTTTCCGGCACGCTGTCGACGACAATGTCTCAGCAGTCGCAGCCGCAGTCACAGCAATTGCCGCAGTCACAGCAATTACCACAGCAGTCACCACAATCGCAGCAGTTACCGCAGTCGCAATTCTTGATCCAGGCGTCTTTGCGCCGGCCGGAGCACGGGCTGGTGTGGTCGGCGCAGCAGGCGTGGCCGGTGCAGTAGACACCTAGGACCAAGGCGAGAGCTTCGCCCAGGCCGGGGCGGCGCGTCGGCGGGCGGTGCCCGGTGTTGGGCGGACCGGGGTACTGCAAGGTCACCTTGTCGCGGGATGTGTTGCAGGCGTTAGCAGTTGCGCCGACGCCGCGGCCCACCTTGCGTACCAGGGCGTGCAGCGGGTCCAGCAGCATCCAGCGGACGGTTGGCACCTGATCCAGCCCGGCCGCGGAGACGGCCGCGCGGACCTGAGAGTCCGATTGCCGCAGTAGGTCATAAGCCTCCGGCATGGTCGTTCCGGTGGCCGCGAGCGGGTTGAACCGACCGCGCGTGCTGTCCGCGTCGAAATCCTCGACAGCGTCGGCGAGATGCGCGATACGGCCGAAATGTCTACCCGCCTCGCGCAATGCGGCGATGTTCTCCGGACGGTCGGCCAGCACCGCGGTGTGCCCGAACAATTCCGAGGCACAGATCTGGGTCGGTGCGGTCAGCTGATCCAGGGTCGGCCGTGCGCGCGTCGACTGTGCACCACCCACGCGACGTTCGAGTTCGACCTGCGAATCTATCGCGGCGACAAGAGGTTCCACGTTCAGCCCGATCAGGCTCGCCTGCGAACGTGCCCGCTCGGCCCACCGGCCGGAAACCTTGGCCATCGGCCGTCTGGTCAGCGCCGAACTGTCACCGTCCTGGACATGATCGCGAATCTTGGCCGCGCCCAACAACAGTGATGCCGTCGATGCCAGCAGCACACCCGGCGAGTCGGCAGCGGCAACCGTGGCCCGCTGCATGCCGCGCAACGCGCACGGCCCCGCGGCGGTCCGCGCCATCGGCCCGGAGAGCTGAGCCTCGGTCAGCACGCTCAGCACGATCGCATCGGTATTGGTCGCCGTCCGCGCCAACTGCCCGTGCCCGTCGCGCAATCCCAGACACAGCCCACACATATGGGTGCGCCACTCCGTCGCGTCGATGCCGTACTTCTCCGCGCCATGCGAACACGGCCGCAACATCCCGAACAATTCCGCCCCGTCCCTCCCCGGCTGCCACCGAATCAGCCGGTCCTTACTCGATGAACTCCCGCACTCTGTCAGCCCGTCGACGACGTGGCAAGCCGAGCGGCAATCATCTCGCCAGAGCCGAGCTACTCGGCTTTCTTGCGACCCGCGAGGCCGCGCCAGGCGAGGTCGTCGAGGAGGTCGACGGCTTCGCCGACTTCGATCCCCCCGGCGGCCACGCGGTCGGCGATCGCTTCGCCCGCGCCGATGACCGCTACGGCCACCACGTCGAAGTTGGTGCCAGGCTCGGCATGCTTCGCGCTGGACTCGAGCAGTTTGGCGGTGAGCTCGATGACGCGCTCGCGGGCGTTCTCGATCTCCGAGGCGAAGGCTTGCTGCCCGATCGCCTGGCGGTAGAGGACCTGCCAGGAGCGACGGTTGCTGTCGACGAAACCGAGGAAACCCTCCAGCGCGGTACGGACCTGCTCGTGCGGGGACAACTGCGGGTTGCCCGCCGGTGCCACCGACTCGATGAATCGCAGCCCCTCGCGCTGGATGCAGGCGCGGAACAACTCGTCCTTGGAGCCGTAGTAGAGATACAGCATCGGCTTGGAGATCTTGGCCTCGGCGGCGATCGCATCCATCGAGGTGTCGTGGAAGCCTTTGCGCGAGAACACCTCGACCGCGGCGTCGAGCATCTGCTGCTCACGAACCGCCCGAGGAAGTCGCTTCGTCCCGCCAGCCATCCACTCTCCTACCGCATGGTGAAGTTCCTATATTACTCCAAGGTAAGTTCCGTGGGTTGGATTTGCTCACCAGTCGCCCGATATCGCGGTGATGAGATGTCACAACGCCAGGGACGATCCGCCGACCCGGAGTTGATCGGCCCGGTGATCATGCCGGACTCGACGCGTCCCGTCACCTGACTCTGTACATCTCTGGGAACGCCGGGCGATCACGGATCGAGCCCGCGCTCCGCACACACGACAACCGCCGTCCCCGATCACTGCGGGACGGCGGCCTCGGACAACACGGCTCGAGCGTCAGCTCAGCAGGTCAGCGCGCCCTTGTAGCGCGCGATACGCAGCACAGAGGCATCGACGCGGGCGGCAGGCAGGCGACCGCTCGACACCGCCTCTTCGAGACGATCGAGCACCTGCGGTACCGCGTCGGTGGTTATCCACAGGGCGTTGTCGGCGCCCGCGACCAGCGCCGCCTCGACCGCCTCCTCGATACTCATCCGGCTGGTGATCGCGGCCATGCCGCCGAGATCGTCGGTGAAGATGACGCCACGGAAAGGCGCGGCGCCGTATCCGGTGCCGTCCCGCAGCAGCGACATGGCCTCGGGACTGATACTGGCGGGGATGCCGGGGGTGGTGAGGCCGGGCACGTCGAGATGACCGACCATGACCGCAGCGCCGGAGTTGATCAGGGTGCGGAACGGAGCGAGGTCGACGGTCTGCAGTTGGTCCAGCGGCGGGGTGCGAACCGCGCCCGTGTGGGAGTCACCGGAGCCGGAGCCGTGGCCCGGGAAGTGCTTCATCACCGTGCCGACGCCGACCTCGCGCATGGCGCGGATGTAGGCGTCCGCGTAGCGGGTCACCACGGCCGGATCATCGGAGAACGAACGGTCACCGATGACGGAATCGTCGGGCTGGCTGCTCACGTCCACGTCGGGCGCGAAATCCACCGTCACGCCGAGGTCCTTCAGCGCCTTGCCCCTGGTCAGCGTGGCGTCGTAGAACTGTTCGGGCGTCATGGTCTGCGCGGTCACCCGTGCCGAGGGCGCGACGCCGATCAAGTCCTTGACTCGAGAGACGCGGCCGCCCTCCTCATCGATGGTCACCATCAGCGGAACCTTGGCCGCGGCCGTGACCTGGCCGATCTGACCGTCGGCCAGCAGTGCCTGCTCCGTCCAGCCGCCGACGAAGATACCGCCCACCTGTTCGGTGCCCACCACATTCGTGGCATCGGCGGCGCCGGTGACCCCGACGGTCAACAGCTGCGCCAGCTTCTGACGTGGCGTGAATCGCGCGAGATAGTCGGCCGCGCAATCCGGTTTTGCCGATGCAGTGCCGGGTACCCCCGATGCGGATCCCGGCAGCGCGTCGGTCGGCTGCGCCCGCGAGGTTGTCGTGGCGGTAATGGTGTCACCGCTCGAGCACGAGGTCGCGACGGCGGCGAGGATAGCGAGCAGAACGAGAGGCGTCTTCCGCATGAGTGTCAACGGTAATCGCAGACCCCGACGCGTCGGGGTGCGACCCGCCGCAGCGGACGAGCGCCCTACCCTGCCCAGTTGGGTTTACGGTGACCAGCTGCGGTGTTGGGCGACCGATCGCGCGGCTGGCCGGTCCGGTGCGGGGATTCGCTTGGCCCCGAACAGTATTCCGGCAATCGGGGCGCCGGCCGCCTGCCTACATCGACCATTCACCCATTTCGTGCGGCCGATTGCCCGCGCGCGGCGCGGCCGCCACAGTGACCTCCCGGAGTAGCCTGATTGCGTAGCCATGTGACTCCGACCAGGAGGTCATCGTGCCCTGCGATCTGATGCTCATTGCTTATGACGGCTCCGAGAATGCCAAGCGGGCCATCGAATACGCCGGACGGTTCCTTTCCGCGAACCGGGCCGTGGTGCTGACCGCATGGGAACCGATGGTGCGCCAAGCCGCGCGCCTGTCCGGCCTGTCCGGAGTGATGCAGCCGGAATGGGTGCCCGACGAAGAGGTCGAGGACATCGCCTACGTCGACGCCCGCAGCGTGAACACCGAGGGCGTCCGGCTGGCCAAGCTCGCCGGCCTGAATGCCGAGGCGCGCACCACCGAATGCACCACGACGATCTGGAACGCCATTGTCGAATGCGCCGACGACCTCGACGTCGACATCATCGTCGCAGGCACTCGTGGCGCCACCGGCATCCGCGCCCTGCTGCACAGCAGCGTCGCCGACGCCGTCCTCAAGCACTGCCACCGGCCCGTCCTGATGGTGCCGCCGGGCAAGGAGCCCCGGCGCTAGCCCGACGAGTGGCAGCTCGTGGAGAGACTCCGCGGCATGTTGCAGCGGCCATGCGCCACCGACTCGGCGGCGCGACCGCAGCGGTGAGATATGGGTCGCTGATGGGCGGTGCGTGCGGGGTGGCGGTGTTAGGCGGCTGCCTCGCCTTCGCTCGGCCCGGCGCAATAGCGGCTGCCTCGCCTTCGCTCGGCCCGGCGCGACTGGCGACGGACTCCGTCCGGCAGTGCGATTAGGGTCGAGGGATCATGGACGGTTTTCTGCTCGCTCAGCCAGGTGGTGTTGTTCGCGCGTCCGGTAGGCGGATCGCGTTCGACGAACCGACGCGAGCGGTGGCGGCACTGCGCGACGGCACCGCGAAGCTGGTGGTCGGCGCGCTGCCGTTCGATCCGCGGCAGCCCGCCGCGCTGAGCGTCCCGGAACGGGCACAGCACACTGCGGGACCATGGCGGCCCGCCGCCCTGCCCGAGCTACCCGCGGTGGCGGTGGTCACCGAGATACCCAGTCCGGCAGAGCATGTCGCGCGGGTGACGAAGCTGGTCGAGCAGTTGCAGGATCCTGGGCAGCGGCTGCGCAAGGTCGTTGCCGCCAGATCGGTACTGGCGCAGGCACAGGATGTACTCGATCCGGAGTTGGTGGCCGGACATCTGCTCACCAGGCATCCGCACGCCAATGTGTTCGCGGTCGACCTGACACCCGCGGGACGAGCAGGTGTCACGCTGGTCGGCGCTACGCCGGAAGTTCTGGTCGCGCGCCATGGCACCACCGTCACGCTGCGGCCGCTCGCAGGCACGCTGCCACGGCTCGCCGATCCCGAGGCGGACGCGGCGCAGGCACGCGAATTGTTGGCCAGCGACAAGAATCGTGACGAGCATGCCTTCGTCGTCGACTGGATCCGGGAGAAACTCACCCCGGTGTGCGCGCAGCTGAGCATCCCCGACGGTCCGGAGCTGATCAACACCCATGAGGTCTGGCACCTCGCCACACCGATCACCGGCCGACTGCGCGACCCCGCGACCACCGCCCTGGATCTGGCGCTGCTGCTGCATCCCACACCGGCGGTCTGCGGGACGCCGACCGACTTGGCACTCGACACGATCACTCACATGGAAGAGGACCGCGGCTTCTACGGCGGCGCGGTGGGCTGGTGCGACGAGTACGGCGATGGCGAGTGGGTTGTCGCCATCCGCTGTGCGGAACTCTCGGCCGACGGCCGCTCGGTGCGCGCCTTCGCGGGCGGCGGCATCGTCGCCGCCTCCGATCCACACGCCGAACTCGACGAGACCACAGCCAAACTCCGCACCCTGCTCGGCAGCCTGCACTGCGCGATCCCGGAAGGCTGATCCGGTTCCAACAAGCGGTCCGCCGACGGCGGCCCGAGAACGTGCCCATTCGACCCGGAGTCACAGCCACCACCGCGACATCCATGACGGAATACAGCGCCGTGCGGATCGACAAGCTTGTCCGTCGGCTCCGGGCCGTAACCGCGCCGGATGGATCGTTTGTCGAGCGGTCGCAATCGGTGGATGTCAGCGGCTGCGCCCGTTGATGTCGGTTATCGACGGGCTGAACGCACGCGAAGCGCAGTGTTACTGCTAGGTTGACCCGGAATGTGCCTGCATCGATGTATTGGAGTGCCGCGATGAAGTTTGCTGTCCCTGGTGTTGCGAGTGCGGTCGCCGGCGCCGTGCTGGGCGCGATCGCGGTGTTGATCATCACCGTGGCTGTGCAGCAGAACACGCGTCCGGACATCGACCACACCGGTGATTCCGACTCCTCGCTGCTCAACAGCGTCGAGTACGGCAGCCGCTGACCTCCGCTTCATCCGCCGACTCGCTCGGCTCCTCCGCAGCGGCGCCCAGCCGAGACGGCGGGCCGCACGGCTCGGGTCGCGAGATCGGCGCCGCCCCGCTCGGTAGACGATGGTTCGTCGGGACCGTGGTCGCGGCGTTCCTGCTGACGTTTCTGCAGGCGCCCGGCCGCACGGTCGCCGACACCAAGTACGACCTGGCGCAGAATCCGCTGGGTTTCCTCGAACGCGCCGCCCACCTGTGGAGCAGTCAGGCCCCGATGGGCCAGGTGCAGAACCAGGCGTACGGGTACTTCTTTCCGCACGGCGCGTTTTTCTCCGCAGGGCATGTACTCGGTTTGCCCGCCTGGGTGACACAACGGATCTGGTGGGCACTGCTGCTGCTCGCCGGGTTCTGGGGCATCATCCGGCTCTGCGAGACACTCGGCATCGGCAGCCGCGGGTCCCGCATTATCGCGGCTGTCGCCTTCGCACTGTCGCCGCGCGTACTGACCACCCTCGGCTCGATCTCCTCGGAGACGCTGCCGATGATGCTCGCACCGTGGGTCCTGCTCGGTCCCGCCGCGCTGGGCACCGCATACCGCCGCCGCGGCGCGACCTCCCCCGCAGGCAGCGCGCTCGCGCTGGCACTGATGGGTTCGGTCAACGCGGTGGCGACCGTCGCCGCCTTCCTGCCCGCACTGTTGTGGTGGGCGGCCGCCTCGCCACTGTTCAACCCGGCACGCACCGCTCGGCGGAGCACGCCGGGCTGCACATCAGCAGCGGCTACCTCAGCTCCGGCGCACGGCTCGGACCGAACCCGGCCCGGCAGCGCATCAGCGGCGAGCGGCTCACCGCTACCCAGGCAAGCGCAACACCCGGGCGGAACTGGCATCGAGCGTGCTCGTTCGGCGTCCCGTCAGGCGAATCGAGACTGGTGGCGGTTCACCCGGGCGTGGATTCCACTGCTCATGCTCGCCACGTTCTGGTGGGCGGTGCCACTGCTGCTGCTCGGCAAGGTGAGCCCGCCATTTTTGGATTACATCGAATCCTCGGGGGTGACCACCCAGTGGGCGTCGCTCGGTGAGGTGCTGCGCGGCACCGACAGCTGGACGCCGTTCGTGTCGCCGGAACGCATCGCGGGCGCGGTGCTGGTCACCCAGCCCGCGGCCGTACTCGCGACCGGGCTGCTCGCGGCGGCGGGGATGGCAGGGCTTGCCATGCGATCGATGCCGTATCGGGGCCGGCTCGCACTCATTCTGATCGTCGGCCTTGTCGGGATTTGCGCCGGTTACGCGGGCGAGTTGAGCGGACCGTTCGCGGAGTCGGTGCGGACCTTCCTGGATTCCGGCGGTGCACCACTGCGCAATGTGCACAAGCTGGAGCCGTTGATCCGGCTTCCGCTCGTGCTCGGCCTCGCGCATCTGCTTGCCAGGGTGCCGCTGCCCGCTGCGGTGCCGATGCCGGTATGGCGCAGTGCGTTCGCGCATCCGGAGCGGGATCGGTCGGTGGCGGTGGCCGCGCTGATTCTCACTGCGCTGGTGCTGTCCACCTCGCTGGCGTGGACAGGGAAGTTGGCGCCACGTGGTTCCTACGAGCACATCCCCGAGTATTGGCAGCACACCGCGGACTGGCTGGCACACAACGCCTCCGATACCCGCGCGCTGATCGTGCCCGGCGCACCGTTCGGCAGTCAGGTATGGGGACTGACCCGTGACGAACCGCTGCAGGCGCTCGCGAGCACGCCGTGGGCGGTACGGGACGCCGTGCCGCTGAACCCGCCCGGCACCATCCGCGCGATGGATTCGGTGCAGCGGCTGATCGCCGACGGCAGGCCATCGACCGGACTCGCCACGACACTCGCCGATCAGGGCATCGGAATCCTGGTGCTGCGCAACGATCTCGACCCGGAAACCTCCCGCTCGACCCGGCCGATGCTGGCGCACCAGGCGCTCGACGGCTCGCCGGGGCTGACAAAGGTGACCGAATTCGGCGCGCCCATCGAGACGGCCGTCATCGCCGAGGACCTGGTCGCGGATGGCGACCTGCGCCCCGTGTACCCGGCCATCGAGATCTACCGGGTCGACGTGCCGCCGCCGGGAACTCCCGCCGACGTCCGCAGCGGGCCGGGTGCCCCGAAATCTTTTCCCGGCGCCTACACGGTGCCGCTGGCGACGGTGCCGGTGATCCAAGGCGGGCCCGAAGTGCTGGAACGGCTGCGGCGCGACCGCGGAAAGGCCGATACACCGGTACTTCTCGCGTCCGACGCGAGCAAAGCCGGGCTGCCGATCGGTCCGTTGACCGTGACGGATACCCCGATGGACCGGGAAGCCGATTTCGGCAGGGTCGACAACCATAATTCCGCGCTGCGCGCCACCGAGGACGCCCGCCGCACCCACAATCTGGTGCCGGACTACCCGGTGCCCGGTGCGGATTTGGTGCGCGGGGAATGGTCGGGCGCGACGATCACCGCGTCCAGCTCGGCGGGCGATGCCACCCAGCTCGGCGGCGCGGCGCCGGGCAGCTCCACCGCGGCGGTGGTCGACGACGACCCGTCGACCGCGTGGATCAGCAACGGCATCGAACGCGCACTCGGACAATGGCTTCGACTCGACCTCGACCAGCCGATCAGCTCCGGACTGCTGCACCTGTCCACCAGTGCCGCCGCGATCGGGGACCCCGTGAAATGGGTGGAGGTGCGCACTGCGAACGGCAGCGTCTCGGCCCGGATATCCGAACCCGGTGCGCCGGTGTCCATCTCGCTGCCCGCCGGACGGACGAACTGGCTGTCCATCACCGCCATCCGAACCGAAACCGGCACGCGGGGTGGACAGTTCGGCATCAGTGAAATCACGCTGGAGGACTACACCGTCCGTGACAAACCGGTGCGCGTCGATATCCGGCATCGGACCGTGCTGCCACCGCCGCCGTCCGGCGCCCAGGTGCAGGCATGGGATCTCGGGCAGGAATTCCCCGGCCGCAGTGCCTGTTTCGATGCGCCGGATCGAGTGCGGTGCAGCAAGGGGCTCGCCCTCGCCCCGGAGGAACCCGGCACTTTCGAACGCACGATCTCGGTTCCCGCACCCGTGACGGTCACCCCGCAGCTGACCGTCCGCACCAGGCAGGGGCCAGCTTTGGCGGCACTGCTCACCGACCACACCCGACCGGTGGCCCGCGGCCGAGCCGATGTCGGTGATCTGCGCGGCTCCGCGTTCGCGGCCACCGACGGTGATCCGCGCACCAGCTGGACCGCACCGGAGGGTTCGGTCCGTAACCTCACCGGCGGCAAGCCGACACTGACGATCGAGCTGCCGGAGCCTGCCCTCGTGACCGGGCTGGAACTGACCTCCTCCGCGGGCGGACTGCCCGCCGCACCCACCGCGGTGGTGGTCAATCTGGGTGACGGGCCGCAGGTGCGTGAAATCGAGCCGCGAGAGCCGGGCGCACCCGTCCGAATCTCGCTGCACCCCAGCGTCACCGACCGCATCGAACTCAGTGTGCAGACATGGCAAGACGTGCTCGACCGCACCGCGCTCGGCTTCGTCGTCACCCAGCCGCCCGGGCTCGCAGAGGTCACCGTGCTGGGGCCGGACTACCCCGTACCGGCCGCGCTCGATCGGCACATCACCATTGCGTGCACGGACGGACCCACGATCGCCCTCGGCGGACGCTTCGTCCACACCACTCTCACCGCAACCGTCGACGAGCTACGCTCCGGCGCACCGATCGCCGCCCGGGTCTGCCCGAATTCCGAACTACCCCAGCCTGATTCCGAGAGTTCCGACATCGCCGTCGCACCCGGCCGAGCCGACGTCACCGTCGCACCCACCGATCTCTTCTTCGTCGACCGACTACGCCTGGACCGGACCGATCTCACCACCGAGGCGAGGACCGACGCCGAGAACCCGGCACAGACCGGCTCGAATGCCCCGCTAGCGCCGGACGCCCAGCAGTTACCCGCGTCCGAGGCCGACACGCAGCGTCGAGAAGATTCGATGCCCGGCACCCGACTGCTGGTGCTGCCGCTCAGCAACAACGTCGGCTGGCGGGCGCAGACAGCGGACGGCACCATCCTCGACCCTGTCATCGTCGACGGCTGGCAGCAGGCCTGGCTTGTTCCCGCAGCCGCCAAGGGCCCATTCACCATCGAGTTCCCCGCAGATCGCTGGTACCGCCTCGGCATCTTCGGTGGGCTGCTGCTCCTGATCCCCCTTGTCGCACTCGCGATCCCGCTTCGACCACGCAAGCATCGGAAGCCGATCGGCATTGGGACATCACCTGATACGGCCGTCCCCGCGGACTCGGACGTGGCACGCGACTCCTCGGATATCGACCGCACGGACTCGCGCGCCGACCACGCCGCCTCGGATGTCGATCCCACAGGCTCGAGCGACAACCACACCACAGGGGACGCCGATCCCACAGGCTCGAGCGACAACCACACCACAGGGGACGTCAACCTCACCGACTTGCGCGACAACCACACCGGCGAAAACGTCGACCCCACCGACTCCAGCGACAACCACACCGCTTCGGACGCCGCACACTCCAGCTTCGCCACGGGCCAGACCCCCGGCACCGAAGATCGATCCACTCCTGTCAACCGGAGCAATCGCCTGCTCGGGGAGATCGGGCTGAGCGCAGCCATCACCGTGATCGCAGGACCGGTCGGAACCGTTTTGACGATCGCGGGTATCGCAGGGGCCAGATTCGCCCCCCGTGCGGTGTCGAAAAGCCTTGCGGCCCTGGCTGGTCTGGGGACCGCTGTCGCCGCAGCGGCGCTGTCCACCGGACCGTGGCGTGCCCCTGGCGGATACATGGGCGGCTCGCTGTGGGTGCAGGTGCCCGCGCTGATCGCCGTGATCGCGGTGGGAGTCGCCGCGCTCGCACCGCGTAAGACCGACTGACACACGGACAAGCCGATAGCCGGGAGACTTCCCGGCCGCTGCCGCGCCGCACACGCACGAACGAATCCGACGCTGCGGCTGATTCGACGTGCGCTACCTCGATCTGTCGAGCGCCGTTGGCAGGGCCGTGAGTTCGCTGCGCCCGGCTGCTGCCGAGCGG
Source organism: Nocardia sp. NBC_00403 (assembly GCF_036046055.1). Taxonomy (NCBI): domain Bacteria; kingdom Bacillati; phylum Actinomycetota; class Actinomycetes; order Mycobacteriales; family Nocardiaceae; genus Nocardia; species Nocardia sp. NBC_00403. The sequence continues at coordinate 782,054 of NZ_CP107939.1, forward strand.
AATCGAGGGACCACCACTGGCTACCCCAGCACCATCGACGTTCCGGTTTGCCTGCCGACTATTCCGGCGTCGTTGTGCGTTTCGAGTGGTCCGGCGACGCAGTTGCTAGGTTCGGGGGCGTGACCGACTGTGTGGAATGCGGCTTCGTGTACGACCTCGCCATGGCCCGCGCGGTACCGGAATTGGCTCGCGGCCATGCCGCGGAGTACGCGACCCTGCTGCGCGGCGACCACGAGGAACTGCGACGACGATCGCGGCCGGAGGTGTGGTCACCGCTGGAATACGCCTGCCACATGCGGGATGTCCTGCTCGCACAACGTGAGCGGGTGCTGCTCACCCGCCGAGAGGACACGCCGACGGCACAGAACATGGGCCGAGACGAGCGCGTCGAATACGAGGGGTACGCCGAGCAGCAACCGGCGGACGTGGCCCGTCAACTCGGCGACGCGGCCCTGCTATTCGCCAACGTGCTCGACCGGTTGGCGCCCGTGGACTGGGATCGCACGATCATCTACCTCTTCCCCGAACCGCAGGAACGTTCGGTGCGCTGGGTCGCCGTGCACACACTGCACGAACTACGCCACCACCTGCTCGACATGCGCCGTCAACTCGAGGACTGACCGGCCGATCGAGCGCGATCGCGGCGGCGAGCGAAACGGCGGGCGGGTTCCTCGACGAGGGCGTAGCCGGCCGCGGCGACAGGCAGGGTGAGGGCGATGGTGAGCGCAAGGACGTAGGCGAAATTGCCGTGGAACGGGAGGATTCCGAAGACCGGGAAGACGACCGACAGCACGACGAGATGCCAGAGGAAAATGCCGTAGGACCAGCGGCCGATAGTCGCGGCGACGGAAGATTCCAGCCACCGGTGTGGGCGTGCGGTCGGCGGTCGCAGCACTAAGGGCGCGAGCAGGGCGAAACCGATGATAGTGCCGAGGCCCATTTTCGCCGCGTACTGCCAGGGTTCGGCGCGGGTCAGGCCGGCGGGGCCGCCGAGATCGGTGGCGGAGAACAGGAAAGCGGCGAGCGCGACGGTCCACATCAGTGGTTTGTTGCCCGCGATCCGACGCCAGCGCGATAGCGAATCCGTATTATCGACGAGCTCGGCGAGCAGCATGCCTGCCGCGAACCACGGCAGATAACCGGGCAGCCAGTTGTCGGAGTGAATCGCGTCGGGAGTCGGCACCGGAATGAAGTTCCAGCTGAGCGTCACCACCGCCAAGGTGACGATCGCGGGGATGCGCCAGCGGGCGGCGCCGCCACGCAACCGGATAAACGCGAACGCCAACAGCGGCAACACAAGATAGAAGGCCACCTCGACCGACAGGCTCCACATCTGCGTGAGCCCATCGGTGAGCGTCAACGGCACGAACACCTGCAACAAACCGAGGTTCGCCACCCACACCCGCAGGCCTGCGGTGCTTGCCGCACTGGGCAGCAGCACCAATGCCACGCACACCACCACCCAGTACGCGGGCAGAATGCGCGCCGCGCGATGCCGCAGGTAGTAGCCGACAGTGGGCGCGCCGCCGTGGCCGCGCGCCGCCGCGGCATGCGGACGCCAGAGCAGAAAACCGGAGAGCGCGAAGAAGATCGCGACTGCCATATCGAAGCGTTCCCAGATCCGGCCGAGCACCGGCGTTCCCGCGGCACCGGTCTGGAAGGCGACGTGGGTGACGACGACGCCGAGCGCCGCCATGCCGCGCATGCCTTCCAGCGCGGGCAGGAAGCCGCGGGGTCGGGTGGGTACGGCCGTCGCTGTGGCTGCGGCGGTCGGCGCGGGCATGGTTGCGGTCATCGAGCTCCAGTCTGCCTTGTGCGCTCGCCCAGGTGAGAACCCCCCGTTTCACACTTCACGCTAAACTCGGGCGATTTCCGGGTCGATTCCGGCCTCGACACCGCATGGTACGACACCGGACTGTTAGTGTCGGGGCTCACGAGTGCCGTGGCGTGCCCGCAGTACTCGCCGGAATGACCGGTGTTCTACGACGAGGAGAGTTTGCATGGCACTGAGTGCCGGAACCAGAAGGACGGTGGCCTGCCTGCTCGTGGGTCTCGGCGCGTTGCTGATTGTCGCAGCGGTGATGATCCCGACGTACACCGTCAGCAAACTGGCAAAGACTCCGCTCGACCTCGAGATCACGACCATCGCCACCAGCCAGCCCGGCTCGGAAAGCCTTGTGCTCGACTCCAAGTCGCTCACGGCACCCGAAGGCTCGGCCAAGGTCGACACCAATGTGCCGCTGGTTTCGCAGCGGTTCCTCACGGTCGAAGATCCCTCCGATGCCAGCGAGATGACCATCCAGGCTGGTCAGACGCTGCGCCGCATCGATAAGCAGGCCGACACCGGGCTGCTCACCGCGACCGTCGACCGGGTCACCATCGACCGCAAGAACGGCATGCCGGTCGACAAGGAGCCCAACGGCTCCATCGCGGTCTCGGTGAACAAGGAGGGCCAGAGCATCGCGGACCCGGTTCAGCACACCGGTCTGCAGTACCGATTCCCCATCGGCACCGAGAAGAAGACCTACCCGTACTTCGACATCAACGCGCGCAAGTCCTACGACGCCAACTTCGTCGAAGAGACCGAGATCAACAGCATGAAGGTCTACCACTTCCAGCAGCACGTCCCGGTGACGAACATGTGGGACGTGGTGCAGGCGCCGACCAACAGGCTGAGCCTGCCCGCCGCCAAGTGGGGCGTCGAAGGCGGTGAAACCCCGGTCACCATGACCCGGTGGTACACCAACATCCGCGACCTGTGGGTCGAGCCAGACACCGGCACCGTGATCAAGGGTGGCGAGCAGCCGCACCTGTTCTACGCGCGCAGCGGCGACAAGCCCGAGGTCACCGCACTGAAGTCGAACCTTATCTTCGACGAGAACACCGTCGAGTCGCAGATCTCGGTGGCCAAGGAGAACATCGACAAGCTGTCGCTGTTCGGCCGCATCATGCCGATCATCTTCGGTGTTCTCGGTGCGATCGCCCTGATCGCCGGTGTCGTCCTCGGCATCCGTGGCGGCGCGAGCCCCGCCACCGCTCCGCGCGGCGGCACCCAGGCTCCGCGCGGTGGCACTCCGGCCCAGCCTGGCAGCGGTGCCGCGGCGACCGCTGTGCACCCGCATCGCGGCGCGGACGACGCACCCACCGAGCAGATCAATATCAACAAGCGCCCCTGACAGCGAAAGCGCTGATAGCAAGCATTGTCGAACTCGGCCCCCGGCTTCCCGCCGGGGGCCGAGTTCGTTTCCGTTCAGGGCAGCGGCGCACCCAAGGGATAGGCAACCGGGTGCCGGGGTTGATAGAGCAGCATCGTCCCGGCGCCTGGAATGCGCATGCCGATGCAGCGGCCGAAGGCCCGCTCCGCGACATCGCCCTCGAATTGCGCTCCGCGCTCCGCCAATTCGGCAATGGTGTGGTCCAGGTCGTCGCACATGAGCGAAATCTCGTGCGTGGGTGGGCCATCGGCCGGATGCACCCCCAGCTCACTCGGCCCGGTTCCGAAGATGAGCCAGCCGGCGTTGGCATCGACATTCGGCCAGCGCAGCACATCGCGGAAGAACGCGCGTGCCGCGTCGGGATCTTCCGCGTAGACCAGGGTGTGCACAGCGGTGATCATGGGGCTGATCGTAGGTGAGCGCGGCCGGTGTCCGTGGCTCAACCAGCGAGGTGCTGCGGCTCGGCCCGCCCCGGCTGATCCGCGGTGCGCAAGACGACCAGAGCGACAATGAGTGTCGTTGCGACCGCGATGCACACGGCGATGGTGATCAGCGACGCCACCGAACGCGCCAGCGACAGCATGAGCGTCACCTCGACCGCGAGACCGACCCAGGTCACCGCGGCAAGCGAGGTGCGGTCCACCGCGATCGCCGACAACAGCGCTCCTTGCAGCACCGCGAGGATGGCGCCTTGCAGTGCGAAAACCCACAGCAGGCCCTCGATCGGCGCATAGTCCCGCCCCGCGAACAACGGTGCCAGCGGTGCCGCGACGGCCGCGCCGAGCACCGCGACCACCCCGATGCCGGACAGCACCGCGAGCGCATCCCGGATCGCACGCGCCGAATGCGTCGGCTGCGCCATCCGCGGGTACAGCACCACACCGACCGCCTGCGGCAACCAGAAGGCGATCTTCGCGGCGATGGCGCCCAGGGCGTACCGGCTGGCGTCCTCCTCGCCCAAGACGATCCGCGCAACGATCAGATCGGCCGACGACAGCGCCATCAATGCCGCCTGCGCCTGCGCGGCCCGCAGCACCGGGAGTACGCCGACGAAGCTCGGACCGCGGTCGACAGCGTCGAGTGCCTCGCGGTCGGTGCCCGACAGCGCGGGCGGTGATCCGACTACACACCGCGCGAAAACCGCCGCCGTGGCGATCCCGAGCGCCGCCGCGCACAAGGCAGCAGCCGCACCGCCCCCCAGCCCGAGCACCGCAAGCGCGGGCGCGACCCGTGCCACGCCTGCCGTGCCGAGGACGACAGCCAATGCCCGAAACCGCCTGCCGCCCTGCAGCATGCCTTGCTCACCGGACAGCACCACCAACGCGGGCGCCGCACCCAGCGCGGCGGCCGACGCCGCGACTCCGACACTCAGTGCCGCCGTCACCAACGGCACCAGCACCGCAGCGACCACCGCGACGATCACCGCGCATCGCCACTGCAATCCGCGCAGCGCCGCGACACTCGCGCCCCGCACCAACTCTCGTGCCACCACATTCTGCAAAGCCAGCGCAGGCACCGCACACAACAACTGCACCGCGAGCAGACTCGCGAACTCGCTGTAGCCGGTAACCCCCAGCCACCGCCCGGCCAGCAACTGCAGCAGATACCCCGCCACATTGGCGGTCATCGCTCCCGCTGTCACCAACGTCAGATCCGCCACAACGGGTAGGCGACGGACATCAGGCACGCAGCCATCGTCCCACTTCACCGGCCATCACGCCCGCCCCGCCCCGGTCGTCGACACCCGCACCCACCCCGGCGGTGGCGAAGTATCGCCCACAACCCACACCCACCCCCGCGGTCGCGAAGTATCGCCCACAACCCACACCCACCCCCGCGGTCGCGAAGTATCGCCCACAACCCACAACCCACAGCCCACACCCCATCTGCCCGAGGCCTCGCACCCGGCACCAGCAACCAGTAGTGGGCAATGCACCACAGTCCGCCCACAACGCTCGCCGCACCTGGACTTGCCCCGGCAACGCCGGAGGTCGCGACCGGGACGTAGGGTCGACAACCGTGAGCGACGGGCAGGCTCGGCACGACCGGTGGGCGAGGTTGGTCCCTGCCGGCTACAGCGCGATATTGGCGCTGCTCATCACCGGTCCGCTGCTCGGCTCCGGCTATCTGCTGCTGCGCGATGCGGTGAGCACCCCGCGTTCCTATCCGACGGACTCCGCTCTCGGTCTCGGCGACGCCGCTCCGCGGGCCGTCCCGCAGGACGCGCTGATCGTGGTGCTGTCACCGATCGTGGACGGCGGCCTGATCGTCAAGGCGATACTGCTCGTCGCGCTGTGGGCCGCCGGATACGGCGCTGCGATCCTGGCCCGCGAGCTGCTGCGGGTGACCACGGGCCCGCAACTGGTGGCGACCACCGTCGCGCTGTGGAATCCCTACGTAGCCGAACGCCTGCTGCAAGGTCATTGGAGTCTGCTGGCCGGATACGCTGCACTCCCTTGGACAGCGTTGGCCGCCTACCGGATTCGGTCATCCACGCATCTCCGCCGAGCGCGCGGCACCCGCCGACCCGACGATGCACCCCACTCGACCGATGCGCTCGGCCGTACCTTCCAGGTAAAGGGCGGAGGGCGAACGGCGTTCGGGCACTGGGGGGCGTTGGCCGCGTGCCTCGCCGCTGCTGGGCTCACGCCGACGGGCGCGTTGCTGGCCGGGTTCATGGCACTTGTGCTGGTCGGACGCCGAAACATAGTGGGAACGGTGGTGCTGCTGCTGGCCGCGTCCGCGCCATGGTTGACCGCGACAGCACTGTCCGCGGCCGGTTCCGAACCCTCCGACCCGGCAGGCATTGCCGCCTTCGCCGCCCGCGCCGAACCAGGCCTCGGCACACTCGGCAGCTTGGCCGGGCTCGGCGGCATCTGGAATTCGGATGCCGTTCCGAACTCCCGCACCACACTGCTCGCCCTCGTCGGCACCTTTTTCCTACTCGCAGTTGTCGCGACGGGCATCCGCGCCGTTGTCGCCGGAAATACCTCTGCGGGAATCTATTTCATCGCCCACAGCCAACGCGCAGGCGTACAGACGCGGCGACGACTGCTGGTCCTGGCCGCCGTCGCCATCGCGCTGCCCGCGTTGGGCGCTACAGCGTGGGGCCGGGATGTGCTGGAGTGGCTCGTCACCTCGGTCCCCGGCGCGGGTCTGCTTCGCGACACCCAGAAATACGTAGCGCTCGCGATGCCCGCATATGCGCTGTGCGCGGCGGCCGGATGCAATGCCGTCGCCCAGTTGTTCGCATCGAAGGACCGCCCAGCGGCGAATGCCACACTGGCACAGCCGCATTGCCAGTCCACGGATGAGATACCAAGGGCCGCATCCCCGCTGCGCTCCTCAGCTACAGCCGCAGCGGCATCTCGGACGGAACCAGCATCGGAACCAGCATCGGAACCAGCATCGGAACCAGCATCGGAACCAGCATCGGAACCAGCATCGGAACCAGCATCGGAACCAGCATCGGAACCAGCATCGGAACCAGCATCGACGAACACGGTGACGAGGTCGCCGGAAGGGCGCAAGACTGCGGCCGTAATATCGCTGACCGCAACGATATTCATCGCGCTGCTGACCCTGCCGATGTTCGACCTCGGATGGGGCGTGAGTGGCGCGATCCGGCCCGTGCACTATCCGATCGGGTGGCAGCGGGTCGCGGAGCGGATCGTTGGGCCCGGCGATGTCGCGGTGCTGCCCGGCGGCATGTTCCGCCGGTTTCCGTATAGTGGTCGCGCACCGGTTTTGGATCCGGCGCCACGGATGCTGCCCCACGATGTCCTGCAAACCGGCGAGCTTCCGGTGCACGGCCGCACTGTCGCGGGCGAAGGCGCACGCGCGCGGGAGGTGGAAAGTCTGCTGCTGCACGGCGGGACGGCAACAGGCCTGGCAAAACTGGGCGTCGGCTGGGTCCTGCTGGAGCGCACCACCCCCGGCCCGCTCGGCGAGTCGAAAAATTCTCTCGCCCAGCTCGACCCGGTCTACAGCGACACCCATCTCGCGCTGTACCGAGTGCCCGAAGCCGCCGACCGGGACACCGAATCCCACTCCACACGCCGCACCATCTCTGCGGCCGCTCACCTCTTGTGGGTCGCCTTACTCATCGGCGGCCTGCTCCTCGCATCCTGGTCACCTCGAACACCACAGCACCAGTAGCCGACCCGGCATCACCCAGCGTCATCCGACGAGTGCAGCTCGACAGGCCATGCCTTCGAGTCACATCGAACTACTCGGCGAGACTTGATGAGTGGCACACCTCGGAGGCGCTTCTCAGCGCATCGCCACCACCCTTGTGCCGCACACCGATGGGCGTCGCCCGAGAATGGGACGAGCCAGAACACCGGCCGGGTGGGGAAGTCGGGTTTGGAGCGGGATCCATCACGCCGAAGACCTGACGTCAGGGCCGAGCGTCCAGGCCGAGCGGGACAGTCACGGCCCGAGCTGGACAGTCACGGTCCACAAGACTGTCGGCGACCAGCTGGACGGTTAGGGACCAGGCGGGAAGAGGCCGGAGGTGTGTTGCCCTCTCGCGGCCGCGGCGAGGACTTGGTAGACGCCGTTTCCTGTTTGTTTCCAGGAGAATTCGTTGGCGCGGGCGCGGGCTTTTTCGCCCATGACGGTGCGGGCTTCGGTGTCGTCGATGAGGTCACCGACCGAGTCGGAGAGTTGGGCGAGGTCGTCGACGAGCAGACCGGTCACGCCGTCGACGATGGAGTCGGTGAGGCCGCGGGAGCTGCGGTAGCCGATGGTGGGGACGCCGTGTTGGGCGGCTTCGATGACGGCCAGGCCCCAACCTTCTTTGCGGGAGGGCAGGACATGCACCCAGGCGTGGGCGAGCAACTCGTGCTTGCGGCGTTCGTCGACGTGGCCGTGGAAGGTGACCGCGTCGGCGATGCCGAGGTCAGCGGCGTTGGTCTTCAGGTTGTCGGCCCACCAGCCGTCGCCGATCACGTCCAGGTGCAGGCCGGGAATGCGGGTGCGCAGCCGGGCGACGACGGCCAACGCGTCTTCGATCTGCTTGTGCGGCACCAGGCGGGAGAGCACCACGATGCGGGGGTTCGGGGTGCGTGTCGCCGCGGCACCGGTCGGTGCGTCCGCGGGGACGGGTTCGGCGCCGTTGCGGACCACCGCGATGCGCGACCGGTCGACCCCGAGCGTGGCGAGTTCCTCGGCCGAAGGCAGCGAGACGGTCAGGTATTGGTTGCGACGATGCGCCCGCGGGGACAGCCGCGACTCGATGAACCAACCGATCCGGCCGACAAGGCGACCGGCAACCGGCCATTGCTCGCGGTGTCCGTGATGGACGAGCACAACCGACGGCGCGTTGGTCGCGGCGGCCGCGAAGAACGGGATTCCGTTCTGGGTGTCGATCACCGCGTCGGGTCGCAGCCCGCGCAGCGACCCGACACCGAGCCTGCCGAGCGCGATGGCGGCCAGGGCCCGCGGATACACGGAGTAGCGCCCGCCGGCCCGACTGATGTCGATGCCGTCGATGCGTTCCCGCTTCGGCGCTCCGGGATAACGGGCGGTTCGCAAGGTGACCTTGACTCCGCGGGCGGCCAGCTGGGCGCCGACCTGCTCCAGATACCGTTCGCTGCCGCCGCCCTGCGGGTGCCCGGTGTCACGCCAGCACAGCAGGAGGACTTCGCGCACTGTAGAGCTTCTCTCGGTCGGCAGGTCCCGATCGGGGACGTCGGATATCGCCCAACACCCTAACCTGTGCATGCGTCCACATCCTGCCCACCGGCCCTGATATCGCGTATTGCCTCCTCCGGTGGCAGTGGTTGGAGCGAATTGCGGGCGTTATGCGAGACTCACCGCCGTGCCGAGAGCTGAAAGTACGCCAGCGGAAGCCGAGGCGGCAGGCTCGCCGCGGCAGGCCGGGCGCGCCATATCCCGGTTTGCGCGGCGGGCGACATTGCGGCGGTCGATGCGGTTACTCAGCAGCTTCCGGTTCGAGCAGAGCGATCCCGCGCTGTTCTACGGCGAGCTGGCCGGCGACAGTGCGGCGATGATCGGCGACTTCTATGCCGACGTGACCGGACGCGGGTTGCAGGACGCGACCATTCTCGATGTGGGCGGCGGTCCCGGCTATTTCGCCGACGAGTTCATCAAGACCGGCGCGCGGTACATCCCGGTAGAGCCGGATCCCTCGGAGATGCACGCCGCCGGGTTGTCGGTGCCGGGTGCGGTCCGCGGGTCGGGGATGGCACTGCCGTTTCGAGATGACGCGGTGGACATCTGCTTTTCCTCGAATGTGGCCGAGCATGTGCCGTACCCGTGGGTGATGGCCGACGAAATGGTGCGGGTGACCCGGCCCGGCGGGTTGATCGTGCTCTCCTACACGGTGTGGCTCGGACCGTTCGGCGGGCACGAGACCGGACCGTGGCACTACCTGGGTGGGGAGTACGCGGCACGCCGGTATCGGCGCAAGCACGGGCGGGAGCCGAAGAATCGATTCGGCAAGTCGATGTTCGCCGTCCCAGCGGTGGACGGATTACGTTGGGCGGCAAGCACTCCCGCCGACGTCCGGACGATCTTCCCGCGCTACCACCCGCGCTGGGCCTGGTGGTTGGTCCGCATACCGTTGCTGCGCGAGCTGTTGGTGAGCAACCTGGTGGTCGTCGCCACCAAGAGCCGCTAAGGCTGCCGCTCCAGCCAGCCGCGCCGCCAGCTGCGCCTGCCGCAGGTTCCGTACGACGACTCGCCCCAGGGCGATTCCTGAATGGCGAGGCCGACAGTCTCCAGCGTGGTCAGCGCGAGTAGGTCGGCCAGCATCTCCACAGTTGCCACCGCCTCCGCCGCCTGCATGGCCGCGGTGGCCTGCTCGATTGTCAGCGTGCGGCCCGGCAGGAACGAAACGACCCAGCCACCTACACCGACGCTTTTAGCTTGATGCTCGGTTTGATCGCTCGTCATCAGCGACCGCCCGATCACTTGCACCGCCATGGCTCTGACTCCCCAACTGCGATATCGGTTCATGAATCGAGCGAGCTGATCAGTAGCTAAAGCATCCTCTTTCCAGCAACAGAACGCAATAGTGCGTTCTCTGAAAAGCGAACCGACAGGTTGGAATTCGCGCTGCTCAGCGCGATGGCCGAGGAGAAAACTGGAACAGGTTACAGACAAGTGAGCCACAAAACTGTAACGTGTTCTCATGCACTACGACAGCTTGTTCATCGGCGGCCAATGGACCGCGCCAGCCGGCACCGAGCGGCTCCAGGTCATCTCGCCCGCCACGGTCGAGACGGTGGGCAGCGTCCCGGTGGTCGTTCGCGACGACGTCGACGCCGCGGTTGCCGCCGCCCGGCACGCCTTCGACCACGGCCCATGGCCGTCCACCCCGCCGGAGGAGCGCGCCCAGGTCCTCAGCCGCGCCGCGCGCCTGATCGAGGAGCGCTCCGCCGACCTGCTCGCCACGCTCACCGCGGAAATGGGCGCACCGGCGATGATCGCCATGACGCTCAACCAGATCCCCGCGGTCGCCGCGCTCGACGCCTACGCCGCACTGGCAAAGTCCTTCCCCTGGAACGAAACTCGCACCGGAGTGTTCGGCACCTCCCGGGTCTCGCGCGAGCCGCGCGGCGTCGTCGCGGCCGTGACCGCGTGGAACGTTCCGCTTTTCCTCGCGGCCAACAAGCTCGCCCCCGCGTTGCTGGCCGGCTGCACCGTGGTGCTCAAGCCCGCACCGCTGACCCCGCTGACCGCCAACAAGATCGCCGATATCTTCACCGAAGCCGGCCTGCCCGCCGGCGTGCTTTCGGTACTGCCCGCAGAGGCGGAGGCCGCCGAGTACCTCGTCTCGCACCCCGGCGTCGACAAGGTCACCTTCACCGGGAGCACCGCGGTCGGCCGTAAGATCGGCGCAATCGCGACCGGCCAGCTCAAGAGCGTGTCCTTGGAGCTCGGTGGCAAATCCGCCGCAATCCTGTTGCCCGATATGGATGTGGCCGCCAATATCCCGGTGCTCGCCTTCTCCGGCCTGATGAACAGCGGCCAGGGCTGCGTCGCGCAGACCCGCATCCTCGCGCCGCGCAGCCGGTACGACGAAATCCTCGAGGCGCTGGTCGAGCACGTGCGCACGATGAAGGTCGGCGATCCCACCGACCCGACGGTGATACTCGGCCCGCTGATTTCGGAGCGGCAGCGCGAGCGCGTCGAGGGCTACATCGCCAAGGGTAAGGAAGAAGGCGCGCGACTGGTGCTCGGTGGCGGCCGTCCCGCCGACCTGGATCGCGGCTGGTTCGTCGAGCCGACGATCTTCGCCGATGTGGACAACTCCTCGACCATCGCCCAGGAGGAAATCTTCGGCCCCGTGCTGTCGGTGATCCCCTACGACACCGAGGACGAGGCGGTGGCCATCGCCAACGACTCGGTATATGGCCTGGCAGGCTCGGTGTGGACGACCGATGTCGAACACGGTGCCGAGATCGCGGCGCGGGTGCGCACCGGCACCTACGCGATCAATTGGTACGCCTTCGATCCCAGCTCGCCTTTCGGCGGGTACAAGAGCTCGGGCCTGGGCCGCGAGAACGGCCCCGAGGGTCTCGACTCCTTCTGCGAGCAGAAGTCGGTGCTCATGCCACTCGGCTGGACGGGGTGATCAACTCCCCGCCATGACCACCCGCAGCACGGGCCGGTGATCACGCCCCCTGGCAATCGGCGTGTCGACGATCTCGACGCGCCAGCCGGGGGGCAATACCGCCTGCAGTCGGCCAGCGGCCCGCCGCAGCGGCGTGCTCGCGGTCGCCGGCTCGATTCCGGCAAACCGGGGCGCCCGCCCACTGGTCTCCAGATTCGTCATGCTCCCAACCACCTCTCGCGCTTCGATCTCATCGTTGGTCACGCGCATCGCGGAGTCACGAGTCGATAAGGAAAAGTCGATCAGTTAACTGTTGGCAATCAAATGTAAGTCACCTACGGGCAAACCGCACACTCCAGGCAACCACCCGAAGCGCGATCCGGCAAGCCCTACCTAGCTACCAGTCCGCGATTATCGCGGCGAGCTGTACTCGCCATCGCGACCGTCTCGTCGGAGATTAGCGCATCCCCGCGGTGCGGCCGCCCGCATCGCACCGGACGCATAAACCGGCCCGCCCGCGCCTCCCGGCCGCCTCGGGTCATCGGCGCAACGACCTGCGATACCCCGCGGGCGTCGTGCCTGTCGCGGCGCGCAGGTGCACCCGCATTGCGGTGACGCTGCCGAATCCGGATTGCGCCGCAACGACCTCGACCGGCAACTCGGTGGTTTCCAGCAATTCCCGAGCACGCGCCGTGCGCTGCGCCTCCAGCCATCGTCGCGGCGTGGTGCCCACCGCCGTCTTGAATCGGCGAATAAAGGTGCGCTCACTCATCAAGGCGTGCGCGGCCAGCGCCGAAACATCGGGCGCAGCCGCCGGATTCGCCGCGGCCCACGCCATGGTCGCGGCAAGACCACCGCCGAAACCGTTGGTGCTCATGGCATCCGGGATGTACTGAGCCTGCCCGCCTTCGCGATGCGGTGGTGTCACGTTCCATCGGGCCAGCTCCGCTGCGGCGGCCGCGCCCAGCTCGCGGCGCACGATGTGCAGGCACAGGTCGAGACTCGCGGACAACCCGGCGGAGGTGAGAACGTCACCGTCGTCGATGTACAGCGCGGCGGGGTCGAGCTTCACCGCAGGAAACAGCTCGGCGAAATCATGACAGTAGGCCCAGTGCGTCGTCGCCGGCCTGCCGTCCAGCAATCCGGCCCAGCCCAGCACGAACGCACCGACACACACGCTGACCATGGTCGCGCCGCGCGCCGCGGCGGCCTGCAGCGCATCCAGCGCAGCGTCCGGCGGCGGCAACGTCGGCAAACCGATGCCGGGCACCACCACGATGTCCGCCTCCGCCATCACCTCCAGCCCGTGCGCGACGTGCAGATCGAATCCGCTCGGCGTCCACACCGGCCCCGGCCGCACTGAGCACGTCTCCAGCTCGAATCCGACCGCGACACCGAATTTTCCCGGCCCGTGCCGGAACGCCTGCACGATGCAACCCAGGTCATAGGTCATAACGCCGTCGAGCGCGAGTGCGACAACCTTCTTCATCGCCTCAGTTTGGCATGAATCCGAGTATTACTGGCATTCTCGCCACTCACATTCAGGGCCTGCGGTTCTTGCCCGAGTTGATCGCGTCGCGGTATCTGCTGGTCTCGGCGCTACCGATCCTCGTCCGCGGTGGTGTGCGGGACGTTCGCGGTGCCGGGGTTTTCGAACCGGAACGGGGGCGGTGCCGGGCACGGTACGCGCTGATACTCGAGGTCGCGGTGCTGGGCGGCGGGGCGGCGGCACTGTCGTCCGCTGTGGTGCTGGTGACGTACCAGGCTCTCGCGTATTTCCGGGCGGGCCGGCTGCTCGCGCATTGAGACAATCGGAAGCGGTACGAAGTGTCGAAAGGATTTGGTTGTGACCGTTCAACCGAGCGGCGTGGAGCCGCGGCCGGACTTGGTGGATCGTTCGGCGCCCTTACTGCCCGCAGGCAGTGAGATACGGCAGGTATTCATCGGCCAGGCCGCGCCGAGCTTCCTCTTCTTCCTGATCACATATCTCACCGGCCTCACCATGTTCTGGAACAGATACCGTTGCGTGGCGGTCACTCCGGACGCCATCTACGTGCTGGAGAGCAGCAAACTGTCCGGCGGCGCGAAACCACAGCATCTGCTGGGCACGATGCCCCGCGATACCCGGGTCGGCCCGGTCTCCGGCCGCTGGGCACAGGTGACGCTGCTCGGTGAACGGCACTGGGTGCACAGGCGCTTTCACGACCAGATCGCCGCGGCAGACCGTGAGGCCGGCGTCACCGGATGACTCAGCCGGATGGCTGCGGCGGTTCGTGAGAATGCCTAGGGCAGAGTGGATTGCTACAGTCTCGGCTGTGCGCACAGTCACTTCCAAGGTCCGTATCGAAGCCCCCAGAGAGATCGTGTGGGCGGTGCTGACCGACCCCGAATACGTCAAGCAATGGCAGTACGGCAGCGTCTTGAGCACTGACTGGTCCGTCGGCTCGCCGATTCGTTTCACCAACGAGTGGGACGGCACAACGTTCGAACAGTGGGGCAGCGTGCTCCTCGTCGATGCCCCCGCGCAGTTGCGGTACTCGCTGTTCGCTCCCCGCCCGGACCTCGAGGACAAGCCGGAGAACTACTTCACGATGGGCTATGGGCTCGAGGACGCCGTGGGCGCAACGGAGTTGACGATCACGCAGGAAGACCCCCGCGAGAATGCCGGCGACGAGGACGAAGGCGAGGAGGGAGAGAGCCCCGTGCTCGCGGCCTTGAAGAACCTTGCCGAGTCGGTGGCGGTGAACCAGCAGGCTGAGACCCGCTCGGTCGGCCCGGCATAGGAAGCGAGCAGCAGCGTGCAATGGGTGATGGCCTACGACGCCATCTCCTTGGCGCTGAGCAGTGCTGCGCCGCACAGGGATACCGGAACCTATGGGCCACACGCGCACTCAGGCATGAGCGGTCCGCTGCATCGGCTGACCTGAGCACGCGCGTACCGCATCGACAACGACAAGGCCGGAAGGTGCACCGTGGCGGCTGCACCCAGCGCCAGAACTTCGTCCAGGCTTTTCGCCGTGCGGATTGGCGTAAATCCGAGCGTTACTGGCATTTCCGCCACTCGTCGGTAGTCCGCTCAGCGGCTTCACTGAACAGCGAGAAGCGTTCGAGGAGAAGGAGGGCAACGTGGGTGCGCCTGCTGGGATCGACTGGGAATGGGCGACGCGGACCGGAGGGACGCTCTCCGGAGCACAGCACCGACAGTTGGCGGTTGAACTGGCGCGGACGCTGCCGAAACTGAGTGGTGCGCAGCTCAAACGCGTGCTCGGAAGACACGGCACCGGGCGGCTGGAGTTCGCCGGGTTGCGGGTGCCCGATTCGAAACTCGCCAAGGCGGCGGAAACCGAAGCCCGCGAATCACTTTCGATCCACCTGCTCGAGCATTCGTATCGCACCTATTTCTTCGGGCGGGTGCTCGCCGAGCTCGACAGTATTCGCTACGACGACGAATTGGTTTATGTCGCCTGCCTGCTACATGACCTCCAGCTCGAAAACCCCACTCCGGGCAGGTGTTTCGCGGTAGCAGGTGGCGAACGAGCGGCAGCGTTCGCGGCGCGCGAGGGCGCGGATCCGGAACGCGCACAGGAAATCGGAGCCGCGATTGCCGCACACATCACCACTGGTGTCGCCAACGATCTGAGCGATCCCGGCGGCTTCGTATCCGCGGGCGCCTCGGTGGATGTGATCGGGGCGCGCTTCCCGGAACTGGACCCGGACTGGGTCGCGCAACTGTTGCAACGGCATCCGCGTCACGATGCGAAGCGTCATCTGATCGCCGCGTTCAAGGCCGAGGCCGAAGCCGTACCGAAGGGCCGCACCGCCTTGCTGAACAGTGTCGGCTTTCTGCAACTCGTCCGAATGGCTCCGTACTCCGAATAACCTGCCGGATAAACGAATTCGCCCGCACCATTGACGAAAATGGTGCGGGCGAATCAATTTCGGGGCGCTATCAGCCCAGACGTTCCTTCAGCGCCTCGAACTCGTCGCGCACGCCGGAAGGCAGTTTGTCGCCGACGAACTCGAACCACTCCTCGATCAGCGGAATCTCCTTGCGCCACTCGTCGGCGTCGACGGCGAGCGCCTCGTCGACGTCGGCGGCGTCGACCTCGAGACCCACCAGGTCCATCTGCGCCGCGGTGGGCACGTTGCCGATCGCGGTCGCCTCGGCCTCGGCCGAGCCCTCGATGCGGCCGACGATCCACTCCAGCACGCGGGAGTTCTCACCGAATCCCGGCCACAGGAAGCGGCCGTCGGCGCCGCGGCGGAACCAGTTGACGTAGAAAATCTTCGGCAGCTTGTTCGCATCCGCGTTCTTGCCGACGTTGATCCAGTGGTTCAGGTAGTCACCGACGTGGTAGCCCATGAACGGGATCATCGCCATCGGGTCGCGGCGCACGGTGCCGACCTTGCCCTCGGCCGCGGCGGTCTGCTCCGAGGAGAGGGTCGCGCCCATGAAAACGCCGTGCTGCCAGTCGAAGGACTCGGTCACCAGCGGGACCGTGGTCTTGCGGCGACCGCCGAACAGGATCGCCGAGATCGGCACGCCCTGCGGGTCGTCCCACTCGGGCGCCAGGATCGGGCACTGCGACATCGGCGTGCAGTAGCGCGAGTTCGGGTGGGCGGCAAGGGTTTCGGTCTCCCGCAGGTGCCAGTCGTTGCCCTTCCAGTCGATCAGGTGATCGGGCTCGCCCTCCAGGCCCTCCCACCACACGTCGTTGTGGTCGGTCAGCGCGACGTTGGTGTAGACGGTGTTGCCCGCGTTCATGGTGGCCATGGCGTTGGGGTTGGAGCTGTAGTTGGTGCCCGGCGCGACGCCGAAGAAGCCGAACTCCGGGTTCACCGCGTAGAGGCGGCCGTCCTTGCCGAAGCGCATCCAGGCGATGTCGTCGCCGAGGGTTTCCGCGCGCCAGCCGGGAACCGTCGGCTGGATCATCGCGAGGTTGGTCTTGCCGCAGGCGCTCGGGAAGGCGGCGGCGATGTAGTAGGCCTTGTTCTCCGGGGAGATCAGCTTGAGGATCAGCATGTGCTCGGCCAGCCAGCCCTCGTCATGGGCCATGGCCGAGGCGATGCGTAGCGAGTAGCACTTCTTGCCGAGCAGCGCGTTGCCGCCGTAGCCGGAGCCGTAGCTCCAGATCTCGCGGTCCTCGGGGTAGTGGGTGATGTACTTGGTGTCGTTGCACGGCCACGGCACGTCGGCCTGGCCCTCGGCCAGCGGCGCGCCGACGGAGTGCAGCGCCTTCACGAACGGCTTGTCGGTGCCGAGCTTCTCCAGCGCGGCGGCGCCCATCCGGGTCATCACGCGCATCGACACGACCACGTACTCGGAGTCGGTGATCTCGACGCCCAGCTTGGGGTCCTCGGCGCCGAGCGGGCCCATGCAGAACGGCACCACGTACATGGTGCGGCCCTTCATCGAGCCGCGGTACAGCTCGGTCATGGTCGCGCGCATCTCGGCGGGGTCGACCCAGTTGTTGGTCGGGCCCGCGTCGGCCTCGGTCTTCGAACAGATATAGGTGCGCGACTCGACTCGAGCCACGTCGGAGGGGTCGGAAAGTGCGAGGAAGGAGTTCGGCTTCTTCTTCTCGTCGAGTCGCTTGAACGTGCCCGCCGCAACGAGTTGGTTGGTCAGCCGATCCCATTCGTCATCGGAACCGTCCGCCCAGACCACTCGCTCCGGCTGAGTGAGTTCTGCGACTTCCTGTACCCAGGCGAGTAGTTCGCTGTGCTCGGTCGGCGTTTTGCCGTCGGATCCACGAAGACCAGGAATGGTCGCTGAGGTCATGAAAAACTCTCCTGAGATGGGCGGCTCTACGATGCTTCCGTCTGGCCTCCAGGCCCATGACCAGCGCGAACACACCGAGCGCCACCATTGGCGGGAAGGCACCCGCTACGACCAGTCGAATGCACGTCCCGGCTGGACGGCGTACATGGACGAAGCGGACGCCCAGGTTCCTGATTAGAGGTTAACGCGATGTGACGACCAGTACGGAATCGGGTACAGATCGGGTTGTCTCTCGAGTACCCAATAGATACCGATTCACTCTGGCGAAATCCGCCGATCGATGATCTCGATATCGCGTTCGCACGCGGCGAGTTGTCCGGGTTGTTCGGCAGCGGTACGTCGCAAACGCGCCTCCAATTCGGCAACGCGGCGATCGGTCGCGACGATTCGCGCGGTGCTCGAACGCACCACGCGCTCGGCGAGCGTGGTCTCCATTTCCACGAGCGCGGTCGCCGCCCGCTGCTCGAGCTGGGCTTTCACATTGACCAACGCGTCCGACACCCATTGCCTGACGTGCGCGCGGTCGGCAACCTGTCTGCGCGCTCGCACCACCCAGCCCGCCGCGCCTGCCCCGAGCAAAAGCGTCACCGGCACGCTCGCGACGTCCAGCGTCGACACCAGCGCGAGTGGCGAAACCAACAGTCGGCCGAGGCCGACACCCGCCGACGCGCCGAGCGCGATCATGAGGTGATCTTCGACACCTCGGTGCCGCGGTTCCGGGTCAGGGCCCACCCGGGGTGCGGGATCACGCCGCCGGGCGGCCGGCTCGACTGTCGAACCGTCGACCCGCACAGCCAGCTCGGCCAGCCTCCGCTCGACCTCCAGGTCCACAGCACCGGTCAGCTCGGTCACCGCCTGCTGCAACCGGTCCGGATAGTCGCCCAGCTGGGACGGGCGCATTCGATCGAGTTCGCCACGCGCGGCGGTGTGCAGCGCCCGCACCCGAGAGCCGACATCGGTCATCAGGTCGACCCTGGCCAGGTGCAGTTGGCTGCGCAGCGTCGACAGCACCGTCGCCCGGCCACCGTCGCGGCCCGCGAGCAGCGTGGTTCGTTCTTCCCGCCACTGCGCGGGTTCGGCGCCGGAACGCAGCGCCGCGACCTGATCCACCACCCGCTGGCGGGTATCGGCCAGCACTCGGGCGGTGACGGCCGCGAGCCTGCCCTCGCTATCGGCTTCGGCGCCCGCGGATGCCGCGGCGAGTTCGGCGTGCAGTGCGGTCAGTCCGGAGCGATCCAGCAGGCCGGCGTCGCCGCCCGCGCGGGCCGCCACCGCGAGCCGGGCCGAGACCGGCACGATATCCAGGTCGGCAGCGCCCTGCGCGGCGAGCAGTTCGAGATTGTGTGCGCGGACCGCGCGCCAGTCCTGATAGGCGTGGATCCCGTTCATCGCGAGCAGGATTCGAGCGCCGTCGGCACGCAGCCGTCGCACCAGCCGCAGCGTATCGGCGCCGAGTGAGCTGCCCGCGTCGAGCAGGATCAGTGCGACCGCCGCGGGCGCCGCCCCCGACGGGGAGGTTGTTTCGACGGCCGCGCTCGCGTCGGCCACTGGATCCGACAGCAGGATCCGAGGCTCGAACCGCGCCAATTCGGTGCGCAACAGCGTGGTGTTGGCGTCATTGGGCCCGATCAACGTGACCGCCGATGCGCCGCCGGTTCCGACAACGGCGCGCATGAGTGCCATGCCCTGCGGATTCCACCGCGCAACCACCGCCTCGACATCGGGCGGCAGCGGCGGCGCATCGGGCGCGCGCGATGCCTGCGGCTGATCGGCCGGTGAAAGTGCCTGCTCCGGTTGCTCAGAGTCCGGCACTGCTCATCCGCTCCCATAGTCGGATGTAGCCGTTGTGGACGCGCAGGGCGGCGCGACGGGCAGCGGGCGACATATCGCTGGAGACAACCGCCCGCCAGCGCGCGGCCCTGGCCAGCGCGTCGTCGGCATCGGCGGGCGAGGGCGAACGGTACCCGGCCGCAAGGTGCGCGACATCGGGGCAGGCGAGTCCGGCGCACAGACCCATCCACAGCGCGTCGTCGCCGACGAGATAGTCCTCGAGGATGTCGCGGGCGTGGCCACCTTCGCCGGGCACCGCGGCGGCCGCGAGCCGGGCCAGCTCGTCGAGCAGCACGCCACCGCGCAGCGCCGAAACCTGCTCGTAGCGGCGGTGCAGGGTCTGGTGCAGCGCGTCGATGCCGCTCACCGCGTGCAGGATTTGCAGCAGGGCGTGCGGGGTGAGCTCGGGGTCCTGGCGCAGTGCGATGAGTGCGGAGCTCACGCCGTAGAGATCCCAGCGGTGCAGTAACTGCTCCCGTTCCGCGACATCGGGCCCGGCCGATGACGAGACGAACAGATCGGGAGACAGCGTCAGCGCGGGATCGGTGGTGCCTGCCAGTCGTTGCAGCGTCGCCATATCGGCATCGTTCAACGCGCCGGCCCTGGTGCGCACCGCCAACGAAGCGACCACCGGCAGCGTGAGAATGCCCAGCTCACTGCTGTATTGCTCGGCGGCGGCGACTGCATCGCCCCAGCGCGAACCGACCGCGTCGGCCTTGTTCAACACCACGACGGTGTGTTCGGGCGGCAGGGTGGCCAGGATGCGGCGGTCGGCGGGCAGCGGTGCGCCGGAGAGGACATAGACGATGATGTCGGCGTCGAGCACCGGGTCGGACGCGCCCGGTTCGTCCACCGGACCGGTCTCCACTGCGGACATGAGCGCCAGCGCATGCAGCACCGTACTGCGGCCGGCGTGCGCGCGACCGGTCACCTGGATCCGCGGCGGCCTGCGCCACCGAGCGCTGACTACGCCGACCTGATTCGACAGCTGCGGATCGTTGCCTGCGCCCGAGCGCAGCATGGCGATCAAATGGTCGAGTTGGTCGAGTTCACGCGCGGGTCCGCCGGGTCGGGCGGCAGGCCCGTTGGTTTCGGTGGCTGTCGACATAGCTGCACACCCCCTTTACGGTGCGCAATTCTGTCAGACGCCGGACCTGAAGACGGTGCGGACCGCTCAGCTTCCGCTGAAGTATTTGTTCGCGGTGCGCACGGCCCAGTTCGGCGCGTACTTGGCGGCGACGGCGAGCACCTTTGCCTGGGTACCGATTTCGTAGTGCACCTTCGGCAGCCGTCCACGTTTGCGGGTGACTTCCCAGATACCGGAGGCGACATCTGCTGCGGTGAGCCGCACGCCGAGCGACTTCGTCGACGCGGTCTCCACACCGTCCACCATCGCGGTCGCCACGAACAACGGCCACACCGCGATCACCCGGATATCGTGCCGCTCCCATTCGAGATCCAATGCCTCTGTGAGGCTTTTTACCGCGGACTTGGTCGCGCCGTAGCTGGCGAGCTGGGGTTGCCCGTAGATCGCCGATGCCGAGCACAAATTCACCACCTGCGCGCCGGGAGTGGCCCGCAGCAACGGGAACGCCGCGTGCGTGCCGTTGATGACGCCGCCCAGATTGACATCGACGATCGCCTGATGGGTGGCCAGATCGATGGACTCGAAGGGACCTGCGCGCAGGATCCCCGCGTTGTTGATCAGGATGTCGAGCCGGCCCGCATCGGCGGCGAACTCCGTGAGCCGCTCGGCCCAGTGGGTGTTGTTGGTCACATCGAGCACCCCGGTTCGCACAGTGCCGCCTGCGCCAGTGATGTCACCCGCGAGCCTGGTCAGCCCCACCTCGTCGATGTCGTAGGCGCCGACGTGATACCCGTGCGCAGCGAAAAGCAGCGCCGTCGCCCGGCCGATTCCGGCCGCCGCGCCCGTGATGATCACCGTCGGTCCGCTCATGTCGGGGAGTCTAGTGCGGTGCCGAGCCCCTCCCAGGTGCTTCACAGAGTTAACGTCGTTCGCTTACGCTGCTGTGATGGTCGGCACCATACTCGCTGCGCAGCTATGCTTTTCGATCGCGGCAAGCCGGCCGGCGCAGACGAGCCGTCGGCGCTGCTCGATGAGGAGGTGCGATGACCGTCGACGTCATCGGCGTTGTCGGCCCGGACCCGAATCATGGATTCGACCGCAAGCCGTTGTTGCCGAGCAACGATCCGTTCCTCCGGCCGCCGAAGGGCTTCGCCGCCAAAGCGGCGGGCACCGTCCTGCGCAGTCGCAGGGTCGATCTGGCCCTGCTCGGTGTTGTCTCGCAACAGGTTTCGGCGTGGCAACTGCTCTACCGCAGCTGTGACATGCACGGCACACCCGAGGTAGCGATCACCACGGTGCTGCTACCGCTGGGCGCCGACTCGAGCGAAGATCGGCCACTGCTTGCTTTCCAGACCGCCATGGACGCGGTCGCGGAGAGATGTTCGCCCTCCTACGCGCTGCGGCGCGGATCGCACGCACTCGGATCGGTCACCCAGCTCGAATGGCTGCTCGTCGCGAACGCGCTGCGGCGCGGCTGGGCGGTGACCATCGCCGATCACGAAGGCCCGCACGGGAACTTCGGCGCCCCACGCGAACCCGGCTACCGCGGGCTCGACGGCATTCGCGCGGCACTGAATTTCGGGCCGCTGGGCCTGTGTTCCGACACCAGGGTCGCGGTATGGGGCTATTCCGGTGGCGGCATGGCCAGCTCCTGGCTGGTCGAGATGGCGCCGACCTACGCGCCGGAGATCGATATCGTCGGTGCGGTGCTCGGCGCACCGGTCGGCGACCCAGGCCAGGTCTTCGCCCGGCTCAACGGCGGCCGCTACGCCGGGCTGCCCGCCATCGTCATCGCGGTGCTGCGCAGGCTGTACCCCGCCCTCGGCACGGTGTTCGACAACGACCTCGCCCCCGAAGGTCACCGGCTCATCGCACGCGCGGAACGGGCGACGCCGTTCTCGGCCATCACGGGCCTGACCAAGAAGGACGTCGGCGCCTACCTGACCCGCCCGCTCGACGAGGTGCTCGCCGCCCCCGATCTGCAAGCCATGCTCGACGACCTGAAGCTCGGCTACGCGACCCCGGCCTGCCCGTTGCTCGTCGTGCAACCGGTCCATGACCAGATCATCCACGTGGACGGCATCGATGCGCAGGTCGATCGGTACCGGCGCGGTGGCGCCACGGTCACCTACGTGCGCGATCGTCTCAGCGAACACTTCTCGCTGCTGCCGCTCGCTACCCCGATCAGCCTCAATTGGCTGGCCGACCGACTCGAAGGTCAACCGGTGCGCGACACCGGCGACTCGACGGTCTGGTCGGTCGCGGCCTCACCCGCCGGACTGCGCGGCCTGCTGGAAATGGCCGTGACCGCGGCCAAGGTCGCGCTCGGCAGGCCGCTGATGCAGGAGGCGGAACCCACATCCCGAATCCCCCGCGAACGCGCCGCCTGACCACCCGGTCACCCCCGCCACAGTGTCGCGTCGGGCGACCGACAGGCGGTGTGGTTCGAACGACCTGCAAACCAGCCGCTAGCGGCACAGTTTCGACCGGCCCGCAAGCGACCGCAAGCGGCCGATTGCCGCCCCGATCACCCGATGCTGGACAATGGATGCCGTGAACGACGCCGCGAACCACACTGCCGAGTCAGTTCCGGAACCACCGTCCACACCATCGGTACCGGCTGACAACGAACCCCGACGGGGCACCGCCTCCCGCCTGTACCCCCGCGTCACGAGCTTCCGCTCGCGCCGGGGCGCGCTGACCCCGACCCAGCAGCAATCCTGGGCTCGCACCTGGCCGCGCATCGGCGGCGAGGTCTCCGACGAGCGCCTCGACGCCACCGCCTGGTTCGGCCGTGCAGCCCCCCTCGTCATCGAGATCGGTTGTGGCACAGGCACCGCCACCGCCGCGATGGCACAGGCCGAACCGCACCTGAACCTGATCGGCATCGAGGTCTACAAGCCGGGCCTCGCCCAACTCGTGCAGCGAATCGAGCGCGAGCACATCGAGAACATCCGGCTGCTGCGCGGCGACGCCGTCGATGTGCTGGAGAATATGATTGCCGAGCAGTCGCTGACGGGCGTCCGAGTCTTCTTCCCCGACCCGTGGCCCAAGGCGCGCCATCACAAGCGGCGGCTGCTGCAGCCCGCCACCTTCGCCCTCATCGCGAGCAGGCTCCGCCCCGGCGGCGTGTTGCATGTCGCCACCGATCACGCCGACTACGCTGAGCACATCGCCACGGTCGGCGCCGCGGAATCCCAGCTCATCGGCCTGAACGAGACCACGGGTGGGGTCAGTGCCGAGCATCGGGACAGCGCCCCGATCGGCTTCGAGCGGCCGGTTACCAAATTCGAAGGCAAAGCGCATCGCGCTGGAAGTGCCATCACCGAGTTCATATGGGGGAAGATCGAATGATGAGCGAGCGAACAATTAGCTCAGCCGTCATGGCGGTCATGACGGAGTTGTGCGCTAGCGAGGCGGAGTCATGAGCATCAGTGAGATAGCCCCCGAGGTCGTGGATGTTGTCGGGGAGATGCACGGCACCGGACCGGAGGTGCTCGGCGGTGTGACTTCCGATGTGCGCCGAGTCCTGCTGGTGTGGGACGCCCCCAACCTCGACATGGGTCTGGGCGCGATCCTCGGTGGCCGCCCTACCGCTGCCTACCGCCCCCGTTTCGATGCGCTCGGCCGCTGGCTGCTCGCGCGCACGGCCGAGCTGTCGGTGGGCAGCACCTACCGGGTCGAGCCGGAAGCGACCGTCTTCACCAATATCGCCAGCGGCACCGCGGACGTGGTCCGCCCGTGGGTCGAAGCGCTGCGCAATGTCGGCTACGCCGTGTTCGCGAAGCCCAAGATCGATGAGGACTCCGATGTCGACGCGGACATGCTCGCGCACATCGAACTACGCAGCCGCGGTGCCGGGCTGGCAGGCATCATGGTCGCCTCCGCCGACGGCCAGGCATTCCGTGAGCCGCTCGAGGAGCTCGCCGCACACGGAGTCCCTGTTCAGGTACTCGGCTTCCGCGAGCATGCGAGTTGGGCCGTCACATCCGATACCCTCGAATTCATCGACCTCGAGGACATCCCGGGCGTGTTCCGTGAACCGCTGCCCCGGGTCAGCCTCGACTCGCTGCCCGATGAAGGTGCTTGGCTGCAGCCGTTCCGGCCGCTGTCGGCACTGCTCACCTCTCGCCCCTCGCAAGGAGTCGCTTAGTGTTTACACGCTGGGGCGATCTGGTCTATCGGTGGCGCTTCGCCGTAATCGGCGTGGTGACGGCCGCTCTCTTGGCATTGGGCGGATACGGCCTCGGCCTCGAAGACCACCTCAGCTCCAGCGGGTGGGACGATCCCACGTCACAATCCGCGCAGGCCGCGCGGTTGTCCGACCAAGCGTTCGGCCGCAATCACAACAGCGACGTGATCGTGCTGTACACCGCGCCGGACGGTCGGACGATCGACGATCCCGAGTTCAGGCAGAAGATCGTCGACAGTCTCAACAGCCTGCCGCGCGAGCACCCGAACGAGATCACCAAGATCAACGGTGCCTACTGGCAGACAGAGACCGGCCCCGCCTCACCGATGACGTTCGGCTCGAAGGACAAGAAGTACACCTTCGCCTCGATCGCCATCCAGGGCGACAACGACACCGACATGGTCCGGAACTTCCGGAATGTGAAGGACGTCTTCGCCATCCCCGGTATCGACGTGCAGGTCGCCGGTCTGCAAGCGGTGGCAGGCACACTCAACGACACCATCAAGAGCGACTCCAAGCGGATGGAGATGCTGGCCATCCCCGCCGTCGCGATCTTGCTGTTCTTCATATTCGGCGGCGTCGTCGCGGCCGCGCTGCCCTTGATCGTCGGCGGTCTCACGGTGATCGGCGCCAACGGCATCGTGATGTTCCTGACGAGGTTCACCGAGGTGAACTCCTTCGTCTCCAGCGTTGTTTCCATGATCGGCCTCGGTCTGGCGATCGACTACGGCCTGTTCATCGTGAGTAGATACCGCGAGGAACTCGCCGAGGGCTACGACACCAAAGCCGCGGTACGGCGCTCGGTGATGACCGCGGGTCGCACCGTCGTGTTCTCCGCGACGATGATCATCGCCAGCCTCGGCGGCATGCTGCTGTTCCCGCAGGGCTTCCTGAAGTCGATCGCCTACGGCTGTATCGCCACCGTGGCGCTCGCGGCGCTGACCGCCATCACGATCCTGCCCGCGATGCTCGGCGTTCTCGGGCCGAAGGTCGACTTCCTCGGCCTCAAGCGGGTCCGCAAGACCAAGACCGCCGAGGAAATCGAGAACGGCTTCTGGGGCAAGTCCACCCGCTGGGTGATGCAACATCCGCTCAAGATCGCGATCCCGATCTGCATCGGCCTGCTGCTGTTGATCATTCCGGTCAAGAACCTCGCGTTCGGCGGCATCAACGAGCGGTATCTGCCGCCGGACAACAGCACTCGGCTCGCGCAGGCGAAGTTCGATTCGATCTTCCCGCTACGCAAGTCCGATCCGATCCAACTGGTGTTCGTCTCCGACAGCAGCACCGATGTCGGCAAGGTGTGGGCCGAAGCCAAGCAGGCACCGGGGTTGACGGGCACCTTCGAGGTACCGACACGGTCGAATAACGACCCCGATATCTATCGCACCGCCGCGACGCTGGCGGACTCCGAGAACGCGGATCCGACCATCGACTATCTGCGCTCGCTCGAAGTACCCGACAACGTGCGGATGTACGTCGGCGGGCAGCCGACGATCCAGAAGGACAGCATCGACGCGCTGCTGGACCGGATGCCGTGGATGATCGCGCTCGTCCTCTTCGTCACCACGCTGCTGATGTTCCTGACCTTCGGTTCGCTGGTGCTTCCGATCAAGGCCGCGTTGATGAGCGCGCTCGGATTGGGTTCCACGCTGGGCATTTTGACGTGGATTTTCGTCGACGGGCACGGCGCGGGCCTGCTGAACTTCACGCCGCAGCCGATCATGTCGCCGGTGCTGGTGCTGATCATCGCCGTCATCTACGGCTTGTCGACCGACTACGAGGTCTTCCTGTTGTCGCGCATGGTCGAAGCGCGAACGCAGGGGGCATCGACCACCGAGGCCGTGCGCATCGGCACCGCGCAGACCGGCCGCATCATCACCGCCGCCGCGCTCATCCTGCTCGTGGTCACCGGGGCGTTCGCGTTCTCGGACCTGGTGATGATGCAGTACCTGGCCTACGGCATGATCGCCGCGCTGTTCATCGACGCCACCATCCTGCGCATGCTGCTGGTGCCCGCGACGATGAAACTGCTCGGCGACGACTGCTGGTGGGCCCCCGCCTGGATGAAGAAGGTGCAGCAGAAGGTCGGCCTCGGCGAGCCGATCCTCGACGACGAGCGCCCCGGCGGGGGCGAGGTCGTCGACCTGGTCAAGACCACGCCGATCACCGACCCGGTCACCATGCTGATGCCCGCGCTCGCGGAAGGCACGCGCCTGCCGAAGTCGCCGCGCCGCCCGCGCACGGTGGAGGAGATCGAAGCCGAGGCGCCGACACAGCATTTCCGCAGTCTCGGGCAGGTGCCGCCGCGATCCGCGCCGACCAACCCCGAACACACCGGACCCCGGGTCACTCCGGTACACGACCCGAGCAGGCCGAGAGCCGCGCATTCCGCGCCTGCATCGCCCGAGGTGCCCGCGCCTCGACCGATGCCCTCGGTCCAGGTGCCCCAGGACCGGACGGGACCACGGCCCGGGGCTGCCACACCACCGCAGGCACCTGTTCCCTTGCTGCCGACCACGCAGTCACCCGCTCCCTCGGTGCCCACAGCACAGACACCGACGCCGAGCACACATGCGCCCGTTCCTTCGCCTCCGGTCGGGCAGGCGCCAATGCCGTCGATGCCGTCCTCCCAGGCACGGACGCCATCGATAGCAACCACACCGGTGCCCATGCCGTCGACTCGTGCCACACAGCCACCGGTTCCGCCGACGCCCGCAGCACCGGTCCCGACGGCGAGCGCTCCGATCGATCACCCGACCCACCACGCCGCACCCGAAAATCCTGCGGCGCCGCATGACGAACCGGACAACGGGCCGCCGACCACGCGCAGCACCATCGAAAACTGGATGGCCGAACTGCGCTCCTCGCGCCGCACCGGCAAGCCCGACGAAGGCCGCCATCACGGTGGGGACGGCCGCACCGTCAGCGTCAACGAACTACTGCGTCGCCGCGACCAGGAGTAGCCGCCCCGCACTAGGGTGGGCACGTGAGTTCACATGTGCTTGTCGTCGCCGATGTTTCGTCGAGTCCGGAGAATGCCGAAGAACTCGGCCGCGCCTTGCGCGAACTCGCGCAAGCCTGCCGCACCGAACCCGGCTGCTTGTCCTACGACGTGTTCCACTCCGTCGAACAGCCCGAGCGCTATGTGAGCATCGAAAAATACGTCGACTCCGCGGCATTCGCCGCACACCGGGCCGCCGACCATTTCCGTGAGATCGGACTGGCCGAGGTGATGCCGCTGGTCACCCGGCGAGACGTGCGGATGTACGACTCGGCAAGCAATATTCCCGCCGCACAGTAGCTGCCATACCGCGGCCGCACCTCCAGGTGCGGCCGCGATCGGCCCGTGGTTCAGTGGGCTGCGGTGTCGCCCGAATCTCGGGTTGCCCCACCGGCTTCGGCGAAGACTCGGGCGTAACGCGTGCCCACTGTCAGGAGCAGGACGCCGACGACCAGGAACGCGGCTACTCGGACCAGTCCGTCGAGGGTGGCGAGGTCGAAGAGGAAGAGTTTGGCCAGGGCGGCTGCGGTGACAAGGAGGCCGGAACCGAGGGCCAACTTGGCCACCGGGGCCGAGCGGGCCAGGTTGCGCAG
Organism: Nocardia sp. NBC_00403; assembly: GCF_036046055.1. NCBI lineage: Bacteria > Bacillati > Actinomycetota > Actinomycetes > Mycobacteriales > Nocardiaceae > Nocardia > Nocardia sp. NBC_00403. Next base: position 810,341 of record NZ_CP107939.1, read on the forward strand.
ACCGAACAGCAGGGCGCCGGTTGCCGCCGCCATCCACAAGATGGTGGCGGCGCTGTGTCCGACGACGAAGCCGTCGGGCAGGCCGGTGGCGACGCCGACCGATACCGTTGCGGCCGTCACCGCGTAGAGGGCGACGACACTGGTGGGTATCCACAGGATCGATTCGGTGGTTTCATCACCGGTCCGAGTCGCGAACTTCCGGACGCACCACACGCCTGCCGCGACCACCGCAAGGGCGAGTACGGCGGCCAGCGCCGTCGAGATGCCAAGCTGCTCTTCCGCGTAGCGCTGTGCCGCAAGCGTTTCCGGATTCACGGTGGCGAGGTAGACCAGCGCGCCGACCGCCGCGAACGCCGCCGCGATGCCCGCGGCCACCCGCGACCGCTGCTGCCCGGCCATGCCGAGGAAGCCCGAGGTCACCAGGAACAGCGCTATCGGCAGCGTCTGAACTTCGGTCACGCCGATGCACGCCTCCAACAGTGCGAACGAACCCGCGACCGCGGCGACCAGCCCGACATGCCCCGGAATCCGTACCAGCTCACGCAGTTTCGACACGGTCGACACTGCAGCGACGAGCAACAGCACCACGGCGAAGACCGCAGCGACGATGGCGCCCGTGTGCCGCGCGAACAACGCGGGTGCGGCCAGCAGCGGTATCGTCGCCAATCCGAAAGTGATTGTGGCGGTGAGGTCTCCCGGCCGCCGACGAACTACCAGAATGTTGCCGACGAGGCCGACAACCGCGACTGCCACGGCTGCGGCGAGCAGCCGATACACCCGGTCGTGGGCCGTAGCGTCGAAAGCGGCCGAGCCGATGGCCAGCAAGGTCGCCAGCACGGCGGGCAGTGTCCGCACCACATGCAGCAACGGCCAGTCCCGGTCCAACTGCACCGGCACGCAGGCCAGCTGCAACACGATCAGGAAGGCCGGCAACACCACCTCGGTCGTCACCACCGGCGACAACACCGCCGCACCCGCGACGACAAGCACCGCAAGCGGTTGCGACTTCCAGTGCATCGCCAGCGCGACACCACCCGCGGCGACCGCGAGCGCCACCGCGAGGCCGAGCGGCGGATACAACCAGTCGTAAATCGCGCTCACCGCAACGACATCCAGGTATGCACCGGCAATACCGGTGGCCGCCAAGGCAATTCCACCCACGCGACCACCGGCGCGCCCGAACACTCGCATCCCCACGCCCACCAGCGCCGCCGAGAACACCGCCCCGGCGGCAACCCGTGGCACCGGCCCGAACAGGCCCGCCTGCGCGGCGAGCACCAGCAGCATCACCACACCGATCAGCGTCACGCCCACCCCGGCCACCGCCAGCATCCGGCTGATCATCCCTTCCTGCTGCCACCACGGGGTGTGCGGCACAGCAGGTCCCCACCGCACCGGCGGACGCATACCAGGCGGTACCGCACCCGTCGGGGGCATCGGCCCGCTCGGAATTCCGGTCGCCTGGACGCCTGGCGCAAGCATCCCCGCAGGCCAATTGAGCCGGCCCGCCGGAGGCATTCCCGCAGACCCCCCAGCCCAATTCGGCTGCCCCGCCACCGGCATTCCCCCTGACGCACCAGCCCAATTCGGCTGCCCCGCCACCGGCCCGGGGGTAAACCGCGGAACATACCCGGGCGCGCCACCTGGCACCTGACCCGTCGGTGGCGCGCCGGCACCACCTGCCGGCATCGTCTGCGGCGCAGGTGGCGGTGGCATGGGCGCCTGCGGAGCCATGGGCACTGCTCCAGGCTGTGGCACCCGCGCGGATTCATCCACAACCACGGCACTTGCCGGCGCCGAAACACCGGATGCCGCAACCGAACCCGCGGTAACCTGCGTCCGCAGCAACTCCAGGTCCCGCCCGAGCACACCCATCTGTGTCCCGAGCGCAGCGAACTCCCCCGACAGTCGCGAAATAAGCGCCGGATCGATAGATGTAGTCATAACCCAATGCTCGGTCCACACACCCCACTCGAGCATGAGTAGAAACCCCCGCTGACGCCCCGATATCTACCCGAACTGCCGAGACACTATGGGCGCCCGGACTTCCCTGCACCAGTCGAACGGTCGATTCACCTCGATTTCGATCACCGATTTCTGATCGACTCGGATCAGATCGAGAGCATTCATCCCTGAGCACGCAACTCGACGAGATAGGACAACGAAATGAGCGTTGTGCCAGTTGAACCCCGACCCTTGTCGCAACTCGAGGCCGCAGTCGTGGCAAAGCTGCTCGCTGTTGATTTCGAGGGCGCTGCTCAGTTCCGGACGCAGATTCCATTCACGCAGGTTGTCGCGACATGGGGTGCAGACGCACCGAGCGTCGATCTGGAGGTAGCGCCCGGTTCGGAGCAAGCAGGTCTCATCGGCGGAGAACTACCCGTGCGTGGTGAGGTCCGAGACGAGCGGGGTTCGTACATCGGAGAAGTCACCCTATGGGCAACCGACGGTTTCCTGTCTGCGATCGAATACGGGTGGGTGACCGAGGACCGGCCGACCTCATTGCCGGACCCAACGCTGATGACGGTATCCACATAGGTGGGTCCGTTCAGTGTCACGCCAGGGGTCGCGGTATCGCTCCTGCTGTCCAGCTGAATGATTCGGCTCCGAGCGGGTCCCGAGAACCTCCCGCACCATGCACAAAGGGTGGCCCGTCCGCTGCCGAGCGGCTCGTGATGAGCCCACGATGCACACCGAGTGCGAACGGTCGAGGTCGGCCGCGGTGACATCAGTTTCGCGGCGTGCTCGATCGGAAAGTGCCACGCGCTCCCACCCGGATCTCGGGTGGGAGCTCGTGATCGGATGGCTTCAGGCGGCCGGTGCTCGCACGGTGGTCACCTGGTGGACGGCGTTGATCACCGCCGAGCGGGGTGGCATGCGGAGCACGCCGGGGGCCGGTTCGCCCGCCCAGTGCCAGCCGAGTTGGGAGTCGGTGCTGGGCAGTAGGACGTGACGGCCGCCGGGGATGACGGTGACGTGATGGCCTGCGAGGCAGCGACGGATGGAGATATCCACCGGGTTGGCCGGGCTGGGCTGGGTGACCAGGAAGGTCCAGGTGCGCTCGCCGGGATCGGCCACCACCGGGGTGGTGTAGGTCCGGTCGAGCGTGGCCAGCACCTTGCGGCCCAGTTCAGGGGGCATCACCAGGGCGCCGAGGATGGAGCCGGTGGTGATCATGGGGCGGCCTGCCAGCAACTGGACCGGTAGTCCGTAGCGATGTCGCAGTAGGTGCGCGACCTCGTGGGGTGAATGACAGCGTTCGAACATGGCTCTACTCCTCGCCGAATCCAGTGCATCCTGGGGAGATTGCGCGGGGTAGTGACACCGCGCGCGGTCCTCGGCGTAGCGGGCCGTGCTGGTCGTGCACACGCTGGGTGTGGCGTGCGGTTCCGATGAAAGATATCCCCTGCTCCAGTGCGCGATCGGCGCTTCGATCCCGCACGGCCGTGTTCGGCATGATTGTCATTGCCGCCGCCCTTTGCTGTGAAAGTTGCAGAAAGGCAACGGTATTCCAACTACGGGTGAACGAGTCGTACGCAATGTCCCACTTTCGATGAGCGCAATCCTTTAGCGTCGTACCCTGAAACGTGGACGTAACAAAGGACTCGGGTTCATGGATGATTCGTCGATCGGCGTGCGGATCCGGCTGTTCCGCGGTAAGGCGCTCACCCAGCGTCAACTCGCCGATCAGGCCGGTGTGAGCGTGGATTTGGTGCGCAAGCTCGAACAGGGCGGACGCCAGACCGCCTCGATTGCCAGCCTGCAAAAGTTGGCGCGCGCGCTGGACGTCGATATCTCCGACCTGGTCGGAAAACGCCATGGCATTCCCTCCGGAAATCCCGACGCGGGCATCGTCGCGATCCGCAGGGCACTCACCCCCGTCGACGATCTGCTCGGCGAGGTCCCCGAGGAGCACGCGGTCACCCACAACGAGGGCAGTCGCGCAGTCGATTACGCATGGGGCGCGTACTGGGCGGGCCGCTACGAGCTGCTCAGCTCGATTCTGCCCTCGGGCCTGGTCCAGCTCCGCGCGACCGTGCACGCGGCGCGCAACGGCATGGTCGCGCCCGCGAACGAACTGCTCGCCAGGATGTACTGGGTCACCGGCTGCACGCTGGTGCACCTGGGCCAGACCGACCCGGCCTTCCTGGCGATCCGGCAAGCACTCGTGGCGGCCGAGCAGGGCAACGACCCGTTGCTGCTCGCGACTATTCGCGGCTCGGTGGCCTGGCAGCTACTGGTGCAAGGCAGGTACGACGAATCACGCCGGGTCGCGCTGCGTGCGGCCGCGAACCTCGAGCCCGAGGGTGCGGAAACCCCGGCGCACCTGTCGGCCTACGGTTCGCTGGTATTGCAGGGCGCGACCGCGGCGGGACGAGCACAGAGTGTGCCCGAGGCCCGCACGCTGATCGAAGCGGCGGGCGAGGTCGCGTTGCGCATCGGCGGTGATCGCCACGACTACGAAACCTATTTCGGCCCTTCCCAGGTCGTCATGCAGACCGTCGATGTCAACGTATCCTCGGAGCGCTATCCGGAAGCTCTCGCCGCCGCGAAGGACATGCCGGCCAACTGTGGGCTCCCGCAAGCCTCCCGCGCCCGCCATCTCACCGACACCGCGGTCGCCTTGACCCGTACCGGGCAGACCGAACGCGCCCTCGACGCGCTGCTCAACGCGGAGCGGGTCGGCGGCGCGGACTGGATCAAATACCAGTCCCTGCCCCGGCACATCGTCTCCGAACTCCTCGATCATGATCGTCGAGTCCCGTTGCGCGCCTTCGCTCGTCGCATCGGGGTCAATACCTGAGCGCCGAACGGCACTGATCAGGCGGCGGCGATGCGCCACCACACGTGTTCCTAGTCGGACACCGAATCGGGGACCCGGAACCGCTCCGAGGCCCGCTCGAGGACCTCGTCGAGTACCTCGCGTGAACGCATCAGATCGGTGATGGTCCGAGTGATCCGGTCCCGCTCGGCGGCAAGTTCGTCGACCAATTCCGGCGTCGCGAACTCGTTGGCACCGCCGTCCGCGTCGCGCATGCACGGCAGCAGCTGGGCGATCTTCTTGCTGGACAAGCCCGCCGCGTAGAGCTCTTGGATGTGGATAACCCGGTCCACCGCCCATTCGGGATAGTCCCGATGCCCGCCGGGCGTGCGCTCGGCCACCAGCAATCCCTGCTCCTCGTAGTAGCGCAACGATCGTTCGCTGACTCCGGTGTGCTGCGCCAACTCACCAATTCGCATCCGCTACCTCGCATTTCGCCGCAGGACTTGAACTTCACATAGATGTCAGATTTTACCGTACTCGTATGAAGAACACAGCAGCAGCAGCGAACCTCTTCGACCCCGCCGAAGTGGGCGCCCTACAACTACCGCACCGCCTGGTGATGGCGCCGATGACCCGAAACCGCGCCGAGGCCGACGGCACCCCATCCACCCTGATGACCACCTACTATGCCCAGCGCGCCGGCGCCGGGTTGATCATCGCCGAGGCCGCAACGCCGAACCAGGTCGGCCAGACTTACACCAACATTCCCGCCATCCACACCGCCGCACATATCGAGGGCTGGCGGCGAGTCACCGACGCCGTCCACACCGCGGGCGGCCGGATGTTCCTGCAACTCCAGCACGGCGGCCGGGTCGGCCATCCCGACAACAGCGGTCTGACCCCGGTCGCACCGTCGCCCATCCCACTCGGCGAAACTATCCACACCCCGACCGGACATCAGGACGCGGTTATCCCGCACGCGCTGACCATCGACGAAATCCACGCCACCATAGCTGATTTCGCTACCGCGGCGCGCAACGCCATCGAGGCAGGTTTTGCGGGAGTGGAAGTGCACAGCGCCAATGGCTATCTGCTGCACCAATTCCTGGCCGAGAACACCAACCACCGCACCGATGGCTACGGCGGCTTGCTCGCCAACCGCATCCGGTTCACCGTCGAGGTGGTCGAAGCGGTCGCCGCCGCGATCGGACCCGAACGGGTCGGCTTGCGCATCTCGCCGGGAAACACCGTCAACGATATCGACGAGGGCGATACCGAAGCCATTTATCCCGCCCTTGTCGATGCGCTCGCCGACAAGGGTCTGGCCTATCTACACATTGTTTGGGCCGATCCCGACCAGCCCCTTTTCCACCAGCTCCGGAAGGCCTGGCCGAGCACGGTGATCGCCAATCCGAACCTCGGCTGGGGCGTCCCGCTCCCGGCAGACGGCGGCAAGTCGGCGGCCGAGCGGTTACTCGCCGCGGGTGCCGACCTCATCTCCCTCGGTCGGCCCTTCCTGGCCAACCCCGACCTGGTCGAACGACTCCGCACCGGCGCGGCGCTGAACCCCGTCCGCGATGCCCACCTCATGTACGTCGGCGGCGCGGAGGGCTACACCGACTACCCGACGCTGGCCGCTGCCGAGCAGCGCAGCGCACTGCTCGAACCAGCCGGCGCCTGAGGACCTCAGCGCTCCATGAGCTTGCGCCAATGCGCGCTCAGCGGGTGCTTCGCGGTGACGGAGCCGAAGCGGACCCGGCCGAGCACGACCAGGTGCAGTGGACCGAACGGCGGACCGGTGCGGACCTTGTTGTTGACGCTGGAGCCGATGAGGTCGAGGGCATTGAGATCGACGGTGGCCTCGGCCGGGACGATCAGGGTCAGCGAGCTGCAGTAATCGTCGACATGCAGCTCGACTACCTGCGTGGACATGATCGCCTCGGTGAAATCCAGCGTGACGCCGGAGAGCCATGTGTTGGTCTGCAGCGACGGTGCCACGTGCCAAGGCCCACGGCGATGGACGCCGGATAAGCGGCTGCGGATCACATGGCCCGGCGTCGCAGGTGAGGGGCCCGGCACCGCTGGTCCGCGCTTGGTGAACGGCGACGCGGAATTCATCAACGGCGCAGCGTTACCGAAGGTCGACGGCGCCGCGGCAGGATGCCCGACCAGCCGAACACCGGGCAGATCGATGAGCACGACATTGAGTTCGCCACGAGTCTTGGCAGCCAGCGCGGTGTCCATCCGCTCGGTGAACTCGCCGAGCGACAGCATCCCGAGCCCGACCGCGCGTTGCAACAACTGGCCGACATGCTCGCGCTCGGCATCGGAGACGCGCAACTCCCTGTTGCCCACCACATCGCCGCGGCCGACACCGTCGGCTACCGATTCGGGTCCGCCCATGAATCCGAGGTTACCGATCCCCCACACCCCACACATCAGGGCGATCCCGGATTCTCCGCACGACTTCAGTCGCACCAGCCCAGCTCCGCACCCGCTCACGATCCACACCGCGCAACGGCTACGGAGTCGTAGGCCCCGCACGCGCCCGGCTCGTTCGGTGGCGGGCCAATTCGCGTAATGGCGCAGCCAGGTACCGCTCGAGCCAGGCCGCAGTCATTGCCCGCTCTGGCGCGGCTACGTGCTATTCGAGGCCTTGTTCGATCGCGTAGCGGGTGAGTTCTACGCGGTTGGCGAGTTGGAGTTTGCGGAGGGTCGCCTGGACATGGTTCTCCACCGTGCGGTGGCTGAGGTTGAGGCGGGCGGCGATTTGTTTGGCGGACAAACCCTTTGCCACCATGCGCAGCACCTCGGTCTCCCGTTCGGTGAGCGCGGGCCGGTGTAGTTCGTCGGGCTGTGCGGGAGTTGTGGCCATGCGGCGGTATTCGCCGAGGACCAGGCCGGCGAGCCCGGGTGTGAACACGGGCTGCCCGGCAGCGGTCGCGCGGACCGCGTCGATCAGCTCGGCGACCGAAGCGCTCTTCACCAGATAACCCGAGGCGCCCGCTTTGATCGCATCCAGGACATCGTCGCGTTCGGCGGACGCGGAAAGCACGAGCACCCGGCTCTGCGGCGATACCCGCAGCACCTCGGCGGTGGCCTCGGCGCCGTTCCCGTCGGGCAGTTGCATATCCATCAGCACCACGGTGGGACGCACCGCCGCCGCCCGCCGGGTGGCGGATCCGACCCCGTCGGCGGTGGCGGCCACCTCGAATCCGGCCTCGGCGAGATCTCGGGACACGCCGTCGCGCCACATTGGGTGGTCGTCGACGACCATCACCGAAACAGGCTCGGCCGCTTGGTCATCGGTCACGCCATACCTCCTGTGTCGGCACTGTCCGCTCAGGCACGCGGCACCCGGAATTCCCATTCGGTACCGAAGCCGACCCCGCCATCGGCCTCGGTCAGCAGGTCCGCCGCCCCGCCGAGCGCGGCGATCCGGCCCACGATGGATCGTGAAACACCCATCCGCCCTTCGGCTTCGGCCTCGGCCAATCGCCCGGCCGGTATCCCGACACCATCGTCGCGCACGCTGATGATCAGCTGGTCACCGGTGTCCTCCAGCAGCACATACGCTTTCGCGTCGGCCCCGGCGTGCAGCGCGACATTGGACAGCGCTGTCGCCACAGCCGCGGCGATCTCCTGCGCGGTCCAGCGCCCGATCAACACCGGCTGGCCCGGCGTCGAGACGAACACCTTGGGCGTCGCGTGCACCGTCAACAGCGGGCGCAGATCGATATCCGCACCGCCGGCGTCCTGGCGCCCGCCTTGCTCGGAGATCAGCACCCGCAGCGCCACCTCCTGTTCCCCGGCGCGCTGCGCCAGCTCCGCGGTGGGACCGCCGATTTCGCTGCCGCGCCGCTTGATGTAGCTGAGCACCTGCAGCACGCCATCGTGCACCTCACGCGAAAGTCGTTCGCGCTCTTCGGCGGCCGCGGTCAGTCGGACCGCCCGTTCGAGCTGGTTCTGGGCGCGGCGGGCGGTATTGGCGGCAAGCCCGAGCGCCAAGCCGATGGAGACCAGCACCGGCGCCGTCGCATCGGCCCACACGTCCTGGCCCCACTGATCGCGGACCGTGACAATCACCGCCGCGATCAGCATCCCCGAAAGCACGCCGCCGATCGGACCGCGCAGGATGGCGGCCGAGATCACCGCATTGGCGGCCCACAATGTGGTCGGCAGCGTCTGATGTCCGTGGTACCAGCCGTAATCGGCGACCAGGCGGGTCGAGGCGATCAGTGCGATCACCACGACGTGGTCTCCGACGACCACCCACCGGCGCAGCCGCGCCACATCCGGAAAATGCCACACCGAGAGCATCAGCGCCGACGCGCCGGACCACACCGCCATCAAGGCGATCAGCACCCAGCTCAACCGCTGGTTCTGGTAGTAAGGCACCGACGCGATCTGCTGCCCCACCGCATAGAGCAGGGTCACCAGCCGCAGCGCCTGCGCGGCCCGCCACAGCGGTGCGGTCGCCGCATCGGTCGGGCTGAGGTCAGTCGTCGACGGCCGCATCATCGACTTCGTCCACGTGACTGCCTCGCCGGCGCTGCGACTCGGGCTTGTCCGACGACTCGGCCTGCTCGTGTTCGACCGCCTCGGCCAGCATCGCCGCCACATCGAATCGGCCCAGCTCGGGTTTGTCCGGCTCGGCGGCGTACATCCGGCCCGGTTCCCCGGTCTGCAATTCCTCGAAGACTTCCTCCGGACTGTCGGCGAGCAGTGACCGGATCGCGGTATTCATCACCGCGACGAACGGCACCGCGAGCAGACCACCGGCGATGCCACCGAGCACCACACCCGCGGTGATCGCCAACACCACCGCGAGCGGATGAATGCTGACCGCACGGCCGAGTAGCAGCGGCTGGAGCACGTGACTCTCCAGCTGCATCACCGCGATGATGATGCCGAGCACGATGAGCGCGGTGACAAAACCCTTGGTCACCAGGGCTATGAACACCGCGACGGTGCCCGCGAGGAACGCACCGATGATCGGGATGAACGCGCTGATGAACACCAGCGAGGCCAACGGCAGCGCGAGCGGCACCCCCAGGATCGCCAGCCCCGCACCGATGCCGATGGCATCCACCGCCGCCACCGCGACGGTGGCGCGCACGAACCCGACCAGCGTCCCGAACCCGAGCTGCCCGGCCGTGCGGACCCGCTCCCGGTGCGGCGTCGGCACGATCCTGGTGACGAACTCCCAGATCTGGTCGCCGCTGTACAGAAAGAAGATAAGGATGAACAGGGTCAGGAAGGTGCCGGTGAGAATGTGCCCGATCACCGTCGCGGTGGTCAGCGCCCCGCTGGTGAGACTGTCCTGATTGGACCGGATCGTCTTGACGATCGTGTCACCGGCATTGCGGATCTGTTCGTCGCTCAGATGCGGCGGACCGTTGATGAGCCAGTCCTGCACCTGGTGGATGCTGTGGGTGATCTCGTCGGACAGCTGCGGCACACCGTCGACGAACTGTTCGACAACAAAGGTCAGCACGCCCGCGACCAGGCCGAGCGACCCGGCGAGCGCGACGAAAACCCCCACCGCCCGCGGCACCCCGAGCCGCTGCATCCAGTCCACCAGTGGCGCGAGCAACGCGGCGGCCAGCAGCCCGATAGCAAGCGGGATGGCCACCGTCGCGAGTCTCTGCACAATCGCCGACAGCGCGAGTACCACCGCGAAAATGACCAACAACCGCCACGACCATGCCGCGGTCATCCGGACCAACGGGTGCACCGCCTCGGCAGGAGAGCGACTGGCAGTGCCTGTCCGCGGCGAACTCGGATTCGGGTCGGTCACGATCACGAGCGTAGTGCGCGACGGCGGCCGATGTTCGTCCTTGACCGTAGGCCGGGCCGGGCGAACGTGGGGCCGACCGGAGGCGAGGCGGCCACCGAATGGCCGAGCAGCGCCGCGAACATGCTCACATGATCGAAACGCTAGATTGGTGATCGTGTCAGCGCCACTGGAAGCGGTCAAACAGACCATGCGAACGCGCTGGCCGCTGTACCTGACATCGATGCTGTTGGCGAATGCCTTCGGCGCGGTCCTGGTCTGGGCGTTCATCCAGTACGGACTTCCGGTCCCCGAGGGCGAGCAGACCGGTGCGCGGCGCACCGGTCTGCTGATCCCGGTCCTGGTCTTCGTGACCGGCGGCCTGCTCAGCCTCGGCGCATCGGCGTTGATGCTGCGCCCGGTGATGCGCTGGCAGATGCGCGGTGGTCCGCCGAGCAGACAGGAGCAGATGGCCGCGCTGCACGCACCGCTGCGGCAGGCCATCGTGCACCTGACACTGTGGCTGGTCGGCGGCGCCATCCTGGCCGCGACCATCATCGTCGACGCGCCCGAACTGGCCGGGGCCGTCATCGTCACCGAATGCATGGCCGCCACCATCGTGTTCGGCTTCACCTACATGCTCGGCGAACGTATCCTGCGCCCGGTCGCCGCGGAGGCGCTGACCGAGGGCACCTTCGATCACACGCTGACTCCCGGCGTCGGCACCCGAATGGGCATGACCTGGGGCATGGGCACCTTCGCGCCCACCATCGCCATCGTGCTGCTGTGCGTCACCCAGATTTCCTCGGACGTGAAGTTCTCGGCGCAGTCACTGGCCATCTCGATTCTGCTGCTGTGCGGCGTAGTGATCATGCAGGCGCTCGCGTTGTCGATGCTCACCGGTTCCAGCATCTCCGACCCGGTGCGCCAGCTCAGCCAGGCCATCGACCGGGTGCAGGAGGGCGCCCGCGACGTCCAGGTCGAAGTCTTCGACGGCAGCGAGATCGGTCTGCTGCAGGTCGGGTTCAACCGGATGATGGAAGAGGCCGCCAAGCGCCGCCAATTGCAGGAGCTGTTCGGCCAGCACGTCGGCGAGGAAGTCGCGCAGCGCGCCCTCGACTACGGCACCGAACTGGGCGGCGAAACGCGATTTGTCGCCGTGCTGTTCGTCGACATGGTCGGTTCCACCGCGACCGCGGCCGAGCGGCCGCCGACGGAGGTGGTGAGCCTGCTCAACGAGTTCTTCCGGGTCGTCGTCGATGTCATCGACCGCCATCACGGCTTCGTCAACAAGTTCGTCGGCGACGCGGCTCTGGCCATCTTCGGCGCCCCGCTGGACCGCCCCGACGCGCCGACCGCCGCGCTCGCCGCCGCCCGCGAATTGCGCGAAGCCCTCCGTGAAGTTCCAGGACTCGATATCGGCATCGGTGTTTCGGCAGGGCTTGCCGTCGCCGGAAATATCGGTGCCGCAAACCGTTTCGAATACACGGTGATCGGTGATCCGGTCAACGAAGCATCACGTCTGACCGAACTGGCTAAAGATCAACCGGGGCGTGTACTCGCCTCCGGGAGCGCGCTCTATTTCGCCGATGAGAGTGAGCAGCACCTCTGGGAAACCGGCGACGAGGTACAGCTGCGCGGACGGCGCAGAAAAACTCGATTGGCCTGGCCGCAGGATGGCATCGACCCGCACGCCGCCACAAACAGCGAAACGGCCGATTCGTTGGGCTGACCGGGTTGCGGCCAACGGGCGAGCCTGCGCTGTAGCCGGTCCATAAGCCGGAGCGTGGCACATTTCACGCGGTATCTCTCGGCGGCACTGCGCCGGGGCAGGTGTCGCGGCGCGATGTGGCACCGCTGCCCGATTACGCTGGCGCGGGTGAACAAACTGGTGCCGTTGGCGGTCGATGCACTGCTGGTCATCCTGTTCTGCGCGATCGGACGGCGCAGTCACGACGAGGCGGTACTCACCGGATTGCTGAAAACGTTGTGGCCTTTCGCCATCGGTCTTGCGATCGGCTGGGTGATTGCGATCGTCGTTTCCAGTCGCATGCCCGGTGCGACGGAACGTGCCGGCCGCGTCGACGGAACCGCCTTGTGGCCCACTGGGATTCTGGTCTGGCTCGGCACCCTCTGCGGCGGCATGCTGCTGCGGGTGGTCAGTGGTCAGGGCACGGCAATCAGTTTCGTCCTGGTCGCGGCAACCGTGCTCGCCTTGTTCCTGCTGGGTTGGCGAGCGGCGATCAAGGCGCTGAACTAGCACGTCGATTCGCATGGCGCACCGCCTGGCTGAACCAACCCCAGCCCCGCCGAACTGGTCGGCGGGGCTGGGGTTTTCACACTCGATCAGGCGGTCTTGGGCGTGGCCCGGGTACCGACGTAGACGCAGGGGATGCCATTGGCCAGGGTGGAGAAGATCACCGGCATGTAGCCCTCACTGAAGGAGGGGCCCGCGCCGGTTCCGGCCCATACGGTCTCCGACACCGGGATCAGGTCGATATCCAGGGGCGGCGACATGTCTTTCATGTCGTCGACGAATTCATAGAGCATGTGCGCCTTGCCGTCTCGCTCGCTCACGGTGATGACGACGCCCGCACGCTTGTACGTGCCGATGTGCGGTGCGATGTCGATCGCCGGCGGCGCTGCGGCGGGCCCGAACGGCTCGGGCATCGTCACCCCGGCAAACTCCCGCAGCAGTTCCCGGAACAGGTCGGCATACAGCTGACGGGCGCCGCCGCCGTTGGTCAGCAGCACCACCGCCACCCCGGCCGACGGGACAATGCGTAGGTAGCCGTATTGGCCGACGGCCGCGCCGTCGTGACCGAAGCCGCCGACACCGTTCCAGTCGTTGAGCACCCAGCCGAGGCCCTGGCCGTCACCACTGACGGTCCACTTGTCGGGGCAATCGATCTCGCGCCGTTGCATTGCCGCGGCGGACTCGGCACTGAGCACACGGGTGCCGTCCGATGCGGCGCCGCCGGCGAGATGCATCTGCGCGAACCGGACCATATCGCCTGCACTGGAGATGATTCGGCCCGCGGGGCCCGCCGAACGCGGCATCAGATCCCAGGCCGGCGCCGGGTCCGGGTCCATGCCTGCCTCGCCGAGGTGGCTCATCGCGGTGCGCAACCGCAGTGCCTGCTCCGGCAATGTCACGGTGCGTTCGAGACCGAGCGGGATGGCAATTCGATCCTGAACAGCCTGATCCCAGGTCGTTCCGGTCAGCACCTCGATCATGCGGCCCATGACGACATAGCCGACGCCGCCATAGGAGAACGCGGTCCCCGGCGGGCAGTCCAGTGCCACCTCCCGGGCCGCCGCAACATATTTGGTCAGACAGTCGTCACCGCGGCCGGTGTCCAGGTTGAAGTCGTTGGTCAATCCGGCGGTGTGCGACAGCAATTGCCGGGTGGTAATCGTCTTGGTGGCCTCCGGATCCGGTACCGCAAACTCGGGCAGCACGTCGATCACCGGCGCGTCCAGGTCGAGCTTTCCCTCATCGACGAGCTGCATGATCATGGTGGCCGTGTAGACCTTGGCGATCGAACCGCACAGGAACACCGAGTCGGTCGTCACCGCCACGCCGGTGCCGCGATGCAGCACCCCGCTGGCCAGCTCATAGACCTTTCCGTCGACCAGGAACGCCAACCCCGCGCCGGGCACATGATGGGCGGCGCGCAGCTCATCGAGTCGCGCCTGCCAGTGGGCGAGGTCCAAGCCATCGACGGCCGTCGCGGGACGGTCGACCGGCCCGGCGGCAACTATCTGGTTCCCGGAGCTCGCGGTTCCCCAGTCGCCCTTGGCTTCCCAGTTACCGGTGGTGTCCCAGCTGATGTTCTTCGACATGATCACTCCTCTGCTCCCCATCGTTGCGCACGATGTTCTCGCTCTGCGAACACCGTACGCTTAGTGGAACGCTATGTGCAATTGCGCACGGCGTTTTTCTCGAATCGGCAGGTCAGAACGACATCAGCCAGGACGAGCTCAGATGCGCTCGAGCCCCGCAGCTCCGCGAAACCCCGGCGACGATCTCTGCGCGAACGCCACAGACGTGCACCAGGTCTGCGCCTCGACGCCCGGCGCGGGCAGCGCGGCGGGATAGGAGAGGCGACGAGCACAGCCCGTACACAGCGCGCAGCACGCCTGCTCGTCGCGCAAGAGTTCGACCGGACACCAGACGCCCGAGCGAAGCCACCCGGCACAACCACAATCCCGCGGATACGAGTGACCGACCGGCGGACTCGGCTGCTATGAACGCACGAACCGACCGACCGCCTCAGCGATCCTTACGTTTCGGGACTGACCAGTGCCTGGAGCAATCGAGCAGCCATGCGCGCCGTGGCGTCACTGCTGTCGACATCGTTGATATGAATCGCGAAGGCCAGGTCGCCCATGTTCGCGATCAGCCAGCCGTCCGGTCCGGCAGTCGCGGCGAAGCCGGCGACGTCGCGGTAGCCGCGCAGACTCGCGACCTCCGGCCGACCCGCGGCGTCGCGCAGGAAGCCGCGCAGTCGATCGGTGATCTCCGGGGTCAATGCCGCGAATTGCGCGTCGGTCGTGCCGGGCCGCGCGACCTCGATCATCGGCGGCGGCACCGCGCCGCGCGCGATCGCGGCGGCGGCGATGGCCATCCCGAACGGGCTGGCGAGCACCGCGTCGTTGCCGCCGCCCTGACTCACCTGTTCGGCGCTGCGGCCCGCGATCGCCAGGCGTCCGGTGACCTCGTCCAGTCCGGCAACCTTGAAATCGACGCCGACGCCGAGCATGGTCGCGGACTCCGCCGCATCCTGCACCGAGATGTCCTGCGGCGCCTTACCCTTGGTCACCGCGGCGATATTGCGGAACAGTTCGATGTTCCCGCCGACCGGATACAGGCCGGTGAACGCGACCGGGCCGTGCTCGCTGGCCTGACTGTTCTGCGCGGCCGCGACAACCGCGCCGGTGGACGGCTGAATCGCCACGATGGAGGCCTGTGTCGCCGCGCTGACCACCGCATCCTCGGCGGCACGCTGCAGACGCTGATCCATGGTGGCCGCGATATCCGGCCCCGGCGGGCCCTGCTCGCCGGCGATCTGGCCGACCAAGCGGCCGTCTTGCTCGAAAATCTGCACGCCCCATCCGGAGTGCGCCTCCTGGCTGTCCTGCTGCACCTTGCGCAGCGCGTCCAGCAGTGGCGACCACACCCGGCGATCGGCGGAGATGAGCCGTGGCTGCTTCTCCATCACCACGCCCGGAATCGGGGCCATCAACGGTTCCAGGATGGCGAAGTCGGGTTCGCGCAAGTTCACCGCGACGATCGGCTTGCCCTGCGAGCTCGACAGCTGCTGCATCAGCGACGGCCCGGTGATCAGCGGCGCGACCGGCTCGATGGCCTTGGCCAGCGCGTCGGAGGAGGCGATCGGGTTGGGCAACTTGGCAGGGTCGAGCTTGATCACGTTGATGATCTGCTCGGTCATCAACGGTTCACCGACAATGTCGGTGACACGCGGGGCAGGCAAGGCGGTGGTGCGCACCAACCGGACCGTTCGATTGTGACCCAGCTGCGGCATGACGACCGCGGGATCCCAGGAGATCCGCCAACCGATCGCCAATTTCCGCACATTGCCCTGCAGGCTGTATTTCCAGCTCTTCTTCTCGCCGAAGTTCCAGTCGACATCCATACTGAAGAGCGCCTCATCGGCGTCCAGGCTGATGAATTGGGTCTTTTTGTAGTCGACCTTGCCCGGCCGCAGGCCCTCGAACATTTGCTTCAGCGTTGCGGAGGCCGCGTTCGGGTACGACGTCAGCTCCGATGCCTTGACGTGGTCCTGATTGTCCAGGAGGTCGGTGAAGCGCTCGACAACCGCTTCGGGTTCATTCGGAGTCTGTTGGGATCCACACGATCCCATCGTGAAAGCCAGCACCGCTGCCCCCGCGAGTGCGATAGCGCTCCGGACGCGAAAGCGGCGGGATCCCCTCACATCCATGTCGCCCACTCTTCACTCTTGTCACTCCGGTAACAAGACCACCGTACCTGAAGGTAACTGCCTGCGGTGCCACCGCAACCGAGGACGTTACCCATGCTCAGCATCCCAATTGTGCCCGAAGTCCTGCGCTCGGGAGGCCAATCATGGACGGTGTTCTGTCACAAGACGACAAACCGGCGCCGCTACCGTACCGGTCGGAATGAAAACTCGGGCGATAACAGCTCACGTCGGCGTTTCGGGACCCGACCAGCCCTGTCGACCAAGCGAACCCGCAGCCGCAAGTACTCGATGGACACGATTTGAAACCTGTTCGCACAGAGCGGAACCACTTTCTCCGTTTACGTCGTAATCTTGTAATCAGGTAACCACAGCAGCGCAGTAAGTTAGGTGATTCCCAATGAGAAACGAACATCGGGGACGGGGTTTCGGACGACCGGGCGGCTGGCAGCAGGCCGATCTGCCCGATCCCGCAGACGTTCCGGACTGGTTCGCCGGACGGTTGCCGAGCGACTGGTTCACCGGATCCCCCGTCATCGAAATCGACCGCGACGAGATCGTCGTCGTCGGCGAACTCCCGATCCCTCAGCCCGAGAAGTCCACGGACTCCGAGTCCGAGACGGACACCGCAGACAAGGTTCCGAACGCGACCAAAGAAGGCGCCATCGCCCGGTTCCGCGAATCCACCCGGTCTGCTCGGATGCAGATCGCCAATGAGGCACAGCAGCGGTACGGCCGCAGCGTCGCTTGGGGCGTCTCGGTCGATGGGCAGCGATACCTCTTCACCCACCTGGCCGTTCCGGTCATGACCCGGCTGCGCCAGCCCGAGCGCAAGGTGCTCGACACACTGGTCGATTCGGGCGTGGCGCGCTCGCGCGCCGACGCACTGGCCTGGACCGTGAAACTGGCGGGCAAGCACGCGGAAGCCTGGCTCGAAGAGCTGCGTGGCGCGATGCGCAAGGTCGACGACCTGCGTTCGGAAGGTCCGAAGGGGCTCTGAGCGGTTCGGACTAAGGTTGCCTGCATGGCAGCCACCGCCTCCACGGACCAGGGTCCGATCCTGGTCCTCAACGGCCCGAACCTGAATATGCTCGGCACCCGCCAGCCGGAGGTCTACGGGTCGGCGACACTCGACGATGTCGTCGAACTGTGCAAGCGGACCGCCGCCCGGTACGGCCGTGAGATCACCGCGTTCCAGTCGAATTCCGAAGGCGCGCTGATCGATCGGATCCACCGGGCGCGCGGCGCCGAATCGGCCATCGTCATCAATCCCGGCGGGCTGACGCACACCTCGGTCGCGCTGCGGGACGCGCTGGTGATTCCGGAGATCCCCATCGTGGAGGTACACATCAGCAATGTGCACGCCCGCGAGGAGTTCCGTCATCACTCCTATATTTCACCGATCGCCACCGCGGTCGTGGCCGGGATGGGCATCCACGGGTACGCCGCGGCCATCGAATTTCTGATCAACGGTTAGTACTCCACAACTTTCCACACGCTGTGGACGGCTGTGTCTCAGGAGAGCCGGAAGACCGGGAAGCCGGGGGCGATGGCGGCGAGTTCGGCGTCGGTGGCGCCCTTGGTGACACCCTCGAAGAACTTGCCGACTTCCCAGCCCCAGCGCTGCAGGTAGAGCCGCAGCAGCGGGACCTTGTTCTCGTCCGCCACCTCGACGGCGGTGAATTTCTCGACCTTCCGGCCCAGCCGCAGCTCCCCGTCGCCCGACACGCGCAGGTTGCGCACCCACTGGGTGTGTCCACGCGGCGCGACCAGGTATCGCGTGCCATCCACATCCGTCAACAGGTTCACCATCGTGGTTCGCCATTCACCACTCTTGCGCCCGCGCACCGCGAGCAGCCGCGATCCCAGCACGCTGATCCCGAGCCGAGGCAGCCAGTTGAAGACCTTGTTCATGATCGGATCGATGCCGGTCGGGCCGATGTAGCGGGTGCTGGCGTTCATGACGACTCCTGATTGTGAGCACTGCTCTCCGTTGAGAAGAAGTGTGCCACCGAACCGGCAGAAAAACAAGAGCACCGCTCTCAAAAAGATTGAAGTGGCATGGCTCACAACCAAGGCCGTCGAGGCATGGGCTGGGCGCGGTCCTTCAGTACGCTGAGCGTCGGGAAATGTTGTGCAGCTATGAATGCGGGATCGAAGGGTTGGATCAGTCGATGATGAGGCGTGACCACTGCCGGCAGACCACCATCGAACAGACTCTGGATCCCTGGGCGGCGCTGGTTATTTCGTAGTTCGCCGGTGCTGAACTCGCGGCCGCTGGAGTTTCCGCGAAAGGGCCCAGCGCTTTTCGTACTCGCCGGCAGCGCACTGTTGGCGGTGATCCTGGTTTTCGCCACCGTCGATCCATGGCTCGAGCGGGCGGGGATTCTGGCAGGCGGGCTCGACGTGCACGTCTACCGAGACGGCGCCTGGCGAATCCTGCACCGGCTGCCGCTCTATGACGAGCCGACCATGTTCGGGCTCCTGTACACCTATACGCCGTTCTCGACCATCGCATTCATCCCCGTCTACTTGGTGCCGTGGGCCTACGTCACGAACACGTGGCTGGTGGTGAACCTCGGCGTGCTGTTCGCGAACGTCCTGATGGCGTGGCGGATACTCGGCTATCGGCTCGACGCCCGACTCGCAGGCGTCAGTGCCCTCCTTGCACTCACCTGTGTCTTCATCGAGCCCGTCCGCACCACCCTGTACTACGGGCAGATCAACCTGGTGCTGATGCTGTTGGTGCTGTGGGATTTCTCCCGCGCCGATCGCGCCGGGTTGCGTGGCGTCGCTGTCGGGCTGGCCGCGGGAATCAAGCTGGTCCCGCTCTACTTTGTCGCGCAGTTCATCGTGCTCCGGCAATGGCGCTGTGCTGCCACCGCGTCGGTGGTTTTCGCGGCGTCCATCGGGCTCACCTGGATCGTCCTGCCCGCCGATTCCGAGCAGTACTGGACTTCGACGTTCTTCCAGTCCAATCGGATTGCCGTGGACAATAACCCGGCCAATCAATCCCTTCGCGGTGTCATCGCACACCTCACCGGCCAGCCCGCGCCGGTGTGGCTGTGGCTACTCATCGCGGGCATCGTTGCGGGCGTGAGCCTGGCCGTCACCGCGGGCCTGCACGAACACGGCGAACGCCTACTCGCGGTGACGCTCGCCGGGCTCACCGCCTGCGCGATATCGCCGTTCTCCTGGGGCCACCACTGGGTGTGGTTCGTGCCCTTGTTCGTCTACCTGCTCCACAAGGCGCTGTCGCAACCACGGTGGTGGATCGCCGCGACAGCCCTGTTTCTATCGATCGGCGCCTGGGCCTACCACTGGAGCGCAGACTTCGTGACGATCGGGGTATTCATGCTTCCGCCGTCATGGCCGGTCGCACAAATCCTGATGAATGCCTACGTCATCGCCTACTTCGCCGTGCTCGGCGGCGCGATCATCCTGCTCGCCCGCCTGCCCCGCACCCTCGCAACGCCACGACCACTAGGCCCCCTGAAGCGTCGGATACGAAAATCACCCCAGGTATCCTGACCGCTCACCCGAGTTCGAGGAGCCGCATTGTTCAAGGTCAACGAGTACTTCGACGGCAACGTCACGTCGATCGCCTTCACGACGCAGCAGGGACCGGCGACCGTCGGCGTCATGGCCGTCGGCGAGTACGAGTTCGGCACCTCCCAGCTCGAGATCATGCAGGTGGTCTCCGGCGCACTCACCGTCCAGCTGCCCGGCAGCGATGCGTGGGAAACCTTCGCGGCGGGAACACAATTCACCGTGCCGGGCGATAGCAAGTTCCAGGTCAGGGTCGAGGTCGAGACCGCCTACCTGTGCGAGTACCGCTGACGCCAGGCCGTCGCTTCCGGCAGATCGCATACCTGGAGACATTGTCAATTTCTGTGGACAGGGCCGGTTTGTAGGTCATCGGGGTTGATGTCGAGGTTGCGTTCGGCGGTGTTGCGGACTCGTCGGGTTCGTCCGGCGCCGGCGAGGATCGTCAGGGCCTGCGGGGATGTCATGCTCCTGGACACTTTGCGCTGCAACCAGTCCGAGGAACTGATAAGCGCGTCGGGCTGCCACGGCTCGGAAAGCGTGATGGCCCGCAACAGCGACCACTCGTGGATTCGCTGCACGATGAACGGATACTCCTCAACGGCGTCGGTCATTGCCTGTGCCCAAGCCGGGTACCCGGGTTCGTCAAGCAGCGCTATTGCCCGCCGGTCGATGTGCCCGACCACTGCGGACTGCGCCATTACCTGGTCCGAGTCATCGAGAACGGCTGTCACCAGCGCGGGTTCGCCGGTATCCGGGACCGTCGTCAAGGCGTGCTGATAGCGCATCCAACGGGCGTGCTCGTCGGGGAGTCCCGTGCATTCTGAGTGGCCCATGTTCGGCCTAGAAATCAACCATCAGCTGATCGCAAAGCGAACCTTTGCCCTCGCATGACGCCGCGTCAGCCGACAGAGGCCAAGAGGTTTTCGCGCAGCTCGTGACGGTTCTTGTCCCCCCAGGCCTCCAGCGGGCGTAGCGCGACATTGAGTTCCTCGCCGAGCGGAGTGAGGGAGTACTCCACGCGTGGGGGGATTTCGGGGAAGACTTCGCGATGGACGATGCCGCTGGACTCGAGTTGCCGGAGGTTCTCGGCGAGGACCTTTTCGCTGACGCCTTCCAGTAGGCGGCGGATCTGGCCGAAACGCTGCGGGCCCGCGCCGAGGACCCACATCAGATGCAGCTTCCACTTGCCGCCGACCACGTCGATCGCCATGGACATGCCACACACGTCATCGTGATCCGTATCACTACCCATGTCCACCGCGCTCCTTCTGACCTTATTTCGAACCTTTAGGTAAGCAACCCCACCTGAACGTTCGGTCTTCCCGACTCTACCTGCGGCAACGACTATTGATCACGGCGCCGACAGCAACCGATCGAGAACAGAAGAGGCACATAATGTCCGAGCAGACAAGCATTCGCTCCGTGTCCGTCGTCGGCCTCGGGCCGATGGGGCAGGCGATGGTGCGGGCCTTCCTGGCGGCGGGCGTCGAGGTGACGGTGTGGAATCGGAGCACCGCCAAGGTCGACGCAATGGTCGCACTCGGCGCCAAGCGCGCCGCCACCGTTGCCGAGGCGCTCGACGCCAACGAGGTGACCGTGCTCAGCCTCACCCACTACGCCGCCATGTACGACGTGCTCGGTCCGGCCACCGACCACCTGGCGGGCAAGGTCATCGCCAATCTGTCGTCGGACTCACCGGAGAAAGCACGGGCAGGCGCAACCTGGGTGCGTTCGCATGGCGCACAGTTCATTTCGGGTGGTGTGATGTCGGCGGGTGACAACATCGTGCACCCCGCCTCCTACATCTTCTACAGCGGTCCACGGGAAGTCTTCGAGGCGCACGCCGAACTGTTGCGTCCGCTGAGCCCACAGGAGTACCTCGGCGCAGACGATGGTCTGGCCCAGATCTTCTACCAGGCGCTGCTGATCATTTTCCATCCGTGGCTGCTCGCCTTCGACCAGGCAACAGCCGTGATCGAGCGCTCCGGCCACGACATCGACCAGTTCGTACCGTTCGCCATCCGGTCCAGCGAGGCGTTCCCCTACTTCATGACCGAATTCTCCGCCGCCAATAAAGCGGGTGGCTGGGCCGATCTGGCGAGCCTGAAGATGATGGATGCCGGCGCGCAGCACATCATCGATGCCAGCGAGGAAGTCGGTGTCGACGCGACGTTCTCGCATACCGCACAGGCCTACTGGCGCAAGGCCGTTGCCGCCAGCGAGCAGGCGGGCAAGCCGGTGTCCACCTACGAGCTCATCCGCGGCACGCAGGCAGCCGAGGCGTAGGGCAGGACCGGTGCGGCTCGCTCAGGCGGAGGCCGCAGAGCCGAGGCGCGGGAAGGGGGCGGTGGAGAAGACGACCTCCACCGCCACTTCGAAGTACGCGGCGATGCGCAGCGCCAGATGCAGGCTCGGGCTGTATTCGCCGCGCTCGAGATAACCGATCGTCTGGTAGTGCACGCCGAGCGCCTCGGCAAGCTCCCTGCGGGAGATGCCGCGCTCGGCGCGCAACATGGCGATCCGGTTGTAGATGACTTCAGTAGGCACGCGCCATAGCCTTCTCCCGGCGGGCGGCGACCCTGGAACCGGACTCGCCGCGGGCCATCCGCCGCAAGACAATCGGCGCGACGGCCAAGCCGAAGATCGCCCAAATCACCAGCATGCCAATGGTTTCCAGGTGACGCCAGGATTGCTGGAGTTCGATGGCGACCGCGTCGGCGGGGAGCATGGCCGAGCGCATGCCCAAGCCGAGCCAATAGACCGGGAAGAACTGCGCGATGCCTTGCACCCAGCCGGGCATCGACGTGATGGGGTAGAAGATGCCGGAAATCGCGGTCAGCCCCATGATCGGCATCGAGACGAAGCCGATGGCGCGGGGGCTGTTGAATGCCGATCCGATGATGGCGCCCAGTGGCAGTGTCGCGAGCATCCCGAGTGCGAGCACCCAGGCCAGGGTCAGCCAGGCGCCGGCGGTGTTCATCGCCAGTCCGTCGGCCAGGAACAGCCCCGGGATCAGCACGATGACGAACGGGATGAGCACCCAGCCGGTCACCGTGACGATCTTGCCGATGAGATAGCCGACCATGCCGTTCGGGATTGCCTTGGCGCGCAGCAGAGTTCCGTCTTCACGTTCCAGCGCGAGCAGCTGTGCCATGCCGAAGATCCCGTTCACCGCGACCAGCATGCCGAGGATGCTCGGCAGCGCGAAAGCGCCCAGCGCAACCCCACCTGCCTCCAGGGTTCCATTACGCATGAAGAACAGCACAACGATCATCACCACTGGCCAGAACAGCAGGCTGAACAGGTCCGGACCGCTGGTGAGCGCCTGGCGCAGTTCGGTAAGGCCGCGCGTCACTCCCGCGCGGACCGCGGTGTTCATCGGATTCATCGCGTCACCTCTGCCAATTGGTGGACCTCATCCCCGGCCCGGCCGGATTCGAATTGCTGCACCAACGTCATATACGTGTCCTCGAGTGAGGCTCGCCGGACCTCCAGCTCATCGATCTCCTCGCCGTGCTGCTTGAACAGCTCGTAGACGAACTTGGTCGATTCGGTGGTGGTGTGGACGAAACGCTGCCCGTCCCTGGTCCAGCGGATCTCGGCTTCGCCTGCGATGCGGCGCGAGAGTTCGTCGGCAGAGCCGTCGGCGATGATGCGCCCGCCCGCGAGGATCAGGATTCGATCGGCGAGTTTTTCGGCCTCGTCCAGATCGTGGGTGGTGAGCAGGATGGTGGTCTGGTGATCGTCGGCGAGGCGGTGCACCAGGTCGTGGAACTCGCGCCGCGCCTCGGGATCGAATCCCGCGGTCGGCTCGTCCAGGAAAAGCAACTCGGGGCGGCCGACAATGCCGATCGCCACGTCCAGCCTGCGTCGTTGGCCGCCGGACAGGGTCATCACTTTGCTGTTCGCCTGTTCGGTCAGCCCGACCGCCGCGACGAGTTCGTCTGCGTCCCAGGGGCGTCGGATACGGTCGGTGCTGTAGGGCGCGTAGTAGGAGCCCAGATGTGCGAGCAGTTCACGGACCCGCCACTTCCCGTGATCACGCCACGATTGCAGCACCACGCCGATGCGTGCCCGCCAGGCTTCGTTGCCGTGCACCGGGTCTACGCCGAGCACCTCGACGCGCCCTGCCGAGCGCATACGGAAGCCTTCCAGTATTTCGATGGTGGTGGTCTTACCTGCGCCGTTGGGTCCGAGCAGCACCAGAACTTCGCCGTGCCGCGCCCGGAAACTCACCTCGTGCAGGACATCTTTCGTGCCATACCGCATTCGCAGTTTTTCGACGTCGAGCACGACGCCGTCACCCACTGTCATGCTTTCTCCCCATAATGAGAACTAGATGCTTTGTAGCATACCTACTACATAGCGCCGCGACAATGCTCTTGCGGGCCGAGCACCGCTGGATATGCAACCGAATGGCTACCGAGAAGCTGTGGCAGGCCTTGACCGACCCGGCCTTCGCCGACCGCTACTGGGGCGCGAGCTTCGAAACCGATTGGCGACCGGGCTCGGAGATGGCCTGGAAGCAGCAAGACTGGACCAGCAAAGACCCCGAACAGGTTGTCCTGGAATCAGATCCGGACCGGAAGCTGTCCTACACCTGGGTATGGCGCAGCCCGTTGATCAGTTCTCCAGATGGTCAACGGCGATCTGGGCACCGACTCGCTCGAGCAGCGGTGCCGCCTCGGCCATCGACCGCGCGCTGTCCGGTTCCAGGTCGGCCAGGGAATAACAGGCCGTGAAGCCGCCCGCGCGGATCTCGGTCGGGGTAAGCAGCGTGCGACCGACCGCGGCGACCGTGGGGACACCGGCTTTGCGCGCCGCCGCGCAGACGCCGATCGGGGCCTTGCCGTGCAGGCTCTGGGCATCGAGGGCGCCTTCACCGGTGACGACGAGGGTCGCGCCGTCGAGGCGGCTCGGGAAATCGAGCAGCTCGAGGATGACCTCGATGCCGCTGCGGACCTGAGCGCCGAGCACGGCGAGTGCGCCGAATCCGGTTCCGCCCGCCGCGCCCGCGCCGGGGTGGTCGGCGCACTCGGCGCCGACGATGGTTGCCCAATTGGCCAGTGCCGCTTCGAGAATCAAAAGGTCGTCGACTGTTGCACCCTTCTGCGGCGCATACACCGCGACTGCGCCGGTCGGGCCGAGCAGCGGATTGTCGACATCGCAGGCCACGGTGAATTCGGTGGCGGCGATGCGAGGATGCAATCCGGATCGGTCCAGCCGTGCCGCGTGGGCCAAAGCGGCTCCGCCGGTGGGCAATTCGTGGCCGCCACGGTCGAGCACCCTGGCCCCGAGCGCCCGCAGCATGCCTGCTCCGCCGTCGGTCGACGCGCTGCCGCCGAGACCGAGCACGATATTCGTGACACCTCGGTCCAGCGCGTCCGCGATGACGATGCCGAGCCCGTCGGTGCTCGCGCCGAGTGGATCGAGCTGTCCGCCAGGTAGTTTCACCAATCCGACGGCTGCGGCCAATTCGATCACCGCGGTCGCACCGCGCACCGCGTAGGGCGCGGTCGACGGTTCCCCCGTCGGGCCCGGTGCGGGCACCACGATGCGTTCCCAGCCCGCCGCGACGAAGGCGTCGACGGTGCCGTCGCCGCCGTCGGCGACCGGGACCTGTTGGATCTGCGCCTCCGGCGCGGCGCGGGTGATGCCCGCGGCCAGCGCCGCCGCCACCTCGGGTGCGGTCAGCGATCCCTTGAACTTGTCCGGGGCGATCAGCACTCGGAGCGCGGGGGTCATCTCCACATTGTCGCCGCGCGCACCGGGCGCTCGCACGTCAACTGGTCGGCAGGGGGGCCTGATCGGCATTGCTGATGGTGACCTGACCGGTGCGCAAGTAGGTCATGACGGCCTCGTCGAGAACGGAGTTGCCGCGCCCGAAGGTGCCGTGATCGCCGCCTTCGACGGTGATCAGCGATCCGTCGAGTGCACGGGCCATCGCCGGTCCGCCCTCGTATTTCGTCAATGCGTCGTGCCTGCTCTGCAGCAGCAGCGGCGGGGTGCCCAGGTCCCGGCCCGCGATCGGCACCGGCTTGGTCACCGGTCGCCAGGATCCGCAGGTCATTCCGGAACGGACCATATCGGCGCGGGCATCCATGGCATTGCCGCCGGAGGCGATGGTGCCGACCGCGGCGCCGAGCAGTTCGGGCCTGCCGGGCACGGCGTTCTCGTTGCAGGTAATGGCGGCGAAGACGAAGCGGCCGGTGGGATCGGTGCTGGTCGCGCCCTCGATCGCGCGCAACTGCGCCACGTTGGCCGGATCGGCGTTCGCCTCGGCCATCGCCTTCGCGAAGACGGGCCAGAAGGTGCGGGTGTAGGTGGCGACCGCGGTCGCGCCGACCAGCGGCACCTGCGCGGAAGCGCCGCCGGAAATCAAGGTGCGCAACAGATTCTGCACCTTGCCCGCCTGCTCCATGCTGCCGTTGAAGCCGTCGCGGGCGATCTCGGCGATCGGCTCGGGCAGCGTGCCCGGCAGATCGGAGACGCTCGCGGGCGGCGGGGTCAGGTTTGCGTACCAGCCACCGCCCTGGTCGGCGACCAGTCGCACCCAGTTCTGATAGACCTGGAATGCGGTGTCGCCGAGGCGGTACCGGCCGTTGTGCTCGGCAATCCAGGCGAACAGGTCGTCGAGGCGCTGCTTGCCGGCAACCTGTTGCTGGGCGAATTCCTCGGTCCACACCCAGTCGGGATTGACGTTGGAGTCCAACACCATCCGATCGACGTGCGCGGGAAACAGCGAGGCGTAGACCGCGCCGAGATAGGTGCCGTAGGAAATGCCGAGGTAGCTGATTCGTTCCACTCCGAGCGCCGCGCGCACCGCGTCCAGGTCGCGGGCCGTGCTCTCGGTGGTGATGGTGTCCAGGTAGCCGGGCAGTGCGGCGTCGCAGGCTTTCTTGATGGCGTCGCGACTCCCGCCGCCGAGCGAAACCTGCTCGCCCTCAGCGGCATTCGAGTCGGCGGAGCAGCGGAGCGGGGTGGCCCAGCGCAGGCCGCGCGGCTGCACGGCGACGCGGTCGTAGTGGGCGTTGAGCTCGGCGGGCATCGTATCGAGCCGCCGCGCCCAGTAGTCGAGCGTGTCCGCGCCGGGCCCACCGGGGTTGGCCATGATGACGCCGTGGCGCTGCTGTGTCGCCGCGATCCGGCTGACGGTCAGTTCGATCTGCGGCCCGTCCGGGTCCGCGTAGTTCATCGGCACCGAGACGACGGCGCATTGCACACCGCGCTCCGGCATGACCGACCCATCCGGGCAGGCCCCGAAGGCTGCGGCGGGCGCGGCGTCGGCAAGTCCTGTCGCGATCGATCCGCCGAGCAGGCTCGCCACGACCAGTGCGGCCGCCACTCGCGAAATACGCAGTGTCCTCATCATCTTTCGTACCTCCGCCGAGCCGCCGCTCCTGGCGGAGCGTCCGGTGCGACCAAGAGCATTCTGCCAGTCCGGGCCCGGCAGACAAGTCGAGGGCGAGATTTCACCACGCGAGTGGTGCGAAACATGGTGATTCGGGCGCATCAGAGTAGCGTCGAGCCATGTCGACTGAGGTCCGTAACAACACGGCACTGGAGCGCTACGAGATTTATGTCGACGGCGCCATCGCCGGTTACGCCGAATACCAGGACACCGCTTCCGAACGCGCGTTCGTGCACACCGAGATCTATCCGCGGCACGAGGGCCAGGGCTACGGCCGCGTGCTGGTCGAGGCCGCGCTGCGCAACACCCATGAAGAGGGCTTCGGTGCCTTGCCGATGTGCCCGATGGTGCATCACTTCATCGAAAGCCGGCCCGAGTTTCTGGTGATGGTGCCGCACTGGGCGCGTGAGCGACTCGGATTGCCTCAGTAGGCGGCAACGGCGCCGTCGAGCGCCCGCTGTAGATCTGTGTGCGCCAGCCGGGCGATCTCCGCTGGACGGGCGGGCAGCTCGGTGATCGGCACCCCGAAGTAGACGCTGGCCGACTTGGCCTCCTCCTTGGTGACCGCAATGGTGGGATCCGGTCGCGTTCCGTAGCTCAGACCCATACTGACCAGTGCGGGCTCGGCCCCGAGCTTCATTGCGCGGAAGGCGATGTGCCCGATCCCGCTGCCGACAGCCTGCACCTGGGTCTGGTCGACCTCATTGCAGGTGCCTTCGGGAAAGACGGCGATGCCGTCACCGGCCGCCATCCGCTCGGCGCAGATATCTATCATGCGCTGACCCGCCGCGTTCACCGCCCGCAGGCCGTGGTCCTTGCCGCGGAACACCGGGATCCCGCCCATCATGTCGACCTTGCGGCGCTGGTCGGGATCGAGGAAGAGCTCGTCCTTGGCCAATACCCGGACCCGACCGATCACCCGGCGCAGTTCGCTGCGCCATGCTCCGGCGGCGACGGTATACGGATCGGATTCCGAGAGATGGTTGATCGCGACGAGCAACGGCCGCCCCTGGGCGATCAGGTCGTGCAGCAGCTCACGCGCACCATCGGCGTAGGCGACCCGGGGATGGTATCGACGCCCGAGTAGTGCGTAGGCGCCCCATGCTTTGAGGCGGTTCTGTTTGTGATCGCGATAGAAGTCGTACACAGCATCCGCATTGTCGAGGAGAACCTCGGGTCTATCCATGTCGCCGACTCTAATGCCACTGCTGGACGGAGTCTGCCGACAGTTGCGTCGGGCCGAGCGAAGGCAAGGCGCCCGGGTGTTCCCCGAATCGGGCACCCCGCTTGACCGACGAATGGTCCGCGCCAGTGCGATGATGGCTGGGTGGCACGCGCAGATGACCCGGATGAGAGGCAGACTCGCGGCGGGCACGGCGACCGAAAGCGGCGCGACGCCCGGCACGGCGAGCAGGTCGTTCGTGCGGGCACTCTGCTGGTCTCGGCCACCGAGCTCGTCGAACCGACCTTCCGGCGCACTGTCGTCTACATCATCGAACACAACGAGGCGGGCAGCTTGGGCGTCGTGCTCAACCGCCCGAGCGACACCGCGGTGCACGACGTGCTCCCCAAATGGACCGACGCCGCGGCGGCGCCGCGCACCCTGTTCATCGGCGGCCCGGTCAAGCGGGACGCGGCGCTGTGCCTCGGCACGGTCCGAGTGGGCGCCTCGATCGACGGGGTACGTGGGCTGCGCCGGATCGACGGTCGGGTGGTGCTCGTCGATCTCGACGCGGACCCCGAGCAGATCGGCCCGCTGATCGAGGGCCTCCGAATTTTCGCAGGCTACGCGGGCTGGACCTTCGGGCAACTGGAGGGCGAACTGCAGAACGAGGACTGGATCGTGCTTTCGGCACTGCCCTCGGACCCGATCAGCACCGGCCGCCCCGACCTGTGGGCCCACGTGCTGCGCCGCCAGCCGTTGCCCCTTTCACTGCTGGCCACACACCCGATCGAACTAGAGCGCAATTGACATGTGCCCTCGCGTTGAACCAAAAACCCGGCCTGTGTCGTGGGTTGAGCGGGAGGTGACAAATGCCCGACGACCAGGCCGAACTGCTGCGGGTGCTTTATCAGGAGCACGCGTCGGCACTATGGAGATACACGCTCGGTCTGGTTCGAGACCCAGGCCGGGCCGAGGACATCGTGCAGGAAACGTTGTTGCGGGCATGGCAACGACCGAACGTGCTGGATCAGTCGACAATGTCGGCACGCGCGTGGCTGTTCACCGTGGCGAGGAATCTCGCCGTGGATGAGCATCGCAGCGCTCGCAATCGCCGCGAGTTCCGCACCGACAGCCCGCCGGAGCAGGCCGCGCCGGACCAGTCCGATCGGGCCTTGGACGGGTGGCTGGTCGCGGATGCGTTGGCCAGGCTCAGCGCCGATCATCGCGAGGTGATCGTGCGTGCCTACTATCGAGGGCTGTCCACCCACCAGATCGCGGCGGAGCTCGACATTCCCGCTGGAACGGTGAAGTCCCGGATGCATTACGGCATGCGGGCACTACGGCTGGCACTACAGGAGATGGGGGTGACGAACCAATGACGGATACCGCACATGACTACACCACGTGGGATGCGCCATATGTGCTCGGCTCCCTGACCCGGACCGAACGCAGGGAATACGAGGAGCATCTCGCCCGCTGCCCGGCCTGCCAAGCCTCCGTAGCCGACCTTGCCGGTGTACCGGGAATGCTCGCCCTCGTCGACACCGAGACCGCGCTCGCAATGATCGCCGCACCGGAGACCGCTGCGCCGGAGTCGAATCCGCCGGTGCCCGAGTTGCTGCCCCGGCTCGCGGACGCGGCAGAACGGCGTCGCAGCCGCGACAGGTGGGTCTCCATCGGCGCTGCGGTGGCCGCGGCCGCCGCGGCAGTGGCCATCGCGGTCCCGGTGGTCTACACCGTCGCCTCTTCGGACAACAACCCGACGACCACCGAACAGGTCTTCGCGGAGCGCAGCATGCAACCGTTGCAGCCGACGCCGATCTCGGCGAGCTTCAAACTCGTTGCGGCCGAAGGCAAGACCCGCATCATCATGACGTGCAGCTACGGCGCGAGCGACCAGAAGTACAACTGGAAGTTCGCCTTGTTCGTCTTCGGCGCCGACGGCAAACAGACCGAGCTCGATCAGTGGCCCGCCGGACCCGGCACCCAGCTCACCATCGACAGAACCGTCGACAGCGCACCCGACCAGATCCGCAGCGTGGAGATCAGGTCCGTCGCCACCGGCGAGCGGGTGCTCGTCGGAACGGTCTGACAACGCACCGATCCCCCGCGGGCGGCGGGGGATCGGAGCTGTTGTCGCGGAAGTGGCGCAGTCGAATTCAGCGGGTCTGCTTGCGGAAGACCGAGGACGACCAGAGGTAGCCGACCAGCGCGAGACCGATGCACCAGGCGACCGAGATAATGCCGTTGTTGCC
Source organism: Nocardia sp. NBC_00403 (assembly GCF_036046055.1). Taxonomy (NCBI): domain Bacteria; kingdom Bacillati; phylum Actinomycetota; class Actinomycetes; order Mycobacteriales; family Nocardiaceae; genus Nocardia; species Nocardia sp. NBC_00403. Next base: position 841,225 of record NZ_CP107939.1, read on the forward strand.
TATCTCGGTGCCCATGAGCAGGCCGCGCACGGTCTCGGTGATCGGCGTGAACGGCTGATACTCGGCGAACTGGCGCATGCCGACCGGCATGGTGTCGGTGGCGACCAGGCCGCTGCCGAGGAACGGCAGCATGATCAGCGGGAAGGGCATATTGCTCGCGCTCTCCGGACTCGACGCGACCAGGCCCATCCCCACCGAGAGCCAGATCAGCGCGAAGGTCAAGAGGGCGAGCAGCACGAACGCAGCGATCCATTCGACGGCATTCGCCGACGGCCGGAACCCGATGAGCACTGCGAACCCGACCATGGCCACGACGCCGAGCATGGCCTGGATCAACGCGCCGATCACATGCCCGGTCAGGAACGAAGACGGTGCGATCGCCATGACGCGGAACCTGTTGACGATGCCCTTGGTGGTGTCGGTGGCGATGGACACCGCCACCGATGCCGTTATATACGCCGGAATCATCAACAGCATGCCCGGGGCAAGGTAGTCGATGTAGTTGCCGCCGGAGGACTTCTCCAGTGCGCCACCGAACACGAAATTGAAGACCGACAACAGGACAATCGGCATGATGATGACGCCGAATGTCAGGCTCGGGTAGCGCCTGGCATGAAGTAGGTTGCGCCGCAACATGGTTACCGAGTCCGTCAGCGCAAGCGACATTGTGGTCATCGCGCAGTCTCCTTTTCCGCGGTGGGCTGACCGGTGAGGGTGAGGAAAACGTCATCGAGGTTCGGGGTGTGCACCGAAAGGCCCTCGACGTCGATCTGTTCGAGGTCGAGCCGGTCGAGCACAGCGCGCAGCGACTTGACGCCGCCGTCGCTGGGAATCAACAGCGCGAGGTCGTCGTCCCCGGCACCCTCGACAACACGCGCGGTGGGACCGAGTACCCGAGCGGCGGTGTCGCGTCCGGACCGGTCGGCGAACTCCAGTCGGATGTGACCGCCGGGGACCAGTCGCTTCAGTTCCGCCGCAGTGCCTTCGGCAACGATCTTGCCGTGGTCGAGGACCGCGATCCGGTCGGCGAGCTGATCGGCTTCATCCAGGTACTGGGTGGTGAGGAAGACAGTGACGTTGTAGTCGTTGACCAGGCTGCGGATGATGTCCCACATCGCCCGCCTGCTGCGCGGGTCGAGGCCGGTGGTCGGCTCGTCGAGGAAGATGATGCGCGGGTCGCCGACCAGGGTCATCGCCAGGTCGAGTCGCCGGGTCATGCCGCCGGAGTAAGTGGCCGCGGTCTTGTCCGCGGCCTCGACGAGGTCGAAGCGCTCGAGCAGGTCCGAGGCGAGGCGCTTGCTGTCCCGACGCGGCAGATGGTGCAGATCGCCCATCAGGATCAGGTTCTCCCGGCCGGTCAACAGCTCGTCGACCGCCGAGAATTGCCCGGTGACACCGATCACGCCACGGACCGCGTCGATTTCAGCCGTCAGATCGTGGCCGTCGACCCGGATCTCACCGGCATCGGCGCGAATGAGCGTAGTCAGGATCTGCACCGTGGTGGTCTTGCCCGCCCCGTTGGGACCGAGCATCGAGTAGACCGTCCCCTGCGGAACCGTGATGTCGATCCCGTCGAGCACCACATGCTCGCCGAACGATTTGCGCAGACCCAGCGCCGAAATGGCGAGGGCGCGGTGACCATTCGTCATGGCCTTACCTTTCCGAATTCATGAATCAATGCGTATGTGAGCATGATTCACCCGCACCGCTCCCGGGGATCCGGTGCGGCGAAATGCCTATCGAGTGAGTTGTATTTCGTTGTCCCCGAGGGAGATTCGGCTAGATATCGAGCTCCTCGACTGGTGGACGATCCACGATGCCCGCCACCCGCTCATACAGCTTGTCCGGGATCTTCCCCTTCAGCTCGCCGAGCGTGTCGACGATCTCCAGGATGAAATCGCCCCAATCCTGATCGCCGACACCGAGCATGCGGCGCCAGTTCGTCAGATCCTTGAGCCAGTTCTTGCTGCTCTCCGGATACTCGTCCCAGTTCGAATACTGGGCATGCATGACGAACTTGCCCTTTCTGCTGCGGTAGACCTGGACGTGCTCGATGCGCTGCTCGTTGACATCGCGCCATTCGCCCAACAGCGCGCCGGAGAATCGGACCTGACGCACGCCGTTGTGGCCGACCCGGAGCACTACCTCGTCGTAGCCCTCCAGCCTGCCCTCTTCCAGCTCGATGAACCGGCGCAGCGCCGTGGTCACCGCCCCCGAAAGATTGCCCCCGACCAGCTCCTGCGCTCGCTGAAAGAGCGCCAGATCGTCATCGGAAACATAGATCGTCTTGTTGGGCATGACTCGACTATACGTAGATGTATACGTACACGCAATACCCGCGTGCCCTCCCGCGATTCCCCCTGTGCGACCACGCCGATCTACATCTTGCGCGATGCGTTGAACCGCGGGACGACCCGGCTCGTATTCCAGGTGTACGCGATGCGTGATCGCCCGTGTGTGCTGCACATTCCCGGTCGCCGCGAGAAGGAGTGTCGAATGCCCGGCAGGGTAGTGGATTATCTGGTACAAGCGGTTTCGACCCTTGGAGTACGGCACATCTTCGGAGTCGACGGCGCGAACATCGAAGACCTGTACGACGCCATCTTCGATGCGCCGTACGACGTCACCGGCGTGGTCGCCAAGCACGAATTCTCCGCGGTGACAATGGCCGACGGCTACGCCCGCTCGACCAGCGGGCTCGGCGTCGTCTGCGCGACGTCCGGTGGTGGCGCGATGAATCTCGTTGCGGGGCTTGCCGAATCGTTCGCTTCGCGGGTTCCGGTACTGGCGCTGGTCGGCCAGCCGCCGACCGTACTGGAAGGGCACGGCGCATTCCAGGACACCAGTGGGCATGCGGGCACCATCGATGCGGTCCGGATGTTCAGCGAGATCAGCCAGTACTGCGCACGCGTGCATACGAGCGGCGACCTACCTGAGCAGCTCGCAAGAGCGGTCGGCGCCGCCCGGCGCGGCGGGCCCGCCGTCCTCCTGCTGCCCAAAGACGTGCAGCAGTCGAGCATGGACGGCATCCCGTCGTTCCGGTGGGAACCAGAAGGACTACGCGACGACGAGCACGGCATCGCCGAGGTGCGCACCGCGCTCACCACGGCGCGGCGGACCGGGAAGATCGTGATCATCGCGGGCGATCAGGTGGCGCGCGACGATGCCCGCGGCGAACTGGCCTGGCTGGCAACCACATTGGATGCGGCCGTCGGCGTCGCACCGGATGCCAAGGATGTCTACGACAACACCGATGCCGGGTACTGCGGTGTCGCCGGCAGCATGGGACATCCGGAACTCACCGCGGCGATCCGCTCGGCGGCGCTGTGCCTGCTGATCGGCACTCCGATGCCGATCACCACGCGCACCGGATTGGACGAGCTGCTCCGAGACTGCCCCGTGGCGAGCATCGGCGTCAGCGCGCCACACTTGCCCGCGACCCATGCCACCAGCACCAACCTGGCCATCACGCTGGCGGAACTCGCCGACGTCTTCGCCGCCGTCGCGGCGACCGCCGACGGGGCACGCACCGCCACGAACCCGCCGACACCACTACAGGTTCCCCAGGCGAGCGGACCAGGACTGCGCTACCGGGAGCTCGTCGAGACGATCGATGCGGCACTGCCGGAAGGCACCGACGTCTTCGCCGACGCAGGCAACACCGGTGCCGCGGTAGTGCACCACCTGCGGGTGCCGCGCGGCGGCCGGTTCGTCGTCGCCCTCGGCATGGGCGGCATGGGTTATGCCTTCGGCGCGGGCATCGGCTCGGCCTTCGCCCGCCATCGCGGGCCGGGCGGACCGAGGCGAACGGTGGTCATCGCAGGCGATGGCGCGTTCTTCATGCACGGCATGGAACTGCACACCGCGGTCGAGCACGCATTGCCGGTCACCTTCATCGTCCTCAACAACAACGCACACGCCATGTGCGTCACCCGGGAGCAGCTCTACTACCGGGATCGATACAGCTTCAACCGATTCCAGCCGACCCATATCGGAGCAGGCATCGCCGCCATGTTCCCCGACCTGCCCGCCTACTCGGTGCGGACACCGCGAGAACTGGCCGCCGCACTGGGACCGTGCACCGAAACCGATGGGCCGTCGTTCATTTCGATCGACTGCGACCCCGACGAAGTTCCGCCCTTTATTCCGTTCTTGTCCACCTTGGAAGCCTCTAGGAGCACACCTTGACCACCACCCGAGCCCTGCCCGCACTCAGTGATATCCCGGAGGAAGTCATCCCCGGTGTGCTGCGAATCGAGAACTCCGACAAGGACGCGACCACGCCGATCATCATGGATATGCTGCGGTCGGTCTATCCGCACGATCAGATCTTCGGTGAGTACTGCCCGGTGCAGGCGTATATCGCGGCGCCGCCGCAAGAGGTGTTCGAGTACCTCGCCGACACCAGGTCATTGGAAGAGTGGACCTACAGCCTGCGCGGGTTCGTCGAGACCGAGGAACCGGGCCTGTGGCTGGCCTACGACCGCCTCGGGGACGCCACCAAGATCTTCACCCGCACCGTTGCGCATCAGGACGGCATGACCGTGGACTACCACTGCGCCTGGGACCAGGGCCGGCACCTGTGGATGGTCTATCTGCTTCGGGTGATCGACGCGCAGGTGGTGTTCAACAAGCCGGGTTCGGTTGTCCTGTGGGTCAACTGTAAGCACCCCTTCTACGACGAAAATCCCTATCCCGAAACCGCGCCTGCCAAGCGCCCGGTGTGGGTCGGCGATTTCTGGGAGATGTTCTCCGCGGGGCATCAGCTGGAAATGGACAACCTCAAGGCGATCTGTGAATATCGCGCGGCCAACGGCCTGCCGATCAAGCCCGACTGGATGAAGTGAGCATGTCGATGGCAAACGCGAGTACCAACGAACTAAACCCTGACGCCCCCCGACTGCCGACGGTCAGTCTGGTCGATGTGGCCAGCTATCTGCCCGGTGATCCCGTCGGCACCGAATACTTCACCCAGTTCAGCCGCTCGGACCGGATGGCGAAGAATGTCATGTTCCGTTCGCCCAAGGCACGCCATCATGTGGACCGGGACGAGACCGCGGTGGACATGGTCGAGCGTGCCGTCGCGCCGCTGATCGAACGCCATGGCGCACAACTGCTTTCGAACATCGACGTGCTGATCACGCACACTCAGCTGCCGGACAACCCGGTCATGGGGTGCGGGCCGGAAGTGGCGCGCAGGCTCGGCGCGCGGCCCGGATTCGTCTACGACGTGCACAACGGTGGCTGCGCGGCATTTGTGCACATGATGGCGATGGCGCGAATGATCCTGCAAACCACCGACGCGCGCACCGCCCTCATCGCGGCCACGCAGAACTGCGCCGGCCCGGTGTTCACCCAGCCCGATATCCGCAAGCTCGCGCAGGCTCCGGTGCCCGGCGACGGATGCGGCGTCGGACTGCTGGTGAAGGACGACAGCGCGCCGATCCTCGATATCGAATGCCGCACCTATCCCGAGTTCGCCGGGGATATGTCGTTCTCCACCAATGGCGATCGCAAGTACTGGGAGCCGGGTGAAGGCCAGGGCTGCGTGAGCTTCACCGAATCGAAGATCACCAAGGTGTTCGCACGCGGCAACCGCCTGGTGCCCGAGGTGGCACTCGAGGTGTGCGATCGGATCGGTGTGAAGGGGCGCGATATCGACACCTTCGTCACCAATCAACCGAACCGGCTGTTCCTGCGCAACTGGCACGACGCGCTCGAACTGCCCGCCGAACGCCACCCCGACACCTTCGATCAGTGCGGAAACCTGTTTGCCGCGGGCATTCCGGTCACCCTCGATGCGGAGAACCGGGCGGGCAGACTGCGCAACGGGTCGGTGGTACTGATGTCGGCGTTCGCGCACGCGGGCGACTTCGCGGGTGCGGCAGCGGTGCGCTGGGGCGCGGCGCAATGACCGTGGAACTGGCCGACGGCACGCTGCCGTCGCGACAACACCACCAGGAGCGGGCGCTGCCTCGATTCGATCTGAGCTTGAGCGAGAATCCTTTCCCGCCACTGCCTTCGGTGTTGTCGGCGGTGAACGGCGTACTCGCGCAAGCCAATCGGTATCCGGAGTTCTTGCCGCTCCGGTTGCCGAAACTGATCGCCGACCACGTCGGTGTGCACTCCGACCAGGTCGTCGTCGGTTCGGGTGCGACGGGGGTGGCCATGCAGATCATCCAGGCGCTGACCACGCCGGGCGCCGGGATCGTCTACGGATCGCCGACCTTCGACGGTTATCCGATCATGGCAGAGATGGCCGCGCTCGACGTCGTTCCGGTGCCGCTGGACGCGGGTGGCAACCAGGATCTGCCCGCCATCGCACTGGCCGTCGACAAACGGACCGGGCTGGTGGTGGTGTGTCGGCCGCACAATCCGACCGGCACCGTCATTCCGAGCAGACTGTTGCAGACCTTCCTGCGCGCCGTGCCGCAGCGGGTGCCGGTAATCCTCGACGAGGCATATGCCGAATTCTTGGGCCACGCCGATCAGATCGACACCGTCGCGCTGCTGCGCCGGCACCCGAATCTGCTGGTGCTTCGCACCTTCTCGAAGGCGTACGGGCTGGCGGGACTGCGCATCGGATACGTCTTCGGAAGCCGGGAGCTGATCAGCCGAGTGCGCAGGCTGCAGCTGCCGTTCGGGATGAGCTCGGCGGCGGTGGCCGCGGTAGCCGCGTCCTATGCCGCCGAACCCGAACTCGCCGCGCGCATCGTGCGCATCACGGCCCGGCGGGAGGCACTGCGGAACGCGTTGTGCCTGCGCGGTGTCGCGGTGCCACACAGCCACGCCAATTTTCTGTATCTACCCGGTCCCGGTGTCGCGACGGCGTTGCGCCGGGGCGGCATCGCCGCGAAGTCCTATCCCGACGGGAGCGCCCGCATCGCGGTCGGGGATCCCGAAGCAGACAACGCCGTCTTGCAAGCTCTCCGGCCACGCGGTGCCTGCAATCCGATACCGGAGGCTTCGTAGCCCACACGCGGGCCCCCTTTGTGCAGCGCTGCGCAAGGGCGGCCGTTGCATGGGATCGTCGAGCGCCGCTCGAACAACTGCGGATGGTTCCATGGGGCTGTGATGATCCGGCGTGATCGCGGCCTGCGCCCGAATGCGGCACCGGCCCACCACACGGCCAGCCGGGTGCTGGCCCGTTTCATCATCGGCCGGCGCGAGTTCATTGCGCGGCAGACCGTCATCGAGCCCGGTGGCACCAGCGGCTGGCACTACCACGACGGCACCCTGGTCGTCTTCGTCGCGCGCGGCACCCTCGACCATCCCTACGCGGACTGCGTGCCGGTCACCTATCGACGCGGCCGGCTGTTCAGAGAACCCAGCGGCCCGGACCATCCCCATGTCGCCCGCAATCGTGGGACCACTCCGGTCACCTGTTCGTGCTCTATCTCAACCCCGCGGGCAGTCCGCTCGCACACAGCGTGCCCCCGCCGGGGTGCGCCGACTGAGCAGGCCGCGGCGGAGCAAAAGGCTCGGTGCAACGTCAGCACAGGTAAGGCTTCGGAGCAGCGACAATGCCGGAAAGTGCGATCAGCGCGGGCTCGGCCGCATTCGCCCGGCGATCAGCCTGCGGGCAAGCAGGCGTCGCGCAGCGAGCACGCGCCGCAGGACTGGCCACAACCGCCGACTTCCTCGGCGGGAACCAGGTCGGCGACCGCCTGCGCGGCAGCATTGGCACCCGCACCGAGGGTGAAGAGCGCGACGACGGCAGTGCCCGCCGCCACGATGAGCGCGGGGAGGGTGCTCGCGGCCATGGCGACGAGACCACCGGCGAAGAGCAGGGCGCCTGCCGCCACCGAGGTGGGTGCGGCGACACGGTTCGCGATGCGGAAAGTCTCTTCGTCGTGGAGAGCGGCTTCGGTGTGCACCCCGACGACGCGATTGCGCGGGAGCTTGCCGGTCAGTCCGAGCACGCCGGTTGCGATGGCCACGAGGGCCAGCACGAACAGGACAAGAGCGACGACGAACACCCGAGAAGGCTATCGCACTGTCATCGAGCGGCGACGGGCCGCTCCCCCGCAACCGCCCAGCACCTGGCGCTGCACCACCCCGGACAGGCGCATTCCACATTGTCACCCCGCAGCCGGCGGGTACAGCAACCACCCGAGATCACCGGGTGCCCGGGATTTCGTGCCGACCGGTGGGGATGTCCGGAAACCGCTGCGGCACAAGAGCACCAATGCGTCCGGCCGAATGCCGCGCGGCGCACCGGACAGCGCGGCGGGTGCGCTGCGGGAATCCCGGTCCGGCCCGATTTTCGGTCCTGCGACCCGGACGTTCTACCCTGATAGACGGTAGTTATGTCGGGGATCGGCGAATAAGAAGGCAGGACCGTGCAGGACACTCGTGCAACCGAAAGCGCTGTACCGGAGCACAGGTATAACGCTGGCCTCGCCGTCCGCATCGAGGATCGGTGGCAGCGGATCTGGGCGGAGCGCGGAACCTTCCACGCACCGAACCCGGTCGGTCCGCTCGCGGGTGCGACCCCGGCGGACAAACTCTTCGTCCAGGACATGTTCCCGTATCCCTCCGGCGCGGGCCTGCACGTCGGGCATCCACTCGGCTACATCGCCACCGACGTCTTCGCGCGCTACCACCGGATGCACGGGCGCAACGTGCTGCACGCGCTCGGCTACGACGCCTTCGGCCTGCCGGCCGAGCAGTACGCGGTGCAGACCGGCGCCCATCCGCGGGTGACGACCGAGTCCAACATCGCCACCATGCAGCGGCAGCTGGACCGGCTCGGGCTCGGGCACGACCGGCGGCGCACGTTCGCGACCACCGATCCCGAGTACTACCGCTGGACCCAGTGGATCTTCCTGCGTATTTACAACGCCTGGTACGACCTGGAAATGGACAGGGCCCGCCCGATCGCCGAGCTCGAGGACCAGTTCGCCTCGGGTGCACGGCCGACACCGGACGGCCGCGCATGGGACGCGCTGAGCGGCCGCGAGCGCACGGCGCTGCTGGACTCCTATCGTCTGGTGTACCAGACCGATTCGGTGGTCAACTGGTGCCCCGGCCTGGGCACCGTGCTGTCCAACGAAGAGGTCACCGCCGAGGGCCGCAGCGAACGCGGCAACTTTCCAGTGTTCCGTAAGCGCCTGTGGCAGTGGATGATGCGCATCACCGCCTACGCCGACCGGCTGGTCGACGATCTCGATCGGCTGGACTGGCCGGACAACGTGAAGTCCATGCAGCGCAACTGGATCGGGCGATCCCGTGGCGCGCAGGTGAAGTTCGACGCGGCGGGCGAACAGATCGAGGTCTTCACCACCAGGCCCGACACCCTGTTCGGCGCAACATATGTGGTGCTGGCCCCCGAACACGAGCTGGTCGACAAGCTGACCGCGGCCGCCTGGCCCGACGGCACCGATACGCGCTGGTCCAACGAGAGCGCGACACCCGCGGAAGCCATTGCGGCCTACCGCAAGTCGATCGCCGCCAAGTCGGATCTGGAGCGCCAGGAGAACAAGGAGAAGACCGGCGTCTTCCTCGGCACCTACGCCACCAACCCGGCCAATGGCGCACAAGTACCCGTCTTCATCGCCGACTACGTGCTCAGCGGCTACGGCACCGGCGCGATCATGGCGGTACCCGGCCACGACCAGCGGGACTGGGATTTCGCCACGGCGCTCGGGCTGCCGATCGTCGAGGTCATCGCGGGCGGCGACATCACCGTCGCGGCGGTGACCGGCGACGGCGCACTGGTGAACTCCGGCTATCTCGACGGCCTGTCGGTCGAGGAGGCCAAGGCCACCATCATTGCCAGGCTGGAGACCGAAGGCCACGGCAAGGGCACCATCCAATACAAGCTGCGTGACTGGCTGTTCGCTCGGCAGCGGTACTGGGGCGAGCCGTTCCCGATCGTCTACGACGAAGACGGCGCACCGCACGCGCTGCCGGAATCCATGCTGCCCGTGCAGCTTCCCGAGCTCGACGACTTCGCGCCGGTCACCTTCGATCCCGACGACGCGAACTCCGAGCCGTCCCCGCCACTGGCCAAGGCCGCCGACTGGGTCAATGTCGAACTGGATCTCGGCGATGGCCCCAAGATGTACCGGCGCGACACCAATGTCATGCCGAACTGGGCGGGCAGCTCGTGGTACCAGCTGCGCTACGCCGACCCGACCAACAGCGAAGCGTTCTGCGCCAAGGAGAACGAGGAGTACTGGCTCGGTCCGCGCAGCGGCGAGCACGGTGTGGACGATCCGGGCGGTGTCGACCTGTATGTCGGTGGCGTCGAACACGCGGTGCTGCACCTGCTGTACGCACGGTTCTGGCAGAAGGTGCTCTTCGACCTGGGCGATGTGACCGGTTTCGAGCCGTACCGCAGGCTGTTCAACCAGGGCTACATCCAGGCCCACGCCTACACCGACGAGCGCGGCGCCTACGTGCCCGCCGCCGAAATCACCGAACGCGACGGCAAGTTCTTCTGGACCGACCAGACCGGCACCGAGATCGAGGCGTTCCAGGAGTACGGCAAGATCGGAAAGTCGCTGAAGAACGCCATCTCTCCCGATGAGATGTGCGATCTGTACGGCGCCGACACCTTCCGCTTCTACGAGATGTCGATGGGGCCGCTCGACACTTCCCGGCCGTGGGCGACCAAGGATGTCGTCGGCGCGCACCGCTTCCTGCAGCGCGTGTGGCGACTGGCGGTCGACGAGGAGACCGGTGCGCTGCGGGTCACCGACGCCGCACCGGCTGATGAGACGCTGCGCCTGGTGCACAAGACGATCGCCGGCGTGGACGAGGATCTGGCGGCGCTGCGCGACAACACGGCGGGGGCCAAGCTCATCGAGCTGACCAACCATCTCACCAAGACCTACCCCGGTGGCGCGCCGCGGTCGGCGGTGGAGCCGGTGGTGCTGATGCTGGCGCCGATGGCCCCGCACATCGCGGAGGAGTTGTGGGAACGTCTCGGCCACACCCGGTCGCTTGCCCATGGCCCCTTCCCGATCGCCGATCCGGCGCTGCTGGTCGACGCGTCGGTCGAGTACCCGATCCAGGTGAACGGCAAGGTGCGCAGCCGGATTCAGGTGCCCGCCGATGCCGACAACGCGGCCATCGAGGCGGCCGCGCTCGCCGACGAGAAGATCGCCGCGCTGCTGGGCGGCAATGCGCCGCGCAAGCTGATCGTGGTGCCGGGGCGTCTGGTGAACATCGTCGCGTGACCTCCGACTCCCGCGCCGCGCCGGAATTCCTTTCCGGGCGGCGCGGGAAGGTCGGACGCGCAGTCGATTGCGGTGCTCGGACCGACCGAAGTGCGGCAGTCGATTACGTCCGCCTCAGCGCGGCGGGAGCAGGACGTCGTTCAGCGTGACCAGTGCGAGGTTGCGCTCCTTGATGATGTCGACCAGCTGTCCGTAGCAATGCGTGACCGCAGGCGCGTTCGCATGGCCGATGACGATGGTCTGCGGGTTGAAATACTTGCGGGCGCACTCGATCAGGTAATCCTCGGTGATCACACCGGAGTCCGACAGCGAGCCGTACCACATGGTCGGCACCGTGTATCCGAGGTCCGCGGCCACCCGGTCCACCGTGCCGTTGTGCCTGCCGAACGGCGGCCGGAAGTACGGCGTTCCGTCCACGCCGAAGTTGTTGTGCAGGTAGCTCTTTGCCTGATTCAGCTGGGCAGCGACGGCCGAGCCGGACAGTTTGGTCAGATCCGGATGGTCCCAGGTGTGGTTGGCCAGCTGGATCTGCCCCGACTCCACCAAGGGCCGCAACGCATTCCGGTGCATGTTCCACGAGTCGTAGTAGGCGGTCACGAAGAAGGTGAACCGGGCGCCGGTGTCACGTGCGAATGCGATGTAGGCGGCGACCACGTCGGGGCTGGCGCCGTCGTCGACGGTCAGCGCCATGGTGTTGCCCGGTCCGGGCAGCGCGGTGATGGTCGACGCCGGAATCGGCGTCTTCGGCCCACCGGGCGGGGGTGGCAACCGCGGCGCAGGTGGCAGGATCGGCCCGCCGCCCGCGGACCCGCTGTCGATCGGCGCGCCCTCCGCAACCACACCGCCGGTCAACGCGACCGCGGTGCCGGCGGCGAGCATCGACAACAACCGACGTCTGTCCACCTTGGAACCCTCAGCTCTGCTCGAAACATGTAACCAGTCGCGACTGTACCGAGCGAATCTGTCCTGGAGCCGAATTCCGCGCACACGTAAATAAACCGTCATGATCTGGAGCGATGTGTACTAGAGTCGTCGACTCGATACCGACGGCACCCGGCCCGCCCGCACTCAGTAGGGCCGCAGCACGATCTCCGTCGGGTGCCCGTCGCGCGGGGTGTCGATGGCATTGCGCACCGTCGCGGCGACGGTCTCCGGGGTGAGGAATTCCTCGGGCCGGTACTCGCGACCCTCACCGGCGATGATCTCGCGCTGCATGTCGGTATCGATCCGGCCGGGGTGGATCGAGGTCACGCGCAGTGCGGGTTCCTCGAGCCGCAACGCGTCACCGAAGGCGCGCAGCGCGAACTTGCTTGCGGCGTAGGACGCCCAGCCCGGGTTCGCGCGCAGCCCCGCCCCCGAATTGATCAGCACCACATGGCCGTTGGCCACGCGCAGTGCGGGAAGCAGCAGCCTGGTGAGCTCGGCGACCGCAATCACGTTGGCCTCCAAAGTATTTCGCCACTGCTGCACCGAGGATTCGGCGATGGTGCCCAGATCTGCCACACCGGCGTTGTGCACCAGCACATCCAGTCGTTGCAGGGGCACGACCGCCGCGGCCACCGCGGCATAGTCGGTCAAATCGACGGGCCACGCTGTGGCGCTGGGAAGTTCGCGCTGGATGTCGCGCAGTGCCGCGGCGGAGCGGGCGCCGAGCAGCAGATCATGCGTCGGTGCGAGCACACGCGCGATGGCGGCACCGAGCCCGCGGCTGGCGCCGGTGATCAGTGCGGTCGGCTTCGGAGTGCTGGTCACGACGGAGGTCATTGGCCCACCGTAGTAGTTTCGCAAAACTCGCCGGGAAATCCGTAGCACGGCCCGCATGCGCGGCGATGCATGGATACGTTGGTATAACAATCTCCACGGACGGGGCATGGGTGAGTTCCACCGAATACGAGTCGGCCAGCGTGACCGGTGCTATTTCGAGCGACCTGCCAGCAGTCGCCACCGGAAATGCTGTTCCGAGCGACCTGCATGGTGCTGTGTCGAACGCAACGCCAGACACCGCCGAGCGGGCATACCTTCCGGTGTCATCGCAGAATAGGGGCATGGCACACCCGGGTTTCACCCCGACACAGCTCGCGGCCCGCGCCGCCTATCTGCTGCGGGGCAATGATCTGGGCACTATGACGAGCGCGGCGCCGCGGCTGTACCCGCACATGTGGAGCTGGGATGCCGCGTTCGTCGCGGTCGGCCTCGCCCCGTTGAGCGTCGAGCGGGCGGTCATCGAGCTGGACACGCTGCTCTCGGCGCAGTGGAAGAACGGGATGATCCCGCACATCGTCTTCGCCAACGGCGTCGACGGATACTTCCCCGGCCCGGCCCGGTGGGAATGCCGCAAGCTGGCCGCCAACGCGCCCGACGGCCCGGACACCTCCGGCATCACCCAGCCACCGGTGCACGCCATCGCGGTGCAGCGGATCCTCGATCATTCGCGCAGGCACGGGCGCAGCACCAGGGCGGTGGCCGAGGAGTTCCTCAACCGTCGCTGGCCGGATCTGGTGCGCTGGCATCGCTGGATGGCACACGCCCGCGACCCCAAGGAAAGTGGCCGGATCACGCTGTACCACGGCTGGGAATCGGGCATGGACAACTCGCCGCGCTGGGATCGGGCCTATCAGAACGTGGTCGTCGGCGACCTGCCGCCGTATCGACGCAAAGACGTGCTGGTGGTCGCCGACCGGTCGCAACGACCGAGCGACCGCGAATACGACCGCTATCTATGGCTGGTCGAGCAGATGCGCCGAGCCGGATACGACGACTACCAGCTGTCCTCGACGATGAGCTTCGCGGTGGAAGACGTGTTCGTCACGGCGATCTTCGCGCTGGCCTGCGAGGTGCTCGCCCATATCGGCGAGGAGTACAAGCAGCCGAACGCCGATGTGCGTGACCTCTACACCTGGGCCGAGCGCTTCCGCGCCGGCGTTGTCGCGACCACCGACGCGCGCACCGGCGCGGCGCGGGACTTCGACGTCCGGCTGCAACGCTGGATCGGCACCGAGACGCTGTCGATGTTCGCACCGCTGCTGTGCGGCGGTCTGCCCCGCGACACCGAACGCAGCCTGCTGCGCCTATTCGAAGGCCCGCGCTTCTGCGGCCATCCCGACCTGCGCTACGCACTACCGCCGTCGACCTCGCCCGTCTCGAAGGACTTCCGCTCCCGCGAGTACTGGCGCGGTCCGGTCTGGCCGGTGATGAGCTGGCTGTTCTCCTGGGTCTTCGCCCGCCGCGGCTGGGCGGAACGCTCGTTCATGCTCCGCGCCGAAGGACTGCGCCAAGCCAGCGACGGCAGCTTCGCCGAGTACTACGAGCCGTTCACCGGCGAACCGCTCGGCAGCATGCAGCAGTCCTGGACAGCCGCCTCGGTTCTCGATTGGCTCGGCTGACCCAACCGGACACCGTGAACAGCCCTCCGGTGAATGTTGCGCAAATGCATCATGCGCCACACTGGCCACATCAAGAGCTTGTCGCTATCGTCGAACAGCATGGATAGCACTCGTTGGAGATCGACTCACGCTCTTGCGTTGTCCGCGATCGCTGTGGGCGGCATCCTCACCGCAACCATGCCGGGCACCGCGACGGCCGCACCGAGCGGACCGGATGTCTCGTCTTGGCAGCATCTCGACGGCCGGTTCATCGACTGGTTCGCGGTCCGACGCTCCGGCCACGACTTCGCGATGGTGAAGGCCACCGAGGGTCTGAACTACGTCAATCCGTACTTCATCCAGGACAGCTTGCTGATGCGCGCGGCAGGCGTCGCACGCGGGACCTACCACTATGCCCAGCCGAGCCTGCCGCCGCAATCACAGGCCGCGCTGTATGCGGCGACAGTGCTCGGACAGAATGGGCCGCTGGATCTGCCGCCGGTGCTCGACATGGAGAACGCGGGCGGCCTCGACCCGGCGCGGCTGATCAACTGGACCCGCCGCTACCTGGAAACCATCGAGCTGCTGACCGGCCGGACCCCGATCATCTACACCAATCCGAACTTCTGGAAGACCGCCATGGCGAACACCGATGAGTTCGTCCACTACCCGCTCTGGATCGCCGACTACCGCGGCAACGACCAACCCGAGGTGCCCGGCGGCTGGCCGACCTGGACGTTCTGGCAGACCACCGACCGCGGCAAAGTTCCCGGCATCGCGGGCGGCACCGATGTGAACGTATACAGCGGCGCCCAAGGCGATTTCGCCCGCTACGCGCACATCAGCGGCCTGCTCGGCAGCAGCTGAGCGGCCGAGGCAGAAAAAGACGAAACCGCTACTCCCTGCAGGATGAGTAGCGGTTTCGTTTCCTTCACAGCAGGTGGCCTGCCGATCGATTAAACACCGATGCGGCCGCCGCCCTTCCTCCATACCACCGCGACCGAGGGCCGCGGCTGCTTGTCGCCGCCGTCGGGCCAGTGCGACAACGGGTTCTCGGGGGTCGCGTCGTCGGCCTCACCCGGATGCTGCACGCACACCATGACTCGCGATTCGGTGACGATCGGACCGCAGGTCTCGGCGCCGCGCGGCACCGTGAGGAATTGCTTGGTCTCACCGCGATTCGCACCGTCGAGCACCACGGAGAACAGACCGTCGTTCGACTTCAGCGCATTGCCGTCGGTGGAGATCCACAGGTTGCCGTAGGGGTCGAACGCGAGGTTGTCCGGGCAGGAGATCGGGCTGACCTTGGTCTTGTCGAAGCCGGCGAAGTAGGTGTCCGCCGCGGCGGGGTCTCCACAGACCAGCAGCAGCGACCAGGTGAACTTGGTCCCGGTGTGGTCGTCGTCGATTTCGAGGATCTGACCGTTCTTGTTCAGGTTGCGCGGGTTGGCCTCGTCGGGACCCTGCTTGCCTTCCTTGCCGCGGTTGTCGTTGTTGGTCAGCGCGACATACACCTTGCCGGTGTAGGGGTTGGCCTCGAAGTCCTCCGGGCGGTCCATCTTGGTGGCGCCGACCTTGTCGGCGGCCAGCCGGGTGAACACCGCGACCTCGGCCGCGCTCATGCCCTCGACGAGCGATTTGCCCTTACCGTCGGCACCCGTCTCCAGCAGCGGAAGCCACTCGCCGGTGCCGGTGAAGCCCTTGTCCGAAGGCACTGTGCCGTTGCCGTCGACCTTGTCCGGATGGTTGCCGGTCAGTTTGGCGACATACAGCGTGCCCGCGTCCAGAATGGTCAGGTTGTGGCGCCTGCTCGCCTGGCCGGTCCCCGACTGGATCTTGCGCGAGGACACGAATTTGTACATATAGTCGAACTTTTCGTCGTCACCGGTATAGGAAACGACGTCGCCGTCCTTCGTGACATAAATGGTGGCGCCCTCGTGCTTGAGGCGGCCCATCGCACTGTGCTTGATCGGAGTGGAGGTGGGATCCCACGGGTCGACCTCGACGACATAGCCGAAACGGTTGGCCTCGTTGGGTTCCTGCGCGAGATCGAAGCGCTTGTCCGCACGCTCCCATTGGTTGGGGGTGCCGCCCTTGGTGAAACCGTATCGCTTGACCCGCGGCTTATCCGCCGATTCCGACACCTTGTCACCGTTGGCGAAGTAGCCGTTGAAGTTCTCTTCGCCGGAAAGGACAGTGCCCCACGGGGTCACGCCACCGGAGCAGTTGGCGAAGGTGCCCAGCACCTTGGCGCCGGTCGGGTCGGCGGTGGTCGTGACGAACGCGCTGCCTGCGGCCGGACCGGTCAGCGTGAACTCGGTGGTCGCGGTGATGCGGCGGTTGTACTTGCCGAAGACCGGGGTCAGTTTGCCGGTGCCCGGCTCGCCCTTGACCTCGACCACGGACAAGCCGTGCGCGGCCATGGTGACCGCGATCTGCGCGTCGGTCGGCGCCTCTTTGTTGTAGCCGCGGAACATGTGCGGGCCGGTGGTGTACTCGTGGTTGACCACAAGCAGATAGCTGTTGGCCTGGCCCTCGATCGGCAGCAACGCGGCGAAGTCATTGTTGTAGCCGAACTGTACGGCCTGCGCGGCAGCGGTCTGCTTCTCGAAGTCGAAGGCCGGCGCGTCGGCGAAGAGCGGGTCGCCCCAGCGGATCACCACGGACTGCTCGTAACCCTCGGGGATCACGATCGCGTCTTCCTTGTTCGGCGCGACGGCGGTGAAGCCGGTGCCGGTACCCACCGGGCCCGCCGGGGTATTGGTCGGGGTGACCGTGCCGGCCGCGGCGTCGTCGCCACAGGCCGCGAGCACACTGCCCGCACCGACTGCCAGCACCGCCGCGGCGCCGCCCTTGATCAGCCCACGACGGTTCAGCGAGCTGACGATGTCACCGAAGTAGGCACCGCCGGAGGTGTTGGGCACCTCGTGGAAGCACGCGTTCGCGCATTTGTATTCACAGGTGACGGAAGCGCGCGACGACTGGCCGTCATGCTTCACGAAGAGGGCGAGAGGTTTCACGGCGACTCCTGGATTGGTCCGACGCGCGCACGGTAAACGCCGCAGGCTATTCCCAGGAAACGCTCAGATGAACGATCGACCAATTAGGTGACCCTCAGTACCGGCGAAAACACGAATGTCGCTCTCGCTCTCCGGAATGGAGCGACAGCGACATTCGTGCTGCGTTCAGGCATTGACTTGCAGGGCGATCACGACCTCTTGTTCGTTCTCCGGCAGATAGTGGACCTGCAGGATGCGGCCGACCTGGACTCCGGCCACGCTCGCCGGTGGCAGGAATTTCTCGACTCGGGTGGCGAATGTTGTTCCGTCGGGCCGGGTCACGACGAGCCCGAGTTCGATTTTGGAGTGGCCGTTGCGGATTTCGCCCGGCACGGCGAGCGATTGCACCACCGCCTGCGCCATGATGCCGCGGGCGGCGATATCGAGTTTGCCCTTGGTGGTGAACCCCTTTCGGATCATGGACTCGTTCATCGCCTGCTGCGCAGCCGAGGTGTCCCCCGAGCGATCCACCTCGACCTTGTCGGTTCGACCCGGCAGATAACGCACCGGCAGCACGACGCCGGGCTGCAGCAGCGCGAGTTCGGTGAGCGGGACGATCAGCTTCGCCGCGGAATCGAAGATCTTGCCGTCGACGCCCTCGACGCTGAACTCGATGCGCACCTGCGGCTGATCGTTGACGCTCAGCCCGGTCTGCCGAAACGACTTGACGGTGCCGATCCCGACGAGACCGTTGCGGAACGAGGAGCTGTTGCCCCCGGTGAACGCCTCCAGAATGCCTTCGCCGGTGAACGCGAAAACGAGCGGGACAACGGTGAGCGCGATGATCGGCAGCGCCATGTGGGGACCGACCCAGGCGAGCATGCCGTCGTCGTACGTCCCGGAGGGGACATAGGTCAGGCCGTGCCAGAGATAGAAGCCGACGGAGAAGATGCCGAATGCGGCGGCGAGCGAGCGGGCGATGGTTTTCATGATGTGCCTTCGGTGGGTAAGCGGGTGTGTGGATGACCCGTCGGTCCGCGCACGCCCGGGCCGCCCCGCCACCCCTCGCAATGACGGGGCGGCGGCGGACGTGCCGGGCATGAGCGGAGTCGGCGTCTGGTCGCGGATCAGCCGCCGACGACCGTCGAGCAGGCGAAGGTGATGTCGAATTTCGCCGTCGTAGGGCCCGCGAGCGGGTTGCTCATGTCGGGGCCGCCGACGCCCTCACCGGTGATCTTGTAGGTGTTGCCGTCCTTGACGAGCTTGGCCGAGCCGCCCGGCATGCCGTTGCCGAAGCCCAGCGCGTAGGGCAGACCGTTGGAGCCACCCTTGCTGCCCGCGATCGCCACCGCGTCCACGGTGTCGGTGCCGGAGATGGAGGCGCTGACGCCGAGGGTGCCGTAGGTCGCGTTGTTGGTGTCGTTGAGCGAGAGGGCCAGCGTGCCGCCCTGCTTGGCGCAGATGGTTTCGAACTTCCCTTCGAGCGCCTTGCCGTCCACCGCGGCCACCGACTTGCCCGCTGCCGGACCGGACGGCGCCGCGGAGGTGGCCGGCTTGGCCGAAGCGGCGGCGGGCGAGGTGCTCGCGTCGTCGCTGCAACCTGTGACGAACAGGGCGAGCGTGGCGGCGGCGGTAAGAGCGGCGGCGGAGATGCGAACCGGCTTGGTGTTCATGATTTCGTTCCTTTGCTTCGTCCGGCCCCGGTGTGGAGCCGATACGAGAAAGGTAGGAACCGGTCGCGCCCTACCGATCCCAGGTTTTCCGGTGTCTGAAATGGTCGATATTCCGATAACCTGGTCGAATGCGACGGCCGCGCGCGATGGTGCTGGACGAGGTTTGGCGCCGCCTCGACGGTGTCGAGCCCCTCAGTGGGCCGCACGGCGGGCCACTGCGCCGCACCGTCAAACTCATTCTCGATCCATTGGTGATCCGCCCCGTCCAGAACCCGCTCTGCGCGGGCTCGATACTCACCGCGGACGGCGCGACCCTGCTCGCCACACGCATGCACGCCGCCGCGGATGTACTGCGCGCGACCGCGTCGTGGTTCACGCTGCTCAAACAGGTCCGGCGCGCGCTGCGAATCACCGAAGGCAATCCACAGGATCTATATTTCCAACGCTGCTTCGAGCTCGCGACGACGACAGGCGCACCGGATCCACTGCGGGACAGAGCAATTGCCGAAGCCGCGCTACGTGATATCCACGAATTCACCGCCGGGCGGACAACACAGGCACTCAAGGAGCACCTCACCGACGGCACACACATCGGCGCGCTCGGCGCGCTGATCGATGTCGCATGGCAGCGACGGCCGCTGGGTGCGCCGACGGGTGATCACAGCCTCGTGGTGCGCTCGCTGCTGGACGCGTGCGCGGCCGCCCGACTCGGACAGGCACCGCACAATGGACACAAGGAGTTCGCCCGCCTGCTCGCCACCCATGCGGGCACACACGGGGGAATTCGGCTCTGGGACAACGTATCCACACCGACCGCCCACGAGCTGGGGCTCACCGCGCGTCCCGCGCCACAGCCACCCGAGCTCGGCACCTCGGCCTCGACGGCCAACCTCGGCCTGCCATTCGACCGCACCATCTATGAGCGCGTCTTCACCGTGCTGCAAGCCTCCAGCGAACGTGCCGAGCTGCCGCCGATTCCGGAGCTGGTGACGACCGAAATCGCCCGCAGTTGTGCGCCGTGGGCGCTACTCGACGAGTCGCTGCGCGTCGCGGCGAGCGCGGGAATCGCACTCGCGCAAGGGTTGAGCCCCATTGCGACGGTCGCGCGGCTGCCACGTCATGGTCAGGTCGTCAGTGCGTCGCACGATGCGGAGACGACGGCGCATCGCGTGATCAACAGCCGCTGGCAGCGGGAGGCGTATGTCCTGCAGGCGCGGCGGCTCGCGGTGAGTGCCGACCACTCCGCGACCATTGGACCGCTGGCCGCCATCGCCGCCGAACTGCGCACGCCATGGCGGCCCTACCTCCGGCGACTGTGGGTTCGCCTGCACGGCCGCGATGTCAGGGAGTTCGGCATCTACGAGCCCGACGAGCTGTGGGATCTGCTCGATGGGGTCGCTCGCTCCGTCATGCTCGATCACCGGATGCGGGTCAAGCAAGCATTGAGCGCGAGTTCCCTTGCCCAGGAGCCGGACCCAGCGGAATCGAGGGCGAGCTGATGACCGGGACCGTGACCATCCGCCGGGCCGAGGGCGGCCTGTGGATCATCGCGCCCGAGGGTGCACCGACCGTGCTGGACGATGCGGCGGATGTCGACATCGTGGTGCTCGAAGTATTGGGCGGGCACCTCACCTGGAGTCTGGCTTCCGGACAACCGATTCCGGCCGCGGTCATCGAGGACATGACGCTTGCGCACGAGTGGATATGGGCCGTGTACGGCGCAGCCATCGCGCTTGCCGTCGACGAATTGGACAGTGACACCACCGAACTCACGGTGCAGCCGGCGCTCCCTCGGCTCGCCGCGAACGTATGGCGGCTGGGATACGCACACTGGGCGGCGCGGTGGTGGCCGGCCTCGACCATCGACGGCATCGCACCACTCGACGAACGGCTGCTCGACCAGGAAATCGCCGCCCTGCGAGAGGAATGCGAATTGATTGTCGACGACGATGCCGAGCCGGTGTCGAGCGAGGACATGTCGACGTTCGATATCCCCTCTCGCGCGGAGGACTACGCGTTGGCGGCGGGCTCCGCCTCCGGAACGTCGGCAAACGCGCTCGTCCTCGCGCGTGGCAGCGGTGGCTGGGATTGGCACCGCTGCCCACCCGGGCTCATCGATGCCTCCGAGCATGCGGTGTCCTGGCAGGTGTCCCGGTCTCCCGGCACGACGACCATCGGGGTGGAGGTGGTTGCCGCGCCCCGCGTGGCCGCCGATATTCCGGCGCACCTGCATCCGCGCGCGCTGATCGCCGTTGCCGCGGAAACGGTCGAGACCGAGCTGAACCTCGTCGGCGATACCTGGACCGGACAGGCGAGCACGTCCTCGGAGGCGGTGTCGTCGGTGGAGCTCTATGTGCCCGGCGTCGGCACGCCCGGCCTCGGGGACCCGGGTGTCCGCCAGCAGGTGCGCGACATCGCCGCAGCACGACTGCGGCGTGCGTCAGCCGACGACGACGCAGCCTTCGACGCGCCATTGCTTGCCGAAATTGCCGCCGCCGCTTCGGAATCGGACTTCTGACATGGCCGAAGGCGCGGACGACGGAAGCATGCTGCTTGCGGAAGGTGCGGCGGCCTACAGCCGCGGCGAGGTTGCCGAAGCGCTGCGCCTGTTCGAAAATATCGCGGCCACCAGCACCGCAGGTCTGCGGGTGAGCGCACTGGTCAATGCCGCGAGCATGCGCGATGAGATCGGCGATCACGCGGGGGCGGTAGTCATGTTTCGCGAGGCGCTGGATGAGATGCCCGCGGATGCCATCGAGAAACGCCCCGCCGCACTGGTCAATCTGTCCCAAGCGTTGCAACATGTCGGCGACCTCGACGGAGCGCAGCAGGCTTTGGAGCAGGCGCGGACGATACTCACCGAGCACAACAACGAGACTCACCTGCACGTGGCCTGCCTGGTGTCGTTGACCGCCGTCGCCTTTCATCGCCAGGACTGGGCGTACGCGATCGAGCTGGCCACCGAATCACTCGACGCAGCAGTGTGTTTCGCGCCCTACCTGGCGGGACATCCGCTGTCGACCCTCGGCGGCATCTACTTCGAAACCGGCCGCCGCGAGCTCGCGCTCGACTTCGCGCAGCAGGCGCTCGCCGCATTCGACACCGCGGGCGACCACAATGCGGTCGCCGAGACCGAACAGAATCTGGCCATCATGTACGTCAGGCTGGACCGCTTCGACGAGGCGGAACAACCGCTGCAGTCCAGCCAGGAGTACTTCGAGCAGGCCGAGCTCGGGTATCGGGCCGGCGTCGGCCTCAAGACCATGGGATTTCTCGCCGAGGGCCGTGGCGACGCCGATCGGGCCTACGAGCTGTACGGCCGCAGCCTGGCCTACTTCCGTGCATCAGGAGCGGCACTGGACGCGGCCGATGTCCAGGCGCGCCTGGCGACCGTGGACTACAAGACCGGTCGATTCGATGCGGGCGAGGCACTGCTGGCCGCGGCTTTCACCGCGTACGCCGAGCGCGGCCTCGGATTGCAGTGCGCGCAACTCGACTTCTGGCACGCGGCGCTGCTGGAGATGGTGCTCGAGCAGTCCGAGACTCCCGATCCCGAGCTGCTCTCCCGGGCAGTCGATCTGGCCATTTCTTCCGCGCTCGCCATCGATGCCGTGCGCCATACGCTCCCGAACGGCAATCAGCGTGAGCAATGGAACCGCCGAATCGCCGACCCGGCGATGCGCATGGCCTTCCGGTTCGCCTACCTGTCGGGCAATGGCCCCCTGCTGGTAGATCTCATCGAAACACAATGCGCTGGTACGGCATTGCCGGCGACTGCACCCGCACCCGACACCGAACACGTAGCCACAAAACAACTTCCACTCGAACTGCTCGATCCGCAGGAAGCCGCGGACGAACCGCCTCCTGCACCGCAACTCGGTATGCCGATGCAACTGGGCACGGGCCGACAATCCGGCGGTGCCCCACAGCTCGCAACGGCATTGGCCGCGGTCGCGGCGAGTGCGGGACTGCCGGTTGCGCCACCGCCGCGCCTGGCCGTCGCCCCCGACGGACATATCGCGCTCGCCGCCTACATCACCGCCGCTGAACAGCGCTACGGTCGGCCGGTTCGGGACAGTCGGGTGCTGCCCGCATGACAAACCCACCGGAGCAACCGACGGTCATCGTGCGCATGGCCGATGCCGGCGATCTCTACATGTCATGGCGCTGGATCGGGAATGTCCACAGCCAGGGCGCGAGCATGCTGCCCGAAGCGGCGATCACCGATGCGGTGCGAAGGTTGGCGGCTGCCCTGCCCAACCCTGCCGAGCCGGACGCACTCGAACGCGCCATAACGACCGGGGCTTTCGCCGCGCATGACTCGGAATGTCTTGTCGCGCAAGCTCTTTCACGGGCGCTGCTGCCCTACGGACTGGCCGTCCAGTTGTACGACCTGTACACGCGGGGGATACGTCCGCATATACGGCTGCAGCCGTCGCCGCGGTTGGCCCAGGTGCCCTGGGAGATCATCGCTCCGGACCCCGCGCTGCGCCTCGTCGATATCGCGGACGTCAGCCTGCTCGCCCCGGCCGGCATCGTGCACAGTCGAGGACGCACGGCCCGAGCCTGGCACGACACGCGGGAACAGCCCGTGGTGGCGGTACTAGATCCGCGCATTCCGGGATACCGCGCCGATTCCATCCTCGGATCGGTGCTCGGCCGGATGGACGCCGATACTCCGGTCGCTCGCCGCTTCGCCGAATACCACACGCTCGGCCGCCTCCTGCCCGCCGTCGAGGACGCGATCGAAGCATTTCGCCGCACCGATGTCGACCGCGATTGGCTCGGAAAAGCCTTGCGAGAAGGCGCAAGTCGATTGGTCTACGTGGGTCACGTCACCGCGGCCGCACCCGAATCCGGCCAAAGCGAAGACGCCGAACTACATTTGTCCTGCACCGCCGACACCGTCGGCTTCGCCGCACCCACCCGCGCACACCGCCCGCTCTCGGCCAAAGACCTACTGCTCGGCACCCACACCCTCACCCAGGATCCCGTCGACGGACCGCAACTCTGGCCGATCCCGAGCCGCGTCGCCCTCATCGCCTGCGAAAGCGGCGGCGATATGCGCTTCAGCGAAGCACTCGGCCTCGTTGCCGCCATGATCAACGGCGGCGCCGAACTGGTTACCGCCAGCAGATGGCCCCTCCCCACAGATCTCGCCTTCCAACGCCTGGCAGGCGCACCCCCCGAGGCCCACCCGCTACAGGACGCCATCTGCGCCATCGATGCCGCCCACGAACACCCCGACCCGACAACCGCCCTCGCCGACTGGCAACGAGCCCGCCTCACCCAATGGCGCACCGACCGATCCATCGAACACTCCCCCATACTCTGGGCGGCCTTCGCCACCGTCAGCACCTGAGCGCCACCATGCGGAGATCCCGAGCCGCCGACCCCTGTCAGCGATAGGCGTCGGAGCGTTCGGCGACGGTGAAGACCGTCAGGACCTGCTCCTTGTCGTCGATCTCGTACACGATGCGGTACTGCCCGATGCGGATTCGCCAGTCCTGACTCCCGACAAGCTTTTTCGAGCCGGTCGGTCGCGGATCCTTGGTCAGCGCGATGATCGCGCGCAACGCGACCTCGAGTACGTCACGAGGCAGCTTCTGCAGTTGTTTCAGGACGTCGGGATCTAGGCGCGGTGGGTGAGGAGGTGTTCCATGATCAGGCGGGTCAGGGCTTCGGGGGCTTGTTCGGGGATCCAGTGGGAGACGTCTTCGAGCATTTCGAAGCGGTAGGGGCCGGTGACGTGGCGTTCGGTGGCCATGGCGGCGGTGGAGCCGATGGTGCTGTCCTCGGTGCTCCACACGTAGAGAGTCGGGACTGCCACGGCATCGGTCGGGGCCGCGAGATGCATGGCCCGGTACCAATTCAGGGCCGCGGTCAGGGCATCGGGCTGGGTAAGGCGGTGGACGTAGTCGTCGATCCGCTCTTCGGGAATCTTCCATTCGAAGATCTGGCGGAGTGCGGCCGCATCGTCGGCGAGCAGCACGCGCTCGGCAACCCGGGGTCGGCGCAGCAGCGCGAAGTAATTGGAGCGTTGAGCCTGGTCTTCGTCCTCGGTGAGCGCGCGAAGGAAGGCGGCAGGGTGCGGTAGCGACACCGCGGTCCAGGTGCGAATTCGCTCGGGCATGGCTGCCGCGGCGGCCCAGCCCACATAGGCACCCCAGTCGTGGCCGACCAGATCGAATCGCTGCCAGCCGAGCTCGTCGGCGATGGCGACGACATCGCCCACCAATTCCTCGACTCGGTAGTCTGCGACGTGTTCGGGACGCGCACCGGGGGAATAGCCACGCTGATCAGGGGCGACAACGTGGCAGCCGCCGTTGCCGAGTGCGTCGATCTGGAACTCCCACTCGATGGCGGCTTCCGGAAAACCGTGCAGGAGCATGACTTCGCGACCACCGGGTTCCCCGCAGGCCAGCGCATCGAAGGTGCCCGCCGCGGTGGGAATCTTGATTGCCTCGATCACCCCGTCGACTCTAGAGGCCGACCCCGACAGCGCCACAGGGCCGCGCCAGAACCCCGGAAACGACGAACGCGGCATCGGCGGGAAGCCGATACCGCGTGGGTCGATGGTGGTTGTCGTCGTGGTGAGTTCGGGTCACTTATTGCGGCGCAGTCCGAGGTACTGCAGAGCGGCGAACCCGCCGACGGTGGCGGCTTGCATGACCGTCCAGACACCTCCGATCGTGTTGACCTCGAGTGCGCCTTCGATCAGGGCGGCGAGGCTGATGACGGCCCAGGCGACGTTCCCCGTGATGACGGTTCGAACCAGGCCGGTGTTGATGGCGGCGGGTGTGCTGATGAGGGCGACGGCGATGCCGTAGAGGGTCAGGAAGATCCCGATCGGGATCCCGATGCGGGTGTCGAGGCCGAGCAGGGTTTCCAGTGGTCCGGACAGGGCGAGGTAGGCCAGGCCGTTGACGCCGGTGATGACGGCGTCCAGTCGCAGCGAAGTACGCAGCAGTTTCGGTCCGGGTGCGAGCAGGGTGTTCAGGTAGGACGATGCGGCGGTGGTGGTAGTCATGATCGTGGGTTTCCTTCTGGTGGAATGGTTTTGGGGGCGGGGGTCGTGCGAGTGGCACATCGTGGAGTGAGGTTGTGGGTGTTTGCCTCGGCGATGTGCCACTCGCGGGCGGCCCGGTAGGGTTCGGGCTGCGGCGGGGTGGGTGGTGTCCGGCGGGATTCGGGCCGGGCTCGGCTGTGCCGGGCAGGTTCGGGTTGGTGGCCGGCCCTTATCCGCAGGACAGGGACCAATTAATGGCGCTGTCGGCCGGAGTCCGACAGTCGGCTCCGGCCCGGATTCCGGTGGGTGGATATCCGTCCACGCCGGGCTGGGTTTCGGACTCTGCCGCGGTTTCAGACTCCGGCGGGGACTTTGTCGAGGAAGCCCAGGACCTGGGTGATGCGGTTGTTGTCGATGACTGCGACGTCGAAGCCGACGACGACGGCGGGGCCGTCGGCGGGGCCGAGGTTCCAGGTGAAGCGGACCTGGTTGTGGTGGGCGTCGACGGGGCCTGCGAGGGTGAAGACCCAGTCGGGGAATTGGGCTTGCACGCCGGCGATGGCGGCGTCGAGTTCGTGGTGGCCGGACACGGTGACCAGGGGGTCGGTGTAGGTGGCGGTTTCGGTGAAGACGCGGGCTATCGCGGCGGTGCGGGCGGTGGGGTCGGTGGTGTTCCAGGCTTCGAGGTACTGGGTGACGATGGTGTTCATGATGGCCTCCGAAAGGGCTTGTGGTCTGCGGTTTCTCGGTGTCCGTGCTGGACGAGAACTACGTTATGACCTGGCCGTGGGGTGGCGAATCAGTCGTCTATAAGTACTTTCGGCAGCGGGGCTACCTACATCGGGTCACAGCCTCCGCACCATCTCGAATTCCAGGCGCGGATCGCCTTCCGCGATCGGACCGTGCACGCCGGTTCGGACGAACCCGTGTCGCAGGTAGAGCCGTTCGGCCGCGGTGTTGCCGTCCGACACCTCTAGCCAGACCGCCCGATATCCCGCCTCGGCGGCCCACGCGATGACCGCGCGCACGAGCAGACCCGAAACCCCGGTGCCGCGCGCTTCAGGAGCAACCCACATCGAAATCAGATGGGCGCCATCGCGTTCCACGTCGTCGAGACCGCCGACCGTGCCGATGTCCACACCGTCCGCACTCGCGAGGAACTGCGCGCGCTGCGCCAGCGAGCTGCGCCAATCCTGTTCCGTCCGAGCCTGCGCCCACACCAGCGTCGACCCGAACGCCGACGGCGCGTCGGCCAATGCCCGCAACCGGATGTCTCGAAACCCCGCCCAATCTTCGGCCGTCAGACGCCGGATCCCCACTTCCCCCAATGCGATCCCCTCCATCGAGTGGCATCAGGCCACAACAACCGTGCCGAGTGCCCTGTTGTACCACTCGAAAAGTAACCCATCGCCGCACCCGAAGGCACGGCGATTCAACGGGTTTCAGTGTTCGTCGTAATGACCGTCGTGGGCGGCGTGACGGTGACCGTCGTGCAGGTAGTCGACATGGTCGCCGTGCTGGACCGCGTCGTGGCCGCAGCCTTCGCCGTGCACGTGATCGTGGGCGGCGCACTCCGTGTGGCCTGCGGGCTCGCATTCGTCCCAGTGGCCCTCGTGCCGGCGGTGCAGGTGGCCGTCGTGGGCATAGTCCACGTGGTCACCGTGCGCGACCTCGGCGTGGCCACATCCCGGGCCGTGCACGTGCTCGTGTTCGGTGTGCTGCCGGTGTGCGGTGGTCATCAGACTTCCTTCCCGATAGCTGGACAGGTGGAGTCGATTGTGCCGAACACATTAGCAGGTGCGCATCTATACAGTTTGCTCAGGGTGTGCCACAGGTCACACCGACCGGATCACAGCACCTGGGAGAGGAAACGCTGCAGGCGTGGGGTCTGAGGGTCGTCGAACAGCGACTGCGGGGTGCCGATCTCGACGACCTGACCGGCGTCCATGAACACCACGCTATCGGAAACACTACGAGCGAAACCCATTTCGTGAGTCACCACGATCATCGACATACCGCCCGAGGCCAGGTCGGACATAACCGCGAGGATGCCCTTGACCAGCTCGGGGTCCAACGCCGAGGTCGCCTCGTCGAAGAACATGATCTCCGGCTTCATGGCGAGCGCGCGGGCGATAGCCACCCGCTGCTGCTGGCCACCGGAGAGGTTCGACGGACGTGAATCGGCCTTTTCGGCCAGCCCGACAACCTGCAGCTGTTCGATAGCCAGCGCCCGCGCCTCGTCCTTGGACAGCCCGCGCAGCTTGCGCGGGCCGAGGGCGACATTGTCGGCGACCGTCTTGTGCGGGAAGAGGTTGAAGTGCTGGAACACCATGCCGATGCGCTGGCGCAGCCGGTCGGGGTCCTCGGTCAGCACCGACTTCCCGTCCAGCAGCACGTCGCCCTGATCCGGCTCGTGCAGCCGGTTGAGCACCCGCAACAAGGTCGACTTGCCGGAGCCGGACGGGCCGATGACGGTGGTGGTCTTGCCCGCGTCGACATGCACGTTGATACCGCGCAGCACATGGTTGCGCCCGAGCGTCAGATGCAGGCCGGTACCGGTGAGGGAGGCACTCATTTGATTTATCCGCGCCCTTCCGTGATTGTGGCCGCCTCGACCTGGTCGATGGGTTGGTCGGGCCTGCCGGTGCGCATGCGGCGGTCGATGTAGTTGACCAGGTGGGTGAGCGGGACGGTCAGCAGCAGATAGACCAGGCCCGCCGCGACCAGCGGGGAGAGGTTTCCGGTCTGCGCATTGAGGTCGCGGCCGACGGCGAACAGTTCGCGCTGGGTGGCGAGCAGGCCGAGGAAGTAGATCAGCGAGGAATCCTTGATGAGCGCGATGAACTGGTTCATCAACGCGGGCAGCACGCGCCGGACACCCTGCGGGATCACCACCAGGGTCATCGCCTGGCGGTAGCCGAAACCGATGGCGCGTGCCGCCTCCAACTGACCGGGCTCCACCGACTGGATGCCGGAGCGGAAGATCTCACCGATATAGGCCGAGGCCAGCAGGGCCAGCGCGATCGCGCCGAGCCAGTAGGGATTGTTGCCGGTGACACCGCGCACCACCGGGCCGATGCCGAGGCCGATGATCAGGATGATCACCACGGCGGGCAGACCGCGGAAGATATCGGTGTAGACGCGAGCCGGCCAGCGCAGCCATCGGGTCCTGGAGATCCCGGCGACCGCGAGCAGCATGCCGAGCACGGTGCCGAGGACACCCGAAACCAGCGCGAGGATCAGCGTGTTCGGCAGGCCGGTCTTGAACAGGTCGGGAAAAGCCTTGCGATACAACGACCAGTCGAAGAACGTGTCCTGCAACTGCCGCATCGTCGACTTGGGTGCGCTCTGCACGGTGTCGGTCGGCTTCTTCTCCGCAGCGATGGCAGCGAAGTCCGGAAGCTGCGGCGCGGGTGCGGCTTTCGAGCCCGGCTTCCAGCCCGGCGGCAACTGCCTCGGCACCCAATCGGTGTAGAGCTCGGAGTAGGTGCCGTCAGCGATCACTGCGTCGAGGCCGCTGTTGAGCGCGTCGATGAGCGGCTGGTTGTCTTTGGCGACCGCGTAGCCGACGAAATTGTCCAGGCTGAAGGTGTTCTGGATGATCGACGTTCCGTCACCCGGCTGCACCTGCCCCTCGGCCTGCGCCGACGGCGCGACCCAGGCATCGACCTGGCCGGACTTCAAGTTCGCGTAAGCAGTAGCGTAATCGGGAAACTTCACCGGATCCAGGTGCAGCTGGTTGACCACGTAATCGTCCTGCACGGTGCCCTGGACGACGGCGATCCTGGTGCCGCGCCCCAGGTCCGAGAAGCCTTTGATGGCGCTGCCGTTGGCCACGACGAGGGAGAAGTAGCCGAAGTCGTAGCCGTTGGTGAAGCCGACGCGTTCGCGGCGCTCCGCGGTGGTGGTGATGTTCGACGAGCCGACATCGAAGCGGCCGCCGGAGACCTGCGACAGCAGCGGTGCGAACTCGGTGCCCGAGAACTCGACCTGCAGACCGAGTTTCGCACCGATCGCACGCAGCAGCTCATTGTCGAAGCCGGTGAAAGTGCCCGTCGAGTTCAGGCAGATGCTCGGCGGCGCGTCCGACAGTGTGCCGACGCTGAGTTTGCCCGGTGTGATCAGCCGCAGCTTGCCGGTGTCGATGGACCCGACCGGTGCGGTAGTCGCCGTGGTGTACCGATCTACCCCGGCGGACGCCGCCGACCCGAGTTTCGTCGGCGCCGCGGACGCGGCACTGATCCCGGGTGGCGAGCATTGATTGCGGTCGGATGACGAATCGTCGCCGGAACCGCACGCCGTGGCCGCGAGGCCAACGGCGAGCAGCATCACGGCGATCAATGCACGAGACCGCACAGCGGGCAGACCAGCCATGATCCAGAACCCTAGACCGGAACTATCGCAATCCCACAGTTACACCGATGGCTCCGCGACGTCCGCATCCGGCAGTTTCGGCGGTATGTCCGGCGCTGCCGAGTTCGGATCACGTTGATCCGAACTCGCCGTCGCCATGGAGCCGCATGCCGGGCAATCGGTCAGGCGAGGCCGCTGACCGGCTCCGGATTGATCTCGTCGCGCCAGCGGATCGCCCGCTCGACCTCACCCAGGTCGTAGTTCGGGCCGCTGACACCGATAGTGAACAACGTCACGCCCGCGGCGAGCAGCGCGGGGGCGTTCTCCGCCCCCGGCCAGTGCACCGAACGCTCGATGTGTCCTTCGTCGGTGCCGACCGTCGCGCAATGCTCGGCGAGCACCTTGTTCTTGTGCGCGAGAACCTCGAGGTCGGCAAAGGTGTGCCAGATGTCGGCGTACTGGGCGACCAGCCGCAGCGTCTTCTTCTCGCCACCGCCGCCGATGAGGATCGGAATGTCGCGGGTCGGCTGCGGATTGAGCTTCCTCAGACGGGCATCGATGCGGGCCATGTTCTCCTTCAGGAGATCGAGCCTGGTTCCCGCGGTGCCGAATTCGTAGCCGTATTCGTCGTAATCCTTCTGGAACCAGCCCGCGCCGATCCCCAGGATCAGTCGACCGTCGCTGATGTGGTCCACGGTGCGCGCCATATCGGCGAGCAGGTCGGGGTTGCGGTAGCCGCCGCCTGTGACCAGCGCACCGAGCTCGACGCGCTCGGTCTGCTCGGCGATCGCACCGAGCATCGTCCAGCACTCGAAGTGCGCGCCGTTCGGATCACCGGTCAGCGGGTAGAAGTGATCCCAGTTGAACACGATGTCGACACCCGCGTCTTCCGACCGCAAGACGGCGTCGCGGATGAGTCCGTAATTCGGTGCGTGCTGTGGTTGTAGCTGAACTCCGATACGAACCGGTCGGGTCATATCCATGCTCCTCGTCGCTCGGTCTAACTCCCCGATCGAGGCTACCGGCGATGGCCCGATCCGGTCGGCTTCCTTCCCCATGAGCGATCCAGCCCGAAGGCGGTCGATGCCATCCGCCCCGTTTCCGAAATCTCGGAAACGGGTACAGGCCAGCTATGCGTCGGCTAACTTTGATGTGGGGCGACGCGAGGTGCCGCCGAGCAGATTCCATCTGCGCGGCGGCACTGTCCAGCGCGGGAAACGACTTTCAGCACGGCGATGAGTCTGCCGGACGATTCCGCAGCTGCCCGTTCGAGTAATTCGGGTTGCTGGTGATTAACCTGCCGTCAGCGGGTATCCACGTCCTGTGAGGCTGATACGAATGCCAGGCGTGTATCGACCGCAGGCCGATACGACCTTGCTCATGCAGGCAATGCTCACTGCCACGATTCCACTCGACAAACGAGTCCTCGACATGTGTACCGGCACGGGCGCTCTGGCCATTCGAGCAGCGATGGCGGGCGCTCGCAGCGTGACAGCCGTGGACATCTCTTGGTCCGCGATCGCTTCGGCGTGGCTCAATAGTCGAGCACGAGGTATCCGACTCGAATTGCTGCACGGGGAGCTTGCGCACATTCCGCACCGCAGGTTATTCGACTTGGTGCTTGTCAATCCGCCATACGTGCCTTCTCCGAAAGAAATACCCGCCCGCGGACGAGCGCGCGCATGGGAAGGCGGAGCCGGCGGCCGAGCTGTGCTGGATGTTCTATGTCGGATGATGCCGCACATGCTCGATAGCCACGGCATCGGGCTGATGGTCCATTCGGCGCTTTGCGAGCCAGAGGCCACGTTGTCTCAGCTCCGCGATGGTGGGCTCAAAGCTGCAGTGGTGGCGCGCGAAATAGCGGCTTTCGGGCCCGTAATGCGTGAACGTGTGGACTGGCTGGAATCAGTTGGGCTCATCGAGCCAGGACAACGACATGAAGAGTTGGTGGTGATCCGTGCCGACCGAACACAAGAATGAGCGCCGCAGAGTGACCCTCACTCGAGACGGGCCCGCTTTGATCGAAGGTCCCGTGGAGTTGGTTATGGATGACGGCACCACCGTCACGTCGGACCGGTTCCTGGTCGCCATCTGCATGTGCCGCCGATCAGGCAACTATCCATTCTGCGATACAAGTCATCGCAAGCATCGAACCAAACCAGTCGCAGACTGAAAATTTCCTGCTGCCTTGCTATCTCATGGCGCTGGTTTCACCCTGACGATTCGTATCACGCGCACCAGAAATGGCGCTCACCAGGGCAATCATCTATTAGTCCCTGGACATCCGACCACCTGAGTCGAGCTCGCGCAAGGAACTGTGTCCGGACTGCCAGCTTCCGAGCACCTGCTCTGCGAATCGATCCTCCAGCAGATTCGTTGCCTGGATGCCGAAGACGACCGACGCCGTCAGCTCAGGTTCCTGAGTGAGTAAATTCTCGATGACGTCGCGGCGCATGACCTGTTCGTGTACAGCGTCGGCCTCGACATGTTCGGTGTAAAAGAGCACACAAGCAGGATCCGCATCCAACCGCTCCAGTGCATCCACCATCCGCCTCGCTCCAGGTGGCGAGGCGATCTCTACTGAGGCGAAATGACCGACCAATGCTCCCCGCAGGTCACGATGCAGCCCGAAGAGCGACATCATATTCACCACCGCAAGCATTGGAGCGGGAACGACGTTCAGATAATAGAGATAGCCGGATGCCAGCCCCGCGCCCGCTAAAAGATCCGCAAACAGCCGGGCATGTATTCGATCGCCGCGCCCGCCGCCGAACTCGTCGAATTCAACGGCAACCAGGGATGCCTTGGCCTGTCCGCGCAACCGCGGAATCACCCAAGCGTATGGATCGGCCTCCTTGTGGTGATAGATCGAGCGATGCACGAAATATTCACAAACCTGCCACCATTCGCCGTGATCGCGGAGGTGCTGACTGACTCCAGTCGAGTCGATGGGCTCGAGAAGCAAGGCATCGAGCTCCTCTTTCAGCTCTTGGCCGCCCGCGACATCCCGCCGGAGAGCTGCCAAAAATCGGTGCTCCAGTTCCGCGCGGAACCCGAGCAGGCCGGGATCCCATTCCCAGCCCGGATCAACCGACTCGAAGCCCTGATAGTGCAACTCGTAACACATATTTAGCGCCAGCTGCAGATCTTCGCCGTAAGGATCGACGTCATCAGGGTTGACGGCGATAGCGGCGCCGGTTCGGCCGCCCAGCAGGTCCACGACTGCGCGCGAGAGCGGGCCGCGCGGCCGCGGCAGGGTGGGGAATTCGATGCCGATCATGCTCGACGCTTACCCAAAACACCCCTGGTTACGCCGGGACCACGTCAGTGCGGTTGAGGCGATAGCCGCCGACTGCGGTCGCCTCGGCCTCGGCCCTTTGGTAAACCACCCCGACGGGCCTCCTGCAGCAATCTGTGCAGATCCTCGCCGGAACCCTGGCCGAACGCGTGGTGTCCGGACTGTCGGACACCGGTGTCGAAGACCGCTGACCGGCTGAACGAGGAGACATGAAGCCCTTCTTGCGGACCGCCTACGACCTCCTGACCACACGGCTGTCGCGAATTCGCCACGCCGCACGAGTTCCGCGGCCCGGATCGAGAAGCAGGACACGCGAAGTCGCCTCGGTGACACGGGGTTCACCGAGGCGACTGGAGCGGGGGCACAGACGAGCTGGCGTGAGTTGGGCGCGGTCACGCTCGCTTGTTGAATGTGGAGGATGCCCACAGGTACCCGACGAGAGCGATCCCGACGCACCAGGCGACGGCGGCGACCGCGTCGCCGGTGTCCGGTGCGCCGTTGAGCAAGCCGCGCACGGTTTCGATGATCGGCGTGAAGGGTTGGTACTGCGCGAACTGCCGCAGGCCCGGCCCCATCTTCTCCGCCGGTACGATCGCGCTGCTGAAGAACGGCAGCATGACCAGCGGCACGGCGGCCAGACCCGCCGTTTCCACAGACTTCGCCGCCAAACCCAAGGCGACTGTGAGCCAGCCGGCCGCGACACCGAGCAGCACGACGATGCCGGCCACGCCGAGCCAATCGAGGAAACTCGCCGCCGGGCTGAATCCAAGTAGGAAGGCCACCCCGATGAGGGCCGCGATGGCGACCACATTGGTCAGCACACTGGCGACGACATGACCGGTCAACACCGCACCACGGGAGACGTCCATGACCTTGAACCGGTTGATGATGCCCTTCGTCATGTCGGAGTTCACCGCGGTCGCGGTGGCCCCCAGCCCGTAGCAGACCGCCAGCAGCATCAGTCCCGGCGTCGCGTAGTCGATGTAGTCGACACCGACGTTGAACGCGTCACCGAACATGTACACGAACATCAACATGATGATGATCGGCATCAGGACCGCGTTGAACACCGATGTCGGGTTCCGGGCGATGTGTTTGAAGTTGCGGCGCAACATGACAATCGAGGGGGACTTGGTGCTCATCTCGCGGAAACCTCCGTGGTGCGGCCCGTCAGGGCGAGGAAAACGTCGTCGAGGTCGGGGGTGTGCACCGAGAACTCCTCGGCGCTGAGTGAGTACTCGTCGAGCCGGTCCAGCAGAGCCCGCAGCGATTTCGTCCCGCCATCGCTGGGAACCCGCAGGGTGAGTGCCTCGTCGTCCCGCGTGGAGTCGGGGAAGATGGGCGCCGCCGCGTCGAGTTGGGAGACGTTGGTGAACCGGAGCCGGATGTGCGTTCCCGGGATCTGGCGCTTGAGTTCGTCGGGAGTGCCCTGGGCAACCAGGCGGCCCCCGTCGAGCACCGCGATCTGATCGGCGAGCTGATCGGCTTCTTCGAGATACTGCGTGGTGAGGAAGATGGTCACGCCGTCGGCCACCAGGTCACGGATGATCGACCACATCGTGCGACGGCTACGCGGGTCCAGTCCCGTCGTCGGCTCGTCCAGGAAGATGATCTTCGGGTTGCCGACGAGGGTCATCGCCAAGTCCAGCTTCCGCCGCATACCGCCGGAGTAGGTCGACGCGGGCTTGCGCGCCGCCTCCACCAGATCGAAGCGTTCCAGCAGCTCTGTGACGATCCGCTTGCCGTCTTTGGCGGGGACCCCGAGGAGGTCCACCATCAGCTGCAGGTTCTCCTGCCCCGTCAGCAGCTCGTCCACCGCCGCGAACTGACCGGTCACCCCGATCGCCGCGCGCACCGCCTTGGCCTCGGTCGCGAGGTCATGGCCGGCAACGCGGACCGACCCGCCGTCCGCCTTCATCAACGTGGTCAGCACGTTCACCGTCGTCGTCTTACCCGCGCCGTTCGGGCCGAGCAGGGAAAAAACCGTGCCCGCAGGAACATCCAGATCGATGCCGTCGAGCACGACCTTGTCCCCATATGTCTTCCGCAGCCCGGAAACTGCGATCGCTGAATTTCTCATGTGACCACCATCGGCACCCGGCCTGACACCGACCTGTCACGCCCCTGACATGACCACTGACACGGTGTTCTACCCCGTCGCGCCAGGCCAGGATGCTGCGCGGCCGGATCGCCGACGAGGACGCTCCGGGAGGACGGCCATCGTGGACACTCTCGTTCCACGGATCAAGGCCATCGTGCCCGTGAACTGCCGTTTCGGCTCGAGGTGACACGGAGTCAGAGGCGTGTCAGCACGGTGACGGTCCGATGCCAGGACGGGGGGCGATTGTGGTTTCCGTTGAACACCGCACCAGAGACGAGGAACCATGAAAACCCAATCCCCACTATCGATTCCAGGTGGTTCAGAGTCGCTGGACCTGGTTGTCTGTTCGCTATCGTTTTGTGTGTTGTTGGTATGGCTGCTCGCGGCGTCGCCGGGGTCGGCGTGCTGCTTCTGCTTGGACCTGGTTCTGGCGGTCTTGGGGAACGAATCTGATGATCTCCTCACGTGAGGTGATCATCAGCTTCTGCAAGATCGCGGCCATATGCGCGTCGACAGTCCGGACCGAGTTCCCCCGACGCACCGCGATCGCGCTGTTGGTCCACCTCGCCGCTGCCAACGTCGCCACTTCCTGTTCGGCGCCGGTTAACTCGTGCCATTTCACCAGAGCGGCCTTGCCGGTGGGGCGCTGCGCGTAGCGCTCGTCTATCGACAGTGTGCCCATCGCGAACCGCTGCACCTCGTCCAGTTCGGGACGCAACAACAACCCCTGGTTTTCCGCTTCAGCGTATGCCCTCCGTCCCAGCACCTCGCGGGCGACTGCGACGGCCTTGCCGCTTTCCACAGCAAAGGGCGGTCCCCCTTTGATCTCGATACCGAGCCGGGCTCCCAGTGTCGCAGAGCCTCCGGCGAGCCGAGCGGTTTCGGTGGCCAACGCGACCAACTCGTTTCGGTCGGCGTGTCCGGCCTCGATCGAATCGGTAATCAGTTGCGCCAAGGACCACGTCCGAATTTGCACCGACTGGATCGCACTCCACTGATCACGGGTGCGGAG
This sequence comes from Nocardia sp. NBC_00403, assembly GCF_036046055.1. NCBI lineage: Bacteria > Bacillati > Actinomycetota > Actinomycetes > Mycobacteriales > Nocardiaceae > Nocardia > Nocardia sp. NBC_00403. The sequence goes on from NZ_CP107939.1 coordinate 878,218, forward strand.
TTGATGTGTTAACGCGTCACGTCCGACATGCAATGCTTCGGTGGGGTTGCCGTGCTTGGTCAAGGTGATAGCCAAGGCCAATTGGGCCCAAGATTTCGCCATCGACGCTGCGGAAGCGTCGAGACTATCCATACAATGCTGCGTGAGCTCATAAGCTTGGTGCGCGGTTCCTGACAACCCTGCCGCCATTGCCGCGAATGTTTCGGTCGTCACCGCGGCACCAGTATCGCCGAGGCGATAGAACTTGTCCCGCGCCCGGGTAAGGACCGTGATGGCCTCGGCGTCGCCGCGGGCCGCAAGTACCAGGCCATGGGCCATGTCGACGTGGACGGGCAGCCCGATATCGCTCTCGAGAGTCTGCCGCCAGTGCACTCGACTGTCCGGGTCCGGCAGAATGGCGCAGACACACTCCTCGAGCATCGACTCGGCATCCTCGAGTAGGCCCTGACTCAAAACGACAAATATGGTCCAGGCCATGGCCTGTACTTGGAGCTCGGTGGGTTGCGGGGTCAGCGCGTGGGTAGCTGCCAAGGCGCGTTCGGTCGATCGTCGTGTTTCTCGGATTGACCCTTTGAAGAACGGCAAGCGCAGCGCGAGCAGCCCGACGCAGATCTCCAAACCGAGAGCGGAGTCGCCCGGGGTGGTGATGCTTCCCTCGACTGCGGTCAGAATGTTGTCCCAAGCCGCTCGGGCCCAGTACAGAAATTCCTGCTCGGCGGGGCCGAACCAGTTGGCCGCCGCATACACGACTTTGTCCCGGTAATACCGGCGGTGTCGTGCAGCCAGCCGCGCTGGTTCGTCCACCTCGCCGGCGGTGCGTTCTCGGAGTCGTCGCGCAGCGAAGATTCGCAGGCTTTCCAGCAGGAAATACCGCGTGGTGGTCGATGTGATGTGCGCCGACACTAGCGACTGATCGACCAGCCGCTCGAGCAGACCCTCGATCTCCCCCCGCGCGAGCCTCACACTCACGCCACCGTCGTGCTTTCTGTCGCCATCTGGCCTCTCATCGTCGCAGCAGATGACCTCGATTGCCTCTAGGTCTACTCCCACGAGAGCACGGTTGTCTTTCTTGTCTTCGGGGCTGGTGTCGTATCCGGCGGCGAACACCGACATCCGGTCCAAGAGCAGACGTTCCTTGTCCTGACACAGGTCGTAGGACCAGGCGATGACGTCACTGACCCCCCGGTGGCGTGACTCGGCGCCCACTCGCGGACCATGCGACCACCGCATCCGCTTATCACCAGTCTCTTCACCACTCAATTCCTCTAGGATCACCGCGAGCGGCTGGTGTATCAACCGCGCAGCGGCCAACCGGATATACAACGGATGATTGTGTATATGGCGACAGATCTTGGTAGCCGTGGCGATCTGGTCGTTATCGGCGACGGGATGACCAGTGAGCTCAGAACGCTGCCGAAACAACGCCACAGCCTGCTGCCGCGACAACGGCGGAACCTCCACCAACTGCTCATCAACCCACCCGATCGCCTCACGACTGGTCGCCAGGATGCTCAACCCTGGCACCGACTCGAGCAACCGGGCGATCACGACACCGGCACTGTCGATCACATGCTCACAGTTGTCCACCACCAAAACGGTCTGCACCGTCCGCCCGACCGCATCCGTCTCGGTAACCGAATCAACCAGCGCATCCCACGCCGATCTCCCCGAAAAATCCGTATCGACCACCCGCTGAGCCATCTCCTCCTCAACCGCGGCGACGTCGGCACCCTTCACCAAACGCGCCAGCCGCACCCACCGCACCGTCACATGCCTGGCCCGCTGATAACGACCCACAACCTCAGCCGCAAGCCGGGTCTTCCCGACCCCACCCGGCCCGATCAACGTCACCAACGGCACCGAACGCAGCAATAAGGTGACGATTCTGTCCAGCTCGGCCTCACGGCCGACGAAACCATTCGCCGCCGATACGTCACCACCCCGGTCCACCCGCTTGACGGACACATTATGGACAGTAGTCCTCCTGCGGGAGATACTGTCAAGACTGGTCTATCGACAGTTTTCAGCAACCTTTATTTTCGGCGTTGCATGCTTCTTTTATGGCGCCAATCTACCGGAATGCGCGGATTTCAATAGTGCGGCAAAGACATTCGACTGCTTGTGAAACCAGCGGCGTAGTTCTCGGGCCACCGGGCAAGGTCGGCACTTGGGCGCCGAAGCCAAGGAACAGAGAAAGGTCCGCCACACCAATCAGGGGGATGGTCAACTACAAACTGAAAGCTGTCGCTGCGGCGGCGCGCGGCGAGCAATGCAGATCGGCGTGGGGTTCAGGCCGTCGACGAGAGCGATCGCGCAGCGGAGAAAATTGTCGCATTGCTCATTAAGCAGCTCTACCACACCGCGATCCACGACATCGGCGACAATGTCCGGAGTCCAGACGAGATCCGTTGATGCATTACCGTTGTGGCCGATTGCGGTGGCGGCAATGTCGACCTCACCACGTACCGACCAGCACGATTGTCGAGAACACACGCCGACACGTCCGGTCAGCAACCGCACGACCCAGTGTTGGCCGTCTGCGCCGATCGAGCACACAGCCGCTGCGTGCGCGCGAACTCGAGCATTTCGAGCACGAATCGAGCAGATCCAGTAATATCGCCGCTCAACCCCTTACTCGGATCGTCCGGCACGTTCCTGCCGGTGAGAGGACAACATGAACCACTTCCGTCATGCGCAACCAGCAACGGTAGCCTTCGACCCCGTGACCACGCTGCTGTTGCGAAATCGCACCCTTTCGCGTGTTCCAACCGGCGAAGGGAAGTGATCTGCCGTGGCTACGGTGACCTTTGAAAGCGCTACCCGGCTCTACCCGGGCAGCAACAAACCAGCCGTCGACGCCCTGGATCTGGGGATCGCGGACGGTGAATTCCTCGTTCTGGTCGGTCCGTCCGGCTGTGGCAAGTCGACCTCGCTGCGCATGCTCGCCGGTCTCGAAGAGGTCGACGGCGGGCGAATCCTGATCGGCGACAACGACGTCACGCACGCGGAGCCCAAGGAACGCGATATCGCGATGGTGTTCCAGAACTATGCGCTGTACCCGCACATGACCGTCGCCGAGAACATGGGCTTCGCGTTGAAGCTGGCCAAAGTCGCCAAGGCGGACAAAGAAAAGCGGGTGCTGGAGGCGGCCAAGCTGCTCGACCTCGAGCCGTATCTGGATCGCAAACCGAAGGCGCTCTCCGGTGGTCAGCGCCAGCGTGTCGCGATGGGCCGCGCGATCGTGCGCCAGCCGCAGGTGTTCCTGATGGACGAGCCGCTGTCGAATCTGGATGCCAAGCTGCGGGTGCAGACCCGCACCCAGATCGCCCAGCTGCAGCGTCGCCTCGGCACCACCACCGTGTACGTCACCCACGACCAGGTCGAGGCGATGACCATGGGCGATCGGGTCGCGGTGCTCAAGGACGGGCTGCTGCAGCAGTGCGCGACGCCGCGCGATCTGTACCGGGATCCGGCGAACATGTTCGTCGCCGGGTTCATGGGCTCACCAGCCATGAATCTGTTCACGCTGCCGGTCGCCGAGGGCGCGGTCTCCCTCGGCGGGCACCCGGTGCCGGTCCCCCGCTCGGTCGCCGACGCGGCCGAGGGCTCGGTGGTCGTCGGCATCCGGCCGGAGCATCTCGAGCTCGGCGGTGACACCGGGATCGAGTTGGAGGTCGACGTGGTGGAGGAGCTCGGCTCCGACGCCTACATCTACGGCCGCGCCGTGGATGGGGACACCGGGGAAACCATTGTGGCGCGGGCAGATTGGCGCAGCCCGCCGGCGAAGGGCGACCGGGTGCGGTTGTCCACCTCCGCCGAGCACACCTACTTCTTCTCGGCCGCAGACGGACGTCGCCTCTCCTGAACCCGCGAAAGCCCCGTTCGCCCAACGCGGAACAGCTGGTGAACGGGGCACGGCGTTCTTACACTCGGGTCCGCGGATACGTCCCCCGCGGTAGGAGCAGGCAATGAAGGTAGCGGTCCTCGGCACCGGAGAAGTCGGCAGGAGGCTCGCGAGCAAGCTGGTCGAGCTCGGTCACGCGGTGACGCTCGGCTCCCGCACCGCCGACAACGCCGCTGCCACCGCGTGGGCGGGCGAAACCGGCGGCGCGCACGGCACCTTCGCCGAGGCGGCGGCGGACGCCGAGCTGGTGATCAATGCGACGTCGGGCACGGCGTCGCTGGCCGCGCTCACCGCCGCAGGCGCGGCGAATCTGAGTGGCAAGGTCATCGTGGATGTATCGAACGCGCTGGACTTCTCCGGCGGGTTTCCGCCCAAGCTGGTCATCCCCGAGGCGGGCAGTGTGGCGGAGCAGCTACAGCTGGCCTTCCCAGCGGCGCGGGTCGTGAAGACCCTCAACACGATGAACAACCAGCTGATGGTGGACCCGTCCCGAATTTCGGGTCGGCACAACGTGTTTCTCAGTGGCGATGACGAGTCCGCCAAGTCCGAAGTGGCCGCCCTGCTCCATTCCTTCGGCTGGACCAGCGAGCAGATCATCGATCTCGGCGCCCTCGAAACCGCCCGCAGCACCGAGCCACTCGTGCTGTTGTGGGTGTCGCTGCACAGCAAGCTGGGTATCGAGGACATCAACTACGCGGTCGTCACCGGCTGACGACCGGCTCGGCAGGGCGGAGCTACTCGGCCCGGCGCCCCCGGCCTGCGCGCGCATAATCCGGATTGAGCCGAATGCCGAGCTCCTCGAGCGCGATCTCATTGCCGGTCTCGCTGCGCACCTGAACCCGGACCGGCGCGCCGCTCGACCCCTCTACCAGCAGCAACGGTGCTGGTCCCGGCTGCAGGTACGTGTCGCCCCACTGCATCAGTGCGAGCACCGCGGGTAGTAGGTCGCGGCCCATGTCGGTCAGCACATACTCGTGGCGCGTGCGCCTGCCCGCTTCTCGGTACGGCTGCTTGGCCAGCAGACCCGCCTCCGTGAGCTTCCGGAGCTGGCCCGATGCGGCCGCATCGGTGATGCCGACCCGTGCGGCGAAACCGTCGAAGCGCCGGGTGCCGTAGTAGGCCTCGCGCAGGATCAGGACCGCCGAGCGGGTGCCGACAAGATCCATCGCCTTCGCGATCGAGCATTCCTCGGGTTTCCACGAGCTCAGATCGGCCAACGGTCCTTCCATCACGGCTGCCATGACGAACATCATAGCGACAGCTGGCTTGAGTCGACTATACCCAGGCGTTAACCTGACTATAAGCCAATAGAGCCAGACGAAGGGGTCCGGCTCGCGGTCCGGAAGGAACCACCATGAGAGACGCAGTGATCGTCGAGGCGGTACGCACACCGATCGGCAAGGGCAAGCCGAACGGGGCGCTGCACAACGTGAACGCAGTGGATCTACTGGCGCACAGCCTGCGCGAGGTGGTGGACCGCAGCGGCATCGATCCGGTGCTCATCGACGACGTGATCGGCGGCATCGTCACCCAGGTCGGCGAGCAGGGCGCCAATATGACACGGCGCGCCGCACTGGCCGCGGGCTATCCGGAATCGGTGCCCGCCACCACCGTCGATCGGCAATGCGGCAGCAGCCAGCAGGCCATCCACTTCGCCGCCCAGGGGGTCATCGCCGGCGCCTACGACATCGTCGTCGCCGGAGGTGTCGAGTCGATGGGCCGAATTCCCATGGGCGCCAACCTGATCGGATCCGAAGATCTGTCCGGTGTCGGTTTCGCCGAGCGCTATCCCGATGGCCTCGTCCCCCAGGGCATCAGCGCCGAGCTGATCGCGGCCAAATGGGGACTGACTCGCACGCAGCTGGACGAGTTCGCGCTGGCCAGCCACGAAAAAGCCGCACTGGCAACGAAGAACGGCCTGTTCACCAAAGAACTCGCGCCGATCAACGGCCTGCACACCGACGAAGGCATCCGGGTCGGCAGCACCCTGGAAACTCTCGGCAAGCTGCGTCCCGCCTACTACGACGAGGCCATGGCCGCCCGCTTCCCACAGATCGGATGGGAGATCACCGCGGCAACGGCGAGCCAGGTCAGCGACGGCAGCGCGGCGGTGTTGATCATGACCGGCGAACGTGCCCGTGAGCTCGGCCTGACCCCGCTGGCCAGGCTGCACAGCTTCGCGGTCGCGGGCGACGATCCGCTGCTCATGCTCACCGCGGTCATCCCGGCCACCCGAAAGGTCCTGCAACGCGCCGGTCTCCAGCTCTCGGACATGGACCTCATCGAGATCAACGAGGCGTTCTCCCCCGTCGTTCTCGCCTGGGCGCACGACACCGGCGCCGACCTGAGCAAAGTGAATGTCAACGGCGGCGCCATCGCCATCGGTCACCCGCTCGGTGCCTCCGGCGCGCGCCTGATGACCACCCTGGTCCACGCTATGCAGGACCGCGGCGCGCGCTATGGCCTGCAAACCATGTGCGAGGCAGGCGGATTGGCCAACGCCACCATCCTCGAACGGCTCTGATATCGAAGGATCCGAATCCTGAAGACAACCGTCCGGGACGGACAATGCCCGTCGCATCGACTCGGTGCGACGGGCGTGTCGTTCACCCGGAGACGACGATCGCGACCAGGAAACCGGCGACCCATGCTCCGGCCAGCAGCGGCAGCGCAACGAGCGGCGTCCAGCCGATGGGCCTGCGGGCCCGCACTGCCGTCAGTAAGAGCATCGCTGTGTATGCCAACGACATTGCGATGCCGGCCCAGGCGACGCCATAGGCCACCGACAGCCGTCGCATTTCACCCACATCCGCCACGAGTTCGTACAGCGGCACGAAAGCAGCGGTCGTCCATGCGAATCCGATGCTGATCAGCGAGCCGAAGATAGCGCGCACAAGATCCAGCAACCGGTGCGCTCGATCCCACGTCATACCCCCAAGCATGACGGGTGCCGAAGCCAACCGAATCATCCGTATGTCTAAATTAATTAGCCATTTGTAAAATTATTGGTTAGCCTGGTCGGGTGCCCACACACCGCGCCCCTGAGCCCGGCTCCCGCGTACGTGATGCCGAACGAACCAAGCGTTGCCTGCTCGATGCCGCGTTCGACGAGTTCTCGGCGCGCGGGTACGCAGGGGCGCGCGTCGGCGACATCGCCACCCGCGCCGGGGTCAACAAGCAGCTGATCACCTACTACTTCGGCGGCAAAGAAGGGCTCTATCAGGCGTTGCAGCGGCAATGGCTGGAGCAGGAAGCCGATTTCGCCGACCCGTCGCTGCCGCTCGGCGAAGTCCTGACCCGATATCTGCGGCACGCCCTCGCCGACCCGCGTGGCATCCGGCTGCTCATGTGGCGGGGCTTGTCCGACGACGCGCCGGAGACCACCCGGAAGCCGATCCACGAGGCAGACCTGGAGATCACCCGGCGGCGGCAGGAGTGCGGGGAGATCGCTGCCGATCTCGATCCCGCGTCGTTCCAGCTCGCGGTGATAGGCATGGTGATCGCGCCGCTGCTGCTGCCTGCGCAGGTCCGCGAACTGTTCGGGATCGATCCACAGACACCGGAATTCGAACAACGCTACGGCGCACAATTGCGCCGGATCCTCGCTCATCTCACTGCACCAGATTTCGAAGGAGACACCCCGTGACCTACCTCGTCACCGGCGCCCGCGGCATTGTCGGCCGCGCCGTCATCGACCAGTTGCTCACCGCAGGAAAGTCGGTGCGGGCAGCCAGTTCCGATCCGACCAAGACCACCGTGCCCGACGGGGTCGAGTTGGTCGGCCTCGACATGACCGACCCCGCGTCGGTGGCCGCCGCGCTCGACGGCGTGGACCGGGCCTTTGTGTACGCCGCACCCGAAGGCATCGAGAACTTCATCGACACCGCACAGGCCGGCGAGGTCGCACACGTGGCGCTACTGTCCTCGATCGCGGCGGAAAGCGAAGACAATACGATCGGCGCGCAGCATCTCGCCGTCGAGCGGCCACTACAGGAATCCGGCCTGCCGCTGACCGTGCTGCGGCCGGGCGCATTCGCGGCCAACTCCCGCTGGTGGGCGTCCTCGATCAAGTCGGAACGGGTTGCGCGCCTGCCCTTTCCGGGCTTGCAGCTGAACCCCATCCACGAGGCCGACATCGCGGCCGCGGCCGTCGCCGCACTCACCGTGCCGGGGCATGCGGGCAAGATCTATCCACTGACCGGACCCGAATCGCTGTCGCAGCGCAGCATGGTCGAGCACATCGCCGCGGCCATCGGTGCACCGGTGGAATTGGTCGAGCTGAGCTACGAGCAGGCAGCGGAGTTCCTGTACAAACCGGTGCTCGACATGTGGGCCGAAGCCGGGACCGCGCCGGCGTCGGTCGGCCCCACCTCCGAGTCGGTGACCGGCGCACCCGCGCGGACATACGCGCAGTGGGCTATCGACCACATCGCCGACTTCCGCTGACCGCGTTGCGAAACTACTCATAGCGACGAGGCCGAAACGAGTAGCCGATCCCCATCCGTATGGTGACGATGGTGATCACCGCCGACACCGACGCCATCACCGAGACCATCGTGTACGCCATTCCGCTGCGGACCCGCTTCCGCGGCATCACGGTGCGCGAGGGGATGTTGTTGCGTGGACCGCTCGGGTGGGGCGAGTTCTGCCCGTTCCCCGAGTACGACGATCGCGAAGCGACCGGCTGGCTGGCCACCGCGATGGAGCAGGTCACGGTGGGCTGGCCGGAACCGGTGCGCGAGCTGGTCCCCATCAATTGCACCGTGCCCGCCGTCGACCCCGAGCGCGCATACGACATCGTGGCGAAGTCCGGATGCCGCACCGCCAAGGTGAAGGTCGCCGACCATCCCGAATCGCTCGCCGAAGACGTCGCCCGCGTTGCGGCGGTGCGGGCGGCGCTCGGGACCGACGGTGCGATTCGGGTGGATGCCAACGCGGTGTGGGATGTGGATACCGCGATTGTCAATATCGGCAGGATCGACAGCGCGGCAGGCGGTTTGGAGTATGTCGAACAGCCGTGCCGGACGATCGAGGAACTGGCTGCGGTGCGCCGCAGGGTGGGTGTGCGCATCGCCGCCGACGAATCCATTCGCCGGGCGGAGGATCCGCTGCGGGTCGCCGTCGCGGGCGCGGCCGATATTGCGGTCCTCAAGTGCACGCCACTGGGTGGCGTACGACGCGCGCTACAGGTCGCCGCGGCCGCGGGCCTGCCGTGTGTCGTGTCCTCCGCCCTGGAAACCAGCGTCGGCCTTGCCGCGCAGCTCGCCCTGGCCGGTGCACTGCCCGAACTCGACTTCGCCTGCGGGCTCGGCACGACCGCCCTGTTCGAAGGCGACGTGGTCGCCGAATCGCTGCGCCCGGTCGACGGCTTCCTGCCCGTGCCACGGACACCGCCGCAACCAGACCCGGCTTTGCTCGAGCGTTATCGACATCCCGACCGGGACCGGATCACCTGGTGGCACAACCGCTTCGACCGAGTGAGCAAGCTGCTGTCCTGAGGCTGCGGCCGCAAACGCGACCGGGCAGCGGCCCGCCCGATCCGGCAGCCGGAAGCGGGACCGACCGGATGTCGCGGATCGGCCCATCCGGAGAGCGGAGCGGTTCGAGTCGACATTCGTGGTACCCCGGCGAGTCAGCCGGGCCCCAACCGCACACCACACCCCAGCATCGTTGCCCGCAGCACCAACGCCGCTTCCGGTCCGATGACACCGTCGACCAGATCCAGATAGCGACTACAGAATTCCGGACCGTGTGGCGCCACCGAAGCGGGCGCGGGCTCCAGATGGTGGGTGAGTTCATGCAGCACAACGAGTTCGCGCAGCGCCCACGCGGTGCCTCCGGTATGCAACGGCACCGCGAGAACCGCGTCCTCGACCTCGTAATGCGCAGCGGTAGTACCGGCCCGCGACCGGACGCGCACGGCCACCTCGGCTCGATCCCACTGCGCACGAACCCAATTGAGCCCGAGAACCTTGTCCGCATAGGTCTGCACCGAATCGACAGTGGCGAAGCGGCGCTCGATGGGCAGCGTCAGGTGCGATCCGTAGAGCTCGACCGTGCGATTGCCGTGCTCGTCGGCCCGGTCGAACACCCTGCGCACCAGCTGCTCGGCGTCATATACCTTGGCGCGCTGGCTGTCTCGCGGGCTCATAGCGATGTGCCCTCGCCCCGTGCCAGTTGCCCGCGGGCCGCACCGAGTTCGGGCGAGGTGCCGAGCCGGGCCGCCCGACCCGCAGCGTCACCCGCTCGGCGCGCCGCCGCCGAATGACCGGCCGAGGCCTGTGGGCCACGCCAGGTGCCGCGTGCCTCGGAGGTTTGCGAGTAGAAGTCGGTGAGCTCGATTTCCTTGTTGCGCAGGGCCAATGCGGTGCCGGCCGCCGAGGTGTCCGGCACGATCTCCGCCTCGACCTCGGCCTTCACCGCGGCCAGTCGGCGCCCGATCCGCGCGGCGAAGGCCATCTGAAAGTTCAGCCTGGCGGTCACTGCCGCGACCGGCGCCTGCACTCGGCGTTGCACCCTTCGTCCCCACCGCTTTTCGGTGACAACTTTCTCCACTGTCGCGGTTCGGTACTGCCCCGATTTGATGTACTGATCCGATGCCCGCACCATCTGCACGAGCAGGCTGGCATATAGGGCCTCGCAGGTGTCGATATCGGAATCGAAACCGTAGGCGTAAACCTGGGTGGAGGTCCGCGCAACATCACAGCGCACGTCGTTGGCGGCCGCGATCGCGACGAACAGTTGCACGTAGGTGCGCAATCCCTTTTTGCCCGGCTGGCCGATCGGGATGATCCGCTGCACCGGTGTCGGCCTGCGTTCGCGACCCGCGACGTGCGAGCGAGCCACCGTCAGGTCGATCGAGGATTTGGTCGCCAGCCGTTGCGCGGCCGCGAGGAAGGCCTCGGCCTCGTGTTCGTTATCGGTGGATTCGGCCTTGCGCAACAGCCCACCGATCCGGGTGAGCATCCGGTCGGGAACCGCATTCGGCGAAGTCATCGGGCCCAAGCCTAATAGGCTGTCCCGGACCTAGTACGACCACAGACCTGCGTTTGGACGAGTGACCATACAACCGCACAAACGGTAGGCGTAATCCGGCGTGGCACATGAACACCATGTATCTTGCGTTGTGCACCTCTGGTGTGCTGGTGCTCACGTCTCGACCCTTGGAGTGTTCGCGATGGCTTTGAAGAAGGTGTCGTCCCTGCGTTCGTCGCTAATGCCTCGAGCGGCGCTGGCTGCTGCCTCGGTGGCGCTGCTGGCGGCGACGTTCACGGCCTCGTGCTCCAGCGACAGCGGGGGCAATCCAACCGGCCAGAACCTCACCGGCCGCGGTCCGATCACCTATGTCGAGGGCAAGGACACCACCGAGACGGGTGCGGTCAAGCAGCTGATCGAGCGCTGGAACGCGTCGCATCCCGACGAGCAGGTGACGTTCAAGGAGCAGTCGAACGACGCCTCGCAGCAGTACGACGACCTCGTCGAGCACATGCGCTCCAAGCAGTCCAGCTACGACGTGTTCGCCATGGACGTGCCGTGGACCGCCGAGTTCGCCGCGAAGGGCTGGATCCAGCCACTGCGGGATACCTTCTCCATCGACACCTCCGCGCTGCTCTCGCCGCCGGTCGCCAGCGCCACCTACAACAACGTCCTGTACGCGGCGCCCCGAAACACCAACGGCGGCCTGCTGTTCTATCGCAAGGACCTGGTGCCCAACCCGCCGAAGACCTGGACCGAAATGCTGGCGCAGTGTCCGGTCGCCAAGCAGAACAACATCGGTTGCTACGCAGGCCAACTCGCACCGTACGAGGGCTTGACGGTGAACACCGCCGAGGTGATCAACGCCTTCGGCGGTACCTTCGTCGGCGCCGACGGCAAGACCCCGACGGTGAACAGCCCGCAGTCCCGCGCCGGACTGAAGCAGCTGGTCGACGCGTACAAGAGCGGCGATATCCCCAAGGAAGCCATCACCTTCAAGGAGCCGGAGAGCGGCGCCGCCTTCACCCAGGGCAAGCTCATGTTCCTGCGCAGCTGGCCCTCCACCTTCGGTGACGCCGGCTCGGAATCCTCGGCCGTGAAGGACAAGTTCGGGGTCGCGCCGCTGCCCGGCGAGAACGGCGTCGGTGCCTCGACCCTCGGCGGCTACAACGCCGCCATCAGCGCGTTCTCCAAGAACAAGGCCACCGCGCTCGACTTCCTTCGCTTCCTCATCAGCGAGGACGCGCAGCACATCGTCGCCGCAGGCGCGCTGCCCTCGGTGCGTGCATCGATGTACGACGATCCGGCACTCATCGCGAAGATGCCGTTCCTGCCCGCACTCAAGGAATCGATCGCCAGCGCAGTGCCGCGCCCGGTGACTCCGTTCTATCCAGCGGTGTCGAAGGCCATCCAGGACAACGCCTACGCCGCGTTGAACGGAACCAAGTCTGTCGACGACGCGATCACCGGTATGCAAAAGGGCATCGAGACAGCCGGCTCATAGCGAACCGGACCAGCCCAGCCCTGTAGGAGAGAGATACGGTGTCGGATCCTTCGGGAACGACCACCCGCGTGTCGAGCGACGGCCACCTGCCGCCGAAGCGCGGGTTCGGTGGAACATTGGCTTTGCAGCTTCGGAGTTCCGGTAAGGCGTGGCTATTCGTCACGCCGGTGTTGATAACGCTGGCCGTCGTCGTCGGCTACCCGGTGTTCCGGGCGATCTTCATGTCGTTCCAGAAGGATGCCGGGCTGGATCCGGCGACCGGGATGTTCGTCGAGGGCGGTAGCGCCGGATTCTCGAACTACACCCACTGGCTGTTCCAGCAGTGTCAGGCCGGCGGCGAGACGGTGTCCTGCCCCACCGGCAACCTCGGATCGCAGTTCTGGCTCGCGATCGGCGTGACGCTGTTCTTCACGGTGATCACCGTGACCCTCGAGGCGACACTCGGCCTCGGCATGGCGATGGTGATGGGAAAGACCTTCCGTGGCCGGGCCCTGCTGCGGGCGGCGGTGCTCATTCCGTGGGCGATCCCGACCGCGGTCACGGCGCGACTGTGGGAGTTCATGTTCCAGTACGACGGGGTGGTGAACCGGCTGCTCGGCACGCACATCCTGTGGACCTCCGAGGCGTGGCCCGCGCGGTTCGCGGTGATCGCCGCCGACGTGTGGAAGACCACGCCGTTCATGGCCTTGCTGCTGCTCGCAGGCCTGCAGGTAATCCCGGCCGACGTCTACGAGGCCGCCAAGGTCGACGGCGCATCGGCCTGGCAGCGCTTCACTCAGATCACCCTGCCACTGCTCAAGCCCGCGTTGCTGGTCGCGGTGCTGTTCCGGACGATGGACGGACTTCGCCTCTACGACCTGCCCGCGATCATGACGCTCGGCAACCCGGCGACCCGCCCGATCTCCGCGCTGGTGGTCGAGCAGGTCCGTCAAGGCCCGAACAGTGCGGCCGCATTGTCGACGATAACCTTCCTGCTCATCTTCGCGGTGGCGTTCCTGTTGGTGAAGGTCTTGGGTGCGAATGCCGTTCGGACCCAGGAAGAACAGCGGGAGGCGCACTGATGGCCACCACGACCCCCACGACCCCCTGGACCAAGCGGCTCGGTTCCGTGCGGCTGTACCTCGGTGCGCTGATCGTGCTGCTGTGGGGCCTCGGACCGTTCTACTGGATGGCCGTCACGGCATTCCGCGATCCGGACTTCACCTTCGACAACACCCCGTGGCCAACCCATCTCACCTTCGAGAACTTCCGCAACGCCTTCGACACCAGCCGCGGCAACGATTTCGGCAAGGCGCTGCTCAACAGCGTGGTCATCGGCGCGGCCACCACAGTGTTCGCCTTGGTGCTCGGCGTGCTGGCCGCCTACGCGCTGGCCAGGCTCACCTTCAAGGGCAAGTACCTGGTGTCCGGGCTGATCCTGAGCGCCTCGATGTTCCCGGTGGTCGTGCTGGTCACGCCGCTGTTCCAGCTGTTCACCAATCTGGGCTGGATCGGCGAGTACCAGGCGATGATCATCCCGAACATCTCGTTCGTGCTGCCGATGACCGTCTACATCCTCGCCTCGTTCTTCGCGGAGCTGCCGTGGGAGCTCGAGGAGGCCGCGCGCATCGACGGCGCGACCAAGTTGCAGGCGTTCCGGCTGGTGATGCTGCCACTGGCCGCGCCGGCGGTGTTCACCACCGCAATCCTCGCGTTCATCGCCGCGGTGAACGAATACCTTTTGGCGCGACTGCTTTCCAGCGACAAGACCGAACCGGTGACCGTCGCGATCGCGCGCTTCTCCGGCAACAACCCCTTGGTGCAGCCCTACGCCGCCATCATGGCCGCGGGCACAATGGTCACCATTCCGCTGGTCATCATGGTGCTGCTGTTCCAGCGCCGCATCATCTCCGGTCTCACCGCGGGCGGCGTCAAGAGCTGACCGTATCTGATGTGCAGCGCCTGCGGCGCTGCGTGTTCGCGGCCCCCAAGGCTCGCGTCCGAGCGGCCGAGACTCGCGACTTCGTCGCATGCGCTTCGGCCACTCGGACACGAGCCGGCCGCAAACGGTCGCTCGTAAGACTCGCTCCGCGGTAGTCAATTCTTTCGGGATCTCTCAAAACAAAAGCAGGCCGAACGGGCCGTTTGGGCTGACTTGCGGTGATATGCTCGCGGGTCGCTGCGGCCTGGCGGGGACGACAATGTGCCAGGGTTGTAGCCCGGTTTCCGATCGTTATCCGTGCAGGTGAGTTTGACCGACGCTCCGGGAGGAGATGATCGTGAGCTCGTTCGGCAAGCGGCGAAGACGCGGTAATCCCAGGCGCGCGCGGGGCAAGTCGTCGGCCGCACCGTATGCCTCCATCGCCGGATGGAAAGAGCGGACGACCACCCGCACCGACCGCAAACGGTCCACTCGCCCGCCGAGATCACGCCGGACGACCACACCGGCCAAGCCGGTCCCCGCCCCGGCCGAGCGGCCGCAACGCACCCGCGGCGAACGATTCCGGCGGCTGATGCTTGCCCTGTTCATCATCTTCGTCGCGGTGCCGTCGGTGCTCTGCGTGCTCGTCTACTGGAGCGCGGAAATCCCCGATCCGACATCGGTGCAGACCAACCAGATCGCCACCATCCTCGCCTCGGACGGGACCACGGTCATCGCCAAGGTTGTTCCCCCCGAAGGCAATCGGACCCCGATACCGTTGAGTGACGTACCGAAACCGATGCGCGACGCGGTGCTCTCGGCCGAAGATCGTAATTTCTACAGCAACCCCGGCTACTCGACCTCCGGATTCCTGCGCGCCGCTCGCGACAACCTGCTCGGGCGCGGGGACGCGGGCGGCGGTTCCACCATCACCCAGCAGTATGTGAAAAACGCCTTCCTCGGCTCCGAACGCACCCTCACCAGGAAGATGCGCGAGCTGGTCATCGCGGCAAAGATGGCGCGGCAGTGGAGCAAAGACGACATCCTCGCCGCCTACCTCAACACCATCTATTACGGGCGCGGCGCCTACGGTATCGCCGCGGCGGCGAAGGCATACTTCGCCAAGCCGGTGCCACAGCTGACCCTGGCCGAGGGCGCGGTGCTCGCCGCGGTCATCCGCACGCCCTCGATCCTCGACCCGGAAACCCATCTCCCCGAGCTCACGGCCCGCTGGAAGTACGTGCTCGACGGCATGGTCGAGATGGGGGTGCTCGCGCCGGGCAACCGCGACGCGACGGTGTTCCCGCCGATCGTCCCGATCTCCCAGATCCCCGACGAGAACGTGGCCCGAGGTCCGGAGGGCCTCATCCGCGCGCAGGTGTTGCGCGAGCTGCACTCCTCCGGGATCAGCGAGCGGGACCTGAACACCGGTGCGCTACAGATCACCAGCACCATCGATGCGCGAGCACAGCAATCCGCGCTCGGCGCTGTGCACGACCGGCTCGATCCGCAGCCGCCCGAGCTGCGTAGTGCGGTGGTATCGATCGACCCGCGTTCCGGCGCGGTGCGCACGTACTACGGCGGCAACGACGGCCTCGGCTACGACTTCGCACAGGCGCCGCTGCAGACCGGGTCCGCATTCAAGGTGTTCGCAATGATCGCCGCACAGCAGCAGAGCATTCCGCTCTCGCGCGTGCTCGACAGTTCACCGGTGACCGACCACGGCACCAAGATCACCAATGTGGACGGCGAGTCGTGCGGCAGGTGCACCATCGCCGAAGCGTTGAAGCGGTCGCTGAACACCAGCTTCTACCGGCTGACGATGATGATGTTCGACGGACCGAAAGCCATCGCGGACGCGGCCCATCAAGCGGGTATCCCGGAGGAGATCTCCGGTGTGGCAGGCAAAACGCTGACCGAGGAGGACGGACATCCGCTGAACGGAATCGTGTTGGGCCAATACCTGGTTCGCCCCATCGACATGGCCTCCGCGTACGCGACAATCGCCAATTCCGGTGTGTACCACCAGCCCTACTTCCTGCAGCGGGTGGTGACCGGCGACGGCCGGGTGCTGCTGGACCGCGGCGCGTCCGAACAGCAGGTCGGCAAGCAGCAGCCGCCGGGACAGCAGCGCATCCCGCGCGCCATCGCCGACAGCACCATCCAGGCGATGACACCCATCGCGGCGTATTCGAACGGCCACAATCTGGCCGGCGGCCGCCCCTCGGCCGCCAAGACCGGCACCACCCAACTCAACGACACGAAGTCGAACAAGGACGCGTGGATGATCGGCTTCACCCCGTCGCTGTCCACCGCGGTATGGATCGGCACCGAACAATCCCAGCCGATCCAGACCGCACGCGGAGCTGACATCTACGGTTCCGGGCTGCCCGCCGACATTTGGAAACAGATGATGGACGGCGCACTCGACGACACACCCGTGGAGCAATTCCCCGCCGCGGGCGGCCAGGAGCCGAGCAAGCCCTCCGGCGGTAGCTACGACATTCTGAATCCGCCGAAGAGTCAGTCGCAGGAGCCGAGCAAGCCCTCCGGCGGTAGCTACGACATTCTGAATCCGCCGGAGAGTCAGTCGCAGGAGCCGGTCATCGTGATCCCGCCCGCGCCGCAAGCCCCCAAACAAGTGGAGATTTTCCCAGGATTGAGCGTCCCGGTACCGGGATGATGTCGAATGTGCGCCCACGCTCCCACCGGGAACGGATGACGTGGCAGCATCGTTTGCCAGAGTGAGAGCGAAAGCGAGGGCCTCGACCCGGCACCGAACCGGGTCGACGCCGATGCCGCGGGCACGATGCGGAAGGATATGCGCTCGAGCGACGACGAAAGACTAGACATAGGGGCTACGCCGGTGGATTTCAATGTCGTTGACCGTCCCGAGACGCTGGTGGCGGGAACAGTACTTCGCAGCCCCGCGCTCGCGGTCGAAGGGCCGCGCCGCGCGAGGGTCGAAGAAGCGTGGAAGCGCAATCTGGCCCGCTCGCTGCCCGGGCCACCAACGACCGCATATGTCGACCACGCGCCCGAGATCAACTCGTATCTGACCCACATCGTCGGCTACCGCTGCCGGTCCCTCGCCGACCTACTGCCCGGTGATGTGCTCGCGCGGGTGCCCGCGGGCAGATTCGCCCGGTTCACGGCGAGCGGGGACAACCTCGGTGACACCATCGTGTCGATCTGGCGCGCGGTATGGGACGCGGAGGCCGCAGGCAGGTTCGTGCGCGCCTACACCGGCGATTCGGAGCACTATCCGGATGCCCGCACGGTCGAGGTGTTCGTGGCACTGGCAGACGATCAGATCGACGAGTAGGAACGGGCTGTGGACTTCGAGATAGTCACATTGGATGAGAGCCTGGTCGCCGGACTCACGGTGCCACTCGCCGGTCGCGAGGTGAGCGCACGCGACCTGGACCTGGTGAACTTCACCTGGGACAGATACCTGGCACGAGAGAAGAACGTAGCGCGCGTAGCCGCCTACATCGGCCAGAACGATCACGCGGTCGCCGTGCTCGGATACGAGGTCGCGGCGATGGAGGACATGGACGCAGGCGACGTCGTGACCCGGGTGCCCCAGGGCCGCTACGCGAAATTCGTCGTCTCCGACAAGCCCTACGACCTGCTGCGCACCGCATGGGCCCAAGTCCGCAAGGCCGAAAGCGCGGGCACCATCACCCGCTCACACACTGCCGAGATCGAGCGCTACACCGGCCCGACCTCGGTCGAGGTCTACGTCTCACTGGATTGATGCTCGAAACAATCGAGGGCTGGGTGCGGATATTCGCACCCAGCCCTCGATTGTGCGCTGTCCTACCCACCCGCAAGAGGCGGCCGATGGAATCGCGAGATCCTCACCGACGCCCAACTAGGCACGATGACACCCTCCGAGCAAAGCGAGATCGAGCACTCGAGTTCGCGGCGCATCCCACCTCCACGGCCGCCGAAGCGCCTCGACCAAAGTCGCAAGATCGCCACCAACGCGTCCATTCGGCACGATGATGTCTTCCGAGCGCAGCGAGACCGAGCCCTAGAGTTCGCGGCCCGTCTCGCTTCCGAGTCGTCGAAGCGCATGCGACGAAGTCGCGAGTCTCGACGGCTCGGAAGCGAGACCAAGGGGGCCGCGAACACGCAGCGCCGCAGGCGCTGCCAAAACTACTCAGCGCCGATGATGAATGCCTCGAGTTGGGTGCGGGCGACGTCGTCCGCCAGCTGCTTGGGCGGGGACTTCATCAGGTACGCCGAGGCCGGGATGACCGGTCCACCGATACCGCGGTCGAGGGCGATCTTGGCGGCGCGCACCGCGTCGATGATGATGCCCGCGGAGTTGGGCGAGTCCCACACCTCGAGCTTGTACTCCAGGTTCAGCGGCACGTCACCGAAGGCACGGCCCTCGAGCCGGACGTAGGCCCACTTGCGGTCGTCGAGCCAGCCGACGTGATCGGACGGGCCGATGTGCACATCGTTGGCGCCGAGTTCCTTCTTCAGGTTGCTGGTGACGGCCTGGGTCTTGGAGATCTTCTTCGACTCCAGCCGCTCCCGCTCGAGCATGTTCTTGAAGTCCATGTTGCCACCGACGTTCAGCTGCATGGTGCGGTCGAGCTGCACGCCGCGGTCCTCGAACAGCTTGGCCATCACGCGGTGGGTGATGGTCGCGCCGACCTGGCTCTTGATGTCGTCGCCGACGATCGGAACACCGGCATCGGTGAACTTGGCGGCCCACTCCGGATCCGAGGCGATGAACACCGGCAGCGCGTTGACGAAGGCGACACCCGCGTCGATGGCGCACTGCGCGTAGAACTTGTCGGCCTGTTCCGAGCCCACCGGGAGGTAGGACACCAGGACGTCGACCTTGTTGTCCTTCAGCACCTTGACCACGTCGACCGGCTCGGCCTCGGACAGCTCGATGGTCTCGGCGTAGTACTTGCCGATGCCGTCGAGGGTCGGGCCGCGCTGTACGACGACGTCGCTCGGCGGCACATCGGAAATCTTGATGGTGTTGTTCTCGCTGGCGAAGATCGCCTCGGACAGGTCGAAGCCGACCTTCTTGGCGTCGACGTCGAAAGCAGCGACGAACTTGACGTCGCGGACGTGGTACTTGCCGAACTTGACGTGCATAAGGCCCGGCACGGTCGCGGTTTCGTCGGCATCCTTGTAGTACTGCACGCCCTGGACCAAAGAAGATGCGCAGTTGCCCACGCCCACGATGGCCACGCGAACTGTGTCAGCCTGGTTCGTTTCAGTCATGGCCGATGTTTCCCTCTTTCTGTGGTGCCGCATTCGTCGATTGCTCCGCTGCAATCAACTCGTTGAGCCAGCGCACTTCGCGCTCGCTTGATTCCAGACCGAGTTGGTGGAGCTGTCGGGTGTAGCGATCCAGCGACCCGCTGGCCTTCTTTATCGCCTCCCGCAGTCCTTCTCGTCGCTCCTCGACCTGCCGCCGCCTGCCCTCCAGAATTCGCATCCGCGCTTCCGCGGGGGTGCGACTGAAAAACGCCAGGTGGACGCCGAAGCCGTCGTCGGTGTAGTTCTGCGGTCCGGTGTCGGCGAGCAGTTCGGTGAACCGCTCCCGCCCCGTCGATGTCAGCTGGTAGACCCGCCGCGCCCGGCGCATCGCGACGCCTGCGGCGTTCTCCTCCGCAATCAGCCCGTCTGCCTGCATTCGGCGCAGCGTCGGGTAGAGCGACCCGTAGGAGAAGGCCCGAAACGGCCCGAGCAATCCGGTGAGTCGCTTGCGCAGCTCGTACCCGTGCATGGGCGATTCGAGGAGCAGCCCGAGAATTGCCAGCTCGAGCATCGGGCTTCACCTCCCTGACTTGTGTACAGACCTAACCGATGGATGCGACTTCTGACTATATCGGAGCGATATAACCAGGGACAGCCCTTGCTGACAGATGAGGTGTCTGCGCAGGTGGTGAGGAGTGCTAGTGACTGGGGGTGGAGACCCGGAGGGGCTCTCCGGTGAACGTCACGGTCATGAAGCCCGAGGCATTGGTCTCGTTCTTCGTATAAATCTGGAGGACGGGCTCGGCATCGGCAGCGGCGCTGGGGTCGAACTCAACGCTGGCATGGGTCACGGTGCCGCCCGGCGTCTTCGTCGTCTGCGCAGCACCCGCAAGGAGCCCAGCGAGCGCACGCACGTCCATGACGGCGAGATCCAGGGTGCGCACATCGGGTTTGCGGCCGGTGGTTGTCGTCGGCTTCCGGAAACTTCCGTCGTAGTGATAGCGGGCGGTCACGGCCGGGTTGCCGGCCGCTTGCCGTTCGAAGAGCACGTATTCGGGATACAACGTCACCTTGTCGACCTTCGTATCCCCGAACTCGGCGCGATATTCGGCGATGAAGTACGCAAGACCCGCACCGGTAGTGAGCACCGGCACGTGCTCGGCGGACCCGAGCGATCCGGGCCCGTCGCCCGCGCACCGGGTGATGCCGCCGACCGCTGCACCGAAAACCGCGGCAGCGATGATGCCGGCCAACGGCACCAACCAGCGCCGAGGGCGGCGGCGATCCACCCGGACGACGGGAGCATCGACGAGGTTGTCGGGGATCTGCAGATCCCCGACAATGCCGTCCAGTTCACCGAAGGACGTGGCCCGCATGGCCTTTGCGGTGCGCGCGGTGTGCTCGTCATCGGTGAGCTGACCCTCGGCCAGTGCGGCGTCGAGCAGGCCGCACACATCCGCACGGTCGGTGTCGCGGGCTCGAATTCCGCCGTATCGTGTTGTCGCCATTACCCGGTCATCCTTCGAACGGCCACGCACGAGTGACCTCGCCCGCCGGGGTCAGAATCATGTGGCCGGACTCGTTGAACTTGTTGCCCGCATAGATCGAGACGAACGGCCGGTCCTTGGCGATGCCGTAGTAGCTGTAGGTGCCGGAATCGTTGACCTCGACTGCCATATGGGTCACAGCGCCGTTCGGCACCCGCAGGGTGCCAGGCGCTTTCGCAAGCGCATCGGACAGCGCCGCCAGATTCAGCTCGGCCAGATCGGCGGCGGACGTGCCGGCCTTGCGGCCGGTGACCGCGCCGCTCTGCTGGAATCCGCCGCGATAGTCATAGCTGATCACCCGGTTCGGCTGACCGGGCACCGCACGTGAGATGCGGGCGTAATCGTCGAACAGGGTCAGTTCGTCGACTTGTAGGTCGCCGAACTTTTCCCGGTACCGCTGCAAGAACAGCGTAAGACCCTCGGCGGTAAGGATATCGGGCGTCACGACCACCACCGGTTGGACAGCGCCCAGATCGGGCGTGCGGGCGGCGACGGGCGCCACGGGCGCTGCTTCGGTTTCCGAGACTCCGATGGTCAGTGCGAACCCGGCGGCTGCCGCGCCGGCGATGGCCACCGAGACCGCGATCAAATACCGCTGAAGTCGACTCGAGTGCGGCGGCCGCGCTAGCGGCGTTGCGTCGGTCGGCCGCTGTAGATCGTCGACGAGTCCGGCCAGATCTCCCAGCGTTGTGGCCGCTGCGGCCAGTTCGGTGAGTGTCTCGTGTTCTTCCTCGGTGAGCTGGCCGTCGCGGCGTCCGCTGTCCAGCAGCTCGATGGTGGTGGCGCGATCGCGGTCGCCGGCCCGAGTGTGACCGGGATAACCATCCCCAGATCTGGGGCGACGCAACAGATTTCGCGGCGGGGTGGGCCGGGCCGCAACGAGATCGCGCACGGCCGCCGGCGCTTGCAGATCGCCGACCACCCGCGCCAACTCGCCGAGCGTCTTGGCTGCCGTGGCCTGCGCTGTTCGGTCGTGATATTCGTCGGCGCCGAGCTGTCCTTCGGCATATGCGGCATCCAGCACGCTGCAGGTATTCGCGCGGTCGAGGTCACGCGCTCGCGTGCGCCCGGATGCTGCTGTGGACACAGCCGAATAGTAGTCGGCTCATGCCCATGACGCCCCAGTTCGGACCCGGTTACCGGCCCGGCAATCCCGCATTGCCCAGCGCGGCCCGTTTCCATCACCGCTACTCTGGTTCTCGTGCGAATTCAGCGGCAAGTGGTCGACTATGCGCTCCGGCGTCGGTCGCTGCTGGCTGACGTCTATGCGGGCCGTGTCGGTGTCGCCGAGGTGTGTGATGCGAATCCCTACCTGCTGCGTGCGGCGAAGTTCCACGGCCGGGGGAGCGAGGTCACATGCCCTATCTGCCGGAAAGAGCAACTCACGCTCGTATCCTGGGTCTACGGCGACGGCCTCGGAGCTATGGCAGGTTCGGCTCGCACACCGGAGGAATTGGTACGGCTCGCCGAGAGTCGCGAGGAGTTCTCCGTCCATGTCGTCGAGGTATGCCGGAGCTGCAGCTGGAATCATCTGGTGCAGTCCTACGTGCTCGGTACCGCTCCGGCGCCAACGCGCCGTCGCACAGGTACCCGGGCAAACCGGCGCGCTGCCGAATAATGTGCCAGGTCATCTACCCGTTGGATGACATGCGGAGCCTGCACGCGTCCGCCGCGGTGATCACAACCGCATCGAGCCATTCAGACCGTTACGAGTTATGGAGATCTTGTCAGTGAATTCGCCTTACGAGACTTCCCCCCACGGCGATGAACCGCACGGCGGCCGTACTCAGCGAAGTTCACAACCTCCGTTCCCGAATCAGCGGCCGGCCGGTCCCCCACCCGGCGGCGCGCGGCCGGGCCCGCCGCCCGGACCGCGCCCGCAGCCACAGGGTGGCCCCTACCCCGGCGAGCCGCGCGGCCCACAGCCGCCGCGGCGCCAGGGACCGCCGCCCCCGCAGCGTCCGCCGCAGGGGCGTCCAGTGCCCGCGGGCGCGCCCAACGCCGTCCAGCCGACTCATAAGATCCAGCGGCCCGGTTCGCTGACCGAGGCGGTGGCCGAGCGCAACCGTCGCTCCGGGGCGCCGGCCGGATCACGACCGGCCACCGGTCCGCGTCCTGCCGTGGATCAGCCCACCCGTGCCGACGGTGCTCCCGGCGCGGGCCCCAACGGCGAGCGTCGTGCCAGGCCTGCGGGCGCACCGCCGTCCGGACCGCCGCCGCGCCGAAATGGTGGCGGTGACGACGGGTCCGATGGGCCGGGCAGGCGCGGTCCCGGCGCGAAGAAGCGGAAGTCGCCATGGCGGATTGTGCGCCGGGTGTGCTACGTCGGCCTCGCGCTGGCCATCCTGGTGCCGAGCGCCGTGTTCCTGGTCGCCTATTCGACCGTCTCGGTGCCGAAGCCGGGCGACCTCAAGACCAACCAGGTCGCACTGATCTACGCGGCCGACGGCTCCACGGTGCTCAGCAATTTCGTGCCGCCCGAGGGCAACCGCACCGATGTGACCATCGAGCAGATTCCGCCGCACGTGCGCAATGCGGTGATCGCCGCGGAGGACCGGGATTTCTACACCAACCCCGGCTTCTCCATCTCCGGCTTCGCCCGCGCCGCACGCGACAACGTCCTCGGCAAGGAAAGCGCGGGCGGTGGTTCGACGATCACCCAGCAGTATGTGAAGAACGCGCTGGTCGGTGACGAACGCTCGCTGACCCGAAAGATGCACGAGCTTGTCATCTCGGCGAAGATGGCACGGCAGTGGAGCAAGGACGAGATCCTTGCCGCCTACCTGAACACCATTTACTTCGGCCGTGGTGCGTATGGCATCGATGCGGCAGGGAAGGCCTACTTCGGCAAACCGGTGCAGGAGCTGACGGCAGCCGAAGGCGCGATGCTCGCCGCCACCATCCAGCAGCCCTCCGGCCTGGACCCGGAGAAGAATCCGGAGGGCGCGCGAACGCGCTGGAATTACGTGCTCGACGGCATGGTCTCCGGCGGCAACCTCAAGGCCGAGGAGCGCCAAGGCATGCAGTTCCCGCAGGTGGTGCCGGTGTCGACAACCAAGGACAAGACCCTGGACACCGGGCCGGAGGGCCTGATCAAGACGCAGGTGCTCAAGGAGCTCAACAGCGCGGGCATCAGCGAGCAGCAGCTGAACACCGCAGGCCTCTCGATCACCACCACGATCGATCCGAAGGCGCAGCAGGCCGCCGTCGATGCGGCGACCAAGAAGATGGAGGGTGAGCCGGAACAGCTGCGGACGGCAGTGGTGTCGGTGGATCCGCGCACCGGTGCGGTGCGCGCGTACTACGGCGGCAACGACGGCCAGGGCTACGACTTCGCCAATGCCGGTCTGCAGCCTGGATCGTCGTTCAAGGTCTTCGGCCTCGCGGAGAACCTCGAGCTCGGTATCCCGCTGTCGCAGATGTACGACAGCTCGCCGGTGACGGTCAACGGCATCAAGATCACCAACGTCGAGGGCGAGCAGTGCGGCATGTGCACCATCGCGGAGGCACTCAAGCGCTCGCTCAACACCAGCTTCTACCGCATGCAGATGGATATGCAGAACGGCCCGCAGAAGATCGCCGACATGGCCCACAAGCTCGGCATCCCCGAAACCATCCCCGGCGTCGGCAAGACACTGACCGAGTCGGACGGCTCCGGCCCGAACAACGGCATCGTGCTCGGCCAGTACCAGGCGCGCCCGCTCGACATGGCCTCGGCCTACGCGACATTGGCGGCCTCCGGCGTCTACCACGCACCGCACTTCGTGACGAAGGTGGTGACCGCCGAGGGCCAGGTGTTGCTCGACCGCGGTGATGTCGCAGGCGAGCGCCGAGTTTCCGCAGCGGTCGCAGACAACGTGACCGCGGCGATGAAGCCCATCGCCGCCTGGTCGCGCAACCACAACCTGGCGAACGGACGCGAGTCGGCGACCAAGACCGGCACCGCGCAGCTCGGCGATACCGGCGAGAACCAGGACGCCTGGATGGTCGGCTATACCCCATCGCTGTCGACCGCGGTCTGGGTGGGCAGCGTCGACAACACACGGCTGCGCAACTACAGCGGTGGCATGATCTACGGCTCCGGCCTGCCGTCGGACATCTGGAAGGCCACCATGGACGGCGCCCTGCAGGGCACCTCCAACGAGACCTTCCCGAAGCCGGCCCCCATCAAGGGCCAAGCCGGCGTGCCGGAGTGGAGCGCGCCCTACACCGCACCGTCGGCCACCGATGCACCTTTCCTGCCGCCCGTTGTTGTCGTGCCGAGCCAGGTCGAGATCCTGCCCGGCATCACCATCCCGGTGCCCGGCGTGCAGCCGCAGCCACAGCCACAACAACGGCCGCAGCAGCGACAGGAGAACGGACCGGGACCGCTGCCGGGGCAGCCGGTGGCGCCGGCCGACGGCTCGTCACCGACGGCCACCGGAGCACCGCGCCCGAACGGGAACGGGAACGGCTATGGCAACTCGGATGAAGGACAGTCGGGTAACGGCACCCAGCCGACGCGCGGCCGGTAGTCCGAACACACGAAATCTGATCGAGTTCGAATCGAGAACGATACAGTTCATCGCGAGATTCGAACTCGATCAGATTGCTCTTGCTTAGATTCCGAACGTTGTAATTCCAATGGTAGTCAGCCGGGGCCAGAATTACTTGGACAAATCCAGGGCCTCGTCGGTGATATATCAGATGGGCGTCTTATAATAGAAGCCATTTGGATCCTGATAGCACTTCTCCCGTGCACCGGCATCGCTCAAACAATCAGTAAACGACCAGTAGCCCCGGAGGACAACCCAGGAGCCGTCTGATATCTGAATACACTTGTCCGCCACCCCTTTCCCGCCGAGACAGTCCGCGTAGGACGGATGTCCGGCTACCGCATTTCCGGCGAACCCAACCAGCGTCGCACCAGCAACAGCCACCGAAGCAACGAATCTCGTAAACATGCCCACCCCTATTCAGCGAATAGTCGGCTATTCTCCATAGATAGCCAGCCAACACGATATTAGCAATCCCGAATCAGCGACAAAAGGGTGATGCACGCGCATATCTGGACGAGAGTAAGTCACATAGCCGCTCAGATCCAGATTCATCGATTCGAGCACGGTCCTGTTCGCTTCAACCAACGTCGTTCGGCACCGAATAAACCACCGCCTACCATTCTCGATGCAGCAGATCATCGCCGACTCCGAACTGCGCGGTACGAGCGGTTGAGCAACCCGATCGCCTTCTCGAGCCGACTCAAGCGATGCCTCGAGTCCTAAATCGGTGCGGTACTCGTTGTCGGGACGAAACTGAACGACGGCGCCGCAGCGCCCGTGTTCGTCGGATCGGGGCCCGGTCCGGGGGCGCGCACGGACACCTCGGGCAATGCGCGCGCATTGGGCGACAGCGGTGGAATGTCACGCCAGACGGGGGCAGCTGCCTGCAGTTCGAGTCCGATCGAGATCAGCTCCGCTTCCGCCCATGGGCGTCCACCGAGCTGGACACCGAATGGCAGCCCGGTCACGGCCGAGCGTTCGACCGGTAGCGAGAGCACCGGAACACCGGTGTAGTTCGCCCACGCGAAGGGAACGGTGCTCGCCCCGAGGATCGAGACGGCCGCGGCCGCGCTGCGCGGCAGGCCGTCGGTGATCGCACCGGGCAACACCACCGCGTCCAATCCGCTGTCTTCCAGCATTCGGTTGTAGTCACGCTGATAACTCGCGCGCGCTCGTGCCAGCTGCCACCAGTCCACGGCGGGCGCGGCCAGGGCGGCGAGACCCAACCCGACGATCGCGGCGGTCGGCGGTTGGTAGGACGGCAGCCGATCGGCCCACTGTCGGTGATACAAACCGACTTCCACGGCGTCCTTGCTGAGCAGCCCTTCGGGCTCGGCGGGCATCGTGACATCACGGGTCTCGCCGCCCAACACTGTGAACAGGTCCAGAAAGCGTGCGAACAAGGTCGCGAGCGCGTCGGGCAGCATCTCGGTGACCCCCCTCGGCACCCCGAGTCTCTTGCCCGCCAACGGTTTATCGCCCCCCACCGCGGCGATCGGGAACCCGCCGTCGGGCACCGGCGGCGCAATAGCTGTCACCGGGTCGAACGCGTCGGCTCCCGTCATGTACGACAACAGCAGCGACGCGTCGGCGATGCTGCGTCCGAGCGGCCCAGGATGGTCTCTGGTCCATACCACCGGAATGATGCCGTATTTGCTGCACCGCCCGAAGGTCGGCTTGATCGCACTGACGCCGCACCGGGAAGCGGGGATCCGGAGGGAACCACCCGTGTCGGTGCCGATCGACAAGGGCGCGAACCTGGCGGCCAGTGCGGCCGCACTGCCGCCGGAGGACCCGCCGACGGACTCGTCGATGTTCCACGGATTGCCCACCTGCAGCGTGTCCGTCATGATCGCGAACTCATCGTTGTGCACGTGCCCCATCAAGACCGCGCCGTTATCGTGCAGACGCCGCCAGACCGTCGAATCACCCGCGGCGATATTGCCGTCGAGAATGCGACTCGATGCGGTGAGCGGCAGCCCGGCAACGGCATACAGGTCTTTCACCGCAATGGGCAGACCGCAGATCAGCGGCGCGTTCCCGGCCGAGAGCCGATCCGCCGCACGCTCGGCCTGCTCGTGGGCGAGCTCGGGGTAGGTACGGACCCACGCCCCGATCGCGCCGTCGAACGCCGAGCTTCGCTCGATGCAGGCGTCCAATAGCTCTACCGGGTGCAACTCTCGGGCCTGCAGCAGGCTGGCCGCCTCCACTGCGGACAGCATCGCCGGATCGGTCGCCGCAATGCTCGCGGCATCGGGAAGTCCCGGAGCGCGCCGAGCGATCGGCGGCGCTGCCGCGACCACGGCGTTGGTCAGCCCGGTCGCGGCAACTCCGGCACCGATGCTTGCGGAGCGCACGAACGACCGTCGCGACAAACGCAATTGCATTCCCATTCAAACCTCTGTCTACGTGGCCCACTGGAAGTCACGGTTTCGTTGGTGATGCGAGTAGCCCAGGAAATTCGGGCCCGGCCCGATAATCGAAACACTGACAGGTTTCACACAAACACGATATTCAGCCACTCAGCCTGAAACCGACGTTGATTTCACTGCAATATCCCGTAAAGATTCACAGATAAATAGAATACGAATCCGAAAATGCACTATCGAATGCCGAACATCATTTTCGATCCTGGTAACATCTGTTACACATCTAATAATCGACCTCCCCTGAACCACCGGTCGATCAACGGCATACTACAGCGCTCGACCTGCCGAAAAGACGCATTTCCAGCCATCCAGAGCCCCGACGGATGCGATCCACCATGGGCGAACAGCACCCGCTCGATCCGGACCGACAGCCAGGGCCGGTAGCCTCGGATGCCGTGAGCGATCAGCAACTGATGGACGAGGCGACGAACGGGAGCTCGCCGAAGTTCAGCGGGGGACAGTCCGCCGGACCGCACTACACGGCCCCGGCCCCGCTCGCGCCGGATCTGCGGTCGGCCGACGGACGAGACCGACCCAGCCGCAACGATTCCCTGACAGCACAGCTGTGCACCGTGATCGGCGGCCCGGTCGGTGATCACGCACTGATCGGCCGCGTCCGGTTCTGGACCCCGATGCGGGTGCTGCTGGCCGTCACCCTGGTTTTCCTCGCCCTCGGTTGGACAGCCAAGGCGCCCTGCATCCAGCAGACCAGCACCGCGGACGGCTCGCTCACCCTGGACTGGAACAACGGCCGCCAATACACAGCCATGTGCTATTCGGACACTGTGCCGCTGTACGGGGCGGAGCGCCTGAACGAGGGCGCGTTCCCCTATAAGAAGTCCTGGTCCGAGCAGACACCCGATGGCGGCACCGAGACGAGGTACATGGAGTACCCGGTGCTGTCGGGCCTTTATCAATACATATCCATGGAGATCGCCAAAACCTGGGACGCACTGCCGTTGCCCGGTGCGCTGCAGGTGGTCATCTACTTCAATGTCGTCGCATTCGGCCTCGCTATGGCCTGGCTGGTCACCGTGTGGGCCTCGGCCGAACTGGCCGGGCGCCGCATCTGGGACGCGGCGATGATCGCGGTTTCACCCTTGGTAATCGTGCACGCTTTTACGAATTTCGACGCGCTGGCGACGGCATTCGCGGCGACCGGTCTGCTCGCCTGGGCCCGGCGACGACCGCTGCTGGCCGGCGTGCTGCTCGGACTCGGCGGTGCGGCCAAGTTGTACCCATTACTGCTGCTCGGACCGATCGTGGTGTTGTGCCTGCGCGCCGACCCGCTGCACCGGGTGCCGAGCGCGCAGGCCGGACTCCGGGTAAGCGATATCGACAGTCCGCGCACCGCACTGGCCTGGCTGCGCGACCGGATGCAGCTACTCAGCTCACGCCCACTCGGTGCCGCCGCCCTGACCACCGCGGCCGCGGCCGGGACCTGGCTGGCGGTGAATCTGCCGATCGCCCTGCTGTACCCGACCGGATGGCGCGAATTCTTCCGGCTCAACACCACCCGGCACGCCGACCCCGACTCCATCTACAACGTGATCACCTCGTTCACCGGCTGGCTCGGCTTCGACGGGGAGCTCACGCACAACCAGCAACCGACCATCCTGAACGCGGTGTCACTGCTGGTGTTCGTCGCCGCCTGCCTGGTGATCGGCTATATCGCGCTCACCGTGCCGCGTCGGCCGCGGCTCGCGCAACTGTGCTTCCTGGTGGTAGCCGCGTTCCTGCTGACGAACAAGGTGTGGAGCCCACAGTATTCACTGTGGCTGGTACCCCTGGCCGCTCTTGCGCTGCCGCACCGGCGGATCCTGTTGGCGTGGATGACGGTTGATGCGCTGGTGTGGGTCCCACGGATGTTCTACTACCTCGGCCTCGACCACAAGGGCCTGCCCGAGGAGTGGTTCACCGGCACCGTCGTGCTGCGCGATCTCGCGGTACTCGCCCTGTGTGCCTTGATCATTCGACAGATCTATCGGCCGGAGGAGGACCTGGTGCGCCGCGACTTCATCGACGACCCGGTCGGCGGCATCGTCGATCGAACACCGGACCCGCTGCTGCCGTGGCTGCCCGAACCACTGCGCCCACGAATTGCGTTGGCCCGCACCTGAACACACCGGGTGCGGACCGCCGCGGCGTCACTGGTGCACGCGTAGGTAGCGCGCCTGCCGCTCCGGCTCTCGTGGCAACAGGTCCAGATCCAGCTGCCATGGGCTGCCGGTCCACGGATCGAACAGCGGTGTGCCGTCGACTGTAGGAAGGTGCCTGCAGGCTTGCGACAACGCCGCGACCACGGGATCGCTGGAATCGGATTCGTCGCTGCCGACGATCATGGTCGACAACCCGATCAGATCGCCACGCACCATCAGCGACCCGATGCGTTGTGCATCTGCGGCCTGGTAGCCGTGCGGGAAATCCGCGGCGAGCAGCACTCGATGTTCGACCGGGGGCGTGAAAACCCCGCCCTCATAGGCCAGTTCGGCCAGTTCTGTCGCGTCGACCAAGGCCTGTAGCCGCGCCGAGATCTCAGCATGGTCGGTGACCGGCGGTCCGTTCAGCACCGGTGTCAGCGGTCCGACGAGCCCACGGAACGCCCCGGTCAGATCGATCATGTCGACGCGCACGCGCCGCCCGGGATCGGCCGCGAGCAGCCGGGCCAGCAGTGCACCGACGACCGGGGCCGCCGCACTGCTGGATTCGGTGTCTATCCACAGCGGCCGATTCAACGGCACCGGCACGCAGTACGGCACCCGCAGCGGCCCCCGCTCGATCGCATGCAGCTCACCGAGCCGGATGCCGTCGCTCGCCGCGGGCGGACCGTCCCAAGTGGGCGATTCCCAGGACGCCAGCGACGGTGGCAGCAGCCGGTCCGCGTCGGCGAGTTCGCGCAGGAGGTGTTGGCTGTCGCGGTGGTGGTTGCCCTCGGCGACGGCGATCAGCTCGTCGCTGCGGCGGTGCGCGGCCTGCCGCGCTGCCTCGGCGGCCGGGGTGTTCCTCGTGGTGGGATCCGATACCGCGGCGGACAATTCGTGATCGAGCCGTTGGGCGGCATAGTCGCGTGCCGAGATGAGCGCGGCCGCCGAACGCGCGGCATCCTCGAAGATCATCCACAACCGGTCGAGCCCGTGCGCGACCTCCACCGGCACGGGTCCGGCCGCGCGGGAATCGGCCACGGGGCCGGGAATGGTGTCCTGACCATCCGATCGCGCGCCCGGCGAACCGGGACCGGCCTGCGGCGCGGCTGCGGCGGGCTGGTCCACCACGCCGTCGACCTCGACCCCGTGCGCGGTCAGCAGCTGCGCGAGTCCGCCCGCGTAACCCTGACCGACCGCGCGCAGCTTCCATCCGGTGCCGCGCCGATACACCTCCAGGCAGATCAGCGCGGTCTCCCCTGCCAACGGGGTGATCGCGAATTCCGCCGCGACCACATCGTTTTCGAACAACTCCACGGTCACCGGCCCGAGGCCGCCCGGCTGGGCGGGCACAGCCGGATCGGCACTGACCACCAGCAGCACCGCGTTGGCATCGGCGCGGACCTCGGCGAGCCGGATCGCCACCGAGCCGTCGGACAGCGTGACACCCTGGGTCCGCGGCTGGTCATAGAACACGAAGTCCTCGGCGGCGAGCACGCGCAGGTTCTGCGCCACCACCAGTGCGGAAACATCCAGCGCAGCACCGGCTTTCGCGCTGAATCGAACGACATCACCGGTCAGCGGCGTGTTCTGACCGGCCTTGAGCTGAATCACGTTGTCTGCCCCCGTTGTTCGTGCTGTCGTATCACCCGGCCGAGAGGAACCGGCCGAGCTGCGGAACCGCCTCGCCCGGATGCTTGGCCTGGAAGCCCTCACCGAGGGCCTGCATCTTCCAGTCGCCGCCGACGCGGTACACCTTGGCCATCGCCATGGCGGTGAACCGCATGCCGCCTGCCATGGTGTACCGGGCGAGTTCGGCATTGTTGGCGCCGTCGACCAAGCGGCAGAACGCATTCTGGACCTGCTCGAAAGTGTGCCCCTTGTAGGAGGTCACCATGAACAGCAGCGTGCTGACGTGCGCCGGGATGCGGGTCAGGTCGACCAGGATCACCTCGTCGTCACCCTCGCCCTCACCGGTGAGATTGTCGCCCTGATGCCGGACCGAGCCGTCCTTGGAGGTCAGCTGACCGTAGTAGGCGACGTCGACGAGGTTCGCATCGGCGAACATCGCGACCGAGGCGTCGAGGTCTACATCGACGGTCCGGTTGCCGAACATGCCTCGCGTCTGCACCGGATCCCAGCCGAGACCCATCTTGACGAAAGTCAGTGCCGCGCCGCCTTCCTTGCGGAGCGTGACCCGCTGCCCCTTCTGCAGGCTGACCGGACGATCCTTGCTCAGGCTCACCTCGGCGGGCGCCTGCTGCGGCGCGGCCTGCTGCGGGGGCGGCGGGTAACCCGGCCCCGGTGCGGGCGGCGGCGGGTAACCGGGCCCCGGCGGCGGGTAGCCCGCGGCGGGCGGCGGCGGATAACCGGGTCCGGGCGGGGCCGCCTGGGTCGGCGCGTACTGCGGCGCGGGCTGGGCCGGGTAGGCGGGGGTGGTCGGCGGCGGGTAATTCGGTGCGGGCTGGGCCGGGGGCGGCGCAGGCGCAGCCTGCGGCGCCGCGGCAGGGGCGTCGTCGACCGTCACGCCGTGGTCGGTGACCAGTGCCGCGAACCCACCCGCGTACCCCTGTCCGACAGCCCGCACCTTCCAGGCACCCTGCCGCCGATACAGTTCGAGCGCGATCACGATCGACTCGCTCTGCAAACCGTCGACCTGGTACTCGTACAACCGATTACCGGACGAATCCGAGACGATCGCGGTCGGCGCGGGAAAGCGGCCGAAGCTGCTCGACGCGTCGTCGAGGGTGATCACCGCGCGAATCTGATCGATATCGGCGGGCACCGCGCTCAGCGACACCGCCAGCGACATGGGCTGTCCCTGCGGCGCGGGTTGCAGGTTCACGCCAGGCCCGTTCGGCTGGTTGAAGAAGACGAAGTCCGCGTCGGAACGGACCTTGCCCCGCTCGGTAACCAGCAGCGCGGACAGATCCGCTGGTGCCGTGAGCTGGATGGAGATCACCACGTCGTTGGTGGCCAGTGGACCGTTCTGGCCCTTGGCGAGTGTTGCGGACAAGGTCGACCCTTCGCTTGTCGGTGCGTACGTTGCCACTCTACGAGAAACGAACCGAACGGATGCCGCCATGACACCGGCTCCGCGAAAGCGAGGCTGCGCGAGTCGATAACGGACTGCGTCCGGCTGTGTCCGTTAAGGTGACCGCAGGCAGTTGGAATGTGGCGAATACTCCCATGTTCCCGATCGAGACAGCAGGCAAACTCCCCTATGGCGCAACTTTTCGAGCAGTCGAAAAAGGTGATCGAGGCCCACCTCGCCGGAACAAGTATCCGTGCGATCTCCGGCTCGATGATCGCCTATGAAGGAAATGTGCAGTTCAAATCTGCTGGTTTCGGCGGCGGTGACGGTGTGATTGCCGGGCTCAAGCGGCGTGCCACCGGTGAGAAGCTGTCGCTGATGGAGTGCAACGGGCACGGCAGGGTCTTCTTCGCGGTGAACGGCCAGCACGTCACCGTGGTGAACCTCAACAACGAGACGCTGCAGGTCGAATCGCAGCAGCTGCTCGCCTTCGCGGGCAATCTGCGCACCGATGTACGTTTCGCCGGCGTGCGCGGCGCCTCCACCGGAGCGGGGCTGTTCACCACCACGGTGTCGGGACAGGGTCAGGTCGCGCTGCTTTCGGCGGGCGGGCCGCTGATCCATCTCGAAGTGTCGCCGCAGTACCCGCTGGTCGTCGACCCCGACGCCTTCGTCGCGGCGCGCGGCAATCTCAACCACTCGTTCGTCACCGACGTGTCGTGGCGCAGCCTCGTCGGCCAGGACGCAGGCGAGGCGTTTTCGCTGCGCTGGGATGGTCAGGGCGTGGTGTTGATCCAGCCGGCGGAACGGTAGGTACGGGCGATGTTCGAGAAGGTCAACGGCAAAGTCGTCAAAACCGATGTCGGCATGGCGGGCGGTGTCGTCGCCCGCAACGGCGCGATGCTGTTCTATACCGGCGATGTCTCCTTCGCGCCGCACCAGATTCCGGGCGGCCAGGGCATGGGCGGTGGCGGCGGTCTGATGCGGATGGCCGGCCGCATGATGGCCGGTGAGCACGAGCGCACCATGTTGGCCCAGGGCTCCGGTGAGGTGCACTACGGATTCGCCGGGCTCGAGGTGCACGTGGTCCACATGCAGCAGGGGGCGACGTTGCGTGTCGAGGCCTCGCGTCTGCTTGCCAACACTGCCGGACTGCAGAGTTCGGTGGTGTCGGTGATGAGTTCGGGCGGCGGCGGTGGCGGCGGCCTGATGGGTGCGCTGCGCGGCGCCGCCGGCGGCGCGCTGACCGGGCAGGGCATGTTCACCACCCAGCTCGCGGGTCAGGGTTCGGCGGTGCTGCTCGCGCACGGCGGATTCCTGGAACTGCAAGTGGGCGGGCCGAATCCGATCGTTGTCGATCCGCAGGCCTTCGTCGCCACCTATGGCAATGTGCAGACCGAGCTGAAGACTGCGATGAGCTGGCGCGACGCGGTAGGACGCGGAGCCGGCGAGGCGATGCAATTGCATTGCGTCGGACAGGGTGTCGTGTACGTGCAGGCCTCAGAAGAGAAGTTGTGAGCCATGTCCCAGATTTTGAATCCGCTGAATCTCGGTGAGAGCGACAACATTCCGGGAAACAGCTACGCCTACTGCATCGACCTGAACAAGCCGTGGTTCATGCGCAAGGGCGCGATGATCGCCTACTACGGCGATATGCGCTTCCAGATGCTCACCCACGGCCTGCAGGGTGGACTGCTGCACATGGTGTCCCAGCAGTTCTCCGCGCCGTTGTTCACCGGCGATTATGTGGTCGCAGAAGGCCACGGCAAGCTCATCATCGGCGACCGCGGCTACGACATCAATTCCTATGATCTAGAGGACAACGGCAACCTCACCATCCGTGCGGCGAACCTGCTCGCCTTCGAGCCGGGTCTGTCGCTCAACCAGTCCATCGTCCCCGGCTTCCTCACGCTGATCGGCACGGGTAAGTTCCTCGCCTCGTCCAATGGCCCCGTCATGTTCGCGGAGCCGCCCCTGCGGGTCGACCCGGAATCCCTTGTCGGCTGGGCGGATTGCCCTTCGCCCAGCCATCACTACGACCAGCGGTGGGTGACGAATTTCCTCGCGGCAGGCGCGGCCGGGTTCGGCGTCAACTCCGGCGAGGAACGACAGTTCGACTTCACCGGCAGCGGAACGGTATTGATCCAATCCAGCGAAAAGGTGCTCAGCGACTCCATGCTGGTGCGCACCATCGAGGGTCAGCTGCAGAGCGGCATGACCGTCGGTGGCCTGCAACGATTGCAAGGCGTCATCGCCCAGCAGTTGGGTGGTCAGCACTACGACTGAGGGCCGATCACGGGGGCGAAGGGGAAATGGCCTGGTCTCGATGCGCGATGCAGGCTGATTCACCGCCGACCACGTGCGACTAGCCGCGGATCAGCGGCGGCAGCTCGGTCAGGCTCTTGATGCGCTTGGCCGAGGTGGCGACGCCGGTATCGCGGCGATCCAGCCAAATCCCCTGCAGCCCAGCGGTGATCGCTGCCTCGGCATCCGTCCGCAGGCGATCGCCGATGTAAACGACCTGCGAAGACGGCAACCGCAGTGCATCGCATGCGGCCAGGAAGATTGCCGGGTGCGGCTTGGCTACGCCTATTTCGCTGGAGATGGTTGCGTGGTCCAAAAGGCCTAGGAGACCGACCTTCGCCAATTTGCGGCGCTGCTGTTGCGAATCGCCATTGGTGATCACACCGAGCCGCACCTTCGGGTGCTCGGCAGCGAGCGCCGACAAAGCGGGTGCCACATCGGGATAGGTCCGCCACGCCGCCTCGTACTGCACCAGATACTCCGCGAACCACGCGTCCGCCCGGTCATCCGACCAGACCCCCTGACCGAACTCGTCGGCGAGATGAGTGATCCGCAGGCGTCGTTGCTCGGTGAAGGTCAGCTCACCCGCGAGGTAGCGATCCATCGCCCATGCTTCCAGCTCCCGCCACCGGCGCGCGAGACCATCCCGATCGGGAACAAAGGGGAACCCGGCGCGGACCGCCGCCTCCGCGGCAGCCTCGTGGTCGACGAGCGTTCCATCCACATCGAACAGGACGGCTTCGGCGCAAAAGATCGGCACAACGATCCATTGTCGCAGTCGCAACGGAAGCGCGGGAGGACTCTGGGATCCTTCTCGGACTCCTCCGTTCGGCCGACTCGGACTATCCCGCTGCGTCGCTACTTTCCACAAACGGGTCGTTCTCGTTGGGAGGCAACATGAGTATCGGACTGCTGATCGTCATCGTCGTCGCGGCCGTCGCGTTGATCGTGAAACGGTTTCAGGGCGAGCCGATGAACGCGCGGGATACGTTCGGTACGCCGCTGATCCTGGTGGCGATCGGGATCTACAGCGTCACCAAGGTCGAGGACCTCGATGGCACCGACATCACCTGGCTGATCATCGGCGGCATCGTCGGCGTCACCTTCGGCGCGATCCGCGGCACCACCATCGGGATCTTCGACCGCGACGGACATCTCTGGCAGCGGTACACGGTGCAAACCGTGGCGGTGTGGGCTATTTCGATGGTCGTCGGCTTCGGGGTCGGGACACTCGGCACGGCCATGGGTATGCACCACGATGCTCGGCCTGCGACGCTATCGATCGGCATCGGCATGGTCGGCGAGATGCTGAGCCTCGGGGTTCGCGCGCTGTCCACCGGTGTGCCGTTCGCGCCGGACAAAGGCAGTTCGCGCGCATCCGACCGTTCACAATCACCGCTGGACCGCTACCTCGGCAAGCCGTCCCAGCCCGCTCCCGATCGGCCGCACCCAGGTGAACCGAATCGCAGGCTGCATCCTTCACCAACCTTGCGCGACGGACTCGACTGGCTGAACCAGGCCCGCGATCGCAGGTAAGCGGGATACCGCGACTTTGTCGGTCATCTCGACTAACCTCCGATTTGAAGCGCGATTCAAGTCAAGGAGACACAATGGCCGACGCCCTGCTGGATATCGCCGAGGTGGCCGAACGCGCGGGGCTCGCCCCATCGGCACTGCGCTTCTATGAGAAGCGCGGCCTCATCGCCGCCGACGGTCGCAACGGATTACGGCGCACCTACCGACCCGACATCCTCGGCCGCCTCGCCCTGGTCGCCTGCGCCCGCGGCGCGGGCTTCACCATCGCCGAAATCGCCCGCTTCATCCGAGCCACCCCCAGCGACACCGAACTGCGTGCCCGCATGGCCGACAAAGCCCGCGACCTCGACGACGACATCGCCCGGCTCATCCGAATGCGCGACAGCCTCCGCCACGCATCGACCTGCACCCACGAGCCGCTGGTCGAATGCCCCGATTTCAAGAGCACCTTCGAAACCCCTGAAGCCCAGGCCATTCGGACGCCGGCGACCGCGAGAACTGGACTGCGGTAAATAGACGAGCAAGCAGCGCCGGATCACCGATCCGGGGTGGCAGGCCAGCGGGTGGAACCGAGTTCGCGGGAGATGGTGCGCGCGGTGGTGCGGACCGCGTCGACGGTGACGTCGGAGGCGGGCCAATCCGGCGTCGGAATGACTGCGCCGACCGCGCCGACGACGCTGCCGGTGCGATCGAAAATTGCTCCGGCCACACAGGATTCGCCGAGCACGGCCTCCTCGCATTCGTAGGCGAGACCCGACGATGTGACCGGTCGCAGGTGTTCGAGGAAGGCCGCGGGATCGGTGATCGTTTCGCCGGTCATGCTGCGCAGCGTCGTCGCCTCGAGCGGCGTCAGGAACGCGAGCATGGCCTTGCCGAGAGCGCTTGCGTGGGAAGGTATTTCGATGCCGACCTCGGGCATTTGCCTACTGCCGTCCGGTCGGGGTTCGTGATGGATGATGACCACATCGTCGCCGAAGAGCACGCCGACCCGGACGGCGAGTCCGGTGGTCCGCGCCAGTTCGTGTGACCAGGTAAGGGCCCTGGCCCGCAGGTCGAGCGTGTCGAGGTAGACGTTGCCGAGCCGCAGCACGGCAGGTCCGAGCTGATAGCGCCCGCCGCCGTGTTCCTGCACGACCACACCGTGGGCGGCGAGCGTCCGGACGATGCCGTGCACCGTTGTCGCCGCGAGTCCGAGCTCCGCCGCGAGCTCGGACAGGGTCATCCGCCGCGCGCCCTGCAGTGCGAACAGTATGCGAACGGCCCGGTCGACCGACTGGATCACGCGGCTTCCTCCCTGTGCTTTCGAGCGACCTGCAAGCAGTCGCAGGCGGCCGAATCCCACCGACTCTTGTGACCTGCGCTACATCCACGTACTCTACGAATCACATTCGACATTGTCGAATCTCGTTCGAAACAATTTCGGGAGTCTCCCATGGATGGACTGCGGACGCCGCAAAAACTTGCGGCGGAAGTGCTCGGCACGGCGTTCCTCGTCTTCATCGGCGTCGGATCGGTACCTGCCACGCTCATGGTGAACGGCGACGCACCGTTCACCATGGCCGACCTCGGCATGATCTCGCTTGCCTTCGGCACCGTGGTCCTGGCCACCGTGTACGCCTTCGGGCACGTCTCAGGAAACCACATCAATCCCGCGGTGACCCTCTCGCTCGCGTTGAACGGGCAGTTCCCGTGGCGACAGGTTCCGGCTTACCTCGCCGCCCAGGTCGCTGGTGCGGTGCTCGGCGCGTTCGCCATCATCGGTGTGCTCGGCGACCGTGCCAGCGCGGTCGGCCTCGGTGTCGCCGCCTACGGCCAAGGCGTCGGCGCAGGGCAGGCGTTCATCGCCGAGTTCGTCGGCACCTTCATTCTCGTGCTGACCGTGCTGCTCGTCGTGCATCGCGCCGCGGCGCCCGGCTTCGCAGGCGTTGCCATCGGACTCGTGGTGTTCGCGGCCATCATCCCCGTCGCACCCGCCACCGGCGCGTCCATCAACCCGGCGCGGACGCTCGGGCCGATGCTCGTACAGCAGGTGTGGGGCGCGGAGGTGGCCTGGAGCCAAGCGCCGGTGTATCTCGCCGCCGAATTCCTCGCCGGTGTCGCCGCAGCCTTCGCTGCCCGCGCCCTGACCCACATCAAGACCTCGGCAGGCGCAAATCACGACGCGCTCGAAACCGCCGCATAACAGGAGAATCGATGAAGAAACTGATCAACGATCCGGCCGATGTCGTCCGAGAAGCGCTGTCGGGCATGGCCGCGGCCCACCCCGAACTGCGGGTCGACATCGAGAACAAGGTCGTGTTTCGCGCCGACGCACCGCGACCGGGCAAAGTGGCGCTGCTGTCGGGCGGTGGCTCCGGGCACGAACCGATGCACGGTGGTTTCGTCGGCGCGGGCATGCTCGACGCCGCGTGTGCCGGGGAAGTCTTCACCTCCCCTGTCCCGGACCAGATCCTCGGCGCCACCACGGCCATCGACGCCGGTGCCGGGGTCCTGCACATCGTCAAGAACTACACCGGCGACATCATGAACTTCGAGATGGCTGCCGAGCTTGCTGCCGCCGAAACGGGGGTCGCGGTCACCGCGGTTGTGGTGAACGACGATGTGGCCGTGCAGGACAGCCTCTTCACGGCAGGCCGCCGTGGCGTCGGCGCCACCGTCGTGCTGGAGAAGATCGCGGGCGCCGCCGCGGAACAGGGCAGGTCGCTCGCCGAGGTCGCCGAGGTCGCCCGCACTGTGAACGCCAACTCACGCAGTATGGGCATGGCGCTGACCTCCTGCACCGTCCCCGCTGCCGGTAAGCCGACCTTCGAGCTCGGCGAGACCGAGATGGAGATCGGCGTCGGCATCCACGGGGAACCCGGCCGCCACCGCGCGCCGCTCGCGCCCGCGCGGGAGACCGCCGCAATGCTGGTGGAGCCCATCCTCACCGATCTGCCGTTCACCAAGGGCGACACCGTGATCTGCTTCGTGAACGGGATGGGTGGCACGCCGCTGCTGGAGTTGTACGTGATGTACAACGAGGTGGCCCGCATCCTCGGCGGCCATGGGATCGGGATCGCCCGCTCCCTGGTCGGCCCCTACATCACCTCGCTGGAGATGGCGGGATGTTCAGTGACATTGACCAAGGTCGACGACGGCCTACTGACTCTGTGGGATGCGCCGGTGCGCACGCCCGCCCTGCGCTGGGGAGTGTGACGATGATCGATCCGATCCACTGGGTGCGCCGCTTCGCCGAGCTGATCGACGAGCACACCGACGAACTCACCGAGCTCGACGCGGCCATCGGCGATGCTGATCACGGCAGCAATATGCAGCGCGGGACGGCAGCGGTCGTCGCGGCGCTGGCCGAGTCCGCGCCGACAACACCGACCGAACAGCTGAAACAGGTCGGCATGACGCTGATTCGAACGATCGGCGGTGCGAGCGGGCCGCTCTACGGCACGTTCTTCCTGCGCTGCGCGGCCGCCGCGGGCGAAACCGACTTCGACGCAGCC
This sequence comes from Nocardia sp. NBC_00403, assembly GCF_036046055.1. Classification (NCBI taxonomy): domain Bacteria; kingdom Bacillati; phylum Actinomycetota; class Actinomycetes; order Mycobacteriales; family Nocardiaceae; genus Nocardia; species Nocardia sp. NBC_00403. The sequence goes on from NZ_CP107939.1 coordinate 918,759, forward strand.
GGTTTCGCGAAGGCGTTCCGGGCCGGGCTCGACGGGATCGTGGCACGCGGCAAGGCGGAATCCGGGGACAAGACGATGTTCGACGCGCTTGCGCCCGCGGCCGACGCGCTCGACGAGCGCCTCGCGGCCGGGGCTGATCTCGCCGCGGCACTCGAGGCCGCGGTAACCGCGGCCGAGGCCGGACGCGACGCGACCATTCCCATGCTCGCACGCAAGGGCCGCGCCTCCTACCTCGGCGAACGCAGTGTCGGGCATCAGGATCCGGGCGCGACCAGTGCGGCACTGCTGGTGCTCGCCGCGAGACAGGCGGTTCGATGATCGGCATCGTCGCCGTCTCACACAGCCGTGCCCTCGCCACCGCCGCTGTCGCGCTGGCCACCGAGATGCTGCACGACCAGCCGATCCGCATCGAGGTGGCGGCCGGGCTCGACGAGCACACCTTCGGCACCGACGCGATCGCCGTCGCCGATGCGATCGCCGACGCCGACTCCGGCGACGGCGCACTGGTATTGATGGACCTCGGCAGCGCTGTGCTCTCCGCCGAGCTCGCGGTGGATCTGCTCACTTCGCCGCATCAGGTGCGCTTGTGTTCGGCGCCATTCGTGGAGGGCCTGATCGCGGCCGCCGTCGCGGCGGCCGGTGGCGCGGGGCTCGCGGAAGCCGCGGACGAGGCCGAGAATGCATTGGCGGGCAAGCGAACTCACCTCCAGGAACCGCAAGCCATCGCGGACAGTGCGCCTGAGCTGATGTCGGCTGCGGCCGAAGGTGTGCGCGGTGCGCCGCAAACACTGCCCGGCAGCGACCCGACAGCGTCGGCGGCCATGGAACCGGGCGCCAGCAGCGCGGAGCCGACCGCTACCGGCACATTTGTCGTCACGAACGACCATGGGCTGCATGCCCGTCCGGCGGCACGCCTCGTCGCCGAGATACGCCGCCTCGCGGCGACCGTCCGACTGCGCAATCTGTCGACCGGCGCGGGCCCTGCTTCGGGAACAAGCTTGAGCCGGGTCGCCGCCCTCGGTGCGCTCTCCGGTCATGAAATCGAGGTCGTGGCAACAGGTCCGAGCGCAAAGGATGCGGTGGACCGCGTACTCGCTCTCGCCGCGCGCCGATTCGACGAGACGGCCGGTCGGGCCATCGTTGAACCTGACGCTGCCGGGTCTTCCATCCGCACCAGCAAGGGAGCCGGCCCGTATCCGGCGCCTGCCGATCACCCAATTCCCGCGCCGACCGATCACGGCACAGGCCAATTTTCCAAGCCCACTGGTCATGACGAAGGTCCTTTTCCCACGCTCACCGGTCAGAGCGCAGGCCCAATCCCCTCACCCACCGGTCAGAGCGCAGGCCCAATCCCCTCACTCATCAGTCAGAGCACAGGCCTGAACCCCTCACCTGGTCAGCGCGCGGGCTCAATACTCTCGCCCACCGGGCAAGGCCCGACTCCCACACCCACCGGACAGAGCGCAGGCCCAATTCCCGCGTCTGCGGGCATTGGTATCGGGCGTGCTTGGCGGATCGGGCAGACAGAATTCGATGTGCCCGAAACTCCGTCCGGCCCACCACAAGTGGAGCGAGAACTGTTCGATGCGGCCATCTCGGCCGTGCGTGCCGACATCGAGCGAACTCGCGCGCATGCGGGTGCGGAGGCCGAAATCTTCGAGGCGCACCTGCTGCTACTCGATGACGACGAGCTGATCGGCGCCGTCCATCAGGGCATCGATGCCGCGGGCTCTGCTGCCCGCGTGTGGTCCGAGGTGCTGGAATCGGCTGCCGCCGACCTGGATCGGCTCACCGACGACTACCAGCGAGCCCGCGCCGCCGACTTGCGAGCCATACGCGACCAGGTGCTCGCGGCGATGCTGGGCCACTCCACCGAGATGATCAGTCGCGCAGGCATTCTCGTCGCGGCGGACCTGACGCCTGCCCAGGCCGCCGGACTCGATCGCGACCTCGTCACGGGAATCGTGCTCGCCCAGGGCAGCCCGACCTCGCACAGCGCCATCATCGTTCGTGCGCGCGGCATCCCCGCCGTGGTGGGTGCGGGTGCCCATGTGCTCGCGGTCCAGGACGGGACTGTTATCGCAGTGGACGGCGGCACCGGCAGACTCGTGATCGAGCCCGACGCGGCAACCCTCGCCGCCTTCACCGGGCTCGCGATCTGGCAACGCGAACAACGTCGAGCCGCCGAGGCGGCGGCCGACAAACCCGCGATCACCCGTGACGGGGTGACCATTCACATCGCGGCGAATGTGGGCAGCGACCTCGATGCGACCGAAGCCGTGCGCAACGGCGCGGACCTGGCCGGATTGGTGCGCACCGAGTTCTTGTTCCTCGGCCGTGACGACGCGCCCTCCATCGATGAGCAGGAGCAGGTATACCGCGCGGTGGCCGAGGCATTCGGTGGTCGCCGCATCGTACTGCGCACCCTCGACGTCGGTGGAGACAAACCGCTCCCCTACATCGATCAACCGACCGAAGCCAACCCCTTCCTCGGCGTCCGAGGCATCCGGCTCGCCCTTGCCCGCCCCGCATTGCTACGCGACCAGCTCACCGCTATCTGCCGAGTCGCCGCCGACCATCCGGTGAGCGTGATGTTCCCCATGGTCACGCAATTGGAGGAGCTGCTTGCCGCCCGCCGCATCCTCGACGAAGTCGCCCCGCCCGGTATCACACCGGAGGTCGGCATCATGGTGGAAGTGCCTGCGGCAGCCGCGAAAACGGCAATTTTTGCCGATCACGTCGACTTCTTCAGCATCGGCACCAACGACCTCACCCAGTACGCGCTCGCAGCCGAACGCGGCAACGAAGCCCTCAGCACCCTCGCCGACCCCCTCGACCCCGGCGTACTCCGGCTGATCGCCATGGTCTGCGAGTCGGCCGGATCCGCACGAGTAGCGGTCTGCGGCGAAGCCGCTGCCGACCCAGTAGCAGCCCCACTATTACTCGGACTCGGCGTTCACGAACTCAGCGTCGCCCCACCCGCGATCCCACTGGTCAAGGCGGCGGTCCGCGACCTGGACCTGACCGAATGCCGACAAGCAGCAGCCCGAGCCCTGGACTGCACATCGGCCACCGAAGTACGCACCAGATAACAGAACAGCCGGCACCTGAACTCATCCAACTGCCCGACAACACAACCACAACCAGCCCTCTCACCGGAAGGACGAGCTGTGGTGCCGTTCTCGGGCCTTCCTCTATCGACGGTCCACCAGAGCCTGGAGTCCGCGCGAAGCGTCGGCGACCGACGGCCGCCACACCGTGCGGATCTCGGTTTCGGAACTGTCTGGAACGTGAAAGTTGTTCAAAGACAATTACCTTCAGGACTCCGGAAGCTCACACCACCGAAGTGGACAATCCCACGGGGCCCCGACGGCTAGGTGTTACGGGGTGGGACATTGGTGACGGTCCGCAACACCAGGCAGCACTGCGCGTTGCGCACGCGTCGTTCGGTGGGCTTGCACCTACCAATATGGAACGGTCCGAATCGCGTCGGCGGCGGCTCGGCACACGGCGACAACTCTCAGGATGACTCTGCGTAGCGGGTGGCGATCACGGCGGCGCGGTTGCGCAGGGATGTGCGCAACGACTGCGGCGCCAGGGCTTCCGCGTCCGTAGTGAGCTGCCACAGCGCCCATTCGGCGTATCGTGAATCCTGGAAGGTCACCTCCAGTCGCAGCCAGCCGTTTGCGTCCGGTTCCTCGGTGTGGACGGCCAGCGCGGTGCTCACCAGGTCCTCCCGCCGCGCCGGGTTCACCCGTACCAGCACGGCGATCTGGTCGCCGCTGGTCCGAAACTGTGTGCTGCGTTCCTGCCAGGCCCGGTCCAGATCGACGCGGTCTGGTCGCTGTGCCGGTTCGGGAAGTTCCTTTGCAGCCAACACCCGCGACAGCCGGTAGGTACGGTCCGCGCCAGATCTCGTGGCCAGCAGGTAGCCCCGGTCGCGAACGATGACCAGGCCGATCGGGTCCACCGTGCGCCACTTCGGGGTCTGGTCGAGCGCCGCGTAGTGGATGCGCAGCTTGTTTCCGGCGAACACCGCGCGCCGGACCTCGGCCAATATGGTGCCGGGCGCCTCCTCAGCGACCAGCCGACGCGACAGCAGATCGGTCTCCGGGTCGATGAGCAATCGCTCGGCCACGTCAGCTGCGGTGTCCCGATAGCTTTCGGGTAGCGCGTCGACCACCTTGAGCATCGCCGAAGCAAGCGCCGAGCCGAGGCCGAATGCCTGTGCGCCGCGCCGCGATCCGGCGACCAGCAAGGCAAGCGCCTCGTCGTGGTTCAGCCCGGTGAGCTCGGTCCGAAACCCAGGTAACAACGCGAAACCGCCGCACCGGCCGCGTTCGGCGAAGACCGGGACACCGGCCGCGGACAGCGCGTCGATATCGCGCAACACGGTGCGGGTGGACACCTCTAGTTCGTCGGCCAGCTCGGCCGCAGTCAGTCGGCCGCGCTGGCGCAGCAGCAGCACCAGCGACACCAACCGGTCGGCGCGCATACGAAAACTTTACCGAATACACGACACAGGATGTCGTGATTCGCTGGGAGGCTTACCGCCACGGCGTCACAGACGGCGGCTACCGGGCCGCTGGACGCACGTACTTCAACGAATCGAATGGAGCTGAAGTGGTAATGGAACGAACGGCAGTCAACCCGGTGACGTGGTCGGTGGAGATGGGATTCAACCAGGGTGAGCTCGTCTCCGGGCACACCCGGACCCTGTACTGCTCCGGGCAGACCGCGATGAGCGCCGACGGCAAGCCCCAGCATGCCGGTGACATGGCTGCGCAGTTGGCGCTGAGCCTCGACAACTTGGAGGCCGTGCTCGGAGCGGCCGGCATGTCCCTCGCGAACCTCGTCCGGCTCAACGTCTACACCACCGACGTCGACCTGCTTTTCCAGCACTACGGCGTGCTGGCGTCGCGGTTGGGCGCTGCCGGGGTGACGCCGACTACCACGATGCTCGGGGTCACACGGCTGGCGATCCCCGGCCAGATGGTCGAGCTCGAGGGAACCGCAGTCGAGTGATGCCACCGCGCCGCTCCGGTAGGGCTGCCGGAGCGGCGATTAGCAGGAAAGTGGGTGATTTCCCTATTCAGCGGACAGCGGCGCGGCTTTGATGAACCAGTTGATGATCTCCTCGCCGGCGAGGATGCCCGAGGCCCGGGTGATGGTGAGATTGGGATGAGTGAAGTTCAGTTGCTCGAGTTCGCCGTGGCGGGGTCGGATGGCCGAGTCGGCCGTGCGGAGCATTTCGGCATCCAGTGCGCCGTCGCCGGCGGCGAGAGTCATTGCAGCATGGGACAGCTCGCCGTTCTCGACCAGTCGGCGGCGAACTTCCTGGACGGCGCGGCTCTTGCAGACGGCCGTCGGCATGGTGTAGATCTTGCGGCCCTGCTGGGAGGCCGACCACCCGCGAGTGCGGCACCAGCCGTCCCATTCGGCGAGGAAACCCTCGGGCACCTCTTTCGGCTTGACCACCAGATAGTTGAACAGGTGGTCGGCGACACGGAACTTGGTGACCCAGCTGTCATCGATGCGCGCACGGAGCTCGGCATTGATCTCCGACAGCGTCGCACCGCCCGCGCGAACCTGGTCGTCGATATCGATGCGCCAGCGCATATCGGGCAGACCGTCGACAAGGATATTGCCGCCGTTGCTGGTGATCGCGTATCGCCATGGGGCGCCTGGCAATTGGATGCGTTCGAACTGCTTGATGGTGCGGGTGGTCGTCGGAATGACGGCGGCGGGTTCGGTCAGGGTCTGCATCCGCAGGGCCGCGGTGGTCGTCATGAACGACAGTGGCTCACCTTCCAGATGCTCCACACACACCGTCGGCACCGCGGTGGCCGCGCTGAAAGCGTTGCGCGAGTAGATCATCGTCCGGTCCAGGTCGGTGGCTACCAGCGTCTGTCTTCGTAGGCTTCGTAGGTGCATCACTGCTGTACGTCCTTGATCAATCCCATGCACGAATAGGCGAGGTCTCCCACGACCTCCACCGGGACACCGCGGGCCGCGGCAAGCAAGCGCAGGTGAGCGTGCTCGGGCGCATCGGCCGCACGGACGAGCACCCGCCACGGCACGCGACGCAGCAGCACCCTGGTGGTCTCGCCGACACCGGGTTTCACGAAATTCACGCTACCGATGCCGTACTGCTCACGCACCCGCTCCACCGAGGCCCAGCCCGACCAGGTCGGTGTCCGGTTGCTGTCGCGGATGGCAGCGACCTCGGCGGGCACCCGGTCTCGGACCGCGTCGAAAGCGCCGCTCACCGCGTCGAGCAGACGCACGGAGACATCGTCACCGGTCAGCTCGCGATAGAACTTCGCGCCGTGGAAATCGCCGGGTGCGATCAGGGTGTCGTTCAATACCGTGCGTGAAATCAGGCCGGAGACGGTCGAATTCAGGCAGGCCGACGCGATGAGGAAGTCATCGCGGGTGCCGTAGGTACGCACGCAATGCCCCGGATCGGCGAGTACGGCCAGTTCGTCGTTGAACCGAGCGCCACCCGCGGCGTGGTACGCGTCGAGTGCTTCGGTGAGTTCCCTGGTGATGGCGCCCTTGCCGGTCCAACCGTCGACGAACACCACCGACGCCGGATCATGATGCTTGGCAAGGTAGTCCAATGCGACGGCATCGATGCCGCGATCACGCACGATCGACACCGCATAATGCGGCACCTCGAGACTCGGCAGGTCGCCGCAACGGCCGGCAGCCAGCCAGCGGCGCATGAGGATACCCACTGGAGTGCCGGCACGAGCCAACGACACCAGCACGATGTCGTTGCCGCGCTCGGCGACAACCAGCTCCGCCACCGTCGCGACGGCAAGCGCGAGCCGCTCGGCACTGGCCTCGAGCACCTCGTCGAACAACGACCGATAGGCCGCATCCGGCTGATATTCGACCGGCAGCGATTCGGCGTAATGCGCGACTCCCGCCTGGATCCGACGCTCCCGCTCAGCGACGTCCGCCTCGAGGTCGACGTCGGACAGATCCTTCAGCAGCCAGGAAACCTCCTCGGGCGCATACGATCCGAAGTCCGGACCGTGCAGCGGAGCGGGAAGTTCTACTGCGGGGACGGTATTCACAGCAGCTGACCTCATCATGGCGACCGTGTCGGGCACTGCCGTACCCGACGGCAATTGATCGACCCGCCCTGCGTGCAGCATGCGCGGATCAGCACCGGGCAACACCGCGACGACGGCATCGGCGCCGGAGGCGGTGAGCACATCGATCAACCCACCGTCGGCAACGAGTTCGGCGGTGTCGGCAGGGGAATCGATGACGACAACCAGGACCGGATCGCCGCCCGCTGTGGAATTCGCCGACTGGCTGCCGAGGCTTTCGTCGGTGCCGACGAGTAGGCTCGACCGCTGCATCGACTCCGGATCGCGCGCGCCGGAAAACTCCTCGGCCCAATGCGCGTTGTAAAGGTAGCGAGGCTGCTCCTGACCGACCTCCGGTGCCAGGAAACGGAATCCACGACGCAGTGGATAGCCGGGTTCGTCGAGCACGTACGCCGGTGACCGCGTAGTGGTCTGGTACCGGGTCGGCATGCCGGATTCGGCGAGTTGCGCCGCCATCCGAAGCGGCATGTACATCAACTCTTCGTGCGCTAGCACGATCACCGGCCGGCCGGGGAATTCCGCATCGAGCTTCGTCCGCACCACCTCGGTCGCAGCGGTGACAGCGGAATCGAACGCGGTCATGTCCGAACGCAGAATCCCATGCCTACCGCCCTCCGGCACCGCCGCGGGCCACGGTAGTTCCATTCGCGTGAACGAACCTCGCTGCTCAGCAATAGGATTCAGCTCAGGTTCGGGTAGCGCGGCGACCGCGTCCACCAATCCGTCCGGCAATGCGGTGCGGCCGGACGCGAGGCACACCGTGTCGATCCGCGCGCCGATTCGCTGCGCCGCCGCTTCGAAAGCGGCGCGATCATCCTCGGTGCGCATATCCACCAGCGAAGCAAGCAGGTAGTGCGACCTCGGCGAGAACGCGTGCAGCGCATGGATTGCATCGAGAGCCGTAGCGCCGGTGGATATCTCGTCGTCTACCAACACGAGCGGGAGGTCGTTGGCGAAAATATCGGCCGGTGCAGGTTGCAGCTGGTGCGAGGTGGCGTGCGAATGCCCCTCCTCGAACCCGGTGAGTGTCTCCGCTTCGGCGACGTCTCGCCGGGTCGAATGCAGGTAGCAGCCCGCACCGATCCGCGCCGCCACACAATGACCGAGACCTGTTGCGGTTTCGGCGAACCCGAGTACGACCGCTTCCCGGTCACCGAGCACTCCGCGCACCAGGTCACCGAGCCGGTTGCCCGCATCGAGCACCACTCGTGGGTCCGTCGGCAGATGCTTGCCGAGCACCGTCGACACCAGCAGATGCGCGCGTCGCGGGTTGCGACGCAGGCCCGGCTGGATCAGCGACTCGATCGACAGTTCTACCGGTAACGCGCTGGTCGCCACGTCGGGATCGACCGGTCCGTACGAATCATCGTGGAACAGCGCCATACCGAGCGTCCTCGTCGCCCAGGGGATAGCAGTCCCGATCAGGTCAGCAGACGCGCCACTCATACCTTCACCATCGCCGACAGCAGATCCACGAACGAAACTCCCTTATTCGCCACACCGAACACCCGCGCCCGCAGCAGCGTCTGCCGCGCCCAACTGCGGTGCGGCCGCATCTCGTTCATCTTGTTGCGGTAGCCGGATGCCGCAACACCACCCACGTCGACCTGCAGAATGTCGAGTGCGTCGGAGTACTCCTCGTGCGTCACCACCGACAGCGCGTGCACGGCGGCCACGTGCGAGGGGTGGATCACCGTCTTGCCTTGGATGCCGTTGGCCCGGTCCAGCGTGATCTCACGCAGCAACCCGTCCAGATCCCGGCTGACCAGGTACTGCCGGAACGGCACCGCATCGGACTCTTCGAAGGGCGCGGTGCGCAGCAACGGCCGGAACATCCGCTCGTGATCGGCGAAGTACTCCCATACCGGGCCGGTGATGACGAAACCCGTACCATCCGCTCGCCCAAGGTAATTCACGATGTCGGCGATGACATCCGCGACCACCCGCACGTCGTAGATGGTCAGATCCCGGTCACGCCGGATGCCGAAGGTCGAGCACATGTCCGTCGCGCCGACCCGCACCGCGAGCACCCGCTCCCGATGCTCGGCGAGCAACGTCGCGATCTGGGTCAGCTCGTCGTCGCGGGTCTGCCGATGCACCAGTCCCGCCGATTCGAGCACCGGCATCCCGTATATCGGCCGGTCGAGCAGCTCCGCGGCGGTCTCGAGCGCGTCGAGATATTTGGTTCCCGTGGTGCTGTCGAATTTGGGGAAGACGAATCCGGTGAGCACCGCCGCACCCGCCCCGAGCTGCTCGACGATCTCGGTGATCGCGTCCGCGTCGCGAACCCGGACGAACAGCAGCGGATTCGGATCCTCGCTGCCTGCCAGCAGATCCAGCGTCGCCACCGTCTGCTGCTTGGCGAATTCCACCTCGTGGTCGGCGACCGCGTCCTCGAGATCGATCACCATCGAACACACGCCGCGCTCGGCACGTTTGGCGATCGTCACGGCGAGATCCGGCCGGGTCGCGGGTGCGTACAACGTGGCGCCGAGCGCGATCGCCAGTAGCTCCCGATCAGCGTGGTCGCCGAAAGGTTCGGGCTGCCGATGGAAAAGATGCCGTGCCTCCGGGCCGTGCAACTGCCGAAAATGGCGCAGTGGCAGTCGTTTCCGCAGCGAAACCGCCTGCGGGACGGCGATGCCTGCGGTCATCGTTGCCCCATCCTCATTCTCGTCGTGGTCCTGCTTGTTTTCTCATTCGATCCACTACCCCGGCTATGAATTCGGTGATGGAATCCAGTTCCGTCACATAGGCCCAGTAGTCGGGGTGTCGCCCCGACAGTGTTTCGGCGATTCGGTCGATTCGGTCCACCTGTGCATCGAGCACAGATCCCCATTCGGCGGTGAGCCCCCGGCCCACCGCGAGCATTTGTGCGTCCCGCAGCCGAAATCGTACGGCCTTGGCCTTCTCTTGCGGATTGTCCCGAACTTCGCGCAGCATGGTGAGCCGTTTGGTCACGGCGTCCACCTGCTGCTCGGCCTCGGTCAGAGACCCGCGCGCGGATGTGGTCAGATCAAGTGCAGACTCCGGGTTGTTCTGGGCCAATGCCACGCGCGCCTGTACCAGGGCTACGTCCGCGGCATCGATGGCCCGTTGGCTTTCCCGCCCATTGTTAGCCAGATCCGCGGAACTTGCAGCATTGAACTCGCGCAGCAGCGTAGAGAAGGCCGGCGCCAGCCGTTCGGCTCTGGTGCGCACGGCCGCCAACCTGGTGCTCGCCGAGCTGATCGCGGTGGTCGCGGTCCCTTCGCGAGATGGGGCCTGCGCCAATGCTTCTGTCAATTCCTTGGTTGCCGCTTCGAGGCGATTGGCAGCGGCTCGGACGGTCGCGGCAGCCTCGGGACCTGCGGCTTCCAGTGTGATCAGAGCCTCATCGACGGCGGCCGCGGCCTGTCGTACCGACGGGTAGCCGACGTAGTCCGACTCGGCCGCCTGCCGGCGAACACCCGCCGCGGTGATCTTCACCTGTTCGGCCAGCTGCGGCACCGTCCGATACACGGCAAGGGCGCGCTCGAGCTGTGTCTGATTGCCGCCGTAGAACTCATCCACCGCCACCGCCGCCGCATTCAGCTGCCGGACCAGCGCATCGGCGCGGGCCTGCCCCTGTGGGACGGGAGTGCCGTCGCGCTCGGCCGTATCCAACTCGTCGTTGAACGCCAGGTACGCGCCCGCCGCGTCATAGCACCGGCTGCGCACCGTTTCCCAGTTCGCGCTCATCCGTCGATCCGGGAACACTTGCTCGGCGGCGTGCACGGCCGCCTCGGCCGCGCTCTGGCGCCGATCCATATCGAGGAAGCCAGCAGTCAGCGCCGGTCGGGCCTGCTGAATCCATTCATTGTGCCCCGATGACCGGAACCATCCACGCCTGCGGCCTGCCACGCCCCGATGGTAGGCGGTGGACTCGTGTGTGCCTGCCCGAGCACAAGACTGCGCACCTTCCGGCGATCTTCCAGTTCGCCGGGGGTTGTACGGGTTCCTACGCAACTTCGCCGAAACCTACTACTGTCGTATGTCGTACCCGGCGATTCGGACATGCTGGGAACCTCAAACGTCTATTGAAAGGGATTCCCGCATGGGTGTCAGTTTGTCCAAGGGCGGCAACGTCTCGCTGACCAAGGCGGCGCCGAACCTTACCGCCGTTGCGGTCGGTCTCGGGTGGGACCTGCGGTCCACCACCGGCACCGACTTCGACCTCGATGCCAGCGCCATCGCGACCGGTGCGGACAAGAAGGTGCTGTCGGACCAGCACTTCGTGTTTTTCAACAACCTCAAGTCCCCCGAAGGCGCCATCGAGCACACCGGTGACAACAAGACCGGTGAGGGCGAGGGCGACGACGAGGTGATCAACGTCGACCTGGCGGCCACCCCGCCGACGATCGAGAGCATCTTCTTCCCGGTTTCGATCTACGACGCGGACGGCCGTCAGCAGTCCTTCGGTCAGGTGCGCAACGCCTACATTCGCGTCGTCGACCGCAGCAACGGCTCCGAATTGGCCCGCTACGACCTCACCGAGGACGCCTCCACCGAGACCGCCATGGTCTTCGGTGAGCTGTACCGCAACGGGGCCGAGTGGAAGTTCCGCGCCATCGGCCAGGGCTACGCTTCGGGTCTGGCCGGTATCGCCCGCGATTACGGCGTGAACGTCTAAGCACGACCTTGCTTGTCAGGGGGCTCGGCGACGGGCCCCCTGTTCGCGCGACAACGCGCCGAGACGCACGCAACACCGTTGGACAACCGCCGATTCAGCAGCCACGCTGGAACTAGCCGTCACCAACCCGGTCTCTTCATTCACACGTGCTCGGACGAAAGTCCGAGTCGCCGCATAGGAAAGGTCCCCGCGTGGTCCTGCGCATTTTCGGCATGTCCTTCATCGTCACGGTGGTCTCGCTTATCGTGGCGTTCCTGTACGGCGGACCGACCGCGTTCGCACTCGCCGCGATCCTCGGTATCCTCGAGGTCTCGCTGTCGTTCGACAACGCGGTCATCAATGCGACTGTGCTGGAACGAATGAGCGAGTTCTGGCAGAAGATCTTCCTCACCATCGGTGTGGTGATCGCGGTGTTCGGTATGCGCCTGGTCTTCCCGCTGGCGATCGTGTGGATCACCGCGGGCCTCGACCCGGTGAAGGCCTTCGATCTGGCGCTGAACCCGCCCGCCGACGACGCCGCGACCTTCCCGGACGGCAGCAAGAGCTATGAGACGTTGCTCACCGACGCACACCCGCAGATCGCCGCGTTCGGCGGCATGTTCCTGCTGCTGCTGTTCCTGAACTTCATCTTCGAGGAACGCGACATCACCTGGCTGTCCTGGCTGGAGCGGCCGCTGGCCCGGCTCGGCAAGCTCGACATGCTCTCGGTGGTCGTCTCCGGTGTCGCACTGATCCTGACCGCGGAGTTCATCGCAACCGAAGAAGAGCGCGCCACCGTCCTGCTCGCCGGCTTGCTCGGCATGCTCACCTACATCGTGGTGGACGGACTCGGCTCGATGTTCCACACCGAGGAGGAGGACACCGACGGTCCTTCGGAACTCGCCAAGGCCGCGGGCAAGGCCGGGTTCTTCCTGTTCCTGTACCTGGAAGTGCTCGACGCGTCGTTCTCCTTCGACGGCGTGATCGGCGCCTTCGCCATCACCTCCGACCCGATCATCATCGCGCTCGGCCTCGGCCTGATCGGCGCCATGTTCGTCCGCTCCATCACGGTCTACCTGGTGCGCAAGGGCACGCTCTCGGAGTACGTGTATCTGGAGCACGGCGCACACTGGGCGATCGGTGCGCTGGCCATCATCCTGATGGTCTCGATCGGCGTACACATCAACGACCTCGTCACCGGCCTTGTCGGTGTCGCGTTCATCGGTGCTGCCTTCATCACCAGCATCGTTCGCAACGGTCGCGAGGATGATGCCGAAGAAGTGAAGAGCGAACGGGAACCGACGCCGGTAGGCTGACATTCGGCAGACAGTCGACGAACTTCGAGCGGCAATGGCTGTATTTCAGCCATTGCCGCTTTCTTTGTGTACGAGGGGGAATCGCTCCGATGGCGAAGGACAACACTCCCGGCGGCGTCAACCAGTCGAAATTGACGCTGTCGAAAGCTACGCCGAGCACCACCCTCGTCAAACCCGGTGACCAGCCCGGAGTCATGCGGGTGAACCTGAATTGGACCACCGGTTCGAAGGGTTTCTTCCGCAAGTCCAAGCCTGTCGAGCTGAAGCTCGGTTGCCTCTATGAGCTGTCCAACGGGGCCAAAGGTGTGATTGCGGCTATCGGAAACAATTTCGGCGCACTGGATTCCGAGCCGCACATCGTCCTCGACGGCGACGATCGCAGCGATGCGGCGAACGCCGGCGCGAACCTGCACATCGATCTTGCGAGGCCAGAACTGTTTCGACGCGTCCTGATCTTCGCCGCCGGCTCCGACGGCGTGCCGAACTGGGCCGCCGCCAATGGCGTTGTCACCCTGTTCCCCACATCCGGCCCGCAGATCGAGGTTCGCCTCGACGCCCCGGTGCGAGGCGCCGACTCGTGTGCTGTTGCGCTGCTGCAGCATCAGGGCACCGGCATCACTGTGCACCGGGAGGTCCACTATGTCGAGGGCGCCCAGCGCGCCATCGACGAGGCTTACCGGTGGGGCATGGACTGGCACAGCGCGAGCACGTAGCTCAGCGCGCCCCCACCGCCACCACGCGCGGCTGTTCGACCGCGGCAACAGGTCGCCGCGACGCGAGCACCATGCCGATCACGCCGACCGCGAGTCCGGCAACGGTCAAGGGCCGCAACGGTTGATCGACCAGCAGCCACGCGAGGGTCGCGGTCACCACCGGCGTCGCGAAGAACAGTCGGCCGACCCGGGTCGCATCCCAGCGCTGCAGCATGTGGTTCAGCAGCAGGAACGCGACCATCGAGTTCATGAACACCATCCAGGCCAGTGATTGCGCGAAGCGGCCCATATCCCAGATATGCAGTTGCCCACTGGCCCAAGCCGATACACCCGCGATCGGCGCGCTCGCCACCACGTGCACGGCGGTCGCTGCGCGTGGATCAACCTGCGGGACGAACCGTTTCTGATACACCGTCCCGATGCTCAGGCCGAGCAATCCGACCACGCACAACAGTAGCCCGACCATCGACATGGCCGACTGGTCCAGCACGGCCAACCCCACACCGACGCCGCCGATCCCGAAGCCGAACCACTGCCGCACCGTGACGGTTTCGCCGATGAACCCGGCGAACAACGCGATGACCACCGGATTCAACCCCTGCACCAGCGCGATCACAGCACCCGAAACATGGTGGCTCATCGCGGTATAGAACGCACCGAACTGCACGATCTGCATCAGCAGACCCGCAACGACCACATGCCGGAGCTCGGCACCCTGTGGCCATCGCGCCCCCACCGCTCGCGCGTACAGCGCGAGCAACAGGCCCGCGATGGCGAACCGCCCGAACAACACCATCAGCGGCGGCGCGGCGCCGACTCCGATGATCCCCGCGATGAACGCACTGCTCCACAGCACAACAAAGAGCGGCTGCATGGCCACCGTCGCGATGCGATCTTTCACGAATCCTCCCGATGCAACCGGCTAAAGCGGTTACTACCGTCGCACCTGCTTTACTAACCTGTCAAGGCGGTTACCATGAAAGGGTGTTCGCCTTCGTAAGCGGTAACCTCGCCCTGGACTTCGCAGGCACGGTCAAAGCCCGAGCCACGACGTTCGACGACTACCTCCGGACACCGGCCGACCTCGACGAATGGCTCGTCGCCGCCGATCTGCTCGACGGCGAACCACACTGCGACACAGCGATATTCGACCGTGCCGTGCGCCTGCGCGAAGCCGCCTACCGACTGGCCCTTGCCGCCGCCGAGGATGAACCGTTCGCCGAGACCGACCGCGGCATGGTCAACGAGCTGGCAGTCGGCGAACTGCCCCGTCTGACACTGCAATCCGATGCCACGTTGATCCGCACCGGAACTCCCGAGGCCGCCATCACGGCCATCGCCCGTGCCGCCGTCGAAATGCTCGGTGGACCCGAGCGGCAGCTGATCAAGGCATGCGGCCGCCCCGTGTGCACCCGCCTCTACGTGGACACCTCACGCGGCAAGTCGCGCCGCTGGTGCGATATGACCCAGTGCGGCAATCGCGCCAAGAGCGCCGCATTCCGCGCCAGACACGCCGCGGACTGAGCAAACCCACCCGACTGCCCAACTAGGCGGCTGCCTCGCCTTCGCTCGACCCGGCGCGGCTATCGGCGGACCGCGTCCGACAGTGCCATTAAGCGGCTGCCTCGCCTTCGCTCGACCCGGCGCGACTGTCAGCGGACCGCGTCCGACAGTGCCATTAAGCGGCTGCCTCGCCTTCGCTCGACCCGGCGCGGCTATCGGCGGACCGCGTCCGACAGTGCCATTAAGCGGCTGCCTCGCCTTCGCTCGACCCGGCGCGGCTATCGGCGGACCGCGTCCGACAGTGCCATTAAGCGGCTGCCTCGCCTTCGCTCGACCCGGCGCGGCTATCGGCGGACCGCGTCCGACAGTGCCATTAAGCGGCTGCCTCGCCTTCGCTCGACCCGGCGCGACTGTCGGCGGACTGCGCCCGACAGTGCCATTAAGCGGCTGCCTCGCCTTCGCTCGACCCGGCGCGACTGTCGGCGGACTGCGCCCGACAGTGCCATTAAGCCACCGGCACCAAGTCGCCGCGGTCCAAACGCGAGATCGGCGGTGGCGCAGGTCGGAACCCGCGCGGCAGCGCCCGCGCGAACAGGAAGAAGAACACTACGAGCAGAACGGCGCGACCCCAGACACCGAACTGGACCACGTTCTCCATCAGATCCACCGAGGTGCCGGAACCGATCGAATAGAAGTATCGGAACACCCCGATGCCGATAGCCGCGTCGGCCACCAGGTACGCGCCGATCGCCGACCACGGCACTTCGAGCAACACCAGGAACGGAACAAGCCACAACGTGTACTGCGGCGAATGCACCTTGTGGAACAACAGGAATCCACACAGCATCGCGCCGCTGACCCCGATCCACGGGAAGGCGCCGGTCCTGGTGAATCGCTTCCAGCCCAACCACATCGCGAGCGCGAAGGACGCGAGCACCAGGGTGGGCGAGGCGATCGACACCGCATGCTGAAAGGCCGTCTCGCTGTCGGCGTCCTGCCCGAACAGCTGCCGAAGTCCCCAGTACCAAATGGAATTCGTGGTGATATCGGCCTGACGCAACTGCTGGAAGGTGATCGACGCCCGCCAGCCCTCGTAACCGGCGAGTGCGAAAGGCAGATTCACCGCCACCACGGTGCCGACGGCAGCGGCAGCCGCCATCAATGCGCCGCGCACATCGAGCCGCGCCGGCTCGAGATCTGCCACCTCGCGCCGGCCACCGGTGAGCACATAGGCCAGCAACGGCAGCACGAAGATGCCCGGGTACAGCTTGAAACAGAAGCCGACGCCGAGCAGTACCGCGGCGAGTATTCCCCTGGTGCGCAATGAATATCGGGTCATCGCGGTGACCACGTACACGGCAGCCACCGCCGTGCACACCACGGGGAGCTCCCAGTTGTGGAATGCGTACAGTACCAACGGCGGCCCCGCCGCCCACAGCAGCGCCGCACGTCCGGACAGTCGAACGAGCAACCACGCGGTCAGCAGCGCGAACGGCGCCAGCAGCAGCGCGGAGTGCAGCAGAAATTCGGCGTCATTGTGGGCTCCGACCGCACCGAGCCACATCAGCACACCGCTGAGCACCGGATATTCGACCGCACCCCCGGTCAGCATGCCGTCCTCGGTGATGCCGCCGTCGATATACGGAAAAACATGGTTGTCGATGTCGCGCCCGAGCCACAGGAACTGGATATCGGAATAACAGACATCCGAATCCTTGAGCACGTCGAACACCGAGCTGCGACCGTCCTCGGCAAACGGTGCACCCGCACAGCGCGCCTTGTTCAGGTAGGCGAGCGCCAGCGTGAGCCCGCACAGCAACACCACCACGGCGGAGAGCGCCGCAGTGCGCGTCACACGGCCTGCGATCCTGTCGCTGGCGGCCAGTCCGGTCGGCATGACGACCACCCTAAGTGGCCGGGCCGGGCCACGTTTGGGTCCCCCGCGGATGCGATCGCCCGCGCACCACCCACACCAGGGCGAAATCAGCGGGAGCCAGGCAGCTGTGGGGGCGTTTCGGCGCTCAGCAGCTGCTCATGTAGCCTTGTCGGGTTGCTGACGCAACGACCCTCCTGCCACGGAAAGTCCGTGGCCGTTTCCTAGTCCACAGGAGGTGATTGGTCCGTGCGTCATTACGAAGTGATGGTTATCCTCGATCCGAGCCTGGACGAGCGCACCGTAGCCCCGTCCCTGGAGACCATGCTCGGCGTGGTTCGTACCGAAGGCGGCAAGGTCGACAAGGTCGACATCTGGGGCCGCCGCCGTCTCGCCTATGAAATCGCCAAGCAGGCCGAAGGCATCTACGCGGTGGTCGATCTGACCGCTGAGCCCGCCACGGTCAAGGAACTCGACCGCCAGCTGGGCCTCAACGAGTCGGTGCTGCGCACCAAGGTTCTGCGCCACGGCAAGTGACTCTCGATTGCGTCGGAGCCTGTCTCTAGGCTCTAGCGCAACAGCGAGTGCATTGCGGACTGCAACCGAGCAGGAGGAACCACATGGCAGGCGACACGGTCATCACCGTCATCGGAAACTTGACGGCCGACCCCGAGCTTCGATTCACGCCCGCGGGCGCAGCGGTGGCGAATTTCACCGTCGCTTCGACTCCCCGCGTGTTCGACCGTAATTCGAACGAATGGAAAGACGGCGAAGCGCTCTTCCTGCGCTGCAACATCTGGCGTGAAGCTGCGGAAAATGTCGCTGAAAGCCTGACCCGTGGTTCCCGCGTCATCGTGAGCGGACGACTGAAGCAGCGCTCCTATGAAACCCGCGAGGGTGAGAAGCGCACGGTCGTCGAGCTCGAGGTCGACGAGGTCGGTCCCTCGCTGCGTTACGCCACCGCGAAGGTCGCCAAGGCCAATCGCGGCGGCGGCGGTGGCGGCGGATTCGGTTCCGGCGGCAGCGGTGGCGGCGGTGGCAACTTCGCCCCTGCCGGTGGCAGTGGTGGCGGAGGGCGTTCCGGCGGCGCCGAGGACGACCCTTGGGGCAGCGCACCTGCGGCAGGTTCCTTCGGGGGCAACAGCCGCGTAGACGACGAACCGCCGTTCTGAGAACGGCATTCATCGGCCCGGATCCACTTGGGCCATCAATGATTACGGAGTAAGACATGCCTAAAGCGCCAGCGCGCGAGAAGGTGCTGAAGAAGAAGGCTTGCACCTTCTGCAAGGAAGCCAAGACCGGCACCGTCAATATCGATTACAAGGACACGCAGCTGCTGCGTAAGTACGTCAGTGATCGCGGCAAGATCCGCGCTCGCCGGGTGACCGGCAACTGCGTGCAGCACCAGCGCGATGTCGCCGTTGCCGTGAAGAACTCGCGTGAGGTTGCACTGCTGCCTTACGTGTCGACGGCTCGCTGAGACAGGGAGGCATCGCAATGAAGTTGATTCTGACTGCTGATGTGGACAACCTCGGTGCTCCCGGCGACACCGTGGAAGTCAAGGACGGCTACGGCCGCAACTACCTGCTGCCCCGCGGCCTGGCGATCGTTGCCAGCCGAGGCGCTCAGAAGCAGGTCGAGGGCATCCGCCGGGCGCAGGACGCCCGCAAGGTGCGCAACCTCGATCACGCCAACGAGCTGAAGCAGACCATCGAAGGCCTCGAGGCCGTGTCGCTGTCGGTGAAGACCGCGGGCACCGGCAAGCTGTTCGGCTCGGTGACCCAGGCGGATGTCGCCGCGGCCATCAAGTCGGCGGGCGGCCCTGTTGTCGACAAGCGCAGCATCGAGCTGCCGAAGTCGCACATCAAGTCGACTGGCAAGCACGGCGTTGTGGTGCACCTGCACCCCGACGTGATCGCCAAGTTCGACCTTCAGGTCGCCGCGAACTGAGTTCGCTCCGAAGGCCACTCTCGTGTTCGGCACGAGAGTGGCTTTCGACTGTAATAGCTAAATGTTTGCCATTCGGCAAAAGGGTGATCTGGGTCATTCTCGGCAAATCGCCGCAACGGTTCTACCTCCGGTTATTCCACTTGTGGATCGTCGAGAAAACCAACCGTCCGCAATGTGACCTAGGCCATATCAGTAATCCACACTGTTTTACTCAACACGCCCGGCTGTTCAACTGGACCGACACGCCGACCCGAGATTCATCCACACGTGGATAGATTCGGAAATCAATATCTATCAGCGCGTTTGAATGCAATGACCTGGGTTTTCCCCAAGTAGTACACAGGGGGTGCACACCGTTGGGTAAACAGTCCCCAACTTATCCACAGATGTGTGCACAGTCCGGTTTGGTGACCGCCCCTCCGGTCGCCTAGGTTCGTCGCAATGTCATGAACAGACCAGCAGGAACGTCATGATTCGGTACCTTGCCGCAACGGTTGCTGGAACCCGCTGACGGCGCCCGCGAACGGTGGCAGCCGCACCCGCTGCTGCACGCCCAACGTGTCGGTACCCGGGAGTACAACGAGTCATCGATAGTGTGAATCCCGGTGGGGAAAGGACGGTCGAGTCTGGTGGCAGTCGTCGACGACCGCGGACACGCGGAATACTCCGAGCCGCCCGGCGAGGACTTCGGCAGGCAGCCTCCGCACGACCTCGCGGCCGAGCAGTCGGTGCTCGGCGGCATGCTGCTCAGCAAGGACGCCATCGCCGACGTCATCGAGGCGCTGCGGCCAGGAGATTTCTACCGTCCCGCCCACCAGGCCATCTTCGACACGATCCTCGATCTATACGGCCGCGGCGAACCCGCCGACCCGGTGACCGTCGCCGCGGGCCTCGACCGCCGCGGCGAACTCAAGCGCATCGGCGGCGCCCCCTACATCGTCACCCTCACCCAAACCGTCCCGACCGCCGCCAACGCCGGCTACTACGCCGAGATCGTCGCCGAGAAGGCCATCCTGCGCCGCCTCGTCGAGGCAGGTACCCGCATTGTCCAATACGGCTACGCGGGCGCCGACGGCCAGGACATCGCCGAGGTGGTCGACCGCGCCCAAGCCGAGGTCTACGAGGTCACCGAACGCCGCACCACCGAAGACTTCCTCCCGCTCGAAGAACTCCTCCAGCCGACGATGGACGAAATCGACTCCATCGCCAGCCGCGGCGGCATCTCCCTCGGCGTCCCCACCGGCTTCACCGAACTCGACGAGGTCACCAACGGCCTGCACCCCGGCCAGATGATCATCGTCGCGGCTCGACCCGGCGTCGGTAAGGCACTCGCGCTCGACACCCCGCTGCCGACGCCCACTGGTTGGACCACAATGGGTGAAGTCCGTGTCGGTGACGAGCTCCTCGACGCCAAAGGCACTCCGACGCGCGTCGTCGCCGCAACCGACGTCATGTCCGACCGCCCCTGCTACGAGGTCGAATTCTCCGACGGCACAGTGATCGTCGCGGATGAGGAGCACCAGTGGCTCACCGAGACACGGGCATCTCGACGCTCTGCACAGCAGGCAGAGACCGGTCACAACGGATACCGCAATCAACGTACATTCGCAGCGGTTCGCACCACCGCGGACATCGCGCGCACGTTGCGCTGCGAAACAGCCGACCGCAGGGTCAATCACTCGGTCGCCAACACGCGCGCTTTGCAACTGCCTGCACGCGAATTCCTGGTGCCGCCCTACACCCTCGGTGCCTGGCTCGGCGACAGAACGTCTGCTGCAGCACAGCTCACCACTGCGGATCCCGAAATCATCGCCTGCATCGAAGCAGAAGGGATCGTTGCGATCCCGTCCCCATCGGCGTACTTGCGCTACCACCTGCAGCTACCCGCCGACGAGCCGATCATGCCCCGTGCGTGCGCAGTGTGTGGTAACGAGTTCGTCCCACACACCAGCGAGGTTCGTACCTGCGGTCGATCATGCGGCGGCAAAGCGCGCTTCCACTCCGCCCCTGTTGCGGCCCCGTCCTGTGCGCATTGCGGTGGCCCCTCCATCGGACTTCGGCTGTGCCAGGCGTGCCGAAATAGTGTGGGTAGCGTGCAGGCTCGACTGCGGACCATCGGTGTGCTCGGCGACAAACACATCCCCATCGAATACCTGCGGTCTTCTGAGCACCAACGGCGGGCGCTGCTCGCGGGGCTGCTCGACACCGATGGAACCGTGACCAGCGGCGGCTCTGTTCAGTTCACGGTAACCAATGGGCGGCTATTCCTCGATGTGCAGGAGCTCGTGGTCAGTCTTGGATATCGCGGCCACGTTTCTACCAAGCGTGTCCACGGCCGGTCCGAGAAATCATCAACCGCTTACACGATGACGTTCTCGACGGACGACGAAGTATTCGGGCTGTATCGAAAAGCGATACTGCACAAAGAGCGGCGTGCGAGTCGCAGTACGGCACGGTCCAGCTCGCGGTACATCGTGGACGTCCGCAGGATCGACAGCGTGCCGATGCGCTGCGTCGAGGTCGACAACGCCGAGCACTTATACCTGGCCGGACGAGCCATGGTGCCCACCCACAACTCCACGCTCGGCATGGATTTCATGCGCAGCTGCTCGATCAAGCACGGGCTGCCGAGCGTTATCTTTTCGCTGGAAATGAGCCGTACCGAGATTGTCATGCGTCTGCTCTCGGCCGAGGCGAAGATCAAGCTGGGCGATATGCGTTCCGGTCGGATGAGTGATGACGACTGGACCAAGTTGGCGCGGCGGATGAGTGAGATCAGTGAGGCGCCGTTGTTCGTCGACGATTCACCCAACCTCACCATGATGGAAATTCGAGCAAAGGCGCGTCGACTCAAGCAACGCCACGACCTGAAACTCGTTGTCGTCGACTACCTCCAGCTGATGACGTCCGGTAAAAAGGTCGAATCCCGACAGCAGGAAGTCTCGGATTTCTCGCGAAACCTGAAGCTGCTCGCCAAAGAACTCGAAGTACCCGTCGTCGCCATCAGTCAGCTGAACCGTGGTCCCGAACAGCGAACCGATAAGCGCCCCATGGTCTCTGACCTGCGCGAATCCGGCTCGCTCGAACAGGACGCCGATATGGTCATCCTGCTACATCGCCCCGATGCAATCGAACGGGACGACCCACGGGGCGGCGAGGCCGATCTGATTCTCGGTAAGCACCGTAACGGCCCCACCGCAACCATCACTGTCGCGCACCAACTGCACCTGAGCCGGTTTGTGGATATGGCCCGCGGATAGGTGCATTTTGTAGGGTCTCAATGAAAATGGCCAAATCTCAATGAATATGGCCAGTCAATAGCCTATTGGCTATCTCTGTATGACGCGGCTACTCTGGCTCGCCGCAGCGGTCTCTGGCGCAGGCCCCTGCCAAGGGCGAGGAGGCGAGTGTTTGGCAGGCAAGAAGGGGTTCGACTGCGCGGCAATGGATTCCGATGTCGCCGCCTGTGCCGAGATCGAGTTCCGGCCGGCGAGCCGCGAGCAAGAAGCTGTCGATCAGTTCCACTGGGTGCGAGTCGACCGGTAGTTGCAGAGTCAACTACCGTTCGACGGCGCCTGCTTGCTTGCGGTTCTGGTCTGTGCAGCGGCGAGCAGGCTCAGCGCGGAGGCGCGAGGTGTGGGGTCGGGTAGCGCGAGTGCGGCGGGAACGCGGATCGGAGGGTCGGGCTGGATGAGGGCGACGGCGGTGAAGTCTTGCGAGACGACGCCGGCGGGGAGCAGGGTCCAGCACCCTCCGGAGGCAACGGGTCCGGCAAGGAGGTCTTGGACTCGGGTCAGAGTCGGCCCCACGCGGGGGGTGAACCCGGCCGCTTGGCAGGCGGCCGTAAACAGGTCGTAGATGCCGGGGTTATCGGCGCGGGCGGATCGGGCCAGGGGGAGCTCGGCGAGCGTGGCGAGGTTGCTGGCGGTGCGGGCGTATGCGGCGGGGACGGCCAGGAGTAGCGGCTCGTCCCAGAGGTGATGAACTCGCACACCCGGGGTGTCCGGTGGCGCTGCCACGAATGCGGCATCGAGGTCGTTAGCGGCGAGGGCGGCGAGCTGACCGGTCGTTGAGGCGGAACTTGTCACCTGGAGCGTGATGCCGGGGTGGGCGTCACGGACAGCGGCAAGAGCAGCTTCGATACGAGGGCTGAATGCGACGCTGCTGCCGATCCGCAGTAAACCGGTGTTACCGGCGGCGATGTCGACGGCCGCAGCAGCGGCACCGTCGATGCCGCGTAGCGCGTGGCGCGCGTGGACAAGGAATGCCTGGCCGTCCGGCGTGAGCCGGGCGCGACGGTGGGACCGGTCGAACAAGGTCAGTCCGAGTTCGCGTTCCAGCCGCGCGACCTGCTTGCTTACCGCGGATTGAACGATGTGGAGGGCCTCCGCGGCCCGGCCGAAGTGTTCACATTCGGCGACGGTGACGAAATAGCGCAGCTGCCGGACCTCCATCGCCACTGCCCTCCTCGCCGCGATCAATTCCTCTTGGTGATTGTTTCATGGCTGTGGTTGGTCGTTGATCGGCCCTGGTGAGACCGGCTGGAATAGAGCGTGCAAGTAGACGTCATCAACCAGCGTGGAAGGAGTCAGCATGGTGGAACCGGTACATGTCTCAGAGGGGCGCTGGCGGGCCGCGGCAACAACGATTGTGAACGCGAAGGTCTTCGACGGGACAAAGTCGCAGAACTGGACTTCGGTCCGGTTCGCTGACGGCCTGATCACCGAGTGCTCGGCCGCCTCGGCCGCCCAAGAAGGCGACGAAGTGATCGACGCGGGTGGCGGGACTGTGCTTCCCGGTCTGATCGACGCGCACGTGCACCTCGTTCCCGGCGCCCTCGCGCAATCGTTGACCTTCGGCGTTACCACCGTTCTCGACATGTTCAGCAAACTCGACCTGGTGGCCAGGGCCAAGGAGCAGGCCGGCTCCCGTCCGGACGTGGCCGATGTGCGTTCCTCGGGTGTCGGTGCCACCGCGCCCGGCGGGCACCCGTCGATGATGTACGCCCCGTTCCCGACGTTGACCGCCGCTGACCAGGCCGAGCAGTTCGTCGCGGAACGGATCGCGGAGGGCTCGGACTATCTGAAGATCATCTCCGGCACCGGGGGTCTATGGCCGTCGCTGGACTCCGAAACCATCAAGGCACTGGTCACTGCCGCGCACGCCCGCGGATTGGTCGTCGTCGCTCACGTGAGCTCGACGGCCGGTCTCGAGGAGGTCGTGTCCGCCGGTGTCGACGTGGTGGCACACGTCCCTGCGGACGCCGAGCTGGACAAGGACCTGGTCGAACGCATGGCCGAGGCCGGAATCGTGGTCGGTCCGACGCTGGCCACCATCGAGAACACCCTCGGTGAACCGGGTGGCGCAGCAGTGGTAGGGGACCCGCGGCTCGCTGCGGCGCTCGGGGACGCCTGGGCACGCCGGTTGACCTCGGGTGCCTCGGGATGGCGTGGCCGGGAAATGCCGCCCTACTCGCGGGCCGAGGACAACGTGCGGCGACTGGCCGATGCGGGGGTCACTCTGCTGGCGGGCACCGACGCCCCGAACCCAGGGACCGTGTTCGGAGCAAGCCTGCACCGGGAGCTGGAACTCCTTGTCCGGTGCGGCATCAGCCCGGCGCAGGCCCTGGCCGCTGCCACATCCGAACCGGCACGAGTGTTCGGCCTCGCCGACCGAGGACGTGTCGCGCCCGGGCAGCGCGCGGACCTGGTCCTCGTGTCCGGTAACCCGTTGACGGACATCACCGCAACACGAGCGATCGAGCGGATATGGCGCGCGGGCACAGCCTGCGATCGACGCGCCTTCGTCGCGAGCACTGCCGAAGCTGAGCAGCTTGACGCTTTCGACGCCCAGGTCGCCAAGGTCGTGGCAGCCGTGCGCGAACGCTGGTCCGACTTCGGCCCGAGGAAGGCCCCCTGAACGCAGGTCCCGTAGCTCATTGACCGCCCAGATGTGGCCGGCGGCAGCGCCGACGGAGGCAACGCCTCGGCGTACCCGCCCCCGAGACTCCGGCCGCACCCGCCACCGGATCGCCGCCCACCGCCGAAGCACGGGCATGGGCGCGCGCAACTGGCATCGTCGTCCCCGACCGCGGCAGAATGATTGGCCACGACTCGGCCAGTCGGCCATGATTTGAGATTCCGCTCCCGCCGCTGACCGGTAGGCGGATGGTCCTCGCCAGTTACGGTGCAGGGCAAGAGGATCCGGTGGTGAGCGTGGTGGCGCCGAGGGCATCGAGGTCTCGGCGGTCGGCCACTGTCGATGCAGTCCAGGTCGCGTTCCGTTTCGGCATGCACGAGCGCCGGGCAGTCGTGAGTGCTGCTGTGGCTGACCATTCGTCAAGGGATCCCCGCTGCGCTGGATCTACCTGACCATGATCGCGGTCGGCATCAGCGTCCATAACTTCCTGCCGCCTGGGCGACCCGCCGATGCTCGACTCGGCTCGCTACCTCGAGATCGGTCTGGCCCTTATCGCTCTCATCGGCGTGCTTACCGCGCCTGGCACCCCGTGACCCAGCACGAGACCACTGCTGGTTCGGTTGAGACGGGCGACCGACCGGTCTTGTCGAAACCGGCTCAGAATGGATGATCTCCGCCGAAGATGGACGGCATGAATCGGCGCGAACAAGGAGCAGCGTGATCAGGCATGTTGGTATCTTGGCGCACAGCATCGAAGGCGCGGCGCTGTGCTTGCGGACGCTGTCGCAGGAGGGTGCCCACGATCTCGGAACGCACGAGCACGCCGATGTGACCCTGGATTGCATCGCGATGGGCCGCAGCATGCCCGCGTGGGAGGCCGGTGATCACGGCGCGATTCGAAAGACCCTGGCCACCAGCGTCAATCGCCTCGCCAACGCCGGAGCCGAATTCTTCGTCTGCCCCGACAACACCGCGCATATGGCGCTGGAGTCCGATGGCGAAGACCTGGCTCTGCCGGGTCTGCACATCGCCGAAATCGTCGCGGAAAAGGCGGCCGCGGACGGTTATCGGCGGGTCGGCGTGCTGGGTACCAAGTACACGATGACCGGCCCGATCTACCCGCGCGTCTTTGCGGCCAAGGGAATCGACGCCGAGATCCCGGACTCCGACGAGCGCCGCCTGATCAACGACATCATCTTCACCGAACTGTGCGAAGGAGTGTTCACGGCCGTATCCCGGCAGCGCTACCTCGATATCATCAACCGCCTGCACGGTCTAGGCTGTGACGCCGTCGCCCTGGTTTGTACCGAGATCCCACTGTTGGTGACGCCGGACGTATCGCCTTTGCCCACACTGGATTCCACTCGCCTGCTCGCTACGGCCGCCCACCAGGTCGCCATCGGGGCTCGCCCGCTTCCGACCTGGTATGGCGGCACCATCGACTGAGGTCGTTGTCCGCCAACGATTTCGACACGCCATGACATCCGCGGCAGGTCGTTCCATGCCACGGCCGTCACTCGATTCGGTTGGTGCTCATTGGTTTCCCTCGGCGCACCATCAACCGAATCACGCAACGCGGACCTCACGAAGGAAATGCCATCAGACTGAGACAAGCACCGCTCGCCGCTACGTCAGACAACCCGAAACAGCCAGGTCAGCCAGCCGATGGATGCCAAAATCCTTTGAGATCCTACAAGACTGTAGGGTCTCAATGAACATGGCCGAGTCTCAGAATAATTGGCCACGACTTGGCCAATTGGCCACAATTTTGAGCTTCCGCTTCCCTTCGCTGGCCGGTTGGCGGGTGATCATCGCCAGTTGCGTTCCAGTGCAGAAGGATTCGATCGGTGACCGCTAAGGTGTCGCGGACATCGAGGTCTTCACCGACGACCCTTGCTGATGCGTGCAAGCCGTCCCGATCTGGCTCCGGCTCATGATCCGCCGAAGAGAACCTGTCTTCCTGGGCGAACCGAGCGAGATCCGGAGTCGTGTCAGGCATCGGCTCGCATGTGCTGCCGGGGGATGAGTAGTACTGCGATCGCGATGACGAGTGGGATCAGCAGGTGCCGGCCCGCGAACGGCACGGTCACGACCAGAAGCGCGACAGCGACGACGGCGACCAAGCGTTGCCCTCCCGTGAACAGACGTGCTGCGGCAGCCGTGCCCAGCAGGTAGGTCGCGAGCACGAGGACAGCGGGGATGAAGACGATGTCGTCGGTGCCCCAGCCGAAGACGGCAGCACCGACCAACCCCGCACCGCCGATTGCCGCGACAGCCAGTATCGCGATGATCGGAGCGTCGTGCCGGTTGCGGCGGGTCAGGATCCGGGGTGCCCAGCCATCGCGTCCGAGAGCGAAGCCGAGCCGGGAGACCGAGGCGACGAAGGCGTTGCTCGTGCCGAGGCAGATGACGACGGCGGCCCCAGCGACGACGCCGACCGCGGACAAGCCGAGCCCCTGCTCGATGATGACGCCGAGCGAAATGCGATCGAGCGCGCGACTGCCGTAGGACTCGGTTCCGACGACTGCGAAGGCCACACCGAGGTAGAGCACGGTGACGATCAGGATCGTCAGTAACGTCGCTCGCGGGAGGGTGTGCTCGACGTCGCGGAACTCGGCTGAGAGATGTGCGATCGCCTCCCATCCGGCGAAGGCGAAGAAGAGCACGACCACGGCTCGGCCGACCCCGTTGACGCCGTGCGGAGCGAACGGCGTGAAACTCCCGAACTGGATGTGTGGGAGCGCAACCAGGATCACCGTGATGAGGATTATCGCGACGCCGATCGCGAGGACGATCTGAACACGGGCACCAAGCTCGAGACCGACAAGATTGGCGATGACCGCGACCGCGAGCACGCCCGCGGCGATAGGCGGCTCCCAGCGCTGGGACAGGCCGAGCGCGTCCGCGACGTAGTAGCCGGCGGTCAGCGGCACGATGGTCTGCCCGACGGAGCCCGCAATGAAGTACCACCAGCCGGCCACCCCACCGGCGGAGGCTCCGAACGCCCGGGAAGCGAACGTCGCGACACCACCCGCGTCCGGGAATCGTGACGCCAGCGCAGCGAAGGTGAACGCGAGCGGCAGGCCCATCGCCGCGCTGAATGCCCAAGCGATCAACGACGCGGGCCCGGCCAGCGACGCAGCCTGACCGGGGAACACCAGAACTCCGGCACCGAGGATCGCGCACATATACAGTGCGACCCCCTGCGCCATCCCGATCGTGGTCGCAGAGTCGGTCACTGTCGTCTTTTCGCTCGTCACTCTCCTATCCCAGTCGATTCACCCCGGGCACGGTGAGTGTCATAGTTGACAACATGCGCAAGAGAACAGACACCCATCGGGTGGCGCTCGCGGTGATGCCGGGTGCTCCGATCTTCGAACTCGCGGTTCCCTGCGAGGTGTTCGGGATCTCTCGCCCGGAAATCGTCGACCCCTGGTACGAGTTCCGGGTCTGCGCTGCCGAACCCGGAGTGGTGGTCGCTGCCGGATTCGCCGCGACCACACCGCACGGGCTCGACGATCTCGTCACCTCGGACACGGTGATCGTGCCCGCCTGCACGAACATTCATGTTCAACAGCCCACCGAACTGGTCGACGCGGTCCGCGAGGCACATCGGCGCGGTGCACGGGTCGCGGCGATCTGTACCGGCGCGTTCGTGCTCGCCCAAGCCGGACTTCTCGACGGCCGTCGCGCCACGACCCATTGGATGCACGCCGACGACCTGCACCGCCGCTACCCGCACGTCGACCTCGACGCGAACGTGATCTACGCCCAGGACGACCGCGTCCACACCTCAGCGGGAACTGCCGCGGGTATCGATCTCTGTCTCGAGCTGGTCCGCCAGGACCACGGCACCGCGGTCGCCAACGCCCTCGCACGCCGCATGGTGACCCCGCCACACCGACCCGCGGACCAAGCTCAGTACATGCTCGCCCCGGTCCGGTCGCCCAGCGCCCCACCCCTGAGCGAACTCACCGAATGGGCCATGCAGAATCTTGCCGAACCGATCCGGCTTCGTGACCTCGCGGCACGCATACACCTCAGCGAGCGGCAACTCACGCGCCAATTCCTCAAAGCGTTCGGCCGAACTCCAGGCAGCTGGCTCGCTCGTGAACGCCTACGACACGCGCAGACGCTCCTCGAGACCACCGACCTCACGATCGCCGCCGTCGCGAGTGAGAGCGGATTCAGCACCGCGGCCGGGCTCCGTGCGGCATTCGCGAAACACCTCCAGACCTCACCAAGCGACTATCGTTCGACCTGGGCAGCCTGAATCGACAGTAAGCCACCAACCATGGGTGCCACAGACCGTCACTGGCCCACTCCCGGCGCTCGCCCACCACGGCCGATGACCCTCACGCCACTCGGCCGAGCTGTCCTCGACGCTGCACGCATCTCATTGACGAGTCCTGCTCGGAACTAGCTCGGCTGCTCTTCGCGGACTTCGATTCGAATGTTAATCACATTGTGGCGCAACCATTTCTACTCAGCACTGAAGTCGATGATCGGCCCCGAAAGCACATCCCGAGTCGAACACCGGAATCCACGCGATAGTGACCGCTGAGACCGCCGACCTGAAGGCGATCTCGGGTCGAACTCCTCGCAGCACCAAATACAGAGGGGGCCGTGACATCCGGCAAAACGACGCGGCCGGAGCCAAAGGGGAAGCGCGCGCGGGGATCGACCGTGAGATGGATCCGAGAACCGCTGGTCAAAGGCTGTGCGAAATGATGTCGAAAATGAGAACGTCCAGGT
The DNA here is from genome assembly GCF_036046055.1 of Nocardia sp. NBC_00403. Taxonomy (NCBI): domain Bacteria; kingdom Bacillati; phylum Actinomycetota; class Actinomycetes; order Mycobacteriales; family Nocardiaceae; genus Nocardia; species Nocardia sp. NBC_00403. The sequence goes on from NZ_CP107939.1 coordinate 948,542, forward strand.
CGGTTTGTTTGCGTCTGCAATGATCACGGATTACTAGTGACCGCCTGGTCCCACTGGGATAGGGCGGCGACCTCGACGATCAGGGTTTCGATGATAAGAAGAAGCTTCGCCGCTGGTTGCCTGGTGATGAGTGCGACGACGCTGGTCGCCTGTGCTGGTAGTTCCACCGATCAGGGTGCGAACACGGTGGTTTCGGCGACGGCCTCGCCCGCGACGTCTGCCCGGCCGACCGCCTCCGTGCAGGTGAGCGTTCCACCGGCGCCGGTGCAGACCGGCGCCGCACAGGTTCGGTTCGATCCATGCGTGAGTGTGGGCGACGACCTGGTGACCCGGGCCGGATTCGCCCCGGCGACTCGCGAAAGATCCACAGCCGAAGGCGTTTCCGGGCTTCTCACGACTATCGGCTGCCAATTCTGGCGTGAGACCCTTGTCGATGGTGAGAAGTACCCCACTGGCGGGGTGTCGGTGACGTCGAGCGATTTGACTCTTGACGATATCCGGAAGAGCCCCAGCTACAACATATTCAACTCCGACCCGATCGGCGAGCGCGAGGCCGTGCTGTACCGGACGCCGCAGGTTGGCGGCGGTTGCTGGGCGTCGATCAAATCATCCGACGGGACTTTCACGGTTGGCCTGATTGTGCCCCCCGGTCCGGTTGCCGTGCCGTCGGCATGTGACCAGATCCGCCAGATCACCGAAACCTTCAGCGAATCACTCGGCACCAACTAGTAACTCCATTTGACGGACCATGCCCGCACGTAGGGTCTCAAAAATCGTGTCCAAATCTCAAAAGATTTGGCCACTTGATGGTCACTTGGCCATGGTTTTGAGATTCCTCGGTCTGCTCGCCCTCATTGATGCATGCCAACGTGGAGTTCACCTTCGCGTGGACGGAGGCACAGATGAAGGCTCGCGGCCGGCGCTACAAGGTCTGGAGTGAGCCTGATCCGGTTGAGCTGGGCAACATCCGGTTCCTAGCGGGATATCGGCGCGACTGACTGTTCGATCCGGAAGTCCGTGAGGTGCTGCGGAATTCGGTGTCGGATGGGATGACTGCTGGCGAAGCGTTCCGGTCCGCACCTGCGTTGCCTGCACCGACTGCGCGGGCAGAGGTGCTGCATCGTCAAGATGAATATGTCCGATCGATTGAGGCCAACAAGCGTCATGATGACGGTGTGATGTCCAGAGCTGCCGCATGATTCGGTTTCAGGACTCTCATCAGAGATCGCCACTCGGTGGCCAGTTGGCCAATTTCGGTGAGATTGTCTCGGCATGACTGCGTGGTTCGAACGAGCTTCCGGGTGAAACACATCGTCGCTCAACCGTTTCGGTTGCGGTTTCCCTGTTGACGGCAAGGAACGCAGGCACATTCCGACTGCCTGCTGCGACAGACGATGAGGCCACACCGTTGCGACAACCCGGACAGCCACTCGTCGTAGCTTCGGGAGATGCCAAGGGTGGTGAGAACCTACAGCTCTTCGTACGGGGGACACCGCAGGCGGCCGACACCGGACCGCGGGCAGGTAACCCCTTCACCGGCGGGCACGTCCTCGCGGGGGTGCCGGATCGACACCCGAGGGTGCCTAGGTACCTCAACCGATTTGGCCAAGACTCGAGGGGACACACACACACCAAACGAAGGACGAGTTTGAGTACACGCCGCGTAATGAAGGCCCTGACCGCCTCCCTGCTCATCGCCGGTGGCCTGATCGGCGCCTCGGCCGGAGTTGCCCACACAGACCAAAGAACGAATCCGGGCGGGACTGGCGCCTACTTCTGTACGTCGAGCGGAACCACCTACGACGTCGGCGGCAAGATCCACCATCCCGACGGCTCCGACCAGGTCTGCCAATCCGACGGCACCTGGAAGCGGATCGCGCCGCCAATCAACAGCGGCCCAGGGCAGGTCAGCCCCGGCTACGGCTCCTCGATTCCCGGTATCACCCCGGGGTTTAGATGACCCTGCCCGACCCCGTGTAAGCAGGACACCCCCGCTGGCCTGGCGCGTCACCCTGGCCGGGTGGACGATCCCGGTGGTGTGCGAGCGCAGCGATCAGAAGCTGCCTGCTGCCTGCGGCATCCTCGGGAAACGAGTCTCGGCGGAGCAGGCGGGACGATCACGCGACCGACCGCCGACTAACGACTGACGCGCCGCCAAAAGCCTTTCCGGACTGAGGAAAATGCGGATTGTTCTGGCCGGCGGCGACGGCGTCCTACTGTGCGGTGCTCGCCGCGCCGATGGTTGCCCTGTCCATGGGCTACTTCCCGATCGCCCTGTTGCGGCGGAGCCACGCGGACAAAGCCCCTAGCGCCGTCCGTCCTGTTGGAATGGCTTCGACAGTCCTGTTCGACGGATCCTCTCGCGATGTCTTACGGGAGCAACCCCGGCCCGCATCGTGATGTCGGCCGCGGAAATGCCGGGGAATTGAGACAGATTGCGGTGGCCACACTGTGCGTGACCGCCGCTCAGCGAAGGATCATTACTGTTGCTCGGTGCTGCGGGCGGCCAGGCTCTGCCGCCACTGCTCCATGGCCTGTCGGTAGGCCTCGCTCACGAGGAGCAGGAGTTCGGCGGAGGATTCGAAGCGGGCGCCCGCCGGGGTTGTGGGTCCGAGAATCTCGGCTGCGCGCTGCGATGCGGCCGCCAGGGCGCTGTTCATCTGCAGAGCTGCGAGGAGGCTCCGGAGCCAGATCTCATCGTCGATGACGTAACGTTCGCGACGCCCGCCGGGAACTCGTTCCCGCCTGAGCATTCCCTGCTGTTCGAGGAAAGCGACGGCGTGCGAGACAGAGGCAGGGCTGACGCGAAGCCGCCCGACCAGCTCAGCGGCGGTGAGAGCGCCCGAGTCGGTGATGTATAGGCAGGTCAGCACCCTGGCCTCCATCCGGGGCAGCCCCTGCTGCACGAGGAGGGCGGTGAAGGATTCCGTGAAGTCCTGGACCGCTTGGGGGTCGCGCCCATGGCCGCTATCGGGGATCGGCGGCGGCGGAGGCTGAGCCTGCTTGTGCCGGCGCGCACGCTGACGTGTGGCCTTGTGCGCCTGGTCCGCCCGGTAATCGTCGGGTCCGCCGTTGCGGGTGACCTCCCGCATGATCGTCGACGCAGGCCGCTCCAGACGCCGACCGATTTCCGCGTACCCGAGCCCCTCCGCCAACCCCGCAGCGATATACCGACGGTCCTCATCGGTGAGTCTGCCTCCAGGCATCGGTACCGATCTCCCATCTATCGACATGCGCGGCGCCCGCACACTCGCAGCCAGTATGCATTCACACCAACCCCATTGCAAAGAAAGAACCAATACAACCATTGCATTCACCATCACAACCATTGCAAAGGCGGTCAGTATGCCGCGCAGAGCTGGGAGAAAATGCCAATTCATATGTTGACGAAACTCTGAACGCAATGTAACTTTGCAGTCGTTCAGAGATCCCCAAACATTGCCGGGTCTCGCAGACCGAACACCACACAGGAGATCGACAATGGGAAACCCGACTACGTCCAACTCCACCCACTCGACCTGGTCGGGCATGGTGCCGGTCGATGACACCGCGCTGGCCGTCACCGACACCGGCGGCCCCGGCCGCCCGATCGTCTACCTCAACGGCTCCTACGCCGACCAGAAGCACTGGCGACACGTCATCACCGAACTCGGCACCGAATACCGGCACATCACCTACGACGAGCGAGCCCGCGGCAAATCCAAGAAATCGACCGACTACTCCTTCGAAGCGTGCCTGCGAGATATCGATGCCGTCCTCGCATCGACCGGAGCACAGCAACCAATTCTCGTGGGCTGGTCCTACGGTGCACTGCTCGCAGCACACTGGGCCGACCGCAACCCCGACCGCATCACCGCGGTGGTATCCGTGGACGGCGCCATGCCCTACGGCATCACCGGCGAGGAAGCCCGCGAACGAATCCGGAACCTGTTCCACAAAATGCGATGGCTGATGCCGGTAGCACGCCCGCTGGGCCTGGCCGCGCGAATGACCGCCGACCAACACGCCGAAATCAACATCGAAGCCAACGAACTCCACGCCGCCCTCGCACCGGTCCTCGACCGCGTGAGCTGCCCGATGCGCTACGTCCTGGCCACCGGCGGCAACCTCGGCGGCAGCCAAGAGGAAATGGAAGCCGTGCGCGCCTCACTCGATCCGATCCTCGCCGCCAACCCGAACATCCAGGTCAGCGCGCAAGTCGCGAGCAACCACTCCCACATCCTGCGCAAGGACTTCCGAGCCGTCGCCGACGCCGTCCGCCAGACCGCCGCAGCCCTCGACGCCGCCTGATGCGATCTCGACCCACCCAGCCCCAGCGGGTCACGGGGTCCCCCTTTCCGGCCCCCGTGACCCGGCAGCGTGGCGGGTCTTCCACGTGACGTCGGTCTGACACAGCGCCGACAATGCTTGGATCCGAACCCGCCGCTTGACCTCGGCTGCACTGACGTGCCACTTATCGCGCGTCCAGACAACTTGCTCAATTCGGCGATCGCTGTGCTCGAGCTCCCAGATGACACCGGCCGCCGAGCCCAACATGTAGATTCCGAATTTCGTGGCGGAATCTCATCGGCAAGGCCGGATCCCACGGAGGTCGTGCCCGACTGAGCTGCGACCACGATCGAGCTGTCGGTGCCTCGTTACTCGGCGTCCTGCGAAACGTCTGCTGCCTGTCGGTGGACACGGGCTGTTGCGAGCTCGAGCTCGGGTCCGAGTGCAGGATCCTCGCGGCGGGGTAGCAGCAGCGGGCTGGCGAGGATCAGCAGTCCTGCGACCGTGATAGCCGTGCGCGGGCTGGTGGCGGCGGCAAGCAGTCCGCCGAGCGCGCTGAGGACGGCGATGGCGGCGCTGCTGCTGATCGACCAGGCCGACAGGGTGCGAGCGATGCGGTCTTTGGGTGTGTGCTCGAGTCGATAGGTGGCCAGTACCGGGTTGTACAGGCTCATGCTGATGATGATCGCGAGCTCGACAGCGATCACCGTCGCGAGGCCGGCGACACCGGGCTGGACGAAGGCCAGGCCGATCAGCCAGACCGCGCGCAGCGTGCCGACTGCACGGAGGATCCGGTGTCGGCCATACCGCGCCACGACACGGCTGGCAAGACGTGAGCCGATGAGTCCGCCGACGCAGGGGGCGGCGAAGGCGAGGCCGTACTGCCAGGGCGGGAACCCGAGCTGGCGGAGCAGCAGCACGGCCAACAGCGGCTCGGTGGCCATGATCAGTCCGCTGACGAGCAGGTGGTTGAGGTAGAGCGCCCGTAGGCCGGGATGGGCCAGCAGGTGCCGCCAGCCGTCGAGCAACTCGCCGGCCCGGATCCGGCGCTTGTCGGTTCGCTGCGGGTGTTCTTCTCGGCCGCGAATCGCCGTGACCCCCAGCGCGGAGAGCAGGTAACTCAGCGCGTCGGCCACCACAGTGGTGACCGGCCCGAACAGGCCGATCGCCGCCCCGCCCAGCGGCGGCCCGACGGCGATGGAACTCCACATCGTCGACTCGAACCGCGCGTTGGCCGCGAGCAGGTCCTCGGGCCGGACCAGGGCCTTCAGGTAGGCGCCGCTCGCCGCGCCGAAGGCGATCTTGGCCGCCGCGGCGACGGCCGAGACGACCAGCAACTGGACGAAACTGAGCCGACCGAAGGCGTAGGCGACCGGGATCGTCATCATGACCGCGAACCGCGCCAGGTCCATCGCAATCATCACCGGCCGCTTGCGGCGAAACTCCACCCACGGCCCGAGCGGCAACGCGATCAGCGCACCCACTGCCGGCCCCACCGCCGACAACGTGGACACCTGCACGGGTCCGGCGTGCAACACCAGCACGGCGATCAGCGGGAACGCACCGAATCCCACCCCCGAGCCATAGGCGCTGACTGCGTACGCCGTCCACAGCCATCCGAACTGCCGACCCAAGGATCCTCTGGCCACCAAGCTCCGCACCTCCCGCTTCGAACAACTCACTGTTGATCGCTGCGATCAAAGCAAGGCCGAAGGGGCGTAATCAAACAACTGAGCCGACGGCGAGCCACAACCTTAGGTTGTGTGAGTAGGGTTTGCTGCGTGGATCTCGACGCCGTGCGCACCTTCGTCGCCGCTGCGGACGCCGGCCAGTTCCAGGAAACTGCCGCAGCGCCGTCGATCACCCAGCAGGCGGTCTCCACGAAATGGGAGCAGCGATCCGCCTCGAGGTCAGTAGTCGATGACGAGATCGACAACCCGCCACACCACGAGGCTCCGGAATCCCTTCGCCGAACGTAGGGAAGGACATCGACTTTGAGACTGAACGCCTATGACACTGCGTGAGACAGATGCGAGCACCGCTGGTCGAAACTGTGCGAGATCACGTCGAAATGAAGAACTACAGCAATTTGTAGGGTCTCATCCGCGCTTCACTGTGACAGCTACACCCGCGCATGTCTCGCAGCGCCGCGCACCGAGGATCTGGTGCGCGACTCTGCAAGGCTGATCAGCTCGGGAGGTCGTCGGCTGATGCGGATTCGTTGCGGGACAGTGTGATTCCGAGATTGGCGGCGGTGCGATCGAGCTCGTCCTCGTCGCCATGGTGCAATTCGATGGCGGAGCCGGCAGAGAGGACCTCGACGTTGAGGCACAGGGACTGGAGTTCCTTGAGCAGCACCTTGAACGACTCCGGGATGCCCGGCTCCGGAATGTTCTCGCCCTTGACGATCGCCTCGTAGACCTTCACGCGGCCGACGACGTCATCGGACTTGATGGTGAGCAGCTCCTGCAGCGTGTAGGCGGCGCCGTAGGCCTGCATGGCCCAGCACTCCATTTCGCCGAAGCGCTGGCCACCGAACTGCGCCTTACCACCCAGCGGCTGCTGGGTGATCATCGAGTACGGGCCGGTCGAACGGGCGTGGATCTTGTCGTCGACCAAGTGGTGCAGCTTCAGGATGTACATGTAGCCGACCGCGACCGGGTACGGGAACGGCTCGCCGGAGCGGCCGTCGAATAATGTTGCCTTACCGTCTGCCCCGACCATGACCTCGCCGTCGCGGTTGGGCAGTGTGGACGCCAGCAACCCGGCGAGTTCTTCCTCACGGGCACCGTCGAAAACCGGTGTCGCGAGATTCGTATCCGGACCCGCCGACAACAACTCCCCGGGCAAACGCTTCGCCCAGTCCGGACGATCACCGTCGGTGAGCTGAATGTTCCAGCCTGCCTTGCCGATCCACCCCAGATGGGTCTCCAAGATCTGACCGATATTCATACGACGCGGCACACCATGGGTGTTCAAAATGATGTCGACCGGGGTGCCGTCGGGCATGAACGGCATGTCCTCGGTGGGGAGGATCTTGCCGATAACACCCTTGTTGCCGTGCCGACCCGCGAGCTTGTCACCATCCTGGATCTTGCGCTTCTGCGCCACATACACGCGCACCAACTCGTTGACACCAGGAGGCAAATCGTCGTCGTCCTCACGCGAGAGCACCCGGATACCGATGACCTTGCCGGACTCACCGTGGGGCACCTTCAACGAGGTGTCACGCACCTCGCGGGCCTTCTCACCGAAAATCGCGCGCAGCAGCCGCTCCTCCGGGGTCAGCTCGGTCTCACCCTTCGGGGTGACCTTCCCGACCAGGATGTCGCCGTCACGAACCTCCGCACCGATGCGGATGATGCCACGATCATCGAGATCGGCCAGCACCTCATCGGAGACGTTCGGGATATCCCGCGTGATCTCCTCGGCACCCAACTTCGTATCACGAGCATCGATCTCGTGCTCCTCGATGTGGATCGAGGTGAGGACGTCCTCTTCCACGAGACGCTGCGACAGAATGATCGCGTCCTCGTAGTTGTGGCCCTCCCACGGCATGATCGCGACGAGCAGGTTCTTGCCCAGCGCCATCTCACCGTTCTCGGTGCACGGACCATCAGCGAGCACATGCCCCTGCTCGACCCGCTGACCCTCATCGACGATCGGCCGCTGGTTGGCACACGTGCCCTGGTTCGAACGCGCGAACTTCCGCATCCGGTAGGACTTGCGAGTGCCGTCATCGGCCATCACGGTGATGTAATCGGCCGAAACTTCCTCGACCACACCGGACTTCTCATTGACGACGACGTCGCCCGCGTCGACGGCGGCACGCAACTCCATACCGGTGCCCACGATCGGGGACTCCGACCGGATCAACGGCACCGCCTGACGCTGCATGTTCGCACCCATCAGGGCACGGTTGGCGTCATCGTGCTCGAGGAACGGGATCATCGCGGTCGCCACCGACACCATCTGACGCGGCGACACATCCATGTAATCGACCTCAGCAGCCGAAACGAACTCGACCTCGGAGTTCTTGCGACGCACCGCGATTCGCGCAGCAACCAAGCGTCCCTCGGCATCGAGCGGCTCGTTCGCCTGCGCCACCACATGCAGGTCTTCCTGGTCGGCGGACAGGTAGTCGACCTCGTCGGTTGCCTTGCCCTCGATCACTTTTCGGTACGGCGTCTCGATGAAACCGAACGGGTTGACCCGCGCGTACACCGACAGACAACCCATCAGCCCGATACTCGGACCTTCGGGCGTCTCGATCGGACACATTCGGCCGTAATGGCTGTAATGCACATCGCGGACCTCGAGACTGGCGCGTTCCCGACTCAGACCACCCGGCCCGAGCGCCGACAGGCGACGTTTGTTGGTCAGACTCGCGAGCGGGTTCCGCTCATCCATGAACTGCGAGAGCTGGGAGGTTCCGAAGAACTCCTTGATCGCGGCGACCACCGGGCGGATATTCATCAGCGTCTGCGGCGTGATCGCCTCGACGTCCTGAGTCGTCATCCGCTCGCGGACCACGCGCTCCATGCGCGACAGTCCCACCCGCATCTGGTTCTGGATCAACTCGCCGACGGTGCGCACCCGACGATTACCGAAGTGGTCGATGTCGTCGACCTCGACCCGAACCTCGATGCCACCCGGCGCGGTCATCACCCGATCACCCGCGTGCAGACGCAGCAGATATTCGATGATCGTGACGATGTCTTCCTCGGTGAGCACCGGTGACCCGATGACTTCGTCGGTATGGATGCCGAGCTTCTTGTTGATCTTGTAGCGACCGACGCGCGCCAGGTCGTAGCGCTTCTCCTTGAAGAACAGGTTCTCCAGCAAGGTCTGCGCGGACTCCTTGGTCGGCGGCTCACCCGGGCGCAGTTTGCGATGGATATCGAGCAGCGCCTCATCGGTGCCCGGTGTGTTGTCCTTCGCCAGGGACGTCGTCATGATCTCGGAGAAACCGAACCGCTCGGTGATCTGTGCACCGGTCCAGCCGAGCGCCTTGAGCAGGACTGTCACGGGTTGACGGCGTTTGCGGTCGATGCGAACGCCGACGGTGTCGCGCTTATCGATGTCGATTTCCAGCCACGCGCCACGCGACGGGATGACGCGCACGCTGTGCAGACTTTTTTCCGTGGCCTTGTCGACGGTGCGATCGAAGTAGACACCCGGCGAACGCACCAACTGCGAGACAATGACGCGCTCCGTGCCATTGACGACAAAGGTGCCTTTGTCGGTCATCATCGGAAAATCACCCATGAAGACCGTCTGACTCTTGATCTCACCGGTGTTGTTGTTCATGAACTCAGCGGTGACGAACAGCGGCGCCGCGTAGGTCATGTCCTTGTCTTTACATTCCTCGATCGAGGCCTTGACCTCCTCGAAACGGGGCTCGGAGAGCGTCAAAGACATCGTTGCGGCGAAATCCTCGATCGGGCTGAGCTCCTCGAGCACCTCCGCCAATCCGCCGACGAGTGAGCTGCCGCGCGCCGCTGCCCGTTCGCGCCAGGCCGGCGCCCCGATCAACCATTCGAACGAATCGGTCTGGACATCCAACAACCCCGGAATATCGAGGGGCTCACGGAGTTTGGCGAACGAGACCCGCTTCGGCACCCCGGAGATTCCGGTATCGACGGGTTTTCCGGCATTGACCTTGGTCTGACTCGAGACTGCCAAGATGCGTCCTTCCAGCACCTCGCGCCGCCCACGCGTTCGCGCGGTCGTCACGGTATCTGCTTGTCCTGTGGGCTGTATTTCACATTGCGCACCGTGTCGGCCGCTGCCCGAACATGACTCGACAACAACGGGTAGAAAATGACACGCAGACAGTGCCACTTTCTACAGTCATTTCGTATTTCGAGAGTTGGACAGCACGCGCCCCGGCGCGAAGTCCCAAATTACACCCGAATTCGACCGATGTCGAGGGCGAAAGAAAATAGACACACGATTTCCTCGTGTCTTCCCCTATTAATAATGGCATCCCAATATGCCATTCGTCAAGTCTATTAGCGGTAATTCTCCAACGCATTCACGCGGGCAGGAGAAAAGCCCGGCCCACAAGCGAGCGCGCTGCGTTCAGCGTCATGGTTCCCGAGCTGCAGCGAAGGCGCCCACGCGAGAAAACCGGGTCCCGCGCCTGCTCACCTGTCATCGGCTCCGGGCGGGCTCAGAGCGCGGCCGACGAGATCGCGGCAGCTACTTGTCGAAGACGGCTTCGAGGTGATCCTGGAGGTGCTTCAAAAGCACCTCGCGACGCCCGAAACAAGATCGACAACCGATTGCCCGAGTAACGCTCGGCGCCCCGACCACGACGTTCTTGGTGACGCATGGCCCGTCGGGGGGCTTGTCCGTCCACTTGTTGGTAATTGAATGGGGATCAGGACATGGCTTTTCGCGAGTTCATCGCGCGACATCGCATCGCTTCGGCCGTTGCCGGACCGGCGGTATTGGGGGTGGCGGCGGTCGTCGCCGCCTCCTGGGCACTGACATCGACGCCACAAACCAGGGATACGCAGCTCACCACGTCGGTGACCGAATGCCACGACATGGTGACCATCTCGGTGGCAGGCCGCGGCGACACTCCGGTCGCGGGGACCACGAAGCTGCTCGTCGGGGCCAACGGTGAGGAATTGCCCGCCGCGCTGTCCGGTGACCATTCCAGCGAGTGGGTCGATCCGGTCGTCAACGCACCGGCCGGTGCGGTCGACCCGGGCTCGTACGCCGCCGTCTACATCGCGTATCCCGCGAACATGGCCAGCTATGAAGATGCCGTCAACACCGGTGTTGCGAATACCGAACAGGTGATGCAGGAGATCACGAGGGCCTGCCCCGACACCAAGTTCTCGATCGTCGGATACAGCGAGGGCGCCGACGTCGTTCGTCGCGTCGCGATGCAGATCGGACACCAGGAGGCCGACAAGGACGGTGGCTACGGGATCGTCGATCCGGGCGACGTCGTCGGTGTCGTCATCCTCGCCGATGCGGGTCGCTCGGCGGGCGACGGGCCGTTCCCCGGCGCGAAGGACCCGTTCGGCAATCCCGACGGCTTCGACCAGCAATATCAGAACGGCACGAAACCGGCACCGGGCAGCGGTGCGGTGCCGGGCACCCGCGGTGACTTCGGTGCGCTGAACGGCAAAATCGCCTCGTTCTGCTCCGAAGGCGATCTCACCTGTGCGGCGCCGGAGAACATTTCCCTGCTGCAGCTGGTGGCCAATGTGGGCAGGCAGTTGAACGTCGACGCACTCGAACGAGAAGGGCTGACGCCCGCGACAGGGCAGGACGTTGCTGTCGTCCTCGGCCAGATCGCGCTTGCGGCGTTCGCCGACATTCAGTCGCAGCCGAACTGGATGCAGAGCGACGAGACGTTTCTCCAGGTACTGCTGAAGGTGTCGGATCCGGCGTACAAGCCAGGTGCGCCGAAGGCGCCGGCGAAGGCGGACTCGATCTCGACCAACCAGATGTCGCCGCTGGCCTACCTGCCGCAGAAGGTGCTGAACGAGATCATCGGTCTCATCGTGACCAATCAGAACACGATCCCCGTGGTCATGAGCGACCCGTACCAGCTCACGCTGGGGCCGAACCACACCGGTCACCACTTCGACTACTGGCGTGACGCCAACGCTGCCGACGGCAAGCCGCTGACATCTGCCGAGTATGCGGCCGCCTGGCTCACGCACCTGGCAAAGCAGGCACAGGCGGGTCAGCCGGTCGATACGACCGCCAAGCCGCAAGCGGCGGACCTCGACGCGGTGTACAAGGCGGTGGCGGTCACCTCGGCGGCGCCGACGACCGAACCGACCAAGACCCCGTCTACGTCGACGTCGACATCCACGTCACCGTCCGCATCAGCGACGACCACGCCTACTTCGCCCGCGAAGACCGATGTCAGCAGCACCACGACGACTCCAGCGCCGACGACTTCCGCGCCGCCGTCCGAGACCGCGAGCACGACAACCCCACCGGCTCCGACTTCGGTCGCGGCGCCCGTCGAGACCACGAAGCCGACCACAACACCCACCGAGACCACCAAGCCGACCACAACAACGGAATCCGCGGTGGTGACCACTACCACCAGTGCGCCCCCGGCGGCAGGCACCGGCGGCTAGCCGAATTCTGGACCCTGCCCGACTCACTACGCGTCGGGCAGGGTCTTTTTTGATCAGGCACCGAGCGCCGTGGCTCGAAGTGAATGCGCCGCGAAATCCGGATCAGGTCTGGTCGTCGAATTGCGCGACCGGTGCGTTCTTCTGGACCGATTCGATGCCGTTCAAGGCGGCGGCTTTGCTTTCGTAGGCCTGGCCGGCGGCGATGGTTTCGCCGTCCGCGGCGTTGAGTCGCCAGCGGAACTTCGCGTCCTTGTCCTTGTACAGCTCGAACTTTGCAGCCATTGCGGTCACCTCGTCTCGAAACGGGGATAGCACCTGGTCGGTGCAGAATACCGCTGCGGTCGGCTACTGCGGACGAAGTACGACTATGCCCGGGGTGGACCGCACATAGTCGGCGAAGGAGGAGTCGACGACTTTATTGTCGGCGGCGAGGGAGGACGCGTTGCGGAAAATCGGGCCGTTGGGCGTGCTGACGAAGATGCCGACGTGAGTGACATCCAGGCCGGGCAGGTCGGCGTAGGCGCCGATATAGTCGCCGGTGCGGAGTCGGCCGACGACGTTCTCGTCTACGGCCGCGCCGGGAATGTAGGTGATCGCGCGATCGACCACCGGCAGTCCGGGGAGATAGGTTGCCCCGTCGGCTTTCGCATTGAGGTGTTTGGTGACGGTCAGTGCGGCACCGCTCAGGGTTGCGGTGACGTCGGTAGCGGCGATTCTCGGCGTGTGCGCCCAATCGCTGAAGAAATGTTTGCGCTGTAGATAGTCGACTCTGCCGTCGGTATAGCGCGTCTCGATCAGATTCGTCACGAACTGGCTCCGGTCTGTTGACCTGCTCAGCGCTTCGACATAGTCGAGATAGGTGAAGCAATCCACGCGCCGGAAGTCGATGACGAGCTGTTCTGGCTTGCTCGCCGAGCCGACGAGCATATCCGCGCCGTACGGCGTGCCGAGGAATTGGCGAGACAGCACCTCGATCTGCTCGCCCTTGCTGTGCCCGCCGGTGCCCAACGCCAGCAATTCGTCGATCTTCCCGGCCGTAGCGTCATCGATCCCGGCAGCGCTCGGTGCGCCGAGCGCGATGGGCAGCATCGGCGCGACGCCGCAGACCATGGCCACGATGACGAACAGTAAGCGGGTGATGGTGCGCAAGACGCCTCCAGAGGTGAACCGGTGCACAAACCGACACCCACGGTAGTCCGGGCACTCCGGCGGCGTAGCCGGTTGCTCGGCACCGACGTGCGCGGGCCGAGCTGGTTTGCTCGGTCCGCGCACTGTAACCATCTCGCGCTACAGGGTTTTCAGGTCGATCGCGGCGGCCATTGCCGCATAGCCTGCGGCATTGGGGTGCTTGTGGTCGCCCGAGTCGAAGGCGGGTGCCAGACGTTCGGGGTCGGCCGGGTCTGCCAGTGCGGCATTGAAGTCGACGACGGCGTCGTACTCGCCGCTGGTGCGGATCCACTCATTGAGCAGGCGGATCTTCGCGGCGGATGTGTCGGTGTAGTACTCGGCACCCTGCATCGGCAGCAGGGTCGCGCCGATCGCCGAGATCCCGGCCTGGTGTGCCTTCGCGATCAGCTCCCGGTAGCCCTTGATCAGTTCGTCGACGGACACCGCCGGATTGGGCTTGTAGGTCGGCAAGTCGATCTCGGAGAAGCCGACGTCGTTGAGGCCGGCCAGTATGACCACCGAGGACACGCCGGGCTTGGCGATCACGTCACGCGCGAACCGCTTCAGCGCGCTGTCGCCGAACCAGGGTGAGTCGTTGCGGACCAGGTTGCCGCCGATGCCGGAGTTGAGGACAACGCGGGGTGCACCGGCCTCGGCCAGGCGGTCGGCCAGCAGGTCCGGGTAACGGTGGTTGGTGTCGTTGCCCGCACCGTAACCGTCGGTGATGGAATCGCCGAAGGCTACGACCGTGCCGACCGGTTTCCTACCGCCGGTGACCTGGAGGTCGGACAGGTAGTACCAGGAGTGAGTGGTCTCGGTGAAAGCCGCGCCGCCGGTGTCACCGGCGTGGTCGCCGCCCGCGCGGTAGCTGGTTGCGTAGCCCTGGGCATGGAAGGTCGCGGGTCCGGTGCGTGCCGGGAGGTACAGCGTCACCGTCGCCGACTCGAAGGGTGCCAGGCGCAGCTCGGCTGCGTCGCTGGTGGCCGCTTCGCCGGGCGCGATCGTCACCGATTCCGCGCCGCCGAACCGCAGCGGCCGAATCGTCTCCGGCGCCACTGCGGCGGCCTGGCTCGTCCGGGCGATCGTGGCGGCGTTGATCTGTAATCTGTCCGCGCCGTAGCGATTGGACAGGGTGATCCGTGCCTCGGTGCCGCCGCCGGTCACTCTGACCACCTGCCGCACTGTCTGGTCGGCGAAACCGTCGGTGGACCAGTTCGGTTCGAAACCCTCGCTGGGCAACTGCATCGGCACCGCCCACGCGGCGCGCCAGTCAGATGTTTCGGCAGGGCCGTCCGAGTGCGCGATTCCGACGGCGCCCGCAGCGGCGATTCCCACGGCCGTGGCCGCCAGCAGTTTCTTCCAGTTACGCACTACAGCGCTTGTGATCGTCATGTCGTACCCCACTATCGGGAATGCCGTTCCGTTAAGACAACCCAGACCGTAGCACGACTCGAGTCATTAACGAAACCCCAGTTCCATTAGATCTGCCCGTCCGGGTAGCGAACTGGACCGAAGCACGCCGTCGGACGCAAACGGGCGCTGCCACGAGCTGTGCGAACAGCTCGTAGCGACGCCCGTTTCGGCTTCGGATTTCGTCCCCGCTACGGAGCGGAGAACAACCCCTTCCCGAGCACCGGCCACGACGCCTTCAGGTCGTCCTGCCAGTAGCCCCAGGAGTGAGTGCCGCTGTCCGGTCCGACCCGGCCTCGTTACCGCACCGGCCCGAATTGCTACCCGGTCGAATCCGGTTGTCCAGCAGGCATATCAGTCGACACGCAGCACGCCGACGGTCTCGCCGCCACCTCGAACATAGGTCGAGCCCGCCCCGCCGATGATCTTCACAAGCACCTCACGCAACCGAACGACCTCGGCCGCACCGACTATCGCGTCGAGATGGGCATCGAACCGGGCAACCACATCGAGACCCGCCTCGAGCACCGACCACCCGAGCGCGGTGAGGCGCACCAGGCGCGCCCGCCCGTCGGTCGGATCGGGCAGCACCTCGACATAGCCGCGAGTTTCCAAGTGCCGGACGAGTTCTCCCATTGCCTGCTTCGTCATTCCCGCCCTGGCGGCGAGGTCGATCAGCCGCGTGCCTTCGGGATCGATCACCTGGAAGACCGGCGCGTGTGCGGCGCGCAGGTCGGTGAATCCGGCCGCCGCCAGACCGGCATCCAGCTCCGCGGCGAGCGTCCGCGCCGCCGCGCTCAGCAGGTTCCCGAGCGGCACCGGCCGGGCGGCCAGCGGATTAGTAAGGCCCTTGACCATTCCTCGCCTCCTTCGTATCTTTAGTCAGGCACCTTACTACTTTGAATGAGGCGGATATGACCAGGCACGTTGCGCTAGGACTTGCGGCAATCGCCCTGCTGACCGAACTCGGGTGGCTGGCCTGCACCGACGGAACGGTCGGACCGATCACCGCGGCGATCCTGGCGAGCATCGCGGTGTTGACGATCACCGCCGCACGCATCGTCGCCATCAATACCGTGACGCGAATCCTGGTGGGCGCCTTGTTCGCCGGCTCGGTCGCCGATCGGTTCGGACTGTTCGGCACACCGGACGCGCCGGGAGTCTCCTGGGGCAGCTACTCGCGATTCATCGACTACACCCGCACACTGATGCCCTCGACATTGGACTGGGCCGCGCCGACGGTGGGGACCATCGCGACCGTCCTCGAGGCAGCCATCGCAGTCGGACTGCTGCTCGGCATCGCGACGAGCAGCACCGCACGGGCAGCGACCGCCCTCCTGATCGCGTTCGCCACAGCGATGTGGACATCTGTCGGGTTCGGCGAAATGTCTTCCTACGGCGTCCTTGTCGTCGCCGGTGGCACGGCCGTCCTCGGGACCTGTGACACGGCTGTGCACCTCGATCGACTGTTCCAGCGATCGGCGACCCCCGATGGGGTGGGGTCGGTCGCGGAAAACCCGCGCTGAACGGGGTGTCGGATGATGGGATCTTCCGGATAGGCTCCCCGCTGGAACGAAAGTGAGCGGGAGATGTCCGAGAAAGAAACGGTCGCACGATGACCAGGCGTGGGTGGGTGCTTTTCCTGGCCATGGGCGTCATCTGGGGCGTGCCCTACGCAATGATCCGCGTCGCGGTGCAGGACCTCGATCCGACCGTGGTCGCCTTCGGCCGGACGCTGATCGGGGCGACGATTCTGTTGCCGATCGCGTTGTACAGCAAGACTCTTGCACCGGTGTTCCGGCGATGGCGACCGCTGCTGTTGTACACGCTCGTCGAGATCACCGGGCCGTGGTTCTTGATCGGATACGCGGAGACCACGTTGAACAGCTCGACCGTCGGTCTGCTGATCGCCGCCGTGCCGCTGATCGCGGTGGTGATCGTGACGAAGCTGGGCCACGACCGCTTCGACGCCCGGCGCACCATCGGACTCGTCATCGGTTTCGCGGGTGTCGCCGCCCTTGTCGGTCTGGACGTCGACCTCTCACAGCCGGCCGCCATCGGCGCGATCGCGCTGACCACGCTCGGCTATGCGATCGGTCCGATCATCATCAACCGTGCGCTCGCGGATCTGCCGCCGCTCGGCGTGGTCACCGCATCACTGATCCTGGCCGCGGTGATCTACGCGCCGTTCGCCGGTCTGCGCTGGCCCGCCCACATCACCGCCGACGCCGCATGGTCGGTACTCGGGCTTGCCGTGATCTGCACGGCCGCCGCGTTCCTGGTGTTCTTCGCGCTGATCAGCGAGGTCGGCCCGGCCCGAGCGACCGTGATCACCTACATCAACCCCGCGGTGGCCATCCTGCTCGGCGTGACCCTGCTCGACGAACCACTGACCATCGGAATGGCAATCGGCTTCCCCCTCGTCATTCTCGGATCCGTGCTCGGCACCGCACGCACGCGCACCACACCGGACCAGGATCTGGTGCACGCGGCTTCCGCCGCGCCTTTACCTGACAAGTAATCGCCAAGGGCCGCAGGCCCCGACAAGGATGGCGGTCGGCACCCGTCGCCGAACGCGGTGCGGATCGGAGGACACCTGTCATGACCACTCGCGCCGTAGTAGAGGATTTGCTGGGACGCATCGGGTCCGGCGATCCCGAACGAATTGCCGAGCTGTATGCCGACGGTGCGGACTGGAAGCTGGATTGGCCGCAGGACGAGCACGGGCGCACCGCGACCCCGTGGATTCGGCACAAATCGACCCGCTCCGAGGCCGCCGCGCATTTCCGTGAGATCGCCGAGCATCACGTGCCGGAGCAAGCCGACACCCGGATCGAGCAGATCCTGATCGACGGTGCGCACGCAGTGGTGCTCGGCGAGATCCGGCAGACCGCCCGCGCGACCGGTCGTGCGTACCGCTCGCGGTTCGCGCTGCACCTCACCGTCGAGCACGGCCTCATCACCCGCCACCATGTCTACGAAGACAGCCTCGCGGTTGCGAAGGCTTTCGACCCCGCATAGGTACTCTGCACAGGGTGTTGGATTCGAGAGCCGATACGGCCGCCACCCGAGCCGCCTACGACGACATCGCGGAGCTCTACGCGGACTTCGTCAAGGATCACCTCGCAGCGAGCACGTTCGATCGCGCCATGCTCGCGGCGTTCGCGGAACGGGTGCAGGCCATGGGTTCCGGCGTGGTTGCCGATATCGGATGTGGACCCGGACGGGTGACAGCGCATCTGACCGATCTCGGGTTGGACACATTCGGGATCGATCTGTCGCCGGAGATGATCCGGCTGGCGCGGCAGAATTATCCGCAGCTGCGGTTCGACGAGGGATCAATGGAGCGGCTCGCGCTGGGCGCGGGCACCCTCGCGGGCATCGTGGCCTGGTATTCGATCATCCATCTGCCGCCGGAGCGGGTCCCCGAGGTGTTGACCGAGTTTCATCGGGTACTCGCGGTAGAAGGGCACGCGCTGCTGGCATTTCAGGCGTCGGACGCGGCCGATGTGGTGGAACCGTTCGACCACAAGGTGATTCGCGCCTACCGCTGGTCACCGCGACGACTTGCCGGACTACTACAGGCGGCCGGGTTCGTGACTGTCGCGCAGCTGGTTCGGGAACCGGAGCCCGGTGAGCGTTTTCAGCAGGCTTACCTGCTGGTAGTCAAGGATCGATGATTCGGCGAACGCGAACCACTCGGGCCGGGTAAGTTCGAGGCGTCGCGCAGGGGATTTCATGGCCGCGCGGACCCGTACGACAACGTGGTCGAGCACCGAAAACACCGCACTGCTGTCGTCAGGGGGCGACCCACCATGGAACTCATTTCACCGATCGATGCCGTCTTCCTGCTCGCCGAATCGCGTGAGCACCCGATGCATGTCGGCTCCTTGCAATTGTTCGAGGCACCCGAGGACGCCGGTCCGGATTTCGCACAGCTGACCTACGAGAAGCTCTCGGCGGACAGGGAATTCCACCCGACCTTCCGCAAACGCCCCGCGACGTGGCTCGGCGCGCCACAAGTGGGCTGGACCCAGGAAGGCGACGTCGAGCTCGAATACCACCTCCGACGAGCCGCCCTACCTGCCCCGGGGCGATTCGACCAGCTGCTCGACCTGGCCTCCCGCCTGCACAGCACACTGCTCGACCGCCATCGTCCGCTGTGGGAGATCCATCTCGTGGAGGGCCTCGGTGACGGCCGCTTCGCGATCTATTCCAAGATGCACCACGCGCTGATCGACGGCGTCGCGGCACAGCGTGTGCTGGCGCGGACGCTGACCAACGACCCGAACTCCGCCGAGACCCGGGTGCCCTGGCACCTGCCGCGCTCGACGCGCCCACCCAAGGCCGCCGCTGCCGGGTCCGGGCTGGGCAATGCGGCACGAAATCTGTTGTCGGCGGCAGGTTCCGTGCCTGCCGCCGTGCGGGTTGCCCGTGCCGCACTTGTTGAGCAGCAGTTGACGCTACCGTTCGATGCGCCGCGCTCGATGTTCAATGTGCCCATCGGTGGCGCCCGCCGGTGTGCGGTCCGATCGTGGCCGCTGGAGCGGGTCAAGCAGGTCAAGAAGGCGACCGGCTCGACCATCAACGATGTCGTGCTCACCATGTCCGCCGGCGCTCTTCGCTCCTATCTGATCGAGCGAAATGCCTTGCCGGACAAGCCGTTGATCGCGATGGTCCCGATGTCGCTGCGGGCCACCGACGAGGACGAGGACACCAACGGCAACAAGATCGGCGCGATCCTGTGCAACCTGGCCACCGATGTCGAGGACCCGATCGAACGACTCCGGGTGGTGAGCGAGTCGATGCGCCGCAGCAAAGAGGTCTACAACTCGCTGTCGAGCGCCCAGGCCATGGCGCTGTCCGCGGTGATGCTCAGTCCGCTCGCGCTGACCCTGCTGCCCGGCGTCGTCTCCTGGACCAATCCCCCGTTCAATATCGTCATCTCCAATGTCCCCGGCGCGCGCGAACCGCAGTACTGGAACGGCGCCCGCCTCGATGCCACCTATCCGATGTCGATTCCGATGGACGGCCAGGCGGTGAACATCACCCTCACCACCAATGCCGACAATCTCGACTTCGGCCTGGTCGGCTGCCGCCGCAGTGTGCCGCAGTTACACCGCCTGCTCGACCACCTGGAGGACGCGCTGACCGGCCTGGAGCAAGCCGCTCGATAGCAGGTCTATCCGAGCAAAACTAGAACGTGTTACTGTCGAATTATGGTGCACTCGCCAGTCGACGGGGCCGCTGCCGCGCCATGGCGATACTCGCGGTATGCGGCCCATTCGGCCGGTTCAGGGAATCACCCGCCCTGCCGGACTGGAACACGGCAGAGCAACTATGTAACCCGTTCTAGAGCCACTAGGGAGACCAGCACGCCATGCGTACCGAAATCTGCGATCGGCTGGGGATCGAGTTCCCCATCTTCGCCTTCACCCATTGCCGCGACGTGGCGGCCGCGGTCAGCAATGCAGGCGGGCTCGGCGTGCTCGGCGCGGTGGGCTTCACCGCCGAGGAGCTGGAAGTAGAACTGGCGTGGCTCGATGAGCACGTGAACGGCGTCTACGGCGTCGACCTGGTCATCCCCTCCAAGTACGAGGGTAAGGGCATCGACGGGCTGAGCCCCGAGGAGCTGGAAGCCAAACTAGCGGAACTGGTTCCGCAGGGACACCGCGATTTCGCCGAGCAGATCCTTGCCGACCACAATGTTCCGCACCTGCCCGACAGCGAACACCACAACCAGCTGCTCGGTTGGACCGCGACCACGGTGGCACCGCAGATCGAAGTGATCCTGCGCCATCCCAAGGCCAAGCTGGTAGCCAACGCACTCGGCACGCCGCCGCCGGACGTCGTGCGTCAGATCCAGGACTCGGGCCGCCTGATCGGCGCGCTGTGCGGCTCGGTGAAGCACGCGCTCAACCACAAGAAGGCCGGCCTGGATTTCGTGGTCTGCCAGGGCACCGAGGGCGGCGGACACTGCGGCGAGATCGCGTCGATGGTGTTGTGGCCGCAGGTCGTGGACGCCATCGGCGATATGCCGATGCTGGCCGCGGGTGGCATCGGCAACGGCCGCCAGGTCGCCGCGGCCATGGCGATGGGCGCGGCGGGCGCGTGGACCGGCTCGCTGTGGCTGACCGTCGAGGAGGCCAATGTGCCGCCCGCGCAGATGCAGACCTACATCGACGCCACCAGCCATGACACCGTGCGCTCGCGGTCGTGGACCGGTAAGCCCTGCCGCATGCTGAAGAACGACTGGACCGAAGCATGGGAGCAGGCCGACAATCCCGACCCGCTGCCTATGCCGCTGCAGATGATGGTGGCGCTGGACGGCGTCAAGCGCGGGCACCGCTACCCCGAGGCCGCCAAGGACGTGAACTTCAACCCCGTCGGCCAGGTGGTCGGCCAGCTGAACAAGGTGGAGCGCTCCGCGGACGTGGTCGGCCGCCTGATCCAGGAGTACGTGGAGGCGTGCGACCGCCTCAACAAACTCAACGACGCACTCTGACATTCACCGCAGGGCCATCACTCCGGCCATTCCGGCCATGAGTGCTTCGCCTCGAGCACCGGGTCGGTGATGCCGCCCCAGCAGGCCAGCTGGGCGGCATCCCATCCGGCGAGCTCGGATCCGGCCGCGTAGACGGACTGGAAGAACTCGAGCGCGGCGCCGACCGGATCCGGGGACAGACGGGCTTTGTCGTAGGGGTAGTACGCGGCGTGCCCCGCACCGGACGGCACCCACAGCGCACCCGCGGGCAGCAGGCGATCGGTGAGCCCGGCGGGCTCGGGTGCGATGTAGGAATAGAACGTCGGCTCGGGCACCTTGGCGTCGCCGAACCAGAATCCAGCGCTGATGACCTCGCGCGAGTACGCTTCGCGCGTCACCGAGTCGACCGTCGCAGGCATATCGATCTGCCGCTCGGAGAATCGCTGCACCGCGAGATCGAATGTGTGCCAGAACAATTGCACCGGGCTGATCTTGCCGGAATAGGTGGCGCTGAACTCCTCGAGTATCCGCCCGACCTGGCTGTGCACCCGAAACGCCCGCTGCGCCAACTCCGGGTCGTAAGCGGCGTGGTCGGTGTCGTCCTCGAACGGGCGCGCCGCGTCCGGCAGATCGAAGGGATGTGGGTGCGGCAGTACGACATCGATACCGAGATCACGCAGACCAGTCATGACGTCGCCGTAGAAGGTGGCGACAGACTGCATCGGCAGATCGATCTCGACCTCGATGCCACGATCGGTCGCTATCCGCAGCACATGATCGAAAAAGTCGAAGGTGCAGGCGAATACCGGTCCGTTGCGAGCAGAACCGAGCGGGACCGTGGTCCAGCCGCGCGCAGTGAGCCGATAGGTCATATGCCACCAGTGGTTGCGCCGGATGCCCTTGGCAAGGGCAACCTTGCCGACGATCTGGGCGAACCGGTGCAGTGTCTCCTTGGTGGGGCGCCAGGATTCCAACGGCAGGGCGGGCAGCGGCTCGACAGCGTCCATATCGAAACGGTACGACCGATCGAGTGACTACGCCAGAAGATTGCCATTTCTCCCGTCTGTCTCAGATAATCGCCACTGATCTGCCAAAATGCGGTACCCGAAGCGTTGCCGAACAATCGCTGTGAATTGTTTCGCGGTATAAGACCCTCCGGAGCGACCTGGTTGCGCACCCTGCTGCCTGCCAACGATCGCGTCAGTGAGCTCACCCGTCGGCGTGGGCCCCGGTCGGCTACCGCGCAGTCGGCTGCCACACGCCGGACCGACCCGGACGGTGCCGCCGGTCCGCCACCGACACCAGGCCGGGCCCGTGGCGCAACGGCCTGACTGCTGCGCCTGCCGCACCGATCCCCATACTGGAAGCCGCGCTCCTGCATGCCGGGTAGCGAGTGCTCGATTGTGAAGATCGTTGAGAGGTCGATATGTCTTTGTGCACCAATCCCGATTGCGCAGGCGCAAGCCATGATTCGCAAGTCTGTCCGCATCGGGACAGCACAGATGCGCCGCGCGGCAGGAATCTGGCGATACTCGGCGTTCTCGCCCTGATGATCATCACCGCGCTCGTGCTGGCCGCAGGCGCGGTGGCCGAACGGTAAACGCCGGCGGCGCTGCGATCGTGCACTAGTGCAGTGTTATTCGACCGTCCCCTGCGCGGCCGAATCCCAGTCGTAGTGCACGCCGGTCAGCTTTTCACTCAGTCGCCACATCCTCCTGGACGCCGAGCGGCTGTAGGCCATCGGGTGTCGCAACGCACGCCGCGGATACCCCGCGAATTCGAATCCCGGTCCCAGATAGGCGTTTCCGGGCAGATCCGGGACAGTGGCCGCGTACAGCTGCGGCAGCGCACCCATCCGGTCGGACTGGGCGAGTGCGAACAGAATGGCCTGTGGGATGGCAGCAAACATGCCCGCAGCGCCCTTTTCGCCGTTCAGGTCGTAGAGATGAGTTGCCGACAGGCCCGGGTGCGCGGCCACCGCGCGCAACCCGGTGCCCGCGGCGCGGGCCCGGCGATCGAGTTCGGCGGTGAACAGCAGGTTGGCCAGTTTCGACTGGCTATAGGCGGGCCAGCGCAGGTAGAACCACCGCCAGTTCGGGTCCAGCCAGTTGATCAGACCGCCCCAGGCGGCCACCGACGATACGGTCACCACCCGCGGTCGCTGCGCCCGCAGTAGCGCGGGCAGTACGGCGCCGGTGAACGCGAAGTGGCCGAGATGATTGGTGCCGAACTGGGCATCGAAGCCGTCGGCCGTCTGCCCGCGTGGTGTCGCCATCACCCCCGCGTTGTTCACCAGCAGATCCAGCCGTTCGACCGTATCGTCGAGCTGTCCGCCCGCCCGCCGCACCGAGGCGAGATCGGCCAGATCCAGCGGCAGCACTTCGGGTTTCGGCCCGGTGGCCACCGCGGTCACTTCGTCCAACGCCACGGCGGCCTTCCGCTGGTTGCGACAGGCCAGCAGGACTCGGGCGCCCTTGCTCGCCAATGCTTCCGCGGTGCGCAGGCCGAGACCGCTGTTGGCGCCGGTGATCACGACGGTCTTTCCCGACTGGTCAGGGATATCGGCGACGGTCCAGCGGCGCGGGAGAATGGTGTTGTACACCGACATTTCAGGTGATCAATTCTGGCTCAGACAGTTGACCGGACAGCATTCGTCGAGCAGGGGCGTCAAGCCGTCGCCGCGTGCGCGTCATCCACATGACCGGCGTCCGCCGCGGCGCCGTCGAGCAGTTCCTCGAACTTGGCGGTCACCTTCTCGTGGTACATCCCGAACAGATCCTCGAACAGCGCAAGCTGCGCTTCCGACGGCCCGGAACCGGAGTCCCACACCGCGACCAGCGCCCGCCAGACCAGTACGTGCAGGTCCGCGGCACCCGCGAAGTAGGCCGCGATCGCCTCGGGCACCTCGAGCACCATTTCGCCGATGGAGTTCAGAATGGCCCGCTGCATGCTCAGCCCGAGCGCCGTCAGCAACTTGCGCACCAGTGCGACCTCGATCGCAAGAATCTGGCGGAAATCCGGAACCTCCAGCCGGGCAAGCGCTTCCAGCCGGTCGATATCGGCCTTCAATTCGGCCGGATCGATCTGTTGTTCGCTGCCGGTGTAGGCGAGCAGCGCCTCCATCACGATCCCGCGCTCCACCTCGACGATGTCGCGGAACATTTCGATCGCGGTATCGGGCATCGGGATGGAGAAGCGGAACAAGTGCCGGTACACATCTATGCCGCCCGCCTCCCGGACGTCACGGATGGTGAACCCCTTACCCCGCCGTGCTTCGACGAATCCGTACGACTCCAACCGACCCAGCGTCAGCTGCGCGGTCGCGCGATTCATGTCGAATTCCTCCGCGACCTGACGGACCGACGACATCAAATCCCCTGGCTGATATTCCCCCGCGGCAACCCGGCGTGCCAGCTCATCGGCAACGTCGGCGACTACCGTCTGGGATCCCATCGAATGCCACCTTTCGACTCGGTTCCAATACGTCCCAGACAGTCTAAGCCCTCCTCTGCCGGACTGCACGTGTGTAAGACTGATCTGCACACAGTGTGAGGTGAGTCATGACCATTCGACAAGGCAACGGTCCGCAGGACAGCGAATCCGCCGGTAGGCGCACACACCTTTTCGCGGCAGGGTCGAATGGCAAACCCCCAGTTCGCAAGGCGGTTCGCAGCGCGAAACTCGCGATGCTGCCGGTGGCCTTCGCCGGCAGGCAGGCGGCGGGCGTCGGCAAGCGCGCACTCGGCAGGTCGGCGAGTGAAGTGAACCGGGACATCCAGTTGCGCACGGCCCAGCACATTTTCGAGGTGCTGGGCGAGCTGAAAGGCTGCGCCGCCAAACTCGGTCAGCTGCTGGCGATCTACGAGCTGGCCCTGCCGCCGGAGATCGCCGAGCCGTACCGCATCGCATTGAGCAGGTTGCAGGATTCCGCGCCCGCGATGCTGCCGTCGAGCGTGCACGCGGCGATGGCGGCGAGCATGGGCGAGAACTGGCGGTGGTATTTCCGGGAATTCGACGACCGGCGCGCGGCCGCCGCATCGCTCGGCCAGGTTCATCACGCGGTGTGGCGCGACGGCAAGCCGGTTGCGGTCAAGGTGATGTATCCCGGCGGCCGGCAGGCGATCGAGAATGATCTGGAGCAGTTGCGCCGAATCTCCACTCTGGCAGGCGTTTTCCTGCCCGGCGCCGATGTCGAGGCGGTTACCGAGGCGATATGCGCCTGCGTCCGTGCGGAACTCGACTATGCGGCGGAGGCCGAGAATCAGCGCGTGTTCGCCGCGGCGTACGCCGACGATCCGGACATCTACATTCCGCAGGTGATCGAGCAGTGCGGCGATGTGCTCATCACCGAATGGCTCGACGGCACTCCGGTTCCGCGCGTCATCGCCTCCGGCGCGCAGGCCGAGCGCGACCGAGTCGGCATGCTGATGGTGCGATTCGTGGCTTCCGGGGCGCTGCGCACCGGCCTGCTCTATGGCGATCCCCATCCGGGAAATTTCCGCGTCCTGCCCGACGGCCGGCTCGGAGTCGTCGATTTCGGAGCCTGCTCGGCGTGGCCGCCCGACGGCTTCGAGGAGCTGGCGGCGGACTATTGCCACGCCCTGTTCAACGGCGGCCCGCCGGAGTTGGAGGCGGCGGCCCGACGCCACGGATTCGTCCAGGCCGGCCGCGAATTCGACGTCGAGGCCCTCTATGCCCTTGTCGTGCCGTGCACCGAACCGTTCAAACACTCGACCTATCGAATGACCACACCGTGGCTGCGCAAGCAGGTGCTGCGGGTGACGAATCCCCGGCTGTCCAACAGCGTTCGGCAAACGACCATGCCGCCGTATTTCACGCCGTTCGCGCGGTCGGCGCTCACGTTGATCGGCGTGCTGTGCCAGCTCGGCACCGAAGGACCCTTCCGCGACGAGGTCGGACGCTGGATGCCGGGGTTGCTGGCGGCATTCGTCTCGCCCGCGACCGACGACGGGCTGCCGGTGGACCTGGCCGCGGTGCGCAGGCAACGGGCCGACACGGCTGTTCCGCGTCGGTCCGTCGGCTGACTCGGGACCTCCCCGACTCGATCGAAGACCCGATCAGCCACCGCTCGCAACGTCTCAGACAGCGGAGTTATCGTCGTGGTACCGCGATGTGGGTCGATTCGCCGTATCCGCACACCCGCCCTATGACCAACCGGCCGACTCCCATCGAGACCGACCAGCGGATCACTCAGCGGGACAACCACTCCCGCCACTGCGGAGCAACCGCCGCGGCCAGCTCGTCGTAGCCTGCCGCCCCGGGGTGCGCGCCGTCGCCCTCCCGGACTTCACGCATCCACACCGCGTTCTCGCGCAGCTGGTGATGGATCCGGACATACGGGATCCCCTCGGCCGCACAGATTTCCGCGAATCGCTCGTCGAGTGCGGCGGTGCGGGCATTGTGTTCGACGTCGTCGATCGGCGGCGGCGCGACCATCAGCACCGGCCAGCCGTGCTCGGCGGCCTGCCGCACGAGCACACCGAGGTTGGCGACAGACTGGTCCGACGTCACTCTGCACTGCCCGTCCACCTGCATGGTGTCGTTGACGCCGAAGGACAGCACGATCCTGGCGTCGGTGCCCGCCGGCAGTCGCTGGATGCACTCGGCCAGGAAGCGCGCACGGATATCCGTGGATGTCTGCCGGCGGACGCCCAGGTTGTAGCCGACGATCGGGATTCCGTCGGTGTAGGCCTGCGCGGCGAGACGGCCCACCCACCCCAGGCACCGCGGGTCACCGACCCCGGCGACGAGCGAATCACCGACGAAACACACACGGAGGTCACGACTCACGGCGCGATCCTCGCAATGCCCGACCGACCAGCGCGCACCGGGGCACCGGCAGGCAATAGGATCGCGGGTGGTTCATCAGGGAGGGATTGATGTCGACAGGGGAAGCACTGCGCGCAGCGCCGACGGCGCCGCCATGGTTCGTGGAGCTGTTCGCCCACCGGCGCTGGATTCGCCGCGCTGGACCGTTTCCGCATGTGTATGCGCGGGATGTGTTCGTCCCTGAATTCTTCCAGCGGCTGACCGAGGAATTCCAACGGGTGCTTCGGCAGCAATCAGAGGCGTTCACACAGGTCACCGACGGATACAGCGCGAGCGGAGTGCCGCTGACAACACTGCGCGATGGACCGCTCGCGCTGTTCCTTTCGCGGGAGTGGCACGACCTGATCGCCGGGGTCGCCGGCGTCGCAACGACCGGAGACGTGGAGGGGTCGCTGCACCATCACCCGGTAGGCAGTCCCTCGGGGTGGCCGCACAACGACCTGAATCCGGCCTGGTTCGCCGGCCCGGCGCCGGGACCCGGCGAAATACGGACGCCCGACGGCACGGTCGACCTGAAGACCGGCGCCAGGGATTCGGCGATCACCGCCCGGGAAACCGTGCGCGCGGTGGCGGTGCTGTTCTACCTCGGCAACCCGGGGTGGACCGTGGGCGACGGCGGGGAGACGGCGTTGTACGAGCACATCGCGGGCAGCAGCCCGGTGCCTGCGCTGACCGTTCCGCCGCTGGACAATTCCATGGTGCTTTTCGAATGCACGCCGCGGTCGTGGCACACCTTCGTCGGCAACAATGCCGCCGCCCGCAACAGCGTGGTGATGTGGCTGCATCGGCCGAAAAGCGATGCCGTGCAACGGTGGGGAGGAGACCGCATTGCGCAGTGGTGATTTCGCACGCGAGGAACGCAGGGTATGCCTGCTGACCGGCGCCGGCGGCAGGCTCGGTGACGCCTTCTGCCAGGCGGCCTACACCGAATACGACATCGTCGCGGTGTGCCGCAACCGGATTCCGGCCGCGCCCTCGCAGCACGAATGGTTCGTCGACCCGTTCGCACCGGAAATACCGGTGCCGGAGAATGATTCGCGGATCTTCATGATCCGCGCCGATCTGACCGAAAAGGGTGAGGTCGAGCGGGTCGTCGACCTCGCGGTTGCCCGGTTCGGGCGGGTCGACCTGCTTGTCAACAATGCGGCCCACATCGGATTGCAGCCCCGTGGCATCGTCGACGGCGATGCCACGCTGGATGAATTCGAGCCGCACTTCGCGGTCAATGTCGGGGTGCCGTTGCGATTGTCGGCACGACTGGCGCAGCGGTCCTGGGTGCACGACAGGGACGAGAACCGCAGGCGCAACCGTAATATCGTCAATGTCTCCAGCATCTCGGGATCCGAGGTGTTCCCGGGTGGGCAGGCGCTCTACGCGTCGTCCAAGGCCGCGCTCAATCAGCTGACTCGCCACCTCTCCGCCGAGTTCGACGAGTTCGGCGTCCGGGCGAATGCGATCGCGCCCGATAGCTTTCCCTCGGCCGTGCCGACCGAGCAGGTCGTGCAAGCGATCGTCGAGCTCGACAGGGGCACCATGACCGGCGGCGTGTTCGGGGTCGGCGGCGCGCCCGAGAGCTCGGCCGGCGGCAGGCACTCGCGTGCCGGCGACCGGCCGAGCTGAGGCCCGATTCGACTGCTACTCGGTCGAATTCGACGCCAGGCCGGTGATCTGCTCCGACATAGTCCACAGCCGCTGTGCGAAGTCCAGGTCCACCGCTTGCTTGTTGCTCGGCGCTTCTTCTTTGAAGCGATGGAAGTACTTGCCGTTGATCGACTCGCCGTCCGCGACCGTCGCCAAGTGCACCAGGGGATCCGCGCCCTTGTCCGGTCGGATGAAGAAGGGCCGCGACAGCGGAGAACGGATCAGCGCGCCGAGGCCGAGCGGCGCGTTGTCGTACACGTGGGTCGCCACGGCACCGGGATGGAAAGCCGCGGTGACCAGGCCGGTGCCCTCGGTGCGGCGAGCGAGTTCCCTGGTGAACAGGATGTTCGCGAGCTTCGACGCGGCGTAGGCACTCATCTGGTTGAACGAGCCGGTCGCCGCGTTGACGGTGTCGAGGTTCAGCTTCGCCATCCGGTAGGTCATGCTCGAAGTGTTGATCACCCGGGCCCGCGATTGCCCGAGGCGCTCGCGCAGCAGAGCGGTCAGCAGGAACGGTGACAGATGGTTGACCTGGAAGGTCAGCTCGTTGCCGTCGTCGGTGACGGTCCGCTTCGCCCAGGCACCGCCGGCATTGTTGGCGAGTACATCGATGCGTTCGTAGCGGTCGAGCAGTTGCTCGGCGAGCTTGCGCACCTCGTCGAACCTGGCGAAGTCGGCGAGGAACGCTTCCGCGCCGACCCGCTGCGCCACTTCGGCGGTTCGCTCGGGTGAGCGACCGACGACCGCGACGGTGGCGCCGCGCGCCACCAGCTTCGCGGCCGCCTCGGCGCCGATGCCGGAGCTCGCGCCCGTCACCACCACGGTCTTACCTGCTAGATCCTGTTCCTGCCCTGCCATCGCTGCCCTCCGAGCGTCGGGTGCGGCGCCCGGACGAGCGTCCGGCTGCCGTCTAACCGACCTGATCGTCTTCGGATCGGGCGGATTCGGCAAGACCCGACGCGCCGGAGTAGTGCGCGGCGATCTCATCGCTGGTGGTCAGCCACACCCCGGGGTGGTTCACCACGTACTCGAGCGCCTGGTCCAGGTACTTGCTGCGAAACGCCTGGCCGATGACGAACGGATGCAACGCCAACGCCATCACCCGACCACTGGTTGCCGAGTCGGCGTAGAGCTGGTCGAGCTGATCGGTGACGATCTGCACGAATTCGGGCCCCGTCGTGCTCTTGCTGACGAACAGATTGATGTCATTGAGTTCCACCGAATACGGCACGTTCAACAAGCCGGGCACCTTGGTCTGATACGGCTGATCGTCATTGGTCCAGTCCAGCGCGTAGCTCAGCCCGAGTTCGGTGAGCAGCTCCGGAGTGCGGAAGGTCTGGGTCAGCGCGGGCCCCATCCAGCCCTGCGGCCTACGGCCCGTTGCCTTTTCGATGGTCTGTACAACCTCGGTCAGGTATGCACGCTCCTCGTCGACCGACATGTCGGCCTGGAAGATCGAATTATTCTTGCCGTGTGCGAGCCATGCCCAATCCCTGGCCAGCCCCGCCGCGATGATCTGCGGATTATGTTCGGCGACATCAGAATTGAGTAGCACACTGGCGCGGATTCCGTGGCGATCGAGGGTCTCGAGCATCCGCCAGAACCCGACACGCGGCCCATAGTCGCGCCATCCGTAGTTCAGCGGATCGGGTGCCAGCCCGGCCGTCCCGGCGAAGATACTGGTCGAAGGCCGATCGACTTGGTAGTGCTCGACATTCAGGCCGACATAGAAAGCGACACGCGCATCGCCCGGCCAGTGCATCGGCGCACGGTCGACGATCGGGCTGTAGTCGAAGAGTTCGTTGTCCATGCGTCCATGCTCGAACTTCACACCAATGTGAGATTCAACCCGAAATCCAGTGAGCTGGCCCACACGATGCGGCGGCAGCCCCGGATAAGCGCGAAAACCGCAATGGACGGGTGTGTATCGTGCGGCGAGCGCACCAGCCGACCTCGTAAGTACTTGGGTAACTTGCCGGGTACGCCCAGAACTCAGCCTGTCGTTAACCGCCGGCCCGCAACGGTAGGTTAAGCGCACCCCACGACCGGCAAAAGACGCGGAGAGGCGGACGAGCGGAGCATGCGAGTCGACGGGCGGGATATCCCGGTCACGGGCAGCTTGCTGCAACCACTGACCCAACGAACCAGTGACATCATCCGTGTCGTACTCGCGACACTGTGGGTCGGTGTTGTCGTCGCCGCCTCGGTGATCACCCGGCCGGAATGGCTGGCTCTGGAACGTTCGGTGTCGAACATCGTCGGATTCCTCAACCCCGACCAGTCGAATCTGGTGTACCTGGTCTATGGCATGGCCATCCTGGCGCTGCCGTTCGCGATCCTCATCGAGTTGATCATCAGCAGGCAGTGGAAGCTGTTGGCCGGCTATGCCGCAGCGGGTCTCGTTGCCGGACTGCTGCTATCGATCACCGGCACGGGCCTTTCGGCGCCGAGATGGCACCTACAGGTGTCCGACCGGCTCGATACCTTCCTCTCCCAGTTCCTGGACGACCCGCGCTGGATCGCCATGCTGGCAGCGGTACTGACCGTATCCAGTCCCTGGCTGCCGACCCGGCCGCGGCGCTGGTTGTGGTTGCTGCTGTTGGCCTTCGCGCCGATCCATCTTGTGGTCAGCACCGTCGTGCCCGCACGGGCGATGTTCGGGCTTGCGGTCGGCTGGCTGGTCGGCGCGGTGATCGTGCTTGTCGTCGGTACCCCCGCGCTGGAAGTTCCGCTCGAGGCCGCGGCACGGGTGCTGGCCAAGCGTGGGCACACGGTCACCGCATTCACCGTGGTGCACCCGGCCGGGCAGGGTCCGCTGGTGCTCGCCGCCGCAGTCGAGGGCCCAGAGCGCGAACTGATCGTCGAGATGTATGGCAAAAACCAGCGCAGCTTCGGGGCGTTGCGCCAGCTATGGCGCTGGCTCACCTTCCGCACCAGCGAAACCGCGGCATTACACGGATCCATGCACCGGGCTGTCGAGCATCGCGCACTGATGGCGATCGCGGCGGGAGACCTCGAATTGTCCTCGGTCACACCGGTGGCTGTGACCGCACTCGACCGCGGCTGGATGTTGTACTCGCATACCGTTCCTCGCGGCACACCGATTGCCGAACTCTCCGGCGATGTGCTCGCGTCGGTGTGGAATTCGCTCGACACGCTGCACCGCGGGCAGATCTCGCACGGCGACCTGCGGCCCGCCGAGATCCGCATCGACAACGACAGCGCCCTGTTCAGCGGATTCGCCAACGCCGAATTCGGCGCCTCCGAGAAACAGCGGCAATCCGATGTCGCGCAACTGCTGGTATCGACGACCGCGATCTTCGGCAGGGAACCCGCGGTGCGGGCCGCCATCGATACCCTCGGCGAACAAGAGGTTGTGACCGCCGCCAGCCGATTGACCAGGTCCGCCATGCCATCCGGGATCAAGAAGTCGGTACCGGACTGGAAGGAGGCCATGTCCTCGGCGCGCGACGAGGTGCGCAAGCAGACCGGGCACGACAAGATCGAGGCCGAGCAGATCACCCGGTTCAGCCGCAACCAGATCATCCAGCTCGCGCTGCTGATCGCGCTGGTGTACGTCGCCTACCCGTTCATCAGTGCGGTACCCACGTTCTTCACGCAGCTGACAACGGCCAATTGGTGGTGGGCGCTGCTCGGGTTGGCCACCTCGACCCTGACCTACCTCGGCGCTGCGGGGGCCCTGTGGGCTTGCGCCTCCCGGCTGGTCAGCTACCGCAACCTGGTGATCATGCAGATTGCCAA
The DNA here is from genome assembly GCF_036046055.1 of Nocardia sp. NBC_00403. Lineage (NCBI taxonomy): Bacteria > Bacillati > Actinomycetota > Actinomycetes > Mycobacteriales > Nocardiaceae > Nocardia > Nocardia sp. NBC_00403. The sequence goes on from NZ_CP107939.1 coordinate 981,242, forward strand.
CACCTTTGCCGCGACAACAACGCCCGCCAGGGTGGGCGGCCTCGCGCTGAGCGTGCGGTTCCTGCAGAAGGGCGGACTCGGCGCGGTACGTGCCACCGCCGCGGTCGCTTTGCAGCAGGCGGTGCAGGTGATCACCCACATCAGCCTGCTCACCATCTTCAGCATCGCGGCCGGGACCTCGGCGAACCTCTCCCATTTCGTACCGAGCGCCACGGTGTTGTATCTGATCGCCGGCGTCGCTATCGGCATCGCGGGCACCTTCATGTTCGTGCCGAAACTGCGGCACTGGCTCAATACTTCGGCGCGCCCGCAAGTGCTGGAGGTGCTCGGCGAGCTCGCTGCCCTGGCTCGCGACCCGAAGCGGTTCTCGGTGATCATTCTCGGTTCCGCCGCGATCACGCTCGGTCAAGCGGGAGCACTGTGGGCCAGCGTCGAGGCCTTCGGCGGCGGTGCCAGCTTCGTGGCAGTCACCATCGTGACGATGATCGGCGGCACGCTCGCCTCGGCGGCGCCGACTCCCGGTGGTGTCGGCGCGGTGGAGGCCGCGCTGATCGTCGGCCTCCAGGCATTCGGCCTGCCCGCGAGCATCGCGGTTCCCTCGGTGCTGCTCTACCGCGTGCTGACCTGCTGGCTTCCGGTGTTCTGCGGCTGGCCCACCATGCGCTGGCTGGCCGCGAAAGACATGATCTGAATTCGTGACCTGCACTGCCAAAAGATGGCAGTCGGTGAACAGCTTTCGGCGATCTTGCCTAGCCTGATCAATGTATTGCACTGCACGACAGCATGTCTCACAGCTCATCTCACGGAGGGGGAATATAAATGCTTCGTAATCTCGTGATCGGCGCTACCGCTGCCGCAGGCCTGATGATCGGACTTGCACCCGGCACGAATGCCTCGCCGATTGGAAATTACAGCCCTTCAATTAATTCAGGATTCCAAGCGGTCGACCTCCCGTGTGGACAATCCGAGTACAACTACAGTGGATATAACTTCACCAGGTGGAACAACTGCACCAGTGGCGGCCAAAAATTGCTGGTACACGTCAGGCAGTTCCCGGATGTCGAACGGTGCATCCCCGCGGGTACCGCCGAAGACATCGGCGGAGCGGGAGACGGGCCGGGCACTGTTTCGGGTGTCGAAATAATCGGGGGCTGCTGAACCGGCCTTTTGCCCGGTAGCAGACCGGTCTCAGCATCCGGGCACCTAAAGGGTATGAGCGGGTGCTGCACAGTCGGCGTCGTCACCGGCGGCCAATGAACAATGGTCGCCGGTGACGGCTTTCCGCCCGCGCCGACCGGAGGAGAATCAGACCCGCTGCCACCTCTTGGCCACGTACCGCGGATCCGGGCTAGGCTGAGCCCGTGGTGGACGCAGAACCCGACGCTAGACCGGAGTCCCCGCGGCGACGGGGGTACTCGAGATGGATAAAGTGGCTGCTCGGCACCGCGCTTGTAGCGATCCTGGTCGCCGAGGGCGTCATTCTTTGGCCCAGCCTGCATGACTCGTGGCAGCAGCTCATCGGCGTGAAATGGTATTGGGTAGCGTCCGCGATCTGGGCAGAAGCGGTGTCTTTCAGCGGATTCGCCCGGGTCCAGAAGCAACTACTCCACTCTGCCGGAGTCGAGGTCAGCCAGCGCAAATCTTTGGCCGTCACTTACACGGCGAATTCTATATCGGCAACACTTCCCGCCGGTCCGATCTTCTCGATGGCTTTCATCTACCGGAACACTCGACGCTGGGGCGCAAGTCCATTGGTAGCGTCGTGGCAGCTGGCAATTTCGGGCGTAGTCGCTGCGGCAGGCTTGGGCTTACTCGGGCTCGGCGGCGCCCTGCTGGGTTTCGGTTCCATCAGTCTCGTCACCTTGACATTTTCGCTTGCGAGTGTGGTCGCCCTGGTCTGGGCCGGGCATTATGCCGCCACCCATACTGATGCACTCGAAAACACGCTCAGGCGAATTGTTGGGAAAATCAACAAAATACGCAAAAAACCCGAAGACAGGAGCATGGCCAGAGTCCGTGAGATTCTCGGCCAGCTGGAATCGGTAGACCTGAATCGACGAGACGGGCTGCTGACACTGGCCTGGGCCATACTCCACCGCACCGGTGATGTCGTTTGTCTGGCCTTCTGCTGTTATGCCGTCGGCGCAAATCCGAACTGGGCCGGACTGATGGTCGCTTTTGCGGCCGGCAAAGCCGTCGGCACCGTACCGTTCATACCGGCAGGCATCGGATACGTTGAGGCAACCTTGATTTGGGCTCTCACAGCCGCAGGTATGCCACTGTCCCAAGCGGTACCCGCAGCGATTATCTACCGGATGATCAGCTTGATTCTGGCGGCGGTTCTCGGCTGGATCATCTTCCTCGTATCGTTCCGCACGCTTCATGAACAAGCCGACCTCGATACCGAGATCGACGCGGAATTGGGTGTCGGCACCCCAGCCCCGCGTGATCTCGAATAACCTCACACGTCTTTGACGGCGAGCAGCGCTCCGGTCGCCGGTTTGACCTCGGCGAAATCAACGGTCCGAAATCCGGCCGCCAGCAGAGTTTCCCGGTAGCGCCGAATATCAATGGCCGCCAATGGATCTGCCTGGTGCCCAACCGCGGCGTCGTCGTGGGTGCGGTGCCCGGCATACCGGGACATGCTCTTGACTACCGCGCGCAACATGCGGCCGTTGGTGTCCGTATCGGCAAGCAGCAGTCGGCCGCCGGGCCGCAGGACGCGGAACATGTGCGCGATCGCGGCATCGCGTTGCGCCTCCGGGATGTGGTGCATCACGAAAGTGCAGGTCACCACGTCGACCGAAGCGTCGGCCAGCCCTAGCGACTGAGCGGGGCCGAGTTCGAATCGACAGTTCGAATCTCCGCGGGTGCGTCCGATCGCGTAAGCGATCATCTGCGGCGATGGGTCGACGCCGATCACTCGGCCGCTGTTGCCGACCCGAGCCGCAAGGGCACGAGCGAGATCGCCCGGCCCGCTACCGATATCGAGTGCATGCTCACCGGTAGCAGCACCGGTCAGTGCGACAAGGCGGGCATTGAGCGCCCTGCTCCTGCCGAGCATGAATGCGGTCTTGAAGGCACGATAGCTACGCGGCTTGGTGAGCAGGACGCCGACTTCGTTGTCATCGCGAGAATGGGTAATGGCAAACTGTTGTTCGTTTCGGGTCATGTGTTCATGATCTGAAGGAACTGCCAGATCGACCAGAAGCAAATCGGCGGAATCGGTTCCGTTCGGGACGGATTCCTGCCTTCTGTTCGGAAGGCCACGCCATCGGGAGGCCCCATGCACGGAACGAAGCTATGAGCGACAGCAAGGATCGCCGGGTCAGGCGCACCAAGAGCCAGCTACATCGCGCCCTGATCGAGCTGATGCTGGAACAAGGCTACGACCGGATCTCCGTGCGGGACATCTTGCAGCGCGCCGACGTCGGGCGGTCCACGTTCTATGCCCACTTCCGCGACAAGGACGATCTGCTGCTGGTGAGCAGCACCGAATACCTGCGTGCGGCGGTGGCGGCCTGTCGCACCGGACGCGACACCGCGCCGCTGGCGCCGGTCTTCACGCTTTTCCGTCTTGCTGCCGAGAACCCCGAGGTGTACGAAGCGATGCTCGGGCGTAAAAGCAGCGCGGTGCTGCTGCATACGACCCGGCGCATGGTCGCGGCCATTCTCACCGAGCAGCTGTCCAAACGGCTGGATATGGACGACAGAGAGCTCACCACCACCGTGACATTCATGTCCTGGGGCGTGGTCGGCCTGCTCGGCGCGATTGCCGATACCGAATCGCCACTTTCGGCGACCGAGGCCTATCAGCGCTTCGAGCAACTGATCGGCCCCGGCCTCGTCGGCCGAGTGCGAGTGGTGCCGCCGGTCGACGACTCGAAGGTCACCGACCTGGAGTCAGTTGCCGTACTGCGCAGTCTCGGGGCGCTCGATCAATAGCGTGTGCGCGATCCCATCGGCCACCGGGCGGTGGCTGATGCCCTTGGGCACAACAAACATTTCACCGGCGTGCAGCGTGACGGGCTCCTGTCCCGCCAATTCGATGCGGAAAGACCCGTCCCAACACAGGAAGAGTTCGTCCTCCTCGTGGTGGTGCCACGGAAACTCGCCCGCCAACTGAGCGACCCGGACCACGGTGTCGTTGACGATGGCCAACTCGCGCTGTTGAAACGGTCCGGGCAGGCCCGCGATGGCCGCGATGATCGAAACGGGTCCGGTGGTGCTTGCTGCTGTCATGGGAACCATCGTCGAGCCGTCGGGCAACCCGATCCAGCGCCAATCCGGCATAATTGGTTTGCCTATGGATCCAATCAATGTGACGGAGCTACTCGGCCGCTGGTCGGCGGGCCGCGGCCCGTTGTACGCGCTGCTCGCCGCGGGACTGCGCCGTCTGATCGATGACGGCGAACTGTCCCCCGGCACGCCTCTGCCGCCGGACCGGGCCCTCGCCGCCGCACTGGCGGTCGGGCGTAGCACCGTGGTCGCGGCCTACGACTTGTTGCACGACGAAGGACGGATCGTGCGACGACAGGGCAGCGGCACCCGGGTAGCCGGGACACCACAGGTGAACCCGCCGGGAACCACGAGCGAGCCGATGTTCCTCGACCTGCTCGAACCGCGATCGGAGGTCATCTCGCTTGCCTGCGCGGCACCGGACCGGCCACCCGCCGAGCTGACCGAGTCCTATGCGGTGATGCTGCCCGCACTGGCCGCGACCACCGAAGACATCGGCTACTACCCCGCCGGTCATCCTGTGCTGCGCCGCGCAGTCGCGGAGTACTACCGCGGACGCGGCGTGCCGACCGAGCCCGCACACATCCTGGTCACCACCGGTGGCCAACAAGCGCTTTCGCTGCTCGCGAGGGCATACCTCCGGCCGGGCGATCGAGTGCTCGTGGAAGCGCCCACCTATCCCGGCGCGTTGGAGACATTCCGGGAGCAGGCGGCAGTCCTGTCCGGGTTGCCGCCCGGGCTGGACGGTTTCGCGGCCGCAGTGCGCGAACACCGTCCGGCAATCGCTTACGTGATCCCCACCTTTCACAACCCGACCGGCTCGGTGCTGTCCGCGCTCGCGCGTCGCCGACTCGCGGAAACCGCTGCCGCCGTGGGAATTCCGCTGATCGATGATGAAGTCCTCGCCGAACTCGGCTTCCCCGGTCACCAGACACCCCCACCGCTCGCCGCCTTCGCGGACACCGTGATCACCATCGGCTCGTTGAGCAAAAGCGTGTGGGGCGGACTGCGTGTCGGATGGATACGCGCGGCCGCACCCGTCATTTCCAAACTGGCCAGGATCCGTGCGGTACACGACCTCGGCGGCAATCTACCTGCCCAGCTCGCCGCCGCCGAACTGCTGCCCCGCCTCGATGACCTGCTGCGCAGGCAGGCGCCCGAGCGCAAGATGCGCCACGACCATCTGCGCGCCGAACTGGCCCGCCGCCTCCCCGACTGGGCAGCGCCCCCGGTCGAGGGCGGCCAGACCCTCTGGATCCGCCTGCCCTACGGCGACGGCGCCTCTTTCGCGCAAGCCGCACTGCGCCACCGTGTTTCGATCCTGGCAGGCAGCGGACTCGACTCGTCCGGCGGCTCCGAGAGCTCGGTACGAATCCACTTCCTGCACCCACCGGAAACCCTCAGCACTGCCGTCGATCGCCTGGCCGAGGCCTGGCGCACCTACCGTCCACCGTCCCGGCCCGCCACCGCGCCACCCGCACTCGCCATGTAGCGACGGCGGCAGGCCCGATCCGCGTCGGTTCGCGCACAGCCCGATTACCAAGCCGTCCTTCGAACAGATCGAGGGCGTCGCCGCGTCGGACTGGGCATTGCACCCCCGGCCCTCGACGGTCATAACGTCCGAATCGCTGACCGTTCGACTGCACGTATGCTGCATTGTTGCCAGCGCCACGAAGCGCAGCAGCGACCGCTCGTTCGCCTTTCGAGGGAGGAGACCCGGAGAGAATCAGCGCGGATCTATCAGTGCCAGTGCCTGGTCCGCGGTGCGGCACCCCGCCGTGGTCAGTTCGAGATTTGCCAGCGAGGCCGCGCCTGCTTCCGCGGTCGGCGCCGCGGCACAGTCCGCGATCGGATAGACGGTGAAGCCCAGATCGGTGCCGTGGCGCGCGGTTTGCTCGACCGTGAGGTTGGTGGCGACGCCGGTGATGAACAGGGTGTCGATCCCTTGATCGGCGAGCCAGTCGGCCAGCTTGTTGCCCGCGAGGCCGGAGAGCTTCTGGTTGTCGAAGACGATGGTCGGCTGTTCGATCATCTCCGGAATGAGCTGGCTACCAGGAGAATCCGGACGAAAGTCGGTCTGCGCCGCGCCGACCGAGCGCATGAACCCGGTATTTCGCACCAGCTCGCCCTCCCCGATCGGAATGGTGAACCGGGTGAAGACCACCGGCAGGCCGCGCTCGGCGGCCGCCTCATGGAAGCTCCGCGCACGCGGCACGACGCCACTGGCAGCGACCGGACCCGACAGCATCGGTCCGAAAAACCCTTCGGGCCGAATCACATTCACTTGCCAGTGCAGCGCGAGAACGGCCGCGCGGATGCGTGGGATAGCCATATCCGATCCTTACGCATACGCGCCGCCGTTGTCCACCGAACAGACGAGACCGATCCGACCGGGGATCAGGACGAATAGTCTTTGCGCAGTTGACCTTTCACAACCTTGCCACTCGCATTGCGGGGCAGCTCGGCCACGACGACCAGATCCTTCGGATGCTTGTAGCGCGCCAGATTATCGTTGAGGAAGGGCGCCAACTCCGCCAGCGTGAGCTCGGTGTCGGCATCGACAAGGGCGACGATGGCGACCGGGACCTCGCCCCACTTCTCGTGTGCCCGCCCGACCACCGCCGCCTCGCGGATCTTGGGGTGCGCGAACAGCACGTTCTCCACCTCCGCACAGTAGATGTTCTCACCGCCGGAGATGATCATGTCCTTCTTGCGGTCCACGACGTAGAGGAAGCCCTCCTCGTCGGCGCGAACCAGGTCACCGGAATGGAACCAGCCGCCCGCGAAGGCATCCGCCGTCGCCTCCGGCTTGTTCCAGTAGCCGGACATGAGAGTCGGTCCGCGGTAAACGATTTCACCGACCTCGCCGGGGGCGACATCGTTCATCTCGTCATCGACGATGCGAGCCTGGATGGTAGGGATGGGCTTGCCGACCGAACCGAGCTTGCGGATCGCGTCCTTGCCCTCGAGTACACAGGTAATGGGCGACATCTCGGTCTGGCCGAACACCGCGACATTGGCGGCGTTCGGGAAGCAGTCGGCCATCGCCCGCAGCACCGTGTCGGAGGCGGGGGCCGCGCCCCAGCTGAGCATCGTCAGCGCGAGTTTGCGGTCCTTGACCGTCGGCTCCGCACAGATCATCTGCCACTGCGCGGGCACGCAGAACGCCGCGGTGGCTTGCTCGCGCTCGACCGCGTCGAGGAAGTCGGTCGCGTCGAAGGCGCCGAGCGGGTGCAGGACCGTCTTGCCGCCGAGCAGGAAATACGGTGCGAGACTACCGATTCCGGCGATGTGGAACAGCGGCGAAGTACAGAAGCCGACGGAATCGGGACCGAGGTCCATGGCTCGAATGCAGGTCAGCGACTGGGCATTCATATTCGCGTGCGAGAGCACCGCGCCCTTGGGGCTGCCGGTGGTGCCCGAGGTGTACATGATCAGCGCCGGAGTGTCCTCCGGGATGTCGAGCGGAGTGTGCGGCGCACCGCCCTCGACGAGCACGTCGTCGTAGCCGACTACGCCGTCGGCGGTTTTGCCGCCGATCACGATGCAGCTCTCCAGCGCGGGCGCTTGCCCCTGCACGGCGGCGGCCAGCGGCTGCAGCATGGTGTCGGTGACGATCGCCTTGGCGCCGCTGTCGCCGACGATGTAGGCGACCTCGGGCGGGGTGAGGCGGAAGTTCACCGGCACCGCGATGGCGCCGATGGCGGTGATACCGAAGATCGCTTCGAGGTACTCGGGGTAATTCAGCGCGAGGATGAGCACCCGATCGCCGAACCCGACGCCACGCCGGGCGAGGGCGTCGGCGAATTTCAGCGAGCGGTCGTTGAGCTGCTGCCACGTGGTATCCACCTCACGGAACCGAATCGCGACCGCGTCCGGGCGCATCTGCGCGTGTGCCGCGATCTGGTTGTTCCAGTGGTTGCGCCGCGACCTGATCGGCTCGTCGAGCGGCTTCACACCAGTGGTCATGCCACGAACTCCTCTCGGACCGTCGTGTGTCCGCCGGAGAGTCCGGTAGCGCTGACGGGCTGAACTGAAGCCAGAATAACAACTAACTTACCGGTCTATCAAGAGACCAAGATATGAATCCTCGTTAATCGCCTCAGCGTGAGCCTCGGTGCACATAAATATCCCTTAGCTGCACATATATCGAGAGCACCGACGCGACAGCGAGGACCTCGGTCGAACGAACCGTAGGCAAGTATGCGAATGTCGGCTCACTTAGGAGTTGAACGTGAGGCGATTCTCGTGTCACCATCAGTGCCTGAGGCGGATGGTATGCAGCTGTCCACCCCGGACGACGGCGTCCACCCGTTCCGGGCGAGCACCGCGCCCGCGCAAGGCATAGGAGAAACGCAATGCTGCGTACCAGGTTCACCGAAACCTTCGGCGTCGAGCACCCGATCGTGCAGGGCGGCATGATGTGGGTCGGCAGGGCCGAACTCGTCGCGGCCGTCGCCAACGCGGGCGGACTCGGCTTCATCACCGCGCTCACCCAGCCGACTCCGGAGGACCTGCGCCGCGAGATCGCGCGCACCAGGGAGCTCACCGATAAGCCGTTCGGTGTGAACGTCACGATCCTGCCGTCGATCAACCCACCGCCCTACGCGGAATACGTGCAGGCCATCATCGACAGCGGCATCAAGATCGTCGAAACCGCGGGCAGCAACCCCGAGCCGTTCCTGCCGTACTACAAGGACGCGGGCATCAAGGTGCTGCACAAGTGCACCAGCGTGCGGCACGCACTCAAGGCCGAACGTATCGGCGTCGACGGCGTCAGCATCGACGGCTTCGAGTGCGCAGGCCACCCCGGCGAAGACGACATCCCCGGCCTGGTCCTGATCCCCGCCGCGGCCCGCGAACTGCGCATTCCGATGGTCGCCTCCGGCGGCATCGCCGACGCCCGCGGCCTGGTCGCGGCACTGGCACTCGGCGCAGACGGGGTGAACATGGGCACCCGATTCCTGTGCACCCAGGAATCCTCTATCGCACAGAAGGTGAAGGAGCAGATCGTCGCCAACTCCGAGCGCGACACCCAGCTCATCTTCCGCACCATGCACAACACCGCCAGGGTCGCCGATAACGAGATCAGCCGCAAGGTCGTCGAAATCGAAAAGGCCGGTGGCACTTTCGACGATGTCCGCGACCTGGTCTCCGGCGCGCGCGGCCGCCGCGTCTTCGAAGAGGGCGACCTCGACGCCGGCATCTGGTCGGCGGGTCTGTGCCAGGGCCTGATCCACGACATCCCGAGCTGCGCGGAACTCATCTCACGCATGGTCACCGAAGCCGAAGAGCTCATCACCGCTCGGCTGGCGCAAACCGTCGTCGTCGACTGACCCGACGCGGAAAACCCTTCGACCGCCCAGCTATCCGGAACGTAGGCTCGGCGGACGAAGAAGGGGGTTTCCTATGTCGACGTTGCAGGTCACCGCGGAGCGGCTGGTCGTCCATCCACATCCGAATGCCGAGCGGCTCGAGCTCGCTCAGGTCGGGCTCTATCGTGCGGTAATCGCCAAGGGGCAGTTCGCCACCGGGGACTACGCGCTGTATATCCCCGAGCAGGCCATCCTGCCCGATGGGCTGATCGAGGAACTCGGACTGACCGGAAAGCTGGCAGGCGGCGCGCGCAATCGGGTGAAGACGGTGCGGTTGCGCGGCGAGGTTTCGCAAGGGATCGTCTGCCTTCCCGGTGTGATCGGCACGGTGGATCTCGCGCAGGCCGAGGCCGCCCGAACCGATTTCGCCGAGCTGCTCGGGGTGACCAAATGGGTGCCCCCGGTGCCGGTTTCGATGTCGGGACAGGTGGAATCCGCACCGGATCTGATTCGGTGGATCGATGTCGAGAACATCAAGCGATACCCGGACATTTTTGTGGCCGGCGAAGCGGTGGTCGCGACGGAGAAGGTCCACGGCAGCGCGTGCCTGATGACCTATGTCCGCAACGACGACCGGGTTCATGTGTCGTCCAAGGGAATCGGCGGGCAGTCCTTGGCACTGACCGCCGCCGACGGCAACCTGTACTGGCGGGCCGTGCGGCGGTACGGGCTGATCGAGGCCGCGCGGAAAATCTCCGAGGCACTCGATCTTTCGCGGATCGGCCTGTTCGGCGAGGTGTTCGGCGCCGGGGTGCAGGATCTGCACTACGGCGCGGTCGCGAGCCGGGACGAGACGCTGGGATACGCGGTATTCGACATCGCGGTCGAGCCGGTGGGTCCCCCGCTGCGCTGGCTCGGGCATCACGAGATCGGTGCGCTGCTCGATGAACTCGGCATCACTCTGCCGCGTGTCCCGGTGCTATATGACGGGCCTTACGACATCGATCTGCTGCTCGAACTCGCCGAGGGCACCGAGACCGTCACCGGCTCCGGAACCAATATTCGCGAGGGCCTCGTGGTTCGGCCTGCGGTGGAACGCTATTCGACGGTGCTCGGTGGGCGCGCCATCGGCAAGGTCGTGTCGAACGCGTACCTGCTGCGCGACGGCGGCACCGAATACGAGTAAGCGGTGGCCTCGCCTTCGTTCTAGCCGAGCACACCAGCGGCGGCGGCGCCTTCACTCGAGCCAAGCGCACCAGCGGCGGCGTCGCGGGGGTCGAGGAACATCGTTGAGTCGGTGCACTCGCCGCTGGCCCGGGCAGCCTCGGCGTGGTCACCGCCGACACGATCCCGAGCTCGGTGGTGCTGAGACCGCCCGCCGTGCCGTGTGATTCGTCGGCGGGCCTGCCCTCCATCGCGGCGAGGCGCCAATTCGTCATCGGAGTGTCAGTAAATCCGTCTTCCGCGGCCGCGCCGCCGACCCGTCGTAGGCTGGTCGGGCCACGGGGAACACGTTCGCGAGGGGATCACGAAATGTGCAGTCTGCAAGAACGTTTCAGCGACACCATCACCGAGGTCAAAAGGCTGGACAACGAGCCGAGCATCGAACTGCGGACCACCACGCACGAGCCCGCCGCACGCTAACGGGAAAATGGGGGTTTACCCGGAGGCGGTAGTGGACCGTCCTTGATACCTTCGCTGCACAGAACGTTTCGATGTGCTGTGCGGACCCTGCGGTGGGGTTCCGTTCGAGTAGGAAGCCGACCCTTGCTGACAAGAATGAATCCGGGCCGCGCGCGGGTGACGGTGGCGCGAGCCGTCGTGATCACGACAATGGCGCTGGCTCCCGCAGCCGCGGCGGTGCCCGCGCTCGCCGCTCCCTGTACGACGGTTCTGACCGTCGGCTGCCAGTCCGACGGCTACGACACCTTCGGTTACGACAGCTTCGGCCGGGACCGCTTCGGCCGCGACCGATCCGGTTACGACAGTTTCGGCCGCGACCGCTTCGGTCGGGACCGATCTGGTTACGACAGTTTCGGTTACGACAGCTTCGGTCGGGACCGCTTCGGCCGGGACCGCTTCGGTTACGACAGCTTCGGTCGGGACCGCTTCGGTTACAACCGACAGGGTTGCGCTCGAAACGGCGAGGACAAGCCCGAGGCCGACCATGCCGCATGCGAGAGTGCGCGTCAGGCGCTTCCGCCGACCGGCAGCGCTTCTTGAGTTGAGCGGATCGGGCGCGGTTCAGCGTGCGCGAGCTTGTCGACGCCAGTAACCCCCTGGACTCGGCGTGTCGGATCATGATCCTCGAAGACCAGCTCGCCGAAGCCGAACGCATCAACACCGACTTGCAGCGCGCCCTCGACGACCGGCCGCCCGGAAACCCCTCTTCGAGCTCAGTGATCCCGACCGCCGGGCTGTAGAGGCGGTATCGCCTACGACGCGGCCAGACTCAACGGGTATGTGAACCGAATCGCTGGCCCGTCAGCAGCCACTAGCCTGGCCCCCGGAATCCCGAAGCTGACCCGATCCGCAAAGTAGCTTCGCGCTCAGGGCAGTCCTGGAGCGGCTTCCGTCGCCGCTGGGTTCGCAAGAGGTGCGTCAGCTGAGCCGCCCGAGCCAGTTGGTACGGCGCCTGCTTGGTTCAGTGCGGTGGCGATGATCGACCCAAAGTGCTTGTATCTCGCGTCTTCTGGCAGTTGGACCGCGAGTCGTTCCGCCTTTGAAGACATGCCTCGGAGACTGCTTCCGCGCCGACCGAATTATGCGGAACCGACGCACCCGATCCAATGGGATCCGTTCCCGATTGACGACAGGGTTTAACGACAGACAGTAGGGTGAACCGAAACCCACCGGGCCGAGGCGAAATAAACACTGCGATGGCCGAACTCGTCTACACCCGCGTATCCACCGACGAGCAAAGCACCCTGCGCCAGACCCACCTCATCACCGAGTCCGGTCTCCTCGACGGCACCCACGGCGTGCGGCTGTTCGCCGACCCGGCCACCTCATCCAAGATCCCCGGACTCGAACGCGAGGGATTCCGTCAGTTGGCTGAATACGCACGAGCTGGGGACCGGCTGACGGTGTCCGAGCTGTACCGACTCTGCCGCGACCTCGCCGACATCCTCGCCGTGCGCGACTGGTGCCAACAACACGGCGTGAAGCTGCGGGTGCTGTCCGGCATCACCGACCTCGCCGCGGCCGACGCGACCACCACCATGCTGGTCAACGTGCTGATCTCGGTCGGCCAGTTCCAGCGCGACCTGCAAAACGAACTCACCCGCGAGGGCCTGGCCGCCGCCTGGGCGCAAGGCGTCAAATCCAGGCGCCGCCCGCAGGTCGCCACGCTCGGGGCGGTGGACGAGGTCCGCCGGCAATACCGCGAAGGGGCGAGCATCGCCGCTCTGGCACGCAGGCACCTGGTGAGCCGGGTCGCGATCCGCACCGCGATCGCCGACCTACTGCCCGGCCGAGGCGAACAAACCGCACGCGCCGACAACGAAGAACCACACCCGATCCGAATCGAGATGCCGGGCAAGATCGCCCGCCACCTGACCGGCTACAGCGGCGATCTCGGTGACACCGAGCGCCTCGCCCTGCAACAAGGCCGGCAAGTGCGACGTGGCCAAGGCTACAGCCTGCACGTCACCGCACTGCCACATGTATACCGAGCACTACTGGCTGCCGCCGAAACAGTCGGAGAGAGCGCTTCGGCCGCTGATCGCAAGGCATTTCGGATCTACAGGGACCGACCGAACGACGCGACTATCTGATCAATCCGCAGCGTATCCGGTGAATTCCTGGGCGGTCGTTGTGACCATGCGACCGCCCATCGCGTGCACCGCGGAGCGCAATCGAGAATCACCGCTGGGCGGCAATGGCATTGACCACACCGGCGAACCGTCTGCGCCATCGATCGCCTGCACGGTGACGCCGTCGGTCAAGATGAGATGGCTTGCGTCGGTGATGCCTTCGTACCTCGTGAACTGTGAGGTGTTCGCGAATGGCGACGGCTGCTGCCAGATTCGATGTCCGTCGGTGAGATCGAGACCGGAAAGCGTTGCGCCATCGAGCGATCGGACGATCACCGTATCGCGCACCACTCCGACTATCGCGCCCTTGCGTCCCGTGAGATCGTCGAGGCCGATCAGCGCATTGGTCCACAGAACTCGGCCGCTCGTCCGGTCGTAGGCGCTCTCCCCGGTAAGGATCGGCAGTGGTGTCGCGGTTGCGGCCGGATACCACTCGAGGATGAAGCTGGCATTGGCGACCTCGGTGATCCGGTGGCCATCGCGACCGAGCAGCGCGACTGTTCCCGCACTGCCGCTGCGATCGATCACCTGCGTGGCGATCAAGCCGCCGTCGAAGACGTGGCCGACGGGAGCGGTGAAAAGCAGCTCACCGGAACGCAGATCGAATACGCGGACCTTGCCGTCGCGCCCTTCCCGGAAGTAATCCGGGGCGTCGATCCGGGGAGTAACGGGTTCGCCGGGAATCGGTGTCGGATACGTCTTGCGCCAGGTCGCGGCGATATCGGCAACGGTCCCTCGCGTAATGACAGCGGTCTGCCAGTCCGCGGTGCGCCCGGCAACGGAGACAACGCCGTCGCGGACCGCGATGTCCATGACCTCGAAATCCGTTGTGTGGTCCGTGAGTACCCTGCCGGTCGCACTGTCGACGATCAGCACTCGATGTGTGCCGCGACAGGTGAGCAGCCCCTCGAGGACGATTTCACCACAGCCGTCGACTTCACCGACATCGGTTGTCCAGCGCGGCTTTCCGGTGTCCGGGTCGATACCGTGCATTCGCACCGGACCGACCGGCAATCCAGCCTCGCCGGTTGCGCTACCCGGCACCGCGGTGGCCGCCACGATCAGCGTCCCGGCGTCCATCAGCCCGCCGTATCCGTAGTAGCGGCCCAAACTGTGCGGGGCCGACAGCAGGACCGCACCGGGCTCATCGGACAGATCCGAGGCGCGCACCGTCCACCGCGGGGCGGGAGCGGAGTCGAGCTGGGGCGAAATACGAAACCTGCCGCCCAACACCGGAGTCGCTTGCTGCGACTGCCGAGGTGACCGGTCCGTCCACACGATCGCCGCCACGCCCACCACCACGCCTACCACCACGACCAGCACCACGATCCAGATCCCGCGCCTGTTCCGACCGGTGAACCACTGTGTGGCCGAGTTCATGCGACTGTCTCCCCCAAGCATCGATCTGATCCAGACTCCAGTCTGGATGCGCCCCCACGCAAGGTATCAGCTACTTCCGAGGTGGGAATGGAGACCGGAGCGGTTTCGCTGCCCGGTAGTTCACTGAAACCAGAAGACCCCCAGTCGGACAATCCGGCCGTTTACCTCGGTATTCGCCGGGTATCGCCGCACCGATCGGCTGTATCCGAGTTCGAAGGAGCACGTGGATGGACGTTCTGCCCGGCACATCGACAAGTCGCGCCAGGCAGCTGTCCGTCTTCGATCGATTCGTCACGAAAGCCTGTGAATTTGCCTCTCGCGCAGGCTTTTCCGTGTTCTGCGTCGTCCTGGTAGTGGTGTGGATGCCATCAATCATCGCAGCGGATTTCTCAACGATGTTCCTCGACCCCGTCGCCTTCACTCGAGCCAAGCGCGCCAGCGGCGGCGTCGCCTTCATTCGAGCCAAGCGCACCAACAGTGGCCACGCCTTCACTCGGGGCTCGACAGATCGACGCGGTCGGAGTCAGTCGAGCTCGAGGCGGACGAGCTCGACGCGGCTGGCCACGCCGAGTTTAGGGAAGGCGCGATACAGGTGGTGCCCAACGGTTTTCGGACTCAGAAACAGTTGGGCGGCGATCTCTTTGTTCGTCGAACCGGCGGCCGCCAGCCGGACCACCTGGAATTCCTGCGGGGTGAGGACCGCGGCCAGATCGGTTTCCGGCTCAGGCACCACGCCCTCGCCCGCCGCACGCAGTTCGGTGCGGGCACGTTCGGCCCACGGCGCGGCGCCGAGACGGTCGAAGATCTCCAACGCCTTGCGCAGGTGGGTACGGGCCTCGCCCGCGCGCCGTTCACGGCGCAACCATTCGCCGTAGAGCAGGCCGGTGCGCGCGTAGTCATACCAACGCTCCACTGCGGCATGCAGTTTCAATGCTTGCCCGAACAGCTCGCCGTCGCCGTTGAGTTGCGCCTTGCAGCGCAACGTCAAAGCCTCGGCCCATGGCGATTCGATAGCGCTGGACCACTCTTCGATATCGGTCAACGCCTCGACGGCCCGCTGCGGACTCCGCAGCCGTGCGGCGGCTTCCACCAGGTCCGATAGCAGATCGATCCACTGGCCCCGCGCCCGATTCGGCGAATGGTACTGCGCCTCCAGCCGATCGAGCGCGAGCTCGTTGCGCCCGAGACCGAGGTCGAGCAATGCGAGCGCCCATTGGAAGTGCGCGACATCAATGGCGTTGTAGTCGCCGGGCGCTTCGCGCAAATTGCGTTCGGCGAGTTCGCGGCAGCGCTGCTCGTCACCTCGGACAGCCGCGATGATCGCCAGATTTCCCTCGGCATGGCAGACCCGGTTGGGCTGGCCGATATCGGCGGCGATCCGCCCGTACTGGGTCGAGGTGAGCTCGGCTTCGCGAAAGCGACCGAGGATCAACTCCGTCGTCGCCAGCGTGCAGCCGACGGCGGGCAACCAGCCGATCATGCCGCGATCACGCAGCAACTCGGCCAACTCCGCCAACATGTCCCGCGCGTCGGGCATATCGCCGATCAGCGCTGCCTGCAGCGCGTAGGCGAGCCGGATGGAGATCATTTCGAGTGGAATGGCGCGGCTGAAGGCCACACTGGCGCGGATCTGCGCGACCCCGGCCGCGCGCTCACCGGAATGCAGCATGAGTGGCCCGTTCACCGACGAAACCAGCAGCGCTCCCTGATCACCGAGTGGCAACGCCGCCATCCGGTCACGCGCCCGGACGACCCCGGTGAGGTCACCGGCGGTCCACGACGCGCGCCCCGCTTCGATCAAGGTCCACGCGGCACGCTCGGGATCGACCTCGGCGAGGTGCTCGGCAGCCTCCATGAACAGGTTGTGCGCCTTACGCAGTGAGCCGTGCTCGAACTCGATCAATCCGCGCACCCCGCCGATCCGGCCGCGTTGGCTCGGGTCGAGGTCCAATCGCTCGGCCTGCTCGGCAAGACGAAGAGCACGGTCGGTCCGGCCGGCCTCTGCGGCGATTTCGACCGCAGACATCAGCCGCCGGGCCCGCACGGCCGGGTCCGGCGTGAGCGATGCGGCGCGCTCGAGTGCCGCGGCGGCCGAGGCGTGACCGGTCCGGTCGCGGGCCCGATCGGCGGCGAGTTCCAACGCCGCGGCGACGGTCTCGTCCGGGCCCGTCGCGGCCGCGGCACGGTGCCAAGCACTGCGGTCGGGATCGTCGGCCAGCGCTGTGGCAATGGCAGCATGCACCGCGAGACGCTGGGTGAAAGACGCGCTGTGGTAGGCGGCCGCGCGCTTGAGCGGGTGCCGAAACGACACGGACGGTCCCGTGATGCACACCATGCCGGAACGTTCGGCCTCCGCGAGCGCGTCTGCGGTGAGCCCCATTTCGGTGAGCACCCGCAACACCAGACCGAGGTCACCGGTCTCCTCGGCGGCGACCACCAGCATGGCTATGCGGGCTGCCTCGGACTGGTCGGCGATGAACTGTGCATATCCGCTCTGCAGACGCGACGGCAGCGGCAACGGTCCCAGCTGCGGCGAATCGAGATCCATCCGCGGCAGTTCGAGCAGCGCCAAGGGATTGCCCGATGCCTCGGCGAGCACCCGCCGACGCACCGCAGGCTCCAGGTCCGGCCAGAAGTCCGCGAGCAGGGCAGCGGCGGCTTCGCCATCCAGCGGCACAGGCCGCAATTCCGGCAAACCGGGCGCGATGAATTCGGTACGGCCCGCGAACAGCATCACGATGCCTTCGGCGCCGAGCCGTCGAGCCGCGAACAGCAATGCGTCGGCCGAGGGGCGATCCAGCCACTGCGCATCGTCGATCAAACACAGCACCGGACCCTCGGCGGACAACTCGGCCAGCAGTGACAAGGTGGCGACTCCGACAAGGAACCGGTCGGCCTGCTCGGCCGGACACAAACCGAGCGCGCCGCGCAGAGCGTCGCGCTGCGGACCCGGCACCGCGTCGATCCGATCCAGCGTCGGGTTGAGCAAGAGGTGCAGGCCGGCGAAGGGCAGTTCGGATTCGCTCTCGATGCCGGTGCAGCGCAGCACCCGCCAACCAGCCCCGGACAGTTCCTCGGCATGGTGCAGCAACGCGGACTTGCCCTCGCCCGCCTCCGCGATGATCGCCAGCGCGCCGCTACGGGAGTGGCGCGCCCCGTCCAGCAATCTTCCGATCTGCTGTATATCTCCAGCGCGACCGTAAAGCATGTACGCCAACCTAAGGGGCCGGCGGAAAATCAGCAAACGGGATTCGGTCGCTGAACTGGTCCACTACCTATTTTGCGGCCAGCGCGGCGACGGCGGTGTAGTCGTGGGCCGCGACGATATCGATGCCGTCGGGCAACGCGTGCAACCGATGGATGGTGGCGAACGCGGCATCGCGGTCGGCGTCGAATAGTTGACCGGGCATCGGCGCCTTCTCCCGAATCAGCTCTACCTGCAGCTTGTTCCACACCGCGTCACCGGCCAGCAGCACTCGGCTGCCGTCGTCGACCGCGAGCAGTACGCCGATGCTGCCCGGCGTGTGCCCGGCCAGATCGACGAGCAGCACCGAGCCGTCGCCGAACAGGTCTTTGCTGCGCGGGAAGGTCGCGACCGGTGGCCCGTCGAGCTCGAAGGTGTCGAAGGTGCGGGCGCGCAGCGGACCGCGGGCAACACCGGTCGGGGCGTGCTCACCACCGAGCGCCCAGGCGTGCTCGGCGGCGGGCAGGCGGATCGCTACGGAATCGGGCAGCTCGAGCAGACCTGACACATGGTCCCAGTGCAGGTGGGTCGGGATCACGAAGTCGATCGTGGTGACGGCGATATCGCGGGCGGCAAGGGCATCGGAGAGCCCGAGCACGGGCTTGTGCGGGGCAACCAGCAGCGGGATCGGGAACGGGAGTTCGGGCAGCACTCGATCGTGCACGCCGGAACACAGCGCCGGATCCACCAGGAAGCGCGCGCTCGGGTGCTCGATGAGGTAGGTCGACATCGTCATCGGCAGCTGACCGATGCTCCGCACGCCCTCGGCGACGATGGTCGTCGGCGCCGACATCCTGCCCTGCATCAGCACCGTGAGTCCGACGGTGACCTGCGCGGGCGGCAGCGGTTGCGGACTCAGGCTCGCAAGCAACGCGGCATCGGGGCGCCGCGGGCGCAGCAACCGCCCCGGCGTCGCAGCTACCGCAGCGCAACAGCGCAAGACAGTGGGAAGGGTGGGCGTCCGCTCGCTGCTGTCGGCCATCGTGCCACCGTAGGCGATCGAGGCAGCCGGTGAAAGCGGCGGGGGGCCAGGCAATTTCCGGCCTTGCCCACAACGATTTCTGCGGCATAATTTCTGGGGTACCGGCCGCCACCGTCAGCAGCCCGCGGGCGGCAACTTCCGTGCGGCAACTTTCGGTCGAAGGGGAGGGAGATCGATGGCGTCCAGTCTTCCGAACCCGTACAGTCGGCGAACCGCACTCACCACCGCGGCCGTCGCCGCGATCGCGGATCTGCTCGGTGTCGAGGCCGCCGCGGTGTCCACCAACGCCCCGTTCAGCGAACTCGGACTCGGCTCGCTCCAGCTCGCCCGGCTCACGGCGCGCCTGGAAGATGCCATGGGCGTCGAGGTTTCACTCACCGCGCTCTACGACAACCCGGATATCGAGCAGCTTGTCGAGTATCTCGCGATGCGATGACAACCACCACCACATCCGACCGGCCGTATCCGCCGGTATCAATCGTCGGTATCGGCTGCCGGGTCCCAGGTGCCGCGGGCGTTGCCGACTTCTGGCGGCTGCTGTTGGAGGGCAGGGACGCCACCGGCGAACCACCGGCCGGACGGCTCGGTGGGCGCCGCGGCGGGTATCTCGACGATGTCGAATCCTTCGACAACGACTGGTTCGCCATCTCCGGCCGGGAGACCGCGCTGATGGATCCGCAGCAGCGGCTTGCGCTGGAGGTCGCGGTGGAGGCCATCGACGATGCCGGAATCGGCTACCGCACCCGAGGTTCCGGTGCGGCCGTCGTCTTCGGCGCCTGCTCCTACGACCACGGCATCGCGGTGCTCGGTCACGGCGGAAACGATGCGCCCTACGCGGTGACCGGCGCCGCGCTCAGCATCATCGCCAACCGGCTGTCCTACGTGCTCGACCTGCACGGACCGAGCCTGGTGGTGGACAGCGCATGCTCGTCCTCGCTGGCCGCGGTGGACCTCGCGCTGCGCATGCTCGCCGACGACGCGGTGCCGTTCGCCATCGTGGGCGGTGTCAATCTCGCGCTGCTGCCGCATACTTCCGACTACCTGGCCGAGGGCGGATTCCTGGCACCCGACGGCCGCTGCAAACCGTTCGACGCCGCAGCGGACGGCTACACCCGTGGCGACGGCTGCGGCGTGGTCGTCCTGCAGCGCACCGCCGACGCACTGCGCGACGGCAACCGGGTGTACGCGGAGATCGTCGGCTCGGCGGTCGGCTCGGACGGCCGCTCCAATGGCCTGTATGCGCCGAGCGGCCGCGCCCAGCAGGAAACCCTGCGCACCGCATGGGCGCAGGCCGGGCTCGACCCGGGCACGGCAGGCTATCTCGAATGTCACGGCACCGGTACGCCATTGGGTGACGCGGTCGAGGTCGGCGCCATCGCAGCGGTGCTGCGCGGCGACCATTCCGGCGCGACCTGGATCGGCTCGATCAAATCCAATATCGGTCACCTCGAGGCCGCGGCGGGCGTCACCGGCCTGATCAAAACGGCGCTGTCCATTCGGCACGGCGTGATCGCACCGACCATCCACTTCCACACCGAGAACCCGCTGCTGAAACTCGCCGAGCACGGACTGCGCGTCCCGACCGAACCCATCGACTGGAGCAACACCGAGGTGACCGAACGCCGAGCCGGTGTGAGCTCGTTCGGATTCGGCGGCACCAATGCCCATGTGGTCTTGCGCGGCATCGCCACCGAACGCCCGCACCGCGGCGGCGAGCCACCTGTCCTGATCGCGGTCGGCGGGCGCGATGTCGCGGACCTGCGGGCCCGGGCAACCGGGTGGGCCGACCTGCTCGAGCGGGCCGACGGGCCTGGGGCCGACGCCAGTACATTGCGACAATTCGGTTCAGCCACAGTGCGATTGATTCCGGAGGGCACTCGGGCCGCTGTCGTCGCCCAGGATGCCGGCGAGGCTGTCGGACGGTTGCGGGCCCTGGCCGCCGCAGACGCGGGCGTCGGCGTGCTCGGCCCGAGTTCGGTGCGACAACGCGGCGGCGTCCTGTTCCTGTTCTCCGGCCAGGGGAGCCAGCACTCGAAGATGGGGCGGGCGCTCGCGGCCCGCTATCCGGTGTTCGCCGCAGCCGTCACCGAGGCTGCCGACGCGATCACCGAGGCGGGTGGTCCGCGAATCTGGACTCCGCGCAAAGGGTTTGCCCTCGCATCCTCGGTTGCGAACAACGGCAGTGCGGCCACCGAACTCGTGCAGCCTGCGATGTTCGCCTTCCAGCTGGGGATGGCGAAATTGTTGGCATCGTGGGGTGTCACGCCCCATGCGGTCGCCGGCCACAGCCTTGGTGAGGTAGCGGGAGCGGCCGTGAGTGGAGCACTGTCGCTGCCGGACGCCGCCCGCGTCATCGTGCGGCGCAGCAGCATTCTGGCGCGGCTGGATGGTCACGGTGCGATGGCCGTGGTGGAGGCAGCGCCGGACGAGGTGGCGAACCTGGTGGAACCACTGCGTGCGATGGTGGGAATCGCGGCGATCAACGGACCGCGTTCGGTTGTCGTCTCCGGCGCACCCCGATATGTGGATACGGTGGTGCGCCGGGCCAAGCGGCGCAAGCTGTTCGCGCAGCGGATAGCCGTGGACTTCGCCGCGCACAGCCCGCAGGTCGCGGCGGTGCTGCCCGAATTCGTCGACGCACTCGACCATCTCGAACCGCTGGTACCCCACACACTGGTCTATTCCACGGCGCACCAGGGCAAAACCATCAGCACAGCCGAGATGGACGCCAACTATTGGGCCGACAACGCTTCGGGCACTGTCGAACTCACCGCGGCCCTCGAGCACGCCGCTGCCGACGGACTCACCACCGTGCTGGAGATCGCACCCCATCCTGTGCTGACGCCGGCCGTTCGCGAGCATGCCGACTTCCAGGATTCGACCCACCCCGTAGCAAGCCGCGACGACGAGGCCGCGGCCTTTCTCGCCTGCCTCGGGCGGCTCTACACCGAGGGACGATCCGTCGACTGGTCCGCGCACGGGCCGTTCACCGCTGCGCCGCCACCCCGGCATTGGATAAAACACCGATTCCCATTGATCGGTGCGCTCGATGCCGCCGCCGTTGCCCCGAGCCCTCTCCTCGGCGAGGGTGGCGACAATCCACCCCTCGAGCCGACTCTCCGCACGAGTCGCGAGGGCGGATCGGCCGAGGCAACTATCGCCGAATCGGCCTTTCCAGCAGACGATCTCGCCGACCACGTGGTGCAAGGCGTGCCGACCGTGCCTGCCGTGTTCTGGCTGCGCCGATTGCTGCACCTGGCGCGCGGAGCGGCAGCCACGGCTGTTGCCGACTTCGTGGTGCACGAGCGAACCGATCTGACCGCGCTGCCTGCGGTTTCTTATCGGCGCGACGACGAGGACGCCAGCGTGCGGGCGGAGGTCACGGGTGCCGGGACGCTGGCATCGGCTCGGCTCGCCGGTGACCCCACACCCGCCGATATCGTCGCATGGATGCGGGTGGTCGATGCAAATCGAGCGGCCCGTCGCCGCATGCGCAGGATTGATCCCGATGGTTTCTACGAGGCGCTGCACGGCCGGCAGCTGACATACGGACCCGGTTTCCGCCCGCTGCGCGGTATCGAGGCAGGCCACGATTGTGCGTTGGGCGCCTTCGATGCCGCACCGCTGCAACGCGCCGCGACACTCGATGGCTGCCTGCAGCTGCTCGCCGCGGCAAGCTCCGACGCCCTGCCCTCCGATGCGGTCCCACTGCCGGTCGGCATCGAATCGGCGTGGCTGTCCACAGAATCGGACCGCGTGGTGCTCGAGGCGCATGCCTTCGTACGTGAACGCACGGACACGGGCCTGACCGGCGACATCGTCGGCACCGACCAGCACGGCGTCCCGGTGCTGGCCATGTCCGGTGTCATGGTCCGGTTCGCGGCGCTCGGCGCGTATCCGCCACCGATCCAGTCCGGTTCGGCCACCGGACCCTTCCGCCGCCAGATATGGCGGCCGATACAGCTCGAGTTGCCGGACGACATGTCGACGAGCAGTCCCGCTCGCGGATCCGGGACCACGCAACGAGCTCTCGTGATCGGCGAATCGGAGTTGGCCATGCGGCTGACCAGGGAACTCGACCGGACGCTGCCCACTGAAAGGGTCGCCCGCGAGCCCGACGCCGCCGGCCCGATCGTTTCCGCCGTGCTCGCAAGCCGGACCACACCCTCGCGCACCGCGGTCGTGCTGGTGTGGCCGTCCGGACTCGAGGCAACGCGGCAGCGCGAATTCACCAGCGCGGTCCCCGCGGTGGGACGGATTCTCGATGTGATCCAACGCGTCCAGTCCGACGACGCCACTGCCTCATTGACGATCGTGCTCCCCGACCACGGCCTGCCCGCCGGGACGACGGCACCGCCCGAGCCGGGCCGCGGCACCGATAGCTCGGTACCGATGGCGATCGCCGGTTTGGTGCGCTCCCTGCAGCTCGAGTCGGGTCACGATGTCCGACTGGTGTGGAGTGATTCGGCCGCGGAGAGCACCGCGCTGCTGCGCAGCATCATTGTCGAGACATCCACCACGCGGACCGGTCGGATACCTGAGGAGCTGCGAATCACGCACGGCGTCACGGCCATCCGCCGGTTCATCGCCGCGCGCCGCCGATCCGCATCGCCGGCGCCCATCGACACCAACGGGACTTACGTGGTCACCGGCGGGCTCGGTGCGCTCGGCGCTGTCGCGGTGCGCTGGCTGCTCGATGCGGGGGCGCACGATGTGGTGGTGCTGACCCGTGCACCCCGGCCGGTGCCCGCGCTGTTGGAGGGTCTGGAGGACCGAATCGTCGTCGTTCGGTGCGACGCCGCCGATCGAAACGATCTGCGCAACGCGCTCAACGATATTCGTGAATGCGGTTCCACCATCCGCGGTATCGTGCACGCGGCGGGCACCCTGGAGGACGCGGTATTCGAGGCTGTCAGCGGTCGGCAGCTCGCACGCATGTTCGCGCCGAAGCACCGTGCCGCAAGCAATCTGATCGAACTCACTGCCGCCGACGCCACCGATTTCGTCCTGCTGTGCTCTTCTGCCACCGGCGCACTCGGTGCACCCGGCCAGGCCGCCTATGCTGCTGCCAACGCGGCCATGGACGCACTCGCTCTCGCCTATCAGGATCGTCGAATAGTGAGCGTCGGCTGGGGCGTCTGGGCATCGGGGCTTGCCGAAGTCGCCGGCGGGGCGGCGCATATGGGGCGCGCGGGTATCTCCGCATTCACCGCGGCGCGAGGTGCGCAGCTGCTGGCACAGGCGTTGCACTACGACGACGCCTACCTCCTCGCACTGGACTACGCACCGACGTCCGACACCTCGCCGGTCGCCCTTCGCCTCAGGGACTTACTCACCGCAGCCGACGACTCCGCAACAACGCCGGCACTCCCCGACCGATCGAAAATCGATGCCGCCACCAGCCCGACCCCGCCGCAGGACCCTTCCGAACCACTGACCGCAACCATCCGCGCCGTGCTGAGCGCCACCCTCGACCTGCCCGCCGAACACCTCGATCCCACCACTGACTTCAATGAACTCGGCCTCAGCTCCTTGCTCGGCATCGAGATGCGACGCCGACTCGAAGCCCGGCTCGATGTCCGAATCTCGACCGCCGAACTCTTCGAGCACCCGACCATCACCGCGCTCGCCGCGGCCCTTGCCGAGCGGGTGGCCGCGGCGAATCCCCGCAAGGTCCAGTGATGCCATCGAAAACTGCTCCCCCGCACAATGTCCTGGCAGCCCGGGTGGCCGAATGGGCGGCTACCAAACCTGGTGCCGATGCCTATACCGAATTGCGCTACCGCGGTTCGGAATGCCTACCCGTCACCATGAGCTACGCCCAATTGCACAGCGCGGCGGGGATGCTCGCTCAACAGCTCAGGGCTTCGACCGATGCCGGCGACCGAGTTGCAATCCTGTGCGACCACGGCATCGACTATGTCGTCGCGTTCCTGGCCTGCCTCTACAGCAATCGTGTTGCCGTCCCGCTTTTTCCGGCCACGGGCACCCGCAATCATGCTCGAATCGAGGGCGTGCTGGCCGATGCCCGACCGGCACTGAGCCTGGTCTCGGCGACGGACCGGATGACCGCCGCGCTCTTCGGCCCAGCCCTGGGCAACGTGCTCACCCTGCCGGCGGATGTCGCCGCCGCGGCCGTGACAGATCCAACGATCGACACGCTTCGCGCCGACCTCGCCTACCTGCAATACACATCCGGCTCCACCCGAGCCCCTGCCGGGGTGGAGGTTACGCACGCCAATTTCGCGGCAGCACTGGATCAGGTGTGGTCCGCCGTGCCTGCGGTGCGGCACAAACCCATCGTGACCTGGCTGCCGTTCTTCCACGATATGGGCCTGGTCCTCGCTCTCTCGCTGCCGCTGTACTCGGGGGTGCACGGGGTGACCATGGCACCCGCGGAATTCGTGAAGCGACCCATCCGATGGTTGCGCGCCTGCAGCGACTACGGAGCGGGAACCACCGGCGGCCCCAATTTCGGCCTCGCCCTCGCCGTCTCGTCGACCACACCGCAAGAGCGGTCCGGACTCGACCTATCCCGGCTGGACGCAGTGCTCAACGGCGCCGAACCGATCCGCGCCGATGTACTCGCGGACTTCACCGAGACCTATGCCGCACACGGCTTCCGCAACCACGCGCACACCCCCGGATACGGCTTGGCCGAGGCGACGCTTCCGGTAACAATCTGCCGGTCCGAGGATGACCCCGTCGCGCTCCGATTCGATCGCACGGCCTTGGCACAGGGACTGGCGGTCGTCACCGCCGATGGCGTGCCCCTCGTCGGCTGCGGCAGCGCGGCGGGCCAACAGGTCGCGGTGGTGCATGCGGTCGAGCGAATCGAGGTTGCGGACGGCACCGTCGGTGAAATCTGGGTCGCTGGTCCGAATGTCTGCGCGGGCTACTACGGCAACCCCGACGCCACTGCACAGCGCTTCGGCGCCGGATTGCCCGGCAGTGCCGAATCCTGGTTACGAACCGGTGATCTCGGCTTCTGGCATGAGGGACAGCTCTACATCGCGGGCAGGCTCGGGGACCTCATCGTCATAGATGGCCGCAATCACTTCCCGGCCGATATCGAAACAACGGTGGCGGCGTGCGCGCCCGAGGTGCGTCCCGGTCATGTGACCGCGTTCGGCCACGACGACGGCCGCCGCGAAGAAGTGGTGGTGGTCGCCGAGCTGGTGACAGCGGAGACCACGGCGGCCGACGAACTGGCCGCGCTCGCCCACCGGATCCGGATAGCCATCGCCACTGTGCACGAGGTGCCGCCCGGCGCGGTCGTGCTGGTCGAGCCCGGCCGCATTCCGAAGACCTCCAGCGGCAAGCTGCGCCGCGGCGAATGCCGGGCACTGTACGGGTCGGGCAGGCTGCCGCAGCTGACCGCTGTCGGCGCCGAGCCGCCACGGCAGTAGGTACAGCGGCGCGCAGCGACACGGAAAGGCGCACGCTTCCCCGTTATCGGGAGCCGCGACCGCGATGATGAGGCCATGACGACCGAAATCATCTCCGTGATCTGGAAAGACCACCCCGACGAACACGACTATCCCGCCGCTGCGGATTACCTGGAGTTGCTGGCCGAAGCAGGGATCGTCGACGCCGTCATCGCATGCCTGCGTGACGCCCCGATCGTGCACAAGAAAGCCAAGGACATCCTGCGGGCCGCCCGGCTGGAACTGGTCGGTGCCGAGAATCCGTATGTCCGACGAGATCTCATCAAGATCAACAACGGCACGGCGCTCTCGCCGATCCTGCTGGTGCGCGGCGACTTCCGAGCCGGTGTGCCGATGGTGATCGCGGACGGCTACCACCGGGTGTGCGCTGTCCACTGGGCCGACGAAAACATCGCGATACCCGCGAAAATCGCCGCCCTGCCGTGACGTTCTCCACCCTGGCACTTGTCGTGGCGCTCGGCCTGTGCGGACCGATCCTCGCCGTGCGTCGGTCGTGGCGCATTCCGGTGATCCTGGGCGAGTTGATCGCCGGAATCCTCTTCGGCAGCACGGGTTTCGGGTTCCTGCACACTTCGGATCCGATTTTCACCTTCCTGGCGAATATGGGTTTCGCGGTGGTGATGTTCGTTGCGGGAACCCATGTCCCGGTGCGGGATCCGGCCGTCCGATCGGCGCTCGGGGTGGGCGCAATTCGTGCCGGTATGGTCGGATTGCTCGCCGCGGCAGCAGGTTTCGGGCTGGCCGAGTGGTTCGGCACCGGGCACGGCGGGATCTATGCGGTACTCATGGCTTCTTCGTCGGCGGCGCTGGTGCTGCCGATCATCGACTCGCTCGGCTTACGGGGAAAGCCGGTACTGGCATTGACAGCCCAGGTCGCCATTGCCGATACCGCATGCGTGATTGCGTTGCCGCTTGTCATCGACCCCGCCGAGGCGGGGCGCGCGGCACTCGGCGCCATCGCGGTGGCAGTGGCCGCCGCCATCTTGTTCCTGGTTTTGCGGCAGCTCGAGCTCTCCGGTGCGCGCCGCCGCGTGCACCGCCTGTCCGAGGACCGCGCCTTCGCCCTAGAGCTGCGGGTGAGTCTCGCCGTGTTGTTCGCACTGTGCGCGCTGGCAACCCAGACGCACGTATCGATCATGTTGGCGGGCTTCGCCGCCGGGCTTGCGGTCGCCGGGATCGGGGAGCCACGCCGGGTCGCCCGTCAGCTCTTCGCCATCAATGACGGCTTTCTCGGTCCGCTGTTCTTCGTCTGGCTCGGCGCCCGGCTCAATCTGCGCGAATTCGGCGAGCATCCGAAGCTGATCGGGCTCGGCCTGTTCCTCGGCGTCGGGGCGATCCTTGTGCATCTGGCGACCCGAGCCGTCGGACAGCCGCTGGCCTTCGGCGCGCTTGCCGCCGCACAGATCGGCGTGCCGGTCGCCGCGGTAACCGTGGGCACCCAACTGCATGTTCTGGTGCCGGGAGAATCTTCGGCCGTGATGCTCGGGACACTGTGCACGATCGCCGGGGCCGCATTGGCGCCAAGCTGGACAGCGGGCGCCACAAGAGCCGATGACTAACGGGGCGGGGTGAGCTGTCTCGCGGCCGAGCAGCCGATCGGGAAGAGCCGGCGGCTAGCCCGGCGGGGTCAACTGTCTTCGCGGCCGAGCAGCCGATCGGTCTCCCGGCGTTCACGTTTGGTCGGCCGACCCGAGCCCCGGTCGCGGCGCGGCATCGTCGCGAGAATCTCGCGCGAGGGCGGCGGCGGGCTGTGGTCGATCAGGCATTGCGCAGCAATCGGAGGTCCGACACGTTTGGTGACGATTCGCTCCACGATCACGATGCGCTCGATGCCACCGGCGCGGATTCGCACCTCGTCGCCGGGGCGTACCGGTTGGGCAGGTTTGGCCGCGGCGCCATTGACGCGGACGTGCCCTCCGCGACAAGCCTCAGCCGCCGCGGACCTTGTTTTGAACAGACGCACCGCCCACGTCCACGAGTCGACTCGCGCCTGTGTCGCGGTGTTCTGATTGCCGGGTACGGCTGGTGCCACCCGTTAGACGATACGGCGCGCCGTCACAACCATGTCGGGGCGCAGCGGGGTGTAGGAGACCGGGTCGCCCGACTGGACCGCATTCAGCAGCTTGCCGTCGCCTGCGTACATACCGACGTGGCCGCCGCCGTTGGTCACGACGATGTCACCGGGCTGCAGTTCGTGGAACGCCACCGGCGCGCCGACGTGCGACTGCTCGAAGCTGGTGCGGGGCAACTCGACTCCGGCCTGCCGGTAGGCCCACTGGACCAGACCCGAGCAGTCGAAGCTGTAGGGACCAGCGGCACCCCAGGAGTACTGGGCGCCGACCTTGGTCTTGGCCGCGTCGAGTGCGATGTTCGCAGGGGTGGATTGGAACATCCCCTGCAGGTTGGGCGCACCGAAGCTGGGCAGCTGCAGCTGCGGGGCGGCCATCGGGGCCTGCGGTGCCACCGGCATCGCGGTCAGGGCCTGCTGGATCTGCTGATTGAGCTGCTGAACCGGCTGCTCGAACTCCGGCGGGACGTCGAAGTCGCCGATACCGGGGATATTGATGGTGGCGGCCATCGCGGGGATCGCGGGCATCGCACCTGTCGATGCGGCCACCGCGCCCATGACGAGGGCACCCTTGACGGAATTCGGTAGCCGCGAATCCCGCTGCAAACTGTGTTTACCCACCGAGCTGAGTCTCCGATCTTGCTGCTCTCCCGCCGACCGGGTTAGCTGACGGGCTCGGACCGGGAGATCGGTCCTACCTCACCAACCGAAATGGCTTGTGAGGATTCACCCCAGACGAAACCTGTGGGTCCCCGGCACGACAGCCGAGAGCTGGTGGCCCCGACAGTCGATTAGGCGGTGACTCCCTGGCGCCGTTTCTCTTACGAAGCGACAGACTCCATGAAGTCACGAAGAGATTACGATGCGGGCGCGGTGTTGTCCAGCGCACAGCAAAACAGGTTCTGTGGTCTCGGCAAATTGCCTGCACGAACGGCCGGAAGAGCAACACGCCCGGATGATCACGACACGATATCGGCGGAATCGGTCCCGTTATCCAATCGACAGTCACACCCGGATCCGGTAGTGCGCGATCAAAATTCGGACGACTGCCCAGGATCGTCGCCGGAACGTTCGGACAGCGCTCGCTCGAGCCGATCGATGCGACGCCGCGCCTCGGCGAGGTCGACCTCGAGCTGACCGAGCGCCATGACCAGCGGTCCGACCGCAAGATCAGCGACGAGCTGCGGATCGTCGTACCCGCGCTCGATCGCGACCAGGATGTTGGAGCGGATGCGTCCGGCGACCGTCGCTCCGGCAGGCACGTTCCAGGACTCGACCACCTCGGCGGTGGTGGTGGGAGTGGATTCCTCGGACATGCCCCTCCATTCCTGCGCTGGACCGTTCAGCGAACGGCCACCAGCGTAGAGATTTCCGTGGCGATAGCAATAGTGCAATGACAACAAGGCAATTCGCGCCGCTAGCAATATCTAGGACGCGCCGTAGACATCCGCAGATTTATCGGAGATGACGCGCTACGGTGTGTGTGCATGGACCCCGTGCGGAATCCGTATGCCCCAGGAGCCGGACAACGCCCACCCGAACTGGCCGGACGCGACAAACAACTCACCGCCTTCGACATCGTGCTGGAACGCATCGCACGCAGCAGGCCGGAGCGCAGCGTGATGCTCACCGGACTGCGCGGCGTCGGAAAAACGGTACTGCTCAATCAGCTTCGCTCCGCCGCCGTCTCGCGCGGGTGGGGCACCGGCAAGATCGAGGCGCGTCCGGATCAGGAACTGCGGCGCCCGCTGTCCTCGGCGCTGCACATGGCGGTCCGTGCGGTCGCTATGGCGCACCAGAATCCGGAGCGAGTCGACGACTTCCTCGGCATCCTCAAGGCTTTCGCGCTCCGCTCCACCGCGGACAAGGGCATGCGGGAGCGCTGGCAGCCAGGCATCGACGTGCCCGCGGTGACCGGTCGCGCCGACTCCGGCGACATCGAAATCGACCTCATCGAACTGCTCAAAGAGGCGGCGGCGCTGGCCGGCGATATCGGCGTCGGCATTGCGATCTTCATCGATGAGATGCAGGACCTCGGCGCCGCGGACATCTCCGCCATCTGCGGCGCGTGCCACGAATTGAGCCAGGACGCAGCGCCACTCATCGTCGTCGGCGCCGGCCTCCCCCATCTGCCCGCAGTACTGTCGGCGTCGAAAAGCTACTCGGAGCGACTGTTCAGCTATCACCGCATCGACCGGCTCGATCGCGAATCGGCCGACCAGGCGCTCATGGCACCGGCCGAACGTGAGGCGGTGAAGTTCACCGACGAAGCGCTGGATGCCCTGTACCAAAGGGCAGACGGCTATCCATATTTCGTACAGGCGTACGGCAAGGCCGCTTGGGATCAAGCTCCGGAGAGTCCGATCGGCATCGAGGATGTCGAAGTGGCCGCACCGACCGCCGAGGAAGAATTGGCCGTCGGCTTCTTCGGATCTCGCTACGAACGCGCAACACCAGCCGAGCGCGAGTACATGCGCGCCATGGCAGACCTGGCCGGGGACGACGGCCCGGTGGCGACCGCAGCTGTCGCCACCGAACTCGGCCGCAAACCTGCCTCACTGTCCCCTGCCCGCGATGGACTGATCAAGAAAGGGCTGATCTATTCGGCCGAGCGCGGCACCATCGGGTTTACGGTGCCGCATTTCGGCCGCTATCTACGCAGCGTCTGATTGCTACCCATTTGCCTCTCCAACAAGATCATTAGAGATCTGTAGAAATCTCTTTCCCGACAGACCTACCGGCGAGTAACTAAAGTTCTACACTCGAATGTGATCCTGATCACGTCCGAGGAGGACATCATGGCGACCACCGCGAAAGTCGACGCGACCGAAGAACAGGCCCGGGCACTTGTCGAGGAATCTCGCGAAACCAGCTGGGTCAAACCGTCGTTCGCAAAGGAAATGTTTCTCGGACGGTTCCGGCTCGATCTGATCCACCCCTACCCGCAACCCAGCGCCGAAGACACCGCGCGCACCGAGGCCTACCTGGCCCGGCTGCGGCCGTTCTGCGAAACGATCGACGGCGCCGTGATCGAAGCGGAGTCCCGGATCCCGGACGAGTACGTGAAGGGGCTTGCCGAGCTCGGCTGCTTCGGACTGAAGATCTCGGAAGAGTACGGCGGCCAAGGTCTTTCCCAGGTCGGCTACAACCGGGCGCTGATGCTGGTCGGCTCGGCGCATCCGGCGCTCGGCGTGCTGTTGTCGGCGCATCAGTCCATCGGTGTCCCCGAGCCGCTGAAGCTGGCGGGCACCGCCGAACAGAAGGCCGAGTTCCTGCCCCGCTGCGCCGCGGGCGCGGTCAGCGCCTTCCTGCTCACCGAACCCGACGTCGGCTCCGACCCCGCTCGGATGGCGAGCAGCGCGACACCGACCGAGGACGGCGAGGCCTACGAGCTCAACGGCGTCAAGCTGTGGACAACCAATGGCGTCGTCGCCGAACTGCTGGTGGTGATGGCGCGGGTGCCCAAGAGCGAGGGGCACCGCGGTGGCATCTCGGCGTTCATCGTCGAGGCCGATTCGCCGGGAATCACGGTGGAGCGGCGCAATTCGTTCATGGGCCTGCACGGCATCGAGAACGGCGTCACCAGGATGCACAACGTCCGCGTCCCCAAGCGCAACCTCGTCGGCCGCGAGGGCGACGGCTTGAAGATCGCGCTCACCACGCTCAACGCCGGTCGCCTCGCCATTCCGGCGCTGTGCACCGCGGCATCGAAGTGGTCGCTGAAGATCGCGCGGGAGTGGAGCACGCAGCGGGTCCAGTGGGGCAGGCCGGTCGGCGAACACGCGGCCGTCGGCGAGAAGATCTCTTTCATTGCGGCCACCACCTACGCGCTGGAAGCGGCACTCGACCTCTCCGCGACGATGTGCGACGAGGGCCGCAACGACATTCGGATCGAGGCCGCGCTCGCCAAACTTTGGGCCAGTGAAATGAGCTGTCGGATCGCCGACGAGCTCGTGCAGATCCGCGGCGGCCGCGGCTATGAGACGGCGGCTTCGCTGCAGGCACGCGGCGAACGTGCGGTTGGCGCCGAGCAATTGGTCCGCGACCTGCGGATCAACCGCATCTTCGAAGGCTCGAGCGAAATCATGCGGCTGCTGATCGCCAGGGAGATGGCCGACGCACACATGGCCGCCGCAGGCGCGCTCGTCGATCGCAACGCCGAGTTCAAGGCCAAGGCCAAGGCCGCTGTCGGCGCGACCGGCTTCTACGCCAAGTGGTTCCCGCAGCTCGCGGTCGGCGCAGGCACCGTGCCCGCAACCTATGGTGAGTTCGGTGTGCTGGCCAGGCACCTGCGGTTCGTCGAGCGCAATGCGCGCAAGCAGGCCAGATCGTTGATGTATGCGATGGGCCGCTGGCAGGCAGGCCTGGAGTACCGGCAGAACTTCCTCGGCCGGATCGTCGACATCGGCGCCGAGCTGTTCGCGATGTCGGCGGTCTGTGTGCGGGCTCAGGCACAGCGGGCCGCGGGCGCCGAGGAGGCCGCCGCCGAGGAGCTCGCCGATACGTTCTGCCGGCAGTCGCGGGTGCGGGTGCGCGCGCTCTTCGACGCGCTGTGGGACAACACCGACGACGAAGATCGGACCCTCACCAGGGGCGTCCTCGACGGTCGCTACCGCTGGCTGGAGGAAGGCGTGCTGGATCCGAGCGAGGGCACCGGGCCGTGGATCGCCGAATGGCAGGTCGGTCCGTCGACCGAGGCGAACCTGCTGCGCCCGTTCCTGCCCTCCACCAGGACCCGCCTGTAGTCGTCGACGCCGATCGGCCGCAGCTCGCGGCGTCGCGTCGGTGGCCCTGGCCACCGACGCCACGCTCGGTGCGGCCGATCGGCCTGTCTGCCGAGGTGCAGGAAAGCCGCTGGATACACGCAGGCGCCGAAGACGAGCGCGTGGGTGACCGTGGATAGCAAAATCTAGTGGACTCTAGGAAATCTGGTCGATCCACTGATAGTCGGCGGCCAAGTGGTTGATCGTAGGTATCTACCAAAATCTAGCGTTTGACCTACTGTTTCGTAGATTCTCCGATCAAAATCGGCCGGGACTGCGACGATGTTGATCACCTGCGTCGGTTCGGCATCGTGTGCATAACGGTGGGTATGGCCGGCTAACACCAAGGAAATGACTACCGACAACCAGGCAAGACGCTCCGCTCGAGGTGACTCGGCAGTCACAGGAGAACCCTCATGTCCACGATCATCGCCCGCTTCGCCGCCGACCATGACGGCCACCGGATTACGGTGTCGGCCGACGACGGCGTCCCGATCGCGGTTCGCACCTTCGGCGCCGACGACGCTCCGCTGTCCGTGGTTTTCGTGCACGGCCATTGCCTGCGCACCGAATCCTGGTCGTTCCTGCGCGATCAGCTCTTGCGCCAGTGGGGGCCAGGCACCCGGATGGTCTTCTACGACCATCGCGGCCACGGCGAATCGGGCGTGGCCGATCCGTCCAGCTACACCATCGACCAGCTCGCGCACGACCTCGACGCCGTGCTGCGGGCGGTGGTGCCGACGGGCCCGGTCATCCTGGTCGGCCATTCCATGGGCGCCATGGTCACTCTCGCCTACTCCCGCCTGTTCCCCGCGGCGATCGGCACCCGCGTCGTCGGCGTCGGCCTGATCGCGGGTGCCGCCAACGGCCTCACCGAGGTGGGCCTCGGCCGCTTCCTGCATCGGCGCGCGGTGAGCTCGCTGCAAGTGGCGGTGCTGCGCGCACCTCGGGCCATGCAGGCATCCAAGCGGCTGACCCGACGGATCTTCGAGCCGATCCTGCGCGAGGCGACCTTCGGCACCAGGAAGGTGAATCCCAGGATGGTCGCGGTCGCGACGGCGATGCTGAACGAGACCCCGCTGCTGACGATGTCGAGCTTCCTCGCCTCGCTGATCACGTTCGACGAGACCGCGACGCTGCACCGGCTCGGCACCATCCCGGCTCTCGTGCTCGCCGGTTCCGCGGACATCGTGGTGCCGTTCGCGCATTCGGTGGTGCTCGCATCGCAACTGGCCGGATCCGAGCTGGTCCGACTGGAAGGCGCGGGCCACAGCGTGATCCTGGAGCGCGCGGAGGAAGTGGCGCTGTCCATTGCAGGGCTGGTCGAACGGGTCTTCGCCGACCTGCGCGGACAGGGACCGGAGTACGCGGCCGTCAGCTGAGCGAGGGCCACCCATCGTCGCTGGCAACATTCGAGCCAACCGCCGGAATCGCATATCGACGAGCCAAAACACGATTCCTCACGTACTGTGTTGGAGATCACGTTGTGTGGTGAGTCACACAACTTGGTGCAGCACGTTCCGCGGCAGACTATGGAAACACCGCTGTGCACCGAGTTCGTATGTCCGCCAAGGAACACAGGAGGTAACGATGACACGCAGCGATATCGCGGAACTCCGCTACGCAGTCGGCCAGCTCCGGCAATCTATCGGCGCACTGCGCTCGCACTACGGCGACGCAAACACCGTGCGACGACTGGAGAACGACCTCGACCGGCTCGTCATCGACGCCGACGAGCTCGAGCAATCGCCGCCGCCGGAAGTCACCCGCCGACCCCAGGACACCATCTACGTCCCGGACAGCAAGTCGGACGAGGCAGCCTGGATGGGCGCGCAGGACGAAGGCCTGGGCTTCCACTCCCGCCCGCGCACGAAGTAGCACCTGCCGGTCACCGCCTGGAGCACCTGCATCGGGCGGTGTTCTTGCGTGCCTCAGGCCCGATGTCTGCCGAATCGACGGGGTCGAGAACCGTGAAAGCGGGCCCCGAGTGGTGCCGTCGCGACCGGGGTCGTCGCCGCTGATTCGAACAGGGCCGCGATGCCGTGGTCGTGACCGAGTGCGATTGCTTCGAGCCCGTAGCGCCCCTCGGTGCGAGCCAATTCGTGCAGCATCGTGGTCATGATGCGCAGGCCGGTGGCGCCGACCGGGTGGCCGAGAGCAATCGCCGAGCCATTGACGTTGAGGCGGTCGCGGGTGTCGAAATCCCACTCCTTGGCCAGCGCGAGCACTTCCACGGCAAAGCCCTCGTTGACCTCCACCAGATCGACATCGTCGAGGGTGAAGCCGGTGCGGCCGAGCACCTTGGCGACAGCCGGGGCAGCACCGAGAGTCGCTGTGTCGGAATCACATCCGGCCGCGGCCCAACCCACGAGATAGGCCATGGGGGACAGCCCGAGTTCCTCGAGCCGATCCTCGGCGACCACCAGGCAGGCGGCGGCACCGTGTCGATGCGCGCTCATATTTCCGGTGGTGACGACGCCCTCGGAGATCAACGGGTGCAGCGCGGCGAGGGTGCGCGCCGAGACATCCTCACGCACGCCCTCATCCCGCAGTATCTGATGCCGCGATGCGGTGTCGGTGCGGGAATCGGACCAGTCGTGCCCCTCCGGCACCACGCCGACCGGGATCACCTCGGCGGCGAAGTGACCCTGCCGCCACGCGCGAGCGGCCTTGCGATGGCTCGCCGCGGCGAACTCGTCGGCATCGGCCCTGCTGATTCCGTAATGGCGGGCCAGGTCTTCGGCATTCGCGAGATCGCCGGTTCGAACCGGGTCACCGTAGCCGGTCACCGCGTCCGCAGCACACTCCACACCACCCGCGACCACCACGTCGGCGGCACCGGTTTGCACCATCATCGCCGCGGTGATCACCGCCTGCAGGCCGCTGCCACAGCGGCGATCGGTGAGAAACCCCGGCACGGCGAAGGGCAGCCCGGCACCGCGGGCCGCGAGCCTGCTCAGCTCCGGTGCGCTGGTTGCACCGCCATCGACGCGGGCCATCGCGACATCCTCGATGCGCATCGGGTCGATACCCGATCGATCGATGACCGCCGAGAGGACGGTGGAGGCAAGCCATTCCGGCGGCATTCCCGATAGCGCTCCCCCCTCGACTCCACTCGGAGTTCGGACCGGCGCCACAATCGCAGCCCTTCTCATGCTGATGACTCCTTCCCTCGGCCTGCCCGTCCGGTGCGATACACGCATCAGCCCACGTCAGCGGGTAATTCTCGAGAGAAAAGGTCACCACAATTTTATTGCCGCCGTGTGACGATCGAACCGCCGATTATTCGACCTCGAGTCTTCTTTGTTCCACACCCACTCGAATCACGTTCTGTTTAAGCCGAGTTCGATGCGTTTGCGGTCCGTTCACTGCCGCGCGCCGGCTACCCGACGGCCGCCGATGTGGCGCAAATCACGGGCGTCGCAGCGGGTCTGTCTTACCGGGACCACGCTCGAGCAATAGCGGGGGTGTCGTATGGTGCTCAGCATCACATTCGATTGCGGAGGTAACGATGACCACCCGCACAGCAGATCAGCGAGGCATCCACCTGTGAGTGCCGCACCGACCGCCGGCCCGGAAACGGGCACAGGCGTCTTCAGTAAGACCCGGGCTCGAATCTCGGAGCGCACGCTACGCACCGATCAATGGTGGGTGCCGCCGCTCGTCACTGTCCTCGGCCTGGGCGCCTTCGTCCTCTACGCGACGATCAGATCGTATGTGCGAACAGCATATTGGGTTCCGGACTACCACTATCTGACGCCGTTCTATTCACCGTGCCTGAGCACCTCGTGCGCGGTAGGTTCCAGCCATTTCGGGACGCCTTTCGGCGAGTTGCCCGCGATCCTGCCGCTCGGCTTCGTGGTGCTGCCGTTCCTGCTCGGCTTCCGGCTCACCTGCTACTACTACCGCAAGGCCTACTACCGCGCGGTGTGGTTCTCCCCGCCGGCCTGCGCCGTCGCCGAGCCGCACGCCAAGTACACCGGCGAGACCAGGCTGCCGCTGATCATCCAGAATGCGCACCGCTACTTCTTCTATGTGGCCATTGTGGTTTCGCTGATCAACACCTACGACGCGATCACCGCATTCCACGGCAAGACCGGCGGTTTCGGATTCGGTCTCGGCAATATCGTGCTGCTGGTCAACGTGATCCTGCTGTGGGCGTACACGCTCTCGTGCCACTCGTGCAGGCACATTGCCGGCGGCCGACTCAAGCACTTTTCCGCGCATCCGGTGCGGTACTGGTTCTGGACCCAGGTCTCGAAGCTGAACACCCGCCATATGGCGCTGGCCTGGACAACTCTCGGCACCCTGGTGCTGACCGACTTCTACGTGATGTTGGTTGCCAGCGAGACGATTTCGGACCTGCGGTTCATCAACTGAAGGAGTATTCGCGGCCATGCCAGAAGTGGAACGGCACAAGTACGACGTCGTCGTTATCGGTGCCGGTGGCGCCGGACTGCGCGCGGTAATCGAAGCAAGGGAACACGGCCTTTCCGTTGCGGTGGTGTGCAAGTCGTTGTTCGGCAAGGCACACACCGTGATGGCCGAGGGCGGCTGCGCCGCCTCGATGGGCAATGCCAACGAAAAGGACAACTGGCAAACCCATTTCAAGGACACCATGCGCGGTGGCAAGTTCCTCAACAACTGGCGCATGGCCGAACTGCACGCCCAGGAAGCACCCGACCGGGTGTGGGAGCTGGAAACCTACGGGGCCCTGTTCGACCGCACTGCCGACGGCCGAATCAGCCAGCGCAACTTCGGCGGCCACACCTACCCGAGGCTCGCGCACGTCGGTGACCGCACCGGGCTCGAGATCATCCGCACCATGCAGCAGAAGATCGTCTCGCTGCAGCAGGAGGATTTCGCGGAAAGCGGCGACTACGAGTCGCGCATCAAGGTCTTTCACGAATGCACCATCACCGAGCTGCTCAAGGACGGCGATCGGATCGCGGGCGCGTTCGGCTACTGGCGCGAATCGGGCCGGTTCGTGCTGTTCGAAACGCCCGCCGTGGTGCTCGCCACCGGCGGCATCGGCAAGTCCTACAAGGTGACCTCCAATTCCTGGGAGTACACCGGGGACGGGCATGCGCTCGCGCTTCGAGCAGGCGCGACGCTGATCAATATGGAATTCCTGCAGTTCCACCCGACCGGCATGGTCTGGCCGCCGAGCGTGAAGGGCATCCTGGTCACCGAGGGTGTGCGCGGCGACGGTGGAGTGCTGAAGAACTCCGAGGGCGAGCGGTTCATGTTCGACTACATCCCGCCGGTCTTCAAGGGGCAGTACGCCGAAACCGAGGAGGAGGCCGATCAGTGGCTGCGCGACAACGATTCCGCGCGCCGCACCCCGGATCTGCTGCCCCGTGACGAAGTGGCCCGCGCCATCAACTCGGAGGTGAAGGCGGGGCGCGGCACCGAACACGGTGGCGTGTACCTGGATATCGCCTCCCGGCTGCCCGCCGACGAGATCCGGCGACGGCTGCCCTCGATGCATCACCAGTTCAAAGAACTTGCCGACGTGGATATTACGAAGGAGCCGATGGAAGTCGGCCCGACCTGTCACTACGTCATGGGCGGCATCGAGGTCGACCCGGACACCGGCGCGGCGACCGTGCCCGGGCTGTTCGCGGCGGGCGAGTGTTCGGGCGGCATGCACGGCTCGAACCGGCTCGGTGGCAACTCCCTGTCGGATCTGCTCGTCTTCGGCAGGCGCGCGGGCATGGGCGCATCGACCTACGTCGAGCAACTGACCGAACGGCCGGTCGTCGCGGACACCGACCTGGCATCGGCGGCGAAAGCGGCCGTGGCCCCGTTCGATCCGCCGTCCTCCGGCACCGGAGAGAACCCCTACACACTGCACACCGATCTGCAGCAGGCGATGAACGACCTGGTCGGCATCATCCGCAAGGAACACGAGCTGGAGCAGGCCATCGAGCGGCTCGCCGAGCTGCGCAAGCGCTTCGCGGGCGTGGTCGTGGAAGGGCACCGGCAGTTCAATCCCGGCTGGCATCTCGCGCTCGACCTGCGCAACATGCTGCTGGTCAGCGAATGCGTCGCGCAGGCGGCGTTGCTGCGCACCGAAAGTCGCGGTGGGCACACACGCGACGATCACCCCGCGATGGACGCCGACTGGCGCAACAAACTGCTGGTCTGTTCGATCGACCTCGCCGAAGCGGGCGAGGCCGTCCCGCCGGTGCGCGTCACGCCGGAGGAGCAGGTGCCGATGCGCACGGATCTGCTCGCGCTCTTCGACCTGGCCGAGCTCGAAAAGTATTACAACTCGGACGATCTCGCCGCTCATCCGGCCGGTTCGACCACTGCTGCGAAAAAGGAGGCGTAGCAATGGGCTACGACGCCAATTTCCGCGTTTGGCGCGGCGACAACGACGGCGGTGAGCTGCAGGATTTCACCGTGCAGGTGAACGAGGGCGAGGTGGTGCTCGACATCATCCACCGGCTGCAGGCCACCCAGGCGCCCGATCTCGCGGTGCGCTGGAACTGCAAGGCGGGCAAGTGCGGTTCGTGCTCGGCCGAGGTCAACGGGCGACCGCGGCTGCTGTGCATGACGCGGATGTCGACGTTCCAGCCGGAGGATCTCATCACCGTCACCCCGATGCGCACCTTCCCGGTGGTCAGGGACCTGGTGACCGACGTGTCCTTCAACTACCAGAAGGCCAGGGAGATACCGTCGTTCACACCGCCCGACGATCTGAAGCCCGGTGACTACCGGATGAAGCAGGTCGATGTCGAGCGCTCGCAGGAGTTCCGCAAGTGCATCGAATGCTTCCTGTGCCAGGACACCTGTCACGTGGTGCGCGATCACGAGGAGAACAAGACCGCCTTCGCGGGGCCGCGCTTCCTGATGCGGATCGCCGAACTGGAGATGCATCCGCTCGATGTCGCCGATCGCCGTGACCTCGCGCAGGACGAACAGGGCCTAGGCCTCTGCAATATCACCAAGTGCTGCACCGAAGTCTGCCCGGAACACATCAAGATCACCGACAATGCGCTGATCCCGATGAAGGAGCGCGTGGCAGACCAGAAGTACGACCCACTGGTCTGGTTGGGTAACAAGCTCTTCCGACGCTGAGTGCGAGGTAGCCACCGGCCGGGTCGACACCCGGCCGGTCGGCGCACCCTTTACAACATTGCCACTACTCCGACAGCGACGACCCACACCAGCACGCCGACGAACAGCGCCGACAAGAACGAGCTGGTGAGGACGAACACCCCCACCGCTGACACCGCGAACAGCAGCGCAACGATCAGCCATTCCACCCAATCGCCCGGCCGCAATTTCTTGTACCGGGGGTGGGAATTCTTGAGCCCACGGTCCACAAATTCTTGTCTACCCGGTATTTAGCCCGGGCAAACACAAATTTGTTGCCGAACCTCCGCCGTTTCGTGATCAACACCGCCCGCCCCTCAGGTCACACATCCTGCGTCAGGCAATAAGCGGCCACCCTCTCGGCACGATGACAGCCTCCGAACGCAGCCAGACCCAGCACCAGAGTTCGCGCCCCATCTTGTCCCGAACGATCAAAGGCGCACCCACCAAAGCCGCAAGATCTCCACCCACGCGCCCACTCGGCACGATGATGATTTCCGAGCGCAGCGAGATCGAGCACTAGAGTTCGCGGCCCGTCTCGCTTCCGAGTCGTCGAAGCGCATGCGCCGCAGGCGCGAGTCTCGACGGCTCGGAAGCGAGACCAAGGGGGCCGCGAACACGCAGCGCCACAGGCGCTGCCAAAGATTACGGCCGGTCGAACTCGCCGTCGTGCACACCCGCGGTGAATGCGGCCCATTCGCCCGGGGTGAAGATCAGTACGTCGCCGTCGGGATTCTTGCCGTCGCGTAGGCCGACATGGCCGTCCTCGAGCAGGGCGACTTCCACACTGTCCTTGCCTTCGCCACTGCCTGCCTTGCGCCAGACCGCGCCGGTCAGATCAACCTTCGAACCACGAT
Source organism: Nocardia sp. NBC_00403 (assembly GCF_036046055.1). Taxonomy (NCBI): domain Bacteria; kingdom Bacillati; phylum Actinomycetota; class Actinomycetes; order Mycobacteriales; family Nocardiaceae; genus Nocardia; species Nocardia sp. NBC_00403. The sequence continues at coordinate 1,022,457 of NZ_CP107939.1, forward strand.
CGATACTCACGATTCGGACTCCTTCAGAATTCGCCACTCACCACGCGTGCGGTAAAACTGTCCCACTCGCCCTGGGTGAACAACAGCGCGGGTCCACCGGGATTCTTGCTGTCGCGGACCCCGATCCGGCCGCTGTCGAGGAATGCCACTTCCACGCAGTCCTTGCCCGCGCCGCTGCGCGTGCTCTTGAACCACTGCGCACCAACCAGATCCGTACTCATGCCACATACTCCTTCGCTACCTGTCGCAACAGGTGTCTACTGGGTTGAATATCCAGCGCGCAGCGCTGGAGGCACTCGTGAGCCCGATCGTACCGCCGTACATCAGCACATCTTTCGAGGTAGAGATCCCCGGTGAAACCTTCTGCGTAAACCACCGGCGGTTCGATCGGCTGGCCCTTACTATCGGTTCCGAACTCCAGAACCGTGAACGGGCCGGTGCAAACTCCGAGTGGTACACCGGCCGCGAACGGCAGGATACGCAGTGAAACGTTTTCGCGGGTACTGAAATCGGCAAGATGACGTAGCTGCGCCGCCATCACTTTCGCGCCACCGACCACGCGGTGCAACACCGACTCGTGTAGCACCACATCAACGATGGCAGGTGAGGCTTTCCTGGTGATCAATGCCTGGCGTTGCAACCGTAACTGCACGCGCCGATCCAGCTCCGCGTCGGAATCGTTCGGGTAGCCGAGTCGATTGAGTGCCCAAGCGTAGTCGGCGGTCTGCAGCAGGCCGAGGACCAGTTCGGATTGGTAGGAGGTCAATTGCTGGGCGGAGGCCTCCAAACCGACATAGACGTCGAAATTTTCGGGGATCAGATCGCCGTAGGCGTGCCACCAGCTTTTGACGGCCGCTTGCTGAGCGAGGCCCTTGAGGCCGTCGGCGAGTTCGTCGGGAATGCCGTAGATGCGGCAGAGCTCTTGGATGTCGATGGTGCGGATGCGGTCGGCCTGGCCTTTTTCCAAGCGCTGCAGGGTACTTGCGCCCCATTCCATGAGCTTGGATGCCTCGGCTATGGTCAGGCCCGCCTGGGTGCGCCAGTCACGCAGATATCTGCCCAGCTGGCGCCTGGGTAGCGTGGACGATGCATTGTCGGTGGACAGACGATCCGAAGCCCCTGACGCTCTTGCGGAACTCGTGGATCCGTTCAATGATGCTTCCGAACTTGCCGATGATCTGGCCGAACTCGCTGACGCTCCTGCTGAACTCGCTGACACAGCACGCTCCGTTCTGCGATCGGATCCTCACCCAAAGGGCAGTCCGGGGCGACCCACAAGTCCGGTTCCCCGTCACTTCGCTTGGGCAGAGGGCTCTTTCGTCCACTATGGAGAATCCTCCCCTCCCGGCTGGATTTCATGCTGGGAATTCGCCTCAAATCTTTGGATATCCACCAAGGACGCCGCCTGAGCCGCAACCGAATGGTGTGCTGGAAGTGTGCCCGGAGCCGAGCAGGTCTTGCCCCTCCCGCTGCGACACCGCCTGGCACACCAACTGAATCGCACATAGGAACGAGGAGTCATGGCCGTACATGTCATAGCGTCTTCCTTGATGACCAGCGATTTGACCTCGCACAGGGCCCGCAGCGTCGGCCAGGAGAACTGGGTGGTTTCCTATCTGCCAGGACGCACACTGACCTGCGCGCAGGCAGTGGCGGCACTGCAGGTTGCTGAAGTTGTGCCAGCCCTGTTGGACACGGTCGGCGAGCTCGCCGACGAGGTCGGCCTCACCGCACTGGAGGCCGTCGGGATGGCCGTCCGGCAATCGCCGTGGGACGAGCCGACCACGTGGCATCCGTGCCGACTCGGGGCCGACGGGCGCCGGGCGGAGGTCGCCTGATGCAGCTGGCCAACCTGAACATGCACGTAGCCGGACTGCTGATCTGCGGACGCGACCCCGGCATCATGACGAACGAACAAGCCCACGCCGCAATGCAATTGCACATCGACTGCACCGTCGACCGCTGCCGCGTCCGCCGCAGGGCCCGCACCACTCTGGTCGAAGCGGGCAAATGCGTGCTCGACGAGCGCGCGCTGCCGTGCTGACCGACCCTCGAGCGCGCCTCGCCGACATTCCTCGCGCCGTCTTCCTCCGTCTCCCGCGCTGATCGGCCGATCCGTCGTCGCAGTGCCCTCACCCCCGCACCTCGATCGCCACCCGGCAGCGATCGCGGGCCACGCGCGGGGTCGCGTCCGCCGATGCGATCCCGCGCGGCCGGTGTCAGTGCCAGGTGTGATCGGTGAGCGGGGTGCGCGGGCCGAACTTCGGTTTGTGGGCATGGCCGCTGATCTCCAGCAAGCGAACCGCCCGATAGCGGTGCGGGCGCAGCGGTTCCAGGTACTCGACCATGGCGTCGTCATCGATGGGGTGCCCGAGCAGCGTCCAGCCGACAACTGCGGCCAGGTGGTAATCGCCGACCGACAACGCGTCGGCGTCGCCGAAGGCGCGTTGGCCGATCTCGGCCGCGGTCCACACACCGATGCCGGGCACCGTCTGCAGGCGGCGGGCGGCCTCGACCGGATCGTGGGCGGCCGACTGCTCCAGCGCGTCCGCGAGCCGGGCCGCGCGGACGATCGTCTGCGCACGTTGCGGACCGACATTCGCGCGATGGAAACTCCAGGATGGAATGCGCCGCCAGGTCTCAGCGTCCGGAGGGAGCAGCAGACCCGCGGGCGCGGGGCCCGGAGCCGGCGAACCGAACTGCCGCACCAGCTGCCGCCACGACGCGCGGGCGGAGACGGTATGCACCTTTTGTTCCAGGACCGCGGGAACCAGCGCCTCGAAGACCAGACCGGTGCGCAGCATCCGCAGACCGGGAAATCGGCGGTGTGCGTCGACGAGCTTCGGATGTTCGGGGGCGAACTCGGAGAGGTCCTCGTCGAGACACAGCATGTGGTCGAGGCGATCGAGGAACTCGGACGCACCCTCACCCCAAGCGTGAGCTCGTACCGAACAAAGGCCCGACTGGACGAGTCGGTAGGTGACCGGACCGGTCGGCATTCGCGATGCGTGCCAGTGCGCGCCGTCCGGCGTCACGTGATGACACGGGTCGCCTCGACCACGCGAGAGCGGTGCGAGGGTCGGCGCGAGATCAATGGTCCGCGCGGCCGTCACCGTGCGGGTCAGCCCGTCCGGGCTCACTCCCGGCTCGACCATCTGTTTGCGCACTGGTTCATTGTGCGCGGCGGGGTCGGGCGGTGGTTAGCCGGAGTGCATCCCGGGAGGGGCCCGCTGTCCACTCGCACGCATAGCGCCTAGCGAGAGGTGCCGGAGTCGTACCGATATTCGCCGGAAACGCGCGCTACCGACTCTGTGTCATCTCTGCTCCGAGTTATCTGTCACGCGACCGATAAAGTGTCGCGATACTGGTGCCGATTGGCAAATGATCGGCAGTCGCCTGCGCTGGAGGATGTCGAATGATCACCAACGTGCTCAACTCGTTGCTCAATGCCTGGGGTGGCGTCTCCGCAGGTAGCTCGGGTTACCAGATTCCGCCCGGCACGCTGCCCTTCGGCAGCTGACGGCTGTGCGCGCTCGCCGCGACAGGCGCGGCGGGTGCGCGAAAGCCTCACTCGTCCAGCAGGAATTGCACTAGGTGTCGGCTTTGTCGGTGTGCGAGCTGCGCGGCTTGGGTGCGGCACGAGAAGCCGTCGGCGATCAGGATCGAATCGTCTGGTGCGCCGCGCAATGCGGGTAGGAGTCCATTCTCGGCGACCGCGACCGATATGTCGTAATGGCCGGATTGCATTCCGAAATTTCCCGCAAGTCCGCAACACCCGGTGATTTCGGTCACCTCAACCCCCATTGCGGCAAATAGTCGGCGATCCGCATCGAATCCGAGAATCGCATGGTGATGACAATGCGGTTGCACGACCACCGACCGACCGTGCCGCTGCGGCGGACGCCACTGCGGCTGCTCGGCCAAGAACTCCGCCACCGTACGCACCGCCGCGGCGGTGGCCGCCGACCTCGGATCCTCCGGCAGTAGCTCCAGCAGGTCCGAGCGCAACACCGCGGTGCACGACGGCTCGAGGCCGACGACGATCCCGCCCTTGCGCACATGCTCGTCGAGCGCGGCCAAGCTCGCTCGCAATCGGGCGCGCGCGCCGTCCAACTGCCCGGTGCTGATCCAGGTGAGGCCGCAGCACACATTGCGCTCGGGTATCCGGACCCGATAGCCCAGCGATGTCACCAATTGTGCTGCGGCGAGGGCGATCTCAGGTGCGAAGGCGTCGGTGAAGGTATCGATCCACAGCATCACCTCGCGCTCGGCCGCCATCGGATCGGTATCGGACCGGGTGGCCTCGACCTGCGTGTTCAGGTCGCGCCAGATCCGGCGAAAGCTGCGGTCGGCGAACCGCGGCAGCTCGCGGCGCGGATCAATTCCCGCGACGCGCAGCCCTATTCGACGCAGCCATCGGACATCGATCAGCCGATTCGCGACGCGCGGCATCCGGTTCGCCACAGCCGACCACCGCGGCAGCCACCCGAGCGCATAGTGATCGATCGGCCGCGGGCGGCGATGATAGCGGCGGTAGAGCGCCTCCGATTTGTAGGTAGCGACGTCGACGCCGGCAGGACAATCGGAACGACATGCCTTGCAGGACAGGCACAGATCGAGCGACTGCGCGAGGGCCTCCGACGACCACGGTAGCGCACCACGCACTACCTCCTGCAGTACCCGGGCCCGGCCCCGGGTGCTGTCCTTTTCGTCCGCGGTGGCCAGGTACGACGGGCACATGAAACCACCGCTCGCGCGAGTATCCGCGCGGCACTTGCCGACTCCGACGCACCGGTGGACCGCGGACCCGAGGTCGTCGCCGTCGTCCGGAAAGGCGAAACCGCCGACCCGTGGAGTGCCGGGCAATCCGACCAGGCGCAGATCACTGTCGACCGGCTGTGGCGCCACGAGGACGCCGGGGTTCAGCACATTGCCCGGGTCGAATAGTGCCTTGTATCCAGCGAATACGTCGAGCACGGCAGGGGAGTACATGACCGAGAGCAGTTCCGAGCGGGCTCGGCCGTCGCCGTGTTCACCCGACAGCGAGCCGCCGTAGCCGACCACCAGTTCTGCGGCATCGAACAGGAAGGCGCGAAAACGTTGCGGGGCATCCGCGATCGGCAGATCCAAGCGGACGTGGATGCAGCCATCGCCGAGGTGGCCGTATAGCAGTCCGTCCACACCATGCTGTCGGGTCAGCGCGCTGAAATCACGCAGGTAGGCGCCGAGACGTTCGGGCGGCACCGCGGCATCCTCCCAGCCGGGCCAGGCAGGCTGCCCGTCCGGGGTACGGCCTGCCAGCCCTGCGCCTTCGGCCCGAATATTCCAGAGTGCCTTGGCCACCCCCGGATCGGTGACGATTCGTGATTCCAGTGCGCCGACCGATCGGCACAGTGTCTCGGCGGCGGCCCGCGCCTCGACCGGACTTTCGCCCGCTGTTTCCACGAACAGCCAACCGCTGCCGCGCGGCAGATCGGGCACCGCGCCGGAACCTGCGCCGCGATGCACACGCACGATGTCCACGAGGCGCGCGTCGATACCTTCGACCGCAATAGGGGCGCACGCCAGCACTGCGGCCACATCGTCTGCCGCGCATGCCATGTCGGGATAGCCGAGCACCGTGAGCACCGTGGCCGGTGGCAGTGCGACCAGATCGACGGTGGCATCGAGCAGCAGTCCGCAGGTGCCCTCGGTGCCTGCGAACGATTTCGCTACCGCCGAACCCTGTTCGGGCAGCAGGTGTTCGAGGCCGTAGCCGGATGCCTGCCGACCGAACCGGCCGAGCTCGGTGCGGATCACGGCCAGGCTCGCCCTGGTGAATTCGGGGAGTCCGGGAACTACGGATGGATCGGCCGCGAGGGTTCGCCGCGTACCTGTCCCGTCGAGGATGCGCAGTTCGCGCACGTTGTCCGAGGTACGACCCCAGGCAAGGGCATGGGGTCCGCAAGCGTTGTTGCCGATCATGCCGCCGAGGGTGCATCGATTCTCGGTCGATGGATCGGGTCCGAACCGCAGGCCGTGCGGACGAGCTCGGCGCTGCAGCTCCGAGAGCACCACTCCTGGCTGAACTCGCGCTACTCGTCGCTGCGGGTCCAGTTCCAGGACCGAGTTCATGTGCCTGCTGAAGTCGAGCACGATCCCGGGGCCGATCGCATTGCCTGCCACCGAGGTTCCCCCGCCGCGCGCGGTCACCGGCAATCCGTTGTCGCGCGCGAATTCGATTGTGGCTGCGACGTCGGCCTCGACCTGCGGAAATACCACCGCAGCGGGGAGGACACGGTAGTTCGAGGCATCGGAGGAGTACTCCGCACGCCGGCGCGCGGATCCGTCGACCTCGCCGCGGAGTTTGCCTCGCAGCGCCTGTGCGATTCGGTCCTCGGTCACCTCGCCAGCCTAAGTGCGGCGGCGGGTGGTCCGCCTTATCGACGCTCGAGCAAGCGACGCACTCGAAGCGATGAACGACGCCATCGAAATGGCCACCAACGGCTACGACCGTCGCGGTCGTGAGATCGGTGTCGCGAACCTGCGCGGCACCGCTCGTGCGCGGGACGCGGCGAACGGGTGTACCTGACGAAGACGGGCCGAACAGGCTCGCTCGCTGGGGGTTCACCGAGCAGCGCGGGGTGCGCCGAGTGCCGTACCCCGACTGCCTCCCGCAGTTCGGGAGGCGGTGGCGCCTTCCAGCGTGGCCATCTGGCTGTGGATGCGTTTCGGGCGACTGGACACCTGTTGTTGTTGCACGTGCGCACCTGCTTGCACGGAGTGTGTGGTTGGCGCGGGGGTGTGCAGTCGGCATGGAGGCATCGGGAGCGAGCGAGGCGCCAGTGCAGGGTGGGGAATGGGCTTGCCCTAAACCTTTGTTCAGGTCTTAGTGTCGGTGGCCAGAGGTTTGATGGTGGGGAGCGAGAGGGAGTTACGACGTGAGTATCGAGTCGGTGGCTTATAGCCAGATGTATCGGCGGATGAACGCGCCCGACGAACAGCGGCCGTTCCGGCTGGCCACCGCCAAGCGGATCCTGCGATTCGCCGGGCCGCATCGGCGCCGGATCCGCGCGTTCCTGCTGTTCAGTGTGGTTTCCGCACTGTTGGCGGTGGCCACGCCGGTGCTGGCGGGGCGCGTGGTCAACGACATCGTCGGCGGCGCCGCGCCGCGGGTGGTGGTCACTCTCGCGCTCGTGATCGGCGGGCTCGCGGTGATCGACGCCGCGCTCGGCGTGATCGTGCGGTGGCTGTCCTCGCGGATCGGTGAAGGGCTGATCCTGGATCTGCGCACGGCGGTGTTCGATCACGTGCAGAGAATGCCGGTGGCGTTCTTCACACGGACGCGGACCGGTGCGCTGGTCAGCAGGCTCAACAGCGATGTGATCGGTGCGCAGCGCGCATTCAGCGACACCCTCTCCGGGGTGGTGACCAATCTGGTGACGCTGGCGCTCACGCTCGCGGTGATGGTGCGGATCTCCTGGCAGATCACGTTGCTCGCGCTGGTGCTGCTCCCGGTCTTCGTGATTCCCGCCCGCCGCATGGGCAACCGGCTCGCCGGTCTGCAGCGCGAAGCGGCCGGTCTCAATGCCGCCATGAGCACGCAGATGACCGAGCGGTTCTCCGCGCCGGGCGCGACCCTGGTGAAGCTGTTCGGTCGGCCGCAGCAGGAGTCCGACGAGTTCGCGCTGCGGGCCCGCCGGGTGCGCGATATCGGTGTGCGCACCGCAATGCTGCAGACCGTGTTCGTCACCTCGCTCACGCTGGTTTCCGCGCTCGCGCTCGCGCTGGTCTACGGACTCGGCGGCTGGTACGCACTGCGCGGCCAGCTCGACGCGGGCGCGGTAGTGTCGCTGTCGCTGCTGTTGACCAGGCTCTACACACCGCTGACGGCGCTGGCGAGCGCCCGAATGGAGGTCATGGCCGCGCTGGTGAGTTTCGAGCGGGTGTTCGAGGTGCTCGACCTGAAGCCGCTGATCGAGGACGCGCCGGGGGCGGTCGCGGTGCCCGAAGGACCGGTCGCGGTGGAGTTGGACAATGTCACCTTCGGCTATCCCTCCGCCGACAAGGTGTCGCTGGCCTCGCTGGAAGATGTTGCGACGCTGGACAGTCGCGGCGGGGTGGAAGTGCTGCACCAGGTGTCGCTGCGGGCCGAGCCCGGTCAGCTGGTCGCATTGGTCGGGTCCTCGGGCGCGGGGAAGTCCACTGTGGCCCAGCTCGTTTCCCGGCTCTACGACGTGGACGGCGGCGCGGTGCGATTGAACGGCACCGACGTGCGAGACCTGACCACGACCTCGATCCGCGAGACCGTCGGGCTCGTCACCCAGGATGGGCATCTGTTCCACGACACTGTCCGCGCCAACCTGCTGCTCGCGCGGCCGGAGGCGACCGAAGCCGAGCTGTGGGACGCCTTGGAGCGGGCCAGGTTACGCACTCTGGTGGACTCACTGCAGGACGGACTGGACACCGTCGTCGGTGAGCGCGGCTACCGGCTCTCCGGTGGCGAACGTCAGCGTCTGACCATCGCACGACTGCTGCTCAAGCAGCCGCGGGTGGTAATCCTCGACGAGGCGACCGCCTCGCTGGATTCGACCTCCGAAGCCGCCGTCCAGGAAGCACTTTCCGAAGCGCTGGCCGGGCGGACCGCGCTGGTCATCGCGCACCGGCTGTCCACGATACGCGCCGCCGACCAGATCCTGGTGCTGGAGGACGGCCGAATCGTGGAGCGCGGCACGCATACTCAGTTGCTGGCCGCCGATGGGCGCTACGCCGAGCTGTACCGCACCCAGTTCGCGCAGGACCCCGTCACCGTCGCCGCCTGAGGTCAGCGGTTGCGCCGGGATTCCAGCCCGTCCAGGATTCGATCGAGCCCGTAGGTGAACTGGCGGTCGCGCGCGGCCGCCGGGTCCTGGTTCCACGTGCCGGTCGCGTCCGTCTGCTGCAATCTCGGGTAGTCGGCGGCGGCCTGCTCGGCGGCGGGCCGCAGGCCGGCGACCAGTTCGGCCTCGGTCTGACCGCTGCGGGTCAGCAAGGTCAGCCACGCGGCCTCGCTGATACCGATGCCGATGACATAGCTGATGACGGCACCGATCGCGTCGCTGCGTTCATCCGCCGCAAATCCGCCCACTTCGAACAGCGCGAGCATGCGGTCGTTGAGCCGCATGACATTCGGGCCCAAGTACGAGAGTCCGACCTGACCGAGCGTCGAGGCCATCCACGGGTGATGCAGGATCATCGCCCGTAGACTCGCCGCGCACTGTTCGGTGGCTGTGCGCCACTGCGCCCGCGCCGCGATCTCGGGGACCCGGATCTCGCCGTACACCTCGTCGACGACCAATTCGATGAGCTCGTCGCGGTTGGCCACATGCCGGTACAGCGAGGTGGCGCCCGCATTGAGGCGGGCGCCGAGCTGACGCATGCTCAGCGCTTCTATGCCTTCGGCGTCCAAGAGCGCGACGGCCTCCGCCACGATCTGTTCTCTGGTCAGCGCAGGCTGTTCCCTGCCACGCCGCGGGCGCGTCCAGACCGATCCGACCTGCTGCTTCTCGACGGGCATGTCGACTCCTTTCGATGCCGTCAGCATAGCGCACGACGTTCACAGTTGCGAACGATCGGCACTATTGCGTACAGTGTTCGCATGATAAAGCACCGTACGCAACACTGTCGAGAGAGCTTCCGATGGACGCGATCGAGGCCCGTAACCCGCGGCGCTGGTGGATCCTGATCGTGCCGTGCCTCAGCACGTTGGTCCTGGTCATCGATAACTTCGTGCTGGCGGTCACGGTGCCGCCGCCGGCCGAGGATCTGGACGCGAGCGCCCAGGACATCCAGTGGTTCCTGGACTCCTACATCCTCGTCTTCGCGAGCATGCTGCTCACGGCGGGCAGCCTCGCCGACCAGTTCGGCAGGCACCGGGTGATGATCATCGGCCTCGGCCTCTTCGGACTGGCCTCACTGGTCGCGACCCTGGCCGCCAACCCCGCCGAACTGATCGCCGCGCGGGCCGTAATGGGCATCGGCGGCGCGCTGGCGCTGCCGAGCACGCTGTCGATTCTGATCACCGTGTTCGACGATGAAGCAGAGCCCCAGGAAGCAGACCCGGTCACCGAAGAACCCGGCCCCGAGCCGGCAATCACCAAGTAGCCCAACCAAATGCACTGAAGCCCGTCCCGGGCTTCGGTGATCGAGGGTAGTCAAATGGCGGCTCGGACTCGCCTCTCGAACCACCATTTCACTACCCTCGATACAGAAAGGCCCGAGAACGCCACCACAGCCAGTCCGCACGCTGGAAGGTGTGGGCCTGGCTCCAAAAGCTGCGGAAGAGAAAGCCGGGTACCCCACCTGACGTGCTCAGCACCACCCCGGCAAAACCACTGGACGGCACACGATCCCGGACCGCGAGCCCGAGGAGTCCGTGCAGGACCACCACCCCGAACCGCAGCCTGACCAACCCAATGTCAACCAAGACTTGGGTAGCGTTCCCTGTCCGGGCAACCGGACTCACCTCCCAGCGGGTCAACGAGCAGTGCCGGGCACGTCGCCTGCCGTACCCGACTTTCTCTCCCGCAACCCGGGTAGCCAGGCACACAGCTTCCAGCGTGAGGACTGGCTGTGGTTACGTTGCCGGACCTTCCACTAGCGACGGACCGTCAGCCGCAGCTCCGCATACTCAGCACAGATGCCCGAAGCCTGATCAGGCAGACACATGGCTTCCAGCGGGCGAAATAGCTGTGGTTACGTTGCCGGACCTTCCACTAGCGACGGACCGTCAGCCGCAGCTCCGCATACTCAGCACAGATGCCCGAAGCCTGATCAGGCAGACACATGGCTTCCAGCGGGCGAAATAGCTGTGGTTCCGTTGTCGGACGGTTCGGCTTGATCAGAATTCGCCCGCGACGCCGAAGACCGTGCGGCCGGAGTGGGTGCCGCTCTGGATGGAGCGCAGTACTTGTTCGGCGTCCGTGATGGGGGACAAGTGCTCGATCGTCGAAAGATGTTGGGGCCGAAGGTCGTTGCCGAGGCGAGCCCACAGAGCGCGGCGCTTGTCGCTGGGGACATAGGCGGAGTCGATGCCGAGGAGGGCGACGCCGCGCAGGATGAAGGGCATGACGGTGGTCGGCAGCTCCGAGCCGCCGGTGAGGCCGCTGACCGCCACTGCGCCGCCGTAGCCGATTGCGCTGAGAATGTAGGCGAGGGATTTGCCGCCGACGCTGTCCACGGCACCGGCCCACGCGGCCTTCGTCAGGGGGCGCAGTGTGGCGTCCGGGTCCGCCGGCAGCCTGCCGATCACGTCGTTGGCGCCCAGTTCGGCGAGCAGGTCGGCCGCGTCGGTTTTGCCGGTGGAGGCGATCACTTCGAAACCGAGACCGGACAGGATGTCGATGGCGACGCTGCCGACGCCGCCGGTCGCGCCGGTGACGAGCACCGGGCCGGCTTCCGGGGTGAGCTCGCGATCGAGCAGCCCTTGCACGCTCAAAGCGGCGGTGAAGCCGGCGGTACCGAGCGCGGCGGCGTCGCGGGTGCTCAGGCCGTCGAGCTTCACGACCCAATCGGCGGGCACCCTGGCGTACTCGGCGAAGCCGCCGTTGTGCGAGACGCCGATGTCGTAGCCGTGCGCCACCACCAGATCACCGGGGGCGAAGTCGTCGTCCTCGGAAGAGACGACCTCACCGGTGATATCGATGCCGGGGATGATCGGGTATTTCCGGACTACACCGCCGCCGGGGGTGATCGCCAGGCCGTCCTTGAAGTTCGCACTCGAGTAATGCACTTTGATCGTCACATCGCCGGGCCCGAGGAAGTCCTCGTCGACCTGTTGCCGCGTGAGCACGATCCCGCTGTCCGATTCGTGTGCCACCATCGCCCAGAACTCCATGCCGACGAGCATACGAGCGGCGGCATGCGCTGGGGCAGAACTTGCCGTCGAACGGGGTCGGCGGCACGTCGATCATTCCGGCACGAGTTCGAGGCGGACGCCGAGCAGCCGAATGGGGCGGTCCAGGTCGAAGCGGTCGATGATGCGGAGCGCGGTTTCCACGATCCCGGCGATATCGGCGGTCGGCTCCGGAAGCTTCGCCTGTTTGCTGCGGGTGTAGAAGGTGTTGGTCCGGACGGTGACCGAGACCCGGATGCTGATGCGACCGGCCTCGGCCATCTCCTCGGCGACCTCGGTGGCCATTCGTGCGACCTGGGCGCGGATGTCGCCGGGATCGGTGAGGTCGTGTGGGAAGGTCTCGGACTTGCTGCGGCCCACCGGAACTCGCGGTTCGGTCGTCACATCGGTGTCGCCCTTGCCGTGCCCGAGCACCCAGAAGTACGGGCCGGTGTTGGGGCCGAACTCGGCGGCGAGGCGATGCCGGTCTGCCGCCATCAGATCGGCGACCGTCTCGATGCCGAGTTCGGCCATGCGGGCCGCGATCCGATTTCCGATGCCCCACAGGGCATGCGTCGGCCGGTGCGCCATCACCTCGGTCCAGTTCGCCGCGGTGAGCCGGAAGACGCCCTCGGCCGTACCCGCGCCGTCGTCCGGTTCCGCCGAGGACTTGCCTGCGGACTTGGCGAAACCGGTGGCGAGTTTGGCGGTCAGCTTGTTGTCGCCGATACCGATGGAACAGGTGAGATCCAATTCCGCTATGGCACTGCGGATCTCGCGCGCCAATGCCTCCGGGTCGTCGGTGTCGGCGGCGAGGAATGCCTCGTCCCAGCCCCACACTTCGACGCGCCCCGGAAAGGTCCGCAGCAGCGACATCACCTCGTCGGACGCCTCCTCATAAGTGGCCATGTCCAAGGGCAGGAAAACAGCGTCGGGGCATTTGCGCTGCGCACTGCGCAGGGCCATCCCGGCACGGACGCCGAACGCGCGGGCCGGGTAGGACGCACAGGTCACCACCTTGCGTGGTTCGGTCGGGTCACCGTTGCCGCCGACGATGACCGGCAGTCCGCGCAGCTCTGGATGACGGCGGAACTCCACCGCCGCCTGAAACTGATCGAGATCGACGTGCAACAGCCATCTGGCCACCTGTCCGTCATACCGCACGACACCGACAAGCTGCAGATATTCCACCCAGACCCATTGCGTCACCCGAAAAACAGAACTAAATTCTGGATATGAAGATTCGAGATCGGTTGCTGCTGGCAGCCGAGCGGCAGTTCGCGGAACGGGGGGCGCTCGAGACGACACTGACCCAGATCCGCGACGCGGCGGGTGCGAGCGTCGGCGCGCTCTATCACCACTTCCCGGACAAGGCCGATCTGTACCGCGAGGTGTGGGCGCACGCACTCACCGACTATCAGCGGCACTTCTGGCGCGCGGTCGGCGACAGCACCGACGCACGGGAGGGCATCACAGCGGGCGTGCGCGAGCATCTGCGCTGGGTTGCCGAAAACCAATACCGGGCAAAGGTTCTCACCGCAGCACGGCCGCCGGGGGTACGCGAGAGCGAGAGCAACCGCGAATTCATGACGAATGTGACGCGCTGGTGGCGGACCCATGCCGGGTACGGCGCGGTGCGCGATCTGAGCCTAGATCTCGTCTATGCCCTGTGGCTGGGCCCCGCCCAGGAGTACACGCGGCAGTGGCTCGGCGGTGACATGCGCATCGCACCACGGGATGTCGCCGACGAACTGGCCGAGGCTGCCTGGCAGTCGCTCGGCGTCTCGAATCACTGAGCAACCGGAACCGAAATCCGCACGAACCCGAAATCCGCACGAACGGAGCACCGATGACCGCCGATACGTTCACCCTCGACATCGAACTCGCCAAGCAGGTGCTGGCCGGCCAGCCCTTCGCCGAACTGGTCGGCACCGAGCTCACCGCGTTCGGCGACGGCGCCGCCACGCTGGTCGTGCCGATCCGCAAGGAACTCGGCCAGCAATTCGGTTTCGTGCACGGCGGCGTGCTGTCCTATCTTGCCGACAATGCGCTGACCTTCGCGGCCGGAACGGTCCTCGGGGCAAACGTGCTGACCGGCGGCTTCACCATCACCTACCTGCGTCCGGCCGCGGGCCTCCGGCTGCGCGCCGAGGCGGTCGTCAGCGGGTCGACCCGCCGCCAAGCCGTCGTCAACTGCGAAATCTTTGCCGAGAGCGACGATTCCGAGCCGGTACTGTGCGCCCTCGCCCAGGGCACCACCCGCACTGTGGAACGGGACCTGCCGAACAACGGCATCTGATCGGTTCGCGAGACGAAAAACGGGCCGTGCACGGAATTCTCGTGCACGGCCCGTTTCGGCCGGATCAGGCGGTGGCCGCCAGGGTGCGGCCGTCCAACGCCGGCTCGGCGACCGGTTCGATGGCGTAGGCCAGGATGTCGGCGACGTCGGCGACGGGGCGAACATCCAAGGCCGCCAGCACATCTGCGGGGACATCGTCCAGGTCCGGCTCGTTGCGGGCCGGGATGAACACCGTCTTCAGACCGGCGCGCTGAGCGGCGAGCAACTTCTGCTTCACGCCGCCGATCGGCAGCACCCTACCGTTCAGCGTGACCTCACCGGTCATGCCGACATCGGCACGGACCTGCCTGCCCAATGCGAGCGACACCAGCGCGGTGACCATGGTGACGCCCGCCGAAGGACCGTCCTTCGGCACCGCGCCCGCCGGGAAGTGCACGTGGATATTGCGATCGAGCACCGACGGTTCGATGCCGATCTCTTCCAGGTGCGAGCGCACATAGGTCAGGGCGATCTGCGCCGACTCCTTCATCACATCGCCGAGTTGACCGGTCAGGGTGAGCGACCGCTCGCCCTCCGCGGCATTGGCCTCGATGTAGAGGACGTCGCCGCCGAGACCGGTTACCGCCAGTCCGGTTGCCACACCCGGCACCGCGGTACGTTCCACCGAGTCGGGGGTGAATCGCGGACGGCCCAGGTATTCCTTCAGATCGCCCAGGTCGATCGTCAGCGCGTCATCCGGTGCGGATTTCACCGCGTCATAGCCCAGTTCTGCGCCATAACCCAGATCGGTCACCACCGATTCGGCTGCGGCCGAGTCGGTTCCGACCTCCGACAGCCGAGTCGCCGCCTTACGCAACGCCTTCGCGATCAGCCGTTCCAGCTGTCGCACACCGGCTTCCCTGGTGTAGTTCGCGGCGATCTCACGCAGTGCCGCGTCGGTGATGGTCACCTCGTCGGTGGTCAGTGCGTTGCGTTCCAGCTGCCTCGGCACCAGGAAGTCGCGGGCGATGTCGACCTTGTCGTCCTCGGTGTAGCCGTCGACGGTGATCAGTTCCATCCGGTCCAGCAGCGGGCCGGGGATGGTGTCCATGACATTGGCCGTCGCGATGAAAAGCACATCCGACAGGTCCAGATCCAGATCCAGGTAGTGGTCGCGGAAGGTGTGGTTCTGCGCCGGATCGAGCACCTCGAGCAATGCGGCCGCCGGATCGCCACGGAAGTCGGAGCCGACCTTGTCGATCTCATCCAGCAGGACAACGGGATTCATCGAACCCGCCTCCTTCATCGCACGCACGATCCGACCGGGCAGCGCGCCGACGTAGGTGCGGCGGTGGCCACGGATCTCCGCCTCGTCGCGCACGCCGCCGAGGGCGACGCGAACGAACTTGCGGCCCATGGCTCGTGCCACGGACTCACCCAGCGAGGTCTTGCCGACACCGGGCGGACCGACCAGCGCGAGCACCGCGCCCGAGCCGCGCCCACCGACAACCTCCAGACCACGAGAGGCCCGCCGGGAACGCACCGCCAGGTACTCGACCATGCGGTCCTTCACCTCGTCGAGTCCGTGGTGATCGGCGTCCAGTACCGCACGGGCAGCCGAGACATCGGTGCTGTCAGTAGTTTTCACTGTCCACGGCAGTTCGAGCACGGTGTCGAGCCAGGTTCGGATCCAGCCGGATTCCGGGCTATGATCGCTGGCCCGCTCCAGCCTGCCGACCTCGCGCAAGGCCTCCGCGCGGATGTCCTCGGGCAGATCCGCCTGCTCGACCCTGGTCCGGTAGTCGTCGGCGCCATCGGGCTCGTCTTCGCCGAGTTCCTTGCGAATGGCGTTGAGTTGCTGACGCAGCAGGAATTCGCGTTGGCTCTTCTCCAGGCCCTCGCGCACGTCGTCGCTGATCTTCTCGGTGACCTCGGCCTCGGCGATATGCGCCTTGGTCCATTCGATCAGCGTGGTCAAACGCTTGCCGGCCTCGGGGGTTTCGAGCAGTTCCCGCTTCTGGTCGTTGCTCAGATACGGTGCGTAGCCCGCAGTGTCGGCGATCGCCGACGGGTCGGTCAACTGATTGACCGCGTCGATGATCTGCCAGGCCTCGCGGCGCTGCAGCACCGAGACGACCAGCTTCTTGTATTCGGCCGCAAGTTCTTTGGTGCGCCCATCGGCCGCGGGCGATTCGACCGCTTCGGCCTCGACCCACAGCGCAGCGCCCGGCCCGGTCACCCCGTGGCCGATCTTCGCGCGCCGTTCGGCCTTCAGCACCGCGGCCGGCGCGCCGCCGCGCATCCGTCCGACCTGTTCGATGGTGGCGACGACGCCGTAGGAGGCGTAGCCCTCGGTCAGTCGCGGCGCGAGCAGCACCGCTTCGGTCTTCGCCGCCCGCGCGGCGTCGATGGCGGCCTGCGCCGATTCGTCCAGTTCGATGGGCACGACCATGCCCGGCAGCACGATCGGATCGGTCAGGAACAGCACCGGCAGGTTCTGTGGTGTAGTCACGTGTTCGACCCTTCCAAAAGTTGAGCGATGCCCAGTCAACCCCGGCGGTTCCACGTTTGTTCCGGCCTACTCGCCACGTTCGCTCAGGGCGAATCGTCGAATATCGGCGAGAGTCTCGGTCCAGCCGCTACACCTCTCCCAGCGGCCATCCAGCCGGCGCGACCGGTATCGATGTCTCCAGAGACAAGTCGATGGAACCAATCGCCCACTCGCCACGTCCAACCATGTTGTAAGACGCGAGACGTCGATCGCTGAACGAGAGCGATCGCACTGAATCGATGAAGATGGGCGGACTATGGGCGATGTCGACCCGGTGGCGGGGCAGATCGAGCGGCCGCAGGAAGCGCCGATCCACACCAGGGGTATTGCGGCGTCGACGGACCAGTCTGTCGCTGTCGAGGTCGGAGCCAACGGTGCGCTGCATGCGATTCGACTCGATGAAAACGGTGAGCGACTGCCTTCCCGTGACTTGATCGTACGGATCATCGAGTTACATGCGATTGCGCTGAGCGAGGCGGGCAGCGCGATGAGAGTTTCCGTCGCACAGCTGGATGGCGATCCGCGGATACAACAGCAGCGAGAGCGAGTCGCGGATGCGCTCGAAGGTCCGGCGACGCCGGAGAAGCCAACATCCACCCGTGATTCGCAGAGCACTGGTAATCACGCTGATTCCGAATGTCCGTCGGAGCCGGGGTCCCATCACTGCCCCGATGTGTTGGAGCCCACCATTGCGGACCGACAATTTTCATCGGGCAACGCTGCGGTTCAGGATGTGCACGACCACGGGGTGATCGAACCTCACCTGAACGCGATGCCCGACACGACGGACGTGTACCCACCGCCAGATCACAGCTGGATCAGGCCCCGGCCTGTTGCTCGGCGCGCCCACCAGCGGCCGGACGCCGCACCGAAACCCGCACCGCCCGAGCCGATCCGCCCTACCCCCGCCTGGCCCGACCCCGCAGAGTATCTGGAGCCGATGTTCCCCGAGGGAAACGTCAACTACGACGATCTCGCCTTCGCAGGCGATCTCCTCTGGGACAGCTGGCGCACAGACCCATGCGACTAGGCCGACTACCGTTCCGGATTCCCATTCGGACGCCTGCTCGTCGAGTGCGAATCCAACGCCCTCGGACCTGGTTCGCCGGTCACGGCATCGAGATCCGAAAAGTATCGACCGACAACGGATCCTGCCATCGGTCACGCACCTTCGCCACCGGACCGGGACCGGTCACCCACATACGCACCCCCTACCGACCCCAGACGAATGGAAAAGTGGAACGCTTCCACCGCACCCTGGCTGACGAATGGGCCTACGTCGAGCTCTACCGCCGCGACGAACAACGATGTGCAGCCTTCACCACCTGGCTCCACACCTACAATCACCACCGCGGCCACACCGCACTCGCAGGCCACCCGCCCGCTAGCCGCGTTACTAACCTCTCAGGTCAGTACAGCTAGCCCAGCACGAGACAGACAGCTCAGGCATGGGCACAGGTCGTGTCAGCCGGAAGGCAGGTTGGCTCAGCCATGAGGTGCCGAAGCAATGGCTTGTAGTGCCGCGACGGCCGCCTGACGCAGCGTCGAGGCCAGTGCCGAGGGCGGCGTTTCGACCGTGCCGCGCACCCATTGCCTGCAGTACTCCTGGGCGGGACCGATCCAGATCGCGTGCGCGAGGGGGTAGCCGGTCGAAGGGGTCAGGCCGAGCTGCTCGTAGCGGCGGCCGAGCGCCGCGAAGAATTCTCGATTCGGGTCCGCCAGTGCGGGCCTAGCCTCGCGTGCCACTTCCTCAGGGAGGGTGGCGAAGAGGAAGCGGGCCAGCTCGCGATGCTGCTGCACCCAGTCCAGGTGGGCATCGAGCATCGCGACAAGTGCCGCCATCGGGTCGGTCTCCGAGTCCAGTGCCGCGAGTGCGGCGCGCTGATAGTCGCGCATGCCGTCGACGTAGACGGCGGCGGCGAGCGCAGGCTTGGACGCAAAGGCATGGAACATGCTGCCGCTGGACAAGCCGAGCGCCTCGCGCACAGCGGTGATGGTGAAGCGGGTGTAGCCGTTGTCGAGCAGCTGACGGGTCGCTTCGGCGCGGATCCGGTCGCGAGTGTTCATGTGGTGGCGGGGAATTCGGTGTCGATGCCGGAACGCACGGCGGCGAGCACGGCGGCGCGGACTCGTTGCTTGGTGCCTTGATGCGCGGCCATCACGAGGCCGGTCAACCGGGCCGCCTCCGACTGAGCCCTTGGTGCCAGTTCGGCCGGATCGGGCACCAGGTCGTCGAGGAAACCAAGTCGCACTGCGTCCTGCGGGCTGTATAGCGCGCCGGTGAGGGTGGCGCGATCGAATCCGGGTGCGGTCAGCTTGTGGCGAGCCACCTCGACGCCGTAGTGCGGAATCGTCAATCCGATCGCGACCTCGTTGAGGCCGAATTTGAAACGGCCCTCGACCCCTATCCGCAGGTCGGCGGCGAGCATCAGGAACGCGCCCTGAGCGATGGCATGACCGGTGCAGGCGACAACGACCGGATGAGGGAAGCCCAGCATGCGATGCACCAGGTCGCCGCCGGCACGCAAGGTCCTGGTGATCGTCTCGGGATCGCCCTCGAACATGGCCAGGTCGTATCCGGCGGAGAACACGCCGGGACGGCCCTCGAGCACCACCACCGCAGCGTCGGCTTCGGCGCGGTCGAATGCGGACCGCAGCGCGGCGAGCATCGGCTCCGTCATCACGTTGACCTTGCCGTCGTCCATGGTCAGCGTCGCAATTCCGTTGTCGAACCGGTAGTCCACGAGATCGGTCACGACTGCCTCCAGAATAGAGTGACTCTCTAGAGAGACACTCTAGCCAGCCCGTAGGCGGAAGGGAAGATCACAGGCGACCCGGTCATACTGCGCCGGAAAGCGGCCACGGCATCGAATCCCGACATATCCAGCCTTGAATGGAACGAAGTATTCTGTTTTAATGAAACGGAACTAAACATTCCGTTCTATTCGGATCGGAGCTCGCTCCAGGAGGCGCACGTGACCACTGTCATCGAAGATCCACACGTCGAAACCACCACGGCCGCCGCCGAATCGGATGTCGAGCAGCGCTACCCCCGCCGCTGGCTCGGCCTCATCGCCATCCTCGCCGCCACGCTGCTCAACCTGCTCGACGCGACCATCGTCAATGTCGCGGCGCCCTCGATCCGGGCCGAACTCGGCGGCTCGGCCGCCACCATTCAGTGGCTGGCCGCCGGGTACACGCTGGCACTCGCGGTCGGGCTGCTCACCGGTGGGCGGCTCGGCGACATGTTCGGACGCAAGCGGGTGATGCTGGTCGGGTTGATCGGCTTTCTCGTCACGTCACTGCTGTGCGGCGTGGCAGGCTCGATCGAGACGCTGCTGATCGGCCGGGTGGCGCAGTGACTGTTCGCGGCGATCATGGTGCCGCAGTGCTTCGGACTCATCCGCGATCTGTTCGGCCGCGAACTCGGCAAGGCCTACGCGGCTTTCGGCCCGCTCATCGGAGTCGCGACCATCGCGGGACCGATCGTGGCCGGGCTGCTCGTCGACGCCGATCTGCTCGGGGCGGGCTGGCGGTCGATCTTCCTGATGAACCTGCCGCTCGGCGCGGTCGCGCTGGCACTGGGCAGCTGGATTCTGCCATCCGGATCGCCGATCGAGGGCATGCGTCTGGACCTGCGCGGCGCGCTCATCGCGGGCACCGGAATGAGTCTGCTGCTGTACCCGCTCGTCGAGGGCCGCGAGCTGGGCTGGCCGTGGTGGTCGGTGGCGATGTTGATCGCGTCGGTCCCGATGCTCGGCCTCTTCGCTCGCGATCAGATCCGCCGATCACGCACCGGCCGCACCGCGCTGATCGAAATGAGCGTCTTCGCCAAGCGGTCCTACACCTCCGGCATCGGATTCGTGATGGTCTTCTTCGGCGGCATCGCCGGATTCTCGCTGGCGATCGGCCTTTTCCTGCAGATGGGCCTCGGCTTCGGTCCGCTGAAGGCCAGCCTCACGATGGCGCCGTGGGCGCTGGGGGCGTTCCTCGGATCCGGCGCGAGCGCCGGCCTTGCCCCCAGGCTCGGCCGCATGGTGCTGCACCTGGGACTGCTCGGCATGGCGGTCGGCCTGGTGGCGTTGTTCTTCCAGTTCGGCGGCACCGAAGCCCCGGCACCGTCGGCATTCGCACCGGCTCTGCTGGTTTACGGCCTCGGCATGGGTCTGATCTTCGTCCCGCTGTTCGGCATCATCGTCGGCGATCTGGAGGATCACGAGGTCGGCTCGGCCTCGGGGCTACTCGAGTCTTTCCAGCAGGGCGCGGCGGCACTCGGCGTGGCGGGGCTCGGTTCGATCTTCTTCGGCCGGTTCGCGGTCGGCGATGGGGTGGGCGCGGCGCTGACGGCGGCGCAGACGATCACCAGCGTGGCGATCCTGCTCACGGTGGTGTCCTTCGCGGTGGTCTTCGGTCTGCCGAAGCAGGCCAACGAGCCGCACTGAGCAGGCGCTCGCATCGACGCGACCCCGGACTCCGACCGAGTTCGGGGTCGCGTCGTGAGCCGTCACGAGCCGCACCGGACCCGCGTTGACACTCGCCGGAGCCAATGAGAATGTTGGGGCCTCGATATGTCACTACCCGGTCAGCACTAGGGAGACCCCGCGATGTCAGTGATCGCCTCCGGTGTATTCATCGACTGGGAAGATCTGACCGGACAGTCCAAGTTCACCGTCGATCTGATTACTTTCCCTATATTCAGCGCATTGGCGGGCTGGCTCACCAACTGGACCGGCGTGCTGATGTTGTTCTGGCCCGTCGCATTCCGTGGTGTCCGGATCCCGGGTCTGCACGTGTTGTATCCCTATTTCCCGCGCCGGGTCCAGGTGCTGCCGACATTTTCGGGAGACGGGCGCAGGCTCGGATTCCAGGGATTCATTCCGGCGCGCGCAGAAAAGATGGCAAGCATCTGTGTCGATAAGGCGTTGATGCGGATCGGCAGCCCGAAGGATTTCATCCACGAACTGGATTTGGACGGAATCGCCGACTACATAGCAATACTCGCGAGCAAACAGGTGCAGCCGCTGGTCGACGAGCTGATGCGCCGGGAGAACCCGGATCTGTGGCGCACCATGCCGCGCGCGATGAAGCAGCTTGTCTATCAAAGAGTGGATCGCGAACTACCCGCCCTGTGCAGGCGCGCCTTCGAATCACTTGGTGACAATGTCGATCAGCTCATCGATATCAAGAGTTTCGTCATCCGGTACCTGCGGGAGAATCCGTACATCCTGAAGGACCTGACCACCACCATCGCGGCGCCCGAACTGAAGTTCATGGTGCGAGTCGGTTTGCTCGGCGCACCGTTCGGCCTGCTGCTCGCTCTGTATCTGCATGCACACGGCCATATTCCGGTGCTCGGCTGGGTGCCGGGCTGGGTGATCGTGCTGCTTGCGGGCGGGGCGATCGGCGTCATCGTGAATGTGATCGCGGTCAAGATGGTGTTCGAGCCGGGTGATCCGCAGCCGCGCTACAAGTACTTGTGGCGGCAGGCGCTGCTGGCCAAGCGGCAGCCACAGGCCGCGACCGACCTCGCGCACATTCTTGCCTATCAGGTGTTGACCCTGCCGAATCTGTCGAAGGAACTGCTCGAGGGCCCCAACGGCGACAAGACCCGCCGGCTGCTGGAGCGATTGATCGCCGACGAGATCCATCGCCAGCTCGGCCCGACCACCTCGTTGGTGCGCGCGGCCTTCGGACGCCGCCAGTTCGACAACCTCAAGGTCGGCGCGGCAGGCGCGGCGGTCGGCTTGGCGCCGAGTCTGGTCGAGGACGAGGTGTTCACCCGCGAGCAGGCGAAAAAGATCGATGAATTCGCCGCCCGCAAGCTTCAGACCCTGACACCGGGTGAGTTCATGGAGATGTTCTACGCCTCGGTCGAGCAAGACGCCTGGCTGCTCTATCTGCACGGCGCAGTGCTGGGCCTGGCCGTGGGGGCGACCCACCTGCTCGTTTTCGGTTGGTAACCACCTCGCCTAAATACAAGCACGCATGCTTGCATTTTTCTGGGCCCGCTGCGATGCTGAAGCGCGACGGCGCACCGAGCAGTGTGCCCGCGACCGGCAAGGAAACAGATGGTTGACCTCGACGCGCTACTCGGCGACTTCGCAGCGGAATGCGCGGATCTCGAACTGCTGGTCGCGCCGCTGGCGCCGGCAGACTGGTCCACTCCCACGCCCGCCGCAGGCTGGGACATTTCACATCAGATCGGCCATCTGGCCTGGACCGACGAGGTGGCCATCCTCGCCGCCACCGACGGATCCGGCTTCGCACACATGCTTGCCGAGGCCGCACCGAAGGCGCTGACCTTTGTGGACGAGGCCGCCGAAGCCGCCGCCGCCACGCCGCCGCCGGAATTGCTGGAGCGCTGGCGCCGGGGCCGGACCGCCCTCGCCGCCGCCCTGCGCGCGGTGCCCACGGGCACCAAGCTGGCCTGGTTCGGCCCACCGATGAGCGCGGCGTCGATGATCAGCGCCAGGATCATGGAGACCTGGGCGCACGGCCAAGATGTGGCGGACGCCCTCGGCGTCACCAGGACACCGACCGCCAGGCTGCGTACGGTGGCCCACCTCGGCGTGCGCACCAGGAATTTCGCTTACTCCGTGCACGGCAAAACCGCGCCTGCCGAGGAATTTCGAGTAGAGCTCACCGCGCCGGACGGCACCCTGTGGACGTGGGGCCCCGCCGATGCCGCACAGCGGGTCAGCGGACCCGCCCTCGACTTCTGTTTGATGGCGACACAGCGCCGTCATCGTGACGACCTGGCGCTGGAGACAATCGGCGCGGACGCCGCGGACTGGCTGACGATCGCGCAGGCGTTTGCCGGAAACACCGGAGAGGGCCGAACGGCGGGTCAGTTCGCCTGACCCGCCGTACTTCCCGACCACCCGTTCAAGCTTCGGGAGCGGGCGAGCGCCACACTTGGGTGCGCCGTACGTGTCGACGGCCGGACGCCGTTGGCCGGGGTGTCTCGATGTGGCAGTCGAGAATGACGCTCGCCAGCTAAGTGGGTTTACCCGCCCGTCAGCTGCCGGAAACATCGAACATCCGAAAAATATGCGCGATCCTGGCGCTGATGACACCCTTCGCCCGGCTTTGTGATGCTGCTCTCACCGATGCGGCAGCCCCACAGGCAACACCGTAACCTGGACAAGTGTACGGCTTTCAACGATGCGGGCCGCGCTGCAAGGGGAGCAGGGGCGGAGGGAAGGAAAAAGCATCGTGACTGCACACAAGCCTGCTCAGGTCGTTCGGCATGCCGCGATCGTGCTCGCAGGCGCAGCCAGTCTCAGCCTCACCGTTGTCTCCGGGGCCTACATCGTGAACCAGATGGCCGATACCCATCGAGCAGGCAGCGAACTCTCAGCACCGCCTACCACGACCGCCGAGGACATCGCCGCCGACGCCGGCCCCAGCATCTCCGAGGCCCTGCGGATCGGCGGAAGTCGCGATCTCCCTGCGCTATTCGTGCACCTGCCCATCGATACGACCGCCGCATCCCCGAATATCGCTGCACCACATATCAATCCGGCCGTCGGCACTCCGGCAGGCCTGGCCGGAAAGCTCCGGCTCGGTACCACCTATGTCGGTGCGCAATTGACCCCGATCCGCGCCGACACCATCGCCTTCACCGTCGACACCAACGCACTGACTGTGCTGTCGGACTTCCTGCTGTCCACACCGATCCGGGACCGGCTCGGCGTCGGCAACGACCCGGCCGCGACCACGCAGGTGCGCACCGAACTCGACACCCACGGTCAGGTCACAGTGACGTTTTCCGACCCGACCCTGGGTGAGCACGCACTGCGCCTGAACCGATACACCGCACCGACTCCAAAGGACGCGCCGAACGCGACACCGCAGGAATCCGCAGTCACCAGTGCGACGAGGGCCGACACGGCGGCACCCGAAACTCCGGTCGCACCTGTGGACTCGACACTGCACCCGCAACTGAAGACCGCACCGAGCACCATCGACGTCTGACCCACGCACGACCACATCCAGTTGCCGACATACGGCAACAACTGATTTCGTATGCACATGGGTAACTCACCGGGCACGCCCACAACCCGACCCAACACCACAACCCCTGGCCCGCAACGAAACAGTCGCGGCACCCACGACCGGCAAAAATCGCGGAGCGGCGGGGGAGCTGACTCACCGGGCACGCCCACAACCCGACCCAACACCACAACCCCCGGCCCGCAACGAAACAGTCGCGGCACCCACGACCGGCAAAAATCGCGGAGCGGCGGGGGAGGCTCACCCGGCGGAACAGACTTCTGCGTGATCGGTGGGGGGATCGTCGGTGTGGCGACGGCACATCGGATTCTCCAGCGCCATCCCGGGGCCAGCCTGGTGCTCGTCGACAAGGCCGCGGCGTTGGCCACCCATCAGACCGGGCACAACAGCGGCGTCATCCATTCCGGCATCTACTATCCGCCCGACAGTTTGAAGGCGAAACTGTGCAGGCAGGGTGCGCAGTGGACGAAGGATTTCGCCGCGGCGCACGGGATTCCGTTCGAGGTGTGCGGAAAGCTGCTGGTGGCCACCGACGCCGCCGAATACGAGCGAATGCTCGCACTGCACGAGCGGTCGGTGACCAATGGGGTGGATGTCGAATTGATCGACGCCGCCGAGCTCATTCGTCGCGAACCACATGTGACAGGGGTCGGGGCGCTGTTCGTGCCGAGCACCGGCATCGTCGACTACACCCGCGTCACCACGGCGCTGGCGGAGGAGATCCGGCGGGCGGGCGGGCAGATTGTGCTCGGCGCCGAGATCGATGCGATCACCGAGACCGATGACGCGGTGACGATCGCGGGCCCTTCGGGTTCCTGGACCGCACGCACCCTGGTGGTGTGTGCCGGTCTACAGGCCGATCGAATGGCCGCGCTCGCGGGCCTGCGCACCGATTTCCGTATCGTGCCGTTCCGCGGCGAGTACTACCAGCTGCCTGCCGAACGCGCCGGGCTGGTGCGGACGTTGATCTATCCGATCCCCGATCCGAACCTGCCGTTTCTCGGTGTACATCTGAGCCCGACCATCGACGGCGAGCTGACCGTCGGCCCGAACGCGGTGCTCGGGCTGGCCAGGGAGGGCTACCGCAAGGGCAGCGTCAATGCCCGCGACGCCCGCGAGGTGCTCGGGTTCCCCGGCGTCCACCGGGTGGCCCGCACCCATCTGCGCACCGGGGTGCGGGAGTTGCGCAACTCGCTGTTCAAACGCGGCTACCTGGCCGAATGTCGACGGTACTGTCCCGAGCTGACGATCGCGGACCTGCGGCCACGCGAGGCGGGAATCCGGGCGCAGGCGGTGCTGCGCGACGGCACTCTGGTGCACGACTTCATGATCGAGCGCACGCCGCGGTCGATCCATGTGCTCAATGCGCCGTCACCGGCGGCGACCTCCGCCATGCCGATCGCCGAGCATTTGGTCGATCAACTCTGATCCGCCACCATCCGGCAACCAAGCAACCGCCCGGTCGCAATGCGGAAAGCCGTCCAACCAAATCCTAGGCAACCCCCCAATAAAGAGGAGAACTGTAGTACTTTTATCGGCAGCCGTGGAACAGGGAGGGCCTATGGGCCACATCAAGTACGCGAGTGACGTCGGAGCACCTGTCGAGGTTGCCTTCACCTACACGGACAACCATCTATTCGTGCCGGACTGGATGTTCGCTGTCGCCGGCTTCGAGCCGACCGGGGAGATCGATCACGGCCTCGGGGCGAGCTACACGACCACAGCGCGGCTGGCCTGGTGGCGGCCGGCGGTGCTCTGCGAGATCACCGAGTACCGACGCAATGTGGTAATCGGCTACACGCTGCGCGGACGGCTAACGGGAACACTCACACTCAGATTCGATCCACTCGGCTACGGACGGTCGGTGCTGACGTCCGAGGCGGAGTACGCTCCACCGAGCGGCCTACTCGGCCGCCTGTGCCTCGGTTTGGTCGACTCCGCCGTGAAATCGGCGCTGCGCCGCACCGAGTCTCAGTTGCGAAGGGAGATAGAGGAATTCCACGGTACCGATCTTGTCGGTCGGATTGCGTAGGGTGCCACCCATGATCATCGTGAGCACCGACGGATCCTGCCTCCGCAACCCCGGTGGCGCCATCGGCTGGGCGTGGGTCAATCATCAGGGCTCTTCCCGCAGTGGAGGAGCCGCGTCCGGGACCAATCAGGTCGCGGAGCTACGCGCGGTGCTGGAGGCGATCCTCGCGCATCCCGGGGAAGAACCCCTGTTCATCGAGAGCGATTCGCTCTACGCGATCAAATGCGCGTCGGAGTGGATCTCGGGCTGGCGGGTCAACGGCTGGCGCACCTCCACCGGAGGCGCGGTGAAGAACGTCGAGCTCATCAAGCAGATCGATCGAGCCATCGCCACCCGGCCCGGGCCGGTCCGGTTCCGCTGGGTCCGTGGCCATGTCGGCAATTACTTCAACGAGCAGGCCGACAAGTTGGCGGGCGAGGCGGCCAGGCAGGCCGCGGTGACGGCCGCGGGCAGCGAAGTGGCGGCCGCGGAGCTGCCGACGGTGCCCGAGCTGCCGACGGTGGTCGAACTGTCGACGCCGGTCGAGGTGGCCGAGCCCGACAAAGAAAAGACTCCCGGGCCGCGGTCCGCGGGGAAGCCGGTCGCACCGGCGGCGCCTCAGACATTGACACTGTTCTGAGTCCGCCGGCGCGAACGGAGCGCAGGACCGCCCGAAAGACCTCCGGCGGTGGTGTCTCAACCCACCGCCGGAGGCGCTTCGGTCGGGTCAGTTATTGCCGAGCTGCTTGAGGATCGGCAGGTCGAACTTGTTGACCAGCCACTTGCCGCCGTCCTTTTCCAGGCCGGCAACCACGACGAGTTCGACTCGGCTCGGCGGCTTGCCCGCCGCGGCGATGTTGACATTGGTGGTGGTCTGGCCGATCACCACGAGCACGGTGGCCTTGTCCTTGTCACCGGACTGGAAGCCGCACTGCATGTCGTATGTCGACGACTTGGCCTTGGCATCGACGACCACACCCTTGAGGTCCTGGCCGAGCTTGCCGAAGGTTTGCTTCCACTCGCCGGTCGAGGCGGCGTCCACCTTCTTCAGGTAGTCGTCGATGGTGTCCGGGTCGTAAGTGGAGATGAGACGGCCGTATTCGCAGGCGGCCTTGGTCGCGTCTGCTTGCGCGTCCAATTTGTCGCCGCGGTCGGTGGCCTGCAGATAGAACACGGCGACCGCGGTTACCGCGGCCACCAGCAGAATGCCCGCCACGAAGGCGGCAACCACCGGAACAGCCCCGAAGCCACCCTTGGCGGTGTCGGCAGCGGGCTCGGTGTTCGCCGTCTTCTTCTCGGCCGACTTGGTCTCGGCGGCAGCATCTTTGCCCGCGGCGGCAGTCCCCGCGGCATCCGACTTTCCGAGCTCGACTGTCTTGTCGTCGGCTACCGGACTGTCCGGTGCCGTGGAGTCGGCGGCAGTGGTGTTCTCGGCCTCCGGGTCCCGCTTCGATTCGGGGTTGTCGGTTCCAGCATCATCGTTGGACATCGATACAATCCTGCACTTTCCCGGCGCGCTCTGGCACGCCGATTCAGCCTTATCAGCTCGCATGCGGCGAACCGTTCGAACTCTGCGGGCGAGTATCCCCGCCCGGCGGCAGCGCCGCCGAAGCGGGTTGTTTCGAGCGACCTGTACGCAGTCGCCGGCGGTGGTCGACTCACCGCACCGGCGGGAGGGTCATTTCATTCGGATCCACGTTGGGCGGTACCTGGGCGCCATTGTCGGGAACATTCGGTCGCGGTGCGTTCGCCGAACCGCGAATCTGCAGTCCGGGCGGCGGGCTCTCGCAGTAGTTCCACTTGGGCAGCGAGCCGTCCTGGATGACCTCATTGCGCAGCGGCACGTGCTTGTACTGGCAGATCGGCCGAACCCAGATGTCGGCGATGGTGAAGAATTCGCCGTCGTGCGCGGGCACACCCGCCGCCGACAGACCGACCTTCAACGAAGGGAACAGGGCCTGCAGCGCCGGGATGCGCAACTGCGCGGCCTTGGTCATCGCCGAGAAATTGGCAGCCAGACTGGTGATCGGGTCCGAGGTCTTGTCCAGCACCGCGCCGAGACTGGTCAGCTGGCCGGGCGCCTGCTCGAGAATCGTCTGCAATTCGGCGTTGGCGTTGTTGAACTGAGTGAACAGCGCACCCGAATTGCGGGTCAGCGTGGCCAGATCGGGCTGGGCATGCGAGGTGGTGTCCGCGATGGTGCGCAGATTGGTGATCAGGTTCTGGGTCTGCGGCAGCAGCGAATCGAAGCCCGCCATGGCCAGGCTGATGCCGTTCACCATGCCGCGCAACTGATCAGGGCCGCCACTGAGCGCGATGTCGAGCTCGGAGAGGATGGCACCGAACTTGTCCGGGTCGATCTGCGCGATCAGCGCGCTGGAGTTGTCCAGCACCGACCACACCGGGGTCGGGGTCTTGATCTTCTCCGGATCGAACTCGAGGACCGAACCGTCACGAAGATAGGGCCCCTGCTCGGTGCCCGGCCGGAAATCGACGTATTGCTCGCCCGCGCCGGACAGCGCCTGCACCGCGATCGCGGTATCGACCGGAATCTTGTACTTCGAGTCGATCTGGGCCTTGGCGGCGATGGATTGGCCGCGGTCGGTCAGCTCGATCGAGGTCACCTTGCCGATCCGGTATCCGCGCAGCGTCACATCGTTGCCGGGCTGCAGACCGCCCGAGCGGTCCAGATTCACCGTGACGGTGTAGTTGGACTTCAGCGGGTTCACCCGCATGACGCTCACCAGCAGATAGCTGGCGCCGACGAGGAACACCAGCACCAGACCGATGCTCGATAACAGGAGCTTGCGCCCGAACAGGTTCTTCAGCCAGGTCACTTATAGGCCCCCGTCACTCGGGCTTGGATCAACTGCAGGACGGTGATCAGGCTGCCCGCGAAATCGCCCACGTCACGAAGATCCTGGATCTTGCCGTGCGCCGGGTCGCTCAGCACGCTGAGGTCGAGGTTCGTCGCGGTCGCGTAGACGGCGAGGCTGTTGCCGCGGAACGACGCGTCGACACCGGGTTTCATCTCGCGCAGCGCATCCAGCGCCGGTCCGAAATTCTGTTCGGTCCTGGCCAGCGCGTCCATCAGCTGATGGACATTGTCGAGCAGGCTGGCCAGTTGACCGCCCGAGCTGCTGGCGTAGTCGCCGAGCGCCGCGCTGGTCGTCGAAATCTTGGTCAGCAAGTCGCCGATAGCCCGGTTGTTCTCCGCGACGGCACCGATCATCTGCGGCAGCGTGTCGGCGACCTGACCGAGTTCCGAGCGCCTGGTCTCGATGGTCGTCGCCAGCGCGCTGAACTGGTTGAGCACGTTGTCGACGCGGGTGGTGTTGTCGTTCAAACTTGTGACGACCCCGGTCATCTCGGTGATCAGATGTGCCATCTGTGCACCGCGACCGCCGACGATCGAATCCAGCTCCGAGGTCAGCTTGCTCAGCGCGGCGACACCGCCGCCGTTGAACAGCATGGAGACCGAGATGAGCAGCTCCTCGACCGTGGCGCCCGCCGAGGTCTTGTCGAGCCCGAGCGTGTCACCCTCGTGCAGGATCCGCGTGCCCGGCTCCGACTTCGGCTTGGACACCGAGATGAAAACATCACCGAGCGGCGTGGCCTGACGCAGCTCGGCGGTGCTGCCGAGGGGCAACTCGATGTCCTTGCGAATGGTCAGATCGACGATGGCCTGGAAGTTCTTCGTCCTGATGTTGGAGACCACCCCGACATCCGAACCGCCGATCTTCACCTTGGCCTGATCCGGCAGGTTCAGCGCGTTCTCGAAAACCGCGTGCACGGTGTAGGTTTCGCCGCTCGCGCCCGGCTTGGGCAGCGGCAGTTTCTCCACGGTGAATCCGCAACCGGAGGTCACCGCGACACCGGTCGCCACCGCCAACGCGATCAGCGTGCGGCTTGCGTTCTTGATCAGCCGGTTGGTCATTTGGTCATCCCCAGCAGTGCCGCCGTAATTCCCAGGTCGGGTCCCAGGTCCTCGAGCCTCCCGGTTCGGCATCCGTCCGGCTTCATCTGAATCCGTTCACAGAACACGCTCAACAGCTCGCCATTGAGGAAGGTCTGGATATTTCCGTGCAGTCGGATGTAACCCATCTCCCTGTTCACCGACCGATCAAGGTTGTACATGAGCAACGGCGCGATATCGACGACCTCGGTGACGCCACGCGCATTGGCGCGCAGTTGGTCGGTCACCTTGGTCAGCCCGACGAGCGAGCTCGACAACTGATCCTGGTACTGCACGAACACCGAACTGGTGTTGTTCAGGAAGTCGTTGAGCTGTTGCAACGTCGCCTCGAGGCCGGGCGCCTGATCGGCCAGCAGTCCCGTCATCTGCGTCATCCGATTGCTGAAATCACGGACGGACTGGTCGTTTTCGGCCAGCATCGTGGTCAGCTCGTTCAGCTTGACGATGATGTTGGAGACCGCATCCTTGTTGTCGACGCCGACCTTCAGTGCGCCGGAGAGCGCATTGAGTGTGTCGCGCATCTTTTCGCCCTGGCCGTTCACCATCGGGTACAGCACCCGGCCCGAGAGTGGGCCGATGCCTTCGGAACCGGGTTCGGGCTTCAGTGCGGCGGCGAACTGATCGATGGTCTTGATCATCGTATCCAGCTCGACCGGCGTCCTGGTGCGCGCCTTCAGCAGGTGAGCGCCGTCGGACATGGTGGCGCCCTGGGTGTAGACCGGGGTCAGCTCGATGTGTCGATCGGTCACGATGGACGGCGAAACAATCGCGGCCATCGCATCTTTCGGGATCTTCACCCCGGAGTCGATCGACAGGTGGACCTCGACCAGAGTGCCCTTCGGAATGATCTTGTCTACCTTGCCGACTTCCAGCCCGAGCACCGTCACCGGATTGCCCTCGTACATACCCGCGATGTTCTCGAAGTCCGCGGTGATGTGCATTTGGTTGCCGAAGGCGTTGTTCACCGAGCTCGGCAGAATCGAGCAGCTGCCGACCGCGAGCGCCGCGGCGCTGATCGCGACGGTCTTGGCGATGGTCCTGAGGTTCATCCCTGGCATCCCTCGATCATGTGGGCGAAGCACAACCAGTTATCGGGGAACACCCACGGCAGACCGACCTCACCGTAGGGACCGTTACCGAACGCATTGTTGAACTGGCGCACCGACACCGGCATGATCTGCAGCAGCCTGTCGAGATTGTCCTTGTTCTTCTGCAGACCCTCTGCCATGGTGTTCAGCTGCGTGATGGTCGGGCCGAGCTGGTTGTTGTTCGCAGCGCCGATCTCCTGCAACTGCCTACTGAGCGTCGACACATTGTCCAGCAGCTGGCGCAGCAGGCCCTGGCGCTCCATCACCCGGTTCGCGATGGCCTCGCCCTGGGTGATCACCAACAGCACACTGTTGCGGTTGTCGCCGAGAATCTGGGTGACCCGATTGAGATCCTTGAGCAGACCGTCGACCTCGCCCTTGCGCGCGTCCATCACCTTGGCCAGCACGCCGATGCTGTCCAGCGCCTGCGCCGTGAGCTGCGGTGAATCGCCCATCTGCTTGTTGATCATGTCCAGCGAGGTAGCCAGCTTCTTGGTGTCGAGCGCCTCGAACTTCGGGGTGCCGATCTCGACCACATCGGCGAGGTTGTAGGGAACCGCGGTGTTGGACAACGGAATCCGATTGCCCTTCAGACCCGAACCGTCACCCGGCTCCAGATCCACGTACCTGGCGCCCAGCAGCGTTGCCATCTTGATAGAGGCCTTGGCGTCCGGTCCGAGCTCGATGTCGTCATTGACGCTCAGGGAGAGCAGAATGTGTCCGCCCTCGAGCTTCGCATCCACAACCCGGCCACTCGGGACGCCGGCCACGTTGACCTTGTCGCCGACCTTGACCCCTGCGGTCTGGGCGAATTCGGCCTTCACCGTCTGCTCGCCGACACCGATCAGCTTGTAGGCGCTCGAGCCGATCAGCAGCCCGAGAACGAGCACCGCGCCGACGACGCCGAGCCAGAAGTTCCGGTTGTTGTCGAACCTGGATCTGATCTTGGTCATCATGGGCGGCACACCGCCGACTGTCCGTTGCCGCCGATCTGGGTGAGCAGACCGCGCGGGAGCAGGATGCCGTACAGCGAGACATCCAGTTTGCACATGTAGGCGTTCGCGTAGGCGCCGTCCTGGGTGGCCTTGCCGAGGTTCGAGAGCATCCCGGGCAGGTCGATGGCCGCCTGGTCGAGCCTGGCGCCATTGGCGATCAGCAGCGTCAGCGCGGCGCTCGTCGAGTCCTGCGCCGTCTTCATCTTCGGCTGCACCAGTCCGATCATGTCGACCAGGGAGCTGGTCGCATCCGCGATCTGCACAGTGGATTGCTGCAGGGACTGTCCCTGGTCGTACAGACCGCCGATCAGTGACCGGGTCTGGGTTACCAAGGTCTCCAATTCATCACCTCGCTTGGCCAACCCCTGCATCACGCCGCTGAGGTTGGTGATCACATCGCTGAGAATTGCGTCCCGGCGCTGGAAATCCGTGGCCAGGGTCGCGGCTTGAGTGATGAACGCGCTCAACGAAACACCGTCACCCTGCAATGCCTGGATGAAGGTCTCCGACAGCCTGTTCACCTGCTCGGGCTGCAATACCTGGAACAGCGGCTGGAATCCGTTGAGCAGCGCCGAAACGTCGAAGGACGGCTCGGTGCGTTCCAGCGGAATGCTCGCGTTGTTCTTCAGTGCGGCCGGGCTCGCCGATTTGCCCGGCGCCAGCGCGATATACCGTTGGCCGATCAGGTTCTGGTAGCGGACAAGGGCTTTCGTGTCGTCGTACACCGTCTGGTTGCGCTGCACGATGAACGTCACCTTGGCGTCGTTCTTCCGGTCGAGTTCGATCTTCTCGACCTTGCCGACCCGCACGCCTGCCATGCGAACGTCGTCGCCCTCACGCAGTCCGAGCACATCGGTGAATGTGGCTGTGTAACTGTTGGTGTCACCGTCGACGACGCGCGCGAGGGTGTTCCAGATGACCACGGTCACCAGGATCGACACCAACGCGAACAGACCGAATCCGATCAGGGGTTTGCGAACGCTCACTTGCCCTCACCGCTCTCGGTGACCTGCAGGGTTCCCCCACGCAGCGCCGAACTCAGCAACAGATATTCGGCGGTCGTCGGACGCCGCCCGAGCAGCGCGGTGATCGCGGCATCTCCTTCGTACGCAATGGGACCGGCCGACGGGGTACTGGCCGGCCGCGCGGGTAGCCCCGGCGCCGGCTCGGCCGCCGGCGCGGGAGTGGGGGAGCCGCCGGGTGCGGGCGGGAACAGCTGGGGGAAAAGCCCTTCCAGCGGTGTGCCCGCGAACGGGCTCGAGGACCTCGGCGCGTTCGAGCCGGGCACACCGGCGGTGTCCGCGGTGCCACCCGGAGTGGTCACACCCGGGATGTCCGGCAGACCCGCGGGCAGCGGCAGCCTCGGCAGGCCGGCCGCCGAATCCAGCGCCCGCGGCCGCATCGACTCCGGCAGGTAGCCGGGGTCGGCGATCGCCGGTGCGGTGACGCAGCTCGGACCGGGCAGACTGCCGTAGCGAGGGCAGTCGTCCACGGTGTACGGCTTGTACGGGGTGAGCGTGACGCCTGCGTTCCACACCATCTGCCGCTGCGGGCCCCAATGGAAGGTCTGGCTCAGTTTGCGCAGCGAGGTGTTGAGGCTCTCGATCGCCTCCGGGATCGAGTTCGCATCGCCCGCGAGCGCACCGAACATGTCGCTGGTGCCCGCGGTCACCTGCTTGCCCACGTCACCGTTGCGCGCGAAGAGTGCGTTCACGGTGTCCACCGTGCCCGCGCCGTTGGAGATCAGCACGATCAGCGCGGTGCGCCGGTCGGCGATCGTCTGTGCGGTCTTCACCGAACTGCCGAGCACGTCGAGCAGCTCCGGCGCGGACTGGTTGAGCGCCTGGAACGAGTGGGAGAAATCGTCCAGCAGCACACCGAGGTTCGGGATCGACTCGTCGACCGCGGTGAGCCAGCGATCCAGCCGTTCGACGGTGGAGCCGGGCATCCGGCCGCTGCCGTCGAGCGCCTGCGACAGCGTGCCGAGCACGCGGCCGAACTGGACCGGGTCGATCTTGTCGAGGATGGTGCGGACCGTGGTCAGCGTGTCCTGCAGCGCGATGGTGCCCTGGCTGCGGTCCTCTTCGATCTGCGAGCCATCGTGCAGGTACTGGTCGGCGGGTCCGTTGAAGACGAGCTCGACGGAGGTGACGGCGAACAGGTTGCTCGGCACAACTCGGGCGGTCACATTCGACGGGATGTCGTCGGCGAACTCCGGCTTCAGCTCGATCTGCACCTTCTGCTCTTCGCCCTTGGCGGCCACGTTGACGTTCTTGACAGCCCCGACGAGCACGCCGCGGAACTTGACGTCGGCCTGACTCGGCAGTCCGTCGCCGGTGGTCGTCAGATTGGCGACCACATTCACCTTCGGCACGAAATAGCCGCGGTAGCGGGCCATCAGGAAGCCCAGGAGCAGCGCGAAGACGACCAGACCGCAGACGCCTGCGATGAGCAACTGCCGCATGGTGGGTCCGCGCCCACTCGGATCGATGATCATCTCGCCCTACCCAGAAATCCGGATGCCGGGGTTGACGCCCCAGATCGCCAACGTCATGAACAGGTCCGCGAACACCACCACGATGATGCACATCTTGATCGCCCGGCCCGCCGCGACACCCACACCTTCCGGTCCACCGGAGGCGAAGAAGCCGTAGTAGCACTGGATGAACGTGGTGATCGCGACGAACAGCATGGCCTTGGCCAGTGAGTAGAGCACGTCCGTCGGTATGAGGAACTGATAGAAGTAGTGCGCGTAGGTGCCGCTCGATGTGCCTCCGATCAGCTGCACGGTCAGCGAGCACGAGATGTAGGCCATGGCGAGGCCGAGGCAGTAGAGCGGGACGATGGCGACCATCGCCGCGAACATGCGAGTGCTCACCAGGTAGGGCAGCGGCTTGATGGCGATGGAGTCGAGCGCGTCGATCTCTTCGGAGATGCGCATCGCGCCCAGCTGCGCGGTGAATCGACAGCCTGCCTGGGCGGCAAATGCCAAGGCCGCCAACAGCGGTCCCAGTTCTCGGGTGGTGGCGAAGGCCGAGATGGCGCCGGTGATCGGGCTGAGGCCGAGCAGATTCAGCGAGGTGTAGCCCTGGATGCCGACCGTCATGCCGCCGAACGCGCTGAGGATCAGCACAACGCCGATGGTGCCGCCGCCGACGACCAGGCTGCCGTTGCCCCAGGTGACATCCGAGAGCAGCCGCCACACTTCCTTCGGATACTGCTTGAGCGCCGTAGGGATCGACGCGATCGACCGTAGGAAAAAGAACACCTGGTGCCCCAGGCGCGCGACCATATTTACCGGCCACTGCGCGGACTTCTTCAGTTGCTGAAGTGGCCGCAGCAGCGGCGGCACATAAGTTGATGACACCGGCTCAGACCACCTGTGGAGGGAGAAGTACGTTGTAGATCTGGGTGATGATGAGGTTCACTCCGAACAACATGATCGCGGAGCTGACCACCGCGGAGTTCACCGAGTTCGCCACTCCGCCGGGGCCGCCACGGGTATTGAGCCCGGTATCGCAGGCGATGATGGCCGCGAGCAACCCGAAGATCAGCGATTTCACCAGTGCCACAAGGAGATCGACGGTCACTGCGAACGAGGAGAAGGTGCCGACGTAAGAACCGGGCGTACCGTTCTGTGCGAAAATATTGAAAATGTAGCCGGTCAAGAATCCGACGAAAACAACGAAACCGCAGAGCAGCACACTGACCAACATGGCGGCACCGAGCCGAGGGGCGACCAGGCGGCGCAGCGGATCGACGCCCATCACCCGCATCGCGTCGATCTCCTCGCGGATGGTGCGCGAGCCGAGATCCGCGCAGATCGCCGAACCGACAGCGCCCGCGATCATCAGCGAGGTGACCAGCGGTGCGCCTTGCTGGATGATGCCGAGACCGTTGGCCGCGCCGATGAAGGAGGTCGCGCCGACCTGGCCGGCGACCGCGCCGACCTGAATGGAAACGATGACACCGATCGGGATCGCGACCAACAGCGTCGGCGCCGCAGCGACGCTCGACATGAAAGCACACTGCTTGATGAACTCTTTGTAGGGAAAGCGGCGTCGGAATATCGCGATGAACAGCTCGGCAACGGCGGCGAATCCCATCGTGATCTGCCTGCCGAAGGTCTCGAGTGACCGCTTCGGATGGTCTTGCCAGTAGCCTTTTACCCAATCAACCGCATCACTCATCCGTGACTCCGACGGTGGACTCTCGGTCGACTGCACTGACTAACCCCTCTCGACGCCGGTAACCAAACCCCGACGACTTGCTTTGCTTGACGCACCTTACTACGGAGTAGTGCAGAACACACCATCGTCATGTGATTGCAGTCATAGCCGCGTGTCACTGTTCGCGAAAAGCTATGAGACGCGGCACGGACGTTGGTACGGGGCCCAAAGTTAACCGTCCATCTTCTAGAACAAGTTACAGTTCACCTGCGCAGATCAGCGTCATGTTCAGTATCTCGACGCAATTACGAGGAATATATTCATCGAAAATCGCATTTGTTTCGGAGCACCGGACATGACACAACGAACTTGTCGCCGAAACACAAACTCGATGCGCAAACAGTGTTACTTATAGAAGACTGCTATTACGGTAGTAAGAGACGCTAGACCTGAAATGTCGAAAAATGAGGTGGCCACTGCACCACCCCCGGCCATGGCCAGTACATGACGCGCCCGGGGCCGAATACTGACACGATGGGTGCGACAGATTGATATCGTGCGGATTTCCGACCTCTGGAGGGACATGTTCAGCAAACTCGCCAAGGTGGCCAACGCCGCCTTCGCCGTAGCTCTTGGTGCGGCGCTGCTCGGGACGGGCGCAGGGGCAGCGGACGCGGCACCCGCCCCGCCGGTCGTGGGCGGTGGTTCGGGGATCATCATCGACAATCAGTTCGAATGCACAGTCACCACAGTGGGTTACGACGGCGGCGGTCGACTTGTCGGCCTCACCGCCGGACACTGCGGCGACCCGGGCGCTCAGGTGTACGCCGAGGCAGACCGCGGCGCAGGCCAGATCGGCCGGTTCGTCTACTCCAACCACGATCTCGACTACGCCATCATCGAGTTCCAGCCGGGCAAGATCACCCCGGTGAACCGCATCGGCAACGTGACCATCACCGGGATCGGCGGCCCGGCCCGGTTCCCGATGATCGTCTGCAAGGAAGGCCGGACCACCGGCAACACCTGCGGGATCTCCTGGGGCGATGTCTTCGGGTCGAATATGGAGACCTGGTCGCAAATGTGTGTGGTGGAAGGCGATTCCGGCGCGCCGGTCGTCGTCGGCACCACGCTGGTCGGCATGGTGAACGCCTACCTCGCCATCGCCTGCTTCGGGCCCGAGGTCGGCACCAACATGAGCTCGATCATGGGTGACATCAACGCACGTGGCGACATCGGCGCGGGCTTCAACCCGATCTGATCCAACGCTGTCGGAAAGAAATGAGCGGGCCCGTGCGGCCCGCTCATTTTTCGTTGACGGCCGCTTCGTGCACGGCGGGCGCCACCGCGGGACCCGACATTCCGCACTGCGGCATGCAGTCGACGTTGTCCAGCAACGGTGTATGGCGCGGCTGCCGCAACAGCAACGCGGCCAGCAGCGCGCCCGCCACCAGCAGGCCGACACAGATCCACATGGCGACACCGAACCCGCGATCGAATTCGACCGGGTCGCTCAGCGATCCGGAGATCCCGGCCAGCCCGGGCAGCGCGGCGACGGCGAGCAGCTGAGCGGTGCGGGCGACGGCATTGTTCACACCGGAGGCGATACCGGCCTCACTGGAGGGCACCGCACCGAGCACCGCACCGGTGAGCGGGGCGACGAGCACCGACAGGCCGAGGCCGAACAACAGCACGCCGGGCAGCACGTCGGTCACATAGGTGGTGTCCGGTCCGATGCGCAGCAACAGCACCAGCCCACCACCCGCGAGTAGCGGTCCGGCCGTCATCGGGATGCGTGGACCGTGTACCTGGGCCCATCGGCCCGCGGGCGCCGAGAGCACCAGCATGATCAGCGTGACGGGGACAGTGGCGACGCCCGACATCAATGGCGAGTATCCGGCCACCAGCTGCAACTGCATGACCAGCAGGAAGAAGACGCCGCCGAGGGCGGCGTAGACCGCGAGCGTGACCAGATTCGCCGCGGTGAACACCCGCCCGCCGGAAGGGAACGGCCCGGAGGCGACGGCTTGCGCAGCACTCGCTTCCCGCGTCATCGACCCGGTGAACAGCGACGGCGGCACCAACGGATGATCACTACGCACTTCGATGACCACGAACAGCGCAAGCAGCAGCAGGCCCGCGACAACGAGCAGCGGCATCTCGTCGATCAAACCGAAGGTCAGCGCGCCCAGCGCCAGCGCGACCACCACCGCTCCCGGAATATCCAGGCGCGCGGCGGCATTCGGATCGTGACTTTCCGGCACATGCCGCAGCGTGACCAGCACGACGACCAGTGCGAGCGGCACATTGATGAAGAAGATGGACTGCCAGCCCGCCACGTCGATCAGCCAGCCACCGAGGAACGGGCCGAGCGCACCGGCGACGCCGCCGAACCCCGACCACAGCCCGATCGCCGCACCCTGGTCGCGCTGATCGATGGACGAGGAGATCAGCGCCAGGCTGCCCGGTGTCAGCATGGCGCCCGCCACACCCTGCAGGATGCGGGCGAAGACCAGCATCTCGATGTTCACCGCGGCACCGCACAGCACCGAGGCGATGGCGAAACCGATGGTGCCCCAGACGAAGACCTTGCGGCGGCCGAGGCGATCACCGAGCGATCCGCCGAGCAGGATGAACGACGCGAGCGTGAGCGTGTAGCCGTTGAGCGTCCACTGCAGGCCGGCGACGTCGGTGTTCAACGACTCACCGATGCGCGGCAGCGCGATGTTGACGACGGTGGCATCGAGCGAGGCCACCGACGACCCGAGGATAGTGGCCAGCAGGATCCAGCGGCCCTTGGCCGAATGTAATCGGGGTAGCTCCAGGGTGCTCACCCACCCAACCTAGCCGCAGGGCCAGGAATCCGCCGGTGACCGCTGCTGGGGATACCTGCTGGTTCAGAGCTCCTGAACGCAGACCACGAAATGCCTGACCGGGTAGGTGAATCCGGTGCCGCTGCTGCAGGCGCCCGCATCGTCGGCGTTCTGCTGGATGTTGGTCACCTTCACGCGCTGGGTGCCGCGCTCGGTGCAGTCGATGCGCTTGGGATCCTCGCCGCCGACATCCATACAGCCGCCGACGACCCAGTCGATATCGAGGCAGAGCGCGCCCTGCTCGATGCCGTTCAGAGTTTCCGCATAGTAGTTGTCGCGGTCGCTGATGCACTGGCTGTTGTTCGGAGCCTTGCCGACGACCTTGTAGTTCGATACCCGACTGCCACAGGATGCCTTGGCGATGGTGGCGTCGGCCACCGTGCCGCCCAGGGTCACGCAGTCACCGACGTTGGCCTCGAAGTCGGTGCTGCCGCCGCGATCCGCCGAAGTCGGCGTCGGCTTGCCCGAGGTGGGCCTGCCAGTGGTCGGCCTGCCCAACGAGGTCTTCGGAGTGCTTGTTGTCGATAGCGCATCGACCGTTCCATTGTTCATCGCAGGCTGTGCGGAGCCACTGATAGTGGAGCCACATCCCGCCACAAAGATCGCGGCAACAGCGGCAACCGCCGCGACGGCGGCGACCGCGAGCCGCCCCGAGTGAAGTCGACCAGACACGTAACAGTCCTCCCGAGCTGTAACGCTCCGAACTCACACCCCCGTCAGAATCCGAAGTTGATAATGCAGAGCTTGAATACCACGCCATGCATACACCATGCGCGGCGCGCACGTCGAGTCGAAGACGGCACGGCGCCTGGTCGGTACCCGCGGTACGACGCAGCGGCCCACCAGCCGAATCGCATTCCCAGCAACCGATCTGAGTAGGGTGGTAATTCCCATGTGAAAGGAGTTGTCCGTGAAGCTGATCAGCACAATCGTCTGCACGACCGCCACGATGGGCACCTCCTTACTGCTGCCGGCAGTGGCCTCAGCAACCGATGTGCACTGCTCATCGGACCAGGGAATCGACATCACCGTTATCGATGGACGCGCCGCATGCCGGGCCGCGAGCGACACCTCCGGCCGAGCCCGCGCCGCGGGGTACGACGGCGTCGGCTACGCGAAGGCGACCTTCGGCGCGATCGCGTTCGGGATCGGCGCCGCCGGTGGCGTCGGCGCGAGCGAAGGGGCAGGCGGGATTCCGATCGCGATCGGAATCGGCAGGGATGCGGTGGCCCTGACCTCGATTGCCGATCCTGGCGGGCGCGGCGCGGGTGCGCCGATCCTCGCGGTGTCGATCGCCTTGGACGGATCGCGCGCCGGTGTCGAATCCTTGGACAACACCGTGGTCTGCCTCGGATCGGCGGCACTCGCCTGGAGTTCGACGACCGGCGCCACCTGTCTGGCAACTCCGTTCGGTCGCTGGCAAACCGCACCCGCCGCGATAGGCTGAACGTCCGGCCGCTGAGTTCGTGCCCGCTTCGGCCGTCCCCAGGTCAGGAGGTGCGAGGCATGGTTTCTGCCTTTCAACCATCCGGCAGGCGACTGGCAGCGCCCCGGGAAATGCTCGTCGACCCGAGGTTCGTCCGGTTGGCCGACCACTTCTTCGGCATGTTCACCCAGCCCAACCGCGGCGGCGGCGCCCTCGCGATCTATCTCGCCGGCCGGCCCGTCGTCGATATCTGGGCCGGGTGGGCGGCCAAGGATCGCCGCTGGAACGGCGGCAACGTGGCACTCACCTTCTCCACCGGCAAGGGTGTCGCCTCCACCGTGGTACACCGGCTGGCCGAACGCGGCCTCATCGACTACGACGCACCGGTGGCCGAGTACTGGCCGGAGTTCGCCGCGCACGGTAAAGCCGACATCACGGTGCGCGATGTGCTCTCGCACCGGGCCGGGCTGCACCGGGTGCGGGGGCTGGTGCCCGGCCGCGAAGGCATCCTCGACTACGACGCGGTGGTGCGGGCCCTCGCCGAAAGTCCGGCCGACCCGCGCCGCATCCGCTCCTCCGGCTATCACGCGATCACCTTCGGATGGCTGGTTGCCGAGATCGTGCAGCGGGTGACCGGTGATCCGTTCACCGATGTGCTGCGCAGGGAGATCGCCGTACCGCTCGGCAGAGATGAATTCTGGTTCCGAGTACCGGAATCCGAGCGCTACCGGATCGCGAAGATCTTTCCGCACCTGAGTCCGCCCGGAATCCGTTGGAACACCGCATCTTCAGTGCTGTCGTGGGTGCGGCCGAGCCGCGGACTCGCCGAGGCGGGCATGCCCGAGAGCTTCGATGAGCTGGTCCGCGATCCTCGGGTGCACGATGCGGTGATGCCGGGATGGAACGGCGTGTTCTCGGCACGCGCACTGGCCGAGATGTACGGTGCGCTCGCCAACGGCGGGCGGGTCGAGGTGGATCGCGGCACGCAGGGGATCGAAACCGTGCAGCTGCTGAAGCCGGAGACGATCGAAACCATCAATCAGGTGCAGCCGTCCGAAAACCGCGACTACGTGCTCGGATTCCCGCTGCGCTTCACCCTCGGCTATCACCGTCCGGTGCTGATGTCCAAACAGCAGCCGCGAAAAGCCTTCGGGCACTACGGCATCGGCGGCTCCGGCGCTTACGCCGATCCCTTGCTCGGCATGTCGATCGCCTTCGTCACCAACCGGCTCGGCAATGCCGTCACCGCGCTCGGTGACGCCCGGCTCGCGAAGGTCGCGGCCATCGCAAGCAACACCGTGCGCAAGTATCGACAGGCCACGCAGGTCGCCGTCGATCCGATCGAGCCGCCGGACTGATGCCACACGTCGAACCGCGAAGCCGATGAGTTCGTACCTATAGATATGAACGTCGGTCCGTCGCATGGTGGGGACGAACCAGCACCGGATGTCCCACGGGCACCGAGGCTGGTGGTCGCACACGCACTTGCGGCGGGCATCGATTTCGAGCGGTACTTCCGCTGGCGCCGCGCGCACGAGGGAGATCCGTTCTTCGTGCGCTTTCCCGGCCTCGGTTCGGTCCTGTTCACCGGAACGCCCGAAGGCGCCCGCGAGATGTTTCGCGCACCGCCCGACCTGCTCGAACCGCCGCGGCCGAATCCGATCGAACCGCTGGTCGGCAGCGCGTCGCTGATCCTCGCCGCGGGCGAGCGGCACCGGCAGGACCGGACCTTGCTCGCGCCCGCCTTCCACAGCGCCCGGATCCGGGCATACAGTGAGCTCATCCGCGATTCGGCGCTGGCCGAAATATCCGGTGACACAGCAGGATCCGGCCCGGCCTGGCGGCCGGGCACGCGCATCGACTCACGGGCGGCCGCGCGGGCCATCACGCTGCGGGTCATCCTGGAGGCCGTCTTCGGAGTGGACAGCCACGAGCAGCGGGCCGCGTACAACAGCGCAATCGCCGAATTCCTCGCCGCGTTTTCCGGGCCGCTGATGCTGCTGCCGGTGCTGCGCCACGGACTGTTCGGACAGGCGCCGTGGGATCGGTTCGTCGCGGCGCGCGACCGGCTCGACGCACTGATCCTGACCGATATCGCCAGGCGCAAGAACGAGGCGAGCCGATCGGCCGACATCCTCGGAATGCTGCTCACGACGTGTTATGACGACGGCACCGCGATCTCCGACGCCGATCTGTGTGACCAGCTGCGCACCCTGCTGGTCGCGGGGCACGAGACCACCGCGACCACGCTGGTGTGGGCACTGTTCCATCTGCATCGGGAACCAGCGGCCTTGGGACGGCTACGCGCGGAAATACAGGCCGCAGGCCCCGAGGCGACGCCGCTGGAGCTGGCGGGTCTGCCCTATCTCGACGCCGTGTGCCAGGAAACGCTGCGTCTGCATCCCACGGTGCCGATCGTGCTGCGCCGGGTCACTGCGCCGTTCTCGCTGCTCGGAGTCCCACTCGCGGCCGGCGACACCATGGGCATCGCGGTGCCGCTGCTGCATTCCGAGCCCCGGGTGTGGGCGGAGCCCGAGCAGTTCCGGCCCGAGCGATTCCTCGAGCGCCGGTACGGGCCGTTCGAGTTCGCACCGTTCGGCGGCGGTCACCGGCGCTGCATCGGCGCATCGTTGGCCGACTACGAACTGCGGATCGTGCTGGCGACAATCCTCGGCCGGGTTCGGCTGCGACTGGCGCCGCGCTATGCGCGTAGGCGGGCGCCGCTGTCGGTGCCGCACAACATCGCGACCGGTCCTCGGCGGTCGATCCCCTTCGATGTTTTGGCGTGAT
This sequence comes from Nocardia sp. NBC_00403, assembly GCF_036046055.1. Classification (NCBI taxonomy): domain Bacteria; kingdom Bacillati; phylum Actinomycetota; class Actinomycetes; order Mycobacteriales; family Nocardiaceae; genus Nocardia; species Nocardia sp. NBC_00403. The sequence continues at coordinate 1,066,478 of NZ_CP107939.1, forward strand.
TTACATCACGAACCCGTTTGGTGTCAGCTACAACCGTCCACCCGGTCGGCTCCACATCCACATCGAGACTCGCCGCTGTGACCGGCGACTTTCGCGAAAGTTGGTGATCGCCAACAACATCTGTGGCGCACGCCACAGTGAACACTTGGATCGAATCAATGTGAAAAGCGGGTGGCCCCGAGCCGCGCCCGACGGTAGGAATGGACGTCAGGGGCGGGTGCGTCAAATGCCCGCGGGGCCGCGTCATGGGCTCCGCGCTTCATCCGCGGGGCCATGTCACTGGTTCCGCAACACATTCGTGGGGTGCCTCCAGAGGCTCCGCGCCTATGAAAGATCTCGCTCGCTACCGGCGGATGAGAAATGGAATGGACGAGAAACCTATGCATGTCGCTTTGCACACCAGGTCGTTGTCGTCTGCACACCGGGGAGCGCAGCTAGCCCGCCGGATCCGGCAGGGCGTCCTGTTGTCCGCGGCGATCGCGACGGTCGGCGCCGCGCTGGTCGCGCCCGCGCAGGCCGCACCGCTGCCCGGGGGCTCCGGCTCCTCTTCCCCCGCAGCCACCGATCAGACGCCGAAGGCGAACTTCGCGCCGCCGTCGATCAACATCGCCGACGGCGAGACCGTCGGCGTCGCGCAGCCGATCATCATCAACTTCACGGACCCGGTCACCGATCACGCCACCGCCGAGAAGGCCATCAAGGTCACCTCGTCGACTCCGGCGCCCGGCCACTTCCGCTGGGTCAGCGACAAGCAGGTGCGCTGGCGGCCGAACGACTTCTGGCCGGCCAACACCGACGTGACCGTGCAGGCGGGCGACACCCGCAGCGCCTTCCGCATCGGCGACGCGCTGGTCAGCACCGCCGACGACACCACGCACACCATCACGATCACCCTCAACGGTGAGGTCGTGAAGGAAATGCCGACCTCGATGGGCAAGACCAAGCACGAGACCCCGAACGGCACGTACTACGTCGGCGAGCAGCTGCGCAAGATGACGATGGATTCGTCCACCTACGGCGTCCCGATCACCGATCCCGAGGGCTACAAGCTCGAGGTCGAGTACGCAACGCGGATCTCCAACAGCGGCATCTTCGTGCACGCCGCCCCGTGGTCGGTTTCGCAGCAGGGTGTTTCGAACGCCAGCCACGGCTGCCTGAACGTGAGCACCGAGAACGCCAAGTGGTTCCTGGAGAACACCAAGAAGGGCGACCCGGTCGTTGTGCAGAACACCAACGGCGGCACCCTGAGCGCGAGTGACGGCTTCGGCGACTGGAACGTGTAGAGCTAGCGACAGCGCATGGGCCCAGCAACTGGGTGACCGAGAGCCGAACACTACGATCAATTCGGGCAAAGTCCGATCGTAGTGTTCGGCTTTTGTTTCACTAGGTCGGTGGTTGGAAAGTTCAGCGGGTTGACGGGTGATGTTAACCGGTCGTTTGCTATCTTCCGTAGAGTGCGCGCTGTGCGAACCAGCCCCGAGCGTGTGCTCCCGCAACTCCGAGGTCGCGGAGGACGGGGGCGGCCGTGGCAGGACTACGCGCTGTTCTTCGTGTTGCTGGTACCGAATCTCGCGTTGCTGTCGCTGTTCGTCTATCGACCACTGCTGGACAACATCCGGCTGTCGTTTACCGACTGGAACATCTCCGACCCCTTCGTGACCTACATCGGGTTGGACAACTACCGCGAGTGGTGGGGCCGGTCGGATTCCTGGCAGATCGTCACCAACACAGTGGTTTTCACCGTGGCCGCCGTCGTCGGAAGCATGGTTGTCGGCCTGGCGCTGGCGCTACTGCTCGACCGTAAACTCTTCGGCCGCAACGTGGTCCGCTCGGCCATCTTCGCGCCGTTCGTCATCTCCGGCGCCGCCATCGGCGTGGCGTTCCAGTTCATCTTCGATCCCAGCTTCGGCCTGGTCCAGGATGTGCTGCACCGCATAGGCGTGGACGAGGTGCCGGATTTCTATCAGGACCCGCACTGGGCGATGTTCATGGTGACGGTGACCTATATCTGGAAGAACCTCGGCTACACCTTCGTCATCTATCTGGCCGCACTACAGGGCACTCGGGCCGATCTGATGGAGGCGGCCGAGATGGACGGCGCGAGCCGGTGGACCACCTTCACCAAGGTGCTGCTGCCGCAGCTGCGCCCGACCACGTTCTTCCTGTCCATCACGGTGCTGCTGAACTCGCTGCAGGTCTTCGACATCATCAACGTGATGACACGGGGCGGACCGCTCGGCACCGGAACCACGACGATGGTCTACCAGGTCTACGAGGAGTCCTTCCGGAACTTCCGCGCCGGATACGGCGCGACCGTGGCCACCATCATGTTCCTGGTATTGCTGACCATCACGCTGATCCAGGTGCGGATCATGGATCGAGGCGAGCAGTGAAACACGTCGGACCGACCACGTCTTCGTACCAGACGCGGCAACGGCTGGTACGGCTGCTCGGCTACGCCGCCATGCTGTGCGTGCTGATCATCGTCGGCGTGCCGCTGTTCTGGATCATCATCACCTCGTTCAAGGCGCGCCCGGACATCTACACCCAACCCGCCGTGTACTGGCCGCACAGCTGGCATCCGGAGAACTACGAGGAAGCCACCACCGCGCTGCCGTTCTGGACGTTCCTGCGCAACTCGCTGATCGTCACCGGCGTGATCGCCGCGGTCAAATTCGTGCTCGGCATCCTCAGCGCCTATGGGCTGGTGTTCCTGCGCTTCCCCGGCAAGAACGTGGTGTTCCTCGTCATCATCGCCGCGCTGATGGTGCCCAACCAGATCACCGTGATCTCCAACTACGCATTGATCGCCCAGCTGGGCTGGCGAAACACCTTCCAGGGCATCATCGTTCCGCTCTGCGGCGTCGCCTTCGGGACGTTCCTGATGCGCAACCACTTCCTCTCGCTGCCGGTGGAGGTGATCGAGGCGGCCAGGATGGACGGCGCCAATTGGTGGCGACTACTCACCAGGGTGGTGCTGCCGATGTCCGGGCCGACCATGGTTGCCTTCGCTGTTGTCACGCTGGTCAACGAGTGGAACGAATACCTCTGGCCGTTCTTGATGGCCGACGACACCACCGTCGCCACCCTGCCTGTCGGCCTCACCCTGCTGCAGAACACCGAGAATCCGAGCGTCACCAACTGGGGACCGGTGATGGCGGGCACGCTGCTCACCATGCTGCCGATTCTGCTGGTGTTCCTGCTGCTGCAGCGCCACATGATCAAGGGCCTCACCTCGGGTGCGGTCAAGGGTTAACCGATACAGGAGAAACCACGTGTCCACTTCACAATTCCCCGCACTGTCGCGGCGCGGATTCATCGGTCTGGCCGGCGCGGTCGCCGCGGGCGCGGCGCTCACCGCCTGTGCGGGCAGCGGCGGTGGCGGCAAGCAGTCCGGCGACGCCAACACTATTACCTTCTGGTCGAACCACCCTGGCACCTCGAAGGAACTCGAGACCGAGCTGATCAACCGGTTCCAGGCCCAACACCCGGACCTGAAGGTCAACCTGGTCGATGCGGGCAAGAACTACGAGGAGGTGTCGCAGAAGTTCAATGCGGCGCTCTCCGGTGGCGACCTGCCGGATGTCGTTGTGCTGTCGGACGTCTGGTGGTTCAACTACGCCCTCAACGGCACCATCGAACCGCTGGACGCGCACTTCGGCGACGCAGGTGTGAAGCTGGAGGACTACGTCGACTCGCTGGCCGCCGACTACGTGTTCAACGGCAAGCACTACGCGCTGCCCTACGCCCGCTCGACACCGCTGTTCTATTACAACAAGGACGTGTGGTCGAAGGCCGGCCTCCCGGACCGGGGACCGCAGAGCTGGCAGGAATTCGACGAATGGGGCCCCAAGCTGCAGCAGGTCGTCGGCGAAGGCAAGCTCGCCTACGGCTGGGGCGACGCGAAAAACTACCTGGCCTGGACCTTCCAGGGCCCGAACTGGACCTTCGGCGGCGCCTACTCCGATCAGTGGACGCTGAAGTTCACCGATCCTAAAACCATCGCGGCGGGCCAGTTCCTGCGCGACATGATCCACACCAAGAAGTACGCGGGCATCAAGCCACAGATCGCGGTCGACTTCGGCACCGGCGTGATCGCCTCCACCATCGCCTCCACCGGCGACCTGAAGGGCATCAAGAAGAATGCCGAGGGCAAGCTCGAATTCGGCACCGCGTTCCTGCCGCACCCGAACGGACCCGGCGTCACCACCGGTGGTGCGGGCCTTGCCATTCCGTCGCGTATTCCCGACCAGCGGAAGGTGAACGCGCTCAAATTCATCGAGTTCATCACCAATGCCGCGAACACGGCGTATTTCTCGCAGGGCACCGGATACATGCCGGTGCGCAAGTCGGCCGTCACCGATCCGAGCGAGGTGGACTTCCTGGCGAAGAACCCGAACGCGAAGGTCGCCATCGAGCAGCTGCCGCTGACCAAGTCGCAGGACTACGCCCGCGTGTTCGTACCGGGCGGAGACCAGATCATCGGCACCGGGCTCGAGCAGATCGGTCTGCAGAACGCGGACCCGGCAACGGCTTTCGCCAATGTATCCAGCCAGCTGCAGGCGATCATCGACCGCCAGATCACACCGAAGCTGCCCAAGTAATTTCGCCAACCCCCCATCGGACAACGCGCGAGCATCCGGCCGGGCAACAACCTGCGTGACCGCGCAGGCCATCTCACAAGGAGATCGACAGCATGGCAACAGTGCACTTCGACGGGGTGACGCATCTGTATCCCGGTGCGCCGACGCCTGCTGTCGATAGCCTCGACATCGATATCGCCGACGGGGAATTCATCGTCCTCGTCGGCCCGTCGGGCTGCGGCAAGTCGACCAGCCTGCGCATGCTCGCCGGACTGGAGTCGGTCGAGGCGGGCCGAATCCTGATCGGCGGCAAGGACGTCACCGGGCTGCCGCCGCGGGCGCGGGATGTGGCGATGGTGTTCCAGAGCTATGCGCTCTACCCGAATATGACCGTCGCGCAGAACATGGGCTTCGCCCTGCGCAATGCGGGAATGAGCAGGGCCGACACCATAGTTCGCGTGCAGGAAGCCGCCAAGATGCTGGAGCTGGAACCCCTGCTCGACCGCAAGCCCGCGAAACTCTCCGGCGGCCAGCGCCAGCGAGTCGCCATGGGCCGAGCCATCGTTCGGCGTCCACAGGTGTTCTGCATGGACGAGCCGCTGTCCAATCTGGACGCGAAGCTACGGGTCAGCACCCGATCTCAGATCGCCGCCCTGCAGAAGCGGCTCGGCACCACCACGGTGTACGTCACCCACGATCAGGTCGAGGCGATGACCATGGGTGACCGGGTCGCGGTGCTGCGCGACGGCAAGCTGCAGCAAATCGCTGCGCCGCGCGAACTCTACGACAATCCGGTGAACACCTTCGTCGCCGGTTTCATCGGCTCGCCGGGCATGAATCTGCTCGACGCACCGGTGCGCGAGAACGCCGCGGTGCTCGGCGACCTGCGAATTCCCTTGCCGCACAGTGTGCAGACCGATCGCGTTGTCGTCGGCGTACGCCCGGAATCCTGGGAAGTCACCACCGAACCCGACAGCCTTGCCGTCGCCGCCGAACTCCTCGAGGAACTCGGCGCCGAGTCCTTCATCTACAGCCACGGCATCACCGAGGAGTGGAACAGCCACTCCGGCAAGGTAGTTGCCCGCGTGGACCGCCGCTTCCAGGTCGCCCTCGGCGATCAGCTGCGGCTACGGCCCAAACTCGACGAGATCTTCTTCTTCGACGGCGCCACCGAGCTGCGCCTGCGCTGACATCGGACCATCGGGAGCACCCCGGCATCCCGGCCTGACCCGGGATGCCGGGGCTCGGTCGAGCAGCTACCAGATCCGGACGCGCTCGGCCGGGTCCAGATACAGGCTGTCACCCGGCTTGACGTCGAAGGCTTCGTGGAAGCTGTCGATATTGCGAACCACGGCGTTGCAGCGGAATTCGGGCGGGGAGTGCGGGTCGACGGCGAGACGGCGGATCGCTTCCTCGGTGCGGGCCTTGGTGCGCCACACCTGGGCCCAGCCGAAGAAGACGCGCTGCAGGCCGGTGAGACCATCGAGCTCCGGGGCCTCGGCGCCCGCCAGCGAAATCTTGTAGGCCGCGAGCGCGATCGACAGACCACCGAGATCGCCGATGTTCTCGCCGATGGTGAACTCGCCGTTCACGGTGTGCTCGTCGGGCAGATCCTTCGGCGAGAGCACGCTGTACTGATCGATCAATGCCTTGGTGCGCTTGCCGAATTCGGTGCGGTCGTCGTCGGTCCACCAGTCGATCATGTTGCCGTCGCCGTCGTACTTGGCGCCCTGGTCGTCGAATCCGTGCCCGATCTCGTGACCGATCACCGCGCCGATACCGCCGTAGTTGGCGGCGTCGTCGGCATGCATGTCGAAGAACGGCGGCTGCAGAATGGCGGCGGGGAAGACGATCTCGTTCATGCCGGGGTTGTAGTAGGCGTTCACCATCTGCGGGGTCATGAACCACTCATCGCGGTCCACGGGGCCGCCGAGCTTGTTCAGGTCGCGGTCGTGCTCGGCGGCATGGCCGCGCCGGTAGTTGCCGACCAGATCGGCGGGATCGATGACGATGCCGGAGTAGTCGCGCCACTTGTCCGGGTAGCCGATCTTCGGGGTGAACTTCTCCAGCTTGGCCAGCGCGGCCGCCCTGGTGTCGGGGCCCATCCAATCCAGTGCGGCGATATTGCGCCGGTAGGCCTCCTGCAGGTTGGCAACCAACTCCACCATCCGCGCCTTGGCCTCGGGCGGAAAATGCTCGGCCACATACAGTTTGCCGACCGCCTCGCCGAGCAGATCCTGCACCAGCGAGACGCCACGCTTCCAGCGTTCCCGGTTCTCCTGCGCGCCGGTCAGAGTACGCCCGAAAAAGTCGAAGCTCTCCTCGACCACCGCGTCGGTGAGATACGACGCGCGCGAGCGGATCACCCGCCATGCGGCCCAGGCCTGCCAGTCGGCCGTCGACTCCGCGGCCCAGGTCTGCGCGAAGGTCCGCACATAATCCGGCTGCCGCACAATCACTTCCGCGAAGAGCTCGGGGCCGGTTGCCATGACGCCTTCGGCCAGGGCCGAAGTCCATGCGGTCCAATCGAATTCGGGATTCTGGGTGGTCAGCTCGTCGAAGGTGGTCAGGTTGTAGCCGAGTTCGGCGTCGCGGCGACGCACCACGTCCCAGTGCCCGGCCGCGAGCTTGCGCTCCAGCTCGAACACCTGCTGCCCGACGGTGTCCAGATCGTCCGGCAAGAGACCCGCGAGCTGTGGATCAGCGGCGGCCAGCGCGAACATGCGGCCGATATGCGCGATGTACTTGGTGCGGATCTCGGCGAATTCGTCCTGCCGGTAGTAGGACTCGTCGGGCAGGCCGATCCCGGACTGGGAGGCATGCACCAGATACCGGTTGGAGTCCTTGTCGTCGGTGTCGACGTAGAAGCCGAGCGCGCCGCCGACACCGGTGCGCTGCAGTCGGCCGAGCAGTGCGGCGAAGGCGCTCCGGTCGGCGACCTCCTTGATCGCCGCGAGCTCGATGACGATCGGCGCGAGCCCGACGGCCGTCACGGCCTCGGTGTCCATGAAGCTCGAGTACAGGTCGCCGATCTTGCGGGCATCGCTGCCCGGCTCGGATTCGGATGCCGCCGCGTTCTGGATGATCGTCTGCACGTCGAGTTCGGCCTGGTCGTACAACGTCCGGAAGGCGCCGTCGACCGCACGATCCGCCGGTATCTCGTAGGTGTCGAGCCAGGCGCCATTGACGTGCGCGAACAGGTCGTCTTGCACCCGCACGGCCGCGTCGAGGTAGGACAGGTCGATACCGGAGGGACTGGTCAGCTCGGAAGTCACGATCTCCAGTATGCCGATCGCAGCGACCGGGCGCCGGAGGGTTGCCCCGGCCGCGGTGCGGCCGGGGGAGTGATCATGCGGGCAGAATGATGCGGTTGAATTCGCCGTCGTGAACGCCGGCGAGGAAGGCGTCCCACTCTTCGGGGGTGTAAGTGAGGGTGGTTTCGCCGCGGCGGAGCGTGGTGTGCCCGTCGGCGGAGGTGCTCGCGGTGAGATCGCTGTGTGTGCGCCCGCGGACAATGGTGTCCAGGAACGAGGTCCACTGGTCGGCAGTGATGGTGATGATGGGCTCTTCAGCGGGGCGGTTGGCCGGGTTACGGCGGTATTTGCTGTCTCGGATGAGGACCGCATCACCATCGAACCGGACCTCGACGCATTGGTTGCCGTTGTTCGATCGAGTCGATGTGAACCAGCCGGTAGAAACCGACCGGGAGGTAGCGGTGGTGGCCATGGGCAGAATTTTACACTCCGGCATACCGGCTGATCAGGGCCAATGACTCGTCACGGTTCAACGATTGCTCCAGTGCGCGCACGTACGCGAAGCTCAGATCGCGCACCTGTTCGGGGTCGTCGACGGCGCCGCCGAACACCGCGCTCTCCGCCCAGCCGAAGGTCGGCAGTTGCTCACCCGCGAAGTCGATCAGATGGAAACTCGAGCCGCCGAGCACCGCGCCCGCGGTGGCGGAGAACGGGATGACGCGCACCTCGATGCTGTCGAGCTCCTCGATCAGTGCGGCCAGGTGCTCCAGCTGTCCGTAGAGCACCTTCGGTCCGCCGGTCTGCTGTAGGAGGGTGCCCTCGCCGATCACGGCGGTCAGCTCGATGCGGTTTTTGCCGCGCAACCGCTCCTGGCGGCGCATTCGGATGGCGACCAACTGCTCGACCTGCACCGGCCTGATCATCACATCGGCGCTGATCAGGGCCCGGGCGTAGTCCTCGGTCTGCAAGAGCCCCGGGACGACAAGGCTGTCGTAGCTTCGGATGCTCTGCGCGCCGGACTCCATGCCATAGAGCCGCTGCAACTCCGGGCCGATCAGTGCGGAAGACTTTGCCCACCAACCGCGCTGCTTGCTGGCCTCGAGCAGGGCGAGCAATTCCTCGCGCTCCTCGACGTCGACCTCGAGCAGCTCCAGCACCGGGCCGATGGTGTTGGTGGTCAACACTCGTCTGCCCTTCTCGACGTGCGACCAATTGGCCGGGGTGAAGCCGACACGTTTGGCGAAGGTGGCCGAATCGAAGCCCCGTTGTTCGCGCAATTCGCGCAGGCGAAGCACCAGTTCCCAGCGGGCAACGGTAGGCGAGACGGGTGCCATGACAGGCGATGCTACGCCGGTCGACTTACCGGCGTGTGACTATTGTCAAGCATGTTGTGCAGGTCTAGGGTCGATTTCAGCGGCAGATCCACGAATCATTTTCGATCCACTTCATTTCGATCAACTGAGCATCGAGGCGAGGTTCGTCATGAGCACAACAGATAGCCACGAAGTGTTCGGACAGACCCGTGTGCAGCCGATGTCGCCCGGACAGGAATTCGCGACCACCCAAGAAGCCATCACGCGCTGCCGCGGCTACCGCAAGGACCACGGGCTCTACGGTGTCGTGGATCCCGCGCTCGGGCGCATCATGCTGGAAGTCGGGGCGGTCGGGGCGGTGGTCATGCCTGCGGTACTCGGCGAACACGTGCGCGACCACCTCGGCGCGCGCAACGGCCCGATCATCGCGCACCCGCGCTCGGGCCGCTGGACCTTCCTGACCGGACCCACCGACAATTCGTACCTGGACATGGCCCTGTTCTCCGACCTGTTCCGGGTCTGCGCCTCGGTCGCGCTGCCGGGCAGCAATATCGTGCTGCCCTCACCCGCGGACGAACACAGCGGTTACCGAACCTGGATCGCAGCGCCCGAGCGCGACTTCCGACCCGAACTCGCCGAGGTCGTCGCCGCGACCCGGGCTTGCACGGCGCTGCGGCGTCACTAGGTCGGGACCGGCGCAGGCGTAATGGTCACGCTGTACTTGGTCTCCAGTGTTCGGTTCCAGTCCCGCGTGCACTGGTCGATCTTGGCTTGATCATCGCCCGCCTTGTTCACGCAGTCGAGGAAGTCCTTGCCGCCGGAGTCGACGAACAAGCTCCAGCCGACAATCGACAACAGAATCGCGGCGGCCAGCGACAGCACACCGAGGATCAGACCGGTGACGGCCATGCCGGTGCCACCCGCTGTGCCCGAACGCGTCTTCACGAACGCGATCAGGCCGAAGATGATCGCGAAGGCGCCGAAGACGTAGCCGCCGACAAGAGTCCAACAGGTCAGGAAGGCGATGATGCCGAGCACAAGCGCGGTAATCGCCAGACCCTTGCCCTTGGGCGACTCTTGCCAATAGTTCGGCTGACCCTGCTGGTACGGACCCGGCGGCGGGTACTGACCGGGTGGCGGATATTGACCGGGCGGTTGATATTGACCAGGCGGCGGATATTCGCCGGGCGGTGGATACTGACCAGGCGGTGGATGTTGCGACATGGACTTCCTCTCAGTCCCGCGGGGTATGCACACGGCAGTCCCCTACTGATCGCGCTCCCTACTGAGGGATGTTAATGCCGCGAACGTCGTTCGAACGTTGAACATGACCTGAAACCCTGCGCTGCGCCGAGCGAAGGCGAGGCCACCGCCTTACTGGAACACCGGCCGACGAAGTCGGTCCTGAACCGCACTCGGCCCGAGCGAAGGCGAGGCCACCGCCCCAATAGAACACCGGCCGACGAAGTCGGTCCTGAACCGCGCTCGGCCCGAGCGAAGGCGAGGCCACCGCTTACTGCGCGCCGAGGCGCGCATGCATCTCCCAGACCAGCACTTCGGAGGGCCTGCGCGCGATGACCCGCTGGCCACCGGACCTGGTCAGGCGCACGGCGTCGCCCTCATAAAGTGTCCCGACGCCTTCCATTTCGACCTCGCCGCGCGCGATGAACACATGCAGGTAGGGCGCGTCGGGTAGGTCGATCGTTTGCTCGGTGTCGTCCGGCTCCGATCCCGCCATTCTGGCCACATGCAGCGCGGAATGACTGCTCGCGATCGCAATGGCGGTCTTGTCGCGGTAGCGCGCCAGCCCGGAGGCCACCGTCACCAGACGGCCGCCGGCCAGTTCGTCGTCGATCTCGAGTTGCTGGTAGCCCGGCGTCAGCCCCGGCTCGTCCGGAACCACCCACATCTGCACGAAATGCACAGGCTCGTCGTGTTCGGCGCTGTTGCCGTCCAGCCGCCAGGAGTCGTTCTTCTCCGAGTGCAGAATGCCGGTGCCCGCACTCATCCGCTGCGCGAGACCCGGGTAGATGATGCCGCTGTGGCCGAGCGAATCCTGGTGCACCAGGCTGCCGCCGAGCACCCAGGTGACGATTTCCATATCCCGGTGCGGATGGGTATCGAACCCCTGACCGGGGGAAACAATGTCCTCGTTATTGACGAGTAGCAGGCCGTGATGGGTGTTGTCAGGGTCGTAGTGCTCACCGAAGGAGAACGAGTGCTTCGAATCGAGCCAGGACACGCGCGTTTTCATGCGGTCGCCGCCACGATGGACATCGATGTGTGGTGTCGTGAGTGTGGACATCATGGTCCTCCTCTCGGGACCGTGCACCGATCACCTTTCAGGGTAGGAGCACTTCAGTCGCGGTACTCCGAATTCCTAGTAAATTGTCCTGCACTCGGCATTTTACGCGAGCGACCAGCGGGTGAACGGCAGGCGAGCAGAACCGATCGGTAGGTCGCCGCGTTGGGCCGACCGGCTCGACACCGGAGCAGCGCATCCCACCGCCGGAGGCCGCCTTCATAACATGATGTGCCACAACGGAACCGGAGGTGAGAACCAGATGCGACCCGAAGCGCTCGCCGACATCGAGCGGCAGCTGCGCGACGAGGCGCGCCGCGACGACATCTCCGATTTCGTCGTCGGCGTCGCCGTGTTCCGCGACCACAAACTCCTGCTGGTGCGCCGGGTCCCGGACGACTACCGCGGCGGCCTGTACGAACTGCCCGGCGGCGGAGTCGAATCCGGGGAAACCTTCGCCGAATGCGTGGCACGGGAGCTGTTCGAGGAGACCGGCCTGCGCGTACGCAACATCACCGATTTCCTCGGCGGGTTCGACTACGCCACCCGAACCAAGGCCAGGGTCCGCAAGTACAGCTTCGTGGCGGAGGTAGAACCCGGCGAGGTGGCCCTTGCCCCCGGCGAACACGACGCCTTCGCCTGGATCGACGCCACCGCCCTCCCCACCCTCCCGATGGCGCCCGACATGCGAAAAACAGTCAGCATGCTCGTCGACATCTCCTGACCACCGCACCCAACTGACGACTCTTACCAGCGTCCGTTCACAACCAACTCACACGGCAAGTGCCTCCGACGTCACCCCGAGAGCACCACCCACAACCCTCCCGACGACACCCCCTCACGAGCGCAGCAAGATCCCCGGCAGCCGCAGCACAACCGACACAGTCGCAAGCTCGCCACTGACACGCCCCTCCGCACGATCACACCTTCCGCGCAGCGACACCCCAGACTTTCGCAACCGGTCCCACCCACAACAGCCGCGGCACGCCACCCAAGTCGCAAGCTCAGCTTCCAGCACCCCCACCCCGCACGATGACACCTTCCAAACGAACCGAGACCCAGCACCAGCGTTCACGGCCGTCCCACCTTTCACAACAGCCGAAGCGCATCCACCGAAGTCGCAAGCTCAGCTACCGACGCACCCACTCAGCACGATGACGCCCGCCGAGCGCAGCGAGATCGAGCACTGGAGTTCGCGGCCCGTCTCGCATCCGAGCTGTCGAAGCGCACGCGCCGCAGTCGCAACTATCCGCACCGTCGCACCTTCTCGGCGTGATGGCACCTTCCGAGCGCAGCAGACCTGGCACCAGAGTTCGCAGCGGCGTCCGGCCGCACAGCAGCCCAAGACCATCCATCGAAGTCGCAAGCTCAGCTACCGACGCCCCCGCTCGGCACGATGACACCTTCCGAGCGCAGCAACACCGAACATCAGAGTTCGGGGCGTATCCCACCTCTACAGCCGCCGAAGCGCCTAAACCAAAGTCGCAAGCTCAGCTACCAACGCCCCCACACGGCACGATGACACCTTCCGAGCGAAGCGAGACCCAGCACTAGAGTTCGCGGCCCGTCTCGCTTCCGAGCCGTCGAAGCGCATGCGCCGCAGGCGCGAGTCTCGACGGCTCGGAAGCGAGACCAAGGGGGCCGCGAACACGCAGCGCCGCAGGCGCTGCCAAAAAAACACAGCGAACACGCCGCGCCGCAGGCGCGGCAAATCAAACACAGTAGCCTCGCGGCGTGTCTATTGGTCGCTCCGAGAGCTCCATACCTGCGGATGAGCGGCACGTTTCGCTGCGAAGCGTGCTACGTGAAAGCCCCGGTGTGCTGCGGCTGGCGATGGTGCGTTTCACCGGGCAGTTCGGTGACGGCATGTTTCAGGCGGCGCTGTCGGGGGCGATTCTGTTCAATCCCGAGCGGGAAACCGATCCGCTTGCGATCGCGGCGGCCTTCGCGGTGTTGCTGCTGCCGTACTCCCTGATCGGCCCGTATGCCGGGGCGCTGCTCGACCGGTGGGATCGACGCGCGGTGTTGCTGGTGGCCAATGTGCTGCGAGCGGTCCTGATCGGCGCGGTGAGCATCGGGCTGTTGGCGGGTGCGGGTGCGAAACCGCTACTGCTGCTTGCGCTTGCGGTGGTCGGGATCAGCAGATTCGTGCTGTCCGGTGTGTCGGCAGCGCTGCCTCGGGTGCTGGACCAGCACTGGCTGGTTGCCGCAAATTCGGTGCTCGCGACGGTTGCTTCGGCGTGCGCGGGCGTCGGGGCCGCGGCGGCGGTGTCGATCATCGGACTGATCGGTGCAGGCGATGCTGCTTCAGCGCTCGCCGTGGCGATCAGCGGCGTCTGGTCGATCGTGGGTGCGGTTCTCGCGGCCGGGTTCGCCGCCAGGGTGCTCGGTCCGGAGCGGAAGAACACGGCCGAGGAGAGCGCGGTGCGGGCCATCGCCACCGGCCTGCGCCACGGTGCCGCAGCGGTCTGGGGATCGGTGCATGTCACTACCGCGATGCTCGGTATCGGCGCGCACCGGATCGTGTTCGGCACCAACACGCTGATCATGGTGCTGGTGCTGCGTCAGGCCCCGGCCGACGGCAGCACCATGAACAATGGGCTGACGCGGTTCGGGCTTGCCATCGGTGCGGCCGCGGCGGGCATGCTGGTCGCCGCGATCGTGGCGCCATGGCTGATACCTCGGCTCGGTCGGCCGCGGACAGTGATCGCCGGGCTGCTGACAGCGACGCTGGTCCAATTGGTGTTTGTCACTCCCACTGCGGTCGCCGCGGCCGGTCCCGGCGCGCACCGAGCGCATCAATTGCTGCTCGTCGGTGCTTTTCTGTTCGGATTGGCAGGGCAGACGATCAAATTGACCGGTGATGCGACGATGCAGATCGATATTGATGACACGCGGCGCGGCCAGGTATTCGCGTTGCAGGACACGGTCTTCAACATTGCCTTCGTCCTGGCGATCGCGATCACGGCGCTGGTGATCCCGGCCGACGGACGCTCGCTTGCCGTGGTGATTGCGGGTGCCGGAATATATTGCGCCGGAATAGCGGCCATCGCGCTCAATTCACGGCGCAGACCCACTACCCTCTGACGACTCGCCGACTCCCCCTTCGAAATTGAGCTGTTCGGCTGTATGGTCGCCCGTTGCGGCGCGTTGGTTGGGTAATGCGCCGATCTGATCCAGCGGCACCAATCGGTCGGCGAACGCCGACGGATAGCCGAGCGGCGCATCGGATTCCGCCGGTGCTGTGCCGATTCCCGCACCGACATCATGGTCCGACGCCGGGCCGGTACGCACGATCCAATCGAGCTGCTCGCTGCCCGCATCGGACGCGGAGCCGGTGACCAGGTGATTCCACGTGCCGAGGCCGGAGGGGTCGGTATAGAAATGATCGAGGACGCCATCCTCGTCCAGATCCAGCGCCGCCACATCGGCGATGCCGGCGCCGTGGGAATCCCATAGTGCGTCATCGGCGAGGCCGTCACCGTCGAAATCCAGTTGCAGTGCATCGGCGACGCCAGTGTCCGACAGCTCCAAATCCGCCTGGCTGGACCAGACATGAACCGTGCCGTCACCCGTCCCGAACACGTACTCGATCTCGCTCATGTCTTTTTGGACGCAACGGGTCCGCTTTCGGTTCCCTGCTGAGCCGGATCGATTCAATTCGCTCGCCCTCCCGCATTCGGACCCCGAGGTCCGATAAGGTTGATCTTTCGGCAACCCGATTCGACAGGGAGGCAAGAACACATGCGATTTCTGCCGAACAGGTCGCGAGCGTTCCTACCCGTCGCCGCGAAGTGACGACAGAAATACGACCCGACGTGACATCCCGAATCGGCGTCACTTCTTCTGGTACCCCCACACTGTTCGGCGTGCTCCTCGCGGGACTGCTCGCGGTGCCCACACCCGCGCAGGCAGCGCCGCACCCATGGGCGCCGCCACCGGTGAACAGCTGCGGCGAGACCGGCTTCGACCCACTCGCCCGAGAGCCGGACCCGAACGCACCACCGCCGCCGCCCTTGCCGCCGCGGATCGATATCCCGATACCGATTCCGCAGTTCACGCCGGTCCCGGTGCCCGATCCGCCGCAGGACAACACCCGCATCGATCCCGAGCCACTGCCGGCGGACCCGTGCGGCAATCCGTGCCCGGACATTCGCGACTCGCCCAGACCGCAGGAGAGCAGCACCGACCCGGACCCAGTCCCCGGCGCTGTTCCGCAGAGCGGCTCGAGTTCCGGCTCGGGCTCAGGTAGTGGCTCCGGGTCGGGCGGGCCGATCACGTTGCCGCGCATCGAGATCAAGCCCGAGATCGAGCCCATTCCGATCGCCGTAACCGGCCGCGAAGGCGCGCCTGCGCAACCCGCGCCACCGCCGGTGGTGCATCCGGCCGAACGCGGCGCGCTCGCCCCAGCGGTCGCCGCGCCTCGAGTGGACTCGGTGCGGCTGGTCGGGCAGCTGACCGGACACGGTTCGGAGAACCGGACCGACATGCGCTGGCAGGTCGACGGCACCGATCTCGGTCTGATGTGGGAGACGAAGCCGGGGGAGGTCGCCGTGGCGTTCGGCGACACCTTCGGCACCGGCTGGGGCGGTGGTGGCATGGGTGGTGAAGACCAGGATTGGCGTAGCAACGTGCTCGGCTACAGCACCGATCGCGATCTGTCCGACGGCCTGACCATCGACACGATGGTCCAGGACAGCCGCTGCCACGCCGTCGAATTGCTGGGCAGCCGCAAGATCAAGAACTGGGAGACGACCACCATCCCGACCTCCGGGTTCGCGATCGGTGATCGCCAGTACCTGAGCTACATGTCGGTGAACCGGTGGAGCCGGATCCCTGGACTGTGGTGGACCAACTACGGCGGCCTCGCCTACTCCGATGACAACGGGCGCACTTGGACCAAGGATCAGCATGCCAAGTGGGACAACCTCTTCGGCATCGGCCGCTTCCAGGTGGCGGCCATGGCGGTGCAGGGTGATTACGTCTACATGTTCGGCACCCCCAACGGTCGTATCGGCATGATCGGGTTGGCCAGGGTGCGGAAGGCCGAGGTGTTGAACAAGTCGGCCTACCAATACTGGGTCGGCGGAACGTGGGCGCCGGCCGCCGAAAACCAGTCCACCCCACTGTTTCTCGGCATGGCCAGCGAGTTGTCGGCGCGCTTCGATCAGGCCTCGCAGCAGTGGCAGATGGTGTACCTGGATTCGGCGCGCGGCGCCATCGTGATGCGTACGGCTGCCGCGGCCCAGGGCGCCTGGACCGATGCGGTGCCGCTCGTCTCGACCTCCGACTATCCGAAGTCCTATGGCGGCTTCATCCATCCGTGGTCGACGGACAAGGATCTCTACTTCACGATTTCGGCGTGGGACAGCTACAACGTGTATCTCATGCATGCCCAACTGGACCCGCCGAGCTGACGCGACGCCGCGATCGATGACGTACCGGGACGTTCGGTACCGTACGCGATGTGATCGGTACTCAGAACGGGAGATCCCGGTGACGGACGCCCCGACCACCGGCCCAGCGGAGCGGGGCTGGCAGTTCTGGGTCGACCGGGGCGGCACCTTCACCGATGTGGTGGCGCGGCGCCCCGACGGCCGCCTCATCACGCGCAAGCTCCTATCGGAGAACCCAGCGCGTTACACCGACTCCGCGGTGGCGGGCATCCGCGAAATTCTCGCGACCGACGCGGGCGGCGAACCTGCGACGGCTCGGATCGAGGCCGTTCGAATGGGTACCACGGTCGCCACCAATGCCCTACTGGAGCGCAAGGGTGAACGAACCGTCCTGGTGATCACCCGAGGCTTCCGTGACGCCCTGCGCATCGCCTACCAGAACCGCCCGCAGATCTTCGCCCGCGAGATCGTGCTGCCCGAGCTGCTGTACGAGCGGGTGATCGAGGTGGAGGAACGGGTCGCGGCCGACGGCACGGTGCTGACGCCGCCGAACACCGCTGCCCTCGCCGTCGAACTGAAGCATGCCTACGACAACGGCATTCCGGCCGTTGCTGTTGCGTGCATGCACAGTCACCTGTATCCCGCGCACGAACAGGCGATCGGCCGGGTCGCGAGCGAGATCGGATTCCCGCAGATCTCCTTGTCCAGCGAGGTGAGCCCGCTGATGAAGCTGGTTCCGCGCGGGGACACCGCCGTGGTGGACGCCTACCTTTCGCCGGTGCTGCGCCGCTACGTCCAGCAAGTCTCCGACCAGCTCACGGGCGTGCGACTGATGTTCATGCAGTCCAACGGAGGACTCACCGAAGCAAGTCGGTTCCGGGGCAAGGACGCCATCCTGTCCGGACCGGCCGGCGGCATCGTCGGGATGGTGCGAATGTCCCAGCTCGCCGGATTCGACCGGGTCATCGGCTTCGACATGGGCGGAACCTCCACCGACGTCTCGCATTTCGCTGGCGAGTACGAACGGGTGTTCACGACGCAGATCGCCGGGGTCCGGTTGCGCGCCCCGATGCTGGACATCCACACCGTCGCGGCGGGCGGCGGCTCGATCCTGCATTTCGACGGCAGCCGCTATCGCGTCGGCCCCGACTCCGCGGGCGCCATGCCAGGACCTGCCTGCTACCGCGGGGGCGGACCGCTGACCGTCACCGACGCCAACGTGATGCTCGGACGTATCCAATCCGCTTACTTCCCACCGGTTTTCGGCCCGGACGGCGACGAGCTGCTAGACGAAGCGCTGGTGCGCACCCGGTTCGCGGAGCTGGCCGCCGAGATCGGCAAGAGCACTGGTGACGACCGCACTCCGGAGCAGGTCGCCGAGGGCTATCTGCAAATCGCCGTCGCCAATATTACGGCCGCCGTGAAGCGCATCTCGGTGCAGAAGGGCCACGATGTCACCCGCTATGCGCTGACCACGTTCGGCGGTGCGGGTGGCCAACTCGCCTGTGCGGTCGCCGATTCCCTGGGCATCCGCACCGTTCTCGTCCCGCCGATGGCCGGTGTGCTCTCGGCCCTCGGCATCGGGCTCGCCGACACGACCTCCATGCGCGAGCAGTCTGTGGAGCTACCGTTGCGGCCCGAGTCGATGTCGCGGGTCACCGATATCGCCGACGCGCTCGAGACCGCCGCCCGCGCCGAACTGCTGGCCGAGGACGTGCCCGAGCAGCGGGTCCGTGGGATCCGCCGCGCCCAGCTGCGCTACGACGGCACCGATACCGCGCTGACCGTGGCGCTCACCGAACCGGCAACGATGGCAGCGGATTTCGAAGCGCGTCACCGTGCCACGTACTCCTTTACGCTCGAACGCCCGATCATTGTCGAAGCCCTCTCCGTCGAAGCGATCGGGCTCACCGAGCCACCCGAGCTGTCAGATCTGGCACACCCCCCGACAAGCGCGACCGGACCGGAGCGCGTCAGCCTGCACACAGGAGGCGCCTGGCAGGACGTATTCCTCTATCGGCGTGCGGAATTGACGCCCGGAGAGAACGTGATCGGGCCCGCCGTGATCACCGAGGCCAACTCCACCACCGTCGTCGACGACGGCTGGCAGGCCACCGTGAACGACATCGGACACCTGATCATGAAGCGCGTGGCCGTAGTTGCGGAGCCGCTGGCGGGCACCGAGGCGGATCCGGTGCTGCTGGAGGTCTTCAACAACCTGTTCATGTCCATCGCCGAACAGATGGGCGCGCGGCTGGAGTCGACCTCCCAATCGGTGAATATCAAAGAACGCCTGGACTTCTCGTGCGCGCTGTTCGACCCCGATGGCAATCTGGTCGCCAACGCTCCGCACATTCCGGTCCATCTCGGCTCGATGGGAACGAGCGTCAAGGAGGTTATTCGGCGCAGGCGGGCCGGAGCGAAGCGAGACGGGGATCAGGACCGGGAGAGCATGCGTCCCGGGGACACCTACGCGGTCAACGATCCTTACCACGGTGGCACCCACCTGCCCGACATCACGGTGATTACCCCCGTCTTCGATGAGGCGGGTGGACAGATCCTCTTCTACGTCGCCTCCCGCGGCCATCACGCGGAGATCGGTGGCATCGCCCCCGGCTCCATGCCTGCGAACAGCCGCCGCATCGAGGAAGAGGGCGTCGTCTTCGACAATTGGCTGCTCGTCGAGAACGGACGGTTCCGTGAGGAGCAGACCCACCGGCTGCTTACCGAGTCGCCGTACCCGTCCCGAAACCCGGCCACCAACCTCGCCGACCTGCGCGCGCAGATCGCGGCGAATGCAAAGGGCGTCGAGGAAGTCGGGAAGATGATCGAGCATTTCGGGCTCGACGTCGTGGAGGCCTACATGCGCCACGTCCAGGACAACGCCGAGGAATCGGTGCGCCGGGTGATCGACGCGCTCGATAACGGCGAGTATGTCTATGAGACCGACCTGGGTGCCACCATTCACGTGCGGGTCACGGTAGATCGGGAAAGCCGCAGCGCCACTGTCGATTTCACCGGTACTTCGGCTCAGCTGCCCGGGAACTTCAACGCACCGTACGCGGTGGCCAATGCGGTGGTCCTGTACGTCTTCCGCACGCTGGTCGACGACGATATTCCGCTCAACGACGGCTGCCTGCGGCCGCTGCGGATCATCGTGCCGCCCGGATCCATGCTCGCTCCCGAACCGCCCGCCGCGGTCGTCGCGGGCAATGTCGAGACCTCACAGGCGATTACCGGCGCACTGTATGCGGCGCTCCGCGTGCAGGCCGAAGGGTCGGGCACGATGAACAACGTCACCTTCGGCAACGACCGCTCCCAGTACTACGAGACCATCGGTTCCGGTTCCGGTGCGGGCAACGGCTTCGACGGCGCGAGCGTGGTCCAGACTCACATGACCAACTCCCGGCTCACCGATCCCGAGGTTCTGGAATCGCGACTCCCGGTGCTGCTGGAGGAGTTTTCGGTGCGCGCGGGCAGCGGGGGATCGGGCCGTTGGCACGGCGGTGACGGCGCCGTGCGCCGCCTGCGGTTCACCGAACCAGTAACCGTCTCCACCTTGTCGAGTCACCGACGGATCCCGCCGTACGGCATGGCAGGCGGCGCGCCAGGGGCGTTGGGTGTCAATCGGGTCGAACGCGCGGACGGTTCGGTGATACAGCTGCACGGCGCCGACTCGGCACAACTGGAACCCGGCGATGTCCTGGTCGTGGAGACACCCGGCGGTGGTGGATACGGGGGCTGAACGCGCTACCGCCCGCCAGGAACGGACCGTGGCGTGGGACACGTGGCGATGGGCGTGTTCCCCCGAGGACAAGTACGCTCGGAGCAATCATGGCCACGTACTTCGATCCGACGTCATGGTCACCGATGCGGGCCGTCGATCTCGGCAAGCGCCTGTTCGACCAGTCCCTGCTCGAGCAGTGGGTCTCCTTCACCACCGCATGGGTGGATCCGGTGGCCGACTTGAGCGCGGGCGCGGTCACGGCGCTGATGCCGGATGTGTTGATGACCGTGCTCAGCGAGGGCATTCTCAGCCGGTTCGGTGGCCAAGGGGTCACCGCGACATTGCTCGGACACGACCTGAACGCCACCCTGCAGGTGCTCAAGGTCCGGCGCCGCGGTGCACACTTCCAGACCAAGACGGTGTTGTCACAGATGCGCTGGGACGATCACCCGATCGAGTCGGTGACCGTCATCGCGCACGGCGTCCGCCTCATTCCCGGCGTGCCGACCAGGGTGCGGACCCAGCAGCTCGACCTCGACGGCACCGTCACCACCGAAGCGCTGGTCGGGTGGCTCAACACGCTGCCGCTCGACTGGGAGTTGCAGGTCGATGCGAGCGGGCTGATCAAGGCCGTACATCGACGCAGGCTGATCACCGCGGTGGTGGACGCCGAGGTGCGCGACAACCTGTTGACGGTCGAGATCCGCCGGGCGAACTGGCTCGGCATTCGGGTGCCGCGCAAGATGCTGACCGCACCCGAGTTACGACTCGCGGGCCTGCCGAACGATGCGCGCATCGTGCACGCGACCCGCGAGGGCGACCTGATCCGGTTCCGGATCGAGCTACCGCAGATAACCGGGTCGTTCGATCTGGCGCAGATTCGCTCGGCCATCGTCACCGGAACCACGCTGATCGTCTTCTGACCAGCCGAGTCAGCCCTGCGTCTGCCACCATTCCAGCAGCGCGGCCTCGGCCTCCTCGCGAGTGAGCGGTCCACGATCCAGCCGCAGCTCTTTCAAGAAACGCCAGGCCTTTCCAACCTCCGGACCCGCGGACAGGCCGAGCAGTTCCATGATGGCGTTGCCATCCAGATCGGGCCGCACCCGATCCAGATCCTCCTGTTCCTGCAGCTTGGCGATCCGCGCTTCCAGCTCGTCGTAGGTGGCGCGCAATGCTGCGGCCCTGCGCTTGTTGCGGGTGGTGCAGTCGGCACGGACCAATTTGTGCAGCCGCGGCAGCAGATCGCCCGCGTCGGTGACATACCGGCGCACCGCCGAATCGGTCCACTGCCCCTTGCCGTAACCATGGAAACGCAAGTGCAGGAACACCAGCCGGGCCACGTCCTCGGTGAACTGCTTGGGGTACTTCAGCGCCCGCATCCGCTTGCGCACCATCTTCGCGCCGACCACCTCATGGTGGTGGAAGCTGACGCCACCGCCCGGCTCGTTGCGCTTGGTGTCCGGCTTACCGATGTCGTGCAGCAGCGCGGCCCAGCGCAGCACCAGATCGGGATCGCCCGCTTCCTGATCGATGGCCTGTTCCAGCACGGTGAGCGAATGCCAGTACACATCCTTGTGCTGGTGATGCTCGTCGATCTCCAGTTTCATCTCCGGCACCTCCGGCAGCACCCGCTGGGCCAACCCGGTCTCGCACATGATGTTGATGCCATCGATCGGGTGCGCCGCGCCGATCAGTTTGTCGAGCTCGGTACGCACCCGCTCCGCGGTGATCCGATCGATCTCGGCGACCATCGCGGTGATCGCGGTCCGGACCCTCGGATGCAGCTCGAAGCCGAGCTGCGCGACGAAACGGGCTGCGCGCAACATGCGCAGCGGGTCGTCGTGGAACGAATCTTCCGGTGCCGCAGGGGTATCCAGCATTCCTTCGAGCAGCGCGTCCATCCCGCCGAGCGGATCGACGAACTCCATCGCACCGTCCGCACCGATCCGCACCGCCATCGCGTTGACCGTGAAGTCCCGGCGCACCAGGTCGCCCGCGAGCGAGTCACCGAAAGTCACCTCGGGATTGCGGGAGACCCGATCGTAGGAGTCGCTGCGGAAAGTAGTGATCTCCAGCTGCTGATCGGCCTTGGACGCGCTCACCGTCCCGAAGGCAAGCCCCCCGGTGTCCCACAGATTATCGGCCCAGCCACGCAGCATCTCCTGCACCTGCTCCGGCCGCGCATCGGTGGTGAAATCCAGATCCGTCCCCAACCGTCCGAGCACCGCATCCCGCACACTGCCCCCGACCAGGTACAGCTCGAATCCGCGCGCCGCGAACAATTCACCGAGTGGCGTCAGCACATCGGACAACCTGCCGAGCGTGACCGCGGCCGCAGCCAGCAATCGGGTACGTCGATCCTGCGCTGCTACATCCTCAGACTGGGGCGAAACCACGAATCAGCAGCTTACCGAGCCCCACCAACCGATATTCCAGCGCAACCCACGCAGCACCCCCGGGATATATAAGGCCTCCCGCATAGCCGACCCCGGATCCCGCCCACGCCGCCAGTTCAGGTCGAACGTCTGCCACCCGCCGCGAAGAGCGCCTTCCGGCGAGTCCACCGCCATCTCCCGCCGACACGCACGGCAACCCGGCTGGAGACGTCACCGCATTCAGCTAGATCACGAGCAGCACCACCGTTCACCCACCCAGCAGCGAGTCCTCCAGGGAAGAGTCAAGGCCACTGCACACAAGCCGACGTGTATCCAACAAGGTCGCGACCATCCCTACCGACGCCCCCACTCGGCACGATGGCACCCTCCCCGTGCCGCGAGACCCAACACCCAGACCTCGCAGCCCGTTCCACCCGCACAGCCGCTGAAGCGCATCCACCACAGCCGCAAGCTCAACTATCAACACATCTACTCGGCACGATGAAACCTTTCGAGCGAAGCCAGACCCAACGCTCAGACCTCGCAGCCCGTCCCACCTCCACAACAACCGAAGCACAACCACCAAAGTCGCAAGCTCAACTACCAACGCCCCCACTCGGCACGATGACACCTTCCGAGCGAAGCGAGACCGAGCACTAGAGTTCGCGGCCCGTCTCGCTTCCGAGCGGCCGAAGCGCATGCGCCGCAGGCGCGAGTCTCGGCCGCTCGGAAGCGAGACCAAGGGGGCCGCGAACACGCAGCGCCGCAGGCGCTGCAAAGACAACACAGTAGGATTGCTGGGTGTCTCCGGCCGATCGTGCGAACAGTCGACGCCGCCAGCCTCGGCGCCGCGGTTCGGCCGCCAACGCGGCGAAACCTCGCATGCGTACGGTCCGGGAAACCTCGGCGGGCGGGCTGGTCGTCGATGGGTTGGATGGTCCGCGGGAAAAACGGAGCGCGGCACTGATCGGGCGCACCGATCGCCGCGGCAGGCTGCTGTGGTCGCTGCCCAAGGGACATATCGAAGAGGGCGAGACCTCTGAGCAGACGGCGATCCGTGAGGTGGCCGAGGAGACCGGAATCAACGGAATAGTGGTCGCCGAACTGGGCAGCATCGATTATTGGTTCGTCACGGAGGGTCGTCGGGTACACAAGACCGTGCATCATTATCTGCTGCGTTCGGTCGGTGGCGAACTTTCCGACGCCGATGTGGAGGTCACCCAGGTGGCGTGGGTTCCGTTGAGCGAGTTGGATTCTCGATTGGCGTACGCCGACGAACGGCGTCTTGCCGAGGTGGCGAATCGGATGATCGACCGGATGGAGACCGGCAAGCGATGACGCGTGGACTGTTCCGGATCATCGTGGCGGTCCTGACCATTCTCAGTTCGGCGACGGTGATGCCGATGTTGCTCGCACAGCATGCGGCGGCACAACCTACCGGGTCGAGCGGTTCGTCGGCACCGAAATTCTTGAAGCTGTCACTGGATTCGGTGACTCCGACCGCGGTGACTACGGTCAGCGATCCACTGCTGACGGTGTCGGGCACCATCACCAATATCGGTGACCGGGTTGTCGACAATGTCATCGTCCGCATTCAGCGCGCCGCCGCGGTGACCTCGCCGAACGTGTTGCGCTCCACGCTGCGCCTCGATCAGGTCAACTACGACGTGACCGGCCCGTTCGAGGATGTGGCCGAGCGGTTGAGCCCGGGGCAGCGCAAGCAATTCACGTTGAGTATCGCGCTGCGTCCCGGCGGTCGTGATTCGACATCATCGCTGGATATCACCGCGCCCGGTGTGTATCCGTTGTTGCTGAATGTGAACGGTGAACCGGCCTACGGCAGTCAGGCCCGGCTCGACGACGCCCGTTTCTTGCTGCCGGTGCTCGGTGTCCCGCCGACGACGGATGCCGAATCGGGCAGCGCTGGGGCACAGGCGGTGGCTGCCGCGACGGATGCGCCGGTGGCGACGACGCTGCTGTGGCCACTGGCCGACCGCCCCCGGCTGGTCGCGGGTGTCCCTGGTTCGGTCAACGGGAGGGTGGAGCTGACCGATGACGAGTTGGCCGCCTCGCTCGGTAAGGGCGGTCGCCTCGATCAGTTGCTCGGTGCACTGGAGTCGGCGGTAGGCACGAATATCGGCCGTGATCGGTCCCTGGCGGGCGCGGTGTGCGTCGCGGTCGATCCGGATCTGCTCGTCACCGCGCAGGCGATGACCCATGGTTATCGCGTGCTGGCGAGTCCATCCGATCCGGACGGCGCGACCAGGCCGGGCACCGGCGCGGACCAGGCCCAGACCTGGCTGGACCGGTTGCGTGCGCTTGCCGCGTCGGTGTGCACGGTGGCTTTGCCCTTCGCCCAGGTCGATGTCACGGCGTTGGCGGCGGTGAACGATCCTGATCTATCGGCTCGCGCGCTGGACGCACCTGCTGACATCGTCGACTCGATCCTGGCCACCCGATCGGTGCGCGGCGTGAGCCTGCCCGATTCCGGCAGTATCGACACGAGCGCCGCGATGTTGTTGCGCAGCCACGGTTTCGCAACCGCGGTGCTGGCGGATACCGCCGCTGTCACCGTCGGTTCCGCGGGCTCGAATGATTCCTCGCCCACGACCAGTGACGCGGGGCGCACCACCAGCGATCAGCCGACTTCGACGCTGAGCTCGGCAGGCCAGACGATTCCGGATTCCGCGGCGCCGGACATCGTCCGCGTGCCCGAGGTCACTGCGGCATTGCCCGGGGCGAACAACGCCGAGGTCACCGTGCCGGAGCCCGCGCCGGCCGCTGCCGCGCCACCCGCCAACGGCGCGAACCCGAACAACCCGGCCCTGCCGGCAGGCCCGGCGTCGGATCCGGTGCTGCACGCCGCGACGTTCGATATCTGGTCCGCGACGGCGCTCGCCGCGGTCGGCTCCAATCCGCCGACACCGTCGTTCACGCCCGCGAAGGTCCGCTATGACGTCACCAACGACTCGCGGATGGCTCGGCTGCAGGACGCGCTCGGCGCCGTCTCCTGGACCGCGCTGAACTCGCAGCCGAATCGGCCGCGTTCATTGCTGCTGGTCCCGCCGCAGCAGTGGGGTGCCAGCCGCGACGAGGCGACCGCGCTGCTACGCCAAGTGGAACTGTTGATGCGCAATAACCTCGCCACACCGCGCGCCTTCCACGAGCTGCTCGCCGAACCGCCCGACGGTCAGCCCTATGAGCTGGACTACCTGCCCCAAGCCGCGCATGACGCAGTACCCGACCGCCTCGTGCTGCCCACCCGCGACCAAGGGAAGCGGATCAGTGAGCTGATGCGCTCGCTGGTCGAGTTGCCGGAGGCCGAGCCGACCCCGCGCCAATTCCTGACCCCGCTGCGCGACGACCTGCTGCGGGTGCTGACCCTGTCCGATCGACGCACCGGCGATGCCACGCAGCCGGACACCTTCGCGCACCGACGGCTCGATCAGACCACGCGGGCGCTGGACAACCTGTACCGATCGGTCACCGTGCTGCCACCGGGCGGCGTCTACACCCTTGCCTCCGAGCAGAGCCCATTGTTGCTGGTTGCCCGTAACGAACTGCCGGTCGCCATCCGCGTCAAGTTCCGGATCGAGGCGCCCGCGGAGACGAAAATCACCGATATCGGTGAACAGGTGTTGCCGCCGACCGGGACTCGTTCGTTTCAGATCCCGACCGAGGTCAGTGACAGCCGCAACCTGGTGATTCCGATCTTCCTTACCACGCCTGACGGAATCCCGCTCGGCAATCCCACCTCGGTTTCGGTGCGCTCGAACGCCTACGGTCAGGCGTTGGCAATAATTACGGCGTGTGCCGGAATACTGCTGTTTCTGTTGGCCGGGCGTCGGTTGTGGCGTCGGTTCCGCGGACAGCCGGATCCGGCGGACGAGGGTTTCGATCCGCCAACCCGGCGCCGGGTAAACCGGTATCGGCGTGCGCGGCAACGAGTACTACGGCAACAGGAGCAACAGGAGGCACCGTGAGGGACCCGAATGAAGGGCCCTCACCTGCATCGATTGGCTGTCCCGCAGTGCACGATGGCACAGTGGTGGACAATCACGTTGCGCCTTCGGCGCGGCCGATCGGCCGCGGGCGGTCGGGTAGAACTGGGGAGTCATGGTGAGCGGAACAGTCGAAATGCTGCTCACCGAACCGCCGAGATGCAGCTGTTCCGGCGGGTACAGGAGGCATGATGAGCGACGATGACTTATCCGCTCATCGGTATCGATCTGGCGATAGGTACGACGGGCCACCGGCCCGCCGCGCTCCCGCAGCGCCGTGGGAACGGCGATTGCAGCAATCCCATGAGGATCCGGAGATGAATTCCGGCGATCCTTACCGTGACCCGGGCAGGCCGATGCCTCAGGTCAGTCATCCGGCCGGCCCGCCGCCGGGCCAGCGGATGGTGCCACCTCCGTCACCGCCTTCCGCCCCTATTCCGCGACTGCCCGGACCGCCACCGCCCTCCGGCCCGATACCGCGACAGCCGAGCCCGCCGCAGCGCCCTGTGCCACGCCCGCATCCGGGTCAGCGCCAGTATCCGGTGCCGCCGGGTAACGCGGTGCCACCCGCGGGGCCGAGTCAGGCCCGCCCGGTGCCGCCGAACCAGGGACGTCCCGGACCGGCCCAGCCCAACCGGGTGCCACCAGAACGTTTCGCGCCGCCACCGCCACCGGCACGGCCGCAGCCGTACCCACCGCAACAGCGGCAACATCCGCCTGCGCCGCCCCAGCGCATCCCGGGGGACAACCGCCCGACCACTCGCGAGATGGCGGCCCAGAGCAACCACGCGACGGATGCCCAGGAACCGAAGCAGAGCGCGAACTCACGCCTGCTGCGCGATTCCGGATCGATCGCGTTCGCCACGCTGGTCAGTCGCATCACCGGGTTCGGCAAGCAGTTGCTGCTGCTCACCGTGCTCGGCCCGGCCATCGCCAGCTCGTTCACCTCCGCGAGCCTGATCCCGAACATGATCACCGAGCTGGTGCTCGGCGCAGTGCTCACGGCCATGGTGGTACCGACGCTGGTCCGTGCCGAACAGGAGGACGCCGACGGCGGCACCGCCTTCGTCCGGCGACTGGTGACCGCCGCGTTCACGGTGCTCGCCGCGGCCGCGCTGCTCGCTACCGCGGCCGCACCGATCCTGGCGACCCATGTCTTCGTGTCCTCCGACGGCAAGGTCAACACCGCGCTGACGACGGCGCTGACCTTCCTGCTGCTGCCCGCGATCCTGTTCTACGGCATGTCGGCGCTGTTCACCGCGATTCTGAACACCCGCCAGGTATTCAAACCCGGTGCGTGGGCGCCGGTGCTGAACAACCTCGTGGTGCTCGTTGCCCTAGGTCTGTACGCGCTGACGCCGGGGGAAATCACCCTGAACCCGGTGCGGATGAGCGATCCGAAACTGCTCGTGCTCGGGTGCGGCGTCACGCTCGGCGTGATCACCCAGGCCGTGAGTCTGTTGCCCGCGATCCGCAGAGAAGGCATCGACCTGCGGCCACTGTGGGGCATCGATGCCAGGCTCAGGCAGTTCGGCTCCATGGGCGGCGCGATCATCCTGTACGTCCTCATCAGCCAGGTCGGCCTGATTTTCGCCAACAACATCTCCTCGCACGCCGACGAGGCGGGTCCGGCGATCTACTCGCAGGCCTGGCTGCTGCTGCAGCTGCCCTACGGCATTCTCGGCGTCACGCTGCTCACCGCGATCATGCCGCGCTTGAGCCGCAACGCCGCCGCGAACGACACACCGGCTGTTGTGGACGACCTCTCGGTCGCCACCAGGCTGACGATGATCGCCCTGATCCCGGTGGTCACCTTTCTCACGCTGGCCGGCCCACAGGTGGGCGAGGGGCTTTTCGGCTACGCGCGCTTCGCCGAGGATGCCTCCCGCCTCGGCCACGCGGTGAGCTGGTCGGCCTTCGCACTGATTCCGTATTCGCTGGTGTTGATTCACCTGCGCGTGTTCTATGCCAGAGAGCAGGCCTGGACGCCGACCTGGATCATCCTCGGCATCACCGGCGTAAAGATCCTGTTCTCGGCGCTGGCGCCGGTGGTAGCGAGCAGTAGCGACGAGGTCGTCATCGTGCTCGGTGTCGCCACCGGCCTCGGTTTCACCGCGGGCGCGGTGATCGGCGGCTATCTGCTGCACCGCAGCCTCGGCGATCTGCGTATGGCCAATGTCAGCCGGACGGTGACCCGCGTGGTGCTGGCTTCGGTCGCGGGCGGCGCGGTCATGCTGATCGTGGACAAGGTGCTCGGCCTGGATCGGTTGTCGGGCGGTATCGGCTCGCTAATCCGCGTCGCGGTGTCGGCGATCGTGATGTTCGCGGTGGCGTTCGGGTTGATGCGCCTGGCCGGAATTCCGGAAATTGTCGGAATCACCGTGGCGATCTCGCGGCGGCTCGGCCTCACGCCGCCTGCCCCCGACCTCGATCTGGACAGCCCGGTCGAGGACATCTACGCCACGCAGGTGTTCCGCAGGCCTGATCCGTATGCCTACCCACAATTCGACCCGTACATGGATGCCCAGACCATGGTGCTACCCGTGATCAGAGGCGATGCTGTTGACCTCACCGGCAAGGGTGAGTTCCCGTACCCTGTTCGGCAGAGAAGCACAAGTGGCGAATTCGCCGGAACCTCGACATATCAGGGCGAAGGAGGACCGAGGGTGAGCGACGACGCGGCAGTGGGCGGCGGCGTCCCGGCCGCCGATTCTTCTGCGGCCACGGCAGGCGGGCTCTCCACAGACGTCCCGCCGAACGCCGGGGATGCGTCGGATCCCGCATACGCGAACCAGGAGGCCGAAACCGGTCCTCCTGATCGCGATTCGGGACCGGCACCGGGCGAAGGCAAGTTCCACGCACCGGAACGTGATCCGATGTACGACACCGGCATGATTCCGATCCCGCCTCAATTGCCGCCCATGGGCGGCGATCCGAGCGGTCGTCGAACGCCGCGCGGCCCCAAGCTGATTCCCGGCGCCTCGGTCGCCGGCGGACGCTACCGGTTGCTGGCCGGCCACGGCGGTTCCCGCGGGCTCAAGTTCTGGCAGGCCCTCGACATCAAGCTCGACCGCGAGGTCGCGCTGACGTTCGTCGACGCCGATCAGAAGGCGAGCGAGAATTCCGGTCATGACGGCCCGCAGGCGATTCTGTCGCGCACGCTGCGGCTCGGCCGGATCAACTCACCTGGTCTAGCGCGGGTCCTCGACGTGGTGCGCGGCAGCTCCGGCGGCATCGTGGTGGCCGAGTGGACACCGGGCCGGTCACTGCGTGAAATGGCCGAGACCGTACCGTCGCCGATCGGCGCGGCCCGAGCGGTCCGTGCTCTGGCCTCGGCCGCCGAACTCGCCCATCGGGGCGGCGGCTCGCTATCGATCGATCATCCGGATCGGATTCGGATCAGCGCATCCGGCGACGCGGTGCTCGCATTCCCGGGCACGCTGGGCGATTCCGACGCGCAATCGGACGTGCGCGGTCTCGGCGCCATGCTCTATGCGCTGATCACGGCACGCTGGCCGATCCGTTCCGGCGGTGTCACCGGCACCGCCGCGACGATCGGTGGACTACGGTTGGCCGATTTCGGCCCCGACGGTACTCCGATCGAGCCGAGGCAGATCCGGCCCGAGGTGCCGTTCGAGATCTCGGCGGTCGCGGTGCGCTCGCTGGAATCGAACAAGGGTGTCCGCACTGCCGCGACCGTGCAGCACGTGCTCGAACAGGCGTCGGTGGTCGATCAGAAGACCGACTTCATTCCGGTGCTCCGGCTCGGTCAGCGCCCGCCGAGCGGTGTCGAGGAATCGCTGGCCGATCCCGAGCTGCTCGCCGCGGAACGGGAGCGTTCGCAGCGGATGATGTGGATCATGGTCGGGCTCGGCATCCTGGCCGCGCTCGTCGTCGGCATCGTGATCTGGTGGATGGTCAGCGTCTTCGCGCCGGGCGCGTCCGAAGCGCCGCTCAACGAGCAACGCAATATCGGTCTGACCACGAACAGTTCACCCGCGCCCGCACCCACGCCGGGGTCGAATCCGACCCCGGCGGGCGGCGTTCCCCTTGCGGTCACCCGGGTGTCGGTGTTCTCTCCGGAAGGCACGCCCGACGGCGTCAGCGGTGCGGCGGCGGTGCTCGATCACGATCCCGCCACCCTCTGGCGGACCGATCAGTACTTCCAGCAGTTCCCGGCCCTCAAGAAGGGGATCGGGCTGATGGCCACGCTACCGAGCCCGGCGAAGCTGACGAATGTGTCGATCACTTCGCCGAGCTCGGGCACCGCGGTCGAAATCCGCACGTCACCGACCGCGTCGCCGACGCTCGACCAGACCCAGCTGATCGGCTCCGCGCGATTATCCGACGGCGACACCGAGATTCCGGTGCGCACCGACCAATCCGCTCGCTATGTGCTCGTCTGGATCACCGGACTCGGCAACTCCGGTGCCCAGTTCCAGACCTCGATCGCCGAGATTCGTTTCGACGCCGCGCCCTAACTGCCCTTCGCCGCTCGCCGCACGTGTCCGCACCGTGCCGCCGCTGAGTGGTGTTCCGGCCTTGCGCCGCAGGCTTTCTCGCCGCCGTCGCGTCCCGATCAGTCTGGTTGCTGCCGAATCGTGGCTGACGATATGATTCATTCCGCGCTCTCAGCAGGGGAGCTTCCCGGGTTCTGGTGCTTCGATCCTGGATGCTGCGAAATCTTCGGTTAACGGTCGCCCGTGTCCGTTTGCCACCGTGAGCGCTGTCCGAGGGGTTGGCTTTTTGTCCGAACTGAACGACGAGTCCCGTGGGGGGAGATCGCAACCGGTGGCATCTCGCGAACGTTCGTTCATACCCGACGAACTGACCGACATCGAACTGCTTCATGCCCATGTCCGTGGCCAGCGGCATGCCTTCGCCGAACTGCTGCGCAGGCACAACGACCACCTCTGGCAGACCGCGTTGCGCACGTCCTACACGCGCGAAGACGCGGCCGACTGCCTCCAGGACGCATTGCTCTCGGCCCACCGCACCGCTGCGTCGTTCCGTGCAGAGGCAGAGGTGCGCAGCTGGCTGCATGCGATCGTGGTCAACGCCTGCCTGGACCGGATCCGGCGCAACAAGACCCGGCGCGCGATCTCGCTGTCGCCGGAGAACATGCCGGAACCGCGTGATGAGCGCGACAATATGGCCGAACTGGAGATGTCGCTCGTCATCGACCGCGCCCTGTTCTCGCTCCCGCCTGACCAGCGCACGGCCCTCGTCGCGATCGACCTGGAGGGGTATAGCGTGGCGGAAGCGTCCGCGATGCTCGGGGTTCCGGAGGGCACGATCAAGAGCCGGTGTGCCCGCGCCCGGCAGCGACTACAAGAACGCTTGGAATTTCTCCGGGATCCGGGGAACCGGAAGTAGCCGAGATGCGTCATTAATAGTGACGAACCGCTAGACGATGTACTTGCAGTCCCCCCGCGTGGGCGGTGGGATCCCACGTCAGATGAGAGAACCGGAGGTGCCATGGCGACCCGTTCCGTACCGCAGCCTCCGTTCTCGACCGAACTCCTCGCCGATCTCCATGCCGAGAACGTCGCGCCGGAGCTGGGAGAGCAATTGTGGACCGAGGTCCGACGCGACCCCGACGCAGTGCGGTATCTGCACTCGCTCGACACGGTGAGCGCGCAGCTGCGCACCCTCGGCCAGGACGACCACATCATCCATGCCATGCCTGCCGATATCGCCGCTCGGCTGGAACAGTTCGTCGACGGATTGCACTTCGACGAGGAGCCCACCGAGCAGGTGGCAACCATCCACCAGCTGCCGTCCGCGGCCGCTCCCGAATCCGTGGACGCCCCAGCGGTTTCCGACCCGGATGCGCAACCACCCGGCATCGCCGCACCGGTCTCCCTGAACGAACGGCGCGGTCGCAGACTCCGCTGGCTCGCCGCGGCGGCGGCAGCCGCGGTCGTGGCCTGCGCCGCTGTGGCGGTGTCGACGCTCGGTGGCCGTGAGGTCGCCCCGACCGCCCAGCCGACCACCGGCAATGTCGAACTCGGTGACGATCTGAACGCCACCGTGGCGCTCGCCGCGCTCGGCCGCCACGACGTCACCGGCGCACTCGGCAGCCAGGCCGCCCTGAACCGCTGCGTGCACGCCAACGGCCTCGACCGCACCATCCTCGGCTCGACCAACACCACGTTCCATGGCCAGGCCTCGGTGCTGATCCTGCTCACCGGCCCCCGCCCGCACAAGATCACCGCACTGGTCGTCGGGATCGGTTGCACCACCGACGATCCACAACAACTCGCCCTCACCGACATCGGGTGACGCGATCAAGGCGTCCACCACACCGTTGCCCGGGAACAACAACGTTTAGGCTGTTGTTGACCGACACGTCCCAAGATTTCTCCCTCGGAAGGGTCACATGAGCACGCCAGTTCGCGACTTGATCATCGTCGGCTCCGGACCCGCCGGCTACACGGCCGCCGTCTACGCCGCCCGCGCCGAGCTCCAGCCGCTGCTGTTCGAGGGCACCCAGTTCGGCGGTGCACTGATGACGACCACCGAGGTCGAGAACTTCCCCGGCTTCCGTGACGGCATCATGGGCCCGGACCTCATGGAAGAGATGCGCGAGCAGGCCAAGCGGTTCGGCGCCGACATCCGCACCGAGGACGTGGACACGATCGACCTGAGCGGCCCGGTCAAGACCGTAACCGTCGGCGACGAGACGCACCAGGCCTACGCCGTGATCCTCGCCATGGGTTCGGCTGCGCGCTACCTCAATGTGCCCGGTGAGCAGAAGCTGCTCGGCCGCGGCGTGAGCGCCTGCGCCACCTGTGATGGCTTCTTCTTCAAGGGCCAGGACATCGTCGTGGTCGGCGGTGGCGACTCCGCGATGGAGGAGGCCACCTTCCTGACCAAGTTCGCGGCCAGCGTGACCATCGTGCACCGCCGCGAAGAGTTCCGTGCCTCACGCATCATGCTCGAGCGTGCCAAGGCCAACGAGAAGATCAAGTTCGTTCTCAACGCCGAGGTGGCCGCCGTCAACGGCGACACCAGTGTCACGAGCCTGACGCTGCGCGACACCCGCACCGGTGAGACCTCGGAGCTCGCCGCCACCGGTCTGTTCGTGGCGATCGGCCACGACCCGCGCAGCGAACTGGTCAAGGGCCAGGTCGAACTCGACGACGAGGGCTACGTCCAGGTACTGCACCCGTCGACGGCAACCAAGGTGCCCGGCGTTTTCGCCGCGGGCGACCTGGTCGACCACACCTACCGGCAGGCGATCACCGCCGCGGGCACCGGCTGCCGTGCGGCGATCGACGCCGAACGCTGGCTCGCCGACCAGGGCGACATCACGTCCAACACGCTGGACCATGCCGGCAGCCCGGTTGTCGTCTCCGCCAACTGATCTCATCACTTTTTTTCCACCGCAAGGAGATAACCCATGTCCAAGAGTGCCAATACGGTCACCGTCACCGACGCGTCCTTCGCCGATGACGTGCTGCTCAGCGAGAAGCCGGTGCTCGTGGACTTCTGGGCCGACTGGTGCGGTCCGTGCAAGATGGTCGCCCCGGTGCTGGAGGAGATCGCGGGCGCGCACGCGGACAAGCTGACCATCGCCAAGTTGGACGTGGACGCCAACCCGGGCACCGCCCGCGATTATCAGATCCTTTCGCTCCCAACTATGATGCTGTTTTCCGGCGGTAAGCCGGTCAAGCAAATCGTGGGAGCCAAGGGCAAAGCCGCCCTGTTGCGCGAACTCGACGGCGTCATCTGACGCGAAATCGAGTCCCCAAAGGCCGCCGTTATCCAACGGCGCGCCGTTAGGATGCCTGGAACCCGGGAATTGTCGAATTCCCGTCCGGGTCTGAGACAATCGACCGACCTCCGGTCGTGCGAGGGTGTATGCCGTCGCATGAGTGGGTACCCGGGTTGACGGAAGGAAAGGGCTCTCACGCATGCACCGACTTCGTCACGGCGATACCGGTCCAGCCGTCGCCGAGGTTCGGAGCACCCTGGCAAGTCTCGGGTTTCTGCACGCTCACGCCGTCGGCACCGATCACGCCGATGCGCGCGAGTATTGGAAGGACACCGACGCCTCCTTCGACCGTCAGCTGGATTCCGCGGTTCGCGCCTTTCAGCAGCACCGCGGACTGTTGGTCGATGGCATCGTCGGGCCGGCCACCTATCGAGCCCTCAAAGAGGCGTCCTACCGCCTCGGTGCCCGCACCCTGATCTATCAACTGTCCGCACCGCTCTACGGTGACGATGTGGCAACCCTGCAGCGCAGGCTGCAGGACCTCGGTTTCTACGTGCATCGGGTCGACGGCTACTTCGGCCCGCATACCCACGAAGGCCTGACCGCGTTCCAGCGGGAGATCGGGCTGTCCGCCGATGGCATCTGTGGGCCGGACACGTTGCGGTCACTGGAACTGCTCGGTGCGCGCGTCACCGGCGGCAATCCGCATCGCATCGCCGAGGAAGAAGTGGTGCACCGGGCCGGGCCACAGCTCACCGGCAAACGCATCGTCATCGACCCCGGTCTCGGAGGTCAGGACAAGGGCCACGCGGTCCCCACAGAGTACGGCGACGTCTACGAGTCGGAGATCCTGTGGGATCTGGCCAGTCGGCTGGAGGGTCGCATGGCCGCCACCGGTATGGAGACGTTCTTGTCCCGACCGTGGGGCGCCAACCCTTCCGATGCCGAACGGGCCGAGACCTCCAACGCTTTCGACGCCGATCTGATGATCTCGCTGCGCTGTGCGACCAACCCGAGTCCGTCGGCGAACGGGGTCGCGAGCTTCCATTTCGGTAACTCGCACGGCTCCGTGTCGATGATCGGTCAGGTGCTGGCCGGCTTCATTCAGCGCGAGGTCGTCGCACGAACGTCGTTGCAGGACTGCCGACTTCACGCCCGAACCTGGGATCTGTTGCGGCT
Source organism: Nocardia sp. NBC_00403 (assembly GCF_036046055.1). NCBI lineage: Bacteria > Bacillati > Actinomycetota > Actinomycetes > Mycobacteriales > Nocardiaceae > Nocardia > Nocardia sp. NBC_00403. The sequence continues at coordinate 1,102,328 of NZ_CP107939.1, forward strand.
GACCAAGATGCCGACCGTGCAGGTCGATATCGGCTATCTCACCAACGAATACGACGCGACGGTGCTCACCAACCCGCGGATGCGCGACGTGATCGCCGAAGCCATCCTGATTTCGGTGAAACGGCTGTATCTGCTCGGTCAAGACGATCAGCCAACGGGCACATACACTTTCGCCGAACTACTGGCCGAGGAGTTGGCTGCGGCCGACCGCATGTAGTACGACTCGAACTCCGAAAACACCTACGCCCCCGCCGACTTCGGTCAGCGGGGGCGTGGTCTTCTGTGCCGTTGGCAGGTTAGGGCGCACCGATCCGGAAGGGAACCGTCAGCGCCGCCGCCGCGAGCAGTTGATCAAGGGCGCGCTCCACGTCTTCTTTCCAGCCGTGATCGGAGTCGAGCTCGAGACGCAGTCGCGGAAATCGATGATGCGGCGCGATCACCTCGAAGCCGACCTCCTCGAGGAAGTCCGCGTCGATCATGCACGTTTCCGGCGAGCATTTGGTAGCCGCGGTCGCCGAGCCCGAATCACGGACCGGTGAGCCGATCCGCTCCATCAAGGTCATCGAACCGAGCGATCGATCCGACATCGCCTTGGTCGGGGGATCGGTGCGAATACCGAAGGCCTCCAGCGCTCGAACACCGCGACGCACCAGATCCGCCACCACGGCCGAGATGAGCCGGTGGGCTATGTCGGCATCCGAATAAGGGAATTCGGCGCTCAGCGTGGTCAGCAGGACCGCGTCCGGGCTTACCGGTGACGTGGGGAAGAGAGCGGCACGCGGCACAGCGCTGGGTGGCGAATACAACGCGCAACCCGCCACATTGCCATTCACGTTGGCCACCTGGCCGCACGAACCCCATTCCAGCATCACCGTCGAGAGCCAGGCCTCCTTCTCGAAGACCGGATCGCTGAACTCCCGAGAGTTCTCCGCGACAGCGGGATCGATCTCCCAGAACACACAGCGCCGTGCGTGTGTGGGGAGCTTGTCCAGTCCGCCGAGGGTAAGTGCTGTGACGCTGGTCGACACCGCTCTACTCAGCCTCCAGCTGTCCGATTCATCCACGCTCACGCCGCATCAGTACTTGCTCGCCAGCAAGAATAAGCGATCAACGAGATCCCGCCTCATTCCACGTCACTGTGCTATTGGTCAGGAGCCGTGCGCCGGTCCCACCGAGGGTCACGCCGACGCCGCATCCCTCTATTTTCCGCGCCGTCACTGTGACGTTTCGGCGCCAGACCCGTACTTATCGGAAACACGGGGCCATTTTCGCCACTTTTGTCACGTGCCGAGCTGCTGTTGCTCCATCATGCCGACAATCCGCTCGAGGTCTTCGACCGAACCGAACTCGACAACAATCTTGCCCTTGCGCTTGCCGAGACTCACCGTGACCCGAGTATCGAACGACTCCGACAACCGCTCGGCAACGTCCTGCAGACCCGGCATGTGGATCGGCTTGCGTCGGGGAGCGGTCGGGGCCGCGGCGTCCGGATCGCGGTTCGCCAGCGTGACAGTTTCTTCGGTGGCGCGGACCGACAACCCCTCGGCGACGATGCGCGCGGCAAGGACCTCTTGGGCGTCCGCTCCGGCCTCGAGACCGAGCAGGGCACGAGCATGTCCCGCCGACAGTACGCCGGCCGCCACCCGCCGCTGCACGGGGATCGGCAGCTTCAGCAGACGGATCATGTTCGTCACGACCGGTCGGGACCGGCCGATTCGCGATGCCAATTCCTCGTGGGTGACATCGAACTCTTCGAGCAGCTGCTGATAGGCCGCCGCCTCTTCGAGCGGGTTGAGCTGCACCCGATGGATGTTCTCCAACAGTGCGTCGCGCAGCATGGATTCGTCGGCGGTCTCGCGGACAATCGCCGGAATCGTCGTCAGGCCGGCCTCTTGGCAGGCCCGCCAGCGGCGCTCGCCCATGACGATCTGGTACCGGTCCACCGCGGGCTCGACCCGACGCACCACGATCGGTTGCATCAGACCGAACTCGCGAATGGAGTGCACCAGCTCGGCGAGTGCCTCTTCTTCGAAGACATGCCGCGGCTGCTTGGGATTCGGCTCGATCTGCTCCGGGCTGATCTCGCGATAGATCGCGCCGCCGGGGGAGGAGAGCTCCTCCTCGGTCGGATCGGGGACCCGATGGAGGAATGCGGAAGCCGGTTGCGGGCCGATCGGATCGAGACCGATGACCACATTCGCCGCGGCACTGCCGAGACCCGGTGTGGCCGCCGGTCCCGTCGGGATCAACGCGGCAAGACCGCGTCCTAGCCCACCCTTCTTCGCCTGAGTCATCGGTCTACCGATCCCTTCTCTGTTCGCCACCACGCCAGTCCAACCGACCGCTACGGGTCATTGCGCGCCTGCTGCCCCACGTCGGGGCACCGCACGCGCCGCCATCTCACGACCAGCATCGAGATAGCTCATCGCACCCCGGGAGCCTGGATCATAATCGAGCACCGTCATTCCGTAGCCCGGAGCTTCGGAGACCTTCACACTGCGCGGGATCACCGACCGCAGCACCACGTCGCCGAAGTGTCCACGCACTTCCTCCGCGACCTGGTCGGCCAGCTTGGTGCGGCCGTCGTACATCGTGAGAACCACGGTGGAGACATGCAATTCGGGATTGAGATGCGCCTGCACCAAGCCGATATTGCGGAGCAGCTGACCGACACCTTCCAGCGCGTAGTACTCGCACTGGATCGGGATCAGCACCTCTTTGGCCGCGACCATCGCATTGACTGTGAGCAGACCGAGGGACGGCGGGCAGTCGATCATCACGTAATCGATGTCGTAACCCGCGATATTGGCTTCCTGGATCGCGGCTTTGAGTCGACCCTCCCGAGCCACCATCGACACCAGCTCGATTTCCGCACCGGCGAGATCGATAGTGGCCGGAATGCAGAGCAGGCGCGGACTGTGCGGGCTTTGCTGAATCGCGTCCTTGACCGAGATCTCACCGATCAGCAGTTCATAACTCGAGGGGACACCCGAGTGATGCTCGACGCCGAGGGCGGTGCTTGCGTTGCCCTGCGGATCGAGGTCGATCACGAGAACTGTCATCCCTTGGTGCGCAAGGGCGGCCGCGAGGTTGACCGCTGTCGTCGTCTTACCGACGCCACCCTTCTGATTGGCAATGGTGATGATGCGCTGCTCGTGCGGTTTCGGCACTGTCACCTTTCCTGGATGCAATATCTGACTGGCGCGTTGCGCTTCGGCCGCGATCGGGGTCTCACTGGCGGAGATGTGCCCGAACGGTGTGCTTCCGAAGGCCTCCGCATCGAGATTGCTGGAGTCCAGCATTCCCGGCACGCGCGACGTAGTTTCCCGTGAAACATTCGCCGGACCACCGCTCGACATAGACAGCTCCTAACGCGAGAACCTCAGATGACGCCCCCCGACGAACGTCGGCGCCGTGTCATCAATAGCTGTGTCGGATCGAACATGATGCTCAATCGGAACCGCGGCGCCCGATCGACCGAGCGGAGCTCTCGCCGCTGTGACACCCTCCGTGGCACCAACGCTCACGCCCGACGGTGACTAGCTTGCCAGCACCGAGCGTGATTAGAAAGCTGAATCGCGGCAACGCACAAAGGACACGCAAATCTGCGGCGATTCTCCCTGGCGCGGTCGAGATTTCGACCACCCGAGCCGATGTTTCACATGAAACGTGATGCCGAATCCGAACTTCCGCACCAGTCGATCGGACGCGCCAACGCGCCCTCAGCCGGTTCGGATGGGCCTGAATCCCGCTGACACCATTGGCGACGCCCATCTCCGCCCGCCACTACGACAGCCGTGCGATCCGTCACGCCGCTCAGCCAGACGCAGATCTCGTTGCACCCCTCGCGTTGTGCCGTTGAGTCACACCACGTGGACACATCACCGGCCATCGCTGAGTCGAGCCGACTGGACCACACCGGGTACCGCTGTTGGCGCACATTGTAGGGATGAGTCGTTCGCATCTTCTGTCTGACCGTTGGGCCGCAACCGGATCGCACATCACGCTCTTGGTTCGTTGTGCCATGCCCTGGACCGCTTTGTCGTGCCGCCGAGTAGTGCCGTCGAGCCGCACCTGGATCACGCTCCCGTGTCAGACTCCAGGGACACATCGTTGGGACCAGCCGGTAGCCATTCAAGTGTCGGCTGACCTTCCGCCCACCACTGGGCAGCTCGCGCTCGACCACTTCGTTGGGTCACGCCGCCCGGCCACCTTTACGGCCGCACCGCTAGAGCCATGTCGTTCGAGCCTCACCACATCACAGCATCGCGTCACTCGAAAAGGGTGGCCCGAGTCGCACCACGCGACTTCGCTCCGCTGGGCCGCACCGCTGGGTCACACCGCTGGGTCACACCGCTGGGCCACACCGCTGGGCCACACCGCTGGGCCACACCGCTGGGCCACACCGCTGGGTCACACCGCTGGGCCACACCGCTGGGCCACACCGCTGGGCCACACCGCTGGGCCACACCGCTGGGTCACACCGCTGGGTCACACCGCCGGGCTGATCGCAATCGCGGGCGCAGGCGCACTGTCTCACGTTGGGTCCGCGGGGCTCAGCTCACCTGCCTCCCTTTGCCCGCCGCCCAAACTGTCACGTGGAGATTCTGCGCCATCTGTGGTGCCAAGAAGATCACCCGAGCCAGGGCGGGGTCGCTGCTAAGTCATGTCGCCTGTAGGTGTCGGTCCGGGTGCATGATTTTCCTTGGCTGCAATTAGCAAGGTTTACAGAGAAGGTCGATCTGAGACCCATTCCGGCACTGACGTCTTCGTGGCTCCCGGGCAGCGCGGCGCAACGATCGCTCGACGCGGAGAGGGGAGCGATCGGGCCAGGTTTCACATGAAACACCGACCGGGACCGTTATGGCAAAGTCGCCTTCCAGGCCCGCCCGCGCAGCTGCGCAGCGGGGACGTGAGCGATCGAGCCAGGTTTCACATGAAACACCGACCGGGACCGTTATGGCTAAGTCGCCTTCCGAGCCTGCCGGGCGGCGCGGCGCGGCGATCGCTCGGCCCGAGGGAGGCGCTCGGCGCTGATCACCAAGGTGGGCGTAGAGACGATTCCTGCTCCGCATTCGAGGACAGTCGCGTTGCCTGCGCCCGCGCTTGCCAAGGCCGCTCCGTCGCGCTCGAGTTCCTCGGCGGCGCTGACTCCCTTGAGCGCCAGCATCCGTCCGTGATCGCGGAGCAGGGGGAGCGACCACTGTGCCAGCTTCGCCAGGGGTGCGACTGCGCGGGAGGTGACCACATCCGCGCCGCCCGCTTCTTTCATCACGCCCGATTGTTCGGCCCGGCCGCGCACGACCGTGATGTCGAGTCCGGCCGCCTCGATGAACTCACTGAGGAAGATGGTCCGGCGCAGCAGCGGCTCCACCAAGGTGATCCGGAGGTCCGGTCGCGCGATGGCCAACGGGATTCCCGGCAGGCCCGCACCGCTGCCGATGTCAACCACCGTCGCGCCCTCGGCGATCAACTCGCCGAGCACCGCACAGTTCAGGATGTGCCGATCCCAGAGCCGCGGTACCTCTCGAGGACCGATCAAGCCACGCTCCACTCCGGCAGTGGCCAGCGCCGCACAGTAGCGGCGCGCGAGATCGAGACGGTCACCGAACACCGTCGCGGCGATCGCGGGCGCTTCCAGCTCAGCCGGCAGTGCAGTGGCTCCACCGAGATCTCGTTCCACGTGAAACATCCTTCCGAGCTCGAGTCGATCAGGCAGCAGGCGGGTGATCAGTCGACTGCTCGCACAATCGGCCGCCGGCGTTGAATCAGGCGACAGACATGACATGTGACATGAACACATGATTAAGGGCCCCTGGTCCGAAGACCAGAGGCCCTATCCAACCATTGCTCATCCGGCCGCCGAAAATGGCGTCCAGGAAGGTGGTTCAGGAAGGTACGACGACCACGTGCCGATTCGGCTCGACGCCTTCGCTCTCGCTGCTGACGCCATCGACCGCAGCCACCGCGTCGTGCACGATCTTCCTCTCGAACGGGGTCATCGGAGCCAATGGCTCCGGCTCACCTGACTCGAGCACGCGTTGCGCGGCGGCGGTCCCCAGCGCGCTCAACTCGGCGCGACGCTTGGCTCGCCACCCGGCTACATCGAGCATCAGCCTGCTGCGCACACCGGTCGTCTGCTGCACGGCCAGCCGAGTCAGCTCCTGAAGCGCATCCAGCACCTCGCCGTTGCGGCCGACGAGCTTCGACAGATCGCGGCCACCATCGATGCTGACGATCGCGCGGTCACCCTCGACGTCGAGGTCGATATCACCATCGAAGTCGAGCACGTCGAGCAACTGCTCGAGGTAGTCGCCGGCGATCTCGCCCTCTTCGATCAGAGCTTCCTCGGCGTCGCTCGCGACATCACCGGGCTCCGCCCCGGTCTCTGATTCACGACCCGTCGTGGTGTCCACCATCGTCGTCGTCGCCACAGTGGCGTCCCCTCCGTCGGTCTCAACAGTCATTTGATTTCCTTCATCTGCTTATCGCGCGGACCCGGCGCCGGGCGCCGGCCGGAAACGCGATCAGGGGTTGCTCAATGCGTTCAGCGCCGGCGCTTCTGGTTCGCACGGCCTCGGGTTCCCGGCCGCCGCTGGCCACCGGGCCGGCGTTGTCCGGATGCCTTGCCTGTCGCAGGCTTCGCGGTGCCGTTCGTCGACGGGGGAGCGTCGGCCGACTCGTCGTCAGTCGATTCTGCGGCGTCGACCGCGGTCTGCTTCTTCTTGGTACTGACCGGCTTGGCACCAGGCTTCGGCGCGTTCTGCGCACGCAGCTCCAGCTTCGCCTGCTTCTTCTCTTCTTCTTCCTTGGCCATCCGGCCGAAGACGAGGTGCTGCTGCCCGTAGGTCCAGATGTTGTTGGACACCCAGTAAAGCAGGATGGCGATCGGCAGGAACGGACCACCGACGAGCACGCCGAGCGGGAACACCCACAGCGCAAGCTTGTTCATCATCGCGGCTTGCGGGTTGGCGGCCGCCTCGGGAGTCTGGCGCTGTACCGAGGCCCGCGCGTTGAAGTGGGTTGCCAGACCGGCGATGACCATCAACGGAATCGAGACGAGCGCGATGCTCAGCTTCGATGGCACGCCGCCGTAGTCGGCGAACGCCTCGAGCTGACTCATCGGGCTGGTGATGTAGGCCGAAATGGGGGCACCGAAGATACGCGCCGCCAGGAACGACTGGACGTCGATGGCGCTGAAGACATAGTTCGGCGTGTGCGCGTTGTCGTAGGTCGACATACCGAGCTGTCCGATGCCGGTACCGGTGCGGTTGAAGGACCGCAGCACATGGAACAGGCCGAGGAACACCGGCACCTGCGCCAGGATCGGCAGGCAGCCCATCACCGGGTTGAAGCCGTGGTCCTTCTGGAGCTTCTGCATCTCCACCGCCATCTTCTGGCGGTCGTTTTTGTACTTCTTCTGCAGCTCCTTGATCTGCGGCTGGAGCTCCTGCATCTGCTTGGTCGTGCGGACCTGCTTGACGAATGGCTTATAGAGCAGCACTCGCAGCGTGAACACCAGGAACACCACGGCAAGGGCCCAGGTGAGTCCGTTGTCCGCGCCGAACGCGAACCCGAAGACCCGATGCCAGAACCAGAGGATCCAGGACACCGGGTAATAAATGAAGTCGAGCACGGCTCTATGCACTCCCGTCGTTCGTGTCGCCGATCACCGCGCGCGGTGATCCTTTACAAGCATCTGGCGCCGGCGTCGCAGGGTCGGCGTCCGACTCGTTCCCTGCGCGTTTTCTGCGCTCCGGAACGGGGTCCCACCCACCAGGGTGCCAGGGCGCACATTTGGCCAATCGCACGACCGTCAATAAGAGGCCGACGAACAGTCCGCGCGTGCGAAGTGCGGTGACGGCGTACTCGCTACAGGTCGGGGTGAAACGGCACACCGGCATGCGAGTGGGGGAGACGTAGGTGCGGTACAGCTCGATCACAAAGATCAGGGCATTGGCAGGCAGTCGAACAAGGGTCGTCTTCACGACCGATCACCGGCGGCCGCGCCATGTGGCTCTATTGTGATGCCCAGCTTGCGTAGTGCGCCGCGTAACTGGCGAAGCAGTTCGTCCGAGTCGGCCGCCGCCGCGCCGGGTAGCGCGCGGATCACGATGTCTGTCTCGGCGGGCAGATCGGCGGTCACCTTGGCGCACATATGACGCAGGCGGCGGGCCACCCGGTGTCGAACCACCGCGGAGCCCACCGCCTTGCTGACAATCAATCCGAACCGTGGCCCGCCAATGCGAACCAACGATCCGGCTGTTGCCGGATCGTCCTGTCGTCCATTCGCGCCCACAACTCCGTCATACCCGTGCACAAGCGCGTGTACGACCAGATCTCGCCTCCCGATTCGCTGGCCGCGGCGCACCGTCCGGGAGAAGTCGGCACGATGATGCAACCGATACGGCTCAGGCAGCACCCGAGCGTCCGAAAGCGAAGATCAGGCAGTGAGGGTTTTGCGGCCCTTGCCGCGACGCGCGGAAACGATGGCGCGACCCGCACGGGTCCGCATCCGGAGACGGAAGCCGTGAACACGCGCCCGACGACGGTTGTTCGGCTGGAACGTCCGCTTGCCCTTGGCCACGGTCAACACTCCTCGAGTAGGTGGGCGCCAGTCGGCACCCGAAGTATGGGTATTACGTATTTCGCGACGAATCGCAGTCTGGTCATCATCGGCGCGCGTCGGTCCTGGCGCACAGGTCTGGTTTGACCAACCGCGGTCAGCACAGGACCGCCACCGCACCAAGGGGTGACTGTACGAGGGTACTGATCGGCCAGGAGCGGGTCAAACTCGGCCCACCGCTGCGGGAGTTACGCATTCGTGCGGTCTGGCGTGAGTTCGTCCACACCCCTAGCCTCCGGCTACTTCGGCGAGCGGTGCGTGTAGCCAAAGGATTGCTGAAGAATCGCAGGTCCGGGCGTTGTCACGGACGAATGTGAGTACGTTTCACATCTCCCCAGAGTTCTCCACATCTGTGGATAATTGTGTGGAAAGACCCCTGGAGTGGCATATTCGTAGGGCCGACGGTGCCACGTCGCCGCCCGGGATGGGGGAATCCGGGCAGCGTCCGAACCTAACGGACGTACGCAGGATCATCAAAATCTACCTTGCCCGGTAGCTGCCCGCGTACCCCGGCCGTCTGCTCCTATCGCCTACTTCTGGGGAGGAACCTGCATGGACGAGCAGAACGTGTTGGCCACAGTGTGGCCAGAGGTAGTTGCCGAGCTCACCACCGGCTCACCCGATGGTGCCATCCCACCGGTGACCAGGGCGCAGCAAGCCTGGCTGAAACTCGTCAAGCCGCTGACGGTGGCCCAGGGTTTCGCCTTGCTCTCGGTGCCCTCGTCGCTGGCCCAGGAGGCCATCGAACGCGATCTGCGCGAACCCATCCTGCGCTCGCTGGCCCGGCGCCTCGGCCCCCAGGTGGAAGGACTCGGCGTACGGATCGCGGCACCGACCAACCAGCCTTCGGAGCGGCCGGGCAATTCGGCGCGCCACGCCAGGATGACAAGCAGGCCGGAGCGGAGCCGGGACACCGGTCGCGGGCCCGCCGGGTATCCGTCGGCCGACTATCCCGGCCGCAGTGACTATCAAGCACCGCGCTACGCCGCCCAGAGCGACTTCCCGGCCGCGTCCAATGACTATGCACCGCAGTCGAACGACTATGCGCCCGCGTCCAATGACTACGTCCCTGCGTCCAATGACTACGCGCCGACATCGGACTATCCAGGTGCCGGCTACGAACCGGAGTACGTGCCGTCCCAGGAGTACGTGCCTGCCACGGAGTACACACCCAACGGCGACTACCACATCGACGAGTACCCGACCCGCGGCGATTACCCGAGCCAGGGCACTCGCAGGGAAGGCCCCGGCGGACCGACGCCAGAGGTAATGCCCGCGCCGCGCCGCGACTCCGGGATGCCACCACGGCGCGACTCCATTCCGCCGGGACAAGAGTCACTGTTCACCCCGGAGCCGCCGCCGATGCGCGGCCCGGCCAGGGCGCCGATGCGTGAGGACGGCCGCCCGAGCGAGGATCCCGCGTTCGCCGCAGCACACGAATCGGTCCGTGAGCCGATGTCCCGCGAACAGATGTCCGAGAATCCGCGCGACCACGACGACGAGCCCGTCGTCAACGTGCGCAACTCTTGGCCCACCTACTTCACCAAGACCCAGGAAGCCCCCGCGCAGTCGAACTCCTCGGCCAGTCTCAATGCGAAGTACACCTTCGAGACGTTCGTGATCGGCGCATCCAACCGTTTCGCGCACGCCGCCGCCGTGGCTATCGCCGAGGCTCCTGCCAGGGCTTACAACCCACTGTTCGTGTGGGGCGCTTCAGGTTTGGGCAAGACGCATCTGCTGCACGCGGCCGGCCACTACGCCCAGCGGCTGTTTCCTGGGATGCGGGTGAAGTACGTCTCGACCGAAGAGTTCACCAACGACTTCATCAACAGCCTGCGCGACGATCGCAAGGTCGCCTTCAAACGCCGCTACCGCGAGACCGACATCCTGCTTGTCGACGACATCCAGTTCATCGAGGGTAAGGAAGGTATCCAGGAGGAGTTCTTCCATACCTTCAACACCCTGCACAACGCCAACAAGCAGATCGTCGTCTCCTCGGACCGGCCGCCCAAGCAGCTGGCCACCCTGGAGGAGCGGCTGCGGACGCGGTTCGAGTGGGGCCTCATCACCGACGTGCAGCCGCCGGAGCTGGAGACGCGCATCGCGATCCTGCGCAAGAAGGCACGGATGGACCGGCTGGACGTGCCGCACGATGTGCTGGAGCTCATCGCCGGCCGCGTCGAGCGCAATATCCGTGAGCTGGAAGGCGCGCTGATTCGGGTGACCGCCTTCGCGTCGCTGAACGGTCAGCCGCTGAATCTTCCGCTGGCCGAGGTGGTGCTGCGTGATCTGATGCCCGATACGGCAGCCTTGGAGATCAATGCCGCGACGATCATGGCCGTCACCGCCGAGTACTTCAACACCACGCTCGAGGAGCTGACCGGGCCGGGCAAGGCGCGGCCGCTGGCACAGGCCAGGCAGATCGCGATGTATCTGTGCCGTGAGCTCACCGATCTTTCACTGCCGAAGATCGGTCAGGCCTTCGGGCGCGACCACACCACGGTCATGTACGCCGACAAAAAAGTGCGCAAGGAGATGACCGAGCGCCGCCGGGTCTATGACCAGGTGCAAGAACTAACAGCCCGGATTAAACAGCGTTCGCGCTGATCGCCACTAACACCCACTGCACCGTCCCTGAACTGGGGCGGTGCCTTTTTTTGGCTTGTGGATTCCTCGAGGAATCCCTGTGGAGTCCTCGAGGAATCTCCCAGTTGTGCACCGGTTCGTGCACAGGCCGGGGGAGCGGGTCCGGCGCCGGGATTAACAGGGGTGGATTCAACAGTCTCCACAGCGGTTGCTCCCCAGGCATCCTGACCAGCGCACCACTCGGTCAACGCCTTGTGGAGTCCTCGAGGATTCCTTGTGGAGTCCTCGAGGATTCCTCGAGTTGTCCACGAATCGGTGCACACGTGTGAACAACAGGGTGAATCTGGTGGAACAACTCGAGGAGCACTCGAGGATGGATGTTGAACAACTTCGGAGCCTCCACAGACCCCTCCCGTTCATCCTCGAGTCACCCGATGGCCATCCCCACGGCACCACACCCCCGGACCTGCGAAGACCGCCCCACTCCACAGATTCCACAGTGCCTACTACTACTTCAGTTCTTCTTCTTAGAGAACTCTCTTCAAAACAGGGTGTGTGGAAAGTCCGTTGGTGGGTGTCGCCTCCGTGCCACTCGCCGAAAAGCGGGCAAGGACGAAACGGGAGACCTATCGACAGACAGGACCGACCGGCATCGGACAACCGATGAGTTCCGCGCAGTCGCGCGTCGAGAAAGCCGAGCACTCGGTTGATCGGCTCGGAGGGTCGGACTAGGTTCAGGTGCCGCACGCGAGTACGGTTTGGTGTCGGTCACCTGTGCCACACTTTTCGAGGCGGCCGATTCAGCACCCGTTCAAGAACTGACGAGCCGAGATAGATCACGGAACCGGGAGAGGACAGATCGGGCGATGGAGCTTGCAGGCATGAAGTTTCGGGTCGCACGAGAAGACTTCGCCGAATCCGTTGCGTGGGTTGCTCGTAGCCTCCCGTCCCGGCCTCCTGTCCCGGTGCTCGGCGGTGTCCTGCTGGTCGCCGATGAAGGCGGGCTCACCGTCTCCGGCTTCGACTACGAGGTCTCCGCACAGATGCGGGTCGCGGCCGAGGTCGCCGGTCCCGGCCAGGTGCTCGTCTCCGGCCGGTTGCTCGCGGACATCACCAAGGCGCTGTCCAACAAGCCGGTCGACGTCTCGCTCGACGGCACTCGGGTGCTCATTGCGTGCGGCAGCGCGAAGTTCTCGCTGCCGACCATGCCGGTCGAGGATTACCCCCAGCTTCCCGAGGTGCCCCAGCAGACCGGCGAACTGAGTGTCGAGGTCTTCGCCGAGGCGGTCGGCCAGGTCGCTGTCGCCGCAGGCCGCGACGACACCCTGCCGATGCTCACCGGCATCCGGGTGGAGATCGAGGGACCCAAGGTCGTGCTCGCGGCCACCGACCGGTTCCGGCTCGCGGTCCGGCACATCGAATGGCAGCCCGCCCGAACCGATATCGAGACCTCGGTGCTCATCCCGGCACGCACGCTGTCCGAAGCCGCGAAGACACTCGGCCCCTCGGATGCCCCGGTTCAGCTGTCGCTCGGCACGGGTTCCGGATCGGGCTCGGACGGTCTGCTCGGCATCGTGAACGCGGGCCGCAGGACCACAACTCGACTGCTCGATGCCGAGTTCCCCAAGTTCCGTCAGCTGCTGCCGAAGGAACACACCTCGATTGCCACCCTCCAGGTGGCCACGCTGACCGATGCCATCAAGCGCGTCGCCCTTGTCGCCGAGCGCGGTGCTCAGGTGCGTCTGGAGTTCTCCAGCGAGGGCCTGCTGCTGTCCGCGGGCGGCGACGACGCCGGGCGCGCGGAGGAGTGGCTCGAGGCCGATTTCCGTGGCGAATCACTCACCATCGCCTTCAACCCCGGCTACCTCATCGACGGACTGTCCGCGCTGCATGCCGACCGGGTCACCTTCGGATTCACCACTCCGAGCCGCCCTGCGGTGCTGTTGCCCGCCGGCGACGAGGAGCCGAAGGTGCTCGAATCCGGCGCGTTCGCCGCGCTGGAGAGTGTGTACACCTACCTGCTGATGCCGGTTCGGCTGCCGGGCTGAGCGTCTGTGCATGATCGGGTGCCGCGCGCTCCGGCGCAAGCCACAGCGCCGCACGGTGGTTCGAACCTCTTAGGGACGCAGCGGTATTCGTTGTCCACACCATCCACATGGACGCGATCCATCCACAGTTCTTCCACAGCAGGTGATCGGGCCGCAATTCCTTCGGCGTTCGCGCGACCACACGTGATTTCGTGGCCTCTACCAGCGGCGATGACAATCGGGTCGAGGTAGGCGGATGTTCATCAGGGCGCTGTCGCTGCGTGATTTTCGGTCCTGGGAGCACGCGGAACTCGAATTATCCCCAGGCCGAACGGTTTTCCTCGGATCCAACGGCAACGGCAAGACCAACCTGCTCGAGGCGATCGGCTATCTGGCCACACTCGGCTCGCACCGGGTCGCCGCGGACGCGCCGCTGATCCGGCTCGGGACCGAACGCGCCAGAATCGGCGCCACCGTCGTGAACGCGGGCCGGGAGCTCCGCATCGATCTGGAACTGAATCAGGGCGCCGCCAATCGCGCCCAGATCAACCGCTCTCCGGTCCGCCGGCCGCGCGAGATTCTCGGCATTCTCCAGACGGTGCTCTTCGCGCCCGAGGATCTTGCGCTGGTGCGCGGTGATCCCGGCGAGCGCAGACGGTTCATGGACGAGTTGTGCACAGCCAGATTGCCTCGGCTCGCCGCGGACCGCGCCGACTACGACCGCGTGCTGCGGCAGCGTTCGGCGTTGCTGAAAACCGCAGGGCGACAAGGGCGATCGAGGGGATCCGGCACCGCCGAACTGACCACCCTCGACGTCTGGGACGGACACCTTGCGTCGCATGCCTCGGTGCTGCTCGCCGAACGCTTGCGGCTTGTGCACGACCTGTATCCCTATCTCGCACAGTCCTATGCGTCGATCGCGCCCGAATCGCGGCCCGCCGCAATCGGTTACCGCAGTGCCACGCTGCCTCCGGAATTCCTGGATCCAGCCCGGGCACCGCTGCCGGGGGACATCGAGGCATTGGAGACGATCATGCTGCAGGAGCTGACGGCGGCGCGACCGAAGGAATTGGAGCGCGGCGTCTGCCTGGTCGGGCCGCACCGCGACGACCTCGACCTCATGCTCGGCACCGCACCGGCCAAGGGGTTCGCCAGTCACGGCGAATCATGGTCCTTCGCCCTCGCCCTTCGCCTCGGCGCGTTCGAACTGCTACGTGCCACCGCGGCGGAGCCGGTGCTGCTGCTGGACGATGTTTTCGCCGAACTCGACCGCCGCAGGCGCACCGCACTTGCGGCGGTGGCCGCGGGTGCGGAGCAGGTATTGATCACCGCCGCCGTCCCCGAAGACGTGCCTGCGGAACTGGCGGCGGTTGCGCTGCGCGTGGAAACGAGTGGTGGGTCCGACGGCCGGATCTCCCGGATCGTGGAGCCGGTAGCCGAGGCGCTCGGCTCGCCTCCGGCCGAGGGCGCAGGCGTCGGCGACGACATCGAGAACAGCCCGGATAGCGCGTCCGCGACCAACTGACGGGTTCGGACACCCTGTCGGTGTGCTCCCGTACAGTGACCCATGCGTCGGCGGTGCTGCCACCGGCGCGGACACATCGGCCGGACTACCAACACTTGTGGATAAATTCGGCCCGGTCACCCGCTTCTCGGACCGGTGGATCCCGACTCGGTGTGGCATCGACCGATACCCGGCAACAAGAAAACGCCGAAATGGGCGTGGAATGTGATGGCCGACACCCTTGGCCGGCCGTTCGGTCGCGGAACCCCTCGCCGTGCGCCGGCAAGCCGGGGGCTGGGGACAAAGTGAACAAAGCTGGGGACAAATCAAGTGCGTGCGAACGGAGCAGGTCGATGAACGATCAGCCTGAACAGGGCGCCTCCGCACCGCAGCCCGGTGTGGAGCCGGAGCTGCGTGGGATCGATCTGGCACGGCGGGCCCTCGAGGAAGCCCGGGCGGCCGCCAAAGCCAGCGGCAAGTCGGTGGGGCAGGGACGTGCGTCACCGCGCCGGAATCTGCGGGCCGGCGCCAGGCGGCGAACCGGATGGTCGGGCGCGCGGCCGGACGAGCGTGATCCACAGCTGCTGGGCAGGCTGACCGGGTCGATCGCGAAGAACCGTGGCTGGTCGACGAAGGTCGCGGAGGGCATGGTTCTCGGCCGTTGGTCCGGCGTGGTCGGTGACGATATCGCCTCGCACGCCACGCCGGTGACACTGAAGGACGGCGTCCTCAGCATCGCCGCCGAATCCACCGCATGGGCCACGCAACTGCGCATGCTGCAGGGACAGATCTTGGCGAAGATCAATGCCGCGGTCGGCCAGGGTGTGGTCACCTCGTTGCGCATCTCCGGCCCGGCGGCGCCGAGCTGGCGCAAAGGCGAACGGCATATCAAGGGGCGCGGACCCCGGGATACGTACGGATAGCCACCGGTCGGCCGCGGGCGTTCCACGTGAAACCGTTCATCGGGGATTATCGACGCAGCAACCGATTTCATGCTCCGGGCAGCGCGACGGACTCGGCCGCCGGCTGGGCCGTGACGCGACGGCACGGGTAGTCGGGTCACGCGCCCGACCGCCGGTTCCCAGCCCCGGCGATGCCCGACGCCCCGCCTCGGCACTGGGCATACGATGCCTCGGAGGGCTCGTCACCTGCCCCGACTGTCCCGCGCCCGGCCCTCGCGCGGCAACCGAAATCTCGTCCCGAACGAAGCCTGGCAAACGACGGCGAAGCCGGGGCGCGGGCGACAACTCTCAGGGCAGCCGAGATGGATCGAAACCCTCGGAAGGCGGAACGGACTCGTCGTCGCTCGATTTCTCGCATCCACGGAGCCGCCAGGGGTGTCGTAGGTGCATTGTGGCTTGGGTCTACCAGTAGGATGGTGACGTAACTAGCGGCGATACCTTCGGCGCGTTCGGCACAGTCCGCGCGTGGACCCCTGAATCTCGAGCAGAAAAAGACCAGGCCCCACGTGTGCTATCCGACCGCTGTGCCGAGGATCAGCAAGTAAGG
Organism: Nocardia sp. NBC_00403; assembly: GCF_036046055.1. NCBI lineage: Bacteria > Bacillati > Actinomycetota > Actinomycetes > Mycobacteriales > Nocardiaceae > Nocardia > Nocardia sp. NBC_00403. The sequence goes on from NZ_CP107939.1 coordinate 1,118,580, forward strand.
AGAGCTACCGACCAGTGGCTGCCAACGACTCCAATGAATCGGGCTCGACCAACGCGACATCGGGCAAGCAGGATTACGGTGCCTCCTCCATTACGGTCCTCGAGGGACTCGAGGCGGTCCGCAAACGGCCGGGCATGTACATCGGCTCCACCGGCGAGCGCGGCCTGCACCACCTGATCTGGGAAGTCGTCGACAACTCCGTCGATGAGGCGATGGCCGGATACGCGAGCAAGGTCCAGGTCACGCTGCTCGCCGACGGCGGCGTCGAGGTCGTCGACGACGGCCGCGGTATTCCGGTGGCCATGCACGCACAGGGTGTGCCGACCATCGAGGTCGTCATGACCCAGCTGCACGCGGGCGGCAAGTTCGACTCCGATTCCTACGCGGTGTCCGGCGGTCTGCACGGTGTCGGTATCTCCGTGGTGAACGCGCTGTCGTCCCGGTTGGAAGCCGAGATCGACCGTGACGGCTACCACTGGACCCAGAGCTACAAGGCCTCCGAGCCGGGCAAGCTGGTCCAGGGCGAACCTTCCAAGAAGACCGGAACCACGATCCGCTTCTGGGCCGATTCCGAGATCTTCGAGACCACCACCTACAACTTCGAGACGGTCGCGCGCCGCCTGCAGGAGATGGCGTTCCTGAACAAGGGCCTCACCATCATCCTCACCGATGAGCGCGTCACCGACGCCGACGTCACCGATGAGGTGGTGAGCGAGACCGCCGAGGCGCCCAAGCACGCCGACCCGAACGCGCCTGCCGCGCCGGTCGAGCACAAGGTGAAGACGCGGACCTACCACTACCCGGGTGGTCTCGAGGATTTCGTCCGACACATCAACAGGACCAAGCAGGCCATCCACAACTCTGTCGTCGGGTTCACCGGCAAGGGCACCGGGCACGAGCTCGAGGTGGCCATGCAGTGGAACTCCGGTTACTCGGAGTCGGTGCACACCTTCGCCAACACCATCAATACCCACGAGGGCGGTACCCACGAAGAGGGCTTCCGCGCAGCGCTCACCACGGTGGTCAACAAGTACGCCAAAGACAAGAAGCTGATCAAGGAGAAGGACGGCAGCCTCACCGGTGACGACATCCGTGAGGGTCTCGCCGCGATTGTCAGCGTGAAGGTCAGCGAGCCGCAGTTCGAGGGCCAGACCAAGACCAAGCTCGGCAACACCGAGGTCAAGTCGTTCGTGCAGCGCACCTGCAACGAGCATCTCGCGCACTGGTTCGAGGCCAACCCGGCCGACGCGAAGACCATCGTGAACAAGGCGGTCTCCTCGGCACAGGCGCGCGTCGCCGCCCGCAAGGCGCGCGAGTTGGTGCGTCGCAAGAGCGCCACCGACCTGGGTGGACTGCCCGGCAAGCTGGCCGACTGCCGGTCCAAGGACCCGAGCAAGTCCGAGATCTACATCGTGGAGGGTGACTCCGCCGGTGGCTCGGCCAAATCCGGCCGCGACTCGATGTACCAGGCGATCCTGCCGTTGCGCGGCAAGATCATCAACGTCGAGAAGGCCCGTATCGACCGGGTACTCAAGAACAACGAAGTCCAGTCGATCATCACCGCCTTCGGCACCGGCATCCACGACGAGTTCGACATCGGCAAGCTGCGCTACCACAAGATCGTGCTGATGGCCGACGCCGACGTCGACGGCCAGCACATCTCGACGCTGCTGCTGACGCTGCTGTTCCGCTTCATGCGTCCCCTGGTCGAGCACGGGCACGTGTATCTCGCGCAGCCGCCGCTGTACAAGCTGAAGTGGCAGCGGTCGGATCCGGAATTCGCCTACTCCGACCGGGAGCGCGACGGGCTGCTCGAGGCGGGTCTCGCCGCGGGCAAGAAGATCAACAAAGACGACGGTGTCCAGCGCTACAAGGGTCTCGGCGAGATGAACGCCAAGGAGCTGTGGGAGACCACCATGGATCCCGCGGTGCGGGTGCTGCGTCAGGTCACCCTGGACGATGCTGCCGCGGCCGACGAGCTGTTCTCCATCCTGATGGGTGAGGACGTCGAGGCGCGTCGCAGCTTCATCACCCGCAATGCCAAGGACGTTCGCTTCCTCGACGTGTAGCCGACGTGAATTGCGCTGCGTCAACGCGAATTCCACGTCCGGTTCCTAAGGAGACCTACAGATGACTGAAACCACGCTGCCACCGAACGGCGGAGCGGGCGACCGGATCGAGCCGGTCGATATCCAGAACGAAATGCAGAACAGCTACATCGATTACGCGATGAGCGTGATCGTCGGCCGCGCGCTGCCCGATGTGCGTGACGGCCTGAAGCCGGTGCACCGGCGGGTGCTGTATGCGATGTACGACAACGGCTATCGGCCCGACCGTGGGTATGTGAAGTCCGCCCGCCCGGTCGCCGAGACCATGGGTAACTACCACCCGCACGGCGACGCCTCGATCTACGACACCCTGGTCCGGATGGCCCAGCCGTGGTCGCTGCGCTACCCGATGGTCGACGGCCAGGGCAACTTCGGTTCCCGAGGCAACGACGGCGCGGCTGCCATGCGGTACACCGAATGCCGGCTGACCCCGCTCGCAATGGAGATGCTGCGGGAAATCGACCACGAGACGGTCGATTTCGTCCCGAACTACGACGGTCGCTCGCAGGAGCCGACCGTGCTGCCCGCCCGGGTGCCCGCCCTGCTGATGAACGGCAGCAACGGCATCGCGGTCGGTATGGCGACCAATATCCCGCCGCACAACCTCAACGAGTTGGCCGAGGCGATCTACTGGGCGCTGGAGAACTACGAGGCCGACGAGGAGTCGACCCTCGCGGCGTGCATGGAGCGGGTCAAGGGCCCGGACTTCCCGACCTACGGCCTCATCGTCGGTGGTCAGGGCATTCACGACGCCTACACCACCGGTCGCGGTTCGATCCGGATGCGTGGTGTCGTCGAGATCGAAGAGGACAACCGTGGGCGCACCACGATCGTCATCACCGAGCTGCCGTACCAGGTCAACACCGACAACTTCATCAACTCCATCGCGGAGCAGGTGAAGGACGGCAAGATCGCGGGCATCTCCGATATCCACGACGAGTCCTCCGACCGTGCCGGTATGCGGATCGTGGTCACCATCAAGCGCGATGCCGTGGCCAAGGTGGTGCTGAACAACCTCTACAAGCACACCCAGCTGCAGACCAGCTTCGGCGCCAACATGCTCTCGATCGTCGACGGCGTGCCGCGCACGTTGCGCCTGGATCAGATGATCCGGCTCTACGTCGAGCACCAGTTGGAAGTCATCGTCCGGCGCACCCGCTACCTGCTGCGCAAGGCCGAAGAACGGGCCCACATCCTGCGCGGTCTGGTCAAGGCGCTCGACGCGCTCGACGAGGTCATCGCGCTGATCCGGCGCTCGGCCAACACCGACACCGCGCGCACCGGCCTGATGCAGTTGCTCGATATCGACGAGATCCAGGCCACCGCCATCCTCGACATGCAGCTGCGCAGGCTGTCTGCCCTGGAACGGCAGAAGATCGTCGACGAATTGGCCAAGATCGAGGCCGAAATCGCCGACCTCAAGGACATTCTCGAAAAGCCGGAGCGCCAGCGTGCGATCGTGCGCGACGAGCTGGTCGAGATCGTCGAGAAGTACGGCGACGAGCGGCGCACCAAGATCGTGGCGAACGACGGCGACATGGCCGACGAGGACCTGATCGCTCGCGAGGACGTGGTCGTCACCGTCACCGAGACCGGCTACGCCAAGCGCACCAAGACCGACCTGTACCGCAGCCAGAAGCGCGGCGGCAAGGGCGTGCAGGGCGCGGGTCTCAAGCAGGACGACATCGTCAAGCACTTCTTCATCAGCTCGACGCACGATTGGCTGCTGTTCTTCACGAACAAGGGCCGGGTCTACCGTGCCAAGGCCTACGAGCTGCCCGAGGCGAGCCGGACCGCGCGCGGTCAGCACGTTGCCAATCTGCTGGCGTTCCAGCCGGACGAGAAGATCGCCCAGATCATCCAGATCAAGGGCTACGAGGACGCTCCCTACCTGGTGCTGGCCACCAGGAACGGCCTGGTGAAGAAGTCCAAGCTTTCGGACTTCGACTCCAACCGCAGCGGCGGCATCGTCGCGGTGAACCTGCGCGACGAGGACGAACTGGTCGGCGCCGTGCTGTGCTCGGCCGAGGACGACCTGCTGCTGGTTTCGGCGCAGGGCCAGTCGATCCGGTTCTCCGCCACCGACGAGGCGCTGCGTCCGATGGGCCGCGCCACCTCGGGTGTGCAGGGCATGCGGTTCAATGCCGACGATGAGTTGTTGTCGCTCAACGTGGTTCGCGAGGGAACCTATCTGCTGGTCGCCACCTCGGGTGGCTACGCCAAGCGCACCGCCATCGAGGAGTACACGGCCCAGGGCCGCGGTGGTAAAGGCGTATTGACTATCCAGTACGACATCAAGCGTGGCACCCTGGTCGGTGCGCTCATCGTCGACGACGAGGATGAGTTGTATGCGATCACGTCCGGAGGAGGAGTTATCCGGACGGCGGCGAAGCAGGTTCGTAAGGCTGGACGGCAGACCAAGGGCGTGCGATTGATGAACCTCGCCGATGGCGATACGTTGCTTGCTATCGCGCGCAATGCCGACGAGCCCGAATTGGTCGACGGCGACGACGACACCACCGGTTCTCCCCAGCAGTAACCCCCAGCGGCGGCAACGAACGGATCTAAGGATTCCCATTGACCACTCCGAATCAGCCGAATGACGAGCGGCACCAGACGAACGGCGTGACCGAACGGATCGCACCGTCACCGATTCCGCCTCGGCCGATCCCTCGGCCGGTCGCTTCGGCCGAGAACGGGCAGCAGGGTGGCCCGCAGGGTGGTGCCCAGCCGCATGAAATGTCCAACCAGCAGGGCGATTTCGCCTCCCAGCAGGGTGGTCCGCAGCAAGCGGCCGCGCAGCAGGGTTCGCCGCAGCAGTCGGCGCCGGAGCAGAACTCCGGCGCCGCGCGGCCCGAATCGTTCGACCAGCAGACGGCGCGGATGAACAACTCCCCAGAGTCCAAGCCGTCCAGCGGCAGCGATAAAGCACCTGGCAACGGTGGGGGCCCGTCGCCCTACCAGCAGGACGGCTGGGCGCAGTTGCCGCAGCGGGAGCCGCAGTCCAACCTGTACCGCCCCGGTCAGGCTCCGGTGACCGGTCGTCCGGGCACCGGATCGGGTGGTCTCGGCGGCGGTGGCGGTCTCGGCGGCAGCACGAGCAACGCCCGCACCACCGCCGACCTCGCGGCCAAGGCGGCCCGCAAGGAAGCGGCGATGGTGAAGTCGGTCGGCATCGACGGACCGACGCGCAGCATCGCGCGGCCGGAGCTGATCAAGGACATGCCGGACCTCTCCGAGATCCGGCATCCGCTGCCCCCGATGATGGAGTCGACGGGTCCGCAGCCGCCCATCTCGCCCGCAGTGCCTGTCGCGGTGGCCGCGGCTGTCGCCTCCGGTGAGCCGCTGCGCGCCACTGTGCAGATCCGCAGGATCGATCCATGGTCCACTTTGAAGATTTCGCTGGTGATCAGCGTGGCGATGTTCTTCGTGTGGATGCTCGCCGTCGGCCTGCTCTACATCGTGCTCGAGGGCATGGGTGTGTGGGAGCGGCTCAACAACACCTTCACCGACATGGTGTCGCAGGACAGCGGTTCGGTGGGGATGATCGACGCGGGCACGGTCTTCGGCTACGCCGGTGTCATCGGTCTGATCAACGTGGTGCTTTTCACCGCGCTCGCGACCGTCGGCACCTTCATCTACAACCAGTGCTGCGACCTCGTCGGCGGCATCCAGATAACCCTGGCCGACCCCGACTAGGGACGATTTCCAGCCGGCCGGTAGCGACCCTGCACAGGGCCGCTACCGGCCGTTTTGGTCTTCGGTAGGCCGGTAGGGTAATCTCGTGCCTCGGTTCGGTTAACAGCTTCGGCGGGGAATCAGGACTGGTTCAGGGCCTATAGCTCAGGCGGTTAGAGCGCTTCGCTGATAACGAAGAGGTCGGAGGTTCAAGTCCTCCTAGGCCCACCTACATTTCCACCTTCGAGTCACGTTACTCATTCAATGTCCGCCAGCACATGGCATCGCTCGGGTCGAGCCGAGAAGCAAGTGGTCGGATCCTGCCGCGCGATGTTGGATTGTCCGCCGCCGAACCTGCGTGATACCTGTCCCCAACAGTGGTGAGACGCCGCCAGGAATTCCCGGCGCGGTTCTAGAACCCGCGCCGATCGTCGATGCGTATGGAGCCAAGCCTGGCCGGCGGGGACTCTTCCCGATCGTGCATCATGTCTCCGATCGGGAACACGGCACTGCTGCGCATTCTCGCGTCGACCGCACCGCACCGCCGCGTCGAGCCGGGAACGATGACCGGGATTGTCGGTGCAGAAACCATTGAGCGACAGTGCATCTGTGATCAGACAGGGGAGGGCCGTGTCACCCGGTACGGGGCGGCCCGCAATGTGGTTGTCTGCTTCGAGCTGAGCCTTCGAGATGCCTGCCGACGATCGACCGCCGCGGTGCGCCGGTACCGAGGAAGCGGTGCCGAGCTTCTCAGATATGGGAAGACCGGAGAAAGCGTGAAGAATCGGAAACGTACCATCCATCGAGGAGGTGTCATGCGCAAAGAGCTGGGTGTGAACCCTAACTCACAACCGATGACCTCGCGGACCGGCATGTCTGTTCCGTTCACGTCATGCTGCCGGTTCGTCACTGGCGCGGCGGTTCTTCAGATGCTGAGGGAGTGGTAATCGTGTCGGAAGGCTGGGCCCGCGACATACACCCCGATACGGTGTCAGCGATCAAATCCGGCCGGAATGTCGTGCACACTATCGACGACATGCTGGAGCGGATCGACCGGATCCGTGCCCGGCGTCCGTCGCCAACCTCCCGGGTGATTCCCGAGGTGGACGGCCTGGGCAGGCTCACGGATATGTACATCGCCCCGGGAACGATCGCGCATGCCACGAGCAGCGAGGAGCTGGTGGCCGACATCATGGCGGCGATTCGGGAAAGCACCGACGACGCTCTGCGGCAGCACAAGATTGCTGTCCAGGAGACGACCCTGCCCCCGTTGCCATGACCGAGTCCGTAACTCGTCGGCGCGACCGACGATGCCCAGGAGTGATGCGGTGACGGATCTGGATACTTCGAGCGATGTCGGGCAAGCGCAGCCCGATTGGCGCAATCTGATCTATGAGGTGTTCAACCCTGACTACTCGGTTGGTGTGGCCTGCGACCGCAGCGGCACGATCGTCGGTCTGCATCTCGGCGACGGAGTCTGGGACAACACCGACAGCTGGCTTGCCAACGAGCTCGTCCGAGTCGCGCGGCTCGCCTATCTGAAGTCCCGGGTAGGTCGGCGTGCGGAGTTGCTGCACAACGGCGCGTGGCCGAGCATCGCCGATTCGTTGGGTTTGATCACCGAGACCGAGTACAAATTCCGGGAACAGGCCGAGTTCGGTCGAGAGGTCTGATGGTGATCGATGCGGAAACCGGACATAACGAGTCGGCTGTCCCGTCCTGGACGGATCGCTCGTCCCAAACATGGGGATGCCTAAGAATTGTTATACAGGTAGGAATGGAGGGTTCATCGTCATGAACTACTTTCAAGATTCGCAAGCGCAGCGCAAAGAGGCCGACCTCACCATCGTCGCCGGCGCAAACACCAGTGCCCAGGGCCAAAGCGATCCGGAATGGGGTCGTAAGTGCGAGGAGATGTACGGCAAGGGCGCCAACGCGTTCAAGGTATTCGGCGAGCAGTACATGGACGATCGTAAGATCGGCTACACCACAACGGGTGATGGCCTGACCGATTCGGGTTACATACGGCACGACAGCACGAATGCATTCGAGTCTCATGATGGCGAGGCGGGCCAAGTGGTACGGAAGACGATACCCGGGGCGTGAGTCCGTAGTGAGCTTCCGGTTATCTGTGGAGAAGGATTAAGTATGGTTGTTCCCGGTTTGCGAATGGTTCGCCGCCACCTGTGTGATCGGGGGCTGCACTGATGGTTTCTAAAGACGAAGAAAAGAAGAAGGCGGAGCTAAACGGCAAGGCGGACATCAAGGGCGGTGTCCTGAATTGGGAAGACAGAATTCATGAAGGGAATTGGCTTTATTCCAAGAATGAAAAGTACCGGATGGGTATGCTGGATGGCCGAATGGTCATCCAGGAATACCCAAGCGGAAATATAATTCAGGAGCGTGGAGATAGGTTCAGTGGTGCCACGCATCTGCGATTCGAAGATCAAGATCAAGATGGTTCTGAAACCAGGCTCGAGTTTCATAACGACGACGAAGACGACAACGAAATCGGCGATGGGGTTTCGAATCCTGATCAGGATAATAACAATCGCGGTGCTGCCTGGAGAGAAAACTGGGACGACGTCAATGCGGATATGCCGACCCAGTACATTCTCACGAATGACGGCCAGCTTCTTGCAATAAAGAACCGGGTCCCGGAAGGTTGGGACGGGAATTACAACGGCCAAGACCCTAATGTCATATGGCGCCAGGAAAAAACTGACGACGCCCTCAAGCGGGATTACCTCCGTAACGACGGAGGGGATATCAACAAATTCGAAGCTGGCGACAAGCTATCGAGATTCCCGCTGGAATTCAAAGTGCCACCAGGAAAGATTTCATCCGATCTGGATCTGTTCATTAAAGCTTACAACTTTCAGTTGAAAAACTTGATGCATCAGTTGGGTACGGGAAGGAGCGACAAAGCCAGTTATGATAGTTTCCTTTCTCCGAAAGAAAAAGACAAAGACAAAAATAATCGCGATGACAATATCGACGCGGATTTCGTCAAGAATCTAGCGACGCAAGGCGTTGGTGTAGGCGTGACTACGCAAAAGTACACCGAAAATCTCGGAAAACTTGGGCAGATAAAATCGTACTGGCAGGCGGCCGATGCCCTTTTTGATTCAAAAGAAGATAAGCTCTTTGTAGGTAACGAACAGTACTATAAGTCTATGTACAATGCGGTGCATACGGCCCATGAAAGTATCTGGAACCAGCTTGTAACCGGGCAGGCCTACGATAAAAACAAAGACTTCAACCCTGATACGCTAAAGGTAGACGAAAAAGGCGTTGCGACCAGCGAAAATGGCGTAAAAGTAGTTGATGAATACAAAGCCGGTGGCATCCAGAACGTTGCCGAGGAATTTCCAATTTATGGGATAATAAAGCAGGCGGTCCAGCACTGCGTGGATCAGGTTACGGCGTATACGGATTTTGTTGCGAGCCTCCCTGCGGATTTGAAGCCCCCAGCCCCCGCAACCCCCGCCTCGAGTACCGACTCGGATACCGATAAAACCGATCCCGCTAAAGCCGCTGCCGATAAGGCTATAAAGGAAGCTAACGATAGGGCTGCCGCCGCTGAAAAAGACGCGAAGGAAGCCAACGATAGAGCCGCCGCCGCTGAAAAAGCCGCAAAGGAAGCTGCCGCCAAAACCCCCGGGCCAGCTCAACCGGCGGTCAATCCCATCATTCCGGCCAATAATCAGCAGCAGCCGGGCCAGCAGCAGCAGCCGGGCCAGCAGCAAAATCTGACTTCTTCTGACCTCAGTGCTATAAAGCCGGTTGTGGATACGGGCACCGGCACAGAAACCGGCACAGAAACCGGCAAAGAAACCGGCACAGATACCGGTACGGGCAAGGGCACCGGCAGCACGTCGGAGACCCCGGGCGTCGATGCAATTCTGGCGGAGTTGAAGAAGCCCATAGGAAATAGTTCGGGGAACAACACGCCCGCCAACACCGGCAATGTCCAGCCCCCCGCTAGCCAGATGCCTTTCGATCCGTCGACGCTGATGCTCGCGAACGCTATGCAGCCCAAACACGACATGCAGCAGGGCGACGGCCTCAGCAGTAAAGATCGTCGGGAATTCGAAGAGTTCAAAGACGAAAAACGTCGCAACGCGCAAGCCGGCGGACCCGCTACCGCCACACCCGCGGTTCAGACGACTCCTCCCGGTGTGACCGCACCCGCCAATGTCGGCACGCCGCCGCCGGTTGCGGCACCGGGCGCATCGGTGGACTTCCCGCTGCCGGACAAATCGACCGTTCAGGTTCCCTCGTCGGTCGCGGAGGCTTTGCAGAAGCAGATACAGAACCCAGCCATCGATGCGGCAGTGGCATACGCAGGTACCCCGGGTGAGAACAAGGGGAATTGGACGCCTGTCGACCCCAACTCCGGCAACATGACGTCGGGCGATACGGTGCTGTACGTGAGCCCTGACGGTCAGCAGCACTACGCGATGGTCGTCAAGAACCAGAACGGCTATTTCATTCTGGACGGCGGCAACCTCGTTCCCCTCCCCGATCTCAACAGCCCCCCGCTGACCGATAAATACGGGGAATCCAGAGGCTTCTGGCATCCGTCCGGTTTGGATGCCGCCGCAGTTCCGGACCCCGCTTCCGCTGAGCCACCGCCGCCGGTAGTGAGTCAGACGCTGCCCTCGGGCCCGCCGCCGGTCACGCCACCTAAGCAGATCTGATCGGACGGAGCAGTTGACTACTAAGCAGGATATCGTCATCGGTGCGGTGACGGGATATTCCTGGGCTGATGTCGAGGCGTGGGCTACGAGCCTCGTGACGAGTGGGTTCACCGGTTTGGGTGTCGTCATCGTGTACGACCGTGATCGCGCCGGTGATCTCATTGCCGAGAACTTGGAATCGCTGGGGCTGTACCCGGTACGGATGCCACTTCGTGGCAGCGTGTACAACCAGCGGTTCGAAGACATCGCCCACGTGCTACAGACGTACGTGAATTCACTGAGATACGCCGTCATCACCGACGTACGCGATGTGTACTTCCAATCGGATCCGATCGAGTGGCTGGAAGACCACCTCGAGCGGCCCTTTCTCGCCGTCAGCGAGTCGGTGCGATACGCCGACGAGGAGTGGAATCGGGACAATCTGCGAAACAGTTTTCCGGCATATTTCGACCGTCTGCGATCGAAGGCGGTCTGCAATGTCGGAGTCCTTGCAGGTCAGGCCGGCATGGTGGCAGATTTATGTCTCGCTGTCTCGCGGATAGCCGAGTCGGCAGGTGTGCCCGTCGCGGACCAGAGCGGGTATAACCTGCTGCTCGATATGGAACCGTATCGTTCGGCCGTACAGTTCGTGGCGTCGGAGGATGGGTTCGCCTGTCAGGCGGGCACGATCGCAGACCCTCTCAAGATCGAAAAACTGCGCCCGTTTCTGTTGGAGCCCGAGCCGAAACTGGATGCGGGCGGCGTGCAAACAGCTGCTGGCAAGCTGTATCCGATTGTGCATCAATATGATCGGGTGCCGGAGTGGAATCAGGCGCTGCGGAGGCGACTCGAATCGGAGCCCGTATCGGATGCGCTGGATGTGGTTCGGAGAACACACGCCGAGCGTTCTGCCGCGTATCGACCCGGTCTGCCCTATATTCTCGGGGATTCCGACGGCGCATCAATCCTCGAGGTGGCAAGTACCTTCGGCGTGCCGCAGGAAAAGTCATCGATACAGCTGTTTTCGGCTATACCTGCGCACACTCCGATCGACAATGGCGAGCCTGCCCCGCGAGTCAGCGTGGTCTGCCCGACCTACCTGCGATCGGATTTTCTACGCAAAGTCGTCCAGTACTACTGTGCACAGACTTTCGATGGTGGGATGGAAATGATCATCCTCGACGACAGTCCAGAGCCGGTCGACTTCTTGGACGACGATTTGTGTCGCCAGTATCGAATTCGCTACATTCATATTGAGAAAAATCGAATGACGCTCGGCGATAAGCTCAATCTGATGACCCAGTTGGCTCGCGGTGAGATTATTGTAGAGTTCGACGATGACGACTACTATGCTCCGCAGTATGTCGAGCGCATGGTCGAATACCTCGGTGACGCCGACTTCGTCACGTTGAGCGGATGGTTCGCATACGATCCCGAAAACAAAGGGTTCTACTACTGGGCGCAGGATGTAATCTCCCCAACCCATTTTGTATTATCGCCGTCGAAACCAGCCTATCCGGTGTCGACGACTGGATGGGATTCGGACTGGGCATACGGAAATATTTGGGGCTACGGCTTTTCGTTCGTGTGGCGGAAATCAACCTACCCCGAGGTGGAAGTTCGCGGCTACCCACCGGAGGGATACTACTGCGATCTAGACTTCACCCTCAGGCTGCAGCGAGCCGGATTCAAAACCGTCTGCGCACCCGATACCGAAGGTATTGTGCTGCACATTCTGCATCCCAGAAGCAGCGTGGGGATGCTTCCGCAGTATGTGCTGCCCGATTTTCTGATCGAAAAGTACTTCCCGTTGTACGCGGAAGAAGAAGTATGACAGGCGGGCCATAAGTCATCCGACTGGCCGCTGGTGTCAGCCGGCCAGGTTGATGCCTGCATCTGCATCGACCTGGCCGTTGTCCAGTGTGTCAAAACTCGCTTTGTGCGGTGTGAAGTTGAATTCGTAGCTGCTGTAGCGATTTCTGCTGCTACCCGCATCTTCCCAGGTGAATCCGTACTTTCCGACGTGTTCGAGGCGGATCTGGGTATCGGCGTAGATGGCCAAGCCGCTGCGGCGAGCTCGTTCGCAGAACGAGAAATCTTCGCCGAGATACCAATGGCCCTCGCCATGCGGGATAATCATCGGTAGGAAGTACGGCACGATGGTTTGTTCGAACTGTTCATTGCAGACGGGGAGATTCTCGTGGTCGGCGATCTTCTCGTAGACAGTTCGTTTGGTGTACAGGAAACCGCCGGCCGCGTATCGGATCTCCATCGCGCCGCCGCCTATGCCGAATATGATTTTTTCGGTATCCGGCAACAGGCTGCAGACAAGTTCGCGTGATCTCTTCTTGGCGTAGATACCGGAAACTATGGGCAGGCCGTGGGACCGCAACATCTCTACGGCTTCGGGCTGGAAGCCGATGTCCGAATCAATCCACATCAGTTCTTCGTAGCCCTCCGCCAAAGCCTCTGTGGCAATTCGGCTGCGCGCCTGGTCGATCGCGGAGGCGCCGTATACCCGCCATATCGGATAACCGAGCCTTTCGAGCGCGGACAGACCCGTTGCGCAGGCGGGCTCGATGTAGTCGTGTACAGGTACCAGCACAACGCAGCGGGACGGATCCATTTCTTCATTTCTCCATCTAGCAAGGGTTCACATTCGAGGGCAACAGTACCCGGCAAACGGAGATCGGCCGTCGATGGGAAGCGGCTATTCAGCGCAATAGCGTTGTGCTATAGATTGGTTCGTCAGTGGCGACGCTCTAGGGGTGCCGGATTCGCTCACGACCGCGAGAACGATCGGCACGGCTGTTCCGGCGGTGGCAACGAGCGTAGGCACTCCATCGACGTATTGCAGGCTCAGCGTATCGGCACCGTTACTTTGCAGGCTAGGGGAGTGTGGCGTCGTATCGGCTTTGGAGTGCGGCGATTTTTGGCCAGAATTTGTCGGGCGCACGTTGTTCGAGGCGGGCTTGCAGGATGTCGAGGTGTGTGTGCCAGCCGGAGGCGATGTTGATCATTTCCCCGCGGGTAGGGAGCTTGGTGTGGGTGACGGTGAGCCGTACTTTCTCGCCGGCCTGCTCGAGTGTGAACGTAACTTCGGAATCTGCGAGATCGCCGCTGGTGCTCCAGGTGTGGCGCAGCCGGTGCGGCGGATCCCATTCGAGTACCTCGCCGTGTCTGCGGTCGGCGATATCGGTCGCCTTACCTTCGCCGGTGAGCTCGTGGATGCGAAAGACGTGTTCGATGCGGCCGCCGGTGTGTGGTTCCAGCAGGCCGCCGGCCAGCCAAGTCGCGCGCTTGTCGACGTCTGTCAGGTAGATCCAGACCCGTTCGATCGGTCCGGGTAGCAGCCGTTCGACGCGAATCGTGGTTGTGTCGACGACCTCGCCGTACTCACTCATCGTGTTCCTCCTGTCGCAGCGCGGTTTCCAGTGCATCGAGGCTGTCGTTCCAGAACCGTTCGTAGAAGCGCATCCACTCGGCACCTTGCTCGAGCGGGCGTGCGTCGAGCCGGCACATGTGCGTGCGCCCCTGCACCATACGACGCACGAGACCAGCGCGTTCGAGCACCTTGATGTGCTTCGACGCAGCGGCGAGCGAGATATCGAACGGTGCTGCCAGTTCGCCGACACTGTGCTGACGTCGGGCGAGGCTGTGCAGCATCGAACGGCGTGTGGAGTCCGCTAGCGCGTGAAACACGATGTCGAGCTGATCTCCAGGATTCCCAACCACAAGGTTGAATCTTACTCCCACTCGAGATACATTCAACCTATCGGTTGAATATTTCCGATTCCCCTCTACTTCGATGGAGAACCCATGACTGAACAGAGTTTCACAACGACGATCTCGGTGGATCGAGCCGCGAAGGTGGCTTTCGACGCTGTGCTCGACGTGCGCGGCTGGTGGTCGAAAGCGCTTGTCGGGAGCACCGAAAACCCTGGTGACGTGTTCACATACGAAGTTCCGGGCGTGCACCGCAGCACTATGGAGGTGGCTGAGGTGGTACCGAACGAACGGGTTGTCTGGCGGGTGCTGGATGCGTGGATGGATGGTGTCGAGGATCCGACCGAATGGAACGGCACGCAGGTACAGTTCGAGATCACCGAGTCCGGCGCCACCACCGAGCTGCGTTTCACCCACTTCGGCCTGGTGCCGAAGTTCGAGTGCTTCGACGCCTGCCGCAAAGGCTGGAGTTTCTATGTCGACACGAGCCTGCGCGATCTGATTGCCACCGGGACCGGCCGGCCCGACGAGGACCCGCAAGCGATCGCGCTGTCGGCGGAGAAAGCCGCAGCGGCTTCCTGATAGCTGATCCTGTGCCATCATGCGTGGCCGCATGGTGCCGTCCACCCAGGGCAGTGACCATCCAGCCACGACGACGGCACAACCGGAGAGTGGGCACAGGTTGGGGCAAGATTGCGAATCTTGCCTCTGACCTGCGTCTTTGCTGTGGAGCCTAGGGGAATCGAACCCCTAACCCCTGCCTTGCAAAGGCAGTGCTCTGCCAATTGAGCTAAGGCCCCTTCACCGCTCATCGCGGCACGCAATCCATGAATGCGCCCTCGGAACGTTACCTGCCAACGGTTCGCAGCGTCAAAACAGCCTGCTGCCGAGCGGCGGGTTTATCGAGTGATATATCTGACATATCGCTCATATGTGCAGGTCAGGAGGATTTTGACGGCTTGGTGTCGTCGGCGATTCGGCCGCCGGCGCGTGCTTCGAGGGTTGCGGCGCCGCGCCCGGTTGTCGGTATCCGAGTTCGGGTAAACAACCAGCGATGCCTTTCGTGAGTCGCCCTCGCGGCTCGGGTATCACGCGGGCGAGGTCGTAGGCACCTTCGTCGGGGTATCGACCGGGTCAACGGCGTGGTCGCTCATCGGCGTGGTCGCCGCCGAGCGCGAAACCATAAACGGTGCTGGGAGATTCGCACCGTCACATGATGGGAACGCGTTGTCTTTGCGGGGGCATTGCCGAGGATCAGCCTGGTTGGGCCATTCGTACCAGCTGACCAGTCGCGGCCACGCCGGTCCAGCCGTCCCCGGCGCAACGTCTCCTGGGCTCACCCTGAACACCGCAGTACGCTGGGAGCCATGAAACTTCTTCTGACGGTCGGTGTTGTGGTCGCGGTTCTCATCGGAATCACCAAGCTGCGGAAGCGGGACGATGCAGACCTGTGGAAAGAGGTGACCACCCGCTGATCGCGGGTAACCGATCACCGGGCCCTCAGCTCGATCGACAAAGTGGCCGGAGTCAGGGTTCGGACACCGGACTCGACAACCAGAGGCGAGCGCTCTAGCAGAGCGTTCGCCTTTTCTTTGGCGTGTCGTTGTCGGCGCTTCTCATCGCGCCGTTGCTGGTGTCGCTCATCGCGTCGTTGTTGGGAGCATGCATCGTTGCTATGTGGGACGTTGCCTGACCTATCCAGTGGCGACTTATATCGCCGCCATTTGGTAGATGAGCCGAATCCATTTGTGCCGCTTTCTTTCCCGCATGTGGCGACCAGTTGTTTGTGCGGAGTTGTGTGCGCCGGCCGCCGCTCTGGGCGCTGCCTTTGTTTCGGGCCGTCACGTTTCCTTCGGCGGTCCGTGGCGGTCCAGGTGCAGGTAGGTGTAGCAGGTGACGATGAGGCAGACGAAGGTGGCGGTGATCAGCATCGCCCAGCCTGCGACAACGAGGCTGAACAGACCGCCGAGCAGTGCGCCGAGTGCGAATGCCAGGTAGAGCAGGAAGTAGCCGAGCCAGTCGGCGTAGGTGCCGCCGCTGAGGTGGCGTTCGAAGCCCTGCGCCATTTTGACGAGCGTGCCGGTGACATAGCTCAGCGGAATCGATACTTCGTCGTTCTTGACGAACGAGGTGTTGAGCGCGCCGACACCGAAGGCGACGAACAGGATCGGGACGAGGTCGATCTTGTCGGTGTCCAGCGCCTGGTAGATCCCGATGTCGGCGATCGAGGCCATGGCGAGGCTCGCGGTGGTGAGCAGGGTCGGGCCGTGCGGATGACCGGACCAATAGCGCCTGCGGCACCAGGAGGCGACCACCACGCCGGACAGGAACGACACCAGTAGCAGGGTCGCCGCGACCGCCATGTCGGGCTCGTGGTGGAAGTAACCGAGAACCGCGCGCTCGGTGTTGCCTGTCATGAAGGTGACGAAGTAGCCGGCGGTGTGCATGAATGCCGCCGCGCCGATCAGTCCGGCCAGCCCGGCGAGCACCCACGACAGTCTGGCTTTGGCATCGTATAGCGCTCTTCTACGGTCTTCGTCCAGTTCGGACACAGGTCGAGCTCCTTTCGAAGCGGTCGGGCCACTCAGTGATACCTGCTGATCCTGTGAATAGCCCGGTGCACCGCCGCGTGATTTGCTGAGATGTGGCCCTGCCGAGAGCATTCGACCCGGGGGTACCGTGCAGGCGTGGATTCAGTGCTCGACTACCTGCTGACCGAAGCCGTCGATCCGGCGCCCATCGACACCATCGCGGACGCGTGGTCCAGGCATCGAGCGGTCGCACCTCGGTTCGCCACGCCGGTGGATGTGGCGATCGCGGGCGGGTTCGGCGCCGACCGCC
Organism: Nocardia sp. NBC_00403; assembly: GCF_036046055.1. Classification (NCBI taxonomy): domain Bacteria; kingdom Bacillati; phylum Actinomycetota; class Actinomycetes; order Mycobacteriales; family Nocardiaceae; genus Nocardia; species Nocardia sp. NBC_00403. The sequence continues at coordinate 1,135,615 of NZ_CP107939.1, forward strand.
TTGGTTTCGCGTTCCTGTCCGGTTATCAGGAGGCGTTGCGGACACTGATCGCCGACCTGCCCGCCGACGAACTGGTCGCGGTGTCGGCGACCGAGTCGGGTGGCGCGCATCCATCGGCGATCCGTACGGCGCTCGCGGAGACCGACGGCCGCTGGTCGGTGCATGGCACCAAGTCGTTCACGACGCTCGGCATCATGGCGCAGCGGCTGGTGGTGATCGGCAGTTCGGGTGAATCGCCGGACGGCCGCAACCGCCTGCACGCGGTGCTGGTGGATGCGGACGAGCCGGGTGTGCGGGTGACGAACCTGCCCGCGGTCCCGTTCGCCCCCGAGATTCCGCACGCCACAGTGACATTCACCGACGCCGCGGCGCGGATGCTGCCGGGGGACGGCTACCTGGACTACCTCAAACCCTTCCGGACCATCGAGGACATTCATGTGCTTGCCGCGGCGCTCGGCTGGCTGATCCGGGTCGCCCGCGAGTCCGGGTGGCCGCAGCCGGTGGTGCAGCGGCTGCTTGCCGCGGTAGCGGCCGTGCGCGGTCTCGATATCGACCGGCCCAGTTCGCCCGGCGTCCACGTCGCACTCGGCGGCGCGTTCGAACTTCTCGACCGGCTGTTGGCGGAACTGGAACCGCTGTGGGAGAGCGCGGCCCCAGTCGTCATGGCGCGCTGGGAGCGCGATCGCCCGCTGCTTGCGACGGCCGGAAGGGTACGGGCGCAACGGTTGACGGCTGCCTGGCGTTCGCTGGCTGCCGAGGCGGAACACCGCAGCTCAGCGAGCTGACCTGGCCTGGAAATGGGGAGCGGGCCTCGGCGAAGGGGGGGAGTTAGCCGAGGCCCGCGTAAGGTCGGCCCGGGGGGGAGGGGCCGACGAGAACGATCCTACGCGATGATCCGCGATTCTGGGTGCGTGGGGACCGCCACTTTCCAAGATTTTTGGGGTTGGCTTATTGGGCTGCGGAATGCGGGCCGAGCGCCCGACCGGAGGGTGTCGATCGGCCCCGGGTAAGCGATGGCTTACTGTTTGCCAAAACTGTTGTTGTACAGGAAGTTACGTTGCTGCTGTTGGCGCTGACCCGCCATTACGGCGTGCTTTCAGAAAACATTCCGACCGGTCTCCGTGTGTCATGGATCGCGCGCCCGGGACGTTCCGAGGCGGTGTCGCGCCGGATGTGCCGCGTGTCGCGGCAGCGGGAAAACGGGGCGGCCCAGCACGCGCGGCGACAGAGTATGTCGTACCCCGATGCGAACATGTGTTCGTGCGAATCGCAGCCTGCCGTAGTGGTGGGAAAACAGCCGAACACGGTGACCCACCAGCCCGCTTCCTACCTTCCACGCCGGCGGATCCGCGCCGAGACGAGTACTGCGCACGGCCGAATCGGGTAGCGGGCTACGCGCGATCGAGCAACGAGACGGGCGGGATGATCGAACCGGTCGCATCCCGATCCGGCACCCCCGAGCACCGCCTTGGCCGGGATGCGGCCTCTTCTTTTTTCTCCGGTCCGACTCGGTTCGACCGAGCTGTCGGCAAATCGGATGAAATTGTCGGTGCCCACCGCAATACTGACTCGAGTATCGGTCGGTTACCGGTTCAGCGAATTCGACTCGGCACCGCGGGCCGGCGTCATCAGAAATCCGACATCGACAACTCACGAACGTCAGGAGAATCATGCCCGACGCAATAGTCGCCGAGGGTCTGGTCAAACGCTACGGCCGGCTGGTCGCCCTCGATGGCCTCGACCTATCGGTGCCGGAGGGCACCGTGACCGCACTGCTCGGACCCAATGGTGCAGGTAAGACCACCACGGTCCGAGTGCTCACCACACTGCTGATACCGGATGCGGGCCACGCGACCGTCGCAGGCATAGACGTACTGCGCAATCCGCAAGCGTTGCGGTCGCGAATCGGAACGTCGGGTCAGTATGCGGCCGTCGACGAATATCTCACCGGCTTCGAGAATCTGGAAATGGTGGGACGTCTCTATCACATGGGCGTGCAGCGCAGTAAGGAGCGCGCTCGCGAACTACTCGATCGATTCCGGCTCACCGACGCGGCAGATCGGCCCGTCAAAGGTTACTCGGGCGGTATGCGGCGCAGGCTCGACCTGGCAGGCGCGCTGGTAGCGAATCCGCCGGTGTTGTTCCTCGACGAGCCCACCACCGGCCTGGATCCCCGGGCGCGTCTCGACCTCTGGGATGTCATCGAGGAATTGGTCGCAGGCGGAACCACGTTGCTGCTCACCACGCAGTACATGGAGGAGGCCGACCGGCTGGCCGACGCCATCGCGGTGATCGACCATGGCAAGGTCATCGCTCGCGGCACCGCGGACGAGCTGAAGACCCTGGTCGGCGGCGACCGTATCGAGCTCACCGTCGATCATGCCGACAACCTCGCGACCGCGCAGCAGGCGCTGCAGGGTCTCGCCGACGGCGAGATCCATCTCGAGCCCGGCTTGCGCCGGATCACCGTTCCGGTCAGCGACGGCTCGCAGGCGCTAGTCGACGCCATCGGCTTGCTGACCCAGCACAACGTGCAGATCCACGATGTCGGTCTGCGGCGTCCCTCGCTCGACGACGTCTTCCTGACCCTCACCGGGCACGAGGCCGAGGAGTTGATCAACGGCGACGGTTCCGTCGCATCAGGTAAGCGCGGGGACCGGCTCGAAGCGACGGAAGGAAAGATCCGATGACCGCGGCGACAACGGCGCCCGAACCCAGCATCTCGATGCCCGTCGGTGAACGACTATCGATCGTGTTCACCGACAGCGTGACCATCGCCAAACGCAATGTCATCAAGATCAAGCGTGTGCCCGATGTGCTGATCTTCTCGACGCTATCGCCGATCATGTTCGTGTTGCTGTTCGCCTACATTTTCGGGTCGGCCATCGAGGTGCCCGGCATGTCGGGCGGCTATCGGGAGTTCTTGATCGCGGGCATCTTCGCGCAGAGCGTGGTGTTCGGCGCGACCTTCACCGGAGCCGGTCTTGCCGAGGATATGCAGAAGGGCATCATCGACCGATTCCGGTCGTTGCCGATGGCGCCGTCGGCGGTGCTGGTCGGCCGGACGCTGAGCGATGTGGTGATCAACGTGGTCAGCCTCGTGGTGATGTCGCTGACCGGTCTTGTCGTCGGCTGGCGGATCCGCGGTTCGTTCCTCGACGCGGTGCTGGCGTACGTGCTGTTACTGCTGTTCGCCTATGCGGTGTCGTGGATCATGGCCGTCGTCGGACTGCTGGTCCGGGCGCCGGAGGTGTTCAACAACGCCAGCTTCATGGTGATTTTCCCGCTGACATTCCTCGCCAACACATTTGTGCCGCTGGAGAACCTGCCGACCGTGCTGCGGGTATTCGCCGAATGGAATCCGGTGTCCGCGGTCACCCAGGCCACTCGCGAACTGTTCGGCAACACCAGCCCGATGGCGCCGCAATCGGACGCCTGGTCGATGCAGCATCCGGTGGTGACGACGCTGGCCTGGGTGGTGATCATCCTGCTCGTGTTCATCCCGCTGGCTCTGCGTCAGTACCAGCGGACCGTGAGCCGCTGACCGAAAGCCGAGATCAGCGACCGTTTTCCGCGCCGGCCTCCGCCAAGGGAGTCGGCGCGGAGCCATTGCGGGAGTATCCGATCCGCGGCGGTGCCGGGGCCGGCTCCTGGGCCTGCGGTCGCTTGCTGCGCACCAGCCAGGCCACGCCACCCGCCAGTGCGACAAGGGTCGCGACCAATAGCCGGTTACGAGTACGTGCAGATACGTGAAGGCGCCCCAAGCTCATTCGACCACTCTGGCACAACCCCGCGATTCGCGCAGAATTGCAACGATGACGACTTGTCTCGGTGGTACCCGGGGTAACTCACCAGGTATGCCCAGAGATCTGCCCCGCATTCAACCGCCGGCCGCAGCGGAACGTTCGGCGCGCTTGCAGATCGGCAAAAAGACGTGGAGCCCGGTTCCCTGCGCAGTCGCCTGAGCGTGGCACGATGGGCGGCGTGACCTCACCGAATCAGACCGCTGTTGCGACGGTGCACACCAACCACGGTGACATCAAGATCTCGCTCTTCGGCAACCATGCTCCGAAGACGGTGCGGAACTTCGTCGGCCTCGCCGACGGCACCGCCGAGTACACAACGGAGAACGCGAGCGGTGGAACCTCCGGACCGTTCTACGACGGCGCGGTCTTCCACCGGGTGATGGACGGCTTCATGATCCAGGGCGGCGACCCGACCGGCACCGGTCGCGGTGGACCCGGCTACGAATTCGGTGACGAATTCCACCCGGAACTGCGCTTCGACCGCGGCTACCTGTTGGCGATGGCCAACGCGGGACCGGCGACCAACGGGTCGCAGTTCTTCATCACCGTAGGCCCGCAGCCGCACCTGAACCGCAAGCACACGATCTTCGGCGAGGTCGTCGATCCGGATTCGCGCAAGGTCGTCGATGCCATCGCCACCACGCCGACCGATCGCAACGACCGTCCGAAGGAACCTGTCGAAATCTCGAAGATCACGATCGAATAGACCGATGAACGCTCAGCCGCCCGCACCGACCTGTGTGCGCCACCCCGATCGCCCGACGGGCCTGGCCTGCACGCGCTGTGGGCGGCCCGCTTGCCCCGAATGTCTGCGACCCGCCGCCGTCGGCCAGCACTGCGTCGACTGCCTGCGCCAGGAGCAGCGCGATGTGCGCCAGGTGCGGACAGTCGCGGGTGCGCCCGCCGCACAGAAACCGATTCCTTACGTCACCTATGCGCTGATCGCGGTGAATGTGCTGGTGTTCGCGGTGACCGCGGCCCAGTCGCGCAGCCTGGTGGACAACTACAACGGGTCTCAGCTGTTCCGGCGCTGGGTACTGGTTCCGCACCTCGTCGCCGACGGTGACTGGGTGCGCGTGATCGGATCGGGGTTCCTGCATTACGGCCCGATCCATCTGATGCTCAACATGTTCGCGCTGTATGTGGTCGGCCGGGATGCCGAGCTGGTGCTCGGACGGCTGCGCTATCTCGCGGTCTATCTGGTCTCGCTGCTCGGTGGGTCCGCGGCCGTGATGGTTCTCGCGCAGAACAGTGCGACAGCCGGTGCGTCCGGTGCGGTGTACGGCCTGTTCGGTGCGATCACGGTGATCCTGATCCGATTGCGGCAGAACCCCAATCAGATGTTGATCCTCATCGGCATCAACATCTTCATCAGCTTCTCGCTGCCCGGCATCTCCATGTGGGGCCACCTCGGTGGTCTGAGCGCGGGCACCCTTGCGACACTCGGCATCCTGTTCCTCCCGGCCTGGCTGCGCGCGAAATCACAGGAGACCGCGGGCCTCATCGGCTGGCTGGCGATCGCCGTGCTCGCAGTCGTCGCGCTCTCGGTGACCGGTGTTGTAGCGGCATCGCTCGCCGCCTGACGGGCCCCGCACTGTCCGGCTTCACGTGAAACGGCGCTGCTACCGCCGGCGCTGCTAGTAAGCCGGCGGCTGCGCGAGCCCATGTTCGACCAGTGTGTCGAAGACGTCCACGGGGCTCGCGCCGAGATCCCAACGGCCGAAGATCAGCAGCCGCTCGGCACCGTCGTGCTGCACGTCGATCTCCAGCATGGGCGTTTTGCGGCCGAGGCGGCGATAGCTGACCACGCGGGCACGCACGATCTGACCGCGGGTGTATTCGGTTGGGCCGACCAGGCTGCGCACCACAAGGCGCGGCTGCGGACCCGGGGTCACCGAGAGCCGTGGTCGCTGGCGGAAGCCGAGCCCGGCAAGCACGAGCAGTCCCACCGCGGCCAGCCCGATGAGCAGCCTGCTCGCGGCCTCATCGGCCAGGACCGCGGCGGTCGCCAAGACCACGCCGCCCACCGTGACCGCGATCAGGGCAGGGGTGGGAGTGGTCCAGGCGATGCGTGGGTCAGGTGTCCTGGACTGTGGACTTTCGGGATGCATGAGCCGCTTTCCCCAATCGTTCCTCGAGTTGTCCACAGGGTCATCCACAGGTGTGAATGAATGACACGTCTGTAATCCGGGGTTCGGGCGCGCGAAACCTCAGCGCCACCGCATGGTCATGATCAGACCGACGACCATGAGGCCGAAGCCGATCAGGAAGTTCCAGGCGCCGAGATCGGCCATCCAGCCGATCTTGTCGTTTGCCAGGTAGTAGACGAGCAGCCACACCAGCCCGGCGAGCATGAAGCCGAGCATGATGGCGACGTACCAGACCGGGGAAGGCCCGGCCTTCACCTTCACCGGCGTCCGGCTGGCAGGGTTGATCGTATAGTCGGTCTTCTTACGGACCTTCGACTTGGGCATGACGTCCTCGTGTTCGGCGTGCAGGTCGGTACCGGCAGGACAGCGACAGTGAAGTTGGGTCGAGCACCACCCGCCGCGACGTCCGATCCGGGGTCAGCCGGGACCGGTCCGGGCGAGGCTGAAGTTCCCTCCGGTGTGCCTCTAGGCTATCCCAACTGGTAATGGATGCGACGCTGTGCCATACGGCCACGTAATCTCGATCTCATGCGTGTATTGGTCGTCGACAATTACGACAGCTTCGTATTCAACCTGGTGCAGTACCTCGGCCAGCTTGGCGTCGAGGCCGTCGTCTGGCGCAACGACGACCCGCAATTGGCCGATGTGGACGCCGTCGCGGCCGAATACGACGGCATTCTGATCAGCCCCGGCCCTGGCTCGCCGGACCGCGCGGGCGCGAGCATCGACCTGGTACACGCCTGTGCGCGCCGGCTCACCCCACTGCTCGGAGTGTGCCTCGGCCATCAGGCGATCGGGGAAGCGTTCGGCGCCACCGTCACCCGCGCGCCGGAGCTGCTGCACGGAAAGACCAGTTCGGTATTCCACCTCGGCGTCGGGGTGCTCGCGGGCCTGCCCGACCCGTTCACCGCGACCAGGTATCACTCGCTCACCGTCCTCGAAGCGACGATCCCCGACGACATCGAGGTGATCGGTCGCACCGAGAGCGGGATAGTGATGGCCATGCGGCACCGCACGCTGCCGATCCACGGCGTGCAGTTCCATCCCGAATCGGTGCTGACCCAGGGTGGGCATCGGATGCTGGCGAACTGGCTCGAGGTCTGTGGCCGACGTCCTCCCGAGGGCCTGGTGGAGATCCTCGAGGCGGAGGTCGCGTCCTTGGTGTCCCAATGACGCGTCCATATGTCCTGCTTTCGGTCGCGGTCAGCGTCGACGGCTACATCGATGACGCCGGCCCCGAGCGATTGCGGCTCTCGGACGAAGCCGACTTCGATCGGGTCGATCAGGTGCGCGCGGAATCCGACGCCATCCTGATCGGCGCCGAAACGCTGCGCCGCGACAATCCACGCCTGCTCGTCAACGACCCGGACCGGCGGGCCGAACGGATCGCCGCCGCGGGCAAGCCCGAGTATCCACTTAAAATCACCGTCACGGCCAGCGGCGATCTGGACCCCGAGCTGAACTTCTGGCACCACGGCGGGGACAAACTCGTCTACACCACCGAGGCCGGCGCGGCGCGGCTCGGTGACAGGTTGCGCGGCCTCGCCGAGGTGGCCATCCTCGGCGCCGATATTGATCTGGGCGCGCTGCTCGATGATCTCGGTCGCCGCGGTATCGCCCGCCTCATGGTGGAGGGCGGCACCCGAATCCACACCGCATTCCTCGCGGCCGACCTCGCGGACGAGCTGCACATGGCCATCGCGCCGATTCTCGTCGGCGACCAGGCCGCGCCCCGCTTCCTCAACCCCGCCGCATATCCGGGCGCTCCACGCCGGCGGATGCAGCTGGCCGACATCGCCAGGATCGGCGACATCGCCCTGCTCATCTATCTGCCCAAGGCGACCACCGACATCACGCAGGACCGGTGATGACGAAAGCTCCCCACGCGCACGAACAGGACCGCCAGTTCATGCACCGGGCAATCGAACTGGCGCGAATGTGCCCACCGAGCGACACCGCCTTCTCGGTCGGCGCGGTCATCGTGGTCGACGGCGCGGAGATCGCTATCGGGTACTCCAGGGAGACCGATGCCAAGGTCCACGCCGAGGAGTCCGCGTTCGACAAGCTCGATGCGGATGATCCTCGGCTGGCCACGGCGACGATCTACAGCACGCTGGAACCCTGTTCCCAGCGCGCCACCCCGACACGGCTGCCGTGCACCGACAGAATCCTGGCGGCCCGGGTGCCCCGCGTTGTCATCGCCTGGCGGGAACCGACGACCTTTGTCACCAACTGTGTCGGTGTGGAGAAATTACGGCAGCACGGCGTCGAGGTGCTCGAGCTGCCCGACCTGGCCGAGACGGCCATGTCGATGAATCGGCACCTGGATTTGCGCTAGCGGGTCAGGGCCTGCCGTAGACGGCTGTCACGAACTCGCCGAGCTGGTTGTCGTCGAGGTGCCTGGCCAGGTCGGCTTCGCTGATCATGCCGACGAGACGCTTGCGCTCGATCACCGGCATCCGCTTGATTCGGTGGCTCTCCATTTCGTCGAGCACCTCATCGATATCGGCGTCGGCGTCGATCCAGCGCGGCGTCGCTTCGCACAGCTCTTCGGCTCGGGTGGTGGCAGGCGGCCTGCCCTGAGCGATGCATTTCACGACGATGTCGCGGTCGGTGATGATCCCGCACATCCGCTCGTTCTCACCTGCGATCACCAGAGACCCGACCCCGAGTTCGGCCATGATCCGGGCGGCCTTGCCGACGGTGTCGTCCTTGGAGATCCACTGGGCCCCGGGCTTCATGATGTCCCTGGCAGTGGTCATTGGGCTACCTCCTCGTATGCAGCGTCCTTGGATGGAGCAGCTGATGGGATGAAGCAGCCTCATTCTCGCCCGGACAACACCGACCGGTTTGTGTTTTCGGGTTATCCGGGCGAGCTTGTTATCAGGGCGGTCCGAGGACTCCGGTGCTGATCGCGACCGTGCCGTTCTTCGCGATCGAGGAACCGGCCGCGGGCTGCTGGCCGAGGATGCGGCCCACACTGCTGGTGTCGAAAGTGCCCTGGGCGGACTGATTGATCTGGCCCGCGGTTCCGGTCCAACCGGCTTGACGCAATTTATCCAGCGCCGCGGCGGGAGTCAGGCCGATCAGCGTCGGCATGGTGATCTGGTCACCGGTGGAGATCTGCACGGTTACCGCGGAGCCCTTGTCCGCGGTGGTGCCACCTGCCGGGAATGTCCCGATCACCTCGCCCTTGGGCTTCGATGACTGAACCTCTTGCACGACTACCTTGAAGCCATTGCCCTCGATGTTCGGCTGTGCGATGTCGATCGATTGGCCGATGACGTTGGGTACCCGTACCGCTTCTGGGCCCGTGCCGATGGTGATGATGACGGGCGAACCCACGTCGACCTTGGAACCCGGCGACGTGTTCTGGTCGATGACCGTGTCCTTCTCGGTACTACTCGAGGCCTTGCGTTGCACGTCGGGACTGAGCTGCAATCCGATGGAATTGAGCTTCTGCTCGGCCTGCTGCTGATTGAGTCCCGTCAGCCTCGGCACCTGCACCTGGGCCGGCCCGGTGGAGACCTGGACGGTGATGGTGCTGCCCTCGGCCACCCGGGAACCGCCGAGCGGCTGGGTCGAGATGACATTGCCGGTGGCGACCTTGCTGTCCGGCTTCTGCTGGATGGCCACGGTGAAGCCGAGCTTCTGCAGCGTCTCCTGGGCTTGCTGTTGCGACTTGCTCGAAAGATCGGGCACCGCAATCTGATCCGGCTTGCTTCCCGGCCCGATCAGCACCCAGAACAGGGCGAAGGCCACCGCGACGGCGGCGGCGGCGCCGACCGCTATGTAGATGTTGCGACGCGGGTCCGATGGCTCCGCCGGTTCCTGCTCTGCGGTGTCGTCGTTGCGCTCGACGGTGCGGAAGGTGCGCGGCGGCGGTTCGTTGGCGCCGAGGATCGTGGTGCGGTCCTCGTCGGTCATCACCATCGGCGCGCTCGGCTTCTGCCCACCGAGCACCCGGATCAGGTCGCCACGCATCTCGGCGGCGGTCTGGTACCGGTTGGCCGGATTTTTGCTCATCGCCTTGAGCACAACGGAGTCCAGCTCACGGGGCACCCCGGAGTGCACGTGCGAGGGCAGCCGCGGATCCTCGCGCACGTGCTGGTAGGCCACCGCGACCGGCGAGTCACCCGTGAAAGGCGGTTCGCCGGTGAGGATCTCGAACAGCACACAGCCGACGGAATACACGTCGGAGCGGGCGTCGACGGTCTCGCCGCGCGCCTGCTCGGGTGAAAGATATTGCGCGGTGCCGATGACCGCCGCGGTCTGGGTCATCGGGTTGGCGGCGTCGGCGATCGCGCGGGCGATGCCGAAGTCCATCACCTTCACCGCGCCTGCGCGGTTGATCATGATGTTGGCCGGCTTCATGTCCCGGTGCACGATCCCGGCCTTGTGGCTGAAATCCAGTGCGGCACAGACGTCGGCGACGACCTCCATGGCCCGGCGCGGTGGCATCGGGCCCTTGCCGCGCACGATATCGCGCAGCGTGTCGCCGTCGACGTACTCCATCACGATGTACGGCAGCGGCCCACCGTCGACCTCGGCCTCGCCGGTGTCGTACACCGCGACGATCGCCGGATGGTTCAACGCGGCCGCGTTCTGCGCCTCCCGCTTGAAGCGCAGATAGAAGGTGGGGTCCCGGGCGAGGTCCGCGCGCAGCACCTTGATCGCCACGTCGCGGCTCAGCCGCAGATCGCGGGCCTTGTGCACCTCGGACATGCCGCCGAACCCGATGATCTCGCCAAGCTCGTAGCGCGAGGAGAGGTTCTTCGGGGTCGTCATGGCTGTCCTTGCGGAGGAGGGGCTGCGCCGAGGGTGCCCGAGGGTCCTCGGGCACCGGGACTATCCGGAAATGGTAGGTCGAGCGTGGGGAAGCGCGACCTGGTGGTGGTGGTTGGCGCTGTTGTCTTCGGTGGTTTCGTCGTGCTCGGCGCCGTGGTGCTCGGTGCGGGCGTCGTGGTCGGCGGTTCTGTGGTGGTGGTCGGCGGTTCCGTTGTCGTCGGCGGCACCGTGGTCGGCGGTTGCGTCGGGGGCGGCTCCACCGGCTTCGGTGTCGTAGTGACCGGTGGTGGCGGTGGTGGCAGCGGCACCGTAGTCGGCACCACCGTCGTGGTCACGGGCTTCACCGTGTTCGGATTGGTGTCGCCGCCGAACAGCAGGTAGGTGACGACGCCGCCGAGGATCAGCGCACCGATACCGAGCCCGCCGAGCCACTTCTGCGTCGAGGTGAACCGCTGGCCGTTGCCCGGTGGTGTCGTGGGACCCGCCGCCGTCGAACTCAGCACGGTCGCCGGTGCTGCCGCGTGTGCCGCGCCCACGGGCTGACCCGGGGTCGAATAGCGAACCGTCGGGCCGTTGTCGTAGCTGTGCTGCCCGGACGGCAGCATCACCGTCGGGCCGGGCGGCAGCACCCTGGTCGCGCCCGTGGTGAGCGGTCCCGCACCCGATGCGGCGCCGCTCGGCGATGGTGGCCGGCGTCCGGCGCGGACGGCGGCGACAGCGTCGGCGAACTCGCCGCCGCGCGCATACCGGCGTCCCGGCTCCTTGGCCATCGTGATCTCGATGAGTTCACGCACGTTGGCGGGCAGATCCGCGGGCATCGGCGGCGGGGTATCGCGCACATGCTTCATCGCGACGGTGATCGCGCCATCGCCGGTGAAGGGCCGCTGGCCGGCCAGCGCCTCGTAGCCGACAACACCGAGGGAGTACACGTCGCTCGCGGAGGTGGCGTCCTCGCCGACCGCCTGCTCGGGCGCGATGTACTGCGCCGTGCCCATCACCATGCCGGTCTTGGTCACGGGGGAGGCATCGACCGCCTTGGCGATGCCGAAGTCGGTGATCTTCACCTGACCGGTCGGCGTCACCAGGATGTTGCCCGGCTTCACATCGCGGTGCACGACGCCGGCCTGGTGCGCGACCTCCAGTGCGCGGCCGGTCTGCTCCAGCATGTCCAGACCCTGGACGACCGAGAGCCTGCCGAGCCGGTTCAGCACCGTGTTGAGCGGTTCGCCCTGGACCAGTTCCATCACCAGGTAGGCGGTCTCGCCGCCACTGGGGTCCAAGGTCTCGCCGTAGTCGTAGATTCCGGCGATACCAGGATGATTCAGCTGGGCGGTGGTCTTCGCCTCGGTGCGGAACCGGTGTCGAAAGGTGGGGTCGGCGGAGAACTCCGACTTGAGCACCTTGACGGCCACCCGGCGATCCAAGCGCGTGTCGAGCGCCTCCCAGACCTGACCCATTCCGCCCGTGGCAATCAGGCGTTGCAGCCGGTACCGGTCGGCGATCATCGCGCCGTTGTTCAGCATCGGGGCCCCCGTACATTCACTCGCACGTTCATATCCTTCAGCTGCCTCGCAGTCCGGCATCCAGCACTGCACGCGCGACGGGCGCGGCTACCGAGCCACCGGTGGCGGCCAGCGCCCGGTCTCCGCCGTTCTCCACGATGACCGCGATGGCGATTTTCGGGTTCTGCGCGGGGGCGAACGCGATGTACCAGGCGTGCGGTGGGGTGCTGCGCGGATTGCTACCGTGCTCGGCCGTGCCGGTCTTGGAAGCGATCTGGTACCGGGACTGGCCGCCGCCGGCGGTGTTCTGCTCCGAGGCCACCATCAGGTTGGTCAGCGTCGACGCTACCTGGGCGCTGACGGCTTGGCCCACCGAGACGGGCTTGGGCTTGGACAGCTCACTCAGGTCCGGGCCTTGTAGTTGTTCGATCAGTTGCGGCTCCATCCGGACGCCGCCGTTGGCGATGGTTGCCGCGATGACCGCGTTGTCCAACGGCGTGAGCGCGACGTCGCGTTGTCCGATGCTGCTCTGGCCGAGTGCCGCGTTGTCCGAGATCGTCCCGACGGTGCTCTCGGCGACCGGGATCGGGATGCCGCGGTGCGCGCCGATACCGAAGGCGGCCGCCTCGTCCTTGAGGTTCGTGGCCCCGACCTTGAGTCCGAGTTCGACGAACGCGGTGTTGCAGGACAACCGGAATGCGTCGTACAGCGACGCGGTCGGGCCGCCGCCACAGGTGGAGCCGTTGTAGTTCTCCAGCGTGGTAGTGGTGCCCGGCAGGGTGATGTTGGGCGCCGCGGTGAATTGATCCTCCGGGGTCGCCGTTCTATTGGCCAGTGCGGCCGCGGTGACGACCACCTTGAAGGTGGATCCAGGCGGATAGGTCTGCGAGACAGCGCGATTGAGCATCGGCTGACGTGGGTCGGTGCTCAGCATCTCCCATTCCTTGGTGCCACTGGCACCGTCGTGCCCGGACAGCAGGTTGGGATCGTAGCTGGGTGTGGAGACCATCGTGAGAACTTTGCCGGTGCTCGGCTCGATTGCCACTACCGAACCGGTGTATCCCTTGCTGGTCAGCTGGTCGTAGGCGACCTTCTGCATCGCCGGATTCAATGTGGTGAGCACGTTGCCGCCGCGCGGATCGCGACCGGAGATCATGTCGATCAGGCGGCGCCCGAACAGTTGGCTGTCGGAACCGTTGAGCACCGAGTCCTCGGCGCGTTCCAGGCCGGTGCTGCCGTACTGCATCGAGTAGAAGCCGGTGACCGGCGCGTACGCCTGCGGGTCTTCGGGGTAGGTGCGCAGGTACTTGTAGCGGTCCTCGGTGGCGACCGAGTTGGCGAGCACCGTGCCACGCGCCGAGATCTGCCCGCGCTGGCGAGCGTACTCGTCCAACAGCACCCGGGAGTTGCGTGGATCGCTTCGGTAGTCGTCGGCCTTGATGACCTGCACGTAGGTGGCATTGATCAGCAGCGCGACGATCATCAACATCACCGCCATCGCGACCCGCCGTAGGGGCGTGTTCATTCCTGGGGCCTCGCTTCCGATCGGCCCGCTTCGGCGGACTTGCGCAGCAGCTCCGTCGGCGCGTCCGCGATCGGTGCAGGCTCTTTCTTGCGGGCCGGTGCGGGGGCGCGTGCGGCGTCGGAAACCTTGATCAGCAACGCGAGCAGCGCGTAGTTGGCCAGCAGCGACGAACCGCCGTAGGACATGAACGGGGTGGTGAGGCCGGTCAGTGGAATGAGCTTGGTGACGCCGCCGACCACGACGAACACCTGGATCGCGATGGTGAACGACAGACCGGCGGCCAGCAGCTTGCCGAAGCTGTCGCGCACGGCGAGTGCGGTGCGCAGGCCGCGCACGATGAATACCAGAAACAGCAGCAGCACCGCGGCGAGCCCGATCAGACCGAGCTCCTCACCGATGGTGGTGATGATGAAGTCGGTCTTGGCGAAGGGCACCTGCGAGGGCCGGCCGCTGCCGAGGCCGGTGCCCGCGAGCCCACCGGTCGCGAGCCCGAACAGCGACTGCGAGATCTGGTAGCCGGTGTTGCTGTAATCCGCGAACGGATCCAGCCAGGTATGCGTACGCACTCGCACATGGCCGAAGGCCTGGTAGGCGAAGAAGAATCCCACCGCGAGCAGGCCGCCGCCGATGACGAGCCAGCCGACGCGTTCGGTGGCGATGTAGAGCATCACCAGCACGGTGCTGAAGATCAACAACGAAGTGCCGAGGTCCTTTTCGAAGACCAGCACGCAGATGCAAACGATCCAGACCACCAGGATCGGACCGAGGTCGCGCCCGCGCGGGAACTCCATGCCGAGGAAATGCCGCCCGGCCGCGGTGAACAGATCGCGCTTGGCCACCAGTACCGAGGCGAAGAAGATGATGAGCAGGATCTTCGCGAATTCACCCGGCTGCACACTGAATCCCGGCAATCTGATCCAGATCTTGGCGCCGTTGGTCTCCGAATACGCTCCTGGCAGCAATGCCGGAATCGCCAGCGCGACAAGGCCCAACAGACCTAGGGTGTAGCTGTAGCGGGCCAGCGTGCGGTAGTCGCGCAGCACGATCAACAGCGCGATGAACACCACCATTCCGAGGCCGGTCCACATGATCTGCTGGTTGGCGTCGGGGGAGGGGATCGCCGAGGAGTTGTACTCGGCGGTCTGTGCATCGGCGAGATCGAGGCGATGGATCAACACCAATCCGAGGCCGTTGAGCAGGGCGACGATCGGCAGTAGCAGTGGGTCGGCGAACGGCGCGAAGCGGCGCACCGCAAGATGCGCGACCGCGAACAGCGCGAAGAACGCCAGCCCGTATTTGGCGATATCCCAGGTGACCGACTGCTCCTGACTGGCTTCGACCAGAAACAGGGCTGCGGTCGTGATGACCCCCGCCACGGCCAGTAAGAGCAATTCGACGTTGCGTCGGGTGGATGGCGGCGGCGCGGGTGCGAAGCCGCCGGGAGGACTGGGAAAAGCCCCAGCGGTCGGCGGTGCCGGTGCGGACATCAGTCCGTCACCCGGCAGGTCTCCCCCGCGATCTGGGGGTTCGCCGCCGCGGTCGACGTCGGCGCCGTCGGCTCCGACTTGGTCGGCGTCTTGACGTCGGTACCCCTGGTTTCACCCGGACTCGGTTCGGTCCCCGCGGGCGGCGGCGCCGGGATCTCGCTCGGGGCGGGCGCCGGGCTGCCGGTCGAGGACGGCGGCGGCGCCACGGGCGGCACAACCCCTGGCTGCGGGACCTGCTCACGGACCGGGCACGGCGGCAGCAGCTCGTCCTGTGCGAGGACCTTCATCTGGTCCTTGGCCTTGTCCAGTGAAGTCGGCGGCAGGCCACGGTCCACTTGGGTGCGCCCGGTGGACTTGAGATCGGCGGCCTTCAGCACCCGGCAGCCAGGGGGCAGATCTCGGCCGGGCTGCTCCAGGGTGAGTTCACCGGAGGATTTGACGCAGCCGACCAGATCGACCTCATGGATCGAATACCCGAGCACCGAACCGGGCAGCCCGCGCAGGATCACCACTTGGCCGTTGTCCGCGGCAACGTAATAGTTGCTGCGAATCATCTTGTAGCCGACCAGCAGACCGACGAATACGGCCACCACCAGGGCGATCGCGAGCACAATCCAGCGCAGCCTGTGCGACTTGCCCTTCGCGGGCGGCTCCGGCGCCGCCGGGGCACGCCGTGGCGTCGCGCGCGGCGGACGCATGGCGGCCGCCCGGCCTGCCGCGGTGTTCGGCGGCGGGGTGTCCTCGTCCTGACCGGAGGCGGCGCCCGCGACGATGGGATGGCTCTGCCCGTAGTCGAGATCGATGACATCGGCGACGACGACGGTCACGTTGTCCGGCCCGCCGCTGCGCAAGGCCAGCTCGATGAGCCGGTCGGCACATTCGTCCTGGCTGCCCTCGCGCATGGTGTTGGCGATCGTCTCGTCGCTGACCACGTCGGACAGGCCGTCGGAGCACAGCAGGTAGCGATCACCGGCGCGAGCCTCGCGCATGATCAGCGTCGGCTCGATCTCGTTGCCGGTGAGGGCACGCATGATCAGTGAGCGTTGCGGATGGGTGTGCGCCTGCTCGGCGGTGATCCGGCCCTCGTCGACCAGTGACTGGACGAACGTGTCGTCTCTGGTGATCTGGGTCAGCTCGCCGCCGCGCAATAGGTACGCGCGGGAGTCGCCGATGTGGACGAGGCCGAGTTTCTTGCCCGCGAACAGGATTGCGGTGAGCGTGGTGCCCATGCCATCGAGTTCGGGCTCTTCCTCGACGTGGTCGGCGATCGCGGCATTGCCCTCGTGGGTGGCTGCGTCGAGCTTGCCGAGGAGGTCGTCGCCGGGCTCGTCGTCGTCGAGATGCGCCAGTGCGGCGATCATCAACTGGGAGGCCACCTCGCCCGCGGCATGGCCACCCATGCCGTCGGCCAGTGCGAGCAGGCGTGCGCCCGCGTAGACGGAGTCCTCGTTGTTGCCTCGGACAAGACCGCGGTCGCTACGTGCTGCGTAGCGGAGAACAAGTGTCACGATCGCAGCTCGATCACTGTTTTGCCGACACGGACGGGAGTTCCGAGTGGAACTCGGACTGCGGTAGTGACTTTCGCGCGGTCGAGGTAGGTGCCGTTCGTCGAGCCGAGATCTTCGACGTACCAGTCGTCACCGCGTGGAGACAACCGCGCGTGTCTGGTGGAGGCGTAATCATCTGTGAGTACCAGCGTGGAATCGTCCGCCCGCCCGATCAGCACCGGTTGGGTGCTGAGCGAGATGCGGGTGCCGGCGAGTGAACCTTGAGTCACCACAAGATATTTGGCGCCCTTCTGGCCTCGGCTGAAGGAAGGCAGCACCGCGGAACCGCGTGCGGCCCTGGGCTGGATCCGTATGCCGGATGCCGCGTAGATGTCGCTGCGCAAGGTCCGCAGTACCGCCCACACGAACAGCCATAGCAGCAGCAGGAACCCCGTACGGGTCAATTGCAAGATCAATCCCTGCACGGCGTTCCACCTCCTGTTCGACCGTGTACGTCGGTGCCGTAGGTGCTGGAGCGCCCCCGCCGGCTTGCTGGTCTTGCCGGCCCCGGTTCTGGTGCCGCGCGTGTGTTCGCAGCATCATAGGACCGTCAGCCGATTCCGATCACGATACGACCGCAGAATCCCTGATGGCCATGTCGTGACCCGCATCGCGAACTTACAGGATCAGACGATACGGATCAGGATCTCGGAATGCCCGGCACGGATGACATCTCCGTCGGCGAGCTGCCAATCCTGCACCGGGGAACCATTGACGAGGGTGCCGTTGGTGGATCCCAGATCCGAAAGCATCGCGGTCGCGCCGTCCCAGCGGACCTCGATGTGCCTGCGCGATACACCGGTGTCGGGCAGGCGGAAGTGGGCGTCCTGACCGCGGCCGATGATGTTGCTGCCCTCACGGAGCTGGTAGGTGCGTCCGCTGCCGTCATCGAGCTGAAGAGTTGCCGAGTAGCCCGAGCCGGCTGGAGCGCCCCCGCTGTAGGCGGGTGCGGCGTAGCCGGGTTGCGCGGCGTAGCCGGGCTGTTGCGAGTAGGCCTGGCCGTAGCCGCCCTGCTCGTCGGGCGCGGCGTAGCCCGGCTCGGCGTAGCCGGGTTCGGCGTAACCCTGTTCACCGTAGGCCGGTTGCTGGCCATAGCCCTGCGGCTGCCCATAACCCGGCTCGGCGTAACCCTGTTCACCGTAGCCGGGCTGACCGTAGCCCTGCTGCCCGTAACCGGGCTCGCCGTAGCTTTGCTGGCCGTAGCCGGGCTGACCGTAACCCGGCTCCTGGTAGCCCTGCTGACCGTAGTCGGGTTCGGCGTAGCCACCACCTTGCTGGCCGTAGCCACCGCGGTCGGCGTAGCCCTGCTGCCCGTAGCCCGGCTCCTGGTAACCGGGCTGGCTCTGCTGGCCGTAGCCGGCCTGGCCGCCCTGGTAGTCGTAGCCGTTCTGGTAGTCGCTGTACCCCTGCTGGGAGTCCGGCGCCTGGTAGTCGGAGCCGCCCGGATACGGCGCGCCACCGCGGCCGTACTCCTCGCGGTACGCACCGTTTTGCGGACCGCCCCGCCCGGCGGGTGGTGGTGCGTACCCGCGGTTGCGTGGATCGGACTCCGCGGGCTCACGGCTGGGGTCGTAGCCTGAGTTCTGCGTCATGGGGCCAGCTCCTGGTTGCGGGTTTGCAGGTCGTTGTGGCGTGGGCTCGGGGCTGTGAGCTGGTGTGGCTCGACGACCGACGTCGGGATCGACCCGGCCGCTCGCCCTGAACTGTCCGGTGTGCAGCGTAGGTGATGCCTCGAACGCCACGTGTACTTCGCCGTAGGTCTGCCAGCCTTGCTCGCGGATGTAGTCCTGCAGGTGTTTGGCGAACGCGCGGGTCGTGAGCTCATGATCCGCGACGAGTTGCTCGTAATCGGACGGGTTGATCGTGATCACATAATTGTTGGCCGCCAACTGGTGGCCGCCGCCCAGATCCTGGACGTGATCGGTGGCTTCGCGTTGCAGCGCAGCCTCCACTTCCTGCGGCACGACACTGCCGCCGAAAGCCCTGGCGAACGCATCATCGACGGCGCCCTGCAGACGACGCTCGAACCGTGAAACGATGCCCATCTCGGCCTCCCTTCGGTTGAGCGTCCTGTTCTGATTGATAACAACGACACGCAGGCATGGCGTGTCGTGTGTCGACCACGTTCATTGCATGATATCCACGATCCTCCACACCTGTAACTCTTGGAAACCCCCGGCGGGTTCCCCGTGGTTGCCCGGCCTGCGCACAAAGGCCGCCGGGCGCCGATTTCGTGTCCCGCATATCTGCGTGATACTGTCTCCCAGTCGCTCGGGCGAGTGGCGGAATGGCAGACGCGCTGGCTTCAGGTGCCAGTGTCCTTCGGGACGTGGGGGTTCAAGTCCCCCTTCGCCCACAGCTGTAGTACGTGAAAGCCGTAGTCCGGAGAGTATCTCGGGACTACGGCTTTTTTCGTTGTTCCGGGATGTGGACGAGCTCCCCGTTACTGGGGAGCCCGGACCGCACGACGCCCCGCACGCCCACCGTGTGGACGATGGGTCGCTGATTCGATCTTGGTCGGGCTGGTCGACCGCCGGATCCTCGCAGTGGAACGTCGATACCTCCCGATCGCGAACATCTGGCGAATGCCTGCCGCGCCTCCGGTGTGGCCCCCCCGTCAGCGTGTGACTCGGCGGTCCGTACGCGACCGACTAATGAGAAACGTTGGTGCGCAACATAATCGGCGGATCGATGATTGTTGACGTGACTAGTATCGCCGTGATCACGCAGAACCGGATGCCACTGCACGACGACGCTTCTCCGGCCCGTGGTGCACCGGCCGCCTTTGTTACCGATCGTTCATGCGGCGGTGGCCGGTTCGACACAGGATCGACGAGCCGCCGAAGGGCGGCACATCAAAGGGCGGTACATCGGTTGCGAGGAACCGATTCGGCTGGCAGGCTAACTCTCAGCAGGCAACTGGACGCATATCCTGGGGTTTGCTTGGCGGAGAGAGATTTTGATGAGCACTGATTTCGTCTTCTGTGCAGGCGAAGTACCGGCTGCGGGTATCGAGCCGGGCAATTTCCATGACGTTGCCAGCCCGCCTTTCAGCGTGGTGAAAGGGAACGTTCCCATGGACTACGTCTCGATAACCAGCGACAACGTTCACCGACGGAACCGCGGAACCGCGGCCGTACGTCGAGGTCTGCGCACCGATCCTTCGCCCTCCATGGCCGCGAGTCTGCCGATGCACCGCGCGCCCGCCGACTCATCGAGTCGCCGCCTCATCACCGACACCTGACCGAACGACCTTCGGTAACCCGCTAGCCCGCGTCGCTCCTGCCGCCGGGCTTCTTTGTCAACCCCGAAATACCCCTGGATGTGAAACGTGGACACAGGCACCGGCGATTCGTCCGACCGCATGTTGGAGTATCTGAAGAAGGTCACCGTCGAGCTCCTCACGACTCGCGACGATCTGACCCAGCTGCGGGAACGCATCGACGAGCCGATCGCGATCGTCGGTATGAGCTGCCGCTACCCGGGTGGCGTCGAGTCGCCGGTACAGCTGTGGGATCTGGTCGCGTCCGGTTCGGACGCCGTCGGCGAGTTTCCGGTGGATCGGGGGTGGGATGTCGAGGGGTTGTTCGATCCCGATCCCGACCGGTTCGGGAAGGTGTACACGCGGGAGGGCGCCTTCCTGCGCGATGTCGGCGATTTCGACGCGGGGTTCTTCGGGATCGGTCCGCGCGAGGCGGCGGCGATGGATCCGCAGCAGCGGTTGTTGCTGGAGGCGTCATGGGAAGCGCTGGAGGACGCGGGTATCGATCCGTTGTCATTGCGGGGCAGCGACACCGGCGTCATCGCAGGGGTGATGTACGAGGACTACGAGCACAAGACAAGGGCTGCGGGTCCGGCCTACGAGGGGTACGCGGGCGTCGGCTCGGCGGGCAGCGTGGTGTCGGGTCGAGTGGCGTATACGTTGGGGCTGGAAGGCCCTGCGGTGACGGTGGATACGGCGTGTTCGTCGTCGCTGGTCGCGATCCATCTGGCTTGCCAGGCACTGCGGCGTGGAGAGACTTCGCTCGTGTTGGCCGGCGGTGTGACCGTGATGTCGACACCGTATTTGTTCATCGAGTTCTCCCGGCAGCGTGGTCTGTCGCCTGACGGTCGATGCAAGTCCTTCTCGGCGGCGGCCGACGGTGTCGGGTGGTCCGAGGGCGTCGGTGTGTTGGTGTTGGAGCGGTTGTCGGATGCGCGGCGGCTCGGTCACAACGTGCTTGCTGTGGTTCGGGGTTCGGCGGTGAATCAGGATGGCGCCTCGAATGGTTTGACGGCGCCGAATGGTCCGTCGCAGGAGCGGGTGATCGCGGCGGCGCTGGCTGCTGCCGGATTGGCTCCTGCCGATGTGGATGTGGTGGAGGCGCATGGGACGGGCACCTCGTTGGGTGATCCGATCGAGGCGCAGGCGCTGATCGCGGCCTATGGGCAGGATCGTGCGGAACCGATCCGGATCGGATCGTTGAAGTCGAATATCGGGCATTCGCAGGCGGCCGCGGGTGCCGGTGGGGTCATCAAGATCGTGCAGGCGCTGCGGAACGAGGTGCTGCCGAAGACGTTGCATGTGGATGCGCCGTCGCCGCATGTGGATTGGTCGGCGGGTTCGGTGCGTTTGCTGACGGAGGCGGAGCCGTGGCCTGCGGGGGAGCGGGTGCGTCGGGCGGGTGTGTCCTCGTTCGGTATCAGTGGCACGAACGCTCATGTGATCGTGGAGGAAGCACCTGCGCCCGGCGGCGGGTCAGCCGAAGGGACCGCCGCGGGCGACCCGGTTTCGTCGACATCGCCTGCCGAATCCGAAACCGTCGCCGGGGATGTGGTGCCGTTGCTGGTGTCGGCCAAGTCCGGCGAAGCGCTGCGCGGCCAGGCGAATCGGTTGCGGCAGTGGCTGCTCGACCACCCGGATGCGGACTTGTGGAGTGTGGCCTCGGCGCTGATCGATACCAGGGCCCAGTGGGACTTGCGGGGCGCGGTGGTCGGTCGCGATCGGGAGCAACTGGTTGCGGGGTTGGCCGAGCTGGCGTCGGGTGCGGTGTCGTCCGGTCTGACTGTCGGGGGTCGGACGGCATTCGCGTTCACCGGTCAGGGTGCCCAGCGTGTCGGGATGGGGGCGGAGCTGTATGTGGCGTTCCCGGTGTTCGCGGCGGCGCTGGACGAGGTGTGTGCCGAGTTCGATCGGCACCTCGGCGGGGCCGATTCGGCATCCGGCCACCACTCCTCGACGAGCTCGGCGATGTCGTTGCGGCAGGTGATGTTCACCGATCCCGAAAGTGTGTTGGATCGGACGGAGTGGACGCAGCCCGCGCTGTTCGCGTTCGAGGTGGCGATGTTCCGGCTCGTCGAGTCCTTCGGCATCACACCGGATGTGTTGATCGGGCATTCGATCGGCGAGTTGGCGGCCGCCTACGTGGCAGGGGTGTGGTCGCTTGCGGACGCGTGTGCGTTGGTGGCGGCGCGCGGTCGTTTGATGGGTGCGCTGCCTGCGGGCGGCGCGATGCTCGCGGCGGCCGTGACCGAGCAGCGTGCGGTCGACATCGTGGCGGAGTACGGGAATCGGTTGTCGGTCGCGGCCGTGAACGGTCCCGCGTCGGTGGTGCTGTCCGGTGACATGGACGTTGTCGAAGCGGCGGAGCGCGGGCTGGCCGGCGCGGGTGTCAAGACATCGCGATTGCGGGTCAGTCACGCGTTCCATTCCGCGCGGATGGAACCCATGCTGGCCGAATTCCGCTTCGTTGCTTCGGGTCTGACGTATCGAACGCCGATTGTTCCGATGATGTCGAATGTTTCCGGTGCTGTGGTCGGAGTCGAGGTGACCGATCCGGAGTACTGGGTCGAGCAGGTGCGCGGGTGTGTGCGATTCGCGCCCGGCGTGGACGCTCTCGTCGCGGCAGGGGTGCGGCGGTTTGTCGAGGTGGGCCCGGATGCGGTGCTGACCTCGATGACTCGCCAGTGTCTGGCCGAACACCCGGAGGTCGAGGCGGACTCGGTGGTGGTCGCCGCGTCTCGACGCTCGGTCGACGAGGTGACGCAGTGTGTGACGCTGCTGGGGCAAGCGCACACCGCCGGTGTCCACGTGGACTGGCGACCGATGTTCGCGGGGCGGTCTCTGCACCGGGTGTCATTGCCCACGTACGCGTTTCAGCGTCAGCGGTACTGGTTGGAGCCACTCGTCGCTAACGCGTCGGTCGGGTCATCGGATCATCCGATCTTGACCGGCACGGTGTCGTTGGCGGGCAAGGACGAATGGCTGTTCACCGGACGGGTGTCGTTGCTGACCCACCCGTGGTTGGCCGATCACGCGGTGTTCGGCTCGGTGTTGCTGCCCGGGACCGGCTTTGTGGAACTCGCGTCGACCGCGGGCATGCGGCTCGGGGTCGACTTTGTCGAGGAACTGCTGCTGGAAGCGCCGCTGCTACTCGAGGCAGGCACTGCGGTCGATATCCAGCTCGGTGTCGAACCCACCGACGGCGCGGGCCGCCGCCGGTTCGTGATCCACTCGCGTGCCGTTGCCGACGGGAATCCCGATGCGGGCGAATGGGTGTCGCATGCCAACGGCGTGCTGGCTCCGGTTGCGCAGAGCGTTCCCACGTGGGTCGAGTCGGGCTGGTATGGATCGGCTGCGACCGCAGAATGGCCGCCCGCCGGTGCCGAGGCGGTGCCGAACGATGGGCTCTACGACCAGTTGGCGGACTTGGGGCTCGGCTACGGCCCCGCGTTCCAGGGGGTCACGTCGGTCTGGCGCGACGGCGACGATCTGCTCGCCGAGGTGTCCCTTGCGGCCGAAACCGCTGATCAGGCACCTGGATTCGGGATTCATCCCGCGTTGTTGGACGCCGCATTCCACGCGGCGATCGGGGGGCTGGCGCAGGACATGTCCTCGGGTCGGCTGCCGTTGCCGTTCTCCTTCGCCGGGACGCGGGTGTACCGCACCGGGGTGACGGCCGTCCGGGTTCGACTTGTGCGGTGGGGAGCCGGGCGGACACGGGTCCTCGCTGTCGACGACACCGGGGCCCTGGTGTTGAGTCTCGATTCGCTCGTTGCCCGCCCCGTGGACGCCAAAGTGCTGAACAGCGGGGCCGGTCGTCGACCGTCGCTGTCGGATGTCGAATGGGTGCCGGTGTCGTCCGGGTCGACCGGGGCGGTTGCGTCGGTCGCGCTACTCGGCGGTGCGATTGTCGCGGGCGTCGAGCGTCGGAGTGCGGAGCTCATCGAGCTGCTCGACGATGCGGCGACTCCGGAGATCGTCGTCTGGTCGCCTGTCGGCGACAACTCGACCGACGGTGTTGTTTCGAGCGACCCACAAGCTGTCGCCGGCGGCGACGTGACGGCGCGGACCCACAGGTGGGTGCGGTCGGCGCTGGAGCTGTTGCAGACGTGGCAGGCCGAGCAGCGGTTGAGCGATTCGCGACTGGTGGTGCTGACCCGTGGAGCTATGGGCGTGTCGGGCGAGTCGCCGGACGCGGCGGGCGCGGCGGTGTGGGGCTTGGTGCGCAGTGCGCAGGTCGAGCATCCGGGCCGGTTCGTGCTCGTCGACGTGGGAGTCGAGGAGAACCCGACAGTCGATGTGATCGCCGCGGCAGTGGGTTCGGACGAACCGCAGCTGGCCGTGCGCAGCGGTGGGCTGCGGGTGCCGCGACTGCGGCGGCAGGCGGGCTCTGCCGTGGCGGACGCGTCGTCCTTCGGCGCGGGCGCGGTGTTGATCACCGGTGGCACCAGCGGTCTCGGCGCCGAGCTGGCACGCCACCTCGTCGATGCGCACGGTGCGCGACGACTGGTATTGGCGTCGCGGCGAGGTGAGCGTGCCGACGGTGTTGCCGAGCTGGTGAGCGAGCTGACGGCAGCGGGCGCGCAGGTGCGGGTCGTGGCCTGCGACGTGGGCGATCGTGCGGCGGTGGCGGCGCTGCTCGCGGAATTGCCCGACGAGTTCGCTCCGAGCGCGGTGATCCATTCGGCGGGCGTGCTCGACGACGGCACCATCGAGACCTTGACCACCGAGCAGCTGGACCGGGTGCTGGCGTCGAAGGCGGACGCCGCGTGGCATCTGCACGAATTGACCAGCGACCGTGATCTTTCGGCGTTCGTACTGTTCTCGTCGGTCGCGGGAGTGGTGGGCAACCCGGGACAGGGCAACTATGCCGCGGCGAATGCGTTCCTCGACGCGCTGGCGTTGCGGCGCAGGGCGGCGGGCTTGCCCGCGGTGTCGATCGCGTGGGGATCGTGGAACCAGAACATCGGTATGACCAGCGGTCTGGGAACTGCGGCAATGGCGCGGATGAGCCGCCTGGGCGTGCGTCCGTTGGAGACGGCGGATGGCTTGGCGTTGTTCGATCGCGCGGTCGTCGCGGCAGCACCGGTGGTGGTCGCGACGGAGTTCGACACCGAGGCGCTGACGATGCAGGCACGCGAGGGGGCCCTGCCCCGGATGTTGCATTCGATCGTCACGGTGCCGGTGCGGCGGGCCGCGGACACGGGCGGGACATTGGCGCGGCGGCTGGCCGCCGCGCCGGCCGAGGAGCGCGCGGCCATCGTGCTCGACGTCGTTCGTGAGCAGGTCGCAGGCGCGCTCGGTCACATTTCCGGCGACGCCATCGATCCCACCGCGCCGTTCGCCGAGCTCGGCTTCGATTCCCTTGCCGGAGTGGAGTTTCGCAATCGGCTTGCCAAAGCCACCGGAGTGCAGCTGCCGTCGACGCTGGTGTTCGACTACCCCACCGCGACCGCGGTGGCGGCGTTCGTGCGGTCTCATGTCGGTGATCTGGAAGAAGCGGACACCGGCCGTGCCGTCGCCCGCGTGCCGCGTCGGGTCCGTACCGATGAACCGATCGCGATCGTGGGGATGAGCTGCCGGTATCCCGGGGGGATCAGCTCGCCGGAGGGTTTGTGGGAGCTGGTGGCGTCCGGAACGGACGCGATCGGCGAGTTCCCGACCGATCGCGGCTGGGATCTGGATCGGCTGTTCGATCCCGATCCCGATCACTCCGGCACCTCCTACGCGCGACGCGGCGGATTCCTTTCCGGTATGGCGGATTTCGACGCGGGGTTCTTCGGGATCGGTCCGCGCGAGGCGGCGGCGATGGATCCGCAGCAGCGGTTGTTGCTGGAGGCGTCCTGGGAGGCTTTGGAATACGCCGGTATTGATCCGTTGTCGTTGCGGGGCAGCGACACCGGCGTAGTCACCGGCGTCTCGTATCAGGACTACGAGGAGATCGCCAAGGCGGCCGGTTCGGTCGCCGAGGGGTATGTCGGTACCGGTTCGACGAGCAGTGTGCTCTCGGGTCGAGTGGCCTACACGTTGGGGTTGGAAGGCCCTGCGGTGACCGTGGACACGGCGTGTTCGTCGTCGCTGGTGGCCATCCATCTTGCCTGCCAGGCATTGCGTCAGGGGGAGACCTCTCTGGTCCTCGCAAGTGGTGCTCAGGTGATGTCGACGCCGTTCATGTTCATCGAGTTCTCGCGGCAGCGTGGTTTGTCGGGTGACGGTCGGTGCAAGGCGTTCTCGGCGGCGGCGGACGGTGTCGGGTGGTCCGAGGGCGTCGGTGTGTTGGTGTTGGAGCGGTTGTCGGATGCGCGGCGGCTCGGTCACAACGTGCTTGCTGTGGTTCGGGGTTCGGCGGTGAATCAGGATGGCGCCTCGAATGGTTTGACGGCGCCGAATGGTCCGTCGCAGGAGCGGGTGATCGCTGCGGCCTTGGCGTCGGCCGGGCTCGATCCCACCGATGTGGATGTGGTGGAGGCGCACGGGACCGGGACACCATTGGGTGATCCGATCGAGGCGCAGGCCCTGATCTCCGCGTACGGGCAGGGCCGTGCGGAGCCATTGTGGGTCGGATCGTTGAAGTCGAATATCGGGCATTCGCAGGCGGCCGCGGGTGCCGGTGGGGTCATCAAGATCGTGCAGGCATTGCGGCACCAGATGTTGCCGAAGACGCTGCATGTGGATGCGTTGTCGCCGCATGTGGATTGGTCGGCGGGGTCGGTGCGATTGCTGACCGAGCAACGGGCGTGGCCTGCGTCGGTGGAGCGGGTGCGTCGGGCCGGGGTGTCCTCGTTCGGTATCAGCGGGACCAACGCCCACATCATTCTCGAGGAAGCACCCGCGGGCCAGGAGCGTGCGACGGAGCCGGTCACGCCGCCCGTGGCTTCGGGCATGATGCCGTTGCTGGTGTCGGCGAAATCCGAGGCGGGACTGCGGGGGCAGGCCGCTCGACTGCGTGCGTGGCTGTCGGCCCACCCGGAAGCGGACCTGGTCGACGTGGCACGTTCGCTGCTGACGACCCGGGCCCGATTCGATCGGCGCGGGGCCGTCGTCGCGGGCGATCGGGATGCCATGCTGGCGGGCCTCGCCGAGCTGGCCGCAGGCGCGGCTGCGCCGGGCGTAACCGAGGGCACGCCCGTCGGCGGCAAGATCGCGTTCCTGTTCACCGGACAGGGTGCACAGCGTGTCGGCATGGGCGCCGGGCTGGCTGCGGCGTTCCCGGTCTTCGCGTCGGCGTTCGACGAGCTGTGCGCCGAGTTCGACAGGTTGCTGGAGCCCTCGTTGCCCGGCGCCTCGCTCAAAGACATCGTCTTCGGCACCGCGGGCGAAGATTTGCTGCATCGCACGGAGTACACCCAGCCCGCGCTGTTCGCCTATGAGGCAGCGCTGCTACGGCTCGTGGAGTCGTTCGGGATCACCCCCGACGTGCTCATCGGGCATTCGATCGGCGAGCTGGTCGCCGCGTACGCGGCCGGGATGTGGTCGGCGGCCGACGCCTGCGCGCTTGTCGTGGCGCGGGGACGATTGATGGGCGCACTGCCCGACGGCGGTGCGATGCTGGCCGCCGCGATCCCGGAAGCGCGGGCGCTCGGAGCCATTGCCGGGTTCCGTGGCCGGCTATCGATCGCGGCGGTGAACGGGCCGTCCTCGATCGTGATCTCCGGCGCCGAGGATGCCATCGCGGAACTGGAACCGCAGCTGGCCGCGGACGGGATCAAGACAACGCGGTTGCGGGTCAGCCACGCTTTCCATTCGGCATTGATGGAACCGATGCTGCCGGAGTTCGAGGCCGCCGCCGCAGGAGTGACTTACGGTCGGTCGCTGCTGCCGGTGATATCGAACGTGTTCGGCGTGGTAGGCGGCGAGGCTTTCGCCGATCCCGGGTACTGGGTCGGTCACGTGCGCGACACCGTCCGCTACGCCCACGGCGTCGAGGCCCTGGTGGACATGGGTGTCCGGCGGTTCCTGGAATTGGGACCCGACGCCGTACTGACGGCGATGACCAGGCAGTGCCTGCCCGAGGATATCGATTCGAGGTCGCTGGTCGCGGCCGCGGGACGGCGCGGCGTCGACGAGGTGACACAGTTCCTCACGTTCCTCGCCGACGCCCACAACGCCGGCATCGAGGTGGACTGGGAACCGTTGCTCGCCGGCCGGGCAGCAGTGCGGGTTCCGTTGCCGACCTACGCCTTCCAGCGTCGGCGGTACTGGCTGGACGTGGTGCGCCCGGTAGCCGCGGGCAACATCGAGCATCCGATCCTGCGGGATGCGGTGCCGGTGGCAGGCAAGGACGAGTGGTTGTTCACCGGGCAGCTTTCCGACGCCCGTCATCCGTGGATCGCCGAGCATGTGGTGTTCGGTACCGCGGTGGTGCCGGCGACCACCTACCTGGAGCTGGCGTCAGCGATCGGTGAGCGGCTCGAGCTGCGGACCGTCGAAGAGATGCTGCTGGACATTCCACTGGCGCTCGGGGAGCACGCCGTCGATCTGCAGGTCGCTGTCGGCGAGAGCGAACCGGATGGGCGACGACGCTTCACCATCTACTCCCGGGCCGAGCACCTCGACGATGCCGATGCGTGGGTGCCGCATGCCAGCGGGGTGCTGGCCGCCGCCGACACTACGGCGGACGCCGAGACCGGATGGGACCAGATATGGCCGCCCTTGGGTGCGGTGCAGCTCGACGAGCAGGTTCTGTATCGGCGGGTCGCGGATCTCGGCATGGAATACGGTCCGGTGTTCCGTGGGGTGCGCACGATGTGGCGGCGCGGCGACGAGATGTTCGCCGAGGTCTCGCTGGACGCGACAACGGCCGGTCAGGCATCGGGATACGGGATTCATCCCGCGTTGTTCGACGCCTGCCTGCACCCCGCTCTCGACTTCGTCATGGACGACATCCCCGAGGGGCGGATTCCGCTGCCGGTCTCGATCGGCGGCCTGCGCCTGGCGCGGACCGGGTCGGGGCCGGTCCGGCTCCGTGCGGTGATGCTCGGCGGCAACCGCATGCGGATGGATGTGGTGGACGAGGCAGGCGAGCCGGTGCTGAGCGCGGACTCCGTGGTGATGCATCCGGTGGAGCGGCGCACGGTGGAACGGGTTCGGTCGAGCTCGGCGTTGGTGCCGCTGTACGGCGTGGAGTGGGTGCCGGTCGCGGCGGGGTCTACCGAGCCTGCGGGGACGATGGCCATTCTCGGCGGCGGGAATGTGGCAGGGATCGATCGTCGATCCGCTCAGGTGCACGACCCGGCCGATACCGATGCGGTCGCGGAAACGCTCGTCTGGGTGGTCGGTGACGACGAATCCGACGTCGTGAATGTGGCTGAGGCGGGCCGCAGAACCGTCGCGGAAGCGCTCGGCCTGTTGCGGTCGTGGCTGGCGGACTCGGGGGTTGCCCGGTCGCGGCTGGTCGTGGTCACCCATAACGCGCTCGGGCTGCCGGGCGAGTCACCCGATCCGGTGTCCGCGGCTGTCGCGGGGCTGGTGCGCAGCGTGCAGGCCGAGCATCCGGGTCGGATCGTGCTACTCGACCGCGACGACGAGATCGACGCAGGCACGGTGTCGGCGGTGCTGGCCGCGGATGAGCCGCAGGTCGCGGTGCGCGGCGGCCGGTTGTCGGCACCGCGGTTGCGCAGGGAATCGGTGTCGCCGAGTGCGGGCCCGGTGTCGTTCGGGGCCGGGACGGTGCTGGTGACCGGAGGGACCAGCGGGCTCGGTGCGCTCGTCGCGCGGCATCTGGCCGCCGAGCACGGGGTGCGCAGGCTGCTGTTGGTATCGCGACGTGGTCGCGACGCCGACGGCGTGCCCGAACTGGTCGCGGAACTGGCGGCGCTCGGCGCCGAAGTGGACGTCGCCGCGTGCGATGTCGCGGATCGCAGCGCCGTCGCGGCGGTGCTCGCGGAAATTCCGGCGCAGTTCCCGTTGACCGGTGTCGTCCATGCCGCGGGTGTGGTGGATGACGGCACCGTCGAGACCTTGACTGCTGAGCAGTTGGATCGGGTGTTGCGTCCGAAGGTGGACGGGGCGTGGTTGTTGCACGAATCGACGCGGGAGTCGAATCTTTCGGCGTTCGTGGTGTTTTCGTCGGTCGCGGGGCTGGCCGGTGCGCCGGGGCAGGGCAACTACGCGGCGGCGAACGCGTTCGCCGATGCGGTCGTCGGGCTGCGGCGGGCGGCAGGTCTGTCCGGTGTCTCGGTGGCATGGGGTCCGTGGAACGCGAACACCGGTATGACAGGTGAGCTGGGTGCGGCCGGTTTGGAGCGGTTGCGGCGGTTGGGTTTCCGTGCGCTCGGCGACACGACCGGGCTGGCCTTGTTCGACGCGGCGGTCACCGCCGATGCGGCGCTGGTGGTCGGTGCCGAATTCGATGCGACAGGACTTGCGGAACAGGCCGCGGCGGGATCACTGCCGAAGGTGCTGAGTTCGCTGGTTTCGGCGCAAACCCGGTCGCGCGGGAACATCGGGTCGGTGGTGGGGCGGCTGGCGTCGGCGTCGGTCGCCGAGCGCGACGAGGTGGCGCTCGAAGTGGTGCGGGAGCAGGCGGCGGCGGTGCTCGGGCATGCCTCCGCCGAGGCGATCGAATCGGAGGCCGCCTTCACCGAGTTGGGCTTCGACTCGTTGGCCGGTGTGGAATTCCGGAATCGGCTCGCCAAGGCCACCGGATTGTCGCTGCCATCGACCCTCGTCTTCGATCACCCGACCGCTCGGGCGGTGGCGGCGTTCCTGGTGTCCCGGATCGGGGATACCCCCGCCGCGCAACGACGGCCGACGAGAACCGTGCGCCGGACGCGGACGGACGAACCGATCGCCATCGTCGGAATGAGCTGTCGTTATCCCGGCGGCGTCGGATCCCCTGAACAGCTCTGGGATCTGGTGGCGGCCGGTAGGGACGCGATCACGCCCTTTCCCTCGGACCGGGGCTGGGATCTCGAGCGGCTGATCAACCCGGACCCGGACGAACCAGGCACCACCTATGTCCGGGAAGGCGGATTCCTCACCGCGGCGGGTGCTTTCGACGCCGGTTTCTTCGGTATCAGTCCGCGCGAAGCGACGGCAATGGATCCGCAGCAGCGGCTGATGCTCGAGGCCGCCTGGGAGGCATTAGAAGACGCGGGCATCGATCCGACGTCGCTGCGCGGCAGCGATACCGGGGTGTTCGTCGGCGCCACCCCGTCCGGGTATGCCGAGCGGGTGACCGGCGAACACGAAGGTTTCCGGATGACCGGGAACTCGGACAGCGTCACCTCGGGCCGGGTCGCTTACGTGTTCGGTTTGCAGGGGCCTGCCATCACGGTGGACACGGCGTGCTCGTCGTCGCTGGTCGCGCTGCACCTGGCGTGCCAGGCACTGCGCAATGGGGAGACCACGCTGGTGCTCGCGGGCGGTGTCACGATCTCGGGGAGCCCAGAGCTGTACGTGGACTTCGCACGTCAGCGTGGTCTGGCGCCCGATGGCCGCTGCAAGTCCTTCTCCGACGGCGCCGACGGTGTCGGCTGGTCGGAGGGCGTCGGCGTGCTCGCCATCGAGCGGTTGTCGGATGCGCAGCGGCTCGGTCACAACGTGCTCGCCGTGATCCGTGGTTCGGCGGTGAATCAGGACGGCGCGTCCAATGGTCTGACCGCGCCGAACGGTCCGTCGCAAGAGCGGGTAATCGAGGCGGCATTGGCGGTCGCCGGGCTGGATCCCGCCGATATCGATGTGGTCGAGGCGCACGGGACGGGCACACCGCTGGGTGATCCGATCGAGGCGCAGGCCTTGATCGCCACCTACGGGCAAGGGCGCACGGAACCGGTCCGCATCGGATCGTTGAAGTCGAATATCGGGCACTCGGTCGCGGCTTCCGGCGTGGGTGGCGTTATCAAGATGGTGCAGGCATTGCGGCACCAGATGCTGCCCAAGACGTTGCATGTGAATACGCCGTCGCCGCATGTGGATTGGTCGGCGGGTTCGGTGCGTTTGCTGACGGAGGCGGAGCCGTGGCCTGCGGGGGAGCGGGTGCGTCGGGCGGGTGTGTCCTCGTTCGGTATCAGTGGCACGAACGCGCACGTGATCGTCGAGGAAGCGCCTGCGCCCATGCGGGACGCGCGGTCCTCGACGGAGGTCCCGACGTCCTCGCGAGAGGGTGTGGTCGCGTGGCTGGTGTCGGCGAAATCCGAGGCAAGTCTGCGGGCTCAGGCGGACCGATTGCGGGCGTGGTTGGTCGACCATCCGGAAGCCGACGCGCCGAGCGTCGCGCGGTCGTTGATCGAAACACGTGCACAGCTGGAATGGCGCGGCGCGGTTGTCGGCCGGGACCGGGAACAGCTGCTTGCCGAACTGGCGGAGTTGGCGACGGGTTCGTCGTCCTCCGGCGTGGTCGAAGGAACGGTTGGGTCCGGGAAGACGGCGTTCGTGTTCACCGGCCAGGGCGCGCAGCGGGTGGGCATGGGGGCGGAGCTGTCTGCGGCGTTCCCCGTCTTCGCGGCCGCCTTGGACGAGGTGTGTGCCGAGTTCGATCGCCACCTCGGCCAGGCCGGCCGGTCATCCGACCACCCCTCGACGAGCTCCGCGCTGTCATTGCGGGAGGTGATGTTCGCCGATCCCGAGGGTGTATTGGATCGGACGGAGTTCACCCAGCCCGCACTGTTCGCGTTCGAAGTGGCGTTGTTCCGGCTGGTGGAGTCGTTCGGCGTCATCCCGGATGTGCTGATCGGGCATTCGATCGGCGAGCTGGTTGCCGCGTACGTGGCGGGGGTGTGGTCGCTGTCGGATGCGTGTGCCCTGGTGGCGGCGCGTGGTCGTTTGATGGGTGCGCTGCCGGAGGGCGGCGCGATGCTCGCGATAGCGCTGCCGGAAACCGAGGCGGCACAGCTGCTCACCGGCTTCGGAGACCGGGCATCGATCGCTGCCGTGAACGGTCCGGACGCCGTGGTGATCTCCGGTGACGCGGACGCCATCGACGAGGTGGAGCGGACGTTGTCGGGGCAGGGCAGCAAGACCACGCGATTGCGGGTCAGCCACGCGTTCCATTCCGCGCGGATGGAACCCATGCTCGCGCAATTCCGTGCTGTCGCACAGGAGGTGACCTACCGGGATCCGCTGCTGCCGATCGTGTCGAACGTAACCGGTGCGGTGGGCGAGGCATTCACCGATCCCGAGTACTGGGTCGGGCAGGTGCGTGCCGCGGTCCGGTTCGCGCCGGGGATCGGGTCGCTCGCCGACACCGGCGTGCGCCGATTCCTCGAAATCGGCCCCGACGCGGTACTCACGGCGATGACCCGCCGATGTGTGAGCGACGACGGCGATGTCCCGGCCGGATGGCTGGTGGCCGCTGCGAGTCGTCGCGTCGGCGATGAGGCGAGTCGCTTCGTGACATTCCTTGCGCAGGCGCACATCGCCGGCCTCGGTGTGGACTGGCAGTCGTTGTTCGCTGGGCGCTCGGTGAATCGAGTTTCGTTGCCGACGTACGCATTCCAGCACCAGCGGTACTGGCTGGCGGCCGCAGCCGATACGGGCGATGTCCGGACCTCGGGTCTGGACGACGTCGAGCATCCGCTGTTGAGCGCGGCGGTCTGGCTGCCCGACACCGATGGTGTGGTGCTGACGGGTCGGTTGTCGTTGTCGAGTCACCCGTGGTTGGCCGATCACATGATCGGCGGGACGGTGCTGCTGCCCGGCACGGCGTTCGCGGAGCTGGCCTTGCATATCGGGGCGATGACCGGCAGCCGGCGACTTGCCGAACTGGTCGTGACCGCGCCGCTTGCGGTGCCCTCCGAGGGCGCCGTCGAGCTGCGGGTGGTTGCGGACGGACCCGATGACACCGGCGCCCGCCTTGTTTCGGTGTATTCGCGTCCGCAGCGCGAGGGTGCGCCGGAGCGGGCGCAGTGGGTTCGCCATGCGACGGGAACCCTTGTCGCACCGGCGTCGCCGGCCAGGAGCAACGCGACGGCGATGGCCGCGAGCTGGCCGCCCGCGGGCGCGGTCGGGGTGGATATCGGCGGCATGTATGCGGAGCTGGCCGAGCGCGGATACGGGCACGGGCCATTGTTCCAAGGGTTGACCGCGCTGTGGCGGCGCGACGGTGAGGTCTTCGCGGAGGTGAATCTCCCGGAGCAGGACCATTTGTCGGCCGATCGGTTCGGGGTGCATCCCGCGCTGTTGGATGCGGCACTACACGCGATTCGCTTCACCGGGTTGACCGGAGCGCCGGCCGACGGCGAGATCTTCGTGCCCTATTCGTGGGAGAACGTGGACATGCACGCCGTCGGAGCCACGGCGGCGCGGGTCAGATTGGCTGCGGCCGAGTCGGGTCCGGCGGGACCGGACAACCATCGGATCACGGTGACACTCGCCGACTCACACGGGGAGCCGGTCTTCGAGGTCGCGGCGCTGACCATGCGTCCGATCCCGATCGACACCCTGCGCGCCGCGGGTGCTTCCGAGCTGAGCCGCGGCGCCTACCAGCTCCGCTGGGTCCCGGTGCCGACACCGAAGCCGAGCGACCTCGTTGCCGGCGTGCGCTGGGCGAGCACCGCCGGGGGCGAGACGGTGACGATCGACGGCAGGCCGATGGCCGTGATCCGACTCGACGACACGCCGATCGATGCGGACGTGCCGGGTGCGGTACACGCTCGGCTCGTCGACGTGGCAGCGCAGGTGACCGCACTCCTGACCCATCAGGAGCGGATCGCCGTCGTCACCAGGAACGCGGTTGCTCTGGAAGCCGGTGCGCCGGTGGATCTCGTCGGAGCTGCGGTGTGGGGTCTGCTGCGCAGTGGTCAGCACGAGAACCCCGGCCGGATCGCGATCGTCGATGTGGACAGTTGGGACGACTACCACGATGGCGTCGCGGCGGCTGTCGCTGTCGCGGACGAAGCTCAGCTGGTGCTGCGCGAGGGTGTCGCGTACGCGCCTCGGTTGAGTCGCGGTGGCATAGACGCAGGCAAGGACGTTGCGTCACGATCGGACGGCACCGTGTTGATCACCGGAGGAACCGGCGGGTTGGGCGCGCTCACGGCCAGGCATCTCGTCGTCGAGCATGGGGTGCGGCGGCTGCTGCTGGCCAGTCGGCGGGGCATGGCCGCGCCGGGCGCCCCGGAGCTCGCGGCGGAATTGGCCGCACTCGGCGCGCATGTCGATGTGGTCGCGTGCGATGTGACCGAACGCGCGGCACTCGACGAGCTGCTGTCGGCCATCCCGCAGGAGCATCCGCTGACGGGTGTCGTGCATACCGCAGGCGTGCTGGCCGACGGTCTGCTTGCCGATATGACCGCGCAGCGGCTTGCCGCGGTCCTGCGGCCCAAGGCCGACGCGGCGTGGCATCTGCACGAGGCCACCAAGGACCTCGACCTGTCGATGTTCGTGCTCTACTCCTCGTTCGCGGGGACGATCGGCAGCCCGGGCCAGGCCAACTACGCGGCGGCGAACGCGTTCCTGGACGCGGTCGCCGAACACCGGCACCACCACGGTCTCCCCGCGACATCCATCGCGTGGGGTCCGTGGCGCGCGACCAGTGGTATGACAAGCACCCTCACCGAGGCCGATATCGCGCGACTGCGTCGAGAAGGGGCGATCCCCCTCGACGACGACTACGGGATGTCGCTGCTCGACGCCGCGCTGGCCGCCGGTCTACCGACGAGCATCGGTGTGCGTCTCGATATGGCGGCACTCACCGCGCAGGCCGCCGGGGGTGCACTGCCGAGGATGCTCAGCACCCTGGTCACCGCGGCGCCGCGTCGCGCAACCAGTGTGCGGTCGTTGGCGCAGCAGCTGGCCGGCGCACCCGAAGCCGACCGAGCGGGCGTTGTGCTCGCGACGGTTCGCGAACATGTCGCCGCGAGTCTCGGACATAAATCCGGGGACGTGATCGATCCGGCGGCTCCGTTCACGGAGCTGGGTTTCGACTCGCTCGCGGGCGTCGATTTCCGCAATCGGCTCGCCAAGGCGACCGGCTTGGCCTTGCCTTCCACGCTCATCTTCGACCATCCCACCGCTGCGGGACTGGCCGACTATCTGTGCTCGCGGATCCCCGAGATCTTGCCGACCACGGTGGACGCCGTGGTCGCACCCACGGTGGCGCCCGTGAAAGCCGGGACCGCGCAACGGAACCGAGGCGGGCTCACCGAGCTGGTCCTTGCCGCACATCGGCGCGGGAGCGTCGAGACCGCGATACCGATGCTGTTGGAGAGCGCCAAGCTCGTCGACACCTTCCCCAGCGGCACCGAGCTGCTGGTCCAGCCTGCTCCGATCCCGCTGAGCAGGGGCACCTCCCGGCTCTCGCTGATCTGCGTTCCTTCGTTCGTGGTCGGTACCGGACCGCACCAGTTCGGCGGGCTGGCGCGCGAATTAGGCGCGGACCGCACAATCGCCGCGCTGCGCCTGCCGGGAACTCAACCGGGCGAACCGCTGCCCGAATCATGGGAGGTGCTGCTGGATTACCTGGCGGCGGCCGTTGCGGGCGCCGACAGCCTGCGCCCGATCGTTCTCGTCGGCTATTCGGCCGGCGGCGCGATCGCACACGCGCTGGCGCATCGGCTCGAGCAGACCGGGCGTGGGCCTGCGGCGGTGATCCTGCTCGACACCTATTCACCTGATGACCCTGAGCAGAATCGTCGGGTTCTGGTGACCGCGATCGGCTCTGTGCTCGATCTCGGCGACGAGGTCACCGAGATCGGTGATCACGGTCTCATCGCCATGGCGAAGTACGCGCAGCTATTCGACAAACGGCAACCCGTGTCGATCGCGGCACCGACGTTCGACCTGCGGGCGGCGACGCAGCTGCCCGGCCTCGATATCGCCGAGCCGGTGCCCGCGTGGATGCACACCGGTAAGAGGGCCGAAATCGACGCAGACCACTTCTCGATCATCGGCACGGAGTCCGCTGCCGCCGCGGAGGAGATACGGCGCTGGCTGGAGGAGCTGGGCGAGGCCTAGCCGAGGCGAATCCGTCCCGAGCCGACGGGCAATAGCGATTCGCAATAACCACTGACGTGGCTGGTTTTGAAGTACCAAGCGTGAAGATGAGGAATTCCCAATGGTCGAACGAGCGAATGACATCGCTATCGTCGGAATGTCGTGCCGGCTGCCGGGCGCTGCCGACCTCGAGAAGTTCTGGCGATTGCTGCGCGAGGGCCGCGATGCCATCGGATCCGCTCCCGCCGACCGCCCCGGAATCGACGAGACAGCCGGATTCCTCGACTCGGCGTCGGAGTACGACGCCGACTTCTTCGGCGTGCCACCGAACGAAGCGCGGTCGATCGATCCACAGCAGCTGCTCGGTCTCGAGCTGAGCTGGGAGGCGCTGGAGGACGCCGGCTACCGCGACCTGGCCGGCGCGCGGGCTGGGGTGTTCCTCGGCTCCACCGGAACCGATTTCGCGGAAATAGCGGCCGCGCAGGGCAAACCCGGTGTCGGCAGGCATTCGCTGTGGGCCGTCGGCCGTGGCGTCGTCGCCAACCGCATCTCCAATCAGTACGGGTTCACCGGTCCGAGCCTCGTCGTCGACAGCGGGCAGTCGTCGTCGCTGGTGGCGGTGCACCTGGCCGGTGAATCGGTGCGCAACGGCGAATGCGATGTGGCACTGGCCGGCGGGCTGAACCTCATCCTCTCGCCGTTGAGCGGTGAACGCATCGAACAATTCGGTGCGCGCTCGGCGTCGGGTAAGTGCCGCACCTTCGATGAGAGCGCCGACGGAATCGTGCGCGGTGAAGGCGGCGGCATCGTCGTGCTCAAGCCGCTGTGGCGAGCCGTCGCCGACGGCGACCGGATCCATGCCGTGATCCGCGGCAGTTCGGTCAACAACGGCAACGAGCGCCAGGTCTTGAGCGCGCCGAGCGCGGCGTCGCAGGCGTCGGTCATCCGGGCGGCCCTCGCCGCGGCCGGCGTAGAAGGCTCGTCGGTGCACTATGTCGAATTGCACGGCACCGGCACCCCGGCAGGCGATCCGGTGGAGGCGGCTGCGCTCGGCGACACCTACGGCGCGGCGCGCCCCGAGGACGGACCTCTTGCCGTGGGATCGGTCAAGACGAACATCGGGCATCTCGAGGCCGCCGCGGGGATCGCGGGTCTGATCAAGACCGTGCTGTGCCTGCGGCATCGAGAACTCGTGCCGAGTTTGAACTTCCGCGTTCCGAACCCCAGGATTTCGCTCGACGCGGCGAGGTTGCGGGTTGTGACCGGTGTGCAGGATTGGCCGTCGGCGGAGGTCCGCAGGGCGGCGGTGTCGGCGTTCGGCATGGGCGGCACCAATGCGCATGTGGTGTTGGAGGAAGCGCCCGCGGTTCCGACGGTCGATGCCGCGCCCGTTCGCGGCTCGGAGGTTCTGTCATGGGTACTGTCCGCCAGGAGCCGGGAGGCATTGCGGGGACAGGCCGCTCGGCTGCGGGACTGGTTGGACGAGCACCCGGAGGCGGATGGCGCCGACGTGGCGCACTCGTTGTTGCGATCGCGCACGCAGCTGGAGTGGCGCAGTGCGGTAGTCGGTCGTGATCTCGTCGCGATGAAGGCCGGGCTTGCGGCGTTGGCCGAGCCAGGAGCCGACTCAGCTGAGCTCGCGGAGTCCGCGGTGGTGTCGGGTCGCGCGGCGTCGCGGCAAGTGGCGATGGTGTTTCCGGGTCAGGGCAGCCAGTGGCCGGGGATGGCTGCGGGTTTGTTTGCTGCGGGCGGTGTTTTCGCGGAGTCGATCGCCGAGTGCGAGACGGCGTTGTCGCCGTTCATCGAGTGGTCGTTGACCGATGTCGTGCGGGGGGAACCAGGAGCTGCGTCGCTGGACCGGGTGGACGTCGTCCAGCCGGTGCTGTTCGCCGTCATGGTCTCGCTGGCACGGCTGTGGCGCGCCGGCGGCGTCGAACCGAGTGTGGTCATCGGGCATTCGCAGGGCGAGGTCGCGGCGGCCGTCGTCATCGGCGCGTTGTCTTTGTCGGACGGGGCGCGCGTGATCGCGCTGCGCTCCCGAGCTGGGGCCGAGGTGCTCATCCACAAGGGTGCGATGGCCGCGGTCGGTCTGTCCACCGCGGCGGTCCTCGAGCGGTTGGCGCCGTTCGGGGACGAGTTGTCATTGGCGGCGATCAATGGGCCCGCACAGACGGTGGTGTCGGGCGGGTCGGCGGCGTTGGACGAGTTCGTCGCGCAATGCGCGGCCGACGGAGTCTGGGCGAAGCGTGTCCCGGCGACCTGGCCCGGACATTCGAAAATGGCCGAGGAGATCCGGGATCGGATTTTGACGGAACTGGCACCGGTTCGACCGAGGGCGAGTTCTATCCCCTTCTTCTCCACGGTGTTCGCCGACTATGTCGATACATCGACGCTGGATGCCGAGTACTGGTATCGGTCGCTGCGGGAGCCGGTGCGCTTCGCCGAATCGATCGAGGCCCTGATGCGTTCCGGGGTGAACGGATTCGTCGAGACGAGTCCGCACCCGGTCGTTTCCATGGCCGTCGAGCTGACTGCCGACTCGATCGGTTTTGCCGACCGCGTGGCCGTTGTCGGCACCCTGAAACGCGGTCACGGCGGCCAGGAACATTTCGCGGCGGCACTCGCACGCGCCCATAGCGTCGGTATCGATGTACCGCCTGCGGCGCTCGCCAGGGCGGCGACGCGAATCGACCTGCCCACCTATGCGTTCCAGCGGCTGCGCTGGTGGACACCTGGTGACTCGGTCAGCCCGGGCGCGGGCGATGTGAGCAGCGCCGGGTTGATCCATCCGGATCATCCGATGCTCGGCGCTGCGGTGCCGGTCGCGGGCCGGGACGAATGGCTGTTCACCGGCCGCCTCACCCGCGCAGCCCATCCATGGCTCGGTGACCACGTGATCCTCGGGTCGCCCGTCGTGCCGGCGGCCGTATTGATCGAAGCCGCGTTGGGCGTCGGCGCCCGAGTGGCCGCAGGCTCGGTGACGGAACTGCGGATCGAGTCACCACTGCCGACGATCGCCGAGGCGTTGACCATCCAGGTGAGTGTGGCGGCGCCGGACGACCTCGGTCGACGGATGTTCGCGATTCATGCCCGGCCCGACAGCGGCAGCGCAGAGCTCCTCGACGGATCGGGTGACGGGTGGGCGGCCGATGGCGAGGTCGAGGCGCAGGAATGGGCCAGGTACGCGACGGGTGTGCTCGCCCCCGACACCGGTGACGCACCGCTCTCGGTGGACGGCGACTGGCCGCCCGGCGCAGCCGAGCCGGTGGCAGCCGCGGAAATGTATGACCGCCTCGGTGCGCGCGGTTTCGGTTACGGCGTGGCATTCCAAGGAGTCACAGCGGCTTGGCGGCGGGGTCACGATGTCTTCGCCGAAGTGTCGCTCGACGCGACGGTGAGTGATCAGGCCGGGCGATTCGGCGTGCATCCAGCTCTGCTGGACGCGATGCTGCACGCGGCCGTCGACGAACTGGCCGACGGATCGGAAGCGGACAGCAACACATTTGCGATGCCGCTGTCGCTCACCGATATTCGGCTGTACCGCCCTGGATCGGAGGCGGCGCGGGTTCGCCTCGACCGGGTGGATACGAACACCCTTCGCGTCACGGCGTTCGCCGAGGACGGCGCACCGATTCTCGCGATCAAGTCGTTGCTGCTGCATCCGGTCGAGATGGCCGCGACGT
The DNA here is from genome assembly GCF_036046055.1 of Nocardia sp. NBC_00403. Classification (NCBI taxonomy): domain Bacteria; kingdom Bacillati; phylum Actinomycetota; class Actinomycetes; order Mycobacteriales; family Nocardiaceae; genus Nocardia; species Nocardia sp. NBC_00403. The sequence continues at coordinate 1,176,240 of NZ_CP107939.1, forward strand.
CGGCGCCGGATTCGCCCGCCGCCGTGGTTCCCGCGCGTAGGCGGAATTCTGTGGTCACGGGTCCGCTCGCGCCCCGCTTGCTCGCCACCTCCGAGTCCGAACGTGATGCCCTGGTGCTCACGGTGGTCGCCGAGCAGGCCGCGGCAGTCCTCGGTCACGACTCCGCCGCGGCTATTGATCCCGACCAGCCGTTCACCGACTTCGGATTCGATTCGCTCAGCGGTCAGCAGCTACGCAATCGGCTGGTGCAGGCCACCGGCACGGAGTTGCCGACGACGCTGGTATTCGACCACCCGACGCCACGAGCGGTGACCCGGCTGGTGCGTTCCTTGCTCGAAGGTATCGACCTCGGCAAGCGGCGTACCGCCCGCCGCACCCGCTCCGATGAACCGATCGCGATCGTCGGAATGGGGTGCCGCTTCCCCGGCGGTGTTGCCTCGGCCCAGCAGATGTGGGACCTGCTCGCCGAGGGCCGCGATGCGATCACCGGGTTCCCGACGGACCGCGGCTGGGATCTCGAGCGGCTGTTCGATCCGGATCCGAGCAAACCGGGCACCGTGTACACCCGAGAAGGCGGATTCCTCACCGACCCCGGCGCTTTCGACGCGGGCTTTTTCGGTATCGGCCCGCGCGAGGCGGCGGCCATGGATCCGCAGCAGCGGCTGATGTTGGAAGTCTCCTGGGAAGCTCTGGAGGACGCGGGGATCGATCCCGCCGCGTTGCGCGGCACCGACACCGGCGTGTACGTCGGCGCGATCTCATCGGGTTACGCGCGCGCGGTGACCGGTGAGCACGAAGGCTTCCGGTTGACGGGGACCTCGCCGAGCGTGATCTCTGGTCGTGTCTCTTATCTTTTCGGGCTGGAGGGGCCCGCGGTCACTGTCGACACCGCGTGCTCGTCGTCGCTGGTCGCACTGCACCTCGCCTGCCAGGCCCTGCGCCGGGGCGAGGCTTCCCTTGTCCTCGCCGGCGGCGTGAGTATCTCCGCGAGCCCACGGCTGTACATCGACTTCGCGCGCCAACGGGGCTTGGCGCCCGATGGACGGAGCAAAGCGTTCGCCGCTGCCGCCGACGGCGTGACCTGGTCCGAGGGGGTCGGCGTGCTGGTGGTCGAGCGGCTGTCGGACGCGCAGCGCCTCGGCCACAATGTGTTGGCGGTCGTGCGTGGCAGCGCGATCAATCAGGACGGTGCGAGCAACGGTTTGACCGCACCGAACGGTCCCTCGCAGGAGCGGGTGATCGCGGCGGCGTTGGCCGATGCCGGGCTGGAGCCGTCGGATGTGGACGCGGTCGAGGCGCACGGCACCGGAACGACTTTGGGTGATCCGATCGAGGCGCAGGCACTGATCGCCGCCTACGGCCAGGGCCGCGCGGAGCCACTGCGGATCGGATCGCTGAAGTCGAATATCGGCCACGCGGTCGCCGCGGCAGGCGTCGGCGGTGTGATCAAGATGGTGCAGGCACTGCGGCAGCAGACCCTGCCGAAGACTTTGCATGTCGACGCGCCGACGCCGCATGTGGACTGGTCGGTGGGGTCGGTGCGGCTGTTGACCGAGGCGGAGCCATGGCTCGCCCGTGGCCGGGTCCGTCGTGCTGGGGTCTCTTCGTTCGGTATGAGCGGCACCAATGCGCACCTGATCTTGGAAGAGGCGCCGCCCTCGAACCCGACCGAACCTGCTGTAGTCGAACGAGATTCGGGTGCCGGTGGTTCCGACGTCCTGGCGTGGACACTGTCGGCGGGAAGTCCGGAGGCATTGCGGGAACAGGCTGTTCGGCTCGAGGAATGGTTGCAGTCGCACGAAGACGTGAATGCCGCGGACGTGGCGCACTCGTTGCTGCGGCACCGCTCGCAGTTCGAATGGCGCGGCGCGGTTGTGGGGCGGGAGCTGACCGACTTGACGGCCGGGCTGGCGAGTTTGGCCGAGTCACGGCCCGCCAAGGGCACAGACAACGTGGTCTCGGGCCGCGCCGCGGCGCGCCGGGTGGCGTTCGTGTTCCCGGGGCAGGGTAGCCAGTGGCCCGAGATGGCCGGCGAGCTGCTGGCCGCGGGTGGGGTGTTCGCCGACGCGATCGCGGAGTGCGAGGCGGCGTTGGCGCCGTTCGTGAATTGGTCGTTGACCGCTGTGCTGCGCGGCGAGGCGGACGCGGCGTTGCTGGACCGGGTGGATGTGGTTCAGCCCGTGCTGTTTGCGGTAATGGTCTCGTTGGCGCGCGTGTGGCGCGCGAACGGGGTGGAACCCGCGGTGGTCGTGGGGCACTCGCAGGGTGAGATCGCGGCGGCCGTTGTTGCGGGCGGACTTTCGCTGTCGGATGGAGCGCGGGTGGTAGCCCTTCGTTCCCTGGTCGTCGCCGAGGAGCTCGCGGGCGCCGGTGGCATGGTGTCGGTGGGTTCGGCCGCCGAGGCAGTCGCGCAGCGGTTGACGAGTTTCGGGGACCGGCTTTCCGTGGCGGCGGTGAACGGCCCGGCCCAGACGGTGGTGTCGGGGGAATCGTCGGCCCTGGACGAGTTCTTGGCGGCGTGCGCGACTGACGGCGTGTGGGCGAAACGGATTCCGGTGGACTATGCGTCGCACTCGAGGGCCGTGGAGTCGATCCGGGATCGGGTGCTCGCGGAGCTGGCTGCGGTGGCGCCGGTGTCGGGCTCGGTGCCGTTCTTCTCGACCGTGTTCGCGGACTATGTCGATACCGAAACGCTGGATGCGGGGTATTGGTACCGCGGGCTGCGTGAGCAGGTGCGCTTCGCCGAGTCGGTCGAAGCGCTACAGCGCGCGGGGGTGAATGCCTTCATCGAGGTGAGTCCGCATCCAGTGCTGACGATCGGCGTCGAGCTGACAGCGGGGGCGATCGGCTCGGCCGATCGGGTGGCCGTGCTCGGGACACTGAAGCGCAATCAAGGGGGTCCGGAGCAGGTTGCCGCCGCGCTGGCGCACGCCCACTGCGTCGGCATCGAGGTGACGGCGCAGGCATTGGCTCCGGACGCCACTCGGGTGGACCTGCCGACGTACGCGTTCCAGCGCAAGCAGTATTGGTTGCAGCCGAGCGGCGCGCCGGATGTGTGGCAGGCGGGCCTCGACGAAGCAGGACATCCACTGCTCGGCGCGCTGGTGCGGCTGCCGGATTCGCGGGATGTGGTGTTCACGGGGCGGCTGTCGCGAGCCGATCATCCGTGGCTGGCCGACCATACGGTCGCCGGGGTGACCTTGCTGCCCGGCGCCGCCCTCGTGGAGCTGGCCCTGCACGTGGGAACGATGCTGGACTGTCCGCGACTCGACGAGTTGGTGATCGAGGCGCCGCTACCGGTGCCGCCTGTCGGAGCCGTCGAGCTGCGGGTGGTGGCGGGCGGACCGGATGGGACCGGTGCGCGGACAGTGTCGGTGTACTCCCGCGCACGCGGCGCCGAAGAATCCGATCGGGACGAGCTCAGCGGCGGCCCCGGATCGGACGAGTGGGTGCGCCACGCGTTCGCGTCGGTCACCGCTCAGACGGACGTGCCGTCGGCCGACCAGAGCATGGTGAGCTGGCCGCCGGCCGGCGCGGCTGCGATCGAGATCGACGGCGCGTATGCGGATTTGGCGGAGCAGGGTTACGGGTACGGGCCGGTCTTCCGCGGACTGACGGCGCTGTGGCGACGTGACGATGAAGTGTTCGCGGAGGTGGCGCTGCCGGAGCAGGCGCGGTCGGAGGCCGGGAAGTTCGGTGTGCATCCGGCGTTGCTGGACGCCGCGCTGCACCCGATCCTGCTCGGCGGATTGATTCCGGCCCCGCGCGCCGGTGAGTTGGCTGTCCCGTTCTCGTGGGAGAACGTTTCGCTGTACGCGACGGGGGCGACTTCGCTCCGGGTCCGGGCGGTGGTATCCGGCTCGGGGGCCGGGAGCGAGCGGATCGCGGTGACGGTCGCCGACGGAGCGGGTATGGCGGTGGCCGAGGTGGGTGCGCTGACACTGCGGTCGCTCTCGACCGACGGACTCGGTGCGTCTCGGCGTCACAGCGAGGGCGCCGGCTATCAGGTGGATTGGGTCGCGCTGGGCTCCGATGCAGAGCAGCTCACCGAAGCTGAAGCCTGGGGTCCCGCCGATGACGGCGAAACCGCCACTATCGGTGGCCGAGTAGTGACGGTACTGCGCCACGACGAGGCGGCAGGCGATCGTGATCTCCCGGCGGCGGTGCGTGATGCGGTGACCGCGCTGATGGTGCGAGTGCAGCGGCTGCTGGCGCGGGACGAGCAGATCGTGGTGGTCACCAGCCAGGCGGTGGCGGTGCATCCTGGGGAGCTGGTCGACCTGTCCGGTGCGGCGGCGTGGGGTTTGCTGCGTACGGCGCAGAGTGAGCACCCGGACCGGATCCGCGTGGTCGACATCGACGACTCGGCCGACTATCGGCACGGTGTCGTCCTCGCTGTGACGATGGATGGCGAACCCCAACTGGCGGTTCGGCGCGGCACTGCGCATGCACCTCGGCTGAGCCGCGGCATCGCCGACGGCGTGGGCGCGAGTGATCTGGTGCGGACGCCGGCGTGGGCGTTGACCCACCTCGGCAAGGGCACGTTGACCGGAGACAACCTCACGCTGATCGAGACACCCGCCGTGTTGCGGGCGCTCGCGCCCGGCCAGGTTCGGGTGGCGCTGCGCGCGGCGGGCGTGAATTTCCGTGATGTCCTGCTCGCTTTGGGGATGGATTCGGGTGGCAATGACGCGATCTGTGTCGAAGGCGCGGGTGTGGTGCTCGAGGTCGCGCCCGATGTCACCGAATTCGCTCCGGGCGACCGGGTTTTCGGGTTCATCGATGGTGTCGGATCGGTCGCGGTGACCGATCGCCGTCTGCTCGCGCCGATGCCGCATGGCTGGTCGTTCGCGCAGGCCGCCGCCGTTCCGGTGGTGTATGCGACGGCCTACTACGGCCTCGTCGATCTGGCCGGGGCGCAACCCGGGGAGACCCTGCTGCTGCACGCGGCGACCGGTGGTGTCGGCATGGCGGCGGTGCAGTTGGCACGGCATCTGGGGTTGCGTCTGCTCACTACCGCCAGTCGGCCCAAGTGGGATGTGTTGCGCGGCATGGGGTTCGACGACGCGCAGATCGGTGACTCACGCACCCTGGACTTCGAGCAGAAGTTCCGAGACGTGACCGAGGGCCGCGGAGTGGACATCGTGCTCGATTCGCTGGCAGGCGAATTCGTGGACGCGTCGCTGCGCTTGCTGCCCCGCGGCGGCCGGTTCATCGAGATGGGCCATCTCGACGAGCGCGATCCGGCCCAGGTGGCCGCTGAGCATCCCGGCGTGGATTACCGCACCTTCATGCTGTTGGAGGTGGATCCGGATCGGTTGCGGGAGATTCTCGCAACCGTTGTCGAGCTTTTCCAGGCCGGAACGTTGACGTCTGCGCCGACGACCGCGTGGGATGTGCGGCAGGCGCCGGAAGCGTTTCGCCATGTCAGCCAGGCTCGGCATATCGGCAAGAACGTGCTCACCGTGCCGACACCGTTGCGGCCCGACGGCACTGTCCTGATCACCGGCGGCACCGGACGACTCGGCGCGTTGCTGTCCCGGCACCTGATCATCGACTACGGCGTGCGGCGACTGGTGCTGGCCAGCAGGCGTGGGCCGGATGCGCCCGGCGCTGCCGAACTGCGAGACGAGCTGGTCGCGCTCGGCGCGCACGTGGACGTGGTGGCCTGCGATACGGCCGATCGAGCCGCGCTGGATGCGGTGTTGGCAGCGGTCCCGTCGGAGCATCCGTTGACCGGCGTATTCCACACCGCGGGTGTGCTGGCCGACGGTCTGCTGGCAGACATGACGCCGGAGCGGATCACGGAGGTACTGCGGCCGAAAGTGGATGCCGCGTGGAATTTGCACGAGGCCACAAAGGATCTGGATCTGTCGGCGTTCGTGCTCTATTCCTCGATCGCCGGTGTGATCGGCAATCCGGGGCAGGCGAACTACGCGGCCGCGAATGTGTTCCTCGACGCGTTGGCACAACACCGGCACGTGGCCGGTTTGCCGGCGACGTCGATGGCGTGGGGGCTGTGGAAGGAGAGCACCGGCATGACCGGTGGTCTCGGCGATGCCGATATCGCCAGGTTGCGCCGCGAAGGTTTCCCGCCGCTGAGCGACGAGGACGGTATGGCGCTGTTCGATGCGGCCCTTACCGGCGGCCGGGCGGCATTCGTGGCCGTCCGGGTCGATAGATCCGCACTCGCCGAGGCAGGTTCCGACGGTCCGCGCGCGCTCATGCGCGGTTTGGCGCGGCCGTCGCGCCGCCGCGTCAGCATCGGCGCGAGCGAGTCGTCGGTGCTGGCCACACAGGTGGCGGGCCGCCCGGCGGCCGAGCAGGAACGCATCATCCTCGAGGTGATTCGCACCCAGGCAGCAGCGGTCCTAGGTCACGACAACGCAGAGTCGATCGCCCCGGACAAGCCGTTCAGCGATATCGGGTTCGACTCGCTCGGTGTCATGGAATTCCGCAACCGGCTGGTCAAGGCCACCGGTATGCAGTTGCCTTCGACCCTGGTATTCGACTATCCGACCGCGGAGGCGATGGCGAAGCTGGTGCGATCCCGCGTCGCGCCGACGACCGCGGACGGACCCGCTCGGCAGGCCCCGCGCCGGGTTCGGGCGGACGAACCGATCGCCATCGTCGGGATGAGCTGCCGGTTCCCCGGAGGTGTCGCATCACCGGACGATCTCTGGGAGCTTCTCGCGTCCGGAACCGACGCGACCGGAGCTTTCCCGACCGATCGCGGCTGGGATCTGGAGCGGCTGTTCGATCCGGACCCCGACAAGCCCGGCACCATCTACACCCGCCGCGGCGGATTCCTCGATGCCGCAGGCGATTTCGACGCCGGCTTCTTCGGCATCGGCCCCCGCGAGGCGTCCGCGATGGACCCGCAGCAACGGCTGCTGCTGGAAGCGTCCTGGGAGGCGCTGGAGGAGGCAGGCATCGACCCGATCTCGTTGCGCGGCAGCGACACCGGAGTCTTCGTCGGAGCGTGCTTCTCGGGTTACTACGATCGGGTGACCGGCGATCTGGAGGGTTTTCGGCTCACCGGCACCACACACAGCGTGATCTCCGGCCGGGTGGCTTATACCCTCGGCCTCGAAGGCCCCGCCGTCACCGTGGACACCGCATGCTCGTCGTCCCTGGTCGCTTTGCACCAGGCCTGCCGTGCGCTACGTCAGGGGGAGACCTCGCTGGCGCTGGCGAGCGGCGTGACGGTCGCGGCAGCGCCCTACGTCTACATCGATTTCGCGCGGCAGCGCGGGCTGTCTCCGGAGGGTCGCTGTAAGTCGTTCGCCGCCGGGGCCGACGGCGTCGCCTTCTCCGAGGGCGTCGGTGTTCTGGTGCTCGAGCGGCTCTCCGACGCCGAGCGGCTCGGCCACAACGTCCTGGCCCTGGTGCGCGGGTCGGCGGTGAACCAAGACGGCGCGAGCAACGGTTTGACCGCACCGAACGGTCCCTCACAGGAGCGGGTGATCGCGGCGGCGCTGGCCGATGCCGGGCTGGAGCCGTCGGATGTGGACGCGGTCGAGGCGCACGGCACCGGAACGACTTTGGGTGATCCGATCGAGGCGCAGGCACTGATCGCCGCCTACGGCCAGGGCCGCGCGGAGCCACTGCGGATCGGATCGCTGAAGTCGAATATCGGCCACGCGGTCGCCGCGGCAGGCGTCGGCGGTGTGATCAAGATGGTGCAGGCGCTCCGACACGAAACTCTGCCGAAGACGCTCCATGTGGATGAGCCGAGCCCGCACGTGGAATGGTCGGAGGGCAACGTCGCGTTGCTGACCGAGGCCGCGCCGTGGCCGGTCGGCGAGCGGGTCCGCCGCGCGGGGGTGTCGTCCTTCGGCGTCAGCGGCACCAACGTGCACGCCATCCTGGAAGAAGCACCGGCCCGTCGGGTGCAGACATCGCTGCCTGCGCCCACCGACCGGCCCCGCCCTGACACCGTTGTTCCGTGGTTGGTGTCGGCGGATTCCGAGTCGGGTCTGCGGGCGCAGGCAGATCGACTGCGGCAGTGGATGATCGGCAATGCCGACGCGGATGTGTGGGATGTCGCGTACTCGCTGATGACGTCCCGGGCGCGATTGGATCGGCGTGGCGCCGTCGTCGGTCGCGATCGCGACGAGCTGCTGGCCGGTCTGGCCGATCTGGCGGCGGGTGCACCGGGAACGATCGAGGAGACGGCCGGGTCGGGCCGGACGGCGTTCCTGTTCACCGGGCAGGGTGCGCAACGGGCCGGGATGGGTGCGGGGTTGTACGCGGCCTTCGACGTGTTCGCTGCGGCGTTCGACGAGGTGTGCGCCCAGATCGACCCGCTGCTCGGGCTGGCGCTGCGGGACCTGGTGTTCGACAAGGACGGTGCGGCGCTGCTGGATCGGACCGAGTTCACCCAGCCCGCCCTGTTCGTGTTCGAGGTGGCGCTGTACCGGCTGCTGGAATCGTTCGGCGTCGTGCCGGACGTGCTGATCGGGCACTCGATCGGGGAACTCGCGGCCGCCTATGTGGCGGGTGTGTGGTCGTTGCCGGACGCGTGTGCCCTGGTGGTTGCCCGCGGGCGATTGATGGGGGCGCTGCCAGAGGGCGGGGCGATGCTGGCGGTCGCGGTGCCGGAGGCGCGAGCGAGCGCGGTGCTCACCGGGTTCGCGGGCCGGGTGTCGATGGCCGCGGTGAACGGCCCGTCGTCGGTGGTCTTGTCCGGGGAGGTATCCGCGATCGACGAGATCGCGGACGCGTTCGTCGCGGAAGGAGTCAAGATCTCCCGGCTCCGGGTGAGTCACGCGTTCCATTCGGCGTTGATGGAGCCGATGCTCGACGAGTTCCGTGGCATCGCACAAGAGTTGACCTACCACCAGCCGACCGTCTCGATCGTGTCGAACATCTCGGGTGCCCTGTTCGGTGACGAAGTGACCGATCCGGAGTACTGGGTCGAGCAGGTGCGCGGTTGCGTCCGGTTCGCGCCGGGCATCGACACCCTGGTCGAGACCGGGGTGCGGCGCTTCCTGGAGATCGGACCGGATGCCGTGCTGACCGCGATGGTTGGGCAGTGTCTTGCCGAGACTCCTGGCGTCGAGGCCAAGTCGACGGCACTCGCTGCCGCCCGCCGCTCGACCGACGAGCCCACCCAGTTCGTTTCCGCGCTGGCCGCTGCCGACGTCGCGGGGATCCGCATGGACTGGACATCGTTGTTCGCCGACCACTCCGTGGTGCGAGTGCCGTTGCCCACGTACGCGTTCCGGCACCGGCGGTATTGGCTCCAGCCGGTCGCCGCGCCGGACACCTGGCAATCGGGCCTGGACGAAGCGGGACATCCGCTGTTGAGCGCGATGGTGCGGCTGCCGGATTCCGATGACGTGGTGTTCACGGGCAGGCTCTCGCACGCAGCCCATCCGTGGCTGGCCGACCATACGGTCGCCGGAGTGACCTTGCTGCCCGGTGCGGCCTTCGTGGAGCTGGCCTTGCATGTGGGAACGATGGTGCAGTGCCCACGACTCGCCGAGCTGGTGATCGAGGCGCCGCTGCCGGTGCCGTCCACCGGTGGCGTCGAGTTGCGGGTGGTGGCGACCGGGCCGGACGAGACGGGCGCGCGGACGGTGTCGGTGTACTCCCGTTCGCGTGGTGCGGACTCCGGTAATGGAGCGCAGCGTGTGCGCATCGACACAGCCGGTCGCAGCGAGCACAGCGACGGCCCCGATGACCAGGCGCCACAGTGGGTTCGGCACGTGGTCGCGACAGTCGCTACCCAAGCGGACACACCGTCGATCGACACGAGCATGGCGAGCTGGCCACCGGCGGGCGCGTCGGCGATGGACATCGACCACGTCTATGCGGATCTGGCGGAGTTGGGTTATGAGTACGGACCGGCGTTCCAGGGACTGACTGCGCTCTGGCGGCGTGCCGATGAGGTATTCGCGGAGGTCGCACTGCCGGAATCCGTTCGATCGGCAGGCGGGGAATTCGGTGTGCATCCGGCGCTGCTGGACGCCGCCTTGCACGTGCTCCTGTTCGGCGGGCTGCTGCCCGCCCCGCAGGCCGGTGTGGTCGCCGTTCCGTTCTCGTGGGAGAACGTCGCGCTGCACGCCACCGGGGCGACCGCGCTTCGGGTCCGGGCGACCGCGACCGGCTCCGCGACGGGCGACCGGATCGCGGTGACGCTCGCCGACACGTCGGGCATAGTGGTGGCCGAGGTGGGTGCGCTGACGCTGCGGCCCATTTCGACCGATTCGCTCGGTTCGGCGCACCGCAGGACCGACGGCGTCGGCTATGGCGTGGACTGGGGCGCGCTCCCAGCGGGCGAGTTCACCGAGACAGGAGAATGGAGTGCCGCCGAAGACGGTGAAACCGTCTCGATCGCGGGCCGGACGGCGACGGTGTTGCGGCTCGACGCCGCGCCGGTGGACCGCTATCTCCCGGTGCAGACGCGGGATGTGGTCGCGGCGCTGACCGCGCGCGTTCAGCGGTTGCTGACGCAGGACCGGTCCATCGTCATCGTGACCAGCCAGGCGGTGGCAGTGCATCCCGGCGAGGCCGTTTATCTGACCGCCGCGGCGGCATGGGGTCTGCTGCGCACCGCGCAGAGCGAGCACCCGGACCGGATTCTCGTGGTCGATGTCGACATGCCGGCCGACTATCGGCGCTGGGTGGAACTGGCTGTGCGGACGGCGGGTGAACCTCAACTGGCGATACGGCGAGGCACCACGCACGTGCCGCGGCTGCACCGCGCGGGTTCAGATGTGCACGGGGTCTCCGCGTTGCGAGGCACCTCGGAATGGGCCCTCACTCCGCTCGACAAGGGCACATTGACCGAGGACAACTTCGGTCTGCGCGATCATCCCGCCGCGACGGCGCCGCTGGAGCCGGGCAAGGTCCGGGTGAGCATGCGGGCGGTCGGCCTCAACTTCCGTGACGTGCTGGTCACGCTCGGCACCTACCCCGACCCGAACGCCCGGATCGGCGGCGAAGGTGCGGGCGTCGTGCTCGAGGTCGCGCCCGATGTCACCGAATTCGCTCCGGGCGACCGGGTTTTCGGGTTCATCGATGGTGTCGGATCGGTCGCGGTGACCGATCGCCGTCTGCTCGCGCCGATGCCGCATGGCTGGTCGTTCGCGCAGGCCGCCGCCGTTCCGGTGGTGTATGCGACGGCCTACTACGGCCTCGTCGACCTGGCCGGGGCGCAACCTGGGGAGACCCTGCTGCTGCACGCGGCGACCGGTGGTGTCGGCATGGCGGCGGTGCAGGTCGCGCGGCATCTGGGGTTGCGTCTGCTCACTACCGCCAGTCGGCCCAAGTGGGATGTGTTGCGCGGCATGGGGTTCGACGACGCGCAGATCGGTGACTCGCGCACCCTGGATTTCGAGCAGAAGTTCCTCGACGTGACCGAGGGCCGCGGCGTGGACATCGTGCTCGATTCGCTGGCAGGCGAATTCGTGGACGCGTCGCTGCGCTTGCTGCCCCGCGGTGGCCGATTCGTCGAAATGGGCATGATCGACCGGCGTGATCCGGCCGAAGTGGCCGCCGAATATCCGGGGGTGCGCTACCAGAGCTTCATGCTGCTGGAAGCGGATCCGGATCGGTTGCAAGAGATCATGCGGATTCTGGTCGGCCTCTTCGACGACGGAACGTTGACGTCTTCGCCGACGACCGCGTGGGATGTGCGGCAGGCGCCGGAAGCGTTCCGCCATGTCAGCCAAGCTCGGCACATCGGCAAGAACGTGCTCACCGTCCCGACACCGTTGCGGCCCGACGGCACCGTGCTGATCACCGGCGGCACCGGTGGACTGGGTGCGCTCCTCGCGCGGCATCTGATCACGGCTTACGACGTGCGCAGTGTGGTGTTGGCGAGCAGGCGTGGGCCGGACGCGCCCGGCGCTGCCGAACTCCAAGCCGAACTCATCGCGCTCGGCGCGCAGGTCGACGTGGTGGCCTGCGATACCGCCGACCGAGCCGCGCTGGATGCGGTGTTGGCGGCGATCCCGCGGGAACACCCGTTGACCGGCGTATTCCACACCGCGGGCGTGCTGGCCGACGGTCTGCTCGCAGGCATGACACCAGAGCAGATCACTGACGTACTGCGGCCGAAAGTGGACGCGGCGTGGAATTTGCACGAGGCGACGCAGGATCTGGATCTGTCGGCGTTCGTGCTCTATTCCTCAATCGCCGGTGTGATCGGCAATCCGGGCCAGGCGAACTACGCGGCGGCCAATGTGTTCCTCGACGCGTTGGCACAACACCGGCACGTGATCGGTTTACCGGCGATATCGGTGGCATGGGGACCGTGGCGGGCGAGCACCGGCATGACCAGTGCCCTCGGCGAGGCCGATATCGCCAGGTTGCGCCGCGAGGGTTTCATTCCGCTGAGCGACGAGGACGGTATGGCGCTGTTCGATGCGGCCCTTGCCGGCGGCCGGGCGGAGTTCGTTGCGGCCCGGATCGATCGGTCCGCACTCTCCGAGGTCGGCACCGACGACTTGCGCGCGGTCATGCGCGGTTTGTCACGGCCGTCGCGGCGCCGGGTCAGTAATACGCCGAGCGAGTCGCCCGATCTGGCGGCACAACTGGCGGGCCACTCGGCGGCCAAGCAGGATCGGATCGTCCTCGAGGTGATCCGCGCCCAGGCCGCGGCGATCCTCGGCCACGACGGTGTGGACTCGATCGCCCCGGACAAGCCGTTCAGCGATATCGGGTTCGACTCGCTCGGCGTCATGGAGTTCCGCAACAGGCTGAAATCGGCGGTCGGCGTGCAGTTGTCCGCAACCGCGATGTTCGACTATCCGACCCCTGCGGAGCTCGCCGGTTTCCTCCGCCAAGAGATCGCCCCGGACGTCGATTCCTTCGATCGGATCGCGGCCGAGGTCGAGTCGTTGGCGCGCAGTTGCTCCGCGGCCGATCTGTCGCCTGCGGACCGTTCCGACATCGCACTCAAGTTGCAGGCGATGTGGCGCGAGCTCCAGGGCAAGGACGCGAGCGAGCCCGATCTGGGCGGCACCGCCGAGGTCCTCGACGCCGCGGACGACCGCGAACTCTTCGACTTCATCGACAACCTCGGCTGATTCGCCGCCAACCTCAGCTGAACTGAAACGACCAGGAGCCCCACCATGGCCGACAATGACGAGCTTCGCCGGTATCTCAAGAAGACCGCGATAGAGCTGTACGAGACCAAGCAACAACTGCGCGACATCACCGACCGGTCGCGTGAGCCCATCGCCATTGTCGGAATGGCTTGCCGATACCCGGGTGGCGTGCGGTCACCCGAGGATCTGTGGCGCGTTGTCGAAGGCGGCGTGGACGCCGTCGGTGACTACCCGTCGGACCGGGGGTGGGACCTGGAGCGGCTGTTCGACCCGGACCCGGATGTGCCCGGCACCATCTACACCCGGCAGGGCGGGTTCCTCGACTCGGTGGCCGACTTCGATCCCGCCTTCTTCGGGATCAGTCCACGCGAGGCCGCGGCGATGGATCCACAGCAACGCCTGATGCTCGAGGCGTCCTGGGAGGCGTTGGAAGACGCCGGTATCGACCCGGCGTCGTTGCGCGGCAGCGACACCGGGGTGTTCGCCGGGGTCGTTCATCAGAACTATGGTCCACGCGTCGGCTCGGCCGGGATCACCGCCGAGACGGAAGGTCATGTCTACCTCGGTGTTTCGAATAGCGTGCTGTCCGGCCGGATCGCCTACACCCTCGGTTTCAAGGGCCCTGCCATCTCGGTCGACACCGCGTGCTCGTCGTCCTTGGTGGCCCTGCACCTGGCGTGCCAGGCGCTGCGTCAGGGTGACGCCGCACTCGCTCTGGCAGGCGGCGTCACGGTGATGTCGGACCCGTCGGTTTTGATCGCGTTCGCCCGGCAGCGCGCGCTGTCCTCCGATGCCCGCTGCAAAGCGTTCGCGGCGGCCGCCGATGGGACCGGCTTCTCCGAAGGTTTGGGGATGCTGGTGCTGGAGCGGCTGTCGGACGCGAAGCGTCTCGGGCACACCGTCTTGGCGGTGGTGCGTGGCAGCGCGGTCAATCAGGATGGCGCGAGCAATGGTTTGACCGCGCCGAACGGCCCGTCCCAGGAACGCGTCATCACGCAGGCGCTGGCCAATGCCGGTCTCGACCCCGCCGATGTCGACGCGGTGGAAGCCCACGGCACCGGCACCATGCTCGGCGACCCGATCGAGGCGAGCGCGCTGATCGGCGTCTACGGTGCGCAGCGCAATGCCGCGCCGCTGCGCCTGGGGTCCTTGAAGTCCAATGTCGGCCATACCTCGGCCGCTGCGGGCGTCGGCGGCGTGATCAAGATGGTCCAGGCCATGCGCCACGGTGTGCTCCCGAAGACTTTGCATGTGGATGAGCCGACCCCGCACGTGGATTGGTCGGCGGGCACGGTGCTACTGCTTCAGGAGCAGCAGCCGTGGCCGGCTGGCGAGCGAATCCGGCGGGCGGGCGTGTCGGCCTTCGGGGCCAGCGGCACCAACGCCCACCTCATCCTCGAGGAGGCGCCCGCCGCCGCTGCGCAGGAGACATCCGGAGAAACAGCGGAGCAAGGCGATGCCGCGGTGACGGCGACCGCCCATCGCGACCCGTCGGATGTTGTCGCGCTGCTGGTGTCGGCGCGTTCCGAACCGGGGCTGGCGGCGCAGGCGGATCGGCTGCGGCAGTGGATGCTCGGCGCGTCCGATGTCGACGTGTGGGATACCGCGTTCTCCCTTGCGACCTCCAGAGCGCATCTGGATGTGCGCGGCGCGGTCGTCGGGCGCGACCGAACTGAGCTGCTCGCGGGCTTGGCCGCGCTTGCCGGCGGTGCCGCCGCCGCGCCGGGCGTCGATGTGGTGCGCGGGTCTGTCGGCTCCGGACAGACGGCGTTTCTGTTCACCGGTCAGGGCGCGCAGCAGCCCGGGATGGGCAAAGGTCTGTACTCGGCGTTTCCGGTGTTCGCGGCGGCGCTCGATGAGGTGTGCGCCGCATTCGATCCGCTGCTGGCGCAGGCCCACCCGTCGCCCGACCACCACACCTCGATGAGCTCCGCGCCGTCGTTGCGGGAACTGATGTTCGCCGAGGACGGCGCGGCGCTCTTGGATCGGACGGAGTTCACCCAGCCCGCGTTGTTCGCGTTCGAGGTGGCGTTGTACCGGCTCGTCGAGTCTTTCGGTCCGACTCCGGACGTGCTGCTCGGTCACTCCATCGGTGAGCTGGTCGCGGCGTATGTCGCGGGGGTTTGGTCGCTGTCGGACGCGTGCGCGCTGGTGGCCGCGCGTGGACGGTTGATGGGTGCGTTGCCGCCGGGCGGGGCGATGCTCGCGGCCGCCGTTTCCGAAGACGAGGCGACCGCGCTGGTGGCCGAGTACCACGACCGACTGTCGGTGGCCGCGGTGAACGGTCCGTCGTCGGTGGTGCTTTCCGGCGACGCGGACGCCGTCGACGAGATCGAGCGACTGCTCGGTGACCCCAGCGGCATGAGCGCCAGGCCGGCGGCGGCAGCGGAGCGTAACCATGAGGGCCGAGAGAATGCCGTAATTCAACACCGTCGCAAGACGAGTAGGTTGCGAGTCAGTCACGCCTTCCATTCGGCGCGAATGGAACCGATGCTGGCCGAATTCCGTGCGGTGGCCGAGAGTTTGACCTATCGAACGCCCACCGTCCCGATTGTGTCGAATGTATCCGGCGCGGTGGTCGATAGTGAGCTGACCGATCCGTCGTACTGGGTGAGTCAGGTACGGGGAGCCGTCCGCTTCGCTCCGGGTGTGCAGGCACTGGTCGCTGCCGGTGCCCGTCGGTTCCTCGAGATCGGCCCTGATGCGGTGCTGGCGGCGATGACCCGCCAGTGCCTGGCCGAAGACCCCGATATCGAGGCGCGGTCGGTGGTGACCGCTGCCGGTCGGCGCGGTGCGGACGAGGCCGCGCAGTTCACCACCTTCCTGGCCGCCGCGACCGCCGCCGGACTGGAGGTGGATTGGCGCTCGGTGTACGCGGGCCGGTCGACGCGCCGAGTTCCGTTGCCGACCTACGCATTCCAACGTCAACGGTATTGGCTCGCGCCCACCGACGGTCTCGGCGACGTCGGTCGCGCCGGTCTCATGGCCATAGATCACCCCATGCTCGGTGCGGCGGTCGCGATGGCGGGCACCGACGAGTGGCTGTTCACCGGTCGGCTTTCGACGGCAGCACAGACATGGATCGCCGATCACACGGTGTTCGGCGCGGTCCTGCTGCCCGGCACCGGTTTCGTGGAGTTGGCGTTGGCGGTCGGTGCCCGGCTGGGTGTCGAGATCATCGACGAACTGGTTCTCGAGGCGCCGCTGCGTTTGGACGACCGGACCGAGATCGATATCCAGATCAGTGTCGATGCGCCCGACGACAACGGGCAGCGACGGTTTGTCATTGCTTCGCGGCCTGCCGACGAACAGTCCGCGGGCGCGAGCGGAATCACCCACGTGCACGGCGTTTTCGCGCCGGGCACTGCGATTGATGCCGTCGAGTCCGGCAGCTACCGCGAGCCACCGTCGGAGGACGCGACGCCCGCGGGCGCGCTGTATGACCAATTGGCTTCGCTCGGGCTCGATTACGGACCAGCCTTCCACGGCGTGCGCCGGACCTGGCGCGACGGCGACGACGTGCTCGCCGATGTGCAGTTGCCCGCCGAGGTCGGTGCGGACGCGGCGCGGTTCGGCGTGCACCCGGCGCTGCTTGACGCCGCGCTGCACGCCGCGGTGGACGAACTGTCCGCGGATCTGCGGCCCGGCACGGCGCCGCTGCCGTTCGCGTTCCACGGTGTGCGGTTGTATCGCCGCGCCGCGACGGCGGTACAGGTGCGAATCCGGCGGACCGGAACCGACAGTGTGCGGCTCGAACTCTGCGATGACGCGGGAATTCTCGTGGCGACGGTCGAATCGCTGCAGACGCGCCCGGTCGACAGCCAGGTGGTGAACACCGGTCTTTCCGTCGGTCGCCACGCGCTCTATGAGGTGCGGTGGATCGCGGTCGAATCGCCGGTCACGGCCGACCCGGGCGCCCGGCGGATGGTCGCGGTCGGTGCGCGGACCGAGTCCGGATTCGATGAGGACTACCCGGATGTCGCGGCACTGGTCGGGGCGTACGGCCCGGATGCCGAGGATGCGGGGCAGCACCCGGCCATCGACGCGGTGGTGTGGTTCGTCGATGACGCCGACACCGAATCCGTGGACGCCGCCGCTGCGTCGTCGGATGCTGGTGGTGTCGCTCCAGATGCCGGCGCAGTGCCGGTGGCGGCCGGCATGACGTCGGCGGAGGCCGTGCACCGCCGTCTGCATACGGCGTTGACGATGATTCGATCGTGGTTGCGTCTGCCCGTCGCGGCCGAGTCCCGACTGGTCGTCGTGACGCACAACGGCATCGGTCTGCCCGGCGAGAATCCGGACCTGACGGCGGCGGCGACCTGGGGCCTGCTGCGCAGCGCGCAATCGGAGCATCCCGGTCGAATCATTCTGGTGGACAGTGCTATCGACGGCGAGGTGACCCCCGAGCTGATCGCGGCGGCCCTCGATGCCGACGCGGCGCAGCTGGCGGTGCGCGAGGGTGCGCTGCTCGAGCCGCGGCTGACCCGTCGCGACGGTGCCACCGGCTCGACCGTGGCGCTCGGCTCCGGCGCGGTGTTGATCACCGGTGGCACCGGCGGTTTGGGCGCTACGGTCGCCCGGCATGTCGCCGTGACGCACGGGGTGCGTGACCTGGTGTTGGTCTCGCGGCGCGGCCCAGCGGCCGACGGCGTCGCCGAACTCGTCGCCGAGCTGACCGAGCTCGGAGCCCGACCGAAGGTACTGGCCTGCGACGTCGGTGACCGCGCCGCCGTAGCGACGCTGCTCGACAGCATCTCCGACGGTCCCGCATTGACCGCTGTCATCCACGCGGCGGGCATCCGCGACGACGGCACCATCGACACGCTCACGCCCGAGCAGATCGACCGCGTGCTCGCACCGAAAGTCGATGCGGCACTGCACCTGCACGAGCTCACCCTCGACCGCGACCTTTCGGCGTTCGTGGTGTTCTCCTCGGTCGCGGCGGTTCTCGGTTCGGCGGGCCAGGGCAACTACGCTGCGGCGAACTCCGTTCTCGACGCACTGGCGCTGCGGCGCGTCAACGCGGGTCTGCCCGCCGTTTCCGTGGCGTGGGGTCCATGGAACGCCAGCAGCGGTATGACGGCCGAACTGGACGCGGTTGCCCTGGTCCGGTTGTCGCGTATGGGTTTTCGACCGTTGGCGCAAGCCGACGGGCTGGCGCTGTTCGATCTGGCCTGCGGTGGCGGCGCACCGTTCGTCGCCGCAGTCGACTTCGACGTCGCCGCGTTGTCCGTGCAGGCCCGCGCGGGCATGCTGCCCGGTCTGCTGCAGTCGCTGGTGTCCTCGCCGCGGCGCGCCGACAACGGTGGTGGGGACCTGGCCGGGCGCTTGGCGGCGGCGTCGCCGGACAAGCACGACGCGATCGTGCTCGACTTCGTGCGCAATCAGGTCGCCGAGGTGCTCGGGTACGCCACAGGCGAGCTGATCGACGCCGAGAAGCCGTTCAGTGAATTGGGTTTCGATTCGCTCGGCGTGGTGGAGTTCCGCAACCGCCTCGCCAAGGCCACGGGTCTGCGGCTGCCGTCGACCCTCGCCTTCGACTACCCGACGTCGGCGGCGATCGCCAGGCACGTGCGCTCGCGGATCGAAGGCGCCGCAACGAGCGTGCGTCGCACCCAGCAGCGGACGCGGACCGACGAGCCGATCGCGATCGTCGGCATGGCCTGCCGGTATCCCGGCGGTGTCGAATCGCCCGACGCACTGTGGGATCTGGTGTCCTCGGGTACAGACGCCATCAGCGAGTTTCCGTCGGATCGCGGCTGGGCGCTCGAGCGCCTGATCCATCCCGACCCCGACCACCCCGGCACGTCTTACGCCAAGGAGGGCGGGTTCCTGACGAACGTGGCCGACTTCGACGCGGGGTTCTTCGGCATCGGCCCGCGTGAGGCGATCGCGATGGACCCGCAGCAGCGGTTGCTGCTCGAGGTGTCGTGGGAGGCGTTGGAGCACGCCGGGATCGATCCGACGTCGTTGCGTGGCAGCGACACCGGTGTCTACACGGGCGTGATGTACCAGGATTACGAGGCCTTGTCGCGCAAGGCCGGGCCCGAGGTCGAGGGCTACGTCGGGACCGGTGTGGCGGGCAGCGTGGTGTCCGGACGAGTGTCATATGCGCTCGGCTTGGAAGGTCCCGCGATGACAGTGGACACGGCGTGCTCGTCGTCGCTGGTCGCGCTGCATGTCGCTTGCCGGGCGCTGCGCCAAGGGGAGAGCTCACTGGCGTTGGTCGGCGGTGCGACGGTCATGGCGACGCCGCTGGTGTTCGTGGAGTTCTCCCGGCAGCGTGGTTTGGCGCCGGACGGGCGATGCAAGTCGTTTTCGGCGGCGGCCGACGGGGTGGCCTGGTCGGAGGGCGCGGCCGTCCTCGTGGTGGAACGGTTGTCGGATGCACTGCGTTTGGGCCACAACGTACTTGCGGTGGTGCGCGGCAGCGCCATCAATCAGGACGGTGCGAGCAACGGTTTGACCGCGCCGAATGGTCCCTCGCAGGAGCGGGTGATCGCTGCGGCATTGGATAACGCCGGCCTGCGCCCTGCGGATGTGGACGCGGTGGAGACCCATGGGACCGGCACGCCGTTGGGCGACCCTATCGAGGCGCAGGCGTTGATCGCCGCCTATGGACAGGATCGACCGGAGCTGCCGCTGCGGATCGGTTCGCTCAAATCCAATATCGGTCACACACAGGCGGCTTCGGGCGTCGGTGGCGTGATCAAGATGGTGCAGGCCTTGCGGCACGAGACCTTGCCGAGGTCGTTGCATGTGGACGAGTTGTCGCCGCATGTGGATTGGTCGGCGGGGGCGGTGCAGGTGCTGACCGACGCGCAGCAGTGGCCGGCGGGCGATCGGGTGCGGCGCGCGGGAGTGTCGTCGTTCGGGATCAGCGGCACGAACGCGCACGTGATTCTCGAGGAAGCGCCGAGGAAACCGTCCGATCAGCAGCCGCGAGCAGCGGCGCCGGAGCCCGACGGCGGCGATGCGTCGGCCGGGTCGGACCTCGACGTCGCTGCGGTCCCATTGCTGGTGTCGGCGAAGTCGGAGGAGGGGTTGCGGGGTCAGGCGCAGCGGTTGCTGACCTGGTTGACCGATCGTCCCGAGGTGGATCAGTGGGCGGTGGCACGGTCGTTGCTCGACTCGCGCGCGTTGCTGGATCGGCGCGGGGTCGTCGTCGGTCATGATCGTGCGGAGCTGTTGGCCGGTCTGGCCGCTTTGGCATCGGGTTCGACGCGGCCGGGTGTGGTCGCCGGCGTTGCGGTTTCGGGCGAGACGGCTTTCCTGTTCACCGGCGGCGGTGCGCAGCGGGTCGGCATGGGTGCCGGGTTGTACGAGGCGTTCCCGGTGTTCGCGGCGGCGTTGGACGTGGTGTGCGCCGAGTTCGATCGGCACCTGGGCGGGACCGACCCGTCATCCGGTCACCCTTCGACGAGCTCATTGCGTCAGGTGATGTTCACCGATCCCGAGGGTGTGCTCGATCGCATGGCGTGGATGCAGCCCGCGCTGTTCGCGTTCGAGGTGGCGATGTTCCGCTTGCTGGAATCCTTCGGTGTGACACCGGATGTGGTCGCGGGTCATTCGCTGGGTGAATTGGTCGCGGCGTACGTCGCGGGGGTGTGGTCGCTTGCCGATGCGTGTGCTCTGGTCGCGGCGCGTGGTCGGTTGATGGGGGCGGCGCCGTCCGGTGGTGCGATGCATGCGGCGGCCATTTCGGAGGCCGAGGCCGAAGAGATGTTGGTCGGATATGCGGACCGGGTGTCGCTCGCGGCGGTGAATGGTCCGGAGTCGGTGGTGTTCTCGGGATTCGCGGATGCCGTCGACGAGATCCAACGGCGGCTGACCGACGCTGGTCGTAAGAACTCGCGCCTGCGGATCTCGCACGCGTCCCACTCCGTGGTGATGGAGCCGATACTTGACGAATTTCGTGCTGTGGCAGCGGGATTGACGTATCGGGAGCCGCTGTTGCCGATCGTGTCGAACGTCTCGGGTGAGCGGGCAGGCGCCAAGGTGCTGGATCCGGAGTACTGGGTGACACACGTGCGCAGTTGTGTGCGGTTCGCTCCCGGTATCGACAGTTTGGTCGAGTCCGGTGTGCGGAGGTTCGTCGAGGTCGGCCCGGATGCGGTGCTGACCGCGATGGCTCGTGAGTGTTTGGCGGAGCGTCCTGAGATCGAGGTCAAGTCGGTAGTGCTGGCGTCGTCCCGCCGGAAGGTCGACGAAACGGTCGGGTTCGTCACGTGCCTCGCGCATGCCCATGCGGTGGGGATGCCCGCGGATCTGCGGCGCTTGTTCGCCGGGCGTACTGCGGACCGAATTGAGTTGCCGACGTACGCGTTCCAGCACCAGCGGTACTGGTTGCAGCCGAGCGACGACGTCGTGGCAGGCTCGTTCGGACATCCGCTGTTGACGAATGCGGTGCCGCTCGCCGGAAAGGACGAGTGGCTGTTCTCCGGACGAGTCTCCTTGCGGACGCAGCTCTGGATCGCCGACCACGCGGTGTTCGGCTCGGTGTTGCTGCCGGGGACGGCCTTTGTGGAATTGGCGTTGGCCGCGGGTGCGCGACTGAACGTCGATGCCGTCGAGGAACTGCTGCTGGAGGCCCCGCTGCTGCTTGCCGGTGGCACCGAGGTCGACCTGCAGCTGAGTGTCGAGGCGCCCGACGACGAGAGCAGGCGCGCGTTCGCGATCTACTCCCGTTCCGAAGTCGCCGAAGCGGACTCGGCCGATGCGGAGCCGTGGGTGCTGCACGCACGCGGCGTCCTGACCGCCGCCGACGAGATCGCCCCGACGTGGGACGAGCGGACCTGGCCGCCATCGGGTGCCGAGCCGTCGGACGACGGGTCGCTCTATGACCGCCTGGCACAGCGCGGTTTCGACTACGGCCCGGTCTTCCAGGGTGTTACCGCGATGTGGTCGGACGGCGAGCAGACCTTCGCCGAAGTCTCCCTCAGCGAATCCGTGAGCGACGCGGCCGCCACGTTCGGCATTCATCCCGCGCTGCTGGACGCCTGCCTGCATGTGGCCATCGACGAGCTGATCCAGGATCTGCCGCCGGGTCGGATACCGCTGCCTTTCTCGTTCACCGGAGTGCAACTGTGGCGTTCCGGCGTCGCCGCTGTCCGTGCCAGAGTGGTCCGCGACGGCAGCGGGCAAGTGCGGATCGATGCTGTCGACGACGCCGGTTCGATCGTGCTGACCATCGCCGGGGTCGCCGCGCGGCCCATCGACGCGGAAGTTCTCGCGGCGAGCACGACGCGCCGCGCGTTGCCGCTGAACCTGCGATGGACCGAGTCGACGCTGGCTGCCGCGTCGTCTTCCGGGCTGTCGGCCACGTTGGGTTCGACGCGTATTACGGGCATCGATCATCACTACGACGATGTCTCAGAAGTGGTTGCGGCCCAAGAGCTTCCGGACTTCGTCATATGGTCGATCGTCGGTGATCCCGCCGTGGTCGCCGACGCGGAAGCCACCTCCGCTGAGCGAGCCGCGGCGATTCGGCAGTCGGTCCACACGGCCTGGGATGCATTGCGTTCGTGGCTGTCGATCGAGCAACTGACCGAAACCCGGCTCGTGGTGGCGACCCATCGTGCGGCGGGCTTACCGGGTGAGCCGGTGGACCTGGCGGCCGCCGCGGTAATCGGTCTGATCCGCAGCGCCCAATCCGAATACCCCGGCCGGATTGTGCTGCTGGACCACGACGGCGACCTGCACGCCGATCTGGTGCGCGGCGTGATCGAGTCGGATCAGGCTCAGGTGGCGGTCCGCGACTCCCGGATGTTCGTGCCGAGGCTGGCGAGCGGCGGAGTTGCCGACAACAACGGTTCGCTCGACAAAGGTGCCTTCGGTGCCGGCACGGTGCTGATCACCGGCGGCACCAGTGGTATCGGCGCGGTGACGGCTCGGCATCTTGCCCTCGTGCACGGCGTCGAACACCTGCTGCTGGTGTCGCGCCGGGGCGAACAAGCCGACGGCGTCGCGGAGCTGGTTGCCGAGCTGGCTCGACTAGGAGCCGAAGCGCGCGTCGTCGCCTGCGATGTCGGTGATCGGGCGAGTGTGGCGGCGGTGCTCGATTCGATCGGGACCGAGCACCCGTTGACCGCGGTGATCCACTCCGCCGGTGTGCTCGACGACGCCACGATCGCCACGCTGACCGCGCAACAGTTCGATCGGGTGCTCACGCCCAAGGTCGACGGCGCGCTGCATCTGGACGAGCTCACCCGAGAGCACGACTTGGCGGCGTTCATCGTGTTCTCCTCGCTCGCCGCGGTGCTCGGTTCACCCGGACAAGGCAACTACGCGGCGGCGAACTCGTTCCTCGACGGGCTCGCGCGCGCCCGTCGCACCGCCGGCCTGCCCGGGTTGTCGGTGGCCTGGGGACCGTGGAACCAGGACACGGGCATGACGGGCGCCATGGACCGGGCCGCCGTGGCACGGCTGGAGCGATTCGGCGTGCAGGTGATCAGCGACGACGACGGGACCGCGCTGCTCGACGCCGCCGTCGCCATGGACGAGGCAATGGTCGCCGGTGTCGAGTTCGACAAGCCCACGCTGTCAGCACAGGCTCGCGCCGGACTGCTGCCCGATGTGCTCAGCGGTCTGGTGTCGGCGCCCGCCAGAGTGCGGCGCGCGACGAGCGGCGGCGCGACCGGTGGTCAACTGGCGCAACGGCTTGCCGCAGCGCCGGAGGACGAACGGGACGCGCTGGTACTGGGGTTCGTGCGGGAAACCGTCGCGGCGGTGCTCGGATACCCGTCGGCTGCGGCGATCGATCCCGAGACTCCCTTCAATGAACTGGGATTCGATTCGCTCGGCGGTGTCGAGCTGCGCAATCGCCTCGCCGAGTCGGCGGGCATGAAACTGCCGACGACGCTGGTGTTCGATTACCCGACCGCCACCGCCGTGGCGAAGTTCTTGCGCTCGCGGTTGGAAGCCGTCTCGACTACTTCCGCGCTCGACGGCCAGATCGCCTCCCTCCGAACGTTGTTGGCGACCATGACGTCGGCGGGGGAGAAGGAGCGCCTTGCCGAGCGAATCCGCGCGACGTTGGCCGAAGCACTACAGGAACCCGAATCCACCACACGCAGTGACCGCGACGCCGTCGAGGCGGCGAGTGTCGATGAACTCTTCGCGCTCATCGACCAGCAGATCACCTCTCAGTAAGGAACGGCCATGACGAGCAACGATTTGGCGGCCATCGAAACGTCCGACGGCGTGCGGAGGTTGCAACTGGAGTGGGATGATCCGGCCCAGGCCGTGCTCGGCCTGCTGCAGCTGTCGCGCGATGAACTGGTGCAGCGTCTGCGGTCCGGCGACCTACCCCAGCCGCCGCTGTCGAAGCTGCTCAACATCGCGGTCGTGGACGCCGAGCCGGGGCGGATGGTCTTGAGTCTCGGGCCCGACGAGCGGCACGTGAACTTCCTCGGCGTGGTCGGCGGCGGGGTGCTCGGCGCCGTCCTCGACGTGGCGATGTGGGGGGCGGTTCAACTGTCCATGGACGACAAGTCCATGGTCACCACCACCAGCATGAATACGAACTTCCTGCGCAGAGTCTCGCACGACCAGGCAACGCTGCGCGCGATCGCGCAGACCGTGCATGTCGGCCGGACGACGGCCGCCGCCGAAGCACGTCTTGTCGACGACGACGACAAGATCTATGCGACAGCGACTGCCAATTTCGTTCGGTTGGGAGGCTGAGACGTCAGCGGTCGGGTGCCCGGGCCAATTCGCCCCTCGGTCACCCGACCGCTGCGATTGCGGAGTTCAGATCGTGGCCGCCAGGCGGGTACCTTGTTCGATTGCCCGCTTGGCGTCCAGTTCACCGGCCTCGTCGGCGCCGCCGATGAGATGCACCCGCACACCGAGCGTTTCGAGCTCGTCGCGCAGATCTCGAACGGACTCCTGGCCTGCGCACACGATCACGTTGTCGACGTCGATCACGCGCCGACCTTCCCGGTTCGGGCCGAAGCTGATGTGCAGACCACGATCGTCGATCCGCTCATAGTTGACCCCGCCGATCTGCTCGACCCCCTTGCCGTCCAGGGTGGCGCGATGGATCCAGCCGGTCGTCTTGCCGAGGGTGGTGCCGAACGGGCCGGTCTTCCGTTGCAGCAGTGTCACTTTCCTGAGGGCGGGGGATGGCGTCGGCGTGGTCAACTGGCCTGGAGCCCGATCGTCCTCGGTGACGCCCCACTCCGCCTGCCACTCCTCGAGCTTCTGCGCGGCGGGGCCGTCGACTGTCAGGAATTCGCTGACATCGAAACCGATCCCGCCCGCACCGACGACGGCGACGCGATGGCCGACGGATCGCTCCTCGCGGATCAGCTCCGGGTAGGACAGCACCATCGGGTGGTCGATTCCCGGGATATCGGGAACGCGCGGACGCACGCCGGTCGCTAGGACGACCTCGTCCCAGTTGCCCTCGGCAAGCTGTTCGGCGGTCGCCTGTACGTTCAAATGCAGGGTGACGCCGCAGACTTCGAGCTTTCGGCGGAAGTACCTGATCGACTCGTTGAACTCCTCCTTGCCCGGGATGCGACGAGCCAGGTCGAACTGGCCGCCGATCTTGTCCGATGCTTCGAACAGTTCGACGTGGTGACCACGCTCGGCCAGCCCGATGGCCGCCGACAGGCCCGCCGGGCCCGCGCCGACGACTGCGACGCGTTTGGCGTGCTCGGTGGGCAGCAGCTGCAGCAGCGTTTCATGGCAGGCGCGCGGATTCACCAGACAGGAAACGGTTTGGCGAGTGAAGGTGTGGTCCAGACAGGCCTGGTTGCACGCGATACAGGTATTGATCTCGTCCACGCGGGATTCGGCGGCCTTGTTCACCCATTCCGGGTCGGCCAGCAGTGGACGGGCCAGCGAGATGAGGTCCGCGTCGCCGCGCTCCAGGATCTCCTCGGCGACCTCGGGCATATTGATCCGATTCGACGCACACACCGGGATCGACACGTGCGCCTTGAGTTTGGCGGTGTATCCGACGAACGCAGCCCGCGGCACCGAGGTGACGATGGTCGGCACGCGCGACTCGTGCCAGCCGATATCGGTGTTGATGATGTCCACGCCGGCGGATTCCAGTTCCTTCGCCAGGGCGATGATCTCCTCGAAGGTCTGTCCGTCTTCGACGAAGTCGGCCAAGGACATCCGGAACATGATGAGGAAGTCCTCGCCGAGCGCGGCGCGGGTTCGTCTGGCGATTTCGACCGGGAACCGCCGTCGATTGGCTGCCGAGCCGCCCCAATCGTCGGTGCGAATGTTGGTGCGCGGCGCGAGGAATTGGTTGATCAGGAAGCCCTCGCCACCCATCAACTCGATGCCGTCGTATCCGGCCTTTCTGGCCAGCTCCGCGCAGCGCACATGGTCGGCGATCGTCGATTCGATGCCCGCCTCGGAGAAAGCCTTCGGCTCGAACGCGACGAGCGGCGACGCCACGGCCGAGGGCGCGACATTACCGGGAATGTTCGAATCGCGGCCACCGTGGATGATCTGCAGCGCGATCTTGGCTCCCGCCTCGTGCACCGCCGTGGTGATGACCTGGTGGCGTTCGGCGTCGGCCTCGGTGAGCATCGCGCAGGCGAACGGCCACAGCCAGCCCTCGCGAGTAGGGGAGTACCCACCGGTGACGATCAGACCCACCCCGCCGCGGGCCCGTTCGGCGAAAAACGCGGCCAGCCGGTCGATGTGCCAATCCCGGTCCTCCAGGTTGGTGTGCATCGAACCCATCACCACGCGATTGCGCAGCGTGACACGCCCCAGCTGGAGCGGTGACAGCAAGCGCGGAAAATCTGAACTCATGGAAAGAACCTAATGACCGGTCGGTACTCCCGCAACGGGAGTTGAACGGCTGTTCAGCTCGCCCTGGGACTATGTCGGGTCGGTTTCCTGGTCAGGGCGTGCACTCTCGTCCCAGCCGACCACGGCGGTGTCGCTCGAGCGCCGTACTCGGCCGGCCGAACCGGGTGATTCGAAGGAGCTCATTCTTGGATGATCAATGCAGTGCGGTTCAGGATTACCCATTCTTCATAGTGGTCAGCTGTCGCTTCCGGCACGAGGTAGGCGTCATAGCCTTTGGCGGCGGCGAAGCGCCCGCGATCTTTCAGGATGAAACTCTTTTCCTTCAGCTCCTCGATTCTCGCTTCTTCCTCTGGCGTTCTTTCCATTTTGTGTAAACGGTTCAATTCATCGTTTATCTGCGACAACGCCTGCTGTTGCTCATTGTGTAGACGTTCATAGTCGACGATTCTCGCATCGGGGTGTAGTACCATTTCGATCACTTGGTCGGGATCATAGTGCGCGTACTGCATTGCCCGCTGCGGATCTGTTGTCGCATAGGTTCCATGGCCGAAGCCTCCGGTGCCTGGGAAGAGTGGACCGAACTTGAACTCCTCGACATGGCGTGCGTCGCTTACGCCTCGGAGCAGTCGAGTGCGACCTGTCGATTCGAGCCCGGCAATGCCCTCCGCGTCCGTCAGTTCCGCCGGTCCATCGAATCCTTGGCGTCGATATATTTCTGCCAGCGCCATATCGCCATTCCGGCCGATCTTTTCTGAATAGAGCTGCCGGTAGTCGAGGTCTTCGATAAGATCGCGACCGGGGGTGGGAATGCCGAATATCGGCACACTGGGCTTCGGTTGCGTGATCGAATCGTGGTTCGGCTCGAAGTCCGACGATTCGAAGCTATAGCTGATATCTGAATCGGAGGAGCCGATCGTGTGGCCCACGCCGCCGCTCATTTCGGCCAATTCGCTGGTTTCCCGTGCTGCGGCCCCACCACCTTTTGTGATCAGCGTTCGTGTGTGGTCGCGCAGCGCTGCCATCATGTCGATCAAGATTCTGCTGATCACCCTGATGTCTCCGTATAGAGGCGCGGAGCTCCCTCTTCTCCTGCACTGCTGCCCTTGCCAAGGGTATCCCGCACTGCGCGTTGGATTTACCGCGTGCGGGAGCCTCGGACCGAAGGCCGCAATTCCCCGGCCTCGCTACGCGTGGGCTTCCGAACTCAGCACATTGAGCCAGCCGGTGAAGCCGAGCCGCCTGGCCACCGCCGAGTGGAATGTGACCGAGGCGCGGTCCAATGAGACTGGGCCTCCGCGCTTTTCGGGTATTCGCTCGTTTCGATAACTGCGCCTCAAGCGAGGACGAGTGCGATGAGGATGAGGATCGAGCCGCCCATCACGACCGCGTGCCGCACGTTCTGCAGGATGGGCATCACCCAGCGGGGGAAGCCGCTTTCCGCGGCCTTCAGCAGGGCGGCCGCGTCGATGCGCGTCAGCATCGGGTCGCCCTTGCGGGCGAAAGCGGCCTGAACGGACTTCGCGGCGGTCAGATTGCTGTAGATGATGAGCACGTTGCCGATGAGCACCAGCGGCTGGAAGATCCAGGACAGGGTCTGGCCCCAGTGGTTGCCGGTCAGCTGGAGGGCGGCGAGGACCATCATGATCAGGGCGACGGTCGCGGGGACGATCGTCTCGTGGCCGCCGGCGTCGAAGCTGAGGTTGTTCTCCTTCAGCACCGACGCGGGAATGCCCTGCCGCCGCAGTTCCGCCTCGGCGGCGGTTTTCGCGGCGGCGCCGTAGCGGTGGCGCACCAGCGGGATGCTCACGAAGGCGAGGGCGATCAGCAGCTGCAAGACGGCGGCGAAGACGTACATGGTGTTCTCCTCATCGGATGTGCTGTCACTGTGGCGATGAACCGCAGTGGCGTTGTCGATGAGAGGGACGATGCCGACCGGCGCTGACAGCGCGCTGACACGGCTTTGGGTGCTGGTTACGCGGTGTGTGCGGGATCGGCCGCCGGGGTGGTCAGCACGCAGCGAGTGCCCTGATAGATCGTCGGCATGCACTGGTTGCAGTGCGTACACGGCGAGACCGATATCTCGTCGGCACGCATCCGATTGATCAGTTCGGGGTCGTAGAGCAGTGCGCGCGCCATGGCGACGAAGTCGAAACCGTGTGCCATGGCGGTGTCGATCGCCGCGCGGGAGGCGATGCCGCCGAGCAGGATCAGTGGGAGGTCGAGGTCGGCGCGGAAGCGTGCCGCCTCGTCGAGCAGGTAGGCGTCGCGGTAGGGATAGGTGCGCAGGAATTTCCGCCCGATCAGGCGAATTCCCAAGCGCTGCGGTTGCGGGAATTGGGCGGCGAACTCGCGCAAGGGGACGTCGCCGCGGAACAGGTACATGGGATTGCGCAGCGAGCTGCCGACGGTGAGTTCGAGAGCGTCGAGGTTTCCGTCCTCGGCCAGCCACTGTGCGACGGTGCGGCTTTCCTCGATGCCGAACCCGCCGCGCACGCCGTCGTCCATATTGAACTTCGCGAGCACCGCGATCTCGTTGCCGACTTCGTCGCGCACCGCTTCGGCGGTCTGCCTGGCCAGGCGCGCACGGTTGACCAGGGTGCCGCCGTAGGAGTCGGCGCGTTTGTTCAGCGCCGGGCTGAGGAAGGCGCTGATCAGATAGTTGTGGCCGAAATGTAGCTCCACGGCGTCGAATCCGGCGCGCACCGCGAGCCTCGCGGCCTCGGCGTGTGCGGCGATGATGCGCCGGATATCGGACTCGGTCGCCGCGTGCGTGACGCGCATGCTGATGGGGCTGAGCTGTCTGCTGGGCGCCAGCGCCGGTGCGCGGTTGGAAGCCGCGTTGGCGACCGGGCCCGCGTGGCCGAGCTGTGCGGAGACCGCACCGCCCTCGGCGTGTACCGCGTCGGTGAGTCGTTGCAGTCCGGGCACGGCGCCGGTGCGCATCCAGATCTGATGACGATCGGTGCGGCCCTCCGGCGCCACTGCACAGTAGGCGACGGTGGTCAGTGCCGCGCCGCCCGCGGCGACTCTGCGGTGAAACTCGATGAGATCGTCGGTGACCAGCGCGTCCGGTGTGCGTCCCTCGAACGTCGCGGCCTTGATGATGCGGTTGCGCAGCTGGACCGGCCCGAGCATGGCGGGTTGGAATGCATCGCGGGTTTCCGACGACATGAGCCCAGGCTAGAACGTGTTGCAGTCTTTTGCACCGAAATGCGCAGCGCGAACATATTGACTCTCTATGAGAACCTGTTCTAATTTTTGGCATGCGTAGATACGAGGGCCGCCGAGTATTGGTCACCGGAGCGGGATCGGGCATCGGTCAGGGCATTGCCCTGCGGCTGCTCGACGAGGGGGCGCAGCTGGTCGCCGCCGACATCGACCAGCCCGGCCTGGAGGCCACCACGGCGAAGGCGTCCGCCGCCGACCGGCTGCGGACCGTGCAGGTGAACGTCGCCGATCCCGAGTCGGTGCGCACCGCGACGGGCTCGGCGCTCGAATTTCTCGGTGGTCTCGATGTGCTGGTGAACGCCGCGGGCATCCTGCGGCCCGCCCGCACCGATGAAATGCCGTTGGAAGTGTGGAATCAGGTGATCTCGGTGAACCTCACCGGAACCTTCCTGATGACCCAGAGCGCGCTGCCCGCGCTCGTGGAAACCGGGCACGGCGTCGTCGTGAATCTGTCCTCTACTGCGGCCTTCAGTGCCGCGCCCTACCTTGCTGCCTACGCCGCATCCAAGGGCGGAGTCAATGCATTCACCCACGCCATCGCGCTGGAGTACGCCAAGCAGGGTCTGCGCGCTGTCAATATCGTGCCCGCGGGCATCACCAGCGGTATCACCACGAAATCCATTCGGGATCAGCCGGAGGGTTTCGACCCGAGTCTGTTCGCGAGGTTGACCGGCTGGCTCAACGGTGGCGCGCTCGGGACCCCGGACGATATCGCGGGCGTGGTCGCCATGGTCGCCTCCGATGACGGCCGCTACATGACCGGGACCGAGATCCGCATCGACGGCGGGGCTTTGATGTAGTCCCTACGCGGGCGTGGCGACCAAAAGGTGGTGTGGGATCGGCGGGTTGGGCAGCTCGTGGTGCGTAACGGAACACCCGGCGCGTTCCAGCGCGTCGATCACCTCGGGCACCGGCCGCAACGTGAATCCGTAGGCGGTGAACGGCATTTTTGCCATGGCGTCGGCATCGCCGATGCCGATCACGAGGTGGCCGCCCGCCCGGACGACGCGGGCGAGTTCGGCGCAGGCGACGCCCTTGCCGAGCACGCCGTGTGGGTTGCCGAGCTGACCGGCGAGGGTGGACAGCAGTCGCGCGCGGACTCCATTCGTGGCGCCATCGTAGCCACCGCTGCGGCGCTATTTGGATCATCGGCGTTTCGAATACTGTTGCTGCCCCGCCGGATCGGATTCGATCGAAGGCCACGCTGCGGAACGGAAGGATGACCGGATGCGATCACCGCTGATTCTCCTGGCCGCCTCCGCATTAGCGCTCATGCCCGCGAGCACCGCCGACGCGGCGGGGCAGTGGGGTCCGCTGGCCTCGCCCAACCCGCATCTCGGGCCGCCCGGCACCGCGACCATGCACGGCGACGCCGGCTCGTCGGACGCGACACCTTTGGCGGGCCCTGGACCCGGCAACGTGTCGGTGGGCGTTTATCCGCTTGCGGCGGCTTGTCCGACGCTGCTGCAGGGCTCGGACGGACTCGTGGTCGCGCTGTGCACCGCGATCGCGGGGCAAGCTCCGGTCCTACACCTGCTCGATCCGGCCGGTGGTGCGCCACTCGGTGCCTCGCTGGCTGCGCTCACCTTGACCAAGGGCAGTCTGCTCGGCGGCGTATACGCCTACCTGGACAACGCCGACCGGCTGGTGGTCGTGGACGGGAACCGCACGTTGCTGCGCGTCGCCCACACCCACGATGCGGCAGGCGGGTGGCAGCTCGCGGTCGAGTCGTCGACCGATCTCTCCTCGGCAATTCCGGTCGGCGACAACGTCACCGGGCTCGTTCCGGATTGGTCCGGCAATGTCTGGTTTGCGACCGGCAAGGGCCTGGTCGGACTGGTTGCGCCCACGGGCCGGGCGGCGGTCGTCGCGCTGCCCGCGGGCGAGCAGGTCGCCAACAGCATTTCCGCGGCACCGAGCGGGCGCATCGCCGTCGCGACCACGCACGCCCTCTATGAATTGCGGGCCGCGGCGGGACGACCCGAGGTGCTCTGGCGTGCGCCTTACGATCGCGGCCGGGCGCGCAAGCCCGGCCAGCTCAGCTGGGGAACCGGTTCCACGCCTACCTATTTCGGTCCGAACACCGGCGCCGATTACCTGACGATTGTGGACAACGCCGACGGCCGGGTCAATGCGCTGGTCTTCCGTTCGGGCAGCGGCCAGTTGGTGTGCACACAGCCGGTGCTCACGAAGGGCGGTGCCGGCAGCGAGAATTCACCGATCGGCATCGGCCGCTCACTGTTCGTCGCCAGCACCTACGGCTATCCGTATCCCGCTGTCCCCGAGGGTGCGGGCCAGGCGGTTCCGGCCACCGCGCCGTTCATCGGCGGTATGACTCGCGTCGACGTCGACGGCGCGGGGTGCCACACGGTCTGGGAGAGCACGGTGCGCAGCGCCGCCGTTCCACATCTATCCACAGTCGACAGTGCGATATACACAGTGACGCGAATCGGTCTCGACACCACAACGCCGCTGGACGGTTACGCCTTCACAGTCATCGATCCGGACACCGGCTCCGTCACCTCGAGCAGGCCGCTCCCCGGCACCGTCGCCGACGACCCACTGCAGACATCGCCGCTGGTCACCCATGGTGGCGAGGTCCTGCAGGGCACGATCACCGGGATACTGCGCATCCGTTGACACGCCGCCGCACGGCCATTCGATGCTGGGGATCCACGGCCGGCACCCGGTGAATCGCTCCCGGTGGAAGTGCCTGTGGATAGTGCGGCACAACACTTTTGGTCTCGACCGATGATCGAGACTTTCCACAGGCCCTGTGCATACCTGCGTGACACCTGTGAGTGGTTGTCGAGTGTGTGGACCGCTCAGTGCAGTGCTTGTGGATAGCACGCCCAGATTGTGGGCTCGAATGCGCGGCAGTGACGTTCGGCCGCGCACCGGGCGTCACGAGTCTGCACAGGCTGTGCAGTGCCAAGTCTGCACATCCTGTGCGATAGGAGATTTCGCAGCAGCCCGGCCCGCCGGCCTTCGAGCTCGCTGCGATACCGATCGTGAAGGGGATCAGTCGGACGCGTTCGGGCCGGTGGCGAGTCCACGCTGGATGACGGCGAGGGTGTGGGTGATGGCCTGTTCTCGTGCGGCGTCGTCCAGGCCGCGGATGGGTCCTTCGACCATCAGTGCGGCAAGTCCGTGCACCATTGCCCAGGCCGCGATTTCGGCGTCGGGGCGGTGTGCCGGGTCCATGTAGCCGATCTCGACGAGCTCGTCGAGCACTGCGGACAACAGGTTGAACGCAGGCGAGTCTTCCGGTGCTCCGTCGACGGGGCCGGTTTCGCAGAAGGCGGTGCGGAACAGCCCGGGTTCCGCTCTGGCGAAGGCGATATACCCGCGGCCGACCGCATTCAGGCGCAAGATCGCGTGCGCCTCGGGGCCAAGGGATTCCACACCGGCGGACATCGCCCCGAACAGGCTCTGCTGTGCCTCGGCCTGCGCGGCGCCGAGCAGTTGTTCGTGATTGGTGAAGTGGCGATAGGCCGCGGTCGGCGTGACACCGACCAGCCGGGCGGCCGCGCGCACGGTCACCGCCTCCGGCCCGCCGGTTTCCGCGAGCTCGGCGGCGGCGCGCACGAGCGCGTTGCGCAGGTCGCCGTGGTGGTACGGGCCTTCGCGGTGGCCGCGCTTGGTCGCTGATTCCGAGTTCGTCATCTTTTCGATGTTGACACCCGCACACATCTCATGGCAAGTTAACACCCATCAAGTTTGCGACCGTAAACATTCTCGATCGGGGAGGCCCGATATGTTCGAAACACTCGGCAGATTCACCGTCCGCCACGCCCGCTGGATACTCGTCGTCGGCGTATTCGCGCTGCTCGCGGGCGGGGTGGTCGGCGCAACCGCGTTCAGCAAAATGCAGCCAGGAGGGCAGGAGGATCCGCACGCGCAGTCCAGCGCCGCAACGAGCCGATTGGCGGACAAGTTCGGTGCGGACACCGACTATGTCTTCCTGATCGGCGCGAAGACCGGCACCGTCGACGACACCGGTGTCGCCGATCTCGGCCGGGACCTGGTGCACCGACTCGCGGCCGACAGCAGGCTCACCAATGTCGTCTCGTATTGGGAGACCGGATCGCCTGCGATGCGGTCCGCCGACGGAACCGCAGCCGTTATCCTTGCGGGCAGTTCCGCCAAGGCCGCCGCCGACAAGGAGAAGGACGCCGAGGCGATCGTCGAGGATTACCGTGCCGACGGCCCGGTCGCGCAGATTCGCATCGGCGGCAGCTCCGCGATCTTCCATTCGATCACCGAGCAGATCGGCAAGGATCTCGGTCTCGCGGAAGCCGTTGCCGTGCCGCTGATCCTGGCACTGCTGGTGCTCGCCTTCGGCAATGTGATCGCCGCGCTGCTCACCCTGGTCGTCGGCGGGATCGCCATTCTGGGTACCTTCACCGAACTCGCGATCCTGGGCTCGGTCACCGATGTGTCGATCTACGCGGTGAACCTCACCACCGGCCTCGGACTCGGGCTCGCGGTCGACTACGGGTTGCTGATGGTCAGCCGATTCCGGGAACGGCGTGCGGCAGGCGCGGAGCCGTCCGATGCGGTGGTCGCCGCGGTGTCGACGGCAGGCCGCACCATCGTTTTCAGCGCGGCGACGGTGGTCGCGGCACTCTCGGCCCTGGTGATCTTCCCGCAGTACTTCCTGCGCTCGTTCGCCTACGGCGGGATCGGTGTTGTGGGCATCTCCGCACTGGCCGCGGTAGTCGTGCTGCCCGCGCTGCTCGCGGTGCTCGGTGCACGCACCGATTCCTGGCGGGTGCCCGGTGTCCGCGGGATCCGTGGTGACGCGACGCCGTTCTGGGCAGGCGTCGCCGGTTTCGCGATGCGCAGGCCGGCACTGGCAGGTGTTCCGGTGGTTGCGGTGCTGCTGCTTGCCGCGGCGCCGCTGCTGAATGTGCAGTTCGGCACCCCCGACGATCGGGTGCTGCCCACCAGCGCCGAGGTGCGGCAGGTCGGTGATGCGATGCGCGACGATTTCGGCGGCGGCGACGCCAACGCGCTGTCGGTGGTCACGACGGCCGGGGTGGCCGCAGGCCGGCTTGCGGACTACGCGCGCACCCTGTCACTGGTCGAGCACGTCACACAGGTCGATTCCAGCGCGGGCACTTTCGTGCGCGGCGCACCGTCCGCGACCTCGCCCGCCGATGCCAGGTTCGCCCGTCCCGAGGCGCAGCGGCTGGCCGTGCTCACCGACCTGGACCTCAACTCGAGCGCCGCTGGTGAGCTGGTCGACAAGGTGCGCGAGGTACCGAGCCCGGCCGGGGCGAGTGCCTTGGTCGGCGGGCAGGCCGCCGAGCTGCGTGACAGCCTCGCCTCGATCGGGTCGAAGCTGCCCATCGCGATCGGCTGGATCGTGCTGACGACCTTCGTGCTGCTGTTCCTGTTCACCGGCAGCATCGTGCAGCCGCTGCGCGCCCTGCTGTCGAACGTGCTGAGCCTGGCCGCGACCCTCGGCCTGATGGTGTTCATCTTCCAGAACGGCCACCTGTCCGGCCTGATCGGTTTCACACCCGCGCCACTGGACGTGTCGATGTTGCTGCTGTTGTTCTGCATCACCTTCGGCCTGTCGATGGACTACGAGGTGTTCGTGATCAGCCGGATCAAGGAGTTGCGCGACCTTGGCGTGTCCGCGGGTGACGCGGTCGTCGAGGGCTTGGCCAGGACCGGCAGGCTCGTCACCACCGCCGCGGCGCTGATCTCGATCAGCTTCCTCGCCTTCACCACCAGCGATGTCCGGTTCATCCAGTTCTTCGGGCTCGGTGCGGGTTTGGCGATTCTGGTCGACGCGACGCTGGTGCGCGGCGTGCTGGTGCCGGTAGCGATGCGACTGCTCGGCCGGGCCGCCTGGTACGCGCCACGGCCGATGCGGTTGGTGCACGCTCGGGTCGGTCTCGCCGAGGGCTGACCGAGGTTCGTCGGACGGCCCTCGCGCTCGGTGTGCGGGGGCCGTCCGACGCATTCCCGGATGTTGTCGGCAGCGCGGTGAAACATCTGCCACTGTGTGGATTTCGCCTGGTTCGAGCACGTTCTCGGAGGCGATGAGGCGAAGATCACACGCGGCTACATAGTTGCGGCCGCGGTGCTGATGGCAGCAGAGCCGATGGCGTGAGCAACCACCGTTGCGCAACTGGTTATTTCTGATCTTGACGGGCCATCGGTATACCTACGTGCAGCACCTCATGGCACATATCTTGTTTATTACGCTTTAAACAAACCTTGAGTCGCTTTCTGTTCATCCACTGTCCAGCTATCTCCATTAGCGGCCGCTAAACATGCAGGTAGTGACGCGTGTCTGGCGACCATGGAGAGATCTATTGAATGGCTCCAGCTAATCGTTCGGAGAATGTTTGGTGCGCGGCCCGGTGGTTAAGGACCGCCACGCGGTATCGCGTGGCAGAGACCCTTTGTGGGCCGGTAACTCGGCGCCCGAAGTGCCGCCATAGGTTAGCTGGAGTAGTGAAAAACCATGCGCCCACATGGGTTTGCTGGCGTGCTGCTTTATACGCTCGGCCTCGGCGTGGAGGGTTGCGTGCGGATAACGATTGTGTACAGTTGACGGTAACGCTGGCCGCAGCTGAGCTGGACTCGCTGCGGCCAGCGGAACTCAAATGGGGGAGTCGAAAACTAGGCTGTAGCGCATCGTTGCTACCGATTGCCCAGAGTCATTTCACTCACCGTGTGCTCGGCGTTGTCTGCCAGCGATCCTCGGCCGGGTTCCCCTCCACCACCGCCTCCTGCTCGAGCGCCGCGCGCCGACCCGCGCCGAACACATAGACCAGGAACAAGACTTCGGCGACGAACCCGATCGCGATGCGCGCCGACGCCGGCAGCGGGCTCGGTGTGACGAAACCCTCCAGGAAGCCGGACACCAGCAGGACACCGACCAAGCCGAGCGCGATCACCGCGGTGGCTCGTCCCTGCCGCGCCACCGCCTCGAGCCTGCTGGCCCGACCCGGATCGATCAGCGTCCAGCCCAGCTTCAATCCGGCCCCGCCCGCGACGAAAACCGCGGTCAGCTCGAGCATCCCGTGCGGCAGGATGAACCCGAAGAACGAGTCGAGCCTGCCCGCCTCGGCCATGAGCCCGGCGCTGACACCCACATTGAGCGCGTTCATGAACAGCAGGTACACCGCTGGCAGGATCAGCACACCGGTGAACAACGCGATCGCCGACACCCACGCGTTGTTCGTCCACACCTGCGCGGCGAACGCACCCTGCGGATGCTCCGAGTAGTAGGTCTCGAATTTGCCGCCCGGTTCGGTGAGTGCGTCGGTGTTGTCAGGGAGCCCGAGTAGGTCGTGCGCCGCACCGGACCCTTGTACCCACACCGCAAGCCCGGCCGACACCACAAGGAACACCGCCGCGACGCTTATCCACCACGGCCAGGCCCGGTAGACCGCCGCCGGGAACCGGTGGGTGCAGAACCTGCCGATCTCCGCCCAGGTATCGGCCTTGGTGCCGAGCACCTTGCCCCGCGCCCGCGCCAGCAATGCGCTGAGCCCGGCGATGAGTTCGGGGTCGGGACTGTGCGACTGCAACCGAGCCAGCTGCTGTGAGGTCCGCCGGTACAGCGCAACGAGCTCGTCCGCCTCGGCGCCGCTCAGCGATCGTCGCCGGGCCAGATAGTCCAGCCGGTCCCAGGACCGCCGGTGGGTGTAGCTATACGCGTCGACGTCCATTGGTTGCCTCCCTCACCACCGGTCGGAAGAATGCTATTCGACATGGCTGAATTCACTACCGGCGAAGCGGTCGCGCTCGAGCTGCCGATCGCCCGGATCCCCACCAGAGCGACTGCTTTCCTCATCGATGTCGTGGTGCAGTTCGCGCTGGGTTGCTCGCTGTTGTTCGCGGCCGCCGCAGTGCTGGCCACCGCGGGCGCGGACTCGGCGTGGATGGATGTGGCGGCGCTGGTGGCGATCGTCGGGGTGCTCATCGGCTACCCGGTTGCCTGCGAAACCCTGATGCACGGGCGCACGGTCGGCAAGGTGATGATCGGCCTGCGGGTGGTGCGCGCCGACGGCGGACCGATCGATTTCCGGCATGCGCTCACCCGCGGCCTTGCGGGTGGCATCGTCGATTTCTGGGTCCTCGGCGGCTTCGGCGCCATCGCGGTGCTCACCTCGATGTGTTCCCCGAACGCGCGCCGCATCGGTGACGTGCTCGCCGGAACCGTTGTGGTGCATGCCCAGACGAGCCTGCCGCGGCCCGCGCTCGCCACCGCCCCGCCCTGGCTCGCAGGCTGGGCCGGACAGCTCGACCTCTCCGGCCTCCCCGAGGATCTCGCGCTTTCGGTGCGTCAATACCTGACACGGGTCCGCACGCTCACTCCGGCCGTGCAGGCGAATCTCGGCCAGGCGCTTGTCAGCGCGCTCTGCGAGCGGCTGCAGATTCGGCCGCCGCTGGGTTATCCGCCGGTGCAGGTGCTCGGCGCGGTGATCGCCGAACGCCAACGCCGGGCACTGCCTGCCGCACCGGCGGCTGTCTCACCGTTCGCCATGGTCGCTATCCGCGGTTAGTGTCTACCGCCGCGGCGCTCACATAGTTCCGGACTGCTTCAGTTCGAGGTACTCGTCGGCCAAGGCCTCCGGCAGGTGGTCCGGTGGTGCGGAGACGACCGCGATTCCCCTGCGGCGCAGCGAGTCCTGCACCAGCGCGCGCTCGGCGAGGATGGTCTCCGCGGTGGCGGCGAGGTAGAGGTCGGCGCTGGTGTCGCGGCGCGCGGCGGCCGCGGCGATCTCGGGGTCGGTGACGGAGACGATCAAGACCCGGTGCCGTTGGGCGAGCACGGGCAGCACCGGAAGCAGGTTCTCCTGCACCGCGGCGCCGTCGAGGCTGGTGAACCAGACCACCAGGCTGCGGCGGCGGGTGCGTTGGATGGTCGCGCGGACCATTCCCGCGCTGTCGGTGTCGACAAGGGCGGGGCTGATGCCCGCCATCGCGTGCATCAGCTTCAGCTGCAACCCTTTTCCACCGACACCGCGAACCTCCGCCCGGACCTTCCTATCGAAGGCGAGCAGATCCACCGAATCGCCCGCCGCGGCGGCCAGCCCGCCGAGCAGCAGGGCGGCCTCGATGCTCGCGTCCAGTCGGGTGCCGTCGTCGATGTGCCCAGGACTGCCGACCCGGCCGGCACTGATGCGGCCGGTGTCGAGCAGCATCAGCATGTGCCGGTTGCGTTCCGGACGCCAGGTGCGCACCAGCACATCGGTAGCTCGTGCGGTGGCGCGCCAGTCGATGGACCGCACGTCGTCGCCCGGGACGTACTCACGGAACGAGTCGAACTCGGTGCCCTGGCCGCGCAGGTTCGCGACATTGCGACCCTCGAGATGTTGCAGCCGTTTCACTTTCGACTGCATCAGGCGTTCGCTGCGGAACGGCGGCAGCGCGCGCACCCGCGCGGGCACGCTGCGCCGGGTCTGCCTGCCCGCGATGCCCAGCGGGCCGATCAGACGCAGCGTGACCGGGCCCGCCGCTCGATCGCCGCGGTAGGTCGGCGTGAGCGTGGTGTGCAAGCGTGTCCGCGTGTTGTGCGCCAGATCCAGTCGGTGCGCGCGGTGCGCGGCGCGTGCGCTGCCGGGCCAGTCGTCCCACAGGGTGCCGCGCACGGTGCGGGTTCCGCTGTTGAGCACGACGAGCTCCACCTCGGTGCTGCGGCCGAGGCGGACGACGGTCAGCGGTGCTCTGCTGAGAGTGAGGTCGCGCGGGCGTGCGACCGAGCCCATATCGACGAGCACAGCGGCGGCAAGCGCACTTGTCATCGAGGCGACCCCGAGCCAGGTCGGCATGACGAAGACGACGAACAGCGCGACCACCGCGCCCGCGGCGGCCAGCCGACCGGTGACGACCACGAGCTACACCGGGACCGGGACCGACAGCAGCAGCGACGACATCACGCCCTCGGTCGTCACCCCGTCCAGCTCCGCCTCGGGTCGCAGGTGCAGGCGGTGTCGCAGCACCGCAACCGCCACCGATTTCACGTCGTCGGGCGTCACGAAGCCGCGCCCGTTGAGCCAGGCGAACGCGCGCGCGGCCGCCATCAGGGCGGTGGCGCCGCGCGTGGACGCACCGTGCTGGACGGCGGGTGAAGTGCGGGTGGCCCGGCAGATGTCCACGGTGTAGGCGAGCACCTCCGGGCTGATGGTGACGTGCGAGACCGCGGCCCGGCCTGCGGCGATATGTGCCGGTCCCGCGACCGGCCGCAGCCCGGCGGCGGCCAGATCGCGCGGGTCGAATCCGCCGGCGTGCCGCTGCAGGATGCGGAATTCGTCATCGCGACCGGGCAATTGGATGTCGACCTTGAACAGGAACCGGTCCAGCTGCGCCTCCGGCAACGGGTAGGTGCCCTCTTGCTCGATGGGGTTCTGGGTGGCGACCACCACGAACGGATCGGGCAGCGGCCGTGGCTTGCCGTCGACCGAGACCTGGCGCTCCTCCATGGATTCCAGCAGCGCGGACTGCGTCTTCGGCGGGGTGCGGTTGATTTCGTCGGCAAGCAGCAGATTGGTGAACACCGGCCCGTGCCGGAAGGTGAACTCCGCCGAGTGCGGGTCGTAGATCTGCGAGCCGGTGACATCGGCGGGCATCAGGTCCGGTGTGAACTGGACGCGGGCATGCTCGAGGTCCAACGCTGTCGCCAACGCCCGAACCAGCAGCGTTTTCGCCACGCCGGGTACACCTTCCAACAGCACGTGGCCGCGGCACAGCAGCGCGAGAACCAGGTACATGATCGCGGTGTCATTGCCGACTACCGCTTTACCGATCTCGGCGCGCAGCGCGGCGAACGCAGCACCCGCCTCTTCGGCGGTGGGGGTGTGGTTGGTGTTGGTCATGCTGGTCATCCGACCTCCTGTGTCGTGCCGGGGTTACCGCACCCCATCGGCGGCGTGAGCGCTCGGCGACGATGTCCCATCCACCCTCTGCTGTCGTGTGGGTGATTCCGTAACCCGACTACGCGGATGGGCGCTGGTTGGTGATGTCTCGTCCGCCCTCCGGTGTCGTGTGGGTGATTCCGTAACCCGACTACGCGGATGGGCGCTGGTTGGTGATGTCTCGTCCGCCCTCCGGTGTCGTGTGGGTGATTCCGTAACCCGACTACGCGGATGGGCGCTGGTTGGTGATGTCTCGTCCACCCTCCGGCGTCGCGCGGGTGATCCGGTGACCCCACCAGGTGGACGAGCGTTGGGTGATGATGTCTCATCCGACCTCCGCCTCGATCCATTCGAGTTGTGCGGCAACAAGATGCAAGGTGTCCGTGTCGGACACCGGACCGTACAGGGTCGAGCCGACCATGCTCGGGTCTGCGCCGATGCGTGTGCTGACTGCGGCGATCAGTCGGTCCGGAGTGGTTTCGGCGGTGGCGCCGAGGTGCGGGCGGATGCGGCGCAGGGTCGCCGCGCGCAGCTTCGACGCGACATGTTCGTAGTCCTTCGATCGGCGATACAGCGCGGCCTGCCCGGCGAGCAGTTCGTTCGCCGCGACCTCGACCGGCCGCGGCTCACCAACGAGCGCGCCGCGGCGGCGGGCCCGCCACCACACCAATAGCGCTGCGGCGATCAAGAACTGGAGTCCGCCGAAGGCGACCGGTCCAGGTAGTCGGCTGAAGATGGAATCCTGGCCTGCGCCGGCACTGGGTGCGTCGATGTCCGGGCTGTCGGGGTAGTCCGTCGGCGGCGGGATCCGCGGCGGTTTCTGCGGTGTCTGGGGGTCCGGCGCACCACAGGCGTTCAGCATCGCGTAGAGCAGCAGCAGGAGTACGACCACGCCCGCGAGACCAACCCAGAACTTCGGGCTGCGAAGCAGTTCCGGCAGTGGGGGCCGTTGCCTGCGCGTTCGCGGTGGTTTCTCGGTGACCGCCACTTCGGCAGGTTCCGGTGCGGGCGGCGGCGCGGCACCGGAGTATCGGTCGGCATATTCGAGGCTGCGGTATTCATCTTCGGTGGCGTGCCTGCCGCCGTAGACGATTTCGTCGAAACTGTAAGCAGCGGGATGGAGTTCGGTCGCGGCCTCGAGCGGTAGCACGGTGGTGGCGTCGTCGGCGGTCTCCCGTGCAGTGCGCGAGCGACGTACCTCGAGTAGGCCGCCCTGCTCGAGCCCGCGCAGCACGGCGCGGAAGCGTTCGCGCAGCGCGGCATCGAAGTCACGGTGCTCGGCGGCCGACTCGGCGGCGGCGCGATGATGCGCGGCCGCGCCGAGCCGAGGCGGCGGTGGGGCCGCCGGCTCGTGCACCGGAGGCCAGGGCTCGGGGGTGAGGTTGTCGGTCGGGTGCTCGGCGTCGGTCATCGTGCCTCCGGCACTCGAATATCGAGTCCCTCACGGCGGCAACGCCGATCCACATACGACACCACGCGTGTCGCCGCCTCGACGACCTCACCGAAGGCGACGATCAACAGCACCGCCGAGGTGGTGAGCACGATGACCTGCCAGCGGTGCGTGCCCGAGAAATCCGAGAGGAACCACGGGATGCCGAGCAATGGCACGGCCAGCAGCACCGTCAGGCCGCGCTGGCACAGCCACAACCCCGCTGTCGGCCACTCCGCTCCGGCGACGAGCAGTTGCGAACGCGCCACCGCCGTGGCGTGCGAGGCCCGCTCGACGAACATCACCGGCACCGCGACGAACCGCTGGGCCCGCAGGTAACCGAGCCACAGCAGCCCGAGCGGGAAAGTGACGACAAGAACGCTGCCCAGCGCCAGCACGCTCACCCCGACCAGCGTGAACAGCACGTGGAATACCAGCAGGGGCGTGCCGACGGTCGCCGTCCTGCGCAGCGCGGTGCGCCACCCGATCGGGGATCCGGCGACACCGGCAAGCCCGATGGTGACCGTCAGCCCGCGCAGCACGAATCGCAGCAACCAGGCGCAGGCCGCCGTCGACAGAATCGCAGCCCATCGGGTGCCCTGGTCGGAGCCGTGCGTCAGGTGCGACACGCCAGCGGTGATCGCGACAACGATCAGCTCGGCGACGACCAATCCGACCACCGTCGAGCAGGCCAGTACGACGATGTTCGCCTGGATCAGCGCGAACGGCTCGTCGAGCAGTTCACGAAAGCGCAGTGGACGGATCGGTACCGTCGGCCCAGGTGACCCTGGTGATGGATGATCTCCCGCCCCGACGGCACCGGCCTGCTCGGCGGCTGGTTGCACGGGGCCGAGTCTAGAGCGTGCCGGGCGGCTTCGCCGGGAGCGGAGCGGGAACCTCGCCGCTCAGCGTTCGAGAAGGCGATCCACGACGGCCCGGTACCGCTGCGGCTCGATGGGCGGCAAACCGAGCAGAGCCCGCAGGTACACACCGTCGCCGACCAGCCGGACGATGTCGGCGCGCACCGGGTCGTCGATTTCCTCGTCGAGGCCGGTCGACCAGGCGTTCAGCATTTCGGTGAGTGCCTGCTGCACCTCGTCGGTGTCCGGGCCGGAGCTGGCATCGATGGTGCGCATGGTCGCGAGCATGGATCGGTAGACCTCGAGTTCCACCGCTTCCGCGGCGTCATCGGGGTTCGGGGTCTGTAGGTACCACTCGGCGACCGAGGTGCCGTGCGCGACGGCGTCGCCCAGGTGCTGTTCGGCGCGTTCGCCGAGGCGTCTGACCAGGCCGGCGAGCAGGGCGTCCTTGCTCTTGAAGTGGTAGAGCAGGCCGCCTTTGGAGACGCCGGCGGTCGCGGCGACGCTCTCCAGCGTCACCTGGGACATGCCCTTTTCCAGCAGCAGAGTTTCGAGCGCGTCCAGGATGCGGTCGCGGGTGGTTGCCGTCACTTGTATGACTATACCGGCTGGACGGTAATGTAGATCTACTGTACCGTCTGGACGGTAAGAAACCCCGCGACGAGAGTCGGGAAAGTCGATGAGCACAC
Source organism: Nocardia sp. NBC_00403 (assembly GCF_036046055.1). Lineage (NCBI taxonomy): Bacteria > Bacillati > Actinomycetota > Actinomycetes > Mycobacteriales > Nocardiaceae > Nocardia > Nocardia sp. NBC_00403. The sequence continues at coordinate 1,220,175 of NZ_CP107939.1, forward strand.
AGACCACGAAGGACACCCGGAACGATTTCGGGCCGGCGACGGGGATCACCGCCCCGCCCCGCGCCACCACCCGCGACTGGGTCGGCCTCGCCGTGCTCGCACTCGCGCTGCTGCTGCTCGCCGTCGACGCCACGGTGCTCGACCTCGCGGTGCCAGCGATCAGCGCCGATCTGACGCCGACCACACCGCAGCTGCTGTGGATCATCGACGTGTATTCGTTCGTCCTCGCCGGTCTGCTGGTGGTGATGGGCAACCTCGGCGACCGGATCGGGCGGCGCCGGCTACTGCTGATGGGTGGCGTCGGCTTCGCGGTCGCGTCGGCGATCGCGGCATGGTCGGTTTCGCCCGAGATGCTCATCGCCGCCCGCGTGCTGCAAGGTGTCGCCGGTGCGACCCTGATGCCCGCAACGCTGGGTTTGATCCGCTCGATGTTCCTCGATCCGCGCCAGCGCACGGTCGCCATCGCGGTCTGGAGTGCGATGGCGGGCGGTGGCGCGGCGGCAGGTCCGCTATTGGGCGGCTGGCTGCTCGAGCACTACTGGTGGGGCTCGGTGTTCCTGGTGAACCTGCCGGTCATGCTGGCACTGCTGGTGCTCGGCCCGGTCCTCCTGCCGGAATCCCGTGATCCGAACCCCGGCCGGTTCGATCTGCCGAGTGCCGCGCTGTCCATGCTGGCCCTGGTGCCGGTGGTGTACGCGGTCAAGGAGAGCGCTGCCCACGGTCCCAGCCTGGGAATGGTCGGCATCGGTGCGATCGGCGTGCTCGCCGGTGTGCTGTTCGTGCATCGGCAGCGCGGTCTCGAGCACCCGATGATCGATCTGAAGCTGTTTGCAGTGCCGAGGTTTCGCATCGCGGTGCTCACCAGCCTGCTTTCGGTGTTCGCGCTGGCCGGCGAGCTGTTCTTCGCCTCGCAGTACCTGCAACTCGTGCTCGGCCACTCGCCCTTGGAGGCGGGCCTGCTGCTGTTGCCCGGTCTTGCGGCCAACGTGATCGCGGCGCTCGCGTCCGCATGGTTGGTGCGGTATCTGCGGCCCGGCCTGGTGCTCAGTGGTTCGCTGCTGGTTGCGGCGATGGGTTCGGCACTATTCCTGCTACTCGGCGCCGATGCGACGAGCAACGTGACATTCATCGTCGCCTTCCTGTTCACCGGCGCCGGTGTCGGTGTCTCGCTGACGATCTCGTCGGATCTGGTGGTCAGCTCCGCGCCCGCGGCGCGAGCCGGTGCGGCGGCGGCGGTCTCGGAAACGGCGTACGAGACCGGCATCGCGCTGGGCGTTGCGGTGCTCGGCAGCGTGGTCATGGCGGTATTCCGCAACGGCCTCGAGCTGTCGCAGATCCCTGCCGAGCATGCGGAAACCGCGTCCGAATCCCTGGGCGGTGCCACAGAAGTAGCGCGTGGACTACCGGAATCCGTCGGTGCCGAGTTCCTGACCTCGGTGCACGAGGCGTTCGTCTCGGGCATCCACATCGCGGCCATCGGCACTTCGGCGGTGATGCTCCTCGCCGCGTCGGTGGCGTTCCGGCTGCGGGTCCGGTCGTAGGTGCGCCGCACGCCGCTGTCGGGCACGCACCCGGCTGCGGTGGATAGCTGTTGGCGCACACCACGATCGCGCTGAATCCGATACCGCCCCGATCTCGACGGCCGCCACACCCGTGTCGATCCACACCCCGTGTCGGTCCCGGACCCCGCCCGGCCCACCACCTGTGTGGCAACCGGGCACTCCGTCTGGTGGGCGTCGGGTTGCTACACGAGGTGTTCGGCCGGGTCGGTGAGAGAAATGGTGGCTACCGAGAGGGATCTGAGCAACCATTTCACTGCGCTCGATTGGGTGCTGCGGAGCTCGGCGGGTGGGGGTGTCGAGGGAGGGATCAGGACGGGGTGGGGGTCAGTGGCCGGGTGGGAGTTCGCGTTGGGGGCGGCCGGGGAGTTCGGGGGTGTGTCGTGTGGGCAACTCGCTGTGGGTGTGCGTTGCGGGCAGGCCGTAGCCGTGCGCACCGGTGGGCGGCAGTGCGGAGTAGTAGCGCGGGTCGTTCGGGCTCGCGTACTGCTGCTGGTAGTCCGCGTCGACGACGGTGGAGGCGATCTGCTGGGCCTGCCACTGGGGTGAACCAGGGGGCAGTTGGTAGCCGACGGGGGCGGCGTTCATCGCTGGTGCGTGCGAGTCCTGGGAGTCGACGGTGACCTTGCGGGTGCGGCGGAGGGTGAAGGTGATTTCCTCGACCTCCTCGAAGGCCTGGCGGGCGGTGCGCAACGGGTTGGTTGCGGAGTCGATCGCATTGGCGACGAAGGCGGGGACGAGGGGGCGGATGAAACGGGCCGCCGTGTCGGAGAAGGGCACCGTGCCGATGATGGGGAGTTCGAGGCCGCCGCCTTTGGTGGCCGGGGTGGGGGCCGCGACGGCCGGGGTCGATGCGGCCGCGGTGGTCGCCGGTGCGAGTGCGCCCACTGTCACGGTGGCGGGCAGGTTCGGTGTCGCGTGAGACACGGAGGTGTCCTCTCGGTCGCCAGCCGGTGCGGCTGGTAGTTCGCGGCGGCGTGGCGGCTCGGTGATGCCGAGCTCGAGCCCGCCGATAGCGGCGATGATGTGGGTGCGCTGGCGTTCCCGATCGATCGCGGCGTCCGCCTCGACGGCCAGTCGCGCCGCGGTGAGTTCGTGTTCGGCGCGCAGGGCGGCTGCCTCGGTCCGCACCTCGGCGCGTTTGACGGCGATCTCGGTGTCGGCGGTGCGCTCGGCGCGGTCCTGCACGGTTCGGGCGGCGAGGCGACGGTCGAAGGAGGTTTCGCCGCGCCACCACCGAAGGATCAGCGGCAGCAATGCCAGGAAAATCAAGGCCACGATCGTCAGCACCCGAAGTGGCAGCGCGCCCGCGTTGTGGCCGGTGTATTCGTTCACGGCCTGCCAGCGCGCGCCGAGGCCGCGGTCGGCGTCGGCGAAAGCGGTGGATTCGGCTGCGCTGACGGTCTTTTGGTCGTCGGCGATGCGCTGGTCGAGCGGGGGCACCCGATCCTGTGCCGCCGCCAGCTGCTTGCGGGCATCCGCGAGCATGTCGTTGGCGGTCTGTGCTTCGGGTCCGCGGCCGGGCACCCCGGTGATACGGGTCCGGGGGCACTCCGGGCTCGGGTTGAATTCACACCTTGCAATGACAAGCGCGTGATCGATGTCGGTTTGCGCCTTGGCGATCGCCTGATCCAGCGAGGTCCGGTCGGCGCGGGCGCGATCCAGCTCAGCGTTGGCGGCCACCACCGCAGGAGCCGAGGCGACCGAGCGCTGGGACTTCTCATCCAAGAGCCGGTCGACGGAACCACCGAATACGACGATCGCGGCCAACTCGGCAACCAATCCGCCGACCAATACCGCTACGGCGATCCGCGCGATCACTCCGAGCCGGTCCGGTGTGCCACCGGGGCGCGGGGTGGCGAGCGCGCGAGCGACCGCGCCTGCCAGCAGCGCGACGACGAGGGCCGCGGCAATGATGGCGAGCAACGGCCAGGTGTCGGCCGCGGCGAGAGCGAGCGTCGTTATCGTGCCGGACACCGTCGCGAACAGCAGCACGACGGCACCGGTGACGGCGTAACTCGCGTGCTCGTGCCGGTCATCGAGTTCGGTGCCGGATGCTGTCGCATCCTGCGTCCGCTCGAGACCTCCGCCGAGCCAGGCGAACATGCCGGTGACCGTCATGGGATCTCACATCCTCTACGTCCCAGTCATTGTGGCGAGCTTGGCGAAACTGTCACAGATTCGTTGTCACAGCGTGACAGGCCACGGCCCGACACACCGAGCACGGTCCTGTGGATGTGTTCAGGTTCACAAAGATTCGGTTGCCGGATGCCTCCCCACGAGCGGAAACGCTCCCGGCGCAGTCGAACCGAGCGGGTCGACCGCCTGATGGCACGCCGTGGACGGAGTTCGTCGCCGGTCGCGCCGAATCGAGCGGAGGTAAGGCAGTCGCCTGATTGGACTGCTGTGCGGCGTCTGTCGCTGGTCGCGCTGGGTCGAGCGGAGGTGAGCCAGTCGCCTGATGGCACTGCTGGCGAGGTCCGTCGCTGGTCGCGCCGGGCCGAGTGAAGGGGGCAGCCGCTTAACCTGGCACGGTGATTCGTTTCCGAGCGTTGAGGTCGGGACTGCGCGGTGGCCTGCTGGTCCTGCTGTCGGTGGCGCTGGTCGCGCTGGTTCCGGCCAGCGCTCTCGCGTCGCCTGTCGAGCCGCGCACCGGGTCGCTGCACAGGCTCGTCGAGTTGGTGGTCGATCGGATCGACACCGCCGATGCGGTCGCTGCGGCGAAGTGGGCGACAGCGCAGCAGCTCGGAACAGCGCCGTCGATCGATGATCCGGGCCGCGAGGCCCAGGTCTACGACGATATGGCCCGCCTCGGCGCCGGGCGCGACCTGCCCGAAAACTGGATCAGGCAGGTGTTTTCCGGCCAGATCGAGGCCAGCAAGATCGTCCAGCGCGGACTGGTCGCACGCTGGCGATTCGATCCGGCGGCGGCGCCTGCGGCCCCACCGGATCTGTCGAAGGTGCGCCCGCGGATCGATCGGCTCAACGTGGACATCGTCGAACAGTTGGCCGCACAGCGCGACGAGCTGACCGCGCCCGACTGCATGGAAAGGCTTGCTCCCAGCGTTTTCGGTGTCCTGACCTCGGGGCGTGCCGACGCGCTGCACCAGGCCGCCCTGATTCGCGCCGTCGCCACCCTCTGCGCGCCATAGCCCGCGGACGGGTTTCGCTGCCGCGCTGATGCTTCGGTGTCGCTGTGTGGCGTAAAGCACTTCGGAATGATTGCTGGAAATGTGCTGAAAACCACAAAAAGCAAAAGAGTCCGGACGGTCGGATCGGGTTCTGTGCTTGTCATGACCCTGTCGGAAATGTCTCACCGGGTCCCTTGTCGAGTTAGCCGCCGACAAGGTGGTTTGCCCGCTGCGGAGCAGGGGAAATCATCTTCGATGCAGGTGAGGGCCGGTTCTGGCGGCGCGAGCTGCGCTATCGGCCAGGTCTGACCCGCCGGGTGTCGTTGGCTGGCACTCGGTGCCAGGGGATCGATCCCGCCAGGTTCGCTGCTTTACACTGGACAACGCGCACACGTGGAGGACCCCAATGAAGAAGCCCAGCTAGACCTGGTTATTAGTGCAACCTTGGTTGGTTGGGCCCTGGACCTGACTTATCGTTTGCTCTTACGTCGAACACAGAATGTTCGGCCACGATTGCCCGCTCGGGCACCTCACGCCGGTGCTCAGCCTAGTGGGCGAGCACCCGCACGGAGGTAAGGAACTCGTAAGCGTTCCGTTACCGCCGAGCACCCACTACGTAACACCAGCGGGTGGACAACTGGAGACGTGACTGCACGCCGGACCATCAGCGCGGCTGGATCCGGAACGTACGGGCGCAGTCTTGACGGAGGCATTCGACGAAAGGCCGTTTTTCACGCAGGCCAACCTCATCGAGGCCGACTTTCTTGAAGGCAGAGGCATGACGCAACTTCCTGGCCACAGGTCCCCTGGACCCATCGGGCTCTATGACCCGGCGAACGAACACGACGCCTGTGGTGTCGCATTCGTCGTCGACATGTACGGCCGCCGCAGCCGCGACATCGTCGACAAGGCTATTACGGCTCTGTTGAACCTGGAGCACCGTGGTGCCGCAGGCGCCGAACCCAATAGTGGTGACGGTGCAGGCATCCTGATCCAGATTCCGGACCGGTTCTTCCGCGCCGTGGTCGATTTCGAGTTGCCGCCGGAGGGCTCCTACGCCACCGGTATCGCCTTCCTGCCGCAGGCCCGCCGGGAGGCGACCAAGGCCGCCTACGGCCTGGAGCGGATCGTCGAGTCCGAGGGCCTCGCGGTCCTCGGCTGGCGCGATGTGCCCACCGACGAGTCCACTCTCGGCGCCCTGGCCCGCGACGCCATGCCCACCTTCCGGCAGATCTTCATCGGCTCTCCGAAGGGTGCGGCCGAGCAGTTGTCGGGCATGGATCTCGAGCGCCGCGCTTACGTCGTGCGCAAGCGGGTGGAGCACGAGCTCGGCAAGGCGGGTGCAGGCGAAGGCGCGGTCGGCAAGGAGTCGGTGTACTTCCCGAGCCTGTCCGGGCAGACCTTCGTCTACAAGGGCATGTTCACCACGCCGCAGCTGCGTGCCTTCTACCTGGACCTGCAGGACGACCGGATGGAGTCCGCCCTCGGCATCGTGCACTCCAGGTTCTCCACCAACACCTTCCCGTCGTGGCCGCTGGCGCACCCGTTCCGCCGGGTCGCGCACAACGGTGAGATCAACACCGTCACCGGTAACGAGAACTGGATGCGGGCCCGCGAGGCGCTGCTGCGCTCCGAGGTGTTCGGCACCAACGAGGCGGGCAACAACCGGCTCGAGAAGATCTTCCCGGTCTGTACGCCCGGGGCAAGCGATACGGCCCGCTTCGACGAGGTGCTGGAACTGCTGCACCTCGGCGGCCGCAGCCTGCCCCACGCGGTCTTGATGATGATTCCCGAAGCCTGGGAACGCAACGAGACCATGGACCCGCAGCGCCGGGCCTTCTACCGCTACCACTCGATGCTGATGGAGCCGTGGGACGGCCCCGCATCGGTGTGCTTCTCCGACGGCACCGTGGTCGGCGCCGTGCTCGACCGCAACGGTCTGCGTCCCAGCCGCATCTGGGTCACCGATGACGGCCTTGTCGTGATGGCCTCCGAGGTCGGTGTCCTCGACATCGATCCGGCGAAGGTGGTCAAGAAGGTCCGGCTGCAGCCCGGCCGCATGTTCCTTGTCGACACCTCGCAGGGCCGCATCGTCGGCGACGAGGAGCTCAAGTCGCAGTTGGCCGTCGAGCACCCTTACCAGCAGTGGCTCGACGCGGGCGTGACCAAGCTTGCCGACCTGCCCGACCGCCCGCACGTGCACATGTCGCACGACCGCGTGCTGATCCGGCAGCAGATCTTCGGATACACCAACGAAGAGCTCAACCTGCTGATCTCGCCGATGGCGAAGACCGGTCTCGAAGCGCTCGGCTCGATGGGCACCGACACCCCGATCGCGGTGCTCTCGTCGCGGCCGCGACTGCTGTTCGACTACTTCTCGCAGCTGTTCGCGCAGGTCACCAACCCGCCGCTGGACGCGATCCGCGAGGAAGTCGTCACCAGCCTGCGCCGGGCCATCGGTCCGGAAGCCGACCTGCTGAATCCGGGACCTGAGTCTTGCCACCAGATCACCGTGGCATCGCCGATCCTGGACAACGACGAGCTGGCCAAGCTCGTGCACATCAATGACGACGGTTCGCAGCCCGAGCTGCGTTCGGTGGTCGTGCGCGGTCTGTACCAGGTCAAGCAGGGCGGCAAAGGCCTGCGCAAGGCGCTCGAGGCGATCAACACCCAGGTGTCGGCCGCCATCGACGGCGGCGCGCGGATCATCGTGCTGTCCGACCGTGAGTCCAACGAGAAGCTGGCGCCGATTCCGTCGCTGCTGCTGACCTCGTCGGTGCACCACCACCTGGTCCGCGAGCGCACCCGCACCATGGTCGGTCTCGTAGTCGAGGCCGGTGACGCCCGCGAGGTGCACCACATGGCCATGCTCGTCGGCTTCGGTGCGGGCGCGATCAACCCGTACATGGCCTTCGAGACCATCGAGGACATGCTCGAGCGCGGCGGACTCCAGGTCCCCGGCAGCACCGGTGATCTGGCCGCCGACTACCGCAAGGCGGTTGTGAACTACAACAAGGCCGCAAGCAAGGGTGTGCTGAAGGTGATGTCCAAGATGGGCATCTCCACCCTGGCCTCCTACACCGGCGCGCAGCTGTTCCAGGTCATCGGCCTGTCGCAGGACTTGGTGGACGAGTACTTCACCGGTCTGCGTTCGCATCTCGACGGCATCGGGCTCGACGAGATCGCCACCGATGTGGCCGCCCGCCACACCGTCGCGTTCCTGGAGAACCGCAACGAGCGCGCGCACCGCGAGCTCGAAGTGGGCGGTGAATACCAGTGGCGGCGCGAGGGCGAATACCACCTGTTCAACCCGGACACCGTGTTCAAGCTGCAGCACGCGACCCGCACCGGTCAGTACTCGATCTTCAAGCAGTACACCAAGCTGGTCGACGACCAGTCCGAGCAGCTCGCCTCGCTGCGCGGCCTGTTCAAGTTCAACACCACCAACCGGGCCGCGATCTCGATCGACGAGGTCGAGCCTGCCAGCGAGATCGTCAAGCGGTTCTCCACCGGCGCGATGAGCTACGGCTCGATCTCCTCGGAGGCGCACGAGACCCTGGCGATCGCGATGAACCGCCTCGGCGGACGATCGAACTCGGGTGAGGGCGGCGAAAGCCCGTCCCGCTTCGAGCCGGAGGAGAACGGCGACTGGCGGCGCAGTGCGATCAAGCAGGTGGCGTCGGGCCGCTTCGGCGTGACCGCGCACTATCTGACCAACTGCACCGATATCCAGATCAAGATGGCGCAGGGCGCGAAGCCCGGTGAGGGCGGCCAGCTTCCGGCGCACAAGGTGTACCCGTGGGTCGCCGAGGTACGGCACTCGACACCCGGCGTCGGCCTGATCTCGCCGCCGCCGCACCACGACATCTACTCGATCGAGGACTTGGCACAGCTGATCCACGACCTGAAGAACGCGAACCCGCAGGCGCGGATTCACGTGAAACTTGTTGCGGAGCCTGGCGTCGGCACGGTTGCGGCCGGTGTGTCGAAGGCACACGCCGACGTAGTGCTGATCTCCGGCCACGACGGCGGCACCGGCGCCTCGCCGCTGACCTCGCTCAAGCACGCGGGTGGTCCGTGGGAGCTCGGCCTGGCCGAGACCCAGCAGACGTTGCTGCTCAACGGACTTCGCGACCGCATCGTCGTGCAGGTCGACGGCCAGATGAAGACCGGTCGCGACGTGATGATCGCCGCGCTGCTCGGCGCCGAGGAATTCGGTTTCGCCACTGCGCCTTTGGTGGTCTCGGGCTGCATCATGATGCGGGTCTGCCACCTCGACACCTGCCCTGTGGGTGTCGCGACGCAGAACCCGGTGCTGCGCGAGCGCTTCACCGGCAAGCCGGAGTTCGTCGAGAACTTCATGCTGTTCATCGCCGAAGAGGTTCGGGAACTGCTGGCGCAGTTGGGCTTCCGCACGCTCGACGAGGCCATCGGCCGGGTCGACATGCTCGACACCACCAAGGCCAAGCAGCACTTCAAGGCCAGCAAGCTGGACCTGTCGCCGATCCTCGACGACGTCGAGACGGCGTTCATGCGCCAGGACCGTCGCTGCACCAAGACGCAGGACCACGGTCTGGACAAGGCGCTGGACCAGCAGCTCATCACGCAGAGCCGCGATGCGCTCGAGCGTGGTCAGGCGGTGAAGTTCGAAACCAAGATCTCGAACGTGAACCGCACCGTCGGCACCATGCTCGGCCACGAGGTGACCAAGCTCTACGGTGGCGCGGGCCTGCCCGACGACACCATCGACATCACCTTCACCGGCTCCGCGGGTAACAGCTTCGGCGCCTTCGTCCCCGCCGGCATCACGCTGCGGGTGCTCGGTGACGCGAACGACTATGTCGGCAAGGGACTTTCCGGCGGCCACCTGGTGGTCCGCCCATCCCCGAACGCACCGGCCGAGTTCGTCGCGGAAGAGAACATCATCGCGGGCAACGTGATCCTGTTCGGCGCGACCAGCGGTCGGGCGTTCATCCGTGGCGTCGTCGGCGAGCGGTTCGCCGTGCGCAACTCGGGCGCCACCACGGTGGTCGAGGGTGTGGGCGATCACGGCTGCGAGTACATGACCGGTGGTCGGGTCGTCATCCTCGGTGAGACCGGCCGCAACTTCGGCGCAGGTATGTCCGGCGGTGTCGCGTTCGTCTACAACCCGAACGGCACCTTCGAGGCCAGGCTCAACCCCGAGCAGGCCGACGCCGTCGAGCAACTGTCAGGTGACGATTTCACCTGGCTGCGCGACATCATCACACAGCACCGTGATCAGACGGGTTCCGCTGTCGCCGACCGCATTCTGAGCGATTGGTCGCAGCAGGTGAACCACTTCGTGAAGGTCATGCCGCGGGAGTACAAGAAGGTTCTGCTCGCGATTTCCGAGGCCGAGAAGAACGGCACCGACGTCGACGAAGCGATTATGGAGGCAGCACGTGGCTGACCCGCAAGGATTTCTGAAGCACACCAAGCGGGAGCTGCCGACGCGTCGTCCGGTTCCGCTGCGTCTGATGGACTGGAAAGAGGTCTACGAGCAGGGGTACCCGAAGGAGACCCTTCAGCGTCAGGCCAGCCGGTGCATGGATTGCGGTATTCCGTTCTGTCACAACGGCTGTCCGCTGGGCAACCTGATCCCGGAGTGGAACGACCTGGTCTACAGGGGCCAGTGGCGTGAGGGCATCGACCGGCTGCACGCGACCAATAACTTCCCGGAGTTCACCGGGCGGTTGTGCCCTGCGCCGTGCGAGGCGTCCTGTGTCCTCGGCATCAACCAGGACCCGGTGACGATCAAGCAGGTCGAGATCGATCTCATCGAGAACGCCTTCGACGAGGGCTGGGTGACCCCGGTCTACCCGACCCGCATCACCGGCAAGAAGGTCGCCGTCGTCGGTTCCGGTCCGGCCGGTCTGGCCGCCGCGCAGCAGCTGACCCGCGCGGGCCACACCGTGACCGTGTTCGAGCGCGCCGACCGCATCGGCGGTCTGCTGCGCTACGGCATCCCGGAATTCAAGATGGAGAAGCGCTTCATCGACCGCCGGATCGCGCAGATGGAGGCCGAGGGCACCATCTTCAAGGCCGGCGTGAACGTCGGTGTCGACATCACCGCCGAGCAGCTGCGTGAGCGGTTCGACTCGGTGGTGCTCGCCGGTGGCGCGACGCTCGCGCGTGACTTGCCGATTCCGGGTCGCGACCTGAACGGCATCCATCAGGCGATGGAATTCCTGCCGTGGGCCAACCGGGTGCAGCTCGGTGACGACGTCACCGACGCCGACGGCCTGCCCCCGATCCACGCCAAGGGCAAGAAGGTCATCATCATCGGTGGCGGTGACACCGGCGCCGACTGCCTGGGCACTTCGCACCGGCAGGGCGCCGAGAGCATCCACCAGTTCGAGATCATGCCGCGCCCACCGGAGGAGCGTGCCTCGTCCACTCCGTGGCCGACCTACCCGCTGATGTACCGGGTTTCCTCGGCGCACGAAGAGGGCGGCGAGCGGGTGTTCTCGGTGAACACCGAGCGTTTTGTCGGCGCCGACGGCAAGGTCACCGGCCTGGAGGCCCATGAGGTCAAGATGGTCAACGGCCGCTTCGAGAAGGTCGACGGCACCGACTTCACCCTCCAGGCCGACCTGGTCCTGCTGGCCATGGGCTTCACCGGTCCCGAAAAGCCGGGCCTGCTAGAAGGTCTCGGCGTCGGCTACGACCAGCGTGGCAATGTCCAGCGTGACAAGAACTGGGCGACCAACGTCCCCGGCGTCTTCGTCGCGGGTGATATGGGCCGCGGCCAGTCCCTGATCGTCTGGGCGATCGCCGAAGGCCGCGCCGCCGCGGCCGCCGTCGACAAGTTCCTGGAAGGCGAAACCGCGTTGCCCGCGCCCATCACCCCCACGATGGTCGCGCAGCGCTGAGTAGATAGACCCGTCTCTTACCGGAGCGGAAGGCGCCTGTGGATTGCGAAATCCACAGGCGCCTTTGTCGTCCGGTGCCGTGTGCTCGACATTTGCTACTGCCGTCGCGGTGACTGTCCATGTGGCGCAGGCGAACCAGGCGGCGGCGATATGCGGCTGCCTCGCCTTCGCTCGGCCCGGCGCGGCGGCTGCCTCGCCTTCGCTCGGCCCGGCGCGGCGGCTGCCTCGCCTTCGCTCGGCCCGGCGCGGCTGTCGACGGACTGCGTCCGGCAGTGCCAATTTGATGGGGCGGAATCGGACACGCCTGCTGGTTCGAATGGCGTTGACGAGGCCGTGGCCGTATTGTGATCTTCGGTGTGCCTCGAATCTTGGGATGTGGATTGCGTAGCGTACGTCATGCTGGCGGGTGATTTTCGTTCACCCGACGTGCACTGGAACGACATCCGCCGAGGTCAGCATAGGTAGTGACAACTTGTCGGGATTTTGCTCCCGCGGGAGCAAAGGTTGAACTGGAGCAGTATGCAGTTGAAGAAAGTTGCCGCGGGTCTCGGTGTGTGCGCAGCGATGGCGTCTGGTTTGGTCTTCGGTAGCGGTTCTGTAACGGCTGATCCGGGGTGCCCAAGTCTGTATGTCGTTGCCATACCCGGCACCTGGGAGACCGGTCACGACAAGAAACCACAGCCCGGCATGCTGTCCGGTGTCACCAATGGGCTACCCCGTTCCACCGACGTCGACTACGTGACCTACGCCGCGACCGCGTTCCCGTGGGAAGGCGATGTCTACGGTGCCTCGAAGAAGGAAGCGACCGACAAGGCTCGCGGACTCGTCGGCGCGATGGGACAGCGTTGCGCAGGCACCAAGATCGCCCTCGTCGGATACAGCCAGGGTGCGGACGCGGCCGGTGATCTCGCGGCCGAAATCGGCACGGGCCTCGGCGTTGTGTCGCCGGACCGGATCGCGGGCGTCGGCCTGATCTCCGACCCGCGTCGCTCGCCCACCGATGTTCAGGTCGGCCCGCCCGCCGCGGGTGCGGGCGCGGGCGGGCCGCGCGTCGGCGGCTTCGGCTGGGTCAGCGACCGCACCAGGACCATCTGCGCGACCGATGATCTCTACTGCGCCACCGCGTCCGACGACTTCGTGACCCGATTCGCGGGTTGGCTGGCCCAGACCTCCGACGCGAATCCGGCCAACATCTGGCGCTACCAGCTCGAAGCGGGCGCGATCATGAACGACCTGATGGCGCGTGGCGGTGTGCCGCTGTTGCAGTCGCAGCTCACCGACTCCGCCAACCAGCAGCGGGCCAAGGAGCTCGAGGAGTTCTACAAGTCGCAGGCCCACACGCTCTACGGCAGCTACTCGGTGGGTGGCGGCCAGACCGCCGTCTCCTGGATGCACAACTGGATCGCGGGCATGGCCTGATCTCGAGCAAGAAACACTGAAGGCCACCTCCCGCGCGGGAGGTGGCCTTCAGTGTGCCGATTGCTAGCTGCTACCTGCCGAACCGGTCGGCGGCAGTACCCGATTGAACCGATGCGGCCCGTTGCCAGGGCCGGGATGGTCGCCGCGTTCACGGAACTCTGCCCGCGGCCCATCCGGACCCGGCCGATCAGGGAAGCCGTGACCGCCGCGCGGGCCGTTGATTTCCGTTCCTTCCTGGACGGCTTCGCCCGATACCGCCTGGACCTGCGCGGTGCCGGCGGGATCTTGAGTCTCGGCGGACGCAGTGATCGCCAGCGTGGCGAGTGGAACGGTGACCAGCGCGCCGGCCACCGCCACTCGGGCGAGCCGACGCCTGAACGAGATCGGTGTCTTGGTGAGCAACACGGAATTCCTTTCTCTCGGACCGTGAGTCGCGGTGCGGCGGCTGACCGGTTCCATAGAAGGTTCCGACGCTGGGATGCTGGTGCGATCGCACTGGCAATCGCCTGTGAGTGCCGGTGAGACGAAGGCCGAATGCTCAGTCCCGCGCAGCGATGTTGCGCGGCAACAGATCCCAGACATGACCGTTCTCGTTGACGGTCGCCGCGGTGCGGCGGCCGGTGCGCGAATACAGGATTCGGGTGATCGAGCAGTAGTCGATCGGAAAGGTCAGCGGCCGCGCCAAGTCGAGCACTTCCTGCAGGATCACATTGATCACGCCGCCGTGCGCGAAGACCGCGACCGTGTCGGCGGGATCGGTGGCCGAGGCGATCTCGAGGACGGCGTCGCGCACCCGGGTGCGGAAGGCGTCGGCGTCGACCTGCTCGGGCAGCTGACCGGCCTTGATGCGTTCGTAGGCGGCCCGGAACTCGATCTTGGCGTCCTCGATCGGAATGTAGGCGGGCAGGTCGCGATCGTATTCCGCGAGGTCGTCCATGATTTCGACATCGAGACCCAGCTTTGCGGCGGTCGGCGCGGCCGTGTCGCGGGCGCGCCGCTGCGGGCTGCTCACTACGCGGCTGATCCGATGGTGGCTCAGCGCCGCGGGCACCCGCTCGGCCTGCTCGAGTCCGACGGCGGCTAGTTCGGGATCAGCCGGGCCGTCGGCGTTCATGACCCGAAGCGGTTGGGCGTGACGGACGAGAATCAACTGCACACAGCCCACTCTGCCGCATCGGCTGCGCTCGGCGGAGGCCGGGCGATCCCGGCGGCGGCTTACGGGGCCGCCTTGCCGCGCACTGCACGCCCGAACCGTACAGCCACGAAGGGCCCGGGTCGCGGCGAGCGACCCGGGCCCTGTCGTCTGGGTACCGACTACCGGTCGGTGCGGTCAGTTCTGATTCTTGCGGTTCTTGAGAAGGTAGATGCCACCGATGATCAGCGCGACGACGAGCAGGCAGCAGATGCCACCGAAGATCAGTCCGCCGTAGCTCTTCTTCTTTTTCTTGGCCGCGTAATCCAGCGCCTGGGTCCACGTGTCGCCCGCGGCCCAGGTGTCGGGGCTCGCCCACACCGTATGGTCCAGCAGACTCGCGTTGGTCAGCAGGTCGAGGTACATATGCATCCCCATCTCTGTCGGTATCGGCCTCCTCCCGGGGCCGAATGTCCAAGATTAGCGGGCAAATCGGGCGCGTGTGAAGCTCAGCGCGGCTTCACCAGCGGGAAGGGCAAGGTTTCACGGATGCTGCGACCGGTGATCAGCATGACGATCCGATCCACACCCATCCCGAGTCCGCCGGTCGGCGGCATCGCGTGCTCGAGCGCCTGCAGGAATTCCTCGTCGAGTTCCATCGCCTCCGGATCGCCGTTGGCCGCGAGCATCGATTGCTCGGTGAGCCTGCGGCGCTGCTCGACCGGATCGGTGAGTTCGCTGTAGGCAGTACCGAGTTCGACGCCCCAGGCGACCAGGTCCCAGCGCTCTGTCACCCCGGGAATGCTGCGGTGCGCCCTGGTCAACGGCGACACCGAGGTGGGGAAGTTGATGTAGAAGGTCGGCTCCTCGGTATGGGATTCCACCAGGTGCTCGTACATCTCCAGCACCACCTGCCCGGTGTCCCAGCCGTGCTGGTAGGGCACATGCGCCTTATCGCACAGCTCCCTCAGCTCCGCCAAGTCCGTCTCCGGGGTGATCTCGGTGCCCAGCGCGTCGGACACCGCGCCGTGCACGGTCTTCACCGCCCAGTCACCGGAGATGTCCACCTGCTCGAATGAGCCGTCCGGGTTGGGCCGCAGCGCCACCGCCGCGCCATTGGCCGCCACGGCGGCGTTCTGGATGAGCTGACGGCAGACGTGCATCATCCGCTCGTAGTCGCTGTGTGCCTCGTAGGCCTCGAGAATGGTGAACTCGGGATTGTGGCTGAAGTCGACGCCCTCATTGCGGAAGGTGCGGCCCAGCTCGAACACCTTCTCCATACCGCCGACGCACAGTCGCTTGAGATAGAGCTCGGGCGCGATCCGCAGGTAGAGATCCAGGTCGTAGGCGTTGATGTGGGTCATGAACGGCGTGGCGTTCGCACCGCCGTGCACCTGCTGCAGGATCGGGGTCTCCACCTCGAGATAACCCCAGCCGTGCAACGAATCCCGCAGTGATCGGACCACCGCGCTGCGCTTGGCGAGCACCTCGCGGGCCTCCGGGTTGATCGCCATGTCGACGTAGCGCTGACGCACCTTCGCCTCGGGATCGGCGAGCCCTTTCCACTTGTCCGGCAACGGATGCAGGCATTTGCCGATCATCCGCCAGTCCGCGGCGAGCAGCGAGAGCTCACCGCGACGGCTGCGCCCGATCTGTCCGCTGATCTCGATCAGATCGCCGAGGTCGAAGAACTCGGTGAATTCGGCGCTGTGTTCGGCGCCGACGCGATCGCGATCGATGACCAGCTGGATGTCGTCGGTCCAGTCGCGCACCACCGCGAAGATCACACCGCCGTAATCGCGGATGCGCAGCAGCCTGCCGCACACTCGCACGGTGGTGCCGCGCGGCGACCGGCGGGCGGCGGCGACGGTGTGGGTGGGCGGATAGGCGACCGGATAGGCGTCCACCCCGGCGTCGGTGAGCCGGGCCAGCTTGTCCATCCGCACCCGCACCTGCTCCGGACGGCGATAGCCTGGTTCCGCGGTCTCGATGTCGGCCAGGGCCGGCGGGCTGCCGTCGGGATGCAGTCCGGTCAATGTCGGTGGCACCGCGCTAAAGACGCCGGTGTGCGTCACGGTCTCGGGTTCCTTGCCGAACCGCGGTAGGAAGCCCTCGGCCAGTGCGCTGGCCACTGCCACGCGCGGCAGCTGCCTGCGCTCCTCGAACAGGAAGAACCGGGGCACCCAGTTCGGCTGGTACTTGACATTCGACCGGTACAGCGCCTCCAGCTGCCACCATCGCGAAAAGAACAGCAGCACACCGCGCCACAGCCGCAGGATCGGCCCTGCGCCGATGCGCCCGCCTTCCTCGAAGACCGAACGGAAGACCGCGAAGTTGAGCGAGACCTTGGTAATGGCGTGCTGTTCGGAGGTCAGCGCCAGCTGGGAGATCATCAGCTCCATCACGCCGTTGGGGCCTTGGGGGTCGCGGCGCATCAGCTCCAGGGAGGCACCGGAGCGCCCCCACGGGACCAGCGACAGCATGCCGAGTACGCGATCCTGACCGTTGACCGCCTCGACCAGCAGACAGTCGCCGTCGAGCCGGTCGCCGAGCCTGCCGAGCGCCATGGAGAAGCCGCGTTCGGTCTCGGTGTCGCGCCACGCGTCCGCGCGGGCGATCACCTGCTTCATCTCCTCGGGCGCAATCTCACGCTGCCGGCGAATCCGCACATGTATTCCGTGCTTGCGCAGGCGATTCGCGGCCTGACGGACCTGTTTCATCTCGGGGCCCGCCAGCGAGAAAGTTCTGGTGTCGAGGATGGCTTCATCACCGAGACGCAGCGCGGAAAGCCCGGCCCTCCGGTACGCCGTCGCGCCGAATTCGCTGGCACCCATGACCGCTGGGGCCCAACCGAATTGATCGGCGAGTTGCAGCCAGGCATCGATCGCCTGCGGCCATGCCTCCTTGACACCGATCGGGTCGCCGCTGGCAAGACAGACACCGAGCTCCACCCGATAGGTGACCGCGGCCTTGCCGCTGGGCGCGAAGACCACCGCCTTGTCGCGGCGGGTCGCGAAGTAGCCGAGGGAATCCTCGACGCCGGAATGCTCCAGTAGTCCGCGGATCGCGGATTCATCGGTGCCGGTCATCGCGTTCGCCGCGCGCTGCGAGCGCAGCAGGATGATCACCGCGGCCAGTAGCGCGATCGCGCCGAACAGACCGAGCAGGAAGTTGACGAACGCGCGCGGGTGGCCGTCGAAATGTTCGTTGTCGACAAGCACCGCGGCGGTGACGCGATAGACCGCCCACGCGGGCCGCTGCCCGCCCTGGGGCAGCGAACCGGGGAACAGCTCCACCAGACCCCAGCCGAGCAGGCAGCCGATCACAAGACCACCGAGCAGCACCCCGAGCGCCTTCAGTCCCGCTCCGCGGCGCACCTTGGTGTAGAACTCGCGCCAGGCGCCGATGAGCACACCGATCGCGAGCACGTGCAGCACCATCGCCACCAGCGCGTCGATCTCGCCGTCATTGATGAAATCGACCACGTTGGACAGCGTGTACAGCGTGAGATAGCCGACGAGCAACCACCAGGCGATGCGCTTGCGACTGGCCAGCGCGCCCGCGAGCAGGCCGATGACGAGCGCCCACATGAGGTTCGTGTCGGGAGCGTCGAAGTAATAGGCGTCGATGTAGCGGCGCGGTATATGCGTCAGATAGCGCAGCGCGGGCGACAGGCTCCACAGGAAACACAGCACGGCGAAGACACCGAGGATCATTCCCGCGATGTGCGGGACCTCCCTGAGCCGGCCGTGTCCGCGATGCGGCACGGGTGGGGTCGGTCTGCCCGCGGGTGGTTCGATTTCGATCTGGTGCTCGGCGTGCGTGGAGGTCACCGAACCAGTGTGTACGGTGTCACGGCATCGATGCTCCAAGATCGCCCGGGCATGTCGGTTATGGGCGCGTCATACGTGCGTGTCAGTCGTCACGATGGGGGTTGGCGTTTCGTTGTTTCCGGGCGAAGGGTAAGGATGTACCCATGTCCGATCCAGTCGATGTGCCGATCGATGACGACGTCATTCGACTCGGCCAGTTCCTGAAGCTGGCCAACCTGATCGAGTCCGGCTCGGAGGCCAAGACGGTCATCGCCTCCGGTCTGGTCCGGGTGAACGACGAGGTCGAGCTGCGTCGTGGCCGCCAACTGCACCCCGGCGACGTGGTCACCATCGCCGGTCACAGAGCTCGCGTGGCAGGCGAGTGACCGGTTCCCCGGCCGGTCAGTCCTCCGCGCGGACCACGACGCCGTCGTGGTCGCTGTAGAGCATGTCGCCCGGGGTGAAGGTGATGCCGCCGAACTCGACCGGGACGTCCCGATCGCCGCTGCCGGTCTGGGTGCTCTTGCGCGGGTTGGTGCCGATGGCCTTGATGCCGATCTCCAGCGTGCGCAGAATCGCTGAATCGCGCACTGCGCCGTTGACGATGACACCGGCCCAGCCGTTGGCAACGCCGCGGCCGGCGATGATGTCGCCGACCAGCGCGGTGTGCACACTAGCGCCGCCGTCGACGACCAGTACGCCGCCATTGCCCGGTTCGCTCAGCGTTTGCTTGACCAGCAGATTGTCCTGGAAACAGCGGATCGTGGTGATCCGCCCGGAGAATGTCGCGTGGCCACCGAACTGAATGAACTGCGTGTCGCAGCTGCGAATCTCGGGGCCGATTTCATCGGCGAGATCGGCGGTGGCAACAGCGTTCTGCGATTCGGTCACTGCGTTATTTTTGCAGCGCCTGCGGCGCTGCGTGTTCGCGGCCCCCTCAGGCTTGCGTCCGAGCGGCCGAGACTCGCGCCTGCGGCGCATGCGCTTCGGCCACTCGGACGCAAGCCGGGCCGCGAACTGCGCTCGTAAGACTCGCGCGTGGTGGCTGGGTAGCTCGATTGTTACCGGTGGCCGTGCCGCAGCTCGTAGAGATCCCGATCATGCTCGGAGATCTTCCCGTGATCTACGAGTTCCGGATCCAAACCGTGCTGGACCAGCCGGAAGCGCCGCCACACATAGCCGAGGGCGACCGTGAATATGACCAGCGGAACGATCATCATCACGATGAGGCCGATCTTCAGTGGCATCGGGCCGGGGAACAGCAACACCAGGGCGAAGAACGGGATGATCGGTCCCAGAAACCGGACGAGATAGCGTTCCATGGCCCCGTGGCCGACGAGGTCGCGGATAACCCACTCGTGCAGCTCCTCGGGGAGCTCGCGGCCCAGATCGTAGGCGATCCGCTGCCGTATCGTGGGAGTCTTCATAGGTCCAGGCTATGCCTGTGGTATAAGTCACCGCCAGTTTTTCCGTGGCAACTCGGCAAACTTCAGGCGCGCCCGTGTCTGCGTTCGTAGGCCTGTCGTTCGGCCTCGCCACGGCGGCGGGCATCGGAGTCGGCGAGACTCGGATCGAGGCCGTGTTTGATCAGGCGGCTGCGCCGGTAGACATACATCAGCGCGATCGTGAAGTAGATCAGCGGCAGATACAACAGCGCCATCATGGCCAAGCCCATCCACTTCGGGCCGGGTACCAACAGAAACAGCATGAGCACCGGAATCACCGGGAGCAGAAACCGCATCAGATAGCGACGCGCGGCCCCCTGCCCGGTCAGATCATCGCGCACCCACTCCGACATCGACGCGGGCAGCGTTCGACCGCAGGCGTAACCGATCCGCTGCGGGAAGGTCGGGGTGGTGCGTTCAGCCATGGACTCAGCATCCTCGGTGGTGAGCAGGCCGGACAAGTTGGGCACCCGACCCGATGGGCCGGGTGCAGGGCATATCGGAACTCAGCTTTGCCTGCTCGCGTGGAATTCGGCGATCTGAGTGGTCAGGTTGTGCGTGGAGTGCTTGACAGCGAGCTTCACGAACGGCTCGATGGTCTTACCGAGGACGCGTCCGGCGAGACCGCCGGGGACGCGGTACTCCACGATCGCATCGACGGTGCATGTCGCCTCGCCCTTGTCGTGGAACAGAAAAGTGGATTCGATCTCGAAACCCTTGATCGACTTCACCGCGATCGCGGCGTGCTCTTCCCAGCGCACGACCTGGATGCGCGAATGCAGCGTGGCGGGTCCGAGCTTGATGACGCCGTCGAAGGTCGCGCCGACGCCCTCGACCTGGTCGGTGACCGGGGTGAATTCGTGGATCTCGGAGATGAACCGCGGCAGATTGCGGTAGTCGTTGACATAGGCGAAAGCGGTTTCGGCCGACGCCGTGCAGTCCTCGACGATTTTCACTTCGGTCATGAAGTCACTGTAACTGCGGCGTGCTGGGCCTACCTGGTCACGCTGTCACGGCCAGTGTCGCGGCCAGCCCGAACGCCAGCGCCATCACGCCGACCTCGAGCACGGCCCTGCGCAATGACGCCTCAGCGGTCATCCGATGGTCCGCAGCGCGCCGCACCCAGCTGCGCCGCCACCACCAGCCGAGCGCGAGCAAGCCAACCAGCACAAGGGTTTTCGCGAGCAGGATGCGGCCGTAGCCGGTCGTCACGAACGGTGCAGGCCCGCCGATCCGCACCAGCCCGTTGACGACCCCGGTGGTCGCCACCGTCGCGATCAACGGCAACGCCACTGCCGAATACCTCGGTATCGTGACCGCCCATTCGCCACGGGTGCGCACTACCAGCGCGAGCGCGACCAGCATCCCGAACCAGGCCGCCGCGGCCAGCGCGTGCACCGCGCCGAGCACCGAACCGAACGGCTGCTGCGACATGTGCCCGGTGATCGGCCGCAGCGCCAGCGTCACGGCCGCGAATACGAGCACGAGATCGGTCGATGCGGCGTCGGGTCGGCGGAAGGCCAGCGCGCAGTAGCAGGCGATCGCGAGGGTGCCCACCAGGATCGCGATGCCGACCTGTCCGCCGCTGATCTCGACAAGGAAGGTACCGAACTGTCCGCCGCCCAGGCGTGTCACCGGAACCCCGACGATGTCGGCGGCCTCGAAGGCGAGCACCGCGAGCTCGGCCGCGCACCAGATGCCTGCCAGCACGGCGAGCAGCCGCCACGGCGGCTGCGCTCGCGGATGCACCCGGGGGAGCGCGGCAAGCCCCAGCACGGTCGCACCCGTGCCGTCCGCGATCACCCGGACGCCGCCCTCGGTCGGTATCGGCGCCGGGATGTCCAGCGCCCAGGCGAGCAACACCCCGAGCAGGCCGGCCGGGACGGCCAGCAGCAGCATCCGCGCGTCCCGGCCGCCGGCCGTCACACCGCTCACGGTTGTTTCCGGCTCCTGCCGCCGAACAGCGCGAACGCCAGGCCGCCGCCGAACAGCAGGACCGCGCCGACGATGAACACCCACAACGGAATACCGTTCGAGCCGCCGTCGTCGGCCGCGCCGCTTTTGGCGCCCGGCTTCGGCCCGGGGACGCCGTTGCCTGCCTTACCGAGGGTGAACTTCCTGGTTCCGCTCACCGGATGGCCGTCGGCGGAAGTCACCCGGTAGGCGATGGTGTACTCGCCGACCGGGCCGAGCTCACCCACCTCGACGCTGACCGACTTGCCCGCGACGGTCGGTGTCCCCTTCGACCACAGGTTGCCGTCCGGGCCGACGACGGTCAGCGACGGGAAGCTGGTCTGCAGATCCTCGTTGAAGGTGACGCTGACCCGTGCCGGGCTCGCGTCGATAGTCGAACCGTCTTCCGGCGAACTGTCGGTGGCCGCCGAGTGCGCGGCGGCGGTGCCTGCGGCGGCCAGCCCGACGCCGAGCAGCAGCAGACCCGCGAAGAGTGCGGTGAGCAGGCGGCGCGCCGTGGTCATGAGCGTCGTCCGCGGATCACGTTGCCGAGGCCGAGTGCGACACCGAGCAGACCGAGCGCGAGGCCGATGCCACCGAGCCACCTGGCAGTGCTGTCATCGGCGTCGTCGGATTCCTGGTCCGCGGCTTCGGCGGTCGACCCGTGCTCGTCTTCGCCGGCCTTCGCGGCCGCGAGGGTGATGCTCGGGGCCGGATGCTCCGGCTCCGTGCCGTCGCTGCCCATCGGCTGATCCCAGTTGACGACCTTGCCATTGCTGTAGGTCTGCTTGGCCGGGAAGCTCAGCATTGCCTGTGCGGGCAGTGGGCCGATCGAGAGGGCGAATCGCTGGAACTGGCCGGGCCCGACGCCGGGTGTGCCCGGGTCGGCGGTCCAGGTGACGGCGGTGATCTCCGACTTCTCGTTGCGCTCGATCTTGGAGCTCCAGCCGGGCATGGGCTCGGTGCGCGCGCTCTTGGGGGCGGGCAGGGTCACGGTGAGTGCGGTGGTGCTCGCGGTCTCCGATTCGGTCGGCACCTTGAAGGTGACCACCGAATATCCGCCCTGTTGGGCGCCGGGTGCGTCGGCGGTGACGTGCGCTGCCGCGGTGCCGCCGGTGGCTATGACCAGGCCCGCGGCGACCGCGGTCGTGCAGGACGCACGCAAAAGGGAACTACGCATGGGATGAAAGGCTTTCTCTCCGAAGGAAAATGGTGCGAGCGGGTCAGGCGGGCACCGGTGGCGCGCGCGGACCGATCGCGCCGTTTGGATGAAAGCGGTAGTGCCGCAGGCCGGGATCGGGCCAGCGGGCCTGGTCGGTGCTCCGGGCGCGGCGCGGCGCGGTAAGCACCGTCCGGAGCGCGCCGGACGCCATCGCATAGAGCCGCTCGGCCGACACGATCAGCGCCGCACAGCCGAGCGTCGCGACGACATGCGCGGCGAGCATCCAGCCGGTGGGCAGCGCGGCCGTGGGCAGCTGGATGGATGTGCCGACGCCGGAATCGTGACCGTGGCCGAGCAATCCGGACAGCACCAAGTGGCCTGCCAGTTGTCCGCCCGCGAGCACACCGAGCAACCCGATGGGTCGGCGCGCGATCGGCGACCTAGTTGTGGCGCATCCGACCGAGGCGGCGATGAGCAGCATCAGCGCCGCCTGCGCCGAATCCGGATAGCCGCCACCGGCCGGACCGTGTGCGGCTATCGCGAGCGCACCGAGCACGAGGCCGACCAGGCAGCCGCGCAGGCTGCCGGTGATCGGACCGGTGCGCATCGCGGGTGGGAGGTCAGCCCACGCCGAGGCGCGCCAAGACGTCCGCCTCGATCCCGGACAACTCGGTGGAGATCGACGTGTGCACAGCGCGGCGGCGCGGCGCGGGCATTTGCTCCGCGGTCCGCACGGCGGCGGTCAGATTGTCGAGCCGATCCTGCGTGGCCTTGACGAAGGTCTTGCCGTCGCCGTTCTTGCTGTCGCCGATCGTGCCAAGTGCGCCTTCGGCATTGGCGATACGGGCCTGGAGCTTGGCGCCGTGACCGCTGAAGTCGCCCAGCTGTTCGATGCCGATGCCGAGTTGGTGGGCGCGACGGTTATCGATCTGACCGCGAATCAATGTCGCGGCGCGATAGGCCAGCGGCGCGAGGACGGGGATCAGCACGCGGGCCACCCCGAGGTATTTGCGAACCTGGCCGGCGCTGAACGGATCCCGCTCGGCCTTCGCGGCCAGCTTCAGTGCGGCCTTCTCTTCGGCCTGCAGTGCGGAGATCTGTGCTTTGGCGACCTTGCGCTGGGTGCGGGCCTCGGCGCGACGGGCTTTGCGATCGTTCTTCGCGCCGAGTTTGGCCTCCAAGCCGGCCTTGTGCTTGAGGGCTTTCGCCTCGGCCTTGCGGCTCGGGCGCCGCTTGCGCTTCGTGAACAACCCCATCGAAGGCCCTCCGTCATGCTGGTTTGCCATGGCAGTACGACGTCGGGGAACGCCCGTCCGCCCCATGTCACGTTTGTCGCTACCCTAGCTTGTGTCCGATGTGCCGCGCCTGCGGCACGGCGTGTTCCCGGCCCCCTCGGTCTGGCTTCCGAGCGGCCGAGACGCGGGCCTGCGGCGCTTGCGCGAGTGTCGGACATTCGCCCGCCCCGGGGCACCTCCCGGCCTTGCCCACTCGGCAACAAGAGGATCGCGAACGGACGCTCACAAGATTCGCACCGTTGTGGTCGAGATGTGGGCCGAGCTCATTCGCCACGGTGCCGGTGAGGACTCTGTGCAGGTCGGTCATGCGGTTCGCGGAGTTGTCGGGGGTAGGGACCATACTGCATACGTGTATTCGGGCATCGGCGATCGCAACGGTCGCAATCACGAGGGCGGCCATCGTGACGGCACAGCCGACGATCGGCCGCGCGATGCCACGGCGGCTTTCGTCGATGCCAGGGCGCTGATCGGGTGTCGGCATCGGCTGCATCTCAACGCGGCTCATCCGGAGATGCTGACCGGTGTGAGCGAGGATGCCGGGGTTCAGCAGCGGCGCGAGGCCGCCTCGGCGCACCGGACGCAGGTGCGAGAAGCGCTGATCGCGGCAGCTCCGGACAGTTGGCTGGTGATCGACCCGACGCTGCGCGCGGGAGCGCGATCCGAGGCGACGCTGCGTGCGTGTGCCGCAGGGACGCACCATATTTGGGGCGGATTGTTGCCGCAGGAGCCCGACACCGGCCGACGCGGCGGCTCGGAGATCCTGCTGCGCGACCTGGACCGCGGCGGCTACATCCCGGTGATTGTGGTCAACCACAAGGTGACCGACCCGCGTCAGCCCGAGCCCGCCGACTTCCATCCGACCACCTCGGATCTGTATCACTGGGATCCGCAACCGGATCCGCATCGCAAACTGCGTCAGCAGCCGCGCGATCAGCAGCGTCTCGCGCACCTCTATCGGATGCTCCAGCGCCACGGACTGGCCAGCCCGGCCCTGGTCGGCGGCGTGATCGGGTATCACTTCGACCGCATCCTCGTGCACGATCTCGGCCCGCTGCTCGCCGATTACGACCGGCGCTACGCCGACCGGATCGCGGTGGTCCGCGGCGAATCGCCGACGGTGCCCTCGAAGGTGCCCGAGTGCAGGCAGTGCCCGTGGTGGAGCCGGGGTGCCGCCGGCGAGGGCAGCGCCGAGGGCGTCAGCTGTGAGGGCTGGTTGACCGACCATCGGGACGTGAGCCTGGTGGCGCCGGGTTCGCGCGCGGAGGTGCTGCGCGGGCACGGCGTGCAGACCATCGACGATCTGGCCGCCTGGGTCGGCGACGATCCGGAGGACTGGCAGCACGGACCGTTCGACGAAGCCGTGGTGACCGCACGAGCGTGGCTCGCCGGCGCGCCGCTGGTCCGCAAGGTCGACAAGGTGTGGGTGCGCCGAGCCGATGTCGAGGTGGATGTAGACCTGGAGAGCTTCCAGGAATACGGCGCCTACCTGTGGGGCACGCTGCTCGACGGGCAGTATCGGCCGTTCGTCACCTGGGATCCGCTGCCGACCGAGGACGAGGGCCGCTCCTTCGGCGAGTTCTGGACCTGGCTGATGACGGTGCGCGCCGAGGCCGCCACGGCGGGGAAAACCTTTGCTGCCTACTGCTATTCGCGCACCGCCGAAGACAAGTGGCTCTACGAGTCGGCGCGCCGGTTCGCAGGGCGACCCGGGGTGCCGACGGTCGACCAGGTGCGCTCGTTCGTCGACGGGCCACAGTGGGTGGACATGTTCCAGGCCGTCTCCGACCAGTTCATCTGCCCGAACGGCAAGGGTCTGAAGAAGATCGCACCGGTCGCGGGTTTCGCATGGCGCGATCCCGAGGCGGGTGGCGAGGCGTCGATGAGCTGGTATCGGCGCGCCGTCGGCTACGACAGCGAACCCGACCTCGGTCAGCGCACCCGGCTGCTGGAATACAACGAGGACGATGTGCGGGCCACCATGGTGCTGCGCGAGTGGATGCACCCGCGCGAACCCGGTCCGCACAGCGCAGACCTCGAGGTTCCTGCGCTCGCCGATTTCGGGCGTCGTAGTATCGCGACGTGACTGAGCACGTCGAAGAACTCGAGTTCCAGGCCGAAACCCATCAGCTGCTCGAGCTGATGATCCACTCGGTCTATTCGAACAAGGACACGTTCCTACGGGAGCTGATCTCCAACGCTTCCGATGCCCTGGACAAGCTGCGGCTGGAGTCCTACCGGGACAAGGATCTGCACGTCGACACCTCCGATCTGCACATCGAGCTGGAGGTCGACACAGACGCGCGGATCCTGACCGTGCGGGACAACGGCATCGGCATGTCGCGCGCCGAGGTTGTCGATCTGATCGGCACGTTGGCCAAGTCGGGCACCGCGGAGTTGCGCAAGAAGCTGAACGAGGCCAAGAGCGCCGCGGCCGCCACCGGCGACCCGGCAGAGCTCATCGGCCAGTTCGGTATCGGTTTCTACTCGACCTTCATGGTCGCCGACAAGGTCACGCTGACCACTCGCAAGGCAGGCGAGACCGAGGGCACCCGCTGGGAGTCCACCGGCCAGTCCACCTACACGATCGAGACGCTGGACGAGGCGCCGCAGGGTACCGCGGTCACGCTGCACCTCAAGCCCGCCGACGAGGACGACCACCTCTTCGACTACACCCAGGAGTGGAAGCTCCGCGAGATCGTCAAGAAGTACTCCGACTTCATTGCCTGGCCGATCCGCATGCAGGTCGAGCGGACCGTCACCGAGGGCGAGGGTGAGGACAAGACCGAGAAGACCATCGTCGAGGACCAGACCCTCAACTCCATGAAGGCGCTGTGGACCCGCCCGAAGAGCGAGGTCAGCGACGAGGAGTACAAGGAGTTCTACAAGCACGTCAGCCACGGTTGGGACGATCCGCTCGAGATCATCCCGATGAAGGCCGAGGGCACGTTCGAATACCAAGCGCTGCTGTTCGTTCCGTCGCACGCACCGTTCGACCTGTTCACCCGCGAGCACAAGCGCGGCGTGCAGCTCTACGTGAAGCGGGTGTTCATCATGGACAACTGCGAAGAGCTGATGCCGGAGTACCTGCGCTTCGTCAAGGGTGTGGTAGACGCCCAGGACCTTTCGCTCAACGTTTCTCGCGAGATCCTGCAGCAGGACCGGCAGATCCAGATGATCCGCAAGCGCCTGGTGAAGAAGATCCTTTCGACCGTCAAGGACTTGCAGGGAGCCGAAGACCAGGCGAAGTACCAGACCTTCTGGAAGGAGTTCGGCCGTGTCCTCAAGGAGGGCCTGCTCTCGGACTTCGACAACCGCGAGACCCTGCTGCGGGTGTCGTCGTTCGCCTCGACGAACTCCGACGCCGAGCTCACCACGCTGGCGCAGTACGTCGAGCGGATGCAGGACGGCCAGGACGCGATCTACTACATGACCGGCGAGAGCCGTCAGCAGGTCGAGAGCTCTCCGCACATGGAGGCTTTCAAGGCCAAGGGCCGTGAGGTGCTGATCCTCACCGACCCGGTCGACGAGATGTGGGTCGGTTCGGTGACCGACTTCGACGGCAAGCCGTTCATGTCGGTCGCCAAGGGCGAGGTCGATCTGGAGTCCGAGGAGGAGAAGAAAGCCTCCGAGGCGCTGCGCGAACAGCAGGACAAGGACTTCGCCGAGGTACTCACCTGGCTCGGCAAGGCCCTCGACGACAGCGTCAAGGAGGTGCGCCTGACCAGCAGGCTCACCACCTCTCCTGCCTGTCTGGTCGGCGATGTCTTCGACTTCACCCCGATGCTGGAGCGGATGTATCGCGCCTCCGGCCAACTGGTCCCGGAAACCAAGCGGATTCTCGAGCTCAACCCGGCACATCCGCTGGTCACCGGTCTGCGCGACGCCTACGACACCCGCAAAGAGGACGCCGACGCGGGCAAGGTTCCCGAGCTCACCGAAACCGCCGAACTGCTCTATGGCACAGCGGTTCTGGCCGAGGGCGGCGAGCTGAAGGACCCGGCCCGGTTCGCGCACATCCTCACCGATCGGCTCACCCGCACGCTCTGAGCTCGCTGTCCCGCTAGTTGTACTGACCATGGACGTTGGTGACGGCGTGGCGAGCTGACATGGCGAAGACCTCCGAGTGAAGTGCGAGCTGTCTAGGAACGCATTCACCTGTCGGAGGTCTTCGTGTCTCACCGTAATGCCCCGCTCACGGAGTTGGGCCGGTTGCGTCTTGCTCGTTGTGTCGTCGATGAAGGTTGGCCGCTCCGCCGGGCGGCCGAACGGTTCCAGGTCTCGGCCACCACCGCGTCGAGGTGGGCGGGTCGCTATCGCCTGCAGGGCCCGGCGGGCATGGTCGATCGGTCCTCGCGACCACATCACAGCCCGCGCCGGACACCGACTCGCACCGAACGCCGCATCATCAAAGTTCGTGTGCTGCGCCGATGGGGACCGGCCCGCATCGCCTACCTACTGGGCTTGCATCCCTCGACGGTGCACCGGGTCCTGACCCGCTACCGGCTGGCACGGCTGCGCTGGCTCGACCGCGCCACCAGCCAACCGGTACGCCGCTATGAACACGATGCCCCGGGCGATCTGATCCACATCGACGTCAAGAAACTCGGCAAGATCCCCGACGGCGGTGGCTGGCGCAAGCTCGGCCGTTCCGCTGGCAACCGAAATTCCCAGGCGCACAAGCTAACCAGGGTCAACAATGTTCACGGCAACCCGATGCACGGCTACCACTACCTGCACACTGCCCTCGATGATCATTCCCGGCTGGCCTATACCGAACTCCTCGGTGACGAGCGCAAGGAAACCGCCGCCGCGTTCTGGGCACGCGCCAACGCCTGGTTCACCGCCAACGGCATCATCACCCGAAAGGTGTTGACCGACAACGGGTCCTGCTACCGATCCCGCACCTTCGCCGAGGCCCTAGGGCCGGTGGTCCACAAACGCACCCGTCCCTACCGGCCCCAAACCAACGGCAAGGTCGAACGCTTCCACCGCACCCTGGCCGACGAGTGGGCCTATGCGCGGCTCTACCGCAGCGATGTTGAACGATGCGCAGCCTTCACCACCTGGCTCCACACCTACAATCACCACCGCGGCCACACCGCACTCGCAGGCCACCCGCCCGCTAGCCGCGTTACTAACCTCTCAGGTCAGTACAGCTAGTCCGCCTCTCCGCGTCTTCAGGCCGGACTCGTGTGCATCGCCAGTCGCGTCGGCGGCTGGCGGTGTGGTGGTGAGCTGGGTTCGCTGGTACCCCGTGAGTTACCCATGTGCTCACGAAATCAGTTGTCACGTGGTCAAACCGGGTGGCGGGCCGCAACCGGCCCGTCACCCGGCTAACTTTCGATGACAATGGCGACGTGGCGGATGTGCCAGAGGTTTCGGTTCGCGTAGAAGTCCTTCGCGCACAGTGATATTCGCATGGGTGGGTAGGGCCTCGCGGGTGGCGCGACTAGCCTTGGGCGAGTCGAAAGGATCGTCCGAATGCCAGGAAACCCGCTCGCGGCCGCTGAACCTTGGGATCTCGTCGCCGACGGATACGCGGAATTCGCGCCCGCGATCATGGAGCCTTTCTCCGCTCGCGCGCTCGAACTGGCGGGATTGACGGTGGATTCGCAGGTCGTCGATATCGCGACGGGAACGGGCATGCTGAGTCTGCTCGCCGCCGAGCGGGTGGCGCAGGTGCAGGCCATCGATTTCTCCGAACCGATGATCCGCAGGCTCGTCGCGGCCGCGGACGCCGCAGGTCTGACCAATATCGAGGCTCGGGTGGGGGATGGGCAGGCGCTGCCGTTCGATGCGGACCGATTCGCCGCCGGTTTCTCGATGTTCGGGTTGATGTTCTTTCCGGACCGTGCCAAGGGGTTCGCCGAACTGTTCCGGGTGCTGAGCCCCGGCGGCACCGCGGTGGTGTCGAGCTGGGCGCCGGTCGTGGAGTCGCCGCTCATGCGAATGATGTTCGGCGCCTTTGCCGCCGCCGACCCGAGCATCCAGGAGCCGCAGCCCAACTTCCAGAGCCTGGAGAATCCGGACGTCTTCGCTACCGAAATGCGCATGGCCGGATTCGCGGGCGTGAGCATTCAGCGCCACACCACCTCGCTGACCTTCGGCAGCGCCGACGAGATGTGGGAAACGATGGTCCGCAGCAGCGCCTCGATGGTCCTGACGCGCCGCAACGTCGGCGAAGAGGTCTGGGCCGAGCGCGCCGCGCTCATGCGCGCCTACCTCGCGGACAACTACCGCCCGAATCACCCGTTGTCCACCACGGCCTTCCTCGGCATCGGCCACAAGCCGCAGCCCTGATCTCGCCCGGTAACGCGAACACCCCGCCATTCCGGCCGGGCCGGAGTGACGGGGTGCAGGTGTTTGTACGGCAGGTTATTACCGCGGGGCCATGCGCAGCGCGCCATCCATGCGGATGGTCTCGCCGTTGAGGTAGTCGTGCTCGACGATGTACTGCGAGAGCTGCGCGTACTCGTCGGGGCGGCCGAGGCGGGACGGGAACGGGACGCCCGCCTCGAGGCCCTTGCGGTACTCCTCGGTGACACCGGCCAGCATCGGGGTGTCGATGATTCCGGGGGCGATGGTGTTCACGCGGATGCCGAACTGGGCCAGGTCGCGCGCGGCGGGCACGGTCATGCCGTGCACGCCACCCTTGGAGGCGGAGTACGCGATCTGGCCGATCTGGCCCTCGAAAGCGGCGACAGAGGCGGTGTTGATGATGACGCCGCGCTGGCCGTACTCGTCGACCGCGTCGGTCTTGGCGATAGCGTCGGCGGCCAGGCGCATGACATTGAAGGTGCCGAGCAGGTTCACCGTGATGACCGTGCGGAACAGCTCCAGGTCGTGCGGGCCGTTCTTGGAAAGGATGCGGCCTGCCCAGCCGACGCCGGCGCAGTTCACGGCGATACGCAGCGGCACACCGGACTCGACGACCGTGGCGACCGCGGCGCTGACCTCGTCGTTGCTGGTGACATCGGCCGGAATCAGGGTGACACCCTCGGGCACGTTGTCGCCCGCGCGCTCGATCGACTGCGGCACATCAAAGCCGAAGACGGTGGCGCCCAGTTCGGCGAAACGCTTGGCAGTGGCGGCGCCGAGGCCGGATGCGCCTCCGGTGACAATGGCGGCGGAACCCGAAATCTCCACGATGGTCCTCTCGTTCGTGACAGCCAGTTGGCCTTTCGTCAATTGCACCCTAATAGGTGCAGCCCGGCGCAGTCCGTCCGGAGCCCGCGCCGGGCCGAGCGTAGGCGGGGCAGTCGCGAACCAATCAGGGTGAGAGCCTGATCACGGCACTCTCCACTGTCTGTGGTGCCCAAGATTATTTGCGAACATATATGTTCATCGGTGGTACCGTCGCAATATGAACGTGTTCTCCTCCGTGTCTGTCGCGGATCGGCGAATCCTCATCACCGGTGCGGCGCGCGGAATCGGGGCGGCGCTGGCTCGGCAGTTGCACGCGCGCGGGGCCAAGGTCGCGCTGCTCGGGCTGGAGGCGGAGCTGCTGGCCGAGGTGGCGCACGAATGCGGTGACGCGCCATGGCGTTACTGCGACGTCGGGGACTCCGCGCAGGTGGAGCGGGTGGTGTCAACGCTGGTCAGTGAGCTGGGCGGGCTCGATGTCGTGGTGGCCAATGCCGGGGTGGCGCGGCAGTTGGCGCTGCTGGGCGGCGATCCCGCGGTGATGGAGGAGACCCTCGCCGTCAACGTGCTCGGCGTTTACTACACGCTGCGCGCCGCCGGCCCACACATTTGCCACCCGGATGGTTACGCACTGATCGTCTCGTCGCTTGCGGCCGCGGTGAATCTCCCGCTGGCCGGGGCATACAGCGCATCGAAGGCCGGAGCCGAGGCGCTCGGCAACACGCTGCGCAACGAGATCAGACACTCCGGCGCCAAAGTGGGCATCGCCTACTTCGCCGAGCTCGACACCGATATGACCACCCGCGGCTTCGGCACCGCCGCCGCGCGGGCCATCCTCGGCCGGTCCACGGTATCGGGCGTTGCGCCGCTCGGCCCGGCGATCGATGCGGTCGAACGGGCCATCGCCCGCCGCAAGCGCAAGGTTGTTTCGCCGTGGTGGGTGGCCCTGGTACTGCCGTTCCGGCCGATCGCCCAGCGTGCTGTCGATATCGCACTGCGCCGCGGGGTTGCGCGGGCGCTCGAGATCGCGCGCACCGAAGCGGCGCCCTTCACCACCGACCAGCCGTCGCGGCCACGCAGAATGGAGCGATAGTCCTAGCGTGACCGAGTACCGAACCAGACCGAACCACCCGGAGCCACCGAATGACCGAACCGGCCAGCACCGTCCGCCAACTCCCTCGAGGCCGCCACGGCCTGCCGAGGGAGCAGGTGATCGCCTCGCAGCGTGATCGGATCCTGGACGCGATGGCCGAGGCGATGGCCGAAAACGGTTATGTCGGAACATCGGTCGCGGCGGTGCTGAAACGTGCGGGAGTATCGCGGGAGACCTTCTACGAGCAGTTCCGTTCCAAGGAGGACTGTTTCGAGGCGGCCTACGAGCGGGCGGTCGGCCAATCGCTGTCCCGTATCGCGGAGGCCGCGGCGCCACTCGCCGATTCGGCCGAGGCCGACAGGGACCGCCCGGCGGCGCCGGATCCCGAGCGGATGGACCGCATTCTCGGCGCCTACCTCGACGGCCTCGCCGACGAGCCCGCCTATGCCAGGTTGTTTCTCGTCGAGGTCTACGCGGTGGGGTCCAAGGCGGTGGCGCGCCGGGCTCTGCTGCAGGAGTCGTTCGTTGCCTTGATCGCCGATGTCCTCGGTGCGCGCACCGAGGAGCAGCGCTTCGCCTGTCAGACCCTCGCCGCGGCGGTCAGTGCGATGGTTACCGCTCGAATTGCGGCCGACGATCTGGATGGACTTCGTGGGTTGCGCGGGCCGCTACTGGATCTGGTTCGTCGCAGTGGTGATCTGTTCGGGACTGCGATGGTGCGCCACGGCGCCGTGCGCGCATGAGCAGCACGGCACCGGCAACGGCGGGTGCGATAGCGGCGATCGCGGCACCGAGCACTACTCCCATGCCGGGCATCGCCGCAGCGAGCAGGGTCGCAAGACCGAAGTAGAGGAACAGCAATCCGGAGCAGATCCCGATCACGTGTTCCGGGAGATGCTTGCCCACCAGGATCCCGACTCCGATAGCGAGTGCGTCGGCCGCGACCATGCCGATGGTCGACCCGATCCAGACGCCGAACCAACTGTTGTCGGTGGCAAGCGCAGCGGTCGCGAACATGGTCCGGTCGCCGAGTTCGGCAAGTAGGAAGGCCGAGAGCACCACGAAATACGGCGCGGTGGTCGAGCGTGGCGGCGCGGATTCGGTGTCGTCGGCTGCGGCGTCGAGATGCTCACGCAGCGTCCACAGGCCGACGGCGAGGAAGGTGATCGCGGCGACCAGGGAGATCGCCCGGGTCGGCAGTGCGGCCCCCAGGAAGAACCCGACGCCGACCGAGATCAGGTGCACCGCCGCGGTGGCGGAGGCGATCGCGCCGAGCACGACCCACCAGCGGTAGCGCAGCGCGAATGTCAGCGCCATCAGCTGGGATTTGTCACCGAGTTCGGCAAGGAAGACGATACCGACGCTCAGCAATATCGTGGCGATCATGTGTGCACTCCCGGGTCTCCGGCCTGCCTGCCTGGAGAACGGGGTACGTCTCCGGCCGACAACGAAATAGATGTCTAGGCCGAAGGTCTCGCCCACCGGACCTATGCCGGTTCACACCGCCGGACCCGCGCCATCGTGTGGCGGCAGGTCAGTATGTCGACTGCATGATTGGGGGCTACTCCCCTTCGTTGCTTCCGACTGTACCCCGGTAGCTACCGGGATGCCAACTTGTTGTTGTCGAAATCGCAATGCGCACAATAAGTTTGGCGATCCACGTAGCAGTTTTCGGGCACCCTCACGCGGCGAGCAGCATGGCAAGAACCGCAGTGTCGGGATCACTGATCGGGTCCAGGCCCACCCGGCTGACCAGCGAGGTGATGGTGCCGTCCGACTCGGCCTCCGCCCAAGCCGCTCGATGCTCGAGCCCCAGGTGTGGGACACCGGGCAGCAGCACGCAGCCCGATGCCGCGCCCGCGCACTCCGGCAGCGAAGGCCGGGTTTCCGAGGGCGGATGCAGCATCAGGAGGGCTGTCGGCACATGATCGGCAAACCGGCCGGGAGCCAGCGCCTCCGCGCCGAGCACCGGACCCTCGGCCAGCACCATTCCCACCGTGCCGGGTTGCGGGTCGTCGGGCAGATCCTCGCGGACGCCGAACACGGTCGAGGTCGTCAGCAGCCCCGGCATGGTGGCCACCCGTACGGCGAGCACCAGTACCTGCGCCCATTCCTTGGTGGTATCCGGCCAGCGGCCGGAGATGACGAACCCGCGCAGCGATCCGCGAGCTTGGAACGGCGTGATGCCGATCGGTCCGTTCGTGTGCATGGTGCCTCCCGTCAAAGAACCGGGGGCGGCGTTGCCCGTCCTCGTACTGTGGACTCTCGAGAATGGCTCACGAATCACCTGGCACACAAGTACCAAAGAGTGCTAACCAGACAAAACGGACCAACCCGTAGTCGGCAGTGCCGACTACGGGTTGGTGATGTTCGTGCTCGAGGCAGGCCACACCGCATTTTCAGGCCGGGCGTGGCGCCCCGAGCTGCCTGAAAATAGTGACCTCTCGCCACGACAACGCCTTCCGAGCGCAGCGAGCCAGAGCACTAGAGTTCGCGACCCGTCTCGCTTCCGAGCGACCGGAGCGCATCCACCGAAGTCGCAACCTCAGCTACCCGACGCCCCCGCTCGGCACGATGATGTCTTTCGAGCGCAGCGAGATCGAGCACTAGAGTTCGCGGCCCGTCTCGCTTCCGAGTCGTCGAAGCGCATGCGCCGCAGGCGCGAGTCTCGACGGCTCGGAAGCGAGACCAAGGGGGCCGCGAACACGCAGCGCCGCAGGCGCTGCCTAACCAAAAATGAGCCCCTTGGCCTGGCCGATGGCACGCGCGAAGCGCTCCTGCACGTCTTCCCAGTTCACGACGTTCCAGAACGCGGTGACGTAGTCCGCCTTGACGTTCTTGTACTGCAGGTAGAAGGCGTGCTCCCACATGTCGACCTGCAGCAGCGGGATGATGCCGAGCGGCACGTTGGCCTGCTGGTCGTACAGCTGGAAGGTCAGCAGCTTCTGGCCGAGGGTGTCGTAGCCGAGCACCGCCCAGCCGGAGCCCTGCAGGCCGTTGGCCGCGGCGGTGAACTGCGCGCGGAACTTGTCGAACGAGCCGAACTGGTCGTCGATCGCGGCGGCCAGCTCGCCGACCGGCTTGTCACCACCGTTGGGGGACAGGTTCTTCCACCAGATGGAGTGGTTGACGTGCCCGCCGAGGTGGAAGGCCAGGTTCTTCTCGTTCAGGAAGATGGCGGCGTGATCGCCGGCCTCGCGGGCGGCCTCGAGCTTCTCCAGTGCGGAGTTGACGCCCGCGACGTAAGCGGCATGGTGCTTCGAATGGTGGATCTCGTTGATCTGCCCGGAGATGTGGGGCTCCAGGGCGCTGTAGTCGTAATCCAGATCTGGCAACGTGTACTCAGCCACGATGTCCCTTCCTAATGTCGGGCTGTGTGTGCCCTCGTCTTCGAGCACACTCAGCCATCATTCGTACACCCGCTCGGTTCCAACCGGGCCGTGTACCCCCGCATTCCATGATCAATACCATCGGCGCTTCGGTTGTCTCTCGCCATGCGAACGTACCGACTGATTTCCTGAGCACATGGGGTAACTCGCCCGGGACACGCAGAACTTCTGTCAGGTACTCGACCGCCGACCCCGCGACGCGACTACCTCGGCACCTGCGATCGACAGCAGACGCGCAGTGGCGGCGGAGCCTAGCATTGAACCCATGTCCTGGTATGACGAATTAGTGGGGCGGGTGCGCCTTCCGGAGCCGGTCATGGTGTCACCGGACCGAGCGCTGCCAGGGCGCGGCGAGCCGCTGGTGGTCCCCGAGACGCACTACCTGAACGGGCATCCGATCCATCCGCCGTTCCCGGAAAATATGCGGGTCGCTGTGGTGGCGATGGGCTGTTTCTGGGGTGCCGAGAAGGAGTTCTGGCAGATCGAGGGCGTCTACTCGACCGCAGTCGGTTACGTGGGCGGCTATACGCCGAACCCGACCTACGAGGAAGTGTGCAGCGGGCGGACCGGTCATACCGAGTCCGTGCTCGTCGTCTTCGATCCCGAGGTGATCGACTACGCCGGTGTCCTGCGGCATTTCTGGGAGAACCACGATCCGACGCAGGGCATGCGGCAGGGCAACGATCGCGGAACCCAGTATCGCTCGGCCATTTTCACGCTGAGTCCGGAGCAGGCAGAGATCGCGCATGCCACCGCGAGGGCGTTCGGTGGGCGACTCGCGGCGGCCGGCTACGGCCGGATCACCACGGAGATCACCGAACTGTCCGACCTGTCCGGTTTCTATTACGCCGAGGGCTACCACCAGCAGTACCTGGCCAAGAATCCCGGCGGCTACTGCCCGGTGCACGCCACCGGCGTGAGCTGCCCGGTGGGCTTGGGCGCCTGAGCGGCGGAGCTGGAAAAGAAAACCGCACATCCGGTGGATCGGATGTGCGGTTCGGGTGTGTGGTTGTTCAGAGCTGCGGCACTATGCCTGGGCGCATGGTCTGTGGATCACCCGCGTCGTGAGCCTTCCACCAGCGCACCCCGCCCTCGATGAACTCGGCCAGTGGGATTTCCCGGCCGTTCTGGTCGTGGATGGTCATGTTGTCGAACCACACGCGCACGTCCAGCTCGCGTGGATCGATGCCTTCCTCCTGCGAGAACTCCAGCACGTGCGCGGAAACGCCGTCACCGATCTTGGTGTCGAAGCTGAGCAGTTCGCTCCACAGCGCCCAGCCGCTGTCGTCGACGTCGATGAACTCCCAGCCGTGCAGCCGTCCACCGCCGAAACTGCGGATTCCCTCGTCCAGCCCGTCGAGCTGCAAGGGCAGCACTGTCGCGGCTAGATCGTCCCAGCGCTGGATGCGCATCGAGGCGGCGACACGGCCGACGCCGGTGAATGTCAGCCGCACCCGATTTCCCTCTGGCGCAGGTCCGTCCTTCGGGAGGGTCAAGACCTCCAGTTCCAGGCTCAGTCGACGACCCGCCTCGTCAACCTCCAGTCCTAGGCATGTGGCCTCGGACAGCGCGGTGTTGAGCCCAGCCGTATCCAATCCGTCGAGTAGCCCCCTGCTCACATTCATACCTTCAGGCTACCGACAGCACCTGCGGGAACCCGGTATTTAAGTTTTTCGCTAGTGTTCTCGTTTTTTATGGAACCGAATCGATCGCAGGGCCGTCCAAGTAGATATCGGGGTCTGCTCGGCCGATGGCCCCGAAGCTGCGGCGAATGACCGCTCCGGGATGGCTAGGAGGGGAGTCTCGGATCGGTCGTTCGTGTCGCTCGGTTCGCTGCAGGGCTGCTGTTCGGGGGCGATTCGTCCGAATTCGATGCTGTTGCATTCCGGGATCGAGTGGACCTGCTGGTTTCTTGATAGACCTCAGCTGTGAGCGGTGTGCTGCTGGATAGCGAGACCTGTGGATCAAGTTGTGGATTATGTGGATAACTCCGATAGAGGTATGCACAAGCAGCCCCGCAGCGGGGTATCCGACAGGAACCGGAAGGACAGAACATACCCGAGGTAGCCGACCGCTGTCGAGGCCGTCCTCCTGTCATAGCGGGGAGTCGCCGGTGCAGCGCGAGCCCACAACTCCCCGGCAGTGCGGCGACCATGGCAGGATCGAAGAGTGACAAGCCCTGAGGTCCCGTCGGTGCCGGTGGAAGCCGTGCCCGGCGAATTCGACAATCCCGCTGACACCACCGCGGCCGACGCCGCGCGGGCGATTCTGCTCGACGTGCGCGAGGATGACGAATGGCAGCTCGGGCACGCACCGGGCGCGACCCACATTCCCATGGTCGACGTGCCCGCTCGAATCGACGAGCTGGATTACGACGCCGACCTCTATGTCATCTGCAGGCAGGGCGGTCGGTCGATCGAGGTGGTCAAGTACCTCACCCACGTCGGTTTCGATGCGGTGGACGTCAAGGGTGGCATGGTGGCATGGCAGCAGTCGGGCCGTCCGCTGGTCGCTGTCGGCGACCACCCGGCGAAGATCTACTGACGGAAAGAGCGAGGTGCTCGGCATGAGCGTCAGGCCCGGAGGCGGCAGCCTGGGTAACCACGGCGGGCCCGCGAATGCCGAAAAGGAGGCACTGTGAGTACGGTGGTGCAACCTTGCGCGCGCTGTGGCGCGCGCTGGGCCGTGCAGACGACCCCGATGCACTGGTGCCCGCGCTGCCGAGGCGTGTTGCTGTCACCTGCTCCGATCGACGCCCCCGCCGAGCGTCGCAACTACCGCTGGGTCGCGCGCCGGCCCGACCAGCGCGTTCGCCGGGCTTCGACCTCGGGACGAGCCGGGCAGTCGGTCGAAACACCGCGCTATGCCGAGATGCCTCGGTGGGGTCTGTCGGACCCGAAAGCCTCGCCCGCCGCCGCCCCGAAGCGTCGACTCGCTCCCTTCTCGGACCGCGTCGTTGCGCTGCTGCTTGCCACAGCGGTCGTGTTCGCCGTCGCGTGCCTCGCTGAACTCGGGCGATATGGGATTCTGCTGCGCAACCGCACCCACCTGGTGAATCCGTTACTGCTCACCCTTTCCGACTACCTGCTGTTGCTTTCCGCTGTGCTCGGCTCGGTACTGGCGCTGGCTACCGCGTTGGCGCTGCTCGGCTGGCTGATCGAGACGCGCCGGGTCGCCTACGAGCGGTCCGGGCGGCGGGACCCTCGATCGGTCCGGACGCTCGCCCTCGGCTGCCTGATTCCGGTGGTCAACCTGTTGTGGCCCGGTGTCTTTCTGACCGAGGCCGTGACGGTCTCCGCGCCGAACCGGCCGGCCGATCCTCGGGTCTTGCTGGCCGTCCGGATCTGGTGGTGCGCCTGGGTGTTCGGCGGCTTTGTCGCGGTCGCCGCGCTGCTGTGGCGGACTGCGGACTCTTTGCAGGTCAAGGCGGACGGGGTGATGTTCACCGCGTTCACCGATGCCATTGCCGTTGGGGTCGCATTGCTGACGCTGTGGCTGATGCGGATGATCGAGGGCCGGGATCTGTTCGGCCACACCAGGATCGCGCGCCGCTGGGTGATCGCGGTCGATCCGCAGGTGCCGGTCATCGAGCCGGTACAGCCGGGCGGCACAGCCGAGGCAGCACCGCCCGACTCCGCGAATTCAGCGCCGCGTGGTGCTGCGGATACCGTCAGCAGCGAGGATCAGGACAACGCCAGCAGCGCTGTGCACCGTGAGCACGAGGAGGTTATGGCCAAGTGAGCCAGGGCAGTCGCGCACCGTTCGTCGTCGCGCACCGGGGAGCCTCGGCGGCGCGACCCGAGCACACACTCGCCGCCTACGAGCTTGCGCTGCAAGAGGGCGCCGACGGTGTGGAATGTGATGTCCGGCTGACCAGGGACGGACACCTGGTCTGCGTGCACGATCGCACCGTCGATCGAACCTCCTCGGGCACCGGGCCGGTGAGCGAGATGACCCTCGACGAACTCGGGAAGCTCGACTTCGGCGCCGACGGCGCACCATCGGCCGTGCTCACGCTCAGCGAACTGATCGAGCTCGTGCTCGACTGGCGCAGCAGGCCCACCAAGTTGTTCATCGAAACCAAGCATCCCGTCCGCTACGGCGCACTGGTGGAGAACAAGCTGCTCGCCGAACTCCAGCGCTTCGGAATAGCGACACCGGCTTCTGCCGACCACTCCCGCGCGGTGGTCATGTCCTTCGCGGCCACCGCGGTATGGCGGATCCGCCGTTCCGCGCCACTTCTGCCGACGGTGTTGCTCGGCGAATCATCGCGCTACCTGGGCGGCGGCGCCGCGACCACCGTCGGCGCCACCGCGGTCGGCCCGTCGGTGAAAACCCTGCGCGAGCACCCCGACCTGGTCGACAAGGCCGCCGCCGCCGGCCGCGCCACCTACTGCTGGACCGTCGACGACCCCGACGACGTCCGCCTCTGCGCCGACCTCGGCGTCAGCTGGGTCGCGACCAACCACCCGGGCCGCACCAAAGCCCTGCTATCGGCTTGAGTTTTTTGGCAGCGCCTGCGGCGCTGCGTGTTCGCGGCCCCCTTGGTTTCGCTTCCGAGCGGCCGAGACTCGCGACTGCGGCGCATGCGCTTCGGCCGCTCGGAAGCGAGACGGGCCGCGAACTCTAGTGCTCGGTCTCGCTTCGCTCGGAAGGTGTCATCGTGCCGAGTGGGGGCGTTGGTAGTTGAGCTTGCGACTTCGGTGGGTGTTGTGGAGGTGGGACGCGCCGCGGTCGCTGGTGCTCGATCTCAGTCGGCTCGGAGGGTGCCATTGTGCCGAGTGGTGTGTCGATGGCGATCTTGCGATTTTGGTGGATGTGCTGCGGCTGTTGTGAGGGTGGACGCAACGCAAACCCTTGGGCGGGGGTCTCGCTGCGCTCGAAGGTGTCATCGTGCCGAGTGGTTGTCGGCATGCGTCGGTTGCTGACACAGGGTGCGCCCCACGGCGTCGGGGGGCCGCGAACTCCTGCATCGATGGTGCGAGATCGCCACCAACGCAGCTCCTCGGCACGGTGATGTCTTCC
Organism: Nocardia sp. NBC_00403; assembly: GCF_036046055.1. Lineage (NCBI taxonomy): Bacteria > Bacillati > Actinomycetota > Actinomycetes > Mycobacteriales > Nocardiaceae > Nocardia > Nocardia sp. NBC_00403. Next base: position 1,260,626 of record NZ_CP107939.1, read on the forward strand.
GAGCGCAGCGAGACCGAGCCCTAGAGTTCGCGGCCCGTCTCGCTTCCGAGCCGTCGAAGCGCATGCGCCGCAGGCGCGAGTCTCGACGGCTCGGAAGCGAGACCAAGGGGGCCGCGAACACGCAACGCCGCAGGCGTTGCCAAATAAACACAGCCGTTGCAGTAGGTTTTGGCGCGTGGGTAAGAGCAAGCGCAATAGTCCGAAGCCCGGGGGCAACCGGGCGCAGCGTCTCGCCGAGCGGCGGGCGGTGCTGGAGCAGTCGGGGCAGGGTGTCGCGCGCCCGTTCGAGGGGTTGGCCGCGGAGTGCGATCTTGTCGCGCTACGTGAGTTCGTACCGTCGGCGACCGCGACGCTGAAGCTGTCGCCCGATGTCGCGGCGGAGCGGTCGGTGGTGCTGGCCACGGTGCTGCCCGGTGCGGTCGCCGCGTTGGTGCGTGCGGGGGATCAGCCGACCGGCTACGTCGGCGCGCAGGTCCAGTTCCAGGGTGCGGATCCGGCTGCCGATCTTGCGGCCGCCATTCTGTGGACGCAGTCGGCGGAGCCGGGCGAATCGCTTTCTGCTGCGCAGAGCGTGGCCGGCGGGCCGCGGTTGGCCGATGTGATCGATCCCGGCGCGGATCTCGAGCTCACCGTGCATCAGGACTTCGACTGGTGGGTGCCCGAAGGCGTGCAGCCCGATCCGCAGGTTGCCGCGACCATCGAGCAGGCCAAGCAGGCGATCATGCCGTCGGCGCGGTTGGATCTCGGCGCCGATTCGATCGGCGCCGCATGGTGGGTCGACGCGGGCGAGAAGGCGCACGTGCGCTGGGTTCGGCCGGAAGACGAAGATGCGCTGATGCTCGCGCTGGCCAGGCTGCATGCCGCGGGCGGGCTGCACCTGGGCGAGGGCTCGCGCTTCGCGGGGTCGTTCCGTACGCACGGACTGCTGGTGCCGGTGTTCGACCTCGATCCCGAGCTGCACGCTACCGAATGGACCAAGCCTGCCATCGAGTTCGGTGCGCGGTTGTCGGAGGCGCTGGCGAAGGATGCGCCGCTTTCGGCCGATGAACGTCGCTCGCGGGATGGTCTGCGGTCGCGTCAGATCACCTTGCGGTAAACCGAAAAAATCTCAGAGAATTTTGTGAAATACCCTCCTTTCTAATCAGCTCTCGGTTAGGTTCTCTTCATCACCGAAAGATGGTGGTGGTGAGGACAACCTCACCGATCTGATGAGGAAGACAGGGAACACATCATGGACGCGATCCTCTTGCTGCTCAAGACGCTGCTCAGCTCGCTGAGTGCTTCGTAAAGCATCTAGCAGAATGTTGATGGCGGCGTTTCGACGCCGCCCTCGATTTACCAGCGACAGGCCCAGCTCGTCGTGGCGAACTGGGCCTGATTGCATGGAGAATACTTTTTGACTAGACGGTGCCGCCTGCAGCGGAAGGAGCGCCGGATGTATCGCTCGGGCCGCTCATTTCCCGCGCGATGAAATCTTCGAGGTCGAACAGGTTAGCCCCGGCGCGATCGGCAATGGTGAGCAGTGTCGTCATGTTGGCGACCTCCTCGACCTGTTCCTTGAGGAACCACTGCATGAACTGTTCGCCGAGGTAGTCGCCCTCTTCGCGGGCGGTGCTCGCCAATTGGATGATCTGGTCGGTAACGGCCTTCTCCTGGGCGAGTGCCAACGCAATGGGTTCGCGGACATTCTCGAAATGGGATTTCGCGCTGTCGATACCCGACAGTTCGATACTGATATCCCGATCGAGGAAGTACCGCACGATCATCATTGCGTGATTGCGCTCTTCGACTGCCTGCGCATAGAAACGCTTGGCCAGCTGCGGCAGATCTGCATTGTCGAACCACACCGCGATAGCGATGTATTGATGCTCGGCGTTGAATTCATGCCGAATCTGGTCGTGAAGCAGGCTGTGAAATTTGCTGCGCGGGGACTCCGGATGGCTGGACATGGAAGCGACATTAGCGCTGGTCAGCGCGCGTGTCATCCAAGTGCGACCTTATTGAGGCTAGTATTGCCTAATTAATTCTTTGCGGCCCCTGCCATTTTCGGCGCTGCGACATCGGCGCGCGGGGTAGTCCGCAGTTCGCGTGAGATGAAATCCTCGACGTCGAACAGATCGCCTGCGGCACGGTCGACGATCGTCAACAAGGTGGTCATCCCCGCAACGTCCGCCACCTGTTCCTTGAGGAACCATTGGATGAACCGCTCACCGAGGTAGTCACCGGACGTGCGGGCCGCATCGGCGAGCGCGGTGATCTGCGCTGCGGTGGTCCGCTCCGACTCCAGCAGATGAGCGATCGCGGTACGAGGCGACTCGAAGGTGGACTGCACCTCGTTTAAACCCTCGACCCGGACATCCAGGTCCCGATCGAGCAGATACTGCACTATGCGCAGCGCATGTGCACGGTTCTCACCGGACTTGCCGTAGCAGTATTCGGCCAACTGCGGCAGGCGATTCGAATCGAGATACACCGCGGCGGCAAGGTATTGCTGGGCGGCGGTGAAGCCATGACGGATCTGTGCGCGCAGCAGGTTGGGGAACGGCTCGGCGACGTCGGTGTCTGGCATGTCTCGACGCTACCTCGTCAGCAGGTCGTCCGGTACGGGTTGGTCCTTGGCCAGCGCATCGAAAAACCTGCCCGCCTTGTTCTTGTCCCACAGCAGCACGTTTCCGCTGTCGGTGTCGCTGAAGCCGCCGACCGGGACGGTGGTCGCCACCGTGGCGCCGCGCAGTGCCCAGCCCAGCTGCCCCAGGTTCCAGATGTGATCACCGTTGTCGACCTTCAAGGATTTGGCGGTGTCGCTGGCGAGTGGCCACAGCTTGAACGGGTTGGCCAGGGTGGCGGTGCTGGTCGCCTTCTTCAACAGCGCCGCCATGAACAGCCGCTGGTTGTTCATTCGGTCGAGATCGGCGAGCGCGGTCGCGCGGCTGCGCACAAAGCCGAGTGCCTCCGGGCCGGTGAGTCGCTGGCAGCCCGCGGGCAGGTCGATGCCTGCGAGCGGGTCGTCGATGGGCTGCGGTACGCAGACGTCGATGCCGTCGAGGGTGTCGACGACGCCTGCGAAGCCGCCGAAGCCGATCTGCGCGTAGTGGTCGATCCGCACACCGGTCGCGATCTCGACGGTCTGCACCAGCAGTTGCGGGCCACCGAACGCGAAGGCGGCATTGAGCTTGTCTTTGCCGTAGCCGGGGATGCCGACATAGGAATCGCGCGGCAGGCTGACCAATGTGGTCGGCCCCGATTTCGGAACGTGCACCAACATGATGGTGTCGGTGCGTTCCGGTCCGACCTCGCCGCCGGTGGCCAACTCCCGCTCCTGTTCGGGCGACAGGCCCGCGCGACCGTCGGAACCGACGAGCAGCCAGTTGGTGCCAGGTGTGTCGCCTACGCGATCGGCGTAGTTCGCCAGTGCGTCGATCCGGTTCAGCGAATTGTCCAGCTTGATGACCGCGCCGATCGCGGCGAGCACGAGCACCACGAGCAGGACGAGAGACCAACGGAACAGATGCAGCTTGCGGCGTCGCCGCGGAGGTTGGGGTTCGCGATCCCGCCGCGATGGCGGCGCGGCCGGCGGAGGCGGGGGCGGTGTCCGGTATTGGCGGGGCCGCTGGGACTGTTGTGGCGCGGGCTCGTGATAGGGGACCGGTTGCTGTGTCGGCTGGTGCGTCGGTGCCGGTCGAGGTTTCTCCATGGGCGGTGGCGGTGTGCGCCGGGCTCCCTGGTCGGGCGGGACCTGGGAATAAGCCCGGGGTGGTGCGTAGTTCGGCGGTCCGTCGCGGTGCATCTTTCGCGTGGGCTCGACGGGGGCCTGCCCCGGCCGGTGCGATCCCGGGGCGTGTGCCTCGCCTCGATGCGGTCCGGAGGTGTGTGGCTCGGCCCGGTGTGGACCGGGCGGGTGTGGCTCGCCTCGGCGCGGTCCGGAGGTGTGTGGCTCGCCCCGGTGTGGTCCAGGAGGGTGTGGCTCGGCCCGGTGTGGGCCGGGCAGGTGAGGCTCGGCCCGGTGTGGACCAGGAGGGTGTGGCTCGGCCCGCTGCGAACGTGGAGTCGGCGGTTCACCGGGTCTACCAGGCGGTGGCGGGACCCGGCGCGTCCGTGCGTTGTGCTGGGGGTCGTCGCCATTCATCACTAGGCACTCTACTGATCGGGGGCCGCGCGGGGTGGTTTCGCGGCGGCCGGAAGTCGGGTGGGTACAGGATCGGCGCAGTCGGTCCGTTCGAGTGCTCGTGCGCGAGTGCGTGTTCGAGCGCTTCATGGTCGCCGGTGCCCAGCGTCGATGGTGAGCGACGGACGAATCCGGCGCTCCTAGTGAATTCGCGAATGGACCGAAGTTGGTTACGGCAACCAGGAAACGTGCCCGCGCAAGATCGTGTAGCCGATGTAGGCCACCGCGTCGATTGTGGCGTGCGCCAGAATCAGCGGCCACAGGCGATTGGTGCGCTGCCAGAAGCGGCCGAAGATCACGCCCATCACCAGATTTCCGATGCCGCCGCCCAAGCCTTGATACAGGTGGTAGCTGCCGCGCAGCAGCGCCGAGGCCAGCAGCGACGAGTTCTCCGACCAGCCGAGTTTGCGCAGCCTGGTGATCAGATACGCGACCACCAGGATCTCCTCGGCCGCCGCGTTCGCGCAGGCGGAAAGGATGAGGGCCGACAGCCGCCACCAGTGGTCGCCGAGCGAGCTCGGCACGATGGTGACGCTGACGCCGAGTGCGTGCGCGGTCAGATACAGGCCGAGTCCGGGCAGCCCGATGATGGCCGCGAGTGCGAGCCCGGGCAGTACGTCCGAACGCCACCGCAGCCGCGCGAGTCCGATCACCCGCGGTCCGATACCGCTGCGCCACAACAGGTATAGGCCCAGTGCCGCCCACCCGGCCAGGCGTAACACCCCGAGCAGCTGAAACAGCAGATCGATCGTCGACTGGGTCGCGCGCGACGGATTCAGCGCGACAGTCCGACCGCCGACCCCGCCGGGTGAGAGCGCGCTCTCGATCAGCGACAGCGCGGCGTTGAGCCCGCTCAGCCCGAAGGTGACGACCAGAACGACCGCGATCTCGAGCCGGACGGCGAATCGCTCCCGATCCGCCGGCTCAAGCCTGTCCCAGGTGGGAACCGATTCAGCAGCGCACATGCGCACGAATCTATTGCCAACGCAGAGTGCGCGGCACCGGCGGACTTCAGATGCGCCGCAACCCGTTGAGGAAGGGGCAGCCCGCGAGCGTGCGGACGGCGCGGCTCAGGGAATCGATGTCTTCGGCAGGGCTGTTGAAGGGCAAGCGGAAGTCGTGGTCGCCGTCGGTGCCCTCGATGCGCAGGGTGAGGCCGTATCGGTCGATGGCGAGCGGGTGTACCGAGCCGCGCTGCAGGCGGGGCGGCAGGTGGCGGGCGAGTTGGGCGACGACATCCGCGTGGTCGGCGTCCATGTGCTGCAGCCATGCGGACTCGAGCGCGCAGAACGGGTCGGGCTCGGCGTGGCGGAGTTCGTCGACGCAGACGGATTCGGCGCCGGTCGAGTCGGCCAGCACCGCAGAGTTGATCACCACCCGCAGCAGGGTCGCGGTGTATCCGACATCCAGCAGTCCGGGATGCGGATGGTCTTCGGCCACCTGGGAGGCCAGTGCACGTTGCGCCTGATTGGGCACGGTGCGCACCCAGCCGCGCAGCCATACCAGTGCCCGCACCGGCTCCCGCAATGTCAGCGGCGAGTGATCGGTGAGCTCCAATACCGCCGCCGCGCCGGCAGCGCCGGAATTCGCGGCGAGCACGGTGGCCATGGACGCGGTCGGCACCGCGATCACCACATCACCGCACTCCCGCAGGTGATGTACCGAAACCGGGGTCGGATCGATGCCCGGCATCGCGAGTACCGCCTGCTCCGCATGCGCGCACGCGTTGCGAACCCGCTCGGCGGTGGATGGTGCGACGGTCGGGTTCGGCATGCAGACCTCCAGTACTCGGTGTTGCCCGGCTTCGCTTGCGTTAGCTTAGGTAAACCTAAGCTAAGTCACGCGTGGTCGTTCCGCAAGCGTTCGCCGCGGCCGGATCCTGAGATTTCCGTGCGACCGGCCATGGCTACGGTGAGGAGATGGCGGATGGATCGGGAGAACCGGTGTTGGTTTCGTTGACGGCGCCCGCGCGACGCAGCCTGGTCGCAGGTCTGGTGCGTGCCACCGGATCCGGACCGGGAGATACGACGGCGCGCACCGTCGATGTGGATGTCGCGGATGCGGAGATCGCCGATTTTCTTGCGGAAGTCGCACACGCGGATACCGGGTTCATCGCTCGTACCGCCCACGGCGATCGGGCCCTGGCAATCGTTGCGGCAACCGCCGCTGCCCTGTGCGGCGAGGACATCCGCACCGCCCTCAGCACCCCGAACATCGCCTTTCTGACCGCACTGAAACCACCGGCGATCGAGGCCGTTCGCAGCATGCTGCTTGCCATCGAAACCGACACACCAGATGAGGTGACGCATTCCCTCGCGCCGCTCGCCATCGCCGATTCGCCCAGGTGACAACAGATTTCGCGAGCGCGAGGGCAACCCGCGAACAGTGCGGCGAGCCGCCCGAAGGCAGATCCGCGCCGGTGTGGCGGTAGCGCCCTTACCATCGGCGACGGAGGCCGCACGGCAGGGGAGTGTCAGGCGAACAGACCTTCCCAGTGCGCCGAATTTTTCCAGCACACCGGCAACCGCAAGTACTGTCGTAATCGTGCCGCGAATCGCGTACTTCGGTCCGTCCGGAACCTTCACCGAGATGGCCCTTGCCAAGCTCGAATCCTCGGAGGCCTTCGACGGGCCGGTCGAGCGGGTCGCCGCGCCGAGCCAAGGGGCCGCGCTGGACCTCATTCGGTCCGGTGATGTCGACGGTGCGGTTGTGCCGATCGAGAGCTCCGTCGAAGGATCCATCTCGGCGACCTTGGATTCGCTCGCGATCGGCCCGCGACTGCAGATCGTCGCCGAGACCGAGTTGGAAGTGACCTTCACAATTCTCGCCAAATCGGGCACCCGGCTCGCCGATGTGCGGACACTGGCCGCCTATCCGGTTGCTGCGGCGCAGGTGCGCGTGTGGGTCTCGCGCAACCTGCCGAACGCGCAGCCGTACACCTCGGCATCGAACGCCGCCGCCGCCGAGGACGTGGCTGCCGGTCATGCCGACGCCGCGGTCTCCACCGCACTGGCGGGTGAGCGCCTCGGGCTGACGGCAGTGGCTTCGGGCGTGGCCGACCATGAACACGCGATCACCCGGTTCGTCCTGGTCACCAAGCCTCGCGTGGCGCCGCGCGCGACCGGCGCGGATCGCACGTCGATCGTGCTGGAACTGTCCAACGAGCCGGGTTCGTTGATGCGCGCGTTTGCCGAATTCGCCACTCGCGGTATCGATCTGACCAGAATCGAATCCCGCCCCACCCGGACGGGCTTCGGCACCTATCGCTTCTATCTCGACTGCGTCGGGCACATCGATGACGCGGCGGTGGCGGAGGCGCTCAAGGCGCTGCACCGCACCGCGCGGATCAGGTTCCTCGGTTCGTGGGCCGCGACATCGGCGACGGGGACCCCGCCGCCGTCGGATGAGGCGGCCGCAGAATGGCTGACCCAGCTGAGAAAGGGGGTGGCGGATCTATGAGCGGAAAGCTGATTCTGGTCCGGCACGGTGAGACCGAAGGCAATGTCGCCAAGATCCTCGACACCGAAGTCCCTGGCCTGCCACTCACCGAACGTGGTGCGGCACAAGCGAAGACGTTCGGTTCGAGTCTGCTCATGGAGCCGCGTGCGGTGTTCTGTTCGACGGCGCTGCGCGCCAGACAGACCGCGGGCTACATCGAGGCGGCGACCGGCGTGCCCGCCGAAGTGCTAGACGGCGTGCACGAGGTGCAGGTCGGCGACCTGGAGGGCCTGGCAACCCAGGAGGCGCACGAGACCTTCCAACGGGTGTACCGGGCCTGGCACGAGGGCGATCTCACGCAGCGAGTGTCCGGTGGCGAGTCCGGGTACGACGTGCTCGCCCGCTTTCTGCCGGTAATCGAGACGCTCCGGACGACCTACCTGGCGTCTGACGCCGCCGACGGCGACGTGCTGCTGGTCAATCACGGCGCCGCCATGCGACTGGTCTCACGGACCCTCAGCGGGGTAGCGCCGCCGTTCACCACCAACAACCATCTCGACAACACCGAGACCATCGAATTGGTGCCCCGTGCCGTCGGCGGCTGGGAATGCATCCGCTGGGGCCGTTTCACACCGCCGTTCGGCTACGAGGTGGCACCGACCGCGGACGACCCGATGGGTTAGCCGCGTCAGGTCAATGCCCGGTTGCTCGGGAAGTCCTCGCGTTCGGGCAGCACACTGATCAAATCCTGCAGTGCGGTCCGCAACCGTCCCGTCGTTCCGCTGCTGAGCGACGTCCACTTGGTGCCGTCATCGGAAACGCTTGCGGTGGCGATGAATCGACCGCCCCGGGTGTTGAACACGGCGATGTGGTTCTCGGCGTAGTCCTTGGTGCCGTCGCCATAGATCACGCCCACGATCTCGGCGTGCGAATGGATCTCCACCATCGCCGAGGCGATGGCCTGCGCGTCAGTGGCGGGATGTCCCACCCTGGCGAGCCGGGCGGCAGTCGCCTTGGCGTCGCCGGTGTCGTCGAAGATCGGGACGAGCTGTTCGGTCTCGGCGCGCATGCCTGTCAGCTCGAGCGGCTCGGCAGGCCCGAGCGCGGTGATCACCGGTCCGGCCAGGTCGTCCTCGACCTGGTCGATGACATAGGAGTGCGGCCCGCGAAGGGCGACGGCAACGAAGTCGTCGCCCTTCGCCAGGCACATGCGACTCGCATTGCCTTCCACGAACAGTCGTATCGCGACCACCCAGTGGGGTCGGTACAGCGCCCGCAGCCGGTCTTCGAGCTCTTGGTGAACCGAGCCACCGATCAGGAGTTCCCGATCGGTGAGCGACTGAGCAGCCACGGCCATCGCCGCATCGTGATCGGTCACGTTGTCGTAGCGTCCCATCGCCTGGAGCACGATGGGCAGCTCGTCGATCTCCAGCTTCTCCAGGAGAAACTGCATCTCGTCGAGCGACAACACAACCGCCGCGAGCATCGGCGGGCCGTGGCCCGCACCCAGCACCGTCACTTAGCCGTCCCGGCGGTGTCCGCGCCGATGACGCCGTCGGCCATGTAGCGACCGTCGTTGAAGTGATCGGCGCGCAGGTAGTCGGCCGACTTGTGCTCGGTCTCGTCGTCTTCGCTGTCTTGCACCCGGTTGCCGAGCAACGGACTGCCCGAGGGCGCCGCCGGACGGACCGGCGCGGCATCGAAACGCACGTTGACGGACTCGGCGACCGCGGTCGTGGCAGGCATGCCGACCGCGGCGCCCGCACCCCAGCCTTCGGGAAGCTTGAGCGATGCGTTGGGGTTCGCGCCCGGGGCGGATGCCGCCGAGCGGGTTGCCGCGGCAGCCGCGGAGACCGCGGTGCCGACGCCCATCATCGACATCGGCGCGGCGGCCATACCGCCCATCGACGGCGTCGCGCTGGTGACGGCCGAGATCGCATTGGCGCCGAGGGTGCCGACCGTGCTGACACCCGAGGTCGCCACCGAGCCGATAACATTCGCTGCCTGTGTCGCGGCGCTCGCCACGGCCGGGTTGTTCACGAACCCGACTGCCGCGGCGATCGCGGACGACACCGGATCACCCTGGAACGCGGCCTCGGCCGAGCTCGGGTCCGCGGTTCCGGCGCCGTTGGCGATCGCGGGCGGCGGCACGAACTCGCCGGGGGTCGCCACTGTGGCGGTGGTGGCCGCTTCGTAGGTCTCCATGGTCAGCGCGGCGCGCAGATCCAAGGCGGCCTTGGCTGCCTCCGCGATCTCGGAGCTGCCGTTCAGGACGCCGCCGGTGGAGGCGGCCGCGACCCGCGCGCTGTCGACGGCCGCGATCTCCGGGATGCTCGGCATCGCTATCGACGCGACGGTGTACGCGGTCGCGTTCGCGACGGCCTTCGCGCCCAAGGTGGCCGCCATGACGCTCTGCTGCTCGGCCCATCCGGTGAAGCCGGCGAGCCTGGCGAGCGCGGCGACACCGTTGACACCCTGCATGCCGATGCCCAACTCGGCCATCACCCGGACAGCGGTCGTGGTGGCGTCGATCCACGCGCCGGTCAGCCCGCCCCACGCGGCGGCGGCCGCCGAGATCGGGACGCCGTGTGCGCCCGCGTTGAGCGCGATGGAGTTTCCTTCTGCCAGGCGGGGCATCCAGAACACCCCGGTCATACCTGCGGTCATGCTTGTTTCTCCCCTTTTTCCGTAATCAGAGCTGTCCGCGGGCCTACAGGCCGAGGGTCATCTCGGTGGCCTTGATCACGCTCGCGCGGAGGATGTCCTCACCGACGTGCGTGGCGAGCTGCATGCGCAGCGTGGCGGCAGCGTGATGCAGCTCGAGGACTGCCTGGGCGACCGCCTGGTCGTGGGTCATCGCGCCCCGGTTGAAGTGATTGGCTGCCAGCAGCGACACCTCGTCCATCCCGGACGGGAGCACGTGCGTCGCCGCGGCGCTAACCACGTGTGCGGCGGCCAGCCGGTCGGCAACCAGATCCAGCTCTAGTGCTGCGGCCAGGACGGCTTCGGGTGTGATGTCTACACCAAACATGACTCGACTCCTTCTAGTGGCGGCTACTGGGCGGAACCACGAGAATTCCCCCTACGAGTGATAGGACGCGACAGCCAGGCAATCGGTTCCATCGAATCCCCAATTTTCTTTCGTGCCTTGACAGCTGCGCTCCGGTCCCACACAGCTGCGTAAAAGACTAACCCCATCCCAACTGATGCAACCGGTCTTCGTCAATCCCGAAATAGTGTGCAATCTCATGGATCACAGTGATCGCCACTTCTTCGACGACTTGGCTCTCATCGTCGCAGATTTCGAGGATCGCGTCGCGGTAGATCGTGACAGTGTCGGGTAGCGCTCCGCCGTATTGGCTATCGCGTTCGGTGAGTGCGATCCCGTGATAGAGACCGAGCAGCCGCGAGTCTTCCGAATTGCGAGCCTCGATAAGCACGACCACATTATCGATGGCACTGGCCAGCTCCGGCGGAATGAGATCGAGCGCATCGCCGACCAGTTCTTCGAACCGGTCCTCGGACATGGTGACCGACATCGGAAGTGCGGCCTGCCTAACGCGGCTGCGGCGGCAGCGGCGCCGCACCCGGCAGCGGCGCAGGCGTCCGGCGGCCCGAGTTCGGCGGTGGCACCGGCGCCTGGCCGTTGATCAAGATCTCGCCCTTCGCGGAGCCGGTGATCGGGGCGAAGCCTTCCCGGTCGGTGCCTTTGCCGATCATGCAATCCAGCTTGCGACTGCCGGCCAGCCAGCTGCGGGCATCGACATAGTCGAAGAACAGCGTCAGCGTCTTGTTGCGCACCTGATCGGGCGACCCCAGATAGTCGGTAGCGGAGCGGGCGCACTCCTCCTCGACGAACCGATCCTGCTCCTCCTTGGCGGGCGGCCCACCGGGGAACCGAGCCGCGAGGTCGATGGTGGACACGATCTCGACGGCGTGCGCCTGCCCGCAGTCCACCGGATCGGTCGGCAGGTTCTGGTTGATGCCGAGGCAGGTCCCCACCTCGAACACCTTCGACTGATCGTGTTCGGCGGCGCTGCCCGTCGACGGCAGTGGGGTCCCGGTACTTCCGGAGAACTGCAGCCCACAGCGCAGCGTCCGATCACCGTGTTTCCACCCGTCGGGGCTCGGGTACATCAGCCCGACGACATAGCGCCCGCGCGGATCGAAGTGCCCGCCCATGTACTGCTGCACTGCGGGGACGCAATGCTCTTCCTTGAGCTCGGTCAGTCGCAGCGAGTCCGGGAACCGCGAGCCGGCGCCGAATTCTTTGCCCGGGTACTTGCTCATGTCGATATCGGCAGCGACCTCGAACAGATGCCTGTTCGAGCACGCCACCTTCACCAGGTCGCCGCGGTCCGGCTTGGTCCAGCTCAGGCAGTCGCCTCTGGCTGCCGTGCCGAACTCCTTGTCCAGCACGGTGTCGACCGGCGACCCGGGAGTGTGCGCCTCCAGCCCTGTTTCGTTGTCGAACCCGGTCACGAACAGCGTGACCATGGCCGCGATGACGGCGCCCGCCGCGACGGCGAGCAGCCCCCAGCGCAGGGTCGGCGCGGACAGGTGCAGGTTGCTACCCGTGAGCAATGCGCGGGCGTCATCCAGCGAGCGTGGGAACGAGCCGAGACGCGACGGCTTGGCGCCCGAGGGATGCTCGGTCGCCCGCGGGGGCTGAGGCACATCATCGGAGGACATCGCGATCCATCATGGCAGCGTCTGATCCCCGGTGCTACGACCTGGTCGATCAGGCGCAGGCGATGGCTTGCCGACACCGCCGTAGCGGCGTGATCTCAGCCGCGAAACGCCGACAGGAACACTCCCGGCAGCCGCGCCGGGTTGCCGCTCGCGTAGAACTCCGTCAGTTTGCGCCCGGTCGCCGCGGCGGTGGCATTCGTGACGAACCACGGCGGCTTCGGAGACAGCGCGAGTTCACCGTGCATCAGTGACCGCGGCGCCGGCCGGAACGGCCCGCTCACCACCGTCCGTTCCACATCGTCGAGCAGGAAAGCGTTGTGCACCACGCCGATTCCGCTCTGCACGTCGTCGATGGTGTGGCCGGGGTAGGCGCCCCACGCGGCCCGTGGCGTGAGGAAGGCCAGCCCGGTCCAGGCGTTGACCGCGATCGCGCCGTAGCGCAGCCGTTCGATCGCGCGGTCGAAGGCGGCGCCGAGCCGTTTGATGGTGCTCGGGTGCGCGATCACATTGGCGCCGAGCGTTCCGGTGAGTTCGGTGTTCGCGAAATCGACTGCGTACTGCAGGAATTCGCCGCCGCCATCGGGCAGTTCGACCACGCCGAGCACCGGTGAGAAGTACTCGGTGCGCAGCAGCGGGGTCTCGGTCTGCGGCAGATTCTCGACCAGCACCCGACTCTGCCCCGGCCCGAACCGTTCCGCGTCGGGATACGCCGCAACTGCGTCGGCAACCCGGTTGTCGCTGCCCGGGTAGTAGGCCGGACGCTGCGGCGCCTTGTCGAGCGCGGCGCGCAGCTCGGCGAGGAATTTCACCTTCTGCGGCCAGTTCGCGCTCAGCACTACGGCTTGCGTGGCGACGCAGTTGTAGCCGCCGTTGTGCAGCCGCTGGGTCGCGACGTGCTCGGCCTGGAAACGCAGATCGGCGTCGCTCCATTCGCCTGGCACGACGATGGTCGGCGAGACGCCGCCGAGTTCACTGGTGATCGGCTTGTCCAGCAGCGGGCGCTGGTCGGACTTGCGTTCCTGTCCCTCCGGTCCGGGCCCCCAGACGATCGCGTCATGGGTGTGCGCGCTGCCGGTCATGTGCACATGCGCCACGTCGGGATGGTGCACCAGATACCCGCCCGCTTCTGCCCCGCCGGTCAGGATCCGCAGCACGCCGAGCTCGATGAGCGGCGCGAAGATCATCTCGAGCACCGTGAACAGTGGATCGGTGATCGGGTTCAGTTTCAGCGCGACCACCCGGTTGTGCGCGTAGAGCTCGTACAACGCATCCAGCGGCGGAATCGAGGTGATGTTGCCTGCGCCGAGTATCGCGCCGATGCCCGCCGTTGCCGTCGGGTCGAGCTGGGCGAGCCCGGCGCGTCGGCGCGCGGTGCCGGCGTCGACCCCGGGCCGCAGCCACACCTCGCCCCGGAAGCCGCTGAGCAGCAGCCGGTCGTAGACATCCAGCGGCAGGATCGGCACCGCGACCCGATCTCCTGGCGCCGCGGTCAGCGCAACCCCGTCGAGCGGACTGCGCCCCTGCTCCAGCGCCGTCAGCGTGGCCGACAGCGCGGCTGTGGCCTGCAGCAGCGTCATCGGACCCGACATCCATTCCTCACCGACCAGCGGTGAGTCCTCATCGAGCCCCTTCCAGGTGCGAGCGGCACGCACCCAGTCGGCGGCGAAGCGTCCGGTTCGGGTGTGGATTTCGTCGAGGAGCTCGCGACGACGGCGCAGCGAAGTCTGGGCCCACACCTTCTCGCCCGCGGTCAGATCGGACAGTGCGCTATCGATTTCTGTTTCGTCGAAAGTTGTGCCCACAAACCAACTATGCGCGCGAACAGGGCCCGATGGCCCACATCCTGGGATATCGGCGTGAAACAGCAACACCGCGCCTATTAGGCGGCTGCCTCGCCTTCGCTCGGCCCAGCGCGGCTGTCGGCGGACTGCGTCCCACAGTGCCATTAGGCGGCTGCCTCGCCTGCGCTCGGCCCGGCGCGGACTGCGGTCGGACTACGTCCGGCTGCGCCTATTAGGCTGGTCACCCATGATCGACCTCCGATTCCTGCGGGACAACCCTGACGCGGTCCGCGCCTCGCAGCGCGCCCGCGGCGAAGACCCCGCCCTCGTCGACGCCCTGCTCGAAGCGGACGCGGCGCGCCGTGCGGCGGTGGCCACCGCCGACAACCTGCGTGCCGAGCACAAGGCCATGGGCAAGCTGGTCGGCAAGGCGAGCCCGGAGGAACGGTCCGCGCTGCTCGCGCAGGCACAGGAGATGTCGGTGAAGGTCAAGGAGGCCGAGGTGGCGCAGCACGCCGCCGACGCCGACCTGGACGCCGCGCAGCGCGCCCTTTCGAACGTCGTGCAGGAGGGCGCGCCCGCGGGCGGCGAGGCCGACTACATCGTCTTGGAGACCATCGGCACGCCAACGGAATTCGATTTCGAGCCGAAGGACCATCTGGAACTCGGCGAGTCGCTCGGGCTGATCGACATGGAGCGCGGCGCGAAGGTCTCGGGCGCGCGCTTCTACTTCCTCACCGGATACGGCGCGCTGTTGCAACTGGGGCTGCTGCAGCTGGCCGCGCAACGAGCGGTCGCCAACGGCTTCACCATGATGATTCCGCCCGTGCTCGTCCGGCCGGAGATCATGGCGGGTACCGGGTTCCTCGGCCAGCACTCGGCAGAGGTCTACCACCTCGCCGACGATGATCTATACCTGGTCGGCACCTCGGAGGTGCCGCTCGCCGGCTACCACTCGGGCGAGATCCTCGATCTGAGCGACGGTCCGAAGCGGTATGCGGGTTGGTCGTCGTGCTTCCGTCGCGAGGCGGGCAGCTACGGCAAGGACACCCGCGGCATCATCCGGGTGCACCAGTTCGACAAGGTCGAGATGTTCGTCTACACCACGCCGGAGCAGGCCGACGCCGAGCATCGGCGGCTGCTGGCGTGGGAGCAGGACATGCTGGCCGCTGTCGAGGTCCCTTATCGGATCATCGATGTCGCGGCAGGCGATCTCGGCAGCTCGGCGGCGCGCAAATTCGATTGTGAGGCGTGGGTGCCCACCCAGCAGGCCTACCGTGAGCTCACTTCGACCTCGAACTGCACCACCTTCCAGGCGCGCAGGCTGTCGGTGCGGTACCGGGACGAAAACGGAAAGCCGCAGATCGCCGCCACTTTGAATGGCACACTGGCGACCACGCGCTGGATCGTGGCGATTCTGGAGAACAACCAGCAGGCCGACGGTTCGGTGCGGGTGCCCGCCGCGCTGGTTCCGTTCGTCGGAACCGACGTATTGCGACCGACCAAATAGGCGGTGGCCGAACATTCGTCCGTCCAAGCGCCCTCTGCTCACCATCCGTCAGGCACTGTGTCAGCGGTATCGGCCGAGGGAGACATTGCGGGCGAATCGCGCTAGCCGAACGGGTCGCCGGACCCCATAGCCGCTGGTTCGCCATGCCGGATTCACGGGATGTGGCAACCAGTGCGAATCGTTACCTCTAGGCTATTGCCCGTGCGAGGAATCGGGGCGCGCGGCGATACCCGAACCCGGGTGCGGGCGGCATCGGCGCTGGCGACAGCTATGGTCATGGCTCGGACCACCGGGGCGTTCTACGTCATGGGTGGTGTGCTTGGCCTGATTATTACTGCCATCGCACCGGGAGACGAGGGTAATCGACCGCTGGTCGGTACAGCTGCGGCGATTGCGCTGACGCTGGGACTCACGCTGCTCGCGTGGGGGCCGCGACTGCCGCATTCCATTCATCACGGGTACGTCGCCATCGCGACGGTCCTGGTGACGGTCGCGGTGCATTCGTTCCCGAACACGGTCGGCGCGATCGGCCTCGCCTCGTTCTATGTCTTCGTCGCCTGTGATGCGGCGCTGTTCTTCGCCTGGTCGCAGGCGCTCGCGCACATCGCGTTCGCCATGGTGTTGTGCCTCTGGGTGCTGCCCGCGCGGCCCGTTGTCCCCGGCCTGCCCTGGTGGTCCGGGTTGATTCCGGCAGGCGTGACCTTCGGTGTGGGTGTCGTCGTCGGCATCCTGACCAGGATGGCCTCCGAAGCCGATATCGATGTGCTCACCGGTCTGCTGAACCGGCGTGGCTTCGACCGCGCGCTGAACACCGCGATCGAGCACGCCACCCGCAGCGGGCAGGGCCTCGCGCTGGTGCTCGTCGACCTCGACCGCTTCCAGAAAATCAACGATCACCTCGGCCATCGCGCCGGTGACGCGGTACTACAGCGTGTTGCTGATACCTGGTCCAAGCTGCTCGCTCCCGATCAACGGCTGGCCCGCTACGGCGGCGATGCTTTCGCATTGCTGTTGCCGAATACCACTGAGCAGGCCGCGATCCTGCTGACCGAGCAGTTGCGGGCCGCGGTGACCACCGGGTGTTCCGCGGGCGTCACGTCATGGCAGCCGGGGGAGTCGGGTTCGCTGCTGGTCAGCCGTGCCGACGTCGGCCTGTACCGGGCCAAGCAGGCCGGTCGCAACCGCACGGTACTCGAGTCCTCGCGGCAGCTGCCGCTGGCCGTCGAGCTGCGCGAGGCGATCGATCGCGGCGCGTTGGACGTGCACTACCAGCCGATCGTCAGCCTGACCGAGGGCGGCGGCAAGGCGGTCGGTGTGGAGGCGCTGCTGCGCTGGTCGTCGAGCGCGCAGCCCGACGTCACCACCGAGGGGCTGATCCGGGTCGCCGAAGAATACGACCTCATCTCCGACCTCGACGAGCTGGTGTTGCGCAGGGCCTGCGCTGATGCCGCGCGGCTGCAAGAGACCTTCGCCCAGCTCGATCTGACGTTGAATGTGAACGTCAGTGGTCTGGAACTCGCCGAGACCGGCTACGCCGATCGGGTTGCGAACATTCTCGCGAGCACCGGCTGGCCCGCCGACCAGCTGGTGCTCGAGGTCACCGAGAGCGAACTCGCCGCCGAATCCCAGACGGCCATCGGCAATCTGCACATCCTGCGTGAGCGGGGCGTGCGCATCGCCATCGACGATTTCGGCACCGGATACTCCTCGCTGAGCCGGCTCGCCACCCTGCCCAGCGACATCCTCAAGGTCGACCAGTCCTTCGTCGCCGCGATCCGCTCGGATTCCCCGGCCCCGCCGCTGCTCGGCGTCATCGCCGCCCTGAGCAGCGCGTTGGACCTACAGGTGATCGCCGAGGGCGTGGAAACCGAATACCAGGCCGCGGTCCTGACCGAGCTCGGATTCGCCCTCGCACAGGGCTACCACTACAGCGATTCACATCCTGTCGCCGACCTGATCAGCGACCTCAACGAGCACAACGGCCGAGTCGGCCCCGGCGCGTCGGACCGTGAGATCGGCGACGGCGACCTGCACGCTGCCAACGGCTGGCTGCCGCTCGGGTGAGCCGCGTTCGACATCCTCGCCGCTAGCTGTCCGTCGAGGGTGGACGTCTGCCGCCGGTTGCGTCCCGTGGGCGGTAAGGACCGGGCGCAGGGTGATCGTCGATTCGCGGGTGTCTCGCAGCACTGGGGTCATCATCGAAATCGCTGCCAGGAATCGTGTGCCACCGGATTCAGCTCTGGCCCGGCCGGCCCGGTGACTCGCTCCGCGAAGCCCGGTTCGCCGGTGTGCCCCGAGTACAGAAGGTCTACGGCGGGCCACGCAAGGGCGACTGAGTCGAGTCGGCCGGCGGCGTCGTGATCGATGCCGTCCAGGAATTCGATTGTGCCTATGGCGCCGGGTTCGATTAGGGGCTTTGTGCTGTCTCGGGGCTCGCCATCTTCGACAGGCGCACGGATTCCGTCTGCGCCGCGCGATTCGGCGCAGTCGCCTCCGCGCGAGCTTCGAGTCGGGCCGTAGGTGAGGGAGCGTGCGGGCGAGCTGAACAGCGGTGTGGACGAGTCGAGACGCCTGCGAGTGGGCCGTAGGTGAGGGAGCGTGCGGCGATCTGAACAGCGGTGCGGTCGAGTCGAGAAGCCTGGGAGTGGGCCGTATCGGTGCACGAAAGTCTCGTGCGGCCAGCCCCTTCTGCGCCGTGGGAATCACTTGACGGGCTGCGGCGGGGCGACCAAGCTGAGCATCATGCGGTTGCTCTTCTACGGCTGTTGAGCCGATAGGTCGCTACGCGTCCGGTTGACGGGTCGCGTCGGCAAACTCGGCCTTCATGCCCTCACGGTTCGGGCGGTGCTCTTCAAGGGCATCGGTGAGCTCATCCCGCTGTATGCGCTGTACGCGTTGCTGTTCGCTGATCATGGGTTGAACACCGGGCAGATCTCCTCGCTGTTCGCGATCTGGTCGACCACCGCGTTCCTGCTCGAGGTGCCCTCCGGTGCCTGGGCGGACACAGTGTCGCGGCGAGCTCTGCTTGTACTCAGCGGTGTGCTGCTGACCGCGGGATTTGCGGCATGGACCCTGCTTCCCACCTATCTCGGCTTCGCGGCAGGTTTCGTCCTGTGGGGTGTTTCCGGCGCATTGCAGTCCGGAACCTTCGAGGCACTGCTCTATGACGAGCTCGCCGCACAAGGCGAGCGCGCGGCCTACCCGCGCATCCTCGGCTACGCGCGAGCCGCCTCGGAAGCCGCGATTGTGATCGCCATTCTCGCCGCGACACCGCTGTACATCTGGGGCGGATACGCCCTGCTCGGCTGGTCCAGCATCGTCATCGCCGCAACCCACACCCTCCTCGGTCTGTCGCTCCCGAGCGCACCGAAGGCAGTGTCCGCCGCAGCTGTCGAGGACCTGGAAGACGATGCCGCCGAAGCCGATCCGCCCCGATCACCGCAGCAACGCCGCTCAGCGCCGGGCGTCGATAGCTCGACCTCACCGCTAGCGGTATGCGCGGCGTACGCCGACGGCCCGGAACATGATGTCGTTGCGAATGATTCAGCGCAATCACCGGCCGGCCCCTCCGTGGCCTGTGCTGAAGTTCCGACCACATCGGACGGATCGACGACCACTGCTGCCGGGATCCGGTCTGCCGAATCAGTCCAGCCTGCAGGAGTATCCCTCGCAGGAGTATCCAATGATCGCGCCGCGCTGTCTGATGGTTGTGCTGCGCTGTCTGATGGTTGTGCTGCGCTGTCTGATGGTTGTGCTGCGCTGTCTGATGGTTGTGCTGCGCTGTCTGATGGTCGTGCTGCGCGGTCCGATGGTCCTGCTGTGGTGGTGGACGTCGCTGAATGTGGCGGCGGACCGGATCGTCCCGCAGCGCTATCGACGAGCCAGTCGGCCGCCCATCGCGGTCGCTCGACAGTTTTGTGTGGTGCGATGCTGGTCGACCAGGCCGCGCCCGGCTCAGCTGTGTCGGGGCCGTTCGCCGGGTATCTGACCACGCTGCGCACCGGAGTCGGTGAGGCGATTCGGGTGCGGGCCGTGCGAAACGGCGTGCTGTTGGGGGCGCTGTTGTCCGGGATCACGGCGTTCGACGAGTACTTTGCGCTGCTCGCGGAGTCGGTCGGTGTATCGACTGCCGTGGTGCCGTTGCTGGTCGGAGTGACGGTGCTCGGCTCATTGATCGGTTCGATGTCGGCGGGGCGCACCGAGGCGATGGCGGCGCGGACGATGGCCGTTGCGGTCGGGGTGGGCGGTGTGCTGTTTGCCGGTGGCGCACTGGTCGCCGGACTGGCGATCCGTTGGCCCAGCGCCGTGTATGTGCTTGCCGGCATTGGCTTTACCGCAATCGGCGTCTCCTACGGCATCGTCTACAACGCGAGCATCGTGGCAGGAGCGCGGCTACAGGATGCCATCGAAGGACCCGCCCGCGCGACGGTCACCTCGGTGTCCGGTCTGGCCTCGGAGGTGGTCGCGCTCGCGGTATTCGGCTTCGCCGCCGCCGCAACCTCCTGGCTGTCGATGCCCACGACGGTCGCTCTGCTCGGCGCCACAATCCTGCCGATCGCGCTGGTCACCCCCTCTTGGCTACCCCGCCGCCGAGTGAATGCCGACTGACCGGGCGAGTGGCAAGTGGTGGAGAGGTCTTCTCGTTCTTCGGCCGCAGCCATGACCCGCTCGGCGTGGTCAGTCGAGCGGGCTGCCGATGAGATGGCTTGCGGTGAGCAGGAATTGGTCGGTGGAACGGTCGATGAGGGTTCGGCGGGTGATGGGGAGGGTGCCTGCCAGCCAGCTGTTGGTGGTTTCCCAGAGACCGCCGAGGAGGTGGGTTGCGGCGAATTCGGCGTGTTCGCCGGCGTTTTCGACGACGCCGGCGCCGACTTCTTCGGCGCATACGGCCAGCATGATGCCTGCGAACGAGCGCATCACCTCGGCCCTGCGCATCAGCAGGGCCGGGTTCAGTTGAGCCTCGACGGTGGCGATGCGTGCCTTGCGTGGATCATCGGCGATGAGGTCGACGGCGGCGGCGATGGCGGCCCTGGTCTTCGCGCGGATGTCGGCGCCGGTTGTCATGAACGCGGTGACGACGGCCTGGCCGATCTCGTCGACGATCCGGTCGAACAGTTCGCTGAATACCGAATCGAGGTCGGTGAAGCTCTCGTAGTAGTAGCGCTCCGACAGCTTGGCCTTGGTGCACAGTCCGGAGACGGTCAGCCTGGCAAAACCCGAGGTCCCGATGATTTCCAGTGCCGCATCCAGCAGCGCGGCGCGGCGGCGCGCCCGGCGCTGTTCGATCGGCACGCCACCGTAGGACCGCGAGGTGGTAGTCATCGGAGACCATTCTGGCATAGATCCTTGCCAGATTTTCAATTCTGTGAGACGTTCTTGTCAGAAGGTGCCCGATGCGTGCACCGACGCGAACCTCGAACCGATGGGTGAAGTGCAATGACGCATGACAACCAGCTGCTACCCACGCCGCCGCTGTTCACCGAGTTCCCCTTCCGGCAGGCTGTTCCGGTCCTCGCGCCGGGCGATCTGCGCTGCACCGCCGCCCAGCGCGATTCGTTCCGCCGCTTCGCGCAGGCAGGCGATCCGCTGGCCGACGACGTAGTGGCGATGATCCAGCGCCTGCCGGTCGGCGAGGGCCGCCGGATGTTCGAGATCGCCGTCGAGCAGGGCATCGATGCGGTGCCGGACGCGCCGCAAGAGCTGCGGGCACTCTTCGGACAAGTCGAGGCAGACCCGTACTGGCTCGACCGCGGCAAGATCGATCGCGGTGCCCGCGTCGTCGGCCGCACCAGTGTCTGGGGCGGCATAGCCATGGGTATGTTCGCCCTGATGGGCGGCTATCTCGCCTCCCGTGCGGACAAAACGCTCGTCGGCACCGGCGACCTGAACGCGATGGCGCCGCGCCGACTCGCCGAAACCACACAGTGGTGGCTGGATGTCACCACTCCCGGTGGGCTGCAACACAATCGGGTCGGATACCAGAGCGTGCTGCGGGTGCGCCTGATGCACGCGCTGGTGCGCGCGGGCATGAATCGACGGCCCGACTGGGATTACGCCGCATGGGATCAGCCGGTGAACCAAGTGCTCACCGTCGGTACCCTCGGCCTGTTCTCCATGGCGAATCTGGTTGGCGCGCAGGCGCTGGGGCTGCGATTCTCCGCCAAGGAAAAGGACGCGGTCTTCCACCTGTGGCGCTACGTCGGCTTCCTGCTCGGCATCGACGCCGAGATCCTGCCGACCTGTGAAACCGACACCTGGCGCGCCTTCTGGATCCTCGCCGACACCGAATTCATCCCCGATGAGGACTCCCGTCTCTTGGCCCAGGCCCTCGTCACCGCCGCGGGCGGCCTGTTCGTCGGCAACGACACCGCTCCACAGCGCCTGGTCCGCAAGGCGGTCACCGGCTACATGGTCGCCTACAGCCGAATCATCCTCGGCCCGACCAACTCCGACTTCCTCGGCCTACCGAACAACAAACTTTTCCAGAGCGCGGTCATGGCCACCGCCGTCGTCAACGGCGTCCTGGAAATCCCCCGCCAACTCCTCCCCGGTGCCACCCGATTCCACGAACAACTGGGCGCCCGCATCCGTACCCGCCTGGTCCGCGGCTCCATCGCCCGCAACGGCGGCGACCGCACTTATGCCCGCCACGACACCTTCGCCACCCACCGCACGGCACTACGCGCGGGGTAGCTCGCGCGAGCACTGGTTAGGGTTGCGTCCCAGTAACTTTGGGTAATGGCGTTAGTGAAATGGTGGCCGCCAATGCGGTGGCGGCCACCATTTCTCTCACGTCGACCCGAGCAGGGTGCACGGCTTTCGGAGTGCGGACTGGCTATGGGCGCGTGGCGAGGCGGAGGCGTAGTCGGGATGCGGACGGGGCGCGGTACCGTGCGGGGGTGACCGGGCGGCGGCAGGCGGGGCTGGTCTTCGGCTTCTGTATCGGGGCCGGGGTGGCGGTGCAGGGGCGGGTCAATGGTGCGCTGGGGGCGCGGTTGCATGACGGAATCGCTGCCGCGTGCATCAGTTTCGGCCTCGGGCTGGTGCTGCTCGGCGTTGCGTTCGTTGTCAGTCGCCGCCTGCGTGGCGGGCTCGCGCGGGTGCGGGTAGCGCTGGAATCCGGTGAGCTGCGCCTATGGCAGTTGCTCGGCGGGCTGTGCGGTGCTTTCTTCGTCGCGTGTCAGGGGCTTACGGTCGCCGCGATCGGTGTCACCGCGTTCACGGTGGCTGTGGTGGCAGGTCAGCTGGTGAGCAGTCTGGTGGTGGATCGTCTCGGTGTGGCTCCCAGTGGCCGCACCCCGGTCACCGCATTGCGTCTCGGCGGCGCTGCCCTCGCGATGGTCGCGGTGGTCCTGGCCGCGGCCGGTCGCTCAGGTACCGCGGTCGGTTCTTCGGCCGTCCCGGAGTGGCTGCGTGACGGCCCGGTCGCATTGCTGGTCGTCCTGCCCGCGTTGGCAGGCATCGGTCTGGCCTGGCAGCAGGCGGTCAACGGTCGAGTCGGCGTGGTCGGCGGTCCCTTCGCCGCCACCCTCGTGAACTTCGGTATCGGCACAGCTGCCCTGTTCGCCATCGAAGCGCTCATTCTCGCCCGCACCGGTTGGCCCACCGAATTCCCCAGCGAGCCTTGGCTCTATGTGGGTGGCGTCATCGGTGTCGCTTTCATTGCCCTCGCGGCTCTCACCGTCCGCTGGATCGGGGTCCTGCTCCTCGGTCTGACGTCGGTGGCAGGCCAACTCCTCGCCTCGGTCCTCTTGGACATCGCGATTCCCACCGGTGCCGGACTGTCGGTCATGACTGTCATCGGCTGCGCCCTCACCCTCGCGGCGGTCGTCGTTGCCGCTCGCTCCCGAAGCTGAACACCACTGCTCAGCTGAAGCGCCACCGGGTTCCGGCGTCATGGCAGCCCAATTGATCGACCGCCGCCCAGCCTGCGGCCACGACCACTGAAACCGTTGCGTGTTTCATGTTCTATGGGCATGACCGATGTGGGATGGTGCGGTCATGCTGATCGAATACGGGGTGTGGGTTTCGCGGCTGGCGGTGAGTGCGGTGTTCGGTCTGTCGGCGGTGGGGAAGCTGATGGACCGGGCCGCGATGCGGAAGTCGGCGGCCGAGTTCGGGGTACCGATCCAATGGGCGCCCGTCGTGGCGTGGGGGCTACCGATGTTGGAGGCGGTGATCGCGGTGGCGGTGCTGCCGCCGTGGACGGCGGTGGCGGCGGCGGTGCTTGCCACGCTGGTGCTCGCGGTGTTCACGGGCGCAGTCATTCGACTACTGGTGCGGGGAAGACGACCTGCCTGTTCGTGTTTCGGCTCGTTGAGCGACGCACCGATCGGCGCCTGGACCGTAGCCCGCAATGGGGTGCTGGTGGCGCTCGCGGTGCTGGTCGGCTGGGGTTCGCTCGCGTATCCGCAGGTGCCGGGCGGGCTGCCCGCCGACAATGCGGTCGGGCTGGGAGTGGTCGCGGTGCTCGCCACGCTGCTGGTCTGGATGTTCGGCGAGGTCCGCGGCTTGCAACGGCGGGTAGACGAGCAGGCGCTCTCGACCCTCGGTGCCGAGGGGCTGCCGGTGGGCGCCGTGGCGCCCGAGTTCGAACTGTTCGACGTCGATGACGGCCGCACGACTCTGGAATCGCTACTGGTCCATGGGCGCCGAGTGCTACTGGTGTTCGTGCATCCCAACTGTGAGCTGTGCGCAGCACTGGCTCGGGAGCTGCCGCGGTGGCACTCGCGCACCGCCGAGGCGCTGACCATTGTGGTTGTCGGCAACGGCGACGCCGCGGAGCAGGCCGAATGGGCGCAGGAGCAGGGGCTCGACGGTATTGCCGCGCTGGTGCAGCGGGGTAACGAAGCCGCTCTGCGCTACCGCGTCCGCGGCACGCCTTCGGCCGTACTGGTCGATGCCGAAGGCCATATCGGCGCGCCGGTCGCCAGGGGCGCGATGGCGGTCCGGGAGCTGATCATGTCATCGAAGAAGGTTGTACGGCAGTGATGGGGAGCCGCCAGCGCGCTGACGGTCCAGTCGATCCCTGTGTATCGATCCGATCCGCTGCTTGTTCGAGGCAATACGGACCGGCTTTCTATTTCCATTGTCCTGCAACAAATTTTATGAGCAATTGGCATCACGCCTGATCGTCGAGTCGATACCATCGAAGCGCTAGGTTCCTCCAATCGAAGTCGATTGGCCCTACTCGACCGAGGGGAAAATCAACATGGCGGACTTTGCATTCACAGATTATTCCGGCAAGGAATTCATCATCCGGCTCAACAATGAACAACGGATATCCGAGGCCCGTCGAATTCTGTCCGGCGAGGAAAGCATGTCGGTCCACGTGATGGGCCGAATCAGGAAAACCACAGCGAACTACAACCCGGGCTGGAGTTTCCATCTCGACCCGGACACGATCACCTTCTTCACCATGGCGATCGAGGTGTGCGACTCGAGCATCACCTACCTGGAAGATCACCTGGATGAGGCCTGCGGTCCCTTCCTGCCCGGGTGCTTCTGGTGTCCGTGGTCCTCGCGGCTCACCCGCGAAATTACCGCCTGAGCGAGCCTCTTCGAGGAAAATCGCGCTCGTTGGGTGCTGGTACGGCCTCCGGCCGAAACTCTGTCCGACGGTTCCGTGTGCGCAGTGTCACTGCGCACACGGATCGGACGACCATATGCCCGATCGATCGACATCCGGAATGATGCGTCGACATTCGGCGCGATGAAGTTCGGGCGCTCGAAATTGGTGCAGCGACCGACTCAGGCCAACTTGCGGGAACGAAGTTCGTGACCTTTGGAGGTTTTGCAGCGACCCGATTCCAGATCCCACTGCCACCCGTGCAAATTGCACAGGAGCGTATTACCCTCGACGACTCCGAATTTCGAAAGGTCGGCCTTGAGGTGCGGGCAGCGCCGCTGCACTTCCCAGCCGTCGAGTTCGGTGGACGCGGAATCGTCGTGCGCCTCGGCGAACCAGCCGTCGGCATAGGCGATGCGCTCGTCGGTCAGGCATTTGAAGAACGTATAAAGGAATTCGTTGTACCCGCCGATGCGCCACGCCTGGAATCGGGTGGACAGGAAGATGGTATTCACCCAGTCCGGCTCGTTGTCGCGCAACACCGTGCGCACCAATTCCGGGGCGATGCGGAAGCCGTAGCGATACTTGCCCTCGCCGTCGACCGGACCGCGCACCACGCGCTTGGGGAAGTCCAGCACCACGGTCTCGTCCCCGATGACGAGCCCCACGGGGTAGCCGATGCCGTCGCAAATCAGGTCGCTCTGCGCCATGATCGGCTCGAACAGGGCCTGCAACGGCTCCAGCAGCGGCTCGCCGGTCGCCGGTGACCAGCTCGCCTTCTCCGCGGCCAGCACCGGCGCGAGACGCTGCGCCATCTGTTCGATGTATTCGGCCTTGTTGTCGTAGATCAGGCCCGGTTCGAACGGATGGGTCAACTCCAGCTCGGAACCACGCACATCGGCGACCGAGCCGGGGATCATCAACAGCCCGCCCTCGTTGCCGTGGATGCGCATCTGTTCCAGGAACACCATCTGGTCCGGGAAGATATTGCCTTCGTCGCCGCGGTCGTCGTTGAGATAGCGCAGTTCGTCGTCGAGGAACACCGGCGGCCCCGCCGACGGCACCACCCAGGTGGCGCCGACCTGCTCGATATAGCTGCGGCACCGGTCCATGCCGCGCTGTCGTTTCTGCTTGCCGAAGTTCGACTTGGTGCGGCTCGGGATGTCGTAGACCATCGGGTACCAGATGGCGCCCGAGTACTGCAGCAGATGAATGTCGATCCGGCCGAATGCGTCGTGCAGCACATCCATGTCGACCGGCCGGGCGTCGTTCATGTTGAAACAGGTGGTCACGCCGTCTGAGACGATAATCCCGGAGTCGCCGATCGGTCCGTCTGCCGGCGCGCGCAACGCGATGATCATGATGTCCAGCTCGCCGCCCGGACCGGTGATCGTGTGCTTGACCGAGTCCTCGGTCTCGAAGAACTTGGTGAAACCGAGCAGCTCCAGTTCGCGCTTCAGATCCGGCACCGGGTAGTCCGGCAGCAGCACGGTCGCGTCCTTGTTGACGTGCTGGGCCAGCGTGACGGCGTCGAAGTGGTCGCGATGCAGGTGCGAGACGTACAGGAAGTCGCAATTGCCCAGCTCGTCCCAGTCGAGCTGGGTGTTGTCGGGGAACGGGAACCACGAACCGAAGTAGGCGGGGTTGACCCAGGGATCGCAAAGGATCGACCCGGCCGCGGTGCGAATATGGAATCCGGCGTGTCCGACGCTGGTGATCTGCACGAGCTGCTCCTCCTAGCCGTTACCAGCCATCCAGAGTAGTGGCTATGGTGAAACGTCGCCGATGCAGTAGCCCTTGGAGCTCTCGTGGCCATCGGTCAGGGTGAAAGTCCGCGTCTGGGTCACCCCGGCGGCGTTGGTGACGGGCACCTGTACCGCGATGTAGTCCGCGCGCAGTCGCTCCGATTGGATTTCCTGGTCGGCGAACTTCGTGGCGCCGGTCAGCTTGCCCGCGTTGTTCGCCAACGGCGCGGCGATCGGTTTGCCGGTGCCGGTGGGGTCCCAGGTCGCCGGGCTCGCCTTGCACACGAGCGGGTAGGTGCCCTCCTTGTCGGAGGGGTCGAGCGGAGCGCCGACAGATCGGGCCAGATACCGGCGCACGGTGTGCCTGGCGTCGGCGTCGTTCAGGCCGGTGTCCTCGCCCGCCGCAATCACTCGCGGGCAGGCGTAGCCGGTGTCGGCGGCGGCGCGGTCGATGGTGACTGCGGTGGTCCTGGTCTTCCAGGTGACGGTGTCCTCGGTCGCGACGCCGGGCTGGGCGAGGGCGTTGAGGATGGCCTGCTTGCCCTCGTACATGTCGGCCACATTCCCTGGGGCCATGGACCAGCACTTGGCCTGCAGCGCGGTGATCGTTTCGGTTTGCAGGTCGACGGCCCAGCGCTGTACCGCGGGTGCGGCGGCCGGGAGGCCTGGCACCGCTGCGACCTGCGGGGCGTTCGCGGGGATCGGCGGGAGGGCCGAGGCGCTCGGTGTGGTCGGGGCGAGGATGGGCGAGGTGGTGGTCTGCGCCGTGGCGCGCGCGGGCTCCTCATTGGGAATGCCGACGGCCGAATCGCAGCCCGCGAGCAGGACCGCTCCGGCGGCGACGAGTCCGCCGACCAGGCTCCTGCCGATGCGTGGCGTTGTCCGCAGGTCGCCGTGGCGAGGGGCGCTGCGCTGCTGGTGCGCCGCCCCGTCGTGCTCGAATTGCCTTGTCCGGTCACGATAGCGCGGGTCTTTCCGGTCGCGTTCACGCGTTATCGGTCGGGCGCGGTCCACTTCCAAGGTCCTCTTTCGTAGGTCTTTGCTCTCGGGCCTATCGGGCGAATTCCGGGTCCGGTTCGGCGCTCGCGAGACAGCGCGCGCGGCGGCGCTCTGCCGGATGGGACAGTCTGCGACTACGCTAGCGGAATTGTGGAACCCGTCTACCGGACGATCGTCGGCCTGGCCCGTACCGTCTTCTTCGTCGAAGGTCTGAAATTCACCGTCAAGGGTGAGGAGAATATCCCTGCCCGGGGTGGTGCCGTAATCGCGGTCAACCACACCGGATATATGGACTTCACCTACGCCGGGCTTCCGGTGCGCACGCCTAAGCGCTACATCCGCTTCATGGCCAAGAAAGAGGTGTTCGACAACAGCATCTCCGGGCCGATCATGCGGGCGCTCGAGCACATTCCCGTGGACCGATCGGCGGGCGCCGATTCCTACCAAGCCGCGGTCGAGTACCTGCGCAAGGGCGAGCTGGTCGGCGTGTATCCCGAGGCGACCATCAGCCGCAGCTTCGAGATCAAGGACTTCAAGTCCGGCGCCGCGCGCATGGCGATCGAGTCGGATGTCCCGATCATCCCGATCGTCATCTGGGGTGCGCACCGAGTGTGGACCAAGGGCTTCCCGAAGCGCCTCGGCCGCACCAACACTCCGATCTCCATCGCGGTCGGCGCACCGATCCAGCCCTACGAGCCCGCGGCGGACCTCACCGCTCAGCTGCGTGCCGCCATGCAGGAAATGCTGCTCGATCTTCAGCGCGACTACCCGCACGAGCCGGGCGCCTACTGGGTTCCCGCCCGCCTCGGTGGCAGCGCGCCCACCCTGGAGGAAGCCGACGCCATGGATGCCGCGGAAGCCGAGGAGAAGGCGGCCCGCCGGGCGGCGAAGGATTCTCAGTAGGGGGAGCTACGGCACTGCCGAGGGCCGAGCGGCGGAGCGTTGTCGACCACCGCCTTCCTTGGACGCGCCGCTCGTCGCCGACGGCGCAGGAAGCGCGGCGGGCCCTGAGACGTCTACGAGAGAGTCGTGTAGCCGGTGCGGTGATGAACCGACCCCCCGCCCGGGGCTGGTTGTGACTCGCAGCGCTATGTGGCGGTGTTCTCGCTCGGGTGGCGTCTACCCGCTCTCGCCCGGACCACGGCGGTAATCCTGGAATTCCCAT
Organism: Nocardia sp. NBC_00403; assembly: GCF_036046055.1. NCBI lineage: Bacteria > Bacillati > Actinomycetota > Actinomycetes > Mycobacteriales > Nocardiaceae > Nocardia > Nocardia sp. NBC_00403. The sequence goes on from NZ_CP107939.1 coordinate 1,289,689, forward strand.
TTGCCGATCCGGCTGATTTCCGTGGCCAATTCTTCCCAAGTGGGGCGTTCGAGATCCCGAAGGAAGTCATCGACGTATCGGCGAACCAGTGCGATATCAATACGGTCGAGGATCAGTGTGTATTCCTTCGCCTCGGAACCGCGCGAGTCACTGGCCCGCGCGTGCCCCTCGGGCGTGCAGACGATGACATCGAACGACTCTTCTCCCGGTGCGTTCTCCGGGCCGATCATCAACTGCACCAACAGGGTATCGACTGAGAGCTCGGCACTGCCGTCGGTGAGATCGGCGTCCGGGCTGTAGATTCCTTTGAGTTCGGCTTTCATCACAGCTCCTCGATATCCAGGTGCGCATTGCCTTCCCAGTGCCGGTTGGGATCGGACCGCCACTCGTAGTTTGCTTGCACTCCCCGGCCGGACGGCTTCTGCTGGGGCGGACGATAGTGCAACAACCCATCCTTGCTAATCAACCGGTGGGTGTCGCCATACGGCAGTTTCCGCGCATCGACGCCAACCCAAGCCAGACCGGCAGCATCCGCTTCGGCTCGGCTGGCTCGGCCGACGCCGAAGTTTCCGCTCTGCGCGCGAGCGCCGCGCACGATCTCTGCAATCTTCTGTTGATCGGGAAAGATCGGGTGCTTCCCTTCGGGCAATTGCGGCGCCCACGCACCTGCGCCGGTATCCGCATCCGGCACGGCTACGCTATTGCGGGCAGTCCCATTCTCGGCTCGCATGGCGGCCCGAATGGGCTCGGCCCCCGCCGCATCGCCCTCCAGCAGTTGCCGCGGCTTTTCCCGTACCGCGGAATCGATCAGGTGTCCCGCCTCGGCGCGGACTTCCTGAACGTACTTCTGGAGGTACGTGGACAACCGATTGGCTAACGCGGCGTACTGGGCTGCGGCGTGCGACACCAGTGGCTCCGGGTTCGTGCTGTGCGACAGGTTGTGAAGTTGTGGACCACAGCCGCCGTCTGTATGCGGATGGGTCTCGACAGCGAGACGCCGAGGTCGCAGACCTTCGTGCCGGGCTGCGCGGCCGACCGGCCGAATGCGGCGGCAGGACCCACATCCACGCCACCGGCGTCGCTCAGCAGCATGATGGCATTGCTAGTCGACGTAGGACCGTTGTCGACAAGGTCAGCTCTTGTGGACGTGATGCACGCCCGGAAGTGGCTGCTTTCGCCGCCGTTGCTGTACGCATTGGGCAGGCGGGCGCGGTGACCGGGCCGGTGGAGATCCGGCGGCGGGTCATCGAGTCCATGGGGAACTCCTCTGAGAACGTGTTCGAGAACGCCGGTTCCGGCGTATGACGCTCGAGATGTGAGTGAGCTCCTGGTTGTTGATTGATTGCTGAAGTCAGCGATCCGCCAGAAGTTCGTGCGTCATTATTCTCGATCGCGTCGTGCTCGTCGTGTCCGGCTGGTGCGGAGGCTGTAATCGCCTCAGGCACAGGGCATTTCGGCGGTGCGACACCTGATGAGCTAGTCTGGGTGTGCGATGTCACCACGGTATCGCCAGAGAATAACTACAGCTCGGTGGGCTTTGTGTGCTCACGGCGAATGGCGGATGAACCTCTAGCAGCAACGAGGCTGACAGGAGGTGACCGATGATGGGGCCGGTAGCAGGACCAGGAGCCGTTGGCTATGCCGGCGACAACTGGAAAGAAGCACTGAACGCCGATGACGACAGCAACGACGACCGAAGCACCACGACTACGAACCCTGGTGTTGACAGCGGAAACCTGCGCCGGGGTTCATGCTGGTCTGGCCAGGCCTGAAATCTGGCGGCACGGTGCAGGTGCGGGAAGGTCCCCCCGGAAGAACCTGGTCGGCGGTACACCCATCAGAGCTTTGAAGTCCGCCGACATATGGGATTGATCGTAGTAGCCGTTTTCGGCCGCGACCCGGGCCAATGAAGTCGGTGAAATCTTGACCCTCGACTGGTCGTAGTAGCCGGTGGTGGTGGCCGGTTGGGCTGCGTGGGCGAGGATGTGGCGGATTCGGCCGATGCGGGCGTAGTGCTTGGGAGAGATGCCGACACCGGCGGTGAAGAGGTTGCGGAGTTGGCGTTCGCTCACGGCCAGGTCGGTGGCCAGTTCGTGGACCGGGGTCGGTGCGGCGGTGGACATGGCGGTGACGGCGGTGCGCAGCAGGGTCCGGTGGGCGCGCTCGGTCGGGGCTTCGGAGATGTGTCGGGGGAGGATGTCTTCCAGGAAAGGCAGCACCTCCTCGGGAGCAAGGCGCGTCAGCTCGTCGGCCAGATCGGCTGCGACACCGGGAAAGTCGGCGAGCCGGAACACCCGGTTCGCAAGGTCGGTGGCCGGTACGCCCAGCAACTGACGGGTGGCTCCCGGTTCGAGGCGAAGGCGCACGCATCCGGCCGGCTTCTCGGCCTTGGAGTAGGTCGCCCTGGTTTGCGGGCCGATGACCATCGCCTCGCGGTGGCCTGCCGCCTCGGCACGCAGCACAATGGTCGTCGCGACCTGCGGAATATGTGTGAAGGGCAGCGAGACGTCGGCGACGGTCGGGATGTGTCCGAGCTCGGTGATCCACGGCCGCAAGGGTTCGGGCGCTGCCACCGTGGTCTCGATGAGCTCATCGGTCAGCGTGTGCGCCGGATACGTGGTGGTCACCTGATCAACTGTAGGCAGTTCGAGGCCGTCCAGGTGTGCCGAAATTTCCTATCGACCGCGCGGCGGCGGCGGCAGGCTGGCCATCATGATTCTTATTACCGGTGCCACCGGAACCATCGGCAGCGAAATCGTTCGTCAACTCGCGGCGCGCGGCGAGCAGGTTCGTGCCGTGACGCGAGACCCGCGACGAGCGCGGCTGCCCGCCGAAGTCGAGGTGGTGCGTGGCGACTACACCGATACCGCGTCGATGGCCGCGGCCATGTCGGGTGCGGACGCCGTTTTCATCGTTGGTGTGCTCGGACCGGACGACGCCGAAACCGACCGGGCATTGGTTGCCACCGCCAAGGCGGCCGGCGTCCGCAGGATCGTGAAACTGTCGGCCATCGGCACCGGCGAACCTGAACTCGGACGAGTCGGTACCTGGCACATTCCCGGTGAGAACGCCGCGCGCGAAAGCGGCCTCGAATGGACCATCCTCCGCCCGAGCTCTTTTGCCTCGAACACCCTGAGCTGGACCCAGGCGATCCGCTCCGGTCAGCCCGTGCCCAACCTGACCGGTCCGGGCAGCCAGGGCGTCATCGACCCACGCGATGTGGCGGCGGTGGCCGCCGAGGCGCTGATCGCACCCGGCCACTCGGGCCGCATCTACACCCTCACCGGCCCCGACCTACTCACCGGTCCGGACCAGGCCGCCGTGCTGGCCGCCGTCCTCGGCCACCCGGTGGAGTCCATCGACATCCCCGAAGACACCGCCCGCGAACACATGCTTGCCGCGGGCATGTCCGCGGAATTCGCCGATGGCGCCCTCGCCGGCCAGGCCTACGTCCGCGCAGGTGGCAACGCCGTTCTCACCGACGACGTCCATCAGGTCCTCGGTCGCGCCCCACGTACGTACGCCGAATGGGCCACCGACCACGCGACAGCGTTCAGTGCGGTGGTGAACCCGGTCGCTCAGGGATCTCGCTAGTCGCGGCAGCCCTCATCGCGGGTGACGTAGTCGGGTTCGGTGCACAGGACCACGTCTGTAGGCCCGGAGCCGGCTGTTCCAGCCGAGGCCGATCGCGGGTCGCCACGGCCCCACACTGCTCGCGCCTGTGGAGCGATGGCTGTGCCGACTGAGCATCTTTTACCACCGGATTTCCGAAATCCGGTCTGCACCTACTACAGTTCAGCGTCGCACGACATGCGCGGCCGGATTCGGATCGCGCAGACGGTGCATGCGGATGTAGCGCAGTGGTAGCGCATCACCTTGCCAAGGTGAGGGTCGCGGGTTCAAATCCCGTCATCCGCTCTTACGACCGACCCGCCGAGGTCATTCTCGTCGCGCCGCGAAGGTCCGCGGAGATCTCGGAGGCTGGGCGCACCCGGCAGCAGGTCGGGTAGATCGGGCATCGCGTCGGCGCCCGCGGCGATGGGGGCGGTGATCGCCTCGTTCTGTTTGTTCGCCAGCCGCGCCGCCTCCTGAGCCGCCTCGGTCACGGATCGGCCGAGGGTCTCGGGGGTGCTGCGAAATGCCTGCTGCGCAAACCGCACATCGGTGAGGACACCCGCGCCATCGACGGTGACGGTCACCAAACCGTCGGCCGAGCTCGCCGACGCCCGCACGGCGGCCAGCTGCTCGTAGGCCGCGGCCAGCTGGGCTTGCTGTCCGGTGAACGTGTCCAGGATGCGTTCGACCTGGTTGCGTATTCCGGAGTTGGTCGAGCGCAATCCATCGCGCTCCCATTGATCCATCGGTAGCCACTCTCCTCGAGTCTCACCCGGTTCGAGTTACTGAACCATGGCGTTCGGAGAATCGCTGTGTGAAATCGGCCATGTACACCGCCGGAGCGATCGAGGACGACGAAGGCTCGAGAACCCCGTCGTCGCCGATGTAGAAGATCGCCCTGCCGATCGCGATCTCGTCCGAGGCCACTGGTACATACACCATCCAGCCGACCTCGAATCGGTGAGCGACCAACTGGGACAACGGATATCCTTCGGTGTCGAGCCCGCGTCCGGTGATGTAGTCGCGCACCCGAGCGATCGCCTCCGGCGCAGGCATCTGTTCGGGTACCGTCGACACCAGCCCGGCGAGCGAATATTGATGGAGCGCACCGTCGATGTCGAAGCGCCCGTCGTCGCCGAACACAGTGATCAAAGTCTCGCGAGTTACCGCGCCGGCCGCGGCGGCCGACAGCAGTCCCGCTATCGCGTCGAGCACTTCGTCGCTCTTGCTGTCGACAAGTGTTGCGACGATCCCGATCACGGTGTCCGCGGTCCACACGCCGGGCACCGCTGTGGCGGACTCCTTCGCCGACGGCGATTCCCCGCGGTACCAATGTCCTCCGTCCCACCAGTAGCAGAACGAAAGCAATCCCGATGCCGCCCGCGGATCCAGCACTGAGTCGGCCACCCAATCCGGCGCACCCGCATAGAGTTTCGGCATCGGCGCACCGCCGTTGTACGTTGCGTCCAAAGTGGGTGCATTCCACACCCCACCCGACAGCACCGCCCGTCCGGCGGGCAGCGCGTACAACGTCGACCCGCCCCGCGCGGAACCCTCGAATACGCCCGTCCATGGCAGCATCCGTGGACCCCAATCCGATTTGGTCGCGACGAACGCCGCCGCGATCGTCGCCCACCGCACCCACATCACCGGGAACGGCGGAAACTCGTTCTCCGCCAGCACCGCCCACACGTGCTCGAGCCGATCGGTGCGCGCTTGTGCCGCCGCAGCTTGCGGGGTGCGCACCTGCCGGTCGCCGTGTCCGATATACGCGGCCAGCCACACCGGCACGCTGTCTCGCGGATACGCCTCCAGGTCAGCGCGGTACACCTCCGGAGCGAACAGCTGTCCCGCAGGGAACGGCTCCGCACCGTAGTCGTACTCGACCTCCAATGCCCCGGAACTGCTCAACATCAACAGCATTCGCCACCACGGTCCCGCACCGGACCGCGCAGAGGCGGCTCTCATCTCTCGGACGAGAGCGAGCGCCACCTCCGACGGATTCATCGGAACCGCTTGCTCACCATCGGAATACACGACACCCGCGATCTCGCCCGCCACCGTGACCACGAAAACCACGTCCGCTCGTTGCCAGCCCACCGGTCCCTGTGCCGCCAATTCTCGGGCAAGCGGGTGTTCAGCGGTCAGCCCGCTCATCTTGTCTGTCATGGTCTGCTCCTCGCGGCGCCGCAACGGCTTGTCCCGGCTGGGACGGTCGGCTCGAACTGTCTCTCGGCGTGCGCCGCCGCCCAGCGCCCCCATGCCCTTCGTTCGTCGCTGTCGATCCAGGCACTGCCGCGCAACTCGGTCTCCAGTGCGCCAGCCCGTCGCCGGGAGACAACTGCCAAGGTGTTCTCGGCTGGACCGGGTTCGAAAAGCTGTACATGCCGCACGGTGTCATCCGGTCCGACTTGCTGGGAAAAGTCACTCACTTGTCGAAAGCCTCCGGATGCGCCTGCGTCACCGTCTCTTGTTCGGCCGGACTCAGGTAGCGCCACCAATGCTGGATCTCCAACAAAATGCTGCGGCGATAGGCGCTGTCGGGTCGGGTCAGCGGTGGCGCCTTGCTCCAGGCTTGTGCCGCCAGTAGGCGGACGGCCTCCGAAGACATTTCCAGCACGCCTGGTCGACCGGGACGTGATGCGACATTCGCACCACTGAAGGCCAGGTCAACGAATCGTGAGGCGGCCTCGACGAACTCTGCGAGCTCGGGGACCGAGTTCGCCTGCGCGGCAAGTCGTCGAACACCGAACAGGAGATCGTCGGTCGGCATGGCAGCCCCCGGTGGGGCGGGCTCCGATAGCTCGAGCACTGAGGTCACTGCCGCGTTCAGGCGATTGCTCCTCTCGTGCAATTGCCAGAAATCCTCAGGAAGGGTCATCTGTGTCAGCACCTCCGCCATCTGGGTCGACCAGGTTGCTCCTAGCCCGATCAGCGGCAGCAGCTGCAGCAAACGACGGTCTTGGCCTGCGACCGAGCGCAATTGCTGCTCGTCCATGACGCTCACCGCATCCTGGAGGCGATCGACTCCGTTGAGCAGCGCCTCCGGCCTCTCGACGAGCAGTTCCGGGTGCACCCCGATAAATGCCGCTACCTTCGCAGCCGCTGCGTGGAGATCGGCGGCCGCTGTCGTCGGATCGACGACGATCGGGGCCTGCCCGCTCTGGGCATCGTCGGTCCGCGCCTGCGGCTGCGATGTCGGGTCGGTGTTCGTATTCGGGGCGAACGGTTGACGTTTCGATCCGATGCCCGGAACACTGTCAGGTGGTGTGAAGTAGGTCATCGCGCCCTCGGACAGAAACGAATTCTTGGTGGAGGACCGTCTATCGATTTGCGTAATATGATCGCCACGGGACCCGCGCCCACCATGGGTATCCGTAATGGCGTCCCCCGTCGGATAATACGTCTTCGCCGGGCGGATCGAGTCCGCAACGGGCGGCGAGGTGAAGTCGATCGGCTCCGCTCCTTCTGCCCGCTCCGCGGCGGTGATGAGCCTGTCGAGAGCTCGGTACAGCGCGGCCAGATCGCGGCCGCCCAGGCTGGGGAAGTCGGCCTCGTCGACCAGCTGGTAGCCGCCGAGGCGGATGCCCTGCACTGCCTCGTACACGCTGTGGTGTTCCGGGACCACGTATGCGAACACCGCGAGGGCGTACAGGTGTCGCAAATGCTCGGGTAGCCCGAGAATGTCGCCATGTGCCGTCGCCCGCAAATTGGTGCCTGAAACCCCTGCTCCCGCTCCGATTTTTCGCTCGACGGCGACGTCGAGGAACCACTCGCTGCTCTTGTCGAATTCCCACACCGCCACGCCTTGGATCGTGGTCAGCTCTACGACTTTTTGCCTGGGGTCGACCGACATCGCTGTTTCGGGATCGATCAGGCCTTCATCGAAGTGCACAACCACGCGCTCGACGACGGCGTATCCCGCATCATCGCGCAGGTGCTCGCGCGTGCCATAGCGGTATTGCGGCACAACGTAAGCCACTGTGCTGTCGTTGGCCCGAAGCGTCGCCTCCAGTGCGGCGGCATCCACCAAGCCGGTCTCGGGGTCTCGGGGGAGGGGGAAGCCAGGATCCAGTATCTCTTTGCGCAGCAGGCGTAACTCGCCCTCGAACACCTTCATTTCGTCGTCCGACAACGGCTTGAACAACTTGTACTCATGCAGATTGAGGCTTCTGCGCCGGGCCATGTTGTCGGTGTCATCGGTAGAGCGACGCTTGCGTGCGGCTTCGCTTCGGCGGAACTCGGCGGCTAGGGCACCCTCCTCCACCAGGAAGCGGGCAAGTCGGAGATCTCCTGCCTCGATGTCCGGTACCGGCTGGCCTGCCAGCTCCGCCTCCGCGGCGACCCGCGCTTTTATCGCGCTCAGCGCGGTGACATTGAGCCCCAGGCTTTCTGCGATCTCCTCCCAGCCTGTCTGGTTCAGCAGTCTTGCCAAACCTTGGTCCAGCGTTGTCGACACGGAGGGGTTTGTCGCCGAGCTCTGGTACATGGCGTTGATTCCTGCCAACACCAGCTCACGTAGATTGCCGCTGCGTCGCAGAGTGTCCAGCGATACCGAACGGGGCACCCGGCCGGTCTCGGTCTTATCGTTTACTGCGTAGAAGGCGTCTTGGATCTCCTCGATGGTCGCGTCGGGATGCAAGATGTACAACAGCGCCTCTATCCTGTCCAGCACCGCGATAGCCGCTGCTCGGGTCGATTTCAAGTTGTAGGCCCGCACGCCGAGCTCGAGCTCGATCCCCATTCGCAGCTGCCGCCAGCCCAACTCCTCATCCGGTATCGGTCGGTCGAGGTCGGCCGCAGCGCTCGCGGCGCGCTCGTGTTCGCGTTTGGCGGCAAGGAACTCGGCGAGATCGGCAGGGGTGGGCGTGGGTGGTGGGGATGGCGCCGTGGATCCTGAAACCGGTTCCGCGGCGTTCTCGGGTGGTGCGGGGTCCGGTGCCGGCGTGGAGTTTTCGGCGACTGCCCGTGTCGGCGTGACCGGCTTCTGCTGCGGTTCGCCGCCTTCGGCATGGGAGTCGCCGCCCATGGTCACCTTCGTCCATGGGACCGGACGACGGGGTGCTACCGGCCGCGAGTCCTGCTCAATGCGTTGTCGGCTCGGTGGTGACTCGATGTGCGGGATGCCGTTCGATTCAGGGTTGTAGTCGAGATCGTCAGGGTCGAAGACGGGAAGGATCTTCGGATCGGCTGGCGCGCCGAGGTTTTCCTTCGGGTGCGTTTCGTCAGGAGTTGGACTGAATGCTGGGACGGCGGGCAAGCGGGGTAGCGGCGGTTCGGGTGAGTGCGCCGGAGCGGTGAATTCGGGTGGTGGCTTCCCGGTCCACGGCGAGACGGGGCTATTGGGGCCTACGTGCTCGGCGGGGGTCGGGGATCGTGGGGCGGTCGGCGTGTCCGTCAGCGGCGTCGGGGACAGGGCGGGCAGGCGCGGTATGGCGGTGCCGTTATCGGGGCGGTCCATTTCAGGGGTGTGTGGAAGGCCCGGTGTCGGTATGTCCGATTTCGGAATCGGGACGTCTTCCGGACTTTCCGAGGGAAGATCCGGAAATTCGCGATCGTTCGGGTCGGGTACGAAGGTGGGCCGGATATCCGGGATAGTGGTCGATGTTTCGGGGAACTCCTCGGGTACTTCGGGATATTCGTCGTCGGAACCTTGGCGGGCCACCATGGCACCGAGAGTGTTCGATGGGCCGGGTGTCGGGTCGGTGATTCCGGGAGGTACCCGCACCGTCGTCAACGGCCGTACGTCGGAATTTGCACCGGGCATGATCGATTGAGCGGCGATGTGATTCGAGACTTCGGTAGAGAATTGCGAGGCTGTCGGAGCTGCTTTCGGCGTGTCTACCTGTGTGGCGGGTTGCGGTGCGGCCTGCGGCTCAGGGTTGGAGACCGGTCTGTTCGGGTTCGCTTGTGGTCCAGGAATTTTTGCGTTGGACGCGTGATCGTCGGGTGTCGATAGTGCTTGGTCGGGAATTGGTTTCGGTGGTACCGATGGTGTGTGGTCGCCGGTAGGTCTCGGTGTGACAGCAGGTGCCGTGGGGCTGTTCGTTTCTGCGGTGGCAGGTGCCGATGTGTGGTCGGAGGCCGCTTTCGGGGACGCAGCAGGGACGTGCGCTTCCGGGGTCGGGTGTGGCGGTATCGGCGACGGGGTACTCGGAGCGGTTCTCGGCGTTGCGGTGTGTGCGGCGGGATTGCTCGTCTCGACGACAGGGCGTTGCGATGGCGCGTCGGGAGCGGTTAGCTGTGGATGAGACTGTGGTGCCAGGTCGTCGCCCTGTGGCCGAGAGGGCGAGGTCGGTGGGGGTGCCTGCTCTGAAACCAGGTCCGGCGTGGGTGCGGCTGGGCTGGTCGCGTCGAGCGGCGGAGGCGGCACGGATGGTGCGGCCTCCGATACTCCCTCGCCGAGGATCTGGGCCAGCGCTTCATCGAATGCGGACTTGGACTGGAGGAACTCCAGCTCCACGCGAACAGGGTCGTTGTGATCGGTCGCAGTCGCCGGTCGCTCGAGAACGTCGGCTCCGCCGGTCGGTCGGTGCCCCATCTCATCGCGTGGACCACGCCCTGTCGGCGCTTGCCCGGGCTCGAGCGGCACTTCCGCCTTGTTGTCGGCACCGAAGCCGACACCGTGCGTGCTCTCGACCAGCGGCGTGAGTTCGTCGAGGAATTGCCCGACAGCATCTTTCACCTCACGTGTGCGTATCTCGCCGACCCGTTGCCCCTGCGCGTCGACTGTCCATTCCTCGACCTGGTCGCCGGACATGCGGCGGACCACGTTGCCGACCTGCTCGTGTACCTCGACCCGCCCCTGCGCGTTCTTGCCCACCCCGAACGCGTGCGCACCCGCATCTTTGAACTGCACGCCCGCAAAAATCGTCCCCTTGATGCGTTGAGCGTGCTCGACCAACGCCCTCGGTGATGCGTAGGTCAGCCAATCCCCGCGCAATCCTCGCGCGACCTGGTCACCGCTGACCCCCTTTGCTCCGGCAGGTCGATCGCCGATCACCGATAGATCGATGGCGTCGTTCTTGGTTTGGGCTTTGACGTATGACCCGGCCTCCGGAGCACAGTTCCGCATGCCGTCGTCCACTACGTGCGCGGGCACGAACTCGCTGTCGCCATCGTGCATGAGCGGTGACTCTCCGTGCGTACCGTCGGGTGGAGCCCCGGTGGCGTCCTGCCCGCTCTGCGACGGCGAATCATCCAGCAAGCCAGTCGATTCGGCTACCGGAGCCTCTTCGCTGACCGGTGCTCGGACCTCGTCGGCTGTTGCTACACCGCCGGCTTCCTCGGGACCGGCCACCACCTTTCCTTCGTCGACGCGCACGCCGGGCTCTGTCGTGTGCGTCGACGCGAGCGGCGCATCTCGTTGACTCGCAGGGGCCTCCACACGCATGTCGGGGCCGGTACGTGCGACGCCCGGCTCGACGGCATAGGTGGGCCCGGTCGGACCGCTCTGTCTGATCACGACGCGCTCGGGCGCAAAGACGGTGCCGACAGCGTTGCCGCCGCGCGCCGTCACCACCGCGGGATGGATGGGGCCGTGCCCGAGCGGCGAGCGCGGTGTCCCCGGCGGAGGGTGCTGCGTCGGCGGTGTCGGAACCGGGTCTCGCGCTGAACCCGGCTGCTGGCCAGTGCCTTTCGATGGCGGCGCCGAACCCGCTTCAGGATTGTGCGGTCGGGGCTGCCCCAAGGCTTCGGCATGGGCCATGCGCTGGAGCTCGTCGGCGGTGGGGATTCGCAAGTTGTCGAGATCGAACTTCGGCTTGCCCTCATCGGCGGGCCTGCCGTGGCTGTCGAGGAATTCGGCAGCCCTATCGCGCGCCGATCCCGGCTCCATCGTTGTGAGATCGAGGTCGCGGGCGACGTTGTCGGACAGCTCCCGTCCCAACGCCACCATCTCCGGAGTGGTGAGGTTGTCCGGTCGAGCCAGGTGGCCATCCACAGATCCGGTCCGCGGTTGCTCCGTACGGAGGGGGATGGGTTCGGCGCGCGATACGAGGTTCACCGGCGCTGGGCCGCGACCATTCCGCGCGACCGATGCACCGGAGTACCCACCGGCCCGTATGCCTCGGACGGCCGCGCCGACACCACCGAGCAAGCCGCCGCCGACTCCCATCAGGATCATGTCGGCCAGGTTCCTGCCCTCGATTTTCCCGAGGGTCAGGGCCTCCGCGGTCAGCCCGCCTATCAATCCACCGAATCCACCAGCAAAGACGGCGGCTGTGAGCACCGACCCGAGAAGCCAAGCCTTTTGCCCTGTCTGCGATACCGCGTTCGCCCCGAGGCGGCCCACCGCGGGCGCGACGTAAGCGCCGACCACTGCACCCGCCGCACCGCCGGCGAAGCCGGCCGCGCCCGCTATCCCGACCGCCTTCCAGTCCACCGCCTTTCGGTCCCCATGCAAGACCTGGATACCTTCCGCGACAGCGCGGACCCCAGCCATGCTCACCCCGCCGATAACCGCACTACGAATGACTATGGCCAGTAGCGGCCGTTGCGCCGCAAACCTCGCCATCAACAGCCGCAGTTGCATGAGCAGCTCCCGCCAGGCGACCTTCATCGCCGTCTCGCCAACGGCGCGATCGGTGGCCGCCTTCGCGAGACCCGCAGGGCCCATCAGCAAATCAATCGCGAGCTGCGCAGCGAGTACCATGGCGATGCCGCGCACCATGTAGATCTCGAGCTCGAGTGCTGTGGCGCCTTCGTACAACTGCTTCGCCATGCTGTTGCTGTGGTCGATCAGTCGCTGTGTGTCGTCGATGAGCTCTGGGTACTGCGTCCGTATCGCGTCAGCGGTGACACCATCGGAGGCCGCTTTCAAAGCGCGCTCTTGGGATTTCACGAGTTCAGCCAGAACCAACGTAAGCCCATTGGCAGAGTCCGACCAGCCGTCCGCGGCCCGCCGCATGCCTTCGATCTTCGCTTCCGGCATGTGCCCGAACACCATGTCCTGCAAACCCGGCGGGATTCCGGGTAGTAGTGGCGCTGTCACGTGGTGCCCGAAAGCCCTCGCGCGTTCTCGACGACCAGGTGGTGCAGGACTTTCGCAGGCCCGCATGCGCCGTCATCGCGCAACTCGACCTCGGTGAACGCCTCGGCCAATGCCGCGCCGGCCTGGAACTGATTGCGGGAGAAACAGCGGCCGCTCAGTTGCCCTCGCCATTTCCGGTAGCCGGCAAGGATCTGCGCGAGCGTGTCGGTTCGGTCCCATGGCCCGCTGATGCGCCGATATTCGGTGATCAACGACATCTGCGCCCGCTGCCGCGCGGCGGGACCCGCGGCAGCCTCCATTATTCGGCCGAGGTCGTTGACGATGACCGAATACATCGGCCGTTCCTCGGATCCCGGTACCGAGGCGCCTGATCGGGTTGCGGCAGAGACTATTTCGGCAATCCGAGTAGGGCTGGCCACCACCGCCCTATCGAGAAGGATCCAGCCGGCTGTCCGGTCCCATTTCACACAGGACACAGCGTCGCCGCCGAGTTCGGTGATCTCGATCCCACCGAGAGCCAGGAACGGGTACTTCCCGAGTATGTCGTCGATGGCCGCCGCAATCTCGTGCACCGTGCTTTCCGCAATGCCGGCGGTCTCGAAACCGACGATCCGCAGGCCGTGCCTTGCGGCAAGCGTGCGGGCTGCCTCCATGGCGGCCTGGTCGGTCTGGACCTGCTTCGCTCGGGCAGGAACAGGCCGGGCCCGAGGGGCTTTCGCGACTCTACGCGACATCGTCCGCTTCCTGGGCTGTGCCGCGGCCGGTGCGGGTCTTGCGGGTTGCGGCGGAGAAACACGGCCGGGAGGGACACTGCCGGGAGGGACACTGCCGGGAGGTGCGCCACCGGGCGTGTTTCGCGGTACCGACACACCAGCACCAGGAGGCGGCGGTGTCGTACCGGACGCTTTGCGTTGCCACGGTGTATCCGATGACGGCCCCGACCACGGGGTTTCCGACGGTTTCCCGGCGATTGCCTGGCGCTCGGGCGTTCCGGATCGGGGGACCGCTGCGCCGGGAGACGCGGAGTTCAGTGCCGTCGGAGAGGCATTGGTGCCGGGCGGGCGGTCTATCGGCGGTCCGTCGGGCATACCGGTGCCGGTGTTCGGACCATAGTCGGGATAGCGCGATTGATAAGGCGAGTCCGGATCGCCGTTCGATTGGTACTGCGGCTGTTGTGATCGAGGGGGAGCGGCATCGGGGTCACGGGCACCGGTGCCGAGCTCATTATTCGGCGTAGTACCGTTGGGGGGCAGAGATTCTGGGGACAGGTCGGAGCCGGGCCAGGCGGGCTGGTCGAACACCGGGATGGGATCGTGCCACGCAGGGTGGACGTCGACGGGGTCGAGATCACGGAGTTGGTTGCCGATGTACTGGTCTTCGCTGTGGAAGGCATCGGCGGCGTCCGCGACACCCGCACTGGTCCGACGCAGGTTGTCGATCAGGTTCGAGTAGCCGGCCAACCCTTGTTCGGCGTCCGGCTCATAGCTTTCGCCGAAGGTCCGGCCGGGTTCGTCGTTGCCCCAGCACTGGCCTTCCGCCGCGAGCGTGGCTTTCAGCTGCGTCAGCTCTTTGTATGCCATGTCGGCGAGTTCGGCGAGCTCTGGGGCCAGCGCTCGAAGCAGGTCTGAATCGACCCGCAACGATTCGCCCATGCTCGGCAACCCTTCAAACCTGGTTCGGTGGAACCCGAGAAGGAGATTGTCCTCCAATGATCGCTATTGCTAATTCACACTCGTCCCATTGTTGGGAAAGTGTCTAGTTGCCCAGGTGGATCGGGAATGCGGCCAGGTCGTTCTGGGTGAGAATCGGGAGGTTGCGGAGGTCGATGTCGGGGATGGCGAGGTGCAGGTCGGGGAATCGTTGGAAAAGAGCTGGGACGGCGATGGTTGCCTCGAGGCGGCCGAGGGCGGCGCCCGGGCAGATGTGGGGGCCATAGCCGAATGCGATGTGTCGGTTGGCGGTGGGGCGGGTGAGGTCGAAGGCGTCGGCGTCGGGGCCGTGGAGGGCGATGTCTCTGCCGATCGCGCGGTAGGACATGACGACGCCGTCGCCTTTTTCGATGGTGGTGTCGCCGATGGTGATGTCGGTGGTGGCGAAGCGCATGAGCAGGTGGGTGACGGGGCTGTCCCAGCGCAGGGTTTCCTCGACGGCGGTTTTCCATTCGTATTCGCCGTTTCGGACACGGTTCAACTGGTCGGGTTGTGCCAGTAGTGCGCGCACGGTGTTGAGGATGAGGCCGACGGTGGTTTCGTGTCCGGCGGCGACCAAGGCTTTGAGGTTGCCGACGACTTCTTCTTCGGTGAGGGGTTCACTGTCGTCGTCGGCGTGGATCAGTGCGGTGGTGAGGTCGTCGGTGGGGTCGGCGGTCTTCTTGCGGACTAGGTCGGTGAAGTAGGTGTCGAGGTCGTCGATGACTTGGAGGCGTTGGTCCTGGGGGGTCAGGACGGAGAAGAATGCTTTGTACCAGGTCAGCAGCATGGGGTGGTCGGTGCGGTCGACGCCCATGAGTTCGCTGATGACGCGCATGGGCAGGGGGTAGGCGAAGGCGGGTTTGAGATCGACGACAGTGTTGTCTTGCCCGGCGGTAGCGAGCTCATCCAAGAGTTCGGCGGTTAGTTGTTCGATGACGGGACGCAGGGTGTCGAGTCGGCGTGGCGTGAGTGCCTGGGTGGTTTTGATCCGCAGCCGTCGATGCTCGGCACCGTCCACGGTGAACATCGAACGGCCGACGTCGATCATGCCGATCAGTGGCCACTGCCTGGTCACGACACCGGATGTCCACAGCGACCAGGCGTTGATGTCTTTGATCAGTCGGGGGTCGGTGAGGAGTTGTTTGGCGAGTGCGTGTTCGGTGATGGTCCAGGCGGGCACGCCGAGCAGTTCGATGCGGGTGACCGGTCCCGCAGCGCGTAGTCGGGTTGTTTCCCCGGCGAGGTCGGTGACCATGGGGTCGATGGCGATGGGCCCGGCATGCGGACATTCTTGGCTCACTGATGACCTCCGACAGCGCGAACGGGTGTGAAACGGACGGGCAGCGACACCATGCCGCGCATGAACACCGACGGGCGTCGGACCAGGCTTTTCGCGGGCACCGCGAGATCGATATCGGGCAGCCGGTCGAGGAAGACCTCGATGCCGGTCCGCGCGATGATTTCGGCGATCTGCTGGGCTGGGAACGGGCAGCGGTACTCGCCGTAGCTGAACGCGAAGTGCGCGCTGTTGCCGGTATGGGCTGGTTCGCCGCTCGCGCTGAGATGTTGGCGGACATGGGGATCGGCATTGGCGGCGGCGAGTCCGAGCAGCAGCATGTCGCCCGCCCTGATGACTTTGTCGCCGAGTCTGGTGTCACGAGCCGCCCAGCGACCTGCGAGGATCTGAGTCGGCGTTTCTTCCCACAGCACCTCGTTCATCGCCTGGCCCGCGCTGTGCCGCCCGCCGCCGAGTGCCGCGGCGAACCGGTCGTCGGTGAGCATCAGTCGCACCGAGCTCGCGAGCCAGTCCGCGGTTGTCAGGTGTCCCGCCGCCGTGATGGCCATCAGGTCCATCGCGTATTCCTGATCGGTGAACGGGGTCGGGTGCGCAAGCATCCGCGACACCAGATCGTCGCCGGGTCGCGCCTTCTTCACGGCGACCAGGTGTTGTATGCGTTCGAGGAGATGCAGGTAGGCCGTCTGCGCGTCGGCGCCGCCGTCGGCCATCGTCTTCATCAGCCAGGCCAGCTGCGGCCCGTCCGCATCGGGGAAGCCGACGATTCGCGCGATCGCCAGCACCGGAAGCGGCTCGGCGAAGTCGGCGACCAGATCGGCCGCGCCTCGTCCGCAGAATACGTCGATCAGCTGATCGGCCAAATCCTCACAGGTGCGCCGCAATTCGAAGGGGTCGACCGCTTCCAGCGCGGGTTCCACCATCGCGACGTGCCGCAGGTGCTCCGCGCCCGCGGTGAAGTAGATCGACGGCATCGGCCGCCCGACCATCGGGAGCAGTGGCCAATCCTCCGGGATGTTCGGCCACTGATTCCACAGACCGACATCGCGGGGGAACAACTCCGGATCACTGGTGACCTGATGCAACTCGCGATAGCCGATGACAAGCCAGGCCGGAAATCCGCCGGGCAGTTCGACGGCGACCACCGGCCCGTGCTCGCGGCGCATCTCGCGATAGAGATGGTTCGGGTCGATCTGGAAACCGGGACCGCTCAAGGGAACTGCGTGGGCGACCGGGCACTGCTGGGTATTGCCCGACGTGGCACTTGGCGTGGTCATGATGCGGGCTCCGAGGCGGTGAGGAGAGTGGGCCGGTCGGGTTCGGTATACAGGTACTCGACCAGGGTGATCAGCACCTGCTTGCTGGATTCGCGTGACCTGGCGTCGCATTCGATGAGCGGTACCTGTGGGTCGAGATCGAGGGCTTCGCGCACGGCTGCGCCCCGATCCGACGGACCGCCGAAGTTGTTGCATGCCACGATGAATGGTGTCCGCTGGTGTTCGAGCCGGTCGATGGCGTACCACGAATCGGCGATCCTGCGCTGATCGACGAGCACGATCGCGCCGAGCGCACCGGTGAACAATCGGTCCCACAGGAACCAGAACCGTTCCTGGCCAGGGGCTCCGAAGAGGTAGAGGACGTTCTCGTCGTCGATGGTGATTCGCCCGAAGTCGAAGGCGACCGTCGTCGTCGATTTGCCCGGCGCGCCAGTGGGATCGTCGATTCCCACACCCGCGTTGGTCATTGTCGCCTCGGTGTCGAGCGGCCGAATCTCGCTGACCGAGCGGACCAGGGTGGTCTTGCCGACGCCGAAGCCGCCGACGATGACGATCTTGAGTCCCTGGCGGGTGCTGCTGTTCAGCGGTGCGTCGGCCCGTGCGGGCCGGAGATCAAAGTTTACGGAGTCCAACGAGCACCTTCTCGAGGGTGGTGGCGTCGGGCAGCGAATTCCACGGCGCACCAGGAACTGTGGGGCCCGGCTGGGGATGACGCACGGTGATCTTGCCTGCGTGCAGCAGGTCCGAGAGCAGGACCGTTGTGATGCCGACCGGCAGCCGTAGCTCCGCCGCGATTTCGACGACGGCGGTGGGAGCCTGGCACATGCCGAGGATCGCCACGTGTTCGGACTGCATGCCGGGCGACGGATCGCACTCGCTGACCACGAGGGCGACCAGATCGAAGCTGTCGGAATCCGGTGTGCTCCGTCCGCCGGTCAGTGTGTAGAGCCGATCCGGATCGTCGTCGCGGCCGCTCCAGCTCAAGACACGCTCTCTCCCCCGACGCGCGGTGCGGCGGCGAGGTAGTGCCCGAGTTGTTCCACGAGCTCCCGCATGTTGTGGCCGACCAGGCCCGCGTCCGCGTCTTCGGCGGCGACGACGGCGATATGCGCGCCCATACCGGCCTCGACGACGAACAGGATCCCGCCGTAGAACTCGGTCATCGACTGGCGCACACCGCCACGGCCGTCACCGAATTCGACGGAAGCTCCGTGCGAAAGGCTCTGGATACCCGCGGCGATGGCGGCGAGCTGATCGGCGCTGTCGACGCCGAGTTCGGGTGTGTGGCAGATCTTCAGGCCGTCGCCGGACAGCAGCAGGGCATGTCGGGTGCGCGGGGTCTTGGACAGCAGTTGTTCCAACAGCCAGCCAAGCTGTGTCGGCAAAGACGTTGTCATTGATCGTTCTCCACAGCAACGGAAGGGGACGGTGATGCGGCGGTATCGGTCTCACGACCGGCCAGCGCACGCTGGAAAGCGCCCAACGCCGAAGGCGTCGATGCGGGCGGGGTCGCCGCGGTGTAGGTGGCGGCGTCGGGTGTGGACAGGCCATTGGGATGAGCCGCGGCCAGTGCGCTGCCTCTTTGCCGCTTCGGCAGCGCCGCTTCGGTCGGGGCCGGCTCGGGTTCGATAACGGGAGTCGGCACCGCGGCCGGCGCGGGGGTGGGCAGTGTGATCGTGGTGATCGACTCCGGTATTCGTTCGACACGCGCGATGAGATCGCGCGGCACCACCATGACCACCGCGGTGCCACCGATGGCCGAGGGCCGGTAGGACACGGTCAGTCCGTGCTTGCGCGCGAGGTGACCGACAACGGCGAGGCCGAGCCGAGTACCGGAGAGGGAAGACAGGTCCGAGCCCGCTCGACTACCGCGCGCGTTGGGGCCCGAAACCGAGACGGCCTGCTGGGCACGGCGCAGCGCCGATTCGCTCATAACCAGTCCGCTGTCCTCGATGGTCAGCACGACACCGGCGGGGACCTCGGCGGCGTAGACATGGACTTCGGTGGTCGGCGGGGAGAAATTGCACGCGTTGTCGAGCAGTTCCGCCAAGGTGTGCATCACGCCTTCGGCCGCGTGGCCCACGATGGCGATGTCGGTGATGGCGCGCAGTCGGACGCGCTGATATCCGGCGACTCGGCCCATCGCGCCACGCAGGATCGATTCCATGGCAATCGGTTTGGCCCATCTACGTCCGGACCTGGCACCGCTGAGTACGGCGATGCTGTCGGCGAGCCTGCCTGCCTGTGCGGTGCGGTGATCGAGGTGCAGCAGGTCGGCAAGCACTCGCGGATCAGCGTGGCGATGCTCCATCTCCCGCAGCTCGGCGAGCATGCTGGTGGTCATCGCCTGCATGCGGCCCGCGGCGCCCGCGAAGGCGGACATGGCGGCGGCGCGGCGATTCTCGCTGGTCTTCGATGCCTGTTCACAGCCCGCCGCACGTTCGTTCGCGGCAGCGATTTCGGCCGCCGCCGTGGCTGCTGCCTCGGCGACGGTCGCCGCAGTAGCCCGGCGGGCTCGTTCGGCCGCACCGTGGGCACGCGCGGCCTCACCGCGGTAGTGCGCGGCCCCGGTGATACTGGCGCACAGAATAATCGAGACCACAATCGCGCCCGCGGCAAGCGTAATACGGAATTCGGCCGGTGCGCTGACCACCGCTATCACCACAACAACCGCGCTCGTGACACCGGAGGTCAGCAGCGCTAGATAGGGCATGTGAAGACCAGGCACGGCATGTTCCTGCAGCTCGCCATCCGGCGGATTCAATAGCTCTGACAAGTTCCGTACTTCCGCACTCGCGTTCACCAAGGGGGAGATGCCGTAATTCCCCCGATACCTCCTGCCTGCGGGAGCCTTCGGTGAATATGCAGGCCACCAGGCAGTTTCGAATCTCGCGGACGAGCATAGCCGCCAGGGTCTGCGAACGAAAGAGTGATCTTCCATCAATGGGAACTGGCGACGGGGCGCCAATGTGTGCGTAACCTGTTGTCTTACTTGAATTTTGAATCAGTACGGCATGCGGGCCGAGCCGGCACCGCGCAGGCTGGGTGCTGTGGGTTTGCGGTGCCTGCCGTTATCTTTCGCGCAACCGACGGCTGGGTCGTCACCGTTTGGTCGGGCCCTTTCGCGAGGCAGATGAATTCGGTTGCCGCAATGCCGGAATCGGCAATGTCGTCCACGTCCGGATTGCGGCAGGTCGGGCGGAGTGAATATCTCAGGTGCCGGGTGTTCGAGGCAGTAAGTAACGGGTAGTTGCCATTCTGTAGCTGATCGGCTCGCATTTCCAATAGGAAACGGGAACATTCACTACAGGGCAGGAGCATGTCGATGCTTGATATTGCCTACCGAAGAATTAGCTCGACCAGGACACCCAGCGGCTGGATATCGGTCGATATCGGGGCCGGTCCGGACACGATGATGCAGTTCGGCGGACGCATCGCACGTCACGGATCACCGACGATGAGGTCACACCGGCCGAGAACGACTGAATCACATTCCCGAGTACACGGCGGGCAGGTCCTCCACTACGGAGTCGATCCGCGCCACGCGGGGTGGGACGGCTATGACGCGGGCGGCCGGCAAGCTCGGGCCTGCGCCGAAGGGATAGTGGCGCAGCGGTTGCCGGACCGATGCGGGGCGGCACATGAGATGTGCCGCCCCGCCCGATCCGGTCCGAGTGGGCTACCGCGCGGTCGAGCGGAAGCCGCGCAGCCGCAGGCTGTTGCTCACCACGAAGACCGAGGAGAACGCCATGGCCGCGCCCGCGAGCATCGGGTTGAGCAGGCCCGCCATCGCCAGCGGGATCGCCGCGACGTTGTAGGCGAAGGCCCAGAACAGGTTGCCCTTGATGGTGCCCAAGGTCTTGCGGGACAAGCGGATGGCATCGACCGCGGCGCGCAGATCGCCACGCACCAGCGTCAGATCGCTTGCCTCGATGGCGACGTCGGTGCCGGTGCCCATGGCCAGTCCGAGATCGGCCTGCGCCAGTGCCGCGGCATCGTTGACGCCGTCGCCGACCATGGCGACGACCTTGCCCTCGGCTTGCAGCCGTGCGACGGTGTCCACTTTGTCCTTCGGCAACACCTCCGCGATCACCTCATCGATGCCGACCTGATCGGCGATCGCGCGGGCTGCGGCGGCATTGTCACCGGTCAGCATGATCGGGGTGAGCCCGAGTGCCTTCAACTGCGAGATCGCTTCGGCGGAAGTGGGTTTCACCGCATCGGCGACGACGAGCACGCCACGTGCCTTGCCGTCCCAGCCCACCGCGACCGCGGTCTTGCCCTGTGACTCGGCTTCGTGCATCGCGCGCTCGAGGTCGGCGTCCAGCTGCTGCGACCAGTCGGCGAGTAGCCGGGCACGCCCGACGATCACCGCGTGGCCGTCGACAACGCCCTGCACGCCGAGGCCCTCGATATTCGCGAAGCCCTCGACCGGCTGCAGTTCACCGACCTTGTCGCGCGCGCCCTTGGCGATGGCCTGTGCGATGGGGTGTTCCGACGAATCCTCCAGCGCTCCGGCGAGTGCCAGGATCTCGCCGGTGTCCTCGCCGACCGTGGCAACGACATCCAGCAGCGCCATCTTGCCTGTGGTGACAGTGCCCGTCTTGTCCAGCACCACGGTGTCCACCCGCCGGGTCGATTCGAGCACCTCGGGACCTTTGATCAGGATGCCCAGCTGCGCGCCTCGGCCGGTGCCGACCATCAACGCGGTCGGCGTGGCCAACCCGAGGGCGCACGGGCAGGCGATGATCAGCACCGCGACGGCGGCGGTGAAGGCCGCCGCGATGGAACCGCCGGTGCCGAGCCAGAATCCGAGCGTCGCAACCGACAGCGCGATCACGATGGGCACGAAGATCCCGGAGATCTTGTCCGCCAGCCGCTGGGCCTGCGCCTTGCCGGTCTGTGCGTCCTCGACCAGCTTCGCCATCTGCGCCAGCTGCGTATCGGAACCAACTCGACCGGCGCGCACCACGATTCGTCCGCCGACATTCACCGTCGCGCCGACCACCGCATCGTCGGGCCCGACCTCGACCGGCACCGATTCACCGGTCAGCATCGAGGCGTCGACAGCGGAGGAACCCTCCACCACCACGCCATCGGTGGCGATCTTCTCACCCGGCCGCACGACGAACTGATCGCCGACAACCAACTGGTCGACGGGGATGCGCTGCTCGACCCAGCTGTATCCATCGCCTTGCTCCCGGGGCCCTGCGTGGTCACGCACGCTGCCGCCTCCGGGCCCGTCGCTCGCACGGCGCAGTACCGAAACCTCCTTGGCGCCGAGCTCCAGCAAAGCGCGCAGCGCAGCGCCTGCCCGCCGCTTGGACCTGGCCTCGAAGAAGCGTCCGGCCAGGATGAAGGTGGTGACGCCCGCCGCGGCCTCCAGGTAGATGCTGCCGCTGCCGTCCATCCGCGAGATGGTGAACTCGAAAGGATGCTTCATGCCCGGCATTCCTGCGGTGCCCCAGAACAGTGCGTACAGTGACCAGCCGAGTGCGGCGATGGTTCCCATCGACACCAAGGTGTCCATGGTCGCCGTCCCATGGCGGAGATTGGTCCAGGCCGCTTTGTGGAACGGCAGCGCGCCCCAGGCGACGACCGGCGCAGCCAGCGTCAGCGACAGCCACTGCCAGTTGGTGAATTGCAGTGCGGGCACCATCGCCATGGCGATCACCGGCACGGTCAGCACCAGCGAGACCAGCAGGCGTGTCCGTAATGACGCGGTCGGATCAGGTTCGGCCGCAGCGGTTTCCGTCGGCACCTCGGTTTTCGGCGCGGGCAGCGCCGCGGTGTAGCCTGCCTGCTCGACCGTGGCGATCAACTCCGCAGGCGAGACATCACCGCTGACGTCGACCCGAGCCTTCTCGGTCGCGTAGTTAACGGTCGCGGTGACGCCGTCGAGCTTGTTCAGTTTCTTCTCGATGCGATTGGCGCAGGACGCGCAGGTCATGCCACCGATCACCAATTCGACCTGACCGCTGGCCGGTGGTTGCGTCGTGGTGGTCATCGTCTGCTCCGTTCTGTGCGGCAAAGGGGCTGGGGGAGCGGGCGTGCCCGCTGTGGGTCGGTTACGGGTTATTCGAGTGGATTCGGTGCGGGTGGCGGCTTGCGGTCCGGCGTCAGCGGGATCGGCAGCAACCACGCTGGGGTTCGTCGACGCGGACCAGTGACAGGGAACTCGGATCGGTGTGCGGGCCTGGTGCCCGAGTTGGTTCGGTCGTGGTGGTCTGCTCGTTGCCGGTCGGCCGAGTTTCGGGGGTCATTGTTGCTCCGTTCGGGGCGGCACGGTCAGTGGCCGTGTGCGGGTTCCGGCGCGGTGGCACTGCTGGTGGGCGCTGGACCAGGGGCGACGCTGAGAGTGAATTCGGCTGTGCGGACGACTCCTTCGTGCTGGAAGTCGAGGAACAGTCGGTAGTCGCCCGCGCTGGGTGCGGTGACGGCGAAGGTTATGCCGGGGCCTGCCGGGGTGATGCCTTCACCGGGATGGCCTTCGGGGTGGACGTGCAGGTAGCCGAGGTCGGCGGCCCGCAATGCGACGAGGTGACCGTAGGCGCCCAGGTAGGGCTGTAGGTCGGTGACCGGCTTGCCGTCGCGGCGCACCGAGAGGGTGACCATGGAGGCCTGTCCTGGCGTAACCGCGCCGCTCGAGGTGACCGTGTAATCGCCGACCGTGCTGGTGGTCGCCGGTGCGGGCAGTGGCTGTGCGTCGTAGTTGCCCGCCACCCGCAGGTCAGCGCCGAGGGTGAGGTTGTCGCTGCCTTCCGCGGTGAAATCGGCGAATACCCGGTAGTCACCGGCGCGAGTGAGATCCAGTGGGACACTCCATGTTCCGGTCTGGTCGAGGGTGGGGTGCACGTGCTGGAAAGCGACCATGTCGCGGCGAACCACGATCAGATGCAGATCCTTGTCGTGACTGCGCACGTAGCGGGTCACCGGTGTGCCTGCCGGATTCAGGATGCGGAAACGCAGGGGAACATTCGCTGCCGCGCTGGTCTGCGTGGTGTCCAGCCGCAGGGTGTAGCCGTTTTGCGTGGCCATAAGTCCGGCAGGGTATTCCTCGGAGTTCGGCCCGTCAGTGGTGGCGGGTCCTTCCGCGTGGGTATTCGAATCGTGCGCGGCCGGTTCGGTGGGGTCCGGTCCGATCGCGGCACCGATGGCCAGAGCGATCCCGAAGACCGCCGCGAGACCGAGGGCGAAGCCGGCGAATTTGCTGGATGCGTTCATCGGGATGCTCCGTTCTGAAAGATGTCGAATTAGTCGGCGGTGACTTGGTAGCCGGCCTTGTCGACGGCCGCGGCGATCGCGCCGGGCTCGACCGGGGCCGCGCTGTCGACGGTGACCCTGCCGGTGGCGAGGTCGACGTCGACAGCGGTGACGCCGGAGATCTTGCCGACCTCCTTGCTGACCGAGTTGACGCAGCAGCCACAGGTCATTCCGGTGACGGTGACGGTGACAGTGGCGGTGGTGGCTGCGGTGCTCATGAGGTCTCTCCTTCTGGCGATGGCGGCGCCAGCCGCCTCATTTGATATTTACCATACCCCCCTAGGGTATTTTGTCAATCGGTTTCGGGCGTGGATTCCCGCTCGGGGGTGCGCATGGTCACCGCCGCGATGCCCGCCCCGGCAATCGCGATGCCGCCCGCGCCGAGGAATGCTGCCGAGAAACCACTGGTCAGGGCGGGAAGATCGCCGATCTTGTCGGCGCCGAACGCGGTGGCGACCGCGGTCATCGCGGCCAGCCCGATGGCCGAGCCGACCTGGTAGCTGACGTTCACGATGCCGGAGGCCAGCCCGCCCTCTTCGGGACGCGCAGCGGAGATAGCCGTACCCAGTGAGGGTATGAAGGCCAGCGACATGCCACCCGCGGCGACCAGCGAGGCGGGCAATACATCGATCCAGAAGTTGCCGGTCGGCCGGACCAGCGACATGATCCCCAGCCCGATGCCGAGCACCAGCAGGCCGGTGACGATCATCGGCTTCGCGCCGAAACGCTGCATCGCCCGCGGTGCGATCACCACCATGCCGAGCATGATCAGCGTCGTCATCGGCAGCAGCGCCGCGCCCGACGGGAATGCGCGGTAACCGAGGACCTGCTGCAGGTAGAGGTTGAGGAAGAACCACATCGGGACCCAGGCCGCGCCGAGCAGCAGCTGGGCGATATTGGCTGCGGCGAGGTTCGGTGCGCGGAAGATGCTCAGCCGCATCAGCGGCTCGCTGCGGCGAGATTGCAGGTAGACGAATCCGGCGAGCAATGCGGCCGCGGCGGCGAGGACCGCCCAGGTCTGTCCGGACGCCCAGCCGACCTCGGGTGCGCGGACGATGCCGTAGACGGCGGCGGCGAGTCCCGCGGTGACGGTGGCGGAACCGAGCAGGTCGACCGATCCGGAGCGGGCCGGTGCGCTCGGCATCAGTGCGGGAACGGCGATGAGTGCGAGCGCGGCGATCGGGATGTTGATGTAGAAAACCCAAGGCCAGCTGATGTATTCGGTGATCACACCGCCGAGGAACACGCCTGCGGTGCCGCCGGCGGGTGCGGCGGCGCCGTACACGGCGAGTGCCTTCGTCAGCTCCTGTGGCGAGGAACCGAACAGCATCATCAGCAGTGTCAGTGCCGACGGTGCGACGAGGGCGGCCCCGCCACCCTGGATGGCGCGACCGGCGAGCTCGATGCCGACGGTGCCTGCCGCGCCTGCGATGGCGGATCCGGCCAGCAGCACCACCCAGCCCATGA
This sequence comes from Nocardia sp. NBC_00403, assembly GCF_036046055.1. Taxonomy (NCBI): domain Bacteria; kingdom Bacillati; phylum Actinomycetota; class Actinomycetes; order Mycobacteriales; family Nocardiaceae; genus Nocardia; species Nocardia sp. NBC_00403. The sequence goes on from NZ_CP107939.1 coordinate 1,315,288, forward strand.
CGAATACTCGCCGCGCGCCGAGTAGGTCGGACAGTCGGCCGCCGAGTAGCAGCAGTCCGCCGAAGGCGACCACGTAGGCGTTGAACACCCAGGTCAGGTTCTCCTGGGAGAAACCGAGTTCCGCCTGCATCTTCGGCAATGCGATGCCGATGATCGAGGTGTCCATGATGACCATGAATTGCGCGGCGGCGATCACCGCTAATGCCAACCACTTTCGCGTGGTCGGTCGTACTTGTGTAGTCATGTCGATTCCGTCCTTTCCGAACAGCCGAACGATGGTCGGTACCATACCCCCCTAGGGTATTCATTTCAAGATCGATACCGCCCGGATTCGCTCGGAAGGGCGTCGTGGCAGCTGGTCTGTGGCCGATGAGGTGAACGGTGCGGCGGCATCGAAGAGGATGTTGCGGAGGGTGCGGCGCTCTCGGAGCGTGGATCTCGACGGTGTTGTGGAACCACATGCGAACACTCGAACGCCCCGTGCGGATCTATGTCCTGCCTAGGGTGGTGTGCGGAACGCGTTCTCGTCCAGGTAGATCCGATGTTCCGAGTGGGACTGCACCGGGCTGGGCCTGTGCGCCCGGAAATGCCGCGAGCCCGGAAATGCCGCGAGCCCGGAAATGCCGCGAGCCCGGTCCTGACGATCGATGATCGTCAGGACCGGGCTCTACGGTGATCGGCCGATCGACGGCGCGGATTCGGTCGCTCGTCGCGCAGCGCGGGCGTGGCCGGAATCGAGTCGGGCGGACCGCGAATCGAGGGTGGCGTTCAGGATTCGGGACGGTAGCTGACAACGGCGACCGCCGGTGCCGACACGACCTGCACCTCGGCGGTTTCCGAGACTTTGACGTGCAGGAAGCCGCCTTCGATCAGCACCTGGACGTTATCTATAGTGCGGACGGGCCGCCCCTCGTTGTCGAGTATCGAGTAGCCCTCGACCAGTGCGACTGTGCGTGCCGAACGCCATTTCGTAGTCATTGCAGTGTCTTTCGGGGTGAGGGCCGCGGCCGGCGGGAAGTCCAGCTCCGGCTGTGCGACGTGATTGAAGTAGTTGGACAGGATGTTCAGCGAAACGTGGCCGACGATCTCGCTCAGCTCGGCGTCGCTCACCCCGCGCTGCCGGGCCGAGGCGATCAAGCCGTCGTCGACGCGGCCGCGGGATTGCAGCACTTCCTTGGCGAAGTGCAGTACCGCATCCGCGTGCGGGTCTTCGGCGGTGGCTGCGCGGGTGGCCGCGATCGCCTCATCGGTGAATCCCATCCGTCCGGCCCGCATGGTGTGCGCGGCCACGCAGTAGTCGCAACCGTTTTCGCCGGCCACCAGCAGCGCAAGCTGCTCGCGGACGCGGGCGGAGAGCTTTCCCTTCGTCAGCGCGTCACGCAGGGTGAGGTAGCCGCGCAGCGTCGCCGGGCTGTTCGCCATGGCGGCATAGAGATTCGGGACCCTGCCCAGCTGTCGTTGAACTTCGGTCAGCAGATCCGCCTGTTCCGCGTCGGCGGTTTCGGTGGAGACGAGAGGTAGCCGCGACATGTGCACTCCATGCTCGAACGTGATGGTACCGATCGGTGCCGAAATGAAACGGTACTGATCGGTGCCGAACTAGTCAAGTCGGATGGTACTGACTGGTTCCGTCCTGGTATGGTGGCGTCATGGCAACACAGGCCAGGCAGCGTTTGCTCGCCACCGCGGAGGAGCTGTTCTACGCCGAGGGCATCCGCGCGGTCGGCGTCGACCGCCTGCTTCAGGAGTCCGGCGTCGGCCGTGCCTCCTTCTATCGCCACTTCACCAGCAAGGACGACCTGGTCGTCGCGGTGCTCGAGGGCCGCGACCGCCGCTGGCTGGACTGGTTGCGGGAATCGGTCGATTCGAAAGCGTCCGACCCGTCCGACCGCCCGCTGGCCGTATTCGATGCCCTCTCGGAACGCTTCGCCCGCAAAGACTTTCGTGGCTGTGCCTTCATCAACACCATGGTCGAAGTAGCCGACCCCACTGCCGCCGCACACCAGGCAGCAGATCGACACAAGCGCCGAGTAATCGACTACCTCACCGAACTCCTCACCGCGGCAGGCAGATCCGACGCCCCCGAACTCGCCGCCGAATTCGCCCTCCTGGTCGACGGTGCCATCGTCACCTCCGTCCGTGAAGCGAGTCCCGCCGCCGCTCACCGCGCTCGTGCGATCGCCGCGCGCCTGCTCGCTTCGAACTGACCGACAGAGCGGCCAGTCCGGTGGACGACGACGAGTGGTACGCCGGCGAGAGCGCTTCCCGGCGTGGCCGCAGCCATGGGCCACTCACGCGAACCCGGCATCGTCGGCCCCCGCGCGAAATCCGCCAACCCGGCCGCATCATGCCTGCTGGTGGTCATCGCCCGTCTCCCGACTCGGCCGCTCGCTGCTGCTGACAGGGGGGTCGGAGGGCGGAGCGGTCGGGGGTGATGGGCCGAAGCCGACAGCCGACGCGTGGACCGGTGTCCTGCGGAGCGTCGGCTGTCGGCGGTCAGGCGGAGTGGAGGTTGCGTGCGGTGGGCGAGGCGGTGACTTCGGCAGGGTCCGGGTGGGTGCCGAACAGGCGGTCGGCGGTGCCGGAGGTGGTGACGGTGAACCAGTAGTGCTCGTTCTTGTAATGGTGGTGGCGGTGGTTGCGCCAGACCGCGCGGTAGAGCGAGCCTTGCGGCTTGTAGTCGGTGTGGATCAGGTAGTGGGTCCACTCGTAGCCGAGGCCGAGCAGGGTGATGGTGAGCAGGAAGGTCAGGCCGAGGCCCAGGCGTGGGAATGCCAGGGCGGCAACGGCGATGAGGACGACGACCAGTACCGACAGTGTTTTGGTCGGGATGAAGATCAAAGGGATATTGCGCGGATCAACATGGTGCTCACGGTGTTTGCGCGCGAGCTCGCTGTCGATGGCGACCGGACCGAGCTTGCGTGGCCGCCAGTGCAGCACGGTGACGTGCACGATCCATTCGAAGATCGGGAACACCGCGAGCATCACGGCGGGCACCAGCGCGTCGGTCAACTGCCAGTCGCCCACCATGATTCGGCCGGCGAGGGCCGCGAGCAGGGTGACGCCGATGAGCCACGGCGAAGGGTGCCGGACGAACTCGCGGAAGGCCTCACCGAGGGTGAGGCCGCGCCGCAGCGCCCGCTCGTCTCGCTGGACGCGCGCCCGGGCGCTCGAATCCTGTTCGGAGGAATGCGGTTTCGTCATCGGGTGTTTGGCGCGGATACTCCCTCGTTCACTGGGGAGAGGAAGCGCCATCCTCCTTCCAGAGGTTGGGTCGCCAGGATGTGTCGGTGGTGTCGGTTACATTGCCGCGTATGACCGAGGTGGTGCGGTACAACTACCGACTGCGACCTGGCGTACAGGCGGCGCGGGCCCTGGTCGCGGAGTGGCATCGATGCCGGTTTCTGTGGAACGAGGCTGTGCACCAACAAAAGTTGGGTGGCTGTGTCAGCTTCGGCAAACTCGGAAAATTGCTGACCGAAGCGCGTGGCCGGAACGCGTGGTTGCGCGAGGGGTCGCAGGTTGCCCAGCAGCAAGCCCTCCGCGCTTACGCAAAAGCCCTTGATCATTCGTTCACGGTGAAAGGACGCGGCCGCCCGCGGTTCAAACCACGTAAGAAGGCGCTGCCGTCGCTGGAATACACCGTGCGTGGGTTCACCATCCGCGATGGCAGGTTGCTGTTGCCGAAAGGGGTGAGTATCCCGGTGGTGTGGTCGCGGGAGCTGCCTTCGGATCCGACGTCTGTCCGTATCACCCGGGACAGTCTGGGGCATTGGTATGCGTCGTTCGTCGTGCGGCGTGAGATCGAAGCCATGGCAGCGGCTGACGGTGGAATCGGTATCGATTGGGGTGTGAGCGTCACGGCCACGACCACCGACACCCGGTTCGATCTGCCCGTTCTGGGGCACCGGAAACGGTGCGCCGCGGAACTGGCGAAGGCGCAACGCCGTATGGCCCGCCGGCACAGCGGCAAACGTGGCCCGCAGTCCGGGGGCTACCAGCGGGTAGCCCGCCAGGTTGTGAAGTTGCATAAGAAGGCGGCGCGGCAAACCCACCATGATTCGCGGGTATGGGCGAAACGTGTCGTCGCCAACCATGCGTTGATCGCAGTAGAGGACTTCCGGCCGAGGTTTCTGGCGAAGTCCACGATGGCCCGTAAAGCGGCGGACGCAGCGATCGGTGCGGCGAAGCGGGAGTTGGTCGAGCGTGCTGTGCGGGCTGGCCGGAGGGTGGTGTTGGTTCAGCCCGCTTACACGACGATGACGTGCAGTGCCTGTTTCGCGAGAGCCAAGCGACTGGAGCTGTGCGAGAGAACTTTCCGGTGCCTCGACTGCGGCTATACCGCCGGTCGGGATCGGAACGCCGCCAGGGTGGTTCTGGTTGTGGCAGAACGCGGCCACATCAGTGTTGAGGATGTGAGACAAGCGGGTCACCTCCTTCGGGTGGGTGGTTCGGTTGCGGTCTGAGCTGGGAATCTCCTGCCTTCAGGCAGGGGAAGCGTTAAGGTTCGTTCTTCCTAGGGTGAAGCGTGATCAGTGCCCGCCGAGGGCATCGATCAGGATGGTGGTCGCCGGCTCGAGCAGCGCCCGGGCGATCTCGGCGGCCTGTTGCGGCCGGCCCGCCACGATGGTGGCGGCCAGTTCGCGGTATGCCTCGACATTGCCCACCTCGGCGGACATGATCGGAGCCAGCGCGGTGAGCGCGGGTTCGTAGGCGGCGCTGAGCATGTTGAACATCAGCCGGAACACGATGGAATCGGCCGCGTCGATGACGTGATCCCAGAACTCCATCGCATGCCGCTGCTGGGCGACCGGATCCTGTTCTGCGGCAAGTGCTGCCACGGTGCGTTCGAGCGCCGCACCGACTGTCGCGGAGTCGGTCTTGCCCAGCCGCGTAGCCGCCAACTCGGCGACCTTCGGCCCGTTGTGCAGCCGAGCCTCGAGAATGCTGCGCGCAACCCCCGGATCCAACTCCCCGCCCTGCACGAGCAGTCGAGGCAAAACCTCCAGCCCGGCCCCCCGTCGATAATCCAGCACAGTCGTCGCATCCCCCTGCCGCACCGCAACCAACCCAGCCGCCGCCAGCCGCTGCAACGCCTCCCGAACCGCAGGCCGAGAAACCCCCAACGCCTCCGCCAACTGCCGCTCACTAGGCAAAGTTGCCCCCGGCGCCAACTCCCCACTCAACACATCCGCCGCGATCTGCTCGAACACATCGCCGGACACCGACCGCTTGACTACCGGTTGCAACGCCATGTCTTAACTGTGCGCCATATCGGCCAGATGGTCAAGTGGTCAGACCAGTTGCCATTCTCATCCTGGCAGGGATTTCCCACTCGACCCCACTGTCAGTACCGGGCTGCAACTTGACGAAGGCGAACCAGTCCGGCACGCTGCTCTCATTAGAGAGCGATGCTCTCAGATATTTGAGGGAGAACGGACATGCAAGAAGTCTGGAAATGGGCCAACCTCACACTGGCATTCGTGATGGAGTTGGTCGCGCTCGTGGCGCTGGCGGTGTGGGGCTGGAAGGCCGCCAATGCGATTCCGGTCAAGCTCGTGTTGGCTGTGGGAGCGCCTCTCCTCGCGGCGGTGGCGTGGGGCCTCTTCGCGGCGCCGAATGCGACACTCGACAACCCGCTGCTCGCGGTCGTCACCAAGGTCGTGGTTTTCGGCAGCGCTGCGGTCGGATTGTGGGCCGTGAGCTACCGAGCGGCCGCGGTCGTCTTCGTCGCCGTCCTGGTCGCGAACCTGTTGGCGATCAGGCTCGGGCACATCACCCCGTGAGCACGCCGCGTGTTGTACGGGTTCAGAAGATCTTGCGGGGAGGGTGCGGTGACCTGCGCGGAACCCCAGCCCCGTCCGCTCCGCCAGCGCGAGCGTCGTCGACGACGCTCGAATCCGCAAGGTAGATCCGAACACCCATGCCGCCGAACTTATTCGGCCAACCCTTTCGGGCCGCCGGTGGGCCGGAGCACGATCCGAAAGGTCCATGCGGAGCGGACGGCTCAATGCTTCCGTTGCAGTGGTCGAGGTGTCGCCCAGTCTTCAGCCGACGACCGCTACTGATCACGCGCTGGACGCGGAATTACGTACGCCCGCGCGAACCAAGTGCCGATGTGCGCCTCGTGTACATGGCCGGCAATAGCCCTGTCGCCTTGGACTGCCATGGTCGCGTGGACGTGGACTTTGCCGTCACGGATCTCGCCGGATCCGTGCATCTCGGCCGGTAGCGCATAGGTGCTGACGATGTCCTTCGTCGCGTCATCGGCGGGCATGGTCGAGATGGTGAAACGGTCGACTCCTCCGATCAGACTCACGATCGCGGCATCGGTGATTTCCGCCGCCTCCGCTTGTGCAGTAAGGGATTTCATCATTTCGCCATAGTTGACCTCGAACACCAGCATGGATTCATCTTCCCTGACGAGCGCCGCATAACCGGAACTGCATCCGCGAACTCAGCCGCCGGATCGGACTCGACGCGTGAGGTAGCGGCTGATTGCTGCCGTCGGCTGGCGGATTGTGTCACGGGGAGTCAGCTGGGGTCGGAGCCTCGGATGGCGGACAGCCAGATGGTGCAGGCGGCGGCGACGATAGTGGCGGCGAGGAAGGCCGTGAAGCCGCCATTGGCGACGTAGACCCACATCAGGGCGATAAACGGGGCGGCGACTGTTGATTGGGCGTCCAGCAGGAGTCGGCGGGTCGGGCGGGTGGAACTGGTGGCGAGAGTGGGGGCCTCTGGGTCGGGGCGAGAGGGATTGTCGACGAGGCGGCCGGGGGGTTCGGTATCGCGGATGCGGCCGGAGGGGTACAGGCGGAGGGTGCCGGTGTGGATGGATCGGTCGGTGATCTCGCCGGTGGTTTCGGTGAGGGCCAGTAGGGCTGGGTCGAAATAGACAGGGAGCCAGCGGGGCCGATCGGTGCCGGTGATTTCGAGCCAGGTTCGGCTGAGGAGGCGGTGGTCTTGGCGGATGCGTTTGATGCCGATGGTGCGGGTGGCGCTTGGGGATCCGTTGGGTAGCAGGCCGAGGGCTCTGCTCAGCTGGTAGGCCGTGTAGCCGAGGACGCCGAGCGCCACTGTTACCAGGGCGGCGAGCTCGTCCGGGTCGGCGAACGGCGCCCAGGCGAGGCAGATCGCCAGGGCGCCGATCGTCACGGTGACCGGGTAGGCCAGGGGGTGGCCCGGTCCGGAACTCACTTCAGGAAGCCGACTTTGGTGTAGTCGGGGGAGGCGAGGCCGAAGGCACCGTAGTTGGCCAGGTTTTCGCGGACCGCGTAGGTGCCCGATGCCTGCTGGAGCGGGATCGAATAGCCCTCGGCGAAGATCATCTGATCACACTGGTTGGCCAGCGCGATCGCCTTGTCGGGGTCGAGCTCGGAGATGGTCTTATCGATGAGCTCGTTGAGTTCCGCCGAACCGATCCTGGCCTTGTTGCCCTGTAGGTTCTCCGGGTTGTAGGCATAGATCTGGGGCAGCGCGCTGAGCGGGAGAACGCTACCGCTCCAACTGAACTGGGCGATATCGAAGTTGCCCGGATCGATCACGTCCTTGAAAAGGCCACTGCCGGGCACGGTCTGGATCGTCAGCTTCACGCCGACCGCGGCCAGATTCTGCTGCACGATCTGCGCGGTCTGCACCCACTGATCCTGCTGGTACATCACATCGCGGATTTCCAGCTTGCGGCCATCCTTCTCACGGACATCGCCGTTGAGCTTCCAGCCGAGCGCATCGAGCATCCGCGCGGCCTCGGCGGGATCGAACGCAATGGGACCCGCGTTGTCCTGGTAGCCCTTCTGACCTGCCATGAAGACGTGATTGTTCAGCGGCTTCGGGTCGGTGACGATGCCGTTCTGGGCTGCGGTCACCAGCCCTTGCCGATCGATCGCCTTCGAAATGGCAATGCGCAGTTGCGGATCCGAGAGCAGCGCGCCGGACACACCGTTGAAGGTCAAGTGCGACCAGCTCGGCTCCGGTGTCCGGCGGATGACGACATTCTTCGAGTTCTTGGCCGCGGTCACCAGCTCGATACCGGACATGTACCCGTAGTCGAGCTCGTTGTTCTGGATCGCGGGCAGCATGGCGCTGTGGTCGAGCACGCTGAGGGTGATGGTGTCGAGCTTGGGGGTGTCGCCCCACCAGGTCGGGTTGCGGTTCAGCGTGATCCGGTTCTGGGCGCGATCGATAGTGGTGATGACGAACGGTCCCGAGCTGACCGACAGCGAGTTGAGGTCGAGATTGGTGAACGCATCGGGATTCGCGGTCACGGCCTTCGGATACAGCGGGCTGAACTGGCCCTGCCATTCGGCGTAGGGCTTGTCGAAGGTGACGATCGCCTGCCGATCGTCGACGCCGCGCTCCACCTTGGCAACCCGTTCGAAACCGCTGGTCGAGGAGACCAGGAACGCATTGTCCTTGCCGCTCAGCGCCGCCGCCTGCGAGCGCATGTCCTCCCAGGTGAGGGGGCTGCCGTCGGACCAGACGGCCTTCGGGTTGATCGTGTAGGTGACCTGCTGTGGGGAGGTACTCGTCAGGGTGATGTCGGTGAAGTAGTTGTGGTCGACAGTGAGCTGTCCGGCGGCGTCGCTGACGAACGCGGCAGGCATCGTCGGGCCGATCACGGTGGCGCCGTCATCGGTGCCACCGTCCACATGCAGGTAGTTGAAGTTCGACGGGAAGGCACCCAGCGCCAACCGCAGATTGCCGCCGTCGCGCAGTTCGCTCGGGTCCTTCGGGTTGATGTCGTTCGTACTGCCGATGGTGCTGGTGCCCGCGGTCACGTCGCTGTTGGAGCAACCGGCCACGATCAACCCGAGGGCGACGACCGGGATGGCGCACCGGGTGCCGAGGGTACGAAGCCGCATAGCTGGTCCTCTCACTTCAGGAATCCGATCTTGGTGTAGTCGTAGGATGCCAGCCCGGCCGCGCCGTAGTTCGCGAGGTTCGCACGGACCGCGACATTGCCCGGTGATTGCATCAGCGGCAGGGAATGCCCCTCCTCGAACACCTTGCGATCGATCTGATTTGCCAGTTCGATGGCCTTCTTCGGGTCGAGTTCCGAGATGGTCCGCTCGATCAGGTCGTTGAGTTCCGGCGAACCGATGCGCCCGTAGTTGCCCTGCAGATCGTTCGGGTTGTAGCCGTAGATCTGGATGAGGCTACCGAGCGGGAAGGGATCACCCACCCAGGTCCACTGCCCGACATCGAAATTGCCCGGCGCGATGACATCAGTGAAAAAGCCCGTGCCCGACTTGGTTTCGATGGTCAGTTTGACGCCGATCTGGGCGAGGTTCTGCTGGATGATCTGCGCCATCTGCACCCAGACGTCCTGGTTGTACATGATGTCGCGGATCTCCAGCTTGCGGCCGTCCTTTTCCCGAACCTCGCCGTTGAGCTTCCAGCCGAGTGCGTCCAGTTCCTTGGCGGCCGCGGCTGGATCGAAACCGAGGCTATTGTCCTGGTAGCCGTCTTGGCCCTGCAGGAAGATGTGATTGTTCAGCGGCTTCGGGTTCTCGACGAGGCCGTTCTGGATGGCGCTGGCAATGCCCTGCCGGTCGATGGCCTTCGAGATCGCGACGCGCACGCCCTGATCGGCCAGGATCGATCCGGGCGCCCCATTGAACGTCAGGTGCGACCAGCTATTTCCCGGTGCGCGGCGGATCGCGATGCCGTTGGTATTGCGCGCCGTCTTCAACTCGTCCCTGCTGGCGAGGCCGACCGCGTCGATTTCGTTGTTCTGTAGCGCGGGCAGCAGTGCCGCACTGTCGAGCACGCTGAAGGTGAAGGTGTCGAGTTTCGGTGTGTCGCCCCACCACTTGGGGTTACGACCGAGCACGACCCGGCCCTGCGCCCGGTCCACCGACTGGATGATGAACGGACCCGATGACAGCGTGAGGCCGTCGAGCTGGCTCTTGTTGAAAGCCTCCGGGGTGGCCGTGACGGACTTGGGGTACAGGAACGTATTGCCCGCGAATTGTCCGCGCCAGTCGGCGTAGTGCTTCTTGAAGGTGATGACGGCCTGCCGGTCGTCGACACCGCGCTCGACCTTCTCGACCCGGTCGAAGCCGGTGTTGTTCGCGATCAGGAACGATTTGTCGGCCCCGCTGAGCGCGTTGGCCTGGGATTTAATGTCTTCCCACGTGATCGGGGTGCCGTCGGACCAGATGGCCTTCGGGTTGATCGTATAGGTGACCTGCTGTGGCTCGGTGCCGGTCAGCGCGACATCGGTGAAGTAGTTGGTGTTGACCGAGAGTTCGGCTGCCGCATTGGTTTTGAACGCCCGCGGCATCACCGGGCGCAGCAGCGCGCCGGTGTCGGCGTCGTTTCCGTCGTTGTGCAGCGCATTCCAGTTCTGTGGCAGTGCGCCGATGGCGAGGCGCAGATTACCGCCGTCGCGCAGTTCGCTGACATCTTTCGGGTTGATGTCGTTGGTGGTGCCGAGCGCGGCGACGGCGCCTTCGGGCGCGGCCTCCTCATCCGAACTACACCCGGCCGCGATCAAGCCGACCGTGACAAGGGGGATCGCCAGTCGTGTCGTCCATGAACGAATCCGCATGGTCCGCTCCTTTCCGCAGCGATGCTGCTGGGTTACTTCAGGAAGCCGATGGTGGTGTAGTCGTAGGACGCGAGCCCGGGGGAGCCGATATTGGCCAGCTCGGCACGGACGCCGAAGCTGCCGTCGGATTGGGTCAGCGGCAGGGAATGGCCCTCCTCGAACACCTTTCGATCCACCTCGTTGGCCAACTCGATCGCCTTCGTCGGATCGAGTTCCGCGAGGGTGCGATCGATGAGGTCGTTTAGCTCCGGTGAGCCGATGCGGCCATAGTTGCCCTGGAGGTCGTTCGGGTCGTAGCGGTAGATCTGCCGAATGCTGCCGAGCGGGAACGCGTCACCCTGGAAGATGAACTGGGCGGCGTCGAAGTCACCGGGCTGGATGACATCGGTGAAATATCCGGCGCCCGGCTTGGTGTCGATGGTCAGCTTGACGCCGATCTGTGCCAGGTTCTGCTGGATGATCTGGGCGATCTGCACCCACAGCGGGTCGTTGTACATCACGTCGCGGATGATCAGCTTGCGTCCGTCTTTCTCGCGGACATCACCGTTGAGCTTCCAGCCGAGCGCGTCCAGTTCCTTGGCGGCCGCAGCCGGATCGAAACCGAGGCTGTTGTCCCGGTAGCCTTCCTGGCCCTGCAGGAAGATGTGGTTGTTCAGCGGTTTCGGATTCTCGACGAGGCCGTTCTGGGTTGCGGTCGCGATGCCTTGCCGGTCGATGGCCTTGGAGATGGCGACCCGCACCCGCGGATCGGCGAGGATGGAGCCCGGTGCTCCGTTGAACGTGATGTGCCGCCACCGGTTGCCCGGTGCGCGGCGCAGGGCCAGGCCCTGGGTGTTGCGCACCGTTTTGACCTCGTCGATGCTGTTGAGCCGGACCAGGTCGATTTCGTTGTTCTGCAACGCCCCCACCCAGGCCGGGTGGTCGAGCACGCTGTAGGTGATGGTGTCGAGCTTCGGTGTCGCGCCCCACCATTTCGGGTTGCGGCCCAGCACGATTCGGCCCTGCGAGCGATCGGTGGACTGCACCACGAACGGGCCCGCACTCGGTCCCATGGCGTCGACGAGACTGTTGTTGAACGAATCCGGGTCTGCGGTCACGGATTTCGGGAACAGTGACGCATTGCCCGCGAACTGGCCGCGCCATTCCGCGTACGGGTGCTTGAAGGTGAGCACCGCCTGCCGGTCGTCGACACCGCGTTCCACCTTGTCCACGAACTCGAAGCCGTTGGTGATCGCGATCAGGAAGCGTTTATCGGCCCCGCGCAGCGCGTTGGCCTGGGAGCGGATGTCCTCCCAGGTGATGGGGTTGCCGTCGGACCAGACGGCCTTCGGGTTGATCGTGTAGGTGACCTGCTGGGGGTCGGTGCTGGTGAGCGCGATATCGGTGAAATAGTCCTTGTTCACCGAAAGCGCTCCCGCCGCATCGGTGCTGAAGGAACGCGGCATCATCGGTCGTTCGACATCGGCGATCTCGCCGTCGTTTCCATCGTTGGACAGCGTGTTCCAGTTCGCCGGAAACGTGGTCGTCACCAGGCGCAGGTTGCCGCCCTCGCGAATGTCGTCGCGGTTGCGCGGGTTGATATCGCTGGTGGTGCCGAGCGCGTCCGACAACCCCTTGCCCGCGTCGGAGTCCTCGGCGCCACAGCCGGTCGCGATCAGGCCGATCGCGACCGCCGCCGCGGCACATCGCAGTGCGGTCATTCGGGTTGAGCCCATCCCGGCTCGGCTCGATCGGATCCGCATTGCGCTCTCCTTTGCTCCCGGCCGCTACCGGCTCACGGCCGGAACCGGAATCGCGTCGATCAGCGCCCTGGTGTACTCATTGCGCGGATCGGCGAAAATCTGTTCCGCCGGACCGGATTCGACGATCTTGCCGCGGTACATCACCGCGATGTCGTGGGCCAGGTTGCGGACCACCGACAGATCGTGCGAGACGAACAGATAGGACAGTCCGCGTTCGATCTGCAGGTCGCGCAGTAGGTTCAGCACGCCTGCCTGGATCGACACGTCCAGTGAGGACACCGGCTCGTCGAGCACGAGTAGCTCCGGATCCAAGGCCAGCGCGCGGGCAATGCTGATGCGCTGCTTCTGGCCGCCGGAGAAATCGGCCGGATAGCGATCGGAGTGTTCCGAGCGCAGGCCGACCTGTTCGAGCAGTGCCGGTACCCGCCGGGCGATGTCGGCGCGTGAACGGCCATCGATGCGCAGCGGCTCGGCGAGTGCGTCGAAAATCGGCAGCCTCGGGTCCAATGACGCGGTCGGATCCTGGAAGACGATCTGCATCTTCCTGCGGATCTCCCGCTTGTGCGCCTTGGTCAGGGTCGCGACATCGCTGCCCATGATCTCGATGCTGCCGGATTCGGGCCGGACCAGGTCCAGAATCTGGGTGAGCGTGGTGGATTTTCCGGAACCGGACTCGCCTACCAGCGCCAGTGTGCGGCCGGCGCGGACTTCGAAGCTGATGCCGTCGACCGCGCGCACCTCGCCCTTGTGGCGCCGGAACACCACACCCGAGGTGATCGGGAAGGTCTTCACCAGCTCCGAAACCTTCAGCACCACACGGTCTTCGGTAGCGGCCTCGGTCTGCGGTTCGGAGATTTCCTGACGGTAGGCCTCGAACAGTTCCTTCGAACCGACCTCCGCGGTGCGGATGCAGGCGGCGGAGTGCCCCGGGTTGGTCTTCTCCAGCGGTGGTTCGGCCACCCGGCAATCGTCGATGGCGATCGGGCAGCGCGGCGCGAAGGAGCAGCCGGGCGGCAGCGAGTGCATCGCGGGCGGTGCGCCGACGATCGGGATCAGCGGACTGCGCGCCGGGCCGTCGATGCGCGGAATGGAGCCGAGCAGCCCCACCGTGTACGGCATCCGTGGTGCATTGAAAAGCTCTGTGGTGGTGGCAGTTTCGACGATCTTGCCCGCGTACATGACCGCGACCCGGTCGGCGAGAGTGGCGGCGATGCCCATGTCGTGGGTGATCATGATGACGCCGGCGCCGGTGATGTCGCGCGCCTTGCGCAGCAGGTTCAGGATCTGCTTCTGCACGGTCACATCGAGGGCGGTGGTCGGCTCGTCGCAGATGATCAGCGCGGGATCGTTGGCGATCGCCATCGCGATGACAACGCGCTGGCGCATGCCGCCGGAGAACTCGTGCGGAAACATGGTGGCGCGCACCGCGGGCTCGGGGATGCCGACCAGGTCGAGCAGCTCCACCGCCTTCGAGGCGGCTTCCTTCTTGCCCATCGTGCCGTGCGCGAGCAGCGCCTCGGCGACCTGGTCGCCCACCCGGTATACCGGGGTCAGCGCCGAAAGCGGGTCCTGGAACACCATGCTGATGGAACTGCCGCGCAGCTTGGACAATTGGCGGTCACCGAGGCCGAGCAGCTCGCGCCCGCGCAACCGGATGGACCCGTTGATGCGCGCCTGCTCCGGCAGCAGCCCCATCACCGCGAGCGACGACACCGACTTGCCGGAACCGGATTCGCCGACGATGGCGAGTACTTCGCCGTCGGACACCGTGTAGTTCACCCCGCGCACCGCGTCGATCCGGCCCTCCTCGCTGGGGAACGAGACTCGCAGATCGGTGACCTCGAGCAGGGGGGCGGTCGAACTTGCTCCCGTCATAGTTTCGCTTTCTTCCGCGAGCGGGCCCGCTTGGCGCCCGGATCGAACGCGTCGCGCAGGCCGTCGCCGACCAGATTCGCGCTCAGCACGGTGATGATCAACAGGCCACCGGCGAACAGGAACAGCCAGGGGTAGGTCAGCGCCGATTTGGTGCCCGCTGCGATGAGCGAGCCGAGCGACACATCGGGCGGCTGCACACCGAAACCGAGGAAGCTCAAACCGGTTTCGGCCATGATCGCCGCACCGACGCTGAGCGTGGTGTCGATGATCAGGATCGACGCGATGTTCGGAATGATGTGGCTGACGATCACCGTCCGGGTCGGCGCACCCATGTACCGGGCGGCCTTGACGAATTCGCGATCACGCAGGCTCAGGGTCAGGCCGCGCACGATGCGCGCGCTGATCATCCAGCCGAATGCGGCGAGCAGCACGATCAGCAAGACGATGGATCCGCTGCCCTTCGTGCGCGGTGCGAACAGCGCGATGATGATGAAGCTGGGCACCACCAGCAGCAGGTCGACCACCCACATGATCGCCCGGTCGGTCCAGCCGCCGAGCAAGCCGGCCAGCGAGCCCGCCGTCGCGGCGATGGCGGTGGAGAACAGTGCGACACACAGGCCGATGACCAGCGATTTCTGCAGGCCGCGTAGCGTCTGCGCCAGCACGTCCTGACCGATCTGCGTGGTGCCGAAGGGATGCTTGGCACTCGGTGGCTTCAGCAGCGCGGTGTAGTCCAGCTGCTGATAGTCGTAGGCCAGCAGCGGCGGCAGCGCGAAGCTGGCGACGAACAGTGCGATGAGCACCGCCGCGCCTGCGATGGCGGGCTTATTGCGCAGGAACCGGCGCCAGACGAGCTTGCGTCTGCCGGAGGCGGCTATCTCGGGCGCCCCCTGAACAATGATTTCGGCTTCGGTCACGACTCCGCCTCGCTAGCGCTCGACTCCGCCGTGCCGAACGGTGCTGTGTCGATGGTTCGATCGCCGCGCTCACTCATGAGACACGCACCCTCGGGTCGAGAATCGCGTACACGATGTCGGAGAGCAGACCCGACACCAGCACCACCAGCCCGGCGAAGGCCGTCACCGTCACCACCACGTAGAGATCCTGGGCGTTGATCGAGTCGACGAGCCACTCGCCGACGCCGTGCCAGCCGAAGATCTTCTCGGTGAACGTCGCGCCGGTGATCAGGCCGCCGAGGCTGTAGGCGAACAGCGTCGCCATCGGAATCAGCGCGGTGCGCAGGCCGTGCTTGTACAGCGCCTTGCTGCGGGTCAGCCCCTTGGCGCGGGCGGTGCGAATGAAGTCGCTCTGCAGTACGTCGAGCATGGCGTTGCGCTGATAACGGCTGTAGCCCGCCATACCGCCGAGCGCGAGGCCCGCCGTCGGCAGCACCAGGTGCTGGAGGCGGTCGAGCAGCTGCGGCCAGAAGCCGGTGACCGTATTCGCCGAGGTTTCACCGGTATAGAGGAAGATCTGCGAACCGGTGAGCGAGTTGACTTCCAGCGCGCCATATTTCAACAAGGTGGCGAGCAGGAACACCGGAGTGCTCAGGATCAGCAGCGAGACGACCGTGGTGAAATAGTCGCTGAATTTGTATTGCCGGATCGCCCCCGCCGCGCCGATCAGCACGCCGAGCACGGTGCCGACCAGCGAACCGATGATCAGCAGTCGCAGACTGACCGCGACGCGGCGCGGCAACTCCTCGCTGACCGGCTGTCCCGCAAGCGTGGTGCCGAAGTCACCGTGCGAGACACCCTTCAGCCAGGTCACGTAGCGCTGCGGAATCGGATCGTTGAGATGCAGCTGCTCGGCCTTGGCGTCGATCACCGCCTGCGGTGGCCGCGGGTTGCGCTGTTCGAGACTGTCCAACGGCCGAAACGTCAGCGAAGCAAGGCTGAACGTCAGGAACGAGGCCAGCAGCAACAGCACGACATAATTGAGCGCGCGTCGTAGCAGGAAGCCGGTCATCAGTCCTCTGGTCTTACGGCTGGGCGGGCCAGCGTGAGTATTAGCCCCTGATCATAAGGACGTGGGTGGCCGCGCGCGTGCCACGCGGTGGTTCGGCATGTCCTTTATTCTGTCGGATCTCCGAAGTCCCAGCCGGAGACCGGGACCGACGACGCGATATGGCCTCGACCGCCCTCCTGACGCGCATCGCGATCGTCTCGAGACTGTTTTCCGGCAGGATGGCGTAGGTGACTCGCCTGGACCTGCCCAAACCGAAGATGGTTGCCACCGATGTCGACGGCACCCTCATTGATCACGACGAGCGGGTCACCGCGCGGACCAAGGCGGCGATCGACGCCCTGGTCGCCGATGGCGTGCCGTTCGTCCTCGCGACCGGTCGGCCGCCGCGCTGGATCGATCCGGTGGTCGACGGTCTCGGTTACGCGCCGCTGTGTGTCTGCGGCAACGGTGCGGTGATCTACGACAGTGCCACCGATCGGGTGCTGGCGAGCAAGACGTTGGACGTGGAGACCCTGGTGTGGATCGCGGATCTGGCCGAACGCGCGCTGCCCGGCTGCGGTCTCGCCGCCGAACGAGTCGGCGCCCGCGCGCACGACGCGGTGACGCCGCAGTTCGTGAGCTCGCCCGAATACGAACACGCCTGGCTGAATCCGGACGACACCGCCGTGGCCCGCAGCGAGGTCATCGACGCGCCCGCGATCAAAATGCTGGTCCGACTACGCGGAACCAGTAGCGCCGATATGCGCGCGGTGCTCGCGCCACTGATCGGGGACCGCGCCGACATCACCTATTCGACCGATCACGGCCTGATCGAGCTGTCCGCACCGGGCGTCACCAAGGCCTCCGGGCTGGCCTCGGTGGCACAACGGCTAGGGGTGGAGCACTCGACGATCATCGCGTTCGGCGATATGCCCAACGATGTTCCGATGCTCACCATGGTCGGGCACGGGGTGGCGATGGCCAACGCACACCCGGAGGCGCTGGCCGCCGCCAACGAGGTCACCGCGGCGAATTCGGAGGACGGGGTTGCGCGGGTGCTGGAACGCTGGTGGGTCTGAGTCGGCTCGGTTGGTCTCGGGTGGACCAATCGACGGGGCGCAATATGTTGTGCTGCAACAACTTTCGAAACATCGCAGCTGTGGGTCCTACTCCGGGGCCGGACCGGCTTCTGGTGCGGACACAGCCTCTGGTGCCGGAGCGACCGCCGGTGTCGAAGCGGCCTCTGGTGCCGGAGCGACCGCCGGTGTCGAAGCGGCCTCGGGTGCCGGAGCGACCCCCGGTGCCGGTGCCGGATCAGCGCCATGTGCGGGAGCATCGCCCGGCGCTGCGGTGGGTGCGACGCCGGGCGCCGGTGCGGGCGCCGGTCCGGGTGCGGCGATCTGGTCGTTCGGTGTGCGCCGCATTTCCTGCTGGTAGGTGTCGTTGAAGGTCTTCCACACTGTGGTGACGATGCCGGTCAGCTGGTTGAGAACCAGTGAGCCGTACTGGAAGTCCGAACGCAGGCCATTGGGCACCGGGTAGGAATTGCTCAGCGGCAGGCCGAGCACGCCCGCGTCGGCGCCGAGCGCGAGGAAGCGGTCGAGGAGCGCACCCATCACCGCGTACACCTGGCCGTCGGGTGCGGAATAGACATACCCGTTGGTGAACTTGGCGTACTGCTGGCCCTGGGCCGCGGGAAGCAGCAGCGACTTCGCGGCGCCGAGCATGCCGGTCGGGCCCCCGTGGTCGAACCAGTACCTGGCGATTCCGCTCTCGTTCACTATGGCGAGCAGCTCGTTGGTCAGCGCGGCAAGTGTGGCGAGGTCGGACTGCGTATGCGGTGCGGTCTGGTGCTGAGTGCCGTTCTGCGTCTGCGTATTACCGGTCCGCGGTTGGGTGGTCTGCGCCGGCGCGCTGGAATGTCCCGTGCCGCTCGCGGCGATGTCGCGAATGCGATCCATCATCGCGTAGGCGGCGTCACCGGGGCAGCTGGTGTTGCCGACGTCGCGGTGCGCGAACACTATCGGCAGTCGGACGCTCTCACCTTGTGCGTAGGAGGTGAATTCGGTGCCTTCGGAGTACATGGTGGTGTACCCCTTCGGGTCGAGGCCCGCGACCTTCGTCTTCCAGCCGACGAACTTGCCGATGGCGTTGATCGCCTCGTCCGAGGGCTCCTCCGACTCGTAGTTGCCCATCAGCGACACACCCGAGGTGTTCTCGTTGAATCCGCCCGCATGCGCGCCCTGCACCGGGCGATCGAGTCCGCCGAAGCGACCCTCGAAGATCTGTCCGTACTTGTCGACGAGGGCGTTGTAGCCGATGTCGCACCAGCCCAACGTTGTTGCGTGATAGGCGTAGATCGCGCGGACGATGCCCGCGGACTCGGCCTTGCTGTAGTCGTTGCGCCCCGCGGTGTGGTGCACGGTCACCGCGCCGACGCCGTCCGCGTCGTAGGTCGGTTCCTCGCAGCGGATCGATTCGTCGGCGCCCCACTGGGCGCGGGTGATCACGTTCGGGCCGCCGCCGGGCAGTGCCGCGGCGACGTTGGACAGTTCGCCGTCGATGGCGCCGCGGCCGGGATCGATGAGGACCGCGTTCATGGCCGCGGCATCGATCTGGGCCGGGTCGTCGGAGCGTGCGGCGGCCGGTGTCGGCGGCATAGGGGTCGCGGGCTCCTGCGGCATTGTCGACGCAACGGGCTTGCGGGTCACCAGGATCTGCACGGCCTTCGTGTCGCCGACATAGATCGGTTCCGTACCGGTGGTGCCGCCTGCCGGGGCATGGTCGGTGCGCCGGGTGTCGACGGCCTCGGTGTCGTACCAAGGTCCCCATGCGCCGTCGGGTTGGCGGGCCCGGACCATGGCGTTGGTGTTCACCAGATCTTTTGCCGTGAGTGCGACCACGCTGAACGGTGTTTCGCGGCTGAGTTCTTTGACCTGCGCGCCGACCTGGTCGACCAAGTCGGGCGGGACGGCGCCGGGCGCCAATGCCGGTGTGTCTGGGGTGGTTCCCGGTTCCAGCAGGCTGGTGTCGGCGATGAAGCTCGCGATCGGGGCGCGGCCCGGGATCGACGGCGCGGGAGCCGTTCGGCTCGGGGCGGTGTACTGGCCGGAGTTGGGGCGTTGTCCGGGAGCTGTTGGAAACTGCCCGGGAGCGAATTCGCTCTGACCAGGGACATTTCGGCTCGGCCCGGAATTCGGGCTGGGGCCCGGCGCTGTCGGGCTCTGGCCGGAATTGAGCTTGGGTAATGGAATTTCCCGGGGTAGCTGAATGCCTGGTGGCAGCGGAAGGCCATCGGGAATCCGTACCGACGATGGCAATGGCAGCATGCGCAGGTCGGACAGATGCAGATCCGGCAGGTCGAGGCCGGTGAGATCCCTCAGCGGGAGCGTGATGTCGGGGGCGGAGGCCAGCGCCATTTCGGCGAGTTGTGCGGGTACAGCAGCCAGCTCGCTATCGGTGGTCGAGCGGTAGTCGCTGGAATCGCTCATGGTCAATGCTGCGAGCGGGGCCGCTACCGCGAGCGTGGTGACAACCGGGATTACGTAGGAACGTTTCGGTTTGCGGTACGGCACCAGCATCTCCATTCAGGTCGAACCGACGATCTGTACAAAAAGTCAGGCTTGCTTCCTGATGCATCAACAATCACACTAGTTTACAACTGTCACATATCTAAACCTCTTGTTGAGGATTAATATGATTGCTCGAATGTAGCTCTCGGATTGCGACCGGATGGCGCGACATGCCGACAGGCAGGCAACCGATCCGGTCCTGGAAACCGTGGGAGTGAACGGATGCGACGCAGACAGCACCGAAATGAAAGCGCACGGGCGCAGCGACAATTGCCGGCGAAATGGCGTGCGCGCATACCGCGCTCGGTCCGCGGATATCGCGGCCCGATGGCACGGTCCGCGATATCCGTGCGTCCGGCGCTGATCACCGGTGGTGTGCTGCTCGCTGTGGGTGTACTTCTCGCATTCTGGGGTTGGCCAGGGCAAACGGGATATCGACCGCTGGCCGGGCCCGGGCACGGACGTGGCATGAGTCAGGTCGGGGCGTTCGACAGCGCGCTCGAGGGGTTGTCGGCCGAGCGGATTCTCGAGCACTACTACCCGGGCGCAGACCTTGGCCGGATCCCGCACACCACGGTCGCGGTGCGGCTCGTCGAACAGGACGACTCCACCCTGGATGCCTACGCCGATGCGGGCGGTCGGGTCGCGGGACGGGAGCTCGCCGCAGGCCAGGCCGCTCATCTCGCACCGTTGGCCGACGGCGGCGCGAATGTGGTCGTCACCACCGGCTGTGATGGCGAGGTGGTGTGGCAGTCCGCGACCGACGACCCGTGGATCTATCCGCTCGACCGAGCGCCCGGCAGGCCCGCCGCTGAACATCTGACCCTGTGCGGCGGCCTTGCGTACCGGGGCGCGCTCGGTGTGGCGACGGAGAACGGCGAGGCGCGCACGCTCAACCGGGTCGACGTGGAGGACTACCTGCTCGGCGTGGTGCCCGCCGAGGTGCAGGCCAATTGGGCGGACAAAGGTGCGGCGGAAGCCCTTCGCGCTCAAGCGATCGCAGCTCGTTCGTATGCCCTTGCCGAACACCGCTACCCCTACGCGCAGACCTGCGACACCACCGACTGTCAGGCATATCCCGGCACCGACAAGGAAGATCCGCGTGCGGCGGCCGCGGTAGTCGCCACCGCGGGCATGGTTCTGCTACGCGACGGACGGATCCTGCGTGCGGAATACTCCGCCGCGCCCGACGGTGGCGAGCCGGCCGATATCTATACCTTCGCCGTCGGCCCGACGCCGGGCGAATTGGGGCCGCTGCCAGTCGAACCCGGCCCCGGCGACCGGACGGTCGTTGCTCCATCGGATCCGCGCACCCGGACGGTCGTCGGTGAGTCGCCGATCGATATCGAGTACCGGCGGATCGGCGGCGCGAACAGTTCGGTCGGACAGCCGTTGGGGCCCGAGATGGCGCTGCCACAGCAGGCGGGCACTTATCGGATGTTCACCAACGGCATCATCATTTCGACGCCGACGCTCGGTGCTCGGGTCGTCGACTTCACCAGGCTGATGGAGCTGGTGCCCGAGGGGCCGGCCAATCAGGCGACGCCTTCGGGCGCCGCCGTGCCGTTTGCCGATGCGATGCCGCCCGCGAGCACCGTTGCGCCGGGGCGCATCGTCGCACCGAAAACCGCGTCGACCCCGACGCCACGTCCGACGCCGAACACTGCCATCCCGTCCGGCGGTCCGACCGGAGACGAACGCCGATCGGTTCGCTGACTTTGCCCGAGGAGTGCTCTCGGGGCCGAGGTTTTCCGAATCCGCCGGCGTGTCGAGCGGTTCGTCTTTCGCGCGAAAGCTGACCCCGAAGCGTCGGTGCAGGTCAATCCAGCGAGGTGTCGCCCAGGGACTCGGACAGGTTGCGCAACAGGCCCGCCAGCTGTTCGCGCGCCTCGGGATCCAGTGTCTTCAGCATGCGCTGCTCATTTGCCATGTGGAGGGGGAGTAGGTCGTCGATCAGGGTGCGGCCGGCCGGGGTGAGCTGAACCCGGACCGATCGGCGGTCCTCGGGATCGGGCATGCGTTCCACCAGGCCCTTCGCTGCGAGTCGGTCGATGCGATTGGTGATCGCGCCGGAGGTCACCATGGCCGCTCGGTTCAAAGCGCCTGCGGTGAGCCCGGTTTCGCCGCCGGAGCGCCGCAGTGTGGCCAGCACGTCGAACTCCCAGAACTCCATGCCGTGGCCAGCGAAGAACTTCTTCAGGTCCTGTTCGACCACGCGCGACAGGCGGCTGATCCGCCCGATCACCTCCATCGGTGAGACATCCACATCGGGGCGTTCGCGGCTCCAGTGTTCGGTGATCAGGTCCACAGCGTCTCCCATGAGGGCTCCTCTCGCTCTTAAGAATCTTAACATTAATCTACTTGACGATGAGACACCCGGTGCGGTAGATATTTCAACGTTGAGATTATCAATGAGGAGCGACCGACATGACCACAACCACCGCCCCGCGTGCCGCAGGTTCCTACGCGGGCACCCTGGCGCTCACCGCCCTGACCCCGATCGTCTGGGGCTCGACCTATGCCGTCACGACCGAGTTCCTGCCCCCGGACCGGCCGCTGTTCACCGCGCTCATGCGTGCGCTGCCAGCCGGGCTCGTGCTGCTTGCTCTCACGCGGGTGCTGCCCCGCGGCATCTGGGTCGGGCGGGCCGCGGTGCTCGGCATCCTCAATATCGGGGCGTTCTTCCCGCTGCTGTTCCTGGCCGCCTACCGGCTGCCGGGCGGTGTCGCGGGCGTGCTCGGTGCGGTGGCGCCGATGATCGCACTCGGCTTCGCGGCGATGGTGCTCGCGGAGAAGCCGACCGGGCGCAAGATCATCGCCGGTCTGGTCGGTGTTTTCGGCGTCGCACTCGTGGTGCTGCGGGGCAATGCCCAACTCGACACGCTCGGGGTGATCGCCGGACTCGCCGGCGCCGCGTCGATGTCGTTGGGCACGGTGCTCACCAAGCGCTGGGGACGGCCCGACGGTGTCGGTCCACTCGCGCTCACCGGCTGGCAGCTCACCGCGGGCGGATTGTTCATCGCGCCGCTGGCTGTCCTGATCGAGGGCGCGCCGCCCGCGCTCGACGGCCGTGCAGTCGGTGGCTACCTGTACCTCGGCATCATCGGTACCGCGGTGGCGTACTGGCTGTGGTTCCGCGGCATCTCCCGGGTGCCCGCCACCTCGATCGCCTTCCTCGGACTGCTCAGCCCGGTGTCGGCGGCCGTGATCGGCTGGGTCGCGCTCGGTCAGGCGCTTACTCCCCTACAGGTCACCGGCATGGTGATCGCCTTGGTCGGCACCCTGCTCGGTCAGCTGGCAGGCAAGCCCGCACCGGCGGCGCTGCCCGAGGAGCCGGGCACGCAGGTGCCCGTCCCGGCTCGCTAGGAGCTCGCCGAGAAAGATATTGACCTTGACGTAACGTCAACTTGCAAGCTGGTAACTACCGACGAGAACGAAGGGAAAGGGTTATGACATCGGCCACCCGCAGCGGCGAATGGTCCATCCAGGACCTGGCCAAGGCGGCAGGCACCACCAGCCGGACGCTGCGCCACTACGGGCAGCTCGGGCTACTGCTACCGAGCCGAATCGGCGCCAACGGGTACCGCTACTACGACCAGAACTCCCTGGTGCGGCTGCAACGCATCCTGCTGCTGCGAGAACTCGGCCTCGGCTTGCCTGCCATCGCCGAAGTTCTCAACGGACACCAGGACACCACCGCCGCACTGCGCGCGCACCTGGAACTGCTACGGCAGGAACAGGATCGGATCCGGCGCCAGATCGAATCGGTGACCACCACGCTGCACAAGACGGAACGAGGTGAACAACTCATGGCAGCAGAAGTTTTCGACGGCTTCGACCACACCAAGTACAAGGATGAGGTGATCGAACGCTGGGGCAAGGACGCCTATGAGAGCGGTGACCGTTGGTGGCGTTCGCTGAGTGAGGCCGACAAGATGGCATACCAGCAAACGCATATCGACATCGCGGCCGACTACGGCCGCGCGCGCGCCGCAGGGCGCACCCCCGACAGTGACGAGGTCCAGGCCATCGCGCAACGGCACCGTGACTGGCTCGGCGACGGCTGGCATGGCCGTCAGCTCACTGCCGAAGCCTTCATCGGTCTCGGCGAAATGTATGTCGCCGATATGCGGTTCCGGAAGAACTACGACGTACACGGCGAGGGCATAGCCGAATTCGTGCGTGACGCGATGAAGGTCTACGCCGAGCACCGGCTGCGGTAGCCGGAAACTATTCGGTCGCAACAAGGTAGAGCGCCCGCATGTCACAGGACATGCGGGCGCTTTCGGCTTGGATGCGGCAGTAGAAGCGCGCGGGCGGGTTGTTCGGTAGACCATCCCTGGGGTAGGCGCTCGAATATCGAGTGCCACTCGGCGGTGACTGTGTCGGCGGGAGGGGTCCACGCCGAGCGCTCGATTCGAGTGCTCGCGGAGGGTAGAGTTCGCCGGCAGGGACGAGGGGGCTCGATGAACTATCCGTATGGTCACGCAGGGAATCCGCAGCACATCTATCCGCAGGTGCCCGGCTATCCACAGCAGCCCGGCTACCCGCCGCCGTACAGCTACCAGCCACGGCCCGGCGGCGGAACTGCCATCACCGCGGGGATACTGGCGCTGATCGGTGGTGTGCAGAACACGATCAGCACGGTGTTCGCGTTACTGGATTGGCGGGACCATCACGGTCCGCTCACCGCGAGGGACGGCTCTATCGCATCCACTCGGGTCCGGCTCGACACCGTCTACACCGTGTGGTTCGGTGGCGTCGGACTCATCGCGTTTCTGCTGGTCCTCGGTGCCGTTCTGCTGTTGTGTCGCAAGCAGACCGGAAGGATCATGGTGATTCTCGGAGCGGTTCTGGCATTGTTCGTCGCCGCCCTCCCGATATTCGGCGTCGGCGCCCTCGGTGGCATCGACGCGCTCGCCGATTCCGATCTTGCGATGGTTGTTGCGATCGGCGCGGGCCCTCCGCTGCTCACCTTGATTCTGGCCACGTGGAGTTCGACAGGCCGCTGGATCGCTGCGGGCCGCTTGCCGCGATACCCGTAGCTGTTTCCGGGCTACCTGGATGTCCAGTGGGGACACCGATCACCGACTACGGTCGAGCTGTGGATGCCACTGTGAATTCGGGCGCAGCCCCGTACTCGGAACCGAGCGGAGTGTCGGCGACGGCGGCGGGGGTCCTCGGCCTTGTCCTCGGTGCGAGCAACCTGATCGGCGCGGGCATGCTGCTGATCGCTTTCCGCAGCGACCCGGACGAATTCGACAACTCCCTCACCATCTTCGCGACCCTCGGCGCCCTGCTGCTGGCCTTCGCGCTGATCTACGGCGCAATCCTGCTGTTCCGCCGTGACGAGACCGGCCGCTATACCCTCACCGTCGCTTCGGGCCTGATGATCGCCATCGCCCTTGCCGCCCTTGCCTGTTCGCTCACCCACCACGAATTCAGCTACGGCATCCACTGGTTCGACGAAGGGACCCGCGCCGCCGACGCCCTCCAGTCGACATTCGGCCTGGTCGGCACCCTCACGGCCCTCGTTCACACGGACTGGCTCGCCGGCCTGACCGCAATGGTCGTCCCTCTCCTCACCTTCCTCACCGCGAAATCGAGCTACACCGCCCGTTGGGTAGCGGCACCCCCTCGCCGCCGCGCCGTTCCACATCCGGACGAGTCGGCCTACTGACGGCCGCCTGCCCCGGTGTACGGCCAACCGCCACAGTATCCCCACTGCTGACGGTCGGCATCGATCGTCATTGGTTGCGGCGCAACGGTATTCCGCGAGCCGCTCACGACTCAGGTGTGCGGGCTGCCGAAACCAGCCAGAGAATAGTAGGGTTCTCGATCGAGTCAAGGGGGTTGCATGGGTTATCCGTATGGCCAACCGGGATTTCCGGACGGTCGGCAGTTGCCACCCGGCTATCCGCCGCAGGCTTCCACCGGGGCGGCACCGGTATCGCCGCTGGGGTACTAGCGTTGGTCGCCGGGGGTTTGATCGCGCTCGGTGCCGCCGCGGCGCTCGCCGATATCGGCGTCGGGTATCTCTTCGTGATGCTCCCCGAGATTCGATTCAGCGCTATCGTCTCCGAACTCCTCGGTTTCCTGCTGACTCTCGGCGGCATACTGTTGCTGCGTCGATCGGCGGCCGGGCGGGTCTTGGTGATCCTCGGCGGCATCCTGGCCCTGGTCACCCTGGGTTTCAGCGTTGCGCTGTTCCAGTTTCTCGGGCCGCTGCCTGCCGTAGGCATGTCCCTGATGCTTACCACGGTGACACTTGCGGCGGTCACCCCTACAGGCCGCTGGATCGCAGCTGGTAGCCAGCCCGGAACTCAGCCGCCCGCGTCGGCCTACGGCCAGCCGCCTGCTTACGGTCAACCAGCCGCTTATGGTCAGTCACCGGCCTACCCCCAACCCCTTCCCTCGCATCATCAGCCCGCACCACAGCCGTACGGCCAGCCTCCCGCTTATGGTCAGCCCGCGCCTTTGTACAGCCAAGCCGGCGCAGGACAGGGTCTGCCTGCCGCATCGCTCTACGGTCAGCCGCCGCAGCACCCGTATCCACAGACGCCTGGCTACGACCAGCCTCCGAGCCAGTAGTCGCCTCTCATCAGTCCTGAACATTCGCTCTGCGGAGATGCTGGTCGGTCCTGCCACTGTCATCCCGCGAGGCCTCGGTCAGTTGCGTACGGCCGGCCCGGCGCGTCGCCTGCCGCCGCTCCATACGCCCAGCCTCCCCCAGGTCTCCGGCTACGGCACCCCCGGTTCAGCAGCCCCCGTATACCCGTACTGAGTACCAGCCTGATGCCGAGGCGCTCTCGCGCCGTCACTGACCGTCGGTCACCCATACGACGGGTCACGGTCGGCTGAACCAGGTTGCGGCCGAGCGCCTTTCGATTCGCTCAGCCGCGCATTGCCTGTATCAGTTGGTCCTCGGTGATCGGTGGGACCGGGAGTGGGTGGGCGGCGGAGGCGCGGAGGCCGTCGAGGATCAGGGCCAGGTGGCGGCGCCAGAGGTCGGGGGCCACGGTTGCGGTGGCTTCGACTATGCGGGTGTGGGACCAGGTGATGAAGGCGATGTCTTCCAGGACCCAGTCGGGACGCAGGACACCGGCTTCCTGTGCGCGGATGATGATTCGGCGCATCAGGCCGTGGCCGTGTTCCTGGGCGTGCGCGATGGCGGCGCTGGGGGCTGCGCGCAGTGACAGGTCGCTGAGTAGGCGGTCACTCGCTTGGAGTTCGCAGACCTTCTCGACGAGGTAGGTGAAGGCGTCCCAGGGGTCGTCGATGGCGATGGCCTGTTCGGCGATGCGTCCGCCTGCTTCGATGCGGTCTTCGACGGCGGCGGCGATGAGGTCGTCGCGGGTGGGGAAGCGGTTGTAGAGGGTGCCGATGGCGACGCCGGCGCGGGCGGCGACCTCCTTCAGGGGTGCGTCGAGACCGCGTTCTTCGAACACTTCCCTGGCAGCAGTCACGAGCGCGTCCCTATTTCGGCGGGCGTCGCTGCGTAACGGCTTGTCCTCGGGCATTCGCCGATCCTACAAATCTGCTGCTCGATTTATCTTGAGCATAGGTTCAAGTTAATGCTACGGTCACATGAACTTGAACCATGACTCAACTTAGTGAGGTAGTGGCATGACGAAGACGATCGCGATATTCGGGTTCGGGCCGGGGCTCGGCATGGGGACCGGGCGGCGGTTCGGCCGCGAGGGCTTCCGGGTCGCGGTGATCGGCCGGAATCCGGACAAGGCCGCGCAGTACGTCGAGGAGCTGGCCGCGGAAGGCATCGAGGCTGCCGCCTTTCCCGCGGATCTCACCGACGAAGCGCAGCTGCGTGGTGTGGTCGAGGACATCACCGGCACGTTCGGGCAGATCGACGTCGCGCTGCACGGCGCGGCAGCCGACATGGCCGACCGGACCCCGACCACGCTGGACGTGGACGCGGCAGCCTTGCGCGTCCCGCTCGAACTGAAGCTCTACTCGCCGATCTGGATGACTCGCGCGCTCGCGCCCGCGATGGTCGAGCGTGGTGCGGGCACCTTGCTCTTCTCCTCCGGGTCGTCGGACCGGTTTGTGCTGCCCTATCTGTCCAACTTCGGCGTCATCCTCGGCGCACAGCGCACCTATATCCGCCAACTCGAAGTCGAACTCGCGGGCACCGGCGTCTATGTCGGACTGCTCAACATCGGCGTGCTGATCGGCAACAGCAAGGCCGAACGCATCGTCGACGAGCATCCCGAGCTGGTGCCGCCCGGTGTCGAGATCGCCAGAATGGGCAATGACGAACTGGGCGAACATTATTGGCGCATGTACACCGAGCGCACCGAGGTCGAGGTGGAGGTCGGCTTCCCCGAGTGACGTGGGTTCGTCCGAGCAGTGATTACACCGCGCACATCGACTGCATGACGCCCTTCATGACCGGCGCGCCATAGGTCGTCGGGGCGAAGGCGAGGGTCTGCACGATCGACAGCGGGGTCGTGACCGACGCCGCGACGCCGGTGAACCCGAGCACCGTGGTGCCCGCGGTCAGCAGCAAGCTGGTTACATCCAAGGCCAACGTCGCGAGGTCGAAGGCATGCTCGACGCGAACCTCGGACAGCGGCACAGTGTCGAGCGCCTTGCCCTCGTAGATGCCGAAGCCGAGGTTGGTGAGGAAGGTCAGCGGGCCGTAATCCATCGCGCTGACCAACGGGCCGAGCTCTTCGGTGCGGCGCAGCAGTGCGATCTCGGCGACGCGGGTTTCGCGCAGGAAGTTTTGCACGGAGTCGGCGGCGGCGTTCATGGCCGGACGGTCCAGCGGCAGGTCGGCGTGCTCGAGGAAGTTTCGGGTGCGTTCGACCAAGGTGTGGGTGGTCAGCTCGGCCAGCGGCGTGCAGGAGCCGTCGGCGCGGATCAGGGTATTGGCGAGATCCACAATGGGCGCGGGCACTTCGACGCGCTCGGTGCCGATCTCGGATTCGTCGAGCACCAGCTTGGGGTAGGCGTTCGGCGTGGCGCAGTTGGCGGCGATGAAGTCCTGCACCTTGCGTGCCAGCAGCTTCACACCGTTGAACGCCGCGCCGACCACCGGCTTCAGGAGGAAACCGACGCTGGGCACCAAGCTCGCTGCCAGCTGGGTCGGGATCTTCACGATTCGGGTAGCGAGGACGAACATCTCGATCGCGTCGTTCACGGTGAGCCGCGACACCGAGATGGTGGTGTCGAGCCGCCCGGTGCGCACCGCGTCGAGGCCGTTGACCAGGTAGGTGACGATCGGATCGTCCAGGAACTCCAGCCGTCCACCTGCCGTGGCCGGATCGATCGGCAGCCCATCTCGATGGACTCGAACCGCGGCGATGGTGGCGCGGAAGTCGGTGACGGTGCGGTCGAAGTCGCCGAGCCGGTCGATCGGAACCATGGTGCGCACGGCGGTCGCGGCGGCAGTCACCACATCGTCGAAGGTCGGCGCGCCCGTCACGCACAGCCCCGCGCCGTCGCCGATCGGTGTGCCTGCCAGCGAGTCGGCCTCGGCGGCCTGCGCGGTGGGGACGAGGACCGCGCTGCCGAGGACGGCGAACAGGGCGAGAAGCCCGATGAGTGGGGCGAGGGGGCGTGGCATCCGCATGTGCGAGGTCTTCCGGTCGATCGGGCGATGGTGCGGCTCGAACCGGCATCCGACAACAAACTGGACGTCCGCTCAATTCGAGTGCCTATGTAATAGCGGCTTTATTGCGGTCACATGGCGGTTTCGGCAAACTTGCGGCGAAATTCGGATGTTCTCGAGACGAAACCACCGGCAGGAGCAGGGCCGCTCAGCCCGCCCGGTGACTCCGCCAGGACAGCGCGGAGACTTCCGATACGCTGGGCTCCCGTGACCGCCGCATCGTCCTCGGGTAACTCCGTCCCCACCGCCTCACAGTTCGATCTGATCGTCGTCGGCTCCGGATTCTTCGGGCTGACCGTCGCCGAACGCACCGCCAACTTGCTCGGCAAGCGAGTGCTGGTGATCGACCGCCGCTACCACCTCGGTGGCAACGCCTATTCGGAGCCGGAGCCGGAAACCGGTATCGAGGTGCACAAGTACGGTGCGCACCTGTTCCACACCTCGAACAAGCGAGTGTGGGATTACGTCACCCAGTTCACCGAGTTCACCGGCTACCAGCACCGTGTCTTCGCGATGCACAAGGGGCAGGCCTACCAGTTCC
The DNA here is from genome assembly GCF_036046055.1 of Nocardia sp. NBC_00403. Taxonomy (NCBI): domain Bacteria; kingdom Bacillati; phylum Actinomycetota; class Actinomycetes; order Mycobacteriales; family Nocardiaceae; genus Nocardia; species Nocardia sp. NBC_00403. The sequence continues at coordinate 1,345,151 of NZ_CP107939.1, forward strand.
CGATGGGCCTCGGCCTGATCTCCCAGTTCTTCGGTCGCTACTTCACCCCCGACGAGGCGCGCACGCTGATCGCCGAACAGGCCGCTGAGGTCGAGACCAAGGACGCGCAGAACCTGGAGGAAAAGGCGATCTCGCTGATCGGCCGCCCGCTCTACGAGGCGTTCGTCCGCGACTACACCGCCAAACAGTGGCAGACCGACCCGAAGGAACTGCCCGCGGGCAATATCACCCGCCTGCCGGTGCGCTACACCTTCGACAACCGCTACTTCAACGACACCTACGAGGGCCTGCCCGCGCAGGGCTACACGAAGTGGCTGGCGAACATGGCCGCCTCCGACCTGATCGAGGTCAGGCTCGACACCGACTGGTTCGACGTGCGCGAGCAGATTCGCGCCGAGAACCCGGACGCACCGGTGGTCTACACCGGCCCGGTGGATCGCTACTTCGACTACAGCGAGGGCGAACTCGGCTGGCGCACTATCGATTTCGAGACCGAAGTGCTGCCGACCGGCGACTACCAGGGCACCTCGGTGGTGAACTACAACGATGCGGACGTGCCCTACACCCGCATCATCGAGCCGCGCCACTTCCACCCCGAGCGCGACAGCTACCCGAACGACAAGACCGTGATCATGCGCGAGTACTCCCGCTTCGCGCAGACCGGCGACGAGCCGTACTACCCGATAAATACGCCGGAGGACCGCGCCAAGCTCGCCGCTTACCGCGCCCTCGCCAAGAAGGAAACCGCAACGGAGAAGGTCCTTTTCGGCGGCCGCCTCGGCACCTATCAGTACCTTGACATGCACATGGCCATCGGCAGCGCGCTGAGCATGTTCGACAATGTGCTGCGGCCGCACCTGGAATCGGGCGAGCTGCTCGCGGATGAGGCCTAGATGAGTCACACTCGCGAAGCCCGGCTCGTCGAAGCCGACCGGGTGCGGGTGACCCGCACTGAGACCGAAAGTAACGGATGACCTCCCAGTCGATCTTGGAAGATATGACCACCGAAACCCGCGCGAAGTCGCTGCTACAGCGCATCATCCTGCCCAGGCCGGGTGAGCCGCTGGACGTGCGCACCCTCTACGTCGAGGAGTCGGCGACCAACGCACGCCGCGCGCACGCCGCCACCCGCACCTCGCTGTCGGTCGGCGCGGAATCGGAGGTGTCGTTCTGCACCTACTTCAACGCACTGCCCGCGAGCTACTGGCGGCGCTGGAGCATCCTGGAATCGGTGGTGCTGCGGCTGGAGCTGGCCGGACACGGCCGCGTCGACGTCTACCGCTCGAAGGCGGACGGCTCGCGAATCCACGTGCAGGGCAAGGAGTTCGCCGTCGCGCCCGGCACCGAATCGGTGCACGTCGAGTTCGAGACCGATCTCGGCCCGTTCGAGGACGGCGGCTGGATCTGGTTCGACATCACCACCGACACGGCGGTCACGCTGCTGGCGGGCGGCTGGTACGCCCCGATCGAAGCGCCGGGCGACGGCAGCATCGCGGTCGGCATGCCCACCTTCAACCGGCCGACCGACGCGGTGAAAACCCTCGGTGCCCTCGGGGCCGATCCACTGGTGCTCGAGAAGATCAAGGCCGTCATCATCCCTGATCAGGGCACCCGCAAGGTGGTCGACGAGCCCGGCTTCACCGAGGCCGCCGCGGTGCTCGGCGACCGGCTCGCCATCTACAACCAGCCCAACCTCGGCGGCTCGGGCGGCTACAGCCGGGTGATGTACGAGGCGCTGAAGACCACCGACGCCCAGTACATCGTCTACATGGACGACGACATCGAGATCGAGCCCGACTCGATCCTGCGCGCACTGGCCTTCGCCCGTTTCGCCAAGTCACCGGTCCTGGTCGGCGGGCAGATGCTCAACCTGCAGGAGCGCTCGCACCTGCATGTCATGGGCGAGGTCGTCGACCGCGGCATCTTCATGTGGACTGCGGCGCCGAATGTCGAGTACGACCACGACTTCTCGAAGTACCCGCTGAAGGACCGCGACAACTCCAAGCTGCTGCACCGACGCATCGACGTCGACTTCAACGGCTGGTGGACCTGTGTCATCCCGCGGCAGGTCGCCGAGGAGCTCGGTCAGCCGCTGCCGCTGTTCCTCAAGTGGGACGACGCCGAATACGGTCTGCGTGCCCGTGCCGCCGGATACCCGACGGTCACCCTGCCCGGCGCCGCCGTCTGGCATATGGCCTGGAGCGACAAGGACGACGCCATCGATTGGCAGGCGTACTTCCACCTGCGCAACCGCCTGGTCGTCGCCTCGCTGCACCTGCCGGGCAATGGCCGCGCCATGGTGGTGAACACGGTCAAGGCGACCATGAAACACCTGTTGTGCCTGGAGTATTCGACGGTCGCCATCCAGAACCTGGCGATTCGTGACTTCCTCGCGGGCCCGGAGCGGCTGTTCCAGCTGCTGCCGAGCGCCCTCGGCGCGGTGCATGAGCTGCGCAAGCAATACCCCGACGCGGTGATCCTGCCCTCGTCCACCGAACTACCGCTGGCCAGCCACATCGGTGTCGGCGCGGTCGGCGAACCTGCCAGCCCGATCGCCAAGGTGGTCCGGCTCGCCAAGGGCCTCGTGCACAGCGTGCGGCCCGCCCAGCCCGAGCACCACGAGCGTCCGCAGCTGAATGTGCCGACCCTGGACGCGCGGTGGTTCCTGCTCTCGCAGGTCGACGGCGTCACGGTCACCACCGCCGACGGCCGCGGCGTCGTCTACCGCAAGCGCGATCCACGGCAGGCCCTCGGCCTGTTCAAGGAGGCCATGCGGCTGCGCAAGGAGCTGGCCGCGCGCTTCCCGGAGATGCAGGAGCGCTACCGCGCCGCCCATCCGCAGTTGACCAGCACCGCCGCGTGGGAGAACGCCTTCGGCATCGGCGACACGAAAGGCACGCAGCAGTGAGCATCGGAGCAAGTGACAGCGCGGCGGTGAACGAGGCGTTGCGCAGCACGAACGGGCATGCGGCCCATGGCGTCGCGCCCGAAACCGCGACCGCGCCGGCACCGCCCGAGGTCGCCATCCTCAATGCGGTGCAGTCGGCGATCGGCGGCAACCCCGCGGTCGTCAAGGCGGCCCGCGGCATGTCGCACTTCGGTGAGCACGCGCTCGGCTGGGTCGGCATCGCCGCCGTCGGCTGGCTCGCGGACAAACCGCGGCGTCGGCAGTGGGCGGGGGTCGCGGTCGGTGCGGTCGGTGCGCACGCCGCGTCCATCGTGATCAAGCGGATCGTCAGGCGTCCTCGCCCGAACGACCCATCGGTGCAGGTCAACGTCTCCACGCCGAGCAAATTGAGCTTCCCGTCCTCGCACGCGACCTCGACCACGGCGGCGGCGGTGTTGCTCGGGAAACTGACCGGGCTACCCTTGCCTGCGGTGCTCGTTCCACCGATGTTGCTCTCCCGGGTCGTGCTCGGGGTGCACTATCCCTCCGACGTGCTCGCTGGATCCGCGCTCGGTGCCGCGTCCGCCGCTGTAGTGCTTGCCGCCGAAAAGAGACTCGATAGTGACCGGACAAGAAAGAGCCTTGGTTGACATGAGTGAAGAGCCGACCAGCGCCGACCTAGCCGAGGCTGTTGTCAAGGGCCCGCCCAAGACGCTGGCCGGCGGGTTGATCAAGGCCGTTCGCCCGCGACAGTGGGTGAAGAACGTTCTCGTGCTCGCCGCGCCGCTGGCCGCGGGCTCGGCTACCGAGGTGGACGTGCTCGCCCCCGTCGGAATCGCCTTCGTGGTGTTCTGCATGGCGGCGTCGGGCATCTACCTCGTCAACGACGCGCTCGATGTGGAAGCCGACCGGGCCCACCCGACCAAGCGGTTCCGGCCGATCGCCGCGGGTGTGGTTCCGGTGAACCTGGCCTACATGCTGGCCGCGGTGCTGCTCGTCGCGTCGATCGCGGGATCGTTCCTCGCGTCGTGGCATCTCGCCGTCGTGATGGCGGTCTACATCGGTATCCAGCTGGCTTACTGTCTCGGCCTCAAACATCAGGCCGTGCTGGACATCTGCATCGTGTCCTCGGGCTTCCTGCTGCGCGCCGTCGCCGGTGGCGCGGCCGCGGATATTGATCTGTCGCAATGGTTCCTGCTGATCATGGCGTTCGGTTCGCTGTTCATGGCGGCGGGCAAGCGCTACGCCGAACTGCAGATCGCACTGGGCACGGGCGCCAAGATCCGCAAGTCGCTCGAGTACTACACGCCGACCTATCTGCGCTTCATCTGGACTCTCGCCGCGACAGCGGTGGTGGTGTTCTACGGCCTCTGGGCGTTCCAACAGGACAGCCTCAAGCACACCAATTGGTTCGCCATCTCGATGGTTCCGTTTACCATCGCAATCCTGCGTTATGCGGTCGACGTCGATGGCGGCGAGGCCGGTGAACCCGAAGAGATCGCGCTGGGGGACCGCATCCTCCAGTTCCTCGCAATCGCCTGGATCGGAGCGGTAGGTGTCGCTGTCTATCTCACCTGACGAGATGTTGGTCGAGGGAGCGGAGCGAACGGAATACGCAAGCGAGGAGCCGGCCGAAGGGTCGGCTCGCTCGGCCTTGCGGCACGTGCAGCTATCCCGAGCCATTTTCGTCGGTGGGATGGCGCTCACTGTTGTCCTGTTCGCGACCGGCGCCTGGCAGCGGCGCTGGATCGCCGACGACGGCCTGATCGTGCTGCGCACGGTGCGAAACCTGTTGGCAGGCAACGGACCGGTCTTCAACGAGGGCGAACGCGTCGAAACCAACACCAGCACGGCGTGGACCTATCTGGTCTGGTTCTTCAGCTGGCTCACCCAGGCCAGGCTCGAGTACGTGGTGCTCGGAGTCGCGCTGACGGTGTCGATGGCCGCGATCGTGTTCGCCATGCTCGGTACGGCACGGTTGTGGGGCGGCACCAAATCCGCGCTGCTGCTGCCCGCGGGCGTGCTCGTCTACATCGCGCTGCCGCCTGCCCGCGACTACGCCTCCTCCGGACTGGAGAGCGGTCTGGTCATCTGCTGGCTCGGCCTGCTGTGGTGGCTGATGATCCGGTGGAGCCAGGCCGAACGGGTCCGGCTGCCCGGCTTCTTCGGACTGGTGTTCCTCGCCGGACTCGCGCCGCTGATTCGTCCCGAGATGACCCTGGTCGGCGGACTGGCGCTGGCAATGATCTTCTGTGCGCCGGTGCCACAGACTCGGCTGCGTCCGATTGTGCTGCGGGCGTTGATCGTTGCGGCCGCCGGGATCGTCCCGCTCGGCTACCAGGTCTGGCGGATGGGCTACTACGGCCTGCCCTACCCGAACACCGCCGTCGCCAAGGACGCGGGCGGCGCGAAGTGGGGACAGGGCTTCAAATACTTGTGGGACCTGGTCGGTCCTTATTACCTGTGGGTTCCGCTGTTGGTGCTGCTCGCCGCGGGCGTCGTCGCGGCGCGCACCGCGACTGCCGTCGCGCCGGCACCGGCCGGTCGGCCCACCACTGCCGATGAGCAGCGCGGCTGGACCGTGGACCGCGTGCGTGCATGGCTGCGCTCGCCGAGCGCGGTGGTCACGCTCATGCTCGGCAGCGGATTCATCCTGACCGTGTACGCGCTGCGCGTCGGTGGTGACTTCATGCACGGCCGGATGCTGTTGCCGCAGCTGTTCTGCCTGTTGCTGCCGGTCGCGGTGGTGCCGATCCGGCTGCCGGAGGGCGGTCTGCGGTCGATGTCGGCCACCGACTGGTCGTTCGCGGTGATCGGGTTCGCATTGATCGGCACCGCGGGCTGGGCGCTGTTCGCCGCCAACACCACGGCCATCAAGACCGGGACCAAGATCAGCTCCTCGGGCATCGTCGACGAGCGCGTCTACTACGTGCTCAACACCGGCCACGATCATCCGATCCTGGCCGAGGACTACCTCGACTACCCGCGCATTCGGCCGATGGTCAACGACATCGCGGCCACCCCTGACGGCGGCCTGCTGCTGAACTCGCCGTCGTTCATGTTCTGGTACGTCGCACCACCGCCGCAGCCGATCCCCGAGGGCGGCGCCGGACACACGGTCTACTTCCTGAACCTGGGCATGACCAGCATGAACGTCCCGCTGAACGTGCGCGTGATCGACCAGATGGGCCTCGCCTATCCGCTGGCCGCGCACACCGACCGGTTGACCGACGGCCGCATCGGGCACGACAAGGCGCTGTATCCGGACTGGGTCATCGTGGACACCGGCGTGGTGGACAGGAAGCCGTGGATGCCGTGGTTCCTCGACGAGAAATGGGTCACCCAGGCTCGCACGGCGATGAAGTGCCCGGACACCGAGGCGCTGGCGATCTCCTACCGTGATCCGCTCACGTGGGACCGTTTCAAGCACAACCTGCTGCATGCGCTGAAGTTCGCGAAGTACCGGATAGATCGGGTGCCGAAGTACGAGATCCAACGCTGCGATCTGGTCGATCCCTTCCCACAACCGCCGCGGTGATCATATTCTCGTAGTCACACTGAGCCCACGGGTCACCGTGGGCTCAGTAGTTTCATGGGAGGATGCCGATAGAGTGGCGTACGCCGCTTTATCACTTTTTGATAACGCCCATGCATCGATGACGCGTTAGGCTGCGACGGCACGCCCGCCGGTGGCGTTCCCTCGCGATGGGTGAAAACCGGCGGTCACCGTAAATCGATCGGGATTCGGTCGGACGAAGAAAGGGTCCAAACAGATGCGAGGCGTTATCGGGCGTAAGGCCGAAAGTGGACGTCTGAGGTCCCGGATAGCCGGTTCGTGGTTCAAGCGGTCGGTGCTGATGTCGCTGGCCGTTTTGCTACCGCTCGGGGTGTCGGTGGCAGGACCTGGCGCCACCGCGTCGGCAGCGTTCAATCCCGACGCGTTCGACTTCTGGGTCGACTCGTCGATGGGGCCGATCAAGTCGCGGATCTTCCGCGCGGCGGACGGCAACACCGGACGCGTGGTGTACGCGCTGGACGGCATGCGGGCCCGCGGCGACATCAACGGCTGGGAGGCCGAGACCGAGATCGCCCGCGAGCTCACCAAGTGGAACATCAACGTCGTCATGCCGGTCGGCGGACCGTCCAGCTTCTACGCGGACTGGAACGCGCCGGGCAACTTCCTCGGCCTCAACACCGGTTCGTCGGGGTCGGCCAACGGCTCCTCGTCGGGTTCCGCGATGACGGGTTCCTCGGGCTGGAACGAGACGCTGGGTAAGAACAACACCTACAAGTGGGAATCGTTCCTCACCAACAACCTGCGTTGGGCGCTGCGGGACCGGCTCGGCTTCAACCCGAACGGCAACGGCGTCTTCGGCTTGTCCATGGGCGGCAGTGCCGCGCTGACACTGGCCGCCTACCACCCGGACCAGTTCCGGTACGCGGGTTCGTACTCGGGCTACCTGAACATCTCCGCGCCGGGTATGCGTGAAGCGCTGCGTGTGGCCATGATCAGTGCCGGTGGCTACAACATCGACGCGATGGCGCCGCCGTGGGGCCCGCAGTGGCTGCGGATGGACCCGTTCGTCTTCGCGCCGCGACTGATCGCGAACGGCACCAGGGTGTGGGTCGCCGCCGGTAGCGCGCTGCCGGGTCCCGCCGACGCGACATCGCCGCTGGATATCCTGCAGGGCACTCCGCTCGAGGCGCTCGCGCTGGTCAACACCAGGGCCTTCCAGGTCCGCATGATGAGCCTCGGTGCGCAGAATGTCACCTACAGCTTCCCTTCGGTCGGTATCCATAACTGGCGCAACTGGGAGGCCGAGGTCTACCGGATGATTCCGGACCTCTCGGCCAACATCGGGTGAATCATGAGCCCGGCTCTGTAGAGCCGGGGACGCGGTGAAACCGGCCGCCTGGTGCGCATGCACCAGGCGGCCTTTTTCGTTATCCGAAACAGGGCGTCCCCAGCCCCCTTGACAACGAATGTGCACCGACGAACGCTGCACTTCTTGTGGCTTGAATCACTTTCCAGCAACATAGAAGCATTCGCTTGCGATTGATACACGGAGAACATGCACACAGGTGGAAACGTCCGTTTTATGGAGTTTCCCCGCCTGAATGCCCGATGAGGGGGCTGGTCGAGATTGCTAATCATTTGCCGACCGCCTTCTGAATGAAAGGTCGAGAGGAATGCGAAGTCCGCGCTGGAAACGTAGGCCCGATAGCTCTGCAGCCCAGGCTTCCCGGTTGCGTAAGTGGGCTGTCGGAGTAACGGTCGCCCTGCTCATGCCGCTGGGGATCACCATTGCGGGCATCGGCGCAACAGCATCGGCAGCATTCGATCCCGCCGCGTTCGATTTCTGGGTCGACTCCGGCATGGGTCCGATCAAGACCAGAGTCCTGCGCGCCGCGGACGGCAACACCAACCGCGTCGTCTATGTGCTCGACGGTATGCGGGCCCGCGAGGACCTGAACGGCTGGGAGATCGAAACCAACATCGCCGAGATGCTGGCGAGTAACAACATCAACGTGGTCATGCCGGTCGGTGGCCAGTCGAGCTGGTATGCCGACTGGAACGCGCCGAGCGAATTCTTCGGCGTTCCCGCGGGCGCTGGTTCGTCCTCCGGCTCGGGTGCCATGAATGTGCTCTCCGGCGGTCCCGGCAAAAGCTACCGGTACCAGTGGGAGTCCTTCCTGGCCGACAACCTGCGCGGGGCGCTGCGGGACCGGCTCGGCTTCAACCCGAACCGCAACGGCGTCTTCGGCCTGTCGACCGGAGGCAGCGCGGCACTGACACTGGCCGCCTACCACCCGGATCAGTTCAGCTTCGCCGGCTCGTTCTCGGGCTACCTGAACAACTCCGCGCCCGGCATGCGTGAGGTCATCCGGGCCGGCATGATCGACGCCGGCGGCTACAACGTGGACTCGATGGCGCCGCCGTGGGGCCCGCAGTGGCTGCGGATGGACCCGTTCGTCTTCGCGCCGCGACTGATCGGCAACGGGACCCGACTGTGGATCGCCGCGGGCAGCGGCAGGCCGGGCGCAACCGACGCGCCGAGCTTCAACACCCTCACCGGCATGGGGCTGGAGAGCTTGGCGTTGATCAATACGCGCGCCTTCCAAGTGCGGATGGCCGCACTCGGCGCATCCAACGTCGTCTATTCCTTCCCGGAATTCGGCATCCATGCGTGGAACAACTGGCAGGACGAGGTCTACCGGATGACTCCCGACCTGTCGGCGAACATCGGCTGACGTGCACCACAACGGACCGCCCGGCACCCCTTCGGCGCCGGGCGGTCCGTTTGTATTTGCCCGAATAATCGCCTGTGTGCATGATGTTCGCTGATTAGTTGCTGTCGGAAGAATTTCGGTGCTGCGGTACTCCTTGCGACGCTGACCGCATGTTGGTTCGGCAAATCTCTGATTTTTTATCACGATCCGGTATCGCAGTGCGTTTCAACCGGGATCAGCTTCGAATAGCTGCCTATGAAGAGCGGTAGCGCCACGACCTGCCCGGTGCGGAGAGTCGTCGGTGTTGAACGTCGATCCTCATGCACGACAGTTGCGGTCAACGGTGATCGCACGGGCGAAAGGTCGAATCGAATGCGATCAGGCGTGGTACGCGGAAATGTTGCCGATGAGCACGGATGCATACTCGAAGCCGACGGGCGTGGTCGTCGCCGTCGGTGGCTGCGCCGGTCCGTCGCCGGCGTGGCCTTCGCGCTCGCCCTGCCGTTCGGAATCGCAGTCACCGACTTCGCCACACCGGCTGTGGCGAGCTTCGATCCGGCCGGTCAAGATTTCTGGGTCGACTCCAACATGGGCCCGATCAAGACCAGGATCTTCCGCGCCGCCGACGGCAATACCAACCGCGTCGTCTATGCCCTCGACGGTCTGCGGGCCCGTAACGACCTCAGCGGCTGGGAAATCGACACCGACATCTCCCGGGTGCTTCCGCAGTGGAATATCAACGTTGTGATGCCGATCGGCGGGATGTCCAGCTTCTATTCGGACTGGATCGCACCGAGCAACACCAATGGCCAGCAGCGCCCCTACGCATGGGAAACGTTCCTGACCGAGAATCTGCGCTGGGCGCTGCGCGATCGGCTCGGCTTCAATCCGAACGGCAACGGCGTATTCGGTTTGTCCATGGGCGGCAGCGCCGCGCTCGCGCTCGCCGCCTATCACCCGGATCAATTCCGGTACGCGGGCTCGTATTCGGGCTACCTGAATATCTCCGGACCCGGCATGAGGGAGGGCTTGCGGCTGGCCCTGCTCGACGCGGGCGGATACAACATCGACGCCATGTGGGGCCCGCCGTGGGATCCGCGCTGGCTGCGCAACGACCCGTTCATGTTCGCACCGTTGTTGCGTGCGAACGGAACTCGGCTCTGGATTTCGTCCGGCAACGGCCAGAGCGGTCCGCGTGACGTAGTCAACAATCCGCTCGACGCCTACAACCTCAGCAATGCAATGACGCTGGAGACGATCGCGCTCGCCAATACGCGGGCCTTCCAGCTGCGTCTGGACTCACTCGGCCCGACGAATGTGCACTTCGACTACACGCCCATCGGCGTGCACAACTGGCCTTACTGGGCCGACCAGGTCTACAAGATGCTGCCCGACCTCAGCGCCAATCTGGGGTGAATTCCCGATCGGGGACGACATCTCCGAGCGAACGCGATAAGGTCACCGCACGATCACAGGTGTGTGTATGGGCGGATTTCGGCCACCCGGTTGCTTAGGCTTCCGGCGTCGAATATCGTCCAGCGAGCGCAAGTGTGACCAGATCGTTGTAGCGCCGTCGTTTTGCGTCGGAATGTCGGGGTCCGATGCACATGTGACGTGCGTCTCGTTCGAAGCACGGGTGCTGCCCGGCCCTCATGGGCTACCGGCGGTACCACAACAGCAGAAAGAGAGCAGGATTCATGCGTTTCGGCAGGGCGGCCGGCCCGAAGAGAAGCACGGGACGGCGAGTCACCCCTCGCGGTTGGCGTCATCGAATTCTGGCTGTCGGTGCCGCAGCACTTGCGCTACCGATTGCCGCCGGAGTGGCGGCCCCGACCGTTGCCACGGCCGCCCCGGCGCACAGCCCTGTGCTGCGCGCCCCCGCGGGTGGCTTCGAGGATCTGATGGTCCCCTCGGTCATGGGCCCGATCAAGGTTCAGGTGCAGTGGGCGGCGCGCGGCGGCAACGCGGCGCTGTATCTGCTCGACGGCCTGCGTGCTCGCGACGACCGCAATGCGTGGTCGTTCGAGACGAATGCGCTGCAGCAGTTCGGCAACGACAACATCTCGCTCATCATGCCGGTCGGCGGTCAGTCGAGCTTCTACACCGACTGGTACGCGCCGAGTAACACCAACGGCCAGAAGACCACCTACAAGTGGGAGACCTTCCTGACCAGGGAGCTCCCGGCCTTCCTCGAGGGTTACGGCGTCTCCCGCACCAACAACGCGATCGCGGGCCTGTCGATGGGCGGCAGCGCCGCGCTGGCCCTCGCCGCCTACCATCGCGATCAGTTCAAGCACGCCTCGTCCTTCTCCGGCTACCTGAACATCTCCGCGCCCGGTATGCGTGAGGCGATCCGTATCGCGATGCTGGACGCGGGCCGTTTCAACGTCGACTCGATGGCGGCGCCGTGGAGCCCGGCGTGGCTGCGGATGGATCCGTTCGTGTTCGCGCCGCAGCTCAAGGGCCTGCCGATGTACATCTCGGCGGCCAGCGGCCTCCCAGGTCAGTTCGACCGGCCGAACTCGGCGGTCGGCGCGTTCAACACCAGTAACGCCATGGCACTCGAGGCGCTGTCGCTGGTGAACACCCGCGCCTTCCAGGCTCGCCTCGCGACCCTGAGGATTCCGGCTCAGTTCGACTTCCCCGCCCAGGGCACCCACTCCTGGAAGTACTGGGAGGGTGAGCTTTTCAAGGCCCGCAACGGCATCCTGGATGCCACCGGCGGCTGGTGATCCAGCCACATAGACCGCGAACGGCGCCGCCTGCTTCCCCGACCAGGGAGCGGCGGCGCCGTTCGCGTTTCGGGTAACAGTGCCTGAGTACGCGGGGCGGCGGATTAGCTTGCTACCCGCGCGTCCTACCAGGTTGACCGCCCTTCCAGGGGTAGAAAACACTTGTGGCAGGGATCAGGGGCGGCAGGGGTAGACGCGGACGCGGCGACGCCCGCCGGGCTCGTAGGCGGTTCGCGCTGCTGGCCACCGCGGTGGCGCTGCCGATGGCCGCCGGGCTTTCGCCGCTGACCGCGCCCGCCACCGCGCAGCCAGAGGTCGCCGCCACCGCACCGGCAGGCGCGTCGGTGCAGAAAATGGTGTGGTTCACCGACCGCAGGGTCGCCCTGTGGATCAATTCGCCATCGATGGGCGCACCGGTCCAGGTGCAACTGCTGCTGGCCAGGGATTGGAACACCCGCCCGGAGGCCAGGTTTCCGCTGCTGTTCATGCTCGACGGTCTGCGCGCCACCGACGACGAGAACGGCTGGACCAAGGAGGCGGGCGCCGCCGACTTCTATGCCGACAAGAACGTCACCGTTGTGCTGCCGGTCGGCGGACAGTCGAGCTTCTACTCCGACTGGCTGCAGCCGAACAACGGCCACAACTACAAGTGGGAAACCTTCCTGACCAAGGAACTTCCGCCGCTACTCGAGAGCCAATGGCGGGCAACGGATGTGCGTGGCATGGAGGGCCTTTCGATGGGCGGCACGGCCGCGATGTTCTTGGCCGCGCGCAACCCGAGCTTCGTCAAGTACGCCGCGTCGTATTCCGGATTCCTCACCACGACCACCCTCGGTATGCCGCAGGCGATCCAGTTCGCCATGCGCGACGCGGGTGGGTTCGACTCCGCGGCGATGTGGGGTCCGCCGACCAGCCCGGAGTGGGACGGCCACGACCCGTACGCGCTGGCGGACAAGCTGAAGGGGATCAGCCTGTACGTGTCCAGCGGTAGCGGTGCGATCGGGCCATTCGACCAGGCCGCCGTCATTCCAGGGGTGAGCGCCAATTTCACGGGCATGGGTCTGGAGATTCTGTCGCGGCTCACCTCGCAGAACTTCGTGACCAAGCTCAGCAAGCTGACCATCCCGGCCCAGGTGAATTACCGTCCCTCCGGCACCCACTCGTGGCCGTACTGGGATTTCGAGATGCGGCAGTCCTGGCCGCAGGCCGCCGCCGCGCTCGGCATCGACACAGACATGGCGTCTTGCCGGGCAGGCGGCGCGATTGCCGCCGTGGCCACCGCCAATGGCTGGCTCGGCGACTGCGTCACCGCCGAATACCACGTGAACGGCGGTGTGGCCCAGGACTTCCGGTCCGGCCGGGTGTTCTACTCGCCCGCGACCGGCGCGCATACTGTCGGCGGCATGATCGGCGGCGGCTACCAGGCCGCGCTCGGTGCGGTCGGATTGCCGACCGACGACGAGCGCCCGCTGCCCGACGGCCGCGGCCGGTTCCAGGCCTTCCAGCACGGTTCGCTCTACTGGACGCCACAGACCGGCGCCCAGATGGTGCGCGGCGCGATCCTCGACGAGTGGGGCAAGCAGGGCTTCGAGCGCGGACCCGCGGGCTATCCGACCGCGCCGGAGGTCGAGACGCCGCACCGGGACGGCTCGGTGCAGGCCTTCGAGAACGGGCCTTTCTACTACAGCCCCAAGACCGGCGTCCACCGCCTGCAGGGGCTGATCATGGGCAAGTACGCCCAGCTGGGATACGAAAACAGCTGGCTGGGCTTCCCGGCAGCCGAAGAGCTGCCGCTGAAGGACTTGGGCCACTTCAGCAGGTTCGAGGGCGGCAACATCTACTGGAGTCCGCTGTCGGGAGCGTGGGCGGTCCGTTCGGGTCCGATCATGGACACCTGGAAGGACGTCGGTTACGAGAACGGCAAGCTCGGGTATCCGATCAGCGACGAGTTCACGGTTCCCGGCGGTTTCCAGCAGAATTTCCAGGCCGGTTTCATCGTGGTCCGCGACGGCAAACCCGAAGTTCACAGTATTTAATTCAGACCGGTCTGTTTGCTGACCGCCGCCGCCTCGTCGAAGGTTGCCGCTAGCCTGGTGGCGATCGGACCCTATTCGCGAACAGATCGAGGACACGAATTCATGCATCGGACCCGTGGAAAGGTACTCGGCGTCGCTGTGGCGCTCGCCGCCACCGGATTGCTCGCCGCATGCGGTGACAACGATTCGACGGCATCGAGCACTCCGAAGCTGACCCACACCACGACGGCTTCGCAGCCGCCTGCCACGTCGAGCAGCGCAGGTGGCGACACCGGGGCGCAGACGCCTGCTCCGGAGTCGCCCCAGCAGACGCCCGCCGAGACGGTCGCCCCCGAGCGCCCGCAGCCGGTGCCGACCGATGTCGTGCCACCGGGGGACACCGCCAAGCTCACCGACAAGGACAAGAAGTTCCTCGACGCGCTGAAGGAGAAAGGCGTCACCGCCTCCAGCCCGGACATCGCGCTGAGCATCGGCACCTATGTCTGCCAGGGCGTCGCGGCAGGCGCCTCCGAGCAGGACCTGACGACCTTCGTGAACGCGATGGCCGGATCCGACCCGTCCTTCGATCCGGCGAAGATGCCGGTCGAGAAGGTCGGCAAGATCTACATCGACACCGCTAAGCAGACGTACTGCCAGTGAGTGTCCGTCGAGGTATGGCCTCCCGCCGGTTGCGGCCGGTGGGATGTCTGGTGCTCCTCGTGGTCGTCGCGCTGGTCATCGTTCTCGTTCTGCTGCTGTGGTACCTGCTCGCGGGCAGACTTCGCCCGCCGGGTCCGGGTCCGGGACCGAAGCCTCCGGAGCGACCGACCTCGCAGCCTGCGAGCTGCCCGGATGTCCAGATGATCTCGGTGCCCGGCACCTGGGAGTCCAACAGCAACGACGACCCGCACAACCCGACGGCCAATCCGATCTCGTTGATGCTCAACATCTCCGGGCCGGTGCAGAGTCAGTTCCCGCCCGGCAGGCTGGATGTGTACACCGTCCCCTATGTCGCGCAGTTCTCGAATCCGATCGCGATTCCGCCGGACGGCCAGCAGTCCTACAACAACAGCCGTTCCGAGGGCGCGCAGCGGATGGTCGATGCGATGGCGAAGCGGCATCGGGAATGTCCGTTGACCACCTACGTGATCGCGGGCTTCTCGCAGGGCGCGGTCATCGGCGGCGACGTCGCCTCCCAAATCGCCGCAGGCAAGGGGCCCGTCCCCGCCGACCAGGTGCTGGGTGTGACGCTGATTGCCGATGGGCGGCGGACCAACGACAACGGACCGGGGCAGCCCATCCAGATCGGGAACCCGCCACTCGGTGTCGGCGCGGAGGTCGCGTTGAAGGGTTTGACCGTGCCGGGAATCACGATGACCGGTCCGCGGCCGGGCGGCTTCGGCTCGCTGGCCGACCGCACCTTCACGATTTGCGCACCGGGCGATCTGATCTGTGACTCGCCGCGACAGGCGTTGAACCCGCTGAACATCATCGGCAGCACAATGACGTTGATCCGCGCGGCGGGCAACCCGGTGCACAGTCTCTACAACGGTTTCGTGGTCGACAGCGAGGGAACAACCGCGACCCAATGGGCGGTGAACTGGGCGAACGGTCTGATCGAAGGGGCACCACACCCGCCGCACTCCTGAGAAGTCCACCTGTGAACAACCACATCGGCGAGGCCCGACAATAGGGCCATGCATGCCTGCATACCGAAGCCTCGTCAGTCGGACCGGAGCAGGCTGTAAAGTGCGCTGATGATCGCGACGCCGGCACTGCTGCCCCCAGGACCGGGGGCTGGCCGGCGCGCAGGCAATTTCCTTACAGCCAGGAGCATGAGTTCATGACAGAAGCCGCCGCACCGGCTGGTGAGTTGACCGCGTTGGGTACGCCGCTGCGTAACTTCCGCTTCGCGGCCGCGGGCGAAGGAAACAAGCAAGAGGGCGGTGCCCGCAAGTTCATTCAGACGGCGCAGCAGGCCGAGGAGTACGGCTTCGACACTTTCGTCGTGCCCGATCACCTCGGTGACCAGATCGGTCCGATCGCCGCGCTCGGCGCCCTGACGCAGGCTACCGAGAAGATCCGACTCGGAACGTCGGTGCTGGCCAATGGTTTCCGGCATCCTGTGGTGCTCGCCAAGGATCTCGCCACCATCGATGTGCTGTCGAAGGGCCGCCTCGAGGTCGGCGTCGGCGCGGGCTGGAAGCAGGACGAGTTCGCCGCCGCCGGGCTGCCCTACGAGACGCCCGGCATTCGGCTGGAGAAGCTCGACGAGACCTTGACCATCCTCGATGTGCTGCTGCGTGGCCAGGAATGCACCTTCGAGGGCAAGCACTACCAGGTCAACGGCATCAAGGGCACGCCGCGTCCGCGTCAGGGTCCGCGCCCGCCGATCTGCACCGGCGGTGGCGGCCCGAAGATGCTCCGGCTGGCCGCCAAGCACGCCGACATCATCTCGATCGTTCCGGTCACCACCAAGAACGGCAAAGGTCTGCTCTCGGGCATCACCATGTCCAAGACCATCGAGAAGGTGAACCTGATCCGCGAAGCCGCGGGCGATCGGTTCGCCGACATCGAGCTGAACTGGGCCATCACCGCGATCGTCATCACCGACGACCGTGAGAAGACCGCGGAAATGGCCCTTTCCGCGATCGATCGAGGCCTGCACCCCGACCTCGAGGTCGACGTGAAGCTCTCTGTCGAGGAGATTCTCGAATCGCCGTATGTGGCCATCGGCACATTCGAGGAGATTGCCGAGCAGATCCGCCGGGTGCGCGAGCTCACATCGATGTCCTACGTCGGTGTGTTCCCCACCCAGATGGACGCTTTCGCGCCGGTTATTCCACTGCTGCGGGATGAGTGAGCCGCTCTTCTCTGTAACATGACTCTGGTTTGAGAACATCTAGCCGATAGCGGTCACCGCGCAGACCGCAACAAAATCTGCAGGCTGGCTCTTTGTATGTAGAGCACCCGCGGGCGATAGCGAGTCGGGGCCTCACAGGTAACAGCGGCGATGTCGCCGTCTTGCTGCGATGTGCCTCGGAGGAGAAGAAGGAATGGAAGAGACTTTCGACGACTACCTGGACGAAACCGGGAACATCCGTATTCCCGAGGATCACACCCTGGTCGATCACGTCGAGAAGCACACTCGGAACGACGCGAACACCCTGGCCTATCGCTACATCGATTACTCGCGTGAACGTGATGGTGAAGCTCAGGAACTGACGTGGCGTGAATTCGGCATCCGGCTGCGCGCGGTGGCCGCTCGACTGCAGCAGGTGACCAACCCGGGTGACCGGGTCGCGATCCTGGCGCCGCAGGGCCTCGATTACGTGATCTCCTTCTTCGCCGCGATCTACGCGGGCACCATCTCGGTGCCGCTGTTCGACCCCGATGAGCCGGGTCACACCGACCGGCTGCATGCGGTGCTCGGCGACTGTGAGCCTGCTGCCATCCTCACCGCGAGCTCCTCCGCGGCCGGGGTGCGCCAGTTCTTCCGCTCGCTGCCCGCCGCGCAGCGCCCGCGCATCATCGCCGTCGACGCGATCCCCGACAGTGTCGGCGACACCTGGGTGCGTCCCGACATCGCGATCGATGACATCGCCTACCTGCAGTACACCTCGGGTTCCACGCGGACCCCGGCCGGTGTCGAGATCACCCACCGGGCGGTCGGCACCAACCTCCTGCAGATGGTCGATGCCATCAACCTGGACTGGAATTCTCGCGGTGTCACCTGGCTGCCGCTGTTCCACGACATGGGCTTGTTGACGGTGATCTTGCCCGCGGTCGGCGGCAAATACATCACGATCATGTCGCCGAGCGCTTTCGTGCGTCGCCCCTACCGCTGGATCAAGGAACTGGCCGCCGCCTCCGACGGCGCCGGAACCTTCGCTGCCGCACCGAACTTCGCGTTCGAGCACGCCGCGGCGCGTGGTCTGCCGAAGAACGGCGAGTCCCTCGACTTGTCGAACGTGATCGGCCTGATCAACGGCAGTGAGCCGGTGACGACCTCGTCGATGAAGAAGTTCAACGACGCCTTCGCGCCGTTCGGTCTGCCCAAAACCGCGATCAAGCCCTGCTACGGCATGGCGGAGGCGACGCTGTTCGTCTCGGCGACCAAGGCCGAGGACGAGGCCAAGGTGGTCTACGTCGACCGCGACGAGCTCAATGCGGGTCGCATGGTGAAGGTCGAGCAGGGCACCGAGAATGCCATCGCTCAGGTGAGCTGTGGCTTTGTGGCGCTGTCGCAGTGGGCCGTGATCGTCGACCCGGACGCCATCGACGACGACGCGGGCCGCGAGCTGCCCGACGGCCGGGTCGGTGAGATCTGGCTGCATGGCAACAACATGGGCATCGGCTACTGGGGTCGTCCGGACGAGACCTACGCGACCTTCAAGAACAAGGTCGCCCATCGCCTGCCCGAGGGCAGCCACGCCGACGGCGCCGAGGACGACGCCAACTGGATGCGCACCGGCGACTACGGCGTGTATCTCGATGGCGAGCTGTACATCACCGGTCGCGTGAAGGACCTGGTGATCGTCGACGGTCGCAACCACTACCCGCAGGATCTGGAGTTCTCCGCACAGGAGGCGAGCAAGGCGCTGCGACCGGGCTTCGTCGCCGCGTTCTCGGTGCCCGCCAACCAGCTACCTGCCGAAGTTTTCGACCAGGGCAGCCATTCGGGCCTGCAGTTCGACGCCGACGATGCCTCCGAGCAGCTCGTCATCGTGGGTGAGCGTGGTCCGGGCGCAGGCAAGGCCGACCCGCTGCCCATCGCCGACGCGGTCCGCGCGGCCGTGTCGCAGCGCCACGGTGTGACCGTGCGTGACGTGCTGCTGGTGCCCGCGGGTTCGATCCCGCGCACCTCCAGCGGCAAGATCGCTCGGCGCGCCTGCAAGACTGCTTATCTGGAGGGAACGCTGCGCGGGGGTTACACCCAGCAGGCATTCCCCGATGCTCCGGAAGAGTAATTGCCCGCAGGGGTGATTCGGCGAGCCGACCATCGATGCTCGGCGCCGAACACCCCCATGCCGAGCGTCAATTCCAGGCGCGCCCGGTACGCAGACAGGTAGCTTGAGGAATTGATGGCTGACAACGAGGGCACGCCCACCCAGACGACCGATATTGCGCGCGCCGAGGCGGACGCAATCGATACTCCTGACGCAGGAGAGGCTACGCAGTCCGCTGCGGAGTCCGCCGCCGCGACGGAGCTGTCCGTTGCGGAGCTGCGGGAGTGGCTGCGGCGCTGGGTTTCCGACGCGACCGGTCAACCCGTGGAGAACATCACGGTGGACCGGCCGATGGAGGAATTCGGGCTGGCCTCGCGCGATGCCATCGCGCTCGGTGGTGACATCGAAGAGCTCACCGGTGTCGTGCTGACGGCGACGGTGGTCTACCAGCATCCGACGATCGCGTCGCTGGCGGAGGTCGTCATCAATGGTGATCCGGAGTTGCCGCAGGAATCCGACGACGACTCGTTCTACACGGCCGGGTACCAGCCGGGCGAGGCGCACGACATCGCGATCGTCGGTCTTTCGACCCGGCTGCCCGGCGCGGGCGACACCCCTGAGTCGACCTGGGAATTCCTGATCAACCGCGGCGACGCGATTCGGGACCTCCCGGAGGGCCGGTGGGAAGAGTTCACCAGTGAGCCCGCGGTTGCCGCGGCGGTTGCCGAGGGCAACACCCTGGGCGGCTACCTCGACCAGGAGGTCCTCAAGGGCTTCGACGCGGAGTTCTTCGCGATGTCGCCGATCGAGGTCGAGCGGGTCGATCCGCAGCAGCGCCTGATGATGGAGCTGACCTGGGAAGCGTTGGAGCACGCCAGGATTCCGGCGAGTGAGCTCAAGGGTGAGCCGGTCGGCGTCTTCATCGGCTCGTCCAGCAACGAATTCCAGTTGATCGCCGCGCTCGGGCTGGGCAATCCCGATCCGAACGTGCCCGCCTCGGCCGAGGCGTACGCCATCATGGGCAGCGTTTCCAGCATCATCCCCAACCGGGTGTCCTACTTCTTCGACTTCCGCGGCCCGTCGGTCGCCATCGACACCGCCTGCTCGTCGACGATGGTCGCCGTGCACCAGGCGGTGCGCGCGCTGCGTGACGGCGACGCGAATCTGGCGCTGGCAGGCGGTGTGAACATGCTGCTTTCGCCGATGGCAACGCTCGGCTTCGACCGCAACGGCGGCGTCGCCAAGAACGGCCACATCAAGGCCTTCTCCGCCGATGCCGACGGCATGGTCCGCTCCGAGGGCGGCGGTCTGGTCGTGCTGAAGCGGCTTGCCGACGCCGAGCGTGACGGCGACCATATCTACGCGGTGATCAAGGGTTCCGCGGTCAACAATGACGGCCGGTCCAACGGCCTGCTCGCGCCGAACCCGGACGCGCAGGCCGACGTATTGCGCCGTGCCTACCGCGACGCGGGTATTGCGCCGTCGACTGTCGACTACATCGAGGCGCACGGCACCGGCACCCTGATCGGTGACCCGATCGAGGCCGACGCACTCGGACGGGTGGTCGGCCGCGGTCGCGAGGACGACAAGCCCGCGCTGCTCGGTTCGGCCAAGTCCAACTTCGGGCACCTCGAGTCCGGCGCGGGTGCGGCCAGCCTGGCCAAGGTGATCATGGCGTTCCAGCACAATGTGCTGCCGCCGAGCATCAACTTCGTCGGCCCCAACCCGTACATCCCGTTCGACCAGGCGCACCTGAAGGTCGTCGCCGAGCCGACGGAATTCCCGCGCTACAGCGGTACCGCGACCGTCGGCATCTCCGGATTCGGCTTCGGCGGCACCAACGCGCACATCGTGCTGCAGGAATATGTGCCCGCGCAGGCCACGGCCGAGGCGCAGCCCGTGTCCGAGGATGTCGCAGCAGACGCGGAGACCACCGAGGTTGCGGTCGAGTCCGTCGCGGAGACCACCGAGGTTGCGGTCGAGTCCGTCGCGGAGACCACCCCGACCGCGGCGTCCGAGGCGGAATGGTCGGCCGAGCGCGAAGAGCCGATGCCGGTGATCCTGGCTGTGTCGGCGTACTTGCCCTCGCGTCGTCGTCGTGCCGCGGCGGACCTGGCCGACTGGCTGGAGTCCGACGCCGGGCGCGATGTCCCGCTCGCGGATGTGGCGCGGTCGCTGGCCAAGCGTAGCCACCACCGTTCGCGCGGTGTGGTGCTTGCCAAGACTCATGAGGAGGCGGTCGCCGGCCTGCGCGCTATCGCGGCGGGTAAGCCCGGCGCAGGTGTTTTCACCGCGGACGCCCCCGCCGCCAACGGCCCGATCTGGGTGCTCGCCGGTTTCGGCGCGCAGCACCGCAAGATGGGCAAGCAGCTGTACCTGGAGAACTCGATCTTCCGCAAGACCGTCGACGAGGTCGACGAGCTGGTGATGGACGAGGCCGGGTACTCGGTGCGCGAGATGATCCTGGACGACAACCAGGACTACAACGTGGGCACCTCGCAGGTCGGCATCTTCACCATCCAGATCGGCCTGGCCGCGCTGCTGCGCGCGCACGGTGCCGAACCCGATGCGGTGGTCGGTCATTCGATGGGCGAGGTCGCAGGCGCCTATATCGCCGGTGGTCTCCCGCTCGAGGACGCGGTGCGCGTGATTTGCGCCCGCTCGCGCCTGATGGGTGAGGGCGAGGCCATGATCAGCGACGCCGACGTGCGCAATATGGCGCTGGTCGAGCTCAGCGCCGACGACGTCGAGAAGATGCTCGTCGACTACCCGGACGTGGAATGCGCGGTGTACGCCGCGCCGACGAACACGGTGATCGGCGGCCCGCAGGACCAGGTCGCGGCCATCGTGGCGCAGGTCGAGGCGGCAGGAAAATTCTCTCGGGTGCTGCAGACCCGCGGCGCGGGGCACACCTCGCAGATGGATCCGCTGCTCGGTGAGCTCGCGGCCGAGCTGGCGGGTATCGAGCCGACCAGGTTGAAGGCGGGCCTCTACTCGACTGTCAACAAGGAGCAGTTCTACCGCGCGGGCAGCGATCCGGTGCACGACGAGGACTACTGGGTCAAGAACATGCGCCACGCGGTGTACTTCACCAATGCGGTGAAGCTCGCGGTGGACACCGGGCACACCACGTTCCTGGAGCTGGCCCCGAATTCCGTTGCGCTGATGCAGGTCCTCGGCACTACCTTCGCGGCGGGCCTGCACGACGCGCAGCTCATCCCGACGCTCAAGCGCAAGGAAGACGAGTCGGCGGGCGTGATCGCCGCGCTGGCCCAGCTGTACGTGCACGGGCACCGCGTCGAGCTGTCCTCGCTGCTGCCGGTGGGCGACTACGCCGATATTCCGCGGACCGCGTTCCTGCGCAAGCAATACTGGCCGAAGGCCCGGATGTCCTCCGGCGGAGGCAACGACCGGGTGCCGGGCGCCCACGTCGCGCTGCCCGATGGCAGGCACGTGTGGGAGGTGCAGGCATCGACCGTCACCGACCTGGCCGCGCTGGTGAATGCCGCTGCGGCACAGGTGCTCAGCGATGTGTCGCTGGGTGCATCGATCCCGCACGCGGCGCTGCCGGACACGGGAACACTGACCACCACGCTGACGCCGCATCTCGGTGGCGCGTCGGTACAGGTGCACGCCCGCGCGGGCGCGACCTTCCAACTGCTGTTCGAGGCGGTCGTCACCTCCGGTGCGCCGCTGCCCGAAATCGTTGTGGCCGCACCTGTTCCGGGTGCCGCGCTCGCGACGACCGGTGACGCGGACATCGAGATCGTCGAAACCTTCGGTGACCGTTGGGATCCGGAAGGCACGCAGCCGCTGGAGGAGCGGCTGGCGCTGATCGTCGCCGAGTCGATGGGCTATGCGGTCGAGGATCTGCCGATGGAGATCCCGCTGATGGAGCTCGGCCTCGACTCGCTGATGGCGATGCGCATCAAGAACCGGGTCGAGTACGAATTCAATATTCCGCAGCTGCAGATCCAGGCCGTGCGCGACGCGAACCTGAACGAGGTCGGCAAGGTGCTGCGCTACGCCATCGACCACCGTGAAGAAATGCAGGCGATGGCCGACAAGCAGGCCGCCGGCGAGGAAATCGTGGTCGACGGTGGGTTCATGGCCGCGGCCCGCGCCGCACTGGAGGCGGGCGAGGATCCGGCGGCAGCGGTGGCGAATGTGGCCGCCGCCGAAGGGGTTTCGCTGAACGCCGAGAGCACGTCGGTGGAGTCGGAAGCCGAAGCGATCGTCGCGGAGGCCGAGACGGCCGCAGGCGTTACCGGGGCCGCCGCAGGCACGGCGACTCCCGCCGCGGGCTCGGCCGCGCAGCATGCTGCCGCCGAGGCGAAGGACGTCGCGATCGAGCGGTCGCTCGACACCGTGGACACCACTGTGGAAGCCGCCGCCGAAGCGGTCGTCGCGCAGGCTCCCGCGGCGGTCGAGTCCGTGTTCGGTGCACCGCAGCAGGCCGACGAGGACGACGTGCCACCGCGTGACGCCGCCGAGCGGTTGACCTTCGCCACCTGGGCCATCGTCACCGGAAAGTCGGCGGGCGGCATCTTCAACACCCTGCCGATCCTGGAGGAGGAACTCGCCGAGAAGCTGGCGGCCCGACTCACGGAGCGAGTCAAGGCCGAGGTCACCGTCGACGACGTGCTCGACTGCGAGACCATCGAACAGCTGGCCGATATCGTGCGCGAGCTGCAGGACAGCGGCGCCGATGTGGACGGCTTCATCCGGCCGCTGCGCCCCCGCGCCGAGGGTTCGAATGCCGTGCCGGTCTTCGTGTTCCACCCGTCGGGTGGCAATACGCTGGTCTACGAGCCGCTGCTCAAGCGGCTGCCGTCCGACACTCCGATGTACGGCTTCGAACGCGTCGAGGGCGACATCGTGGAGCGCGCGCGTCAGTATCTGCCCGAACTGCGCAAGATCCAGGGCAACGGTCCGTATGTGCTGTACGGCTGGTCGCTCGGTGCGGTGTTCGCGCTGCAGGTCGCGCAGCTGCTGCGGGCCGAGGCCGCCGATGTGCGCATCGTCGGGCTGATCGACCTGGCCATCCCGACCGAGGGCGAGGACAACAGCCCCGAAGAGCGGGTGCGTCGCGTCGAGCGTTACCAGGCCTTCGCGAAGAAGACCTATGGCGTCGAGGGCGAGCTGGATCGCGAGCAGTTGGAGACGTTGGCCGCGGCCTCCGATGAAGAACAGTTCAAGATGATCAGCGATCTCATCAAGATCAGCGGCACCAAGATCCCCGGCGGTGTGCTCGAGCATCAGCGCACCTCGTGGATCGAGGGTCGCCACTTGGCCAAGACCACTCCGACGCATTATGACGGCGATGTGGTGCTGTACCTGGCGGATCGCTATCACGACGGCATGATCGAGCTGGAGCCGCGCTACGCCGATCGGCGGCCCAACGGTGGCTGGGACGAGTACATTCCCAATCTCGAGGTCATCCACATCGCGGGCGATCACTTGCAGATCGTCGACGAACCGCGGATCGGGAAGATCGGAGCCGACCTCACCGCGAAGCTTGCAGTGATTGCCCCCTGAGGGGCCGCACCACCTGATGAGAGGGGCCAAGTGAGCACTACTGCCGAGAAACTCGCCGACCTGCGCAAAAGACTCGAGTTAGCGCAGGAACCGGCGGGGGCAGCGGGGGTGGCGAAGCGGGCGAAGAAGGGAATCCCGAGCGCCCGCGACCGGATCTACATGCTGCTCGATCCGGGCACCTTTGTGGAAATCGGTGCGCTGGTGCGCAAGCCGGGCGACCCGACGGCGTTGTACGGCGACGGTGTGGTCACCGGGCACGGGCTGGTGGAGGGTCGGCCGGTCGCGGTGTTCTCGCATGATCAGACCGTGTACGGCGGATCGGTCGGCGAGATGTTCGGCCGCAAGGTTGCCTACATCATGGAATACGCGGCGAAGGTCGGCTGCCCGGTGGTCGGCATCAACGATTCGGGCGGCGCGCGTGTCCAGGAGGCTGTGACGTCGCTGGCCTGGTACGCCGAGCTGGGCCGACGCCAGGAACCGCTGTCCGGCATGGTGCCGCAGGTGTCGATGATCCTCGGCAAGTGTGCCGGTGGCGCGGTGTATGCCCCGATCAACACCGATGTGGTGGTGGCGACCGAAGAGGCGTACATGTTCGTCACCGGCCCCGGCGTGATCCGGGAGGTGACCGGTGAGGACGTCAGCCTCGAGGAACTCGGCGGCGCCCACAGTCAAGCGCAGTACGGCAATATCCATCACGTCGCCACGGACGAGGCCGCCGCTTTCGAATGGGTGCGCGCCTACCTGAGCTTCCTGCCGACGAGCTGCCAGGAGCTGCCGCCGGTGGTGAATCCGGGTCTGGAGCCCGAGACCACCGAGAGCGATCTGGAACTGAATTCGCTTGTCCCCGACGCGGACAACTCGGGCTACGACATGCACGACATCCTGTTGCGCATTTTCGACGACGGTGATTTCCACGAGATCGGCGCGGGGTCCGGGCGCAATATCATCACCGGATTCGCGCGGGTGGACGGACGCAGCGTCGGCGTGGTCGCCAATCAGCCGATGGTGTCCGCCGGTGCGCTGGACGCACGGGCCTCCGACAAGGCTGCGCATTTCGTGCGGATGTGCGACGCGTTCGAGATTCCGCTGGTGTTCGTGGTGGACACCCCCGGCTTCCTGCCCGGCGTCGAGCAGGAGAAGATCGGCGTCATCAAGCGCGGTGGCCGGTTCCTGTTCTCCTATGTGGAGGCCACCGTCCCGAAGGTCACCGTGGTGATCCGCAAGTCCTACGGCGGCGGGTACGCGGTGATGGGCTCCAAACAGCTTGGCGCAGACGTGAATCTGGCGTGGCCGACCGCGCGCATCGCGGTGATGGGCGCGGAGAGTGCGGTCAGCCTGATCGGGCGCAAGCAGATCGAGGCGGCTCCGGAGGAGCAGCGCGCGGCCGTGCGTCAGCAGATGATCGACTTCTACAACGCGACCATCGCGACACCGTGGGTGGCCGCCGAGCGCGGCTACATCGACGCGGTCATCGAGCCATCGGCCACCCGGCTGGAGCTACGTCGCGCGCTACATCTGTTGCGCGACAAGAAGCTTGCCCGCAATCCGCGTAAACATCACCTGCTGCCGCTCTGATCCGCCGTACCCGATCGGGCCGCACTCCGGTGGAGTGCGGCCCGATTCGCGTTGTGTGACAACAGGTCAGGCGACGGACGCCGATTCGATGACGACCTCGTCGCGCGGCACATCCTGGTGTCCGCCTTTCGAACCGGTGCTGACAGCGGCGATCTTGTCGACCACCTCGGTACCCTCGACAACCTTGCCGAACACCGTGTAGCCCCAGCCCTGCGGGCTCGGCGCGGTGTGGTTGAGGAAGCCGTTGTCCGACACGTTCACGAAGAACTGCGCGGTGGCCGAGTGCGGGTCGTTGGTGCGCGCCATCGCGACGGTGTACTTGTCGTTCTTCAGGCCGTTGTCGGCTTCGTTCTTGACCGGAGCGTTGGTGGGCTTCTGCTTCATGTCGAGGGTGAAGCCGCCGCCCTGGATCATGAAGCCGGGGATAACGCGGTGGAAGATGGTGCCGCTGTAATGGCCGGCGTTCACGTACTCCACGAAGTTCGCCACGGTGGCGGGGGCCTTCGCATCGTCCAGCTCCAGCACGATCTTTCCGAAATTCGTCTCGAGATTCACCTTGGTCATGACCCCCAGCTTTCCACTGACCCCACATCCGGTCAGCCATTCGGGGTCTACTTTCTGTTCGCTCGACTGCTGCCAAGCCCCCTTTCCCATCGATTGGGGCCTGTGTCGGCTGCCATCGCGAGCGGGGACATCCGGTCGACAACCCTGACTTTTCCCAGGATGACCGGGTGATAGCCGACAGTCGGCTCGGACGCCGACGCCACGCAGGGCGCAACTGCGTCTGGCCTGAAGACGCGGAGAGGCAGGGGAGCTAGCATTGCCAATCGTGCCCGACGCCGCTACTGCTGTCTTGACGAAACCGCCTGCCGCGCCTGCGGCCGCGCCGAACGATTTCCGCACCGCGCGAATAATCGCGCTGGTGGCGGGTGTGCTGGGGGCACTGTTCGCGCTGGCTAGTCCATTCCTGCCGGTCGCGCAGACGACTGCCGTACTGAACTGGCCGCAAGACGGCAAGCTCGGCAACGTGCAGGCGCCGCTGATGTCGCAGGTCCCTATCGAAATGAAAGCCACCATTCCGTGTGCCGCGGTCGCGGAATTGCCCGAGCAGGGCGGCATGCTGCTTGCGACGGCGCCGCCGCAGGGGGATCGGGCGGCGCTCGAGGCCATGTTCGTCCGGGTGTCCGACACTGCGGTGGACGTGATCGACCGCAACGCGGTGGTGGCCTCGGCGCAGCGGTCGCAGATGGGTGAGTGCTCGTCGATCACCATCAGCTCCGACAGCAACAGCACCAAGGCGGCGTTCGACGGCCTGACCACGATGGTGGAGAAGCCGGTCGAGGGCGGCGCGCCCGGTGCCAAGCAAATGGTTGCAGTGCCGGTCGCGGGGCAGCTCGCCGGTGATCTGCGGCCGCAGGTGGTCGGCGTCTTCTCCGATCTGCAGGGCGCGGTGCCCGCCGGGTTGTCGATGCAGATGACCGTCGACACCCGCTTCACCTCCACCCCGACCGCGATCAAGCTGGTCGCGATGATCGCGGCGGTGCTGTGCACCCTGATCGCCCTCGGTGCGCTGGCCCGGCTCGACGGCAGCGACGGGCGCGGCCACCGCCGATTCCTGCCCGCGAACTGGCTGAAGCCGACCTGGACCGACGGCGGCGTCATCGGGATCCTGCTGGTGTGGCACTTCGTCGGCGCCAACACCTCCGACGACGGCTACATCCTGAGCATGGTGCGGGTCGCACCGCACGCGGGCTACATGGCCAACTACTTCCGCTGGTACGGCGTGCCGGAGGCGCCGTTCGGCTGGTACTACTACGTGATCCAGATCTTCTCGGAGATCTCGACCGCGAGCGCGTGGGTGCGGCTGCCTGCGCTGGCCTGCGCCATCCTGTGTTGGATGGTGATCAGCCGCGAGGTGGTGCCTCGCCTCGGTCGCGGTGTGCGCAACAGCAAGGTTGCGCTGTGGACCGGTGGGCTGGTCTTCCTGACCTTCTGGATGCCGTTCGACAACGGGCTGCGCTCGGAGCCGATCGTCGCGCTCGGCGCACTGCTGACCTGGGTGTCGATCGAGCGGGCCATTGCCACCGGTCGCCTGCTTCCGGCCGCGGCAGCGATTCTGGTCGCCGCGTTCACGCTGGCGGCCGCACCGACCGGGTTGATGTGTGTGGCGGCCCTGCTCGCCGGTATTCGCCCGCTGGTGCGGATCGTGGTGCGACGGCATCGGCAGTTCGGCACGTTGCCATTGCTCGCGCCGATAGCGGCGGCCGGTTTGCTGGTGTTGATCGTGGTCTACAGCGACCAGACCTTCGCCGGTATTCAGGAAGCCAACCGGGTGCGTCAGGCCACCGGGCCGAACCTCGCCTGGTACGAGGACTACCTGCGCTACTACTACCTGTTCGTCGAGACCGTCGACGGTTCGCTGCCGCGCCGTTTCGCCTTCCTTGCGATGCTGCTGTGCTTGTTCACCACCATGTTGGTGTTGCTGCGGCGCAGGCAGGTTCCCGGCATCGCGAGCGGCCCGACCTGGCGGCTGATGGGCGTTGTCCTCGGCACCATCTTCTTCATGATGTTCAACCCGACGAAGTGGACCCACCACTTCGGCGCGTATGCGGGCATCGCGGGATCGCTCGCCGCGGTCACCGCGGTGGCGGTTTCGGCGAGCGCATTGCGTGCGCGGAAGAATCGAGCGATATTCCTCGCCGGGTTGCTCTTCCTGCTGGCGATCTCGTTCTCCGGCATCAACGGGTACTGGTATGTCTCGAGCTTCGGTGTGCCATGGTTCGACAAGCGGATCTCGCTGCACGGTTACCAGTCGAACACCCTGATGCTCGTGCTCTTCGGCGCGGCGCTCGCGCTGGTCGCCTGGTATGCGCTGCGCGAGGATTACACCAAGCCACAGCCTTCGGCGAAGTCGTTGCGCGGCAAGCGAATCCGCAAGTTTGCCGCCATCCCGCTGACCGTTGTCGCCGCGCTGATGGTCGCCATCGAGGTGCTCTCGCTGGTGAAGGGCGCGTACTCGCAGTACCCGGCCTACTCGCTGGCCCGCTCGAACTTCGATGCGCTGGGCGGCAACACCTGCGGTCTCGCCAATGACATTCTGGTGGAACCGGATCCCAACGGCGGCAGGTTGCAGCCGATCGTCGACCCGGCCACTGCGCTGAAGGATCCCAACGACCCGCTTGCCGGGGCCGACCCGGTCGGCTTCGACCCCAACGGTGTTCCGAAGGACCTGTCCGCCGACAGCGTCGAGGTGAAGCCGGGCACCGGCAACACCTCCACCCAGTCCGTCGGCGCCGCGTTCGAGAAGGGCCAGAGCGCGGGCACCGGCGGCGGCGTCGGCGCGCGTGGCGTCAACGGCAGCACCGTGGCGCTGCCGTTCGGGCTCGACCCGGCGACCACCCCGATCCTCGGCAGTTACCAGGAGGGGGTGCAGCAGCCCGCGCACGTGGTGTCCAGCTGGTACGAGCTGCCCGCCCGCTCACCGGAGAAGCCGCTTGTGGTGATTTCGGCGGCCGGCCGCATCCTGTCGATCGACGACACCGGCGACGTCAAATACGGCCAGTCGCTGACCGTCGACTACGGCAAGCGGCTGCCCGACGGCAGCGTCGAATCGCTCGGCACCTACCTGCCGCGCGACATCGGTCCGTTCCCGTCGTGGCGCAACCTGCGGGTTCCGCTCGATCAGATCGCGCCGGAGGCCGATGCGGTGCGGATCGTCGCCAACGACCCGATCCTGATCGGAGACCAGTGGCTGGCCTTCACCCCGCCGCGGATGCCCAAGTTGCAGTCGCTCAACAGCTTTATCGGTACCGAGCAGCCGGTCCTGCTGGACTGGGCAGTCGGTCTGCAGTTCCCGTGCCAGCGTCCGTTCGACCATAAGAACGGTGTTGCCGAGGTACCCGGCTACCGCATCCTGCCGGATCGTCCGCTGGCCGTCAGCTCCACCAACACCTGGCAGGCCGAAGAGTTCGGCGGTCCGCTCGGCTTCGCCCAGATGCTGGCGAAGTCGACAACGGTCCCGACCTACATGAAGGACGACTGGGCGCGTGACTGGGGCTCCCTGGAGCGCTACGACCAGTACGACCGCAATGCCACCCCGGCGAAGCTGGAGACCGGCACGACCACCCGTGGCGGTCTGTGGTCGCCAGGACAGCTCCGGGTGTTCTGACCCGCGGGGGCGCCCCTGCCCGGGGCGCCCCCGACATGGCAAAAGGCCGTCGCGCCGGTGATTTCAACCGGCGCGACGGCCTTCCTGCTCTCAGCGCTCGGACGGGTGGTCAGACCTTCGTCATGCGAAGGCCGAGTTCACGGCGAAGCAGTTCGGGCGAGGGGTGGCGGGCCAGTACACGCAGCACCGCCGGTCGTAGTTCCCGTTGCTCGTCGGCGGTGAGCATTCCGACGAGGTCGCGTAGATCCATGTCATCGAAGGCCGCGGTCATGGTGCTCAGATTACGGTCCCGCCGCAGGTTCGGCAGGTTTTCGGATTGCCAATCTTGGGGGTAGTTCTGGCTGTACCGGCGCGTCATACTCCCGACTCGCCGTCGTAACGGGCTCGCGCGGCGAGCACGTCGTCCATCCGTTCCTCGGCCCATGACTTGATCACCGACATCACCGGTTGCAGGCTGCGGCCCAGCGCGGTGAGTTCGTAGTCGACGCGGACTGGCACCTCGGCAGTGATCCGGCGTTCCACCAGACCGTCGCGTTCGAGGGTGCGCAAGGTTTGGGTGAGCATCTTCGGGCTGACTCCGGCGATGGACCTGTTGATCTCCGCGTAGCGCCGCGGGCCTTCGGCCAGCGCGACGAGCACCAGGCTCACCCATTTGTCGCTGATCCGGTCCAGCAGTTGGCGTGTGGGGCACTCCGCGACGAATGCGTCGTACCGCTGTTTCGCCAGCTCGCGGTGCTGCGCCGCCGTTGTGGTCGCCATGGACTTCCCTTGCTACTCGTTACGTCCCGTAGCACCAACACCGCACGGGTACGCACAGTCAGCACCATGAGGGGTGGGTGAGGGTAGTGAAATGGTGGTTGGGATGGGACCGCCATTTCACTGCGCTCGGCGCTTTGATCGGGGTGGGAGGTAGGGAGCGGTCAGCGTACTCGGATCGGGTCGGATTTGGTCCAGCCGTTGCGGGTTTCGACTGTGACGCCGATGGGGGCGGGGGTGGCGTTCGGGGCGTAGGGAGTGAACTTTTCGAGGGAACCCCAGTCTCGGGACCAGTCGTTGTCGAGGTAGGTCGGGATGGTTTGGGACTTCAGGAGCAGGCCGGTCCAGCCGAGCGGGCCGCCGCCGATGTCGTCCTGCCAGGCGTTGGAGGCGTCGGAGCCGACGCGGTCGGGCAGGATGCGCCAGTCGGGGACCTCGGCCACGCCGTCGTGGTGATCGAACGGGCGTTGGCAGGGGAAGGCCAGGCCGACATGCCAGTCGAGCAGGACCGGATTCGTTGAGCCGACAACGGAATTCAGGGTTGCCAGTTTGGGCAGCCGGGGCGGGGTGAGCGCCAGCCACTGCTTCTGGGTGATGTCGTTGTCCACCGCGACCAGGCGTACCGCGTCGACCTCCCGCGGAATGTGGTTCAGCGGGACACGGAGATTGCGCCACGACGGTGCGGGGCCGATGTCCAGCGGGGCGACGGAGCCGAGCACATTCACGGTGCCGTCCGCGGCCCGCGTACCGTACTCGAGCCGCAGTTCCGCGCCATAGGTGACCACACCATCCGCGTCGACCGAGCGGATCCGGCCTGCGGCGGTGATGGCCAGGACGCGGTACGCGGGGTCGTCGCGCAAGCTGCCGCCCAGGTCGAGGCGATACCACTGCGAGGTCAGCTTGGCCTGCTGCTGATCGCTGTCCTGGTAGCTGCCCATGACGGGCGTGCGCGTCGGGTCCAATCCGAACGGCAGGGCCACCGTGCTGCCGTTGATGCCGGCCTGTTCGCTGGTGCCGCCCCCGGTGCCGGCTCCGGTTGTCTTGGTGGTCTTGTTCTTCGAATCGGTATTCACCGAATTGGCGCCGCCCGACACTGTTTCGTCGGCGTCGGCGGTGAGGTCGCTCGCGACGCCGTTGGGGGTGAAGCCCTTGGATTCCGCCGACAATCCGTCGGCAGGGGAGCCGGTGAGGGGCAGTAGCAGCGAGTCCGGAGTGTCGGTCTCCACCAGCACCTCGTTGGCCAGTGCGCACGAATTGCCCGCCAGCGATTCCAGATTCGACTTCGCGATGGAGTACGCGGGGAACTGGGTGACCGCGGCCTTGGCCAGCGAGGCCACCTCGAACAGCACCAGCACCGCCGCGGCGATGGTCAGCGGTGCGGAGGCGAACCGATCGAAACGCGTGGGGGCCGAAGCACTGGCCCTCCGGTAAGGCTCGCGATAGTGCAGCCACACCGCCACGACCAGCGCCACTCCACTGAGCACAAGGAACAGCGTGGAGATGCCCTTGCCCGCTATCAGCGGAGCCTTGTCCCACCACGGCACGCCGTAACTGGACACGTACCACCAGCCGTTGGATCCGGTGAAGGTGATCGCCAGCAGGAACAGCACCGCGGCGGCGAACAGCGCCCTATTGCGCGGTGCGCGAATGCCCTCGCTGCCCACCGCAACCGCGGCCAGTGCGGCGAGCGATCCGGCCAGCCCGGCGTACACACCGAAGTGGTGGGTCCACTTGGTCGGTGTGAACATCATCAGCAACAGCGAGGCGAAAACGATGCCGAGGATGCGCACCGACGGCCCGCGCGAGGTGCCGGGAATCCGCCCCTTGCGCAGCACCTGCAGCACGCAGACCAGCAGGCACAGCAGCATGACGAGCACGCCGAAGCGTCGCGACAGCGACCCGTCGGGTGCCAGCATCAGCAGCGAATCCCAACGGGTGCGTTCATCGAACCAGGCCACATTCGGGCCGACGATGGTGCGCGCCCTGGTCGCTTCCATGACGGTCGCCAGTGTTTGGTCGGCGAAAACCACTACCAGGACCAGGGTTCCGGCCGCGAGGCCAGGTGCGAGCAGTGCCGCATACCGGAAGAACGCGGCCAGCCGCGACGGGCTGCCGTCGGCAGTGCGCCGCTCGGTGACCGCAGCGCCCTGGCGCCGGTCGCCGGAATCAGCCCGGCTCGCAGCGGAATCCTCGCTGCGATCGGATTCGCCGCTTTCGGTCGCAGCGCCGGTGCGGGCGCCACGCGCGGTCGAGTCCTCGCTGCGACCGGTTTCGTTGTCCCCGGTCGGTGTGCCGGTGCCGGCCTCGCCCGCGGTCGAATCCGTGCTGCTGCCGATTCCGCGCCCACGGGTCTCGGTGCCGGATTCGGCCTTGGCAGCAGCGAGATCCGCCTCGGCCTCGTCACGCCGCACCCCGCCGAGCGTCCCAGCCGCGTCCCGTGCCCGCCGGATGATGATCTGCAATACCGGTCGAGACCCGGCGATCAGCGCGGCGATGCAGATGAGTCCGGTCGGCCCGGCCGCCAGCGAGAAGGCGGCGATCAATACCGCGATGGCGGCGGGCAACAGCCGTCCTGTCGCGATGGCGCGTTCGATCGAGCACCAGGTGAGCAGCGCGCCCGCGGCGATCAGCGGTTCCGGCCGCAGGCCGTTGTCGTAGGGGAGCCAGAAGGCGAGGAAGACCAGCCCGGCCGTCCACAGCGCGACCTTGTTGCGCCGCACCCTTGCGCCCAAGCGGGGCAGCACTTCTCGGCTGATCACCAGCCAGCACACCACTCCCGCCCCCAATGCGGGTAGCCGCATCCACGGGCTGGCGTCGGAGACCTTGGTCATCCACGCGAGCACCTCGTAGGACCAGCCGAACGGCGCTTCCGGCACGGCGAACCAGCGGTAGTAATTGGCCATATACCCGGCATGCTCGGAGGCGCGGGCCATGTTCAGGATGTAGCCGTCATCGGAGGTGTTCGCGCCGATGAAGTGCCACAGCACCAGGATGCCGAGCACCGCGCCGTCGGCGATGGTGAACCGCCACCAGTGCGCGGGCAGGAAGCGCCGTGGCCGCCTGCCATCGGCATTGTCGAGCAGATGCAGTGCGATCAGCGCGATGATCGTGAACACGGCAGCGGCGATCATCGCGGCCAGCTTCAGCGCGGACGGCGTCGAGGAGAACCGCGAGTCGATATCGATGTGCACCCGAGCGCCATCGAGCTGTGCGGCGTCCAGCGGGGTGAACACCCCGACCACCTGCGGCCGGATGTCCCGAGCCACGGTGTTGCGGAACGGCGTCCCGTCTTGGCGCTTCGCGCCGGTGAATTCGGCGGTCGTCGCGGCGGCGGTCGCCGTGACGGTGACCGCCTCGCAGCCTGCGATCTCGGCAACAGGGGCCGACAGCAGCGGTACGTCGCGCTGGATAAGCGCGAGCATGCCGTCGGTCACCGAGACGACAAGCCCCTTGGCTGTCGCCTGCCCGGAGCCGTCGGGAACGGTCGACAGCAGCGTGCCCGACCCGGCCGCCCGCACGACCGCGCACGGCAGCGTCGCACTCAACCGCTGTGGCACGTAGGACACCAACGGCGCCTCGACGCTGCCTGCACCGGCCTGCGGCCAGTCCAGCGTTGCCTGGTCCTGCTCTACCGGCAAAAGCGGTGTCAGCAGCGCCAACACGAATCCGAGAAGCCCGGAGACGAGGGCGATCAGGCGGTTACGGGTGAACGCTCGTGATGATCGGTCCGGTCGCACGGGGGTTGATGCTATCTACCGTCGCCTGTGATCCCTGCTACCGCAGCACCCGAACGTCCCAGAGCCACACATCCTCGACCCGGGTCGGTGTGACCCCGAGCAGTTGCGTCATGGTCGTGCGCAGCACATCGACGTTCTTCGTCGAGGGCAGCACCACCACATCCGCCTGCCAGAACCGGAGGTCGTCGCGAGCACGCGTGCGCGCGTCCGCGTCGATGTCCGGTACGACTCCAGTGTCCTGCGCCTGGACGAGCAGCGCGGTGGTCGGCCTGGTTTCCGGTCCGTAGATGCCCTTCTTCGTGGTGCTGGTCGGGCCGACAAAATAGCCGCCGGCGAGCGCGAAGTCGAAGTTCGCGTCGGCCTGCCAGCGCAGCGCTCGCGCGTCGGCCGGTCGCGGCGGCGGCACCGTGACCACCGAACCGCCGCTCACGTAGTCGCGCACCGTCCCGTCGGCGAAGAACTCCGGCGTCGGCGCGCGCTCGGTCACCGGAAGGACGGTCGGCACCAGCGGCAGCAGCGCGAGCGTCAGCGCCGTGAACCAGGCCAAGGGTTTCCGGTCGCCCGCGGACTGCCACCACGATGCGACCGCGCGGTCGGTGGCCAGCGCGAGAATTACCGCGATGGCCGGGATGGCCGCCATGGTGAGCCGGGTTTCCAGCACGGTATCGAGCAGCGGGACCTGTTCGGCCCAATGCCACGGCAGCTCGATCCCGGTGGATTGTCTGCCCAACATGGCGACCGCGCCGAGCGACAGCACCCCGAACACCGCGATCACGACACCGGCGGCGCGGACAACGCGCGCTCGCCACAGCAGCGCCACGGTGACGGTCAGCAACAGCAACAGCGGCCACCCGAAGTAGGCGTTCTGCTCGGTCTCGTTGATCGCCACGTATTGGCCCGGCGCGAACATCCCGCCCAGCGATTCGGACGGGAACTGCACGAGGGATTTCAGGTCATTGCCCATCGGTCCGTGGTCGATCGAGCGGTAGCTCTGCGGCCCGAAGAACTGCCACCACAGCGGAATCTCGGTGAGCATCACCGTGATCACCGCGGCGAGTGCGACGGTCGGAATCAGTGCGCGCAGCACCCGTAGCCCCGTGCGCGGTGCGTGCAGGTAGTACACAACGGCGAACAGGCCGAAGGCGAGCGCAAAGATCAGTAGCGGTTCCTCGCCGAGCGCGATCTGCATCGCGACCAGCAGGCCGAGTGCGATGGCGTCACGAATATGCCTGCGTGGCATACCTTCTCCTGCATCGCCACCGGTTGTCGCGCGCTGTGCCATGCGAATGATCAGACCCGCGATGATCGGAAGTAGCAGCAGCGCGACAAAATTCGGATGTGCATTGGCATGCGAGATCATCGCCGGTGCGAAACCGCAGAACAGCCCGCCGATCGCCGCGGCAAGCCGAGACTCGACGAGCTCCCGGGAAAACAGCCGATACCAAGCGAAGGCCGTGCCGCTCAGGCCGAGCGTGAGTACCAGCACGAAGGTGACGGTCGGACCGAACATCAAGGTGATCGGGGTGAGCGGCACTCCCACCCCGAACATGGCCGTATTGGCCATCATGTTCACGCCGGCCGGAAAATTCTGCAGATCGGTGCCGAGCGGATTCTGCAGATGGGCCACCGAATGGGCGGTCACCGCGAAAAACCACTCCCACATCGTCTGGTCCTGACCACTCTTGATCAGGTACCCGCTGTGTGTGTTGCGCCACTGCCCCGACAGCACAGTGACCGCGGACGCGAGATACCCCACCGCGACGACCAGATCGCTACGACCGACCCGAATCCGTGACAGCCGCCGCTTCCCGACCGCCACCGGCCGGTCCGATAGAGACACTCCGTTCGGTGTCGCTCCCGCTGAAACGACGCCTACAACTTCCAGTGTCTCGACCGGCAAACTACTCCTCCAGATGGCAGAACCAGCCGTCCAAAGTACCCAGCCACCCTGTGAACACCCTGGCAGCCCCGCTTCCTGGCGTTAGCGGGACGTCCTAGCGGATGTCATCGAGACCCTGCCCTCGGGCGCTCGTGTCGACCATCTGGCTGAGTCCCGGACGTCCCCGTCCACTTACCCATTCCGCCCACAAACCACTCATTTCCGCCCCACGAGTGGCACATGGCTGCGGCAAACACCGAGTCGAGGCTCGGCGTGTAACTCGTGCGGATCGTGATCGCGGTGTTCGGGGTGCTGTCGCTCGGCGCGGTCGCCATGGTGGGCAGACAATCCACCGGGATCGAGCTGCCGTGGCGCTACTTGGTCACGGTGACGAGGGTGAAGGGGCCGATGTCGGTGGTGGTGAAGTGCGGGTCGTTGAAGAGTTTCTTGGGGAACGTCACGGTGTAGCGCTTGACGTTGGGGTCGTTGGGGTAGACGTCCTCGGCCAGGCGGAGGGTGTAGTTGTCGCCGTTGCTGCGGAACAGGAAGGCGTCCGGTGCGCGCCACGGGGCGGCGGCGAGGGCGTCGAGCATGGCGCGGGGGGAGTCCAGCCTGCTCCAGCCCTTGATGGTGGCGGCGCGGCCTGCGAAGTCCGCCAACGGGTTTGCGTAGTGCGAGGTGAGGGCCTGGAAGCCGTAGTAGGGGTAGAAGGCGAGAAAGCTGGTGTCGGCAGTGAGGAGCACCGTGTCCGAGCGTGGTCGGCCGGTCTGCGCCAGCAGCGCGGCATCCACCTCGCGATAGTGCGACACCGCCGAGGGGCTGCGCTTGTCTGCGCGCTCGCCGTTTCCGTCGGTATCGGTGTAGGCGGTGGTGATCTCGGGGGCAAGCACCCGGGGGATGTCCTGGGTGAACGCGAGCGCGCCGACGGTGGCGACAGCGATCACCGCGAGCCGGAATCGTCCCGGCTCGTTGAACGCCTGGTACGCGGCCCGTGCGCCCTCGACGAAGCCGAACGCGCCCGCCGCGGCGAGCAGCACATCCAGGATCGGTTCCAGCCGGAACGAGAGCAGCGTGGTTCCCGCTGCCGTGGCCACCATCGACAGCAGCGTCCAGAGGTAGATGGCCACGACACCGATGCCGAGCGCCTGCGCTCGCCGCGACGAGGAAGCCCGCACCACCAGCCAGGCCGTGCCGATCAGGCACAGCCCGCCGAGCAGCGAGAACTGTGCCATCGGCAGCGGCAGCTCGGAGCCCGATACGGGCAGGTAGTGCAGCGCGGTGCCCGACTTGGGAGTGGTCGTGCTCACCCACTTCAACAGATACGGCAGCCACACGACGAGTGCGACAACCCCGGCGATCACGCCGATCACAGCCAGGCGGGCCAGCGGTGGAATCGCGGCGCGCCACGACGACCCAGTGTCCGTAGTCGCGACCACTCGCGCCCGACGTGGATGCGCGGCCGCCCGCTGCTCCCGTACGGCGAGCCCGGCAGCGATCAGACCCATCAGGCCGATCGCGAAGGCCGCGAGCCCGAAGTACAGCGTGTAGAACATGGCCGCAACGCCCAGAAACAGCCCGGTCCCGATGACCGCGCCCCAGCCGCCGGCCGTCCGGCTGCCGCGCTCCGCCGAGGCGACAACGCTCGCCGGTGCTTCCGCGCCGGTGGTTCGGTTGCCGTGTTCGGCTGGGTCGACAGCGTTCGCCGGTGCTTGCGCACTGGTGGTTCGGTTGCCGTGTTCGGCCGAGTCGGCAGCGCCTGCTGGTGTCTGTCCACCTGCCGTCCGGCTGTCAGGTTCCGCCGAGCCGGCATCGCCATCCCCGTCGGCTATCGGGGCGGCAGGTTGTGGCGCCGATGCGTTCCGGCCGTGCTCACCCGGCCGGTACAACGCACCCCAGGCGAGCACCAGGGCGGGCGGCAGCAGGATGACGATGACGGCGCTGTAGGCCTCCGGTGCGGCGGTGGTCAGTGCGACCGCCGTGATCGCCGCGGTGACGCCGATCGCCCAGTCCGTGCGAATCAGCTTCGACCACAGCACGAGCGAGATCGTCGCCGCGACAGCCAGCGACCCGATGGCGTACGGCTTGAAGGCTTCCCAGCCGTCCATGCCGAGCACATTCGCCACGCGCCCGCCGATCCAGAACCACCCGGCGGGGTAGAACGGGGGCAGGTCGGCGTATGTCATGTCGTGCAGTGCCGCACTGTCGGTGAGCCGTGTCAGATACTCGGTGCGAAACTCCTGATCCACCGAGATGCCGAACAGATACAGCTTGGTCGCCGCCAGCGGCATGCCGAGGGTGAAGGTGACGAACGTCGAAACCCCCACCCACGACAGCAGTTTCGCCGCCAACGGCCACCGCCGGACGCGAATGAGACCGATCGCGACCGCGAGCATCACCGCGGCGAGGACCTGACCCACCGTGGTCAACGCCCGAGTCACATTGGACGAATTGAACGCAGGCCACTGCACCATCGAAAACGCCACCAGCCCAACGGTGGCCACTATCACGGCGACAAGGCCCGCCAGTACCGCTTCACCGAGGCCGGAGCCGATGTACCGCGCGATCAGTGCGCCACGGGTCGGCCGCGAGGCGGTGGCGCGTACCGCGGTTGCCGTGGTCATCGAACCGCCTCGTCGCCGCGCAGCGCTGCCTGCTGATCGGACCGTGCGGCCGCATCCAGCGTGGCCGCCGTGTCGGTGACCCCGCCACGAGATCGGCGCACCTCGAGGTGGCTGCCGCGATCTTGTCCGAATACTCGCATTGCATCTCCAGAATCACTGGGTCGGCTCGGTGATCGTTGCGCCGCACCCACTACTCGGCATTGCGCAAGGTCGCCACGCAGGCGACCGGCGCTTATGCTGCCAGGTCCTGGCGCGGTATGCGCGCACCGTACGCGACCCGGAGCA
Organism: Nocardia sp. NBC_00403; assembly: GCF_036046055.1. Taxonomy (NCBI): domain Bacteria; kingdom Bacillati; phylum Actinomycetota; class Actinomycetes; order Mycobacteriales; family Nocardiaceae; genus Nocardia; species Nocardia sp. NBC_00403. The sequence goes on from NZ_CP107939.1 coordinate 1,384,524, forward strand.
TTCCGGCCAGACCGGCCGGTCTCGAGCTGGCCGGCCGCAGCACCGCACCTTCTTACGGGTCCGCACCCGCCCCGAGCACCACAGGAGCTGCGGTTCCCGGGAACGGGTGCGGAGGGCCGAGACGCGGCAGGCAAGCTCAGATGGGCAGCTTGCGGAAGATCGGGCGCGGGATGTGGCGCAGGATCATCATCACGAAGCGGAAGGCGCCGGGCGCCCAGATGAGCTCCCTGCCCTTCTGGGAGGCCGAAACCGCAAGCGCCGCAATGTCTTCCTTGTCGACGGTGAGCGGAGCCTCTTTGACGTGCGCCGAGAACCTGGTCCGCACCATGCCGGGTCGGATCACCAGCACGCGCGGGCCATGGGGGCGCAGCGCCTCGCCGAGACCGAGGTAGAAACCGTCGAGGCCGGCCTTGGTCGACCCGTAGACGAAGTTCGAGCGGCGTACCCGCTCACCGGCGACCGAGGACATGGCGATGATGCGCCCGAAGCCCTGCGCCTTCATCTTCTCGCCGACCAGCACGCCGACGGAAACCGCTGCGGTGTAGTTGATCTCGGCAACCTGCACGGCTTTGCGCTGGTTCTGCCACAGCTCTTCCGGATCGCCGTCGAGAGCGAAGGCGACGATGGCGACATCCACATCGCCTGCGTCCCAGGCCGTGTCGATGACCTTCGGGTGGCTCTCGGTGTCGAGTGCGTCGAAGTCGATGACGTCGACCTGATTCGCCCCGGCCGCCTTCATCTGGGAGACCGCGTCCTCGCGCAGCGGATCACCGGGCAGCGCGGCCAGAATGATCCGCGCGGGACCCTTCTTCAGGTACTCGGCGCAGATCGCCAAGCCGATTTCCGAGGTACCGCCCAGCAGCAGGATGGTCTGCGGGTTGCCTACGGCATTAATCACTGGAGCTCCAGCCTTCTCGCCATATCGGACATGAAAACGCCTGTGGGATCGACACTTCGGCGGACCTTGATCCACTCGTCGATCCGGGGGTACATCTTGTGGAACGCCTCCGCGGTGGTGCGCGAGTCCTTCGCGGTGTACAGCCGCCCGCCGAACTCCATCACCCGCTTGTCCAGCTCGCCGACCAGCTCGTTGAGTCCCGGTTTGATGGGGAAGTCGACGCAGATGTTCCAGCCCGGCATCGGGAAGCTCAGCGGCGCCTGGTTGCCCGGCCCGAACAGCTTGAAGACATTCAGCGCCGAGTAGTGGCCCGAGGCTTGGATGTCGATGATGATCCGCTTGAATTCCTCGACCGCCTCGGTCGGCACCACGAACTGGTACTGCAGGAATCCGTTGGATCCGTAGCCACGGTTCCACTCCGCGATCATGTCCAGCGGGTGGTAGAACTGCGTCAGGTTCTGCACCTTGCCGGTGTAGTTGCCGCCCATCCGGTAGTACGCCTCGCCGATGGACATCAGCGACACCTTGTTCATTGTCCAGTTCGGGAAGATGTCCGGAACTGTCATGAGCTGGGGTGCGTCGAATTTCAGCGGCTTGCGCTGTAGCTTCGCGGGCAGCTCGTCCAGCTTGGCGAGGCGGCCGCGGGTGATGGTGGCGCGGCCGAGCTTCGGCAGCGGGCTGATCACGTCGAACCATGCGCTGGAGTAGGTGTAGTCGGCTTCGCTGCCGTCGCTGTGCGCCGCGATCGTCTCGTCGAGAGTGGTGGTCTTGACGCCGTCGTTGAGGAAGTAGGCGCTCTCGGTGACCACCATCTCGATGGTGGCGCGCAGGATGATGCCCGTGAGTCCGTTGCCACCGACGGTGGCCCAGAACAATTTGGCGTTGCGCTTCGGTGTGAGGTGCTGCACCTGCCCGTCAGCGGTGAGCAGATCGATCGAGCGCACGTGGTTGCCGAAGCTGCCCTCGCTGTGATGGTTCTTGCCGTGGATATCGGAGGCGATGGCGCCGCCGATCGTCACCTGGCGGGTGCCCGGTAGCACCGGGACCCACAGCCCGAACGGCAGCGCGGCCTTCATCAGCTGATCCAGGCTGACCCCGCCGTCCACATCGACGATGCGGGTGTCGCCGTCGATCCGGTGGATGCGGTTGAGCGCGGTCATGTCGACGACGAGGCCGCCGGCATTCTGCGCATGATCGCCGTAGGAGCGGCCGAGCCCGCGCGCGATCACACCGCGGCGCAGGTGGGCAGGCTTGCTGTCGTTGTCCTCGGCGACCATGGCAACAGCCTTGGCGATCAGTTCGGGATCGCTCGTCGAGAGCACTTCGGAAGAGGTTGGTGCGGTGCGACCCCACCCGGTCAACGCCCGAGTGCGTGTCGGCAGAGCGAACGCATCATCGGGGGTGTTGCCGGAGTTGATACCGGTTGCGGTGGCGGTCGGAGCTTTCGTGGACATCGGCATAGAGGCTACATGCATGGCCGGACATCCGGTCGGCCTCGCCGTACTCTCCGGTACGAGAGGCCGGGCCAACGCCCACCCACATCACCGGCCGCCTCCCGCTACGCTCGTCGCGTGCATGCCGAACCCCACCTCCCGCTCCCGGCCGAACTGCCGCTTGTCGACGAGCCGGGCGGTACCGATGTCGACCTGAAAACGCAGATCATCCGCTTCGGTGTCACCGGCGGATTGTCGGCCGTCGTCGACTACGGGCTCTACAGTCTGCTGCTGAACCTGATCGGGCTGCCGGTCAGCGTCGCCAAGTCGATCAGCTTCATCGCGGGCACCACCACCGCGTATCTGATCAACCGCCGATGGACCTTCCAGGCGCCACCGAGCCGAGCCCGCTTCCTCGCGGTGGTGGTGCTCTACGCCATCACCTTCGCCGTCCAGGTCGGCATCAACGCGGTGCTGTACGCCACCCTGACCGACGAGTGGTGGCGGCAGCCGCTGGCATTTGTCGTCGCCCAGGGCACCGCCACCGTCATCAACTTCGTCGTCCAACGCCTGGTCATCTTCAAAATCCACTGACCCCGGATAGGAACTCACCGAGGGTTTCTCTACCCCCGGCCACACGAGTCAGCGTGGGACCAAGGCTGGGGTTGTGGGGTCGGTTGCGTCGGTGGACTGTGCTTTGGCGCCGAAGTAGTCGCCGCCTTTGGCGCGGACGTTGTCGGTGCCCCAGTCGCGTTGCTCTCGCGCCGCGGGCACCAGGTGCGGAATGTGCTTGCGGCAGTGGATGTAGGCCTCGTCGATGTCGACGACCACCCAGCGCTCGGCCGCTCGACCTTTGTGGCTCTCCGGTAGATCGGACACCGATCGACGCAAGTTCTCGTCGTCGATGATGCGGGCCGAGCCGTTGATGTGCAGGCCGATCAGGTCGCGGACGAAATCGATTAGCAGGATGCCGACGTGCGGGTTCTCCAGGATGTTGCCGAGGCTGGCCATCACGCCGTTGCCGCGGTATTCGGGATAGGCAATCGTGCGTTCGTCGATGACGTGCAGAAAGCCGGGCAGGCCCGCGCGGAAGCTGGCGTCGCATTCTCCGTGCTTGTCCGAGGTGGCGATGAAGGCCATATCCATCCGCGCGATGAATTCGACCATCGTGGGGTTCAGTCGGTCGAGCACCTGGTCGTCGTAGAAACGGCCGGCTCTGTCCTGGGTGTTGTACCTGTCCTGGAGTTCGTGCTCACCGTCACTGCCACGCTGTATGCCGGGCATCTGTGCCCCCTCTGGTAGCCGGAGTCCGGCTACTCGGGGTTCGACGCTGAACCGCGACTAAACCGAAATCTTGTCCATCTTAATGGGTTTCGCCGGGCAAAGCTACAAAATCCATCGTGCGAATGTATCGAATGCTTAATTAGCGCAAGGGTTTCCACAAGTTAGCCGGAAGCCGACCGACCGGATTTTTGCCGGTCGATCGGCAGCTGATGCGGCGGTGAGCTCAGGCCGGCGTCACGGTGACAGGGACACCGTTGAACACCGCGTTCCCGGACGGCACGTCGACCACCGAATCATCGGTCAGCACATTGGCATTGACCCCGGCGTGGTCGCGCGCCACCGCTTGGGTGCTGTCGGTGTGACCCCAGCCGTGCGGCAGGCTCACCACCCCGGGCATGATCGCGTCGGTCGGCTCCAGCGGCACCGTCAACGATCCGGCGGCCGATTTCACCACGGCGTTGTCGCCCAGGCCGAGGCGCGCCACATCGGCGGGATTGATATGCAGTGTGCACTTGTTCGACCCGCTCACCAGCGTGGCGATGTTGTGCATCCAGCTGTTGTTCGACCGCAACTGGCGTCGCCCGATCAGCACCAGATCCGGCGCGGCGTCGTCGAGCCTGCCGCGCATCCTCGCCACATCGTCGAGCAACTGTTGCGGCGCGAGCTCCACTCGGGTGGAAGCCGTGCGCAACGCTCCTGGCAGTCTCGGCTGCAGCGGCCCGAGATCGATGCCGTGCGGATTGTCGAGCAGCACTTGTAGATTGAGCGTGCCGCCATTCCACTCGCCGTACGGGCCGAGGCGCAGCATCATGTCGATGCGCTGCTCGGTGCTGTTGTCGCCGATCAGCTCCGGCCGCCGATCCGCCAGCCCGGCCTTGTGTAATGTGCCCGCGATGACCAGCTCGTCCACCGCGGTGAGTGGGTCCTGCCCGCCGGTCCCGTCGTGTGGTCTTCCGGTCAGCGCCGCCGCGAGCCGAGCGATCACGCCGGCCTCCGAGGGGCGATCGCCGAGCGGCACAAGTGGTCGCGAGTAGCGCGCATAGTTACGGACCGCGAACTGCAGGAGCGCGAAATCGTAGTGCGGCGACTGCACCGGCCGCGGTGGCGGCAGGATCACATCGGCGTGCCTGGTGGTTTCGTTCAGATACCTGTCGACGCTGACCATGAATTCGAGCTGCGCGAAGGCCACGTCCAGCCGGGCCCCGCTCGGCGCGGAGAGCACCGGGTTGCCGGCGACCGTGATCACCGCGCGGACCTGCCCCTGGCCGGGCGTGGTGATCTCGTCGGCCAGGGTGGCCACCGGCAGCTCGCCCATCGCCTCGGGCAGTTCACGAACCCGGCTGGCCCAGCGGCCGGTGCGGAACGGTTTGGTGCGGGCGATGCCGCCGGCAGCAGCGTTCGCGAACATCGCGCCGCCGGGGGAGTCCAGATTGCCGGTCAACACATTGATCACATCGACAAGCCACTGGGTGAGGGTGCCGAATTCGGCTGTGCAGGTGCCGATTCGGGCGTACACCGCGGCGGTCGGCGCGGCCGCGAGCTCCTGCGCAAGCCGGACAACGGTCTCGGCAGGTACTCCGGTTCGCGCCGAGGCTATCTCCGGGGTGAAATCTGCCGCGGCCGCGCGCACGTCATCGAGTCCGGAAACTTCGACACGCACGTCTGTCAGGTTCTGCGCGAACAACGTGTGGACAATTCCGAACAAGAGATAAGCATCGCTGCCCGGCCGAATGAACAGATGCTCGTCGGCGAGCTTCGCCGTGCGGGTCACCCGAGGATCTACGACGACGAATCGGCCGCCCCGATTACGCATCGCTTTCAACCTGCCGGGGAAATCCGGTGCGGTGCACAGCGATCCGTTCGACTCCAGCGGATTCGCGCCGAGCATGAGCAGATAGTCGGTGCGATCGAGATCCGGCACCGGCACAGTCAGCGGATCACCGAACATCAGCCCGCTGGCCACCTGCTTGGGCATCTGGTCGGCCGTGCTCGCGGAATAGAAATTCTTGGTGCCGAGCGCGCGGATCAGCACCGGCGCATAGAGCGCGCCTGCCACCGTGTGCGCATTCGGATTGCCTAGATACAGTGCCGCGGATTGGTTCCCGTGCTCGGCCACGATCGCGGGGAAGCGCTCGGCGATCAGATCGAACGCCTCGCTCCAGGATGCGGTGCGCCACGTGCCGGTCGCACGGTCGCGAATCATCGGTTCGGTCAACCGGTCCGGATCTTCGTCCAGATGACCGAAGCTCGCACCCTTTGGGCAGATGAAGCCCTTGCTGAACGGATCCTGCCGATCACCACGGACCGAGGTCACATGGTTGTCGGGATCGAGGGTGATTTCGAGTCCGCAGACCGCCTCGCACAGCGGGCAGGTGCGCAGCAGCGTGCGGGACGGATCAGTGATCTGGGCCATACCCCATCATCACCCGCGGCGACGCAGAGTGAAACAGCAATGACCGATAACCGCAAATGCGGCTATCGGTCATGGTGGGCCGGGTAGTGCGGACCCTGCCCTGATGCAGGTGTCTCCTCAGCAGGCGACGCTGGTGAGCGCGGTGCGCTGCTTGCGCGAGGTCGCCGAACGGACGGCCGCGCTGATCGCGACCACCGGCGGGATCCAGCGGGCCTCGTTCGGCGCGATGCTCCAGCAGGCCGAGCCCGCCATCAGCTGGGTCGGCGGCAGCGGAATGCCATCGCCGTCGGTGTAGACGGTCGCGCCGGCCTCGCGCAGCGCCTCCAGCGCCATCGCGGCCTTGCGGACGCCGGTGACCAAGTGGATCTCGCGACGCTCGGCGCCGGGGATCTCGATCACGGGACCCGACAGGTTGTTCGCGCGGAGGAACCGGCGCACCTCGGCGGCCAGCTCGCCGCTGACCTCGATGCCCGACAAATCGGCATCCGTGATCAGGCAGATTCCGTTCGTCGTTTCAGCGATCGTCCACCCGCGCTGGATGTACTCCTGCGCCGCGGCAGTCATTTCTGCCGCCGAGACGGAAGTCGGAAACGTGGTGCGCACTGTCATTCTCCATTCCCCGATGAACTGGGTCCTGCTGCATTCATGGGTCGTATCGGCGGGGGGTGGCATGGGCGTTACGGGTTTTCAAAAGATCTTTCCGAGTGTCGTATTCGTCTCATCCGTGCGGGCTCGCTATGGCAGGTTTCCGGTCGTCTCTTGGCGGGTCGGCGCTATGCGGGGAGGATCGCGACATGACCGATGAATCCAACGGCGTTCCGGCGCCGGATTCGGATGAATACGAGACCGAATCGCGCTGGATCGCTTGGAAAGAGTCCGCCTCCCGGCGGTTCTCTCGCTCCGCCGTCACCGAGGAAGCGCCCGCCGAGCCCTTCGAAAGCCCGCGCGCCTTCGGCAAGTGGATCGTCGAGGCCGCACGCGGACTGCTCGATGTGCAGTTTCACCGCCCGGCGACAAGGACGCTGTTGCCGCTGGCCTACATGCTCGGTTTGGCCTTCGCGGTGGCGCTGCCGATCGCGCTGATCGTGCTCATGTGGCAGGTCTCCGCGGTGCTCGGGGTGCTGGCCGCGCTGGTGGCGGTGCCGCTCGGGCTGACCATCGCGGCCGTGGTCCGGCTGCTGCTGGAATTCCTGGTGAACGCGTCCAGGCTGGCGACCAGGGTGGAGCACATCAGTGAGCTGGCCGACGATCTGTTCCAGGCGCTTTCGGATGTCGCCGAGCCGGTCAACCAGCTTTCCGAAGATGTCCGTGCAGTGCAGTTCTGGCGGTTCCGCAAGGGCGGTTCGCGCAAGTAGCAAACGATCTGAGTTGCCGCATCCGACGGCGCTCGAACCCGTTCGACGTAGCTACGTCATCGGCGTATCTGTGACACCCACAGTGTCCTCTGCGAGTTTCATTGTGAAACAATGCTGTTCGGATGTCCGATTCCTAACGACGGATATCAGGTAGGAAGCGTCGCACTCACGTTCACGGGAGGTTCGCGAGCGGCAATGACGCCCGGCACGAGGGGGAAGTATGGCTTCACCGCACGGCACCACAGGTTCGACGATGCCGCGCAGGCAGCTAGGCCGTCACCTCCGCGATCTGCGCAACCGAGCCAGAATGACCACGCGGACGGCCGCCCAGAAGCTCGAGTGGTCCGAAGCCAAGATCTGGCGGATCGAAACCGGCCAGACCTCGCTGCGCAGCCTGGATGTCGAAGCCATGTGCAAGATCTACGGTGCACCGAGCGAACTCGTCGAGCCGTTGACCGCGCTGGCAAGGGAAACCAAGGCCAGGGGTTGGTGGACCGGCTACAGCGATGTGATCACCGAGGGTTTCGAGGTGTACATCGGGCTGGAGGAAGCCGCCAGGCTGCTGTCCACCTATGAGAACGAGCTGGTTCCCGGCCTGCTGCAGACCGAGTCCTATGCGCGCGCGCTGCTCGCCGCGGGCCGCCCCGACGCGACGGCCGCCGAGATCGAGCGCCGGGTGCAGTTGCGAATGGCACGGCAGGCGTTGGTGACCCGGAGTGATTCGCCGCTGCAGCTGGACGTGGTGATCGGTGAGTCGCTGCTGTGGCACCGGGTCGGCGGCGGCGAGGTGGCCGCCGAGCAGCTCGAGCACCTACGGCGCATGTGTGATCTGCCCAATGTGCGAATCCAGGTGGTCCCCTCGGATTCCGGCTATCACGATGGCATGGAGACGGGCCGCTTCGTGCTGCTCGATTTCGCCGAGGTCGCCGAGGGCGAGCTGACCGAACCGTCGGTCGTCTATGTCGAGGCGTTCGCCGGGCCGGTCTACTTGGACAAGGAACACGAAACGGCGCGGTACCGAAAGGCTTTCGCCGGCATCAAGGCGGCGGCGTCGGATGCTCGGTTCGTCATCGAAGAGGCGCGCGCCGGCGTGTGATCGGTTGCGACAGCGGCGATCGGTGCTGCCTAGGTGCAGCGTCGACTGCCGTCCCAGGTGTTCTCGAGTATCCCGCGATGGGTCGGCAGTGCCTGCTCGTAGACCTCACGGCCCTTGTCGGTGAGGCAGACGAAAATCGCGCGGCGGTCCTCGGCGCACATGGTGCGCGAGACAAGGCCATCGCGCTCCAGCCGGGCCACGGCGCGCGAGAGCGCGCTCTGGCTCAGGTAGATGTCATTGGCCAGATCACTCATCCGGTAGTTGCCGCAGTCGGCGTCGATCAGCCGGTCCAGCGTCTCGAACTCGCTGAGTCCGATCTCATGCTGATTCTGTAGCGCCTTTTCGAGTGCGCAACTCACCGCCGCATGTCGGTCGAGCAGCTCACGCCACTCTCCCACCAGCCCGGTCGGCGCGACGGTGCGCCGGGCTGCGTCTGGAGTCGACACCTTCGACATGGCCCCATCTTAGTGGTTCCCAGGGTTCAATGCAAGCGCATTAGTTGTGTTGGCATTTAATGTGTACGCATGTAACGTACCTCGCATGACTTCTGCGGCAACCCGACCGGCCGCCCAGGCGACCGATTCGATCAGTTGGTCCCTCCGTGTCTGGGGCATGCTGATCACTCTCTGCATTGTGTTGTTCCTCGATGGTCTCGACGTTTCGATGATCGGAGTCGCGCTGCCGTCCATCGGCGCCGAACTCGATCTGTCCACCACCACCCTGCAGTGGCTGATCAGCGGCTACGTGCTCGGATACGGCGGCCTGCTGCTGCTGGGCGGACGCACCGCCGACCTGCTCGGGCGGCGCAAAGTCTTCCTGATCGCGCTCGCGGTCTTCGCGATCGCCTCACTGGCAGGCGGCCTGGTCACCTCGGGCCCGCTGCTGATTCTGACCCGCTTCGTCAAGGGCCTTGCCGCCGCCTTCACCGCGCCGACCGGCCTTTCCATCATCACCACGAACTTCGCCGAGGGCCCGGCGCGCAACAAGGCGCTGTCCATCTACACCGTGTTCGGCGCGGGTGGCTACTCCTCCGGCCTGCTGTTCGGCGGGCTGATGACCGGTGTCGGCTGGCGCTGGACCTTCCTGCTTCCGGTGCCGATCGCGCTCGCCGCGCTGGTCGCCGCCTACCTGCTGGTGCCCAAGGACGAGGCCGCCGAAGAGGGCGGTCACGACATCCTCGGCGCGCTGTTGTCCACCGCGGGCATGCTGCTGCTGGTCTACACCGTGGTCACCGCGCCGGAAGCGGGCTGGGGATCGGTGCGCACCATCGGTTCGTTCATCGCGGTCGTGGTGCTTTTCGCCGGTTTCGTCGTGGTGGAGAAGCGGGTCGCGTACCCGCTGGTCCGGCTCGGCATCCTGAAGAAGTCGTCGCTGGTGCGGGCCAGCCTCGCGATCATCGCGGTGGCGGGGTCCTACTTCAGCTGGCAGTTCATCGTGACGCTGTACATGCAGGACTCGCTCGGCTGGTCGCCGCTGAAGCTGGCGATGGCGCTGCTGCCGGTCGGCCTACTCGTGGTGGGGTCGGCGTTCTTCTCCGACAAGCTGGTCGACCGGTTCGGCACCGGGCCGATCATCGCGGTCACCATGGTGGTGATGGCCATCGGCTACCTGCTGTTCCTGCGGCTGGACACCGCACCGTCCTACTGGACGATGCTGCTGCCCGCGGTGCTGCTGATCGGTATCGGCTGGGTCGGCTTCCCCGCCATCAACATTCAGGCGACCAACGGTATCGAGGACGAGGAACAGGGTCTGGCGGCCGGCGTGCTGCAGACCTCCATGCAAGTCGGCGCGGCGATCGTCCTCGCCGTCACCACGGCGATCATCTCCTCCGGTGCGCACACCGACACCTCGCCGTCGGCAGTGCTCGACGCCTACCGCCCCGGACTGGAGTTCGCCGCAGGCGTCACCGTGGTCGGCGCCCTTGTCGCGCTGCTCGCCTTCCTGCCCAAGCGGCGCAAGCCGGCCACCGAGCCGGAGCCGGAGCTCGAACTCGTCGGCTGACCCAGCTGCGGCCGAATAGCGCCGAACGCCACCACCCGCTGCGGTGGTGGCGTTCGGCTGTTGCCGTCGGATTACGAAAAAGGCGGTGCCACCGTGTCTTTAGGGGAGCGGACGTAGCTCAGTGGCTTGCCGTCGCGGCCGACCGTAGGCCAGTCGATGCCGAGCTGCGGATCGAAAGCATCGATATCCCTGTCGAATTCGGGGCTGTACTCCAGCGAGCAGAGATAGGTGACAGTGGAGTGATCCTCCAGTGACAGGATCGCGTGGCCGAGGCCCTCGGAAAGGAACATCGAGCGCCGGTCGACGTCGTCGAGGACCACGCTGTCCCAATGTCCGTAGGTGGGGGAGCCCGGGCGCAGGTCGACGACCACGTCGAGGAACGCACCGCGCACGCAGGTCACGTATTTTGCCTGACCCGGTGGGTCTTCGGTGTAGTGGATACCGCGCAGCACGCCGGCGGCGGAGACCGAGCAATTGACCTGTCGCAGGTCGAACGCCCGCCCGGTCAACTTCTCGAATTCGGAGGCCTTGAACGATTCGAGGAACATGCCACGGTCGTCACCGAACTGGCGCGGGGTGATCACCCAGGCGCCGGGCACGGCGAGTTCACGGAACTCCATGCTCACCAGTCCCGTCCGCGCTCGAGCAGGTCGAGCAGATAGCTGCCGTAGCCCGAACGGACCAACGGCTCCGCCGCCGTGCGCAGCTGGTCATCGTCGATGAAGCCCATCCGCCACGCGACCTCTTCCGGCACACCGATTTTCAGGCCCTGCCGCTGTTCGATGGTGCGGACGTAGTTGGCGGCGTCCAGCAGTGAGTCGAAGGTGCCGGTGTCCAACCATGCGGTGCCGCGGGCCAATACGTCGACCTGGAGCCGATCCTGTTCCAGGTAGGCCCGGTTGATGTCGGTGATCTCGTATTCACCGCGCGCAGAAGGGCGCAGCCCACGCGCGATCTCGACCACGTCGTTGTCATAGAAGTACAGCCCGGGGATGGCGTAGTTGGACCGCGGCGTCTTCGGCTTCTCCTCGATCGATACCGCGCGACCTTCGGTGAATTCGACGACGCCGTAGGCGGTCGGGTCCGACACCCAGTAGGCGAACACCGCGCCGCCGTCGACCTCCGCGAAACGGTTCAGGCTGGTGCCGAGGCCGGGACCGTGGAAGATGTTGTCGCCGAGCACCAGTGCCGCGCTGTCGGCGCCGATGTGGCTCGCGCCGAGCACGAAGGCCTTGGCGAGGCCGTCGGGCTCCTGCTGGACGACGTAGTCGATGGCGATGCCGAATTGGCTGCCGTCGCCGAGCAGCCTGCCGAAGGCCTCGGCGTCCTCCGGGGTGGTGATCACCAGGATGTCGGTGATGCCCGCGAGCATCAGCGTGGACAGTGGGTAGTAGATCATCGGTTTGTCGTAGACCGGGACCAGCTGCTTGCTCACCCCGCGCGTGATGGGGTGCAGCCGGGAACCGGTGCCGCCCGCCAAGATGATTCCGCGCATGGGAAGGAGTCTGCCAGTTTCGCCTGGCCCGGAGTCGGGGAGGTTCCGACTCGCCCACAAATTGATCACAAACGTTTGGTGCCCGGGCGCGCCGGGCGATTGTTGTTGCGTAGGTCACGTTAACGTGATTTTCTGAAATATCAATGTGTGAGATGTCAGCGTCGACAACTCGCCCGCGACAACCTCCGGTCGGGCTCGGCGTGCCAGTTGTGAGGTAGGTGCGCGATGTCAGCGAGCAGAATCGGCGAGCCCGGTGTTGTGATGAATCCGGATGGCCAGAGCGCGCACTCCCGAATGTTGTTGGCGACGTGCCTCGGGGTGGTGCGGCCGGTGTTGCGAGTCGCGCCCATCACCCGCGCGACCATTCCCATCGGCGCGGCCGCGATCGACACCCTCGCGCGGTTGCGCCCGGAGCCACGCGGCGTGGACCGGGAGCAGGTGGAGCTGAACGGTTTCCGGCTCGAGGTCATCCGTCCGTCCGGCGGCTCCCGCGCGCTGCGTCACGGCGCGGTGCTGTACATGCACGGCGGCGGATTCGCGGTGTGTGGACTGCGCACGCACCGTCCCGTCGCGGCCAGTCTGGCCAGGCGCACCGGACTGCCGGTGGTGAATGTCGACTACCGCCAGCTGCCCGCACAGAGCATCACCCAATCGATCGACGACTGCATGAGCGCCTACCGCTGGCTGCTGCAACACGGGGCGGACCCGGCGCGGATCGTCTTCGCGGGCGATTCGGCGGGCGGCTACCTGACCTTCGCCACGGCGCTGCGCGCGATCGAGCTCGGGCTGCCGAGCCCGGCCGGCCTGATCGGACTGAGCCCACTGCTCGATCTGGACTACGCGGCCAAGCGTGACTACATCAATACGGCGCGCGATCCGTATATCCCGCTGTCCGCGCTCGCCGCTGTGGTGCGGATCGGGGCTGAGGTCGACCGCAGGCTCGATCCGATGCTCTCGCCGGTCAACGGTGCGTTGGCCGGCCTGCCACCGGTGCTGTTGATCGCGGCCGAGGACGAAATACTGCGCTACGACTGCGAACTGATGGCGCAGCGGCTCACCGCGGCGGGCGTGCCGAACTCGCTCGAGCTGTGGCGTGGCCAAGTGCACGCGTTCATGAGCATCTTCCCCAACCTCCCCGAGGGCCGGGCGGCGTTGGCCAGGGTCTCCCGATTTGTGCGCGCTCGCCTCGAGCGGCCGGAGCAGGCTCGGACGGCCTGATCACGGTCGGCCGGACGAGTCGAACCCCGCCTCGGAATTTCCGGGGCGGGGTTCACATTGCCAGGTGGCGCCTGTCGCAACACCTTCCGCATCGACAATTGCTTGTTCATCCATTCCGAATTGATTCGGCGTCGACGGCACCTGGATCGCAAACTGTCAGCTGCTGTCCCTGAGCAATTCATCATTCGTTCACCTGATCGGCCTTCGGGTCGTTCAGTGCCGCGGACCCGTATGGCAAATGCAGGCAACCCCGCCACGGCGAGTGCCGGGCGGGGTTGCCTGCATCAGGTTGTGCGAAGCCGGTTCTACTTGGCCGGGACGAACGGCTGGTTGATCGTGGTGAAGTACTGGATCACCGCACCGATCGCCACGGGGGCGGTGATGAAGATCTGGCCCAGCACGGTGCCGACCGCACCGACCAGGGCGATACCCGCGATGCAGCCGACAGCGGCGGCGGGCAGGAACGGACCGAACAGGCCGACGATGGTGCCACCGACAACCGCGCCGCTCAGCACGCCGCCGAGCACGCAGCCGATGGCCGCGCCACCGAGGCCGCCGACCAGGGTGCCGATGGTGGCGCCCATGGCGATGGTGTCCTTCAAGCGGTTGAAGGCGGCCACCTCACGGTCGTATTCGGACTTCCAGGGGGCCTTGTCCTCGAAGGGCAGCGCGACCGGCTTGTAGGTGGCGTGCTCCATGTCCATCTGCGGGGTGAGAGTCGCGGTGCGGCCGGAGATTTCGGCGGCGATCGGGAACTCGAACTCATCGACGCGGAACTTCAGCGGGGTTCCTGCGACCACGGTGCCGTTGGCGGCCTTGATCTTCAGTGCATCATCTTCGACAACGATCGATCCGGCATCGGTCGTCACGATCGACTGTGTTTCGGTGGCCTTGGCGGTGAAGTTGATCGGAGCGTCGGCAGCCGGGGCCGCCGGATCCGCGTTGACGGTACCTGCGGTGACGCCCATGGCGGCAATCAGCAGGGCCGACGTAGCGGCGAATTTCCTCATCAGCATTTGTTTTAGACCTCAGTGTGAAGCGTTCGGAGGGGACTAGACGATCGAAATCTAGATCAGCTAACGAGTGGTGAACCGGTTGTGACCTTTTATTCAAATTTTGTTCACCATTGAGACCCGAGGCTTGGTGGGGTCTTGGAAATAAGTGCGTCGACTAGGGATTTCTGCGGAGAATCAAACGGGTCGCCTCACTCTTTCGCCAGATAGTGAGACTGAAGTCACACTGCGCAAAGGCCTCCCAGCGCTGCGAAGGGCCTCGGCGGCCGGCGGGCCCACCGGTGGACGTAGTGTCGTGGAGTGCGATTGCTCGTAACCGGCGGTGCCGGATTCATCGGTGCGAATTTCGTTCGACAGACCGTGGCCGAGCGCCCCGACACGACGGTAACCGTCCTCGACGCCCTGACATACGCGGGCAGCAGGGCCTCGCTCGCGCCGGTGGCCGACCGAATCGACTTCGTGCACGGCGATATTGCCGATCTGGACCTGGTCGACGAGCTCGTCAGCGGTGTCGACGCCGTCGTCCATTTCGCGGCCGAATCGCACAACGACAACTCCCTCGCCGACCCGTGGCCGTTCGTGCAGACCAACATCGTCGGCACCTACTCGCTGCTGCAGGCGGTGCGCAGGCATGAGGTGCGCTACCACCATGTTTCCACCGACGAGGTCTACGGCGACCTCACCCCGGAGGCCGCCGCCTTCGACGAGAACACCGCCTACAACCCGTCGAGCCCCTACTCGGCGACCAAGGCCTCCAGTGACCTGCTGGTGCGTGCCTGGACCCGTTCGTTCGGTGTCCGGTCGACGATCTCCAACTGCAGCAACAACTATGGGCCCTATCAGCATGTGGAGAAGTTCATCCCGCGCCAGATCACCAATCTCATCGACGGTGTCCGCCCGCGGCTCTACGGCGCCGGACATCAGGTGCGCGACTGGATCCATGTGGACGACCACAACCGGGCGGTGTGGGACATCCTCGAACGCGGCCGGACCGGCCAGACCTATCTGATCGGCGCCGACGGCGAACTCGACAACAAGTCGGTGGTGCGGATGATCCTGGAGGCATTCGACCGCGACCCCGACGATTTCGACCACGTCACCGACCGCGCCGGTCACGACCAGCGTTATGCGATCGACGCGTCGTTGCTGCGGTCCGAACTCGGCTGGACCCCGCGCTACTCCGACTTCCGCGCGGGGCTTGCCGTGACCATCCAGTGGTACCGCGACAACGAATCGTGGTGGCGCCCGCACAAGGCGCTGACCGAGCGCGCCTACGCCGCCGCGGGCGAGACCGAGATCAGTTCGGCACACTGACCTGACACGCGAAACCCGCTCGGCGTATTCGCCGGGCGGGTTTCGTGTGTTCGAAGGCGCGTTACTTGGCGGGCGCGTTGAACGGCTGGTTGATGGTGGTGAAGTACTGGATCGCCGCACCGACGGCGACCGGGGCGGTGATGAAGATCTGGCCTGCGACAGCGCCGACGGCGCCGACCAGGGCGACACCCGCGATGCAGCCGACGGCGGCGGCGGGCAGGAACGGACCGAACAGGCCGACGATGGTGCCACCGACAACCGCGCCGCTCAGCACGCCGCCGAGCACGCAACCGACAGCCGCGCCACCGAGGCCGCCGACCAGGGTGCCGATGGTGGCGCCCATGGCGATGGTGTCCTTCATGCGATTGAAGGCGGCCTGCTCACGGTCGTATTCGCTCTTCCAGGGAGCCTTGTCCTCGAAGGGCAGCGCGACCGGCTTGTACGCGGCGTGTGCCATGTCCATCTGCGGGGTGAGAGTCGCGGTGCGGCCCGAAATCGCGGCGGCGATCGGGAACTCGAAGTCGTCCACCCGGAACGACAGCGGCGTTCCCGCCAGCACCGTTCCGTTGGTCGCCTTGATCTTGAAGACGCCGTCTTCGATGGTCATGGCGCCGGCATCGGTCGTGACGATGGTCGAGGTGTCGGTGGCGTTCGCGGTGAAGTTGACCGGTGCCTCGTCGGCGGGTGCGGCGTTGACAGTGCCGGCGGTCACGCCGATCGCGGCGATCAGCAGTGCCGACGTGGCGGCAAATTTCCTCATCAGCATTTGAATCCTCGATGCACATTGTTCGGAGTGGACTCCGTAATAAGAATCGAGGTCAGCTAATTCGTGGTGAATCAAACGTGATTGTTTATTAAGGCCCCGTTCACCTGTCGGACCGAGTGGCCTCTTTGGTGTCTGAAAAGTGCTACCTGTCAGCGGTTTTCATGTTCGGTGCCAGAGTCGACCACGGAGGGTTCGCGGGCCATCTCGAGACGGACATCACAACTTATCTCACGTAGTGATGTGTCAATTGTGATCTGAGTGAGTGTTCGGCAAATTCAAGATCACAATTCGCGACCGATGGTCCGGCGACTATCAAGATCAGCCCCAGACAATGGAGTAGTACTTCCACAGCGCGGCGATGAGTGCGAACGCAGTGGCCGCGATGACGGTGATCGCCGGGCCCCGCGTCGGCGTCTTGCCCTCGGAGTCGGTGAGGCGCAACGGCATCCACCGCAGCAGCACGGTGAGCCCGATGATCGCCAGCGGGACGAAGTAGCGGCCCTGCACGCCGTCGATGATGTAGTAGCCGACCGGCGTGAAGGACATGTAGAGCGTCACGTAGATCATCGCGACGCTCGCAGCCAGGGTGAGCGCGACGATCAGGGCGCGCCGGAACGTCGCGGTGGCCGGGTTCATCCGCTCCGCGATGCCGACGCTCACCGCGAAGGCGAGCAGGCAGGCCAGCATCGACACGGCGGGCACGTCGATGTAGGCGAAGCCGAGTTCACCGAAGAACTGGCTGAACCACCGCTGGTCCCGCAGCGCGATGCTCTCGCCGAAGGTATTCACGAAATGCAGGGGATCGGCGAGGATGCCGTGCAACTGCTCGCCGGGCTTGACCGAATTCCACTGGTGCGGTGGGCGCATCAGGCCCATGCCGTCCCCGGTCGGCGCGGCGACTTTCATCCAGGCCGCGAAGACAAGACCACCGGCGGCGGCGAATCCCCAAGGGATCCAGCGCTGCCAACCGGACTCGGCCCACGATGCGCCGGGCGCGACGCGGGAGAATCCGAACCGATGCACCGGCACCACCACGATGAGCATCGCGAGCAGCACATATGTCGGCTTGCTGATCGGCAGCAGGATGGTCGCGGTCAGCAGCGCCGCCGTTTCCACCCGCCCGAGCCGGTCGCCGAGGAACAGCGCTTTGACCAGCAGCGCGGACACCATGATGGCCAGCGCGTTGGTCAATGTGTCGGCGGTGACCGTGCCCGACTGGAACACCGCGATCGGCAGCGCGGCGACGGTGAACGCCAGCCATTGCACCCGATGCCTGCGCAGCGCCCACAGGCCGAATCCGACAACGGTCAGGTAGACGAAAAGTCCGGCGAGCCGGGTGAGCAGCACCATGCCGCCGACGTCGAGGCCGAACAGCTCGGAAAGTCGAATGCCGACGGCGGCCGGGATATACGGCACCGGCGAGTAGGCGGCGGTATTGGTGAACCAGACCGGTTCGGTGGCCGAGGAGACTTCCGCGCCGCCGAGCCGGTCGTAGTCGCCGGGATCGGCGACCATCGGGTCCGGCTCTTCCGGGTTGGTTGTGTAGTCGTGCATCGCATAGCCCATCACGGCGGTGATGCTGGTCGGCACGTTACCGCCGTAGGCGACGCCGCGATCGTCCTTGATCCGCTCGGGCAGGAAGCCGCCGTGGGCGACCTGATAGGCCCTGCCGAACTGGGTGATCTCGTCATGGCCCCAGAAGGGTGGGGTCACCACGGCGAACAATGCGCCGAAGACGGTGGCCAGGAGGGTGAAGGCGACGGTCGCCGCGCCGAAGCGGGCGACAATGCGCTGCGCTGTTCGGCGGACCGCGTTACCCGTTATGCCCGCCGATTCGGCAGCGTCGGGCGACTTCGGTTGTGCGGCACCGTCGTCCGAGCTCGAGGACTGGTCGAGGATGGGTGCCCGACCCGGCGCGCTATCGGCTGGAGTCGCGTTATCCGCAGGTGTCGACTCTTGGTCGTCGGTCGTGGTTCGGTCGGCCGAAGTGGTCAACGGTCGGCTCCACCGTTCGCGTCACCACCATGTCCGTTCGGGTGCGGGTCATCGGCGCTGACGGCCGAGTAGCGCAGGTAGACCAGCCGGGACGCCTCGTGCCGTGAGCGGCGGATGCCGTCCAGGATCAGGCCCGCGGTCCAGGCCAGGCTGCCGAGCAGCAGCAGCGTGAAGCCGAGGAACAGTGTCGGGAAGCGCGGCACCTCGTGGGTGTTGTAGAACTCGACCACTATCGGGATGGTCAAGATGATCGAGACCAGGAAGCTCAGGGTGCCGAACAAGCCGTAGAACGCGACTGGGCGTTCATGCCTGGCAAGGCCGATGATCAGCGCCAGAATCTTGAAGCCGTCGTGATAGGTGCGCAGCTTGCTTTCGCTGCCCGCGGGCCGATCGCGGAAGCCGACGGGGACGGCGGTCTGCGGCACCCGCAGATGCAGCGAATGCACCGTCAGCTCGGTCTCGATCTCGAATTCCCGCGACACCGCGGGGAAGCTCTTCACGAAGCGGCGCGAGAACACCCGGAAGCCGCTGAGCATGTCTTCGACGTTCTCGCCGAACACCTTTCCGACAACACCGTTGAGCACCTTGTTGCCGGTCTCGTGACCCGAGCGGTACGCCGAGGCACCCTCGACTTCCTGTTTGCGGACGCCGAGCACATGGTCGTAGGGGCCGTCGAGCAGTGTCTTGATCATCAGCGGTGCGGCCGACGCCTCATAGGTGTCGTCGCCATCGATCATCAGATACACATCGGCCTCGATGTCGGCGAAGGCCCGCCGCACCACATTGCCCTTGCCCTTGGTGTGCTCGGCGCGCACGATCGCCCCGGCCGCGCGGGCTCGCTCGGCGGTCGCGTCGGTACTCAGGTTGTCGTACACATAGACGACAATTCCCGGCACGGCAGCCTGGAGGTCGGCGACGACCTTGGCGACCGAAGCCTCTTCGTTGTGGCACGGGACCACGGCGGCTATACGAAGCTCGGTGGAGTCCACCCGGGTCAATCCTCGAGGTCGGCGGTGTGAATGGGAACACCGGGAGGGTACAGGGCAGTGTGGCGCAGCGCGTACCCGGTAAGGGTTGCGTGCGCTCGGTTCACCGAGCCTAATGCGTGCGGTCGGAGGCGTCCGGTTATGGCGCTGCGCCGGTCGCAGCGCAGGCGTGGTCGGCACCGGCTGGGGTACCGTCGCCCGGTGTCCTACCCCGAGCAGCCCGTGTCAGTACCCGAGCGGTCCGACTCCGTGCCACCGGTGCCGGCCGCGCAGCCGCTTGCCGCGAAAGTGATCGGCGCCCTGCGGCGCGGCGGGGCGTTCCTCGTGGTCGGCGCGATCGGGTTCCTTGTCGATGCGGGCACCTACAACCTGCTCGTGTTCTGGGGCGGTGAGGGAATTCTGTACCACTCTCCGTTGCCCGCCAAGATCATCGCGATCGCCGTAGCTACCGTGGTCACCTACTTCGGCAACAAGTGGTGGACGTTCGCGCACAAGAACACTGACAACCCTGGCCGCGAATATCTGCTCTACGCCGTGTTCAACGTGGTGGCCATCGGCTTGCAGCTGGGCTGTCTCGGTTTTTCCCGCTACGTGCTCGACCTGTCGACGCCGCTGTCGGACAATATTTCCGGCACGCTGATCGGGCAGATCGTCGCGGTGGTTTTTCGTTATTGGGCCTACGACAAATTCGTCTTTGTCGGTGGCCCGGCGAATGCCGAGCAACAGAAGTAGTCGCGGCACCATGGCTGCTGAACAGGCGCGGGCCGAGGTCGGTTGATATCCTCGCACCCGCCGCGAACGGCATCCAGGGGCTGTCTGTCCCGTCGGCACCCCGAGCGAGCACCCGGGAGCGCCGCCAATCGACACCGAGGATTTCGAGGACTTCATGGATCAGTCGGCTACCCAAGCCGTTACCGAAACGAACGATCGACCTTCGGCTGCTGAAGCGCCCGCCTCGCTGCGCGCCGACCATCGGGCGCCCGATCGGCTGCTGCTGCAGCGCGGCATCTTCACCGGACCATCGGCGAAGGTCAGCGACGAGCTGTATGCCGTCGTGAAGGGTCGCGCGCATCGGGAGCGACTGGCGTTACGACTGGAAAAGGGCGCGACCGCCCACACCAACACCTACTTCGGTCGGTTCGCCGCCAGCTACTGGCAGCGCTGGACCACCGTCACCGAGGTGCGGGCGACGATGGTGCTCGACGTGGCCGCGAAGGCAAGGGTCCGGGTGGTCGCCTCTGATATCGCCGGGCACCGACGGATCATCGAGACCGCCGAGATCACCGCGGCCGGCCCGCTGACACTGACAGCGCCGCTGGACCAATACGTCGATGGTGGTGCGTTGTGGCTCGAGTTCGATGCCATCGGCGGCGACCTCGGGATCACCGAACTCACCTGGACCTCGGTCGCACCCGACCATGTGCGGCCGGTGGCGATCGCGATCTGCACCTTCAACCGGGCCGCGGATTGCGCCGAAACGGTGGCCGCGCTGGCCTCGGACGCAACCGTGCTCGCCGCGATCGACGCGGTGTACGTGGTCGACCAGGGCACCGATCTGGTGGAGAACCGTCCGGTGTTCCAGAACACCCTGCCGGTCTTCGGCGACAAACTGCGCTACATCCGGCAGCCCAATCTCGGCGGTGCGGGTGGCTTCACCCGTGGCCTCTACGAGGTGTCCGCGGTGAACGAGCACGCCGATGTGATCCTGATGGACGACGACATCCTGTGCGAGCCGGAAACGGTGCTGCGGCTCAATGCCTTCGCCAATATGACAGTGGAGCCGACGCTGGTCGGTGCCCAGATGCTGTTTCTGCTGAACCCCGACTACCTCAATGTCGGCGCCGAAGAGGTGCACCTGCACGAGCTCAAGCACGGGCAGAAGGTGCCGAAGGCATTGCGCAACACCAGCATGCTCAAGCGCAACCAGGAGCGGCGCGTCGATGCGGGCTACAACGCCTGGTGGACCTGCCTCATCCCGGCGGAGGTCGTGGCCAAGATCGGTCTGCCGATCCCGATCTTCTTCCAGTGGGACGACGTCGAATACGGCGTTCGGGCCCGCGAGAACGGGTTCGTGACGGTCACCCTGCCGAATGCCGCGGTGTGGCACGCCGACTTCTATTGGAAGGACTACGACGACTGGGCGCGTTACTTCAGCACCCGTAACTCGCTCGTCGTCGGTTCGCTGCACGCCGATCTCGACGCGAAGGCCATCAGCCGCCAGCTGTTCCGCAGCCTGGCCGAACATCTGGTTGCCATGCAATACGGTCTGGTGCACACCACCCTGCAGGGCATCGAGGACTTCCTCGAGGGCCCGAAGGTGTTGCGCGACGGCGGAATCGAGGCGCTGGCCGCCGCCCGCGCCGCCCGCGGCGACTATCCGGAGACGGCCAAACACGCGGCCGCGACCCCACCGGTGCGCTCCGGGGATATCCAGCTGCGCAGGGCGGGCGGCGAACCGAGCCGCGTGACTGCTGTGCTGATCAAGCGCGCCATCGGCCAGTGGACCGGCCGTACCCAGCACGGCTTGATCGGCATCACCCGCGAGGACGCGCACTGGTGGCACGTCGCACTGTTCGACCATGTCGTCGTCACCGATGCCTCCCAGTCCGGCGTCCGAATCCGCCGTCGCGACAAGGCAAGGGCCCGCGCTCTGCTGCTGCGCACCCTGCGCACCCTGCGCCGCCTGCGCCGTGAACTGCCCGCCTTGCAGCAGCAGTACCGCGCCGCGGTCCCGGAGCTCACCAGCCGCGCGAACTGGGAACGCCTCTACGGCATCGAGTCCGAGTAGGTCGCCGTACAACGAGTGACGAGCCGTACCCGCCATCGCGGGTGCGGCTCGTCCGGTTCACCGGGGCGCGTCGGCGCAGTCGCCGATGGGTCCGGGCATCGGCGCTTCGGTCGCCGATAAACCCGCTGCGCAACAGTAGTTTCACGACGCGGCGCCCGACCTCGAACAGAGGCCGAGCGCCGGGTGTACCTCGGGAGTGTGCTTCAGAGGAACAGGTCGGTGGTCAGTTCGCCGTCGCCGGGGACGACACGGTACTTGTCCAGATCGGTAATGCCGTGGGCGGCAAGGACTTCGTCGTCGAGGAAGAAGTTTCCGCTGGTCTCCTTGGACGGTGCGGTGAGGACCAGGTAGGCGGCGTCGGCATAGATGTCGGGGGTGCGGGAGGTGGCGATCATTTCTTCGCCGCCGAGCAGGTTCTGCACCGCGGCAGTAGCGATGGTCGTGCGCGGCCACAGCGAGTTGACCCCGATGCCGTCGCCCTTGAGCTCCTCGGCCAACCCCAGTGTGGTCAGCGACATTCCGTACTTGGCGATGGTGTAGCCCAGCGCCATGCCCGCCCACTTGGGGTCGAGGTTCAGCGGCGGCGAGAGGGTGAGGATGTGCGGGTTGCGGCCCGCCGCCGCCGACTCGCGCAGCGCCGGAATGCTGAGCTTGGAGAGCAGGAAACTGCCGCGGCAGTTGATGTCCTGCATGAGGTCGTACTTCTTCATCGAGATGGCGTCGGTGGGGGAAAGGTCGATCGCCGAGGCGTTGTTGACCACCAGGTCGATGCCGCCGAAGCGCTCGACCGTCTGGCGCACGGCCTCGGCCACCGACTCGTCGATCCGCACGTCGCCGACGAACGGCAGCACCTGACCGCCCGCGGCCTCCAGCTCGGCCGCCGCGGTGTGGATGGTGCCGGGAAGTTTGGGATGCGGCTGGTCGGTCTTGGCGATGAGGGTGATGTTCGCGCCGTCGGCCGCGGCCCGTTTGGCGATTTCCAGACCGATGCCGCGGCTGCCGCCCGACATGATCATCGTCTTGCCTGCGAGCGGCTTCGATCCCGGTTCCGTCATGACCTGCTCCTGTCGTCTATGCCGCAGGTGGCGCCCCGCGGCCTTCCGCGCTTTGCACGTTAAGGGTAAACCCTGCCCCTATGCAACCAGTTGCATAGGGTGGTCGAAGAGAGGGCATCGGAACCGCGATGTTCCGATGCCCTCGACTTCACCAGAGGCGTCAGATGCTCGCGATCATGACGATGTTGAGCAACATGATCAGTGCGGCCAGTCCCCAGGTGACGTAGAGGAACACCATGCCCGGCGTCTTCTGCGGCACCTGACCGATCGCGCCGTTGAGGAAGATGACCACCGGCGCGCGGTAATAGAACCGTGTGCCCTGCCCCTCGGCGATCGGCACTGTCACATTGGCGGGGCCCATGTCGAACAGCCACGGGGTGGTGACCTTGACGTGGTACTGGCCCGGCCCGACGGGGATGTGATTCTGTCCCCAGCGCGTGTTCGGCACCCGCTGACCATTGACCAGGATCTTCGGCTTGGTCAATGCCAGCAGGAAGGCGAATCCCGAGTACGACGCATCGATGGTGATTCCGGGCGGTGCAGGCGGCGCGGGCGGTGCGCCGTAGGGCGCCTGCTGCGCGAACTGCGGTGCGGGCTGTCCGTACGGCTGCCCGTATGGTGCGGCCTGTTGCCCGAACTGCGGAGCTTGCGGCTGACCGTACGCAGGCTGCGGTTGGCCGTAGGCAGGTTGCGGGATCTGCGGTTGGCTCGGGTGTTGCTGATCCGGCGCGTACTGCGGCGGTGCACCGTATTGTTGCGGCGCACCATACTGCGGTGCGGGCTGGCCGTATGCGGGCTGCCCAGGCCATTGCCCGGGCTGCTGGCCCTGAGGCGGATACCCGCCGGGGTAACTCATTCAACCCTCCCAGTTATCGATTAATGCGAGCCGACCCTACCGTGATTCGGCCAGTTCAGCGCCGCCGAGAGTTCCGCTCCTGGTAAGTCCTCCGGTGCTGCTTGGTGACGTTGCGCCAGACTCGCTCCCGCTCGGCTTGCAGGCGTTTGTCGGTGCGGGCGGCCATCCAGGCGTTCTCGCGGGCCAGTTTGCGATAGCTGTCGACCCGGCGCTGGGTCAGCGCGCCGTTATCGATGGCCTCCTGTACCGCGCAGCCCGGTTCGCCGTGGTGCGCACAATCGCCGAAACGGCATTGCTCGGCAATGGATTCCAGATCGCTGAAGGTCTTTTCGATGCCCTCGGCCGCATCCCACAACCCGATGCCGCGCAATCCGGGCGTATCGATCAGCGTGCCGCCACCGGGCAGCGGTTGCAGCTCCCGGTGCACTGTGGTGTGCCTGCCCTTCTTGTCGGCCGCGCGAACAGCATTGGTGGCGAACGCTTCTCGACCGAGCAGGGCATTGGCGAGCGTCGATTTGCCTGCGCCGGAAGGGCCGATCAACGCGACGGTTCCGTCGAGCATCGCGGTGAGCACATCCAGCCCGAACCCACTGCTGGCACTGACCGCGAGCACGGCAGCGCCCGGTGCGGCGGCGCGCACCTCGTCGAGCGGAATATCCAGCGCCGCATCCACTTTGGTGAGCAGCACAATCGGCTGTGCATTACTTTCCCAGGTCAGCGCGAGCATCCGCTCGATGCGTCCGAGATCGACATCTCCGTCGGCCGCGGTGCAGATCAGCACGGTGTCGACATTCGTGGCGAGCACCTGCCCCTGCGACCGTCCCGACACCGCCGATCGCGTGATCGCCGACCGTCGCGGCAGCAGTTGCCGTACCGCCGACTCGGCATCGATGCTCACCCAGTCGCCCGTGCACAGGCCGCTGATCTCGGAATCCGATCGCGGACACCGAGCCCGGGCCGGCCCCGCGGGCGTCGCGACATCGCATTCGCTGCGGTCCATTCGAATCACCCGCGCAGGCACGCATCCATCGGTGATGAGCGCCTCGTATTCAGTAGCTACGGCTTCGGTCCAGCCGTAAGGGACAAGCAGGTCGTAATCGACCATGATGGAAGGAATCCTTCGTCGAGCACCGAGCCCGACCCGGGCTCAGTGAGTGGAGTGAGAGGTGGAGGTCCGTCCGGCGGCACGCAGTCGCGCGGCTCGCCCGGGCATGACAATCCGAAGCTTGGTAGTCACGCGGCCCACCTCCTCACCTATCTCCTCGAAGTTCCTCAACACACTGACAGCTGCGCCCAACCCTGCGCAACCTATTTTTTTCCCGCGCCGAAGCGCGCGCGGTTCGGCGGGGATGGCTTGCGGCGCTCGGGTGCGACGAGGTCAGCTTTTGTCCGGCTTGCCGAACTGCTCGTTGCGGCCGAGGCTGCGTAGCTGGAACCATTCGCGCAGGCCGGCGGGGTCGCGGCGGGTGACGAGGAAGAACCAGGAGAAGCGGATCCATTCCTGGGGGAGCAGCTTTCGCATACCGGGCTGGGCCATCAGGTAGCCACGGTTGCGGTAGGTGAAGTAGCGCTTCACCGGATCATCGGGGTACTGGGTGTGCATGCGGCCGCCGAGGATCGGCTTGAATTCGGCGGCGCCATTGGGGTGTAGGTAGGCCGTTTGTAGGCAGGTGCCGAAGGGCAGGCCGGAGCGGACCAGGCGGCGGTGCACCTCGACCTCGTCGCCGCGGACGAAAAGGCGCAGATCGGGCACACCGATCACGTCGACCGCCTTGGCGGAGATGAGGGCGCCGTTGAACAGGGAGGCGATACCGGGCAGGAAGTCCTCGTCGCCTAGCTCGGAGCGCAGCCGCCGCCACACCACGCCGCGGCGCAGCGGGAAGGCGAGCCGATCCGGTTCGTCGATATCGCAGACCACCGGCGAGACCTCGGAAAGACCGTGCCGGGCAGCACAATCCAGCAGAATGGACAGCACCTCGGGGCCCTCGGGCCTGCCGTCGTCGTCGGCGAGCCACACCCAGTCCGCGCCCTGGGTGAGCGCGTGCAGCATGCCGAGCGCGAAACCGCCCGCGCCACCGAGGTTGTGCGCCGACCCCAGGTAGGTCGATTCGATCGGCTGCTGCCGGACCAGTTCGGCGACCTCGGGCTCGTTGCCGTTATCGATCACGATCAGGTGGTCCACCGGCCGCGACTGGGAGGTGACGACCTTCAGCGATTCCGCGAGCAGCTCACGCCGCTTGTGTGTGACCACGACCGCGATGATCCTGGCGTCGGGGCCGGTACCGGTCGGGGTGAGGTCGGCGGGAGCGGTCGCCGGCGCCGAATCACTCGCGGTTGCGTCGACCTTCGGTGCCGCCGCGTCGACCGAGGCATCGGCCGCGGCTACCGTCTCGGAGGTGTCCTGCGGCGTATCGACCGGGGACTGCCCCCCGGTGACGATCGGGGGCTCCTGCCCAGTCGATTCGATCATGCCTCCGCCTCGCTGACGCTCGGCCCCGGCATGCGCGATGCGCGCTGGCACACGATTCGCTCGCTGCGCTCGCTCATGCCTTGTTCCGCTCCAGTTCTCGTTCGGTGCCCATTGTCCGCTCGGCTTCCATTTCGCGCAGCACGGTGGCGACGTGGTTTCCCGCCTCCGGTCCTTCGTACGCGCGCACAACTTCTTCTATACCGCCGCGCAAACGGATCTGCCCATGGTCGATCCACATGGCGGTATCGCAGAGTTGCGCGAGGAATTCATTGGAATGGCTGGCGAACACCAGGATGCCGGACCTGGCCACCAATGACTGCAACCGGATACGGGCTTTCTTCATGAATTCGGCGTCCACCGCGCCGATGCCCTCGTCCAGCAGCAGGATTTCCGGGTCGATCGAGGTGACAACGCCCATGGCAAGGCGAACCCGCATACCCGTCGAATAGGTGCGCAGCGGCATGGACAGATACTCGCCGAGTTCGGTGAAATCGGCGATCTCATCGATCTTGGACAGCATCTGCTTGCGCGTCTGCCCGAGGAATAGGCCGCGGATGATGATGTTCTCGTAGCCGGAAATCTCCGGGTCCATGCCGACGCCGAGATCGAACACCGGCGCCACCCGGCCACAGATGCGCGCACTGCCGCGCGAGGGCTCGTAGATTCCCGAAAGCAACCGCAGCAGCGTCGACTTGCCTGCGCCGTTGTGCCCGACAAGGCCGATCCGGTCGCCTTCTTTCAGCGAAAGCGTGATGTCGCGCAACGCCTCGACGACCACGACATCGGACTGATTGCGTCCGATCGCGCCGCCCGCCTTACCGAGGAACGCCTTCTTCAGCGACCGCGATTTGGCGTCGAAAATCGGGAACTCGACCCACGCCTGCCGGGTTTCGATACTCACATGGTCGGTCATCGAGCCCCTCCTAAACCCAGTACGGCACGCGTGAACGGAACTGCTTCATCGCGAAGATCGCCACGATCCAGCCGATCACGGTGATGGAGCCGACGATCACCCAGTGATACAGATGCTGATCGTCGCCGAGCAACGGCGCACGGACGATTTCCAGGTAATGGAACGTCGGGACGATTTCGGCCAGTTTCGCGCGCTCGCTGACCTGGCCGCCCTGGGCCTCCAGGCTTTTCGTATTCCACATGACCGGAGTCAGCACGAACAGCATCAGCGTGAGGCTGCCGAGGATCGGCGCGATATCGCGGTAGCGAGTGCTGAAGATGCCGAACACGATCGACACCCACATCGCGTTGAGGAACAGCAACACGAGGGCGGGGATGGCGAATATCGCGGTCCAGTGCAGTTTCTCCCAGACACCGAATGCGACCAGCACAACCAGATAAATCAGCATGTTGTGCGCGAAGAACAGCAGTTGCCGCCACACCAGGCGATAGACATGCACGCTCAGCGCCGAGGGCAGCTGTTTGATCAGTCCCTCGTTGGCGATGAACACATCGGAGCCCTCGAGGATGCTCGCGTTGATCACGTTCCAGACGATGATGCCGACGGCCACATAGGGCAGGTAGTCCTTGATCGGCTGATCGAGCAGCGCCGCGTACAGCAGGCCGATCGCCGCGGCCTGCACGCCGGTCGCGATGGTGATCCAGAACGGCCCGAGCACCGAGCGCCGGTAGCGCTGCTTGATGTCCTGCCAGCCGAGCGACAGCCATAGTTCGCGCTGCGAAAAGCCACCGCGGAAATCCTTGAAGGCGCGCTGGAAGGTCTGCGAATCCGACACGATCGGTGTCTCGACCGCGACGGACTCCACTGCGGGAGCGTCGTCTGCCGATGTGGTCGGCTGCTCGTCGGGGGTCACCGGAGTCTCATTCGCTGACTTCTTCTTCGCGTCTTCCGTCGAGGTCTCTGCGGAAGGCTCGTCGGAAAGTGCTTGGCTGGTATCTGAACGCACTTGGCTCTCTTCAGTACGCCCCGGGTCGACAGCGGAAACCGAGTCGGGGCGAGCGGCAGCGGCGGGCACGGTGCCCGAGCCTACCCTCGTAAATTCCGGTCGGCCCGCGTGGCCACACGGGGTCTACAGATACTGTCCGGTTCCGCCGGTGGTCTGGCCCGGTGCGCCACCCCGCGGGTCGAGCGCATGGATGCCGGGTGGCAGCGCGCCCTGACGCATCTGTTCCAGCTGGGCACGCGCCGCCATCTGCTGCGCGAACAATGCGGTCTGGATGCCGTGGAACAGCCCCTCCAACCAGCCGACCAGCTGCGCCTGGGCGATGCGCAGTTCGGCGTCGGTGGGGATGGCGTCGTCGGTGAACGGCAGCGTGAGCCGCTCCAGCTCGTCGCGCAGTTCGGGGGCGAGGCCCTGTTCCAGCTCGCGGACCGAGGATTTGTGGATCTCGCGCAGCCGGGTGCGGCTCGCATCGTCCAGTGGTGCGGCGCGCACCTCTTCCAGCAGCTGTTTGATCATGGTGCCGATGCGCATGACCTTCGCGGGCTGCTCGACCATGTCGGCGAGCGATTCGCCGGTGTCGTCGTTGTCATCCGACGCATCGGATTTCTTGTCGCTGTCGGTGACAACCTGCGCGGTGAAGGGCGAGTCCGATCCGGCCTCCGCAGGGGCGGCCAGCGGTCGGCCATCAGGTCCGATCACGACGATGGATTCCGGTGCCTCATCCGATTGCGTCATGATCCCTATCATGTCGCGTTCGCCGCGAACACGCTAAGGCGGGCGGTCGAGGTCGCCGGAGTCCGTGCCGCGGCGGTGTGCCGGCGTTCTATTCTGTTCGGGTCGTGTGGTTCGGATTTGCTGAAAGTCGGTTGCCATGCTGAGTCCCAGGTCGTTGCGTTCGTGCTTGTCGGTGTCTTTCCCCTCGAGAGGGAACGCGGTTACACAGCCCCGCCCGCTGCCCTTAGAGTGGCCAACATGACATACGACGTCGCGAGGGTTCGGGGCCTGATACCGTCCCTGGGCGACGGCTGGATCCATCTCGACCCGCAAGCGGGCATGCTGATCCCGGATTCGGTATCTCGTGCCGTCTCAACAGGTTTCCGCACCTCGTCGTTTTCGCATATCGGACGCAATGGCGCCGCGGTGCGCAGCGCCGCGATCTTGGACGCGGCCCGTGAGGCCGTTGCGGACCTGGTCGGCGGCGATCCCGCAGGTGTGGTGCTCGGACCGGATCGGGCGGTGCTGCTGGCCTGGTTGGCGGAGTCGCTGAGTTCGCGCCTCGGGCTGGGCACCGGGATTGTGCTGTCGCGTTTGGACGACGAGGCCAATGTCGCGCCGTGGCTGCGGATCGCGAACCGCTACGGCGCACATGTGCGCTGGGCCGAGGTCGAGATCGAGACTTGCGAGATGCCTTCGTGGCAGTTCGAGGAACTGATCGGGCCGACCGCCCGGCTCGTCGCGCTCACTGCGGCATCACCGATCGTCGGGTCCGCGCCCGCGGTCCGGGTCGCCGCGGACCGTGTACACGAGGTGGGCGGTCTACTCGTTGCCGACGCCTTCGGTGCGTCACCGTACGCGCTCATCGATATCGACGAACTCAATGCCGACGTCGTCGCGCTCAGCGCCCCGGCTTGGGGTGGCCCGCAGATCGGCGCGCTGGTCTTCCGTGATCCCGCGTTCCTGGACCGGATCCCGTCGATGTCGTTGAATCCGTATGCGAAGGGCGCCGAGCGGCTCGAGGTGGGTGGCCACCAGTACGCCCTGCTCGCCGGGCTCACCACCTCGATCGACTTCCTCGCCGGGCTCGACGAGCGGGCCACCGGCACCCGCCGCGAGCGCCTGGAGATGTCGATCACCTCGCTGCAGGACTACCACGATCACCTCTTCGAGCACTTGATGGACGTGCTCGACAAGATCCCCAACCTGACCGTCATCGGCCGCGCCTCCACCCGCATACCGACCGTCAGCTTCACTCTCGCCGGTATGCAGGCCGAGAAGGTCGCCGCCAAGCTGGCCGACAACCGGATCGGCACCCTCAGCGGCGTGCACGGCGGCAGCCGTCTGCTGGACGCGCTCGGTGTCAACGATGAAGGTGGTGCGGTGACTGTCGGCCTCGCTCCGTACACCACCAAATTCGAGATCGACCAACTCGGCAGGGCGCTCGCCGCCCTGGAGTGACCGGGGTGGACCGAGTGGCGCCCGCGCCCGTGGTTATTGCGACGTCTGCTTCCCAGAAGTACTGAAAGTTGTTGCGCACCATAATGGCTGCCGCATCCCGACAACCTGCGCATACGTGAGCGCGGCGCCACTGGTGCGGTCCGGCGCCGCCGACCGAAGTCGCACCTCGCTCGCGCCGGACATGCCCGGCCCGGATCGAATGATCCTGGGCCGGGCCGGGATTCGTCTGCCGATCAGTTCGCCATGCCGGCGAACATGCCTGGCTGGTAGGAACCCCCTTGGTTGCGCACGATCACGCCGAGCCGGTTGGCCGCGTTGATCTGGGCGACCAGGCAGACCAGCGCGGCGATCTGGTCATCGTCGTAGTGCTTGCGCACCTGGGCCCAGGTCTCGTCGGACACGCCGTGCTGGGTGTCGGCGAGCCGGGTACCCTCCTCGGCGAGCGCCAGCGCGGCCCGCTCGGCCTCGGTGAACACGCTGGCCTTGCGCCAGACGGCGACCAGGTTGAGCCGGACTGCGGTTTCACCGGCGGCCGCGGCCTCCTTGGTGTGGAGGTCGACGCAGAAACCGCAGCCGTTGATCTGGCTGGCGCGCAGCGACACCAGCTCCTGCGTGGCCTTCGGCAGCGTCGACTGTTCGATCACCAGGCTGGCGTTGGCGAACCGCTTGCCGAACTTCGCGCCGGTCGGGTTGTCGAGCATGTTGAATCGGGCGTCCATGATTTCGTCCTCACTGGTGGTGTTGCGTACCGAACGAACACAAGATGCCGACGACCCGATCCCCGTGACAGCGCGGCCATGTGATGTGGGCCACCGATCGCGGGTGTCACAAAACGGTGGGTACCGGCGTCTTGTGCCCGACACAGTCGAGAGCGCACAGACAGGAGCCGCCGATGAGCGAGCGCATGGACTCCGCCACCGAGGCGTTCGTCACCCACCGCAACCTGCTGTTCACCGTCGCCTACGAGATGCTCGGCTCGGCCGCCGACGCGGAGGACGTCCTACAGGAGACCTGGATGAAATGGGCGGACGTCGATCTGGATGCGGTGCGGGAGCAGCGTGCCTACCTGGTTCGGATCACCACCCGCCAGGCGCTGAGCCGGCTGCGTACGCTCGGCCGTCGCAAAGAGTCCTACGTCGGTCCCTGGTTGCCCGAGCCGCTGCTGACCGCGCCCGACGTGGCCGAGGACGTCGAGTTGGCCGACAGCGTCTCGATGGCGATGCTGCTGGTGCTGGAGACGCTCGCGCCGACCGAGCGGGCAGTGTTCGTGCTGCGAGAGGTGTTCGATCTGGAGTACGACGAGATCGCGGAAGCCGTCGACAAGACGTCGGCCGCGGTCCGCCAGATCGCCCACCGGGCGCGGGCGCACGTTGCCGCGCGCCGGCCGCGCGGGGTTGTCTCCCCGGCCGAGACCCGAGACGCACTCGAAGCGTTTCGACGAGCGATCGAAACAGGCGATCTGCAGAGCCTGCTCGACCTGCTCGCGCCGGACGTCGTCCTGCTGGGTGATGGTGGCGGCGTCGTGCAGGCCGCGTTGTCGCCCGTCGTGGGGGCAGGCAGCGTGGCCGCCGTGCTGGGCAGGATCGCTGCCACGGCGTCGCTGCAGCCGGCGCAGGTCAATGGCAACCCGGCGCTGATTCTCCGGCTCAACGGCGAGATCGACACCGTCGTGGCGGTGCGCATCGACGAGGGCCTCATCACCGGGCTCTACGCCGTGCGCAATCCTGCGAAGCTGTCTCGTGTCGAACAGGAGACCGCGGTGAGCCGCTGAGTCCGACAGACTCCGTCGGCGTCGCTACCCGACGGGTCGCCGATCCGGCCGACCCGGCCGGACTGCGGCACGGTGGTCAGATCTCGCGGACGCGCAGGATCACTTTTCCGAAGGTCTCGCCGGAATCGAGCATCCGGTGGGCCTCGGGGGCGTCCTCGATCGGGATCTCCGCATGGATGACCGGCACAATGGTGCCGTCGGCGATCAGCGGCCAGACCTGGCGGTTCAGGTCGGCGATGATCGTGGCCTTGCTGTGGTTGCCGGTGGCGGGTCTGTTGCGCACGTTGTTCGCGTGGATGCTGCCCCATTTGCCGAGCAGCGCAGCGAGATTCAGTTCGCCGCTGACGCCGCCCTGCATACCGATGACGACCAGGTGGCCGTGCTGGGCGAGTGCCTCTACATTGCGCGGCAGGTAGGCGGCGCCCATGTTGTCGAGGATGATGTCGGCGCCGGGGCCGTCCGCGCCGGACGCCTCGGCGCGGATCCGCGCGACGAAGTCGTCGTCGCGATAGTTGATCAGCACGCTCGCACCGAGCTCCTTGCAGCGCTCCAGCTTCTGCTGCGACCCCGCGGTCACCGCGACCCGCGCCCCTCGGGTCACCGCCAGCTGGATGGCGTGGGTGCCGATTCCACTGCCACCGCCGTGGATGAGCACCAGCTGGCCCGCGTGCAGGCCCGCCGTCGTGACGAGGTTCGACCACACCGTCGCGGCTACCTCCGGCAATCCGGCCGCCGCACCGAGATCCAGTCCGTCGGGCACCGCAAGCACCTGCGTCGCCGCCACCACGACCCGTTCGGCGTAACCGCCGCCGGACAGCAGCGCGCACACGCGATCGCCGACCTGCCAGTCGTGCACACCGTCGCCGAGCTCCGCGATCACACCGGAGACTTCCAAACCGACGATCTCGCTCGCCCCGGGCGGTGGCGGATAGAAACCCTGGCGTTGTAACAGATCCGCGCGATTGACACCGGCCGCGGCCACCTCGATCAGCACCTCACCGTGCCCCGGCGCCGGGTCGGGAGTTGGCGTCCACTCCATCACCTCGGGCCCGCCGAAACCGTTCAGGTTGATTGCACGCACCCGACCCATCCTGCCGGGTGCGCCGTCGGACCGTGCGCCCGACGGCCTATTCGAGCCGTCGACTCGGCAGTTGTGACACCGCGCCGCATGCTCGGCGCACCCAATCCGACGAGCATCCTGCGCGAACGGATCGAACGGACTACCGTCCCACCCGTGAGCGGCTTCGTCGACTTCCAGAATGAGATCTACCTGGGCGGACTCGGTGGTTCGGTGCCCGAATTGCCGATGACGGCCGCGGGATTGGAGCAGCGGGCACAGCAGCTGCTCGACCCGGCCGCCTTCGCGTATGTGGCGGGCAGCGCGTCGTCGGAACGGACCGCCGCGGCCAACCGCAGCGCGTTCGATCGGCACCGGATCGTGCCACGGATGCTGCGCGGCACCTCAGGGCCGGGAGCGCGCGATCTGTCGGTGGAGGTGCTCGGCACCCGATTGGCCGCGCCGGTGCTCACCGCGCCCGTGGGGGTGCTCGAACTGCTGCACGAGCGCGGTGAGGTGGTCGTCGGCGAGGTCACCAAGGAACTCGGCCTCGGCACGGTGCTGTCGACGGCGGCCTCCTCGACCATCGAGGAGGTCGGCGCGGCGGCGGGCGAGTGGTGGTATCAGCTGTATTGGCCCAGCGATGACGAGCTCGCGCGCTCGTTCGTCGCCCGCGCCGAGCGCGCGGGGGCCAAGGCGATCATCGTCACCGTCGACACCCCGAGTCTCGGCTGGCGGCCACGCGATCTGGAGGTTGCGCATCTGCCGTTCCTGCACGGCAAGGGCATTGCCAACTACCTGTCCGATCCGGTCTTCCGCGCGAAATTGCCGACGCCGCCGGAAGACAGCGAGGACGCGATGCGGGCGGCCGTCCTCACCTGGGCCGCCGTGTTCGGCAACCACACCCTGCGCCCAGCCGACCTCGCCCGGCTGCGCGAATGGACCGATCTGCCGATCGCGGTGAAGGGCATCTTGCACCCTGAGGATGCCCGCCAGGTGGTCGACGCGGGCGCCGACGCGGTAGTGGTGAGCAATCACGGCGGCCGCCAGGTGGACGGCTCGATCGCAGCGCTGGACGCGCTGCCCGCCGTCGTCGCCACCATCGGCGACCGCGCCGACGTGCTTTTCGATTCCGGCGTGCGCACCGGCTCGGACCTGCTGATCGCGCTGGCGCTCGGCGCGAAGGCGGTGCTGTACGGCAGGCCGTGGGCCTACGGTCTCGGCATCGCCGGGCGGGCGGGTGTGCGCCACGCGCTACGGGTGCTGTTGGCCGATTTCGACTCCGCGCTCGGCCTTTCCGGGTGCGCGAGTCCGGGCGCGTTGGACCGATCGCTCGTCGCGACCGCGCGCTGAGCTCAACGCGGCCTGGATTGTCCCAGATCAGACGCGCTTAGAATAGAGAACGTGCATCCCGAACCCAGCCCTCGCGTGCCTGCGGAGCCGAATTGGCTCGACCCGGAGCAGGCGCGCGCATGGCGGGCCTATATGGACGGCCACCAGCGCCTGATGGCAGCGCTGAATCGACAGCTGCAACGCGACAGTGACCTCAGCCTTGCCGAATACCGGATCCTGGTTCTGCTGTCGGAGGCGCCCGGTCGATCGCTGCGCATGAGCGAGCTCGCCGACGGCGTGCTCTCGTCCCGGAGCAGGCTGACCCATCAGATCCGGCGCATGGAAGACCAGCGCATGGTGCGCCGCAATACCTGCCTCGAGGACGGCCGCGGTGTGCTGGCCGAACTCACCGAGGAGGGCATGCGCAGACTGGAGGCGGCGGCCCCCGGACACGTCGACGCCGTTCGCCGCGACTTCGTCGGCCTGCTGACACCCGCCCAACTGGAAGCGATCGGCGAGGCCTTCGCGTGCATCGACCGGGTGATCGGAGAGCGTGCCGGCTGACCCGTCGGCTACGATCGTGACCCTGGAGACGTGGCAGAGCGGCCGAATGCACTCGCCTTGAAAGCGAGCGTCGCGAGAGCGACCGGGGGTTCAAATCCCTCCGTCTCCGCCATAGTTGGCCATTCGTCCTTCGCGGTCAGCTACGTTGGACGAAATTCGGGCGGATGTCGAGGTCCGGCGGGTCGTAATACCGATGGAAGGTGGGGGTCAGGCCTGCGGAGATCGGGGGGTTGACCCAGGTCCAGTCGGTTGGACAGGCGCGGCCCGCGGCCTCTTCACGCTTGACGTGGTCGCAGAACTGTTTGGCCACAGTGTGGTGGTCGACGATATAGACGCCGGATCTGCGGAAGCTGTGTAGCACTGCCCGGTTCAGTTCGACGAGGGCTTGGTCGCGCCACAGGGTGCGTTCGTGGCGGGTGTCCAGACCCATCATCTCGCCGATCAGCGGGAGCATGTTGTAGCGGTTGGTGTCGGTGAGGTTGCGCGCACCGATTTCCGCGCCCATGTACCAGCCGTTGAACGGGGCGAACGGGTAGGTGATGCCGCCGATTTCCAGGTTCATATTCGAAACTGCGGGCACCGCATGCCATTTCAGGCCGAGGCCGGCGAACCAGTCGAAGTCGGGGTGTTCGAGCTCGACCTCCCGTGCCAGCTCGGGTGGCACGTCGAACCAGCGGATCGGCTCGTCGGGCGTGCTGATGAGCACCGGCAGAATGTCGAAAGGTGTTCGCGCGCCGCACCAACCGAGCTTCGTCGCGAACTCGGTGATCGCGATATTGGCCGCATCGCCGGTGACGGAGCCGTCGCCATTGCGATATCCCGCATACCGGATCAATTGTGGACTGACGATGCGGAATTCGCGTCCGTCGGCCTGGCGCGGCGGGCCGACGGTGATCATCGACTGGATCGCGCCGCCATTGGTGGCCATGTGCAAATGCTGCCAGCAGACCTCTGCGAGCTCCCGGGCCGAGCGCACTCGCCGCGCATCGAGCAGCTTCAGCGACCGCCAGTGTTTCCGACCGACACAGCGGGCGTGGTTGCGCCACGCGAGTTTGGCCCCGATCAGGATTTCCTCGGATGTCTGCTGGTAACTGCCGGTCTGCTCTAGTTGCTCCAGCGCACTGCGACGACGGTGCGTCGATAGGTGGGCCAGTTCGGGCCGGCGGAAGAATTCGTCGCATTCATGCATGCGCCGCCGCAGCTCGAGGCTGAAAGACTCGGTGTCGGTAGCGGTTTCGAGCTGTTTGTGGAGCGACGCTACGGGAAACACTTGATTCACAGTTTTCTCCGGTCGGGCATCAGGTACTGCGGCCAAACAGACGGACATCTTTCGAGCAGAGAATTCGCGCACCTAGGCGCAGTCGATCCCGATGACATCCGGTGGACCTCGGGATAACTCGCGGATTGCGGTGGTCGCGTGGCGGGCGTGCCGGCCTACCGAGGGTGTGGGGCGAGCTAGTGGTTTGCCGCGGGCGCACATAGCAGCATGACCTTGCTGCCGGTGTTTGCTATCCGCGATCATGCTCGTCCCAATCGACGGCTGAAAAGGCCCGTGCAGCAGCGTACGACCGGTGTGCTGGTCGTGTGCCTGGATTCACGGTTTTGGCTGCTCGGCTGCGGCGTGCTGTCCTGATCCGGCGTGTCGCAGTCCGATCGATCGGTTCGGCTCACCTCGCCGCGATCGACAACACCCACCCGAAAGCTGGTGGCAGACAACAGCAGCCGGAAAGTCCACCCGGTCGGTTTCTAGTTCTGGGTGAAACCTGGATTCGGGTGATCTCGGCTACATCGTCGTCGGTCTTTTCGTAGTGACCTGGGCGGTCGCGGTGGCGGGTGGCGCGTCGCCGGGGTGGAACGGCGCTGGCAGCACAGCCTGGCCGCCGACCGAGAATTGTAAGGTGGCGCAGATCCCGCCGGATTCGGCGCTGATATGGCGGCGGCGGCCACTTTACATCTCTGGCAGGATGGCGATCATGCTGTCTCGGCCCAGGGTGCGGCGTTGGGTCTCCAGCGCCATGGTGAGTGTTGCACTGATAACGGGTGCGGTGGCGATCGGTGCGTCCTCGGGATCCGCGGCGCCCGGCGATCTGCCGCGGCCCAGCACCGGATCCGCGGACGGGCCCGCCCCGGCCGAGCCGACAACCACGCCCGCGCGTCGGGCGGCCATCGACCACATCGAACCGATCAACGATCGCTGGTTGCGGGTGTTCGTGGACTCGCCCGCCATGAGCCGCGACGTCGAGGTGCACGTGCTGCTGCCGCGTGAGCGCAACCATGCGCGCCCGACGGTCTACATGCTCGACGGCCGCGCTGCGAACCCGACCAGCAACAACTGGACCGAACAGGGGCACGCGGAGGAATTCTTCGAAGACAAAGACGTCAATGTGGTGCTGACGGTGGGCGGCCCGGCCAGCTTCTACACCGACTGGCAGCAGCCGGATCCGGTGCTCGGCACCAATAGGTGGGAAACGTTCCTCACCAAGGAGCTGCCGCCGCTGATCGACGCGAAATTCGAGGGCAATGGGCGCAATGCGGTCATGGGCGTCTCGATGGGCGCCGAGGCCGCGATGATGCTCGCCTTCCGGCAGCCGCAGCTATACGTGGCAGTGGCTGGGCACAGCGGCTGTTTCTCCATGGGAACCGACTTCGGGCAGACGCAGGCCCGCGCGATCGTGGCCACCTACCGTGGTCAGCCCGACAATATGTTCGGCAAGCAGAATGATCCCGCATGGCTCGCCCACGACGTCATGCTGAACGCGGAAGCCTTGCGCGGCAAGGCGATCTACCTCTCGGTGGGCAGCGGCCTGCCCGGCGAGTACGACACGCCGGACAACCCCGAGATAGTCAGCACCATCGGATTCGGTGGTCCGCTGGAGGCCGCCACGAATCTGTGCACGCAGCGGCTCGCCGAGCGATTCGCCGCGCTCGGCATCCCGGTGACCTCGCACTTCCGGCTGACCGGAACCCACTCGTGGCCGTACTGGCGTGATGAACTCGCCCGGTCGTGGCCGACGGTGTCGCGGGCCCTCGGCGTCGCCTAGCCCAACCGCGGGCGCTCAGCCCAACGGCGGGCGCTCAGCCGAACTGTGTCGCAACGCCGAACTCGGCCGCAACGCTCGGATCGGTGGCGAAGCGCAGGAACTGATCGTTTTCGTGGGGGTCGCCGATGGTCACCCGGACACCGTCGGCGCCGTAGGGGCGCACCAGCACGCCGGCCTCCGCGCTCGCCTCGCCGAACTCGACGCTGCGCGCACCGAGCGGAAGCCACACGAAGTTCGACTCGCTCGGCGGCACCGAGTAACCGGCCGCGAGCAACGCGTCGCGGATTCGCTCGCGTTCGGCGACGAGAGTGTCGGTCCGGTCCAGCAGTTCGTGCCGTGCCTCCAGCGAGGCGATCGCGGCAGCCTGTGCGACCCGGTTCACGCTGAACGGGATATGCACCTTCAACAGCGCGGCGATCACCGCTGGATCACCGATGGCGTAGCCCGCCCGCAGGCCGGCCAGGCCGTAGGCCTTGGAGAAGGTACGCAGCACAACGACATTGGGCCGGGTGCGGCCGAGCTCGACGCCGTCGGGGCGGACCTGCGGTGTCAGCCGCAGGTACTCGTAATAGGCCTCGTCCAGCACGATCAGCACCCGCTTCGGGATCGCGTCGAGGAAGCGCTGCAGCCGATCCTTATCGATCGCGGTGCCCGTCGGGTTGTTCGGATTGCACACGAAGATCAACTTGGTGCGTTCGGTGACCGCGGCCGCCATGGCGTCCAGATCGTGCACCAGCTCCGGGGTGAGCGGCACCTGCACCGCGGTCGCGTTACCGACCTGGGTGACGATCGGGTACGCCTCGAACGAGCGCCAGGCAAACAGCACCTCGTCGGTCGGCGCGGAGCAGGTGATCTGCACGAGTTCCTGACACAGTGCGACGCTGCCGCAGCCGACGGCGACATTCGATGTGGTGACGCCGAGGAAGTCCGCAAGCGCCGCACGCAGCTCCGTGGCCTGATTGTCCGGATACCGGTTGGCCAATTCGGCGGCCTCCGCGATCGCCTTCGCCGCGGCGGGCAGCGGACCGAAGGTCGTTTCGTTGCTGGCCAGCTTGACTGCGCCGGGATGGTTGCGGCCAGGGACGTACGCCGGAATGGAATCGAGGTCCGGCCGGATCTTCGCGCTCACGCTCCAAGCCTATGCCGGGCACCAGAAAATCTGTGGGGTAGGGCCGCTCACGTGCAATTTCTCGCGAATATCAGCATGTCGCCCTACGCTGGTTCCATGTCGGGCACTTATGACGATATTGCGCCGCTGCGCCGTGGCGACGACATGATTTTCGATCCAGACGCGGAATTGTCGGTGGACAACCGGCAACAAGCGGCCGAGAAACAGGTGCCGATCACCGTGACCGAGCCGGAGGGCCATGCCCGCGGCGGGATCGTGGTGCTACACGAGTCCCGTGAGTTCACCGGGTCGTTGCTGGAGCTCATGGCCGCGCTGGCGACCGAGGGCTGGACGGTGGTCGCGCCGAACCTTTTCCACCGGGCCGACGGTGAACCGGCCGCCGAGATCTTCGGCGACGAGCTGTTCGAGGATTTCGACGCCTGCTTCGACTGGCTGACCCGCCGTGGTGTGTTCCCCGACTGCATCGGCGTGCTCGGCTTCGACCACGCGGGCACCGCCGCCTTCCTTGTGGCCACCAACCGACCGATCGGCGCCGCGGTGAGCGTCGCGGCGCCCGGCATCGTCGAGCCGCTGACCGACCGGGCCGACGCCCTCCTGAACGCCGCCCCGAATCTGCAGGCTCCCTGGCTCGGCCTCTACGGTTGCGACGACCCCGCCACCCCGCCCGTCGACGTCGACAAACTGCGCGACGCGGCCGCCCGCGCCGCGGTGGCCAGCCTCGTCATCAGCTACCCCGGCCTGGCGCACCGCGCCGATCGTCCCGGCCTCGACGACGACCGCGATTTCATCGACTCGCAAACCAGGATTTTCGACTGGTTCGACAGCAATCTACGGTGATAACCAGGCGTTTTGCGATCTGGACAATAGCTGCTGTAACCTTCATGCTCGGCGGTTCGAAAGGACCGGTGCCCTCGAAGAGAAGGCTCCAGGAGGCGTGCCAGAGCGGCCGAATGGGACTCACTGCTAATGAGTTGTCCCTTCACGGGGACCGGAGGTTCAAATCCTCTCGCCTCCGCCACAACCCCGGTTCGCCGGGTAACAACTGAACACCGCATGCGCCCGTAGCTCAACGGATAGAGCATCTGACTACGGATCAGAAGGTTAGGGGTTCGAATCCCTTCGGGCGCACACAGGTAGAAGGCCCCTTCCGGGATACCGGGAGGGGCCTTCTTGCATCTTTGACGACACCGTTCGACGACAATGTCACTCGAACAGGGCATCCATCCCGGTTACCGCGTCCGGTTGCACCTCATCGATTAGGTCGATGCCGATGCCCGTCTTTCTCCGGTCGGAGCGGGCGCCAACGCACAGGAATACAACACGGGTGGGCGAGTGGGCGGGCACTGCGTCCGAAGGTCAGGCGGACTTCAGTGTGAATACCCTCTGAAAGTCGGCGTGACCAGGTGCGGTCGTATACCCGTTCTGTGCGGTGAACGCGCAGCTCATGACAAGTTTGTACTGCTTGTCGAGCTGAAGATCCGGGACCATCGAATGCCACCGATAGTCTGCCGGGATGGCACTGTGGTTGTCCGAGTATCCGGACTTGCCCTCGACATAGGCGCCGCACGCCATCGTGTTGCCGACGATGAGCCCTTGCACGTACGGCGAGAGCTGCAACGACCAGATGAGCCGGTTGCCACCCTCTGGTTGCTGACTCGCGTAGACCGCGCTTCCGGTGAACGTGCCGTGGTCACCGTCGTACCGGTAGTCCTGTTTGCCGGGTGTGAAGTCGGCATAGCCAGGAATGGCGTTTGCCGGGCCTGTGGCCGCAGCGAGGATGCCTGCGGCGGCGGCCAGGGCGGTGAGTATCAGTCTCTTGGGTGTACCGACTTTGCGCGACATGTGTATTCCCCCTGCGGGATCGGTTCGACATCGACATCGACCGGTAGCCCCTCGGCGATCGTGGTGATGTCGAGGTCCCCGCGAGCGTCCGACAGGTGGAACCAAACGAGCGTGCTGTCGGCGTCATCGAGCTTGATCACGCCGGTACCGTTACGCGGTTTCCAGCGCCACACTGTGCCGGTTTCCATCCTGTGCCCCTCTCCTGTCGCGGCCTACTCGGTCGCGTTCCATGGTCCCGCGAAAATGCCTCGAGCCGAGGCGGATTGACTGCTACACCTCGAGCCTATGCCGTCGAACCGCCCTCGAACCGTTCTCGGCACGGCGGCGTCACTAGATCGGCAAACCTGCGTCACTCACCCGGTCGGCGCGCTCGGTACCTCGGTAATCCAACGCACAAGCAGCGGCGGAGAAGTGCGTCGGTGTCGAGGATGTGATTCAGCCGCTACGGTGGCGGACGTGCATTTCACGAATGGGGGATCGGTGATCGATCAGCGTCCACTGGCTGGCTGGAGCCGCACCGCACCGACTGTCGCGCAGGTGCTTTCCACTCCTGACATCGACACGGTCGCCAAGGCCATCCGAGAGGCGGGACCGCGCGGTGTCATCGCCCGCGGGCTCGGGCGCAGCTATGGAGACCCGGCGCAGAACGGTGGTGGTCTTGTCGTCGACATGACCGCGTTCGATCGCATCCACACGATCGATCCGGATGGCGGTGTTGTTGATGTCGATGCCGGCGTCAGCCTCGACACGTTGATGCGGGCCGCTCTGCCGCACGGTCTCTGGGTCCCGGTGCTTCCGGGCACTCGGCAGGTCACCGTCGGCGGCGCGATCGCCTCCGATATCCATGGCAAGAATCACCACTCCCAGGGCAGTTTCGGCAACCATGTGCTGTCGATGGACCTGCTGACCGCCAATGGGTCGGTACGGACGCTGGACCCCGACGGCGTTGACGCGGATCTGTTCTGGGCGACAGTGGGCGGGATGGGCCTCACGGGTATCGTCGTGCGAGCCCGAATCAGGATGAAGCACACCGAAACCGCGTACTTCTTCGTTGATAGCGACCGCACCAACAACCTCGACGAGACGATGGAGTTACTGACCGGCGGTTCCGACGACGGCTACGAGTATTCGGTGGCGGTGCCCGACACGATCAGCACCGGCGCGAAACTGGGTCGTGCGGGGTTCAGCCGCGGCAACCTGGCCACAGTCGATCAGCTACCGGCCAGACTTCGCCGCAATCCGCTGCATTTCAATGCGCCGCAGTTGTTTACGGTCCCCGATGTCTTCCCCAACGGCATGGTCAACAACCTGACTACCCGGATCGGCGGCGCGATCACCTACCGCACCTTCGCGAAGCAGGGCCGGGGCCTGATCCAGAACATCACTCAGTTCCTTCATCCACTGGACCTGCTCGGGGAGTGGAACCGTGGCTACGGTCGGCGTGGGTTCCTGCAGTATCAGTTCTCGATGCCTTACGGCGCCGAAGACCAACTGGCCGAGGCGGTGCGGGCCATCGCTAATTCTGGGCATCGGTCGTTCCTCAACGTCTTCAAGCGCATGGGGCCGAGCAGTCGCGCCCCGCTGTCGTGGCCGCACCCGGGGTTCATGCTGAGCCTGGATTTCCCGCTGAAGGCCGGGCTGAACGAGTTCTGCGCCGAACTCGATCGCCAGGTGCTGGACGCTGGTGGCCGTCTCTACTTCGCCAAGGAGTCACGCACCACGCCGGAAATGATTCGAGCGATGTATCCACGGCTCGAGGAATGGCGGCGGGTGCGCGACGCCGCGGATCCAGAAGGGGTGTTTGTCTCGGACCTTGCCCGCCGGCTCCGGTTGGTCGATGACGAGCAGGTTCCCACTCATCGATAACTGCGGACCATCGGGTTCTGTGGAACCTACTGGTTGGCCCGCAAGGACCGTGCTCGAATCCTTCAGGCGCACAGAGAAACAGCCACCTCAGACGGGGTGGCTGTTTCTTTTCGGCCGTGGCTCAGGACTGCTGGGCCGACTCGATGATGCGGAACTCCGCGCCGAACGGGTCACGCAGTCCGGCCATGCGGCCGAATGGCGTGTCCTGTGCGGGCAGCGTCACGGTGGCGCCCGCGGCGGTGGCGCGTTGCAGAGTCACGTCGGCGTCGGCGACGTCGAAGTAGGTCAGCCAGGCGGATTTGGGCGCGGACGGCTCGCCCTGGATGCCGCCGATGGGCCGTTGGTCGGGGCGATGCAGCACC
Organism: Nocardia sp. NBC_00403; assembly: GCF_036046055.1. Taxonomy (NCBI): domain Bacteria; kingdom Bacillati; phylum Actinomycetota; class Actinomycetes; order Mycobacteriales; family Nocardiaceae; genus Nocardia; species Nocardia sp. NBC_00403. Next base: position 1,428,015 of record NZ_CP107939.1, read on the forward strand.
GTGTAGTCGAAGCCTGCCATCGGTTCCAGCGTGAAGTCGAAGACGGCTGTGTAGAAGTCGCGCGCCGCGTCCGCCTTGGCGGTGACGAGTTCATTCCAGACCATCGAGCCCGGCTCGTTGACGACCTGTGCACCGATGTGCACGCGCGCTTCCCACAGGCCGAACTGGCCGCCGGCCGGATCGATAGCGATGGCCATCCGACCCTGCTCCATGACGTCCATCGGCGCCATCGGGATCTGGCCACCCGCATCGGTGATGCGTTTGGCCGCGCCGTCGCAGTCGTCGGTGGCGAAGTACATATTCCACCAGAAGTCGGTGGCGTCGGGGTCGGAGTTTTTCATCAGTGCGGCCACGGGCTTGCCCTGCACCAGGCACATCGTGTAGTTGCCGGTTTCCGGCGGCCCCTCCTCTCCGAATTCCCACCCGAACACCGCGCCGTAGAACTCCATCGCGCGCCGGTGATCGGGAATACCCAGGTCCACCCAGGTGGGCGTACCGTTCGGCGGAGCTTGCGTGATCACTGTCATAGGACGCTCCTTCGTTGAAGTGCGCTGACATGTACCGTCCCCATCCTCGCCCGCATCCCGCACGAGGTGGCCTATTCCAGCAAAGTCGCGTGTCGAGAGAATCCACGCAGTGGTGGCTCAGTCGTTCCGTCACTTCCAGACGGGAGCTCCTCGATGCAGTCGGTCACGTCTCGATCGTGGCGAGACACTCGATGAGACACAGGTTCGAGCAGCACCCCGATTCTCGCGGCTGTGCTGACGGGAATCATCCGACCAGAACTCGTGGCTTCGCTGTTGCGTTGTGTCACTTCACTTCCAGGCGGGGAGAGCCGGGAGGTCGCCGGTCAGGTCGGCGCCGGTGGACCGGCCGATCAGCCAAGCCAAGAGGGACGTGGCGGGGCCGCTGACGGTGTGCGACGGTGCCTCGGCGCCGATGGTCGCGGTGAAGTCGGTGTCGATGGCGTGGATGGCGAATGCGGTGGTGCCGGGGTCCGATGCGGCGGCTTTGGTGAGGTCGGCGGCGGCTCGGGGAAGTAGGCGGGTCACGAAATCGGTTGGCCAGTCGGCGGGTTGGTAACCGGCAGCCAGGTCGACGTGGTGGATTTCGACCTCCTGTAGCCGCATCCAGATCACCTCGGTAGCGGGGATCGGCCTGCCCTGCCTGGTGCGGACGATGGCCTCCCACGCCTCCGGCGGCGCCGCCATGGCGAGGGTGAGCCAGCGGGTGGCGGCCGCCTCGTTGTCGGCGAGCTGATCGGCCAACGGGCGTGGGGCGCCTGCCTCGATATCGGCATCGCGGATTTGCCTGCTTGCGTACTGGGGCGTCTCGTTGCCGGTGCGGGCCCAGATCAGCAGGTTGACCAGGCTGTCGGCATTGCGGGCCAGGTGGGCGAGTACGTGTCCGCGGGTCCAGCCGGGCAGCAGCGAAGGACCGGTGACATCGCTATCGCCGAGACGGCGTGCGGTGTCGAGGAAGCGGGTCGTCGCCTCGGCGACAGTGTCGAGCTGGACGGTGGTCTCCGGAGCATCGCTTGTCACGATGCCGACCCTAGCGATCCCGGCCCGGCCCCGCCCCGTAAACCGCGGAGTCCCGGGGCTATCACGGTGACTATTCGCCGACGACCGCGTCGGCCTCGATCTCGACCAGCAGTGCCGGGGTGATCAGTGCCTTGATCTCGTACATGGAAGCGGCCGGCCGGATGTCGCCGAAGACCTCCGCGTGCGCCTTGGCGATCTCCGGCCAGCGGGAGATATCGGTGACGAAGATGCGCGTGCGGATCACATCGTCGAGGCTCGCGCCGGCGTCGGTGAGCGCGGAGGCGATGCGGCGCAGGACTTCCCTGGTCTGCTCGCCGATATCGGCGCCGCCGACCGCCCCCCCGCCGGGGAGTGCGGCGGTGGTGCCGCTGACCGCGATCACGTTGCCGAGCCGGACGGCGCGGGAGTAGCCGACGATGTCTTCGAACTCGGAGGCCGAGGCGATATTCACACGAGCAGTCATGACGACAGCATGGCATCGACTCGTCACTCGGACTTCTTTCCAACGTCGGATCGACAAGGTAGGCAGACAGGCGTGAACGCTCATTCTCGTCCTCGCATCGCCGCAGTCGCCGTTCTGTGCGTCGGCGTGCTCGCCGCAGGCTGTTCGGCTTCGGACCCCAAGGTGAACTTCACCGTGGCCGCGGACCAGCCGCTGGTGATCTCCCTGGATGATCTGCTCGGCGCGACGGGTGGCAGTGCCGCCGTCGCCTTCGCCGATCCGCAACACGGCTCGCTCAGCAGGCGCACCAACGGTGCGCTCGTCTACCAGCCGAAGCCCGGCTACACCGGCGCCGACGAATTCGGCGTCACCACAACCGATGCGGTCCGTTTGTACACCACCGACCTGCCGCCGCTCGGCGAGATGGGCGGTGCCACCGTGCAGGCCAGCGGTTTCGGCTCGGCATGGACGCCGGTGCCAGGATCGAAGGACGAGTTCTACGGCCTCACCGACCGCGGTCCGAATGTCGACGGTCCCGGCAAGAACGAGAAGCTTTCGCCGACACCGGGATTCGTTCCCAAGATCGGCCGGTTCAAGCTGGTCGGCAACCGCGCCACGCTGCGGTCCTCGATCGATCTGCACACCGCGAACGGCACCCCGTTCAACGGCCAGGTCGATGTTGCGGCGAGTACCGGTGAAACCATCCGCGACCTCGCGGGCACCGTGTTGCCGCCCACCGATCACGGGCTCGATCCGGAGGGTCTGGTCGCGCTACCCGACGGCAGCTTCTGGGTTTCCGACGAATACGGCCCGTTCCTGGTGCATTTCGATGCCGAGGGCGCCGAGATCGAGCGGCTCGCTCCCGGCGCCGGACTGCCGAAGGAGATTGCGCTGCGCACCCCTAATCAGGGCATGGAGGGTCTGACCAGCACCCCGGACGGCGGCACTCTCGTCGGTATCGTGCAGAGCGGCCTGAAAACCCCCGGGCTGGACGGCTCGGCCAAGGAGGTGCCGATGACCCGCATCGTCACTGTCGACCTGAAAACCAAAGCGCTGCGCGAATTCGTCTACCCGCTGGAGAACCCGAAGCAGACGAAGGTCGCGGTCTCGGAGATCACCGCGCTGAGCCCGACCACCTTCCTGGTCGACGAACGCGACGGCGAGCTGCCGCCCACATCGAACAAGAAGCTGTGGACCATCGACATCTCCGGCGCCACCGATGTCGGCCCGCAGTCGAAGGTGCCCGGCGCGCAATACGATCCAGAACGCGGCGGCCTGCTGATCGACGGCAAGGCGCTGGAGACCCTGGTCGGTACGGTGCCGACCGCCGAGGGCAGTGCGGCACTGAGCCGGGCGGGCGTCAAGCCGGTCGCCAAGACCGAGAACCTGGATCTCACGGCACTGGTCACCGGGCTCAATGCCGACGGCAAGTTCTACGGGCACGACAAAATCGAGGGCATCGCGACCCTGGACGGCGGCAAGACGATCTACATCGCCAACGACAGCGACTTCGGCTTGGCAGGCAGCAAAGGCGAGCAGCCGCCGTTCGCGCTGAAGCCCAAGACCCTGCCGGACGGTGTCCAGGACACCGGCGAGATCCTGCTCGTGGACACCGGCAAGCTGCCCGCGAAGCTCGACAGCCACACGGTGCGCCTACAGGTCGGCTAACTATCCGGGTCGGTCCATTCCCGACCCTCCAGAATCACCGCGGCGGCCAGCGTGATCAGCCACAGCGACATCGATCCGACCTGGATCCGCTGGGCAATGCCGAGCGCGTAATTGCCGGTCAGGTTGTCGGCGACCAGCATCCACACGGTCGCCGCCGACCCGATCACCAGCACAACCAGACCGGCCTCGCGCAGGATCCGCCAGCGGTGGTATCGGAACGCCGCGAGGCTGAAGGCGAAGGCGGCGACCGCGATAGCGGTCACCGCGATGGTGCTCGTCAGCGCGTGCGGCTGATGCAGCTGCGGGAAAAGTTCGCTGCCGCCTCCGCCGCACGCGGCATTGTCCTGCGGGGTGCAGTCGCGCAGCGGCAGCAGTACATCGCCGATGGTCGCGGCGCCGAAACACAACAGCGCCACCCAGCCGGCGGTGGTGAACCTGCGCCGGGGAAACAGCAGTAGCCCGGCAATGGCCGCGGGGATCAGCAATGCGCCGACGATCTTGTCGGCCATCGCGAATACCTCCCGGTGGGGCCGGCCCTCGGCGTCCAGTTCGCTGAGGAAAGAATTCACCGGGTCGACGTCGATGTGCAGGAAGAATTCCAGCAGCCACGACGAATAGCAGAGTCCAGCGATCGCGATGGCCGCTGCGATGAACCAGGAGGCCGCGCGTACGTGCCGTTCGGCGATCTTCCGGCTACCACTCACCCGACCCATTGTCCCGCCTATTGCCGGTCCGGTGATCACCGATCGGTCAGTGTGTCCTAACCAACATGGCTCGTACAGCATTCCCAACCCGCGCACAGGATCCTGTCAGGTCTATCGGACACCCTGTGGGGGAGACAACATCGAAGGAGTTCCCATGATTGCTTTCGCGACAGCCCTGGGCGGGATCGCTGTGATGTCTGCCATGGCGGTGTCGGCCTATCTGGCCGCGCATGCTCCGCGCACCTTGGTCCGGGTGCGCCAGCGGTCATTCAGCGGCCGGCTTCGATAACGGTCTGCACCCGATTCGCCGCCGTCACGGCGTCTTCGTGTTCCCACACCCGAATCACTTGCCAGCCGGCCGCGGCCAGCGCCGAATCGGTGGCGCGGTCCCTCTCCACATTGCCGAGCAGCTTCTGTGCCCACCATTCCGCATTGTTCTTGGGATCGGTGGCGTGCTGCGGACAGCGATGCCAGAAGCATCCGTCGACGTAAACCGCCACCCGCAGCCGGGGAAACACCAGATCGGCCCGGCGGCGCTGACCTGGTAGCGGCGCGCGATCGACGAAATACCGCAATCCCCTCCGGTGCAGTTCCCGGCGCAGAGCAAGTTCCGGCTTGGTTCCGCTGCGCCGCTGCCGCGCCATACGCGCACTCGTCGCCGCGTCGGTCGTCGGCCGCCGTGCCGAAGCGCCCGCACTCATGCCGCCCAGCCGCCCATTCGATCGAGATGGCTTTCCATATCGGCCAGGAAGCCGGGCGGAAATCGCAGACTGCCCATACCGGTTCTGCGCAGAAATCCGGCGGTCGCGCGCGCGGAAAGCAGCCGGGAATCGGTGAGGAAATTGCCGAGATCCTCATACGGCTCGTGCACCGGCCAGGTCGACACCGGCACCCGGTGGGCAACACCGCAGCGACCCCACGCGGCGGTCGGCCACGGCTGGCCGGGTGCCAGCGGCTGATCGTCGGGAATCGCACCGAGCGGATCGGCGAGGCGCGCGCCGACCCACTCCGCCATCCGGACATTCACGGCATTGCCGACCAGCTTCCAGCGATGCCCCTGCCGAATACCCGGCGCATCGGTTGCGGGCGCGGTCCAGTCGGAATCGAAGCCCTGCAAGCGTTCTCCGTCGACGATGCCCGGCGTGACCACCTCCCCGGACGGCAGCCGCACCGCGGGCGGGCTTGCGATGCCGAGCGCGGAGCCGCCCTTGATGGTGGGGATCGCGTTCACCGCCCAGCCGAGTCCGCGCACGCCTTCGGTCCAGTAGAAGCCGCACGGATCTCGTTCGGGATCGCCGACGGTCCGCTCGCCCGCGTCGTCGCCGAAAAGAACCTGGCGCGGGTCCTCGGTGCGGGAGGCGAGCATCAGCACCCGCTGCCGACGCTGCGGCAGCCCGAATGCGCGCGCGTCCACCACCCGATAGGCCCAGGTGTATCCGAGCTCCTCGAGCGCCGCGGTGATGTGCCGCATCGCCGCGCCACGACCGAGCTGCAACATGAACGGCACGTTTTCGATCAGCAGCCAGCGCGGCCCGCGCCTGCGGCGCACCAGCCGGAACACCTCGTCGACAAGGCCGGAGCGTTTACCGGTGATGCCCGCGGTGCGTCCGGCCTGCGAGAGGTCCTGGCAGGGAAAGCCCGCGGCGACGAGTTCGGTGCCTGCGGGGATGGCCCGCAGCGTGGTGATGTCGCTGTGCAACGGCACATCGGGAAAGCGCGCGGCGAGCACAGCCTGGGCGCCCGGCTCGATCTCGCAGAGCAATTCGGTGTCCCAGCCGTGCGTGCCGAGTCCGAGCTCGAGCCCGCCGATACCGGCGAACAGCCCGACCATCCGCCCGCGCGTCACAGTCATCCCTTTCCGCGATCCCACGATGGGCGCTGGTCGGCCGTAGCGATCGCTTGCAGGTCGCTCGAAAAGGACCAGCAGCTAATGCGAACCAGCAGCGATTGCTTGCGGCGATTGCGCTCCGTGCTCGCACAGCAGGTTACTCGAGTCGGGATCTCGGTGCCGGCCGCCCACCCGGCCGCCCACCCGGCCGCGTGTCCAGCACCGAGATCCGGACGCGCGCACCGATAATGCCAATGGGCTATCGGCCGGGTATCGTCATGGCCGTTCGACGGCAGGAGGCGAATCTGCTCCTGGCCACTGCTGACCTTCCGGCGCTCCAGCGTCGACGCGCAGTTCCCGGTTTATCCCAAGTGACGCCAGGAAAGTGAGCGATATGCAGATTCCGTCCACCAAGAATGGGGCCTACCCCAGCGTTGTGGTCACCAGTCTCGCGGCGACCACCTCGATCGCCGGTGATGTCGATTCCACCTGGAAGGGCTTGCTCAATGGGGAGAGCGGCATCGACATCCTCGAGGACGCCTTCATCGAGGATTTCGGTCTCCCTGTCCGTATCGGCGGCCATCTGAAGGTAGCGCCGAGTGCGGTTCTGACCAGGGCCGAGACGCGGTCCATGTCCTATGTGGAGCAGATGGCCATCTGCCTCTGCCGCGAAGTCTGGCGCAATGCGGGCAGCCCGGAGGTGGACAGGGACCGCCTCGGCGTCGCGATCGGCACCGGCCTCGGCGGCGCCGAGGCCATCGTCGACGCCCGCGACAAAATGGAAAACGGTGGCTACCGCAAGGTTTCGCCACTCACCGTGCAGGCGATCATGCCCAACGGCGCTGCCGCCTGCGTCGGCTTGGAGCTCGGTGCCCGAGCCGGTGTCGTGACGCCGGTGTCGGCGTGTTCGTCCGGGTCGGAGGCGATCGCCAACGCGTGGCGGATGATCGTGATGGGCGATGCCGACATGGTTGTCACCGGCGGCGTCGAGGGCTCCATACAGGCGCTGCCGATCGCGGCATTCACCATGATGCGCGCGATGAGTACGCGCAACGACGACCCGAAGTGCGCGTCGCGGCCGTTCGACGTCGATCGCGACGGCTTCGTCTTCGGCGAGGCAGGCGCGATGATGATCGTCGAGACCGAGGAGCACGCCAAAGCGCGCGGCGCGACCATCCACGCGCGGCTGATGGGTGCGGGGATCACCTCCGACGGTTTCCATCTGGTTGCTCCCGACCCCGAGGGTTCCGGCGCAGCGCGTGCGATGACCAGGGCGCTGCAGAGCGCCGGATTGACCAAACACGATGTCGACCACATCAATGCCCATGCGACCGCGACACCGATCGGTGACACTGCCGAGGCGCTCGCGATCAGCAAGGCGATCGGCAACCATGCGTCGGTGTACGCGCCGAAATCGGCACTCGGACATTCCATCGGCGCCGTCGGCGCGCTCGAGTCGGTGATCACCGTGCTCTCGGTGCGTGACGCCATCGTCCCGCCGACGCTGAACCTGGAGAATCAGGATCCGGAAGTCGACCTCGACATCGTCAGGGGTCAGGCAAGGGCCGGGCGCATCGAGTACGCCGTGAACAACTCTTTCGGCTTCGGTGGGCACAACGTCGCACTCACTTTCGGCCGGTACTGAGTGACCCGGGGCCACCGGACCTGCTAATCTTCCCGGCGCTCCGGTGTCTGTCTGTGTTCAGTGTCATGGCTTAGTGCGTGCGTTGGAAAAGGATAAGGCGATGATCGGCGAAACCTTCGACGACTATTTGGACGAGCAGGGCAATATCAAGATCTTGGGTGACAAGACCTTGATCGACTTCGTCGACAAGCACAGCGCGGAGAACGGTGACGGACTCGCGTACCGCTTTATCGACTACTCGCGGGAACGCGATGGTGAGTACCTGGAACTGACCTGGCGCGAGTTCGGTGTCCGGCTGCGGGCGGTCGCTGCTCGACTTCAGCAGGTGTCGAAGCCGGGTGATCGGGTGGCGATCCTTGCCCCGCAGGGCCTCGACTACGTCGTGGCGATCTTCGCGGCTGTCTACGCGGGCAATATCGCGGTGCCGCTGTTCGACCCCGAAGAGCAGGGTCACACCGATCGCCTACACGCGGTGCTCGGTGACTGCGCGCCCGCGGCGATTCTGACGGTCGGATCCGCTGCGGCGGGGGTGCGGAACCTCTTCCGGCATCTGCCCGCGGGGCAGCGTCCGCGCTTCATCGCCGTCGACGCGATCCCCGACAGCGTCGGTGCGGCGTGGGTGCGGCCGAAGATCAATATCGACAGTGTCGCCTATCTGCAGTACACCTCGGGGTCGACGCGGACGCCTGCGGGTGTGGCGATCACCCACCGCTCGGTCGGCACGAACCTGCTGCAGATGATCGATGCCATCGGCGTCACCGAGAACTCGCGCGGCGTCACCTGGCTGCCGCTGTTCCACGACATGGGTCTGCTGTGCGTGATCCTGCCGACCATCGGCGGCGGCTTCATCACGATCATGTCGCCGAGCGCGTTCGTGCGTCGACCCTATCGCTGGATCAAGGAATTGGCTGCCGCCTCCGACGGTGCGGGAACCTTCGCCGCCGCACCGAATTTCGCGTTCGAGCATGCCGCGGCCCGGGGCAAGCCGAAGCCGGGCGAGGCGCTGGATCTGTCCAATGTGATCGGCTTGATCAACGGCAGTGAGCCGGTATCGGTGTCGTCGATGAAGAAGTTCAACGAGGCGTTCGGGCCCTACGGTCTGCCGAAAACCACCATCAAGCCGTGCTACGGCATGGCGGAGGCAACGCTGTTCGTCTCGGCGACCAAGGCCGAGGACGAGGCCAAGGTGGTCTATGTGGATCGTGGCGAGCTCAACGGCGGACGCATGGTCGAGGTCGAGCCGGGCACCGACAATGCGATCGCCCAGGTTTCGTGCGGCTACGTCGCGCTGTCGCAGTGGGCGGTGATCGTCGATCCGGAGTCCGGCATCGAGCGCGCCGACGGCGAGGTCGGCGAGATCTGGCTGCACGGCGAGAATATGGGCATCGGTTATTGGGGTCACCCAGAGGAATCCGTCGCGACTTTCCAGAACAGGCTCACCAAGCGGCTACCCGACGGCAGTCATGCCCAGGGCACCGCTTCGGACGCGAAGTGGATGCGCACCGGCGATTTCGGTGCCTACTTCGACGGCGAGCTGTTCATCACCGGCCGGGTCAAGGATCTGGTGATCGTCGACGGCCGCAACCACTACCCGCAGGATCTGGAGTTCTCGGCGCAGGAATCCAGCACCGCGCTGCGCCCGGGATTCGTCGCGGCGTTCTCGGTGCCTGCGAACCAGTTGCCCGCGTTGGTGTTCGAGCAGGGCAGTCGCGCCGGTCTGAACTACGACGCCGAGGACACCTCCGAGCAGTTGGTCATCGTCGCCGAGCGTGGGTCCGGCGCGGGCAAGCTGGACCCGCAGCCGGTCGCGGACATCGTGCGTGTGGCCATCGCGCAACGGCACGGCGTCACCGTCCGCGACGTGCTGCTGGTGCCCGCGGGTTCCATCCCGCGCACCTCCAGCGGCAAGATCGCCCGCCGCGCCTGCCGGGCCGCCTATCTCGAGGGCACCCTGCGCGGCGGATATCAGCAGCAGGCCTTCCCGGACGCGCCGGACGATCAGCAGACGGCCGTGTGAGAAACCGCCGCTACAACCGGGTTTCGTCGGTGTAGTCGAATTCGCGGACCTCGGCGCCCAGGATCTGGGCGTCGAGTTCGCCTTCGGTGCCGGCGCCGCGGAACCGGTCGAGCGCGGTCCGGGTGGACCAGCGCTAGCGCGACTTCCTTTACAAATACCGACGCGCCGGTCGCTGACCAGCCGGAAAATCGGTTGGCCGGAGCGCGCGTCGATGCGACGCTGGATTGTCGGACCCCGATGCGAACATCATGGGAGGGTCCGTTCGCGACACCGCCGATCCACGGACCACGAGGGGGAGCCTTGTCTGTCATGCTCGAACGGCCGTCGGCCGAACCGGAGGCCGATAGACCGGAGCGGCTCGATGCCGCCGCGCCTGGACGCTTGCAATCGCTGCGTCGGTTTCTGCCCTACCTCCGGCCGTATCGCGCCGCACTGATCGGGGCGACGGCGCTTGCCGTAGTCGCCACCCTGACCGCGATCGTGATCCCGCTGCTGATCGCGCGCATCATCGATGGCCCGATCGCCCATCGCGATTTCTCCGGTGCGGTCCTGCCGGTGCTGGCGGTGCTGACACTCGGCCTGCTGGAGGCACTCGGCGTGTGGGGACGCCGATGGCTGGTTTCCAAGCCCGCGACGCATTTCGAAATCACGATGCGCGCCAAGATCTTCCGCAAGCTGCAGTCGCTGGCGATCGGACGCCATGACGCCTGGGAATCGGGACAGCTGCTCTCCCGCGCGATCGATGATCTGGCCACGCTGCGCCGGTTCGTCGCGTTCGCGGGCCCGTTCCTGGTGCTGCACTTCGTCATCATTCCGGTCGGCCTGCTCGTGTTGTGTGCGCTGAGCTGGCAGATCGGGTTGATCTTCGGGATCATCTCGATCCCGCTGGTGTACATCTGCACGCGGTTCGTGCGGCGCTACGAGGTGGCGTCGCGCCGCTCACAGGACCAGTCCGGCGATCTGGCGACAACGGCCGAGGAGTCGGCGCAGGGCGTCCGGGTGCTGAAAGCGTTCGGCCGCGGCGTGTTCTTCGGCGGGCGCTTCACCGCACAGTCGCGCGAACTGCAGCAGACCGAACTGCTCAAGGTCCGGTTGGACGCGACACTGTGGTCGGCGATGATGAGCCTGCCGCAGCTGGCGATCGCGTTCGCGCTCGGCTACGGCGGCTACGCCGTCGCGCACGGCACGATGACGCTCGGCACCTTGGTCGCGGCCATTACGCTGTCGACGTTCCTGCAGTGGCCGATCATCTGGACCGGATTCCTGCTTGCCGAGCTCAACGATTCGCGCACCGCGGCGGACCGGTACTGGGAGATCATCGACACTCCGGTCGACATCACCGATCCGGCCGACCCGGTAGAGCTGCCCGCGCACATCGCGGGCGAGCTGACCTTGGACGGTGTGCGGTTCGCCTTCCCCGACGCGAAAGGGGAGGTGCTGCACGATGTCTCGCTGAAGGTGCGTCCCGGTGAAACGGTGGCGCTCGTCGGCGCGACGGGCAGCGGAAAAACCGCGCTGCTCAACCTGATTCCGCGGCTCTACGACGTCTCCGACGGTGTCATCACCATCGACGGCATCGATATCTCCGCGATGCGGTTGTCGGATCTGCGGTCGCTGGTCTCGGTGGCATTCGAGGATCCGGTGCTGTTCTCGGCGAGCGTGCGGGAGAACGTCGCGCTCGGTGACCCCGAGGCCACCGATGCGGATGTGCACCGCGCGCTCGACATCGCCCAGGCCGCGGAGTTCGTGGATGACCTGCCGTGGGGGTTCGACACCAGGATCGGTGAGCAAGGGCTCAGCCTCTCCGGCGGTCAACGTCAGCGGCTCGCGCTGGCTCGTGCGGTGCTCGGCCCTGTCAGCGACAACGTACAGACCACTCGACATGGTCGGCAGGGCGTGGGTGATCGGACCCGGATCATGGTGCTCGACGACCCGCTGTCGGCACTCGACGTGGAAACCGAAGAGCGCGTGCAGGAACGGCTGCGCACCGTGTTGGCGGGAGCGACCACGCTGCTCGTCGCGCATCGGCCGTCCACGGCGGCGTTGGCCGACCGGGTCGCGGTGCTCGCCGACGGCCGGATCGTCGCCGAAGGCTCCCACGATCAATTACTGAAGACCAACAGCCGCTATCGCGAGCTGATGGGAGGTGAATCATGACGACGGAAGCGGAGGCGACCACGCCGCGCGAGGCCGAACCGGCCACCCGGGATTCGGTCGCCGATTGGCGCGGCATCGCCAGCGAGGACAAAGAGGTCACCCAGACCGGAAACCTGGTGCTGGCCGGTCGATCCCGGCGACTGCTGCTCGACCTGGTCCAGCCGTACCGCAAGATCGCGGTGCTCGCCATGGTGCTGATCGTGGTGGACAACGCCGCGATGGTTTCGGCGCCGCTGTTCATCGCGCACGGTCTCGACACCGGGATCGCCGAAGGAGCCCGGGGCAACTGGACTCCGTTGGCGCTCACCGTCGTCGGTTACCTCGGCACGGTCGGCCTCGGCGTGCTCACCACGTTCTTCTTCCTGCGGGTTTCCGGCAATCTGAGTCAGAGCGTGCTGTTCGACCTGCGGGTCCGCTCGTTCGAGCACATGCAGCGGCTCAGCGTCGCCTTCCACGAGAAGTACACCTCGGGCAAGGTTGTCGCCCGGTTGACCGGCGATATCGAGACACTCCAGGAACTGCTGGAGAGCGCGCTGAATCAGGCACTGAGCGCAATCCTTTCGGTGCTCACCATCGCGGTCCTGCTGGTCTATCTCGATCAGACACTCGCCGCGATCGTGCTCGTCGGTTTCGTCCCACTGGTGCTCGTCACCCGCTGGGCGCAGCGCAGGCAGCGCGCGGGCTATCGACGTACGCGCGGCGCCATAGCGAAGGTCGTCGTGCAGTTCGTCGAGTCGATGGGCGGCATCCGCGCCGTGCAGACCTTCCGGCGCGAACGGCGCAACGAATCGGTGCTGGCACTGGAGGATTCGGAGTATCGGCAGGCCACCACCGCCGCCATGCGCGGCATGGGCGACTACGCCGGACTCACCCGGCTGCTCGGCAACCTGACCACCGTGATCGTCATCGTGGTCGGTGCGTGGCGGGTGATCGAGGGTGACCTCGCGGTCGGTGTCCTCGCCGCGTACCTGCTGTACCTCAATGAGTTCTACGGTCCGCTCGACGAACTGGCCCAGGTCTTCAACTCCTATCAGTCCGCGGCGGCGGCGCTGGAGAAGATCTCCGGTGTGCTGGAGGAGGAGCCGTCGGTGCCGGAACCGACCGAGCCGACATCGCTCGGTAAGGCCCAGGGCGCGGTCCGGATGGATCGCGTGTGGTTCGGATACGACTCCAGTGCGAACCGGCCCGCGGAGACCGGTACGAAGCAGCAGGTCGACGGCGGTGTGAATGCGCTGCCCGACGATGCCGAGCCGCTGCCCGAGGTGGGCACAGCCGTGTCCGCGATCGGGGGCGAGGCCACAAAGACGTTGCAGCCCAACGGTATAACGCTCGACAAGGCATCGAAGCCGGGAGGCGGGACCCGCACTGTGCTGCCGGAGTTCACCTTGGACATCCCGGCGGGCCAGGTGATGGCCCTGGTCGGCGCGACCGGTGCCGGCAAGTCGACGCTGGCCAAGCTGCTGACACGTTTCTACGATCCGTCCGGTGGCACGGTGACCCTGGACGGCATCGACCTGCGCAAGTTGACCGATGTCGACCTGCGGCGCAATATTGTGATGGTGACCCAGGAGTCGTACCTGTTCTCCGGATCGGTGGCCGACAACATCCGGCTCGGCAGACCCGAGGCCACCGACGAGGAGGTGTACGCGGCGGCCCGCGCGATCGGACTGTACGACTTCGTGCAGGCGTTGCCCGAGGGTTTCGACACCGACGTGCGCAAGCGCGGCGGCAGGCTCTCGGCGGGCCAGCGGCAGTTGGTGTCATTCGCGAGGGTGTTCCTAGCGGATCCCGCGGTGATCGTGCTGGACGAGGCCACTTCGAGCCTGGACATCCCGAGCGAGCGGCTGGTCCAGCAGGCACTGGAAACGGTGCTGCGCGACCGCACCGCGGTGATCATCGCGCACCGGCTCTCCACTGTCGCCATCGCCGACCGGGTGCTGGTGCTGGAATCCGGCAGGATCGTCGAGGACGGCACCCCCGAAGCCCTGATCGGGGGCACCGGACGGTTCGCCGGTCTGCATGCGGCCTGGCGCGAGTCGCTGGTGTGACGCGGGGCAGACGGCTGCGTCCCTTACGGTAGATACGTGACGAACCCAGCCTCTGGCCCTGACAGCCAACCGGCATCGCGGTGGCCGGCGATTCTCACCTGGCGTGCGCACAACGCAGTGCGGATGGAGTCGGTGCGTGTGACGCTCAACGGCAACCGCATCCGCGCCGCGGGCCGGATGATCGCTGGCGCCTGCGCGGACCATCCCCCCTTCAGCGCCTCCTACGATCTGGTCACCGACGAGAACGGCGTCACCAAGCGGCTGTCGCTGCGCAGCACCACTGCGGCGGGGGAGCGGCACGCGTCCATCGCACGCGATGAAGAGAACTACTGGCTGGTGGATGCGGGTGGCAGCCACGTGCGCTCCACCTTCGCGGGTGCGCTCGATGTGGATGTGGTGCTGAGTCCGTTCTTCAACACCCTGCCGATCCGCCGCTTCGGCCTGCAGCACGCAGTCGGCGATGTCCAGGTGCCGGTCGTCTACGTCCGCCTCCCCGACCTGCTCGTCCAGGAAGCCAGCCTCACCTACAGCAGCGGCACGGACGGGATCAGCGTCCTGTCGCCGGTTTCCAGCGCCACTGTCACCGTCGACGCCGACGGCTTCCTGCTGGACTACCCCGGCCTGGCCGAGCGAATTTGACGGCAGCCCGCCTGTCGGTGACCCATGACCAGCAGCACGGTTGATCGCCCCCACCAGGCCCGGTCCACTCGTGGACGACTGTCGGCGCGGACGCCTTTCCCCTCGGCGCTAATGCTGCGCATCGAGCCGAAGCTGCCTGCGTAGGTCGAGCCTCGATCAACATCGCATCGGCCGAACATTCGGCCCATCAATCCAGCTGAACCGATGACGCCGTGCTGGATTCTGCACGCAACATCCTGTGCATCAACCAGCATCGCGATCGGCCGGGTGACCGATCATCAGTCCAGACTGGTGATAACGCCACCGCGCCGACCAGCTTCGCGCAACTGCCCCAGCCAGTCCTGCTTGCCAGGGTGGACACCGGTGATCTCCCAGCGTTGCGCCGTTTCGTAGCGCTGCCGTGCCGCGAACCCGGCGTCGACGAGATCCGCAAGCGATCCTGTCTCGCGCAGGCTGTCGCGGGCGGCGGCGAGCACCGCGAGCGTGACGTCCAACGTGGCGAGCAGCGCCGCGGAATTCGGTTCACAGATCGCGCGCACCAGGCCCGGCGCGGTTCCCGCCACTCTGGTGCCATCGCGGAACGAGCCCGCCGCGAGCCCGAGCGCCAGCTCCCCGCCGCCGTCACCCGCGATCGCGAGCGCCTCGGCCAGCACATGTGGCAGGTGCGAAATCCGGGCGACGGCGCTGTCGTGCTCGTCCGCGACAACCGGCACGACCACCGAACCGCAGGCCAGCGCCAGCCGCACCACGCGCGTCCACGGTTCCGGGTGCGTGCCCTCGTCGACGCCGACCGCCCACGCCGCGCCTCGGAACAGACCCGGATCAGTGGCGGCCCAGCCGGATTCGGAGGTGCCCGCCATCGGATGGCCGCCCACATAGCGCGCGGACAGTCCGTGTTTGTGTACGGCCGCCGCCACCGGAGCCTTCACGCTCACCACATCGGTGAGCGTGCACCTGGGCGCGAAGGCGGAAACCTCTGTGAGGATGTGGTCGACCGCGGGCATCGGCACCGCGACGACGATCGTCGCGTCGGTGTCCGCGGCCCTGGTCAACACACCGAGCAGATCGCCGGTGACATCGAATCCGTCGGCGCGTGCGGCCTGCGCACCCGGCTCCGATCGGTTGTATCCCCAGGCGTCGAAGCCCGCGCCGGCGGCGGCGCGGAGCAGGGAACCACCGATCAAGCCCGTCCCGAGGACGCACACGGGTGCTTTCTGGTCACGAGTCACCGGAACAGATTCGCATACGACTTCAACATTTCGGCTCGAGCCGACTACCGTTGCGGCCATGGCAGCACAGCGCTCGGGCACGAACAGGGCGGCGTCGGATGATTACGACGACGTGGAAGGGTTCGCAGTGGCCGTTGTCCGCGAAGAAGGACAATGGCGGTGTAGTCCGCTGAGTTCGGCTGCACTCACCGATCTGTCCGCGGCGGAGAACGAGCTCAAGGCATTGCGCAGTTCAGGCGCGGTGTTCGGACTACTCGACATCGATGACGAGTTCTTCATCGTGCTCCGGCCCGCACCCAGCGGCACCCGCATGCTGGTCTCGGACGCGACCGCCGCGATCGACTACGACATCGCCGCCGATGTGCTCGAGGCTCTCAATGTCGAAATCCCGGATATCGACCCCGACGAACTCGACGACATCGAGCCATGGGAGGAAGGCGACCTCGGCGTCCTCGCCGATCTCGGCCTGCCCGAACCTGTGCTCAGCGTGATCCTCGCCGAGACCGACCTGTACCCGGATGAACAGCTCGGCATGATCGCCCAGCGGCTCGGCTTCGCCAACGAGCTGTCGGCCGTGCTGGACAAGCTGCCGCGCTAACAGTGTGTCGGCCGACGTGGGCTTGCTGAGAGACGGTCTCTCCGACTTCGAGATGGTGCGCGCCGCGATCGCCGCCGCCGGCGACGCGGGTGTCCGCGACGTGCCGGTGGGCGCCGTCGTGTTCGATTCGGCAGGCCGCGAGCTCGCCCGCGCGGCCAATGCGCGCGAAGCCCTCGGCGACCCGACCGCACACGCGGAAATCCTCGCCCTGCGCCGCGCCGCCGAGGTGCACGGTGATGGGTGGCGCCTGGAAGGCATGACCCTCGCGGTCACCCTGGAACCGTGCACCATGTGCGCGGGCGCGCTGGTGCTCGCCCGCGTCGCCCGCGTCGTATTCGGCGCATGGGAACCCAAAACCGGCGCCGTCGGCTCACTCTGGGATGTAGTCCGCGACCGCCGCCTCAACCACCGCCCCGAGGTGCGCGGCGGCGTGCTCGAGCAGGAGTGCGTGGCGCTCCTCGACGACTTCTTCCGTGCCCAACGTTGACTCGATGTAGCGGGCCGCCAAAGCTCCGCTTTCCCACCTCTCCAGGCGATTTATCGATCCGGCGGTGGTCCGGTATGGTTGTCGGCGGTGGCGTGTCCGAGCGGCCTAAGGAGCACGCCTCGAAAGCGTGTGAGGGGTAACCCCCCTCCGAGGGTTCAAATCCCTCCGCCACCGCCAAAGCCCTTCACCTGTTCACGCAGGTGAAGGGCTATTTTCTTCTCTGTAGTAGGGGATTTAGTCTTGGCCGCGTTGACCGGTCGACACGTCCCTCGACCAGATGCGAGGTACTCGGCGAGGCCACCGCGCGCGGGCAGCCGCGAGATTCGGCCATCTGTCAAGCTTTTCGTCGGTCTTGAAGACACGGTCCACCCATCCGTCATCGGTGGCGTAGGACCCGAACATGTCCGCGACCGGCTCTGCGTCAGCGACGCCGTACCCGGCTCCTACGAAGGTCAGCGCACTCGCAAACAGCGGAGCGGCGCCAAGACGCAGAGTTCGGCCCCAGGGTGGGGTGCCGATTGGCGAGGGCGATCTGCCAGGGGTGTCCGAGTCCGGCGTTCGCCAACCGCGACCTACTCGCGAGCATTCTGTAGCATTCTGTACACCATGTAGCAGTTTGGGTAGCCTGGGGGTATGAAAACGATCCAGCAACGCGACCTCCGCAACGACAGCGGCAAGGTCCTCGCTGCTGTCGAAGCCGGCGAGAGCTTCACCATCACCCGCAATGGCAAACCTGTCGCCGAACTCAAGCCCCTCACACGGCGAACCTTCGTGCCCATCGCCGAACTCGCCCGCACCAGCGCCCACGTGCCGCGTATCGACTACAACGAGTGGCGTGCCGGCATGGATGCGATGATCGACCAGGAGATCCCTGGCCGTGAATGAACCCACCATCCCCCGGCACGTGCTGCTCGACACATCGGTCCTTATCGATTTCCCCGAGGTGCAATCAGCGCTGCCCGATGAAGCGGAAGCCGCCATCAGTGCGATAAGTCTTGCCGAACTCGCCGCGGGACTGCACTCCACCAAAGATCCGATGAAACAAGCCCAACGCCAACTCCAGTTTCAGTGGGTCGCGAAATCGTTCAACCCACTCGCGTTCGACGCCGAGACGGCCAACGTGTACGGGTCGTTGGCCTTTCTCCTCGAGCAGATCGGGCGTAAACCCCGAGGACGAGTGGCCGACCTCCAGATAGCAGCTACAGCAGTCCAGTACAGCTTGCCGCTGTACACCCGCAACCCAGACGACTTCAAGGGGCTCGGACCGCTGCTGAACGTCGTCGCGGTGTAGACGGGCGCAGGGCAGCGGGCGGCCCGTCTGGTGGGCGCAACGGGACCGCATTTGCTGATGTTGATGGACGAGATCGCTCGCTGATCTGATGCAGGTGCGGGCATGTCCACACATCACGTCGACAGGCCGCCGGCCGCGGCGCGGGTTATCGGGCGGGGTAGTGCTCGTCCAGCCATTCGGTGAAGGTTGGACCAGCGAGGACTGCGTCGGGCCCGGGGAGTAGGGCGCCGTTTGCTTGGAGTTCGTGGTTGGGGTCTTCGAGGTCGGTGATTTCTTCGACTCGGGAGGGGGCGCCACGGCGGGCGGCGAGCCGGGATGTGGCGGCGGCGAGGTTGAGCTCTTCCGGGCCGGCTATTTCGATGGTCGTGGTGGGAGCCGTTTCATCGGTGGCGAGTTCGGCCAGTTTTTCGGCGACGGTGCGGGCGGCGACGAGTTGGGTGCGGGTTGCGGGGACGTAGGCCACATCGTCGCGGGTGGTCCAGTCCAGCAT
Source organism: Nocardia sp. NBC_00403 (assembly GCF_036046055.1). Taxonomy (NCBI): domain Bacteria; kingdom Bacillati; phylum Actinomycetota; class Actinomycetes; order Mycobacteriales; family Nocardiaceae; genus Nocardia; species Nocardia sp. NBC_00403. Next base: position 1,446,802 of record NZ_CP107939.1, read on the forward strand.
CATCTCGGTGAACTCATGGAACTGCGCGGCACGCAGGATCTGTACAGGCACCGGGCCTTCGTTGAGGGTGCGTTCCTGCACGAGTTTTCCGGCGTAGTGACCGGCGGTGAACGGGTCGATGCCGATGATCGAGACCAGGACGATTCGGGTGACGCCGGCCTCGGCCGCTGCTTGTTGCAGGTTTCGGGCAGTGGTGCCGAAGAAGTCTGTCACCGCGTCGGTTTCCGCGGTCGGTGCGTTCACCGCGTCGACGACGACCTGCACACCGGTCAGCGCCTCGGCGAGACCTTCCCCGGTGTAGACGTCGACGCCGGTGGAGCGGGCTATTTCGACTACCTCATGGCCCTGAGTCTCCAGCACATCGACCACCTCGCGGCCGATCCGCCCGCTTGCTCCGGCTACTGCGATCTTCATCGTCTGCTCCTTTATCAGTCTTCTGAGGAACAGACGAAACGTAGCGCCGGAGTGTGACATCGGCATCGATGCGCACGTTGTGCGGCGTTTCTCCGGTCGTGCGGTCCGCGCCACCGCGCGCGCGGGGCTACGGGGACTCGGTGGGCCACGTGGCTGTCGGCCGGAGGATGACTCGAAATCCGGCGGAGGCCCCTGGGTGATCTTCGAATTCGCGGGTATACGCGCAGTAGATGAGTGCAGGAAGGACGCGATGACAGTGCGCCGCCGAAGAGTCCGCGTGGGAACCATGCGCGGCAGATATATGAGTGAGAGTTATATGAGAATTGGCAGTCTGCTGGTCCTGATCTGGTTGGTGATCGGTGTGATCGCCGCGGGTCAGCGCCACTATTTCGACAGCGGCCCGGTGAACTGCGCCGGGTTCGGCACCATCGCCGTCACCGTGATCGCCGGTCCACTCAACTATATGGGTGTGAATCCGAAGATCTCGGATTGCAATGTGCCGCAACCTAGTCCGTAGCAGTTAGGGCAGTGTCGGCCGGTTGGTCCTCCGTTCGCGGTGGTCCACCGCAACAGTGCGGCCCGAGGGCGCGGCGCGCAAACATCGGCGAACCAGTGGGCGGGTTGCGCTCTTACGCGGATAATTGGCACACGTGCGGGTATCCGCTCGAGAGGAAGCGCGGGACCGATGCCAGGCAGGATGCGTCGTGGCACGGCCCGTGCCGCGACGATGCGCAGGTGAAACATGAAACGGGGCACTGCTCTTGTCCTGATCTGGCTGGTCATCGGTGTGATCGCGGCGGGTCAGCGTAACTATTTCGACAGCGGTCCGATCAACTGCGCCGGGTTCGGTTCGATCGCATTGACCGTGCTCGTCGGCCCGCTCAACTACATGGGTGTGAACCCTAAGGTTGCGGACTGCAATGTCCCGCAACCGAGTTCATAGCCGCATTGTCCCGAGGGCACCGGACTCGCCCTGTTCCGGCGAGCAGGGAGCGCTTGCTCGCCGGAACAGGGTGCGATAGACGGTGCCGTCCTACGCCGCGACGATCTCTCGATGCGACTGCGACTGCGACTGCGACTGCGACTGCGACTGCGACTGCGACTGCGACTGCGACTGCGACTGCGACGGTTGGGTTTTCGACTCACCGGTGAGGCGGGCAGCCCCTGCTGCCGCGGCAATCACCAGGCCGACTCCGATCCATTGCGTGAGGTGCAGCCCCTCACCGAGCAACAGCAGCCCCACCCCGGCCGCGACCGCAGGCTCCAAACTCATCAGCACCCCGAACGTCGAGGCCGTGATTCGGCGCAGCGCCTGCAGCTCGATGGCGTGCGGGACCAAAGAAGACAGCACGGCGATACCGACAACGCCGAGCAGCACTATCGGGTCGAACAGTGCCGAGCTTGCATCGACCGCGACCAGGGGCAGCGCCAGAATCGCGCCGAAGCCCAATGCCCAGGCCAGTCCGTCATGACCCGAGGTGTGTTCGCCGACCACCTTGCTGAACACGATGTAGCTGCCCCAGCCCGCAGCCGCGAGCAGCGCGAACAGCACGCCGGTCCAGGACATGGGCCCACCGGTTTTCATCAGAAGCAGCACGCCGCCGCCGGCAAGCAGCGCCCACAGTAGGTCGCGGCCGCGGCGGGAGGATGCGACCGCGACGCCGAGTGGACCCAGGAAATCGATAGTGACCGCGATGCCGAGCGGAATGCGATCGATCGCCGCGTAGAAGAACGAATTCATCACGGCCACAGACACTCCGAGCCCGATGATGCCGGGCAGTGCGTGCCGTTCGATGCGCAGCGACGGCCGCCACAGCGCCATCGCGATGATGCCTGCCATCAGCAGCCGTAGGGCTGCGGTCGGGCCGGTGCCGAGGATTTCGAACAGCTGCTTGGCGATGATCGCGCCGAATTGGATGCTGAGCATGGCGGCGAGGATGAGGACGGGTGCACTGCCGAACATGGAAGCTGTTCTGCCAGTGTGTGATTGCGGCAATGCAACCGCGGGTGGGATTTCTTTGACCGGGCCGATAACCAACGGGTGACTCCATTCTGCGGACACGCGCCGACGCCACCGGTGCGTGCCGGTGGTGCGCGGTCGGATCTCGTATTCGGTTGTGCGGGAGGGGGATTGGACATATCCGTGGAGATGGGCGCGCGCTGGTAGCGCGCGGGATCATCCAGGCGTTTCGCATTCGGTATCAGCACGAATGGGCTGGGGATGTCCGGGATTCGAGTGGGAGGGTCCGTCAGGCGACGGACGTCGACGTAGTACAGGCCGGTGGCCGAGCGGTGCGGAGCGGGTTCGCCATCGGCGGCATTGCCTTCACGAGCGAAAGATAGGTGCTCTAAGTGGCAGGCAAAAGACTGGTCGGTTGATTAAAAGCGTGGAGCATGTGACGGACTGTATCGCAGATTGTGTTGCCTCGCGTGGGGAGTGATCGGCGTAAACGGGGGTACCCACGGTAGACGCGAGTGCAGAAAGAAGGCGATGACAATGCGCGAGCGAACGATCGACCCACGACCGGTACACCGCAGAGGTACTGGGCTGCTGAGCACACTGCTTCTGGTCTGGTTGGCCATCGGCCTTATCGCCGCAGGTCAGCGCCACTATTTCGATAGCGGCCCGCTCAGTTGCGCAGGTTGGGGCACCATTGCTGTTACCGCCCTCGCAGGCCCACTCAACTACGCGGGTTTGAACCCCACGGTCACCGACTGCCTGTTGCCCCAACCCAGCCAGTAGGTGCCGCCGACATGAGCGCGTCCCCAACCGATCGGATGGGGTCGCGGGAGTCTCGTCGTACCTAGCCGAAGCGGCCGGTACCGCGCTCAGCCCGCACAAGATCAAACCTGGACGGAAAGCACTCGGCCCCGCACCCAGGTTCCTGGGTGCGGGGCCGAGTGGTTGTTTCAGGGGCGGTCGGCTCAGCCGACCAGGACCGGCTCCTTGTCCACCCCGACGGACTGCTGCTGCAGTTCACGCAGCTTCGAGCCCTCGACGTCGATGTCGGGCAGGATCCGGTCGAGCCACTTCGGCATCCACCAGGACCACTTGCCCATCAGCACCAGCAGCGACGGGATCAGAATCATTCGGACGATGAACGCGTCGAGCAGCACACCCACCGCGAGCGCGAAGCCGAACGACTTCGCCGTGGCATCGGATTCCAACAGGAACGAGCCGAACACCGAGATCATGATGACCGCGGCCGCGGTGACCACGCGGGCACCGTGGTGGTAGCCGCTGACCATCGCGTCCTTGGGGGACTTGCCGTGCACGAACTCCTCGCGCATCCGGGTCACCAAGAACACCTGGTAGTCCATGGCGAGGCCGAACACAAGACCGATCAACATGATGGGCAGGAAGCTGATGATCGGGTGCGGGTCGTCGATCAGCCCGAACTTGCCCTCCTGGAAGATCAGCACCGTCGCACCGAAGGTCGCCGCCATGGAGAGCAGGAACCCGAGCGCGGCCGTCAGCGGCACCAGGATCGAGCGGAAAACCAGGATCAGCAGCAGGAACGCAGCGCCCGCGACGATCGCGAGATACGGCACGATCTTGCCGAGCAGCACATGGTCGACATCGGCGAAGATCGCGGTGGTGCCGGTGATTCCGTATTCCATGCCGTACTCGGATTTCAGCGATCCCTCGGCGTCGCGAGCGTCGCTGACCAGATCCTTGGTGGCCTGGTTGTTCGGGCCCGACTTCGGCACGCCGTTGAGCAGTGCACCGGCCTTGTCCTCGCCGCTCCACTGCGGCTCGGTCACGTAGTCCATGCCGGAGTAGGACGCGAGCTTGTCGCGCAGTGCGTTGACCGCATCCACGCGGCGGTCGGCGGGCACGTTGGTGAGGTCGGCGGCGACGTTCAGCACGCCGTTGCTGCCTTCCCCGAAGCCCTCGGTGCGCAGCTCGTACGCCTTTCGGACAGTCGAGGTTTTCGGCATGCTGTCATCGCCGGGCAGACCGAGGTTCAGGCCGGCCGCGGGCGCGGCGAGCAGGCCAAGGACGACGACGCTCAGGAGCAGCGTGACGGCGGGTGCCTTGCCGATGAGCCTGCCGAAGCGCTGGCCGTTGCTGATCGAGGTGTCGTCTTCCGGATCGTGCTTGGCGACGAACGGCAGCTTGGGCTTGAACAGGAACCGGCCGAACGCGCCGAGCAGTGCCGGCATCAGCGTGATGGCGGTCAGCACCGCGAACGCGGCGGCGATCGCGCCACCCAGACCCATGAAGGTGAGGAACTCGACGCCGACGATGCTCAAACCGCCGAGCGCGATGATCACGGTGAGACCCGCGAACACCACCGCAGAGCCTGCGGTGCCGAGCGCGGTGCCTGCGGCCTCTTCCGGCGAATCCTGTACCGCCAGTTCATGTTTGTACCTGGAGACGATGAAAAGCGCGTAGTCGATCGACAGCGCGATACCGATCATCGAGGCGAGGAAGGTGGTGAAGCTCGGAACCTCGATCACCGAGGTGCCGAGGAAAATCAGCGAGGTGGCCGCGCCGAGGCCGACGATCGCGGTGATGATCGGGACGAAGGCGGCGACGATGGCACCGAACGCGACGATCATGACAATGAGCGCGATGCCCATGCCGATCTGCTCGGACTTGCCGCTCGGCCCCTCTTGCTTCGTCGCGATCGAGCCGCTCATCTCGACGGTGAGTCCGGCGTTGCGCGCGTCATCGGCCACGTTGTAGGCCGCGGTGCGCTGCTCGTCGGTGACGTCGGTGAACTTCTTGATCGAGAACGGCACGCTCATGAACGCGACCGAATCGGGCGCGGTCTTGCTCAGCACATTCAGCGGAGCGCCGCTGCACTGCGACGGATCAGGGTTGGCCAGGCAGCCCATCTTCTCGGCCGCTTCGATCGGGTTCGCGGCCGGCTTGCTGTGGTCGACGATATCCAGGCCGCTGAGCTTGGCGATGAACGCGTCCACTGCCGCACGGTTGGCCGGGTCGGTCAGCTTCTGCCCGGCGGGCGCGCCGATCACATACGTTCCGGTGACGGCGTCGAACTTGAAGGCATCGGAGGCGCCGGGAAAGTGCTTGTCGAGGATGTCATTTGCGCGCGCGGACGGTAGCTCCGGCATGCTGAAGTCGTTGCTCATCGGCTCCTTCAGCTGCGCCCCGAGGCCGCCGAGGAGGACGAAGAGGATGAGCCAGACCGGAAGCACTATCCATTTCCGGCGGAAAGCGAACTTTCCCCATCTATACAGATAAACGGACACGAGGGATTCTCCTAGCGATGACTGGGGGCGTGCTGGTTCTCGGCCTGTAGACAACGCTCGCGGGGTGCCCTGCCGCCCCCCGCCTCCACTGACGCTTTCTGCCTACCGTGCGGTAGGTAGACTACCTATCGCCTAAGCGGAGGTACAACCTCAATTTTGGTGGCAACGTTAGCTCAGCGCACGAGTGATGAGAGGATCAGCCAATGGCAGTCCGTGCCGCGTCCGACACCGTTACCGCAGGTGGAGGGACTAAAATTGCGATTCGCGACGCTGCGGTGCGGCTGTTCGGAGCCAAAGGATTCGAGCAGACGAGCCTGCGCGAGGTCGCAGATGCGGTAGGAATCACAAAGGCATCCCTCTACTATCACTACGCTTCGAAGCTCGATTTGCTCCTCGCGATCGTCGATCCGATCGTCGATCACATGCGCGCGGTCGTCGAAGACATCGACGCGGTGCCACACAATGCGGAGGGCGTGCGCGCCGTGCTGCGCACCTATCTGCGCGGCATGATTCGCAACCGCGACGCCGGGGCGCTGTGCGTGCGCGACACCGTGGCGATCATCAACGCCATGGCCGACCGGTACCCCGACATGATGGATTCGAATCAACGCCTGCGCTCCTGGCTGGCCGGGCCGGACGCGGACGACGAGGCGATGCTGCGCGCCTGCGCGGCATTGGAAGTGCTCGGGGTGGCCTTGCTATCCAAGGAGTTCGTGCCGGGCGCCGCCGACTCCCTGCTGGAATCGACACTGCTGGACGCGGCCACCTGTGTATTGACCGCTTGCGGTACCGCGTAGATTCGACCAGGTCATCGGAGAGTTCAGGGAGTTGGTGCTGTGCACATCACCGCGAAGGTCGATTACGCGGTGCGGACCTTGCTCGAGATCGCCCGCGCACCGCGGGTGAGCCAGGCCCAGCCGGCGGCCGTCCCGGCTCTCGATGCGACCCCGCTCGCGCAGGCAGGCCCGGTGGTCACGGCCGCCGCTGTGGTCAAGGCCGATGTCATCGCTACCGCGCAGCGCATTCCACCGAAGGTGCTGGAAACCGTCCTCGCCGAGCTGCGCAGGGCCGATCTGGTGATCAGCAGGCGCGGCCCCGACGGCGGCTACTGGCTGGCCCGCCCGGCCGCCGAGATCTCTATCGCCGACGTGATCAGGGCCATCGAGGGACCGCTCGCATCGGTGCGCGGCGAGCGCCCGGAAGATGTGAACTATCCGGGCGCGGCCGAGCCGTTGCAACGGGTGTGGATCGCGCTGCGGGTGAATATTCGCGCGGTGCTGGAAAACGTCTCCATCGAGGACATCGCGCAGGACGAGCTGCCCGGATTCGTCGAGGCACTGACCGGGGACCCCGGCGCGTGGGCGCGCAGGTAAAGCGCACGGAGGCGGTACATTCCCGCCGGTCGATAATCACTGCGACCTGCCTCCCCGTTTGCAGGTAGCCTGCCAAGCATCATGTTGATCAGATTGCTGCGTACATTTCTATCTCCCTACCGGGCGCAATTGACGGGGGTCGTTGTCCTGCAACTGATCTCCGTCATCGCGATGTTGTACCTGCCCAGTCTGAACGCCGATCTGATCGACAACGGTGTCACCAAAGGTGATATCGGCTACATCTGGACCACCGGGCTATGGATGCTCGCGGTGAGCTGTGTGCAGATTGTCGCGTCCGCGTTTTCGGTCTATCTCGGCGCGCAGGCCGCGATGGCCGCGGGGCGGGATCTGCGTGGCGCCGTGCTGCACCGGGTCGGCACTTTCTCCGCCCGCGAGGTCGGGATGTTCGGTGCGCCGTCGCTGATCACCCGCACCACCAACGATGTGCAGCAGGTTCAGCTGCTCATCGTGATGTCCGCGACCATCCTGGTGATGGCGCCGATCATGTGTGTGGGCGGCGTGGTGATGGCGCTGCGCGAGGACCTCGGCCTGTCCTGGCTACTGCTCATCGCGGTGCCCGCACTCGCCATCTCGATGGGCTTCATCGTCGCGCGGATGGTGCCGGGCTTCCGCGCCATGCAGACCAAGATCGACGAGGTGAACCGGGTACTGCGCGAGCAGATCACCGGTATCCGCGTGGTGCGCGCGTTCGTCAGGGAGCGGCAGGAGACCTGGCGCTTCGGCGTCGCAAACACCGAGCTGACCGACACCGCGCTGCATGTCGGCAGGCTGGCGGCGCTGATGTTCCCGCTGGTGATGCTGATCAGCAATGTCACCGCCGTAGCGGTGATCTGGTTCGGCGGCCACGCGATCGACGCGGGGACCATGCAGATCGGTTCGCTCACCGCGATGCTGTCCTACATCATGCAGATCCTGATGGCCGTCATGATGGCCTCGTTCCTCGCCATGATGGCGCCGCGCGCCGCGGTCTCGGCCGACCGGATCGGTGCGGTGCTGGAGACCGAATCCTCGGTATTGCCGCCGCGACTGCCGCAGCAGTTCAAGGGCGACCCCGGATCGATCGACATCGCGTTCGCCGAGTTCGCCTTTCCCGGCGCCGAGAAGCCGGTGCTGCGCGCCATCAAATTCACGGTGGCACCCGGCACAACCACCGCGATCGTCGGATCCACCGGTGCGGGCAAGACGACCCTGCTCAATCTGATTCCCCGGCTGATCGACGTGACCGACGGCGCGGTCTACGTCGGTGCGACCGATGTCCGTCACATCGACCTCGAACTGCTGCGTCAGCAGATCGGCCTGGTACCGCAGAAGGCGTACCTGTTCTCCGGGACGATCGCCAGCAATCTCCGTTACGGCAATCCGGACGCCACCGACGAGGACCTGTGGCGCGCCCTGGAAATCGCGCAGGCCGACGACTTCGTGCGGGATATGCCCTTGGGGCTGGAGGCGCCGGTCGCCCAGGGCGGCACCACCGTCTCGGGTGGTCAACGGCAGCGTCTTGCCATCGCCAGAGCGCTGGTGAAAAAGCCGCGGATCTACCTGTTCGACGATTCGTTCTCCGCGCTGGACGTCGCCACCGATGCCAGGCTGCGCGAAGCGCTCCGGCCGGAGACCAGGGACGCATCGGTAATCATTGTGGCGCAACGGATTTCCACGATCCGCGACGCCGACCAGATCGTAGTGCTCGAGGACGGTGCAATGGCCGGGATCGGCACCCACGAACAGTTGATGCGTGACTGTCCGGAATATCAGGAAATCGTCGCGTCGCAGCTCAGCGCGGAGGAGGTGCGATGAGGCCAGGAATGCCGAATCCCGGTGCGCCGGATGCCAAGGCGAAGTCCTTCAAGCCGTCGTTGCAACGGCTGCTCGCCCGGCTTGCCCCGGAACGGGTGTACGTCGTGGTGATCGTGCTACTCGTCATCACCGCGGTGGTGCTCAATACGCTCGGTCCGTACATCATGGGCAAGGCGACCAACCTGGTCTTCGACGGTGTGGTCGGCAAGCAGCTGCCCGAGGGCATCAGCAAGGACCAGGCGGTCGAGTCGCTGCGGGCCAAGGGGGACAACACCTTTGCCGACATGCTCGGCGCGATGGACGTCACCCCCGGTGTCGGCGTCGACTTCGACGCCGTCGGCAAGGTGCTGGTCCTGGTGCTGCTGCTCTACATCGGCGCGGCGGTGTTCGGCTGGTTGCAGGGCTTCCTGCTCAACATCGTCATCAACCGCACGGTGAAGCGGCTGCGCAGCGATGTCGAGGACAAGCTGCATCGACTTCCCTTGAGCTACTTCGATTCCGCGCCGCGCGGCGATGTGCTCAGCCGGGTCACCAATGACGTCGACAATGTCTCGACGAGCCTGCAACAGACCATGAGTCAGCTGCTGACCTCGGTGTTCTCGGTGCTCGGCATCCTGATCATGATGTTCTGGATCTCGCCGCTGCTCGCGGTGATCGCGTTGCTCACCGTCCCGGCGGCCATCGTCGTCACCGCGCAGATCGCCAAACGATCCAAGCCGCACTTCGTGAACCAGTGGAAGTACACCGGCATGGTGAACGCCCAGGTCGAGGAGGCCTTCACCGGCCACGAGATCGTCACGGCGTTCGGTCGCGGCCGCGAGGTCGGCGCCGAGTTCGACAAGCGCAACGACGACCTCTTCGACGCGAGCTTCAAGGCGCAGTTCATCTCCGGACTGATCATGCCTGCCATCATGTTTCTCGGAAACGTGAACTTCGTGCTGGTGGCGCTGGTCGGCGGTCTTCGAGTGGCGACGGGCAACATCTCCCTCGGTGAGGTGCAGGCGTTCATCCAGTACTCCCGGCAGTTCAGCCAGCCGCTGACCCAGATCGGCGCGATGGCCAACCTGTTGCAGTCCGGCGTGGCCTCGGCCGAACGGATCTTCGAGATCCTCGACGCCGAAGAGCAATCGCCGGACCCGGTGATGGACAACGCCCGTCCGGTCGATCGCGGCCGAGTGGAATTCGAGGCCGTCTCGTTCCGCTACGAACCGGAGACCCCGATCATCGAACGGCTGTCGCTGGCCGCCGAGCCGGGACATGTGGTTGCCATCGTCGGCCCGACCGGCGCAGGCAAGACCACGCTGGTGAACTTATTGATGCGGTTCTACGAACTGGACGCCGGCACCATCACGATCGACGACGTCGACATCACCGAGATCACCCGCGACCACCTGCGTGCCCGCATCGGTATGGTGCTGCAGGACACCTGGCTGTTCAAGGGCACCATTCGGGAGAACATCGCCTACGGCAATCCGAATGCGAGCGAGGAGGATATTCTCGCCGCCGCCCGCGCCGCCTACGTCGACCGCTTCGTGCACGCGCTGCCGCACGGCTACGACACGGTGATCGACGAGGAGGGTTCGGGGGTGAGTGCGGGCGAGAAGCAGCTCATCACCATTGCTCGCGCCTTCCTGGCGAAGCCGTCCATCCTGGTGCTCGACGAGGCGACCAGCTCGGTGGACACCCGCACCGAGTCGCTCGTGCAGCACGCAACCGCCGCGCTGCGCCGCGACCGCACCAGCTTCGTCATCGCGCACCGCTTGTCCACCATTCGCGATGCCGACCTGATCGTCGTCATGGAGGCGGGCCGCATCGTCGAACACGGCACCCATGAGCGTCTACTCGAAGAGCGCGGCGCCTACTACCGCCTCTACAACGCCCAGTTCGCAGCGGCCGCCGCCGATGCGTGACCGCCGCTGCGGGTCATGTGCCGGACGTGGGGTGCCTCGCCGGTAGTCCTCGCGGACCGGCGGTTATCGTCCGGCCGACGTGCGGCGACGGTCACTCGACGCCGCCTGAGAGGATGGCAGCGTGTCCACACCCGAATCCTTCTCCTTCACCGTCACCAACCGCCTCGATGATGGGCGGCACGGTCGGTCGGGCGTGATCGGCACACCGCACGGCTCGATCGCGACGCCCGCGTTCATCCCGGTCGGCACCAAGGCGACGGTGAAGGCGGTGCTGCCCGAGACCATGAAGGAGCTCGGCGCGCAGGCGCTGCTCGCCAACGCCTACCACCTGTACCTGCAGCCCGGTTCGGACATCGTCGACGAGGCGGGCGGGCTCAGCAAGTTCATGAACTGGCCGGGCCCCACGTTCACCGACAGCGGCGGATTCCAGGTGATGTCGCTGGGGGTCGGCTTCAAGAAGGTGCTCGCGATGGAGGCGGTCGACGTGCGCAGCGACGACGTCATCGCCAAGGGCAAGGAGCGGCTGGCGACCGTCGACGACGACGGCGTCACCTTCCGTTCGCATCTGGACGGTGCCAAGCATCGGTTCACGCCCGAGGTGTCGATGGGCATCCAGCATCAGCTCGGCGCGGACATCATGTTCGCCTTCGACGAGCTGACCACCCTGCTCAATACTCGTGGCTACCAAGAGAAGTCGCTGCAGCGCACGCACGAGTGGGCGCAGCGCTGCATCGAGGAGCACGAGCGGCTGACCGCGGCGCGCACCCATCGCCCGTATCAGGCGTTGTTCGCGGTGATCCAGGGCGCACAGTACGAAGATCTGCGCCGCAAGGCCTGCCGCGAGCTGGAATCGATTCGGGGCAGCGCCGGAACGGGTTTCGACGGCTACGGCATCGGCGGTGCGCTGGAGAAGCACAACCTCGGGGCCATCGTCGGCTGGTGCTGCGACGAACTGCCCGAGGACAAGCCGCGTCACATGCTGGGCATCAGCGAGCCGGAGGACATCTTCACCGCTGTGGAAAACGGTGCCGACACCTTCGACTGCGTGAACCCGTCCCGGGTCGCCCGCAATGCCGCCATCTACGTCGCCGAGGGGCGATTCAATATCAATACCGCCAGGTTCCGTCGCGATTTCACGCCGATCGACGACACCTGCGACTGCTACACCTGCGCCCATTACACGCGCGCCTACATCCATCACCTGTTCAAGGCGAAGGAGATGCTCGCCTCGACGCTGTGCACAATTCACAACGAGCGCTACACGATTCGATTGGTCGACCGCATCAGGGACAGCATCGAGGGCGGTTACTTCGATGACTACAAGGCAGCGACCCTCGGTGTCTGGAAGGGCCGCATCGCGACCCCGTGAGCCCCGTCGCCGACCGGCGTCGACGCTGGGGCGACGGGGCGCGAATCAGACGTGCAGCGGGTCGGATTCCCGTGGCGCATAGCTCGGTTCGTGCTTCTTGAGCACCGCGATCGCCCGATAGGTGATCGGCATGACGAGCACCTCGCACAGCGTCTTCCACACGAATCCGACAATGACGTAATTCACGAACTGGCGCCAGCTGTCGATGCCGATCGCAGTGGCCGCGATCGAGCAGAAGATCAAGGTGTCGGCCAGCTCGCCGACGATGGTGGAGCCGATCAGCCTGGCCCACAGGTGCTTCTCCCTGGTGCGTTCCTTGATCAAGACCAGCGTCGCCGAGTTGAGCAGCTGGCCGACGAAATATCCGGCGAGGCCAGCGGCCACCAGCTGCGGCGTGGTGCCGATGACGGTGCGGAACGCCTCCTGGTTCTCGTAGAACACCGCGGCGGGCAGCCGGATGGCGATGCTGAAGCACAGAACGGTCAGCAGCAGGGCGCCGAAACCGTAGTAGATGGCCCGGCGGGTGGCGCGGAAGCCGTACACCTCGCTGAGCACATCGCCGAGGATGTAGGCCAGTGGGAAGAGGAAGAAGGCGCCGTCGGTGGAGATCGGCAGTATCTCCACGGGCCCGAGCTGCACCGAATGATCGGTGAAGAACTGGACGCCTTTTGTTGCGCAGATGTTGGAAATGATCAGCGTTGCGGTGAACAACGCCACGATGGGTGCGTAGTAACCCCGCGCGACCTGGGCGAATGCCGCATGGTCGGGCGCGGGGCGCCCAGACTCTTCGTGTTCTTCGGTTTTGCTCGACTCACTCACGCGCTTCATCCAACCAGGTTGTGCACGAGGGGCTGCCGACTTCGGCCGGACTGCGTGCGGCTGTACCCATTAGTCTGTAGCAATGACGAATCCCGGCGATTCCGACGAGTGGTGGAAGCAATACGGCGGCGAAGGCGTGTCGCCGGAAGCTGGCGCACCGAGCTCGGTACCGCAATATCCGACCGCTGAACCGTCCGGATATCCGTCGGCTCCGCAGTACCCGCAGCAGTCCGCTCCGCAATATCCGCAGCAGTCGGCTCCGCAGTACCCGCAGCAGCCCGCGCCACAGCTGACACCGCCGCCGCAGCCGCAGTACCCGAGTTACCAGACGCCGCCGCCGGTCGCGCAGCCGTATCCGCAGCCGCCCAACTACGGCTACCAGCCCTACGGCTATCCCCAGCCGCAAGGCACGAGCGGTCTGGCCATCGGCGCGCTGATCTCGTCCCTGGCCGGGTTCGTCACCTGTGGCATCGGGTCGATCGTCGGGATCATCCTCGGCGCCATCGCGTTGAATCAGATCAAGCAGTCCGGTCAGGAAGGCCGTGGCATGGCGCTCGCGGGCATCTGGGTCGGTCTCGGCGCCATCGTGCTGTCGGTGCTGTGGTTCGTTTTCGTGATCATCGCAGGTAGCGCCTGAACGTCGAACTCTCCGAAAACGTCAGGGGCGCACCCGCTATCGGGGTGCGCCCCTGACGTATGTCGTGGTCGTGCGAGGCGGTGTCAGCTCTTGACGACCTGGGTGCCGCCGGCGAACTTGTCGTGCCAGCCCTGCTTGTTCGGGTCCTGCGAGGTGGAGATGATCATGTAGATGATCAGGCCGAGCGAGATCAGGCCACCGACGCACGGGATGATCGACGCCGCGACGTAGATGTTGCGCTTGAGCGAGGTCTCGGGATCGATCTTCGCCGCACCACCGGGCGCGAGGACCTTGAGTCCGAGCATCTTCTTGCCGAGGGTGGTGCCCTGCGTGGTCTCCATGCCGACGAAGTAGCCGAGCAGTGCCAGCGAAACCACCGCGCCGTTGATGAACTGGCCGGTGTTGCTGAAGCCGAAGATCAGCAGAATGATGATGGAGACCGGGATTCCGACGATCAGGTGGTCGATGACACGGGCACCGATCCTGGTCCCGATGTCACCGGGCTGTCCGCCGTAACCGCCTTGCTGCCCGCTGTACTGCGGCTGCTGCGGATAGGGCTGACCGTAGGGGTCCTGGCCGTACTGGGGCTGCTGGCCGTACTGCGGCGGCTGCTGCTGGCCGTACTGGGGCTGCTGGCCGTACTGCGGCGGCTGCTGCCCGTACTGGGGTGGCTGCTGCTGGCCATAGGGATCCTGGGGCGGCTGCTGCCCGTACTGGGGCTGCTGGCCGTACTGCGGCGGCTGCTGCCCGTACGGATCCGGCTGGCCGCCTTGCGGATACTGCTGCCCGCCTTGCGGATGCTTATTGGGGTCGTACCCACCGCTTGTCATATTCAGTCCTCGTCAGTAGATCGGTCGAGTGCGTACGTTACGGACATCGGCTGCGTTGCAACAACCCATTCTCGTCGAGTATCCACGGTTCGTCGGGCAGATTGGCGGGTGTGAAACCGGCGAGGACCTCGACCGGCGACAACGGCGGATATCCGAGCGAACAGGCCAGCGCCGCGGCGACCTGCTCGGGCGTGTTGCCCAGTGCGAGTTGATCGGCGAGTGTCACCGCGCCGTCGCGTTTGGCCAGCCGAATTCCGTCCTCGTTCAACACCAGCGGCACATGCGCGTACTGGGGAACGGGCAGCTCGAGCAGCGTTGCGAGATACGCCTGCCGCGGTGTGGACGACAGCAGATCGTCGCCGCGTACCACCTGATCCACGCCTTGCGCCGCGTCGTCGACCACGACGGCGAGGTTGTAGGCGGGCGTGCCGTCGCCGCGGCGCAGCACGACATCGTCCACCTGGCCGCGGTAGCGCCCGTGTAGTTCATCGACGATCTCGAACTCCGTCACCGCGGCGCGCAGTCGCAGCGCGGCGGGTCTGCCGTTGGCGTGGTGTTCGGCACGTTCGGCCTTGCTCAGCGCGCGGCAGGTGCCGGGATATGCGCCCATCGGCCCGTGCGGTGCGGTCGCGGCCTGCTGTATTTCCCTTCTGGTGCAATAGCATTCGTACACCAGCCCGGCCTCGGTCAGCCGATCGATGGCCGCCTGGTAGCGGGGCAGCCGCTCGGATTGCCTGATCACCGGTCCGTCCCAATCGAGACCGATCGCGGCCAGATCGGCCAGCTGCCGCGCCTGTGCGCCGGGGCGCACCCGATCCAGATCTTCTACGCGCATCAAAAACCGCCTGCCCGATGCGCGGGCGAACAGCCAGGCCAGCAGTGCGGTGCGCAGGTTTCCGAGGTGCAGATCGCCCGACGGGCTCGGTGCGTACCGGCCCGCGCCTGTCACTGCATTTGGAAAGCGCACATTTGTCATCGTAGGCGGCGTGGTCAGCCCAGTAGCTGTGGCCTGAGCCGGTCGGCGGGGATCGGCGTTTCGGAATCCAGTTCGACGAGCAGGGCCTGGGCGTGCGCGATCAAGCCCGCCCGGTCGATTCCATAGAGTGCGTCGGTATCCGCTTCGCCGCTATCGTCCGGTTGATAGGCGCTGAGCCGGGTCACGGCGCGGGCGAGCAGCGTACGCGCGCCCTTGGGATTGCCGCGCTGGATGTGCGTAAGACCGACCGCGTATTGCGCGAGACCCTGCCACAGCATCCGCTCGGCGAACGGTCCGTTCTTCCATGCGGCCTCCAATACCTCGTGTGCGTTGAATGCCAGGCCTTCATCCAGCAGTTGCTGAGCGTACGAAAGAGTTTGCTGAGGAGGCAGATTCAGGTCATCCGGAATTCGCGGTATACCGGGGCTGCCAGGGGGTAGCGGGCGCCCGAACCTGTCGCGTGGGCGAGGATTGCGGGCACGACCTGCCTCGTCGCGGGGACGTTCGACCATGCCCTCCATGATCCACGGCCTGTTGCGAAGCTGTCGAGGGAAGGGCGCCCTTGGTGATTAATTGACGGATCACGGAGTAATCACATCGGTGCAAAAGTTAGCGGTGTACGTGTTGTCCGAATGAATGTCACCGACCGGCAATGTCTCCGCAACATTTCATCTTCGCAAGATTGGCAAATGCGATGATTGAACCGGCAAGAGATCGGCAAATTATCGATGAACCTGCTAGTCTTTAGCCCGCGGGGGCAACCCCGGGGGTGTATTTCACCTCGAGCGCAGTGCGATCATGACGCACTGTGAAAGCGGCGCGCTACCACTAGGCGCACCACGGGATTCGGCGTTCCTGCCGAGTGCCGGTGCTAGTTAGAGCGATGTCATAAGAATTCTCGTTCTCGACGCAGCAAAGGAGCTAGTGCCGTGGAGGTTGACTTTACGGGCGCTGTGTGGCGCAAGAGCACACACAGTGGTCCCGACGGGAACTGCGTGGAAGTCGCATTTCTTGTCGACGGCAACGTAGCGGTTCGCGATACCAAGAACAACGGACGTGGTCCGGCGCTGGCATTCGCGCCGGGTGCGTGGGACGCATTCCTAACGGGAGTAGCAGCGGGGGAGTTCGGTCGCGCTTAACCGAAGTCGCGTCGAACCGGCCAGGACGGGCCCCGAGTCGAAAAGGACTTGGGGCCTTCGCGCTGCTCAGGGCTGATGTGCACACGTGGCGCCAACTCAGTGCGACCAGTGGCCGTTGCCCTCGTGGCTGTTGACCTGGTCCTGATACCGCCGCAGCACGGCGAGCTGCTTGCGCTCTTCCTCGTGCTCGACCGCCAGGTTGCGCTCGGACTCCGGCCGGGGGTCGGCGCGTAGGAAGGCGCCGGTGCCCGGTTTGCCCGCCGCACCGAGCTTGCTCATCTTCTTTGGTACCGGCGCACCTTGATACTCCAAGGGCATCGGATGGCCGTGGTCGTCCACCGGGCCGAGCGGCTGATGGATTTCGATGTACTCGCCGTGCGGAAGCCGCTTGATCACGCCGGTTTCCACGCCGTGTTCCAGCACCGCCCGGTCGCTGCGCTGCAGGCCGAGGCAGATCCGGTACGCGACGAAGTACGCGATCGGAGGCGCGATCAGGATGCCGATCCGGCCGATCCAGGTGGTCGCGTTGAGGGAGATGTCGAACTTGTAGGCGAGGATGTCATTGACGCACGAGAGGGTCAGCACCACGTAGAAGGCGATCACCATGGCGCCGATTGCGGTGCGCACCGGTACATCTCGCGGCCGCTGCAACAGGTTGTGGGAGACGGTGTCTCTGGTCAGCCGCTTCTCGATCCACGGGTAGGTGATGAGCAACGTGAACACCAGTCCCATGATCAGCGCGCCCCAGACCGGTGCCGGCACCGTGTAGCGGCCGAGATACAGCTCCCACGGCGGTATCAGGCGCATCATGCCGTCGGTCCACATCATGTAGAAGTCCGGCTGTGAACCCGCGGAGACTTGAGAAGGGTTGTAGGGGCCCATATTCCAGATCGGATTGATCTGCAGCAGGCCGCCCATGATCGCCACGATGCCGAGGGTGAAGGCGAAGTAGGCGCCCTGGTCCAGCGAGAAGACCGGCACAATGCGGGTGCCGACTACGTTGCGCTCGGTGCGACTCGGCCCGGGGAACTGGGTGTGCTTCTGGTACCAGACCAGCGCGATATGCGCGGCGATCAGCGCGAGCATGATGCCGGGGAACAGCAGCACGTGTGCGATGAACAGGCGCGGGATGATGATGTTGCCCGGATAGTCGCCGCCGAACATCAGCCAGTGCATCCAGGTGCCGATGATCGGTATGCCCAGCGTGATCGAGGAGAACGCCGCACGCAGGCCGGTGCCGGACAGGAGATCGTCGGGCAGTGAGTAGCCGAAGTATCCCTCGAACATCGCCAGGATGAGCAGCAGCGAGCCGATGACCCAGTTGGCCTCGCGCGGCTTGCGGAACGCACCGGTGAAGAAGACGCGGAAAAGATGCACGATGATCGACGCCGCGAACAGCAGCGCGGCCCAGTGGTGGACCTGGCGGACGAACAGGCCGCCGCGCACCTCGAAGGAGATGTTCAACGCGGTCTCGTAGGCCCGCGACATGGTCACGCCGCGTAGCGGCTGGTAGGCGCCGTTGTAGACAACCTCGGTCATCGATGGGTCGAAGAACAGGGTCAGGTAGACGCCCGACAGCAGCAGGATGATGAAGCTGTAGAGGGCGATCTCACCCAGCAGGAACGACCAGTGGGTCGGAAAGACCTTGTTGATCGACCGTTTGACGAATGCCGCAGCCCGGTATCGCTCGTCTGCGGCATCGGTTTGCGCGCTGAGCTTGCGACTTATCTGACCAGCCATGATCGACACCCCGCCCCTCGGTTGAGTGGGATTTTGTTCTACTACAGACGGTAGCAGAGGATCTGGTCGGAATCGATAGGTTCACCGAACGCCGCTGCGGAACAAGATCATTCAGCGCTTGCCCGCCCGCTCCGGCCGCCGCGAACAACAGCCGATATCGTTCGACGAGTGAGTTCGATGGCACCCCAGGACGCGACGATGTATTGGCTGTCGAGGCGCACTCACAATGATCTGTTCCTGCTGTATTGCTTCGCCGACTCCGGCCGTCCGGCCGCGGAGCTGCGTGCGCTGGTCGCCCGGCGCAGCGCGCACATACCCGACTTGCGTCATCGCTTACGCGAAGTGCCTGCGGATCTGGACTATCCATCGTGGATACCCTGTGATTTCGCCGCCGAGCAATTCATGGAACACGTACCGCCGGAATCGAATTGGCCGACTGTGTTGAAGGTGCTCGGCAAACTACTCGGCACCGTCCTGGACGCGACGGTGCGCCCCTGGCGATTGCACCTTTTCCGTGACGTCATCGGAGTGCCGGGTCGGCTGCCCGATGCGGGTCCCGCGACAGTGGTGGTGCTCCAGATGTCGCACGCCCTGGCCGATGGGCGACGGGCCGCGCAGATCGCCCGCGCGCTGTTCTCGGAGTCCGCTGCCACCGACCAGGAGCGCGCCGGCTCCCCGCCACGCACGCCGCTGCGGAGGTGGGTGCCGACCGGATCTGTGCTGCTCGATTCCGCTCGGACGGCTGCCGTGCTCGGGTTGCTGCGCACGCCCATCCAGGTGATGCGGACCGCCGTGCGCGGCTATCACGCCTACCGGTCGCAGCAGGAGCTGGCCGAACTCACCGCCACCGGGCAGGTGCCCGCGCCGGGGCCGGGCTTTACGCCCAGCCTGGTCAACCCCGCGACGGAGGTCGGCGATTCGGATCATCGAGTGCGCATGATCGTTTGCACGCCGGATCAGTTGCGCATCCCAGACCGGACGGTGACCGTGGTTGTTTTGACCGCGATATCGCTCGCGCTCACGCGCTACCTCGAATCGCGCGGTGCACAGGTGGATCGGCTGGGCGCGCAGGTGCCGATGGCGCTACCGGGGGTGTCCACACCCCGCAACAACTACCGCAGCCTCGGCGTCGACCTCTTCGTCGCCGAACCCGATATCCGCCTGCGCTCGCGTCGCATCGCCGATGCGCTGGGTGACCGGATGGCCCGCGCCGGGCATCCGCTGCTTGCCGCGCAAGACCGCGTCACCGCCGTCGTCCCCGCGACGCTATTGCGTCGCGACATCGATCGCTACCCGCTCGACACCGTCCCCGACTCGATCGCAGGCCACACCGTGGTCTCCAGCGTCCACCGCGGCCCCGCCGATCTCACTTTCGGCGGCGGCCGAGTCCTCTTCACCGCGGGTTTCCCCGCACTCGGCTCGGTCATGCACCTGACCCACGGCGTGCACGGCCTCAGCGAGGATGCCGAGGGTCGTGGCGCGACGATCACGATTTCGATCCACGCCGACGTGGCGGCGCTGCCGGATATCGATGTCTACTCGGACCTGCTGGTCGCGGCATTGCGTGAGATAGCGCATGCGCACGAGGCGGCCGACGAAGCCGGCTGATTCGGAATCCGGCAAGGTAGGCGACCAACAATGGGTCGATGCGGCTCGGACCCCGCCGCGTGCGGGCGCTGGCCTGTGCCCGAGGCTACCGTCGGTCTGGACCCGGACATGCAGTACTTCTACTCATGACCCGACTGGGTCCGCATGCTCGAATGTATTGGACGCCCGGATCTTTGACCCGGACGTCGCCGATCACCGCGGTACTCCGGATCGGCCGCACAGCAGGGGGCACGCGCATGTCGACACCGAATACCCGTTCGTCCGCGCATGTTTCAGTGGGTCAGTGGATTGCGCGAGCGATCGCCATCGCGGTGCTGATTCCGCTGCGTCTGCTCTGTGGGTCGACGTGAACATCGCGA
Source organism: Nocardia sp. NBC_00403 (assembly GCF_036046055.1). Taxonomy (NCBI): domain Bacteria; kingdom Bacillati; phylum Actinomycetota; class Actinomycetes; order Mycobacteriales; family Nocardiaceae; genus Nocardia; species Nocardia sp. NBC_00403. The sequence continues at coordinate 1,467,014 of NZ_CP107939.1, forward strand.
CGCCGATGAACAGGTGGGCCACCGAGATCGTGACGAGTGTTTTCGGCCGCTGATTCGTCGATACTGAAGTCCTGCCGCAGCACGGTGCCGGCGACTGGCAACCGGTCCATATATTCAGGGCCGGGCCTGTCGTTGAAATGCGCCGTCAGCTATCTGTGAGACCAGCCGTTGGGAGACATGGGGCTCCCGCCATAGTTCCAGCCATAGTTCTCGCCCTGCTTACCGCCCTGATTCTCGCCTTTGCTCCAGCCCTGGTCCCAGCCGTGGCCGCATTCTTCGTCCTTGCTGTCGCTGTCTTTTTCCTTGATCAAGCCCCATTGGCTTTCGCGATTGCACCATAGGTCGTCACTGTGACATTGAGGGTAATTCGTTTGCGCCACACCGGGTGTGAGCATTGGTGCCGCTATGGCAGGAATAGCTACCGCCAGTGTTGGAATCGCCGCCGCGGCTCCCGCCAGCGCAATATTGGCAAGTAGCCGGCATGCGCCGATGCTGTGGGTCCTGTTGATAATCATGATGCCTACTTCCGGCGAGTTCGTCGCGCAGACCAACTCGCCGATTGTCGAGCTCATTGACATTCCCCGACTTCCTGATTTTAAGACCGCGCCACCTGTCATCGCCAGCGCTGCGCGATTCTGTTTATTTCGGCACTGTGCCGGATCGCGGACCGGCCGCCCACATTACTGATTTCCAGAAATTCGGAAATGAACGACAATGGTGGTATGACGACCGTGCTGCTGGGCGGCGACGTCATGCTGGGCCGCGGGGTGGACCAGATTCTGCCGCATCCCGGCGATCCGAGGCTGCGCGAACGATACGTCGACGATGCACGGACATATGTGGAGTTGGCCGAACGTGCGAACGGCCTCTTTATCCGCCCGGTGGATTTCCGCCGTCCGTGGGGTGCTGTCCTGCCGATCCTCGCGCAGTTCGACCCCGACGTGCGGTTGATCAACCTGGAAACCGCGATCACCGCCGACGGCGCATTCGACCCTGCCAAAGGCATCCACTACCGGATGAGCCCGGACAACCTGCCGGTGTTGACAGTTGTCGCGCCGGTCGTGTGCGCACTGGCCAACAACCACATCCTCGACTTCGGTATCGAAGGCCTGGCCGACACCCTCGAAGCGCTCGATTCCGCGGGTATCCACCACGCCGGAGCGGGTGCGGATCTCGACAACGCCCTGGTCCCGGCGATATCAGAACTCGAGGGCGGACGTCGGGCGGTGATCGTCTCGGTCGCGGCGGGATCGAGCGGGGTTCCGGATTACTGGGCCGCATGTCGTGATCGGCCAGGGCTGTGGTGGGTCGGCAATTCGCCGAGTGTTCGTGCCGCCGACGAGGTGGCGGCAAATGTTTTGGCGCATAAGCGTGTTCGCGATATCGCTATCGTCTCCATACATTGGGGACCCAACTGGGGCTACGGGGTGGCACTGAGCGAAACGCAGTTTGCACATCGGTTGATCGATGCCGGCGTCGACCTGGTGCACGGGCATTCCGCACACCATCCGCGGCCGATCGAAATCTATCGGGGCAAACCGATTCTGTACGGGTGCGGCGATGTCATCGACGACTACGAGGGCATTCATGGCCATGAGCGGTACCGCACCGATCTTCGTCTGCTGTATCTGGTGACGATCGATATCGATGCGGTGGAAGTGCAAATGATTCCGCTGCGGGTTCGGCGCATGCGCCTCGAATCGGCCGCGCGCAGCGAATCCCGATGGCTGTGCGAGACCATCGAGCAAATAAGCCGCGGCTTCGGCACACGCGTGGCGATGCGGCACGACGACCTACCCGTGGTATTCAAGGACGCGAAACGCTGAGCTCGAGCACCCTTCAGCACAGCGATCTTGACGTGTACCCTTGGCAAGCGGATGACGCAATTGCGATAGGTGTCACATTGCCGCCGGTGTTTCCCACCTGCGGGATCATCGGCCAGCCGCTCCAGCGGTCGGCCATAGCCTGGTGTGCGCCGTATGTAATCACCCGGTCGGGAGATATCGGATCTGTCGCAACGGAGACCTCATGAGTTCACCGAACCGATTCGACGAACTTCAACATCGCGTCGCAGACATCGCTCCAGTGTTCCGTACCCCGCTGGATTCCCCGTACGAGATCTCGAACGCATTGTTTGCCGCTCTCCGTCACGTCCTGCACGACGTCGGCGGACAGCCGGATATGCCGGTCGAATACCAGGAAAAAGTCGAAGAACCCTGGGAGATGAACACTTACGTCACCTGCGAATGCCTCGGCTGGCGTGGCGTGTGGAATTCCGAGGAACGCCGCCGAGCCGAGAACGACCTCGGCGCGACGCTGTACTTCGGTCTGCCCTATTACGCACGTTGGGCGACTGTCGCCGCGAAGTACCTGATCAACAAGGGTTTGATCACCCCCGACGAGCTGTCGGCGAAATTGGACGAGGTACGCGCACGGATGGAGGCGCGGACATGACCAGGAAGTACGAGATCGGCGATCGCGTTCGGGTTCGGGACAAGACGTCGATGTTCCACACCCGCACCCAGGCGTACACCCGCGGGCGCACGGGCGTTGTCGTCGAACACCGGCCCGAGTGGGTGATTCCGGAGGACGAGGCATGGGGCCGCGACGACGGCCGCGTCGAACCGTTCTACGTGGTGCGGTTCCGCCAGATAGATCTGTGGCCCAAATACACCGGCTTCGCCGTCGACACCCTGGAGACGGAGGTCTCCGAGCGTTGGCTCGAGCACGCAGAGGAGGATGCCAAGTGAGTCAGACCCACGATCACGGGGCGCACGCAGCGATCCAGACGACCGGAGAGATCAGCGAGTTCGAGGTCTTGGAGACGGCGATTCGCGAACTCGCCATCGAAAAGGGCCTCTTCTCGCAGGAAGATCACCGACGCTTCTCCGAGTGGGCCGAATCGGTCGGTCCGCACGGCGGATCGAAATTGGTCGCGAAGGCGTGGACGGATCCGGATTTCAAGGCGCGCCTGCTCGCCGACGGTACCGAGACGTGCAAGGAGGTCGGCATCGACTGGCGTGACCCGACCGGCTCCGGAACGCCGAGCGACTACACGTACTTCTACGTGCTGGAGAACACGCCCGAGGTGCACAACGTGATCGTGTGCACGCTGTGTTCGTGCTACCCGCGCCCGGTTCTGGGTATGTCTCCGGACTGGTATCGCACCCCCAATTACCGTCGGCGCCTCGTGCGTTGGCCCCGCGAGGTGCTCGCCGAATTCGGCCTGCATTTTCCGCCCGACGTCGAGGTCCGGGTGCACGACTCGAACCAGAAGTCTCGGTTCATGGTGATGCCGATGCGGCCCGAAGGCACCGAGGGCTGGACGGAAGAGCAACTGGCGGCCATCGTCACTCGGGACACGATGATCGGCGTGGCATTGCCGCAGGTCGACTGGACCGCGCAGGCGCCGCCGGACCAGGCCGAGGCCGCCACGGGACGAGGTGGTCGGCAGTGACAAGCGGTCCGTACGAGGTTCTCCTGCACACATTGGACCCCGAGTCGCACCGGGAGAGCTCGCTTCCCGAACTCGACCGCAAGCCGGACCCGTGGGAGTCGAGCATGCAGGCGACGTGCGAATGCCTGTCCTGGCGCGGCACATTGGACAACCTGGAACGCCGCCATGTCGAGGATGCACTCGGCGAGACGATCTACCACGGCTTCCCCGTGCGAACCCGATCGGTAGTCGTGACGGCCCACACGCTGATGGATCGCGGACTGATCACCCCGGAGGAGTTGCAGGCGCGAATGGAGGTGATTCGGGCGCGGTTCAACCGGGAGTAGCGATGATGCCCGCGCCGACAACACGGCTCGAGAAATAGCCCGATCATGACTCGTCCAACCGCTGCTGCATCGTGGGGTGCGCAATGTCGATCGCCGACAACGTTCGAAAGCCAACGGTGCTTATCCTCGGCGCCGGCTTCGGCGGGCTGGAACTCGCCGCTTGCCTGTCGGAGTCACTGCCAGAGGCGGACGTAGAACTCATCGACCACAACGAGGGGTTCACGTTCGGTTTCACCAAACTGGACATCCTTTTTCGCGGTCGGACACCGGAATCCGTCCGCATCCGCTACGCCGATCTCGCCTGTCCCGGCGTCGAGTTCCGACAGGAATCGGTGACGTCGATCGACCCGCGGACCCGCCGTGTCGTCACCGATGCCGCCAGCTATGAACCGGACTTCCTCGTCGTCGCGTTGGGCACCGATTACGACCCGGCCGCCACCCCGGGGTTCATCGAGGACGGCCACGAGTACTACTCGATCCAAGGAGCTTGCCGACTCCGCGATCGACTGGCCCTTTTCGACGGCGGAACCATTGTGACCGCGGTGTTGAGTGTGCCGTTCCAATGCCCGCCCGCACCCTACGAGGGCGCGATGCTCTTGCACGAGCTGCTGACGCGGCGTGGCCTTCGCGACCGCACCCGAATGCACATGCTCACCCCCATGGACTCACCGATTCCCGTCTCCGCGGACACCTCTGCCGCGCTCGTCGAGGCGCTCGCCCGACGGGGGATCGACTACTCCCCGGGAACGCGGGTCCATGCGCTCGACCCGAAGCACCATGTCGCGGCCACCGACGCCGGTGACCTCGCCTACGACCTGTTCATCGGCATCCCGACGCACTGTGTTCCGCCCGTGGTCGAGGCATCCGGGCTGACCGTCGGCGGCGCCGACGGCTGGATCCACGTCGACCCGCGCACGCTCGCCACCCGGTATCCGGGCGTCTACGCGATCGGTGACTGCGCGGACGCGCCGGTCCCACGAGCCGGCGTGTTCGCCGAGGATGCCGCCCGCACGGTGGCAGCGCACATCGGTGCACGGTTGCACGGCACGCCCGATCCCGAGAAGTATCTCGGCCGCGGCTCCTGCTACATCGAATTCGGGGACGGCCTCGTCGGCAAGGTCGACGCCGACTTCCTTTCCGGGCCCACACCGATCGCACCGTTCGACCCGCCCTCGGCCGAACTCGCGATCGAGAAAGCCGAATTCGCCGCCACGCGGATTCGGCGCTGGTTCACTTCGTGAGCCGAATGGCTCCGACGGGCTGCTCGAGCCGCTCACCGGAGACCTCGCTCGGAAACACCCCCACACAGAACAGTCCCCGGTAGTCTCCATCGACTCCATGAACTTCAGCCGTCGCTCGAAGCTCCGGTATTCGATTGGCTTGCCGGGGGCCTGGCCAGATCCTGGAAAAAGGGTCAACGCCTACGACAGACGTCTCTGCCGACAGTGCGGCTCTCTCCGGTGTTCCGGTGTAATGATTAGTCTCCTCCGGATTTGCGTCCAGTCAATACCCTGTACGCCCTGAATATGGCCATATCGCTCGGCCGAACGATCGGCTCGCGGACGTCAGCCGTCGGAGTCGGCGATCACCGGCAACGCTGGGCGCTGGGCCTGCCGAGCAGCTCGCCGAGATCGCTCTTCGTGCGGGTCGGGAAGTCACCCGCGATCGTGGAGTACGTCGAGACCACAGATGGGATCTGTCAGCCGGGAGGGCTGCCGGGAGTCGGGATCTCACAGCGCTTGCTGACGCTGACCCTGCGCCGACTCGAACGCGACGGTCTCGTCGATCCGACGGAGTCCCGACCGTCCCGCTCAGGTCGGGTACCCACCGACAACCACGGGCCACAGCTGACCTTCGTGTTCGGGGCCCGTCGCCGAATGGGCGGCCGAACACCGCAATGAGGTGGTGCGGCGCTCGCAAGGGGCTTTGCGAAGTGCTGACCTGGACGCGATATTTGCGTTTCATTAACGGCCGCACCTCGATTCGATGATCGGCATGGTCGTCGAGCGCCAATCGACGGTTGCCAAAATTTCGCTGGCGAGTTGACCCTAAATCAGGGTGTCTTGTGAATCTGCTGGTACGAACGTCGAGTTGACTCGAAGCCTCGCTGTGTGCGGAATTTTTGTCTCTGGAGCTAACGGTCGGGTACCGGTCCGGATGCATCGGAAGATTGGCAGTTCTTAACGGCAAAAATGATTGCCGGCCTCATAGGCTGGGCTGATGGTGCAGCCGACTCCATGGCAAGCAAACAAGATTCGCTATCGGAAGGTCGATACGCCGAGCACTGTACAACGCATTGTCTCGCAGCGCAGGGAAGAAGTTGCGAAGGTTCTGGCATCGCTTCGAGGGAACTGGGGTTACCTGTGCGCCGCGGTCGGGAGCATCATCACGTTCCGCATGCTGTTCAAGCCGTGGCTTACCGCTTCCGGCACCGACGGCCAGATCAGCGCCGATCCGTTCGGTGGGCTTCAGATATCCACATCACTGGCGAGCCTCTGGTCCGGATCGCCGCCGCCCGCCGCGGATGTCAACGGCACCTGGGGCGTACTCGCCAGCACGGCCAGTGCCGTGACCGTCTTCGCCGTACTGGTGAACCTTCGGGCACGCACCAAGGTGCTTTCCTATGTCGCGGTGGGTTCTTCGGTAACACTGGCGCTTCTCATAGTCGTCGTGGTGGCCCATTTGAACAGCAAGGCGGCCGAAGTGAAACGCATGGTCGGATACGGATCCGCCCGGGATGCGGGTACCCAGGTCGGGCTACTGGTTCGCTGGGCTACCGGCAACGGCCAATACCCGGTGCCTGGCATGCGTCAGGTCGCCTATGCCACTGCGAGTCTCACGACCTGGGCATGGCTCGCCGGTGCCATCTCCCTCATCTCGGCCCTGATCGCCATCGCCCAGTGGATTCGAGGGCGGACCACCGGACCAGCCGCCTGACCGTCGCGGCACCGAGCCATCGCACGTGCGTGTGGAACCGCCGAACACATTGCCGCACTGTTCAACTCGCCTTCATCCCGTCGGATGTTTCGCAACCGCTGGTGTTGCCGTCGCTGTCGCGATCGGCGTCGTAGGCGATGTCGCGGCCGCCTGTCATCCAGATCGTGCAGGGCGCGTCCCGAGCCGGGATCACTGCGTTGACCGCGTGAGGCTGCTCGGTCGATCGCCACCGCCGGTGGTGCGGTGCGGTGCTATTCGGCGCTCGCCTCGCGAATGTGCCTGTCGACGAAGGAAGGCGAGTGTTCCGGCAAATAGCCGCCGCGGCGGAACCGATCCAACCCGGGTTCGGTGTCGAGTTCTGATCGCAGCCCGGGATTGCGCAGGTAGAACATGAGCTGATGGTAGACCCGGGTGGGGTCGGTGCGGAGAGCCTTGTGGGCGATGTCGATGGTCCGGTAGCCGGTATCGGCATCGCCGGTGACAAGGGTGGTGGCGTTGATTCGGCTGGGCACGGCCTGGGAGGTCCAGCACCACTACTCCTGCTCCGGGTAGATGGTCCGCCCCTCCTTGATGGTCTCGAGCACCTGGATGTTCTTGATCTCGTCCGGCTCGACTGCGAGCGGATTGCGGCTCAGCACAACGAAGTCGGCCAGCTTACCCACGGTGATCGAGCCTTTGGTCGCCTCCTCGAAGTACTGGTGAGCGGCGTTCAGCGTGGTCGCCTTGATGGCGTCGAGCGCCGAAACCCGCTGCTGCTCGCCCAGCACATGTCCGCTGCGGGTGACCCGGGTGACCTGGCTGGCCAGCACCGCTATCGAGCTGGGCAGCGCCACCGGCGCATCATGGTGCGAGGTGTAGCGCAGTCCCCGCCGCAATGCGGATGCGGCAGGCGAGATTCGGGCCGCGCGCCGTTCGCCGAGCACGGTTTCCCGGTACCAGTCGCCCCAGTAGAAGGTGTGCATGGAGAAGAACGACGGAATCACGCCCAACTCCTGCATGGCATCGAGCTGATCCTCCCGCGCGGTTTGCGCATGGATCGCCACCGGCCGCGGATCAATGGGCCGATAACGTGTGGTGGCCTGCCGCAACGCGGTGATGAACTGGTCAACAGCGGCATCGCCATTGACATGCGCAAGGATCTGCCACCCCTTGCTGTATGCGCCGCAAACCGCGTCCAGCACCATGTCGTCCGTCATCGCCGGATATCCCCGGTACTCCGGGCCCTTGCCCCCTGGGGGCGTCAGGTACGGCTGGGTCAGCCAGGCGGTCCGCCCTTGCGGCGACCCGTCGAGCCCCAGCTTCAGCCCGCCGATCCGCAGTCTGTTCGTGTACTGCGGCCCAGGCGCCTCCTCGAGCTTCGCAGCCAGCGAACTGTCCGGGTAAGCGACCACATCGATATCGAACAGGCCATTATCGGCGGCGGCTCGCAGCGCGTCCAGATCCGTCGTCGTCATTACCCGGCCATCCTGCGCGGTCGTGAATCCGAACGCAGCCATCGCCCGCTGACCGAGCCCGATCAGCCGGCGGCGCTCCTTTTCGTCGAAGTCCTCTGCCGACTTCCCCCACGCCGCAAAGAATGCAGTCTCCTCCAGTACCCCATTGGGCACGAGGGTTCCGGGCCAGCGCCGGATCACCCCGCCCTCGGGATCTTCGGAGCTCTCGTCATACCCGAGCAGCTCGAGGCCCTTGCTGTTGACAGCCCCCAGATGGCTGGATTGGTGGATCACCAGCACCGGCCGCTCTACCGAAACGGCGTCCAGATCATCACGGGTCGGATGCGCGAGGCCCGCCAATTGGGCATCGTCATAACCGAATCCGATGATCCAAGTCCACGCCTTCCCAGTCTCGGTGTCGGTCCACGCCTTTAGCGCGGCCTGCAGCGCAGCGATGTCGTTGACCTCGCCATCGGGCGCGGGCAGCAGATTCGCCGTGCCTGCCTGGAACCCGGTCAGTGACAGATGGCTGTGTGCGTCGACGAACCCGGGCAGCAGCGTCCGGCCGCGCAGATTCACCAGCCGCGTATCGTCACCGGCCTGCGCCAACACATCGGTCAGGTCCCCGACGGCCGCGATTCGACCACCCTTCACAGCGACCGCCTCCACGCTGGGCCGGGCGTCGTCGACGGTGACGATATCCCCGCCGAAGTAGATGGTGTCAACTGCCGTGTTGGAAACGATCTCGGTCATGATTCCTCCGGAGTTGGTCGCGAAGCAATCTCCCAAGTATCGAACGGATTCCCGACGCACACAGGTCAATTGACGGATCGGTCAGCGGGCCTTCGGAACGGCTGGGCCCCTCCAACTCGACTCCACCATCGACGGCCGGGCGGAGAAGATCGCGTCGATGGTCGACAAGCCCATCCGCCGATCATTTGTTGCACCTGGCGTGCGGGGCGGTCACCGCCAGCGGCTCGTCGCTGAGCTCGAGCCTGTCGATGATCCCGTGTAATACACAGACCGGTGCCTGTTCGTCACCCCTTGCCCGCTGTGACCAGGCCGAACATCGTGTCGGTTGGCGTGTCAGGTCGGCGTCAGGTCGGTGTCGACCACGCTGGCGACAGTACTCATGTGAACAGCACAGCAATTGCCACTTCCGGGCTGCGGCAGCCATACGTCCACAAGACGATCCTCGATGGCTTCGATCTGACTATCGGTGCCGGCTCCTACCCGATGCTGCGCGCGGAATGGCTCGACCGACTCGCCCGCGTGATGCAGTATCTGCGCGGTGATCACGCCTTCGCCCAGCTGATCCGCTTCGCCCTGGTCGGCGGCTCCAGCAACATTGCCTATGTGCTGCTGTTCATGGCCATGAACGGGTTCGGCCCGTTGGTCGCCAATATCGTCGGCTCGATCGTCAGCACGGTGATCGCGAACGAACTGCACCGGCAACTCACCTTCCGCGCGGCCGGACGGGTCGGCTGGTTCACCGCACAGTGGGAAGGCGGCGGGCTGGCGCTGATCGGCCTGCTGATCAGCACGGCGGCGCTGGCCGGTCTCGAGTTCTGGGCACCCGGCCTCGGCGAGATCGCACAGGCGGGCGCCGTGATCGCCCTCATGGCGGCGGTCGGCGGTATGCGCTTCCTGGCACTGCGCGGCTTCGTCTTCCACGAAGGTCTGTAAGACACCTCGAATCAGCCCCCGGCGCCAAACTCCTGGTGCTATTGAAACGCAAGCGCTACAGGATGTTCCAGGTGATCGGCACGTTTGCTGCTGACGCCTACGAGGCTACGCCGCCGATGTCAACACTCAATGGCGTAATGCAGAGGTTCGGCATACTCGCCGAGCCCACAGAGATCATGTTACTTGTCAACACAATCCGCGGGCGAACACCATGCTCTTATCGCCTCCGAGGTCGTGCACGACCACCTGTCGCCCGGTTTTGCCGTCCCATTCGGTGTAATGCTCGTTCCCGGCATCGGCCTGCAGCGAATCCGCTACGCCGCTGCCCTGCCAGTACTGGCTCTTCCAGTTGCTCGGCACTCCAGCCTGGAATTGGTCGAGATGCGAATTCGCTTGGAACGAGTCCAGATCGGCGCGCGGTAGCTCGGCAACCACCTCGACGGTCTGATCGCCACCGCCGGCCATGGCACTCTTGGTTGCGATGACTTTCGCGCTGTCCGGGAAGTGGATACCGCCACATTCCCCGATCTTCTCGACATCCGAGGGGTCGCTACCACATCCCGTGAGCACTAGCAGGCCGGCCAGCGCCGACGCCCAAGCGACGCGTACGCAGGCTTGGCTCCGGATGTGCCCCATCAAAGATCCCCCGACCACGTGTAGTCACCCAGCGATTCGGTGTTGCCACGCGCTTTGAAACCGCGCGCCCATCCCGCTTCCTCCAGCTGCCGCATATCGTGGTTGAGACCTTTCTTGACCGCCAATTCGGGACCGGGTGGTACGGCACGATCGGCTCCGGCTGGGTCGCCAGGGCCGAGCGCGACGACCTCGCCGCATTGCCGACGTCCTCCGTCCAAGTTATGCCAGCGGCCCCACCGAGAAGCCTAGATTGAGCAGGGCAGCGCAGTTCAAACGTGTCGGCGTAACTCCTTTCCGATGGAACGCAATTCGTCCAACGGCATCTGCAATTGCGTCGCGGCTGCGGAGAGTATTTTCTCGCCAGCAATTGGCGAGTCTTCGGCGATTGCGGTCAGTTCGGCGATTATCGGGCCCAGTTCCACAAATTGATGATCTCTAAGATAGTCAGTTAAATACTTCGGGTTGATGACTTCAAATTTCTCGAGTTTCGTTCTATTCATCATAGTGATGATGCATTCTCTGTAGCCCGCCACAGCTTCCGGAGGTAACTGGTACATCCTGGTCTCGACTTCGACGTCGGCGCGAGCCTGCGCGAGGTCAGTGGGCGGAGCAGCCGCCTTCTCGGCAACGTATACACCGATCGACAGCTGATACTTGCCGTCCCCGCCAGGAATCGTGAAATACGCCTTGTTGTGATCGGTCCGGTAGCTGATGTCGATGGTTTTGGCGATGATTTCGGGATCTTTCTGGAACATGGGGACCTGGACTACTGCTGGGACTTTCAGAACGAATGCTTTCGATCCCCCTGCGGTCGCGTCCACCCAGTTGGCCGTGCGGACGCCGTTGACTTCGAATTGCAGGACAGGAGTGTCGAACCCGGCGTGCTCAACCGCTGCGGTCACAAGATAGGTATCTTCTTCCCACAGCATTTCAAACGAATGCTGACCGCACTCCGGTCCGATATGGGACAGTATCGCTTCCCCTGCCGGTTTCAGCGGAGCATTCGTTATTTTTGGAGCGAGGGTCAGGGAGGCTTGCCGGACGGTGGGTAGCACGGCGCCGACCAGCAAATACACCACAGCTGACGTGTGATCTAAGACCCGCACCCCGATCCGGCCGTTCGACCAGTCCTGGTCGCCTTCAGGGCTGGGTATCGGCAAGGTGCCTTCGTAGAACACCCGGTCCACCGGGCCGTCGTTCGGAGCACCATCCTCGCGAAGGATCGTGTGGATCACACGCCTGGACCTAGGGTCGTGTTCGCAAGACCGCGGTCCCAGCCGCTGGGGGGCCGGTACTCGACCGTGGTCCATACCGGGTTCGGTCCCGCAGACGGTATCGCCACCAACGTCGGCGCGTCGCCGCGGCCAGGACCCGCCGCATGCAGCTTGACGAACGTAGGCGCCGCGGCTGCGGGCAGTTTCAGCACCCACTCAGCGTCTTTCGCATCGAAGCGCTGCATCGGGCGCGACTCCGCGAACCTCCACAGTGTCGCTGGCGAGACCCCTGGGCCCGCCATGCCCCACAACGGGCTCGCGAAGAGGAATTTGCGGTCCACCGCCGGGATGGAGAACGCCGGACGCTGCCGACCAAATCTCTTGGCAGACATTATGTCTACCGGGTCGTCATATGTACCCCACTGATCCACGGAATGCGCTGGCCCGGCCGAATGGCCGTATCCCAGGAGGTGGCCGAGTTCGTGGGCGATGACGTAGTGCTCGGTAGCGAGGTCGAAGTAGGAGACGCCATAGGTGTGCCCCTCTTGCCGGATCCCCGTGGTGCCGGCATCTACTGTGACGGCCCTCGGCCGCCCAGCGACCCAGATGGCAAGCCCGTCGAAAGTGTGTGCCTTCGATCCGCCCAAATTCTTGTTGATATGCCAGATCGCGTGTCCTGCGCCTATCGTGCGCCGTTCCACACCTATACCAGGGTCGCCTTCGAGTTCACTAATAGTTTTCGGGTCGGTTCCGACGTTGATCCACGGGTGTACGGTCGCCTCGATCGTTCGTGTCCCCCCGGTGACAGTCGACCAGTATCGAGGGAAACTGTAGGTGTACTTGGGGTCGAACAGCGTCTCGAGACTGTAATCGATCGGAGATGAACCCGGTGCGGAGCAGTCGATTCCGTAAACACCCAATCGAAATGGTGTCATTGCTAACTCCTTCATCTGACCTGGATAGTCGGGGCATCCGCATTGCCTGGCACAAGATACAATTCCGCCGCAACGGCCGAGCATTCGCTCATGCGTATCGCGGGACAGAACAGTTAGCTACTGAGATCGCCCGTTTTTGGGTAGGAACGCAGAGCCCCCTCGCCGCTCGCGGCGCGTCCATCGGTGGTGCTCGATAGGGCAAGCACCGACTTTTTGATGAGTGTCCATCGTCCCACGTGTAGGTTGTCGAAAGGGTCGATATAGTCCAACTGCTGCGGCGAGCATTACGGTGGCGCGATACTCGGCCGTCGGGTGCCACGGCTTGCCGCCGGCTGTCGCGGTGGGACTGTGTCGCGTCAGCGAGGGACCGGAAACCTACCGCCAGCCTCCGATCTTTTCATCGCCACCGACGATTCACCCATCTCACTGATTGATAGACTCTCGAAAGGCTTGCAGGCTCTCGGAAGGGCTTCCTGGCTGCCGAGACCCGATGCGACGGTTCCTCATTCGATCGTTGGCTCGGGCCCGAGCGCGCGGTATGCCCGACGAGTGCAGCCCATCAGCATGCAGACATTCGAGAAGCGCTTGGAGAAGGCCCTGCATCCCGCTGATCCCTTGCGTGGGATGCGCCTGCCACGCCACGACGAACCGGAGATCGATATCTATACATCGAAGCGTCGCGTGAGGTCAAGCGACCGATTGGTGATGTCGGGCAACATCTTTTCACCACCTAACGGCCAGTGACATTCGGGTGACTGGCAGAGGAGGATGAACTACCCCGGTCTCTTTACTAGAGAGGTGGAGGCAAATGTCCGACACGGACCTCGTCCTCGAGGGTGGAGGCGTAAAAGGTATCGCGCTCGTGGGCGCCATCGCCGTGTTGGCGGAACTTGATACGCGAGAACATATACATTTGTACGCTGGTTCCGTCGAGGGGGCGCTGATATCGAGTATCATTTTAGGGAGTGATTGATGCCGAAAAAGAAGCGACCTCGATCGCGAAGGAACCGTCAAACGAAGAACCCGCCGGATCGGGCAAACGCAACATTTTCGAAGTTCCCTACTTTGCTACAGAATGTAACTGATGAAAAGCGGGAATTACGCGATCGCAAGAATATCCCCCGGGCTGCCATCGCATTGTCACTCCTTGCCGCGATCGTAGTGGCAGGCCAATACTTGGATCCCTATATTACTGCTCCGAAGGGGCAATCGACTACAGCCCAGGCGGTCTTAGCTTTCATCGTCGGCGTACTCATGGGCTGCACTGTCGCTACTCTGACTATCGCATTTCTGACCATCTCATTAACTGATAGATCTGATGAGGCACTTACATTCCACGAGAAGCTTGCTCAGAGAGCCGCATTGGGCGCGATCTACGGGACGTTACTCGCGATCCGGGCTTCGGCGCATCAACTAGGTAGGGAAGGGGCAGAGCTTGACCTCATAGACGTAGTTGCGCGAGTGACTATGCTTGGAACTCTCGCGGGAATATCGACCTGCCTTCTTAGTTCTATTAAGGCGCTCTCCAGATCGCTGGCTGCTATCAGAATGCGCGACAAGGGATCATTCACTCTTGTCGCCATACCTTGTGTAGTTGGTCTTCTCGTTGCTATCGGAATTATTCCTCCGCTGATGCATGGTCGCGGGTGGTGAATATCGCTTTACCCCAACCATCCAACGCAAGCCAAATCGAACCTGCCATCGTAGGGTAGGCCGAAAAACGCCAGAATATTGCCACCAGGGCCACGGCTAGAGGCAGATGTGATCGAACGTGCGGTGGCGCGAGTGGGTTAGTACAAGAAGGACGACGGCGCCTAGGTAGCCTTCGATGATCTGCGGCCGAGCATGGCAGTCGGGTCGATCAGTTACGGTGGGCGGATGTACGCACTCGTGGTGAAGTTCGACTTGTTCGACGCCGAGAAGGCGGCAGGCTTCGACCAACTCGTCGCCGATACCGTTAAGAGCATCACTGAATACGAGCCCGGCACGCTGGTTTACGCCACCAACACCGTTGAGGGCGAACCGCTCTCGCGGATCTTCTACGAGGTGTACCGCGACCGCGAGGCGTTCGAGGAGCACGAGCGGCAGCCCCACACCCGACGGTTCCTGGACCAGCGAAACGAATACGTCGCGTCGTTCCGCGTCGAGTTCCTGACACCGCTGGTTGCCAAGGGTCTGCCCACAGCCGACTGACTACAGGCGGTCAGTGATCCCGCACCACACGGCGAAGCCGTGCACCGTTTCGACGGACCGTGCCTCCGCCCGCGCCAACGCGCGCACCGTCTCGTGAACCATCGGGTTGTACCGAGTCTGTGACGGCGCAATCGACTTTGCGGTCACGAGTGCGTCGAACGCGCGGCGGCGCTCGCCATGCATCAGGTACGCGCGGGACAAGTCGATGTAATGGTGTCCCGCGCGCTCTTTCGGTGCATCGGCCGGGATGACCAGCGCCCGCGCCCGGTTGAGTGCTTCGGTGCCATCCATGGCCTCGACCGCCAGCGCGACAGACCAGATGCCGACGTTCGTCGGACCGAACGACAGGACAGGGTCGCGATCGTCACCGAGGCGGGCGGCGGTCTGTCGCGCTTCATCGAGATGCATATCGGCAAGATCGCGTCTCCCGGACCGTGAGGCGGCCAGCCCGGATTGCAGGTGCAGACCTCCCCAAGCGATGAGGTCGTGCCGTCGACCGGCGCCGAGGCGCGGTTCGATGCTGGACCGGCAGCGCTCCAGGAAATTGAGTGCTGCACTCCAGTCGCCGCCCGAGGTGAGTAGGGCGGCGCGCTGGAACTGACTCGTCGCAATCCACAGCTCGTTGCTTGCTTCGTTGGCTGCCCACCCGAGCCGGTCGATCGCGAGCG
The DNA here is from genome assembly GCF_036046055.1 of Nocardia sp. NBC_00403. NCBI lineage: Bacteria > Bacillati > Actinomycetota > Actinomycetes > Mycobacteriales > Nocardiaceae > Nocardia > Nocardia sp. NBC_00403. The sequence goes on from NZ_CP107939.1 coordinate 1,482,499, forward strand.
CGGCCAGGTCGGTGTATCCGAGTTTGTGGGCGAGGCTGTGAGCCGAGTAGTAGAGCTCGCACAGCATCGTCAGCGCGCGGTCGCGGTCGCTCCCGCTGCTGCGATGCACGGCCGCGCGCACCTCACCCAGCAGGGACGGCAATGCGTCGCCGAGCTTATGGAACGACGCGGCCCGGCGATATCGGCACACCTTCTCGACATCGCCGGCCATCTCCGGCAGCCCACGAATGACCGGCACATACGCGTTGTCAATGTCGTATGCGGCCAGCTCGGTACGCAGCACCGCTATTGCGGCATGAACCTCGGTGTCCTGTCCGGGCGTGGGGGCGAAGGGCTGCCCGGTCAAATCGGTGACGTTGACCCGCAGCGCTTTGGAAACCGCGCCGAGGAAGGCGGGGGTGGCACCCACTCGCTTTTGCTCGACCGACCGAATCAGGCCGAGCGATATATTCGATCTCTCCGCCAGCGTTTTCTGGGTGAGCCCAGCCAACTTCCGCGCCTGCGCTACCCGGTCCGCAACGCTACGGCGATCTTGGCCCATAAGAGTCACCATTCCATTCAACGCGCTTCGTACTACCAAGAGTACGAAAAACCTTGGTACTTCGCGGACGTGGACTGCGGCACCGTTCTCATCAGGCCCCGACGCCGGGTAGGGGGCGTCCCCTCATCGGCATACCGACTCGCATCTAGCCGCCCGTTGGTGTGCACGCCTCCTCAGCGTTGGGTGCCTACCAATGAGCCAGCAGGGAGGCGCGGGATGAGTTGGTCTGACAAAGATGGCGATGACGACAACGGGACGCCGCGGCAAATCTTCTACCAGCGGGAGGCGCTGCCATGAACGCCGCCGAAGCACTACCGAATCGCATTCCGTTCGTCGGCCCACTGGCCACCTATGTCGGAGCATCGGCCGATGTGGTCGAGCGCTTCGCCGGGGCCGTCCGAGAGTGGGCAGGACAACCCCCGCCCGCTGAGCCGTCTCGGTGCCGGGGTGTCGAGTCCCCCGGCACCGGGCGCACCAATGACGAGGTGGCGTGATGCGCCGAGACAGGTTGCGGACCACTCGAACCGAGGATGGTCGCAAGGTCGCGGTGTGGCAGTTGGCGCGGCGTTCTGCACGCATCCTGCGCGTGCAATTCACTTCCGAGTCGTTCACCGCCTATCGGCTGCCGTCGCGGACACCGCTACCTGCTGCACAACCCGGAACGATCATGTTCGACGGGGACCCGGATCTGGCCGCCGCGCGGGAGATGCTGCACAAGCACGGTGACCTCTGGGACGCGCTTCGCGATGACTACTGGGCCGCTCTGGGGTCGGCGAAGGATCTGCCAAACCCATTGGGGGCGTGAGTCAGATGTCCCAGATAGTTCCGGCGGGTTCGAACTCGACCCGGCTCAGCGAATCGTCTGCGCGCCGAAGCGTAATGACCCGGCAGGAACCGGCAGCGCAATCGAAGGGAAAACCAATGCACCACAAAGCAATCGGTCTGTTGCTGCTCGACATTACGGGCTCGAACAGGGTCCGTGACGAGCAGGTGATCAGTGACTTGGCCCGCCAGCGCGGTTACGAGTTCACCGGAATCCTCACGATCCGATCAGACACCTACATGCCCACGACTCTGGTCGTCGAAACCGCATGCAAGGCAGGGGCTGTCGCCATTCTGACACCGCATCTCGACCACTTCGGCGGACACGCACGAGCGGTCGCCCTGGCCTGCGATCTAGTGACACCGGCCGGGACCGTACCGCGGTCGAGCGCGAAACGGTGACCGCCGACTGCACGGTTCGCATGATGCCAAAACGCTGCCCTCGGTGCACCTTTGAAGATGCCGAGCCTAAAACCGGAATCTGCCGCTACTGCATGGCCGCTATCGAGCGGGCACGCGATGCCGTGCTTGTTGCTATGAGCGAAGCGACCGCTACGGCGGGGTGGCTGCAACGTGAGGACGGATCGTGGGCACCCGTCGACGAGCGCGGCATGGTCGGCCCGACGTTCGCAATCCCGGCCATGTCGTTGCTCGACGAGCCCGACGTGATCGACGTTGAGCCGCTGTACTCTCCCGAGCTTCGCGACGCTCTCGAACTGGCCGTGCGGATCGCCCGCGAGGCCGAGTGCGAGATCGTTGAGATTGAGCATGTGCGAGACGCGCTCGACCGACTGCACCCCCAACCACGAGCGAGCACACCGCGCGGGTCGGATGAAGCCTGACACGTCACGAGAGTACTGAGCGTGCGCAGGCCGTTCAGGTGGAAGAAAGATGGGGAATCCCATTGCTATCTCGCTGTAACACAATCCTTTTCGTCGGAATCCTCGGCTCCGCCGCGCTGGGCACCGCACCGGCCACCGCCTCTGCGCAGCCGCTCGACATCGCAGCAAAGTCGTGCGGATTCGAGTTCACCTGGAGCACACCGATGGTGACATCGCCGCAGATCACCGCCCTAGGCTTCGCGCAATGCGACGCACCGCCCGATGAACACACCCTGACCCTCGCTCTGGAATACGACAACCACGGGCGGTGGGAGAACGCCGCCTACCGGACCGATCGCAGCATCCCACCAGGCCCACCGAACTACACCTCCTACGAAACCTCCGCTGCGTGCTACGCGGGGAAGTGGCGTATGAGCGTGAGCATCCTCGGCAACCTTCGCGGTACGCCCTTCGCGTTCAGTGACCATTCGCAGCCGCGAGAGGTACCGTCCAGCCAATGCCCGAGCCGATGAGAGGAAATCTCTGGTGCCGAACCCTATTGACGTGAGCAAGTCCCGGGAATTGCGGGACTTGCTCCAGCCGATCTACGAGGAAGTAGCGGCCCTGCTCGGTGCCGAGCACCCGGCGGCGGTGTCGCTGCAACAGGCCGCGACCGAACTCGCCGCCGCCGCGCCCGGCCCCCGACGCTATGGCGACTATGAACCGGAACCGCCAACCACCTGAGACCACAGCAGACGATCGAGTGCGCCGCGGCGCACTCGATCGTCTGCGCTAACGTGTCGGCCGCGGTGGGCGATCATCCGGCAAAACCCAACCACAGGGGGAAACCTTGACATGGACGCGGATAAGAGACCGTGCCTGTTGTGAATCGTCTTCGGCGAGTTGCCGACCTCCTGCTCAAGGTGAATCACCCACGCGGCATCCATGTCTTGCGTGACGGCCTCGACCGGCGTGTACGCGCCATCGAAAAACGGGGTTATGTATCGGTGATACCGGGTGCGTGTGGCTTCCTCGATCCCGGTCAACCGGTTTGCGTAGCGACGCAACCACTCGGTCAGCGTGACGAACTCGCTCTGCGTGGCGCCCTGCTGCGCGGCGAGGATGCGCTCGGCCTCGAGCGGGCCGACCTCGTCGAGCAGCTTCGCCCAGCGGATCGCGGCGCCGTGGTCGTCGAAACTCTGCGAGGTCTCGACGGTGCGGCCGTCGCATTCGACGCGATAGCGGACCTGGCTGTAAGTGGTGTTGTCTTTGCGAATGCGAATGCGGGGTGTGGACATGTTCGCGCCTTATGGGTCGCGACGCCGATTTCCCTCAGATTTCGGTTTGTGGACCGGAGGTGTGGACCCAGGTCACCGGCAAGATCTGAAATCTTGCCGGTGACCTGCGTCCTTCCCGGCGGAGGATAGGGGATTTGAACCCCTGAGGGCGTTAACCCAACCCGCGTTCCAGGCGAGCGCCATAGGCCACTAGGCGAATCCTCCGTGGAGCAGCATAGCGGGTGCCCCCCGTCGGTCGCCAAATGGGCCTGCTGGGGAGCTATTTTCGCAGGCCTGCCATGACCTGGCGGGCCTGCGCCTCGGCGGCGGCGGCGACTGCGGACCGGTCGATCGAGGTCTTCGAGTAGATGCTGATCTCGACCTGGAGGGAGAGATTGCTGTCCAGCACGCCGATCGTGTAGTTCAGCGAGTTGAAGGATGTGGACGTGTCCTCGCGGTAGGCGAAGTACGCCTCTTGGCCGAGTCCGCTCACAGCGCCGGAGCTCCGTCCGGTGCCCGAGGTACCGGTGTCGATGTCTTTCCAGATGTTGTAATGCGGCGACCCGTACTTGCTCGCGAAGTCCGCGTCCATGGTCAGTGACGCGCTGTTGATGCTGGTGCCCTCGTACTTGGCATCGCAGTTCAGCGAACCGCCGCCGTAGTCGCTGTCGGGCTGGTCCTCGGTGTGCGTGAGTTCCTTCTGGGTGGGCGCCCACCGTGCGAGGACCGAAGGCGTGATGAGGCTGCACGAGTCCGTCACCTTGTCCATGGCGTAGTCGCCGGTCCAGGACTTGCTGACGCCGCCGATGCTCTTCGCCGCGACGACCAGGCCGCCGATCAGGGCGATGACCACGACCAGTGCGGCGATGCCGCCGATGATCCACCCCGTGTTGCTCCGCCGCCGCGGGGGCGTACCTGGGTAGCCGGCGCCGTAGACGGGCGCCTGTGGATAACTGGGCGGTCCAGGGGGCGGGGGAGCGGGCTGTGCGTATGGCGGCTGTGCATAGGGCTGCTGTGGCGACGCGTACTGCTGTTGCGGTGGCGTGTACGGCTGCTGTGGTGGGTACGGTCCTGGTGGCGGCGCGTAGGGCTGCGGTGGCGGCGTGTAGGCGTCGAACTGTCCTGGTACCCGGACCATCGTCGGGTCGGCGCCCGACGAAGATCCGGAGCTGTCGCTGGTGGTCGGCGCTTCCCACCACTGGGGTGTCGGCTCCGCGTCGCTGGACGCCGCCGGCGCCTCGTGGCCGCCGTGCGGCGGATTCTTGTCTGTCACCTGTCGATCCCCTCGTACGGTGGGGAAGCCCCTCCGATATTGGAAAGATCGTAACCAGTGCTCGCGAGTGCGCGCGGGCCCCGGATGGTGGGGTGTGATCGAGGAGCCGCTACACTGGCCAACGGATCCCGCGCGGCGCGCATCCTGTGAACTCCCCCAGGGCCGGAAGGCAGCAAGGGTCAACGGGCTCTGCCGGGTGCGCGGGGTCCCCTTAATTTCAGCGCTCGGCGGGTCGACGATCCCGAGCCGCTTATCCACTCCAATTCGGAGCAACCGCCGGGTAACGTGAACAGCGGTCCGCCGGCGGTCATACGGACATCGGCCGGACGTCACCACTCGCCCCTTTTGCTGCTTCGAAAGGCTGCCCAGGATGCCCCGGCAAACGCAGATCGGTTTGATGAGCCACGCGGAGCTCGTGTCGGAACACGAGACCCAACACGCGAATTACGCGACGCTCGGGACCGAGAAGCTCACGCTGGACCTGACGAGGGGAAAACCCTCGCCGGAACAACTCGACTTGTCCACGGAGCTGCTTTCCCTGCCCGGTGCCGGCGACTTCCGTGACGGCACCGGCACCGACTGCCGCAACTATGGTGGGCTGCACGGACTCCCGGAGCTGCGCGCCATCTTCGGTGAGCTGCTCGGCATTCCGGTGGACAACCTGATAGCGGGCAACAACGCCAGCCTGGAGCTGATGCACGACGTCATCACCTACGCGATGCTGTACGGCACGCCCGAGTCGAAACAGCGCTGGGCGGCCGAGCCCACGGTGAAGTTCCTGTGTCCGAGCCCCGGCTACGACCGGCACTTCGCGATCACCGAGGCGCTCGGGTTCGAGATGATCCCGGTCCCGATGAACCACAACGGCCCCGATACCCACTCCATCGCAGAGCTTTTGGCGAACGACCCGCAGATCAAGGGTCTGTGGGCGGTGCCGAACTATGCCAACCCGACCGGTGTGGTGTTCTCCGAAGAGGTTGTTCGGGAACTGGTTTCGATGCCCGCCGCCGCGCCGGACTTCCGATTGTTCTGGGACAACGCCTATGCGGTGCATCCACTGACCGACACCGCCGCCCCGGTCATCGACGTGCTCGGACTGGCCGCCGCGGCCGGAAACCCCAACCGCCCCATCGTCTTCGCCTCCACCTCCAAGATCACCTTCGCGGGTGCGGGAGTCAGTTTCCTCGGCGCCTCGACGGCGAACCTGGATTGGTACCTCGGGCACGCGTCGAAGAAGAGCATCGGCCCGGACAAGATCAACCAACTGCGGCACCTGCGCTTCTTCAAGGACGCCGACGGTGTGCGTGCCCACATGCAGAAGCACCGCGCCATCCTCGAACCGAAGTTCGCGCTGGTGCTGCGGATTCTCGAGGACCGGCTCGGCGCATCGAAGGTAGCGTCCTGGACCGAACCCAAGGGTGGCTACTTCATCAGCCTCGATGTGCTCGAAGGCACCGCGGCCAGGGTGATCGCGCTTGCCAAGGACGCCGGGATTGCGCTGACCGCGGCGGGTTCGGCGTTCCCCTACCGGAATGACCCGGAGGACAAGAACATTCGAATCGCGCCGAGCTTCCCGAAGGAAGCCGAACTCGAGAAGGCGATGGACGGTCTCGCGACCTGTGTGCTGCTGGCCGCCACCGAGAAGCTCCTCGGCAAGTAGCCCGCAACGACAGCGGGCGCACACCGAATCCGGTGGGCGCCCGCTGTCGCGTTCTCGTGGGTCAGAGCGGCTTGTGGGCCAGCACGGCGAACATGGTCACCGACAGATGGATATCGCCGCTCTCGGCGCCCGCCTCGAGGTCGGCGATCAGCTGATCGCGCTGCGCCTCGGTGATGACGCCGCGCGCCACCGCCATTGCCGAGATCCGATTGACCAGCGCACCGGCGCCGACGCTGCGGTCCTGTACCAGCGCATGGGAGCCGATCTCATCGATGACCAGGCCTGCCTTGGTCAGCAGTCCGGGCAGCAGCCGGCCCGACAGCGGGTTGGTCGTCGCCGAGAGCAGGGTGTCGACGACCTCCCTGACCACCTGACGATTGCCGGGATGCACGATCGCGGTGCCCCAATCGCTGTCCACCACCACAACCCGGCCGCCGGGACGTAGCACCCTCGCGATCTCGTTGGCGGCGCGGATCGGTGCGGTCAGATGTTGGAAGACCCGCTCGCACAGCGCCGCATCGAAACTGTCGGCGCCGAAGGGCAGGCCGTAGGCGTCGCCGGAATGGAATTTGGCGGTCGACCCGGCCTGGGCCGCGCGGCGTTCGGCGGCAGCGAGCAGGTGCGGGTCGGGTTCGACGCCGATCGCGGTTCCGGTCGGTCCGACCGCGTCCGCGAAGGCGAGCACCTCCGATCCGGAGCCGGAGCCGATGTCGACCGCGCGCTCGCCCGGCTGCAGTGCGAGTGCGTCGTGGGCCCAGGTCCGCAGTCTCCGGATGCCGGGCAGTGCCGCATGTAGATCGCGTACATCGACCAACTGATCCTGACCCGCGCTGTCGAAGCGGTCCGGGCGCAATCCGTGCGAATCCATTGGCCCGATTCCGTCCCTCGGTTCGGCCGTCGTCTGAGGCATGGCCGAGAGCCTACGCGGGGGCTTACCACATCGCACGGCAGGTCTGTGAGGTGCATCACGATCGAGGGCTTCCGTCGATCCGGGTGGCCGAGACCACGCGCGGTCGGTTGATGAGATGATCGAGGACGAGTCGATCGTGGCGTCGAAGACCGGGAAAGGAAGTCCGTGACTGTGAAGCTGTGCCTCGCGCAGGACCCGGAGGCGGACGAGTTGTTGTCGGAGAGTTCGTTCGCGCTGCTGGTCGGCATGCTGCTCGATCAACAGTTTCCACTCGAGCACGCGTTCCGCGGTCCGAAGAAGATCGCCGACCGGATGGGTGGGTTCGACATCCACCGGATCGCCGAGGCCGATTCCGCCGAGTTCGAGGAACTCTGTGCGACACCGCCGGCGATTCACCGCTACGGCCGGTCGATGGCACGCCGGACCCAGGAGCTCGCCAAGTATGTGCTGGAGCACTACGACGGCGACGTCGAGGCGATCTGGACTGCGGGCGACCCGGACGGCAAAGAGGTGCGCAAGCGCCTGAACTCCTTGCCCGGATACGGCGATCAGAAGGCGCGGATCTTCCTCGCCCTGCTCGGCAAGCAGCTCGGAGTGCGTCCGAAAGGCTGGGAAGCAGCCGCGGGGGCCTACTCGGAGCAGGGTTCGCGCCGGTCCGCCGCCGACATCGTCGATGCCGAGTCGCTATTGGAAGTGCGCGCGTTCAAGAAGCAGGCCAAGGCTGCCGCGAAGGCGAAGTAGTTTCCATTCTGTTCGCTCCAGGTTTGCCTATTTGGAATCTGTCTGCGTTTTTCCCTCGTCCCCTCGTGATTTCTCGTCGATGCTTTGCCCTCGGAAGCTCCACCTGAGATGAGGGATTGCAGTACATGAGGATGAGGAAGCTAGCCGTTGTCGCGGCGCTGGTGACCATCGCGACCGGGGTTGCTTCGGGCACCTCCGGCGCGGCGCCGGCGGCGACCGAACAGACCGGCGACGCAATCAATTTCACCGCCCAGACCACCGAAACGCAGTCGATCGTGACGATCGATGCCGGCTCGCTCGTCGTCGAGGACGACGCACTGAAGATCAAGGCCGCCGACGGCACTGTTGTCGCAGGCACGCCGCTGAAGTTCCGCATCGATGAGTTCGAGTTCCCGATCGCGACCGAAATCTCCGGCCGCACGGCGACTCTCACTCCGCAGATCGATGCGGCCAAGGCGGTCTACAAGCCGGTTGCCCTGCCGTATGAGGACAAGGCGCCGTGGAAGACCGAGTACGACCGTGAGCTGGCCGCCTGGACCCGGCTGACGAGCACCATCTCTATGGGTGCGACCGTCGGCACCCTGGTCGGCGGGCTCGGCGGCGCGGCCATCGGCTGCGTCCTCGGCGGCATCCTGGCCGGCACGGTCGCCCTCGGCACCATCGTCGGCCTGTTCGGTCCGTTCCTCCCCGCGGCTGCTGTCGGCTGCATTGCGGGTGTTGCCCTGGTCGGTGCGGTCGGCACCGTGCTGGGTCAGATCTTCGTCACGGCTCCGGTGGCGATCGGTGCGGTGATTCAGTACTTCACCACCATCAACCAGCCGTTCAACGCGCCGGCTGCCCCTGCCGCACCTGCTGCTCCGGCTCCGGCCAAGTAGGTCGCTGCGCGCAACCGACATCCGCGGTCGTCACCGCCGCGGAAACAGGCCCCGCCCGGTTTTCGACCGGGTGGGGCCTTTCGCTGTGGTCGGTCCGACCAGGCGGTTCTTCGGGCCACCGACGGATCGCAACCGTCGCCGCGTCCAGCCGGGCAGAATCCGGGTGCCGATGATGCGGGCGTCGCGAACTCCGGCCGCCACCCGGGTTCCCATTCCTGGACAGGATTCGGGTAGATCGGAAACCGCAGGGGCCCAGGAAGTTGCGGGCCGAGCGGGTGGAGTATCTGCGTCCTCTGAGACTCGGTCACAGCAACAAAGTGGCATCGCCGCGAGGTAAGGCCCGGTGTGCCGTTCCGGATTTTCACGCCTGGGGAGATGACCAAAATGTCGATACGTTACTCATCGTACCGACGGGTAACGGTACGATAATGAGCGATAAAGACTCCGGTGGGATCGCGTCTCATCGATCGGGAATCTGCAGGTGAGAGATGCATACGGAACTGAAATCCGTCGTGGACTGTCCTTCGGAATGGGCCACGCTCGAAGCCTCGACCCCGGACTATGCGGTGTCCACACGCTGGCTGGAGACGATGGGGCCGCTGCTTCCTGGCGAGCCGCGTTGGTTCGTCGCCAGCGTGGACGGGCAGCCGCAGGTCGGCCTGTACACCCGCTGGCTGGACGATCCGCCCACCGAGCCGCGGTACGACATTGCCGCAATCCTGCGCGGCGACATTCCGGCCTTCGGGGAACGTCTCGCCGCCGCGCCCGCGGCTGCCGCCGAGTCGCTGTACCCGGCCGTGCTGGCGCTGCAGCCCGGCTATACCTGTGCCGCCGCCGGTCCCGGTGCAACGGACCCGGCAATGTTGCACAACACCCTGCAGACTCTCAGCGGCTGGGCTGAACAACAGGGTGCGAAATCGGTGTCATTTCTCTATGTGCCCGAGCGACAACGTCTTCTGCATAAAGTCCTGGCCGACTTCGGCGCCCAACCGGTCTCGCTGTACCCGACCTGTGTGATGTCGGTCGACTTCGGTGATGTCGAGGAATTTTTGGCGCAACTGCCCCGCCAGCGCCGCGGTGACCTGCGGCGGCTGTTGCGCCGTATCGACGAGAGCGGGATGACGCTCGGAGAGGACGATCTCGGTGCGGTCCGCGACCAGGTCCTCGAGCTGCGCTCGAGCACGTTGCACAAGTACGATTCCGTCGCCGAGCGGGATGTCCAAGCCGCGACGCTGGATCGGATGATTCGCCATTACTCGCCCGAAGACCGCGTCGTGACCACGATCCGGCGCGCGGAACAGGTCGTCGGTTTCGTGCTGGCGCTGCGCCACGGCGACACCCTGCGGGCACTGTGGTGCGGACAGCAGCCGGATGCCTACGGCGCCTATTTCGTGATGGCCTACTACGGGCTGGTGGCGGCCGCGCTGAAACGTGGTGTCACCCATATCGACTACGGCACTCTCAAGTGGCCGCTGAAGATGTCTTTCGGCTGCGTCCTGGAGGAGCTGGCGGGTTATACGTGGACGCCGTGAACCCGGCCGCCGGAAGTCGGCTGTTCCTGCCCGGCCAGGCGATTTCACTGCTCGGCGATGGTGTGGCCGTGCTCGCGATTCCGCTTCTTGTACTGCAGTTGACGCACAACCGCGAGCGGTCGTCCTGGCATGGGCTCGGCGCCGAGTTCCGATCCGGTCTGCGCTATCTCGGCACGTCGCCTGTCGTATTGTCCCTCGCGGTATTGCAGGTAGTAGGTCTTCTCGCGGAATTCGAGCACAACGATCCTCGCCCGGCGTTCCTGACCGGTGCCGCACTCATCGCGGTGTCCACTCCGCTCGTCTGGATTACCGGACTCCGCCGACACAGTGACGTGTTCCCTCAGCACAGCGACGAGAAATTGGTGGCCCCATGAAACTGTACGTCGGCGAGCGGCTCGAAGAGATCGCCCGCGGGCGCGGCCTGCCCGATGACTATCTGCGTGACCTGCGCGTGGTGAGCAGCGTGCTGCCGTTCCGAGTGAATGAATATGTCATCGACGAACTCATCGACTGGTCGGCGGCACCGGACGACCCGATCTTCCGGCTCACCTTCCCGCATCGGGACATGCTGCCGACCGAGGTGTTCGCGAGTATCGCCGGACTGCACGACGCGGGCGCCTCGCGGGAGGTGCTGAACAAGGCGGCCGCGCAGGCGCGCGCAGAGCTCAACCCACATCCCGGTGGCCAACTCGAGGCCAACGTCCCGGTCCTGCATGGGCGGCCGGTGCTCGGTCTGCAGCACAAATACCGGGAGACGGTGCTGGTTTTTCCGTCGCAGGGACAGACCTGCCACGCCTACTGCGGCTACTGCTTCCGCTGGGCCCAGTTCGTCGGCAGCGAAACCCGCCAGGCGCTGTCCACGCCCGCAACCCTGGAGACGTATCTGCGGGAGCATCCTGAAGTCACGGACGTGCTGTTCACCGGTGGCGACCCGATGATCATGCGGACCGCGGTGCTGCGCCGCTGGGTGGATCCGCTCTTGGCACCCGACCTGGAGCATGTCGCGACGCTGCGATTCGGGACCAAAGCGCTTTCTTACTGGCCCGCCCGGTTCACTGAGGACGCGGATTCCGACGACCTGCTGCGGCTGCTCGAACAGTGCACCGCCGCCGGCCGGCATGTCGCGGTCATGGCGCACTTCTCCCACCCGCGTGAACTGCAGACGGCCACCGTGCAGCGAGCCCTGGCGCGGGTGCGGGAGACCGGCGCTGTGGTCCGGGCCCAGGCGCCGCTGGTCGCGCACGTCAATGACAACGCCGCAGCATGGGCTGAGCTGTGGCAGCAGCTGGTGGGGCTCGGCGCGATTCCCTATTACATGTTCGTCGAGCGAGACACCGGCGCCCGCAACTACTTCGAAGTACCGCTGGCGCGCGCACTGGACATCTACGTCGATGCGATCGCGCGCGTCTCCGGGCTGGCCCGCACCGCCCGCGGCCCGGTCATGTCCACGCACATCGGTAAGGTTTTGATCGACGGCGCTCCCACCATCCTGGGCACAAAGGTCTTCGCCCTGCGACTGCTGCAAGCCCGAGATCCGAATCTGGTCGGCGACCAATTCTTCGCCCGCTATGACCCCACCGCCCACTGGCTGGGGGACCTGGAACCAGCACTGGGCACCAAAATCCCCTGTAGTGCAGGTGATTTCGCCGATGCGGCTACGTGACTCGGAAGCGGTCGGTGCACTGCCTGGTTGAGCCGTCTGCTCCGGCTGAGCTGGTGGTCACGTGATCACAGCGACCAGGCGGTTTGTGCACCTGCATTAGATGCGTTGACATTTAATGCGCATGCATCTAAATTTACCGGCGTGACTATGACAGCTACCGCCCCAGAGGCGTTGAACACCGCATCAACCGATCACGTCCCAGGTCGTTGGGGGCCCAAGCTGTGGGCCGTGCTGTTCGTGGCGGGCCTGGCGATGTTCCTCGACGCACTCGACGTGTCGATGGTCGGCGTCGCACTCCCGTCCATCGGATCGGAACTCGGGCTGAACACCGAGAGCCTGCAGTGGATCGTCAACGGCTACATCCTCGGCTACGGCGGCCTGCTGCTGCTGGGTGGCAGGGCCGCCGATCTGCTCGGCCGCCGCCAGGTCTTCCTGACCGCGTTGGTGGTCTTCGGTGTGGCCTCGCTGGCGGGCGGACTCGTCGACGACGGCGCGCTGCTCATCGCGAGTCGCATCGTCAAGGGCGTCGCCGCCGCGTTCACCGCACCGGCTGCCCTGTCGATCATCACCACCACCTTCAAAGAAGGTCATGATCGCAACCGTGCGCTGTCGATCTTCACGGTCTTCGGCGCCACCGGATACGCCTCCGGGTTGATCGTTTCGGGTCTGCTCACCGGCATCGATTGGCGGCTGACCTTCTACGTGCCGGTCGTTGTCGTCGCCGCAGTCGTCGTCACCGCCTACATCGTGGTGCCGCGCAACATCGAAAAGGAAAAGGGCCGCATCGACTTCGCGGGCGCCGCACTGCTGACCGGTGGCATGCTCGCCGCCGTCTACACGATCGTCACCGCACCCGAAAAGGGCCTCACCGCAAGCGTGCTCGCCACCGCCGTCGCCGCCGTCGCGCTGCTCAGCGCGTTCTTCGTGGTGGAGAACAAGGTCGCCCATCCACTGGTCCGGCTGAGCATCTTCAAGGTCAAGTCGATCGTGCGGGCCAATCTGGCCGCGCTGGCAATCTTCGGTTCCTACATCAGCTTCCAGACGATCGTCTCGCTGTACTTGCAGAACACCCTCGGCTGGGAGCCGCTGAAGATGGCGCTCGCGCTGGCTCCGGCGGGCATCATCGTGGCGATCCTGTCGCCGGTCGCGGGCAAGCTCATCGACCGCTACGGCACGACTCCGATGATCATCGCCTCGATGGCCTCGTTCGTACTCGGCTACCTCTGGTTCATCGCCTTCGGCGGCAGCGCGGACCCGACCTACGTCGTCGACTACCTGCCTGCCTTCCTGCTGCTCGGCCTCGGCTTTGCGCTCGGCTTCTCCTCGGTCATGGTCCAGGCCACCGAGGGCATCGCCGACCACGAGCAGGGCCTGGCCTCGGGTCTGGTGCAGACCTCCGGTCAGATCGGCGGGGCGGTCGTGCTCGCCGTCGTCACCGGTCTGATCAGCGGTGGCGCTGCAACCAGCATCGCCCAGTACCGGCCCGGCCTGTACCTGGTCACCGTGGTCGCGCTGATCGGACTCGCCGCCTCGGCCACCGCACTGCTGGCCCGCCGTCAGGTGGTTGCCGAAGCCGCGTAAGGGGAAAGCAAGTCACCCGATGGGGTCGCCGTATCGGCGGCCCCATTCGGCATTTCTGGACCCATCGTGCGCTGGGCCACAGGGGATCGGAACCCGGTGTGGGCCAAGGATTTCGGAGCGCGCTACTATGTTGGGATTCGCCCGAGCTGTCGAGGGGGCTTGGTGGGCGGCGATTTCGGTGTTAACTTTGATCCCATGTCTACCAGCCGCCCGACCGCACTGCGGGTCACTTACGTGACCGCCGCACTGGGTCTGCGGCTGCCGCTGACGCGGGAACTGTGTCGTTCCTGCCGCTGCAGCTGAGCGATTCTTCGCACTCGCGCGCTGCCTCGTCGCCACACATGTAGGCACGTCCCGTAGTTACGGGACTTCGGCAAGGAATCTTCATATGTCCCTCACTCTCGAGCGACCCCTCTCCCGGGTTGCGAACGGTCGTGTTCGTGTTCAGCGTCCCGTTGTCGCACCGGAACTCCGCATCGCCGACAATCCGGCGGCAGCCGTGCTACGCGCCGCGACCGGTGGTCCGGTTTCCCGCGACAATGCCGCGCGCACAACGGGTTTGAGCATCGCGACGGTCAACCGTCAGGTGTCCGCGCTGCTCACCGCGGGCCTGCTGCGGGAACGTCCCGACCTGACCGCTTCGGGTGCGGTGGGGCGTCCGCGGGTGCCTTTCGAGATCGACCACGAGGCGTACCTGACCCTCGGCATTCACATCGGCGCCGCAGCCACCAAGATCATCGCGGCCGATTTGCGCGGGCGGATCCTCGGTGGACTCGCCATCGCCACCCCGCAGACCGGTCAGGACTTCGCGACCACGACCGTCGCCCGCAGCGCCAAGGCTTTCCTGCAGCGCTGGCACCGGCGCAAGGCGCTGTGGGCCGGTGTCGCGATCGGCGGTCGGGTCGACCCGCTCACCGGCGTGGTCGACCACCCCAAGCTGGAATGGAAGGGCGCACAGATCGGCTCGGTGCTCGGCGAGGTGCTCGAGCTGCCGGTTTCGGTCGCGCCGCATGTGGAGGCCATGGCGGCTTCCGAGCTGCTGCTTCCGACTCCCGACCAGCGTGACGCGCGCGGCGCCGGATCCGAACGCGGCAGCAGCCTGTACTTCTACGTCCGCGAAACCGCCGGTGTCGCAGTCACATTGGACGGCCGTGTGCACACGCCGAGCAACGGGCCCGGCTCGATCGCGCACCTGCCGACCGGCTCCGATGTCGTGTGCCCCTGCGGCCGGCGCGGCTGCCTCGAGGTGACGGTCGGTGACCGGTCGCTGCACGCGCGGGCCGTCGGACGCGGGATCATTCCGGCTTACAACGGCACCGCGGGTTCGACCATCGCCGATCTGTACCGGGCCGCCGAGGCGGGTTCCGAGCCGGCCGAGGAACTGCTTGCGGAGCGGGCGACCACGCTCGGCCAGACCGTGGCGCTGGTCCGGGACATGCTCAACCCGGACCGGGTGATTCTGGGCGGTCAGGCCTTCACCGGCTACCGCCCGGCCGTGACCCACGTGGCGCGCGCCTTCCAGCAGTCCTCGACCCTGCCGCCCACCGACATCCGAATCAGCGGATTCGGCGGCAAGGTCCAGGAGTTCGCGGCTGTGGTCACCTCGCTCAGCGCGCTCTACGCGGATCCGTTGTCCGCGATGCGCCGCACCGTGACTGTGGACTGATCGCTGGGACGACCGATCGCTAGGAGCTGACGGCCGGGCCATGAGCCCGGCCGTCGGTGTGCTCCGCCGGCTTGCCCTGACCTACCTGTTGCCGCCCGAAGTGCTGAAGAGTCCTTCGAGCGCGGTGATGAAGAATGGGAAGTGGCCTGCGAAGCGCTGGAGGTTGCGGTCGCGTTCGAAGCTGCCGAACCAGTAGAGGCCGGGTTGGGAGTCCGCGGCGGGGTTCAGGTCACGGAAGGCGCGGATCCAGTTGTCGGCGCGGCCGCTGATCACGGTGAAGGGGAGCGCCCTGGAGAACACGAGTTCCTGGTCGGCGGGCGGAATCTGTTCGCGCACAGTCACATCGAGGCCGCGCTGCAGTGCGCGGACCTGCCCGGCGAGCGCGCGGCCCGGTGCGGTGCGGGCAGGCAGGTAGCGGGGCAGCAGCAAGGTCGCGATGCCGGCGAGCAGGATGGCGACGCCGACCAGGGCGTGGCCGGAGGTGGCGGCGAGTGCGATGGTCGTCGCGATGCCCGCGACGATCAGGCCACCGCCGAGCCAGCTCGTCGGACCGAGGCCGGACCGTGCGATGAACGCGCCGCGGGCAACCGCGTCGGCGAGCATGGCGGTGCGGACCGGCTGGGCCTGCACGCGTCCTGGCGCGCGAAGCTCGGTGATGGTGACCGAGTCCGTGCCCGCGGGCAGCAGGGTCTGGTAGACCGCCTTCTCGTAGTCGCGCAGTTGGTCGTCGGGAGCGTTGACCCGGTTGATCCGCCAGTCGGAGTCGCCGATCGGAGTGATCCACAGATAGCGTCGCACCGCGAGATCCACCACCGTGGCTGCGATGTCGGCGGGGTCAGCGTGTTCGTCGAGCACCAGGCCTGCTTCGCCGGGCAGGATGCCGTCGGGGGAGGTGAACTGCACCCGGTCGCCCTCGCGCAGCAGCGGATCGATGGTGTTCGATCCGGTTCCGGCAGCGGCGTTTTCGCGCCGCGCCCGCAGCACGAAGGCGGCAAGTCCGGCCAGCGCGAGCAGTAGCACTCCGAAGGCGACGAGAACCGGTGTGGTGACAGCGAACGGGCCGGATTCGCCGCCGCCGTGGACGTCGGCGTTGGACGGGACCGTGCCGGGCGGCAGCTGCAATGTCAGGTCGATGGTGTCGCCCTTGTGCAGATCGGTCTGCTCCCAGAAGAGCACCCCGTCCGCCTCGATGTGCAGGTCGGAGCACTGTCTGAGGTTCCCGGGCGGGCCGAGTTTGCAGTCTACGATGCCCATTTCGTAGGACGGGCTGATCAACGATGCGCTGATCGAGGCGACATCGGCATTGATTATGCCCAGCCAGCGGAAGACCTGGGTGCCCGGCGCATCACTGACGGTGTTGTGGATCGCGTAGGTGAAGGTGGACTCGCCTGGTTTCGCGTCGATGGTGAACTGATCGTTCGCGACCGTCGCGGTGCCGGAGCCGTTGGTGTCGACATCGGTGACCTTGAAGACGCGTTCGACGTCCGCGCCGACCTTGAGCCGCAGCGGCAGCGACATCTTGAACTCGCCGCCGGCAGGCACGACCACCTGCTCGACGACCTCGAGCACACCCAGCGTGCTGAGTTTCAGATCGGCGGTGATGTGCACACCATCGGGCTCGGGCTGAGCGTGGGCAAACGGAGCGGCCGCAATCATTCCCGCGGTTGCGAGAATCAGCGCTGCGGCCCTAGCAGCGGCGCCCCCCCGAAAAGTCAGCATGGCTGCCTACTCTAGACAAGTTGCTATTCTGCGTCAGCGGCTGTCGGCGATCATGAGATGAGGGGGTACGGGGGAGTGACACAACCACCGTACGGTTATCGACCGGTTCCGCCTGGTGGGCGTCCGGTTCCGCCGCCGCCCGGCTATGGGCCCCCGCCCGGATACGGCCCACCGCCCGGCTATCAACCGCCTCCGGGATATGGCCCGCCGCCCGCATACGGTCCGCCCCCTGGTTATCCGCCGCCCGGATTCCGCCCGCCTATGCCGCCGCCGATGCCCTACGGCCCACCCGGCCGTCCGCCCGGCCCGCCCCGTAAACGTGGCGGTGGTTTGACGGCGCTGCTGCTGGTCATCGTGTTCCTGGTGGCGGGTTCCCTGGTGCGCTACGCGATTTCGACGGGTAGGCACAGCGCCGAGTCGTCGGGACCCGCGCCCAGCTTCACCTTCACGCCGGATCCCAGTGGCGCGGCAGGCCGCGCGGAGACAGGGACCAACCCGCTGCTGACCGATCCGAGCTCGACCCTGGTTCCCGCGCGCTGCAACTACTCGCCGTGGGGCACTCAGGTGGACGCGGCACGCAAGTTCTTCGAGTCGGCCGCGGGCTGCCTGGAGGCGGCATGGAAACCGGTGCTGGCCAAGTCGAATCTGCCGTTTCAGCCGCCTGCGCTCAATGTCAGCGCGACGACCTCGGGCATCACCACGCCGTGCACCGGAACCACCAGTAATTTCGCGGCCTTCTACTGCCCGGCGAACAAGACCATCTACATGCCGATCAGCCAGCTGCAGACCGAGCTGTTCAAAGACAACTGGGTGGTCTACCTTTCGGTGTTCGCGCACGAGTACGGCCATCATGTCCAGGCCATGTCGGGAATCCTGCGCAAAGCCAACAGCGAGCGGGTCGACGCGGGCGCGCGCAGCGAAAAGGGTCTGGAGCTCTCGCGCCGAGTCGAGTTGCAGGCCAACTGTTTCGACGGCATGTACATGGCGTCCGCGTCCGGCGGCGGCTCGCTGACCGGCAACCAGATCAGCCTTGCCAAGCGGGATGCGCACGGCCGCGGCGATCAGCGCGGCGATATGCGCGATCACGGCACCGCGGAGAACGGCGGCACTTGGTTCGAGACCGGTGTGGATAAAAACCGTGCGGCACAGTGCAATACGTTCACCGCTCCGGCTGGTGCGGTGAGCTGACAACGGCGTACGGCGGCACGGGCCCGGCGGCGGCACCTGCTGTTCGCCCGTGGACCGGTGTCGTCACAACACCGGTCCGATGCGGCAGCCAGGTGCTGCGTTCTCGCGGGTCAGCGGTCCCGGTCTTCGGCGCCGCCGTGCGGGTGGCCGAAGTGTCCCTCACCGAACCGGCGCGGCGCATGTCCGTGCACGCCTTCGGCATACGCGGTCTCGGCGTGCAGTGCGAAGTCGATGCCGGCGGTCTCGTCTTCCTTGGTCACCCGGAAGCCGATGACACGGTCGATGCCTTTGCCGAGTGCGAAGGTCACACCGAACGCGTACGCCGCGACCACGAGCACGCCGACGAGCTGCTTGCCGAGCTGGGTCGCACCGCCGCCGTAGAGCAGGCCCTCGACGCCGCCGGTCATCACCTGGTTGGCGAGCAGGCCGATCAGCAGCGTGCCGACGACACCACCGACGAAGTGCACGCCGACCACATCGAGCGAGTCGTCATAGCCCGCCTTGAACTTCCAGCCGACCGCGAACGAACACACCACGCCGGCCGTGAGCCCGACGATCAGCGCGCCGAGGGTGTTCACCGAACCACACGACGGGGTGATGGCGACCAAACCTGCCACCACGCCGGAGGCCGCACCGAAGGTGGTCGGCCGCCCGTCCCTGATCTGTTCGACCGCGAGCCAGCCGAGCATGCCGAGGCAGCCCGCGACCAGTGTGTTCAGGAACACCGCTGCCGCGACACCATTGGCGGACAGTGCCGATCCGGCATTGAAGCCGAACCAGCCGAACCACAGCAGACCCGCGCCGAGCAGCACGAAGGGCAGGTTGTGCGGACGCATCTGATCAATCCGGAAGCCGATGCGCGGGCCGAGCACGATTGCCAGCGCGAGCGCGGACGCACCGGAAGCGATCTCCACGACAAGCCCACCCGCGTAGTCGAGTGCACCGAAGGAGGCCAGCCAGCCGTCCGGACCCCACACCCAGTGCGCGATCGGCACGTACACCACCAGCGCCCACAACGGCACGAACGCCATCCAGCCGGAGAACTTCGCGCGGTCCGCGATCGCACCACTGACCAGTGCCGCGGTCAGGATGGCGAAGGTCAGCTGAAAGGTGGCGAACAGCAGCTCGGGAACCGAACCGTGCACGGTGTTCGGGTCGATGCCCGTCATGCCGAAGTGGCCGAGGTTGCCGATCAGGCCGCCGCCCGCGTCCTCGCTGAAGGCCAGGCTGTAGCCGGCGAGCAACCAGACCACGGTCACCAGTGGGATGGCGATGAAGTTCATCATCAGCATGTTGAGTACGCCGGTCGAGCGCACCATCCCGCCGTAGAAAATGGCCAGGGCCGGTGTCATCAGCAGCACAAGTGCAGTGCTGATGAGCAGCCAGGCGGTGGCCGCGGGATCGATGGTTGAAGACACGGGTAACTCCTTTCACGCAGGAATGCGTTGCAAGGAAATTACCGAATGGTCACGGTCCGGCCGCGCACCACCAGGTGTTTTAGCCGAGCGCGGCCCGTGGATCAGCGTTTCGGCTTACGGGCGAGCGCTCGCGCACCGCGACGGCCCGGCACCGGGAGGTCCTCGCGGACCGCCATCCACTCGGCGGTGGTGAGCCACAGCTGCTGGGTGCGCGCGTCGGCGGTGTCGTGGAAGACCCGGCGGCCGCGGTCGTCACGCAGATCGTGGGCGAGGACCGACCAGCGCGGCGGGCGGCCGTGCTCGGTCAGGTGCTCGTCGAGGAAGCCCGCGACCAGGGTGCCGATGGCGTTGACCGGGCGTAGCGAGACCCGGTTGCCGTACTTGGCGGAGTGGAAACGCCGTGCCGCGCACAGTGATCCTGGCTCGGCATTCGAGGCGATCCAGCCGGCGCGCTGAGCGCGCTCGATCAGCCAGAGGTGTTTCACCGCGCCGGGTGCGATATCGCCGATTCGGTCCCTGATCAGGGCCATCACCGGCTCGGACTGCAATACGTCGCGCCGGATGGGGCCGGTGCCGTGCGCGGTCCAGTGGTCGTGGGCCAGCTGGGCGAGGACACGGCCGAAATCGTCGATGCTGCGCTGGGCGCGGCGGCCGAGACGTTCGATGCGCTCGGCTTCGCGTCGCATCTCGTTCTGTGCGGTGAGGGTCCGGATGGCAGCCATGGTCGGCACCTGGCCGCGCTCGAGTAGTTCCAGGATCGCTGCGGCGGTCGCCGGGTCGGCGGCGGCGGCCACCGGCAGCGAGTCGCGCTTGATCGCGAAATCCTGTGGGCTGATCGCCCGGCTCAGCAGGTCGACGGCCGTATGGTTGTCGGCGAAGTCGGTGCTCGAAAGCCAGGCGGCGGCGATGTCGTCACAAGACGGCACGGGGAAACGGCCCTCCGGTGGAAGCGTCAGTGTTCGGCGAACTGCCTGCGGATTCCAGGTTGTGCCCCGGTCGGGATGAGGGACCGGCCGGGGCCACCAACCTGATGAAGGTTTGGCTACCGAAGTTGCCGATAACCACGGTAGCCAGCCGATAGCGTCGATGTCACTCGAGTTGATGGTTTCGTTATCTCCACAAACGGGCGGAAAACCGGGGCGTGAGTTCAACTAATGCTTGCCAAGAGGGGTGGTCAAACGACAAGGTGTCGGATTCGACCCCCGCTCGGCGGGCGATTGCTCTCCCGTTGCCGCCTTCGTCGCTGATCATCCGGGCCGAAATAATCTTTGTGCATCTTGTGATCTACATCACGTTTCGGGGCATGGGTTGGCGGCTGCCGCGCCGCGCCGGGTGCGTGCGCCTGCGGGAATGTTCTTTGTCGGTGCGCGCCGGTAACCTCTGGCCGTGGCTCTGTACCGGAAGTACCGACCGGCAACATTCGCTGAGGTGGTGGGCCAGGAGCACGTCACCGACCCACTGAGCACCGCCCTCGACACCGGCCGGATCAGTCATGCCTACCTATTCTCCGGCCCGCGTGGCTGTGGCAAGACCTCCTCGGCCCGCATTCTCGCGCGCTCGCTGAACTGTGTGCAGGGCCCGACCTCGACGCCGTGTGGTGTGTGCCCCTCCTGTGTAGCGCTCGGCCCCGGCGGCCCAGGAAACCTCGACGTGATCGAGCTGGACGCCGCGAGCCACGGCGGTGTCGACGACACTCGTGAACTGCGTGATCGTGCCTTCTATGCGCCCGCCGAGTCCCGGTACCGGGTATTCATCGTCGACGAGGCGCACATGGTCACCACCGCGGGTTTCAACGCGCTGCTGAAGATCGTCGAGGAGCCGCCCGCGCACCTGATCTTCATCTTCGCCACCACTGAGCCGGAAAAGGTGCTGCCGACCATCCGCTCCCGGACCCATCACTATCCGTTCCGGCTGCTGCCGCCCGCGACTATGCGTGGACTGCTCGGAAAGATCTGTGAGCAGGAGAACGTCCCGGTCGACGAGGCGGTGTATCCGCTGGTGATCCGCGCGGGCGGCGGCTCGCCGCGCGACAGCCTGAGCGTGCTGGACCAGCTGCTGGCCGGCGCGGGCCCCGAAGGCGTCACCTATCCGAGGGCGGTCTCGCTGCTCGGCGTCACCGATGTCGCGCTGATCGATGACGCCATCGATGCCCTGACCGTCGGTGACGGTGCGGCCCTGTTCGGCACCGTCGACCGGGTCATGGAGGCCGGCCACGATCCCCGCCGCTTCGCCGTCGACCTGCTGGAACGCCTGCGTGACCTGATCCTGCTCCGCGCCGTCCCCGACGCCGCCGATCGCGGCCTCGTCTCCGGACCGGGCGATGTGCTCGAGCGCATGCGCGACCAGGCGCAGCGTCTCGGTCCTGCCACCCTGGCTCGCCATGCCGAACTGCTGCACGAAGGTCTCGGTGAGATGCGTGGTGCGACCGCGCCCCGGCTGTTGCTCGAAATCGTCTGTGCCCGAATGCTGTTGCCCTCGGTATCGGATGCCGAATCGGCGACCCTGCAGCGCATCGAGCAGCTCGAACGCGGCATTGCCGGTGGCGTGGTCCCGCAGGCGACAGGTGCAGGCGTCGCATCGCCGAGCCCCGCGCCCGCCTCGGCACCGGTCGCGCCTGCGCAGGGCTCGGCCGCGGAGCCACCGCGTCGCCGCGGGGCGGAACTGCTGGCGGCGGCACGACGGGAGACTCGTGCCTCGAGCGAAGGCTCCGGAGTCGCCGAACCGAATGCCGCCGCGGGCCGGAATGCGCCCCCGCAATCGACCGCGCAGGCTCCCGCCGCCAAGCAGTCGGCTCCGCCGGCTCAGCACGCTCCGGTCCCCGACTCGACTTCTGTCGTTGAACCCGCTTCCGGCATTGGGCAAATCCCGGGCGCTGGACGTACCCCGGGCCAGGGAGAAGCCCCGGGCGCCGAGCAGGTTGTGGGCGCTGAGCAGGTTGCGAGCACTGAGCACGTTGCGGACGCTGGGCGCATCGCGAACGCTGCGTCGGCTCCGATCGCTCAGGCGACCCCCGTTGCCGCGGCTGCTCCGGTTGCCGAGCACGCCCCGGCAGTTGAGCCGCCGCCGGGCGGCCAGACCTCGGTCGCTGAGCAAACCTCTGCAGCTGGGAACGCATCAGCTGGTGGGCAGGTCTCCGGCGTTGGGCGAATCCCAGCCGCTGGAGATGTGTCGGTTCCTGGGCAGGCCTCGGTCGCTGGGCGGACCTCGGTTGCCGCTCACGCTCCGGACGCTGCCCCGGCCGCAGAGTCTACGGAATCCGCACCAGTGCAACAGATTTCGATGCCAGCGGCAACGGGTCGTGAGGAAGTCGATCCGGAATATGCTGCGTCAGCGCAGGCTCCAGCGGCCGCTCCGGTGCAGCAGGACGCCGATTTGTTGCGGGCGGTCGAGGCGGCTTGGGCGGATATTCGCGCGAAGGTGCGGGAGTTCGGGCCCACCGTGCAGGCATTGCTGTCCGGGGCGTCGGTGTCGCGGCTGGAGGGGAACGTGATCGTGTTCGCCCATCAGCACGCGCCGTTGGCGCAGCGCCTGTCCGATCCGCGGAATCTCGCGGCGGTCCGATCTGCGGTGCAGGCCGTGCTCGGCCGCGATCACGAGGTGCGATGGGAGGCCGGCGCGCCCGCGCCGCGACCGGCGGCGACCGCGGCCGCGGCAGGTCGCGGGCGGGGTGCGGGCGCCCGCGAAACCGGAAATGCGTCGGCACGTGAACCCGGCGCCGCGACGGGCCGCGGTTCGGATGCCGCCGCGCCGCCGCGATTCTCGCGGCCGAGCCAGGCTCGTGGCGCGGCCGCGGATACCGCGGGGAGCGGGAGTGGGCAGCGGCCGAGCGATGGTCCCGACGTACGGTCGCGTGCGGCCGAGGACGACATTCCGCCGCCGGATTTCCCCGACCTACCGGATGACCCGGGGCCGGTGGACTATGCGCCGGTGGATGGGGTGCCGCCACCTGCGACTCCGGAGGAAGAGCGGGAGATGCTGGCCGAGTCGGCAAAGCCGGTGGCCCCCGGCGAGCGGCGCGACCCCGACGAGATCGCTCTCGAATTGCTCGCGAGTGAGCTCGGTGCCACACGGCTGGATGGTTGACAAGCCCCGCCTCGACGACGTTAAGTTAACCGGAGTTCGCACACCACGGTAGTATGAACGGGTGGCCGTGAGCTCCGGTATGGCGAAGTTCTATGGTATGCCCAGGCGTCTGGGCGTCCGGAATGTTCGTCCGCCGCTGCTTGCCGAGTTTTATACAGCGTCAGGACGGTCGGTCGAAGGATCGGTCGACGAGGTTACCCGCGGCCGCGCCGGATAGGCGGCGCCACCGCAGAGAGCGCTTGGACGGACGGAAGTTCGGCCTTCGCACCCCAAGGAAGGAAACACTCCGATATGACCACAGAGGCCTACATCTACGAGGCCATCCGCACTCCACGTGGCCGCGGCAAGAAGACGGGTTCGCTGCACTCGGTGAAGCCGATCGACCTGACTGTTGGTCTGATCCAGGAGCTGCGTAACCGCTTCCCCAACCTCGAAGAGGACCGGATCTCCGACCTCATCCTCGGTGTTGTCAGCCCGGTCGGCGACCAGGGTATGGACATCGCGCGCACCGCCGTGACCGTGGCGGGCCTGCCCGACACCGTCGGCGGCTTCCAGCTCAACCGCTTCTGCGCCTCCGGCCTCGAGGCCGTGAACCTGGCCGCGCAGAAGGTCCGCTCCGGCTTCGACGACCTGGTCATCGCCGGTGGCGTCGAGTCGATGTCCCGTGTGGCCATGGGCTCCGACGGTGGCGCCTGGGCACTGGACCCGGCCACCAACTACGACACCTACTTCGTTCCGCAGGGTGTTTCCGCCGACCTGATCGCCACCATCGAGGGCTTCAGTCGCGATGATGTCGATGCCTACGCGGTGCGCTCGCAGGAGCTGGCCGCCGCTGCCACCACCGGCGGTTACTTCGCCAAGTCGGTCGTCCCGGTCAAGGACCAGAACGGCATCATCGTGCTGGACAAAGACGAGCACATGCGTCCCGGCACCACCGCAGAGGACCTTGCCAAGCTGAACCCGTCCTTCGCCGTCGTCGGCGAGATGGGTGGCTTCGACGCCGTCGCGCTGCAGAAGTTCCACTTCGTGGAGAAGATCAACCACGTGCACCACGGCGGCAACAGCTCGGGCATCGTCGACGGCGCCGCGCTGGTGCTGGTCGGCACCGAAGAGGCGGGCAAGGCCTCCGGCCTGACCCCGCGTGCGCGCGTCGTCGCCACCGCCACCAGCGGCGCCGACTCCACCATCATGCTGACCGGACCCACCCCGGCCGCCAAGAAGGCGCTGGCCAAGGCGGGCCTGACCCTCGACGACATCGACCTGGTCGAGATCAACGAGGCGTTCGCCTCCGTGGTGTTGAAGTTCCAGAAGGACCTGAACATCCCGGACGAGAAGCTGAACGTCAACGGCGGCGCCATCGCGATGGGCCACCCGCTCGGCGCCACCGGCGCGATGATCACCGGCACCATGGTCGACGAGCTCGAGCGCCGCAACGGCCGCTACGCGCTGATCACCCTGTGCATCGGTGGCGGCATGGGCGTCGCCACCATCATCGAGCGCGTCTAAACCCCAACCGAGACTTCAGATTCCACAGCGGCGTTCGCGTCAGGCCCGCGGACGCCGCTAATCCACAAGGAGACACAGAGCTGTGAGCGAGACCAACATGATCGGTTGGGAGCAGGATTCGGACGGCATCGTCGTATTGACGATGGACGACCCGAACCAGGGCGCCAACACGATGAACGAGCTGTACAAGAACTCGATGACCGCGACCGTCGAGCGCCTCGAAGCCGAGAAGGACAACATCACCGGTGTGGTGCTGACCTCGGCGAAGAAGACCTTCTTCGCGGGCGGCGACCTGAAGAACATGATGAAGGTCGGCCCGGAAGACGGCCAGGCCCTCATGGACGAGCTCGCCAACATCAAGGGCGCGCTGCGTCGCCTGGAGACCCTCGGCAAGCCGGTCGTCTCCGCGATCAACGGCGCCGCGCTCGGCGGTGGCCTGGAGATCACCCTCGCGACCCACTACCGCATCGCGGCCGACGTGCCCGGCGTGCAGCTCGGCCTCCCCGAGGTCAGCCTCGGCCTGCTGCCGGCCGGTGGCGGTGTCATCCGTACCGTGCGCATGCTCGGCCTCCAGGGCGCGCTGATGCAGGTGCTGTTGCAGGGCAACAAGTACCGCCCGGCGAAGGCCAAGGAAGTCGGACTGATCAACGAGGTCGTCGGCTCGATCGAGGAGCTGGTGCCCGCCGCGAAGGCGTGGATCAAGGCCAACCCCGAGGGCGGCGTGCAGCCCTGGGACAAGAAGGGCTTCAAGATCCCCGGTGGCACTCCGTCCACCCCGGCGTTCGCGGCGAACCTGCCCGCGTTCCCGGCCAACCTGCGCAAGCAGCTCAAGGGCACCAATATGCCTGCGCCGCGGGCGATCCTGTCCGCCGCGGTCGAGGGCGCGCAGGTCGACATCGACAACGCGTCGCTCATCGAGTCGCGCTACTTCGTGCACCTGCTGACCGGCCCGGTCGCGAAGAACATGATTCAGGCGTTCTTCTTCGACCTGCAGTCGATCAACAACGGTGGCTCGCGACCCAAGGATGTTCCGAAGAAGGAGATCCGCAAGGTCGGCGTGCTCGGCGCGGGCATGATGGGCGCGGGCATCGCGTACGTCTCCGCCAAGGCGGGCTACGAGGTCGTGCTGAAGGACGTCACCATCGAGGCGGCCGAGCGCGGCAAGAACTACTCCGAGAAGATCGAGGCCAAGGCCCTCTCGCGTGGCAAGACCACCGAGGAGAAGTCGAAGGCGCTGCTGGACCGGATCACGCCGTCCGCGGATGCGGCCGACTTCGCCGGTGTCGACTTCGTCATCGAGGCTGTCTTCGAGAACACCGAGCTCAAGCACAAGGTGTTCCAGGAGATCGAGGACATCGTCGACGCGGACGCACTGCTCGGCTCGAACACCTCCACCCTGCCGATCACCGGTCTCGCGACCGGCGTGAAGCGCCAGGAGGACTTCATCGGCATCCACTTCTTCTCGCCGGTCGACAAGATGCCGCTGGTGGAGATCATCAAGGGTGAGAAGACCTCCGACGAGGCGCTGGCTCGGGTGTTCGACTACACCCTCGCCATCAAGAAGACCCCGATCGTCGTCAACGACAGCCGTGGCTTCTTCACCTCGCGCGTCATCGGCACCTTCGTCAACGAGGCGATCGCCATGCTGACCGAGGGCATCGAGCCTGCGACCATCGAGCAGGCAGGTCTGCAGGCGGGCTACCCGGCCGCGCCGCTGCAGCTGTCGGATGAGCTGAACCTCAAGCTCATGCAGAAGATCGCCAAGGAGACCCTCGAGGCCGCCGCACACGGCGACGCCACCCTGGGCAAGAAGCGTCACCCGGCCCAGGACGTCATCGACTACCTGGTCGAGCAGGGTCGCCCGGGCCGCCTGGAGAAGGCCGGCTTCTACGACTACGACGAAGACGGCAAGCGCATCGGCATCTTCCAGGGCCTGCGCGATCACTTCAAGACGACCGCCGATTTCACGGTGCCGCTGCAGGATCTGATCGACCGCATGCTCTTCATCGAGGCGATCGAGACTCAGAAGTGCTTCGACGAGGGTGTGCTGATCACCACCGCCGACGCCAATATCGGCTCGATCTTCGGCATCGGTTTCCCGGCCTGGACCGGTGGCGTGCACCAGTTCATCGTCGGCTACCCGGGCGGCCAGGAAGCCTTCGTGGCCCGCGCCGACTACCTCGCCAAGACCTACGGCGAGCGCTTCGAGGTCCCGGCCTCGCTGCGTAAGTAGGCTGCGGCTTCGCAATAACGGCAAAAGCCCGTCATCGCTGCGTGCGGTGGCGGGCTTCGTCGTCTCTGGCAGTGATTTCGGGCGCTGTTCACCTGTCCGGCCGATCGCCTCGATACCGTGGCCGTCGTGGCCAGACGTAGACAAACCCTGTTCGCGGCGACCCTCGCGGTCGCGTGTGTCATTGCACCTGTCGCGAATGCGGCACCCCCGCGGGGCGCACCCGAACCGGTTGTGTTCGACGCTGCCGCATCCGTGCGGCTGCTCGGTGCGCAGGTCGTGCCGCACAACCTGGACTTCGACGGCACCACTGTCGGTGGCCTGTCCGGTATCGACTTCCAGCC
This sequence comes from Nocardia sp. NBC_00403, assembly GCF_036046055.1. Lineage (NCBI taxonomy): Bacteria > Bacillati > Actinomycetota > Actinomycetes > Mycobacteriales > Nocardiaceae > Nocardia > Nocardia sp. NBC_00403. The sequence continues at coordinate 1,510,349 of NZ_CP107939.1, forward strand.
TCGGACCGGCGAATACGTCCTGATCAGTGACGATCGTTCGGAGCAGAATCCGGCGCGGTTCTATACCGCGCGTTTCGGTGTGGACGAGACTGGTGTCGGCCCGGTGACCTTCACCGGGACGCATCCGCTGCGCACTCCGGACGGCGCTGTGTATGCGCCGAAGTCGTTGGACCCCGAGGAAATTCGGGCCGACCCGTGGACCGGTGACTACTTCTGGAGCCAGGAGGGTGAGCGGACCGAGACGGTCCGTGCCGATCCTTCGGTGCAGATCGCGCGATCCGACGGCAGCTTCGCGGGCCGGCTGCCCATTCCGAACAACGAGCGCATGCAACCTGCGGCGGGTCCGCGCCAGAACCTTGCGCTGGAAGGTGCGACCTTCGCCGCAGGTGGCGCGCTGTTCGTGACATCGGTGGAAGGACCGCTGCTGCAGGATGGTCCGGTCGCGACCACCGCGTCCGGCGCGCTGTCGCGGATCACGGTGCAGGCGCGCTTCGGCCCGCTGCTCGCGCAGTACGCGTACCCGCAGGAGCCGGTGTTCGCGGAGTCTCGGCCGGAACCCGGGCTCGGCATCAACGGTGTCGCTTCGATACTGGCCGCCGACCCGATCGATCCGACGAAATTCCTGGTGCTGGAACGGTCTTTCGTGTTCGGCGTCGGCAATAAGATCAGGATCTACGAGGCCGACATCAGCGCCGCTACCAATATTCTCGATGCACCGCTGGGCGACGCGCGTCCGGTCGCGAAGCGCCTGCTCGTCGACCTCGCCGACGTCGGTCTGCCGGACATCGACAATGTGGAAGGCATGACCTGGGGTCCGCGCCTGCCTTCGGGCGAACGGACCCTGGTCCTGGTCAGCGACAACAACTTTGCCGACCAGCAGCGCACCCAATTCATCGCCTTGGCCGTCCGTTGAACGCCGGCCCGTCGAACGCGGTGCCCGCCGTGCCGGCGGGCTTTCGTTATGAGTTGCGCAGCTCCTCCGCGGCCTCGCGGTACGCGTCGGCGGCCCGGGTGAAGTAGTCGAACAGCACTTCGCGCTGCTCGGGTGAATACCCTCCGATGATCTCGCCGATCCGGCGGCGGGCCGGGGCGAGGATCTCGTCGAGATCCGCAGGCTTGTCGACCAATTCGACGATGACTTTGCGACGGTCGCCCGGCACCGGGACGCGGCGCACGTAGCCGGCTTCCTCTAGCCGGTCGATCAGTCGGGTGGTCGGTCCGGTGGTCAGGCCGCTGCGGGCGCCGAGTTCGCCGGGGCTCATCGGACCGGTGAGCTCGAGGATGTTGAGCGCGTACAGGTCGGTCGCACCCAGGTCCACGGCTCGCGCACCGGCCTGTCCATGCAGCATGACCGCGCTCAGGTAGCGGCGGTAGACCTCGCTCGCGTCCTGGCGCATCGATGGTGTTGACACGGATACCTCTCTCTTCTAATATCTTCTTCAACGAAGAAACTTCTTCAGAGAAGAAAGATCTTCTAAGAAGAAATCTATCACGGAGGACCATCATGAGCAGCGACGACACCATCTTCGATACCGCGGACCGCAGCGCGCAGAGCCGGGAAATCCAGGGCGTGATCGCGGAACTGATCGACGCCTGGGGCCGCGGCGACGCCGACGCCTACGGCGCGGTCTTCACCGAAGACGCGACCTACACGAGCTTCCTCGGCACCTACTACCGCGGTCGCGGCGACATCGTCACCGCGCACCGCGCCCTGTTCGCCGGGGTGCTGAAGGGCACCCGGCTCGCCGACGACGTGCTGGACATCCGCTTCTACGGACCCGATACCGCGATCCTCACCAGCCGAGGCGACACCTACAAGGGCAAGCCGAAGCGGGCCGACCAGTTGTCCAAGACGCAGACCTACACCCTGGTCCGCCGGGACGGCCGCTGGTCGATCGCCGCCTTCCAGAACACCAAGCGCAAGAAGCTGCTCGAGCGCATCACCTACCTGTCCACTCCGGCCGCCCGCCCTGCTGCCGAACGCTGAGTCCTGTTTCCGCCCAGAACTTTTCACTCGAAGGAGCCGTCATGAACACCGACACCACGACCACCGAGACCGCAGCAACCGCGCCCCGCCCGCGCCGCCGCATCATGTCCCGCGTACTCGCCGCCTCCGCCATCACCCTCGGCGTCGCCGCGGGCGGCGGCTACCTCTGGCTGGACAAGACCTCCGACGTGCACAACCTCGGCACCACCGCATGCACCACCGTTACACCGTCCGGCGCCGCCGCTGCACCGCAGTCGCTACAGGAGATCTGTGACCTGCTCGACGAGCTCACCGGCGCCTGGGGTCGCGGCGACGCCGACGCCTACGGCGCGGTGTTCACCGAAGATGCCACCTACACCAGCTACGTGGGCACCTACTACCAAGGCCGCGCCGATATCGCCGAGGGACATCGTGCCCTGTTCGACGGATTCGTGAACGGCACGAAGCTGGCCGACTCGATCCTCGGCATCCGTTTCTACGGACCCGATACCGCCGTGGTGACCAGTCGTGGCGACACCTACAAGGGCGACCCGAAAAGCCCCGAAGACTTGTCCAAGACCCAGACCTACACCATGGTTCGGCAGGATGGTCGCTGGCTGATCGCCGCTTTCCATAACACTCAGCGTAAGAACGTCATGGAACGAATCTCGTTTCTGTACGACCCGGATACCAGGCCTGCCGCCGAGCGCTGAGACGACCGGTTTCCGGAGCAGGCGTGGTCGAAACCATGCTGTTGGGAAAGCCATCCACTCGGTGTCATTCCGCGCTACGTTGGAGGTGCGTAGACATATCGGACATCGCGAGAACTCTTCGCGGTGTCCGAGGTCCGCGTGCCGCATGATCGCCGGTGACGCCGATTCGATGTGAATTCGAGGTGGTCACATGAATCCACAGACGCGTTCGGGCAAGGTGAGCCCCGAGTCGACTCCGGCCGAATCGGATACGCAGCGACAGCCGTCCATCGGGATTGCCGACGAGTTGGAGGCAATGGGCCTGTCCGGCGCTGTCGAGATCGGCCGGGGCGGCTTCGGGGTGGTCTACCGCTGCATTCAGCAGGCACTCGACCGGGTGGTTGCGGTGAAGGTGCTGTCGTCGGAAATCGACGAGGAGAGCCGCGAACGGTTCCTGCGTGAGGAACAGGCCATGGGCCGGTTGTCCGGCCACCCGAACATTGTCGACATCCTGCAGGTCGATGTCACCCCGACCGGACTGCCGTTCATCGTGATGCCCTACTGCACGCGTGGTTCGCTCGAGCAGCTCATCCGCAATCGTGGGCCGCTCACCTGGGCGGATTCATTGCGCGCCGGGGTGAAGCTGGCCGGTGCGATCGAGAGCGCGCACCGCGCCCACATCCTGCACCGGGACGTGAAGCCGGCGAACGTACTGCTCAGTGGTTATGGCGAACCACAGTTGACCGATTTCGGCATTGCGAGGATTCCGGGCGGTTTTCAGACCTCGAGCAGTTTGATCACAGGCTCACCCGCGTTCACCGCCCCGGAGGTGCTGAAGGGCCAGGACCCGACTGTCCGCTCGGACGTGTACGGGCTCGGCGCGACATTGTTCGCCCTGCTCACCGGGCACGCTGCCTATGAAAGGCAGGCGGGGGAGAAGGTCATCGCGCAGTTCCTGCGGATCACCACCCAGCCGGTGCCCGACCTGCGCGAGCAGGACATTCCCGCCGACTTGGCCGCCGCGATCGAGCAGGCCATGTCCACCGACCCGCGCGAGCGGCCGGACACGGCCTACGACCTCGGCGAAATGCTGCGCAACGCGCAACGCGAGCACGATCAGGTGCCCGACGAGATGGCGCTGCTGGATACCGCCGTCGCGCCCGAATCGGCCGAGAACGCCGGCGTCGAATCGGCGGTCGCTCGACCCGCGGTGACCGCCCGCCGGAGTTGGCCGTTGACGCTGCGGCCCGCGGTGTCGCAATACTCGACCACGAACGGTCCGAACACGTGGCCGCCGACGGCAGTGACCAAGTTTCGCCCGCCGACTCCGGCCAGGGACCCGGTCCCGCGTCCCCGGCTGCTGGACACGCTGCGGGCGGGCGGGCGGCGCAGGCTCGCGGTGATCCATGCACCGGCCGGGTTCGGCAAGAGCACGGTGGCCGCACAGTGGCGAGCCGAACTGACCGAGGGCAGGGTGGCGGTCGCCTGGATCGGGATCGATCGTGCCGACGACAACGAGATCTGGTTTCTCGCCCACCTCATCGAGGCCATCCGCCGGGTCCGCCCCGATATCGGTGAGGGGCTCGACCAGGTGTTGGAGGAGCGGCCCGCCGACGCCGTCGCGTTCGTCATCGCCACGCTGATCGATGAGATCCACGCGGCGGGTTCCACCATCGTGGTGGTCGTCGAGGACTGGCACCGGGTCACCGACGCGGGCGCGCACCGGGCAATGGAGGCGTTGCTGGACAACGGATGCCACCACCTGCGCTTCGTGGTGACCAGCCGGGAACAGTCGGGTCTGCCGACCAGCAGGCTGCGGGTCTACGACGAGCTGGTCGAAATCGGGTCGTCGGCGTTGCGCCTGACCGCGGCGGAGACCAGGCAGATTCTGGTGGAGCGCAACGGTTTCGCGCTCACCGACACGCAGGTGGAGGAGATTCACACCGCCACCGACGGCTGGCCCGCCGCCATACAATTGGTGAGTCTTTCCTTACGCGGCAACGCCGATCCGGCCCAATTGATCGCCAATCTTTCCGAGGGCAATCACGGCATCCGTGAGTATCTCGCGGAAAATGTCCTGGACACACTCGAGCCCCAGATGCTCGACTTCTTGACGTCGATCTCGGTGACCGAGCGGGTGTGCGGTTCGCTCGCCGCGGCGCTGTCGGAGGATCCCGAGGCCGAACAGCTGCTGGAGCAGGCGGAGCAGCGCGAGCTGTTCCTCCAGCGCATCGCGCACGATCCGGAGTGGTTCCGGATGCAGCCGCTGTTCGCCGAGCATCTGCGCGCCCGGCTGGAGCGTGCCAACCCCGGCCGGCTCAAGGCGTTGCACCGCAAGGCATCCCGCTGGTATGCCGAGCATCAGCTGCTGCGCAAGTCGGTCGATCACGCGCTGTCGGCCACCGATCTGAAGATGGCGCTCGATCTGCTCGAGGGCGGCGGCATGGATCTGATCGACGGGTCCCGGCTCGCGACCCTGCTCGGCACCGTGGCGAAACTGCCTATGCAGCAGGTTTCTTCGCGATCCAAGCTGTTGATGGCGGTCGCGCGCGCCAATGTCAATCTGCAGCAGTCCAGTGCGGCGCGCACCGCGCTCGGTCGGCTGTCGAATGTGCTGGCCCGCGGATCGTCCACCGACGTCGAGGTGATCAGGCAACGGTGCGAGGCCGCGGTGCTCGCCGCCGCGGATTCGATTGCGAGAGACCACACCGAGGGCGTGCTCGACCGGGTGGCCGACTGCCTGCAGCGGCCGGATGAACTGCCTGCGTGGACGGTGTCGACCGCGGCGAACCTGACTTCGTTCGCGCGGTTGTGCGACTTCGATTTCGATGGCGCCCGCGAGATCCAGGAGTGGGCTGCGGAGTATCACGCACGATCGAAGGACCCGCTCGGCGCGGTCTTCGGACTCTGCGGGCAGGGCGCCGCGGCATATGAGCAACTCGATATCGCCACTGCCACAGTATGTTTTCAGCAGGCCTTCGAGACCGCACGCATTCGGTCGGGTCCGCGCTCGCACGGGGTGCGGGTGGCCGCCGCATTGCTCGGTGAATTGAGTTACCGCCGTGGTGATCTGACGATGGCCGATCGGCTGCTCGACGAAAGTCATCAGCTTGTCACCCGGGTCGGGCCGGTCGACTTCCTGATCTCGACCTTCGTCATCGGCGCCAGGGTCAAAGCGGTGCTCGGTGATATGCACACCGCCACCGCCCGGCTCGACGAAGGCGATCGGATCGCCTCCGACAACCGGCTGAGTCGGCTGGCCGCGCACATTCGTGCCGAGCGGCTGCGACTGGGACTGCTCACCGACACCGCGGCCAGGCGCGCGATCGATTCGGCAGGCTACGAGTCCGATACCTCCGGCACCATCCATCACGCCCACCGCATGACGGGGGCGGGCGCGCTGGCCGCGGAGGCGGAGGAGATCGCCGCCATCCGGGCACTGCTCGCCCAACGTCAGCTGCGTTCCGACGACCGCGCGGTGCGCAGAGCCCGCGCGCTGCACGCCAGGATGGTCGAACAGCATCGTCCCCGTGCGGAATTGGATACCGCGCTCTTGCTCGCCGAGTGCCTGGCCGACTCCGGTTGGGTCGGTGAGGCCACCGGACTGCTGCTGCCCGCGGCCCACACGTGTGCGGACCTCGGTTGGACTCGGCCACTGTTGGACGCCGGCCCCGGCGTGGTTGCCATTATTCGGGTGCTGCGCGCCGAAATGCATTCGGGCACTGGGCAATCCGGAGACGCGACACTGCCCGCTCTGTTCCTGGATGAACTCCTGGACTGAGCGGGCAGGTGCGCGATCGTGGTGCTATCCCTGCCACCAGGAGCGCAGCGGCAAGCCGGACTCACCGTTCGGGCCCAGCTTGACACCGAGTACCTGGTGCAGCTGAACCACGTTGCGCTGGAAGCCGAGTCGGCACCCTGCCATATACAGGCCCCACACCTTTGCGGTGCCCTCGCCGACTTCCTCGACGCACGCATCCCAGTTGGCGACCAGATTCTTACACCATTCGTGCAGGGTGAGGGCGTAGTGCTCGCGTAGGTTCTCCTCGTGCACCACCTCGAGCCCGACGTTCTGGATCTCGGAAATGATGCGGCCCGAACCGATCAGCTCACCGTCGGGGAACACGTAGCGGTCGATGAAGTCGCCTGCCTTGGTGCTGCGCAGGTTGTCGGGCCGGGTGATGGAGTGGTTCAGGAACAGGCCGCCGTCGCGCAGCTTGCTCTGGATGTACTCGAAGTAGTACGGGTAGTTGTGCACGCCGATGTGTTCGGTCAACCCGATCGAGGACACCGCGTCGAAGCCGACCTCGGGAATGTCGCGGTAGTCGGAGTGGCGCACCTCGGCCAGCTCGGACAGCCCCTCCTCGGCGATCTTCTGCTGCGCCCATTCGGCCTGCTCGGCCGAGAGCGTCGCACCGATGACCTTGACGCCGCGCTTGGCCGCGTAGCGGACCATACCGCCCCAGCCGCAGCCGATATCGAGCAGCCGGTCGCCTGTCTTCAGGCGCAGCTTGTCGAACACCAGGCGGTACTTGTTCTCTTGCGCCTGCTCCAGCGTCCACTGCTCGTCCTCGTAGACCGCGCAGGTGTAGGTCATCGATGGGCCGAGGACGTACTCGTAGAAGGTATTGGAGACGTCGTAGTGGTGGTGGATGGCCTCGGCGTCGCGAGTCTTGGAGTGGCGCAGCCCCTCGAGCGCGATCCGGCGCCAGCGCGGCAGGGTCTCCTGCGGCGGCGGCGCAATCGGGCGCAGCCGCTCCCAGCCGAGCGAGCGGGCGATCGTCACCAGGGCCAATGCCGAGGGGCGGCGGAACTTCAGCCCGTCCATCGCCTTGAGGATCTCGTAGGGATCGCCGGGGTGCACGCCGGCGGCCGTCATATCACCGGAGATGTAGGCGCGGGCCATACCGAGATCGCCCGGCGCGGTCGCCAGGTAATTGATACCGCGCGGGTTCTTCACCTCGAGCGCGAACTCCGAGTCCTCCGGGCCGGTCGCACTGCCGTCGTAGGCGGTGAACCGGATGGGAATTTCGCCATCGAGCAGCGTTTCGAAGACCTCAGCAATGCTGAGTTTGGTTCCCAGATCGGCGAAGACATCGGAACGGTCCTTGAATGTCGTCATTTGCGTTGCACCGCCTTCGAGTACAAGTCCAGCAGTCGCTGGTCCGGGTCGTAGCGCTTCTTCAGTTCGGTGTACGTCTCGCCCCCATAGAGGGCCGCGAAATCATCCTTGCCGTAGTACGAATCCGAGTACAGGGACTTATGACCGTCGAACTCGGTGACCGTCTGCTCGATGGCGCGGTTGGCCGCGCCCTCGGGCTGACCTGCGACCGTCGCAACAGCCGACCAGAATCCGACGTTCACGTAGGTGCGGTTGGGCTCCAGCGGGTACAGCGGCCACGGCCGACCGGTCCGCGCCTGGGCGCCGGTGTCGCGCAGCCGCAGCGGGCACAGCCACAGCGGCTCGATCGGGATCGCGCGCAGGAACCACTCGACGAAATCGGCGGTCCGCTCGACCGGGACCTCGATATCTTGCACGACGCGCTCGCGCGGTAGGTTGCCCTGGCGGGCCTCCAGCCGGTCGCCGATGTGGTAGCGATGGTCGAGCGCGATGAGCTTCCAGTAGAAGCTGCTGCGCCGGTAGCGCTTCGGCCAGAACCGGCGGTACTTCGGGTTCTGCGCGCCGAACGCCCGCGAGCACCAGAACCAGTCGGTGTCCCAGCGCCACAGGTAGTCGTGGATGGTCAACCTGTCGCGCTTGGGACGAGCGGAATCGTGCTGGATGGACCGGTAGTAGATGTCCATATCGGTGTAGTCGCTGACCGGGCCCGGCTCGTCGGTCTGTCGGCCGAGGGTCAGGTAGCTTTCCTCGGCGGTGAACACGACGCCGTCGAGATAGTCGACGCGTTCGCCGTCGTAGGTCTTCGCGGTGACGATCTCGGCCAGCGTGGCTTCCAGCGCCCGCAGGTCGTGGAAGCGGATGTGCCGCAGCGCCACGTAGGGCTGCACGGTCTCCAGCTCGATCTTCAGCCGCACGGTGTAGCCGAGCGTGCCGTAGGAATTCGGGAAGCCGCGGAACAGATCGGCGTTCTCGCCGTTCGGTGTCGCGGTGATGATCTCACCCGCCCCGGTCAGCACGTCCATCTCCAGCACCGACTCGTGCGGAAGGCCGTTGCGGAAGGAGGTGGACTCGATGCCGAGGCCGGTGACCGCGCCACCGAGGGTGATCGTCTTGAGTTGTGGAACCACCAGCGGCGCCAGCCCATAGGGCAGGGTGGCGGCGACTAGATCCTCGTAGGTGGTCATGCCCGCCACATCGGCGGTTTTGGCGGCGGCGTCCACCACAATGACCTTGGCCAGACCGGAAACATCGAGTCCGGGTGCGGGATTCTCGGCCCGGGCCCGGAACAGATTCGATGTCTTCTTCGCCAACCTGACGTTGGCGTCGTCGGGTATCGCGCGGTAACTCGCCAGTAGGCGGTCGACTCCCGCTCGATGCGCGGCGAACCCTGATTCGTGTGTGGCCGGCGCGTGTCCGGCCTTCCCCAACAGACTCACTGCCACTCCTCGACGCTAGTACGCACCTCGGTGCTCAGCCACCGAGAGGGCGCTGACGAGGGATAAATGTCACGCATCTGTTGCATCGGGAATACCTCCCGGAATGAGCCTTGCGGGAGCCTAACAGTGTGGCCGCGGCGGCGCAGCCGAACCTGGACGATGGCCCGGCCGCCGGGCAGGGCAGGATGGAGGGCGGTCGTTATACCGCATTCGGACAAGGGAGCTCATTGTGGGACAGGTCAGCGCCAGTAGTTCGATCGCCGTCTCGGCGGATCCGCAGCGCGCGCTCGAGGCCATTGCGGACTACGAGACGGTGCGTCCGCGCATCCTCTCCTCGCACTACAGCGACTACAAGGTCATCGAGGGCGGCAAGGGCGCCGGCACCGTGGCCGAGTGGACACTGAAGGCCACCGAGAAGCGCACCCGCAATGTGCATGCCGTCGTCACGGTGTCGGATTCGATGGTGACCGAGCGTGATTCGAACTCGACGATGGTGAACACCTGGACGGTGACGCCCGACGGTACGGGCTCGCAGGTCACGCTGCGCACCTCGTGGAAGGGTGCGGGCGGCGTCGCCGGTATCTTCGAGGGAATCTTCGCCCCCTTGGGACTGAAGAAGATTCAGGCCGAGGTGCTCGGAAACTTGCAGCGCGAACTGGCCTGACACAACACCTGGAAGCCCCGGCGAAAGCCGGGGCTTCGGTGTCGGTGGATCATGCCGCGCCGATATCGAAGAGGTTGCCCTCCGGATCCGCCAATGTCGCCCACTTCGCGCCGAACTCGTCGAAGTCGCCGATGTGCTCGGCGCCGAGGCCGATTGCCCGATCGATCTGCTCGCGCCAGTCGGCGGCGTGTAAGTCGAGATGGATCACATTCTTGCCGGGCGTCTTGTCCGGCACCTGGATGAACATCAGCACCGGCGCCAGGCCGGAGCCCATGCCGACCGTCGCGAAATGCGCGTTTGCCTCCGGATCCACCGGCTTGTCGAGCAATTCGGACCAGAAGGTCGCAAGCGCGGCGGCATCATGACAGTCGAACGTGATGTGTCCGAGTGTGAGTGTCATCGAGATTCTCCTCTGGCTAGAGCAGGCCGATGGGCCAGCAGACTTCGGTTCGGTAAGCCTCGGGGTCGTCGATCTGGTCGGGGCCGAGCACATACAGCTCACGGACGGGTTCGGCCAGTGCGTTGTCGTGCTCGGCGACATAGCTGCCCAGCGCGCCGTAGGTGCGGTCGACATCATCGAACGATCCATTGTGTACGGCGATCGCGAACCGGCGGGCGGGCAGCTCGATGAGTGTGAGTTCCTCGGGCAGCATCATCCGGGTGCCTGCCGGGACGGGGACGAACGCGACGACCTCGCCCACCTCTTCGGCAAAGAACTCCATCGAGTAGGTGGCGCCCGCGATACCGGCCGGCGCCATCTTCGCCGCCTCCAGCGTCTCGTAGAGCAGTGGAAAGGCCGAATCACACCAGGGGCCGACCGCCGGCCTGGTGACCGTGTCGACGAACGCGAGGACCGGCATCGCCGGAATCGAACGGTATTCGACGACAAGCGGTGCGGCGGGTGTCAGCAGCGAACGCAGTGAGGCGACCACGTCCTTGGTGCGCTGCAGTTCGGCCTCCATCCGCGCCAGGTGCGCGCGCAGCGCGGCGTTTCTGGTGTCCTCGTCGGAGGCGGCGAGCACGGCCTTGATCTCGGGCAGCGGCATATCCAATTCACGCAGCCGCCTGATCAAATGAGCCTGTGCGACCTGATCGGTCGAGTACCGCCGATACCCGGAACCGGGATCGACCGCGGTGGGCTCGATCAGCTCGATGTCGTGGTAGTACCTCAGCGTTTTCACGCTGAGGTACGTCAGCCGGGCGAACTCCCCGATGGAGACGGTCGCTGTCATGGCTTCCAGCGAACACCCTCCAATGAGGGGAGAGTCAAGCGGCCCGTGTCATCGCACCGGGTCCGGCATCGGCGCGGTGATGGTGGTGAGGTATTGGATGGCGGCCATAATCGCGATCGGCGCGGAGACGAACAATTGCCCGGCGACCGCGCCGAGTGCGCCGACCGCCAGCACACCGCCGAGGCAGCCGGCGGCGGCGGCTGGGAGGAACGCGCCGAAAAGCCCGACAATGGTCGCCGCGGCGACGGTGCCGGCCGCGACAGCGCCGAGCACACAGCCGACTGCTGCGCCGCCGATGCTGCCCGCCATGGTGCCGACCATTGTGCCGCTGGCGATCGTGGTGATCATGCGGTTCCAGGCCGCTTGTTCGCGCTGGTAGGGGGTCCGGAAGTCGGCCGTGTCCTCGAATGGCAGTGCGACAGGCGTGTAGACGGCGTGGTCCAGATCGAGGTGCGGGGTGAGGGTCGCGGTGTGGCCGTCGATGCGCGCGTCGATCGGGAAGACGAAATCATCTATCCGGAACGACAATTCGGCACCCCCGAGCAGAGTCCGATCGGGCGCGCGGATGGTGAACAGTCCGTCTTGCGCCGACATCGCGGCTTCGGTTTCCACGATGGCCGCGCCGTCGACGAGTCGTGCGGTGAAACCGGTTGGGCTGCTGGAGGTTTGATCGTCGGCTGTGGCTGCTACCGGGCAACCCAGCAGCACGCTGGACGCCAGCGTGATGGCGAGGACGACATTCTTGAATCGCATGGTCGAGTCCGTTCGGATGCTGTGGAACTGAGGAATGGTCGCCGGACAGCTCAGATGAGATCGGCCAGCGCGGCTACGACAGCGGTGGCGACCTGCCGCTGGCCGAGATCGGTCAGATGGACGCCGTCCTCGAGATGCGTGTCCGGCGTCGGCGTCGTGCGGGCGAGCACATCGATCGTCGGTTCGGGCCGTTCCATAAGGATCTGTGCGGTTACCTCGAGGTCCTTTGCCGACCAGCTGATCTGCGCTCGTTCGAAGTGGAGAAAAGCAGAAACGCGTGCCTCGTCCACCGCCGTCGGGGTAAGCCAGATCCATTCGGCGGAAGTCAGCTGGGATACACGTTCGTGCAGCCAGCCGAAGTTGCGCTCGGTTTCGGCGATGCTGACCAGTCGTGGTCCTTCCGGGCCGCCGATTCGCTGGGCATCGTTGGCGCCGAGCTGGCACAGCACCCAGTCCGGCTGGTGAAATCCCAGTCCCGGTAGCGAACTCAGCGCCTGTGTTGTGGTGGATCCGGACACGGCCAGGTTGGTCAACCTGATCGCGTCGTTCGGCCGTCGGATCGCGAGCAACTGCCGCAGGATCTCGAACCACGACAGCCGATCCGCCGTGCTGCTTTCGCCGATGGCGACCACGTGCTGTCCAGCGGCGAAGGGCAGTTGGTCGACCTGGGTCGCGATCACGGGGTCTTCGAGCAGCGTCGCAGCAGTTCGGTGGGTGCGCGCGGTGAAATCGGCACAGCGAGCCTGGTATGCGCCGACATCGAGTGTGAACAATCCGGCGATCTGCTCATCGGTGAGGCCGTTCAGATACGGCAGCGACTTCGCGGGCTGTTGGAAGCGCAGCAGTTTTTCGAGCATGTCGGGATTCATCGGTGATGCTCCTATCGAATTCAGTTGTTGGACAACGGAGTCGGGCGACGCCCGATCAGGAAGCCGACCGCGATCAGCCAGGCCAGTCCGGTGAAACGAGAGATGGGCAGCAGGAAAGCGGCGACGGGGAAAGTCAGAACGAGCGTGCTCAGCACCGAAGCCACCGCGATGGCCAGCCCGATCCGGATCACCCATGACGCGAAAAGCCGTGCGGGCAGGGCTGTTATCGCGATGCCCGCGATGAGCAGGCCGGTCGAAACGACGGTGCCGGGTCCGCCGACCAGGAAAGCGAGGTTGTGCAGCGCACGGACCAATGCGGGTTCCGCGGTGACCCCGCGCACGGTCAGGACCCAGGTGACCAGGCCGGAAGATGCGAGGAAGGCCACCGCGAGCACTCCGCCCGCCAGTGCGAGGGTGATGCCGGGGGCTTGTCTGCCCAGCGCGCGCAGGCGGGCCGTCACCGTCGCGACATAGATCGTCAGCGGGATCGTGCAGGCGAATTGCAATACCGCTCCGGTGCGCACCGCGTCCGGATAGGTGCGGAAGTACGTCAGCGCGTCGTCGGGGGAGCTGAACGGCGACGGGAACGGGGTTCCCTCCGCGCGGAACGTGCTGACGAGGAGCCCGGCGATGAACAACGCGGCGGTCATGAAGCCGAGGAGGCCGAGGGGCGGCTCGATCTCCTGCGGTGGCCGCAACGGTGGGTTGGCGGTTTGCGGTGTGGACACGGCTATCACTTCTCCTAAGTGAATCATTCATTCGAGTGAACGATATCGACATGGGTACGATAGCCCCGTGACCGAAGGTGAGCAAGTGCGGCGAGGCGACGGCGTGCGACGGCCGATGCGAGCGGTGTCGTTTCAGCTCGCTCAGCTCGGAGCGCATGCCACGCAGCGATTCGCCGAACGGATCGCCGAGATCGGGCTCACACCACCGGATGTCGGACTACTGCGGATGATCGCGAGTCAACCGGGTCGCAGCCAGCGTTCGCTGGCCGCGGAACTCGGCGTCGTGCCGAGCCGGGTGGTCACGCTGATCGACCAATTGGATGAGAAAGGCCTGGTCGAGCGGCGGCGCAGCGCGAAGGACCGCCGCAACCACGAGCTGTACCTCACCGGTGACGCCGAGCGACTGCTCGGCCGCATGGCGCAACTGGCCGTCTCGCATGAGGACGATCTGTGCGGCGATCTCGACGATGACGAATACGAGCAACTCGCCACGCTGCTCGGGCGCATCGCCGGTCGGCAGGGATTGGCTCCCGGCATTCATCCCGGTTACAAGACCATGTCCGGCGGCGGATCGGCCGGATAAGCGCCGATGTGGCCGAGCCGGATCCCGTCAGGGGGTAGCGAGGGCGAAGGTCAGCAGCAGTGTGGTCTGCAGGGCGCCGCGCCACCAGGAGTAGCCGAACCAGACGCCGGGGGTGACCTCGCGGATCTCGTCGTAGACGGGCGGGGCCGGGGAGGGGGTGTAGTTCAACGCCCAGGTCGGCATCCCATCGGCGATGGCGGGTGCGGTGTACACGTCCGCGCGCCAGCCTTCGATGCCCGCGCCGGTGATCCTGTTCATCAGGTAGTCGCCGTCGGGGCCGGTGTAGAAGGTCTTGCCGATCCATATTGCGGGCACGATCGACTGCGCGTAGATCGGCTGGAGCACCCAGCCGTTCTTCACGCCCATCGGGGCTTCTCCCGGTGTTGCGTCACGGAAAATGGCGATCTGCTGAGCCAGTCCGCAGCGCGAGCGCAGCGAAGCGATGGTTGCGGCGCGGTTGTCCGGATAGAGGACACAGCCGCCGCCGTAGTCGCGCGCCGCCACGACCGTGGAATCGTCGGTGCTGCCGGAGTCTGCCGAGGCAGTGGGGGCGTAGGCCGCTAGGAAGAGGTTCGGAAATCCGAGCGACAGCGTCAGTGCGCTCAGCAGAACTCGGCACGTACTCATCGCTGTCTCCAGAACTCACCGCATCATCAGGTCTCCCCCCACGTTCGAGGGTAAGGCGGCGCTGCCTGTCGGTAGCTGGGAATACCTGCGGCAGTGTCCAAGTCGAGATCTGCTCGCCGGCGGCTGTTCACGGAGTCGCGAGAGCGAAGGACAGAATCAGCATCATTGCCGGCGGTGCGTCATCGCGCCACCAGGAGTAGCCGAACCAGACGTCGGGGGTGATCTCGCGGATTTCGTCGTATACCTGCGGTGTCGGCGACGGGGCGTAGTCCAGCGCCCAGGTCGGCTCGCCGTCCAGGATCGCGGGTGCGGTATAGACCTCGGCGCGCCAGCCTTCGATGCCCGCGGTGGTGAGTCTGTTCATCAGGTAGCCGCCGTCGGGGCCGGTGTAGAAGGTCTTACCGATCCAGATGGCGGGCGACCACGACCGGATACTCACCGGGCGGATCACCCAGCCGTCCGTCACCCCCATGGGGACCGCGCCGCGTGGCGCGTCGTCGAAGATTGCATCCTGCTGTTCGGGGGAGCAGCGAAATCGCAGCGAATCTATCGTCGCCGCACGGTTTCCCGGATCGAGCAAACACCCGCCGCCATAGTCGGACACACCGTCGGCTCCGGCGTCCGCTGCTGCCGAGGAAATGCCTAACAAGCTGGCAAAACCCAGGGAACACGTGAGAATGCAGAGGATGAGTGCTCGGTTTGTGTCCATGCTATCTCCGGACTTGCGACACCGGCTTCCACCGGTTTCCGGCCCACTTCGATGGTAGGCCGCTCACGATCGTCTCCCCTTGGTTGGCAATCAATCCGTTACCAACCTTTGGTCGGCGGAGCCCGGGACGGCCGACCATTCGCCGATGCCGATCGGGGGAATGATCGAATCGGGGCTAGGCTGGACGGCGATACTTTCCGCAGAGAGGAACCAGCCGTGCAGCCCGGTGGTCAGTTCGACATGCAGCAATTACTCGCCCAGGCGCAGCAGATGCAGCAGGCGGTGATGGAGGCTCAGGCCGAGATCGCCGCGACCGAAGTCGAGGGTCAGGCCGGCGGTGGTTTGGTCAAGGTGACGATCAAGGCCACCGGTGAGGTGCTTTCGCTGACCATCGACCCGAAGGTCGTCGACCCCGACGATGTCGAGGGGCTGCAGGACCTGGTGATCGGCGCGGTCAACGACGCGATGTCCAACGCGCAGCAGATGGCGTCGCAGCGTCTCGGTCCGCTGGCGAGTGGCGGATCGCTGCCCGGTCTGCCGGACTTCTGATTCGGGGACGGAGCAGTTGTACGAGGGTCCGGTTCAGGATCTGATCGATGAACTCGGCAAGTTGCCGGGCATCGGTCCTAAAAGCGCGCAGCGCATAGCCTTTCACTTTCTGCAGGTGGAGCCGCCGGAGATCGACCGGTTGCAGGCCGCCCTGCAGAAGGTGCGTGACGGCGTGCAGTTCTGCGTGGTCTGCGGCACGGTTTCCGACAACGAGATGTGCCGTATCTGCGCCGATCCGCGCCGCGATCGCACCATGATCTGCGTGGTGGAGGAGCCGAAGGATGTGCAGGCCATCGAGCGCACCCGCGAGTTCCGCGGCCGCTATCACGTGCTCGGTGGCGCACTCGATCCGCTCAGCGGCATCGGCCCCGATCAGCTGCGGATTCGGGAGCTGTTGGCGCGCATCGGGAACCAAGAGGACGGCATCGATGTCACCGAGGTGATCATCGCAACCGACCCGAACACCGAGGGTGAGGCGACGGCCACCTACCTGGTGCGGATGCTGCGCGATTTCCCCGGCCTCAGCGTGACCCGCCTCGCCTCCGGGCTGCCGATGGGCGGCGATCTGGAATTCGCGGACGAGCTGACGCTCGGCCGCGCGCTGTCGGGTCGGCGCGCGCTGTAGCCCACCGATTCCAGCGGTGGTTTTCAGGGGTTGCGCTGCGCTGGACGCGGGTTACTGTGTCGGGGATGAGCATCGAATTTCTGCTGACCACGCTCGTCATCGTCGCCACTCCCGGCACCGGGGTGCTCTTCACGCTGGCCGCCGGGCTATCGCGTGGCGCGCGGGCCAGTGCGATCGCGGCCTTCGGATGCACGCTCGGGATCATCCCGCACATGATCGCCGCGGTCACCGGTCTTGCCGCGCTGCTCAACGCCAGCGCGGTCGCGTTCCAGACGTTGAAATATCTCGGTGTCGCCTACCTGCTGTACATGGCGTGGAACACCTTCCGTGACAAGGGCGCACTCGCCGTGCCGGAGGACGCGCCGGGTGAGCACACCGCGCCGTCGGCACGTCAGGTGATCACCTCGGCGGTATTGCTGAACATCCTCAACCCGAAGCTGACGATCTTCTTCTTCGCCTTTCTGCCCCAGTTCGTGCCGACCGGAGCGCCGAATGCGTTGGTGCGCATGCTCGAACTGAGCGGCATCTTCATGCTCGCGACGTTCGTCGTATTCGCCGTGTACGGCGCGTGCGCCGCAGCCGTGCGCAACCACGTCATTTCCCGTCCGATGGTGGTCACCTGGATGCGGCGCATCTTCGGCGCTTCGTTCATCGCTCTCGCGGGCCGGCTTGCCGTCCAAAATCAGTGAACCGCAGGCCTGTCGCCGCAGCGAGGGTTCGGATCAGAGGTCGACTCGGGTCCAGGCGAGGGTGTGCAGGCGAGTGCGGTCGTCGGTGGCCCACTCCCAGATCAGGTCGGCGACGGTCGAGGCGTCGGTGAGCGTGGTGCCGAAGTGCTTGTTGGGCGCGCCGTCTCGGTACTCGACGGTGAACGTGCCCGATTCGTCGCGATAGGTCTGCATGTAGACCTGGTCGGCGCGTTCCACGATCAGATACGGGTTCGGTGGGGCGAGCTCGGAAACCCACAGCTGCGCGGTTGCTTTCGTGAGATACGGGAATTCGCCCGCCCCACCGTGCGTGACGGCGGCGGGAACGCTGCCCGCCGGATCGATCAGCCAGGCGAGCTGGGGGTCGTAGACCGCGTATTTCAGCGGTGTCGCGAGCGCGAACAGCAACTGGCGGACGTAGCCGATCGCGTCATAGGGGCAGGGCACGTGCAGCACCGCACCGGTCGCCGCGCCACCGACCGCATCCGTGCCGAGGAAATGGTCGTCCTCGGGTAACTCGGCGTTGCGTCTATTCAGCTCCGCCGCCAGCAGCGCCACCACGTCTGTCTCGGCAAGACCCTGCTGGGTGGACAGGTAGGTGTCCACTTCGGCGAGCGTCGAAGCAGCACCGGACGGCAACAAGACGTGGTCGTAGTTCACCCCGGACAGGGTACGGGGCGGCTATCACGGCCCGACCGCGCGTTCAGGCGGTGCGGGTGCCGGGGGTGGTCGGTTCGGTGCATGCACAGCCGCCCGCGATATCGGCGCAGTCGATGACGAAGGCGTGCCGGGCGTGGTCGAGATCGATGCAGTCTTCGTCGGTGCATTCGGCGATCCGGCCGAGGTGGACGATGATGGTGCCGTGACAGTGGTCGACTGCGGATTCGCAGGACCGACACGTGGGTGCGCGCATATGACCTCCAGACGAGATCGATTCGTAATTCGGTCCTATCACCCGGGCGGGCGCGTCGGCGGGAAGTCGGCTGCGTGTCGCGCCACGGCATCGAGAACGCGGCTGTCCGGACACTGGCGATCCATGTCCCTCCGCATGTGCGCCACGGTGTGGTGAACTTGCTGTATGGGCATCAAGGTGTCGCTCGAACACCGGACCTCCTACACCTTCGACCGGCTCGTGGAGATTCATCCCCACGTGGTGCGGCTGCGGCCCGCACCGCACTCCAGGACCAGAATCGACGCCTACTCGATGCGGGTGACGCCCGCCGATCACTTCTGCAACTGGCAGCAGGATGCCTTCGGGAATTTCCTTGCCAGGCTGGTTTTTCCGAACCCGGCCGGCGAGCTGTCGATCACCGTCGGGCTGATCGCCGATCTCGAGGTGATCAACCCGTTCGATTTCTTCATCGAGGACTACGCCGAGCACTTTCCGTTCGGCTACAGCAGGGAACTCCTCGCGGATCTGGAGCCGTACCTGCGACCGGTGGACGAGGCTGGACCAGGTTCGGGACCCGGCGAGTTGGTCCGCGACTGGGTGCGCGCTCATGTGCCGAGCGACCAGCCGCGCACCATCGACTTCCTTGTCGCGATCAATCAGGCGCTGCGTCAGGACGTCGGCTACACGATCCGGATGGAACCCGGGGTGCAGTCACCCGACCACACGCTGCGCACCGCGATCGGGTCGTGCCGCGATTCGGCCTGGCTGCTGGTGTCCATCCTGCGCGAGCTCGGCTTGGCCGCGCGATTCGTCTCCGGATATCTGGTGCAGCTGGCCCAGGATGTCCCCGCACTCGACGGGCCGTCCGGTCCGCCCGCCGACTTCACCGACCTGCATGCGTGGACCGAGGCCTATCTGCCCGGCGCCGGATGGGTCGGGCTCGACCCGACCTCGGGTCTTTTCGCAGGCGAGGGGCACATTCCCTTGGCCGCGACACCGCATCCGACTTCCTCGGCCGCGATCACCGGTGCCACGGGCCGGACCAAGGCGACCATGGATTTCGCCAACACCGTCCGGCGCGTCCACGAGGATCCCCGAGTCACGTTGCCCTACACCGGATCCCAATGGGAGCGCATCACCGCATCCGGTGCCGCGGTCGACGCGCGGATGACCGCCGACAAGGTCGAGTTGACCATCGGCGGCGAGCCGACCTTCGTCTCGATCGATGATCAGACAAGCCCCGAATGGACCACCGACGCCGACGGCACGCACAAGCGTGAACGCGCGATCGATCTGGCCGATCGGCTGCGCCGGATCTACGCTCCGACCGGTCTCGTCCAGTACCGGCAGGGCAAGTGGTACCCCGGAGAACCGTTGCCCCGCTGGGAGATTGCTGCCGCATGGCGCACCGACGGCGAGCCGGTGTGGACCCGCCCCGACCTGCTCATCGACCCGTGGTCGCCACCGCGGGTCCTCGACTGGTCACCCGAAGGTGCCGCGTCGAGTGTCGAGCCGATGGCCGAACACACTGCACTGCAAGACAATTCCGTCGGCATGGTCGACACTTCGGCGATGCTGGGTCCTGGGCAGCCGGATCGGTCCACCGACCGTGCGGCAGTTCGGCGCATGCAGCGGCCCGTGTCCGCCGCTCGCGATTCGGCGCGCGCGCTGATCGCACATGTCGCCGCGCGCATCGGGCTGCCGGACACGCAGGTCCGGCCGGCCTTCGAGGATCCGCTGGCACGGCTGGCCGGTGTGGTCGGCGCGCCGGTCGGCGACCCCGTGGCGCCGGCCGAGGACATCGAACCGGATGCGGATTCGGCACCGGCGCGCCGCGCCCTGCTCGAGAAGCTCGATGCATCGGTGACCGAACCCGCCGCGTACGTGCTGCCGCTGTATCGGCGCGAGGACGGTTCCGGGTGGGCCAGCGCCGACTGGCGCTTGCGGCGTGGCGCGACGCCGCAGCACCCCGAGGGCCGAATTGTGTTGACCGACGGCGATTCTCCGGCCGGGCTGCGGCTACCGCTGGATTCCATCTCCTGGCGCACACCGCGGACGCCGCCGGACCGCGACCCACTGTGCGTCGGACCGCTGCTCGCGCCGCGAAGCGAACCGCCCGCAGTGGTCGAAGATCCGGACTGGGAGCCGACCACGGCACTGGTCGGCGAGGTGCGCAACGGCAGGCTGCACGTATTCCTGCCGCCACTGGCGGAACTCGACGACTTCCTCGATCTGGTGCGCCACGTAGAGGCGGCCGCGGCGGCGCTGGGCCCGTCCGGTCAGCCGGTGGTGCTGGAGGGTTACCCACCGCCGGTCGATGCCAGGCTGCGCACTCTGTCGGTGACTCCCGACCCCGGGGTGATCGAGGTGAACGTGCAGCCCACGGCGTCGTTCGCCGAGCAGTGCGAGCTGTTGTCGACGCTGTACGAGCAGGCGCGACTGGCGCGACTGAGCACCGAATCGTTCGATGTCGACGGCAGCCACGGCGGCACCGGCGGCGGGAACCACATCACCCTCGGCGGTGTGACGCCCGCGCAGTCACCACTGCTGCGCCGCCCCGACCTGCTGGTGTCCATGCTCACCTACTGGCAGCGGCACCCGGCGCTGTCCTATCTGTTCGCGGGCCGATTCGTCGGTCCCACCTCGCAGGCTCCGCGGGTGGACGAGGGCCGCGAGGACGCGCTCTACGAGCTAGAGATCGCCTTTGCCGAAATAGCCAGGCTGAGTGGAGAGTCGGCGCCGAAAGACGCCTCGCCGTGGTACGTCGATCGCGCGCTGCGTCATCTGCTCACCGACCTGACCGGCAACACCCACCGCGCCGAATTCTGCATCGACAAGCTCTACAGTCCCGAAACCGCAAGGGGTAGACTGGGATTGGTGGAGCTGCGCGGCTTCGAGATGCCGCCGCATTTCCAGATGGCGATGGTGCAATCGCTGCTGGTGCGCGGCCTGGTCACCCGATTCTGGTCGCAGCCCTTGCGGGCGAAGCTGATTCGGCACGGCGCGAATCTGCACGGCCGCTTCCTGCTTCCGCATTTCTTGATGGACGATATCGCCGAGGTCGCCGCGGATCTGCGCGCGCACGGCATCGATTTCGACACCAGCTGGCTGGACCCGTTCACCGAATTCCGTTTCCCGCGCATCGGCACCGTGGTGCTCGGTGCTGTCGAGATCGAACTGCGCGGCGCGATCGAACCGTGGAACACCCTCGGCGAGCAGACCGCCGAGACCGGCACCGCCCGCTACGTCGACTCTTCGGTGGAGCGGCTGCAGGTGCGCGTGGTCGGCGCCGATCGCGACCGTTTCGTGCTGACCTGCAACGGCATGCCGGTGCCCTTGCTCGCCACCGACAAGGCCGATGTGCAGGTGGCGGGAGTGCGCTATCGCGCATGGCAGCCGCCGAACTCGCTGCACCCATCGATCACCGTCGACGCGCCGCTGGTTTTCGACCTGATCGACGCCGAGACCGGACTTTCGCGCGGTGGCTGCACCTACCACGTGGCACACCCCGGGGGCATGGCCTACGACGACCCACCGGTGAATGCCGTGGCCGCGCAATCGCGCCGCAATCGGCGCTTCGAGGCGGCCGGGCACACTACCGCTCGGGTCGATCCAGGGGAACTACGTGCGAAGATGACAGCACAGTCCACCGATATCGGTGCGCCGGGCATTCTCGACCTACGCCGGGCCAGGACGGTATGGAGACTGGTCAGCAATCGGTAGGTCGACTGCGCGTCCATCCGGCGCGCAACGGCAACCTCTGGCAGCGGAAGTGAGGTCGGCGCGGTGACCATGCGCGACGAAGCGCAGCGTGCGGAGGACCACGAGGGTACCGGCCTCGACGTGCGCGAACAGATCGCCGAACAGTTCGCCCGCTATCGCGCCGAGGGTGTGGACAGTGCGGCCTACGACGAATGCGGCCGCCCGATGAACGGCTACTACGACGAACTGGTCGATGGCGACGGCCGGGTGCGGCGCATGTGGTCGGAGCTCTCCGCCGACTTCGTCGAGCTGGGCACCACCGGGCTCGGCAGGCTCGACAGCCGGGTGCGCAGGCTGATCGACGATGACGGCATCTACTACACCGAGGTGATCTCACCGCAAGATCCGGCGCTTCCGACGCCGTGGCGGCTCGACCCCATCCCACTGCTGGTTTCCGCCGACGACTGGACTCGGCTCGAAGCCGGCCTCGTGCAGCGGTCGCGGGTGCTCGACGAAGTACTGACCGACATTTACGGCGCGCGTCGCACCATCACTTCGGGCCTACTGCCGCCGGAGGTGGTTTTCGGCAGCAACGGCTACGTTCGGGCCGCGCACGGCATCACGGTGCCCGGTCGGCATCAGCTGTTCCTGCACGCCTGCGATATCAGCAGATGGAGTGACGGGCAGTTCCGCGCCATCGCCGACTGGGCGCAGGCCCCGTCCGGCGCGGGCTATGCGCTCGCGGATCGCCGCGTGGTGTCGACAGCGATCCCGGAGGCGTTCGAGCATTCCAATCCACGGCCGCTCACCCCGTTCGCGCGGGCGATGCGGCTGATGCTGATCGAATCCGCGCCGAACGCCGACGACGACCCCGTCGTGGTGGTGCTGAGTCCTGGCGTGCACTCCGAAACCGCTTTCGATCAGGCCTATCTCGCGTCGACATTGGGCTTTCCGCTGGTCGAGAGCGCGGATCTGGTGGTGCGTGACGGCGCGCTGTGGATGCGCTCGCTCGGCACGCTGAAGCGCGTCGATGTGGTGTTGCGCCGCGTGGACGCCGAATTCTCCGATCCGCTGGATCTGCGCCCGGATTCCCGACTCGGTGTGGTGGGTTTGGTGGAGGTGCTGCGGCGCGGCGCGGTGACCGTGGTGAACACCCTCGGCAGTGGGCTGCTGGAGAATCCCGCGCTGCCCGGATTCCTGCCGCAGATCTCGCGAGCACTGCTCGGTGAGGAGTTGGTGCTCGACAGTGCACCCTCGTACTGGGGTGGCGACAACGCCGAACGGTCGCACTTGATCGCGAATCTCGACCGCCTCATCATTCGGTCGACCGTCGACGGCTCGACGAACTTCGGGCCCGAGTTGTCCGCCGAGCAGCGTTCGGAACTCGCGGCGCGGATCGAAGCCCGTGGCTGGCAATGGGTGGGCCAGGACCCCGCCCAGTTTTCGGTGGCTCCTGCCGTCCAGGGCTACGGGGGTCTCGCCGCGTCGCCGGTCGGGATGCGGTTGTTCTCGCTGGCCCGCCGCGGTGGTTATACGGCGATGGCGGGCGGTCTCGGTCAACTGCGACAGCGCTTGCAGCCGGAACGGGTGGTCATCAAGGTTGCCGCCAAAGACATTTGGGTGCGCGCCGCGCCCACCGCTGTCGCCGCCATCGCCGCCGAGCCGGTGCACGAGGAACGCGAGCGCCGCGGCCCCGCCCTCGAAGCCGTCAGCTCGCCGCGCGTCCTCAACGACCTGTTCTGGATGGGCCGCTACAGCGAACGAGCCGAATCGGTGGTGCGCCTGCTCATCGCGACCCACGACCAGTACCAGGACTTCCGCTACCGCCCGTGGCTCGAAGGCGCGGACGCGGTCACGGCACTGATGTCGGCCCTGGCACGAACAACCGGAACGCTCGCGCCGGTCGATGACAGCCCGACGGCCGATTCGACCGATGACCGACAAGATGCGGACGATGTCGACGGGGCGTCGAGCACTGCGGCCAGTAGTTCAGCGCAGCAACAGCAGTCGATGTCAGCGAGCGCGCCGGAACAGGCTGCCAGCGGCGATCGGCCACCGGTCGCGGGGGCCTCGCGAGAAGGATACGAATATCTCGTGCGGCTGACCACCGATCAGGGCACGCCGGGTTCGCTGGCCTTCGCGATCGATCGGTACGAGGCGGCGGCGCGTGCGGTGCGTGATCAATTGTCAGCTGACACCTGGATGATTCTCAGTGCGGTAGATCATGCGTTGATCGAATATCGCGACACCGAGGGCGACCAGGAGGCCGCGTTGTCGGCCGTGCATTCGCTGTCGCTTGCCGCGCTGCTGTCGCTGTCGGGGATCGGCGCCGAATCGCTGGTGCACGACACCGGTTGGTACGTCATGGATATCGGTAAGCGCATCGAACGCGGGATCGCGCTGACCGCGCTGTTGTCGGCGGCGCTGACCGAGACCTATCCAGCGGAGGCCGAGCGGGTGGTGACCGAGGCGGTGCTGCGCGCCACCGAGTCCTCGGTGAGTTACCGTCGGCGCCACCGGGATTCGGTGCGGGTCTCGGCGGTCGCCGGCCTGTTGTTGTTCGACGCGGCCAATCCGCGCTCGCTGGCATATCAACTCGAGCAACTCGAGGTGGACTTCCAGGCGCTGCCCGCGGCGTCCGGATCGTCACGGCCACAACGATTGCTGGCCGACGCGCAACGGATGCTGCGCCGCGTCGACCCGAATGATCTGGACGTCACCGACGCCGACGGCAGGCGTACCGAATTGGCGGAGCTCCTGGAGGGTGTGCACTTGCGGCTGCGGAAGATTTCCGAATCGTTCGAGACCACGAGATTGGCGCTGCCAGTGGGTATTCAGCCGCTGTGGGGCAGCACACGGGTTGTCGGATGATCGGCCGCAAGGATTCCGCTCGTCGCTATCGGGTCGCGCATCGAACCACCTACTCGTACTCCGATGAGGTGAGCAGCTCGTATGGGCGCGCTTATCTCACGCCTCGGCAATTCCCCGGGCAGCGGCTGCTCTCACACGAGATCGACATCGATCCGGTGCCGTCGGATCGGTCGATCGGCACCGACGTCTACGGCAACACCACCTCCTACTTCCATGTCACGGCCGAACATCGAAAACTCGTCGTCACCGGCGCATCCGTGGTCGAGGTGGACATCCCGGACCACACCGACATCGGTCCGGCCGCCGAACCATGGGAGCACGCCCGACCGTCCGCGACCACCGGGCCGCTGGCGGTCGAGTTCACCCTGGACCTGCAACCGCCCGAAATCACTCCCGAAGTCACCGCCTATGCGGCCGAATCCCTGACACAGCGGCGACCGCTGCTGGACGCGGTGCGAGAGTTGAACACTCGAATCCATGCCGACTTCACCTACAGGTCGGGCTCCACCACCGTCTCCACCAAGGTCGCCGATGTGTTCGCCGCGCGCGCGGGCGTCTGTCAGGACTTCGCCAGGATCGGTGTCGCCTGCCTGCGGTCACACGGCCTCGCCGCCCGATATGTATCGGGTTATCTCGCCACCGATCCGCCGCCGGGCAAGGAACGGATGGTCGGCGCCGATGCCACCCACGCCTGGTCGGCGGTGTGGCTGCCGGGCGAGGCCGCACATGATCGGACCGGTCGTTGGATCGCCTTCGATCCCACCAACGATCAGTTGGCCGACGAGCGCTACGTCACCGTCGCGTGGGGTCGTGACTATGCCGACGTGCCACCGTTGCGCGGCATCATCTACACCGACGCCAAGGAAAGCTCTATTACCGTTTCGGTCGATGTCGCACCGGTAGCGGGGTAGCGGCGTGCGCGATTTCACCTGTCCGAACTGCGGCCAGCAATTGGCCTTCGAGAACTCCGTGTGCCTGTCGTGTTCCAGCCCACTGGGTTTCAGCCTCGCCGATCGCGCATTGCTGGTGATCGCCGATGCCACCACCGCGGAGCCGAACGGACATCCGGGCGGCGCGGTGGACGGGCGCAGGTTCCGCCTGTGCGACAACTTGCATGTCGCGCAGTGCAATTGGTTGGTGCAAGTCTCCGATGGTGCAACCGTGTCCGGTGGTCCGGTGCTCTGCGAGTCCTGCCATCTGACCCGCACCCGCCCGCACGACTTCGACGCCGCGGGCCTGCAGGCCTTCGCCGAGGCCGAAGCGGCCAAGCGCCGACTGATCATGGAGTTGGCGGAACTCGGACTGCCGATCGTCGGCCGCGACCAGAACCCGGAAACCGGTCTCGCGTTCGATCTGCTCTCCAGTGCGACAGACAGGGTCACCACCGGACACAAGAACGGCGTGATCACGCTGGATCTCGCCGAGGCGCACGACCCGCATCGCGAGCAGCTGCGCATAGAAATGGACGAGCCATACCGCACCCTGCTCGGCCACTTCCGCCACGAAATCGGGCACTACTACTTCGCGGTGCTCGTCGCTGATGACGAGGCACTGCAACGCTTCCGGGGTCTATTCGGCGACCCGTTCGCCGACTATCAGGCCGCGCTGGATCGTCACTATTCCGAGGGCCCCCCGCCCGGCTGGGACGGCAGCTACGTCTCCTCCTATGCCACCATGCACGCCGCCGAGGATTGGGCCGAGACCTTCGCCCACTATCTGCACATCCGCGACACCCTCGATACCGCGGCGGCTTTCGGCTTCGCACCGGCGGGCGCCACCCTCGACCGCCCGCAAGTAGGCCGTGCGGGCTTCGACAAGATCATCGACCTCTGGCTGCCCCTGGCCTGGGCCCTCAACATGGTCAACCGCTCCATGGGCCACCCCGACCTCTACCCCTTCGTCCTGCCCGACCCGGTGCTGGAGAAGATGCGCCTGGTCCACGAATTGTGTGGCGCCGCGGCCGGCTGAATGCTCCGGTCAGGCCCGCAGGCGTTCTCTGCGGAGTTGTTCGACCTCGGGGAGGTCCAGTGGTGCCAGCTCGGATACGCCGAGGGCACGGGCGAGTAGCAGGTCGGCGAGTTCGGGGTTGCGGGCCAAGGCCGGGCCGTGCATGTAGGTGCCGAGGGTGGAGCCCTGGACGACGCCTTCGAGCCCGTCGCCGACTCCGTTGCCGACACCGCGGGTGACATGGGCGAGGCCGGTCGCGTCGGGGCCGAGTGTGGTTCCGCCGCGGTGGTTTTCGAAACCGGTGAGCGGTGCGGTGAGACCGGCGAGCATGGGCGTGGTCGTTACCTCGCCGATGGCGCGCTTCTGCTGGGGTGCGGTGGTGACATCGATGAGGCCGACACCGTCGACGCGTTCGCCCGACGAGGTCTCATACCAGTTGCCGAGCACCTGGATGGCCGCGCAGATGGCAAGCACCGGTGCGCCTTTCGCCGCAGCCTGCTGTAGGCCGGGGTAGCGCTGCAGATGCCGGGTGGCCAGGCGCTGCGCCGAGTCCTCTGCGCCGCCGAGGGTGTAGATGTCCAGCGAGTCGGGAACCGGGTCGGCCAGGGTGATTTCGACGATCTCCGCGTCGTGGCCGCGCATCCGCAGCCGCTGTCGCAGCACGAGTGCATTGCCGCCGTCGCCGTAGGTGCCCATGACATCGGGCAGCACGAGCCCGATCCGCACTGTCGATTCTGTCATGCCGTCCGCCCCTCCAGGTCGCGGTTGAGATCACGGAACGCGGTGTAGTTCGCCAGCACCTCGACCCGGCCCGCGGGGCAGGAAGCGATGGCGCGCAAGGGATCCGCCACCGTGGTGTGTTCGACTCCGGCGTAGGTGAGGCGCACCGCCAGATCGGTGGCGCGCTCGCCCGCGGCAACCACCTGCACGCCCTCGAAGTGTTCGAAGCGCACGTCCCACAGCCAGGACAGATCCTCGCCGTCGGGCACCTGTCCGTTCACCGCGATCACCAGTCCGGCCGCGGTCGGCTCGATCATCGATAGCGCTTCTTGCCAGCCGGCCGGATTCTTCGCGAGCAGCAGGCGTGCGGTGTGCTCGCCGACCTGCACGGTCCGGTAGCGGCCCGCGATCTCCCGCACCGTTCCGGTCGCGGTCGCCGCCGCTGCCGGGTCGGCGCCGAGCGCGACCGCGGCGGCCACCGCCTGGGCGGCATTGCCGCGATTGGCGCGGCCGGGCAGGGCAAGCCGCAGCGGCAGTCGCAGACCTTCTGGGCCACAGAGCTTTTCGCCGTCGAGCCACCAATCCGGTTCCGGGCGTTGGAAATCTGTGCCGGTGCTGCGCCAGTGCGTGCCCTCCCAGAGGATCGGCTCGCCGCTGCGCGGACAGCTTGTCGCGTCCATCGCCCAGCCGCTGCCCGCAGCCACCCACACCACTTTCGGATGGTCGTAGGCAATGGAGGTCACCAGCACATCGTCGCAATTGGCGATCACCACGGCGTCGGGGTGTTCGGCCAGCCCGGCCCGCAGTTTGCGCTCGATCATGTTGATCTCGCCGACCCGATCCAACTGGTCGCGGCTGAGGTTCAGCAGCACGACGGCGGCCGGATTCAGCGCATCGGTCACGTGCGGCAGGTGCAGTTCATCCACCTCGATCGCGGCCAGCGGCGCGCCGAGATGGGTGCTCAGCGCGGCGACGATCCCGGCGTCCATGTTGGCGCCGTCGGCCTGCGTGGCCACCGCACCGAGGCCGCCCAGCGCGGCCGTGGTCATCCGCGTTGTGGTCGACTTGCCGTTGGTGCCGGTCACCAGCACCGTGCGTTTGCCACGGCCGAGCTGCTCCATCACCGTCGGATCGATCTTCAGTGCGATCAATCCACCGATCATCGAGCCTTTGCCGCGTCCGGCCTTCTGTGAAGCCCAAGACGCCGCGGCTGCCGCTCGCAGTGCAAGCCGCCCACGCACCGAAATATCTGCCACGCCGCGAGTCTATGTGGTGGGCTCGGGACCCGCGCTGGTCAGTCGCGGTAGAGCTTGGCGTTGTAGTTCTCCGGCGAGTAGTAGTGCTCGAGTTCCTCGATCGACTCGGTGATATCGCTGTGGACCTCTTTGACCAGGCAGGCGGGGCTCGGCAGGGTATCGACGGGCCACTGCTGCGGCTCCCACAGGTGGCTGCGAATGAACGCCTTGGCGCAGTGCAGGAAGATCTGCTCGACCTCGACCTCGACCGCGAGGATAGGGCGATGGCCCTTGACCACCATGTCGTCGAAGTAGGGCGCATCACGCACCAGGCGGGCGCGACCGTTGATGCGCAGGGTCTCGCGGCGGCCCGGGATCAGGAACAGCAGGCCGATGTGAGGGTTGGCGAGGATATTGAGGTAGCCGTCGGCACGGCGGTTGCCGGGACGTTCGGGTATCGCGAGGGTCCGATCGTCGAGCACCTGCACGAAGCCGGCCGGATCACCCTTGGGGGAGGCGTCGCAATTGCCGTCGGCGTCGCTGGTGCTCATGATCAGGAACGGCGAGTTCGCGATCCATTCGCGGTCCCTCGGGTGCAGCGTGGTGCGTTCCTTGTTCGCGGCGCGCGGCATGATTTCGCCGAGCAGCTGCCTGAGTTCGGTGGTGCCGGTGATCTCGTCGGTGCCGATGCTCTCGCGCATACTTCGATTGAACACCCGGTAGCGGCAGCGCCGCGATCGAATTCTGTTCCGGTGCGGGGAGATCGATCACACTTGTGCGCGCCTCAGATCTGGACGTCGAACAGGTTCGGTTGTCCCGCGGCATAGCGATCCGCGTCGATGCGACGGAACGGCTCCAATTCGGCGGCGCGATACAGCGTGTACATCCGGCACCGCTCGGCATTCGAGCCTGCCACATCGAGTAGCGCGTTCACCGCGGCCCGCGCGGATTCGTTGGCACCCTCCATGGTCGCGAGGTCGACGTTGGTGCGCACGTAATCGCCTGCCAGGAAAAGGTTTTCCAGCGCACCGTGTGGCTGCGGCCGATACTCCCATGATCCCGCGGTGTTGATGAGCAGCGGATCGGCGTTGGCGTTGCGCTGTTGGTCGGCCTGCCAGGTGATGCCGGGATCGAGGAACCACGAATGCAGATCGGCGTCGTGCAGCACCGCACCGCGGTCGTTGAGGTGCGCGGTCATCTGCGCCCACACCTCGCGTGCGATCTCCTCGCGAGTGCACTCCTTGGCCGGCTTGCCGTACAGCATGCCCGGGGTATTCCAGTCCGAGATGTCGACCGAGAGGCAGTCCTGCACGGTGCCGTCACCGAATTCGGTGAGCTTCCTGGTCCACAGCTGATTCTGGGTGATCGAGGTGAGCGACCACGGCGCATCGATGAAGGCGGTGTGCCCGCGTGAGATATCGGCGGGTGTGCGCAGGTAGAACTGGATGCCGTTCATCCAGTCGACGAACAATCCGTCCATTGCGGACAGGTCGGGCCGGACCGCGAGCACGTCCGGCGACCACAGCGCACGGGCCCGCTCGGCGGACAATGCCACCACGAAGTAGTCGGCGTCGACAGTGCGCTGCACGCCGTTCTCGTCGACGACGCGGGCCCCAGTGATCCGGCGATCGCGCACATCCAGCCCGCACACCTCGGCGCCGAGCGCGAATTGCACGCCGAGCTCACGCAGCCGGCGCACCCACGGGTCGATCCACGTCGCATTCGTCGGTCCGTTCAGCACGCGGTCCAGCGCGCCGTCGTTGCCGATCTCGAAGGGATTGCCGAGGAATTGCTCGCCCATATTGCCGATGGTGCGGACGCTGGCGATATCCTCCTTGGCCGCGACCATGATGCTGGTCAGGGTGCGGGAGAGCAGCGCGCGGAACTCGTGGGAGCGCTGATGTCCGCCGACATAGTCGCGCCAGGACATGTGCTCCCACTGCCCGAACCGGCGCGCGTCGCAGCTGGAGTTGAAGACGAGCAGGCGATCGGCGAAGTACAGACCTTCGGCCGCAGGCATTTTCAGCGCTGTGCTGATGGTCGCACCGACCGTCTCCCGGAACATCTCCGGGCGGAACGCGGTGCGGGCCCGTGGTCCGAGCGGAAGCCGGAAATCGTCGCCGTCGCGCCGGGCGAACCGCGCCTCCGGCACACCGATCAGGTTGTTCCAGACACCGTTCGGATTGCCGGGGAAGGGGATCCGCCGCATCGTGTCCGGAATATGTTGATAGAAGCCGGGAAAGAAACGGAACCCGTGTTCGCCGGGGAGATCCGGCCGACCCGCCGACCCGGTGCCCGGCACCGGAATACTGCGTGCCTTGCCGCCGAGCGCTCGACGCTCATAGACGGTGACCTGAAAACCACGCTCGGCCAGTTCGTGCGCCGCGGTCAACCCGGCGACCCCGCCGCCGAGCACCGCGACCCGCCTGCTGCCCGGACTTCCGGAAGCGGGCGCGGGCTGTAGCCCACCTGCGGTCAATGCCCCCGCTGTCGCCACCCCCGCCGCGACGGTGCCACGAAGCATCGCTCTTCGCGACACGGTCCATCGCTGTTCTGCCATGCGCAACTCTGCTGCCCAGCCTTTTCGGGACTACTAACACGCACTGCACACTGTAAAGCGGCCTATTCGGGGTCTAGCTACCCCACCCTGGTTAACCGCCGCCTGATGGTAAACCTCGGGGCTCTCGGCCGGGGGTGAACGAACGAACCAGCGCTGCCTTCGCGAGCGCTGATCGCCCGGCCCCTCGTGGCGGGACCGGGCGATCTGCACTGGCGCGTGTCGATATCGGCCGGCTACCGGGTAGGGATCGATCCGACGTGAGTCGATCGGTTCGGCATCACCCGGCCCAGCGGTACGACCGTGCGTCAGGCCTCCGCGAGTCGAGGTCGGCCGGCAAGTGTCGGCACCGGTGCTTCCTCGGAGGGGCGTGCAGTAGTCGGCTCCGGCGCTGGTTTGTTCGCGCCGACCCGGCTGCCCGCGGTCGTTGCCGCGAAGGCGCCGGCGATCACGATCAGCCCGCCGAGCACCGACAACACCGAGGGGGTCTCGCCGAGCGCGGCCCAGGCGGCGACGATGCCGACGACCGGGACGAGCAGCGACATGGGCGCGACCGTGCTCGCCGGGTAACGGCTCATCAGGTATGTCCACAGTCCCGAGCCCGCGACCGTACCGAGCACGACGATGTAGGCGAGACCGAGCAGCGCGGGCCAACCGGTGGGGGAGCCGATATCGGTCATGGCATCCAGACCCGTGGTCGGTCCCTCGATCAGTGCGGACAGCGCGAACATCGGGATCGGGGACACCACTGTCATCCACAGGGTGAGATGCAGCGGGTTGACCGCACCACAGGTCATCGCCAGCCGCGAGCCGATATTGCCGAAGGCCCAGCCGAGCCCGCCCGCCAGCGTGAGCAGCATCGGCAGCAGCGGGGCGTGCTGCGCGCGGTCCAGGCCGATCACCGCGATGCCCGCCACCGCGACGGCGATGCCGAGCAGTTGGATCGGCCGCAGCCGCTCCCGCAGGAACAGCGCACCGAGGACGACGGTGAACGGCGCCGAGGATTGCAGCACCAATGAGGCAAGCCCCGTCGGCATTCCGGCTCGCATCGCGGTGAACAGGAACGCGAACTGCAAGATGCCGAATCCGGTGCCGTACAACAGCAACCAGCGCAGCGGCACCTTCGGGCGCGGAATGCAGAACACGACCGGCACCGCGATCACCGCGAAGCGCAGTGCGGCGAAGAAGAAGGGCGGAAAGTGGTCGAGCCCGACCCGGATGGCGATGAAGTTCAGCCCCCAGAGCAGGACGACGGTAAGGCCGAGCAGGCGGTCACGGTTGGTCACGCTTTCTATCGTGAACAGCTCGACTCATAAGAACAATCGAATTAATATGCACTATTTATGTAGCATTACTGAATGGTTACTTCGGACGGCGCATCGGCAGGGCCGCCCATGGCGGTCGAACGCTTGCGGGTGTTGCGCGAATTCGCGGAC
Organism: Nocardia sp. NBC_00403; assembly: GCF_036046055.1. Taxonomy (NCBI): domain Bacteria; kingdom Bacillati; phylum Actinomycetota; class Actinomycetes; order Mycobacteriales; family Nocardiaceae; genus Nocardia; species Nocardia sp. NBC_00403. The sequence continues at coordinate 1,542,971 of NZ_CP107939.1, forward strand.
CGCGGCACTGTCGCGGCCGTCGCGACGGCGCTGTCGATGACACCGTCCGCGGTGTCGCAGCAACTGAAGGTGCTGGCCAAGGAGGCCGGTGTCGCACTGCTCGAGCCCGACGGCCGCCGGGTTCGGCTCACCGACGCGGGGCAGGCCCTCGTGCTGCGCGCCGACGAGGTGCTGGCAGCCATGGACCGGGCCGTCGCCGAGATGGCGCATTATCGGGGCTCGCCGCGCGGGCGGGTCCGGGTGGCGCTGTTCCCGTCGGGTGCCGCACTGCTGCTGCCGTACGTGCTGCCCGCGATGGCCGACAGCGGAGTCGAGGTCGTGGCCGGTGACGTAGACCTGCCGCCATCCGAGGTGCCGCGCCTGCTCGCGGACTACGACATCGTCCTCACTCATCGGGACGAGCGCGCCTCCTCGATCGCCGGTCCACGGGTCACCACCAGGGTGCTCATGCGGGAACCCACCGATGTCGTTGTCGCGCCGACACATCCGCTCGCCGGCCGCACCGAGGTGACCCCCGCCGAGCTCGCCGATGAGACCTGGCTGAGTGTGCGCGGCGGCTTCCCCGTCGACGACGTGCTCCGCTCGATCGCGACCATGACCGGTGTCGAGCCACGTATTGTGCAGCGCCTCAACGATTTCCGGGTAATCGAGACCCTCGTCGCCGCGGACTACGCGGTGGCGCTCATGCCCCGCTTCGCGGTAGCCCACCCCGATCTCGCGGTGCTGCGCCTGTCCGGCGTCCGCGCCGCCCGCCTCTACGAACTGGCCACCCGCCCGCACGCCGAGCAGCGGCCCGCCATCGCCGCCGTGCTGGCGGCCTTCGAATCCGCGGCCCGTCGGGTGACTGCCGAATAGTGCCGCGACAAACAGCGCGGCCCGGCGCAAAAGCGCCGGGCCGCTGAGGTTTCGAACTATTAGTACCGTCCGGGCGGGCCGCCTCGGTGCTGCTGTGAACCGAGGTAACCGAAATCGTCGGCCACCATGGCGGCAAGCTCCAGCAGTGCGCGCCGGGTCGGCTTGCTCACCAATTCCAGGTCGATTTCCGCGCCCTCGGCGAGATGGTCGTCGAAGGGCACCACCTGCACGGCGCGGGTGCGGTCGAGGAACAGCTTGCGCAGCTGGTCGAGGTCGACCGTCGAGGCGCCGCGGCGCGATGCGTTGACCACCACGACGGTGCGCTCGACGAGCTTGCTGTACCCGTGGTGGTCCAGCCAGTCCAGCGTGGCCGATGCGCTACGCGCGCCGTCGATGGCGGGCGAGGTGACAAGCACCAGCGAACTGGCCATGTCCAGCACGCCTGCCATCGCCGAGTGCATCAGGCCGGTGCCGCAGTCGGTGAGGATGATGTTGTAGAACGACTGCAGAATGCCGATGGCCTGGCGATAGTCGGCCTCGCTGAAGGCCTCCGAGACCGCCGGGTCCTGTTCGCTGGCAAGCACTTCCAGCCGGCTCGGCGCCTGCGAGGTGTGCGCGCGGACATCCGAGTACCTGGTGATGTGCTCGTCTTCGAGCAGGTTGCGCACGGTGGATCGGGTCTGGCGTGGCACCCGGTGGCCGAGCGTGCCGAGGTCGGGGTTGGCGTCGATCGCGATCACGCGATCACCGCGCAGCGTCGAGAACGTCGATCCGAGCCCGACTGTGGTCGTGGTCTTGCCGACGCCGCCCTTGAGCGAGAGGATCGCAATTCGGTAGTCACCGCGCACCGGTTGATTCACCCGGTCCACGAGATCGCGGTAGACCACGTCGGCCGCGGATTCGCCGGGATTGACCACACCGCCGGTGGCCTTGTGCACGGCCCGGCGCCAGCCGCTGCGCGGCGCCTTACGTGCGCGCTTGAGCAGGTTCAGGTCGTTGACCGAATGCCCGGGCTGTCCCGGCTGCGGCATGTGCTGCGGCTGAAAGGGCTGCTGCGGCTGATGGGGATTGTGTTCGCCCTGCCAGCCGGGAGGCGGCACTTGGCCGCCCATCGGTCCGGGTCCGGGCTGCCCGAGAGGCGGCTGACCCATGGGCGGGCCGGGCTGCTGGTACATCTGCTGCTGCGGCGGCGCGGGCGGCTGCATCGGCGGGGGCGGCGGCGCCCAGCTGTAGATCGGCCCGCTGCTCTGATCGGCCTGCGGCTGATCCTGCGGCACGCGCCGGACGAGTCCGTCGGGACCGATCTCCTGCCGGTACTCGCTGTAGTTCTGCTGCTCGGGCGCGGGTTGCACCGGATGGCTGCCGCTCTCGGTCGGACCGGCCGGCCCACCGGGCTGATAGGGGCCCGGCTGATACGGCCCTGGCTGGTAGGACTCTGCGTGCGGAATCGGCTGCGGGAACTGCCCGGTGCTGTACGGCGCGAACGGTTCCTGCGCACCGGGCGGTGCGAATCCGTCGGGCGGACCGTAGGACTGCTGCGGCGCGAACGGTTCCTGCGCACCGGGCGGACCGTAGGACTGCTGCGGCGCGAACGGTTCCTGCGCACCGGGCGGTGCGAATCCGTCGGGCGGACCATAGGACTGCTGCGGCGCGGCCTGTGCATACGAGGTGGTCTGGTCCATCGGACCCGCAGCAGGCGGGAAGCCAGCGAACTGCGGCTCCGGTTCCGGCGGCGCGGGCGCGGCCGGTAGCTCGGCAGCGGGCAGGTCCGCCGAATCCGTTGTGGATTCTTGCGCTTCGGCGTCGCCGGACAGCTCGGGCGTGACCTCGGCGGCCGACGGTTCGACCCCCTCGTCAGGCGCTGCGTGGTGTCCGTCGGCTTCGGTGGTGACCTCGGCCGTATCTACCGAATGACTCTGCAGCCAGGGCGGAGAAGTCGGGTTGTGGTCGTTTGTAGTCACAGTTCCCCCATCTGCTCGGGAATTCGAGCAGAGAGCTCGGCGCTTGAGTGCGAACCAACGCTAGCACGGGGTTCGGTGACCCGCCCCGCAGTGCTGACAGCGGACGCGCCAGGCAGACACGCCACTGATGTGGCCCGATTGTCGGTCTCTGCCAACAGGATCGAGAGACGGACGCCCCGGTCGGCGACTATGTCGCGCACCAGGACGTCCGGCTCCTACCGTACTCGTCGACCGAGATCAGTGGGCCCGGTTCACCGCGGAGACCACCCCGCGCAGCGACGCGGTGGTGATCGACGTGGCGATACCGACACCCCAGACCACCTTGTCGCCGATCGCGCACTCCACGTAGGCGGCGGCCTGCGCGTCATCGCCGGCGGACATCGCGTGCTCCGAATAATCCAGCACGCGTACGTCGTAACCGATGGTTGCCAGCGCGTCCACGAACGCGGCGAGCGGCCCGTTGCCGTTGCCGTTGATCTCCTGCTCGACGCCGTCGAGCTTGACGATCGCGGAAATGGCATCGACGCCGCCATCGGTTTCCGACGCGGTCACCTTCTGCCGCATCCGCTCCAGCGGCAGGATCGGGCTCAGGTACTCCTCGGAGAAGACGTCCCACATCTCCTTCGGGGTGACCTCGCCGCCCTCGCCGTCGGTGATCTTCTGCACCGCCTGGGAGAACTCGATCTGCAGCCGTCGCGGCAGCACCAGGCCGTGATCGGTCTTCATGATGTAGGCGACGCCGCCCTTGCCCGACTGCGAGTTGACTCGGATGACGGCCTCGTAGGTGCGGCCGACGTCCTTCGGGTCGATCGGCAGATACGGGACCTCCCAGACGATGTCGTCCACGTCGGAGTCGGCCGCGTCGGCCGTGGCCTTCATCGCGTCCAGGCCCTTGTTGATGGCGTCCTGGTGACTGCCGGAGAACGCGGTATACACCAGGTCGCCACCGTAGGGGTGGCGCTCGTGCACCGGCAGCTGGTTGCAGTACTCGACGGTGCGACGGATCTCGTCGATGTTGGAGAAGTTGATCTGCGGGTCCACGCCGCGCGAGAACAGGTTCATCCCCAAGGTGACCAGGCAGACGTTGCCGGTGCGCTCGCCGTTGCCGAACAGGCAGCCCTCGATGCGGTCCGCGCCGGCCTGGTAGCCCAGCTCGGCGGCGGCGACCGCGGTGCCGCGGTCGTTGTGCGGGTGCAGCGACAGCACGATCGAGTCGCGGCGGGCCAGGTTGCGGCTCATCCACTCGATCGAGTCGGCGTAGACGTTCGGGGTCGTCATCTCGACGGTCGCGGGCAAGTTGATGATCATCGGCTTGGCCGGGGTCGGCGCGATGATCTCGGTGACCGCGTCGCAGACTTCCTTGGCGTAGGACAGCTCGGTGCCGGTGTAGGACTCGGGGCTGTACTCGTAGCGCCAGTTGGTGTCCGGGTACTGCTGCTCGATCTCCAGGCACAGCTTCGCGGCATCGGTGGCGATCTTCTTCACCGCGGCCTGGTCTGCACGGAACACCACACGCCGCTGCAGGACCGAGGTCGAGTTGTAGAAGTGCACGATCACGTTCGCCGCGCCCGCGCACGCCTCGAAGGTGCGCTCGATCAGCTCGGCACGGCACTGGGTCAGCACCTGGATGGTGACGTCGTCGGGGATCGCACCGTCTTCGATGATCTCGCGAACGAAGTCGAAGTCCGTCTGGCTCGCCGAAGGGAAGCCGACCTCGATCTCCTTGTAGCCCATCCGCACCAGCAGGTCGAACATGCGGCGCTTGCGGGCGGGGCTCATCGGGTCGATGAGCGCCTGGTTGCCGTCGCGCAGGTCGACGGCACACCAGCCGGGCGCGCGATCGATGATCTTGTCCGGCCAGGTGCGGTCGGGCACCGCGATCGGCTCGACCTCCTCGGCGAAGGGCCGGTACCGGAAGGTCGGCATCGAGGAGTTCTTCTGGGTGTTCCAGCCGGGCTGGTCGGCCGGGGCGGGCTTCGACGGCGAGGCGATGGTGCGCGAGCCGGATACGAAGACATCAGCGGTGGACATACGGTTTCTCCGAGTGGGTGTGGTGGATCCCATATATACGGGTCGACCGGCGCGGCAGAACCCCGCGACGGGAGGCCGGTCCGATCAGACCCCGTCGCGGCGGCTGAGAAGAAGTGCCCGCTGCATGATGTCCGGGAGTTTACCGTGTCGCGATGCGGGCCCGAAAGCCCGGTCCTGTCATCCGGTCATCCGATGTTGCCGATAGCGTTCCGACCGGGCATACACACGCTTGTACGGACTCGGTCCGACGGGACGTCGAAGGAACTGTTCTTATGACTTGGCTGGAACAACTGGCCGTTTTCGGCGCGGGCATCGCGGCGGGCGGCATCAACACCATCGTGGGATCGGGCACTCTGATCACCTTCCCGGTGCTGCTGGCATTCGGATTGCCGCCGGTGACGGCAAACGTGTCGAACACGATCGGCCTGGTCCCAGGGGGGATCAGCGGCGCGATCGGGTATCGGCGCGAACTCGAAGGCCAGCGGGCCAGGCTGCTGCGGCTGGGCACCGCGTCGCTGTTGGGCGGCACCACCGGCGCGGTGCTGCTGCTGACGCTCCCCGCATCGGCATTCAAGGCGATCGTGCCGGTGCTGATCATCGCCGCGCTGGTGCTCGTCGTGGTGCAGCCGAGGTTGGCGCGCTGGGTGAAGCAGCGCAGGGAGACCGACACCGGCCCGGAACCCGAGCACGGCGGCTTGATCTTGTTCGTCGCGGTTTTCGCCGCGGGCATTTACGGCGGCTACTTCGGCGCGGCCCAGGGTGTGCTGTTGATCGGATTGCTCGGAGTGTTCGTACACGAGGACATCCAGCGCCTGAACGGGGTCAAGAATGTGCTCGGACTGCTGGTGAACGCCGTGTCCGCGGTCGTGTTCACGATGGTCGCCGATGTCGATTGGCGAGTGGTCGCGCTCATCGCGGTCGGCTCGGTCATCGGCGGACAGCTCGGCGCCAAGATGGGCAGGCGGTTGCCGCCGAACGTGCTGCGCGGGGTGATCGTCGTCGTCGGGATCATCGCGGTCGTCCGGCTGTTGATGGCATAGGTCCGGACACAAAGATCTACCGTGGGACGTGACGATGGAGGTAGCAGCATGGCACTCGAGATGCGCACAGTGTGCGAGCGCTGCGATGTCGGCCTGACCGCGGACGGTCCGGCCCGAATCTGTTCGTACGAGTGCACGTTCTGCGAACCGTGCAGTCGGGCTATGGACGGCGTGTGTCCGAACTGCGGCGGCGAACTGGTGACCAGGCCGAGGCGAGTGGTAACCGCCTGACCTGACCTCACATAAGGAGGACGACGCGGGCATGGTGTGGGCACAGGATGAGCGCTGTGGGTAAGTCGAGGATCGCCGTATTCGGCGTGTTGATCGCGCTGATGCCCGCGTTGGGCGGCTGCGGTGCGTCGGCCGAGCGGGAGTCGAAGCAGCAGCAGTCGAGAGCGGCCGAGCTGGTCGCGCAGGCCGATGCCGCGCCGACGCCGCGCCTGGACTGGGCGCCGTGTGCGGAGCCCGCATCGAGCAGGTACCAGTGTGCTGTCGCGGCCGTTCCGCTCGACTATGCGCAACCGAATGGGGCGACCATTCCGCTCGCGGTCCTCCGCCAGACCGCGGGCGACCCGGGCGGTCGCATCGGCACGCTGTTCACCGCGGCCGGTGGACCGGGGGGATCGGGACTCGAACAGGCAGCCCTCGGCGAACTCTTCCCCGGCGAGGTGAGTCGTCGATTCGATGTGATCATCTTCGATCAGCGCGGGGTGGGACGCAGCTCACAGGTGCGCTGCTTCGCCGATCCCGAAGCGCAGCAGCGATTCTGGGCGAATTCCCCGCAGCCGCCCGGCAATGCCGAGCAGGAGCGCGCCGCCGAGCGTGGCAGTCGCGAGCTGGCGGCGGGTTGCGCGGCCCACAGCGCCGCGCTGCTGCCGCATCTCACCACCGTCGACGCCGCGCGCGACCTCGACCTGTTGCGTCGCGCGGTCGGCGACGCCAAGCTCACCTATACGGGCGCCTCCTATGCGAGCTATCTCGGCGAGGTCTACGGCGCGCTGTTCGGGGACCGAGCCCGCGCACTGCAACTCGCCGCGATGATCGATCCGGACGCGTACACGAACAACGCGGGCGCCGCGGTCGCCGACACCGCGATCGGCACCGAGGAAGTGTTCGGCGAGTTCGTCCGGTTGTGCACCCAGGCCGGCCAGCCGAAGTGCGCGTTCGCCGGCGAGGATGCGCGGGCCCGCGATCGCGCCCTGCTGGACCGGTTGCGGCAGGGCCCCGTCGAGGTCGGGCGCGGCGAGACCGCGGTGCAGGTGAGCTATGGCGAAGTCGTCCAGGCACAGGCGATGTTGCTCTACGACTCGCAGCAGGGCTGGTCCGCGCTTGCCGAGCTGCTTGCCGAACTGGAACGCGGTGCCGACGGCAATCCCGGCACCGTGCGGAAAATTTTTGCCGCAGAACCTCTCTCGTTGAATTTCCTCGACTCCTTCACCGCGATCACCTGTGCGGACAGCAACTTTCCCGAACGACCGGACCAGTGGCCCGAGCTGGCGCGCGAATTCTCCGGCAACGCACCGACTTACGCCGCATTCTGGCTGTACCTGCGGCAGCCGTGCGCCTCGTGGTCCACACCACGGGACGGCTATCCGCAGCGGTATACCGGCCCGTGGACATTGCGCTCGGAGGTTCCTGCCCTGCTGTTCAACAATCGTTTCGACCCGGTGACCCCGCTGGCGTTCGCGAAGCGCGCACAACAGGAGCTCGGCAATGCGCGGCTGGTCGTCGTCGTCGACGGTTACGGGCACGAGCCGGCCGGCGACTGCCCCCGCCGGCTACAGGAGCGCTATCTGATCGACCTGCGACTCCCGGATCCCACCGTCTCCTGCACTGCCGATCGGGCGCCGTTCGGCGGATGACGCGACGGCCATTTGCCGTGTAATCTGCGCTCGGCCATGCGTGATGAGGGAGGTGGCCTGGGTGCAGAGACGTGCCTTTTTCAGGGCGGCTGGTGCTGCTGCGTTGCTGGGTGCCGGGGGCACGGCGCTGAACGTCGGGACTGCTGTGGCGGATCCGGTCTGGCATGGGTTGTTCCGCACCTGGGTGCCGGAAATCTTTGCGCCACTTCCTGATCCGCCTGCACACTCGCCCGCAATCGTGATCGGATCCGGTTTCGGGGCTGCGGTCACCGCATTGCGCCTTGCCGAAGCCGGGATCGCGAACACGGTGCTGGAGCGCGGCTCGCGCTGGCCGAACGATCCGTGGCGGGAGATCTTCACCAGCGACGACCTGCCGGACGGCCGCGGCTTCTGGCATCGCAACACCTTCACCGGTGTCACCAAGGTGCCGATGCAGTTCGCCAGATTCGGCGGCGTGCTCGACTGCACCGAGTACCCCGGCATCGATGTGTGGCGGGCGGCGGCCGTCGGTGGCGGTTCGGTGATCTTCACCGGCGCGATGGTCGCACCCGAACGCCGGTTCTTCGACCATGTCTTCGGTGGCACCGTCGACTACGGCGAAATGGACCGCATCTACTACCCGCGGGTGCGAGAGATGTTGCGGCTCAACCCGGTTCCCGCGGACCTGTACGGCTCGGCACCCTTCACCCACTCCCGCGCCTGGGACGACCAGGTGCGCAGGGCCGGCTACCAGCCGATACCCAACGACTCGATTTTCAACTGGGACATCCTGCGCGGCGAACTCGCGGGCGGCACCCGCCCGTCGGCGATCGCGGCCCGCAGCAACCTCGGCAACTCCAACGGCGCGAAGTTCGACCTCAATCAGAACTACCTGCGGTACGCGCAGGGCACCGGCAAGTCCGCGGTGTATCCGGGCCATCGGGTCGAGGCCATCGCGCAGGAGTCGGGCGGCCGGTATTCGGTCATCGTCGCCAAACTCGCGCCGACCGGCGAAGTGCTCGGCACCCGCACCCTCACCTGTGATCGGCTGTTCCTCGGCGCCGGCTCCATCGGCACCTCGGAACTGCTGGTTCGGGCTCAGGCCACCGGCACACTGCCGAATCTCAACGAACACATCGGCGACGGCTGGGGCAGCAACGGCGACGTTGTGCTCGCCCGTGGCGCAAGCGAACTGGCAGGACTCGGTCAGGCGGTACCGAGCGTCAGCCGGATCCTCGACGAATCGGCGGTGCCGCTGACCCTCGAAAGTTGGTACGTCCCCGGCATTCCGTTCGAGACCGGCGCGCTGGCCTCGCTCGGCATGGTGCTGGATCCGACGCGGGCTCGATTCGGTTACGACCGGGCGAGCAACCGCGTCGGGCTGTCCTGGCCGACCCGGAACCGGGACGAGACGGCGGCCGCCGCCCGCGCGGTCGACCAGCGCATCGCCGAACGATCCAATGCGCTGGTCCAATTCGGCGCCCTCGGGTACGACGCGAACGCGAATTTCACCGCCCACCCGCTGGGCGGGGCGGTGCTCGGCCTGGCCACCGACCGCAACGGCCGGGTGCACGGCCACCCCGGCCTGTACGTGATGGATGGCGCCGCCATTCCCGGCAGCACCGCGACGGTCAACCCGTCGCTCACCATCGCCGCGCTGGCCGAGCGGAACATCGAAGCGATCGTGCGCGCCGGGAAATAGCCGCTGCGATCGGGGCGGGTCTGCACCGAGAAGGTGATCAAGCCGTTGCACGTGTGGGGAGTGCGCTCGGCGGCGGCCGATTACTCTCGGCCGGGATCGTTCGGCGTCGAAGGGATTCCTCACGTGGCAGCTCCGACCACCGTCTCGGGTATCGACGAAGCGCCGGAGCCGGACCGCTTCTTTCGCAAGCCGCCCGCCCTGTGGAGCGACCTGGTGATGCTGGCGCTTGCCGTCGTCTCCGTGGTGCTGGTCGCCTGGGTCACCTTTTTCCCGGTCGCAGCACACACCTACCGGGTGATCGTGATCATCGACTACTCGGTGTGCGCGATTTTCGCCGCGGAGTTCCTGTGGCGCTGGCGCCGGGCGGGTTGGCCGTGGACCTACCCGTTCATCTATTGGTACGAGGTGCTGGGCATGATCCCGGTAACCAGCCCGTTCGTCCGAGGGTTCCGGTTGCTGCGGATCGTGGTGATCGCGGTCCGCGTCGGTCGCGTCGCGGACCGGGCACTCGGCGATCGGGTAACCGCCGCGGTGGTGAACCGGTTCGTGAAGACAATCGTCGACGTCATCAAACGGCCGATGACCATCGCCGTCCTCGACGAGGTCGGGCATGTGCTTCGTTCGGGTCACTACACCCGCAATATCGCGGCGGCGTTGCAAGAGAACCGCGTCGAAATGGACGAGATGATCCTGGAGCTCATCAAGAAGGACCCGCAGGCCGGGCGGGTCCGCTACATCCCGTTCCACGACGACATCATCCGGCTGATCGCCGACACCACATTCCGCATCGTGTTCCAGGTGCTGGAGGATCCGCGGACCGACGAGCTGGTCTCGGACATGCTGCGCGAGAACATCGACCAGATCAGGACGGCCGTACACAACGGCGTGCGCGTCGAGCCGTCCGCCTACGGCCCGTCACACCCCGAGGCGTCGGTGCGCCACCACCTCAGTCGTGTACCGCGTGCCTGATCTCGTCGCGCGGCTGCGCGTACCTGGTTGTCTCCCAGAGGATCAGCACAACGAGCACCGCGCACAGGATCGACAGTGACGCGAGGGCGGGCAAGGCAGCCGCCAGTGGGATCAGCGCGAGCAGCGCCACCGCGGCCACCACACGCACGACCGTGACCTTGCCCGTCGCGTAGTGCTTGAACCCGACGAGTGCGAGCAGATACAGCACCACGCCGCCGTACAGGCAGAACAGCGGGACTCCGTACAACGCGTCCTTCAGGGTGTGGTGCGATGCGTCGCCCACGTAGTAGAGGACTTTCTTCAAACCGAGCGACAACGCGATGATTCCCACGATCATCGGGAAGTGCCAGAACGTGTAGCAATTCCGGGCGATCTTGATCTGGCGTTCGCCCTCGGCCTCGGCGAGCGCGTGTTCCACCGACAGCGCGGCGACGTCGAAATATGCCCACCACAGCAGCCCCGAGATACCGAGGCCGAGTAGGGCGCCGACCGCGATCGGCCACGAGATGGGCAGCCCGGCCACGCCGATACCGATGGAGACGATCGATTCGCCGAGCGCCACGATGATGATCAGCCCGTATCGCTCGGAAAAGTGACTGGCCGAATTCACCCGCCAGTCCTCACCTGCCAGGAATGTCCACAGCATGTCGCCCACGATCGCGGCAGTCCACAGGCCGATCTGCACTGTGCCCGAGGTCGTCGCGGCAATCACCAACAGGGTGGTGCCGATTGTGATCGAACCTGTCCCCCACTTCATCGCCTGCCTGCGCAATTGCGCATCTTCCGCGCTGGCCAGCCGGAACATGACCAGGTGCACCAGCCGCACGACCAGGTACGCGATCGCGAAAATCAGCGGGCCGTACCAGCCGCCCTCCAGATCGCGGAACGCCTCGGGAATGGTGAGCGCCGCCAGGAACACCCCGCCCATGGCGACGAACATGGCGATCCGGGTGATGCCCTCGTCGGCGCGCAGGACATTGCCGAGCCAGGAGTACGCGATCCAGACCCACCACATCACCGCGAGCACCAGCGTCGCGCGCAGCAGGTTCTTGGCGCTGGTCTCCTCGGCGGCCAGGCCGGTCACCATGGTGAAGGCGAAGACGAGAACGAGGTCGAAGAACAACTCGAGCTGAGTTACCGAATCACCTTCGGAAACCTGCCGCAGCCGAATCCTTGTGGAACCGATCATGACGCACATTTTCGCACCTCTGTGCGACAGGTGCGCGCCGGATCCGCTGCGCACAGGCTACTGGCTGCTACCCGGCCTCGATCGTTTCGGTCTCCGAAAATCGCTCGGCGAAATCGATGAAGTTCGCCACCACCTCCTCATTCGAACGCCGCAGCGTGCGACTGACAAGGAGCCCGGGAACCGGAATCGGCAGATACAGCTCGACGTGATACCAGACGTCGGTGCCGTCCTTGCCATCGGAGATTTCGAACCAGCCCCCGCCCTTCACGCCGCGCGTGCTGTCGGTGACCTCCCACGCGGACCGGCTGTCGGTCCAGTCGTATTCCAGGACCTGTAGATCCGAGCCGCCGATCAATTCCGCCTTGACGAACACCCGTCGCGGCCGACCCTGGTCATCCCGGGAAGCGACGCGTGCATCGAGGTAGGAGTTCGACCATTCGGGAAGCGATTCGACCGCGGCCAGAGCATCCATCACCTGATCAGGGTCGGCATCGACGACGAATCGGATATCGGTTTTTGTGCGCATCCATACCTCCGCCCCCGCCCATTTACATCGGCGATTGTGCCCAGCGACACATACCGTCGTCAACTGTGTGGTCAGTGGCTGAGACCACCTCGGGTCGCCGACGTATCGCGCATCACGCCGATGTCGACCGATCGCCAACGGGGCGAACGAATTCCGGATTCGCGGCGGCGCCGAAAAGCGAATTCGCCGGTCCAGCCGACTTGTCATCGGGGGATCGGTGCGTGCGGTGGCGGGGCATGGCCGATCGCTGTCCGGCCAGGCCGCGGGTGTTCGGGCCTGCTACTTAGACTCGATCACCGCGTCCGGTCCCGGATAGACGAGCGACTCGTGCCCGTCGGCGAAACGCACCAGGTAGGGCGGTCCGCCTTCGGGTCCGCGGACTTCGATGATCTCGCCGTGGCGGTCACCTTGGCCCACAACGTGCCCGTGTACCAGCAGTTGGTCTCCGACATTCGCCATCATTGCTCCATTATCGAATGCAAGTGATGCGCGTCACAAGCGCCGATGTCAGTCCCGGCCCCCGATGATCCTTTCGACCGCGGCCTCGATCAGTTCTTGGCTCTGTTCCTCGGTGAATACTTCCGGCAGCGTGAGCCGGTCCACGATCAGCCAGTTCAGTGCCAAATAGAGCAGCAGCACCGATTTCTCGTCGCCGGGCAACCCGGAGTCGAGGTGGTTGCGCACATTCAAGTCGATGTCTGCGCGCACTCGTTCGGTGAGTACGGTGCGCAGTTCCGGCCGCCTGGTGGCCTCCAGTCGAAGCTCGAGCAGGGCCAGGTAGCCGGTGCGGAACGCCTCGATGCGTGCAACGACCTCCCGCATGAGCTCGGTGATGTTCGCGCGGGTCCTCGGCCCCTCTGTCAGCTTGGTCATGGTCGCCTCGCTCGGCTGTAGCCGCTCGTAGAACCGGCTACCGACCTGGGTCAGCAGGTCGTCGCGGTTGGCGAAGTAGTTCGATGCCGTCCCTGCGGGCACGCGCGCTTCCTTGTCCACCGCGCGGAAGGTCAGCCCACGTGCGCCTTCCTGCGCGAGCACCTCGATGGCCGCATCGATCAACGCTTGCCGTCGTTCCGGGTTGGTCCGCACTTGACACCACTCCATCTGTAGTACTACTTTCACGAAATCACTTCAGGCAGAGTACAACGGATGAGGCGGTTTGGGTATGCGAAAGCTTGTTTACTACGTCGCGGTTTCTCTCGACGGATACATCGCGGGTCCGGCGGGCGAGTACGACTTCTACCCGTTCGACGCCGAGATGGCGGCCTGGATCAACCAGCGGTACCCGGAGTTCGTCCCCACCTTTGCGCGCTCACACTTCGATATGGCGCTCGACGAACCCGGCAAGCGTTGTGACGCGGTGCTGATGGGTCGCGGCTCCTATGAACCGGGCCTGGCCGCCGGTGCGACCAGCCCTTACGCACACATGAAGCAATACGTCGTTTCCAGCACGCTCGGCCGAATCGATGACCCGAAGGTAGAGCTGGTCGAGAGCGACCCGGTCGGCCTCGTGCAGCGGTTGAAGAAGGAAGAAGGCGGCGATATCTGGCTCTGCGGCGGCGGCAAGCTCGCCGCGCAACTGCTCGACGAGCTCGATGAATTGATCATCAAGAGCTACCCGGTCGTCGCGGGTGGCGGCATACCGGTCTTCGCCGGCGAGTTCCGACCGACACTGTTCGCGCCGACGCAGCGCAAGGAATTCGGCAACGGTGCGCAGGTCACCTGGTTCACCAGGGCCTGACGACACCCCCGACTACTCCAGAGAAAGCGGTACCGATATGCGAAAACTGGTCTACTTCGTCGGGATGTCCCTCGACGGTTACATCGCGGGCCCGAATGGTGAGATCGACTTCCTCCCAGTGCCGGAAGACATGCTGAGCTGGATTCGCACCGAGTATCCCGAAACGCTGCCCACCCATGCGCGCCCGCATCTGGGGTTGGCCGTGGATGAACCCAATCGCAAGTTCGACACCCTGGTGATGGGTCGCGGCACCTACGAGCCCGGCCTTGCCATCGGCGTGACCAGCCCGTACGCCCACATGCGGCAGTACGTGGTGTCGAGCACGCTGGGTCGGATCGACGACCCGGCGGTGGAACTGGTCGAGAGCGACCCGATCGGCCTGGTCCGCGCGCTGAAGCAGGAGGACGGCATGGACATCTGGCTCGCGGGCGGCGGCAAATTCGCGGCCGCCCTGCTCGACGAGATCGATGAGCTCGTCATCAAGGGTTATCCGGTGGTGGCGGGTACCGGCACACCTGCCTTCGCGGGCGAGTTTCGTCCGACGCTGTTCACGCCGACGCAGCGTCGCACGGTCAGCACCAATGGCACACAGGTCACGTGGCTGCGCCGGGCCTGATCGGCCGACAGCGGCACGATCGGGAAGCGTGGGTCGCGAATTGCGCTCCTGAGCTCATGCGCTGGTGAGGAAGGACAGGCGCACCTGGCGGTCGGGATTGTCGACATTGAGATCGACGAGGGCGATCGACTGCCAGGTGCCCAGCGTCAGCGCGCCGCCGATGACCGGGATGGTGGCGTAGGGCGGGATCAGCGCAGGCATGACGTGGGAGCGGCCGTGGCCGCGGGATCCGTGCGCATGCCGCCAGCGGTCGTCGGCGGGTAGCAGGTCGCGCAATGCGGCGAGCAGGTCATTATCGCTGCCCGCGCCGAGTTCGAGCACCGCGATTCCCGCGGTGGCATGTGGCACGAAGACGTGCAGCAGACCGTCGCCGCCCGCCTCCCGCGCGAACTGCGCGCACTGCGGCGTGATGTCGTAGACGACTTCGCTGTGCCCCGTTGCCACCTCGAACACCGTGCTCTTCATGGTTTCCATCGTGCGGGTAGCCGCGGTGTCGCTCAACCGGACTCGCCGTACCAGTGCACTCGGCGCGCAGCCGCGACGCCGAAGCCTTCGCCACCGTCTTCACTCCGGATGCGGACTACGTCACATTCCTCGGCGCCCACACACGCCGGATGTGGTGGTCGTGCATGGCAAAGGCGCAGTGTGAAGGGCCGCAAGCGACGCAACCGCCGCAACACCAAAGTCCAGACGACCGTGCTCGTTCGGCGGGACGGCGAGTGGCTGATCGCGGCGTTCGGAGAACACCAAGTATCGCTGGTTGCTGGAAGCCCTTTCGGCCGAGTTCGATTCGCGAATGGCCCCTTCGATCCTCGTGAGCTGAGGAGGTACCGACAAATCCACTGGACCCGAGTCGGTAGTCTTGGTGGCTGTCAGCAGCTGATTGTCGATCTTGGAGGACCCTGTCGTGGCTCTCGTGGT
Source organism: Nocardia sp. NBC_00403 (assembly GCF_036046055.1). Lineage (NCBI taxonomy): Bacteria > Bacillati > Actinomycetota > Actinomycetes > Mycobacteriales > Nocardiaceae > Nocardia > Nocardia sp. NBC_00403. The sequence continues at coordinate 1,558,360 of NZ_CP107939.1, forward strand.
TCAGAAGTACGGAGGATCCTCGGTAGCAACCGCCGAGCGCATCCGGCGCGTCGCTGAACGGATCGTGGAGACGAAGAAGCAGGGCCACGATGTGGTGGTCGTCTGCTCGGCGATGGGTGACACCACCGACGAACTGCTGGACCTGGCGCAGCAGGTGGCGCCCGCGCCGCCGGCCCGCGAAATGGACATGCTGCTCACCTCCGGTGAGCGGATCTCCAACGCGCTCGTCGCCATGGCCATCCATTCGCTCGGCGCCGAGGCGCGCTCGTTCACCGGCTCGCAGGCCGGCGTGATCACCACCGGCGCGCACGGCAACGCCAAAATCATCGATGTCACCCCGAGTCGGCTGCGCAGCGCGCTCGACGAAGGGCTCGTCGTGCTCGTCGCGGGCTTCCAGGGCGTCAGCCAGGACAGCAAGGACGTCACCACGCTCGGCCGCGGCGGCTCCGACACCACCGCGGTCGCACTTGCCGCGGCGCTGGAGGCCGACGTCTGCGAGATCTACACCGATGTGGACGGCGTCTTCACCGCCGACCCGCGGATCGTGCCGGACGCCCAGCAGCTCGAGCAGGTCTCCTACGAGGAGATGCTGGAGCTCGCGGCCTGCGGCGCCAAAGTGCTGATGCTGCGCTGCGTGGAATACGCGCGCCGCTACAACGTTCCCGTGCATGTGCGCTCGTCCTACACCGACAAGCCGGGCACCTACGTTTACGGATCGATGGAGGACATCCCCTTGGAGAAAGCAATCCTCACGGGCGTCGCGCACGACCGCAGCGAGGCCAAGGTGACAGTGGTCGGACTGCCGGACGAACCGGGCTACGCGGCCAAGGTCTTCCGGGCCATCGCCGATGCCGAGATCAACATCGACATGGTGTTGCAGAACATTTCCAAGATCGATACGGGCAAGACCGACATCACCTTCACCCTGCCGAAGACCGACGGTGCGCGTGCGGTGGAGATGCTGACCAAGCGTCAGGACGAGATCGGGTTCTCCCAGGTGCTGTACGACGACCACATCGGCAAGGTGTCGCTGGTCGGCGCGGGCATGAAGAGCCACCCCGGCGTGACGGCTACCTTCTGTGAGGCGCTGGCGCACGCGGGCGTGAACATCGACCTGATCTCCACCTCGGAAATCCGGATCTCGGTGCTGGTCCGGGATAGCGAACTGGACGAGGCCGTCAAGGTGCTGCACCGGGCCTTCGATCTCGGCGGCGACGAGGTCGCCGTTGTCCATGCGGGAACGGGGCGATAAGCCATGGGAGTTCGGGTAGGCGTCGTCGGCGCGACCGGTCAGGTCGGCGCTGTCATGCGAAAACTGCTGGAGGAGCGTAACTTCCCGGCCGACGAGATCCGGTTCTTCGCCTCGTCGCGCTCGGCGGGCAAGACGCTGCCGTGGCGCGGCGGCGAGATCGTCGTCGAGGACACCGAGACTGCCGATCCCTCCGGTCTCGATATCGCACTGTTCTCCGCGGGGGCGACTATGTCGCGCGTGCAGGCGCCGCGTTTCGCGGCGGCGGGGGTCACGGTCATCGACAATTCGTCGGCCTGGCGCAAGGATCCCGAGGTCCCGCTGGTCGTCAGCGAGGTGAACCCGGAGCAGACGCGCAATCTGGTCAAGGGCATCATCGCCAACCCGAACTGCACGACCATGGCGGCGATGCCGGTGCTCAAGCCGCTACATGATGTGGCAGGGCTGCGGCGCCTGATCGTTTCCAGCTACCAGGCGGTGTCCGGCAGCGGGCTCGCCGGGGTCGAGGAGCTGGCTTCCCAGGTGCGCGCCGTGGTCGGCGACGCCGAAAAGCTGGTGCACGACGGCAGTTCGGTGCAGTTCCCCGCGCCGAACAAGTACGTCGCGCCGATCGCTTTCGACGTGATCCCGCTCGCGGGCGCGCTCGTCGACGACGGTTCCGGCGAGACCGACGAGGATCAGAAGCTGCGCAACGAGAGCCGCAAGATCCTCGGCCTGCCCGAACTGCTCGTGAGCGGTACTTGCGTGCGTGTCCCGGTCTTCACCGGCCATTCGCTGTCGATCAATGCCGAATTCGCGGAACCGATTTCGGTGGAGCGCGCCAAGGAACTGCTGGCCAAGGCGCCGGGTGTCAAGCTCGTCGATGTGCCGACCCCACTGCGGGCTGCCGGCATCGACGAGTCCCTCGTCGGTCGCATCCGCCAGGATCCCGGTGTGCCGGAAGGTCGTGGTCTCGCCCTGTTCATCTCGGGCGACAACCTGCGAAAGGGCGCTGCCCTCAACACCATTCAGATCGCCGAGGTCCTGCTCGCCGACCGCTGAGTCCGGCAGGGCGCATCGAACCATCGAACGGCGCGGTGGTCCACAACGGGTGGACCACCGCGCCGTTCGACGTTCGTGCCGCATTCGACGCGGTTCAGTGCCGCCGTAGGCCGTCGAACATGACCATGAAGCTGCGCCGGCGCTGATCGTCGTTCGCGCCGGTGCTCTGCGCAGCGATGAAGGTGCCCTTGATGATTCGCATCAGGTCGTCGATACCGATATCGGTGCGGACCGCGCCGGATTTTTGGGCGCGCCGGAGTAATTCGGCGATCGCGCGGTTCATTTCGGCTACGGGTGCGAGGTGCTCGGGGGAGAGCTGTCCGCCGACGGCGTCGGCGAGGTCGCGTTTCAGACCACCGTCGGTCACCATCACGTCGAGGAAGTCGAAGAAGGCCCGGCCAGGGTCGTCGGCGGTGGACAGGTCGCGTGCTTGCGATGTCATACGCTCGATGCGGTCCACGATCGCGGCTTCGAACAGGGCTTCCTTGGTGGGGAAGTGTCGGTAGACGGTGCCCGCGCCGACGCCGGCCCGTCGTGCGATCTCGTCCAAGGGCACCGAAAGACCTTCGGCCGCGAACGCCTCCTGGGCGGCAGCCAGCACGCGGTCGCGGTTGCGGCGTGCGTCGGCGCGCAGCGTCCGCGGTTCCTGTTTCGGCGGATCGGTCACGAACGACGAGTTTACTGCCCCCATTGACAAACGGGGCGACCGTTCCGAATTATAAGCGGGGTATACGTTCCGCTTATTTGGAGAGGTGTTTCATGGTGGAGTCTTCGGTGGAAAGCCCGCGCGAGCTGGTCGAACGCTTGTTTGCGAGCCTGCCCGCGCGCGATGCCGACGCGTTCGTACAACTGCTCGCAGCCGATGCGGTGTTCGAGATGCCCTTCGTCGTGCCCGGCATGCCGACTCGATTGGTCGGTCGCGAGGAGATCCGGGCCCATCTCACACAACGCTGGTCGGACCTCTCGGGCATCGAAGTGCACGACATCTATCCCGAGGTGCACGAGACCACTGATCCCGAGGTGATCCTGGTGGAGGCAGAGGTCGACATGACGGTGCCCGGCGCGCAGCGGGCTCGGATCCGTACCTCTGTCAACGTCGTCCGGGTGCGCGACGGAAAGGTCGTGCTGTTCCGCGATTACATGGATACGGCTCGACTCGCCCGGCACGCCGAGCGCTGATCGGGGTGGCGGGCGGGCCGAAAATTGGCTCGCCCGCACGCCGTTTCGGTTGCTAGCCTCCGGCAATGGCGAACCCGCATGCTCAGGTGTACTTCGGCGACCGGATCGTTGCCGCCGACGCGGCATCGGTGAATGTCGCATCCTCGGCAGTTCTCTACGGCCTGAGTGTCTACACCGTGTTCCCGGTGCATGTGGATGGATCGGCGCGCACCGCTTTCCGGTTGGACGATCACTTCCGGCGACTCGAAGAGTCCTGCAAGATCATCGGCATCGATCGTTTCGCCGCCGAGTGGGATTTCGTCAAGTTTCGGGCCGCCGTTGTCGAGCTGATCGAACGGAACGCGCCCGTCACCGATGTCTTCGTGCGGGCGACAGTGCATGTCGTCGAGTCGATTCCGGGCACCAGGGTTCGTGGCTGTGCGATTCAGGTGAGCATGTTCGTTTATGACGCGGTGCCGATCGTCCCGCAGGACGGCATGCGGCTGAAATCCAGTCCGTGGCGGCGCATTCCAGACAATGCGATTCCTTCGCGCGCGAAAGTCAACGGCGCTTATGTGAATTCGGTGCTGGCCAAGCAGGATGCCATCGACAGCGGCTACGACGACTGCATCTTCCTCGACGGCAACGGCCATGTCTGCGAACTCAGTGCGGCCAACATTTTCCTGGTCCGCAATGGCACCCTCATCACCCCCGACGTGTCCTGCGACATCCTCGACGGCATCAACCGACGCACCATCCTCACCCTCGCCGCCGAGGACGGCATTCCGTTCGTCGAACGGACGGTAGATCTGACCGAGCTGTATATCGCCGACGAGGTTTTCGTCTCCGGCACGTCCGCGGGTGCGGCTCCGGTCACCGAGGTCGACGGCCGACTGATCGCCGATGGCCGCCCGGGACCGATCTCTCAGGCATTGCGCAAACGCCACGCGGCGGCACTGCGCACCGACGAACTGCACGGCTGGGTCACGAATCTGGCCGAGCCATCGGTCCAGCAGCCGATTCAGCGAATCCCGGGCGTGCGCGGATCGGGGCCGAGGCATACCAGAATGACGCAGCCGGGCGCGGTGTCCGCGAACGGTGGGGCCAGCGGGTAGTTCAAGCAGGCGAAGACATTGCAGCCCGGATATGCCGCCGGCCCGATTCCGAAGACCGCGAGCAGGATGTTGTTATCGACGAATCGGCTCGCATCCAGTCGCACCGGCGGCTCGATGTAGGGGCCCGGGTCGGGAAGCGGCCTTTCGTCGAACGCGGCGAACAGCCTGCGGAAGAATTCGTACGGCAGTTCCGCGATGTTCTGCACGATTCCGGACAGGCCCTGGCTGCTGACGTTCCCGTAGACCCCGGTCCAGACCACAGTCAGGTCCAGGCTGGGGATGATGAAGACGTCCTGCATGCCGAGCCCGGACATCGCATACACATCGGGGGGTAGGAAGGTGGCGGTCTCCGCGCACCCGGGCCCGGTCCAGAAGAGGTACCCGTAGCAACTGTTCGTCGCCGAGGGCTCCCGCGCCTGCCGCAGATACTCCTGCGACACGAGTTGTTTGGTGCCCCAGCGCCCGTTGTTGCTCACCAGCAGGCCCAGCTTCGCGAAATCGTTCGGCGGGATCATCAGGTGCGCGTATCCGTAGGTGTGTCCGGAGCGATCGCGCGCCCAGTAGTAATCGCCGCGAGCAATGCCGAGCGGATCGAACAGCTCCCGCTGCGCGAATTGTTGCAGTGGTTCGCCGACCGCCAATTCGATGACATACGCGAGCAGGTCGACATTGCGCTGGCTGTAGCTGAACGCCGTGCCGGGCGGGTCGTTCAGTGGTACACCGAGCGCCTGCACCGCGCTGTTCGGGTCGATTGGAATCACTCCCGTAATGCCCTCGGTGAGCACTCCGACTTGCATGCCCGAGCTCTCGGTGAGCAGGTTCTCCACCGTGATCGACCGATGGACTTCGTCACCGAGTCCCGGCGGCAGATATCGATCGATCGGCGCATCGATGTCGAGTTTGCCTTGGTCCCATGCCATTCCGGCGAGCACCGAGACCACGCTTTTGGTCGCGCTCCAGATATTCCACGCGACGTTTCCGGTTTGATCGTTCGTCGGCCCCTCGCCGATCAGACAGTTGTGCCGGAAGACCTGCACATTCAACCGATTCCGCTCGCCGGCGAAGGCCATTGCTTCGGCCAGCCGCTGCGAATCCAGCCCCACCTGTTCCGGCGCCGCCCGCTCCGGTTCCCGCCCGGACGACACCCCGCATGTCCGCTGCTCGGCCGAGGTCGCCTGCGCACTCCCGGCGAACACACTCCCCGCCACCAGCGATACCGCCGCGATTCCTGCCAGGAATCCGTAGAAACGCCCCATGGCCAAAGGCTATCGTGCCGGCACCCGATGCACCGGGCAACAGGCTGAGCGTCGGCCAGGCAAAAATTTGGCGCTACAAGGAGACCGAATTGCCGGGTTGCCCGAGGGCGCAGAGCAGTTCCGCCCCCTCCAGCACTCGGCGCGGCCCGATCTGATCGGGCAGAACCGTTGCCGCTGACTGCGTTCCGGCGTGGTCAACGTCCACAACCGGCGCAGGCACCCCGGCGGCGACCGTGTCGATGACGCGCGTCGCGAGCTCGGACCTTCGCACACCGGTGGCATCGATCGTGGTGATGGCGATGGCAGCCGCGAGGGATGCCATAGCCGCATCCCTCGACCACCGCGTCGCGGACCACGAATCGAGCGCTCCGAATGGGAGCGTCACCGAATATGCGAAGCGCCGCCAGATCGTCAGACCTGGCGGCGCTGAGCCGCCGGACGCCACGCCAGCGTCACGACTCGGTGCCGACGTCCCACAAGCGCCTCTCGGCGAGTGGTCGCTCGAAGCGACAAAAGGGGTGAGGCCCGGGGCTGTCCGGACGCCGACAGAGGTGGTCAACCGTGCCGCGCTGCGATCTATTCCGCATCGTCGAATGTGACTCACGCCACGCGACGGCACGCTCTCGGCACACGAGGTGTGATTACTTGACAAACTCATTCTCTTGACTAATTCCAGAAAAGAGGCAACCATCGTGGGCATGCACACCGACATCACCGATCCGCGCGAACAGTTGCGCGCGGCAGGCCTGCGGGTTACTGCCCCGCGGGTCGCGGTGCTGAATGCGGTCGCAGCCCGACCGCATTCGGACGCCGATCGGCTGGCCGCCACGGTCCGGGAAGCATTGGGTTCGGTATCCACGCAGGCCGTCTACGACGTGCTTCGGGCCTGCGTGCACGCCGGAATCCTGCGGCGTATCGAGCCGGCCGGTTCGGCCGCGCGCTACGAGACCCGGACCGGGGACAACCACCATCACCTGGTGTGCCGAAGCTGCGACACGGTCGTGGACGTGGACTGTGTTGTGGGCAGCGCCCCCTGCCTGGAACCCGTGGACGACCACGGTTTCACGATCGATGAGGCAGAGGTCGTCTTCTGGGGTCTGTGCAGTACCTGTCGTTCCCGAGAACGGTAGTCACCCCGACAGCCCGGGACAGCCCATCCCCGGGACGTTTGTTCCATCAACCGAGGAGGCTTCGACATGACCGAGCCGACAACCACCAACACCGGTACCCCGGTGCAGAGCGACGACGAGTCGCTGACCGCGGGCGCCCAGGGCCCCATCCTGTTGCACGACCATTACCTCATCGAGAAGCTCGCCCAGTTCAACCGTGAGCGGGTGCCGGAGCGGATCGTGCACGCCAAGGGTGCGGGCGCCTACGGTGAGCTGGTCGTGACCAACGATGTCAGCCGCTACACCAAGGCCAAGCTGTTCCAGCCGGGCGCGCGGACCGAGTCGCTGGTGCGTTTCTCCACGGTGGCCGGTGAGCAGGGCAGCCCCGACACTTGGCGCGACCCACGCGGTTTCGCGGTGAAGTTCTACACCGAGGACGGCAACTACGACCTCGTCGGCAACAACACTCCGGTCTTCTTCATCACCGACCCGATCAAGTTCCCCGACTTCATCAGGTCCCAGAAACGCCTGCCCGGCAACGGACTTCGCGATCACACCATGCAGTGGGACTTCTGGACCCTGCGCCCGGAGACCGCGCACCAGGTGACCTGGCTGATGGGTGACCGTGGCATCCCGAAGACCTACCGCCACATGAACGGCTACGGTTCGCACACCTACCAGTGGATCAACGCTGCGGGCGAGCGCTTCTGGGTGAAGTACCACTTCAAGACCGACCAGGGCATCGACTACCTGACCCAGGCCGACGCCGACCGGATCGCCGGCGAGAACGCCGACTATCACCGCAAGGACCTCTGGGACGCGATCGAGCGCGGCGAGTTCCCGAGTTGGACGGTGCACGTGCAGGTCATGCCGGTCGCCGAGGCCGCGGGCTACCGGTTCAACCCGTTCGACCTGACCAAGGTGTGGTCGCACCAGGACTACCCGCTGATCGAGGTCGGCAAGTGGACCCTGAACCGCAACCCGGGCAACTACTTCGTCGACATCGAGCAGGCCGCCTTCGAGCCGTCGAATATCGTTCCCGGCATCGGTTTCTCGCCGGACAAGATGCTGCTGGGCCGGGTGTTCGCCTATGCAGATGCGCACCGCTACCGGATCGGCACCAACTATGCGCAGCTGCCGCCGAACCGCGCCAAGGCCGCCGAGGTGAACTCCTATTCCAAGGAGGGCTCCATGCGCTACGAGTACAACGACGCGAGTGTGCCGGTGTACGCGCCGAATTCCTTCGGCGGCCCGCACGCCGACCCGGAACAGGCGCCGGATGGCGGCATCTGGGAGTTCGATCCTACGGTCGTGCGCGCGGGCTACCTCGAGCACGCCGAGGATGGCGACTTCACCCAGGCGGGCACCTTGGTACGTGAGGTGCTCGACGATGACCAGCGAGATCGCTTGGTGAACAACATCGTCGGCCACGTACTCGGTGGGGTGCAGGAGCCGGTGCTGAGCCGGGTCTTCGAGTACTGGAAGAACGTGGACTCCGATCTGGGCAAGCGGGTCGAGGAAGGCGTGCGTGCAGGACTGAACGGCGCATCGGCGTAGCAGACCAGGACGTCGGGCGGGTGCTCACCTCGCTAGGTGTGCACCTGCCATGCCCTCAACTTTCAGGCGTCGCGATGGAGCGGTGGCGTGCGGGGCGTTCGAGCCGGGTGTCATCATCTGCGTCGGCCAATGCACAGCAGTCGGCCTCAGGCGCGGAGAGCAATTCGGAGACGTCCAGCAAGGCGCGCCCTCCCGAGCTTTCCGGGCAGTGCTGGGTGCGTCGTGTGCCGTACCCGACTTGCTCTGCCGCGGCTTGGGCGGGCAGGCACACAGCTTCCAGCGTGGTCGACTGGCTGTGGTTGCGTTGCGGGCATTTCGAAGTGACGAGTGCCATTTGGGGTGACGGGCGCAGAGGCACTGTTGTTCTGGGTGAGGGTGGGGCCTCAGGCGTTGAGAGCAGTTCGGAGATATCCAGCAGGGCGCGCCCTCCCCGGGTTTCCGGGCAGTGCTGGGTGCGTCGTGTGCCGTACCCGGCTTGGTCTGCCGCGGCTTGGGTATGCAGGCATTCGGCTTCCAGCGTGGTCGACTGGCTGTGGTTGCGTTGCGGGCATTTCGAAGTGACGACGCACAGCCGTTGGTGCTCTGGGCGAGCGTGGGCGGCCAGTTCTACGCGCGCGGCAGTTGGTCTGTGTTGGGTGCGCGCGGGTCACTCGGACTGTTGTTTATGCCGCATGACTGTCTGGCCGCTGGAGTTGCTTCAGCCGGTGGCGGTGTTGTTGTCGCTGTTGTTCGTCGCGGTGATGGATGCGGGCCATTGCTTCGGCAAGGAGTTCGCCGGGGTGGTGGCGATGGTTGATCTGTGGTGTGCGGGTGGGGTCGATGTGTGGCGGGGCGATCCATGCGGTGCGGCCGGGGTGCTGCGAATCCGGTCCCAGCACAATAGTTTTCCAGCCGCCCGGCCCATCGTGGACGAGGGCGTGGCAGTGATCGCAGGCCAGGGTTTCGTTGCCGATATCGGTCGGGCCGCCCTTGATCCAGTCGGTCACGTGATGGGTGGCGCACAGGCTGGCGGGGGCATCGCAGCCGGGGCGGGTGCAGCCGCGCACCGATGCGATCAATGCCATCCGCTGTGCCGCGGTGGCGAGTCGTTTGGCGCGCCCGAAATGTAGTGGCAGTCCGTTGTGGTCGAACACTGCAAGGAAAGGCTGTGACTGTTCGGCGAGCTGCAACGCTTCAATGAGGGGGACGGTGCCGCCCGTTGCGGTGGTCGCGACTCCGGCCGCGCGTTCGACGTCGGCGATGCTCATCGTCAGGATGGTGGAGACCGGCAGCCCGCGATATGCGCCGAGCTTGTCGGCCGACATCCCGGGTTGCAGCAGCGCTACCAGGGCATCGTGATTGCGCTGCGCGGCGGTGCGGGTGTCGCGTGCGGCCGCGGCAACCATCGCTTCGCGGTCCACGTATTCGCAATCGCCGGAAGGGCTTTCCGGATCGTCGGGGTTGTTCATCCCGGGCCGGGCCAACTTGGCGACCACGGGATCCAGCAAGGCGCGCAGAGTGGGGGTGAGCTCGCCGCGGATGGGGGACATGCCATCGGCGCGCTGGCGTCCGATCATGATTCCGCGCATCCGCTTGCGATCCTGGTCGTCGGTGAGCTTTCCATCCGGGTCCAGGTAGGCGAGGATCGCATCGCCCACCTTGGCGATATCGTCGGGTGAACCGGTGCGTGCGTGTTCGGCCAGAACCTCTTCGGCCGCTTCGAATTCCGGGTCCGCGGTCGAACCGGGGACTCGCTTCAATATCGCACCGATCCGGTTGGCATGGTCGGCGGAGATGTCCCCATCCGCCAGGGCGGCAGCGGTCCGAGGGTGTCGTGGCTCATGCGTTTCCCCCGACATGTCGCGCCAGGTGCCGAGGCAGTGCGCTGCCGCGATGCGACGGCCCGCTTCCTGACTGGACAGGCGCAGGGTTTCCATCAGGAATCCCTTCGGTCCGTGCGCCCCTGCTCGGGCCGGAATGTGGCGTTCGACGACCTCCACGGTCAACCGATTGGCGAGCGCCGTCAGCATTCGTGCGCTGCGTTCGACATCGCGCAGCAGTTGGGTGACTTTGTCGTCGGATAGACCGGTGAGAGGTTGTTCGAGCAGGTCGGTGACGGCGCTGAGCAACGGGTCGGCGACCCGTTGCTCAGCTATCTCACCGTTCGAACTCATGTTCTAATAATATCGAGCAGGACTGGCTTTTGCACTAGAAAACGCCATCTGATCTGCGCCTTTTCACAATATGGTCGTGATCCGGGCAGGGGAGACGTCGCCGGGAAGTGTGCTGCGTGCTACGTGGTGTCTCACGGACCATCTGGGCATAGGCCCGTTTGTTCGGCTACCCGACCGCCTGACACAGTGAGGGCATGTTTCGGCTGACACGTAACTATCGGGTAGTCATCGCCGCCGCGCTCGCGCTTCCACTGCTCGCCGCCTGCGGCACCGATTCGCAAGCGGCGCAAGAGCTTCCGAGCACGGCCGCGCCGGTGCGGGCCGCCGCACGGATCGCGGACCTGGAGATGCGCTACGAATCCCAGATCGGTTTGTTCGCCGTGGACACCGCCACCGACAAAACCGTATCGAACAGCGCCAACCAGCGTTTCCCGTTGTTGTCCACGTTCAAGACCCTTGCCGTGGCGGCATTGCTGAAGGCCCATCCGCTCGACACCGGATATTTCGACCGCGTCATCCAGTTCGCCGAGGCCGACCTCGTCGCGAACTCACCCGTCACCAGCACGAAAGTAGCCACCGGAATGTCGGTCGCCGAGCTGTCCGAAGCGGCGATCACCCGCAGCGACAACACCGCCGCCAACCTGCTGCTGCGCGAACTCGGCGGCCCCGCGGAGGTGACAGCGTTCCTGCGCACACTCGGCGACCAGGTGAGCAGGCTGGACCGCTGGGAACCCGAACTCAACTCCGCCGTCCCCGGCGATCCACAGGACACCACCACCCCCGCCGCGCTCGCCGCCGACTATCGCGCCTTGGTCCTCGGCGACGCGCTCGGCAGCCCGGAGCGTGACCGATTGATCTCCTGGTTGAAGGCAAATACCACCGGCAACAAGCGAATTCGCGCCGGTGTCCCCGCCAACTGGACAACCGGCGACAAGACCGGCACCGGAGCCTACGGCTGCCTGAACGACGTGGCGATCACCTGGCCCGACGGCGGCCGAGCCCCGATCGTCATCGCGGTACTCACCCGCAAAGGCACCGCGGACGCCACGGGAGATGACGCGGTAATCGCAGACGCCACCAAGCTCGCGACCGAATCCCTGCGCTGATTCTCGACAGCTCACCCTCGTCCTCGCGGCCGGAACCAAGGTTGCTGTTCGAAATTGGAACGGTCGATTTCGAGCGAGTCCGGTTCCCCGAGCAACCCGTGCGACGTAGCTTGACCCAGTGGCTGCCGACGACGACACCTCATCGCCGAACACTAGCCAGGAGCCTGTCGGTCCGCCCGAACCGCCGGCTCCGGAGGTGTCGTCGTCGGACCTGGCAGCCCTCCAGCGCCAACTGGAACTCGCGAAGCGCAGCGGGCGGTACGCGCTGATCACCGCGATTGTCTCGGCTGTGATCTCGGCCAGCGCGTCGGCGTGGTCATCTATCCACGTGAGCAGCACGGCCATGGACCGGCAGCAGCGATTCGCGGCAGCGCAGGCCGTCCGGTCGAATCGCGAATCCGTCTACGTGGATTTCGTTGCTGCTTACAGTGGCCTCGTAGGGCAGCTGGGTCGGCTGCGCGCCGCCTTGCAGTTCCATCCACCGGATTTCGTGTACCTGTCATCGGAATTCAACAAGCTCTTCGAACCGATGCAAATCCTGCTACGTGCCGAAACCGCAGTCCGTATCGTGGGCAGCGAGATGGGCCCAGCCCTCGCCCGCTGGGATAAGACACTGCGGGCACTCACCGTGGGCCCCGAGTCCTTGGAGGTCGTCCGGGACCATCTCGATCAATACCGGGGTCGGTTTACAGACGACGACCAATGGCGTCGAATCTCGACCGTGGGAATATCGGCGATCGAGAGATTCTCGACGAACACCGCCGTGGATGAGATCGCCGAGCGCGCCCGCGAAGACCTGGGCTCCGGATGATCACATCGGCGAAACCGGTCGCCGAAGCTCGGGCTGATCAGTTCGGCGAGGTATCGCGGCCAGGGTTCGAACCGGCATCCGTCGACGCGGCCTGCGGTCCTCGCGGCCGCCGCGCTGTCGCTGGTGCGTGAACGCAAGTCCGATGCTGTGGACCTCGACGGCACCGACGCGGAGCTCGCCGAATCCATCGACTGACAGCCGCGCCGTAAACCGCTCCGCCCCTGACCGTTCCGGTCAAGGGCGGGCGGTTTCGATCGCTTGTCACAGGCTGCGGCTACACCGCACTACAGCAGGCCCCACCAATACAGCAGGGTAGCCAGTATCCACACGACCACGGTTTCCATCGCCGCTCCAATCTCCTTGGCGCCCTCATCTCCATCATCCGCCGATTCGGGCTCACATGGTGGTAACTCGACCGGTTCCCGCTGATATCGACGGCTCTACCTGCGGTCTTGTGCCTACAAGATCTTCTTAAGGGCGTGCCAAGCTCCGGGCTGCATTGTTTGTGTCAACACCGGAACACACCGGAAAACAAACACCGGACCCGACAAGGACAGACGATGATCGGCAAGCTGACCACCGCCCTCGCTCTCACGACCACCGCAGGCGCCCTGGTGTTCGGCGCGGGCACCGCGATCGCGGACACCACCGGCCACCCCGGCGCCGCGCTCACCGGCCAGGCTACCTGCACCCACAAGAGCGATCGAATCGAGATCGAGATCGCCGCCCCCATCGTTTACGCGCAGGTAGGCTACCGGCCCGGCGAACACCAGTTGATCCGGTACCGCACCGTCGTCTACGACGCGGCCAAGGGCACCCTGGCCGTCGCGAGCGAGTGGGAGAAGGGCAAAGCCACCGACACCAAGGCTGCCGACATGGACGGCGCGGAGCTGAAGGTGCTTCGCAACGACCCGAACGCCTACAAGGTCATCCAGCAGGTCGAGTGGCTGGCGCCGGACGGGGAGAACCCCGTCGCCGGCACAGATCTCTACGCCACCGGCTACCAGATCAAGGACGGCCGCACCGTCCTCGGCACTTTCGAGTACTGCCAGTAGGCAGCGCCAGGGGAAACAAGCCACCACCGGGGGGTGGGAACCGGGCACGACCTGTCTTCGAGGGGTTGACAGGTCGCGCCCAGGGAAAAGGCCAGCCGGGCCGGTCCACGAGGGGTGACCGGTCCGGCCGGCTTTCGTTAGAGCGCAGACACTTTCGGATGGCTCTTCCAGGAGCTGACCGGCAACCGCCACTGCCGAAGGTAACCATTCGATGCACGCCGACGATCCCACCCAGGTATGGGTCGGGCCGGTTCACGAGGGGTGACCGGCCCGGCCGCTTTTCCACCGAACATGGTCGGTGTCACCGGCTGTTCGTTTGCCGGACCTGATCAGGGGCTGACAGTCTGGAAAGGTGTCTCAGCCCGAAGCGTCCGACCCGACCGAAAGCTCAGCCACTCCGACCCCGTACCGTCTTTTGTCGCTCGATCATCAGACCGCCCTGGACAACGCCGAGTTCCGGCTGCGCGAAGAGTTCGCGACCATGTTCGATCAGGAGACGATCCACCGCTTCCTGTACGGCTCATACGAGGGTTTCGCCGCCCGCGCCACGGTGACGATCTACCTGCCACTGCTCGCCGAAAGATTCGGCAGGCAGCGTCTGCAGGCCCTGGCCAAGGTGGAAGGTAAAGTCCCGCAAACCCGTCCGACCGTGCTGTTCTTGTGCACGCACAACGCGGGCCGCTCCCAGATCGCCCTCGGCTACTTCACCCACCTCGCCAAGGGCCGCGCCGTCGCCTGGTCCGGCGGCTCGGACCCGAGTGGCGCCCTCAACCCGGCCGCGATCGAGTCCATGGCCGAGATCGGCATCGACATCGCCGACGAATACCCCAAGCCGTGGACCGACGAAATCATTCGCGCCACCGATGTCATCGTCACCATGGGCTGCGGCGACACCTGCCCGCTCGTGCCCGGTCCCCGCTACGAGGATTGGATCATCGAAGACCCGGCCGGTCTCGACATCGAGCAGGTCCGCCCTATCCGCGACGACATCGGCTCTCGCATCGAGAAGTTGCTCACCGAACTCGGCGTGTAGTTGTGACGTTGCGACCCTGGCGCCGCCGATCGGCCAGGCGGTCACGGAATTACTTGCCCCGGTGTCCGTTTCGGAACCTGATCGCCGAACATTGTGCGTCGATCAGCTGCTCTGCTCACTGGGGTTGGCGCACACTCGAAGACGTCGGTGTTCGCGGCATGGAGAACGGGGGGCTGATGCGTATTCGGCCACGGCAACTGCTCGACACCCGTCCCGCCACCGCGTTCAGTCTGGCCGACGCTACCCTGATCGGGCTCGACGAGCTGGCGTATGCCCGCCGGGACGCGGAAAGAGGCAAGCGCGCATGCTCGTCTTCTCGACCTCCGACAAGGGCGGCGCCGGCCGATCGGTGACCAGCTGCAACCTCGCCTACCGACTGTGCCTGAGCGGCAAGAACTCCGCATATCTCGACTTCACGTTCGGCTCGCCGACGGCGGGAGCATTGTTCGAGATCGACGACGTCGCACGTGGCGCGACTTCCGGCGGACTGCACTCGTATCTGCTCGGCGGTGTCGGATTCCCCGCCGGAGTCGATGTCCCTGCGATGACCGACCGGGCTGCCTTGCGCAGTTCGGCTTCTCGCTCGGCCGAGCTGGTGTTGTTTCCCGGCGACGAGGGTGGTGCCGAATTCCTGACCGTCAACGACGACATGGTGCATCGGTGCGCGGATCTGCTGTCGCAATTGGAGCGCACATTCGAGGTGGTCGTTGTCGACCTCAGTGCCGGGCGTTCGGCCGCATTGGAGTTGGCGCTGAGAGCCACTGCGCTGCCGCAACTTCGAGCGCATACCGTGCGCTGGCTGGTGTTCCATCGTTGGAGTAGGCAGCCCATTCTGGCGGCGGCCGGGCTGATGCACGGCCCGAACGGGTTGCTGCGGGTCGGGCGGGAATGGGGGCACGATGCGGGTTGTCTGCTCGAATCGGTTCGGTATGTCCGAACGGCAGTCCCGTCGGTCGCCGCGCTGAGCATGATGAGCCACCCTGCTCAGGCGGCATGGTTGGCCGATCAAGACGCGGTGCTCGAACGGCTCGCCTCGAGCAATCGGCTGGGCGCGAGCGCACTGCTGGGCACAACACCGGTGGAGCCCGTGCTGCAATGGCGTGAACAGGTCATTCTCGATGTGGATGTCGACGCGCACATTGCCAACCCGGCGACCGCCGACGCGTTCGTCGAGCTGGCGCATCGGCTCCTCGACGATCGGACATGGGAATCGTTCTGACGCGGAACACCAGATTCAGGACCTCCGGGACACGGTAGACAAAATATTGAATCTGTCTTACCTTCACTACATGTTGCTCCAAGAGTATCGTAATGCTCCGAGGTTCGAACTGCGGTCGGGTGCGACGTGGAAGTCGCCGTGGGGGATGTATACCGCGCTGCGTGAGCAGGATCCGGTGCATCATGTGGTGCCGGAGGGGCGGCCCGAGCACGACTACTGGGTGCTCACTCGGCACGCGGATGTGTATGCGGCAGTGCGGGATACGGAGACGTTCTCCTCCAGCGAAGGGCTGACGGTGGAGTACGGGGAGCTCGAGCAGATCGGGCTGACCGACAATCCGCCGCTGGTGATGCAGGATCCGCCGGTGCACACCGAATTTCGGCGACTGGTTGCGCGTGGGTTCACGCCGCGGCAGGTCGTCGACGTCGAGCCGGTGGTGCGTGGCTTCGTCAGGCAACGCCTGGATCAGCTGGCCGAGCAGGGTGGGGGCGACATCGTCGAGCAACTGTTCAAGCCGCTGCCGAGTATGGTTGTCGCGCACTATCTCGGGGTGCCGCCGGAGGATCGCGGGCGCTTCGACGGATGGACCGATGCGGTGGTTGCGGGGAGTATCGACGCGCGCAACACCCATGCGCAGCAGGCTTCGATCGAGATGCTCGGCTACTTCGCCGAACTGATCAAACGGCGTCGCACCGACCCGGGCGACGACACCGTGTCGCTATTGGTGCAGGCGGGCCTGGCCGCGGACGACGACGATGTGCGCGGCCTCGTCCAGATCCTTGCCTACACTTGGACGATGGTTGCGGGCGGCAATGACACGACAACCGGATTGCTCGGTGGCGCGGTGCAATTGCTGCAGCAGCGCCCAGAGCAGCGCGCGGAGCTCGTGGCCGACAAGGACCGCATCGAGATCGCGATCGAGGAACTCGCCCGGCTGACCTCGCCTGTGCAGGGACTGGCCCGGACAACGACCCGAGAGGTCGAATTGCACGGCACGACGGTGCCAGCGGGACGCAAGGTGCTGCTGGTCTACGGCGCGGCCAACCGTGACGACCGGGCCTACGGTGCCGACGCCGAGGAACTGGACATCGACCGGAATCCCCAGCGGATACTGACCTTCGGCCACGGCCCGCATCACTGTCTCGGTGCGGCGGCAGCGCGGATGCAGGCCCGAGTTGCCTTGGCGGAGTTGCTGGATCGCTTTCCCGACTACGTCGTCGACATCGATGCGATCCAGTATGCATCGGGCCCGTACGTGCGCAGGCCGACCATGATCCCGTTCCGGTGCACGGCATGAACGGTGACTGGTTGGCCGACGGCCGGGCCGAACTGGCGTCCGAACGCATCCTCGACGCGGTGCGCACGCTGTTCTTGGAGAAGGGTGTCAGCGGGGTCGGTATGGCCGAAGTCGCCGATGCTGCAGGGTGTTCCAGGGCGACGCTCTACCGCTACTTCGACAACCGTCAGGCGCTGTATGTGGCCTTCGCGGGTCGCGAGGCGCGGCAATTGGTCGAGCGGGTGTGGCGCGATCGGCCCGACGATGCGAGCGCCGACCGTGCCGAGCAGCTGCTCGACGGCGTTGCCGCGGTGCTCGCCGAGGTGCGCAAGACGCCGCACCTCGCGGTGTGGTTCGAGCCTGCCAACTCCGGAATCGTTGCCCAGCTGTCGAATTCGTCGCACGTGATCGATGCGATCGGCACCGGATTCGTCGCGGGCTATCGTCCCCGATTGGCCGCGGCCGCGGCGCGGATGCTCGGGCAGTGGGTGGTGCGGGTGGTCGTTTCTTTGCTGACGCTGCCCGGCGCGGGGGCGGACGAGGAGCGAGCGATGCTGCGAAACTTCCTGCTGCCCTTCCTGCTCGACGAGCGGACCGTCATCGAATGACCATGACCGGCGCCGTGGTGGAGCGCCGGTCATGGTTGGTTCCTACGGCGGGCAATTACCCGACGGCCTGGGTCGAGTAGTCGGGCAGGTCGTAGGTGTCGGTCCCGCTGAGCATCTTCATCATCAGCGGCTTCATGATCTTGGCGGTCATCAGCTTGCTGACCATATGACCCGCGCGAATCCCGAAGCGGGTCTTCGGGGTCATCGCCTTCAGGCCGCCCGGCGGCAGCTCCTGCGCCTTGGCGACGAACGGCCGCAGCACCTCTTCGTAGCGGGTGAGCGCCTGCTGCGGATCACCGGCGTGCGCGACGATTTCGCCGGCCAGCACGTACGCGCCGACCAGGGCCATCGCGGTGCCCTGACCGGTGAGTGGCGAGCCACAGTAGCCCGCGTCGCCGAGCAGTACGACGCGGCCCTTCGAGTAGGTCGGCATGTCGATGCGCGCCAGCTCGTCGAAGTAGAAGTCGCCCGCCTCGGCCATGGCATCGCTCACCGTGTTCGCAATGGTGCCGCCGCCTGCCAGCCGCTCGCGGATCAGCTGCTGCTGTGCGGGGATATCGCGGCGCAGTGCCGGATCGGCGTCGGTGCGCATCGTGATGATCGCCTTGCAGGTGGTCGGGTCGTAATCGGGACGGAGACCGACATTGGTCGCGCCGACCAGTGAGTTCATCGTGAACCAATTGTCTTCGGTGCCTGCGGGGGTCGGCAGCGTGAAGAAGGACATGTACCCGCCGAGGTAGGTCGAGAACTCCGCTTCCGGGCCGAACACCAGGCGCCGGGTGGCGGAGTGCAGTCCGTCCGCGCCGATCACGATGTCGAAGCGTTCGGTGCTGCCGGAGGTGAAGGTGACATCGACGCCGGTGTCGTCCTGGCTGATGTCGGTGATCCATGTGCCGTAGCGGTAGTCGACGCCGCCCGCTTCGGCGAGCGCGTCGAGCAGTACTTGATTGAGGTCACCGCGGGTGAGTTCGATTTCGGCCACGGCGCCCTTGCCGTCGAACATCTCGGCGGGCATGCGCAGCAGCTCCTTGCCTTCGCTGTCCACCATGACGATGCCGCGCTCGTCGAGCTGGACCTTCCGGATGCCGGGCATCAGGCCCATCCGCTCCGCGACCTCGCTGCTCGGCCCGCGCAGGTCGACGGCCTGACCGCCGGGGCGGGGCGCGTCGGCGCGCTCGACCACGGTGGCCCGGATGCCGGCTCGGAGCAGCTGCAGAGCAACGGCATTGCCGCCGATACCGCCGCCGGAAACGAGGACGCGAGGCTGGTCGGTGGGGGTGGCGGAGTTGGCATTCATGTTCTGATCCCTTGCTTTGACTCGAATGTCTTAGACATATGTTTAACAGAGTCTTGCACATTTGTCTAGTACAAATGTGCAAGACGGACGTACAGTGAAGGCATGGGAAACAGAGAAGAGCTGCTCACGGCGGCGCGCACCTGCCTCTACCAGCGCGGATTCGCGGCGACCACGGCTCGCGACATCGCGGATTCCGCCGGGGTGAGCCTGGCGGCGATCGGGTACCACTTCGGATCGAAGGACCAATTGATCAGCGAGGCGATCACCGAGGCGATCGGCGACGGCATCGACGATGAACTGGAAAACCTGATCCGGACGGTGGGCGCGGGACGTTCGCTCGCCGAGTCGTTTGCCGCGACTTGGGCAGGCATCGGCGCGATCTTCCTTCGCAACAAGGAAGGCATTGTCGCGTCTGCGGAGAACATCATCCGGGTCCATCGATCGTCGGATGGGCAACGCTACATGGAAAGGGCTGGTGCGCAAGCCGTCAGTGAAATCGCGGCAATCCTCGGCAAGGTGTACCCGGAGCTGTCACAGATACAGGCCGATGCGGTCGGCCGGTTGTATTACACGCTGCTGAACGGTCTTTCGATCCAGTGGATCAGCAATCCGGACGGCACGCTGCCGACCGGTGACGACTTCGCTGTCGCCCTTGCCGCACTGGTCCCGCAACCGGCAGCGCCCGGGGGTGTCCCGGGCGCTGCCGGTGCGGAGCCGGCCTAGTTCTGGCGCTGGAGATAAGCCTGCCAGCCGCCGAACGAGGTGATATCCGTCGCCGCCTCGGCGGCGTCATACGTGCAGGCGAAACCGATAACCGAACGCCCATCGGACAATTCGATGCTGGTCAGCGCCATCGGCGCGGGCAGCGCGGCAAGGAAGCGGCCGAGGCCGGCCTCCGAGACCCGGAACAGCTCGCCCAGGATCGGCGCACCGAGACCGTCGCCGTGCCGGACAAGTCCGGGCTTGGGCGGCGTGGTGTCCAGCGCGGTGAGCCGGTAGGCGGCGGTCGTCGTGATCTCGCCTGCGAACCTGGCCCCGATCTCCGCCAACTGCCAGTGCAGCGGTTGGTCACGCAGGTGCGCACCGAACACCGCGAGTTCGGTACCCCGATCGACCAGCGCGGGGGGCGGGTCGGCGCCGACGATGCGGGCGGCGATATCGACCGCGACCTGGTCGGCGAAGGCAGGGACGACGACCATCACCCCGAATGGCAAGCCCGCCGCGGTGGGCAGCCCGGGGGCGGCCACCGCCGCCATGTCCAGCAGGTTGCAGAAGTTGGTGTAGGTGCCCATCCGCCGATTGATACCCACTGGGTCCGCCTGGACCGCGGCGATACTCGGGTGCTCGGTGGTCGTCGGCAACAGCAGCCCGTGGAAGTCGGCGAGCAGCGCGGTCGCCGTGACTCGCACCCGCGCAAGGGTGTCGAGATCGTCCGCGAATCCGGGACCGGTCGTCGCGCGTGCGGCGTCGATGATGGCCGTCACCGTCGGATCCGCGCCCGCAGGCGCGGTGTCGAGGAACTTGCCGACCGCCGCATAGCGTTCGGCGACGATCGCGCCGTCGTAGAGCAGTCGGGCCGCGTCGAGCAGCGCCGAGATATCGACTTCTTGCGTGGCGATTCCGGAATCGGTGACAGCGACGACGGTTCGGACGAAAGCCTCGCGGTAGGGCTCGCTCAGGGCCGCGAGATCCTCGGCGCGTGGAACGGCAAGGCGCAGTTGGTCCGGCGCGGCGAGACGGACGTCCGCGGGCCAGCTCCGGCTGCGTGGATCACGGATCTCCGGGCCGGCCATCAAGGCCGCGGCGGCGACGGCCCGATCGAGGTCGGTGGCGAAGACCGTGACGGCGTCGTAGTCGGCGCACGCCGGGATGACGCCGTGGGTCGGGATGATGCCGAGCGTCGCCTTGATGCCGACGATGCCGTGCAGTGCCGCGGGCACCCGGCCGGACCCCGCGGTGTCGGTGCCTATGCCGATATCCGCGATTCCCAGCGCGACCGCGACCGCCGATCCCGAACTCGAACCGCCGGAGATCAGCTCCGGATGATGCGCATTGCGTACCGCGCCGTACGGGCTGCGGGTGCCGACGAGGCCAGTGGCGAACTGGTCCAGGTTGGTCTTGCCGAGCACGATCGCGCCCGCCGCGACCAACCGCTGCACGGCCGCCGCGGTGACCGTCGCGGGGTAGGCGAATTCGGGGCAGGCCGCGGTGGTCGGCAGCCCGGCCACATCGATGTTGTCCTTGACCGCCACCAAGATCCCGGCCAGCGGCAGCGCCGCACCCTCGGCGAGCCGCTGTTCGACGGCGGCCGCGTCGGCGGCGACGTCGCCTTCCTCGCGCAGCGTGATCCATACCTCTTGTCGATCCACCTCGGCGATGCGCCGATAGGCGGCGGCGACTCGCTCGGTGGGCGAACGCTGCGGCTGCGCTGCGATGTTGCCTAGGACGCCTGCGGTCATTCAGTCGACTCCGATCACGGCTAGAGGGGTGCCCGGTTCCACTTTGGCGCCGGGGGTCGCCAATACCTTCAGCACCGTGCCCGGGCCCGGGCTGTGCACCGGTAGTTCCAGTTTCATGGCTTCGAGGATCGCGACCGGCGCGCCCGCGGCCAGCCGCTGACCGACCTCGATCTCGACCCGCCAGACATTGCCGATCATCGGTGCGGTCACCACCGTCGCGTTCGGCGGCAGTCCGGCCAGCGGGTCGACGGCGGGTTCGATCGGGGTTTCGACCGTCGAGCCGCGTTCGAACTCGCCGGCAGCCCGCCAGGCGTTCTTCTCCGCTGCGAAGGCGATGGCCTGCCTGGTCTCGAACTCGGCGATGGCGTCGGCATTGTCGGCGAGCATGCGCAGATGATCGGTGAGGGCGAAGGTGCCCTCGCTCACCTCGGCGTCGAATCGGCCCGCCTGCGCGGCGGCGCGATATTCGAGCAGCTGCTCCGCGTTCACCTCTTCCCACACGATGCGGTCGAAGAACCGGAACAACCAGGGCGTGCCCGCCTCGAACGGCGCGGACTGGCGGTAGCTCGACCAGATCGGCACGGTCCGGCCGATCAACTGGTAGCCACCGGGGGAGGCCATGCCGTACACGCACAGGTACTTGCCGCCGATGCCGACCGCATCCGAGGGGGTCCAGGTGCGCGCCGGATTGTATTTGGTGGTGACGAGGCGGTGCCGCGGGTCGAGCGGAACGGCAAGCGGCGCACCGAGATACACATCACCGAGACCGAGCACGAGATATTCCGCGTCGAAGACCGCCGAGCGGACGTCCTCGACGCTGTCGAGTCCGTTGATGCGGCGAATGAATTCGGTATTCGAGGGCAGCCAGGGCGCGGTGTCGCGAACACCGCTGCGGTAGCGGTCGATCGCCGCGGCGATGGACGGGTCGTCGAACGACAGCGGGA
This sequence comes from Nocardia sp. NBC_00403, assembly GCF_036046055.1. Taxonomy (NCBI): domain Bacteria; kingdom Bacillati; phylum Actinomycetota; class Actinomycetes; order Mycobacteriales; family Nocardiaceae; genus Nocardia; species Nocardia sp. NBC_00403. The sequence goes on from NZ_CP107939.1 coordinate 1,580,806, forward strand.
GCCGGATCGTGCGGCTCGGCACGACGAGTTCGTGGGTGGCGGGCAGTTCACGCTCGAGGTCGATCAGCGTGCCGAGCAGCCGATGCTGCGGCAGCACATCGGGATCGAAGTGCATGTGCAGCGAACGGACGCCCGGCGTGACATCGATGATGCCGGGTAGTCCGGAGCCCGCCAGCGCCTCGGCGAGGGCGTGTACCCGCATGCGCAGACCGAGATCGAGGACCATGTCGCCGTATTCGACCAGGATGTTGTCATCGCCGCCGCGGAGATAGGCAACTCGCGGTCGATCGGCGTCCGCGTCGAGCGCACCGAGTATCCCGCGATCATGCAGTCCGGCACGAGGATTCGCGATGGTGTCGCGCGCGCGTGCGATGTTGGAGCCGGATTCCGACGGCCGAAGCGCAGCGGCCGCCGCGTCGCCGACGGGCACGAATCGAATGGTGTCGCCCGGGCGCAACTGGCCCAGCTTCCAGCGATGCGCAGAGACCACCGTCAGCGGGCAGGCGAATCCACCGAGGCTCGGGCCGTCCGGGCCGAGCAGGATCGGAGTGTCGCCCGAGACATTCAGTGTGCCGACGCTGTACGGGTTGTCGTGCAGATTGGACGGATGCAGCCCGGCGTCGCCGCCATCGGTGCGCGACCAGGCCGGCTTGGGTCCTTCGAGCCGGATGCCCGTGCGATTCGCGTGGCTGCCGACCTTCCACGGATGCGCGTAGAACTGGGCCATGTCCGTGTCGGTGAAATAGGCGGGGGAGGTCTGTGGGCCCTCGCCGACGGCCAGGTGCCAGACGTGCGTGAACTCCGGTCGTTCCTCGATCGGGACCTCGCGCGGTTCGGCGAGGTCGGTCCGCGGCGGCAGCACACCGAGAACATCGCCTGCGACAACGGCTTTCCCGGTGACGCCGCCGAAGCCGCCGAGGGTGAAGGTGGCCGCACTGCCGTGATAGAGCGGCGCATCGATGCCGCCACGCACCGCGAGGTAGGTGCGCAGTCCGGTTTCGGTCGGTGCGCCGACATCCAGAATCGAGCCCGCCGCAACGGAAATCGGCCGCCACATGTCCGCAGGCCGTCCGTCGACGGTGATCTCGACCTGGGCGCCGGTGACACACACGACGCTGGGTTCGCAGAAGCGCAGTTGTGGGCCCTGCAGGGTGCATTCCAGCGCGGGCGCGCCCACCGGATTCCCGACGGCGGCGTTGGCCTGGGTGAACGACAGGTCGTCCATCGGGCCGGAGGGGGGAATTCCCACCTGCCACAGGCCGATTCGGCCCGGGTAGTCCTGGATGGTCGTCATGGTCCCGGCGCGCAGGACATCGATGCGACGGCCATGTGGGCGGATGTCGGCCAGCGTTGTCGTGACGTGCTGCGCGCTCAGCACTCTGGCATCGGCGCCGGCCGCGCGCAGCTGCGGGAGATTGGTCTGCACCCCGTAGATGCGGGTTGCGGCCAGCGCGTCGGCCAATTCCGCGAAGGCCGCCGCACGGGTGAGCCCGGCCGCGATCACCTTCGCAAGCAGCGGGTCGTAGTAAGGGCTGACCTCGGTACCGGTGTCTATCCACGTGTCGATCCGGGTGCTGGTGCTTGGTTTGCGTCTCGATCGGGTGGCTTCGTCGACGGTTTTCGACTTCGGATCGTTGTCCGTGCCGCCCACCCAGGTCTGCGCCGGGAACGTGGCGGCGGTGATCAGCCCGGCGCTCGGCCGGTAGTCGTGTCCGGGGTCCTCGGCGTAGACCCGTGCTTCCACGGCCCAACCCTCGATGACGGGGCCGCTCTCGGGCAGCTCGTCCACCATCGAGGTGTCACCACCGGCTAAGCGCAGCATCCACTCCACCAGGTCGATGCCGGTGACCGCCTCGGTGACCGGATGCTCCACCTGCAGACGTGTATTCATCTCCAGGAACGACGCCGCGCCACGGTCGGTGTCGTAGACGAACTCGACGGTGCCCGCCGAGCGATACCCCACCGACCGCGCCAGCTCACGCGAGGCCGCAAGCAATTGCTCCGACAGTTCCGCACCGAGACCGGGAGCGGGAGCTTCTTCGATCACCTTCTGATTGCGCCGCTGCAGCGAGCAGTCGCGGGTGCCGAGGCTGACGACCCGACCGTAGCCATCGCCGAACAACTGCACCTCGACATGCCTGGCCCGCGCGACGAAGCGTTCGAGGAACACTCCGGTCGAGGAGAAGTTCGTCGCGGCAAGTCGCTGCACCCGCTGAAACGCCGCGCGCACCTCGTCGGGGGTGCTGCAGGCCTGCATGCCGATGCCGCCGCCACCACCGACCGCCTTGAGCATGACCGGGTAGCCGATCCGCTCGGCCTCGGCAACGGCGTGATCGGCCGAATCGAGCAGGCCGCTGCCCGGGATGAGCGGCACTCCCACCGACCGGGCGGCCTCGCGTGCGGTGTGCTTGTCACCGAAGATGCGCAGTTGCTCGGGTGTCGGACCGATGAACGCAATGCCCGCGGCCGCTACGTCACCGGCGAAATCGGCGTTTTCCGAAAGGAATCCGTAGCCCGGGTGCACCGCGCCTGCGCCTGCCGACAGGGCGGCCTCGATCACCCGATCGGCGCGCAGATACGACTCGGCGGCGGCGCTCGGTCCCAGATGTATTGCCACGTCAGCGATTTCGACGTGGGGAGCGCCCACGTCGGCATCCGAGTAGACCGCGACCGTCTTCAGCCCGAGCGCGCGTGCCGTCCGCATCACCCGGCACGCGATCTCGCCGCGATTGGCGACGAGCACTGTATCGAAGTCCAGTGTCACCGTTACTCCCTATTCAGTTGCGAGGGACATCGCGGCGATGGCCCGTGTCACCCGATCGAGCACCACATCCAACGAGCCGCCGATGTGGGTGTGCAGCAGGCGATATGCCAGCGAAAGATCTGCTGCCAGAACGGCATCCAAGATGCCGAGATGCTCGGATATAGTGGTCTCGATCCGGTTGTTGACCATGAAGTCGTACATCCGCACATGCCGGATTCGTGAGTTCACCGACTTCAACGACCGGACCAGTTCGGCGTTGCCCGCCGCGGTCAGCAAGGTGACATGGAATTCCTCGTCACGGACCACGAAACCCGGCTCCTGCTCCGGCGGGTCGGCGCGCAACTCCAGCCAGCCGGCGCGCTCGGCCTCCAGTAACGCGTGGTCATGGCGGACCGCGGGATTGTCGATCGCTCGCTGAATTCCACCCAGCTCCAACGTGAGTCGCAACTCGTACAGGTCACGAATCAGCGGAATGCTCGGCCGGACCGGTGTGAAACCGTACTCTTCGCGCTGTAGTAACCCATCCGAGCACAGCACCGTCAGCGCCTCGCGGATCGGTGTCCGCGAAATACCGAACCGCGCCGCGAGCTTGGGTTCGGTCAGCCGCTCGCCGAACCTGATGTCACCGTTCATCAACTCGCCGCGCAGCGCCGTATAAACCACGTCCCGCAATGGCCGCCCGGCCGCATCGGCCAGTGTGGCCACCCTTGTCGACATGCATGTATACGCTATGGACCTCGCGTTTCGCCGAGATGTCCGCAAGTTAGCAAGGGGTAAGCGTCTCCTCACCGCCGTGCGGTCGCCGGACCCCGGGTGGCATGAGTATTCCGCGCCGACACATGCGTCGGCGGGCCCGCCATGGGATTTTCGAGCGAACGCCGGGTGGACAAATGTTCACAGTGTCGACCGTGTGACCGGGAGGACACGGCAACACCTGGCAACACCAATGCGCTATCGCAGGACACATTGGCGCAGAAGGCTATTGGATAGCCCCGGCGCCGGGTCGACGCCGCGCCCTCGGCGGCACACCGACCGACTCCAGTCGCCGGCCGGTGGCACAGCCCCCGGCGCCGGGCGCCACGAAAGAGAAGCCTCGTGGAGGTAACGGTGGACGGGTTCGTGCTCTTCGGACTGTTGGCTCTGGTGTCCGGGCTGTTGGCGGTCATCGCCGCGGCGGTGTGGTGGCCTGCCCCCTCCCGAGACCGCCTCGGTGTCCGCGATGGATACCCGCGGATCGAACGCGAGCGGCTGATCGGGGAGGGCTGGTCTGCTGGTCGGCTGCACGAAACGCCGGAAGTACCGTTCACCGTCATCGAAGCCGGCCGGGTACTCCAGCGCCATCGCCAATGCCATATCGACCGGTGCGCCAGAAAGTCCGCGGCGTTCCGGACTCTGCTTGCCGCCGGACTGCTCGAGGCCGATGCGTTCCGCAGGCTTTGAGTGTGCCTCATATGGCTCGACGCAACGCCTCCTGCGCCGGTCAGGCGCGCTTCGGCTCCAGGTGCAATGCGGTGATCCCGCACTCGAAGGGTGTGGCGGCGACCATGCTGAACTGCTTGTTGGCGCCCGGGTCGCCGAAAACGGGCAAGCCCGCGCCGATCGCGGTCGGGTTGACGAACAGGTGCAGCTCGTCGATCAGGCTCGCGGCAATCAGGTTCGAGACGAGGGTGCCGCCGCCGTAGACGATGATGTCGCCACCCGGCTGTGACTTCAGCTTGTTGATGATCTCGGCGAGGTCACCGCCCGCGACGACGGTGTTGTCCCACGGTGACTCGGCGAGGCTGTTGGAGATAACGACCTTCGGCGTGTTGTTCATCTGGTCGATGGCCACCTGGGGCTCGCTCTCGGGGTTGGAAGCCCAGTGCGGGATGAACCCTTCAGCGAGCTTGCGACCGAGCACGATGGTGTCGACCTGCGCGGTGAGCGCACGATGTAGGCGCCGAGGTCGTCGGTCCACGGGAACGTCATCCAGTCCATCTCGCCGTTCGGGCCGGACATGTAGCCGTCGACGGTCATCTGGACCTGGAGCTTCAGCTTGCGCATGGGTGCTTTCCTTCGGTTGAGCGGGTCCGTCCGGCCCGCTGTGTTCTGTGCCTTCAGCTTGGACGAACCGGTTTACGGATTGTTTACGGTTTTCCGCCGTCGGCATTGCACCACAGCAGCAGGGCACCCACACACGAGTAAGGCCCCCGACCGCCGAAGCGGTCAGGGGCCTGACTGTCGTCTCAACCAACGAGTCGGGGTGACAGGATTTGAACCTGCGACCTCTTCGTCCCGAACGAAGCGCGCTACCAAGCTGCGCCACACCCCGTTGTTGAACCTGAGGTAGCTTACAACAGCAAGGGTCTAGACGTTAAACCGGCAGGTCAATCAGCCTTCGTGCGCGCGGACGCTGGAGAAGATCTGCATAGCGGTCGCGACGTCGACAGCCTTGGGCACACCGGTGTCGGCGGCGATCACCATGACGAAGCTGCCGTTCTCGGTCGGTGTTGCGAAGGTGTAGACCGAGTATTCGGTGGCGCAGCCCGGTTTGGCCTGGGGAATGGTTCCCTTTGTCTCGACGAACATGCCCTGCTGGCTGCCGTCGAGCGAGCTGAGCGGTTGGCCGCCGCTGGGCGTCGCCGGCGCGTCGTGGTAGGCCAGCTTCGCGGTCTTGGTACCGACTTCCGTTGCGGCACTTGCTGAATCGGGATCCTTGGAGCCGGTCAGGAACGAGACGGTGCGGGTGGACCCTGGGCAGTAACTCTTGCCTTCGCTGGCGTACCCCTTGCCGACGACGGCATTCGGCGGTTCGCCGAACCCGCCGATGGTGCCCTCGGAGGCGACGGCCCAGTCGGCGGGCACGTCATAGGCCGCGCCGCGGTCCGGCGAGACGACCACCTGGTAGCCGGGCACGACCGGTGGTTCGTTGCGAGTGCCGGTCCCGGTCGGGGCCGGCTTGGCGCCGGTCGGCTTCGTCGCCGACGGCTGCGCGCCCGCCGTGGGCGTCAGCGCACTCACCATCGACGGTGACGTGTCCTGCGCGCGAGTGTCGTCCGACCCGCGATCGGCGACGACCACCGCGGCGATCGCACCACCGGCGACCACGATCGCCGCCGCTGCGGCAGCGAGCCACGCCTTGCCGTGACCGCCGCTCGGCCGGCCGTGCGGACCGTAGCCGGGCGGAAAGTGCTGGACCGGCGCACCGTAGGCCTGCGGGGCAGCACCGTACTGGTTCGCGGGGAACTGATCGAGCGGGGGAACCTCGCCGTACTGGGCGGGTTGTGCCGGTGCGGCGGGCTGCCATTGAAGAGTGGGTTCCGGCTGCGCTTGCGCTCCGGAGCTCGGTTGCCACTGCAGCGTTGGTTCCGGTTGCGGCGGCGCTGCGGGCTGCCATTGAAGGGTGGGTTCGGGTTGGGCCGATCCGGTCGAGCTCGGGGCCCATTGCGGGCTCTGCGGCGTCTGCTGGCCCGCGCTGGATCCCCACTGCTGGTTCTGCGCGCCGGGCGCGGGCTGCCACTGATAGGTCGGCTCGAGTTGGGCCGACCCGCTCGGAGTGGGAGTCCATTGCTGGTTCTGTGGTGTCTGTTCGCCCGCGCCAGGACCGAATTGCTGGTTCTGTGGTGTTTGCGCACCGGGCGCGGGCTGTCGTAGGAGGGTGGGTTCGAACTGCGCCGACCCGCCGGGAGCCCAGTGGGCCGGTGGCGTCGGCCCATCCGGGACGGGTTGCCATTGCCGGTCCGGCGGTGGCTGTTGGTCGCTGCCGGACCCCCACTGCTGATTCAGCTGCGGCTGCCCGCTGGGCTGCCACTGCAGCGTGGGGTCGGGTTGCGGCGGCGCTGCGGGCTGCCATTGGAGTGTCGGCTCGGGGTGCGCCGCGCTGGGCGGGGGAGCCCACTGTTGGTTCGGCGGTGTCTGCCCACCGTCGTCCCCTTCGGGGCCGAATTGCCCTGGCCCATACGGCTGTTGCTGATGCGCCGCACCGGGCTGTCCCAGAACCGTCGGGTCATTGCGCCGGTCGTCGAATCCATTCACCGCTGTCCCCTGCCTGACATCCAAGTCTCGGCAAGCGACCCTAGCGGGCGATGGCCTCCGAGGCCGAAACGCCCTGCCCGCTATCGGTAAGCGGCCGCCTCGGTGGTGCGGCGACCAGTGTCACCAGTGTCGCCTCCGGCCGGCAGCAGAAGCGGTACGGCGCCCACGGTGAGGTGCCGAGCCCGGCGGAGACGTACAGCTGGGTGTGGTCGCCCCACTTCGACGCGCCCTTCACCCGGGAGCGATCGATGCCGCAATTGGTCACCAGCGCACCGTATCCGGGCAGGCATAGCTGACCGCCGTGCGTGTGCCCGGCCATCACCAGGTCGTAGCCATCCTCGGCGAAACGATCCAGCACCCGCGGCTCCGGCGAGTGGGTCAGACCGATGCTCAGCTGGGCCAGGGGATTCGGGGCGCCTGCGACGGTGTTGTAGCGGTCGCGCTGCAGATGCGGATCGTCGACACCCGCGGTGGCGATGCGGATGCCCGCCACCTCGACATCGCGGCGCACATGGGTCAGATCCAGCCAGCCACGTTCGGTGAACGCCGCGCGCAGGTCCTTCCACGGCAGCGGCGCGCCGTATACGCGGCGGTGGTCCTTCTTGAAGTACTTCATCGGGTTCTTGGGCACCGGCGCGAAGTAGTCATTGCTGCCGAAAACGAAAAGACCTGGGCGGGAAAGCAATCCGCCGAGGGCCTGGACCACCGCGGGCACCGACTTCTGGTGCGACAGGTTGTCGCCGGTATTGACGACCAGGTCCGGCTCCAGCCGATCGAGCTCGCGCAGCCACTGCTGCTTGAGCTTCTGACCGGGCATCATGTGCAGATCGCTGATGTGCAGCACCCGTAGGGATGCCGAACCCGGCTGCAGCACCGGCATGGTCGCCTCGCGCAGCACGAAGGCGTTTCGTTCGATCAACGAGGCGTAGCCGACACCGGCCACCGCGGCCCCGGCGGCTCCCAACGCGGTTCGTCGGATGGCGGAGGTCGAGATTACGGGCATTTGCCCAGCATAGGTGACCCCGCTGAGGATCGCTGAGTGTGTTTACGCACAAGCGTCCGGATGCGGGGCCCGAAACCGGACCGCACGGCAAATGTAGTGGGCCGGACCCGAGCGAGCGGCTACCGTGTGGCACATGTCGGAACTCAAATCGCAGCTGCGTGCGGACATGACCGCCGCGATGAAAGCAAAGGACAAGCTGCGCCTCGCCACCTTGCGGATGCTGCTGGCCGCCGTCCAGAACGCCGAGGTCGCGGGCTCGGAGGCGCGCGAGCTGTCCGATGCCGAGGTCATTGCCGTGCTGCAGAAAGAGGCGAAGAAGCGCAGCGAGTCGGCCGAGGTCTACACCCAGGCGGGTCGCGGCGAGCTGGCCGCCAACGAACACGCCGAGGCGCGGATCATCGACGAGTACCTGCCGACCCAACTGTCCGACGCGGAGGTCGCGGATGTCGCCGACACCGCGATCGCGCAGGTTGCCGAGCAGCTGGGGGAACGGCCCGGCATGCGTCAGATGGGCCAGGTGATGAAGGCCGCGACCGCGATCGCCAAGGGCAAGGCCGACGGTTCGCGTCTCTCCGCCGCCGTCAAAGCACGCCTGTAGCCATATCCTTCCGAAAACACCGCCGACCCGGCGCGTTGCGTCCGGGTCGGCGGTGTTCTGCTATCTCGGGAAGCCGGGGATCGGGATCGGAATCGGGATGGGTGGCAACCGCGGTGGCGGCGGCAGCCCGGGGACGCCCGGCGGCGGCCCCGGTGGTGGTGCGGCCCGCTCGGTGCCGTCACTGATGTAGATGGTGATCACCGAGCCGGGAATCGCCGAACCGTTCGGTGCGGTACCCATTACGGTGCCCTTGGGCTGCGATCCGACTCCGTTCACCGGCGAAACCTGGAAGCCCGCCGCCACCAGCTTCGCGGTCGCCTCGCCCTGCGACATGTTTGCGACATCGGGGACCTGCGCGCCGTTCGACCCGCGGACGTACTTGTCGTCCAGGGGCGGCAGCGCCGGCGGCGGGAAGTTCTGCACTACCGGCCTGATCGCGTTGAACCAGGTGCGCGCCGGTTCGTTACCACCGAACAGGTTGCCGTCGCCGCAGCCGCGCAGCGGGAACGAGCAGATCTCGCCGGGTGTCGGGCTGTCGCCGTAGACGTAGGCCGCCGCGGCGAGGGAGTTGGTGAAGCCGACGAAGGCCGAGGACCGGTGGCTTTCGGTGGTTCCCGTCTTGGCGGACAGCGGGAGCTTCCAGCCGGTCGACTGGGCCGCGGCTGCCGCGGTGCCGCTGATGTCGTCCTTGCTCATGGCGTTGGCGAGGGTGTTGGCCAGGCCGGGCTCGACGACCTGCTCGCAGGCCTGCTGGGTCAGCGGCACCACCTTGCCGGAGCGGTCGATCACTTCCTTGATCGGCGAGGCGGGGCACCACCGGCCGCCGGAGCCGAGCGTCGCGGCGACGTTCGACAGCTCCAGCGGGTTGATCGCGACCGGGCCGAGGGTGAACGAGCCGAGGTTCTGGTCCTTGATCATGTCCGCGAGGCTCTGGTTGCCGTGCCCGGAGCTGCCCGGTTCGGTGTAGGAGCGCATGCCGAGCCGCACCGCCATATCGACGGTCGGGGTGACGCCGACGGCCTGGATCAGCTTGACGAAGGCGGTGTTCGGCGAGGTGGCCAGCGCCTCGGTCACCGACATCGGCGACTTGTACCGGCCCGCGTTTTCGACGCAGTAGGTGGCGGCCGGGCAGCCGCGCGCGCCACCGTTACCCATGCCTCGTGCCTCGAACCGGCCCGGCACGTCGAGCTGGGCGTCGATGCCGAGGCCCTTCTCCATGGCCGCGGCGGTGGTGAAGAGCTTGAAAATCGAGCCCGCGCCGTCACCGACCATCGAATACGGCTGCGGCTGCACGGTTTCGTTGGCGTCCCGGTTCAGGCCGTAGGTGCGACTGCTGGCCATCGCCAGCAGCGGATGCGAATCCTGGCCGGGCCCGACCACCGACATGACCTGGGCGATGTCGTCGAGGTTCGGGTTGGCGGCCTCGGACACCGACCGCTTCACCGAGTCCTGCAATGCGGGATCGAGGGTGGTTTTGATCAGGTAGCCGCCCTTATCGATCTGCTCGCGGCTGATGCCCGCGTTGGCCAGATACTGCAGCGCGTAGTCGCAGAAGAAGCCGCGATCGTTGGCCGCGATGCAGCCGCGCGGCAGGCCCATGGGCTCCGGCTGCACACCGAGAGGTTCTTCTTTGGCTTTGCGGAATTCGTCGGCGCGACTGGGGATGTTCTGGATCATCGTGTCCAGCACGGTGTTGCGCCGAGCGGTCACGCCGTCGGGATTGGTGTAGGGGTTCAGCTTCGAGCTGCTCTGCACCATGCCTGCGAGCATCGCTGACTGCGGCACGTTCAGGTCGGCGGCGTCGATGCCGAAATAGGTGTGCGCCGCGTCCTGGATGCCGTAGGAGGCGTTACCGAACGGGACCAGGTTCAGATACCTGGTGAGGATCTCGTCCTTGGTCAGCTCCGAGTCGAGAGTGAGCGCCATCCGGATCTCGCGAATCTTGCGCGCGGGAGAGGTCTCGATAGCGGCGCGGCGCTCGGCGTCTGTCTTGGCGACGACGAGCAGCTGGAAGTTCTTCACGTACTGCTGGTCGAGCGTCGACGCGCCCTGCTGGACCTCGCCGCTGGTCGTATTGGTGAGGAAGGCGCGCATCGTGCCCTGCCAGTCCACCCCCGCATGCTCGGCGAAGCGCCGGTCCTCGATGGAGACGATCGCCAACTTCATGTTGTTGGAGATCTTGTCGCTGGGAACCTCGAAGCGGCGCTGCTCGTAGAGCCAGGCGATCGGTGCTCCGTTCGCGTCGACCATGGTGGAGACGGCGGGGGCGGTGCCCTCGACCAACTCCGCTGACACGTTGTCGACTGCGTCGGCGGCACGGTTGGACACGAACCCGAAGCCGCCTGCGAGGGGGAACAGCATCCCTGCAATGAGCACCGCGGCCAGCGCGCAGCTGCCGGCCAGCCTCGCGAGCGTTTGTGTGATCGGCACGATCCTCAGCCTACGGGGTGGTGTTCTGACCGGATCTTGCGGTTCGCGAGGCCGTACGGGCGTGTCGTCAGAAGGGTTTCGGCGTGTCGCAAGTGGGCCAACTGCGTGTCGAGTCGACCGCCCGGTTCTCTATCACGTTTGGAGGGACGGACGTACCAAAAAGTCTCAGAACGGTCTTGCGCTCGGGGCATACCTTTACCTAGATTGAGAACCCAGTGTGATAGAGCTAACACTCAAATGTGGAATGTGGTGCAGTTCGCAGCGGGGATTGGGTTGCTGCGAGGCTGACACGCGATTCTGGAGCGCCGTTCAACCGGTGTTCGGACTGCAAAGGGGCACACCAAATGCACATGACAACCCCCATCGCTCGATTGGACGTAGAGCAGGCCGAAGCGAGGATCGCCTGGGTGGCCCAGGCGCGATGCAAGGAAGTAGATCCCGATCAACTGTTCGTCCGTGGCGCTGCCCAGCGCAAAGCTGCGACTATCTGCAGGCACTGCCCGGTGCTGATGCAGTGTGGGGCCGACGCACTCGACAATCGAGTCGAGTTCGGTGTGTGGGGAGGAATGACCGAGCGGCAGCGGCGTGCGCTGCTCAAGCAACACCCTGAGGTGACTTCCTGGTCGGACTTCTTCCAGGCGCAGCGTCAGCATCAGGTCGCGATCTAGTCCCTAGCCGAAACACCACCGAGCCCGTGAAAGCGGGCTCGGTCGGCGTTGAGCGGCCTATATCAATCAGATATCACGACCGGCTCGGGAGCGGGGGTCCCGGTGAGCTGATCTCCGACCGCTTGCAGCGCTTCCAGATCGGAAACTTCGAACGGCAGCGCCGTCACCGAGACGATCGGAACCCGCGGATGCGCGCCCGTGAAACGGTGCAGCAGATGCAGTTCGCGCTTCGCGGTGGCAACCCGCTGAGCATGGATGCGCAGCACCGACGAGGTGATCGGGTCGGTCTCGGCCAATTGGTCGGCGGCGGTCAGCGCGTGATCGGCCGACAGCGTGCTCAGCACCGGATGCGTCCGGTTCAGCACCAGACCGGCCAACGGCATGCGTTCGGTCGAGAGCCGGTCGACGAAGAACGAAGCCTCGCGCAGCGCATCGGGCTCGGCGGCCGCGACCACCAGGAAGTGCGTGCCCGGCTTGGACAACATCGCGTAGGTCCGGTCGGCGCGATCCTGGAATCCGCCGAACAGCGATTCCAGTGACTGCAGGAAATTCGACGCGTCCTTGAGCATCTGGCCGCCGACGATGGTGGACACACCGCGCACCGCCAGGCTCATCGCGCCGGTCACCAGTCGGGTGACGCCGCGGCCAGGGGCCATGATGACCCGGATCATCCTGCCGTTGAGGAAGTTTCCGAGCCGCTTGGGCGCGTCGAGGAAGTCGAGGGCGTTGCGCGACGGTGGTGTGTCGACCACGATCAGGTCCCACTCCTTGCGCCCCGCCAACTGCCCGAGCTTCTCCATCGCCATGTATTCCTGCGTGCCGCCGAAGGAGGAGGCGACCGTTTGGTAGAAGGGATTGGCGAAGATCTGCTCGGCTTTGTCCGGGCTGGTGTGCTCGAGCACCATGTCGTCGAAGGTGCGGCGCATATTGAGCATCATCGCGTGCAGTTCGCCCTTGGCATCGGGGCCCAGCGGCACCCGCTGCGGGGCGTTGTCCAGATCGGCGACGCCGAGTGATTGGGCCAGTCGGCGGGCCGGGTCGATGGTCAACACCACAACCTTGCGGCCCAGCTCGGCCGCGCGCAGCGCGATCGCCGCCGCGGTGGTGGTCTTGCCGACGCCTCCGGAACCGCAGCAGACGACGACCCGAGCGGTCCGGTCTGCAATTATTTTCGAAATATCCAGTGGCACAGCCACATTCGAGCTCGGCGTGCTCATCGGACTCCCTGCGCGCTCAGATGTTCGGCCAATTCGTACAGGCCGCCGAGGTCGATACCGTCCGCGAGGGCCGGCAGATACAGGCGCGACACCTCGACCTTGGCGAGTTCGGCAGCGCTGTCGTCCTGCGCCTGCAGAGTGGCCGAATGCTCGACGGTTTCGGTGATCAGACCCTGGAAGTCCTGGTCGGACAATGAGATACCGGCCTTGGCGAGTGCGGCCCCGATGGCGTCGCCGTCGATATCACCCTGCGCGGCTTTGCCGCGCACCTCGGTGGGTAGTAGACCTTTGCTCGCCCGGTTCACGATCACCGCGCCGATCCGCAGATCGGCGGCGGTGAGCTCGGCGATCGCGTCGGCGGTCTCCTGCACCGGCAGTGCTTCGAGCAGGGTGACCAGGTGAATCATCGTCTGATCGGAGTGCAGCAGCTTCGAAACACCCTCGGACTGCGAGGCGATCGGCCCGCCCTTGGCCACCTCGGCCATGGCCTGGGTGACATCGAGGAAGCTGGCGATCCGGCCGGTCGGCGGTGCGTCCACCACGATTTCGTCGTAGGCGAGCCGGCCCGCCTTGTCCTTGCGGACCACGCACTCCTTGATCTTGCCGGTCAGGATGACGTCACGCAGACCGGGTGCGATCGTGGTGACGAACTCGATGGCGCCCATGCGGCGCATCGCCCGTCCGGCGAAGCCGAGGTTGTAGAACATATCCAGGTACTCGAGGAAGGCATGCTCGATATCGAGTGCGAGCGCGACCACCTCGCCGCCGCCGTCGGCGGTGGCAATCCTGGTTTCGGTCGGCGGCAACGGGGGCAGATCGAACAGCTGGGCAATGGACTGCCTGCTCTCCACCTCGACAAGCAGTACCCGCCGCCCACCCGCGGCGAGGGCCAGCGCGAGTGCCGCGGCGACCGTGGACTTCCCGGTTCCCCCTTTTCCCGACACGTAGTGCAAGCGGGCTTTTTCCGCGCGCGCCGGCCAACCCGTTTCTAGCCCCGGCTCCGCCGAAATAGGCACTGCTGTTGGTACTCCCACGATCGCGAGCCTATAACCCGCTCTGAGATCGCGCCCGAGGGATAGGGTTACTGGCCGGTTTGACGCCCGTTCTGTACCAGACAGTGGGGCGGCGCGGTCTGCGAGGCTGGTGCAGACACCGTGCCGCGGGCGCGGCGAATCCCGCGCATCTATACGCTCACCGCTATGAGTGATGCGAGTGATGTGACCGTGTGGGAGTACGCAACCGTTCCGCTTTTGACGCACGCGACCAAGCAGATCCTCGACCAGTGGGGTGAAACGGGCTGGGAGCTTGTCACCGTGCTGCCCGGCCCGACCGGCGAGCAGCACGTCGCCTACCTCAAGCGCCCGAAGTAGAGAAGGGACCAGACCAGTGACCCAGTGGGAGAAGAACCTCGCCCGACTCGGACTGACCCTGCCCCCGGTGGCGGCGCCGGTTGCGGCCTATATCCCGGCGATCCGCACCGGTTCGCTCGTCTACACCTCGGGTCAGCTGCCGTTCGTCGACGGGAAACTGTCGATAACCGGCAAGGTCGGCGCTGAGGTTTCGGTCGAGGATGCCAAGGCTGCCGCGCAGCAGTGTGCACTGAACGCACTCGCGGCGGTGCACGACCTGGTCGGTTTGGACGCGGTAGTGCGGGTGGTCAAGGTAGTCGGATTCGTGGCCTCCGCGCCCGGATTCGGGGGCCAGCCTGCGGTGATCAACGGCGCATCGGAGCTTTTCGGCGAGGTGTTCGGTGACGCGGGCGTGCACGCACGTTCTGCCGTGGGCGTGTCCGATCTGCCCATGGACACCCCGGTCGAGGTCGAGATAATCGTCGAGGTGCGTTAAACAGGTTCTCGGAACACCAATTTCGATCGACTGGGGTAATCCGATGACGACGCTGACTCATCCCGCATACGGGCAGCTGCGGCAGGTCACGCCGAGCGCGGCGGTCCTGCTCGCGGACAATCCTGGGCAGATGACCCTGGAGGGCACCAACACCTGGATTCTGCGCGCACCGGGTGAGTCGGGCTATGTGGTGGTCGACCCGGGGCCGAAGGACAAAGCGCACAGCGAGGCCATCGCCCGGGTCACCGAGGGCAATATCGTCCTCACGCTGATCACCCATCGCCATCACGATCACACCGGTGGCATCGACCGTCTCGTCGAGCTCACCGGTACTCCGGTGCGGGCCGGGACGGCCGAGTTCCTGCACGGCTCCGAGGCAACGCTGGTCGACGGCGAGGTGATCGAGACGGCCGGACTGCGCATCACCGTCCTCGGTACCCCGGGACACACCCTCGATTCGGTGAGTTTCGTGCTCGACGATGTGGTGCTGACGGGTGACACCATTCTCGGCAGCGGCACCACGGTGCTCGATTCCAGCGACGGCACCCTGGCCGACTATCTGAACTCGCTGGATCGGCTGGTAGAGGTGGGCGCCGGGCGCGCACTGCTGCCCGCGCACGGACCGGATCATCCGGATCTGGAGCCGGTTGCCAGGTACTACATCGCGCATCGGCACGAACGCCTCGAGCAGGTGCGCGAAGCGCTGCGCGTGCTCGGACCGGACGCGGGTGCGATGGCGGTGGTGCGGAAGGTGTACGCCGACGTCGACAAGCGACTGTGGCTGGCCGCCCGCAGCTCAGTGCAGGCGCAGCTGGAGTATTTGCGTAGTCAGCACGCCTGAGAGCGGAACGTCACCCGGGCGAACGCCAGGATCCAGTCGCAACAGCAGAGCGTGCGTTACGACTCGATCCCGGCGTTCGCCGGGACGACGTATGGAGCTGCCCGAGGGGGCGGCTCAGCGCGCGCGCCGGGCCAGTCGCTCGGAGTCGGAGATGAGCACGCTCTTGCCCTCCAGCCGCAGCCAACCACGGTGCGCGAAGTCGGCGAGCGCCTTGTTCACGGTTTCGCGGGAAGCGCCGACCAGCTGGGCGATCTCCTCCTGGGTGAGGTCATGGGTGACCCGCAGCGCGCCCGCCTCCTGGGTGCCGAAGCGCTGAGCCAGCTGCAGCAGCGCCTTGGCAACCCGGCCGGGAACATCGGTGAAGATGAGGTCGGCGAGGTTGTTGTTGGTGCGACGCAGACGCCGAGCGAGAACCCGAAGCAGCTGCTCGGCGATCTCCGGCCGCTGGTCGATCCAGGACTTGAGTGCGTCACGGTCCATGGTGACCGCGCGGACCTCGGTCACGGTGGTTGCGGTCGAGGTGCGCGGGCCGGGGTCGAAGATCGACAGCTCACCGAACATGTCGGACGGACCCATGATGGTCAGCAGGTTTTCCCTGCCGTCCGGGGAACGTCGTCCGATCTTCACCTTGCCGGACGTGATGATGTACAACCGGTCGCCGGGTTCGCCCTCGTTGAAAATTACGTGGCCGCGCGGAAAATCCACGGGCTGCAGTTGTTTGGCGAGAGCCGCTACCGCGGTGGGCTCTACGCCTTGGAAGATGCCTGCTCTGGCGAGGGCCTCGTCCACGAATGTGCTCCTTATGGGAAATGGCTCTGTCCTGGACCGAAGCGATTCGGCCAACAGCGCAGTCTACGCGGCATTGGGGCAGCGCAGTGACAGACACCACGTAACGAGTGGATTGCGCGGCACGCCGATACCGGGTTCGGTCCCGTGTTCAGCTAGCGCGAGCGATGTCCAGTTCTTCTTCACGGGACCGGCGCTTGCGCATCCGTGCCACCGCAGTCGGCAGTCCGAGCTTCGTCAGCTCCTTCACCTCAGGGTTGCTGGCCTTATCCAGGTACTGCTGAACCTCTTCGTCGGGTTCGAGAAGTTTTCGGAGCCGATTCTCGACCCGCTCCATGCCCAGTGCGAACAGCATCAACAGCACTGGGAAGAGCACCACAGCGAGTCCTTGCATATCGAGCAGTAAACACGGCTGAGGTCTCAGATGGAACACGGCAGCTGATCTGAACGGGCACCGTTGTGGGGTGGTTCCGTATGGTGGACGGGTGCGTGTCTCCCCCTCCACCGCTGCCATGAGCGGGCCTTCGCCTGCTGCCGCGGCAACCGATACGCAGCCGGTGACGGTCGCGGTTCCGAAACGGAAAAACCGGGCCCGACAAGCGGAAACTCAGCTCGGCCTGGTCCGAAGGGCCCGTCGGATGTACCGCACTCTCACGGTCGCATTTCCTGATGCGCATTGTGAGCTGGACTTCACAAACCCCCTCGAATTGGCCGTCGCCACAATACTTTCCGCGCAGTGCACCGATGAGCGCGTGAACCTGACCACACCCGCACTGTTCGCGAAGTACCGGGACGCACGCGCTTATGCCGAGGCAAACCGCGCCGAGCTGGAGGAATGCATCCGCCCGACCGGGTTCTTTCGTAACAAGACAAGTTCGCTGATCGGCCTCGGGCAGGCGCTCGTCGAACGGTACGACGGTGAATTACCTCACACTCTCGACGAACTGGTGAGGTTGCCCGGCATCGGCCGTAAGACTGCGAACGTCATTCTCGGCAATGCTTTCGACGTGCCGGGAATCACGGTCGACACCCATTTCGGCCGTTTGGTGCGGCGCTGGGGATGGACCGCCGAGGAAGATCCGGTGAAGGTCGAGCACATCGTCGGTGCGCTGATCGAGCGCAAGGATTGGACGATGCTGTCGCACCGGGTGATCTTCCACGGACGCCGGGTGTGCCATGCCCGCAAGCCGGCCTGCGGTGTGTGCGTGCTCGCGAAGGATTGCCCTGCGTTCGGGGCCGGCCCGACCGACCCGGAGACCGCGGCGAAGCTCGTGAAAGGTCCGGAGGCGGAGCACTTGCTCGAGCTGGTGGGCAGGTGAGGCAGGTTCCTGTCGCGGCACGCTTGGCATTGGCCGGATTGATCACCGCGGTGGCACTCGCTGTCGCGCTGTGGCCGCGCGGCGACGACACTTCGGTCGACGGCGCGCAGATCCATCCGAGCGCACCGGTGCCCGAGCAGTTGCGAGCCGCCGCCGGACTGGCACCGTGCCCACGGCCCGCGGCGGACGCGGTCGGGCACGGCCCGCTCGCCGGAATTACGCTGAGCTGCCTCGCCGACGGCAAACCCGTCGACGTGGCCGCCGCACTGGCCGGCAAGCCCGCACTGTTGAATCTGTGGGCGTATTGGTGTGGGCCGTGCGCTGAAGAGTTGCCGTATCTGCAGGAGTACGCCCGACGAGCGGGGAACGCGATTACCGTGCTGACCGTGCACAGCGATCCGGATGAGGCAAGGGGGCTTGCACTGTTGGCCGACCTGAAGGTGACACTGCCGGGAGTGCTCGACGCGAGCACCAGGGTGCGTAACGCCGTCGGAGTGCCCGCGGTGTTACCGGTGTCGGTGCTGCTACGCGCCGATGGGTCGGTCGCGAAGGCGATCGTGCGCCCGTTCGATGGTGTCGAGGACATCGCCGACACCGTCGCGAACGAACTGGGAGTCGCGGCATGACAACTCCCACACCGGAAAACATTCCGACCTGGCTGCGCAAGGCGACCGAGCCGACCACCGATGCCACCGACACGCTGTCGTTGGCGCGTGCGATGCGCCGGGCCATGACCATTACCAGCGCGCCGCGTCAGGCGGCGGTGCTCGTGTTGTTCAGCGGCTCACCGGAACCGGATCCCATTGCACTGGGCGGGTTGCCCGCCGACGCGGACGTGTTGCTCACCCAGCGCGCGTCCACCATGCGCCAGCATCGCGGCCAGGTCGCCTTTCCCGGGGGCGAGGTCGAGGTAGCTGACGCCGGACCGATCGACACCGCCCTGCGCGAGGCGTGTGAAGAGACCGGGCTGGAGCGCGAAGGCGTGGAACCCCTTGCGGTGCTACCGAAGTTGTTCGTGCCGCCGTCCCGATTCGATGTGACCCCGGTTGTCGCCTACTGGCGCACGCCGCGCGCGGTCGGTGTGGTGAACGAGACCGAGACCGAACGGGTGGTTCGGGTGCCGCTTGCCGAGCTGCTCGATCCGGCGAACCGCTTTCTGGTGCGCGGCAGTCTCGGTTACCAGAGTCCTGCCTTCCAGGTGGACGGGATGCTGGTGTGGGGGCTGACCGGCGGTATTCTGGCCGGCCTGTTCAAAGCCGCAGGCTGGGAACGGGATTGGGATCGAAACGATGTACGTGACCTCGAAACTTCGCTGGCTGCAGTGGGGATGACCTTATGAGTTCATCGGCCTGGCTCGACATCGCCGTCGTGCTGCTCGCACTGTTGTGCGCATCGTCGGGCTGGCGATCGGGCGCGGTCGCGTCTGCGCTCGCCTTCCTCGGCGTCGTGCTCGGCGCGGTTGCGGGCATTCTGATCGCGCCGCACATCCTGATCCACGTCGACGAGGGCCGCACCAGAGTGCTCACCGGCGTGCTGCTGATCGTGGTGCTGGTGATCGTCGGCGAGGTCGCGGGCATGGTGCTCGGCCGGGCCGCGCGCGGCGGCATGCGGCATTCGCTGACCCGCAGCGTGGACAGTGCGGTGGGCGCGGTGCTGCAGGCGGTGGCTGTGCTCGTCACCGCATGGCTGCTCGCGCTGCCGCTGGCCTCCTCCTCGCAACCGGCCATCGCCACCGCGATCAATGGGTCCCGGGTGCTCGCCGATGTCAACGAGGTCGCCCCCAACTGGCTGCGCAGGCTGCCGAACGAATTTTCCAAGCTGCTCAATACCTCCGGGCTGCCGGACGTCATCGGTCCGTTCGGGCGCGCGCCGATCGCGGCGGTCGAACCGCCCGACCCGAGTGTGCTCACCAGCCCGGTCGCGGCCTCGTTGCAGCAGAGCGTGCTGCGCATCCGCGGTGTCGCGCCGAGCTGCCAACGGGCGCTCGAAGGTTCCGGCTTCGTCATCGCGCCGGAGCGGGTCATGACCAACGCGCACGTGGTCGCGGGCACCACCAGTGTTCAGGTGGACACCGCACGCGGTCCGCTGGACGCGACCGTCGTGCTGTTCGATCCGTCGAAGGACGTTGCGGTGCTGGCGGTGCCCAACCTCACCGCACCGGTGGTAGAGCAGGCCCCTGCGCCCGCGCGCTCCGGCGACAGCGCCATCGTGCTCGGTTACCCGGGTGGCGGGCCCTACACGGCCAGCGCGGCCAGAGTCCGCGAGACCTTGGATCTGACCGGGCCGACGATCTACCGCAACGGCACCGTGGAACGCGAGGTCTACACCGTCCGCGGCCAGGTCCGGGCAGGCAATTCCGGCGGTCCGCTGGTAGATGCCGACGGTCAGGTGCTCGGTGTCGTGTTCGGCGCCGCGGTCACCGACGACGACACCGGCTATGTCCTGACCCTGGCCGAGGTCCGTGCCCAATTGGACATCGCACCGGCCGAGAACACGGCGGTCGGCACCGGGGCGTGTGTGCTGAGTTGATCCGGCTGTCGGGCGCGTTCGCGCCCGACAGCCCGTCAGGCGAGCAGCTTGGCCAGTTCCACGGTGACGGCTTCCGGGCTTTCCTGATGGGCGAAGTGTCCGGCGGCCGGGATGGTCACCGAGCGTCGCTGCGGTGACCACCGCAGGCCGCGCTGGACGGTGCCGTGCAGCAGGTAATTGTCCAGTTCGCCGTGCATGGCCAACACCGGGATGTCGATGGGCACGCGCATGGTTGCCATGAAGCGCCTGCCGTCGGGACGCCACTGGCTACGGAAGGCCCAGCGCTGGTATTCCAGCGCACAGTGCGCCGCACCGGGAATTTGGATGGCCGAGCGCATCCGCCGTGCGGTGTCGACGAATTCGGCGGTGCTCGACCATGATCCGCTGACGCGCTGGCGCAGCAGCCGCTCGACCTCGAAGCCGTCCCGGGCAGTCAATAGGCCCTCGGGGTATCTGGGCAGCTGATAGCGCAGGAAGTTCGGCAGCCAGGCCCTGCGCTGGCGGCCGTCCCGCAGCACCGCGTTCTTGAGCGCCGCCGGATGTGGCGAGCTCACCAGTGCGATCGAACGCACCAGCCGCGGGTGCAGCACCGCGGTCGTCCAGCACACCAGCCCGCCCTCGGCATGGCCGACGAGGGTGGCCTCGGTGTAGCCGAGCGCCCGGATGAGCCCGGCGACATCACCCGCGAGCGTCCAGCCGTCATAGCCGCGCGGTGGTTTATCGCTGTCGCCGTAGCCGCGCAGGTCCACCGCCACCGCCCGATAGCCGAGTTCGGTGAGTCCGGTCAGCTGGTGCCGCCAGGACCACCAGAAGTCCGCGAAGCCGTGCAGCAGCACGACCAACGGCGCATCAGCACGGTCGGGAGCGGCCTCCACGACATGGAATCGAATGCCGTTGGCATGAACGTCCCGATGCGTCCATGGTCCGTCGAAACGGACGCTGGACGGATCCGGAAATGAGTTCGACGACACGCCGATCGAGCCTAGTGGTCGGCGTGCGGTACCGCCTAGTCGGCGCGGCCGGACGGAGTCCGCGGTGGTCGCCTCAGCCGCGCGGCTTGTCGAGGGAGAGCTGTTCCTCATGCGCGCTGGAGCCGAAGCCGCTCGGCAAAACCGTGCGGGCCTGTTTCAGCGAATCGATCGTCTTTTCCGGTGCGCGCAGCTTCTTCACTCGCAGATAGCCGAGTCCGGCCAGCGCCACAGTCGCGGCGACCATCAGCAGGAACACGATCAGGAATGCCGCCCACCGTGCCAGCCAGACATCGAGCAGCTCGCCGAGGAAGAAGAAAAAGAAGAACGTGCTGAACAGCAGCACGGTGAGCGCGAGGATGAAGTAGACGCTGCCCTGCAGCCCCTTCTTGATCTCGCCGGTGACCTCGGCCTTGGCCAGCTCTACCTCGGCGCGCACCAGTGTCGACATCTGTTCGGTCGCGTCGCGGACCAGGCTGCCGAAGGTGGCCGACCCGTTGGGGTTGGCGTCGGTGAGCGGAATCGATGTGACCGTGTGGTCACGCCTTGCGCCGGTTCCGTTACCGCCGTCTGTGAAACTCACTTGGTCGACCCTTCTCCCTGTCCCGACACTGCTTCGGCCTCACTCTTCTGGTTGTAGCGCACGTGCGTCACGACGCGCCTGGTGGACACGCCCACGCCGCAACAGTAGCGCCGAACCAGCGAGCGACGCCGCCATTGATGTCACCAACACCGCTGCCTTCGCCAATTCGATGGCGGAGCCGTCTCCGACGTCGGCCAGCGCGAGTTCTGCCACAAGAAGGCTAACCGTGAAGCCGATCGCGCCGAGCACCGACAGTGCGAACATGTCGCGGTAGCCGAGTTCGGCCGGGCGTTTGGCGACGCCGAACCGGATTGCCAGGCAGCTGATCCCGAAGATGCCGATGGTCTTGCCGAGCAGTAGCCCGAGAATGATGGCAAGAGACAGCCTGTCGGTGAACAACTGCCCGAAGACCTTCCCGTCCAACGGAACTCCGGCGGCGAACAGTGCGAACAGCGGCACGCACAGTCCGGCCGAGATCGGCTGGATCAGGTGCTCGAGCCGGGTGGCAGGCGCTTCGTGCTCGCCTTCGTCGAGCCGAACGCGGGTCAGCAGGCCGAGCCCGACGCCGGCCAGGGTCGGATGGATGCCCGCCTCGTGCAGGGCGTACCAGGCGATCAGCGCCAGCGGCAGATAGACCAGCGGCGAACTGATCCGCCGGTGCTGGGCCAGCGCCCAGCCGCCGAAACAGGCCGCGGCCGCCAGTAGCCACAGGATCGCGACCGAGCTGGTGAACAGCACCGCGATCAACAGGATCGCGAGCAGATCGTCGACCACCGCGAGGCTGAGCAGGAACACCCGGGCGCTGGCCGGAATGCGGGAACCGGTCATGGCGAGCACGGCCAGCGCGAAGGCGATATCGGTGGCCACCGGAATGGCCCAGCCACGATCCATACCCTCGGTGCCGAAGCCGACCAAGAACGCGATCAGCGCGGGCGTGGCAACGCCGCCGACCGCCGCGACGATCGGCAGCGCGGCGCGCTTGGGATCGGCGAGCTCACCGACGACGAGCTCGCGTTTGAGCTCCAGTCCCGCGACGAAGAAGAACACGGTGAGCAGACCGTCTTTGGTCCAGTCGGCCAGGGTCAGATCCAGGTGCAGCGGGGGGATGGGCAGCACCGTCTCGGTCATCGTCACGTAGCCCTCGCCCCACGGCGAGTTCACCCACAGCAATGCGGTTGCGGCCGCGATCAGGAGTATTGCGCCGCCGACGGTTTCGGTCCGCAGATACCGGGTCAATTCCGAGCGCACTTGGGTGATCACGGGAAACCTTCCGGCCGGCTGGTCAAGGCTGCGGACGCACAACCCCACCGAATCGGCTTTCAGGTACGCGACCGCATGCCGACCAGACTTCCCGGCACACCTTACGCAATCCTAACGGATAGGGCCGGTGACGAATATCGTCACCGGCCCTATCATGTGCCGTTTATCCGCAACGGATCAGGCGCGACTGGACCGGATCGCCTCGAAAACATTCGGATCGACCAGGGTCGAGGTATCGCCGAGTTCGCGGCCCTCCGCGACGTCGCGCAGCAGTCGGCGCATGATCTTGCCACTGCGCGTCTTGGGCAACTCGGGCACGACGTGGATCTCCCGCGGCCGTGCGATCGGACTGATCTCGCGTGACACTTCCGCCTCGAGCTCGTCGACCAGCGCGGCTCCGGTGTCCTGGGCCTCGGCGGTCAGGATGACGAACGCGACGATGCCCTGACCGGTGGTGTTGTCGCTGGCGCCGACGACAGCGGCCTCGGCAACACCCGAGTGCCCGACCAATGCGGACTCCACCTCGGCGGTGGAGATGCGGTGGCCGGACACGTTCATTACGTCGTCGACCCGGCCGAGCACCCACAGGTCGCCGTCGGCGTCGAGCTTGGCGCCGTCACCGGCGAAGTACCAGCCCTGCTCGGCGTAGCGCTCCCAGTAGGTGGCCCGGTACCGCTCCATATCGCCCCAGATGCCGCGCAGCATCGACGGCCACGGCTGGTCGAGCACCAGGTAGCCGTTGGCCTCGGTCTCCCCGAGTTGCACCGGCTTACCTTCTTCGTCGACGACGGTCGCCGAAATACCGGGTAGCGGTGTCATGGCTGCGCCCGGTTTGGCGGCGGTGACGCCGGGCAGCGGAGAGATCATGATGGCGCCGGTCTCGGTCTGCCACCAGGTGTCCACGATCGGAGCCGAGCCCGCGCCGATCACCTCGCGGTACCAGCGCCATGCCTCCGGGTTGATCGGCTCACCCACCGAACCGAGCAGCCGGATGCTCGACAGATCATGCGCGGCCGGAATCTCCTTACCCCACTTCATGAAGGTCCGGACCAGTGTCGGGGCCGTGTAATAGATGCTGACACCGTACTTTTCGACGATCTGCCAGTGCCGGTGCTCGTCCGGGAAGTTCGGCGTGCCCTCGTAGACGACCTGGGTGGTCCGGTTGGCGAGCGGGCCGTAGACGATGTAGCTGTGTCCGGTGACCCAGCCGATGTCGGCGGTGCACCAGTAGACGTCGTGTCCGGGCTTGTGGTCGAAGACGTTGTGGTGGGTGTAGGCCGCCTGGGTCAGGTAGCCGCCGGAGGTGTGCAGGATGCCTTTGGGTTTTCCGGTGGTGCCGGAGGTGTAGAGGATGAACAGCGGATGCTCGGCGTCGAACGCTTGCGCCTGGTGGTCCGGGGAAGCCTGCGCGACCGTGTCGTGCCACCACACGTCACGGCCCTCGGTCCACGGCACCTCGATGTTGGTGCGGCGCACGATGAGCACGTGCTCGACGCTGTGCGGCACATCGCCGTGGGCGTAGAGCGCTTCGTCGACGGCTTCCTTGAGTGGGGCGGACTTGCCGCGCCGCCACTGCCCGTCGGTGGTGATGATCAGGCGTGCGCTGGCGTCGTCGACGCGCTGGCGCAGCGCGGTGGGGGAGAAGCCGGCGAAGACGACCGAGTGGGTGAGCCCGAGGCGGGCACAGGCCAGCATCGAGACGATGGCCTCGGGAACCATCGGCATATAGATGGCGACTCGATCACCTGCCTCCAGGCCGAGTTCGGTGAGGTAGTTGGCCGCCCTGCTGACCTCGGCGAGCAGGTCGCGGTAGGTGATGTCCTTGGAGTCGCCCGGCTCGCCTTCCCAGTGGATGGCGACCTGATCGCCGTGGCCGTCCAGTACGTGCCGGTCGACGCAGTTGTAGGCGACGTTGAGTTTGCCGTCGACGAACCACTTCGCGACGGGTGCGTCGCGCCAATCGAGGACCTGTGTCCAGGGCTGATCCCAGTGCAGCCGTCCGGCCTGTTCGGCCCAGAACGCGTCGCGATCCGCCGCGGCCCGCTGATACAACGAGGCGTCTGCATTTGCCGCCGTGGCGAATTCCGGGTTCGGTGGGTACGAGTCCGTGTGGTCGGCGGTGGTATCGGTCATCTCGTCTCTTCCTTCACGAAATCTGCAGCGCTCGATTCGACGCGCCCGGTGTGGGCCAGTTCGACAGTAATCAACTGTGACCCAGGCCGCGTCCGGTGTGCCCACCGGGTTTCGATCCCGTCACCGCGGCGCGTATCCGGCCCGATCGCCTGACAAACCGACCCCGCGCTAGTTATCGTCTTCTTCAACCTCTTAGAACACCGGATGGCCCCAGCGTCGGCATAGTTCCGGTAGATCAGCGTTTTCATCGCCAAGTTTTGCGTGTTTCGGCCATGTTGCCGGATTGGTAACAAGTGGAACGAACCTTGGTCAATCCGATGACAACGGTCGTCCGAATAGCTACTGTCCCAGGCATTCCAAGGCGATCGAGTCGAGGCGCGCTGGGAAGGACTCACGCGTGCGTCGCGGATCCCCTTCGCCTGTCTCGAATCGGGAGAACGCGTTGAGATTCAACAGAGCTACAGCGTTGATCGCGGCAGTACTGCTGGCCACAAGCCTCGGGCTGTCCGCATGTTCGTCGAGCGATAGTGCCGACGCCGACATTGTCACGACGAACGGTGGTGAACCACAGAATCCGTTGGTGCCCACCAATACCAACGAGAATATGGGTGGCCGCGTAGTCGACCGGCTGTTCGCCGGGCTGAAATATTACGACGGCAAGGGCGTGGCCCACGACGAGCTGGCGGAGTCGATCAAGACCACCGATCGGAAGAATTACACGATCGCCATCAAGCCGAATTGGAAGTTCACCGACGGCAGCACGGTGACGGCCAAGTCGTTCGTCGATGCCTGGAACTACGGTGCGCTCGGCACCAACGCCCAGCTGCAGAGCTACGTGTTCACCCCGATCGTCGGATTCGACGAGGTGTCGGCGGAAAAGCCGACGGCACAGACGATGTCGGGCCTGAAGGTGGTCGACGATCGCACATTCACTGTCGAGTTGAAGCAGCCGTCCATCGACTTCGAGACCGAACTCGGCTACGCGCCGTTCTATCCGCTGCCCGAGGCGGCGTTCAAGGACATGAAGGCCTTCGGCGAGAACCCGATCGGCAACGGCCCGTACAAGTTCGCCCGCACGGGCGCGTGGGAGCACAACGTCAAGATCGACTTGGTGCCCAACCCGGATTACCAGGGCGGCCGCCCGGCCAAGAACAAGGGCCTGCGGTTCGTCATGTACCAGTCGTTCGACACGGCCTATTCGGATCTGCAGGCGGGCAATCTCGATTCCCTCGACACCATCCCGGACAGCGCGCTGACCTCCTACAAGAAGGACCTCGGTGATCGCGCGATTCTCGCGCCGACCGCGCAGAACCAGCACATCGGTGTCCAGGCCAATGTCGCGCACTTCGGCGGCGAGGAAGGGCTGCTGCGGCGCAGGGCGATCTCGATGGCGATCAACCGCCAGCAGATCTGCGACACCATCTTCAACGGCACCAAGACTCCGGCGCGTGACTTCACCGCAAGCACCCTGCCCGGGTTCGACGGGAATCTGCCCGGCTCCGAGGTGCTGAAGTACAACCCGGAGGAGGCCAAGAAGCTGTGGGCGCAGGCCGATGCCATGTCACCGTGGTCGGGTCGTTACGAGATCGCCTACAACTCCGACGGCGGCCACCAGGCCTGGATCGAAGCCGTTGCCAACAGTGTGAAGAACACCCTCGGTATCGACGCGGTCGGCACCCCGTTCCCGACCTTCAAGAACATTCGGGATCTGGTGAACGCCAAGACGATCGGTAAGGCATTCCGCTACGGCTGGCAGGGCGACTACCCGACCATGCTGCAGTTCCTGACCTCGCAGTACTACAGCTACTCCGATACCAACAACGTCGACTACAAGAGCGCCGAATTCGATGGCCTGCTCGACGCCGCGCTCGCGGCGCCGACGCTCGAAGAGTCCTACAAGATCGTGGCGAAGGCCCAGGCGCTGCTGATCAAGGACATGGCCGATATCCCGGTGCTCGACTACCTCGCCGCGGCGGGACGGTCGGACAAGGTGACGAAGGCCGAACTCGCGTGGAACGGTCTGTTCGACTTCGAGAACATCGAGAAGTAGCCGCTCGGCTCGGTCGTGCCGCCAACCCGGCGGCACGACCGTGCCGCTCACCCAGGAGACGAAATGGCCTGGTATGTCATGCGGCGTCTGCTCCAGATGATCCCCGTGTTCCTCGGGGCGACGCTGCTCATCTACGCACTGGTCTTCCTAGTTCCGGGCGATCCCATCCACGCGCTGGCAGGCGATAAGCCGATGACGCCTGCGGTGGAAGCCCAACTTCGCGCCCGCTATCACCTCGACCGCCCGTTCTTCGTGCAGTACCTGCTGTACCTCAAGGGCATCTTCACGCTCGATTTCGGCACGGCCTTCTCCGGCAGGCCGGTACGCGACGAGCTCGCGCGGGCCTTCCCGATCACGATCAAGCTGTCGCTCATGGCGGTCCTCATCGAGGGCATCTTCGGCGTCATCTTCGGATTGATCGCGGGTCTGCGCAAAGGCAGGCTCTTCGACTCGACCCTGCTGGTGGTGAGTCTGGTCATCATCGCGGTGCCGATCTTCGTGATCGGCTTTCTCGCCCAGTTCCTGCTCGGCGTGAAATGGGGCATCGCGCCGGTGACCGTCACCGGCAAGGCGAGTATCGGCGAACTGCTCGTCCCGGCGATCGTGCTCGGCTCGCTGTCGTTCGCCTATGTGCTCCGGCTCACTCGAAACTCGGTGGCGGAGAACATGTCCGCCGACTACGTGCGGACCGCGACCGCCAAGGGGCTGAGTAGACCCCGTGTCGTCACCGTGCATATTCTGCGCAATTCGATGATCCCGGTCATCACCTTCCTGGGCGCCGACCTCGGCGCCCTGATCGGCGGCGCCGTCGTCACCGAGGGCATCTTCAACATCCCGGGCGTGGGAGGCACGCTCTACCAAGCGATTACGCGCGGTGAACCACCGACGGTGGTGTCCTTTGTGACGGTCCTCATCGTGATCTTCCTGATCTCGAATCTGCTCATCGACCTGCTCTACGCCATGCTCGACCCGAGGATTCGATATGCCTGACCTCGATAAACACGTCCCGGACAGGCAGCGGCACTTCGTCGCACCGCCCGACGAGGTGCAGGTTCTCGCCACCGACCAGGTCGACGAATCCGGTTCGCCGACCAGCATCTGGCAAGACGCATGGCGGCAGCTGCGCCGAAATCCGATCTTCATCGTCGCCGCGCTGCTGATTGTCTTCATCGCGGTTGTCGTGCTCTGGCCGGGACTGTTCAGCGATCAGGACCCGCGCTATTGCAACGGCGATTTCAGTATGGATCCGCGTGGGCCGGGCCATCCGTTCGGCTTCGACAAACAGGGCTGTGACGTCTACACCCGAACCGTCTACGGCGCACGGGCTTCGGTGATGGCCGGTCTCGGCGCGACAACGCTGTTCCTGTTCATCGGTGGCACGCTCGGGGCGCTCTCCGGCTTCTACGGCGGGCTGCTCGATTCGGTGGTGTCACGGATCGCGGAGATCTTCTACGCGATTCCGCTGATGCTCGCCGCGATCGTCATCATGCAGCTGCTGGATTCACGGACCATCTGGACGGTCATCCTGATTCTGTCCGCGTTCACCTGGCCGCAGGCGGCACGCATCGCACGCAGTGCGGTGATCGAGGCCAAGAACAGCGAGTACGTCACGGCGGCAAAAGCATTGGGCGTCTCTCGAATACGGACCCTGCTGCGCCATGTGTTGCCGAATGCGGCAGGACCGCTGATCGTGGTCACCACGATCTGGCTCGGCGCGTTCATTGTCACCGAGGCGACCCTGTCCTACCTCGGGGTCGGGCTGCCGCGCACGATCGTGTCCTGGGGTTCCGATATCAACACCAATCAGCACGAGCTGCGCGGTGGTTCGCCGATCCTGTTCTATCCCGCGACAGCATTGGCGCTCACCGTGCTGAGCTTCATCCTGCTCGGCGACGCGGTGCGGGACGCGCTCGATCCGAAGGCCAGGAAGAGGTGACCGCGGCGATGTCCGATAAACCACTGCTCGAGATCGAAGATCTCAACGTCTGCTTCAGTTCCGAGGGCAAGCAGATTCCGGCGGTCCGCGACGTCAGTCTGTCGGTCTATCCAGGTCAGACGGTGGCGATCGTCGGTGAATCCGGCTCCGGGAAAACCACCACCGCGCACAGCATCATCGATCTGCTGCCCGGCACCGGACAGATCACCTCCGGCTCGATCCTGTTCGACGGAAGAGATCTCGCGAAGGCATCGAAGAAGGATATCGTCGCCGTGCGCGGCAGCGGCATCGGTCTGGTCCCGCAGGACCCGATGTCGAACCTCAACCCGGTGTGGAAGGTCGGGTTCCAGATCAGGGAAACGTTGGCGGCCAACGGAATAGCCAAGGGCAAGGCCGCCGCGAAGCGGGCGATCGAACTGCTGGAGGAAGCGGGGATGTCGGACGCGCAACGCCGGGTCAACCAGTATCCGCACGAATTCTCCGGCGGCATGCGCCAGCGTGCGCTCATCGCAATCGGACTGGCGTGCCGGCCCAAACTACTGATCGCCGACGAGCCGACCTCGGCGCTCGACGTCACCGTGCAGCGGCAGATCCTCGATCATCTCGACGGTCTCACCAGCGAACTCGGCACGGCGGTTTTGTTGATCACCCACGATCTCGGTCTCGCCGCCGAGCGCGCCGAGCACCTGGTGGTGATGTATCGCGGTCGGGTGGTGGAATCCGGTCCCGCACTCCAGATTCTGCGTGAGCCACAGCATTTGTACACCAAGCGGCTGGTGAACTCGGCACCCTCGCTGGCCTCGCAGCGGCTGTCCTCGGTGCGTGAGCGCGTCGAGATACGCAAACAGGCCGTTCAGGTCGCGGAGGAGGCGGCCGCGGCCGACACGGAGTCGGCAGCGGTCTCCGATGGCGTGGTGGTCGCGGAGAATTTGACCAAGGCATTCAAGATGCGCGGCAATGCGCCGTGGAAGTCGTCGGACTTCATTGCGGTCGACGAAGTGTCATTCCGGCTCGAGCGCGGCACCACCACGGCCATTGTCGGTGAGTCCGGATCCGGCAAATCCACTGTCGCGCAGATGGTTCTCGGCTTGCTGGAGCCGACGTCCGGGAAGGTGACCTTCGACGGCAAGGAGGTCGCGAAGCTGGACCGCAAGGGCGCCTTTGCGTTCCGCCGCCGGGTGCAGCCGATCTTCCAGGATCCCTACGGCTCACTGGACCCGATGTACTCGATCTACCGCACCATCGAGGAACCGTTGCGCACGCACCGGATCGGCACCTCCAAGGAACGCGAAGCGACGGTGCGGGAATTGCTGGACAAGGTTTCGCTGCCCTCGACGGTGATGCGCCGCTATCCGAATGAGCTGTCCGGTGGTCAGCGTCAGCGCGTGGCCGTGGCCCGTGCGCTGGCACTGTCTCCGGAGGTGGTGGTCTGCGATGAAGCGGTCTCCGCGCTGGATGTGCTGGTGCAGGCCCAGATTCTGAAGCTGCTCAACGATTTACAAGCGGAGCTCGGGCTGTCCTACCTGTTCATCACCCACGACCTGGCCGTGGTCCGGCAGATCGCCGACGAGGTGCTCGTGATGCAGAACGGCAAAGTCGTCGAGGCCGCCACCACCAACGAGGTCTTCGACAATCCACGAGAGGAGTACACCCGGCGGCTGCTGGACGCGATTCCGGGACGCGATCTGTTGGCGGGGTAGGTGTTGCCGTCACCCCGCTGAGCTGGACGGCACGCCGATCAGCGCGGTGGCCACTGCGGCTCGCCGACGGATCAGGCCGTGTGCGCGAGGATGGCGGCGACAACCGAATCCCATTGTGCCCGTGGTGCGATCTCGTGCCCGGTGTGCTCCATCGCGAGTAAGCGGGCGCCGGGAATCTCCGCGGCGAGGGCTCGACCGTGCCCGATCGGGAAGAGTGGATCCTCGGTGCCGTGTAGTACCAGGGTCGGCGCGACGATCTTTCCGAGCCGATCCCGCCACGGCGCACCGGGATCGATCATGAACGGATTGGTCAGTTGGGCCGCAATGTCGTTCGCGCGGTCGATGATTCGCTCGGCCTTGGCCCGCCGGGCCGCGGTGTCGAACGGCAGACTTGCCGCGGTGAAAGGGCGATCGGCCTCGACGAGGTACTCGACAACGGCGGTCCGGTCCGACCAGTCCGGTTCGGCGCCCTCGCCCGCGAAGAAGGCTCGGAGTTCGGGGGTCATCTCCGGGAGGTCGGGGTATCTGTGGCCGGGACCGCCGGGTGTCGAGGAGGCGAGGGTCAGGGTGGCGACCCGATCGGGGTGATCGAGTGCGGCGAGTTGCGCGACCGCCGCACCCTGCGACATGCCGATCAGGTGCGCCTGCCGCAGGCCGAAGACGTCGAGCAGGCCGAAGACGTCGGCGACCAGATCTCGCAGCCCATATGGCGGCGCACCCACCGGATACGTGGCGGACCGGCCCGCGTCCCTGCTGTCGTAGCGGATCACGCTGCGGCCGCCTGCCACCAGGCGCTCGATGAATTGTCCCTCCCATGCCAGGAGTGATTCGCCTGCGCCGTGGATGAGCAGGATTGCGGGCTGCTGCTCCGGGGCGCCGAAAGGCTCTGTGCACAACTGGGTTTCGTTGACATCGTGGGTGTTCTGGTAGCCGGTCACGTGCACCGCCTTTCAATTCCGTTACATGTAACGGATACCATATCGGCAACTTCGTTACATGTAAACAAGAACCGGTAGGCTGGTTATATGCCCAAGACATCGAACCGTCGCGCGGCCGGTGATACGCGGACCGCCTGGGCGGCCTACCGGCGGCTGCCGCTGCTCGTGGACACCGAGATCGCCCGCGATTTGGAGTCCCGCACCGGGCTGTCGATGCCGGACTATGACGTGCTCACCGCCGTGACGGAGATGGCGGCCGAGCAGGAATGCGTGCGGGTGAGCGGCCTTGCGGCGCGGATGCACTGGCCGCACAGCCGCCTGTCCCGCCAGCTCGGGCGGATGGAGCGGCGCGGCCTGGTCGCGCGTGAGCCGTGTGAACGTGATGGGCGCGGTGACGACGTCGTGCTTGCCGAACCGGGGCGGCAGGCGCTGGCAGCGGCAGGGCCTGTCCACCTCGCGTCCGTGCATCGGCACTTCCTCGACCTGCTGACTGCCGAGCAGCTCGCGGCGCTGACCGGGATCGAGGAGACCATCGCCCGGCACCGAGCGGCGCTGAGCGGCTGAACTAGCCTCGTATCCCGTGACCGATCCGCTACAGCCTCTCGTCGATCTGCCCGGTGTGCGCGACAGCGCCGATCGGGCCCGCGACGCGCTCGCCGACGTGCATCGGCACAAGGCGAACCGGCGCGGCTGGCCGACCACGGCCGCCGAGGCCGCGGTGCGTGCGGCCCGGTCGTCCGCCGCGATCGACGGCGGTTCGACCGAACTGCCCGCCGACGGCCGGGTCGGCGATCCGATCCTGGCCGGGTCGCTGCGGGTGGGGCAGGCGCTCGACGGCGATGCCCTGCGCAACCTCGCCGGCACCTGGCGGCGTGCCCCCTTGCAGGCGCTGGCTCGGCTGCACCTGCTGGCCGCCGCCGATCTGGTGACCGACGAGGCGCTGCTCGGCCGGCCCCGTTCCGACGCAGGCGTTGCCGAACGGCTCGACCTGCTGGTGCAGACGGTGCTCGGGTCCACCGCGCCTGCACCGGTTGTCGCCGCGGTGGTGCACGGCGAGCTGTTGGCGTTGCGGCCGTTCGGCACGGCCGACGGCATCGTCGCGCGGGCGGCGTCCCGACTTGTCGCGGTGTCCAGTGGGCTCGACCCGCACAGCCTCGGCGTGCCCGAGGTGTTCTGGCTGCGTCGGCGGCAGGCGTATCTGGATGCCGCAGCCGGGTTCGGCACAGGAGAGGCGACTGCCGTCGGCAGCTGGGTGATCCTGTGCTGTGGTGCCTTCGAGGACGGCGCTCGTGAGGCGAGGTCGATCGCCGATTCGGCGTCGGGATAGGCGGTTGCCTCGCCTGCGCTCGGCCCAGCGCGCGGTTGCCTCGCCTGCTCGGGCCAAGTGGCCCCTACACGTCAAAGCGGGCGGCGTTGTCGTTGAACGACCTCACCGCCCGCTAGCACGGAAACCCGGTTACCAAGCGTGCTAGGTGGGTTGTGGTCTTCGGCCTCGGCGATAATTCGAACTCCGCCGGTTCATCCCCGCAACCTGTGCGAGGCCCTCGCCGTCGACAATTCGAATCTCGCAGGCCCACAACGCTTCTGCCCTTGTCGCGGCGCGCTCCGCGTGGGTACCTGGCATCCGTGCTGGGAAGGGTGGACGGGAGACTGAGCCTTCTCTTCCGGCTCTGCCTTGGCCTTCCGACCTTCCGTAGTTACCTTTTTACACTGTGACAGCCCTCACATCAAGGCTTCGGAAAACATTCAATAATCGGCGTGTTCATCGGCGTTTCGTGGTTAAATCCCTGGTCGCGACATCGCGAACGCCATGTCGGCAAACGCTTCGGCAAGTACCCCGCTGGCTCCCTAGCAGCCAGTGTGGCAGGCAAGCTTGTATCAGTTAAGCCTCAGCGGCGGCGGCGCAGTAACCGGTAGCTGAGTGCGCCCGCCACCACCGCGCTCAATCCGACCACCGCGGTCGCGGCAAGGGTGGTAGACGACGGGGTCTGGAAGCGAGACCACAGCGAAACCGGGTTGGAGAACGTCAGGGTCGGCCAGCCCTTGGCCAGCGCCTCGCGCCGCAGGTTGCGATCGGGGTTCACCGCCGTCGGATGGCCGACCGCGCCGAGCATCGGCAGATCGGTCACCGAATCGGAGTAGGCATAGCACCGCGAAAGGTCGTAACCCTCACTGGCAGCCAGCTTTTCGATCGCGGCGACCTTGCCTTCGCCGTAACAGTAGAACTCGACCTCGCCGGTGTATCGACCGTCCGCGACGACCATTCGCGTTGCGGCGGTGTGCGAGGCGCCGAGCGCCTCGGCGATCGGTCCGACGATCTCTTCGCCGGAAGCGGACACGATCACCACGTCGTGACCGCGGATCTTGTGATCGGCGATGAGATCGGCCGCTTCGGCATAGATCAGCGGGTCGACCAGCTCGTGCAGCGTCTCGGCCACAATGGATTTCACTTGTTCGACGTCCCAGCCCGCACACATGCTCGTCAGGTGGGCGCGCATCCGCTCCATCTGATCGTGGTCCGCGCCCGACAGCAGGAACAGGAAGTGTGCGTAGCTGCTCTCGAGCACCGCGCGGCGGTTCAACAGACCCTGTGCATAGAACGGCTTGCTGAACACGAACGTGCTCGATTTCGCGATCACTGTCTTGTCGAGATCGAAGAAGGCAGCGACACGTCCGCCGCCGGTGGTTTGTTGGTCCGGAAGCCCGGTTCGTTCACCCTCGGCAGTCACCCGTTCAGAATAGGCGGTGACTGCGCCTCCGCTCCGTCAAGCGCAGGCGACGGACGGACTGCGTCCGGCTGTGTCACTTCGGGCGGTGACTTCGGACTGCAAACCGGTTCTGTCGAGCGCGTTTTGGAGACGAATTCGGGCGGGTAGCGGGTCGTGTTCCGAGGCCTCGCGGTGGGTTTGCCCTGGAGACGCCGGGCCGGTGACAGCCATAAAGTTCTCCGACGACAGACTTGCGTTGTGGCCGGGGCTTGGGTGTAGTATTGCTGGCACCTGGACATGGTCCAGGCGCGTTCAGCCCGACCCCCCGGGGCTGAACCCGACGGCCCCAGCCTCCTCCCCCCCCGGCTGGGGCCGTCCTCTATTCAGGGGACGGTTCGACTTCTCTCTCTCACTCCGGATCTATCCACATCCCCAGAGTTATCCACATTCGGCATATTGCCTCTATTGCACTGCTTCGGCTTCGACCACGCTGACCTGCATGGATTTCGAAGCTGCGCCGCCGGTCACGACGCCGCCGGCACTCGTGCTCATCAGCGATACCCGCCTTCGGGACGAAGTGCGGCGTGTCGCGGCCGCTGCGGAACGCGGGCTCGACGAACGCGAGCTGCCGATGGGCAGGCACGCCTGGACCGGTGCCCCGCTGGTGATCCTCGACACAGCCATGGCGGGGGAGTGCGCGGCGGTCGGATATCTGCGGCGTGTCGGGGTCGTTCTGGTGACCGACGGCGAGCCGGACCTGTGCGATTGGCAGGCCGCCGCAGCGGTCGGAGCCGAGCGGGTGATCGCGCTTCCCGGCGCCGCTGTCGGGCTTATCGAGAAGTTTGCTGAGTACGGTGAAAATCGGATGGGGGACGGTGTGGTCGTCGCGATTGCCGGGGCCGGCGGCGGTGCGGGCGCATCCGTTCTCGCCGCGGCCACCGCTCTGCGCGCCGCTGCCGAACGGTTCCGGCGAGACACCGTGCTCGTCGATGGCGCACCGCTCGGCGGCGGCCTCGACCTGCTACTCGGCATCGAGATGACCGCAGGGCTGCGCTGGCCCGATCTGGTGATCGAGGATGGCCGGGTGTCTGCGTCGGCACTGCACAATGCACTGCCCGCAGCGGCCCCCGGGCTCGCCGTGCTGTCCTGTGGACGCGGTGGTGCCGGACGCTTGCCGAGCGAGATCGGCCCCACCGCGGTGCACGCTGTCGTCGAAGCAGGCCGTGCCGCAGGCGATTTGGTGGTTTGCGACATATCCGGCGAGCGCGGCCCGCACGCCGACCAAATGCTCGACTCGGCGGACCTCGTGGTGCTGGTTGTTCCGGCCAGGCTGCGCGCGATGGCCGCGGCAGCATCCGTCGCCGCCTACATCGGCAGACGAAACCCCAACCAGGGCTTGGTAGTACGTGGCCCAGCACCCGGCGGGCTACGCGGAAACGAGGTTGCGGAGGTACTCGACCTGCCGCTGCTCGCCGCTGTCCGAGCCCAAGCGGGCCTCGCCGCCCGCCTCGAACGCGGTGGCCTGACCGTCCGTCGCCGGGGCCCCCTCCGCGACGCGGCAGACGCGGTGCTGTCGGTGCTGAGCGCCCCCGCAGGGCGAGGCCTGCGATGAGCGCCTTGGTGACGTCCGAGCTGCTGGATCGGGTGCGGGATCGCCTTGCGGGCGGGCCGGGGGACCCGGATCCGGCGCAGGTGGCAGCCGCTATTCGGGCCGAGGCAGGCGGGGTCCTCGGTGACACGGATCTGCTGCGCGCACTCCGGTTGTTGCAGACGGAGATGACCGGTGCCGGGGTACTGGAGCCGCTGCTGCAAGATCCGCAGGTCGCTGACGTTCTGGTCACCGCGCCGGATGCCGTCTGGATCGACCGGGGTCACGGGTTGCGAAAGACGTCGGTCACGTTTCCGGATGAGGCCGCCGTGCGCAGGCTGGCGCAGCGGCTTGCCCTTTCGGCAGGGCGGCGGCTCGACGATGCGCTGCCGTGGGTCGACGGCAGACTTTCGGGAAGGGAAGGAGCGCTGGGAGATTCCTTCGGTGTCCGGCTTCATGCGGTCTTGGCGCCGGTGGCGCACGGCGGTACCTGTGTTTCACTGCGCGTGCTGCGTCCCGCCACACAGGGGCTGGATGCGCTCGCGGCCTCCGGCGCGGTGGCGCCGGAGGCGAAACTGCTGTTGGAGCGGATCATTCGAGCCCGGCTTGCCTTCCTGGTCGTCGGCGGCACCGGCGCGGGGAAGACCACCTTGTTGTCCAGCCTGCTGGCCGAGGTCGGGCCCGAGGAACGAATCATCTGTGTGGAGGACGCGGCGGAGCTCGCGCCCCCGCATCCCCATGTCGTACGGCTGGTCGCGCGCACCGCGAATGTCGAAGGCGTCGGCGAGGTGACGGTGCGCGACCTGGTACGCCAGGCACTGCGGATGCGACCGGACCGGATCGTGGTCGGTGAGGTGCGCGGCGCGGAGGTGGTCGACCTGCTCACCGCGCTCAACACGGGACATGACGGGGGAGCCGGGACCGTGCATGCGAACTCGCCCCAGGAGGTTCCCGCGCGCCTGGAAGCCCTTGCGGCACTGGGAGGTATGGACCGGGCTGCACTGCACAGTCAGCTCGCCGCCGCGGTGCAGGTGGTGATGCACGTGCATCGAAGGGCGGATGGTTCTCGCGGACTGCGCGAAATCGGTGTCGTCCGGCGCGACGACTCCGGACATGTCCGCATCGCGGCGGCCTGGCGAGCCGACCACGGCCCGGCTGTGGCTGCTACCGAACTGGCCGACCTCCTCGACGAACGGCTCGACCGATGATCGTGGCACTGACGTGTCTGGTACTTGCGCTGTTGAGCGCTCCGGCGCCGAGGGCACGTCGCCGCTTCATCGACCTGTTCGTTCCCTCCGGCGTCACGCGGAAACCACAGCGCAGCAGCCTGTTCAGCGTAGGTATCGGGATCGGCATCGCCGCGACAGCTGTCGCCGGACTCGGCCCGCTGATCGCTGCGGCGCTGGTGACGGGCACAGTTGGTATCCGGCTTCGTCGTGCTCGGCACGATCGCTTACACAATGTCGAATGCGCGTACCTGCTCGACGCGGTCGAAGCCGTCATCGGGGAGCTGCGGGTAGGTGCGCACCCGAGCGCGGCCGCCGCGGTCGCGGCACACGAATCCGGCGGCGCGGCGGCGCGTGCATTCGCCGTCAGCGCGGCCCGCAGCCGACTGGGCGGTTCGGGCGCTGACGGTCTGCGCCACCCGGACTCCGTGGTGGCCCCCGAGCTGGCCGGGATAGCCGACGCCTGGCGGGTCGCCGAACACCACGGCCTCGCCCTCGCCGAACTACTGTCCGCGGCGCGTGCAGATCTCCAGGGTCGCATCCGTTTTCGTGGCCGAACCGCGGCCGCACTGGCAGGTGCCCGCGCCACCGCCGCTGTCCTGGCCTGCCTCCCTTTGCTCGGCCTCGCCCTCGGCCAACTGATGGGCGCCGCACCGCTGAACATCCTGTTCGCCTCCGCCGCAGGCGCCGTCCTGCTTCCGCTCGGCACCGGCCTCGCGTGCGCGGGCCTGCTGTGGACGGATGCGATCACTCGAAAGGTGCTGGCATGAAACGACTTGTGGTCGAGCTTGCGGTGGCAGGTCAGCCGAGTCACCGCTGCGCGGGCGGCCGCCGGAATGGCGGCTCGCCAGGGTCGGTGATCGTGCGAAGGATCGGCTCGACAAGCGCGGTACAGCTCGATTGCCGGGCGCGGCGGCAGTCGAATGAAGGGAGGGGGAGTGATGGGGATTTCCGGTGGGGTGGTGTTGCTGCCGGCGCTAGCGCTCGTGGTGTTGCCTGGGCGGGTGGCGGTGACCCGGCGACTACGGTCGCTGCGCGGCGGTGGTTCGGAACCACTGGTCAGGGTGCCGGGGCGCAGGGGTAGCGATGATCCGCTTGCGGTCGCTTCGGTGTTCGATCTGCTCGCCGCATGCCTGCGGGCGGGGCTGCCGATGGCGGGTGCGGCGCGGGTGGTGGCGCCGGGCGCGCCGGCGGTGCTCGGTGCTGCGCTGGTCCGAGCCGCCGATCTGCTGGCGCTCGGGGCGGACGCGGCGACAGCATGGGAGCGAGCGGCCGCAGACGCTGTGGGCAGGCCGGGAGCGGCCGAGGTCGAGTCGCTCGCACGGATGGCGCGGCGTTCGGCGCGGTCGGGAGCGTCGCTGGCGGTGGCCATCGGCGAGCTGGCCGAACAGCACCGTGGCGCGGTCGAGGACATGGCGGCGGCACGCGCCGAGCGGGCCGGAGTGATGATCAGTGGCCCACTCGGACTGTGTTTTCTGCCCGCGTTCATCTGCCTGGGCATCGTGCCGGTGGTGATCGGTCTCGCGGGCCGAGTCCTCGAGGGCGGGCTGCTGTGAGCGCGCGAATCACGCAACCAGGACACCGGACCGACGTTACGGCAGGTCGGCGAGGCGCGATCGTGGCCGAGCATGCTGCCACGCCGGGGAGGGCTTGCCCGCGCGGATCGGCCGCGCGGGCCGGAGTGAGAGGGGAAGACGGTGCGAATCGAGCGGATGACGGACCAGGCGCTGCATCGACTGGGCGTCGTATATATGGAGCTGAGATCGCGACTGGTGCACGCGGTCGTCGCGGACGAGGGCATGAGTACCGCGGAGTATGCGATCGGGACGATCGCGGCAGCTGCCTTCGGGGCCGTCCTGTATGGGGTGGTGACCGGCGACAGCATCGTGAATGCCTTGACGAAGATCATCGATCGGGCGCTCAACACCGCGGTGTAGCGAGTCCGATAACACACTGCGGTGCAATGGTTCTCGGTGACGAGCAGGGTTCGGTGACGGTCGAGGCTGCCATCGCGTTGGCCGCGGTCGTCGTTGCCGTGGTGCTGTGTCTCGGTGCGATTCTCGCGGCATCGGCACAGGTGCGCTGTGTCGATGCCGCTCGCGAGGCGGCGCGGCTGGCGGCCAGGGGTGACCAGTCGAACGCGGTGTCGGCGGCCGAGCGGGTTGCTCCGCCCACCGCCGATATCACGGTGCGCAGCGAGGGTGACCGCGTCATCGCGGTCGTTTCCGCCCGTTCTCCGCTGTTGCCGCTGTTGGTGCTGCGCGCGGACGCTGTCGCGGTACGCGAGCCGGGAGTCGCGCGGTGATCGAACAGCCGGCCAGGGGCACTGTGTGTTCGGCCGCACAGTGGCTGCGTGCAGTGCGGTACGGGACGGCGAACGGTCTGCTCTCGGATGGTCAGGTGCTGAACAGGCGGCGGGCGGAGCAAGGCGGCGCGACGGTGTTGGCCTGCCTGGCGCTGGTGGGGCTGATCGGGGCGACGCTGCTGGTCGGTCAGGTCGGTGTTGTGGTGGTGAGTCGGCATCGCGCGCAGGCCGCCGCGGATCTCGCGGCATTGGCTGCGGCCGGTGCGTTGGAGCAAGGGGCGGAGGCGGGATGTGCGCAGGCATTGGAGATCGCGCGGCGCATGCGAGTGCGGATTCACGAGTGTGAAGTCACGCAGTGGGATGTGACCGTCACTGTCGTGCGGAATGTACCAATAGGTCTGTATGGAAACTGGACTGTTCGAGCAGTCGCTCGTGCGGGTCCTGTCGAAGATGGAGTGTGACCCGCGCGTACCCACACTCGAAGTGGTAGGCGCGAGGCCGTGCAATTCGGTAATTGGAATGATCGAATAATTGCGGTCGCACATCAATTCCCGCGAGCAGCCGGACAAAGCAATGAATAAATGCGCATGTCGAGACGGAAAGTCTGTGGCAATACTCCAGTTAACATGAATCTATTCCTTTTTATTCGACCGCGTGCCGGGCCCGGCGCGACCGTGCCCGCCCGCCGGTTCGTGCTGGTGATCCTCCGGCCATCGGACGTCGGGTCACGCAGCGGGGTCGGCACGGTCACGGATCGAGCTCGGCGGCTCGACCTGGGGCGGGACGCTCAGGGGGCAGCGTTCAATTCGGTAAGGACGGCTGCGAGCAGACGCCCTGCGGCCGCCTTGTCCAGCGGGTGGTTGCCGTTGCCGCACTTTGGCGACTGCACGCAGGACGGGCAGCCCGCCGCGCACGCACAGGATTCGATCACCGCGAGAGTCGCCGACAGCCAGCGCCGCAGCTGCGCGAAACCGCGCTCGGCGAAGCCTGCACCACCAGGCTGTCCGTCGTAGACGAACACGGTCGGCAGACCTGTATCCGGGTGTTCGGCGGTGGACACGCCGCCGATATCCCAGCGGTCGCAGGTCGCCACCAGCGGTAATAGGCCGATTGCCGCGTGTTCGGCGGCATGCAGCGCGCCTGGGGCCCGCTGCGGGTCGATGCCGGCAAGGGCAAGCAGCTCGGGTGTCACGGTGTAGAGCACCGCGTGGGTGGACAGGGTCTGGGCGGGCAGATCCAGCTCGACCAGGTCGAGTACTTCACCGCTGAGCAGCGTGCGTAGATAGCCGATGACCTGGCTGGTCACCCGCACCTGCGTCAATGCGGTGGTCACGCGGCCGTGGCGATGCTGTGCCGTCGTCGCGTCGACCACGATGGAGGTAACCGACCTGGCGCTGGTGGTCCAGCCGGGATCGGCGGCGTGCACGAACGCGACACCCTCGTCCAGGTCCAGCTCGTCGACGACGTAGGTATCGCCTTGATGCAGGTGAACCGCGCCTTCGTGCAGCGTGGCAGTGGCGCGTCCGGCGTCGGCCGTGCCGAGCAGCCTGCCGGTCTCGCCGTCGACGATGGCGACCGGCGTGCCGATGCCACCGCGCACGTCGACCGCGTCGTGCGGCTGGGTTTCCGCGGTGACATACCAGCGTGCGCCCCCCCTCGCCCCGGCGATAACCCGGCGCCGAATCAGCCCCTGACCTGTGAGGTCGGTAAGCAATTCGCGGGCGTCGAGTGTATCGACTTCGGCATCGGTGAGCGGAAGTTCCAATGCCGCGCACAGCAGTTGTGGGCCGAGCACGTAGGGGTTGTGCGGGTCGGTGATGGTGGCCTCGACCGGCTTGTCCAGCAGGGCCTCCGGGTGGTGCACGAGGAAGGTATCGAGTGGATCGTCCCTGGCCACGAGCAGGACCAGGGAGCCTTGCGTGCGGCGTCCCGCGCGACCGGCCTGCTGCCAGAACGAGGCGACGGTGCCGGGGAACCCGGAGATCACCACGGCATCGAGCCCTGCGATGTCGACGCCGAGCTCGAGCGCATTCGTGGTGGCCGCGCCGAGTAATGCCCCGGTGGACAGCGCGGTCTCCAGGTCCCGCCGGTCCTCCGCCAAATAGCCCCCGCGATAGGCGGCCACCCGCTCGGCGAGACTCGGATCGGTCTCGGCCAGCAGCCTGCGTGTCTCCATGGCGGTCAGTTCGGCCGCCCGGCGGGACCGGACGAAGGTCAAGGTTCGAGCGCCTTCGACCACCAGATCTGCCATGATCCTGGCCGCCTCCGAGGTGGCCGAACGGCGAATGGGAGCGCCATTTTCACCGGTCACCGCGGTGAGCAGGGGTGGCTCCCACAGTGCGACAGTGCGCGGTCCCTGTGGCGAGCCGTCCTCGGTCACCGCGACGCAAGGCGCGCCGATCAGCCGGGATGCGGCGGCCGCGGGTTCTGCCGTCGTGGCCGAGCACAGCACGAATATCGGGTCCGCGCCGTAGTGCGCGGCGATTCGCTGCAACCTACGCAGCACCAGCGCGACGTGCGAGCCGAAGACGCCTCGATAGGCGTGGCATTCGTCCACCACCACATAGCGCAGCCTGCGCAGCACCCTGGCCCAGCGCTGGTGCGAGCGCAGGATGCCGATGTGCAGCATGTCGGGATTGGTGAAAATCCAGCGGCCGTTCGCCCGCACCCACTGCCGGATCTCGGCCGGGGTATCGCCGTCGTAGCCGGCCGGATGAATATCCCGGAGCGCGCCTTGGTGCGTCAGATCGTTCACCGCACGCAGTTGATCAGCGCCCAGTGCCTTGGTCGGAGCGAGATAAAGGGCGGTGGCCCGTGGGTCCTCGCCCAGCGCCGTCAGGACGGGCAGCTGGTATCCCAGCGATTTACCGGATGCTGTACCGGTGCTGACCACGACGTGCGTGCCGCCCGCCGCCAGGTCGGCGGTCCTGGTCTGGTGCGTCCACGGCGCCGCGATGCCGGTGGCGCGGAACGCCTCGACCACCTCGGGCGCCGCCCAATCGGGCCAGTTGGTGGTGGCCGCCGCCCGGGCGGGCAGCTCGACGACGTGCGTCAGCCGAGGGTCGCCGCCGGGGACTCCACTCAGGACACGATTCAGCAACGATCGCCCGTAGCCGAGATGGTTGCTGGCACGCAACCGGGTTGTCGGTTCGGTCGGATTCATGACTCGGGCATCGCGACACGCACAGAAAGTGTGAAACGTGTGCGCTTTGGAAGCTTCACCTGCCATTTCGATACCCAATAGCGACCTGGGTCACAGCCGGATTGCCAGACGCTCACTCGGTTATCAGGAAGCAAACGAACCTCAAGTCTAGATTCCAGCATTGTGTCCCTCACCTGCGCATTCGCAAGATCAACTTTTTTGCAAATTGTCGGTAACTCGACTGTTGAATTGCTCGGAGACATGGTTCACTGGTTCCTGGTCGCAAGCTTCTGTGTTCGAGGGACGGATCCAAAGTCCAAACCGTCAGCAGGATCGATGTTGCGAACGGTGTGCTTGGTGCTTTCCTGCAGGGGGAACCAACAGTACAACGATCGGAACGGACCCGGTGGGCGAACCTACTTGTCCACCGTTCCGGTAAGAAAAGAGAAGGAACAGAATGGCACAGGGAACTGTGAAGTGGTTCAACGCGGAGAAGGGGTTCGGCTTCATCGCGCCCGAGGACGGCTCCGCTGACGTCTTCGTCCACTACTCGGAGATCCAGGGGTCCGGCTTCCGTACCCTCGAGGAAAACCAGAAGGTCGAGTTCGAGGTTGGCCAGGGCACCAAGGGCCCGCAGGCCACCGGAGTTCGCGCGCTCAGCTGAGCACGCAACGATCCACAGCGCGTCCCTCACCACCGGCAACGGAGGTGAGGGACGAGCTATATCTGGGGCAGATACAACGGACACGCGCACAACCCAAGCGCGCCAATGCCATTCGGCCTGTCGACCCGATCGGCGCACGTCGGAGCCCTGGTGGCGACAGTCGAAACGCCAGGCCGCGAACACGCCGCGCGGTAGGTGCCGCTAAAAAACAGGGCATACTGGTCGGCAATGACGCGCGTACGCTCTGTGGTTCGGGTCGCAAGCACCCGACCACACACAGCGTCAAGGTATAAACGTGTCTGGTGGCGCTAGAAGGCTGTCGCCGCCGCTTGCCCCAGCCGCGCAGTGCATGAACAGCGTCGCGCGGGTCGACAGGAAAGGTGTATTCGCCGGTGGCAACACGAGACCGCGGTGCAGCCGACCAGGGCCGTCCCCTGCGTCGTCTCGTGATCGTCGAGTCCC
Source organism: Nocardia sp. NBC_00403 (assembly GCF_036046055.1). Taxonomy (NCBI): domain Bacteria; kingdom Bacillati; phylum Actinomycetota; class Actinomycetes; order Mycobacteriales; family Nocardiaceae; genus Nocardia; species Nocardia sp. NBC_00403. The sequence goes on from NZ_CP107939.1 coordinate 1,624,483, forward strand.
CGACCAAGGCCCGCAAAATTGCGCCCTACCTGGGCCGCAATTACACGGTCGAAGCCTCGGTCGGTCATATCCGAGACCTTCCACGCGGTGCGGCAGACGTCCCTGCCAAGTACAAGGGACAGTCCTGGGCCCGTCTCGGCGTCGACGTCGACAACGACTTCGAGCCGATCTATGTGGTGAGCCCGGATAAGAAGGCCAAGGTATCCGAGCTCAAGAGCCTGCTGCAGGATGCCGACGAGCTCTATCTGGCCACCGACCCCGACCGCGAGGGCGAGGCCATCGCCTGGCATCTGCTGGAGACCCTCAAGCCGAAGGTCCCGGTTCGGCGCATGGTGTTCCATGAGATCACCGAGCCCGCCATTCTCGCCGCCGCGGCCGACACCAGAGACCTCGACAACGACCTCGTCGACGCGCAGGAGACCCGCCGCATCCTCGACCGTTTGTACGGCTACGAGGTCAGCCCGGTGCTGTGGAAGAAGGTCATGCCGCGGTTGTCGGCAGGCCGGGTGCAGTCGGTCGCCACCAGGGTGATCGTGCAGCGCGAACGTGAGCGGATGGCATTCCGCTCCGCCGAGTACTGGGACATCGCGGCGAAGCTCGATGCAGGCGGGGAAAACGGTGATGCCACCAACCCGCGGACTTTCGGGGCGCGGCTGGTCAACGTCGCGGGAGCCCGAGTGGCCAGCGGCCGGGATTTCGGTCCGGACGGGCAGCTCAAGGGCAACGGCGTCGTCGTTCTGGACGAGGCGCACGCGCGGCGGCTCGCCGCGGCCCTCGACGGCGCCGACATGGTGGTGTCTTCCGCGGAGGCCAAGCCCTACACCCGTAAGCCGTATCCGCCGTTCATGACCTCGACGTTGCAGCAGGAGGCGGGCCGCAAGCTGCGGTTCACCTCCGATCGGACCATGCGGGTCGCGCAGCGGTTGTACGAAAACGGCTACATCACCTACATGCGTACCGACTCGACCACCCTGTCGGAGTCGGCGATCGCTGCGGCCAGGTCGCAGGCGACCCAGCTCTACGGCGCGGAGTACGTGCACCCGACACCGCGTCAGTACACCCGCAAGGTGAAGAACGCACAGGAAGCACACGAGGCGATCCGCCCGTCCGGCGACACCTTCGCCACCCCCGGCCAGCTGCACGCGCGACTGGACAATGACGAGTTCCGGCTCTACGAGCTGATCTGGCAGCGCACCGTCGCCTCGCAGATGGCCGACGCCAGGGGCACCACGCTCACGCTGCGGATCACCGGCGTCGCGAGCAGTGGCGAGGAATGCGTGTTCTCGGCCTCGGGTCGCACCATTACCTTCCCCGGCTTCCTGAAGGCCTACGTCGAGAGCGTGGACGAAGAGGCGGGCGGTCAGTCCGACGATGCCGAGTCCAGGCTGCCTGCCCTCGACGAGGGCCAGAGCGTCACCGCGGTGGAGCTGAATCCCGATGGGCACAGCACCAATCCGCCCGCGAGATACACCGAAGCATCGCTGATCAAGACGCTCGAAGAGCTCGGCATCGGACGTCCGTCGACCTATTCGTCGATCATCAAGACGATTCTGGACCGCGGCTATGTCTACAAGCGCGGTAGCGCGCTGGTGCCGTCGTGGGTGGCGTTCGCGGTGATCGGCCTGCTGGAGTCGTATTTCGGCAGACTGGTCGACTTCGACTTCACCGCAGGCATGGAAGACGACCTCGATGCCATCGCCGGTGGGCGCGAGCAGCGCGGAAACTGGTTGTCCGGCTTCTACTTCGGCGGAGATCACGGTGTCGAGGGTTCGGTCGCTCGTTCCGGCGGACTGAAGAAGATGGTCGGAGAGCGCCTCGACGAGATCGACGCCCGCGAGGTCAACTCGATCAAGCTCTTCGTCGACGAGGACGGCCGCGATGTCGTCGTCCGGGTCGGCCGGTTCGGGCCGTACCTGGAGCGGATGGTCACCAATCCCGATGACCCCGAGGGCGATTCGATTTCGCAGCGGGCCAACCTGCCCGACGATCTGCCGCCGGACGAGCTGACCCCCGAGGTTGCCGAGAAGCTGTTCTCCACCCCGCAGGAGGGGCGTTCGCTCGGCACCGATCCGGTGACCGGACACGAAATCGTCGCCAAGGAAGGCCGTTTCGGTCCGTACGTCACGGAGGTGTTGCCGGAGCCACCCGCCGAGGAGACGCCCGCGAAGAAGACCGCGAAGAAAGCGGCGGCGCCGAAGCCTCGAACCGGATCATTGTTCAAGACAATGGATCTGGCCACGATCACCCTCGACGACGCGCTGAAACTGTTGTCGCTGCCGCGCGTTGTCGGTGTCGACCCTGCCAACAACGAGGAAATCACCGCGCAGAACGGGCGCTATGGCCCATATCTGAAGAAGGGCACTGATTCTCGTTCGCTCGAGAATGAGGATCAGCTGTTCACGGTGTCGCTCGAGGAGGCGTTGCGGATCTACGCCGAGCCCAAGCGACGTGGCAGGCAGGCCGCAAGCGCGGCGTCGCTGCGCGAGCTCGGCAATGACGCGGCCACCGGTAAGCCGATGGTGATCAAGGACGGGCGGTTCGGCCCGTATGTCACCGACGGTGAGACCAACGCCAGCCTGCGCAAGGGCGATGAGGTCGAGTCGATCACCGACGAGCGGGCCTCGGAACTGCTTGCCGATCGGCGGGCCCGCGGGCCGGTGAAGAAGAAGGCCGCGGCCAAGAAGGCGCCTGCCAAGAAGACCGCGGCCAAGAAGACCACCGCGGCCAAGAAGACCACCGCCACGAAGACCGTCGCGAAGAAGGCCGCTGCGAAGACCACCGCCAAGAAGTCCTGAGCACACCTCGGCGCCCGATCATCCGGGCGCCGAGGGCTCGGATGTGGTGTCGTAGCGTGCGAATCGTTGATGCGAAAGGACCCCGATGACAGCCGAACAGGAACGTGAGGATCTCATCGCCGCACTGGCCGGTCAGCGCGAGCTGTTCCGGATCACGCTGCGGGGCATCGACGAAGACCAGGCAAGGCAGCGCACTACGGCCAGCGAGTTGACCCTTGGTGGGTTGCTGCACCATCTGGTCAGCTGCGAGCGGCACTGGGCGACGGTCATCGAGGAACGCGACGAGACCGCCGAACTCGACGTCTCGAAGTTCGACGGCGAATATGCGATGGGCCCCGAGGAAACGGTGGCGGGTTTGCTCGCCGAATGGGATGCGGTGGCAGCGGGAATCGCGAACCTGATCCGCGCCGAAGCGAGCCTGGACACCTCTATCCCCACCCCGACCACCCCGTGGACACCCGACCGGGTGTGGTGGACGGTGCGTTTCACGGTGCTGCACATCCTGCGCGAGATCACCCACCACAGCGGGCATGCCGACATCATCCGCGAGGCGCTCGACGGCGCGAACACCACGTATCAGCGGGCCTGATTCCGCACGGCCGGGGCAACATGGATGTCGTGAGCACGGAATTCCCTGAATGGATCGTCATCGAGGGCTACCAGAATCTTCCTGGCCGCCCGCATCCGAGGTCGGCCATCCGCGCTTGACTGCGTGAGCGAGGCATCCACTGGATGCCCTTCTTCGACAACGAAATTCGCTTCGACGTGGCCTGCGGAAAGGGCCGGGACGGCCGTTGGCGTGGTTCGGTCATGATCTACGTCTCCGGGGAGGCGGCGCAGGCGACCGTACCGACCCCCTGGTGGCATGCCGCAGCGGATCGCAACGCTGGGTGGTGGTAGGCCGCCGTGGGCGGCGCGGATAACGGTGTCGGTGGGGACAGCTAGGGTGTACCGCGTGGCGGGTGTCTTCGATCGGCTGGTCGGCCAGGATGTGGTCGAGTCCGAACTGACTGCTGCCGCTATCGATGCCCGCGGGGGCAGTATTTCCGGCGCGATGACGCACTCCTGGCTGTTCACCGGGCCGCCAGGATCGGGTAGATCCGTTGCGGCGCTGTGCTTTGCGGCCGCATTGCAGTGCACCGACGAGGGCACGCCAGGGTGTGGGCGCTGCCACGCGTGCACGACGACGATGGCGGGGACCCACGGTGATGTGCGTCGGGTGATCCCCGAAGGACTGAGTATCAGCACCAAGGAAATGCGCGAGATCGTGCAGATCGCGTCGCGGCGGCCGAGTACCGGCCGCTGGCAGGTGGTGGTCATCGAAGATGCGGACCGGCTGACCGAGGCGGCGGGCAATGTGCTGCTCAAGGTTGTCGAAGAGCCGCCGGACCGCACGGTCTTCCTGCTCTGCGCGCCATCGGTGGACCCCGAGGACATCTCGGTGACGCTGCGCTCCAGGTGCAGGCATGTACATCTGGTGACGCCGTCGGTGCCCGCCATCGCGCAGGTCCTGCAGGACCGTGACAAGCTCGACGCGAAGACGGCCACCTGGGCGGCCTCGATCAGCGGCGGGCACGTCGGTCGGGCGCGGCGTCTTGCCACCGACGAGCAGGCGCGCGGGCGTCGACAGCGCGCGTTGGCCTTGGTGTCCGCGGTGGCGCGGCCGGGCGCGGCGTACGCGGCGGCCGACGAGTTGGTGAAGTCCGCCGACGACGAGGCCAAGCAGATGAGCGCAACCCGCGACGAACGCGAACGGGAGGAACTCGCGACTGCGCTCGGTGCGGGTGGCACCGGCAAGGGCGCGGCAGGAGCGACCCGCGGCTCGGCCGGAGTGTTGAAGGATCTGGAGCGCAGGCAGAAGTCCCGCGCCACCCGAACCGGCCGCGACGCACTCGACCGCGCCCTGATCGACGTCGCCGGCGTATACCGCGACGCGCTCGCGGTCCGCTTCGGCGCCGCGCGCAACGGTTCCGGTGTCGCACTAACCCACCCGGACATCTCCGACCAGATTCACGATCTCGCCGACCGCGTCCGCCCCGAGGGCCTGCTCCGCTCGATCGAGGCCGTCCTCGCCTGCCGCGAGGCCCTCGACCTCAACGTCAAGCCCCGCTTCGCCCTGGCCGCCATGGTCGCCACCCTCATGTCCGCCCAATCCGCATGACGATATCCGGCCATTTGGTCCCGCCGTCGTAACGACGATGACCACCCGTTTTCGCGATCCGGCCACCGAGGCGATAGACTCGCGACGCCGAAAGGCACGCCGCCTTAGCTCAGTCGGTAGAGCGCTTCACTCGTAATGAAAAGGTCGGGGGTTCGATTCCCCCAGGCGGCTCCACCTTTTCTTCATCCACGAACCCTTTGACGACAGTCAGGCTTCGTCGAGGGCCTGCGTAGGCGCTGGCCGACCCCGTTGATTCCGTGGCTCGAGCGCGGCAGCGGCTACAGGGCGTGCCGCCGCTGGTTCCGGTGTATGCATACCGGTTTCTACCGGCCGGATGTGGAAGCTCTGGACACCCTGCCCTGTCAGTGTTGGCAGCTTGGGGACATCATTTGTTACAGCGGTGACCTGAATACCTGGGTCTGTCTGGAGTTCGCCGATGTCGATGATGACGACTGGCACAGCGAGCAGTGGAAGTCTCGGGTGACCGTGCCGTTTGGCGCGACTACATGTGGTGAGGCACGCCTGACGCGCCGATGGCCGCGCCGCGGATCACGAGAAATACTTGCCTCCGCTCCATTCTGACCAGGACGTCTGGCCGCAGGGCGTGGTGTCGAGTAATAGCGGCGTCGGCCAGCGAGCCGGGAGTTGTTGTCTGACAGTATGGTTGGAATTCACTGGTGCAACCTGAGGAGTCAATACTCGATGAGAAGTCTTCGGAACTCTGTTTCGGTCGCGATCGCGTTGGCCGCGGCTGGTTTGGCCTTGAACGCGCCGCAGGCGTCGGCCGAGATCGGGGTTCAAGTCATGATCGCGGGGGGTGGGCTCAGCAATGGGTTCGGGACGGGCTGTAGCTACGAGGTGGTCGCGAACGGCGCCACGGGTGTGGGTATGGAGTTCTATGACAACGGTGTCTTGTTCGCCGCGACGGAGGGGAGTCCGACCCCGAAGACGCACGTGGCCAGATGGGCTCCGGCGACGGCTGGGACGCACACCATCCTGGTCAATCAGAACGGGGATGCCAAAACTGTCGTCCTTACGGTCGGTACCGGGATCAACGCGGGAAGTTCTTGCCTCGTGATCTAGCCAGTCGACCACCGCGCCGTGGCCAGTTGAGGTCGGCGCGGTATACGGCTACTCGAGACCGGCGGCTGGACCGGGGCTCGGCCGAGCCCCGGTCCAGGTGGTCAGCCGGTTCAGCGGCGCCAGAAGAAGTGGTGGACAACGCCGCTCGGGCTCGGGATCTTCTCCAGGTGGAAGCGGTCCTGCAGGTGATCGGGACTGTCCCAGAGTTGTTCGCCGTGGGCGAGTTCGACGGGCGCGACAGCGAAGTGCATGGTGTCGATGAGGTCGGCGTCCAGGAATGCACGCACCGTGGCGACCCCGCCGCCGATCCGCACGTCCTTCCCGTCGGCGGCCGCCTTCGCCTGCTTCAAGGCGTCCTGCGGCGATGCGTTCAGGAAATGAAACGTTGTTTCTCCCAAGGTGAACGAGGGTCGTTCATGATGGGTGAGAACGAATACTGGTGTGCGGAACGGCGGTTCCTCGCCCCACCAGCCCTGCCATTCGTAATTCTCCCACGGGCCGCGCTGCGGTCCGAACTTGTTGCGCCCCATGATCTCGGCCCCGATGTTGCGTGCGAACTCGCGCGTGCAGTAGTCGTCGAGGCCGCGTGTCCCGCCGGGGTCGGTGCGGTTGACCCAACTCGCTGTCGCCCCGGCCCACGAGAACATAGCCTCGTGGTCGGCGTGCCCGAAAGGACGCTCGAGGCTTTGCCCGGTTCCCGCGCCGTACCCGTCGCTGGAGACGTTGAAGTTATGGACACGCACGAGCTGTGTCATCAATACACCCTCTCTGATTGCAATATGCAACTAGTTTGCCCGGGGTGCTTGTAAAGCGCAAGCGGTCGATGCGGGAGGTTTCATGTCCGACGTGCCGCGCTCCGGCGCCCCATCAACGGCGCGATCGAGCTGATCGGTGACCGCCGGACGCTGCTCGCGCCGCGGACGTGCTGTTCGGCGACCGCCGCCATTTCCGCCAGCTTCAGTCGCGGGCGGAGCGAGGCATCTCTCCAACGTCCTGGCCGACCGGTTGCGCACGTTGGCCGATACGAGACTGCCAACCCGCGACAACGCCGGACGGCGTGCCGCCGACCGCCGCGCCGATCCCGCGATTTGAGAACTTCTGACTGGACACCATGCGACCGAGTAGCGGGCGATACTCGATCCATGACCGCCGAACGTGAGATGGCCGAGGACCCTTCGGCTGTTCCTGTGCAAGGTGATTCAGGCTCGATCATCTATGACGAGATGCTCGACACTCATGTCGAGATCCAAGACATCATCAGTGCTTCACGACTAATGGGCCTCGAATCCATGTCGTTCGATCAGTTGATGACCTACATCACGGCGAAGCGCGAGTACCAGGCATCGGCGTACTCCGATACAGAGGCTGTCGACCGGGCTCGGCGCGACCATGAGCTGCAGGCGGAGTCGAGGCGCACCGAGCTCGTGAAGGAAGAGGCGGAAGCAAGGAACAAGATCCTGGAGGCTCGCTTCCGTGCCGGACTCGCCGCCACGCTCGTGGCCGGCACCGTCGGCGGGGTTATTTTCGGCATTTTCAAAGGTCTTCCAGCACCGGAGTTGACGCAATACCTGGCGCCGGTGTCGGGACTGGCCGGAATTGTCGTTGGTTACTTCTTCGGGCGTGAAGCGAGATGAGATGATCGCCTCGTATGCTCGAGCGAGCACTGATACGCGGGAACGTGGGTGTTGCTCCTGGGCCGGGCGACGTTGGCCGGCCCAGGAGAACAGTGGGGGTCAGCCTGCGACAGCGGTAGGGTTCGCGCGCTGGATGACGTGTTCGAGTTCGGTGTTGAAGCGATCGGTGGCTTCGACGTTCCCGAGGTGGCCGGTCGGCCAGATCTGGTAGTCGGCGAGATAGCCGGTGCGGGAGAGTGTTTCGACGATCGGACGGGACATGCTCTCGGGGAGCAGATGGTCGTTGCTGCCCGCGATGATGGTGGTCGGGACGGTCAGATGCTGTGCGGCGTCACCGAGTTGGACATCGACCAGTGCCGCGGCGTGGCGGCCGCGGGTCAGTGGGCGGCAGGAGCGGACGACGCCGAAGGCGAAGTCCACCTGGTCGTCGGTGGCGTCCTCGGTCATCACGCGCGCCTTGAAGATCGCGCTCGCCGGCCAGCCGCCGGGCAGCGGAACCGGTGTGGTCAGCACTGTTTCGGCAACGAAGTCGGGCAGACGCACGGTGGAGCCGAAGAGTGTGACGGGCTTGTTCGCGATGGTCAGCGGCCTGTTGAGTAACGGAAGCACCTGGCTGTCGGCCCGGACATTGCCCGAGGTGGTATTCAGCAGTACGACGGCCGACGCGCGGCGCTGCACCTGTTCGGGGTAGCGAGCCGCCCACGCCTGCAACGTCATTCCGCCCATGCTGTGCCCGACGAGCACGGCGCGCTGACCGCGGCGCAGGGTGGCGTCGAGGACGGTGGACAGGTCGTCGGCCAGCGATTCCGCGCCGATGTCGACGGTGCCGAGTTGGCTCTCGCCATGGCCGCGCTGGTCGTAGCAGACCACGCGGTACCGGTCGGCGAAGGCATTGATCTGGGGATTCCAGTACTCGATGCTGCAGCTCCAGCCGTGGATCAGCACGATCACCTCGCCGTCGGCGGGGCCGTAGGCATGCACTCGAAGGCGGGCGCCGTCCACGGTGGTAACGGGGATGACCTCGGGTGGAACGGTGGGCGCGTTCAACGATGTGGTCCGGTAGGTACGCGATCGCAGTCCGGCACGGTAGGGGGCGGTCAGGGCGCCATTTCGCGCCTCCGCCAGCGTCCTCATCGACTTCACCAGCATTAGAGCACTCCTTTGTGTCTGCCGACACAGTACCGTGCAAGCAAGGTGCTTGCTAGTGCAAGCGCTCGCTTCCGGTAAACCTTGCCCATTCACGTGGATACCCGATATCGGACGGGCGAAGGCCTCTTCCAGAAGAAACATCGGGCACGCGTGAGCTCTTCCCGATACCCCGAACGACGCCGAATCGTCACCCGTAGGGGTTATCGAGACCTTGGGGGAGCGCTGTTATCCGGTGGCGGTGGCCGGTCAGCTGATGGGGTAGAGGGCGGCGATGGCCTCCGGCATGACCAGGCAGACCTGGTCGTCGGGATGGAAATCGCCGGGGATGTCGCGCCGATTGGGTGCCCGAACGAAAACCACCACGGAGGAACCGTCGCCGGGATCTATTTCCACCGCGACCGAGCCTGGGTAGTCACTGTCCGGAGGTACCTGCCAGTGACCCACATGCCCGAATTCGAGCTTGCGAGCCGCACTGACCCCGAATCCGTCGAGCCGGGTAACACCAGCGGCATCCACGTCGAGAAATTGTACTCTAGCTGCGGAAACGCCGGAGTTCTTTGATCATGAGCGGACAAGTTCTTCGATCAGCGGTGGACGACATCAACGCGCTGTACGCGAGGTTGGCCGCGAAGAGCTACCGCTATGCCGAGCCGGGCTGCCCGGAGGACGGACCAGGCGGGCAGGGATTCGAGCTGGTCGACCCGCCGGGCAACAGCTTGCGCTTCGCCCAACCCCACTAGCGCCTTGCCGAGCGGGATTTCAGCGGGTGGCGGCGGCGGGTCCGGCACGGTTACCGTTGGTGCTTGTGGAGACCACGCACGTAGCATCCGGCCCGGCGGCGCACCCGGACCCGGAGGGTGCGAATCGCTCTGGGTGGCGCGCCCTCGGGGTGCCGCTGCTGGTAGCAGGTGTTGGTGTCGGAGCCGCGGTGCTCCTGCACTTCCGGGATCCGCACAGCGAGGGCTCCTACGGGATTTGCCCCGTCTACGGGCTGACGGGGTACTACTGCCCGGGCTGCGGCGGGCTGCGCGCCATGCACAACCTCACCGACGGCCACCTCATCGATTCGCTGCACAGCAATGTGCTCGCCGTGCCGCTGGTCCTCGCTTTCGTCCTGCTGGTGAGTGATTGGGCGGTGCGCGCCTGGCGTGGTCAGCGCATGCGCTTGCCGCGGATCGGTCGCAGCACGATGTGGGTGATATTCGGTCTGTTCGCGGTGTACTCGGTACTGCGCAACACTCCATGGGGAAGTTGGCTGACGCCGGTATGAGCGCCGCGCGACGTGGCACCCGCGAGATTTTCTGCGCGAACCGGGGAGGCTTCGATCATGCGTGACTCTTTGAAGGACCGCATCCGCGCGAAGCTGCTGCGCCAGCTGGCCGAAGACGGCACTCCGGACGCGGAGCAGGACGATCCGCGGCAGATCGCGGTGGAAGCAGATCTCGATGCGTTGAACGGCGTCGCCGAAGACGACCCATTGATCGAAGAGCTGGCCATCCGATATCTCGTTTTCTGAGACCACCGCCGAGCCGGAGTCAGGCTCCGGTCGAGACACCGTTGTGGGGCGGCAGTTGCGGCAGCGGCTCGCTGAGCAGCCAGGCATCCCAGAGCGGGCGCAGTGGGACGAGGCTGTAATGGCCTGCCAGGTCGGTGAATTCCTCGGTGGTGACCGAGGCGTGCCGGTAGCGGACGGTCCATTCCCGGAGCAGATCGAAGAACGACCGGTCGCCGAGTTCCAGCCGCAATGTGTGCAGGGCGAGCGCGCCTCGCTTGTAGACCCGATCGTCGAACATGCGCTGCGGGCTGGGGTCGCCGACGGTGATGTCCTGCGGCAGCCGCGCCAGGTTGTGCCTGGCGGCCCGGGCCAGCTGGTCGGCGGTGGGCCCGCCTGCGGCCTCGGACCAGATCCATTCGGCATAACAGGCAAAGCCCTCGTGCAGCCAAATGTCGCGCCACTGCCGGATGGTGAGGCTGTTGCCGAACCACTGGTGCGCCAGTTCGTGTGCGACGAGCCGTTCGGCGCCGCGCCTGCCGTCGCAGTGGTTGGCGCCGAAGATCGAAATGCCCTGGGCCTCGATGGGGATTTCCAGCTCGTCGTCGGTGACGACCACCGTGTATCCCTCGAAGGGGTAGGGGCCGAAAAGCTCGGTGAACAGGTCCATCATCTGCGGCTGGCGGCCGAAATCGTGGTCGAAGGCGGCGCGCAGCCGGGCGGGCACGATGGCCTGCATCGGCACCGAGCTGTGCGCGGAACCGATCCGATGTTTCTGGTACGGGCCGATCTGGATGGTGGCCAGGTAGCTCGACATCGGCTCCGGCTGTTCGTACACCCAGGTGGTCTGACTCGCCTTGGTCTGTTTGCGCATCAGGGTGCCGTTGGCCAGCGCGTAGTAGGGGGTGTCGGTGGTGATCGAAATCCGGTAGCTGGCTTTGGAACTCGGGTGGTCGTCGCAGGGGAACCAGGACGCGGCGCCATTGGGCTGGCTGGCCACCAGCGCACCCTCGGTCAGTTCCTCCCAGCCCACCTCGCCCCACGGGCCGCGCACCGGTCTCGGAATCCCGCCGTACTGGACGACCAGCGACAACACCCCACCCGCCGGGATGCCATGCTGCGGCGTGACGACCAGCTTGCCGTGCTGGTGCACATATTTCGCGGGCTTGGCCCCATTCACGAACACCTTGGAGACGGTGAGCGACTGGGAAAGATCCAGCGCGAACCGGGGCCGGATGGCGGTGGTCACCGCGGTGATCTCGGCGCGGCCTGCCAGCCGGTTGCCGGCTACCTTGTAGGCGAGGTCGAGCTCGTACCGTGATACCCGATAGCCGCGATTTCCGTTCTGCGGCAGGTACTCGTCGATGGGCTCTTCGTAGAACTTGCCCGGCATCAGCGTGCTGTCCCGGCCTCGCTCGGCCTCGGCGCCGGACTCGACCACGGTGCGATCGGATTGCCCCACCAACGGGTGGACGGCGGCACCGTGTCACCGCGCATGACCAGCGAGGCAGGGCCGATCGTCGCGCCGTCGCCGATGGTCGCGGCCGGCAGTGCGACGCAATGCGGGCCGAGGGTGGCGCCCGCGCGGAGGGTGACGGTGTCCATGGCCATGATTCGATCGTGGAAGAGGTGGGTCTGCACCACGCAGCCGCGCTCCACGGTTGCGCCATCGCCGAGAGTCACCAGGTCCGCCTCCGGTAGCCAGTAGGACTCGCACCATACCCCGCGGCCGATGCGCGCGCCGAGTCCTCGCAGCCAGAGATTGAGCACCGGCGTGCCGGTTGCGGCGCGCGCGAACCAGGGTGCGGCAACGGTTTCGACGAAGGTGTCGGCCACCTCGTTGCGCCACACGAACGAACTCCACAGCGGATGTTCCTCGGCCCGAATGCGGCCGACCAGCAACCACTTTGCGGTGATCGCGCTCGCACAGGCCACCGCGCCCGCGGCCATCAGCACCAGGCCGCTGAGCACTGCGGCGGCCGGATAACCGACCGATTGCGCCGTCCATGCCAGGGTGAACAGCACGCCGAGTCCGATGGCGAAGGTCACCAGCACCGGGAATAGCCTGCACGTTTCGACGACGGCGCGGGCCAGTTTGAGGCGCAGCGGCGGATGGAAGGTGCGCTCGGCATCGCCGGTCTCGGAGGCGCGGCGCAGCCGGACGGGTGGGCTACCGAGCCAGGAGGAGCCTGCTTTGGACTTGGACGGTGCGGCGGAAAGCACCGCGACAAGACCGTTTTTCGGCACCCGCCGTCCGGGCGCCGTCATCCCGGAGTTGCCGAGGAACGCACGTTTGCCGATCTTCGCGTCGCCGATGCGCAGCCAGCCGCCGCCGAGTTCGTAGCTGGCGATCATGGTGTCGTCGGCGAGGAAAGCGCCGTCGGCGACGGTAGTGAATTTCGGCAGCAGCAGCACCGTCGACGCCTCGACGCTCTTGCCGACCTTCGCGCCGAGCAGGCGCAGCCACACCGGGGTGAGCAGGCTGGCATACAGCGGGAACAGGAAGTTGCGCGCCGAATCCAGCAGTCGCTCGGTGGCCCAGGCCTGCCAGCCGACGCGGCTGCGCACGGGGTGATGGCCTTCGACGAGCCCGATGCTGAGCAGCCGCACCGCGACCAGCGTTGTCACCGCGTACACGATGAGGCTCAGTAGCGTGGCGAGGGGCAGGATCGCGAAGCCGCGGCCGAGCGCGCCTGCCAGGGTGCGGGCGTCGCGGATGAACCAGGCGATGAACGCGCCGCCGGCGCCGACTCCGAGAATCGGCATGGCGGCCAGCGCCATCGAGGTCACGCCGAAGATCGCGATCCAGTGCGCGGCCCGTGCGGGGGCGTGGTCGGGCCAGCGGTGCTGGGCCTTGCCGACCTTCGTCGCGGGCGAGCCCGCCCACTCCTGTTCTGCCTTGACCTTGCCCGATACCGCGGAGCCCGGTGCGATCTCGGCATTCTTGCCGATCTTGCTGCCGGGCAGCAGGATCGACCGCGCACCGATCACCGCGCCCGGACCGATGACGATCGGTCCGATGCGCACCACATCACCGTCGATCCAGTATCCGGACAGGTCGACCTCGGGTTCCACGCTGCAGCCGTCGCCGAGTGCGAGCATTCCGGTCACCGGGGGCAGGGTGTGCAGGTCGACGCCTTTGCCGATCTTCGCGCCGAGTGCGCGTGCGAAGGGCACCATCCATGGTGCGCCGGAGAGGCTTTCGGCCCCACTGGCCTCCGACAACCGGACCGCGGCCCACAGACGCAGGTGCACCGATCCGCCGCGCGGGTAACTGCCGGGCGATATGCCGCGCAGCAGCACGCGGGCCCCGGTCGCACAAATGACCATGCGACCGGGTGGGGAGATGAAGAGCAGGAATGCGGCAAGGGTCCACCACCAGGACAGGTGCGGCAACCACGGCAGCGAGCCGGACCAGCCCGCGATATTCCCGACGATCGCCAGCCAGGTGAGCCACTGCATGCCCGTCAGGGTCGAGAGCGGAACGGTCGCGAGCACCTGGATCCATTGGGCGCGCAGCGGAGTCGGACGCACGACACGCGTTTCGGTGGCGGCCGTCGGTGCGGTCTCGTCCAGCAATTCGGCGAGCGCGCCGAGGCGGGGATGGTCGTAGAGATCGGCGACCGCGATGCGCGGATAGCGTTCGCGCAGCGCGGTGACCAGCTGTGCGGCCGCGAGTGAGCCGCCGCCGACGTCGAAGAAATCGGTATCGGGGCTGGTGACCTCGGCGCCGAGGATCGCATCCCACAGTCCGGCAACCCATTGCTCGGTGGCGGTGAGATCCTGGCTCGAGGTGTCGGTGTCGTTCGGCAGCGGCCAGGGCAGCGCGTCGCGGTCGACCTTGCCCGAAGTGCGGGTGGGCAGTTCGGGGACCACGGCGAGGCGTGGCACCAGTGGTGCCGGGAGTTGTTCTGCGAGTACAGCTCTGGCGGCGGAGAGGTCGAAGTCGGCTCCGGTACCGGTCAGGTAGCCGACCAGGATCTTGTTGCCCGCCTTGGTGGTTCGGATCGCTGCGGCGGCGCCGGTCACGCCGGGCAGGTGTTGCAGCGCGTTGTCGATCTCACCGAGCTCGATGCGGCGGCCGCCCAGTTTGATCTGGTCGTCGGCGCGGCCGAGGAAGACCAAGCCGGCGCGGTCGTTGCGGACCAGGTCACCGCTGCGGTAGGCGCGGTTCCAGCCGACCGACGGAAGCGGGGCGTATTTCTCGGCGTCCTTCACCGGATCGAGGTAGCGGGCCAAACCGACTCCGCCGATCACCAGTTCGCCGGATTCGCCCTCGCCCACCGGATTCCCCTCTCCGTCGACGACGGTGAGATCCCAGCCGTCCAGCGGGAGCCCGATCCGAACGGGGAAGCTTCCGTCCAGCAGCGCCGCGCAGGCGACGACCGTTGCTTCGGTGGGGCCGTAGGTATTCCACACCTCACGGTCGGAATCTTCGTTTCCGGCAAGGCGTTCGGCGAGTTCGGGTGGCACCGCTTCGCCGCCGAAGATCAGCAGCCGGACGGGGTCGAGTGCCTCGGCGGGCCAGGTCGCGGCCAGGGTGGGAACCGTGGAGACGATGCTGATCTCCCGGCGCACCAGCCAGGGGCCGAGGTCGGCTCCGGTGCGAACCAGGGCGCGGGGTGCGGGCACGAGGCAGGCGCCGTTGCGCCAGGCCAGCCACATTTCCTCGCAGGAGGCGTCGAACGCGACCGAGAGCCCGGCGAGCACCCGGTCACCCGGTCCGATCGGGGCGTCCTGCAGGAACAGTCGCGCCTCGGCGTCGACGAACGCGGCGGCGTTGTGGTGGGTTACCGCGACACCTTTCGGGGTGCCGGTGGAACCGGAGGTGAAGATGATCCAGGCGTCGTCACCGGGGGTGGGGCGCAGGGGCGAGTCATCGGTGGTGTCGGCGACGGTCGAGTCGGCTCCCGCCGCGATCCGTGCGGCGCCTTCCACGGTCGTCTTGATGCCCGCCCCGGTCACAATCGCGGTGACCTTCGCCTCGCCGAAGACCAGCCTGGCACGTTCGTCGGGGTCGTCGGCATCGACCGGCACGTACGCGGCGCCCGCGTGCAGGATGGCCAGGATAGTGACGTAAAGCTCATGTGTGCCGGACGGCATCCGCACGCCGACTCGGTCGCCCGGCCGCACGCCCGCCGCGATCAGGCGGGCGACTCCGGTCTCGATCTCGGCGCGCAGCTCGGTGTAGCTGAGCACCATGGTGCCGTCGTCGATGGCGGCGGCGTTGGGGTAGGCGGCGGTGGTGCTGGTCAGGATGTCGACAAGGGTCCTGACCTGCGGAGCGAGCCCGGCGCGCAGCAGCGGATCCGATGCGATCGGGTCCTCGTCCGCAACGGCGTCGACCTGCGACTGCAGCATCACGTCCTGCCCACCTCTCATAGACCTGCCTAGCGCTTCACGAGTGTTGTTTCACAAGAGGGTTACCAATCGGCAAACGCCATGGTGACCAACAGTCCACGGTACCTGCGGTACCGGGCCTTAGTCGTCAACGAACCGGGTGGTCGGTCCGCTCAGTCGTCGTATCCGAGGGCTTTCAGCGCCAGCCGATGCAGGGTCTTGCGTTCCTCGTCGTCGAGGCGGCGCAGCACCTCGGCGGTGGCCTGTTCGATCAGCTCGTCGGTGCGGCGCCGCTCGACTCTTCCGGCTCGAGTGATGGATAGGCGGTATTTGCGGCGATCGCCCGGATCGCGCGTGCGGACCACGAACCCCGCCTGCTCCAGTCCGTCGATCATCCGGACGACCTCGCTGCGATCGATGTGCAGCGCGTCCGACACCTGCTGCTGGCTGAGCTCGTCGTTGTCTTCCAGGTGAACCAGCACCCACTGATCGCGCAGTGACGAGCCGACCTCGGCTTTGAGCGCCTGATTCAGTTTGCCGAACACATACGTCGGGAAACGCAGCAGGCCGGGCGGGTGCGCGGAGTCGGCGGACATCCCGGAATTCTACCCATTGTTGACTGGCCAGATTGTTGATAACCTCCGCAATCTACAGCCTCAACAGATTTTGGGAGGGGTCCATGACGGACACTCGGAACGCGGTCACCGCAGGTCGAACCGCGCTGGAACCGATCACCGCACAGGTGTGGCGGGTAGCCGGCGTCGTCGTCTTCGGCGCGGTGATGAGCATGTTGGACACCTCGCTGGTGAATATCGGGCTCAACGTGATCGCGCGCGATCTCGGCGCATCGCTGGACAGTGCGCAGTGGCTCGCCAGCGCCTACCTGCTCGCGCTCGCGGTCACGTTGCCGCTGTGCGGGTGGCTCGGTCGGCGGGTCGGGACGGACCGGGTGTGGCTCGGTGCGTTGGTTGCTTTCACGGTTGTCTCCGGCCTCTGCGCGTTTGCTCCGAATATCGGCTGGCTCATCGCGTTGCGCGTCGCGCAGGGATTGGCCGCTGGGCTGCTGGTGCCCGCCGGGCAGACATTGATCGGCCGGGTCGCGGGCCCACAACGGCTGGGGCGGGTGATGAGCGTGGTCGGGATCGCGGTGGTTGCCGCGCCCGCGATCGGGCCGACCATCGGCGGCGTGCTGCTTGCCCAGCTGTCGTGGGAATGGCTGTTCCTGATCAATATTCCGTTCGGCGCGGTGGCATTCGTCCTCGCACGGCGCGTGCTGCCGCGCGAGGACGTGCGCGGCAGCGGCGAGCCGTTCGACGTCGCGGGGTTCGTGCTGATCGGGGCCGGGCTGTCGCTACTGGTCTACGGACTCGGCGAATTCGGCAGTAGGGGAAGGTTTTCCGCGGTGTCGGTGTGGGTTCCCGTGCTGGTCGGTGTGGTGGCGCTCGGTGGCTTCGTGCTGCGCTCGGTGCGCAAGCATGGGCCGAAGGTCCTCGATGTCGGCTTGTTCGGCAATCCGATTTTTGCGACCGCGAACGTGGCCAACTTCTTCGCCGGCGTGGTGATGTTCGGGTCGATGCTGTTGCTGCCCTTGTACTTCCAGCTACTGCATGGCAAAGGGCTGATAGCCACCGGACTGTTGCTGCTCGCATTCGGTCTCGGCGGCATCGTCGCGATGCCGGTCGCGGGACGGCTGACCGACCGCTACGGCGGTGGTGTCGTCGCGGTGGCCGGCAATGCGTTGATCGTCGCGACCACCGTGCCGTTCGCGCTGTCGGACGCCTCGCTGAATTCCGTGCTGGTGCAAGCGTTACTGCTGGTCAGGGGTGTGGCGGCGGGACTGACCGGAATGCCCGTCGTGGCGGCAGCCTATGCGGCGGTGGGTCGCGAGCAGCTCCCGGATGCCGCATCGTTCGTCAATATCTTGCAGCGGGTGGGTGGCGCTGTCGGTGCGGCATTGATGGCGGTCGTCCTCTACCGTGTGGCCGCGGCGGGTGCGTCCGTCGATGTGGGCTTCCAGCGGTCGTTCTGGTGGCTCACCGGAGCGGGAGCTGTCGCGCTCGTTGCCTCGATCCTGTTGTGGCGCAAGGAAAAAGGGTGACCTAGGCGGCGGAGGCAGCAGTGCCGATGCCGAGCGCCGCGAGGACGGCCGCGCTCGCCTGCTCCAGGCGAGCGCGGACCTTCGGCTTGCGCAGCATCGCCACGGCGCGCGAGGCGGCGATCGCGAGCAGCACCATCTCCACCGCGGCGATGCTCGATTCGACCGCGCCGAGGGCGAGGGTGTTGGCGAAGGTGACGTCGGTGAGGAACTGGGGTAGCACCGCCAGGTAGAACAGGCCGACCTTCGGGTTGAACATGCACGACACCAGCCCGGCGGCGAATGCCGAGCGAATCGAGGCGGGAGCTCCGGAATTCGCCTGCGCGGTAACCGCTTCGGCCGGGTCGGAGGTAGCACGTCGCTGTCGCCGGTGATCGATCAGCGCCCGAACTCCCAAGTACACCAAGTAGATTCCGCCGACGATCTTGAGCGCGCGATAGGCCGTTGCCGACTGCTCCAGCACCGCGGCGACGCCCGCCGCGACCACAAACGCCCACACGATGCCGCCGAGCGCCGATCCGATCGCCGCCGCGATTCCGGGTCGCGCGTCCACGATCGAGAAGCGCAGCACCAGGAACGAATCGGGGCCGGGCGTGATCGACAGCAGTACGCACAGGCCGACGAAACTGAGCAGCAGGGAAAGCGTCACCCACCGATGGGACCGCACATCACGACATTGCGCAACCGGTTTCGACGTGCCGAAACCATGCTCGCCGGGCCCTGGCCGCGGGCGCCGTTTTTCCGATTCCGGTTGACAGCCGCCGGTGCGGTCTGCCAGTCTCGGTGCAGGTCATGAGTACCAGCATCAAGCCCTGGCTAGCTGGTCGGCAACCCTCCTCCGCGGTGGGGTGCTCCAGGTGACGACCTGGCCGCCGCCCGACCGGGCGCGGCAAGCGCGGACTCGTAAACCCCCTTGGTTCCGGGTCCCATAGCCGACGGGATTTCGTGATGACTGCTGTTGTGGACCAGACCTGTGCCGCCCTCGCCCGGGTCTCCGGCGACGACCTCCGGGTGCCGCTCGTCCAGGGCGGAACGACCACCTACGCGAACTTCGACTACGCCGCGAGCGCACCGGCATTGGCGCAGGTCACCGACCGGGTGCAGCAGCTGTTGCCGTTCTACGCGAGCGTGCACCGCGGTGCGGGCTACGCCTCGCGGATCTCCACCGAGTGCTACGAGGCGGCTCGTGGTTCGGTGGCCAGATTCCTCGATGCCGACGACGACCAGGTGGTGGTGTTCACCCGCAACACCACCGACTCGCTGAACCTGCTCGCCGCGTGCGTGCCCGGCGACACCGTGGTGCTGGATATCGAGCACCACGCCAACTTCCTGGCGTGGACACGCAAGGGTCGTCGCGTAGTCCGCGCCGCCGATACCGTGGCCGAGACCATCCGGCTGCTGGTCGCCGAACTGTGCAGCAAGCCCGCCGCGCTGCTCGCGGTCACCGGTGCCTCCAACGTCACCGGCGAGGTGCTGCCGTTGGAGCGGCTGGCCACCATCGCTCACCAATGCGGCGCGCGCATCCTGGTCGATGCCGCGCAGCTGGCTCCGCATCGCCGAATCAGCCTGCGCGACAGCGGCATCGACTACCTCGCCTGCTCCGGGCACAAGCTGTACGCGCCGTACGGCGCGGGTGTGCTCGTCGGGCGCCGCGATTGGCTGGATGCCGCCGATCCGTATCTGGCAGGCGGTGGCGCGGTTCGCGAGGTCACCACCACCGGTGCCGACTGGGCGCCCGCGCCGCAGCGCCACGAGGCAGGCTCGCCGAACGTCCTCGGCGCGGCCGCGCTCGCCGCCGCCTGCGACGCGCTCTGTGCGATCGATCCCGAAACCCTCGCCACCCACGAACGCCTGCTCGCCGACCGGCTCCGCGCGGGCCTTTCCGCCATCCCCGGCGTCAACCTGCTGCGTATCTGGGACGACAGCCCCGACACCGTCGGCATCGTCGCCTTCACCCTGGACGGCTTCGTCCCTGGCCATGTAGCCGCCTATCTCTCCGCCGAACACGGCATCGGCATCCGCGACGGCCGCTTCTGCGCCCACCCGCTGCTGGCTCGCCTCGGTCTCGACGGCGCACTGCGCGCCAGCATCGGCCTCGGCACCAGCTCCACCGACGTCGACCGCCTCGTAGATGCCATCGCCACCCTCGTCGAATCCGGTGCCGGCTGGAACTACGCCGCCACCGACGGCCTCTGGAACCCCACCCCGGAAACCCGCCCCTTCACCAGCCCCGACACCACCGACGGCGCGGCACCCTGCCGCATCGGCTGACCGGTCTTTGCGTGGTTGTCCGCGATCACCCTCGGCATCGAAGATCTTCACAGCGGCACTTCGCTCTATAACATCGACACCATGGCCGAGGGCATCGATGAGCAGCGTCTATGACTACCTTGCCCGCATGGGCCAGCGATCCGGGCGCTCTGCTCATCACTGAAGAGGGCTACGACATATTGCCGGAAGATGTGCAGCGGCAGATCGAGGTCGTCGACGGTCACGTGATCTTCTGCCGCAGTGGCAGCTTCCAGCACAACAACGTTGCCAGACGGTTGGCGAACAGTGTGGAGCAAGCGAGGCCTGCCGAACCCTGCACCGGCGTGGTGACCGACTTCGAAATGCACTATGTCCGAAGCCGTCCGGGGAGCCCGCGGTTTTCGTTCCGTCGTCCCGACGTGGCGTTGCATCGGTGCATCGATGAGGACCGGAAGCTGACAACTGCGGACGTGCTGTTGGTGGCCGAGGTTGTGTCGCCGGGGTCCGAATACACCGACACCGTCGATAAGCGCGCCGAGTATGCGCACGACGGGATACCGATCTATCTGGTCGTGCACTTGGACGCCGAACGGCGGGTCAAGATCATCCAGGAGTATCGCCTCGACTGGGCCAGTCAAAGTTATCGGCTCGCGGAGACACACCAGGATGTGCTGCGACTCAGCGAGCCCTTCCCGGTCGAGATCTTCTTCAGCGCGCTGGACGTCGGGTAATCGGGCTCATTCGCCGAGGGCGCTCGGGCGGTGGTAGCGGCCGTTGTAGTAGAGCAGCGGCGCGGCGGCCGGTTTTTCATCGGTGTTGTCGTGGACACGGGTGACCAGGCCGACGGCGAGGGTGTGGTCACCGATGGGGATGAGCTGTTGGATGACGGCGCGGACCCAGATGGGGGTGCCGTGCAGGACCGGCTCACCGGTGTCGAGGGTGGTCCACAGTGAGCGGTCGGTGAAACGTTCCTCCGCGGCGCGCGCGAAGCGCTGGGCCAGGTGGTGCTGGTGTTCACCGAGGAAGTGGATGACCACCGAGTCGGCTTTCAACAGAGCGGCGATGCTCGAGGAGGTGTGCGCGATATTGAAGGAGACCAGCGGGGGTTGCAGCGACAATGACGCGAAGGATGTCGCGGTGAAGCCGACCGGGCCGTTCTCGGAGCAGAGCGTGACGACCGTGACGCCCGCGGGATAGTGGCGCATGGAGGCGCGGTATTGCTCGGCGGTGATGCCGCTCAGATCGTCGGGAATCCGGAAATTCGAGGCGGGCCGTTGTGCTTCGGTCACAGGTCGAAGCTACGCCCGGTTCGAGGGTGATGGGAGCCGACGTCGTTGTTCGATTGCTGTTCGCACCGGCTGCCGCGCTGCTCGCATGGAGTAATCGCAACCGGTCGAGATTCAATCCACGTCGATCGGAAGTCCGGCGGTGATGCGCACCAGTTCGCGAAAAGACGTGCGGAATATGGTGTCCGGATGACCGCCTGCGGCCCACAGCTCGCGATGCTCGGAGAGTGCGGTATCGACCCAGGTCGGCAGGTTGGTGGGGTGGCCGACCGGAGCGACGCCGCCGATCGGCTGGCCGGTGACCTCCCGCACCATCGCGGCGGGGGCGTGGGTCAGGGTTCCCTCGAGCCGCTCACCGGTGTTGCGCAGATCGACCTGATGCGCGCCGGAAACCAGCAGGAGCACCGGGTCCTCGTCGAGTAGGAACACGAGTGATTTCGTGATCGCCCCCACATCGACGCCGAGTGCCCGCGCGGCATCGGCGGCGGTTGGTGTCGGTGCGGGCTGCGTGACGATGACACCGTGATGGCCGCGCGCGATCAAGGTGTCCGCGACCCGGCATGCGACCGGTGGTAGGGACCTGCGCATGAAACAAGGGTAGAGCGATTGCGGGCGATACGCCGGGCAAGTGAATCGGTCAGTAATCCGGGTAGCCGTCGGAGGGCCCGAGCATGGTGTCGATGTGCGCCCGGGTGATACGTGCGAGCTCGGTGACGACGCGCTGCGAGAACTGTTCGTGCACAACCGCATCGAAGGCGCGATCCAGATCGGGCTGGGAGAGCGCGAGTAGTTCGACATCGACCTTGGCCAGCAGCGCATCCCGGTCCGGGAACGGACGAGCGTCGGCGATCGTGGCTGCCCAGGTGACATTGCAGCAGCATTCGTACAGGGCATGAACGGCTCGGCCGCGACTGATCGTATTGAAGCGGTCGAGACCGATTCCTTGATGCATCAGCACGATGACCTCCGAGCCCGGTGAGCAAGTTTGCTGATTCGTTCCATCATGGAGCCGGCGTCGGACGAGGACCAGCGCGCCGCACCGTTCTTTGCACAGCATTTACATGCGGCGTTCCCTGTGCGGTGCCGGCTGGTACCGGCATTTCCGGGATCCCGAGTCTTGGTCTCCGTTCGGCTCGATACGCTGTACAAATGACTGATTGGCAGGCTTTCACCGTCGAAACCAAGGACCACGTCGCCCAGGTGACGCTGACCGGTCCGGGCAAGGGCAATGCGATGGGACCGGATTTCTGGCGTGAGCTGCCGGAGATCTTCCGTGGCCTGGACGCTGACCCCGAGGTGCGCGCGATCGTGCTCACCGGTTCCGGCAAGCACTTCTCCTATGGTCTCGACCTGGGCGCGATGGCGGGCACGTTCGGTTCGTTGTTGGCCGATAAGGCGTTCGCCGCGCCGCGCACCGATTTCCTGTACGAGGTGCGCCGGATGCAAGCGGCGGTGACCGCGGTGGCGGACTGCCGCAAGCCGGTCATCGCCGCAGTGTCGGGTTGGTGCATCGGCGGCGGGCTCGACCTGATCGCTGCCGTCGATATCCGCTACGCGAGCGCGGAGGCGAAGTTCAGCCTGCGTGAGGCAAAGGTGGCGATCGTCGCCGATATCGGGTCGTTGCACCGGCTGCCCGGCATCATCGGTGAGGGGCAGCTGCGCGAGCTCGCCTTCACCGGCAAGGACATCGACGCCGCGCGTGCCGAGAAGATCGGCCTCGTCAACGACGTGTTCGCCGATCAGGACGCGGTGCTCGACGCGGCACACGCCACGGCACGCGAGATTGCGGCGAACCCGCCGCTGGTGGTGCAGGGCGCGAAGGATGTGCTCGAGCAGCGGACCAAGGATCAGGTGGCCGCTGGGTTGCGCTATGTGTCCGCGTGGAATTCCGCATTCCTGCCCTCGGAGGACCTCACCGAGGCCGTTCAGGCGGTGTTCGAGAAGCGGGCACCGGAGTTCAAGGGCCGGTAAAGGCCGGTAAAACGTTTGCCCTGGCCGCAGGCCCGTCTACATACTTGCATCACACAACTAATTGATTCACGCAAGTAAGGGTAGGCCGAGTGGACGCTGAAGATGAGTCGGTCGAGACGATCGCGATCCAGCTCACGCGGCTACAGCGGCACCGCGACCGGGTCGCGGCGCAGTTGCGCACCGGCGACGGCGTGGATCCCGCGGCATTCGCGATCCTGTTCCGGCTGCTCTGCGACGGACCGATGCGCTCGGGCGCACTCGCCGAGGCGGTGCATTCGGACGCCTCGACGGTCAGTCGACAGGTCACGCAGCTGGTGGAGCGGCAGCTGGTCGAGCGGCAGGCCGATCGATTCGACGGCCGTGCCACCGTGCTGGTCGTCACCGAGCACGGCCGCGCCGTCGCGGAGCAGATCCGCAGGCGCAGGCACGAAAACCTGACCAGGGTGATGGCGGCTTGGACGCCGCAGGACCGGGCCCTCTTCGCCGGGCTGCTCCGGCAGTTCGTCGACGATTTCGAGCAGGCCAAGCCCGCCATGCTCGCGGCCATCCGCAGCAACCAGGACTTGTACAACAGTGAGACGGAGAACGATTCGTGACCGCACCGGCAACCGTGGAGGAGTCCACCGGTTTCACCCACCGGCAGATCTTGACCATCCTCAGCGGCCTGATGCTCGGCATGCTGCTCGCGGCGCTGGACCAGACCATTGTGTCCACCGCGATCCGCACCATTGCCGATGATCTCAACGGCTACTCGATGCAGGCCTGGGCGACCACGGCCTATCTGATCACCGCGACGCTGGCGACGCCGCTGTACGGCAAGCTGTCCGACATGTTCGGCCGTAAGCCGTTCTTCATGGCCGCGATCACCATCTTCGTGGTCGGTTCGCTGCTGTGCACAATGGCGCAGTCGATGTACCAGCTCGCGGCGTTCCGCGCCTTCCAGGGACTCGGCGCGGGTGGCTTGATGTCGCTGGCGCTGACCATCCTCGGTGACATCGTCGGTCCGCGTGAACGCGCCAAGTACCAGGGGTATTTCCTCGCGGTGTTCGGCACCTCCAGCGTGGTCGGCCCGGTGCTCGGTGGCGTGCTCGCAGGTCAGGACACGATTCTCGGGGTCAGCGGCTGGCGCTGGGTCTTCCTGGTCAACGTGCCGGTCGGGCTGATCGCGCTCGGCGTCGTATCCAAGGTGCTCAAGCTGCCCAAGCGCCCGAAATCCACGGACCGGGTCGACTGGTGGGGCGCGTTCGTGCTCGCCGTCGGGTTGGTGCCGCTGCTCATCGTCGCCGAACAGGGCCGCGAATGGGGTTGGGGCAGTGGGCGTTCGGTGCTCTGCTACGTGATCGGCGGGCTCGGCATCATCGGGTTCGTGCTGGTCGAGAAGGTGTTGAAGGACAAGGCGCTGATCCCGCTCCGGATGTTCTCCAACCGCACCTTCGCGCTGGGCGTTGTCATTTCCTTCGTCGTCGGCGCCGCGATGTTCGGCGGTATTTCGCTGCTGCCGCAGTACCTGCAGGTGGTGCGTGGTGCGAGCCCGACGCTGGCAGGTCTGCAGATGTTGCCGATGGTGCTCGGGCTGATGACGGGGTCGGTCGTATCCGGACAGCTGATTTCGCGCACCGGCCGCTACCGGGCCTTCCCGCTGATCGGTGCGTCGATGCTGACGCTCGGTCTGTTCCTGCTGCACTTCCTCGACGCCGACAGCCCGCTGTGGCTGGTCATGATCTTCATGGCCTGCACCGGTTTCGGCCTCGGCAACCTGATGCAGCCGCTGACCCTGGCGGTGCAGAATGCGTTGCCGCCCAAGGACATGGGCGTGTCCACCGCTGCCGCCACCTTCTTCCGGCAGATCGGCGGCACGCTGGGTGTCGCGGTGTTCCTCTCGATTCTGTTCGCACAATTGACCCCGAACATCTCCACCGAGATGAAGTCCGCGGCCACCGATCCGACCTTCCAGCACGCGGTCGTCCAGGGCGCGCAGAGCAGCAACCCCGCCGATGCCGCACTCGCGAAGGGCCTGCTCGCACAGGACACGTCGGCGGCGAGTGATGTGCTGAAGGACAGTTCGATCATCCAGCAGCTGAACCCCGATCTGGCGCGGCCGTTCAAGGTCGGGTTCGCCGAATCGATGTCGACGGTGTTCCTGACGGCGACCGCGGTCGCGCTGCTCGCGCTGATCCTGGTGCTGTTCTGGAAGGAGGTGCCGCTGCGGATGATGAGCGGAATCCAGGCGGCCAAGGGCGACGCAGCGGAATCGGCGAACGGTGCGAGACCGGATGCCGTGGAACGCACGGGACTGCCGCTCGCGGGTGGCGAGGTGTTGAATCCGTCGGAAGATGCCGTCGAGGCCGTGGCGACGTCGGCCAACGGTGCCGCGAGTTCGAACGGCGCGGCGAGTTCGAACGGTGCCGCCAGTTCGAACGGTGTCGGAACGAAATCGGTAGGT
Organism: Nocardia sp. NBC_00403; assembly: GCF_036046055.1. NCBI lineage: Bacteria > Bacillati > Actinomycetota > Actinomycetes > Mycobacteriales > Nocardiaceae > Nocardia > Nocardia sp. NBC_00403. The sequence goes on from NZ_CP107939.1 coordinate 1,650,182, forward strand.
AGCGCTGATTCGGCGTGAACAACCCACCCTGTCGCCGCCTGGTTCCGCCAGTCTCGGCGGTGCCGGGCGGCGGCAGTTTCCGGTGGGGCGGTACGGCGGTGCGGGCATCGGCGCGAGCAGCGTGGGCTACGGTCGCGTCGTGACGATGTCGTGGGTGCGCTGACCATGCACTACCTCCGGGACCGGCTGCGGCGGCTGCCGTCGGCGATCGGTTACCTGGTCATCGGTGGCGTCACCTCGGTCTTGTCCCTCTTTGCCGTGATCGGACTGTTGCTGGTGGTCGCGCTGAGCCTGGTCGGTGTCGGGATTCCGGCGATACCCGAGGCGCTGCGGGTACTGCGACCCCTGATCGGCGTCGAACGCCGCAGGGCGGCTCGGCGGCTCGGCGAGCCCATCGAAGCGGTCTATCGGCCGATGGAAGGCGACCTGCGCAGGCAGCTTGCCACCGCATTCACCGATCCGGCCAATCGCCGCGATATCGGGTGGCTGCTGCTGCACGCGGTGACCGGAATCTATGTCGGGGTGCTGGCCGTCGCGCTGCCGCTGAGCGCGCTCAATCAGCTGGTGATTCCGGCGTATTGGCGGTTGGTTCCCGCCGGCTCGATCGCCAACTTCGGTATTGTGGTCGACTCGTGGCCGACGGCATTGCTGAACGTGCTGATCTCGGTGCCGGTCGGAGCCGTGGCCTTACAACTGCCCGTGATCGCGGGATGGCAGGCCACGGCGGCCAAGATACTGCTCTGCCCACCGGAGGATGTCCTGCTGGCCGACCGGGTGGCGGCGCTGACCGCGACACGGGCGGCCGCGCTGGATGCGCACGGCGCGGAGTTGCGTCGGATCGAACGCGATCTGCACGACGGTGCACAGGCCAGGATCGCTGCGGTGATCATGCAGCTCGGCCTGGCCGACCAACTGCGCGAACAGGATCCGGCGGCGGCACAGGGATTGGTGCGCAAAGCGCAGGACACCGCGACGGCGGCGTTGGCCGAGCTGCGCGATGTGGTGCGCAGCGTGTACCCGCCGGTGCTCTCGGACCGCGGTCTGGCGAGCGCGATCTCGGCGCTTGCCGCCCGCAGCGCCATCCCGGTCGTGCTCGACCTGAGCCACGTGGGCAGGCGGCCCGCCGCTGTCGAGGCAGCCGCCTATTTCGTCATTGCCGAGGCGCTCACGAACGCCACCAAACACTCTGGCGCCGAATCCATTTCGATCGTGCTCGGTGGTGCGCCGGAGGTGCTGGCGATCGAGGTCTCCGATGACGGCGTCGGCGGCGCCGGGGAGGCCTACGGCGGCGGGCTCGCAGGCATCCGGCGGCGGGCCGAAGCGCTCGACGGCCGGATGGAGCTGACCAGTCCGGACGGTGGCCCTACTGTGTTGCGGGTGGAGCTGCCGTGCGGGTCATGATTGCCGAGGACGATGCCCTGCTGCGCGAGGGTCTCGTGCTCCTGCTGAGCACCGCGGGCATCGAGGTGGTCGCGGCGGTCGACAATGCCGACGACTTCCTTGCCGCGGTGGCCGCCGATCGACCGGACGCCGTCGTCGTCGATGTCCGGCTGCCCCCGACCTTCACCGACGACGGGCTGCGTGCGGCGGTGCGTGCCCGCACCATGCACCCGGGCCTTCCGGTGCTCGTGCTGTCGTCGTATGTGGAGGACAGCTACGCCGCGGAACTGCTCGGCGACGGTGCGGGCGGCGTCGGCTATCTGCTCAAAGAGCGAGTCGGCAAGGTCGACCGCTTCCTGGATTCGCTGCGCCGGGTCGCCGACGGCGGCACCGCGATGGACCCCGAGGTGATTTCGCAATTACTGGTGCGCCGCACCGCCGATGACCCGCTCGGCGCGCTCACCGCCCGGGAGCGGGAGGTGCTCGCGCTGATGGCGGAGGGACACAACAACACGACGATCGCCGAGCGGCTGGTGGTCAGCGAAGGTGCTGTGCACAAGCACATTCGCAGTATTTTCGCGAAGCTCGGGCTGTCGGCCGATGAGGTGGGCCACCGGCGGGTGCTCGCCGTGCTCGCGTATCTGAACGCGTGATCGTGACAGGCCGGGCGCGCCGAATCGCCTGAACCTCGGTGCGGCTCAGGCGATTATCTCCTCCGCCGTTCCGGCAGACGGCGCAGTCATGGCGCACCCGGGTCCCGAGATTTGCCGGGACGATGGTGCGGCGGTGTCAGTCGGCTCGGCAGGTGAGGTCGGCGGCGGGCAGGGTGCCGTCGCGGAGGTAGGTGTTCACCACGTCGTAGGTGCAGGTGTTCGGGTAGTTCCCGAAGATCCAGTGGATCGGGATGTCCTGCAACGTGACCATGCGGGACGCCGACAGGTCACGGCGCATGGCCACCGCCCCCTGGTGGGCGGTGCGGGTGTCGCCGGTGGACTGGACGATCAGGGCGGGGACCGCATTGCGCACCTGGGTCGGCGGTTCGGCGGGCGGCGCCCAGAAGGCACACGGGGTGATGTTGTTGACGAACGCGCCGAAGACCGGTTGGGTCGCGCGACCGGCTTCGATATTGCGCCAGTACAGGGTTGGGTCACGAGGCGTTGCGACGTCACCGCACATGATGGCCATCTGGGCCGAATTGTCGCGCGGCTTCGCCTCGAGCATGAACGAGAACATGGCGTCGAGTTCCGGTGCGATCTCGACCGGTTTGCCTTCGGCAGCGTCGGCGACCTGACGGATCTGCCCGGCCAGCTTTTCATAGTTGCGCGGGTCGTCCAGTCCGACGAACAGCATCATCGGCAGTGTGTGGTCGTCGATGGCGAACTCGCCCAGCCGGATCGGGTCCGCGGCCGCGCGCCGGATCAGATCGACGATCTTGCCGCGGACCTGTTCACGGGTGGCGCCGAAGTGGTACTTGCCGTCGTCGGCCGCCATGAAATCCGCCCACAGGTCCAGCGCGGCCTCGTTGGTCGGGCCCATGTCCTGCATCATGCCGACCGCGCCGTACCGGTCCGGATCGACGCTGCTGTCCAACACGATCCGGTCGCTGCGCTCCGGAAACATCTGGGTGAAAACCGCGCCGAGGTAGGTGCCGTAGGAGGTGCCGAAGTAGCTGGCTTTCTCGGCGCCGAGCGCACCGCGGATCACATCCATGTCCCGCGCGGTGTTGCGAGTGGTGAAGTATCGCAGGCGCTCGCCTTCGGTGGCGGTACAGCGAGCGGCCAGATCGCTTTGCGTAGCAACGGATTCCGCGAAGCCGACCGCATCGATCCCGGCGGATTGCAAGCCGAAGCCGCGCGGCCAATGGCAGTCGAGCGGCGACGAGCGCCCGACACCGCGCGGATCCATGCCGATCAGGTCGTATCGGGCCCGCACGTCGGGGGTCATGCCCGCACTGACCTCGACCATGAAATCGAGTCCGGGGCCACCGGGGCCGCCGGAATTGGACAGCATCACTCCATGCCGCTGCGCCGGATCGGTAGCGGCCATCCGCGAAATCGCCACCGTGATCGTTTCGCCCTGTGGTTCGGAGTAATTCAGCGGCACCGAGATATCGGCGCATTGCGCGCCCGCCGGGTCGAGGCGTGGGTCGTCGCACGATTTCCATTGCAGCTGTTGGCTGTAGAAGCGGTCCAGCGTCGGACCGTGGGCATCGGCGGGGGCGGCGCAGGCCAGACCGGTGCCCGCGAGGAGGGCGGCGAAGGTGGTCCGGACGGCCATCGTCGCCTTATGGCGTTTCACTGTCGATTCTCCGATGCTCGATCGAATACGAAGGTGGGGGCGTGGGTTTCGTGGGTCAGCCGCCGCAGATGGCGACCTTGAAAACGTTCTCGACCGCGTCGAACTCCGCTTGGTTGGTCGGCAGTTGATTCGTGGACACCACGACCGCGGTGCCGTCGGCGGCGACGCCGGTGCGGACCTCGAAGCCGGGGATGCTGCCGCCGTGTCCCCAGACCTCTTTGCCGCAGGGCACGGGGCGATGGATCAGCCCGAGTCCATAGCCGGCTCCCGGCTCGCGGTCGAACGGCACGGTCCGCTGCATTTCGGCCAATTGCGCCGCGGGCAAAAGCTTTCCGCCGAGTAGCGCGCTGAAGAACCGATTTACCTCCGCGCCGGTCGAGATCATCGCGCCCGCTGCGCCGGCCCAGGAGGTTTCGGTGTTCGTGAAATCGACGCGCTTCCCCTCGACCGAGTGGTAGCCGGCCGGATGCGGATCGCGGATTCCGGTGTCGCCGGGCGCGGGAAAGTAGGTCGCCCGCAGGCCGAGCGGTTCGATGATCCGGCGGGTGATCTCGGCGGCGGGCGATCGACCTGTCACCTTCTCGATCAGCATACCGAGGACGATGTAGTTGGTGTTGGTGTACTCGGCGCGCGCGCCGGGTTCGTAATTCGGCGGCATGGCCATCGCCCTGCGGACCAGCTCCGTGGGCTCGAAGCGCTGCCACCGGATGGCTTCGGAGGTGGGGTCGAGCTGGGTGCCCTCGCTCGCCATGCCGCCGTCGACCGTGCCGTGACCGAGGTAGTCGGGGATGCCGCTGGTGTGCTGCATCAACTGCCGCACCGTGATTCGGTGGCCGTCGTTCCCATTGCCCTGCACCACGCCGGGCAGGTACTGCTCGATGGGGGCGTCGAGCTGCACCTTGTCTTCGGCCACCAACTGCAGGAGCACCGTTGTCACGAAGGTCTTGGTATTGCTGCCGATCCGGACTTGTGCGTCCGCGGCGAATGGAGTGCCGGTCTGCAGATCGCCGACCCCGGCGGTCAGGACTCGATGCCCGCCGCGGCCGTCGATGACCGCCTGAATGCCGGGGTAGCCGCTCGCGACGACCTGGTCCAATGCCCGCACGAGCGCCGGAGACGGCGCCGCCGTCGGGGTGGCGGGCGTCGAGGTGTCAGCACTGCATGCGGTCGCGGCGAAGATCGCCCCGAGTGTGATTCCGGACAGCGCGACCCTGGTGGAATTTCGCCGAATGATGTTCATGAGCAGTGATTTCCTCCAGTTCGAGCCCGGGAGTCGTCAGTGCTCCCTTTCGGATTCGAGCCTAGGAATTCCGGCGTACACCGCCCATGCCACGCGTACCCGAATTCGGAGTACCGGCTGCGGGGGTGGCGCGGTAGTGCCAGCACTACCACCAACGGTTTCGGCTTCGGGTGGCGAAGGTGAAACCTCCCGAGGGCTTGGTCGATCGAACCCTAGGGGTGGCTGTTCAAAACACTCGAACTCCATAACGTGAGTGCGGTCAGAATCAACCTCGCTTTTCAGGAGCAATGAAATGCGTCTCAAATCCTTCCTTGCCGCGGGCCTGCTGGCCACCGCTGCCGTCGCCGGGGTGTCGACTGCAGCGAGTGCCTCGGCCGCACCGGAGTACCGCGCGACCGCGACCGGTTACTACTACGACACTTACGCGACCTACGGCGGCTGCCGTGCCGACGGTGAATCCCCCGTTACCGGCGGCTGGTACTGGGAATGCGTGGAAACCTGGAGCGGCTGGGATCTGTACATCTATTACTGATCGAATCCGCGGACCAGAGAGGGACATTCGGCTATGCCGGGTGTCCCTTTCGCCGTCATGAAAATCTCATCAATGCTCTGATTGAGTGTCATTTCGATGGTGCAGGGTCATCGATGCTCATCGATGCTCATCGGTGTCGCGGAGTGGTCGGAGATGGGGAATACATGTTGAGGTTCGCTGTGCTCGGTGAGGTTCGTGCTTGGCGCGGCGAGACGGAAATCAACCTCGGATCCAGGCAGCGTCGGGCGCTGCTGGTCGCGCTGTTGCTGCGCCACGGGCGCGCGGCGACCGTTCACGAGCTGGTGGTTAGCGTGTGGGGCGAGCATCCGACACCGAGCGCGGTCGGTGCGGTGCGCAACCACATCCTGCACCTGCGCCGGGCCCTGGAACCCGATCGTCGGGCCGGCGCGCCACCCACCGTGCTCGTCGGTGTCGGCGGCGGATACATGCTGCGGCTCGAGCCGGGCGCGGTCGATGTCGAGCTCGTCGAGGACTGCCTCGCGCAGCTCAGCGGGGCCGACACTCTCGACAGAGTGGAATCGGCAAGGCAGCGACTGGATTCCGGGCTGCGCTTGTGGTCGGGCACGCCGCTGGCCGGCCTGCCCGGTCCCTACGCCGATCGGCAGCGCACCCACCTGATCGAACGCCGCGCCGCCCTGCTCGAACAACGCATCGAACTCGACCTGCGGCTGGGCCGCTACACCGAAGCCATCGCCGAACTGGCGCCGCTCAGCGTCGAACATCCGATGCGCGAACAGACCCGCGCACTGCTGATGACCGCGCTGTATCACGCGGGCCGCCGAGCGGAAGCGCTCGCCGTGTACGCCGACACTCGGCACATGCTCATCGAGCGGCTCGGCATCGAACCGGATAAACGGCTCGCTGATCTGCACCAGCGCATGCTGTGCGCCGAGCTGCCTGCACCGGGACTTGTCGAGGAGGCGCCGGCGTCACTGCCCGGCGCCCGTCGCACACTGATGCGGGTCGCCCAGCTGCCCGCCGACATCGCCGACTTCACCGGCCGGGCCGAGACGATCCGGCGCATCACCGACCGGCTCACCCGCACCGACCGCAGTGCCGTCCCCGTCTGCGCGATCGGCGGCATGGGCGGGATCGGCAAGAGCGCGCTCGCTGTGCACATCGCTCACAGCATTCGGGATCGGTTCCCGGACGGGCAATTACATGTGGATCTGCATGGATTCGCGCACCCGCCGGGGCAGCACGGGACCGAGCGTTCCGGGACGCCTGCCATCGACACCCTCGGTGATTTCCTGCGCGCTCTCGGAGTACCCGAGGGCGAGATCGCCCCCACCCTTGCGGAGCGCTCGGCCCAATACCGCAGCTGTTTGGACGGCAGGCGCGTGCTCGTCGTGCTGGACAACGCGCGCGACGCCGAGCAGGTCACCCCGCTGATTCCCGGCACGCCCGGTTCGGCGGTGCTGATCACCAGCCGATCGGCGATGGCCGAGCTACCCGGTGCACTCGACGTCCGCCTCGGTCTGCTCGGTCGGGACGAAGCGCGCGACTTGCTGGCCACCCTCGTCGGCGTCGATCGGGTCGCCGCCGAGCCCGCTGCGGTGGAAGATGTGATCACCGCGTGCGGCGGGCTGCCGCTCGCGGTGCGGATCATCGGGGCGCGGCTGGCCGCACGGCCGAGTTGGACCGTCGGCTGCCTGGCCGAACGGCTCATCGACGAGCAGCAGCGTCTCGGGCTGTTGCGCACCGGCGATCTGGCCGTGGAAGCGGCGTTCCAATTGAGCTACGACCAGCTGCATGCCGAACAGGCCACAGCATTTCGGATGCTGGCGGTGCCCGGCGTCGCCGAGATTTCGCTCGACGGTGCGGCCGCGATCCTGGGTGCGGACCGAGTGCTGATCGAGCAGGTCTGTGAATCCCTTGTCGATCTCAATCTGATGGAGTCCACCGCACCCGGCCGGTACAGCTATCACGATCTGTCGCGGTTGTTCGCGCGTGACCTACCGCCCTGCCCCGCCGTCGATCCCGCGTCCGGACCGCTGTCACGGCTGCTGGATCACTATCTCGCCACCGTGAAAAACGTGGTGGCGGTGTGCAATCCGGGCACTCGACTGCCGGAGCATCTGCGCAGCACCGGTTCGAAGGGGATGTCCTTCGCCGACAGTACGGCCGCGCAGGCGTGGCTGAGCGCGGAACGCCCGAATCTGGTCTCGCTGTATGAACAGGCCGCGCAGGTGGGCGGGGCCGGGCTGCCGGTGGCCGCCGACATCGCATGGGCCACTGCGGAGTTGATCGATGGCGGGCCCAACTGCCAGGAGTTGGCGCGGGCCCTGGAACTGCTGCTCGACGCGGCGCTGCTCGAGGGTGACCGCGCGGTCGAATGCCGGGTCAGGGTCGCGCTCGGCGCGATCTTCACCTACGCGCTCGGTGCGATACGCGCGGGTCGCGATCATCAGCGGATCGCGCTGTCCCTGGGCGGTGACTCGGGCACCGATGCCAGGCTGACGGCCTTTGCGGCGCAACTGCTCGCCTCGTCCACTCGAATGGGCGTCGAGGACGCCGCGTCGCTCGCGCATGGCGACCGCGCGATCCGATTGGCGCGTCGCGTCGGCGATCCGGCGATCGAATGCACCTGCCTGGTGCACGCGGGCAAGACATTGTCCGACGCCGGTCGATTCGCCGAGGCCGAGGAACACGCCCGCAGCGCCATGGCGCTGGCCGCCGCGATCGGCAATACGGCGCTGGAGGCGCTTGCCACGCATGAGCTGGGGGTGAGCCGCAGCTATCAGGGCGATCATCGCGGCGCAGTGGCGCTGTGCGGTCATGCGGTTCGGCTGGCCAGGGCCAGTGGCGTGCTGCTGCGGGAGGGTTGGGCGCTGGCCCGTCTTGCCCACGTGTACCTGATGGCCGGGAGGCTGACCGAGGCCGAGCCGGTCGTCGACGGCGCGGTGCGGGTGTTGACACGGGCGACCGGTCCGCTGCACCGCGCACGAGTGCTGGTGCTGCACGGTGTGATCCTGCAAGGGCTCGGACGGGCGGCGGACTCCGCTCGAGTGTTCCGGGCGGCGGCCGAGATCTTCGCACCGATGGAGGATGCGCATCTCACCCACGAGCGGCTCGATCACGAGCTGGAAGCGCCGATCGTGCTGCTGCTGCGCGAACATGTGGATCAGGTCATCGCCGAGCGTCGTCGATCCCGTCACTTGCTCGTCATCGAGCGCCCGTGACCTGGTGCACGGAGGGTTGGAAGCATCGAAACGACAAGAGCGGGAAGTCCGCTCGCGTTGGACTTCCCGCTCTTGTACGCCGGGGAATCAGTGGCCGCCGTTGTCCTGCAGTCGCTTGAAGGAGGCCTCCACCTCGGCCTCCGCCTCGGCGCGGCCGACCCACTCCGAGCCCTTGACGAACTTGCCCGGCTCGAGATCTTTGTAGCGCTCGAAGAAGTGCTTGATCGCCGCAAGCTCGAACTCCGGCACATCGGCCAGATCCTGGATGTGGTCCCAGCGCGGGTCGCCCGCGGGAACGCAGAGCACCTTGTCGTCGCCGCCCGCTTCGTCGGTCATCTTGTACATCGCGACCGGGCGCACCTCGATCAGCACGCCGGGAAACACCGAATCGGGGAGCAGGACCAGCGCGTCCAGCGGGTCACCGTCCTCACCGAGGGTGTTCTCGATGTAGCCGTAGTCGGCCGGGTAAACCATGGATGTGTAGAGGAACCGGTCGAGCCGGACCCGGCCGGTCTCGTGATCGACCTCGTACTTGTTACGGGAACCCTTGGGGATCTCGATGGTGACGTCGAACTCCACGCCATCTCCTTCTTTCGATGCATGTATGAGCCGAGCAGGCACGAACTGCCGACTTGTCAGGTTGTTCGGGGGAACGGTTGCGCAACGAGGATAGTGTGGTCGGCGAGCACATGGGTGCGGCAGGCGGCCGCGTTGAGGAGAGACGGCGGGACGTGGTTGGTCGGAGCAGTAGAAATATCGGTGGTCTGGCCGCCCGGCGGCGCCGCAACATCTGGGTCGGATTCTCGATTGCCCTGGTCGTGCTGCTGGTGGCGAGCGGAGCAGTGCTGCTTGCCCTGAAGCCGTGGACGGATGATTTCCGGCACGGCGGGCTGACGATCGCGGCCCCGCCCGCACCGGTCCGGCCGTTCCCGCAGGTTGCGCCCGCGCCGTCGAATGCGCCCGCGCCGACCCCCGCCGGCATCGCCGCCGCGCTCGCCGCCGTCGTCGGTAATCCGGATCTCGGCGCGTTCGCCGGATCGGTCAGCGATGCCGACAGTGCGACCGTGCTGTGGAGCGGTGACGCGAACAAGCCGATGATCCCGTCCTCCACCGCGAAGATCCTGACCACGGCCACCGCGCTGCTTACGCTGCCGCAGGACCATCGGGTGACCACTCGCGTGGTGGCGGGCTCGACGCCGAACGAGCTGGTGCTGGTCGGTGGCGGTGATCCGACGCTGACCGCGCAGCCCGACGGCAAGGGTTACTACCCGAACGGTCCGCGCCTTTCGGACCTGGTGGCCCAGATCCACGCGGCGGGCCGCGCGGTGGACACCATCGTGGTGGACATCTCCGCGTTCGCCGGGCCGACCATGGCGCCGGGCTGGGAACCCGTCGATATCCCCGAGGGTTCGATCGCGCCGATCGAACCGGTGATGATCGACGGCGGCAGGCTCGATCCCCTCGTCGAATACTCCCCGCGCACCGCGACCCCGGCGCTGGATGCCGGACGGCGACTCGCCACTGAACTCGGCCTCGACCCGGGCCGGGTCCGTATCGGCACGGCAGGGCCCGGTGCGCAGCAGATCGCGAGCGTGCAGTCCGTACCGCTGCGGGACCGCCTGCGCGAGATGATGGTCCACTCCGACAACGTGCTCGCCGAGGCGATCGGCCGCGAGATCGCGGCCGCGACCGGCGCCGAGCCGTCGTTCACCGGGGCGGTCGCCGCGGTGACCGCCGCGCTGAGCCGGGCCGGATTCGATCTCACCGGAATGTCCATGCAGGACAACAGTGGACTATCGACGGAGGATCGGGTGCCACCGCGGCTGCTCGACAAGATCCTGGCGACCGCGGCCAAGCCGAGCGGATCCAGCGCCGTGCGGCCGAGCAACACCATGGCCAGGCCCGAAACCGATCGGCTCGCGGTCACTTTGGCGCCGCTACTGGATGACCTGCCGGTGGCAGGTGCGACCGGCTCGTTGGCAGGCCGCTACGTCAGTCGGGATCGGGCTGGCGCGGGTTGGGTACGTGCCAAGACCGGAACTCTGTCGGTGGCCAGCACGTTGGTGGGTTATGTACTCGACCACGATGGACGGGTGCTGACGTTCGCGTTGATGTCCAACGATCGGCCGCCGGAGGCCAGCAGGCCCGCGTTGGACGCGATAGCAGGCACGCTGCGCAATTGTGGATGCTCATGACGGGTGGATGACGATGTTCGAAGGCGCTGACAAAACAGCCGATGCCCGCTCGGGGCCAGATAGCGGCGCCTCCGAGCGGCGTCGTTCCGGATTGTCCGGCGCCGTCGATTGGCAGCTGGCCGCGCGCACCGGTGCGGCTCTTGTCCCCGCTGGGCCGCGGACTTCGCGCTATTCCGCCGAACGGGTCGTCGCCGAACTGGCCGACGCGTCGATAAGGGCCGAAGGGCCGGTCCGCGAGGTGAGCGGCTTGCTCGACGACCAGCCGGTCCCCGCGGCGAGGATCGTCGACCGGCCCGGCTGGATCGCGGCAGCCGCCGATTCCATGGGCCAGCTCACCGGCACCGGACTCGATTCCAACACCCAGCGTGGTGTGCTCGTGGGCAAGCCCGCGGGCGTGCAGGCCGGGGCAATGCTGGCCTTCCTGTCCACCGCGATCCTCGGCCAGTACGACCCGTTCACCGGTCCCGACGGCACGCTGCTGCTCGTCGCTCCCAACATCATGGCGGTGGAACGCGCACTCGGTGTTTCGCCGTCCGACTTCCGCTTCTGGGTCTGCCTGCACGAGGTGACCCACCGGGTGCAGTTCTCCTCCGCGCCGTGGCTCGCGGAATATATGCGTGCCAATGTCGACACTCTCGGCGCGGTCGGTGACGAGCCGCTGGCGGAGATGCTGTCCCGGCTGCTCTCCGAGCTACGGGACCGCCGCAGTGGCGCCACCACCGACGATCCGAGCGCGCGTGGCGTCGTCGGCCTGCTGCGCGCCACCCAGGCGCCGCCGCAGCGCGCGGCGCTGGATCGGCTGCTGATGCTGGGCACGCTGCTCGAGGGCCACGCCGACCATGTGATGGATGCGGTCGGACCGGCCGTCGTCCCGTCGGTCGAACAGATCCGCGCCGCTTTCGACAAGCGCCGCAAGCGTCCGACCAATCCGCTGCAGCGCCTGCTGCGGGCCCTGCTCGGCGTCGACGCGAAGGTGGCCCAGTACGTGCGCGGCAAGGCCTTCGTCGACCATGTCGTCGACCGGGTCGGCATGGCGGAGTTCAACACGGTGTGGACGGATGCGGACACCCTGCCGCGGTTGGACGAAATCGACGACCCGCAGCGGTGGATCACCCGGGTATTGGGTTAGGCCATTTCACTACCCTCGGTAGGCTCCTGATATGAGCGGTGCGGGACGAACGACGTCACGGGACCCGCAGGTGGGGGCCGGGAAAACGGTGCCTCGTCTCCCCGAGACCGAGGCGGTGCTCGAAGTACGCAGGGCAGTGCGGGGCTGGCTGGCGGAGTACGCGCCGGAGGTTTCGTCGGGAGTTGCGGTCGCATTGTCGGGCGGGGCCGACTCACTCGCGCTCGCTGCGGCAGCGGTGGTGGAGGCGGGGCAAGTCGACGCACTGGTTGTCGACCATCGGTTGCAGCCGGACTCAGGGGAGGTCGCGGCCGTCGCCGCGGCGGCCGCGCTGAAACTCGGTTGCCGGTCGGCTCGAGTGCTCGCGGTGCAGGTCGGCAGCGCGGGTGGGCTGGAGGCGGCGGCGCGGCAGGCTCGCTACGCAGCACTGGACGCGGCACGGGCCGGGTTGCCGGTCTTGCTCGGACACACCCTCGATGACCAGGCCGAGACGGTCTTGCTCGGCCTGGCGCGCGGGTCGGGCGGACGTTCGATCCAGGGGATGGCGGCTTTCGCCGATCCATGGGGCAGGCCGCTGCTCGGAGTTCGACGGTCAGCGACCAGGCAGCTGTGCGCGGATCTCGGGTTGACGCCCCACGAGGATCCACACAACTCGGCGCCGGAGTTCACCAGGGTGCGGCTGCGTACCGAGGTGTTGCCGCTGCTGGAGGACGTACTCGGCGGCGGGGTGGCGGCCGCGCTCGCACGCACCGCCGAACAGTTGCGTGCCGACGGTGCGGTACTGGATGCGCTGGCGGGCGAACTGCTGCGGGCCGCGAGCGTCGACTCGAACAGCGAGCACCCTGAGGGCTCCGACAGTAATGGGGTGAGCCTGTCGATCGAGACCCTCGCCACTGCCCCCGCCGCGCTGCGCCGCCGGGCGATCCGGGCCTGGCTGCTCGCGGGCGGTGCGAAAGCCCTGACCGGCAAGCATTTACACGCCGTCGACGAATTGATCATCGCCTGGCGCGGTCAGGGCGGCGTCGCTGTCGGCGGCGGCGGGCCGGGCAGCAGGTTGGTCGCGGCGCGCGAACATGGCAGGCTGACTATGCGTCTGCGCTGATGACACATAAAGCACAGGCCGATGACACATAATGGATCGGTCGCTCGGGATCAACACCACGGAAGGACACAACTGACGTGTACGGGGATGACATCGCGTCGGTGCTGATCACCGAGGAACAGATCGCCGCCAAGACGCAGGAACTGGCCGAGCTGATCGCCAAGCGCTATCCCGCCGATGCCCCCGAAGGCGATCTGCTGCTGGTCGGCGTGCTCAAGGGCGCGATCTTCTTCATGACCGACCTGGCCAAGGCGCTGTCGATTCCGACCCAGATGGAATTCATGGCGGTGTCCTCCTACGGGTCGTCCACCTCGTCATCCGGCGTGGTGCGCATCATGAAGGATCTGGACAAAGACATCGCGGGCCGCAATGTGCTGATCGTCGAGGACATCATCGACTCCGGTCTCACGCTGTCCTGGCTCAAGCGCAATCTGTCCACCCGCAACCCGGCCTCGCTCGAGGTTGTCACCCTGCTACGTAAGCCCGATGCGCTGCGCACCCACGTGGACGTCGCACATGTCGGGTTCGACATCCCGAACGAATTCGTCGTCGGTTACGGCCTCGACTACGCCGAGCGCTACCGCGACCTGCCCTACATCGGCACCCTCGACCCGAAGGTCTACGGGGGCGAGTGAGAACACCGCTGCTCATTCCGGCGCCCGCCGGAATGCGCCCGGTATCGACGTTTCCACCGATCTATCGGTGATGAGCGCGAATATCGTTGCGGGCGAACCCGACCCGCCTCGATACAGCGCACCGCCGACGAGCACCCAGGCGCCGGTGACGGGCAGCGCGGCGAGATTGGCGAGGCATTCCAAGCTGATTCGGTGCTCCCGATACAGCAATTTCGACACCGCATAGGTGTCGTCGCTGCCGAGATCCGGTCCGAAGGTGTCGATACCGAGCGCGCCGCGGTGGCCGAGACGGCCGGTGCGCAACAGCCATTCCATGGTCTCGACCGCGAAACCCGGCTGCTGATCCCCGGTTTCGGTGGTGCCGAGGAACTCCGGAGTGCCCCATTTCGCATCCCAGCCGGTCCAGGCGATCACCGCGGACCCGTCGGCGATGCGACCGTGCCTGTTTTCCCATTCCTTGATGTCGGCAACGGTGATCGCGTAGCCGCGGTCGCGTTCGCACTCATCCCGCACATCGATCTTCACCGCAGGCAGCAGCAAGTCTTCGAGGTCGAGCTCGTCGGCGGCCAGGCCGTCGGCGTGGAAATGAATCGGTGCGCCCCAATGGGTTCCGGTGTGCTCGCCCTGCTGGATGTAGCGCAGGTAGTAGCCGTCGTTCGCCACTGTCGCCGCGATATCCGTGCGAAATTCCGGGTCGCCGGGAAACAGCGGTGTCGTCGCCGGATCGTGCACATGCGACAGACTGACCAGACGTCCGAACGGAGCATTCATCGCTGCTGATTCTCCATCGCTCACGGCGCGGACGCGGCGTCCGCGTTCTTGTGCAGATGTGGCGCGGTCACTCGTTCCAGCGCGCGTAGATCGTTCTCCAGTGCTCGGAACAGGATATACACCGCGATAAAGGCGATGATGCTGCCGATGCACAGCACCCGCACATTGACGATGATCTTGTCGAGTTCCGACGGTGCGAGCAGGGTCGCGCCCGCGACGGCGAGCAGTGGAATCGACGCCGCGAGGCTCAGATAGAACCCGGCTCGGCGTCGCAGCCCGTGCAACCGCGCCGCGTCCCGCTCATGGATCTCGCCGTGACTCAGGAACATCGGGTAAATGCACCGGATCCCGTAGAAGTTCACCAGAAAGAACGGATAGGTCAGTGCGATGGCGCCGCTCACCACATGTAAAGCCACGAAATGGGCGTAGTCGGCCGCTGCGACGCCGTCGGCGGTCTGGTGCAGGGCGACCGGGAACGAGATCCCCGACAGCAGCCACATCGAGATGATGACCAGGACCGCGCGGTCGCCGAGCAGCACCGCATCCGTGCGGGTACGGTGCAGCACCTCCGGGCTGTAGCGGACCCCGGTGCGCAGTCCGTGCGGCACCGAAATCAGGTATCTGCACAGGTAAACGAGCACTGCGGTGCCGACGGAGAAGGACACCACATTCACCACAGCGGTGAAGATCTCGAATTGGTGCTGGGCCACCTCGGTTTGGCGATAGTGCATCGTCTTGGCGTTGTGCTCGACGTTGTACACCGAGGCGAGGGCATTCGGTACCGCGATCGCGAGCGAAACCAGCAGGATCCGCCACGGCCGCAGGCGCCGTCGCCAGCTGCGTTCGGGCGGGTCGACGAGGTCGCGCGCGCGTGCATCCAGGCAAAGATCCAGCTGCTGCGCCAGCGTCGCGCCGTTCGGCCAGCGCTGTTCGGGTTCCGGCTCCAGGCAGGTAAGCAAAATCCGGCGCAATGCGGCCGGGCAATTCGCCGGAATGCGCTCCAGCGCAGCGCTTCGCACGCCGCGTTTGCGATGGTCGAGCGCGTGGTGCGGCTGGGTTGCCGCGGTGTCGCCGTCGTCGTCGAACGGGAGACTGCCGGTGAGCATTTCCCACAGCAGTACCCCGAGGGAAAAGATGTCGCTGCGCGTATCCGGTTCGGGCGCGGCCGGATCGAGGGCCGCTGCCAGCTCCTCGGGCGAGCGGTAGGCAGGCGAATCGTCTTGTGCGATGGGCCTGGTCGTGTCGGGTAATGCGAAATCGGCGAGCTTCGGGATGCCCTCGGCCGTGAACAGCACATTCGACGGTTTGATCGCGCGGTGTGCCACCCCGTTGCGGTCGGCGTAATCGAGCGCGTCCGCCAGTCGCCGACCGATCCATGCGACCGTCTCCGGCCAGCTGAGCTCGGCGATCTCGGCGCGCACACTCGAATCCGTCTGCCGGATCTCGCCTTTCGCCTCCATGGCCGCGTCCACCGCCCGCAACAGCAGCGCGCCGCCCGCTGACTCCGGGCCGCGCCGCCGCTCGGCGAGCAGGTCGAACGCGGTGCCGCCGGGCAGATACTGCATGTACACCAGTCGCAGTGCCGCCGAGTCGACGGGCATGCGCTGATCGAAGACCCGGACGATGTGCGGATGGTCCAGCTGCGCCATAGTGCGCGGCGCGACGCTGGCACCCGCGGAAAAACGCACGGCGACAAGGCGCTGCATGGAACGCTGCGTGGCGAGGAAGACGCGGCCGAGTGCGCCTGTCCCGAGATCGGTGCGCAGATCGAAGTCGTCCACGCGCTGTCCCGGCGCCAGATCGGCGACGAGCGCGGCGGCCTGTGCGCTATCGAGTTCGGCAGGGGCACTGTGGTTTTCGGCATCCTCGCCGTCGGCGTCGGCGTCGGCGCCGACCGCGGCGAGACGCTCGCGCACCTCGGTGGCCAGATCCGGATATTCGGCGAGGAAATCCGCCGCCTCGACGGGGGCGTGCCTGCGCCGAATCAGGAACTCCTCGTACACCAGATCGGCCAATATCGGACTGTGCTCGATCTCGGGAAATTCCTTGCAGTACTCCTTGATTCGCTTGCCGCGACCGGGCCGGATCCAACGCTGCCGTAGATCGATGCGCACCAGGTCGGTGAGCACGGCTAGCCGCACCTGTGCGCCATCGGGCACATAATCTGTGAGCAACGGTGGGTCGGGCCTGCCATCGCGCAGGCAGCGTTGCCAATCGGCGTCGAACCTGGCGACATGATCGAGGCCGGGTTCGATCACGCCTTGGTCTCCGCCCCGGCGGGAGCGGCGGGCTCCCGTCCGATCGCATCACTCGGCGCGACCACCCGCTCCAGCGCGCGCAAGTCGTCCTCCAAGGCGCGGAAAAGCAGGTAGGAGCCGATGAACGCGACGATGCCGCCCGCACACAGCACTCGGACCGCGAGGATCACCGCCGGAATATCGGCCGGCGGCAGGAACGTCACGCCCGCCACCGCGAGCAGCGGCACCGACGCGGCGACCGCGAGATAGCCATTGGCGCGGCGGTCGAGGCCGCGCAGCCACACCGCGTCGTCGGTGCTGATTTCGCCGTGCCGCAGGAACACCGGATATATGCAGCGGACCATGTAGAAGGCCACCAGGAAGAACGGATAGGCCACGGCGATCGCGCCGCACACCACGATCGAGGTGAGGAAATGCACTACCGCGCTCATCGCGATCTCGCCGGTGGACAATTTCAATGCGATCGGGAAGGTGATGCCCGCGAACACCCACAGCGAGAACACGATGACCACAGCTCGATCGGCGAACAGCAGTGAGTCGGCTCTAGCTCGTCGAAGTGTGTCCGCGTCGTATCTCCTGCCTCTGCGCAGCCCGTATGGAACCGTCAGCACCAGGCGTGACAAATAAAGAATCAACGTCGCGCCGAGTGGGAACAGCACCACATTCACCACACCGGTGATGACCAGGAAGGTTTCCTCGGCGTCCGCACTCATTCTGCTGACGATCAAGTGTTGGTTGTGCAGGATGTTGTAGATCGAGGCGAGCACATTCGGTATCCCGATGGCCAGCGCGACGATCAGCAATCGCCACGAGCGCAGCTTCAGCCGCCAGCTGCCGCTCGGTGGGTCGACCAGGTCCCGCGCGCGTGCGTCCATGCACAGGTCGAACTGCTTGGCCAGCACCGCACCACTCGACCAGCGCCGGGAGCGGTCGGGTTCCAGACAGGTCAGCAGCACCCGGCGCAGTGCTGCGGGGCAGTTGGCGGGCAGCCGGGCCAGTGCGGCGGTATCCACACCCGACGTGCGCCGCTCCAGCATCGCCTCGAGTGTGGTGTCGTCGCCGTATTCATTCGCGCCCGCGGTGGTGTCATCGAACGGTTTTGCGCCGGTCAGCAATTCCCACAGCACCACGCCCAGCGAATAGATGTCGGAGCGGGTGTCCAGATCGGCTGCCGTGCGTTCGCTGCCGGGGTGGCAGGCTTCCAGCTGCTCGGGTGACATGTAGGCCAGCGATCCACCGAAGTAGGCGACCGGGCTGGTGTCGGCCACGTTGCGGCTGAAGCTGATGTTGAAGTCGGCCAGCTTCGGTACCGCCTCCGCGGTGAGCAGCACATTGGCGGGCTTCACATCGCGGTGCAGGACGCCGTGTGAGGAGGCGTATTCGAGTGCTTCCGCCAGTCTGCGTCCCAGCCACGCCACGGTTTCCGGCCAACTGAGCGCGGCGATTTCCGCGCGCACACTGGAATCGGTCGGGCGGATCTCGCCCTTCTCCTCCATGGCCGCGTCGACCGCGTCCAGCAGCAGCCGTCCGGTGCGTTCGGCGGGCGGTGTGGCGCGGATCCAGCGCAGCACGCTGAGCAGCGTGCCGCCCGGCAAGAACTGCATGTAGAGCAAACGCAGCCGCCGCCCGCCGCTGTCGCGCATGTCCTCGGAGCCGAGCAGGCGCTGATCGAAGACGCGCACGATGTAGTCGTGGTCGAGCTGGGCAAGCGTCTGCGGCTCGGTGCCGTGGTCGGCGGAGATCTTCACCGCGACCAGCCGCTGCAATGAGCGCTGCCGAGCCAGGAAGACCCGTGCGAACGCGCCGGTGCCCAGACCGGTCAGCAGATCGAAATCATCGATCCGCTGACCGACTTCGATCCGGTCGAGCGCGTCGTAGTGCCCGGGGCCGGTCCCGACCGTGGTCGGGGTCGCGGCCGCCGTCCCGGTCAGGTCGGAAGTTGCGCGGGTCACCTCCGTATTACGAGGAGACTGGGTGGTTTGGTTCACCTGCGCGGTTTTGGTCGCGGCAAGCGCGGTCACGGTCGGGTCTTCCACCACCGCCCGCCGCGTGCTCTGATCTATCTCGTCGGCATTGAGTAATGCCCGCAGCTCGGCCGCCTGCGCCGGGAATTCACGCAGGCATTCCCGCGGATCCACGCGCTCGCCGCTGTGCCTGCGGATGACGAACTCCTCGTACACCAAGCCGGCTGGGATGTCGTCGGGTTCGAGTTCGGGAAATTCCGCACAGTAATCGGCCAAGCGTTTGCGCGGTGCTGCGGACCCGGCCTGCCGCACCCACCGGTGACGCAGGTCGACGCGGATCAATTCGATCAGCGCCTCCTGCCGCAGTGTGTGCGCATCGGGTAGGTAATCGGCGATCTCGGGCGGTCGCTGTGGCGATTGCGTGGCAGCCGATTTCCACGCTGTGGCGAACGCTTCCACGGCACTACCGTGACTCACTCCGGTCGTGGAACCCGAAGTGGATTCGGAACTTCTCTCGGAATTCGTACTCATTCTCGGACCTACTGGTTCCGCGGAGACCGAAGAATCCGCACTGGTCGGTCTGTACGTGTGGCGGATAAATTCCGCCACACCCGACGACATCGTCCCCCGAGCAGTATCCGAAATGATAACTTGCGCCTCAACAGCGGATCACCCGATTTCGACAACGATGCGACGGGGGAGAACCAGCACATGCACAATGAGGCCACAGCGGTGGCGGACGGTACGGCCGTAGCGCAAGCAGCTCCGCAGACAGTAGCCGCCCAGCGGATCCCCGCGGGCGTGAACCAGGCAGCAGGTCCGAATTCTCCGATTGATCCCGGCGCGCCGCGCGGACCCGCCGTGGCGATCGCCGCCGGCGTGCGGGACGGTTCGACCAGCCCGACCGAGGTGCTCGATGCGGTGCTGGAGCGCCTCGCTGCCGACACCCGGAAGCTGAACGCGTTCACCGTCGTTCGCTCGGCCAAGGCGAAGGCCGAGGCGCTCGCGCTGGAACAGCGCTCCGATCTGGATGTGCTCCCACTTGCGGGCGTGCCGATCGCGATCAAACACAACCTCGAGGTCGAGGGCGAGACGAACCTGTGCGGTTCGGCCGCCACCGATACGCATCCGGCGGCCGCCGACCATCCCGTGGTGCGCAGACTGCGCGCCGCGGGTGCGGTGATCGTCGGATTAACCGCGGTTCCCGAGCTGGGTCTGTGGGCGATGACCGACGGCGAGGGCCGCACCACCCGCAACCCGTGGAACGCCGCACGCAGCGCCGGCGGCTCGTCCGGCGGATCGGCGGCGGCGGTCGCGGCCGGGCTGGTTCCGGTGGCGCACGGCAACGACGGACTCGGTTCGCTGCGTATCCCCGCGGCGTGCTGCGGGGTGTTCGGGATAAAGCCGGGCCGTCACACCGTGCCCGCGGAGGTCGGCGTCGACTCGTGGGGGGGCATGGTCGAAAACGGTGTGCTCGCAACAACCGTCGGAGATGCGGCGCTCGCGCTATCGGTGCTGGCGGCCAGGCCGGACCTAGCCGAGGTCGAGCCACCCGGCCGACTACGCATCGGGCTAGCCGTCGCGCCACCGTCCCGCTTCTTCCGGGTCGATCGGCACTGGACCGCGGCAGCCCGCGCCGCAGGATCGGCTGCCGCCGCGGCGGGACACCAGGTGGAACCGGCGACGCTGCCCTATGGCGAAACGATCAGTTCGGTCCTGTTGCGCTGGCTCGCCGTCGGCACACGGGACGCCGCGACGCTGGCCCATCCGGACCGGCTGCAACCGCGCACCCGCCGCCACCTCGCGCTCGGCAGGCTGGTGCAGCGACTTGGTTTGGTCCGCCCCGGTCAGGTCGACCGGGTAGAGGCACGACTCCTGGAATTCTTCGAGCGCTACGACGTCGTGATCACGCCGACGCTCGCCGGGGCGCCACCGAAAGCCCGAGCCTGGCACACCAGGGGCTGGCTGGCCAATGTTGTCGCCAGCTCCCGATTCTCACCATTCACCCCACTGTGGAACATGGTCGGCTGGCCTGCCGCGTCGGTGCCGATGGGGATGCATCCCCGCTCGGGCACGCCGGTAGCCGCGCAGCTTGCGGGACCGCCCGGCAGTGAATCGACCCTGCTGCGGTTGTCCGCACAACTGGAAGCGCTGCACCCCTGGGAGCGCACCGCGCCGTGACACTGGCGCGCCTGACGTCGTGACGGTGGCGCGCCGGACGGTCGTGACCGCGGCGCGTCCCGTGATCCGTCAGGCGACCGACGCCTGTGGTGCCTGCGCGGAGAAGCCGCCGTCGGCGGCGCGGCCTGCGAACTCGAGGATGGTGGGGCGACTGTCGTCGGCCCGCCATGCCACGGCCAGTTCGCATGGCGCGAGCCCGGTCACTGGGCGCGCGGTCAGACCGGGCCACCGGTACATCGGGACATTGTTCTCGGCGAGCAGGCAGACGCCGAGGCCGAGACTCACGGCCTCCAGCTTGTCCTCGGCAGTCGCGGCTTCCGCGCCGATCTTCGGCTGACGTCCGTTGCGGGCGTCGTTGCCGAGCCAGAAGTCGCGCACCGCACCGGCCTCGGTGGGCAATGCAATGAACGGCTCGTCGAGCAGATCGGCGAACTCGATGCTCTCCTGATCGGCGAGCGGATGGTTCTCCGGCAGTAGTACCCAGCGCGGCTCGGTGCGCAGCACCTGCCAGCGGTAGCGGTTCGGGTCGGGCAGCGGCAGCCATACCAGCGAAAGGTCGGCCTGCCGTCCGGCGAGGCCGCTGGACGGGTCGGTCCAGGACGCCGCGTGCAGGGCGAGTCGATGACCGCTCGCGCTTTCCAGATCGTTGATCAGACCGCGGCCGAGCGCGGATTGGATGCCGACACGCAGCACCTCGCCCGCTTCCTGGAGCGAGACGTTGGTGACCTCCCAGAGTTCCAGGATCTTGCGGGCACCTTCGAGCAGTTCCTTGCCCGCGACGGTCAGCGCGACACTGCGCTGGTTGCGGTCGAACAGGACCACGTCGAGCTGGCGTTCCAGCTGACGAATCTGACGCGACAGGGTGGGTTGAGCGATGTGCAGCCGCTGTGCGGCGTTGGTGAAATGCAGTTCCTCAGCGACAGCGACGAAATACCGCAGGTCGCGCAAATGCGGGTCCATAGCCCCTTGCTATCAGAATCGGTCCTGAATTTCCAGCCTAATTAGGCCGGAAAGTTCGGATAGTGGCGCAGAAACAGTCGACGGGTTTGTTAAACACAGCATATTGCCTGTCGTGGTCATTTGCACCATCGAGCCCGCGAACTTCTCGCATCCGCCGTGGGTATGGCTTCCGCAGGCGGTTATGGACGGTTGACCAGCGGCTATGGGGGTCGAAGTGTCCCCGTGTGGCTCGATACGGACCGCTGGGGGATTGCCCCGCCAACGCCAGGGAATCGACGTCGAGGCCCGTGGGGGCCGCTATCGGATTCATATGTGATATTCGTCACAAATGAGTTTGCCGTGTGGATCGGACTGCCCACGTCCGGCCGTGGCGTGACGCCGCCCCGGACAGCCGAAAGGCGCGGCAGTCGTGCATCCACGACCGCAGCGCCTCGATGCGTGCACAGGGTCAGACGCTGCGCGCTCGGTTCTCGTAAGCCTTGCGCTTGTCGGCATCCACGGCGCCGAGGAACGCGTCGCCGGAACCGAGCGCCCGTGCCAGGCCATCGGCAACGGATTCCGGAAGCAGGTTCACCAACTGCGAGATGAACCCGGCCATCGCCGTCACCCTGACCTTCGACTTCGGTGCGGCGATCAACCCGACGATGGCATCGGCGATCTCCTCGGGCTCCGCCGAACGCAGCAACTTCGGGCCGCTCACCCCGGAACCGAGTTCGGTATTGGTCAGCGTCGGCAACACCGAGGAGAACTCGACGCCCGACCCCCGATACTCCTCGCGCAGTGTGTCGGTGAACCCGAGCACCGCGTGCTTGCTCGCGTTGTAGGTGGCCAGACCCGGGATGTGGGTCTCGCCCGCCAGCGACGCGATATTGATGACGTGCCCGCGCTTGCGCGGCAGCATCCGCGCAAGGCCGAGCTTGGAGCCCAGAATTACGCCGTAGACATTGATATCGAGGATGCGCCGGGTGATCTGATCCGGCTCGTCGACCAACTTGCCGGTTGGCATGATGCCCGCATTGTTGATCAGCACGTCGATGGGGCCGACAGTGCGTTCCACCGCATCGAGGAAGCTCTCGAACGAGGTGGAGTCGGTGACGTCGAGCTTGCCGTAGAACTCGAAGTCGCGTGCGGCCCCGGACTCCTTGACGGTGGTCTCGTCGATATCGCCGATCGCGATCTTCGCGCCGAGCGTCTGCAGCGCGGTCGCGGTGGCCAGCCCGATGCCCCGTGCACCACCGGTGATGACGACGACCTTCCCCCGGATCTTTGCCGCATCTGTGTTGGATCGGCGGCCGTGGTTACGCGGTGCTGCCGCCTCCGGACCCGTCGCGCGCGCCGCGGTCACTTGGTGTCTCCCTTGAGCTTCAGCAGGGCCGGAATGTCGATGCGGCGCAGGCCGCGGGCGCCCGCGGCGCGCATCGCGCCGACCGCGAACAGCAGCTTGGGCATCTGGTACGGGAACCAGAGCAACTCCTTCTGCGGGGTCGGCAGGATCGGCTTGGTGATCGCCTGCTGGCGGCAGTACTTGCGGACGCCGTTCGCACCGCCCCAGCGTGCCCCGACACCGGACTGCCCCCAGCCGCCCATCGGCAGGGCGAAGTTGAACAGGTTGGAGAAGACATCGTTGATATTGACCGCACCCGCATTCAGCCGGCGTGCAACGCGTTCGCCGCGATCCTTGTCGCCGGTCCATACCGAGGCGGACAAGCCGTAGACCGAGTCGTTGGCGAGCCGAACCGCCTCGGCCTCGTCGGCGACCTTCATCACCGGCAGCGTCGGACCGAAGGTCTCCTCGTTGATGCACGACATGGTGTGGTCGACATCGACGAGCACGGTCGGCTCGAAGAAGGTTCCGACGCCGGTGCGCTTGCCGCCGGTCAGCACCTTGGCGCCGGCCGCGACGGCCTCGTCGACATGGCGCTGCACGATCCGCACCTGGTTCTCGTTGGCGAGCGCGCCGACATCATGCTGGGGCTCGCGGCCGTCGAGGCCCTGGCGCAGGTCCTGCACCGCGGCGGTCAGCTTGGCGACGAAGGTGTCGTAGACCGGCGCTTCCACATACACCCGCTCCACCGAGATGCACACCTGGCCGGCATTGAACATGCCGCCGAAGGCGATGCCGTGCGCGGCCCGATCCAGGTCGGCGTCGGCAAGCACGATGGCCGGATCCTTGCCGCCCAGTTCCAGGCTGTAGGGGATCAGCCGCTCGACACAGGCCGCGGCGATCTTGCGGCCGGTGGCGGTCGAGCCGGTGAACTGGATGTAGTCGGCGTTATCGACCACCGCGGCGCCGGTCGCGCCAGTCCCGGTGACCACGGCGAACACCGGCGGCGCACCGATCTCGGCCCAGCCGCGGGCCAGTTCGAGTGCGGAAAGCGGGGTCACCTCGGACGGCTTGAGGAGCACGGCGGCACCGGCCGCCAGCGCCGGAATCACGTCGATCACCGGCATGGCCAGCGGGAAGTTCCACGGCGTTATGACGCCGACGACCGGGTAGGGCTTGTACACCGTGGTGAGCTTCTTGACCCGGCCCAGCGGGCTGTGCGGCGAGGGGTGTTCGTCGGCGAGGAACTTCGCGGCGCGGCGCGCGTAATAGCCGGTCAGATCTACCGAGAACGCGGGATCGATGAGGGCGTCCACGCGCGGCTTGCTCGTCTCCGACTGCAACACATCGGCGAGGTGTTCGGTGTTGTCGAGCAGCCAGTCCTGCAGCTTCAGCAGCCATTGTTTGCGGCCGTCGGGGCCGATGGCCTCCCATTCCGGCTGATAGAGCCGAAGTTCGCGCACCTTGGCTGCGACCGCGTCCTTGTTCTGGTCGGGTACGGTGCCGACGACCTCGCCGGTACCGGGATTGCGCACCTCGATGACGGCCGGCTCGACCGCAGGCTCGACCTTCTTCGCGGGCGTCTTGCGTGCCGGGGCCTTCTTGGCCGCGCCGGTCGCGGATTCGGTGTTGGTCACTGCTGTTCTCCCACTGACGTTGTGCTGTGCACCGCTGGCGAACGAATACTGTGAATCAGTTCACTGACCTATGATCGTGGCACAAGTGTGCGGGACTTTCTTGGACCGATTTGTCAACGAATGCGGCAGAATTTGTTCTCGAGGCACAAATCGGAGGAAATCATGACGTACAGCGCGCGAGCCAGGGCCGACGCGGTCGGGCCCAGCAGCGAAGTAGTACGCGACTGGCTCGTCGAATACGTATACGAAACGATGCGCAGCGAGGCGCTGGAACAGGTCGTCGACCGACTCGACGGCGCGATCGTCGCGCGCATCCCGGAGCTATCCGATCGCGATATCCGCCGCGACCTCGCGGCGAGCACCCGCGCACACGCCAGGGTGGTACTGAGCGGACTCACCAGCGACACTTTCGAATTCACCTTGCCCGAGGAGGCGCACGCATTCGCGCGCACGCTGGCCCGGCGCGGCTATGACCTGCGGCTGCTGCTGCGGACCTATCACGTGGGGCAGGAGGCGGTGCTCGAGTACATGACCGAGGCCATCGACAGGCGGACACCGCCACCAGAGATCGAGCGCGCGGTACTGCTGCGCCTGTTCGAGCGGTCGACCAGATGGGTGAGCACCTCGGTGGAGATGCTCACCGACACCTACATGGAGGAGCGGGAGCGGGTGCTGCGCGCCGCCCTCAACCGGCGCACCGAAACCGTGCACGCCCTGCTGGCCGGTGACGAACCGGATGTCGAGCAGGCCTCGCTGCGCCTGGGCTACCGGCTCGGCCAGCAGCACCTTGCCTTCGTGCTATGGACCGACGAGCCCGCGGGCGGTGACGGTGAGACGAGTGGTCTGCTGGACCGGGTCGCCGCGCGGCTCGCGGTGGCCCTCGGCAGCGGCCGAGTCCTCAGCATGCCGTCGGGTGCCAGCGGGATGTGGGCGTGGGTCGGCCTCGACGATGAGCAGCACGCCGCGGAACTGGCCGCGCCGGGTCGGTTGGCGCGCATGACCGCGGGACTGGTGGAGCCGCCGGTGCGGGTCGCCTTCGGGGTGCCCGCCGTGCAGGTCGCGGGTTTTCGGCAGAGTCATCGTGAAGCGGTCGCGGCCAGACAGGTCGCCGAGCGCGGGCCGGTGGATGCCGATCGGGTCACGAGCTATCGCGAGGTGGAGATCGCCCACCTCGTAGGCGGCGACGACGCGGCCATGCGCGCGCTCATCGGCAGGGAGTTACGCGTGCTTTCCGGTCGTGACGCCAATGCCGCACGGCTGCGCGAGACGCTGCACGCTTACCTGAAAAGCCATCGCAGCCCGGAGGCCGCGGCGAAACTGCTTGGGGTGCACAAGAACACGATTCGCTACCGGATCCAGCGAATCGAGGAACTGCTCGGTCATCCGATCGAAGCGCGCAGTCTGCCGTTGGAACTCGCGCTGACCTGCGTCGCTACTTATGGTGTCGACGCGCTGCCGTGATCGGATGGTCGACGCTGTGGCCGTTACTCTTCGCGGGGCGGCTCGACTCTGCCGTCGGGTAGATCGGCAAGCAGCTGGGTCGTTGCTGCGGCAATGGCCGCGACGGCCTTGTCGACGGCGGCTTTCGTAGTGGTGCTCAGGCCGGAAACGCCACCGACCGTGCGCACGTACTGCAGTGCGGCAGCATAGATTTCCTGCTCGGTAGGGGCAGGATCCAGGCCACGCAGGAGGGTGATGTTTCCACTCATGGATGCACATTAGCCCTCTGTACCGTCTGCGGCAGGGCAAGAATCCCAGGACAGGGAAAAAACAGGAAAAAATCAGGTTTAAATTGCTGGGACGGCGAACGGCGCTTGTCGGACGCGCACTGTGGTGGTTGCTCGGGTCGCCACCGGCGGATCGAATTCCGCCGGCCCGACACCGGTCGATTCCCTTGGCGATTACTCAGGTTGTTTCAAGATCGATGGGGAACAATCGGGGGCATGCCTGCCCGCGGTGTGCCCACTCTGACCACGTTCCCCTACGAAGAGCTGGACAAGCGGGAAGAGGACCATTGGTCCGGCGCCGCGGTCTCCGAGAACGAACTGCGATCGTTGGCGCTCGGCGCCTTCTATTCGGCCCGATGGGACGCCTTCCACGACGCGCTGCTGCTCGGCCCCGAACGCGAACATCCGCTCGGTGATCGCCGCGAACTCGCTATCGACACGCTGACCGGTGCCTGGGGCATCACCGACGGCACCGAGGCGCAGGCGTCGATGGAACAGCTGCTCGACGGCATGCACGCGCCGCTGTACGCCATGGTGCATCCGCTGGTGATGGCCTCGATCAACGCGAGCGAGCGGGATCGGTTCGGCGAGCGGGCCGATCGGCACCGCGCCTTTCTGCGTCAGGTCGGCTCGTTCCGTGGCATGGACAATCCCGAGGCGCTCGTGCGCGATTACGACATCTGGTCGCAGGCGATCAAGATCGGTTTCACCGATCACCTTGCCCGGCCGCTGCCGAGTGATATCCACGCCTGGGACCTGGCCCGGGTTGTTGCGGTGGCTCGAATGGCTTTCACCGCAGGCTATCTCGACTCCGACGTCGCATGGGGCTACCTGGCGCGCGCCTTGCCGCTGGCGCAGCGCAAATATAAGAACTGGCGCCAGTTCGGCGATGCCTACCTCACCGGCTGGACCTACTGGCAGGCCTGCGAGGACCTGGCCGAACTCAAGAACGGCGGCGTCGACCGGCGCATGGAACTGCTGCGTCTGTGGACCCGCCCGACCAGCCCGTGGCGGCGGATCGGTTTGCAGTCAGTTCCCGTCGGGGAGTGACCGCAGGATCCCGCGCCCGTAGCGCTGGAACTGCGTGTCGTCGACCATGCCGAGCGAATGCCGCTCGACCAGTAGCTCCCACTCGGAATACAGCTGCGAGACACCGGGATCGGCCGGACCTGCCGCGCCGTCCGCGGAGTCACGCCGGACGGCGAAGTTCACCGCGCAGGTGACCCGCTCGGTGTCGGCCCGGTCGGTGCCGGTGAAATGCAACGTCATATTGCCGTCGTGCACGTCGATGCCGGTCTCGCCGCGGATCGAGCCGATCTCACCCGGCGCCGGCGCTGAGCCCTCGGTGGTGCGGGCCCACAGCACGGCGGGGATGGGTAACTCGTATGCGTAGCGCGGACCGGTGCCGATGGAAACGAACAGCACCCGTCCGGTGGTCGCCGCAAGCAGTCCCGGTCCGCTGCCCGCAGGCGGGTGCGCCACCGCGATCGCGGTCTCCAGCACGTATTCGTCCACTGTGACATAGCGATGCAGTGCGGCTATCGCCGACTTCGCTTCGCGCTTGGGTGCCATCCTGCGCACGGCACGATCCACGTCCGCGCGTGTCGGTCCGGCCTTGCCCCACGCAGGGGCGGGCGGGTTCAGATCGGGGGCGGCCACGTCGATGCGCTGCGAGCTCGAGATCTGATCGTTGATCCGATCGACGATCTCGGTCGCTGCGGGGACATCGTGTTCTGCTATCAATACCGGTAGAGGGGTGCGGTCCGCCGGCACGCCTGTGAGCACCGGAGTGGGGTAACGAAGGTAGATCTCGATTACGACGGCGTCATCGGCGCGCCGGTTCAGTCGGACCTTCAGCAGGTCCGTGACCGGCACATCCAGTACGCGCTCGCCATCGGTGCCCGGTCGCAGGACGATCAGTCGCCCGCGCCCGTGCCGCACTATCGCTGTGGGTGTCCGTAGCTCGACTATGTCCATACCCCCTGCGCTCTTGTCTGATTTGCGGCGCTCGCGGTGCCCTGCGTGGTTACGCTGCGCTACCGCCTTCGGGCCCGTCGCTCACGCCGCAGTGTTGTGTCGTCGCTCACGATAGGCCGAACATGCCATGATTGTGACCACTTGGAGTAACCCGACCGGAGACCTCGGGAACCACCGTCGTTCCCCGGCCGTTTACCTGTCGAACTGCACCAACTGCCGAACTGCGCGATGTATCGAGTAGACCGTACGCGGTAACGTGGCATGTCCGCATCCGAACCCACCCGGAATCCGGCTGGGAGCAGGGTGAGAACTGGCACCGCCGACCCCGACGCTTCGCAGGCATGCACCGGAGAACCGGAAAGGACTGGCCGCCCGGCCTACGCTCTATGAACCGCAAGACTGTGTTTCGCACCCTGGCCATAGTCTCGGGCATCTTGCTCGTGATCTATGCGTTCAGCTATTTCGGCAATGACACGCGCGGCTGGAAGAGCGTCGACACCTCGGTGGCGTTGACTCAGCTGAACGACAAGAGCAACGTCAAGAACGTCCAGATCGACGACCGCGAGCAGCAGCTGCGTATCGAGCTGAACAATGGCAACGACGCAACCAGTGGCTCCAACAAGATCATCGCCAAGTATCCGGGCGGTGGCGAGGCGTCCGCGCAAGTATTCGAAGCTCTGCAGAAATCCGGCGCGCCGTTCAACACCGTGGTCAAACAGGAGAGCTGGTTCACCCAGATCCTGCTGTTCGTGCTGCCGATGGTGATTCTGCTCGGCCTCTTCATTTTCGTGATGTCCCGGATGCAGGGCGGTGGTCGCGGCGGCATGATGGGCTTCGGTAAATCGAAGGCCAAACAGCTGTCCAAGGACATGCCCAAAACCACATTCGCGGATGTGGCAGGCGCCGACGAGGCTGTCGAAGAGCTGTACGAAATCAAGGACTTCCTGCAGAACCCGGTGCGCTATCAGGCGCTCGGCGCGAAGATTCCGAAGGGCGTGCTGCTCTACGGTCCGCCGGGAACCGGTAAGACGCTGCTGGCCCGCGCCGTCGCAGGTGAGGCGGGCGTGCCGTTCTTCACCATCTCCGGTTCGGACTTCGTCGAGATGTTCGTCGGTGTCGGCGCCTCCCGGGTGCGCGACCTGTTCGAGCAGGCCAAGCAGAACAGCCCGTGCATCATTTTCGTCGACGAGATCGACGCGGTCGGCCGCCAGCGCGGCGCCGGCCTCGGCGGCGGTCACGACGAGCGCGAGCAGACCCTCAACCAGTTGCTCGTCGAGATGGACGGCTTCGGCGACCGCACCGGTGTGATCCTGATCGCGGCCACCAACCGCCCCGACATCCTCGACCCGGCGCTGCTGCGTCCGGGCCGGTTCGACCGGCAGATCCCGGTCAGCAATCCCGACCTCGCCGGTCGTCGCGCCATCCTGCGGGTGCACTCGCAGGGCAAGCCGATCGCGCCCGAGGCCGATCTCGACGGTCTGGCCAAGCGCACCGTCGGCATGTCCGGCGCGGACCTCGCGAATGTGATCAACGAGGCCGCCCTGCTCACCGCGCGTGAGAACGGCGCGGTGATCACCGGCGAACAGCTCGAGGAATCGGTCGACCGCGTTGTCGGCGGTCCGCGCCGCAAGAGCCGGATCATCAGCGAGCACGAGAAGAAGATCACCGCCTACCACGAGGGTGGCCACACCCTTGCCGCGTGGGCGATGCCGGATATCGAGCCGGTCTACAAGGTCACCATCCTGGCCCGCGGTCGCACCGGCGGTCACGCCATGACGGTGCCCGAGGACGACAAGGGCCTGATGACCCGCTCGGAGATGATCGCCCGCCTGGTGATGGCGATGGGCGGCCGTGCGGCCGAGGAACTGGTGTTCCACGAGCCGACCACCGGTGCGTCCTCGGATATCGACCAGGCGACCAAGATCGCGCGCGCGATGGTCACCGAATACGGCATGAGCGCTCGCCTCGGCGCGGTGCGCTACGGCCAGGAACAGGGTGACCCGTTCCTCGGTCGCTCGATGGGCATGGGTTCGGACTACTCGCACGAGGTCGCGGGCGCCATCGACGAGGAGGTGCGCAACCTGATCGAGGCCGCGCACACCGAGGCGTGGGCGATTCTCAACGAGTACCGCGACGTGCTCGATGTCCTCGCGACCGCGCTGCTGGAGCGAGAGACGTTGCACCGCAAGGATCTCGAGGAACTGCTCGCCACGGTGGAGAAGCGGCCGCGGATCACCGCGTTCAACGACTTCGGTGATCGACTGCCCTCGGACAAGCCGCCGGTGAAGACGCCGGGCGAGCTGGCCGCCGAGCGCGGCGAGCCGTGGCCGCCGCCGGAGTCGCCGGTGCCGCCGGTGCCCGCGGGTACCGCTGCCAACGGCTACCTCGAGCCGGGCTACCAGAACCCGCCGCAGTACGGCTACCCCACACCGCCCGCGACCGGTTATCCGCTGCCGCAGGCCCCGACGGCGGCCTACCCGCGCCAGGGTGGTGCGACGCACGGCTCGCGGCCGGACTACGGCGCTCCGGCCGGTTGGTCGGCGCCGGGCTGGCCGCCTCGGGACGAGCCGCAGCAGCAGCCCGGGCAACCGGGCTACGGCGGCGGCCGGCCGGGTCAGGGCGACCCGCAGACACGGCACGGCTATCAGCAGCCGTGGCATCAGCCACCGGGTGGCCAGCCGGGTCCCGGTCGCGGCGATCAGGGCGGCTACGACGAGCAGGGACGGGCCAACCCGGCCGACGAGGGCGACAATCGCGATTGGGATGGACCGAACGGTCGGCACTGAAACGGTGGCGGCGGTCTCGGGACCCGAGTGGTCCCGAGCTGCCGCCTTCGGGCCCGTCGTTCGTGCCACGGCCAGCGACGATTAGGCTCGACCATCGGGGTGCCGAGTAATTGCCGGCACCCGAGATTTTGGAGGTGTCCTCGATTGTCGGCCAAGAATCATGTCGGCGGCCACGCGCTAGCGGAGTCGGGCGGTGGCCAGTCGGAGAACGGCCAGTCGGACAACCGCGAGCACCACGGTGCAGGCTCGGCTGTTGCCAAGCCGGAACTCGTCGCCCTGGAGACCGGTAGGCCGTTCGACCAGGACCGCGCCGAAGCCGCAATCCGAGAGTTGCTGCTCGCGGTCGGGGAGAACCCGGACCGTCCCGGCCTGCTCGACACCCCATCCCGCGTTGCCCGCGCCTACCGAGAGATGTTCGCCGGCCTCTACATCGAGCCGGATTCGGTGCTGAACACCACCTTCGACGAGGGCCATCAGGAGCTCGTGCTGGTGCGCGACATCCCGATGTACTCGACCTGTGAGCACCACCTGGTCTCTTTTCACGGTGTCGCGCACGTCGGGTACATCCCCGGCCCGCACGGCCGGGTGACCGGACTATCGAAGCTGGCGCGGCTGGTCGATCTCTACGCCAAGCGCCCCCAGGTGCAGGAACGCCTGACCAGTCAGATCGCCGATGCTGTCATGCGCAAGCTGGACCCGCGCGGCGCGATCGTGGTGGTGGAGGCCGAGCATCTGTGCATGGCGATGCGCGGCATCCGCAAGCCGGGCGCAAGCACCACCACCTCAGCGGTGCGCGGCCTGCTGCAATCCAGTGCCGCCTCGCGGGCGGAGGCCCTCGATCTCATTCTGCGGAAGTGAGTGAGTTCGCGGTGTCCGGTCCCGGGAATGTCACTCCACGTGGGGGACGCTCCTGCGTGGTGATGGGTGTCGTCAATGTCACCAGCGACTCCTTCTCCGACGGCGGCAAGTACCTCGACCCCGGTCTGGCCATCGCACACGGCATCGAGTTGTTCGAGGCCGGCGCGGACATCGTCGATGTGGGGGGTGAATCGACTCGCCCCGGCGCCGTCCGGATCGATCCGGAGACCGAGGCGGCTCGGGTGGTTCCCGTTATTCGCGGCCTGGTTGCCGCGGGCGTGCCGACCAGCGTCGACACCATGCGCGCCAGTGTGGCCGATGCGGCGCTCGCGGCCGGAGTCAGCGTGGTGAACGACGTCTCGGGTGGTCGCTCCGACCCGGACATGGTGAAAGTCGTCGCCGCGGCCGATGCGCCGTGGATTCTCATGCATTGGCGAGCGGGCGCCGACTATCGGCACACCGGACCCGCCGACCAGTACGACAATGTCGTCGCCGAGGTGCTCGCCGAGCTGTCCGCGCAGGTGGAGCTGGCCGTTGCGGCCGGTGTCGATCCGGGCAGGTTGATCCTGGATCCCGGCCTAGGTTTCGCCAAGAACGCCGAACACAATTGGGCACTGCTCGGTGCGCTCCCCGAATTGGTCGGCAACGGATTGCCGATTCTCATCGGAGCGTCGCGCAAACGTTTTCTCGGCGCGCTACTCGCCGATGCCGCGGGCCCCCGCCCACCGGATGGTCGCGAGACCGCCACCGCGACCATTTCGGCGCTGGCCGCCCAGCATGGCGCCTGGGGCGTGCGCGTGCACGATGTCCGCGCCTCCCTGGATGCCATTGCCGTCACCGACGCCTGGCAGCGCGCCGCCGGGCAGAATTCGCGAGGAGCCGACCGATGAGCGACCGAATCGAGCTGCGCGGCCTGCGTGCCTTCGGCCATCACGGAGTATTCGAGCACGAACGCCAGGACGGGCAGGAGTTCATCGTCGACCTCACGGTGTCGGTCGATTTCGCCGTTGCCGCTGCGTCCGACGATCTCGCGGCCACCGTCGATTACGGCAGGCTGGCCGAACGGGCCGTGCGTATCATCCAGGGCCCGCCGCGCAATCTCATCGAGACGGTGGTCTCCGAGATCGCCGACGACGTAATGACCGATCCGCGCATCCAGTCGGTCGAGGTGGTGGTGCACAAACCGTCCGCGCCGATTCCGCATACCTTCGCGGATGTGCGGGTTGTCACCGCGCGGCACC
Organism: Nocardia sp. NBC_00403; assembly: GCF_036046055.1. NCBI lineage: Bacteria > Bacillati > Actinomycetota > Actinomycetes > Mycobacteriales > Nocardiaceae > Nocardia > Nocardia sp. NBC_00403. The sequence continues at coordinate 1,683,577 of NZ_CP107939.1, forward strand.
GGGAGCGCGCGGCGTGACATTCCGCGATGATGCGCCGACGACCCGCGAGGTGTGTTCGTGAGCGAGCGAACCATGTCACAGCGCGCGGTGCGCTCGATGGAGCCGAGCCGCAGCGAGGCGGCGTCGTGAGTAGGGCCGTGCTCTCGATCGGGTCGAACCTGGGGGACCGGCTCGCCCATCTGCGCAGTGTGATCGACGGTTTCGGACCGCGGGTCGTCGCGGTGTCGCCGGTGTATTCGACCGCGCCGTGGGGCGGGGTCGAACAGGAAGACTATCTGAATGCCGTTGTGCTGGTGGACGATCCGGATTTCGACTGCCGAGACTGGCTGCTCGGTGGCAGGCGGCTGGAGCAGGCTGCCGATCGGGTTCGCGAGGTGCGCTGGGGCGCAAGGACTCTCGACGTCGATGTGATCTGGTGTGCCGGAGCGGACGGTACCGCCTGCCGCAGCGCAGATCCGGAACTGACACTGCCGCATCCGCAGGCGCACAATCGGGCCTTCGTCCTCATCCCGTGGCTGGACGTCGAACCGGACGCGGTGCTCGAGGTCGACGGCATTACCTTGCCGGTGCGCGATCTGGTTGCTGGACTCGACGCCGCCGAACGCGCCGGCGTGCGAGCGACCGAGTTTTCGTTGGCATCGGCCAAGCCTGCGGAGGGGTCGTTGTCGTGAAGCTCAAACCGACCCGAATCTGGGATCTGCTGGCGAATGTCGTCACCGCGGCTGTCATCGCGTGGGTCGCCACCCGGCTGGCCTACAGTAATTTCCCGCCGATATCGAACTTTGCGGGCGCGTCGCTATACCCGGTGGCCGCGATCGAGGTGGCCCTCGCCTTCGTGATCCGCAGCCGGGTCAACGACCACGAGATCGGTAACGGCACCCACCAGCTGCATCCGATCACCGCGGCCCGCGCGGTCGCGCTGGCGAAGGCGTCTGCCCAGGTAGGGTCGCTCGCGGCCGGAGTCTGGCTGGGTTTCCTGTGCTGGGTGCTGCCGCAGCGCGGCACGTTGCGTGCGGCCGCGGCGGACAGTCCGAGTGCGGTCGTCGGCATGCTCGCGGGGGTGGCACTGGTTGCTGCAGCACTGTGGCTCGAGTATTGCTGTCGTGCGCCGGACGATCCTTCGGACGATCCAGCAACTACATAGCAAGTATTCTTTGCGGAATAGCCACAGCTGATTAGTAGCGTGGCTCGCCATCCACGCTACCCTGGCGTCCATGGTTTCACCCTCCCGTAGCAGCAGTTCCCGTCGGCGGCGGGACGATGCGGGAAAATTGTTCATTGGTGTCTTGATTCTGTTCGGTCTGGTTGCCAGCGTTTTCCTCGTTTTCAGCGACAGTCTGCAATTTGTTCGAATCGGCCTCGTTGCGGCCCTGTGGGCGGCCGTGGTCGGCGCCCTGGCTGCCACGCGGTACCGCAAAGAGGCCACGATCGACAAGGCGAAGGTTCGCGACCTGCAGACGGTGTACGAGCTCCAGTTGGAGCGCGAGATCACCGCCCGCCGCGAATACGAGCTCGGCATCGAGTCGCGCGTGCGCGCGGAGGTGGGGGCGGACGCCACCGAGATCGCCGCGCTCCGCGCCGAACTCACCGTACTCAGGCAGAGCCTGCAGCGCCTCTTCGACGGCGATCTGCCGATGGACCGGCCCGCGCTGCGCGCGGACGCGACCCGGATTCACGAGCTCCCCAGCGCGCTCGCTGATCCGGCGAACGATAGCTCTGGGAATACCGACGGTCGCGGGTACATGGGCCCTCAGCAACCACGCAGCAGTGTCACCCCGGTGTTCGTCGCGGATCATCCCGAGCCGCCGATGTTCGCAAGCCCTTTCGACGAACCGGTCACCGCCGAGACCGCCGTGGTCCCGCTCGAGTCCGACGACGAGCTGAGCGCCGCCGAGATCACCGACGTCGAGATCGATCGGCACTCCGAGCCGCTCCAGCCGACGCACGGCTGGGCCGACGCCTTCACCGAAGAGCCGCCGCCCCCGATCCAGCCGCAGCCGGCGCCACAGCCGCAGGCGGCCCGCCCCACCACCTCCGCGCCATCGGTCGGCACCCCGACCTCCCGCCGCCGCCGCCGTGTCGACCCCGACGCGGACTCCGGCAATTCCTCGCGGCGTCTCTCGGTGGCCGAGATCATGGCGAACCTGCAGTCGGAGGAAAACGGCCGCAGATAGCAGCACTGCGGTGTAAATCACGCCGGTGCCGCATGGCATCGGCAAACCCGAGGCCGATATCCTCGTGACGTAACGTCCGGTACCCGCATGGCGGGACTGGAACGGATCAAGCGCTGGGACGGACGAGTGTCCGGCCATCGCACTTCGAGAGGACAACGTTGACCTCGAGTTCTGGCAACGAGCCGGTGCGTGCCGGCACCGAGCCTGCGGGCTTCGACCCCGCGCCCGCACGACTGACGGTGGGAATCGTCTCGGCGGGACGCGTCGGCTCGGCACTCGGTGCGGCACTCGAGCGCGCCGGGCACGTGGTGTTCGGCGTCGCCGCGATTTCCGATGCTTCCGTGCAGCGGGCGCGTACCAGGCTGCCCGATTCCGAGATCCTGCCCGTCGAGCAGGTGGCGGCCCGCAGCGAGTTGCTGCTGCTCGCGGTGCCCGACGCCGAATTGGCCGGGCTGGTTCGTGGTCTCGCCGGTGCGGGCGTGGTGCGGCCGGGCACGATCGTGGCGCACACTTCGGGCGCCAATGGTGTAGCCGTGCTCGCCCCGCTCGCCGCGTTGGGCGCGCTGCCGCTGGCCATCCATCCCGCGATGACCTTCACCGGCCACGACGAGGACCTGGCCCGGCTCGGCAACGCCTGCTTCGGGGTCACCGCGGCCGACGAGGTCGGCTTCGCCATCGCGCAGGCCCTGGTGATCGAAATGGGCGGTGAACCGGTCCGCGTCCAGGAGGAGAACCGCCAGCTCTATCACGCGGCTCTGGCCCATGGCAGCAATCATCTCGTGACGGTGATCGTCGATGCAGTCGCCGCGCTGCGCACCGCGCTGTCCGGTCCGGGCCTGCTCGGCCAGCAGGTCGTCGACGATCAGCCGAACGGTTTGGCGGAGCGGCTGCTTGCCCCGCTGGCCTCTGCCGCGCTCGACAATGCGCTGCGCCGAGGCCAATCCGCGCTCACCGGCCCGGTGGCGCGTGGTGACACGGACGCCGTTGTGGCGCATCTGGCCGCGCTGGAAGCCGTCGATACCCGGCTGGCCGCGGGGTATCGCGCGCTGTCGCTGCGCACGGCCGAGCGCGCCAAGACCAATCCCGCCCTGATCGAACTGCTGGAAGGACGCCGATAATGGATCCGAAATTGCGCGGTACCTTCCGGCCGGGCGAGCTGACCGTGCACCACGATCCCGCGGTGATCCAGGCGGTCTCGAAGGCGCTGCGCGGCGTCGGCCGCACCGTGGGCCTGGTGCCGACGATGGGTGCACTGCACGAGGGACACCTGGAGATCGTGCGCCGCGCCAAGCGGACCAACCAGGTCGTGATCGTCTCGATCTTCGTGAATCCCCTGCAATTCGGTGCGGGCGAGGACCTGGACAAATATCCGCGCACCCTGGACGCCGATGTGGAGCTGCTCCGCAAGGAGGGCGTGGAATTGGTGTTCGCACCCAGCGCGGCCGATATGTACCCGGACGGCATGCGGACCACGGTGCACCCCGGTCCGGTCGGCGCGGAGCTGGAGGGCGCGAGCCGCCCGACGCATTTCACGGGTGTGCTGACCGTGGTCGCCAAGCTGTTGCAGATCGCGAAGCCGACCGAGGCATTCTTCGGTGAGAAGGACTACCAGCAACTCACGCTGATCCGGCAGCTGGTTCGCGACCTGAACTTCGACGTGAAGATCGTTGCGCTGCCGACCGTCCGCGAGCCCGATGGTCTCGCACTGTCATCTCGCAATCGGTACCTGGATGCGGCGCAACGGGAATCGGCGCTCGCCCTGTCGGCTGCGCTGGCCGCCGGCAAGCACGCGGGCGGCCTGGGTGCGGAAGCCGTGCTCGCCGCGGCGCGTGGTGCCCTCGACGCCGCGGCAGGCGTCGAGCTCGACTATCTCGAATTGCGGTCATCGACCCTCGGTCCCGCGCCCGCCAACGGAAATGCCCGGCTGCTCGTCGCGGCCAAGGTCGGCGCCACCCGGCTGATCGATAACACGGCCGTGGCGCTCGGTGCGCCGGTCGACGGCGGCCATCCCACACTTCCCGATTCGCGCGCAGCCGCGGACGACTCCCAGCCTGCCCAGGCCAACATTTAGGAAAGGGCGACGACGATGTTGCGCACCATGATGAAGTCGAAGATCCACCGTGCCACGGTGACCCATGCCGATCTGCACTACGTCGGCTCGGTGACCGTCGACCAGGATCTGCTCGACGCCGCCGATCTGCTCGAGGGCGAGCAGGTCTGCATCGTCGATATCGACAACGGCGCCCGCTTGGAGACCTATGTGATCGCGGGCGAGCGTGGTTCCGGCGTGATCGGAATCAATGGCGCCGCAGCCCATCTCGTCCACCCCGGTGACCTGGTCATTTTGATCGCCTACGGGATGATGGACGAGGCCGAGATCCGCGAGTACGCCCCGAAGGTGGTATTCGTCGACGATGCCAACCGTCCGACCGACCTCGGCTCGGATCCGGCGCATGCACCGGTGGGCTCCGGCCTGGTCACCCCCCGCACATTGACCGCCGCAGTGTCCGAGGCGCCATTCGCGGGGCCCGCCGTGGTTTCGCAGGCGGCCGCCTCCGTGCCCGTCGCGCACGTCTGACGGCCATGCTGCTGGCCATCGATGTCCGCAACACCAGCATCGAGCTGGGCCTTTTCTCCGGCAGCGGCACCCACGCGAAGCTCGCCAGGCACTGGCGGATGCACACCAATCCACTGCTGACTGCGGACGAGTTCGCCATGCAGGTGCGCGGCCTCGTCGGCGCCCAGGTGGAGGAAATCGTCGGGGTCTCGGCACTGTCGACGGTTCCGCCGGTGCTGCGTGAGATCCGGACGATGCTGCATCGCTATTGGGAGAATCTGCCGCATGTGGTGGTGGAACCCGGTGTGCGCACCGGAATTCCGCTGCTCGTCGACAACCCCAAGGAAATCGGCGCCGACCGTATCGTGAACACCCTTGCCGCACACCATCTTTACGGCACCGCCGCGATCGTCGTCGATTTCGGCACGGCGACCACCGTCGATCTGGTTTCGGCGAAGGGCGAATTTCTCGGCGGGGTGCTTGCGCCCGGTGTGGAGATTTCCAGCGAGGCGCTGATCGAGCGCGCCGCGCTGCGCCGGGTGGAGTTGGCGCGCCCGCGCTCGGTGGTCGGCAAGAACACCGTGGAGGCTATTCAGTCCGGCGCGATTTTCGGTTTCGCGGGCTTGGTCGACGGCCTGATCGATCGGATACGCGACGAATTCGATGCCTTTGCCGGTGATGATGTGACGATCGTCGCAACCGGTGCGAGCGCGCCGCTGATCGTCCCCGAGTCCGAAACAATCGACCACCACCAGCCGCATCTGACCCTGACCGGCCTGCGTCTGGTCTACGAACGTAACCAGCGCAGGAAGGGAACTGCTTGATGTCCCCGCTTTCCACTATTGGGAAGGCGAAAGGAAATCGAGTGGGCGGTTCACGCTCTGCTACACTCGCAACCGTGTATTTCCGTGTGCGCACCCAGGAGTGTTGTCGAGGCTGATCCAGCCTCGACCGTTCGAGGCTGACCAAGTCCCTCGACCGTCGATACACTTCCTGGAGATTCGCTCATGCGTTCTTCTGTTCTTTCTCTTTCTTCCGCACGGGACGCCCTTTCGGCTACTCCGCCGCTGGATCGTGCTGTCGCACCCGCACTGCCAACCCGCCTGCGTCCCGCCGATCTGCTCCGGCTGACCGACGAGGGTGCCGAGGACGTGCTCAGCGGCCGCTACGACCATCTGCTCCCGGCCGAGGGGGTGTGGCCTGCCGAGGAACGCTGGGCGACCAGGCTACTCGCCGACGACGAGGTCGATGTCTGGCTGATCAGCTGGACCCCCGGCAAATCCACCGAATTGCACGATCATGCCGGATCGCTCGGCGCCTTGACCGTACTGAGTGGCGCTCTCTCCGAATTCCGTTGGAACGGAAAGGAATTGCGGCGCCGCACGCTCACCGCGGGTGATCAGGCCTCGTTCCCGATCGGCTGGGTGCACGACGTCATGCGTGCGCCTGCCGGCCCACGTCCGGTTACCGACAACACCGCCGAGTCCGTCGGCCCACTCGATCCGACGCTCAGCGTGCATGCCTATTCGCCGCCGCTCACTGCCATGTCCTATTACGAGGTCACCGGCCACGGCACCCTGCGGCGCACCCGAACCGTCCTCACCGACCAGCCCGAAGGCGATATGTAATGACCCGTTTGACCATCGATCAGATGCTGGACAACGCGCGGGCCCAGCTGAACCGGATCTATGCGTTCGAATTGCCGGAGGCGCTCGCACGGGGCGCGATTCTGGTGGACATCCGTCCCCAGGCCCAGCGCGGCCGTGAAGGCTCGCTGCCCGGCGCCCTTGTGATCGAGCGCAATGTCCTGGAATGGCGATTGGACCCCACCAGTTCCGCGCGTTTGGCACTGGCCGCCGATCATGATGTGGAATGGATCATCGTCTGCTCGGAGGGCTATACCTCCAGTCTCGCCGCCGCCGCGTTGCAGCAACTCGGACTGCATCGGGCGACCGATGTGATCGGCGGCTACCAGGCGATGAAGGCGGCGAGCCTGCTCACCATCGGAATCCAGGCGCCGCACTTCGCGCGTGCGGTGGATGCGCTCGCCTCGCTGTAATTGCCGACGATTTAGTTCTATCTTGAAATAGTCCGTGGCACAGTGGGTTTCGTGTACGACCTGGTCTCGCGGGGGATCTCGGCCTACGAAAAACCGGTCGCGGTCGCGCGCGGGAACCGCTGCCGACTCGTTACTCTGCAGTAGTGCACGGGCGGCTCGCAAAACGATTTCCGGTGCCCGCTAGTGTTGTTGGATGTGAGCACCCCGAACACGCCCTCGTCCGGTCGCTCTGCGGGTTCGGTTCCTGCGGAGCAATCAAGCCCAACCGCGCCCGAAGTAGATGACGCGCCGGAGCAGATACGGATTCGCAGGGAGAAGCGCGAGCGCCTGCTCGCCGACGGTGGTGAGGCATATCCGGTCGTCGTGCCCCGCACGCATACCCTCGCCGAAATTCGGTCGGCCTATCCGGATCTGGCGGCGGACACGCAGACCGGCCTGCAGGCCGGTGTAGCGGGCCGCGTCATATTCATGCGTAATACCGGCAAGCTATGTTTCGCGACACTGCAGGAGGGTGACGGCACCAAGCTGCAGGCGATGATCAGCCTGAACGGTGTCGGCGCCGATGCGCTCGCGGCGTGGAAGTCCGATGTGGACCTCGGTGACTTCGTTTTCGTGCACGGTGAGGTCATCTCGTCGCGGACCGGCGAATTGAGCGTTATGGCCGATTCCTGGTCCATGGCTGCCAAGTCGCTGCGGCCGCTGCCGGTCGCGCACAAGGAGATGAACGAGGAGTCCCGGGTTCGGCAGCGTTATGTCGATCTGATCGTGCGCCCCGAGGCCAGGGAAATGGCCAGGACCAGGGTCGCGGTCGTGCGTGCGATGCGCAATGCCTTGGAGCGTCGCGGATTCCTCGAGGTCGAGACCCCGATGCTGCAGACACTGCACGGCGGTGCGGCGGCCAGGCCGTTCGTCACTCGTTCGAATGCCCTCGATATGGACCTCTACCTGCGAATTGCGCCGGAACTGTTCCTCAAGAGGTGTGTGGTCGGCGGCCTGGAGCACGTCTTCGAGATCAACAGGAACTTCCGTAACGAGGGTTCGGACTCTACGCATTCGCCGGAGTTCGCGATGCTGGAAACATACCAGGCATACGGCACCTACGACGATGCACAGCGCATGACCCGAGAATTGGTGCAGGAAGTTGCGCAGGAGGTGTTCGGCACGCAGGTGGTGACTCTCGCGGACGGCACCGAATATGATCTGCGCGGTGAGTGGACAACAGTAGAGATGTACCCCTCGCTGTCTGATGCACTGGGTGTCTCGGTCACTCCGGAAACGTCGGTTTCGGAATTGCGCGCACTTGCCGATCGGGTCGGTCTGGAAATTCCGGAAGACAAGGGCTATGGCCACGGCAAACTTGTAGAAGAACTGTGGGAACACCAGTACGGCGACAAGTTGTACGCCCCCACATTCGTGCGCGACTTCCCGGTGGAGACCTCGCCGCTCACCAGACAGCATCGGAGCAATCCTGGAGTTACCGAGAAGTGGGACCTCTATGTGCGCGGCTTCGAGTTGGCAACGGGCTATTCGGAGTTGGTCGATCCGGTGATCCAGCGCGAGCGGTTCGTCGACCAAGCGCGGTTGGCCGCGCAGGGTGACGACGAGGCCATGCTCCTCGACGAGGACTTCCTTGCCGCGATGGAGCACGGCATGCCTCCGACAACGGGTACAGGTATGGGAATCGATCGGTTGTTGATGGCACTCACGGGATTGGGAATCCGCGAAACGATACTGTTCCCAATTGTGCGTCCAGTCACTCGCTGACCATCGGATTCCATACCGCAGCTCCCCGTCTTGGAATTTTCGAAATTCGGGGTATTCTTGCCTCGGGTAATCGGCCTAGTATGCGGGTCGCACGATTTCGAGAGGACGTTCATCTCATGGCAAAGAAGGTCACCGTTAGCCTGATCGACGATGTCGACGGTGAGTCCATCGCGGACGAGACCATCGAGTTTGCGATCGACGGTGTTTCGTACGAGATCGACCTGTCGTCGGCAAATGCGTCGAAGCTGCGCGACGGGCTGGAAGAGTGGGTTTCGAGTGCTCGGCGCGTGAGCGGCCGACGTCGCGTCAAGGCTGCGGTCGCGGCGGCTGGAAGCCCGAAGAGCCGGGTCTCGATCGATCGTGAACAAAGTGCTGCAATTCGCGAGTGGGCGCGCCGTAATGGCCACAAGGTGTCCGCACGGGGTCGAATCTCCGCCGACATCACCGATGCGTACAACAAGGCTGCGAAGGCCTGAGTTTCTCTATTTTCGGGCTGCCGCCCGGGCAAATCGTGCGACGCCCGGGCGGCAGCTACTTTTTTTGATAGGTCTTCGATATGGCAAGAAGGCCGCACGCGGTGACGCTGCCGCGCCGGGCCGCCGCGATCTTGCTCGCCGAACCGGGACACGGCACCATGGAAACTGTGCAGACGATGTCACCGACGGTATGGAGAGATGGGGGATCGGGGCAGTGACTGCATTCGTCGGATCATTGTTGCGGTTCACTGATGACGAGGGACGTCAGCAGGAGCTGATGCTCACCGCGGACCAGCAGCGCATCACCATCGGCCGTTCCCCGCAGGCCGATTTGGCGTTGCCGTGGGACGCCGAGGTCTCCCGCCTGCACGCGGCCGTCGAGTATCTCGGTGCGCATTGGACCATCGTCGACGACGGCCTGTCCCGCAACGGCACCTTCATCAACGGCGAGCGGTTGGTCGGCAGGCGCCGGCTGATGGCGGGCGATCGAATTCGGGTCGGCACCTCGCTGGTGTCATTTCATGATTTCGGTGGCGTGGCCGATGAGGCCACCAGGACCTCGACCGGCTCGATACCGACATTGCGCTCACTCACCGAGACGCAGCACGCGGTGTTGATCGCACTGTGCCGTCCGTACAAGAACGGGGCGGGCTTCGCCACCCCCGCCTCCAATCAGCAGATCGCCGACGAACTGTTCCTCAGCGTCGATGCGATCAAGACACATTTGCGTGCGCTGTTCGCCAAGTTCGGCGTGGAAAGTCTCCCGCAGAACCTCAAAAGAGTGCGCCTCGCAGGCCTCGCCATGCAGAGCGGTCTCATTTCCGACCGGGATCTGTGAGCCGTCCTTCCATCCCATGGTGCGGGCTGCGACAGGCGTAGACGATCGCGTAGTCGGCCGAGCGTCTCAGCCATGGAGGGTCGTGCTCGGGGGCTGTTGACTAAGAGTCATGACACGGAGCGACAAGGGCTCCGACAGTTCCACGGTAGGAGAAAAACCATGACCGCCTTTCGGATCGCAGCACTAGTGGCGGCCACGCTCACCACCGGCCTGATTGCCGGGCTGTTCTACGCCTACGCGAACTCGGTGATGCCCGCCCTGAATCGCACCGACGACCGCGCCATGATCGACGTGATGCAGAAGATCAATGTGGTGATCATCAACCCGGTGTTCATGATCGGGTTCATGGGCACCGTCGCCTTCTCTGTCCTGGCGGCAGCACTGCACTTGGGCAAGGAGCATCGCACCACGCTGATCTGGGTCGCAGTGGCCTTGGTGCTCAACATCATTGCCTTCGCGGTGACCTCCGGAATGAACGTCCCGCTGAACGATCAGCTCGCCGCCGCGGGTGACCCCGCATCGATCGTCGATCTGGCCCAGGTTCGCGCCGACTTCGAATCCGCTTGGGTCCGTTGGAATATCGTGCGCGCCGTGTTCCACACCCTGGCCTTCCTCGCGCTGATCGGCGCGCTGTTCGTCGCGGGTATGCAGCACGCTCGCAGCACCGCCGCCGTGGCCGGTGCGTCGGTGGGTTCGGCGCCGGGCCGATTCGTCGCCCAGCAGGCGCCGCAGCAGGGAACGCAGTCGCAGGTGCCCGGGCAGTTCTCCGCGCCGCATGCGCACAACCAGTACTCCGCACAATTCGGCGCACCGGCTTACCGCCAGGCCTGATAGTCCGCGGTTTCGCCCCTGCCGGGGCCGAGTGCACGGTAGCTTTCTGGAACACGTTCCAATCTGGGAGGCTTCATGCGACGGGCTCCAGGCGCCGCATTCATCGCAATCGTGCTCGCCGCGCTGTGGATCAGCGCGGCGAGTTCCGCGTATGCGGAGCGTTATACGGTCGACTACAACTTCTTCTCCGGCATCCCCGCCGAACTGATCGACCACGGTGGCTCGCTGCCGGGCTCCAACGACTGGTCGTGCCGCCCGAGCGCCGAGCATCCGAACCCGGTCGTACTCGCCCACGGCACCGGTGGTGGCGCGCAGACGAATTGGGGCGTGTATGTGCCGCTGCTGGCCAATGAGGGCTACTGCGTCTACTCGTTGACCTACGGCGCTTACGGGCTGCCCTGGCCCCTCTCAGCCGTCGGCGGGATGCTTCCGATGGAGCAGGGGGCGGCACAGTTCGGGGCGTTCGTCGATCGCGTCCTCGCGGCCACCGGTGCGAGCCGAGTCGATGTGGTCGGGCATTCCCAGGGCACGGTGGTGCCGAACTACTACGCGAAGCGATTGGGTGGCGCCGACAAGATCGACAAGTACGTCTCGATCGCACCGGCATGGCGCGGTACCAACGCGGGCGGCGCCGGCGCGATCGCCGCGTACGCCGACCGGCTCGGGCTCGGCCCCGCATTCGAGGCGACGGTGGGTTCGCTGTGTCGGGCCTGTATGCAACTTCTCCAGGGTTCGCCCTTCCTGACCCAGCTCAACAGCGATGGCGTCTACGCGCCGACCATCACCTACACCAATATCGTCACCGCATACGACGAAATCGTCGTCCCGTACACCTCGGGGTTCGTCCCGGGGCCGAACGCAACTAACATTGTTGTTCAGGACGGGTGCGCGCTGGACTACTCCGACCATCTGGCGATCGCAGGCAGCCCACGTGCGGCACGTTACGTGCTCAACGCACTCGACCCTTCCCACCCGCGGGACGTCGGGTGCGAGTTTGTTCCCCCGTTCACGGGGTAGCGCGCACACGGCGAGCCGGGGCCGGGTCGGGTCCATGTTCGCTGAGGGCAAAACCTCGGTGGAAACGAATCCCGCAACGTTCACGTTATGAGTGAATGACCGTGCCGCCGCTGGTCCGCAATAGGGTGGACTGGAGGCGGCGGGAACCCCTGCCAACTAGAGTAGAGGCGGGGGCCGCAACCCCCGGGCTTCATGGCAGGCTGGCGCCACAGTCGAACACTGAAGCGTCGGACGCCATAGACGTCGAAGCAGGAGAGTGAGGGAGCGATGTTCGAGAGGTTCACCGACCGCGCGAGGCGTGTCGTTGTCCTGGCCCAAGAAGAGGCCCGGATGCTCAACCACAACTACATCGGCACCGAGCACATCCTGCTTGGGTTGATCCACGAGGGCGAGGGTGTCGCAGCGAAGTCGCTGGAGTCCCTCGGTATTTCGCTGGAGGGTGTGCGCAGCCAGGTGGAGGAGATCATCGGTCAGGGCCAGCAGGCTCCGTCCGGTCACATCCCGTTCACCCCGCGTGCCAAGAAGGTGCTGGAGCTGAGTCTGCGCGAGGCGCTGCAGCTCGGCCACAACTACATCGGCACCGAGCACATTCTGCTCGGCCTGATCCGCGAGGGTGAGGGCGTCGCGGCGCAGGTGCTGGTCAAGCTGGGTGCGGATCTCAACCGCGTGCGCCAGCAGGTCATCCAGCTGCTGTCCGGATACCAGGGCAAGGAGCCGGTCGAATCCGGTTCCCGCGGCGAGGCGGGCACTCCGTCCACTTCGCTGGTGCTCGACCAGTTCGGTCGCAACCTGACCCAGGCCGCGCTCGAAGGCAAGCTCGACCCGGTCATCGGCCGCTCGAAGGAAATCGAGCGCGTGATGCAGGTGCTGAGCCGCCGCACCAAGAACAACCCCGTGCTGATCGGCGAGCCCGGTGTCGGTAAGACCGCTGTCGTCGAGGGCCTGGCGCAGGCCATCGTCAACGGCGAGGTCCCCGAGACCCTCAAGGACAAGCAGCTCTACACCCTCGACCTGGGTTCCCTGGTCGCGGGTAGCCGCTACCGCGGTGATTTCGAAGAGCGCCTGAAGAAGGTGCTCAAGGAAATCAACACCCGCGGCGACATCATCCTGTTCATCGACGAGTTGCACACGCTCGTCGGTGCGGGCGCCGCCGAGGGCGCGATCGACGCGGCCTCGATCCTGAAGCCGAAGCTGGCCCGTGGCGAGCTGCAGACCATCGGTGCGACCACCCTCGACGAGTACCGCAAGTACATCGAGAAGGACGCCGCACTCGAGCGCCGGTTCCAGCCGGTGCAGGTCGGCGAGCCGACGGTCGAGCACACCATCAACATCCTCAAGGGTCTGCGTGACCGCTACGAGGCGCATCACCGGGTGTCCATCACCGACGGTGCGCTCGTCGCCGCCGCAACGCTGGCCGACCGCTACATCAACGACCGGTTCCTGCCGGACAAGGCGATCGACCTGATCGACGAGGCCGGTGCGCGCATGCGCATCCGTCGCATGACCGCTCCGCCGGACCTGCGTGAATTCGACGACAAGATCGCCGATGCGCGCCGGGAGAAGGAAAGCGCCATCGACGCGCAGGACTTCGAGAAGGCGGCGCGCCTGCGCGACAAGGAAAAGCAGCTGGTCGCCAAGCGCGCCGAGCGCGAAAAGCAGTGGCGCTCCGGTGATCTCGACGTGGTTGCCGAGGTCGACGACGAGCAGATCGCGGAGGTGCTCGCCAACTGGACCGGCATCCCCGTCTTCAAGCTCACCGAGGAGGAGACCACCCGTCTGCTCCGCATGGAGGACGAGCTGCACAAGCGGATCATCGGCCAGGAAGATGCCGTCAAGGCCGTCTCCAAGGCGATCCGCCGCACGCGCGCCGGCCTGAAGGACCCGAAGCGTCCCTCCGGTTCGTTCATCTTCGCCGGTCCGTCCGGTGTCGGTAAGACCGAATTGGCCAAGTCGCTGGCGAACTTCCTGTTCGGCGACGATGACGCGCTCATCCAGATCGACATGGGCGAGTTCCACGACCGCTTCACCGCATCGCGGCTCTTCGGTGCCCCTCCCGGGTACGTCGGCTACGAAGAGGGCGGCCAGCTCACCGAGAAGGTGCGCCGCAAGCCGTTCTCCGTGGTGCTGTTCGACGAGATCGAAAAGGCACATCAGGAGATCTACAACACCCTGTTGCAGGTCCTCGAGGACGGTCGTCTCACCGACGGCCAGGGTCGCACGGTCGACTTCAAGAACACCGTGCTGATCTTCACCTCGAACCTGGGTACCTCGGACATCTCCAAGGCCGTCGGTCTGGGCTTCACCCAGAGCAACGCCGAGGGATCGAACTACGAGCGGATGAAGCTCAAGGTCAACGACGAGCTGAAGAAGCACTTCCGCCCCGAGTTCCTCAACCGCATCGACGACGTCATCGTCTTCCACCAGCTCACGACCGAACAGATCGTGCAGATGGTGGACCTGATGATCGGCCGCGTCGCCGTGCAGCTGAAGAACAAGGACATGGCGATCGAGCTGGCTCCGCAGGGCAAGGCGCTGCTGGCCAAGCGTGGTTTCGATCCCGTGCTCGGCGCCCGGCCGCTGCGCAGGACCATCCAGCGCGAGATCGAGGATCAGCTCTCGGAGAAGATCCTCTTCGGCGAGATCGGCCCAGGACAGACCATTGTGGTCGACGTCGAGGGCTGGGACGGCGAAGGCTCGGGCGAGGACGCCAAGTTCACCTTCACCGGCAAGGCGACGCTGACCAAGGAGCCCGCGACCGAAGAGAAGCCGGAAGTCGTGCTGACCGCCGCAGGCGAAGGCACCACCGAGGCAGCTGCTTCGGGCGAATAAGCTCCAGCCGCATCGAAAAGGCCTTCCCCCACTGGGTTTCCAGTGGGGGAAGGCCTTTTTCGTGCTAGTGCGCGAACCTGGTCAGCATCGGTGCGAAGTCGCGGGCAAGGTCGCCGGGGACGACCAGTTCGTCGATTCCGTATTTCTCCCTTCGGGATTCGAGCACATCGATGATCGCGGCCGGATCGGAATCCAGCACACCCGCTGCCCCGCCCGCCCGCAGTTCGTCGGCGGTGAGGCCGAGGTGTGTGCCGAGCCAATATGGGAGCCGGTCGCCGATGCCGACCAATTGGTGGGTGAAGCGAATGTCGCGATCGGTGTTGTCGCGCACCACGCGCACCATCTCGGCCAGCTGTTCCTCGGTGGCCTGCGGGCTGGCTGCCAGCAGGATGCGGTCGGCGAATTCGGCTGCGGCGGAAAGCATTCGCGGGCCATTGGCCGCGACGACGATCGGCGGGGTCGGGTCGACCTGTGCGCGCACCGCGGCGACCGTTGCGGCGAGGATGCCGCGCCGCTCGCTTGCCGAGCCCCACGGCATGCCGAGCCGGCCGGCATCCGAGCGGGCCTCCGGACGCCCCGAGCCGATGCCGAGCTCGAACCGCCCGTCGGAAAGCAGTTGCAGCGCTGCGGTTTCCCGCACGGTCGTGGCAGTGGTGCGCAGGGGTGCGGCAATCACATTGGGGCGCAGCCGCACCGTGGTGGTCACCGCGGCCGCGGCCGCGAGCGCCGGGAAGGGCGACGGGGTGTTGAGGGTGTCCGGCATCAGGATCGTCCGATAGCCCTGTTGCTCAGCGCCCTGGACGGCGCGCACCCAGTCGGTTCCCGAGCGTGGGCTGAGGACAATGCCGAAATTCATGCTCATGGTGGGGTCTCCCGTGATTCGGTGCAGGATCAGCTCTTGGCGGGGCGCTTCGGCTCACGCAGCACGGCCAGCCTGCTGCGGTACTGATCCTCGGTGATCTCGCCGCGCGCGAACGCGGTGCGCAATGCGCCGATCCCGCTCTGATGTCCGATGAATCGATGGCGGACGACGAAGACGACGACCATGAAGGTGACCCAGAACAGGAGCGGGAAGATCCAGAAAAACGGCCATGGATGCCAGCCGTTGTCGTAGTGATCGGCCAGGAAGGTCAGGGTTTCGGGTTGGGTGAAAATATTCATGCCGAAAGCCTGCGCCGCACACCCCTACGGGGGCATCGGCCGCGCGGCGCTACCTGCCCTACGTCTGGACGCGTACGAAAATGCCCGTCCGACAGCGCATCGGTGCCGAAATACCCGATGTTTGCCGCGGCGGAATGCGAGCCGCTGCGAGGCGGTGACCGCGGTGTTGCTCGCTATTGCCAGCCGGGGCGGACCAAACCGGATTCGTAGGCCATGACGACGAGCTGGGTGCGGTCGCGGGCGTCGAGCTTCATCAGGATTCGGCTCACGTGGGTGCGGGCCGTGGCCGGGCTCATGAAGAGGCGCTCGCCGATCTCGGCGTTGGTGAGACCCTCGGCAACCAGGGTCATCACCTCGCGCTCACGGTCGGTGAGTTCGGTAAAGGCCGCGGGCGGCGGTTGTTTCGCGTGTGCGGAGAATTCGGCGATCAGGCGGCGGGTGACACCGGGGGACAACAGTGCGTCACCCGCGGCGACCACCCGGACGGCGCGCACGAGGTCGGCCGGTTCGGTGTGTTTGACCAGGAAACCCGTCGCACCCGCGCGCATTGCCTCGAAGACGTACTCGTCGAGCTCGAAGGTGGTCAGCACGACGACCTTCACCTCGGTGAGCTTCGGGTCCTCAGCGATCATTCTGGTGGCGGCCAGTCCGTCGAGGATCGGCATCCTGATGTCCATCAGCACCACGTCGGGGGCGAGCCCGCGGGTCATCCGCACGGCCTGTTCACCATTGTCGGCCTCACCGATCACCTCGATGCCGTCCTGGGCATCGAGCAGTGCGACGAAACCGCCGCGCACCAGCGCCTGATCGTCGACGACCAACACCCGGATCGGCGCCTCGGTTGCGCGATGGTCTGTCATCACACCTCCTGAGCGGTGGAACCACTGGGGTTGTCCGCGTCCTCGGTCGGCACGCTGGCGGGTAGCCGGGCCGCGACCCGGAATCCGCCGCTCGGCCGTGGGCCTGCGGTGAGTGCGCCGCCGAGCGCGTGCGCCCGCTCCCGCATGCCGATGACGCCGTTGCCCCCGCTGGATCCGGACCGGGTGCCGGTGGGGCGGGTGTTGTCGACGGTGATGTCGACCGAGTCCGCGGTGTAGCGCACGGTCACCGTCGCCGCAGCGCCCGGCGCGTGCCGTGCCACGTTGGTGAGTGATTCCTGGATGATCCTGGCCGCTGCCACGTCGATGACGCTCGGCAGCCGGTGCGCGGTGCCGATGATCCGGGTGTCGACGATCAGTCCGGCGGCACGGGCCCGCCGCAGGAGGGTGTCCAGATCCTCGATGCTCGGCGCGGGCGTCCGTGGCGCTGGAGTGGGGCGAAGTGGTGGCGGTTGTGATTCGGACTGCCTGCTGTCCGGGTCGGTCGAATAACGTTGCGCGCGTTTCGAATCGCGGCCTGCGGTGGAGCCGCGTGTGGTGCCGTCGGTCCGCTCGAGCAGGGGCTCGGCCTGCGCCTCGGCGGCCGTCGCACCGGTGCGAATCGCGTGCAACAACGTGTGCACCTCGGCCAGTGCGTCCTTGCTCGCGGTCTTGATCGCGGCCAGCGCCGACTCCGCCTGCTGCGGTTTCTTGTCGAACAGTTCCAGCGCCACCGATGACTGCACATTGATCAGCGAAAGGCTGTGGGCCAGCACATCGTGCAGCTCGCGTGCGATAGCGAGCCGCTCCTCGCTGGCCCGCCGCTGCCGCTGCGCCTGCTCGTCGCGGCGGGCGGCTTCGGCCCGCTGTCTGCGCGCCACCAGCACCGCCTGTCGTTGCCTGATGCCCTCGGCGATCGAAACCAGCACGCCGAGCCAGGCGATCATCCCGAAAGCCAGCCACGGGTCGGCGGGGTGCCCGATCAGCGCGGGCAGTGGCCAGACCAGTGCGAGATAGCCGATCGGCACGAGCGGATAAGTCCACCACCGCGACCCGATGACTGCCGCGGAAATAAAGGCGATCACCAGCGAAATGAAGATCGGGCCGTAGCCGTAGCCGCGCAGCAGATACACCGCACAGGACGTGATCGTCACAAGTAGCACGGGCAGCGGCTGTGATCGGCGCAGGAGCAGGGCGATGGGTCCGACGAGCAACAGCGTGTAGCCGAGCACGTCCAGCGAGTGCACGCCGGTTTGGCGCATGTTCGCATTGCGCCCACCGGCAAGCTGGATCACCCCGACGACGAACGCGAGGCCCCAGTCCCGAACGACCGGGCCACGTTTCGATTCCCCTGGCGCTGTCACCCCTGCAGCCTATTAGGCCGCTGCGCGCTCAGCGTCCGCCGCGCTGCGTATTTGCCGGGTACGTCGCGGACGTAGGCCTGGATACGTACGTCGGCCTGCGCCGCGCGGCGGATGTGGCGGACCTGGTCGGGGGCGGATTCTCGGGGCATGACAGATTCCATCGTGGTCACCGCAGGGCTGACCAAACGCTACGGCGCCCACACCGCCGTCGACCGCGTGAGCATGAATGTCGGGGCCGGTGAGATCTACGGATTCCTCGGCCCGAACGGTGCGGGCAAGACGACCACGTTGCGCATGCTGGTCGGCCTGATCCGCCCGAGCAGCGGCACCGCGACCGTGCTCGGCCATACGCCGGGTGACCCGGCGGTGGTCCGCCGCATCGGTGTCCTGATCGAGGGCCCCGGCTTCTATCCCTACCTGTCCGGCCGCGACAACCTGCGGGTGCTCGCGAAATACCGGGGCCTGGACCGTGCCGCTGTCGACGAGGCGCTCGACCGGGTCGGACTCGCGGGCCGCGCCGACGACAAGTTCCGCACCTATTCCCTCGGTATGAAGCAGCGCCTCGGCGTCGGCGCGGCCCTGCTCGGCCGTCCCGATCTGCTGATCCTCGACGAACCGACGAACGGCCTCGACCCGCAGGGCATGGCCGAAATGCGGGAGCTGATCACCACTCTCGCCGGTGACGGGCACGCGGTACTGCTGTCGAGTCACATGCTCAGCGAGGTGCAGGAGATCTGCGACCGCGTCGGCGTCATCTCCGGTGGCAACCTGCTCGTGGAATCCACTGTGGCCGAATTGCGTGGCGCCTCTTCACTCTTGCTGCGTGCCGAGCCGCTCGAATTGGCCTTCCCCGCGGTGCGACAGGTGGTCGGTGATCGTTCAGCGCTGTTGACGGCGGGCGGCATTCGGATCGAATCCGGTGCCGACACTGCTCCCGCTGTCGCCCGCGCGGTGATCGAGGCAGGCGCGGATCTGCTGGAACTTCGAATCGATGAAAAGTCCCTCGAAGAAGTCTTCTTCGAAATGACCCAGCTGGAGGCGGCGAAATGAATGGGCAGGCAAGGAAGGATCTGCTGGCGAGCACCAGCGCTGAGCTGCTCCGGCTGCGGAAGTGGCCTGCATTCTGGATCATTCTCGGCACCTGGATTCTCTTGAATCTTACGTTCTCGTACCTGTTCAACTACCTCGCCTACAGCTCGGGCGAATCGTCGCGTATGTCGAACGGGCAGCCCAAAGAGGTACTGCTGCAGCAAATGTTGCCCGCGGCCGTCCCGGAAGTCTTCACGCAGGGCATGGCCATGTTCGGCGGCGCGTTGATGCTCATCCTCGGTGCCCTGAGCATCGGCAGCGGATATGGGTGGGGCACCTGGAAGACAGCGTTCACCCAGGGGCCGTCGCGGATCACCTCGCTCGGCGGTGCGGTGGTGAGTCTGGCATTCGTGGTTGTGGCGCTGGTCTGCGTCGCTTTCGCGGCGGATATCGGTGTCGCGTCGATCATCGCGCTCTCGCAGTCACAGTCGCTCGCGCTGCCCGGTTTCGGTCCGGCGGCGAACGGAATCATCACCGGGACAGCAATTCTCGGAATGTGGACGCTGGCAGGTGCGCTGATCGGCGCAATCGCCCGTGGTCCTGCGCTTGCGGTAGGTCTGGGTCTGGTGTGGGTGCTGGTTGTAGAGAATCTGCTGCGCGGTGTCGCCGGAATATTCGAGCCGATCAAGGTGATCACCGATCATCTGCCCGGCACGGCGGCAGGATCGATGGCCGGTGCGATGCGCACGGTGCAGGGCCCGGCGACGCCGGGTGTGCTCGACACTCTGTCGCGAACCGAGTCGTTGATCGCGCTCGCCGGCTATATGGCCGTGTTCGTTGCGGGCACATTGTTATTGGTGCACCGGCGAGACATGGTCTGATTGTCGGCGGAATTCGGAATACCTCGAAACCGTTGGCGGACAACAGTTCGTCAGCGGTTTCGGCATGTTCCCGCTTGCCGGGCCGAGTGGTGCGGAATTCCGATCAACTCGTGGCCGAGCCGATGACGAAATGAGCCAGCCTGCTCAGCGCCTCGGCAATGTGCGCCGCGCTCGAGCCGCGTTCACGTTGATGCTGAAAAACCTCGGCGGCCAATGGCGCGAGCAGCGGATCAACCAGTGCGTCGGGATCTGCGACGCCCCCGGCGACAAGCAGCGACCGCACATGCAGATACCAGAACCCGTATGCACCGGTGCGGAACCGCGCCCCACCACTCTCGGCACCGAGCACCAAATGCGCATGTGCTTCGAGCAATTCGACCATGGCCGTGTAAAAGGCCGCGAGCCGCTCGTCCGGCGGCGCGCCCGGCCCGAGCGGCGCAGCGCCGCGCAGCAACTTCTCCTGCAGCGCGCGCTCGTGCTCGTCCAATAGCGCGACGGCGATCGAATTCTTGTCCGGATACCGGCGATAGAGCGTGCCGCGGCCGACGCCTGCCGCCTTGGCGATGTCATCCATCGTCACGGTGCGCGGATCGCGGGTGGCGAACAGTTCGGCGGCGGCGGCGAGGACCTTGGCGCGATTGCGTGCCGCGTCGGTGCGCTCGGTAGGCGCAGGCGCGATCGCTTCCGGCGGTGTCGCACTCGACGAAATGCCGGTGAGCAGGTCGGATCGGGGGTCCATGTCTCCGACTGTAGTCGATTCGAAGATAAGTGGACAAGATGTCCACTTAGCGCTAACCTCATTCTCGACACGAAGCGGACATGATGTCCAGTTAGTTGGAGGCCTGACAATGAGCACACTGCTGCACCTCGACGCGAGCGCCCGCCGTCACTCGATCAGTCGCGAGGTGAGCGCCGCGTTCGCCGATGCCTGGCGCGCCGAGAACCCCGAAGGCGGTTATCGGTACCGGGATCTGGCGGCTGATCCGGTGCCGTTCATCGGCGAGGCATGGACCGAGTTGTGCGATGCGGTGCTCGCCCTCGGCAGCACCGACCTGGATCGGCTCCCGGAACTGGTCCGCACCCCGGCCCAGGCCGAAGCTTGGGCGATCGTCGCCCCGCTGCTGGCAGAGCTACTGGCCGCCGATGTGATCCTGATCGGCACCCCGATGTACAACTACTCGATCCCCGCCTCGCTCAAGGCGTGGCTCGATCAGGTGACCTTTCCGCGAATGTCATTGGGACACCGGCGTTTCGTCGTAGCCACCGCCCGCGGCGGCGCCTACTCGCCGGGCGCTCCCAAGGCCGCGTTCGACTACCAGGAGCGCTATCTGCGCGACTTTTTCGCAGGCCACTTTGCGGTGCACGACACCGTCTTCGTCAACGCCGAACTGGCCAACTCCCGTCAGGACCCACTTCTGGCGACAAAGCGCGGCGAGCACGACGCGTCCTACGCCGCCGCCATCGACACCGCCCGCAACCTCGCGAAGCAGTACTGATGAACTGGATCGTCCTCGGCGTGGCCGGCGTGGTGGAGATCATCTGGTCGCAGAGCATCAAACCCACCGAGAACTTCACCCGCCTCATCCCCACCGTCATCTGCTTCATCCTGGGAGCCGTAGCGGTCTACCTACTGTCCCGAGCCATGCAGACCCTCCCCGTCGGCACCGCCTACGCGATCTTCACCGGCATCGGCGCCGTCGGCGCGATCGGCCTCGGCATCATCGTCAACAAGGACCCGCTCAGCGCAGGCAGAATCCTCTCCCTATCCCTGATCCTCGGCGGCATCGTCCTCGCCCGCGTCACCAACCCGGACTGACAAGCTGAAGGGCCCGGCTCATGTTCTTCGCGCAACGTGACAACTGCAGGGTGGGAATCGAGCTGCAGCCCCACGCCGCCGCACGCAGATGGTGATCTTGCCGGGAGTGAATGGGATTTTCGGCGACTACTACCGGAACCCCGGCCCGGCCGCCCAAAGGGACGCGACGACGAGACGAAGCAGGCGCTGACTCGAGGCGGCGGACCTCTGCCTGTTTCACCACCCTGCTCGACACCATCGCTCAGCGCCGCAGCGCCGGCAAAGACACGGTGCGGGATTGCAGCGAAGCTGGTGGTGCCTCCGTGCGGAAACGCCGTTGACGGGACTCTTTTGCGGGTGACGGCGGGACTCATATTCCTCCGGCGCCCGGCGTACGATAGCGGTGGCTGATCCGGGGTCGGTGGCCCCGCCGGTCGGCGACCGAGGTGGATGCGAGGAAGTGGCTCACAAGGGAGCTGAGTATGCGCATCGTAGTGGATCTGAACAAGTGTCTGGGATACGCGCAGTGTGTCCCGCTGGCGCCGGATGTGCTGAAGCTGCTCGGTGACGAGGCGCTCGCCTACGATCCCAACCCTGATGAATCCCAACGCCAGCGGGTGCTGAGGGCGGCGGCGGCATGTCCGGTTCAGGCAATCATCGTGGAGACCTACACTCCCGCTGAGGGTGACCCGATGTGAGCGCGGCATCGCTGGTCGCCGAGCTGGTGGCAGCGTTTCGCGCGGAAGGCCGCATCGTGATCGTGGGCGCCTCGCTGGCCGGGTTGCGCGCCGCGGAAGCGTTGCGAGAGCGCGGTTTCCGCGGCAAGCTCACGGTGATCGGCGACGAGCCGCACGAGCCCTACGATCGTCCGCCGCTGTCGAAGCAGGTGCTCGAGGGATGGGTACACCCCGACCACACCAGGCTCCCGCGACGGCGGGCCGTCAACGCCGACTGGCGGCTGGGGGTGGCCGCCACCGGCCTGGATCGGGTCAACCGCCAGGTGCTGCTGGCCAACGGGGACAAGGTCGACTACGACCGGCTGCTGATCGCCACCGGGGTGCGGGCACGGCCGTGGATCAATCCTCGAGAAGCCGCGCTCGAGGGTGTTTTCACAGTTCGCACCTGCGATGACGCCACACGCCTGCAGGCCGCGCTGCACGCCGGCCCTCGGCGGGTCCTCATCATCGGGTCGGGATTCATCGGATCGGAGATGGCCTCGGTGTGTTGCAAGCTGGGCCTGCCGGTGACAGTCACCGAACGCGCCGACGGGCCGCTGGTCGGCGCGCTGGGCGGGGTGATCGGTGATATCGCCGCCAGGATGCAGCGCGATGCGGGGGTCGACCTGCGCACCGGGGTCGCGGTCGAGGCGCTGGAGGCAGATGACGGCGGCCACGTGCGGCAGGCTCGGCTTTCCGATGGAGCCACCCTCGATGTCGACGTCGTGGTCGCGTCACTGGGCTCGATCCGCAACGTCGAGTGGCTCGAGGGCGCCGGGCTGGCCAGCGGCTTCTGGGGGGTGGGTTGCGACGCCGGCTGCCGCGCGTTCGACATCAACGGCGTAGTGACCGACAACATCTTCGTCGCCGGCGACATCGCGCGCGCCCCGCACGTGCTCTACGAGTACCAGTTCATCTCCATGGAGCACTGGGACAACGCGGTGTCCGGAGCTCAGGTAGCTGCCAACAACATGATCAACCTGGAGACCGAGCGGTGCCCGCACCTTCCGCTGCCGATGTTCTGGTCGGCCCAGTTCGGCGTCAACATCAAGGGTGTGGGGGTGTGCTCGTTCGGCGACGAGATCGTGTTCACCCAAGGTTCGCCTTGCGAGCGCCGCTTCGCCGCCGCGTACGGCCGTCAGGGGCGCATCGTCGGCGCCGTCACGTTCGACCACGGCAAGTGGCTGGACTACTACAGCGCTCTCATCGAGCGGTCGGCGCCGTTCCCGCCGCCACCACCGGGCTACGACCAGCCTGCGGGCGCGACACCGATCCCGGCGCGCTTCCCGGATCCGCGCGTGCCCACCGAGATTCCCACCGTCGTGCTCACCGGCCACGACCCGACCACGCGGGGTGCCGAGTTTCGTCGGCGGAGCTGACATCGCACGCCACTGCCCACCGAATCAAGGAGGGATTATGACCGTAGAGACTGCCTGGGCGGAGGCGATGACCTACGACAACCGCGCCGATCCGTACCCGTTCTTCGCCGAGCTTCGCAAAACTCCCGTCGTGCAGGTGGCCGACAACCTCTATGTCGTCACCGGCTACCGCGAACTGCTGGCGCTCGCGCACGACCCACGGATCAGTTCCGACGTCCGCCGCAGCCCGCTGGCAGCCCACCTAGCGGGCGACGCCGAACCGCCCGCGGGCGTCGAAGACTTGCAGGCGCACGGCGGCCGTCAACCGAGCATCATCGTGTCCGATCCGCCGAATCACGACCGGGCCCGCCGGCAGGTGATGCGCCACTTCGGGCCGCCACACTCGCCCGACCTGATCCCGAGCATGGAGCCCGGCATCGTCGGGCTGTGCAACAAGCTGCTCGACGACATCAAAGCCCGAGAATCAACCAGGTTCGACGTGGTCGACGACTACGCCTATCCCGTACCGGTGACAATGATCTGCAAAATCCTCGGGGTCCCCCGCGCCGACGAACCAACCTTTCACGTCTGGATCCGTGACCTGTTGACGGGTCTGGATCTGGGCCCGGATGCCGCCACCGACGAAGGACGGGCCCGCGCAGCAAAAGGCCGAGCCGCCGGTGCGGCACTGCGGCACTACCTCGCCGAGCTGATCGAGCAATACCGTCACCAGCCCGGAGATGGACTGCTGTCGGACCTGGTCAACGACACCGAAGGGCCGGACGGTCCGATGTCACCGCAGGAGGCGGTATCCAACGCGCAGTTGTTGCTCGTCGCCGGCCACGACTCCACGGTCAACACCATCTCCAACTGTGTGATGACCCTGCTACGCAACCCCGGCTCGTTCGAGCTGCTGCGGCAGCGCCCGGAACTAATTCCACGCGCCATCGAAGAAGTCCAGCGACTGCAGTCGGCCGTGCAGTTCTTCCCCAGCCGCAGCGCCACCGACGACATCGAGATCGCCGACACCGTCATCCCGAAGGGCGCGGCGGTGCACCTGATGTACAGCGCCGCCAACCGCGACCCCACCCGCTTCGCCAACCCCGACCAGTACGACCCCGAACGCCCCGACAACGAGCACGTCGGCTGGGGCAGCGGTATCCACACCTGCATCGGCGGCCCGCTAGCGCGGCTCGAAGTCAACCTCACACTGGAAACATTCCTGCGCCGCGTGCAGAGCCCCCGCCTGGTAGACGACCCACCGCCATATCGCCGAAGCCATATCTTCCGCGGACCCCTACACCTCATGATCGACGTCGACCACATCACCGACTGAAGAACACATGGGACTGCCTCGGCTTCGGTTGACTCCAGGTTTACGCATCCGGTGTCTATGTCATCCTTGAAACAGGCTGGGGAGAGCGTATTTCAGTCCCATGGTGCGGGCTGAAGTGACGAGGCAACCTGTCCTCGTGGCCGCAGGTCACACGGTACTGTCGGCCCCATGACCGGCGGTGACGCGTTTAGAGAGCGCACTGGTAACTCACCGGGCAGGGGCCAACTCGGCAACTCGCCTTACCGCCGGCCGCCAACGCCATCCTCGCAGCACCTGAGCCTGGCCTGAAGACGCGGAGAGGCAGGACCGGTAGGTTCGGTGTGTTTCACGTAACAACATCGAAAGGACCGTGATGCCCACACGTACCGCGCGCACTGCTTGGACCGGCTCTCTGCAGGAGGGTTCGGGACAGGTCGAGCTGGCCAGCTCCGGCGTTGGCAAGTACGACGTGTCGTTTCCCAAGCGTGCCGCCGACGATGCCGACGGCACCACCAGCCCGGAGGAACTGATCGCGGCGGCACACTCCTCATGTTTCGCGATGGCCCTCTCGGCGCAGATCGCCAATGCGGGCGGCACCCCGGAGAGCCTGGATGTCACCGCCGACGTCACCCTCGGCCCTGACCTGGACGGCGGATTCCGCATCAGCGGCATCAAGCTGACCGTCCGCGGCAGGGTCACCGGCCTCGACGCCGACGGTTTCGCCGCTGCGGCCGCCGCCGCAAAGGCGGGCTGCCCGGTCAGCAAGGCGCTGACAGGCGTCGACAACATCACGCTGGACGCCGCGCTCGCGTAAGCAGGGTGATTTCCCGGTTCCTCGCACCTGCTCCGACAGCGGTCCGAGGTGCGAGGAACCGAGTGCTTTATCAGGACGACCAGGCGGTACGAAAGTAGCGGCGGGCCGTGGGGTGGTACATCGCGGGGATCGCGATCAGGACGGCGAGAATGTGTCCGGTCCGGAAGATCCCGGTGATCACCGCCGACGGGCTGAGATTGTCGAAGAGATCGCCGATTTCTTGGGCGGACAACGTCGCGGCCGCGGGCTCGATGATCAGCGAGGCGAGTCCGACTATCCCGATGCCGATGGTCAGAACGATGCGGGCCCAACGGGCGCCGTGCGCCATCCGGATGGCGACGCCGAGAACCACCAGGTAGATGACGCCCCGCACCGCTAGGCCGGTGGTGAGAGAACCCACATCGGCGCTGGGGCTGTCGAGATGCACCGCGACATAGGTCAGGGCCTCGCCGACGCCGCAGAGCAGTGCGGCGACGAGGCCGGTGAATGCCACCGAAACAGCGCGCGGTGGGCGCACAGAATGTTCGGCGCGCAAAGGTGCTGGCCAAATGGAAAAGGCAGTGCCGGTCATGAGACCAACACTGCCTTCGACCTTCCGAAGCGCGGATCAGCCCGCGGTAGCGACCTGCTCTCGTACCGGAGTGCTAGGGCGCGTGGCGAATTCGGTGAGTGCCGCGAAGCCCAAGCCGAGGAACGCCCACAACGTGGCCGATTCGGCCAGCGAGGCCGCCCGGAACTGCCACAGCAGGGTCGCGGGGAAGTCGGCCTTTACCTCGTTCACGCCGGGCAGCAGGATATAGCCGACCGCCGCGATCAGCACGAAGGCCCCGACACCGGCGATCAGCCGGAACGTCTCGAGCTGTGTCGCAAGGGCTTTGTAGACGAACACGCCGATGCCGACGGCCGCGAGGCCGAGCAGCACCGCCGCCACCCACAGCCAGGTGCGGTCGTTGATCGTTTCCGGATCACCCACCGCGGGCGGGTTCGCGGGGTACTTGAAGAACGGCACGGCCACGATCGCCGCCCAGCCGCCGACGGCCAGGCCGATCGCGAGCTTGGGGCCCGACAGTGTGGTGTACCGACGCGCGAAATGCGCCGCCGCGGCGAAGATGGCGCCGAACGCCATTCCCGCGAGGCCGAGCGCGAGGAATTGACCAGCCTTCTGTCCGCTCCGGCTGACCAGCGGTTCTTCCTCGTCGCCGTGTGAATGCCCTGCGGTCGACTCGGCATGCGCCGCTTCCGCAGCGGAATTGGCCTCTTCGATGGCAATGGCAGCGTCCACCTTGGGCTCGCCGACGAAGTAGCCCACCGTACCGGCCAGCAGGCCGGCGATGAGGCCGGCCAGCAGGCCACGTAACAGCAGGGTTTTGAGCGAACCGAGCAGTGGGACGGCAGCCGGCAGAGTCGGCGAAGTAGGAGAATTCAGTGACATGGAACACCGAGCAGGTGACGTCCGTCGTGCATCAGCTCATGCATGAACATCCCGCTACGCGAGATGGCCCCCTGGTCGAATCCGACCAGGTACAGCGTGAGGAGTGCGAGAAGAACGACGCCCACAGCGATGAGCAGTGTGGCGAGTGAATCGGTTGCCCGGCTCGGTGAATGCGCGATGGCCATTCGAATCCTCCTAGGGATGCGCGTCCCGTCGAGTGGTCGGTGCGATGGTGCCGGCGTCTGGCTTTCCGGCACCAGGACTCGAAAACGACCCGTCGATGCATGGAACACAGTGGCGCGACCGCTCCGGATTTGCACCGGAATTACCGCGTCACCATCGCGTTTATCTCCTCGAACTGTGACACCTGCGAGTGCCCGACGTCAATACGGCCGCCGGGTTACCGACGCCACGGTGGGCGAGTCAACCGGCCGGGTGCGCCGGTCTCGCCTCAGGAAGCGGGTTTCGCGGCGACGTCGAGCACGACCTCGAATTCCAGCAGCGACGCACCCGTGGAAACCGGCTTCTGCCGCTCGCCCGCATGCGCCTCACGCGCAGGCCCATCCCGCCACGCCGCGAAGGATTCCTCCGAATCCCACTGGGTGACAACGAAGTACCGGTTCTCGCCGGCGACGGGGCGCAACAATTGGAAGCCGAGGAATCCCGGCGAGCCCTCGACCGCATGCGCGCGGTGAGCGAACCGCTTTTCCAACTCGGGGCCCGCGCCCTCAGGGACCTCGATTGCATTGATCTTCACAACTGGCATTGGTTGATTTTGCAGCGCCTGCGGCGCTGCGTGTTCGCGGGGCTGTGTTTTTTGGCAGCGCCTTCGGCGCTGCGTGTTCGCGGCCCCCTTGGTCTCGCTTCCGAGCCGTCGAGACTCGCGACTTCGTCGCATGCGCTTCGACGGCTCGGAAGCGAGACGGGCCGCGAACTTTAGTGCTCGGTCTCGCTTCGCTCGGAAGGCGTCATTGTGCCGGGTGGGTGCGTTGGTAGTTGAGCTTGCGACTTTGGTTTAGACGCTTAGGGGGCTGTCGGCGCTCAGGGGGCTATAGGTGGGATGCGCCCCGAACTCTGTGCTCGGGTCTCGCTTCGCTTGGAAGGTGTCATCGTGCCGGGTGGGTGCGTTGGTAGTTGAGCTTGCGACTTTGGTTTAGGCGCTTAGGGGGCTGTCGGCGCTCAGGGGGCTATAGGTGGGATGCGCCCCGAACTCTGTGCTCGGGTCTCGCTTCGCTTGGAAGGTGTCATCGTGCCGGGTGGGTGCGTTGGTAGTTGAGCTTGCGACTTTGGTTTAGGCGCTTAGGGGGCTGTCGGCGCTCAGGGGGCTATAGGTGGGATGCGCCCCGAACTCTGTGCTCGGGTCTCGCTTCGCTTGGAAGGTGTCATCGTGCCGGGTGGGTGCGTTGGTAGTTGAGCTTGCGACTTTGGTTTAGGCGCTTAGGGGGCTGTCGGCGCTCAGGGGGCTATAGGTGGGATGCGCCCCGAACTCTGTGCTCGGGTCTCGCTTCGCTTGGAAGGTGTCATCGTGCCGGGTGGGGGCGTCGGTAGCTGAGCTTGCGACTTCGATGGATGGGTCTCGGGCCGCTGTAGAGGTGGGATGCGCTGCGAACTCTGATGCTCGGTGTCGCTTCGCTCGGAAGTGTGCCGAGTGGGGCGTCGGTAGCTGAGCTTGCGACTTTGGTGGACACGCCTTGGCTGTTGTGGTGGGGGCCTCGGGCCGCGAACGCTGGTGCTGGGTGTTGTTGCGTTCGGAAGGCATCGTCGTGGTCGTGGGAGTGCGGTTTGATGGGGAGGTCGCGACTTGTTGCATGCGCCTGCTGCGCGCTAGTGGTCGCAAATGGTGCTCGTAGGGTGGGTCGTGGTCGCGTGATCGGCGAACGTATTGTCGCTTTCAATGTTGCATGACGAAGGTGGGGCAGGGGTTCCGATCCTGCTGTTGCACGGGTTGATGGGCAGTGCTCGCACCTGGGGTGGTCAGCTGGAGTGGCTGCGGGGGTTCGGGCATGTCTATACGTTCGATGCTGCTGGGCACGGTCGACCGGCGCCCGCTGAACTCACCACCGAGGCGTTTATCGAAGACTTGGCGGCGGCGACCGCGCAGATCTCCGAGCCCATGGTTGTGATCGGGCATTCGATGGGCGGGTTGCACGGGTGGGTCTTTGCTGCGGCCTATCCCGATCGGGTGCGTGCGCTGGTTGTCGAGGACATCGCACCGGATTTCACCGGACGGACGGCTCAGGATTGGGCGGCGATGATCGAGGCGTGGCCGCCGTTTCCGGACGAGGATGCGGTGCTGGATTTTTTCGGTCCGGTCGCTGGGCGGTATTTCCTGAATTCGTTCGAGCGCGGGGCGGACGGCTATCGGCTGCACGGTTCGGTCGAGACCTTCCGTGATATTTCCGAGGAGTGGGGCACCCGCGATTTCTGGGCGCAGTGGAAGGCGATCACGGTGCCCGCGCTGCTGATCGAAGGCGAATTCACCATTACGCCGGCGGGGCAGATGCGGCAGATGGCCGTCGTCCACCCGGACGCCGTCTATGTGAAGATCCCGAACTCCGGCCATCTCGTGCACGACGACCAGCCCGAGCGGTACCGCGCCGAGGTCGAGGTGTTCCTGCGCCGGGTCCTCGGCGAGTAGCTGTCAACCGACCGGTTGCCCGCCCTCGCCCGCGAGCGCGAACAGGCCCTCGGCGGTCTGCTCGATCAGTCCGTCGATGAGCAGCGAATCCAAGGCGCGGTCGCGTTGGCCCGGGTCACGAGTCCAGGCCAGGTCGAGGCGGACCCGTTCCACCGGTCCGGTGGCATCGCGCAGTACATCGAGCAGCCTGCCCCGAGCCTGCCGGTCGGTGCCCTCGTACTTCTGGGTGCGCCGAACCACCTCCGACACCGGCCGCCCCGAGGCCACCCACGCGCACTGCGGCAGCGGGCAGCGATCGCAGTCGGGGGTTCGCGCGGTGCACACCGTCGCACCGAGTTCCATCAGCGCCGCGGAAAATACCGCGGCCCGATCGATCTGCCGCGGCAGCAGCGCCTCGGTCTCGGGCAGATCGCGCGCGGACGGGTTGCCCGCCGCCGCGCGGCCGTGCACCGCGCGAGCCACGACTCGGCGAACATTGGTGTCCACCACCGGAACTCGCTGACCGTAGGCGAAACAGGCCACCGCGCGCGCGGTGTACGCACCGATCCCGGGCAGCCCGAGGAGTAGGTCGACGTCGGTGGGCACCTCGTCGCCGTACTGCTCGGCAAGCACCCGCGCGCATTCGTGCAGCCGCAGTGCGCGGCGCGGATATCCGAGCTTGCCCCACGCGCGCAGCACCTCGGCCTGCGACGAGGCGGCCATCGCCGAGGGCACCGGCCAGCGGGCCACCCACTCGCGCCAGATCGGCTCGACTCGCACCACCGGCGTCTGCTGCAGCATGATCTCGCTCATCAGAATCTGCCACGCCGTTACCTCGGCCCGGCGCCAAGGCAGATCCCGTGCGGTGCGCTCATACCAGTCCAGCAACACCTCAGCGTCGATGCTCTTGTGCGCCGAGTTGCTCTTGCTCGGTGCACCCGCGCCCTTGTGCGCTGCGCCGCTCTTCGGCACCGCCCTCACCGTTCCTCGTGTGTTTCGGCCAGTCGATATTTGCCAACCCGTAACGAAACGAACTCGCTGGTAACCAATCTGATGTGCACAATGGTCGGTATGCCTGATTCCAACCCGATCAGTGCCTGGAAATCCCTCCGCGAGGGCAACGAGCGCTTCGTCAACGGCAGTCTGCTGCATCCTAGCCAGGGTGCCGTGGACCGAGCCAAGCTCGTCAGTGGCCAGCACCCGTCCGCAATCCTGTTCGGTTGCGGAGACTCCCGCGTCGCGGCCGAGCTCATCTTCGACCAGGGCCTCGGCGACATGTTCGTGGTGCGCACCGCGGGCCATGTGGTCGACAGTTCGGTGCTGGGGTCGATCGAATACGGCGTGCAGGTGCTGAACGTGCCGCTCATCGTGGTGCTCGGACACGACAGCTGTGGCGCAGTGAAGGCCACCATCGACGCGCTGGACGGCGGCGAGGTGCCGGGCGGGTTCATTCGCAGTGTGGTCGAGCGGGTCACGCCGTCGATTCTGATCGGTCGCAGGGAGGGTCTGTCCACCGTCGACGAGATGGAGGCCAGGCATGTGGTGGAAACCAGCAGGCTGCTCATGCAGCGCTCGATGATCATTTCGCAGCGGGTGGCCACCGGCGAGTGCGCGATCGCCTGTGTGACCTACAAGCTGGCCGACGGTCGGGTGGAGCTGCAGCGTGTCGTCGGCAACATCGGCGAGCTCGCCTGAATCGATCACTGGAGCGTTTCCCCAGCGTGCGGGGCCGAATTCGGTCGCCACGTTCGCCTTTTCCGCCCCGACACGCCGGAGCCCTGAGTCGCTGCGCCCGATCGTGCCCTTACCGTTGAGGCGTGCTGGAACCGAATGGACCGCTGCCTCCGGAGATCTATTGGCGTCGCCGCGTTCTTGCCATCGGAGTCCTGGTCGTGGCGCTCGCGCTGGTGATCTGGCTGGTGGTGATGTTCGCGCGTGGCGGTGATTCCCCCGTCAGCGCCAAGGCGGCGGCGAGCTCGTCGTCGGTGACCAAGGCTGCCGAAGGCTCGTCGGTCAAGCCCTCGACCAGCGCGGAATCGAGTGCACCGAAGGCCTCCGGCAGTGCGTCCGCGACGCCGAGCGGCAGCCCGGTGGCACAGGGCCAGTGCCCGGATCAGTCGCTCGCCGTGCGGGTGACGGTGGAGCAGCCCACCTACAAAATCGGTGAGACGCCGGTGTTCGGCATCGTGATCACCAATATCTCGACGTCGCCGTGCTCGCGCGATGTCGGCTCGGGCCTGCAGCAGGTTTCCGTGCTCACCCTCGACGGCCAGCGCAGGCTGTGGTCGAGCACCGACTGCTACCCGGATGGCCAACCCGATGTCCGGACGTTGAACCGCGGCGAACAGGCGGCCTTCACTGTCACCTGGTCCGGCTCGACGTCACAGCCCAACTGTGCAGGCGACCGCGTGCCGGTGCCTGCGGGCGCGTATGCCGTTGTCGCGCAACTCGGTTCGGTACGTAGCTCGGTAGAGCCTTTCAACATCGCTTGAGTTTTTTGCAGCGCCTTCGGCGCATGCGCTTCGACGGCTCGGAAGCGAGACGGGCCGCGAACTTTAGTGCTCGGTCTCGCTTCGCTCGGAAGACATCATCGTGCCGAGTGTGGGCGTTGGTAGTTGAGCTTGCGACTTCGGTTTAGGCGTTCAGGGGGCTGTAGACGCTCAGGGGGCTGTGGAGGTGGGATGCGCCCTGAACTCTGGTGCTCGGTCTCGCTTCGCTTGGAAGGTGTCGTCGTGCCGAGTGGGGGCGTTGGTAGTTGAGCTTGCGACTTTGGTTTAGGCGCTTCGGCGGCTGTGGATGTGGGATGCGGCCCGAACTCTGGTGCTCGGTGTCGCTTCGCTCGGAAGGTGTCATCGTGCCGAGCGGGGGCGTCGGTGACTGAGCTTGCGACTTCGGTGGATGGTCTTCGGCTGTTGTGAAAGGTGGGACGGCCGCGGACGCTGGTGCTGGGTCTCGCTTTGCTCGGAAGGTGTCATCGTGCCGAGGGGGTGCGTCTGTGGTGATGGTTGCGACTTTGGTGGATGCGTCTCGGGCGCATGTGGCATGGGCCGGGCCGCTCATTCTGGGCTCGAGTTCCGCTCGGAGTCTGTGTTGTAGCGAGTGCGGGCGCGGTGGCGACGTCGCGAGGGTGGTGGATGTGCTGGTTAGAAGTCAGCCGCCTTCTCGGCGGGGGCCTTGCGGGGTTTGCGGAGACTTGCGAGGCGGATGGCCGATTTCAGGTCGGTGACCTCGTGGACTTTCATGCCGCTCTTGGACCGCTCCAATCCGGGTGGCACCAGAGCTGTGGTGAAGCCGAGTCGTTCGGCTTCGGCCAGTCTGCGCGCGATTCCGGTCACCTTGCGCACCTCGCCTGCCAAGCCGACCTCGCCGAGAATTACCCAGCCGGGTGGCAGTGCGATGTCGGATTCGGCGCTGGCGATGGCCAGCGCGATGGCCAGGTCGGCGGCGGGCTCCAGCAGCCGCATGCCGCCGACCGTCGCGGCGTAGACGTCGTGTTTACCGAGGAAGACTCGGCCGCGGCTCTGCAGTACAGCAAGGACCATCGCGACCCGGTTGTAGTCGAGGCCGCTGACCGCTCGGCGTGGCTGCGGAATCTCGGTGTTCACCGTGAGCCCCTGGACCTCGGCGACCAGCGGTCGTTTGCCGTCCATGGCCACGGTGACCGCGGTGCCGGGCACCGAATCGGTGCGGTGGTGCAGAAACAGCCCGGACGGGTCGGTGACGCAGGCGATGCCGTCGTCGTGCAGTTCGAAGCAGCCGACCTCGTCGGCGCCGCCGAAGCGGTTCTTGATGCCGCGCACCATGCGCAGCGTGGAGTTCTTGTCGCCCTCGAACTGCAGTACGACATCCACCAGGTGTTCCAGGGTGCGCGGGCCCGCGATATTGCCGTCCTTGGTGACGTGTCCGACCAGCAGCACCGCGATCCCGCTCGCCTTGGCGAGCGAGGTCAGCGCCGCGGCCACCGCGCGCACCTGGGTGACGCCGCCGATGGTTCCGTCCACATCGGGCGCGAGCATGGTCTGCACCGAGTCGACGACGAGCAGCGAAGGACGCACCTGCTCGACATGCCCGAGCACCACCGAAAGATCCGACTCCGCCGCGAGGTACACCCGCTCGTGCACCGCGCCGGTGCGGTCGGCGCGTAGCCGGACCTGACCGGCCGACTCCTCCGCGGTGACATACAACGACTTCTCGTCGCGCTGATTCGCCCACCGATGGGCGACCTCGAGCAGCAGCGTGGACTTGCCGACTCCCGGCTCGCCGGACAGCAATACGACCGATCCCGGGACGATGCCGCCGCCGAGCACCCGATCGAGCTCCGAGACGCCGGTCGGCCTGGCCTGTGTCACCTTCGAATCGATCTGCGAGATCGGCGCCGCCGCGGTGCTGGGCAGCATCGCCCGTCGCCCCGCGGGTGCGCCCGCACCGCCCGCCGACCCGGCTACCTCGTTCACCGTGCCCCACGCGCCGCACTCCGGGCACTTGCCCACCCACTTGGCGACCTCGTGCCTGCAGGCCGAGCACTGGAAGATCGACTTGGTCTTTGCCACAGGCGCACCTTACGTACCACGTCCGACAACCGGACTGGACAGAAAAGAAAACGGCTGCCGCGCCCTGCGCGACAGCCGTGTTCACCCCGCGCGACGGCGGGTCACAACCAGCTCAGTGGCTGCCCTTGGCGGGCTCGGCCGCGCCGGACTTGTCGGACTCGTGCCGCTCGGTTCCGGTGCCGGCATCGACGGGCACCTGGACCTGAACGGTGCCGCCCTGCTTGAAATTGAACTTGACGGCGTAGGTGAGGCCCGGGGTGATGTCCCTGGTCAGGCCGCTGATCTCGATGGTCGCAGGCTTGGCGGCCGGATCCTGGGACGGCTTGTCGCCGGTGGCGGGCGCACCGTGCCCGGTCGTCGGCGCCGCGTCATGGGCATCGGGCTTGGCCCCGCCGTGCTCGGCGGACGCTCCCGCAACAACGGTCTGCTGCGGCGCGATCTCGAACTTCGCATCACCCGCGGGCCCGGTGATTTTCACGGAGCCGAGGTCGGTGGTGATGCTGGTGAGCTCGTCCGGAACCGACTCGCTGTTGTTGATGACCGACAGCGCGATGAGCGCCTTGCCGCCCTGCACATTGTTGTAGCCCTCGCCGGGGTAGACGATGTGCACGTTGCGCAGCGAGATCTTGTTGATGTCGGCGTGGTTGCCGTTCACGGCGGCGACCTGCGTCGCGGTCTGTGAGATCTGGCCTGCACCGCAGCCGGACAGTGCGAGCGCCGCTCCGGCGGCGAGTGCGGCAACCGTCACCATGCGACGTCGCGCCCCCTTCGAGGCGGTCACAGCTTTCAGGGCAGTCACGGGTTGTCCCTCCATGTCGACCGGGCACACTCCGCTAGGGAGAGTAGTAACTAGGGAGCGTAGTAGTTGGCTCAACCGGGCGGGCGCGGGGGCTCGCGACTCGCGGGTGGTTGATAACAGTTCGGTCGAATGTCGCCGGGTTGCGCGGGTGCTGCCGGCCGCACTGATCGGCCGATGTGGTAATCACGCCGGTCGTTAACTCGTTCTGGCACAACGTAATGCACACCAGGTGGGTTATGTCAACCCCCGCGATGTGCTCGTTGTGGCCCTGACCTGCACCGTTGATCGCGCCGTTACCGAGTCGCATGTTAAACTGTGAACATCGAAAGGGGCACGGGACACATGATTTTTAAGGTCGGAGACACCGTCGTTTACCCCCACCACGGAGCGGCGCTGATCGAAGCAATCGAGACTCGCACCATCAAGGGTGAGCAAAAAGAGTATCTGGTCCTGAAGGTCGCCCAAGGTGACCTGACTGTGCGCGTTCCCGCAGAGAACGCCGAGTATGTCGGCGTGCGTGACGTAGTTGGCCAGGAGGGTCTCGATCGAGTCTTCCAGGTGCTGCGGGCGCCGCACACCGAAGAACCGACTAACTGGTCTCGTCGCTACAAGGCCAACCTGGAGAAGCTCGCCTCCGGCGATGTGAACAAGGTTGCCGAGGTCGTCCGCGACCTGTGGCGTCGTGAGCAGGACCGCGGTCTGTCCGCGGGTGAGAAGCGCATGCTCGCCAAGGCCCGTCAGATCCTTGTCGGTGAACTCGCGCTTGCCGAGGGCACCGATGACGGCAAGGCCGAGACGCTGCTCGATGAGGTTCTCGCAGCGGCTTCCTGACCGTGAATGTTGTACACAACGGCGGTTGCGTCGTTGCGTTGGTACCTGCCGCCGGCCGTGGCGTTCGTTTGGGTGAAAACACGCCCAAAGCGTTCGTCGCAGTCGGCGGCACACCTATGGTCCGACTGGCCGTAGACGGCCTGATCGCCTCCGGGGCGGTCGACCGAGTCGTGGTCATGGTCCCCGCCGAATTCGTGGAGAGCGCCGTCGCCCTACTGCCTGCCACGGACTCGGTGCAGGTGGTCGTCGGCGGCGCCGAGCGCACCGACTCGGTGCGCGCCGGCATCGGCGCGGCGCCGGACGCTTCCTACTTCCTCGTGCACGACGCCGCCCGAGCCCTGACGCCGCCCGAGCTGATCGCGCGAGTCGCCGCCGAGTTGCGCGCGGGCCACCGCGCGGTGGTCCCCGCGCTGCCCGTCGTCGACACCATCAAGTCCGTCGATTCGCACGGCGCAGTGACGGGCACCCCCGACCGCGCGGGCCTACGCGCCATCCAGACCCCGCAGGGCTTCGCTGCCGATCTATTGCGCGCTGCCTACGCGACCGATGTCCAGGCCACCGACGACGCCGGGCTCGTCGAGCTACTCGGCACCCAGGTGCGCACGATTCCCGGAGACCCATTGGCTTTCAAGATCACCACTCCGCTCGATCTCCTGCTCGCGCAGGCGGTGCTCGACCGCATGGATGCGAGGACATCGTGAGCATGCGGGTCGGCATCGGTAGCGATGTGCACCCTGTCGAGCCGGGCCGGCCCTGCTGGATGGCCGGATTGCTCTTCGACGGCGACGACGGCTGCGCGGGGCACTCCGACGGCGATGTCGCGGCGCACGCACTGTGCGATGCGCTGCTCTCGGCGGCCGGACTCGGCGATGTGGGAGCGGTGTTCGGCACCGGAAGGCCCGAGTGGG
The DNA here is from genome assembly GCF_036046055.1 of Nocardia sp. NBC_00403. Lineage (NCBI taxonomy): Bacteria > Bacillati > Actinomycetota > Actinomycetes > Mycobacteriales > Nocardiaceae > Nocardia > Nocardia sp. NBC_00403. Next base: position 1,720,549 of record NZ_CP107939.1, read on the forward strand.
AAGGTGTTTCCGGCGCGGCGATGCTCGAGGAAGTGCGTAGGTTGCTGGACGAAGCCGGCTTCGGCATCGTCAATGCGGCGGTGCAGGTCATCGGCAATCGACCCAAGATCGGTCCGCGCCGCGCGGAGGCGCAACAGGTGCTCGGCAAACTCCTCGATGCACCGGTCTCGGTCTCCGGAACAACCACGGACGGACTGGGTCTCACGGGTCGCGGCGAGGGTGTCGCGGCAGTGGCTACCGCGTTGCTGGAGACGCGGGTATAGCATCCGGCCGGTCACACCCCGAGCCGGGCCGTGAACCCGCAGGTACACCAGCTAGTATCGACGGTCGTGACGCTGCGCCTCTTTGACACCGACACGCGGACCGTGCGCGATTTCGCGCCCTTGGTCCCCGGCCGTGCTTCGGTATATCTCTGTGGCGCCACCGTTCAGGGTGAGCCGCACATCGGTCATGTGCGCAGCGGAGTCGCGTTCGATGTGCTGCGGCGCTGGCTGCTTGCACACGATTACGACGTCTGGTTCATCCGGAATGTCACCGACATCGAGGACAAGATCCTGACCAAAGCCGCCGAGGCCGACCGGCCGTGGTGGGAATGGGCCTCGACCTATGAGCGGGCCTTCGATCGCGCCTACTGCCTGCTCGGTGTGCTGCCGCCGTCGGCGGAACCGCGGGCAACCGGTCACATCACGCAGATGGCCGACCTGATGCAGCGGCTGATCGAGCGCGGGCACGCCTACGCCTCGGAGGGCAACGTCTACTTCGACGTGCTCAGCTATCCGGACTACGGCAAGCTGTCGGGTCACCGGATCGGCGATGTGCACCAAGGCGAGAGCCTCGGCCACGGCAAGCGCGACCCCCGCGACTTCACGTTGTGGAAGGCCGCGAAGCCCGGCGAGCCGTCCTGGCCGTCGCCGTGGGGTCCCGGCCGCCCCGGCTGGCATCTGGAATGCTCCGCGATGGCCGAGTTCTATCTCGGCCCTGAATTCGATATCCATTGCGGCGGTATGGATCTGGTGTTCCCGCACCACGAGAACGAGATCGCCCAGTCCAAGGCCGCCGGTGACGGCTTCGCGCGCTACTGGCTGCACAACGGCTGGGTGACCATGGGCGGCGAGAAGATGTCCAAGTCGCTCGGCAATGTGCTTTCCGTGCCGAATGTGCTCAAACAGGTTCGGGCCGTGGAACTTCGGTTCTACCTCGGCAGCGCGCACTACCGTTCGATGCTGGAGTACTCGGACAAGGCGCTGCACGACGCCGCGCAGTCATATCAGCGCATCGAGGCCTTCATTCATCGGGTCGTGGAGCGGGTGGGTGACATCCCGGTCGGGAAGTGGACCGACGCGTTCGCCGCTGCCATCGACGACGACCTCGCCGTGCCGAAGGCGCTGGCCGAGATCCACTCCGTGGTCCACGAGGGCAACAAGGCGCTGGAGGCGGGCTCGATCGACACCGCCCGGGATCTGGCCGGACAACTGCGCGCCATGCTCGGCATTCTCGGCGTCGATCCGCTCGATCCGCATTGGTACACCCCCGAGGACAACTCGGTCGCACTCGATGCGCTCGACGTGCTGGTGCGTGCGGAGCTCGAGCGCCGCCAGCAGGCGCGCGCCGACAAGGATTGGGCGAGCGCCGATGCCGCGCGGGACCGGCTGCATGCCGCAGGCATCGAAGTGACAGACACCCCTGACGGTCCGGAATGGTCGCTGGCCGCTACAACATCATCGCCTGGCGCGGTGCAGAGTGGAAAGGCGAACTGATGGCAGGCAACTCACAGCGTCGAGGCGCAATTCGTAAGGGCGGCACCAAGAAGGGCGCGGTCGTCGGCTCCGGTGGGCAACGCCGCCGCGGCCTCGAAGGGCGCGGCGCGACGCCGCCCGCCGTCGAGCGCACCAAGCATCCCGCGGCCAAGCGGGCCGCCGCCAAGGCGAAGGCCGAGGCAAAGGGGCGTCCGGGTCCTCGCGGTGCGGCAGGACGCGCAGCAGGACGCAAGAACGACGATGCGCCGGAGATGGTGCTCGGCCGCAATCCGGTCGTCGAATGCCTGCGTGCCGGTGTTCCCGCGACGGCGCTGTACGTCGCGGTCGGCACCGAGAACGACGAGCGACTGACCGAGAGCGTGAAGATCGCCGCCGACGCGGGCATCTCCATCCTCGAGGTGCCGCGCACCGATCTGGATCGGCTGAGCGCCAACGGTTTGCATCAGGGCGTCGGGTTGCAGGTGCCGCCGTACCGGTATGCGCATCCGGACGATCTGATCGCCAAGGTGCGGGAATCGGCGGAGCCCGCCCTACTGGTGGCGCTGGACAATATCTCCGATCCGCGCAACCTGGGCGCCGTGATCCGCTCGGTGGCGGCGTTCGGCGGGCAGGGTGTGTTGATCCCGCAGCGTCGCAGTGCGAGTGTTTCGGCGGTGGCCTGGCGCACCAGTGCGGGCGCCGCGGCCAGGCTCCCGGTCGCCCGGGCCACGAACCTGACTCGCACACTGAAGGATTGGGCCGCCCAAGGCTGCCAGATCGTCGGCCTCGACGCGGGCGGCGACACCACCCTCGACGACTTCGACGGCCGCGAGCCGACCGTCATCGTCGTCGGTTCGGAAGGCAAGGGCCTGTCGCGGCTGGTCCGTGAGACCTGCGACTCGATCCTCGGCATCCCGATGGCGGGCCCGGTGGAATCGCTGAACGCCTCGGTCGCGGCGGGTGTGGTGCTCTCCGAGATCGCCCGCCAGCGCCGCGCCTGAGCGACGAATCGACACAGTCCGACAAACTCGGGCACGCCATTGAGCGGCAAAGTGGCTCTCGCCCCGTAGAATTCGGGCGGTGGTGATACCCAACCAGCCCATCGGCCAGCCGGTCGAACATCCGAATGCGACGGCTGTGTTGTTCCTGGGCGCGGCCAGTCTGATCTGCTGTGGTCTGCTCGGGCCGGTGGCCTGGGCTCTCGGCAAGCGTGCCCTCGACCAGATCGAGGAATCCGGCGGCGCCTACGGTGGCCGTGTTCAGGTGATGGTCGGGTACATCCTCGGCATCGTCGGCACGATCCTGATGGTCTGCTGGGCCGTGCTCGTCCTGTTGATCATGATCAACGGCAACGCGTAGGCATCAATCGAGGCTCGGGCGCTCGGATTTGCCCTTGCTGTCCCACGCGGGCCATTCCTCGCTGATGCTGCCGGTCCAGTTGGGCTGTCTGCGATCGCGGAAGGCCGCCATCGCCTCGCCGCCATCGATGCTCTTGGCGACGTGCTCGTTCAGGTCACCCTCGAGTTGGCCGACCACGGTCGGGCTCATGCCGAGCCCCTCCCACAGCAGTCGCTTCGACAACGCGACCGGCAGCGGCGCCGACCCGTTCGCGATGTCGTGCGCGATCGCGAGCGCGGTCGGCACCACTTCGCCCGCGGGCAGGCAGCCGTTGGCGAGGCCCATTGCCTTGGCCTCGTCGCCGTCGAAGGTCCGGCCGGTCAGCATGATGTCCGCGGCATTGGCCATACCGACCAGCCGCGGCAGCGTCCAGTGCGCGTAGCCGTCGGCGAGCACGCCGCGGCGGACCTGGTTGAGCCCGTACACCGCATCCCGCGCCATGTACCGCAGATCGCACTGGAGAGCCAGCGCGAGCCCGATACCGACCGCGTGACCGTTCACCGCGGCGATCACCGGTTTACGTACCCGCCACGGCGGCGGCTCGATGGTCGCACTGACATCACCCACCCGATTGGAAAGGTCAGCGCCCGCGCAGAACGCGGGCGGCGTGCCGGTCAGGACGACCGCGCGAATCGCATCCTCGGCGTCGCAGCGTGCCAGCGCGGCACTGAGTTCGGCAGCCATCGCCGGCGTGACGGCGTTCTGCTGAGCGGGACGATTGAGCGTGAGCACGGCGATGCCCGCAGAGACATCGACGAGCAATTCCGGACTCATGCCACTGGATGTTAATGGAGTTTGATTTGCAGCGGGCTGTGTGTTTTTGGCAGCGCCTTCGGCGCTGCGTGTTCGCGGCCCCCTTGGTCTCGCTTCCGAGCCGTCGAGACTCGCGCCTGCGGCGCATGCGCTTCGACGACTCGGAAGCGAGACGGGCCGCGAACTCTAGTGCTCGGTCTCGCTTCGCTCGGAAGGCATCATCGTGCCGAGTGGGTGCGTTTGTGGGGGTCTTGCGACTTTGTTGTGGGCGCTTGGGGGGTTCGGAGGTGAGATGGGGGTCGCGAACTTTGGTGCTGGATGTTGCTGTGTTCGGTAGACATCATCGTGCCGAGTGGGTGCGTTTGTGGGGGTCTTGCGACTTTGTTGTGGGCGCTTGGGGGGTTCGGAGGTGAGATGGGGGTCGCGAACTTTGGTGCTGGATGTTGCTGTGTTCGGTAGACATCATCGTGCCGAGTGGGTGCGTTTGTGGGGGTCTTGCGACTTTGTTGTGGGCGCTTCGGGTGTTCGGAGGCGAGATGGGGGTCGCGAACTTTGGTGCTGGATGTTGCTGTGTTCGGTAGACATCATCGTGCCGAATGGGCACGTCTGTGGGATCTTGCGAACTGTTGTACGCGCTTCGGCTGCTCGGACGCGAGACGGGGCGAACTCTTTTGCTGGATCTCGCTTCACTCGGAAGGTGTCATCGTGCCTAGTGGGGGCGCTCAGTTGCTGCGCAATACCTTGCGGCCGATGGCGTACTTGTGGACCTCTGTCGGGCCGTCGTAGAGGCGGAAGGCGCGCATGTCGCGGAAGATCATTTCGACTACGGTTTCGTCGCTGATGCCGATCCCGCCGAGCACCTGCACGCAGCGATCGGCGACCTTGAACAGTTCTTCGGAGACGAAGGCTTTGGCGATGGAGCTTTCGTGGCGCGCCTTCTCGCCCTGGTCCATCAGCCAGCAGGCGTGCCAGATGGTCAGGCGGCACTGGTGCAGTGCGATCTCGTTGTCCGCCAACATGAACGACACGCCTTCGTGGTCGCCGATCGGCTTGCCGAATGCGGTGCGGGTCTTGGCGTAGTCGACCGCGATGCTCTGTGCCCGCTCGGCCGCGCCGAGCCAGCGCATGCAGTGGGTGAGCCGGGCGGGGGCCAGCCGCAACTGCGCGTAGCGCAGCGCCTGGCCGGTCTCGCCGAGCAGTGCCGACTGGGGCAGGGTGAGGTTGTCGAAGCGGACGACGCCGTGGCCGCCGACGTAGTTGCGGTCCATCGTGTTCATGGTGCGCTCGATGACGATGCCGGGCTGGTCGCCGTCGGTCAGGAACAGCGTCGGGCCTTCCGGCACGTGCGGGTTCGGCGCAACCTTGGCCATGATGATCCAGGTCTTCGCGCCGTCGGCGCCGGTGATCAGCCACTTGCGGCCGTTGATAGTGAAGTTCTCGCCGTCGAAGGTCGCGGTGGTGGCCAGCTGGCCCGGGTCCGAGCCCGCGCCGTCCGGCTCGGTCATCGCGAAGACGGTGCGCTGGTGGCCGGCAACCGCGGGGGCGAGGTGGCGTTCGACCTGCTCGGGGTTGGCGATCTTGGAAAGCAGGAACATATTGCCCTCGTCGGGCGCGGCACAGTTCATGGCGACCGGGCCGAGGGTGGACCAGCCCGCCGCCTCGTAGATCACGGCTTGCTCGATGTGCGTGAGCCCGCGCCCGCCGAGAGACTCCGGGGCCTGGACGGTCAGCAGCCTCTCGGCGCGGGCCAGTTCGACGAGTTCCTGCCTGAGCTCATCGGTCGGGCCGTGCGAGGTCAGCCGCGGGTCGCGCTCGAAGGGGACGATCTTGTCGATGACGAACTGGCGTACCCGGTCGCGTTCGGCGGCGAGTTCGGCGGGAATCGTGAAGTCGATCATCGTTGGTCACCATTCGTTCGGGGGCGCGTCCGTCGAGCATACGAAACCTCCGCAGCCCTACTGAAGGCACCCGCCCTCAGCCATCGGAGATGTCGATCGCGCAGACTTCATGCGAATCGGAGTTCGCCAGATCTGTCGAGAATCCGGCCGGTGTTTCGAGCGGTCGATGTACGCGACGGTTCCGACACCGTGCTGCACCGCTACCGGGTCGAGCGGTCCGAGGTGATCGGTGCGCGGTCGCGTGTCCGGCGCTCGGCGGCTCAGGCGGTCCGGGCGGTCCGGGCGGCGCGGCGGCGCTGCGGCCCGACCACGCGGCAGATCAGGTAGATCAGGAACGAGATCGTCGTGACGAACGTCGACACCGGAACGCCGGGCGCGAGCGACAACAGAATGCCGCCGACGGCGGCGATCTCGGCGAACACCACGGCAAGCACGGTGGCGCGCACCGGATTCGCGGTCAGCTGCGCCGCCGCCGCTGCCGGGGTGATCAGCAGCGCGAGCACCAGCAGGGCCCCGACGATCTGCACGCCGAACGCGGCCGTGATGCCGAGCATGACGGCGAACACCACCGACAGCGCCCGCACCGGTACGCCGCGGGCCAGCGCCACCTCCGGATCGGAGCTGGCGAACAGCAGTGGCCGATAGACCATGGCGAGCACGGCGAGCACCAGCACCGTGCAGGTCGCCAGCAGCGCGAGGCCGCTGTAGCCGACGCTGACCACCTGACCGGTCAGCAGTGAGAACTTCGATCCGGCGCGTTCGGGACCGAGCCAGAGGAACAGTACCGAGAGCCCGAGCCCGAACGACAGCACCACCGCGATCACCGAATCACGTTCCCGCGCTTTGGTTCCGAGCACGCCGAACAGCACCGCGGCCACGACGGAGCCGACGATCGCGCCGAGGCCGACCCCGATCCCGGCAAGCAAGGCGGCGGCCGCACCGGTCAGCGAGAGCTCGCTGGTGCCGTGCACCGCGAAGGACATCTGTCTGCTGATGATCAGCGGGCCGATGGCGCCCGCGAGCAACCCGAGCAGGGCAGCGGCCAGCACCGCCTGCTGGACGAAGGAGTAGGACAGCAGGTTCACGGTGGTGGAGAAGTCGAACATCTTCGACACCACACCCGAGAGTTTGTCGATCACGCGCGAACCCCGCTCGGCTCGGTCTCGGTTGCGGAAAGCCGCGAGTCGGGCTCGGATGGCACGGCGCCATGGCAATGCTGGGCGCCGGCCGCGCCGAGCGCGTCCATGGTGTCTCCGGTGCCGACCACGACCAGCCTGCCGCGTACCCGCAGCACGTCGACCTCGGTCTGATACAGCTCCGACAGCACCGCCGAAGTCATCACCTCGTCCGGCGTTCCGATCCGGAACTTCCCGTCCACCAGGTACAGCACCCGATCCACCAGCGGCAGAATCGGATTGATCTCGTGCGTCACGAACAGCACCGCGGTGTCGTGGGTGCGTCTGCGCCGATCGATCAGCTCGGACACCAGCCGCTGATTGGCCAGGTCCAGGCTGAGCAACGGCTCGTCACAGAGCAGCACCTTGGGATCGCCGACCAGCGCCTGCGCAACCCGCAGCCGCTGCTGTTCGCCGCCGGACATGGATTCCAGTGGCGCGTAGGCGAATTTCTCGGCGCCGACGTCGGCGATGGCGGCCGCGACCTTGCGCTTGCGTGCCGCCCGCCCGCGCAGCCCCACCCCCCAGCGGTGTCCGTCGACGCCGAGTCCGACCAGGTCGACGCCACGCAGCTGCACGCCTGCGTCGATGGTCTTCTGTTGCGGCACATAGCCGATGTCTGGATTGCCCGCGCGGGCGGGCGCGCCTGCGATTTCGGCGGTTCCCGAGCTGAGGGCGAGCTGTCCGAGCAGCACCTTCAGCAGCGAGGTCTTGCCGGATCCGTTCGGCCCGAGCACCGCGACGAACTCGCCTTGCCGAATGTCGAGATCCAGTCCCTGCCAGAGCGTGCGGTCGCCGAACGACATCCGCGCGGCGTCGAGATGGACGGCGGCCTCATCGTTGCTCATCCGCGACGGCAACCGCCGTTCGACCGGTTCGGCATGTTCGGTCAGCGCGGTTCCCTCACTCATCTCGGCACATCTCCGCCCGCATCGGGCTCGCCCCTGGTGGCGCAGGCTCGGCCACCGGCCGCATCAGCGCGGTGCTCGGCGACATCGGTATGGTCCATGGCCGCATCGGCTCAGCCCCCGGCGACATCATCTCAGCGCCACGGCGAGAGCCTGGGCGTTATCGGTCTGCCACTGAATGTAATCCACACCCGCGGGCAGCGTTTCGGTCACCTCGACGACAGGGAGGCTCGCAGACTCCGCCAACGCGCGCAGATTCTTGGTGATCTTGTCCTGGGTCTGCACGTTGTAGACCAGGGCGCGGACCTTCTTGCCGGTCAGCAGATCCTGGGTCGCGGCGACGGCAGCGGGGGCCGGATCGGTCTCCTGCTCGATCGCTTCCTGGAACTCGTGCGGGGTCAGATCCGCGGCGCCCGCGGCGACGAGCAGGTAATGCGCGAGTGGTTCGGACTGCAGCACCGGCGTTTTCGGGTGCTCGGCGGCGATCTTGGTGGCGATGGCGGTGATCGCGCCCAGCCGGCTCTTGAACACCGCGGCGCGGTCGGTGTAGGCGGCGGCGTGCGCCGCGTCGATCTCGCCGAGTGCTGCGGCGATTCGGTCGGCGACCGTACCGACGGTGCTCAGGTCGTAGAAGACGTGCTCGTTCTCGTCGCTCTTGTCGGTGCGGGATTCGAAGGCGTCGACGGTGCGCTTGCTCTTGCCGGATACGGCTTTCTCGATGAACTCGTCGTAGCCGCCGCCGTTGTAGACGACCAGATCTGCATCACTGATCTTCGCGGACTCCACCGCGGAGGTCTCGTGGGAGTGCGGATCGGCCGACGGATCGCTGACGATGGCTGTCACTGTGGCGTCCGGCCCTGCAATGGTCGCGGCGATGCCACCCCACACATTCGTCGATGCGACGACGCTCGGTTTGTCGGAGTCCTTCGAAGCGCCGCACGCGGTGAGGGCGAGTGCGGTGGCCACTCCCACGCTGATGCCGGCGAATTTCATGGCAATTCGGGATCTCACGCGGGGGTACTCCTGGCGGCGCTCTGGATCTCGCAGCGCTGTGTTCCGACCGACCCGCAAGTAGTCGCTGGCGGCAGTGCTCTAGATCATAATGGAAATCGTTACCGTTTTACTTTAGCAAGAGTCCCCGCTGAGCACGAGTCGGTGTTTCCTGCATCACTCGAATACGAGCCGGGCCCGCGAACAGGGAATCGTTCGCGGGCCCGGGTTATGTGGTTGTCGAAGCGGCTAGACGAGCGCCTCCACCGGCTTGCCGAGCAGCTGGGCGCAACGCAGCAGGCCGAGATGGCTGTAGGCCTGCGGGTGGTTGCCGAGCGAGCGTTCGGCCACCGGGTCGTACTCCTCGCTGAGCAGGCCGGTCGGGCCCGCGACGTCGACCAGCTGGGCGAACAGCGCCTCGGCGTCGGAGCGCTTGCCGATCAGCAGATACGCCTCGACCAGCCAGGCCGCGCACAGATGGAAGCCACCCTCGCCGCCGGGCAGGCCGTCGTCGTGGTGGTACCGGTACACGGTCGAGCCGCTGCGCAGCTCGGCCTCGGTGGCAACGACCGTCGCCGCGAACCGGGGATCGGAAGGCTCGATGAGCCCGCTGAGACCGATGTGCAGTGTGGCCGCGTCCAGGTCGGTGCCGTCGTAGGCCGCGGTGTAGGACTGGACCTCTTCGTTCCAGCCCTTGGTCTTGACCTCGTCGGCGATGATGTCGCGCAACGTGACCCAGACCGGATCGATCTGCCGATCGAACTTCTGCGCCAACGTGATCGCCCTGTCGATGGTCAACCAGCCCATCACCTTGGAATACACGTGGTGGCGCGGGTTGCCGCGGATCTCCCAGATGCCGTGGTCGGGTTCCTGCCAGCGCCGCTGCACCGCGGAAACCATGGCGTGCACCAGCTCCCAGTCGGCATCCGGCAGCGCGTGCGCCGGATCGGTGATCCCCTTGTGCTCGCGGCCATGGGCCAGCGACGCGATGAGGTCGACAATCGGACCGAAAACGTCCAGCTGCACCTGCATATTCGCGGCGTTACCGACGCGCACCGGCCGCGATCCCGCATAACCCGGGAGCTGATCGATCGACGCCTCGGGCGGCAGGGTCTCGCCGTACAACGTGTACAGCGGGTGCAGGCGCTCCGGGCCGGGCAAGGTCTCGAGCACCCGGTGCACCCAGCCGAGGAATTCCTCCGCCTCGGTGAGTGAGCCGAGTGAAACCAGCGCCTGTGCGGTCAGTGAGGCATCGCGCAGCCAGCAGTAGCGGTAGTCCCAGTTGCGCACGCCGCCGATGTCCTCCGGCAGCGAGGTGGTCGCGGCGGCCAGGATCGAACCGGACGGGGCGTGCACGAGCCCGCGCAGGGTGAGCGCGGAGCGCTTCATCAGATCCGGCTTCAGCGGCGGCAATTCGAGCTTGGCCGCCCACTGGGCCCAGTAATCCTCTGCGTCCCTTCGTCGTTCCGGCTCGCTGGTCATGGCGGGCGCGAGATCCTGCGTGCCACAGCGCATTTCCAGCACGATCGGACCGTCCGACGGATCGACGACGGCGCGCGCCGAGCTGTGCATGCCGTCGGTCTGGATCTCCCATTCCACGCCGGGGGAGCGCAGCACCATCGGGTCGTTGGTGCCGAGCACGCGCAGCCCGGTCGGTTCGCATTCGATGGTCACCGGCACCTGGCCGAATTCCGGTCGCGGTGCGAAGGTGACGACCGCTTTGGCGTCACCGGTGATCACCCGGGTCAGGTCGGTCCTGGTCGGCGCGACGTCGTGCGGCAGGTAGTCGACCACTTGCAGGCTGGCCCAACGGGTTTCGACGGTCATGGTGCCGTCGATGTAGCGCTGCGAGAGCGGCAGCCCCGGCCGTTCCGGAGCGATGGTGAAGTGGCCGGCGTCGGGTCCGCCGAGCAGGTGTGCGAACACCGCCGCCGAATCCGGTTCCGGATGGCAGAACCAGGTGACCGTCGCGTCCGGCGTCAGCAGCGCGACCGAGCGCGGACTCGACAGCATGGTCAGACGCTCGATGCGCGGCGCGCTCGCGCCCGCCAACCAGGTGCGTCGCTCTTCGAGCAGGAAGGCCAGCGCCCAGGACACGCACTCGGTGTTGTCGACCCGGAACTTGGCCATGCTCTCGCCCTTGCCGACCTTGATGCCGACATCGGGGCCCGAGAGCATGCGGAAGGCCTTCTCGTCGGTGACGTCGTCGCCGAAGAACACCGCGGCGGACGCGCCCTCCTGGTGTCGGACGGTATCGAGCGCGACGCCCTTGTCCGTCTGGATCACCGCGAGCTCGATGACTTCCTTGCCCTCGGTCACCTGCACACCGACCCAACAGGCCGGCCCTTGCCTGACCTGTTTGAGCGCGCGGAGGCCGATTTCCGGGCTGGCATTGCGCACATGCAACGCGACGCTGGCAGGTTTGATCTCCACCGAGGCGCCGGGGTTGTCCGCGGCGATCTGGGAAAGAGAGGTCTGCACTTCTTGCAGCAGCTGTTTAGCGTCGTTGTCGATGGCATGCACGAAGCCGACATCGAATTCCGAGCCATGGCTACCGATGAGTTGCACCTCGACCGGGAGTCTGGACAGTGCCGCGAGATCCCGCAGCGCGCGGCCGGAAATAACGGCCGCGGTCGTTCCCGTAAGGCCGGCGAGCGCGCGCAGCGCGCTCACCGATTCCCGGTGGGGAAAAGCCTTCGTCGGGTCGGACACGATGGGCGCGATCGTCCCGTCGTAGTCCGATGCGACCAACAGCCGTGGCACGCGCGCAACCGTCGACAATGCACGGCGAAGTTCAAGTGGCAGATCCTGTGCGCTCACGCATCCAACCTAGTGATCGGAGGAGTTTTTTCAGGGGCGCGGTGAACAATACTGTGTTTAATTTGTCGCACATACGCGCGCCGGTGTGCGTGCGCACGATTGCGTCCTGGCTTATCAACCATCTAGTGGATTTGCCCAGCTGGCGTGCTTTTACCCAACTTCCAGCGTGGGCTGGCTCACTTCGGCCGACTCGCGCGCAGGTGCTCCCGGTGGTGGTGAGCCCGCCCGACGGAGTTGCCTGGAATCAACTGGATCCGTGCTCGTCCGGGTGCGGGCCCCGCCTCACTTGCGGTTCTCGCCCAACAGGAGATCGACCGTCAATTCCAGGCGCTCGGTGACATCGGTCGCCGAGGCGCGCCTGGTCAGCCAGGCCACCAGGTTGGAAAGCCACACGTCGCTGATGACCCGCGCAATCGCCAGCTGGCGTTCGGTGGGCTCGCCGTCGTTCATGGCACGTGCGAACACCCGATCCATCACCTTGCCGACCCGGTCGACCTCGGCGGCCGCCGACGCGTCGGCGAACATGAAGGCTCTGGTCATGGCCTCGGTGAGCAGCGGGTCGCGCTGCATCATCCTGGTGATCTGGGTGAGCAGCAGATGCATGCGTTCGCGCGGCGACTGTCCGGCCAGCGGCTTTCGTTTGCCCTCGATCTGCTCGAATTCCCGCGACAGCGCGGAGACGAGCAGATGCACCTTGGAGGGGAAATAGCGATACAGCGTCCCGACGGCGACATCGGCGCGTTCGGCCACCGCGCGCATCTGCACCGCGTCGTAGCCGCCCTTGGAAGCCAGCGCCAGGGTCGCGTCCAGAATTCGCTTCCGGCGTTCCCGCTGTGCGGCCGAACTCAGCTCGTCCTCACTGAGCGTGGTGACCGTCGCGGTAGGCGGTGCTGCATTCGATTGGCGGCGTTCGCGGGCCCCTGCGTGGTCACGCTCCGCTACCGCCTCCGTGGCCGTCGCTCGCGCCGCCGGGCTCGAGTCGGCAGGCTGGGATCGGGAGGGACTGGCCATTGATGAGAGTCCTTTCCGGAAACGTCGTTCCATCGGCTTGCTTTTGGGTCGTTGGCGTGCGCTTTCGACCCGCAAGGCGAGTTCGTCTCTTGACTTCCGCCCAGCTAGGATATTAGAACATGTTCTAGGTGTGGGAGTCACGCCGGAGAGGCGGTACGGAGTGTGACCATCGCCACCACTGACGAGCATAAAGCCGTTCAGGAGTCGATGCGTGGATGGGCCGGATCGGTGCATCCAATTGCAACAATGCGCGACGACGCCACGAACTTCTGGCGCGCGTACTGGCCCGCGCTCGCGGACCTCGGAATTTTCCGGGTCGCGGTCGCCGAGGATGCGGGCGGCGCGGGCGGCTCGGTCGCCGACCTCGCCGTTCTTATCGAACAAGCAGCGCATGATCTGGTGGGTGGACCGGTGCTGGCAACGGCATTGGCGAATCTGGTTACCGGGGGCGCCATCGATGAGGACCTGCCGTGCGGTGTCGCGCTCGACTTCATTGTCGAATCCGCAGTGAGCGTACCGGCCGCATCCGATGAGCTACTGCTCACCGGTGTCTGGGATTCGGTGCTCGGCGCGGCGCCCGAAACCGCGGTGCTGCTGCCGGTGCAAACCCCGAATGGGCAGCGCTGGTGCCTGATTCCGGCGGATGCCGACGGTCTGCGGGTCGAAGCGCTGCCGCCGTTGGACCCCAGCACCCCACTGGCCAAGGTGCACTGCGCCGAGGTACGGGTGCCCGCCGAGCGCGTGTTCGAGTCGCCGCACCCGGTCGAGGATCTCGTGGTGGTGCTGGTTGCCGCCGAGCTTGCCGGCCTGGCCGGCTGGTGTTTGGAGACCGCGGTCGAATACGCCAAGGTGCGTGAGCAATTCGGCCGTCGGATCGGGTCTTTCCAAGCGGTCAAACATATTTGCGCCTGGATGCTGTGCCGGGCCGAGCTGATCCGTGCCGTCGCGGCCGACGCCGCTGCCGCGGTGGACGAAGGCGGGGCCGAGCTGCCGATCGCGGCCGCGATCGCCGCGACCATTTCCCTCGATGCCGCGGTCGAGACCGCGAAGGACTGCATCCAGGTGCTCGGTGGCATCGGATTCACCTGGGAGCACGACGCGCACTTCTATCTGCGCCGTGCGATCGCCCTGCGGCAACTGCTCGGTGGTTCGGCCCGCTGGCGGGCCCGAGTGACCGAGCTGACCCGCGCGGGCCGCCGCCGCGCCACCGGAGCGGACCGGGTTTTCGCCGCGGCGCGAGCGACGGACCCGGATGCGGTAGCGGAGCGTGACCACGAAGACAGCCAAATGAACACTGTCGATGGTGTCGCCGCCGACGGCGCAAGCACAAACGAACTGGCCGCCGAGGTGGCCCGTATCGCCGCGCTGCCCGCCGAGCAGCGACGCGACGCCATGGTCGAGGCCGGGCTCGTCATGCCGCACTGGCCCGCGCCCTATGGCCGTGGCGCGGATCCGATGACGGGGCTGGTGATTTCGGAGGAACTGCGCCGCGCCGGGCTGGAATCGCCGGACCTGGCGATCGGCGGCTGGGCGGTGCCCACCCTGCTGCAGCACGGCACACCGGAGCAGATCGAACGATTCGCGTGGCCGACGCTGCGCGGCGAGGTCGTCTGGTGTCAGCTCTTCAGCGAACCGGGAGCCGGTTCGGATCTGGCCGCCCTGCGCACCACCGCCAAGAAGGTCGACGGCGGCTGGGTGCTGCGCGGCCAGAAGGTGTGGACATCGTTGGGCGACAAGGCGAACTGGGCGATCTGCCTGGCCCGCACTGACGCCGAACTGCCCAAGCATCGTGGCATCAGCTACTTCGTCGTGGATATGCACAGCGCGGGACTCGAGGTGCGCCCGCTCGTGCAGATCACCGGTGAGGCGCGCTTCAGCGAGGTATTCCTCGATGATGTCTTCGTTCCCGACGACGGTCTGGTCGGTGCGCTGAACAACGGCTGGAAGATCGCCCGCTCCACCCTGTCGACCGAGCGGGTCGCCATGGGCGGCAACGGAATCGGGCCGGTGCTCGAGGAGCTCATCGCCAAGCTGCCCGCGACCGGACCCGGCGCAGAGCTGCTGAACGATCGGCTCGGTGGCTTCGTCGCCGACGCGATCGCTGGACTATTGCTCGAGCAGCGCGCCGCAGTGCGGATGCTGGCGGGTGGCGATCCCGGTGCGCAGAGCAGCGTGCGCAAACTCGTCGGTGTCCGCCATCGCCAGGCGGTCGCCGAATTCGCCGTGGAGACGGCAGGTGCTATCGGTGCGCAGGACTCGGAAGTGGCAAAAGAGTTCCTGCTCACACGCTGTTTGTCGATCGCTGGGGGAACCGAGCAGATTCTGCTGACCGTGGCTGGTGAGCGGATCCTCGGACTACCCCGCGATACGGACAGCTAGTCGACAAGTCAACTGGGAGAAAAGCGTGGACTTCACCAGGGACGAGGGCCAGGACGCCGTGGCCGAGGTCGTCGTGAGTTTGCTGGAGCATGAACCGGCACGCGATATCGAGCTGTGGCCGAAGCTCGTCGACAGCGGATTGCTGTCGGTCGCCTTGCCGGAGCGCTTCGGCGGTGATGGCATGGGCCTGCCGGAAGTAGCGGTGCTGCTGACCGAGTTGGCCACCGACGCGGTGGCGGTGCCCGCCGTCTCGACGCTCGGTTTCGGGCTGCTTGCGCTGCTGGACGCGTTGCCCGAGAGCGTTGCCGAGCAGGTGTTCCCCGAGGTGGCCAAGGGCGCCGTGCTCACCGCGGCGTTGAGCGAGCCGGCCAACCCGTTTGTGGTCAAGCCGGAAACCATGGCGGTCACCGAGGGCGGTTCGGTGCGCATCACCGGTCGCAAGGTGGCGGTGCCCTACGCGGACCTTGCGCGCTGGCTGCTGATTCCCACCAATTCCGGTATCGCGCTTGTCGAATCGGATGCCGAGGGCATCACGCTCACACCGTCGCCGGTGTCCGGCGGCATTCCCGAGTGCAGTGTGCGCCTGGACAATGTCGAGATTCCGGCCGAGCGGCTGCTGCCCGGCGGCATCGCACAGCTGCACCGGCTCGCGGTCGCGTCGATCGGCTCCGTCGCGGACGGGCTGCTGAAGGGCGCGCTCGTCTTGACCGCCGAACATGTCCGCACGCGCAGACAGTTCAACAGACCGCTTGCCGAATTCCAGGCGGTGGCGCAGCAGATCGCCGATCTGTATGTCGTCTCGCGCACCCTGCACGCCGCCGCCGTATCGGCGAACTGGGCGCTGGCGCACGATGATCCCGGCCAGGCACACCAGGAGCGGATCGACGACGATCTCGATGTCCTGGCCTACACCGTGGCGTCGGAATTGCCCGCGGCCATGCAGAAGTGTCATCACCTGCACGGTGGCCTCGGCGTCGACATCACCCACCCGATGCACCGCTACTACTCGCAGGCCAAAGACATCGCGCGCTGGCTCGGCGGCGAATCGTTCCGACTCGATCGATTGGGGGCCAGATGTTCATCGACCTGACCGCGGAGCAGCGCAAGCTGCGCGATGAATTGCGTTCGTACTTCGCCGATCTCGTGACTCCCGAAGAGGAAGCCGAGATGGCGCTCAACCGACACGGCGACGCCTACCGCGCGGTGGTGCGCCGGATGGGCGCGGACGGTTGGCTCGGTGTCGGCTGGCCCAAGGAATACGGTGGCCAGGGCTTCGGTCCGATGGAGCAGCAGATCTTCTTCAATGAAGCGGTCCGCGCCGATGTGCCGCTGCCGCTGGTGACACTGTTGACCGTCGGGCCGACGCTGCAACAGTTCGGCACCGACGAGCAGAAGGCCAAGTTCCTACCCGGAATCCTCTCCGGTGATATCCATTTCGCGATCGGTTACTCCGAACCCGAAGCGGGCACCGACCTGGCCTCGCTGCGGACCAGTGCCGTGCGCGACGAGTCCGGCGACTGGATCGTCAACGGGCAGAAGATCTTCACCACCGGTGCGCACGAGGCCGACTTCGTCTGGCTGGCGTGTCGGACCGGATCGGTCGAGTCGCGGCACCGCGGCATCACGATCCTGATCGTCGACACCACCGACCCCGGTTATTCCTGGACCCCGATCATCACCTGCGACGGCGCCCACCACACCAACGCCACCTACTTCGACAATGTCCACGTCCCGGCGAACATGCTGGTCGGCGCGGAGAACCGAGGGTGGAAGCTGATCACCACCCAGCTCAACCACGAGCGGGTGAGCCTCGGCCCGTCGGGCAAGATCGAGCAGCTCTACGACAAGGTGCGCGACTGGGCGCAGCCGCGCGGTGTGCTCGCCGAGGCCGACGTGCGTCGTTCGCTCGGCCGTATCCACGCCATGGTCCGGCTGAACGAGCTGCTGAACTGGCAGGTGGCAGCCACCGTCGACGGTGACCAGGCCACGGTGATCGCCGATGCGTCGGCGACCAAGGTGTTCTCCACCGAATCGCTGCAAGAGGCGGGCCGGCTCGCCGAGGAAATCATCGGCCGCTACGGCGATCCCGCCGATCCGGCTACCGCCGAATTGCTGACCTGGCTGGACCGCAGAACCAAACAGAACCTGGTGGTGACCTTCGGCGGCGGCGTCAACGAGGTGATGCGCGAGCTGGTCGCCTCGTCCGGGCTGCAGTTGCCGCGAGTACCGCGATAGTGAACAACCAAAGGAGCCGCGCGTGCCGGAAACCATGACTCCGGAAGCGATTACCGCCGCCGCCGAGCACATCATCGCGGCCGGGGACTGCGCGCCACGTCCCGGGCGTGACCCGGTGAACCAGCCGATGATCAACAACTGGGTCGAGGCGCTCGGGGATGCCAATCCCATCTACGTCGACGAAGAAGCCGCACGGGCCGCAGGTTTCCCCGGCGCTGTCGCACCGCCTGCCATGGCCCAGGTGTGGACGATGTTCGGGCTCAACGGTTCGCGCCCGGACGACGATCCGATGGCCAAGGTTACCGAGCTGCTCGACGGCGCGGGCTACACCTCGGTGGTCGCCACCGACTGCCAGCAGACCTACCACCGGTATCTCACCGTCGGTGAGCAGGTTTCGGTGACCAGCAGGCTGGCCGAGATCCGCGGCCCCAAGCGGACCGCGCTGGGGGAGGGCTGGTTCGTCACCTTCCAGACCAGCTGGCAGGTCGGCGACGAGGTCGTCGCCGAGATGCTCTTCCGCCTGTTGAAATTCGCGCCCGGCACCGGCGCCGCACCGAAAGAACCCGAGGGGGCCCGCGTCAAGCCGCTGGTCTCCTGGGACACCGAGTTCTTCTGGGAAGGCACCAAAGCAGGCGAGCTGCGGATCCAGCAGCTGCCCGACGGCACGCTGCGGCACCCGCCGATCCCGGCGATCTGGAAAGACAAGTCCGAGCAGACCGACTATGTGGTGGCCTCGGGACGCGGCGAGGTATTCAGCTACGTCGTGCATCACGCTCCGAAAGTGCCCGGTCGGCAGCTGCCGTTCGTTGTGGCGCTCGTCGAATTGGAAGAAGGCGTGCGCATGCTCGGTGAACTGCGCGGTATCGACCCGGCCGAAGTGAAGATCGGGATGCCGGTCGAGGTCGAGTTCGACAAGCTCGACGACGAGGCCGTGCTGCCGGTCTGGCGGGTGTGCGCATGACCGCCGTGCAGGTAGGCACCGTGCTGCCGGAGCTCGTCATCGAGGCCGACCCGACCTTTGTGGTCAGCACGGCCCTGGCCACCAGGGATTTTCAGGATGTCCACCACGACAGGGACAAGGCGATCGCCCGCGGTTCCAAGGACATCTTCGTCAATATCCTCACCGACACCGGGCTGGTGCAGCGCTTCGTCACCGATTGGGCCGGTCCGCGCGCCATAGTGAAGTCGATCGCGCTGCGGCTCGGTGTTCCGCTGTATTCCGGTGACACCCTGACCCTTTCCGGCACGGTGACCGAGGTGGCAGGCGACGAGGTCCACATCGACATCGTCGGCAAGGACAGCCTCGGCGACCACATTACGGCGAAAGCCGTTATCTCCTATCGGGGTTCGAATGACTGAGCAAGGTATCTCGGGCCGCGCGGCCATCGTCGGGATCGGCGCCACCGACTTCTCCAAGGACTCCGGGCGCAGCGAACTGCGGTTGGCGACCGAGGCAGTGACCGCGGCGCTCGCCGATGCGGGCCTCACGCCCGCCGATGTCGACGGCCTGACGACCTTCACCATGGACACCAACACCCAGGCCGCGGTCGCGCGTGCCGTCGGGATTCCACAGCTGAAGTTCTTCAGCCACATCGGTTACGGCGGTGGCGCGGCGTGCGCCACCATCCAGCAGGCGGCGATGGCGGTTGCCACCGGCGTCGCCGACGTCGTCGTCGCCTATCGGGCGTTCAACGAGCGCTCGGTGTCGCGCTTCGGTCAGTTCTCCACGGCGCTGGCCACCGCACCGACCTCATCGGGCATCGACGCGGGCTGGTCCTATCCGCAGGGGCTGGGCACACCGGCCGCCCAGGTGGCTATGGTCGCCCGCCGCTACATGCATGTGTACGGCGCGACGAGCGAGGACTTCGGCCGGGTGGCCGTCGCCGACCGCAAGCATGCCGCAGTGAACCCGAACGCCTTCTTCTACGGCAAACCGATCACGCTGGAAGAGCACCAGAATTCGCGTTGGATCGCCGAACCACTGCATCTGCTCGACTGCTGTCAGGAGTCCGACGGCGGGGTGGCGATCGTTGTCACCAGTGCCGAACGCGCCCGCGATCTTCCACAGCGTCCGGCCGTAATCGCCGCCGCCGCACAGGGTTCCGGTGCCGACCAATACGTGATGACCAGCTACTACCGCGACGCCATGACGGGTCTGCCGGAGATGGGCCTTGTCGGTGCGCAGCTCTGGGCACAGAGCGGGCTACGCCCCGACGATATGCAAGCCGCCATCCTCTACGACCACTTCACCCCGTTCGTCCTCATGCAACTGGAGGAACTCGGCTTCTGCGGTCGCGGCGAGGCCAGGGACTTCATCGCCGACGGAGCCATCGAAGTGGGCGGCCGCCTCCCACTGAACACGCACGGCGGCCAACTCGGCGAGGCCTATATCCACGGCATGAACGGCATCGCCGAGGCCGTCCGCCAAATCCGTGGCACCTCCGTCAACCCGGTCCAGGATCTGGAGAACATCCTGGTCACCGCGGGTACCGGGGTACCTACCTCGGGTCTGGTGCTCAGCGCGAACTGATCTGATCCCGGCGTTGACCGGGATCGCATGGCCGTCGCCGGGATGCGGGATATTGTCTGCCGCTATCCCGGCGACCAGCCATGCCTGCGATCGAATGCAGCCAGGATGTCGCCTGGTATCGACGATGAGCGCCGTCACTCGCCGAAACCTCGGGCGAGCTCGGTACCGATTTCCTCGGCGGTGAGTGGTCCGCTGCTGCGGTACCCGCCGGTTGTCGGGCGTGGTCTCGCCGCAGTTTCGTCGATCAGCCTGTCGATCTGCTGTGCCGGCGTCAACCCGTGGGCTGCCGCTAGCCGATGCAGCCTGTCGCGGGTTGCCTTCGGTACCTTGATGGTTATAGCGGTCATGCCGCAGGGTAGACCGATCTGCCCTGGGAGGAGTTCGATGACCGACCGGCACCTTGTCGACGCTCATATCCTGGTCATCCGTGACGGTGAGCTGTTGCTCAGCAAGCGACGTAGCGACGACGAGTTCGACGGCCTGTGGCATCTGCCCGCCGGCAAGCTCGAAGCGGGTGAGTCCGTGGCCGTCGCGGCGGCGCGTGAGGCGCACGAGGAGGTCGGCATCGTCATCGACCCTGCGGACCTTCGACTCTTTCACGTCGCCCATGTGATCGGCTCCGGTCGCGAAGCCCGCCTCGGCCTGTTTTTCGAGGTGCTGCGCTGGATCGGCGACCCGGTCAATCGCGAACCGGACAAGTCCTACGAACTGCGCTGGTTCCCACTCGACGCACTGCCCGAGGACACACTTATCCGTTACCCACTCGCCGGAATCCGCGCCTATTTCTCTGGAAGCACCTACAGCGAACGCGGTTGGAATCACTAGCTACTGCGGTTCCCTGCGAGGTTCGGGGTCGCGGACGAATGTCGTGCACTCAGGACAGTCGTCGAGGTACCGATGGCGGCACTCGACCGTGTGTTGGAGGAAGGTGATCGCCTGTTGCCTGCTGGCCACTTCGCCCTCGAGCGCGGCAATCTTCGCTCGCACAACCGCTTGTGCTTGCGACTTCTCAGGAGCCATCGCGGCGGCGACCTCGGGCAATGAGAGCCCGACTCGTCGCAGCTTCAACACGGTTCGTGCTCGCTCCAGGCAGCCATCGTCGTAAATGCGGTAGCCGCTTGCATTTCGACGCACCGTAACCACTCCCGCTTGCTCCCAGTGCCGCAAGACGTGGGCTTCGATGCCGAGCTGCGCGGCGGCATCGCCGATAGTCATGGACTTGGTCATGCTTGCCTTAATGTCGACCTGAACCTCTAGCCTCTCGAGCATGCCAGATAGTCCTCGACACCTTGATGCTCGTCCGAGATCGATCCTTGTCACCGGTGCGACCGGCAACGTCGGCCGTGAGATCGTCGAGCGCCTGCGAAGCCACGACGTGAATGTTCGCAGCCTTGCCCGTCGACACATCGAATCGCGACCAGGGTTCGAGTCGGTGGCGGGTGACCTGACAGATCCTGCCGTCGTCCGCGCGGCGCTCGCCGGCATCGACGCGGTGTTCCTCATCTGGCCACTACTCGACACTGCTCCTGCCGAACCCCTTCTCGCCGAGCTCAGCGCAATTCAGACGCACCTGGTCTATCTATCTTCGACAGCCGTTGACGACCCAGCGGCCCACCAAAGCGACCCGATCGTTCAGGTGCACGCCGACATGGAGGCCCTGCTCCACGGCGCGGGTCTGCATCCCACTGTGTTGCGCAGCGACACGCTGGCCTCCAACACACGTGGCTGGGCCGCACAGCTGCTGGCAGGCGATGTTGTCCGCGGGCCGGACATTGCGCGTACGGCCGTCGTCGACGAGCGCGATGTCGCTGCCGCGGCCGTCGCGGCGTTGCTCGCACGCAATGAGGAACTCGATCGAGACTCGTACCTGTTGACCGGACCTGAACTACTCAGTCGGTCGGATCAGGTCGACCTCCTCGGCGCCGCACTCGGACGGCCTCTGCGATTCGAAGCAGTCCCCTCCGAGCTCGCGCGCGCACGAATGCTCGCAGACGGCCGCAATGAGCAACTGGTCGACGCCTTGCTCGCGGCGTCGACACATCGACCCGATTCCACCCTCGTCACCGATCATGTGGAAAGGCTCACCGGCCAACCTGCCCGCACCTTCGCGCGGTGGTCATTCGACCACGCCGCCGAGTTCACCCGCCGCCGGTAGTCAGGCACGCCAGTCGATTTCAGACGAACGACAGCAGGCCCCGGTCGTCGCCGGGGCCCGCGGTCTGAAGCCGGATTCAGGGCTGGTTGAATTCGCCGTCGTTCACGCCTGCGGTGAACGCATCCCACTCGCTGGGGGTGAAGACCAGCGCGGGACCGTTCGGGTTCTTGGAGTCACGGACGCCGACACGGCCATCACTGAGGCGTGAACCACTGAGCCCTGGACAGGTCGCTCTTCACGGTACAAACTTCTTTGCTACCCACTGAAGCAGGTTCCTGCTCTCTGCAAAAACCCTGAGCGCGAGATCCGAATCGAAGGGTGGCGCTATGTCGAATCTTGCCGACCGCTGCGGAGGTAGCGCGACAGCAGTGCGGTGAGTTGGTCGACGCTCTCCGGTGTTCCCGCTGGTAGCTGACTGCGGGCTCCTGCGAAGCGATCGAACACCGCCCCCTCGATGACGGCGACGAAATCGGCTGCGGCCGTTGCTGGATCCGCGAAATCCAAGGCGTGGAAGAGGTCTCGTGCGCGTTCGACAGAGAACAGGCTGTGCACCAGCCGCGGGTGCAGATCGGGATCGGCCAGGAGATCGATGAGCAGCGCGTGTCGGACGATCAGGTGATTGCGGCGGTCCGCGAGTAGCTGGTCGAGCCAGGTCGCGATGGCGCGGGCGATGTCGCCGGTGTCGATCGGCAGTGTGCCCTGTGCGGTCGGAGTTGGATTGTCCAGCTGGGCCCGGCGCAGTGTCGATTCCGCGCGACCCGCGTGATCGGCTCGCGTCGCGAAACTCTCCTCGGGCTGTTCGTCGAGGTGCTGTGCTGGAGTGGCCGCAGATTCCGTGGCTGCGGATCGGGCGTCGGCGGATTGTGTGGCCACGAGCCGGGGGTCGGCGATCCGGGCGGCGAGGAAGTCTGTGCGGGAGCGGCTGGTGATGCGGTCGGTGATCGCTTCGATGAGTGCGCGTTTAGTGCGGAAGTAATATGAAGCGGATCCGGCGGGCAGGTCGAGCGCGGTGTCGATGGCCCGGTGGGTGAGGGCTCGGATGCCTCGGGTGGCAATCACATCGATGGCGGCGTCGACTATTAGTGCGCGTCGGTCGGTTGTGGACATCGTCACCTTCTCTGGCGGACGCAACTCCTGATCCTCTACAACTGTAGAGGATCAGGAGGATGTTGTGGATACCAGTGCGATCGAATTGAATGCCGACCAGCTGCGGGTTGCCGCTCGACTCGGCGAACTCGTCGATCGGCGCGGCCGCCCGGTCAAGCGTCACCGGGGGATCTACCTGCACGGCAGGCCTGGTCGCGGCAAGACGATGCTGATGGACCGATTCTTCGCGAGTGTCACATCGAATCGCAAGCGCCGCTTCCATTTCCACACCTTCTTCGCCCAGTTGCACACGACCCTTGCCGCTTCCGGGGCCATCGATCGCGCCATCGACACCTTGCTCGGTGACGCCGACCTGGTCTGCTTCGACGAATTCCATGTGCACGACATCGGTGATGCGATGTTGATAGCCCGAACCCTCGACGCACTGTTCGCCCGGCACATCGTGCTGGTGGTGACGTCGAACTACCCGCCGCAGGAGTTGCTGCCCAACCCGCTGTTCCACGACCGCTTCGTGCCGACAATAGACCGCATCGTCGCCCACCTGGATGTCGTCTCGGTCGACGGCCCGCTCGACTACCGCACCCGCGCTTCGCACGCGGGCGGACCGACCGGATTCGTCGCGGGACGATACGTGGTCCGCCCGGCGACGGGCGAGGTCGAAGCAGACCCGTCCCATCCTGGGGTCACCTCCTGCGGGGCGGATGATGTCGAGGTAGCCATCGGCGTTCGGCACGTCCACGCTCGAGCCGTCGACGGTGCATCGATCGTCATCGACTTCTCTGCCCTATGCGGCACGCCGACCTTGTCGGCGGACTATGTCCAACTGGCCCAACGCTTTTCGAACTGGACCCTCTGCGATGTGCCCCGCCTACGCGATGTGCCACCCGACTGGGCGATGCGCCTGGTGAACCTGGTCGACGTGCTCTACGACGCAGACCTTCAGCTCACCGTGTCGGCTCGAGTGCCACTGACGGATCTGGTCGCCGACGTTGCGCTCCCTGATATCTCGCGCACCGCCAGCCGGTTGAGCGAACTCACCCAACCCGACCTGCCCACTATCCAATCGCCACCCAATTTGGCAACAGCGGTGGCGTAACCCCGTCCGACGTACTTCATCGACACCCGTGCCCGCTTCGGGTGGGCGCGGAAAGTGCGGAGCGGTTCGCTACCGGGCACGCGGTCCGCCACTGGGGGCATGGTGTTCCTGCGCTGAGGTGGTCATCGACGGTAGTCGAACGGTGGCTGGTGACCACGACGGTTTCTCCCCTTTCGATGGTGGCTCTCGATACCGGACTGCAGCCGGTTGACCGGGCTGGAACTCGACGCCGCGCTCCTGACGGCGAGAGGCGCTCACCCACATCCTCGCTGTAAGTCGGGGACGGCACCCGACGCGCCCAGCACTGCCCGGGTAAACCCTTGGTAGGCAAACCCCTCGAACAGGTCCACAATATTCGGCTACGGCATTTGTGATGGGGTCCGAACAGGGGCGATAGCGCGTGCTGATCGGGCTGGAGGTGTGGTGGTGCAGTTCGAGACGCGGGAGTCCTAAGTATTCGATTCGCGCTCGCGCGGACCGCTCGGCATGTAACTATGTGGCTGTTTTGTGCAGTACTCAGAGGTGGCGGTAACGAAGTGGCCGGGGCGCGAGCGCCGATATTGCGCGTGATCGTGCTGATCACGCTGGTTGCGTTTGCCGCGATCGCATTGCGTGGACACATCCCGGGCGCGGCGGGGCCCGCGCAGCCCCGATCGAGTCCGTCGGCGCTCGCGGTGGCGTTGACGCCGGTGCTGCTCACCGTCTCGATCGTCATTCTGATCGCCGGAGTAATCGCAAGTCAGCATCGGCTTCCGCTCGCCATGCCGGTGTCGGATCGCGTCGTCGACCACAGGCCGGGACGGCTCGGCAGGTTCGGCTTGCTGGTGCTTGCCGTGCTGGCAGGTCTTTCACTGGTGATCGCGGCGGCGTCCGCGGTCTTCTTCGTCGGCGTCGGCCGTGAAGGTGGCGCCGAGCGGCCGCCGCCCCCCACCGGCTCCGCCGAACCGACCGAACAAGTTGTCAGCACACCCGCCGACCCGTCGGGGCCGGCCTCCCAACTGACCGGCACCGCGCTGCTGTTGGCCACGGTCGCGGCTATCGTGCTGGTCGCCGTCGCCATCATCGGCCTGGTGGTGGTCGCGGTGGCGGTCCGGCACCGACCGGTTCCGGTGGCACCGCCACCTGCCCCGGCCGCGCCGACCGAGGCCGGCTCACTGGCGCGGGCCGCCGAGATGGGCCTTGCCGCGATGAATGCGCCGGGCCAGGACCCACGTACCGCGATCATTGCCTGCTACGTCGCGATGGAGCACGGCCTGTCCTTCGATCGCGCTGCCGCGCCGCTGGCCTCGGACACCCCGATGGAGGTGCTGGCGCGCGCCTTCGAACGCGGTGCGCTGCACGACGCATCCGCACGGGAACTGGTCGCACTGTTCGAGGAGGCCAGATTCAGCCCGCACTCGATGCTCGAATGGCAGCGGATGCGAGCCGAACAGCTGCTGCGCATTGTGCTCGCCGATCTGCAAGGTGAGGTGCGGGTATGAATCGTATGGGAATCGTGCTCGGCGCGGCCGCGGTTGTCGTGCTGATCGAGCTCGTCACCTTCGGCAAGGCGCGCGAAGCCATGCTGATGCTGGCCGGAGTCCCGGTCGCGCTCGCGCTTTTCCAGCTGATCTGGTCGCTGCGCGCCAAGCCTGCACACAGCGACCACAGCGATACCGACAACATCGAGAACGGCCCTGCGGAGATGCTGTACCACTGGCACGCCAGGGCGGAGATGCTTGCCGACCGGGCCGACGGGACCCGTGCCGAATGGGATCGGCACTTGCGGCCGCTGCTGGCCAAGGAGTTCGAGTTGTCCACCGGTCTGCGGGTCGCGAAGAACCGCAGGGCGACAGAGGCCGCCGGAATACTGCAGTTCGGCCCGGAACTGTGGCGCTGGGTGGATCCGGCCAACTCGGCCTTGCGCGATCAGACGACTCGCGCACCTGGGCGGGCGGCGCTGGATGAGATCCTGCGTCGGCTACAGGGGATGTAATGCGTGGCATGAGGGATCAGGCCCGGAGGAGGCAGCGTGTGTAACCAGGTGGGGCCCCGATCATGCCCATCGAACTCTGGCATGAGAGGTCAGGCCCGGAGGAGGCAGCGTGTGTAACCACGTAGGGCCCCGATCATGCCCATCGAACTCTGGCATGAGAGGTCAGGCCCGGAGGAGGCAGCGTGTGTAACCACGTAGGGCCCCGATCATGCTCAATTGATTGCCGTCTACAGAGGATGAATGGGTTGAGGCAAGTGCGGGAAGTCAAATGACGATGCCGATGGACGCGACGGTCCAGCGCAGCGAGGCGGTGCTTCGGGAGTTGTCCCGGGTCATCGTCGGCAAGCGGGACGAGTTGCAGCTGATCATGATCGCCGTCTTGTCCGGTGGTCATGTCCTGATCGAGGACCTACCCGGTCTCGGCAAAACGCTCATCGCCAGATCTTTCGCCGCCGCGTTCGGGCTGGAATTCACCCGCGTGCAGTTCACGCCGGACCTGTTGCCCGCGGATCTGCTCGGGTCGACCATCTACGACATGACCTCGGGCCGGTTCACTTTCCGGCGTGGGCCGGTGTTCACCAATCTGCTGCTCGCCGACGAGATCAACCGGACGCCGCCGAAGACACAGGCGGCGCTGCTGGAGGCGATGGCCGAGGGCCAGGTCAGCATGGATGGCGAAACCTATTTGCTGCCACAGCCTTTTGTTGTGCTCGCGACCGACAATCCGATCGAGTACGAGGGCACCTACCCGCTGCCGGAAGCGCAGCTGGACCGGTTCGCGATCCAGCTGCGGCTCGGTTATCTCTCCGAGCACGACGAGACGCAGATGATCCGCCGCCGTCTGGAGCGTGGCTCGACACCGCCGACGGTGGGGCAGGTGGTGGACGCGAACGGGCTGCTGGAAATGCGGCAGTCGGTGGAGTTCGTCACGGTGCACCCCGATGTGGTCGGCTACGTCGTCGCGCTCGCGACCGCCACCCGCGGGCATCCGCAGGTGGAGGTGGGTGCAAGCCCGCGCGCCGAACTCGACCTGGTGCAGATGTCGCGGGCACGAGCCTTGCTGCTCGGCAGGGACTACGTGATTCCGGAGGATGTGAAAGCGCTGGCGATTCCCGCGATGGCACACCGGATCACGCTGCGCCCGGAGATGTGGGTGCGCCGGATCCGCGGCGAGGACGTCATCGGCGAGCTGTTGCGCCGCCTTCCGGTTCCGCGCGCTTCGGTGACATGAGACATCGCGACGCGAGCGCGACCGTCGAGGTCGAATTACAGTGGCGGCCTGCGCCATTGGTGTTCATGCTCGCGGTGTGCGCGGCCTCGGCGCTGCTGCTCGCGGTGGTATCGGGCCGCTGGCAGCTCGTGGTGTTCGCCGCGCCGCTGCTCGGTGTGCTCGCCACCGCATCGTGGCAGCAGTCGCCGACCAGGATTCAGGTCGACGGCGGTGGGACGCTGCGGTGTTTCGAGACGGAGGAGGTCGTGCTGACGGTCGCGGCCTACGTCGAGACCGGGCACGCATTGCTGCGCTGCAAGCCGGAACCGGTGGAAAGGCTCGGGATCGAGGTCGAGGAGGCGAATGATTCCGGGACGGCTCCCGCCGGGCTGCGGATGGCGCTGACGGCCGACCGTTGGGGGCGGTATCCGCTGTCGGTACGGATTTCCGCGCTCAGCCCGGCGGGACTGTCGGTGGCCTCCGCGGTGGTGCCCGCCGGTCAGCTGTTCGTCTATCCGATCACCGATCCGCAGCGCATGCGGCTGCCGCGCACCGAGCTGCCCGAACGGCTCGGCACCCACCTGACTCGCAAATTCGGTCCCGGCGTCGAGTACGCCGATATCCGCGCCTACGCCCCCGGCGACCAGTTGCGGATCGTGAACTGGCCGGTGAGTGCGCGCCGCGGCAGGCTCTACGTCACCGAGCGGCTGACCAACCGTTCCGCGGATGTGGTTGTCCTCGTGGACACTTCGCAGCAGGCGCCGGGGCCTGCCACCGAGTCCTTGGAGCTGTCGGTGCGCGGCGCGGCGCAAGTGGTGCAGTCGACATTGCAGGCCGGTGACCGCACGGCGGTTGTCTGCCTCGGCCAGTCACCGCGCTGGCTGCGGCCCGATATCGGCCGCCGCCAGTTCTATCGGATCGTCGACACTGTGCTCGATGTCGGCGACGAGCACATCCCGACGACCGGCACGCTCGCTCCGCACGGGGCAGTGCCGATCGGCGCGATCGTCGTCGCCTTCTCCACCCTGCTCGACACCCAGTTCGCGCTGGCACTGATCGATCTGCGCAAGCGCGGGCACGTCGTGGTCGTCGTGGATGTCCTGCGCGGCACGCCCTTCCATGATGATCTCGATCCGACGCTGGCCAGAATGTGGCAGCTGGAGCGCACATCGATGTACCGGGACATGGGCACCGTCGGCGTCGACATCGTGGCGTGGCCGGATGGTGTGCGCCTCGATGAGGTCATGCGGCTGATCCCGGAGCACCGACGCACGGTTCGGGTGCGCCGATGATCCGTTTCCTCGCCGTCCTGTCCGGTGCGCTGCTGGTGACATCGGTGACCCTCATGACGCCATGGGCAGGCATCCCCGCGTTGATACTGGTCGCGGCGGGCTGGTGGTTCCGGCTCGCGGCCGTCGCAGCGGTGCTGCTGGCGATCGGCGTGCTCGCCGCCGCCGACACCGGTGTGCTCGCCGCCGCGGCGACGGGATTGGTCGCCACCACCTACCTGCTGAACACCGCGACGGTGTCGGCGCCGATCGGTGTGGTCCCGACGACGGTTCCCTCGGTGGTCGGCGCCGTCGGATTCACCGCCGCGGCCGTCGGTGCGGCGCTGCTGCCGCTGCGCCTGGCCTGGGCTCCGATAGCGGCGCCGATCGCGGTGATCGTGTTGTACGCCCTGATAGTTCAGGGTCTCGCCGCTCGTCGCGGCCGCACCGGAGACGAATCCGCCACGGCCGCGGACTGATCAGGCGGGCAGGAAACGCAGCGTGACGTCGCCGAGCACGGGGGCGTCGTCGCGTTCGACCACGGTGGCCGCGATGGTCAGCTCGTTGCCTTCGCGCCAGATCCGGGTGCGCAGGGTTTCACCCGGGTAGAGCACCCCGGCGAAGCGCGCACGGAATCCGGTGACCCGGCTCGCATCCGAGTCGAGCACGGTGTCGGTGGCGGTCTTGCAGACAATCCCGTAGGTGCACAGTCCGTGCAGGATCGGGTCGGGGAAGCCTGCGGCGCGGGCGAATGCGGGGTCCGAATGCAGTGGGTTGCGGTCGCCGCACATCCGGTACAGCAGCGCCTGCTGCGGCAGCGTCGGTGTGATGACATCGAAATCCGGTGTGCGATCGGGCAGCACCGACTTGGTGCTCGGGCCGCGTTCGCCGCCGAAACCACCCTCGCCTTTGGCGAAGATGGACGAGCGCGCGGTCCACAGCGGCTCGCCGTCGGAACCGGTGACCGTCTGCTCCTGCACGACGACGGCGGCGGAACCTTTGTCCCAGAGTTCGGTGATCCGACCGGTGCTGGTCGCCTTGCCCGCGGCCGGGATCGGGCGGTGTACCTCGACCTCCTGATGCCCGTGCACCACCTTGGCCAGATCGATATCGATGCCGGGGAACCGCACCGTGGGCGGCTCGGTGTCGTGCAGCGTCGCGGCGACGGTCGCGAAGGTCGGCAGCACCTGCGGGCCGCGGTCATCGAGATAACGCAGCTCGGCGGGGTCGGTCCAGCGGGTGCCCGCACCCAGCCCGAGCTGATAGAGCTGCACGTCGGACGGCGTCCACGCGAACTCCCGGCTCGGGAGCTGCGCGCCGAGCGCGATTTGCGGGTCGATGGGCATCGAGTTCTCCTTGTGAGTGCTTGTGGACAGCTTCCGCAGTCCGGTGCAGGCGGCCATCGGTCGGACGCGTCCTTGCCGGGTCGATCCGAGGCGACCTCCGGTCCGTCCCTCGCGGTGACGGTGGCCTCGGATCGATCCTGCGGCGTCCGTATCGGACCGGGCAAGGGGGCCGTCCGGTCGGTGAGACGGACGCCGCGTCGATCGGTTACGCCTCGGCGGCGGCCTTGTTCGACAGCTGCTTCTTCCGCTCGGCGATATCCAGCACCGCCAGGTAGCCGAAGGCGATGGCGGGTCCGATGGTGGCGCCGGGGCCCGCGTAGGTGTGGCCCATCACCGGAGCACTGGAGTTGCCGGAGGCGTAGAGGCCCTCGATCACGGTCTGGTCCTCGCGCAGCACGCGGCCTGCGGTATCGGTGACCAGCCCGCCCTTGGTGCCGAGGTCGCCGGGCACGATTTTGGCCGCGTAGTAGGGGCCCTGCACCAGCCCGGCCAGGCACGGGTTCGGCTTCACGGTCGGATCGCCGTAGTACCGGTCGTAGTGGCTGTCGCCGCGGCCGAAGTCCTCGTCCTTGCCGAGCTCGGCGAAGGTGTTGAACCGGGCGACGGTTGCGGCGAGGGTGTCGGCGGGCACGCCGATTTTCGCCGCCAGCTCCTCGAGTGTGTCCGCCTTGACGATGTTGTCGTTTTCCATCCAGCGGGACGGAAACCGCAGACCAGGCTGCAATCCGGCGAAGATGTAGCGGTTCCGGTAGCGCTGGTCGAACACCAGCCACGAGGGAATGTTCTCGCCGGGACCTTCACCTTGCCCGTATTCGCCGCCGTACATGGTGTGCACAGCCTCGACGTAAGGAGCGGACTCATTACCGAATCGCTTGCCGTCGGCGTTGACCATGATGGTGCCGGGCAGATTGCGCTCGGCCAATGCGAACCACGGCCTGTCGCCCTTGAACACGGTCGGCCCCCACCAGGCGTCCTCCATGAAGCCGACGGCGCCGCCTGCCTCCATGCCCGCGATGATGCCGTCGCCGGTGTTGGCGGCCGCACCGGTGGTCCACTCGGTGGTGATCGGCTGCCGCTGGTATTTCGTTCGCATCTCGGCGTTGTGCTCGAAACCGCCGCTGCCCAGCACAACGCCGTAGCGCGCGGTGAAGGTGACGGGCTCGCCGTCCTGCAGCGCCTCGACGCCGGTGACCACCCCGTTGTCCACGATGAGCTTGGTCAGCGGAGTGTTCAGCAGCAGCGGCACCTTCGCGTCCATGACGCCCTTGCGCATGGCCGCGATGATGGCCTGACCCATCACCATCAGGTGCTTGCGGGTGAACTTGGCCCAGTAGGTGCGCGCGCCGACCCGCAGGGCCCGCATCATGCCCTTCGGATGGCGACGGATCAGGTTCAGGCGTACGAAGTCGGCCTGCGTGACCGCCACGTTCAGCGGCGCCTTGGCGTACGGCGGCTCCAGCTTGAACCTTTCCTCGCCGAGGATCATGGCGTTGAACGGCTTCGGCTCGCACGAGCGCCCCTCGCCCTTGCCGCCGGGGGCCTCCGGGTAGTAGTCGGAGTAGCCGGGCACCCACTTCATCTGCAGCGGGGTGTGATCGAGCACGAAGTCGAACGCTTCCGCGCCGCGGTCGATGTAGGTATCGATCCTTTCCTTCGGCACCACCTCGCCGATGATGCTGTGCAGGTAGGTGCGCGCGACCTCGCGGTCGTCGGGCCGCCCGGACGCCAGCAGCGCCTTGTTGCCGGGGATCCACACGCCACCACCGGAGCGGGCGGTCGATCCGCCGTAGTGCGCGGCCTTCTCGATGATCACCGCGCTGAGCCCATGGTGTGCCGCGGCGAGGGCGGCGGTCATGCCGGCAGCGCCGCTCCCGACCACCACCACGTCGTATTCCCGATCTGTCATGTAGAACACGTTATAGAATGGGGCGGCCGTTGGTCTATGTTGTGTGGCAGAAGACTTGCTCGGCGTTCCATTAGTCGGGAAAACTTGTTTCAGTTTCAGACCGGAGTGGAGTACATGGGCCTCGAATGGGACCTGGCCGCCGACGTAGTCGTGGTCGGATACGGCGCCGCGGGTGCGGCGGCCGCGCTGGAAGCGACGGATGCGGGTGCGCAGGTACTGGTACTGGAGCGGTTCGCCGGTGGCGGTGCATCGGCGTTGTCCGGCGGCATCATCTACGCGGGCGGCGGCACATCGGTGCAGCAAGAAGCGGGTGTGCGTGATACGCCGGAGCAGATGCTCGCCTATCTCGAGCGTGAAGTCGGCACCGCTGTCACACCCGAGACGCTGCGTCGCTTCGTGGCCGAGAGCCCCGCGATGATCGAGTGGCTGAAGGGCCACGGCGTGCCGTTCGAGGCGTCGCTGTGTCCGTACAAGACCTCGTATCCGAACGACAGCTACTACCTCTACTACTCGGGCAGTGAGGTTTCCGGCTACGGCCGCGAGGTCGCGACGCCCGCGCAGCGCGGTCATCGGGTCAAGGGCAAGGGCACTTCCGGCAAGAAGCTGACCGGCCCGCTGGCCGCATCGGCCTCCCGGCGTGGTGTGCGGGTGGAAACCCTCACGCAGGCAACCCGTTTGATCGTCGATGACGACGGCACCGTGATCGGCGTCGAATGCCGGACGCTGCGCGATGCCCCCGGCCGGATCAGGGATCGCTACACCCGGATGGCGAAAATCGCCGCCAAGCCGGGCATTTACTATCCACCGCTGCGCAAAGCCATGGAACGACAGCTGGCGAAGATGGATCGGCGCTACCGCACCACTATTCGGATCCAGGCCAGGCGCGGCGTGGTGCTCAGCGCGGGCGGGTTCATCGCCAATCGCGCGATGCTGCAGGAGCACGGGCCGCGGTACCGCGGTGGCCTCGCCCTCGGCACCACCGGCGACGACGGCAGTGGAATCCTGATGGCGCAGCAGGTCGGCGCGGCGACCGATCGGATGGGCAATATCTCGGCCTGGCGATTCATCTTGCCGCCCAGCGCTTTTACCGGTGCGGTGCTGGTCGACGCGGACGGCAGGCGGGTGATCGACGAAACCAGGTACGGCGCGGCAGTCGGGCACGCGCTGATCACCGAGCACGACGGCAAAGGCTGGCTGCTCGCCGATGACGACCTCATGCGCACCGCCATCTCGCAGATCGGCGGCCAATCCGCCTGGTTCCAGCGCGGACAGTTCGAGGCGATGCGGCGGACCGCGGTGCGCGGCGTGACCCTGGACGCGGTGGCGGCGAAGGCCGGTGTCGACGCGGACGGCTTGCGTGCCACCGTGGCCGCCCACAATGCCGCCATCGAGAACGGCACCCCCGACCCGGTCGGCAAGCCCGCCGAATTCACCAAAACGGTAGGGGCAGGGCCGTTCTGGATGTTGGATGTGGGTATCAAGCCGAGTGTCATCAACCCGTGTCCGATGCTCACCCTCGGCGGCGTTGTCGTCGACGAAGGCACCGGAGCAGTGAAATCGGCTGCCGGAATCGATATTCCCGGCCTGTACGCGGCGGGACGGACAGCGGTCGGGATCTGCTCGGACTCCTATGTCAGCGGATTGTCTCTTGCCGACTGCATCTACTCCGGCCGTCGCGCGGGAAAGTCCGCGGCAGGCAGCGAAACCAGCTCGCGGGCGGCCGCGTCCGAAGGGGTCCTTGCACGGGCCGCGATGCCCGAGCCGACAACAGTGGAAGGAAACTAGCGTGCTGTCCGACTCGGTACGAACCGAATTGGCCGATGAACTCGAAGTCGCCGAGCGCGACCGGGTGGCCATCGACCCCCTCGTCGCCAGGCATCCCGATATCGATGTCGTCGACGCCTATGAGATCCAGCTGATCAATATTCGGCGCAAGCTCGACAACGGGGCCACGGTGGTCGGCCACAAGGTCGGGCTCTCATCGCTCGCGATGCAGCAGATGATGGGCGTCGACGAACCCGACTACGGTCATCTCCTCGCGGACATGGAGGTCTTCGAGGACGTTCCGGTCGAAGCGTCGCGCTACCTGTTCCCGCGAGTGGAGGTCGAGGTCGGCTTCGTGCTCGGCGCCGACCTGCCCGGCGAAGACTGCACCGAGGCCGATGTGCTCGCCGCGACGGTCGCCTACGCGCCGTCCATCGAACTGATCGATTCCAGGATCAAGGACTGGAAGATCGGGCTCGCCGACACCATCTCCGACAATGCGTCTTCCGCGGGCTTCGTGCTCGGCGCGGCACGGGTCGCGCCGAAAGAGCTGGATATCAAGGCCATCGACGCCGTGCTCACCCGCAACGGTGAGGTGGTCGCGGAGGGCCGCAGCGACGCGGTGCTCGGTGATCCGGTCATCGCGGTGGCGTGGCTGGCCCGCAAGGTCGCCGGTTTCGGCGTGCGTTTGAAGGCCGGCGACATCGTGTTGCCCGGTTCCTGTACCCGTGCCATCGACGCCCGCCCTGGCGATGCGTTCCACGCCGAGTTCGCCGGACTCGGTTCTGTTCGTTTGCAATTCAAGTAGGAGGCCTGCCGTGTCCGAAACGGGGACCGTCACCGCCGCGATCGTCGGATCCGGCAATATCAGCACCGATCTGCTGTACAAACTACTGCGCTCCACCACGGTGGAACCGCGCTGGATGATCGGCATCGACCCGGAGAGCGAGGGTCTGAAGCGGGCTCGCGGGCTGGGGCTGGAGACCTCGCACGAGGGCGTCGACTGGCTGCTCGGCCAGTCCGAGCTGCCGGACCTCGTCTTCGAGGCGACCTCGGCGTACGTGCACCGCGCCGCCGCGCCGCGGTACGCCGAAGCCGGCATCCGCGCGGTCGATCTCACGCCCGCCGCCGTCGGACCCGCCGTGGTGCCGCCGGTGAACCTCGGCGCGAATGTCGATGCGCCGAACGTCAATATGATCACCTGCGGTGGCCAGGCCACCATCCCGATCGTTGCGGCCGTGTCGCGCGTGGTGCCGGTCGCCTACGCCGAGATCGTCGCCTCGGTGTCGTCGGTTTCCGCCGGACCGGGCACGCGCGCCAATATCGACGAATTCACCAAGACCACCTCGCGTGGCGTGGAGACCATCGGTGGCGCCGAGCGCGGCAAGGCGATCATCATCCTGAACCCGGCCGAGCCGCCGATGATCATGCGCGACACCATTTTCTGCGCGATCCCGGAAGACGCCGATACCGAAGCCATCGCCGAATCCATCCACCGGATGGTCGCCGATATCCAGCAGTATGTGCCGGGCTACCGGCTGCTCAACGAGCCGCAGTTCGATCCGCCGTCGGTGATTTCCGGTGGTATGGCGAAGGTTTCGGTGTTCGTCGAGGTCGAGGGTGCGGGCGACTTCCTGCCACCGTACGCGGGCAATCTCGACATCATGACCGCCGCGGCCACGCAGGTCGGCGAGGTCATGGCCAAGCAGATCCTCTCGGCCCGGGTGTAAGGAGCTCCAACCATGACATATTCCGCAGAACTCGACATCCGCGTCACCGACACCTCGCTGCGCGACGGCTCGCATCACAAGCGCCATCAGTTCACCGGCGAGGATGTCCGCAATATTGTCGCGGCCCTCGACGGTGCAGGCGTTCCGGTCATCGAGGTGACCCACGGCGACGGCCTCGGTGGCTCCTCGTTCAACTACGGCTTCTCGAAAACCCCTGAGCAGGAACTGGTCAAGATCGCCGCCGAGACGGCGAAGCAGGCCAAGATCGCCGTGCTGATGCTGCCCGGTGTCGGCGTCAAGGAAGACATCAAGGTCTCCCAGGACAACGGCGCCTCGATCTGCCGCATCGCCACCCACTGCACCGAGGCCGACGTCTCGATCCAGCACTTCGGCCTCGCGCGCGAACTCGGCCTGGAAACCGTCGGCTTCCTGATGATGTCGCACACCCAGCCGCCGGAGGCGCTCGCCAAGCAGGCCCGCATCATGGCCGACGCGGGCTGCCAGTGCGTGTACGTGGTGGATTCGGCAGGAGCCCTTGTCCTGGAACAGGTTTCCGATCGCGTGGCGGCCCTCGTCGCGGAACTGGGCGATGACGCCCAGGTGGGTTTCCACGGCCACGAGAACCTGGACCTCGCGGTCGCCAACTCGGTCTACGCGGTCCGTGCGGGCGCCAAGCAGATCGACGGCAGCGCCCGCCGTTTCGGCGCGGGCGCGGGCAACACGCCCGTCGAAGCCTTCATCGGCGTCTGCGACAAGCTCGGCATCGAGACCGGCATCGACTTCTTCGCCATCGCCGACGCCGCCGAAGACGTCGTCCGCCCCGTCATGCCTCAGGAATGCCTTCTGGATCGCCAAGCCCTCATGATGGGCTACGCGGGCGTCTACTCCAGCTTCCTCAAGCACGCCGAACGCCAAGCCGAACGCTACGGCGTCTCGGCCGCCGAAATGCTGGTCCGCGCAGGCAAACGCAAACTGGTCGGCGGCCAGGAAGACCAGCTCATCGATATCGCCCTGGAACTCCAGCGCGAAGCGACCGTCTCAGCCTGACCCCGTCTCGGCGCCACCAGGGCCGCGCCCGGCCACCAGCCGGCCGCGGCCCTTCGGTTGCCACAATCGAAGTTCCCACTTCGCGCGGGCATTTCCTCTTGGTTACCCGGCTTCTATACTGGCCAGTGCAAGCCTGGTCGGGTGTCGGCAGTGGTCTTCGGCGGTCGGCGTTCGATGGTTACCCAATCGAGGTCGCTTTGCGGGTCGGTGTAGCGGCCGAAGCCTCTCGCGAGGAGGGCTGCATGACTGATCCGGTCCACACAAAGGTCTGTTTGACCTGCCGGGAGTACGCGGATCCCGCGTTGGCGGTGTTTCTGGTTCCGGAGCCGCTGGTCCGTGGCGGATGCATTCTGCATCTGTTGGAGCAGACGCCGCTCACTTCCGCGGCCCCGCATCTCGATGCCGGTTTGATGGAACTGGTCCAAACCCAGGTCGAGCCGTACAGCTCCGTGCGTGCGGAGTTCCGGGATTTCCCCGCGCGACTACCCGACTACGCGCGCACCCGCGCCATCCTGCACGACCACTTGATCATCGATCCCGCCCCGATCGGCCTGGACACCGCCGACACCGCCGATATGACGCGCCTGGCATCACTCCCGGAACTCCCGATCGGCCCCCGGCGCGTCGACGACTTCCAGGACTACGCCGTCCGCATAGCCATGCTGGCCATCTACCGTCATTTCGAAATCGACCAGCGCATTCCCCTCCTTTACCACGGCTACGCCGATCCCACGAACGGCTGGTTCGCCCTCCGCGCCGCCTCCGCCTGAGCTCCGAATCGGGAGTGCACCCAATCACTACATGGGGCTACAGCCAGGTGTCCAACGTCGTCGTGGTGAGGAAGTGCTCGAGGTCGTGGCGCCAGGGGGCCGGGACGGTCTTGTCCGGTTCGATGGCGCTGTACTGGCCGCGGTAGAACAACAGCGGCCTGCCGGAGGTGGTCGACTCCGACAGGGCCAGCACTCGGCCGATCACGATGTAGTGATCGCCGCCGTCGACGACGCTGTCCACCGTGCACTGGATGGTGGCCAAGGCATCGTCCAGGAGCGGAAGCTCCAGTTCTGAAGTGTGCCAACTGGTTTCGGCGAACTTGTCGGGTTCGCGGGAACCGAAGCGGGCACACAGCTGCTGCTGCTGCTCGGCGAGGACATTCACGCAGAAGCGCCCGGACTGTTCGATCGCCGCCCAGGACCGTGAGGTCTTGGTGGGGCAGAACAGCACCAGTGGCGGTTCGAGGGAGAGGGCGGCGAACGACTGGCAGGCGAACCCTATCGGGGCGCTGTCACCATCGAAGGTGGTGATCACCGTGATGCCGGTGGCGAACTGGCCGAGTACGTTGCGGAACTGCCGTCCGTCGATGGCGGGATGATCTTCAGTTGTCATGGTGTCGCTCGCCCCGTTCATTACTGCTGTCGCATCCCGACCGTGAAGTCGTGACCCCACAGGCTCACCGCGGTGGATTCCCGGGCGATCCATGAATGATCGTCGACTTCGAGCCCTTCGCAACCGAATTCGACATCGAATCCGCCAGGGGTCTTCATGTAGAAGGACAGCATCTTGTCGTTGACGTGCCTGCCGAGCGTCGCGGACATTTTCACCTTCTTGCGCAGCGCCCGATCGAGGCACAGCCCGACGCTGTCGGAGCCCTCCACCTCGATCATCAGATGCACGATGCCGCTCGGTGTCGGCATCGGCAGGAAGGCGAGCGAGTGGTGGCGCGGGTTGCAGCCGAAGAAGCGCAGCCAAGCCGGTTCGCCGTCGGCGGGCCGCCCGACCATTTGCGGTGGCAGCCGCATCGAGTCGCGCAGCCGATAGCCAAGGACATCCCGGTAGAACGTCAGCGAGGCCTGGTCGTCCTTGGTGCTCAGCACCACATGGCCGAGTCCTTGTTCGCCGGTGACGAACGTGTGCCCGTAGGGGCTGACCACGCGCCGATGTTCCAGCGCCGCACCGTGGAAAGCCTCCAGCGCATTGCCGGAGGGATCCTCGAAACGGATCAGCTCGTCGACCCTGCGGTCGGCCCGTTCGGCCGCGGTGCCCTCCTTGAAGGGCACCCCGGCCGCGTCCAGCCGATCCCGAATATCCTGCAGCTCACCGGCATTGGCGGTCTCCCAGCCCGAGACCTGCAGCTGGTCCCGCTGGCCGGGCACGATGACGAGCCGAGCCGGGAAGTCGTCCATCCGCAGGTACAGCGCATTCGGATCGCTGCCCTTGCCCTCGACCATGCCGAGTACCTTGAGGCCGTACTCGCGCCAGGCCGCCATGTCGGTGGCCTCGATGCGCAAGTACGCCAATGATCGAATGCCCATCACTTCTCCTTGACGCCGGCGAGGAAGTCGCTTGCCAGCCGGTTGAATTCGTCGAACTTTTCCAGCTGCGCCCAGTGGCCGCAACCACCGAATACGTGCAGCTGAACTCGTGGAATCAGTTTCGTCGCCACCAGCGCGCCGTCGAGCGGATTCACTCGATCTTCTCGACCCCAGATGAGCAGCACCGGTTGGCGCAGCTTGTAGGCGTCGCGCCAGATCATGCCCTTCTCGAAGTCGGGTCCGGAGAACGACTTTCCCATCGCCCTGGTCGCCGCCAGCGACTCCGGCGTGCTTGCCGAGGCGAAGCGCTCGTCGATCAGTTCTTCGGTGATCAGCGACTGGTCGAAGACCATGATCCGCAGGAAGGCTTCGATGTTCTCCCTGGTCGGCGTGTAGTTGAACTTCCCGAGTTGCTTCACGCCCTCGGTCGGGTCCGGCGCGAACAGGTTGACGTTCAACCCGCCGGGGCCCATCAACACCAGCTTCCCCGCGCGCTCCGGGTAGTCCAGCGCGAACCGCACCGCGGTACCGCCGCCCAGCGAATTGCCGAGCAGATGGACCCGGCCGCTGATCTCCAGGTGATCCAGCAGGTCCTTCAGTGCCGACGAACTGTGCACGAAGTACTGCGGATGGTCGACCGGCTTGTCCGACTGCCCGAACCCCGGCTGATCCACCGCAAGCACGTGAAAGTTCTGCGCCAGCACCGGGATGTTGCGTGAGAAGTTCGACCAGGAGGAGGCGCCGGGCCCGCCGCCGTGCAGCAGCACGATCGTCGGGCCGTTGCCGACACCGGCCTCGTGGTAGTGCAGCCGAAGATCAGGGCGCACCTGCGCATAGCGCGAGGTGGATTCGAAGGTGAGTTCTATGGTCGAGGTCATCACGCCTCCGATGTCGTTGTGGTCATTACACCATGCCGTCGGTGACGGGCAGCCCGAACTCGTGGGTGCCGTACATGAGATAGGCACGCTCGGGATCGTTTGCCGCGTGCACCCGGCCCGCGTGCGCGTCCCGCCAGAAACGCTGCAGCGGAGTGCCGTTCGCGAGTGCGGTGGCGCCCGAGCTCTCGAAGAGCTTGTCGATGGAGGCGATTGCCCTTCCGGTGGCGCGGACCTGATCGCGGCGCGCCCGCACCCGCAGGTCGAACGGAATCTCCTTGCCCGCCACCAACAGCGCGTATTCATCGGCGACGTTGCCCGACAGCTGCCGCCACGCGGCATCGATATCGCTGGATGCCTCGGCGATCCGGACCTTGGCGAACGGGTCGTCTTTGGCCTTCTCGCCCGCGTAGGCGGCGCGGATGCGCTTGCCCTGATGTTCGACGTGCGCCTCGTAGGCGCCGTAGGCCATGCCGACGATCGGTGTCGCGATGGTCGTGGGATGGATGGTGCCCCACGGCATCTTGTACACCGGGTCGGTGTTCTGCTCCAGGCCGGGGGAGGCGAGCTCGCTCATCTTGCGGAAGCTGAGGAAACGGTGCGACGGCACGAAAACCTCGTCCACCACAACGGTATTGGATCCGGTGCCGCGCAGGCCGACCACATTCCACACGTCATCGATGCGGTAGTCGGTGCGCGGGATCAGGAAGCTGCCGAAGTCGACCGGCTTGCCGTCCTTGATCACCGGGCCGCCGAGCACCGCCCAGGTGGCGTGGTCGGAGCCCGAGGACCAAGCCCACGCGCCCTTGACGATGTAGCCGCCGTCGACGACGGTGCCCGCGCCCATCGGAGCGTAGGACGAGGAGATGCGGACCTCGGTGTCCTCACCCCACACGTCTTCCTGGGCTTGCTGCGAATACAGCGCGAGGTGCCAATTGTGAACGCCGACAATGCCTGCCACCCAGCCGGTGGACCCACATGCGCTCGCGATCTTGCGGACCGTGTCGTAGAAGGTCACCGGGTCGGCCGCGTAGCCGCCCCACTGCTTGGGCTGGAGCAGACGGAAGAACCCGGTCTCCTGTAGCGCCTTCATTGATTCGTCGGGGATGCGCCGCAGGTCCTCGGCCTCCTGCGCGCGCTCGCGCAGCGTCGGCAATAGCGCTTCGACCCGTTCGGTCACTTCTTGCGTCATCTCGGGACCTGCTCCTGCCTGGTCGGATTGATAACCGGTACTCATTTGCCTCTGAGACTAGAACAGGTTCTTATTTATGTCGAGAACCGCCGTTCATCTCGAACAAAGTATGGACATGTGCTGGAAGTAGGCCGAATCGCTGGCGTGTAACGCGACATTTTTGTAACGTGTTCTAGTACAGAAGGAGGAGGAATCGCGATGGCAGTTACCCCACAGGGGAGCGGTGCGAAGGTTCGAGAGCTCGATGTGGGCTCCGCACCCACCCGATATGCGCGGGGATGGCATTGCCTCGGTCTGGCGAAGTCGTTCCGCGACGGCAAGCCGCACGCCGTCGAGGTGTTCGGCACCAAACTCGTGATCTGGGCCGATACCAATGACGAACTGCGGGTGCTCGATGCCTACTGCAGGCACATGGGTGGCGACCTGAGCATGGGCGAGGTCAAGGGCGACGACATCGCCTGTCCGTTCCACGACTGGCGCTGGGGCGCCAGTGGCAAGTGCACGGCGATTCCCTATGCGCGGCGGGTGCCGCCGCTGGCGCGTACCAGGAAGTGGACAACGCTGGAGCGCAACGGTCAGCTGTTCGTCTGGCACGACCACGAGGGCAGCCAGCCGCCGCCGGAAATCACCATTCCGCACATCGAGGGTCCGTACACGGACTCCGACGGCAATCCGACCGAGCAGCTCGACAGCGGATGGACCGACTGGACCTGGAACTCCCTGTTGATCGAGGGCGCGAACTGCCGCGAGATCATCGACAACGTGGTCGACATGGCCCACTTCTTCTATATCCACTTCGCCTTCCCGACGTACTTCAAGAACGTTTTCGAGGGGCACATCGCCACCCAGTTCCTGGAGACCAAGGGCCGTCCCGACATCGGCATGGCCTCCAAGTACGGCGGCGATACCCTGCTGAAGTCGGAGGCGTCGTACTTCGGGCCGTCGTACATGATCAATCCGCTGATCAATATCTACAGCGGGTACGAGGTCAAGAGCGTCCTGATCAATTGCCACTACCCGGTGTCGCAGGACTCTTTCATGCTGCAGTGGGGCATCACGCTGGAGAAGCCGCAGGGCGTCGACGGTGAGATGGCCGACAAGCTGGCGGCGAAGATGACCGAGGGCATCAGTGTCGGCTTCCTGCAGGACGTCGAGATCTGGAAGCACAAGTCCAAGGTCGAAAACCCGCTGCTGTGCGAGGAAGACGGCCCCGTCTACCAGCTGCGTCGCTGGTATGACCAGTTCTACGTCGATCTGGCCGACGTGACGGAGAAGATGACGCAGCGCTTCGAGTTCGAGGTGGACACCACCAAGGCCAACGAGGCGTGGGAGGCCGAGGTTGCGGAGAATCTGCGGCGCAAGGCGGAGGCCGACGCGGCCGAGGCCAATCAAGCGGAGGCAGGTGTCTGATGGCTGCGACCTGGGCCAAAGCACCCGACTTCGCCGACCAGCCGACTCGGCGGGCCGCGGTGCAGGCCCAGACCGTGGTCGACAAACAGCGCTACCTGGAGGACGGCCTCACCCCGCTGCGGTGTCAGGCATGCGACAGCGAAGTCCTGGTGCGCAAGAGCAGTTCGCACCAGACCTCGGTGCAGTGGAAGGGCAATCCCGCCGCCCACTGCCCGGTCTTCGCCCAACTCGCGGCCAAGGGAAACGCACCCGGCCGCCCCGACTCCTGCCCGAACTTGGAGAAGACCATCAAGTGGGCGGTGGACGAAGGCGTCATCGAAGTTCCGTGATACCGGATCAGGCCTGAGTGGCCGCTATTCGGCGGAAGTGCGCAATCCTGCACGTTTTCCGGGGATGGAACCTGCGCGCATACCAGCACTAGCAGGGCTCGAACCCGCTGCTCAGTCCAAACGGAAGTCGGCGAAATCGAAGCCGGGCGAGACGATGCAGCTCACCAGTGCATAGTCTGCGCCCGCAGGTCGCGCGGCCTGGCTGACACCGCCGGGCACCACCGCCTGCAATACCTGACCGTGCTCGACATCGGGACCGAGGATGATCTCCTCGCCACCGATGTCGAGCACCAATGGTCCGCCGCGGTGCCACAGCCACACCTCGTCCGATTGCACCGTGTGCGGTGCGGACCTCTCGCCGGGCAGCAGCAAGAAGTAGATCCCGGTCGCGCTCGCGCGCATACCCGTGTACCCCTCGGGCGTGAATTCCACAGCGCTGCGCCATGTTTCCCGATACCAGCCGCCCTCCGGGTGCGGTTCCAGATCGAGTGCGACGGCGAGCGGCGGGCGAGTGTCGGTCATGAATCGACTATGCCCGACTCACAGCTCTTCGATGCGCCAGGTGATGCCGAAGGGCGTGAGCGCGTCGAGGAAGTCGGTGGCGTCGAAGGCCTCGGCCGCGGCGAGTGCGCCCGGCTTGCTCGTGCCTTCGGCGAGCCGGATGGCGGCCTCCACGGCCATCAGCGCCGAATCGCGGTAGGTGTGGCCGCCGCTCACGATGCCGCGGACGCGGTCGCCATTGGTGCCATAGGCGTCGACGACGAGGTCGTAGCGCAGGTCCGAGCTGGGATTCTCGGGCAGCGATTCGATGATCTCCGCGGTGAAGCCGCTCAGTGTGTTGTGGACCTGCGTGGGCAGCACGCCCTCGACGTGGGAAACATCCGAGTGCCGGGGGATGGTGAGCACCGGCGGCAGTGGGAATTTCGTGACGGCGGTGGGTTCGGTGTCGCCCGGGATCGTCAGCTCCACATGCTTGATCGTTGCGCCGGTGCGGAATTCACCGTCCGCGAAGTGCCAGCCGCCGCTGCGGAACCAGTCGAGGTTGGCGAACACCGTTTTCGCGCTGCCTTTGGAGCCGTTCCCGCCGCTCTTGCTCAGATGGCTGAGCACGATTTCGGCGGGACCTGGCACAGCGCGGGAAGTCAGGTAGCCGAGCAGATCGCCGGGCAGGCTGCTATCGGTGATCCCGGAAACGACGGTGACACCGGCCGCCTCGGCGCGGGCCGCGTAGTCGTCGAACACCTGCTTCGAGAACCGTTGCTCGCCGGAGATATCGGTGTAGTGCGCTCCGGCGTCGATCGCGGCCG
Organism: Nocardia sp. NBC_00403; assembly: GCF_036046055.1. Taxonomy (NCBI): domain Bacteria; kingdom Bacillati; phylum Actinomycetota; class Actinomycetes; order Mycobacteriales; family Nocardiaceae; genus Nocardia; species Nocardia sp. NBC_00403. The sequence continues at coordinate 1,764,408 of NZ_CP107939.1, forward strand.
CGAGCACCGCCGCGCCGTGATCGATGTAGGAGTGCAGGCTGCTGATCACCGCGTCCACGCCGCTGAACGCGGCAACGAGAGCGTCGTGGTCGGTGAGCGCTGCCACCCGGATCTCCGCGGCCGGGATGTCCGCGGCTGCGGCGGCGGCACGCAGGCGATCGGCATTGCGGCCCACCAGGATCGGGGTGACGCCGCGGCGATCCAGTTCGGTGAGCAGGTGGCCGCCGGTGACGCCGGTGGCGCCGTAGACGGCGATCGTCTTGGTGGTTCCGGTGGCGTTCGTGTTTGTCATGAGCCCAACGGTATTGCTGGATTCTGGGTGAATCCATGGCTATTTTGCTCAGAATCATGTCCTGAGCGCTCAACGATTAAGCGCTATGGTGAGTGGGTGGACATTCTCAGCGAGACCATCGCGGCCATCCGCACGGGCAACCCGGCCTCCGGCATGTTCGTCCGGCATGCCCCCTGGGGACGCAGCTACCCGGTGGTTCCCGGTGCGGGCTTTCATGTGGTGTTGCAGGGTTCCTGCTGGCTGGTGCCGCCGCAGGGCGAGCCGGTCGCACTCGGCGCCGGTGACGTCCTGTTCATGCCGAGGGGCGCAGACCATGATCTGGTAGATCGTCTGGACAGCCCGGTCACCGAGACGGCGCGGCCCGGCGAGCCGCGCGACATCCCCGGGGCCGGTGCGCGCACCGCATTGCTGTGCGGGGCATACGAACTCGGCAGACAACGCAGTCACCCACTACTCGACGAGCTACCCGAATTCATCCACCTCCCCGCGCGCCCGGGCCGCCACCCCTCGCTGCGCGCGACCGTCGACCTGCTCGCCGCCGAGATCGCGGAGCCGCGGCAGGGCAGTGACGCTGCGGTGCCCGCCATCCTGGAGACCCTGCTGCTGTTCATCCTGCGGGCCTGGTTCGACGAACAGGCCGCGGCCGACGAGTCTGCCTCGGGCTGGGCGGGCGCCTTCGCCGACCCCGCGGTCGCCGCCGCCCTGCGTGCTGTGCACGAGGAACCCGCCCGCGCCTGGACCGTCCCCGACCTCAGTGATATCGCAGGCGTCTCCCGCGCCACCTTGGCCCGCCGTTTCACCGCTACTGTCGGCGAGCCGCCATTGGCCTACGTCACCCGCTGGCGAATGCTGACCGCGGCTCGTCTCCTGCGCGATACCGACAGCTCGCTGAACACCATCGCCCGAAAGGTCGGCTACACCTCGGAATTCGCCTTCGCCAAAGCATTCAAGCGCGAATACGGCCGCGCCCCTGGCCGATACCGTCGCGCCGAGGACAAGCCACCGCTGATCGCGGTCTGAATCGGCGCCTCCCTTGCAGGACAGTGTATTTCGCGGCCGGATCGCCGTGTTTCACGGCTTACGGTTCGATGCGCCAGGTGATACCGAACCGGGCGAGAGCGTCGAGGAAGTGCCCGGCGTCGAATGCTTCGGCAGCCGCAAGGGCTCCTGGCTCGGTGGTGCCATCGGCGAGCCGGACCGCGGCTTCCACCGCCATCAGCGCCGAGTCGCGATAGGCGTCCGTGCCGCTCACCACGCCGCGCACTCTACGGCCGTCCCCGCCGAATGCGTCGACGACGAAGTCATAGCTCAGCCCCGAAGTCGGTTCGTTCGGGAGTGATTCGACGATTTCGGCAGTGAGGCCGCCGAGCTGACTGTGGAATGCGGTGTCGAGCACGCCCTCGACGTAGGAGACCTTCGAGTGGCGGGGAATGGTGAGCACCGGGGGCTGCGGGAACTTCGAGACGGTGGTGGGTTCGGTGGCGCCGGGAAAGGTCATCTCGGCGTGCCTGGCGGCCGCGCCGGTGTGGAATCCGCCGTCCTGGAAGTGCCAGCCGCCACTGCGGAACCAATCCAGGCTCGCCAGTACGGTTTTCGCGCTGCCCTTGGAACCGTTGCCTTCGCTCGTACCGTGCAGGCTCATGGAGATCTCCACCGGACCGGTCAGGCGTCGGGAGGTCAGGTAGCCGAGCAGGTCGCCGGGGAGATTGCTGTTGGTGATGCCGGGGACCACCGTCACGCCCGCCGCTTCGGCGCGCGCCGAGTAGTCGTCGAACACGCGCTCGAGGAACAGCTGCTCTCCGGACAGGTCCGTGTAGTGCGCGCCCGCGTCGATCGCCGCCGCGAGAACCGCCGCGCCGTGGTCGACGTAGGAGGGCAGGCTGCTTATCACCACATCGGCACCGGTGAATGCCGCAACGAGAGCGGCCTGGTCGGAGACCTCCGCGACCCGAACCTCTGCGTTCGGGAGCCCGGCGGCGGTCGCGGCGGCGTGCATGCGACCGGCATTGCGGCCCACCAGGATCGGGCTGATACCGCGACGGTTCAATTCGGCCAGGAGATGGCCGCCGGTGACTCCGGTGGCGCCGTAGACGGCGATGGTCTTGGTGGACTCGGTGGCTTTCGCGTTGGTCATGACTCAAACGATATGGCCAGTCGATGAGTAAATGAATGGCCTGATCGCTCGTGATGATGTCTGAAACACTCATGGCCTGCCGTGCGCGGAGGTGTCGGGTCGAATGAGGTCCGACATCCAGGCCGGTGCGCTGCGCCGACACCTGTCGTCGGTCAGCTGAACGGCGTGTGCGGGCGGTCCTGGAGTTCGTCGTCGAGGTAGATGTCGACCTTCTCGTTGAAGAAGCAGGCGAGCCCCGCGATCTTCTGGCTTTCGGGCAGCGGCGTGCGATAGCCCCACACGAGGTCGGGGTATTCCTTGTCGCCGATGCGGATGCTCCAGTAGTCGGCGGTGCCTTTGTACGGGCAGCTCGAATGGGTCTGCGAGGGGCGCAGCAAGTCCATGCGCACATCGGTCAGCGGCAGGTAATACCGTGGGGGAAGCCCGGTTTCGAAGAGGATGCGTGGCGAACGGGAGTCGGCGACGGTGACGCCATCGATCTCGACGCGCACGTGCCGCGAGCCGGCCAGGATGTCGATCCGGGAGTACGGATCGCGCGGATGGACGTAGACCGGCTCGTCCTCCTCGAACCATTCGTCCATCGAGTTCCAGTCCAGCCGGACCAGATCATCGAGTTCGGAGAATGGCGAATCGTGATAGCGCAGCGCGCCGCCCGGCGCGCTTGCGCCGTCGACCACCACGTCGTACCCCGTTGCCTCGCCCCGGCTGGGGGAGTGTTTCGTGATGCCGTTCGGCTCGAGCTTCGCGTGCAGGTCGGCGAGCGGCACGTAGTAGGTCGGGTAATGCGGGCTCTCCCAGACCAGGACCGGCCGCGCCGTATCGGCGACCAGTTGTCCGCCGAGATAGACCCGCACCCGCTTCCGGCTCGTCTCGATCTTGACGCGACCCCGCTGCTCTTCGGTCATAGTTCCCGACCGTACTCCGGAAAAGCGACGAAAATCCGAAGTCAGTGCGCCGTCCAGACGCCCGTTGCGGCGGCCGCACCGGCATAGTCACGAAAGTCGCGCGGTTCGCGGCCGAGAATCTTCTGGACGCCGTGCTCCACCCGGGCATTGCGGCCGTCCATGAGTTTGGTGAACAGATAGATCGACTGTTCGACCTCGGCCGCCGACCTGCCGTGCGCGGTCAGCGTCGCGGCGTACGCATCTGGCGGCACCTCGACGAACCGGATGTCGCGCCCGCTGGCTGTGCCGATCTCGGCGACCGCGTCGGCGAAGGTCAGCAGGCGGGGGCCGGTGAGTTCATAGATCGCCCCCGAATGCCGCGGCTCGGTGAGGACGGTCGCCGCGACGTCCGCGATGTCGTCGGCATCGATGAACGCTTCGCCCACCGCGCCGACCGGCAGCGCCACCCGCCCGGCCCGCACGTCGTCGCGGAGAAACCCTTCATCGAAGTTCTGGTCGAACCAGGCCACCCGCAGGATCGTCCACTCCGCACCCGAGTCCTGTAGTCGGCGCTCGCTGTCCACCCCGACCTCGGCCCGCTGTCCGGACAACATGACCAATCGCCGGGCGCCCGCGGCAACCGCCTGCTCGGCGAAAGCGCCGATCACCTCCGGCGCCCCCGGCATCGCCACATCGGGGGAGTACACAACGAAAACGGCGCTGATCCCATCCAGCGCGGCGGCCCAGGTCGCCGGATCGGTCCAGTCGAACCGCGCCGTCCCCGTCGTGGAACCCACACGCACCGGCCGGTTTACGGCACGAAGTCGCTGCACCAGGCGTCGACCGCTCTTGCCGGTCCCGCCGAGCACCAGCGTCTGCGCTGTCTCCAACATGCTGCTCCGTTCGACCGAAGGGATCTCCGCACGCAAGGCTCCGACTCGGCGGACGCTACCTGGCCTGCTGGGACGACTCCGCGCAGGCGCGCCGAACTGTTGGCGATCGCCGGCACACACATCCCGCGTCCCGAAAAGGCTGATCGCGGAGTCGTCGCGAGGTCGGCGGCGGGTGCGATGGGATGATATGTGGAATGGGCTCGAGGACGGAGAGCGTCGAAGAATTGTTGGCGCTGTATGACGCTCAACTTCGCGGTCGGCGGCCGGCGCCGCAGCCGGTGGGCAGTGTGATCGAAGAGGACGGGCCGGTTGTCCGAATCCACTACGGCACGCACGCGAGCATCGAGCATCGAGCCTTGCCGGTCGAGGGCCTGGATGCGCTCATCGCCCGCCAGCGCGATGCCTGTGACGCGCGCGGTGAGCCCGCGGAATGGAAGGTTTACGCGCATGACAGTCCTGCCGACCTATCGCGGCGGCTGCGGGCTGCGGGTTTCATCACGGGCAGAAAACGCGCGGTCCTGGTTGCGCCGGTAGGACAGATCACCGCTGTCGAGCCGCTGACGGCGGGGGCGGTCGTGGCAGAGGCGTTCGACCACCGACACATTCAGGATGTTGCCAGGTTCGTCGCCGCAGCCGGACCGCACCAGATCGCTTTCACCGAATTCCTTGCCGACGGAAGGTCGTTGCGGTGGGAGGACCATGTGCTGGTCGCCACGCAGGACGGCCGGATACGGGCCGCCGCATGGGCCGCTCACCTCGCGCACACGAACTTCATGGCCATCGGCGGGATCGTGGATCCGCAGGGCGTGTTCGCCGATCACCTGTGCGGGTGGGATTGGCAACGCTCGAACTCGATCGGTGCGAACGGCGAACCCGAGGTGGGTTACGTGGTCGCCGAGGCCGACGGCGAGCTGCAATCCGCGCTGGAAGCAGCAGGCATGCGCGTCATCACCACGGTCACTGCCTATCACTGGTTTCCGGAGGAACCGCCCGTGAAGACGCGCCCCGTCCGGCAACTGTTCGACGACCGTGAATACGACGCGCTGTGGAATCGCTTCTATGCCGAGTTCGAGTTCCGCCCGAGTACCGCGACCTCGCCGGGCATTACCGAACCGACCGCATCGGCGACCTGGCATTTGGGAGTACTCGACCTGACCGACGCCGAACACGATGGCGTCGAACAACTTCAGCGCATCATCCGCGCGGGTCTGCTCGCATGCCATAGGCCCGGCGAGGTGCTCTATTGGCTCGACTGGCAGCACGTCGGATACCGCTTCGATCCGAGCCGGGTGGGTGGTGCAGGCCGGCCGGACTGGCCCGGTTCCGCATACCCGGACGGTGACTACCACATCTACGCGACGCCCGACTTTCGGCTCGGAACCTTCGGTCACCCTTGGGAATACACGGTGTGCGTCTTTGGTGATCAGCTGCTGTCGGAGGTCGAGCACAAGCTCACCGCTCTACTCGGCACCCCCATTCGCCGCAGCGGCCACCCCGTCGGCGCCACAGAGTGAGGTTGTCGGGTTGTCTTCCGCCCCATAGCCGCCTTCTATATTTCGCGTTGTTTCGCTCGTTCAAGCATTCGAGCGATCCGGATTTGTCCCCATTCTTCGATATCGCTGATGCTCCCCATGCCCAATCCCCTTTCGGCTGCTCAGAGATCGCCAGTGTCACAGATCAAGGCCCCAGATATAGGCGCTCACACGCAGCCGGGGCAAACCTGCGCTCGCTCCCGGGATAGCGCACACGCTGTTGATGTAGTGGTTCATCTGCTCGACTGCCATCAGCCGGCGAGCGGCCGACGCGCAGGCGGCGTAGTGCAGGACTGTCGTTTGCCACCGTTGTGGGACCACCACGTTGCTAGTCGTGGGACCACCGACAGCAGGTGATCCGCTGAGAGAACATGTTCCAGATCCGCTATGTGGACCGATCATGGCTACGGCAGCGGAGTGATGAACGTCGGCATGGGGCGCGGTGCCGGTTTAATGTCCGGCCCGTTTCGCCATGCCGCGCTCCCGAACCGGACAGGCCAGCTTTCCCGGCACGGTGTCGCGGCACTCACACTTGAACGTGTTCAACAAACAGCCTAACCTCATAGTTGAACACGTTCAAATAAGTAAGGAGCTGGGACAATGAACCTCGTCGTCGCCACATACGCGACCTACGCGACCATCAGCTTGGCGCTCACGTTCTGGGTGGCACGCACCCTGCACCGCACCGGCGCACGGTTTCTGGTGGATGTCATGAATGGAGACAGCGATCTCGCCGAAGTCGTGAATCATCTGCTGGTCATCGGGTTCTGGCTCGTCAATGCGGGCTTCGTGGCGCTGGCCTTGCGCATTAGCGGCCCAGTCATCGATGCGCGCGCCGCAATCGAGGAACTCGCCATGAAACTCGGCATGGTTCTGCTAGTGCTCGGCGGCATGCACTTCGCAAACCTGATCGCCCTGAACAAGATCCGCCGCAGCAGGCGCCAGGAGAAGCAGGCCACCGTCCCTCCCGTTCCGGTCGCCGCAGCCGCACTAGCCTGAGCCGCATGACCCGCCCCGAGCCCGCGACCGCGCGCGGCGAGGAAACTCGCCAGCAGATCATCGACGCCGCCCTGCGCCTGTTCGAGCAGAACGGCTACACGAAGACCACCATGCGCGCGATCGCGGGCGAAGCCGGCGTCAGCGTCGGCAACGCCTACTACTACTTCACTTCCAAGGAACACCTGGTTCAGGGCTTCTACCAACAGATCCAGACCCTGCACGAACAGCAGGTCGAGCAGGCCACCCGCGGCGACTCTCTCGCCGCCCGATGGCAGACGATGGAACTGGCCTTCGTCGACGTAGCCGCCCCCTACCACGAGTTCGGCGGCAAGTTCTTCGCCAGCGCCGCCGAGCCCACCAGCCCGCTCAGTCCATTCAGCGACGAAAGCCGGCCCGCCCGAGAGGCATCCACCGCCATCATGCGCATCCTGGTCATCGGCAACGACGTCAAGGGTGACAAGCGGCTGATGGCCGAGCTACCGAATCTGCTGTGGCTGGCCCACATGGGCATCGTCCTGTTCTGGGTCCACGACCGCAGCCCCGACCAGGAACGCACCCGACTGCTGATCCGCCGAATCGCCCCACTCGTCGAACGCGTCGTGGCGCTGTCGAGACTCCGTCCACTGCGCCCCGTCCTGTACCCAGCCCTGGATCTCATCAAGGACCTCGGTAAGTGACTCCAAGAACCCGACCGGCCCGGCACTGGTGTTCACTCCTGGCGAGTGGGACGCCTTCACCGCTGGCGTGAACGACGGCGAGTTCGACCGTCAGTAGGTGTTTCGCTCGATCAGGTTACGAGCCCGGTCCGTCCTTCGGATCGGGCTCGAACTATGTGCAGCCCTCGTGCGGGGCACTAGGCATGCATTGGATCGACCAAGCTGATCCCCTTAAAGGCGCTCACGCTCGCAAACGGCCCATACGGCTTTCGGTTGCCCGGTCTGCTTGTTGGCGGTCGGTGCGGGAAATCGTCATGCTCATCGGTATGCCATCTCGATGTCGATCAGTGCTGCGGCGCAGCCTTTTTCAGGGCGTCCAGCAGTTCGTTCAGATCTGTTTCCATTCGGGCGAGTCGGTCGGTGTCGAACTCGGACAGTCGGGTCGCGAGTGCGGTGCCGAAGGCGCGGCGCGCGTGGTGCAGCCGGTCACGACCGGCCGGGGTGAGTTCGACGACGACGGCCCGGAAATCGTCGGGGTCCTTGCGCCGGGAGGCGTAGCCGTCCGCGACGAGCCGGCCGATCAGCGCCGTTGCCGCCGGCTGTGAACATCTATCGATGCGGGCGAACTCGCTGACCCGCATAGCGCCGTGTTCGTCGAGCACCGCCAGCGCCCGCAGCACGGCCCGCGGCAGATCGTCGCCGCTGATCACCCCGGCCAGCCGGGTCAGCCGACCGGCGGTGACGAGTAGATTGACCACGCTGTCTTCTGCTGATGTCACCTGAGACTGCTGCACCCGAGTATTATTTCATAAGCTAACTATGCAAACCGAGGAACTGCGTCACGCAGGTTACTGCCTGCGGATACGTTGCCGTTCGGACGCGAAAGCGCCTCGGGGAGTGCAATGACTCCGCCGAGGCGCTCGGTCGATGATGACGGGGAGGAGATAGCTACACCGGTTGGGGCAGGGGCCGGTGGGGCGTGCCGAACAGTTGGGCGTCGCCGTGGGCGCGCTTGAAGAACAGGTGCGCGTCGTGCTCCCAGGTGATGGCGATGCCGCCGTGCAGTTGGACTGTTTCGGCAACGATGGTGCTCAGCGCCTCGGAGCAGTGCACGCGTGCGGCCCAGACGTCCTCTGCGGCCGAGGGACTGTTCGCGGCGACGGCGGCGGTCGCCGCGTAGGAAGCGGACTTGGCGGATTCCAGCAGCACATACATGTCGGCCATGCGGTGCTTGAGTGCTTGGAAGCTGCCGATCGCGCGGCCGAACTGCACCCGGGATTTGGTGTATTCGACCGTCATGTCCAGGCACTGCTCTGCGGCCCCGACCTGCTCTGCGGCCACTGCCGCCCAGGCGATTTCGTGCAGGCGTGTCGTGACTGCCGCCGGATCGCCGGCGCCGAGCCTGCGGGCGGCGACCGCAGTGAAGTTGACCTCGGCGAGCTTACGGGTCGGGTCCATGGTCGGGAGGGCGCGTCGGGTAATGCCCTCGGTCGCGGCCTCGACCTCGAACAGGCCGGTGGGCGTCACCACGATGAAGGTGTCGGCGTGGGTGCCGTCGAGTACGTAACTGGCTGTGCCGGTGAGTGTTCCGTTGTCGGCATGCACGCCGGGCTCATCCCAGCCGCGCCGGCCCGCCCAGCACACCGCGATCGTGCGGGTGCCCTCGGCCACCTCGGGCAACAGTCTGTTGCATGCGTCGACATCGCCGGACAGCAGCACGGCCTGCGCGCCGAGCACGGCCGAGCCGAGCATCGGGACCGCGGCCAGCGTGCGCCCCAATTCGCTGACCACCAGCAGGGATTCGACGAGGCTCGCGCCGAAGCCGCCGTATTCCTCCGGAATCGCGAGCGCCGCAACGCCGATCTGCTCGCACAGCAGTCGCCACAGCGTCTCGTCGTAGCCGAGTTCGGTGTCCATGCCCGCGCGCACCGCGTCACGGCCTGCATGCTTGGCGAGCAGCGCACGGACGGAGCTGACGAATTCGAGATGCTCGGTGCTTGTCATACCGCACCCCGCAGGCCGCGGTCGCGCACCGTCTCGTCGCGCAGTGCGCGGGCGATTCGTGAGCGATGCAAATCCGGTGAGCCCCATGCAGACCGGAGCGCGGTGACCTTGGTCAACCACAGCGACAGGTCGTACTCGGCGGTGTAGCCGATGGCGCCGTGCACCTGCAGGGCAGCCCTTGCCGCCTGGTAGGCGGCATCGCCGCAGGCGACAACGGCTGCCGACACATCGCGGCTGCGGGTGGGCTCGGCCATGGTCAGCGCAGCGCGCAACAGCAGCGGTTCGGCGAGGTCGAGACCGATCAGCACATCGGCGAGCTTCTGTTTGACGGCCTGGAATTCGCCGATCGGCTTGCCGAACTGCTTGCGCTGCTTGGCGTATCCGGTGGCGGCGTCGAGCAGCGCCCGCCCGGCACCGAGGAGCTGAGCAGCGGCGGCAAGTGCGCCGGTGTCGAACGCGACCGCGATGGCTCCGGGCACTTGTTCGCCGGTGGCGACCACGTCGTCGGATGCGACGGTGAACAGCCGCCTGGCCGGATCGACCGACCGCACCAGACCGGTCCGATGCGCGGTGGACAGCTGGTCACCGTCGGCGATCAGCAGCACTTCCGCGGTGTCCGCGTCGAGCGCGACTGCGTCCTGGTCGGGCGAGGCGAAAGCTACGGTTCCGAGCGCCGCACCGTCCGCGAAGCCGGGCAGCCATCGTGCGGCGAGTGCGGCATCCGGAAGAGCTTGCAGCAGCGCAGGAATCGCGGCCGCGGTCTCGACCAGGGGTCCTGGCGCCGCGGCCCTGCCGATTTCCAGGAAGGCGACGACGAGGTCGATCGGGTCGGCGCCGATTCCGCCGTTGCTTTCCTCGACCGTCAAGCCGAGCACGCCCGCGCCGGCCAGCTGGCGGATCAGCGACCGGCCGGGCCGGGGATCACCGGCCGCCCAGGCACGAACCGCCGCGGGGGTGCGTCCGGCATCGAGCAGCTTGCGCACGCTCGTGCCGAAGTCGAGTTGTTCCGGGCTGAGCGCGAATCTCATCGAGCCCTCCTTTCCGTACGCGATTGCCGCGTCGTCGAAGCAGACCGATGCACACTCATCGGCTGCTCCCTCTCGGTAGTCCGAGCAGCCGCTCGGCGATGATATTGCGCTGAATCTCGTTGGTGCCCGCGTAGATCGGGCCCGACAGCGAGAACAAATAGCCGTCGGTCCACCGGCCGGCCCGCTCGGCGGCGGCGCCGAGTACCTCCAGCGCGGTTTCGTGCATGGCGATATCGAGTTCGGACCAGAACACCTTGGTGATCGAGGATTCCGCGCCGAGCTTGCCACCCTCGTTCAGCCGGGTGACCGTCCCGAAGGTGTGCAGCCGGTAGGCCTCACTGCCGATCCAGGCGTCCACCACCGCATCCCGCTGCGTGGTGTTGGTGCGGTCGCCTTCGTCGAGCCACAGATCGATCAGCCGCTGTGCGGTCGCGCTGAACCGGCCCGGGCTGCGCAGCGAAAGCCCCCGCTCGTTGCTGGAGGTGCTCATAGCCACCCGCCAGCCGTCGTTCGGTTCTCCGATGACGTCGCGATCGGGCACGAAGACGTCGTCGAGGAATATCTCGGCGAAGCCGGGCTCGCCGTCCAGCTGGGGGATCGGGCGCACCGAGACACCGTCGGCCGTCAGCGGGAACATCATGTAGGTGAGCCCGCGGTGCCGCTCGGCCTCGGGATCGCTGCGGAACAGCCCGAATGCCCAGTCCGCGAACGATGCTCGCGAACTCCAGGTCTTCTGCCCGCTCAGCAGCCAGCCGCCCGTGGTGCGGCGCGCGGTGGAGCGGATGCCCGCCAGGTCGCTACCCGCCTCGGGCTCGGACCAGGCCTGCGCCCAGATATCGTCGCCGCGCGCCATCCGCGGCATGATGCGGTCGAGCTGCTCTGGGGTGCCGTGCTCGAAAAGTGTCGGCGCGAGCAAGAAGATGCCGTTCTGGCTGACGCGTCCCGGCGCGTCCGCGGCGTAGTACTCCTGCTCGAACAGCACCCACTCCAGCAATGAGGCGTCGCGGCCGCCGTATTCCGGTTGCCAGGAAACGACCGAAAGGCGCGCGTCGGCGAGGGTGCGTTCCCATGCGCGGTGCGCCTCGAAGCCGGCCTTCGTATCCATCGAGGGCAGCGGCTGCTCAGGTTTGTTGGTGGCGAGGAATTCGCGGACTTCCCGCTGGAATTCCTGGGTCGCCGTATCCAGATCCAGATCCACTACGTCGTTCCGTTCTGCTCGGCGGTGCTCGCCGTCGCCTTCATGGATTTTGCGTTCATGCCGCCCAACGAGTCCGCGCCGACCTCGGCGTTGTGGGCGTGGGCGAAGTGGTGCAGGCCGAATACCGAGTCCATGCCCGCACGCATGCCCATGAGGTCCTCGGCCTGATTCACCGCCTTCTTGGTCAGTGCGAGCCCGAATCGCGGCATGGTCGCGATCTTTTCGGCGAGCGCCAAGGTCTCGGCCTCGAGTTCGACACGCGGCACGACCCGGTTGACCATGCCCCACTCCTTGGCCTGGGCTGCGCCGAACCGGTCACCGGTGAACAGGAACTCCTTGGCCGCGCGCGGTCCCATCACCCACGGATGCGCGAAGTATTCGACGCCCGGGATGCCCATGCGGACAACGGGATCGGAAAAGAAGGCATCGTCGGAGGCGATGATCAGATCGCACACCCAGGCCAGCATCAGCCCGCCCGCGATGCAGGCGCCCTGCACCATCGCGATGGTCGGCTTCGGAATCTCGCGCCAGCGGCGGCACATGCCGAGATAGACCTCGAGCTCACGCGCGAAGCGCTGATCGCCGCCCACCTTGTCGACGTGGTCCCACCACAGCGCGGCCTTGTTCGGGTAGCGCACGTGGTGATCGCGCCCCGGTGTGCCGATGTCGTGTCCGGCGCTGAAGTGTTTCCCGTTGCCCGCCAGCACGATCACACCGACCTCGTCGTCCTCGACGGCGCGTTCGAAGGCGGCGTCGAGGGCGTAGGTCATCACCGAGTTCTGCGCGTTGCGGTAATCCGGTCGATTCAAGGTGATGATCGCGACCCGGCCGCGCCGTTCATAGGTGACGACGTCTCCTTCGTCGGGAACACCGGCTTCGTCCGACATTACGACTTCTCCTCACGTAGTTGACGCTTGAGCACTTTCCCGGCGGCGCTGTAGGGCAGCTGATCGCGGAATTCGATGAGCCGCGGCACCTTGAAGTTGGCCAGCACGGTGGTTGCGTGCGCGAGAACCTGGTCTTCGGTCAGGGCGGATCCCGGCTTGCGGACCACGTAGGCCTTGCCGACCTCGCCCATCCTGGTGTCCGGCACGCCGATGACCGCGGATTCGGTGACGCCGTCCAGCCGGGCGAGTGCCTGTTCCACTTCCGCCGGGTACACGTTGAAACCGCCCGAGATGTACATGTCCTTGAGCCGGTCGGTGATCTTCAGATAGCCGCGCTCGTCGAGCGTGCCGATGTCGCCGGTGTGCAGCCAGCCGTCGGCATCGATGGTCTCGGCGGTGCTTTCCGGATCGTCCAGGTAGCCGAGCATCACGTTCGGGCCGCGCAGCAGTACTTCACCGTCGGGGCCCAGGCGCAGCTCGAAGTCGGCGATCGGCCGTCCGCAGGTGCCTGCGATGGTCGCCGCGTCGTCGTCCGCACGGCACATGGTGCCGAATCCCGCGGCCTCGGAAAGGCCGTAGCCGGTGATGACCACATCGAAATCGAGCTCCGAACGCATCCGCTCGACCAGCACCACCGGCACGGTCGCCGCGCCGGTGACCGCGACCCGCAGCGTGCTCAGGTCGAACTTGTCGCGATCGGGGAAGTCGAGAATCGTCTGATAGATCGTCGGCGGGCCCGGCAGCACCGTGATCTGCTCGTCGCTGACCAGCCGCATGGTGGCAGGCACATCGAACACCGGCTGCGGGATGATCGCCGCGCCGGTGACCAGGCAGGCCAGGATGCCCGCCTTGTAGCCGAAGTTGTGGAAGAACGGGCTGACGACGAGATAGCGGTCGGTGCCCGCGAGGGTGGTGCACTCGGCCCAGGCTCGCACCACCGACAGCGCTTGCCGATGCGCGACCAGGGTGCCCTTGCTGCGTCCGGTGGTTCCCGAGGTGAACAGGATGTCGGAGATGTCGTCGGGGGCGACGGCGAGCGCGCGCTTTTCCGCCTCGGCGACGGTGACGGGTTCCGCGGCGGCGGGCAGCTCCGACCAGTTCAGCACGTTGTCGCCGGCGGCCGTTGTGCCCGGTTCCACGGGGATGACGACCACGGTGTCGATAGCCAATTCCGGTGCTGCCGCGCGTAGTTCGGCGAGTCGATCGCGCCCGAGGAAGGTGCCCGCGATGAACAGCGCCTTCGCGTCGACCCTGGCGAGCACATCGGCGGCCTCGTCGGCGACGTAGCGGGTGTTGAGCGGCACGAGGGCCGCGCCCGCATAGTGGGCGGCCAGCGCCGCGATCACCCAGTGATGGGTATTGGGTGCCCACATGGCGACCCGGTCGCCTGCTTGCACCCCGCGCGCGATCAGTGCTCGCGCCACCTCCTGGACCGACGTCAGCAACTGCGTCCAGTCGAGCCGGACGTCGCCGTCGCCGACGGCGGGTGCGGCACCGAACGTGCGTGCGGCGTGGTGCAGTGCCAGCGGTGTCGTTTGAGCAGGGGTTGTCACGGTTGTCCTCACCGTCGGTGCGGTCATTTGATGCCGATACTCAGTCAAAGTCATCAGGCTCTAACAAAGCAAGTGCTTGGTAGGTTATCCTACCGGCGTGGTTGCGATCCAGACCTCAGATTCCGACACTGCCGCACAGGACGCGGGCTTTTCCGCAGAAGTGCGCCAGTGGTTGGACGAAAACCTCAACGGAGAATTCCGCGAGCTGCGCGGACTAGGCGGGCCGGGCCGGGAACACGAGGCGTTCGACGAACGCCTCGCCTGGGACCGGCACCTGGCCGCGTCCGGCTGGACCTGCCTCGGCTGGCCCAAGGAATACGGCGGCCGCGAGGCGTCCGTGCGGCAGCAGGTGATCTTCCACGAGGAGTACGCCAAGGCCAATGCGCCCGCCAGGGTCTCGCACGTCGGCGAGGAACTGCTCGGGCCGACGGTCATCGCCTTCGGCACTGATGCGCAGAAGGCTCGGTTCCTGCCGGGCATTCGCAATGTCACCGAACTGTGGTGCCAGGGCTACTCGGAACCGGGCGCGGGCTCCGACCTGGCGGCCATCACCACCACCGCTCAGCTGGATGGCGACGAATGGTCGATCAACGGCCAGAAGATCTGGACCTCGCTGGCCCACGTCGCCGACTGGTGCTTCGTCATCGCACGCACCGAACGCGGCTCCACGCGTCACAAGGGCCTTTCCTACCTGCTGGTTCCCATGAAACAGCCGGGTATCGAGGTGCGCCCGATCATCCAGCTGACCGGAACCTCGGAATTCAACGAGGTCTTCTTCGACAACGCGCGCACCGCCGCGGACCTGGTGGTCGGCGCGCCCGGCGACGGCTGGCGCATCGCGATGGGCACGCTGACCTTCGAACGCGGCATCTCCACGCTCGGTCAACAGATCAGGTTCGCCCGCGAACTCGCCGATGTCGAGGCGCTCGCCCGACGCACCGGCGCGGCCGACGATCCACTGATCGCCGACCGAATCGACAAAGCTTGGGTCGGACTGCGTGTGCTGCGCGCCCACGCACTGCGCACGATGGAAGGCACCGGCGCCGACGACGGGGGACAGGCGTCGGTCTCGAAGCTGTTGTGGGCCAACTGGCATCGCGGTCTCGGCGAACTCGCCATGGCGGTGCTCGGTCCCGCCGGCCTGGTCGCCGACGAGAACGATCTGAACGAATGGCAGCGGCTGTATCTGTTCACCCGCGCCGACACCATCTATGGAGGTTCGAACGAAGTGCAGCGCAACATCATCTCCGAGCGCGTGCTCGGTCTGCCACGGGAGGCGCGTCCATGAGCGACAACACCGCACGGCCGCTGTCTGTTGCACCCGAGCCCATCCCCGGCCACGGTCTGTTGACCGGCCGGACTGCCGTCGTCACCGCCGCGGCAGGCACCGGAATCGGTTCGGCCACGGCACGCAGGCTGCTCTCGGAGGGTGCCGATGTCGTCGTGTCCGATTGGCACGAGCGGCGTCTTGCCGAGACCGAGGTCGAGCTGAAGGCCGAGTTCCCGGATCGCCGGGTGGCGTCGATCGCCTGCGACGTGCAGAGCACCGAGCAGGTCAACGAGTTGGTGCGCGGCGCGGCAACCGCATTCGGCCGCATCGACATCATGGTCAACAACGCGGGCCTCGGCGGCGAGACCCCGGTGGTCGATATGACCGACGAACAGTGGGACCGCGTCCTCGACATCACCCTCAACGGCACCTTCCGCTGCACCCGCGCGGCGCTCGGCTACTTCCGCGATGCGGGCCACGGCGGTGTGATCGTCAACAACGCAAGCGTTCTCGGCTGGCGTGCCCAATACGGCCAGGCGCACTACGCCGCCGCCAAGGCGGGCGTGATGGCGCTGACCCGATGCAGCGCGATCGAGGCTGCCGAACTCGGTGTCCGGATCAACGCGGTGGCCCCGAGTATCGCGAGGCACGCTTTCCTGGACAAGGTCAGTTCGACCGAATTGCTCGACCGTCTCTCCGAAGGTGAAGCGTTCGGCCGAGCCGCCGAGCCGTGGGAAGTCGCTGCGACCATCGCGATGCTGGCAAGCGACTACACCTCCTACTTGACCGGTGAAGTCGTCTCGGTCAGCAGTCAGCGCGGTTGAGCTGTGTTTTTTGGCAGCGCCTTCGGCGCTGCGTGTTCGCGGCCCCCTTGGTCTCGCTTCCGAGCCGTCGAGACTCGCGACTTCGTCGCATGCGCTTCGACGGCTCGGAAGCGAGACGGGCCGCGAACTCTAGTGCTCGGTCTCGCTTCGCTCGGAAGACATCATCGTGCCGAGTGGGGGCGTTGGTAGTTGAGCTTGCGACTTTGGTTTAGGCGATTAGGCGGCTGTAGAGGTGGGATACGCCCCGAACTCTGGTGCTCGGTCTCGCTTCGCTTGGAAGGTGTCGTCGTGCCGGGTGGGGGCGTTGGTAGTTGAGCTTGCGACTTTGGTTTAGGCGCTTCGGCGGCTGTAGAGGTGGGATACGCCCCGAACTCTGGTGCTCGGTCTCGCTTCGCTTGGAAGGTGTCGTCGTGCCGGGTGGGGGCGTTGGTAGTTGAGCTTGCGACTTTGGTTTAGGCGCTTCGGCGGCTGTGGAGGTGGGATACGCCCCGAACTCTGGTGCTCGGTCTCGCTTCGCTTGGAAGGTGTCGTCGTGCCGGGTGGGGGCGTTGGTAGTTGAGCTTGTGACTTTGGTGGATGGTCTTGGGCTGCTGTGGAGGTGGGACGGGGCTGTGGACTCTGGTGCCAGGTCTTGCTGCGCTCGGAAGGCGTCATTGTGCCGAGTGGGGGCGTCGGTTACTGAGGTTGTGACTTCGGTGGATGCGTCTCGAGCGCTTCCGGCATGAGACGGGCAGCGCACTCTGGCTCGGTATCACTGCGTTCGGACGGTGTCATCGTGCCGAGCCGGTGCGTAGGTAGCGGGGCGTGCGACTTCGGGTGGGCGCTTGGGTTGCGCAGGGGGTAGGTGGGCGGTGATCTCGAGTGGTGAGCCTCGCTGCGTGTCGAAGGCCTCATCGCGCAGATAGGGTGCCTCGGGTTGATGCTTGCGACCTTGCTGGATGCGTTTGTGTCTGCCCCAGGCGGCTGTGGAGGGCATGCGTAATACACGCTTTTCGGTGGCTGTCGGTGCTTGAATGCGATCGCATTCCGACCTCTGGGCTTTGCTGCAAAGCGGGCGTCTGATCAGGGAAAAAGGATGGCGCGTTGTGTCTGCGGGTGTGCCATGCTGAATGTGGTCGGATCCCGCACTCCCCAAAGGGGCGATGGCTATGGGCTTGGATCGCCCACTTGCCCGCGAGCAACTGGAACTCGAATTGGTGCGCGAAGTGGTACTGGCCAGGCGTCGCCTGGACAGCTTGGTGCTTGCCGCGCTGACTCTGGGCGCCGAACTGATGGATCACTTGTCCGAGCGGGCGACCGCCACGCGGGCCGCGCAGATCCTGGAACGGTATGCCGTCGACGAGAGCGAAGTCGCGCGCGATCCGCGCGGCGCGTTGCGCTCGGATGTAGCCCGCGATAACGCACGGGCCTGCCGGATCGGGCTCAGCGTCGAGCCGGGTAAACCCGCCTCCGAACACGATCGGCGCAGACAGCGGCAGAAAGCGCTGCTGTGCGAGGTGCGTGCTGATCTGCTGGAGGTGGTCAGCAAGTGCAGGAAGTTCCGATTCGATCGTGTGACGTTCGCGGACGAGATCGCGCAGGGGCTGTGCGCCGCGACCGACAAGCTGGTGGTCGGTGCGGATATGGACACCTATCAAGCCTGGCAGCGGGGCATGGTGCTGAAGCTGAACGAGGTGCCGGTGCCCTTCGGGCCGCCACGGGTGATGGCGACCGTGGATGCCGGGCCAGGGCGCGGTCAGCTCATCGTCGAGTGGGACAGCTGTGAGCGCCGTCTTGCCCTGGTCGCGCGGATGGCACGCGCGGGGATCTCGCCTGTGGTGATCTGCGACCGGTTGCTTGCGGACCTGTCGGTCTCGTCGCCGCTGCGGTATTCGGAGCGCTGATTAGCAGGTGCGGCGTGGTCTGCACGGCCTGCCACCGGCTGTCGGAGTAACCGGAGGGCGTGTCGTCTCGACCAAGCAAATGCTTGGTTGTATTATGACGACGTGACCGCACCAGACGCCTCGAAATCAGCACGGCGCAATGAACTGCTCGCACTGGCAGCCCAGCTGTTCGCCGAGCGGGGGCTGCGCGCGACCACTGTGCGCGATATCGCCGATGCGGCCGGAATCTTATCGGGGAGCCTCTACCACCATTTCGATTCCAAGGAGTCGATGGTCGACGAGATCCTGCGCGACTTCCTCGACGACCTGTTCGGGCGCTACCGGGAGATCGTCGGTTCCGGGCTCAGCTCGCGAGACACCTTGGAAGCCTTGGTACTTGCCTCCTACGAGTCCTTCGACCGCTCGCATGCGGCCGTCGCGATCTACCAGGCCGAGGCCAAGCGCCTGCGCGGCTCGGAGCGGTTCACCTATATCGCCGACTACAACCGCGAATTCCGCGAGCTCTGGCACCGAGTACTGACCAGCGGTGTGCAGGACGGCAGCTTCCGGCCCGAACTCGACGTCGAGCTGGCCTACCGCTTCCTGCGCGACACCGTGTGGGTCGCGGTGCGGTGGTACGAGCCGGGCGGCGCGATCACCGTCCAAAACCTTGCCAAGCAATACCTCACCATCGTGCTCGACGGGCTCACTGTGCCCGAGTCCACCAAGTAGGAGATTCCATGTCTGCACCTGCCCGCCGTCCCTACGCCCCGCTGCGCGATGCCTACGTGATCGACGCGGTGCGCACACCGGTCGGCAAGCGCAACGGCGCACTGGCCGCCGTGCATCCCGCCGACCTCGGCGCGGCCGCATTGCGCGGACTGCTGGACCGCACCCCGATCGACCCGGCGGTCGTAGACGATGTGATCGTCGGCTGCGTCGACAACATCGGCCCGCAGGCGGGCAATATCGGCCGTACGGCGTGGCTGACTGCCGGATACCCGGAGGAAGTCCCCGGCGTCACGGTCGACCGGCAATGCGGATCTTCCCAGCAGGCCATTAATTTCGGCGCCCAGGCCATCATGAGCGGCACCGCCGAGGTGATCGTCGCGGGCGGCGTGCAGAACATGAGCGCAATCCCGATCTCGGCGGCGATGCTCGCGGGCAAGGAGTACGGGTTCGATTCCCCCTTCGTCGGGGCCACCGGCTGGGATCATCGCTACGGCACCGGCGAAGTGTCGCAGTTCAACGGCGCGCAGCTGATCGCCGACAAGTGGGACATCAGCCGGGAAGACATGGAGCGCTGGGCTCTTCGCAGCCACGAACGGGCGCGCGATGCCATCAAGAACGGTCGCTTCGACAACGAGATCGTGCCCGTCGGTGACTTCTGGATCGACCAGTGCCCGCGCGAAACCACGCTCGAGAAGATGGCGTCACTGCCCGTGCTCGCCGAGGGCGGCACGCTGACCGCCGCGGTCGCCAGCCAGATCTCCGACGGCGCGAGCGCGACGCTGCTGGCCTCCGAATGGGCCGTCGAGGCATACGGTTTGAAGCCGCGCGCGCGCATCCACCACGTCAGCGCCCGCGGCGCCGATCCGATCATGATGCTCACCGGCCCCATCCCGGCGACCAAGTGGGCACTGGAGAAGTCCGGCCTGACCATCGAGGACATCGATGTGGTCGAGATCAACGAGGCATTCGCGCCGGTCGTCCTCGCGTGGCTGAAGGAGATCGGCGCGGACCCGGAGCGGGTCAATGTCAACGGCGGCGCAATCGCCCTCGGCCATCCGCTCGGCGCCACCGGTGCAAAGCTTTTCGCCACCCTCCTCAACGAGCTGGAACGCGTCAACGGCCGCTACGGCCTGCTCACCATCTGTGAAGGCGGCGGCACCGCGAACGCCACCATCATCGAACGCTTGGGCTGAGCCCGCCGGCCTACTGAGCAACCGAAGGCCGCCCCTTGGCGCCGATTCCAAGGGGCGGCGTCGATCTTTGTGCGCACCTCCGCCCCATCGAGATCAACAACACCTCACTGCGGCATCGCACGAGCGGGAATTCGCATGCTCGGCGGGCAGTAGCTCGAGTGCCAGGCCTGTTCAGTCCGCGAATTCGACAGCTACTCGGCCGGCGACCGCGGGTCAGCGCGCCCAGGGTGCGACGACTGGCGGCTGACCGGGAATGAGCCCCTGCCCGCCGACGGGCAGCATCACGACGGCCTCGAACGGTTCATCGCTCGGATTAGACATGGCGAATAGCTCGTGTGCGGGCACGATGAGTGCGTCTCCGGCTTCCACGGTGAGGATTTCGCCGCCTAGGGTGACGGTCATCGTGCCGGACAGTGCGATGAAGATCTCCTCGCGATCCAAGGCATGCGCCGGCGCGTCGACGCCCGGTTTGATGGTGAGTCGCCACGCGCTGTTCTCGGTGGACCCGCGGCTGGGTGCGGCCAGGCCGACGAACGCGGCGTGTTCGTTCTCGAATCGAGGGGCGCGGTCGGCGGTGATATGTGGCATGACTCTCCTGTGTAGTCGATTGTGTGCGTTGACTATTGGGCCCAGGGTGGGCTCACTCGGTCGCCACCGGGCGTTTGGGCGTAGGCGCCCACCGGCAGGATCGCCACCGCCTCGAACGGTTCGTCGCCTGGCACGGACACTCGGAAGACGGTGTGGGCCGGGATCACCAGTGCGTCTCCGGCGCGGAAGTCGTAGGTTTCGCCGTCGATGGTGGCGCGGGCCTTGCCGGCGAGGGCAATAAAGATCTCTTCCCGCGAGACCGCGTGCTCGTGGCCGGGATTGCCCGGGTGCATGGTGAAGCGCCAGACGCTGTTCTCGGTGGAGCCGCGGCTGGGTGCGGCCAGGCCGACGGCGGTCATGAGGGGAGCGTCGAAGATGGGTGCGTCGGCGGATTTGATGAGTGGCATGCTGTGACTCCTAGCATTAAACCAAGGTGTTCAACTCTGGTGTACAACTAGAGTTGAACATATTGCCGGGAGGAGAGTCAAGGATGGATTTCGGCGTCCTGCTCGGGCAGGCGTATCAGGCGTTCGTCTGGGAGCTGCACGCGCATCTGGCCGAGCGCGGCCATCGCATGCTGGGCGCCTCCTACGGCTACGTGTTGCGCACGTTGTCCGAGAACGCGCTCACCGCAAGCCAATTGGGGGAGCGCCTCGGGATCACCGCGCAGGGTGCGGCCAAGATCGTCGACGAAATGGTGCGGCACGGCTACGTGGAGCGGCGCCCGGATCCGGCGGACAAACGCGCCAAACTGCTGTGCCTGTCGGACCGGGGTCGCGACACGCTGGACGCTGTGCGGGAATTCCACGCCGAGTACGAGCGAAGGCTGGTCGCGCGGGTGGGTGCAGACCAGGTCGCGACGGTACGGGCGGTGTTGGGTGAGATCGTCGGCACGGCAGTGGATTCCGGCGCGGAGCGGACCTTCCGGCCGCGATGAGGCCCGCTGTGCGCGCATGTCGGCGGCGGTGATGAGCACAGGGGCGTGCGCTGCGGCGGCCACCGTCGAAGCGACGGCTGAGCGGCGAATTACGCGGCAAGGGCTCTGCTCGCGGCGACCGCTCCGGAGCGTTTCGATGCGATGGGGTGGTGTCGCCGGGTACTGGTGGTGTCGACGGACGCTGATGGGGACAGGGCTGCTCGGAGGTCTTCGTAACGTGGGTGCCGGGCGTTGACGCTTGATGCCAGGATCGCCCTGGTTCACCCACCGCTCGGGCAGCTCCATGTGGGCTCACGACCAAGTAGCGGGGGAGCATCGGCTGCCGGAAGTACCCAGGGCGGGTCCGGATCGCCCGGCGTCACCGAGCGCGACCAGCAGCCGAGTGGCACATGGTGGAGAGGATTTCCCGGCTGTTGCCGTAGCGATGTGCCACTCGTGACGTACGAATAGGCCGCCCCCGGACGGCAGGATCGGGAGCGGCCCTCGTCAATCGAAGGGGGTCTTTCGGTCAGGGCGCGCTCGGAGTGACTTTGTGGTGCTCGGTGAGTGCGGTGATGGCGTCGATTCGTGCCACGGCGTCGACGATGATGCGGTCGATGAGTTCCTGGCAGGTGGGCAGGTCGTCGATGATGCCGGTGACCTGGCCTGCGGCCAGGACTCCCGCGTGGGTATTGCCCTCGACGAGGCCCGCGCGCAGCAGCATCGGAGTGTTGGCGGCCATGACGACCTGGGACCAGGTGAGGTCCTTGGCCTTTCGCATGGCGAGACCGTCACGGACCAGGGTCGACCACTTCATACCGGTCATACCCTTGAACTTTGCTGCGTTGGAGACTGCGGCGGCCAGGCCGCGCCAGCGGCCCGAATGCTCCAGGCGCTGCACCAATTCCGTATTCAGCACCCGGTGCGGCATGCCGTCGACCTTGAGGGAGACCACTGTGTCCTGAAGCTGCCTCGCCAGGTACTCCTGCTTGACCGCATCGGGCACGGTGCTCTCCTGCGTGAGCAGGAAACGGGTGCCCATCGCGACACCTGCCGCGCCGTAGGCCAAGGCGGCGGCCAGGCCGCGCCCGTCGAAGAACCCGCCCGCCGCGACAACGGGAATGTCCACGGCGTCGAGCACCGAAGGCAGCAGCAGGGTGGTGGCGACCGGGCCGGTGTGCCCGCCGCCCTCGCCGCCCTGCACGATCACCGCGTCCGCGCCCCACGAGGCGACCTTCACGGCATGCTTCGCCGCGCCGATCGACGGAATCACCACGACCCCAGCATCTTTCAGCTTGGCGATGAGGTCCTGTTTCGGCGCGAGCGCGAACGATGCGACCGCCACCTTCTCGCGGATCAACAGGTCGATGCGCTCGCCTGCGTCGGTCGCGTCGGCGCGGATGTTCACGCCGAACGGTTTAGCGGTCTGCGCCTTGGTTTTCGCAATCGCCGCTTCCAACTCCGCGAAGGTCATGGTCGCCGAGGCGAGAATGCCGAGACCACCGGCGTTGGCGGTGGCCGACACCAGACTCGGGCCCGCCACCCAGCCCATACCGGTCTGCACGATCGGGTGCTCGATGCCGACCAGTTCGGTCAGCGGGGTTCGCAATGGTCCACTCATGACTCCACCTCCTCGACGCCGGGCTGTGCCCTACGCGCAGCACGCTGTATCACGATCGGCTCACTCATACCGGTACCTCCGATTCGCGAACCTTCTTGGGGTCGAGCACATCTCGGATCAACCGCAGCTGCTCGGCGGTGGGCAGCGGGGTCTCGCCCGCGTCGGCAAGTCCCGCGATCTCGAAGGAGGTGTTCTCGGCGACCTCGGCAGCGGTGACGCCCGGGTGCAGGCTGCGCGCCCGCATGGTGTGATCGGGGCCCTCGAAATCGAAAACGCCGAGATTGGTGACCACCCGGTGCAGGTGGTGGAACCGGAACGCCGGATTGGCCGGATCGATCTTGTCGTAGCCGACGCCGGACACGATGTCGACCGTGTCGACGAAGACCCGCTTCGTGTGCCGCGACACCCAGTAGCTCGTCGCATGGTTGATGGTGTTGCCCGGCGCGCCGCGCACCCCGAACATCTGCCTGCTCGGCTGTTGCAATGGGCCGAAGGCCGACAGGTTCTGGTTGCCGAACCGATCGATCTGGTTGGCGCCCATCACCACATGGCGGCGGCCGGAGGCCACCACATCGAACACCCTGCGGAACGGAATCCAGCCCTCGATCGGCGACTTGCCGCCGATCGGGGGAGTGTCGGCGAACAGCAGCGCCTCGCCGTCGGAAAGCAGCAAGTCCGGCTCGGTGGTGAGCTTGGCCAGGCGCGCCCCGATGATCGACATCGGCGACATCGGGCTCGCCATGATTTCCCCTGCACCGCTGAATATCTCGGCGCACGCGACCGCGCAGATCTCGGCCCTGGTGCTGGTCTCGGTGCTCGTCACTTCGACGCCTCCTGTCCAAACTCACGAACGGCGGCCTGGTACTCCGCTTCGGAGACGGCCAGATACTTGTCGACGAACTGCTGCCAGGTTTCGGGCGTCTTGGCCGCTTCCACGTAGTGGCGCTGGAACTTCTCGTCACGGCCGTAGCTGTCGCCCGCCAAGGTGAAATGCGCGCCATTGGGCGCCTCGACGACGCCGTCGACCATCATCCGGTTGAGCAGCAGTGATTGCAGCGGAACGGTTTTCACGAGTTCTTCGGTTTCGACTACGCGTTCCACCGAGACGTAGCGGCGGTCGGCGGCCAGGCAGTACAGGTCGTCGAAGTACGGATCGACACCGGTGTAGCCGGCGTTGCCGTGCCGGTCGCCGATGTTCAGATGGACCAGCGCCGCATCGAGTTTCAGTGCAGGCATCGCGACGAGCGTCTCGGCCTTGCCGTCCGCGTCGGCGTACGGGGAGGTGACGGTCCGCAGTTCGCCGTCCCAGAAGTTGAGGACATCGGACCCGAGTCCGGCACGGATCGGCAGGAACGGCAGTCGCGCGGCGGCCGCTTCCAGCCCGCACTTGAGCATGCCCTCGTCCATTTCCCGCGCCACCAGCGCACCGGACGTGCGTGCCTTGGAGAACCACGGATCGTAGAACGGCGGCGAATCCAGCGACACGAAGCCGTAGTAGGCCTTGCGGACCTTGCCTGCCGAGCACAACAGCCCGAGGTCGGGTCCGCCGTAGCTGACCACGGTCAGGTCGGTGATGTCCGAGCGCAGAATGGCCCGCACCAGGGCCATCGGCTTGCGCCGGGAACCCCAGCCGCCGATGCCGATGGTCATTCCGCTGCGCAGTTCGCCGACGAACTCGTCGAGCGACATTCGCTTGTCCCGCATGGTCTTAGTTCCCCTTGCTCTCTGCTGCCTTGCGCGCCGCCAGGTCGTCGTCGAAGCGGGCGCGGATCTCGTCCGCGACGCCTGCGAGGTTCAGCTCGAAGGTGAAGCCCTGCTCGAAGCGGTAGCTGCGGTGCACGTCCTGCACGTCGATGCCGTTGAGTGCGCGCTTTGCCGCGCGAATCACCCGGCCGTCTTTCGTCGCGATGTTCTTCGCGACTTCCATTGCGGCGGCGTCGAGTTCAGCGCGCGGCACCACCTGGTACACCGAGCCGAAGTGCTGCAACTGTTGTGCGGTGATGGTGCTCGCGGTGTAGAACAGCGCCCGCATCAGGTGCTGCGGCACCAGTCGCGACAGATGGGTGGCCGCGCCGAGCGCGCCGCGGTCGACTTCGGGCAGGCCGAAGGTGGCATCGTCGGACGCGATGACGACGTCGGCATTGCCGACCAGCCCGATCCCGCCGCCGAGGCAGAAGCCCTGTACCGCCGCGATCACCGGAACGGGGCAGTCGTAGACCGCCGCGAACGCCTCGTAGCAGCCGTGATTGGCGTCGATCAGTGCCTGATGGCCGGGTGTGCGCTGCATTTCCTTGATGTCGACACCGGCGTTGAACCCGCGGTTCTCCGCGCGCAGCACGACAACCTTGGTCTCTTGGTCGCGCCCTGCCGCGCGGATCTCGTCGGCAATGGCGAACCAGCCGTCGGACGGTATGGCGTTGACCGGCGGGTAGTCGACCGTGACCACGGTGATGCCGGTTGATTCGGAGTGACGGTTGATCCCCATCGCATATCCCATCGTGCGTGCCGGATTAGCTCGGCGCATTGGCAAAGCAAGCAGTTGCTTGGTAGGTTAGCACGGTGGCACTCGAAATCGATCTCGCCGGCAGCGTCGTTCTGGTCACCGGAGGTGTGCGCGGGGTGGGCGCCGGGGTGAGCAAGGCTTTTCTCGCCGCGGGCGCGACGGTGGTGGCGTGCGCGCGGCGGCCGGCCGACAACCCGGTGCGCAGCGGTGGGCGCGAGATCGAATATCTGCCGTGCGATGTGCGCGACGCCGGCTCGGTGCAGGCGCTGATCGACACGATCGTCGAGCGGCACGGTCGTCTCGACCACCTGATCAACAATGCCGGCGGCGCACCGTTCGCCCTCGCCGCCGAGGCGAGCAAGAATTTCCACGCCAAGATTGTCGAGTTGAATCTGCTTGCGCCGCTGCTTGTTTCGCAGGCGGCGAATGCGGTGATGCAGCAGCAGTCCGGCGGCGGATCGATCGTGATGGTGTCGAGCGTGAGCGGGCACCGGCCCTCGCCCGGCACTGCCGCCTACGGGGCCGCGAAAGCGGGCATGGACAGCCTCACCGCCTCGCTCGCGGTCGAGTGGGCGCCGAAGGTTCGGGTGAATTCGCTGGTCGTCGGCCCGGTCGAGACCGAACAGAGCCAGTTGCACTACGGCGATCAGGACGGCATCGACGCGGTGGGCGCGACAATCCCGCTCGGGCGGATGGCCGCGCCCGACGACATCGGCCGTTGCGCGGCCTTCCTTGCCTCCCCGCTGGCTTCCTACGTCAGCGGCGCGACGTTGCTCGTGCACGGTGGCGGGGAGCGGCCCGCTTTCCTTGCGGCGTCCAATGCGGTGGTCGGCGGACAGCGGGCCGACGCCTGACTCGGCAGATCTGACCTAACAAGACAAATACGACAGAGGGACAACAGGTATGGACACCGAGCAGATCTGCGCCGGGCGCACCGTCATCGTCACCGGCGCGGGCCGTGGCATCGGCAGGGCGCACGCGCTCGCCTTCGCCGCCGCGGGAGCCCGGGTGGTGGTCAACGACCTCGGCTCGGCGCTCGACGGTGCGGAAACCACGGAGACACCCGCCGAACAGGTGGTCGCGGAGATCAAAGCGCTCGGCGGCGAGGCCGTCGCCAACGGCGACGATATTGCGGACTGGGACGGCGCTCGCAATCTCATCCGGCAGGCCGTCGACACGTTCGGCGGTCTCGACGTACTCGTCAACAACGCGGGCTTCGTGCGTGACCGCATGCTGGTCAACCTCGGCGAGGACGAATGGGACGCGGTCATCCGGGTCCACCTCAAGGGCCACTTTGCGACCATGCGGCACGCGATCGAATACTGGCGTGGCGAATCCAAGGCAGGTCGCCCCGTCGACGCCCGCATCATCAACACCAGCTCGGGCGCCGGCCTCCAGGGCAGCGTCGGCCAGGGCAACTACGGCGCGGCCAAGGCGGGCATCGCGGGCCTCACCTTGACCGCGTCCGCCGAATTCGCCCGCTACGGCGTCACGGTGAACGCCATCGCACCGGCCGCCCGCACCCGAATGACCGAAACCGTTTTCGCCGAAACCATGACGGCCCCCGAAGACGGCTTCGACGCAATGGCCCCCGGGAACATCTCCCCCTTGGTCGTTTGGCTCGGCAGCCCGCAGTCCGCAGGCGTCACCGGCCGCATGTTCGAGGTCGAAGGCGGCAAAGTGGCCCTAGCCGACGGCTGGCGCCACGGCGTCGCCGTTGACCGCGGCGCCCGCTGGACCCCCGCGGAACTAGGCCCCGTAGTCGCCGACCTGATCGCCAAGGCAATTCCGGCGGAGCCCGTATACGGCGCCTGAGCATTGCCTGCCCCCGACTGCGCGCGCGAACCGACTCTGAACAGCGCGCGCCCAACCAGCCGAGACGCACGGCGCACCTGAGGCGCACGCCCAGCCGGGCCTCGTAGCCTCAGCCGCCGCGTGTGGCGTCACAGTGACACCCACCCACCCACCCACCCCAGCCAGCCAACGCCGAGCGCAGTGAAATGGTGGTTCCAACCCCCCACCCCCAACCACCATTTCACCCCGTTCTCGAGAATGGGTTCTCGAGAACGGCACCACAGCCAGATGACCACGCCGGAACTCGACACCGCGCACCTGGCTGCGGGAGGTAAGCCGGGGACGGCACCCGACGGGCCCAGCACTGCCCGGTAAACCCCGGGCAGGCACACCTTTCCGGGACGGCATCGTGGTGGGTTCGTTCCCGCAACGCACCCCGCTCGGGCCCGGTTCGGGTGCGCACGTTGCGTTGGGATGGTTATCAGGGCAGTGCCGGGCACATCGTGTGCCGTACCCGGCTTTCTCTTCCGCAACCTGAGTAGGCAGGCACACAGCTTCCGGCGTGCGGACTGGCTGTGGTGGCGTTATAGAGATCCACCTTCGGGGGCGTGGTGTTCGCTTCCGGCGGTTCCGCCGTTGTCGGGATCGGCTCCGCCGCGCTCGGCACCGGTTCGGCTGCTATCGGAACTGGTTCTGCGGCAGTCGGTTCCGCCGCACTCGGTTCGGCGGCGCTCGGTTCGGCTCACTATGATCGATTGGTTTCCCGAGGTGATCGCGCACGAGCAGGCGAGTTCTTCCACGCAGCTCGAGGCGTCCGATCAGGTGGCGCAGATCATGGACGCGCTGTATCTGCAGTCGGGTGGCGGTGTCGAGCTGATCGCCGCGGGCCCATCGCCGTCGTCACCGGTCGAGCGCGCGGACCGCGTCGCGGAATGGGTACGTAATCCATTGGGCGAGGTAGCAGTAGACGCGCGGTGGATTGCTCCGCCCGAGGGAATCAGTCCGCGCGGTTGGGTCCAGACCATCGCTCGCGCCTATGAGGCGTCAACTCCCGTCCACGCCTGGAATTGATCAACTCGCCGCAATGCTGATCATCTCGAGGCATTCTTCGTGAACACCCCGTATTGAATCCCCTGACACAACAACGAATCCGGCTCGGCGATCGCCGAGCCGGATTCGTGTATGCCCACTCGGTATCCGATCAACTGATTTCGTACACGCATGGGTAAGTCGCGGGGACGCCGATAACCCACCCCCGCGCTCTCCGCCAGCCCATAACTTTTGGGGCACCCGACCCATGACGCAGTACGGTGCGACCCGAAGGTCGCACCGTACTGCACTCTAGGAGAACCTATTCGGTACCGTCCGGAGGAATTTCGGGCAAGCCTTCGCTTGCTCGCAACTTCTCCGCCATGGAGGTGAGGAGGTTCTGTGATTCTTCGGACAGGTCGAACGCTCTACTCGACAACCGCCGCAGTCCATAGCCCTGCAGCTGGGACAACAACTCCAGATCGTGATCGATCTTGGCGGCATAGATGTCGTTGAAGAAGTAGTCCGGCTTGACCTTGAAGAACTTGGCCAGTGCAGCCACCGTTTCGTCCGACGGGTTCGTCCGCTGACCCGACCGCAACTGCGAGAGGTACGGTTTCGAGATCGGATGCCCGGAGGCTGTCAGCGCAGCCGCAACCTCCGCGTTGGTGTGCGGCTTGCGCCCCGGGGGATGCACGGTTTCGAACAGCTTGTTCAGCCGCGCCGCGAAATCAGCCATTGTGAGCCGCCCAATTCCCTTCGCTGTACTAACAGTCGTTATCTCGGATACGTATCATTGATATTAGCGGCTCAGTAACTGAAAACCTACGCCTGATTCAGGATTTCCTTGAAGCTTCTAGGTCCAGCTGCGGCGAAGTGACTGCGACCGTTGCGTTTGCGGGTCACCCCAACGGCTCTTGCGAAGGGGTGGTGTTCTCCGGTTCTGGCCCGTCGCAGGGGTCTCGCCCCGCAGATCGATGATAGCCTAAAGATAGCTGACGTCTCATCTACTTGACCGCGGTGATCTTTGTGTGGCGTACGACACGTTTTGGCGGCTCTGGGATGAACGTTCAACCAATCGTGGGGAATTGGTTGACGACTCCTACAACCGCTCGATGATCGTGCCTGTCGCCAGTGCGCCACCCGCGCACATGAGCACCATCGCCGTACTACCCCCGGTGCGCTCCAGTTCATGCAAAGCCGTTGTGATGAGCCGAGATCCGGTGGAGCCGACCGGGTGCCCCAGTGCGATCGCGCCGCCGTTGACATTAACCCGGTCCATGTCCGGATTGTGTACAGATGCCCACGAAAGTGCGACCGACGCGAATGCTTCATTGATCTCGAATAGATCGATGTCACCGATATTCATGCCCGACCGCTCGAGCAGCCGGGTGCAGGCCTGAACTGGGCCGTCGAGATGGAACTCGGGCTCGGCGCCGACCACGACTTGCGTGACAATCCGGGCGCGCGGCCGCAATCCCGCTCGCTGCGCGGCCTTTTCGTCCATCAGCAGCACCGCGGCCGCGCCGTCGGAGATCTGTGACGACGTACCCGCGGTGTGGATGCCGCCTTCGAGCACCGGCTTCAGCTTGGCGAGGCTTTCCAGGTTGGTGTCGCGCAGGCCCTGGTCCTTGGTCACCTCGAGCTTCTCGCCGGTGAGGTTGCCTTCCTTGTCGACGGCGGGTGCGGCCACCGAAAGCACCTCGCGATCGAAGCGGCCCTCGGCCCAGGCCTGTGCGGCGCGCTGCTGCGAGCGGACGCCGAGCGCGTCGACATCGTCGCGAGTGATGCCACGCCGCTTGGCAATACGTTCGGCCGCCTCGAACTGGTTGGGCAGATCGATGCTCCATGACGCGGGCCTGCGCGGGCCCGCGTTCGTGCCGACGTTGGCGCCCAAGGGAACTCGGCTCATGGCTTCCACGCCGCAGGCCATGCCGATGTCGATGGCATCGGTCGCGATGAGCCCGGCGATCAGATGATTGGCCTGCTGGGCCGAACCGCACTGCGTATCGATGGTGGTGGCCCCGACCTGCCACGGCAGGCCGGCATGCAGCCAGGCGACCCGGGTGATGTTGTTGGACTGCTCGCCCGCCTGGGTGACGCAGCCGCCGATGACCTGCTCGACAAGGGCGGGGTCCAGGTGCGCCTTCTCGAGCAACCCGCGCTGCGCGAGGCCGAGCAGTTCGGCGGCGTGCAGGCCCGCGAGCCAGCCGCCGCGCTTGCCGATCGGGGTGCGAGCGGCCTCGACGATTACTGGTGTGCCCATGACCAACCTTTCCGTTGGGACAGAAAACTGAAACGTGTGTCCACGTTAGCGATAGGTGGATCTCTCCAGTTCTTCCCTCGATATCCAGCCTATGCTTCAATGATTGTAGAACGTGTTTCAGTTTGTCGAAGGAGACATCTGGTGGTTGACCCTCGGAATGCCCGGCCCAATCTGCCGGACGGGTTCGACGTCACAGACCCGGACATTTACGCCGAGCGTGTTCCGGTCGAGGAGTACGCGGAACTGCGCCGGACCGCCCCGGTCTGGTGGAATCCGAAATCACCCGAGAAGGGTGGATTCCATGACGACGGCTTCTGGGTCGTCAGCAAGCACGCCGAAGTCAAGGAAGTCTCGCGGCGCAGCGATGTGTTCTCCTCGTTCGAGAACACCGCGATCCCGCGCTTCAATGACGAGATCACCCGCGAGGCGATCGAACTGCAGCGGTTCGTCATGCTCAATATGGACGCGCCGCAGCACACCAAACTCCGCAAGATCATCTCGCGTGGCTTCACCCCGCGCGTGATCAACGGGCTGCGCGCGGAACTCAAGGCCAGGGCCGAGTCGATCGTGCAGGCGGCGGTGGCGTCCGGATCCGGCGACTTCGTCACCCAGGTCGCCTCCGAACTGCCGCTGCAGGCCATCGCCGAGCTCATCGGCATCCCGCAGGAAGACCGCATGAAGGTGTTCACCTGGTCGAACGATATGACCGGGTACGACGATCCGGAGAACGAGGCCGACCCGGTCGCGGCGTCCACCGAGGTGCTCGGCTACGCCTACCAGATGGCCGCGGCTCGCAAAGAATGTCCGGCCGACGACATCGTCACCAAATTGATCGAGGCGGATGTCGACGGCGACGAACTGACGCCGGAGGAGTTCGGCTTCTTCGTGATCATGCTGGCCGTGGCGGGCAATGAGACGACCCGTAACGCGATCACCCACGGCATGGCGGCCTTCCTGGAGAACCCGGACCAGTGGGAGCTGTTCAAGAAAGAGCGCCCGGCCACCGCCGCCGACGAGATCATCCGGTGGGCGACACCGGTCACCTCGTTCCAGCGGACCGCGCTCGAGGACACCGAACTCGGGGGAGTGCAGATCAAGAAGGGCCAGCGGGTGGTCATGCTCTACCGCTCGGCCAACTTCGACGAGGATGTGTTCGAGCACCCGGAGAAGTTCGATATCACCCGAAAGAACAACCAGCACTTGTCTTTCGGTGGCACCGGCGCGCACTTCTGCGTCGGCGCGAACCTCGCGCGGATGGAGGTGGATCTGATCTTCAACGCCATTGCCGACTACATGCCCGACATCACCAGGCTGGGTGACCCGAAGCGCCTGCGTTCCGGCTGGCTCAACGGTGTCAAGGAGTTCACGGTCGACTACAACACCTCGGGCGGCTGCCCGGTCGCGCACTGACGACGACAAAGGGCCCTCGCAACCGCAGTTCCTGTGCCGGTGCGAGGGCCCTTTGTCGTGCTGCCCCGAGGGGCGGCGAACTCAGCCGACGGGCTCAGCGGTCGCCATAGCGCGGTCGACCTCCCAGAAAGCCCGCAGCGCAGCGATTTTGCCCGTTCCGTCCACCTTGTAGGTGAACACGCCTTCGGCATCGATGTGATGGCCACCGAGCGTGGAGCGAATGGTGCCGGTGAAGGCGATCTCGTTGCCGCAGGCGAAAGAATCGCCGAACAGGAACTCGATGGAATCGGTCTTCGCGATCGCCATGTCCCAGAACGCCGCGATGGCTTCCTTACCTCGGTGGCCCTTGCCCTCGGGATCGAAACCCGAAGGGCCGACCGGATCTTCGACGATGCCGTCCTCGGCGAACAGCGCGACCCACGCCTGCTTGTCCCTGGCTCGCACCGCGGCTTGCGAGGCGAGTCCGGCGGCCCGTGCTGGATGTTCGGTAGTGGTCATACGCCTGCCTTCGCGACGATGGGTTCCTCGATATTCTTCGCGGCGAAGCGGCGCAGCGAGTCCTGCTTGGCCGCGAGTTCGCCGTCGAAGCCGATGCCGTCGGCCAGCCACGGAACGACGATCGCGTCGGTGACCCCGGCATCGGCCAGATCCTGGTATCCGGTGCGCCCGTATCGGTCGATGCATACCGCTTGGATCTCGAATGGCTCTGCCGCACAGCCGAATTCGGCACGCAGCGCTTCGAGCTTGCCGATGGTCAGGCATAGCTCGTCGTAGGTCATCATGGCCGAGGTCCAGCCGTCGCCGACCCGGGCGGCACGCCGCAGCGCGGGCTCGGTGTGTCCACCGATGTAGAACGGCACCGGCTCGGTCGGCGCCGGGCTGATCTGTAGTGGATCGAAGTCGAAGAACTCGCCGTGGAATTCGACCATGCCGCCGCCGAGGACCAGCTTGATAACCTCGATCATCTCGTCCACCCGTGCGCCGCGGCGGGCGTAAGGCACCCCGCACCACTCGAATTCCTCTGGCGCCCAGCCGATCCCGACGCCGAAACCGAACCGATTGGCCGACAGGTTGGCTACCGAGCCGACCTGCCTGGCCAGCAACAGCGGGTTGCGCGAACCCAGCTTGAGCACGTTGGTGTAGAAGCGGATCCGGCTGGTCACCGCCGCCATCGCGGTCGCACCGATGAGCGGGTCGACCCAGGGCGTCTCCGGTCCCCAGAAGCGGCTGCCGTCGGCGGTGTAGGGGTACTTCGCCGACGCGGACTTCATGTAGAACAGCGAGTCGGGCAGGGCGATCGAGGCGAAGCCGCATTCCTCCGCCGTCTTCGCCAGTTCGGGGAGCTGCTCCAGCGGACTCAGTGCGATGCCGAGGGTGAATTTCATCGGTGCGGTGCTCATCGGCGCTCCGACCCGACCACCCACATCG
The DNA here is from genome assembly GCF_036046055.1 of Nocardia sp. NBC_00403. Classification (NCBI taxonomy): domain Bacteria; kingdom Bacillati; phylum Actinomycetota; class Actinomycetes; order Mycobacteriales; family Nocardiaceae; genus Nocardia; species Nocardia sp. NBC_00403. Next base: position 1,797,904 of record NZ_CP107939.1, read on the forward strand.
AGAAGTACTGCGAGCCACCGCCATACGCGTGGCCGAGCGCCTTCTTGGCATTGTCGACCTGATAGGCCCCGGCCCGGCCCATCACCTGCTTGGCGGCCTCGGCGAAGCGGATGAGCCCGGACGCGCCGATCGGATTCGAGGAGAGCACCCCACCGGAGGGGTTGACCGGCAGTGTGCCGCCGATTTCGGTCTCACCCTTGTCGGTGAGCTTCCAGCCGTCGCCAGGCGGCACGAAGCCGAGGTTCTCCAGCCACATCGGCTCGAACCACGAGAAGGGCACATAGATTTCGGCGACATCGATTTCGGCGAGCGGGTCGGTGATGCCTGCCGCCTTCCACAGCGCGGCGGCCGCGTCCTGGCCTGCCTGCGGGTTCACCTGATCGCGCCCGGCGAAAGTGGTCGGTTCGGTGCGCATCGCGGTGCCGTGCACCCATGCCACCTTCTTGCCCGTGGCTTCGACGGCGGTCGCTGCTTCCTCGTCGCCGATCACCACCGCGCAGGCGCCATCCGACGACGGGCAGGTTTCGTCGAAGCGGATGGGGTCCCACAGCATTTGCGATGCGAGCACCTTCTCCAGCGTGATATCCGGCTGATGCAGGTGCGCGAGCGGATTCTTCGCACCGTTGCGGCGATCCTTCACCGCCACCATCGCGCCGATGTGTCCGGGCGCGTTCGAACGGCGAATGTAGGAACGGACGTGCGGCGCGAAATACCCGCCCGCACCCGCGCCGACCGGCATGGTGAACGGGACCGGAATCGACAACGCCCACATGGCATTCGATTCCGACTGCTTCTCCCAGGCGATCGCGAGCACGCGCTTGTGCACGCCGGCCTGCACGAGGTTCGCGGCGACCACGCCGGTCGAGCCGCCGACCGAGCCTGCGGTGTGCACGCGCAGCAGTGGTTTTCCGGTGGCGCCCAACGCATCCGCGAGATACAGCTCGGGCATCATGACGCCCTCGAACAGATCGGGTGCCTTGCCGACCACGACCGCATCGATATCGGCGATGGTGAGGCCCGAATCCTCGAGCGCGCGATCGATTGCCTCGCGACACATGCCCGCCATGGACACGTCGGTCCGTTTCGTCACGTGATGGGTTTGTCCGGTGCCGAGCACCGCAGCGGGGAGTGTCATCGAGTCTCCAAAACGGTCACAAGATTCTGCTGCAGCACGGGGCCGCTGGTGGCGTGGGCGAGTGCGCGATTCGCGGTGCCCGCCATGATGGCCTCGGCCGCGAAGCCGATCCGCTCCAGGCCTGCGGCGAACATCGGGTTGGCCGCCAATGCGCCACCCGAGGGGTTCACCGTGGTCTCGGGCTTCAGGCCGATCGCCTCGGCGAGGATCAGCTGCTGGTGACTGAACGGCGCATGCAGCTCGGCAATGTCGAAGCCGCTGGTGTCACCGCCGGTAACCGCATGGGCGGCAGCCGAAGTCGAGGGGGAGACGGTCAGATCGCGGGCGCCGAGCTGAGGCGTGTCGACGCGGTGCGCCATGCCGGAGATCCAGGCCGGACGCGCGCAGAGCTCGCGGGCCCGGTCGCCGACGGCGAGCACGATCGCCGCCGCACCGTCGGTGATGGGTGCGACGTCATGTGCGCGCAGCGGGTCTGCGACATACGGTGTGTCGAGCAGACTTTCGATGTCGCCGGCAGCGCCCGCCGCCACGGCGGCCATATCGCGCTCGGTCCAGCGACCGGCATCGAGTCCGGCGCGCGCCTGTAGGCCCGCGATGGACAGCGAGTCCGGCCACAGCGGGGCGACCAGATAGGGATCGAGCTGCATGGTGAGGATCTGCCGCAGCGTGCCCGCCGAAGACTTGCCGAAGCCGTACACCAGTGCGGTCTTCGCCTGCCCCGAGCGCAGTTTCACGAACGCCTCGTAGAGCGCCCATGCGGCGTCCATCTCGACATGGGATTCGTTGATCGGCGGTACCGCGCCGATGGCGTCGATCGCCGAAATGAACGAGAAGGCCCGTCCGGCCAGATAATCGGAGGAGCCGGAGCACCAGAAGTCGATATCGGACTTGGTGATGCCGAGGTCGGAGTAGAGCTGCTGGAAAATGGGCACCAGCATCTCGACACCGTTGGTAGTGCCGAAGGTTTCCGGGACGTGCGGTGCGTGGGCGAATCCCACGACCGCGATGTCGGTGGCGTTGTCGGTCACGTGGGCCTCTCTAGAGGTGATGGGAGTAGGTGTCGTATTCGGCGTCCGGCTCGCCGGTGGGACGGAAGTGGTCCACGTTCTCCAGCCCGTAGCCCCATTCCTCGCGCGGCTTCCACACGGCCTCAACCCGCATGCCCATCCGCACTTCGCTGGCCTCGCAGCCGAGGACGAGGTGCAGGACCGGGATGTCGGCGCCGTCGAGCAGCACATAGGCCGCCACGTACGGCGGCTTGATCCGCTGACCGAGGAACGGCACGTTCACGATGCAGAAGGTGGTGACGGTGCCGCGGTCGGGCAGCTCGACGATGTCGTCGGTCGGCCTGCCGTCGGTCGGGTTGGCGCCGCGCGGCGGGAAGTACACCTTGCCCGCGGCGTCGGTCCGCCCGCCGAGCAGCTTGCCTTCGGCCAGCCCGCGCAGGTAGATGGTCTCCTGCGGCGAGGCGGTGTGTTTGTAATCCAGGTCCACGGGAGTGGTGATCACCGTGATCGGCTCGCCATCGTCGACGGCTTCCGCCGGCGCGTGCGATGTTTCGCCCGGCTCGAAGCATGCGATGTCCTTGATGCTGCCCGCGGTCTCGGTCGCCCACCTGGCGACGACGCGCTGGCCGGTGTGGATGGCACCGGGCTCGGCCACGTCGACGGCGTGCAGCAGGGTGGTGTCCGCGCCGTCGAGTTTGATCAGCGCCCACGCGAAGGGGCGATCGAAGGGTTGTCCGGGCAGTGGATCGTGCACCCAGGTCCACGATTCGACAGTGCCGGTGTCGGCCACATCGACGAACTCGGTGAGCGGCGCGGAGGTGATCGGATCGTATTCCGGTGGCGGCACGAGCACCCGCCCGTCCGAACCGCGTACGCCGACGATCTTGCGGCTGCGCAGCTTGGTCAGGAAGTTGCCGATCGTCGGTCCGACCGATCGGGTGTAGTCGAATCGCACCCGAAGGGGCGCGCTGAGTACGTCGGGCACGGTGCGCCCACCGCTACCCTCGATGGAGTCGCTGCGCGACGCAGTGTTCAATTCCGACCCTCTCTCATTCGCGATTGTGCCGGATGCAGTATTCCCCTGAGTCACAATGTCGAGTAGAACAGGTTCTTATTCTGCTGGCAAGAAGTTGGCTGGAAAGAGGTCGATGGTGAAGTTCGGATTGCAACTCGGGTACTGGATGGCACAACCACCGCAGAATGCCGGTGAGTTGGTGATGGCCGCCGAGGCGGCCGGGTTCGACGCCGTATTCGCCGCCGAATCCTGGGGGTCGGACGCCTTCGGCCCGCTGATGTGGTGGGGATCCTCGACGCAGCGGGTGCGGCTGGGCACCTCGGTGGTGCAGATGTCGGCGCGTACGCCCGCCGCGACCGCCATGCATGCGCTGACACTGGACCATCTCAGCGGCGGCAGGGCGATCCTCGGCCTCGGCGTCTCCGGTCCGCAGGTGGTGGAGGGTTGGTACGGCCAGCCGTTCGCCAAGCCGTTGCAGCGCACCAGGGAGTACGTCGGGATCGTTCGTCAGGTGCTGGCGCGGCAGGCCCCGGTCACCAATGCCGGACCGCAGTACCCGCTGCCGTACACGGGCCCGGGTTCGACCGGGCTCGGCAAGCCGCTCAAGCCGATCGTGCATCCGCTACGAGCGGATTTGCCGATCTGGCTCGGCGCGGAAGGCCCGAAGAATGTGGCGCTGACGGCCGAGATCGCCGACGGCTGGCTGGCGATCTACTACGCGCCGCGGCTGGCCGGGATGTACAACGACTGGCTCGACGAGGGTTTCGCCAGGGCGGGCGCGCGGCGTTCGCGGGCGGACTTCGAGATCGCCGCGAGCTGCCAGGTGGTGCTGACCGACGATGCCAAGAGCGAGATCGAGCGGATGCGCTGGATCATGGCGCTCTATATCGGCGGAATGGGCGCGCCGGAGATGAACTTCCACGCGCAGGTGTACCGGCGGATGGGGTACGAACGCGAGGTCGACGAGATCGGCAGGCTCTTCCAGGCGGGCAAGAAGGCGGAGGCGGCGGCGTTGGTCCCGGACGAGCTGATTCTGGACACCGCGATCATCGGCGACGAGGAGCATGTTCGTAAGCAACTCGGGGTGTGGGAAGCGGCCGGTGTCACCGAGATGCTGGTGTCTGTTCCAGATATCGAGCAATTGCATCGGCTCGCACCCCTTGTACAGATGTAGAACACGTTCTAGATTCGTAGGGGTGACGACGCAGGAGTCAGTAGAAATTCTCGGTTTCTGGAATATCGCGAAAGCGGAACCCGATCGGATCGCCTTGGTCGACCCGGTCGGCCGCGAGGTGACGTATCGCGAATTGGCCACGCTGGCCAATCGATACGGCACCGGCCTGCGGGCGCTGGGCCTACAGCCCGGCGACGTGCTCGTCAGCATGGTGCACAACTGCGTCGAGGCGGTCGCCGCCTACTTCGCGGCGTACCAGGCCGGGCTGTACATCGTGGCGGTGAACTGGCACCTGACCGGACCCGAGGTCGCCTACATCCTCTCCGACAGCGAGGCAAAGGCGTTCATCGCCAGCGACCGGTTCGCCGCGGCCGCGATCGCCGCGGCCGACGAGGCCGGGCTGCCGGCGTCGGCACGCTTCGCGGTGGGTGAGATCGAGGGCTTCAAGTCGGTGGCCTGGCTCGGCGCGGCCGACACCGGCAGGCCCGACAACCGGACCACCGGTGCGCCGATGCTCTACACCTCGGGAACAACGGGGCGTCCCAAGGGCGTTCGCCGCCCTTTGACCGGCGCCGATCCGGATGTCGTTCCACCGCACACGAATGCGTTCTTCGGGCTGTTCGAACTCGCGCCCTACGACAACCACGTGCACATCTGCGGCTCGCCGCTCTATCACACCGCGGTGCTGAACTGGGCGACCATCTCGATTCAGCTGGGACACAAGGTTGTTCTGATGGATCGTTGGGACGCCGAGGAGATGTTGCGGCTCATCGAGAAGCATCGGGTGACCCACAGCCACATGGTGCCGACCCAGTTCCACCGGCTGCTCGCACTGCCGGAGGAGGTGCGCGCCAAATACGACGTTTCTTCGCTGCGCAGCATGGTGCACGGTGCGGCGCCGTGTCCGCAGGAGACCAAGCGGCAGATGCTGGCGTGGTGGGGCCCGACGGTCACCGAGTACTACGCGGCCACCGAGGGCGGCGGCACGGTGATCAATGGCACCGAGTGGCTGCTCAAGCCCGGCTCGGTCGGCAAGGCCTGGCCATGGTCGGTGATCAAGGTGCTCAGCGAGGAAGACGGCTCCGAAGTGCCCGCCGGCGAGACCGGGCTGGTTTACATGAAGATGGGTGCGTCGAGCTTCGAGTACCACCATGCCAAGGAGAAGACCGAGGAGTCGAGAGTCGGTGACCTCTTCACCGTCGGCGACATCGGCCATCTCGATGAGGACGGCTATCTCTACCTGCACGATCGTCGATCCGATCTGATTCTCTCCGGCGGCGTGAACATCTATCCCGCCGAAATCGAAAGCGTGCTGGTCACCCACCCGAAGGTCGCCGATGTGGCGGTTTTCGGTCTGCCACATGCCGATTGGGGTCAGGAAGTGAAAGCCGTAGTCCAGCCCGCCAACGGGTTCGAGGGCGACGACAACCTCACCGCCGAGCTACTCGCCTTCGCCGCAACACAATTGGCAAAGTACAAGATGCCACGCTCGATCGACTACCTCCCCGAACTCCCCCGCGACCCCAACGGCAAGCTCTACAAGCGCAAGCTCAAGGAAAGCTACCTGGCCGCGTCCTAGCCACCGCTTCGCACCGAACACCCTGTGTTGCAACCAGATACCTGGTACACGGGGTGTTCGGTTGCAATACGGTGCTCGGATCGACAAGGGTGAAGATCGACAGGGTGCAGCTGCCATCGAGGCCGGGCACTGACCGATCGCATGCCGGGGTCGATAAGGTCCGAGAACGCCACCACAGCTAGTCCGCACGCTGAAAGCCGTGTGCCTGTCTCACAAAGTTGCGGAAGAGAAGGTCGGGTACCCCACCCGACGCCCCCAGCACTGCCCAGTAAATCCCTTGGAGTGCAACCAAACTGGACAGCATGCCCCGGGGTCGGAAAGCTGAGCTCACCCTCCCAAACCCGACACCGTGAACTGGTCGGCTTCACTACGCTCGATAACTAAAGTCTTGCGACGCAACCACAGCCAGTCCTCACGCTGGAAGCCGTGCGCCTGCCTTCCCAGGCTGCGGAAGAGAAAGTTGGGTACCCCGCCTGACGCCCCCAGCACTGCCCGGTAAAACCCTTGGAGTGCAACCAAAACTGGACAGCATGCCCTGGGGTCCGAAAAGTTGAGCGCACCCTCCCCACGCAACACCGTGAACTGGACGGCCAAGGCTGGGTAGCGTGCCCCCGCTCGACGAGCAAACTCGCGTCCCAGCGGTGTTCCGGGCAGTGCTGGGTACGTCGTGTGCCGTACCCGGCTTTCTCTTCCGCAGCCTGGGAAGACAGGCGACAACTTCCAGCGTGAGGACTGGCTGTGCTTGCGTTCCAGGCAGTTTCGGCATCGGCGGTAGTCGAATGGTGGTTGCGAAGGTGGTCCGCAACCACCATTCGACTACGTTCGTCAGATCTCTTCGCGTAGTTCGGGGGGCAGGCCGAAGAGGGGGAACAGCTTTTCGGTGTCGAGGAAGAAGTTGAGACCGGCGATGGTGGCGCCGTCGAGTTCCAGGACGGTGATCGACCACGGCATCCAGACGCCGGGCTTCTCGCTCGGCTTGTAGTGGCCGAAGGCAGGGAGGCCGTTCGCGCCCTCGAGTCGAACCATCCTGGCGTTGCGGCAGGCTTGGCCGGTGCCGAGCATGAACGCGGCCACGTTCTCCGGGCCGGAGATCCACAGCTCGATCGGGGGCATGGACAGTGCGACATCCGCTTTCAGCAGGGTGGTCAGCGTGTCCATGTCGTAGGCCTCGAACGCCTTGACGAAGTTGTCGACCAGTTTGCGCTGGTCCTCATTGGTCTCGTCGTAGGTGTCGGTGGTTGTTGGCTGCACCTTCGACATGGTCGCCCGTGCGCGCTGCAGCGCGCTGTTCACCGATGCGGGCGACATGGTGAGGGCCTCGGCGGTCTCGCTGGCCGAGAAGCGCAGCACCTCGCGCATGATCAGGATGGCGCGCTGGGTGGCCGGCAGATGCTGACAGGCGGCGACGAACGCCAGCCGCAGTGTGTCCTTCGCGCTCGCGTGCTCGGCCGGGTCCGAACCGAAGGCGAGGGCATTGGGGATCGGTTCGATCCAGACGTAGTCGGGCTGCGCCATGGGCAACGGGGTGTCCGGCCGCGACGGCCCGGACAGATCCATCGGCCGGGCACGGCGCTGTGGACCGTCGATCATGTCCAGGCAGACATTGGTGGCGATCCGGTACAGCCAGGACCGTAGGCTGGCACGGCCTTCGAACGAGTCGTAGGACTTCCATGCACGGGTGAAGGTCTCCTGCACCGCGTCTTCTGCCTCGAAGGACGAGCCGAGCATTCGGTAGGCATATGCGCACAGCTCCCGCCGGTGCCCCTCGAACGAGGAGAGCACATCGGGGGCGAGGCCGGCGGTATTGCCGGACAAGTCGGTCATGGAAGTCACCATGCCACAGCCCACCGACACATCACAGACCCGATGAACGTCGTCTGCCTGCCGAATCAAGATCATCATCACTAGTTGCGGAGCCACGTCGACGCCGGTTGGCGGGCCGCACTACTCCCGGCAGCGATGAGTTCTCGGCCGACGGCCCGTCTCTACTGGTGAACCGAAAAAACGGCTCACGCATGGACCGAGGAAAAGGACGCCGAACATGAGCAGCAAGATGATCTTCATCAACCTACCCGTCACTGATCTGGGCCGGTCGAAGAACTTCTACGAGGCTCTCGGCTGGAAGGTGAACCAGGACTTCACCGATGAGAACGCCGCCTGCATCGTGGTCGACGACAACATCTGCCTGATGCTGCTGACCAAGGAGTTCTTCCCGACCTTCAGCAGCCGCCCGCTCTCGGACACCGTCTCGACCATCGGCGCCGCGTATGCGATCGCACTGTCCAGTGCCGAAGAGGTCGACACGCTCACCGCCGCGGCACTGGGCGCCGGGGCCGGCGAGGAGGTCAACGAGGACAAGCGCGCGCAGGAGGCGCAGGTCGGCATGCACGGCCGCACGTTCATCGACCCCGACGGCCACCAGTGGGAGCCGTTCTGGATGGACTACCCAGGCAGCAACTGAGCCATAACGAAAACGACCCCCGGCGCGGAATGCGCAGGGGGTCGCTTGCTTTCGTTGTTCAGCTGCCGGTGAATGTGGGCTTGCGCTTTTCTGCGAAGGCCTTCGGGCCCTCCTTGGCGTCGGCCGACTTGAAGACCGCCGTGCCCAGTTCGGCGTCGATCTTGAAGGCCTCTTCCTCGTGCATGCCCTCGGTGTCGCGGATGGTGCGCAGGATGGCCTGGACCGCGAGCGGGCCGTTGGCCGCGATCTGCGCGGCCAGTTCGAGCGCCTTGTCCAGCGCGGTGCCGTCCGGCACCACATGCCCGATCAAGCCGATTTCCTTGGCCTCGGCCGCGGTGACGTGCCGACCGGTGAGCAGGATGTCCGCGGCCACGGTGTAGGGAATCTGGCGCACCAGCCGGACCGCCGAGCCGCCCAGCGGGAACAGGCCCCAACGTGCCTCGGACACACCGAATTTCGCGCTCTCGCCGGCAACCCGGATATCGGTGCCCTGCAGGATCTCGGTGCCACCGGCGATGGCAGGACCCTCGACCGCCGCGATCAGCGGCTTGGTGAGCCGCCGGCCCTTGAGCAGCGCCTCGATCTTCGACAGATCCCAGCCGCCGCCCTTGAAGGAGTCGCCCGGGTGCTGGGTCGTCATCGCCTTCAGATCCGCGCCCGCGCAGAACGCGCCGCCCGCGCCGGTCAGGATCGCGACCCGGATGTCGGGATCGTTGTCCACCTGATCCCAGGCGTCGCGCATGATCGCCATCATCTCGCCCGACAGCGCGTTGCGGGCCTCGGGACGATTCATGGTGACGATGAGGACGTGATCGCGCTTCTCGACGAGGCAATCTGGCATTGGTGATTCTCCTGACTTTCAAGCCTTGTCAGAAACAGTAACACGTTCTATTTTTAGGTTTGTGAGCTACAACATAGCCGACCTGGTCGAACACGCCATCGATCTCATGCCCGACCGCGTAGCGCTGGCCGACGACCGCCGTGAGGTGACTTACGCGCAGCTCGAGGAGCGGGCCAACAAACTGGCCAACTACCTGCTGGAGCAGGGTGTCCAACCGGGTGACAAGGTGGGCATCTACTCGCGCAACACGATCGAGGCCGTCGAGGCCATGGTCGCGATCTTCAAGGCTCGCGCCGTGATGATCAACGTGAACTACCGATACGTCGAGAACGAGTTACAGCATATCTTCGACAACTCGGACATGGTCGCGCTGATCCACGAGCGCCGCTTCACCGACAGAGTGGCCGGTGTCCGCCCGAACACTCCGCTGCTGAAGACCGTCATCGTCGTCGACGACGATACGACCGGCACAATCCCCACCGCGGCGGATTCGGTGGAATACGAGACGGTGCTCGAGCAGTCCTCCGGAGAGCGCAATTTCGGCGATCGCTCCCCGGACGACCTCTACATGCTCTACACCGGCGGCACCACGGGCCTGCCCAAGGGCGTGATGTGGCGGCAGGAGGATGTCTGGCGGGTGCTCGGTGCGGGCATCAACTTCGTCACCGGCGAATACGTCGACGACGAATGGGAATTGGCCAAGGTCGGCGCGGCCAACCCGCAGATGGTGCGCTTCCCGATTCCGCCGATGATCCACGGCGGCTCGCAATGGGCCACCTTCCACAGCCTGTTCGGCGGCGGCAAGGCCGTGATGATCCCCGAGTTCAGCGGGCACGGCGTGTGGCAGCACATCGACCGCCACGCCATCAATCTCATCTTCATCACCGGTGACGCGATGGCACGGCCGATGCTGGATGCGTTGATCGAGGGCAACCCGGAAACCGGTAAGCCCTATGACCTTTCGACGCTCTACGTGATGGCGAGCAGTGCGGCGCTGTTCTCCCCGGCCCTCAAGGACCAGTTCCTGGAGCTGCTACCGAACCGGATGCTCTCGGACTCCATCGGCTCTTCGGAGACCGGTTTCGGTGGACTGTCCATCGTCACCAAGGGTGCGACGCACACCGGTGGGCCCCGCGTGAAGATCGATGCGTCCACCGTGGTGCTCGGCGAGGACGGCAACCCGGTGGAGCCCGGTTCGGGTGTAGTCGGCATTCTCGCCCGCAGCGGCCACATTCCGCTCGGCTACTACAAGGACGAGGCGAAGACGGCGGCAACCTTCAAGGAGATCAACGGCGTTCGCTACTCGATCCCGGGCGACTATGCGCGGGTCGAGGAGGACGGCACCGTGACGATGCTCGGTCGCGGTTCGGTGAGCATCAACAGCGGCGGCGAGAAGATCTACCCGGAAGAGGTCGAAGGTGCGCTCAAGTCGCACCCGGAGATCTTCGACGCGCTGGTGGTCGGCGTCGAAGACGAGCGCTGGGGTCAGCGGGTCGTCGCTGTTGTGCAGTGCCGCGGCGACAACCGCCCGTCACTGGAAGAGCTGCGCCCCATGCTGACCAATGAGATCGCGCCCTACAAGCAGCCGCGCAGCCTGTGGTTCGTCGACGAGATCAAGCGCTCGCCCGCAGGCAAGCCGGATTACCGCTGGGCCAAGGAGCAGACCGAGGTGCGCGCCGCCGATGATCACCTCGAGGCGAGCAGCAAGTAAGAAGTAGGGGCGAGGCGCTACCGGCGAGGGCTGCCGCGACATGCGGCGGCCTTTGCCGTTTCAGCAGTCGTCCGCGGTGTTGGTTCAAGCGATCTGCCAGCAGCCGCGAGCGGTAGACAGGAGATCGAATTGGCAACGCCCTATGCATTTTTCGCCGCGACCGGACACGGCTTCGAGCCCCTGCCGTTCGCTGTCAGCGCGTGGTCGTCGACGATGATCAATGGGCCTGCGATCTGTGGCCTCCTGGCGAGGGCGTTGGAACTGCAGCATTGTTCGGCCGAATTCACGCCCGCCCGGTTGACGGTCGACCTGTTCCGGCCGACGCTCAACAAGCCGGTCACTGTAGTGACCGAGTTGGTCAGGGAGGGGAAGCGGATCCGGGTCGCCGATGCCGCGCTGATGCAGGACGGCGCGGATGTGGCTCGCGCGACGGCGATCTTCTTGAAACGGTCGGTGCAGCCGCCGGGAGAGGTCTGGACCAGGGGCGACGGGCCGCGGCCGCCCGAGGTACCGATCGCCGACGGACCGACCCCGCCGCTGTGGAACAGCGACGGTCGACCCGATGGCTGGTCGTCGCGGATCGGCGAGCATCAGAACGGCGGGCGCAAGCGCACCTGGCAGGTGCCGATGTCGGTGATCGAGGGGGAGACGTCTTCGCCGTTCGCCGGCGCCGCGATGATCGGTGAGGCGACGAGCATGATGACCAACTGGGGCAGCGAGGGCATCGGGTTCATCAACACCGATCTGACGCTCGCGCTGGCGCGGCCCGCTATCGGGCCGGAGATCGGGTTGGAGGCCGACAGTCACATCAGTGCCGACGGGATCGCTGTCGGCAGTGCGACCCTGTTCGATCGCTCCGGGTCGTTCGGGACCTGCATGGTGACCGCACTGTCGAACGCCGATCGGCAGGTCGACTTCGCCGACGGCTCTGTATTCGTGGCGCGAGCGGGCATCCAGTAGGAATTCCAGCAGATCGGCCCGCCAGTTGACCTGGCGGGCCGATCTTTTCGGTCTCGGTGACTCAGCGGTTGGCGAGCTCGGCCAGTTGGAAGGCCAGCTTGTTGCGGACCGCGGGGATGCGGATCACGAGCGACATGACGGTATTGCGGAGCAGGCGGGCAGGCCGCGGGCGCAGGGTGGCCATCTTGGTCATCCGGTCGGTGAAGGCGACGACGCCGAGTGCCACTGGGCGCCGGGTGGCTTCGTAGGCGTCCAGGGTGGCCGCCGGCTCGCCTTGGATGACTCGAACGAGCAACGGGCCGAGGAAGGCCGCGTCCTGAATACCGGTGTTCATACCCTGTCCGCCCGCCGGGCTGTGCACGTGCGCGGCATCGCCTGCCAGCAGCACCCGGCCTGCGCGGTAGTGGTCGGCGACGCGGTGGTGCACCCGGAAGCGTGAGCTCCACAGCACCTCACGGACTTTCACCGCGCCACCGGGGCCGCGGGTATCGAGGATCGACTGGATATCGGCGGCGTCCGGGTGTTCGGGGGCTTCGTCGAGGGTGGCGACGACCCGGTAGCGGTTCGGTTCGGCGTCGTCGGGCAGTGGCGCGACGACGGTGACGCCCTCGGGTGAAAGGTGCAGCGCCACTTCGTTTCGTGCGATCGGCCAGTCCATCCTGACATCGGCGAGCACGAAGGAGGCCGGGTAGGTGTCGCCGGTGAACCCGATGCCCGCTTGCTCCCTGACGACGCTGTGCATACCGTCGGCGCCGATCACGTAGTCGGCCCTGATGGTCCCCGGTGCGCCCGCGCCGTCTTCGTAATCCACTGTGACGCCGTTGTTCTCGTCGGCGATCTTGGTCACCTGGTACGGTCGCCGCACCTCGCCGCCCGCCTTGCGCAGCCGGTCCAGCAGCACCGTCTCGGTGGTGTCCTGCGGAACCATGAGGGTGTAGGGGTACTCGGTAGGCAGTCCGTCGAAGCGCACGGTGGCCAGCGTCCGCCCGCCGTCGTGCACGGTGAAGGTGGGTACCACGATGCCGCGTGCGATGAGTTCATCGGCAATGCTGAGCTCGCGCAGTACCTCGAGGGTCCGTGCGTGCACCACGGCGGCGCGAGAGGTGTTGGCGCCCTCGGCGAGCCGGTCCAGCAGCACGAAGTCGATGCCGGCGTCGGCCAGCGTGACCGCGGCGGTCAGTCCGGCGGGCCCGGCGCCGACGATCACCACAGAGGTGGTGTCCGGCAGTTCGTTGCTCGGGGTGGTGCTCATCGGAACTCCTTGGTCAACATCTGTGGGCCAACGCTTGTTGGCTTAACGGTAGACCGGCCCGCTCTCGAAAGTCAACACTTGTTGGCATACACTTGTTGGCATGGCCGTCGTCCCAGATCAACAGCCTGCGCGCCGCTCCGATGCCACCCGGGCGGCGATCCTCGAAGCCGCCCGCGCCCGCTTCGCGGCGGAGGGCTTTCGCAAGGCGACTATTCGCGCCATCGCGGCAGACGCTGCGATCGATCCGTCCATGGTGATGCGCTACTTCGGCAGCAAGGACGGTCTGTTCGCCGCCGCGGTCGACGTTGAACTGAATCTGCCCGATCTGGCGTCCGCGGAGCCGGACGCTGTGGGCGAGTTGCTGGTCCGCCGCTTTCTGGCGATCTGGGAGGACCAGCCCGACAACAAGGTCCTGCTGATTTTGCTGCGATCCTCCATCGCCGACGAAGCAGTGAGCGAACGCTTCCGGCAGGTCTTCGCCGAGCAGGTGTTGCCTGCTGTGCTGCGCTTCGGCGACCCCGCCGATGCGCAGCGCCGCGGCGGATTGATCGTGACCCAGCTGCTCGGGCTTGCCCTGTGCCGCTACGTGCTGCGGCTGCCGCCGGTGGTGGGGCTTTCGCGAGAGCAAATCATCGTGGATATCGCACCGACGCTGCAGCGGTATCTGACCTCGAGCCCGATCGAAGCCAGTTCGGGGCGGCACTCGACGAAATTCACGGCGGCCGACCATGCACTGGAGGTCAGTGTCGAAGTCGATCAGCGACCCATCTGATGTTGCGGCGTGTTCAGGGGTCGGGCGTGATCAGCTCTACGGTCGGGAAGTAGCCCCGATACCGGGCAGTATCGCGTGTCAGCAGTCGATAACCGGCGACAGCGGCGTGCGCGCCTATGTAGAAGTCGGGCATTGGGGACCGCTTCTCGCCACCATTGCGGCGGTAGCGCTGAAATGCCTTTCCTGCCAGAAAGCCGGCACGGAACGGCAGTGCTTCATGCTCGAACTCATCGGCAGGCAGCAAATCGTCCAGATCTTCGACGGTGTCGTATCCGACGGAACTTCGGTGTAGATGATCGGGTTGATGACAACCCGCCCGGAATCGAGGGTCTCGGTGATTCGATTCGCTGACCACGCACCCCATTTCTCGTCGTTGGTCATGACATCGAGCAGGACGCACGAGTCGATCAGGGTGGCCGGTCCGGCGATGGGTGTCGGACTACTCGCCACGGAGCAGGTCCATGATCTCGTCGGTGCTCATGCCTTCGATATCTCGGCTCGCTGCGGTGCCGCGCAGCCGACGGACAAGGCGTTGGCCTCGGGTGGGGGCACCTTCGGTACGCACGATCCGGAGCGTGCCATCGACTTCGACGATCTCGACGTCATCGCCCTCGCGCAGATTGTGCTTGGCGCGAAGCTGGGCGGGGATCGTTACCTGGCCTTTGCTGTTGAGCAGCACAGTAGCCTCCTCGGGCAGCATCTGTAATACGCCTATTACGTAATACTAGTGAGAACAGGGTGGTCAGCGCCGTGGTATCGACGGTCGGGTCGGCGCTGGCGCTGGCGGTTGATGCGGTGGGCACCCGCGGATATGGATGCTCGGCCGAACGTCAGCATTCGAATCCTGCCCTTCAGCGCGGGCCTTCCGTTGGGGGTGGCGGTTGGCCCGTTCGTCAATCTCGAGTTCGGTGTCGACAGCGAAGGGGAGCCGATCGAGCCTCCTGGTGTCTATGTCGAGAACTTCGCCGGCGATCTATATCTGACGAAGCCAGATACCGTACGGCGCTACCATCAGGCGTACGAGAGCATTCGCCACCAGGCTCTGGATGAGGTGGCCGGCCGGAGCCTGCTTCGGCAGCGAAGGAGTGCACGTTAACATCGATCTGGCCGATGCCGAATGGTTCAAGAGCAGTCGTAGCGGCGTTGTAGGGAACTGTGTCGAGGTCGCATTCCTCTCGAATAACCTTGTCGGCGTTCGTGATTCGAAGAACCCCTCCGGCCCGGCGTTGCTGTTCACTTCGGCCGAGTGGTCGGCCTTCACAGTCGCGGCGGCGCACGGCGAGTTCGACCGCTGACTGCTCACACCGCACGCCATCGCAACCGGCAGTCCAACGAATAAGGCCGAAATGATCGCGACAGGGCCGCGGTCATCAGTGAGTTACCACAGCAATCGGCCCGCCGGGGCAGGACCGGCGGGCCGATTCGGGTGCGGAGTTCCTGGGTCAGGCAGGAGTTTCCGCGAGGAGAGAGCCGATGGCCCGGAGGTGGTCGGTGGCCGCGCCCAGTGCGAATTCGTTGTGCTTGGCGGCGGTGAAGTAGTTGTGCACGATGTGGTCGCGGTCGATGCCGACGCCGCCGTGCACGTGCACGACGGTGTGCGCGACGCGGTGGCCCGCATCGGCCGCCCAGAACTTCGCGGTGTGCACCGCCGCGGCGCTCGGCAGGTTCTCCGACAGCTGCCAGGTGGCCTGGGTGACGGCCAGGCGCAGGCCCTGTACGTCGATATAGCCGTCGGCCAGGCGCTGCGCAACGGCCTGGAAGCTGCCGACCGCCTTGCCGAATTGCTCACGCTCGCGGGCGTAGTCGGCGACGAGTTCCAGTGCGCGTTCGACGGTGCCGAGTTGCTGGGAGCTCAGTCCGAGCCAGGCCCTGGTCAGCAGCCAGTCCAGGATCTCGGCGCCGTTGTCGACGGTGCCGACCAATTCGGCAGGGGTGTCGGTGAATTCGAGCGAGTACTCGGCGCTCAGGTCGGTCACCTGCTGGGCGGTAAGCTGGACCGAGGCGTCGGACGGATCGACGAGGAACACCGCGGCACGGCCGGAAACCGTTGCCGGGACCAGGACCCTGGCGGCCTGCGCGGCGACCGGCACCGCGAGCTTGGCGCCGGTCACCCGCCAGCCGCCACCCCCCTCGACCGCCGTGGTTGTCGGCTTGGTCGGCTCCCAGTTCTGCTCTTCGGCCAGTGCCGCCGTGAGGATCGCGCTGCCCGCACCGGCCTGGGTGGCCCAATCGCGTTGCGCGTCATTGCCGAACGCGGCCAGCGCGCCGGCACCGAGCACAACCGACCACAGGTACGGCACCGCGGCGACATACTTTCCGAGCTCACGCAGGATGGCGCTCTGCTCCAGCGGCCCGAAGTCGTTGCCGCCAACCGTCTCCGGCAGCGCCGCTGCCAGCACGCCGGTTTCGGCAAGAGAGGCCCACAGCGGTTCGTCGAAACGCACGGCTGTCTTGTCGAGTTCGCGCAGCCGGTCGGCGGTGACCAGCTTGCCGCACACCTCGCCGGTCAATCGAGCGAGATCGAGCTGGGCCTCGGTGGGGGTGAAATCCATGGCGATCTACCTACTTTCGAAAGTCTCGCTCAGCGCGCCGAGGCCGGCTGCTTGAGGGCGGTCATGGCGATGATGTCGCGCTGGACCTCGTTGGTGCCGCCACCGAAGGTGAGGATCAGCGCGGCCCTGTGCATCCGCTCGAGTCGCCCGCGCAGCACCGAGCCGGGGGAGTCCTGCCGCAGGTAGGCCTGCGGGCCGAGGATCTCCATCAGCAGCCGGTAGGCCTCGGTGGCCAGTTCGGTGCCGTACACCTTGCAGGTGGAGGCATCCCACGGACGTGGCGCGGCGTCGCCGCCCGCATCGGCGCGGCTGGCGATCTCCCAGTTCATCAGCTTCAGGTACTCGACTTTGGCGTGCACTCTGGCGAGGTTGAGCTGCACCCACTCCTTGTCGATCACCCGCTGGCCGTCGGCCGATTTGGTGTTGCGTGCCCACTCCACGGTCTGGCTCAGCGCGAGGCCGAGCGGTCCTGCCGAGGTGAGTGCCACCCGCTCGTGGTTGAGCTGGTTGGTGATCAGCGCCCAGCCGCCGTTCTCCTGGCCGACCAGCGAGCTGGCGGGGACGCGGACGTCCTGGTAATACGTGGCGCTGGTATCCGGGCCCGCCATGGTGTGCACCGGTGTCCAGGAGAAGCCCTCGGCCGTGGTCGGCACGATGAGCATGCTGATGCCCTTGTGCTTCTTGGCGGTCGGGTCGGTGCGCACAGCGAGCCAGATGTAATCGGCATAGGCGATCAGGCTGGTCCACATCTTCTGGCCGTTGATCACATAGTCGTCGCCGTCGCGCACCGCGGAGGTGCGCAGGCTGGCCAGGTCGGTGCCCGCGCCCGGCTCGGAGTAGCCGATAGCGAAGTGCAGTTCGCCCGCCGCGATCTTGGGCAGGAAGAACTTCTTCTGCTCCTCGCTGCCGTAGTGCATGATCGTCGGCGCGACCGAGTTGATGGTCAGGAACGGCACCGGCGCGCCCGCGATGGCCGCCTCGTCGGTGAAGATCAGCTGGTCCATCGTCGGCCGGTCCTGGCCGCCGAACTCCTTCGGCCAAGCCAGGGTCAGCCAGCCGTCGCGGCCCATTTCCTGCACGACCTCGCGGTACACGTTGCCCTGCCCGTACTCGCCGGTCTGCGAGCTCAGCGCCGCACGGCGCTCCGGGGTGATCAGCCGCGCGAAGTAGTCGCGCAGTTCCTCGCGGAGCTGTTCCTGCTGCGGCGTGTACGCAATGCGCATGGCAAATACCTCATGCCTTCGTTCGATTGGGTTCAACCGATCATTGCATATGAACTGAAACATGTTCCAGTATTGAGGGTGAATCCGGTTGATGACGGCACACGCCGTCACCTCGGGTTGTTAGGCTTCGATCACAGTCTTGTCAAAGGAGTTGCCATGAAGGTCAGTGTCGATCTGGACCAGTGCGAGGCGAACGGAATCTGTGTCGGAATCGCCCCCGACGTCTTTGAACTCGACGACGAGGACGTGCTGCACATCGTGGCGGCGGAGGTACCCGCCGACCGGCTCGCCGATGTGGAGGATGCGGTGGCGCAGTGTCCGAAGGCTGCGCTGCGGTTGGAGTAACCCGGTCCTTGCTCTAGATAGGAACACGTTCTAGAGTCGGCCCGTGAGTGAGCGCAGCGAGCGAACCAAGAACACAGGGTGCGCGTCGCGCACGGCGGAGCCGAGCGCTAGCGAGGTGCAGCCGTGAGCGATGAAGAAGTGATGGGCAACACAGACCTCGCCGGGCGGGTGGCGATCGTGACCGGGTCCGGCGCGGGGCTGGGTCGGGCCGAGGCGCTCGCCCTGGCTGCCGCGGGCGCGTCGGTGGTGGTCAACGACCTGTCGGAGTCGGACGCGGTCGCCGACACCCTCGCCGAGATCAGGGCGCTCGGCGCCAAGGCGGAGTTCGTCGCGGGCAGCATTGCCGAGCGTTCGACGGCCGATGCGCTCATCCGTACCGCGGACGAGGCGTTCGGCGGTGTCGACATCGTGGTCAACAATGCGGGCATCACCCGCGACCGGATGCTGTTCAACATGTCCGACGAGGACTTCGACGCGGTGATCGCGGTGCATCTGCGCGGCCATTTCCTGTTGTCCCGCAATGCGGGAGCCTATTGGCGCGCCAAATCCAAGGAAGCGGGCGCGCCGATCTACGGCAGGCTCGTCAATACCTCGTCGGAGGCGGGACTGCTCGGGCCCGAGGGGCAGGCCAACTACGGGGCCGCGAAGGCGGGCATCACTGCGCTGACGTTGTCCGCCGCACGCGGCCTCTCCCGCTTCGGCGTGCGCGCCAACGCCATCTGCCCACGGGCGCGGACCGCGATGACCGAGGCCGTGTTCAGTGCGGCGCCCGAGGGTGGCGTCGATCCGCTCGCGCCGGAGCATGTGGCCAGACTGGTCACCTACCTCGCCTCGCCCGCCGCCGACGCGGTCAATGGCCAGGTCTTCGTGGTGTACGGGCCGATGGTCGCGCTGATGGCGGCGCCGACGGTCGAGCGGCGGTTCGACGCGGCAGGTGACCAATGGTCAGCGAACGATTTGGCCGCCACGCTCGGCGGGTACTTCGCCGATCGGGCGGAAGGTCGTACATTTTCCGCATCCTCATTACTCGATCTCGGCTGATTCGCTCGCTGATGGCGGGTGCCATCGGTCGACATGCTGATCATGTGACCAACTGTTGATCGCCGGCCTGGCGCTTGGTAGACATGGGAGTCAAGGGTGTGCCACGGCTCACAAGGCTCAGGTCATGCATTTCTGACACACGTTTCAAATTGAGATCCTCGCGTCTAAGAGAAGTGCAGTTCAAAGTTGGCGAAAAGCTTCCTACGACAAAATGAACATGTTCTAATCGTTGAGGCAACGACGCCTCGAGGGGGCATCACGCTGTGAGCTGTGCAAGCAGGATGATCAAGGAGGATCGCGAATGAACGAGGTCCTCGCTGTGCCGTTGCGTGCGGTGGGCGGTTTTTTCGAACTGGTCGCCGACGTCGCCCGCGCAAGCATTCGACGCCCTTTCCAAGGGCGCGAATTCATTGATCAAGCCTGGTTCATTGCCCGCGTCTCCATCGTTCCGACGCTGCTCGTCGCGATTCCGTTCACGGTGCTGGTCAGCTTTACGCTGAACATCCTGCTTCGCGAAATCGGCGCCGCCGACCTCAGCGGCGCCGGTGCGGCATTCGGTGCGGTCACCCAGGTGGGACCGATCGTCACCGTGCTCATCGTGGCAGGCGCAGGTGCCACCGCGATCTGCGCCGACCTCGGCGCCCGAACGATCCGCGAAGAGATCGACGCGATGCGCGTGCTCGGCATCGACCCGGTCCAACGACTGGTGGTGCCGCGCGTGCTGGCCTCGACCTTCGTCGCACTGATGCTCAACGGCCTGGTCTGCACCATCGGCATCGTCGGCGGCTTTCTGTTCTCGGTGTTGCTGCAGGATGTGAACCCCGGCGCTTTCGTCAACGGCATCACGCTGCTCACCCATCTGCCCGAACTGATCATCTCCGAGGTGAAGGCCGGCTTGTTCGGACTGATCGCCGGGCTGGTGGCGTGTTATCTGGGCCTGAATGTCAAAGGTGGTCCCAAGAGTGTCGGTGATGCGGTGAATCAGACCGTCGTCTTCGCCTTTATGGCCCTGTTCGTGGTGAATGTCGTGGTCACCGCCGTCGGTATCAAGTTCTCGGCGCGGTGATCACATGGCATTCGTGATCGAATCCCGGTTCCCGCGTACGGTGCGGCGAGTGCGTCGAGTTTCCGGCTCACTCGATTCGATGGGCAAGCATGCGGTGTTCTATGCGCAGACGCTGGGATCCATCCCGCGTGCGCTGGTGCATTATCGGACCGAAACGATCCGATTGATCGCCGAGATCAGCATGGGCACAGGTGCTTTGGCTGTTATCGGCGGCACCGTTGTCATCGTCGGATTTCTCACCCTGTTCACCGGCGGCACCATTGCCGTTCAGGGTTACAGCTCGCTGGGCAATATCGGTGTCGAAGCACTGACCGGATTCTTCGCGGCGTTCATCAACGTACGCATTGCGGCGCCGGTGATTTCGGGCATCGGCCTCGCCGCAACCATCGGTGCGGGCTCGACCGCGCAGTTGGGTGCGATGCGGGTGGCCGAGGAGATCGACGCGCTGGAATCGATGGCGATCCGGCCGGTGCCCTACCTGGTCGGCACCAGAGTGCTGGCCGGGATGATCGCGATCGTGCCGCTGTACGCGCTGGCGGTCATCTGTTCGTTCATCGCGAGCCGGTTCGCGACGGTGGTCATCTACGGGCAATCCGCGGGCGTGTACGACCACTACTTCTCGACGTTCCTGATTCCCAGCGACATCCTCTGGTCGTTCGCGCAGGCGATCTTCATGGCCTTGGCGGTCATGATGATTCACACCTACTACGGCTATCACGCCGCGGGCGGGCCGGTTGGTGTGGGAATCGCGGTAGGTAATGCGGTGCGGGCCTCGTTGGTCGCGGTGGTCACGGTGACACTGCTGATCTCGCTGGCCATCTATGGCACCTCCGGCAACTTCCATCTCTCCGGGTAAAGCGGTATGGCGCAATCGAAGCAAGCAGAACGCGGCCTGGCAGCAGCCATGCGCGGTGGGCTCGGACTGAAACTGGCGGGCGCCGCGATGGTGCTCACCCTGGTCGCCATCGCCGCCGTCGCAATGATCATGTTCGTCGGCGGCTTCACCAAGACGGTCACCGTCACGGTCGACGCACCGCGCAGCGGCCTGGTCCTGGACCCCGACGCCAAGGTGAAGGTGCGTGGGGTGGAGATCGGCCGTGTTTCGGCGATCAACCAGACCGGCGACGGTGCGAAGCTGAAGCTCGCGCTGGATCCAGAACTGCTGAAACTGGTTCCGTCGAATGCGGGCGTCGACATCCGTTCCACCACCGTATTCGGCGCGAAGTACATCAACTTCACCGTGCCGCAGCAGCCCTCGTCGACGTCACTGCAGCCCGGCGCGACCGTGACCGCCGCGGCGGTGACCGTCGAATTCAACACCTTGTTCCAGCATCTGTCGGACCTGCTCGGCAAGATCGAGCCGGAGAAACTGAACGCGACGATGACCGCGCTCGGCACCGCGCTGCAGGGGCGGGGTCAGAAGCTGGGTGAGCTACTTGCACGCAGCGACGCGTACCTGAAGGACATCAACCCGTATCTGCCCACCCTGCAACAGGATCTGATCAAGACGGCCGATGTCACCGAGCTCTACGCCGACACCGTTCCCGACCTCCTGCGCACCGTGAACAATCTCATCACGACGAGCAACACCTTCGTCGACGAGCAGAGCGGCCTGGACAACGTGCTGGTGAACCTCATCGGCCTGGCCGACACCACCGGCTCGGTGTTGCGGGAGAACGAGAATCAGCTCGTCACCGCGCTGGATCTGCTGCAGCCCACGACCAGTCTGCTGAGGGAGTACGCGCCCGCGCTCGGCTGCGTCATCAATGGCATCGGTCCGCTGATGCCGACGGCCGAGGCCATGTTCGGCGGCATAAAGCCAGGCATCGGGATGAACACCAACTTCATGTTCGGCGCCAAGCCCTATACCTATCCGGATGATCTGCCGAAGGTGAACGCCACCGGCGGTCCGCACTGCGAAGGCGTCGTGAACCGAGTGCCCGGCAGCCACGCCGACTATGTCGTGACCGATACCAGCCAGGGCACGGTGTACCAGCCGAACACGGGATCGCCGCGATTGAACGAGGCGCCCAGGGTGTTCCAGCTGTTGTTCGCCGGGCTGCCGGGGGTGCCCACGCCGTGAAAAATACTGGAACAGCAATCAAGTTGGCCATCTTCACCCTGGTGATGACGCTGGTCTTCGCCGGGCTCGCGATCGTGTTCAGCCAGGTGCGTTTCGCGAGGGAGTACGGATACCACGCGGTGTTCACCAGCTCGTCGGGGATGCTGCCCGGCTCGAAGGTGCGCATCGCCGGCGTGCCGGTCGGCACGGTCACCTCGATCAAGGTGGGCAAGGACCATCTGGCGCACGTCGAGTTCGATGTCGACCGCAACTACCGGTTGCTCGCGAGCACACGCGCGACGATCAAGTACGAAAACCTGGTCGGCGACCGGTATATGGAACTGCTCGAAGGACCCGGCTCGACGCATGTGCTCGCCGACGGCGGCACCATCGGCAAGGAGCAGACCGCGCCCGCGCTCGACTTGGACATGCTGCTCGGTGGCTTCAAGCCGCTCATCCGTGGCCTCGATCCCGGGCAGGTCAACGATCTGACCAACGCACTGCTGCAGATCTTCCAGGGCCAGGGTGGCACGCTGGTGCAGCTGTTGAACAGCGGCGGCTCGTTCGCCAAGACCCTCGCCGACCGCGATGCGTTGATCGGCAGTGTGATCAACAATCTGAACACGGTGTTGGAGACCATCGACCAGCGCGGCGACCAGTTCGCCACCACACTCGACGAATTGCAGCGCCTGGTCAGCGGTTTGGCCGCCCAACGGGATCCGATCGGTGACGCACTGCCCCGAATCGCCGGAGCCACACGCGATCTCACCGATCTGCTCGGTCAGGCGCGTCCTGATCTGCGCGCGACCATCGAGCAGACCGGGCGCCTGGCCACCAATCTCGACGGTGGTTCCGACACCGTGCAGTGGGTGCTCGAACGCCTGCCCGCCACCTATAAGCAGCTGATCCGCATCGGCGCCTACGGCTCGTTCCTGCAGCTCTACATCTGCGGCACGAACATGCTCGTGGATGGCCCCGACGGCAAGGTGTTACAGGTCAACCTGCCCGGGGAGCAGACGACCGGAAGGTGTGCGCCGAACAAATGAACGAGAAGCGATCACCAGTCATCACCATCGGCGTCGTCGGCATTGTCGTCGCGATCGCGGTGGCACTGTCGGCACTGCAATTCGACCGGCTGCCGTTCATCCGCGGTGGCGCCACCTTCACGGCGTACTTCGCCGACGCGGGTGGTTTGGTGCCCGGCGACCCGGTGCAGGTCGCCGGGGTGCGCTCGGGCCGGGTGGAGGATGTCCATCTGGACGGGGCCAAGGTGCTGGTCCGGTTCACCCTCGACGAGTCGATCGTGTTGGGACAGAAGACCTCTGCCGCGGTCAAGACGAACACCGTGCTCGGCCGCAAGTCGCTGGAGGTGACACCGGAGGGTTCGGGCGCATTGCGTGCCGACGACACGATTCCGCTGGAGCGCACCACCTCTCCGTATTCGCTCAACGACGCGCTCGGCGACCTCGGCCGCACGGTGCAGGGGCTGGATATGGATCAGGTCGACAAGACCCTCGACGCACTGTCGGCGACTTTCGCCGACACCCCCGCGCCGCTGCGTTCCGCGCTGGACGGGGTGACCGCGTTGTCGCGCAGCATCAATGCCCGCGATCAGGCGCTCTCGGAGCTGCTGACCCGTGCGCAGAGCGTCACGAAGATCCTCGCCGACCGGAGCAACCAGATCAACGCACTGCTGTTGGACGGCAACGACCTGCTCGGCGAGCTGGATCGACGCCGCGGCGCGATCGCGCAGTTGATCGTGTACGTCAACGGTGTGTCCCAGCAGCTGTCCGGACTTGTCGCCGATAACGAGGCGCAGCTGAAACCGGCACTGGACAAGTTGAATTCGGTGCTCGCGCTGCTGCAGCGCAATAAGCAGAACCTCAGCGAAGCGCTCGATGGACTCGGACCATATTCGGCGGCGCTCGGTGAACAGGTCGGCAACGGACCCTGGTTCAACGCCTACGTGGTGAACGCGTCGAGCACCGAACTGCAGCCGCTCGTCGATGCCCTGGTATGGCCGCAGCATCTCCCGGAGGACCTGCGCAATATCTTCACGAACCCGGGACCCTCGATCGGGCCCGCAGTCCAGGAGCCGCCGCGATGAGCATGCTGACCACTGTTCGGAAGCTGCCGCGCTGGATGCTGGTCATCGCGGGAGTGCTGGTCGCCGCCCTGGTGCTGACCGGCGCGTACAGCGGCATCCTCCGGATCGGGAAGACCACGATCACCGCGTACTTCCCGTCCACGACGGGTTTGTACGCGGGTGACGATGTGCGGGTGCTCGGCGTCAAGGTCGGCAGCATCGATGCGATCGACCCCGGCCGCGACCGGGTGAAGGTGCGGATGACCATCGATCGCGGGGTCGACATTCCCGCCGACGCCCGCGCGGTGATCATTTCGCCGTCGTTGGTTTCGGCCAGGTTCATTCAGCTCGCACCCGCCTACACCGGTGGCCCGAAGCTGGGCGACGGCGCGGAGATCGGGCTCGATCGCACCGCGGTGCCCGTCGAGTGGGACGACATCAAGGCCGAGCTGTCCAAGCTGGCAACGACTCTCGGCCCGGTGGGCGACGACACGCAGGGTTCGTTCGGGCGCTTCATCAACACTGCGGCCGATAATTTGGACGGCAACGGTCAGAAGCTGCGCGACACGTTGCGGGAGCTGTCGGCGACCTTGAGCACGCTGTCCGACGGCCGCACCGACCTTTTCGGCACTATCCGGAATCTGCAGAAGTTCGTCGAGGTGCTGTCGTCGAGCAACGAACAGATCGTGCAATTCGGCGGCAGGCTCGCCTCGGTGTCCTCGGTGCTGGCCGGTGTCTCCACGGATCTCGGTGCCGGACTGGACAATCTGGATGTGGCCCTGGCCGATGTGAAGCGATTCCTGGAGGGCAGCGGCGCCGAACTCACCGAGGGCGTGCAGCGGCTGGCCGACGTCACGCAGATACTGGTGGACAAGCAGCCGGAACTGGAGCGGGTGTTGCATGCGGGACCGACGGCACTGGTGAACTTCTATCAGATCTACAAGCCGGCGACCGGTACGGTCAGCGGTGCGGTCGCACTGAACAACACCGCGGATCCGCTCAGCTTCCTGTGCGGATCGATCCGGGCGCTGGAGGCCAATGATTCCAACCGCTCCGCCGATCTGTGTGCCCAGTACCTTGCACCCGTGATCAGCTCGCTGGCCATGAATTACGCGCCGATACTGCTGAATCCGGCCTCCAGCGTGACCGCGTTCCCCAACCAGTTGGTGTACAGCCCGCCGAGCCTGGCGGCGCGGGCACCATCGACGGCACCGCAGCAGGCGCCGGTAACCGTGCCGAGTGGGCTAGAAGGACTGGCCATTCCGGGAGGAGGGCGATGATGCGACCGCGTTCGATGCGCAGGATAGGTGCCCTCGCCATTGGCATCGCGGTGACGCTCGGCGTCTCCGGCTGCCAGTGGGACGGTCTGAATTCGCTGCCGATGCCCGGCACCCAGGGGACCGAGAAGGGCTCCTACGCGGTGCGCATCCAGATGCCGAATGTGACAACGCTGACCAGGAATTCACCGGTGCGCGTCGACGACGTGACGGTCGGGACGGTGACCAAGATCGAGGTGGAGGGCTGGCATGCGCTGGTCACCGTTTCGATCAATCCCGATGTGAAGCTTCCGGCCAACGCGGTCGCGAAGATCGGTCAGACCAGCCTGCTCGGCAGCAACCATCTCGAGCTGGCCCCGCCGACCGATGTCGCACCGCAGGGGCAACTGCGCGCCGGTGACCTCATTCCGCTGGACCGCGCCGGCATTTACCCGACCACCGAACAGGTGCTTTCGTCGCTGTCGGTGGTGCTCAACGGCGGTGGCATTTCGCAGCTGGAGACGATCACCCGCGAGCTCAACGCCGCGTTGCACGGTCGCGAGAACGACATCCGTGATCTGCTGCCGCAGCTGGCCGAACTCACTACCAATCTCGACGCGCAGCGCAACGACATCATCAGGGCCATGAGCGGATTGGATCGCCTCGGCGGCCAACTCGTCCAGCAGCGTGATGTGCTGGCCGCCGGCATCGAGCAGATCCACCCCGCGCTCACCGTGCTCGCCGATCGCACCGCGAATATCACCGCCGCGATCACCGCGCTCGGTGAGCTGAGCGATGTCACGCAGCGGATCGTCGCGGCGGGCGGTGAGAACCTGAAGTCGAATCTGCGCAGCCTCGCGCCGCTGCTGCAGACACTCGCCGACACCGGCGACAATCTCATCGAGTCGCTCAAGATCCTGCTCACGTTCCCGTTCCCGATGAAGAACCTCGACAACGCGATCAAGGGTGACTACCTCAACCTGTACATCACCATAGATATGACCGCGAAACGGCTGGATACCAACTGGCTCACCGGAACACCGCTCGGCGGCCGGTTCGGCGGCGTCGAAGGTGTCCTCGGCGGCTTCGCGCCCGATACGGCCACTCAGAACGGGAACCCGGCGACCGGGCCACTGCAACCGCCGCCCACCCAAGGCCGGCCGACGCCGACCATCCCTGGTCTGCCGCCGATACCGGGGCTGCCCGCCATTCCAGGACTGACCGTGCCGTTGCCGGGAGCCACTGCGCCACAAGGGGGTCCGGGGCGATGACGCTCACCCGATTCGTTCGCATCCAGCTGTCGATCTTCGCCGTGCTCACGGTGATCGGCCTGGTGGTGATGGGCGGTATGTACGTCCAGCTGCCCGCGATGTTCGGCATCGGACGCTACGACGTGATCGTCCGCCTCGATGCGACCGGCGGCCTCTACCAAACGGCGAACGTCGCGTATCGCGGCACGAATGTCGGTGTGGTCAAGGAAGTTCGGCTCACCGAGGACGGTGTCGAGGCCGAACTGTCCATCGACAGCGATTACAAGATCCCGTCCGATGTGGACGCCTGGATCCGCAGCGTTTCCGCGATCGGTGAGCAGTACGTCGATCTGGTGCCCGTCGAGCAGCCCAAGGGCGGCAACCTGGCCGCCGGCTCGGTGATTCCGGTGGATCGCACCAAGCTGCCACAGGATGTGGGATCGCTGC
The DNA here is from genome assembly GCF_036046055.1 of Nocardia sp. NBC_00403. Lineage (NCBI taxonomy): Bacteria > Bacillati > Actinomycetota > Actinomycetes > Mycobacteriales > Nocardiaceae > Nocardia > Nocardia sp. NBC_00403. The sequence continues at coordinate 1,825,139 of NZ_CP107939.1, forward strand.
TGGACCAGACCGACCGGCTGCTGTCCAGCGTCGCCGACACCAGGCTGCGTCAGGTGATCGACGAGGCATTCCAAGCTTTCAACGGTGCGGGCCCCGATCTGCAGCGGTTCATCGATTCGGCGGCCCTGCTGGTGCAGGAGGCGCAGAACAGTGCGGATCCGACCAAGAAGCTGCTTGATCAGATCGGGCCGCTGCTGGACACCCAAATTCAATCGGATGCGGCCATCCGTTCATGGACACGCGATCTGGCCACGGTGACCGACCAACTGCGCGCCCACGATCCCGCGCTGCGCAATCTGCTGCGCGACGGTCCCGCCGCGATGCAACGGGTCAGCGCACAGTTCAACGACCTGCGACCGACGCTGCCGTTGTTGTTGCGGAATCTGGTCAGTGTCGGGCAGGTCGCAGTCACGTATCACGCTGGGCTGGAACAACTTCTGGTGGTTTTCCCGCCGTTGATCGCGGCACTGGAGACGATCATCCGTGGACCGATGGAATACGGCGTGATGGTCGACTTCATGGCTGTTGTCAACGATCCGCCCGCGTGCACCACCGGGTTCCTGCCCGCGGATCAGCGCCGCTCGCCGAGTGAGCTGGACTCGATCGGCACCCCGCCCGGCCTGTACTGCAAGGTGCCGCAGGATTCGCCCATCGAGGTGCGCGGCATCCGCAATACACCCTGCATGGAGGTGCCGGGTGTGCGCGCTCCGACTCCGGAGCTGTGCCGCACCGGGTATGTGCCGGAGGGGAACAACCCGCCGTTCGGTCCGGTGCAGCCGGTGGCTCCCGCGAGCGCGCCCATCGCGCCTGCCGCAGTGCCCGTCGCCCCCGCGAGCTACGGTGGCGGCACGCCGGCGGCCGCTAAGCCCTACGACCCCGGCACCGGCGTATACATCGGTACGGACGGACGCACCTACCGACAAGGCGACGTCGGGCGGGGCGGATCGGGCACGGTACCGTCGAGCTGGCAGGCAATGCTTGAGGAGCAGCAACGATGAGTGAGATCAACGAAGATGCTCACCGCGCGCGGCGACGCGCGGTGCGTTCGGCGGGGCCTCCGGTCGAGGAGGCCGGGACGGGCGAGTCCGCGGCTGCCGCGGACTCGATGTCCGGGGTCGCGAAGGGCTTCTCGGCTCGCGCAGTGGCGCTCGGCGCCGCGGCCGGACCCGAGGACACCGTGACTGCTGGTGCCGCCGCGACGTCGGCCGCCTCGAGTGTGCCGGACGCCGAGCCGACGCCTGTCGATGGCAGCCGGGTCGACCTCGGCAAATCACGGGCGGAAACCGCGAAGGACGCCGACGAGCCCGGCGACTCCGGGCAGGCCGAGGAAACGAAGGAAGGCGGGGGACGCACCCGCATCCTGGCCGCGGCCGCGTGCGCACTGCTGGCCGTCGCCGCGGTGATCGGCGCGGGCTGGTCGGTCATGGCGATGAAGTCGGTCGACGACCGCGATGCCCGCCGCACCGAGTACACCCAGACCGCCAGGCAGGCGATCCTCAACCTCACCACCATCAGGGCCGATTCCGCCAAGGAGGACATCGACCGGATCCTTTCGGTCGCCTCCGGCCAGTTCAAGACCGAATTCGACGGTCGGGTCGACCCGTTCCTCAACATCGTCAAGGAGGCCAAGGTCGTCTCCAACGGCGAGATCGTGGAGGCCGCGGTCGAGAGCGACGACGAGGGCTCGGCAAAGATCCTCGTCGCCGCAAAACAGACACTGACCAACGCGGGTCAGGCCGAGCCGCAGACGCGGTTCTACCGGTTCCGGGTCACCGTGACCCGCAACGATTCCGGGCTGTCCGCGTCCAACGTGGAGTTCGTGGGATGAGTGGACTACGAGGCAAGATCCTGCTGCTCGTCACGGCCGTGATCGTGGTCGTGGCGGGAATCGTGGCCGGTATCAACGGGTATCGGTACTGGGATGATCGGCGATCGGAGCAGTCACGCACCGAAGCGGTCGACGCGGCCGACCGCACGGTGTCGGCGATGTTCACCTACGACTACAAGACCGTGGACACCGAGCTGCCGAAGGCGGCCGATCAGCTCTCGGCGAGCTTCCGCGACGACTACCTGAAATTGATCAAGCAGGCCATCGCGCCGGGTGCCAAGGAGAAACAGCTCAGCGTCAAGGCGACCACCGAGGCGCGCGGCGTGGTTTCGGCCGATCGCTCGCGTGCGGTTGTCCTGATCTTCCTCAACCAGGTCACCACCAGTCAGGAATCCCCGCAGGGCACTTCCACCGGCAGCCGGGTCCGGGTCACCCTGGACAAGAGCGACGACCACTGGCTGGTTTCGCAGGTCACGCCGATCTGAGCCGGTGCACCACCCTGTTGTCGGTGCACCGGCAGCAGTTCACGATGCCATGAGCAGGGCGCGGTCGGCTGCGGTCGGAAACAGCGCGCTATAGGCCCGCATCAGTGCGGCGAAGCGTGGATACAGCGCGATCGGTCTGGTGCGGATTGCCCGCACCAGCCATTCCGCCGCAGCCTCCGGGGCGAGAGTCGGAACACCACGGTAATCCTCGGTTCCATCGATCATGGGCGTCTGCACCAGCGGAAACTGAACCGTTGTCGCGGCGATGCCCCGGCTGCTCAGCTCCGCACCGAGGCTGCGGCCGAAGGCGGTCAGCGCCGTTTTGGAACCACCATAGGCGGAGTACCTCGGCATGCTGCCCATGTGCGCGCCCGCGGTACCGACATTGATGATGTGGCCGGTGCCGCGCTCGAGCATGGCGGGCAGCAGTTGCATGGTCAGCGCGACAGCGCCGAAGTAGTTGATTGCCATGGTGCGCTCGAAGTCGTGCAGGATCCGCCGGTCGCCCGGCTCGCCCTGCTCGTAGCGCTGTAAGGAGTCGGTGATGCTGCGCCGGATCGATCGGCCGGCATTGTTGACCAGGACGTCCATGCCGCTCCACCGGGTACGTACCTCCGCGGCGAGCGCGGTGACCGACTCGGGGTCGGTGAGATCGCAGGCGATCGCGTGCGCCATGCCGCCCGACTCGGTGATCTCGGCGCAGAACCGGTCCAATTCCGCGATCCGGCGCGCCACGACGACGACCTCCGCGCCGAGTCCGGCGAACCGGTGCGCCGCGGCCCTGCCGATTCCGGACGAGCCGCCGGTCACCAGGATTCGCAGTCCGGTGAAGTTCGCGCCGGATGGTCTCGCGCCACCGGGTGATCGACCGCCCTTGGCCATCGGTTGCAGCAACCATCGGATGGTTCCGGCCTGGATGGCCTTGCCGACCTTGCCGTTCTTACCCGCTTCGACATCGGCCATCAAGGTGCGGTATCTGTCGAGGTTCAATGCGTTGTCCTCAGCTCTCGATTTTCCGGATCACGGGATGGGTCAGCGCTCGGCGGTGGCCAGGTAGCGCTGGTGCATGACGCGGTCCTTGTGCCGTGGCGCGATCAATCCCCAGGCTTCCCACAGCGCGGCCTTGGTCATCACTATTCGCTTGGGGCGCTTGACAAGTGCCTTCACAATGAGACCCGCCGCCCATTCGGGTGTGCGGACCTTGAAGGCCCGGTAGTCGCCGGGCGCGATCATCGGTGTGCGTACCAGCGGCAAGTGGATCGTGGTGAAAGTGACGCAGTCACTGGAGGTTTCGGCGGCGGCGACATCGGTAAATTTGTTCAGCGCCGCCTTGCTGGCCAGATAGGCCGCGAATCGTGGTGCGCTCACTTGGACGGCTCCGGTACTGATGTTCACGATATGGCCGAACTTGCGTTCCCGCATCTGTGGCAGCAAGGCCAGCGTCAGCCGCAGTGCGCCGAAGTAGTTGACCGCCATGGTGCGTTCGAAGTCGTGCAAGCGGTCGGTGGACTGCCCGAGTGAGCGCCGGATGGAGCGCCCCGCATTGTTCACCAGCATGTCCACGTGGCCGTGGTTTCCGAGGATCTGCTCGACGATCTGCCCGGTGGCCTCGGCATCGGTGATGTCGCACTGGTATCCGTACGCGCTGCCGCCGCCGGTTCGGATGTCCTCGACCACCTGCGTGAGTTCGGGGCCGCGCCTGCCGATCAGCAGCACGGTGCCGCCCTCCGCGGCGACCGCGAGGGCGGCGGCCCGTCCGATTCCGGAGGTGGCCCCGGTGATCAAGACTTGACGGTCCGCCAACGCCCCGGCCGGTGCTTGCGGCCGACCTTCGGCATCGGATGCTGGTTGCGCCCCCTCGATTTCCTGGACCAGCTCCGGGCGTGGTCCGCCGTTCTCCAGCCAGGTGATCCACCGCGCCGTGGTCGGCCAAGTCACTCCGGTTGCTCCGCTACCCGCGACCAGACCGAAGTGGCTCGCCACGGCGCAGACCTCGTATGCGGCGGCTTTCGGCGCGGCGCGGCCTACCGCGCGCACCGCCGCCGGTGTTGCGATGGTGTCGTACTTGCCGGCGAAAGCGAGTATGGGGCACGTGATTTCGGCCAGTGTCGCCAGCCGGTCGCCGATAACGATGCTGCCGGAAAGCAGTCTGTTCCTGCCGATGAACTCGCGCACCAGATCCGCGGCCGCCGGGCCCGGATAACCGACCCACCCGTCCTTGGCGAGGAAGCGCCGCCTGCGCTCGTCGGGCAGCAGCGCCTCGCGGTCGTGGAGTTGCCGCAGGAACGCCCGGCGACGGCGCACGGTGTTCATCGGATCGAGCATCTTGAACCAGGTGCGCAGCATGCCCTCGGTGATGCGCATCCTGCCGATCACATTGTCGGCCAAGAAGTCTGCCGCATTCGCCATGATCTCCGGTGGCAGGCCGAAGGGCAGCGCGGAGGTTTCGGTGTCCACCGGGCTGCCACAGGTGATGATGCTCGCTACGTGGGTACCGCGTCGGTACGCGGCGGCCTGGTAGGCGAACATACCGCCCTGGGAGAAACCGAGCAGGTGGACGTCACGGCCGGTGTCGCGGTGCACGGTGGCGATCGCATCGCTCACTGCGATCACGTGATCGGCGATCGTGCGCTGCCAGCCGTGTTCTTCCTCGGCGGGCGAACCGAAGTCGATGACCCATGGATGTACGCCCGCCTGCCGCAGCGTGGCCACCGCGCCGTGGTGTGCATCGAGGTCGTAGAGATCGGCCGACAGCATGAGCGTCGGAATCATGAGGACCACCGGGGGATTGCTGCCCGCAGCCGATTCCGGCGGTTGGTAGCGGCGCAGTCGGTACATCGCCCGCTGCTCGGCAATGTCGAACGGCAACGGCTCGTTCCCACCCCGGAGGCGGCCGTGCCTGAGCACCTCGAATCCGTTCTCCAGTCCGGCCCGCAGTTTGGCCCGCCGGCCGGGTCGCGCAGTGTCGATCGTCGAGTGCATTGATTCCCCTACCCTTCTGAAAACGAAAATCGGTCAACCCCTGACCAGTTGGTCGCGCAGCAGACTTTTGAGCACCTTCCCCGCGGCCGAGAGCGGCATCGCGGCGACGAAGTCGATGGCGCGCGGCACCTTGTATCGGGCAATCGAAGCGGCTGCGTGCGTGCGTAATTCGGCCTCGGTGGCCCGCGCGCCGGGTGCCAGCACCACCACCGCGTGCACCCGCTCGCCCCACCGCTGGTCGGGCAGGCCGATCACCGCGCACGCCGCCACCGCCGGATGTGTGGCCAGGGCGTTCTCCACCTCGCTGGAGTAGACGTTCTCGCCGCCGGTGATGATCATGTCCGTGAGCCGGTCCACGATGTAGACGAAGCCGTCGTCGTCCATGTATGCGGCGTCGCCGGTGTGCAACCAGCCATCGCGCAGCACCGCGGCGGTCTGTTCCGGCTGTCGCCAATATTCGCGCATACAGCCGTCGCCGCGTACCAGCAGTTCGCCGACCTCGCCGCGGGGTGCTTCGCTCCCGTCTCCGGTCGCTATCCGCACTTCACAGTGCGCTGCCACCCGGCCCGCCGAGCGCAGCCTTGTTCCGCCTACTTCGTGATCCTTGCGGGTCAGCGCGGTGACGATAGCGGTCTCCGTGGTGCCGTATCCCTGCACGAAGCCCGCGCCGGGCAGGGCACGGCGGGCCCTCTCCAGGAGTGTCGCGGGCATGGGCGCCGCGCCGTAGCCGAGCGCCCACAGGCTGCTGGTGTCGAAGCTTCCCAGGTCCGGGTGGTCGAGCAGCATGCCGAGCATGGTCGGCACCAGCGTCACGCTGGTCACCCGGTATTTCTCGATGGCAGCCAGCACCGATCCCGGCTCGAAGGAGGGGAGGAAGACAACGGTGCCGCCGTGGTAATTCTGGGTGAGCCAGCACGATAGGGCCGCGATGTGGAACATCGGCGCCGTCAGCAGCGAAACGCCCCCCGCCTGCGCGGTTTCGTGGCTCACCGCGGAGGTCATCAGGTTGCGGTGTGTCATGAGAACGCCTTTGGCCGACCCGGTGGTGCCGCCGGTGTACAACAGTGACGCGGGCGCGTCCTCACCCGTACGCAGATCCGGCACCGGTTTCGTGTTCGCCACCAGGTCCTCATAGCCGAGCATGTCGTGAGCGGGCGATCCGTCACCGCAGTAGACACCGGTGAGTGCGCCTGCGGTCAGCTCGGTGACGAGCGACAACCGGCTGTCGTCGGCCAGCAGCAGGCTGGGTTGCGCATCCCGCAGTGCGCCGGTGATTTCGGCCGGGCTCCATCGAATATTGATCGGATTCACCACAGCGCCGCACCACCATGTCGCGAAAAAGATCTCGTGGTACCGGTCGGAGTTGAGCGCGAGAATCGCCACCCGATCTCCCGGCCGGACGCCGATCTCCCGGAAGGCGCCTGCTAGACGGGAGATCCGCTCGAACGACTCCCGGACGGTGCGTGTGCGGCTCCCGGAAACGGTCATCGGGAGGTCCGGCGTCTGCTGGAGTGCACGGTGCAGTGCGTGCGTCGAGTACATGCGATAACCCCCTGTGGTCAGCGATCAGGCATCGTTGATCCGTTGGTGCGCAGTGCCTTTCGTGCGGCCGAGCGGACCGATCACGGCGTGCATCGATAGTGCTGCGACGGTGCGGCAAATCCCCTTCGTTCGGCGCCGTCGCTGTATCAGCGGAGGGCGCCGGTCCCGTGGTCCATATTTACCTAGAACATGTTCTACCGTCAACACTTTAGGGAGTATCGGCGTGGATGCGGGCTTTACCAGTGGGTATGTGGAGGCTGGTGATGTGAGGTGAGAGTTTGTGAACTAGAACTAGTACAGGTTTCATTCACTTGCCTGCGGCCTGTGTCATCTGCTCGTGGGGTGGTTCTGTGGCGGGCCGCGAAATGATCGTGAAAGTGCTTGTCGTGCACACGGTTCCGGCGTTGGTGGCACGGCGGGGGCATATCCGGCTGTTTCCATTTCGACGTAACAAGACCGAGCATCACGATCACGTCGAATTACGAAGTCTGGCAGTCGATTACGAGATGCGGCAGTCCTACGCGCCCGCTCGTCGTGTCGATCGCGGAAGATGCACCGTGAAAGTGGTGCCCGATCCTGGCACGCTGTCTGCGGTAACCGTTCCGCCATGGGCGGCTACCAGGGCTTGGACTATCGATAGCCCGAGGCCGGTGCCGCCGCTGGCGCGCGTCCGGGAGTTGTCGGTGCGGTAGAAGCGTTCGAAGATGCGCTCGGCCTCGTCGGCGGGCAAGCCAGGGCCGGTGTCGGCGACTTCGAGCAGGATCTCGTCGAGCTCGGGCGTCAGGCGTACTTTTACCGAGGCATCCGGCGGGGTGTGGGTGAGTGCATTGTTCAGCAGATTGGCCAGCACCTGGCGCAGCCGCTCTTCGTCGCCGTTCACCTCCAATGTGCCTTCGCCGGAACATATTTCCAGTTCGATGGAACGATGCGGGCCGTCCGAGCCGTCGGCGGCCGCCATCGCCCTGGCGTTGTGCACGGCATCGCTTGCGACGGCGAGCAGATCGACGGGGCCCTGCTCCAGCGGGCGCTGCGCGTCGAGCCGGGCCAGCATCAGTAGATCCTCGACCAGCAGGCCCATGCGTTGGGCCTCGCGTTCGATCCGGTCCATGAACAGGGCCGGGTCAGTGGTAGCACCCTGGCGGTAGAGCTCGGCGAAGCCGCGGATCGTGGTCAGCGGCGTGCGCAGTTCGTGGCTCGCGTCGGCGACGAAGCGACGCATCTTCGCCTCGGAGCGGCGTGCCGCGGACTCCGACGCCTCGGTCGCCGCGAAGGCGCTTTGGATCTGGGCGAGCATGCCGTTGAGTGATTGCGACAGTCGATCGATCTCGGTATTGGTGCCGCGCACCGGAACTCGGCGAGTCAGATCCCCCGCGGCGATCGCGGCGGCGGTCTTCTCGACCCCGCGCAACGGCCGCAGGCTGCGCCGGATCACGAAGTAGGCGGCCACCGCGAGTGCGGCGAGGACCGCGGCGCCGACTATCAGTTGGAGCATGATCAGCCGGCGGACGGTCTCGATGTTCTGAGTGAGCGGCACCGCCACCGTCGTGGTGGCGTCCGGTGTTCGCACGGTAATGGCCCGCCACTGAACCGACGCGCCGTTCTTGGAGCCGACCGTGGTGGGCTTGGTGATGGCGACAATCCCCGGCGGGGGATCGCGGTCGGTCCGCCATGGCGGCGGATCCGGCAGCGCAGGTTCGGCATCCGCAATGAACGAAGGGGTCTCGAGCCGGATGCCGTTGCCCGCGTTCGGTTCGGACCGGATGTAGAAGACGCTCGGCAAATGCGGTGGGCCGGGTGGTGCAGGCCGTGGTGGCCGCATCCACGCTGTCGAGGCATCCCGCAATTGCTGATCGGTGCGGCGCATCAGCGAATCTTCCAAGACGGAGGTGACCACCATTCCGGAAGCCAGCAGACCGAGCCCGGCCAGGACAACAAGGGCCAGCACCAATGTCACCCGGAGTGGGATCGCCGACCACCTCCGTGAGAGCCTGCTGCGGACTTTCCGACTGCGCGCGTCCGTCACTTCTCGGCCTGTCGCGCGCGATTAGGCGCGCGCATCACATAGCCGACACCCCGCAGCGTGTGGATCAGACGCTCGTTTCCCGTATCGACCTTCTTGCGCAGATACGACACATAGGTCTCCACCACACCGACCTCACCCCCGAAGTCGTAGCGCCACACGTGATCCAGAATGCGCGGCTTGCTCAGCACGGTGCCCGCGTTCACCATGAAGTAGCGCAGCAACGTGAATTCGGTGGGGGACAGCGGAACCGGCTCGCCCGCCTTCCACACCTCGTGGGTGTCGTCATCGAGTTCGATGTCCTCGAACCGAATGCGCGAACTCTCCCGCACCGGCGCGTGGTGACCGGACCTGCGCAGCACCACCCGCAGCCGCGCGACAACTTCCTCCAGGCTGAACGGCTTGGTGATGTAGTCGTCCGCGCCGAGAGTGAGTCCGGCGACCTTGTCCTGCACTTCGTCACGTGCGGTGAGGAACAGCACCGGCGCGTCGATGCCGTCGGCGCGCAGCCTGCGCAGCAGCCCGAAGCCATCCATGCCGGGCATCATCACATCGACGATCAAGGCCTGCGGCCGGAAGCTGCGCGCCTTGTCCAACGCCTGCGCGCCGTCAGCCGCGGTATCGACCTCGAAACCCTGGTAGCGCAGACTCACCGACAGCAATTCCACAATCATCGGCTCGTCGTCCACCACAAGGACCCGGGCCTCGGGTGTGCTCTCCGCGGGCGCGCTCATTGTTTCATCGTCCGACACCTGCCTGGGAACTCGCTGGACCTTTACTGGGTGATTCCTGTGTATCCAACAAGGTCGCGACAATCCCTGCTGACGCCCCCACTCGGCACGATGACACCTTCTTAGTGCAACGCGCCCCAGCGCTGGAGTTCGCGACCCGTCCCACTTCCACACCAGCCAAGCGCATCCACCAGGTCGCGACAATCCCTGCTGACGCCCCCCACTTGGCACGATGACGCCTTCCGAATGAAGCGAGACCCAGCACCAGCCCGTCCCACTTCCGCACCAGCCGAAGCGCTTCCACCCAAGTCGCAAGCTCCACTACTGACGCCTCCGCTCGATATGGTGAGGCCCTCGAGCGCAGCAAGACTCAGCATTAGAGTTCGTCGGCCCCTCCCACCTCCACAACAACCGAGGTACATCCACCAAGGTCGCAAGCCCCGCTACCGACGCCCCCCAGCGCGATGATGTCTTCCGAGCGAAGCGAGACCGAGCACCAGAGTTCGGGGCGCATCCCACCTCTACAGCCCCCTGAGCGCCGACAGCCCCCTAAGCGCCTAAACCAAAGTCGCAAGCTCAACTACCAACGCTCCCACTCGGCACGATGACACCTTCCAAGCGAAGCGAGACCCGAGCACCAGAGTTCGCGGCGCATCCCACCCCCACAGCCGCCGAAGCGCCTCGACCAAAGTCGCAAGCTCAACTGCCGACGCCCCCACTCGGCACGATGACACCTTCCGAGCGAAGCGAGACCGAGCACTAGAGTTCGCGGCCCGTCTCGCTTCCGAGCCGTCGAAGCGCATGCGACGAAGTCGCGAGTCTCGACGGCTCGGAAGCGAGACCAAGGGGGCCGCGAACACGCAGCGCCGCAGGCGCTGCCAAAAAACACAGCTGCCAAAAAACTAGCGGGATTCCGGGTATACGTCGTCGTCGGTGAGCAGGGCGCTGCCTGCGACCTGGTCTTGGGCCAGGGCGTCGAGGAAGGAGCGGGCCCAGCGGTCTACGTCGTGGGCGAGGACTTGGCGGCGTAGTGAGCGCATGCGGCGGCGTTTGGTGTCGCGGTCGTCCTCCAGTGCGGAGCTGATGGCGTCCTTCACGCTATCCAGGTCGTGCGGGTTGCACAGGTAGGACTGACGCAATTCGGCTGCGGCGCCGGTGAATTCGCTCAGCACGAGGGCGCCGTTGAGGCCGCTGTGGCAGGCCACGTACTCCTTGGCTACCAGGTTCATGCCGTCGCGCAGCGGGGTCACCAGCATGACGTCGGCGGCCACGAAGAAGGCGAGGAGTTCGTCGCGCGGGATGGGGCGGTGCAGATAGTGCACCACCGGGTGGCCGACCTGGGAGAACTCGCCGTTGATCCGGCCGACCTGGCGCTCGATGTCGCCACGCATCTGGATGTAGCTCTCCACCCGCTCCCGGCTCGGTGTCGCCAGCTGCACCATGACCGTCTCCGCCGGATCGATCCGGCCCTCCACCAGCAGTTCCTCCAGCGCCCCCAGTCGGATATCGATGCCCTTGGTGTAGTCGAGCCGGTCGACGCCGAGCAGAATGTTCTTCGGGTTGCCGAGCTCGGCGCGGATCTTCGCGGCACGTTCCCGTACCGACCTGCGCCGGGAATGTTCGTCGAGTTCGGCGGAGGCGATCGAAATCGGGAACGCGCCGACCCGGACCGTACGGAACCCGACCTGCACGACACCGAGCTTGGAACGCACGCCGACGCTCCCTCGGGACGTCGGCTGTCCGGCCAGCCGCCTGGCCAGGTACAGGAAGTTCTGCGCGCCACCGGGCAGGTGGAACCCGATCAGATCCGCGCCGAGCAGACCGTCGATGATCTCGGCCCGCCACGGCATCTGCATGAACAACTCGACCGGCGGGAACGGGATGTGCAGGAAGAAGCCGATGGTCAGATCGGGGCGCAGCATGCGCAGCATCTTGGGCACCAGCTGCAGCTGGTAGTCCTGTACCCACACGGTCGCACCCTCGGCGGCCACCTTCGCGGTCGCCTCGGCGAAACGACGGTTCACCTGCACATACGCGGTCCACCAGCTGCGGTCGTAGACCGGCCGCACGATCACATCGTGGTAGAGCGGCCACAGCGTGCCATTGGAGAAGCCTTCGTAGTAGTCGGAGACCTCCTGGGCGGTCAGCGGCACCGGGTGCAGCTCGAGCCCGTCCTCGATGATCGGCTCGACATCGATGTCGGGCACGCCCGCCCAGCCGACCCACGCCCCCTTGTTGTTGCGCAGCACCGGCTCCAATGCGGTGACGAGGCCACCGGGGCTGCGTTTCCAGCGGGTGGAGCCGTCGGGCAGTCGCTCCAGGTCGACAGGAAGTCGATTGGCGACGACGACGAAGCCGGAACCGGCGCCGTTCGTCTCGGCGCGATCGGTTGTCGCCGCGGTGAACACGGCGCCATCGGGCGATGGGTCTGGAAGGGCGTGCTCGGAGTCGTCGGACGGCTGGTCAGTCATCTGGTCCACTCACGCATCCTTTGCGCGTCGATTTTCCCGCTGTGGTTATCGGTCTATCGACGGCGCCGTTGTCGTCGAGCTCGAGTTGGTCGACTCGGTCGCTACTCGCCTCGGCCGCCGGGTCCGATGCCGAGCATCGACAACAGCATCCGGCACTCGTCCGCGTCCTCCGCGTACGCGGCGACGACGCGCTGCGCTTGGCGGGCGGTCTCATCGGCAAGTGGTTCCAGATCGTCGTCCGCGATGTCGTTCGCGCTGCCCTTCGCGGCCATCTTCTTGTCCTCCCGGCTCGGTACGCTCGTACGTGCGAGTAGTCAATGGTATCCGGACCTGGTGCGCGCGCGCCGCACCCGGATACCTGTTCGCCCGGTCGGTGCGCCGCCACGTCGGTCCCTATACCGTGGGGGCCCAGCACAACTCCACGAAAGGGTTCGAAGATGCCGTTGGCCACGGTGAACGGAATTTCCCTCAACTACCAGGTCAAGGGCGACCGAACCAAGGGAACGGACACGCCGGGATCGGCGCCGCTGGTCGTGATGATCATGGGGACGGGCAGCCCGGGACGAGTCTGGGAACTGCATCAGGTTCCCGCGTTGGTCGCCGCGGGATACCGGGTGTGCACCTTCGACAACCGCGGCATCGCACCGTCCTTCGAGGCCGCCAACGGCATGACCATCGACGAGCTGGCCGCCGACACCGCGGGACTCATCGAACTGCTCGGCGAGGGTCCCGCGCTGGTCGTCGGCACCTCGATGGGGTCGCGGGTGGCCCAGGAATTGGCGCTCGCCCGTCCCGATTTGGTGCGCAAGGCCGTGTTCATGGCCGGTCACGGCCGCCTCGACCAATTTCAGAAGACGCTCTCGCTCGGCGAGCACGACCTCGACGCCAGCGGTGTGCAGCTGCCCGCGAAATATGAGGCCGCGGTGACCGCGGTGATGAACCTGTCGCCCGCGACCCTCGCCGACCCGAACGCTGCCCGCGACTGGCTCGACCTGTTCGAGTTCACCGGTGGCCCGGTGACGCCGGGTATCCGCGCGCAGCGCCGGATGGACCACGACTTCGACAGGGTGCAGGCCTATCGAGGGATCAAGGTGCCGTGTCTGTCCATCGGATTCGCCGATGATCGGATGATCCCGCCCTATCTGTCACGCGAGGTCGCCGAGGTGATTCCGGGCGCGCGCTACCAGGAGATTCCCGATGCGGGCCATTACGGCTACCTCGAGCGGCCCGAGGCGGTCAACAAGATCCTGCTCGATTTCTTCGGGGCCTGAGGTAACCGCCAACACGTAACGTCTACCTTGCTAGGGTCGACACAACGCTCGGGGATCTTCCGACGCTCCAGCAGCGGCGGACGGGTCCAAGAGTCGATCCCGTACACGCGCCAGTATCCAGTGAGGTGAAATTGAGCACCAACCCCTTCGATGACGAAGACGGCCGCTTCTTCGTCCTGGTCAACGACGAAGAGCAGCATTCGCTGTGGCCGGCCTTCGCGGAGGTCCCGGCCGGATGGCGAGTCGTTTTCGGCGAGGACAGCCGTGCTGCCTGCGTCGAATACGTCGAAAAGAATTGGACGGATATGCGTCCGAAGAGCCTGCGTGACGCGATGGCCGCCGACGATGCGGCCCGACAGGGCGCCCAGTCCTGACCCGCGGCTAGATACTGCGCCGGGACGTTCGATAGAACTGCCGCTGCGTGGCACCGTAATCCGGTGTCACGCAGTCGGCGCGCCCGGTTATGATGGTCACCGTTTTCCCGCCTCCTTAGCTCAGTGGTAGAGCACTCGCCTTGTAAGCGAAAGGTCGTCAGTTCAATCCTGACAGGGGGCTCTTTCAGCCGCTGCGCGGCTGAGCTCAGTGGTAGAGGCTCGGCCGTTGTTGTAAGCGAAAGGTCGTCAGTTCAATCCTGACAGGGGGCTCTTTCAGCTGCTGCGCGGCTGAGCTCAGTGGTAGAGGCTCGGCCGTTGTTGTAAGCGAAAGGTCGTCAGTTCAATCCTGACAGGGGGCTCTTTCAGCCGCTGCGCGGCTGAGCTCAGTGGTAGAGGCTCGGCCACTCGTCCAGCCGCTTCAACGAAAAGGGCGGTCACTGCGCATCTTTGCGCGTGACCGCCCTTCGGCGTTTTCGTGAACGACGAGCTCAGTCCGGGACGTGTGCGCCGTGGCCGAGGTCGCGCAGCGCCTGCTTGATCCTGGCCTGGGCCTCGTCGAGCGACTCGGGGGAAGGGTGGTGGTCGGCGCTGGAGATGTCGAAGTTGCCCATGGTGAATGCCGGAAAAACGTGCACGTGCAGGTGTGGCACCTCGAGGCCGGCGATGAGTAGGCCGGCGCGCGGCGCGTCCCAGGCCTGGCGGACTGCTTGCCCGATCTTCTGGGCGACGCCGTTGAGCCGGGCGAAGATCTCGGCGTCGACGTCCTGCCACTGGTCGATTTCCTTGCGGGGCACCACGAGGGTGTGACCGGGGGTGATCGGGGCGATGGTCAGGAAACCGACGAATTCCTCGTCCTCCCAAACGAATCGGCCAGGCAGCTGACCGTCGATGATCGCACTGAAAACAGAAGCCATGCCCGCAGGCTACGCGCAGGCCCTCGGGTCGGTGTGGCGGCAGCTGGAGGTTGACACCGCTCTGAAACTGTGTCTAGCATACACATATTAGTTTCCGTTGGACACAATTTAGGAACAGCATGATCACCATCACGCTCGCCGCCACTGCCGCCGCAATCTCCGCCGCCCCCGCCGGCCTGCTCGGTCACCGCCAACTGCGTCGCCGAAGCAACGCGAAGGCGCTGCGTATCGACACCCGGAACGGCATCTCCGAAGCCGGCTTCGTACGCATCGGCGGCATCGACCAGTGGATCGAGATCCGCGGCGAGGACCTGGCCAACCCGGTCCTGCTCGACCTGCACGGCGGTCCCGGCGCCACGAACACCTACTTCGCCAACCGGACCCGGGAGTGGGAGCGGCACTTCACCATCGTCCGCTGGGACCAGCGCGGCACCGGCAAGACCTTCGGTCGCGGCGACCAGGGTGAGATGAGCTTTCAGCAGTTGTGCACCGACGCGCTGGAGGTCACCCGGTACGTACAGCGCAGGCTGCGCACAGACAAGGTGGTGCTGCTCGGCAACTCCTTCGGATCGGTGCTCGGACTTCGCCTCGCGCGAAACCACCCCGAGCTGTACTCGGCATACGTCGGTACCGACCAGAACATCCTCGGCGGCGAGCGCGACGACAGCCTGTTCTATGCGACCGTGCAGCGACTGCGCGACAACGGAAAGCGTTCCGACGCAGCGAAGCTGGAGCAGATCGGCCCGGACGAAACCAAGTGGTCGGCGGCGGACTGGGGCCTGCACGCCAAACTGAAGACCAGCTCCGACCCGTTCCTGGTCGAGATGCTGAAGAAGCTGATCCTCCCGTCGATGTGGTTCTCACCCCAGCATGGGCTGCGCGATCTCAAAGACGGCGCGAGTGGCATGAAGTTCTCCGAGCAGCTCGGCGTCGAGTCCGTGCACTTCGATTCCTGGCGCGACGGAACGCGATTCGAGCTCCCGTTCTTCATCTTCCAGGGCGAACACGACACCCTGATGCCCGCCGATCGGGCCCGCCGCTACTTCGACGACGTGCAGGCCCCGCACAAGGAGTTCGCGCTGATCACCGACGCCACCCACTTCGCGTCGTGCTGGCAGCCCGCGCAATTCCTCGAGCTGCTGCTGACTCGGGTGCGTCCGGTGGTGACCGGTGATCAGACGCGGCTGCCCGCGTAGGCCTTTCAGTGGTGTAGGGCGCGTGCGACCTACACCGCGACGAAATGCGACAGGATGCCCTGCACCTCATAGATATCGACCTGGCGGTTGAACCGCTTCTGGATCGGCTCGTGCGAGCCGGAGATCCAGATGGCGAGTTCGGCATCCAGGTCGAAGGTGCCCGCGGTCTCCACCGAGAAGTGGGTGATCGCCCGGTAGGGGACGCTGTGGTAGCTGACCTTCCGGCCCGAGAGACCCTGTTTGTCGACGAGGATCAAGCGTCGGTTGGTGAACAGGATGGCATCGCGGACAAGCAGATACGCGGCATAGATCTGTTCACCGTTGCCGAGAAGTTTCGCGTACTCCGTCTGTGCTTGGCCGGGATCGATACGCCCGGCATTGCCCATCAGTCCGTCGATCAGACCCATCGTAAGCACGTCCTTTGCGCAGTCTGGGTGCGAGATGCGGGCACAACCGGGCCCACACCGGTTCTCTCCAACCATCATCCCTGTCTGTTTCACCGGCGGCGGGGAAGGCGACAACTGATGTCGGATGTTCACTCCGCCGACTACCGGGCGCGCGGGAATCGGCACACTTTAAGCTGATGGCCGTGCGAGTACTCGTCATCGGTTCCGGAGCCCGTGAACATGCCCTCGTCCTTGCGCTGCGCCGGGACCCCGCGGTGAGCGCGCTCTACGCGGCGCCAGGCAATGCGGGGATCGCCCAGCACGCCGAGATCCGCCCCGTGGATCCGTGCTCGGCAGAGGCGGTGGTGGCGCTGGCCACCGAGCTGGCGGCGGATCTCGTGGTGATCGGCCCCGAGGTGCCGCTGGTGCTCGGTGTCGCCGACGCGGTACGCGCGGCGGGTATCGCCTGCTTCGGTCCCTCCGCCGCTGCCGCGCGGATCGAAGGCTCCAAGGCATTCGCCAAGGACGTCATGTCGGCGGCGGGGGTGCGCACCGCGCACAGCGAGATCGTGGACACCCCGGCCGAGCTCGACGCCGCGCTCGACCGCTTCGGCCCCACCTGGGTGGTGAAGGACGATGGACTGGCCGCGGGCAAGGGCGTTGTGGTGACCGCGGACCGGCTCGCGGCCCGCGACCACGGCGCCGAACTGCTCGAAAATGGTCATCCGGTGCTGCTGGAATCCTTCCTCGACGGGCCGGAAGTTTCGCTGTTCTGCCTGGTCGACGGTGAAACCGTGGTTCCGCTGCTGCCCGCGCAGGATCACAAGCGCGTCGGCGACGGCGACACCGGACCCAACACCGGCGGCATGGGCGCGTACACGCCGCTGCCGTGGCTGCCCGCCGAGACCGTCACCGAGATCGTGGAGGACGTGGTCAAGCCGGTCGCCGCCGAACTGGTGCGGCGCGGCAGCGCGTTCTCCGGCCTGCTCTACGCGGGTCTGGCGATCGGCGCGGCAGGCCCCGCCGTAGTGGAATTCAACTGCCGCTTCGGTGACCCCGAGACGCAGGCGGTGCTCGCACTGCTGGAGAGCCCGCTGGCCGAGCTGCTGAACGCCACCGCCACCGGCACCCTTGCCGATGTCGCCGCACCGCGCTGGCGGGACGGCTCCGCCATCACCGTGGTGGTCGCCGCCGAAAACTACCCGGGCCGCCCGCGCATCGGGGACGTCATCACCGGCGCGGGAGACGGCACGCGCGAGGACTCCACGGTCCTGCACGCGGGCACCGCGCAGCGCGAGGACGGTGCCCTGGTCTCCGCGGGCGGCCGGGTCCTCAGCATCGTCGGCGTCGGCGCGGATCTGTCGGAGGCCCGCGCGCACGCCTACGAGCGCGTCGCCTCGATCAAACTCCCCGGCAGTCACTACCGCACCGACATCGGCCTCGCTGCGGTCGAGGACCGGATCACGGTCTGAGGCGAGTTATCCGAAGGTGAGGCCGTGGACCGCCAGCCATTGCTGGGGGTCCACGTGCTGGCCGCCGAGGATGACCTCGAAGTGCAGGTGCGGACCAGAAGAATCGCCGCGGTTGCCCATGCGCGCGATCTGCATGCCCGCCGGGACGCGCTCGCCGACGGACACGAAGAAGTCGTACATGTGCCCGTAGACCGTGATGGTGCCGTCGTCGTGCCGAATGCGCACCCATAGCCCGAAGCCCTGGGCCGGGCCCGCGTCGATGACGGTGCCGTTGGCGACGGCGTAGATCGGCGTGCCGATCGGTCCCGCGATATCGATGCCGTTGTGGAAGGTGCCCCACCGGGAACCGAATCCGGAGGTGAAGATGCCTCGGGTCGGCAGCACGAAGCCGGTGCTGTCCGGCACGATCGAGCCGGGGTACACCGGCGCGCTGCCGGTCATCCACGGCTGCTGTTCCCCGGCCACCGCGGCGGCGGCCTCGGCCTTGGCGCGTTCGAGGGTGCTGCGCGCGGCGGCGGCGACCACCGCCTGCTCGCGGAGTAGCTCGCCGTTGGCGATCGCGTTGAGGTACCTGCGCACCGACGGCGGGGTCGACTGCATCTGCTGCGGATAGGCGAAGGCAACGCGTTGGGCTTCGCCCGGACCGGGAACCCGGTCGGTGACCCCCCAGGTGAACGACGAATCGGCGGCGGCGAACAGTGCCGTCGCGCAGAGACCGGCGATCAGGATCCGATGCTTGCGCAAGAGCGCGCGGTAGTCGGGCTCCAGCCGCCGCTGCCAGAGCTCGCGCGGGTCGGGCCGCGGTCGCTGCCGCAGGTTGTGCAGTTCGCGCTCGGCGCGCGCAATCAGGGCGCTGACGTCGCGGTGGGGGCGTTCCTGCGGCTTGGCACGCCAATCCCGCGGAATGACCCCGATGCCACCCACTCCACGTACGCGTTCCAGTCCCGCGCGGCGAGCTTTGTCAAGCATTGAGCCGACCATAGCCTGATCGCGGACCCGGAGAAGCCCGACCGCGCGCCGACACACCTCGTTCGGGGACGCGGAGCACTCCTGATCGACCTCCGGTGTCGATAGCGCCCGACAAAAGCCGGGCGTCAGCGAAGCGGTGCCGGGCTCGACCATCTACCGTCTGTCGGGTGCCAAGAGAATCTCGCCGGTCGACCATTCCACCTTTCTACGTGATGGATGTCTGGAAAGCCGCCGCGGAGCGCGCCAGATCGCACGGTGATGTGCTGGTGCTCGCGGCGGGGCAACCGTCGACGCCGGCGCCGGCGCCGGTGCTACGCGCGACGAAGGCAGCGATCGATTCCGAATTGCTCGGCTACACAGAGACTTTCGGGATTCTGCCGTTGCGGGAGGCGATCGCCGAGCACCACCGCGACACCTACGGTTACCAGGTCGAGGCCGACGACGTGGTGGTGACGACCGGTTCCTCCGGCGCGTTCACGCTCATCTTCCTCGCCGCCTTCGACCCCGGCGACACCGTCGTGGTGGCCCGTCCCGGCTATCCGGCCTACCGAAACACCTTGGCGGCGCTCGGTTGTCGCGTCGTCGAGCTCGATTGCCGCGCCGGGACCAGGTTCCAGCCGACCGTAGCGATGCTGGAGGCGCTGCCGGAGCCGCCTGCGGGTCTGGTGGTCGCGAGCCCGGCCAATCCGACCGGCACGATGATCGATCCCGCGGAACTCGCCGCCCTGTCGCGCTGGTGCGACGCGCACGGAACGCTGTTGATCTCCGACGAGATCTACCACGGCATCACCTATGTGGGCGATAGCGCGGGCACCTCCTCGGCGTGGGAGACCTCCCGCGAATCGGTGGTCATCGGCTCGGTGTCGAAATACTTCTCGATGACCGGCTGGCGATTGGGCTGGATGCTGGCGCCCAGCGGTTTACGACCCGCGTTGCAGCGGCTCGCCTCGAATATGACGGTGTGCCCGCCCGCGATTTCGCAGTACGCGGCGCTGCACGCATTCGGCGCGGAGGCGAAGGCCGAGCTCGACGGGCATGTCCGGCGTTACGCGGTGAACCGGCGGCTGCTGCTGGACGGTCTGGCCGAACTCGGCATCACCGACCTGGCGCCTGCCGACGGCGCGTTCTACGCCTATGCCGATATCGGCCACCTCACCGACGATGCCAGGAAGTGGTGCGCGGACGTGCTCGACCACACCGGGGTCGCGCTCGCGCCCGGCCTCGACTTCGACACCGTCGCAGGACATCGGACCGTGCGCTTCTCGTTTGCCGGAGCCACCGCGGACATCGAGGCGGCGCTGGTTCGGCTGGGTCACTATCTGCGTGGCTGATCCTCGTGTCCGGCAACGAGTTTGCACAGTTCGTCACCCCGAAGGTCCAGATGCGGTAAAACAACGATGGCTGGGTTTCCTCTCTGATTTCGCACGGATGAACTGATGACGACTGGCACGATGGCACGGTGATAACCGCGACGACCCCGAAAGGCGAACGGCGTCGCCAGGCTCTGGTAGCAGCCGCCGCCGAGTTGTTACTCGAAGGCGGATTCGATGCGGTACGGCATCGCTCTGTTGCGACGCGCGCCGACCTTCCGTTGGCGTCGACCACGTACTACTTCGAGTCGCTCGATGATCTGATCGCGCGGGCGGTCGAATTCAGTGGCAACGCGGAGCTGGACGCGATGCGGCACCGGGTCGGCGACGTCAGCCACCGGCGGCGCGGTGGCGAGGCGACGGTCGATCTGGTACTCGATCTCCTGGTGGGGACCGATGGCAACGACGAAGACGCCCGCGGGCAGCTGATCGCGCGTTACGAGCGTTCGGTGGCCTCGGCGCGGCACCCGGAACTGCGGGATGTGCAGCTACGACTAAGAGCGCAACTGGACGAGCTGCTCGCCGATGTGCTGCGCCGGTCCGATCGAATGGTGCGGCCGGAGCAATTGCGCAGGCTGGTAGCCGTCGTCGACGGCGCCGTGGTGGCCGCCTTGAGCGAATTCGACCCGGAGCCAAGGCGAATGGCGCGTGGCGCGCTGCTCGAGGTGATCGATATCGTCGCGCCCGCTACGCCGCAGCAGATCGATAGGTTCCGGGCACTAGACTGACGACACGTGAGAGAGCGCAGCGAACGAGCCATAGACACAGCGCCCTGGCTGACGACGGAGCCGAGCGTCAGCGAGGCGCGGTCGTGAGCCTTGTCCCTAATGTCCTCGCCACTCGATACGCCAGTCCGCAACTGGTGCATCTCTGGTCGCCCGAGAACAAGATCGTGCTCGAGCGGCGGCTGTGGCTGGAGGTGTTGCGGGCCCAGTCGGAACTCGGCATCGAGCTGCCGGCCGGCGTGATCGCCGATTACGAGCGGGTGATCGACCAGGTCGACCTTGCCTCCATCGCCGAGCGTGAGCGGGTCACCCGCCACGACGTGAAGGCCCGCATCGAGGAATTCAACGCGCTGGCCGGGCACGAGCACGTGCACAAGGGCATGACGAGCCGCGATCTCACCGAGAACGTGGAGCAGCTGCAGATCCGGCTCTCGCTCGAGCACGTGCACGCGCACGGCGTCGCCATCGTGGCTCGGCTGGCCGAGCGCGCCGCCGAATACCAGGCGCTGGTGATGGCGGGCCGGTCGCACAATGTCGCGGCGCAGGCCACCACGCTCGGTAAGCGTTTCGCTTCCGCGGCCGACGAGCTGTTGATCGCGCTGACCCGGTTGCGCGAACTCATCGAGCGGTATCCGCTGCGCGGCATCAAGGGCCCGATGGGCACCGCACAGGACATGCTCGACCTGCTCGGTGGCGATTCGGCCAAGCTGGCGAGGCTGGAGCAGCAGGTCGCCGGGCATCTCGGCTTCGCCACCGTACTGACCAGCGTCGGCCAGGTGTACCCGCGTTCGCTGGACCACGACGTGCTTTCGGCGCTGGTGCAGGTTGGTGCGGGCCCGTCGTCGTTCGCGCACACCATCCGGCTGATGGCGGGCCACGAGCTGGTCACCGAGGGCTTCCAGCCCGGCCAGGTGGGCAGCTCGGCGATGCCGCACAAGATGAACACGCGCTCCTGCGAACGCGTCAACGGCCTGCAGGTGGTGCTGCGTGGTTACGCGTCGATGGCCGCGGAGCTGGCGGGCGCGCAGTGGAACGAGGGCGACGTCTTCTGTTCGGTGGTTCGGCGCGTCGCGCTGCCGGATGCCTTCTTCGCGATCGACGGCATGATGGAAACCTTCCTCACCGTGCTGGCCGAATTCGGCGCCTACCCGGCCGTTGTCTCTCGTGAACTCGACCGCTACCTGCCCTTCCTCGCCACCACCCGGATGCTGATGGCGGCGGTCCGGGCCGGTGTCGGCCGCGAAACCGCGCACGAGGTGATCAAGGAACACGCGGTCGCCGTCGCCCTTGCGATGCGTGAACAGGGGCGCGAACCCGACCTCCTCGACCGCCTCGCGGCCGATGACCGCTTCCCGCTCGACCGCCCGGCTCTCGACGTCGCCCTTGCCGACAAGTCGGCCTTCATCGGCGCCGCCGAAGCCCAGGTCTCCGAGGTGATCGCCCAGGTGCAGAAGCTCGTCGACTCCTACCCGGAAGCGGCGCGCTACACGCCGTCGCCGATCCTCTGACCGCCGCCGCTCCCGCCGATCACACGCTGGTCGGCGGGAGCCGGGCGGGGTGCTCGCGTGCGCTCGTTAGGGTGCTGTGTGGACCCTTACACGATTTTTGCCGACATCATCGCCGGGCGGGCGCCCGCGAGCACGGTGTACGAAGACGACGATGTGCTGGCGTTTATGGATATTCGGCCGATGACGCCGGGGCATCTGCTCGTGGTGCCGAAGGTGGCCGCCCGCAGTCTCGCGGAGCTGGATCCGTCGGTCGGCGGGAAGTTGTTCCAGGTGGGGCAACAGTTGGCGGCGGCGCTGCGGGTGTCGGAAGTGGGCTGCGACGGAGTGAACTTTTTTCTGGCCGATGGGGTGACCGCGGGCCAGGAGGTGTTCCATGTGCACCTGCATGTGATCCCGCGCAGGCCGGGTGACGGCTTCGGTCTGCGTGGCCGACCGACCAGCCCGAAACGGGCCGACCTCGATTATCTGGCCGGGTCTATTCGCGGCGCGCTCGGGCGGAGTGCGCAAGCTTCGTAAAGCGCTGTGTGGGCGGCGGGTAGCGTCGACCCGTGGTTTGCTGAAGAAATGCCCGAATGCCATTTTCCGCCCGCGACAGCTATCGGTGAGTTAGTTTGACTGCCAACTGTGGTGGGCTGATGGAGCGGGACATGCGACGAAGAATTGTTGCTGCAGTGGTGCTCTCTTTTTCGCTCGGTGTGCTCGGACCCCTCGTGTCGCTGCCTGCGCAGGCCGCGGCCGCCCAGGTGGTCAGGATTGATGACCTCGGCCCGACCAAGTCCGCGGTGTTCATCGAGTCACCGTCGATGGGCAAGATCATCCAAGTACAGGTACTGCACCCGAGAGGCGGCGGCGCCCGCCCCTCGTACTACCTGCTCGACGGCCTGGATCCCGGCGTCGGACAGAGCACCTGGACCAACGCGACCGATGCCGAGAGCTTCTTCGCGAGCCAGAACGTCAACGTGGTGCTCCCGGTGGGCGGCCAGGCCAGCTACTACACCGACTGGCAGCAGGACGACTCGCGGTTCGGCCGCTACCGGTGGGAGACCTTCCTGACCGAGGAGCTACCGCCGATCATCGACGACCGCTTCGGTGGCAACGGTGTGAACGCGATCGGCGGCCTGTCCATGGGCGGCAACGCGGCCTTTATTCTTGCGGTCCGCAATCCCCAGCTATATCGCGCGGTCGCGGGCTACAGCGCCTGCCCGGACACCGGTCTTGCCCAGGCTGCGGTGATGTTCTCGATCGCCAACCGCGGTGGCAACCCGATGCGGATGTGGGGCGTGCCGGGCAGCCCCGCCTGGTCCGAGCACGATCCGGCGCTGCTGGCCGAGCGACTGCGCGGCAAGACGATCTACCTGTCCACCGGCACCGGAATCCCCGGCCCGTACGAGGCCGACATCAAGCCGCAGTTGGCCGAGAACATCTTCCTCGGTGGCCCGGTGGAGGTCGGCGTCAACGTGTGCACCGTCTCGTTCGAACAGCGTCTGCGCCGCATGGGCATCCCCGCGCACGTCGATTACCGCCCCACCGGCACCCATTCCTGGTCCTACTGGCAGGACACCCTGCACGCCTCGTGGCCGACCATCGGCCAGGCAATCGGGGCCTGACTCTGCTGTGCAGGAACGACGAGTCCGGCCCGACATAGGGCCGGGCTCGTCATTCGTCGTGGGCTATCCCGCGACGACCGGCGGCCGACCGGCGGACACCGCATCCGAATCGGTGACCCGGTGTCGGGGCAGCACGAGGACGACAACCAGCCCGAGCGCCATCCCGGCTGCCGTCAGAACGACCACAAACGACTCGCCGTGCGCGGTGGCCTCCCGCAGAGCGGCACCGGACTTGCCCGCGGTGCCGAGTTCGGCGAGGACGGTGAAGATCGCAAGGCCGATGGCATTTCCGATATTCATTGCCGTCGACGCGATGCCGTTCGCCACCCCCTGTTCGTGCGCGGCGGTGCCCGTTGCCGCGGTGATCCACATGGCGGTCCAGACGATGCCCTGGCCGATACCGGAGATCACCAGGCCGGGGACCAGTGCGGCGAAACTCGAATCCGGGTCGAAGCCGACCGCGAGGACGACCGTGCCCGCCGCTCCGACAGCGAAGCCGATGAGCAGGGTGGTGCGACCGCCGATGCGAGTGGTGAGTCGCTCACCGAGTTGCGTGCCGGTGGCGATGGCCAGGGACGGCACCAGGAAGGCCAGGCCGGCCTGTAGTGCGCTGTACCCGTGGACGCCCTGCATGAGCAGCGAAAGGAAGTACGGGAGCACGCCGAATGTCGCCATGTACAGAAAAGTGACCGCCATGCCGACGGTGAGACTGCGGTTGCGCAACAGCCGCAACGGCACCAGCGGATCCGCGCTGCGCGCCTCGATGGCTGTGAACAGCGCGAGCAGCAGCACCGCAGCGACGAAAGCAACCACGACAAACGGGCTGCCCCAACCCGCTTCGGGCCCCTCGACGAGCGCGAACACCAGCACGGTCGCCCCGACGGTGACGCTGAGCGCGCCGGGCAGATCGAAGGAGCGACGCGGGCCGCCCGCTGGATCGCGCGGAATCACCACCAGTGCGGCGAGCGCGACGATGCCGGCGAGCGGAACATTCACGAAAAAGACTGCCGGCCAACCGAAGCCGTCGGTCAGCACGCCGCCGAGCAATGCGCCGACCGTCAGACCGCTCGCCCCGGCGCCGCCCCAGATCGCCAGTGCCCGATTGCGTTTCGGGCCCTCGTCGAACAGGGTGTTGAGCAGTGCGAGCGTCGAGGGCAACAGCAGTGCACCGCCGATGCCCTGAACGGCGCGGGCGATGATGATGGTTATCGGGCTGCCCGCAAGTCCGCCGATCAGCGACGAGACGGCATAGATCGTCAGTGCGAGCACGAATATCCTGCGGCGGCCGAGCAGGTCGGCCGCGCGCCCGCCGAACAGCAGGAAGCCGCCGGCGAACACGACGTATGCACTGACGACCAGCTGCTGGGTCTGGCCGGGAAAGCCGAGGTCGGATCCGATTTCGGGGAGTGCGACGAAGACGATATTGAGGTCGAGCGCGAAGATCAGCTGCGCGAACGCCAGCAGTGCCAGCGTCCAGCCCAGCCGTTGGCCGGTGAGTGAGGTGGGCATCTGAGTGCACGCCTTTCTGGCTGCGTGAGACGGAGGTGTCGAACGGTGGGGCCCACACCGTTCGACCGTACGTATAATGGCGTACATTTGGACTGTACTAGTCAATACGTACGATCTGTCAAGGGATTGTTCGTATATCGCGGTACTATCGGACTATGGTTCTTCAGCACCCGAACCGCGATCAGATCCGCATCGAGAACGTGCTCTCGGCACTGGGCAACCCGATCCGGCTCGCCGCCGTGCGCGTGCTCGCCGAAGGTGGCCAGCACAACTGCACAAGCGTGCTCGAGCTCATCGAGGTCAACGCGAAATCGACGATGACCCACCACTGGCGCGTGCTGCGCGAGGGCGGCGTGATCCACCAGATCCCCTCCGGCCGCGAAAATCTCGTCTCACTGCGCCGCGATGACCTCGACGCCTGCTACCCGGGCCTGCTCGACGCGATCCTGACCGGCGCCCGAAGCGACGAAGCCGTCCCCTCCGGAACCCCCTCGGCTCGCCCCTGACAGCACGCCCATCCCCACGGCTCGGCAACGCTCCGGGACTACCGAGGGCTTCGGTGCTTTCGTGCAGCGCTGTCCCGTTCGAGAGGTGTGCTGTTGCGGTCTACCGGGGGCTGTCCGAGCCGGCGGGCGGGCGGATGGCGCGGGCTATGGCGATGATCACGCCGCCTGCGGCCGGGACCGCGGCGCCCAGGAGGATGGGGCCCGCCGGCGGGCCGAGGACCTCCACGTCTTCGGTGCGGTGGATCACCGTGTAGTAGACGTGGTCGGTCGGGGCGGCCTCGAAGGTGTGTCGCCGCCCGATAAAACAGACCGCTCATGGCGGAGTTGCCCCGCCAACACGCCGACACCGGGGTGCGCCGCTACGGTGGATCCCATGGCTCTCGACACAGGTACCGGAACGATCCCTAACCCCGACGGCGGGTCGGCGGTGGTGACGGCGCCGATCGCCAAGACGGTCCCGACCGAGCGGGTGCACCACGGCGATACCTTCGTCGACGAGTACGAGTGGCTTCGGGACAAGGAGAACCCCGAGGTCGTCGCGTACTTGGAGGCGGAGAACGCCCACACCGAGGCGCAGACCGCGCATCTGCAGCCGCTGCGGGAGAAGATTTTCGACGAGATCAAGGCGCGCACCCAGGAGACCGATCTTTCGGTGCCGACGCGGATGGGCGAGTACTGGTATTACTCGCGCAGCTTCGAGGGCAAGCAGTACGGCGTGCACTGCCGCTGTCCCATCGATGCCGACGTCGAGGGGATCGACGCGTGGACGCCGCCGCAACTGGAGGTGGGCACCGAGATCCCCGGCGAGCAGATTCTGCTCGATAGCAATGAGCAGGCCGAGGGCCACGATTTCTTCGCGCTCGGCGCGTTCTCGCTGAGCCATGACGGCAATCTGCTCGCCTACTCGGTCGACACCGCCGGTGACGAGCGGTACGTGCTGCGTTTCAAGGACCTCCGCACCGGCGAGTTGCTCGCCGACGAGATCGTGGGGACCGCGCCCGGTGCGACCTGGTCGCTGGACGGCTCGCACATCTTCTATCAAACGGTCGACGAATCGTGGCGGCCCGACACCGTGTGGCGCCACCACCTCGGCGCCGCCACCGACACCGACGTGCAGGTGTTCCACGAGCCCGACGAGCGCTACTGGGTGAGCATCGGCGCCACCCGCTCGGAGAAGTACCTGATGATCTGGGTCGGCTCCAAGATCACCACCGAGGGCTGGGTACTGGAATCCGACAATCCCGAGGGCGAATTCCGCGTCATCCTGCCGCGCCGCGAGGGCGTCGAGTACTCCGCCGAGCATGCGGTGGTCGGCGGCGAGGACCGCTTCCTGATCCTGCACAACGATGTCGTCGACGGAGTGAAGGCGGAGAACTTCGTGCTCGCCGACGCACCGGTCGCCGACCCGTCGAAGATGACCCTGCTGATCGGGCATCGTGACGACGTGCGGATCGAGGACATCGACTGCTTCGCCGATCACCTGGTCCTCAGCTACCGTCGTGAGGCGCTGACCAGGGTGGCTGTCTGGCCGCTGACCGAAGCCGGGTACGGCGAGCGCCGTGAGCTCGAGTTCGATCTGTCGCTCTTCGCGGTCGGCTCGGGCGCCAATCCCGAGTGGGAGCAGCCGACGCTGCGGATCGGCCTCACCTCGTTCATCACGCCGCTGCAGGTGTTCGACTACGTGCCTGCCACCGGTGAGCTGTTGCTGCGCAAGGAGCAGCCGGTGCTCGGCGGATACGACCCGAACGACTATGAGCAGCATCGTGATTGGGCGGTCGCCGCCGACGGCACCCGGATTCCGATCTCGTTGGTGTGGAAGAAGGGCATCGACACCTCCACGCCGAAACCGTTGCTGCTCTATGGTTACGGCTCCTACGAGGCCAGCATCGACCCGTCGTTCTCGGTCTCGCGGCTGTCCATGCTCGATCGCGGCATGATGTTCGCGGTCGCCCACGTGCGCGGCGGCGGCGAGATGGGCAGGCTCTGGTATGAGAACGGCAAGACGCTCACCAAGAAGAACACCTTCACCGATTTCGTGTCTTGTGCACGGCATCTCATCGATACCGATGTCACCTCGGCTGACGTCATGGTCGCCGACGGCGGCAGCGCGGGCGGCCTGCTGATGGGCGCGGTGGCGAACCTGGCGCCGGAGCTGTTCGCCGGCGTCCTCGCGAACGTTCCGTTCGTCGATCCGCTCACCTCCATCCTGGACCCGTCCCTTCCGCTCACTGTGATCGAGTGGGACGAGTGGGGTAATCCCTTGGCGGACAAGGACGTCTACGACTACATGAAGTCCTACGCGCCGTATGAGAATGTCGTGGCCGCCGACTACCCGGCCATCCTGGCCGTCACCAGCCTCAACGACACCCGCGTGCTGTACGTGGAACCGGCCAAGTGGGTCGCCAAGCTGCGTGCCACCAAGACCGGCGACGCCCCGCTGCTGTTGAAGACCGAGATGAGCGCAGGCCACGGCGGGGTCAGCGGCCGCTACGAGAAGTGGAAGGAAGTCGCGTTCGAATACGCCTGGATGCTCGACATCGTCGGACTGGCCGACGCGTAGCCGAGTCCGGGTTACTCGGCAGGCTGGGGCACCAGGAGCTTGCCGAGTAGCGCGGTGAGCTGAGCACGCTCGGCGGGGGTCAGCGCCGCGAAGGTTGCGTCCAGGTGGGCTGGGATGGCCGCTTCCGCCGCGCGCAGCCGGTCGATGCCCGCGTCGGTGACGGTGACGGCATAGGAGCGGCGGTCGTGCGGGTTGCGCTCGCGGCGTACGTAACCCGACTTCTCCAGGTCGTCGCACACGCTGACCATCACGCTGCGATCTATCCGCAGTTCCTCGCTGAGTGTCTGCTGTGAGCAGGCTCCGACCGCGGCGAGCATCTTCAACACCAAGTGCGGACCTACCCCGAGACCTTGGGCGCTCGCATGCATTTCGCCCGCTCGGGCGACGGTGGCCGAGGCGCGGCACAGCGCGATATCGAGCCGCTCGGCGGCCAGGCGCGGGAAGTAGGTCGGCTTGGCGTTCTGGTCGGTTGTCGGCATGGTCCCCTCACTGTGGCTGCCCCGAGCCTAGCATTATTCATCTGCACTCCAATCGTTTGACAGCAGATTATCTTCAGGAATACGGTCTGATCGTCTGCTCACAGACGAATTCGGCCCGAGGAGTGTGGGATGACCCTGGATCTGACCCCGGATGAGCTGCTGTCCACGACCCGCGCGGTGCGCAAACGGCTCGACTTCGACCGCCCGGTGCCGCGCAAGCTGATCGAGGAGTGCGTCGACCTCGCGACCCAGGCCCCGACCGGGCGCAATCGGCAGCGCTGGCATTTCGTGGTCGTCACCGACAAGGCAAAGCGCCGGGTGGTGGGCGACCTCTTCCGCCGCGCGCTGACCCACGGAGCCGGACAGCCGTTGACCGCCGACGACATGCGCCGCATGAACTTCGCCCCCGGCTCGACCGCGGCCATCTTCGACGGCCTGCGCTACCTCGCCGACAACATCCATCGGGTGCCCGCGATCGTGATCCCGGCCATCGAAGGCCGCACCGACCGCGCACCGGTCGATATCCAGGCGGGCACCTGGGGCTCGATCCTGCCCGCCGTGTGGAGCTTCATGCTCGCGGCCCGCGCTCGCGGTCTCGGCACCACGTGGACCACTGCGCAGGGCCCACTGGAACGCGAACTCGCCGCGGCACTCGGCATTCCCTACGACAAGGTGATGCTCGCAGCCTTCATACCGCTGGCCTACACCCTCGGCACCGACTTCAAGCCTGCCGTGCGGGTGCCTCGGGCCGAAGTGCTGCACTGGGACCGCTGGTAGTCGACAAGAGCGTGACGGGGTGTTCGTCGCGAGGTCATCCGTGCTGCACGCTCAGTACATCTGGCCAGGGCACCGTGGGTTCATGACCGCTCAGCTGATCGTGTCCGTGTCGGGGATCAGGGACACCACCCGAAATGCCGCGATCGAGTTCGGCGCGGAGATGGATCGGCGTGGTGTGCCGATGTCGCTGCTGGTCGCGCCGCGGCTCAGGGGGCGGTATCGGCTGGTCGACGATCCGGCGACGCAGGCATGGCTGCGCGGTCGTCGCGCGCGGGGCGACGCCATTGTGCTGCACGGTTACGACCAGGCGGCGACCAAGCCGCGCAGGGCCGAGTTCGCCACCCTGCCGCACCACGAGGCGCGGTTGCGGCTCACCGCGGCGGATCGGGTGATGGAGCAGGTGGAGCTGCGCACCAGGCTGTTCGCCGCGCCGCGGTGGGACGCTTCGGCGGGGGCCATCGAGGCGCTGCCGGAGGTCGGGTTCCGGCTCGCGCTCGGGCTGACCTCGATGCTCGACCTGGAACGTAACGTGGCGCAGAAAGCGCGCGTGTACGGCATCGGCGAGGGCTTCCGTGCCGAGCCGTGGTGGTGTCGCGCGCTGGTGATGGGTGCGGCCCGCACCGCACGCCGCGGTGGCGTGCTGCGTCTGGCCATCTCGGCCGCCCAGCTCGACCGCTCGGGTCCGCGCCAGGCCATTCTCGACGCGGTCGATCTCGCCCTGCTGCACGGCGCGGTCGGTGATGTCTATCGCTGGGAATCGTTCACGGCCGCACGGGCGGCGTGAACCGGACAGGCGCGGGCGACGGCGGTGGCCGCGGTCGCCCGCGACAAGGTCGGGTGAATGGTGTGGTCGGCACCGCCCCGCGAAGCGCCGCCGCCCGTATGGCGTAACCGGGCGGCGGCGCGCGGCGGGTCTTATGTCGTCGTCGGTCCTCGTTACTACTTCGCTTTTTTCGGGGTCGCCTTGTTGTCCGGTACCGCCGCCGTCGCAGTGTGCGTGAAGCCGCCCGCCTCCGCCTTGGTGAGCGGCGTCGTCAGCGGATGCCGCACCAACTGGTTCATGCCGCGGATGACATCCGACAGCAGTATTTCCGCCATATCGATGGTGAACCCGTGCCGAATGAGGGCGCGCATGATGGTTTCATTCTCGCGGTCGGCGGGCAGCGGGTAAGCGGCGATCAACCAGCCGCGGGTGCGCAGCCGATCCGACAGGTCGTAGAGATTGAAGCCTTGGTCCGCTTCGTCTTTCAGCCGCCACGACACCGCAGCGATGCCGTGTTGCGGATTGCCCGCGTGGATCATTTCGAAAGGACCGAGTTCGCGCAGGCCTGCCGCCAAGTGCTTTGCCACGTGGTAGATCTGGGACTGCACCCGGGTGTAGCCGATGCGGCCGAGCCGGATGAACTCGTAGTACTGGGTGATCACCTGCCCGCCGGGGCGGGAGAAATTGAGGTTGAAGGTGGCCATACTGCCGCCCAGGTAGTCGACGTTGAAGATCAGCTCCGGCGGCAGGTCGGCGGCCTCGCGCCAGATCGCCCAACCGGAGCCGAGCGGGGCCAGGCCGGTCTTGTGGCCGGAGGCGTTGATCGACTTCACCCTGGGCAGCCGGAAGTCCCAGATCAGATCCGGTGCGGTGAACGGCGCGAGGAACCCGCCGCTCGCGGCGTCCACATGAATGGGAATGTTCAGGCCGCTGACCCGCTGCAGCTGGTCGAGAGCCTTGGCGATCCCCTCGACATCCTCGTACAGCCCGGTGAAGGTCTGCCCGAAGGTCGGCACCACCATGATGGTGTTCTCATCGCAGTAGGCCGCCACATCGTCGGGATGCATGGTCAGGCGATCACCGCGCAGCGGGATCTGCCGAATTTCGACGTCGAAGTAGCGGGCGAACTTCTCCCAGCACACCTGTACCGGACCGCAGACGAAGTTGGGTGTCCCGGTGCCGCCCCGCTTCCGCCAGCGAACCTTGGCGGCCAGGCCGCCGAGCATCGCGGCCTCGCTGGAGCCGGTGGTCGAGGTGCCGTGCGTGCCCGCCGGATCGGGGGAGTGCCACAGGTCGGCGACCATCCGCACACAGCGGCGCTCCAGTTCGGCCGTCTGCGGGTACTCGTCCTTGTCGACAATGTTCTTGTCCAGGGATTCGGCCATCAACCTGCGTGCCTGGTCGTCCACCCAGGTGGTGCAGAAGGTCGCCAGGTTCATCCGGGAGACACCGTCGAGCATGAGTTCGTCGTGCACGATTTCGTAGGCGACCTGGGGGAAGAGCTCCAGCGCCGGGAACCCGGATTTCGGCGCGGTCCTGCTGAGGCCGGGCATCGCGAAAAGGTCGTCGGGATCAGGGGTGTCGGACATCGAAATAGCCTCCCGAGTAGCGGCTCGCTTGATGTTTGCCATGCTGCGGATAGTAGTGTCGATGATTTGAAATTGATTGCTGTACCTGCATATTCATCGAAACAATAATGGATGCCAATCGTTTACTATGCGCACCATGGACTATCGGCATGTCATAACGCAAGTGATGTCTGATACAGAATCGAGCATCGGTTCCGGCCAGGTCGCCGACTACATTCCCGATCTTGTGAAGGCCGATCCGAAGCAATTCGGCTTCACCATTGCCACCGTCGACGGGCACGTCTACAGCGTGGGGGAGGCGCACACGCCCTTCGCTATCGAGAGTATTTCCAAGGTCTTCGCGCTGGCTCTGGTGCTCAGCAGGAAGGAAACGCCGATTTGGCAGCGGGTGGGTCGCGAGCCGTCCGGCACGCCGTTCAACTTGCTCATCGAACTGGAGGCGGAAAACGGCATCCCGCGCAATCCGTACATCAACCCCGGTGCCATCGTGGTCGCCGACCAATTACTGCACGACACCGGCAATGGCCTCGAGGCGCTGCACGCCCTGCTGCGCGCGGAAACCGGCGCTGCGGATCTGCAAGTCGACAGCGTGACGGTCGAATCCGAGGAAGGCGCCGGAGACCGCAACCGGGCGATGGCCTATCTGATGGCCAGTTTCGGCAACATGATCAATCCGGTGCACCAGGCGCTCGACCATTATTTCCGGCAGTGCTCGATCGCCATCACCTGCGAGCAGCTCGCCAAGGCCGGTCTGCTCGTCGCGCGGGACGGGCTGCGCGAGGACGGCTCCCGACTGCTGCACCGCGCCGATGCCAGGCAACTCGTCGCGCTCATGACCACGTGTGGGACCTACGATGCCGCAGGGGAATTCGCGTACCGGATCGGTCTGCCGTGCCAGAGCGGTGTCGGCGGCGGCATCCTGTCCATCGTGCCCGGCAAATGTTCGGTCGTCGCCTGGGGGCCCGGTCTGGACGCGAAGGGCAATTCGGTGGCGGGCGCGGTCGCCCTGGCGTCCTTCGCCAGGACGACCGGCTATTCGGTGTTCTGACCGGTGCGACACAGACCGATCGGTCGGGTGAATTCGCCGTCGCCCCGACCGATCATCTCGGTGCATACCTGGCGCACGTACAGGATATGAAGGTCGACAACACAACCAAGTGAGGCGCTGGCATGACTTCCGACGAACCCCGTACAGCCGAACTGCGCAAGCGGGTCGCGGCTCTGATGCCGCAGGCGAAAACCGATCTCACCCAGCTGGTTTCGTTCAAGTCGGTGGCCGATGCCCGGCAATTCCCGCCGGCGGAATGTCACCGGACCGCCCAGTGGGTGGCGGATGCGTTCGCCGCGACCGGGCTGACCAAGGTCGGTCTGCACGAAACCCCCGACGGCAGCAAAGCTGTCATCGCCTCGCGCCCCGCGCCAGCTGGCGCGCCGACGGTATTGCTGTACTGCCACTACGACGTCCAGCCGCCGTTGGACGACGCCGCATGGCGCACCCCGGTCTGGGAGCTGACCGAGAAAGACGGGCGCTGGTACGGCCGCGGCAGCGCCGACTGCAAGGGCAATATCGTCATGCACCTCACCGCGCTGCGGGCGCTCGGTTCGGAGGTGCCGCTCGGCATCACACTGGTGGCAGAGGGTTCCGAGGAACAGGGCACCGGCGGGCTGGAGCGGTTCGTCGAGGCCAACCCGGAGCTGTTGCGCGCCGACGCGATCCTGGTCGGCGACTGCGGTAACTTCGCCGTCGGCGTGCCGACCCTCACCGAAACGCTGCGCGGCAATGTGAATGTGGTTGTCACGATCGAAACCCTTGCGGGCCCTGTGCATTCCGGCATGTTCGGCGGACCGGCTCCCGATGCGCTCGCCGCGTTGATCCAGCTGCTGGCCTCGTTGCGTGACGCGCACGGCAACACCACCGTGTCCGGTCTGTCGAACGACCAGCGGTGGACCGGCGTGCAGTATCCGCAGGAGCAGTTCCGCGCGGACGCAGGCGTGCTCGGCGGGGTCGAACTGACCGGGGACGGCACCGTCGCCGATATGCTCTGGGCGCGACCGGCTTTGACGGTGCTCGGCATCGATGCGCCACCCGTGGTCGGCTCGTCGGCATCCATCCAGCCTTCGGCGCGGGCCAGGCTCAACCTGCGTATCCCACCGGGCACCGACCCGGAGCAGGCATGGAAAGCGCTCACCGCGCACCTGCACGCGAACACGCCGTGGCAGGCGAAGCTGACCCTGGAAGCCGAGGCCACCGGCGCACCCTTCAAATCCGGCAGCGGTGGACCGGCCCGCGTCGCGATGGAGGCCGCGCTCGCTGCCTCCTATGGCCGGCCTGCGACCACGCAGGGCCAGGGCGGCTCCATCCCGCTGTGCAATGTCTTCGCCGACACCTACCCGGACGCCGAGATCATGCTGCTCGGCGTCGAGGAACCGAAATGCCTGATCCACGCCCCCAACGAGAGCGTGGACCCCAGCGAGATCGAGCACCTGGCCTTGGCCGAAACCCTGTTCCTGACCAGCTACGCCGAGCTGGCGTAGAGACCTACAGCTCGGCGGTGTCCTCGGGCTGGATCACCCTGAATTCGGTATCTGCGGGTCGCATTTCGGCAAACCTGCCGAAGAAGATGCCCTGCGCTTCGGGCACGACAATGCCGTAGTGGATGGGGAAGGCGGTGCGTGGACCGACCGCACGCAGGTAGTCGACGGCCTCGCTGATCCGCATCCACGGCGCGACGGCAGGCAGGGCGAGCACACCGACCGGCACCGGCGGCACCCACAGCGAGTCGCCGGGATGAACGAGCTGTGCGGGGTCCTCGGCCGTGCCGAGCTGGAACACGGTGTTGTCGATCACCGGGATTTCCGGGTGGATCACCGCGTGCCTGCCACCGCCACCGGTGATCTGCAGGCCACCGAGCGTCAGCACGTTGCCTGCGTGCACCGCTTCCCACGGTGCGCCGCGTTGCTTCGCAGTCTGCGGATCGGCAAGCAGCCGGGCGCCGGGATTGGCCTCGATCAGGGCGTCGATCCGCAGTGGATCGATGTGATCGGGGTGCTGATGGGTGACGGCGATCGCGTCGAGTCCGGTGATGCCTTCGAAGCCGTGCGCGAAGGTACCGGGATCGAACAGCACCTTCTTGCCGTGCAGTTCGACGAGAATGCAGGAATGGCCGAAGTGGGCTATACGCATGTGGCAAGGCTATTTGGCACCCAGCCGGTTGGCTATTGGCACCCTGTCGATTCCGAGCCGACCCCGAAGGCGGCTCGGACGGCTCGGACAACTACGCTGCACAGGTAACACCCCAATACCACCTGAGGAGCAACGCGTGGCACGAGTCGTGGTCGAGGTGATGCCGAAGGCCGAGATCCTGGATCCGCAGGGGCAGGCAATCGTCGGCGCGCTCCCGCGTCTGGGATTCGCCGGAGTCTCGGATGTCCGGCAGGGCAAGCGATTCGAACTCGACATCGACGACAGTGTCAGCGATGCGGAGCTCGAACAGATCGCTGAGGCGCTGCTCGCCAACACCGTGATCGAGGAATGGAAGGTCGTCCGCGTCTCATGACTGCGCGCATCGGGGTCATCACGTTTCCCGGCACGCTCGACGACGTCGACGCGGCGCGTGCGGTGCGGCTGGCAGGCGCGGAAGCGGTCAGCCTGTGGCACGCCGACGCCGATCTGAAGCAGGTCGACGCGGTCGTCGTGCCGGGCGGCTTCTCCTACGGCGACTACCTGCGTGCGGGCGCCATCGCCCGGTTCGCGCCGGTGATGGGGGAGGTCATCCGCGCCGCGGGCCGCGGCCTGCCGGTGCTCGGCATCTGCAACGGCTTCCAGGTGCTGTGCGAGGCCGGCCTGCTGCCCGGCGCGCTGACCCGCAACGAGGGCCTGCATTTCATCTGCCGCGACGAATGGCTGCGCGTGGAATCGGCTGATACCGCGTGGACCTCACGGTACGAGGTAGGCGCGCAGATCCTCGTCCCGCTGAAGTCCGGTGAGGGTCGCTTCCAGGCGTCCACCGCCGTGCTCGACGAGCTCGAGGGCGAAGGCCGGGTGGTATTCCGCTACGCGGGCGCCAACCCGAACGGCTCGCAGCGCGGCATCGCGGGCATCGCCTCGGCCAACGGCCGCGTTGTCGGCCTGATGCCCCACCCCGAGCACGCCACCGAGCCCTTGACGGGCCCGAGCGACGACGGCCTTGGTCTCTTCCTTTCGGTTCTGGACACCCTGGTCGCTGTGTAGTTTTGGCTGTGTTTTTGGCAGCGCCTGCGGCGCTGCGTGTTCGCGGCCCCCTTGGTCTCGCTTCCGAGCCGTCGAGACTCGCGCCTGCGGCGCATGCGCTTCGACGGCTCGGAAGCGAGACGGGCCGCGAACTCTAGTGCTCGGTCTCGCTGCGCTCGGAAGACATCATCGTGCCGAGTGGGGGCGTTGGTTGTTGAGCTTGCGACTTTGGTTTAGGCGCTTGGGCGGCTGTGGGGGTGGATGCGCCGCGAACTCTGGTGCTCGGTGTCGCTTCGCTCGGAAGGTGTCGTCGTGTCGGGTGGGGGCGTTGGTTGTTGAGCTTGCGACTTTGGTTTAGGCGCTTCGGCGGCTGTGGGGGTGGGATGCGCCGCGAACTCTGGTGCTCGGTGTCGCTTCGCTCGGAAGGTGTCGTCGTGTCGGGTGGGGGCGTTGGTTGTTGAGCTTGCGACTTTGGTTTAGGCGCTTCGGCGGCTGTGGGGGTGGGATGCGCCGCGAACTCTGGTGCTGGGTCTCGCTTCGCTCGGAAGGTGTCATCGTACCGAGGGGCGCGTTGGTGGGATGCTTGCGACATCGGTGGATGTACGCGGGTCGGGCGGGAATGTCACGATCGCTCACTTAAGTGATGCGGTCGACTACGTCGAAGTCGATGCCGTCGGCGCGGGCGATGTAGCCGTGCTGGATTGCCTGATTGCCGAGGAAACCTCTAGTGCCGCACGGGGTTTCGAGTAGGACGCCGTTTTCGAGTGCGGCGTGGATATCGGGTACAGCGAGTGAGCCCACCGTCGATGCGAGCGCGCTCGAGGTGTGGATGGCCTCGTAGCTGGGGTTGCTGAAGCTGGTCGGTGCCGGGGCGAAGCTGCCGTGCAGGTTGCGGTAGCGGGCCATGCGGGCGCGGCCGTCGGGTGTGCGTTTGTCCAACGATATTCGTGGTACGAATTTCGCGTCCCAGAATTCCGGTGCTGCCGTTGATTTCATCGACGGCAAGCGAAATTGCCGCGTCACACGAGGCGGCGACGATACCGCCGGGACCTTGCGTCGGAACGATGTTGAGGATCTCGATCGTCCCGTCTTGGCTCTCGCCGAACGCTGACATTCGGTACTCTTCTTCTCGTTCGGGCGAAATTCAGGGCAGGCAGGAAATAATGACGACCATTGTAGGCGGATATTCCACGCTGCATGGTGCGCTGCGTGCTGCGGAACGCCGTTGGCTGAGTCACCTCGACGATGCACTGTGTGCCAGGCAACTATCGGCCGATCAGTGGTCGATGCTGTCGAATCTGTCCAATGAGGCGGGCATCACGATGAGCGAATTGGCGATCAGATCGCAGCTGGCGCCGTCGTCGGCGACCAGGCATGCGGACTTTCTCGCGGAACGCGGGCTGATCTTCCGGCTGGCCGCGGAGGGTGATCGGCGGCGGATTCTGATCGGGCTGAGCAGGCTCGGCGTCGAGTTGGTCGAGTCGGTGCAGGCCGAGGAGGCGCGTGCGGAGCAGCAGCTGCGGACCAGGATGGGTGCGCGCCGTTACGCCGAACTGATGCGGCTGCTCGAACTCGTTTCCGCGACCTGACTTTCGACGGTCCGGATTTCGGTAACACGGTGTTCGACGAATTGCTGCGAATGTAAATCATCCGATGAAATCTCCGGCGTGCATGTCGCTCGGGCAAATCATCCGATGAATGTCTCGAAAGTCCGGTTCATCGGCAGTAAGTGCACAGAATGCCGTTCCTTCGGTTATGTTTCCAAACAGAATTA
This sequence comes from Nocardia sp. NBC_00403, assembly GCF_036046055.1. NCBI lineage: Bacteria > Bacillati > Actinomycetota > Actinomycetes > Mycobacteriales > Nocardiaceae > Nocardia > Nocardia sp. NBC_00403. The sequence goes on from NZ_CP107939.1 coordinate 1,863,157, forward strand.
GTTTGGTCGATCGTCAGGAGCGAAGATGGGCTACGAAGCGGTTGTGTCGAACCCCGATGCGGTGTATGTGGCCGTCATCAACCACATGATGCCGCGCTTGCACACACGTGCCGAAGTGCTGGCGAACTGCTACCGGATCGGTCATCTGATCGATGGTCTGAGGCGGGGTCATCGCGATCTGGATCTGATTGTGCTGCCGGAGTATTCGGCCATGGGCGTGATGTACGACGAGACCGAGCTGTACTCCACCGCCGCGGTGATCCCCGGCGACGAGACGGAGGTCCTTGCCGAGGCGTGCCGCCGCAACGGGGTGTGGGGCGTGGTCTCGATCGCGGGCGAGCGGCATGAGGAACACCCGCTGCGCGCCCCGTACAACACCGCCGTGCTGATCAACGACCACGGCGAGATTGTGCAGCGTTACCGCAAGATCGCACCCGCGGCCGAAGGCGAAGCCTGCTACCCGGGTGATACGACCTATGTCTGCGAGGGCCCGAAGGGCATACAGATTTCCCTGATCATCGGCGAGGACGGCAACTATCCCGAGGTGTGGCGCGACTGCGTGATGAAAGGCGCCGAGCTCGTGGTGCACTGCCAGAGCCTGCGCGGGTGCGCCGCCGAACAGCAGCTCGCCATGGCCAAGGCGATGGCATGGGCCAACCGTGCCTACGTCGTGGTCGGCGGCGCCGCCGGCTTCGACGGAGTGCATTCCTACTGCGGCCATTCCGCGATCATCGACGCCGAGGGCCGGGCGCTCGCGCAGTGCGGGTCGGAGCCGAACGAGGTGCGCACCGCGCGACTTTCGGTCCGGACGGTGCGCGAGACGCGGTACTTCGACCGCAACCAGTTCGGCCCGCACAGCCTGCTGCATCGCGGCACGACAAGAGACGCGCACGCGCACGGACTCGCGGACTGCCCGCTCGACTTCTACCGGACCTGGATCAACGATCCGGTCAAGGCGCAGGAACAGGTCCAGGAGATCGTCGACCGGGTCGGCGAACCGGCGGCGCGGTGAGGGCTGCCTAGGATCACAGGCATGCCCGTTTCCAGTACCGATGCCACCGCCGCCGGATTGTGTGCGTTCATCGACGAGTCGCCCTCGTCGTTCCATGTGTGCCGTACGGCCGCCCGTGCGCTGGAGGCCAACGGCTTCACCCCGCTCGAGGAGTCGGCGTCGTGGCCGTCGGACGGGCCGAGCAGGCACTACGTGATTCGCGGTGGTTCGCTGATCGCCTGGGCGACCGCGGACTCCTCCGGCGACATGCCCTTCCGTGTCGTCGGTGCGCATACCGACAGTCCGAATCTGCGGGTGAAGCAACATCCGGACCTCGCCGTTGCGGGCTGGCAGCTGGTCGGGCTCGAGCCCTACGGCGGTGCGCTGCTGAATTCGTGGCTCGATCGCGAGCTCGGCATCTCGGGTCGGCTGAGCGTGCGCGACGGAAATGTGGTGCGCGACCAACTGATTCGGATCGATGAGCCGATCCTGCGAGTGCCGCAGCTGGCGATCCATCTGTCCGAGGATCGGCGCGGCGTCACGCTGGATCCGCAGCGCCACGTCAACGCGATCTGGGGTGTCGGGTCCGCACCGCGCTCGTTCCTCGCTTTCGTCGCCGAGCACGCCGAGGTCGACCCGTACGAGATCCTCGGCTGGGAACTGATGACCCACGACCTGACGCCGAGCAAGTTGGTCGGGCGCGACTTCGATCTGGTCAGCGCGCCCAGGTTGGACAACCAGGGCACCTGCTACGCGGGGCTGCATGCGTTCCTGGCCGCGGTCGCCGAACCGGGGGCCGCCATTCCGGTGCTGGCGATGTTCGATCACGAGGAAGTCGGCAGCCAGTCCGATCGGGGTGCGCAATCGGATCTGCTGCCGACCGTGCTGGAGCGCATCGTGCTGGCCCGAGGTGGCGGCCGCGCCGAATATTTGGCCGCGCTGGCCGGATCCGTGTGTGCCTCCGGCGATATGGCGCACGCGACACACCCCAACTATCCGGACCGGCACGAGCCGGCGCACCGGATCGAGGTGAACGGCGGCCCGGTGCTCAAGGTCAACCAGAACCTGCGCTACGCCACCGATGCGGCGGGTGCGGGTGCGTTCGCGCTGGCCTGTGCCCAGGCGCAGGTGCCGTTGCAGCGCTACGTGCATCGCGCCGATCTGCCGTGCGGTTCGACCATCGGCCCCATGACGGCCGCGCGCACCGGCATGTCGACCGTCGATGTCGGCGCACCGCAGCTTGCTATGCATTCGGCTCGCGAGCTGATGGGCGCTGCCGATGTTGTGGCCTACGCCGCGGCGCTTGCGGCCTTCCTGACACCCGCTCCGGCCGGGCGGTAATTGACAACGGCGACAACGAATATCGCGAGGGTGGCGAGCACATAGGCGCTGCCGATGAGCTGTTGCCACCAGGCCCAGCCGAGCTCGCGATCGTGCTGGTGTGGCAGCAGCCACTGCGGGCCGATCGCGAACATCACCGTGCCTGCGGCGACGGTGCCGATGAACCACCGATTGCGCCTGCCGCGCTCGATGGCGTCGGCGGCGACAACAAGTGCCGGTGCGATCCAGACCCAGTGATGCGACCAGGAGACGGGGGAGACGAGCAGGACCGCGGCCGCGTTGACCATCAGCGCGGCCACGTTCGAGCCCGCCTCGATGAGCCTGCGCATCCAGATCGCGGCGAGCCCGAGCGCCACCAGCGACAGCGTGATCCAGATCAGGGTCGCCAGCGAATCGGAGACGCCGAGCCGGAAGGCCATGCCCTTGAGCGACTGGTTGCCCGCGTAGTACGGCGGCCCGATCCGTCCGGTGTCGGCCAGTGTGTTGAACCAGTACTCGACCGAATCGCCGGGAAACAGCAGGAATCCGAGCCCGACCGCCGCGATCGCCGACACCACCAGGGTGCCCGCCGCCTTCCAGTCCTTGCGCAGCAGGAAATACAGGAGGTAGCCGGCCGGGATAAGCTTCACCGACACCGCGATGCCGATCAGCATGCCGCGCGGCCAGAACGGTTTGCGCACCAGGCAATCCATCGTGATCGCCGCCATCAGCACCAGGTTGATCTGCCCGAACCCGAAGGTCTGGCGCAGCGGTTCCAGCAATTGCAGCAGTGCGACCGCGGTGATGACCAGCGGGAGGACGACCATCCGGTCCAGTTCCGGGCGCAAGCGCGCGAGCACAAGCCACAGCGTGATGCCGAGGCTGAGCACGGATGTGGCGAGGACCAGCACCTCGGCCAGCAGCAGCGGCATCAGTGCCAATGGCGCGAAGAACAGCGCGGAGAGCGGAGGGTAGGTGAACGGCAGCCCGATCCCCATCACCGGCGGCATCGGCCCGTACAGCTCGCCGTCGTCCAGCCAGACCCGAGCGCCGGTGCGATACACCTGTAGATCGATATAGCCGCTCCACCAGTGCACGAGCAGCGAGACGGCGGCGGAAACGACGAAAAGGGCGACGGCGCCGATCAGCCGGCGCAGCTGCCGGTTCGACATCGGGGGTCGCGACAACACCGGGTCGGTCGCTGCGGATTCCGGGCGCACATGCTCCGAGGTGACGGGCTGCTCAGCCGGTTCCGCAATCCCCGATCTATCGCTCACCGCCAAAGCGTAGCGGTTGCGATGTCGGGCGATGTGTGCCGACCGAGCCATTGGCCGCGGTCTACACCATGTCTTGCGTCACATTCCGCCAACGGGATTCGGCGGCGTAACCGTCCGGTATCGGTGCGCAAAACCGGCTAACCGGGCGGCGGGTGCGATGCGGCCCACTGTCCCTCGGGGGCCACAGCTAAACTTCGAGGCGAATCCCCAGCTTCGCGCTCCGGCCCGAAAGGACCCTGGTACTCCGTGACTCCGCAGGTCGACACCGTCAGCGCAGCCGCAGCAACTCCGGATATCTCGCAGCCCTATAAAGAACTAGGTCTGAAAGATGACGAGTACGCGCGGATCAAGGAGATCCTCGGCCGCCGGCCGACCGACGCCGAACTGGCGATGTACTCGGTGATGTGGAGCGAGCACTGCTCCTACAAGTCCTCGAAGGTGCATCTGCGTTACTTCGGTGAGACCACCACCGACGAAATGCGGGCCTCCATGCTCGCGGGCATCGGTGAGAACGCCGGCGTCGTCGACGTCGGCGACGGCTGGGCGGTCACCTTCAAGGTGGAAAGCCACAACCATCCCTCCTATGTCGAGCCCTACCAGGGCGCGGCCACCGGCGTCGGCGGCATCGTGCGCGACATCATGGCCATGGGTGCCCGGCCCATCGCAGTGATGGACCAGCTGCGCTTCGGCGCGGCGGACGCGGCCGACACCCGCCGTGTTGTCGACGGTGTGGTGCGCGGTGTCGGTGGTTACGGCAATTCCCTCGGCCTGCCGAATATCGGCGGCGAGACCGTCTTCGATGCCTCCTACCAGGGCAACCCGCTGGTCAACGCGCTGTGCGCGGGCGTAATGCGGGTCGAGGACCTGCATCTGGCGTTCGCGTCCGGCACCGGCAACAAGATCATCCTGTTCGGTGCGCGCACCGGGCTCGACGGCATCGGCGGCGTTTCGGTGCTCGCCTCGGACACCTTCTCCGGTGACGAATCCGGCGCCGGCCGCAAGAAGCTGCCGAGCGTGCAGGTCGGCGACCCGTTCACCGAGAAGGTGCTCATCGAGTGCTGTCTCGAGCTGTACGCCGCCAAGTTGGTCGTCGGTATCCAGGACCTCGGCGGCGCCGGGTTGTCCTGCGCCACTTCGGAACTGGCCGCGGCGGGCGACGGCGGTATGCACATCGACCTGACCAAGGTGCCGCTGCGCGCCAAGGGCATGACCCCGGCCGAGGTGCTCTCCAGCGAATCGCAGGAGCGCATGTGCGCGGTCGTGACGCCGGAGAATGTCGACGCCTTCATGGCCGTCTGCCACAAGTGGGACGTGCTCGCGACGGTGATCGGTGAGGTCACCGACGGCGATCGGCTGGTCATCAGCTGGCACGGCGAGACCGTTGTCGACGTGCCGCCGCGCACCGTCGCCCACCAGGGCCCGGTCTACGAGCGCCCGGTCCAGCGCCCCGACGAGCAGGACGCGCTCATCGCCGACAGCACCGACAAGCTGACCCGCCCGAAGACCCCGGACGAGCTGCGCGACACGCTGCTGCAGATGATTTCCAGCCCGCAGTTGTGCAGCCGCAAGTGGATCACCGAGCAGTACGACCGTTACGTGCGCGGCAACACCGTGCTCGCCGAGCACGCCGACGCGGGCGTTATCCGCATCGACGAGCAGACCGGCCGCGGTATCGCGCTGGCCACCGACGCGTCGGGGCGCTACACCAAGCTCGACCCTTACACCGGCGCGCAGCTGGCGCTGGCCGAGGCCTTCCGCAATGTGGCGACCACCGGCGCGACACCGAAGGCCGTCACCAACTGCCTCAACTTCGGTTCTCCCGAGGATCCCGGTGTGATGTGGCAGTTCCAGCAGGCCGTGCGCGGTCTCGCGGACGGTTGTGTCGCGCTCGGCATTCCGGTGACCGGCGGCAACGTCAGCTTCTACAACCAAACCGGCCAGGACGCCATCCTGCCGACCCCGGTTGTCGGCGTGCTCGGTGTCATCGATGATGTGCACCGTCGCATCCCGACCGGCCTCGGCCTGGAGCCGGGCGAGACGCTGATCCTGCTCGGCGAGACCCACGACGAGTTCGGCGGGTCCATCTGGTCCCAGGTCGCCCACGACCACCTCGGTGGCGTGCCGCCCAAGGTCGACTTCGCCCGCGAGCAGCTGCTCGCCGAGGTGCTGACCTCGGGTTCGCGCGACGGCATGATCAGCGCCGCGCACGACCTGTCCGAGGGCGGTCTGATCCAGGCTGTCGTCGAGGCTGCGCTGGCCGGCGAAACCGGTTGCCGCATCCTGCTTCCCGAGGGCGCGGACCCGTTCGTGACGCTGTTCTCCGAGTCGACGGGCCGGGTGCTTGTCGCGGTGCCGCGTTCGGAGGAGACCCGCTTCACCAAGATGTGCACCGCGCGGGAGCTGCCGTGGGTGCGCATCGGCGTTGTCGACCAAGGCGCTGATTCCGTCGAGGTCCAGGGCCAGTTCAGCATCCCCATGGACGAATTGCGCGCCGCGCACGAGGGCACGCTGCCGAAGCTGTTCGGAGCCAGCGCCATTTGACCGGGGCTGGGGCTCGAGCAGTCTCAGTACGTCTACGCGACGGCGTTGGCACGATTGTCGGCGCCGTCGAGCGGTTCTTCCATCCCAACTACGCCGGGCTCGTCGTTGCCACGGTCTTCTTCGCCTGGTCGTTGACTCCGTCACTGCTGCCGCGCGATTGGCTGTTCGAAGGGTTGGTCAGCGGCATCAACGCGGCCATCGGCTATGGGGTCGGCTGCGTGCTGGAATGGGTGTACCGCAGGTGGATTCGGCCCAGCGTGCACTTGCCCGCCGCGGTGACGCACGTGCTGGAGAAACAGCCGAACTGGCTGCCCGGCGCGGTCAAGGTCGCGATCGTGGTGGCCTGCGTTCTCGTCGCTGTCCAGATGCTCGTGCAGTCGGCGCGGTGGCAGCGCGAGATCACCGCACTGATGGGTATGGATCCGATCACCACCTCGGGGTTCCTGCGCACCGGCGCGTTGAGTGCCCTGGTGGGTGCGATCGCCATCGGGGCATTTCGAGGCGTCCGGTGGCTGGTTCGGTGGGTTGCGACCGAGCTGACCAAGTGGGTGCGCATCCCACGCCGGGCGGCGCTGCCCGTCGGCTTCGTGCTCGTCGCGTTTGCGGCGATCCTGCTCTTCAACGGTGTGCTGTCCAAAGCCTTTTTCAACGTGGCGAATTCGGCATTCAGTGTGCGCAACGGCCACACCTCGCCGAATGCCGTGCAGCCGCAGGGGCCGGAGCGGTCCGGCAGCCCGGCCTCACTGGCGGCATGGGAGACGCTCGGCTCGGAGGGGCGCTGGTTTGTTTCCTATGGTCCGGACGCCGCCACCATCAGTCAGATCACCGGCAAGCCCGCCCGCGAGCCGATTCGGGTGTACACCGGACTGGAGTCGGCCGACGGGCCGCAGGCGCAGGCGGAACTCGCGGTGGCCGAGCTGGAGCGCACCGGCGCGTTCGACCGCAAGGTGATCGTTGTGGTGACCACAACGGGCACCGGATGGGTCGACTCGACCAGCGCCGAATCCGTCGAGATGATGTACGGCGGCGACACCGCGATCGTCGCGAGTCAGTATTCGTATCTGCCGAGTGTGCTGTCGTTCCTGTCGGACAAGGAGAAGGCGACACAGGCCGGAAAGCTGGTGTTCGACAAGGTTTACGAGCATTGGTCGGCGCGGCCCGTGGACGCAAGGCCGAAGCTGCTCGTCTATGGCGAGAGTCTCGGCTCCCAGGGTTCGGAGGGCGCTTTCACCGGCCTGGCGGATATCCGTGCGAGGGCCGACGGGGTGCTGTGGGTCGGGCCGCCGAACTCGAATCGTCTGTGGAGTGAGCTCACCACACGCCGGGATCCAGGTGCGCCCGAGATTCTGCCGACCTATGCCGACGGGCTGGTGGTGCGCTTCGCCAACGATCGCGGCGATCTGGCGAAGCCGTCGGACACCTGGCTTTCGCCACGCATCGCCTACCTGCAGCATGCCTCGGACCCGGTGATCTGGTGGACGCCCGACCTGCTGTTCACCGAACCCGATTGGCTGCGGGAACCGCGTGGGCCGGATGTGTCCGCGACGATGGCCTGGTATCCGATCGTCACGTTCTGGCAGGTCGCCGCGGATCTGCCCAACGCCCAAGGCGTTACCGACGGGCACGGGCACCGCTACGGCACGCTGGTGCTGGACGGCTGGGCCGCGATCGCACAGCCGCCGGGGTGGTCGGCGGAGCTGTCGGATCGGATCCGGAACTACCTGGAGTTGTCGGCCATCCGCGAGCGTCAGCTCAAGTAAACGCACCACCTGGGCGGACCTGGACCCCTCGTGTGCCGGGCCCGCTCAGGTGAGCGCCGTCAGGCGACGGACTTGAACGGATCGTGCTCCGCGATCAGTTTTTCCATCCGCGCCTCGTCGATGCGCCTGCGCACACTCGCGGTTTCCTGTTGGTCGCGAACCACCTTCGCCAGGGTGAAGGTGCTCGACACCAGGAACAGGACCGACATGGCCAGAAAGCCGCGCTGTGAGATGTCCAGTGGGAGATAGCAGATGCCGACGCCGGTCCCGAAGAAGCTGACGCCGAACGCGATCGCGGCTTGCGCGAGGAATGCCGAGGTGGTCTTCGGCTGTGCGTTGGAGGTGCTCATGGGTACTGAGTCTGCTGGCCCGGTCGCCTGGGCGACCGGGTACAACTACTCGAGCGAAATGGGTAATTGCCGCGCGGTCCTTAATCTCTTGCCCACCAGGGCAATTAGTTGATCGGGCCCACTTCTCCCGACATACCGAGCGACCACGGAGCGAGTTTTACGAGCGACCGTTCGCGGCCGGCTCGCGTCCGAGTGGCCGAAGCGCATGCGACGAAGTCGCGAGTCTCGGCCGCTCGGACGCGAGCCTTCGGGGCCGCGAACACGCAGCGCCGCAGGCGCTGCAAAACAAACACAGCCGCGAACACGCAGCGCCGCAGGCGCTGCAAAACAAACACAGCCGCGAACACGCAGCGCCGCAGGCGCTGCGAAAACCAACACAGCATACTGGTCGGGTGATGATCGTTTCGGACCCGCCGATGCCACCCGTGCCCGACCGTCGCAGCGTGCCGTCACGCTGAGCCGATCGTGCTCGAGACCGTTACGACCCTGACGAAGCTGCGTACGCGTGGCGTCGTTGTCGTGCGGCGCGCCGAGGACATCATCGACCTGAACTATGTGGGGCTGATCGTTGCGACGGTGTTCTTCGCGCTGTCGGTGACGCCTTCGCTCGTCCCGCGCGACTGGCTGTTCCAGGGCCTGATCAGCGGTGTCAATGCCGCGCTCGGCTACGGCCTCGGCTGCCTGCTGGAGTGGGTGTTCCGGGTGTGGATTCGACCGCGAGTCACCCTTCCCGCACCGCCGACCTGGGTGCGCTACGCGGTGAAATCCGCCATCCTGCTGACCGCCGCACTGAGCGCGGGCCTGATGCTCGTGCAGTCGGCGCGCTGGCAGCGGGAGATCACCACGCTGATGGACATGGAGGGCACCACCACCCCCGCCTACCTGCGCACCGGACTGCTCAGCGTGGCCGTCGGCGCGGCGGTGGTCGCCGTCTACCGGACGCTGCGCGAGATCATCCTCTTCCTGGCCCGCCAGCTCAATCGCTGGGTGCGGGTGCCGCGCGAGCTCGCGCCGACCGCCGGGTTCCTGGTGCTGGTACTGCTGGTCGTCACAATCTTCAACGGCGTGGCCTCGCGCGCTTTCTTCGCCGTGGCCAACTCGGCCTTCAGCGTGCGCAACGATTACACCTCCCCCAACGCGGTGCCGCCGTCTCAACCCGAGCGGTCCGGCAGCCCGGCGTCATTGGCGAAATGGGACTCGCTGGGTTTCGAGGGTCGGTGGTTCGTTTCGCACGGTCCCTCCGCCCGTCGGATCACGGCGGTCACTGGTCGGCAGGCCCGCGAGCCGATCAGGGCCTATGTGGGCTTGGAGTCGGCGGCCGACGGCGAGGCGCAGGCGCAACTCGCGGTATCCGAGCTGGAGCGCACCGGTGCCTTCGACAGGAAGGTGATCGTGGTGGTCACCACCACCGGCACCGGCTGGGTGAATTCGATGGCGACCGGTGCCATCGAGTACATGTACGGCGGCGACACCGCGATCGTTGCCTCGCAGTACTCGTACCTGCCCAGTGTGCTGTCGTTCCTCGCCGACCGCAGCAAGGCCATGGACGCGGGCAAGCGGCTCTTCGATGCGGTGTACCAGCATTGGAAGGCACGGCCGCCGGAGTCTCGGCCGAAGCTGCTCGTGTACGGGGAGAGCCTGGGTTCGCAGGGTTCGGAGGCGGCCTTCGATGGGCTCGCGGACCTGCGAGCAAAGATCGACGGCGCGCTGTGGGTGGGTCCGCCGAACTCCAATCGGCTGTGGCAGCAGTTCGTTTCGCGGCGCGACCCCGGGTCCCGGGAGGTGCAGCCGGTGTACGCGGATGGCCTCGTCGTCCGATTCGCCAGCGACAGTGCCGATCTCGTCAGACCGGGTCCCGAATGGCGGTCACCACGCATCGCGTATCTGCAACACGCTTCCGACCCGATCGTCTGGTGGTCGCCCGATCTGATCCTGTCCCAACCGGATTGGCTCTCGGAGCCGCGCGGCTCCGATGTCTCCTCGCAGATGCGCTGGTGGCCCTTCGTCACCTTCTGGCAGGTTGCCGCCGACCTCACCAATGCTCAGGGCGTCACCGATGGGCACGGTCATCGCTACGGCAGTCTGGTACTCGATGGCTGGGTAGCCGTGGCGCAGCCGCCGGATTGGACCGCGGAGCTCTCCGACAAGATCCGCGGGCAACTCGAGGCCGCCGAGGACTACGAGCGGGAGACCAAGTGAGTGACGGCGGCGGGGTCGCGAAGAGTGCTGCTGCTATTGCCACTGCGCTGCTGTGGAGCAATGGGCTGCTGCCGCGTCTCGGTCTCGATGTGCGCGGCAGGACCGCTGCCAATGCGGGATTCGCCACCGGGTATGCGCTGGTGTTCGGTAGCAGGGCGAACTGGTGGTCGGTTCGTGGACTGCGCTATGGGCTGGCGTCGGCGGCCGTTGTTGTCGCGGGCTACGGTGCGGCCGTGGCTGTTCCGGGTGTGCGGAGCCGGCTGCGCGAGTTCGCCGATCGTGGCCCGGATGTCACGCCCGCGGAGTGGATCGCCGTGCATATCCCGATCGGCACGGTCTACAGCGAGGAACTGGTCTTCCGCGGCACCCTGGATCCGTTGCTGGACACTACCTTCGGCACACGAGCGGGAATTCTCCTCGGCGCGAGCACCTTCGGCCTGTGGCATATCCACCCGGCCCGCGCCGCGGGCGACAGTGTCCCGGTGACCGTTGCCGCGACCGCGCTCGGTGGCCTCGTCTTCGGCCTGCTCCGCCGTCGCTCCGACAGCGCCGCCGCTCCTGCCCTGCTGCACCTGGCCGTCAACGCGGGCGGAGCGCTCGCCCCATGGCTTGCCGCTCGGTGGGCTCATCGATCGACGCGCTGACCGAGCGGCGACTCGCCGTGCGACCCCTGACTGGTCGGTGCCGGTGGACTCGCGCCGTGCGATGGGGGTCATTGCGCGGGCCGGCACGCATTTGTTCGACGTCGGTGTGTGCCGAGTCGGCGGCGGCAGGGCTTGTTCCGTGCGGTCTGGCCCCGGCTCGGCATTCGGTGACGGTGCGCGTCGGTATTCTCGGCACCGTGGCGGGAAAGTCGACAGTGGATCCGATGGCGTTGCGGGTGGCGGTAGCGGCGGTGAGCGAGTGGTTGCGGGACGAATCCGCCCCGACACCGGCCCGGACCGAGCTCGCCGCGGCGGTTCGCACGACTGTGCGTGCACTGGCCGCGTCCGCGCCCGGGCATTCGGTGGAGGTGCGGGTGCCGCCGTTCGTCGCGGTGCAGTGCATCGAAGGGCCGCGGCACACCAGGGGCACGCCGCCGAATGTCGTCGAGACCGATCCACGCACCTGGCTGCTGCTCGCCACCGGCCTGCTCGAATTCGCCGGCGCGGTGGACGTCGGTGTGGTGACCGCGTCCGGGAGCCGGGCCACGGAGGTCGCGCACTGGCTGCCGGTCACTCGGCTGGTCACGGACTGACGAGCATCAGTCGTCGGCCCCCGCGCCTGCCGACCGGTTGAGCAGCGCATTCCCGTGTGCGGTCGCATCGGTCCGGACGCGGTGTCCGGCCGATCAGCCGGCAGCGGGGGCGGCCGCGCCGCGGTGCAGGCCCTCGCGGTCGTAATAACGGGTGATGATCGCGCCGAAGACCAAGCCGAGCGCGAGCCCGAGCACGACCATCCAGAAACCACGGGCCAGACCCGCGTCATAGTTTCCGTCGAAGTAGAGGATGGCGCGGACGCCGAGGAAGACCTGATGCATCGGCTCGAATTCGGCCAGCCAGCCGAAGTACTTCGGGGTGGCCTCGATCGGCACCGTGCCGCCCGAGGAGGGCAGGCCGAGGACGATGAACAGGATCAGGTTCACCAGCAGGCCCGCGGAGCCGATCGCGGCGAGCACCGAGAGGCCGGTGATACCGACGGCGATGATCGCGAACGCGCTGTAGAGGAACAGACCGAGCGGATGGTCGATCGGCATGCCGAGTGCGTGCGCGACGACGAGGTAGATCGCCGCGACGATAGTCGCCGTCAGCACCATCACCCCCCACTTGGTCAGCAGCGTGTGGAAGCGCGAGATCGGCGTCGGCGGGAAGTGCACAAACCATGGTCCGTACTCGGTCGGCACGAAGCCGAGCGCGGCATCGACCATGGTGTGAATTGTCATAGAGCCGACCAGCCCGGCCAGGAGCAGCAGCAGGGCGAAGAAGAAGGCGGTGAGACCCTGGCCGGTTCCGCTGGGCAACGGCCGGAACGGCTCGACGACGATCTGTAGCGGATCCGCCAACGCGATTCGGGTGGCCCCGGTCAGTTCCGGTGCCGGTGGCCCACCAGGCGGCCCGGCCAGCTGGGCCCGCACCTGATCGGTCAGCTGCTTGCCGACCTGCGCGTTCACTTGCGGCAGCGCCTGGGCGCCGATGCGGTTGACGATCTCGGTGGCGAAGGCGCCGGTGCGCGGATTGGTCTGCAGCGTGATGATCGGGCGCTCGATATCGCCGGGAATCACGCTGCCGACGCCGAAAATGCCGAGCCGCTTGCTGAAATCGCTCGGAATGATGATGGCGCCGTAGACCTTGCCGTTCTGCATCTGGAGTTGCGCCTCGTTGATGCCGAGCACGCGCAGGTCGATTCGGTCGGCGGGCACGGCCTGCTCCAGACCGGCGGCCACCTGGTCGCCGAAAGTGACCCGCTTCTCCTGACCAGGCGCACCGATCGTGTCGCCGACATCCTGGTTGACGAGCGCGATGGGGAAGTCGTGCAGGTTCTGCTCCGGATCGACGACATAGTCGAGGTACATGATGCCCAGCAGCGTGGTCAGCAGGGTCAGGACCGCGACGGGCAGCAACACCATGCGAAGCCGGCGGCGCCGCGGTGACCCTCCCGTTGCGCCCCCTGCTGTCCCGCCACCGGTGTCCGCACTGTCGGTAGTCGTCACGGGTCGCACGGTAACAGCTGACCCGGTCGGAATCGGGCAGCTTACCGCGGCGATTGCTGCCCGGATGCGGCGTCGGTGATCGCGCACGGAAAATCACCCGTAGAATGACCATTGCCCCCAGCCCGCCCGAACAGGGAGCAAACGGTGACCAACGCCGAACTGCCGGTCGACAGCAGCATGCCTGTTGAAATCAACTCCGCCGTCACACCGGATCAGGATGAGAACGAGCCACGCGAAGAGTGTGGTGTGTTCGGAGTCTGGGCGCCGAGTGAAGACGTGGCCAAGCTCACTTACTACGGCTTGTATGCGTTGCAGCACCGTGGCCAGGAGGCGGCGGGCATCGCCGTTTCCGATGGTTCGCAGATCCTGGTCTTCAAGGATCTCGGGCTGGTCAGTCAGGTGTTCGACGAGCAGACCCTGGCCGCTATGCCGGGTCACATCGCCATCGGCCACTGCCGCTACTCCACCACCGGCGGCGTCACCTGGGAAAATGCCCAGCCGATCTTCCGTACCACCGCCGTCGGTTCCGGACTTGCCTTGGGCCACAACGGCAATCTGGTCAATACCTCCGAATTGGCAGGCCGGGCAAGGGAGCTCGGGCTGATCGGCGGCGCAACCGTGTCCGGCGGCCGCCCGGCGCCGATCGCGGCGACCTCGGACTCCGATGTGGTGACCGCGCTGCTCGCGCACGCCGCGGCGGACTCGAGCATCGAGCAGGCGGCAATGGAGCTGCTGCCGACGCTGAAGGGCGCGTTCTGCCTGACCTTCATGGACGAGCACACCCTGTACGCCGCGCGCGACCCGCACGGTGTGCGTCCGCTGTGTCTCGGCAGGCTCGATCGTGGCTGGGTTGTTGCCAGCGAAACCGCCGCACTCGACATTGTCGGCGCGGCCTTCGTCCGTGAGATCGAGCCGGGCGAACTACTGGCGATCGACGCCGAGGGTGTCCGGTCGATGCGCTTCGCCAACCCGGAGCCCAAGGGCTGTGTCTTCGAATTCGTTTACCTGGCCAGGCCGGACAGCACCATCTCCGGTCGTTCGGTGCACGCCACCCGGGTGGAGATCGGACGGCTGCTCGCCAAGGAGCATCCCGTCGAGGCCGACCTGGTGATCCCGGTTCCGGAATCCGGCACTCCGGCCGCGGTCGGTTACGCCCAGGGTTCCGGCGTGCCCTACGGGCAGGGCCTGATGAAGAACGCCTACGTGGGGCGCACCTTCATCCAACCGAGCCAGACCATTCGCCAGCTGGGCATTCGACTCAAGTTGAATCCGCTGCGCGAGGTGATCCGCGGCAAGCGGCTCATCGTGGTCGACGACTCCATCGTGCGCGGCAACACCCAGCGCGCGTTGATTCGAATGCTGCGTGAGGCAGGCGCATTGGAGATCCACGTGCGGATCGCCTCGCCGCCGGTGAAGTGGCCGTGCTTCTACGGCATCGACTTCGCTTCGCGCGCCGAGCTGATCGCAAACGGTGCGGGCGCGGAAGACAGCTACGCCGATATGGTCGAGGGCGTGCGCCGCTCGATCGGCGCCGACACCCTCGGCTACATCTCCACCGAAGGCATGATCGCCGCGACCGAACAGCCGCGCTCGCGGCTGTGCTGCGCGTGCTTCGACGGCGACTACCCGATCGCGCTGCCCACGGAGGCGGCGATCGGCAAGAACGTGCTCGAGGGCATGCTCAGCGGGCAGTCCGAGGCCATGCTGCTGGGCGACAACGCGAATGCGAGCGCGCTGAGCCGTCCCTGAGGGTCGGTGTCGCGGGTGCGCCGCAGGTGCCCCGGGAACTCACGCTGTTGTCGAGCCTTGCTCTGTTCGAGTCCTCTCTGTCCTGAGAACTCGCGTATTCGTATCGGCGAAGGCCGCGAATTACCGTGGTCTACGCGCGTTGTGATGAACCGCTGAACCCCGACCCGATTGCGCGTCGGCGAAGCCGTGTCCAGCCTTCCTGGGGTGCGGTGAACGAGCAAAATCACTTGCGGTGTTTCGGCGCTATGCGCCTTGGGTACCGCCGCACCGCTGTCCAGTCACGTGACATGGCATCCTCGAGACACCCCAGCCGCCGTTTCGGCGTGAACCTGGTCATTCGACCGGTGAGCGGGGGGTTGCCGCTGCGCCATAGGCAACGGCTGATAACGCCCCGGCAATTTTTCTTTGAAAACGCAACCTGTCGGAAATGGTTCCTGGGTACGGTGCCCGGTTATATCGGAAGTTCACCGTGTCCGTACCGGGGCCTGTGATCCAGGAGAACGCGGTGCGGCGCTCGAGAAGTGGGGCCTGATGTTGGTTTCAAGGACGCCTGGAGAACGAAAGCGGATGCGAGCCTTCGCGGCCATCGGCGCGGTAGCGCTACTGGCGGCCGGTCTCGCGGGCTGTGGTTCCGGACGGACCGGGGAGGGAGGTGGCGGCGCCGGGCTGGTTGCCGGCACCACGGACAAGATCTTCTCATTGGATCCCGCCGCCGCATACGACAACGGATCGCTGCTGGTCGAGACGCAGATCTATTCGTATCTGCTGAACTTCACCCCCGGTGATGCGACGCCGAAGCCGGACGCCGCGGAGAAATGTGAGTTCTCCACACCGACCACGTACACCTGCAAGCTGAAGTCCGGGCTGAAGTTCGCCAACGGGAATCCCTTGACCGCCACCAGCGTCAAGTTCTCCTTCGACCGGATGGTCAAGATCAACGATCCCAACGGACCCGCCTCACTGCTGGGCAATCTGGACAAGACCGACGTCGTCGATGACCTGACCGTCGCGTTCACCCTGAAGGTCGGCAACGATCAGACCTTCCCGGCGATCTTGCCAACCCAGGCCGGTCCCATCGTGGACGAGAAGGTCTACCCGGCCGACAAGGTCATGGCCGATGAGGACGTGGTGAAGGCCAAGGGCTATTCCGGGCCGTACACCATTGCGAGCTACGACAAGAACAAGCTGGTCGAGTACAAGGCGTACCCGGACTACAAGGGCATTCTCGGGACCCCGAAGACCTCGACG
This sequence comes from Nocardia sp. NBC_00403, assembly GCF_036046055.1. Classification (NCBI taxonomy): domain Bacteria; kingdom Bacillati; phylum Actinomycetota; class Actinomycetes; order Mycobacteriales; family Nocardiaceae; genus Nocardia; species Nocardia sp. NBC_00403. The sequence continues at coordinate 1,879,281 of NZ_CP107939.1, forward strand.
GTCTCCACCAAGTACTACGCGACTTCCGACAACATGAAGCTCGACCTGCAGAACGGTGCGCTCGATGTCGGCTACCGGTCTTTCACGCCGACCGACATCGAATCGCTGCGCGGCAACGACAAGGTCAAGGTGTACGACGGTCCCGGCGGTGAGCTGCGCTACATCGTGTTCAACATGAACACCATGCCGGGCGGCACGCCGGAGCAGAAGCTCGCGGTGCGTAAGGCCATGGCGTCCTCCATCGACCGTCCGGCGCTGGCCGAGGGTGTCTACAAGAGCACCTACAAGCCCGCCTACGGTTATGTGCCGCAGGGTATGCCGGGCGCCGCCGAGCCGCTCCAGGAGCTCTACGGCGCGAAGCCGAACAAGGACGCGGCCGCCAAGTTCCTCGCCGATGCAGGTGTGGCGACGCCGGTCGAGCTGAACCTGCAATACAACCCGGATCACTACGGCTCCAGCAGCTCCGAGGAGTACGCAGCGATCAAGTCCCAGCTCGAGGCATCCGGGCTGTTCAAGGTGAACCTGCAATCCACCGAATGGGTTACCTACCAGCGTGAACGTGCGCGTGACGGCTACCCGCTCTACCACTTCGGCTGGTTCCCGGACTTCCCGGACGCGGACAACTACCTGACCCCGTTCTTCGCGCCGAACAACTTCCTGCAGTCGCACTTCGAGGATCCGAAAGTCACCGCGCAGCTCACCGCGGAGGTGACCGAGCCGGACAAGGACAAGCGGGTCAAACTGATCGAGGCCGTGCAGCGTGACCTCGCGCAGAACTACCTGCCGACGCTTCCTTTGTTGTCGGGTAAGCAGATTGCGGTAGCGAATCCCAAGGTCCAGGGGGTGCCGCAGACACTCGACGCCTCGTTCAAGTTCCGCTACACGGTACTGAGCAAGTGACATCCGGTGAAGCCGGGCTCGAGGCATCGCCTCGGGCCCGGCGGTTCGGGCTGCTGCGCCGCGTCAAGGGGGGTGGCGGGGATTCCCGTCAGCTCGCGCTGTTGCGGTACTTGGGGATTCGGCTGCTGCTGATTCTGCCGACCGCATGGATTCTGGTGACGGTCGTGTTCTTCCTGATGCGGGTGATCGGCGATCCGATCAGTGCGGCGATGGGCGGCCGCATGACCCAGGAGCAGATCGAAGTGCGCAAGGAGGCGGCCGGGTTGAATCGGCCGATCCTGACCCAGTATTGGGAGTACATCTCCGGGCTCATGCACGGGGATTTCGGTCACTCCCAAGACAATCGGCAGATCAGCGAGGTCGTGACGACCTACGGTGCGGCGACCCTGGAGCTGGTGTTCTGGGCGCTGCTCGTGGCCTTCGCGGTCGGCGTGCCACTGGGCAGATACGCGGCGACGCATCGTGATTCGACCGCCGACGCCGGGCTGCGGATGTTCGCCATCCTGGCCTACGCGGCGCCGGTCTTCTTCGTCGGCATGCTGCTCAAGTTGGTCTTCGCGGTGAAACTGGACTGGTTGCCGGTCGCGGGCCGGGCCAGTACACCGGTGGAGCTGGAGCTGCAGCATGTTTCACCGAAAACCAACATCATGGTGATCGACGCGATTCTCTACGGAGACGGCGGCTATCTCGTCGACGTGCTGAAACATGCTGTGCTGCCCGCGATTGCGCTCGGCCTGCTGACCGCGGGGATCTTCCTGCGGCTGGTGCGCATCAATCTGATCCAGACGCTACGCAGCGACTATGTGGACGCCGCGCGGGCCCGCGGGCTCTCATCGCGCGTGGTGACCGGCCGACATGCCGTGCGTAACGCGATGATTCCCATTGTCACGGTGATGGGTATGTACATCGCGATGATGCTGGGCGGGGCGGTGCTCACCGAGACGACCTTCGAATGGAAGGGGCTCGGCTATCAGCTCGCGGAGTATCTGCACCAACGTGACTTCATCGCGGTGCAGGGCATTGTCGCGTTCGTCGCACTCGCCGTCGCAGCCATGAGCTTCCTGGTGGATGTCATCGTCGCACTGATCGACCCGAGGGTGAGGTTCTGATGACCGCACCGGAATTGGCCAACGAGCCGGTGATCGTGCCGCCGGTGTCGCCCGGCGGGCGCAGGCGATTGCCAGGGCTGCGACTGTTGACGATGACCGCAGGGTTGCAACGGGTGACGCTGATCATCGGTCTCGGCCTGGTCGCGCTGTTCGTGCTCACGGCGATCTTCGCGCCGTTGATCGCCCCCTACGGGCTTGCCCAGAACTCTTCCGACGGAGTTGCTTTCGTTGCACAGCAGCCGCCGTCGGGGCAGCACTGGTTCGGGACATCGGTCCGCAGTGAGGACGTGTTCTCCCGGGTGATCTATGGCGCGCGCACCGCGCTCTATGTGATCGCCATCTCGCTGACACTGTCGTTGCTCATCGGTGTGCCGCTGGGTCTGGTGTCCGGATACGTCGGTCGCTGGGTCGACCGGATTCTCGTGCTCTTCATGGATGCGATCTACGCGTTCCCGACACTGCTGCTCGCCATCGTGGTGTCGATCGTGGTGGCGGGCGGCCAGTCGAGCAGCTTCGGCGGCGTGCTCTCCGCCGCGGTGGCGATCACGGCGATCTATGTGCCGCAGTACTTTCGGGTGGTCCGCAACGCCACGGTGGCGGTGAAGAACGAACCGTATGTGGATGCGGCCCGTGTCACCGGTGCCTCCACCACGCGAATCCTGTTCCGGCACATCCTCGCCAATGTCACCCAGTCGTTGCCGGTGATCATCACCCTCAACGGCGCCGACGCCATCCTGACACTGGCCGCGCTCGGCTTCCTCGGTTTCGGCATCGAGCCGACCCAAGCCGCGGAATGGGGTTACGACCTGAACAAGGCGCTCAACGATGTCTCCAACGGCATTTGGTGGACCAGCATCTTCCCCGGTACCGCCATCGTCCTCGTGGTGCTCGGCATGACGCTGGTCGGCGAGAGTCTCAACGAGGCCCTCAACCCACTGCTGCGGACCCGCCGTGCCGTTGCGGTGTCAGCGGACGACAGTCTCCCCGCTGAAGCCGCTGAAGCCGCTGAAGCCGCTGAAGCCGCTGAAGCCGCTGAAGCCACCGAGGTCGCCGAAGCTGCGGAGGTCGGCGAGGTTGCCGAGGTCGGCGAGGTTGCCGAAGCTGCGGAGGTCGCCGAAGTCGCTGAAGCCGATGGCGGCGAGAATTCCACTGCCGCAGTGGAAGCCGATGCCGGCGCAGGCGATAGCTCCGCGGATGGCGGTGGCCGTGCTGCGCTGGAGAAAGCCGATCCCGACGAAATCTCGGGCGGCACCGGCGAAAAGGCTGTCGCGGCTGCCGAAGACACTGCGCTGGACCAGGCCGATCCGGACGAAACCGCGAGTGCTGCCGACGACAAGGCTGCCCCTGCGGATGGTGGCGGGGCCGCACCGGGCAAGGCCGATGCCAGCGAATCACCGAGTGCCGGAACCGAAACCGATGCTGCCGCCGACGGCAGCACCGAGCCGGGCGAGACGGTGCGGAAGGACAAGACCAATGAGTGAGCCAGCTGTGGTGGCCGATCGCCGACCGGCGTTGTCGATCGAATCGCTGTCGGTCACCTTCGCCACCGATGCCGGGCCCGTCTACGCCGTCAGCGATGTGTCCTATGAGGTGTTTCCCGGGGAGGTCCTCGCGATTGTGGGGGAGTCGGGCTCCGGGAAGTCGGTGAGCTCCCGCACGGCGATGGGCTTGCTGCCCGCGACCGCGCGGGTACGCGGCCTTGTCACCCTCGGCACCGAGGCCATCACCTCGATGAGCGAGAAGCAGCTCACCGCGCTGCGGGGTGGCGCGATCTCGATGGTGTTCCAGGAGCCCGGCCTCGCGCTCGACCCACTGTTCACCGTCGGCTTCCAGATCAGCGAGGCGCTGCGGGCGCACAGCGACATGGGGCGCAAGGCAGCCAAAGCGCGTGCGGTGGAATTACTTCGGCTGGTCGGTCTGCCCGACCCCGAGCATCGGGTCGATTACTACCCGCATCAACTCTCGGGCGGGCAGAAGCAGCGCGTGGTGATCGCCATCGCCATCGCCTGCGAGCCGAAGGTGATCATCGCCGACGAGCCGACCACCGCGCTCGACGTCACCGTGCAGGCCGAAATCCTGGAGCTGCTGCGCGATCTGCGCGATCGCATCGGCAGCGCGATCGTGCTCATCACCCACAACATGGGGGTGGTCGCCGACCTCGCCGACCGGGTCGTGGTGATGCGCGACGGCCGGGTGGTCGAGGAGGCGCCGGTGGACGAGCTCTTCGCGAATCCGCACGCGGACTACACCCGCGCGCTACTTGCGGCCGTGCCCCATCTCGGCACCGAACAGCTCCAGCACGGCCCACCGAAGGATGTGACGATCGCGGGCGACCCGGTGCTCGAGGTGTCCGATCTGGTCGTGCAATTCCCGGGGCCGTTCGGCAGGCCGGCGTTCCGTGCGGTGGACAACGTGACCCTGTCCATCGGGCCGGGCGAGACGCTCGGACTCGTCGGTGAATCGGGCTCGGGCAAATCGACCATCGGCCGCTGCGTCGCCGCGTTGCAACGCCCGACGTCGGGCGTTGTCCGGGTCCGCGGGCAGGACATCGCCGGGCTGTCGCAGCGACAGCTGCGGCCGATCCGGCGGCGCTTCGGTTTCGTCTTCCAAGATCCGGCCAGCTCGCTCAACCCGCGGCTCACCGTCGGTGACTGTGTCGCCGAGCCGTTGATCGTGCACAAGATGGGCACCGCGACCCAGATTCGCGACCGGGTGCGGCATCTGCTCGAAGACGTGCAACTGCCGGCCGGCACCGATCGCCGCTACCCGCACGAACTGTCCGGCGGCCAGCGCCAGCGTGCCAGTCTGGCAAGGGCCCTTGCGCTGGACCCCGATCTGCTGGTCGCCGACGAGCCGACCAGCGCACTGGACGTCTCGGTGCAGGCCGCCGTGCTGGAGCTGTTCGGCCAGCTGCAACGCGAATGCGGGTGGGCCTGCCTGTTCATCAGCCACGATCTCGCCGTGGTCGATCAGCTGGCGGATCGGATCGTGGTGCTACGCGATGGCGCGGTGGTCGAACAGGGCGATCGGGATCGGATTCTGCGTGCGCCGCAACAGGAGTACACGCAGCGCCTGGTTGCCGCCGTGCCGGTCCCCGATCCGGTGGAACAGCGCCGCCGCCGGGCCCGGACCGCAGGCCTGTTCGCGACCGAGCCCGGCGAATCGAGCATGACTCGCACCCAGGTGGTGACGGATGGGGATCCGACGTGACAACCGATTTCGCTCGCGCATGGGTAACTCACCGGGTACATCCAGAACTCGACTCGCCACGTGACCGCCGGTCCGCGCGGAAACTGTCGTGGCAGTTACCACCGGCGAAAGTCGCGGAGAGGCGGGGGAGCGCTGTGTGCTCGTTATCTGGCTCCGGTAGCGTGATCAGGCATCTATCCGCCGATTCGGTTTGGAGCTTTCCCCGAAAATGACTGAACAGACACCTAGTGGCGCCGGTGCCTCCTACGCCGCAGCGGGCGTGGACATCGAGGCCGGTGACCGCGCCGTCGAGTTGTTCGGACCATTGGCGAAGAAGGCCAGCCGTCCCGAAGTCCAGGGTGGCCTCGGCGGATTCGCCGGACTGTTCGCACTGAAGGGTGGCTACCGCGAGCCACTGCTCGCCGCCTCGACCGACGGCGTCGGTACCAAGATCGCTGTCGCGCAGGCCATGGACAAGCACGACACCGTCGGGCTCGACCTGGTTGCCATGGTCGTCGACGATCTGGTGGTGTGCGGCGCCGAGCCGCTGTTCCTGCAGGACTACATCGCCGTCGGCAAGGTGGTGCCGGAGCGGGTCGCCGAACTGGTCTCCGGCATCGCCGAGGGCTGCGTGCAGGCAGGCTGCGCGTTGCTCGGCGGCGAGACCGCCGAGCACCCCGGCCTGATGGATCCCGACGATTATGACCTGTCGGCTACCGGTGTCGGCGTGGTCGAGGCCGATGCGGTGCTCGGCCCGGACCGAGTGCGTCCCGGCGACGTGGTGATCGCGATGGGCGCGTCGGGCCTGCACTCCAACGGTTACAGCCTGGCCCGCAAGGTGCTGCTCGACATCAGCAGGATGTCGCTGACCGGGCACGTCGAGGAGTTCGGTCGCACGCTGGGCGAGGAGCTGCTCGAGCCGACCAGGATCTACGCCAAGGACTGCCTGGCGCTCATCGCCGAAACCGATGTGCGCACCTTCGCGCACGTCACCGGTGGCGGTCTGGCCGCCAATCTGGGCCGGGTGCTGCCCGCGGGTCTGGTCGCCGAGCTCGATCGCGGCACCTGGAATCCTGCGCCGGTCTTCAAGATGATCGCCCAGCGTGGGCGGGTCGAGCGGGTCGAGATGGAGAAGACCTTCAACATGGGCGTCGGCATGGTTGCCGTCGTTGCGCCGGAGGATGTCGACCGGGCGCTTGCGGTGCTGACCGCGCGGCACATCGAATGCTGGACCCTCGGCACCGTGAAGAAGGCCAAGGATGCGGACGCGTTGCGCGCGGTCCTGGTCGGTGAGCACCCGAGGTTCTGACCGCCGCGGTCGGACACCATCGAACGCACAACAGAGTCCCACATCGGATGATGCGGGACTCTGTTGTCGTATGCAGGTGATTGTGTTGCAGGCCTAGATGTTCGCGTCCGTCAACACAGGGTCAATCGACGCATGAAAGCGGGGGAGGCCCTGGCCTCCCCCTCATACGTAGACGTGTGTCAGCGGCGCCAGTCGTCGTAGTTATCGTCGCTGTCCCAGCGGGACCGCGATTCGTCGACATCGTGCTCGTCGGAGATCACATCACTGCGCTGCGCGGTGTGGGGAGCACTGCTACCCGCCAACTCGCGCTGAAGGCTCGTGAAGTCGGTCGACGGAGAGCTGTACTTCAGCTCGCGTGCGACCTTGGTCTGCTTTGCCTTAGCCCGGCCACGGCCCATGGCTGACCCCCTCGCGTCACTGCGGGGCGGCCTGGGGTGGTTTGGCGGCCCCGTTCGAATTGATATCTTCCTGACAGACACTTTAGCGTGTGTCAGGCAGTCTCGCTTCCATGAGTGGGTGAAGAACTCGTCGAGTGGTGCCGTTTGCCCCGTTGTCGCCCTCAACGCTCGGGCTTACACCACCCCGGGGATGGCGCGGATGACGCCGACCCGAGCGCCGCCGCCGAGCACCGCGGGCGCCGCGAGCTCGGCATGCGCGTCGGTCCACTCGACGCCCATTCGGTGCAGAATGGCCAGCGTCAGGGGGATGCGAGCCCGATCGTGGCCGTCATCGATCTTGTACGCGAAGGCCGTTCCGTCCGGTAGCGCACCGGCATGCACCCCGTCGGCGCCGATCTTGCAGACCAGGCCGGGGGTCGCCTGCATAATCAATAAATCGGGTGCGTTCGTGCCGGAAATCACTCGCGGATGGGCGCGAATCGCGTCGGCGACGCGCCGTTCCGGCGCCTCGGGATCGGCCGTCGCCATGGTCGCGAAGGCGCGCGCGAGGTTGACCAACGAGACCGGAATGATGGGCAGCCCACAGCCATCGATACCGAGATCGGTCTCCGGTTCCCCGGTGAGGTCGGTGATGGTGGCGATCACCGACTGCTGCAGCGGGTGCGCCTCGTCGAGGTAGCCCGTGGTCGGCCAGCCGTTGACGGCGCAGGTGGCGAGCATCGCCGCGTGCTTGCCGGAGCAGTTCATGAAAACGGGGCTCGGCTCGACGGATCCGGCGAGCGCCGCGGCCCGCGCTTGCTCGCCCGACGGCAGGTCGGGCGGGCAAGCGAGAGCCTTCTCGTCGAACCCGAACCGGTCGAGCAGCCTGCGCACCAGCGCGACATGATCGGGCTCGCCGTAATGCGAGGCCGTCGCGATGGCCAGCTCCGCGTCGTCGAGCGGTTCGAAGCCGTTGCGCAGCAGCGTGATCGCCTGCATCGGTTTGTTGGTCGAGCGCGGGAAGATCGGCAGGTGCACCTCGCCGAGCGCGAGGGTCGGCTCACCGTCGGAGCCGACGATGACCGCCGAGCCGCGATGCACGCATTCGCGGAAACCGGAACGGACGACTTCGACCAGCTCGACGCTCATGACAGCACCTCGCCGAAGATCGGTTGCGTGGTGTCCTCGGTTTCACTGCGCTCGATCACAGTTGGGCTCCCGTCGCGAGTTCGTCGGCGCGCTGTTGTCGGGCGAGTTGTTCGTTCGCATGGCGGCGTGCGTGTCGCTCGATCTGCATTCGCACGTCGTCGGAGATCGACGGTTCGGCCTCGAGCAGCATCGCGAGCCGGTCCATGTCTTTGCCGGTGAACAGATCACGGACGGTCACGCCGTGCTCGGGGACGTGCACCACCCGCACTTCGTCGCAGGCGCCGATGCTGCCCTCGGACAGTACCCGCAGGTAGGCGCCGGTATCGCTCTGCAGGGTGAAGCGCCGGACCCACTGTGCCTCGTTGCTCCAGTGCTGGAAGGTGGCGCATGGCACGCGCGGTGCGCTCACCTCGAGCAGTGTGTCGCCGATCGACCAGCGGGCACCGATCACCGCGTCGCTGACCGCGAGTCCGGAGATCCGCAGGTTCTCACCGAACCAGCCTGCCGGCAGGTCGCGGCCGAGCTCCGCGGCCCAGCGTTCGGCGTCGGCCTGGGCATATGCGTAGACGGCCTGATGGGTACCGCCGTGATTCTTGATGTCGCATACGTGATCGCCGTCGAGGCCGAGCGACCGCACCGTCAACCGACCGGGCTGGGGCCGCTTGTCGATCGCGGTCTTGCCGACCCGGCCCGGCACCTCGAGTTCGGCATGCACGACACAGACCGCGAGCACGCGGGCAGAGTCATCGGGTTGCATCGGGCCTACCCCTCTGTGTTTTGTGTGTCACGCCCGCGGCGCATGGACCTTTCGCCACCACAGCCGAACCAGCTCAGCGCCCGCGTAGCCGGTCGACCGCGAGTCTGCCCGCTTGGGGTGCGTCATCGGCGGGCACCGAATCCGGATCGATCGCGGCGGCACACGGTCCGGCCGTCAGTGCGGTATCGGCGGGGATGGTGCGCTTGATCAGGGCAAGAGCGATCGGGCCGAGTTCGTAGTGGTCGATGATGGTGCCGATGCGGCCGACCGCGCGACCGCCCGCGGTGACGTCGTCGCCGACGGCAGGACGGTCGTCGGCGGAGCCGTCGAGGTGCAGCAGCACCAGATGGCGCGGCGGTTTGCCGAGGTTGTGCACTCGGGCGACGGTTTCCTGACCGCGGTAGCAGCCCTTGTTCAGGTGGACCGCGCCGTGCTCGTCGATCCCGCCGATCCAGTGCGCCTCGTGCGGGATGGTCCGCTCATCGGTGTCCAGCCCGACGCGCGGGCGCAGTGCCGCAACACGCAGCGCCTCGAAGGTCCACATGCCGGCGGGTTCAGCGCCCGCGGTGCTCAATCGGGTCCACAGATCGTCGAGCTGCGCACGCGGAATCACCAGATCGAAGGAATCGCCGGTCGGCCACGGCATCCGGCGCAGGAAGCCGCCGCCGGGCAGCGGCACCGCATCGTAAGTGTCGGGCAGCGGCTCGGTCAGGCCGAGCGCCTCGGTCAGTCGGCCGGCCTGCGGACCGAGCAGGCTCAGCACTGCGTAGTCGGCGGCCTCTTCCGGCTTGGCGTCGGCCCAGAAGACCATCTTCTTCAGGAAATCGAGGAGCGCGGTTCCGCGGTCGGCCTCGGTGTCGATCCACAGCGTGCCGTCCAGATCGGTGAGCACGAAGTGGTGCAGCACTCGGCCGTTGAGATCGAGATCCAGATTCTCCGCCGACTTCCGGTCGCCCAGGTTCGCGATGTGCTGGCTGCTGATGGTGTGCAGCCAGGTCAGCCGTTCGGCGCCGGTGATGCTCAGCACGAATCGGTGCGACCGATCGACGATCGCCACCCGTTCCACGGCTGCGCGTTGCTCCCCGAGGGGATCACCGTAGTGCCATGCGACGGCGGCATCCGGCGAACCGGGTGCTCCCGCGACGGCGCCCGGGACAACAAGGATGGGGCTCGGTACAACGACCACGGACACGCCAACCACTCTAGGCGGGTGCCGAGCGTCATGCCGTAGTCGGGCTACCGGCGGGTGTCCGATCGGGGAGCGGCACAGGAAACTTCGCCGCACAAGTCGCGCTCGGTCCGATACCAATCGGAATGGCCGCGAAACATTTGCCGTGACGTAGGCGCGGCCGGCGAACAGGGCCTACGCTTCCTCGCATGGTAGATCGAGTTCTGGTAACACTCGATGGCGCGGTCCGGGATCCGGACGCGCCGTTGTTATTTGCCGACGATATCGGCGTGCTTCGTGGTGACGGTGTTTTCGAGACGGTGCTGGTGCGGGCCGGCAATCCTTGCGCGATCGAGTTTCATCTAGGCAGACTGCGTCGTTCGGCGCAGGCGCTGGACTTGCCGGAGCCCGAATTGGGGCGGTGGCGCGAGGCGGTCGAGCAGGCGGCGAAGGAATGGGGCACCGAACGCGAGGGCCTGATGCGGCTGGTGTTCACGCGGGGTCGCGATACCGAACTTTCCGGCGCCAAGTCCTCGGTCACCTCCGGTGATCTCGCCGCCGCGGTGCCGGTGCCGACTTGCTATGTGCTGGTGCTCCCGGTGCCGGAGCGGGTGCAGCAGGCCAGGACCGATGGTGTGTCGGTGGTGACGCTGTCACGCGGTATTTCGGTGGATCTGGCGCAGGCCGCGCCGTGGCAGCTGCTCGGCGCGAAGACGCTGTCGTACGCCTCCAACATGGCGGCGCTGCGGTTCGCACACCGGATGGGCTCCGACGACGTGATCTTCACGAGCACCGAGAACCGGGTGCTGGAGGGTCCGCGTTCGACCGTGGTGATCGCCCGCGACAAGCAGCTGATCACTCCGCCTGCCAAGAACGGCATCCTGCCCGGCGTCACCCAGCGGGCGCTGTTCGCCGAGGCGGAGAAGGCGGGCTGGAAATGTGAATACAAGTCGCTGTTCACCGCCGATCTGCTCACCTGCGACAGCATCTGGATGCTGTCGAGCATCACGCTGGCCGCGCGGGTCAACTCGTTGGACGGTCTGCGCATGATGGCGCCGGACAATGCCGGGGAGATCGTCGAGCTGGTCGATCGAGGCGTCGGCAGGGCCGGTGCGATCGGGGATTGGTGAGCGCCGCGGGACGTCCTTTCCCGTGATCTTCGTCCTACGACGACATGTAGGAGTTGTTGGCGAGCTCGGGAAATGGCCGTCCTGAGCCCGACAGCACGGTGTGTCGCGCGTTAAGTCTTCTTGATCGGGCAAGCCTCCAGCGTAGCCTTTACTACGACATGTCGTAGATCGGCTGGAGGTCGAATGAGCGTCTTGGACATCTCGCGCTGGCAGTTCGGCATCACGACCGTTTATCACTTCATTTTCGTCCCGTTGACGATCGGCCTCGCCCCGCTCGTCGCGGGTATGCAGACCGCATGGGTGGTAACCGGCAAGGAGCACTGGTACCGGCTGACGAAGTTCTTCGGGAAGCTGTTCCTGATCAACTTCGCGCTGGGCGTCGCCACCGGCATCGTGCAGGAATTCCAGTTCGGCATGAACTGGAGCGAGTACTCCCGCTTCGTCGGCGATGTGTTCGGTGCCCCGCTGGCGCTGGAGGCGCTTGTCGCGTTCTTCCTGGAGTCGACATTTCTCGGCCTGTGGATTTTCGGCTGGACCCGGCTGCCCAAAAAGCTGCACCTGGCCACCATCTGGCTGGTCGCCATCGGTGTGAATGCCTCCGCGTACTTCATCGTCGCGGCCAACTCGTTCATGCAGCACCCGGTCGGCGCGAGGTACAACGCCGAACGCGGCCGCGCCGAGCTCACCAGCATCTGGGAGGTGCTGACCAACAACACAACCCTCGCGGCCTTCCCACACGTCGTCGCGGGCGCCTTCCTCACCGCTGGCACCTTCGTCGCAGGCATCGCCGGCTGGTGGATGGTTCGGAATGCGCGCAGCGGCGACGAGACGAAAGTCGCCGAGGCGCGGGGCATGTGGCGTTCGGCGGGGCGTGCGGGCATGTGGGTGATCGTGGTGTCCGGCATCGCGATCTTCTTCACCGGTGACATCCAGGGCAAGCTGATGTTCGAACAGCAGCCGATGAAAATGGCGTCGGCGGAGTCGTTGTGCCACACCGCAACCGATCCGGACTTCTCGATCCTCACGGTCGGCACGCACAACAACTGCGACAGCGTCACGCACGTGCTCGACGTGCCCTATGTGCTGCCGTACCTGGCCGAGGGCAAGTTCGAAGACGTCACCCTGGACGGCGTCGTCGACCTGCAAAAGGCGTACAACGAGAAGTTCGGGCCCGGCGACTACCGGCCCAACCTGTTCGTGACCTACTGGTCCTTCCGCGCCATGATCGGCCTGTCCGCCGGTGCGATCGGGCTCTGGCTGGTCGGCATGTGGCTGACCCGCCGCGGTCGCGTCGCGGATCAGCGCTGGTACTCGTGGCTGTGCCTGCTCGCTATCCCGACGCCGTTCCTGGCCAACGCCGCGGGCTGGGTGTTCACCGAAATGGGCCGCCAGCCCTGGGTTGTCGCGCCGAACCCGACCGGCGATCCACAGCTGCGGCTGATGGTGCAGCAGGGCGTCTCCGACCATGTCGCAGGCACGGTGATCACCTCGCTGGTGGTCTTCACGCTGCTCTACGGTGCGCTCGCGGTGGTGTGGTTCTACCTCATGCGCCGCTATGTGATCGCCGGACCCGAGCAGCCGACCGTCGGCCCGCCCGGCGGCGGACCGGACGATACGGATGGTCCTGTCGGCCGCCATCGCGCCGCAGAGCCTGCCGTCGAACAGCTTTCCTTCGCTTACTGAGGAGCCGACGATGAGTTTGCAAGAGTTCTGGTTCATTCTGATCGGCGTCCTGTTCACCGGCTACTTCGTGCTGGAGGGCTTCGACTTCGGGGTCGGCATGCTGATGCCCATCCTCGGCAAGGGCAGCGATGCGCGCAGGCGCGTGGTGCTCAACACCATCGGCCCGGTGTGGGACGGCAACGAGGTCTGGTTGCTGACGGCGGGCGGCGCGATGTTCGCGGCCTTCCCCGAGTGGTACGCGAGTCTGTTCTCCGGCTTCTACATCGCGCTGCTGCTGGTGCTCGTCGCGCTGATCCTGCGGATCTGCGCCATCGAATACCGGAGCAAGATCGACGACCCGAAGTGGCGGGCCCGCTGCGACATCGGCATCGGAATCGGCTCCTGGATACCGGCTTTGGCCTGGGGCTGGGTGTTCGCCAATGTGGTGCGCGGAGTACCGCTGAACGAGAAGAAGCAGATCACCGGCTCGGTGTGGGAGCTGCTCGGACCGTACGCACTGCTCGGTGGGCTCGCGACCGGGCTGCTGTTCGCGCTGCACGGTGCGGTCTTCCTGGTGTTGAAGACCGGCGGCGAAGTGCGCGACGACGCGGTGCGGACGGTGCGGCTGCTGCTGGTGCCGACGGCTGTCGTCGTCGGTGCCTTCGGCGTGTGGACCCAGCTCGCCTACGGCACCGGCTGGACCTGGATTCCGTTGGTGCTCGCGGTGATCGGGCTCCTGATCGCCGGCGCGGCTTCGTTCGCCCATCGGGACGGTTGGGGTTTCACCGGCACCACGCTCACCGTCGCCGCCGCGACCGTGCTGTTGTTCGGGTCGCTGTACCCGAATGTGTTGCCCTCCACCATCAGCGACCTGTTCGACCTCACCATCGACAACGCGTCGTCCACGCCGTACACACTGAAGGTGATGAGCTGGGCCGCGGTGATCGTCACTCCGGTTGTGCTGGCCTACCAGGGCTGGACGTACTGGGTGTTCCGCAAGCGCATCACCGTCGAACAGATCCCACCGCCCATCGGGCTGCCGGTGCAATCGGCGCTGCCGGTGGAAACGGCCGTCCCCCAGGATTCGAGCAAGGACTGATTCCATGGCCCGCCCGCCCGTCGATCCGCGCCTGTGGCGGCACGCCCGTTCGGCCCGCCGCTATTTGGCGCTGAGCGTGGTGCTGTCGCTGGTGATCACGATCGCCATCGTGATCACCGCGGTCGCGTTGGCTCGTGTGCTGGCCGGGGTCATCACCGACCCCGGGCAGCGCACCCTCGGCAGGTGGATGACCGAACTTGTTGTCCTGGCCTGCGCCATCACCGTTCGGGTTGTGGCCACCTGGGTGCAATCACGTCTGGCGCACCGAGCCGGCGCCGCGGTGGTGACCGAGCTGGAGACCGCCGTCCTGGCCGCAGGCGCCCGCATGGCGCCACGCGAACTCGAAACCCGCCGAACCGAACTCGCGGTCGTCGTCGGCACCGGCCTCGCCGGCCTGCGCGCCTACCTCACCGGCTACCTGCCCGCCCTGCTGCTCGCCTGCCTGGTGCCACCGATCGTGCTGGTGGTCATCGCCGTGCACGACCCGATCTCCGGCGGTATCGCCCTGGTGACGCTCCCGCTGATCCCGGTCTTCATGATCCTCATCGGCCTGCTCACCCAGGGCCGTGCCGAAGCCACCCTCGCCGCGACAACCCGCCTCTCGGATCAGCTGTTGGACTTGTTCGCCGGTATGCCGACGTTGCGGGCGCTCGGTCGGGAGGGCGGTGCGGTCGAATCCAGCACCACTTCGGGTCGGACGCGAGTGCGACCCGACCAGGATGCGGGTCTCGGCGCGAGCAATCGGGTCCAGCGGGCCGGCTCGATGGAACATCGGGTGCGCGAGCTCGGAGATGCGTTGCGGCAGCGCACCATGCGCGCACTGCGAATCGCGTTTTTGTCGTCGATGGTGCTGGAGCTGCTCGCGACTTTGAGCGTCGCGCTGATCGCGGTCTCCATCGGCCTGCGGCTCGTGTACGGCGAGATGAGCCTGTATGCCGGATTGGTGGCGCTGATCCTGGCCCCCGAGGTCTACTTGCCGCTGCGGATGGTCGGCGAGCGTTTCCACGCCGCCCAGGACGGAATGGCGGCTGCCGACAAGGCTTTTGCCGTTCTGGAGCCGGAATCGACGGCTGCTGAGCCGGGGATGCCCGGTTCAGCAGCCGCCGGTCCGGTCGGCGCGTCCGACGGGGTCGATCACCGTCGCTCGTCCCACGGGGCGGGTGCGGCCTTCGGTGGCGTCATCGCGGTGCGTGATCTCGCGGTCCGCGCCAGGGACGGTTTCGCACCGGCCGGCCTTTCGGCGGTGCTACGCCCCGATGCGGTCACCGTGCTGGCCGGTCCCAATGGGAGCGGGAAATCCACCACCCTGCAGGCGATCCTGGGGCTCATCACGCCGGATCGGGGATCGGTGACGGTAGACGGAACCGACGTCCGCGACCTCGATGCGGACGCCTGGTGGGGTCGGGTGGCCTGGTTGCCGCAGCGCCCTGTCCTGGTGCCGGGAACCCTGCGCGAAAATCTCGAACTGCTCGGCGCCCACGTGCCGGACAAGTCGGCACAGGGCGCAGCGCGAGTCGTCGACGAGCTCGAAGCCGCCTGCCTGGCAACCGGATTCGACGCAGTTCTCGCCGGCCTGCCGCGCGGCTGGGAGACGGTCGTCGGCGCCGGCGGTGTCGGGCTCTCCCTGGGGCAACGCCAACGCTTGGCCCTCACCAGAGTCCTCGCCGCCGACCGTCCGATACTGCTCCTCGACGAACCGACCGCCCACCTCGACCCCGACAGCGAGGCCGCCGTGCTGGCAGCCCTGAAACAACGCGCCCGTGCCGGAGCCACCGTCATCGTCATCGGCCACCGCCCCACCGTCCTTGCCGCCGCCGACCACATCATCCGGGTCCGCGCCGAAGCACGCGACCCCCGCACGGTGGTGCCGCGATGAGCACAACCACGGAGGTAGTGGGCGGGAAGGTGGTAGCGGGCATGGTCGGCGATATGCGGCGGATGTGGCGGTTGCTCGCGTTGTCGCCCTGGCGGATCGCGGTGGCGATCGGGTGGGGCACTGCGGCGTTGGGCAGTGGACTCGGGTTGGCGGCGTTGGCGGCGTGGTTGATCGCGCGGGCCTGGGAGATGCCGCCGGTGCTCGATCTGAGCGTTGCGGTGGTCTCGGTGCGGGCGCTGGGAATTTCGCGTGGGCTCTGCCGGTACCTGGAACGTCTTGCTACACATGATGTCGCGTTGCGCGCGATGACCACGGCGCGGTCGACCGTCTACCGGGCGCTGGCCCGCTCCGACGTCTGGATGCGACGGGCCCTGCCCGAGGAGGCCGGTCCAGATTGCGCGGTTTCCGGAGAGTCCGGGGGCGCTGTTGGTCAGCCCGACACCGATCTCGGGCGTGGGGCTGCGGCGGTGGGAAGGTTCGGTGGGTCGGGGCGCGGCGCTGCCGTGGCCGCGTCGGGTTCCAGCGGCGCCGCGCAGTTGCGTCGCGGGGATCTCCTGGTTCGAATCGGTGGCGATATCGACGATCTGGGCGCGGTGGTCGTGCGCGTCTTCGTGCCGATCGTGGTGGCGATCCTCGTGTCGGCAGCCGCGATCGGGCTGCTGGCGACTATTTCGGTGGCAGCGGCCGTGATTCTGGCTGCGGCGCTGGCCGTTTCGGGGATCGTCGCGCCTGTGTTGTCGGCATTGGCCGCACACGAAGCAGAGACGGCCGTGCGGGCCGATCGCGCCGAGTTCACCGCGCAGGCGGTCACCGTGCTGGACCACGCGGCCGAGCTGCGCGTTGCCGGCCGTCTGGCTGCGGCGCTGGCGGCCGCGAACAGTGCGGGGCAGCGTGCAGTGGCAGCGGAGGATTCGGCGGCGTCACGCAGCGCGTGGGCCGCCGCAGCGACACCGCTCTCGATCGGCGCGAGCGCGCTCGGCGCGCTGCTGGTCGGAATCGCGATCTACGGGCCGAACGGCGGCGGTTCCGGTGCGATGACGCCGATGGCACTCACCATCCTTGTGCTGCTGCCACTCTCGGCCTTCGAGGCGGTGGGCACGCTGCCCGCCGCCGCGCAGGCGCTGACCACCGCTCGTGGCGCTCTGCACCGGCTCTTGCCGGCCGAGGGCGGGAACCCTGCTACCCAAGAGCTCCCAGCGCGTTGGCCGGCGGGACGCACCGCTGACACGAGCGACGAGGACCGAGGGCGGCGCAGCTCTTCGCGAGAATTTTTGGTGGACGGCCGACCCGCCGGCCCGGGTGGCTCGGACCGAAAACGGCACGGATCATCCCCGGACCTGTTGCTGGACAACATGCCCGACCGCCCCGCCGGACGCAGGATCGCCGTTGTCGGCCCGAGTGGTGCGGGCAAGACGACGCTGCTCATGTTCTGGGCCGGGCTCTTCGATACCCCGCACCCCGGTGTCACCTTCTTCGCCGAAGACGCCCACCTGTTCGGCACCTCGGTCCTGGAGAACCTGCGCGTCGCGCGTGGCGACGTCACCGAGGCCGACGCCGAACAGGCCTTGCGCGCGGTCGGTCTCGGCGACTGGCTGGACGCCCTCCATGACGGCCTGCACACCGATCTGGTCGGCGGCGCCGCCGCCGTCTCCGGTGGCCAACGCCGGCGCATCCTGCTCGCTCGCGCCCTGATCGCGCCTGCTCGAGTCCTGTTGCTCGACGAGCCGACCGAACACCTGGAAGCCGAAGCGGGCGCCCAACTGTTGCGCGATCTGCTCGATGCCGACAGCGGCCTGATCGAACCCGATCGAATTGTGGTCGTCGTCACACATCAACTCCCGCCGGACCACCGCGCCGACGCGATCGTGCGGGTCTCCGCATCAGGCCAGGTCAGCGCCATATTCTCGGCATCGGAACCCGCGGTTTCCGCCCACCGATAAATTCCGTTGCCGACTCGCGGACACCTCGCTAAATTCGTCCTTACACAAGGAAGGAGGTGGTTCGAGAAATGTATTTTTCCAGGACACGTGAGGTGGCTGCGCGCTAGCGCCACCGCTACAGGATTCCCGCGCGAGCGCTAGCGAATCCAACGCAGTCACCCGGCCCCCGAGCTCCCGGTCCAGTCCGACCGGGCCTTGTGTGAGTTGCATCCACAAGGAAAGGCTCGGGGGCCGTTCCCTTTATGCCGAAGATCGGCCCGCTGGCGGATTACTGGCGGATCGAGTGTCGAGATGCGGATGCTGTCGTCGATGCCTGAGAACTCGATCCGGCTACCAACGGCTACGGCTTTCCCATCGACATCGACCAGGCCGAAATCGACCGCCGCGGTTGAGAATCAGCCGTAGGTGCTGAAGCTGGGGTGGCAGCCATGACCGCTGTCCCTCGATGGCGGATCAGATTCGGGCGCAGGACGGGTCGCGGCCGCGACACGGGCAGGCTCCTCGCGACGGACGGCTGGAACGATACAGTTCATCGGTCGGTTCTATGAAGGGGTATCCGGGTTGGCATCGGAGAGTCTTGCTGCGGCGATCGGTCGGCGCATCACGGCGGTCAGGCGCGTGTTCTATGTGCACGGTGAGGATGTCGACCGTTCGGAGGGGCCGATCGAGTTGACGTTCGACGAAGGCACCGTGCTGCTCTTCGATGCCGGCAGTGATGGTGAGGAGCTGCGTGTTGTTCCGGCGGCGTGGCACGACCCGTTCGCCGGTGTGTCCGAGCCCGAGTACATCGAGTACGTGGCGGAGTCCGGGAAGTACACGGCTTTCGATGTCGGTTCGGAATATCCGTACTCGCAGCTGGTCGGAAGCCGGGTCGCCGCGGTCTCCGAGTCGCGCCTGCACGACGAACGACTGCGCGGCGCGGTTCTGGAGGTGAGCGGTTTCACCTTGGCGGTGGAAACGGTCGCCGACGAACTTCTGGTGACCTGTGATCCTCGCCGGTGATCGGTATCTGCACACCGACCCTGATGAGACTCCTGCTCCAGTGACGACGCACGTGCGATGACCACAGGGCCGGTGTCGTGCGGTGGTTCACCAGGTACCTGCCCCAGGCAGCAGATCGCCCCGCCCTCATGGTGATTCGAGGTGCGGGGCGTGGCGTGCTGTGTGGTCGTCGACTATCCGATGTACCGCTGGAGCCGGGCGGAGAGGCGGGGTTCGAGGGGGCCATCGGCGACGACGCGTTCCTCGACGTAGGCCAGGTCGCCACCCTCGACGATGCCGTACAACCGCTTGGCGCCGCCGACGACGATGCCGGATTGGCTGCGGATCACGACGTCGGTGGCCAGTTCCCAGGAGGACTGGGTCAGCGCGGTGCCGTAGAAGAGTTCGACGATGCCGGTGCTGTGGGTGAGCAGCAGTTCGATGACCTCGTCATCACCGTCGATGCCAACGCGCCAGAAGCCGCTCTCACGCAGGTCTGGGCCGCCGTAGGAACCGTCGGACTCGATGAACCAGGAGCGTGAGTCCCAGGCCAGGTAGTCGCCGCCGTCATGGGAGACGATGATCTGCTGGCCGAAGCGGTAGTCGCCGCGCTCAGGGGAGTTGCCCTCGCCTTCACCGCGCCACACACCGACCATCGGCAGCAGCGCAAGCATCGAGGAGCTCAGATCCGGGCCGAGTCGCAGGTTCGCGGTGTCTTCCGGCAATGGCAGATCCGGGAGGACCGGAATGTTGCGCGCACCGGTTGCTCTCGCGCGTTCGACCGCATCGGCCACGGCTTGATCGCCGCTGCGGCGAGACGGCTCGGCCGGAGCGGCGCCGTTCATGTGTTCACTCGCTCGCTCGGCCGGATCGGAACCTTCGCTCGCGAGCTCGCTCATGCCTGTGTCTCGCTGGCGCTCGACTCAGGCATGCGCGAAGCGCGCTGATACACGATTCGCTCGCTGCGCTCGCTCATGACTCGGTGAACAGCCGGTAGAAAACGTACAGGCCGAACCAGCCGATAAGCACGGCCACGGCCACCAGCAGAATCTCGAAGAAGAGGACCACGTTTGGAGTCTAACGACTTGCTCGCCGCCCAGCACAACGGCCCCGGAGCTTCCCGATGGAATCTGGGAAACGCCGGGGCCGTCGACGACTTACGGTCGCTGATGGGACCTCAGCTATTACTTCGCGACGGCGACGTCGACCGGGTGGATGCCCGCGCCGTCGGGGCGGATCTCCGCAGAGCCGTTGCCGGCCGAGGAGAGTGCCCGCACGGTCCATGCGCCGGGAGCGGCGAAGAACCGGAAGTCACCGGTGCCCGAGGCGACGACCTCGGCGGTGAAATCACCGTTGCCGTCGAGCAAGCGCACGAACGCGCCGCCGACGGGCTGGCCGTCGGTGCTCAGGACACGGCCGGTGATGACCGTTTCCTTCTCCACATCGACTCCGGCCGGAATGGCCTGACCCTGGGTAGGTGCTGCGCACATGTGATCAGGCTCCCAACTCGATAGGTGCACCGACGAGGGAGCCGTATTCGGTCCAGCTCCCGTCGTAGTTCTTGACATTCTGGTGGCCGAGCAGCTCCTGCAGCACGAACCAGGTGTGCGAGGAACGCTCGCCGATGCGGCAGTAGGCGATGGTGTCCTTCTCGCCGTCCAGGCCCGCTTCCCGGTAGATCTCGGTGAGCTCGGCATCGGACTTGAAGGTGCCGTCCTCGTTCGCGGCCTTGCTCCACGGCACGTTGATGGCGCTGGGGATGTGGCCGGGGCGCTGGCTCTGCTCCTGCGGCAGGTGGGCGGGGGCCAGGATCTTGCCGGAGAACTCGTCAGGCGAACGCACGTCGACCAGGTTCTTGGCGCCGATGGCGGCGATGACCTCGTCACGGAAGGCACGGATGGTCAGGTCGGGCGCGGCAGCCTTGTACTGGGTGGCCGGGCGGCTCACAGCGTCGCGCGAGAGCGGACGGCCTTCGAGCTCCCACTTCTTGCGGCCACCGTCGAGCAGCTTGACGTTGTTGTGGCCGTAGAGCTTGAAGTACCAGTACGCGTACGCGGCGAACCAGTTGTTGTTGCCGCCGTAGAGCACAACCTCGTCGTCGTTCGCGATGCCGCGCGCCGAGAGCAGATCGGAGAACTGCTCCTGGTTCACGAAGTCGCGACGAACCTGATCCTGCAGGTCTTTCTTCCAATCGAGCCGGACGGCACCCTCGATGTGGCCGCCGTCGTAGGCGGAGGTGTCCTCGTCTACCTCGACGAAGACGACGCCGGGGGCGTTGAGGTTCTCTTCGGCCCAGTCAACGGAGACCAGGACATCGGAGCGGGCCATGTTGTTCCTTTCGGGGTGGTGACTTGCAGTGTCAGGACGAAGCCGGGGCGGGGATGGTCCGGCGGAAACGGGCGACCAGTGGATAAATCTGGCAACCCAGGCAGATTCCGAACGCCGCGTTCAGGAACGCCGCGAACAGGGCGAAGCCGGCGAACACCGCGCCGACGACGGTGGAGCCGGCCAGGAAACCCAGCAGGCTGACGGCACTGAAGACCAGGCCGAGCAATTGGGCGAACCGCAGCGGTGCCACGGGTTCGGTTTCGGTCGGCGGGCCGACGCGCGGTGCGACCAGCGCGGCGTAGATCCGACCGTAGGGGCTGCGCCGCGGGCCGGTGGCGGCGCCGATCGCGAAGACCACCGCTTGGATCGCGATGAGCACGCCGGCGGCCGCGGTGGACAGAGTGGCGGCGATCAGCACGACGACGAGGACGGTGGTGGTGACCCACGCGGCGAAGCGCGGTCCACGGACGTCGACGGAATTGAAGGGAATGGCTTGCCCGGAGGCAGTGTTACGGGTTTCGGCAGACATTGTGCGTACTCCTGCGCTGAATGACTCTGACGGCTGAAAAATTGCCAGTTCGCCGGGGGATCAAGAGATCACTCGCACGGCGGACAAAGGTCGGCGTCAGAAAATCTGAACGGACCGACCGGTCAGCGGCACAGGCAGCAACAACCACCGAGGCGACACAGATCAACTGTGCGGCGTCGGGTGAGCATCAGCTCGTGGTCGGATTGCACGAAAGGCAGTTTACCCGGTTCCGAGGGGAAATTGGACCCCGGGTTCGTCACATCGGCTATAGAGCCTATTCAGGCCCTGTTTTTACACCGTCAGCGGCTCGAGTGCGGTGTGTAGATCGGCAGTCTTCGGGACGCCGGAGATACGGAAACGCTCCCTGCCCTCCCGGTCGAAGACGAAGGTGGTCGGCAATGAGAGCACATTCAGCTCTTTGGCCAGCGCGGGTTCGGCATCGATGTCGACCTCGATGTCCAGCGGCGGGTTCGGCGCATCCGACAGACCTTCGGTCACCCCGGCGACCACCCGGCGCACCGCCACGCACGGGCCGCACCAGTCGGCGGAGAAATGCAGCACTGCGGGCCCCGCACCGCTCACTCCGGCGGCGGCGAGCAATTCGGTGCGCGCCGCCTCGGTCGGTGTGATCGTGTCGGCGGCACGCAATTTCCCGTCCCTGCGCCGTAGCGCTGTGCCGACCGCCAGTGCGGCAAGCACCATCACCACCAATATTGTGATTTCGATCATGGCCGCTGCAATCTATCCAGGTCGATCGTCACATTCTCCCCTTTGCCTTCGACAACGATCTGGCCGCCTTGTGCGGAGACCTTCGTCGGCCGCAGACCGAAGGGCAATTCCTTCGTGTCGATGGTGCGCGTGAAAAGCTCCAGCACCGCCGGTCGGTCGGCTTCGGGGACGACCGCGGTGGGGGTGAGTTCGGTGCTGGTGCCGCGGTAGAAACCGGTCGCGACGATCCGCACCTGATCACCGTCGAGCAGCAGATCCGCCTGCACGCTGACCTTGTCACCACCCAGCGGCGCGCCGGGCACGGTCGAGGCGAGCGGTGTGCCGGGCAGCGTGCCGGTGAGCACCAGTGCGCCCGCCGTCGTCATTCCGGATCCGCCCGATCCGCCCGTTCCGTCGGATTTATCCGCAGGTCGCGAATGCACTTGCAGGTCCGGGATTTTGAACAGCCTGCCCAGCTCGGTGGGCTCGAGACGCATCCTGCCCTCGACTCGTTCCACCGGGACTCGGCGCACGCTGCTGTCGACGAGATCGCCCAGCGGCAGATGCACTCCGGTCAACGTCGCCTCGGCCGAGATTTCGCCGGGGATGTCCGGGCGCACGATACGTGCGCGGATGTCGACATTCTGGAATCGACTCTCCAGCACCTGGCCGAAGAAGGGGAACCCGTAGATGGTCACCTGGGGGTCGGCGATGAGATCGGCGCCCTCACGCAGAGCGCGCGATACGCGATACTCGGAGTAAGCGGCGGCGCCGAAATCGATGACGACCACCAGTCCCGCGAGAACCAGCAGCCCGATAATCAGCTTGCGCATGGACCCAACCCTAATAGCACTGCCGGACGGAGTCCGTCGCCAGTCGCGCCGAGCAGCTCGAAGGCGAGGCGGCCGCCCAACTGGCAGCTTGTTGTGGGTATTGCCTATGCGTTGCTTACCCGGATGGCGTGGTAATCGGGGTTCACGCGCTAATCTTGCACCGATTACCTGTGATTAGCGACGTGGCTTCGGCGGTTACTGCTGTTGTCGTCGGAGCGACGAGATGGGAGGAGGGCTTTGTGGAGCTGCTCCTGTTGACCTCCGACCCCAACCCCGAGTCGGTACTGCCTTCGCTCGCGCTGCTGGCGCACAACGTGCGTCCGGCACCGACCGAGGTAGCGTCCCTGCTGGAAGCAGGCACCGCGGATGTGGCACTTGTCGACGCGCGCACCGACCTGGCCGCCGCGCGCGGCCTGTGCCGACTGCTCGGGAGCACCGGTTCGTCGGTGCCTGTCGTCGCTGTGCTCACCGAGGGTGGCCTGGTGGCTGTGAACGCCGATTGGGGCCTCGACGACATTCTGCTGCCCGGCACCGGGCCCGCCGAACTGGACGCCCGATTGCGGCTGCTGGTCGGTCGAACCGGTGGTGTGGCAAGCCCGGAGAACACCGGCAAGATCACCCTCGGTGAGTTGGTGATCGATGAGGGCACCTACACCGCTCGGCTGCGTGGGCGCCCGCTCGATCTCACCTATAAGGAATTCGAACTCCTCAAGTACCTTGCGCAGCATGCGGGCCGGGTGTTCACCCGGGCCCAGCTGCTGCAGGAGGTATGGGGATACGACTTCTTCGGTGGCACCCGCACGGTCGACGTGCACGTGCGTCGCCTGCGCGCCAAGCTCGGCAGTGAATACGAGTCGCTGATCGGCACCGTGCGTAATGTCGGCTACAAGGCGGTGCGGCCGTCCAGGTCGGCCGCCAAGGGTGAGCCGGTCCCGTTCCATGAGGATGAGACCGAGGGCACCGACGAAGCTCCGTTCGCGCCCGTGAACGGCTCCGTGCCGCAGTGACGATGCGCTGGATCGAACAAGTCGATGCCGATGCTGCGCGTTCGGTGCGTGAACTGCTCGACCGAGCGACCGTCGCCGACGGCGTCGCCCCGATCTCCGAGCAGGCCGTGTTGTCGTTGACCGCCGCCGATGACGCACGACACCTGATCGTGCATCACGACGGCCCGATCGCGGGTTACGTGAATCTGGTTCCCGCGCATGGTGAGCACCCGGCGATGGCCGAGGTCGCGGTCGATCCGGCCGCTCGTGGCCACGGCATCGGGACCCAGCTCGTCAACGCAGCGCTCGCCGCAGGCGGCACCGGCACTCGGGTCTGGGCGCATGGCAATCGGCCCCAGGCGCAGGCCGTCGCGGCCCGCCTGGATTTGGTGACCGCGCGCGAGCTGTGGCAGATGCGACGCGCTTTGGCTACACCTGAGCTACCCGAGCTGGAGGTCCCGGCGGAGATCGTGGTGCGCACCTACGCGGGTCCTGCCGACGACGCCGAACTGCTGCGGGTGAACAAGGCCGCGTTCGCTTGGCATCCGGAACAGGGCGGCTGGACCGAGCGCGATATCGAGGTCCGTAGCAACGAGCCGTGGTTCGACCCGAAGGGCCTGTTCATCGCGGCCGCTGCCGCCGATCCCGGTCGTGTGCTCGGATTCCATTGGACCAAGGTGCATTACGACGAGGACCCGGCGATCGGCGAGGTGTACGTGGTCGGCATTGATCCGGCGGCGCAGGGTCGGGGGCTCGGCCGCCTGCTCACTCTCGCCGGACTGCGTTACCTGCGCGAACGCGATCTCGCCGAGGTGCTGCTCTACACCGAGGCCGACAACGCCGCGGCCGTGCACACCTACACCCGGCTCGGATTCGCTCCCGCGCATGTCGATGTCGCCTATGCGGCCCGTGACTGAATAGAAAGCGGCCCGGTGGGGTTGCTCGAGTAACACTGGGGCAAATCTCACACCTGCCGGGCTCAATCGCGCCGGGCTGTTCACTCGGCGTTCACTCAGCTTGGTCCAACTGTCAACCGGGCGAATCTACGTTACTTATGGGCGGCGCAGCTGCCTGGTGCGCAAGTTCCTCGCGAACGGCACCACAACACCCGCCCGGGCCGGTGAGGGACCGGGCGTGTCGGACGTGATTCCCCGGAGGAATAGTGAACTTCAAGCGCAGCAGCGCCTTCGTCGGCGTGCTGGCCGTCGGAGCGATGACTCTCGCCGCCTGTGGCAGCGACGACAACTCCTCGACCAGTGACACCAGCAACGCCGCCAACACCAGCGTCGCCTGCGGCGGCAAGAAGGCCCTCAAGGCCAGCGGTTCGTCGGCGCAGAAGAACGCCATGGAGCGTTTCATCGCTGCCTACGAGGCCAACTGCGATAGCAACACCCTGAACTACACCTCGAGTGGCTCCGGCGCCGGTGTCAACGAGTTCCTCGGCGGCCAGACCGATTTCGGTGGCTCCGATTCGCCGCTGAGCGCCAAGAAGGAAGAGCCTGCCAAGGCTCAGGAGCGCTGCGGCGCCCCGGCATGGAACCTGCCGACCGTCTTCGGCCCGATCGCCGTGACCTACAACATCGACGGCGTCACCGACCTCGTGCTCGACGGCCCGACCGCGGCCAAGGTCTTCAACGGCGCGGTCACCACGTGGGATGCCCCGGAGATCAAGGCGCTGAACCCGAACGCCAAGCTCCCCTCGGACAAGATCGCCGTGATCTTCCGTAGCGACGAGTCGGGCACCACCGACAACTTCCAGCTCTACCTCGATGCGGCATCCGACGGCGCGTGGGGCAAGGGTTCGGGCAAGGTCTTCGCCGGCGGTGTCGGTGAGGGCGCGAAGGGCAACGAAGGCACCTCGGCCGCGATCAAGAGCACCAAGAACTCGATCACCTACAACGAGTGGTCGTTCGCGAAGTCGCAGAACCTGTCCATCGCGCAGATCGTCACCTCCGCGAGCAAGGACCCGGTCAAGCTGACCGTCGCGTCCGCGGGCAAGGCCATCGACAGCGTGAAGCTCAAGGGCGAGGGCAACGACCTGGTGCTCGACACCAGCTCGTTCTACAAGCCGACCGAGGCGGGCGCCTACCCGATCATCCTGCCCACCTACGAGATCGTGTGCTCGAAGTACGCCGATGCCGACACTGCCAAGGCGGTCAAGGCCTTCCTGACCTCGGCGACCACCAACGGCCAGAAGGGCCTTGACGAGAGCGGCTACATCCCGATCCCGGACAAGTTCAAGACCAAGCTGACCACCGCGATCAACGCCATCTCCTGATCGCATCGTCATGACCGTGCACCCTGAGGTGACCGCTGCGGGCTCGTCGGACTCGACGGGCCCGCGGGCGGCTGGAGATACTTCCCTTATGCCGAGTGAACCGAGCACCGAACCGGCCAAGAAGGTTCGTCCTGCCCACAGCCAGCGGGCCGAGATCATCTTTCGGTCGCTGGCCACGGCAGCCGGTGCCACCATCGTCGCCGCCATCGCGCTGATCGCGCTGTTCCTGCTGATCCGCGCGTGGCCCTCGGTCATGGCGAACGAGGCGAACTTCTTCGCCAGTACCGAGTTCGTCACCAACAACGCCGACCACCTACGCTTCGGCATCCGCGACCTGCTCATGGTCACGGTGCTGAGCTCGATGCTGGCCTTGGTGATCGCGGTGCCCGTCGGTGTGGGCATCGCGCTGTTCTTGACCCACTACTCGCCCAAGACAATGGCGCGTCCGTTCGCGATGCTGGTCGACCTGCTCGCCGCGGTGCCGTCGATCGTCTTCGGCCTGTGGGGCGTGCTCGTGCTCGCGCCCCAGCTGGAGCCGGTGGAGACGTTCCTGAACCGGAACCTCGGCTGGTTGTTCCTGTTCTCCGACGGCAACGTCACGATCTCCGGCGGCGGCACGATTTTCACCGCGGGCGTGGTGCTCGCGGTGATGATCCTGCCGATCATCACCTCGGTCTCGCGTGAGGTCTTCAATCTGACTCCCGCCGCGCACATCGAGGCCGCCCATGCGCTCGGTGCGACGAAGTGGGAGATGGTCCGGATGACGGTGCTGCCCTACGGTCGCAGCGGTGTCATCGCGGGCTCCATGCTCGGCCTCGGTCGCGCCCTCGGCGAGACGATCGCGGTGCTGCTCGTGCTGCGGACTTCCGCACAGGCCGGGCACTGGTCGCTGTTCGACGGTGGCTTCACCTTTGCCTCCAAGATCGCCTCTGCGGCTTCGGAATTCAGTTCGCCGCTGCCGACCGGCGCCTACATTGCGGCCGGCTTCGTGCTGTTCGCGCTGACCTTCGTCGTCAACGCGCTGGCACGTCTGGTGGCCGGTGGAAGGGTGAACGGATAATGACCACGACGACACTCGACAAGCCGGTCAAGGCGCCGACCTTCCGTCATGTCAGCGCGAGCCGCCGGATACGCAACAACCTTGCCACCGGTGTGGTCTGGGCTTGCTTCGCCATCGCGCTCGTGCCGCTGGTCTGGGTCCTGCTCATGGTGGTGACCAAGGGCTTCGAGGCGATCACCTCGCTGAGCTGGTGGGAGAAGTCGCAGAAGGGCGTGCTGCCCGATCAGTTCGCGGGCGGTGTCTACCACGCGATCTACGGCACCATCGTG
Source organism: Nocardia sp. NBC_00403 (assembly GCF_036046055.1). Lineage (NCBI taxonomy): Bacteria > Bacillati > Actinomycetota > Actinomycetes > Mycobacteriales > Nocardiaceae > Nocardia > Nocardia sp. NBC_00403. The sequence goes on from NZ_CP107939.1 coordinate 1,906,918, forward strand.
CAGACCGCGGTGGCCGCGGTCATCGCGGTGCCGTTGGGCATCATGGCCGCGGTCTACCTGGTGGAATACGGGCGCGGCTGGCTGGCCAAGACCACCACCTTCATGGTGGACATCCTCGCGGGTGTGCCTTCGATTGTCGCGGCGCTGTTCATTTTCGCACTGTGGATCGCCACGTTCGGCTTCCCGCAGAGCGCCTTCGCGGTGTCTCTCGCGTTGGTGCTGCTGATGCTGCCGGTGGTCGTGCGCAGCACCGAGGAAATGCTGAAGCTGGTGCCCGACGAGCTACGCGAGGCGTCGTATGCTCTAGGTATTCCGAAGTGGAAGACGATCCTGCGGATCGTCGTGCCGACCGCATTGCCCGGCATGCTGAGCGGCATCCTGCTCGCCCTTGCCCGCGTGATGGGCGAGACAGCGCCGGTGCTGGTGCTCGTCGGCTACAGCAAGTCGATCAACACCGACCTCTTCGACGGCAATATGGCCTCGCTGCCGCTGCTGATCTACCAAGAGCTGTCGAACCCGGAACCCGCAGGCCGACTGCGGGTGTGGGGCGCGGCGCTGACGCTGATCCTGATCATCGCGCTGCTGTACGTGGCCGCGGCGGTCGTCAACAAGCTGCTCACGCGGAACCGATAGAAGCGAACGGATACTCAGATGGCCAAGCGGATCGACGTCAAAGACCTGAATATCTATTACGGCAAATTCCATGCGGTTGCCGATGTCAAGCTGTCGGTGCTGCCGCGCAGCGTGACTGCCTTCATCGGGCCGTCGGGTTGCGGTAAGTCCACCGTGTTGCGCTCGCTCAATCGGATGCACGAGGTCACCCCGAACGCTCGCGTCGAGGGCGCCGTGCTGCTCGACGGCGAAGACATCTACGGCTCGCAGGTCGACCCGGTGGGTGTGCGCCGCACCATCGGCATGGTGTTCCAGCGGCCGAACCCGTTCCCCACCATGTCGATTCGCGACAATGTGGTGGCCGGGCTGAAGCTGCAGGGCGTGCGCAACAAGAAGGAGCTCGACGAGGTCGCCGAGCGCTCGTTGCGTGGCGCCAACCTGTGGAACGAGGTCAAGGACCGGCTCGACAAGCCGGGCGGCGGCCTCTCCGGTGGTCAGCAGCAGCGGCTGTGCATCGCGCGTGCGATCGCGGTCTCGCCGGACGTGCTGTTGATGGACGAGCCGTGCTCGGCGCTGGACCCGATCTCCACCCTGGCGATCGAGGACCTGATCACCGAGCTGAAGAAGGAATTCACCATTGTCATCGTCACCCACAACATGCAGCAGGCCGCGCGCGTGAGTGACCAGACCGGCTTCTTCAACCTGGAGGCCCAGGGTAAGCCCGGCAGGCTGATCGAGATCGACGACACCGAGAAGATCTTCTCCAACCCGGGCCAGAAGGCGACGGAAGACTACATCTCCGGCCGCTTCGGTTAAGCATGGACAGACAAAAGGCCCGCACTCGATGTGCGGGCCTTTGTCGTGCTCGAGCGTGTTGCGCAACAACTGATTTCGTAGGTACCCGGGTACGCCCGGAACTCATCCGCGCCCTCGACCGCCGGCTCGCAATGCGAGCCGGGCGGCGGCGGGAAACCGGCGAGGCGGTTACGCTTCGGCGTCGGGGTCCGCGGGGAGGACACCGGTGACGAGGAAGATCACGCGGCGGCCGATCTCGACGGCATGGTCGGCGAAGCGCTCGTAGTAGCGGCCCAGCAGCGTCACGTCGACGGCCGCGGCGACGCCGTACTTCCAGTCGCGATCCATCAGCAACGTGAAGAGGTGACGGTGCAGGTCGTCCATCGCCTCGTCGTCCTCGTTGAGCTGCGCCGCACGCTCCGGGTCACGGGTCTCGAGTACCTCTTTGGCGCCCGCACCCATGTTCACCGCGATGCGGCCCATTTCGGCGAAGTAGCCGTTGACCGATTCCGGCAGGGCATGGTTGGGGTGGCGGCGTCGCGTGACCTTGGCGACGTGCAGCGCGAGTGCGCCCATCCGGTTCACATCGGCGACGATCTGGATGGCGCTGACCACCTGTCGCAGATCGCCCGCGACGGGCGCCTGCAGCGCAAGCAGGGCAAACGCCTTCTCTTCGGCGTCCTGGATCAGTTCCGCGATCCGGTCGTATTCGCTGATCACCGACTCGGCAAGGGCGAGGTCGGCCTGGAGCAGTGACTGAGTGGCCCGGTCCATGGCCGAACCCGCCAGGCCGGCCATCTCGCCCAGCAGGTGGGCAAGATCGGCCATTTGCTCGTTGTAGATGACACGCATGATCAGACACTAGTGCCCTGCGCTGACCTAGTCACGAACACAGGGTTAATGAGTGGTGCCAGTCGTTGCGCTGGTGTTGCCGCAGCTGAGAGCAGTGCCCTGGTTCCGGCATTGTGCGCGGCAGCCGCGGGTGCGATATCGAACCGCGGCGTGTCCGGGATCGGATTCGATGTGACCATCGCTGTTTTGCCGCACATCGGACCCGTCATGACCAGGCGACCAGTTCGTATTCGGACTATTGAAAGATTATTTTCGGCCTGCCAAACTATGGAAATCGCTCGCTCTAATTACGACAGGCTGGGATGACATCTTCAACACGGCGCCGGTTCATGCTCGGCGGTACCGTCGCGGCTTCGACGGGGCTCGCACTCGGAGCGTTGCCGCTGCGCGACTACGGCCCAGCCACCGCGGACTCGCCGCCGGCCCCACCCGGACATCCCGCACACCACCCGAATACGAGTGCGCACGGCGGCGGGGTCGACGGGCCGACGTTCCGTAAGGGCGCAGTCGTCGATCACGCCGCTAACGGGTTCGACCCGACCGAGGTCCTCCGTGATTTCGACTACGGCAAGACCTCGACGCGCCCGGACGGCCGGACCGTGCGTGAATGGGAGGTCTTCGCCAGTGACGAGGACATAGAGATAGCGCCGGGAGTGCGTTTCCCGGCGTGGACGCTGAACTCGCGGATCCCGGGCCCGACCCTGCGTTGCCGCGAGGGCGATCTGCTGCGGGTCCATTTCACCAACGGCTCGCACCACCCGCACACGCTGCATTTCCACGGCATCCACCCCGCCGAGATGGATGGCATTCCGGGTATCGGTCGCGGCGTCATCAACCCGGGCGAGAGCTTCACCTACCAGTTCGACGCGACACCGTTCGGCCTGCACTTGTTCCACTGTCATGTCGGCCCACTGGCCGAACACATCGCCCGCGGCATGTACGGGACCTTCATCGTCGATCCGCCGCAGCCCCGGCCGCAGGCCGACGAAATGGTGATGGTGATGCACGGCTACAACACGACTTTCGATGGCGAGGGCAACCAGCTCTACGCGGTCAACGGGATTCCGTTCCACTTCATGCACGAGCCGGTCCGGGTGAAGCGCAACGAACTGGTGCGCATCTACCTGGTCAACGTGCTGGAGTACGACCCCGTCAACAGCTTCCACATCCACGGGAACTTCTTCGACTACTACCCCACCGGAACCCGGTTGCAGCCAACGGAATACACCGACACCATCGTGCAGGGGCAAGGCCAGCGCGGCATCTGTGAGCTGCGCTTCCCGCACCTGGGGCGGTACATGTTCCACGCTCACAAGACCGAGTTCGCCGAACTCGGCTGGATGGGCATGTTCGAGGTGACGGAGTAATCGCGATGACCGCCACCGTGCACACCCGCAGGCCGTGGATTCTGGGACTGATCTCGGTCGCCCTCCTGGCGATCGCACTGGCCGGGTTGGCCCTGCTCGGCGGGCGCACCCTGCCCGAACGGACCGGCCCGCCCGTGGAAGAGATCGCGGTCGAGCACACCACACTCACACCCGGTGCAATCGAGCTGACGGTGCGCAATACCGGGCCCGACGCGGTGTCGATCGCCCAGATTTTCGTCAACGACGCATACATCGACTTCACCGGCCCGACCGAGCCGATCGGCCGATTGGCTTCGGCCCGGTTACGACTGGACTATCCGTGGCAGGACGGCCAGCCCTACAAGATTTCCATGCTGACCTCGACCGGTCTGGTGATCGAACACGACGTCCCCCTGGCCGTCACCACACCGGAACCCAACGCGTCGTTCTTCGGCCTGATGGCGCTGCTCGGGATCTACGTCGGCATCGTCCCCGTCGTGCTCGGCATGTTGTTTCTGCCCGTCATGCGGGTCGCGGGCAGCCGAGCCGTGCGGGTGCTGCTCGCCGTGACGGTGGGTCTGCTGGCGTTTCTGGCGTGGGAAGGCGCCAGCGAAGGCTTCGAGCTCGCGGGCCGCTCCGGTGGTGCGTTCGGCGGCACGGCCCTGGTCGTGCTCGGCGCGGGTCTTGCCTTCCTCGGACTGACCGCGGTGGATCAGTGGCTGCGCAACCGCCGCCGGGCCGCCGAGGCCGCGGGCGGTGCCGGCGTGCGGCTGGCGCTGATGATCGCCATCGGTATCGGCCTGCACAACCTCGGAGAGGGGTTGGCCACCGGATCCGCCTATGCCGTAGGCGAATTGGCGCTCGGCACCTTCCTGGTCATCGGTTTCACCATCCAGAACACCACCGAGGGCCTCGCGGTCGTGTCACCACTGACCGAGCGACGTCCACCACTGCTGACCCTGCTCGGTCTCGGACTGATCGCCGGAGCCCCCGCCATCGTGGGCGCCGTTCTCGGTGCGACAGTGAACAATGCCGAGCTGTCCGCCCTGCTGCTCGGCGTCGGCGTCGGCGCGATTATCCAGGTCATCGTGCAGATCGCCCCCAGCCTGCGTGAATCGGCCGGCCGGAGTTTCGACGCGATGGCACTCGGTGGCGTCGCGGTCGGACTGCTGGTGATGTACTCGACCGGGTTGCTGGTGGCCGCATGAACAACGGTGCCACACCGCATTCCGATCCACCGCCGTGCGCCGGGTGCACGCGGCGCGGCGTGTTGCTCGGAGCCGGCGCTGCCGCCGCTATAGTTGCCGCCGGATGTGCAAGCGGCAGTGCGTATTCCGGGCCGTTGCGGGTTTCGCTGGCCGAGATTCCGATCGGCGGCGGACGGATATTTCCACAGCAAGGTCTGGTGGTGACCCACCCGACCCCCGGTGAGGTCCGCGCCTTCTCGGCCGTCTGCCCCCACCAGGGCTGCGCCGTCGCCGAAATCGGCGACACCATCGAGTGTCCCTGTCACGGAAGCAAATTCAGCATCGCTGACGGTTCGGTGCTGCGTGGCCCGGCTCGCGAACCATTGGCCGCCCGGACTGTCGCTATTGAGGCGACCGAGATCGTCGTCAGATGACGACCGCTGTCTGGAGGTGAGTCTGCCGCGTGCTCGTTGCGTGGCGCCGAATCGTCGTCCACAACAGTGACGAGATCACCATGTCATCGACGACGGCGGGTCGGCGCGGTGCTGCGGCGGCACGGCGGGCCATCGAGTATCCCTGTGACGGAAGCAAATTCAGCATCTCTGACGGTTCGGTGCTGCGTGGCCTGGTTCGCGAGCCACTGGCCGCTCGGACTGTTGCCATCGAAGCCACCGAGATAGTCGTCCGATAGCGGGGGCCGACAATGCCCGAAGGTGCGTCTGCGCAGCGGGACAGGCTGTCTGTGCATACCATCGCAGACCACCTGCCCGAGGCACGTGCGTTCACCTCGGCTCGGGCCGCTGCTACTTGCAGGTTTCGTCGGCAGCGTTGACGTGTTCCAGGTCCGAGGGAAGTGCCACCGGCGTTGGGGACGAGGAGGTGCTGATGTTGACGTTCGAGATCGGATCGCCCACCGGTGTCGGCGGGCGGATGTTGCCCGTGTAGTCGGCGCCGATCACCACTTCGATGATGCCGCCGAGATCGCTCGACTGCTCCATCGTCGCTCCGGGTAGCGAGCTGGCCACCGTGGCCGCTTCGGCCTCGTGTCCGGCCCCGTAGCGGACCTTGGAGGCCACCTCCGAGTTGCCGAGGGAGTAGTTGGCGGTGTTGTAGATCGGGAAGCCCTGGTTGCCGAATTTGGTGGCTGCCTTGTTCGCCGCGCCTACCGTGGTCGAGCCATTGGAGACCAGCAGTGACACCGTGCTCGGATCCACGGCGATCAGCTTCGGCGGCGTGGGGGGAGCCGAAGGGATCGAACCGGGCGCGGGCGCGACCTTCTTCTCACCGGGCAGCGGTTGGTCGTCTCGGATCGCCTTGAAGATGGCCTTGATGTCGGACTCGCGCGGGATCTCGTTGCCGTAGGAGGTGGTGCCCGCGGTCGGGATGGTCAAGAAGGTCACCGCACCGGCGTCCATCTTCTGGAGGGACCGCCCGAGAGTCAGCAGATCGCTCGGTTCGACCCTGTGGACAAAGGTCGCGGCTTTGAATGCCTCGATGAAACCGTTCAATTTGCCCGGATCGAACAGCACCTTGCTGGACAGGGCACCGCGTAGCAGTGAGGCGAGGAACCGCTGCTGCCGGGCGATGCGGTCATAGTCGCTGCGCTCCTCGCCGTAGACATGCCTGGCGCGCACATAATTCAACGCGGTCTCACCGTTGATCCGCTGCTTGCCTGCTGTCTCGAGGACCGTGCCGAGAATTTCGTCCCTGACCGGCTTCGGTGCACAGACCTCGACACCGCCGACCTGATCGACCATTGCTTCGAAGCCGGCGAAGTCGATGCTGATGAAGTGATTGATGGTGCTGCCTGTCAGTCGCTGAATCGTCGAGACGAGGCATTTGGGGCCGCCGAGGGCATAGACGGCGTTGAGTTTGTCGCCGATCGCGGAGGGAAACGTTTCCTGGGTGTAATCACCCTTGTCGTTGTCCCAGCCGTTGCACTGCGGCCGGGTCACGTCGAGGTCGCGCGGGAACGACACCACGACGACGCGCGAGCGGTTCTTGGGGATATGGACCAGCATGGCGGTATCGGCGCGCGCGCCCTCGGCGTCGTCGATGGTGCCCGCTCCGAGCTTTCCGTTGACACCCGCGCGGGTATCGGTGCCGACGAGCAGGAAGTTCTCGTCGCCGAGCTGAGCGCCGGAGTCGACGACGTCTTCGGAGTTGTCGTCGATCGCTTCGACCTGGTTGAAGCCGTTGGCGGTCGCGTTTATATAGCTCCAGCCTCCGCCGGTGACCAGGACCGCGACCGCCGCGCAGATCGAAACGCTGACGCGTCCGGCGATCTGAAGCCGCTTATTGCGGCGCTGCTTGGACGCCGCGAGCCGTGACAGCGGTGGATTGCCGACCGTCTTCGGTTGTGCGGCCCGATCACCTTTATCGGATGCGGTCGTCGGCCATCCGGCACCGCGGCGTTTGGTCTTGGCGGGTTCGTTGACCGGCGGGATGATGTCGGTGACGACCTCGGGTGGTTCCTGTGCGCCGGGTGCGGACGATGCCGATCGCCTGGGGTCCTCGGCGGTGCGCCGGGCGGCGGGGCGGGTGGCGGACGGTGCGCCCGCGATGTCGTCGACGACGGGGGAGGCCACTGCGCGGCGGGCGCCGGTGACGCCTGCCGACCGCGCCGGTTCGGTCGGTCGTTGCGGCGCGCTGCCTGCGGGCCGTGCTTGCGGGGTGCCGGATTCGCGCGGGGGCGTGCTGTCGGCGGGTCGCGCGGTCTCGGGACGCCGGGCGGGCCGGCCGGTCGGCGCGGCTTCGCCCTCGGTAGCCGCCCTGCGCCTGCGGCCGCCGCGTTCGTTGTCGACCTTCTGGACGAGGTCCTGAACTGTCAGCGGTGCCGAGCCGGATTCGGCGTCGGTATGCCTGGACCGCCGGGATGACCGCGTGTCGTCACGCTCGTTGTAATCCGCCGTGGGATACCGCTCCCACGGGGCGCGATCTCCGGGCCGAGGCGAACGCCCGTGCCGATCGTCACCCACCAACGAACCTCACTTTTCGTCTACGCCGCATGGCTTATCGAGTCCGAGCCGGGTTCGCCCGGCATGACCGATTCCGCCAATGATAACGATTCCGCCACGACGAGCCAGCCCAGCGGGAAATCGAATAGGCCACACGGGTGTTTCGCGTGGTGCGTGGCCTGCTGAAATCAGCCGCCGCTGTGCATCAGATCCGCGCCCTCCGGTACCGCGGGATCCTCCGGATCGTCGAGCCAGCCGTGCGGCAACGCGACCTTGCCCGGCGAGCCCTGGCGTCCGCGCGGCCCCTCGGCGTCCCGCGGGAACGGGGCGTCCGGATCGAGCTGGCCGATCAGATCCTGCAATTCGGTCAGCCGCGACACCGTGGCGAACGACCGGCGCAGATCCGCGCCGACCGGGAAACCCATCAGATACCAGGCCATGTGCTTGCGCAGATCTCGCATGGCCTTGTCCTCGCCGAGGTGCTCGGACAGCAGCGCCGCGTGCCGGTAGAGCACCTCGCCGACGCGTCCGAGGTTCGGGGCCTCCGGGAGCGGCTCGCCGCGCAGCGCCGCCTGCAGTTCGCCGAACAGCCACGGCCTGCCGAGGCAGCCGCGGCCGACTACGACACCGTCGCAACCGGTTTCGTCCATCATCCGGACGGCGTCGGCGGCGGCGAAGATATCGCCGTTGCCGAGCACCGGGATCGTTTGTACGGCTTCCTTGAGCCTGGCGATGGCGGTCCAGTCGGCCTGGCCGGAATACCGCTGTGCGGCCGTGCGGGCGTGCAACGCGACGGCCTTGGCGCCCTCGGCCTCGGCGATGCGGCCCGCGTCGAGATAGGTCAGATGATCGTCATCGATACCGATACGGAATTTCACCGTCACCGGGACGCCCGCCGATTCGGCGCCGCTGACCATGGCCTGCACGATTCTGCTGAACAGGGCGCGCTTGTAGGGCAGTGCCGCGCCACCACCGAGCCGGGTGACCTTGGGCACCGGGCAGCCGAGGTTCAGATCGATATGGTCGGCCCACCCCTCACCGACGATGATGCGCACGGCCTCGCCGAGAGTGGCCGGGTCTACACCGTAGAGCTGCATGGAGCGCGGGTGCTCGTCCTCGTCGAAGGACATCATGTGCAGCGTCTTCTCGTTGCGTTCGACCACTGCGCGCGCGGTGATCATCTCGCAGACATAGATCGAGGTGGAGCTGCCGAACTCGCGGCACAGCTTGCGGAATGCCAAGTTCGTGATGCCCGCCATCGGCGCCAGCACCACCGGCGGATCGACCGGATACGGTCCGATCCGCAGCGTGGTCTTCGCCTCGGTAGTCATCGTCACGCCGTCCAGTGTCTCATCAGGGGCCGCCAGACCCCGAAGCTGCTGGTGCGCGACGTGCGCTGATTCACTCCCTGACCTGATGACGGACCTGCCCACCCAGCAGCCGAGTCGCCGTCGACCGAGCAGTCCCCGAGCCCGACCGAAAGGACCTACTCCCCCCGGAGTCGACGGTGGTAGATCTCCCGCACCGCGGCATCCGGCTGCGCGTAAGCGGTTGTCGCACCGGTGAATCGGGCCACTGCGAGCTGTGCACGGTAGGGCAGCAGCTGTGCCGACTTGATGATGGCGGCGAGCCTGCGTGGCACGGTCACCATCGGCTTCTCCCGCTGCACCGATGTGACGATGGCCGCGGCGACGTCTTCGGGGTCGACGGTGGTCAGCGGGGTGATCCACCTCGGCATATTCGCACCGGCGGACAGCTCGGTGCGCACGATGCCGGGCAGCACCGCGCCGACGTGCACGCCGTGCTCTTTCATCTCGAGGTGCAGCGCCGAGGTGAAGCCGACCACCGCGTGCTTGGTCGCGCAGTAGGTGGCGAGGCCGGGGAAGCCTTGGGTTCCGGCCAGGGAGGCGATGTTGATGAGGTGGCCGCTGCCGCGGTCGGTGAATCGTTTGACGGCCAGTCGGGAGCCGTGGATCACGCCGTTGAGGTTGATGTCGATGATGCGGTCGGTCATTGCCTCGTCTTCGTCGGCGAACAGGCCGGTCGGCATGATGCCGGCATTGTTGACCAGCACATCCAGCGGACCGAGCTCGCTGTCCACCGAGTCGAGGAAGGCGGCGAAGGAGGCACGGTCGGTGACGTTCAGCGGCAGTCCGACGATCTTGGCAGCGGGGTCCGCGCCCAGCTCCGCCGCGGTCTTGGCGACCAACTCGACATCGATGTCGCCGATCGCGACCGCGGCGCCCGCGGCGAGGAAGGCTGCCGCGGTGGCGCGTCCGATACCGCGCGCGCCGCCGGTGATCGCGACGACCTTGCCTGCGAGTGGGGTCGCGTCCTTCGCTGTGCTGGTCATATTCTCGGCCTTCCTGCGTGCTCGTCCCGTGGGATGTGGCCGTGCAGCGCAGCGCGCCGTTCGCGGCCGGTTGCGCTGCTCGTTCGGCGCGGATACCCCAAGTGTCGAGGTTCGCAGCCGGAATCGTCGGCGGATTCGCCATGCATAGTTCGGCCGAAGCGCGGTGCCGGCGCGCGCGGCGGTATAGCCGCAGGGTCGAGGGGCCTACGGCGCGGTTATCCGACCTCAGTAGCTCCGTACTGCGAGTAACACCTGCCGTTGGCGGTGGGAGCGTCTCGACACACCAGACTCATCCGAGAGGTCGCATGACAGCACGGATCGAAGACACCGGTACGGGCGGGGACGACGCCGCGACAGGCGCGCCGACGGCGGGACAGACAACCGCATCGCCAACCGCGGCAGCATCGGCCGCGAAGCCCGCCCGCCCGGGAACGGTGTCGATCCGGATTTCGACGGTAATCCGGGGCGCCGTCATTGCTGTGCTCGTCGTCGCGGTCTGTGTGCTGAGTGGACTGCTGTGGTCGGCTCGACACGATATAACCCAGCGAAATGATCACGCCGCGGACGACGGAAAGCCGAGCAGGTCGCCACCGAATACTCGGTCGGCGCGGCAACGGTCAACTATCAGGACATCAATGCCTGGGTCGCGAAGCTGGAGGCGAATACCGCGCCGCAGCTGGCTAACAAGTTCGAGGCGACAGGGCCCGAACTCGAACAGATTCTGGTGCCGCTGAAGTGGACCTCGATGGCCACGCCGATCACCGCAAAGGTGATGTCGGAACAGGACGGCATCTTCAAGGTGAATGTATTCGTCAACGTGAGTTCGACGAATGCGCAAAGCCCCGAGGGTGCGCAGACCTCGGTGACCTACAACGTCACGCTGGATAAGAACTCGGGCTGGAAGATCACCGATGTCGGCGGCGTCGACGGTGCACTGCCCCGATGAAATAGCTGACCATGGCAATAACGAGATAGCGGGACATAAACGCGCCGCCGCCCGGATATCCGGGCGGCGGCGCGTTTATGTCGGTGGGGATCAGCCCGCGGCAACCCCGGCCAGCTCGCGCTTCTTCGCCTCGCGGGCCAGCATGCGGTCGCGCTGCTCTTCGAACTTGACCACGTCGCCCGCCAGCTTCTCCAGGAAGATCGCGAGTCGATCGCGGACCGCCTCACCACGGGGGGTGAAGTCGGTGCGTTCGAAGATGTCCCACTTCTTGAGGACTGGCTGCACCACCTCCTCGAGGTGCTGGCGCAGGTCGTAGATGCCGTGCTTGGCCATCAGCACGCCGTTGCGACGGAAGTTGGGCATGCCTGCGCCCGGCATCTGAAAGTTCTCCAGGATCAACGTGATCGCCTCGATGGACTGATCCGGCGACAGATCCAGCGCCGCACCGCACATGTTGCGGTAGAAGATCATGTGCAGGTTCTCGTCGGCGGCGACGCGCTGCAGCATGCGGTCGGCGATCGGGTCGTCGCAGACCTTGCCGGTGTTGCGGTGGCTGACCCGGGTGGCGAGTTCCTGGAAGGTCACGTAGGCGACCGAGTGCAGGAAGCCCGCGTCGGCCTCGGTGGGCGAGGCGAAGCCGTTGGTCATGTGGATCATGCGCGCCTCTTCGAGGGCGACCGGATCGACGCCGCGCGTGACAACCAGGTAGTCGCGCATGACGATGCCGTGGCGGTTCTCCTCGGCGGTCCAGCGGCCCACCCACGTGCCCCATGCGCCGTCCTGAGAGAAGTTCTCGGCGATCTCACGGTGGTAGGAGGGCAGGTTGTCTTCGGTCAGCAGGTTGGTGATCATGGCCGCCTTGGCGACCTCGTTCAGCCGGGACTGCTCCGGGTCCCAATCCACCCCGCCGAGTGCCGCGAAATTGCGGCCTTCGTCCCACGGGACATAGTCGTGCGGATGCCATTCCTTTGCCAGGGAGAGGTGCCGGTTGACGTTTTCTTCGGCAACCGGCTCCAACTCCGTGAGCAGCTCGAGTTGAGTCAGATCCCTTGCCATGCATATGCCCTTCATGTGTGCGTGCGCTCTTGCAGGTCGTCCCCCCAAGGTAGGACCGTGCCGATGCGGCCATACCTTACGGCACCGTAAGTGTGATGCGAAACGCATCTGCCTGGCAATCGATGCCCTGGTGATACACGTCATACGCCTTCGTTGGCGCTCGGCGACCGCGTCGAGTCTATGGCTTCGGCCCGCAACGAGGGGAATATCGCTACGGGCCGAGAGTTGTTAGCCCATCGTGCTCGATCACACAGTGTGCCTTGATGCGGGACTGCCGCTGGCGGCAGGACCGGCTCGCACGGCCGACATCGAGTGTCGCAGCGCTGCTTCAGCGCTTGCCGCCGAAGAGACTGCCGAGCACGTCCCGCAAAGGGCCACCTGCGTTCTTGGCCAGTGCCTCGCCGATCGCGCCGCCGATGCCGCCGCTCTTGCTGCTGCCGCCGAGCAGCCCGCCGAGCAGGTCGCCGATGGCACCGCCGCCTGTCTGTGTCTGCGGTGTGCCTGTGCCACCGCCGCCACCGGTCAGCTGCTTGGCCAGATAGGCGAGCACGATCGGGGCGAGCATCGGCAACAGTTTGGACACCAGGTCGTTGCCGCCCGTGCCCTCGGTAGCGCCGAGCGCGCTGATCACCGTGTTCTTCTCTGCACCGAAGACGTTGTCGACGATCTTCGAGCCGTCCGCGACGTCGACCTCATCGATATCGACCTGGCCCTCGCCTTCGACGAGGTCGCCGTGGTTGTCGAGCGCGCCGACCAGCGAGGCGGCGCCTTCCGGCTGGGTGGCATTGGCCTGCAATCCGCCGAGCAGCGTCGGCAGCGCCGCCTTGACCGCGTTGGTCGCGGTGCTCTGGTCGACGCCGAGCTTCTCGGCGATCTGGGCGATGGGTACCTGGGAGAGCAAATCATCGAAAGAAGTCATCAGATCCGCCTGTCGTCGAGGGTGTCCCGGATGTACAGGTACGCGCCCACAGTAGGGGAAAGCCCGCGGGCGGTGTGGTGTTGATGGCCGGAGCGGGCGCGTCGCCCATCGATGAGAAAGGTCGGGCGTCCGGTACGGAACCGGACGCCCGACAAGGTGCCCCCAGTAGGGCTCGAACCTACGACCTGCGGATTAAAAGTCCGTAGCTCTACCAACTGAGCTATAGGGGCGCGGAGGGACAGTGTAGTGGGCCTGGCGCGTATCCGGTAACCGGGGCGGCGGCGCGTCCCATGCCGCCGGGTGCGGCCGGTGCCTGCGCCGTGCCGGCCGCGCCGAGAGGCGGTGTGGCACGCGCCGAGAGGCGGTGTGGCAGCGGGTAACAAAGGGTGCGAGCGCGACGATGCTGCCGGTAAACATTTGGTACCCAGCTTTGTTCATTTCGCCGAGACATGGATATCATCGAAACATGTTGCCTACCAAAGTCTTTGGATTTGCGGGGGGCGCGGGGCCGAAGCTCGGGGGAGCGCGTCGTCGGCGCGAGCTGGTGCCGCGCGTCGAATGGACACGTCATCGGTCGGCCGGTCGACTCGGGTGAACGTGGCTGCGACGCTGTCGAATTCGGAAATCGAGCAGGCGACCCGAATTGATTGCGAGATGTTTGCCGTAACAGATAGTCGAGTCTGCCTGCAACCCTACTCTCCAGTTTGCCGCGTGTCGGATGACGATTCCGGGTACGGTGACGACTTGGTGAATGCCGGAAGAATCGCCGTCTTGCCCGGCGTTCCGGAATTCGGCCGATCGTTGTTGTGTTCGAACGTGTCGCGACCGGTATGGCCGATCGTGGCGAACTACGAATCGACGCCGGGGGAGGCAGATCCGAGACGAAGAAATACCCGGGTGCGCACCCCCTGCGGCGCACCCGGGCAGGAAAACTATACCAGCTGGTGTTTTTGAGGTTTTTCGCAAGTTTTCGTACCGAAAGTTTGAAACTGGGCGAAAACCCGGTTTGAAGTATTGATAAAACTCATAACTTCGCGCCAAGGGTCTGTTCCTTTGGGGGCATCGATTGGCGGCGATTAGGCTTCGGAGGCGTTTCGAGCATGGCACGGCAGCAAGAGCGGGCCCGCCGGACACGCGCGGCGATTATCAGGTCCGCCGCCGTTGAGTTCGGGAAGAGCGGCTATGCCGCTGCATCGCTCAACCGCATATTAGAAGGATCGCGCGCGACCAAGGGCGCCATGTACTTTCATTTCGATTCCAAGGAGGATCTGGCTCGCGCCGTACTGGAGACGGCGGTCGAGCGCTATCGCGCCTCGGCCGAACGTTGGCTCATCAGAACGGATCTCGGTGCGCTGGACATCCTGCACGGCATGATCGACGAGATGGCGCTGCGATTGGAGCACGACATCATCGTCCAGGCCGAGTACCGGTTGATCATCGAGCCCGACTTCTATCGGGACGTGCAAACCGGTGGTGGACGGATTCTCGGCCGCGCCACCAGGATGCTGACCATCCGTGCTGTCGAGCAAGGGCAGCTGCGCACCGACGCGGACCCGGATCGCTTCACCCGCACGCTGGCCGCCGCACTCGCGGGTCAGCGCTACATGGTGGACCTCTTCGGCGGCGGGTCGGATCTGCGCGCCAGGTTCCAGGAGGCGCTCGAGGTGATCGTCGAGGCCATGGCCACTCCAGAGTGGGCCGAGAAGTTCCGCAAGGATGGGTGGCAGGCTCGAGCTCGCCTAGAAGACCTCGGTTTAGGGCTGTGACCAGCCGGTTTGGAAAGCGCTACCGGTCTGTCATAAGCTAACCGAGCTCCCAACGGACACCCGTTGAAAGCCGGTCTGGAGGAATCCAGGACGAGCCCCCTTCGTCTAGCGGCCTAGGACGCCGCCCTTTCAAGGCGGTAGCGCGGGTTCGAATCCCGTAGGGGGTACGGTCTTCGGATCGTTGGTAGCACGCAAGGCCCTGTGGCGCAGTTGGTTAGCGCGCCGCCCTGTCACGGCGGAGGTCGCGGGTTCGAGTCCCGTCAGGGTCGCAAGATAAGTGCCGGAGCAATCCGGCACTTCGCGTATGGCATTCAATACGGGTGCCTGCGGCCAGGTAGCTCAGTTGGTACGAGCGTCCGCCTGAAAAGCGGAAGGTCGCCGGTTCGATCCCGGCCCTGGCCACCAAATCCCTCTGACCAGCTGGTCAGGGGGATTTTCGCGTTTCATACCTCCATTGTTCGGATCGGGATTTACGTCCGGCTCCCGGCTCAGGACACGTTTGGCCATCGGGCCCTCCGATGTGGTCACCTTCGTCCCAGGCCAACGGTTGTGTCGGGCTTTGCCCGAAATCTCGGATCGGCTGGGGGATCGGTGGGATGCTGGGGGTATGGCTGAGCGCTGGTATTACTGCCTGAAGCACAACCGGGCCGAGCAGGGGCGGCAGTGTTGGTTCCGGGATCGGATGGGGCCGTATCCGGATCAGGCCACCGCTGAGCGGGCGTTGGAGATTGTGCGTGCGCGCAATGAGCGTGAGGATGCGCGGGATCGGTCGTGGCGCGAAGGCGAATGAGGAAAACCGCGGCGCGGTGCACGTCGTTGTGACACGACGGGCGCCGCGCACAACCGGGTCAGACCATCGCGAAGTGCGTCTTGTCGTCGCCGACGGGCATCGTCTCGATGCTGGCCGAGTCGTTGACGACGACGGCGGTCCAGGAGCGAAATGGGTCCTTGTCGTCGTCCGGCACGCCGAGCAGCTCGCTGGAAGGTCGAGCAGTTTCGTTCGGGTGTGAACCAGAAAAAGCTTGGCGAGCGGACCGGCCGTGGTGCAGGCAACAGAATGTCGGTGCGCCCGAGGCATTTCCGGGCGACTGTTGCACAGGTATCTGGTTCGGCCCCGGAGGTGGGACGAAAGTTGACGGAACGTCGGGGAGTGCGCTCAGGTGCTGTTTAGGTCGATCAAGTACGGTTTCCTGAAATCAGACGAATGCTCGGGGTCCTGTCGTGGGCTCGGGGCTGACAGGTGAGCAGGGAGGGCGACCCTTGAGGGTTACCGTTGTTGTGCCGACCTACAACGAGCGGGAAAATCTGCCGGTTGCGGTGGAGCGGCTGACGGCGCTGCCAGTGCCCGACCTGCATGTGCTCGTGGTGGATGACAATTCGCCGGACGGGACAGGTGAGGTCGCCGACAAGTTGGCGGTCGAGCTGCCGAACGTCGTCGGCGTGCTGCATCGCACCGAGAAGGACGGATTGGGCCGGGCCTACATCGCCGGGATCACCCGGGCGCTGGACGAAGGTGCCGACGTGGTGATCCAGATGGACGCCGACCTATCCCATCCGGCCGAGGTGATTCCGGCCATGCTGGAGAAGCTGACCACCACCGATGCCGGCGTGGTTCTCGGATCGCGCTACGTGCCGGGCGGGTCGACCGCCGCGGAGTGGAAGTGGTATCGCAAGGCGCTCTCGTCGTGGGCCAATTTCTACGTGAACCTCATTCTGCGGCTCGGTGTGAAGGACGCCACCGCCGGTTTCAAGGCGTGGAAGGCGGATACGCTGCGCGCGATCGACGTCGCCTCGATCCGCAGCAACGGCTATTCGTTCCAGGTCGAGATGAACTATCGGACGATCAAACAGGGCATCACGATTGCCGAGGTGCCGATCCGTTTCGAGGAGCGCACCCTCGGCGCATCGAAGATGAGCCTCAAGGTGCAGCTGGAGTCGGCCCTGATGCCGTGGAAGCTGCTCTTCGGTCGCAAGGTGTAGCCGAACGCCCAGGGTCCCGCGTCGTACTCGAATGCGGGGCGCTGGGCTTTGTTCGACAACGCTCGTCTCGTTTTGCCCGAAAGCGCTAGTCCGCGTCCGGTTTCGGCCAGTTCAGCAGCGTGTCGAGGTAGAGCTGTCGTACCGACTCGACCTCGTCGTGCATATCGTCGGGATCCCAGCCGCTCACATCGATGGGCGCGAGGATCGCGACGTCGACCGTGCCCTTGCGCGCGACCATCGAATTGCGCCACGAGATTTCGCCCGCGTTGCGGATCACCACCGGGATCACCGGCACACCGGCCTGTAGCGCGATATGGAACGCGCCCTTCTTGAACGGCAGCGGGCTCGGTGTGTACGAGCGATGGCCTTCGGGGGCGACGGCGATGGATAGACCCGCGCGCAGCGTTTCCACCACCGGCGCCAGCGCGGCCTTCGCCTGCGCGGTATTCGAGCGATCGATGAATGTCACTCCGACGAAACGCATCAACGGCCCGAATATCGGATTACGGGTCAGTTCCTTCTTTCCGATGCCGGTGACGCCGCCCGCCAGGACCTTGGGCACGATGATGACGTCGAATTGGCTCTGGTGGTTGAAGAGAAATACCGCAGGCCGCGGTGTGCGCGCATGCTCCGCGCCGGAGACGCGGATTCGCACACCGATAGCCCCGAGGGTGCCGCGCGTCGCATAGGCCATCAGTCCATCGGCCATCTTTCTGCGCTGCCGTGTGTAGGACTTGGCGATCACGCCGAGGAAGGCGCCGCCGAGGAGTGCGGCGAATCCCGCGATCGTCCGGCCGTAGTCGGCCGGGCTCGGGGTCTGCCGTGGCCGGAACGTCAGCTTCGGCCAATCCTGTTCGGCGGCTACCACGCTGAGCCGTTTATCGGGATTCACCGCCACCGGATGGCCGACCAGCGACAGCAACGGCAGATCGGCGAGTGTGTCCGAATAGGCGTAGCTGCGGCCGAGGTCGACGCCTTTTGCGGCCGCGAAACTGCCGACCGCATCGGACTTGCCGTTGCGCCACAAGGTCTTTCCCTCGACGTAGCCGGTGAGGATGCCTTCACTGGTCGCCATCGGGGTGTACAACACGTGCTCGATGCCGAGTGCGGTGGCCGCGGGCGCTACCTGGAACCTGGTCAGCGAAGTGGCGAGCACCAGGGTGTGCCCGGCGGCCTCATGGGATCGGATGAGCTGCCATGCTTCGGGATACAGGCGCCCGTAGATGGATCGTTCGAAGAGACGTTGGCCGAGCGCGTCGAGTTCCGCCTCCGGCCGCCCCGCCAGCGCGTGCATGGACAGGTGCACGAACCGCCCGTACTCGCCGTCGGTGAGGCCGTTGCGAATGCCGCCGAGCAGCGTTGTTGCCGCTGTGGGCGCGTTCGGCCGGAAGACGCGCCGTAACAGCGAGGGCCGGGCGAACCCGTCCACGACGGTGCCGCCGAAGTCGAAGACAGCGGCGATTTCGGGTCCCTGCGGGCCCGACCGGATCGCGGCGATCGCCGCCTCGAGATCCGTTGGCGCAGTCTCGCTGTGCGCGATAGTCGCGCCTTCCTGCTGCGCCGTAGTGTTGTGCGCACCCATCACGGCTCCTGTACTAGTCGGTTCGACGGATCCAAGGTGGCGGCCTGGGAAATACGGTTGCCGATGGCGCGCAGTCGCTCGGCGAACTCGAGTCTGCGCTCGGTCAATTCGGCCCTGCGTTTGGCCGAATCCCGCCCGACCGGTGTCAGCAGCCCGTGGTTGTCCGCGAGTTTCAGCGCGCTGGTGAATAGTTCGGTTGATACCGATTCCGGGCTGTGCAGCCGCTGCTGCAGCATCATCTGTTTGCCGACCCGGACGCACTCGTCGATGAACAGCTTGCGGTCGATCTCCTCGGCGGGGTCACGGGCGGCAAGCCGTTCGGCCACCACCAGTTGCGCGTCGAAGAAGGAACGCAAGGTGCGGTGCGCCATCATGAATCCGGAGGCGGTGAGGGTGGCGAGCACATCGGTGCCGAAGGTGTCCTCGGTGGTGTGGGTGTGCCATTCCGGGTCGAGCACCAGCATTTCCGTGGTCATCTGTTCGGCGAACTCGGACCGTTCGGGGAAGAAGAAATCGAACTTCAGCAGGTCGCGCAGTCGGAACGCCTCGTCCCAGCCCGCCTTCAGCTGGTGCGGTGCTGGTGTGTCGAGCGCGGTCAGGATGGACAGTTCGAGGATCGCGCGGTTGATGAACCAGTGCACGGCGCTGTTGCGGTAGAACGCGGCTTCCAGGTGGGCGCCCGCCTCGATCGAGTAGACCGGTTCCAGCCCGCCGCGATAGACGGTGACAACCTTGGCCAGCGACAGCTGTTCCAGCACCACGGCGAGGCTCTGTTCGTCGCGCAGTGCGTCGAGCTCACCGCTGGGCAGCGCGCGCTTCTCGATGTAGTTCAGCACCGGATCGAGCACTGCGCGCACCTCGCCGCGGGTCAGCGCGCGTCCGTGCACACCGAGCAGTGCCAGGGTGGCCAGCGCGTTCACCGTGATCGGGGTGACGGCGTTGATGCCGACGGCGACCTCGAACGCCAGCCGCTGCACGGCCTTTCGCTCCCGTTCGGCGATCTCTTCCTCGGCGGCAGTGGAGCCCGGCCCATCCAGCGCCGAATCGGTGCTGTGTAGCGGAATGGACAGCAGTGGCGTGACGAGCGGATCGCCATACGCCGCAAGCCGGTCGCGCGCGGACAGCGGCTCGCCGAAGCTCACGTAGACGTGTCCGGCCGAATGTTGCTGGCTGCGAATGTAGCGCGCCAGCCAGGCCAGGCCCTCGGGCTTCTTCTGCCCGCCCGCCTGTTCGGTGGCGATGGCGCCGAGTTCGTTGAGCCGCTCATAGGTGATCGACACCGGCACCAGCATGACGTCGTCGATGCGATTCGAACGGACAGCGGCGGCAAGATAATTCAGTAGCCCGTAGCGCGGCGGTCGTAGCTTGCCGGTGCGGGTGCGGCCGCCCTCGAAGTACCACTCCAGGTTGAATCGCTTGGCGAGCAGGTAGGCGAAGTATTCCTCGACCACCGCCTTGTAGACCTCGTCGTCGCCGAAGCTGCGCCGGATGAAGACGGTGCCGGTGCGCCGGGCGATGGGGCCCATCGGCCAGAAGCTGAGGTTCGCGCCGCCGATCACATGGTTCGGCGGAAAATCATTGCGGGCCAGCACATCACCCAGCACGAATGCGTCGACGTAGGAGCGGTGCGAAGGTAGGAATACCAGCGGATAACGCCGGTTGAGGGTCCGCAGTCCGGCGAGCCCGGATTCCTCGGTGTGCACCTTCCAGGTAGAGGCGTGCACCGGCCGCATCGCCTGGGTGAACAGGTCCGAAACCAGCCTGCTCTGTGCGGCGACGAGTTCCTGCAGCCCCTTCTCGGCCCTGCGGTACACCTCGTGCGGGCTTGCGCCGATCTGGTCGGCGATGACGTCGAGCCGGTGCAGGAAGTCGGGAGAGTCGAGGATCTCCTCGGCCACCAGCCGCGGCACCTTGTACCGATCACCGATCACATTGCGTTCGGCGCGTTCCAGCACCACGAGCGCGGCGCGCACAATGGCGCGGGCGAACGGCTCTGCGGAGCCCGCGATGAACATCGCGGTGGCTTCGGGGTTATTGGCGCGCAACTCGCTGAGCAGCGCGGGCTGCCCGGTGAGCACGACGTGTCGGTCCGGCGACTTGCCGATCAATCTGCGCTGGGCAAGCCAGTGCGGCTTGCGCGGATTGCTCAGCAGCGCCAGGTCGGCGAAGGTGACACGGCGGACCCCGTCGCGTTCGGGGGGCAGCCACAGCACCCGCACGGGGACAACGAGTGGATCGTCGCTGCGGCCGGCCAGCCGGGTGGCGATGGCATCGGCGTCCAAGTCCAATTGGGTGACGGGTGCGTGCACGCCGAATTCCTTGGCGATGCCGTCGTCGGTGAGCCAGGCGCCGACGAGCTCGCGTTCGACTCTGGAGCTCGCGTCGACGAGGGCCACCACCGATCCGGGGGTCGTTGCTCGCTGAGCCTGCGCGGGTGAGTCCCCGCGGTGATCAATCATGACCAGATCCCTCCGCAACTGACGATCCCCCTATTCAAGCCCGCCACGGCATTCCGCGCAGGAACTCCGGCTCGCGAGTTCGCCGTGTGTCGGCTGTCGGGCCCGTTGGGCACCGCCCTGACCTTTGCCGGTCCGAGCGCGGCTTCGGTCCGACCGCGTCCGGTGCGCCCATTAGGCTGCGCGCATGGACTGGGCATTGCGCGCATGCGGCTGGCACGGCCACTACACCTACGCGCCGGACGAGCCCGAACTACGGGATCGGCTGCGCGTCGGTACGGTCGCCGGGGAAGCGTGGCGGTGCCTGCGGTGCGGCACCTTCGTGCCGGGCGACCCAGTCGGCTCCGGGCCTGCCGATCACGCGCCGGAGGTGCCGCGCGGCAGATTGCTGCGGGACCGCTGGCTGATGCGTGCGCTGGCGATCGAGCGGTTGCTGCGTGGTCTGCTCCTGGTAGCGGCCGCGGTGGTCGTCTTCAAATTCCGCTCCTCCCACGAGACCATGCGGGCGGCATTCGATCAGGATCTGCCGCTGTTGCGGCCGTTCGCCGATCAGATCGGCTGGGACATCGACCGATCCAAGCTCGTACGGCTGGCCGGCGAGGCGTTCGACCTGTCGAACAACACCTTGCTGTGGATCGGGTTCGGCATCCTCGCGTATGCGGGTTTGCAGGTGCTGGAGGCGGTCGGGTTGTGGCTGGTCAAACGCTGGGGTGAGTACTTCGCGGTCGTCGCGACGAGTCTGTTCCTGCCCTTGGAGGTCTACGAGCTGACCGAGAAGATCACCGCGTTGCGGATCGGTGCGCTGGTGGTCAATATCGCGGCGGTGGTGTGGTTGGTCTACAGCAAGCGGTTGTTCGGGCTGCGTGGGGGCGGTGCGGCGTATCACGCCGAGCACAGTGCGGAGAGCCTGTTGAGTGTCGAACGGGCGGCGGTTGCTGTGGCTGTCGGCACACTTCCGGTCTAGTCAGGTAATGCTAACCTTACTTCTCAAAGTTAGGTCAGCATTATCTTTGGAGGATCGTTGTCGACCACGGAGCGCTTGCGCCTGGAGTACGTGACCGATCCGGCGGCAGCGATGTCCCGGCTGGCCGCCGCCGATCGGTTCGGCGAGTACGTCATGTACGAGCGCCTGGGGGAATGGGTCTTCGCGGCCGATCCGCTCGGCAGTGTGGAACTGGACGCGCACGAGCTGCGTGTGGTGTGGGAGGGACGGACCACCGCCAGTGTGTGGGACGGCAGCCCCGCGAGCGTCATCGACCGCGCGCTGGGCGCGCTGCCGCTCGGCGGCCGCCAGGCATACGGCTGGATCGGATTCGAATTCTGTGCGTGGGCGCTGGAGGCCACCGCGCATCTGCATCCGCGGACGGCCCTTGCGCACCTGATGATTCCGCGCATCGAGGTGGCGATCGGCGAATTCGGCGTGCGCATCTCGGGTGCCACCCCGGCCGAGACCTGCGATATCCACGATCTCATCGCGGCCTCGCAGGAGAGCGAACTACCGCAGGCGCATCCGGCGGACGTCCGCCTGGATCCCACCGGATATCGCGATCGAGTCGCCGAGGCGGTCGGCGAAATCCGTTCTGGCCGTTACCAGAAGGTCATTTTGTCCAGGAAGGTCGAGCTGCCTTTCGTGGTCGACGTGCCCGCCACCTACCGGCTCGGTCGCGCCAACAACACCCCGGCCCGCTCGTTCCTGTTGCGGCTCGGCGGACTCGAGGCGGCGGGCTTCAGCCCGGAACTGGTCGCTTCGGTGGACCAGGATCGGGTGGTCACCACCGAACCGCTGGCCGGCACCCGCGCCTTCGGGCGTGGCCGCGATGCCGACATGGCGGCCAGGGCCGATCTGATCACCGACCCGAAAGAAATTGTCGAGCACGCTATTTCGGTGCAGACCTCGTTCAAGGAGATCACCTCCGTCGCCGATCCCGGGACGCCCGTGGTCTCGGACTTCATGGCGGTTCGCGAGCGCGGCAGCGTCCAGCACCTCGCCTCCACGGTGCGCGGCAGGCTCGCCGCCGACCGCTCCAGCTGGGATGCGCTCGAGGTGCTGTTCCCCTCGGTTACCGCGTCCGGCATTCCGAAGCGTGAGGGCGTCGACTCCGTATTCCGCCTCGACGGCGCACCTCGTGGACTGTATTCCGGTGCGGTGGTGACGATTTCCCCGACCGGTGCCATGGAGGCCACGCTGGTCCTGCGGGCGGTTTACCAGAACACCGAGGGTGCGTGGCTGCGTGCGGGCGCCGGCGTCGTCGGCCAGTCGCTGCCCGAGCGCGAGTTCGAGGAGACCTGCGAAAAGCTGGGCAGTATCGCCCCGTATGTGGTGAAGGCCTAGCAGTCGGATCCGCTGCGAAGAGGCCGGGCCGTCGGAAACTCGGCCGGGCCTCTTGCGTTCGCCGTCAGGCTTCGGCGCGCAGCGCTTTCTTGTCGATCTTGCCGACAGCGGTGAGGGGCAGGGAGTCGACCTGCCGCAGGAGGTCGGGGAGTTTGTAGGTGGCCAGACCGCGGTCGGTGAGGAAGGTCTTGACCTCGGCCAGGGTCGGCATGGCGGCGTCGACCACCAGTACGGCGCAGACCTTTTCGCCGAGGGCGGCGTCGGGCAGGCCGACCGCAGCGGCGTGCCGAACGGCGGGGTGGGCGAGCAGGTGTTCTTCCAACTCGTCGCAGGAGATGTTCTCCCCGCCGCGGTTGATGACGTCCTTGATGCGGCCGGAGACGATCAGGTGGCCGGTGGGGAGGCGCCGGACCAGATCTCCGCTGCGGTAGTAGCCGTCAGGGGTGAAAGCGCGGGCATTGTGCTCGGGGGCGCGGTAGTAACCGCGAATGGTGTAGGGGCCCTTGGTGAGCAGCTCGCCTTCGGCGCCGGGAGCGACGTCGTTGCCGTCGGCATCCACCACGCGGACCTCGTCGGCAGCAGAGAGCGGGCGACCCTGGGTGGTGCATACGGTGTCGGCGGAATCGTCGAGACGGGTGTAGTTGAGCAGGCCCTCGGCCATGCCGAACACCTGTTGCAACCGCACCCCGAGGGCGGGCTCGACATCGCGGGCGTTCACCTCGGCCAGCCGGGCGCCGCCGACCTGGAGCAGCCGCAGCGATCCGAGATCGGCCTCCTCCCATTCGGTTGCCGCGCACCATAACTGGGCCAGCGGCGGAACCACGGCCGTGACCGTGACCCGGTGCCTTTCGATCACGGCGAACGCATTTTCCGGACTCGGATCGGTGAGGAAGGCGATCGCGCCGCCCACCCCGATGGTGCCGAGGATGCCGGGGCAGGCCAACGGGAAATTGTGTGCCGCGGGCAGCGTCGCGAGGTAGACGTCCGCCTCGGTCAGTTCGCACACCTCGGCGCTCGCGGTGGCGTTGTAGACATAGTCGTCGTGGGTGCGGGCGATCAGCTTCGGCAGGCCCGTCGTGCCCCCGGAGACCAGCATCAGCGCGATATCGCTCGGATCGATGGTCGGCAGCGAATCACCTTCGCGCGGAACAGAATTCAGCTCGGTAAAGGTTCCTGGATTGCCCAGCACCAGCACCTGCCGCACAGTCGGGACGGACTGCTGGACGGTCGCCGCGAGGTCCCGGTAGTCGAAGTCGCCGAGGCGGTCGGCGATGAGATAGGCGACCGCACCGGAAAGGCGGGCCAGGTGTTCGATCTCGGCGCGGCGGTGCGCAGGCAACGTGAGCACCGGGATGATCCCCGCACGGAGCAGCCCGAACAGCACGGTCGCGAACTCCGGCACGTTCGGCAATTGCACGACGACTCGATCGCCCGGCGTAATCCCCAGCGCCAGCAGCCCGTGCGCCATGCGGTCGGCATCGGCATCGAGTTGCGCGTAGCTGCGCCCGACGTCGCCATCGAGCAGTGCGGTGCGATCCGGATGTTGTCGCGCCGTGGCACGCAGCAGATCATCGAGTGGGCGACCGGTCCAGTAGCCCGCCGCACGGAATGCGTCGGAGTCGGCCGCGGGGAAGGGTACGTAGCCGTCGTCGCCGGTGCCGTTTCGAGCGACGTGCAAGCGGTCGCTAGCGGTGGGTGTCGAAGTCACGGTCGGCCTCACAAGTGGGAGCGCAGCAGATACGCACTGCCGGATCGGGGTCTCTGAACATAGGTTAGGCAACCCTATATCAACGGCTCGGCAATCGCCCTCCCGTGTCGATCCGTCGAACGACGGTGGTCGAGTAACGGCAGCGACAGCAACGTGGGCGCGTGGGGCCGTGCGCACGCCGAATTCACCTCCTATCGGACTAGACTCGCCCACATGGGTGGCTGGGACACATCGAACATTCGCGATCAGGGTGGCCGGACGTTCATCGTCACCGGCGCGAACAGCGGGCTCGGCGCCGTGACGGCGCGAGCGTTGGCCGGTGCGGGGGCCGAGGTAGTGCTGGCCTGTCGCAATGTGGCCAAGGGGGAGCAGGTTGCGAGCGAGATCGGAGCGCGTGCGCAGGTACGCAAGCTCGACCTCGCCGATCTGGCCTCGGTGCGGGAGTTCGCCGATTCGGTGGACAAGACCGACGTGCTGATCAATAACGCCGGTGTGATGGCGGTGCCGCTGGGCCGGACCGCCGACGGTTTCGAAATGCAGGTCGGCACAAACCATCTCGGCCACTTCGCGCTGACCGGTCTACTCCTGGACAAGATTTCCGATCGAGTGGTCACGGTATCCAGTGGTGCGCACCGCACCGGCAAGATCGATCTGGATGATCTGAACTGGGAGCACCGCAAGTACCAGCGCTGGCCCGCATACGGCCAGGCGAAGCTGGCCAACCTGATGTTCGCCAATGAGCTGCACCGCAGGCTGACCGCAGCGGGCTCGCCGAAGATCTCGGTTGCCGCGCACCCCGGCTACGCCGCGACCGAGCTGCAATCGCACACCGAATCGGTTCAGGACACGATCATGGCCTACGGCAACCGGCTGCTGGCGCAGAGTGCCGAGATGGGTGCGCTGCCAGAGCTTTTCGCGGCCACCGAGAAGATCGAGCCGGGCGCGTTCTACGGGCCGGACGGCTGGCTCGGCCTGCGCGGCTACCCCGCCCGCTCCAGCTCCAGCGCGGCGTCGAAGGATGCCGAAGTCGCGCGTGGGCTGTGGGAGCTGTCGGAGAAACTGACCGGCGTCACCTACAACTTCGGCAAGTAGCCTACGGCTTCGGGAAGTAAACGGCGGCCGGATGTCCCTGCATACGGGACGTCCGGCCGAATCCGTTCGGGGCGAGGCTCAGCTCAGGATGTGCAGGTCGTAGAAGAGCTGGTAGCGGTTCGGTTCGTCCGGCAGGAACCAGTGGAATCCCTCGAGCAGGAACACCGCGACGAGATTGATCGCCAGCACGATACCGAGGAACCACAGCGCGATGCGCCCGACCATGCGGTGCGGTGTGGCGGGGATGGCCGGTGCGGCGGTTTCGTGCGAAAACGACAGCACGACACCGATAGTCGCGATCGCGGCAACGAACAGGATCCACGCCCAGACGTACAGGTGCAGACCGAGCATCGGGTCGCCGTAGCCGGGATCGCCGGGCAGGATGTGCAGCATCGTCTGCCACCAGGTCGCGAATCCGCCTGCGACACAACCGACTATGGTCAGGCCCCAGCCCTTGGTGTAGTCGTGGGCCTCGATCGTCCCGTTCATGCCCTCGCGCACAATGGACGCGGCGCCCAAGGCGGCAAGCGCCATGAACATGCGCTGCACGATGCACAGCGGGCACTGGTACTCCCACGCACCGAACTGGCACGCGAGCCCGCCGCAGATGACGCCGGTCCAGCCGATCACGAAAATTACCGCGAGCCAGTATTGGATCTGGCCGAGGGCCCTTCGCGTGGTCGATGGCCGGATCGTCGTCATCAGTAGCTCAATCCGAGTCCGAGACTGTTGGTGATGTGATGCACGAGCAGCAGTACCGTCGCGAGCAGCAGCACCCACCACGCGCCGACCACGACCCGTCGGGAGCGTTGCTGGAACAGGGCGACCATGGCCGCCAGCAAACCGCCGAAGATGAGCGTGTCCATGGCAGAACGGTACTAGTTTCCGGCTCTCACCAGCCAAGATAGTGTGTTGACACGCCGCGAGGGCGGGTCGTTCGACGCGCCGGACAGTGCGCTGCGCCCGCGGGCTGCGCAGCGACTGTATCGGTCTGGGTCCGTCGTGCACGGCCTCGAACGGTCTCCGGTACCAAGGCCTGCGAAGCAAGTCGGAGCGCTCACCGTCGGCAGCCGGGCGATGCGGCTCGCCCCGGCTCCGGGGCGTAGTCGATGACGGCAGAGTCGAGTGGTCCAGTTCACATTCGAGCCGGTGTCACACATCGATTCGCTGTGTCGTCCTCACTGTGAAGCCATCGAATAGAAAAGGAAGTAATCTCATGGACGCTCGGATGAATCTCTACGCCAACCCGGTCGCCGCCAGCTTCACCAAGCGACTCACCATGGCGGGCAAGGTCATCGGTGATTCCGCGCTGCCTGCCGCCACCTACGAGCTCGTCAAGATTCGGGCCAGTCAGATCAATGGCTGTGGTTACTGCACCGACATGCACACCAAGGACGCAGCGCACGCAGGTGAAACCTCCGTGCGGCTCAACCTTGTTGCCGCGTGGCACGAGTCGACGGTGTTCACCGAGGCGGAGCGGGCCGCGCTGGCGCTCACCGAGGAGGCCACTCGCATCGGCGACGGCCGCAGCGTCAGCGACGAGGTTTGGAACCAGGTGCGCAAGCACTACGACGAGGACCAGACCGCCGCGCTCATCGCCGCCATCGCGATGATCAACGCCTGGAACCGGATGAATGTCATCGCCCGCACACCCGCGGGCAGCTATGAGCCCGGCCAGTGGGGGTGAGCGGCATCTCGGCACCAGCGCCGAGCCGAACGTCGCGATCGGTAGCAGCAAGCTGCCGATCGTGACGTTCGGCTCATTCGGCGCGACCGCGCGGCGCCGTGCGTTCACTGGTTGGTACCTGCCTGGTACAGTCGCCGACGTGCAGCGCGTGTATTTCTGGTTTAGCGAGCCGGCCCCGGGTGGGTCGGTCTGCGGCAACCTCCTGCGCTGACCAACTTTCCACCCCGAGCCGGATGACGACCGGCTCGACGGGTTTCCGTCAGTGAGTCGGCCTGACGTAAAGGAACCCACAACGATGACTACTGCTGCCGATGTCGATGCGCGGCATTCCGATCTCGATGATCAACGCACCCTCAGCGTGAGCCCATTGCGCTCACCGGCCGAGGTGCGTCGGGTGCATCCGATCACCGATCAGCTCGCCGACACCGTGCGTGCCGGCCGCAAGGCCACCGTCGACGTGCTCAATGGCGACGACGATCGCCTGATGGTGATCGTCGGTCCGTGTTCGGTGCACGATCCCGCCGCGGCGCTGGATTACGCGCGCCGCCTCGCCGCCAAGGCCGCCGAACTCGACGATCGGCTGCACGTGGTGATGCGGGTGTACTTCGAGAAGCCGCGCACCACTCTCGGCTGGAAGGGGCTGATCAACGATCCGCACCTGGACGGCTCCTTCGATGTCAACACCGGTCTCGGTTTCGGCCGCAAGCTGCTGGTCGACATCACCGCGCTCGGCCTGCCGGTGGCGTGCGAGTTCCTCGACCCGATCACCCCGCAGTACATCTCGGACCTGGTGTCCTACGGCGCCATCGGCGCGCGCACCGCGGCCAGCCAGGTGCACCGCCAGCTCAGCAGCGCGCTGTCCATGCCGGTCGGCATCAAGAACGGCACTGACGGCGATGTACAGGTGGCCGTCGACGGTGTGCGCGCCGCGGCCGCCAGCCACGTGTTCCCCGGCACCGACCTCGACGGGCGCGCCGCACTCATCCGCACCTCCGGCAACCCCGACTGCCATGTGATCCTGCGTGGCGGCAGTTCCGGCCCGAACTACGATGCCGCCTCGGTCGCCGAATCGTGCATCCGGCTGGAGAAGGCCGCGCTGCCGCAGCGGATCGTGGTGGACGCCAGCCACGGCAACAGCAACAAGGACCACAACAAGCAGGTCGATGTGGTCACCGATATCGCGAAGCGACTGGCCGCAGGTGAGCCGGGCGTTGTCGGTGTGATGCTGGAGAGCTTCCTTGTCGCAGGCCGCCAGGACCTGACCCTCGGCCACGCCGACGAGCTGACCTACGGCCAGTCCATCACCGACGCCTGCCTGGACTGGGAGACCACCGCCCGTCAGCTCGACCACCTGGCCGCCGCGGTCGCGCAGCGACGGGATAGCTGAGGCCGCACTGCCTTCGGTGCACGCTGCGACGCCTCGGCTGATACCACCCGGGCTCGGTGAAAGCCGAGCAACTCGCTCGGTGCGAGCCGGGACCAGCGGTGGAGCTGAGGTGAAAGCCGGGCCGAGTGTGGATCTCGGCTGTGGCAGTGGGTCGCCGCATGGACAACGGTCGAGAACCGGTGCGGCTGTTCGGCTATCGCGGTGTGGCAATGATGCCGAGCAGGTCTCCGGTGAACACGACCTCGATGTCGAAGGTGGCCGCTGTCAGGTAGTCGGTGAGGTGACCAGGGGCCGGCTTCGGGCTCGTCGACACGGCGGCGTCCGGCCGGCCGTAGCCATAGAACAGGCAGAGCTTGCCGTTCTCGGCGAGGCAGTCGCGGACGAGGGCGAGTTCCGCCGTCGGCCTCTTGGTCCAGAACACGTTCACATTGACGGCGAAGATGATGTCGAATCCCGCCGCGTCCGGGCCGATCTCGTCGAGCAATTGCTTCTTGCGCAGTTGCTCGAGCCCGGCCTGCACCAGCCTGACCCGTCCTGAATCGATGTGCACGGCATGGCGTTTCGCGGCGCGGGCGATCGCGGTCGGGGAGCGATCGACGCCGACGACCCGCCCGTCGCGCAGTCGCTCGGCGAGATAACCGAGCGAATCGCTCGACCCCGGCCCGATTTCGAGGATGTAATCGTCCGGGCGCACCAGCATGGTTTCGATGATCCATCGAAACCGTTCGTCAGCCGCCATCACAGCAATCTAGGAGGTCGCGGCCGCGGGTGGGCCCGATTTGCGGGGGAGCCGTATCGACCCGCGGCCGATCGACGGATCAGACGCCCTGCGGCCAGCCGTCCGCATAACCCGGTGGATCGGTGGCGAGGCGGGCGGCAAGCCAGCTGTCGCGGCGGACACCGCGCTGCAGGCGGCCGAGCCTGGCCAGGCCCTCATAGCGAAAACCATTGCGGCGGACCACCGCCGCCGAGGGATGGTTGCCGACGAAGGCGTGCCAGGCGATACGAGCAAGGGCCATGCCGTCGGGGTCGAAACCGAAGTCACACACCAGCGTGATCGCGCGCGACATCAATCCGCGTTCGCGGTGTTCGGGCACGAGCCAGAAGCCGATCTCGTGCGCCGACTCGTCGACGGCTCGCAGCGCGATCATCCCGATGACCGGGCCGTCGGCCTGCAGTCGAAGCGCCCAGGTCGGGTTGTTCGCCGCCCAGCCCCGCGTCACGAACTCGTCGAGGAACTGCTCGGCGTGCTCCCGGTGGTACGGCACCGGAATCGTCACCCATGCGGCGAGGGACGGATCCTGGCAGCATTCGACGATGGTGTCGATATCGGCCGCAGTCGGCGGCGACAACCACACCGTTTCGTCGGACAGTAGGCGTTCCTCCATCCGAGCATGATGTCATGCGGGCAAGCCCGGAATCATCCGGATTTCGCATGACCGGACGCATGCCGTGGTAATCGGGCCGTGGTGTAGACCGTAGAATCGGGTCGATGGTTGCCGCTCTTCTCGCCGACTTGTTCGAATCGCATCGGGCACATTTGCTTTCTGTCGGGTACCGCCTGACGGGCAGCGTCGGCGATGCCGAGGACGCCGTGCAGGAGAGCTTCCTGCGGCTGGCGGGTGCGCACCAATCCGAGATCGAGGATCTACGCGCCTGGCTGACCACGGTAGTGAGCCGAATCTGTGTGGACCGCTTGCGCAGTGCCGCGGTGCGCAGGGAAAGCTATGTGGGGCAATGGCTGCCGGAACCGGTGGTGACCGCTATCACGCCATCCAGCACACCCGACCCATTGGACGCGGTGGTCCGCAAGCAGGAGTACCGCTTCGCGGCCATGGTCGTGCTGGACACACTGACGCCGCCGCAGCGAGTGGCATTCGTTCTGCACGACGGTCTTTCGGTGCCGTTCGATGAGATCGCCGACATCCTCGGGGTCTCCGCGGACGCAGCGCGGCAGCTGGCCGTGCGTGCCCGCAAGGCCGTGGCGCACACCCCGCCTGCGGTGCCGGACGACGAACACGACGCCGCGGTGCAGCGGCTGCTGACCGCCTTGAGTTCCGCCGATATCAGTGCGGTAACCGCTGCGCTGCATCCGGATTCGACAATGATCGGCGATGCCAACGGCACCACCGCAACCGCGATCAACGTGGTCGGCGGCGCCGACCGGATCGCTCGCTTCCTACTCGGTCTTGCCCGCAAGTACGGGCTGGACGGCTCGACCGACACCCCGTCGGTCGAGCTCGAATTCGCCGTGGTCAATGGGCAACTGGGTCTTGTGGTTCGGTGGTCGGTGGCGGGAGATTGGCCAAGCACCCATCGGACCAGGATCATGGGCTTCACGGTTCGCGACGGATTGGTCTGGGGCGCTTACGATATCGCCAATCCCGACAAGCTGTCGGGAGTTCATCTCGGGTGAAGTGACGCCAGGTCTGGCCCTCATCGCCTGGCCTGGCGCCACTTGTTTTATCGCCCGCTGGTTACGGTGTCGACGAACCGTTGAACCAGTTGCCCGTCGACGAACCGCTGAACCAGTTCCCGGTGGATGACCCGAGGCCGCCGCTGCCGGTCGATGATCCGAGCCCGAGGTCGGGTGTCGAGAAGCCCAGGAATGAGTCTCCGATCAGCAGATGCGCGATGTTGCGAAGCAGACCCAGCACTGATCCGGCGACCTCCGACGCGGCCGGATGCAGTAATAGGTCGAGGTACGAGGCCATAATCGCCCCTTTCGAGATTCGCCGTGCGGCGAGATGTGAGGTAGAACACGGCGAGGCTAGCCGCCATCGGGATAACGCACAACCATGCAGGTAGAGCGCCCAAATGAGAAGTGAAACATAGCCATTCGCTATCTAATGGCAACAATAGCGACCGCTGGGCTACTCTCCGGATATGCCCACGCGTCCCGCCACTGTCGCCCGCTTGCGCCCCTTCGCCTCGACGATCTTCGCCGAGATGACCGAGCTCGCTATCCGCCACGATGCGGTCAATCTCGGCCAGGGCTTTCCCGATACCGACGGCCCGGCCGGGATGCTCGAGGTCGCGCGGCGGGCCATCGCCGACGGCCTCAATCAGTACCCGCCGGGGCGTGGCATGCCGGTGCTGCGTCGCGCCGTTGCCGACGATCGCGCCCGCCGCTACGGCACCCAGTACGACCCGGACACCCAGGTGCTGGTTACCGTCGGCGCGACCGAGGCGATCAGCGCCTCGATGCTGGGCCTGGTCGAGCCGGGCCAGGAAGTCGTGCTGATCGAGCCCTATTACGACTCCTACGCAGCCGCGGTGGCCTTGGCCGGTGCGACGCGGCGGACGGCTCGGCTGGTGCCCGACGGTGACCGCTTCGCCCTCGACCTGGACAGCCTGCGCGCCGCCATCACGCCCGCCACCCGGATGCTGGTGGTGAATTCACCACACAACCCGACCGGAACCATTCTCGGCCGCGCCGATCTCACGGCGATCGCCGACCTCGCCTGTGCGCACGACCTGCTGGTGCTCACCGACGAGGTGTACGAACACCTCGTCTACGACGGCGCCGAGCACATCAGCATCGCCACGCTGCCCGGGATGGCCGAGCGCACCATCGTGGTGTCCAGCGCGGCAAAGACTTTCAGCGTCACCGGATGGAAGACCGGCTGGGCGTGCGGTCCGGCGAATCTCATCGATGGTGTGCTCGCCGCCAAGCAGTTCATGACGTTTGTGGCCGGTGGTCCGTTCCAGCCCGCTGTCGCGCACGCTTTGAACAATGAACTCGGCTGGGTGGCCGGCCTGCGAGACACTTTGTCGGACAAGCGCCTCCGGCTCTCGGCCGCGCTCGCGGACACCGGGTTCGAGGTGAAGGCCAGTGCGGGCGGCTACTTCGTCTGCGCCGACATCACCCCGATGGGGGCCTCCGATGGGCTTGCCTTCTGCCGGGAGCTGCCGGAGCGGATCGGCGTTGCCGCGGTGCCGGTCAGCGTGTTCGCCGATGACACCGAGGCATGGAATCGGCTGGTGCGCTTCACCTTCTGCAAACGGGACGAGATACTGGACGAGGGTGTCCGGCGGCTGCGTGCAGGCGTGCGCGTGAGCTGAGGCGGCTGTCAGCGCAATGTTCCGTCCGGGCGCATGGTGTGCCTGGCCAGCGGCGCGCGCCACCGGTAGCGGCGCGCGAGCAACCGGACCGCAATGGCGATCAGTGCCGCGAGGAAACCCGTCCAGGCCCGGTAGGCGTCGAAATGCAGAAGTACCGCTGTGGTCGCCGCGCCGAAAAGAGCAGGCACCGCGTACAGCTCCTGATCCGGCCGCAGCACGCTCGGCACCTGCCCGCAGAGTACGTCCCTGATCACGCCACCCCCGATGGCGGTGACCATACCGAGCAGCGCCGCGGTCGGGGCGCCGGTGCCTTGGGAATAGGCGACGACGGTGCCGGTGACGCAGAACAGGCCGAGCCCGACCGCGTCGGCGATCTCGAGCGGGCCGCGGGTCAGCCGGCTGGTCGGATGCCGGAAGAACAGGACGAGCGCGGTCAGCAAGGATGCGCTGAGGTAGGTCAGGTCGGTGAATGCCGAGGGCGGTGTGCGTCCGATGAGCAGGTCGCGGATGACACCGCCACCGAGCGCGGTGCTACAGGCCAGCACCGCCATGCCGAAGATATCGAGGTTCTTGCGCACCGCGAGCAGCGCACCGGAGGTCGCGAAGGCGATCACGCCGAGCAACTCGCCGATCCGTTGTGCGGCATTGACCGCCGAGTCGAACTGTGTCGCCATGATGTCGAGTTCGGCGCCCATGAATCCATTCCCTTTCCGAGTGCACTCTGCTCGAGCAGAGTTGCACGACGGGGGAGCTGTGAGATCCGCGACACCCTGGTTACCGGTGCCGGATGGGGTCACCGGCGCGATCAGGCCGGGGTCGGCCGTGCGCGGTCGGTCGCGAGCAGCACCGCGATGGCGCCGAGCATCGAGCCCATCACGTATCGCTGTACGCGCAGCCACAGCGGCCTGCCGGTCAGGAAGGTCGAGATGCCGCCCGCGCCGAGCACGATCAGGCAGTTCACCGCCAGCGCGACCGTGATCTGCACCATGCCGAGGCACAGACTCTGCAGCCACACCTGCCCGTGGTCGGGCACCACGAACTGCGGAATCAACGCCATGTACATGATCGCGATCTTGGGGTTGAGCAGATTGGTGACCATGCCCATGGCGAACAGCCGCCGCGTCGGATCGGCGGGCAGTGTCGTCGGTGCGAACACCGAGGTGCCGCCGGGGCGCAGCGCCTGCCAGGCCAGCCACAAGAGATAGCCCGCGCCCGCCACCTTCACCGCCAGGTACAACCCGGGGACCACCGCGAACACCGCGGTGATGCCGGCGGTCGCGGCCGCCAGATACACCGCGAAGCCGGCTGCCACCCCGCCCAGCGACACCAATCCGGCCCGGCGTCCCTGCGAGACGGTGCGCGAGACCAGGTACATCATGTTCGGGCCCGGAGTGAGCACCATGCCGAGCGCCGCCGCCGCCACGCCGATCATCGCTGCCGTCTCGATCATGGTTCCGATCGTCGCCGATGGACCCGGCCCTCGTCTCGGTCCAGTTCGATGTCGCTGGACATGTGACCCGGACCGTTCCGCCCGCTGGGCTGTCGGTGGGTTCAGGGAGAATGGTCCGGAGCCAAACTAGGAGGCACCGTGACCGACGGTCCGCTGATCGTTCAGAGTGACAAGACGCTGCTGCTGGAGGTCGACCACGAGTTGGCCGATGCGGCGCGGCAGTCCATCGCGCCGTTCGCGGAGTTGGAGCGGGCGCCGGAGCACGTGCACACCTATCGGGTGACGCCGTTGGCGCTGTGGAATGCGCGGGCCGCCGGGCACGACGCCGAGCAGGTGGTGGACGCGCTCGTGAGTTTCTCGCGGTATGCGGTGCCGCAGCCGCTACTGGTGGACATCGTCGACACCATGGCCAGGTACGGGCGGTTGCAATTGGTGAAGCACCCGGCACACGGGCTGGTCCTGATCAGCCTGGATCGGGCGGTGCTCGAGGAAGTGCTGCGGCACAAGAAGATCGCGCCGATGCTCGGCGCCCGCCTCGACGACGACACGGTGGTGGTGCATCCCTCGGAGCGCGGGCGGATCAAGCAGATGCTGCTGAAGATCGGCTGGCCGGCGGAGGATCTGGCCGGCTATGTCGACGGCGAGGCCCATCAGATCGACCTGGACTACACCGGCGGCGCCTGGCACCTGCGCGACTACCAGGAGATGGCAGCCGATTCCTTCTGGGCCGGCGGCTCCGGTGTCGTGGTGCTGCCCTGTGGCGCGGGCAAGACGATGGTCGGTGCTGCGGCGATGGCCAAAGCGAAGGCGACAACGCTGATCCTCGTCACCAACACCGTGGCAGGCAGGCAATGGCGCAGGGAACTGCTCGCGCGGACCTCGCTGACCGAGGACGAGATCGGCGAGTACTCCGGTGAACGCAAGGAGGTCAGGCCGGTCACCATCGCGACCTATCAGGTGATCACCCGCCGCACCAAGGGCGAGTACAAGCATCTCGAGCTGTTCGACAGCCGCGATTGGGGCCTGGTCATCTACGACGAGGTGCACCTGCTGCCCGCTCCGGTCTTCCGGATGACCGCCGACCTGCAGTCGCGCCGCCGGCTCGGCCTGACCGCGACCCTGGTGCGCGAGGACGGTCGTGAGGGCGACGTGTTCTCACTGATCGGTCCGAAGCGCTACGACGCCCCCTGGAAGGACATCGAAGCGCAGGGCTGGATCGCCCCGGCCGACTGCGTGGAGGTCAGGGTGACGCTGACCGACGCCGAACGGA
Source organism: Nocardia sp. NBC_00403 (assembly GCF_036046055.1). Lineage (NCBI taxonomy): Bacteria > Bacillati > Actinomycetota > Actinomycetes > Mycobacteriales > Nocardiaceae > Nocardia > Nocardia sp. NBC_00403. The sequence goes on from NZ_CP107939.1 coordinate 1,942,716, forward strand.
TGTCCTATGCCACCGCGGAGCCGGAGGAGCGCTACAAGCTGTGCTCGACCGCTCGCACGAAAATTGCTGTGGTCGAGTCGATCCTGGCCAATCACAAGGACGCGCCGACGTTGGTGATCGGCGCGTACTTGGATCAGCTCGACGAATTGGGCGTCGCATTGAATGCGCCGGTGATCCAGGGGTCGACGAAAACCAAAGAGCGCGAAGAGCTTTTCGAGGCATTCCGGCGCGGCGACATCCCTGTTCTCGTGGTGAGCAAGGTCGCAAATTTCTCCATCGATCTGCCGGAAGCATCAGTAGCGGTGCAGGTTTCGGGAACGTTCGGCTCGCGTCAGGAAGAAGCCCAGCGGCTCGGCCGACTGCTGCGACCGAAACAGGATGGTGGCCAAGCCCACTTCTATTCGGTCGTCGCGCGTGACACGTTGGACGCCGAATACGCCGCGCATCGCCAGCGTTTTCTCGCCGAACAGGGGTACGCCTATCGCATTATGGATGCCGATGACTTGCTGGGGCCGGCCATCGGTTAAGTGGAGACGAAATCTCCGCAACGTGTGTTAGGAATGAGGACGTGCGACGTTTCGAATTCGCGGTCGACCGCGGGCATGCCCACGCGGTCAACGAGGTCTTCGCCGACCTGCGTCGACTGCGCATTATGGCCATCGCGGCCGCGATCATCGCCGCGACGGCCACCACCTACCTGATCTGGCTGAATCATCCGTGGGCCTATCTGCTGGCCGTCGCATTCGCACTCGGAGCCGTGACCGCACTCTGGGTGGCGCTGTGGACGCCGCGCAAGGAAGGCATCGACAAGCTGTACGCCGATGGGGAACTCATCCCGGCGGTGGTCTCCGAGACCCATCCCGGCGGGGTGGTACTGCTCGCGCTGGTCGACGTGTCGAAATCTGAGGCGTCCGATCCGGTCTATGCCCTGGTGATCAGGAAGGTTCGTGACCTGCCCGGTCATGAGAAGCGTGCGGGCGAACGGGTGCCGTCGGTCGCGGTGCGCACCGATCGCGCGCCACGGCAAGTCGGCGAGCGGTGGCAGTCGGTCAGCGCGATGCCGATCGCATGGGGCACTCGCGACGGCGGGGTCATCGAACGGGCCCGCGCCGCGATCAGTGAGGTCGAATGGCGATTGCTCACCGACAATCTCGCGCTCGCCGACAAGGTGCGCCGCGCCCCGGCCAAGCGCCTGCTGCTCGACCCGCACCAATTGCCCGGCGATCTCGGCGCATGAGTTGACCTGTGATGTTCCGGAATTCGGGTTGCGCGGACGCCTAGACTCGGAAGATGGTGCCCACAACTAATCTGCTGGCGTTCTGTGCCGCATCTCTGCTGATCATCATCATTCCCGGGCCCGGCGTCCTGTTCACGATCGGTCGGGCACTTGCGCTAGGCCGCAGGGCCGCCCTCGTCTCGGTGCTCGGGCACGCGGTTGGGGTTTTCGTCGCGTTGCTGTTCGTCGCCGTCGGCCTCGGCGCCCTCGTCGCGACCTCCGCGCTTGCACTCACCGTGGTCAAGGTCGTCGGCGCGCTGTATCTGATGTACCTCGGGGTCCAGGCGTTCCGGCAGCGCAAGGCGTTGCGGGAGGTATTGGGCGCGCGGGTCGATGCATCGTCCGACACCAAGGTCTTCCGGCAGGGTGTGCTCGTCGGGTTGACCAATCCGAAGTCGATCGTCTTCTTCTCGGCGGTGCTCCCGCAGTTCGCCGACCCGGATGCGGGCGCGATGCCGTTGCAGTTCCTGATCCTCGGCACCATTTTCCTTGGCATCGCCCTGGTCTCCGATAGCGCCTGGGGCATGCTTGCGGCCTCGGCGCGCTCGTGGTTCGCACGGTCGCCGCGGCGGCTGGAGGCAGTTGGCGGCGCGGGCGGCGTGATGATCTTCGGTCTCGGCGCGTCGGTTGCGCTGACCGGCACTGCCGACTGAGGCGACTACCATCCACCGAGGTCGGTATGCCGGTGCCGGAACGCAGGGGTGGCGGAAAGGGGTGGTGGTCGAATGAGGTTGTCCGGCATGTTGTGTGCCGCGGTGGCGGGTGTGCTCGTCACCGTCGCCTCGGCGCCCGCGAACGCGGATCCGCTGACCGGTGCACCCGGTCTCGGCGATCCGTACTACCCGATGGACGGCAATGGCGGCTACGACGCTCGTCACTACGACGTCACCCTCGACTACGACCCGCCGAGCAGGCAACTTACCGCGACAACCCGGATCGACGCGATCGCCACCCAACCGCTGCGGGTGTTCAACCTCGACTTCGATGGTCCCGATGTGCGGATGGTGTCGGTGAACAACCTGCCCGCCGCCTTCGACCGCAACGGCGAGCACGAGCTGACCGTGACACCGCTGCTGCCGCTGCTGCCCGGCCTGCCGTTCACCGTGACGGTCGACTACGCAGGCCCCGCCGCGGACGTCGAAGCGGAGGGCTGGACCGTCGCACCGAGCGGCGGCGCCTTCGTCGCGGGTGAACCGCATTCCGCGGCCACCTGGTACCCGCTCAACGACACACCGCTGGACAAGGCCACCTTTGCGCTGCACGCGACCGTCCCCGCGGAATGGGAAGTCATCTCCAACGGCGTCCGGACACAGAACGCGGTCACCGGCGCCAACCGGACGGTCACCTGGGAGTCGCACCAGCCGGTGCTCGGCTATCTGACCACCGTCGCCATCGATCGCTTCACCTATCTCGAGCAGCGTCGCGCCAACGGCACGCCGCTGCTCAGTGCCTTCGCCCCGGACGCGCAGGACAGCAGGGCGACCGAAGAGCGGTTGCCCGAGATCCTGGACTTCATCGAATCTGTGTACGGCCCCTACCCGTTCGAGGCGGCGGGTGGCATCTACGTCGACACCGAGCTGGGGTTTTCGTTGGAAACCCAGACCAGGCCCATTTACGCGCCGTGGACCGATCTGCAGACCGTCGTGCACGAAATCGCCCATCAGTGGTGGGGCGATTCGGTATCGGTGCGGCAATGGTCCGACATCTGCCTGAACGAATGCTTCGCCAGTTACACCGCCGATTATCTGTGGCCGGAGCGAATGGAAGGCGCCGATGTCGACGCCGATTACCGCGACACCATCCAGAAATACCGTGACGTACAGGAGTTCTGGGACATTCCGTTGGCGAATCCTGGGGTCGGAAACGAATTCACCTCCGTCTACTACCGCGGCCCGCTGTTCTTGCACGCACTGCGTAAACAGCTCGGCGACGACATATTCTTCGCCGCTGTCCGGGAATTCAATGTCGCCCATGCCTACGGCAATGCGTCCATGTCGGACTTCCGCACTTTCGTGCAGTCGAAATCCAGGACCGATCTGACCGGGTTCTTCGGCTCCTGGCTCGACCAGGCGGCGATGCCTGCCGACGAGTACCTCTTCCCGGGATCCCTACGCGGCTGACCACGCGTCATTCGGTGTCGATACGCTCGCGGACCTTATCCACCCAGCGCTCCACACGGTCGAGTTGCTTTTGCGCCGAACGCAATTGATCTTGCGCGGCTCGGTCGGTGGTGCGGGCGAACTGCTTCTGCTGTTCGGCGTGGGCTAGTTCCTCGCGCAGCGCGACAAGGCGAGACTTGCTCTCGGCCAGTCGATTTGCTGCATCATCACTGGCGGACTGCGCTGAATCCCTTGCCGTGCGCGCTGATTCGAGTGCTTCGAGCGCCTCGTCGAGTTCCTGGCGTGCGGTGTTCGCGGATCCGGTGTCCGCGGGCTCGGGTGTCACCGCGGTGTCGGCGACCGCGGCGAGTGCCGGGCCTGCCGGCCCGAAACCTTCGTAGGTCGCGGAGGTGGCCAGGGTTCCGGTGCGGACCTGGTCGGCGACATCGGTATCAGCGAGTGCCGCGGTCAGCGTCTGCCCCACCTCGCGCAGCACCCCCACACCGACCGGATGACCGTGCTCGGCGGCCAGTGCCCCCGCCCGTTTGGCGAGGGCGTGCACGACCTGCTGGCGCTGTGCGGTGAGGCTGCGCAGCTGGTCGGCGGACAACTCCCGCTGCGCGGTGCGCAGCGCGGCGCCCAACTGCAGCAGCGCGTCGACCTCTGCCGGAACTACGCGGGCCAACAGGTTCACCGTCCACGCTGTGACCGTGGGTCTGCGCAACTTGCCGATGGCCGCGGCGAGCTCTTTATCGCCCGCGTCCTTGGCGGCTTTCACCCGATCGGTCCTGGCCGCCACGAACTCACCTGGGGCGAGTCCGTACAAGTCGACGGCAACCTCCGCGAGGGTCATACTTTCCAAGCGTAACGATCCAGCCTCTTCGAGCGACACAGAGCTCGGATTGCTTGACCGCCCACCGTGTGGGCGAACTGCGAAAGGCATTGATAGTGGACTTCTTTGGGATTCAACTCCTCGGCCGCCTGCTGCCCTCCATCCTCGGCCACTCGATGTTGGGAATGTACGGCCTCGGCATGCACTGACCACCTCTGCCCGCGGGCCGGGCACACCGAAGATCGTCCGAAGTGCAGATGCGGTTCCGGCGACCGTGAGGGTATCCTCTCCGCGTTCACGACTGCCGTGAACGCGTTCGGTGAAAGAGGTTTCAGGTGAAGATCCCAGGAACGAGGCTGCTGGCACGAATTGTGCTTGCCCTCCTGGCGGTGGCCGCGGTTGCGGTCGCGGTGACCGGTTGTTCGGCAATCAAGGACGCGAGCAAGTCCGATACGGCAAAAGCCAAAGTCGGTGACTGCATCAATGTCATCAAAGGCTCGGCCGTCGACTCCAAGACCGAGCCGGTCGATTGCTCGTCGGAGAAGGCCGTGTACAAGATTGTGCAGACCTACGACACGAAGACCGATTGCTCGGAGGATTACACCTCCTACGAGGAGACCTTGAACGGGGGCACCACCGCATTCCTGTGCCTCGCGCCGAATTTCAAGCAGGGCAGCTGCTACATCGACAACAACCTCACCGGATACCAGTTCGCGGATTGCGCGTCCACCGAGGCCGCTTTCCGGGTGATCCAGCGGATCGACGGACAAGTCGACGAACTGCTCTGTGGCGCGGAGTCGGAGAAATTCCTGACCGTCTCCGATCCCAAGACGACTTTCTGCCTCGGCAGGCCGAAGGCCTGAGCTAGCGCCGAACCGCTCATTCCAGTAGGGCGACCGATGCGATCCGGTGCAGGGTGAAGTGCCGGACCGCGCCGGTGACCGGGTCCAGCGCATCGAGCTGGCCGTTGCCCACCTTCAACGGCTCGACAACGCGCTGGGTCGCGATGCCCGAAGCGTCGACATAGCCGATATTGACCGACCGCCGCACCCGCGCCGCCAATTGCAGCAGCGCAAGGGTCGCGGCGGTACTGGTTCGGGTGCCGTCGGGGCGCACTGCCTGCCCGTTGCGGGCGCTTGCGGCTCGCTCGCCCGCGCGCAGTTCGGCAACAAGCAGCGCCAGCTGTTCGGTGCTCGGTGGTGTCGGTCGATAGGGCTGGCGCGCATTCGGCCGGATCATGATGCGTGCGCCACGCGGCCGCAGATCGACGATGGTGCCTGCCGAATCCTCACCTGCGGGCGCAAAACCGGCCGCGCGTAGCTGCTCGAGCAGCTCGCCCAACGGGGCCTGGGCAATAGCAACGGTAGGGGCGATCGCCCGCAGCGCGAGTACGGTCGCCACGGGTGCGGCAAGGACCTGCGCGAGTAGTGCTGGGTCGTCGCTGCGCACGAACGACTGCGCCATCCCGGCCCGCAGCTGCCCGTGCCGCCTGGCCACATCGTCGATCAGATAGGTCAGCGCCTGCGGGATCGGCGTGCGTGAGTGCATCGTGAACAGCGCATGCAGTTCGGCCGCCGTCATACCGGCGTCCAGCGCGCGCCGCACCGAGGTCTCGCCGATCCGGTACACGGTTGCCGCGCCCGCCGATTCGACATCGGCGACCAACGCGATCTGCTGCTGGAGGTCCGCTGTCAGTGGGCCGGGTGCGATGACCGTCAGATCGGCCTGCACCAGCACGTGATCGACAGGGGCAGGCAATGCCGACTCCATGGCGGCCTCGGCGTCGGCCGCGCCGGTCGGCGCGCCGTGCAAGAGTGCCCTGGCCGGTGAGCCGAGCGCGCCACGGCCGACGAAGCCGAGCGCCGCCGCTTCCCGCAGTGTGTTCTCGACTGCCTCCGAGCGAAAGTGCCTGCGCCAGCGCGGTTGCCGCCACGCCATGATCCTGCCGACATCGGCGGGGTCCAGCGCAGTGCCGGAGGGATATTCGCCGAGCAGATTCAGCATCGCGCGCCGATCGCGGGGCGCGTGCGGGGTGCGCAGCTCGATCGCCAGCGCCGCGAGCGGCTTGTCGTTGGCGTCGCGCATCCCGATCATCCATGGCATCCGGTCCAGGTCGAGCCAGGCCAGCGCGAGGGTGACCCAGCGTCGGGCGAGTGGGGCCTCGCGCCAGCTGTCGGCGGCAGAGGTCGGCGCCCAGAAGTCATCGGTGGAGTCGAATTCTGGTGGCGGATCCGGTAGACCCTTCTCGACCAGCTTCGCCGCCGCGAGCAGTTCGACGAGCAACCCGGCCCGGGCTTCGTCGACTCCGGTCTGTTTGGCGATGCGACGCAACTCCCGCACCCCGAGCCCGCCCGCCCGCAATGCCGGTGCCGGTGCCTGGCCCAGCGCCTCCAGCACGTCGGCGCAGTGCCGCAACAACTCTCCCACTTCGCCCGCCGCGACCGCGTTGATGTCCGCAGGAGCCTGTTTGCTCAGCCGCGGCTGCGGCGGGGTGAGGGCATGCGGGTGGGTCACCGGTTCGCGCCGCAGCACCTGGCCGACGGTGACCGGCAGTTCGACCGTCTCCTCGTCGATCCAGTGCAGCAGTCTGCGCGTCAGCAACTGCTGGATCGGGCGGTCCGGCGGTGTGCCGGGCGCCGCGTCCCTACTGCGCCCGCGCGGGCCGGTGGTGGCGAGTTTGTCCAGCAGTGCCCGTTCGGCGGGTGTGATCTGCGTGAGGGCGGTAACCACCTCGGGCTCGGTGAGTGCATCCGGGATCTCGGTGGTGCTGCCGATGGGCCACGGCAGCGCCTCGGCGGCCGCGGGTACCAGACGCAGGTCCTCGCCGTCGGTCCAGACGAGCGCGCGGTCGGTCAATCGCTCCAGCGCGGCATCGAGTACGGCCGCGCTCACGCGTTCGCTCAGCTGCACGTGCAGCGCGCCGCGCGATAGCGGGGTGGCGGCCCGATCGGAGCGGGTGACGCCGTGTACGGCAAGAGTTTCCACGATCGCGAACTCGAGGGTGGTCAGATCGTCGGTGGCGCGCAGCACCGACGCACGTTGTTCGGCGCGCGCGGCAAGCACCGCCATCGACGAGGGCAGTGGCACGGCCAGATCGGGCCGGAGTTCGAGCAAGGCCACGAGCTGGGCATCACTGCGGGCACCGAGCCATCCGGCCAAGGAGTCGGTCGCGGTCATCGAGTCCAGCCTACGGTGCAGCGCAGTTGCTCGCCGGAGCAGGAGTGCGCATTTCGGCACCCCACCTGTATGGCCTCGGACGTATAGCGCCGGGTTAGCATGGGCCGGTGGTGAACAAATCGAAGAAACCCTACGTCGACAATGGCTGGCCCAAGGTGGCCGATGGTGACCATGCGGTTACCGAGCTCTCGTCGGCTCGTTCCGGTGGTCTCTCACCGTACGGTGAGGACACCGAGTTTCCGGTTCCGGCTGATCAGCTGCCGTACATGCACCCGAACACGGTGATCAACCGCTGATCATGGGCGGAAGCCCGCGGACACGAAAAAGGTCCCCGCATCTTCGTTGATGCGGGGACCTTTTTCGTGAATGAGATTGTGGTCGAAGCTCAGGAGGGGAGGAGTCCCTTGTTGGCTTCGAAGAAGTTGATGACGTTCGGATCGAGCTTCATGTTGCTCGCCTTGGCGCCACTCAGGAAATCGAGGGCTTCCTGCGGGATCTGCACGCCCTGCGCCTGAACAACGGCGACGGCGCGGTCGACCGCGGAGAAGACTTGCTGCGAGCTGTCTGCCGGCTGCACCTCGAGTGGGGTCTGCTCGGCGGGCTGCCAGCGCGGCGCGGCGTCCGGCGACTTCGGTGCGGTGCGCACGCTGGGTGCGCTGCTCAGGCCGAGGTTGGACGAGCAGGAGGGCCAAGCGCCCCAGCCTTGGCTGGCGAGGACCTTCTCGGCGACCACGATCTGCTGTTCGCGGCTGGCCTGGTTGGCGGTCGCGGCGTACTCGCTGCCTCCGTGCGCGTTCCAGGTGCCCGGGGAGAACTGCAGACCGCCCTGGAAACCGTTGCCCGTGTTGATACCCCAGTTGCCGCCGGCCTCGCACTGCGCGAGGCGATCCCAGTCGGAGTCCGGCGCCGCAGCGGCGTTGCCGGCAAGGGCTACACCCGCGGTGCCGATGATGGCGCCGGTGACGGCGACCTTGGCAACAGTGCGCCCGGTGGAGGTTGGCTTGCGATGGCGTCCACTCATATCGGGTTCTTCTGCCTCTCCTACGCACCTGCAAGTGGTCCGGACTGAGAGGTCGTCCGTCCGCCCTCACCCCTATTTCCGTCGGGGTCCGGTACCCGCGGGGTGAGGCTTGGTGCGGCGGGCCGGTGGTTGCCGGGTGTCCCGGCTGGGTAAGACGGTACGACGATCGCCGCGAAAAATCACTATTTGGTAACCGGCGTGTGCGGCGGGGTCTCGACGCGGTCTCGGTGTGCCCCCGAAGCTTTCACGCAGCTGGGAAGTGGTGCGAACCGGCCGATAGAGGGCCGTCACCACTCCGTGACCTCCTCGTTATGTGACGAGGATCACACTGATGATTTGGTAACGATCGGCTCGGGTAACCGGGTTCGCGTCAGCGGGAGCGGCGACCGGACCACAGTGCGTACCCCACACCGACCAGGAATCCGAGCGGCGCGAGCATGGCGATCAGGTATAGCCAGAGCCCCGGCTCGGCGTCGCTGAGAATCGGCGTCAGAAATATCGCGACAATCGCCAGCAATCCGATCGCGAAGAGGCCGAGTGCGAGGTACAACAGCCGATCGCTCGAGCGGCGCCCGGACCCACTCGGAGGCGGTGGCGCGGAAGGGTTCGTCACTCGAAGACCGTAAAACTGATGTGCTTGCGTTATTGGCACCGGGGTAGACTCGATGCCTATCGCGTCCTGCATGCTGTGGGGCGCGTTCTTTTCGCAAACTGACAGGACCTCTCTCGCGATGTTTCGCGCGGTGGTCCCGGGCAGACGGGTGTGCTCGGTCCGATGGGGGCCGAGTTTCGATGACGAACGGGTGATGGCAGTGCCGACCGGCAGGGTTAAGTGGTACGACGTCGAAAAGGGCTTCGGCTTCCTTTCCCAAGACGAGGGTGAGGACGTCTACGTCCGTTCCTCAGCGCTGCCCGAGGGCATCGAATCGCTGAAGCCCGGCCAGCGTGTCGAATTCGGCATGGCCGCAGGCCGTCGCGGGCCGCAGGCGCTGAGCCTCAAGGTGCTCGAGGCGCCGCCGTCGGTCCGTCAGGGCCAGGAGCGCGAGCGTGGCGCACACCGGGAGCCTGCCGTCCGCAAGCACACGCCGGACGAACTGCACGGGATGGTCGAGGACATGATCACCCTGCTCGAGGCAAAGGTGCAGCCGGATCTGCGCAAGGGCAAGTACCCGGATCGCAAGACCGCGCAACGCATTTCCGAGGTCGTCCGCGCCGTCGCGCGCGAGCTGGATCACTGAGCGTGCCGACTCGCCGGGCCGCGAATGTGCCCGGCGAGTCGGCCACCTCGCGAAACCGGTGGTGGCATAGGGGGTCCCGCGGAGGGGTTCCTACAGCGTGCTGATCGACCAGGCGGCGTGCGGGAGGTAGAACTCTTGGCCCGTCTCGTCTTTGGCGAGGATGGGCAGCTGCATCTCGACGCCGATCAGGCGCAGCTCTGGCTCCGGCTTCGAGTCGATGGTCAGGTTGAGTGCACCCTTGGGGTAGTCGTTGCGGCTGACGATACGGTCCACCGTGTCGCCGTTGGGCAGCGCATAGACCAGTCGGGCGATCCACGGCGCGTCCGCGATCTGCTTGGGCAGCGACATCTGCAGCGGATACCCCGCAGGCACCTCCAAACGGACCGTCTTGCCGATCTGGCAATCCGGCGTCGACTCACCGCAGGGCAGCCGGGAGAAGATCGAGCCCACGTCGGCGTTGCCGCCGCGCTCCGGCAGGATTCGGCAGTCCTGCATCAACGGTGTGCAGTAGCCGTAGGGCCGCACTGTGATGGCGGTGCCGTGCGCGTAGGCGGTGATCTCCGGCTCGCGCGCGGGGGCATTGCGTATCAGCACCGCGAGGACGCCGACGAAGGCGACGACGAACACCAGTCCGGCGGCTGCGCCGAGCGCGATGATGGTGCGGGTCGGTGGCTTGCTCACGACTGCGCCTCGCCGACGCAAGGCTCCGTCGTGAGCGGCGCTGCTGTGTTGGTGGCTCGCTCGCTCACGACTGCGCCTCGCTGACGCTCGGCTCCGTCATGGGCAGGGCTGCTGTGTTTGTGGCTCGCTCGCTACGCTCGCTCACTAGATGGGATCTCCTATCCCTCGTTGGATGCGCTGGGTGTCGCCACCGCGTTGTCTGCCTGTTTCGGGAGCATGCGGCCGAGTGTGTGGAATTTCCTGCTCGGCATGCTGTGGTCGGTTGCCGCCGAGACCTGGTAGCAGGGAATGACCTCGGAAGCTGACGAAGGTCTGGACCAGTCCGACCACGAGTATCGCCGACACCACCGCGAAACCCTTCCAGTAGTCGGTCGGCAGCAGCACACCGGCCGCGCCGCCGACTACCCAGCTGAGCTGCAGCACGGTCTCCGACCGGCCGAAGCCGGAGGCGATCGACTCCGGCGGCAGGTCGTCCTGGATCGAGGCGTCGAGCGAGACCTTCGCCAGCGCGCTTGCACCGGCCGCGACGAGCGTCGCAAGCGCCGCGCCGAGCAGATTGTTCGCTAACACTGCGAACAGCGCGATGAGGGTGCACGCCGCGGTGCAGCCGAGCACGATCAGGGAGGGCTTGCCGAGTTTGAGGCGGGCGCCGGTGGCGTTGCCGGTGAAATTGCCGATGGCCGCGGCGACACCGACCACACCGAGCACGGCCGCCTGCTGGACACCACCGTGCTCGGTCGCCTTGGCGACGAAGGCCACATAGAAGGTGAGGAACCCGGTCAGCACCCGGATCGCGCTGTTGCCCCAGAGCCCGGTGACGACCGATCGGCCGAGCGGTTGCCTGCGCTTGCGCGGCGGGATGATGGCTTCCTTCGTCGGATCGAGCACTTCGGTGTTGGCGTGGTAACTGAGAGTCGCGGGGACCTCGCCCTCGGTGACCTCGACCCAGCGCGGGATGCGCAGGCTCAGATAGGTGCCTGCGACAGCGATCGCGGTGGCGAAAATCAGTGCGCCCGTTGAGCTCGCAATCGCGGCGGCGAGTGCGGCGAAAGCGCCTGCGCCGATGGTGCCACCGACCAGGCCGAATACCGTGAGCCGAGAGTTGGTGCGCACCAAATCGATATCCGGTGGCAGCACGCGTGGCGTCACCGCGCTCTTGAGCACCGAGAACGATTTGCTTCCGACCATCATGCACAGGGCGAGCGGATAGAGCGCCCAGGTGTCGAAGGCCACGATCAGCACCACGGTGACCACTGCGCGCAGCGCGAACGAGGAGGCGAGCGCGAGCCTGCGGCCGCGCTGCAGGCGGTCGAGCAGCGGTCCGATAAGCGGTGCGATCACCGCGAACGGCGCGATGGTGATCAGCAGATACAGCGCGACCTTCGACTTGCTCTCCGCGCTCGCGCTTGCGAAGAACAGTGTGTTGGCAAGGGCAACCGCGATAGCGGCGTCCAGGGCGAAGTTCGCCATCGTGGCGTAGGTCAGCGCGGTGAGGCCCGACTTGTCCGCGCCGTCGGCTTTCGCCGCGCGCTGGAAGGAGGCGATACCGCGCATGGTCAGCTGTTGGCCGCGCATCGCGGCAACTCTGGTGACGGTGAGCTTGCGGGGGGCGCGTTGCTCGCCGGGCTCGGTCGCTTCGGTGCTATCCGCCGGCTCGGCGTACTCGCCGGATTCGGGTCGATGCGGCGGTTGTTTGCGCATGTCGGGGGCGGATCGATCGTGCGAACCCGGGATACGGCGGGTGTCGAACTCCGCCGGGTCGGCCGGTTCGGGCCGGGTTTCGGGTAGTCGTCGGGTGTCGAATTCCGGCGGCCGCCCCGCGGTTGGCGGTTGGCGGCGGCCGTGCTCGGGATCCAGTGGCGGCAGCGGCCGTCGAGGCGAAGGTTCGTTGGGCGGCGGATATCGGTCGAAACCGGGGTGCCGTTCGATCGGCGGAGCCTCCTCGCCGTCCCACGGACCATGGTCAGGGCCGGAGGGATCGCGGGGAGTATTCACGCATCAATTCTGACTCATCCGTCTCGTCGCGTCTCAGGCCGGACGTCCGGTGTCTGGGAAGTGTGTTGCCGGGCAGGAGGCCCACTGCTCGGCCGAGCGCCCGGCGTACCCGACGGGTTACCCGTGCACTTACGAAACCACTCGTTGCGTGGCAACACGATTGGGAGCTTGCCGTGTTCACGCGGGCACAAATCGGACCTCGAACATGGTCGGCCAGTACTTGCCAGTGAGCAGGAAGCGGTCGGTGCCGGGGATGTGAGCGATCCCGTTGAGCACGTCGGTGTAGGCGCGGGCGGTGGGTGCGAGCAGGCCGCGGGCATCGATGTCGGCGAGTACCCGGCCGGTCTCGGGATCGATGCGCAGGATCGTGTCGGTGGGGTAGTCGTTGGCGTACACCGAACCGTCGGCGGCGCAATCGAGTTCGTTCAGGTGTGCGTTGCGACGGCCGGTGAGGGTGACTGTGCCGGTCGGTGCGAACGTCACCGGGTCGCGAAAGGTGAGTGTGCCGGTGCCGTTGCTCATCACCAGCCTGCTCGCTCGGGTGCAGATGCCCCAGCCCTCGCCGTCGTAGGACACACGGCTGCGTTCGGCCAGTGTCCGCGGATCTCTGGCCAAGGCGATCCCGTCCTTCCAGGTGATCTGCCAGAGGGTGCCCGCGGCCGGCGACACGCCCTCGCCGAAGTACGGCGCGGGCAGATCGACGCGCGCCAGTTCGGCCCCGGTGGTCAGATCGGTCGCGCGGATATTCGACGCGCCCGGCTTGCCTGTGCCTTCGTAGAGCACGTTGCCGTCGATGTCGAGACCCTGGGTGAACGCCGACGGATCGTGCGGACGGGTGCCGATGACCTCGATTTTCATCTGTTGTGGTTGGTCGTCTGCGCTGCCGCAGCCGGTCGATGCGAGCAAGCTGACCAGTACTGCGACGGCCAACGAACGCCGATTGCGCTCCATACGGCAAAATGTAGGCCGTGAGCGCAGTTTCTGTTTCGGAGTCCGGCGTGTGGCCGATCCTGGCCGATGCCGTCGACGTGGCCCGTCGAGCGCTCGTGGAGTTGGAGCCCGCCGGGGTCGGCGCGCATTTGGGGGTGACCGCGGAGGACGCGAGTGCGGCGACGCACCGCTTCGAAGCCACCCTGCCCGGCTACCGCGGCTGGCAGTGGGCCGTCGTCGTCGCGGCCGCACCCGGTGCGACCTACGCCACGGTCAGCGAGTCGGCCTTGCTGCCCGGCCCGGACGCATTGGTCGCGCCCGACTTCGTGCCGTGGGAGCAGCGGGTTCGACCCGGCGATCTGGCGCCCGGCGACCTCCTCGCCCCACTGCCCAACGATCCTCGGCTGGTGCCCGGGTACGTCGCCAACGGCGACCCAGCGGTCGACGAGGTCGCCCGCGACATCGGCCTCGGCCGCACCCAGGTGTTGAGCCTCGAAGGCCGGGAGGAAGCAGCCGAGCGCTGGTACGCCGAATTCGGCCCCGACACCGAGATGGCCAAGGCGGCCCCGTCCACCTGCGGCCGCTGCGGCTTCTACCTGCCACTGGCGGGCGCCATGCGCGCCGCCTTCGGCGTGTGCGGCAACACGATGGGCGCCGACGGCCGAGTGGTGCACGTCGAATACGGCTGTGGCGCACACTCCGACACCGTCGTCCCCACCGGTGGCGGCTCCCCGCTCTACGAGGCCTACGACGACGCGGCATTCGACGTGATCACCTCGGAAACCACACGCAAGCCCGGATCGGAAGCGGCGCAGCCCGCCGATGCGACGGACATCGAGCCATCGACCACCGAGGTCGACTCGAACGCCATCACCGCCGCCTCTGTGGCTGAATCCGACACAGTGATCGATTCGGCCGGTGCCGAGGTCGAGTCGACTGTGGGTGCTGTTGGGGCTGGGCCGAGCGCGGTGGGTGGGTCGGATGCTGCCGTTCCAGTGACTGCCGAGGTCGAGCCGACTGCCGAGGCGGCGTCGGGCACCGACCTGGCCGGTGCTGGTACGGCCGAGCCGACCACGGTGACCGAGTCCGACGCTGGGACTGCGGTGAGCGTTCCGGCCGACTCGACTGCTGAGGCTGAGGCGAGCGTTGGCCTGCCGAGCGATGTGGTGGATGCGGCGGGCGCGGCTGCGGTGGATGCGGCGGGCGGGACGGCTGAGCAGGCTGTTGCGGCCCGGGTCGGCGATGTTGCTGCTGAGCGGAGCGTCGTCGACGAGTCGAGCGCTGCGATTTCGATGAGTGCGGAGGGCGTGCAGCGCCTTCGGGGCGAGGCCGGTGAGGTGGCCCCGTCGATCAACGAAGTTGTCGACGGTGCCACCGAGCCGGAGGTGTCCCGATCGAGCACCGATTCTGTTGCGTCGGATCAGGAATCGGGTGTCGAGCCGGTGCGCACGAAACAAGCATCTGCGGTCGAGGAGACGGCTGCTGCCGAGCCGGATTCCAGCGCCACATCGGCTTCGAGCGCCGCTTCGGATTCGGCTGCTGAGCAGGCGCTGAGCGTGGCGCCTGTCGAGGCTGCCGGGGGCGCGGATGAGCCGGGTGACGATCGGCCGGAGCCCGAATCATCGGCACGGAGCTGAGCGAGGCGTCCGAGGCGTCCGATCCGTTCGGCACCTCGGCGCTGCGTGTTGCGGTCCTCGCCGCGTGGCGTGATTCGCCGACCCGGCTGCGGGAGGATGCCGCCACCGAGGCGGATCTGGTGCGGGCAGGGTATCGGGATCGACTGCTGACCGAGTTGGCGCAGAATGCCGCCGATGCCGCCGCGAAAGCGGGCGTGCCGGGCCGACTGGTCGTCCGGCTCGACGGGCACACCCTGTGCATCTCGAATACCGGTGCACCACTGGATATTTCCGGTGTGCATGCCCTCACCGCGCTGCGCGCCTCCGCGAAGGCGAATCCGGCCGCAAGTGTCGGCAGGTTCGGCGTCGGCTTCACCGCGGTGCTGTCGGTGAGCGACGACATCGAGGTGCGCTCGACCACCGGTTCGCTGCATTTCTCGCGCGCGAACACCTGGAACGCACTGCACGACAATGCAATCGACGTGCCGGACACGGGCGGCGATTTCGCCCCACCGGTGCTGCGTCTGGCCTGGCCGAGCACCGCCGCCCCCACCGACGGCGACACCGAAGTGGTGCTGCGCCTGCGCCAGGACATCGATCACGATGCGCTGCTCACCGGGATGCGTGCCGAAGCCGTCGATCTACTGCTGGAACTGCCTGCCCTGCACAGCATCCGAATCGGCGACGACGAGCTGATCGCCACAACCACGGATCTCGGCGCCACCGACCAGGAGCGGACCGGCCTGTGCGAGCTGCGCATCACCGGCCCGGACCGCGAACAAGTCTGGTGGGAGTACCGGACTCCGCGCGCCCGCTGGCTGCTTCCGGTCCGCAACGGACGACCGGTGGCCACCATCCCGGATGTCCTGCGAGCCCCCACCCGATCCGACGAGGAGCTGTCGCTACCGGCTCTTCTGATCGCCGACATCCCCATGCAGCCGGACCGCCGCCGCCTGCTCCCCGGTGCCCATCTCACCGAACTGGCAACGGGATACAGCGATTTCGCCAGCGCCCTCCCACTCAGCGACCGCCTCATCCTGGTTCCGACACCCGGCTTCGCCCGCAGCGAGCCCGACGCTCTGCTCCGCGAAGCACTGATCCGCGAACTCCAGACCCACTCCTGGCTCCCGGTGGTAACCAGCCCCTCCGATGCGCCCTCGACCGCCATCGGTGACGTGGATTCGCTATGGGCCGAGCCTTTCCCGGAAGGCGCCGCCGCTCGACTCGAGTCCGCCGCTGACAGTGCTCATCCCCGCTCTGGTGCTGCCTCGGCCGACGAAGAATCCGGTGTTGCACCGGAGTCGGGCGACGACACGTCCCCGACTGCTGCGTCGCTGAGCGCTGGTGCCGCGACAGATGGCCGTCCCGGCGTGGATTCGCCGTCGGGTCGGGAAGTGCCGGATGACGCGGCGTCCGACCGGGTGTCGGCGAGTATGGCGAGCCCCAGTCGCCCGTCCGGTTCGGCTGCCGGCGGCCGAGATGACGTGGCATCACCAGTGGGCGCGGGACTGCTCGATGACGGCGCTGCCGAAGCCCCGGCTGCTGCGCGCGGTCATGACGTTGCCGAGGGCCTGGGGTTTGCGGGGGGCTGGGCACTGTCGGGGCCCACGGTGGGGACGGCTGTGCCGACTCGGGCGAGCGTGTTCGCTGGGCTCACCGCGGAGCTGGCCGGGCTGATCGATGATGTGGTCGGGCCGTTGGTGATTCCGGAGTTGTCCGGGCGCGCGCACAGCGAGGCGCTCGGTGTGCTGGATGCGCATCGGCTGGGGCTGGCTCGGCTTGCGGAGTTGTCGGGTGGTTTGGAGCGGTCGCCGCAGTGGTGGTATTCGCTGTATGCGGCGCTGGAGCCGTTTGTCGTCGATCCGCTGGCCGCCGAGGAGTTGGGGGCGCTTGCCGTGCCGCTGGCCGATGGGCGGCTCGTGACCGGGCCGCGCACAGTGGTTTTGGAGGATCGGCTCGCAGACCCTATCCCGGTGCACTGGGCGCGGCTCGTGCATCCGGAGGCGGCGCATCCGTTGCTGGCTCGGTTGGGGGCGCGTACTGCCACCGCCGAGGATTTGCTGAGCGATCCGGGGCTGCGCGCCGAGTTGGAGGATCAGCCCGGCGATCCGGATACCGCGGACGCGGTGCTCCGGCTCGCGGTCACCGCTGATCCGCTCGCGTTGCCGTCCTGGCTGGGGCTGCTCGAATTGCCGGACAGCTCAGGGGAATTGCTGCCCGCCGATGAGCTGCTGCTGCCGGGCGCACCGCTGCGCGACCTGTTGGTCGAGGATTCGCCGTTCGGCACCGCGGCCGAGGATCTGGTCGAGGGCTACGGCGCGCAGGCGCTGCGGGCTGTCGGCGTCGGCTGGGATTTCAGCATTGTCGTCGAGGCGGATCCGACCGGCCCGGATCATCATCTGGACGACGAGGACCACTGGTGGTCGGGCCTGCCGGAGGATCCGCCCGAACTGGCCGCCGTCCGCGACCTGGACCTGGTGGCCGAGAACGCCTGGCCGGAAGCGCTGCGGCAGTTGGCTTCCGGTGATCGCACCCGACGACTGCTCGCCGATCCCGACGGCTACACCGCGTGGTGGCTGCGCAGGCACGCCCGCATAGACGGCACGGTGCTCGGACTGCTGAGTCATCCTGCTGACACCGAATTCGCCGGCCTGCTCACCGAATTCGCCGTTCCCGGCCTCGGCCGTCAGGACGTCGATGCCTTGCGTGCAGTCCTGGCCGACCCCGACGCCATCACCCCGGATCTGGCCGCTGCCCTGCTGGCCGCTCTCGCCGATCCGGCGAAAACCCCTTCGCCCGAGGTTATTTCGCGAACTCACGCACGATTGGCCGCCGCGGTGGCGGCGGACCGTCTCGACCTGGCCGACCTCGATCTGCCCGATCGCGTGCGCGCATTGTCCGGCGCGGTGGTCGACCCCCGCGAAGCCTTGGTGCTCGACCAGCCGTGGTTCGGCCTTGCCCTGCCGCCGGAACGCCTTGTCGTCGGCGATACCGATACGGCCCCCGCCTTGGCGACCTTGCTAGATCTTCCGCTCGTCTCCGAGGCCGTCACCGCCGAAGTGCTCGGCACCGGCCGGCGGACAACATGGTCGGCCGAACCGCTCGGTGTGGTTCTGCGCCAACTCTTCACGCTCGCCCCCCAGCAAGGTGACCTGGTGGTTCACGACGACCTTCGGATACGCCTGCACGGCGGCGCAACCGCCACGGTTGCCGTCGCGTGGTGGCAGGAGGGCACAACCACGCATGTGCGCATGCCGCAGGCGTAGGACTGATTGTTCGTCGGTCGGACCCTGGCTCGCCACGGCCGAGGTAGCCGCTGCCGTCCGGCGCGCTTCGGGTAGCCCGCCTATTCCGCGTAGTTCGAAACCATCTCACTGAGCAGGTCCAGCTGCCCCCGGACGCTCTCGCTGTCGTTGTCCACCAGCCAGCGCAGCACGATCCCGTCGATTACATTGAGGGTGAACCGGCTCAGGTCGTGCACCGGCATCGTGAACCGGCTTCCGGTCGCATCGCGTGCGTGATCGAGGAGGTCGGCGACCGTGGAGTCGTTGAATGCGTACTGTTCGCGCGCAATCGCGAGTTTCGCCGGCGTTTGTTCGCCTTCGCGAAGTGCGTAAGTCGTCGTTTCGTAAGTGAGTAGCTGTCGTTCCGGTGTGGCTTCAATGTTCAGCCACATCAGTTCGAGTCCGGCGCGCACCAATTTCTGAAGCGCTTCTTTTCCACTTCCGGCGTCTTGCCAAACTGTTTCATTGGCGTCGACAGAATCGCGTAATTCCATCGACAACGCTTTGACCAGCTCGGTCATGAGCGCGTCCTTGTTTTCGAAACAGTAGTGCACCACACCGAGCGAAACACCTGCCGCCTGAGCCACATCGCGCGTGGTCACGCCCGCCACGCCTTTTTTCTCGGCAAGGCCGATGGCTGCCTCGATAAGGTGGGCCCTTCGTTCTTCGACGCTCAATCGGGAGGACACCTCAGGGAGTTAAGCGTTCACGAAGCGTGCAGTCAATTCGCTCAGCGAAAAAATCTCGACTGGACGAGCGTCCAGTTGTGTGGTTCGCTGCACAGTGGGATCGAAGGGAGACGCGTATGCCCGTGTCACGAAGGACGGTTTTGGCCCGAACTGTGGCGGGTTCGGCCACGCTGGCTACCGCGGCAGCGGTGGCCACGGTGCCCGGCGTTACTACGGCATTGAGTGCGTCCGCCGCAGCCGCACCGGAGTCCGGCGGATACCTCATCGGCATCGGTATTTCCGACATCACGGGTCCGGCCGCCGAATGCGGAATGATGGGCTACTCGCAGTTCGAGCAGCAGACCGCGGGCATCCACCTGCGCCCGCGCGCCCGCGCATTCGTCATCGCCACTGCCGAGCGGCGAATCGTATTCGCAGTCGCGGAGAACGGCATGATCTTCCAGTCCGTGCACCGCGGCGTCATGCTCGAGCTCGCTCGACGCTTCGGCGAGCTCTACACCGAGCAGAACGTGTTGCTCACCTCGACGCACTCGCACGCGACCTGCGGCGGCTCCAGCAACGATTACGCATACAACCTGTCGATCCTCGGTTTTCAGCAGCAGGTCTACGACGCCGAGGTGAACGGCATCGTGGAAGCGATCGCCGCCGCGCACGCCGATCTCGGTCCAGGCTCGCTCGCGCTCGGCCGCAGCGAACTGCACGATGCCAGCGTCAACCGCTCCCGTGTCGCCTTCGACCGCAACCCCGATGCGGACAAACAGTATTTCCCGCAGGCCATCGATCCGGCGGTGACCGCGCTGTCGATCGTCAAGGGCGGCAGACAGGTCGGCGCCATCACCTGGTTCGCGACTCACAACACCTCGATGACCAATCAGAACCGGTTGATCAGCGCAGATAACAAGGGCTACGCGTCCTTCTCGTTCGAGCACATCGAACACGGCGTCCGATACCTCGACGGCGCTGCCGATTTCATCGCCGCCTTCGCTCAGACCAACGCGGGCGACATGTCGCCGAACCTGAACCTGCGCCCCGGCTCCGGCCCCACCGAGGACGAGTTCGAGAACACTCGCATTCTCGGCGAACGGCAGT
This sequence comes from Nocardia sp. NBC_00403, assembly GCF_036046055.1. Taxonomy (NCBI): domain Bacteria; kingdom Bacillati; phylum Actinomycetota; class Actinomycetes; order Mycobacteriales; family Nocardiaceae; genus Nocardia; species Nocardia sp. NBC_00403. The sequence goes on from NZ_CP107939.1 coordinate 1,962,643, forward strand.
ATCACGCGGCGAAAGCCGCACTCGCCGAAGCGAAGTCGTTGGCCGGACCGGTCGACTCGATGCTCTGTTATATCGACCTCGCCGACATCGCCGTCGACGGTCGCTTCACCCCGGATGGTCTGCCGCGCCACACCGCCCCCGCGGCTGCGGGTGTTTCGCTCATCGCGGGCAGTACCGAGGACGGCCCCGGCTTGCCGGGGATTCCCATTCCGGAGGGTGTGCGCAACCCGTTCATCGGTGCGCTCGGCAACCCCGACGTCCCGGCACCGGCGTGGCTCGCGGATGCCCAGGCGCCCAAGGCGATTGTCGCCCCGCTCGGTCTGCTGCCGCCGGTGCCGTGGGTGCCGAGCGTGGTACCGATCCAGATCGTCCGCATCGGTGAGCTCTACCTGGCCGGTGGCGGCGGAGAATTCACCATCGTCGCCGGTCTGCGGATTCGCCGCGCGGTGGCGGCGGCCCTCGGTGTCTCGCTGGAGCAGGTGCTCATGCAGGGCTATGCGAATGCCTACCACGAATACATCACCACCCCAGAGGAATACGACTCTCAGCAGTACGAGGGCGGGTCAACCCTGTTCGGGCGTTACACCTCGAGTGCCTACCTACAGGAATTCACCCGGCTGGCAACGGCTTTCGCGGCCCGTCAGCAGGTTCCCCGCGGTCCGGCCCCGCGCGACGTGTCCGCCATGCAGCCGAATTTCCAGCCCGCACCCGGACCCGACGCCACGCCGCCCGGCCGCGCCTTCGGTGACGTGCTGGTCCAGCCCGCCGCGACTGCGGCTCGCGGTACCCGCGTCGCAGCCGAATTCATTTCCGCCCACCCGAAGCACAATCCACGCCGCAACGACACCTTCCTGGAAGTGCAGCGGCGCAACAGCTCCGGCGAGTGGGTACGCGTCGCCAATGAGGGCGAGTGGGCAGTGCGATTCCACTGGAGCAAGCGCGGCTCTGCGGTATCCGTGGCCCGCTTCACCTGGGATGTCCCGTCCGATGCGACGCCGGGCCGATACCGCCTCCAGCATTACGCGGACAGCCTGAGCCCGAACGGCACGCTGCATCCGTTCACCGGCACCACCGACGAATTCGACGTGGTCTGAGGCTAGAGGCCGGTTTGCGCGCCCTTGTCGCCGCGCCGCGCGCCGCGGCGCTGGATCGCGAAGATCGTGTACCCGAGCAGACCGACGGCCAGCCCCATGAGGCACACCGGGCGGGCCGACTCCCAACGCTCGCCAGCGGCCCACGCCACCACCGTGGCGATCAGCCACAGCGCACTGCCAACGGCGAGCACCGGCCGTGGATCGGTGAGCCGCTGCGGGATCTCGGGCACTTTCTGCGTCACCGCCCCAGGGTAGCTGCGGGAACCGTCGTCCCGCAGCCAACGGGTCCCGTATCGTTTGCCACTGTGACAACGCCATCGGATGTTCGAGCTCTCGCTGGTGAGCTGTCGCTTGCCGTGGTGCGTTTGACGCGACATCTGCGGGGGCGGCGCGCCGACGCGCAAATTTCGCTGACCCAGCTGTCCGCGCTGGCCACGCTGCACCGGGACGGCGCGATGACGCCGGGCGCTCTCGCGGCCAAGGAGCGCGTGCAGCCGCCGTCGATGACGCGGGTGATCGCCTCACTGTCGGACCTGGGGTTGGTCGAGCGCAAGCCGCACCCGACCGACGGCAGGCAGATCATCGTCTCGCTGTCGGATGCGGGCCGTGCGTTGATCGCCGATGAGACCAGTGCCCGTGAGGCCTGGATGACCGAGCAGCTTTCCACCCTGACCGACGAGCAGTTGGTGGTGCTGACCAGGGCCGTCGGCATCATGAAGCAACTCGTCACCGAGTCCGAATAGCCCCCTGGCAGCGGGGCCCTGGTATCTGGAGTTCCCGGAGCTACCGCGCGCCGAAGGGCTGGTCGCTGTCGACGATCTCGCGGCCGAGTGGGAACAGCGACAGCGGGATCAGCTTGAGATTCGCCCACCCGAACGGGATTCCGATAATCGAGATGAACAGCGGGATGCTGGTGAGCAGGTGGCCGAGCGCGAGCCACCAACCCGCCACAATGAACCAGATGATGTTGCCGAGTAGCGAACCTGTGCCCGCGCCCGGCTTCTCTACGGTGGTCCGCCCGAACGGCCACAGCGCGTAGGCCGCGATCCGGAACGACGCGATGCCCCACGGGATCGTGATGATCAGGATGCAGCAGATGACGCCGGCGAGGATGTAGCCCAGTGCCATCCAGAACCCGACGAACACCAGCCAGAGCACGTTGAGGACGAGCTGAATCGGCTTCATGTGCTCCAGCATGCCAGCAGACCGGCAATTCGGGCATCAGTCCTGGGGACTACATCGCCTCGGGGACAGACCCTGATGCGGGATCGGTGGACCCATCTACCAGCGTCGGTGCGCCGCAGCGACCATGGTCGGCGACACCGGTGCCGCGGTGCCGGGACGAGGTGTCAGAAGAACCAACCGAGAACCGCGTCGCGCTCGGCCCCGAACGCTTCGTCGAGCGCGCGCACCTGCCCGGAATCCTTGGCGTGCAACCGGTTCGCGGCGGCGAACACCCGCGCCGGATACGCACCGAGATACATGCTGCCGAGCACGTCGATACCGAGTTCGATATCGGCGGTGCGGGTGGTCGGCGCGCAGTCGGCGACACCGTCGCGTACCCGCAGCGCGAAGACGCCGCCCGCGTTCCGGAACGGGTCGGTCACTGCGAGTACGACATCCAGGTCGCGCTGATACGAGCGCGCGCCGAGTGCGGCCGGTACATCCATGAGCCGCAACCAGAGTCCGTCATAACGGTTGTCGGTCCGTACCCGTCTCGGATCGGTCAGCAGGTAGGGGAGCGGGTCGTTGTCGGTGAGTTCGGCCTCGATCCTGGTGACCAGATCCAGTCCGCAGAGCGTCCGCCACAGTGCGGCATGAGCTTCGGTGGTCACCGTCCGGATCTCGACCACACTGGCGGTTTTGACGCGGTCCCGGGAGTGGTATCGGTACAACACGTATCCGTCCTGGTGCAGGAGCGCGTAAAGGTCGGTGCCGCCTTTCCGAAAACACTCGGGGTCGAGGAAGGTGGTCTCCCAGCGTGCATCGGGACGCACCTGCGCGCCGGGGGTCAGCCTGCGCCACCGGTCATAGATCGCTCGCACCTGTTCGGTCGACTCGGCGAGTATCGCCAGTTCCACGCCGCCGGGATCCGGTGCCGAGGGCAGGAACTCGGCGAAGCGCCGATCGATGTGCACGGCGTTTTCCCGGATCGCCGGCCCGTATCCGAACCGTCCGTAGATGCCGCCCTGGCTCGCGGTGAAGATCGTCAACGGCAGCCCGGCCGCCTCGATCCGTCGATGCTGTTCGGTGTACATCGCGCGCAGAATCCCGCGCCGTCGATGCGTGGGCGCCACGGCAACCCCCGCGATACCGCAGGCCGAAACGGTCCGCTCGCCCGGCACCGTCAACGTCATCTCCGTCGACTCGACATGCCCGACCACCCGGTCACCGTCCACCGCGACAATCGCGTTCTCCGGCGGAAACAGCCGCCGATACGGCTCCCGCAACGCCGCGTCGGGCCGCATCCCGAAGGCCGTCTGGACCACTAGCTCGATCCCGGCCGCATCGCCCTCGGTAGCCGATCGAATGGTGATACCGGGTATCAGCGTCATACCTGGACGATCCCACGGACCCGCGCCCGCTCGCACCCGATTTTCCGCCGGTGCGACTCCGGCCGTCGTCCGCGTTCGATATGCCGGTCGAAGCGGGCGGGCACCGGTGTCGATGTCGGTGGTGCGGCCCGGCAGGATGTGTTCTTGTGGCCGAAGTGATCGATATCGACGACCCCGCCGATCCGCGGGTCGATGACTTTCGCGACCTCAAGTCCGCTGATCGGCGGCCCGACCTGCCTGGGCGCAAGGGGCTGGTCATCGCGGAGGGGGTCGTCGTGGTGCAACGGATGCTCGGCTCGCGGTTCCGGCCGAGTGCGTTGCTCGGGGTGGACAAGCGGCGCGACGAGCTCGCGGCCGATCTCGACGGTGTCGACGTACCGTATTACCGGGCGAGTGCCGAGGTGATGGCGCAGGTAGTGGGGTTCCACCTCAATCGCGGGGTGCTCGCCGTGGCCCGACGTCCCGCCGAGCTGACCGTGGACGAGGCGCTCGACGGAGCGCGGACGGTGGCAGTGCTGGAGGGCGTCAACGATCACGAGAACCTCGGATCGATGTTCCGGAATGCGGCGGGGTTGGGGGCCGAGGCGATTCTGTTCGGGGACCGATGCGCCGATCCGCTGTATCGGCGGGCCGTGCGGGTGTCTATGGGCCATGTCCTCCGGGTGCCGTTCGCACAACTTCCGCACTGGCCCGGTGGACTGGATATGCTGCGAGACAAGGGATTCCAGATCATCGCGCTGACACCGAATCCGGCTGCGGTGAATCTGGCGACGGCGATGACGGGGGAGCGGGTGGCTTTGCTTTTGGGTGCGGAGGGACCCGGGTTGACCGCGGCGGCCATGCAGGCCACCGACATCCGCGCCAGAATTCCGATGTCGCCGGGCACTGATTCGTTGAACGTCGCGACCGCGGCGGCAATGGCGTTCTATGAACGGGTGCGGACATCGTGAACGAGGGATGGTCGTGAATTACCTGCCGAACGGGGCGTATCGGCCCTATCCGCCCTACCAGGACCCGACGCCGTGGGCTGCCGGGGTCACCGTCGCCGTCATGGTGGGGTTACTGACGGCGGTCGCGGTGTACGCGTTCGGTGATGCGTTGGCGCACGTGCATCCGATACTTGCGGTGCTGGTCAACCTTGTCGCGGCCGGTGGCGCCGCACCGACGGCCTGGCGCTGGCGCTTCGTTCCGGTGACCCGCTGGGTGCTCGCCGGTGGTGCGGCCGGCGTGCTGCTCGGCTGGCTGGCGCTGCTGTTCGGCGGGTTGGCCGCATAAGGCGCGGCGGCACGGCCCACGCTCGTCCGTACGCGGGCTCGACCGGAACTGCGATCGGATGGCGGCGTTGCCGGTCAGCAGACGCGGTCCCGCCCGCGCAGCCAACTGAAAAGGCTGCGTCTGCGTTTCGCGTCGATGTCCGACTCGTCGTCCCTGAGCATCAGAGTGGCCGGGTCCGGTGCTTGGCCCTTCGGGTACAGGGTGAAACCGCACACCGAGATATCGCCGGGCATCAGCGCACCGTCGGTCGCGGGCGCGCGGTAGTGGAATCCGAGCCACTGGTGATTGGCGGCGTCGGCGAAGTCGGGTGGATCGAACGGCAGGGTCTGCGGGTCGGGCAGATCGCCGGGATACCACTGCACTGGATGATCACCCGCCCAGTACGGGCGCTCCCACACCAGCGGCAGGCCCTCGTCTTCGAGGATGTTCACCCGCGTCGAACTGAAGGAGCGGCGGAATTCGCCACGCTCCCAATGCGCGAAGGAGCCCCAGCCGTGCGCCGCGTCGAACGCGATGAGATAGGTGTGCTCCGAAGCCAGCGGCCGGACGAGTAATTCGGGCAGCGCCGTCGGATGCACCAACGCCGACTGCGTCGAACACACCACGGTGACACCGGGATAGCAGCCGATGTACACCTCGTCGGCGTCCGGACCGGCGCAACCACCGAGTGTGCCGACCATGATCGGCAACACATCTCGGTCGGCGTGCAGCTGCTTCGCCAGGGCGAGTGCCGCATCCGGGTCCGGATCGTGGTTCGCGCGGAGTACCGCCAACGGATCGAGTGCGTCGACGTACCAGAGGGACGAAGCTTTGGACAGCATTTCCGGCACCTCCCGATGGTTGCACGAAACAGCTCCGCGAACTTCGAGCAACTCTCGGTGATTCCGACAACGTGCTGTCACCTCGAACCGCCCAACGCCGACAAACCACTCGACGCACTCCGAAAAATCTACCCGTACTTGACCGCGAACGATGTAGCTTCCGCCTGCGAACACGCCAGCGGCCCAAGAAATTCGCGGCCGAGGCGTCTCAGCAACCTCCGTGTCGCCGCTGGCAAACATTTGCAGGGGCGGATCTCACGTATTTCCGGCGGCCGCACGGTGCCGGACTCGAGCACGATTGTCGGCGCGGCGAAGTGCGGCGGCCCAAGATGAAGATGCCGTACCCGTGGCAGGTCTACCGTGCTCGGTTCACCGGGCGCTTTGCCGGTAATACGCGAAAACAGCCTGGCAAGACCAGCTTCGGTGGGTGCATTGCGGCGTGTCGAATGCCTGTGCCGAGCGGTCGTGAAGAGGTTTACGCGACCGGACGACTCAGTGGCCGGAGCTACGGACGCCGAGCAGCACGTCCTCCCAGGACGGCATCGGAGCCTTACCGCGCTTGGTCCGATTGGACTTCGCGGGCGCGGCCTTGCCGTTGTTGGGCTTGGCGGTCTCCTCGGTGGAGGCCGCAGGAACCTTCGAAGGAGCCGGAGCCTTCGGCGCGGCGGGCTCGGACGGGACAGTGCCTGCGCTCGGTGCCGGGGTTGCGGTGGTCGAAGTACCCGCGGCGGGTGCCGTGTTGGTTCCGGCCGTTACGGCAGGCGCACTACTGCTCGCAGCCGGAATGGCGTTGGTGCTGGCGGCGGCCGGGATGGCGGTGCTGCTACCACCCGCGACGACGGAACGCTGTTCGTAGTACTCGTCCAGCATCGGCTGGTTCTGCCGGGCCGCGGTCCGCGCAGCCGGGGCCGCTTCCCTAGCCGGTCGGGCTTCGGCAGGGCGAGTTTCGGCCGGCCTGGTCTCCACCGGGACCTCGGGCGCGGCAGGCGCCTCGATCTCGGCCTGCGGCGGAAGAATCGTGGCCAGCCCGCGTAGCGCGCGACCGAAATCGGGATCGATCAAATCGGAGGCGGGATCGTCGAGGGGCGACACCGAACCGCCGTGGGCATCCGGCTGGTAGCGCCAGTGCGCCGTAATGTCGGAACGGCCGTTCTGCCACTGCAGTTGGGCGACCCAGAAGCCCTTCTCGTCTTTCCAGGCATCCCATTCGACGCCCTCGATATTGTGCCCGCGCTCGGTGAAGGCGGCGGTGACGATATCGATGAGGGTTTCCACCGCGGGGCCGTCGGCGCGGACCGGATGCGCCTTCTGCGCGAGTTCGGCGGCGCGGGCGCGCTCCAGCAGCACGGGGTAGGCGAACCGCTCGACCCGACTGGCCGGCATCCCGGACTCTTCGGTGACCTGTTCGACGGAGGCTCCGGACCGGATACGAGCTTGAATATCGCGAGGACGCATAGTTGCTTCCATTTCGATCTCAATCTGGCCGAATCGGGCAAGGTCTCCGCGGGCTGCGGCTCGAAGCTTGTCGTCGGCGGGCAGCCGGTACTTGGTGCCGGTCTCGGTGTCGATACACACGATGTGCGTGGAGTCGGGCGTCACCCCGATCACTCGAAGTTCACGCACCGTTACCTCCTTATCGCGTCGACTCGCGACACCGCCCACTTTCCGAAACAGTAGTGCACTACTGATGATCTCGAGGCAAGACACGCGGCACGGAAATCGGGCAATAACCGGCCGTGCCCCGCTAATCTGCTCTGTTCGATTCGCCGCGCGTGCTCGCACGGCGTGTCGAGCGTGGCGTGTCTGTGTTTTTTGGCAGCGCCTGCGGCGCTGCGTGTTCGCGGCCCCCTTGGTCTCGCTTCCGAGCCGTCGAGACTCGCGCCTGCGGCGCATGCGCTTCGACGGCTCGGAAGCGAGACGGGCCGCGAACTCTAGTGCTCGGTCTCGCTGCGCTCGGAAGACATCATCGTGCCGAGTGGGGGCGTCGGCAGTTGAGCTTGCGACTTTGTTGTCGGCGTTTCGGGTGTTCGGATGCGAGATGGGGTCGCGAACTTTGGTGCTGGATGTTGCTGTGCTCGGAAGACATCATCGTGCCGAGTGGGTGCGTCTGTGGGGATCTCGCGACCTTGTTGTCGGCGCTTCGGCTGCTCGGATGCGAGATGGGGTCGCGAACTTTGGTGCTGGATGTTGCTGTGCTCGGAAGACATCATCGTGCCGAATGGGCGCGTCTGTGGGGATCTTGCGAACTGTTGTACGCGCTTCGGCTGCTCGGCTGCTCGGACGCGAGACGGGGCGAACTCTTTTGCTGGATCTCGCTGCGCTCGGAAGATGTCATCGTGCCTAGTGGCGCGTCTGTGGGGATTGCCGCGTCCTTGTTGGAATGCGCCCCGGGTACTGAACGCTCGGCCACTGGGTGTGCGTGGTTACGAACGGGTGTGAGCGGTCACGAACGCCGTTGTTCGGACTCGCCCAATGGTTGGTGCTAGGCCAGCTTCTCTACGACGTAGTCGATGCTGCGGATCAACTGGCTGACGTCTTCCGGGTCGATTGCCGGGAACATGCCGACGCGCAGCTGGTTGCGGCCGAGCTTGCGGTAGGGCTCGGTGTCGACGATTCCGTTGGCGCGCAGCACCTTCGCGACGGCAGCCGCGTCGACCGAGTCGGCGAAGTCGATGGTGCCGACGACCTGCGAACGGTGTGCCGGGTCGGTGACGTACGGCGTGGCGTACTCGCTCGACTCGGCCCAGGAGTACAGGCGCGAGGACGAATCCAGGGTCCGCTTGACCGCCCAGTCCAGGCCACCGTTGCCGTTGAGCCACTCGATCTGGTTGGCGAACAGCAGCAGGGTGCTCAGGGCGGGGGTGTTGTAGGTCTGGTCCTTGGTGCTGTTGTCGATCGCGATCGGCAGCGAAAGGAACTCGGGGGTCCAGCGACCCGAGGCCTTGATCTCCTCGACGCGAGCCAGTGCGGCGGGGCTCATCAGCGCGACCCACAGGCCGCCGTCAGAGGCGAAGCACTTCTGCGGTGCGAAGTAGTAGACGTCGGAGTCGGAGATGTTCACCGGCAGACCGCCGGCGCCGGAGGTGGCGTCGATGGCGATGAGGGCGTGCTCCGAACCGGCCGGGCGCTGCACGGGGATCGAGACGCCGGTGGAGGTTTCGTTGTGGGCCCAGCCGATCAGGTCGACCGACGGGTCCGACACCGGCTCCGGCGCGCTGCCCGGCTCGGACGAGACCACGATCGGATCGCCGATGAAGGGGTTGCCCTTGGCCACCGCGGCGAACTTCGAGCTGAACTCACCGTTGGTCAGGTGCAGCGAACGCTCGCGGATCAGGCCGAATGCGGCCGCATCCCAGAACGCGGTGGTGCCACCGTTGCCGAGCACGACCTCGTAGCCGTCGGGCAGCGCGAACAGCTCACGCAGTCCGCTGCGCACCCGCGCAACCACATCTTTGACCGGTTTCTGCCGGTGACTGGTTCCGAACACCGAGGCGCCCACCTCGACCAGGGACTGCAACTGCTCCGGTCGCACCTTGGAGGGGCCACAGCCGAACCGTCCGTCGGCAGGCTTGAGATCGTCGGGAATCGTCGGGAACGCAGTGGTCATGGCACATAGGGTAGACGGTGGTATTGCTGTGTCGCTGACCACACTCCAGCTAACGTTGACGCCCATGAACATGGCGTCGGCTAACTCGGGGTGGCTACTGCGCAGTCGACGATCACGCAACTTCGGACTACGCGCCGGATCGATGTCGGATGCGCAGCGGCGGGAGTTGCTGATCCGGGGAGCGCAAGGCTCGGCAACGATCTTGGGGGTGCGGCCGCGGCGCAGCGAGCCGGGTCATGTGTTCTGGGTTCGGGTGCACATCGACGGGGAGATGCCCTACGAGACCCGGGTGCGCCAGCGCATGCGCGAAGACGACCTGGACTGGATGCAGCCCGGTGATGTCGTGTGCTGCCGGGTCGATCCGGGTGACCGCGAGCGACTGGTGTTGTACGTGCCCGATCTCGCGGAGGCCGAGCGGGCGAGCATTTCGAAGATCCTGTCCGACGGCCGCCGCGCCGACGCCACCGTGCTCGCCGCCGCACCGGTCGCGGCCGACTACGGCGGCCGCGACGACCCGGTGCTTCGCCTCGACCTCGAGCTGCACGCCTGGGACGAGCCGAAGCCGTGGCGGGTGCGCCTGGTCCAGCCGGTTCCGCTGGCGGCCATCGGTCTCGTCGATCTCGGCCAGCATCTCGAGGTGGCCTTCTTCACCGTCGACCGCGGTGACTCGGTGGCTGTCGACTGGCTCGCCTCACTTGGCGAGGACTAACCGCGCTCCGGCCGAGGCCAGGCGGTCCGCGAACCGCGGCAGTCATCGTGGTGGTGTTCGCGGACCTGTTCATGACGTTGGATATCTGGGGTGTCAACCCCGGTATCCAGGCTCACCCGGGAACGGGACATGGCTGCGGCGAACCTCGAGGAGCCGCTCGATCATGTCCCGTTCGGGCGATGCTGCGTTTGTCAGGCGGTGGCCGAGGGCGAGACTCGGCTGAGGGCGTAGCCGGTGACGGCGATGAGTGCGTTCTTCGCCGACTCGCGGTTGCGGGCGTCGATCATCATGACCGGGACGTGGTCGGGCACCGACAGGGCATCGCGGATGGCCGCTTCGGGGAATTTCGGCCCGCCGTCGAACTCGTTGACGGCGACAAGGAAGGGCAGGCCGAGCTCCTCGAAGTAGTCGACCGCCGCAAAGCTTTCGTCCACGCGGCGGGCATCGACCAGCACAATCGCGCCGATCGCACCGAGGCTGAGGTCGTCCCACATGAACCAGAAGCGGTGCTGGCCGGGCGTGCCGAACAGGTAGAGCACCAGGTCGTCGGCCAGGCTGATGCGCCCGAAGTCCATTGCCACCGTGGTGGTGTGTTTATCGGGAACCGGCGAGGTGTCGTCCACTTCGGCGCTCAGATCGGTGATCACCGCCTCGGTCCGCAACGGCACGATATCGGATACCGCGCCTACCAGCGTGGTCTTGCCGACACCGAACTCACCTGCGATCACGATCTTCGCCGAGACGGCGCGGGTTCCGGAGGAGGGGGCTACGGATTCGGGTGCGGTCATCGAAAGTCCTCGGCTGCGAATGGTTTCGACGAACGAGTAGCCCGGCCGTCGCGTACTCCACGGTCATAGTTCTTGAGGCCGTCCCGTATCGCTGCGGGATCGGGACGGCTGTCGGTATCGAGTTCCTGAGCCGCCGGCGGCGGCTCCGCACCGCCCGGCACCAGGTGGTTTCCTGGCTCCCGTAGTGGCAGCCCGGCTCTGGTGCGCAGTGTGACCGGCTGATCGGCGGCCCGCTGCGCGGCCGACCACCCCTCATCCGCCGCCGAGTTCCAACTCACTGGCGCCTCCTCCTGGCCGGCCTCCGGATCGGCGAGCCAGGCCGAGATCATGCCCGCGAAAATCGGTGTCGCCGATTCTTGCGCGGCAGGTGCGGGTTTCGCTGGGGCGGTGGAGGCCATGGATATCGCAGAACTGGTGTTCGGTGCGGTGGCCGGGCGTGCGGAAGCGGTCGCGTTCGGTGCGTGTTCGGCGTCGCTGGTGCTCGCTGGAGTCGAAGCAATAGGCGAGCGTGCTCGATCGGCACCCCGGGTCACGGGTCCGGCCTGCGGCGCCATGGGTGCCGGTGGCTGGGCTCGCGCATCGGGATGCCTGGGTGGTGCGGCGGTCGTGCGATCGGCGATTGCGTCGAATGTCGGTGGTGCCGCCTGATCGACGCCGGATGCGGTGCCAATGGGTGAAGCAGGAGGCGTCGGTGTCCGATGGGGCCTGAGCGGGGTGAGTGCGGCCGGTGTGCTGAACGGTGCCTTGTGGGCGTTGGGTGCGGTATTCGTGTGCGCTGTGTGGGTTGTATTCGCCGAGGGGGGTGTGTTCGGCGATGCGATCGGGGCCGCCGGGGGTGTGGCGTTCGTAGGTCGCGAAGAGTTCGGGGTCGGTGCGTTTTTCGTCGTTGGCGAGGCAGCATAGGTTGCCGCATTGCCGGGAGTGCCGGTGGTGTCGACGGGGCGCGCGGCGTTCGGCGTCTGCGCGGCGTTGGGAGCGCTTCCCGAAGTGGAAGCGGTGGTAAATGCTGCCGCGTCGCGGGCGACAGGTGTGGGCTCCGGCGATCGCCCAGGGGCAGGCGGCGAGGTTCTCGCCCACGGCGCAGCGGCCTCGACCGCCATGTCGGCGGCTTCGTTCGCGGATGGTGCAGTGTTCGACGCTGTGCTGGTGGGTGGTGTGGCGTTTGACGTTGCGTTCGTGGGTGGTGTGGCGTTCGACGTTGCGTTCGTGGGTGGTGTGGCGTTCGACGTTGCGTTCGTGGGTGGTGTGGCGTTCGACGTTGCGTTCGTGGGTGGTGTGGCGTTCGACGCTGTGCTCGTGGGTGGTGTGGCGTTCGACGCTGTGCTCGCGGGCAGTGTGGCTGTCGACGGTGTGCTCGCAGGTGACGCGGTTGCCGATGCTGCTGCTTGGTCGGCGGCCTTCGCGAGTGCCGACGAGATCGGTGTTGCGGCAGCGTCCGTGGCAGGGGTGAACTTCCCCTGCGGTGCCGGGTTCCGACCTGCCGCCATGTCCAACTGCGGTACGGCTTTCCCGCGAGGTGGCGGGGTTGGGCCTGTGGTTCTGTCGTGTTGCGGTGCGGCTGTGTTCGCCGGTGGCGGGGTTGGGCCTGTGGTTCTGTCGTGTTGCGGTGCGGCTGTGTTCGCCAGTGGCGGCCTCGGGCTTGCCGTCTTGTCGGGCAGCGATCCGGCTTTTTCCACCGGTAGCGGGGTCGGGTCTGCTGCCTTCTCGGCGTTCGATCCTGGTTTCACCGGTGCGGCTCGGAAGAACGACGACGTCTGGGAGACCCGGTATTGCTGGGTGTCCATGTTCGCGTTGTTCGCGGCGGTCGTGTTGGACAGTGGCGTGTTCGGAGTCGCCGCGCCCGATGCCACTGAGGTCGGTGCCGCTGTGGCCGACGTCGCCGAGGTCGGTGACGTGGTGGTCGACGTCGTTGAGGTCGGTGTCGCCGTGGTCGGTGTCGCGTGCGCCGTGGTCGGCGTGGGGGCCGGTGGTCTGGTCGGTGCTGTGGTGGTCGGTGTTGCCGTGCGCGGTTCCGCCGGTGACAGTGCGGCGGCGCGCAGGCTTGCTGCTTGGTTGCGTGCGCCCCTGCGGTTGGCGCCCGGGACTCGTTTGGGCAGACCGTAACTGGTGATCATCGGTGCCGCCTGCGGTCCCGCGGCCGGTGGTTCCGGAGCGGGGCGGGGGGTGAGCGGTTGCTGGCCGATGCCGGTTGGCTGCGGTCTCGGGAGTCCGGCAGGACCGGTGAGCAGGCTCTTCGGCTTGTTCGGCAGCGACGTGTCGACGACCGGCGGCACCGGGGTGCGGCCGGTGTGCAGCGTGTCCCGGTGGACCTGGATGACCTGCGCTCCGCCCGCCGGAATGTCACGCTCCTGCGGCGGCACCGCGATCAGGGGCGCGGGGATGTGCAGGCTCGCGGTGATGCCGGGATTGAGTGCGCGGTCCTGGGTGCGGCGCAGCCGCACCGTGATGCCGTGACGTTCGGCAAGTCTGCCGACCACGAACAGACCCATTTGCCTGGTCGTCGCCAGCGTGGCCGTTGCCAAGGTCGCCAGCCTGCGGTTGATCTCGTCGAGTTCGCCAGGCACGATGCCGATGCCCGCGTCGATGACCTCGACCAGCAGGCCGCCCTCGGAGGTTCTGCTGTAGGCGAAGGTCACTTCGCTGTCCGGCGGCGATGCGCGCAGCGCGTTCTCCAGCAACTCGGCGATCAGGTGCACCAGATCGGTGGCCGCGGTGCCCGTCACCCAACCGTCGGGTGTCGCACCGGTTTTCACCCGCTGATAGTCCTCGACCTCGGAGCCTGCGGCGCGCAAAATGTCGCGTACCTCCACCGGCCCGGACCGGTCGAGTCGCGATTTGGTGCCTGCGAGCACCAGCAGGTTGGCGCTGTTGCGTCGCATGCGGGCGGCCAGGTGATCGAGTCGGAACAGCTGGTCGAGCCGCTCGGGATCCTTCTCCTCGAACTCCAGCGCGTCGATCATGCTCAGCTGGCGATCGACCAGGGTCTGGTTGCGCCGGGCCATGGTTTCGAACATGTCGTTGACCTGGTCGCGCAACTGTTGTTGCTGGGCAGCGAGTTTGAGCGCCTGCGCGTGTAGCCGGTCGACTGTGCGGGCGATCTCGCCGATTTCCTCGCCGGTGTGCACCGGCACCGGATTGACCCTGATGTGCTCGAGTTGGGCGCCGAGGCTGATGCGCTCGACCTCGTCGGGCAGGTCGCGATCGGCGAGCTTGGCCGCGCCGGCGCGTAGTCGGCGCAGCGGCAGCAGCAGTGATCGGGCGACGAGCAGACCGAACAGCAGCGCCGCGATCAGCGTGCCGAGCACCACGATGGAGGCCTTGATCGCCGCGGTTCGGGAGGCGTCGACAACATGGTCGACGTCGGCGAAGATGCGCTCGACGGTATCGCTCGCGAGCTTGGTGTACACGTCGCGGGATCCGAGCGCCAGATCGCGTAGGTCGGGCAGCTGCACCTTGCCTGTCTCGATGGCCTCGTCGATCGCGGCCTTCAGGATGACGTTGTTGGGGCGCACCACCCGGTCGAGTTCGGGTTTGGCGGAGGGCAAGTCGCGTTCGACGGTGTCGGTCAACGTGCGGAAAGAGCCTTGCACGGCATTGAAGTCGTTGACCTTCGAAGGATCCTGCATCGCCGACATCGCGACCATCAGGAAGTTGAAGCCCTCCAGCTTGCCGAGCAGCAGATCGAACAGCTGGACCTTCCCCATGACGACCGAGGGGATCTGAATCGGCGTGAGCAGCCGGTCGACGGTGCCGACCGCCTCACGGGCGATCATATTGTTCAAGCCCACCGCTTTGAGCGGATCGCCGCCGCCGCCCTTGCCGCCTGCGCGGATGACCTCGCTGGTGGCGGTCATCTCCCGCAACGCCGTGGCGACCGTCGGATCGATCCCCTCGCGCCCAGCACGCACAGTGGCCTCGGTGATCGCGGTGGACAGTTCGACCAGGTCCTGGTCGGTGGTGGTGCCGTAGACCTGCCCACCGGCGACGGTCGAGGCCGCCGACTCGAGTGCGGTGATGGCGGGAATGTCGGAGATGCGGTCGGCCGCATCGGTGTAGCTGGAGTAGTCGTTGAAGAACACCGTCAACCGGAGGCCGCCGAGCAGCATGGCCGCGGCGAGCGGAACGGCAACGGCCGCGGTGACTTTCCAGCGAACGCGCCACTGCTCGAGGTTCCGCAACCGAGTGTGCGCGATCACCGTCTGCGCCACCCTCATACCGCCTTCCGCTCGGATCGTACCGAACCGGTCGCATCGCCATTCGGCGAAATGTCCGGTGAGCAGCCGCGATCCGCCAATCAGTACCGCCGGACATAGTCCGTCAGCATCGGTACCTTACTGGCTGGATGCCTGCAGTTCCCACGTTTGGACGGATCGTTGTGTGAACCGTGCGAGGAGTCAGAGGCGCACTATGGTGAAGCCGGCCGACCGCAGGGCAGGCAGCGCGGCGCTCATGCCCGCGGCGGTGCCGGACTTCGGTCGGTGCATATGGCCAGTGAAATCGCGCCGGGCGCGGCGGCCCCCGCCGCACGCATCGAAGGTCAACGATCTGCTTGCCGGTTGCCGCGAAACTACTGGTGATACCACGCATTTCCCCGCCCCGCAGTTGGGGTGGGTGCCTGCATGCCTGGCCGCGACCGCGGCGGGCGTGACAGCGGGCGGGGCCTGGGGTGCCGCGGTCACCGGGTCGACCGGTGCACCGGCGGCATTCCCACCGGTGGTTGTTGTGGTGGTATTCGATTGCGCGGTGGGCGTATTAGCGTTGTCCGCGCTACATCCGGCGGCCACACTCGTCGCCGCCGCAACACCGTTGCCGAACATCCGCCGCCGTGACATTCCGCGATCCGACATCCCCGTAGGCCTCTTTCGAAGCGCGTCTCGCCGGGGATGCGACGCGAGCCGAACCTCGTGGCAGGCAACAGATCCCGCCGCAACGTCCGGCTCGCGGGTTTACCCCTGGTGGAACCGAGCAGTCGAACTATGCGTGGTGCAACCACGCTCGAATCGGAAGCGGGCGTAAGGCGAATCAGGAGTGCGAGACCGTGGCCCAACCCGCGACGTCCTCGGGTCGGCGCGGCGCGGGGCCGGTGTAGATGGCGGCCGGGCGGACCAGCTTGCCGAGCTGCTTCTGCTCGAGAATGTGCGCACACCAGCCCGCGGTACGACCACAGGTGAACATGGCGGGCATCATATGCGCGGGCACCTCGGCGAAGTCGAGGATGACCGCGGCCCAGAACTCGACGTTGGTCTCGATGGCGCGGTCCGGGCGACGCTCACGCAGCTCGGCGAGCGCGGCCTGCTCCAACGCGGCGGCCACCTCGTAGCGCGGGGCGGCGAGACGCTTGGCGGTGGCGCGCAGCACGCGGGCGCGCGGGTCCTCGGCCCGGTAGACCCGGTGGCCGAAGCCCATCAGTTTTTCCTTGCGGTCCAAGATGCCCTTGACCAGAGCGCGTGCGTCACCGGTCTTTTCGACCGCCTCGATCATCGGAAGCACGCGCGCGGGCGCACCGCCGTGCAGCGGGCCCGACATCGCGCCGATCGCGCCGGACAGCGACGCGGCGACATCGGCTCCGGTGGAGGCGATCACCCGTGCGGTGAAGGTGGAGGCGTTCATGCCGTGCTCGGCGGCGGAAACCCAGTAGGCGTCGATGGCCTCGGTGTGCTTCGGGTCCGGGTCACCCTTCCAGCGAGTCATGAACCGCTCGGTGACGGTGTTGCACTCGTCGATCTTCCGCTGCGGTACCGCGGGCTGGTAGATGCCGCGTGCGGACTGCGCCACGTAGGACAGCGCCATCACCGAGGCGCGGGCCAGGTTCTCGCGCGCGGTCTCGTCGTCGATGTCGAGCAGCGGCTCGTAGCCCCAGATCGGGGCCAGCATCGCGAGGCCGGCCTGCACGTCGACGCGCACATCGCCGGTGTGCACCGGCAGCGGGAACGGCTCCGCGGGCGGCAGGCTGCGACCGAACTCGCCGTCGACAAGTAGTGCCCACACGTCCCCGAAGGTCACCCGTCCGAGTACCAGGTCCTCGATGTCGACGCCGCGGTAGCGCAGCGCGCCGCCGTCCTTGTCCGGCTCGGCGATATCGGTGGTGAATGCCACGACACCCTCGAGGCCGCTGACGAAATCGCTCGGTACGGTGGCCTGCCCACCGGGAACCGCAGGGCTGGTAGTCATGTTGTGACTCTCCTTGCACATCGGGTCGCATGCTCGCGGGGAGAAAGGGATGTGTTTCACCCAGCACATGCCGATCACGAAAACCTTAGCTCCTTGCTACCGCGGAGTAACGTCTGGCCCATGCGTGACCTGGACAATTCATCTGCCGGCCAGGAAACGGCCGAGAACTTCGCAACCACGGCTGCCGCGGTGGCGCGAATATCGACGGATCCGGCCGTGCTGCGGGCAGCCGGCGACCTGGCGGCGATGCGTGCCGAGTACGGCGGCATCCCGTTCGGCAGTGGTGAAGACACCGATCTGGACGAAACCTGGTTGGCGGGCGGGTGGGAACCGCTGCTGCGCCACTGGATCGAACAGGCCACCGCCGTTGGCATCGCCGAACCCAACGCGATGGTGCTCGCCACCGTGGCATTGACCGATGCCGGTCCGCGGCCGGTCGCGCGAACAGTGCTGTGCAAGGGTCTGTCGCCCGACGGTGTGACCTTCTATACAAACTACGACTCGGCCAAGGGCGCCCAGCTCGCCGCCGACCCGTTCGCGGCCGCCACCTTCGTCTGGCCTGCGCTCGGCAGGCAAGTGCACGTGCGCGGCACGGTCGAATTGGTGCCCGCCGAGACAACCGCCGTCTACTGGCGCTCCCGCCCGCGTGACTCCCAGCTCGGTGCGTGGGCCTCGCAGCAGTCGCGGCCGATCGGATCGCGGGCCGAGCTCGATCGGATTCTCGCCGAGACCACCGCCCGCTTCGCCGAGGTCGACGACATTCCGGTGCCGCCGCACTGGGGCGGCTATCTGCTGCGGCCCGACGAGGTGGAGTTCTGGCAGGGCAGGCGGAGCAGGCTGCACAACCGGATCCGGGTCCGCATCGAGAGCGACGGTATGAAGGTGCAGCGCCTGCAACCGTGAACAAGTGATGAATATCGCGTCGAGCCGGCCGGGTCCGACTCGATACGCTCTCGCCGGTGAAGCTGCTTGCCGACACGACCCCGCTGCGCTATCCGGATTATCGGCGACTGTGGTCGACCAACGTCGTCACCGTCATCGGGTCGCAGTTGGCGGTGGTCGCTGTACCGCAGCAGATCTATCAGATCACCGGTAGCTCGGGCTATGTCGGTCTGGCCGGGCTGTTCGGCCTGGTGCCGTTGATCGTGTTCGGACTGTGGGGCGGCGCGCTGGCCGACGTGATGGATCGGCGCAAATTGCTGCTCATCACCAACGCGGGCACCGGAGTGACCGCGCTGGCCTTCTGGGGTCAGGCCGCCGCCGGACTGGACAACGTGTGGGTGGTGCTCGGCCTTTTCGCCATGCAGCAGGCCTTTTTCGCGGTGAACCAGCCGACTCGCAGCGCGACCATTCCCCGGCTGCTGCCGCCGGAACAACTCGCCGCGGCCAACTCGCTGAGCATGACCGTCCAGCAGGTCGGCGCCATCGCGGGGCCGGTCCTCGCGGGCGCGCTGATCCCGGTGGTCGGGCTGTCCACGCTGTATCTGATCGATGCGGTCGCCCTGCTCGCCACGGTGTGGGCGGTGTGGAAGCTGCCCGAGTTCCCGCCGACCGGTACTGCAACCAAGGCTGGATTCCGCACGGTCCTGGACGGTTTCGCCTATCTGGCGACGCAGCGCATCCTGCTCGCCTCGTTCGCGGTGGATGTGATCGCGATGGTGTTCGGCATGCCGCGGGCACTGTTCCCGCAGATCGCGCAGGAGACTTTCGGCGACCCGGCGACCGGCGGTGTCGCGCTCGGCTTGCTGTTCGCGTCGATGTCGGTCGGCGCGGTGCTGGGTGGCGTCTTCTCCGGCTGGATCCCGCGCATCCGTCGGCAGGGCCTCGCGGTCGTGATCTGCATCGCACTGTGGGGACTCGCGATGATCGGGTTCGGTTCGGCCGTCGGCTTTACCGGGCATGGCCTCGGTCTCGGGCTCGGCCTGTGGATCGCGCTGGGCTGCTCGGCCTTCGGTGGTGCGGTCGACATGATCTCCGCCGCGCTGCGGGTGACGATGCTGCAAACCGTGGCCACCGACGAGATGCGCGGCAGGCTGCAGGGCGTGTTCATCGTCATCGTCGCGGGCGGTCCGCGTATCGGTGATGTTGCCCACGGTTTTGCTGCGGCGAGCCTGGGTACCGCCGTGGCAGCGGCGGGTGGTGGCGTGCTGGTCGTCGTCGGCGTAGTGCTCGCCGCGCTCGCCTTCCCTGCCTTCGTCCGCTTTTCCGTGCGCAGGTCGCACTCCGAGCCGGTACCTGCGGTGAGTGAGCGCAGCGAGTGAACGCTGCGCGCAGCGCGGGTGCGCCCGACCTACTCATCGGTACGGGTGTCGAAACCTCACGCGTGGAGATCACGTTTGTGAGCTCGCCCGGTGGGCACCCTCGTTCTCGGGCAGTGCGAGCAACGACTAGCGTCTAGGTGAGAGCACCGCCGTGCCGACGCACCCCGATGCCGACGGTCCTAGCCTGAGAGGGATCCTTCTGTGCCCGAAAAAGACCACATCAACGACGCCAAGCCGGTGTTGAGCTACCCCGGTGGCGAATATGCCATGACCGTTGCCGAAGCCAAAGAAGGCAATGACGGCATCGACCTCGGCAAAATGCTGGCGAGCACGGGATACGTCACCTACGACCCCGGTTTCATGAACACCGCGCCGACCAAGTCGGCGATCACCTACATCGACGGCGAAGCGGGCATCCTGCGCTACCGTGGCTACCCGATCGAACAGCTCGCGGGCACCTCGACCTTTATCGAGGTCAGCTACCTGCTGATCTACGGCGAGCTGCCGACGCAGGCGCAGCTGGACGATTTCACCGATCGCATCCGCCGCCACACCCTGCTGCACGAGGACCTCAAGCGGTTCTTCGACGGCTTCCCGCGCAACGCGCACCCGATGCCGGTGCTGTCCTCCGCGGTGAACGCGCTGTCGGCCTACTACCAGGATTCGCTGGACCCGCGCGATCCCGAGCAGGTCGAGCTATCCACCATTCGACTATTGGCGAAGTTGCCGACCATCGCGGCCTACTCGTACAAGAAGTCGGTCGGCCAGCCGTTCCTCTACCCGGACAACTCGCTGTCCCTGGTCGAGAACTTCCTGCGGATGACCTTCGGCTTCCCGGCCGAGCCCTACGAAGTCGACCCCGAGATCGCCGCCGCGCTCGACATGCTGCTGATCCTGCACGCCGACCACGAGCAGAACTGCTCCACCTCGACCGTGCGCCTGGTCGGCTCGTCCGACGCGAACCTGTTCACCTCGGTGTCCGGTGGCATCAACGCGCTGTGGGGCCCGCTGCACGGCGGCGCCAACCAGGCCGTGCTGGAGATGCTCGACGGCATCAAGGAGCAGGGCGGCGACGTCAAGGAGTTCATCCGCAAGGTCAAGAACAAGGAAGACGGCGTGAAGCTCATGGGCTTCGGGCACCGCGTCTACCGCAACTACGACCCGCGCGCCTCGATCGCCAAGAAGCACGCCGACTCGATCCTGAGCAAGCTCAACGGCGACGACGAACTGTTCGACATCGCGAAGGCGCTCGAAGAGGCCGCACTGACCGATGAGTACTTCATCTCGCGTCAGCTGTACCCGAACGTCGACTTCTACACCGGCGTCATCTACAAGGCCATGGGCTTCCCGACCCGGATGTTCACGGTGTTGTTCGCCATGGGCCGGCTGCCGGGCTGGATCGCGCACTGGCGTGAAATGCACAGCGAGCCACTGAAGATCGGGCGCCCGCGTCAGATTTACACCGGTTACGGTGCCCGCGACTACCACGAGATCACGAACCGCTGATCACATTTCCCACCCATCACCTATCGAAGGGGATAGCCGAATGACCAAGCCGGAGATCGAGTTCCAGGCGGGCCCCGCGCCCACCGAGCTGGTTGTCAAGGACATCATCGAGGGCAAGGGCACCGAAGCGGTGCCCGGCGGCAATGTCGAGGTGCACTACGTCGGCGTCGAATTCGAATCCGGCGAAGAGTTCGACTCCTCCTGGAACCGCGGCGAGTCCATCACCTTCCCGCTGCGCGGCCTGATCCAAGGCTGGCAGGACGGCATCCCCGGCATGAAGGTCGGCGGCCGTCGCCAGCTCACCATCCCGCCGGAGCTTGCCTACGGCCCCGCCGGTGCGGGCCACAAGCTCTCGGGCAAGACGCTGGTCTTCGTGATCGACCTGCTGAACGCCAACTGAGCGAAAAACCTTACTGCGGCCCGTGTTCCACTTCGGTGGACATGGGCCGCAGTCGTTTCGCACCGAATCTCGACCGCTATGCAACGAGTGGCACACCAGCGCGAGCGCTACTCGATGTTCGCCGCAGCCATGTGCCACTCACCGAGTTGCTGACTCGGGAGGGCCGCCGCTGGGCCGTTGCGTCGGCGGTTGGTCGAGGGCCGGTGCGGTCGGCTCGAGGTCTACCAGTTCGTCTTCGGCCGGATCGCCGGAGTTCGCGGGCCATCCGTATTCGTCTACCGCGCAAGACGAACCATCCGACCGATAGAGGGTCGGCTTGCTATCCGCCGGGGCCAGTTCGAGTTTCATGACCGTGTCTTCGTGGAAGATCGCGAGCAGCGCTTGTACCGAGGGGGCGATGTCGCGCCGTGTCGAATCCGTCTCGGACATCGGCCTAGGTTTCTGTTGCCGACGCGGGAAGATCGGCGAGGTTCAGCAGCGCCACCCAATAGGCATCGCGCAGCGCGTCCCACAGGTCGTGGTGACCGGGGAATGCGTCACGGACTGTCGCGAGATCCGGGGCGGCCGACTCATCGAACGACACCAAGCCCGGCCCGGCGAGGGGCAGCGATTCGCCACCCGGCCACCGGTAAGCCACCGAGGCGTCGGCCCGATTCTGTATACGCAGAATCCGACAATCGTGTCCGACCAGCCGCCAGGTGACGACCTTCCGTCCGTCCGCTGATTCGGTGGTACGCAAGCGATCTCGGCGCATCATCGCTCCTCGTGGTTGGTGCGCCCGATGCCGGGGGAGCGCACACCCCGGCACCGAGACGATTCGGAGGCTGCGGGTTGGCCTGCCCACTCACAGACGGCCTCGGCGAAGCGCTCGACCACTGCGGCCGATGCACCGACATAGTCGGCTGGCGGCCCGATGAATGGAATTCGTTGTGGCAGTTTCGAGTTCAGCATGTGCCCCTCGTTCCAGGTGGAAGGTAGGTGCGCCCGTCCCCCGTCAGCTCCTGTTGGGGACGTGAGCTATCTCCGAGCGCATGCTCAGGACACCACTCGATTCGTGCCGATGGGTGATCCATTGAACGATTCTTCGAAACCAGTCCAAAACTCCAGGTGGCCATCCATACTCGCAGGTAGAAGCCACCCGTGAGCGCTCTTGAGCACCGTCCAAGGGGTGGGTTGTGCGTCACCCATGGAAGCCCGCTATGTGTCATCCAACGAGCAGGGAGCAGCAGTAATGGTCAAGCCGCCGACCAGGGGGAATGCTCAGCGGAAGGCAGCACCCACGTCATCCACGCCGCAAACGCCCGGCGTGCCGCACAGGCAGTTGGGCCGCGTTCTGCGTGCCATGCGCCTCGAGTCCGGACTGTCAATCTTGATGGCCGCCAAGGCCATCGGTAGGGGAACAGGGACGCTTCAAAGGCTCGAGACAGGGCACGCGAACAAGATTGCCGATGCCGACATCGTGAACCTGTGTCGGCTCTATCAGCAGCCTGGCAGGGTTGATGAGCTGAAAGCTCTGGCTGCCCAACGCATGGAGCAAAGTTGGTGGGATGAGTACACCGACCAATTCGCACCAAGTTTCGGGGTGTATCTGGGGCTGGAGTCGGCAGCCGAAGCGGTAACCATCTATCGACCAGACATTGTGTCCGGCCTGTTCCAGATACGAGAGTATGCAGAAGCGTTGGACCGGTTGTACTTCACCGACGACCTCACGGAGGAGCGCGAACGCCGCATGCGTGTACGACGCGAGAGGCAGAACCTCATCATGCGTCCAGTCTCGCCCCTCCACGTCGATGTAGTTTTTGACGATGGTGTGCTGAGACGTACGGTCGGCGGGCCGCGAGTGATGGCTAGGCAGCTGCGACACCTCGCCGACATGCCGCCGAACGTGTCTGTCCGGATACTGCCCAGCGCCGCCGGGTTCCCTGTGGGGACGACAACCGGGCCATTCACCATTCTCGATTTCGGCACCGATAACGAAGACAAGCCACTCGAGCCACCCGTTGTCTACGTGGAGAGCTTCGCGGGCAGCATCCATCTCGAGCGCCCCGACAGCGTTCGTCGCTATCGCAATGCGTTCGAGAGGATTCAGCGGGTAGCTTTGGACCGAACGGAGAGCAAACACCTGCTTCGGCGGGTAGCGAAGGAGTATGTGCCGTGAGCATGGACTTGTCCGGGGCGCGCTGGTTCAAGAGCAGTCGCAGTGGGGGCAATGACGATTGCGTTGAGGTTGCACACCTGGACGGCGGCATGGTCGGCGTGCGGGACTCCAAAAACCCGACTGGCCCGGCCCTGGTCTTCGCTCCCGGCGAGTGGGAAACCTTCACCGCAGGTGTGGTGGACGGTGAGTTCGACCGCGCGTAGCCCACGGGGTGACGCCATCCGGCAAGCATCGCTGGATGAAACCGCAAGTAGGAACCTGATTCGACAGGTAGCAAGGGAGTATGTCGCGTGACCGACAAATACGACGTTGACCTTTCTGGCGCGGTGTGGCGCAAGAGCACGCGCAGCTCGGGTAGCAAAGACTGCGTGGAGGTCGCGTTTCTCGATGGCGGCTTGGTTGGAGTGCGTGACAGCAAGAACCCAGCCGGCCCCGCGTTGGTTTTCACTCCCAGCGAGTGGACTGCTTTCGCTGCTGGCGTGCAAGACGGCGAGTTCGCCCCGTAACTACGCTCCGTGTGACTGATGACTAGGCCCGGCCCCGAATCTCCTTCGGGCCGGGCCTATTTCATGAGCAGGCCGAATTGTCAGGCAATCGGATTTCAAGGACCCTTTGGAGCAGGTGCGCGGGATTTGTGAGGTGTTCGAGGCCGTCAAGCGAGTAGCGTTGACTGTGCCGGACAGCAAGGACTTGCTGAGGTGGATCGCGAGGAGGTTTGCCGTGAGGATTGACCTGTCCGAGGCGGAGTGGTTCAAGAGCAGCCGCAGCGCGTCCAATGGTCAGTGTGTGGAGGTCGCGTTCCTCGATGCGGGCCTGGTTGGAGTGCGGGACTCCAAGAATCCGACGGGTGCTGCGTTGGTCTTCACGCCCGGCGAGTGGTCTGCTTTCACTGCCGGTGTCCGAGACGGCGAGTTCGATCGCCCATAGCCACCTCTCGGCACGCTCTGGCGCTGTAGGTCTCAGAACTCGTGTCGGAATCTCAGAATGATCGGCGGTGACGTGGCGGATCCGCCATCATTCTGAGATTCCGCTCTTTACAGACCAATGGGCATTCGGCTCGTGCGGTGACCGCAGCAACCGCCGCGGGCTGTGTCTGGCCGCCCTCGGCATTCCTCCTGGCGATCAGCCGGGGCGCTTTGTGCCCGAGAGGAGCTATTCCGACGGTGCCGTTCCAGAGCACGGCCTGCACACTTTCCTGGACAGCCCGAACCGCCGGGCTTGGGAGAACCTACCTAAGGGCAGGAGGGGAGTGCCCTGTCGATACCCAGCGTGGCAATCAGATCTTCGTGCAGTTCGAACCAAACTCGGTGGGCGGAATCGTGTTTGGTGCCGGTAACCATCTCGGGATTGTCGGCGGCCAGGGAGAGGGCTGCGGCGAACCGAGTGTCGTAACCGGAGAACCGGGCGAGTCGTTCGGTGAGCCGAATCGTCAGCGGAACCAATTCCTCTGCGAGGCTTTCCAGTTCGGCCAGGATCGGCCGGTCCCGCTGCGCGTCCCCGTGGTCGTTGTCCTGCATGCTGCCATCGGGAAGGATGGTCAACTGCCAGGCGGTGCAAGCCTGCACCAACCGTGCGTTGAGCGGGAGAAACTCGCGATAGACGTCTTCCGCGAACGCTTTTGCCCCACACTCGGAAAGCTCGTCGGCGAGTAACCGCTCGTTCTCTGCACGCCCGCTCTCGGTGAGCGACCACCCTGCGTCCGCCCCGAAACGGAAGCGGCTGATCCAACCACACTCTCGGAAGTCCCGCACGTGCGACTCGGCGAGGCCGACAGGCATTCCGTATCTGTCGGCCACCGCCTGCGTATCAACGAACCCGCCAAGGCGGATTGCGTGCAACGCGAGCAACGAACTGCGTGAAACGTGCGTCATCCCGGACCTCCCTTTCGTGTCGAGCAGCCATGCCTGGTGAAGCGACATCAACGTTGAGTTGAGCGAACGGCATGAACGTGTCCATTGGTCCCATCGACCGAGATAATCCGATGATTCGCCAGGGCCTCCATCGCCCCCTTGGCCGCCACCACGGCTGGAATCCCGTACTCACGGGCGACGATTGCCGCATGGGACAGAATTCCCCCGGTTTCGGTCACCACCGCGGCGGCAACGCCGAAAAGCACTGTCCACGACGGATCGGTGGTGCGACAGACGATGACATCGCCCGGCCGAACCGCGTCGAAGTCGTCAACACTGTGCACCAGCCGGACCGGACCGGCGACAACACCACGGCTGGCCGGGGCGCCGGTGGCAATCGGTGCTTCTGGCATCTTGGTTCCTCCTGTCCGCCGTGGCACCACGATTCGGCTCGTCACAGCCGCGTGGTAGCCGCATGGCGCTCTGCGACGCGAGTCGCGAATCGTTTCTGCGCGGCCTGTCTGGAGACACCGAGGTGGGTGCCGATTTCCGCCCAGGGCATGCCTGCGTGCCGGGCTTGGTCCACGAAATAGTCGAGCAGCTGATCGGCCAGCCGCAACCAATGCGCAGCGTGAATCACTGCTGCTGCCAACTGATCCAGGCTGCTATCGGGGTGGGCGCGCTCGATCGCGACGATCACGTCGCGCAGTGGCACCTGGCGATCCATGCGTCAACCATAGGTTGACGATTACGTTCTCGTCAACTATTAGTTGACGGCATGGCGATAGCTCGTGGATGGCTTTCGCCGACAACGGATCGATCCAGGAGTCGCATATGGAAGCTCTCGAGAACGCCGCGCACCATCGCGCCAAGACACCGGGCAGGCGGGTGACGGTCGTCGGCGCGGGTATCGCCGGTTTGGCCGCCGCGTTGCGACTGCATCAGCACGGCTGGGACGTCGTCGTGGTCGAACGCGCGCCGAGTCGTCGCAGTAGCGGTTACCTGGTGAACCTGCACGGACCCGGATATGCCGCTGCCGAGCGGCTCGGGCTGGTACCGGCGCTGACTCCGCGCGATATCGGGTTCTTCACCTCGGTTCTCGTCCACGCGGACGGCCGGGAGAAGTTCAGGATTCCAGCCGCTGTCATCGAGGCTGCTGTCGGGAACCGGGCACTGAGCTTGTTCCGCGGCGACTTGGAGTCGGCGCTATACGACGCCGTGGCCGACCTCGTCGACATCCGTTTCGGCACCACCGTGCAGGCCGTCGCCCAGACCCCCGGGGAAGTCGTGGTCACCCTCAGTGATGGCACCCGCCTGCAAACCGAACTCCTCGTCGGCGCCGACGGCGTGCACTCCCGAGTCCGCGAGCTCGTATTCGGCGCCGAGTCCGAATATTTCGTGGACCTGGGCCACATGGTCGGCGCATTTCCGCTGGAAACAGTTCCCGAGCACGTATCGGAAGGCGTCGGCACCACCTTTATCGGACCTGGACGCACGGCCGCGGTGATGAACCTGGGACCGGAACGGTCCTCGGCGTTCTTCACCTACCGCTGCCCCGACCCTGGCGCCGAACTGGCTCTCGGCGCCGCGCCCGCGCTCACCCGAGCGTTCGGGGACCTCGGAGGCGGTGTCGCCGACGCCCTCCACCAACTCGAGGTCGACCCCGCCACCGCCTACTTCGACTCAGTCGGCCAAATCGTGATGGACCGCTGGAGTCACGACCGGGTCGTCCTGCTCGGCGACGCAGCATGGTGCGTAACGGTATTCGCCGGCTATGGTGCCGCCCTTGCCCTCGACGGCGCTGACCAGCTCGGCACCGCCGTAGCGGCACACGGCGATGACATTCCCACCGCACTCGACACCTGGGAGAGGGCGTTGCGCCCGGAAGTACACAAACGACAGGCACTGGCCCGGAAAGGAATCAGCCGATTCGCCCCGCCGTCACGCACACATGTCTGGGCCGGTGAACTGATGCTCCGCGCCATCCAGCTCCCCGGCATCCGCGGCCTGGTCCGACGCTCCATCCAACGCGCCAACAACTAGTCGGGTGCCACGCTCGAGATCCCTTCGAGCTGGGCCTGTTTCGTAAGCAAGGAAATCGGCGTGACTCGTTCTGTAGTGGGATCTATATTTCATACTTTGCGGTCGACATCGAAGGGAGGGGTCGTGAAGCTGGCAGAGGCATTGTCGTTGCGGGCGGATTCGGCGCGGCGGATCGAGCAGTTGCGCGCTCGCATCGTGAGCAGCGCCCGCTATCAGGAGGGGGAGGAGCCTGCCGAGGATGCGGCGGGGCTGCTTGCCGAGGTCGGCGAGGTGCTCGGTGAGTACGAAACATTGATCCGGCGCATCAATCGCACCAATGCCGCCGCGCGGATCGACTCGGACGGCACGGTGACGGATGCGCTGGCGCGGCGGGATACGTTGCGGCTGCGGCATTCCGTGGTCACCGCTGCGGCGGATGCGGCTTCGGGCAAGGGGCAGCCGGGTTATGCGCGTCAGCTGCGGTCCGAGCTGAAGATGTTGTCCGCCTTGCCTGTTGCTGAGCTGCGTGGGCAGGCCGATGAGCTTGCCAAGGAGCTTCGCGAACTCGACGTGCGAATCCAGCGCGCCAACTGGGAGGTCGATCTGCTGGACTGACGCAGCGAGGTGGAGCAGGTAGTTGTCGCGGAGGCGTGCACAACCCGCTGAGCCGACGGGTATTCGGCTCACCTCCTGGCGCACGATGGGCAGTGCGAGGGTTCGACTCCCTTCCTCACATTGCAGCCCAGCATGGTGCACAGGTGACCGGGCACGGCACACAGCACACCACCATGTGCGGATCCGCGACAACGAGGGCGGGCAAGGGGCACTCCACCTTCGTACCGGGGCGCGTCGCCGAATCGGCGGTAGTGAAATGGCGGCCCGAACCAAGCTCAGAACAACCATCTCACTACGCTCGATACCTGGAATGCCTGCGACGCAACCACAGTCAGCCCCGCGCTGGAAGCTGTGTGCCTGCCTATCCAGGTTGCGGTAGACGAAGTCGGGTACGGCACGTGACGTGCCCAGCACTGCTCGGGAAACCCCTGGTAGGCGTACATGGAGAGAAGTCTCTAGGTTTGGCTGCTACAGCGGTCGTTTGACGACCGTATTCCAATGCGCTCGGCTGGCTGGCTGCGGATACCGAGAGAAAGTGCGGCTGAGTTCTGCGCCACCGAATGTCACTCGTGGACGATTTCGACCGGATCGGTGAGTGCCAATGCGACGGCGGCCTGCTGGCTGGTGCTGCGCTGGGGGAGGGCGGACATGGCCTTGTCGGTCTGGGTGCCGAGGTTGGTGACGATCTGCTGGAGGCCGGTGACGCCTGCGGTCATTTGGCTGATGGCGCTGGTCAATTGGGCGCCACCCTGGTCGGCGAGCTGGGGGAGGCCCTCGGCCAGTTTCGCGCCTTCGTTCAATTGGGCGCTCGCGCTGTGCAATCGGGCGACGACGGTGCGCAGCAGGGTGCCCAGATCCGTGTTCGGGTCGACCGCGCCGCCTACCAGGCTGCCGAGACCGGTCAACTGAGATCCGGCCTGGCTCGAAACGCTTTGCAGGGCTTCGAGTTTCCCGATGATGTCGGCAAGTCGGGGATCGCCCGCGAAGGGCAGCGCGCGCAGGAGTGGGAGGACCTGATCGAGGCCGCCGCTCACGGTGTTCGCGGTCTGCTCGACTTGGGCGATGGTGAGCCCGGTCGAATCCAATGCCGAGGCAAGCTGATCTGCTTGCGCCGCCGCACCGTCGACCGTTGAATTCAGCATGGCGATCGCCGAAGTCAATTGTGCGGAGCCTTCTTTGGCGAAGCTCAGGAAGCCGAGCAACTGATCGGCCCCCGAGCTGAACTGGTCCGCGCCCGCGGCTGCCGCGTTCACCCCGGCATTGAGCAGTTGGGTGGTCAATTGCACCGACGAGAGTTGGGTGCGCGCTTGGGCGACGGCCGACAGCGCGGCATCGACGCCCGCCGCGCCGATCCGATGCGTCACCTCGTTCACCGCCCCGTTCACCAACTGCGCGTCCGCACCTTCATGCGTCGCCACGGTCACTTTGGCCCGCTGGGGTTGGTCGCCGGCGAGCGTGCCTATTGCCGCGGTGAGATCGGCGGGCAGTGTGATCACTGCGGCGTAGTCGTCGAGATCCGCCTCCCCAGGCTTGGCTGCGGTCCATTCGTAACCGCCCGCCTGCTCCAGCGCCTGTACGACGCGCCCACCGGTCGGCCCGGTGTCGGCGTTGACCAAGGCGATTCCGGTCGGTGCGGCGGCGGAGCGCGAGCAGGCCGTGATGCCGCCCCCGACCGCGCCCGCAACGACAATCCCGACGGCGAGGAGTGCCCAGCGGGCGCGTTTTCCGATCACATCCGCAGACCCTATGACCCCCGATTGGCGCAACGAATAGCACTTCTCTGAGGATTCGGTAAGGACAATCCGTCCAGCGCCGATGACTCACTCGAACAACGTTTGTGGCACCCCCGGCATTCGGTGTGCGGAATATCACACAGTCGGATTCTGCACCGCGTCCACGCCCGCCGATGGGAATCCGATTCTCCTGCTGGCCGGTGCGGCGGTAGTCGGAACGGCTCAGTGCGCGGTGCGGTTGGGTAGATGCAGGACCAGGCGGATGCCGCCGAGCGTGCCGTTGTCGAAATAGGCTTGTCCGCCGTGTAATTGGGCCTGCTGAGCGACCAGGGCGAGGCCGAGGCCGGATCCGCCTTTGCTGGCTCGGCTGCCTCGGAAGAAACGGTCGAACACCGCGGCGCGTTCGTCCAGCGGGATGCCGCTGCCATTGTCGTCAACGGAGATCACGATGTGCCCGTCGGGTGCGCGATGCGCGGACACCAGCGCCTCGGTGGCGCCGCCGTGTGTCACCGAGTTCTTCAGCGCGTTGTCGACCGCGAGGCGCAGCCCGGCGGGCAGGCCGAGGGTCACCAGTTCGGCGTCGGTGTCGATGCGAACGGTCAGTCCGGGGAAATGCCGCATGGCGTCGTGTGCGGCCTGGTCGCACAGGTCGCCGACATCGGTGGCGATGTGGTCGCGTTCGTTGGTGAGATCGCCGGTGGCCAGGCGCTCGAGCGCGGCAAGGGTGGTTTCCACCCGGCCTTGGCTGCGTGCAAGGTCGGTGAGGATCTCGGTGCGCTGGGCTTCGTCGAGGTCGAGGGTGCGCAGCACCTCGAGATCGGTACGCATCGCGGTGAGGGGGGTACGCAGTTCGTGGGCGGACACGGCGGCAAAATCACGTGCCGTCTCCAGCGCGGCGGCGGTTTCGTCCTGCGCCTGGTCCACGCGGTGCAGCATGGTGTTCACCGCCTCGGCGAGCTCCTCTGCTTCGCGCACACCCGAGCCATCGACCGGTGATTGCGGATTATCGGGATCTGGCCTGCCGCTGCGGGCGCCGACCTGGCGGGTGAGGTCGGTGATCGGTCGTACCGCGCGTCCGGCGAGCAACCAGCCGAGCGCGGCGGCGGCAGCGATGGCAAGCGACGCGCCCGCAAGGACCCAGCGCTTTTGCTCGGCGGTTGCGCGGGCCGCTTCGGCGGCGGGGATGCCGAGTGCGACCGTGCGGCCCGGCGGTTGGTTCTCGGTGGTTGTGAGCATCCGATAGCGGACGCCGTTCACGGTGGCAGTGTGGAAACCTGGTGTCAGATCAGGCAATTGGGTCGGGCCACTGGCTGTGACGACGCCGTTGTCGCGGACGGTGACCGCCAGGTTGGTGTCCAGCCCGGAAATAGTGACGAACCCGGCGGCGAGCTCCGGCTTGAGCAGGACGATCCGCGAGACGATGGTGATCTGCTGATCTATCTGCGCCACATTGTTGCGTTCGATCGCGCGCACGCTGATGAGGCTCAGTATGGACACAATGATCACTGCGCCCGCCGCCGCGGCTCCGGCGACCCTGGTGCGTAGCGAAAATGACCGGCGACGACGCCTTTTCGTCGGCGCAGGCGGTGTGGTCGGCGACCACGAGGTCTCCGGCGCTGCGGGCAAAGAGTCGGTCACCTTGTACTCGAGTTCATTTGGAGGCTCGCAGCACGAATCCGACACCGCGGATCGTGTGCAGCAGCCGGGGTGTATCGCCTACCTCGAGCTTGCGTCGCAGATAGCCGACGAAGACATCGACCACATTGGTGTCGGCCGCGAAGTCGTAGCCCCACACCAACTCCAGCAATCGCTCGCGGCTGAGCACCACGCCCGCATTCCGCGCGAGCGTGGACAACAGCTCGAATTCCCTTTTGGTGAGCTCGATTTCGTTCCCGTGCAGCAGGGCGCGATACCCGGCGATGTCCACCTCCAGCGGCCCGACCGTGACCGCACCGGGCGTGGCCGTTGCGGTCACGTCCGCGCGACGGCGCAGCAGCGCCCGGATCCGTGCCACCAACTCCGCGAGCACGAACGGTTTGACCAGGTAGTCATCGGCGCCGGATTCCAGCCCCGAGATCCGGTCGTCGACCGAGGCGCGCGCACTCAGCACGCAGATGGGCACCTCGTTGCCGAGGGCCCGCAGCGCGGTCACCACCCCGGCGCCATCCAGCACCGGCATGTTCATGTCCAGCACGATCGCGTCCGGTGCGTGCTCGGCGACGCTGCGCAGCGCTGCGGCGCCGTCCCTGGCGACAAGCACCTGGAAGCCGGACAGCCGCAGCCCGCGCTCGACCGAGGCGAGCACGTCCTCGTCGTCGTCGACAACAAGGACAGTCGGGGTTGTACGCTCGCTCGTCACGTCGTTCATTGTGCGCTTCCGCCTCTCCGCGTATTCAGGCCATTCCAGCAGGTGCCGCGACGTTTTGCGGTCAGGTCCCGCGTTGGGTGCCGCCGGAGTTTCGGGGCGTGCCCGGTGAGTTACCAGTGTGCTCTCTAAAGGCATCGCCGCTGGTCATGGTGCCGACAGTACCGTGTGATCTGCGGTCATTTGCCATCCACTTGTCAAGAATTCGGCCGACGTGTGTGTGGGGCGGTGTTGAATGACGCGGTGCGCTGGTCTGGCCCTGTCAACTGGCCCACCAGCTCAAGTAATCCGTTGGCCCGCAACGGATCCGCGCCTGTGAAACTGTCGCGTACCGCGACGACGAGGGCGGTCTCGAAGAACGCTCCGGCTACCCCTGCAACGCACGCGAGCACGACGATCACCCCGACCGAACAGGGACGGAATACAAGCGAGCCGAACAATACGAGAAATACCAGCAGTCGGACGACATCGCTCGCGATGAGGATCCGCCACGGGCCGACCCGATCCACCAGAGGGCCGGAGGCAGACCTGCGATCAAATATCCGATCACGCGGGGTGCCGAGGGCCAATGCCGCAACCGCGGGATCATCGGTCAGCCGCAGTACGAGCAGCGGAACCGCCAATACCGTCAACCGTCACCCAGCAGCGATACGGCCTGACCGCACAGGAACAGTCGGCTACTCCGCATTGGGTGCGATGGTCAACAGATGGCCGGTCAGCTGCTCCAGACGGCAGCCGAAGGACATCTTCAGATCCCATTTCATGATGCCGTAGTCGATGCGGGTGACGCCACGGGCCAGGGCGGCACGCACCGACTCGTAGAAGCATGTGACGAAATATGCTCCATACGCGTCCGGGCGCTGACCACACCACAACAGCCGCAACGTATCTTCGTGCCGAAGACCTAGGGAGAAACCGGCGAGCCCGTCTTTGCGACGGGCGACCGCCACAACCACATCTTGGGGCTCGTACAGTGCGAGCATCCGATCGATCACCGACGACTGCACAGTGGCATCAGCCTCGGAGCCGTACTTGCGCAGCAGTCCCAACCGCAAATCGAGCACCTCGTCGCGGACTTGCGCCAACTCGGCCTCGCCCACGGCGATATCGCTCTCGGTCAGCCGGCGGCGCAGACGCGCGATATCTCGTCGGCGGGCCTTCGGCAGCTGGTGGTGAAACTCCTCGACGCTGTCGAAGGTCAACGGCAGTACACAGGTCGGGTACAGCGGTACAGCCTGCGCGCCGTATTCGATCAAGGCGCGTCGAAGCGGTTCCTGCCGCTGCGGCACGTACAAGAAGGACACCGACCGGGCACCGCGTGCAGCCGCC
Organism: Nocardia sp. NBC_00403; assembly: GCF_036046055.1. Lineage (NCBI taxonomy): Bacteria > Bacillati > Actinomycetota > Actinomycetes > Mycobacteriales > Nocardiaceae > Nocardia > Nocardia sp. NBC_00403. The sequence continues at coordinate 1,995,902 of NZ_CP107939.1, forward strand.
CAAACCTCGACAGCGCTCAGCGTTCCCTGCAGAACTGGCTGATCCGCCGCGCCCGAACCCGCTGCCGCACAGACATATCCGGGTAGCACAACAAGCAGAGATGGGTACAGCGCATCGATCGGGATCGGCTCGGAACATCTGTGCCGTTCCGGTGACGGGATATCACCGCGCAATACGGCGGCGATGTCGTAGCGAGGCTCCCCGGGCGGCGAGCGAAGCCAGCGGGTGTGCAACCCGATCTGTGCGCGCCCGTCGACCGTCGCGATCAGCCAGCGAGGCTCTCCCGGAAGCAACGGCGCCATGGTCTCGAGCCAACGCACCGACACCACATAATCCGGCGTCGCGCCCGCCAACGTCGCCCATTCCGGCGGCCGTTCGACCGTGGATCTCAAATCGATCTGCATCGTCAACCTGCACATCATCAGGAGGATGTGGATGCTCCGATGGGACCAACCCGCATCCATCTACCGGTAAATAACGGCACGTTGTTCAACGTGTCGTAGAAAGGATAGAGCCGTGAAACGGTGATGTATCCGGAATCGAGTCGAAAGTCGAACTGCTAGAGTGCGACCCGCTCAACTGGCGCTTCGGTGCCGAATCCGGAATCGGCACGTCGGTGGCTGCGTGGATCGCTACACCGCTGCTGGACAGGTCGCCACGGTCGGCTCTCCGCGGTCAACGCCGGCGGCGGACAGCTTCGATCCTGAGGGCGTGCACCATGCCCGCAATGTCGGCGTACAGGCCCGCTGCCGGTGACTTCCCCGAGTTCACCGACCGTGACGATCGCGGGCATCCGTCCCGGCCGAGCTCGATGGTCGAGACTGCCGTCGACTACGACGTGGTTGGCGGCGCGCGAGACCGCGTCCTCGAGCAGTCCGGAGATGGCTCGATGGCGACTGTCGCCAGGCGTATTCGTGTTGGCACCGTTCGGTTTCCACCAGTCACGGAGTGGCGCAATGGTTCTGGTTGTTCTCAGCCCTGGGCCGCCGGACATGTCTGGGTTAGGCTCGCCGCATGTGGTTGAAGCCGATCATGCTGGGCGTGCGGTTTCTGCTTGAGCCTGCCGCGATGGCCTCGTTCGGCCTGCCCGGATGGCGAGAGTTCTATGCGCCGTGGCGGTTTGTGCTGGTTTTGCCGGTTGCCGTCGTGGCGGTGTGGAGTGGGTTCGCGGTGCCGGGGGATCCGAGCCGCGATGGGGCGGCCACTGTGGCGGTGCCCGGAGTAGTGCGCCTCGTGATCGAGGTCGTGATATCAGGTGGCGGGGTGGCTGCGCTCTGGATCGCCGGCTCTCGATGGCAGCGGTGCTGTCCGCGATCGTCCTGGGGACCTATCCCGCGCTCGAGTACGACACGGTGGGATGGCTGCTGAACCATTGATGGCCTGTCCTGCTCATGTGTACCTCTGGCCGGTGACCGATCGGAAAGGTTGAATGACCACTCGAATAGGGATACTCGGAGGGGTTGGCCCTTTGGCTGCTGCGCATTTCCACCAGAGGTTGCTGCGCCTCAGTGGAGCCAGTGTGGACCACGAGTATCCGGCATCGATTCTGGTCGGTGAGCAGATACCGAGCCGAATCGCGCATCTCCTGGGCCGTGGGCCCGATCCGTTGCCCGCGCTGCTGAACGCGGTCGCCATGTTGGAGCGTGCAGGTGCCGATTTCATTGTCGTCCCGTCGGCGACGACACACGCCTACTACACGGCTCTCGTTTCTGCAGCGCGTGTTCCGGTCTGCAATCTTCTCGCCGAGACGTCTGCGGAGTGTGAGCGGCGCGCCTATCGTCGAGTGCTCTTGCTGGCAACGGAGGCCACAAGACAGCTGAGGCTGTTCGAACCGTATCTCTCGGGCCGTGTGCGATATCCAGAATTTCAACGGGCAATCGGATGCCTGATAGAGCAGGTCAAATCGGGCGGACCGGTCGAAGAGTTGCGTCGTGAACTCGGCCACTGGATCGACTCCTACGATCGCGACGATGTCGACGGTGTTGTCCTCGGATGCACGGAGCTATCGGTTGTCGCACCGGAGAACACTCGACTACCGACTGTGGATATCACCGAGGTGCTTGCGCATGCCGCGCTGGGACGGGCCGGAACAATACCGTAGTTGGACTCGGCCCTTCCACGCTCCGGTTCTGCCACGGGCGTGACTCCTGCCTGGGGCACCCAGAACGGTTCGTTGATCCAGTACCCGTCGAGGCATTCCACGAAGACCTCACCGAGATAGCAGCCGAACCGCGTGAGGAGGTTATCGATGCCGCTGCGACGGCGTTCGAGAAGTGTTGCCGCCGAATTCATTACGACAGCTCCGTGGTGTACAGACCGCGGATCAGTATCCGTTCGCCCGGTCCGGCTACAAACGCGGTGCGTCCGTGCGCCACCCTGCCGTTGCGCAGCACCACCCCGGTACGCGAAGGAATCGCTATATCGAGCCGGTACGGGCTACCCGGCTGCGACCTCTGGCGCATCTGTTCGACCATGGCCGCACGCTGCGCACCGAGATCACCAGCCAGCTGCCAGATTTCGTTGCCGTCGTCGGCCCACCGAGCGCGCAGGCCGTTGCCGAGGTCGGCGAACGCCGGCCCGGTCACCCTCTGCGGAGGGTGGAACGAGGTCGCCACCCGCGTCAATGCGTCCTCGCACATCAGTGTCGCTGCCCCGCCTGGGTTGCCGCGGCGCAGATGCTCGAACGCCTCGACCGCCTGGAAGATCGTGGTGTGCCCGCCCTCCGGTGCCGCGCGCTCGAACCACAACAACGATGTAGCCACCAAACCGATCGGGTCAAGCGTGCCGTCGGTGTGGAAGCCTTGCGTGGCACCGGTGCCGAAGTACCGATGTTCGGCGGTGGTCACTGTCGGCGAGATAGTGTTGAATCCGTCGCTGTCCTAGCCGTAGCGGCCCGCGTCGGCGGTATAGACCGGTGGAATGTAGGCGTCGCCGAGACCGAGCGATCGCGCGGTCTCGGCGAGGATCGTGCGGCCCGGCGCATTAGGGTCGGCGATGGTGAATAGCGCAAACCCGTTGTCGCGGCAGGCTCGCCGCATCTGGGCAACCGCCGCGGCCGGGTCCGTGTCGAGCGCGGGGATAGCGGCGGTGACCGCTGGGTCGGCGATGCCGGTGTCGTTACGGACGATCATGGTGTCCCTCCAGGAGGGGCAACCCGGTCCGTGAAGCGCTGCTCCCGAAACCGGGCAACTTCTCCCGCCGCCGTGGCGGTGCCGCATTCGTCGACTCCCTGACGGTCGGACGCATCCTGCTCGACGTCTACACCTCCGACACACCATGCCCCAGTTGGTGCCGAACGCTTCGTCGTAGAGGTCGGCTCCATCGAGTCCGATGCCGGTGAGTGTGCGAACTCGATCGGGCACGGACTTCGCGGCTTCCGACGCTATTCGCCGCTGGGCCAAGGAGGACACGTGAATTCGGGTGATGTCCCGGCCGGGACGGAAACCACACAGATCGGGGCGAATTCCCCGGGGGGTCGGTGCCGTTTCGGGTTCCATGGACGCTCGATACGGTGTGTGATGTCAAGCGGAACGTGAAAACAAATTCTGGTCCCGAATTCCTCTCGTCCATTCACGGAATGCAAACAGCACGAGCGGAATTCGGCTCGCGGGCAATTGTTGCGGCGAGGCCAGGCGACTCACGCCGGGCGGACTCGCCGCGGGACACGACAGGCGAGGCCGCCGAGGCCGCCACACGCCCCTCGCCGTCGGTGGTGGCCGTGCCGCTACGAGTTGGCCTCGGCGGTATCAGCATCGGTGGGCTGTGTGTCGAGGGTCTGGAGTCCTGTCGTTGCTGCCCGCGCGGTGCGGGGGTTGGTGTTCTGGCGAACAGCGACACCCGGGGTGGTTAGTCTAGGGCTGGCGCCGACGGCGGTCCGGCCGAAAACACCGGGAGCAGCCAGGCGCACGACGCAACAGTAGTGATTCGAGGTCACTGCTTCCTCACTGCACACCAGAAGGCCGTGCTCCTGGCACGGCCTTCTGTCAGCGACGAATGCGTTTGTGAGCGGTCGCAATTCGGTCGTTGAGTCCGGCGGCAGAGGTCGGCATATCGTTATGCGTGGGCGCGTACAGCGTCGAGGTATTCGGCAATGGCCTCCCGGTTGCGAGTGAGGCAATCGATGCGCCGGGACATGCGGGTGAGTTCGTCTTCCAGCAGGTCGAGCATTTCCGGTGTGGCCTCGTCGAACACGATGGAGCTAGCCTTCTCGAGACAGGGCAGGATCTGCTTAATGATGCGGGTCGGCAGGCCGGCATCGAGCAGTCCTCGGATCTGGAGAACGCGCTCTACGAGGTGCTCGTCGTAGCTGCGGTAGCCATTGCGGCAGCGTTGCGAGAAGATCAGGCCCTGTTCCTCGTAGTAGCGCAGCAGCCGACGGGAGGTTCCGGTTCGCTCGGACAACTCTCCGATACGCATGTGCTCCACCTCACAGAAATATTCATTGACCTTCACACACATGTGAAGGTTTCAGTATACTACTCATGAAGATAGGCATCACCACCTTCGTTACTGACGAGGGGATCAGCGGTCCGAAGCTTGGCCTAGCGCTGGAGGAGCGGGGGTTCGAATCCCTATTCTTGCCTGAGCATTCGCATATTCCCGCGAGTCGGAAGTCCTCCGCCCCAGGCGGAGGTGAGCTGCCGCGGGTGTACTACCGCGCGTTGGACCCCTTCGTCACGCTCGGCGCCATCGCGGCGGTCACCGAGCGGTTGATCCTCGGAACCTCGGTCACCCTGCTGGTTCAGCGAGACGTCATCCACACCGCCAAGGAGGTCGCCTCGCTCGACCTGATCTCGAACGGGCGCTTCGTATTCGGTGTCGGAGCGGGCTGGAATCGCGAGGAGATGGCCGATCACGGCACCGATCCGCGCACCCGCGGCGCGCGACTCGACGAGCAACTCGAAGCCATCCGGAAGATCTGGACCGAGGACCTCGCCGAGTACCACGGCCGCTTTGTCGATTTCGACCCGATGTACGCCTGGCCGAAGCCCGTACAGCAACCGCATCCGCCGATCTTCATCGGTGGCGGAGAGTCGGCGGCCCAACGCGCGATCCGCCACGGTGTCGGCTGGATCCCCGCCGCGGTGAACGATCCCGCGGCGATCCCGGCTCAGGTGGCCCAACTCGACGGCAATGACCTGCCTGTCACAGTCGCATTCGTCCCGCTCGATCCGGCTCTGGTCGACGGCTATGCCGAGGCCGGGGTACAGCGATTGGTCTTCAGCCTGCCGACCCTGCCAGAATCGGAAACGCTACGCACCCTCGACGAAATCACGAAGATAGCCGAGCGCCGGCTGGCCTGAAATCTGCGCGACTGCGGCGCGGGATCGCCCGTGCGGCAGCGGGCGGGATGACCGGACCGCACCAATCGTTGCGTTCACGGTGTCAGCATCGTGTAAACGGCGAGTTCGGACGGCAGTCACGGTTGTGACCGTCGCCGCTTATCGTCGGCACGGAGTGACTGTCTTGCAGGAATTGCCGCGACGGGTTGCGATCGCTAGCTAAAACACGGGTTAGTTCAGTGTTGGAAGTTCCCCGCGACCGTCCGCTCTCGCACTACACGACGACTTTCGCGTCCGCAGCGAGTAGCACTCGACGTCATAGCAGAGGAGCACGTGGCGACGTCGGCCGCGGCGGATGGACGAATTCCGCCTAGGCGGCGCGTACGGCGGCGCTGGCGGCGCGGGCGATGTCGGCGACGCTCGCCATCGCGACGGCCGCGAGGACACGTGCATGGTTGTTCGTCATGCGGGTCATGGCTGCCCAACCCCCACACCCGCACCGAACCCCGCACCCACCGTGCCACCGGCGACAGCGCCGACCATGGCGGCGGCACCGCCCAGCAGGGCCGCTCCGGCGGCAGCGCCCGCTGCCGCACCGATCGCTGTCCCGGCCACCCCGGAGGTCACCGTTCCGATGACCGGTACCGGTATTACCGTGCCGACCAGCGCACCGGCGATTCCGCCGACGGTGCCACCGACGAGACCGCCGACGACCGCGCCGAGAGCCGCAGCCGGTGCTCCGGCAACGACCGCACCACCGGCACTGGCCAGCGCGGCACCACCCAAGGTTGCGCCGCTGACCCGATCGGACCGTCCAGCGGGGATACCGACCGAATCGAGGGCCGTCGCGACCTGCGCCTCAGCGCCTGCCGCGATGTCGTTGATCGCGTCCGCGCACTCTGGGGGGGGGGGGTAGCCAGTCCGGTCGCAGTGCCTCCCACTGCCCGACCCGAATCGTGTTCTCCGGCGGCTCGATCGGCGCTACCGGTTCCACCGGTACGGGCAAATGCAGATCCTCGATCGCGATCGGCTCCACAGGCTGGTCCGCCGATGGTGCCGGGCGTGTCCCGGATCCGTGGCGGATCTCGGGGGGCTGCACGTAGTACACCGGCGGGGTCGGTGCGGGGTCCGGCGGCGGGGTCGGAGTGGAGGTGCCAGGCTGCAAGGGACTGGTGACACCCGGCTGATCAGTGATCACCGCCGGTGCACCGGTCGCGCTCGCGGCAGCCGCCGACAGCAAGACAATGGGCATCGCCTCGCCGGCCGTGGATTCCGCAGCTACGGCCGGACTAGTCACCGCCGCGAGCACGATTGCCACCGGCACCGTGCTCGCGAGCACCGCTCTACTCCCACGGAAAGCCGTCGTGCACAGTCGATTACGGCACCGTGGCTCGGTACTCCTGTCTCGGAAATGGGTCACGCGGTGGCGTGGGGTTCTCACAGATTTGGACATGCCAAATAGCCCTTCGAGTGCAACGCACCTCGACCTCACCCCTCGACCCGATCCAATCCCCTGCAAGTGACCTGGAGTTTCGACGGATGACCATCGACGTCCACGAAGACACCCACGTTCCCACTTGCCGACGAACTTGCCTGCGATCTGCGCCGACTACCCCAGCACGCCACTCCGTGGTGAGCAGCACTGTCCCCCAGACCATTTCCATACACCATCGCTGATTGTCCCGTGACAAGGAGTGCACTGCCCGATGTTCGATGACCGACCAGATCTCACCGAGCAACCGTCGAAGACCACCCGACCCAGGACGCTCACCGGGGCCGGTGTGACGGTCCTGGATACCGACCTGTTTTACGACCCAGACGATTTCGTCACGCTGGTCATCGCCGCGCGAACCGTGACCGATCTCGCTGTGGTCACCGCCAACGAGACTCGCGGGCGCCGCGCCCAGCTGGCGCGTCATGTCCTGGATTTGATGGACCGGTCTGACGTTCCCGTCATCCCCGGAATCGATATCGGCGGCGAACACCGGTTCGTGATGGATGAATTCGTCGATCAACCCAACAAAACCGATGCCGACTCCAACGACGCGGTTCTCGACGCGGTCGACGGGCTCACCGACGCCGTCACCCGACTGTGCGCGGCCACGGACGGCCCGATCCGCTGGGTCGGGATGGGACCGATGACCAACCTGTCTGCCGTGCTGTGCCTGGTCCCCGATCTCGCCGAACGGATCGTAGTCACGCAGATGGGTGGCTGGCTGGATCGGTACCGAGACAAGACGTGCGCCTCGCACAACTTCCACACCGATCCCGTAGCGGCTGGTCTCGCGCTTCGCCTGACCCGCACACCACGGCTGGTCTTGTCGGATTTCACGAACTCCTCCGCGATCGACGTCACCGCCGACTGGGAGCTGCTGCGGCGACTGCAATCTGCTACCGCACCGAAGTGGGCGCAGTTGCTGGCGGCGAATTTCGATGCATGGTTTCAGCGGCAGAGCGCCAGGCAGCAGCGGCGCGGCAGTTGGATGCACGACCGGCTCACCTTCAGCGCCGCTCTCGGATTGCCGTTCGTCACCTTTACCCCTGAGCGGATACGGATCGAGCGCGACGCCCGTATCTACCGCGACCCCGACGGGCGCGCGATGGAGGTCGCGTGCGCGGTCGACTACGACGGCTTCATCGACTGGATGCACGAAGGAGTGAGCGCGTGAACTGGCGACGCTGGATGCACGCGCATCCACCACAGATGACCACCATCTCGGGCTGCACGGACTCTCGCTCCCATCCGCCCGAGGCCAGACTCGGCGCGGTAGACGAGGGCCGTGTGCGGCTGCATGCCGATTGCGGGCGCGTGAAGTTCGATGGCGAGAACCGATTGATCAGCGTGGCGTGCCCAGCCGTGTTCTGCGGTTCGGTCTCGGTGTCGGACGACCGGATCGGTGCACACCGCACCTGGGACGCCCGGCCGTGCGGGTGGGGCGGAGCGCTGATCGTCGACGACACCGCCACGGTACGGGCGGTGTCGTGAACGCACCAACGCTTCCCGATCCTGACGATGGTGCGCACCTGCAAGACCGCCTCACCGACCCGGGCGTGCTCACCGGGAACGACGCGATCCGCGCCATGAGTATCCACTACGGATGCCCGCCTCAGTGTCTGGTTCTTGGCCGTGCCCTGGACACGCTCAGTACGGAATACACGTCGATCGCTGTACCGGAAGGCCAGTCCAGCGTCGCCGAATCTGCGCAGCGATCCTCGACCGGACCGATGCCATCAGAAAAATTCAGCGAGCTGGACGACCAACTTGCTGACAAACTCCAGATGCTACAGAGCCTCCGCCCACACATCGAAGCGCCGGAATGAATCCGGCGCTTTGACGCTTCCGCTGGTAACTACGGATCAGAAGATTAGGAGTCCGCGACGGCGCCCTATCTGCCGGACTCGAGACATTGTGACCAAGTAGTTCTCTGACGATATGGGCGAGATCGATGTTCTGAGCGTGACGTTGAGTGTTGCCAATCTGGCTGCCGAGAACCACTGCGATGTGAAGGTTATCGGCGGTCAGTGTGGTTGGAATTCGCCTCGTGAGCGGCTCTATCCGCGCTCGACTGCGCCCGTGACGCGAACCCGGATTTGGCGCTGCCGCTTCCTGGATTGCGGTCGGCTGCGGACTGGATTCGCGTGGCGCGGTCCTGCGTCATCTTGCTGTCGTCGCTCTTGCCACTGGATTTCGGCATCACACACTTCACCTCCTGTCGGCCCCCTCGTAGGGGTTCCCGCAGATCGTCCGAACACGCCTGCACCGGATCGTTCGTGCCCGGCGTCGTTGCTGGCCAGCCGTCGCTACTTGTCATCAAACCTGCCATTTAATGGCTGACGTCAACCAACGACACCCGCGCACCCCAACGCTAGCAATCGATATCACAGCCAGAACTGGGCAGAATTTCAATGTATCCGCAGCTCAGAGGTTCACGGAACCAACTACACCCAACGCTGCCAACTCTTGACAACGACCTCCATCGCACGCTAGCGCGATGCGAGCACATGGAGTTACCCATGTACTTACGAGAGCAGCCTGTCGGGATCGGAAAAGGCGAGCCGCGAGTGCCGGCTAGTAGCTGTGGCAGGAGTCGGCGACCGCGCGGATCGTTGCGCTCATACCGGAGGCACGCGGATCGTTCTGCGCGTTCTGCGCCGCACTCGGGTTCTCGTCGATGATGCGCTGGAATTCCGTGCGGCGCTGCTCGACCGGCTGATCGAACTTGCGCTGCAGCTCGGCCTTCTGGCTCGGGTTCGAGTCGAGAATCGAGGCCAGCTGCGGGGCCTTGGCATGCAGGGCAGCGTCGACCTGGGCGAAGGAGCAATCGGAGGTCAGCAGCGGCGCGGCCATATCGGTCATGGCGTCGGCGGAGGCGATGGTCGGCGCGAGGAACATCGCGACGGTGGCGAGTCCGCCCGCGGCGAATCCGGTGTAGGCGGGTCGACTGCGCAAGGCCTTCATAGTGTGGCTCCAGATCTTCGAGGGGTACGTCAGTGGTGGTCTCGACGCTGTCTCGAGGCTATTGCCATGGGCTGGCACATCGGTGAGCTATCCCTGAGAAACCTCTGAGGGATGTTAACGCCGGGTGAACGCAAATCTATGACGGCACAACCGGATCCGCGTTCGGCGCGAGTGGCGTGCCGGTATCGGCCGATGGCGGTTGGGCAGCGGCGATCTGCTGCTCCAGGGCGGCGAGCACCGAGGAGTCCTCGATGGTCGAGGGGATCTCATAGGCGTCGCCCGCGGTGATCTGCCGGATTGTCTTGCGCAGGATCTTGCCCGACCTGGTCTTGGGCAGCGCGGAAACCACCACGGCATCGTGCAGGGTGGCGATGGCGCCGATCTGCTCGCGCACCCGCTCGATCAGTTCGTCGCGCAACTGCGTCGGGTCGATCTCGACGCCGGACTTGAGCACCACATACGCGATCGGCCGCTGGCCCTTGAGTTCGTCGGGCAGTCCGATCACCGCGCATTCGGCGATCGCCGAATGACCTGAGATGGCGGCCTCGATGCTGCCCGCCGATAGTCGGTGCCCGGCCATATTGATGACATCGTCGCTGCGGCCGAGGACGAAGAGGTAGCCGTCGTCGTCGAAATATCCGGAGTCGCCGGTGAGATAGTGCCCGGGGAAAGCCGACATATAGGACCGGACGAAGCGCTCTTCATCGCGCCATAGGCCGGTGAGGGTGCCTGGCGGCATGGGTAGTCCGATGACGATATTGCCCTCGGTACCTGGTGCGACCGGATTGCCCTCGGCGTCGAGGACGCGCAGCCGGAATCCGGGCACCGGCACCGACGCCGAGCCCGCCTTGATCGGAAGCTGTTGCAGGCCGAGTAGATTCGCGCAGATCGGCCAGCCCGTCTCGGTCTGCCACCAGTGGTCGACGACGGGGCAGTCGGGCCGGTCGGCGAGCAGGGTCTCGGTGGCCCATTCGTAGGTCGCCGGATCCAGCCGCTCGCCCGCGCAGAACAGCGCGCGCAGCGAGGACAGGTCGTAGCCGCGTGCCAGCGTGGCGTCGGCATCGGCCTTGCGAATGGCGCGCAGCGCGGTCGGCGCGGTGAACAGCACGCGGACCTGATGCTCGGCCACCACGCGCCAGTAGGCGCCCGCGTCCGGGGTGCCGACCGGTTTGCCCTCGTATAGAAGGGTTGTCGCGCCGACCAGCAATGGCGCGTACACGATGTAGGAGTGCCCGACGACCCACCCGACGTCGGAGGCGGCCCACATCACCTGTCCCGGCCCGACGTCGTAGATATTGCGCATGGACCAGGCCAGGGCAACCGCATGTCCGCCGTTATCCCGGACCACGCCCTTCGGCTTACCGGTGGTGCCCGAGGTGTACAGGATGTAGAGCGGATCGGTGGCGTCCACCGGCACCGGATCGGCGAGCGGTGCATCGCGCACGGCGTCGTCCCAATCCAGCCACTGCGCCGCGACGGTCTGCGCGGAGCTCGGCAGTGATTCGGTCGCGGGCTGGGGGGCGGGGAAATGGATCGTCGGGAACTGCGCGCGCTGCTTCACGATGACATTGCGCGGCGCGCTGGTCTCGGCAAGATCCAACGCGTGCAACACGATCGGTGGGTAGTCGATCCGGCGGCCCGGCTCCAGACCACCGGAAGCAGTGATGATCAACACAGGCGCCGCGTCATCGATGCGTGCCGCGAGCTCGGGCGCCGCGAAGCCGCCGAAGACTACGGAATGCACCGCGCCGATGCGGGCGCAGGCGAGCATCGCGATGACCGCTTCGGGGATCATCGGCAGGTAGATGATGACGCGGTCGCCCTTGGTGACACCGAGCCGGACCATCGCGCCGGCGAAGCGGGAAACCTCTTCGAGGAGTTCGGCATAGGTGAAAACGCCTCTGGTGCCCGTCATAGCGGAGTCGTATATTAGGGCGGGCTGGTTGGCCCGGCCTTCCTCGATCGCGGTGTCTCCGTGCACATGTCGATCGAGGGCGTTGAAGGAGGTATTCAGGCGAGCATCAGGGAACCACCTGGTCACAGGGCGGGCCACGGTGTCGACGATCTGGGTTGGCGCGACCTCCCAATCGATCGCCTCCGCCGCACTGCTCCAGAACTCGGCCGGATCGACCAAGCTGGTCTGATAGACCGGTCGGTAGTCGTGCTTCGCGTTCAACCCGGTGACTCCCTAGCCTCGCCTCGATGCCCGCCTCGATAGATCAGGACGATTGTGGCAGACTTCACGCGACGCCCGGGTGGGTGCCGCGACCTCTGGTTATGCCTGGAACGGGCTGGTCAAGGCTTGTAGCCCTACTCGGAGTCAACCAAGAAGTTATTGATCCGTTAGAATCTGATGTCACTTATTTGGGCAGTCGTAGACGCAATTTCTCGGCCAGCCGCAGTTCCTCGGCCAGCTCTGCCTGTCGAGCCAGCATGCGAGTGTGGAGGTTCGCTGATGGCGCGTGGTTGGGGCCAGTTTGGAAAGTGAGTGGGAGATGCGTGACGCCGCTAGGTCCGGCAGCAAACGCTGGGCGCTCGGCAACTGGGACCTGCGTTGGAAGGTTACGGCGGTTTTGGCCGTGCCGCTCGCAGTCGCGGTCGGCCTCGGCGTGTCCAGGATTGCTTCCGAGTTCGCCGAGGCGAACCGGCTCGCCGGTGCCGCCGAGAACATCGGCGCCATCCCGGCCGTAACCGCGCTCAGTGCGCAGACGGCGACGACCGCCGCCTCGCAGATGATTGCGCTGTTCCCTGGTGCACCGTCGATCGTGTCGGACAAGAACCTCGCCGACCTCGATGCCGCCATCGGCAATGCGGAAGCAGTTGGCCCCCAGCTGAACGCTGTGTCGGGCGCTCGCGCGTCGCTGGACAACATGCTCACCCAGGCAAAAGCCGTGCGTGCGCAGGGTAAGGCCACCTCGACCCAGTCGGGCGCCGAGATCATCGCGATGATCGACCGGGTCCGCAACGACAGCGTGCGCATCGTCGAGTCCACGGTCGGTCAGGTCAGCGACCCCGCCATCGATACGGCGAAGCTACGTCTTGTCGACTCGCTCAACACCCGCGCCTCACTCGTCGGTGAGATCGCCGCGTTCCCCGAGATCCTGCGCAATGCGCAGGTCGGCGTGCAGGCCTTCCTCACCGCGGCGAACACCGAGCGCTCGCTGCTCAATGTTCTCGCGCACCGGTTCGCCGACGGTGATACCTCGATCGCCGACGTGCGGGCCGGCATCGATACCCGAATCGGGCTGCTGAGCAGCCCACAGGCGCAATCCGGTCAGCTCCCGGTCGGCGACCTGAAGAACTCGCTCACCGCCAGCCTCGATGTCTACGAGCGCGTCGTCGGCAAGGCGACCAAGGACATCGACTCGTCGATGAATGAGCTGGTGTCGACGGCCAACGCCGACGCGTGGACCTACACCGCGGTCGTCATCGCCACTATCCTCGCCGCGCTGCTGCTCGCGGTCTTCGTGGCGCGCTCGATGATCGTGCCGCTGCACCGGCTGCGCCTCGCGGCGCTGCGGGTGGCCGAGAGCGATCTGCCATATGAGGTCGCCCAGCTGCGAAACGGCGCTTCCCCGGAGGACGTGCCGCTGGAGCCGATGCCGGTGCGCAGCACCGAGGAGATCGGTCAGCTGGCCCGCGCCGTCGACGACATCCACGGACAGGCGCTGCGTCTGGCCAGCGATCAGGCGCAGATGCGTTCTCAGGTCAACGACATGTTCGAGACCCTGGCGCGCCGGTCCAAGTCGCTCGTCGACCATCAGCTCACGCTGATCGAGGCGATGGAGTACGACGAGAAGGATCCGCGACTGCTGGAGAACCTCTTCCGGCTGGACCACCTCGCCGCTCGTATGCGTCGTAACGGTGACAACCTGCTGATTCTGGCCGGTACCAAGCAGCGCCGCGCCAAGTCCGCTCCGGTCGAGATCGCCGACGTGCTGCGCGCCGCGATCTCCGAGGTCGAGGACTACGAACGCGTCAAGCTCGGTGCGACACCGCGCGGTTCGCTCAAAGAACCCGCTGCCTCGGATATGGCGCACCTGTTCGCCGAGTTGCTCGATAACGCGCTGCGTGCTTCACCGCCCGAAACCGACGTGAAATTCACCTTCGCGCAGGCCCACGACCAGGGCATGCTCATCGAAGTGGCCGACCGGGGTATCGGTATGCCGCCCTCGGAGATGGCCGATATCAACCGCAGGCTGGAGCAAACCGCCGAGCCGGGCCCCGACACCGCACGGCACATGGGTCTTTTCGTGGTCGGCAGGTTGGCCGAGCGGCACGGACTCACGGTCCGATTGCGGCCGACCTTCGATACCGCGCGGGACCCGGGTGTCACCGTGACCGTGCATGTGCCGGGCGGCCTGATCGTCATCGGACAGGGACAGCAATCCGCACTGCCGACGCAGGCCGCGCCCCAGGTGTCGGCCGGTGCTCCACAACGGCAGGCGAGTTCATCATCGATGCAGATGCGGGGAATTACCAGGACTCCTGGGGGCAATGTGATGGTCACCGTCGATCCCGGGGTGAGCGGCCCGATTCCGGTCAGCAGCCCGGCCCCCGCGGACGGTGGTCCGGCCGCGGCAGGCGGTGGCTTGCCGCAGCGGTCGCCTGGATCGACGATGTCCGCTGGCCTGAGCCCCAATTCGACTCAGGGCGGTCCGTCTCTGCGCCCCACAACCGGACAGGCGCCGAGCGGTCCGCAGCGCGGCAAGCTCGCCGCGGCGAGCTTGCCCAAGCGCAGCGTGTCGCCGGGTGGTCCGCCGCCGCGCCAGCCGGATGGCGGCGAACCGATCGTGACGGGTCTGCCGCCGCGTGATGCGAACTCCGGTGAGCTGCCACTGCGGCAGCCGGGCGCCAATGGTGTGCCACGGCCTTCCACAAGCGGTGGTTTGCCGCAGCGTCAGCCGGGCACCACGACTGGCCTGCCGCAGCGTCAGTCGGGTCTGAACGGTGTGCCGCCGCGCGAACCAGGTTCGAGTGGTCTGCCCCAGCGTGAGTCGAACACGGGTGGTTTGCCGCAGCGTGAGCCGAGTTCCGGTGGTTTGCCGCAGCGTGACTCGGGCACCGGTGGTTTGCCGCAGCGTGACTCGGGCACGGGCGGTTTGCCGCAGCGTCAGTCGGGTCTGAACGGTCTGCCAACCCGCGACCCTGCTTCGGATGGTTTGCCGCAGCGTGATTCCGGTCCGAACGGTCTGCCGACGCGCGATCCCGCTTCGGGTGGTCTACCGCAACGTTCGTCGGGCCTGAACGGTCTGCCGCAGCGGGAACCCGGTGCCAACGGTCTGCCGCAACGGGAGTCCGGTGCCAACGGTCTGCCGCAACGGGAGTCCGGTGCCAACGGTCTGCCGCAACGGGAGTCCGGTGCCAACGGTCTGCCGCAACGGGAGTCCGGTGCCAACGGTTTGCCGCAGCGGGAGTCCGGTGCCAACGGCCTGCCGCAACGGGAGTCCGGGGCGAGTGGCCTCCCGCAGCGTGAGTCGAACACGGGTGGTTTGCCGCAGCGTGATTCGGGTCTGGGTGGTTTGCCGCAGCGTGACCCGAGCACGGGTGGTTTGCCGCAGCGTGATTCGGGTCTGGGTGGTTTGCCGCAGCGTGATTCGGGTCTGGGTGGTTTGCCGCAGCGCGACTCGAGCACGGGCGGTTTGCCCCAGCGTCAGCCTGCGGCGACGAACTTGCCGCAGCGGGACGCGCTGGGCGATCTACCGCAGCGTCAGCCCGGCTCACAGGTGCCGCCTGGTTTGCCGCAGCGTGACCCGAACACCGGTGGTCTGCCGCAACGTGAATCGACATCCGGCCTCGGTCTGCCGCAGCGCGAGCGCGGCAACCCGCAGCCACCGAGCGGCGAACAGCCCGCGCTCTCCGATTCCGGAGCGCCGTTGGCAGGCCGCGACCCCGGCCGCCACAGCTTCAAGGCCGATACGGGCAAGGCCGCGTCGTTCTTCCAGACCAGGCTGCAGCCTGCGGCGGAAACCAACTCGCCTATGGACAGCCCGATCTTCGCCGAAATGATGTCGGCGTGGCTGACAGATCCGAACCCGGACCGGTCCCAGGTGGCCGCGTCCTTCGAATCGCCGGGCGACGAAGGATGGCAGGCGGCTCGCGCGGCGAGCGAAGCCCAGGCCGAAACAAAGACAGCCGCCGGGTTGCCCCAACGCAATCCGGGCGGAAGGCTGGTCCCCGGCGCCGTAAGCGGCGCCGCGGATCGGGCGGCACGTCGCGATCCAGAAACGATCAGGTCCAGCTTGAGTCGTCACCAGCAGGGCGTCCGGGATGGCCGCGCAATGAAGGCAACGAACCTAACCGGAGATAAAGGAGACCGATGAACCCCGATCTAGGTGGTACGAATCGTCAGCTGGATTGGCTGGTTTCGAACTTCGCCAACGAGGTTCCTGGCGTAGCTCATGCCGTCCTGGTCTCGGCTGACGGGCTACTCATGGCCGCGAGCGCCCAGCTGCCCGTCGATCGCGCCGAACAGCTCTCGGCTGTCACGGCGGGACTCGCCAGCCTCTCGGTCGGCGTCTCGAACCTGTTCGAGGGCGGCACCGTTTTGCAGTCGGTGGTCGAGATGGAGCACGGCTACCTGCTACTCATGGCAGTCGGCGACGGCTCTTACCTCGCGGTGCTGACCAACACGTCCTGCGACATCGGTCAGGTCGGATACGAAATGGCCTTGTTGGTCGAGCGTGTTGGCCAGACAGTGCAGGCCACGCCACGCGTCACGATGGGTTCCTGATGGTGGGATGGACATAGACGATCACCGCATGGGGAGCGCCGAGCCGAGCCTCGTACGCCCATACTCATTGACTGCGGGCCGCACCAGGCCCGCAGTCGAGTTGGCGTTGGAAGCCCTCGTCGCATCGCATCCGGTCGCCCTGGAGCGGCAGTTCGAACTGACCAACATCGAGACGTCCATCGTGGAGTTGTGCAGAGAATCGCCGTCCGTTGCCGAGGTAGCGGCGCGTTTGGGTATCCCGATCGGGGTGGCCAGGGTGCTTGTGGCCGACCTCATCGAGGCCGGGCACGTCCGAGTTTCGGCGACTTTGAAAGACGATTCCAGCGACGATGAACGTCGCGAGCTGATCGAAAGGGTTCTCAGTGGACTCCGGCGTATTTGATTCGACGGCACAGGTCGATACCCGAACCAGCAAGCCAACCTCGGCGAAGATCGTCGTCGCCGGCGGCTTCGGTGTCGGCAAGACCACGTTGGTCGGTGCTGTTTCGGAGATTGTTCCGCTGCGCACCGAGGCGTTGGTGACCAATGCCAGCACCGGAATCGACAACCTGACGGGTGTTCCGATGAAGTCCACCACCACGGTGGCCATGGACTTCGGTCGGATCAGCCTTGCCGACGATTTGGTCCTGTACCTGTTCGGTACGCCGGGCCAGTATCGGTTCTGGTTCATGTGGGACGACCTGATCCGCGGCGCCATCGGCGCCGTGGTGCTGGTCGACACCCGCAGGCTCGAGGACAGCTTCGCGGCCGTCGACTACTTCGAAGCGCGCAACCTACCGTTCCTGGTTGCGCTCAACGAGTTCGACGACGCACCGCGCTACCCGATCGAGGACATCCGTCAGGCGCTCGCGGTGCCTGCGGATGTGCCGATTCTGTCGATCGACGCGCGGCGGCGTGAGCCCGCCAAGCATGCGCTGGTCTCGTTGACCGAGTACGCCCTGCGCAAGGTGATGCAGGGCTACTGAGTTGCTCGCGCGGCGCGCATCGAATCAAGACCGGGTAGTTATTCTCCCTCGGTGAGGATTTCGGCGCGCGAACTGCTCGGGCAACTGCTCGACCCGGACTCATTTGTCAGTTGGGATCGGCCACCCGTCGCGGTGGCCTGCACCCGGCGGTATCACGAGGATCTGTGTAAGGCCGCGGTCGCGGCGGGCACCGATGAGTCGGTGCTCACCGGCGAGGGGCTTTTGCGTGGCCGCAGGGTGGCCGTAATCGCTTGTGAGTTCGGATTTCTGGCGGGCTCCGTCGGGGTTGCCGCCGCCGAGCGGATAGTCTCGGCGGTCGAGCGTGCCACTGGGTCCGGCCTGCCGCTGCTTGCTTCACCAACATCCGGGGGCACCAGGATGCAGGAGGGCACGGTTGCCTTCGTGCAGATGGTGAAGATCGCAGGCGCCGTCGCCACCCATAAGGCCGCGGGCCATCCCTATCTGGTGTATCTGCGCGATCCGACCATGGGCGGGGTGTTCGCCTCGTGGGGCTCGCTGGGGCATATGACCTTTGCCGAACCCGGCGCGTTGATCGGGTTTCTCGGCCCTCGGGTCTACAAAGCGTTGTACGGCAAGGACTTTCCCGAGGGTGTCCAAACCGCGGAGAACCTCTATCACAGTGGTGTCATCGACGGCGTGGTCCCGGTGCCGGTGTTCCGCCGCATCGCGCACCGCGCCTTGAGTGTACTCAGCGGTGTGCCGGATCCTGTTGCGGCGGAACCGGGTTGGGCCGCGCCCAGGCACCACGATGGTGGGGATCTCGAGGGCGCGGATCTCTCGAGCCGAGCGTCCGAAGGCTCGGCCTGGGAGTCGGTGACCATCTCGCGCCGCCCGGGTCGGCCCGGCCTGCGCGACCTGTTACGTCATGTGACGCAACGGGTTCCGCTCAGCGGCACCGGTCAGGGCGAATCCGATCGCACCATTGTGCATGCGCTGGCCAGGTTTCGAGGCAGGCCCTGCGTGGTGTTCGGGCACGACCGCTCGGGCCAGCAGGGCGAGCACACCATGGGCCCGGCTGCACTCCGGGAGGCCAGGCGCAGCATGGCACTTGCCCAAGAGTTGCGACTGCCGCTGGTACTGGTGATCGACACTGTCGGCGCGGCGTTGTCGAAGGAGGCGGAAGAGCGCGGACTCGCTCCCGAAATCGCCCGCTGCATAGCCGATTTGGTGACCCTGGACACCCCCACCATCTCGGTGCTGCTCGGTCAGGGCACCGGCGGCGGAGCGCTGGCGCTACTGCCCGCGGACCGGGTGCTCGCCGCCACGCACGGCTGGCTGGCGCCGCTGCCACCGGAGGGCGCGAGCGCTATCGTCTACCGCGACATCGACCATGCGCCGGAGCTGGCCGATGCGCAACGCATCCGCGCCGCCGACCTGTGCGCGGACGGCATCGTGGACCGCATCGTGCCGGAGCTCCCGGACGCGGCCGACGAGCCGGTCGATTTCGCCCGTCGCATGGTCGCCGCCATCGCGGCGGAGCTCACCGAGCTGCAGGACCGACCGCTCGCGGAGCTTCGCGCAGCGCGCCACAACCGCTACCGCAGACTGGGTCTCCCCGGGCGGTGACAGGTCGATCCGAACCGAATCGTCGGAGGTAAATCTAGGCCCCACCAGCGAATTGTGAGCCAACACGCCAAGTGGTGTCGTTGACGACTCGCGGTAGCACTTCTACCGTCGATAGGTGACCTTCAGAAGCGAGACATGCGCCATCCCCTCGATTGTGCTGAATGACGGGAACGTGATCCCGCAGCTCGGCTTCGGTGTATTCCAAGTGCCACCCGATGAGGTTTTCCCGGTGGTCACCGCTGCATTGGAGGTCGGCTACCGCAGCATCGACACCGCCGCCATCTACGGCAACGAGGAGGGCACGGGCCGCGCCATCCGGGAGTTCGGGCTGCCGCGCGACGAGGTCTACGTGACAACGAAGCTGTGGAACTCCGAGCAGGGTTACGACTCCACGCTGCGCGGCTTCGACGCGAGCATGCAGCGACTCGGCCTGGAATATCTCGACCTCTTTCTGATCCACTGGCCGGTCGCGCAGGCCGATCGCTACATCGACACCTTCCGCGCTTTCAAAGCATTGAAGTCGCAGGGCCGGATCCGGTCGATCGGCGTCTCGAACTTCACTCTCCCCGATCTCGAGCGGCTCATCGGCGAGACCGGCGAGATCCCGGTGGTCAACCAGATCGAGTTGCATCCGAGGCTGGCTCAGCGCGAGCTGCGCGCCTTCCACGACAACAACGCCATCGCCACCGAGGCGTGGAGCCCGCTCGGCCAGGGCACCCTGCTCGACGACCACACCATCGTCTCCATTGCCAACGAGGTGGGCCGCACTCCGGCACAGGTGATCATCCGCTGGCACTTACAGCTGGGCATCATCGTGATCCCGAAGTCCGTCACCCCCGCGCGCATCGCCGGCAATTTCGATGTTTTCGGTTTCGAACTCACCCCCGAGCAGATGGATGCGATCAACGCCTTGGACAAGGGCGCACGGATCGGCCCCGACCCGGCGATGTTCACAGCCGGCTTGGTATAGCCAGATACTTGCTGAGCTCCACCGCGGCGGCGCGACCCGCTCGGTTCGCGCCGATGGTGCTCGCCGACGGGCCGTAGCCGATGAGGTGAATGCGCGGGTCGTTCGCGACCTGGGTGGCGAGGCGGCCGGTCATGGTGATGCCCCCGCCGGGGCCGCGCAGGCGCAGTGGCGCGAGGTGGTCGAGGGCGCTGCGGAATCCGGTGGCCCAGAGGATGACATCCGCGTGCTGGAACGAACCGTCGGCCCAGCGCACGCCGTCCGGTTCGATGCTGCGGAATATCGGATGCCGGTCCAGTGCACCCCTGGCCTGCGCGGCCCGCAGCCGGTCGTCGAGCCGCAGTCCCGTCACCGAGACCACTGAACCCGGTGGCAGTCCCCGCCGCACGCGGTCCTCGACCATGGCGACGGCGGTGCGGCCGTCTTCCTCGGCGAAGGTATCCCGGAACACCGGTTCGGACCTGGTGACCCAGGTGGTCGTCGTGACCTGGGAGATCTCGTCGAGCAGCTGTACGGCCGAGACACCGCCGCCGACCACGACAACATGCTTGCCGGTGAATTCGTCGGCAGTGCGGTAGTCGCGGGTATGTAGTTGCCGTCCCGCGAAGGTCTCCGCACCCGGGTACCGCGGGATGAACGGATGTTCCCAGGTTCCGGTGCCGTTGATCAGCCCACGCACCCGGATCGTCCCGGCGGAGTCGGTCTCGACGTTGAGAATTCGAGTGCCCGCCGGATCGTCGTCAGCGCGGCGATCACAGACGACCTTGACCGACACCTGTCGTCGCACCCTGAGGTCGAACCGTTTTTCGTACAGCTCGTAATAGCGCGGCACTGCGGTGGCCGCGGGCGCGGACTCGGATCCCTCTGGCAATGTCTCGGCGAACGACATACCGGGCAGATCGTGCACCCGGTTCACCGTGGTCAGCGTCAGCGACGGCCAGCGAAACTGCCAGGCGCCGCCGGGCCCCGGCGCGTGGTCCACGATCAGGAAGTCGCGTTCGGCACGCAATCCGAGGCGCTGTAAGTGGTAGCCGGCCGACAGCCCGGCCTGACCGGCACCGATCACCAGGATGTCGAAATCAGTCGGCACAGCCGCCGATCGTATCTCTTCTCCTAGTGCCTGACCGGTCTGTGCCGTCGACTGTGGCAGAGTTGACTGTAACCACTCGAACCGGTCAGTTGGGGAGGACGCAATGCTCGGTGTCAGCCGCGATGGCGACGTAGTCACCATCGAATTGCAGCGCGAGGAGCGTCGCAACGCGCTCAACAATGAATTAGTGACACAGCTGAGCGAAGCAGTGCGCACGGCGGCCCAGGATGCGCGAGTGATCGTGCTGACCGGGCGGGGCCCGATCTTCAGCGCGGGCGCGGATCTGTCGGGCGTCTACTCCGACGAGTTCCTCAGTGGCCTGCTCGACATGCTGCACACCATCGAGTCGGTTCCGGTGCCGGTGATCTCCGCGATCAACGGTGCTGCGCTCGGCGCGGGCGTGCAGATCGCCTTGGCCTCCGACCTTCGAGTGCTCGAGCCCGATGCCTACATCGCGATTCCCGCGGCCAAGCTCGGCATTACGGTCGACCGCTGGACTGTCCGGCGGCTGGCGTCGCTGCTCGGCGGCGGTCCCGCCCGCACCGTCCTGTTGGGTGCGGAACCGATCTCGGCCGCCGACGCCTACGCCTTCGGCTTCGCCAACAAGCTCGGCACGCTCGCCGACGCGCAGGCGTGGGCGCAGTCGATCGCCGGACTTGCGCCCCTGTCGCTGCGCCACATGAAACTGGTATTCAACGACGACGGCACCCGCGATCCGGAGAACCAGCTGCAGCGCGCGGCGCTGCATGCCGCGTGGAACAGCGCGGATGCCCGAGAGGGCCGCTTGGCCAGACAAGAGAAGCGCGCCGCGAAGTTCGTGGGGCGATGACATGAACCTGAAGACGATCATCGGCGCCGCTGCGGGCATGCTGGGCGTCGCATGGGTGGTGCGCGCGGTGTGGGATATCCCCTCCGCGATCGGCGCTTCGATGTCGGCCATTCAGCCATACGCCTCCGGTGCCGCGAGCTACCGCAATCGCCAGTTCCACAACACCGAGGCCAGTAGCCAGATCGTCGCGGGTTCGGCGCTTTCGCTGCTGTATTCGGCGTTGACCCGGCGCAATGCCGGTCGTCCGCGCGGGGTGATTCCGCTGGAGACCCCCGAGGTGCCGTCGGCGGCCGCCGATCTCGCGGTCACCTGGTACGGGCACGCTTCTGCGCTCGTCGAGGTGGACGGGTACCGGATTCTCACCGATCCCGTATGGAGCGAACGGGTTTCGCCGTCGGCGGTAGTCGGCCCGACGCGGATGCATCCGGTCCCGACGCCGTTGTCGGAGCTGCCGCCAGTGGACGCCGTGATCATCTCCCACGATCACTACGACCATCTGGACAAGGCCACCGTCCGGCAGCTCGTGCTCGCTCAGGCCGCGCCGTTCCTGGTACCCATCGGCATCGGCGCGCACCTGCGGCACTGGGGTGTTCCAGAGCATCGGATCATCGAATTGGATTGGGGCGGTTCGATTTCGCTGGCGGCACTCGGTCGCGAGCGGGACGGCACCGACCTGGTGATCACCTGTACGGAGGCTCGGCATTTCTCCGGCCGGGGCCTGGTGCGCAACACCACGCTGTGGGCCTCCTGGTCCCTCGTCGGTCCGACCCGTCGGGTGTATTTCGGCGGAGACACCGGCTATACCACGGCCTTTGCCGAGGCCGGTGCGGCGCTCGGTCCGTTCGACCTGACGTTGCTGCCGATCGGCGCCTATGACGAACGCTGGCCCGATGTGCACATGAACCCGGAGGAAGCGGTGCGCGCCCACGCCGATCTGTGCGTCGACGACCCGGGCCACGGCATGCTGGTGCCCATTCACTGGGCGACCTTCAATCTGGCCTTCCACGGATGGTCGGAGCCGGTGCGCAGGATGGTCGAGGCGGCGCGGGCGGCGGGCACCTCGATCGCGGTGCCGATGCCGGGGGAGCGCGTGCATCCCGATGGGCTCCCAGCACGGGATTCGTGGTGGGAAGATGTGGGTTGAACACCTCGGTTAGGCGTACCTCCGCCTTCGCTCCGGCCATGCGCTGGGCTGCGGGTGGACTGCGTCCAACAGTGTCCGTTAGGCGTACCTCCGCCTTCGCTCCGGCCATGCGCTGGGCTGCGGGTGGACTGCGTCCAACAGTGTCCGTTAGGCGTACCTCCGCCTTCGCTCCGGCCATGCGCTGGGCTGCGGGTGGACTGCGTCCAACAGTGTCCGTTAGGCAACAGGAAGGAACGATGGCATGAGTCTCGTGGACAGTCTGAAGGGCCTGGTCGGCAAGGGTAAGGACGCGGCGGCCAAGAACGCCGGCAAGATCAACGAAGCGGTCGACAAGGCCGGTGACTTCATCGACGAGAAGACCAAGGGCAAGTACTCGGACAAGATCGAGAAGGGCAAGGAGGCCGCCAAGAAGGTGGTCCCGCCGGAGCAGCCCGGTCCGCAGGCTTGATGTGCGGCGGGGGCCGAATCGTGTCGGTCCCCGCCAGTAAAATTCGGCTATGGTGACCCGCCGTAGTTTCGGTGGCAGCTCGGGCCTGCCGGGCATCGAGGTTGAATTGAGCAACCTCGACAAGGTGCTGTATCCCGCGACCGGAACAACAAAAGGCGAGGTCATCGCCTATTATTCGGCCATCGCCCCGGCCATGCTCCCGCATATTGCCGACCGCCCTGTGACCAGGAAGCGTTGGCCCAACGGCGTCGACGAGCCGTCGTTCTTCGAGAAGAACCTTGCCGCACACGCTCCGTCGTGGCTGGAGCGCCACACCGTCGAGCATTCCGATCGCCGCGTGGTTTATCCGGTGATCGATTCCGAGGCCGGCCTGGCCTGGCTAGGGCAGCAGGCCGCGCTGGAAGTCCATGTGCCGCAATGGCGTTTCGACGGCGACGAGATCGGTCCCGCAACCAGGCTGGTGTTCGACCTCGACCCGGGGCCGGGTGCGGGCCTGGCCGAATGCGCAAAGGTCGCGCTCGCGGTGCGCGACATGGTCGAGGGCATCGGGCTGCACGCGTTCCCGGTTACCAGTGGTAGCAAGGGAATTCACATCTATGTGCCGCTGGACCGCGAGTTGAGTCCCGGCGGCGCGTCCGCGGTGGCCAAACAGGTAGCCACGAATCTCCAACAGCTGCACCCGGATCTGGTGACCGCGACCATGGCGAAAGCGGTGCGCACCGGCAAGGTCTTCTTGGACTGGAGCCAGAACAACCCCGCCAAGACCACGATCGCGCCGTACTCGCTACGCGGCCGGGCCCATCCCAATGCGGCGGCGCCGCGCAGTTGGTCGGAGATCGAGAATCGGAAAAAGCTGCGGCACTTGCGTTTCGACGAGGTGCTTGCGCGCTGGCAGGACGACGGCGATCTGCTCGCCGGGCTCGATCCACCGCTGTCGAACACCGACGCGCTGACGAAATACCGGTCGATGCGCGATCCGGCGCGGACACCCGAGCCGGTGCCTGCCGCTGTGTCGACTTCGGGTACCGGTGATCGGTTCGTCGTTCAGGAACATCATGCGCGGCGGCTGCATTGGGACGTCCGGCTCGAACGCGACGGAGTGCTGGTGTCGTGGGCCGTGCCGAAGGGCCCGCCGACCTCGTCGGAGCAGAATCGGCTCGCCGTGCATACCGAGGACCATCCGCTGGAATACCTGGACTTCCACGGCGCGATCCCGAAGGGCCAGTACGGCGCCGGCGAAATGACGATCTGGGATTCCGGCACCTACGAGACCGAGAAATGGCGCGACGACGAGGTGATCGTCACGTTCCACGGCACCCGGTTGCAAGGCCGCTACGCCCTGATCCGGACCAACGGCAATCAGTGGCTGATGCACCTGATGCGCGAGCAGTCACCACCAGCCGATGACACCGAACGTGACAGGCCGAACGGAGGTGCCCGGGCGCTCACCCCGGCGCCGCGGCCGAGCGGCCCCGCACCGTTTCCGCGTGGTCTCGAGCCGATGCTGGCAACCCACGGCGAGGTCGCCGGCCTCGATGCCGCCGACTGGTGCTTCGAGACCAAGTGGGACGGCTTCCGGCTGATCGCCGAAATCGAGTCCGGCACACTCACCTTGCGCAGCCGTGCGGGCAATGTGGTGACCAGTCGATACTCGGGGATGCGCACGCTGGCCACGGAACTGGCGGGCCACAACGTTGTGCTCGACGGTGAGGCCGTGGTGTTCGACGACCACGGCGTCGCCAATCTCGGTCTGCTGCAGGCCGATGCCGCGCGGGCCGCCTTCGTCGCCTTCGACGTGCTGTACCTCGACGGGACTTCGCTTGTGCGCAAACGGTATTCGGATCGTCGGCGGGTGCTCGAGGCGCTCGCCGCGCAGGCGCCCTCGATGCTGGTGCCGCCGCGGTTGGACGGTTCGGGTGCCGACGCGCTGGACTACAGCAGGCAGCAGCGGCTGGAAGGTGTGGTCGCCAAGCGCAAGGACTCGGTCTACCTGCCCGGCAAGCGCGGGCACTCCTGGGTGAAAGAGCGCAACTGGCGCACCCAGCAGGTGGTGATCGGCGGCTGGCGGCGCAGCGAGGCGCGGGATTTCAAATCACTGCTGGTCGGCATCCCGCACGAGGGCAGGCTGTATTACGTGGGCCGGGTCGGCACCGGCTTCAACGAGCCCGACATGAAGGACTTGGCCACCCGCCTATCGAAATTGGCGCGCAAAACCAGCCCGTTCGACAACGACCTGACCACCGAGGAACGCAAGGAAGCAGTCTGGGTGACTCCCGAACTGGCCGGAACCGTGCGCTTCATGAACTGGACCGAAACCGGCCGACTCTGGCACCCGGCCTGGCTGGGACTATCGGACTGATCCCGCCGACCGCGCGGATGGCCGTTGCGCTGGGGTCGAGATACTCAACTTCGTTGCGCCCGTTCGCCTGGAAGCCGGCGGTCTCGCGCTGGTCGACGAAATGCAAGTGGCGCTTGGGTACGGTTGATTCGCTGATGTATCGGCTCGACACTGTGTCGGCTCGCGAACAAGGAGTGCCCTGTGGATTTCAAGAACCTGGCGAACAAGGCGATGGACCTGGCCCAGAAGAACGCCGACAAGGTGGATACGGTCATCGAGAAAGCGGGCGATCTGGTCGACAAGAAGACCGACGGCAAGTTCGCGGCTCAGGTCGACAGCGCTCAGGAAGCTGCCAAGAAGGCAGTGCGCGAGCAGGGGTGAGCGCCGGATTGTGGTAGTCGACCGGGGACATTCGGTTCCCCGGTCGACGAATGTCTCGCAGGCGAAGCTCAGGCGGGCTCGCCTGCGAGCAGCGGAAGAATGGTCGCGGTGTCGGTCACCATGGCGTGGCCCTGGAACTCGAATTCGTCGTAGGCCCGGGTCATCGCTTCCTTGTCGCGGCCGCCGCAGGCGTCGCTGATGACAATCGGCACGAAGCCCAGATCGGTCGAGTGGGTGACCGTCGGGGCGATGCCGATCTCCAGCGCAACCCCGACGATGGCGTACGCACCGATGCCGAGGTCGCGCAGCACCGCGGCCAGCGGCGTGCCCTCGAACGCCGACATCGATGTCTTGTCGAACACCACCTCGTCGGCGGTCGGCCGGAGCTCGGGCACCAGTTCGAAGGCCGGGGTGTCGCGCTGGAGGATGAACTTCACGTCGTCGACCGAATCCGCCTGCTGCCAGCTCATCGCCATCCGCAGCGCGAACGTCCCGCTCAGCCTGCGCGGCAGGAAGAAATGCCGCAGGAAGATCACGGGATAGCCGCCGCGGCGGGCCGCCTCGACTACGCGCGCGACCCGCTCGATGATCTCCTCGCTGTCCGGTAGTTGGCTGAGCACACCGACCTGCATGTCGTAGACGATGACGGCCATGCGGTGCGGGGCACACACATCGGCGAGTTCTTCGGGTATGTCCAGTCCGTTGCCGTGTCGCAAGGTCAGCTCAACTCCATCCTCGATACCCCGAACACCGTCCGGACCCGTTCCGGCGGCGATTCGGTTGCGCTTGCTATTCGATTGTGCGGTGGGCACTTTCGAACCCACTGTAACCATGGATGACCAGGACGAGTGCGGCGGTGGGCTTGCCCGCGAGTGACCGTTGCCGGGTCCGGTATTCGGCAGTACCGTGGGTGTCCCGAGGCAGGGCAGAGTCGGCGCCGACGCACCCGGCGCGACTGTGTCGCGCCGTGTCGGAACATTGGAGGCCCGATGAAAATCCTCCGTGGAAGGTGGCGTGCCACAGCGCCGGCCTGGGTTCTCGCTGCCGTTGCGATGGTGATCTCGGCCTCGGTGATGATGGCGCCCGCCGCAGGAGCGTATGTGCCGCGACCGGACGCCGATCCGTTCTACGCCGCACCCGCCGACCTGGCCGACTATCCGGACGGTGCGATCACGCGCTCGCGGCAGATCCCGCTCTACGGTCTGCCCCTCCCGGTTTCAGCGTGGCAGGTGCAGTACCGGACCAATGACGCGAGCGACCGGCCGGTGCCGGGGATGACCACCGTGATGGTGCCGAACCTGCCCTGGTTCGGGCCGGGCGAAAGGCCGCTGCTGTCCTACCAGATCGCCGAGGACGGCCTCGGCAGCCAGTGCGCGCCTTCCTACGCCCTGCGCGGCGGATGGGAGATCGGCGGCATCAGCACCTGGATCGACACCCCGTTCTTGGCCGCGGCGCTGCTCCGCGGCTGGGCGGTGGTGACCAGCGACTACGAGGGCCCGCAGTCCCGATTCCTGGACGGGGTGAACTCCGGGCGCGGCGTGCTCGACGGCATTCGCGCTGCCCGCGCCCTCGCGCCGGGCGGGATCGGGCCGACGAGTCCGCTTGGGGCTTGGGGCTACTCGGGTGGCGCGTTCGCCACGCTGTGGGCGGCGCAGCTGCAACCGGACTACGCACCCGACGTCCGTTTCGCGGGCATTACCTCCGGTGGTGTGCCCGCGAACTGGCCCGCCATCGCGCAAGGTGTGGACGGCACTGTCCAGGCCGGTCTTACGATGTTGGTCTTGCTCGCGGTCGCGCAGAACAACCCGGATGCGGGCATCGTAGAGATGCTCAATGACCGGGGTCGCAGGATGCTGGCCGAGGACGCGACCGCCTGCGGTTTGGACCTGATCGTCAAATACCTCAATGCTCGGGTCGACGATTACACGATCGAGCCGAATCTGCTGTCGCACCCGAGCTTCCGGGCGGCCACCGATCCGCAGGAGCTCGGTGCAGGCGCGCCGCGGGCGCCCACATACCTCTACCACAGCACGACCGACGACGTGATCCCCGTCGCGGGCTTCACCGAACTGCTCGACCGATACTGTGCGCAGGGCGCCGACATCAGCTTCGTGTATTCGTTGCTGCCGAGCCATAACCCGACCGCTGCCGGGGAGGCCGCCGGTGCGATGGGCTATCTTGCCGACCGATTTGCGGGTGTGCCGGTTGCCCCTGGTTGTCATGGCAGGTGACACCGGAAATGCCGAGGCGCGCACCGACTCGGGTGGGTCGGTGCGCGCCTGAGGGAGTGTCGACTTAGCGAACCGGGTTCGCCGGGTCGGCGAACTTCGTGGTTCCCGGCGGGGCGGTCAGGGTGCTGACCAGGTCGATGCCCGCGATCAGCAGCGCGGGTCCGCCCACCACGATGGTGCCGATGACACCACCGATCGCGGCGCCCGCGACGACGCTGGCAACTACGCCCGGACCACTGACGATACCGGTCAGTCCGACCAGGGCGCCGATCACCGTGCCGATGAAACCGCCTATCGCCGTGGCGATTCCGAACTGCGACAGGAACGTATCCTGTGCTTGCTGGTTCTCCTCGGTCGAGGCGATTGCGGTCAGCGGCGCCGGGTGAGCCTGCGCGTAGTCCTTGACCGGGGTCAGCTCGAGCACCCGGCCCGCGTTGTGCACCGCGTGCGGCAGCGGGAACTCGAGTCCGTCCTGGCGGAACGACAGCGGCAGCGTGAGCACCGTGTTGCCCGTCGGGTCCTTGATGTCGACTGAATTGCCGGCCACCTCGAACACCCCGCCGGTCAGCGTGGTGACGACCTTGCCACCGACCAGCTTGGTCTCGTACCCGATTCCGGGTGCGGGCGCCGGTTGCGCATGGGAGGTGCCCGCGCCGACCGCCACCGCGGCGACGATCGGGACTGCGGCCGCAGTGATCTTGCGGAGAATCATTGGGGTGTTCCAATCTTCATCAGGTTTCAAGCTCTACCCAACGCCACACACGTCGAAATTCCTTCCCCCGAACGTGTGTGCAGAGATTTGATGTGATCCAGAGAACCGGTACTGCGAAGGTCACCGTACCGCGCGGACGGGTGTTTGGACCGCGATTTGAGGGGTAATCGTTTCTGTTTCAGGTGACGAAATCCGCTATAGCGCTTCGCTATCCGGCCAGGCGTGGCCCGCGGTCAGTTCAGCACATTGATCGCGCGCGCGATCACCAGCGCCGCCAGGACAAGTGATATCGCCGACTGCGCCATCATCATCGTCTTCGCCCATCGTGACATCGGCATCACATCGGTCGGGCTGAAGGCGGTCGCGTTGGTGAACGCCAGGTACAGGTAGTCCACGAACTGCGGCTCCCATTCGGGCTCGGCCAGTTCCGGGTTCTGCATCTGCACGAACAGGAAGTCCGGCAGCGTCTTGCGCGCGTGCGCTCGCGCGGCGGGGCCACCGCGGTCGAACTCCCAGTAGCCCAACCCGAACACGACCACATTGGTCAACCAGATGGCGCCGCCGGAGCCGAGCAATTTCGCCGGGTCATCGCTGAGCGTCCTATCGATCAGCCCGACCACCAGCCGATCCGCCGACCACGCAGTGGCCAGCGCCAACAGCGCGATGAGAGCCAGCCCGCCCCAGCGTAACCAGGTCTCCTCGCGGTCGATCCGCACCGGATTCGCCACCACGAGGAACCCGAGCACCACCACCTCCAGCGCGGGCAACAGCCACGCGGGTTCCGGCCTGAACTGATTCGGCAGCAGCACTTGCAACACCACGATCGCCAGCACCGCGGTGGTGGCCGCAATCCGTGACTCACCCGCCGTCCTGCGCTGCCAGGCCGGAACGTCGTCGTCGCTGTCGGTCACACCGGCCAGTATCGCCCTGCCGAGGGCGAATCCGACACTTGCCACGCATTGGCCGCGACCAGCAGTGCCGCCTGACGCCGATACCCGTCTGCTGCTGCGCCACGGCGGCGAGTCAGAGCAGCAGATCGAGCCCGATCGCGCCGGCACAGACGGCGACGACGACGGCCAACGCCATCGCATCGCGGCGACCGGGAGCGCTGGGGTGCGCGGTGAGTTGGCCGGTGCCGCCGCGGGCCGTGATCGCCTCACCCAATTCGCCTGCGCGGCGGGTGGACACGGCCATTGCGGCGGTGAGAATGTCGATCAGCGGATGATCGGCAGCACGTTGCAACATGCCATCCTTCGGCCGCAGCTTGCGGGCCGCGCGCAGGACCCGCATCTCGTCCATGAGCAGCGGCAGACCGCGCAGCGTGAGGGCTACGACAACGGCCCATTCATCCACGGGCAACCGAAGTTTGCGCAGTGGCGCCGCCATCTTGGCGAGGGCGGGGGCGACATCGCCGAGCGGTGTGGTCCAGGCGATCATGAGCGAGGCGGCGAGCAGGACCAGACCGAACGTCGCGATCTGCATATAGCGCAGCACGGCCGTGCCGCCGACCAGGACATTGATCAACGCGCCGACGCCGAGCAACGCCCAGAACCACCAGGGCAGTCGCGGCAGCGTGCCGAGCGGCAGCCGGGCGATCACGCCGATCAGCAGCAGAAACGCGACGACAACGCCGAGCACCGGCCACGACGGCTGGAACATCAGCAGCAGGCTGATCAGAAACGCCGCAATCATTTTGGTGCCCGCCCAGAGGCTGTGCACCGGGCTGGACACCGGGACTTCGCGGAAGAGGACTGCGCTCATCATCGCCCTCCGTGCTCGAGGCGCCACGCTGTCGCGGCACGTGGATCGAGGTGTTGTGCGGATATCTCGGACATATTCGCGAGGTTGGGCACCGGCGCGGCTCCGAGGATGCGTCCGGACTGTAAGTGCACGGTCCGGTCGCACACGCCGGCCAGATCGTCGACGTCGTGCGAGATGACGATCAGGGTGAGACCGGAATCGCGCAGGCGGGCAAGGAGCTCGACGACATCGGCGCGACCCTCGGGGTCCAGGCCTGCCAACGGTTCGTCGAGTACGACGACCTGCGGGTGGCTGGCCACAATGGCCGCGAGCACCACCCGCTTCGCCTGCCCACCGCTGAGTTCCTCGATGGATCGCGCGGCCAGCCGCCGATCCAGGCCGACGGCATCCAAGGCGCGCCCGACCGCGCCGGAGCCGGTGGCCCGCCCGCCCCAGTCGGCGATCTCCGCGCCGACCGTCTGCTTCTGCATCTGCAACCGAGAATGCTGGAATGCCAGCGCGACTCGGCCGATTCGTTTGGCGATCGGCTTGCCCGCGAGTTCGCAGCGGCCCGAGCTCGGTTCGATCAGTCCGGCCATGATCCAGGCGAGAGTGGATTTGCCCGATCCATTGCCGCCGACGATCAGCAGCGCTTCACCGCGCCGGACCGAGAGGTCGACCGAGTGCAATGCCGGTGTCTCCCAAGGTGTTCCACGGTTGTAGGTGTGCCGGACATCGCGTAGCTCGAGCACCGGCTCGCCCATGGGCCTGCGGCGCGCGTCACGAACCGGCAGTGGCCAGGCGGGCAAGTGTTCGACCGTGCGCCCGCTCGACAGGTGCACGACTCGATCGGCGGCCGCGGCATCGGCTTCGTGGTGGGTCACCAGCACCACCGCCATGTGGTGTCGTTTCGGTAGTCCGGCCAGCAGCGTGACCAGGTCCCGACGGCCGTCGGGATCGATCATCGAGGTGGCCTCGTCGGCGATGAGCAGTGCCGGACGTCGTGCCAGCGCCGCGGCGACCGCGAGCCGCTGCTGCTGGCCGCCGGAGAGGGTGGCGGTCTCTTTGTCGCCCATGCCGTCGAGGCCGACCTCGCGCAGCAGCGCGTCGATGTCGACCGCGGCGGCCAACTCCTCGGACAGGCCCCACACCACGTCGTCGGCCACGAGTACGCCGAGGGTCTGGCTCTCGGGCCGCTGCAGCACCAGCGCGGTCCCGCCGAGGTGGCCCAGGCCTGCGGATCCCGGACGGAGCACGGTGCCCGAAGTCGGTGGGTGGCCGGCCAGCAACCGGGTCAGCGTCGATTTTCCGGAGCCGTTGTGGCCCACGATCGCCACGAACTCATCGATGGCGACGGTGAGGTCGATGCCGCGCAAAGCGTCCACCGCCGCCCCCGGGTAGCGGAAGGTGACATCGCGCAGCGTCACCGGCAGCGGTGCGATGGGGCGGTCGTCGGGCGGCGCGTCGAGCCGATCGCGGCCGGGTAGATCGACAAGCCGGTCCAATACCGAGCCGAGGACGAACCAGGAGAACACCGCGCTCAGCACGATCCCGGCGGTCACCGCCGCGGTGAACCAGACCCACCACGATGCGATCACGGCATCGGTGAGGTCGGCGGCGAGCCGGCCGAGCGGCTCCAGCTGTGGCTGCCGCGCCGCGAGGTTCTCGAAGCCGTGGGCGAGATTGCGGATGCTGTCGAACAACAGGTTGCGGGAGCGGGAGAAAACCAGCAGGCTTCCGACGGCGAAGGCGGCCCACGCCAGTCCGACGAGCACCGCGAGTCCGAGCACCGCGAACAGCCCGCCGCCACGTCGCTTGACCGTGCCGATAATGCCCGCGAGAGTGGCGGAGCTCACCAGGCCGACGGCCGGCGCGATGCCCGCGGCGACGAAGGTGACCAGTGCCGCGGCGATGGTGGCGGTCAGCAGGGCACGCAGGCGATAGCGATAAGCCAGCAGGCCGAGCGGCACTGCGGCGACCAGTTGTAGTCCGGCGGCGAACGGGATCACCGATCCGATCGTGACCAGCCCTACTGTGACACCGCCCAGCACCGCACCGGTGGCCAATTCGATCGGGCGCAGCGGTCCGCGCTCGATGGGGCCTACGGCCGAGGGCAGATCATTCACGCAACAAGTCTGCCCGTTCGAACCTCGCCGTGCTCGGGCCCGCCGAGGATGGGGGTCGCCCGTCGCCTCGATAGGGCCTCGTTGTGGTGCGGGCCGGGGCGGCGGCGGCGGCACACGGCTGCCCTGCGACCGCGAGGTCAGGCAGCGGGAGTCAGGGCGTAGTCGGCGGCGTTCACCCTGCGGAGTTTGCGGCGGTAACTGATCTGGGTGCCCGGCCAGTTGTTGGTGATGCGACCCGATGCATTGCGGTACCAGCTGGAGCAGAAGTTCCACGGGGTCTTGGCCAGGCGCTGTTGCAGGGCGGTGTTGAACTGCTGTTCCGGCTCGGCGCGTACCTCGAGGTAGTGGCCGGGGCTGGTGGCGAGCAGTTCGATCGCTTTGCGGATGTAGCGGGCCTGGGATTCGATCATGTAGATGATCGAGCCGACGCCGAGATTGGTGTTCGGCCCGTAGACGAGGAACAGATTCGGGAAATCCGGCACCGTGATGCCGTAGTAGGCGTGCGCGCCGCCCTGCCAGGCATCGGAGAGCTTGCGGCCCGCGCGGCCGTAGATGCTGATGGGCCACAGGAATTCGGTGCCCTTGAAGCCGGTCCCGTAGATGATCACATCCGCTCGGTGTGCCTTGCCATCGGCGGTGCGCAGGCCGTCGGGGGTGATCTCGGTGATCGCCGCGGTCTCCACCTGGACGTTCGGCTGGGTCAGCGCGGGGAAATAGTCGTTGGAGAACAGCCCGCGCTTACAACCGATCGGATAGTCCGGGCTGAGCTTGGCGCGCAGTTCCGGATCGGTGATCTGCTCTTCCAGATGCCGTGTCGCGATGCCGCCGACCAGCTTGGCAATCCGCGGAAACTCGACGAGTCCGAGCGCCACGAATTCGGCGATGGCCCACCACCCGAATCGTTCGGCCAGCAGTGCGCCGGGCACCCGTGCGAATAATTTGTGCTGGATCGGCTTGTAGTCGGTGTCGAACTTGGGCAGCACCCAGGCCGGCGTGCGCTGGAACAGCGTGAGGTGGGCGACCGACGGCTGGATCTCCGGGATGTATTGGATGGCGCTGGCACCGGTGCCGATGCAGGCCACCTGTTTCCCGGTGAGTTCGACGCTGTGGTCCCATTCGGCGGAGTGGAAGGCCTGCCCCGCGAAGGTGTCGATGCCGGGGATATTGGGCATGGCGGGGCGCGAGAGCTGACCGACGGCGGGGATCAGCACATCGGCGGTTCTCGCGATCCCGTCGGCGGTCCGCACTGTCCAGCGGCCCGTGCTGTCGTCGAACTCGGCGTCGGTCACCTCGGCGCCGAAGTGGATGCGCTCGAGCAGGTGGTGCCGGTCGGCGACACCGCGCAGGTAGTCGTGGATGGCGGCCCGGCCGGAGTAGCGCTGCGGCCAGTCCGGCTTGGGCTCGTAGGAGAACGAATACAGCGGCGACGGCACGTCACAGGCGGCGCCGGGATAGGTGTTCTCCCGCCAGACGCCGCCGATATCGGCGGCCCGCTCCAGGATGGTGATGTCGTCGAAACCGCTACGGCGCAGTTCTATGGCCATCCCGATGCCGCCGAAGCCGGATCCGATGATGATGACCGACGGCCGATTGTCCGCGTCCATGTGACACCCCTCACAACAAGTGCTTTCCCTACCACTCTAGGACCGCACGGCACCGGGGATCGAGATTTTCGGCCATAATGGCTCCTGTGGAACGGGTGCAGGATCCGGGAATCCGCGACTGGAACTTCCCGCGCGGGATCGCCAGCGTGGTGCTCATGGTCGGCTATGCGGGTGAGCAGGGCGTGTCCGCGACGCGGATGCTCGCGGGCACCGGGCTGACCGAGGCGACGCTGCGGGACCCGGACGCGCAGATCGACGCGCAGATCGAGCTCGCCGTGGTGCGCAATCTGGTGCGTGAGCTGGCCGATTGTCCCGCCCTCGGCATCGAGGTCGGCCGCCGCTACCGGATCACCACCTTCGGGATCTTCGGCTTTGCCTGCGTCAGCAGCCCCACCCTCGGCGAGGCAATCCTGTTCGCGCTGCGTTATCTCGAGCTGAGTTTCACCTTCTGCCTGCCCGTCGCACAATGGCGGGCGGGCGAATTCGTCGCCTGGGTGCACGACGAGTCGATCCCCGCAGATGTGCGGCAGTTCCTGGTGGAACGCGACGTGACCGCCATGCACCAGGTCATGAGCGACTTGCTCGGTACGCCTGCCTCGCTCGTGCGCGCCGAATTCCGTTTCGCCGAACCGGCATACGCCGACCGGCTCACGGAGGTCTTGGGGGTGCGAGCGGAGTTCGGGCGTATGCACAACCTGTTCGCCATCGAGCCTGCGATGCTGGAACAGCCACTGCCGCAGGCGAACGAGCACACCTGGGCGATCTGTCTCGCACAATGCCGGGACCTGGTCGATCGCCGCCGTGCCCGCACCGGCATCGCGGCAGAGGTGCGCGAGTTGCTGGTGCCCGGCGGCGCCGACGGATTCGCCGCACCGGCCGGAATCGACACCATCGCACGCAATCTCAATATGAGCACCCGCACGTTGCGCCGCCACCTGGACGCCGCAGGCACCAGCTATCGAGCCCTGCTCGACGAGGTGCGCCGCGCCCTCGCCGAGGAAATGCTCACCGCCACACCGCTTTCGGTGAGTGACGTCGCCATCCGCCTCGGTTACGCCGAGTCTTCGACCTTCATTTTCGCCTTCAAACGCTGGACCGGTGCAACACCCGCTGCCTACCGGCGCGAGCGTGCGCTGCGGCGATAGCGGTCAGTTCGGTTGGACTCCGATCCAGCCGCCCATCGGAACGCTGCGGAAATGCGTTGTCATGCGGTGGTTTTCGTCGATGACGTGCAGGGCGAGGGCGGGATCCGGGGCGTAGTCCATCACGTGGTCGGGGAGGTCGAGTTCCCATTCGCCGCCGAGCACAGACGCAGTGCTCGGGGCCACGAGCAGCGGTCGCCCGGCGAAGGTCGTCGCCACCGCGGAGTGGGCGTGGCCGGTGACGACGCCGACGATGCGCTGGTCGCCGGCGACCAGTTCGGCGAGGCGATCGGGCTCGGTCAGTGAGATGTCATCGATGACAGGACTGAAGAGCTGGGCGGGCGGGTGATGCAGCGCGAGCAGTACGGGTGCGTCGGCGGGAGCCGTGGCCAGCACGCCACGCAGCCAGTCGTAGGTCTCGTCGCTCAGGCGGCCACTCGCCTGGCCGGGGATGGTCGAATCCAGCAGCGCGACGGTCAATTCGCCGACGCGGTGCGCGTGGTTGATCGGTGCGGTCGAAGCCGGTTCGCCGAGCAGTTCGGTGCGGAAGGCGGCGCGATCATCGTGATTGCCCGGAATGGCGTACACGGGGATATCGATGCGTAGCGCCGCGCGCGCTTCGGCGTACTGATCGGGCTTGCCGGAATCGGTGATGTCGCCGGTCAGCAGGATGGCGTCGGGCTTGCGTCGCAGGTCGGTGAGGAACGCCAGCGCCCGTTCGACGCGTTCGGCGTTGCGGGCGCCGAGATCGAAATGGGTATCGCTGACCTGAGCCACCAGGATCATCGCCGTTCGCTTTCTCTGGGGGATCGCTCCGTTGCGTCAGAGTGTGCCCGCGTCGTGTCGATGGCACGCCATCAGGCTAGATGACCTGCGCATTACGCGTCGCCATGAGGCTCGCCACCGGCCGAAACCATATCGGCGGTCTGTGTTGGCACTCACGCCCGCTGTCGCGACGCGGCCGGTGCGGTGGGCGACGTCATTGCTCGGTGGTCAATGCGGCCAGGGTCTGCAAGGCGCGCAGGAACGCTCGCCTATCCGCGGCGCTCAGGTGGGCGAGCAGTCGCTCTTCCTGCTCTTGGATCTCGCGTTGCGCGCGTTCGCGGGTGCTGCGGCCGGCGGCCGTCAGTGACACCAGGTGGGCGCGCCGGTCGGCGGGATCGGGTGCGCGGTGGATGAGCCCGCGCTGTTGTAGCTCGTCGAGCACGCCGATGATGCGGGTTTTGTCCGCATGGATCGCCTTGGCCAGTGCGGATTGGGTGTAAACGGGTTCATCGCCGAGCCCGAGTAGCACCACGTAGCCCCACATGGTCA
Source organism: Nocardia sp. NBC_00403 (assembly GCF_036046055.1). NCBI lineage: Bacteria > Bacillati > Actinomycetota > Actinomycetes > Mycobacteriales > Nocardiaceae > Nocardia > Nocardia sp. NBC_00403. The sequence goes on from NZ_CP107939.1 coordinate 2,032,994, forward strand.
GGTCGTGGCGCTCGAGCACGGGCAGCTCCGCCGCGACGAGCGCGCGGCCGAGTGGCCCGATCATCGCGGCGAGATCTGGGCGCTTGGCTTCGGGCATAGATAGAAAATACTGCTTGGCAAATCGTAAGCTTATGCATACGATATATGTGAGCTTATCATTTGGAGGAGGATCAGGATATGACCACCGATTCGGACGCCCGCGCCGAACTGCGCACCCTGGATGCCATCGGCGACGGTGCCGATCTGGTCGCGCTCGACGCACAGGCGGTGCGCACCAGCATCGAACTGGTATCGCACGTCACCACGGCCGATCTCGCCAAGCCCACCCCCTGCGCCGACTGGACACTGCACGGCCTGCTGACGCACATGATCGCCCAGCACTACGGGTTCGCCGCCGCTGTGCGAGGCGAGGGTGACCCGGAGCTGTGGAAGCAGCGCCGACTCGGCGACGACCCGGCCGAGGACTACCGTGTGGCTGCGGAACACGTCATCGCAGCGTTCGCGGAAGACGGTGTGCTCGAACGGAAGTTCCAGCTGCCGGAATTCACCACGGCCTTCGAATTCTCCGGCGCCCAGGCCGTCAGCTTCCACTTCATCGACTATGTCGTGCACTCCTGGGATATCGCCCGAACTCTCGGTAGGACAGTGAGTTTCGACGACAGCTTGCTGACCGCCGCGCTGGTCGTCGCAGAAGTCGTCCCGAGTGGCGCAGCCCGTCTTGCCCCCGGCGCCGCCTTCGCCCCGGAAGTCACCTGGTCCGGCGACTCCACCCTCGACGACATCGTCGCCTTGCTCGGCCGTTCCCCGAACTGGCCCCACTGAATCGATTCGTGGCCGCCGATCCGACTCGCAAAACGAGCTACATAATCAACTGTCTCGCAACGTTTGTCGGCTCGGCCGCGTTCGATGTCCCTGCTGCGACCGCGGGGCCGCCGACGCGGGGTGCGCTGCGGAGCTACACGTCGCGGAACAGTTCGTCGGGTCGGCTGCGTGGCAGCGCCGCGTGACCGGTACGGCTGCCGGCCCGACGATGGCCGCGGAATCGCGCGTCACACAACGTGTTATCGGCTCGGCCGAAGGTTCGATGTCCGGGCCTGCGACCGCACAGTCGCAGGCCCGGGGCGAATTACCTGTCGCGCAGCAGTTGGTCGGCTCGGTCGAGGATCGACTCGGCGTCGGGCTGCTCGGCGCGCACGGGGCGCCAGAAATCGGGGCCCGGTGTCGCCGTCAGCGCGAGCTCCGGGGGAGTGCGCCACGGTGCTGCCAGGCCGAGCTGCCATGAGTGCAGGTGCGTGCGCTCGTAGCGACCGGACTTGTCGAACAGCGGGTCGCCGGCGATCGGGTGCCCGATCCAGGCCAGGTGCACGCGGATCTGGTGGCGACGGCCGGTGATCGGGCGCAAGGCGAGCACCGTGTGGTCATCGGTGCGGTGGATCGTCACGAACCGGGTGATCGACGGATAGTTCTTGGTGTCCAACAGGTCTGCCGGGTCGGCGAACCAGCGATCCGCCGCGGTGCGGATGCTCTCGCGCGGCGCTGCGATACGGACCCGGTTCTTCCGTCCGACGCTCAGCGGCAGCTCGATGACCCCGCGGTCGGGCAGCCCCGTCGACTCGACGATTGCCAGATACGCCTTCTCTGCGGTCTGCTTGTTGAACTGCCTGGTCAACTGTCCGTGCGCGCCGAGCTCTTTGGCGAGCAACACCAACCCGGAGGTCACTTTATCGATCCGATGCACCGGATACAGCGTCTCGCCCGCCGCCGCGGCGGCCTCGACCAGATCGCTGTCGTGACGCTCCCCGGTCACGGAAATCCCGGCGGGCTTGTTCAACGCCACCACCGCCGCGTCCTCGAACACGACACACTGCCGCCGCACCTGCGCCCAGTCCACATCCACCCGACGAGCTTAGGGGCCGCATTTCCACGCCCGGCGACGAGTGGTGCCCGGCAGCGGCGAGGTTGTGGTTGGTTACCTGTTCTTGCCGTTGCGGCGCAGGGTGTGCGGGCGCAACCGGTTGAAGCCGCGGACGCGGACACTGCGGAGATTGCGGATGTCGAACTGGGGGTTGTCGGCCAGGGCAGTGGCGGCTTCGTCGTCGACGAGCACGGTGCCGGGGCGGGCGACGCCGGTGAGGCGGGATGCGATGTTCACCACGGAGCCGTACAGGTCGCCGAAGCGCTGTAGGACGGGCCCGTAGGCGACGGCGACGCGCAGCTCGGGGGTGCCGCCGACCATCATGGTGCTTTCCTGGATCGCCAATGCGATCCGTGCGGCATCGGCCGGATCCTCGGCGGCGAACATGACCTCGTCGCCGACGTTCTTGATCACCCAGCCGCCGTTCTCGGTGATCGCCGCGGTCGTGGTCGATTCGAACGCTTCGAGCAGCATCGCGAGTTCATCGGGGTGCAGATGCCTGGTCAGCCGGGTATAGCCGACCATATCGGCGAAGCCGACCGCCAGCTCGCGGACGGATTCACCCGCCGTTGTCCCCGGGTCGAGTGACCTGGCGAGCGCGGCAGCGAGGTGGCGGCGCCAGGCGTAGCCGTTGAGGTGTTCGAGCGTCGAAATCGCCGCTTCGGTGGCGGCGCGGACCGTATCGGCCTGGTCGGCGCCCGGCTCGGCCTCGGCAACGCGGGCGTTGATCTCCGCGAGCACCAGGTCGACCTGCCATTCCGCGAGCCGGGCCACGCCCTGGCCGAGGGTGCGCACCGTCGCGGCCTGCTGCCTGGCGTCGGCCGAGGACAGCACATTCAGCGCGCGGAAATTGCGGACCGCGGCAACATCGGCGTCGGTGTAGTCGACGGCGTCGTCGGCGACAGCGGGAAAGCCGAGCGCCGCCCACAGCCGCCCGGTGAGCTGCGTCGACGCCCCGGCCTGCGCGGCAACCTCGTTCCTGCGGTAGCGGCGTGGTCCGTCGAGCAGATACGACTCCACGACCGACTGCACCAGCTCGGAATTCTCGGTGGGAACCATGGCCGGTACCTTACGGCCACGGAGCCGGCGCAGGGTGTCAACCGAGCAGGGGAGGGCCGTATCAGCGTCAGGCCACAGTCCGGGCGAGAGCTGATCGTGGCCGATCACAAGGTCGGCATTGCGGCGGTGGTCAGCTCAGGTGCAGCCACTGCCCGGATGAGGGGATGCCCTGCTGGTCCACCACGCTGAGCAGATACCAACCCGGCGGTGCGAGCGCTGGGTTGGTCGGCAGGGTGAACGTGACCGAACCCGGTGCGGTGGTGGTGAATTCGAGGTCGACGAGGCGTTGCTCATTGTCGCAGGAATGGGTGCATGCGCTGGGGCGCATGAGGGCGGCTTCGCGGATATCGGCCGTAGTCGTTGCGGCGACTGTCGCGCCATAACTCGCTGCGGTGGTGGCCAGTTCGAGCTGCGGCCGCGGTCCGCGGAAGAGATAGGGCGGCCAGAAGATCTCGATCCGAAGTTCTTCGGTCTTGCGGGCCGGGTTCGAGCCCGCGGTAACCACCTTGCCGTCCGGGGTGAGCAACGCGATCGAGTGGTAGAGCCGGGGCACCCGGGAGGGCCCGGTGTGCATCCAAGCGCCCATCGCCGGATCGAAGATCTCGGCATGCGGCGGCGCGTCGTGCGCCATTTCCTCCATACCGGAGCCGCCGGTCGCCAGCACCGTCCGGTCCGGCAGGAGCACCGCGCTGAGATGCATTCTGGCGTGATCCATCGGTGGTGCGGGCTGATAGGCGGGTGTCGCAGCGGTGCAGTCGACGACCCTGGCATCAGCCAAAGCCGGTGCCGGACTGTGCATATCGAACCCGCCGCCGCCGAGGATCATCACCTGTTGGAGTTGGGCGGGCGGCAGCAGCACGCTTGCGGCCTGATTGCGGGAACCGGGGTCGGCGAGCCCCGGCACTTCGACGGTGGCGCCGGTCGTCGGATCCCAGATCGACGGGCGCATACCGTTGTTCGCGCCGTACTGGCCGCCGCTGTAGAAAAACCTGCCGTCGGCGAGCAGCTGCAGATGGCCGTACATCGGGATCGGGCCGGGTGTCGGTAGTGGGGACCAGGTTTCGGTGGTGTGGTCGAACAGTTCCGGAACCACCGAAAGGAAGTTGTCGGCGCCGAGGCCCGAGACCGCGAGCACATCGCCATTCGGCAGCGGCGCGAGCGTGGGGTACCAACGCCCGAAGGCCATGTCCGGCGCCGCGGTCCAGGTCAGTGCGATGGGATCGAAGATGAGCGCGTCCGGCAGTCCGTAGAACGGGTCGTATCGCTCGGTGCCGCCTGCCGCGAGCAGCCTGCCGTCCGGTAGGAATGCCTGTCCGACGCAGAACAGATCGATCGGGGTGTCCGGCGCGCTCATGCCGGGGTTGGGGTAATGCCAGACGCGCGTGCGGAATTCGTGCGCGTTGTGGCGATCCGGGTCATTGCCGGAACCAGCGAAGAACAGCACGTCTCCGGTGTGCAGGAGCGCGGCGTGCACCGGGTTGACCTCGGTGTCGAAATCGAGGATCCGCCACACCCCCAGATGCGCGGCATGCCGCAGATCGGTGTCGAGTTCGAGGACCCGCAGCAGGCCCGCATTGATGCCGGGCGGCGCATCGATGGTGAAAACCACCAACTCCGGCGCCGCATCCTCGGCATGCAGCACAGTGATTGCCGCACCTTGGTTTTCGTACAGTCCCCACTGCGGCACCGCCGCCCAGCCGCTCCAGCCGTCGACGGCATGCCCGGTGCTGTCCAGGCCCCAGCCGACGGTGTAGCGGCCCGCGTTGATGCCGTCGGGGTTGTCCACCGCGAAGACGATCAACTCCGGCCGGCCGTCACCGTCCAGGTCCACGGCCGCGACACCCGCGCCCTGATTTTCCCAGCCATACCAATCGGGCACCGCGACCCATGGCGTCCACTCGTCCACTGCGCCATCCACGGTCAGCCCCTTGGCCAACCGGAACTGCCCCGCATTCTGGCCGGGCGGATTGTCGACTGTCAGCACCACGAGTGTCGGCTGCCCGTCGATGCTGGTGAGGCAGATGTCGGCGCCCTGGTTCTCCCAGCCGTACCAGTCCTTCACCGCGAGCCACGGTGTCCAGCCGCCGGTCACCGTTCCGTCGGCGGCCAGGTCGCGCCCGATGCGGTAGTACCCCTGATTCTGGCCCGGCGGATTGTCGACCACGAACACCACCAGATCGGCTCGGCCGTTGCCGTTCAGATCCGCGACGGCGACTCCGGCGCCCTGGTTCTCCCAGCCGAACCAGTCGGGCACCTCCAGCCACGGCCCCCAGCCCTGCACCGACCCATCGGTCGCGAACCCGGTGCCGACCCGGTAGCGCCCGATATTCTGTCCTTGCGGGTCGTCCACCATGAGAACGACGACATCCGACGTGCCGTCACCGCTGACATCTGCGATCGCGATTCCGCAGTCCTGGTTTTCCCATGCTGCCCAGTCCGGAACCGGAACAAATTGTCCTGCCACGGGATCCATGGTGGTCGGTCACCGCGGATCCGGTGCGATCTTTTGTCCGATCTGCCGCAAGAGCCGACCGGCGACAACGTTGCGGCGTCGATGCTGAGCGGGCCGTGTGCGGAATCCGTTGGGCTGGTCGCGCTTCCGACTGTTCTGTTCAACACGACGGAGCTGCATGGTCCCAGGTACCGAGCCGGTGGCTTCGCGGGTCTGTTCGAGCTGGCGTCGTTGGCGGCGGTGTTGCTGCGAAAGTGGATGGTGCTAAGGCGTTTCCAGATGGGTGTCGTGATGCGGGACGAGTGATTCCCAGGACCATGTGAGAGTGCCCGCGGTCAGGTCGGCGATAACGCCTTCGAGCCAGCGTGATTCGGCCTCGGTGACGGCGCGCAGGTATTCGTCCTCCAGCATCACCACGCGTGGCAGTGCCATGGCGGCGGCTTGTTCGGCGTCGGCCGTCATCTCGGCGAGCTTGGCGCGCAGGGATTTTGCGCGGCGTTCCAGTTCGATGCGGGCGCCGTCCGGGCCGAGCAGCATCAGAAATGACAGTGCCGCAGGGAATTCGGGGTATTCGTTGCGTGGGTCGCCGATCATGTCGGCCAGCCAGGCGGCACAGGCCGCGCGGCCCGCTTCGGTGATCGCGTAGACGGTTCGCTCGGGGTACTGCTGGTCGCGTCCGGTCTCGCGAACGGTGACCAGTCCGGCGTCCTGCAATCTGCCGATCGTCTTGTAGAGCGCGGCGCGCTGGCTGACGTTGACCACCTTGTCCTTGCCCCACTCCTTGATCCGTCGCTGGATGGCGTAGGGGTGCATCGGCTCCAGATGCAGGATGCCCAGCAGCGCCATCGCCAGTGGAGACCGTTTGAACTGCATCGATGCTGTCATGACATCCATTCTAGTGGGACTCGGACAACTAGATTCATAGAGACTAGTTGCCAAGCAACTAGTCTCTATGTCACTATTAACTCATCAGCGAAGCCGCTCGAAAGGACACCGAAATGACCACCAAGCCCACCGCAGGCGCCACTCGAATCCACGTCGATCACGAGACTGCAAAGCGGCTCGGCAACTGGACCGACGCCAACACCTTCGAGGTCGCCGCCCGCTACGGCAGCCTCGTCATCGACCTGCGCTCCCCGCAGATCACCGGCGATATCGAGGTGCGTGCCGACCTCGACCACGCGATGGTCAAGCTGCTCGTCCCCGACGACGCCGTCATCGACCAGACCGGTGTGCAGTGGACCGGCCGCGGCCGGGTCAAGGACTTCGCCCGCCCGAAGGACGCCGCAGGCCGTGTCATTCGCCTCACCGGCACCAGCGCGCGCAGCGAATTCCGCGTCCACCGCGCGGGTGTCGCCGTTCTCTCGGCGATGTTCTCTCGCGAGTTCTTCGAAGACGCCCGCCGCGCCCGCCGCGAAAACCGCACCCCGACCGTCGCCGACCCCGCCAATACGCCGGCCTGAAAAGTCAAGTGCCCCGACCCTGAACCCATCGGGGTCGGGGCACTTCGCGTCGGGTCGCCAGGCTCGACACCGGCGCCGAAGCCGGCCTGCACCTGGTCACGGCCGCCGATCTGATGGCCCGTGCCACGATCTCGCGGCGCACCTGCTACGCACTGTTCGATTCGACAGCGGCGTGCTTCACCGCGGTGTTCGAGACAGTCGTCGAGATCGTGTTGGAGCATGCGTCCGGCGCCGGTATCGCATCGATCCGACGTGCTGACTCACCCGACCGTGGCGACGGCCTGTCCGAAGGCGTGCACCCTGGCCGTCTCGTGGTTGCGATGCCGGACGAGGCCCAGGCGTGAATCTTTGCGGACCGGTCTGCTCATCATCACGTTCCTCGTGGCCGGCCATTTCGCGGCATACACCTACGTCCGTCCGGTGTTGGAGGAGGTTTCGGGAGCACGCTCAGAAATGGTCGGCGTGCTGCTGCTGGTGTACAGAATGGCCTGTGTCGTAGGCAATTTCGTCGCAGGAAGCTATGTTGCGCGCGCCGAGAGCGACTCTTGTCGCGATCGGCACGGTGCTGGCGACTTCCGTGACCGTGCTCCCGACCCTGGGCGGATCGACGCTGGTCGCCGGACTGTTGGCGGTGTGGGTCTGACCTACACCGGCGTCTCCGTCAGCACTCTGACTTGGATGGTCGCCGCCGCCCCGAGCTTCCATGAAGGTGTATCCGCCTTGCTCGCCCGCGTTTTCAACGCCGGCATCGAGGTGGGCGCGCTGGTCGGCGGGCTCGCGGCGGACGGCGCCGGCATCACCTCGGTGATGTGGCTCGGCGGTGCACTGGCTGCTGCCGGGATGCTGACCTCCGCACTCGACAGCGCGCCGGTTGGCAGAAAGCGGAGCTAGCCGCCTCGTCCGGGAATTTCCAGTTCCCACCGATGGGAGTCGATGTCACGAGGGAAGCTGTTGTGCCGCAATAAACTTTCGGCTGCCGGTTCGACGGCATGTCGACAGGCAGCCGACACGGTGCCGGCATGGTCCGGACCGATAGGCGTAGACCCCGGGTGGCCTGGTGCAGGGCCCCCCGGGGTTGGTCGAGGGAATCGCTGCCGGTGTCAGGCTGATGGTGCATCCAGTCGATCCCAGCGCGCCAATAACGCGGCTCGAACTTCGCGGTTCATTATCATATTCTGCTGCCAGCCTACGAGCCCGGCCGCTACCATCGGCGGCGGAGTCGGCCCTGCCATCCCGATCGGGGTGAATCCGAGGTTTCGATGTGCGCCGTAGGCCTTGGTGCCGATTGTTGTGTTGGAGTGCACGGCAACGTCACCGAAGTACTCGAGTGCGGTGCGCATGAGGGTGCGAGCAACACCCGTGCGATGCAATTCGGGTGACAGATGCCAGGCATACAGCTGACCACTGCCGTCCGGTCGGAATCCCGCTTCTATGAAGCCGTTGACGACTCCCTCCGGTGTCCGGTGGACAAAGAACTTCACACCGGGGTCGGAGAGCCGTTCCAGGAAGTACGCCGGCTTACGGGTGGCCATATCCGCGATGAGTACCTCGACCCCGAGGTCCTTCTTGGTGCAATTGAGAATTCCATAGGCCGCACGACAACCTTCGAGAAGCACTCGGACGATGTCGTCCAGGTCCGAAACTGTTGCTTCGGTGACCTGAAACCTCTTCATGACGCGCGGATGAGCGGCGTCGGTATGCGAGAGTTGAGTGCCGATGCTCGTCGTGGCAGGTTTTCGATTCGAGGGCGACCGCCATGCCAGGCCTTGGTCGGCGTTGATTTCGCCACGGCACTCCAGATCGCACGCCACGGTGTTTCGAACCGGCTGATTGCAATTCTCGAAAACTTGTAACGGCGGCCAACGACATCGCAGGCCCTCCCGAGCTCGACAACAATGATATCTTTCACATCGATGAAGCCTTGGCATGGATTGATTCTCACGAACGCACCTTTCACGTTGCCGAAGCCCCCACGGCTATTACGATGTCGTGCACATCGGTTCTGATCGGCTCAATGATGATAGGGCATTCCTGGGTGTGGGAATGACGTGTGCAGAACAATTTCGCTATTGCTGGGCTGCATTAATAGAATTATGTCATTTCGGGCCAAATTGTTTTGCCACCAAATACGTGCGACTCACGAGTTCCGGCGCGCGGATGGCCTCAACGCGCCTGTGGCGGCCTCAGGCGGTGCCTCAACCGACGTCGGGTCCATTTATCAACGCCCACAGCGCAATCCAACACACAACCAACGTCCGCAATGGCCCGGTCCAACCCCTTCGCTGCCGGAACCTCAACGGCCGCAACCTCGATGACGCCGCCGGTTCCGTGTCAGCCTTGTGACGCCCGTCGCTGTAGCGGAACATATAGCAGCAGAGGCGATTTCATCGATGTGACCCAGCCCACGCAGCGCACCAGCGGCTTTACCTCGATGCTCTCCGGGCATCACCGTGTGTTCACACGGATGTCTTGCAACATTGCCTATTACAATCGTGGACCCCGGTTTAGGGTTTACCTGTGCCTCGCTCGGGAGTCGGACAGCAGACACGATCTCTCAACGACATTTTTCGCCGTGCGTTTGCCGGACTTCGGTGCTTGCTATTTACCTTCGATCGCGGAGTGTGGCGGCGAAGAGTGGCGTGGTTCGGGCTGATGTTTTGTGTCTTTATTGTATTTCCGGGCGCCGTCGGAGCCGTGGCCACCGCGCAGAACGAGGCGGCGAGCGCGTCGCCGGGAGTCTCGGAGATCGATGGACTGAGCTGGATGAAAATCCGTGACTCGTCCGGTGTTCCGCTGGCCGGCTACCAGTTCAGTACCAACCATGGTGGCCCGTTCAACGCGGGTGCCACGATTCTGTGGGCCATTCTCGGCCTGGAGTTCATCGGCTACATGGCCATCGTGACCACGGCGATCTGGTTGATCGGGTTCGCGTTGAGCTTTCGATGGCTGGATATGTTCGGCTCGGCATTGCGCGGCGTCGCCGACGCGTTGACCGGCCAGATCGCGACGCCGATGATGCTGGTGACGGCGGCGGCGATCGGCGCGTTCTTCGTGGGCTGGTTCATCGTCCGCGGCTATCACTCCAAGGCAACTGTGCAGGTTGTCACCATGGTCGCAGTAGCGATACTCGGACCGGTGGTCCTTTCCGATCCGCTTGCGGATGTGTTGTCCTCGGACGGGTTACTTGCACAGGGGCGAAACGTCGGTATCTCGGTCGCAGCAGGTTTGAACGGCAACAACCATCCGAACCCGACGCAATTGGTTGCAACGATGCAGGGGGACCTCGCGGACAATTTCGCGCGGCGTCCGTTGCAGGTGTGGAATTTCGGGCATGTGGTCGACGAGCGTCCGGCATGCCGATCGGCTTGGTCGGCCGGTGTCGCTTCCGGCGACGACGAGCGGATCAAGAACGGCATGAAGGCGTGCGGAGACACCGCGGCCTATGCCAAGGCCGACAACCCGACCATGGGTCAGGTCGGCACCGGGCTGATGCTGTTGATCTGCGCCGGGATTCTGTTGATGTTCGCGGCGTATCTGGCGATCAAAGTCATCAAGGCCGCGCTGGATGCGCTCTACCACGCTTTCATGTCGATCTTCGGTTTCGCCGCAGGTGGTTTCGTCTACGGGCCGACGCAGACGTTCCTGGTCCGCAATATCGTGGACAGCTTCGTCGCGGCGGCCAGGATGACCGCCTTCACTGTTTTCCTCGGGGTATATGTCCTGTTCCTGGGTAACCTGTTTCGGCAGGCGCAGGGGCAGGTCATGGCAGTGATCATCATCGCGGGCGCGGCCGAGATCGTCGCCATCTCCCAATTGAAGCGACTCAGCCGCAGCCTCGACAGTGGCAATGAATGGATCGCCAACCGATTTGCTCTGGCGATACAAGGCGGCCAGACCAGATCCACCAGCGGCGCCGCCGCCCTTGGTATGGGGAGCAGCCGTGCGAGCGCGAAGAGTGGAGTGGGAACGGTAGCGAGCCTTGCCGCCCTCAATACCATCAACAGCTCGCCGATCACCGCGTGGCTCGCCGGAGGCGTCGGTAGTCCATTGAACCCGCTCGCGCGCGGGCGTAAAGACGTTGACCGTACCAACATCAACGTCGCACCCAAACGGCAGGAATCGCACACCTGGAACCAGTTGGCTCGAGACAACTGGAAGTCGATAGTCGCGGGAACCAGCAAGTCGGAGGGTATCAATACGGAGCTGGCGGTCGCAAAAGCGTTGAAGAACTTGGAGGACAGCAAGATTCCCGGCGCGCAGTTGCCTGCTGCGCTGTTGGCCGCTGGAGCGAGTCACGGCATGGTCAGCAGCGCCATGCGCGCATCGAGCGCCCAGAAATCGAGTATGTCGCAGAACCCCTACGGGTTCGCGCCTCTGCAGAAAGCCGTCGCCGCCGCGCGAGCGGTGCAGAATCATGTCGGCGACGAGGCGCATATGTCCTTCGCCGCCCAGGCTGTGGTGTCGGCGGACAGCTTCGCCAGGCACGTCAACGAGCCGGCGCCGGGCGCTGTGATCGACCACAATTTTGTCAGAACCGTTGAACAACACTGGGATTCGGACAAGGCGCTGCGCGCCGCGATCACACCCGAAGAATGGAACAAGGTCGGGCGAGACACCCGCTGGGCTATCGGGAACAAGGTGGCGACGCTGCATCAGGAGGCGGCGCACGAGTACCTCGCCAACCCCTCCGATCTCAACCGTGCTCGGCTGATGGCGTCGGTCAAGAGAGTCTCCAACCTCGACCACTTGGAACCCAACGGCGGCCTCGACCCCTGGGACCCGTAGCCGCATCGGGGCAGGCGTCTGTTGGGTGGCGAGCGCGTCGCTGCGGGCGTGACACCTCCTGGGTGTCCGATCACGCACGGCCCGCGCCCGATGAGTTACTCCGCACGCTTTCACGGCGGGCCTTCGGGACCGTCGCCGACATCACTCGGCGCAACGAGAAGATGTGGCCGGTCTTCATCGCGGCTACCCACCGCGTATTCGCCGGGCTCGTGCGCCGCCCGGCGGATTTCGTGGGCACCGAGTTGTTGTCGGTGGTACCGGAGATCGACCCACGGGCGGCCTGTATCGACGGTGCGCCCGCCACCGCGATTTGTACCGGGCTGGTTCGGCCATTCCACCCGTGACTACACCGCCACACTCGCATCCGGCGGGGTGCTGACGTGGATTATGGCGCAGGTGAACGGCGAGGTCACCACACGGATTCGGTCCTGCATCCGGGCACTCCGCTGACGGCCGCCGAACTCCGGGCTGCCGTCGTGAAGGTCTTCGACCGATACGGGTTGACGCCCTCGTTCTGGCAATGAATTGGTGGTCACAACCGGCAGGCCGCCGTGCCGGGAGTCGCCGACCGGCGCCGGGCCGGGCGGGGTGGAGTCTACGAAGAACGAAAATTGCGTCCGCCGGACGCAATGTGTCCAATTGGACACATTCGGATTGCGCCACGCCCGAGAAATAGGACGCCGCAATCAGCTGTAATTCGCTGGCGCTGTGCGAAACTTGCCCCGCACAGTAATTTACTCCTCACCCTCGGAGGACCGTCCATGACGAATTCTGTTGCGGCACTCGATCTGCCCGAACCTCTGGTTATTACACTGGGGAATCTCAAGGGTGGTGTCGGCAAGACGACATCAGCGTTTTTCTTGGCAAGTTACTTCGCTTCGATTCACGGACTGCGGGTGCTGGTAATCGATGCCGACCCGCTCAGTCAAACCGGGTACTCGTGGCATCGACGGCTGATCAGGGGGGAAATCGAGGTCCCGTTCGAGTTGATCGCCTTCCCGTCCAGGCACGTCAACGATTGCATTACCGACAATGCCGCGAATTTCGATGTCATCATCGTGGATGCCGGGGGTGAGTCGGCCGAGATCTTCAAAGCCGCCATCCCGGCAAGCGATGAGCTCCTGCTGCTGACGAGTGTGAGCCCCTCTGAAGTCAAACGAGTGCCGAGTACATATAGGGCTGCCGAGGAGGCGGCGTCCGAAAGTAGTCGGGAGATTCGGGTGCGAGTCCTGATGACCAAGGTTCCGGTGACGATGAAGAATGGCGTGAATGTCTCGACCGAATACCGGACGCAACGGGGGAATTTGGAGAGTGCTGGATACGACGTATTCCAAACCTATTTGAGCTCTTGGAAATGGTATCGAGAGGCAGCCGACGGGGAGGTCGGCGAAGGCGCCGAGAACCCGATCGAAGATTTGGGAGAGTATCGGCAGGTGGGCGACGAGCTGGTGAGCTCATATCGGGTCGCAGTGGAGGTGCCGGCCTGATGCCTCCCCAACGTAGGAAGGGTTCGATAGGCGGCCTCAATCCGCTGGCCGACGGTGCTGAGCACACTCCACCGGTGTCGCCGCTGCGCGACGCCGAATGGCGGCGTCGGGGTGCTATCGAGACGGTCACCTCGGTGGGCGCCGCGTCCGACGCGCCCACGGAGCCGCTCCCGGAGCCGCTCCCGGAGAAGGCCCCGGGTCTGAATGTCTTGACCATGCCGGTACCCGTCGCCGGTGATGGCCCGCTGAGCGAGCGGGAGCGGTCGCAGCTGACATTGTGCGAGTCGTCGATCGACACACTGCGCATCGCATTCTGGGCCGCCGGGCGGGCTCTGCAGATTGTGCGCGACGGGCGGCTGTACCGCGACAATCACGAAACATTCGACGAGTACGTGGAACAGCGGTGGGATATGCAGCGGTCATACGCCCACAAGCTCATTCGAGCTTGGCCACTTGCGGCCCGGCTGCACCCACTGGCGCCGACCATCAACGAGGGCCAGGTTCGCGAATTGCTGCCGGTGGCTGCCGAATACGGCGAAGACGCGGCGATCACCATATACACCACGGTCGCTGGTGGCGCCGATGTGAAGGTCACTGCGGGCAAGCTCCGGGAAGCGGTCGCGCTCCTTCCCGAGCGTTACGACGAAGCCGTGGTGGTCGAGCGACTCCAGGCGTGGCTGCGTGGTGAATTGCCGGATGACTCGCACGACCGGGCGGCGGACATCTTCACCGCGATGGAATCGCGGCTCGTCGCGCTGACCCGGCGAGTCGTCAAGGGCTCGAGTGGTGATCCGGTCGCGGCGCGCGAATTCGCGGCGAAGCTCCGCACGATCGCGGAACAGATCGAGGAGCAGATCACCGCCTGAGATCTACGGTCGATGGTGCCCCGCAGTGGAATGGATTTCCGCTGCGGGGCACTTTGTATAACCGGGGTCGAAAATGCTATGCGGCATATGAACTTAGAATCAGTGCGCTGTGCCCTTCGGAATTAGTTATTGTTTCGTTATCGAAATGCAAGTGTGTCGCCCTTTACGTGGTGCAATATGTGCCGAAAGGTAGACGCTCGGATCGGATCCGCTGGATTAACAGATCACCGTGATGGTATTCGAATCAGTTCGAGGTCTTGGTGAAGCCCTACACGCCATGAAATACGGCGTCGTAAGGCCCACCATCGGCAGTCGATATGAAAATCGGAGGACCGGATCATGGCATCAACGACAGACGTCCGATATCTTCGCTCCCTGCGGCGCGTTGTTTTCTTGGCGCTTGCTGCGGGGGTTATCGCCTTCCTTGCAACATTGCTGAACTCCGCTCAGGCATCGGCTCAGCCGGTGACGATTCCGAGCGTGGGAACGTTCGAGGTTCCCGACGATATTTCGATCCCCGCGGATATTGTCGGAATCGATTTCCGGCAGAACGCCATACTGCAGAAATTGGAAGCCCCGATGGGCTCCGATACTGCCGGAGCCGGTTTCCGGCACAACGCCATATTGCCGGAATCGGAAGCTCCGATCGGTTCCAATTTTGCCGGAATAGAGTTTCTTGCCCCCGCCGCATTTCCTGAAATCGAGCTTGCTGCACTCGCCGCCGCTCCGGGAATTGAGCCTGCGACACCCGCCGGTGCCCCAGCGTTCGAGCTTTCGGCGCCCTTGGCTGTTCCGGGTGCGCAGCTTCCGGCGCCTGCGACCATTCCGGTACCTGCGACGATTCCGGTGCCTGCGACCATTCCGGGAATGGAACTCCTATTCCCCAACGGCCTTCCTCGAATCGACGTTCCATTCCTTACCAACCTTCTCGGAATGGCTCCTCCGGCGCAGACCGCTCCCGCTGTAGTGAAGCCGCCGAAAACCACCGGCCAGGTCGCCGTCGACGCCGCCCGAACCAAGCTCGGCTCCGCCTACTCCTACGGCGCGGTCGGCCCCGGCGCCTTCGACTGCTCAGGTCTGGTGCAGTGGTCCTACGGGCAGGCCGGCGTGGACGTGCCGCGCACCAGCTACGGGCAGCTCGCCGCCGGAACGCCGGTATCGCTGGACGACCTGCAACCGGGCGATTTGGTGTCGTACTACGGCGGCAACCACTCTGCCCTCTACGCCGGTGACGGCGAAGTCATCCACGCATCGACCTACGGCACCGGAGTGATCACGTCGCCGGTCTCGTCGATGCCGCTGGCGGGTGCTCGCAGGTTGTGACCGCCGCCTGTCAATGCGCCCACCGGCCCACCGTCCATATGTGCCGCACCCGAATCCACCCGAATTGTGAGTCGAGGCTGTGATGGACGACATGGCTTTCGCGGCAACTCCTCCCTCTCCCTGCTCGTACGACCGGCGCGCTTGCGCTCTACCCGCCGGCATCCAGCCCGATCGAGCAGACCGCGGCAAAGCCGAGTTCGTCGGCGCGGTATTCGGTCCATCGAGGACCGACTCGTATGGATCGTTCGAACAGTCGACTGCCCTGGATGCGGCGTTCGATGCCCCGAGCATGCTCGTAGCCGGTCGTCGAGGAACCAGCAGGCTCGCAGTCTGCGAACCCGCCGCCCAGCACGGCGTGGTACTGGGCGGCCAGATCGGTGCGAAGTGAAAGCTGCGTCCCATTGCGCGCACCCGCCGGGTCCTCGAGCGACCAGTGACGTTGCCGCAGTGGAACATAGGGCACTGGGAATCTTGATTCCGGTCATGGTTTTCGGCCCGTGACGGCCAGGTCTGATCGACCCCGGTTCGCATCGTCGGACCTGAGGTGCCGGTTGGGCATTTCCTAGAGGTTTCGATACTGGATGCAGCCAAATACATTGCGCTGTTTGATGATACAAGTCGCGCTCGCGCTTTGAATATTGCGTTCGAGGTGTAGCCGCTCGTCCGAGAGGCGCTGAAGCCACTCTGTGTCGCCGAGTGTTTCGGTGGCGGCGTCGGAGTAGTGCTCGCGCTGACTGTCCTGGATGACGATCAGGCTCGCGATCGGGCACGCGGCGCAGTCGAGTCGCAGACTGGGGCCGGAATACGCTGAGGTCCACGTCCGGATTGTGGTGAAGCGGTGAAACATGGTGGGGGCATAGGGTTTACAGGCAAATGGGCCCGCGCCTTCCTGCACGCCCAGCGAGTGGGAAGCCTTCGCGGCCGGTGTGTGGACGGCGAGTTCGTGCGTCCGTAGGCGCTGAACCGCACAGACCGGCGCGGCGGTCCGAACCGACTATGCCGGGTTTCGTCGTGTGCGCGGCTCGCTGGCCGAAGTCCAAGTCGAAGTCCAA
Source organism: Nocardia sp. NBC_00403 (assembly GCF_036046055.1). NCBI lineage: Bacteria > Bacillati > Actinomycetota > Actinomycetes > Mycobacteriales > Nocardiaceae > Nocardia > Nocardia sp. NBC_00403. The sequence goes on from NZ_CP107939.1 coordinate 2,049,396, forward strand.
GTCGAAGTCCAAGTCGACGGCAGATCGGCGATCGTAGTTCGGTTGGCCGAGTCCGGCGGGCGATGTTCGTACTCGACAGTGCCCACCATGGTCTGGATCAGCGTTCGCCACACCACACCACCGGAGAGTCTTCGCTACTGACCCGGGCTGAGCTGGTGTTCGGCGGTCGCAGCTTCCGGGTGCAGACGCTATGTCACTCGGCGAATGTCCTCGACTGATCGACTGATCCGGCTTCGTCGTCTGAGCAGGATCAGGGTTTCACAAATATCGGTGCCGATCGCCCTCTGTGGGCATTGCTCTTGACATCTGGCGATTATTTGAAGAGCATCGCTCTTGTTGAAGAGCAATGCTCACAAAGCGCCGGGTGTCAGCCTCGCCGTCCACTGTGGATCACGTAGGCGGCGATCACGACGATGATCATCAACAGGATCGTGGTGCCGATCATGACCGCGCTCGTGCTGTAGTTGGGGAGATCTCCCGATTCGGCGGCGAGCAGCACCATGCGTTGGTTATTCATCACTGCCTCTTTCCGATATTCCGAGCGTAGGCGTCGGAAAGCGGGTTCGGCCGTTGAGATATCGCTAAGAAACCTCCGAATTCCAAGGTTCGAGCGGGAGCATCGAGTGCCGGTACGGCCGCGCGGCGGTTGCTCCCGGCTCGCGCAACCCGGACATGATCGGCCAGGTGTGGGTCCGCGAATGGGAGGTGAAGGTTTCGGGGTCTGCGACTTCTCCGAGATGGATCGACACACTATGTACGGCACGGCCGAGTGCTTGCGGTCATTTCATGGTGGCCAGGTTGTGCCAGAGGTTTTCGAGGCTGTCGGTGCCACCGAACAGTGTGGTGAAGTTGGTGGAGTCGAGGAGCACGATGTCGCCTGCACGCGGGCCGGTGGGTGGCATCCAGATCAGCGCGTTGAATTCCGCGTTTCCGGCGGCGGTGAAGGGATGGGGCCGGGTGGGGTCGACGCGCTGGCGTCCCAGGACTCGGAGCGAGTCGCTTTCGGGCATCGTGAGCTCGTAGTGCGGCAAGTGGGGGTGGAAGTTGAATGTGGTGACGTTGTCGAGCAATTGGGCCGTGTCCAGATCGCGGAACCCGGTGAGGGGGGCGATCTCGTCGGTGCCGTCGACGACCGCGGGGCGTAGGCCCCACTTGTTGTGCACCGGCACGTCGAGCGCCTTCATCAGCGAGCGTGTGTATTGGCCGAATCGCTGCTGACGGGGCACCAGCGGGTCGCCGTGATGCTGGTATTCGGTTTGTCGCTGGGTGTAGTCGTCGGTGAAGCCGACGTCGTGGTGCGGTGCCAATAACAGGCAGGTGCCTTCGCGTTCCAGCCATTCGCGGATCGCGGCGACCTCTTCGGGCGCGGCTTCCTGTTCGGAGAGGAGGTGATCGAGCCCGAATACCATCAGCGTGTCGGTGTCGTCGAGGATTCGTTCGTCGATCGGCAAGGTGTAGCCGGCCTGGTCGATGCGCTGGAACACCGCCACGGGCTGGCCGGTCGCCGCACCGGCCAGCCGTTGAAACGCGAGCGTCGAGCGGTGGAACAGTTCGAGTGTGCCTGCGATGCCTTGCAGGAAGTGCGCTGCGTCGTATTCGGGGGTCTCGTAGCCCGGCCACAGTGCGTTGCGGACTTCGGTCATCGTGGAAAAACGGTTGTACATTTCGGCGGGATCGCGTTGGGCCTCCCACGGGTAGCTCCACGTCCAGTAGATGCTGATCCGTCTGCGCCCGTTGTGCGGGCGTGGGATGTGGTCCTGGTTATAGGTGCGCGCCCCCGGTCGGGTGTTCATGATTTCACCTCTCGACTGTCGAGGGCGGCCAGGTAGCGCAGGGCGCCGATACCGGGCAGGAAGAAGTACGCGCCGCCCCTGAGCGTGGTGAAGGCGGGCAGCCCCTCGATTACTGTGCGGATAGGCCGTTTGGGGATGGTGAACTCCAAGGTGCCGTCCTGGGCGCCGCAGATGGGGTCGTGCTCATTATCGAGTTCGTGGAACGTCTTGTCGTTGATCCAGACGTTTTGGGCGAACTCGAACTGACGAACCAGGCTGGCGCAGATGATGAACGCGGCAATGCCTCGGTCCACCCCGTCATCGGGTGCGCCCTCGGGTAACGCAGGCCCGTAGGTGGCTCCGCGACGAATCATCCTGCGGCGGTTCATATTCACTGCGGTGTCGCGTGGATTGAGTCGCCGCGCGTGCGAGCCGAGCGGTACCGCGTAGCCGTGCGGGTCCATCTCTTTGTAGTTGAAGTCATTGTTCCGCATGGGATCTGCACCCAGCTGTGGATCGTCTCGGTCGGGTGCCAACACCAACGGGGCGCCGCTTCGCCAGCGGCCCATGAACTTCGCAGCGAGCAGTTCCTGCTCGTCCGGGGTGTCGGCATGCGCACGCAGATGATCCCGAAACGCACCGACGTGTTCTTGCAGCCGTCGGTATGCCATGTAACTTCCGTTGCGGGACAACACTTCCGGTTGCGGCAGCCCATGAACCGGCCCCTCCTCATCGGGGTAGCCCAGGATGAATTCACCGGGTTTCAGCGGTGCGCCCGAGCCCGGCGTCGGTTCTTCACCGGATCCCTCGATCACCGGTTGGGACAACCGGTCCCGGAACCCGAAATGGTCATGGGCGTGGTCGAACGGAGGCGTCGCGTTCAAATCCAAGAACGACAACACCCGCACACCCGGACAGCGGGCGACGAGCTTGTTGTGCTCGGCGGTGCACCTTTGGTGCTCGGCATCGCTGCGGGCGAACAAGATCGCGATGGCGTGCAGGTCGTCACCGGCCAGCCCGCCCTCCCAGTTGTCCGGGTGATTGGCGCCCGTGTCGCCCAGGATGTCGGAGCGGGCGGCCATGCCTTCGCGGAACTCGTCGGGAAAAGTGGCGAGCGATTCCTCCGACACCCCGAGCGCACGCAGCCCGCGCCAGGTGAAGGCCAGGGTGATCCAACGCTGGGAGCTGTCCATCGAGGCGCTCGCGTCTGCCGCCGAGTCGACCCGGTCCAGCAGCTCGGCCAACCAGGCCCGGCCCCCGGCAGGATCGTCGAAGGACAGGAACTCGTAGCGGCCTGTCATCGCCGGGGTGCGCGTCAGCAGGATGTGTTGGATATCGTCGAACTCGAGCGCCGACGTAGTGGTCACTGCATCTGGTCGAGCATGTCGGAGAACGCCGCTTTGAGTCGCAGCGCCTTTTTGATTTCGTCAGCGGTGACGTAGGGGTATTCTCCGTACTCAAGGAAGCTCGGAAACTGGTGTTCTCGAACGAATTTGACGAATGCGTCCGGATTTTCCTTCCAGTCTTCGGGGAATCCTTCGAGATTGGTGAAAACGGTGGTGATGCCGGTCTGGGAGAAGAGCGCCACCGCATCCTCGGTGTATTTGTCGAAATCGGTGTCGAAGATGCCTTGGTACTGGAAATGCAATCCGGAGCCGACATCGAACAGCACCCATCGCAGATAATGCAGCCGCAGTGGTGCCAGCACATCCGGACTACCGGCGACCGCCTCCTCGATCTGCTTGCCGTATGCGCGAACGGCCTCTTCTCGGCCCGGCTTCACCTTCGCGATGATCGAGAAACCATATGCGGCGGGCGTGCGTGGATAGATCGGGCCATATCGGCCCCGCTCCAGCTCGAAATAGCCTTCGGCCGGTATGGCCATAGCCGCCGGTTTGCTCCAGTTACGATCGGTCGTCGACATGGCTCCACCTTCCATACCGCTATAGGAAACCGGGCGCCGATCAGCGTACGCCTCCAGGCGCATGGCCGCAGCGCAATGCGCGGTGAATGCATGCGCTGACGTCGCCCGAATCGAGCGGTCATACTTGCTGGTAGAGACCTAACAGAGGCCGTTCACCGGGAATCGGATCGGCTAACGGATATTGGTCGGTCCCGTGGATCGACGTCGCTTCGACCGGGTGTCCGGCGATATCGCCACGCTGCCGCGACCTACTCCACCAAATTTGAGTGTGTCCAGTTTGCTGTGCGAGCCAAAAAGTGAGGTTGGAAACGAGCGGCTGTCGTATGTCCAGGCTGCAAGGGGATCCCGGAAGCTGAAAATGCCCTTGCCCACTTATTCGGAGTCGTCGACCCGCCAAAATATGCTCAGGTTTGGCAGGATGATGCCATGTCAACGCAGCCGCAGCACCCGGATCAGGCCTCGACTTTTCGCAATCTGTCAACGCCGCGAGCCGCCGCACTGGCTGGAGTCTTATTCGCGGTGTTGTTCGGAACAACGTTGATTTTGATACGCATCGAAATACCCGAAGGCGTTCGGGATTCGACTGAGTTGATGAAGAGCCCACAGACCGCGATCAAGACAGCGACCGTGCTGATGCCCTTCGCGGGCATCAGCTTCCTGTGGTTCATCGGCGTAGTGCGCGACGGATTCGGGCGCTACGAAGACCGGTTCTTCCTGTCGGTGTTCCTCGGCAGCGGGCTGCTGTTTCTGGCGATGATGTTCGTCGCAACCGCCACCGCCGGAGCGCTGGTGGCAAGCAACACCGGAGTCGTCGATACGGCCGCCCATGCCGAGGTGGTCAGCTTCGGCAAGATGGTCGTGTTTTCGGCGACCCAGACGTATGCGCTTCGGATGGCCGCCGTGTTCATGATCTCGTTGGCGACAATTTGGTTGAAGACCAGGTTGATGCCCCGGTGGCTCGCCGGCCTCAGCTACCTGCTGGCGCTGACACTGCTTATCGGGAGCGAAATCAGCATGTGGGTCACGCTGGCGTTTCCTACTTGGGTGCTCGTGGTCAGCGTTCTCATCCTGGCCCGCTCGGGACACGTCGACAACGAGCGGACAACACGCGACTCCGACTGAAACGTGGAATAGCGAACTACGCACCAGCGGTGTGGAATTCAACTCGGACGGGCCATCGCACGAGTGCCGACTCGGTCCGGCTCTCGGCGCGCGTTCACCACTGTCAGCGTGTGTCAGCCGATTGACAGCGCGATGTACCAGCGTGTGCTGCGGCGGCGATGCGCTGTTGATCCGAAGGCTGTGGTGAAGGGAAGAACGAGCGATGTCCGATGTCATTGGTGCACGCGATTTGGTAGGTAAGGTCGCGTTGGTAGTCGGCGGGAGCCGAAATCAGGGTGCGGCGTTCGCTGAGAACCTCGCCGCCCGTGGGGCGACCACCGTCATCAGCTACCTCGGTAACGAGTATGCCGCGCAGCAGACGGTGGCCACGTTGACCAAATACGACGTGACCGCGGCGGCTGTCCGCTCCGACGCCACCTCGTCGTCGGAGGTGGACGCGCTGTTCGCGAAGGTGGTTGCCGAGCACGGCAAGCTGGACATCGTCATTCACACTCCGGGTGCGGTGATCAAGAAGCCGCTCGTGGAATTCACCGACGAGGACTTCGATCATCTCATCAACCTCAATACGCGCAGTGCGTTCAATACGCTGCGCGCCGCCGCTCGCCATCTTTCCGATGGTGGGCGCTACGTGGTGCTTTCGACGACCCTGACCGCGATCATGACCGGCACCTACGGCCTGTATTCGGGCTCCAAGGCCGCCGTCGAGCGCATGGTGCTCGCCGCGTCCAAGGAGTTGGGTGCTCGTGGTATCACCGTCAACGCGGTCGCGCCCGGACCCATCGACGACGACTTCTACCGGGGCGCGGAGACCCCCGAATCCATTGAGGCGGCAACACATCACAGCCCGCGGGGGCGGCTCGGTATCCCCGAGGACATCGCTCCGGTCGTCGGGTGGTTGGTGGGTGACGGCGCGGCGTGGGTGTCGGGCCAGACGATTCGTGCCAACGGCGCGATGTTCTGACCTGCGTCGGGTGGACCGATAGCTTGCGGCTTCGTGCGGTCGGCTCATGGCTCAGGCAGTCGAGGACCCTCGTGCTGTATCACATGGATCACACTGTCCGGTGCGGTCGTTGCCCGCGTCGTCATTGCGAATCCGCGGCGGCGGATTCGGATCTCGGCGAGGAGTGCATAAAGGTCGTCGACGGTGAGTGCGTGCCCGACAGCGAGCGCGCGGTCGTAGGTGGCAGGCTCGAGCTGGGTTCTCGCGGCGTCGATGATCTGCTGTGCACCAGGCCCGCGATGGTTGTGTTCGGAGCACAGGTTGTCGTGGGCCTCGATAATCGTCACCGCGAGTTCCGCGTCCCCGTCGGCCAGCACCGCGGACCCATAGCCCATACTGATCGCGAACAGTAAAGGCAGATTGCCGCTGAGCTGCTGTAGTGCCAGTGCGGCAGCCAACTCGGTGTGGGCGCTGTGACGGTCACCGTTGCCGACCAGCGCAATGGCATACACGGTCCGGCCCCAGGTCTCGACGAAGGTCGCCATGGTGTCGACCGGACGATCCGCCCGTGCCCTGCTTGCGGCCAGCATGGGGAGCGCCTCGTGGAAGCGCGCCAACGCCTCGCCGAGTTCGCCACGACGACGGGCTATCTCGGCTTCCACCACGTGCATCCACGCTCGGGTGAAGGTGGGTACGGTGGCGTCGAGTCGGACACGGGCGCAGGCGATCTCGCCCGCGGCTCCAGCGATGTCACCATGCCACACCCGTAGTTGTCCCAGCCACGTGCGTACCCCGACGACCTCATCGGCACTCGTCCAGGTGGCGGTCAGTGCCGCCGCTTCCGCCATCGCTGCCGATGCCGCGGGTAGCCCGAGCGTATTGGTGCGCTGCTTGGCAAGGACCAGCAGCGCCCTGGTCAGCCCACGGGGCTCGCCGATGTCTCGAAGTCGGACGAGAGCATTCTCCAGGTCGAACGCCGCGGCCTCGTGTCGAGCGGCGTCGAGCAATTCGACGCCACGTCGCACCTGGGCGTTGGCCGCGAGCCAGGGGTCGGTGGATCGAACGCATTCGTCGAGCAGCGTCCGATCCCCACCGCGACTGTATTGCAGCGCGAGCATGAGAACAAAGGCAGGGTGTGGCTGTCGCTGCTCGGTCATAGCCTGCCGCACGAGCCGGTCGAGACTATCCGAGTCACCTTCTGCTCGGCCCCACGAAAAAAGGTCGTAATGCACCGGCAAGCGGTCCGCGAAGGCGCAAGCCAGGTAGTCGGCAGTCGATCCGGGTGGCGGTTGTCCGACCAGTCGGAGCACTTGTTCTCGCCAGTGCATTGTCTCGGCGTGGAAGCCGCACAGTGCCCAGTACCAGATCAGGTTGCCGTACAGGCGCAACGACCGGTCGATGTCGACGGTTTCCACGGCCCACCCCACTGCGGCGACGCAGTTGTCATGTTCGATGTTCAGTCGGGCGACCCATTCGTGCTGGCGTGCGGTCCGTAGTGCCGGCTCGGCCCGCTCGACCAGGTCGAGAATGTAATCCGCGTGCGCTCGATCCAGCGCCGCACGCTCGCCCGTGGCCGCGAGTTCCGTTGCGGCATAGGCGCGGATGGTTTCCAGCATGCGATAGCGCGCACCATCGAACTCGACGAGCGACTTGTCCACCAGTGAAGCAAGCGTATCGAGGTCACCCCCGCAGACCTGCTCGACGGCGTCCAGTGTGGCACCGCCGACGAAAACCGAAAGCCTGCTGCCTAATTCGCGCTCGGCTTCGCTCAGCAGATCCCAGCTCCAGTCCACCACCGCACGCAGCGTCTGGTGGCGGGTTGCCGCGGTGCGATACCCGTTGGTGAGCAGCAGGAATCGGTCGTCGAGCCGCTCGAGAAGCGTGCTCGGTGACAATACGCGGATGCGCGCCGCGGCGAGTTCGATGGCAAGCGGTAGCCCGTCGAGTCTGCGAACGATGCCGCTGACCGCCGCGCAATTGTCGTCGGTGAGGGAAAAGGCCGGGAGCACGGTTTCGGCGCGATCGATGAAGAGCCGCACGGCAGCGGATTCAGCGGCCGCCGCGGTCGTGTGTTGCCTGTCGGGCAGTGCCAGCGGCATCACCGGGAAGAGGGTTTCGTCGACAACGCCGAGCGGTTCGCGGCTGGTGGTCATGATGGTCAGCGCGGGACAACGCTGCAGGATTCCGTCGACAAGCTGCGCCGTGCGTACGGCAAGGTGTTCGCAGTTGTCGATGATCAGCAACAGACGCTTGTCGGCCAGCACCGAGCAGATCTGGGTGAGCGCGTCGGAACCGACGTCGTCCCGATTCGCGGAAACGGTCAATGCTGCCAGGATGGCGTTGCCCACCACGCTCGGGTCGGTCACCGAAGCGAGTTCGACCAGCCGCAGGCCATGCGGCCAGCGCGTCGTGATTCGGGTCGCGGTCTCCACGGCCAGCCGGGTTTTCCCGGCACCACCGGGACCGACCAGGGTGATCAATGCATTCGATGTCAGCATGCGATCGAGTCGGTCGACGTCGGCGTCACGGCCGACAAAGCTGGTCGAGCGGCCAGGCAGCGAGGGTGTGCTCACAGTCGGCTGCGGTGCGGCATGGATCTCGCGCAGCGCGGCGGTCAGCGCCTGCCCCGGGTCGGCGGCCAGTTCACGGTCGAGCAAGTCCCGGGTCTGTTCGAACACTCGCAGCGCCTCGGCGGGGCGTCCCGCTGCCGCGAGCGTCCGAACCAGGGCGGCGGACAGCGTCTCTCGGAAGGGATGTGCCGCGGCCTCCTGCGTCAGTTGCTGGATCAGCTCCCCGGCGCGACCCATGGTCAGATACGCGTGCGCTCGTGCCTCGATCGCGGTCAGTCGCTGCGCGGTCAGGGCTGCGGCAACGGACTCGAACACGGCAAAGTCCAGCAGATCGGCAAGGGCCGGTCCGCGCCACAATGCCAGCGCAGCATCGATCAGCTCGGCGGCCTGTTCGGACTCGCCACGCTCCAGGTGCCATGTCCCTTCGGCGACGAGCTGGGTGAAACGAGGTGCGTCGACGGCATCGGAGGGAATCGTCAGCACATACCCGAGACTGCGGGTCTCGATCGGATTCGCCGGCGCCATCGCCGCTCGCAGCCGTTTGACCAGCGACTGCAGTGCGTTAGCTGATCCGACGGGCGGTCGATCACCCCAAATTCCGTCGATGAGCCTGCTGGTCGAGACCACCTGGCCCCGATCCAGCGCCAGCATCGCCAGCAATGCGCGGACTCGCGGACCTCCGACGGACACGGCCACCTCGTCCGCGGAGAATATGGAGACCGCGCCGAGTAGGGCTACCCGCATGAATTCTGGAGGGTCGAGCGCACCGCATACAACACTGAACAGTTGTACCAGTGTTAGCGCTGCTGTGCTGGTCAGCGCCGTGAAATCGGACATCGGTGACCGACGGGCAAGGACGTGTCCGCCCTACTCGCGATCGGCCCACCGCCGTGGGGATCGCCTGTCGGTCCCGGTCGTCGTCTCCAGGGGATGACTGATGCCAGCGCACTGACAGCGACTGACAGCCGCTCGTCAGCACGCTGGGAAATACTCCACCCATGAGTTACGACAACCTCACCGGTCGGACCGCCGTTGTTACCGGAGCGGCAAGCGGCATGGGCGAGGCCACCGCCCGCACGCTCGCCCGATCCGGCGCCCGCGTCGCACTGCTGGCACGGCGCACCGGTCGGCTGACCGAACTGGCTGCGAAGATCGCCGCGGACGGCGGTACGGCGGCGGTGGTCACCGTCGACGTCACCGACCCGGACAGCGTCACCGCGGCAACGGCCCGGGTACACGAGATATTCGGCCCTGCGAGTGTGGTCGTCAACGCCGCTGGCGTCATGCTGCCCAATCCGATTCTCGCGGCCCGCGACGACGAATGGGCGCGCATGGTCGACACCAACATCACAGGCGTGCTGCGCGTAATCCGAGCTTTCGTCACCGACCTCGTCACTGCCGCGGACGCCGGGCACCCGGCCGACCTGGTCAACGTCTCCTCGATCGGCGCCCACGTCGCCTTTCCCGACTACGCGGTCTACGGTGCGACGAAGGCGGCTATCACGCAGCTGTCAGCGATGTTGCGCACCGAACTCGGGCCACGAAACGTCCGCGTCACCAACATTGAGCCCGGCCTCACCGACACCGAATTGGGCAGCCACATCGACAATCCCGAGCTCACCGACCAGCTCGACGGAATGTTCATCGCCATACCGGCACTCAGCGCCGACGACGTCGCCGACCTGATCGCCTACACCGTCAGCCGCCCCGCGCACGTCAACCTTCGTCAGATCGTCGTGCTGCCGACCAAACAGGCATGATCGGTACCGCACGGCTTTGGACCGAAAGGAAATAATGATCTTGGTAACGGGTGCCTCCGGCAATGTCGGAGGCGCACTTGTCGCGGAGTTGGCCGCACAGAGACGTCCGGTACGCGCATTGGTTCGCGACGCGGGGAAAACCACCCAGCGCCACGAAGTCCAGTTCGTCGAAGGCGATTTGAACCGACCGGACAGCCTGTCCGAAGCCCTCGCCGATGTCGAGGCAGTGTTCCTGCTCGGCGGCTTCCGCGATATGCCAGGGGTGCTCGCGAAGGCGCGGGCGGCAGGGGTCGCGCATGTCGTGTTGCTGTCGTCGCGATCGGTGGTGGGTGGTCACGCCGACAATGCCATCGTCAAGATGCACATGACCGGTGAGGCCGCGATCGACGCATCGGGTATCGACTGGACGTTCCTGCGGCCGAGCGGCTTCATGTCCAACACCTTCGAGTGGCTCGAACAGCTACGGGCCGGTGATGTGGTGCGCGCGCCGTTCGGCGGAGTACCGATAGCCGCCATCGATCCACGTGACATCGCGAGCGTCGCCGCGGCGGTGCTTACCCGCCGTGAGCAATACGGGCGTAGTCATGCACTCAGCGGCCCTGCGGCTCTGCTGCCCGCGGATCGTCTGGAGATGCTGGCCCAGATCCTCGACCGGCCACTGCGTTTGACGGCACAGTCCGACGCCGAGGCGAGGGTCGAGATGAGCCGGACCACCCCGGCCGAGTACGTCGATGCCTTCTTCCGGTTCTTCGCCGACGGCGAGTTCGACGATGCGCCTGTCGTGCCCACGGTGCAGGAGATCACCGGACGGCCACCTCGCACCTTCGAGGACTGGGCCACCGATCACGCGGAGGCGTTCCGATGAAGCGATCGACAGTGTCTTTGCTCGCCCTGCTCTGTGTGGCGGGCTGCTCGTCCACCGTCGAGCACCCGCCGGGGGAGTCCGCACCTGTGGTCGGCCGATTCGCCTCCGCCAACCCGGGTTCGGTCAATACCTACTGGTGGCAGGCCCCGCAAGGACTGGTCGTCGTCGACACCCAGCGGTCACTGACCGACGCCCACGCGGCACTGGCTGCCGCCGAGGCGACCGGCTCGCCCATAGCCGCGGTCCTGATCACCCACTCCCACCCCGACCACGTCGGTGGCGTCGGAGTGTTCCATCAGGCATCCCCCAACGCCCCGGTCTATGCCTCCGCACCCGTCGACACCTCGATGCGCACCGACCCGCTGCACTTCTACGACGTCACCCGCGCACTCCCCAATTCCGACTATGCGCTCCAAATAACCTATCCCGACCACACTTTCGCGCCAGGCGCGACGATCGACGCGGCAGGCACCGCACTGGAGACCGCCGAGTTCGGACCCGGTGAGACCGAGACCGCAACGGCCTACTACGACCCGAAGACTCGAGCCCTCTTCGCCGGAGACCTGGTAGCGGACAAAGCAACTCCCGCGCTGCTGGAGGGGCATTCCTGCGGCTGGCTCGTCGATCTCGACCGACTGCGCACCCGTTTCCCACACATCCGAACGATCTATCCAGGCCACGGCGCGCCCGGCGGCCCCGAACTCATCGAGGAACAGCGCACCTACCTCGAGCATTTCCGCCACCTGGTGCGCGCCGCGCTTCCCGACGGCACGGATCTCACCGAGGACAAGCTGAACTCGATCACCGCAGAACTGTCGCGCGACTATCCCGGCTACCCATCGGTCGCCTCGCTCCCCACATTGGTGGAGGAGAACGTCAAGAGCGTGGCGAGAGAAATCCGCGCCGAGGACCCCGGCACGCTACCCACCCCGTGCCGGGCCGGTTGAGCGCTGGAACCCCCGCCTCGGCACCCTGCTGCCGCGCCCGCATCGCTCTGTGGCTCGGTGCGGTTACGTCATCTCAGGGTCGGTTGTCCGTGACAGGCGCGACGGCTCGCGTCATTTGATCCCGGACCGGAAGAGGCCGAGCTTCTGCGAAGAGGAATACGGCCTACGGGCTGCGGTGCGGTGCTAGTAGCCAGCGTGTTCGTTGCAATGCCGCTTCGGCTTCGGTGGCCAGTTCACACATGCCGGTCTTGATCGCCGCCCGGATGGTCCGCTGAATCTGATGAGGCAAACGGTGCTGCTCTGCTGCCGTGATGGCCTCCGCAAACGCTTCGGCGGCACCTCTATGTTCACTGATCGCGACCAGCACTTCGCCCGTCGTCACCCCCTTTGGACGTTCTCCGCTGCCCGGAGTTGAGCGAACCAAGTCATGACGGATCGCTTGTAGCCGTCTGGCATGTTCAAGCCAGCTATCTCGTCCTCACGAAACAACCCGACCCCTTTGTGTTCGTGCGACAAAACTGGTTCGGCGTCGGTGTCCGGGTAGCAGCCGTAGGTCACGATGAACACATGCTTCTCGACCTGGTTGATGTAGTAGATCCATGAGTCGAGAATCGGCCCCGTGGTAACCGGCCACTGCGTCTCTTCGGTGATCTCGCGAGCTACACACTCTTCGGGCGTCTCGTCGGTTTCGATTCTGCCGCCCGGCAATTCCCACTCTTCGCGCTCGTTCTTTTTCGTGCCTGTTCACGCTTGAGAGCAGCCTGACGCCGACTCTCAGCCCGCGCTCCGATAAAGGCTGTCGGACCCGCACCGAGAGCAGTGCCCAGAACACCGACCGCAGCAACAAGCACACAAGACCATGATCTGAGACTAGCTCCGGCCCAACAGTGTTCGTATATTTATGTCTCGCCCATCACCGAAACCCTCGAGCTGCTGCGGCACCGGGCCCGGTGCCGCCAACTGAACTGGGGTCAGCTCCGGTGCAATGCTTGCACTGCGACTGTTCTGGTGAGACCGGGGCGCGTAGCTTCTCGCTGGTGCGTTGTGCCTGTCGGTGACCGGCGCGTTGCCACCAGGTGGTGGTGTCGGAGAGTTGTCCACGGTCGCAGCAGTCCCGATCGCGAGGTTGTGCATCGCGTCGGTGTGGTCGGCTTCGGCGGCTCGCCGGTACCAGGTGAGGGCTTCGTCGAGGTGTCGGGATCTGTCGAGCATGATGGCGAGGTTGTACATGGCGTCGGTGTTGTCGGACTCCGCCGCTCGGCGCCACCAGAGTTCGGCGTCGTTGACCCGTTTTACCTGGTGTAACGGGATTGCCAGATTTCCAGCCTCCGGACATGTCGATCGGGCCTCGGCTCGCCGCGCCCTGTCGCTGTCCCCACAGTGATGAACGGCGAATGGTGCGCCTGGGGAATCGAACCCGCGACGCCAAAAAACCGCCCTGGGCTGCGGAAACGCAGTAGCAGGTTGGTGCCCTCGGCAGGATTCGAACCTGCGACACCCGCTTTAGGAGAGCGAATCACCCGGATTCGGGAGCTGTGGGCACAGCATAGGCATGGTCTCTATCAGGGGCGAATGTGTGACACCAGCAGACGTCGTGTCAGGGGGTGGTGTAGTCAAGCCGGCCATTCAGTCCTGCGCTACCTCAGGTGGGCGGTCGAATGCCTCGATGCTGGCCTTGGACGTCGACGGGTCCTGTAGGACCAGCTCCCAGGGCCCGGTGTTGATATCGAAGCTCTTGCCGAAGCCCAGCCACTTTCCGGCCATCCGTGTGCCGGTGAGCTCGATCAGCAGCTGTATCGCGCCGTGGTAGCGCGCGCCCCGGTAGTAGCCCTGCGCAGCGGTGCGCTCGGTCCACGTCCCGGTTGCCACGTTGCCGTCGATGCTCAGGTCTATCTCCAGCAACGACGCCGCCGACCCCGGCAGGCTACGCACGGTCAGGCGGTCGTCGTGTTGCAAGATCACGACGTGGTGCACGGCCGTGAACGTGGCGTCTCGGCCGCTCGAGTAGTACTCGTAGCGCGACAACCAGATCCCGGAGTAGTTGCCTGGATTGGGTCGTGGTGCCGTAGCGGACAATTCATGCGACACCCGGCCGATAGCGGAGTCGACCACATGCCCGTTCTCGTCGTCGCCAGATAGGCTCCGGCCAGCCATCACGGCCCCGAAACCCAGTGTCTCGATTGGCAATCCCATCACCTTCTCCAGTGCGCGTACGTGCGATGCTCGCGGGTTGAGGGTGATACCCGCTTCCCACCGTTGGACCAGGCGCTTCGTTGCGCTCGTACAGCCCACGTCGCGCAGCGCGCGGGCCAGGTCGTCTTGGCTCATCCTCCGCGCGTTGCGCGCCGCACGAAGGGCTGTGTTCGGGGTGGTCATGTCGCCACGCTAATGCAATGACGCCGGAATGTCGCCCCCAATATGTGTTGATTGACGCCGGTTCGGTCGTCGCTTCGTCATGCCTGCGCGGCACACGCTGGAGGTGGCCCCGCCGCCGGGTGACTCCCTCATCCGCACCGCCGGATGTGAGCCGCTGGCAGTGCAATTCGGACTCCGGCGGCGGGTGCTCACCAATGCAGCCGAGCCGACCAGGGGGACCGATGGGTACCAGCACGACAACCGAAACGGCGGTACTTGCGGTTCTCGCGCCGGGTGGCATGTTGACCGCCGCCCAGATCAGCGAGCAAGCGCAGCTCACCGGCTGGGCCGGGCGATAGGTCAGCTCGAATCACGCGGCCTGATCTTGGCGACGCCGCACGCTCCCCGCTGGTCGATCACTCCGCGCGGTAGGGCGGCGACGAAGGCCACCACAAGCCGGGGGCACGCGGGATGATCGGCGAGGGGGGGATCCTCATCGGATTCATCGTCGTGATCGGGCTGCCTCTGGCCGTGCTGGTCGCGGTGATCCTGTGGCCAGAGCGCATCCCGAAAGAGCGCACGGTGGAAGCGATTCGGCAGCGGGTAGAGGACGAACGCGGACGCCCTGAGAGCGGGTCCGACCGCCGATAACGGCCTGGCTCAGTCGAGGTCGGTTACGAAGAAAACCGCATTCGGTCTGCGGAATTCGAACGGCAGGTCGGCGTCCGGCCAGTCCTGCTCGACGCCACCATCGAGATGTCCGATCCCGTCGCCCACGATCACACGCCATGTCTGCGGCTGAAGTTTTGCGATCACCCGACAGGGAAGGCTTCTGGGTACCCGGGTCGGGTGGACTGCGTACCGCACAGCTATCAGGTTACTCGCGGCTTGGCGTGGTCATGAGAGCCGTCCTTGCGCGGCGGCGATGTCCTGACTCGAAGTATCTGGCATTCGGCCTGTCGCTGACCTGCGAGATGCCAGATCTATCGAGTCCGCGTGATTGGTTTCGGCTCAATAGATCTGGCATTCGTGGATTCGCGTTGGGGTTTCCCGTGCTGCTAGGGGCGGTGTGCGGTCAAACCCCTTGCGCGGTTCGTGAGTGCAACTCGTCGATGAGGTCGAGAACCTGCTCGGGCCGGCGTGGTTCGGAATGGAGTTCGTCCGCCGATCGAGCCTCGAGGGTGATCCACGTCACTGGTTGATGCTGTCAGGAATTCGGGGGCTGTCTCGTTCAGGGAGCACGCGAACCAGACAGGAGCGAACCATGAAGCACCGCATCGTCGTCCTCGGGGCCGGATACGCCGGAGCCTTCTCCGCCGGATACCTGGCCCGCCAACTCCACTCCGACGACTTCGAGATCACCGTCGTCAACGCCGAACCCGATTTCGTCGAGCGGCTGCGCCTGCATCAGCTCGCCGCCGGGCAGGATCTCCGCCATCGGCCGCTGGCGGAGGTGTTCGCGGGCACCGGCATCCGGCTACGACTGGCGCGGGTAACCAACGTCGACGTCGAGCACCGGACTGTCACAGTCGCCGACGGCGAGGGCATCGACCGGCTCGAATACGACACCCTCCTCTACGCGCTCGGCAGCACCGCCGCCGACCACGGCGTTGCGGGCGTTGCCGAGCACGCCTTCCACGTGACAGCGCGGCCGGCCGCGCTGCGGCTGCGCGCACGCCTGGATGAGCTGGGCGAGGACGGGAATGTGCTGGTAGTCGGCGGCAATCTGACCGCGATCGAGGCTGCCACCGAGATCGCCGAATCCCGCCCAGGACTTCGGGTCAGCCTCGCCACCAGCGGCGAACTGGGCGGCTGGCTGGGCGCGAAGGCCCGCCGTCACCTGCTGCATGCCTTCGACCGGTTCGGTATCACTGTCCACGAGCACACCACCATCGAGCGCGTCGAGGCGGCGGCGGCGGTCGCCGCCGACGGCACCACTTTCGCCTCCGACGCGACCGTGTGGGCCGCCGGCTTCGCCGTCCACCCGATTGCCGCCGCCAGCGGCCTCGAGGTGGTAACCAACGGCCAGATCACGGTCGACCGTCAGATGCGGTCGGTCTCGCACCCGGATGTCTACGTTGCCGGCGACAGCGCCTTCGTCATCGGCGAGAACGGTCGGCCGTTGCCGATGTCCTGCGCTTCCGCGGGATGCACCAGCATGCAGGCGACGGCCGCGATCATCGGGGACCGGACCGGGCGCAAGATCTCGACGACCTCGCTGTCGTATGTCGGCAACCACATCAGCCTCGGCCGGAAGGACGGGATCTTCCAGCTGGTCGACGGTGACGCGCGATCGAAGTCGTGGGCGCTACGTGGCCGAACGGCCGCGCGCGTCAAGTCGAAAATCCTCGACACTGCCGCCTGGAGCCTGAGCCACCCGACCTTCGGAAAGCCGAGTCACAAGTACCGTTCGGCCACTACCCGAGAGCACTCGCCCGCCGTGGTCGCCGCATAGAGTCGTGCTCATGGACACTGCCACGGTGGCGCGTTTCGAGGCCAGCCGGAATCGGCTGGCCTCGCTCGCCTACCGTCTGCTCGGCTCGGCCGCCGACGCCGAGGACACGGTGCAGGACGCGTTCCTGCGGTGGCAGGATGCCGACCGGGAGTACGTCGAGGTGCCCGAGGCATGGCTGACCAAGATCGTCACCAACCTGGCGCTCGACCGGCTCCGTTCGGCGAAGGTGCGGCGCGAACGCGCGGTCGGCGCCTGGATGCCCGAACCGCTCCTCGACGGCGACCCGATGCTGGGCCCGGCCGACACCGTCGAGCAGCGCGAATCGGTGACCCTGGCGGTGCTGACGCTCATGGAGCGTCTGTCGCCGGTCGAGCGGGCCGTTTACGTGCTGCGCGAGGCCTTTGCGTACAGCCACGCCGAGATAGCCGAGATTCTGGGCATCACCGAGTCCGGCAGTCAGCAACACATCCACCGAGCCCGGCGTCGAATCGCCGCCGCTGGCAACGGCACTGACATCGACCATGCCTCCGCGCGCCGAATCGTCGAGGCGTTCGTCGATGCCGCCTCCTCGGGCCGGACCGAACGGCTGGTGGCGCTGCTGACCGACGACGCGACCGGTATCTCCGACGGCGCCGGGCTGGGGCTGGCCGAGAAGTTGACCCGGTACTCGACCCCGGAGCGGATCGCCGGCGCGGTGCGGGCCGGCTTCAAACCGTCCCCGGCCAAGCGGAGACTCGCCGGTGGCTCGCCCTCGATCCATGCCGTCGTGGTCAACGGCTGCCCGGCCATGCTCGCCACGCTCGACGACCGGGTCGTGGGCGTCGTGATCCTGGAGATCCGTGACGGCAAGATCGCCGGCGTGCGCGGCATCGCCGCCCCGGACCGACTCGGTCGCCTCACCGAGGAATGGCAGCGGCAGGAGCATGATGTCCCGCTGATCGAGTCCTGGTAACCGGCCGTCCGACATTCGATCTCACGTTCGTCCGTCAATTCCCGTCGAACCATTCGGCGACCGGCGGGATTGGTGGAACCGCGCGGTGCAGGAGTCCGGCGTGCCCTCCGGTCCGACTCCGCACGAACTCCGTCACACCGCAGCCCCATTGGCCAATCGCGCGGGAGCGTCCTCGAGTCCGTGCAACGGATGCTCAGGCGCTCCTCGGCATCGCTGACCTTGGACCGCTACGGGCACCTTTTCGAGGACGAACTCGATGGTGTGGCAGACCGTCTCGATGCGCACTACGTCGCCGAGTGTGGGCAAAATGTGGGCGAGACCCTCCGCGTGGCCCGCTGAGCCCGAAGTAATGGCGCTCTGACCAGCGCCGATGCTGTGCCCTCGGCAGGATTCGAACCTGCGACACCCGCTTTAGGAGAGCGGTGCTCTATCCCCTGAGCTACGAGGGCGTATCAGTGGACGTCGGGGAGTCTACCGGGTTGGGGGACGAGGTTCAGAATCGCTGGCGCGTCGGGGGCGCGGTGGGCCGGTCGTCGGTGGCAGTCGGGTGGCCCCGACCAATCCGGGCCAGCTGTCCGAACACTGCTGGCGGGGGATCGAAATCGCTGGTGCGTCGGGGTGTGACGGGCTGTCGTGGGGTGGAAGTCCGGCGGCGCGACCAGATGCCAGCTGTCCGAGCTCCGTTGTCAGGACTCACGGTTGTGTGATGCCAGGTTGTCAGAAGCCGTCGAACCCGCCGCCGTCGAACCCGCCATCCCCGCCCCAGCCCGCATCGTTTCCACCCGCGTCGTAGCCGCCTTGGTCTCCACCGCCGGTGTCGTAGCCGCTCACATCGTTGCCGGAGTCGTACCCGGCGGCATCGCTACCGCCTGCGTCGAGCCCGTCCTGATAGCCCTCGCCGTAACCACTTTCGAAGCCTTGCGCGCCGTAGCCGACCCCGGACATCCCGGAGAACAGCGACGAGAACAGCAGTGCCGAGCCGAGTCCCCAAGCGCCGCCGATCAATGCGGGCTTCCACCACGGCTCGGAATACCAGCCTGCGGGCACCGGACGTCCGGCGACTCGGCCGCCGGGATAGTAGTTCGGAGTATCCGAGGACGGGTTCGGCGATGCCGCGACCGCTCTGCCTTCGTATTCGACCGTTCGCTTTTCGGTGACCTGACCGGCCACATCCTGTCCATCGAGCGCAGGCACCGCCGGGCCGGGATCCATGCCCATGGCCGATCGGGCGGCGCGGATGTAGTACATACCCTCGAGCGCGGTCTGCTTCGCCAATCGCGCCTGCGCGGGTGTGCGCGCCTGGTCGATCTGCGAGCCTGCGGCGATCTGACGTTCGGACGCGTCCGCTAGCGCCTGCTTCGCCGCGTCGTTGCTGCCGGTCAGGATGTACACCTGGCCGCCGAGCCGTTCGATCAGCTGCCTGGCGTCGGCGGACGCGTCCGCGAGTTCGGTCGCCGCGCGCTGCTTGGTCTGCTGTGCACGTATGACGACAAATACGACGGTCAGCATGACGATCACGACGATCAGTAGCCACTCCACCGCTCGTGCCCCTTTCGCCCTCAGGGTCCAGTCAGGCCCAGTTTACTGGTGGCTTGCTGAGACCGAGCTGAGCTTTGCGGCGGGCGAGATGAGCGCGGATCAGGGTCAGTTCGACGCCGGCTCCAGGCCGGTGGCCTGGGCTTCGTCGTAATTCGCGAGGTCGAAACTCTTTGTCTTCCACCGATAGAGCGCGGTGGCGCCCGGCCAGTTGTTGGTGATGCGGCCCGCGGCGTTGCGATACCAGCTGGAGCAGAAGTTCCACGGGGTGTCCTTCAGCCGCCGTTGCAGCCATCCGTCCCAGTTCTGCTCGACGTTCGCTCGGGCCGCGAGATAGCGGCCGGGCCGGTCGCTGAGGTACTCGACGACCTGACGGATATAGCGGGCCTGGGATTCGAGCATGTAGATGATGGAACCCGAGCCGACGTTGGTGTTCGGGCCGTACATCATGAACATGTTCGGGAAGTGCGGGACCGAAAGGCCGAGGAAGGCGCGGGCGCCCTCGTCACCCCAGACGTCGGCGAGCTTGCGTCCGCCGATGCCGTAGATATTCATCGGTGCGAGGAACTCGGTTCCCTTGAATCCGGTGCCGTAGATGATCACGTCGATGGGGTGCTCCACGCCGTCCGCGGTGCGGATACCGGTCGGGGTGATCGCTTCGATCGCTGTCGTCTCCACGGCGACGTTCGACTGTGTCAGCGCGGGGAAGTACTCGTTGGAGAACAGGCCGCGCTTGCAGCCCGCCGCATAGTCGGGTGTCAGCTTCGCGCGCAGTTCGGCGTCCGATACCTGCTTGGCGCGGTGCCGGTCGGCAAGCGCGACCACGGGCGCCCTCATGGCCGGGATATCCGTCAGTGCCAGCGCGAGCACCTCGAAGATCGACCAGATGGCGAATCGTTCGGCCAGCCGGGTCGGCGGCAGATATTTGAACACGGCCTTGTGCGCCGCGCTGTACTCGACGTCGAATTTCGGCAGCACCCACGCCGCCGAGCGCTGGAACAGCGTGAGGTGGGAGACCTGCGGCTGGATGCGCGGAATGTATTGGATCGCACTGGCTCCGGTGCCGATGCAGGCCACGCGCTTGCCGGTGAGGTCGACGCTGTGGTCCCACTCGGCGGAGTGGAAGGCGGCTCCGGTGAAGGTATCGGCGCCGTGGATATTCGGCATGGCGGGACGCGAGAGCTGGCCGACAGCGGGGATGAGGATTTCCGCGGTGTGGCGTGCGCCGTCGGCGGTGCTGACGGTCCAGCTGCCGGTCTGCTCGTCGAACTCGGCATCGGTCACCTCGGTGCCGAATTCGATATGGCGCTGCAGGTCGTGCTTCCCGGCGACGCCGCGCATGTAGTCGTGGATATCGCGCTGCTCCGAAAACCGGCGCGGCCAATCGGATTTGGGCTCGAACGACCAGGAGTACAGCGGTGAAGGCACGTCGCAGGCGGCGCCGGGATAGGTGTTCTCCCGCCACACGCCGCCGAGATCGGCGGCGCGCTCCAGGATGATGAAGTCATCCACCCCGGCCCGGCGCAGCTCGAGTGCCATACCGAGCCCGGCGAACCCGGCTCCGATAATGATGATGGACGGCGTCTTCATGGCTAGAGCCTAAGTGGGCGATCAGCGGGTACGAAGGCATTCCGGGACGTCGAATCGACATTTTCGGCCACTTCGGCGGCGCTCAGCTGCCCGCGAGTTGGCGGGCGATGACGAGGCGCTGGATTTGATTGGTGCCCTCGAAGATCTGCATGACCTTGGCCTCGCGCATGTAGCGCTCCACCGGGAAGTCCTGGGTGTAGCCGTAGCCGCCGAAGACCTGGACGGCATCGGTGGTGACCTTCATGGCGGCGTCGGTGGCGATCAGCTTGGCGACGCTGGCCTGGCGTGAGTAGGGGAGTCCGGCGTCGCGGCGGCGGGCCGCGTCGAGGTAGGTGGCGCGGGCCGAATCGACCGCGGCGGCCATGTCGGCGAGCACGAAACCGAGGCCCTGGTGGTCGATGATGCGGCGGCCGAACGTAGCCCGCTCCTTGGCGTAGGCGACCGCATCGTCGAGTGCGCGCTGAGCCAGGCCGACGGCGACGGCGGAGATGCCGAGGCGGCCCGAGTCCAATGCGCTGAAGGCGATCGAAAGTCCCTGTCCCGCATCGCCGATCAGCCGGTCGGTGGGCAGCAGGGCGTCGTCGTAGGCGGCGGTGGTCGTCGGAATCCCGCGCAGCCCCATCTTCTCTTCGGGCTTGCCGAAGCTCAGCCCCTCGGTGTCGCGCGGAACCAGGAAGCAGGAGATGCCGCGCGAGCCCTCGCCGGTCCTGGCGAACAGCGAGTAGAAGTCGGCGCGGCCGCCATTGGTGATCCAGGCCTTTGTGCCGTTGATCCGGTATCCGCCGTCCACCGCGGTGGCCCGGCACCGCAACGCGGCCGCATCCGATCCGGCGTGCGCTTCGGAAAGGCTGTAAGCGCCGACGGTTTCGCCCGACAGCATCTCGGGCAGCCACCGTTGTTTCTGTGCGTCGGTACCGAAGACGAACAGCGGATGGCACGACAGGCTGTGCACGCTGACCGCGACCGCGACCGCGGCCCATCGACTCGCCAACTCCTCGAGCACCTGCAGGTACACCTCGTACGGCTGCCCACCACCGCCGAATTCCTCCGGATACGGCAGGCTCAGCAGCCCCGCCGCGCCGAGCGCGGGGAAGACCCCGTCGGGAAACGTTCCGGTCTTCTCACACTCGACCACCCGGGGCTCGAGCACCTTGTCGGCGATATCGCGAGTCAACTCGAGCAGATCCCGCGCCTCCGGCGTCGGCAGCATCCGTTCAACAGCCATGCCACCTGTTCTACCGTCCGCCCCATGGGCCTGCTCCGGGCAGCCCCGTTCCGCCGGCCCGGTCACGCGGCGGGCCGATGACGGCGGTTGCTGTCCGATTCGGGTTCGGCACGTCGCGTACGGGCGTTTGACCTGCTGATGCCCGACACGCTCGTAGGTGTGGCGATCCAGCCGAGGTGATAGGTTGCCCGGCATGTCTCGCCGCGATGAGAAGACCGTCGGCCTTGTCTTGGTTACCTACCAGAGCGCAGAGGATCTGCCGCCGTTCTTGGCGTCGCTGACGGCGGCAGTCGAGCCGCTGACGGTCGATGTCGTCGGTGTCGACAACACATCCACCGACGGGAGCGCCGGCCTTGTCGAGCAGTTCGGCGGGACAGTTATCCGCAATCGCGAGAACGTCGGCCTGTCCACCGCAATCAACCAGGGTGCAGCCGCGACGAATGCCGAATGGATCCTGGTCGCCAACCCCGATACACACCTCGCACCGGGCTCGATAGCCGCGCTTGTCGAAACCGCTCGCACTGACGACAAGATCGGCATGATCGGACCGCAGGTGACCCGGCTCGACGGGACGCACTACCCGACCGGGCGCCGGTTCCCGTCGCTCGCGGTGGGCGTCGCGCATGCGCTGCTGGGCGGTGTGTGGCCAGGCAATCCCGCCACTCGGCGGTACTTCGGTGAGCCGGTGACCGCGGTGCGCGATGTCGACTGGATCTCCGGGTGCTGCATGCTATTCCGGCGTGCGGCGTTCGACGCCGTCGGTGGGTTCGACACCCGCTATTTCCTCTACTTCGAGGAAACCAAGATGGCACTCGACATGCACCGCGCCGGGTGGCGGGTCGTGCTGGACCCCACCGTCGAGATTCGCCACCGCGAAGGCGGCAGTATGCGGTCGGCCCCGTTCCGGAAGATCCGCAGCCACCACCGCAGCGCCTTGCGGTTCTACTGCGACTACCACCAGGGCTCGCCGTGGCTGCTGTTTGCCCCGCTGGTCGCGGCGGGCCTGCTGGTGCGTGGTGCGGTGTCGGTCCTGCGGACCGCAATCACGCAACGCCTGCGTCGCTAGGTGAACGACTGCTCGGAGTGGTGAGCGGACGCCGGGTTACTGCCAGATTCCGGTTCGGCACGTAGCGTGTGGGTGTGAATTCCGTTGCGTTGCACGGGGTCTTGTTCGCGCATGGCAAGGCGTCGGCAGCACTGTTGGCGATACCGGCCTTGCTCGGGTGCGCGATGCTCGTCGGTGCGCCACACGCGCACGCGGCGGATGTGCTCGATCGCGGCTCCGCCGATGCGGCGGGCGGCCGTCGGTACTACCTGCACGTGCCGCCGCGGGATCCGGCGGGAAACCGCTGCTGGTCTATCTGCACGGGTGCTGCTGATGCAGTCCGACCATGGCCTCGATGTGCAGCGCGGCATGATGAATTTTCTGCTGGCCCACCGTCTCGGCGGCCCGGGCCGGGCGTGCGGCTGACCCGATCCGGGGTCGGGATACGCGGGGGGTATCGGAGCCCGCGTTCCTGGCTTATTATCTGCGTATGAATGCAGATAACGAGCCATTAGCTCCGCCCTTGGCGGAGGATCAGGTGGGGCTGGTTGTCGAGGTGTTCCGGATGCTGGCCGATGCGACCCGGGTGCAGGTGCTGTGGGCACTGGTCGATCGCGAGCTATCGGTCAACGACCTGGCCGGGCACATCGGGAAGCCCGCGCCGTCGGTGTCCCAGCACCTGTCCAAGCTGCGGATGGCGCGATTGGTCCGAACTCGACGGGCCGGGACGACGATCTTCTACAGCCTGGAGAACGAACACGTCCGGCAACTGGTCATGGACGCGGTCTATAACGCCGAGCACGCGGGTCCTGGTATCCCGCCGCATCACCGCAGCGTCACGGCGGTGCGCGAGTTGCCCGCAGGGGATCGGGCGGTGTCGGAATGAGCCACGAGCGCAATGGTTTCCGCTGGCGCGGACTCGACCTGCTGCACCGATACGGCCACGCCCAGAGCCCACTCGCCGGCCGAGACGGCAACGGGCACATGCACAGTGCTGCGGACGGCCACGATCACCCGCACGGCTCCGAACCTGCTCACGGCCACGCCCACGACCATGTAGAGGGCCGCGGGCACGACCACGATGTGCACGACCACGGCCATGCCCATGAGAACGGCCACGGTCACGGGCATGGCAAGGCCGTTGCGCATGACCATGACCAGGCCGGTGCGCGTGACCACGACCGTGCACAACACGGTGGCCATGGACACGAGCATGTGCACGACCATGGACACGAGCACGATCACCCGGACGGCTTACGGGGCATCCTGCGGGAGATCTTCGCCCCGCACAGCCATGACGCCGCCGACAGCGTCGATGATGCGTTGGAGGCCAGTGCGGTCGGCATTCGAGCGGTGAAGATCAGTCTCGGCGTGCTCGGGGCGACGGCGCTGGTGCAGGTGCTGATCGTTGCGATGTCCGGGTCGGTGGCGTTGGCGGCGGACACCGTTCACAACTTTTCCGACGCGTTGACCGCGGTGCCGCTGTGGATCGCGTTCGCGCTGGGGCGGCGGGCGGCCACCAGCCGCTATACCTATGGGTTCGGGCGCGCAGAGGATCTCGCGGGCCTGTTCGTGGTCGCCATGATCGCGTTGTCGGCGTTGATCGCCGGGTACGAGGCGGTGCGGCGACTGCTGGATCCGGTGCCGATCGAGCATCTCGGGTGGGTTGCCGCGGCCGGGGTGATCGGATTCCTCGGAAACGAGACGGTGGCGCTGTATCGGATCAGGGTGGGGCGGCGGATCGGTTCGGCCGCGCTTGTCGCCGACGGCCTGCATGCGCGAACCGATGGATTCACCTCGCTGGCAGTGCTTTTCGGGGTTGCCGGGATGGCGCTCGGGTTCCCGTTGGCCGATCCTGTCGTCGGACTGCTGATCACCGTCGCCATCCTCGCGGTGCTACGCACCGCCGCCCGGGATGTGTTCCGCCGCTTGATGGACGGCGTGGAACCGAATTTGGTGGCCACCGCGGAGCAGGCGCTTGTTGCCGAGCCGGGTGTGCTCGGTGTGCGCAGCCTTCGGATGCGCTGGATCGGTCATCGCCTGCACGCCGATGTGGAGTTGGACGTCGCTGCATCCACCTCTCTCGCCGATGCGCACCGGGTGGCGCACGGCGCCGAGCACACCCTCACCCACGCGGTCCCCAAGTTGGACACCGCCCTGGTCCACGCCTATCCCGCGCATTCGGGCTGACCTCGGGAAACTGATGGCAGTCGCCTATAGGTGGCGGCACAAAGTTTTCCAGCGCCACCTCGGGTGCGGCCTACCGTTGGGTAGCATCGCCGATGTGATGTGGCTCATGGTCGATATGCCGGTAGGCCAGCCACCGAAGGAAGAGGAGTTCCGATGTTGAGCACCATGCAGGACGAGCCGTTGTCGCTGGCGACGTTGCTGCGCTATGCATCGACGTTCATGGGTGATTCCACCGTGTCCACCTGGACCGGGTCCGATGTGCGCACCATGACCTATCGCGAGCTGGGGGCCGAGTCGGCCCGGCTGGCGAATGCGCTGCGCGGGTTCGGGATCGGCATCGGTGATCGTGTCGGCACGTTCATGTGGAACAACAACGAGCACATGGTCGCCTACATCGCGGTGCCCGCGATGGGGGCGGTACTGCACGCGCTCAATATCCGGCTCTTCCCCGAGCAGGTGGTCTACGTGGCCAATCACGCCGAGGACCAGGTGGTCATCGTCGATGGCACGCTGCTGCCGATGTTCGCCCAGTACCTGCCGAACCTGAAGACGGTTCGCCACGTGATCGTGGCCAACGGTGACGCCGCCGCGTTGGAGGCGCCCGCCGGGGTGCAGGTGCACTCTTACACCGAGTTGCTCGCCGCGCAGTCGGACTCCTACGACTTCCCGGTGATCGACGAACGATCCGCCGCCGCAATGTGTTACACCTCCGGCACCACCGGCGACCCGAAGGGCGTTGTGTATTCGCACCGCTCCAACTGGCTGCACGCCATGCAGGTGTGCTCGCCGAACAGCATGGGTTTCACCGAGGCCGACGATGTGCTCGCCATCGTCCCGCTGTTCCACGCCAACGCGTGGGGCCTGCCCTACGCGGCACTGATGTCCGGGGCGAATGTGCTGATGCCCGACCGTTTCCTGCAGCCGGGGCCGCTGCTGGAGCTGATGGCATCGCAAAAGCCCACCTTCGGCGCCGCCGTGCCGACCATCTGGGGTGGCGTGCTTGCCGGCCTGGCCGCGAAGCCGCAGGACATCTCGCATCTGCGAACGGTGGTGGTCGGTGGCTCGGCGGTGCCGCCGTCGATGATGCGGGCGTTCCAGGAAAAGCACGGCGTGAAGATTCTGCACGCCTGGGGCATGACCGAAACCTCGCCGCTCGGCAGCGTCGCGCATCCGCCCGCCGGCGCCACCGGTGAGCAGGAGTGGGCCTATCGCTTCACCCAGGGCCGATTCCCGGCGAACGTGCAGGCGCGGCTGGTCGCCGATGACGGCAGCGTGGTGCCCAATGATGGAGAAGCGTTGGGTGAGCTGGAGGTTCGCGGGCCCTGGATCACCGCGTCCTATTATTCGCCGGACGGGTCATCGGTCGATCCGGACAAGTTCGATGACGGTTGGCTGCGCACCGGCGATGTCGGCAAGATCAGCCCGAACGGCTACCTCACGCTGGTCGATCGGTCCAAGGACGTGATCAAGTCCGGCGGCGAGTGGATCTCCTCGGTGGACCTGGAGAACGCGGTCGTGGGTCATCCGGCCGTTGCCGAGGCCGTGGTCATCGGCGTCCCGGACGAGAAGTGGGACGAACGCCCGCTGGTCGCCATCGTGTTGCGGGAAGATGCCGAGGCCAAGCCGGAGGAGCTGCGCGAATTCCTGGCCGACAAGTTCGCCAAATGGCAACTGCCGGAACACTGGACCTTCATTGCGGAGGTGCCGAAGACCAGTGTCGGCAAGTTCGACAAGAAGCGCCTGCGTGCCCAGTACGCCGACGGCGAGCTGACGATCACCACCCTGTCCTGAGCTCACCGCAGCAGGCCCGGCGCGGGCGAAATATATTGCCGCGCCGGGCCTGTGTGATGCTGCCGATCAGCAGTTACGAAGTTCCGGGCTCTGATTGAGCAGTTGAGCGCGGGTGCCGATGAACGTGCTGTAGGTCTCGCCGCCGACCGCGGACAGCGGGAAGGCCGCGACTCGGTGACAGTTCTGGAAGGCGAGTTTCACGCCGAAGTGCCGTTCCAAGCCGCCGCGGATCGCGTCGGAGGCCATGGCACGCAGCAGTTGACCGCGCGCCACTTCGTCCGGCGGCGGAACCACGTTGTCGGCGTATTCCTCGGTGCCGGAGTGCAGTTCACCGGCCACCCGGCTGACTACCTCCCAGGCGTAGGGCAATGAATTGCGAACACATTCGACGAATTCCGCGTCGTCGACCTCGCCACGTTCGGCGCGTTCGAGTAGTGCGGTGGGAACATCGAGGGACATAGCGCTCTCCTCCGGGGATGAGGTGGATGGCGGATGCGATGCCCTAAGCATTCTAATCGAAAGTGGTTGTCAACAATCCAGGATTCGTCGTGAAAGTGCCCGTTTCAGAGCGGTTTTCGTATCGGAGGCCAGGGTGTGGACCAGTTCGCGGGCCGGTAGCTCAGAGGTGAGAGCGTGCGTCTGACCGGCCCACAGATTCACTTCCTCCGGATTGCCCGCTGCCCTCGCGGCGGCCCGCAGCGGCGCGGTGGCGAAGTGGATTTCCGGATAGGCAACCGGCGCCGTCGCGGTGTGTTCGTCCAGGAACCGGTTGCGCAGGCCGCGAGCCCGGCGACCGGTGAACGCGCGGGTCAGCATGGTCGCAGTGGTGGAGTCGACGGCGGCGCGGTGCATCGGGCTGGTGCCCGCTTCGGGGCAGCGCAGAAATGCGGTGCCGAGCTGGGCGGCGGCCGCGCCCGCGGCCAGTGTCGCCGCGATCCCCGCGCCGGTGCCGATGCCGCCGGCGGCGACCATCGGGAGTTCGACGCTGGTGGTGAGGATCTGAAGCAGCGCGAGTAGCCCCAGCGGGTCGACGTTGTCGTCGGCGACCCGGTCGACGAAGGTGGCGCGATGTCCGCCTGCCTCGGCGCCCTGAGCGATGAGCACGTCGGCCCCTGCCTCGGCCGCGATGTGCGCCTCGGCGGCGGAGGTGACCGTCACCCATGCTTCCGACCCGGCCGCGTGCAGTCGGGCGATCTCGGCGGCGGTCGGACAGCCGAAGGTGAAGGTGACCACCGCGACGGGAGCCGCGACGAGCAGTTCCAGCTTCGCGTCCCAGTCGTCGGTGTCGTACTTCGGCGTGCCGAGCTCGTGCGTCGCGCCGAGCTCGGCCAGATAGCCGGCGAAGGCGGTGGGCGGCGTCGGCGGTCCGGGAGTGAACAAGTTGACGCCGAACGGCGCGGTGGTCAGCTCGCGGGTCGCGGCGAGGCGCGCCGCG
This sequence comes from Nocardia sp. NBC_00403, assembly GCF_036046055.1. Classification (NCBI taxonomy): domain Bacteria; kingdom Bacillati; phylum Actinomycetota; class Actinomycetes; order Mycobacteriales; family Nocardiaceae; genus Nocardia; species Nocardia sp. NBC_00403. The sequence goes on from NZ_CP107939.1 coordinate 2,077,870, forward strand.
GTGTCGTCCGCGCTCAGGTAGCCGGCGGCCAGCAGGCCGAGTCCGCCCGCCGCGGATACGGCCGCGGTCAGCTCGGGAGTGGAGGGTCCGCCTGCCATCGGGGCCAGCACGATCGGGACGCGCATTTCGTCGATGATCACGGTCCCAGTGTCGCTCATCTGGACGGTTGACCCCGGCCTACCTGCGATTTCTCGAGAGAAGGTTGCGGAATGGTCACGACGGGGTAGAGTTCCCGTCACAACGGATGCCGAAACGTTACATAGTCCGGAGTTGCCAGATCGTTACAAACGGTGTGGTTCCGGCCCGGGATTCGTTGACCACCAATGTAGGTCGGAAGCTAGGACGCAGCTGTGTCGCACCATCGTGTAGGCCCCAGTTCCATAACCGTGATGAGCCTCATCGGCGACGGTGTTTCGGGTCGGCCGACGCGGCATCGCGCCGAGTCGACCACGACCGAGCGGGTGAAGGTCGCCGCAGGCGTTGCGGTCGCGGCGAGCGCGCTGCTCGGCACCGCGACCCAGGTTGCCCCGGCGATCGCAGCACCGCTGCTGCCCGGCTCCCATGACGCCGACGAAGCTTCCACTCCCATCAGTTTCAAGGGCACCGGCTCGCAACCGGTCTCGGAGGCCAGGGCCGCCGCGACTCTCGTCGCCGAGTCGCTCCCCGTGCCGCAGGTCGCGAAGCCGATTGCCGCGCCGGTCGCCGCCCCGTTCGGCATCGGCAACCTGCCGCCGGAGATCGCGGGCCCGCTGGCCCAGGTCGAGCAGATCCTGAAGGGCGCGCAGCAGCAGCTCGCGCCCGCCCCCGCGGTTCGCCCGGTCGCCGGTGCGATCAGCTCCGGATACGGCAGCCGGTGGGGCGAGTTCCACTACGGCCTCGACTTCGCCGATCAGCTCGGCGCTCCGATTCACTCGGTGAGCAACGGCACCGTCATCGAGGCCGGCCCGGCGTCGGGCTTCGGCCTGTGGGTCCGCGTGCAGCAGGACGACGGCACCGTCGCGGTCTACGGGCACGTGAACGAGATGCTGGTGCGCGAGGGGCAGCGGGTCAACGCGGGCGATGTCATCGCCACCGTCGGCAACCGCGGCAACTCGACCGGTCCGCACCTGCACCTGGAGATCTGGGACCAAGCGGGAAGCAAGATCGACCCGATGCCCTACCTGGCCTCCAAAGGTGTTCCCCTGCAGTGGGGCCCGTCGGCGCACTGATTATTGTTGCCCGGCTTGATGTTCGGCGGATCGCAAGCCTCACGCGAACACCAATCGGTCGTTAGGCTCTGGCGGTGACCGAGCTTGGCGACATCTTCGAGCCTGGATCACCGCACGGCCGCACCTACGCCGTGCTGGTGCATCATCCGCGATCGAGCCTGTCCGATATCGCCGGATATTTAGGTCTGCCAGTCGATGTGGCCGAGGCACTACTGAAAGTACTGCTCGACCTCGACGCCGCGGAATGCCTTGTCGGTCCCGACGGCCAGCTGCTGTGGGATGCGCACGCCCCGGAGTCGCTGTCGGAGGCCGAGGCTCGACGCAGGCAGCGGGACATCAACCACATGCACGCCGCCGCATCGCGACTCAGCGAGACCTTCCGATCGGTGCGCCGCTCGCCGCGCGCCAACGGCTCCGTAGTGCCGGTATTCGAGCGGCTCGAGATGCTGGCCGACTTCGAGGAGATGCAGACCGCGGCGCGCAGCAGCGTCAAGGTGATCGAGCGCGGCCCCTATCTCAGCGATATCGAACGCGAGCAGCGGCTCTTCCAGCTGAAGCGGGCCAGGATCGGTGCGGGCATCCGCTACCAAACCCTGTACCAGGACACCATTTATCAGGACCCGGAACGGCTGCGGCACGCGCTGTCCACCAATGCCAGTGGGGCACAGGCGCGCACGCTGCCCGAACCACCGTTCAAGCTGATCATCAGCGATGACGAGCGGGCCAGCCTGGTGCTGCATGCCGATGAACGGCGACCGGACCCGATGGGCCTGCGCATCAACGGTTCCGCGGCGTTGCGCCTGGCGATCAAGACCTTCGATGTGCTGTGGTCACTGGCCGCGCCGATCTCGGTGAATCCGTCGGCCGATGAACTCGACGAAAAGGACAAGGCGATCCTGACCCTGATGGGCCTCGGCGCCACCGACGACACCATTGCGCGAAGACTCGGAATGTCGCGGCGCACTGTGGTGCGCAGGACCGCCCGATTACTGGAGCGACTCGGTGCCAGCACGCGTTTTCAGGCCGGAGTGCAAGCGACGCGTCGCGGTTGGCTGTGAATTCGCTCACGGAGCTGTGAAGTCGCTCACGGATTGGGTATCGGTAGCAACACAGGACGAATTCCGGCCGATAGTCCAACGATCGGCGCGCATGATGCGCTGCCGGTCCGGTAGCTGCCCGAGCCGGGCTCGGTGATGTGCGTTGCTTATATGATTGTCGGGCCGCGCGCCAAGGACCTCGAGTCCTTGGTCTCTTGGTGGCCTGGTGCGGTCGTGCGGCTGTGCTCTATGTGAAGGGTGAAAGTACTCGAATGGATGGTCCTCGTCGTTCTGTGCGCGGAAACCGTCGACGACGGTCGGGCGCCCCATTATTCGGACAGTTGCTCACCGCGTCGGTCGAGTCCGCTGCCGAGGCGGTGGCGATCCGATTCAACCCGACCGGTGACCCGGCCGATCAGCGCGAACTCAGCTACCGCGAGTTGGACGAGACCTCGTCCCGGCTCGCACGTGAGCTGATCGACCGCGGTGTCGGCCCTGGAAACTTCGTTGCCGTCGGCATCACCCGCTCGGTCGATTCGATTGTGTCGATGTGGGCAATCGCGAAGACGGGCGCGGCATTCGTGCCGGTCGATTCTTCCTATCCGCCGGATCGCATCGAATACATCCTGTCGGACTCCGGCGCGAGCCTTGGTTTGACCACCACGGCGCACCAGGATGCGCTGGGGACGTCGATCGAATGGATCGCACTGGACGATGACGTGCAGGCCGACCGCATCGCGGGCCGACAAGCGCATCCCATCTCCTACGCCGACCGCATCGGCACACTCACCGAACAGCACCTCGCCTACATCATCTATACCTCTGGCTCCACCGGTCGGCCGAAGGGCGTCGCGGTCACCCACACCGGGCTGTCCGCCGTCGCGGGCGTCCGCGAGAAGCTCGAGGTCACCGCCGACGCCCGTGTGCTGCATGTGAGCTCGCCGAGCTTCGACTTCTCCATCATGGAGTTCTTCATGGCGTTCACCAGCGGAGCGACGCTGGTGGTCGCGCCACCGGGCGTGTTCGGTGGGGCCGAGCTCGCCGAGCTGTTGCGCCGCGAACGGGTCACGCACGTGATGATCACACCGGGCGCGTTGGATTCGGTCGATCCCACCGGGTTGGACGATCTGCGGTCCCTGGTGATCGGTGGCGAGCGCTTGCTGCCCGAGCTGATCGGGCGCTGGGTTCGCGACGGCCGCAAGGTGTACAACTTCTACGGCCCGACCGAGACCACCGTCATCATGACCGCCTCCGACCCACTGAGCGTCGGTGATCCGATCACGATCGGTAAGACCCTGGCCACCAGCATCGGCGCCTTCATTCTGGATGGGCGGATGCGTCCGGTCCCGGTCGGTGTGACCGGCGAATTGTATGTGGCAGGTCCTGGCCTCACCCAGGGCTATCTCGGGCGGCCCGGGTTGACCGCGGAGCGGTTCGTGGCCAGCCCGTTCGGTATCGAGGCGGGCGATCCGGGGGCGCGGTTGTATCGCACCGGCGATGTAGTGCGCCGCACCGAGTCCGGTGATATCGAGCATTTGGGCCGCTCCGACTTCCAGGTGAAGATCCGTGGTCTTCGCATCGAGCTCGGTGAGATCGACAGCGCGCTGAGCAATCACCCGGATGTCGACTTCGCGGCGACGTTGGGGCGCACGCTGCCGTCCGGTGTGACCGCGCTGGTGTCCTACGTGCTGCCGCGGGCGGATGCGAGCGGGAACCGGGTCGGGGTGGATACCGCGGCACTCGCCGCGCATGTCGGGGAAACGCTGCCCGCCTACATGGTTCCCCAGGCGATCATGGTGCTCGACTCGATTCCGCTGAACCCGGTCGGCAAACTCGATCGTGCGGCACTGCCGGAGCCGGTGTTCGCCGCGCGCGAGTTCCGAGCGCCGACCACCAGGACCGAACAGGTTGTCGCCGAGGTGTTCGCCGCGCTGCTGACACCCGACGCGCCGGACGCCCGGGTCGGTGCCGACGACAACTTCTTCGAGCTCGGCGGTAACTCGCTGCTGGCCACCCAGGCCGCGGCGCGCATCGGTAGCGCGCTCGACGTGCGGGTGCCGGTGCGGTTGATGTTCGAGGCGTCCACCGTCGAGGCGCTCGCCGCACGGGTGGAGGAAGAGGCCGGAGCAGGTACCGGACCAGCGTTGCAGGCCCGAGTGCGTCCGGAGCGGATTCCGCTGTCGTATGCGCAGCAACGGATGTGGTTCCTCAACCGGTTCGATACGGCCAGCGGTGTCAACAACATTCCGCTCGCGGTGCGGTTGTCGGGTGCGCTCGATATCGACGCACTGCGGGCCGCCGCGCGTGACCTGGTCGCCCGCCACGAGGTGCTGCGGACGGTGTATCCGGAGATCGATGGCGAGGGCACGCAGGTCGTGCTGCCGATCGACGATGCTCGCGCCGTGCCGGAACTCGACGTCGTGCCGACCACTACGGCGGAGCTGGCCGAACTCGTCATCGGTGTGGCGGTCTCCGGATTCGATGTTGCCCTCGCGCCGCCGATCCGGCTCCGGGTGTTCCGGCTGAGCGAATCCGAGCACGTGCTGGTCTGCATCGTGCACCACATCGCCGCCGACGGCTTCTCGATGGGACCGCTCACCCGCGACCTGATCGCCGCCTATTCCGATCATGCGCGCGGCGCGCAACCGCAGCTGCCGCAGCTCGCGGTGCAGTACGCGGACTTCGCGATCTGGCAGCGCGAGGTGCTCGGCGCCGAAGACGATCCGGAGTCACTGCTCGCCAAGCAGATCGCCTTCTGGCGCGATGAATTGGCCGGGCTGCCCGAGCAATTGGAACTGCCCGCCGATCGGCTCCGGCCCGCGGTGATGTCCAACCGGGGCGATTTCTTCGACTTCGACATCGATGCCGAAACCCATGCTGCGCTGAACCGGCTTGCTCAGAAACATAATTCGACGCTGTTCATGGTCGTGCACGCCGCCCTGGCCGTGCTGCTCGCACGACTTTCCGGTACCAGGGATATCGCGATCGGCACCCCCGTCGCTGGTCGCGGCGAGGCCGCGCTCGACGACCTGATCGGCATGTTCGTCAATACCGTTGTGTTGCGCAGCGATGTCGACCCGGAGCTGTCCCTCGACGAGCTGCTGCAGAAGTTCCGCCAGATCGATATCGCGGCATTCGGACACGTGGACGTGCCGTTCGAGCGGCTGGTGGAACTGCTCGACCCGGCGCGTTCGATGGCAAGGCATCCGCTGTTCCAGGTGATGCTGCTCTTCCAGAACATGACGCCGACCGCGCTGGAACTGCCCGGGCTCGCGGTGTCGGGTGTCGACCTCGGTGTCGCGATGGCCAAGGTCGATCTCGAACTGACCATCGTGCCGCGTGAAGACGGCGGTGCGCCGAGCGGTATGTCGGCCTCGTTCACCTACGCCGCCGACCTGTTCGACCAGGCCACGGTGGCCGGGTTCGCGCAGCGCTTGAGCAAGGTGCTCGCCGCGATGGTCGATAACCCGGGGCAGGGCGTCGGTGCGGTCGAGTTGCTCGAGCCTGCCGAGCGGCAGCGAATCCTGGTGGACTGGAACGACACTCGTCACCCGGTTGCCCAGGAGCTGCTGCTGGACGGGTATCGGCGCGCGGCTGCGACCCACCCCGATGCGGTGGCCGTGGTGTACGAGGGCGCGGAGCTCACGTATCGCGAGTTCGACGAGCGGGTCAACAAGCTGGCCAGGTTGCTGATCAGCGAGGGTGTCGGCGCGGAATCGCTGGTCGGTCTCGCGGTTCGGCGTTCGCTCGATCTGGTGGTCGGCATGTATGCGATCGTCGCCGCCGGTGGTGCGTATGTGCCGCTGGATCCGGATCATCCCGGCGAGCGGATCGCGCACATCCTCGATACCGCCGCGCCGGTCTGCGTGCTGACGACAACCGCCGATGCGGTCGACGCCGTCGCGCCCGTGCTGTATCTGGACACGATCGACCTGGAACGGTTCTCGGGTGCTCCGATCGCGCCGGGAGAGCTGCTGCGCCCGGTCTCGGGGCACAACCCGGCCTACGTGATCTTCACCTCGGGCTCTACCGGTCGACCGAAGGGCGTGGCGATCTCGCACACGGCCATCAACAACCAGATCGAATGGATGCTCGCGCAGTACCCGCTCGGTCCCGACGACGTCTACCTGCAGAAGACCGCAACCACCTTCGATGTATCGCTGTGGGGCTACTTCATGCCGCTGCGCGCGGGGGCCAGGCTGGTCGTCGCCACCCACGACGGTCATCGCGACCCTGCCTACATCGCGGAAACGATTGCCGCGCAACGTGTCACAGTCACCGACTTCGTGCCGTCGATGCTGACGGTGTTCGCGACGCACACCGCGCCCGGCGCCTGCCCGACGCTGCGTGAGGTGTTCGCCATCGGTGAGGCGCTGCCGCCGGAGACGGTGGGGGCGTTGGCCGCGGTTTCGGGCGCGACGGTGCACAACCTGTACGGGCCGACCGAGGCCGCGGTGTCGGTGACCTACTGGCCTGCTCGCGTCGGTGAGCTCGCCACCGTCCCGATCGGCCTGCCGCAGTGGAACACTCGGGTATTCGTGCTGGATTCGCGGTTGCGGCCGACGGCGGCGGGTGTGGTCGGCGAACTCTACCTGGCCGGTGACCAGCTGGCGCGCGGTTATGTGGCCCGGCCGGATCTGACAGCGGATCGGTTCGTTGCCAACCCGTTCGAGCAGGGCGCCAGGATGTATCGCACCGGCGACCTGGTCGTATGGCGGGAAAACCCGCTGCGGCTCGAATATCTGGGTCGTACCGACTTCCAGGTGAAGTTCCGTGGTCAGCGCATCGAGCTCGGTGAAATCGAGACGGCGCTGCTCGCTCAGCCCGCCGTGAGCCAGGCGGCGGCACTGGTGGTGCCGTCGGTGACCGGCGATCAGTTGGTCGGCTATGTGGTGCCGCGGCCGGGTCAGCAGATCGAGCAGCAACAGTTGCTCGCCGCGATCTCGGAAGTCCTTCCCGCCTATATGGTTCCGGCCGCACTCGTGGCGCTCGATGCCTTCCCGCTCAACACCAGCGGCAAGCTCGATCGCAAGGCGCTGCCCGCACCGACCTTCACCGCTCGCGAATTCCGGGCTCCGGTCACCCAGTCGGAGGAGATCGTCGCCGCCGTTTTCGCCGAGGTGCTCGGCGTCGAACGCGTCGGCGCCGATGACGACTACTTCGCCATGGGCGGTAACTCGCTGCTGGCCACCCGCGCAGTCGCCAGGATCAACGACGCGTTGGAAACCAATGTCACGGTGCGCGATCTGTTCGAAGCCTCGACCGTCGCCGCGCTCGCGGCCAGGATCGTGCCCGGCGTCGGACGTGATTCGGCGACCCGCCCCGCGCTGGCCAAGGCCGAACGGCCGGAGCTGATTCCACTGTCGCTCGCTCAGCAGCGGATGTGGGTGCTCAACCAGCTCGATACCGAATCCGCCTCCTACAACCTGCCTTTCGTGATTCGGCTGACCGGAGCACTCGATGTGACGGCGCTGCGTCTCGCTGTGGAGGATGTGCTGGTCCGGCACGAAGCATTGCGCACGCGGTTCCCGACGACGGGTGTCGGTGGCCAGGCCCGTCAGGAGATCTTGTCCGCGGCCGAAGTGTTGCCGGAGGGACTGCAGGTCGAGACCCCTTCGGATGTGCTCGCTCGTGTCACTGAGCTGGTGTCCGCCGGGTTCGACGTCACCGAGCAGGCACCCGTTCGGGTCTGCCTGCTGGCCAACGGCACCGCCGACGACCACCTGCTCGTCCTTGTGGTGCACCACATTTCGGCCGACGGCGCGTCCTTTGCGCCACTGGCCCGTGACATGATGGCCTCGTACATCGCTCGGATCGGCGGCGAAGCCCCCGGCTGGGCACCACTGCCGGTGCAGTACGCCGATTTCGCGCTCTGGCAACACGCTGTCATCGGCACCGACGACGACGAGAACTCGGTGGCGGCACGGCAATTGTCGTACTGGCGCGAGCAGCTGTCGGGATTGTCGGGGACGCTGGAATTGCCGCTGGATCGCCCGCGTCCGACGGTGCCGTCGAACCGCGGTGCGTCGGTGGGCTTCACCATTCCGGCCGAAGTGCACGAGGGTCTGATTCGCATCGCGCGTGAGCACCGGTCCTCGCTGTTCATGGTGGTGCACGCGGCGCTGGCCGTGCTGCTCGCCCGGCTCTCCGGCAGTTCGGATGTCACGATCGGCACGCCGATCGCCGGTCGCGGCGAGCGGGCGCTGGACGAGCTGGTCGGCATGTTCGTCAACACGCTGACGTTGCGCACCTCGGTCGAGCGGACCGCGAGCTTCGAGGAATTGCTCCTGCAGGCGCGCGAGGCGGATCTATCCGCCTTCGCCAACGCGGACATCCCCTTCGAGCGGGTGGTCGAGGCCGTTGTGCCCGGTCGCTCGGCCGCGCAGAACCCGCTGTTTCAGGTGATGCTGTCCTTCCAGAACCTGGAGCAGCCCACGCTGGAGCTGCCGGGCCTTACCGTCGGTGCGCTGGATTCCGGCGAGATCGCGGCCAAGTTCGATCTGCAGCTCGTCGTCGAGCCCCTCCTGCTCGCGGACGGGAAGCCCGGCGAGATCGCCGCGGTATTCAACTATGCCACCGACCTTTTCGAGGAGTCGACGGCGCAGGCATTCGGTCGCAGGCTGACGCGCATCATGGCGGCCGCGGCCGCCGATCAACAGGTGCTCATCGGCGACATCGATATCCTCGACGCCGAGGAGCGTGACCGGGTGCGTATCGGACCGGCCGCGGCCCCCGAACCGAGTGTCGTAGGACCGGCCTCCGGTGGGACCAGGCTGACCCAGGCACTGGCCGCGGCGGTGGACGACGATCCCGACGCACCTGCGCTGGTGTGGGGCGAGGACGAAATGTCCTACCAGCAGCTCGATGCCCAGTCCTCGCGCCTGGCCAGGGTACTGATCGGGCATGGTTGCGGTCCCGGTGTCGGGGTGGGGGTCCGGCTGGATCGCGGCACCGACTCGGTGGTCGCGGTGTGGGCGGTGCTCAAGGCGGGTGCCGCGCTGGTACTGCTGGCTACGGCCGATATGCCGTTGCCCGCCGCACCGGTCGTCAAGATCGGGCTGACCGCCGGAGGGCAGCCGGTCGATATGGGTGGTGTCGACTGGCTGCGACTGGACGATGCGGCGGTGATCGCCGAGATCGCCGAGCAATCGGCGCGCCCGGTGACCTACGCGGCTCGCAACGGCGTGCTGCGCGGCGAAGATCCGGCACTGGTGGTCGCGGCGAGCGGCGTGACGATGACCTACGACGAGTTGGCCGTAGCCACCGATCGGCTGCGCACCCGTACCGGCCTGACCGTCGAGTCCCGCACCTTCCAGTGCGGACGGCCGGATTCGCCTGCCGCCTTGCTGGAAGTGGTGGCCGCGGGAGCGACCGGTGCCGCCTTGGTCGTGGTTCCCGGCACCGAGCTTGCGGTGGCCGATCTGGCGACTTCGCTGGCCGATGAGTGGGTTACCCATCTGCTCGCCGATCGGTCGACCCTCGACGCCATCGATACCGCGTTGCTGGAAGACCTTCAGGCCGTCGTGCTCGATGACGGGTCTACGGTCGAATCGGTGTCGGTGTCGGTGTCGGGGTCGGCCGAGGTGGTCCTACTCGAGGAGCTGCTGATGGTCAGGTGCTGGTAACGAACCAAGGCTCGCGAGATCGGTATCTGCTTCTGTGGCGTACGCACAGTTACTTGTAAAACAAGCGACAGGAAGAGTTCTGCAATGCTCGGTGTGTTCGGGAATGGGCAAACGGCCCCGCGGTACTGCGGTCGAACGGTGACGGTGGCATGAGCTGCCCCACTCGCGCACGTCCCACCCGAACCCGCAAAGCCCGCGTCACAACGCTGCCGCAGCTGATGGCGACCGCCGTGGAGTCGAACCCCGGCGGTGTCGCGCTCGTCTTCGCCGATGCCACGACGACCCACGCGCAGCTGAGCTATGCCGAACTCGACGACCGGTCGACCCGACTGGCCCGACTGCTGATCGACCATGGGATCGGACCCGAAGATCTTGTCGCGGTGGGCATTCCGCGGTCGGTGGAGTCGGTGGTCGCGGTGTGGGCGATCGCCAAGAGCGGTGCGGGCTTCGTTCCCGTCGACCCGAACTATCCGGCCGATCGTGTCGCGCACATGGTCTCCGATTCCGGAGCTGTGCTCGGACTGACCGTGGCGTCGGTGCGCTCCGACCTGCCCGGCCAGGTCGAGTGGCTGGAAATCGATACCCCGGAGCTCGGGCGGCTGCTGCGGCAATTTCCGGCGGATCCGGTCACCAACGCGGATCGGGCGCGCCAGTTGCGCGCCGAGCATCCCGCCTATGCGATCTACACATCGGGATCGACGGGCCTTCCGAAGGGCGTGGTCGTCACCCAGGCCGGTCTGTCGAGTTTCTGTGACGAGCAGCGCGAGCGGTATCGGGTGACGTCCGCGTCGCGGACGCTGCATTTCGCATCGCCGTCGTTCGACGCGTCGGTGCTGGAGTTGCTGCTTGCACTCGGTGGCGCCGCGACGATGGTGGTGGTTTCGCCAACCGTCTATGGCGGTGACGAGCTGGCCGAGTTGCTGCGCAGGGAGCGGGTGACGCACGGGTTCATCACCCCGGCCGCGCTTGCCTCGCTCCCGCCCGAGGGGCTCGACGAGCTGCGTGTCGTGGTGGCGGGCGGTGAAGCGTGCCCGCCGGAATTGGTGCGGCGCTGGGTCTTACCGATTTCCGGTGGAACTCGCGAGTTCTTCAATGGTTACGGTCCCACTGAGACCACCATCATGACCAACATCTCCGCACCGATGACGCCCGGCGAGCCGGTGACGATCGGTGGGCCGATCCGCGCGATCACGGAGTTCGTGCTGGATGATCGGCTGGCTCCGGTCCCGGACCGGGTGCCGGGCGAGCTCTACATCTCCGGGGCACAGCTGGCTCGCGGATATCATGACCGGCCGGGGTTGACCGCTGTCCGGTTCGTCGCGGATCCCTTCGGCCCGCCCGGCTCTCGGCTCTACCGCACCGGTGACCTGGCCCGTTGGACCGTGGACCAGGAGTTGGAATACCTGGGGCGTAACGATTTCCAGGTAAAGATCCGTGGCTTCCGTATCGAACTCGGTGAGATCGACGCGATCTTGGCCGCCCATGAGACCACCGATTTCGCTGTCACCATCGGGCACGAACTCGACAGCGGCAGCACAATTCTCGTGTCGTATGTGCATGGCGCGAACGGCATGTCCGCGGATCCGGAGCAGTTGACGGCGTTGGCCGAGCAGAGCCTGCCCGCCCATATGGTGCCGACCGTCATCATGGTGCTCGACGAGATTCCGCTGACGCCGGTCGGCAAGTTGGATCGCCGGGCGCTGCCCGCACCACAGTTGCGCACCAAGGTTTTCCGTGCCCCTTCGGATCCGTTCGAGACCGTGGTGGCGAGTATGTTCGCCGAGGTACTCGGTACCGACGAGCAGGTCGGCGCCGACGATGACTTCTTCGCGCTCGGCGGAAACTCGCTGATCGCCACCCAGCTGATGGCCCGTTTGGGTGCGGCGCTGGATACCCGCGTTCAGGCGCGCTGGCTGTTCGAGACGCCGACTGTCGCAGGACTGGCCGCTGTGCTGGCGGAGCATTCGGGCTCCGGCGGACGTACCGCGCTGGTCGCCGGTCCACGGCCGGAGCGGATTCCCTTGTCGCTCGCGCAGCAGCGGATGTGGTTCCTGAACCGGTTCGATCCGGAGTCGACGGCCTACAACATTCCGATCGCGGTCCGCTTGCGTGGTGCGCTGGATACCCGAGCTCTCGCCGCGGCTGTCGCGGATCTCGTTGCCAGGCACGAGGTGTTGCGGACCATTTACCCGGAGACCGAGGACGGTCCGGTGCAGGCGATCCTGCCCGCGGAGCAGGCCGCGCCGCAGCTGGACGTCCAGGTGGTCGGCGCGCAGGAGATCGAGTCCGTGGTGGCGCAGTTCCTGTCGACGGTCTTCGATGTGACCGCCGAGGTGCCGTTGCGAGCCGGGTTGTTCCGGCTCGACGAGTCCGATAGCGAATACGTCCTTGCGCTGGTTGTGCACCATATCGCGGGCGACGGGTCCTCGATCGGTCCGTTGACACGTGATCTGATGACGGCGTACGCGGCGCGATCGGTGGACCTGGCGCCGGAGTGGGCGCCGCTCGCCGTGCAGTACGCGGACTTCAGCATCTGGCAGCGTGAACTGCTGGGTAGCGAGGACGACGCGGAGTCGTTGGCGGCCAAGCAGATCGCGTACTGGCGTGGTGCGCTCGCGGAGCTGCCGGATCAGTTGGATCTGCCGACGGATCGGCCGCGGCCCGCGGTGCAGTCGTTCGCCGGAGGCAAGGTCGAGGTGCGAATCGACGCCGAAACGCACCGGGGCTTGGTGCAATTGGCGCGGGGCGAAGGCGCAACGCTGTTCATGGTCGTGCACACCGCACTCGCGTTGCTGCTGGCCCGTTTGTCGGGAACCGACGATATCGCCATCGGCACACCGATGGCGGGTCGTGGTGAGCGTGAACTCGACGACCTGATCGGCATGTTCGTCAACACCCTGGTGTTCCGGACCCGGATCGACGCGGGCGAGTCGTTCATGGATTTGCTCGCGCGTCAACGGGAATCGGATATCCAGGCGATGGCGCATGCGGATGTGCCGTTCGAGCGACTTGTCGAGGTGCTCAACCCGGTGCGCTCGACCGCGCGCCATCCGCTGTTCCAGGTGGGTCTGTCGTTCCAGAACCTGGCCAAGTCCGAACTGGCGTTGGCGGACCTGACGGTATCGGGTGTGGATTTCGATGCCGCGGTGTCGCAGTTCGATTTGCACTGGATCGTGGGCGACAGCTACGACGCGGAGGGAAATCCGGCCGGGATAGGTGGAGCCCTCACCTACGCCATCGGCTTGTTCGACGAATCGACGGCGCGTGACTTCGTCGAGCGATTCCAGCGGTTGCTCAGTGCGATTATCGCCGCGCCGCGCGCCGCGGTCGGTGACATCGACATGCTCGATGCGGCCGAGCGGGTCGCGTTGGTGGTCGGCCGAAACGCCACCGAACATCCGGTGGATTCGGCGGCGACCTTGGTGTCGCTGCTGGACGCGACGACGACCGCCGCACCGGATGCGGTGGCATTGGTCGGTGCCGACGGCAACTCGATGACCTACCGTGAGTTGGACGCGCGAGTGAATCGCCTCGCCAGGTACCTGATTTCGCAGGGCGTCGGCCCGGATGCCAGGGTTGCTCTTGCCTTGCGCCGCTCGGTGGACCTTGTGGTCGCTATGTATGCGGTGGCACGGGCCGGTGGTGCTTATGTTCCGGTGGATCCGGATCAGCCTGCCGAGCGAACCGGCTACATCCTCGAAACTGCCCGGCCCGTGTGCGTGCTGACCAGCGCTGCTGAGGACTTCGCCGATACGGTGGCACCCGTGGTGCGGATGGAAGCGCTCGAGCAGGCAGGTATTTCGGACGCGCCGATCGCCGATGCGGAGCGCGTTGCGCCGGTGGATCCGAGGCACGCCGCGTATGTGATTTTCACGTCCGGTTCGACGGGGCGTCCCAAGGGCGTCGCGGTCTCACACGGTGCCATTGCCAACCAGTTGCTCTGGAAGGCAGCAGAATTCGGGCTCGGTCCGGGTGACGCTGTGCTGTTGAAGACGGCCGCGACGTTCGATCTTTCGGTGTGGGAGTTCTGGTCGGCGACCGTGTGTGGCGGCAGGCTGGTTATCGCCGCGCCGGACGGGCATCGCGACCCGGCCTACTTGAATGACCTGATGGCGCGCGAATCGGTCACGACACTGCATGTGGTGCCGTCGATGCTCGACGCGCTGTTGGAGGGCCGCCTGCCCTTCACGCTGCGCCGGGTGCTGGCCATCGGGGAGGCGCTGCCCCGCGCGCTTGCGCAACGCTTCCTGCGCACCTATCCGGTGAAGGACCTGTTCAACCTCTATGGTCCGACCGAGGCCGCGGTGTCCATCACCAGCCATCGGGTGACCGCCGCAGATACGGTGTCGGTGCCGATCGGTCTGCCCGAGTGGAACAGCCAGGTCTATGTGCTCGATGCGCGGCTGCGGCCCGTCCCGCCCGGCATCGCCGGGGAGTTGTACCTCGCGGGCGCGCAACTGGCCCGCGGCTACTTCGGCCGACCGGATCTGACCGTGGATCGGTTCGTGGCCAACCCCTTCGGGTCGGGCAGCCGCATGTATCGTACCGGCGACCTGGTGGTCTGGAATACCGCCGGCGTGTTGGAGTACCGGGGCCGCACCGACTTCCAGGTGAAGGTCCGTGGTTTCCGTATCGAGCTGGGTGAGATCGAGGCCGCGCTCGAGGTGCTGCCGTCACTCGCTCAGACCGCCGTGCTCGCGAAGTCCGACACCAAGACCGGTGATCGCCTGGTGGCCTATCTGGTGCCTGCCGATCTTGCCGCGGGTGTCGATGTGGCCGAGGTGAGGTCCGCGCTCAGTGCTGTCCTGCCCTCCTACATGGTCCCCGACGCTTTCGTGGTGCTGGATGCATTGCCGCTGAATATGAACGGCAAGCTGGATCGAAAGGCGTTGCCGGAGCCGGAGTCCACCGTGCGTGCCTATCGGGCACCGGTCACCGAGTGGGAGACACTCGCCTGTCATGCGTTCGCCGAGGTGCTCGGTGTCGAGCGAATCGGCTTGGATGACAACTTCTTCGAGCTCGGTGGCAATTCGCTGGTAGCCACCAAGTTGGCCGCACGGCTGGGTGCGGCACTGGCCCAACAGGTTCCGGTGATGCTGTTGTTCACCGGACCCACTCCGGCGGAACTGGTTGCCCAGTTGCAAGCACGCGGAGTCGGCCGGCTCGATATCGGCGCCGCGTTCGATGTGATGCTGCCGCTGCGTCGATCCGGCACGGCCGCGCCGCTGTTCTGTATCCATCCGATCGGTGGCATCGCCTGGTCGTTCGCGGGCTTGGCGGCTCATCTCGATCGGGACCGGCCGATCTACGGTTTACAGTCGCCGGTGCTCGGTTCGGATGAGGCGCTACCGGATTCGATCGACGACTGGGCGCGCCGCTACGTCAAGGAAGTCCGCGCGGTACAGCCCGAAGGGCCGTACCACCTGCTCGGCTGGTCACTGGGCGGTGTGCTCGCGCACGCCATGGCGGTGCAGTTGCAGAGCGAAGGCCAGCAGGTCGCGCTGCTCGCGATGATGGACAGCCATCTGGTTGCGACGCATGCGACGGCGGCCGTGCCGATTGCCGAACTGCTCGGCGGACTGCTCGGCGGCCAGGCAACCGATCTGAGCCTCGGCGCGGACGTGGACGTGACCGAGCTCGCGCGGCGACTCGCCGACCTGCCCGAGCCGTTCGCGTCGTTCGGCGCCGAGCGGATCGCCCGGGTGTTGGAGGCCGGTATTCGCTCGGCGACCTTCATCGGTGCGTACCGTGCGCGACCGTTCGTCGGTGATGTCGTGTACTTCACCGCCGCCCACGATGATGCGACCGGCAGCGCGGGTGCCGGGACGTGGGTCGACGCGGTATCGGGCGCTGTACACAACTATCCGGTGCAGTCCACGCATTGGCGCATGACGACCGATTCCGCGCTGACCGAGATCGGCACGGTCTTGGGTGCGGTCTTGCCGCGCTCGGCGGTCTAGACGAGCGCTTGGGCGAGAATCTGAACCGTGCGCACATGCGACGGAGGTGAAATCGAGACGGCGCTGCTCGCTCAGCCTGCCGTGAGCCAGGCGGCGGCACTGGTGGTGCCGTCGGTCAGCGGCGATCAGTTGGTCGGCTATGTGGTGCCGCGGCCGGGTCGGCAGATCGAGCAGCAGCAACCCGTATCGGCCTGACCGTCGAGTCCAGCACCTTCCAGTGCGGACGGCCGGACTCGCCTGTCGTGCTGCTCGAGGTGGTCGCGGCGGGAGCCTCGCTGGTCATTGTTCCCGACGCCGCCGATCCGGCGACGTCGCCGGCCGATGAATGGGTCACCCACCTGCTTGCCGATCGCACGACCCTCGACGCGATGGATATGACCTTGCTGAGACAGTCGTGCTCGATGCGGGGTCGACGGTCGCGGCGGTAGCTGTGCCGGGGTCGGTCGCGCCCGTCTTGCTCGACCAGCTACTCGACGTCGGGGAGCCAGTAACGAACCCACGTCCGCAATCGGTATCTGCTGTGGTGGGGCACGCCCCTGCCATGTGTTCTTGCGTTGACAAGCGGTTGGGATGTTCTGCGATGTTCGATGTGTTCGGGAATTGGCTGGTGTCCCAGCGTTGCTGTGATCGATTGGTAGCGCAAGCATGAGCCGCCCCACTCGCGTCCGTCCCACCCGAACCCGCGGAGCCCGAGTCACCACGTTGCCGCAGCTCATGGCGACTGCGGTGGAGTCGAACCCCGGTGGCGTCGCGCTCGTTCACGCCGACGCCACCACGACGCTCGCACAGCTGAGCTATGCGGAACTCGACGATCGATCCAACCGGCTGGCCAGACTCCTGATCGACCACGGCGTCGGGCCGGAGGACTTGGTCGCCGTGGGTATTCCGCGGTCGGTGGAGTCGGTGGTCGCGGTCTGGGCGATCGCCAAGTGTGGCGCCGGATTTGTTCCCGTCGACCCGAACTATCCTGCCGATCGTGTCGCGCATATGGTCTCGGATTCCGGTGCCGTCCTGGGTTTGACCGTTGCTTCGGTGAGTGCCGACCTACCCGACCGGATCGAGTGGCTGGAAATCGACACCGCCGAGCTGGTACAGCTGCTGGGGGAGTACCCGGCCGATCCGGTCACCAATGCCGACCGGGCACGGCCACTGCGTGCTGCGCACCCCGCCTACGTGATTTATACGTCCGGATCGACGGGCGCGCCGAAGGGCGTGGTCGTCACGCAGGCGGGGCTGTCGAGTTTCTGCGATGAGCAGCGTGAGCGCTATCGGGTGACTACCGCATCGCGGACCCTGCACTTCGCGTCGCCTTCCTTCGATGCGTCGGTGCTGGAATTGTTGCTGGCGCTCGGTGGGGCCGCGACGATGGTCGTGGTGTCGCCGACCGTCTACGGCGGTGACGAGCTGGCCGAGCTTTTGCGTCGGGAGCGAGTGACGCACGGGTTCATCACCCCGTCCGTCCTTGCTTCGCTGCCACCCGAGGGACTCGATGAGCTGCGGGTTGTGGTTGCCGGTGGTGAGGCCTGCCCACCAGAGCTGGTGCGGCGCTGGGTATTACCGATATCCGCGGGAACCCGCGAGTTCTGCAATGGTTACGGGCCCACCGAGACCACCATCATGGTCAATATCAGCGCCCCGATGACGCCGGGCGTGCCGGTGACGATCGGCGGCCCGATTCGTGCGATCACCGAATACGCGTTGGATGCGCAGCTGACGCCGGTACCGGACCGAGTGGTCGGCGAACTCTATGTCTCCGGGGCGCAGCTGGCCCGTGGATATCACGATCGGCCGGGGCTGACGGCAAGCCGGTTTGTGGCCGATCCGTTCGGCCCGCCCGGCTCTCGGCTCTATCGCACCGGTGACCTGGTCCGCTGGACCGCGGATCAGGAGCTGGAGTATCTCGGGCGCAACGATTTCCAGGTGAAGATCCGCGGCTTCCGGATCGAGCTCGGCGAGATCGACGCGGTCCTCGCCGAACACGAGACCGTCGATTTCGCCGTGACCGTCGGGCACCAACTGGAGAACGCCGGCACGATCCTCGTGTCGTATGTGCACGCCGCCAACGGTTTGCCGGTGGATCCGGCGGAGCTGACGGCGCTGGCCGAGCGCAGCCTGCCCGCGCATATGGTGCCGACCACCATCATGGTGCTCGACGAGATTCCGCTGACGCCCGTCGGCAAGCTGGATCGGGGGGCACTGCCGACACCGCAGTTGCGCACCAGGGCTTTCCGCGCCCCGTCGGGGGTGATCGAGACATTGGTTGCCGACACTTTCGCCGAACTCCTCGGTACCGATGCAGCGGTCGGCGCCGATGACGATTTCTTCGCACTCGGCGGTAACTCACTGATCGCCACGCAGCTGACGGCCCGCTTGGGCGCGGCCCTGGATACTCGCGTTCGAGCGCGCTGGCTGTTCGAGACGCCGACCGTCGCAGGGGTGGCCGCCACGCTGGCGGAGCATGCGGGTTCCGGCGGCCGCGTCGCACTGGTAGCCGGTCCGCGGCCGGAGCGAATTCCACTGTCGCTCGCGCAGCAGCGGATGTGGTTCCTGAACCAATTCGATACCGCGTCCGCGGCATACAACATCCCGGTTGCCGTGCGACTGTCCGGTGATCTGGACCTCGCCTCGCTGCAGCTGGCCGTCGCGGATGTCGTGGCCCGTCACGAGGTGCTGCGCACGGTCTACCCGGCACACGATGGCATCGCGTACCAATCGGTGCTGCCGCCCGGGCAGGCGGTGCCGGACGTCTCCCCGGAACTGGTCGATGCCGCCGCGTTGCGGGAACAGATCGGCGGTCTGGTGGCCGCGGGCTTCGATGTGACCACCGAGGTCCCGTTGCGCGCCAAGCTGTTTCGGGTCGATGGTGTCGACACCGCCGCCGAATATGTGCTGGTCCTCGTCGCGCATCACATCAGTGCCGACGGCTGGTCGATAGGACCGTTGACCCGTGACTTGATGCTGGCGTATGCGGCACGCAGTGGCGGCGATGCACCAGCATGGGCTCCCCTGCCGGTGCAGTACGCGGATTTCGCACTGTGGCAGCGGGCTGTGCTCGGTTCCGAATCCGATCCGGAATCACTTGCCGGACAGCAGTTGTCGTACTGGACGCAGGCGTTGGCCGGGTTGGCGGACGAACTGAACCTGCCGTCGGACCGGCCGCGTCCCGCGGTGCAGTCCTTTGCCGGTGGCCGCATCGATTTCGTGATCGATGCCGAGCGGCACGCGGCGTTGGTCCGGCTGGCGAAAGAACACAACGTCACCCTGTTCATGGTGGTGCACGCCGCGCTTGCGGTGCTGCTCGCGCGATTGTCGGGTGCGGACGATATCGCCATCGGTACTCCGGTGGCCGGTCGTGGTGAGGCCGAGCTCGACGACGTGATCGGCATGTTCGTCAACACCCTTGTGCTGCGCACCGAGGTGGCGGGGCAGCTGAGTTTCCTCGAGTTGCTTGCTCGGACGAGGGAAGCCGACCTACAGGCCTTCGCGCATGCCGATCTGCCGTTCGAGCGGCTGGTCGATGTGCTGAGCCCGGAGCGCTCCTCGGCGCGGCAGCCGCTGTTCCAGGTGATGCTGTCGTTCCAGAACCTGCCCGATGCCGATTTCGAGCTCCCCGGGTTGCGGATCGGTGCGGTGGACTTCGAGGTCGAGACCGCGAAATTCGATCTGTCGCTGACCATTCAGGCAACGACGGGCAGGGATGGCGGCATGGCGGCCTCGCTGTCGTTCGCCGAGGATCTGTTCGACGCCGCCACCGTCGCCGGTTTCGTCGAGCGATTCACCAGGGTGCTCGCGGCGGTCACCGGTAATCCCGACGCGCCGGTGGGCGATCTGCCGGTGCTGGCCCAAGACGAGTACGAGATGCTCACCCGGGTGCATCCGGTCGATGTCACGGGTGCGGACCTGTTGCCGGATATCTTGACCCGCGGTGTGCGATCGGGCGCCGACCGCATTGCGGTGCGGTATCGAGGACGGTCGATCAGTTACGGCGAATTGGACGAACACACTTCGCGATTGGCGCGGGTGCTGATCGATCGTGGTGTCGGTCCGGACCAGCTGGTTGTGCTGTGCTGCCCCCGCTCCTACGAGACAGTCGCGGCCATGATGGCGGTGGCGAAAGCCGGTGGCGCGTGGGTGCCGGTCGACCCGACGAACCCGCGGGATCGGGTGCGATACATGGTCACCGATTCCAAGGCGGTGCTCGGCGTCACCTTCGCCGAATATGTCGACGAACTGCCCGACGACGTGGAGTGGCTGGTTCTCGACGATCCGGAGGTCGAGCAGTTGTGCGCGGCGCAGTCCGCGGCTGCGGTCACCGATGCCGATCGGTTGGCGCCGTTGCACATTCGGCATCCCGCCTACGTGATCTACACGTCCGGCTCGACGGGGCGCCCCAAGGGTGTCGTGGTCACCCATACCGGCCTGAGCAGCTTGCTCGACTACGCGATCGAACTGCACCAGTTCGGGCCGCAGCATCGAATGTT
The DNA here is from genome assembly GCF_036046055.1 of Nocardia sp. NBC_00403. Taxonomy (NCBI): domain Bacteria; kingdom Bacillati; phylum Actinomycetota; class Actinomycetes; order Mycobacteriales; family Nocardiaceae; genus Nocardia; species Nocardia sp. NBC_00403. The sequence continues at coordinate 2,098,181 of NZ_CP107939.1, forward strand.
GCACGTGCGCACCACCATTGCCGACCCTTCGGTGCTGGAATGGATGTGTGCCTTCGCCACCGGCGCGACCTTGGTGATCGTACCGTCGACCATTATCGGCGGACCCGACCTGAGTGAACTGATCCGTGTCGAGCGCGCGACACACACGATCATCACCCCGGCGGTGCTCGGCACCTTGGATCCGACCGGGATGGACGACCTGGTTGTCGTCGATGTCGGTGGAGATGTCACGACAACGGAGCTGGTCGACAAGTGGCAGCCGGGCCGCAGGTATCTCAACGCCTATGGTCCGACCGAATCCACCATCACCTGCTCCTATGGTGATCTGGTCGCCGGGCGGCCGGTGACCATCGGGCCGCCGGTGCCGGGGACCTCGGCGCTGGTGCTGGACGGCAGGCTCAATCCGGTCCCGCCGGGTGTGGTCGGCGAGTTGTATCTGGCCGGCGCCGGATTGGCCCGCGGCTACAACAATCGCGCGGAGCTGACTTCGGAGCGTTTCATCGCCAATCCGTGGGGCGAGCCGGGTGCCAGGATGTACCGGACCGGTGATCTGGTGCGCCGGGTGCCCGAGCCGAACGGTCCGGTCGGTTGGACACTGGAGTATCTGGGGCGCACCGACTTCCAGGTGAAGATCCGCGGTTTTCGCATCGAGCTCGGTGAGATCGATGCGGTGCTCGGCAGCCATGACGATGTCGAATACGTGGTCACAATCGGCCGCGAGACCGCAGCGGGCGCACAGATTTTGGTGTCGTATGTGCTGGCGGCGCCAGGTCACGTGGTCGATCCGGCACGCCTCACCGAGTTCGCCGCGCGCAGTCTCGCGCCGTACATGGTGCCCGCGGCGATCGTGGTGCTCGACGAAGTTCCGTTGACTCCGATCGGCAAGTTGGATCGTAAGGCGTTGCCGGAGCCGCAGTTCAAGGTGACGGTGTCGCGTGAACCCGTCGGTGTGGTGGAGTCGCAGCTTGCCGGGTTGTTCGCCCAGGTGCTGGGTGTGGATCGGGTCGGTGTCGACGATTCGTTCTTCGCGGTCGGTGGCGACAGCATTATGTCGATCCAATTGGTGTCGCGGGCCAAGGCGGCCGGGATCGTGTTCACCCCAAGGGATGTGTTCGAGCAGAAGACGGTGGCCCGGCTGGCCCGGGTCGCGGTGGACGTGGGGGATATCGCCCTGGTGGAGTTGGCCGAGCTGCCGGGTGGTGGTGTCGGTGAGGTCCCGTTGACGCCGGTGGTGGCCGCTTCGCTCGCTGCCGGTTCGTTCGGCCGGTTCGCCCAGGCCATGGTGCTCGGGCTGCCGGAGGATATCGACCACGCGGGTTTGGTCGCGACCGTCGGCGCGGTGCTCGATCATCACGACGTGCTGCGCTCGCGCGTATCGCAGGTCGATGGACGCTGGCGCTTCGAGGTGCAGGCCCACGGCGCTGTCGACGCGGCCGCGCTGGTGCGCGAGGTCGAGGTACCCGCCGGCGTCGACGACACGGAGCTGAACCGAATCGGCAGCGCCGCTATGGATTCCGTGCTCGATGCGCTGGATCCCGCCGCGGGCGTGATGCTGGCTTTGGGGTGGGTGCGCAGGCCGGACGCACGTGACGCGCTGATCGTCGCGGCTCATCACGATGTGATCGACGGTGTGTCGTGGCGCATTCTGATCCCGGATCTGGTGCTGGCCTGGATTCAGCGCGCGTCCGGGCAGGCTGTCGCGCTGCCCGCCACCGGCACGTCGTTCCGGCGCTGGGCGCACGGTCTGGTCGAGGAGGCCGCCGGTGCCGCTCGGATCGGTGAGCTCGACTACTGGCGCGGGTTGCTGGCGGCATCGGATCCGCTGCTCGGCATCCGTGCCCTCGATCCCGCGGTGGACACCCATGCGACGGTGCGCCAGTTCGCGGTCCAGGTGCCGGTCGAGGTCACCGATGCGGTGTTGACCAAGGTGCCCGCGCTGTATCGGGGTGGTGTCAATGACGGTTTGCTCGCGGCGCTCGCTCTCGCGGTGCGTTCGTGGCGGGCCAGGCGCGGCATCGACGCCCCGGTTACTCGGGTGCGGTTGGAAGGACACGGCCGCGAGGAGGATGCGGTCCCCGGTGCGGATCTGACGCGCACCATTGGCTGGTTCACCAGTCTCTATCCGGTGGCGGTCGACCTGTCCGGTGTCGACATCGATGCGGCCAACGCCGGCGGGGCGGCCACGGCGGCCATGCTGAAGTCGGTGAAGGAGCAGCTGCTCACGGTGCCGGACAAGGGCATCGGATTCGGCATGCTGCGCCACCTCAATCCTGATACCGCCGCTGCGCTGGCCGGCGATCTCGGGCAGATCGGGTTCAACTACCTGGGGCGGGTCTCCACGGGCGGGCTGCCCGAAGGGTTGGCCGACGCGGGCTGGCTGCCGACCGGCGATCTGGGTGATCTAGGCGTGGAACTGGATCCCGCCATGCCCGCCGCCGCGGTGGTGGACATCAACGCGATTGTGGCCGATACGGACGCGGGCCCGCTGATGAATGTCATGTTCCAGTACGCCGGTGAGATCATCGACGAGGCCGCGGTGCGCGAGCTGGCCGATGATTGGCTTGCCGCGCTGACCGCGGTGGCTCGGCATGTGGCGGATCCGGCGGCCGGTGGTCTGACGCCGTCGGATGTGCCGCTGGTGCGAGTTTCCCAGGCGGAGTTGGACATCTGGCAGCGGGAGCATCCCGGTCTGGTTGATGTGTTGCCGCTGTCACCGCTGCAGTCCGGGTTGCTTTTCCTGATGGATCTGCTGGCCGGATCGGTGGATGCCTACGTCACCCAGTTGGCGGTCGAGCTGTCCGGCGATCTCGATCTGGATCGGATACGTCGTGCGGCGCAGGCGATGCTGGACCGGCACGCGAACCTGCGGGCCGCCTTCGTACCCGCCGCGGACGGCACCCAGGTGCAACTGATCGCCGATGGCGTACAGGTGCCGTGGCGGATTGTCGACGCGGTGCCGGATGCTGATCTGGTGTCGCTGATGGCGGCCGATCGACGGCTCGGATTCGAGCCGACGACAGCACCGCTGTTGCGATTCACGGTGTACCGCACTGAAACCGGGCGTACCCACCTGGTGCTGACTTCGCATCACATTCTGCTGGATGGCTGGTCGACGCCGCTGCTGATGAAAGACCTCATGGTCTTCTACGCGACGCACGGTGATGCGTCGCTGCTGCCGCGGGTGCGGCCCTATCGTGATTACCTGGCCTGGCTGTCAGCGCAGGATCGGGAACTCACCGTGCGGGCCTGGGGCGCGGCGATGGACGGGGTGGAGCCGACCCTGCTGGCCCCGGCGCTGCCCGCGCCGCCGGCATCGGCAGCCGGCTTCGGTACCAATACCTTCGAGCTGTCCTCGGCAGAGCTGACCGCGTTCGCCGCCGCGGCCGAGGTTACCGCCAACACGGTGGTACAGGCCGCATGGGCGCTGGTGATCGCTGGTATCACCGACCGCGAGGATGTGGTGTTCGGCGCCGCGGTTTCCGGGCGCCCGCCGCAATTGGACGGTGTCGACGACATGGTCGGACTGTTCGTGAACACCATCCCGGTCCGGGTTCGCTTCGATCCGCAGATGACGGTGCACGAGCTGTTGGGCAGGCTGCAGGGTGAGCAGGTTGCGCTGCTGGATCATCACTACCTCGGATTGGCCGATGTCCAGCGCACCGTCGGTGTCGGCGAATTGTTCGACACACTGGTGGCTTTCCAGTCCTACCCTGTCGATGCCGACGGTTTGCAGCAGGCGGGCAGCAGTATCGACGGCCTCGCGGTCGCGGGGTTGCAGTCGGCCGAGTTCACGCACTACCCGTTCTCCGTGCAGGTCGAGATGGGCGCCCAGATTCATGTGAAGGTGATGCACCGGCGCGACACGGTGACCGACGCGGTGGCGCGCGACATCGTGGCACGATTGCGGATCCTGATCACCGAATTGATCACGGCACCGCAACGCAGCATCGCGGCGACGAACTCGGTGCTCGACGCCGCGCAAACCGACTTGATCACGCAGGCCAAGTACTGGCGCGCCGCGCTGGCCGAGCTGCCGGATGAGCTGAATCTGCCCGCGGATCGGCGCCGTCCCGCAGTCCGATCGGCCATGGTCGGGCAGGTGCTGTTCGCCGTCCAGGACTCGGTGTACCAGGGACTTCAGGCGATGGCCCGCGAGCGGAACACGACGATCTTCACCGTTGTGCACACCGCGCTCGCGGTGTTCCTTGCGCGGATGTCGAGCACCGACGATATCGCCGTCGGTGCGCCGGTCGCGAGTCGATACGTGACCGAATCAGATAGTGCCACAGGCGCATTCGTCAATTCGGTGGTGCTGCGCACCCTGGTGCGTGGCAAGATGACGTTCGCCGAACTGCTCGCGCAGGTGCACGCCACGGAACTGGATGCGTTCGCGCACGCCGACATTCCGTTCGATCAGCTGGTCGATCTGCTGACCCCGGAGCGCTCGGCGGCTCGGCACCCGCTGTTCCAAGTGGCGCTCTCGGTCGACACCGACACCGACACCGACACCGATGCCGGGGTCGATACCGAACAGCTCGATCTGGCACTGAACATCCGCCGGTCGGACGACGGCGTGCACGCGGCGTTCGCCTATGCGCGCGATTTGTTCGACGAGGACACGGTGCGGGTGTTCGCGGAGCGATTCGTCCGATTGCTGGACACGATGCTCGCCCGGCCGGATGCGCCGGTCGGTGATGTGTCCCTGCTCGCTGAATCCGAATACGAATACCTGACTCGGGTGCGGCCGAACCAGTCGATGGCCGGTGTGAGTCCGGTGGGGACCGAGCGAACACGGCCGGCCACCCTGCCGGAGCTGATGGCGGCTGCGGTGCAAGCGAACCCCCTCGGTACCGCCGTCGGCTTCGCCGATGCGACGACGACATCGGCGCAGCTGACCTACGCCGAACTCGACAAACGGTCGACCCGGCTCGCATGGTCGCTGATCGACCGCGGGATCGGTCCCGAAGATCTTGTGGTGGTAGGAATTCCGAGGTCGGTGGAGTCCGTGCTCGCGGTGTGGGCGGTGGCCAAGACGGGCGCGGGATTCGTGCCGGTCGACCCGAATTATCCGGCCGAGCGGATCGCGCACACGGTGTCGGACTGCGGTGCGGTGCTCGGGCTCAGCGTCGCTTCGGTCCGCGACGACCTGCCGGACCAGGTCGAATGGCTGGATATCGACGCGCAGGGATTCGGTGCTGCGGGGGCGGGGCATCCGGACGCACCGATTACCGATGACGACCGCGTGCGGCCGCTGCGCGCCGAGCATCCGGCCTACGTGATCTACACATCAGGGTCGACAGGCACGCCGAAGGGCGTAACGGTTACCCAGGCCGGGCTGGCAGGCTTCTGCGAGGAGCAGCGCGTTCGGTACCGGGTGACGAGTGCCGCGCGCACCCTGCATTTCGCGTCCCCCGCTTTCGATGCGTCGGTGCTGGAGCTGCTCCTCGCACTCGGCGCCGCGGCAACGATGGTGGTGGTCTCGCCCGCGGTCTACGGCGGTGGCGAACTAGCGGCGCTGTTGCGCCGCGAGCAGGTCACGCATGCGTTCATCACCCCGGCAGCCCTTGCATCGGTGGATCCGAGCGGCCTCGACAACCTGCGTGTCGTGGTTGCCGGGGGTGAAGCATGTCCGCCGGATCTGGTCCGGCGTTGGGTCTTGCCGATCGGGCAGCAGGGCACCCGCGAGTTCTTCAATGGCTACGGGCCGACCGAGACCACGATCATGACCAACATCAGCGCCCCGATGGTGCCGGGTGCGCTGGTGACGATCGGCGGCCCGATCCGCGAGATCGGCGAGTATGTCCTCGACGAGCGGCTACGGCCGGTGCCCGATGGCGTGATCGGCGAGCTCTACATTGCCGGGGCACAGTTGGCGCGCGGCTATCACGCCCGCCCTGGGCTGAGCGCGGGACGGTTCATTCCCAATCCGTTCGACACCAGTGGTTCTCGCATGTACCGCACCGGCGACCTGGTGCGGTGGACTGCGGACGGTGAGCTGGAATACATGGGGCGCAACGACTTCCAGGTGAAGATTCGCGGTTTCCGTATCGAGCTCGGCGAGATCGATGCGGTGCTCGGCGCGCACGAGAATGTCGACTTCGCGGCCACCATCGGCCACGAACTCGACAACGGCACAACTATTCTGGCCGCCTATGTGCATGTGGTCGGTGCGGCCGAAGTCGATGCCGAGGAGTTGACCGCATTCGCACAGCAGCGGCTGCCCGCGCACATGGTCCCGACCACCATTACCGTGCTCGACGATATTCCGCTGACGCCGGTCGGCAAGCTGGACCGTCGTGCGCTGCCGGAACCGGTATTCGCGGCGCGGCCGTTCCGTGCGCCGTCGACGCCGGTCGAGAAGATTGTCGCGCGGACGTTCGCCGAGGTGCTCGGTCTTACCGAGGGCACCGACGGTAGTGCGGCGGATCATCGAATCGGGTTGGACGACAACTTCTTCGAACGTGGCGGAAACTCTTTGGTCGCCACGAAACTGGTGCGCCTGCTGAGCACGGAGCTCGGCGAACGTATCCCGGTTATGTGGGTGTTCAACGCGCCTACTCCGGCGCAGCTGGCCACCGAGGTGGAACGGCGCCGCGGCGGCCAGGTCGCCGATGATTCCGCGTTCGACGTGTTGCTGCCGTTGCGGCAGTCGGGATCGCTGGAGCCGCTGTTCTGCATTCATCCGGTCGGCGGTCTGTCCTGGTCGTTCGCTGGTCTGGCCGCGCACGTCGATCGGGAGCGGCCGATCTACGGTTTGCAGTCACCCTCGCTCGGCTCCGACGAAGCACTGCCGAATTCGATCGAAGATTGGGCGCGGCGCTATATCAAGGAGATCCGTTCGGTGCAGCCGCAGGGGCCGTACCACTTGTTGGGCTGGTCGCTCGGTGGTGTCATCGCGCACGCCATCGCTGTGCAGTTGCAGGACGAGGGCGAGCAGGTCGGTCTGCTGGCGATGATGGACAGCTTCTTGGCCACCGCCATTGATGTCGAGGCCGTCGAAGCCGACACCACACCCGAGCCGATACCGATTGCCGAGTTGGTCGGTGGATTGTTCGGTGACGTCGACCTGGGCCTCGATGCGGACATCGACGTGGCAAGGCTGGCCGACCAGTTGGCAGGACTGCCGGAACCGTTCGCCTCGTTCGGCCCCGAGCGGATTACCCGAGTGGTCGATGCGGGTATTCGATCGGCAGCCCTCATGTACGAGTATCGCGCCCGCCCCTTCCATGGTGACCTCGTCTACTTCACCGCGGCCCACGATGCGCCCGCCGGTAGCGCAGGCGCCGCGACATGGGTCGAAGCGGTCGATGGCACCGTGCGCGACTTCGACGTGGCGCAAACGCATTGGCGGATGACGGCTGGCTCGGCGCTGGCCCGCATCGGCTCGGTACTGGCCCAGGTGTGGGCGGGTTCGCCCGATAGTGCTGCCGCTGTCGAATAACACCTGGTAGCAGGTAATATTCGACGCCGGCCGGGATCGAGTCGGGAGTGTCCGACGCGATCCCGACCGGCACCGCGCTCGACCGGATCGCCGAGGTGCTGACCGCGAGCTCGAGGTGCACGGCATTATGAACCATTGACCAGTCAGAACATTCGCCGAACGACTCGCGTCAGCCCGGCTCGCCGGGTAACTTACCGGGGCGTAACACCGTGGGCCCCCGATGCACCTGGCACTCGAGGCGGTCACCGGCGCACGCCTACACTTCTTTCGTTGCGCGGTCGCAGTCGCCCAGTACAACGACCTCGAAGTGGGGCTTTGGAGATAGTGTCGGCCGCGCGGCCCGGCTTGACGCGAGAGGTGAATGAACTCGAATGGATATTGCTCGACGTTCTGTTCGTGTCAACCGCCGTCGGCGGTCGGGGGCGCCGCTTCTCGGGCAGCTGCTGACCGCAGCGGTCGAGTCGGCGGCGGATTCGGCGGCGATCCGGTTCAACCCGACCGGTGATCCGGCCGATCAGCGTGAGCTCACCTACCGCGAGCTGGATGAGGCGTCCTCACGCCTTGCGCGTGAGCTGATCGATCGCGGTGCAGGCCCGGGGGACCTGGTGGCGATCGCGATCACCCGCTCGGTGGAATCGGTGCTCGCGGTCTGGGCCGTCGCGAAGACCGGGGCTGCCTATGTGCCGGTCGATCCGGCCTATCCCGCGGACCGGATCGCGCACATCCTGTCCGACTCGCAGGTCGTTTTCGGACTCACCACGCAGGCGCATCGCGCGGGCCTCGGGCGATCGGTGTACTGGATCGAACTCGACGATCCGGTGGTCGCCGAACGCTTCGCCGCCCGGCCCGAGCATCCGATCTCCTACACCGATCGGGTCCGGCCGCTCATCGACAAGCATCCGGCCTACGTCATCTACACGTCGGGATCGACCGGACAGCCCAAGGGCGTCGTCGTCACTCACACCGGGCTTTCCGGACTGGTCACCGCGCAATGCGAGCGCTATGCGGTCACCGACCGATCCCGGGTCACGCAGCTGAGCTCACCGAGCTTCGACTTCTCGCTGATGGAGATGCTGTTCACCTTCGCCTCGGGCGCCACACTCGTCATCGTGCCGCCGAAGGTGTTCGGCGGCGCCGACCTTGCCGATCTCCTCCGCCGCGAGCGGATCACCCATCTGCTGATCACACCGGGCGCACTGGAGTCGGTCGAGCCGACCGGCCTCGACGAGCTGCGCGTCGTCGTGGTGGGTGGCGATCGGGTCCATCCCGAACTCGTCGGCCGCTGGGCGACCGGCGACCGCACGATGTTCAACGCCTACGGTCCGACCGAGGCCACGGTCATGGTCACCACCACCGCGCCGATGCGGCCGCATGCGGAAGTCACCATCGGCGCAGCCATCCCGGGAGTCGGCGCGTTCGTGCTGGATTCGCGATTGCGCCCGGTGCCTGCGGGCGTGATCGGCGAGCTGTACCTCTCCGGGGCCGCACTCGCGCAGGGCTATCTCGGGCAGCCCGCGCCGACCGCGGACCGGTTCGTCGCCAGCCCTTTCGACGCCGAGACCGGCGCCGAGGACAGCAGGCTCTACCGCACCGGCGACCTGGTCCGGCGGCGCGAATCCGATGGCGCCTTCGAATATCTCGGCCGCTGCGACTTCCAGGTGAAGATCCGCGGCATCCGTGTCGAACTGGGTGAGATCGACAGTGTGCTGACCAGCTATCCCGGCATCGATTTCGCCGCGACCGTCGGCACCACGCTCCCGTCGGCGATGGCGCTTGTCGCCTACGTGCTCGCGCATCCCGGCGTCGTTGTCGATACCGCCGAGCTCGCGGCGTTCGCCGGAAAATCGTTGCCCGACTATATGGTTCCCAGCGCCATCGTGGTGCTCGACGAAATTCCGCTCACCCCGGCGGGGAAGCTGGACCGGGCCGCGCTGCCCGAACCGGTGTTCGCGACCGAACAATTCCGCGCACCGGTCACCCGGACCGAACAGATCGTCGCCGACGTCTTCGCGGCGCTGCTGGTCGCGGGCGCCACCGATACCGGTGGCCAGGTCGGCGTGGATGACGACTTCTTCGCGCTCGGCGGAAACTCGTTGCTCGCGGCGCAGGCAGTGGCGCGCATCGGCAACGCACTGGACGCGCGAGTGCCGATGCAGCTGCTCTTCGAGGCGTCTTCCGTTGCCGGGCTTGCCGAGCGGGTGGAGCGGCTGGCCGGTACTGCCGCCGGTCCGGCACTCGGTTCGCTGCCGCGGCCCGATCGGATTCCGCTGTCGTTCGCGCAGCAGCGGATGTGGTTCCTGAACCGCTTCGACCCGGCGAGCGCGGTCGACAACATTCCCGTTGCAGTGCGGTTGTCGGGTCGGCTCGATGTCGACGCGCTGCGCGCTGCGGTGCGCGATGTGGTCGAGCGGCACGAGTCGCTGCGCACGATCTATCCCGATATCGACGGCGAAGGCTTCCAGGTCGTGCTGCCGGTCGAGGATGTGCGGGCGGTTCCCGAGCTCGAGCCGCAGCAGGTCGCCGAGATCGATCTGCCCCGCTTCGTCACCGCGGCCACCATCGATGGCTTCGATGTGACGACCGAACCTCCGGTGCGGCTGCGGCTGTTGCAGACCAGCGATGCCGAACACGTGCTGGTGTGCGTTGTCCACCACATCGCGGGCGACGGTTTCTCGATGGCCCCGCTGACCAGGGACCTGATGGCCGCGTATGTGACCCGGACGCGGGCCGGCCGGCCGGACTGGCAGCCGCTGGCCGTGCAGTACCCCGACTACGCGATCTGGCAGCGGGCGATTCTGGGCAGCGAGGATGACGCGAATTCGCTTTCGGCCCGGCAGATCGCCTACTGGCAGCACGAATTGGCTGATCTTCCCGGCCAATTGGAATTGCCGGTGGACCGGCCGCGTCCCGTGGTCGCGACCAACAATGGCGCGGTCTTCGCCTTCGATATCGATGCCGAGGTGCATCAGCTGCTGCGCAACGTTGCGCAGCAGCACAATTCGACGCTGTTCATGGTGGTGCACGCTGCGCTCGCGGTGCTGCTCGCGCGGTTGTCGGGCACCAGGGACATCGCGATCGGAACGCCGGTCGCCGGTCGTGGCGCGGCGGCGCTCGACGATCTGATCGGCATGTTCGTCAATACCCTTGTGCTGCGCACCGATATCGACCCCGACAGCACCTTCGACCAGCTGCTGCGCGCGGTGCGACAGACCGATGTGCAAGCCTTCGGTCACGCCGACGTGCCGTTCGAGCGGCTGGTCGAATTGCTCGATCCGGTCCGTTCCACAGCGCGGCATCCGCTCTTCCAGGTGCTGCTGACCTTCCAGAACCTGGCGCAGCCGGAGCTGGAACTTCCCGGTCTGGCTGTGTCACCCGTGGAGATGGCGCTGCCGGTGGCAAAGTTCGACCTACAGCTGGAAGTCGTCGAGAACATCGATGCCGACGGTGCCGCACAAGGTATTTCGGCGCTGTTCAGCTATGCGACGGACCTGTTCGACGCGGCCACCGTGCACGACTTCGCCGACCGCTTCCGCAAGATCCTCGGCGCGGTGGCCGCCGATTCCGCCGCCGTCGTCGGCGATATAGACGTGTACGCACCCGGTGAGCGTGCACTGGTGCTGCACGAATGGAACACCCCCGGCGTGCGGGTGCCCGAGGTGACCCTGGTCGACCTCATCGCCGCCCAGGTGCGAGCGCGACCCGATGCCACCGCCGTGCGTTGCGGGGACACCACACTGACCTTCGGCGAGTTACAGCGTCGCGCCAACCGGGTGGCACGGGCCTTGATAGCTCGCGGCGCAGGACCGGAAACGCTCGTCGCCGTGGCAGTTTCACGGACCGAGGAGCTGCCGGTCGCCCTGCTCGCGGTGCTCACGACCGGGGCGGCGTACCTGCCCGTCGATACCGCCTACCCGGTGCAGCGGCTGGAATACATGCTCGCCGACGCCGCACCGGTGTGCGTGCTCAGCACCGCGAGCGAACGGGACGCCGTGCCCCCCGGCGATATTCCGGTCGTGCTGCTGGAGGAAGCGTCCGAATTCGCCGACGGCAGGATCATCGATGCCCACCGCATCGCGCCGCTGCGCCCGGACAATCTGGCCTATGTCATTTACACCTCCGGCTCGACGGGCGAGCCGAAGGGCGTCGGCGTCGCGCACCGCAATGTCCTGGAGTTGTTCGCCAACACCCAGCTGCTTCTCGAATTCGACGAAACCGATGTGTGGACGTTGTTCCACTCCTTCGCCTTCGACTTCTCGGTGTGGGAGTTGTGGTGTGCGCTGGCCAACGGCGGCAGCGTGGTGATGGTCGACCACTTCACCGCACGCACTCCGGAACAGTTGCGCGAGTTGCTGATTCGCGAGCGCGTCACGGTGCTGAATCAGACGCCCTCGGCGTTCTATCAGCTGGCCGAGGCCGACCGCGCGGCGCAGTCCGCCGCCGCGGGCGGGCTGGCGCTGCGCTACGTGATATTCGGCGGCGAGGCACTGGATCTGCGTCAGCTGCAGCCCTGGTACGAGCGGCACGCGATGAACGAGCCGTGGCTGGTGAACATGTACGGCATCACCGAAACCACGGTGCACGTGTCGTTCCTGTCGCTGGACGAGCGACTCGTCCACAACGCCGCGAGTGTGATCGGCCGTGCCCTTCCCGGCCTGGACGCCTTCGTGCTGGACACTCGGTTGCATCCCGCCCCGGTCGGGGTGGCCGGGGAGATCTATGTCGCGGGCGGTCAGCTGTCGCGGGGGTATCTCGGCAGGCCGGGACTGGCGGCGACGCGTTTCGTCGCAAATCCGTTCGGCGCGCCTGGATCTCGGATGTACCGCAGCGGCGACGTCGGCCGCTGGGTCGGTTTCGGCGGCGAGGCGAGCCTGGAGTACGCGGGGCGCAGCGATCAGCAGGTGCAGTTGCGCGGATTCCGCATCGAGCTCGGCGAGATCGAGTCCGCGCTGCTGCGCTGTCCCGGCGTGAGCCGGGCCGCGGTGCTCGTCCATTCGGACGAACACGCGGGCGATCGGCTCATCGGCTATGTCGTCCCCGCAGCCGCCGAGGACGGGCGGCTCTACCGGCTCGATCCGATCGAACTGCGTAGTCAGGTGGCCGAATTCCTGACCGGCTACATGGTGCCCGATGCGTTCGAGATCATCGAGACGCTGCCGCTCACGCCCAATGGCAAGCTCGATCGAAGGGCGCTGCCCGCGCCGGCATTCATCAGTGCCACCACCTTCCGTGCGCCGGGCTCACCGATCGAGCAGGCCGTCGCCGAGGTGTTCGCCGGGCTGCTCGGCGTCGCCGAGGTGGGGCTGGACGACGACTTCTTCCTGCTCGGCGGCAATTCGCTGCTGGCGACCAGAGCCGTCGCCAGGATCAACGAGGCGCTGCACGCGAACATCGTGGTGCGAGAGTTGTTCGAGGCGAGCACCGTCGGCACGCTCGCGGCCCGCATCGTGCCCGGCGCCGCGGCAGCCGCCGAAGCCAGGTCGCCGCTGGTGCGTATGGCTCGGCCGGATCGGATTCCGCTGTCGCTGGCCCAGCAGCGGATGTGGGTGCTGAACCGGGTCGATCCGAACTCGCTCGCCTACAACATCCCGATGGCGATCCGGCTGACCGGCGCACTGGATGTCGACGCGCTGCGCTATGCCATCGCCGATGTGCTCGAACGACACGAGTCGCTGCGCACCTGCTACCCGACCGACGGGCCGGGCGGGGCGGCGTACCAGGAGGTCCTGCCGGTCGACCAGGTGCTTCCCGGTGGTCTCGCGGTGGAGGTCACCACCGATCCGGTCGCCAGACTCACCGCGATGATGTCCACCGGATTCGATGTGACAGAACAGGTTCCGGTGCGGGCGCTGCTGCTGAACGTCACCGCGGCGGTGCGCCGCGCGGGGTCGGCGGAGGTGCATCTGCTGGTTCTCGTCGTGCACCACATCACCGCCGACGGCACGTCGATGGTGCCATTGGCGCGGGATCTGATGACCGCCTATCTCGCACGCATCCACGGCAATTCGCCCGATTGGCAGCCGCTCGAGGTGCAGTACGCGGACTTCGCGATCTGGCAGCGCGAGGTCATCGGGGCCGATGACGATGAGAACTCCGTTGCTGCACGGCAATTGGCGTACTGGCGCGAGCAGCTCGACGGATTGTCCGGCGCATTGGATCTTCCGGTGGACCGGCCGCGGCCCGCTACGCCGTCCATGCGTGGCGCATCGACCGCGATCCGGGTGCCCGCCGCCGTGCACGAAGGACTCGTGCGTATTGCGCGGGAACAGCATTCGACGCTGTTCATGGTCGTGCACGCGGCGCTGGCCGTGCTCCTGGCCCGGCTGTCGGGCAGCTCCGATATCGCGGTCGGCACCCCGTTCGCCGGGCGCGCCGAGCGCGCACTCGACGATCTGGTCGGCATGTTCGTCAATTCGCTGACGCTGCGCACCGCGGTGCCGTCCGGGATCGACTTCGCCGCTCTGGTCGATCAGGTCAGGGAGACCGATCTTTCGGCATTCGCCAACGCGGACATTCCGTTCGAGCGGGTGGTCGAGGAGACCGTGCTTGCGCGCCCGGCAGGGCGCCATCCGCTGTTCCAGGTGGCGCTGTCGTTCGAGGACACCGAGCCGCCGTCGCTGGAACTGCCGGGACTGACGGTGACGGGGCTGGACGCGGGCACAGTGACCGCGAAGTTCGATCTCCAGCTGATCGTCGAGCCACGCCATCGTGGCGACGGATCGCCCGACGAGATGCTCGCGGTATTCGCCTATGCGACGGATATTTTCGATCACGCCACGGTGCAGGCCTTCGGGCGGCGCTTCGAGCGGATACTTGCCGCCGTCGTCGCCGACCCGCAAGTGTGCGTCGGTGACATCGACATTCTCGATGCGCAGGAGCGCAGTCGAGTGCCGACCGCACCGGTCGCGGACGCGGACGCGGGTACCGAGAACTCCGCGTCCACCGCGCGGATCGCGCCGACCCAATTGCTGGCCGTCGCGGTGGAATCCGATCCGTTCGGGCCCGCGGTGGTGTCCGGCGAAGCCGAACTGTCCTACCAGGACCTCGACGCCGGATCTTCGCGACTGGCCCGGGTATTGATCGGTCACGGCTGTGGACCAGGCACCGGCGTCGCGGTGCGACTCGACCGCAGCCCCGACGTGGCGACCACCATCTGGGCCGTGCTGAAGGCGGGTGCCGCCCTGGTTCCGATGCGAGCGGCGGACTCGGCGCTGCCGAGCGAGCCCGCGCTGAAGGTCGGCATCAGCTCGGCGAGCGATATCACGCGTCGTGGGGTGGCGCCGACCGGCGGTATCGACTGGCTCATCCTCGACGATCCCGCGGTGATTGCCGAAATCGACCTCCAATCGTCCAAGCCCGTGACCTACGCGAATCGAGCAAGGACGCTGCGGGGTGACGATCCGGCGATCGTGCTCCCCGACACCGGCGCGACGTTGACCTACGACGAATTGGCGACTGCGGCGCAACGGCTGGTCGCCGGCGCCGGGCTCACTTTCGAATCCCGTACTTTCCGGCACGGTCGTCCTGAGACAATGGCCGCGCTGCTGGAAGTGATCGCTACGGGCGCGGTGGGCGCCTCGGTGGTCGCACCGGGAACAGCGGAGCTCCATTTGCCCGAAGTGCTTGCCGACGAATGGGTCACTCACCTTTTCACCGACGCCACCGGTCTGGCCGCCGTCGAGGTCGGTGAACCCGCGGATCTGCGGGTTGTGGTGCTCGACGACGGTGCTGCCCGACCGATGCTCATCGCGGGCGATAGCGTCGAGGTGCTCGCGCTGCCGGATCTGCTCCGGCAGTAGGGCACCAATCTTCGTCCTCGCCCCCATAATGTAGCGGTCCCCTACGACAGCGGTTACCGTGTCCGTCGCGAGCTCAGGCACGGTAGTTCCGATAACGATTGCCGTTGACCTCGGCGATGCTTTCGGTAGCGCTGTGGAGGGGAGCGTGTTCGTGTGAATAGGTAAGGTGAGCTGCTTCATGTTTCGCGTGGTCGGACAATATCGGCACGAGACATGGAAAGCGGTGCACGCATGACGCGCACGGCCCGGGTCCGGCCTACCCGGATCAGTAGAGCGCGCGCCACCACCTTGCCGCAGTTGATCGCGGCCGCCGTGGACGCGAACCCGGCAGGCACCGCCATCGTCTGCGCCGATGCGACCAGCAGATCCGTCGCGCTGAGCTACGCCGAGCTGGACGAGCGCTCGACCCGGCTTGCGCGGTTGCTCATCGAGCGGGGCATCGGCCCTGAAGACCTGGTCGCGGTGGCTATGCCGCGATCACTGCATTCGGTGCTCGCCGTGTGGGCGGTCGCCAAGACCGGCGCCGGGTTTGTTCCCGTTGACCCGAACTATCCGGCCGAATGGGTCGCGCACATGGTCGGCGATTCCGGGGCGCGCTTCGGGCTGACTGTCGCCGCAGTCCGTGACGATCTGCCCGACCTGGCCGAATGGCTGGTCATCGATACTCCGGATGCGGCACAGCTGCTGGAGGAGTATCCGGCGGATCTGATCACCTATCGGGATCGGGTGCGGCCGCTGTATGTCGAACATCCCGCGTACGTCATCTACACGTCGGGTTCCACCGGCAAGCCGAAAGGCGTGGTCGTCACGCACGCCGGGCTGGCCCGCTTCTGCGATGAGCAGCGGGCCGGCTATCGGGTCACGCGCACCGCGCGCACCCTGCATTTCGCGTCCCCGTCCTTCGATGCCTCGGTGCTCGAGCTGCTGCTCGCACTCGGCGGCGCCGCCACCATGGTGGTGGTCGCGCCGACGGTGTACGGCGGTGCGGAACTCGCCACCGTCCTGCGCAGGGAAGCGGTGACCCATGCGTTCGTCACGCCGGCGGTATTGGCCTCGGTGGATCCGGCCGGTCTCGACGAGCTGGCTGTGGTGATCGTCGGCGGCGACGTCTGCCCGCCGGAGTTGGTGCGGCGCTGGGCATTGCCGATCGGGTCGGCGCGCACGCGCGAGTTCTGCAATGGTTACGGGCCGACCGAGACCACCATCATGACCAATATCAGCGCGCCGCTGGTTCCTGGTGCGCCGGTGACCATTGGTGCGGAGATCCGTGGCGTCACCGCCCATGTGCTCAACGATCGGCTGCGCCCGGTGCCCGATCGGGTGATCGGCGAGCTATATCTCGCAGGAGCACCACTGGCTCGCGGCTACCACGGCCGGCCCGCGCTCACTGCCGCCCGCTTTGTGGCCGATCCATTCGATCCGGCCGGCGGCAGGCTCTACCGTACCGGCGATCTGGTGCGCCGTACTCCCAGCGGTGAGCTGGAATACCTGGGTCGCAACGACTCGCAGGTGAAGATCCGTGGGTTCCGCATCGAGCTCGGTGAGATCGATGCGGTGCTGGCATCGCATCCGCACGTCGACTTCGCCGTCACGGTCGGTCACCGGCTCGACAGCGGGGCCACGGTTCTCGCGTCGTATGTGCACGCCGTGCACGGGATGCCGATCGATACCGGGGTTTTGGCGGCACTGGCCGAGCAGGCCATGCCCGCCCACATGGTGCCCGCCGCGATCACGGTCCTCGACGCGGTTCCGCTGACGTCGAATGGCAAGCTGGATCGGACGGCGTTGCCCGCGCCGGTGTTCGAAGTGAAGGCGTTCCGCGCACCGTCGACACCGATCGAGGAGATCGTCGCGGGCACAGTCGGTGACGTGCTCGGGGTCGCGCGGGTCGGTCTGGACGACAACTTCTTCGATCTCGGCGGTAATTCCCTGCTGGCCACCCAGGTGACCGCGCGCCTGGATGCCGCGCTGAACACTCGGCTCGCGGTGCGCGACCTGTTCGACGCGTCGACGGTCGGTGCACTGGCGGTGCTCGTCGAACACAACGCAGGCTCGGGGCGGAGTAGGCCACGGCTGGTCGCTGGTGAGCGTCCGGAGCGGATGCCGCTGTCGCTGGCGCAGCAGCGGTATTGGTTCCTCAACCAGTTCGACACGGCCACCTCCGCAGTGGACAACATTCCGCTCGCGGTGCGGCTGTCCGGCGCGCTGGACGTGGTTGCGCTCGGCGCGGCGATCGGCGATGTGCTGATCCGCCACGAAGTGCTGCGGACCACCTATCCGAGTTCTGGCGACCGTCCGCATCAGGTGATCCATCCGGTGCCCGCGACGCCGTTCGCGTTGGTTCCTTTCGACACCGACGAAGCCGATCTGGTGCCCGCGCTCATCGAATTCGCGTTGACCACCTTCGATGTCACGGTCGAGGTACCGCTGGCGATGGCGCTGTTCCGGTTGTCCCCGGACGAACACGTGGTGGCGTTCGTGGTGCATCATGTGGCGGCAGACGGTGCGTCGATGGGGCCGCTCGCGCGTGATCTGATGCTGGCATACGCGGCGCGCGTGGCCGGGAATGCGCCGCAATGGCTTCCGCTGTCGGTGCAGTACGCCGACTATGCGCTGTGGGAGCGAGCGGTTCTCGGCTCCGAGGATGATCCGGAATCGCTTGCCGCGCAACAGATCGCGTACTGGCAGACGACGTTGGCCGGACTGGCGGACCAACTCGAGTTGCCCACCGATCGCCCGCGTCCGCCCGCGCAGTCGTTGCGCGGCAAGTCGGTTCGCTTCGAGATTTCGCCGGACCGGCACGCCCGGTTGCATGAGCTGGCGCGGGCACACCATGCTTCGCTGTTCATGGTGGCGCACGCTGCGTTGGCGGTGCTGCTCGCGCGGCTGTCGGGCAGCGCTGACATCGCGGTCGGCACGCCGATCGCGGGTCGCGGCGAACGCGAACTCGATGATCTGATCGGAATGTTCGTCAATACGCTGATTTTCCGTGCGAGTGTGGGTGCAGACGAACGGTTCTCGGACCTGCTCGTCGATGTGCGAGAGCGGGATCTGGAGGCGTTCGCCAACGCGGAGGTGCCGTACGAGCGCATTGTCGAAGCGCTGAACCCGGCGCGTTCGACGGCGCGCAATCCGCTGTTCCAGGTGGGTCTGTCGTTCCAGAACCTAGCCGAGACCGCCTTGGAACTGCCAGGGCTGTCGGTCGGTGGTGTGGAATTCGACCTGCAGCTCGCCAAGACCGACCTGCATATCTCCTTGCGCGACCGGTATGCCGCGGACGGTACGCCCGCTGAGATCGTTGCCGAATTCGGTTACGCGACAGACCTTTTCGATGAGTCGACGGTGCGTGGGTTCGCGGATCGGTTTGTCCGGGTCATCGATGCCGTGATCGCCGACCCCGAGGTCGTCGTCGGTGCGATCGATCTGCTGGCGCCGGAGGAGTCGACGCGGATTCTCGCGGGCTGGAACGACACCGCGCGTGCGGTCGATCCGGCCGCGACGTTGGTGTCGTTGTTGGATGCGACGGTGACCACGTCGCCGGGTGCGGTGGCGTTGGTTGCCGATGAGCCGGATGGCCGGCGTGAGCTGACTTATGCCGAGCTCGATGCTCGGGTGAATCGATTGGCGCGGTATCTGATCGGGCGTGGTGTTGGTCCGGAGGATCGGGTGGCGTTGGCGATTCGCCGGTCGGCGGATCTCGTGGTCGCGATGTATGCGGTGGCGAAGTCGGGTGCGGTGTATGTGCCGGTGGATCCGGATCAGCCTGCTGACCGCGTCGATTACATCCTCGATACGGCTGGGCCGGTATGTGTGCTGACGACGGCGAACGATGGGTTCGTCGCTGCGGCGGTGGATTCCATGGCGATCGACGAGGTCGATCTGTCGGCGTATGCCGATGCGCCCGTCTCGGCGGATGAGCGTCGTAGTGTCCTGACGGCCGCGAACACGGCGTATGTCATCTTTACCTCGGGTTCGACTGGTCGGCCCAAGGGTGTCGCTGTCTCGCACGGTGCGATCGTCAACCAGCTGCTGTGGAAGGCGGACGAATTCGGCCTCGGTGCCGAGGACGCTGTGCTGTTGAAGACGGCGGCGACGTTCGACTTGTCGGTGTGGGAATTCTGGTCGGCGGCGGTGTGCGGTGGACGGGTGGTGATCGCCGCACCCGATGGCCACCACGACCAGGCATACCTGAACGAGTTGATGACGCACGAGTCGGTGACAACGCTGCATGTGGTGCCGTCGATGCTGGATATGTTGCTGGTCGGGCGGCTGCCGGGGTCGTTGCGTCGGGTGCTGGCGATCGGTGAGGCGTTGCCCGCGGCGACCGCGCAGCGGTTCCGGCGTCGTAGTTCCGCTGAGTTGTTCAACTTGTATGGTCCGACCGAGGCTGCGGTGTCGATCACCAATCACCGTGTCACGGATACCGATTCGGTGTCGGTGTCGATCGGTGCGCCGGAGTGGAACAGTCGGGTCTTTGTGCTGGACGCGCGGTTGCGTCCGGTTCCGGTGGGTGTGTCCGGTGAGTTGTATCTTGCCGGTGCACAGTTGGCGCGCGGCTACTTCGGGCGCGCGGATTCGACTGCGGAGCGGTTCGTGGCGAATCCGTTCGGGTCCTCGGAGCGTATGTACCGGACCGGTGATCTGGTGGCGTGGAATGCTGCTGGTGAGTTGGAGTATCGGGGTCGTACCGATTTCCAGCTGAAGATCCGTGGTTTCCGTATCGAGCCGGGAGAGATCGAGGCAGCGCTGCTGGCCTTGCCGCAGATCGCGCAGGCCGCCGTCATCGCGCTATCCGATCCGAGAATCGGTGACCGATTGGTCGCGTACCTGGTCGCGGCGGATCCCGGCTCGGGTGCGGACGTCGTTGTGGTGCGGGCGGCGTTGTCGGCGGTCTTGCCGTCGTACCTGATGCCGAGTGCCTATGTGACACTCGACGCGCTACCGCTGACCGCCAACGGCAAGCTCGACCGCACGGCATTGCCAGAACCGGAATTCGAGACGCGGGTCTTCCGTGCCGCCTCGACTCCGATCGAGGAGATCGTGGCGGGCGTGTTCGCCGAGGTACTCGGCGTCGAGCGAGTCGGCGCCGACGACGACTTCTTCGCGCTGGGCGGCAACTCACTGCTTGCCACTCAGGCCGCGGCCCGGGTCGGCGCGGCACTGGATACCCGAGTGCTGGTGCGTCAGCTGTTCGAAGCGCCGACTGTTGCGGGGTTGGCTGCCAAGGTCGAGCAGCACGTCGGCACGGGCGGGCGACTCGCATTGGTCGCCGGAACGCGACCGGAGCGAATCCCGTTGTCGCTCGCCCAGCTTCGAATGTGGTTCCTCAACCAATTCGACACCGACTCGGCGGCCTACAACATCCCGGTGGCGCTGCGGCTGTCCGGCGAGCTGGACATCGCCGCGCTGCACCTGGCCGTGCGCGACATGGTCGCCAGACACGAAGTGCTGCGCACGCTCTACCCGCAGACCCCCGACGGCCCGATTCAGCAGGTGCTCGCACCGCACGAGGTGCCTGTCGATCTCGCGCCAGTGCACATCGCGGAAAGCGAGGTCGGCCGACAGGTGCAGCACCTCGCGGCCGCGGGCTTCGACGTCAGCGTCGAGGTCGCATTCCGCGCCACCCTGTTCCAGGTCGACGACGGCGAATACATACTGGTTTTCGTTGCCCACCACATCGGAGCCGACGGCTGGTCGATGGGGCCGCTGGTGCGCGACGTCATGCTCGCCTACTCCGCCCGCAGTGCTGGTGCGGCCCCGGCATGGATGCCGCTGCCTGTGCAGTACGCGGATTACAGCATCTGGCAGCGGGCACTGCTCGGCACGGAATCCGATGCGGACAGCGTGATTTCGGTGCAGGCCGGTTACTGGCGCACCGCGCTGGCCGGTTTGCCCGGCGAGCTGAACCTGCCCACCGACCGCACCCGTCCCGCGGTGCGGTCTTTTGCGGGCGGTACCGCGGATTTCGTGGTCGACGCGCCGGTGTACGCCGGCCTGCGCCGACTGGCTCGCGAGCACAACGCGACCATGTTCATGGTGGTGCACGCCGCGCTCGCGGTGTTCCTCGCTCGGCTGTCCGGCAGCGACGACATCGCCATCGGCACCGCGGTGGCCGGGCGCGGCGAGGCCGAACTCGACGACATGATCGGCATGTTCGTCAACACCCTGGTGCTGCGTACGCAGGTGCCGGGTGAGCTCACCTTCGGTGCGCTGCTCGCCCGGACCAAAGACGCCGACCTGCAGGCCTTCGCACACGCCGACCTGCCGTTCGAGCGTCTGGTCGAGCTGCTCAATCCGCCGCGCTCGACCGCGCGGCATCCGCTGTTCCAGGTGGCGCTGTCGTTCCTCGATCTCCCCGACAGCAGCTTCGAGCTACCCGGGCTCAGCATTCAGACCGTCGATTTCGATATCACCGTCGCGCCGTACGATCTGGTCCTTGCCATCCGAGCGGCAGGTGACTCCGGCGACGGCGTCGGCCTGTACGGCGAATTCACCTACGCGCGAGACCTTTTCGACGATGTCACCGTCCGAGTATTCGCCGATCGGTTCACCCGGCTGCTCGCGGCGATCGCCACCGGGCCGCAGATCCCCGTCGGTGACCTGCCGCTGCTCGACGCCGCCGAAAGCGCGCTGCTGACCGGCCCGCACCGGGATCGGCCGATGGCCACCGGGCTGTTGCCCGACCTGCTGACGCGTGCCGTCCACGCCGACCCCGAGGCCATCGCCGTGCGCCACCAGGGCCGCTCGGTGCGCTATCGCGAACTCGACAAATACTCCTCGCGGTTGGCGCGCGTACTGATCGACCGCGGCGTCGGCCCGGAGAGCCTGGTGGCCCTTGCCTTCCCGCGTTCCTACGACATGGTCGCCATGGTGTGGGCCGTAGCGAAGGCCGGTGGTGCATACCTGCCGATCGACCCGACCTATCCCGAGGAACTGATTCGGCATATGGTGACCGACTCCGGTGCGATCGTCGGGGTCACCGCCGCCGCGTACGCCGAGGAGTTGCCTGGTCGCGGGTGGCTGGTGCTCGATGATCCCGGCACCCAAGCGGTGGTAACGGCGTACGCGGCCGATCCGGTCACCGATCGCCACCGGCTGATGCCATTGCGGCCGCAGCATCCGGCGTATGTCATCTATACCTCCGGATCGACCGGAATCCCCAAGGGCGTCACTGTCACCCACGCCGGGCTCGGCGGCCTGATCGACTACGCGACAGAGGTGTTCGCGGTCGCGCCGCGGCACCGGTTCCTGCACCTGTGCTCGCCGAGCTTCGACCCGTCGGTCCTGGAATGGCTGTGCGCCTTCCACACCGGGGCGACCCTGGTAATCGCGCCGCCGACCGTGGTCGCGGGTCAGGAGCTGGCCGAATTACTGCGGACGGAACGGGTCACCCACGCGATCTGCACGCCCGCGGTGCTCGGCACGGTCGATCCGACGGGACTGCCGGAGCTCGAATTCCTCTGTGTCGGCGGTGATGTGACCACGCCGGAGCTGGTGGAGAAGTGGCAGCCGGGTCGCCGGTATGTCAACGGCTATGGGCCGACCGAGGCGACTGTCGCGGCCTCCTTCGGTGACCTGCACCCGGGGCGGCGCGTCACGATCGGCAAGCCCGTGCACGGAATGTCGTTGCTGGTGCTGGATTCGCGGTTGCGTCCGGTGCCACCCGGAGTTGCCGGTGAGCTCTATCTGGCGGGTGCGGCGCTGGCCCGCGGCTATCGCAACCGTGCCGGACTGACGGCGCAACGCTTCGTCGCCGATCCGTGGGGCGGTCCCGGTGCGCGGATGTATCGCACCGGGGATGTGGTGCGCTGGTACGCCGAACCAGGGGAGCGGGCGGGCAATGTCGCTGTGCCCTCGGTGGATTGGGAGCTCGACTGGGTCGGACGCTCGGACTTCCAGGTGAAGATTCGTGGTTTCCGCATCGAGCTCGGCGAGATCGACGTGGTGTTGGCGAGTCACGACGATGTGGAATTCGCGGTCACCCTCGGCCGTGATACCCGCAGCGGTGAGAAGATGCTCGTCGCCTATACGCTTGCCGCGCCGGGCCGGACCATCGATACGGCCGAGCTCGCCGAATATGCCGCGAGCATTCTGCCCGCGCACATGGTGCCCGCGGCGGTCGTCGTGCTCGACGAGCTTCCGCTGACCCCGGTCGGCAAACTCGACCGCGCTGCGCTGCCCGAGCCCGACCGCGCGCCGCGGCAGTACCTGGCGCCGTCGACCCCGCTGGAGCGGGTCGTTGCGGAGGTGTTCGCCGAGGTGCTCGGCGTCGAGCGCATCGGTGCGGACGACGATTTCTTCGCACTGGGCGGCAGTTCGCTGGTGGCGACGCGCGCGGCGAGCCGACTGCGCGCCGAGACCGGTGCCGAGGTGCGGGTGCAGTGGTTCTTCACCGACGCCACCGTCGCGGCGCTGGCTCGCCGGATCGGAGTCTCGGACACCTCCGCCGAGGGTGATGCCGCGTCGAATGTGAACGCCGCGCTGGAAGTGTTGCTGCCGATTCGCGCGGCAGGCGCGGCCGCGCCACTGTTCTGCATTCATCCGATGGCCGGATTGGCTTGGTGCTATGCAGGTCTCGGGTCGCACGTGCCGAGGGATCGGCCGATCTTCGGGCTGCAGTCGCCCGCCCTGTCCGAGCCGGGTTACCTGCCGGATGCACTGGACTCGATGGTGCGCCGCTACGTGACGGAGATCCGCGCGGTGCAACCGGAGGGGCCCTATCACCTGCTCGGCTGGTCCCTCGGCGGCACGCTTGCACATGCCGTTGCGGTCGAACTACAGGCCGAAGGCGCGCAGGTGGCGCTGCTCGCACTACTCGACGGCCGCACCGGCGGCAATATCGCCGACTTCCGCGCCGAGATCCGGGCCGCCTTCGCCGAACTCGGCATCGACGCCTTCCCCGGCACCGATGACCTGCAGGCGCTCGACGACGCCGCACTGGCCGCCCTGCACGCCGCCATCTCGCCCGAGCTGGCCGTCCTCACCACAGAACGGCTCGGCCGGATCTACCGAGCCGCGGTGCGCTCTGTCGAGCTCGCCGTCGACCACCGGCACCGGGTCTTCCGCGGCCGAATGGACTACTTCACCGCCGCAGGTCACGAGACCGAGCACGCGGCCTGGCAGCCCTACGTCGCCGGCGCCATTGTCGCGCATCCGGTTCCCGCCCGCCACGAGCAGCTGACCTCCCCGGAGGCACTCGACATCATCGGTCCACAGCTCGCCGCCCTGCTCGACCGGCAAACTGTCCCGAGCATCGCGATGCCGGAAGTTGGTGTCGCGCCGGTGTTTACGACGGCGACCGGCATCGAACGGGCCGCCGAGGCCACCGCCGCCCCGGCGGCCGAGGTACCGGACGT
This sequence comes from Nocardia sp. NBC_00403, assembly GCF_036046055.1. Taxonomy (NCBI): domain Bacteria; kingdom Bacillati; phylum Actinomycetota; class Actinomycetes; order Mycobacteriales; family Nocardiaceae; genus Nocardia; species Nocardia sp. NBC_00403. The sequence goes on from NZ_CP107939.1 coordinate 2,122,774, forward strand.
TGCCTTCGTGCCGGTAGCTGCGGCAGCGCCGGGTGCCGACGAAACACCGGTAGCTCCCACACCCGAGGTCGACGTGCCTCGAGTTGTCGTCGCGCCGAGGGGTACGACAGCGTCGAGTGTCGAAGGTATGCGGGAGGCGGCTGCCGCAGCCGAGGCCGGGGTGCCGGGCGTTGCGGTTGGGCCGATGGTTTCGACAGCGTCGAGTATCGAAGGAAAGCAGCAGGCGGCTGCCGCGCCCGAGGTCGGGGTGCGGGGCGTTGCGGTTGGGCCGATGGTTTCGACAGCGTCGAGTATCGAAGGAAAGCAGCAGGCGGCTGCCGCGCCCGAGGTCGGGGTGCGGGGCGTTGCGGTTGGGCCGATGGCTTCGACAGCGTCGAGTATTGAAGGTATGCGGGAGGCGGCTGCCGCAGCCGAGGCCGGGGTCTCCGCTTTCACTGTGGTGCCGAGGGTTACCGCAATGCCGAACGTCGAACCACTCGCCGACGCCACGCCCCACGGTGTGGCTCCGGAAGCCGTGCGGCAGTCACCACGACTGGGGGAACCCCATGACGATGCAGCGGGTCCGCTGCCGTTGACGCCGAATGCTGTGCGTTTGCTGGAGGCCGGTGTCGAGGTGCGGGCGATCGTGATCGAGGTGCCGTCGAATTGTTCGGCCGAAGCTGTGCAGTCGGCTGTCGATACCGTGCTCGAACAGCATCCGATGCTGTGGGTCCGGTTGCGTCGTGACGAGCGCTCCGGTGCACCGGTGTTCGAGATCCCGGCCGCGGACCGGCGGCTCGACGAGGCCTTCCTGCAATTGGATGCGACGAGCACGGAGACCGCGCCACCGCTGGATGATGTGGTGCGCGAGGTGGCCACCGAACTGGATCCCGCGCACGGCCGCAATATCCGCTTCGTCCTGATTCGTGGGCAGCACGACGCGACACTGGTGGTGGTGGCCAACGGTTTGGTGGTCGACGACGCCTCGTGGCGCACGATCATCGACAAGCTCTCCACCGCATGGTGGCGTGGCAGACACGCCACCCCCGCAGTGCCGGAATCGGGTCTGCGCGAGCTGCTGCGGGAGTTGTCGCGGCGGTCGGAAGGCCCGGACGTCATCGATGAAATGTCTTGGTGGCAGGACACTTTGGGGGCGGTGCCCGCGACCCTCAATCCCGTGGGCGACTCACATCCACGATCACGCCGCCGGGTGTCGCTGACCATCACTGCCGAGGGCACCGCGGCCGTCGCCGTCGCGGCCGCGGCGTATCAGGCCGAGGTCGAGGAGGTCCTGCTGACCGCGGTGGCCCTCGCGCTGGTCACCGCCGCTGGTGAGACCGTCACCCGCACCATCGGCCCGGTGATCCGACTGGCCGCCGACGCCCGCTCGGTGACTGAGACCGACACCATTGTCGGCGGGTTCACCACGGACTACCCGCTCCCGCTGTGGCTGGACGGTGTGGATGTGGCGGACGCGCTCATCGGTGGCCCCGCGGCAGGCGTCGCGATCGGCCAGGTCAGGGAGCTGCGCCGGTCGGCGCCGGGACGTGGCGTCGGTTATGGCGTGTTGCGTTATCTCAACTCCGATACCGGCGCGCGGCTGCGGGCGCTGCCGCGGGGGCGCTTCGCGCTCAGGTATCGTGATCTGCGTCCGGCCCGGGTGCACAGCGAGGCGCCGAGCGGTGACCTGTTGCTCGACCTCACCGCCGATGCAACCGCCGAGGGCATGCTGATCCGCTTCGACTACGCCGCCGACGTGTTCGGCGGTGACGAGGTGAAGACCTTCGCCGAGCATTGGATCCGGGCATTGGGCGGGCTGGCCGAGCACGGCCAGCAGCTGATGGGCAGGTGACGCCCGTCTCGGTCGGCGAGGCAGAGGTGGTCGTGATTGGCCAGGTCAGGCATGATGGGGCAACATCGCAGTAACGATGGCCCCTGTTATCACGACGACATAGGCCGTATGGTCGGCGTGGTGCCGAGTGCGGATGCCCAGCGGCCAGGGGAAAGCCCAACCATAATCTCGATACGAAGTGAAGGTGTGAAATTGATCCGTCGACAGACTCGGCGCCGTGGCACGCGTGCCGCCGCGATGATCGCGGCCACCGCAGTTCTCGCGGGCGTCATGTCCGGATTCGGCACATCCACCGCGACGGCTGACCCGATCATCGAGCAGAAGGCTCTGCTCGCCAACCCGATCGCGGCCGACGGCTCGAAGATCGCGAAGGCCGAGTACAAGGACGCGCGCAGCATCCGCCTGACCGTGTTCTCGGCGGCGATGGACAAGAACGTCACCATCGACGTGCAGCGCCCTGCCGATGCGTCGGTGCCGCGGCCGACCCTGTACCTGCTCAATGGCGCGGGCGGCGGTGAGGACGACGCATCGTGGGTGGCCAAGACCGACGCGCTGAACTTCCTCGCCGACAAGAACGTCAATGTCGTGCAGCCCATCGGTGGCAAGTGGAGCTACTACACCGACTGGATCAAGGACGACCCGACGCTGGGCCGCAACAAGTGGAAGACCTTCTTCACCGAGGAGCTGCCGCCGCTGATCGACGGCGCGCTGGGCACCAACGGTGTGAATGCCATCGCCGGCCTGTCGACTTCGGGCACCACCGTGCTCGCCCTGCCGATCGCGAAGCCGGGTCTGTACAAGGCCGTCGCCGCCTACAGTGGCTGCGCCCAGACCAGTGACCCGGTCGGCTCGGAGTTCGTGAAGCTGACCGTGGAGACCTGGGGCGGCGGCAGCACCGACAACATGTGGGGCCCGGAGGGTTCGCCCGATTGGAAGGCCAACGACCCGTATGTGAATGCAGAGGGTCTGCGTGGTCTCGACCTCTACATCTCGACCGGCAACGGCCTGCCCGGCCAGTACGACCAGCTGAACAACCCCTACGCGCTGCCCGGCTCCTTCGGTCTGGCCAACCAGATCCTCATCGGCGGCGTGATCGAGGCGGGCACCAACTTCTGCACCCACAACCTCCAGGGCAAGCTGAACCAGCTGGGCATCCCGGCGACCTTCAACTTCCGCAACGGTGGCACCCACTCGTGGGGCTACTGGAATGACGAACTGCACGCCTCCTGGCCGGTCCTGGCCAAGGGCCTCGGCATCTGATTCCACCGCGCCGGCGGACCTGATCGAACCCGACCGCCTTGATTGTGTGAACCAACACAATCAAGGCGGTCGTTCCATATTCCACAGGTTGCGCAATGGCTGATTTCGCAGGTACCTGGGTAACTCCATGTACTCACATCGAATCAGCGTGCGATGGGTGTCGTTGTCAAGAGTTGGCAGCGTTGGGTGTTGCTGGTTCAGAGAGCCTCTGAGCTGCGGATACATTGAAATTCTGCCCAGTTCTGGCTGTGATATCGATTACTGGCGTTGGCGTGCGCGGGTGTCGTTGGTTGACGTCGGCCATTAAATGGCGGGTTTGATGACGAACCTCGACGGCCGGCCATCAGCCGTACCGGCACGAGCGATCGGACACATGCGACCGCCAGCCATGGATGGCGGTTCCCAGTTACTGTTGGCGGCTTGCCTTCGGCCGAGACTGCGTCGATCGTCTGATCTCTGGTGCGTGGTGGAGGCTCGTCCGGCCCGGTTGCCGCAGGGTGCACTACATGGACTGGTGGAGGACTTCCTGGCCGGGCATCCCGGAGAATCGTTCGACCCCAGCGCAATTGGGAAAGGTTTGAACCGTTCCAGCGGTGCTGTGGCGAATGCGTTTGTGCGGTCGACCGAGCGTGGGGTGGCGGTGCAGACCTGCGATGCCCCGCGCCGATACCGGGCAGTCGAGCAGGACTGACAGCATCTGCGGTGCCGGGGCGTAGATGCTCCGGCACCGTTGCTGTGTCGGCGTCGTGGTCATGTTCACTGCGGGCGCATCGGGTGACCGCTTCGGCCATCGGACCATGCTCGCAACGGGGCCCGGTTCCCGGACGCGGTCGGTGGCCTTCGCCATTTCCGCGGGCCCAGCTTCGGGGAGATGATGGATGCCCCTGATCGCCGGTGAACGGAACCCGAAAGTACTGGCGCAGATGGCGCGGTCGCGGATGCGCACCGAGATCGGCCAACTCGAGGAGGCGTTCAACGGGCAAGACAAGAGCCATGGTGGCCGTTCCATCGGGTGGGCTGCGCTACTACCGTGAGCGCGGAATCCGTGGCGAGGCTGCTGACCGTCGGGACACGCCGGGCGGCGAGTCGCCCGACAGTCAGCGCTCCGCGAGCGAGCGGATCACACCTCCAGGTCCCCCTCGATGCCCCTGAGGCGGTGCCGGGCCAGCGCGAGGTTCGCCCGGCCCCGGTCCAGGGCGAGGTAGAGGAACAGGCCTTGGGACTTACGGCCGGTCATCGGTCGGATGATGTGGTATTGGCCCGACAACGTGATGAGGATGTCCTCGATGGCCTCGTTGAGCCCCAGCTGCTCCATGGTGCGCAGCTTGGCGCGCACCACCTCGGTGTTGCCCGCGGCGGCGACCTGAAGGTCCAGGTCCTTGGAGCTGCCGAGCATCCCGAGCGCCATGCCGCTGTCGTAGTCGACGACGGCGGCTCCGATCGCGCCGTCGATCACCATCATCTCTTTCAGCGCCAGATCCATATCGGACATATCTGTACCTTTCGATCGGTGTTCGTTGCCTAGTCTTTTCCAGGGGCCGTCAGCTGGTCGGCGATCCTGCGCGCCACCGGGCGCGACTCCAGATGGAGCCGGCCGACGTTCACCTCAGGGCCCGCGAGCACGGTCAGCGAGGCCCAGCTCGCCGCGTAGACCACCACGTACCCGCCGGTGCCGCGCACCACGACGTCATAGAACCCGCCATCGTGCGCGGTGGCGGCCAGCCGGTGCGACAGCGCCAGCTGCGAAGCGGCCAGCGCGGCCATCCCGGAGGGCTCGATGTGCGAGGGCAAATCGTGGGCGATGAGCAGCCCGTCACTGGACGCCACCAGCGTGCCGATCAGCTGCGGGATGCGATCGTGCAGTGTCTTCAGCTCCGCCAGTACCACCGCGTTCGGTTCGGGTCCGGACATCGCCACCTTGGTCAACCTTCCCATCAGTGCGTGACCGAGCAGTTTCCTCCGCGCGGTCACGCGAGCTCCTCCAAAGCTGCCCGCAGACGGAAGAGCAGGGCCTTGTCAACTGGCTCCCATGCCGGTTCGGCAGCCGGCTCGGCCCGCCGCGTCCGGCGTCGGGGTAGCGGCTCGGACTCGGCGACTTCGCGAGCGGCCGCCACCGGCTCGGCTGTCTCGACCGGAGCGGGTGCCGCGACGGCCGGCTCGATCAGCCCCGCCACGGTCAGGTCCCGCACCGCTTTCAGGCAGCCATAAGTGGTGCGGCCGAGGTCGCGTGCGATCCCGGTGACGCTGCGCCGGGTGTCAGCGGCGGACAGCACCTCAGCCTGGCCACCGGTGAGCACCACGCGCTGTCGCCGCACGCGGCGGACAGGCACGACGGGGGCGCGGTCGACCAACGTCGCAGGCCACGGCCCAGACTCCGGATCGCCACGCCGCGCGCACTCGTGAACGAGCGCGCGCGGCGTGATCTGGCAGACCGGGGCGAGCCAGTGGGGCGGCGCGGGCTGGAATTCAGGGACGGCGGGCGAGGCCAGCAGAAAGTAGGCGGCATCGAACACCGACAGCAACACCAGAGTTTCCAGCCGTGGCCGTCCCAGCACATGGCCGGGATCCCCGTCTGCGGCCCGCCGCCAGTCCTCCGTGGTTGCCACACCGGCCTCCACGACAAGCCGGTCCAGCCCAGTCGTACGGCGGCAGTCGACGGATGCGATCGTGCCCTCGGCCAGATGAAACGCGCCGTCGCCCGCGCGCAACATGCCGGTACGCCTTTCCTTTTCGAGCCGTTGCAGTTCGACCGCGAGCTCAACGCTCATGACCGTCCTCGGTCAATTCGCGCAGAATTCCCCGGAGCTGGAACCGCGCCATCGCAAGATTCCCGGTGTCGTCGTCGAGCACGACGTGCATGAAAAGCCGGCCGTCGAAGTCGCCGTTCACCAGATTCAACAGGTGATACGCGCGGGTTCCGCAGACGATGATCTCGGTGACGTCGTCACCGTCGCGGTCGGTCGCCAACGCTGTGCAGCCGAGCACCGCGCGGACCACGTCGGTGGTGGTGGCGGCGGCCTCATGCTCGTCCACCAGATCGTGCCGACCTGCCGCGGCGATCGCCAGACCACTCGCTCCGTCCACCAACGTCACGCTGCGCGCACCGGGAATGTCCATGACACGTTGCAGACAGCCGTCGATACCGGTCACCGTGCTTCTAGCCTGCCTGTCGTGTGAAAATTTCAGCAAACCAGACGCTACATACTGTGCCGACTGATGTACAGAAAAAACCGGAAAACCATACTAAAAAATATATCTCCCCTGGGAACAGGCGGCGACTGGCGCCGGAGCCGCCGGACAAGAACTGCTGGACGTTGTCGGAACACGCCTGTGATACGACGCCGGGTGCGATGCGGCGGCTGATGGCGCGGGCATGGGCAGCGCCTTCACGCAGATCACCCCGTTGCTCTGCGAGCGAATCCAGCAACTCGTCCACACGCGCCAGACCAACGCACCGCGTCATTCAGCATCGCCCTACGCACATGTCAGTCGAATTCTTGACGAGTGGATAGCAATTGGCCACAGAACGCACGGTCCTGTCGGCGCCATGACCAGCGGCTATACGTTTAGAGAGCACACTGGTAACTCATCGGGCACGGGCCGACCCGACCGGTAGCCGCCGACGACATCGGATGGGCGGACCAGACTAACCAAAAAGTTTGGTAACCCGTAAAATTCTCTTCTGTGAGTACAACCCTGGCCGAGTCGGCGCGCACCGCGTCGCAGCGGGCGAGATCCGTCAGTGTCTTGCTCGGTCCGGCATTCGTAGCTGCCATCGCTTATGTCGATCCAGGAAATGTGGCGTCGAATATCAGCGCGGGCGCGCAGTTCGGATACCTGCTCGTGTGGGTCATCGTGATGGCCAACGTGATGGCCGGGCTGGTGCAGTTCCTATCCGCGAAGCTGGGGTTGGTCACCGGCATGTCGCTGCCGGAGGCGGTGCGGGACAAGGCGAGTCGCCCGGTCCGGCTCGCGTATTGGGGTCAGGCGGAGACCGTCGCGATGGCGACCGATCTCGCCGAAGTGGTCGGCGGCGCGATCGCGCTGAAGCTGCTGTTCGGGCTGCCGCTCGTGGTCGGTGGCGTGATCACCGGTGTGGTCTCGATGGGACTGCTGGTGGTGCAGGACCGGCGCGGACAGCGGCCGTTCGAGCGGGTCATCACCGGCTTGCTCGCCATCATCGCCATCGGCTTCCTCGCCAGCGTGGTGATCTCGCCGCCCTCGGCGTCCGGCACGATCGGTGGCCTGCTGCCACAATTCCAGGGCGCCGAGAGTGTGCTGCTCGCGGCGGCCATGATCGGTGCGACCGTGATGCCGCACGCGGTGTACCTGCACTCCGGGCTGGCCAGGGACCGGCACGGCCACCCAGAGCCCGGCCCGCTGCGGGTCCGGCTGCTGCGGGTCACCAAATACGATGTCGGACTCGCCATGGTGCTGGCGGGGACGGTCAATCTGGCGATGCTGCTGATGGCCGCGAACACCCTGCGCGGCCGCGAGAATGTCGACACCCTCGAGGGTGCCCACGCCGCGGTCGGCGAGGTCCTCGGTCCCGTCGCCGCGCTGCTGCTGGCGATCGGCCTGCTGGCCTCGGGCCTGGCCTCCACGTCGGTCGGTGCCTATGCCGGCGCGATGATCATGGAAGGCCTACTGCGCCGCAAGATTCCACTGCTCATGCGTCGCCTGGTGACCCTGATCCCCGCGATCACCATCCTCGCTATAGGCATCGACCCCACTCGCGCCCTGATCATCTCGCAGGTCGTGCTGTCCTTCGGTATTCCGTTCGCGCTGATCCCGCTCGTCCGCTTCACCAGCGACCGCGTCCTGATGGGCGCCGACGTCAACCATCGCGTGACGACAGCGCTCGCCTGGCTGGTCGCGATCGTCATCAGCCTGCTCAATGTGGCGCTGATCTACCTGACGGTCACCGGCAACTGAGCCGCTCAGGCCCAGTTCTCGATCCAGTATTTCCAGATCAGCGGGGCATAGGCGGCCAGCGGCGGCACCTTGATATCGGTGCCGCTGAGCGCGGCGGTGGTGTGGCGGCAGTCGAACCAGCAGGTGAATTCGCTGTGCTCCAACACATCCAGTGGGACGCCGACGCGGGGGAGCAGCCATCTGGTGCCCGGCACCCGCAGCATCATGTTCAGGGTGCGTTTGGGCATCACCTCCACCAGGTGCGGCGCCCCGGCCTCGTCGGCGAACAGGTTCAGCGCCTCGACCGCACTCTGCCTGCGCGGATCGACGAGGTGGTAGGTCATCGGCGTCGAACCCGGCTGGTGGGCAAGGTGATCCAGGGCGCGGGCGACGAAGTCGACCGGCACCATATTGGTTTCGCCGAGCTTCGGCACCAGCACCGGCAGGATTCTCGGCAGCTGCGCCGCCATCCGCAGTAGCCGGAAGAAGTAGTAGGGCCCGTCGATCCGGTCGATCTCGCCGGTGCGGGAGTGGCCGACCACGATCGGCGGCCGATAGATACGCCAGTTCAGCGCGGACTCGCGCACGATCCGCTCGGCCTCGAACTTGGCCCGCTGCATCGGCGTTGTCAGCACCTGACCCTCGTCGAACATGTCCTCGGTGAAAAGGCCCGCGCACGAGCCTGCCACCTCCACTGTCGAGACATGATGCAGCAGACCGGCTTTCAGGTCCTCCGCGACATCGACCACGTGCCTGGTGCCGCCGCCGCGCGCGGTCAGGTCGTAGCTGGATGCCAGATGGAAGACCTGATCGATCGATCCGCGGTGCTCGGCGAGCCACGTCGGATCGATGCCGAGTCCGTCGGCGCCGAGGTCGCCGCGGACCGGCCGCACCCGGTCGCCGCCGTCCCACTGGCGGGCGCAGCAGGCATACCGCGCGGCCGAGTCGGCGCCGGGCCGGACAAGCACATGGATATCACCCTCGCGTTCGAGCAGCGCGGGGATGAGGAACCGACCGATGAACCCAGTTGCTCCGGTAACCAGGTAAGTCATAGCCGATGAACATAGTCGCCCCGCTTGTTCGGTTCACCGCCGGGACGGTCACACGGCATCCAAATAAATCGCACGCTCAGCTACCGACGCCGCATTCGGCACGATGACACCGTCTTAGCGCAGCGAGACCCAGCCCCAGAGCGTACGGCCCGTCTCGTACCGGCAGCGCCCGAGGCGCGTCCACCAAACTCGCAAGATCCCCACAGACGCGCCTACTCGGCACGATGACGCTTTTCGAGCGCAGTGAGACCCAGCACTTAGAGTTCGCGGCCAGGCCCACCTCCGCAGCCGCCGAAGTGCGTCCACCAAGGTCGCAAGATCCCACAGACGTGCTCATTCGGCGCGATGACGCATTTCGAGGGCAGCGAGACCCAGCCCCAGACCTAGCAGCCGTTCCCCACCCTCACAACAGCCGAAGCGCAACCACCAAAGTCGCAAGCTCAACCCCCACTCGGCACGATGACACCTTCCGAGCGAAGCGAGACCGAGCACCAGAGTTCGGGGCGTATCCCACCTCTGCAGCCGCCTAATCGCCTAAACCAAAGCTCAGCTACCGACGCCCCCACTCGGCACGATGATGTCTTCCGAGCGAAGCGAGACCGAGCACTAGAGTTCGCGGCCCGTCTCGCTTCCGAGCCGTCGAAGCGCATGCGACGAAGTCGCGAGTCTCGACGGCTCGGAAGCGAGACCAAGGGGGCCGCGAACACGCAGCGCCGCAGGCGCTGCAAATTAGATACCGAAGACCGGCTTGCGCTTGGTGAGCATCGCGGTCGCACCTTCGAAGAAGTCGGGGGACTGCAGGAGCTCGGTCTGGCCGGCCTTCTCGGCCGCGAGCGACGCGTCGAGTCGGGTCAGGGTCGCCGCGTTGAGCGCCTTCTTGGTGAGCTCGAGGGCGCGCCTCGGGCCCGCAGCGATCTTCGCCGCGGCAGCCTCCACTGTCGCGTCCAGTTCGTCGGCAGCGAGCACCGCGGTGAACAGGCCGGCTGCTTTGGCCTGTGGTGCGGGCAGCCGCTCGCCGAGCAGCGCCATCTCGGCCGCGAGCGGGCGTCCCGCGGCCGCGGCGACCAGCGCGGCGGCGCCGCCGTCGGGCATCAGGCCGATATTGATGAAGGCGAGCAGCAGGTAGGACTCCTCGCTGGCGTAGACGAGGTCGGCGGCAAGTGCGATGCCGACACCGACGCCCGCTGCCGCGCCCTTGACTCGCGCGATAACCGGAATAGGTGCATCCACAATGGCTTTCACGAGTCGGTTGGCCGCATCCATCACCTGGTCGGAGGTGATGCCACGCTGCGCCTCCGACGCGGTCGCCGCCAGATCGGCGCCGGTGCAGAAGTCGGCGCCCGCACCGGTCAGTACGATTACCCGGACCGAGGCGTCCTCGGCGGCGGCAAGGAAGGTATCCCCGAGCGCGACCATCGTGTCGTAGTCGATGGCGTTCTTTCGCTTGGGCTTGGTGATGGTCACTCGGAGCACCTTGCCGTCGTGGACGGCCGAGAAACCTGCAGGAGTAGTTGCGGAATCGGCGTTGCTCATGTGGTGCTCCTGGTCTGGAATTCGGTGGACCGGTTCTTGCGAGCCATCTGCAAGCAATCGCTTCGGATAGCCATGAATACTGGTTAACTTTGCGAATTGTGGTTAACTTAGGTTGATTTGTCCGGCGCTGTCAACCAGCGGCGCCGTCGGAGAACGGAGAGGTACATGGTCGCGGATCGCAGCGAGGTACATCTCGCTTCCGTGCGGCCTGATGCCGGCCAGTCGGTGCGGCGGCGTCCGAAGGATCGCAAGGTGCAGATCATCAGGGCGGCCGCGCGCGCGTTCAGCGAACGCGGGTACTACCCGGTCGGCGTCGACGAGATCGCGGCCGAGGTCGGGATCTCCGGGCCCGCGCTGTATCGACACTTCCGCAATAAGTACGCGCTGCTCGTCGCGGCCGCGGAGGAGGGCGCCCGGCATCTGCTGAAGGTCGCCGAGGCCGCGGACGATCCGCAACAGGAGCCTGCCCGGCGGCTGGACGCCCTGATCAGGGCGATGAGCGAACACACCATCGACATTCGGCGCGAGGCGGGGCTGTACCGCTGGGAGCGGCGCTACCTCGAGCAGGCCGACCGGATTCGGATCCGGAAGATCTACGACGATCTCAACGCGACGGTGGCGGCGCCGATCGCGCTACTGCGGCCGACCGCACCACCCGAGGATGTGGCGATGCTCGCTGCCGCGGTGCTCAGCGCGATCGCCAGCGTCTCCGCGCACCGCACCGCGTTGTCCACCACCCGGCTGCTGCCGTTGCTGCACGACATGTGCTGGTCGATTCTGCGTGCCGAACTGCCGCCCGCACCGCAGCAGCGCAATCCCGGCCCCGCCACCCGTGGCCTTCCAGTCACTTCGAAACGCGAACAGTTGCTCACCGAGGCGATCCGGATCTTCGGCAGGCAGGGCTATCACGAAGCCAGTATCGAGGAGATCGGCGCGGCTGTCGGCATCAACGCCTCCAGTGTGTACCGGTACTTCACCAGCAAGTCCGACCTGCTCGCCGCGGCTTTCCACCGCACCGGAGACCGGGTCGCCATTGCGATCACCGAGGCGCTGGCCGAGGCGACAAGCCGTCCGGACGCGGTCCGGCGCATCGCCTTCGGCTACGCCAGGCTCACCTTCTCGATGCCCGAGATCATGCCGGTCTACTACGCCGAGTTCAGCAATCTGCCGCAGGCCGAGCAGCACAAACTGCGCGCTATTCAGCGTCAGAACGTCCTGGAATGGGCCAACCTGCTGGACGGAGACCCCGTCGAGGCGCGCTTCCGGGTGCACGCCGCGATCGGCCAAGTGATCGATGTCGGCAGGCTGACCAAGTTCGACTCGCGCCCCGAACAACTGGCCCGCGTCTGTGCGCTGATGGAAGCGGTGCTCCTCAGCGCGAGCTGAGTCAGCCCATGCGCCGGTGACGGACCCGGAAGATGGCCTTGGCCACGCGGAGATCGCGGCGATGGCGGTCGAAGGTCGAAAGATTAACCGGCGCCTGGTAGCGCTTGCGCGCGATGGCCAGCGTCCGGCTGAACTCGCGCAGACCCTGGTCGCCGTGGTGGTGGCCCTGGCCGTATTCCCCGACCCCGCCGATCGGCAGCGCCGGAATCCCGGCGTAGGCGGTCGAGGAATTGACAGTCACAACGCCGACTCTGAGCTGCTCGGCGAACGCTTCGGCGCCGTGCACGTCGCGAGTGAATACCGAGACCGCGACACCGTTGCCGACTGCGTTGATGCGTTGCACTGCCTCGTCCACATTCGCCACTTTGTTGACGATCAGCACCGGCCCGATGCCCTCGCCGGTGATCGCGACGCTCTCCTCCGGCACGTCGGCGAGCACGATGGGCTCGATGTAGGGCTCGCGGATCGACTCCAGCCCGCCGACCACCGCCCTGCCGCCGCGGGCCAGCGCGTCGCGGACCTGTTTGCGCACCACATCGACCTGCGACTCCAGAATCATCGGGCCGTAGGACGCCCGCTTATCCGCGCCGGGTCGCAGCCGCCGTGCCTGATCGGCCACCAGTTCGAGGAAATGTTCGTAGACCGAGCTCGCAACGTAGGCGCGCTGGATGCCGTTGGCATTCTGGCCCGCATTGGCCATGGCGCCGAACACCGCGGCCTCCGCGGCGTCGTCGAGCTTCGCGTCGACATGGACGATCATGGCGCCCTTGCCGTTGCGCTCGACGACGACCGGCGTCATCGTCTGCCCGCACAGCGAGATCACCTCACGCGCACCCGCGTCGGAGCCCGCGTACGCGATCTTGTCCACCTTGGTCCGACACAGGGCGGCGTCGGTTCCGTGGTCGCCGGTAACCACCTGCAGCACAGGTTGATTCGGGGCGAGTCGGCTCCAGCTCTCGGCCAGCCACACGCCGACGCCGGTGGTGAGCTCGTTCGGTTTGAACACCACCGTATTGCCCGCTGCCATCGCATAGGCGATCGAACCCATCGGGGTGAACACCGGGTTGTTCCACGGCCCGAGCACCCCGACAACGCCGAGCGGCAGATAGCCAACGGAGGCCCGCTGATTGCGGGTCAGCCAGGTGGACCCCAGGCGGCGCCGGTCCAGTACGCGGGCGGCATTACGTGCCGCCCAGTCCAGGTTCTCGACGGCGAGCATCACCTCGATTGCCGCGTCCGCCTCCGGTTTTCCGGTCTCCTCGCACAGGATTTCCACCAATTCGCCTGCCCGCCTGGCAATGCTGCGTTTCCAGTCGAGCAGCCAGCGTTTGCGTCCGCTGAATCCCAGTTCGGCCCACCACTTTTCGGCCGATCGGGCCGCACGCACCGTGCGGTTCAACTCGCCGGTGCCCATGACGGCGTAATTCCCGACGACTTCGCCGGTGCGCGGGTCGAAGGACGTCAGCACGTTCGATCGGCCCGATCGCTGCGCGGTCTCGGCCATGGTCACCTCCCGCAGAGTCGATCCGGCACAGACGCTTCGGGGAGAAGCAGCGCCGCCGCCGACGAATGAGTGCGTGTGTCCCCCGAGTAGCAGACTATGGTCGCCGCGGCGGCCCGACAAGGCGCTGTCGCCACCCCTGTGCTGTCCCGGACGGCCGAGACCTGCATCAACCCAGCGCCGAGCCGATCGTCCACCGTTAATGTGAGCAAGCACACAGTTGGATGCGCGGTCCTGTGGGTATCGCGCCGGCGACCGATCGCGGATCGACGTGCCGGTAACATCGCGCCAGGCGCTACGGATCACCAACCCGGACGTACTTGTGCGTGCGTGCCGACGACCTGGCCGCCCCCGGCCGATAGTGGAGAGTTGATGCCGAGCTTGAACAAAGCAGATTCACACCCCGACGATGCCGTGTCTGTCACCAGCGAGGTCCGGGATACCGAGTATGCGGTCGTCGTGGACGATGTCCGGAAATCGTTCGGTGACGTGCACGCGCTGCAAGGTGTCAGCTTCCGCGCCGAGCGGGGGAGCGTGCTCGGCATTCTCGGTCCGAACGGCGCGGGCAAGACCACCGCGGTGAAGATCCTGTCCACGCTGCTGCGCCCGGACTCGGGTACCGCGACCATCGCCGGGCACGACATCCGTAAGGACCCGGCCGCGGTGCGCCGATCGATCATGATGACCGGTCAGTACGCCGCGCTCGACGAACACCTGTCCGGCCGCGAGAACCTGGAACTGTTCGGCCGCCTGATGGGGCTGGGCAAATCCGCCGCCCGCAAGCGTGCCGATGTACTGCTGGAGGAATTCGACCTCGTCGGTGCGGGCCGCAGGCCGGTGCACGGCTACTCCGGTGGCATGCGCCGCCGCGTCGACATCGCCTGCGGTCTGGTGGTGCGGCCCGAGGTCGTGTTCCTCGACGAGCCCACCACCGGCCTCGACCCACGTAGTCGCCAGGGTGTCTGGGATCTGGTGACCGCGTTGCAGAACCAGGGCATCACGGTGCTGCTGACCACGCAGTACCTCGAAGAAGCCGATGTGCTCAGCGACAACATCATCGTCATCGACAAGGGCCTGGTGATCGCCGAGGGCACGGCCGACGAGCTCAAGGCCAAGACCGGCGGCAGCTATTGCGAGGTCGTTCCGCTGGATCCGAAGAAACTGAACAACGCCGCGGCCGCGCTCGGTGATCTGGTACCCGCCGCGGTGCTCGCCGAAATCAATGGCGGCGACCGGATCTCCATACCGGCCCCCGAAGGCGCCGCCACGCTCACCGAAGCGCTGCGCAGGCTCGACGCCGCGGGTATCGACCTGGCCGATATCGCACTACGGCGGCCCTCCCTCGATGATGTCTTCCTGTCCATCACCGGTCATTCGGGTGGCACGGCGTGACGGCTTCCACCGCGGAACGAGATGTCGACATCGAGGCGTCGGCGCTGTTCGCCGAGCTACCCACCGGCAGGCTGTCGTCTTTCGCGCAGTGGCGTGCCCTGACCGGCCGCATCGTCAGGACGATGGTGATGAAAGGCGAGCTGGCCGTCGCCATCGTCACCCCGCTGGTGTTCACCGTCGGTTTCTATCTGCCGCTGCGCTATGTGATGAAGGTGTTCCAGGGCATCGATTACGCACAGTTCGTGATGCCGATCATCGTGTTGCAGACCATGGCCTTCACCATGATGTCGAACGCGCAGCTGGCCGCACTCGAGTCGATGACCGGGTTCACCACTCGACTGCAGACCATGCCGATCGGCAAGTTTGTTCCGTTGACGGCGCGGATCAGCGCCGGCATGGTCCGTTCGGTCACCTCGTTGACCGCGGCGCTGGTCTTCGGTCACATGATCGGCTTCCGTTTCGTCGCAGGACTCGGTCAGGCCGTGCTCTTCTGCGTGTTCTCGTTTGCGATCGGGACCGTGCTCGCGATCGGCGCCGACACGCTCGGCAGCTTCAGCAAGAACCCGGAATCGCTGAGCCAGGCACTGACACTGCCCACCCTGATCTTCGGCATGCTCTCCTGCGGGTTCGTTCCGGAAAAGAGCTTCCCCGAATGGATCCAGCCGTTCGTGCGCAATCAGCCGATCTCGCAGTTCTCCTTCGCGTTGGCCGACATGGCCCACGGCGGGGTGACGTGGCAGGTGCTGTGGGTTCCATTGGTGTGGCTGAGCGGGCTCGCGATCGCGTTCGTCCCGTTGGCGGTCTGGGCAAGCGTGAGGCGGGCATGAGTTCAGCAGAGGCAACCATGACCCATCCGGTCATCGACGATATCGAGTCGGCAAGCAATTCCCCGCTTCCCGTGGTGACTGCCAGATCCGAACGCGCGCTGAGCACCTGGGCGGTGCACAGTCTGATCCAGTGCAAGCGATTGCTGCTGACCTGGGCGCGTGACCCGTCGACCACCATCCAGACCCTGATCTATCCGGCGCTCTCGCTGCTGATGTTCCGAATTGTGCTCGGTAAACCGATCACCACGGCCACCGGTATCCCGAGCATCTACGGCCAGGTCGCGATGATGACACTCATCGCGGCGATGACCGGCGCCGTGGTCAGCGCAATCGGATTCAAGACCGAAAAGGCCACCGGTCTGCTCGGCCGTTTCTGGACGATGCCGGTGCACCGGGCCGCGGGCCTGACCGGGCGGATACTTGCCGAGGCCGTTCGCGTCTTCCTCACCACCCTGTTCGTCGTCGCAGTCGGTGTGGTCATCGGCTTCCGCTTCGGGCAGGGGCCGCTGGCCGGCATCGCATTGATCGGAATTCCGGTGCTGTTCGGAATCGGCTTCGCTGTACTGATCACCACGCTGGCGACAATCACCGAAGGCGTCCTGCTCATCGGCCTCATCGGCACCGTGAATACCCTGCTGATGTTCTTCAACTCGGGCTTCGTCCCGGTCTTCGCCTACCCGGTCTGGCTGCAGAGCACGGTCGAGAATCAACCCATGAGCTGTGCCGTCGATGCTATGCGCGGCCTGTCGTATGGCGGGCCGGTGGCCGAACCCCTCATGAAGAGCCTCGCCTGGAGCATCGGCCTGATCGTGGTCTTCGCCTATCCCGCGATTCGCGGATACCGCCGCGCGGCCGAAACCGGTCGCTGACCACTGTCATCGAAGGGCGCGTCCGGTGGCTCGCAGCTACCGGACGCGCCCTTCTGTGCGTTCCGACGACTCGGTGAACGGGTAGTCGACCCAGCGATTCCGATTGGTCCAGCCGACGAGGTCATAGCGCCAACGGAAGGGCCAGGTATGCGCGACGGTGTTGAACAGGATCGCGCCGAGCGCGGTGTAGTCGGCGTGGGCCGAGAGCAGGGCGCGTTGGCCGCGCAGTGACGCGGTGAAGAAGGCGTCGAACATCGAGATGGACTGTTCGGTGGTCAGGCGGCCGAGGCTGAATAGGCCGCGCATACGCATCCAATAGGTCAGCCGGGCCTGCCACGGCCATAGTTCGGCGATGGGGTCGCGGCCCTGCTGGAGTGCGCTGACCGCGGTGTCGACGAGGGCAAGGGAATCGGCGACGCTGTATCCGGTGCACGGGTGCATCATGCCGCCGCGCGATCCGAACGGAATCGCTTGCGCCGTCCCCTTTTTCGGTGGCGGCTGGTCGAGCGGATAGTGCGCGGCCTCGCTCGGCTCCGCGCCGGTGAGGGTGATCCCGTGTAGGGCCAGCCTGTTCAGGGTGCGCTTGCGCAATTCGTGCTGTGGCATGCCGCCGCGCAGGCCGAGGCTGGTTTCCTCGAAGATCACGGTGTCGTTGCCGAGCGGGACGGCATAGAGGAACGAGGGCGGCTCGTCCGGTCCCGCGCCGTTTTCCGGCCGCCAATCCAGCAGCAGTCCTTCGCCGTCGGCGACCATCGGTGCCGCGGTCTCGGCGTCGACGAAGATGCCGTGCGCGCTCGCGGCGCGGCGCCGTCCGAGCGCGGGCAGCCCGCGAGTATCGAAAACCATTGCAGCCCTGAGGATTGTGCCGTCGGCGAGCTCGGCCTCGTTGGCATCGACCCTGGTGGCCCGGCCTGCGATCACGGTGGCGTCGTCGAGTGGCAGCGCAGCGCGCAGGCCGGTCTTCGACAGCACGCAATAGGGGCGTTCGATGCGATGCTCGGTGCTGGTCCAGACGGTCGGTGCGGCGATCCTCGTGGCAATCGCGCTGGGCGGCAACCACTCCGGCAACTCGTCGATCCAGCAGGAGAAGGTGGGCGGCCACAGCCGGTCGGGTCGCGGGTCGACCGCGGTGACCCGCAGCCCGGCCCGCATCGCGCGGTGTGCCAGCGCCCGGCCGGTCGGGCCGAGCCCGACCACACAGAGATCGACATCCCGGCCGGCGCTGACACTCATACCGGCATTCAAACCGCGCGGCCACGCCGATGCAACTGTCTGCGACACCGATCACCGTGTTTCCCGAGGCGGCCGTCGCCATCCTCGGGAAACGCGGTGCCGAATGCGATCGCCTGCTACTTCGGGGTGACCCAGGTGGTGATGTCGGCGTGCACGACCTCGAGCCCGTTCTTGTCGTAGATCGAGACGGGCACGATCAGATCCTGGCCCTCGGTGATCCGAGTGAAGTCCGGAATCTCCGGCAGCTTCGCGACTGCACGCAGCCCGGTCTCCGCCTTGGCCAGGTACTGGACGTTCATGGCCTTCGGGATCCAGCGGTGCGTGCCCGGCACCGTCGCCTCGCTGAGCATTCCCATCGCCACCTCGGCCAGGTTGCACGCCGCGATGGCGTGATAGGTGCCCAGATGGTTGTGGATGCCGAACCACTTCGGCGAGGTCACCTCGCACAGTCCGGGCTCCAGCCGCACCACGCTCGGCAGCACCGTGCCGAAGTACGGCACCCGCGCGACCATGCCGAGGGAGAACAGCGCGTGCCCGAGCCGGTTGTCCGGCAGCTTCTTCCAGCCGCGGTAGGTGGCGGTCTCTTTTGTCATGCCCGTATCTTACTCATAAGTAAGTTCTCGGACGGTAGGGTCCGGACACCTGGATTTCGCGGCACGATCGACTCGGGGGCGCGCCCGGGATTCGCGGTCTGACCTGCGCTGTGGGCGGCCGGTGGTGTTGTGCGGGGGGTGGATTTGAAGTCATCGGCGGCGTCGGGCATACTGTTCGGGTTGCCTTGCACCGGGCCATGCCTGTTCCTCGGGTTGTGGTGGGTGGCGAGGCGAGCAGTACCCAATCGTGTACCTCGCTGGATTCCAGCGTGGGTACGTCCGGGACAGTGTTCCGAAGCCTGAGGTGAATTTCGATTCCGGGGCAGAGGAATGAGCGGATGGGCGACACGCCCGACCGCGTGGACCGGAGAACCATGACAGATGAACAGCGGCGAGGATCGGGCGTGCCCGGTCGCGATCTCTTAGCGAGACGTCTTCGTGTGTTCGGGCTGTGCAAATTGAGGGTGGTACGGAAGCCAGCTTCCGGATCACGAAGGAAAAGCGGAGAAAAGGACACTTAGCGTGGCGGGACAGAAGATCCGCATCAGGCTCAAGGCCTACGACCACGAAGCGATCGACGCCTCAGCGCGCAAGATCGTGGAGACGGTGACCCGCACCGGGGCCCGTGTCGTCGGGCCGGTGCCGTTGCCGACCGAGAAGAACGTGTACTGCGTCATCCGTTCGCCGCACAAGTACAAGGACTCGCGCGAGCACTTCGAGATGCGTACGCACAAGCGGCTGATCGACATCCTCGACCCGACGCCGAAGACGGTTGACGCGCTCATGCGCATCGACCTGCCGGCCAGCGTCGACGTCAACATTCAGTGACGGGGACTCGAGACATGACTGATAACAAGAACAGGCCAGCGGCCGGCATCCTGGGCACCAAGCTCGGCATGACCCAGGTGTTCGACGACAAGAACCGCGTCGTTCCCGTGACCGTCATCAAGGCCGGACCGAACGTCGTTACCCAGATTCGCACCGTGGAGCGCGACGGCTACAGCGCCGTCCAGGTCGCTTTCGGCGCCATCGACCCGCGCAAGGTGAACAAGCCGGTCTCCGGTCAGTTCGCCAAGGCCGGTGTCACCCCGCGTCGCCACGTCGCCGAAATCCGCGTTGCGGATGCTTCCACCTTCGAGGTCGGCCAGGAGCTGACTGCCGAGGTGTTCGAAGAGGGCGCGTACGTGGACGTGACCGGCACCAGCAAGGGCAAGGGCTTCGCAGGCACCATGAAGCGCCACGGCTTCGCCGGTCAGGGCGCCTCGCACGGTGCGCAGGCCGTGCACCGCCGCCCGGGTTCCATCGGTGGTTGCGCCACCCCCGGCCGCGTGTTCAAGGGCATGCGGATGTCGGGCCGGATGGGCAACGATCGCGTCACCACGCAGAACCTGTCGGTTCACAAGGTGGACGTCGAGAACGGCTTGCTGCTGATCAAGGGAGCGATCCCGGGTCGTCGCGGCAACGTCGTCGTCGTCAAGAGCGCCGTGAAGGGTGGTGCACACGCATGACAAGCCTGGAGAAGAAGACCAATCTGACGCTTCCGGTCAAGGAACTGGGCGGCAAGACCAATGGCACCGTCGAACTCCCCGCGGAGATCTTCGACGCGACCGCCAACATCTCGCTGATGCATCAGGTTGTCGTCGCGCAGCTTGCCGCGGCCCGTCAGGGTACGCACGCCACCAAGACCCGCGGTGAAGTCCGCGGTGGTGGCAAGAAGCCGTACCGGCAGAAGGGCACCGGCCGCGCCCGTCAGGGCTCGACCCGCGCGCCGCAGTTCGTCGGTGGTGGCACGGTCCACGGCCCGCAGCCGCGTGACTACAGCCAGCGCACCCCCAAGAAGATGATCCGCGCTGCACTGCGTGGAGCACTTTCGGACCGTGCGCGCAACGAGCGCATCCACGTGATCACCGAACTGGTTGCCGGGCAGGACCCGTCGACCAAGACGGCCAAGAGCTTCCTCGCGGAGCTTTCGGACCGCAAGAAGTTCCTCGTCGTCCTCGGACGCGAAGATCTGGCGGCCTGGAAGAGCGTGCAGAACCTCGAGTTCGTGCACCCGATCGCGCCGGATCAGCTCAACACCTACGACGTGCTGGAAAGCGACGAAGTGGTGTTCAGCGTCGAGGCCTTGAACGCCTTTGTGCACGGCCCCGCCGAAGCTGCACAGGAGGAGAGCAAGTGACCACCATCGCCGACCCCCGCGACATCCTGCTGGCGCCGGTCATCTCGGAGAAGTCCTACGGACTGATCGAGGAAGGCACCTACACCTTCATCGTGCACCCGGACTCCAACAAGACGCAGATCAAGATCGCCGTCGAGAAGGTTTTCGGCGTGAAGGTGACCAGCGTCAACACCGCCAACCGTCAGGGCAAGCGCAAGCGGACCCGCTTCGGTTACGGCAAGCGCAAGGACACCAAGCGCGCGCTCGTGACCATCTCGGCCGACAGCAAGCCCATCGAGATCTTCGGAGGCCCGGTCGCGTAAGCGCCTGGGAATCCAGAAAGTAGAGAAGAACTCATGGCAATCCGTAAGTACAAGCCGACAACCCCCGGTCGCCGTGGCTCGTCCGTCTCGGACTTCGCCGAGATCACTCGGTCGACCCCCGAGAAGTCGCTGATTCGCCCGCTGCACAGCAAGGGTGGTCGTAATGCGCATGGTCGCATCACCACTCGGCACCGCGGTGGCGGCCACAAGCGTGCCTACCGTCTGATCGACTTCCGTCGACTGGACAAGGACGGCATCCCGGCCAAGGTCGCTCACATCGAGTACGACCCGAACCGGACCGCCAACATCGCGCTGCTGCACTACGTGGACGGCGAGAAGCGATACATCATCGCGCCCAAGGGCATCCAGCAGGGCACCCCGATCGAGTCCGGCCCCACGGCCGACATCAAGCCGGGTAACAACCTGCCGCTGCGCAACATCCCGACCGGTACCACGATTCACAACGTGGAGCTGCGTCCGGGCGGTGGCGCGAAGATGGCCCGCTCCGCAGGCTCCAGCATCCAGCTGCTCGGTAAGGAAGGCCCGTACGCCACGCTGCGTATGCCCTCCGGTGAAATCCGTCGCGTCGACGTGCGCTGCCGCGCCACCGTCGGCGAGGTCGGCAACGCCGAGCAGTCGAACATCAACTGGGGCAAGGCCGGCCGTATGCGCTGGAAGGGTCGCCGCCCAACCGTCCGTGGTGTCGTCATGAACCCGGTCGACCACCCGCATGGTGGTGGTGAGGGCAAGACCTCCGGTGGTCGTCACCCGGTCAGCCCGTGGGGTCAGCCGGAAGGCCGCACCCGCAAGCCCAACCGCCCGAGCGACAAGCTCATCGTTCGCCGCCGCCGCACCGGCAAGAACAAGCGATAACAAGGAGGGAGTTAGAGAATGCCACGCAGTCTTAAGAAAGGCCCGTTCGTCGACGACCACCTCCTTGCGAAGGTGGACGTGCAGAACGAGAAGGGCACGAAGCAGGTCATCAAGACCTGGTCGCGTCGTTCCACGATCATCCCCGACTTCATCGGTCACACCTTCGCCGTCCATGACGGTCGCAAGCACGTGCCGGTGTTCGTCTCGGACAACATGGTCGGGCACAAGCTCGGCGAGTTCGCGCCGACCAGGACGTTCAAGAGCCACGTCAAGGACGACCGGAAGAGCAAGCGGCGATGACGACTGAAACTCAGAACCCGACGGCTCGCGCGACGGCCAAGCACGTTCGCGTGACCCCGATGAAGGCTCGCCGTGTCGTGGACCTGGTCCGCGGCAAGCGAGTCGAGGACGCACTGGCGATCCTGAAGTTCGCGCCGCAGGCCGCGAGCGAGCCGGTTGCCAAGGTCGTGGCGAGCGCCGCGGCGAACGCCGAGAACAACCTCGGCCTCAACCCGGCCACGCTCGTTATCTCGACGGCTTTCGTCGACGAGGGCGCGACCATGAAGCGGTTCCAGCCGCGTGCACAGGGTCGGGCGTTCCGGATCCGGAAGCGCACCAGCCACATCACCATCGAGGTCGAGAGCGTGCCCACCGCCGGTGGATCCACTCGTAACCGCCGGAAGGGAGGGGCAAAGTAAATGGGACAGAAAATCAACCCCCATGGCTTCCGCCTCGGTATCACCACCGACTGGAAGTCGCGTTGGTACGCGGACAAGCAGTACGCGGAATACGTGAAGGAAGACGTCCAGATCCGCAAGCTCCTCGCCACCGGCATGGAGCGGGCAGGAATCTCGAAGGTCGAGATCGAGCGCACCCGTGACCGGGTTCGCGTCGACATCCACACCGCGCGTCCCGGCATCGTCATCGGTCGCCGTGGCGCCGAGGCCGACCGCATCCGTGCGGAGCTGGAGAAGCTCACCAAGAAGCAGGTGCAGCTGAACATCCTCGAGGTGAAGAACGCCGAGTCGGATGCGCAGCTCGTTGCCCAGGGTGTGGCCGAGCAGCTGTCCAACCGTGTGGCGTTCCGTCGTGCGATGCGTAAGGCCATCCAGTCGGCCATGCGTTCGCCGAACGTCAAGGGCATCCGCGTGCAGTGCTCGGGCCGCCTCGGTGGCGCCGAAATGTCGCGCTCGGAGTTCTACCGTGAGGGTCGGGTTCCGCTGCACACGCTGCGTGCGGACATCGACTACGGCCTGTACGAGGCCAAGACCACCTTCGGTCGTATCGGTGTGAAGGTCTGGATCTACAAGGGCGACATCGTCGGTGGCAAGCGTGAGGTCACGGCTTCGGCCGCGCCCGCGGCCGGCGACCGCCGCGAGCGTCGTGAGCGGCCGAGCCGCCCGCGTCGGTCCGGTTCAGCCGGTACCACCGCGACCAGCACTGAGGCCGGGCGTGCAGCCACCGCCACTGCGGTTGCCGACGCTCCGGCAGAAAAGCAGGAGGGCTGACGCATGTTGATGCCACGGAAGGTCAAGCACCGGAAGCAGCATCACCCGGGTCGTTCCGGAATGGCAAAGGGCGGCACGTCGGTCGCGTTCGGTGAATACGGCATCCAGGCTCTCGAGCCCGCCTACGTCACCAACCGGCAGATCGAGTCGGCTCGTATCGCGATGACCCGCCACATCAAGCGTGGCGGCAAGATCTGGATCAACATCTACCCGGATCGCCCGCTCACCAAGAAGCCTGCCGAGACCCGCATGGGTTCCGGTAAGGGTTCGCCGGAGTGGTGGATCGCGAACGTCAAGCCCGGTCGCGTGATGTTCGAAATGAGTTACCCCAATGAGGAGACCGCTCGCGAGGCCCTGCGCCGCGCGATGCACAAGCTCCCGATGAAGTGCAGGATCGTGACAAGGGAGGAGCAGTTCTGATGGCTACCGGAACACCGGCCGCAGAGCTCCGCGAGCTCACCGAAGAGGAGCTCGTCGCCCGCCTGCGTGAGTCGAAGGAAGAGCTGTTCAACCTGCGCTTCCAAATGGCGACGGGTCAGCTGGACAACAACCGTCGGCTGCGCGTCGTTCGTCACGAGATCGCGCGGATCTACACGGTCATGCGTGAGCGCGAGCTCGGTCTGGCCACGGCACCCGCTGGCAAGGGAGATGCGGCATGAGCGAGAAGCAGGAAGAGCGCAACAGCCGCAAGGTACGTGTCGGCTACGTTGTCTCGGACAAGATGAACAAGACGATTGTCGTCGAGCTGGAAGACCGTAACCGGCACAAGCTCTACGGCAAGATCATTCGCACCACCTCCAAGGTGAAGGCGCATGACGAGAACGAGATCGCCGGTGTCGGTGACCGCGTTCAGCTGATGGAGACCCGTCCGCTGTCGGCCACCAAGCGCTGGCGTCTGGTCGAGGTCCTCGAGAAGGCCAAGTAAGCCCTATCTCGAGAAACTGAGTTCCACCGGTCGAAGGCCCGCTTCCCGTTCGGGAGGCGGGCCTTCGTCGTTGTTACGGCAGTCGCTCGGGCGCGTTGCCGCACAATCTTTTCCGGAAACCCGATGGTGATGGAAAAATTGCTGGCGCGCTGACCGGCGGGCGTGCAAGGCTCGATGGGGTGCGGTCCTATCGGGAGGTCCTTTCCAGCTCCGCGGTGCGCAATGTGCTACTGCTGGGTGCGCTGGTTCGAATCCCGTTCTTCGCCGGGTCCGTGCTGCTCGCGTTGCATGTCGTGCAGACGCTGCACGGCTCCTACGTTCAGGCGGGCCTGCTGAGTGCGATCGTCACCGTCTGCGTCGCGGTGAGTGGACCCTGGCGCGGCAGGTTTCTCGATCGGCTGGGGCTGCGGCGCACGATCCTGCCTTCGATCCTGGTCGGTGCCGTGTGCTGGTCCTTCGCGCCGTTCGTCGACTACGTTCCGCTGCTGGTGCTCGCCGCGGTCGCGGGACTGTTCGACATTCCGGTCTTCACGGTGGTGCGCCAGGCCGTCATCGCGGCCACGACCGAGCAGAACCGGCAGCCCGCGCTCGCATTGGAATCGGTGTCGGTGGAGGCCGCGTTCATGGTCGGGCCGGTGCTCGGTGTCGGCGCCACTGCGGTCTGGTCCACCACCGTCGTGTTGTTCTGTGTGCAGATGTGCCTGGTGCTCGCGGGCTTTCTGGTGTGGCTGCTGAATCCGCCGTTGCGGTCTGCCGACGAGGATTGCTCGGACGCGAGTCCGGTTGCGCGACGCGCCTGGTTCCGTATCGAATTCGTGGCGCTGTGTGTCGGCGCGTGCGCCGCCGTAGCAGTGCTCGCGGGCTCCGAGCTGACTTTCGTCTCCGCCATCCGAGAGTTCGGTGCGCAGCGCTGGCTCGGCGTGATCCTGGCGATCTGGGGCTTCGGCTCATTGGTCGGCGGCCTCGTCTACGGGCTACTGCGCCGGCGTATTTCGACGTTTCTGCTACTCGCGGGCCTCGGCGCGACAACCATCCCGATGGCTTTCGCCGGTGGCCCGGTGTTCCTCGGTGCGGCGGGCTTGTTCGCCGGCCTGCTGTGCGCACCGACCCTCACCGCATCCGTCGACCAGTTGAGCCGGATCGTGCCCGAATCCGGTCGCGGTGAGGCCATCGGCTGGCACGGCGCGGCAATGACTCTCGGCAACGGCGTCGGTAGTTCGGTCGCGGGCATCGCTATCGACGCGGGCGGCTACGCCGCAGGCTTCGGCGCGTCCGCGGCCCTCGGGCTCATCCCCGGGGTGGGACTGGCGCTGCTGGTCCGTGTCGCGTTGCGGCACAGCGCAATACGGCAGCAGGAGTCTGCGCGCCGAGCCTTCGAGAAGACCACCTGAACCCCAGCGCTCCTGCGTCCCGGTTCCGAACCAGCAGCGTGAGTGGCACATGGCTGCGGCAAAAACCGTGAGAGCCCACCATGGTGTGCCACTCGTGGGTCGAGGACGCGTGGCTCGGGGCGGCTGGTTGCGTGGCAGGG
This sequence comes from Nocardia sp. NBC_00403, assembly GCF_036046055.1. NCBI lineage: Bacteria > Bacillati > Actinomycetota > Actinomycetes > Mycobacteriales > Nocardiaceae > Nocardia > Nocardia sp. NBC_00403. Next base: position 2,148,483 of record NZ_CP107939.1, read on the forward strand.
TTGCTTTATACGTATACATCTACTTATAGTAGGTCCAGGCGGAATGCTGGGTGATTCGAAGGTTGGCCTTCCGGAAAACAGCAGATCAATGAGCCGCGACGGGGTCGATGGGTGCCGCCGTTGGTACTTCGATGCACATTTGCGCATTGATTCATGAAATGAGGGGAATATGTCCACTGATACGCAGAAGCTGTCCAGTGCCGCATCCGAGGAGCAGTCGGTGGCCGAGGGGATCGACCTGCACAAGGGTGCTGCGGAGGAGTTCGTCGAGGTGGTGCTGAAGGTCGGGCCCGGTGGTGCCAGGCGGCAGCGCTTCTTCGGTCGGCTCGTCGGGGAATCGCGGCAGTACAGCAAGTCCGGGATCGAGACGGTTCGGGTCTATCTGAGCCGTAAGGGCAAGTATGTGGTGCATGTTCAGCGGTCGGAATGGTCGGACCTCGCCGAGTCGACCGACTGGTTCAAAGACTGGAAGAACTGGAAGAACTGGCGCGGGATGCTCGGCGCCGACGGGTCGGGTCGTGGTGACTTCACCGTCGAGGTGGTGGACTCGCTCGCACAGTTGCGCGACCGGGTGCCGGAGAAGATCTACCGCATGCTCGCCGACGTGACCGAGCACCCGTATTCCCAAGATCTCGCGTCTGAACTGCCAGGGTCTGACCGTTAAAGTCTCGAAAGGACTTCTCCGACATGTTCGCTCGACTGGGACGCGTGGTCGTCCACAACCCGTGGAAGGTGATCGGCGCGTGGCTGCTCATCGTGATCGCGGTGGTGGCCTCGGCGCCGAAACTCACCTCGACCACCGACCAATCCGAATTCCTGCCCTCGCATTACGAGTCGATTCAAGCGATGCAGTTGCAGCAGCAGGCCTTTCCGCAGAGTGCGGCGCCTGCGGCGATCATCGTGTTCAAGCGGGCCGACAATGCACCGCTGAACGATGAGAACGCGGCGCAGGTCGCGGCGATCGCGACAAAGCTCGGTGACGAAAAGATCAAGGACGTCACCGGAATTCAGCCCGCGCCGCCTGCCGACAATCGGCTCGTGCAGATTGCCGCGGTGCAGATGACGAAGGTCACCACCGCAGGTGACACGACGCAGAGCGATGCGGTCGAATCACTGCGTGACGCACTCCAGGCGCAGCTGAAGGATACGGATCTGAAGGCGGGCCTCACCGGTCAGGCGGCACAGACGCTGGATCAGACGGAATCCAGCGCGAAGGGCATGGCCATCATCGGGATCGCCACCATCGTGCTGATCCTGGTGCTGTTGCTGATCATCTTCCGCAGTCCGGTGATCGCACTGTTGCCGATCATCGTGATCGGCGGGGTTTCCAGCACCGTCGGCGGCCTGATTGCCATGGTGAGCAAGGCTTTCGACCTCAAGGTGGACAGTTCGGTCAACGCCATCCTGCTGGTCGTGCTGTTCGGCGTCGGCACCGACTACATCCTGTTCCTGATGTTCCGCTACCGCGAACGGCTGCGGGCCGGCGAGGATCCGAAGACCGCCATGGTCAGTGCCGTCACCCGGGTCGGTGAGGCGATCACCTCGGCAGCGGGTGCGGTGATCATCGCGTTCATGGCGCTGACGCTGTCCACCCTCGGCATGTTCCGTGCGCTCGGTCCGGCACTGGCGATCGCGGTCGCGGTGGCGCTGCTGGCTGGACTCACCCTCGTTCCCGCGATTGTTTCGTTGCTCGGCACCAAGGTGTTCTGGCCGTCGAAGGCGTGGCAGGTGGAGCCGAAGGGAGCGCGTTTCGCCGCGGTCGGCGCGGCGCTCGGGCGTCGTCCCGGTGCGTTCGCCGTGGTATCCGGTGGCCTGCTCCTCGCACTCGGCGTGTTTGTCTTCGGTTTCAACCCCACCTTCGACCTCAGCTCGGGTTCGACCTCGGACACCTCCGAATCCGCCGTCTACAGCAAGGAATTGCTCAAGGGCATGCCGGCGGGAGCCACTCAGCCCTCGGATGTGCTGCTGCGCTCGGAGGGCGGTGCACTGACCGCCGCTCAGCTCACGAATTACCGTGCCGCGCTGGCCGGTGTGTCGGGCGTCGGCCAGGTATCGGAGCCGCATCCGTCGAGTGACGGAGCGGTCGCCGAATTCCAGGTGACGCTGAGCTCCGCGCCGGAATCGGATGCCGCGCTGGACACGGTTCGTGGTCCGCTGCGCGACACTGCACACGCCGCGGCGCCCGCAGGCACGACCGCCGTCGTGGGTGGCATCACCTCGGTCTTCGTCGATTTCCAGGATGCGATGAACCATGACTACACCGTCGTGTTCCCGGTGGCGGCCATTCTGATCATGATCGTGCTCGCGCTGCTGCTGCGCAGCATGGTCGCACCGTGGTACCTGATGGCTTCGGTATTCCTCGGATTCGTCGCGACGCTGGGCGCCGCGGTGCTGGTTTTCCAGCATTTCCAAGGCAATTCGGGCCTGATCTTCACCCTTCCGGTGATCATGTATCTGTTCGTGGTCGCACTCGGCACCGACTACAACATCCTGATGGTCGCCCGGTTGCGGGAAGAGGCCCGCGAGGGCCGCGACCCGCGCCAGGCCGCCGCGCTCGGCGTGCACCACACCGGCCCGACCATCGCCGCGGCGGGCGTCATCCTGGCGGGGACCTTCGCCTCGATGATGTTGGCGGGCAACAATGTGTTGTCTCAGATGGGCTTCGCCATCTCGGTCGGCATTGCCATCGCCGCCTTCGTCATGGCGATGTTCTTCACCCCGGCGGTCACCGCGCTGCTCGGCCACCGGGCCTGGTGGCCGGGTCACGGTGATCGGGGTGCGAAGCAGAGTAGCGCGAGCTCGCCATCCGACGACTATTACGCCCCGCGCCGAGACGATGCCCAGCAGGTTCCCGCTGGTAGCGGCGGATCGAACCGGGGTTGGTCGAACACCGGGGAGTGGCGCAGGTAATCACGAACGAAAAGGGCCGTCCGCTCGGAACATCCGAGCCGGGCGGCCCTTCCTTCGTCTGTGCGTTCGGCTGACGGTGCAATCGGCTGGTGGCGCAGGGGCGTTGGACCTTGCGGGCGCAGTCGAGGACTCAGCGACCGTGACGGGAAGGATGTCGACAGCGTCGTCGATGTGCCACAGGCTCTGGTCGGCAGCGAGGGGCGAACTCGAGGTTGGTCGACCACCGGGAGCGGCGCGGATAGCCACCGCGAAAGGGTTGTTTGTTCGGATGTTCCGAATGGGCGGCCTTTTTGGCGTCTCAGCGATCAGCTGACTGCGTAGGGGCGGCGGACCTTGCGGGCGGAGTCGAGGACTCGGGAGACAACGGCGCGGGGGAGGCCGACCTCGTTGCCGATGCCCACCGGCGTCCAGGATTGGTCGGCGAGGGTCAGGATCTCGGCGAGTTGTTCCACCGGGAGGGTGGATAGGCCGCGGTCGGCGATTTCCCGTGCTACTGCCCATACTTCGACGTCATCGAGTTCGGCGACGATCTCGTCTGTTTCGGATACGAGGGAGTCGGCGGAGAGCGCTTGGACGGTTTCGTTGATCACGTCCACAGAATTACGGCGCAAGAGGTCGCCCGTGATGGACGGTGCAGCGTCTGTGGTGCTCTCGGCGCGGAGTTGCGGGCTGCTGCGATCGGCCTCGGCGGTGCCCGCGTCGTCGGCGGGGCGCTCCGTGCTGGTGTTGCGCTCGGAGTGGTTGTTGCGCTGTGGTTTGCGCTCGGATCGAGTCGGCGGCTTCTGGTCGGCAGTAGGTTCGATGCGCTCTGTGTGGTTGCGGGACTGCGCTTTCCGGCTGTCGGCTGCTACTGGACTATCGGCAGTGGCAGGTTGTTCAGTATGTCCGTGACGCTCGACCCCATTGCGGGACGGTGGTTTACGGAGTTCAGCCGAATCGGTCGCAGCCTTGTCGATAGCGGCGGAGCCCTGCGCCGCGGCCTGATGGCCATTGCGTCGGGGGCGCGGGACCGCGTGCAGCGGGTAGCCGATGGTCGGATCGAGCTCGGCCGGTGCCGAACCATTGTTGCTGCCGGATTCCGTGGTCTCGGCGTGGGGTTCGATCGTCGGCTCGATCAGCGCTTCGAGATCGCGTGCCGCGAGTAATTCCAGCAGGTCGGCCGGCTCGTCCCGGGGGATCGCCGCGACCGGGACGGCGGTGTCGGCGGTGACACGGTGACTCGGCTGCACTCCGGGCAGGTCGTTCGACTCGACCACCGGTGCGCTGTCGATCAGCACCGCATAGCGCCCGGACACCCACGCGTGCAGCCAGATCACGACGCCGACCATGACCGGCGCGATCGCGTACTCGGCGGCGCGACCGAGCGCGCCCGCGGCCAGATGCGGGCCGGCGTTCAAGGCGATGGTGGTGCCGAGCAATGCGCTCTCGAAGAAGATGACTTTGCCGCGGGCGAGTTCACGACCCCATCGCGCGGCCGTCGTCGCGGCGACCATGATGGTGATGATCGGGATCGAGATCATCGCCTCGATGCCGTAGCTCAACCAGTACAACGGGTCGGTCATATCGCCGCTGGGGACCAGGTTGTGCTGCACGTTGACCCCGGCCCACACCATGCCGAGCACCACGACCGCGATCAGCGCCCGCGACGACCATTCCGCGCGCCGGTACAGCTGGGCAAGCCGCGCATCCTGATTCGACACCCGTCGACGCGCCGCGAGCGCCCGCCGATGCCATCGCGCGTCGGCATCGTCGGACTTCCTGATGGCGGCCGCGGTGCGTCGGTCGCGCTCCTCGGCCGCGAGCTCGTCCTCGACTGCCCGCCGCCGCTGCCCACGCCGCTGGGCCCGAACCCATTCCGCGAGTTCGCGTTCCGCCGCGATCTCCGCATCGGACAACACCGCCAACAGCGCCGCATCGTGTTGCAACGGCAACTTGCCACGTGCGGCGGCAACGCGTTGCGCCAATGCGTCGATCTCGGAACTGACGATCTCGGAATTATTGGTCGACGGTCCGTCGCGCATCGCGAGCCTTCCCGGGAGCAGGTGTCATACCGTGAGACCTACTTGCTCGAACATATGTGTGATCGCAGTGAGACTAAACCGACATCTCCCCGAGGTCAATGCCGACGCTCGAACACCTGCTCGAATCGAGAGCGACCACCCATTCGAATCATGCGAGCGATCGGCGCCCCCATCACGCGTTCTTGTGGCAGACCGCCTCGAGCATGATGCCGTCGGGGTCGGTCCAGAATGTGGCGTAGTAGGGCGGCGGATACTGCGGGAATTCTTGTGGAGTATGGACGACTTCATCGCCGCGGGCGGCGGCCCATGTGTGCACGCGGTCGACAGCCGCGCGGGTCGGGACCATGAAGGCGAGGTGCTGGAGTCCGGGGTGTGCCCGCGAATAACCGGACGATTCGGCGGGATAGAAGAAGAGGAAGGTGCCTACCTTGCCATTGCTCGGCCGGTAGGCGAATTGTGTGTCATCGTGCACCAGCGGCTCGTAGTCGAGCAGCGGCATGAGTTCGTCGTAATAAGTATGGGCGGCAACGAGATCGCCGACGTTGATGCCGAGGTGTCCTAGGGGCATCTTCGCAATGTAGCTCGATCAGCTGAGTGTGGTGTGCCAGACGATGGCGGCCGCGAGCGCGCCCGCACCGTTGACCGACCAGTGCAAGGCGATCGGGGCGAGCAGGCTGCCGCTGCGCCTGCGAAGCCAGGTGAACACCACGCCCGCGGCGGCGGTCGCCACGACGGCGAGCATGATGCCGATGACCTGGCCGGCGACGCCGCCGCCGATTAATCCGCTCAGTCCCCGATTGCCCGAGGTCAGGCCGAACGACGAGGCGACATGCCACAGGCCGAACAGCAGTGAGCCCGCGGCGAACACGCCACGGGCGCCGTAGACCCGATCGAGGGTGCCGTGCAGCACGCCGCGGAATGCGAGTTCCTCGGGGATCACCGTTTGCAGTGGGATCACGATCATCGATGCGATCAGCGCGCCGGAGATGGTGGCGTAGCGGTCGGCGAGGAAGAACGGACGGGTCATCGGCAGCATCGCGCCGACCGCGACGACGGCGAGCACCAGGCCGACAGCGGCCAGCGCGTATATCGAGCCGCGGCGCCAGTGTCGTGGCGAGAGTCCCAGCTCGGACCAGCCGAGTCCGCGACGCCGAACCAGCGCCAGCAGCACGAGGGCGGCGACCGGGACGGTCACGATGCTGGCCCACGCCGTGGTGAAGTGGGCGATCAGATTGGTGCCTGCCAGGACGGCCACAACGACGGCCACGTCGATGTACGCGTGCAGTGTGTGGCCGGGCGGGGCCGCTTCCTCGGAGTCCTGTTGAAGCATCCGGCTCAGTCTACTTATCCGCGTCGGCCTGGGAAGATCTGTGATCGATCTGACTGAAACGTGTTTCAGTCAGCCCATGCTTTCGGGTCGGCCCAGGCCTGTAGCGTGCGCGTAGTTTCGAAGCGGCGCCGCGCGCCGGTAATCGGGTCGGTGAACTCGAGCGACGAGGCGAGCAATTGCAGTGGCTTGGTGAAATCGTCCACCGGCTTGTCGGTGAGCACCGGATAGAAATCGTCGCCGAGGATCTGGATGCCGAGACCGTTCATATGCAGCCGCAGCTGGTGGGTGCGACCGGTGAGCGGGCGCAGCCGATAGCGGCCGAGCCCGTCGCGGTGCTCCAGCAGTTCGATCCGCGTTTCGGCGTTGGGCTCACCGGCCACTTCCTGCGCGACGAGCACGTGCTTTTCCTTGATGATGCGGCTGCGCACCGTGCGCGGCAGCTCGAGCGCGGGATCGTAGGGCGCGATCGCCTCGTACTCCTTGCGGACGGTCCGCTTGTGGAACATCGTCTGATACGCGCCGCGTCGCGCCGGATTGGCGATGAACAGAATCAGGCCCGCGGTGACGCGATCCAGCCGATGGGCCGGGATCAGATCGGGCAGCTCGAGCTCGCGGCGCAGCCGAACCAGCGCGGTTTGCAGAATGTGCTGACCGCGCGGAATGGTGGCAAGAAAGTGCGGCTTGTCCACCACGAGCAGGTCGTCGTCGCGGTGCACGACGGTGATATCGAAGGGAACGGTGGTCTCGTCGGGCAGGTCGCGATGGAACCACACCGCACCACCGGGGACATAGGGTGCGTCGGGCGCGAGCGGCCCGGCAAGATCGACGATGCCGCCTTCGCGCAGCAATTGGTCGATTCGCGCCGCGGGGACCCGGGGCAGCCGCTCGACCAGATGGTCGCGAACCGTCGCCCAGTCACCCTCCTCCGGCAGGCGGAGGCGGGCTGGATCCAGGCCGTACCGCTTGGGTAACGGCGGCTGCTGCCTCCTTCTCATCGGGACCAACAGTAGTCGGGTCGATCTCAGGACCTGGACGCGCTGTCCGGAGCCGCCTCAGAATCCGCGCAGTCGGTCGGGCAGGATGCGAACGGCGACGGAATACTCGGCGAAAAATTCCTCGGCGGTCATCGAGATATCGACAAGGCCATCGGCGTATTTCTCGGCAAAGACGGCCTTCTCCTCGGCGGTGGCGCCCGTTTCGTCGATGCGCGCGGCGCCGGTGAGGACGACGACGTCGCCGCCGGTTTCGGTGGCGTTGAGGTTCAGCGAAACCCGAGGATTACCGACGATATTGCGCAGCTTGGGCTTGTCTGCCTGGCTGAACAAGAGAAATTCCGTGCCGTCCCAGCGGAACCAGACCGGATTCGGTTGCGGGGTTCCGCTGGCCCCGACGGTAGTCAGCCAGATGGGTTGTTCGCTGTTCAGGCGTGCGGCGACCTTGGCGCCGAACTGGGTGCCGGTGTCGACGACAGGTGTGGAGCGATCGGATTCCGTGGTGGTCATGACGGTAGGTAACGCAGCGCCGGTGCTGTCGATTCCACCGACGCTCCGGCTAGGTTTCCGCGCGTTCGTCGAGCACCATCAGTCGGGCTTCCACCAGGGTTCGGCGCGCCCGGCGGCGCACCTTGCACACGTCGACGCCACAGGAAAGGTGCACCTGCATGGCGCGATGGGCCTGGTCAGCGGTGAGCTCGCCAGGATCGGTACGACAATCGGAAATAGTCGAAATAATTTGCGTAACGCACATTTTCGCAACTCCATCCATTGAATCGTGCCCCTTATTCGTGCATCGATCGGCGTTGATCGAATCCCGTTGGGTCACATTGCCTAGGGTGGAAAAGATAGCGAGATCTGGTGGCTTCCATCGTGTGATGGTCCGCCGTTCACGCAAGCTTCCGCCTTGCGTCGAATATCGGAAATCGTGAAGTCCGTAGCAGTTTTCGTGCATCGACGAAACGAGTACCTCGGTGCAACAGCTCATTTCCGTATCCGACTCGCTTCCCTTCGATCGGTGCGTGTCCATGCGGTCATGCGTCGGTACGTAGGGCATGGCGGTTGTTGGCAGCGCGCCGTGGGTGCTGGGTTCGGTGGCCGCGATACTCGATCGCGTCGATGCCGCGCTCTACCAGCGCGCTCTACCAGCGCGCTCGATCCGCACAGCGAGGCAGTCGTTGTGCGCGGAGTGCACGAACTCACCAGGGACAAGACGGTGATCGTTGTCGCGCATCGGCTGACCACCATCGCGCACGCCGACCGATCCTGTTCGTCGACGGCGGTCGCATCGTGGAACGCGGTACGCACGCCGAGCTGCTCGCGGCCGACGGCCGATATGCCGAGTTCTGGAACGAGCGCTCGCGGGCCACCGGCTGGCGGCTGGAACCGACTCCGGCATAGCGACTATCGGCGGACCGGGTCGTGGATGCCCGAGTTCGCTCGGCGGCCGCAGACGAGACGTCCGCGGCCGGCCCACCACGCGGTTGGACAAGGAACGCCACCAGAATCTCGTCGGCCGCATGGTGCGTCGGTAGCGGTCTGCGACTGTCGACGATGTCGGGGATGGGATCGAGATGCGCGAAACGCCGCACCCGCTGGGCGAAGCGGATGCGGCGTCGGACAACCGTGCGGAACTACTTCCAGTAGGCCTGGTATTTGATGGCCGTCTTCGGCAGGTTGTGGGTGGTCTTGAGGGTCTTCACGATCGAGCGCGTGCTGGCACCATCACAGGCGACCCACGCGAATGCGTCACCGGGGCAGGCGATTTCCTGTGCCTTTTCGCGCAGCAGGCGCCCGTCGTCGATGCGCTGCATCCAGGTCACCTGGTGGTGCGGCTTGTTGCGCAGCGGCAGGGTCTGGTCGGATTCGTACTGCCATTCCAGCCATACGCGGGCCGGGGTGTCGCCGATGGCCTCCAGCAGCGAGTTGATCGCGGGCAGTGACGCAGTGTCGCCGAAGACGATGTACTCGCTCGGAGTGGCCTCCGGCAGTGTGAAATTGGACCCGAGTACCGTGACGTCGAGCTTGTCGCCGACAGCGGCCCGCTGCGCCCACTTGGTCGCCGGTCCGTCGTGCAGCACGAACTCGATGAAGAAACTGTCGCCCGCGGGATCGGGATCGACGAGGGTGTAGCCGCGGTGGTGCAGCTTGTCGCTGGTCTCGTCCGGGATCCACAATCTGACCCACTGGGTGGGGTGCACCGGGTGGTCGGCGAGCAGTCCACCCGCGGTGAAGCCGATCCGGATGAATGTGTCGGTCAGGTACTCGGTCGAGGTGACCGTGAGCTGGTAATCATCGCCGCCCCAGGCCTTCACCAGTACTCCGTTGAATCCCTTGCCCATGTGACTAAGGTTAGCCTAACGACACTTGATTGTCGCGTGCTACCTGTCACCGGCCGAGCGACCGAAAGCGGCCACCGAGCGTTCGGTGGCCGCTTTACCTTGCGGCGCCGGGTATTACGAGGCGTCGGTCATCACAGGCTGCAGGGCAGGAACGCGACACTGGCCACCGTGCACTCGGATTCGCGGGTCAGCTTCCAGGTGCCGTCGAGCTGGCGCCAGGTGAGGTTGAACTGGAACGGGTCGAAGCCGTCGACGGCGGTCTGCAGCTTCGCGCTGAGGGTGTCGCCGTTGACGCTGACCGGGCCGAGGATGGTCCACCGGAAGCTGGGCGGCGCGGCGGCCATGGCCCCGCCGACCTGGTCGAGCAGCGGCAGTCCGGCCGCGCCCGCCTCGAGTTCGGCGGCGCGGGCAGCGCGGGACGCGCCGGTGTTGATCGCGAGCGCCAGCTTGGCTTTCAGCTCGCCGGTGCCGGGAGCCTCGGCCCGCAGCGGCGCGGTGAGCGGCGCCGCGATGGCCGGCGTCGACACGGTTGCGGTGGCGAAAGCGCCGATCAGCGCGGTGGCTGCGAGCGTGACGGCCTTCTTGCGTGCGGTGCTGAGCATGGGTGTTCGTCCAATCTTTCGGGGCTGGGTGCTTCGGTGATCCCGAGCACCCGTTCAGCAATATAAGGTAAGCCTATGCAAATATGGGGGGCCGAGTTTGCGGCTGTGTTCGCGAACACAACACGGACGGGCGCGGCGCTCGCGAGAGAGTGGGAGAGCGGAGTGGAGACCCTTCTGGTAGTCGGTGCGGGACCCAAAGCCCTAGCGGTGGCGGCGAAGTCGCATGTACTGCGGAAACTCGGATTACCCGCGCCGCGCGTGATCGTGGTCGAGGCGCACGCGGTGGGTGGCAACTGGCTGCCCAGCGGCGGCTGGACCGACGGTCGGCACCGGCTGGGCACGAGCCCGGAGAAGGACATCGGCTTCCCGTACCACTCCACTTGGGCGCGTGGCCACAACGGCGCGATCAACGAGGCGATGATGGCTTACAGCTGGACCGCCTTCCTGGTCGAGCACGGCACCTATGCCGAATGGATCGATCGCGGCAGACCTAGTCCGCAGCACCATGTTTGGGCCAAATACCTGCAGTGGGTGGCGCGTGAGATCGATCTGGAATTGGTGCTCGGCACTGTCGGTTCGATCAGGCGGCGACCGGATGCGGCGGTCGAGGGTTGGCTGGTATCGGTCGCCGACGCCGATGGCGGCATGACCGAAATCGACGCGGACGCATTGATGATCACGGGTCCAGGGCGCAGCACCAAGGCGCTCGCCGAACATCCGCGCGTGCTCAGCATCGCCGAATTCTGGGATCTGGCCGGTAGGCGTCGGCTTCCGGTCTGTTCGCGTGCGGCGGTCATCGGCGGAGGTGAGACGGCGGGATCGGCGTTGGACGAACTGGTCCGGCACGAGATGCTGACCATCTCGGTGATCTCGCCGATGGCGACCCTGTACACCCGCGGCGAAAGCTTCTTCGAGAATGCGCTGTACAGCGATCCGAACAAGTGGAGCGCGCTGAGTATGCAGGAGCGGCGCGATGTCATCCGGCGCACCGACCGCGGCGTGTTCTCCGTTCGGGTCCAGGAAAGTCTGTTGGGCGACAGCCGTGTTCATCATCTGCAGGGGCGCGTGACCCGCATCGTCGAGCAGGGTGAGGGCGTGGCGTTGACGCTGCGCAACGAGTTGCGCGCCGACCAGGTGCACAACTTCGACCTGGTGGTCGACGCGACCGGCGGGCAGCCGCTGTGGTTCCTCGACCTGATCGACGCCGATGCCAAGGATCTGCTGGAGCTCGCCATCGGCGGCCCGCTCACCCAGTCCAGGATCGAGTCCGCTATCGGCTACGACCTCGCTGTCGCCGGCCTCGGCGCCAAGCTCTACCTGCCGAGCATGGCCGCGGTGGCGCAGGGGCCCGGTTTCCCGAATCTCAGTTGCCTCGGCGAGCTTTCCGATCGCGTGCTGCGCACCGCTCCCGTGCGTTCCTCGGCTCGTGCGCGTGTGAACGTGAGCGCGCTGGCCAGTTGAGCAACCCGACGGCAACGTAGGGTAGGCTGCCCTTACTATTGTCGAGATGAGGTTCGGTTCATGCGTGTCGTGTCGTTCGGCTTCCAGACCTGGGGGCGCAAAACTCTGCAAGCCCTGATTGATTCGGACCATGAGGTGGTGCTCGCGGTCACCCATCCGGCCAGTGCGCAGTCCTACAAGGCGATTTGGTCGGATTCGGTCGAGGAGCTTGCGCGCGAACACGGAATTCCGGTGCACCTCACCGAGCGGGCCGATGCGCAGACCATCGATCTGGTGAAGCGGGCCGAGCCCGACGTGATCGTGGTCAACAGCTGGTACACCTGGATGCCCGCGGAGCTCTACAACCTCCCGCCGCACGGCACCCTGAACCTGCATGATTCGCTGCTGCCGAAGTTCACCGGATTCTCCCCGGTACTCTGGGCGCTGATCAGTGGCGAATCCGAATTCGGTCTGACGGTTCACCGCATGGACGAGGGCCTCGACACTGGAGACATTCTGGTGCGGCGTTCGTTGCCCATCGGTCCCGTCGACACCGGCACCGAACTCGTGCTGCGTGGGATGGAGATGATTCCTGGTGCGGTGCACGAGGCGCTGGCCGCGCTGGAATCCGGCACCGCGATCTGGCGACCGCAGAACACGTCGGAGCGCACGTACTTTCACAAGCGCTCGGAGCGCGACAGCCTGATCGACTGGAGTTGGTCGGCGGTCGATCTGGAGCGTTTTGTCCGCGCGCTGTCCGAACCGTACCCGCGGGCCTACACGTTCTATCGAGGCGAACGGATCGAGGTACTCGAAGCGGAGGTCTCACAGGCGCGCTACGGCGGCACCCCGGGCCGGGTGATCGTGCAGGAGGGTGGCGGCGCGGTGGTCGCCGGTCCCGACGCGCATCGCGGCGCGAATCGGGGCCTGGTGATCGCCAAGATTCGAACGGCCGCGGGCGTGGAGCACTCCGGGGTCGAATTCTTCGCGCGCGGAGGCTATCTCACCGACCAGTGAGACGGTGACGCACGCGACAATCGTAGACTAATTAGGTTAGCCTACGCTAATATCGAACGACCGATTTTCAGACCACCTATCAGTTAGTGCAGCGGGTGGGGGGTGTTGTACGCCGCCGATAGCAGTGGCGATTGGTGGCGCGAGTTTTCCGCGCTCACGATCGTCCGGCGGGAGCGCAGGAGTGAGAAATGCCAGCAAGTCTCGGATGGATCCGACAGTTCCACAAACCCCGTTCGGCCGATTGCCCACCACTGCTGATCTGCCCGCACGCCGGTGCGGGTGCCTCCGCGTATCGTGCGTTCTCCAAGGCGCTGAGTGCGCACTTCGACGTGCAGTTGCTGCAATACCCCGGTCGCCAGGATCGTGCGGCCGAACCTGCCGCCGCGACCCTGCCCGAGATGGCCGCCGGTGCGCTCGAGGGATATCTCTCGGCACCGCAGCGGGACGCTCCGCTCACCCTTTTCGGCCACAGCATGGGCGCTATCGTCGCCTTCGAATTCGTCCGTCTCGCAGAGGCTTCGGGAGTGGATATCCGACTGCTCGCGGCATCGTCCGCGGCCGCGCCCGGTCGGGTCGCCGACCTGCCGGGGCATCCCACCACGGACGAGGAACTCCTCGACCACATGGCCGCGCTCAACGGCACCGGCGCAGATGTCATGGCCAGCCGTGATGTCATGCGGATGGCGTTGCCGGTGCTGAAGGCCGACTACCGGGCCTTCGACGCGTACTCGTGCGCCGCCGACGTTCGAGTCGACGCCCCGCTGCAGGTGTTCGGTGGTGACGAGGATCCGTTCGTCGCGCCGCGCGATCTGTACGCGTGGTCGGTCCACACCAGCGCGGATCTCCAGGTGACGCTCTTCGCCGGGGGCCACTTCTACATCGACGACCATATCGACGGCATCGCGGAACTGCTTGTGCCGCAGACCAGCACAGTCGCGTAGCGATCACACAGAGGACATGATGAGCACATCCACTACCGACGATCCGATCGTCGTCGTCGGAATGGCCGTCGAGGCGCCTGGGGGGATCGACACGCTGCCCGCCTTCTGGTCGATGCTCTCGGAGTCCCGAGAGATGATCGGCCCGTTCCCGCGCGATCGGGAATGGCCGGTCGAGGAGTTGCTTTCGCTGGGCCGGATCGACGGCTGGTCGCCGGTGCGCGACGCCGGTGGGTTCCTCGATGGTGCCACGGAATTCGATCCGATGTTCTTCGGGATCACCCCGCGCGAGGCGGTCGCAATGGATCCGCAGCAGCGGGTGGGCATGCGGGTCGCCTGGCGGGCGTTGGAGCATGCCGGACTCAATCCGGGTGCGCTGGAGAGCATGCAGGCCGGTGTGTGGATGGGTGTCTCCGCCACCGAGTACGGGCCCGGCGTCGCAAGCGTGAACGAGTACAGCGGGTACCGGGCGACCGGTACCGCCCTCGGCGCGGTCGCGGGCCGGATCTCGCACGGACTCGGTCTGATCGGGCCGTCGGTCAGTGTGGACACGGCCTGCGCCTCGTCATTGACCGCGGTTCATCAGGCCGCCGCCGCGATTCGTGCGGGGGAGTGCGACTGGGCGTTGGCCGGTGGGGTTTGTGTCATGGGCTCACCCGGCGCCTTCTACGAGTTCTCGAAGAACAATGCGCTGGCTACGGATGGCCACTGCCGTCCCTACGCGGCAGACGCAACCGGCACTCTCTGGGGTGAGGGCGCCGGAGTTGTGGTGCTGGAGCATGAATCCCGGGCTCGCGAACTGGGGCACCGGATCTACGGCCGCCTGCTCGGTTCGCGGATCAACCACAACGGCAAGGGCGCACCGCTGGCCGTTCCGAGTGCCGCCGCCCAGGAACGTCTGGTTCGCGACACGCTGGCCGTTGCCGACATTGCGCCGGAGCTGGTCGGTCTGATCGAAGGCCACGGCACCGGGACACCGGTCGGAGACCCGCTCGAGCTGACCGCGCTGAGCAGGACATACGGGTCCGGTCGCGCGCTGCTCGGCTCGGTCAAATCCAATGTCGGTCACGCCCAGGCCGCCTCGGGGATGCTCGGCCTGATCAAGGTGCTGTTGTGCGGAGCCAACGGCCAGATCGCGCCGACGCTGTGGGGTGACAACCCGACGACCGAAATCGATTGGGATAAAACCGGTTTGCAGCTGGCCCTCGAGTTCGATGCGTGGGAACCGGTTGACGGCATGCGTTACGGCGCCGTGTCCTCGTTCGGCGTCGCGGGTACGAATGCGCACGCGATCATCGGCATGCCGGTGCTGGAGGAGGATTCCGATGTCTAGCTACCAGATGCCGGACGGCACCATCCCGGTGTTGCTGTCCTCCGATACGGCCGAGGGGTTGCGTGCCGAGGCCGCCGCGATCCTCGGCTACCTCGAGAACCACCATCGGGTGTCGCCGAATCAGTTGGCGGACATGCTGTTTCGCACTCGCGTTCCGCGCCGCCAGCGGGTGCTCGCCTTGGTGCGCACCCGCGAGGAACTGCTCGAGGCGCTACGCGCGGTCCTCGAGGAAACCGCGCATCCTGCCGTGATCGCCGGGGACGGTGCGGCGACCGCCCGCCGGGTCGGGTTCGTATTTCCCGGCCAGGGCAGTCAGCGGCCCGGCATGGGGGCACTGTATTACGAGATCTCGCAGGAATATCGGGCCACGATCGACGAGTGTGCCACGATCCACCTGGAACGGTTCGGTGACGACAAGCCCATGCACTACCTGCTCGGGAACGCAGGCCGGTTCGACGACACAGTGTGGGAAGTTCAGCCTGCGTTGATGTTCCATATGGTCGGCCTGGCCGCCATGTGGCGGGCGGCCGGTGTCACGCCGGGCGCCACCATCGGGCACAGCCAGGGTGAGCTGGCGGCCGGTGCGGTCTCGGGCATCATGACGTTGCGCGACGCGGTGCTGGCCGTGACCCACCGCGCCAAGCTGGTCGGCCGGATGTCGCCGGGTGGTTTCTCGATGGCCGTACTCGGCATGGATCGCGATGCCTGTGAGGCCTTGCTGGCCAGGCATTCCGGCTGGGCCGAGCTGTCGGTGATCAACTCCCCGCACATTCTGGCCATCTCCGGTGACCGCGCCACCATCGTCGAGATGGTGGCGCTCGCGAACTCGCGCGGTCAGTTCGCCAAGGAAATCCGGGTCGCGTATCCCGCGCACACCTCGATTGTCAGCGAGTACCGGACCGATCTGGAGGCCGTGCTCAACGACGAGATGAGCAGCAGCCATTTTGCCGTCACCGAAATTCCCAGCTACGGAGCGACGCTCGGCGCTCCCATCACGCCCGACCTGACACATCGGCACTACTGGTACTGGAACCTGCGCAACCGAGTGCGATTCGATCGCGCGGTGGTCGCGGCGGCCGGCGACGGGGTGGACACCCTGATCGAGATCGCCGAGCATCCGATGCTGCAGCTGGCCTTGCAGGAGAACCTGACCCTGGTGCCCAAGTCGATGCCCGCCAAGGACTTCCGGGTCATCGGCACTTCACTGCGCACCGCCGAAGGGCTGCGGGAGTTCACCAGGAACGTGGCCACCGTGGCGGTGCACGACCTGAACTACCGATGGGATGCGCTGCGCACCGAATCCGGTTCGAGCACAGTGGAATTACCATTGCGCGATTTCCCGAACACGGTGATGAACCGCCAGCAGCTGTGGGCCTCGAACCAATCGGCGACCGTGTCGAGCGGGTCAACCGAAGCCGACCACGGTCAGCGCCCGACCCGGTTTGCCGAGAACTGGGTACGGCTCGAGCGTCGGTCCCTGGTGTCGCCGCGCAGCCTGTTGGTCGTTGACCACACCGGGCGTTGCGGCGAACTGGCCGCGGCAGTGTGCGCCGCGGCGTACAACCATGGCGCGAGCGCGACGGTCTATGACTCGGACAAGCCTGCGGCCATCGCGGACTACGACTCGGTGGTCGTCCTGCTGCCCGAACTCCCGGACCAGGACGCACCCGCCGCGGTCCACGAGATCTCCGATTTCTACGCCTCTCGGTGGCTGCCCGCCATCGACCCGACCGTCGTTGACTGCTGGCTGGTGACCATCGGCGGCGAGTCGGTGGTAGCCGAAGATCCCGCGCCGCATTTGTTCCACGGCGCGGTGTCCGCCGGATTCCGCTGCATCGGTCTAGAGAACATCGGTACCGCGTTCCGTCATCTCGATCTGGGAGCGGGCGATTCGGATGCCGCGCGAGCCGCGACCATCGTGCTCGCCTTGCACACCAAGGACGAGGCGCAACTCGCGCTGCGCGGCGGCGGGCTCTACGCCAAGCGGCTCGAAGTGGATTCCGCGCGCCCGACAGAGACGCCGGACCCCCGAGACCTCGAGCACGTCGTAATCGTCGGCGGCACCGGGACTTTAGGCCTGAAGTTCGCCGAATACCTCGCCCGTCGCGGTGCCGAGCGCATCACTCTGCTGAGCCGCTCGGGCGAAACCGAGGCGGTCGCGGGTCGATTGCGGGCCATCCGGGAAATCGGTGCCGAAGTGATCGTCGCCGCCTGCGATGTCAGCGATGAATCCAGCGTGCGACGGCTCGCCGCCGCCCACATGGCCACGCCTGCCACCATGCTCGTACACGCCGCGGTGAACTATGTGGGCGCCGAACTCGCAGACATCACCACCGAGAAGGTGCTCGAGATGGCGAGCTCGAAAATCATCGGCACCGATCATCTCCTCCGGCTGCTTCCGCTTGCCGACGATTGCCGAATCATCATCTGTTCTTCCGCGGCGGCCATCTTCGGCGGCCGGGGACAGATTCTGTACTCCACCGTCAATCGGATGCTCGACGTGCTGGCGACCCGGTTGCGGTTCTCGGGCGCGAATGCTGTTGCGGTGCAGTGGGGAATCTGGGATCTCGAAGGACCGCTGCATGCGGTCGGCCTCGACCGGATCACCGCCGCGGGTGGCGTCTCCATGGACCCGCGCGATGCCCTCGCCGTCGGTTTCACCGCGCATGCCGAAATCGGCCGGCCCGGAAACCGTCTCGTGATGGCCGCCGATTGGGCGCAGCTGTCCGACATCATCTCAGCGGTCGGCTGGGGTCCGCTGCTGACCGACATACTGGCGCGGGTGGAGCTGCTCACGCCGGCGCTGACGGTGGCAGACACCGTCGCGGCGCAGCCCGTTGCCGAGCAGTCGAGTGCGGCGGCCGCAGTCGATGTCTCGCTGTCCGACCAGGTCCTGCGGCAGCTGGGCAAGGTGATGGGCACCGACGGTACCGAATCCATCGACGGCTCTGTCCCGTTGGTGGCGCTCGGCCTGGATTCGCTGCAGGCGTTGGATTTCCGCAAGCGGATCAAGGCGGAGCTGGACCGCGACCTGCCGGTCGCAGCGATTCTGGGCGGCGCATCGCTAAACGATGTCGTGCTGCTGATGGCAGAGAACACCAACTAGGGCTAGGGGCAGATTCATGTCGCACACCGATGGCACGAACCTCTCCGTGCTCGACCGCCGCAAGCTGCTCATGCAGCAGCGCCTGCGCGAAAGCGGGCTGGCCGCAGCGGATTCCGCCGCGAGCCCGATCCCGCGGGTCCGCGCAGGCGAGCGCTACCCGCTCTCCGCGGGCCAGCGCCGGATGTGGTTCCTGCAGACCAGGGACGCCGCGGACACCACCCTCAATATCTGCGTGTCCTACCGGCTGACCGGGGCGCTGGACGAGGCACGGCTGCGCGCCGCCGTCAACGGCGTGGTCGCCAGGCACGACATCCTGCGCACCACCTACGGTGTCGACGCCGAGGGCGAGCCGTACCAGGTGTTCCAGGAGACCTCGGAGATCGACTGGCAGTCACACGATCTGATGGATCTGCCCGAATCGGGCCGCGAGCGGCGGATCGAGGTGCTGGCCCGGCGCGAGTTCGGCAGGCCCTTCGACCTGGCTGCCGAATTGCCACTTCGGGTCACGCTGGCACATACCGGTACGGAGGAATTCGTGCTCGTGCTGGTCGTGCACCACATCTGCTGGGACGACGACTCCTGGGCGGTGTTCTTCACTGAGCTGAACGCGGCCTACAACGGGCGTGAGAGCGTGAGCGACACCGGTCGATTCGTCGCCGTCGAGGTGCTCGACGGTCCGGCCGAACCCGCCGAGGCCGATATCGACTACTGGTGTTCCACGCTGCGCCCGCTGCCCCAGCCGCTGGAGCTACCCGGCTCGGCTGCCGCCGCGCCGTCCAAGCAGGCCGAGCGCCGCACCCGCGCGCTGCCCGCCGAACTCGTCGCCCGGGTGGACGCATTCGCCCGCGAGTGGTCCGCGACCCCGTTCATGGTGCTGCTGGCCGCGTTCGACGTATTGATCCACCGATATACCGCCGCGCCGGATTTCCTGGTCTCCATCCCGGTCACCGCGCGCCGCGCCGCAGCCGAGCGCCTCATCGGCTACTTCGGCAACACCCTGCTGGTGCGTGCCACCGTACGTCCCACCGACACCTTCGCTACCTTCGTCGACGCGGTGCGCGAAACCTGCCTCGGTGGCTTCGCACACCAGGATGTCGGCATCGATCGCGTTGTCCGCGAGGCGAATCCGGAGCGGATTGCGGGCCGGGACGGCATGGATCAGCTGGTCCGCCTCGGGTTCAGCGTGCGTAAGAGCGCCGACGGATTCGCCCTGGACGGCGTTACCGCGCGGGCGCTGGAGCTCGGCGCGCCGACCGCGCAGGTGCCGCTGGCGCTGGCCGTGGTGCTCGATCCGACGGGCGCCCTGCTCGAAATCGAATACCAGATCGACGTGCTCGCCGAACCGCTCGTCGATCAACTACTCGCGCACTACGTTCAGCTGCTGGACAGCGCGCTGGCCGAACCTGGCCGGAGGCTGGGCGATCTCGATATGCTCGGCGCGGCCGATCGTGCCACCATCCTGGAGCAGTCGCGCGGAGAGCTGGTGGCCGCGCCTGCGACCACCATGGTCGCGCTGCTGGAATCCGCCGCGGAGCATCGGCCGGACACCCTCGCACTGGTCTCAGACACCGCCGAGCTGACCTACGCGCAGCTGCACCGGCGCGCGAACCGCTTGGCGCACTGGCTGATCGACCAGGGCATCGGCACCGAGGACATCGTCGGGCTGCGCATGAGCACCTCGATCGAATTCATCGTCGCGCTGCTCGGTGTCATGAAGGCGGGTGCGGCCTACCTTCCGATCGACCCCGCCTACCCGGACGACCGCATCGACTATCTGGTCGAGGACGCCCGGCCCCGACTGGTGCTCGGCCGGGTGGAGTTGGATGCCGCCGAGTCGGCCGCGGCCGACCTGCCGGACGCCGCACCCACCGATGCCGACCGGCTGCGGCCGCTGTTGCCAGGGCATCTCGCCTACGTCATCTACACCTCCGGCTCCACCGGTAAGCCCAAGGGTGTCCCGGTGCCGCACCACGCGATTGCCGAGCACATCGAAGGCTTCATCGCCGAATGGGGGATGACCGAGCAGGATCGGCTGCTGCAGTCGTCCTCGGTGAGTTTCGATGCCTCGCTGCTGGACATTTTCGTCACGCTGGGGCTGGGCGCGCGGCTGATCGTGCCGAAGCCGGACGCATTCCGCGACATTCGCTACGTCGCCGACCTGATCACGCGCCGCGGCGTCACCGTGCTGCACATGGTGCCGTCCATGCTGAGCACCTTCCTGCTGCTGCCGGAGGTGAGCGAATGGCGTGCGCTGCGCCATGTTCCGGTGGGTGGCGAGGCGCTGCCCGGCGAGGTGGCGGACAAGTTCGCCGGGGTCTTCGACGCGGAGTTGCGCAACCACTACGGCCCGACCGAGGCGGTGGTCTGCTCGACCCACATGTCGGTCGAGGGACCGCAGGGTACCGGCGTGGTGCCGATCGGCATCCCGAACCGCAATGTCTGCACCTACGTGCTGGACGACGCGCTGCAACTCGTGCCGGCCGGGGTGGTCGGTGAGCTGTACCTGGGCGGCGCCCAGCTGGCCCGCGGCTACCTCGGGCGTCCGGCGCTGAGCGCCCAGCGTTTCGTCGGTGATCCGTTCAACCCGGGGGAGCGGCTGTATCGCTCCGGAGATCTGGTGCGCCGCAATGTCTTCGGTGAGCTGGAGTTCGTCGGACGCGCCGACGAGCAGGTCAAGGTGCGCGGCTTCCGGATCGAGCTCGGCGAGGTCGATGCCGCAATCGCGACCCATCCCTCGGTCGGGCACTGCGTCGTGATCGTCGCCGAGGACCCCGCCGTCGGACCCGTGCTGGCCGCCTACGTGGTGCCCGCGACCGGTGAAAGCGGTTCCGCCGAAGTCGATCTGGAGCAGGTCCGGGAGCACGCGGTGGCGGTGCTGCCGGAGTACATGGTGCCCAGTGCTTTCGCGGTCATCCCGGAGATCCCGCTGACCGTCAACGGCAAGCTCGATAAGCGGGCGCTGCCCGCGCCGACCCCCGCCGTGGCGCGCAGCTACCGCGAGCCCGCGACGGCGACCGAGCGCCGAATGTGCGCGATCTACGCCCAGTTGTTTACGCTGGAGCGGGTCGGCGCCGACGACTCGTTCTTCGAACTCGGCGGTCACTCGCTGCTCGCGGCCCGGCTGGTCGCGAAGATCCGGGCCGAATTCGGCGTCGAGCTGGACGTGCGCGTCATCTTCGACACCCCGGCACCGGCCAAGCTCGCGGCCCGGCTGGTCGCCCAGTTCCGCGACGAGTTCGGCATCGACCTCGACGCGATGGACTCCGACGAACTCGCCGAGACCGAACCGGCGCCCGCCGCAGGGCCGGTGTCGCAGCGCCCGCCGCTCACCGAAGCCTTACGTCCCGAACGGATTCCGCTGTCCTACTCGCAGCTGGCCATGTGGTTCCAGTATCGGATGGAGGGCGCGAGCGAGGTCGGCAACATGCCGTTCGTGATGCGGTTCGACGGCCCGCTGGACGCGCCCGCGCTGGCTGCCGCGATCAACGACGTGGTGGCCCGGCACGAGGCACTGCGCACCAATTTCCCGGAGCAGGACGGTGTTCCGTACCAGCTCGTGCATCCGGTGCTGGAGGTGCCGCTGCGGATCGTAGAGACCACGCCGGACGGCCTTGACGCCGAGCTGGCGCGGCTGCGCGGCTACCCGTTCGTGCTCGAGTCCGAGCCGCTGATCCGCCCGACTCTGCTGGTGCTCGACCCGCGGACACATGTGCTGTCGCTGCTGGTGCACCACATCGTTTCCGACCACGCCTCCCTCGGCATCTTCCTGGACGATCTGATCGCGGCCTACCGGGCACGGTCCGAGGGGCAGGCGCCGCAGCGGGCGCCGCTGCCGATACAGTTCGCGGATTACGCACTGTGGCAACGGGATGCGTTCGACCCGGGCCAGACCGGCGCGCCGAGTCCGTTCGGCCGGGCCGAGCTGGAGCACTGGCGCGGTGTGCTCGCCGGGCTGCCCGACGAGATCTCGGTGGCGCCGGATCGGCCGCGCCCACGGGTGCTCGGCAAGCGTGGCGAGGTGGCGGCCTTCACCCTCCCCGCGGCCCGCCGCGACGGCCTCGAGGCGCTCGCCGAACAGCGCGGCGTCAGCGAATTCATGGTCTACCAGGCCGTGGTCGCGACCCTGCTGCACAAGCTCGGCGGCGGCACCGACATCGCGCTGGGCACCCCGGTCGCGTCCCGGGTCGAACCGGCCACCGGCGCCATGTTCGGGCTGTTCGCCAACATGCTCGTGCTGCGCAATGATCTGTCCGGGGATCCGACCCTCGGCGACACGATCGCACGCAGCCGCGATGTGGTGCTGGACGCCCACGGACACCAGGAGCTGCCCATCGAGCGACTGGTGGAAGCGCTCAACCCGGCGCGCTCGCGGTCCCGGAATCCGCTGTTCCAGAGCATGATCCACTTCCGAGGTGCGGACTGGGCGCCGCGTCCGCGCGAGCTCACCGTGGCGGGCGCGACGACGGTGTCGGTGCTGCCGGTCGACTTCGACATCTCGTTCCTCGACCTGAACCTGAGTCTGAATGTGACCGCCGACGGCGGCGTAGACGTGCGGGTCGTGGTCAACGCCGATCTCTACGATCCGGCGACCGCCCGGCTCATCGCCGACGCGCTGGCGGCGACCCTGGACGCGTACGCCACCGCACCGGATCGCACCGTAACCGAGCTCGAGGTGCTGCCGGTCGCCGACCTGGAACGGCTGCTGGCGCCACCGGTCGCGGCGGCCGAGGATCCTCCGCGCAGTGCCACCGGCGGCTCGGCGGAGACCGAGCACACGCTGATCGCACTGCTGGAGGAGCTCCTCGACATCTCCGATGTGGATCCCGACGACAATTTCTTCGCGCTCGGCGGCGACAGTGTGATCTCCATCCAGTGGTCGGCCCGCGCCGCCGCGTTGGGCCTGGCGCTTACCCCGCAGTTGGTCTTCGAATACATGACGGTGGCCGAGCTGGCCGCCGCGGTCGATGCGGCCGCGGATCAGCCTGCGGCCGCATCGAATTCGGAAGCCGCGGCACAGCAGGAGCACGCGCCGATGAGCGCGTCCGGCCTGGATGCCGACGCCCTGGCCGCGCTCACCGCCTCCTGGCAGGCGCAGTCGTGACCGCCGCTCCGCCGCAAATCGAGGACATTCTGGCGCTCAGCCCGCTGCAGGAGGGATTGTTCTCACTGTCCCGGATGAGCGGGAACGGCATCGATCTCTACACCATGCAGTTCGTGGTGGACATCGACGGCCCGCTGAACGTCGAGCTGCTGCGCCGAAGCGCGCAGGCCATGCTGGACCGGCATCCAAACCTGCGCGCCGCGTTCTGGGATCGCGACGTGCCTGAGCCGGTGCAGATCGTGCCCGCGCACGCCGCGATGCCGTGGTCCGAAAGGACCGCGCGGCCCACCGAATTCGACGCGATCGCGGAGTCGGAGCGCCGCCGCCCCTTCGACCTGAGCCGGGGCCCGGCCCTGCGCGTCGTACTGCTCGCGGTGCCGGGCGAGTCGATGCGCCGGATGATTCTCACCGTGCATCACATCCTGATGGACGGCTGGGCGGTCGCGGTGTTCTACACCGAACTGCTCGCGGTCTACCAGGCGGGTGGTTCGCGGGACGGCCTGCCGAACCCGCGTCCGTACCGCGACTACATCGGCTGGCTCGGCGCGCAGGACACCGCGGCCACCACCGCCGAGTGGGCCCGGTACCTGGGCGGGCTCAGTGGTCCGCTGATGATCGCCGACGGCGCTACCGCCGCCCGGGGCACCGTGCCCGAGAAGACCGCAGTGCGCCTGGACGCGGCGGAGACCACACGCCTGCAGCAGTGGGCGCGCGGGCACGGGCTGACCTTGAACACCGTGGTTCAGTTCGCCTGGACCTTGCTGCTCGGCAGGCTCACCGACCGTCGCGACATCGTCTTCGGCACCATCATTTCCGGTCGGCCCGAGCAGCTTGCCGGGGTGGAGGGCATGGTCGGGCTATTCATCAACACGGTGCCGGTGGTCCACCATCTGGATCGCACGGCCACCGTGCTGGAGCAGTGCGCGCGGCTGCAGCGGGAATCGGCCGCCATGCGCGATATCGGCTATCTGAGCCTTTCGGCAGTGCAGCGTGCGGCCGGGTACGGAGCGCTGTTCGACACGCTCTTCGTCTTCGAGAACGCGCCCATCGACGATGCCATCCGCGAGGTCACCGCGCCCGATGGCGCACGCTTCCGGCCGATCGAGATGGAAAGCCTCGCGCACTATCCGCTGACGGTGGTGTCGCATTTGAGCGACGGCGATCTGCTTGTGCTGATCGAGGCCATTCCCGAAGCGCTGCCGCATTTCTCGGCCGCGGAAATCGGCGAGTGGATGTGCGCGGTGCTGCGGCAACTGCCCGAGATCGGCGATGCTACCCCGGACGGCCTGGATATCCTGACTGCGGCGGAGCACATCGAATTCCGAACGGCCGCAACGGCAGAAGCTCCGAACACGGCCACAGTGTGGGAGTTGTTCGAGCGGCAGGTCCTGGCCACGCCGGATGCACCGGCGCTGACCACCACCGCGGGGGAGCGCTACACCTACGCCGGTCTGCACGCCGAGGCCTGCAGATTGGCCGCGGAGCTGACCGGACACGGCGTCGGTCCGGAAACCGTAGTGGCTCTGGTGCTGCCGCGTTCTGCACAGTCGATCATCGCGATCCTCGCCGTGTCGGGTGCGGGCGGCGCCTACGTCCCGGTGGATATCTCGTTGCCCGCCGCTCGGATCGAATCCATTCTGCGCCAAGCGCGGCCGGTGCTTGCCCTCACCGTGGGCAGCTGCCGCGGGCAGATCATTCCCGCGCTGTCCGCACTGGTACTCGACGATCCCGCCGTAGCCGAACGCATTTCGCGACGCGAACCGGTCGCACCCACGGTGGCTCGACACCCGGAGCACTGCGCCTACCTGATCTTCACCTCTGGATCGACCGGTGAACCGAAGGGCGTAGCGGGCACGAACGCAGCGGTGACCAGCTATTTCGCCGATCACCGCGACCGTTTCTATCGTCCGGCCGTGGCCCGGCTCGGCCGCCCGCTGCGCATCGCGCACGCCTGGTCGCTGAGCTTCGACGCCTCCTGGCAGCCGATGGTGGGTTTCCTGGGAGGCCAGGCGCTGCACCTGTTCGACGCGGAGGAGATGCGTGATGCGCACCGCCTGGTCGAAGGCATCGCCGAGCGTGCCGTCGACATGATCGACACCACGCCCTCGATGCTCGCGCAGCTCACCGCGGCCGGGCTGCTCGAGCGCGAGTTGCCGGTGCTGGCGCTGGGTGGCGAGGCGATCGATACCGCGCTATGGGCGCGGCTGCGGGCGCTGTCGGGCACCGCTGTCTACAACTGTTACGGGCCGACGGAGACCACTGTCGAGGCCGTGGTCGCCCCGGTCGGAGATTTCGCGACGCCGACGATCGGCATCCCGAACGCCGGAATGTCCGGCTATGTCTTCGATTCCATGCTGCGGCCGGTACCGCACGGCGTGGTCGGTGAGTTGTACCTGTCCGGCCCGCAATTGGCGCGCGGCTACATCGGCAAACCCGCCGTCACCGCCGACCGTTTCGTGGCCGACCCGTTCCGGCCGGGACAGCGCATGTATCGCACCGGTGACATGGTGCGACGGCTCACGCACGGCGGTTTCGCCTACCTCGGACGCGCCGACGCTCAGGTGAAGATCCGCGGCTACCGCATAGAGATCGGCGAGATCGAGACCGCACTCCGTAAGCTGCCCGGCGTCGACACCGCCGCGGTCACCGTGGTGCGCCGCGCAGGTGGCGCGAGTCTCGTCGGATTCGTTGGCTGCCGGGCAGATCGCGACGGTGAAACCGGCAGATTGCGTGCCGCCCTCTCGGAACGCTTGCCCGCGTACATGGTTCCGGCCCGGATCGTAGTGCTCGCCGACCTGCCGGTGAACGCGAACGGCAAACTCGACGGCCACGCACTGGATCGATTGGCCGAGCAGGCGTTGTCCGGTGGTGCGACCACGAGCGCCATGGCCGCGACCACCGATACCGAGCGCACCCTGTGCGAGGTCTTCGCCGAGCTGTTCGACGGCCAGGTCTCGGGCATCGACGACGATTTCTTCGCGCTCGGCGTGGACAGCATTGTCGCCATCTCACTGGTGAACAAGGCCCGCAGGCGTGGCATCGTGCTGCGCCCGCGCATGGTGCTGGCCATCCCGACCATCCGCGAACTCGCTGCCGCGGTCGACACCGCGGCGGTCGTCGCCGGACCCGTCGAGGGCGGCGACTACGGCGAGGTGTTGCCGCTGCCCATCGTCTCCTGGATGTACGAGCACGGCAACTTCCGCCGCTTCACCCAGACCGCGCTGCTCCAGGTGCCCGCCGGAATAGACCATGCGGTAACCGAATCCGTGCTCCAGGCATTGCTCGACGGGCATGACACGCTGCGGTCCAGGCTGGTGGACACCCCGGACGGGCCGCGCCTGGTCACTCGCGAACCCGGCACCGTCCGCGCCGCCGATCTACTGACCAGGGTCGATCTGGCGGGTGCTACGGATGCCGAGATCGATACGGCCATAGCGGATGCTGCGCGCCGGGTGACCGACGAGATAGACCCGCGCACGGGCGACATGGTCCGGGCGGTCTGGTTCACCGGCGTAGAGCAGGGCGACATCCTATTGCTGGCGGTGCATCACCTGGCGGTCGATGTCGTTTCCTGGCACATCATGCTCGGCGGTGCTGCCGAGGCGTGGCAGGCGGTCGAATCCGGTGCCGCTCCGAAGACGTTGCCGGAGTTCACCTCTTACCGCCGCTGGTCGCGGCTGATGTGGCAGCGCGCCACGGAGCCGGAAGTGCTTGCCCAGCGTGACTATTGGGGCGGGCAGGTCCGAGAGCCGGATCCGGCGCTCGGCACCCGGCATCCGGCCCCGGCCATCGATACGTGGTCCTCACTGCGGGTTACCTCCGCGGTCACGCCGGTCGAGATCACCGTGCGCGTGCTCGCCAACCTGACCAAGGAGGAGGGCGTCCGCGAATTCCTGCTCGCCGCACTGGCCATGACACTGGCCGCGTGGCGGCGAGAACGCGAGCAGGATCCGGCCTCCGGAGCGCTCATCGCATTGGAGGGCCACGGTCGCGCCGACGCCGTCCTCGGCACCGACACCGCGAACACCCTCGGCTGGTTCACCAGCGTGTTCCCGGTCCGGCTCGGTGTGGGCGCGGCGGCGATCGATGTGGCCCGCGCCGAGGCGGATCCGAACGCCGCACGGGCGCTGTTGGATTCGGTGACCGCGCACCTCAGCGCGATTCCGCAGCAGGGCCTGGACTACGGCCTGCTCCGCTACTTCAACCGCACGCCGGAACTGTTGACGGCGGCCGAACCTCAGGTCGAGTTCAACTACCTGGGCCGGGTCGACCTCAGCGGCAGCACTGGCCAACCATGGTCGCTGCTTACCGGCCCGCGCAACGCGGCGCTCCCGCTCGACCCGGAGCCGGACCTGCCGCTGCGCTACGCCCTCGACGTCATCGCGGCCATCGGAACCACGCCGGACGGTCCGCAACTCAGCACCAACTGGCGCTGGAGCGATGCCCTGTTCACGGCCGCGGAGGCCGACCGCCTGACCCACCTCTGGCAGCGCGGCATCGCCGCACTGGCTGCCGCCCTCGAACACTGATCCCCGGGTGTTCGACCGGCCCTTCGGCATGCGCCGGGCCGGAGGGGCGCCGGCGGTTTCCTCGATGACATAGGATCGGACCACACCGATCAGTCCGAGCAATCTGTGTGGGGGCGCCCGATGTCCAGGCCGGCGCCGACGTGGCTCGTGATCCTCGGGGTCGCAGCAGTCTGCGGAGTCGCCGTGGCGCGCTGGATACTCCTGCACGACACGGTGGCAAACCGACTGATCAACCGCGCGCTGGCCTGGCTGAGCATCGCCATGTTCATCGCCCAGGCCGGATTTGCGTGCGGCGCACACGCCGTGGCTCACCTGATCTTTCTGGCTGTCTGTCCGTTGACGCTGGCGAATCTGTACGGTCTCGCTCGACTGTTCGGCGGCGCCGACCCGACAATCGCCGAGCACCGGCAGTGGCGCTACGACCTCACCGCCGCGCTCGCGGGCTGCGTGGTCGTGTTGATCGGTCTGCCGGAGGACCACCCCTGGCCGGGCTTCTGGTTACCTGCGATCGTCTACTGGACAATCTTCAATCTGCCCACGGTCGCGGCAGGCATACACCTGACGCGAGCGTGCTTGCGGGAGTTACGCATCCAGCGCGGCGTGCGCGAGGTGTTCGCCTATGGCGGTCTGCTGACGCTCGGGATCGGCTGGTTCTATGCTGCGGCGCTGAGCCTGCTGCAACTCGGCGACCGGGTGGCACCTGTCGGTCCTGCGGCGCAATGGGGTGTGCTGTCCTGCGGATTCGGTCTCCTGGTTGCGACCGTGACGGCGGTACCGCTGTTGAATCTGGGCCTGGTACGGCTCGGCTTGGATCGCACCGGCCGGGACTTGCGTGCGCTGCACCCCCTGTGGCGCGACCTCACCGACACCGTGCCGGAGATAGCGCTGCGGTCCGCCGACACCGGACAGCTCGAGCCGAGCACTCGGCTGTACCGAATGATCGTCGAGATCCGAGACGCCCTGCTGCACCTGCGACAGTACGCACCGCCGGAAATCAGACACGAGAATGCGAGCATCTCGGACTATGCCCGGCTGCTCGCCCATGCAGCAAACGAGAAGGCCGGCGGTGCGGTGCCGAGCGGGTCCGCTCCCGCATTCGGTGTTTTCCACGTCGTCGGTGGCGATCTGTCCACCGACATCGGCCACCTTCTTGCCCTGTCGCGCGAGTGGCGGCGTGCGAGTGTGGCGGTCCGCGATCACCGGGTCCCGAGTCAGTGAACTCGCTTGCGCCACTGTGGCTGACCGTACCGGTCAAAGCCTTCGTCGGCATCGTCACCGGCGCAAGGTCGTTGCTCGTCGACGAGACCTTCCCGGACCGCCTGGTCAACTGGGCCCTGACCTGGTCGGCGGTCGGCGCGGCTTTCGAGGAATCCGGCGCAGGCACCGAGTACGCCGAGCTCATCGGATGCTCGTCGAAATCCAGGACGCACTCCAGCACCTGAGGCAATACGTCCCGGCGGGTGAGCCATTAGAACGGCACATCGGAGCGTATGCCACGCAGATGGCCCGCGCTGCGTTCGTCAAATCCTCGAGAGGCAGGGCGTCTGTGGGTTCGGTTGGCGCGAAACGTAATTTGCCGGACAGCCGGGATGTCGCTGCCGAGTTCGATCACCTGGTGGTGCTGGCACGGGAATGGCCCCGGGTCAGGTCACGGGCGATGGTGCGCTGTGCGGCGAGCGCGCGCGTCGAGAATAGGGTTACCTTATGAAGGTTAGGCAACCCTATTTTGTACGCTAAGCTACCCCTCAGCAGTCTCGATCCGCCGGATGCGGCGGCAGGCAAGGAGTGTTAGCGGAATGGAGTCGGCACAGCAGCGGGGGAACGGCGCCGGGGGAATCGGCACGGCGGGGATCGACAAGGAGGAGATCCGGGCCGCGGTGGCGAGTCAGATCGGGCTCGGCGCAGGGGATATCGCTGATCACGACGACCTCATCCAGTTGGGTCTGGACTCGATCCGCACCATGAAGCTGGCCGGTGGCTGGCGCAAGCGTGGGGTCGATATCAATTTCGCCCAGCTCGCGGCGAGTCCGACGGTGGCGTCCTGGCATGGTTTGCTCGGCGCGGGCGAAGTGGCCGATCCTGCGCCCGAGTCGATTGCCGAGGTCGCCGCGTCCACGGTCGGCGAGCAGGATCCCTTCCCGCTGGCGGGCATGCAGCACGCGTACTGGATCGGCCGTTCCGACGAGCAGGAGCTCGGCGGTGTCGCGGCCCACCTCTATGTCGAATTCGACGGCGGTCGAATCGATCCAGAGCGGCTGGAGCGGGCTGTGGCCGAATTGCTTACGGCGCACCCGATGTTGCGCACCCGATTCCTGCCGGACGGCACCCAGCAGGCCATGCCCGCGCCGGGTAGGCCCGTGTTTTCGGTCGTAGACCTGCGTGAACACGAGCCCGAGGCGGCCGAGGCTGTGCTGGCCGAACTGCGCGATCAGAAGACCCATCAGCGCCTCGCCATCGAGGACGGCCAGGTCGTCGACATCACGCTCACCCTGCGCGATGCCAACCGCACCCGGCTGCACCTGGATGTCGACATGCTGGCGGGCGACGCAATGAGCTACCGCCTGCTGATCTCCGACCTGGCCGAGTTGTATCACGGTGCGACGCCGCAGATTCCGGGCTACAGCTTCCGGCGCTACCGCACCGAACGCCAGGAAGACACCACAGCACGCGAGCGCGACCGGCAGTGGTGGCAGCGGCGGCTGTCCGAGCTGCCGGGCGCACCCGAGCTGCCGACCGTTCCGGTCGGCGAGCGCATCGCCCCACACCGCACCGTTCGCTACGACCACTGGCTGGCGCCGGAGGCCAAGCAGCGCCTGCTCGCCGCCGCACACGAGCGTGGCATCACCCCGGCCATGGCGCTGGCCGCGGTCTTCGCCGAAACCATCGGCGGTTGGTCGGCGCAGAGCCGGTTCCTGCTGAATGTGCCACTGTTCCACCGCGAACCGGTGCATCCCGATATCGACCGCGTGATCGGCGACTTCACCTCCTCGATCATGCTCGAGGTCGATGTCACCGAGAACATGTCGGTAGCCGACCGGGCCCGTGCGCTGCAGCGGAGCATGCACGAAAGTGGTGCGCACACTGCGTATTCCGGGCTCGAGGTGCTACGTGATCTGGGCAGGCACCAGGGTGAGCCGGTGCTGGCCCCGATTGTCTACACCAGCGCGCTGAACCTCGGCGAACTGTTCGCAGACAAGGTCACCGAGACCTTCGGCGAACCGGTGTGGATCATCTCGCAGGGGCCGCAGGTGCTGCTGGACGCCCAGGTGACCGAGGTCCGCGGCGGCCTGCTGCTCAACTGGGACGTCCGCGAATCGGCGTTTCCGGAAGGCGTGATCGACGCCATGTTCGGCCGGTACACCCAGGCGATCGCCCGGCTGGCCGACGGAGAAGCGGGCTGGAACGCGGAGGCCGCGGTGCGGCTGCCGGTCGCCCAGGCCGCGGTGCGTGCCGCGATCAACGCGACGGACGGACCGGTCAGCGGACGCTGCCTGCACCAGGGCTTCTTCGAGCACGCCGCGGCCGATGCCGATCTTCCCGCAGTGGTGTGGGGGCTCGGCGACGGCGCGGGCGCATGGAGCTACGGGGAACTGGCCGCGCGAGCGCTTGCGGTCGCGGGCGCCCTGCACGTCGAGGGGGTGCGCCCCGGTGACGCGGTCGCTGTTCAGCTGCCCAAGGGGCCGGACCAGATTTTGGCCGTGCTCGGCGTACTCGCTGTCGGCGCGACCTATGTGCCGATCGGATTCGATCAGCCGGTCGGTCGCCGCGCCGAGATCTTGCGCACCGGTGAGGTTGTCGCCGCGCTCGTGGTCGCGGGTGCCGATATGGGCGTGCCCATTCCGTGCGTGCCGATCAGCGCGGCCGGTACATATCCGCGACCGCTCGACGGGCCGGTCTGTCCGGATACCGAACAGATTGCCTACGTGCTTTTCACCTCCGGCTCGACCGGCGTGCCCAAGGGTGTCGAGGTCCCGCACCGCGCGGCGATGAATATTATCGATGCGATCAACGATTGGTTCGATGTGGGCAGCGCCGATCGGTCCTTCGGGTTGTCCGCGCTGGAATTCGATCTCTCGGTCTATGACATCTTCGGCTTGCTCTCGGTGGGTGGCGCGGTGGTCGCCGTCGATCCGCACCAGCGTGTCGAGCCGACCACATGGGTGGAACTAATTCGCCGCCACCGGGTTTCGATCATCAACTGTGTGCCGAGCATGCTGGACACAATCCTGCAGATCGGTGGGGACAACCTGGGTGACTCACTGCGCGCGGTCATTCTCGGCGGTGACTGGGTCGGCGCCGATCTGGCTCGCCGGTTGGCCCGCCAGGTGCCGGGCTGCCGATTCTCCGGACTGGGTGGCGCGACCGAGACCGCGATTCACAGCACCGTCTGCGAGTTCGTCGGTGCACCCCCCGCGCACTGGGTGACGGTGCCGTTCGGTGTTCCGCTGCGCAATGTCCGATGCCGGGTCGTCGCGCCGTCGGGGCGGGACTGCCCGGATTGGGTGCCTGGTGAACTCTGGGTCGGCGGTGCGAATGTGGCCACTGGCTACCGCAATGATCCGGAGCGAACCGCGCAGCGATTCGTCGAATTCGAAGGTGTCCGCTGGTACAAGACCGGCGACATGGCCAGGTACTGGCCCGACGGTACCGTCGAATTCCTCGGCCGCGCCGATAATCAGGTGCAGATCCGCGGCTACCGGGTCGAGCTGGGCGAGGTGGAGAGCGCGTTGCGCACTGTGCCCGGGGTCCGGCATGCCGTTGCGGCGGTGGTCGGTACGGGCGCGCCCAGGCTGGTCGCCGCGATCGCGGGTGATCCGGACGAGATCGGTGATATCACCACCGCTATGTCGGATCTGTTGCCGGGCTACATGATTCCGACCCGGATCGAATTCCTCGAACAGATGCCGCTGACCGTCAACGCCAAGCTGGACCGGCGGGCGGTGGTAGCGCTGCTCGAGCCCGGCGCCGCAGATCCCCACGACGGCGTCCCGGGCAATGACGTCGAGGCGGCGTTGATCGATATTGTCGCCGGGGTGCTCGGCGTCGATGCGGTGGGGGTGCACGACGACTTCTTCGGGCTCGGAGGTGATTCGGTGCTTGCCACCACGGTTATTGCCCGGGTGCGCGAATGGCTCGATGTCGATCACGCGCTGGTCGCGGACATCTTTGCGGCCCGCACCGTTGCCGGACTCGCCACTCGTTTGGTGGATCGGGAAGCAAGGAGTGGTGAGCCGGATCGACTGGCCGCGGTCGCGCGGTTGTACCTGGATATCGCGGCCATGAGCGACGAGGAGGTTCTTGCCCAGCTCTGAGGCTGTTGCACGACAAACAAACGAGGTCCCAGCGCCTGGGCGCTGGGACCTCGTTCGTTGTCGTCCTACTGGATTCGCGGCGATTCAGCGCGGCGCCGGGGAACCGATGAGCATGCTGCCGACGCTGCACTCCGCCAACTCGTCCACGCCCGCGGCGGCCGCGAAAGCCGCTGTGTCGCCGAAACCTTGGGCACACGTGCCCAACCCCATGGCGGTCACCGTCAGGTAGATCGTCTGCATCAGTACGCCGACGTGCTTGAGGATGTTGGCATAGGCGACCTGCTCGTAGGCCCACATCACCCGGCCGGAACGGGCCGCCATGACCATGAGTACCTGGGGCTCGGCGCCCTGGGCCAACGTTGCCGACGTGGACTTCAAGAGTCGCGTCACCGCAGGCGAATCCGCAGCGGCGACGGGGCGCAGCACATGCTCGAACGAGTCGTAGTGATACATCCCCGGTGTCAGTCCGTCGACATTGCGCACCACCGGGTAGAGCTCGAGTTCGTAGACGCTGCCGCCCGACGGGTACGGCCGTGAGACCAGTTCCTCACCCTCGCCCACGGGCTGGGTGCTGCGGGTTCTGGCTGTGCGGTACAGCAATTCGGCCAGTTGGTCGATGGTGATCGGATGCGCATCGTCGAAGGCCCTGGTCGAAACCCGGTCCTCCAAGACGGCCGTCAACGTCGGATCCTCGGCCCGCGTCACCGCCAGATCCGGGACCCTCAGCGCCACCGCCTCGCCCGGATAGCCGGCCTTGCGCGCGGGCGGCTGCGGGAACTGTCCCTTCGCCCACTTGGTCGGGCCGAAATGCTCCCAGGTGATGGTGCGCTCGCCGAGCGTGCTGCGCCGGTGGAACCACAGGTCGGGCAGACTCCAACTGCGCGTGCTGAATTCGCGGTCCTCGACGTCCGCGTCCGGCACCAGGAATCCGCACCAGTGCAGATCCTCGGCGAACTGCGATTTCACGGCGACAGGCAGATTCGCGTCGGCCGCGCCCGGTCCGTCCAGCAATGCGAGCAGTCGTGGATCGTGGATGCGCAGATCGCACCACGCCCGCGGGTGCTCTAGCACGAAGCCTTCGGAATCCCGGTGCAGCACCGCGAATTTCGACAGCGTCGCAGACCACGAGAGAGGAGTCGTCGGTCGCGGCGCAGGCTGTCCGAACGGGCGGATGGTGTAGAGGTCGCGTCCGCCGTCCCGCACGGTGACCGACAGCCAGCCGGCGTCGGCGAGCCGGTCCATCAGCCCGGCGACGTCGTCTCCGCCCGCGGCCGCCGACATCTCCGTCACCGTCGCCGGTCCCCGGTTCAGCGTCTCGAGCGCCTGGAGCTGACCGGCGGCCAGGCCGGTCAGCTTCTCGTTACGCGGCGGATTCAGCAGCACCGCGCCGGCCGAAGTCGTCAGGCAGGTGACACCGTCACGCAGCGCGAATCTGGTCTGGTCGGGATATGTGACGGCGGGCAAAACCGCGAACCTCCGCTAGTGGAACCGATAGGACTGACACGCTGCCTATTTCGCCGCTGCGGCGAAGGCAGGCTCGAGCTTGTCGAGGATGTAGGGCACCGAAAGCGCGGTCGGCTGGTTCACCGCGCTGATCTCCTGGGTGGTGAGGAATACGACGGAGCCCTTCTTCACCGCCGGCAGCTCGGCGTATCCGGGCAGCTGCCGGTACTTTTCGTCCAGGCCGGGGGAGTAACCGGCCAGCAGCACATCGGCGGTGAGCTCGTCGACGCGTTCGGGCGAGAGTGAGAGACGGCCCTGGTTGGCAGCATGGTCGGTAAGGTCCTTGGGGATGCTCAGGCCGAGCTGGCTGAACACCTTGGACGAGCCGTCGTTCGGGTCGATCAGCACCATCAGCTGCGTGGGGCCGGCCAGCCAGGTGCTCGCGAAGGTCTTGCCCTTCAGACCTGGGTTTGCCGTGGTGATCGCGGCGATCTTCTCGTCCACCTTCGCGATCACCTTGGTCGCGTCGTCCTGCTTGCGCAGTGCCTTACCGAGCGCGTTGACCTGGTCCTGCCACGGCGTGACGGCCTCCTTGGTCAGGCCGGGGAGAGTCGGCGCGACCCGCGAGAGCTCGTCATAGGTCTTCTGGTCGGCGATGAAGGTGTCGACGAGGATGAGATCGGGCTCCAGTGCGGCGACCTGCTCGGCCAGGTTGCCCGAGGTGTTCAAAGCCTTCGCGGACTCCAACGTTTTCGGCTGCCACGGTGGTGTGCTCTTGGAGGCGACCGCGACATTGTCGACGTAGCCGACCGGGGTCACGCCGAGCGCCAGCGCGGTGTCCAGCCACTGATTGCCGAGGGTGACAACCTTTTTCGGGGTGCCTTCGATGGTGGTCTCACCGCGCGCGTGGGTGATGGTGACCGAGGGGCTGTCCGAGTTCCTGTCGTCGCTCGACGATCCGCATGCGGTGACGCCGAGGGCGAGAGCCCCGGCAAGCACGGCCACCGTTGCACGCGCCCATCTGCGGGACGCTCGAACAGACTTCATCGTTGAACCCTCCTCCGTCGAGGAACTTCCCCGACTCGACTCCTTCGAGCCACCAGCAACAAGTCAGCCAAGGCTAACCTATCTTGCCGCCGGATTCGATGAGTGGGTGCGCGTCCGAAGGGCGGGACGGCGACTTGATCGTTACATCGGCTAACTATATAGTTTGCGGAGCTGATATCTCTGCAAGGGGCTGCCGTGACGAATCCATCCACCGACCTCGACCTCGGCGATGTCCGAACCATCCGCCGCCGGTTGCGTTACGACCGGGACCATCCGCGCTACAAGTGGATCGTCCTGACCAACACCACCCTCGGCGTGCTGCTCACCGCGATCAATTCTTCGATCGTGCTGATCTCGCTGCCCGCGATCTTCCGCGGTATCGGTCTGAACCCGCTCGATGCGGGAAATGTCGGCTACCTGCTCTGGATTCTGATGGGGTACCTGCTGGCGACGGCCGTGCTCGTGGTGATGTTCGGGCGGCTCGGCGACATCTTCGGACGCGTGCGTATCTACAACCTCGGCTTCGCGGTGTTCGCACTCTGCGCGATCGCGCTGTCCTTCGATCCGTGGGACGGCGGGTCCGGGGCGATGTGGATCATCGTCTGGCGGGTCGTGCAGGGTGTCGGCGGGGCCATGCTCATGGCCAACTCCTCGGCGATTCTCACCGACGCCTTCCCGGCGAATCAGCGCGGCACCGCGCTCGGCATCAATATGGTTGCCGCGGTGGCCGGTTCGTTCCTCGGCCTGCTTATCGGCGGCGTGCTCTCGGAGTGGGACTGGCGCGCGGTGTTCTGGGTGAGCGTCCCGATCGGCATCCTCGGCGCCGTCTGGTCCTACCGGTCGCTGCACGAGGTCGGTGTGCGTACGGAAGGCACGGTGGACTGGGCGGGCACCATCCTCTTCGGGCTCGGCTTGACTGCGCTGCTCACCGGCATCACCTATGGCATCCAGCCCTACGGTGGGCATGCCACGGGTTGGTACAGCCCGTGGGTGTTGTCGGCGGTGATCGGCGGCATCGTGCTGCTCGGGGTGTTCTGTGTGGTGGAGAGTCGGATCGCCGATCCGATGTTCAATCTGGCCTTGTTCCGCAACCGGGCCTTCGGCCTCGGCAACTTCGCCAACCTCATGGTTTCCATCGGCCGCGGCGGCATGCAGTTCATGCTGATCATCTGGTTGCAGGGCATCTGGTTGCCATTGCACGGCTACGACTTCGAATCGACCCCGCTGTGGGCAGGTATCTACCTGCTGCCGCTGACCGTGGGATTCCTTGCCGCGGGACCGATTTCGGGCTGGCTGTCGGATCGCTACGGCGCCAGGCTGTTCACCACCGGCGGCGCCGTGATCGCGGGGCTGACCTTCCTGTTGCTGCTGGTGATCCCGGTCGACTTCGACTACTGGCTGTTCGCGCTGATCATTCTGATCAATGGAATCGGCAGCGGGTTGTTCTTCTCGCCCAACACTGCCGCGATCATGTCCAGCGTCCCCGCCGCCCAGCGCGGCGCTGCCTCCGGCATGCGCGGCACGCTGTTCAATGGTGGCAACGCCCTGTCCATGGGAATCTTCTTCTCCCTCATGGTCGTCGGCCTCGCCGCCGGTCTGCCCGCGGCGCTCGACTCCGGGCTGCGCGCGCAGGGCGTCTCGGCCGACGCCGCCGCCCAGCTTGCCGGGATGCCCCCGGTGGCCAGCATGTTCGCCGCCTTCCTCGGCTTCAACCCGATTCAGGAATTGCTCGGCCCCTCCGGCGAATTGAGTAAGCCTGGTGTCGACGCCGGCACCCTGACCGGCCAGGAGTTCTTCCCGCATCTACTCACCGGGCCGTTCCACTCCGGTCTGATCGTCGTGTTCGTCGCGGCGGCCGCGATGATGTTCCTTGCCGCCGCCGCCTCCTACTTCGCGGGCGACAAGTACGTCCATGACGAGGGCGTCGAGCTCGCCGAGGCGGCCGCGCCGGCCGAGGTCACGGTGCCGGTCCCGGTGCGCTGACAGTGCGTCCCGGGCGCTGGCATTGCCTACTTGGCGGCGTTGGCGAACGCGGGCTGCAGCTTGTCGAGCAGATACGGCACCGACAGCGCGGTCGGCTGGTTGACGCCGCCGAGCTCTTGGATGGTCAAGAACGCGACAGCGCCCTTCTGCACTGCGGGCAGCTCACGGAAACCCGGCAGCTGACGGTAGGTTTCGTCCATGCCGGGGGAGTAGCCGGCCAGCAGCAGATCCGCGGTGAGCTCGTCGACGCGTTCCGGCGCCAGCGCCAGCCTGCCCTGACTGGCAGGTTGGGCGGCAAGGTTCTTCGGAATGCCGAGGCCGAGCTGGGTGAAAATCTGGCCGGCGACGGTGTTCGGGTCGGTGAGCACTATCAGCTGGGCCGGGCTCGCCAGCCAGGTGCTCGCGACGGTCTTGCCCCTCAGCCCGGGGTTCGCCTGCGTGATGGTCTCGACCTTCTTGTTCACATCGGCGATGACCTTGCTCGCCCGATCCGTCCTGCGTAGCACCGCACCGAGCGCGGTCACCTGATCCCGCCACGGCACGACCGTCTCATTGCTCAGCGCCGGCAGCGTCGGTGCGATCTTGGACAGCTCGTCGTAAGACTGCTGATCGGCCAGCAGCCCGTCCACGAGAATCAGATCCGGTTGCAGCGCCGCGGCCTGCGCGGCGATATTGCCGGTGGTGTTCAACGCCGTCGCGCCACGTAGCGAGTCGGGTTCCCACGGCGGGGTCGAGTTGGGTACCGTCGCGGCAGTATCGATATAGCCGACCGGAGTCACCCCGAGCGCCAAAGCGGTATCCATCCACTGATTACCCAGTGCGACAACCCTTTTCGGAGAACCTTCCACTGTGGTTGTGCCGCGTGTGTGGGTGATGGTGACGGGTTCGCCGCTGCCGGGGTCTTCGTCGTTGCTCGAAGGCCCGTAGGTGACGATTCCGAGGGCCAGCCCACCGACGAGCACCACGACCGCGGCCAGTGCCCAGCCACGGGGTATCCGAACAGACTTCATCGTTTGACCCCTTTCGCCCAGGCATGTCCCTGGCGGTGCCCAGTATCGGTCAGCCTAGTACTCCAGCCGGACTTCGTGATCATGGTGTGAGTCGGGATCGGTGCTGGTAGTGGCTGCGTCTATCACCAGCCTGGCGAGGGTGGCCGGGTGAGCGCCAAGCAGCGGTAGTAGGCCGGTCAACGGCTACGTTGCCGAACGTGGCCACCACCAATTCAGTTGTGTCCCACACAAACACAGCATGATCACGCAGTGGCCGCCCCACTTCCAGTGTCCCGGCCAGCAGCATCGACGATCACGAAGTCCGGCTGGAGTATTAGAATGACGATGTGCAGCGCGCTGCAGTGACCGATCCTTCGCGTGTCGTGGTTCTCGGGTCCGGGTTTGCGGGTCTGTGGGCGGCGCTCGCGGCGGCCCGGCGGCTCGACGAGCTCGATGTGGCGGTCGGAACCGTCGATGTCACGATGATCAGTTCCACGCCGTACCACGATATCCGCGTGCGCGACTATGAGACCGATCTGAGCACATCCCGCATCCCGCTGAGCGCTCTTCTCGATCCGGTCGGAATCAAGCACATCATCGGCGAAGTGACGGCGATCGATGCTCTGGCGCGGGTCGTGGAATCCACCGCGGGCGCTCACAGCTACGACCGGCTGGTGCTCGCGTTGGGCAGCCAGGTGGTCAAGCCCGATATCCCTGGCCTGCGGGAGTTCGGTTTCGACATCGACACCCATGACGCAGCGACCAGACTGCAAGCCCACCTGCGTCGGCTTGCCGAGGGCCCCGCTGACTCGGCGGCCACGACAGTAGTCGTCGTCGGGGCAGGTTTGACGGGGATCGAAGAGGCGACTGAGCTGCCCGCGATGCTCGCCGACGCCTTTGCCGCGCGTGCCGTCGCACCGCGGGTCATCCTGATCGACCGCAACCCGTTCGTCGGCTCGGACATGGGCGCATCGGCGCGACCGGTCATCGAGGCGGCGCTGGCCGACATCGGGATCGAGACCAAGTTGGGTGTCGGTGTCGTCGCCATCGACAAGCGCGGCGTGACGCTTTCCTCGAGTGAAGTGGTGACCGCCGCCACCGTCGTCTGGTGTGCCGGCATGCGGGCCAACCCGCTGACCGCAGAGTTCGGGGTCGACCGTGACCGGCTGGGTCGACTCCCCGTCGACGATTATCTGCGGGTCTGTGGTGTGCCCGGGGTATTCGCCGCCGGTGACGTCGCCGTTGCGAAAATGGACGACGAGCATATGTCGGTGATGTCCTGCCAGCACAGCCGCCCGATGGGCCGATGGGCCGGATACAACGTCATCGGCGATCTTCTGGGCAAGCCCGTGAAGCCGTTGCGGATCCCTTGGTATGTAACGGTTCTCGATCTGGGACCGGCAGGCGCGGTGTATACCGAGGGCTGGGACCGCCACGTGGTCGCGTGCGGCGAGGAGGCCAAAGACACCAAGCGCGCCATCAACACCCGACGTATCTATCCTCCGTTGAGCCGCGACCGCGACGCATTGCTGGCCGCCGCCGCGTCCGAACTGCAGGCCGCGCCCGAGCACGGACCCGAGTCCACCCATTGACTACCAATCGCGCTGAGGGATACATAATCCGACAGAACAGGCAACGATCTCGGTGGTGACGGGTGCCTTCGCCGCAGCATGTGTCTCGCCCCCGCGCTCGACAACCGAAGGTTCTTACAACACATCGCCGACTGACGGGCACACCCGGCAAGTGATCGCGCCCGACGCGGCCACTACCAGCACCGATCCCGACTTACACCATGATCACGAAGTCCGGCTGGAGTACTAGGTCGACCCATGGTCCTCGGACGGCAACGCATCGGGTTGCCGCCTGGGTAGGCTTCCACCATGACGATCGAACCGTCCGGCCACTTGCCGCACGAGATGACCGAGGAGCAGTACCGTCAGCTGCCCGAGGCTATGGCGCGCGAGATCGAGGTTGTGCACGGGCATGTGATTGTCTGCGAGTCCCCTGTACCCGAGCACAATCGGGTAGCGCGCAGACTGGCAGGCGCCATGGAGCAGCTGCCGAGCACTGAGCCGTGCATCCGGGTGGAGACCGATATAGATGTGGTGTTGTGGCGAGTGCCGAAGTTTACGTTCCGTCGGCCCGATGTGACGGTGTACCGGTGCTTGCCCGAACGCGGCGCGAAGCCGGAGGCCGGCGATGCGTTGATCGTGGTCGAGGTTTCGTCTCCGTCCACCGCGGCCGAAGACTTGCTGGACAAGAAGGCTCAATATGCCCGGGCCGGCATTCCGCTATACCTGGTCGTCGCACTCGACACCAAGTACGACATCGAAGAGGTCCGCGAGTTCAGGCTCGACGCCCATGCCGCCGAGTATCGGCTGCATCGGCTGCATCGCGATGGATTCCTGCAGCTCGAGCATGTCGTGCTCGGCGAGATCAGCTTCGCGGACCTCGTTCGATAGTCAGCGAGATTCCTGTCGAGAGCTACTCGGCCACCGACCTGGCGACTGGTTCTCGACGGGTGCCGCCGCGCAGCCCGATCGACATGATGTCGGAGGGTTGGTCGAGTTCGATGCGGTGCCAACGGCCGCGTGGCACAACGTAAGCCGTGCCGGAGGTCAGGTGGACCATGGTCTCGTCGTCGCCGGGGTGTTCCGGTCGCAGGTACAGGCGCATCGCGCCGGATAGGCAGCACACCGCCTCTTCGGAGGATGGGTGGACTTCCCAGTGGTCGGCGTGCACATCGGCGTTGGTCTCGACATGGAATGTGGCGAGCTGCCAGCCGTCGGAGCCGGTGCTCATTCGACGTTCGCCCGCACGGACATTGCCGTCGGGGCGAAAGTGCAGGCCGCTGTCGAACAGGTCGATCGGTGTCTGGCTCATGGGTTTCCTTCCTCGGGTACTGCTATGGACGTGCGGGGGAGAGTTCCTCGTGCAGAGGCGCTTTCGGGGCGGCCGTCGAGTCGCGGCGGGCGGCGGGCAGGACCACGGCGGCGACCAGGGCGGCGGTGCCGAACACGAGTGCCGCGATGCCGAGAGCGAGCGCGTAGCCGTCGTTGAGTCCGGCGGGATCGACGTGGGCACGGGAGCGGCTCGCGGCGATGGTGGCGAGTGCGGCGACGCCGACGCTGCCGCCGAGTTGTCGTGCGCTGTTGAATACGCCCGATGCCATGCCCGCTTCTGGTCCCGCGACGCCCATGGTCGCCGCGGCGGCGACCGGAGCCAGGCACAGTCCGAGGCCGAAGCCGCCGACCAGCGAGGGGCCGAGCACGTCGGTGACGAAGCTGCCATCGGGACTGATCAGCGCGAACCAGCCGATGCCCGCGGCAGTGAGCAGGCCGCCGCCGATGAGTGCGGTCCTGGGTGAGCGTCGCGCGCCGACCCGGGTGGCGACCACCGTGCCGATGATCACGGTCAGCGAGAACGGCAGAAAGGCCGCGCCGGTCGCGCCCGCGCTCATCCCCAACACCTGCTGCATATACAGCGACACCAGGTAGAAAGCGGAGAATTGTCCTGCGGCAGCGAGGAATACGAAAAGGTTCGCGCCGGTGACCCAGCGGCTGCGGAACAGTCCGAGGCGAACAAGGGGAGTGGCGACCCGCGCCTCCACGGCAAGGAAGCAGGCCAGCACGACGACGCTCGCGGTCAGCGTGGCAATCGTGACACCCGAGGTCCAGCCGTAGTGATCGGTGCGCACCACGCCGATCACCAGCAGGCCGATGCCCACGGTCGCGAGCACCGCGCCGAGCGCATCGAGGCGACCTGCGGCGTGGTCGCGACGATCGGCTGCCACGCCCGCCGCCACCGCCGCGAGCGCGATCGCGACGATCGGGATATTGATCAGCATTACCCAGCGCCAGTTCGCGTACTCGGTCAGC
Organism: Nocardia sp. NBC_00403; assembly: GCF_036046055.1. NCBI lineage: Bacteria > Bacillati > Actinomycetota > Actinomycetes > Mycobacteriales > Nocardiaceae > Nocardia > Nocardia sp. NBC_00403. Next base: position 2,190,796 of record NZ_CP107939.1, read on the forward strand.
AGCCCGCCGACCAGCACGCCCATCGCGCCGCCCGCGGCATTCACCGCACTCCACACGCCGAGCGCCCGCATTCGGGCGGGTCCTTCGGTGAAGGTGGTGGTCAGGGTGGCAAGCGCGGCGGGCGCAACGGCCGCCGCCGCCATACCCTGCACGGCGCGTGCGGCCACCAGCTGCCACGGTGCCTGTGCGAAACCTCCTGCCATCGAGGCGATTCCGAAGACGACCAGCCCGGCGGCGAACAACCTTCGCCGTCCGAACAGATCGCAGGCTTTGCCGCCGAGCAGTAGAAACCCGCCGAAGGTCAGCGCGTAGATGTGCACCACCCAGGCCAGCTCGAGCGGCGCGAATCCCAGATCGGCGCGGATTGCGGGTAGCGCGACATTCACGACCGCCATGTCGAGGGCCACCATGAACTGCGCGACGGCCACGGCCGCCAAGGCGACTCCCGGCCGCCCACTCAAGTTTTTATACACGTATAAAAACTAACCGCAGAGCGGCCCCGTGTCCACACATCCGTTCGGCGATGGGCGATGATGGACCTCATGCCGAACCCGTCGCCGCAGCACAACCGCACCGGAAGGCCCCCGCGCATCTCCCTGCTGGAGATCCTCGCCGCGGCCCATGCGGTCATCGATGCCGATGGCGTCGAGAAGCTGACGATGCGTCGTCTCGCCACGGAACTCGCCTGCACCCCGATGGCGCTCTACCACCACGTGCACGACAAGGAAGACCTACTGCGGCTACTGCTGAACGACTACGCCGACCAGGTGGTCTGGCCGGCACTGCCGGATGCGCCACGCGAGCGAATCCTGGTCGCCGCCAACGCAATGCACGAGGTGCTCGCCGCACGCTCATGGATCGTCGAGGTCCTCGTCTCCGACGACCTCTTCGGCGTCTCGGCACTCTGGATCAACGAAACCATCATCGATGCCGCCATCGCGAGCGGCCTCGGTCCCGATCGGGCCGTGCAGGCCTACCGCGTGATCTGGCACTACACCGCGGGCGACCTCATAGTTCGCGCCAAATCCGAGCGCCGAGCCGCCGAAAACCGTCCCACCTACCGCGAATCGGTCTTCGCCGACCTCGACCCCGACACCCTGCCCCGCCTATCGGCTCTCGGTCCGCGCTGGGTCGAGCTCACTGCGGTGGACACTTACGAATACGGCCTGCGGGCTTTGGTCGACGGTCTGCTCGCAGGCAGCGAAAGCCGGCAGCCCGGCGTGCTGCCGGGCTGCTCGTCGGACGCTGGATAACCAACCTCGAAGCGCTCAGAAACTGACGCGCTGGTTCTCCGGCATGAACAACTTGTCGCCTTCCTTCACCTCGAAGGTCTTATAGAACTCGGCGAGGTTGCGCATCACCTGGTTGCAGCGGAATTCGTTGGGGGAGTGGGTGTCCTGCAGTTGACTGATGGTGGCTTCCTCGGTCTGCTTCTCGCGCCAGCTGCGGGCATGGGAGAAGAACATCTGCTGGAAGTCCGGCTCTTTGCCTTCCCGCTTCGCCGCGATGCGGTAGGCCTCCAGCGCGATCTGGAGCCCACGCAGATCGGCGAGGTTCTCGCCGACCGTGAGCGCGCCGTCGACGTGGTATTTGGGGTCGAGGCCCTCCGGGACAAGCGGGTTGTACTGGTCGATCAACTGCTTGGTCTTGGCTTCGAACGCGGCGAGATCCTCGGGGGTCCACCAGTCGCGCCGGTTGCCGTCGGCGTCGTACTTGGCGCCCTGATCGTCGAAGCCGTGCCCGATCTCGTGGCCGATGGTGGCCCCGACCGCACCGTAATTGACCGCTGCGGTGGCGTCCTTGTCGAAGAACGGCGGCTGCAAATAGGCGGCAGGGAAGGTGATCTGGTTATTGGTCGGGGAGTAATAGGCGTTCACCGTCTGCGGCGACATACCCCATTCGGCTTTGTCGACGGGGGTGCCGAGCCGGTTGAAGGCCTTCTTGGACTCGAAAGCATTGACCGCGCGCAGGGATTCGATCAACTTGCCCCTGGTGATCTTCAAGTCGGAGTAGTCGTCCCACTTGTCCGGGTAGCCGATCCTGGCCTCGATCTTGTCGAGCTTGACGATGGACGCTTCCCTGGTCGGCTGCGACATCCAGGTGGAATGGGTGAAGTTATCCTTGTACGCGGCCATGAGGTCGGCGACCATTTCCTTGGCGCGATCCTTGGCCTCCGGCGGAAAGTGCTCGGCGACATACAGTTTCCCGAGCTGGTCGCCGAGATTGTCGTCCACGACGCCGACCGCCGACTTCCACAGCTCCGGGCGTTCGTCGAGCCCGCTCAGCACCCTGCCGACGAAATCGAAGCGCGCATCCGCGATGGCCTTGGGCAGGAAGCGGGCGAAATTCGCCGTCACGCTCGTGCGCAGGTACTCCCGCCAGACAGCGATATCGACGTCGGCCCACAACTGCGCCATCCCCGTCACGAACGACGGCTGGGAAACCACGATCTTGTCGAACAGCTGGCGCGACCGGTCGGTATTGCCCGCCATCCAGGGCTCCCAGTCGAATTGCGGTCCGAGCGCGGTCAGCTCCGACCAGCTCATCAGGTTGTAGGTGGCGTCGGTGTTCCGATTGCGCACGCTGTCCCAATGCGCGGCCGCGATCTTGGTTTCCAGGTCGACCACCCGCTGCGCCAGGCCGATCGGATCGGCGAAGCCCGCGGCCGCGGCCATCTTTTCCACGTAGGTCTTGTAGCCCGCGAGCTGCGTCGTGTACTCGGGTTTGCGGTAGTACTGCTCGCCGAGGCCGAGGCCGGACTGGCTGATGGTCGGGATGTAGGCGTTCGAGTTCTTGCGATCAATGCCGATACCGATGCCGATCAGACCCGAGATGGGCAGTTCGGCCATCACCTTGGCCAGGTCCGGCTTGGTCGCGGCGCCGTCGATCTTGGCGTACAGATCGGCCAGCGGGGTCATCCCGAGCCGTTCGATCGTGTCGAGATCGAGGCGCGCGTCGTAGAGGTCGCGAATCTGCTGCGCCTCCGAGCCCGCCTTCGGATCGTTGATGCCTTCGATGATCGCCCGCAACTGGTCCAGCGTGCGGTCGGAAGCCTCGCTGATCGCACCGACGGCGGCCTTGTCCGGCGGCAGCTGGTACTCCCGCAGCCACTTGCCGTTGACGTGCCGGTACAGATCGTCCTGCGGCCGGATAGCGCCATCGGCGCCACCCAGATCGACACCGGTGAGCTGCACGTTGTCGTTCTTCGAGCACGAAGCCAACGCGATGGCGGCCGGTACGACCCCCAGCGCGACCAGGAAGGCACGACGATCCAGCTGGCCGGGACGACCGTTTGATGTCACGAGGATTCCTCTCCCGATGCGGTGTCCCGCATCCTCGTCAGGCGCGATATTGCTTGCCCGAGGCTACCTGTCTCCGGTGGCGCGGGCCCGGCGTATCAGAGCGTGACCCGCTGGTCCTCGGGCAGGAACAGCCGGTCGGCGGCGGTGACGCCGAAGGTGCGGTAGAACTCGGCGATATTGCGGATCACCTGATTGCATCGGAACTCATTGGGGGCGTGGACGTCCATGGCCAGGCGCAGCTCCTGCCGCTGCTCGGTCGACTTGTCCCGCCAGATGCGCGCCCAGGAAAGGAACAGCGTCGGGTAGTCGGGTTCGCCGGTGCCGTCGTGCTGTCCCGCGATCCGCAGGGCCGCCAGCGCGATGCTCAGCCCCCGCAGATCGGCGAGGTTCTCGCCGACGGTGAGTGCGCCGTCGACGTGCTTTTCCGGATCGAGGCCGACGGGAACGAGCGCGTTGTACTGCGCGATGAGCTGCGCGGTCTTGGCGTCGAACGCGGCCCGATCCGCCGGGGTCCACCAGTCGCGCAGGTTGCCGTCGGCGTCGTATTCCGATCCTTGGTCGTCGAAGCCGTGACCGATTTCGTGACCGATGATCGCGCCGATCGCGCCGTAGTTGACCGCAGCCTGAGCATCCTTGTCGAAGAACGGTGGCTGCAGAATGGCCGCGGGGAACGAAATCTCATTGGCGCTCGGGTCGTACATGGCGTTCACCGTCTGCGGCGATATGGCCCATTCGGACCTGTCGACCGGTGTGCCGAGTCGCGCGAACATCCGCTTGCGCTCGAAAGTTTCTGCCGCGCGTAGGGATTCGATCAGTTTGCCCCTGGTGATGTGCAGTCCGGAGTAGTCGATCCAGGTGTCCGGGTAGCCGATCTTCGCGACGATCTTGTCGAGTTTGGCGATCGACGCAGCCCTGGTCGGCGGCGACATCCACGACGAGTTGGTGAAGTTGTCCCGATAGGCGGCCATGAGATCGGCGACGAGCGCCTGTGCCTGTTCCTTGGCGATCGGCGGAAAGTACTTGCCGACATAGAGTTTCCCGAGCGGCTGGCCGAGCGTGTCGTCGACGGTGTCGATGCCGTCCTTCCACGGCTCTTGACGCTGTTGCTGGCCTTGCAACGCCTTGCCGATGAATTCGAAGGCGGCAGCGGAGATGACTTCGGGTAGTTCGGCCGCGAATTTCTTTACCACGGCCGTGCGCAAGTATTCCCGCCAGCTCGCGATGTCGACCTCGGCCCAGAGTTGCCCTGCCGCTGTGACGAAAGACGGCTGCCCCACCACCACCTTGTCGAACAGCCCCCTGGGCCGGTCGGTACTACCCGCCAGCCACGGTTCCCAGTCGAATTGTGGTGCGAGCGAAGTCAATTCGGTCCAGCCGAGCAGGTTGTAGGTGGCGTCGGGATTGCGCAGCCGAACGTCGTCCCAATACCCGGCGGCAATCCTCGTCTCCAGCGCGAGCACGCGCTGTGCCGTGCCCGACGGATCGAGGAAGTCCGCACCGGCGGCGATGCGCTCCAGATAGGTTCGGTAGGCCGCCAGCTGCTCGGCGTATTCGGGCTTCCGGTAGTACTGCTCGCCCATGGTCGGATCTATGCCGGATTGGCCGATCATGGCGATGTAGTCGCCGGAGTTCTTCTGGTCGACCGCGACCCCGAGCCCGATCAGGCCGCCGACCGGCAGCGTGCCCATCACCCGGGCGAGGTCTGCCTTGGTCTCGGCGCCGTCGATCGCGGCGAACAGGTCGGCAAGCGGAGTGCTGCCCAGTCGCTCGATCTCGTCGAGATCGAGCCTGGCATCGTAGAGATCGCGGATCTGCTGTTCGGTCGACCCCGGCTTCGGGTCGCGAATGCTGTCGACGATGTCGCGCAACTGTTGCTGAACACGGTCGCGGACCTCGTTGAACGAGGTATACGAGGGCCGGTCCGCCGGCAGCTGATAATCGCGCAGCCAAGTCCCGTTGACGTGCCGGTATAGATCGTCTTGCGGACGAATCGCCTGGTCGGCACCGCTCATGTCGACCCCGGTCGGCGGCGTCGCCGCATCCTTGGAGCAGGACGCCAGAACCGTGGTGGCGGGAATCACTCCGAGTGCGATCAGGAAAGCTCGACGATCGAATCGAAACGGACCGGCAGACGAACTCAAGAAACCCCTCTTCCAGCGGCGATATCGAATACTGGTGGCATTTTTGGCGATCATGCCCTGGACCGAGGGTAGTAACGAGAAGGCTCGCTGGCACTGATCGGCAGGGGTTTCACAGCTGAATGTCAGGGTTGCCGAAATGGACCCGATTTTGGGATGACCAGCGGATTCCCCTACACTGAACCGGTTGCCTGCGGGAGCTATGCCCGCAATCCGGCCGTGAACCCCCAGTGGTTGGGTCATCGAGATCCGCATAACCGCTGGCAGGCGCGCGTTCGGGTGGCAGCAGGACCATGCCCGTCGGGTCGGCAATCCGGCGTGCGTATACATCCAGGTCAAGGAGGCTGAAGTGATTCAGCAGGAGTCGCGACTGCGCGTCGCCGACAACACGGGTGCGAAGGAAATTCTTTGCATCCGCGTGCTCGGTGGCTCGTCACGTCGCTATGCCGGCATCGGCGACATCATCGTCGCCACCGTCAAGGACGCTGTCCCTGGCGGCAACGTCAAGAAGGGCGAGGTCGTCAAGGCCGTCGTCGTGCGCACCGTCAAGGAGCGCCGCCGCCCGGACGGTTCCTACATCAAGTTCGATGAGAACGCCGCCGTGCTCATCAAGGCGGACAACGACCCGCGTGGCACCCGTATCTTCGGCCCGGTCGGCCGCGAGCTGCGCGAGAAGAAGTTCATGAAGATCGTTTCGCTGGCCCCGGAGGTGCTCTGACATGAAGGTGCACAAGGGCGACACCGTTCTCGTCATCTCGGGTAAGGACAAGGGCGCCAAGGGCAAGGTCATTCAGGCCTACCCGGCGACCGGCAAGATCCTGGTCGAGGGCGTGAACCGGATCAAGAAGCACGTCGCGGACTCCGCGAACCAGCGTGGCGCCTCCTCCGGTGGCATCGTGACCCAGGAAGCCCCGATCCAGGTCTCGAACGTGATGGTCGTCGATTCCGATGGCAAGCCGACCCGTGTCGGTTACCGCACCGATGAGGAGAGCGGCAAGCGGGTCCGGATCTCCCGTAAGAACGGGAAGGACATCTGACATGACTACCTCTGAGAAGACCCAGCCGCGCCTGAAGGCGCGCTACCGCGCCGAGATCAAGGACGCGCTGAACGGCGAGTTCGAGTACGCCAACGTGATGCAGATCCCCGGCGTGGTCAAGGTCGTCGTCAACATGGGTGTCGGTGACGCCGCCCGTGACGCGAAGCTGATCAACGGTGCCATCAAGGATCTGGAACTGATCACCGGTCAGAAGCCCGAGGTCCGCAAGGCGACCAAGTCGATCGCGCAGTTCAAGCTGCGTGAGGGCATGCCCATCGGTGCGAAGGTCACGCTGCGTGGCGACCGCATGTGGGAGTTCCTCGACCGCCTGGTCTCCATCGCGCTGCCCCGTATCCGCGACTTCCGCGGCCTGTCGCCGAAGCAGTTCGATGGCAACGGCAACTACACGTTCGGCCTGAGCGAGCAGTCGATGTTCCACGAGATCGACGTGGACTCCATCGACCGTCCGCGCGGTATGGACATCACTGTCGTGACCACCGCGACGAACAACGAAGAGGGCCGCGCCCTTCTCAAGCACCTCGGCTTCCCGTTCAAGGAGAACTGACGATGGCCAAGAAAGCACTGCGTATCAAGGCCGAGGCCAAGCCGAAGTTCGGGGTCCGCGCCTACACCCGTTGCCAGCGCTGCGGTCGCCCGCATGCTGTCTACCGCAAGTTCGGTCTGTGCCGTGTCTGCCTTCGCGAGATGGCGCACCGCGGCGAGCTGCCGGGCGTGCACAAGAGCTCCTGGTAGCCACCACCAACTTCCGTCGTCCCGGCGCAAGCCGGGGCACGACGGGAAACTAACCCCAACTTCGTGATAGGCCCACGGGTCCTTCGGGCTCTTGCATGGGAACCGTTGCGAGAAAGGTAAACGGTCAAAAACATGACCATGACTGATCCGATCGCAGACTTCCTCACTCGTCTGCGCAACGCCAACTCGGCGTACCACGATCAGGTGAAGGCGCCGCACTCGAAGCTCAAGGCGAACATCGCCGAGATCCTCAAGCGCGAGGGCTACATCGCCGATTACCGGACCGAGGACGCGACCGTCGGCAAGAGCCTCGTCGTCGACCTCAAGTACGGCCCCAGCCGTGAGCGCAGCCTGCAGGGCCTGCGTCGCGTCTCGAAGCCGGGTCTGCGTGTGTACGCAAAGTCCACCAACCTGCCCAAGGTCCTGGGCGGCCTCGGCGTGGCGATCATCTCCACGTCGACCGGTCTGCTCACGGATCGCCAGGCGGCCAAGCAAGGTGTAGGCGGGGAAGTCCTCGCCTACGTCTGGTAAGGGGAGGTAGGACAATGTCGCGTATCGGCAAGAAGCCCATCGCAATTCCCGCGGGCGTCGATGTCACCATCGATGGCCAGACCGTGTCGGTGAAGGGTCCCAAGGGCACCCTGTCGCACACCGTCGCCGAGCCGATCACCGTCGCCAAGGGCGAGGACGGTCAGCTCGAGGTCGCCCGTCCGAACGACGAGCGCCAGAGTCGTGCACTGCACGGCCTGACCCGCACCCTGGTCTCGAACATGGTCGAAGGTGTGACCAAGGGCTACGAGAAGAAGATGGAAATCTTCGGCGTCGGTTACCGCGTGCAGGCCAAGGGTTCGAACCTCGAGTTCGCTCTCGGCTACAGCCACCCGGTCCCGGTCGAGGCCCCGGAAGGCATCACCTTCGCGGTGGAAACGCCCACCAAGTTCTCTGTGTCCGGAATCGACAAGCAGGCGGTCGGTCAGATCTCCGCTGTGATCCACGGACTGCGCAAGCCCGACCCGTACAAGGGCAAGGGCATCCGCTACGCCGGCGAGGTCGTTCGCCGCAAGGTCGGAAAGACGGGTAAGTGATCATGGCGCAAACCGAAAACCAGAAGGCCAAGCGCGTCCCGCGCGGCAAGGATGTGTCGACCACGCGTCGGCTGTCCAAGACGCGTCGTCACTTCCGTCTGCGCAAGAAGGTCGTCGGCACCACCGAGCGTCCGCGCCTGGTGGTCAACCGTTCCTCGCGTCACCTGCACGCACAGCTCATCGACGACTCGGTCGGCAAGACCATTGCCGCCGCATCCTCGATCGAGGCCGATGTGCGCGCCGTGGACGGCGACAAGTCGGCCAAGGGCAAGAAGGTCGGCGCGCTGCTGGCCGAGCGTGCCAAGGCTGCCGGTGTCGAGGCCGTCGTGTTCGACCGTGGTGGTCACGATTACCACGGCCGGATCGCCGCGCTGGCGGACGCCGCTCGCGAAGGTGGGTTGAAGTTCTGATGACTGCAAACATTTACGGAAGGAACGTCTGATGCCGGGACGTCAACGGCGTGACGGCGGCAGCGGACCCGCCGGACAGAATGGTGCGGCCCCCGAGGGCGGCCGCGACAACCGTCGCGGTGGCGGCGACCGTCGCGGTGGCGGCGATCGTCGCGACAATGCGGCCGAGAAGAACCAGCTCGAGCGTGTCGTCGCGATCAACCGCGTCTCCAAGGTCGTGAAGGGTGGTCGTCGCTTCAGCTTCACCGCCCTCGTGATCGTCGGTGACGGCAACGGTCTGGTCGGCGTCGGCTACGGCAAGGCCAAGGAAGTTCCCGCGGCCATTCAGAAGGGTGTCGAGGAAGCTCGTAAGAACTTCTTCCGTGTCCCGATGATCGGCTCGACCATCACCCACCCGGTTCAGGGTGAGGCGGCGGCCGGTGTCGTCATGCTGCGTCCGGCTTCGCCCGGTACCGGTGTGATCGCCGGCGGCGCGGCGCGTGCCGTGCTGGAATGCGCTGGTATCCATGACATTCTGGCGAAGTCGCTCGGTAGCGACAACGCCATCAACGTCGTGCACGCGACGGTTGCGGCACTCAAGATGCTGCAGCGTCCGGAAGAGGTCGCGGCCCGTCGTGGTCTGCCCATCGAGGACGTTGCCCCCGCGGGCATGCTGCGCGCACGCGCTCAGGCAGCGGGAGGTGGCAGGTAAATGGCAGATCTCAAGGTGACCCAGATCAAGTCGTCGATCGGCGCCAAGGCGAACCAGCGGGAGAGCCTTCGCACGCTCGGCCTGCGGAAGATCCGCCAGACCGTGGTTCGTGAGGACAATCCTCAGAACCGTGGGCTGATCAACGTCGTGCGCCACCTCGTAACAGTTGAGGAGGTCTGACATGACCATCAAGTTGCATCACCTGCGTCCGGCTCCCGGCGCCAAGACCGAGAAGACCCGGGTGGGTCGCGGTGAAGGCTCCAAGGGCAAGACCGCGGGTCGCGGTACCAAGGGCACCAAGGCTCGCAAGAACGTTCCGGCCGCCTTCGAGGGCGGGCAGATGCCGCTGCACATGCGGCTGCCCAAGCTCAAGGGCTTCACGAACCGATTCCGCACGGAATACCAGGTCGTGAATGTCGGCTCGATCGCCAAGTTGTTCCCCGAGGGTGGCGAGATCGGCAAGGCCGAGCTCGTTGCGGCCGGCGCGGTTCGCAAGAACCAGCTGGTCAAGATTCTCGGTGACGGCGAGATCGGTGTCGCGGTCCAGGTGACCGTCGATAAGGTCACCGGTGCCGCCAAGGAAAAGATCACCGCGGCCGGTGGCACTGTCACCGAGCTGGGCTGACGGTACTCTGCACATAGTGGCACCGGACGAGTGAAGGCTCGTCCGGTGCCACTGTTAGAGTTCAATTGTTGTCTGCCAAGCCTCGTCATGGGATACCGGCGCCTTCCGACCAGGACATCGCTGAAAAGTCCATGGCATGACCATGTCGTTCGCCAGGAGGATCTGTGCTTTCCGCCTTCGTATCGGCCTTCCGGACTCCGGACTTACGGCGGAAGATTCTCTTCACGCTGGGGTTGATCGCGTTGTACCGCTTGGGTGCCGCGCTGCCGTCCCCTGGCGTTGATTACCAGGCCGTCCAGGAATGTATCGACCTGGTGTCCGGCGGTGAGTCCGGCGGTATCTACCAGCTGATCAACCTGTTCTCCGGTGGTGCGCTGCTGCAGTTGTCGGTCTTCGCGATCGGCATCATGCCCTACATCACGGCCAGCATCATTATTCAGCTGTTGACCGTCGTCATCCCGCGGTTCGAGGAACTGCGAAAAGAAGGCCAATCAGGCCAGAACAAGATGACGCAGTACACCCGGTATCTGTCGATCGCCCTCGCGATCCTGCAGGCCACCGGTCTGGTCGCGCTCGCGGCCCGCGGTCAGCTTCTGCAGGGCTGCCAGCAGGACATCCTGGCCGACACCAGCATTTTCGGCATGATCATCATCGTGCTGGTGATGACGGCCGGTGCGGCACTGGTGATGTGGTTCGGTGAGCAGATCACCGAGCGTGGTGTCGGCAACGGTATGTCGCTGCTGATCTTCGCCGGTATCGCCGCCCGTATCCCGTCGCAGGGCAAGGGCATCCTGGACAGTCGTGGCCCGCTGGTCTTCGGTCTCGTCTGCGCCGCCGCGCTCGCCATCATTGTCGCGGTCATCTTCGTCGAGCAGGGCCAGCGCCGGATTCCGGTGCAGTACGCCAAGCGAGTCGTCGGCCGCAAGATGTACGGTGGCTCCTCGACCTATCTGCCACTGAAGGTCAACCAAGCAGGCGTCATTCCGGTGATCTTCGCGTCATCGCTGCTGTATCTGCCGAACTTGGTTGCCCAGCTGACGACGTCGAAGGGGTCGGCAGATCAGAGCTGGTGGCAGGAGATCATCCAGAAATACCTGGTGACCCCGAGTAATCCGGTGTACATCGCAATCTACTTCGGTCTGATCGTGTTCTTCACCTACTTCTATGTCGCGATCACCTTCAATCCGGAGGAACGCGCCGACGAGATGAAGAAGTTCGGCGGATTCATTCCGGGCTACCGCCCCGGTAGGCCGACCGCCGACTATCTCAATTTTGTGTTGAGCCGCATCACCCTCCCCGGCTCGATCTACCTCGGTCTAGTGGCAGTGCTGCCCAATCTGTTCCTCGAAATCGGCTCGTCCGGTGGTGCGCAGAACCTTCCGTTCGGCGGCACCGCGGTGCTCATCATGGTGAGCGTCGGCTTGGACACGGTGAAGCAGATCGAGAGCCAGCTGATGAATCGAAATTACGAAGGGTTCCTCAAGTGAGAGTTGTACTTCTCGGTCCGCCGGGTGCAGGCAAGGGCACCCAGGCCGTCCTGCTTTCGGAAAAGCTGGGCGTCCCGCACATCTCCACCGGAGACCTGTTCCGTGCGAACATCAGCCAGCAGACCCCGTTGGGGCGCGAAGCGCAGAAGTACATGGATGCCGGCGATCTGGTGCCCAGCGATGTGACCAACCGCATGGTCGAGGCCCGCGTTGCCGAGCCCGACGCCGTCAACGGTTTCGTGCTCGACGGCTACCCGCGCACGGTCGATCAGGCCGACGCGCTGGAGAAGATCCTCGCCGACATGGACACCAAGCTCGACGCGGTGCTGTGCTTCGTCGTTGCCGAGGACACCGTGGTCGAGCGGATGCTGGCCCGTGGCCGCGCCGACGACAACGAAGGTGTGATCCGCAACCGGCTCCGGGTGTACCGGGACGAGACCGAGCCGCTGCTGGAGCACTACGACGGGTTGGTCGTCACCGTGGACGGTGTCGGCGAGGTCGACGAGGTCAACGCCCGCGCGTTGCGCGCACTCGGCCACTGATGCCGCTTACCGCACCAGCGATGGGACACTGAACCGTCATGGTCTTCGGTCGTAAGAACAAGAAGGTGGTGCCGTTCCGCACCGCGGGCGAACTGGACGCCATGGCGGCGGCAGGCGCCGTCGTCGGCCGCGCGCTCGTCGCGGTGCGCGATGCCGCAAAGCCCGGTGTCAGCACCCTGGAGCTGGACGAGGTCGCCGAGCAGGTGATCCGCGATGCGGGTGCGGTGCCATCCTTCAAGGGCTACCACGGGTTCCCCGGTTCGATCTGCTCATCGGTGAACGACCGTGTAGTGCATGGGATTCCGGCCGCCGAGGAGATCCTGACCGACGGCGATCTGGTCTCCATAGACTGTGGCGCGATTCTCGACGGCTGGCACGGTGATTCGGCGTGGACATTCGGCGTCGGCCCGATCATCGACGCCGATCGGCTGCTCAGCGAGGCAACCAAGCTGTCCATGGAGGCCGGTATCGCGGCAATGCTGCCCGGTAACCGGCTGACGGACGTCTCGCATGCCATCGAGCTCGGCACCCGCGCCGCGGAAGAAATGCACGGTCGCGCCTACGGCATCGTCGACGGGTACGGCGGGCACGCCATCGGCCGCGAAATGCACATGGATCCGTTCCTCGCGAACGAGGGCGACCCGGGTAGAGGGCCGAAACTCGTTGTCGGATCTGTCCTTGCGATCGAGCCGATGCTGACATTGGGCACCACTCAGACCAAGGTGCTCGGCGACGATTGGACCGTGGTGACCATCGACGGCAGCCGTGCCGCACATTGGGAGCACACGGTTGCCGTCACCGAAGACGGACCGCGCATTCTGACGTTGCGTCCGGAATAGCCGACCGACTGGCCCGGTGGCCGAATGGCTGTGAAATACGTTGGGCGTCAGTGACATCGGCGATGGCCCACATTGGTGGCCTCGTGACATTATGCGGCGCCGAACTTTTGCGGTGCCTCGACATCGGCATGTCACGATCCTGTCGACATCGAACACGCTCCGACATCGACAGAGATATGGGATCGACGCCACTTCGACAATAATGAAGCGGCACATCGACTGATGCTCCGACGTTGACGGTGCACCGATGTCGATCATCCGCCGACATCGACGGACCCGGCGAGTCGATACCAGGGCGCACCGACACTGACAAAGCGCCGACATTCGGGGCGCTCCGACGTTGGCGTGCACCGACATCGACGACCGAGGGCAGGTGGACGTTACGCGGCGAGGCCCGATACGCACCGACGCCGCGGGTAGTCCGCAGGGCGATTACGCCTCGCGACACCCGCGTCGACGTAGTGGTCGATCAGCCGGTGTCACCGGGCGATACCCCAGCTCATCGCTGGATCGGTGACGTCGTTCCTTCCACCCGCGTCCGCACGTCCGGCTTCGCCTTTCGGTCGAGCGGTCGGTTCGAACGCTGTGGTGTGTCAGTGGTTTTCCTTCCGTGTCCGAGATGAACTTTTTGACGATGTAGAAATCGTATGTCGCATCGTCGACTACTCACCTGAGTAGGGAGCTACTCGAATTCCATTGGGCTGCGGCGGATCCGGATGGCGTAGCGCTTCATGTGCGCTGGGGCACCGGGGTTTCGGTCCTGCGGACGGCGCGGATGACGTCGGTGACGAGGGGCACGTCGAATTCGCCGTCGGCGGTCTCGGGCCTGCTGCGCAGGTAGTCGAGGATTCGGCCGAGCAGCTCGGTGCGCTCCGGTGCCGTGATCACCAACGTGTGCGAGTGGGTTCCGATTGTGGTCGTGAGGGATTCGGCGGTCCGCCGCTGTGCGTGCGGGAATTCGGCTCGCTCGAAGTCGAGGAACAGCGGATGCTTCGGGAGCTGGTCACCAGGCTTCGGCGGCGGAACTGCGACTCTCGGCCGGGAGACCGCCTGCAGGCCTATGATCCAGTCGACGGTGCTGTCGTCGGTGTTCCAGAGTGCGGCGAACACGCCACCGTCGCGCAGCACCCTGGCGATCTCGGGGAAGGCGCGCTTCTGGTCGAACCAGTGGAATGCCTGTCCGGAAAGCACCGCATCTACCGAATTGTCCGGCAGCGGAATGGACTCCGCGGCACCGGCGAGCGTAGTCACGTCGGGGTAACGCGCAATCAGTTCACTGCGCATCTCGGCGTCGGGCTCGACGGCGATCGGCTCGGCTCCCGCGCCGAGCAGACCTGCGGTGAGCTTGCCGGTGCCTGCGCCGAGATCGAGGACCACGAGCGAGTGCTGACGCCCGAGCGGCTCCAGAGCCCAATGAATTGCTGCCGCGGGGTAGTCCGGACGATGTTCGGCATACGCGGAGGCCTGTGCGCCGAATGAGGCGGCCGCACGGGCGTGTAGTTCGCCGTCCATCTCTCCACCATAGGACCTCGAGTTTGCTTGTCCGGTGGTATTCCGGGCTATCGTGCGGGTGCTGGCTGGAGGTCCCTGGCATGCTTGCCGGCACCGGCCTGGCCCGATCGTGTGGTTTGTCTGGGGTGCTCCACGATTCAGCTCGTGCACAGCGCACGGCCGTCGCCTGATCGGCTGTCCGATGTTCGCGCCGAAACTACGTGGTCTTGTGGGCTTTTCCTGCCGGCGCAACCTCGGTGGTCACCTCGGGCTGGTCGATCGGGAACAGGATCGGACTGAGCAGGTACTGCGAACGGCCCGGTGCGGGCGGGTTTTTCAGTCGGGGGATGATCGCGGCACGCAGCGCCGAAATCAGGTCGACGAGCTCATTGTGGTCGAGCCACATGGCGTGTTGCCGGTAGCCGACCAAATCCTCGGTCGGGTTCGCCTGGTCGCGATCGAGGTAGGAGTTGAATTCCGCGAGCAGCGTCGCCATCGCGGCGGCGAAGATCCTGCGATGGTCGTCGGTGGTCGCCGATGCGGCCGTGTCGGCGTCGATCACCGCGCGTTCCCTGCGCAGCCGGTAGTGGCGCTCGACCGCGCCGCGCACCCGCTGTTCGCTGTCGACCTCGAGGATGCCGCCGCCTGCCAGTAGTTCGACGTGGCGGTAGACGGTGGCCTTCGAGACATCGGGCATTCGGGCGCACAGTTGTGCCGTTGTCAGGGTTTGGCCACCCGACATTGCATGCACGATCCGCAATCGCACCGGGTGGACCAGCAGTTCCAGGGAGTCCATATCCGAATGTTCTCACTCATGATACCGTTCTCAAAGTTGAGAATGCTCAAGGGTTGTGGAGGACACGATGAATGGACCCGAGTCAGCCGTCACGGATGTGCCGTCGTGGCAGGCGCCGCAGTATGCGAATCCCGAGGTCTTCGATGAGCGGGCGGTGACCGTAGGGTCCGGGGAGTTCGCGGTGTCGGGCGTGCTGAGCATCCCGCATGGCGACGGTCCGCATCCCGCGGTGGTGTTGTTGGCCGGCGGTGGGCCGTTCGACGCCGATGGCACTGTGGGGCCGAACAAGATCTACAAGGATCTTGCGTGGGGGTTGGCGAGCCGCGGGATAACGGTGTTGCGCTTCGACAAGGTCACTTTCGCGCATGCGGAGAAGGTCGCTGCGACAACCGAATTCACACCGAGCGACGAGTATGTGCCGGCCGCGGTCGCGGCGCTCGAGATGCTGAGCGGACTGCGGGCCATCGACGCCGGGCGCGTGTTCGTGGTCGGGCACAGCATGGGCGGAAAGTTTGCGCCGCGGGTGGCCGCGGCAGCGCCATCGGTGGCGGGCGTGGTGATCCTCTCCGGTGATACGCAGCCGATGCAGTGGTCCATCGTGCGTGTCCTTCGGCGCCTCGCCGAGATCGATCCGGCGGCACTCGCGGCGTTGCCACCGCTCGAGACGGCCATCGAACAGGCGAAAATGGTCGACAGCCAGGAACTTTCACCGGCGACGCCGACAGTGCGGCTGCCGTTCGGCATGTCGGCCGCATACTGGCTGGACCTGCGGGCCTACGACCCGGTCGCGGTCGCGGCGACATTGCGCAAGCCTATATTGATTCTGCAGGGCGAGCGTGACTACCAGGTCACTGTGGCCGACGACCTGGCCGGATGGCAGGCCGGACTCGCGGACCGCGAAGAGGTGACCATTCGCACCTATCCCGCCGACGATCATCTCTGGTTCCCGGGGACCGGTCCGTCGCTGCCCGATGATTACACCCGGCCGCACCACGTGGATGCCGAGGTCGTCGCCGACATCGCCGACTGGCTGCTGTCCGCGTGAGCCGGCATCAGCCCTCCAAGAGCACGGTGACGGGTCCGTCGTTGGTCAGGTCGATATGCATATGGGCGCCGAAGCGGCCGGTGGCGACAGTGGCGCCCAGATCGCGCAATGCCTGGGCGAACGCCTCGACGATGGGTTCGGCGACCGAGCCGGGTGCGGCGGCGTTCCAGGACGGGCGGCGGCCCTTCGCCGTGTCGGCGTAAAGGGTGAACTGACTGATCACCAGGATGGGTGCGGCCAGGTCGGCGGCGGAGCGCTCGCCGTCGAGGATGCGCAGCCGCCACACCTTGTCCGCCAAGGCTTTCGCGGTCGTGTCGGTGTCACCGTGTGTGACGCCGACCAGGGCGAGCAGCCCGTGGGGCGCATGGTGGGCGGCAGGATCTATCCGGCCGACGATCTCCTCGTCGACCGTCACCTGGGCGGCGGACACTCGCTGTAATAGGACTCGCACATCGGTGATCATGCCGTGCGGTCCGGCCGAGGCAGCGGTGGGTGTGCCGTCTCAGCTCGGTTCGGGAGTTTTCACCTTCTTGAAGAACAGCAGGTCGGTGTGCGGCACTGTTTCGGCGGTTTGCCGAATCCCATTGGCAGGCAGGTGGGTCAGCTTGGCGAACATAGGGGAATTGCCGAACGCGGCGCGGACTTGGGTTTCGGACGCGTAGTCCGCGCCGTAGTCGGCCAGCGTCGCGAAATCCATGGGCGCGAGCGGCTCGTCGAGCGGCGCCTGTCCGCTCGGTCGGCCGAGGGCGGCGTACTGCGTGGCCTTGCCGCCCTCGTACCGGCACAGTTCATAGGCCATGTTCTCGGTGGCGGCCACGCTGATTACCGGCCAGCGGGTCGAAAGCTGCAGCGCCAGTGGATGTCTGCCGACATTCGCCAGCTCCCATTTCAGGCTCATCACGGTCACCGAGCCCGGGTAGGGCGCTTCGATGAGCACCATGTCATCGCCCAGCTCGGTCGCCGAGTTCAGTTCGAGATCGGCTGCGCTCCAGATGATTTCCACGCCGCCGAGATGGGTCGAGCCGATCGCGGGCTGCGCACCGTCGGCCGCATACGCGGCGATGACCGCGGCGCGGACCTGAGCGACGGCGTCACCGGCCGAACAGCGCACGCTCAGTGCCCCGAAGGTCGTGGCGATCTCGACCGGTCGCGACGGCGGATCGGGCATCGCGCCGGGGGTCAACGGCTTGATGCCGACCAGGGCCAGTTTCCAGTTGATCTCTTCGATCGTGGAGAGGTCGCCCGCGGTCTGGTAGAGGATCTGCTGCTGGGTCAGCCGTCCGGCGCGTTCGAGCGTCGGGCAATCCAGCTTCGCGAGGGCGCTATAGGACTTGACGGTGAGGTCGATGTCCTCGATGCGCGTCTGGCGCAGTTGTGTCGTCATTTCGGGCGAGGTCAGTGCCGCATATCGCTCGCGATACATCGCGATGGCCTGCTTGCGCTGTCTGCCGACCATGAGGGTGCGCAGCAGCGTGCTCAGACTGGCGAGGTACTTGCCGGATTGATCCGGATTCGCCGCGAACAGCCTGCTGCGGATCCGCACCGCATCCTCGGACGCGGCGACAGCGGTCTTCGGATCCAGCCTGCACAACCACACTCCGCACTTCGACAGCGCGTCGGCGCACACACCGGCCGCCTGCGGATGGGTGTGCGCCACTTGCCGATAGGCGCCACAGGCGCTGCGGATAGTGCTTGCCGCCAGTTCGCGGTGGCCGATGTGACGAGCGGCCTGTTCGAACACGCGCAGCGCGTCCTGTACCTCGCCCGCGAACTGTGCGGACACCTGTCCGGCGGTCAGCCAGTGCAGCCGAATGGCGACTGCTTCTTGCGCGGGCGCCAAGGCTTCGGCAGTCCGGTCGCGGCCGGAGCCGCTCTTCGTGGCGACCAACTCCTTGGCCAATTCGACCAACGACGTGGCCAATCGCAGCTGGGCTTCGATCGACCGGTCTCTCGCCGCCCCTCGATCCGCAGCCACTCGGCGCTCGATCGAGCTCAGATCCATCGCGATCCCAACTCCCGCATCAACCTTCCGCGTACGGTCGTCGATCGGCCGCATCCATGCCCGCCGAGTCTGCCATAAATCCGGGCAGCGTGCGCCGGTAGTCGCAGCTCGAACCGGGCACGGCAGAGCTATCGGTGGCGGCGCTGCGCGTCACTGCCACGGCACCTTCAGTTGACATCGTGCGGATAGCGACTACACCACCATGGAGTTCACCAATGTGGAGGCGCACACTCCTGTCCCTATCCGCGGTGGGCGAACGCGGATGCGCACCCGGACGACCTGATTGCCGCGGCCCGCATCGCCTTCGCCGGCCATTGGACTGCTCCACTCCGGTGCCAGGGAAGCCGACCTGATCGGCAAAATCGAAGAGTTCAACCACCGGGCAGCCCAGGAGGTCGGCCACCGTGCGACCGCTCGGGGCGGTGCTGCCCGCCAATGGATTCGGCGTCGCCGGTGCGCGGGTTGACGGGTCGCCGGTCGAGTCGCAGTTCGGACGCAGTACCGGCCGGACTCGCGGCTCCGGTTCGACAGATGCACGGCGTGTCGCTGTGCCAGTATGAGGGGGCAGTGACACAGCTCGGGCACAGCGGCAGCTTTCCCCACGCGGGTGCGGCCCCGTGCGCAGATGAGGAGATTGCGGCGACGTGACCAGTCCAGACGACGAGGCTCGCAACGACAAGGTCCAGAATCGTGCGGACGCCGGTGCTGCATTTCCCGGCAGTCGGGACCAGGAACAGGCGGTGCCCGGCGACCGGGTTTCCGACGAAGACTTCATACGGGAGTTCATGAGGAGCTTCGAAGAGAACAACGACGATCCCGACATCGACTTCACCCTCATCGAGGACGTGCCGGATACGGACGTCGCCGAGCAGGCCAAGGAACTCAGTCATCAGATCGCCAGGGAACTGACCGCGCTCGGTCCGCAAGGGTGGCGCCAGCTGGACGCGGTGTTCGCGATGACGACGTCCGCTGAGGTGGCACAGGTCGTCTTCTCCGACGACCAGCAGCGATCCGCGCGCATTCAGCCGACATCGGCGGTGCTCGAACTGGTCCGCGAACAACGGCGCATGTCGGCTCAGCTCAGTGACGGTCCGTGGTGGCGGTTTGTCCTGACACTGACCAATGCCGGCGAGATCGAAGTCGATTACGACTACGGTGACGAGCCGTTCCCGGACGATCAGCTGTTTCCGGCCGAGGTCTACGCCGCGGATCTGGAGGTGTACCCGCGTGATTCGCTTCCGGTCTGGTTGGCGGCCTATGTCGGTCACGGTGGCAGGCAGTCCCGGACCGCGCACGCGGCGGCCGCGCAGGCTCGTGCGGACCGCGAAGCGGGCGTGCGGGCCTCGGTGTCGGAGCGCGATTTTCCGGCGTTCCCGGTGATGTGGTCGCGGTGGGCGGTGATGGCGGCAGCGTTCGTGGCGGCCGGATCAGATTGGGGCCCAAGGGTGTTGCCCGCGCTCGGCTGGTTCGAGGGCGCCAAGCGAAGTGGTTCGACGTTGTACGTGCTGCCCGGTGGCCGGGCTGTACTGTCGGGCGGCATCTGGAACGCGCCCGAGCTGGATGCCACCTACAACGAGGGCGAGTCGATGCCGGCGCTGTACGCGGGCGCGCCGGAGTGGGTGGCCAATCCGGTGTTGAATCCGCGCGCGGCCAACGGTCTGCTGTCGTTCTGCTACTGGTGGGAGGGCGGTAGCTGGTATCGCGGTGAATCGCCGACCGCGGATCAGCTCAGTGATGCGGTGCCCGGTGTCTGGACTACCGACACTGTGGTGCAGGTGATCGCCGGCTTGGTGGCCGAACAACCAACGGACCGTCAGCGCGCGGCTGTGCTCGATCTGGTGTCCGCCGCCGAGGTCGGTCTTGTCACCCGTGACACTGTGGTCGATGTATTCGGCGAGGACGGCACGTTCGACGTCGACAGCGCCCACTACCAGCTGATGATGGCCGGGGTAGCGATGATGTTGCCCGAGCCGATGTCCGAAGTGGACGCGATCGCGCGGGTGCGGCAGTTCATTGTGGACCGGGGGATGGACACATCCGGGTATCCGCTGGAGGAGCTGCGCGCCGATCGGATCAGTGTCGGCTGGATGGTGTTCGTGCCGACCCGACCGGGCGAGATCTCGATCGGGCGCGCGATCTTCTATATCGCCGATGACGGTGTGCTGGAGCAGTCTTCGTCGTCGGTGGCGCCGTCGGTGTACATCGCCGAGTTCGAGCAGCGCTTCCAGCAGCGGCACGGTTCGGTAGAGGCCTGATCCGCTTTATGGTGCAAAGCCGATACCCCACCGAAGACGAGCTGCGCCGCAACTTCGAGCGCGAACTCGCCTCGGTCAGCTCCGGCGGCGGCCTTCGTTCGGAGACCGGGCTGGACATCGAGACGGATGCCGCGCTGGTCGAGATCGCCAAGGCCTACCCGAATGTGCCGGAAACGCTGGTCACGGCCGCCCGCGCGGCCTTCACCGGCCAACTGGACGGATCCAATGCGACGACCCGCCGGACCGAGCTGAAACGCATGCTTGCCGAACACAATCGGCGTAAGGGGCCCTAGTCGCCCCGTGACGCGAAACCGTTCCGGCGTTTCCGGGTCCGGGACAATCGGTACCAGCCATCATCGGATCATCTGTGTGGCAACAAGATCGAAGTAGCAGCATGGCCGAGAGAGTCGAAATCGAAAGCGGCCGTCTTCATTGACGGTTTACTGACCAGCGGCGTGCTTTTCGTGCGATCATCGGATGTGAAGGGTATTGCGAGAGCAGGAGCTTCGGCATGGGCAGATTCGAGAACTATGAAGAGAAGTTCCGTGCCGCCGGTGAAGACACCGCCAAGGTCCATGGTTCGTTGACCAGGTTGATTACCGCCGTGAACTCGGCGATGTCGGTCGGTTCGACCGCGTGGGGCCCGGACAAGTTCGGCAGCAAATTCGCGGACGGTCCCGAAGGTTTCGTCCAGTCGATGACGAATATGGTCGGTGGCACCCAGAGTATGGCCGATTCGTTCGCCAACATGTCCGAGGGGCAGTACCGCGCCGCGGAGACCGTCAAGAGGCATGAGCAGGCCTCGGAGGACGGCTTCGAGCAAGTCTGAGGCGAGTGTTCGACACCGACCGGGTCCGGTAGCTGTCGCCGGGCGAACCACCGGATGGTTGAAGAGGGTGGGTATGACAGAACAGCAAGACGAGGGGGATATGGCATCGGTTATCGATGCCTTTCACGAGCAGATGCACGCCATCGCGAAGGCGCAGCAGCAGCGGGTCAAGCTGATCGGCACGGCCACTTCGCGCGACAAGATGGTGACGGTCTCCGTGAACGCCAATGGTGTTGTCATCGAGACCAAGTTCTCCGCGAGCATCGGTGAGATGAGCTACGACGAGATCGCCAAGCTGGTGACCAAGACCGCGCAGGACGCCGCCGCCGACGTGACCAGGAAGAGTCACGCGTTGGCAGCACCGCTGGCCGACCGACGTGCGCGGCTGCCCAAGCTGTCGGAAGTGATCGAAGGCATGCCCGACTTCGAACGCGAAATACCGCTCGAGCCACCGGTTTCCACGGCGCCGCCGGGAGCGCCCGAGCGCACGGTCGAGGACACCGGCGCCGTTATGACATTCACTGATGTGGAGGACTTCGACCACAGCCGAAAAGCCGAGCCCACATCTGGGATCAGCGAATCCAGCTGGTAGGACTAGGGCGGCTCGGCTATGGCGATTATGATCCCCGGCTGGCTGCAATGGCTGGAGTGGGTCGCCGGCACGGACTGGCCCGAGGGCAACGAGGATCTGCAGAAGGCGCTCGGGGAAGCGCTGCTCGATGTCGGCGACGATCTGCGGAGCATGTCGATTCCGGAGGCGCAGGCCGCGATCAAGTCACTGCTTATCGCATACCCGGATGGTGAGGGCAAGGAGCAGATCGAGCGCGAGCTCAAGAAGCTCATCTCCGGCAAGGGTTCGATGGAAGACCTGGTCACGGCCTTCCAGCAGATGGGCAGATCGGCAAAGGATTTCGCGGGACAGATCCGGTCGAACAAACTCAATGGGATCTTCTCTCTCGCCTGGCTGGCCGCGGAGTTGGCCTATGCGCTGACCCTCGGCCCGGGAGCGCCGTTCGCGCAAGCCGGCGCGATCGCGGCCGTGCAGACCGCCTTTCGGTGGCTCGGTACCCGGCTACTCAGCGTCATCGGCTCGATCGTGGGTCGAATGGCTATCTCGCAGAGCGCGAAACTCATTCTCACCAAGCTCGTCTACGAGATCGTCCAAGAAGCCTTCACCGAGGTGATTCAGGGCACCTTGCAAGAGCTCGCCGTCCAGGGGCTCAATGTCAGCCAGGACTTCCAGGACAAGATGCACTGGGACCAGGTCGGGACGAACGCCTGGATCTCGGCGGTGGCCGGTGGTGCCGGCGGCGCAGCGGGTCACGGCATGCACGGTCTGATGCACCGGACGCCGCTGGGCGACGCACGCTGGCAGGGCATGTTCAAGGGCGCGGTCGTCGGCGCGGGCGCGGGTCTGGCGGGCGCGGGTGCGGCGTATGTGTCCACTGGTTTGTCGGGCGGCGGTTGGGAACTCGACCCGCGCATGCTCACCGGCGGCGCGCTCTCCGGCGTCGGTCCCAGCGCGGCGCACGGGTGGCGGGGATCGTCGAATTACGCGGGCGGCCCGATGGACAATGGGCGGGGGCCGGGTTCGAACGTCGGTGTCGCGACCCCTCGGACCGACGGTAGTACCCCCACTACGCCTTCGAGCGTCGACACCACCGGTGCGACAAACGCCGCCGCGACCAACCCGACGACCGATGCCGCCGCCAACGGTGCCGCCGCCAACGGTGCGGCCGACAGCGGCACGAGCAGCCTTGCCGCACAAGGCAACAGCGGCGGACGAGCGAACGGCTCGGATGGCGGCGGCGCGGAGACGGGTGACTCGACGTCGGCGCAGAGCGGATCGAACGGATCGGCCGAAACCGGAAACCGGAATGGTGCGAACACTGACCAGACAGGCTCTGCCACTACCGATTCTGGTGCGTCCACCAGTCAAGCGAGCTCGACCGGGAGTGATTCCGGCGGATCGGGCAGTCAATCCAGCTCTGCCACCAGCGATTCGAACACCTCCGACAGCGCGTCCGTGGCGAACGGCGCCGAAACAGGCACGGCTGCGAACGGTTCCGGTGTCGGCACCACAACTGGCGCCGACGTCGGTACCGGCGCCGACGGCAGCGCGACTTCGCCACAACCGGGCGGCCCGTCGGCTGACACGCAGCAGCCCGGTGCCACGCAGTCGAGTCCCGTCTCCTCGAATAGCGGCCTGACCAACGCGGGTTCGCCTACCGGGCCGATGGCCATGCCGAGCGCAGACACCCCATCAGCCGGCATGGCCGGCGCGGGGTCGGTTGGATCCGTGGCGAGTGGGCCCGCCGCAACGGGGGCGACCGCGAGCGTGCCATCGACCGCGACGCCATCGCAGGCAGGCTCGCCCGCCTCCACATCTACTGGGACATCGTCCGGATCCGCTTCGGTGGGATCGCCGCAGACCGGTTCCTCGACCGCGCCGAGCGCGGCGCGGCCCAACACCGGTGCCGTTGACAGCACTGCCGATACCTCTGTGTCAGACGGCAGCTCGCCGACGGCCGACATCGACGGCGCTCAATCGGCGCCCGACACCGGGCCGCCACGCGCCGGTGCCGCGGGTTCGTCCACCACGGGAAGGTCGGCGCCGGGCGGCGCAGGCGCTGTGCAGGCAGATACTGCTGATTCTGAAGCACCACAGGCACTTACACCCGAGTCGGACGCGGATGCCGATGCGGAGCTCGGTGCGAACGCTGACCCGTTGCTGCCCGAAGACGGTCTGGTTATCCCAGGTCCGCTCGGCGCTCCAGCAGCGGCCGACGGCCCGAACCGGGTGTCGGGTGACCGGGCCGGACGAGTCACAGCCGACAGCGATGCCGAGGGCGCGACCGACGCGGACGCCGACGGCGCGACCGATACCGATGCCGACGGCAAGGCGGATACCGACACCGACGGCAAGGCGGATACCGACACCGAAGGCAAGGCAGATACCGGCCGTGCCGCGCAGCGCCCCAGGGTGTTGCCGGAGAATTTCGCGCCGCCCTCCGACGTCGAAAGCGCGAACGCGCAGTCCGCGCTGGCCAAGCTAGGCGCGAACGCGAGCCCGCAGGACCTCCTACACGGCGATCCAGGACATCCCGACGCGACCGCGCGCGCCGAGGAACGAGCCCGTGCCAACGCGGAATGGTGGAATCCGCTCTCCGCCGACGAGAAGACGGGGATGGTGCGGGCGCATCCGGAGGTGATCGGCAACGCGCCCGGTATCGATGCAGTGTCGGCGAACGACGCGAACCGGCTGCAGATGGCCAGGAAATTGAGCGATCTCATCGGGCGTGACGATTTGACGCGGGCCGAACGCAAACAGTTGGCCAATCTCCGCGCCACGGTGCGCGCCTTGGCGGCGGCTCAGCTACAGGCGGCCGCGGTCGATCCGGACCTGCCGGTGCACGTGGTG
The DNA here is from genome assembly GCF_036046055.1 of Nocardia sp. NBC_00403. Classification (NCBI taxonomy): domain Bacteria; kingdom Bacillati; phylum Actinomycetota; class Actinomycetes; order Mycobacteriales; family Nocardiaceae; genus Nocardia; species Nocardia sp. NBC_00403. The sequence goes on from NZ_CP107939.1 coordinate 2,215,544, forward strand.
GCCTACGACTCGACCGCGTTCGGTGGAAAGGGCAGGGCTGCGGTTGCTTTCGGCAATATCGACACGGCCGACCACCTGTCTTGGCATGTGGCAGGTAAGCACGGCACCGTCGCACAGCTCGGCGCGAGTTTAAGTGCCGCGCTGAATCAGTACCAGTCGTCGGTGGCCAAAGTTCGTACCGGCGAGTCGATCGCGTCGATCGCATGGGTCGGCTATGACGCACCTGCCGGGGGCAGGTTCGGAGCCGCTCGGCAGGCGTTCACGCTTGGGCACGCCAGGGCGGGTGCGAATCTGCTGCTGCGTGACATCGCCGCCTCCGACGCGGCTCGGGCGGTGCCGAGCGGGCCGGATGGAACGCCGACCAACAAGGTCATCGCCTACGGCTACGGCGTCGATGTCGCCGAGGCGGCGGGTAAGGGCGGCCGCCTGCAGGGCCTTGCCACCGATGTGGTCCTGACCGGTCTACTCGGTGAGCCGATCATCAAGGCTGGGCACTTCGGCAGTGCTGTCCGGGTCCATGCCGCTGCGTCGCCGAACCTGTTCAGCCGGCTCGACTCGCCGGTGCCGGACCGCGCGAATCCGCCGAGCGGCGTACCGACGAACACGCTGTATCGGATTGATGTGATCGCGGCCGACCGCGTCGGCACCACGGCGCATCAGAATCCCGACACCGATTCATCCGATCAGGCCCCGCCGCAAGCGGACACCGACCCGCCTCCCGTGTCGGAGAACAACTGCGCCGAGCGTGCGCTGTGGCGGGCGGCCAGGCAGACCGGCAACGAGGCGATCTCGGTGCTGGAGCCTGGCTCGATCGGCCCAGAAGGGTTGGGCTGGCGCGACCTGCAAGCCGCGGCCGGCGGTGATCTGACCCCGGTTTCCGGCACCAGGAAACGTTCGGCCCATCAGATGATCGCCGACGGCCTGAAGTATCTGCGCGGCAAGTCGACAGTGCTCGTCGTCGACGAGCACCACGGACCGGTCGACCAGCACGGTGTCGGCTCGCACGCCTACGCCATGTACTTCGACAAGGCCACCGGCAAGGTCATGGTGGACGATCCGCTGCGCAGCGACCAGCCGTTCGAGTTCGATCCGGACACCGCGCCCGACGTAAAGGGCACCTGGGGTGTCTTCTACGGTGCGGAGGGCGAGCTGTTGCGCCCGCTCGCGGCGGGCAGCGGCGCCGAAGACGACAGCGACCTGGTACGACCCGGATCGCCCATCGGTGAAACCGATCCCGCCGAACCTGGCGACACCATCCCCGGTCGGCCGCCGGTGCCGGACGGGCCGATCACCGATGCCGAGAACGACCTCGCGACGGCCGCGGTGGCCGCGCTCGGCGAGAACGCCGAACCCCAGCAGTTACTGCACGACGACTACACCGGTGATGTCGCTGCCCAGGCGCGCGCCAAAGCCGAGGACAATGCCGACTGGTGGTACAACCGCATCGGCGCCGAGCAGCGCGAGGCGATGATCCGGGTGCACCCGGAATTGGTCGGCAACGCCGACGGCATCCCGGTCGAGGCGCGCGACCGTGCGAATCGCCTTGCACTGGAACGTGATCTGACAAGCTACCGGATGCGGACCCCGGAGCGGCTCGGTGCTGGTCAGCTGGTCAATTCGGAGTTCAACCGCGCGGAGCCCGATCACCTGCGCAACTTGATCGCGACCAGGGAGGCGCTGCAGCGTGCGGATCGTCTTGCCGCCGCGCTCGATCCGATTGTCGCCGTCCCGGTCGTGCAGGTGCTGTCCTATAACTCATTGCTCTTCGGCGGCCAGGGTCGTGCGGTGGTGTCCTTCGGTGACCTCGACGCGGCGGCGGCGGTGTCCTGGCATGTGCCCGACAGCGGTGCCTCGCTGCGCAATCTGGGTGACCAGTTGCTCGAGGCCGCCGGCCACTACGAGGCGACGGCACACGCCGATCCACATCTTCCCGCCGCCGCGGTCGCCTGGCTGGGCGCCGAAGTTTCGTCCAACCATCTATTGCCTGGTGCGCGTAGGAATGCTGAAGCGGGCGGCCACCGACTGGTGGGGGACCTCGCCGGTTTCGACGCCACCAGGTCCGCCGCCGCCGGCCACGCCCGTGCCGAAGGCAACGAGGTGGCTGCGCCGCACACCAATCATCTCTTCGGGCATCGATATGGTTCCACCACAGTTGGTTTCGCTGGTGCGGACGGCAGGCTGGCCGGACTGGCCGGCAGCGTCACGCTCACCGGGACACGCGACGCTGGGCCGATCAGGACCGCACGGGAGTTCGGGATCGGTGACCACGTCTACGTGGCGACCTCGGCAAGAGACCGCACGGCCGCAGTGGCCGCCGCTCCCGGCAGGGTGGCCAGGTTTGTCGGGCTGACTTCGAGTGCGGACCCGACCGCTGCGGCGTTCGGCGCGCGACCTGTCGCGGTGGACAATCCGGGCAATCGCCGCGCGCCGTTGTCGGAGCTGTACTTCCACACCGATCCGGAAGGCCGAATCCCGACCGAAGCACTGCGGAACTTCGGCCGGATCGCGGCCGGCCGCGGTGTCGACGTGACTGTCCCCACGCGCACCGACGCGGAAGCTGTCGCTGATCTCGTGACGCCTCGCGACGGAACGGCGCCGGGCGATGCGGTGCAGCAGAATCGGCACCTGGGCGGTGTATTACCGCCGGACGCGCGGCCAGGCGACCGTGAATACGAACTGGCGAACGAGGCCGAGCAGCGGCTGCGGAGTCTGCTCAGTGCGCCCGAAGTCGATGTGGCGGAGCTGCTGGAGTACACCGCCCGGCCGGAGCTGGCGGCACGTCCCGACGTCAGGCTGGGAGCGCTACTGCAGCGCGCGGTGCCACCCGATGATGTGGTCGGCGCCGCCCAACGGCGCGCCACCCAGAACGCGACCTGGTGGCACGGGTTGAGCGACGTTCAGCGTTCCGCCGTAGTGCAGACCTACCCGCAGGTGATCGGCAACACCGATGGCATTCCGGCAGCGGATCGCAACGCGGCCAATGAGCTGGCGATGACTCGTGACCTCGAGCGGATCCTCCGGCTGGCCGACGACACGGACCGCCCCGCACTCACCCCCGCCCAGTGGCGCGAGCTGCGCAATATCGTGACTGCGCGAGATCAGTTGGCCGCCATGCGCCGTGGTGCCAACGCGACGATCGGTTCGCCGTCGGTGCAGGTGCTGTCCTACGACCCGAGGTCGTTCGGCGGCAAGGGCAAGATCGTGGTCGCGCTCGGCGACCTGGACACCGCGTCCTCGGTGTCCTGGCATGTCGGCGGCCGCGGCACGACGATGCAGAGTGTTGGCGACCGGATGTCCTTCGCACGCGGCCAGTACGAGGTGACCGCCGGTTTGTCTGCGGCGGATGCCGGTGTGGCGTCGATCGTCTGGATCGGATACAACCATCCCGACACGAAGCCGGAGGCCGGCAATCCACGCCGCGCCGCGGTCGGCGGATATCTGCTTGCACGCGATATCGCGGCACTGAACGCGACGCGGACCGATCGAATGCCGGACGGCAGTCCTGGCCTGACGAATCATCTCATCGGCCACGGATTCGGTTCGACGACAACGAGCTTCGCCGCTGCCGGCGGTCGGCTGACCGGTCAGATCGGCACCATCACCTTGGTCGGCCCGGCAGGTGCGGGCCCGGTGCGGACCGCAGCCGGATTCGGGATCGGCGAGCAGAACGTGTTCGTCGCGGCCGCACCGGGTGATCGGGTGGCGACGCCGGGACGCTTGGGTCAGGTCGGGCAGCGACGCCTCGGGGTGAATCCCGCGGCGGCGGAGTTCGGTGCCCGCCAGATTCTCGCGCGGTATCCGGATACCCGCGAGTTCGGCGGGCGGCGCGGTGCGCACCGCGGCTACCTCGGGCATACCGATCCGCACACCCGCACCCCCACTGCGTCGCTGGCCAATATCGGGCTCATCGCCGCGGGCCGCGGCGATGAGGTCGCTACCGCGGATCAGGCCGTCGCCCGGCCTGCGTCGAGCGCGCAGGTGGTCTCGGCCGCGGACGTCGGGCGGGCCTTTGCAGCGGTCCGGACAGCCGATCCCGCCACCGAGATTCCGACCGATGCCGGGCCCGACCGCACCAACCGCCGGTGGAGCAGGGACCGGACGCTGCCGCCGGACACCGCGGTCACCCAGGCGGACCGCGACGTGGCGCGCGAGGTGCTGAACAAGCTCGCACCGGGGGCCAGGGCGGATCGGCTGCTGCACGCCGCCGATCCGGAAGACCTGACCGGAGCGGCACGGCGTCGCGCCGAGGCCAACGCGCGGTGGTGGCGGTCGCTGACCAGCGACGAGCGTGGGTTGGTGCTGCGCGTGCATCCGCACGAGGTGGGTGACGCCGACGGAATCCCCGCCCATGTACGCGATTACGCGAACCGCCTGTCCATCGCCCGTGATCTGGCCGTGTTCGCAGGCAAGGTCCCCGAGGGCGCGGATCTCGAGCAGTGGATGCGCAAGGAACTCAGCGGTCCCGAGCGTCGGAGGCTGGAGAATCTGGTCTACACCCAGCGGGCGCTGATCCTGGCCGAGCAGAAGGTCGGCCAGCTGCACCGGAACGTCGAGGCCCCGCCGGTCCACGTGATCGGTTACAGCGCGACCGAATTCAATGGCGCGGGGCGAGCGCTCCTGTCGTTCGGCAATGTCGACACCGCGTCCTCGGTGTCCTGGCAGATCCCCGGCGTCACCACCACGATGCAGCACCTGCGAGCGCGAATGGGCAACTCGCTCAACTTGTTCGAAACCACTGCACGAATGAATCCGGACCTCGAACTCGCCTCGGTGGTATGGATCGGCTACGACGCGCCGAGCGGCGCCACCATGGCGACCGATGCGGCGTCGCAGGCGCACGCCCAGAAAGGCGCCAAGCTGTTGGCGCGGGATGTGGTCGCGTTCAATGCGAGTCGCGACTACTACGCGGACAAGGGTGGACCGGGGCGGCCGGAAAATCATCTCTTCGCACACAGCTATGGCTCGACGACCACGGGGTACGCGGGTGAAGGCGGCCGCCTCGCCGGTGAAGTGAGCACGATCACGCTGCTCGGCTCGCCGGGCGCCGGCCCGTTGACACACGCGGACGATTTCGGCATAGGCGCCGAGAACGTATATGTCGCAACGGGTTCGCAAGATCCGGTGACGTGGGTAGGTGCGAACATCGCCGGTGAGATGGGTCGGTACGCCGGGCGCGGCCAGGGCATCGATCCGTCTGTCGCGGCCTTCGGAGCCCAGCGCATTCGTGCCGAATTCCCGAATGTCCCGAGGTTCTCCGACAAGCTGCGCAATCACCGCCAGTACTGGCAGTACAGCGAGTGGGCGCACCGGACGCCGACCGAGGCGCTGGAGAACTTCGGCCTGATCGCCGCGGGTCGGGCCGACGAGGTCTCGCTCGCCCAGCATCGTCCCGGCGTGGAGAACCCGACCTGGTTGCAGCGTCGCGTCGGGTCGATGCCGAGGGACCCCGAGGCCCGTCGCGAGGCGACGATCCAGCACGGCTCGACCAAGTACCGACGGCCCGGCGATCCGGGACCGGCGCAGCCGCCGCCTGCCCCGGGGCCCGATGACGGCGGGCCGGGTGATCGCGCCGCACACCCGCGCACTGCCGGTGACACGCAGATACCGGGAACACAACCCGATGCCGAACCGATTGCGTCGCAGCAGGAACCGGTCGTCACACCGGACTCGATCGCGCCCGAGTCGGTCCGGCCCGAAGGGGACACCGACCAGGAGCCCGAAGAAGCCGCCGCGGACGATCGCGGCGCGGGAGGCCGAGGACCGAACGATCCCAACGCTGCGGCCACTCCGTCGGACCCGGACGACGAGGGCAACCGGCAGTTCGAGCGCGACGGCCTGCTTCCGGTGGATCGGCCGATCACCGATGCGGACCGACTGGCCGCTGCGGAGCTGCTGAACAGGCGCGCCCCTGGCGCGACGCCGGAACGGTTGCTGCACAGCGACTACACCGAGCCCGACACCGTCGCGTCGGCCAGGGATCGAGCATCGGGGAACGCGCACTGGTGGGATGCGCTGTCCCCGGCCGAGCGCAAGCTCGTGGTGCGGGCGCACCCACGTCACCTGGGCAACGCCGACGGCATCCCGGCGGTGGCCCGCGATTACGCGAACCGGCTGGCGATGGTGCGGGACGTGGCCGAGCTGCGCAACACCCATTCGAGCGAGCTGACCAAGACACAACGACGACAGCTGCGCAACCTGGAGACGACGCTGGCCGCCCTTGCCGAGGCCGACCGGATGGCAAGCGAGGTGGGGCAGGATTCGGACCGTACCGCACCGCCGGTCCACGTGCTGGCCTACGATGCTGTCGCCTTCGGTGGCAAGGGCCGCGCGGTGGTCGCATTCGGTGATGTCGACACGGCGGATTCGCTGTCCTGGCATGTGCCGGGGATCAAGACGAATCTGGGCAAGCTGGCCTGGAACGCGGAGTTCGCGCGCAACCACTACGAGGTCACCGCGGACCGCAACCCCAACCAGACGGTGGCCTCCATCGCGTGGCTCGGCTACAACGCACCTTCGGGATATCTCGGTGCGTTCCGTCTCGGTCCTGCCGAGCAGGGCGGGGCGTGGCTGGCCCGGGATATCAGCGCACTCAACGCTTCCCGTGCGGCCAGGGTTCCCGATGGTGGGCCGGGCCGGCCGAAAAACCATGTGTTCGGGCACAGCTACGGTTCGACGACGACGAGTTACGCCGGTGGCGCGGGTCGGCTGGCGCCGGAGGTCGCGTCGATCACGCTGGCCGCCTCGCCCGGTGCTGGTCCAGTCGGGCAGGCACGCGAATTCGGCATCGGGGACAACGTTTTCGTGGCATCGATGTCGACGGACAAGGTCACCTGGGTGGGTGGCAACCGGCCAGGTCGGTGGTCCCGGTTCCTCGGGGTCGGGATCGACCCGTCGATCGAGGCGTTCGGTGCGCGCCGGGTTGTCGCCCAGTACCCGGACACCGCCGAATTCGCCGACCCACGCCGCCATCACACGCAGTACTACGACTACATCGATGCGAGCCGGACAAGTCCGACAGAAGCGCTGGAGAACTTCGGCAGGATTGCCGCCGGTCTCGGCGACACCGTGACGCTGGAGACGCATCGGCCCGGCGCCGATGACGCGAATGTCTTCCGGCGCGTGTTGTTCGGCAAGGTGCCGAAGAACGATCCGGCCGCCACGGCCGGGATCGACGACGGCACGCACGGCCATCGGCCGGTGGATGGCCCGGTCGACCAGCCGGTCGGCCCGGAAGTGCAGGGGCATCGCGGCGGTCGCGGACGCTGGGCGGAGAACACCCTGCCGGGGTTCGAGGCGGCCATGCGGCTCGGTGTCGACGTGATCGAACTGGACGCGGGCTTGACCGTGGACGGTGTTCCGGTCATCCATCACGAGCAACGGATCGACTCGCACACCGTGCGTGACACCACTGCGGCAACGCCGGAAGATCCGCAGCACCCATACGTGGGCAAGCCGATTCGCGAACTCACTCTCGCCCAGGTGCAGACCCTCGACGCCGGGGTGGTGAATCCGAAATTCGCCGACACCCAAATCGCCGAGGTGGGCACTCCGATTCCGACGCTCGATCAGGTGGCCGCGCTGGCCGGCCGAATCGGCTGGGGCGGAACGCTGGCGCTGGAGATCAAGACCGACCCGTCCTGGACCGACGCCGACGTCCGGCAGTTGGTGGAAGCCGGCATCGCGGTGCTGCGACAGCACAGTGTCGACTTCCGGATTCTCGGATTCGATTGGCGGGTACTGACCTACGCCGCGGAACTGGCTCCGAATGTCGAGCGGGTCGCATTGGTCAGCGCGCGCACGGCGACCGAATCGTGGCTGGGCCGCGACCCGGGCATCTCCCGGTTCGGCCGGGCGCGCATGCTCTGGGCGCAGGCGACCGGCACGCCGCGCGATTCCGGTGGCGATCTCGCGGCCGCGGCGCGTGACGCGGGCGCGACGATTCTGTCGCCGGAGCGCTCGATGGTCACCGAGTCGCTGATCGCGCAAGCCCGCGCGGCGAGCTTGGCGGTCGCGGTGTGGACGGTGAACGACCCGGCCGATATGCACCGGCTCATCGAACTCGGCGTCGATGGCATCGTGACCGACTTCCCGGATCGCCTGCGCGAGGTCATGACTCATCGCGGCCGTCAAGTGCCCGGCCCGGTCGAAGGTCCAGATGAACAGCCCCCGGCACCAGTGCCCCGTGACCCGAGTGATGGCGGGCAGCCCGACAGCGACGGCGCGCAGGCGGTGCAGCCGCGCCCGCGCACCGACGAAGAACTCGCGCAGGCCGCCCTCGACAAGCGCGCGCCCGGTGCGACGCCGGAACGCCTGCTGCACACCGACTACGTCGACGCCGACACCATGGCGTCGGCTCGGGACCGGGCGGCCGCGAACGCACGCTGGTGGGGTGCGCTCGACGGCACCGAGCAGGCCGCACTGATCGCGGTGCACCCACACCAGATCGGCAATGCCGACGGCCTCCCCGCCACCGTGCGTAACGCAGCGAACCGGTCGGCCATTGCCCGGGATCTGGCTGCGCTACAGGCAATTCCCGAGCAGGAACTGACCACAGCGCAACGGCAACAGCTGCGAAACCTGGAGGTGACCAGCGCCGGGCTGGCCGATGCCGACCGGTACGCGACCGAGGTCGACGCCGATCTGCCGACGCCGTCGGTGCACGTGCTGTCCTACGACGCCGTGGCATTCGACGGCAAGGGTCGCGCGGTGCTGGCGTTCGGCGATGTAGACGGCGCCGATTCGGTGTCCTGGCATGTGCCCGGGATCAAGACCGATCTCGGCAAGTTGGGCTGGAACGCGGAGTTCGCCCGTAACCACTACGAGGTCACTTCTCGCAAGAACCCGAGCCTGCGAGTTGCCTCGATCGCCTGGCTCGGCTACGACGCGCCGGCCGGATACGCGACAGCGTTCCGGACCGGCCCGGCCCGGCAGGGCGGGGAGTGGCTGGCGCGAGATATCGCCGCTTTCAACGCCTCTCGCGAGGTACGCAGCGACGGCCTGCCCGCGCACCCGGTCAACCATGTGTTCGGACACAGTTACGGCTCGACGACGACGAGCTATGCCGGCAGCGTGGGTCGTCTCGCGCCGGAGGTGTCGACGATTACGCTGGCTGCCTCGCCCGGCGCGGGTCCGGTCGGCCATGCGGGCGAATTCGGCATCGGGGACAACGTTTTCGTGGCGTCGATGTCCCGCGACAAGGTCACCTGGGTTGGGGGCAACCGGACCGGGCGGTGGTCGCGCTTCCTCGGCATCGGCGTCGATCCGGCCATCGAGGCCTTCGGCGCGCGCCGGGTTGTCGCCCAATACCCGGACACCGCCGAATTCGCCGACCCGCGCCGCCACCACACCCAGTACTACGACTATCTCGACCCGAGCCGGACCAAGCCGACCGAGGCGCTGGAGAACTTCGGCCGAATCGCCGCCGGTTTCGGCGACACCGTGACCCCCGAACTGCATCGTCCCGGCATCGCGGACGCGGGCGTGCTGCGCCGAGTGATCCGTGGGATCGCCAAGATCGACCCGGCGGCGACAGCGCATATCGACGATGGGACGCAGGGCTACCGGCCGGTGGACGGCCCGGTCGACCAACCGGTCGGCCCGGAAGTGCAGGGGCATCGCGGTGGTCGTGGGCTCTGGGCGGAGAACACCCTGCCCGGGTTCGAGGCGGCCATGCGGCTCGGCGTCGACGTCATCGAATTGGACGTCGGCTTGACCGCGGATGGTGTTCCGGTTATCCATCACGAGCAACGGATCGACTCGCACACGGTCCGCGACACCGGACCCGCGACACCCGGCGATCCGCGATACCCCTACGTGGGCACACCGATTCGCGAACTCACCGCGGCTCAGGTGCGCACCCTCGATGCCGGTGTCACCCATCCGGATTTCGCCGACACCCAGGCCGCGACGTCCGGAACCAGGGTTCCCACGCTCGCTGAGGTGGCCCGGCTCCCAGTCGAAATGGGTTGGAGCGGAACGCTCGCGGTCGAGATCAAGACCGACCCGTCCTGGACCGACGCCGATGTCCGGCAACTGGTCGCGGCGACCGTCGAGACGCTGAACGGGCACGGTGTCGACTTCCGGATTCTCGGATTCGATTGGCGGGTACTGACCTACGCCGCGGAACTGGCTCCGAATGTCGAGCGGGTCGCGCTGGTCAGCGCGCGCACGGCGACCGAGTCGTGGCTGGGTCGCGATCCCGGAATCTCGCGGTCGGCCAAGGCCAGGATGTGGTGGGCCAAGGCCACCGGTACGCCGCGAACTCCGGGCGCTGATCTCGCTGCCGCGGCGCGGGACGCGGGTGCGACCATCCTGTCGCCGGAGCGGTCGATGGTCGCCGAGGCGTTCATGGCGCAGGCCGAGCAGGCGGGCTTGCGGGTCTCGGTGTGGACGGTCAACGACCCGGCCGATATGCACCGGCTCATCGAGCTCGGCGTCGATGCCATCGTCTCCGATTTCCCCGATCGGGTCCGCGAGGTCATGACGCACCGCGGCCGAGCCGTGCCCGCCCCCGCCGAAGGCAGGCTGCTCCCGCACGACCTCGGGTTCGGCGAGAGCGATGTGCGGCTGGCTGATCGCGCACTCGACATGTTCGAGGCGGGCGAGTCCGCGCGCAGGCTGCGGCACGGCGAATACTCGGCGGACACGGCGGTGGCCGAGGCGCAGGCCCGCGCCACCGAGAACCGGCAGGTGTGGGAATCGATGAGCCCGGCGCATCGGGACGCGCTGATTCGGGTGTATCCGCAGATCATCGGTGCCACCGACGGTATTCCCGCCGAGGTGCGCGACGAGGCGAACCGCCTGGCACATCGGCGCGCCTGGCGCGAACTGGGTGACCGCATCGCGGGGGTCCCACAGCTCATGGACCGCATCGTGAATCGGCCCCGGAATCTCGGCAGGCCGGAGTTCCAGCTGTTGCGCCAGTTGCTCTTCACGAACGACGCTGTGCCACTGAATTCTTCGACGCGGGTTGCGGACCTGAACGACCGCGCTGTCCGGGCGCTGCTCGGCAACCTCGACTCGGGCGACGTGGGCCTGCTGCGCAACCTCACCGCCATGACCGAGCTGCTTGCCCGCGCCGATCGTGACGCGGCCGGACTTCTCGGGTCTCCACCGGCGCAACTACTTGCCTTCGATCCGAGGGCCTTCCACGGCGATGGCCGCGCGGTGATCGCTTTCGGTGACGTCGACAGCGCCGCGCATGTCTCCTGGCATGTGCCCGGGCTTGCCGCCACCGTCCGGTCGATGAGCCAGAGTCTGGACGCGGCCCGCAACCACTACGACGTGACCGCACGCACCGCCCCCGACGCCGCGGTGGCTTCGATCATGTGGCTCGGCTACGACCCGCCGAGCGGTGACGCCATGTGGTCGGAGTATTCGAGGGCCGATCCAGCCCTTGATGGTGGGCATCGACTACTGCGAGATATCGCGGCCTTCAACGCTTCTCGTCGGCTGGGCGGCGCCGGTCTGCCGGACATCCATCTGATCGGGCACGGATACGGCTCGACCACAGTCGGATTCGCCGGGGTCGACGGCCGTTTGGCCGGCCAGGTTGCCGACGTTACCTTGATCGGTTCGCCCGGCGTCGGCCCGATCACCGAAGCCGGGCAGTTTCGGCTGGGTCCGGGCCGGGTGTTCGTGCTGACCGCGTCCTCCGATCGACTCACCTGGCGTGGTGCCGACACACCGACTCAGGTCGCCGGGCCACATGCCGCCGAACTGCTCGGCGTCGACCCGGCGACGGCGGCGTTCGGTGCGGTCCGGGTGGCCTCGGAGTTCCCCGTCGACCCGCGGTTCGCGAGTGTGCTCGCCGAACGCCACCAGTACTACGCGTTCACCGACGGCAGCCGGACAACACCGACGCGGGCGCTGGACAACCTGGCTCGTATCGGCGCAGGTCTGGGCGAGACGGTGACCACTGACGCGCACCGTCCGGGCACGCGGGAAACGGTCCAGTTCCTCGGCCGCGACGTTGTGGTGCCGGTCGATCCGGCCGCCGCCCAGACCGCGGTAGTTGCGCCGTCGGCCGCGCAGCTCGCCCTCGCCCGCACCGCGCTCGACAAGCTGGAGCCAGGGGCCGTGCCCGCGCTGCTCCAACCTGCCGACTACGTCGACACGGACGTGACCATCGAAGACCAGGCCCGAGCACATGCCGAGCGCATCGCGCGCTGGTGGCACGAACAGCTGGGTCCCGAGGAGCGCGCCGCGCTGGTGCGCGCGCACCCGTTCCAGGTCGGCAATTCCGACGGGATCCCTGCGGAGTTCCGGGACGAGGCCAATCGACTGCAGATCACCCGCGACTTCGATGCATTCCTGGCTCGCAGGCCCCAGCCCGGGCTCGGGCCCCAAGGCCGTTTGACCGCGGCGGAGATGCAGCAGCTGCGCAATCTGGTGGCCACCAGAGCCGCACTCGCCGAGGCCGACGCGCGCGCCGCACAGCTGGCCGACCACCCGCCGGTGCACGTATTGTCCTACGACCGAACGGAATTCGGCGGGACCGGGCGCGCGGTGGTAGCCGTCGGTGCGGTGGACACCGCCCAGTCGGTGTCGTGGATCGTGCCAGGCATCACCACCACAATGCTCAAACTGCCCGGCAACCTGCGCAGCGCGGTCGACATGTACGAGCTGACCACCAGGATGAATCCGGATCTGCGGGTGGCGACGGCCATTTGGATCGGTTACGACGCGCCCAACGGCGGCCGGATCGTGCTGGATACGGTCAGCACGGAACCGGCCAAGACGGGTGCGCGGATTCTGCGCAGGGACATGGCGGCCTACCGCGCGACCCGCCAGTACCAGGCGACCAGGTCCGAGACCGCCACGATGCCGCGCAACTACCTCTTCGCACACAGCTACGGCTCGGTGACAACCAGTTACGCGGGCGAGCACGGTCGGTTCGTCGGTGTGGTGGAGGCGGTGATGTTGCTCGGATCACCCGGTGTCGGCCCGATGCGCCGCGCCGCCGACTTCGGTATCCCGGTGTATGTCGCATCGTCATCGGGGGATCCAGTCACCTGGACGGGTTCGGATATCCCCGATCGCAACGGCCGGTTCGCCGGCCGTGGCCAGGGACTCGATCCCTCGACGCGGGTCTTCGACGGTGTGCGTGTCACCGCCGAATTCCCCTCGGGCATGGCGGGATTCGATCAGCATCGGGCCTACTTCAAATACCTGGACGCGGCCCGAACCACCGTGCCGGAGTCGCTGCGCAACGCTGCCCTGCTGGCAGCGGAGCGACCACAGGACATGATCCGGGCTCGGCGCCGCCCGGGCCTCGCCGACCCGAACTGGCGGCAGCGCCAGGTCAACATGCCGAACGATCCGGAGAGTGGACGCACTGCCGTCGAGTTCGGCAGCACCGACACGCGCGGCGCTGCCGAACAACGTCCGGCGCGGGCGATCTCGACCGCGGACGGCCGGGTCCCGCATCAGGAGCCGCAGTCGACCCCACGGCGCCGCTGGCCACTGCAGCGGCGCGGTGACCAGGTCCGCAGCGCGGAGTGCGGTCCGGATTCCGTACGGACGATCGCCGAGCTGCTGCCGAACGCCGATGTGCGGGTACCGATCGGGGAGGTCGGCCCGAACGGTATGACCGCCGCCGAGCTGGAAGCGGCTGCGGGCGGGCGGCTGCAGATGTACGACTCGCCCGCGCGGATCGCCGCGATGCTGAAGCGAATGGGCAACGGCGCGACAATGCTCGTTGTCGACGAGTACCGCGGTTTGGTCGACGAGCACGGTGTCGGCGCGCACGCCTACGTCCTGTCTTATCAGGACGGGCAGGTGATGGTGTACGACAAGACTCTCGGCGAATCACCGCAGAAGTTCCGGCGCAACCTGCTGCCGAAGGGCGTGCTCGCTACGCACGGCATTCTCTTCAACGTCGACGAACGTGCCGCTCGCCCGGTCGACCGGTTCGCGCCGAGTCCGCACCGGCCCGAGGTCGGTATCGGTCTGCCACAGCCGCAGTGGCAGCCGAGCTCCGCCGAACAGCGGATGCGGGATTGGGGTCGCGGAGTCGAGGGCGAGCTCGGCGAACGCACCACTTTCCCCGCGTTCCGGGTGGACTTCGGATCGGATCGTCTCGGGGTATACAAGCCCGACGCGACCGAAGCGGCGCTGGAATGGGGCATCGATATCCCGCCGTCGGGGATGCCGGTGCGGGCCGTCGCCTTCTCGCGTCTCGACGAACTGCTCGGCTTCGGCCTGGTTCCGACGACCACGCTGTATGAGGGCAGTGCGGGCGAGGGATCGCTGATCACCTTCGTGCCGGATCTGCATCCCGGAGAACCTACGAGCGAATACAGTGCGATCCAGCAAGATCAGCTGCTGGTCCTCGACTACATCGCCGGAAACTCCGACCGCCATGGCGGAAACTGGTACACGCGGTGGGCCGAGACCGATGCGGGCGAGCCGCTACGTGTGCTGGTGCCGATCGACAACGACTACTCCTTCCCGGTGAACCGGGACTCCTTCATCTTCATCGCTCCCGACGGGCAACGGGTCGCCGGCACCGCGACGGTGTTCGTCGAGGAGGGGTTGAACCGTCGGCTCCAGCCCTCGGTGTTGGCACAGGTGCTGGCACTGGATCCGGCGCAACTGGCCGTCATGCTCGAATCCCTCGGGATCGAACAGCAGGCGATCGATGGGGCGTTGAGCCGGCTCGCCGAGATCCAGCGCCATGGTGCGGTCACTGCCGAGGCGTGGCCCGATCTGGGCGGGCACCGGGAATCGGCGGGGCTGCCTCCCGAAATCAGCGACCATGCGGGCCACGCCGAAATGGACATCGTGCAGGGCGATCCGCTGCGCGTCGCGGAGGCGCAGCGGCTGGTCCGGGAGGCGATGGGGGACTGGGCGGATCAGGACCAGGTCGACGACGCGGCACTGATGACCGCGGCATTGGTGCGAAATGTCCTGCAGCACACGGATAGTGACGGTCTGTTCGTCGTGCTGGTGACCGACGACGCGGGGCATCGACGGGTGCGAGTGGAGGTCTTCGATAGAAGCGAAGTGGTCCCGGAGGTTCCCGAGGCGGGGGAGTCCGATGCGAGCGGTCTTGCGCTGCTCGACGAGTTCGCCGGCGACTGGGATATCGACCCGCACGGTCCTGGCCAGGGCAAGACCATCTGGTTCGAGATCGATGAGGGCGTATCGCAACCGCCGCCGTGGATCGCTGTCGACGAGGCGCTGCGGGCGAAGGGCCCGGTGCTCGGTTCCCCGGAATCTCTTGGGCAGCTGCGCCATGCCAACGAGGCCATGAAACTGAACTTCTCGGACGGCACTTCGTGGGTATACAAACCGGCCTCGGGCGAATCCGTGACGCCGGTCCATGTTCCACCCTCGGGCGCGGCGGTCCGCGAGGTCGGCGCTTATGCGCTGGATGCGCTGCTCGACTTCGGATTGGTCCCGCCCACCACACTGTTCGACGGCCCTCGAGGCGCTGGATCGTTGCAGCAGTTCGTCTCCTCCCGTCCGTGGGGCCGCCCGCTGGCCGACTACACCCAGGCCGATCGGGACATGATGGCGGTACTGGACTACATCGGCGCCAACCGTGATCGCAGCTGGAGCAACTACCTCGAGTCCACCGGCGGCACATTCGTTGCCATCGACAACGGGTACATGTTCCCGGATCGCAATGACACCACCGGAATTCGCTCCAGCTTTGTCGCCGACGCGTTGAACCGGGCGCTCGATCCCGGGGTGCTGGCCAAGGTCAGGGCGCTCGACCCGGCCCGGCTGGCACAGGTGCTCGCCGATCTCGGCTTGGAGCGAGAGGCCATCGACGGCGCCGTCGCCCGACTCACCGAGATCCGAACCGCGGGCAAGATCACCGGCTCGGCCTGGACCGGCGACATCCACGACGTGCGACGGCCACCGCCTGGTGTGGTGGCGCCATCCGCGCCCATGAACCCGGCCGAACAAGCCGTGCACGACCTGGGCCCGGTCGTCGGCCGGCCCGAACCGCTCGGGCGCTACGAGCACGTGAACGAAGTGTTCCGGGTGCAGTTCGGCGACAACAGCGTGTGGGTGTACAAACCGGTCGTCGGAGAACCGGTGTACGGCAGTGTGATTCCGCCCTCGGCCATGGCGCCTCGCGAGGTCGCGGTCTACCGCCTCGATCAGCTGCTCGGCTTCGGTCTGGTGCCGACCACCACGCTGTGGCGCGGCGATCTGGGCACGGGCTCCCTGATGGCGTTCGCCGCGGACGTCACCCCCGGTCAGGAGGTCGGCAAGTACTCCAAGGCGGATCGGGCCATGCTGGCGGTGCTGGACTACATCTCCGGGGCCAGCGACCGACACACCCGCAACTTCTTCACCGACCGCACCGGGCGGGTGGTTCCGTTCGACCACGGCGAGACCTTCCCCGTCGATCGACTCTCCTTCACTGAAGACGCCGTGAATTTTCCGGCGGATGCGACTCCATTGGAGCGCCTCGGCTTCCGGTCGGTGTTCGTCGCCGACGCGTTGGGCCGCACCCTGCCGCGCGAGGTGCTCGCCAAGGTGCGTGGTCTAGGACCGGCACAGCTGGAGATGATGCTGACCGAGCTCGGGCTGGAACGCCCGGCCATCGACGCCGCCTTGCGCAGACTCGACGAGATCCAGGTCAACGGAAAGATCACCGGCAAGGCGTGGCTGGATCTGGAACTGTCCGATCTCGACCGCGGCCTCCTCGTCGCCGCGGAAACCACCGGGAACGAGAGCCGGCCGACGGTGGACGCCGATGCCGACCGTCCCGGCTCAGTGCTGCGGCGGGTCATGGGCCGGTTCGGCTTCGGCCCCGACACCGCATCGGTCGAGAACCCGAATACCTGTGCGCCCGAGTCGATTCAGATAGTGATCGATGAGACCGGCAGCACGGTGGCCCGGGTGCCGATCGGCGACATCGGCCTGTCCGGGCTATCCGGAGCCGCGCTGGAAGGCTACGCGGGCGGTCGGCTGCAGAGCTTCACCTCGCGCGATGAGGTGGCGGCCCGGCTGCTCGACGAGAACGATCCGGCCCGGGTGGTCCTCATGGTGGACCAGTACCACGGGCAGTTCACCGCCGACGAAGTCGGTGCGCATGCCTACGTGATGGCCAACCGTGGCGGCACGATCATGGTGCGTGACCCCAACGAGGGAGCCTGGCGTCCGTACCAATGGGGCGAGTCGGGTCCGAATGTGGCCTCGGTGTCCGGCATCGTCTTCGATGCCGAAGGAAATCCGCTGCGCTCCAGTGATATCCACGGCCAGGACGCGGCCGCGCAGCCGATCTCTCGGATCGGCAGCAGCCGGGATGGCGACGAGTTCCGCGTGGTACGCGTCATCCCGCGAACTGACCTCGACAACATGTTCAACGACTACGGCGACACCGGCGGCGGTTGGACCGGCGCCGACAGCACGTACTCCCGGCGCCTGCCCGACGGCAGGCACCTGTGGATGTTCTCCGACACCTTTCTCGGAGCGGTCGATCCGGACGGCTCGCGCCCCGCGGACGGCGCGTTCGTCAACAACACCTTCGTGGTCGACGACAACGGGCAACTGTCCACCGTGCACGGCGGCACTCCGGCCGCGCCGGAGGCGGTGGTGCAGGACACCGAGGGCGGCTTCTATTGGCTCGGCGGCGGATTCGTCGCCGGATCGACGGTGAACGTCATGTTCGTCGGATTCGGCCGGACCGGAAGCGGCATGTGGGACTTCGCCTTCCGCGACAACCTGCTGGCCCGCTTCGACGCGGACGATCTCACCCAGGTCAGCCGCACGCCGATGCCGTCCGAGAGCGGCGTCAACTGGGCGTCGTGGGTGGAGTTCGACGGCACCCATACCTATATCCACGGGATGAAGGAGTCCGGGCCGACCAAGCATATGCACGTGGCCAGGGTCGACGGCGATGATCTCACCGGGGTGTGGGAGTACTTCGACGGTACCGGGTGGACCAGCAGTGAAACCGAATCCGCACCGATCATGCCCGGGGTCGCCAACGAGTACAGCGTGACCCCATGGCGGGGACGCTATTTGCTGATCACCCAGGACACGACCGTTGCGTTCAGCACCGAAATCGTTGCCTACGTCGCGGATTCACCGACAGGTCCGTTCACCGACCGGACGGTGCTATACCGGACCCCGGAGCCAGGGCCCAACGGCAGTTACGGCGATGCGAACGTCATCGTCTACAACGCCCACGAGCACCCCGAACTCCGCGACGGCGACAAGCTGATCATCAGCTACAACGTCAACAGCCTCGTCCCTGACGCCGTCGTCGCCGACGTCACGAAGTATCGCCCTCGCTTCATCGAGGTCGAGCTGGATTCCGGCTTCGGCCAACCGGATTCGGGCGGACACCGGACGCCGGCAATCGGCCCCGAGCGACCGGGCGGGCCCGCCGAACGGAGCCCCGCACCGGAGGCGTCGGTCGAGGCCGTGCGCTCGCAGCAGCCGGGACAGGGTGATGCTTCCGACAACGGGCCGTGGCAGGTGAGTGCGGCCGAACTTGCGGCGTGGGGTCCGGTGGTGTCCGAATCTCCCCTCGGGGAGTTCGGCAATGTCTTCCGCATCGAGTTCGAAGATGGGACGCTGCGGGTCTACCGGACCGAACTCGACGCGGACGAAGCCGACTTCGTCGGCATCCCGCGCACGGGTCTTGCGACGCGTGAGGTCGCGATGTCGGAGTTCGACCGGATGATCGGGGCGGGTCTGGTGCCGCGCGCGCAGCTGTGGGAAGGGCCGCACGGCCGCGGATCCCTGAGCGAGTTCATTCCGCACAGCCCACGACTCCCGGTCCGGGAATATCCGATCGAGCAGCGGCACATGGCGGCGGTGCTGGACTATGTGTTCGGGCACATCGACCGGAACCCGACCAATTGGGGCACGCTGCCCGCGACGTCCGGCCAACCCGACGCGCCGAAGCGGTTGCTGCTCTTCGACAACCCAGATGTGCTGCCCGAAGGGCCGGAATCGTTCACTTTCATCGACGAGGGCGACGAGCGCGGGTCCAGGATCGGTCGGATCCGGTCGCCGTTCGTGGTGGACGCGTTCGGCCAGCGGCTGGATCCGACTGTGTTGGAAAAGATCAGGGCGTTCGAGCCAGGCCGTCTTGCCGAGTTGCTACAGGAGTTCGGTGTCGAACAGCCCGCGATCGACGCCGCGGTAGCCAGGCTGACCGAGATACAGGACAACGGCCGGATCACCGGCACGGCCTGGCCGGGGCTCGGCGCGCCGGGCCAGGTGGGTTCTGCCTTCGCCTCGATTCCCGACGGCGAGACGATGAGCGAGCGCGAGGCCGCGGCGCACGAACTGGGCTACGGCGAGACCGCCGGCCGGATCGGTGACTTCGACCAGCTCAATGTGGTGCTGCGCGTGCGATTCTCGGACGACAGCGTCTGGGTGTACAAGCCCGAGGACGGCCAGTGGACCGACGGCATGAACCTGCCCCCGACCGGCATGGCGGTCCGCGACGTGGCCTTCGCACGCCTGGACGACCTGCTCGGATTCGATCTGGTCCCGACGACCACGCTGTGGGACGGCCCGGAGGGCACGGGCTCGCTGATGGAGTTCGCCGCGGCCACCGACCCGGCGCGGCCGGTCGACCAGTACACGCTGACCGAACGCAGCATGATGGCGGTGCTGGACTACATCGCCGGATCGCACGACCGCCCCAAGCGGAACTGGCTGACCCGCACCGACGAATCCGGTGCAGTCCGGGTGATTCCGATCGACCACGGCTACACCTTCCCGGTGGATCGTGAATCCTTCACGCCCGTGCCGGATCCCGAGTCCCGGGCGGATCCGCGGCTGCGACATCTGATTCATTCCGAGTTCGTCGCGCACATGGTGAACAAGGAGCTCGATCCGGCAGTGCTGGACGCGGTCCGTGCCCTGGATCCGGCGCGGCTGGAGGCAATGTTGGCGGGGCTCCAGATCGAAGGCACCGCTATCGATGGCGCGCTGGACCGGCTGCGTGAGATCCAGCTGCGCGGCAACATCACCGGCGAAGCATGGCTCGATCTGAGCGGGTCCAAGCTCGCGGCGGGTGTACTCATGCCTCTCGACCCCGGCGGCGACGGCAACGCGGCCACCGGTCGAGACGCCACGGTCACCGGCGGGCCCGATGCCTCCGACCCCGGTTCGGTGGAATCTGCTGCGGCCGTGCCTGATTCGGCGGACCCGCAGCCGCAGGCCGCACCGCCCGGGTCGGAACCGGTGGAATACGTCGCGCCGAGCAGACCCGCCGACGACTTCGCGCGCTGCCACTCGGCGTCTGAGGTGGCCGCGGTACTGACGGCCGCCCACGGTGTCACGGTCGAGGGATTCGATCTCGCCGGTGTGGATGTCGAGTCGGCCCGTGAATTCGCCAGGGCGGTCCGTGATCAGCTGGACGCGCACCACGAGATCGATCTGGAGATCGTGCGCATCGGTGCACTGGAGGATCCGAATCAGGTCGCCGAGGCCGAATGGATCATCGAGAACGGCCGAGTTCGTACCAAGGCGATCACCCTGAATCTGCGATTCGCCACCGATCCCGAGGCGCTGCGGCAGGCATGGGAGGCGGACGTGGCGGCCGAATTCCATGTGGGTCCACCGGATCGGCCGGTGTACGGCAATATCGTGCACGAATTCGGCCACGCCATGGAGCACGCGGGCGGGCTCCGGGCCGGAGACGAGGCGAGCTTCGCGCTGTTCGAGTACTACGGGCGCACCTACCAGGCCGACGCGGACCCCGACGCCGATTGGACGGACGAGTACGAGATCTGGTTGCGCCAGCAGTTCAGTAAGTATTGCTTCGACGAGCACAGGAACTACCGGCCGCGGGAGGCGCTGGCGGAATCGTATGCCGCGCTCGAGTACCCGGATGCGGAGGTCACCGAGGGCGAGGAACTGCTCCACGATCTGTTGCTGGTCCACGCCCGCGTGGGCAACCACATCGGCGCCCGCCCTGCCGACCTGCCGCAGCACGGCACGGACCGAGCCACGGTTGTTAATTCGCCCGACCACGGTACCGACCCGGACCCGAATCGCGCGGTAGCTACGGTTGCGGCCGAGCCGGAATCCCCCGCGGACACTGCCGCATCCGAATCCGATCCGGGTGGCGGTCCGATTGTTGCTCCGATGAGCGGGCGCGAGGTGGCGACCGGGGCCGCGGCCGCGGTGCCCGGGCCGGATCGGTGCACCGACGGTGAGCCGGTCGACATGTCCTCGGGCGCGGTGCTCTTGGAGAGTAACGATCTGCGGACCGCGGGTGTGCTGCCGCTGGAGCTGCGGCGCATCCATCTGTCGTCACTGCGGTTGGGTAGGCACTTCGGACCTGGGTGGCTGTCGACGCTGGACGAGCGGCTGGAATTCGATGCCGAGGGTGTCGTGCTGGTGTGTGCGGATGGCGCGGTGCTGAGCTATCCGCATCCGGAACCCGGTGGTGCGGAGGTGTTTCCGGAATCCGGGCCGCGGCGTCCGCTGTCGTTGGCCGACGGACGTTACCGGGTGCGGGACCTGGCGGCAGGCGTCATCCGGGAATTCGTCGCCGTCGAACATGCGGCGGTCGCCCCGATTGCTGCGTTGCGGCATCGGGGCGGTCAGGACCTGAGCTTCGAGTATGGCGACGCGGGTCTCGTTGCGGCGGTGCGTCATTCGAGCGGTGAGGTCTTGCGGGTGTCGGCCGGCCCTGGCACCGGCTGGGTGTCGGGGCTGTCGCTGGAATCAGCGGGCGAGACGATTCCGGTGGCCGGGTACCGGTATTCGAGTGTCGGTGAGCTGCTCGCAGTGGCCGACGCCGCAGGGGAAGAGCTGCGCTATACCTACGACGACGCTCAGCGGCTGACCTCGTGGACCGATCGCAACGGCGTGTCCTACCACCACCGGTACGACGCCGAGGGGCGCTGCGTGGCGCAGATCGGCACCGGCGGTGTATACGCCAACGCCTATGCGTACGGCGCGGACAGAGCCCCCGATGCCGCATCCGGCGGGCGCTGGGCGGCACTGATCGAAACTGTTCGCCCCCTCGATGATTCGCACATATCCGGCGCGCCGCAGCCCTTCGATGTCGAGGCCGCCCTGGACGCGCTGCAGGCGATGCCGGTTGTCGGGGAGATCCAGGCGGTCGGTCCGCGCGCGGTCGCCAACCGGTCCGTGGTGCGCGACGATCCGATCTTCGGCCACATCCGCGTGCTGATCTTCCGCACCGACGCCAACGGTGATGTGTGGCAGGTCGCGTCCCCGGGCGGTGTGCGCACCTTCGAGCGCGACGCCACGCACCACCTGGTGCGCCAGGTCGATCCGACCGGAGCGTCGGTGACTTACGAGCGCGACCTCTTCGGCCTGGTCACCGCCGTCACCGGACCCGACGGCGCGGTGACGCGGGTCACCCGAGGCGCCTGGGGTGAGTCGCGCTCCGAGACCGGCCCCGGCGGTCGAACCTGGACATACGATTCGGACGCCGTCGGCAACACCACAGCCGTCACCGGCCCGGACGGATCCCGCACTCGCTACGAATACGATTACCGCGCCACAGGTTCCATGTTGCGCCGGGTTATCGATCCGACCGGCCTCGGCACCACGGTCGACTGTGATGCGGCCGGACTCCCGGTGCGGGTCACCGCTCCAGGCGAGCGCACCTGGACCTATGAGCGCGACGGGTTCGGCCGCATTCGATCGGTCACCGACCCGCTCGGACGCACCACCACCCACACGTGGAGCGTCGACGGCAGACCGCTGACGCAGCGCAATCCTGACGGCACCACGGTCACCTGGACCTATGACGCGGAGGGCAACCAGCTTTCACGCACCGACGAGGCAGGCAACACCGCCACCACCTCCTACACGGTGCTGGACTCGCCGCTCGAGGTGACCGGGCCGGACGGCGCCCGCCTGCGCATCGGATACGACACGCAGTTGCAGATCACCTCGGTGACCAACCCGACCGGTCTGGTGTGGCACTACGAGTACGACAGTGCGGGCCGGGTGGTCGCCGAAATCGATTACAACGGCGCGCGCACGACGTATGCCCATGACTCGGCGGGCCGAGTCCGGTCCACCACCAACGCCGTCGGCCAGACCACCCGCTTCGTCTTCGATGTCGCGGGCCGGGTCACCGAGGAGCACACCGACGACGGCGTGACCGTCTACCGCTACGACCGGCACGGCGATCTGGTCGAGGCCGCCAATAGCGATGCGGTGGTACGGATCACCCGCGACGTGGCGGGTCGGGTACTGACCGAGCAGATCAACGACGTCACGGTGGCCGGCGCCTACGACAGCGCGGGCAAGCGGACCCAGCGGATCGTCGACACCAGGGCGGTGCCGGGCGCCGGGCTGGGCTGGCGCACCATGTTCGGCTACGACGACACCGGCTTATTGGTCACCGCCGCCACCGACGACGGGCACGGCCCGAGCGACGTACTGCGCTTCGGCTACGACCCGACCGGCAACGAGACCGCGCGCCGCATCGGCGCCGCCCGGATCACTCGGCGCTATGACAACCGGGACCGGATCATCGCCCAGCACGTGCAGAACCCGACTGGCACCGTCGCCGGACGCACCTGGACCTACCGCGCCGACGGCTACGCCACTGGTACAGATGACCTACTGCGCGGCCCGCGACATTTCGGCGTCGACTCGGTCGGCCGGGTGACCGCAGTGGCGGCGGAACGGTCGCCGGGGGCAGACGAACAGTACGGATACGACCCGGCCGGTGTGCTCACCCGCGCCTCCTCCGACGAGTCCGCGATGCCGAGCCCGGTGCTCTCGACGGGCACCCTCGTCACCGAATCGGGCAGACGCCGCTTCTGGTACGACGCGGCGGGGCGCCTCGTCCGGGTGGTGCGCGGCCGCCTGTCGCACAAGCCCGAGGTCTTCGAATTCACCCACACCGCCACGGGTCAGATTCGTACGGTGTCCGCGCCTGACGGCACCTTCTGGCGTTACGGCTACGACCCATTGGGCCGTCGCGTGTCCAAGACCCACACCGACCGCGCCGCGAACGTGCTGGAGTCGGTGATCTTCGGCTGGGATGGCGACGATCTCGTGTTCCAGCACAACGAGGCACCCGGCGCGCCGCCGTCGACCTCGAGCTGGTGCTGGACCCATCATCCCGAAACCCACGAGCCGCTCACCCAGTACACCCGCGCTACCGGGCCGACGCCGATTCCGGTGGCGCCGGGCGGCGCGGTACCGCAGGCCACCATCGACACCGCGTTCCACGCTATCGTCACCGACCTGGCCGGTGCTCCCACTGAACTGCTCGACCCGGGCACCGGGTCGGTCGTGGGTTGGGCGTCGACAACGCTGTGGGGTCAGACGCACTGGAACGGGCACGCCGGGACCGCGCTGCGATTCGCCGGTCAACTCCACGACCCGGAAACCGGTCTGCACTACAACCGACACCGGTACTACAACCCGGTAACGGCGACCTATACCGCGCCTGATCCGCTCGGCGTCGAGCCGAATCCGGACAGTGCCACGGCATATGTGCACAATCCGCACAGCTGGGTCGACCCGCTCGGCCTCGCGGGCTGCGCCGGCGGTTGGTGGCGTCGGATCAGAACGCTCGGGCCGATCGGCGCGGCCAGACAAGAGTATGTGGACGCCACCCGCGGTATCACTCTCGAAGGACTGGCAAGGGTAGAGGCGGGACAGGACCCGGAGACGACAGCCCGCTGGGCCATCGACCAGCCCAACGCGATGAAGCTGACGACAAGGGCGAGGCCACCGAGGATATTCAACATATGGGCCGAGCGACGGAACATGCGACACTACGGAGACCCCGGTTGGTCCGACGTTCGAGTTTCTCCGAGACGTGAAGGGTAAGACGCCGATGGACATCATCAACGCCGCGGGCCGGACCAGTCGCCGCATCAACCAGTTGCTGGGGGTTCGGTAAATGGCCGAGGACGGCGAACTGATCTGGCTGGCGCGCAACAACCGGTTCGAATGGGTTCAGTACGCCACTGCAACCGGACGTATCGTGCGGACGCTGCGCCCCGCCTCGTCGTCGGCGCCCACAGCTGGACTGATCGACAAATGCCTCGGCAAACTCGTCGCCTTCTCGGTGAACGCCGACCGCACCGGCTACGTCGTGCAGAGTGGCGCCACTGCCATCGAACTCGACGACCAGGCGACCGTCCGCTATTGGAAGACACGCCGAAACTACTTCGCCCACTTGTTGATCGAGCGCGGCTCGCAACGCATGAAGCTAAACGAACTCACCTTCGCGACCGCCGCCGACGAAACCGCCGACTACGTGAGCTCGAAGGACTTTCTCGGCACCATCAACGATTTCGTCACCAGGGAGGACCGCCGCCGTCACGGCCTCGAGGTCTGGTCGCGCGCCGCGGACCCGACCACCTCGCCCAGCACAGAGGAGACCGACCGATGAGCGAATCATCGACCCCGACCCGAGTTGTGCTGTACACCTACGCCAAAGACCTGCGCCCGGAGAAGGTGGCCGAGTTCACCTGGAGCACCGACGCGGGAGTGGCGCTGAGAATTATCGACGACGAGTGGGGCAGTCTGGCCCGCGAATACTATCGCGACGGAGTGCTCTCGAAAAGCGAACGGCGCGTTGTCCTTCCGTCGGAAGGACCGAGCTTCATGCGAGCTCTGGTGCAGCCGAGCCGATCGACGTACTACCGCTTCGCGGATGAGAGCGGAAACCGATGAAGAGCGCGAAAACAATTCGCCGGATGGTCGGCCTCCGGTCAGATGCGGTTCAGTGGGTGTCGGTAGCTGGTGAACGGCGGGTGCTGAAGATCCTTCCGCACGAAATCTGCAGTGCGACAGCCTTACTGGACTCGTGCCAAAATGGTCAACAGCGGTAACCGTGGTGTGCCAGGTGTTGCCGAGATAGTAGGAGCGTGATGTATGGGTGGCAACGAACAACCCCCAGTCGTCCCCGGCCAGCAACTCCCCATCAAGACGGGCAACCCATGGCCGGCACTGAAGACCGCGGCGGCGGAGGGTAAATACAAGTTCGAGCAGGAAGTTGCCTACAATCTCGCCAACGCGGCGTCGCTCATAATCGGTCAGATCCGCACTTTGCAGAATCAGACCACAATGGTCACCACCACGGTTCCTTTCGCCGACATGCCGTCCGGCATCGCCCTCACGAAGAAGCTGTCGGGCAAGGGTGATGAGCTGAAGGAACTCCTCGGCAAGCACATCGGCATCCTGCAGGACATGATCGATACCTTCATCGCCGCCGGCAAGAAGTTCGACGCCAAGGAACGCGAGAACGAGGCGATGTTCGACGCCATCAAGCCGTCGAAGATCGGGACGGCGCTGCCAGGTGCCCCGATGCCGATCGCTACCGAGAAACCGCCGTACTCGAAGGATCCCAACGTCCATTTTCAACCGCCGAGCGAAAATCTCAAGAATGCCAAGGGCTTCGAGCCGTCGACGATCATGGTGGAGAGCGCGGGCAGTCAGCCCTGGGAAGCCCTGTACACCCTTGGTGAGAGCATCAAGAACTACACGACTGTGCAGCGTGCGGCTAACTGGTCGGGTCGGTGGAAATGGATGGCCGAAATGGTCCAGCAAGTGTTCTCCGATTTTCTCAACAGGATCGACTCGGTGACCGCGGATCAATGGGAAGGGCCATCCAAGGAAATGATGGTCGCTGCGATCAAGGCCTATGCGGCATCGGTCCCCGCCTTGCAGCAGAGCATGAACCTGATCGGTGACAATCTCATGCTCACCTCCGGCTGGTTGGACTCGACACAGCTTTTCATGCCGACGACGCCGCACAATCCGGGTCAGCAGACTTACTCCATGTCCAATAGTGGTTTCGGCCCTTACTACTCGGGATCGAGCTACTCGTACACCGTTCCCGATCAGCTCCAGCAATACCGGGAATGGATGGCGAAGACCTACGCCGCGGGGCTGCCGCAATCCGCTAGCCAGGTCCCGTTGTTGGCGCACCCGGACGCGTCGTTCAAGGACATTCCGGCCGACCCGTTCAACCCGACCGGTCAGGATCTGACTAAGCAGACCTACCCGAGCGGTCCAGGCTCCCGGCCCACGTTGAGTGCGACAAGCCCGGGCCCGAGCGCCGCGGACACTCGGAAGGCGCAAGAACGGGCCGAGGCGCAACGCAAAGCGCAGGAGAAGTTCGAGCGTGAGCAGCGGGAGGCTACGCGCAGGCAGCAGGAAGCAGCGGAGAAATACCAGCGCGAGCAGCAGGAAGCGGGGCGTCAGCAGCAACAAGAGTCGGCCGAGTTCCAGCGCCAGCAGCAGGAGGCCGCGCGCAAGCAGCAGGAAGAGGCGGCCCAACGACAACAGCAACAGGCTGCGGAGCAGGCTACGCAACAGGCGCAGCAGACCGCGCAGCAGGCCGCGCAGCAGGCGATGTCGGCGGGACAGCAGGCTGCGCAGGAGGCGATGTCGGCGGGACAGCAGGCTGCACAGGAGGCGATGTCGGCGGGACAGCAGGCCGCGCAGCAGGCAATGGCGGGCGTGCCCGGGCTGGCGGGCCTCGGGCCAGGGGCGGCTTCCGCGCTCGAGGCGGCCAAGAACGCGGCGATGTCGGCGGGCAAGCCCGGTGGCCTCGGTGGCGCGGGCGCAGGCGCCGGCGCCGCGCCGGTGGCGAAGGAGTTGAGCCAGACCGCCAAGCTTTTCCCGCGCGCCGCCGCCGCCGCGCCGGCCGCATCCGCGGCAGGCCGGATGTCGGGGCTTGCTTCCCCGATGGGAGGTACGCCCGGTTCGCCTGGCGCGGCGGGCGCTGCGGGCCGCGGTGCGGGCGATAGCAACCAGAACCACAAGCGTGCGGCATTCCTCGATTCCACCGAGCACCTGGAGGAGGCAATCGGTGACGCGCCACTGGCCGTCAGGCCGGTAGTCGAGAAATGAGCCGTATCTGGAAATTCACCGATCTCGAGTTCGTCGTGCTCTGGGAGCAGATGCGTGAGGACGTCATGCCGCGTCCGTTCGTCTTCACCACCGACATTCCGCTCGAGGAGGACTACCAGCGCGAACTCCATCGCATCCGGGAGCGGCTGCGGTACACGATCGACCCGGCCGTCCCGCAGCTGATGATGGATATCGCCCGGCCGGACCTCAGCGTCCTGGTGCGAGGGATCGACGGCAAGAACCCCGACAATCCCGAGGGCAGCATTCGCATGATTGCGGCGCGCAGGGAGGATCGCGGCTACCTGCTCACCCAATTGCCGGGCAGGACCGTCCATCACAGCGAGGGCTTCACGATCACTGAATGCGATGTGCTGAGGCTGGCGGATGTTGTGGTCGCGGCGCTTCCGAAAGCTCCTGCGGGCAAACAGAATCGCGTCACATTACGAGTGCCCCCGGACCACGACGGGATGGACCACGGATACGGTGAATCCGGTCTGTGGGACTCCCACGAGGACACCGATGACGCACACTCGCAACGGTTCTTGACTACGGTGCCGGCCACCGTCGGTGGCATCGAGGTGTGCCAAGGCATTTCGCGCTTCGGGCCGCGAGGCAGGGTAGCGCGCTACCTCGAGTGGCGTGACCTGCCCGATGACGGGCGATACGTGATCACCCAGGACACACCGCCGATCGCGATCCCCGTCGATGCCAAACAGCTCACGGCGCAGATCAACGCCGAAATCACTTTCGTGGTGCGCGCGATAAGAGACGATCGGACGTAGTTCGGGTGTCCGGCCTGCGTTGTGGGCGTGATCTCGAAGGCGATGGCAGGTATGCGATCACGGTGGGGAACCCGCCGGTGGACCAAAAGCGGCTGGCCGCATTGATCAATGCCGAAATCGCGGAGGTGGTGCGGGCTATCAAGGATGAACGGGAGTGCGCGGGCGGTAGGCGGTCGTAGACTTTTAGGAGAGGACGAGCGGATGGGGGATGCCCATGTCGACAGCGACGTCACGCAGCGGCTCGATTTCGGTCGAGACCACCGAACAAGGGTTGCCGATCGCCGTTACCGTCGAGCGTGCCGAGCTGCGGCGGGATCCGAAGGAGTTGGCCGGCGAGATCCTGCGCTTATGCAAACAGGCAGCGAATCGGGCGGGTCTGGCCCGCCGGGCCGAGTTGGAGGCGGCGGGGTTGCACGGCGATGTGCTCGCCCTGACCGGGCTGCCGAAGCCGGAAGATGTTGCGCGCCAGGAGCTGGTCGAGGAACAAGAGTACGAGGTCGAGCCGGAGAGCTGGTTGAGGTCGATATGAGCGACGCGATGGACGAACTGGAGGCGCGTGCGCACCGCCAGCTGAATCGGATCCGCGAACTCGGCGAGCAGATGGCCGCCGTCCGGGTGCGCGAAACCTCGCCGGGCGGTGTGGTGACGGCTGTCGTCGACGGCAACGGCGCGCTGTGTGACCTCGAGCTGTCGGGCGCAGTGTCGGGGATGTCGCCGAGCGAGTTCGAGCAGGTCTTGGTGTCCACCGCGGCAAGGGCCGCGCACCGGGCGTTCGCCGCGCGGGGTGATCTTGTTATTGCGTTCAATCATGAAGCAACAGAAGAGATTGCACGGACGTAATTCGCACTTCCCTGACTGGCTTCCGGAAATTTCGCTGAGTAAGTGATCAGATGATCCGGTACATTAGTGAGTAACGGACTAATAGTCTTCCGGCAGCTGAGGTTTCCGATGAATGAACTTTCTGTTGTTTCAGATGCCCTTCGCCGATACGGAGATGCCTCCGCTGTCATGGCCACCGATGTCGCCGTTGCGGGTGCCACGAACCAGGCGGCAACCATTGCGGCCGCGATTCCGGTCTTTGGTTTGATCGGGCAAGATTTCCTTGCGGCTTTCGCGTACACCCAGGCCAACAACCTGATGTCGGTGACCGAGCTGGCCACGGTGCATGCCATGACCGCGGTCACCGCGCACGAGAGTGCGACCCTCTACGACGTGACCGAGGATGCGGCGGTAGCCGATTTCGGATCCCTAGACAAGCTATGAATGCGCCGCTGGATCAATCCATTCTGGACCTGCTTCGCCAGAGTGCCGTCGGCCCGATGCTCGACCGACCGGTGAACGACGTGCTCAGGGACATGGGTCTTCCTGCGCTGCCGGAGATTCCGGGTTTGCCGCCGCTGCCCGACCTGCCGCCGCTGCCGGTCATCGATCTTTCGCTGCTGGCCAAGCCGCTCACCGATCTGGCGAGCAGCTTCGGCACCGGCCAATTGCCGTCGGGGCAGCAGTCTGTGGCACCGTCCGAGCAGCAGGCGGCAGGGCAACCAGCGCAACCCGTCGTCGATCCCGCTCAAATGATGACCCAGGTCTCGACGGTGTTGCAGACGGCGATGACGCTCGGCAGCTCGGCGCTACAGATCGCGATGTCGTTGTGGCAGGGGATGGGCGCCTCCGCAGCGGCCGAAAAGGGCGGAGAGGCGGCGACGGACGGCGCGGCTGTTGCGACACAGAGCGCGCAGACCTCTGCCGGTGTCGGCGCGGCGGCCGGCGCGGTTTTCACGGGCGCCACCATGATGACCGCGATCATTGCCAAGTTCATGACCTCGCTGGCGGCCTCGGCGCCATTTCTCGCCACTCCGGGCGGACAGATGTTCCTGGTGGCGTTGACGACCGAGACCCTCGCCGAGGCGACCGCCGTGGTCGCGAAGACACGCGGCGAACTCACAGTGCACAGCGCGGCGATGACGGAAACCGGCACGAAGGTGCCAGTTACCAACGCGCCCAAGGGCGTCGACCCGATGCAGGCCGTCTCCCAGATCATGCAGATCCTGGGCCCGCTGACTCAGCTGACAACCACCGGCATGCAGTCACTCACCGCGGTGAACACGGCACTGAACCCACCGAAGTCGATCACCGACCCGGAAAAAGAAAAGCAGGACAAAGAGGCGAAGGAAGGGCTCGGCGCGGGCGGGTCCGCAGGCGTGGGCGGCGCAGCCACGGGTGGTGGAGCCGGTGGGGTGGGCGCGATCAATCAAACCCGGCAGCTGGCCGCATGGACGGGGGCTCGCGCGACGGGCTCGTTCGGTCCCGCGGGGGCGAGCGTGCCCAGCGCCGAATCCGCTGGCAACACATCGACTACGGCCATGCGCGGCGGCTCGACGTCGCCGGGCGGCATGATGCCGATGGCCGGCGCGGCAGGCGCCGCGGGTATGTCCAGGCCCGGCGGCGAGTCGAGTACCGATGGCCTGCGTGGCCAGTTGGTGACCGAACAACACGGCAACGAGGTCGTAGGAGATATCGAAGGGGCTTCGCTGCCGGTGGTCGGCGCCGCCGAACGTGTGTCCGAACCACTCGACTCCGAACCGCCGGACAAGGCACTCACCCTCTGACAGGAGGACGTCATGGAATTCGATCCGATCCAGTCCCGTAAGTCCGCTGCCGATCTGGACCGCCTGGCGAACCGGCTGGAGGCCGACCTCCACTCCAACCTTCCTGCGCTGAACGTGGATTCGGCAGGCTTGGACGAGGTGTCGGTGCGGGCCGCGGAAACCCTGGGCAGTGTCGCGAACTCCTACGACGAGTCAGCCACCCAGGGTATCCACGAGATACGAAAGTTGGCGGCCGCGTTGCGTTCGCAGTCCGATCTGCTCGTGCGGATGGACGACGACAACGCGAGTGAATTCAACGGGTCGAGTTAGCGAGTACGCATGGTCGAACCACCGGTAGTCGGCTTCACCGGGGTGATCTGGCAGGCCAGACCCACCGATCAGCTGGCGCGAGACCTCACGACGGGGCGCGGTGCGGCTCCGATGGCGGAGGCGGGAGCCGCGTGGGCGAAGCTGGCCGCGAGTTTCGGTGCCGCAGTCCTCGAATACGACCAGATCGTGGCGAAGATCCGGGAATCGTGGCGGTCGACCGAGAGTGAGGTCGTCATCGAGCGGATCACCACGCTGCGTGACTGGCTTGCCGACGCCGCCGTGGCCGCTGGTCAGAATGCCGGGCGGGCGGGCGGTCAGGCCGTGGCCCATGAGGTGGCCCGGTTGGCCATGCCGCACATTGCCGAGATCGCCGCGCTGGAAACGGCACGGCAGGGGATCGAACAGGCAGGCGCCGCGCTGGGCGCACCGCTGGTGGCGGCCGCCGCTGAGGTCGATACGCAGCAGGATCTGGTCAAGTCGAACGCGGCGCGGGTGATGCAGAGCTACGAATCGGCGACCGCGCCCCTGGCTACGCCGTGGCAGCACCGGCAGCCACCGGTCATCGCGTCCAGCGCGGCGCTGGAGGCCGAGCAGGCGGGCCCGGCGAGGACCACCGGCGCACCCGGACCCGGACCCGGTGTGATGGCCGCGGGCTTCGTCCCGCATATCGGCGCCATCGCGATGCCGCGGGAGAAGACCGCCTATCGTGCGCAGACTGTCGCGCAATCGGTGCCCGCCCCGGAAGTCGTTTTAGTGGAATCGACTCCGGTATCCGCCGATAACAACACGGCGAGCCGGATCGCACCGGGGGGCATGGCCCCTGCGGCGGCCATGGGAGAGGCCGAACGCACCGTTCGAGCAGGCGCCATCGCGGCGCGTCCTGGTGAGGGACTGGAGATCGAGGCGGGCGTCGAGGTGGCCCCGCCGGTACTCGGTGCCGCCGTCGAGCAGGCGCCGCGTCCGACAGCACAGGCGGAGGTTGCTTCGTGACATCACTTCCGCACTGTTAGGGGGATGTCGTGCCGGCGATGACCAATGATGGGCTGCTCGCAGTATCCGGTCTGTTGGGTGTGCAGACGCTGCCCTTGGTCCTCGGCGTGGGCCCGCAACAGGATTCGGCACAAGCCTGGACGATGGCACAGCAACAGGCTCTGGTCGGCCTGCGTGCTTCGGGGCTCGTCGACAGCTACGACGAAGTTGACCCGGATCTCGCTGTGGCGCTGCATGTGCTGTCGCAGCCGGAACGTGAGCTCGTGGCGCGAATCCACACCGTGGACCGACCTCGGCGAGTCTGTTTGGCCCGCCGGGGATCTCAGCACGCGGTGGCCACCAGGATCGGCGACGACTTCGATGTCCGCACCACATGGGCCGATGAAGACGGTGCCGCACTGGCGCGCCCGGTGCTCGACGCGCTCGGAACCTGCCCGCCCGCCGCCATCGCAAGCTTCAGCGCGCCGTCGGACGAGCTGCGCGAACGCCTCGATGGGGCCATCTCGTCCAGCGACTACGCCCAGGTGCTGTATTCGGTCGGTGTCGAGGAGCGCGATGCCATCGAGTTCGGGCTGACCATGTCCAGTTGCTTTGCGCACACCGAGATCGTCGCGAACGCCTATGCGGACGGCGCGGCAACTCGATCAGCCGGAGCGGTGGCCGTATACGACACTTCGCGGGGTCGTATCGCAGCCAGTCCCGGTGCATCCCCGGACCTGCGGATCTGGTCCACCTTCACCCCGGGCTCCGATCATCGGATCGCACAAGCGATTTCCGCCCTGATCGAATTACTTCCCGGAGGAAGGTGGATGCCCTAGCTCGCGCGTAGTCGAGAGCTGACTGTGCGAATTCTTGGCAACGTCAACCGAACACGATGAATGACAGACGAAGAAAGGTTAGAAGATGAGCAAGGTAAGTCTCGACGATGCCGCAGCCGCCGAGGTTGTGAACGATTTCATGGAAGCGGTCGGCGCCATCAAAAAGACGATCGCTGGTATCGAGTCCGATATCGAGAAGGCAAAGCCCGGCTGGCAGGGCGACGCCAATACCGCTTGCGGCAAGGCCGCCGTGGCATGGCAGGAAGAAGGCACCCGCCTGAACACGAAACTGGACAACATGACGTCGAGGATCTTCGAGGGCGGCGAGACAAAGAATCAGGTCGACGCAGACAACGTCGATTCCTTCACCAACCTGGTCTGACGCCGGGTGCGATCATCTCTCTTCGAAAGGATCCGACATGCTTTACGACCCTCATTTCTTGTTGCCGCTGATCGATGAACTCGACGGCCATTACAAGAACCTCAATACCCAGATCGAGCATCTCGAAGGTGCGGCAGGCAAGCTCATCAACGTCGCTTGGGAGGACAACGAATCGGCGGTTGGGTTCAAATCGGCGCATGACAAGTGGAAGGCTGAGTTCAGCGACACTGCCCAAATCCTCGAGCGTATGCGCGATGCCGTGGACCGAGCGCTCGGCAATGCTCAGTCGGCCGACAAGAAGGTTTACGACAGCTTCTCCGGCTGAACCTCGATCGGTGGCCCCGAACGCCCGTCCATGATCCACATGGACGGGCCACTGGGCTGCTACGCCGTAACTGGTTGCGGTGCACCGAGATAGGTCATCTCGGAGGGGGTGGCGACCATGTGCACCGTGGTCATTCCGGTGGTGGTCTGCACGGTGACGAGATTCGGGGTCTCGGCGTCTTCGGTCAATGTGACGTCGGGGTCGAAATGTCCGCCGCGACCTGCCGGTGATCGCAACAGGATGACGGTGGCATCGGAGTGATGTGTCGACGGCGGTACCCCGTCGTAGACGATGACGGTCGCGGATCGGTGCGAGTTCGCGTGCTGTGATCCGGCCGGCCAGGCGGCGAGCGACAATGCTTGCGGTGAATCGACATAGGCGACCATCTCTCGCCACGCGTCGTGCCGATCTGTGTGCACCACAACGGCTGCGCCGAGGGCAATCGCGCGCAGGATCACCTGTTTGGCGATGAGTAGAGCGCCGATGACTTCGACCCGCCGCACGTGCTGGCCGACCAGCGGCAGCGCAACCCCCTGTCCGGAGGAGTCCGCGCCGATCAGCTGTCCGCAGCCGGCGATGGGCATCGACAGAGCGGCCAGCGAATCCGGAGTGCCCACCGAGCCGTCGATGAGCAGCCCCGGGCGCTGGGTCTTGATCGGAAGACTGTGCAGCAGTGCTCGATATTGCTTGCCCCGCATGGGTATCAGCCCGGGCATCGCCACCTCCGCTGGAGCATGCCGGGTGTCGAAACGGACAGTTGCGGTGACTTCGATGGCGGGCTCTGGAAAGGGGGTCTTGATGTTTGTGCCTGGTGCGTGCTGGAGCCGCATCACGATCGTTGTCGCCAGGCTCTGGGTCGCCCAGATATCGGAAAATCCCCGTGGGCCGAGTTCGTCGAGGGCCATTCGGTAGGTGGCGGAATGGATTCCGTTGTGTTCGATACTGCGGGGTAACTCGGTCAACTGATCGAGCGTGGCGCCGCGAGTGAGCTGGTGCACCACGCCGGTAATGTCGGCGGCCGACAGCACAGATGCCGTGAGGTCGCGGGCCGCGAGCCGGTTCGCCACCCGCTGGGTCGCGACGATCGCCGACCGCAGTGTGCCGATCGAGCCACCACCGCGCCGATCCACCGCCGCCGCGTTCGCCAGCGGGTCCAGCCGCAGCACCACCCAGACGGTACGGTGCGCCACCGCGGGCAGCGGCCCGAGGATCTGGTCGTAGAGCCGCGCTACCGCGCCCGCGTCCGAGGTACGCGACCCGGTGCTGATCACATCGATCGAGGCGAGGGCGATGTCGAACTGGTTCAGGCAACGCGCGAGTTCCGGCAGCGGCACCATGTCGCCAGTGCTGAGCCCGCTGGGGCTCAGCCGTGTCACGAAGCGGGGTTGTGTGTCGATGCGCAAGATGGTGATCAGGTGAGTGCCGTCCCAGCGCATGCCGTAACTGCCACCCT
Source organism: Nocardia sp. NBC_00403 (assembly GCF_036046055.1). Lineage (NCBI taxonomy): Bacteria > Bacillati > Actinomycetota > Actinomycetes > Mycobacteriales > Nocardiaceae > Nocardia > Nocardia sp. NBC_00403. The sequence goes on from NZ_CP107939.1 coordinate 2,251,013, forward strand.
CTGGCAGGGGAACGTCGAACGGCGGATGGTGAACACCGGTGGAACGGTTGCGGAAAGCATGCCACCGGAACGTAATTGCCTCGCCGATGACCGCAGCCGAAGATTTGCCGCGGAACCGAGTGAGACCGACAACGGCAATCACCGCCGCGCCTGCGGCCGCGGCCGGTGTCGGTGCGCCGAACGAGACCGCGACCAGGGCCGTTGTGATCGCCAGCAGCACAACCGGAATCACCAACCGCAGCGGGAACATTCGAAAAAGCCAGTAGTGCGGAGACTGCAGCGGCGGTGCCGACACCGCTGCGGCCCGGCCGGACGTTGTTGACGCCATGCGCACATAATGGACCGAAGTTCCGCACCTTCGCTACTGTTATCGGAGCAACCCAGCAGGGTATCTCGCGCGGGTCGAGTGGCTTGGTCTGCTGTGGCTCTGCGCTATCGGCGTCATTTCGGAGGTGTCGTGCCGGCACAGTTGACTACGCGAGCACAAGTCAATGGATACCGGTTCTTGTTGCGTCGCTACGAGCACGCGCTGGTCCGTCGAGATGTGCGGATGCTGCACGACCCGATGCGGTCGCAGACTCGCTCGCTGGTCGTCGGTGCGGTGCTCGGCCTGCTGGTGGTAGCGGGTGCGGCAATTCTTGCGTTCCTGCGGCCCCAGGGCTCGATCGATGACGCGAAGATCGTCATGGCCAAGGAAACCGGCGCGTTGTACGCCGTCGTCGACGGCATTGTGCATCCGGTGCTGAACCTGGCCTCCGCGCGGCTGATCACGCAGAGTAACGAGTCGCCGACCTCGATCAAGTCGTCCAAGCTCTCGGGGTTGCCGCGTGGGGCGCTGCTCGGTATTCCGGGCGCCCCGGCCCAGTTGCCCGGCTCGTCGACTGGCAAGAATTCGAGCTGGACGTTGTGCGATACGGTGTCGCTGTCCGCATCCGGTAGCGCGACGGCATCTCCTGGCTCGAAGACTACGGTGATCGCGGGCTCGCTCGAGTCGACGGCGGAATCAGTGGCCAGACCGATGGCCGCAGGGGAGGCGCTATTGGTTATCAAGGGAGACAAGACCTTCCTGCTCTTCGACGGCAAGCGCGCGGAGATCGACCCCAAGGATGCGGTGATGGCCCAGTCGATGACACTGCGCAACCACCAGGCCCGGCCGATCAGTACCGGACTGTTGAACTCCGCCACCCAGGTGTCCCCGTTGACGCCGCCGCCGATCGCGCGGCTCGGCGAGCCTGGGCCGGGGCGCCTGTCGAGTGTTCCGGTCGGTGGCGTGGTGCGGGTGCGTGGTGTGGCCACCGACGACCTGTATGTAGTGCTGGCCGATGGGGTGCAGCGGGTGTCACCGTTCGCTGCCGACGTGGTTCGCAATGCGAATTCCCAAGGCATGAGCGATATCACCACGGTGCCACCGGACCGGTTGGTCGGAGTGCCGGTGGTCAACCAGCTTGCGCTCGACCACTTCCCGCGCAGTACGCCGAAAATCCTCGCCGCCGAGGATGCTCCGGTCGGCTGTATCGCATGGTCCAAGGGCGCCGAAGATCCGGACGCTACGGTGACGATCCTGGCCGGCCGCAAGCTGCCACTTGCCGCGTCGGCTATCCCGGTCGGACTGGCTACTTCCGACGGTACCGGTGATCGCATCGACGCCGCCTACCTGCGGCCGGGTAGCGGGGAGTACGTCCAAGTGACAGGCATGGACCCGCAGAGCCCGCGCCGGGGTAGCTTGTTCTATGTGGGCGACACCGGCATCCGCTACGGTGTCCCGGACGCAGGGACCGCCGCGATCCTCGGCCTCGAAGAGAAACCTCGTCTGGCTCCTTGGGCGATCATCGGCCAACTCGTCCCGGGCCCCACGTTGTCGCCGTCGGAAGCTCTTGTCGCACACGACGTTCTCCCTACCGGCACCACACGCTAGCGGCTTGGACCGGGACGATCGCCGACCGAGCTCGCGGCGGCACACGCAGCGGCGCAACGAAATCGGATTCGGTAGTGCAGCGAGGACTCAGCGCAGTGTAGCGAGAACGTTGCCGAGAGCATTGCGCATGTCGTCGGCTTCGATCCGCATCAGCACGGACTCGTCGACCGCACTCAGGTCCAGATTTTCGTCGTTGGCCAGCCGGAATTCGCGTTCCTCCTCGGCTGCTTCGATGACATTGCGGATGAACCGGCCATTGCCGGCCAGATCGATGCCGCGCCGCGGCTGCCCGTTCTGGTCGGTGCTCTGCTTGTTGTAGAGCGTTGCGCACGACTCGACCAACAGCGCGCGGGCTTCATCGGAGACCTCCGAATCACGCTTGCGCGCAATGAATTGCCCGATCTCGCCCAGTTCGTCCGGGGTGTAGGAGTCGAACTTGACCCGCTTGGCGAAACGGGAGGCGAGGCCGTCGTTTGCGGCGAGCAATCGGTCGATCTCGCCGTCGTATCCGGCGATGATCACGACGAGGCGGTCACGGTCGTCTTCCATACGAGCCAGCAGAGTATCCACGGCCTCACGGCCGAAGGCGTCACCGCCGGACAGGCCGGCCTGGATCAGGGTGTATGCCTCATCGATGAACAGCACGCCATCCATGGCGCTGTCGATCAGCTTGGAGGTCTTGATCGCGGTGCTGCCCAGGTGCTGGCCGACGAAGTCGGCGCGCTTGGCTTCGATCAGGCTGTCGGTCTTCAGTAGCCCGAGCCCGCAATAGATTTTGGCGACAACTCGGGCGACGGTGGTCTTGCCGGTGCCGGGCGGGCCGGTAAAAGCAAGGTGCTGGCCGCGTGGCACGCTCGCCATGCCTTTCTCAGCGCGGATCCTGGCGAGTTGCGCGGTGGCTTGCAGTTTGGCGACCTGAGTCTTGACGGCGGCAAGACCGATCTGCTGGTCCAATTCTTTGCGGGCGGCCGCGAGGGTGCGCTTGGCTTTGTCGTCGCGCTCCTCGCGGCCCATCTGGTCGGCCGAGGGTGCGGACGCGGGATCCCAGCGGTTGGTCCGCGCCTCGATCTGTTCTCGCGAGGTGACTGTGATGCGGTATTTGCGATCCCGCATGGCTCCGGTGTTCGCCTCGAAATCCGGTGCCTCCGAGAACACTTTCTCGAACAACGCCTGCGCCTCGATCTCCTTGCCGGTCTCGCGTAAGCACAGGCCGCGGCAGAATCGCGCGGTCGTTGCGGCCGCGGGGATCGGGCCGACCTCGGCCAGCTCCATCCGGCGTATCGCTTCACCGAACAATCCGAGTTGAGCACAGGCCGTGCCGACCATCACGTTCGCGCCCGCGGCCAGGAAAGCGTCGTCCCACTCCGCGGAACCGGCCAGCAAAGTCATCACGTCAGGCCAGCGCTGAGTCTGGTAATGCAGCACACCTCGCACGTAGGCGCAGATGCGGTCGTGGATCTCGCGCTCGGGTTGCGACAGTTGAGATTTGCGGTACTCGGCGAGGTCGTCGAGCACCCGCTCCGCCTCGTCGAAGTCGCCCTCGGTGAGCAGCATCGAGGCCTGCGCCAACCAGATCTCGACGTAGCTGGCCAGCGGGTAGTCGATGTACTGGCCGACAACGAATCGGCCCGCCAGTGTCCGCGGCGCCAGCCCGAGCCTGCGTTGTTCCCGGAAAAGGGTTGTCGGGCTGGTCTTGAACAGGTTGAACAGAACTTCGCGAGTCACTTCGCCCGCGGCGGCCCGGCCGAGCCAGGCATCGCACATGCCGGGGTCCCACTCGGTTGCCCTCGTGAACGCCAGCTTGGCGTAGTCGAGGTCACGGACGGATTCCTGCCCGTCGATGGCGAGGCCCAACGACAAGATGCCAGCGTCGAAAGCGCGTTGTGCTTGGCGGTTTCCAGTCATGTGGGTAAGCCCCCAAAGCCTGCAGTTTTTGCGAGTTCCTGCCCAGCATACCGGCTGTGTGTGGGATACATTGTGTGCGTTGCCAAGCAACGCACAGTGCATATGTAGGGAGTGTGCAGCTCGTGACCGAGTCGTTGCCGAGCGGCTTGGGTGCCGTCGATCCGGAACTGTGCCGAGTGTCGGTGATCGGCGGCAACACCCAACTGGATCTTGGTTTGCCCGCGACCATTCCGATCGCCGCATTCATTACCGACGTGACCGAACTGATCGAGTCGCGCACTCCCGATCTGTCCGAGCACGAGGAGGGCGCGCCACTGCGGACCGTGCATTGGACGCTCGCCCGGATCGGCCGCGATCCGATTCCGCCGGATCAAACACTCACCGATGCAGAGGTGTTCGACGGCGAACTACTGGTGCTGCGCTCGGTGACGGCCAAGGAATCACCCGCGTTGTTCGATGATGTGATCGACGCGGTGTCCAAGCTGACTACCGAGACATTCCGCAGCTGGTCGGCGTCGTCGGCCAAGTGGATGGGTCTGATCGTGGCGCTGGTTGCGGTGCTCGCAGCGAGCGGGCTGCTCGTGGTGGCCAAGCAGGACGGCGCGGGGATCGAGATCGGTTTCATCCCACTGGGCACCGGCATCGGCGCGCTGGCGGCGGCGGCCATCGCGATGCGGAAGTACCAGGCGCGATTGGTCGCGGTCGTCTTGTCGCTGTACGGGATACTGCTGCTCTTCGCGGCTGCGGTGTTGTTCGTCCCGAACGAACTCGGCAGCCCACATCTGCTGCTGGCGTGGGTCGTGGCGCTCGTCGCAGCCGCGGTCGGCTACAGCGTGACCGGCGTGGGCGCGACGATGTTCGCAGCGGCCATCACCTCGGCGCTGTTCGGCGGCTGCGCGGCGTTCGTGCGCATGGTGTGGGACATCGACTCGCCCAAGATCGCCGCGGGTGTGCTCGTCGCGGCTTTGATCGTGATCACCATGGCACCCCGGCTCGCTGTCGCGGCCGCACGGTTGCCGGTCCCGCCGGTGCCGACGGCCGGCGCGGCAATCGACCCGGCTGACCACGAACCGCGGCCGACCATCGAGGACATCGGGGCAATCGGCGCCACGGCACTGCCATCGGCGGCTGGGCTGGAGTTGCGGGCGCGCGCCGCCAACCAATACCAATCCGGGCTGATCATAGGCAGTACCGTCGCCGCGGCAGTGGGATCGGTGCTCGCCGCTGATCCCCTTGGTGCAGCACGCTGGCAGGGCATCGCCCTTGCCGTGGTCGTAGCGCTGATCCTGTGCCTGCGCGGGCGCTCGTTCGCTGACCTCACCCAGGCAAGCACGCTGATTGCCGGTGGCGCTCTCACGCTGATCACGGTCATGATCGCGGTGGCGATCGGCAACGTGTCGTGGCTGATCCCGGTCGCGGGGCTGCTTCTCGCAGTCGCTGTGGCGATGGTGGGGTTCGGTGTGATCGGGCCGCACACCGAGATGTCACCGGTAACCCGGCGGATGGGCGAGATCCTCGAATACCTGTTGATAGTCACCATCATTCCGCTGGTGCTGTGGATCATGGAGTTGTACTCGGCCGCCAGGAACCTGTGATCGCGAGGTGATTTTCGCGATGAGCCAGCACATCCGACACCGGCATCGCCGCCGTGCGCCGCTACGGCTGGTCGGTGTCCTCACGGTTGTGCTCGGGATCGGCACGATCGGAGCTCCTGTCCCGGCGCTCGCGATCGGACCGCCCGCCATCGACGAAGCCGCGCTCGGTGCGGCGCTGGCGGTCAATGCCAAGGGCGGACCGCCCGACGAGACCGAGCAGCGAGCCGTATGCGCCGAGCCGAGACTGATGGGTGCCGCACCGAGTGAAGTGCCGCAACCGCAGCGAATTCTCGAGCTGCCTGCCGCATGGCAGTTCAGCCGCGGTGGCGGCCAGAAGGTCGCGGTCATCGATACCGGCGTGAACCGGCATCCGCGCCTGCCCGCGCTGCAGCCGGGCGGTGACTTCGTCTCGAACTCCGACGGCACGCTCGATTGCGATGGTCACGGCACCCTGGTCGCCGGACTCATCGCGGGGCGGCCCAGCCCGGAGGATGCCTTCTCCGGTGTCGCCCCCGACGCGGAGATCCTCGCCATCCGGCAGTTGAGCACCGCCTACGAGGCGAAGGACCGTACCCGCAACGAGGTGCCCGGCAAGATCGCCAGCGTCGGCTACGGAAATGTTCTGACACTGGCCGCAGCCATCGTGCGCGCGGTCGATATGGGCGCGACGGTAGTCAATATTTCCGAAGTTGCCTGCGCACCTACCGGTGTCGATACTGCGGATGGGGCACTCGGCGCGGCCGTGAAGCTTGCCTTCGACCGTGGTGTCGTTGTGGTCGCGGCCGCCGGGAACCTCCAGCAGGGCGGAGCCTGCGACGGCCAGAACGACGGGACCGGCTGGGCCTCGGTGCGCACCGAGGTCAGCCCGGCCTGGTTCACTCCGTACGTCCTTTCGGTGGCGTCGATCGAGGCCGACGGAACACCGTCGCCGTTCTCGATCAACGGTCCGTGGATCGGGGTCGCGGCGCCCGGCCGCAATATCGTCTCGCTGGACAGCAAACCGGGTGGGGCCGGGTTGGTCGACTCCCAGCAGACCAGCGAGGGCATGGGAAGCATTGACGGGACCAGCTTTTCCAGCGCCTACGTTTCCGGGCTCGCCGCACTGGTGCGGGCCAGGTTCCCGGAGCTGTCGGCACGGCAGGTGATGGATCGGATCACCCGTACCGCGCAGGCGCCCGGTGTGGGGCGCGACGACAGGCTCGGATACGGGCTGGTCGATCCACTCGCCGCGCTGACAGCGCAGCTGCCTGCCCAGCCGATCGGCGCGGGAGCCGATGTGGCGCGCCCTGTTTCACCGCCGGCGCCGCCGCCGTATGTCGATCCGATGCCGCGCCGCGTGGCCACGATCGGCACGATCGTCTTGCTGACGCTGCTCGGAATCGGATACGCGCTATCGATTCCGTTTCGCCGCGAACGCGCGGACGTCGACCCGGTGGACGCCGAGATCGGAAAAGGACTGTAGGACATGGCTACCGATGGGTTTGTGCGTAGGCCACGGATCGCTCCGCCACGGGCGCCGGGCGGCGAGGTGGCGCTCACCGCGCCGCCGGAGATTCCACGGCCGGTGCCCGCGGGCCTGTTGATGAAGCTGATGCCGATGGTCATGGTGGTCGCGGTGGTCGGCATGATCGCGATGATGGTCATGATGGGGCGCAACCTGCTGGCCAATCCGTTCATGCTGATGTTCCCGATGATGATGCTGATGTCAATGGTCGGGATGATGGCGGGCATGCGGGGCGCCGGTGGCCCGAAGAAGGCCGCCGAGCTCAACGAGGAACGCAAGGACTACTTCCGCTACCTGGACCAGGTCCGCAAAGACGTGCGTAAGACCGGCCGATCCCAGCTCGACGCGCTGGTGTGGAGTCATCCCGACCCCGCGGATCTGCAATCGGCCGCGGGTACGAGGCGGATGTGGGAACGCCGTCCCAACGACCCGGATTTCGGGCACGTGCGGGTCGGTGTCGGCAGCCACCGCCTGGCCACCAAACTGGCCAGGCCCGAGACGGGCCCGCTGGAAGACCTGGAGCCGGTGACGACGGTTGCCCTGCGCCGGTTCGTCCGTACCCACTCGGTAGTGCACAACCTGCCGACCGCGATCTCGCTGCGCGCGTTTCCCGCTATCAATATCGAGGGCCGGCCAGGCGATGCGCGCATGTTGGTGCGCGCGATGCTGATGGAATTTGCCGCCTTTCACGGACCCGATCACACCGCCGTCGCGATCATCTGCGCCGACCCCGACAACAAGACCTGGGCGTGGGCCAAATGGCTGCCACACGTGCAACATCCAGTCAACCGCGATGGCATCGGGTCGGCCAGGATGATGTACCGATCGCTGGCGGAGCTGGAGACGGCGATGGCCGCCGAACTCCTCGAACGCGGCCGGTTCATGCGCAATGCGCAGCCGACGGCGGGACGGATCCACCTACTCGTCATCATCGACGACGGATTCGTCAGCGGCACCGAGCGGATTGTCAGCGATGCCGGCCTGGATTCGGTCACCGTGCTCGACCTCACCGCGCCGCAAACCGGGCTGGCCGTGCGCCGCGGGCTCCAACTGGTGGTCGCGGACGGAATGGTGGCGGCGAAATCCGCTGCTGGCGTGGAGAGATTCGCGACCGCGGACGCCGTCACGCACGCCGAAGCGGAGGCCCTCGCCAGGGACCTTGCGCGCTACCGGGTGGCCACCGCCGCCCAGATTGTCAGCCTCGGCGACGAAACACGGGCGGTGCCGGGCCTCATGGCACTGATGAAGATCCCGGACGCCGCGCAGATCGATCCGGCCGTGGTGTGGCGTCCGCGCAGTGACAGGGAGCGGTTGCGAGTGCCGATCGGGGTCACCCCGGACGGCACCCCGGTCGAGATCGACATCAAAGAATCCGCTGAGAATGGTATGGGACCACATGGGTTGTGCATCGGCGCAACGGGTTCCGGCAAGTCGGAGTTCCTGCGCACCCTCGTGCTGTCGATGGTGACGTCGCATTCCCCAGATCTGCTGAACCTGGTGCTGGTCGACTTCAAGGGTGGCGCCACCTTTCTCGGCCTCGACTCGCTGCCGCACGTTGCCGCGGTCATCACCAACCTCGAGGAAGAACTCTCGATGGTCGACCGCATGAAGGACGCCCTGTCCGGCGAGATGAATCGCCGCCAGGAACTGCTGCGCTCGGCGGGCAATTTCGCCAACGTCACCGAGTACGAGAAGGCCAGGGCCGCGGGCGCCCAGATCGATCCGCTGCCTGCGTTGTTCGTCGTCGTCGACGAGTTCTCCGAACTGCTCTCACAGAAGCCGGATTTCGCCGACCTGTTCGTGATGATCGGCCGGCTGGGCCGCTCGCTACGGGTACACCTGCTGCTGGCGTCGCAGCGACTGGAAGAGAACAAGCTGCGTGGTCTGGACAGCCACTTGTCCTACCGGATCGGTCTGCGCACCTTCTCGGCCAACGAATCGCGCGCCGTGCTCGGTATCACCGATGCCTACCACCTGCCCAGTGTGCCCGGGTCCGGCTACCTCAAGAGCGACGCGGACGATCCGCTGCGGTTCAACGCCGCTTACGTGTCCGGTCCATATGTTTCACCGCGCGGCAGTCAGCGGGTCGACGGACGTGTGGTCGGTGGTCAGTCACCGGTAGTCTTCACCGCGAGTGCGGTCGAGGCACAGCCCGATCCGGAACCGGGCGTCATCGAAAGTGCCGTGACTCGTGGACTTCCCGAGCTGCCGCCTCCTCCGGGTGAGCTGGAGTTGCCTGCTCCGCCGGGCGAGGTCAGGCGCTCGACCGAGACAGTTCCTGCCACCTTGTTGCAGGTGGTGGTTCAGCGGCTGACCGGACACGGACGGCCCGCGCACGAGGTGTGGCTGCCGCCGCTCGACGAGTCGCCTTCGGTCGACATGTTGCTGCCCGATCCTGACTGGAAGTCGCCGGTGAACCGGCACGGACAGCTGTGGATGCCGATCGGCGTCATCGACAGGCCCTACGAGCAGCGCCGCGACGTGCTGGTCATCGATTTGTCCGGGGCGCAAGGGAATCTGGCCGTGGTCGGCGGGCCGCAGTCGGGCAAGTCGACCGCGCTGCGCACCGTGATCATGGCGGCCGCAGCAACCCACACCCCGGAACAGCTACAGTTCTACTGCTTGGACTTCGGTGGCGGCACGCTGGCCGGTCTGACGGGTCTGCCACATGTGGGATCGGTGGCAGGTCGGCTCGAGGTCGACCGGGTCCGCCGCACCGTCGCCGAGATGACCACGCTGCTGCATCAGCGCGAGGAACGATTCCGTGCGCTCGGCATCGAGTCGATCAACGAATTTCGCAAGCGCAAGGCCAAACTGAGCCTGATGACGGACGAGGAGCAGGCTGCCGACCCGTTGTCCGAGGACCTGTTCGGTGATGTGTTTCTCGTCGTCGACGGATGGCCGACGGTTCGTGCGGAGTTCGACGTGCTCGAGCCCGCGCTCAACGCGCTGGCCGCGCAGGGCCTGTCCTACGGCATTCACCTCATGGTCGCGGCCAACCGCTGGGCCGAAATCCGGCCCGCTGTCAAGGATCTCATCGGCACCCGGCTCGAGCTTCGGCTCGGTGACCCATCCGACTCCGAGATGGACCGGCGGACCTCAGTACTGGTGCCGCTCGGTAGGCCCGGCCGTGGTCTGAACCCGGAGAAGCTGCACATGCTCATCGCGCTGCCACGGCTGGACTCCGATTCCGATCCGCAGACGCTGTCCGACGGTGTCAGCGATGCCAAGCAACAGCTCAACGAGCTCTACGCTGGGCGAAAGGCGCCGCCGGTGCGCATGCTGCCCCTGAAGATCCCGCGTGAGCAGGTACTGGCCACCGCCCGCGCGCACGGCAACGTACTCGGACCGACCCGAGTCGTGGTCGGACTCGGCGAATCCGAATTACAGCCACTCGTACTCGATTTCGAGGCGCAGCCGCATTTCATGGCGTTCGCGGATGTAGAGGCAGGCAAGACCACGCTGCTGCGCAACATTGTCATGGGTGTGGTGGAGAACTCGAACGCTGACCAGGCGCGCATCATTCTCATCGACTACCGGCGCACCATGCTCGGTCTCGTCGAAGGAGACCAGCTCGCCGGATACTCGACCTCGTCGCAGACTTCGCTCGGCATGATCAAAGAGGTCGCGGGCTATCTCGCCAAACGCATCCCGGGCTCGGATATCACCCCCCAGCAGCTGCGTGAGCGCAGTTGGTGGCACGGACCCGAGATCTATGTCGTCGTAGATGATTACGACATGGTGGCGACCACCCAGAACCCCCTCGAACCGTTGCTCGAGTTCCTTCCGCAGGCCCGCGACATCGGCCTGCACCTGGTGGTTGCCCGGCGCTCCGGTGGAGCCTCGCGTGCGCTGTACGACAAGGTGCTCGGCAGGCTGAAGGATCTCTCGGTCGATGCCTTGCTGATGAGCGCGCCCAAGGACGAAGGCAAGCTGCTCGGCGACGTGCGTTCGACCAAACTGCCCGCGGGCCGAGGCACTCTGGTCAGTCGCAGTGGCGAGCCGCAGATGGTTCAGGTGTCCTACTTGTCGCCGATGTAAAGAGGGAGACCCTCGCCTGTCTGCGACTTCACGAACGCGGCGACCGATTTCGTGAGTACGTGGATAGTTCTTCCGGTACGTCCGGAACCGGTCCGGGCACACGGCCTCCGGTCCGCAACGCAACTCTTATGGCACCTGGTGGTGTGCTGGTGTCATGGGGCGGCGCGACGGCATCCCAGCTGTCGGAGAGACGTTCGAACAGTGCCTGGGAGGGGCCGGTCGCGGCGGGACCGGCGATGCGGGCCAGACGGAAGCCGGCTCTGCGATAGTAGTTGTGCAGCGCGATGTTGGTGGTCCACGCGTCGAGCCGGACCCAGGCGCGGTCCTGTTGTTGCGCAAGCATTCCGGCGTGTGTGAGTAGTCGGTGACCGATGCGCTGGCCGGCGAAGCGCAGGTCGACGATCATGAAGTGGACGATCAGCGAGTCGGCGAGTTCCCCGGCGGTCCACAGGCCCGGATCGGCGCGCTCGTTGACGGTGATCGTTCCGGCCGGTTCGCCCGCCACCTCAACGATCCAGGTTTCGCCCGCATCCAGTGCGCGGCCGGCGGCCCGCGCGAAAATCTCGATGGGCAGACCGCGGCCTGCCACCGTCCACTGGTCGGAGCCACGCGCGGTGAGCCACGCCGTCCGTTGGACCCGCAGGCGGCAGATCATGCCGAGATCGCCGGAGGTCGCCTGGCGAATCACGGTAGTCATGGCAACGAAATGCCTGGCTTGTACGAGGTTCCGAGCGTATGCCGGATGACCGAGGTGCCCTCGTCGTCACCGAGTTCGTAAGCCAGCCGGTTGCGGGTGGCGATAGACCGGTGTCGGGTGACTCGGGTGACTCGTTCGTGGTTGGCGCCGATCCGCAGGTGATCGAGCAGGATCGTGCCGGTGGCGACACCGAGGACGATGGCCTCCTCGGCGCTGGCGGGCCGGGCGACGAGGGTGTCGCGGTGTGCGGTCTCGGCGTGGCCGCGATCGGCAAGCCGCCTTGTTGTGCCCTCGGGAATGTCGTGTGGCGAGTCGATGCCAGTGCTTTCGGCCAGGTCCCTCGGATAGAAGCTGACCTCCCAAGACCACGGCTCGTTGTCGAGGTACTGAACGACCGTTCGAGCCAGTACCCACGAGTGCTCCGCCACGCCGAGCCACAACGCGACCTGTGGACTCGCCGGTTCCATTTTGGCGCTGAACTCCTTGGCCGGTTCTCGACGCGCCGCCCGCGCAATCTCCTCGAAGATGTCGTGCGGCGACTGCGGACGGTCCGGACGGATGTGGTCGGTGACGACCGATTCCAGCACTTCCTGGCTTCGAACAATGGTTCCCCGGGAAGTAGCTGTATAGACGAGATTTTCGGTGACAAGCACCTGAATAGCGTTGCGAGCAGTGGTGATCGAGACCTGCATCTGATCGGCGAGCTCGGTGTGACTGGGCAGTCGATCACCCGGATGCCACTTGCCTGCGCGGATCTCCTCGCGCAGGAGGTCTGCGATCCGGCGATACGTCGGACCGTCCGCCATCATGCTCCTCGGTCAGTCGTGCAGGTAACGAAGTATACTCTTCGTGACTCCCTACGGCCCGGTAACGCTTGACAGGTGCCTTCAGAGGTTTATTGTAATGAACGTCCTGATCCGGTGTTGTGCGGCGACGAACGGCGAGGCAACGTGGCAGGTTCGGAGATTTCGACAGTCGTTATGGCTCTCCCCGACACACCGCGGTGTGTCGACTCGGCAGTGCAGTCACTGACCCTCGGACTACTGCCTACTTCTGATCTACTTGTTCGGGCGTGTCGCGGGCACCGCGTGGTCGGCGGCCCGCTGCTCTGGTTCGCCCGTGACCTTGCGGTGCTGCACGAGCGCCGACTGGTGGGGCGTGGCGGCTCGGTGCCGACCGATCCGGCTACTGTGCTCGAAATCGATCGGCGCAGAACCGAATTGGTAATGGCCATTGACGACTGGGTGGCTCGCAGCGTCCCGCAGCATCGGCTCGGCGCCACGTTGCACACCGAGACCGTCGGCGCGGTTATCGACCGCATCGCCGAATCCTCGGTCCGTGCACACCACGCGCTGATGACGCTGGACGCACACAATGAACGGTTGCACTGCGCCTGGCATCATCTAGCTGAACTCGCCGACGCCTATGACGATCTGGTTCGCGATATCCAGGCGGGCCGCAGGCGCCTGCCGGAGTGGTGACCTGTCCGGTGCGTTGATCACCAAGTGCCAGTGACACATTGGGCGCCCGTTGTCATGCCGACCACAGTGTCGCGCATGGCAGCGGGGGCATGTCGGGGTGCACGTTTCGGTCGATGACGACTTCGAGGTCGGTGCGGGTTCTGTCCAGTATCGTCGCGAACTCTTCCGCAGCTGCACAGTCACATTGGAAGTCCAGGGGCGCCTCGAGATGCTGGAACGACACCTGCAGATGGCGGCGCCGTGAGTCGAGCACGTAACGTCCCGTGCGCACCAGGTAGTTCAACGCCGCTCGGCGTTGGGCACACGGTGATCCCATCCAATGTGCGTGGGTCTGCATGATCCGATGCGCGCTGGCTGCTGTCAGGTGATCGGGCGCAATGTCGCAGCGCCCGAGCCTGATCGACCATGCCTCGAGTTGTTCCGGCAGTTCATACATGACGGTGAAACCGGTCGGCTACGACGCCACTGATACCGGCGGTGTCCGGGTGCTCCCTAGCGGTGCGGTGAGTTCGAGATGGATGCCGTCCGGGTCGCTGAACGACAGGATCGCGATGCCGAATGCGTCGAGCGCGGTGACTTCGCCGTGTTCGATCCCGGCGGCGTCCAACCGGGCAGCCGTGTCGGCCAGCTCGTCCACCGACGACACGGCGAAGCTGAGGTGATCGAGCCCGACCCGCTCGGAGTCGAACCGGTCGGTGGTCGACGCCACGGGGCGCAGGCCGAACAACATCCCGTTGGTCTGGAAAACGACACCGCCGTAGAGCTGTGCCGGATCGGCGCGTACCTGCGGATCCTCCGGGCTGCCGGGCGATTGCGCGGCGATCTCGAAACCGAGTACATCTTGGTAGAACGTGCGGGAACGCTCCAGGTTCGTCACCGTCAGCCGAACATGGTGGATGCCGGTGGTTGCGATCATCGTCATGAAACTCCGCCGTGAGATGGCCAGGATACGACCGCCGGGTTCGGCGTCGTCAGGAACATTAGGGCGCAGATCACAGATCTTCGAGTGTCGGAAACGACACATTCAGTACTGTAGGCGACATGGATGTTGCGGTATTCGTCGTCGACGGGGTGGCCGATTTCGGGTTCGCCGCCCTGCTGGAAACGTTCAATACCGCGAATGCGCTGCGCGGCGAATGGGAAGCCTCCATCGACCCCTGGAACGTGCGGACCGTGTCACTGGGCGAGAGCGTGCGATCGGGCAACGGCTACCTCGTGCCGACCATGCCGCTGGCCGACCTACCCGGCGAATTCGATCTGATGATCGTTCCCGCGGTGAACGTACGGGATGCCGAAACCCTGATCAGGATGGTCTCCTCGGCACTCAATCTGCCTGTGCTGGATTTGATTACGCGAGCGCGCGGAGCCGGTGTCCACTTGGCTGCGGCCTGCACCGGCACTTTCTTCCTGGCCGAGGCGGGTGTGCTGGATGGTTCGCAAGCGACGACGAGTTGGTGGCTCGGCCCGGCTTTTCGCCGTAGGTATCCGCGAATTGTTCTCGACGAGGGCCGGATCCTGTGCCGTGGCGATCAGGTCACCACGGCGGGCGCGGCGTTGTCGCATCTGGATCTTGCCTTGTCCCTGATCGCCGCGAAGAGTCCGGCACTGGCCGAATTGGTGGCCAAATACCTGGCGTTCGGCGACCGAAATGCGCAGGCCGACTTCGCGGTACCCGAGGTGATCGCCAGGGGTGATTCGCTGGTCGCGGCTTTCGAACGTTGGGTCCGTGACCATCTGGCCGAGCAGTTCCCGATTTCCGGTGCGGCACAGGGGCTCGGCGTCACCGAACGCAGCCTGCAACGCGCAACCCATGCCGAACTCGGGATGTCCCCAAGGGATTTCGTCAACGAGATACGGCTGGAACGTGCCACGCACCTGCTGCGGACCACCCCGCTGACCATCGATTCGGTGGCCGCCAAGGTCGGATATCTCAACGCGGGAACCCTGCGCAGCCTCTTCCGTCGTCGACGTGGCAGGAGCATTGCCGATATCCGAGCCTCCCGGCTGTCCTGGTGAGCGATCAGTTCCGGTAGCGGCGGTGATCGACGCTGAATTCGTCGGCGACGGTCGCGGCGAGTTCGACATACGCGCGCTTGGTGGTCTTGTGCAGGCGATGCAGATCGATCTCGGCGCCCTCCGACAGATGCTCGTCATAGGGGATGACATGCACAGCACGGCAGCGCGACAGGAAGTATTCGCGCAGCTGCTGGATGCCGACATTCGGTGATCCCTCGCGCGGCAGGTTGATCACCACCACCGCATTGCGGACCAGGTGATCGTGGCCGTGCAGCGATAACCAGTCGAGCGTTGCCGCCGCGCTGCGAGCACCGTCGATCGCGGCCGAGGAGATCAGCACCAGGGAATGCGCCAGATCGAGCACCCCGCCCATGGCCGAGTGCATGAGCCCGGTACCGCAGTCGGTGAGGATGATGTTGTAGAACCGCTGCAGGATTCGGGCGACAGCACGGTACTCGTCGTCGCTGAATGCTTCGGAGGCCGCCGGATCCCGTTCGCTGGCAAGAACTTCCAGTCGACTCGTGCCCTGCGAGGTATGCCTGCGCACATCCGAGTACCGCTGGATCGCCGGATCCAGCAACAGATCACGCACCGTGGACCGCGTCTGCAGGGGTACCCGCTGCGAGAGGGTGCCGAAGTCCGGGTTGGCGTCCACCGCGATCACCCGGTCGCCACGGATGGACGAGAAGATCGACCCGAGACCCATTGTCGTGGTGGTCTTTCCGACGCCGCCCTTCAGCGAAAGCACCGCGATCCGGTAGTCACCGCGCACCGGCTGCCTGATTCGTGCGACCAATTCCTGCAGGCGAATCTCCTCCGCGGAGAGACCCGGATTGATTGCACCGCCGGAAACATGGTGCACGGCCTTGCGCCAGCCGCTACCCGGCGCTTTCTTGGCCCGCCGCAACGGAACATCGTCGAGCGACGGCTGCGGCATGTGCTGGTTGTACTGACCCGGGTGCTGCTGCTGCGCAGGCGCTCCAGGATGCGGCCCGGTCTGCGGCTGTCCCCACCCCGCGGCATCCGAGCCTGCCTCCACTGGAGGCTGCTGCCCCTGCCTCGCCGCGCCCTGCCACTGCTCGCTACCCGCCGCCGGTGGCTGGTTGCCGCCCGGTGCGTGCGACTGCCCGAATCCGGGGTCGCCGACCGGTGCCTGCGGTGCCGCCGGCGGCTGTCCCGAGCCGGCTGGATTGCCCCACTGGTCGCTGCCGGTCGACTGCGTGGACTGGCCGCCGCCTGCTGCATGCGGTCCCGTGGGTGGTCGTCCGAATCCTGCTGGGTCGCCGGCCGGTGCGGGTGCTCCGGTGGGTGGTTGTCCGAATCCTGCTGGGTCGCCGACCGGTGCGGGTGCTCCGGTGGGTCGTTGTCCGAACCCCGCTGGACCGCCGACCGACGTGTGCGGTCCAGGGGTTGGCTGCGTGAATCCTGTTGGGGCGCTGCCTGGTACGTACGGTGATGTGGGTTGCGCGAATCCCGACGGGGCGTTTGCGGGTGCTTGTGGCATCGGCTGGTCGCCGCCAAGAGGGTGCGGAGCAAGGCGATCTTGTTCCGGTGCGCGCGGCCCGGCCGGTGGCTGCGCGAATCCTGTTGGGCCCCAATGGCCGACGCTCGGCGCCTGCGGCATCGGTTGATCGCGGGTGTGCGGTCCCGTTGGTGGCTGGCCGAATCCTGCTGGGTTCTGCCACTGGGCGTTACCGGGTGCGTGCGGGGTCGGCTGATTGCCGCCCGGGGGGTACGGAGCAGGGCGATCTTGTTCCGGTGCGTGCGGCCCCACCGGTGGCTGTTCGAATCCTGTTGGGCCCCAATGGCCGCCGCCTGGTGTCGGTGACCCCACTTGGGGGCGCTGCCCGTATCCGGTCGGGTTCTGCCATGGTTCGCCGGTAGGTGCCTGTGCCGGCATCGAAGGCTGGGCGTATCCGGTCGGAGGCGGCGGGCCCGGCGTCGGTTGCCCGAGCGCCGCCGGGTTCTGCCACGGCTCACCCGGTCCTTGCGACATCGGCCGGTCGGATGCTGGTTGCTGACCGGGCATCGGGGTCCGTGACTGGTCGTTGGGCTCGACGGCCGCCTCGTCGGCGTCGATCTCCGACGCGAGTCGGTGGCGGCCCCGCACCGCAGACTCCGGGGCGGCAGGGCGTGCGGTCGACGGCTCGAAAGCGTTGGGGCGCTGGTCGAGTGTCGAGACGGCGCCGTGCGGTTGCGGCCACGGGGCCGACGCTATGGGCGTGGCACCGGTTCCGGCGGCCGATACTTCGTTGTCCACCGGCTCGCGCGTGGCGAATTCATCAGGGGGCGGGGGTAGTTCGGGGCGATGCCGCACCGGCGCGGACGGCTGCTCGGCAACCTGCTGACCGCCATCGGCGCGCTCGCCGCTCAGCCACGGTGGCGGACCGTCCGTGCTGTGTGGAACCGCCGACTGCGGGCGATCGTGCTGCGAGATGTCCGGCGCGCCGAGTTCGCCGCTGCGCGGTTCCGTTGCGGCAGTGGCTGATCCGTGGGCAGCATCCGCAGGAGCGGTGTTCGGTGCTTCGGGTTCGAAGCCGTGGCTGCCGTGCTCGGGCGCGACGGTCGATTCGGGTTCGTGCACCGGAGGAGCCGTTGGGCTTGCGAGGTTGCGTGGACCCATGTTCGGGGCACCCGGCTCGAATTCCGTACGGCTGTGGTCGGAACCGGGTCCGGCGAGCCACAGCGGCGGCCCATCGGGTTCCGGCATCGTCGGCATGCCATGGAGTTCGGCGGACGGTGTCGAATGGTCGGCCGGCGCAAGCGGTTGCTCGCCGGCCGTCGGCTGCGACAGCGCGGACGGCGACAATGCTTGTGCTACAGCCGGATCCGGCCTCGGTGGAGACGTCGGCAGATCGGGGTGCTGCTGGTAGCGCACCGTGGCCTCGGTCGAGGCCGGTGGCTCTCGGGGCGTGTCGACCGGCCGTGCGCCGAGCGGCTGGAAGCCCTGCGACGGCCTGCTCGGGTTGCGCGTCGGCAGCGGTGCCGACTGCCACGAGTTGTCGGGGTGTGGCGGCAGTTGGCTCGGCGCCTGCTCGCGCTGCTGCGGCGGCCAGGAGTCGTTCTGGCGGTGCGGGTTTGGTTGCGATGGCGGTCCAGGCCGCGGTTCCGGACCGCGCTGGAACTCGGGCCCACCTTGGAACTCTGGCCCGCGCTGCTGCTCTCGCCCACCTTGGAACTCTGGCCCGCGCTGCTGCTCTGGCCCACCTTGGAACTCTGGCCCGCGCTGCTGCTCTGGCCCGCGCTGGAAATCGGGACCACGCGACGGCTCAGGAGAGCCGGTGTGCGGCAGCTGATCCTGCTGCTGCTCCTCGCTGTGCTCGTCCTTATCCCGACGCCAGCCCTTGCGTCGTTTGTCCCGGCGTGCGGGATTGGGTTCCGGGCGATCGCTCTCGGGGGAGCGAGACTTGAAACGGCCGCGCCGGGGCGTTTCGTCGATGAGTTCTTGGTGTGGCAGGTTCTGTACTGGTGCTTCGTAGCCGACCTGTGTGACTTCGCTCTCGGATAGCCACGGTGGCAGCATGGGGAGGCCGTCGTTATTACGGCTCACGGCGTCTCCTCGCTAACGCTCGGTTCCGCCGTGCCCGGGGGCGCTGTGTCCATGGCTCGCTCGCTGCGCTCGCTCACCCATCCCCCTTGGATCTGCTGGACCGATTCCTGGACAGCGGCCAGTTTACGCGAAGGACGGCTGCCGTCGTTGGCAGGGACTTCCCCCGGGTCGGTGGGTTCTCAGGGAGCCATTTTTGCCGGATCCGGTACCGCCCGGTAAGCTGGAGCGGCGGTGCACCTATGCGCCGACTGCTTGCATGCCACCGTGCCGTTCGTCGACGGGTTCATACAAGCAGACACGAAGCAATCAAACCAGGTTTGAGCGTAAACCAGGATCGCGGAGGACATGGCGAAGAAAGACGGGGCCATCGAGGTCGAGGGTCGAGTTGTCGAGCCGCTGCCCAATGCGATGTTCCGGATCGAGCTCGAGAACGGTCACAAGGTTCTCGCGCACATCAGCGGGAAGATGCGGCAGCACTACATTCGTATCCTCCCCGAGGACCGTGTGGTCGTCGAGCTTTCGCCCTACGACCTGTCGCGCGGCCGCATCGTTTACCGCTACAAGTGATCGCGCCCGCTCCCGATGGAGCGCGACCACATGAGCCGCAAGGCTCACCCACAGAGACTTCCCCAGCCGTCGGCTGGGGAAAAACTGTGTTCACACCCGTGTGAACCATAAGAAGATTGGACGGACGTGAAGGTTCAGCCGAGCGTCAAGAAGATCTGCGAGAAGTGCAAGGTGATCCGCCGTCACGGGCGGGTCATGGTGATCTGCGACAACCTGCGCCACAAGCAGCGCCAGGGCTGATCCGACTCTTCGTAGTCGATCACCAGCCGGGCACCGATCACTGATCGGCTTGGCCACAAAAGAAGAACTCCCAGCTCCAGCCGCACACTGCGGAATTTCGGGTAGCGATGGTTTCGACAAACTGTCGAGGATCTCAATACCCGAAGGTGTGCGTGCCAACCCCCGGTTCGGAGGCCGGGGCCCCACCAAGACGAGGGGACGGACAGGGAGCAGACCTCCGCAACAGTTAAGGAACCTGCCACATGGCACGTCTCATGGGCGTTGATCTCCCGCGCGAAAAGCGCATGGAGATCGCGCTGACTTACATCTACGGCATCGGCCGTACCCGCTCCAAGGAGATCCTCGCGGCGACCGGCGTCAGCCCGGACCTGCGCAGCAAGGACCTCAGCGACGATCAGGTCACGCAGCTGCGTGACTACATCGAGAGCTCGCCCGAGCTCAAGGTCGAAGGTGACCTGCGCCGCGAGGTGCAGGCCGACATCCGTCGCAAGATCGAGATCGGCTGCTACCAGGGTCTGCGCCACCGTCGTGGTCTGCCCGTCCGTGGCCAGCGCACCAAGACCAACGCGCGTACCCGCAAGGGCCCGAAGCGCACCGTCGCCGGCAAGAAGAAGTAGGGATAACCGATGCCTCCGAAGTCACGGGCCTCCGGCCCGAAGAAGACCCAGAAGTCGCGTCGCCGGGAAAAGAAGAACGTCCCGCACGGCCACGCGCACATCAAGAGCACGTTCAACAACACCATCGTGTCGATCACCGATCCGGCAGGCAACGTCATTTCCTGGGCGTCGTCGGGCCACGTCGGCTTCAAGGGTTCGCGCAAGTCGACCCCGTTCGCCGCGCAGCTCGCCGCCGAGAACGCTGCCCGCAAGGCGCAGGAGAACGGCGTCAAGAAGGTCGACGTCTTCGTGAAGGGCCCGGGTTCGGGTCGCGAGACTGCGATCCGTTCGCTGCAGGCCGCAGGCCTCGAGGTCGGCACGATTTCCGATGTCACCCCGCAGCCGCACAACGGCTGCCGTCCGCCCAAGCGGCGTCGCGTCTAGCGGGAAAGGATTAGATAACAAATGGCTCGTTATACAGGCCCCATCACCCGCAAGTCGCGTCGTCTGCGTGTCGACCTCGTCGGAGGCGACCAGGCGTTCGAGCGTCGCCCCTACCCGCCCGGCCAGCACGGCCGCGCGCGGATCAAGGAGAGCGAGTACCTGCTCCAGCTGCAGGAGAAGCAGAAGGCTCGCTTCGCCTACGGCGTCATGGAGAAGCAGTTCAGCCGGTACTACAAGGAGGCCAACCGCCTCAAGGGCAAGACCGGTGACAACCTGCTGCGTCTGCTCGAGTGCCGACTGGACAACGTGGTGTACCGCGCGGGTCTCGCGCGTACCCGTCGTCAGGCTCGCCAGCTGGTCAGCCACGGCCACTTCACGGTCAACAACAAGAGCGTGAATGTGCCCAGCTTCCAGGTGACCCAGTACGACATCATCGATGTCAAGGAGAAGTCGCTCGGCACGCTGCCGTTCCAGGTTGCTCGCGAGACCGTCGGCGACCGTCCGGTTCCCGGTTGGCTGCAGGTGATCCCGGGCCGTCTGCGCATCCTGGTTCACCAGGTGCCGGAGCGCGCTCAGATCGATGTGCCGCTGCAGGAACAGCTGATCGTCGAGTACTACTCCAAGTAGTCATCGGGCGAGCCGTCCCGGATACCCTGGGCGGCATCGCGCACGGCTTCAGCGCTGCTGGTGTGTGGTCGCAAGCGACCGCTTGCGACCACACACAACCCCCAGAACGTGGGCGTCAAATAGTGGGCGCCCGTACAGGAGGATGATTCCTAATGCTGATTTCACAGCGTCCGACGCTGACCGAAGAGGTCGTCGCCGAGAACCGCTCGAAGTTCACCATCGAACCGCTCGAGCCGGGCTTCGGTTACACCCTCGGCAACTCGCTGCGCCGTACCCTGCTGTCCTCGATCCCGGGGGCCGCGGTTACGAGCATTCGCATCGACGGCGTCCTGCACGAGTTCACCACGGTTCCCGGCGTGAAGGAAGATGTCACCGACATCATCCTGAACCTCAAGGGACTGGTCGTGTCCTCGGAAGAGGACGAGCCGGTCACGATGTACGTGCGCAAGCAGGGTCCGGGCACCGTCACCGCCGGTGACATCGTCCCGCCCGCCGGTGTTGTCGTGCACAACCCGGACATGCACATCGCCACCCTGAACGACAAGGGCAAGCTGGAGATCGAGCTCGTCGTCGAGCGTGGTCGCGGTTACGTCCCTGCCGTGCAGAACAAGGCTTCCGGCGCGGAAATCGGCCGGATCCCGGTGGATTCGATCTACTCGCCGGTGCTCAAGGTGACCTACAAGGTCGAGGCCACCCGTGTCGAGCAGCGCACCGACTTCGACCGTCTGATCCTGGACGTGGAGACCAAGAACTCCATCACCGCACGGGATGCGCTCGCTTCGGCGGGCAAGACCCTGGTCGAGCTCTTCGGCCTGGCCCGTGAGCTGAACGTCGAGGCCGAAGGCATCGAGATCGGCCCGTCGCCGGCCGAGGCGGATCACATCGCTTCGTTCGGTCTGCCGATCGAGGACCTGGACCTCACCGTCCGGTCCTACAACTGCCTCAAGCGCGAGGGTGTGCACACCGTGGGCGAGCTCGTTGCCCGCACCGAGTCGGACCTGCTGGACATCCGCAACTTCGGCCAGAAGTCCATCGACGAGGTCAAGGTCAAGCTGCATGCGCTCGGCCTCTCGCTCAAGGACAGCCCGGCGTCGTTCGATCCTTCTTCCGTGGTGGGTTACGACGCGAGCACTGGAACGTGGAGCGACAGCGGCACGTTCAGTGACACCGATGGCGGCGAGCAGGACTACGCCGAGACCGAACAGCTCTAGGCCGCTGGGGTAGGCACCCCGGCTCGGCCTCGCACCTGCGGCGTGACCGACGCGCCCGGAGGCACAAGGTGGGAGCCGTCGACGCGATACTCCGCAAGGTGTACGCGCACACGCAGGGCGCCGGGAGCGCCGCAATAAGACACAGGAGAACAAACAATGCCCAAGCCCAAGAAGGGTGCTCGCTTCGGCGGGTCGGCGTCGCACCAGAAGGCGATCTTCGCCAATCTGGCGACGGCGCTCTTCGAGCACGGTCGTATTTCGACCACCGAGGCCAAGGCCAAGGCGCTGCGCCCCTACGCCGAAAAGCTTGTCACCAAGGCGAAGGCCGGCACTCTTGCCGACCGTCGCGAGGTGCTCAAGGTGATCCGCAACAAGGACGTCGTGCACGAGCTCTTCGCCACGATCGGCCCCTCGTTCGAGGGTCGCGAGGGTGGTTACACCCGCATCACCAAGACGCTGCCCCGCAAGGGTGACAACGCGCCGATGGCGATCATCGAGCTGGTTCGCGAGAAGACCGTGACCAACGAGGCCGACCGCGCTCGCCGTGTTGCCGCGTCCAAGGCCGAGGCGCCTGTCGCCGAGGTTGTCGAGGAGACCGCCGACGAGGCTGTCGCCGAGACCGCCGAGGTCGAGGCCCCGGCTGCCGACGCCGCTGAGGAGAAGGCCGACGACAAGGCCTGAGGCCGTGTTTCGTGAACGAGCCCGCCACCCGCAGTCTGGGTCGGCGGGCTCGTTCGGTTCGACCAGGAGATCGCTGTGAACGTGGAGGATTCGATGGATTCTGTTGAACCGTCACGGGATTCAGCTCAGCATCAGCAGGAGTCGGCTGAGTTCGGACCGGGTGCGGCAGTATCGGCTCCGGTGCCGGTCGGCGCAGCGGTTCGCGTGCGCCTCGATATCAGTTACGACGGTACCGATTTCACCGGCTGGGCGCGTCAGCCCGGGCTGCGCACCGTGCAGGGCGTGTTGGAAGAGTCGCTCAGCAAGGTGTACCGCGAGCCGGTGCAGCTGACTGTCGCAGGCCGCACCGATGCGGGCGTGCACGCCGAAGGGCAGGTCGCGCACTTCGATACGACCGCCGAGTTCGATGCCGGGAAACTGGTGCATCGGATGGCGCGCTTTCTACCGAAAGATGTGCGTATCAAGGCCGCTCGCGTTGCACCCCCCGAATTCGATGCCCGCTTTTCCGCGATCCGCCGGCACTACGCCTATCGCCTGACCACCGCGCCTTACGGCGCCGAACCGCTGCAGGCGCGCAGCGTGGTCGCCTGCCGGTCCGACGTCGATGTCGACGCCATGCGCGACGCCTCGCGAAAACTCCTCGGGCTGCACAACTTTGCCGCATTCTGTCGCCGCCGTGACGGCGCGACCACGGTGCGCGAACTTCAGCGCTACGACTGGGAGCGCGACGGTGACGCACTGACCGCTTACGTCAGCGCCGATGCCTTCTGCTGGTCGATGGTTCGCAGTCTGGTCGGCGCCGTGCTCGCTGTCGGGGAGGGACGACGCACGCCAGACTGGGTTGCCGATCTGCTGAACGAAACCGAGCGTTCGAGCTCGGTTACCGTTGCCCCGGCGCACGGCTTGAGCCTGATCGCCGTCGACTATCCGGCCGACGCCGACCTCGCGGCTCGTAATGCTGAGACTCGCGAAATGCGTTCGGTCCCAGTGCCGGACGAAGGCTGCTGCGGCGACTGATCAAATCCGGTCGCAGGGGCCGCGTCACCTGATCGCGCCGCGGATCCGCTGACCATCCAGCAGCCCGCGGTGTTCATGCTCGAGTCGTGAAAGGGCGCTCCCGCACCGCGAAGCACGATACGGCGCGGGAGCGGGAGACGGGTCTGTTACGACGAACCTGCTTCGATGGTCTTCGGCTGCGACGACGAGCCGGAGATTGCGATGCGGCGCGGCTTGGCCTTCTCGGCAATCGGGATCGTCACCGAAAGCACGCCGTTGTTGTAGGTCGCGCTGATCTTGTCGGCATCGACGTTGTCGCCGAGCGAGAGCTGGCGCATGAATGTGCCCGCGAAGCGCTCGGAGGCAATCCACTGGACACCTTCGTCGCTGGGCGTGCTGCGTTGCGCGCGCAACGTGAGTGTGCCGTTGTCGACACTGACGTCGACCGAACCGGGGTCGACTCCGGGCAGGTCGGCGTTCAGCACGTAATGGTCGCCTGCCCTGAACAGATCCATCGGCATGAATCGCGGAGCACGCGTGGTACCAGCGGCTTCGCCCAGCAATTGGCGGGCGACAGTATCGATGTCATGAAACGGATCGAATCTCAGCACAGCAATCACCTCCATCCCCGTTGGCGGCACTCACCACGGCGGTGAGCGCCGAAAGCTGTGCACCCACAAATTTAGCACTCTCCATTGGCGAGTGCCAGGTCTGCACACGTACGGCGGCGGGTGGAATAGGCGCCGCCTCATGGCCGTTCGCTTCAGATATGGCTATAGAGCAGCTCGGACGGTTCGGCGTATGGCGCGACTACACGGGGTTCGCCCCCGAGCAGGCGCGGGAGTTGGAGGAGCTGGGCTACGGCACCCTATGGCTGGGGGCCTCGCCGCCCGCCGAGCTGTCCGAGGTGGAGACGCTGCTGGACGCGACCGAGTCGATCACCGTGGCAACCAGCATCGTCAATATCTGGTCCGCACCCGCGAAGCAGGTGGCCGAGTCGTTCCATCGGATCGAGGCACGTTTTCCCGGCCGTTTCCTGCTCGGCCTCGGCGCCGGTCATCCGGAACAGGCAGGCAACTACAGCAAGCCCTATGACGCGCTCGTCGACTACCTGGATGAGCTGGACGAGGCCGGAGTGCCGAAGCAGCAGCGCGCCCTCGCCGCGCTCGGCCCGCGGGTGCTGAAGCTGGCGGCGGATCGCACCGCCGGCGCGCTGCCCTACTTGGTCACCCTCGCGCACACCGCGAGCGCTCGGCAGGTGCTCGGCGCGGACGCGCTGTTGGCGACCGAGCACAAGGTCGTGCTGGACACGGATCCGGTGCGGGCGCGCGCGACGGCTCGTCCGCGCGTCGAGTTCTATCTGGATCTGCAGAACTATGTTGCGAATCTGCGTCGCCTCGGGTTCGGCGACGAGGACCTCGCCAAGCCGGGCAGCGACCGGCTCTACGATGCGCTGGTCGCCCATGGCGCCGCCGATTCGATTGCCGATCAGCTGGGCGCGCATCTGCGCGCGGGCGCCGATCATGTTGTGGTGCAGGTGCTCGATGCCGACTCCCAGCAGACACTGCGCGCACTGGCGCCGGAGCTTGCCGCACTGTCCTGAGGCGCGCCTGCACATTTGAAATTTTGATGTTTGAACTATCGGCTATCGCCTGAGCTGCTGGTATCGCTATGGCTCCGTGGGTAATTCGGTAGCTATCGCTACCGTAGAGGTGCGATCGGCGGCGGAGACTCCGCCGCCGACGCGTTCGGTCGTCGGAGGTAGCGCCAAAGGTTCAGCCGGACTGAGGCATTCGAATTTGCTCGCTGACCTCATAGCTTGCTCGTTCGAGCGTGATCGCGAATGGCCACGTGTTGTGCTTGCGTTGCCACGTGTTGGAGGTTCTTCGAAATTGTGTGGAACCGAAAGGATCCCGGCGCCGTCCAACCCTTCAGAGTCAATCCGACTCATCGAAACGAAGGGGATCTCCATGTTCAACTCATCCGCGAAATTGATAGTCGGCGTCATCGTCGCGGTCGCCGGGTTCGGCGGTTCATCCGGAGTGGCATCGGCCGACACGTATGACGTCACCCCGGCGAACGGCTATCAGGCAGCCGATTCGGTGTGCGGCTTCCATGAAGAGTCGGGAGGGGCGCTCTGGTGGAACAATTGCAGTGATCAGAATCAGCTGATCAATATCCACCGCCCGTGGTCGGTGGATCAGACATACTGCGTGCCTGCCCACAAGGATGAATACGTGACCTCGAGCCAGGAGTTCAGCGAGTACCCGGTCGGATACACCAACGATCTGACCTACATCAAGGATGGTTGCTGATCAGAACCGCCCTGAGTGTGATGGGTGCGGCGCCGGGGATCTCGGAGTTGCCGCGCGTATCGGGGCAGGCTCGGTTGCACCGACGCGGATGTGGCCGAGCCGGGCAGCGACCTTGCGCATACAGGCACCGTTGCTCCCGCGGTAGCCCGCGACCAGGAAATTTCGCCGAGCTGATCGTCCTAAGGGACTGTAAGAAACCCACGGGAACCATTCCCCGGCGACTGTGACAGCAGACACACTCGATCCCAGCTGACGCGCTGACGCGTCGATGAAGGAGATCTTGTGACTACGACACAGCCCGTAAGCGAGCGCCGGGTGATTGCGAACGTGCTTCGCGGATCGATCGGCAATCTCGTCGAGTGGTACGACTGGTATGTCTACGCCGCTTTCAGCGTGTACTTCGCGAAATCATTCTTCCCCGCGGAAGATCCGACGGCGCAGCTGTTATCGGCCGCCGCTCTGTTCGCGGTCGGCTTTTTGATGCGTCCGATCGGCGGCTGGCTACTCGGCCGCTACGCCGACCGGTTCGGTCGCCGCTCGGCGCTGACCCTTTCGGTCAGCGTGATGGCGGCGGGCTCGCTGCTGATCGCGCTGACCCCGGGGTATCAGACGATCGGACTCGCCGCACCGATCATCCTGCTGCTGGCCCGACTGCTGCAAGGGTTGTCGGTCGGCGGTGAATATGCCACCAGCGCAACGTATTTGTCGGAGGTGGCCTCTTCCGGCAAGCGCGGGTTCTACTCGAGCTTCCAGTACGTCACCCTGGTCGCCGGCCAGTTGGTCGCGCTGGGTGTGCAGATCGTCCTGCAGCAGTTCCTCGACAACGCCCAGATGGACAACTGGGGCTGGCGGATTCCGTTCGTCATCGGCGCGGCCGGTGCACTGGTCGTGATGTGGCTGCGGCGCGGCATGGACGAGTCCGAGCAGTTCGAGGCCGTCATCGAGGCGGAGCGGAGCGACACGGCCACCGCTTTGCCGCACGGTCGAGACGCGGCGGCCGCGATGAGCGGCAAGCCCGCGCCGCCGCGTGGCTCGCTGCGGATGCTGTTGCAGTACCCCCGGGAGTGCCTGCTCGTGATGGGCCTGACCTTGGGCGGCACCGTGGCTTTCTACACTTACACCACCTACATGCAGAAGTTCATGATCTACACCTCCGGCATCTCCAAGCCGACGGTGGCGTGGATCAACTTCATCGCGTTGCTGGTGTTTGTGGTGTTGCAGCCGCTGGCCGGCGGGCTGTCGGACCGGATCGGCCGCCGCAAGCTGCTGATGTTCTTCGGTGTGGCAGGCGCCCTGCTGACCGTGCCGATCATGACCGTGCTCGCCCACACCAAGAACCCGATCGCCGCGTGGGCGCTGATGATGCTGGCGCTGGTCATCATCACCGGCTACACCTCGATCAATGCGATCGTGAAGGCCGAGCTGTTCCCGACCAAGATCCGCGCGCTCGGCGTCGGGCTGCCGTACGCGCTGACGGTCGCCATCTTCGGCGGCACCGCGGAGATGATCGCGGTCGCGCTGAAGAAGGCCGGCCACGAGTCGCTGTTCTTCTGGTACGTCGCGGGCTGCATCGGTATCTCGCTGATCACGTACTACTTCATGCGGGAAACGTCGAAGGAGTCGACCATCGACGCCGAGGCACCAGCGGCGGACACCGCGTCCGCGCCCGATGAACAGGAACTCGCGCCCGCGCGCGCCTGACGGCCGTGGCCAACGAGGTTATGCGCGCACGCGCCGATCGTCCCCTGTGGGAGGATCGGCGCGTGCGGCTTGCTGTGGTCGAAGACGACGACGGTGTTGGCGACGCCCTGGTAGAGGCGCTCAACGCCCGCGGATACCGCGCCGAGCGCATGCGAAGGGGCACGGATCTGCTGATGGCGCATCGCGGCTACGACGCGGTGATCCTCGATCTCGGCCTGCCCGACGCCGACGGGCTGCAGGTGCTGCGGCAGTTGCGCGAGGTGAGCTCGATACCGGTGTTGATCCTGACCGCCCGCAGCGACGAACGTTCCATCGTGCGCGGGCTGCGCGGCGGCGCCGACGACTACCTGGTGAAGCCACCGCGGATCGCCGAGCTGATGGCTCGGCTGGAGACGGTCATGCGGCGCGCGGCGGTGGCAGCGGAGCCGACGCGCGCGGAGGTGGTGACCGGGGATGTGCGGGTGGATCTCGCCGCACGGGTGGTCGAGGTCGGTGGGACGCCGATCGCGTTGACGCAGAAGGAGTTCGAGTTGGTGGAGGTGCTCGTCGAGCGGCCGGGCGCCGCCGTCAGTCGCCAGCAACTGATGGACCGCATCTGGGGTGACGCGTTCGTCGCGGTGTCGCGGTCGCTGGACGTGCACATGACCGCATTGCGCGCGAAGCTGGCCAGGCCCGGTCTGATCACCACCATTCGTGGCTACGGCTATCGGTGGGGACAATGAGCCGGGGAGCGGAGCCGGAATGCGTCGACGGCTACTGATCGCGTTGACAGTGTTCGCGGCGCTGGCGGTGCTCGCGTTCGCGGTGCCGCTGTCGCTGACCTTCGCCACCAGCCGGACCCAGGAGCTGGTGCTCGGCCGTTCCGGGGACGCCGATCGGTTCGCCACCCTGGCCGATGTCGCGGCCGCGGACGGGGATGTCCGTGCGCTGGCCGAGGAAGTCGGCCGCTACCACGAGCTCTACGACGAGCCCGTGCTCGTTGTCGACGCGCGCGGCGCACCGACGGTCAATGCGGCCGTGGATATCGATGATGCCGCCATTGTCGCCGCGGTGGCCGCCGCGCGCCGCAATCAGCGACCGCAGCCGATCGACCGGCTGACTCCGTGGGGCGCGCCGACCATGCTGGTCGCGCGGCCGGTCGGGACCGGCGTGCAGGTCAATGGCGCCGTGGTGATCGAGGCGTCCACCGCGCGGGCCCGCGCCGATATCGCGAAGGCGTGGGCGCTGATCGCGGCGGGAGCTGTCGTCGCCATGGCGGTGTTCACGCTGCTGGCACTGACTCTGAGCCGCTGGGTGCTGCGACCGCTGGCCGCGTTGTCGCATGCGGTCGCGGACCTGACCGCAACACTGCCGAAACCACGCACCGAAGTAGCCGCACCCTCGATCGCCCGCCGCCACGGCGGGCCGCCGGAAATGCGGGCCGTCGCGGAATCGTTCGACGCCATGGCGCTCGCCGTCGCCGACTCGGCGGACGCCCAACGTCAGCTCGTCGCCGACACCGCCCACGCCATGCGTAACCCACTGGCCGCTTTGACAATTCGTCTCGATTCGCTGGAGCCCGCCATCCCGGCGGCTGCGACCGCAACCTTTCATCGCGCGAGTGCCGAGGTCGAACGTCTGACCGCGCTGCTCGACGGCCTACTCAGCCTGGCCGTAGCCGAAACCCCCGCTGCCTTCGAAGCCGCACGCGCCGCCGGTGGCACCGAAAACCATTGCGACGCGGTACAAGTAGTCGCCGATCGGATCGATGCCTGGTATTCCGCTTTCGAGAGTGCGGGCATGCAACTGGGTGCGCGGGTCGAGCCGGTCGTTGGAGATGATGCCGCCGGCGGTGTGGAGGCCGGTGGATACTGTGCCGCTGGCGGTGTGGGGGTCGGTGGAAACACTGGCGCTGGCGGTGTGGGGGGCGTTGGAGACGATGCTGCCGGCGGTGTGGGGGTCGGTGGAAACACTGGCGCTGGCGGTGTGGGGCGCGTTGGAGACGATGCTGCCGGCGGTGTGGGGGTCGGTGGAAACACTGGCGCTGGCGGTGTGGGGCGCGTTGGAGACGATGCTGCCGGCGGTGTGGGGGTCGGTGGAAACACTGGCGCTGGCGGTGCAGGGCGCGTTGGAGACGATGCCGCCGGCGGTGTTGAGGTCGCTGGAAACAATGCCGCCAGCCGTGTGCCGGTCGCTGGAACCCACGTGACCAGCAGCTCGCGGGTCGCTGGATACGATGGTTCGACCGACTTGCAGGTTGATCGAAATGGCGCGGAGGTTGCGCTTCCCGCGGACGTCCTTGCGCAAATACTCGATGTGCCCCTGAGCAATTCGTGCCGCTACGCGGGTTCCGGCACACACACGACGATTACCGTCGACACCGAGCCCGGTTGGGTGACGGTGACCGTCCGCGACGACGGCGCCGGAGTGGCCCCTGAGGAGATCGACAAACTCGCCACCCGCTTCTATCGCGGCGCCACCGCACCCGCGGGTGGCTCTGGCCTCGGTCTCCCGATCGCCACTGCCCTGACTCAGGCCCGCGGCGGCACGTTGACCGTCGAGCCGGTCGACCCGCACGGCCTCGCGATCCGCATCCGGCTACCAAGGGTGGTCGAGTGATGCGCCGTCGGAACTTCTTGGCGCTGGCGGCTTTCGGGGCCGTTGCCGGGATGTCGGGGTGCGGCACGGATGCGGGTGGTGTCAACGTCCGGTTGGCTTCCGGTGAGGCGGGTGGGCTTTATCACGCGTTCGCGCGGCTGCTCGCGGCTGTTGCGGAGCAAGCGGGCGGGGTGCGGATCGAACCGGTGACGACCTCGGGCTCGCAGGAGAATCTGGCCCGCCTTGCCGCGGGCGAGGTGGATGCGGCGCTGACGCTGTCGGATTCGGTGGGGGAGCGCGATCGGGTGTCGGCGCTCGGTCGCGTCTACGAGAACTACCTGCAACTCGCGGTGCGGGCGGACAGTCCGATTCACCACGTCGCCGACCTGCGCGGCACCCGGGTGAACCTCGGAGCCGCGGGCTCGGGTGCCGCGGTCACCGGCGAGCGGCTGCTGTGGGCCGCGGGCTTGGATCCGGCGGTGGATGTGTCGATTGCGCATCGGCCGTTGCGGGAGGCGGTGGCGGCGTTGGACTTCGATGAAATCGACGCGCTGCTCTGGGCGGGCGGCGTGCCAACCAGTGCACTCGAGGTGCCGCGGCGGATGCGCCTGGTCGACCTGGGTGAGTTGGCTGTGCCGATGCGAGAGCGGTTCGGCTATCTCTACGACCGTGTCGAGATTCCCGCCGATGCCTATCCCGGCGGCCCCGCGGTGCACACGGTGGGCGTCGCGAATCTGCTGCTCGCCGCGCCGTCCCTGCCGGACGATGCCGCAGCGGTGATCGTCGACCTGCTGCTTTCCTACGCCGACGCGCTGGTCCCGGCCGAGGCCGCGGGCACCCAATTCCTGGATGCCCGCTCACTGATCGGAACTGGCTCGGTACCACTGCATCCCGGTGCGGCAGCGGTATATCGGCGCAGACACGGTTGAGATACGCGTCAGCAGGTAACCGACAGGCCCGCTGACCGCGATGCACGGCTGTTGGCCTTGCTGGTCTGCACGGCCGCCTCGCCGAAGGCCATGATCCGCGTGTTCACCCTGGCGACGTGCCAGACCAGTCGGCATTCCATGGGTCGCGCATCCTCGATGAGCGCGATCATTCGAGGCAGTATGCGCAGCACTGGGTCGAGTTGAAGGTCGGGCTCGTCGACCGGATGGCAGGCGAGCGCTATGTCGACAGCATCGCGTTGCTCAACCGCGGGGATCAGTGCTGACGGTTCTTGCTCGTTTCCATCGCGGCGTCGTTGAACGCCCGGACTCTGGCTGTCTCCCGGGAGACCCGCCACACGAACCCCCACTCGACGGGCGGGGCGTCGTCGAACGGGAGGTAGGTGACGTCCGGTCGGAGGTAGAAGCGGGTGACCTGGGCTCCGACGATGAAAGCGCCCTCGCCCGCGCCGATGAGGGTGAGGATTTCCTGGAAGGTCTGGGCGCGCCTGCCGTGCGCAATCGGCGCGCCACTCGGCGTGTGCGACGGGACCCGGTCCTGCACGACCGAGTCGGGCAGCGTCGTCGGCATCCGCAGCAGGGTGACCGCGGTGAGATCCTCCAGCGAGATCGAGGCGCGCCGGGCCAGTGGATGCCGGGAGGACACCGCGAGCATGCGCGCCTCACTGATCAGGGTCGGGCCGGTGACCAGGTCGGGCTCATCGATCGGACGGCCGATCAGCACCATGTCGAAAGCGTCGCTGCGCCAGCCGATGAGGCCGTCGCTGATCTGCACCTCTCGGATATTCACCTCGCTGCCGGGGTGCGCCGCGCGGAAGTGCTTGGTCGCCTCCAGAATCAGCTGACCGGCGGCGGCGCCGTTGAATCCGATGTTCAGCACACCGGTGACACCGCGACCTTCGGCGGTCGCGCGCTCGATGGCCTGCTGAATTCGCTGGTGCCCCGGTAGCAGATCCTCGCGCAGCAGTTGCCCGATGGGAGTGAGGGTCACCTTGCGGCTGGTTCGTTCGAAAAGCGTTGCGCCGATTTGGCGTTCGAGGCGTTGGATGATCTGGGTGATCCGGCTCGGCGACACCCGGAGCCGCTCGGCTGCTCTGCCGAAATGCAGCTCGTCCGCCAGCGTCAGGAACGCTTCGATCTCGTGCCGTTCCATGGCCATCCCGTCGATCGTTGAGTGGGCCTAAACGGTTGTTGCGTAACACGTCGTTGTTCCCAGGACCACCCTTCTTAATCCTTGAAAAGGCAGTTGTCCACGTGAATTGAGGAACACCGATCTATGAGTAAGAACTCCGAATACATCCTTGTGCTCGGTGGCACAGGCAAGACCGGCAGCCGGATCGTCGAGCGGCTACAGGCCATCGGGGCTCCGGTGCGCGTCGGCTCCCGCTCCGTCGACCCGCCGTTCGATTGGGACAACCCGGCGAGTTGGGCGCCTGCGCTGCTGGATGTGCACGCGGTGTATGTCTCCTTCCAGCCGGATCTCGCGGTGCCGGGTGCCCCGGAGGCGGTGCGGGCCTTCGGCGAGATGGCCGCGACCGCGGGCGTGCGGCGGCTGGTGCTGCTGTCGGGCCGCGGCGAGGAGGAGGCGCAGGCCGCGGAGCAGGCGCTCGCCGAGGTGGGGCTGGAGCTGACGGTGGTGCGGTCCAGCTTCTTCGCCCAGAACTTCAGCGAGGGCGAGTTCCTTGCCCCGCTGCGGGCCGGGCAGCTGGTGCTGCCGGTCGGGGCGGTCCCCGAGCCGTTCATCGATATCGATGACATCGCCGATCTCGCGGTGGCCGCGCTGACCGAGGAAGGACACGCCGGCCAGGTATACGAGGTGACCGGACCACGCATGCTCACCTTCGCCGAGGCGGTCGCCGAAATCGCCGCGGCCACCGGGCGTTCGATCGAGTACGTCCAAGTGTCGCCGGAAGACTACGCGGCGGCATTGGCCGAGGCTCAGGTGCCCGATTACCTGATCGAGTTCCTCGGCTATCTGTTCACCACCGTCCTGGATGGCCGCAATGCGTATCTCGGCGACGGTGTGCAGCGCGGCCTAGGCCGTCCGCCGCGGGATTTCGCCGAGTATGTGAAAGCAGCAGCGGCCGACGGCGTCTGGGATGCCGAATGAGGGCCGCCCGCAGGAGCTGAGCCGCGTCATGAAGGCTTTGCGATCGACCACACTGGTTCTTGCGGCGGTGACGGCCGGACTGATGGCCGGGCTCTTCGCCTGAAACGCAGCGGTGACGCCGCATTCGTCGAGGTCATGCGGAACATCAATGTGGCTATTGCGAATCCGCTGTTCATAACCATGCTCATGGTGGGCGGTCGCCGGACTCGCTGCGGTGGTGGGGAATTGGCGCTCCGGCGACGCCGCAGTGCGGTACTGGGCGATCGCCGGATTCGTCTGCTACCTGGTGTGGGCCTTCACCACCGCCCTTCAGGGTAGTGGTGAAGGCCCACACGGGATGCCCGCCGGGGTCGCGCGTGCTCTAGATCGGGCGGTCTTGTTGCTCGATGTACTGCCGCAGCACCGAGATCGGTGCTGCGCCGCCCGACCCGGCGAAGTACGACCCCGACCACAGCCTTTGGGTGCGCCGGTAGTGCCGAACCAGGTCGGGGAACTCTTGGCGCAGCCTGCGCGAGGACACGCCTTTGAGGGAGTTCACGGGCCGCGACAACGCGACCTTCGGCGGGAAGTTCACCAGAAGGTGCACGTGGTTCGCCTCCTCGTTGAACTCGACTAGTTCGCACTCGAAAACACAATGTCTGCCAGTGCGAATCTCGCTGTAGTCAACCAAACACCAATGGTTAGGATCATGGTGTGCAGCTGCGGTACCAGTTCCGTGTTTACCCGACACTCGGCCAGCGGGACTGTCTGGCACGGGCGTTCGGGTGTGCGCGGGTTGTGTACAACGATGCGTTGGCGGCGCGTGAGCAAGCGCGGCGTGAGGGGGCGCGGCATATTTCGGATGCGGAGTTGTCGAAAACGCTCACAGAGGTGAAGAAGACACCCGAGCGGGCATGGTTGTGCGAGGTCTCCTCGGTGGTGTTGCAGCAAGCGTTGGCGGACTTGAATACCGCCTACCGCAACTTCTTTCAGTCGGTCACCGGGAAACGCAAGGGTGCCAGGGTCGGGCCGCCGAGGTTCCGGTCCCGCCGTGACAATCGTCAGTCGATCCGGTTCACCCGCAACGCCCGATTTACTGTCACCGAGGGTGGCGAGCTGCGGTTGCCGAAGATCGGGGATGTGAGGGTGGCGTGGTCGCGGGAGTTGCCGTGCGAGCCGTCGAGCGTGACGGTGATCTCCGACAGTGCGGGCAGGTACTTTGCGTCGTTCGTGGTCGAGGTCACCGGCGAGGCGCTGCCCGAAGGTGTTTGCGAGGTCGGCATCGACCTTGGATTGAGGAGGTTCGCGGTGCTCAGCGACGGACAGGCCGTCGCCTCGCCGAGGTTCTTGCGTCGGGCTGAACGGAGGTTGCGGAAATCGCAACAAGCGTTGTCGCGCAAGGAGAAAGGTTCCAGTAATCGGGTGAGGGCCCGGTTCAGGGTTGCCAGGGCTCACGCCACGGTGGCCGATACGCGTCGCGATTTCGCGCACAAACTGTCTACGGCGATCATCCGCGAAAACCAAGCGGTGTATGTCGAGGATCTGTGTGTGAAAGGGCTTGCGCGGACGGGTCTGGCGAAATCTGTGCACGATGCGGGGTGGGGGATGTTCACCCGCATGTTGGAGGAGAAAGCTGCCCGGTACGGGCGGTATTTCGCGAAGGTCGACCGGTTCTTCCCGTCGTCGCAATTGTGTTCGGAGTGCGGGGTGATCGATGGGAAGAAACCGTTGTCGGTGCGGTCGTGGAGGTGCCGGTGTGGTGTGGTGCACGATCGGGATGTGAACGCGGCACGAAACATTCTCGCCGCCGGGCAGGCGGAGAGACGAAACGCTTGTGGAGCGCGGGTAAGACCGGTATCTGTTCCGGCTCTGCGTGTTGAAGCAGGAACCCGCCGAGAGCGCCGTTCAGCGCTGGTAGGGATCCCCTGCCTTTAGACCGGGGAGGATGTCAACTGGTGATGTTCCTGATCACCACCACAGCGGCGCGAACGTGCCCTTGAACGACAAGCTCGCCGCGGCGGGTGATCCGGCGACGATCGCGGATCCGGCCGCCGTGCGCGCCGAGTTCGAAGGCCCGTGGGTGGCCTGGAACATCGCGCGCGCGGTCGTCAATGTCGGTGCACTGACGTGTTTCGCGTTGGCGCTGTTGCGATCCGGCCGACAGGCCGGCGTCGAGGTGATCGCAGACCCACGTGCCGCGAAATTGTCACCGGCACGGCCGATGTCGCACTAGCGGACCGTCAGGAACGGACCAGGCGGGCGATGGCGTCGGTGGCCTCTTTGATCTTGGCGTCGGCCTCGGGGCCACCGGCGACCGCCGCATCGACGACACAGTGGCTGATGTGGTCCTCGAGCAGGCCCATCGCGACTGCCTGCAGCGCCTTGGTCATCGCGGAGACCTGGGTGAGGATGTCGATGCAGTACTTTTCTTCCTCGACCATGCGCTGTAGTCCACGGGCCTGCCCCTCGATCCGGCGCAGCCGCTTGAGGTAGTCGTCCTTGGCCGTGATGTAGCCATGGCTGGAGTGGTCGTCTGCGGCGTGATCCTGGGTGGCCGCGGTGTCGTGCGACGGGTGGGGTGTCACCGGCTGTCTCCTCGCTGCCTGCCGGATCTCCGGCCTGAACTGATTAATACCCCCCTAGGGTACAACGGATCGGGTGACTTGTCAGGTCAGCGCCCGGCCGGGCCCGTCGGGCGCCTGCAGGGCCGTCGCTGCGATGGTCGGAACGGTGTCGACGCTATGACGGGGCTCAGTGCGTCCGAGGTGCGCTCGGAGGTGCGGACGGGGACCCTTCCGGCCGGCGCACGGAGCCGGGCGGGACAATCATGTGCATGAGTTCGCATGCCCGGCCCGCGATCGCCGTCATCGGTGGTAGTGGCTTCTATGATTTCTTCGACAACGAGGCGACCACCGTCGAGGTCGACACCCCCTACGGCAAGCCGAGCGCGCCGGTCGCGATCGGCGAAGTAGAGGGTCGGCCGGTGGCGTTCCTGCCGCGGCACGGCAAGCAGCACGAGTACGCCCCCCACACGCTGCCGTACCAGGCCAATATGTGGGCGCTGCGCTCGCTCGGGGTGCGCCGGATCTTCGCCCCGTGTGCGGTCGGCAGCCTGCGCGCGGACTGGGGGCCCGGCACCGTCGCGGTACCCGATCAGCTGGTGGACCGCACCTCGGGGCGGCCGCAGACCTACTTCGACGGCGGCGGTGTGCACGTTTCCTTCGCGGACCCCTACTGCGAAGAATTGCGTTCCGCCGCGACGAAATCCGCGACCGATGAGCTGCCGATGAAGTCGTCGGGCACCATGGTGGTCGTGCAGGGCCCCCGGTTTTCCACCAGGGCCGAGAGCCGCTGGTTCGCGGCCCAGGGCTGGGAACTGGTGAACATGACCGGCCATCCCGAGGCGGTGCTCGCTCGGGAACTGGAAATGTGCTATGCCGCAGTCGCTTTGGTGACCGACCTGGATGCGGGCATGGAGGAGGGCCACGGTGTGCATGCCACCGACGTCTTCGCCGAATTCAAGAAGAACCTCGGTCCGTTCAAGGAGCTGATCCGCCGCTCGGTATCGGCTGTTCCGCACACCGACACCTGTGCGAAGTGCAGTGTGCACGGGGGCGTGACGCTGCCGTTCGAGCTGCCCTGAGGCATCGATCGAGAGGTTGTCGATCGAGGGGCGTTCGCCTCCGGGTGGAGTAGGCCGACCGAGCAGCGTCGGCCGGCCTGGCGGAGTGGGCCGAGGTTCGAACCGCTCCGCTCACGGTGTCGCGGCCTCGAAGGCGGCCACGAGGGTGCGGGCCCACTGTTCAAAGGTGCGTGGGTCGCGGCCGGTCACCTCGTGGACCGTGGGGTGGACCTTGGATTCGTCCAGTGTGCCGTCGACGAAGAAGCTGACGAACGCCTCGACGTATTCGCTGGGCATGCTCGCCTCCAGCTCCGCAACGGTCTCCTCGTTGGTCAGGTTCTGGCAGACCAGCGGGCGGTCGAGCACTCTGGCCAGCACCGCGACCTGATCGGCGGGCAGCAACGCCTGTGGCCCGGTCAGCTCGAGGACGCGTCCCTCCAGCCCGCCTCCGGTGAGCGCCGCCGCGGCGACGGCCGCGATATCGCCCGGATCGATCGCGGCCACCCTGACCTCGGAGAATTGGGCCCGCACCACGTCACCGACGGCAAGCTGCGGCAGCCAGCGCAGCGCGTTCGACATGAACGAGCGCGGGCGCAGAAATGTCCACGCGAGCCCGGATTCCCGAACATCCCGCTCGGACTGTGTCATGTACCTGGAGACCGCGTTGCCCATATCCTCCAGCGCCGCAGAACCACCCGAGAGCAACGCAACCTGTTGCACCCCGGCCTTTTTCGCGCGCGCGAGCAGTTCGTGCATGCCCGCATAACCCGGCATCAGAAACATCCCGTCGACGCCGTCGAGCGCCTCGGCCATGCTCTCCGGCTGATTCAGATCTCCCACCACGGCTTCGACACCGGCAGGCAGCGTCGCGCGCTGGGGATCCCGCACCAGTGCCCGCACCCGCTTCCCGGAATCACTCAACTGCGCAACCAACTCTGTGCCGATGTTCCCGGTAGCACCGGTTACCAGAATCATTTCGCCTCCTGCAGACTCGGGATCGGTCCACCCGAACATAGGACATGCGCCGCCCACAACGCGGGAAGTAGATCCCTGTTGACGGGAACACCTGCGAGGCCGGCGATTTCGTGACTTTCGTAGGCCAACCGTGGGCGTAGGCCTCGATCGGTAGCCGGGGAGTGGTGCTGAGTGGCTCATGGCTGCGGCAAACGTCGAGTAGCGCTCACGCTGGTGTGCCGCTCGTCGCTGCCATGTTGCGGCGATAGGCTCACGCTGTGGACAACCCGTTGCGGCTCGAAGTGATCGTGGCCAGTGTGCGGCCGGAGCGTTTCGCCCCGGTCGTCGCCGACTGGTTCCTGCGGACAGTGCGGGCGAATCCCGAATTCGATACGGGCGTTATCGATCTCAGGGAAACTCCGCTGCCGGTCGATCTCACCGATACTCCGACGGTCGAGGCATACCGCGCCAGGCTGGCCGCCGCCGACGCCTTCGTGGCGATCACTTCCGAGTACAACCACGGCTATCCGGCCTCGCTGAAAACCGCCTTCGACACGGCGAAACGGGAATGGCGGGCCAAACCGATCGGCTTCGTCGCCTACGGCGGCCTTTCCGGCGGTCTACGCGCCGTCGAACAGCTGCGTCAGGTAGTCGCCGAAATCCACATGGTCTCCATCCGCGAGACGGTCAGCTTCCATCAGGCGAAGAAACAGTTCGACGCAGCCGGGGAGACCCACGACGGTGCCGCCATCGACGCCGCCGACCGCCTGATTCGCCAACTGACCTGGTGGGCAAGAACATTGCGAACCGCCCGCACCACCGACCCCTACCCGGGCTGACTACCCACCATGGCACGGCGGCCGCGTGGGTGACCGATGTAGGTGGCCTCGCGGGGGATGGAGACCAGGGTGAGGTCGACCTGCGCGGTGCCGGTGCGCAGGATGACGTGGTTGCCGATGGCGCCGGGCTGGTGGATCGAGAGGTCGGGACGGGTGGCGGGCCAGCCCATCGGGTCACCGGTGACGTAGATCGTCGTGACACCGGCGTGCGGCGCGGGCGCGAGCACCCCGTCGACCACCGTGGCCGTGAAACCCGCGTCGGACTGGTGTGTTTCGACCGCGAGGGTGAGCCGCTCGGGGTTGGCGATGGTGTTCACCAGGTTCTCCCACGCGTGCGCCCGGTCGGTGCGGACCAGGATGCGCTCACCGACCGCGAGTGCGCGGAACACCAACTGCTGCGCCAGATATAGCTCGCCTGCGACATAGACGGTCGAGATGCCGGTGCCGACGATTCGCACCGCGACACCCTGAGCCTCGTCGTCCGAGCCGATGAGCTGACCACAGCCCGACGACGGCAGGTGCAGCGCGCCGATCACATCGATCGGGTATTCGGCCACCGGCACGGTGTCGTCCAGAGCCGGGATGGCCAGCGGGAGATGGGCGAGCAGTCCGTCGCGGTGGCGGCCGTTCATCGAGATGAGGCCCTTGAGATTGGTCCGCTCCGGCAGCTCGCGTGCGGTCAGCCGCCAGGCCGCGCCGATGCTCACCGACTCGGCCGAACTACCGGGACGCAGCCGCACCGCGACCGTGGTGCCGCGCGAGGGCGCCACCCACAGCTGGGAGAGCAGGTCGGAGCCGAGCCGCTTGGGGTCGACCGCACTTCCGATGTTCACGCTGTTGCCGATCTCCGCGTAGCGCCAGCGGTGGGTCAGCGTGCGCGGATCGAAACCGGCGGTGATCTGCAGGACCGCCTTGCGGATTTCCGGCGCGGTGAGGATGCGGGCGCTGCAGTCGGCATCCTCGAGCGTACGCATAATGCGTTGTGTCGCAATAGT
Organism: Nocardia sp. NBC_00403; assembly: GCF_036046055.1. Taxonomy (NCBI): domain Bacteria; kingdom Bacillati; phylum Actinomycetota; class Actinomycetes; order Mycobacteriales; family Nocardiaceae; genus Nocardia; species Nocardia sp. NBC_00403. Next base: position 2,291,118 of record NZ_CP107939.1, read on the forward strand.
TACCGCACGCGAGGCGCCCTCGTTGCCGCCGCCGCGGCGGGCCGTGGCCTCCGGGCAGGCGATCGCGTCGAAGCTGATGGCCAACCACACCGTGCGATGCGCGGTGGCGGGCAGCGGCCCGAGCAGCGATTCGTAGATCTTGCCCGCCGGTGTACCGGAGCGGCTGCGGTGTCCGTGGCTGATGATGTCGATGCCGCTGAGCAGGATGTCGTGCTGGTTGAGGCATTTGGCCAGCTCGGGGAGCGGCAGCAGGTGCGAGGCGTGCACCGTCGTGCGGGCGATGCGAGTCAGCCCACCCTTGGGGGCGAGCACCTCGACAACCGTGACAACCCGGGTCCCGTCCCAGTACAGCCCGAGCGAACGACCATCGGTGCCACGGAAATCGACGGTGTCGCCGATCTCGTAGTCACCGCGCGTGGCATAGCGCCACCAGGTGCTCATCCAGTCCAGCAGGGTCCGTTTGGCAACAGGGATGAGCGGCAGCAGCGCGGCGACGACGGCCACGGCGAGAGCGGGCAGCGCCGCGAGTCCGACGAGCAGCGCGAGCAGTCCGGCTACGAGTCCGATCGCCTGTGCAACAAGCAGATTCTGCAGCGAAATGCGCCCGAGGAGCGGGCGTGGTCCCGCGCCGGCAGATTCGGCCATCGTCGTCCCCCAAGTACCCGATATCGGCCGTTTCCTACCGGCCGAGCTGAACAAGAGTCCCCGGGAACTGTACTGTGTTCCGCGAACGTGAGCACTGTTCGGGGGAGGAAACATGCCTTCAAAACCCACTACTCGCTGGCAGGTCAGCGGCTATCGCTTCCTGGTCCGGCGGATGGAGCATGCGCTGGTCCGCAGGGACGTGCGGATGCTGCACGATCCGATGCGCTCGCAGTCGCGTGCGTACGCGGCCGGGCTGGTGTTGGCCATTGTCGTACTTGCCGGCTGCGGCGTGCTCGCGCTGCTGCGCCCGCAGGACAAGATCGGCAGCAACAAGATCCTGATCGGCAAGGAATCCGGTGGCGTCTATGTAGTCATCGATGACGTCGTGCATCCCGCGCTGAACCTCGCTTCGGCTCGGCTGGCCGCAGGGGAGCCCGCCAAGCCCGCGGTCGTCAAGGACTCCGAACTCGGCAAGAAGCCACGCGGCCAGCTGATCGGCATTCCCGGTGCGCCCGCCTCGCTGCGTTTCGAGAAGGACGGCAAAGGGCGCGCTTGGACGGTCTGCGATCAGCTGAAGAACGACGGCAGCAAGGACCTCACCACCTCGGTGCTCGCGGGTGACCCCGAGCTCGGTGCGAAGGCCTCGGTCATGGGCAAGGACAAGGCCCTGCTGGTGCAGGGCAAGGACTCGGCGTATCTGGTGTACGAAAACCGGCGGGCCAGAGTCGACATGACCGACCGTGCCGTCACCGATGCGCTGAACATCACCGGCATGGCTCCACGCCCGATCGGTGAGGGCCTACTCAACACGATTCCCGAAGTGCTGCCGATCATTCCGCCCACGATCAACGATCCTGGTGCAGCGGTGAACTATTCGGTCGCCAACCATCGGATCGGTGACGTGGTGGAAGTGCCCACCGAGCCCGGTAGCCACTATGTGGTCCTGCAGGACGGGTTGCAGCCGATTTCCCCCTTGACCGCCAAGATCATTCGCAACCGCTATCGGTCCACAGCGACCACCACCACGATCGATCAGATCGACAAGACCAATGCGAATATCTCGCACACTTTGCGCGTAGAGCTCTACCCGCACACCGCCCCGACCATCATCCAGTCCAAGGACCAGCCGGTTGGCTGCCTGTCCTGGAGCCCGATCGTCGCGGCCGCGGACAACAAGGACGGCAACCGTGCCGAGCTTTCGGTGATCACCGGTGTGGCGCTGCCGATTCCGGAGAAGGCCAAACTGGTGCCGCTCGCGCAGGCGGACGGCTCCGGCGCGAACGCCGACTCGGTGTACATCAAGCCGGGCACCGGCGCGTTCATCCAGAGCACCGGCATCGAACCGGACAGTCGCCGCAAGGACAGCATGTTCTACATCGCCGACACCGGAGTCCGCTACGGCATCAAAAACGCCGATTCGGCCAAGGCGCTCGGGATGGATACCGAGGCAGACGTGAAGCCCGAACCCGCACCATGGCCGATCGTCGGGCTACTCGCCTCCGGCCCCAGCCTCGGCAGGGAAGAGGCGATGGTCGCGCACGATGGCGTCGCTCCGGACCCGTCGCCTGCGAAACAGCCTGTCGCTTCATCGAAGTGAGCTGGGTTCGGCGAGGACTCCGATATTTGGGCACGGACCTGTAACACGGGAGCTCTGGCCCACGGTCTCTGCGGACTCCGCTTCGCATCTCGACGCATCTTCTGTGTGCCGAGCTCGATCGCGCGATCGAACAACGCACCGACCGGGCCTGCCAGGCCGATCGAAGAATGTTGGACTCGATGGAACCGATCTTGGTCGCGGCACGTCAATAGATAGTGACGGGCTGAGTTTAGAGCGGTGGGTTCGTGTGCAAGCTGGGTTCGGCAGCGAATCTCACAGCAGCACAACGGTCTTCACCGCTGCGCGCAACTCGTCCCCGGAGCGGCCTTCGCCGCTCAGGAGATCAACAGAGGGGATTGACAATGACCAAGATCTACCAGGCCGCCGCATCGCTTACGGCCGCGGCAGCGATCGGTGTGCTGGGCGCGGGAGCGACCGGAATTGTGGGCATCGCGGTGGCCAATGCGCAGGGTATGCCGTATGACCAGTGTGTCAACGAGGCCGCGCGCAAGCAGGCCGACTTCGACGCCAGCCAGGATCCGACGGCAACCCATGCCACGTACCCGCACTTCTATTGCGCTGAGGATGGTATCGACGTGAACGGGAACAAGCTGTATGTGGTGACGTATAGCTACAACCCCATTTAATCGGCTGCTCGGGCAGGTGTAGCCATCGAGAGGCTCACGCATCGCCTTCGAAAACTGTAGAGGGTTCCGGTGATTCAACACCGGAACTCTCTTCTGTGTCTGGAGCGGACGCAGGCGTCACATATCGTCGCTGGACACTCCGAACCTGCGGCGGATCGGGAACGATGCGAGATAGCCCAGAATCAGTGCGGCCGCGATGATTCCGGTGCCGATCAGTGCGACATTGCGGGCCCGGTGATCAGGTGGTGGGGCCGGTGCGGGCACCGAGAGCTGGGTGCTCTTGGCCTGGCTCGGGCGCTTGGGCGGCAGCGGGCCGGTGACCTCGTTGGTCAGCGCTGCGATCGGGTCGACCGCTCCGTACCCGAGATATTGGTTCCAGCCTTCGGCCGGTGCGTGCGCGGTGGCTTCGATGCGCTTGATGACATCCCGCGCACTCAGTTCCGGAAACCGCGCGCGAATCAGCGCGACAACGCCGGACACCAGTGGCGTTGCGAAACTGGTTCCGCTGACAGGATTCTGCTGGCCACGCTGGTCGGCGACGGTAACGGCGGTACCGCTCCCGCGTGGATTGAGCGAGGTCATATTCTCGCCCGGTGCGGCAACGCCGACCCAGGGACCGGGGATCGTGAACTTGGACGGAGCGCCGTTCGCATCGATCGACCCGACAGCGAGCGCATAGTCGTCCCAACGGGCCGGGCTGATATTCCACTTGACCTTGCTCCAGGGATCGGCGGTCGGGGCGAGCGGATCTATTACCTCGTTGTCGCCTTTACATTTGTCGTCCACATTGCCCGCCGCGACCACGACGACGACGTCCTTCACCACGGTGGCGTAATGGAGGGCCGCGCCGATCTTGTTGTCGGCGTCGGGGCTGGTCGTTCCGCACCAGACCTCGGAGATATTGATGACCGTTGCGCCACGGTCGGCGGCCCGCACGATGGCTGATGCCATGGTGTTCAAGTCGCCATAGCTGTCGGGGAACGCCTCGGGTGCTTTCTCCCTGGAGCGGCCTTCCTGCTGATACATCTTGCTGGTCTGCCGGATCGTCATGATCCGTGCCTCTGGCGCTACCCCTGAGAATCCCTGGCCGTCCACCTGAGATGCGGCGATGAGCCCGGCCACCAGCGTGCCGTGGCCATCGCAGTCCTCGGTGCCGTCGCCCGCATTGGCGACGAAGTCGCCGGCCGCTTCGAGTCCTCGGAGACGGGGATGCCGAGCCACTCCGGTGTCGATGACCGCGATGACCTGGCCGGCGCCCTTGGAGAATTTCCACGCGCGATCGAGGTCGAGTGAACGTTGAGCGGTGGGGATGGCCGGCCCGTCGCCGCCGGTGCCGACGTCGGCACAGTTCGAATTCGGTGGACGCTCGGTCTTTTCGGGCGGAGCGGCGGGGTCGCCCGGCGGTACCAGACCCGGGTTGACGGCGGGCGGCCGGTCGGCATGTGCGACGCCGTACCCCGAGCCGAGACCGAATGACGCACTAAGGCCCAGCGTTACGGCGACGGCCGCGACGCGCAGGGTCGCGCTCACAGCCCGCGAACGAGCGAGTAGAGCGAGGCCACCCAGAACACCAGCGGCAGTACGGCGGCGACGAACGCGTACTCGAGCAGTTCTACGCCGCGGCGCATCGGCGGCGTCGCCGACTGGTTCGGGATGATGATGCCGAGAATGAGCGCGGCGATCAGGATGACCATCGCGGCGCCGAAGACCATCAGCGGCTGCTCCATGCCGATGCTCGCGCCGATCAACATGATCAGCACGATGGCCGCGCCGCCCGCGATCAGCACCACGGCTTGTTCGGCGCCCGCGTAGGTGCGGCTGCGGAACATCAGCACGATCGCGCAGACCAGTGCGAGCGCGATGCCTTGCCAGTAGGGGCTTTCGGCGTCGGGGTCGGTGGCCGCCAGCGAACCCGCGACGGTGATGAGCGTGGTCGCCGCGACGAGTCCGCCGAGGTACATGCGGGCCCGTTCCGACTTGACCCGCAGTGCGTCCATGGTCGGCAGCGCGCGGTGGTCGTCCGGATCGTCCTCGGTCGGGTCGATCGGGGTGCCCGGCGAAGGCACCGGCGGCAGCGGCAGTTTGGCGAGCAGCATCGAAACCCGAGGCGCCAGCGAGAGACCGCCGAGTCCGAGTGCGGCGGCGACCGCGCCGATGGCGGGCAGCGACTGCTCGGTGAGCAGACCGACCATCGCGGCCGGAACGGCGTACACCGCAAGGGTGCTCGCTCCGATGAACAGCGCCAGGCCGACACCGGTGACGCGCCACGCGAGGATCGCGGTGGCGCCGAGCAGGACCGAGCCGAGCAGGATATGTGCCCAGTCGTATTCGTCGGGCACCAGCAGCATGCCCGCGGTGAACGCCGCGGGCAGCGCACAGCCGGCGAGCACAAGCGCGGTGCCGGTGTCGCCGTACATGCGGCTGAACACCATGCCTGCGACGACGAGCAGGATGGCGACCGTCAGCGCGATCGATCCGCTCACGTAGCCGGGCAGCGCGTCCTTGGCCAGCAGCAGACCGAGGCAGCCGACGATCATGGTGATCGCGGCGAGGATAGAGCCGGTGAGTCGCGCGACCTTCGGACTCCAGCTGCGGTAGTGGTCGGTGTCCGCGATCGCGACGTTGTACATGATGTCGTCGAACAGCGGCATCGGCGCTGTGTGCGAGGCACTTTCGAGCATCAGCAGCTCGCCGTCGCGGACACCGTGTTCGCCGAGGCTCAGCGAGTTGGAGAACGGCGGATGGCCGATACGGGCGAGCACCCACTCGGCGGGCTCGAAGCGTTCGCCCTGGTTGTCGAAATCGTTGGTGCGGCTGTGCTGGGCGACCATGTCGACGACGCTCGGAATCACCAGGGCGACGGGAACGTCGACCGGGATCGCCATATCCACCTGAGTGTGTTTGGCCAGAATCGTCACTCGAGCCAGGTCCGGTGCACGGACGATTCCGCGCGAGGACTCTTCGTCGATGTGGTCAAGGCGCGCGTGCGTCAAGCTTCCCCCAACTCGTCTTCTACCTCGTGTTTCCGCAACCGGCATACCCAGGGGCCGAGCTTGCGAACCCACGGTTCGGGCAGCAGAATGCTGGTCGAACTGTACGACATGTCAGCTGCCGGCTCTACACTGAGCCCGAAGTACAGCTGCGTAAGGGGGATTTCTCGTCTGATGAGTACCGTCCGGTTCCAGCGCCGTGCGCGACGAGAGATGCCGCGTTCTCCCGGCGGTGAAGTCACCTTGCAGCCGCCGCCCGAGATTCCCCGGGTAACGCCGGGCAGCTTGCTCAGCAAGATGATGCCGGTCGTGATGGTCGTCGGCATGGTCGGGATGATGGCCCTGATGTTCACCCAGGGCGGTGGCATCGCATCGAACCCGATGACCATGATGTTCCCGATGATGATGGTCTTCTCCATGGTCGGCATGTTCGCCGGTCAGGGCGGTGGCAAGGGGCAGAAGGCCGCCGAAGCGAACGAGGACCGCAAGGACTATCTGCGCTATCTCGACCAGGTGCGCAGGGATGTCGACGACACCGCAAGGCAGCAGCGCGCTTCCGTCGAATGGAGCCACCCGGAGCCCGGCCTGATCTGGATGCTGGCGGGCACCAGCCGGATGTGGGAGCGGCGTGCGGGGGACAAGGACTTCTGCCACGCCCGCATCGGTATCGGCGGCCAGCGCCTCGCCACGCGACTGGTCGCGCCGGAGACCGGTCCGGTCGAGGAGCTCGAGCCGATCGCCGCGGTGTCGCTGCGCCGTTTCGTGCGCGCCCACTCGACGGTCCCCGACCTGCCGACCGCGATCGCGGTGAAAGGCTTCGCGACCATCGCCCTGGACGGCGATCGGGTCGAAGCCAGGGAAATGACTCGCGCAATGTTGTTGCAGCTGTGCATGTTCCAGGCGCCCGACCAGGTGCTCGTCGCGGTGGTCTGCGGCCCGGACACGGCACGCGAATGGGAGTGGACCAAGTGGCTGCCGCACACCCAGCACCCCGACGCGCAGGACGGCATCGGCACCCAGCGCATGTTCTACGGCTCGATTCGCGAGGCCATGACGGGTCTGCATCCGTTGCTGGCCAATCGTGTTCGGTACTCCCGTAATCAGCCTGCCAACGTCAATCTGGTGCACATCGTCATCGTGGTCGACGGCGGTCTGCTCGAGGCCGAGGACGATCAGCTGCGTGAATCCGGCTACGAGGGCGTCACGCTCATCGACTTGTGCGGGTACGCACCGCGTTTGGCGGTATCGCGCGGCATCAAGATGGTCGTGGAGAACGGCGAGTGCGTCGGTCGCGGCGCCACCGGCAACCAGGAACGTTTCGCGCTGATCGACCGGATTTCCCCGCAGCAGGCTCAGCAGGTGGCACGCAGGCTCGCGCCGTATCGCGCGGCGACCCAGCGCAGCAGCGATGTCGAGGTCGACGACTCCGAGGTGATCTCGTCGTGGTCGCAGCTGATGAGTCTCGGCGACATCGGCACCTTCAATCCCGAACACGCCTGGCGCCCACGCTACGGCCGCGAGCGGTTGCGGGTCGCGTTCGGTGTCGGCGCGGACGGTCTTCCGGTCGAGCTCGACATCAAGGAAGCCGCGGAGAGCGGCATGGGCCCGCACGGATTGTGCATCGGCGCAACCGGTTCCGGTAAGTCCGAGTTCCTGCGCACCTTGGTGCTCAGCCTGCTCGCCACCCATTCACCGGACCAATTGAACCTGGTGCTCGTCGACTTCAAGGGCGGTGCGACCTTCCTCGGCCTCGACGGCGTTCCGCATGTCGCGGCGGTCATCACCAACCTCGAAGACGAGGCCGACCTCGTCGACCGTATGAAGGACGCGCTGGCGGGCGAGATGAACCGCCGCCAGGAAGTGTTGCGCCAAGCGGGCAACTTCGCCAACGTCTCCGAGTACGAGAAGGCCCGTGCCACGGGCGCGGATCTCGATCCGCTGCCCGCGCTGTTCGTCGTGCTCGACGAGTTCTCCGAATTGCTCACCCAGCACCCGGATTTCGCCGAGCTGTTCGTGATGATCGGCCGCCTCGGTCGCTCGCTGCACGTGCACCTGCTGCTGGCCTCGCAGCGCCTCGAGGAAGGCAAGCTGAAGGGCCTCGAAAGCCACCTGTCCTATCGGATCGGTCTGAAGACCTTCTCCGCCAACGAATCTCGCCAGGTGCTCGGTGTCCCCGATGCCTACAACCTGCCGGGCGTTCCCGGTGGCGGCTATCTGAAGTCGGACTCGGGCGAAATCCAGCGGTTCCAGGCCTCCTATGTCTCCGGCCCGTATGTCGGCGGCGGTTCGCAGCGCGAGGTCACCAGTGCGGGGATCGCGGGCGGGGAAATCGATGTGAAGGCGCGCCCGTTCGCCGCCGTCCACGTCGACTTCCGGCCCGCCGACCGGATTCCGTTGCAGACCACGCCCGCCAACGAGCCGGAGCAGCACTCCGACGACGGCGAACAAATTTCCAACGTGAACATGCTGGTCTCGCGCATCCGCGGCCACGGTCGTCCGGCACACGAGATCTGGCTGCCGCCGCTGGATGAGGCGCCCACCCTCGATCAGCTCATCCCGCGCTCCATCCTCACCGGCGAGTACTCGGCCGTCGCGACGTTGCGAGCCCCGATGGGAATTGTCGACCGGCCCTACGATCAGCGCCGCGATCCGCTGGTCGTCGATCTGTCGGGTTCACGAGGCAACGTCGCGGTGGTCGGCGGTCCGCAGTCCGGCAAGTCGACCGCACTGCGCACCATGATCATGGCGCTTTCGCTGACCCACACCGCCGAGCAGGTGCAGTTCTACTGCCTCGACTTCGGTGGCGGCACGCTGGCCAGCCTGCAGGGGTTGCCGCATGTCGGTTCGGTGGCAAGCCGATTGGACGACGACAAGGTCCGGCGCACGGTCGCCGAGATGGGCACCATCGTCCGGTCCCGTGAGGCGCGCTTCCGTCAGCTCGGCATCGAGTCCATGACCGAGTTCCGCCGCCTGCGGGCCATGGACCCCGCCAGCAGCCCGGCCGCTGCGGGCGCGCACGAGGATCCCTTCGGCGACGTCTTCCTGGTGATCGACGGTTTCGGATCCATCCGCCAGGACTTCGATCCGCTCGAGCAGCCGATCATGAACCTTGCGGTGCAGGGTCTTTCGTACGGTGTGCATGTTGTCATCGCACTGGCGCGGTGGGCCGAGGCGCGTCCGGCGCTCAAGGACCAGATCGGCACCAGGATCGAGCTGCGCCTCGGTGACCCGATGGACTCCGACCTCGGCCGCAAGTTCGCCGCGCTGGTCCCGCAAGGGCGGCCGGGTCGCGGTATGACACCCGAATGCTTGCACATGCTGACCGGTCTGCCCCGCATCGACGGCAGCGCCGACCCCAACAATCTCGGTGCGGCGGTTGGTGAGGCGGTCGCGACGATCGCCCGTCTCACGCCGGGCCGGCACGCGCCCGCGGCCCGCATGCTGCCGGAGATGCTGCCGCGCGAACAGCTGTTGCAGCTGGCGGGCAACTGGCCGTCGCAGGTCGACCCGGACCGCAAGAACATGCGTATTCCCCTCGGTATCAACGAATCCGAGCTCGCGCCGGTCTACATCGACTTCAACGAGAGCCCGCACTTCATCGTCATCGGTGACACCGAATCCGGTAAGTCGACATTGTTGCGTTCGCTCGTCGAGGGCATCGCCGCATCGAACACCCCGAATCAGGCGCGCTTCATCCTGGGCGACTACCGGCGCACCATGCTCGGTTTGGTGCCCGACGGGTACCTCGCGGGTTACGGATCGACCGCGCCGCAATTCACCCAGAACATGTCCGATCTCGCCGCCTATGTCGCCCAGCGGACGCCGGGGCAGGACGTTACGCCGCAGCAGCTGCGCGATCGCTCGTGGTGGAGCGGACCGGAGTTGTTCGTCATCATCGACGACTACGACCTGGTCGCCACCTCCATGGGCAATCCGGTGTCGGTGCTGGTCGAGCATTTGCCGCACGCTCGCGACCTCGGCTTCCACCTGATCATCGCCCGCCGCTCCGGCGGCGCGAGCCGCGCGATGTACGAGGCCACGCTGGCCAGGATGAAGGACCTCGGCTCGGCGGGCCTGATCATGAGCTGCAACAAGGACGAAGGCGTGCTCATGGGCACCACCCGTCCCGGCCCCAAGCCGCCGGGCCGCGGCACCTACGTCACGCGCAACACTGAGGATCTGATTCAGCTGGCGTGGATGCCGGCGGCGGAGTGATGTCCGTCGTCGACCTGGTGGTCACCGACACGCGTATCTGGGCGTGCGGTCCGGCCACCCATTGGGATGTGCCGCCGTCGGTTGTGCTCGGCAGCAACGGGAATCTGGTCGTCGGTGAGCCGTTGACGCCGCCGACCCAGGTCAGCTCCGCCGTCCAGTTCGTCACGGGGGAGCGGATCGCACTGCTGCCACGGGTGCCCGCCGTCGCCGAGGCGATGACAGCGATCGTCGGCACTGTGCTGCAGAACCTCGGCGTCGCCACCCCCTGCGGCCGGGTCACCGTCGCGTGTCCGACGGAGTGGGGCGCGCGACGGCGTGCGGTTCTCGAGGCCGCACTGCGCCGCTTCGCCAACGATGTCGTCTTCGAGGACATGGCCGTTCGCGCGGTGGCTGCCGATGAGGGCGCCGACCGCAGCAGCCGTACGGTGGTGCTGGAATTCGGCACGCTGTCGACCACCGCGAGCACCGTCGTGCGCAGCCATCAGGGCACGCATGTCGAATCATGTGAGCACGAACCGAATCTCGCGCTGGCCGACCTCGGCCCAGACCCGCAGGCCGCCGACGATCTTGCCGCGCTCGTCGGCCGGCTGCTCGCGGGCCGCCCGGCCGATGTCGTTCAGGTGGTGGGTGTTTCGGATCCGGCGAAACTCGAGGTGATCCGTTCGGTGGTTCCGCCGATCGCTGGACCGGCCGTCGAACTGCGGCCGATCGCAGGCGCCGACCTGGTGCGCGGGCCGCGGCCGGACCCCGACTATCGGACCGAGGCTGTCTCGGCGCTGCCGACCGCGGAGTGGATGCAGCCGCTTCGACAGCGTGCGGCCGCTGTCGGGGGCCCCGACCGTCGCCGCACCGGATACCTGGTCGCCGCGGTCGCCGGTGTTCTGGTGGTCGCCGCCGCCGCGGTGGGAGCGGTCGTCGTCCTCGGCGGCTCGCAGGACACTCCCGCGGTGCCTGCGGGAGCTTCGGCGTCGGTCCACGCCACCGCGCAAGCGACGGCCGACGGCCAGCCTGCGCCACCACCTGGAGGCGCACCGTCATCGGAAACCATTGGGCGCGTGCGTTTTCAGACACCGGCGGGCTGGCGTCTCGCGCAGGCTCCTGACCCGAGCAAGCCACGCGTCGACCTCGTACCGGAGGACGGCAGCCGCATGCGGATCACCGTGATCCAAACGCCGGTCGCCGCCGGGATCGGTTATGAGCAGGTGGCCAGGAGCCTCGAGGCGCAGATGCGGCAGAAGCCGAATGGTGCGTTGACCGATCTGAAGCATGACCAGGTGTTCGGCGGAAAGTCGGGCCTCGCCTATATCGAACGGCCGGGTGATGGTTCCACGGTGCGTTGGCATGTGCTGGTCGAACACGGGCTTCAGGTCAGCACCGGATGTCAGTTCCTCGGCGAGTGGGAGTCGATTGCGCCGGCCTGCGAACAGTTCGCGGCCTCGGTGCAGGTGACTCCGTAAAACGTTGTGCCCGTGGAGAATCAATCCATGGGGCATCGACACCGGATAAAAATTCGTGCCCCCGGCAGAATCTGCCGGGGGCGCGAATGGTCTGAGTTGTTCAGTGTCAGAAGAGGTTCGCCAGGGCGCTATCCGTGCTCTGCAGCTCGGAGTTGCCCTTGCTGACCAGCTGACCGGCACCGACCAGCGTCGCATTCAGCTGTTCGACATTCTGGTTCCAGGTGGTCTGCATCTGGCCGAATGCATCGTTCGCTGCACCCTTCCAGTTCTGCGTGATGAATTCCTCGATCTTCTTGTGGAAGGAGGTCAGTTCGTCTCGAATACCCTCGGCGCGCTTGATGATCTGCTGCGCTCCATCGGCGACTCCGTCGAAATTGGCGGAGATATTCTGCGAGCTACCGGCCATTCTTCAGGCTCCTTTGTTGCGAGTTTCGAATTAGACGGCGGGAAGGTCGAGGCTGGATACCTGAGCCTGAACCTGCCGGGAGAAGTCGGTGTCCTGATCTTCGAAGGACGAGCCGGCCTTGATGAGCTTCTCCGAGGTCTCCATCAGCTTGTCGTTGAGCTTGTCGGCCTGGAAGTAGTAGCGCTCCATGAAGGCGTTGAACGCGTCGCGCGCCTGGCCCTTCCAGTTGGCGCCGTTGGTGACATTGTCCTCGTCGGTCTTCAGCTGCCGGATGGCGAGCATCAGATTGTTGTGCTGCTCCTGGAACTCCTTCGCCTTCTGCGCGATCAACTCGGGACTAGCATCGAGATGCCCTGCTTCCGCCATTGCGGCTCCTCCTCTTTCTTCTCATGATCAACGTTGCAGGTGCCAGCTGACCTGTTCATAGTGTTTGGACGCGTGCTCTGCTCGATCGGTTCCATCGATTTCGAAAAATGTTGGCCGTCATCGAGTTTCGTCGCCCTGCGCGTTGTCGACTGGCTGCACCGTGGCCAGAGTGCCCTGGATGAGATCCCCCCGGACGTTCTCGACCGCGGTACCGTCGCATCGGTCGCTGCCAGCGCTCTGCTCCCCTCCTTCCCCCTGTGCTCGCTACCACCTGAAACTGGCGAGTGGGCTGGCTGGGCATCACCCTACCGAATGGCGTGCTGGAGCGCTACCGGCATCGATCAGGCGGCAGAGCGGCCGACGGTGCTCGGCTGGGACCTATCAAGGGTCGTCTTGCGTTGCGCAGGTTTACTTCACGACCTTCGCGATCGTGGGGACCATCTTGTCGATGAGGGCGCTCTGGGACTGATCGGTCCAGACTTGAAACGCCTGCACGGTCGAGGGATCGTCCACTACCACGATCTTGGCCGTACTCTGCAGTATGGAGTTCGGCAGGCCGCGCAGGCCGCCGTTCTTCGCCTCGCTGTCGGACCTCAGCACGATGACGACTTCGGAATCAATGTCGATCGAATAGCTACTGACCGACAGCGCTCGTGGTGACTTCTCGTCGCCGACCGCCTTGTACTTGGGGCTGTACTGGAAGCCGATGTTCTGCAGGAATTTGGCTTGTTGGCTGGGGTTGAGCGCCGCCGAGAGCGTGGCATTGCCGAAACTGAAGGCGGTCACCGTTTTTCCCGCGAATTGCGGGTTGGCACTGCGGACCAGAGCCAGCTGGTCGCCGTCGGCGCCGGCCTCCGACGCGCGGCTGGTGAAGAAGAAAGTGCCCGCCGCGACGGCGACGACGACGACGGCCAGGATCGCGGGCACCAGAAATCGGCGGGCCAACGATGGCTTGTGGTTGTTCCGCGTGGTCGCGACAAGTCGTTGGTCGGTGTCTTCCCGTTGCTGCGGTGCGTATCCGGCAAGGGGTGCGCGCGGATCGGTGGTAGGTCCGGTGATGGGAATGCGGGGATCGGTGACGGGTGCGATGTGCGGCATTCGCGTGTCGGTCGAATAGCCGGCCTCGGGCGCTCGGAACTGGTTGCCGTACAAGGCTGCTTCGGCCGCCTGAGTGAACTCCCGGCAGGTGGCGTAGCGGTGCGCCGGGTCCTTGGCCATCACCTTCTCGATCACGCCGTCGAGCGTGGCGGGCAGGCCGGGGCGAACCGAACTCAATTTCGGTGGCGGCTCGTGCAAGTGCCCCATCATGACCACTGCGGGCATGGTCGACGGGTAAGGGTTCTGGCCGGTCAGCAGCTTGAAGAAGGAGCAGCCGAGACTGTAGATATCGGCGCGGTGGTTCAGACTGGTCCCGACCAATTGCTCAGGCGGCGCGTAGGCGACGGTGGCCATGAAATTGCCTGTCGCCGTGAGGTCTTGGCCGTCATCCGAGGATTTCGCGACTCCGAAGTCGGTCAGCAGGATCCGCTCGTCGTCGCCTTCCTCCGCGGCGGAGAGCAAGAAATTGGCCGGCTTCACATCGCGATGCAGCAGTCCGCGCCGGTGGGCGTAGTCGAGTCCCTTGCCCACCTCGGACACGATCCGCAGGGCTCGCTGCGGGGTCATGACCGCCGGCCCCTTCTTCGCCTCCTCCGAGGCGTCCGTGCCCTCGACATACTGCATGGCGATCCACAGCTGACCGTCCTCTTCGCCACGGTTGTACACCGCGACGATATTCGGATGGTCGAGTCCTGCGGCCAGATTCGCCTCGCGCTCGAACCGGGCGCGGAATTCACCATCGGTGGACAGGTCGGCGCTGAGCACCTTCAAAGCGTCACGGCGGGGCAGGATCGGGTTCTGCGCCAAGTACACGGTGCCCATTCCGCCCGCGCCGAGGACCTGAAGCACCCGGTAGCCGCCAACGATTGCGCCGGGCCGCAACGCCATTCGGTCCTCCCTCAACGATGTCGAAAAGCCCGAACATGCGAGCCTCCGGAAGGAATCTAGCAAGTCACCGCCGGGTATTCGACTTGCATCCAGGTGCGGACGAGCGTGGCCGCGGCGACCAGGTGCAAGTCCTTGCCGCATGCGATCGTCCTCAGCTACTCGTGATCAGGGCATACTGCGCGGAAATCTTTTGATGGAGGTCCTGCAACTGTTTGCCGGAGGCCTGCACGAGGTACCGGTCGACATGAAAGCTGCAGATATTCATGACCACGGTCTGCGTCTCACCGGATTTGGCCATCTCGGCGTAGCATTCGACCTGCTGTGCTAGTGCGGAAGGGGAGTCGACCATCTTTTCATTCGGCTCGAGGGTGGTGGACGGCTGCCACTCTTTCCAGAGTGTCTCTGCACCCTTGTCGGATCGGCTTCGAAACACCACGGCGTCGCCGAACGCGACGAGGTCGACTTCACCCTGTTCCAATGCCGTCAGTGACGACGGACGGGCCCGCAACAGCGACAGTGTGCCGCGGCCGGTATAGACGCCGTCCGGTTCGGCGCGCAGTGGCGATTCGGGATTGCTCGGCAGGGTGCGCCCGAGTAGACGCTGTGGATCGAGGGCGACATGTTTCAGCTCGTCGGCGGGTGTCGGCTGGAACTTGTCGATCAGTGGAATCTGCACGTCGAGCATCCGCTCGACCTGGTTCGTCAGGGCCGGGAGGTCCGGCGCGGCGGTGTCGTCGACGACCTTGACGAAGATGACATACCGATCGTGCACGGTCCACGAGCCGATCGAGGAGATGTCCGGCCGCCAATGTGCCGTCGTGCTCGGATGTTTGGTGATCGGAACCGGCTCGTTGTCGCGGTTGTAGGTGAAGTCGTCGTGTTCGAGTGCCGGGCCGACTGCCGATGCTGTCTTCGCGTCCGGGAACATCAGCACCGCGACATTCAAGGTGCGGCGCTTGGCCTCGGGTTCGCCTCCGGTCTGCCAGGCATTGACCCAGCCGGCCACCAAATCCTTCGCGACATCATCGAAGGTGTCGTTGATGACGAGGTTGCCCAAGGTTTTTCGGTTGAGTACGACGTGCGGACGGATGAGCCACGCGTCCTCGACATAGGACGGATCGGCTTCGAAGGGCAGGGCGACATAGTCGGACAACCGCTGTGCTTCGCGGGCACGAGCCTGCCGGTCGCTTCTCGCGTTACCGATCTCGCGTGGCTTTGTCTGGTAATTGCCGACATCGAGCTTCGATACGTCGGACGGTACTCGCGTAGGCATTCCGGTCACCGCCGAGCCACAGGCGCCGATACCGATCGTCAGCGCCGCGGCCGTGAGCAGGATTCCGGCGGCTCGAACCGGCGTCGATCCAACGGCGAGCATCACGACCTTCCCCTTCGTTCGCGTAGTTCTCATCTAGTGTCCGTAGGCAAGTAGCTTGTACTGAGCCGCAGTCCGCTGATAGAGCTGCTGCACGCTGCTGGTCTGCACCCGCGCGGCGTATCGGTCATATCCGAAATAGCACACCGGCGAATAGCGGTCCTTGCTCGTTTTCGGATCCTTGGTGTCGAAACACTTCACCCCGGACATATGTGGTGGACCTTCGATTGCCTTATAGCCCTTGGCTTCCTGATCGATGAAAGCGGCGATCAAGCGCTCCGGGCTTTCGGTATCCCGGGTTCGATAGAGCTGACCGCCGGAAAACGCGACCAGATCGACGCCCGCGTCGTCGAAGGCGGCCTTGGTGAGATTGGGGTAATGATCGGTGTGTAGTGCTGCCTGCCTGGGCATCACCATCGACAGATCACCGCGGTCGGTGGGCTTCCCTTGGTCGTCCAGCGGCAGCGTGCGGCTGAGCAGGCCTTCGACGTCGAGTGGTAGCGATCGGAGTTGATCGACAGGGGTAGGCGTATAGCCCTTCAATCCTTCGATCTGCTTACTGAAGGTTTGTTGCGTCAGATCGACGAGCCGTGCCGTGTCCACGGGTTCGCTTACCGGATCGTCGACGTGAACGAGCAGGAGGATGGGACCGGCTACCAATTGCGAATCGAGATATCGACTTTTCGGATTCCATTTCGCACGGGCGTCGGGCCGTTCCGGAATTTTGATGGCCTCACCGGGGGAAGACTCTTGCTGGCGGTCCGCGATTCGTGCGGCAGCTGCCTGGGCTAGCGCGGCATTTTCGAATCGCAATGTGTACAAATCTAATACAGTACCGAGGCCGACTTGTTCGCGGCGCTGGCCACGCGATTCCCAGCCGGCGATGAAGCCGGGGGTGAGGTCATTGAAGTCTCTGCTGTTGAGTGACGGAAGTGCCGTGGGATCACCGGGAGTAATCCGTCGGTCCCAATATATGCTCGTTTTGAAGGCGAACTTTCCGTCTACGTCCGCTGGGAGGGGGGTTGCGTTACCGATTCGGATGGCTTCCTGGCGTGCTCCCGATATCTCCGTTCGGCTCGCTTCGATATCTCGCGGAACCGTCGCGTAGTTGCCGGAATCCAGCGCAGCCGCATCGATGGTTCGAGTGGCTGTGTCATTGTCACCGTCACCGCAGCCTGCGGATATACCGATCGCAGCGGTCATGATGACGCACCAGATATGTCGAGATCGCATCACGGCCTCACTCGCTCTTTGCCAGAATTGCGTACTGGGCGGCGGCTCGCTGGTACAGTGCCGGATCCGACCGCGCAGAGTAGGGTGCTTTCGACATCACCACGGCCACGTACCGTCCATAGACCACTGCGCACAGCTCGTCATACGACCGGAATGGGTCGGACGAGTCGAGTTTCAAACATCTGACATCGGGTAGTCCTGGCGGCGGGGCCAACTCCTCATCATTCTTTCCGGCCTTGACCAGCACGTTCTGCAGGTGGAACGCGGCAGCGAGATCGCGCGTCCGATAGATGATCCCGGCGCGTCGTCCGACCAGATCGACCCCGCTTTCTTCGAATGCTTTCCCGATTTCGACAGGGTTGCGCTCGAAATGAAGCTGTCCGGATGGTTCGTACGGACCGAAGTCGTGATCGAAGATGAACGGATCGCTGTAATCCTTCGCTTTGGGGAGCGCTCGTCGCATGATGCTGTCCGGATCAGTGGGGAGGTCCAGCACATCATCGAGCGGCGTGGGCTTTTGCTGATCCAAACGGGCGAGTTGTTGATCGATAGTCTTCCCGATAATGCTCGAAAGGGAACTCGGATTCGGTTCCGGGACCGCGGCATTGGCCAGAATGACATATGGGCCGTGTGACACGAACGAGATGGCCGTAATATCGTCTGCTGATGATGTCCTGGCATCCGGGCGGTTCTCGATCGGAATCGGGTGACGCCCGGGATCCGCGTTGGTGATCTGATCGAATTCTTCGGTTGCTTTTCGGCCGGCAGCTTCGGTGGGGAACCGTAGTACGGAAATGATCAACTTTTTCCGGTGCCGGAGGTCGCCGTTGGTTCGCGAAACATATGCGCCGGCAATCAGGTTGTTGTCGACAGCAGCAGGCCGATACTGCTGTGGAAATGTATCCGACGTGACCATCTGTTCGCCATCGAAGAACAGCTCTACATCGTTGAGGACGGTGATGTCACTGTCGATATCGGACGGATGCACCAGGTAGTTGAGCATCCGACGCGCCTCCACGAGGCGCAATTTGCCCGGAGTACTGATCTCCGCGTCATATCCGGTGGGTTCGGGCGAGTACGCCCCTACCTTCAATGTCGGAAGATCCACCGGCGTCAATCCCGGCTCGGGGCTTCCCGAGACGCTGGTCGAGCAACCAGCACTCGCCACAGCTACCACGATGACCAGCGCCGCCAGCCCGCCTCTGTACTTCATACTTCCCCCGTCCCGGCAGATCCCTCGCCATCGTCCGTTCGTCGGTCCGGGACGACGGCCAGCGTCACACCCACCCCTCGTTCTGTAGTTCTCGCGGGATACTACTTCACTCGCACGTGCCGCACCGAGATCAGTTTTCCAGCGGAAGCTTCGTTCGCTGGTATCAGAGACTGTTGGCGAGCAGCGCGTATTGCGCCGCGACCTTCTGCCGGACATCGGGCTCTTTGTCACTGGTCACCACGCCGACGTACTGCTTGTACGGCACATAGCACCGGTATTTGTATTCGCGGTCCGGATCGCCTTTGCCATTGAGCTCCAGGCACTTTGCGCCGGGAACATCGTTGGGTGCGCCGATCGGGTCGAACTGGCTGCCGGCGCTGCCGATGAGTCCGCTGATGAGTTTCTCGGCAGCGGCGGAATCGCGCGCCCGCGTCACGGAGCTGGCATCGACGATGGCGACGCGGTCGACACCGGTCTCCTCCATCAGGCGTTTGCGGACGCCTTCGTCCTCGGAGGAGCTGATCATGAAATTCGCTCCGTAGATGGCGAAGCTGATGCCGTCGGGGGTATGTCCCTTGCGGTCGGCGACCGCGACCCTGGCCAGTAGGCCGTCGGGGTCGACCTTCAGGGTGCCGAGCTTGTTCTGTGGAGTGGCCTGGAATTTGTCCAGCGCGGGGACCTGGGCGGCGAGGGTCTTGTCGACCCAGCTCAACAGGTCGGGGCCGTCGGCCTTCGGGCGCTGGACGAAAAGCGAGATGACGAATTCCTTGTAGGCCATGAAGGTGCCGATGGTGGGAACGCCAGGGCGCCAATGGTTATAGGAGTCGGGGAATTTCGTCGACTGGAGTTTGCGGTTGTCGGGGGAGACCGCGAGATCGGTGTCCTCCAACTCCCTGGCGGCGAGCTTCGCGGTGGCCTCGTCGGGGAAGCGGAGCACGACATTGGTGACGGAGGTGGCCTCCGGCGACGGCCGCTTCTCGCCGGGCGGATCCGGCCGGTCCGCGCCGATGGCGGCGTAGCCGACGACCATCTTGCGGTTCTCCAGGATCGGTTTGGACACGTTGGCCAGAAATTCGATGGCATCCTCGGCGGTGGCGAGCAGCGTGCTGCCGCGCCCGTAGCTGAGTACCGGGTCGATCCGCACGGTCGGGACTACGAACTCCGACATCCGCATGCCCTCGAGCAGCGCCCCGTTGCTGCCCGCGTCCTGTGGGTACTTGTGACGGTCGACCTGATAACTGCCGACCTCCAACTTGCGGACGTCCAGTTCCCCGGCGGTCGGCGTCCCCGGCACGCTGCATCCGGTCACGACACCCGCCAGTCCGATACAGGCCGCGGCCAGCGCAATGCGCGAAATCCGAACCATGACAGGCCCCTCATTCCTCCCGTTTGTACATGTGAAGTTACCGGAGTCACGCGCAGAAGGTTCAATAGATCGTGTCGCTCGTATTGCCATACTCTGGTGTCGTGAGGACGAACCCGCACTCCACAGCCGTCGGGGGCCGATACCGTTGAGGGATCGGCAGGTTGAGGTCGTCGCCGGAGGTCACGCGGTCGCCAGGGTCGGGGGCGCGGTGGTGGTCGTCGCCCATCGCGGGCCGGGCAAGCCGACTCCGCAATCACCTGCTGTGCTGGCCCTGGAATCGATCGCCGAGCTCATCCGTACGGCCGCCGAGCAGCAGCCCGCCGGGCCGGGCGCGCTGGTGGCACGGCAGGCCACCCGCTGGTTGATGAAGCACGCCGAACAGATCAGCCCGGGGGAGCCGATCGATTTCGGTGTGCTTTCCGCGGCCGAGGCCGGCGGGGTGGCGATTTTCCTGCACGGTTCGGTTACCGCGGTGCTCGCCGGAGACGGCACAGTCGAGCGATATCGAGGCAGCGACGCGGCCTTCACCGTCGATCGCGTCGCGAGCGTCCCGGCACGGGCGGTCGCATTGTTCGTCGACGATGCCAAGGGTCGCGTCCCCGAGCTGCCCGCCGAGCGGGGGATCGGCTGGCTGGTGGAGGGCATCGCACAGGCAGGCGGCGCCATCGTCTGGTCGGATCCGGTGCGCGGTAGGTCCGGCGGGGTCGGACCTACCGCCGGCCATCGGCGCATCGCGCCGCCGACCGCGCATATTGATGCGGCGCCCACGCCTGCCTCCGAATCGGATGCGGACCCGTATCCGACCGGCACACAGGCGTCGACGGCGATGCTCGATGCCGCCCAGGATCAGCACGGCATCGACCTGCACTACGCGCCCACTCAGGCAGGCGGCACCAACCCGGCGCCGCTACCGGATCCGGATCTGCAGCGCAGGCTGGAGGCCACCGCCAAGGCCACCGTCCTCACGGTGAAAGTGCTCGGATTCAAGTGTGCGCGTGCCCATCCCAGCGATCCGCGCTCGGCGTTCTGCACCGTGTGCGGGATGCCGGTCGACCAGACCCAGCAGTTGATCGAGGTGGTCCGTCCGCCGCTCGGCATGCTGATCCTCGACGACGGCAGGACCTACATGCTGGCCGCAGACGCCGTGCTCGGCCGCGACCCCGAGCATTCCGAGCAGGCACAGCGCGGCCTGATTCCGCTCGAGGTCAAGGACTCCTCCGGCGGTATGTCCCGCGCGCACGCCGAGATCATGCTGGTGAATTGGGATGTGTCCGTGGTGGATCGGGGATCCACCAATGGCACCCGCACCCGCCTGCCCGGCTACCGCGATTGGGTGCGGCTGCCACCGAATCAGCCGCTGGTGCTGGTGCCGGGCACCGAGATCCTGATCGGCAACCGCGTCCTGCGATTCGAACCCGCCGCCCCGCCGCCCTTCGGCTAGCGCACTGCGTGTACGAGTACTGTCACGCCCCGACCGGCGGCCAGGACGGTCAGCGGCTCGGTTCTGCGGTCACGAATATCGCGACATACAGGTCTTTTCGCCGTTGATGACGCCCGCGCGAAACGCGTCGACACGAGAGAATCCACTTCGCACGGTCTGGCCCTGGACGTCGCTTGCTGCCAGTCCGTCTGTCAGCAATCCTGATACTGCTTCGTCGAGATCGCCTGCGGCGAGGGTGATATCGCCCTGTGAGATCGGACGCCCCGCTTGGGCGAGTTTCCCGGTGACCACCCCGGACAGGCAGGCCGCACGCAATCCGGTCTTGGCGCCGACCAGCTGCTGGCCGTTGCTCTGCTGTACGGCAAGGGTGTATCGGGAGATGAAGACGACGTAGCCGTTGTAGTCGCCGGTCACCTTCAATGGCAACGGATTGTCGATGTCGGCGTTGGAGGTGCCGCGCTGCGCGAGTTCCGGGATATCGGTCGCGATGGTGTTCGCGGCGGGACAGTAGGAGACGGGTTCGGTGGTGACGCCGTCGCGGCAGTCGATCTTCGCGCCGGAGTAGTTATAGGTCGGTGTCTGCTCGATCGGCAGGATCGCGGCGAGCGCCTTGCTCAGCTCGATCAGGTTTTCCTTGGTGATCGGGTATTCGCCGCGGCCCTGGTCGCCGGTGAAACTCTGTGGCAGATTGCCGCGCCGCCGCGCGATCTCGTTGATATCAATAGCCTTGCAGGCCTTGGGTCCGTCGGTGAAACCGACCTGCACCGCGGTGACCCGTTCGAAGGCCGAGCCGTGCACGCTCTCCGGATCGTCGGGGTCGGCATCGCGGATCGCGACCGTCGCGGCGAGCACCGAGTTGAGGCCATCGGAGGTGTTGATGGTGAAATGCGCGGCGCCGCCCTCGGCCACATGCCGCATGAACGAGCCCGCGAAGCAGTCGGCCTGCTGTTCCTTGACGATCACCGGGTCCTTGGGCGCGACGATCTTCGCCATGCTCTGGATCGCGTGCCCGTATTCGTGAGCGAGCACCATGACCACCGACATTTTGCCGAAAGTGTCCTCCATGGTCGGCAGCAACACCGAACGGTCCCAGCCGATGGAGTTGTCCAGTCGGCAGTACGCGGCGTTCACGAGGTGATAGGTGGTTTCCTTACAGAACTCGGGAGCCTGACTCTTCTGCGCTTTCGCGCTCCAGGAGATGAGCTTGTCGACCGGCTTGAACTCGCCCTGGAATTCTTTGCCGAATTCGCCGCGCCAATAGGTTTGGATATCGTCGACGGCGTTGAGGGCGAGGGTGTCGGTCGCGCTGCCATCGCCGTTGGTTGCCGTGAGTCCGGTATCGGGGACGCCGGCGCGCGGTCCGCTCGGTCCGCTGGTGGTCGGCAGCCCCGCCACTTTGAATGGATCGTCGTAGACCGAGACCGCCCTGCCCTGCACCGAACGGGTGCAGCCGGCCAACAGCGTCACCGCGCACAGGACGGCCGTAAAGAGGGCGGTCGCTTGGAGTTTCGGCAAGGCTCCCCCTGGTCGGCCGGAAAGACGTTCACATCGGTCGCCGGATCGGGGTAATGGCGCATCGGGGGCACCGCCGATGTCCGGGTGATGGAATAGTATCCGCTGCATGTCTTCACCGGGGGCGCAGACCATCACCGTGCGCCATGATGGAACCGAACGGGTTTTCGATTCGAGCAATCCGATCACGATGGGCCGCGCGCCGGAAGTGACGCTGTTCGTCGACAGCCCGCTCGTCTCACGAGTGCACGCGACGCTGACCTGGCAGGGGAGTGCCTGGGTGCTGACCGACAACGGCAGCACGAACGGCGTTTTCGTGGATGCGCGCAGGCTAGGCCAGCCCGTTTCGATCGATCGGCCGACTCAGGTTCGGCTCGGTGATGCCATCAGCGGCCCACTGCTACATCTGCTTCCCGCTGTTCCCTCGCCCCGACAGGCGCGCACCCACTTGGCGCCGCCGCCGGGCCACCACCACCAGCAGCGGCAACCGCCGCAGTCGGGGCAGCTGCCGCCGTCCGCGCAGTTGCCGCAGTCGGGGCAGTTGCCACAGAACGTGCCGTCGCAGCAGCTCAATATCAATATGACGACCAGGGCCGACACCTCCTCACTGCCGCCGCTGCGGGCCAGACCGTCCACTTCGCAGATCGCCCGCGGCGACCGCCTGCCGCCCGGCGGCCTCGACATCGGCCGCACCACCGACAACCAGATCGTCGTCAACGACCCACTGGCCTCGCGCAAGCATGCCCGCCTCGTCGCAGCCAAGGAGGGGCTGACGATCGAGGACCTCGGTTCGGCGAACGGCACCTTCGTCAACGGCCGCCGCGAGCAGCGCACGGTGCTGCGCGAGCGCGACATCATCACCATCGGCAATATCGACTTCGTCGTCCAGCAGGGCACTTTGGTGCATCGGCAGAAGCCGGTCGCCGAGCAAGGCCTGCACGTGCACGGCGTCGGGTTCACCGTCGAGGGCAACAAGCAGCTGCTCGTCGATGTCAATATGCAGGCCGGGCGCGGCACGCTGACCGCGCTGATCGGACCCTCCGGTGCGGGCAAGTCGACGCTGTCCAAGCTGATCGCGGGCACCACCAACCCCTCCGGCGGTGTGGTCACCTTCGAAGGGCGCAACCTGCACGCCGAGTACGAGGCATTGCGTTCCCGCATCGGCATGGTGCCGCAGGACGACGTGCTGCATCGGCAGCTCACTGTGCGTCAGGCGCTCGGGTATGCCGCGGAACTGCGCTTGCCGCCCGACAACAGCAAGGCCGATCGCCAGCAGGTGATCGACGGTGTGCTGAAAGAACTTTCGCTCACCGAGCACGCCGACACCAGGGTCGACCGGCTCTCCGGCGGTCAGCGCAAGCGTGCCTCGGTGGCGCTGGAGCTGCTGACCGGTCCGTCGCTGCTGATCCTGGACGAACCGACCTCGGGTCTCGACCCGGCCCTCGATCGCCAGGTGATGGTGATGCTGCGCGAGCTGGCCGACGCCGGTCGCGTTGTCATCGTGGTGACCCACTCGGTGGCCTGCCTCGACATGTGCGATCAGGTGCTGCTGCTCGCACCCGGCGGCAAGACGGCCTTCTGTGGCCACCCGGCCGGGGTCGGTGGCGCGCTCGGCACCAGCGACTGGGCGGAGATCTTCGCCAAGGTCGCCGCGAACCCGGACCAGGCGTTCGCCGCCTACCGCTCCAGACAGGCCGCTGTGCCGCCGCCACCGCCGCCCGCGCAGACCGGGCATGCGGGTAGCCCACCCCAATCCAGTGGTGGCAAACAGTTCTCCACCTTGGCGCGACGGCAGGTGCGCCTGATCTTCGCCGACCGCGGATATCTGGCGTTCCTGGTGATCCTGCCGTTCATTCTCGGTGTGCTGTCGCTGGTGGTGCCCGGCCAGAACGGCTTCCAACGCGGCGCGCTCGCGGCGCTGCCGGACGGCACCTTCGCCCCGACCGGAGGTAGCGAGACCCAGCAGCTGTTGGTGGTGCTCATCCTCGGTGCCTGCTTCATGGGTTCCACGCTCACCGTGCGCGACCTGGTCGGCGAGCGCACCATCTTCTTCCGGGAGCGTGCGGTCGGACTGAAGCCCTCCGCGTACCTGATGGCGAAGATCGCCGTTTTCAGCGTCACGGCGTTCCTGCAGTCGGCGGTGCTCGTCGGCATCACCCTCGCGGGTAAAAAGGCGCCCGCCGAGGGGTCGGTGATCGCCAACGGCAGCGTCGAGCTGTACATCGATATCTCGTTGACCGCGGTCTGCTGTGTGGTCTTCGGCCTGCTGCTCTCCAGCCTGGCCAGGTCGAACGAGCAGGTGATGCCGATGCTCGTGGTGATGATCATGGCCCAGCTCGTGATGGCGGGCGGCCTGATCCCGGTCACCGGCCGCGTGGTGCTGGAGCAGCTGTCGTGGCTTTTCCCGGCCCGCTGGGGATATGCCGCAGGGGCGTCGACGGTGAATGTTCGCGAGGTCTTCCTCAACGCGCAACCGGACACGCTCTGGCAGCACAAATCCGACATCTGGGGACTGGACGTCGGTCTGCTCGTGGTGATCACGGTGATCCTGGCGATCTTCACCTGGCGCAAGCTGCGGCTGAAGAAGTCGGCGGCGTGAATCCCGCCGGTACCCGTGCCGGCGCCGACGCGCCGCGCATGTCGGACACGCACCAGGCACACTTATGCCTGTGACGGTGCGAGTAGGGGCGGTACATCTCGGTTGGGATGTGGTGTCCGTGGCTGCGGGCGGCGGCGGCACGCCGATCCGCCCGGTACAGGTGGAAGGTACGTATACGCCGCCCGCGTATCTGCTGGCGGATGCGTCGGGGCGGTTGCACACCGCCGGGGTGGAGCGGCAACGACCAGATCTGGGGATGGCCATCGCCGACGTGCGCGACATCCTCGGGCATCCGCAGATCGTGATCGCGGGCGCGACCTGGCCCGCGGAACTGGTGATGCGGGCTCGGATGTACAACCCGCTCGCGGCCGTCGGCAAATACCTGCGCGGTAAGCCCGACGTGGTGGCCCTGCCCTTCCCGGACAGCTGGCCCGACGAGAAGGTCGAGGTGTTCGCCGAACTGGTCGAACAGCTCGATGTCACCGTCGAGCCGCTGCCGGAGAGTGTCGCGCTGTCGGGGTACGTGCGTGCGCTGGGGCTGGTCCGCGCGCCCGACGAGCGCAACTCGCGCGGTATCGGCGCCACCGGCGTGTACTCCGACGGCAGGACCATGCTGGTTGTCGCGGTGCACGGCGACGACGAGCAGCCGACCGAATCGGTCGACGTCATGGTCAACGCGGAATCGATGCGTGATGCCCGCTCCGCGGACAACGTGGTGATCGAGGTGATGGCGGCGGCCCGCTCCATCGGCGCGGACACCTCGACGGTGCTGCTGTCGGGCAATGTGTGCTTCAACGACGCGCTGCGGCTGGCCTTCCAGAATCATCTCGGGCACCGGTTGCAGGTGGCCGATCATCCGATGCACGCGCTGGTGCTCGGCGCCGCGCACCTGCTGGCCACCGACAACGAAAACGGGGAGCCGGAATCGGCGGGCAGGCACGCGGAACCGGGGCCGCAACGGCAGGCCGGGCCGCAGCTGTCGGCGCCGCCTCCGGTGCAATCCGCGCAATATCAGGCCGAAGCGGCTCAGCAGCATCAACGTCAGGCGGAGCCACCGCAGCGTCAGCCCGAATCGGCGCAGCGCCAGGGCGAGGCGATGCAGGGCCGTCCCGACCAGTCGCAGCCACGACGGGACGCGGTTGTGCAGTACGGAGCCGGATACCCGACCGCCGGATCGCAGGACCCGAGCGAAGACGCGACCACCCGGGTCCCGCGCGAGGATGTTCCCCGCGGCCTGCCGCCGGGTTTGGCCGAGCTCGGCAGCCGTTTCACCAGGCCGCCCGGCCAGCAGCCCGACGAACAGCGCCCACAGAGCGCGCCGCCCGCACCCGCGCCGCCGCCCAGTGCGGGATCCGGTATCCAGGTGCCGCCGCTGGGTCCGCGTCACCCCTACGGGCCACCGCAGACCGGCCCGGAGCAGGTCCAGCACGGGCAGTGGCAGCCGCCACCGCCCGAATCGGACGACGACGGTAAAGCGCGCAAGGGCAAGCGGTGGAACAAGCTCAAGGACAACCTGTTCGGTGCGAACGTGGTGCTGGGTGCGGTGGCGTTGGCCGTCGTGGCCATGCCGTCCGACGGTGAGCAGGCCGGTCCGGTGCAGCTCGCATCGGCTTCCTGCACGCTGACCCCGCAGATCACCAACGAGCACCGGCCGGGCGTCGCCTCGGCGCGCGGACACCAGGTCGGTGCGCTGGAGCGCGGTGGCGCGGAGGGCGACGCCGACGAGCCGGACTGTGCACAACCGGGCATCGACACCCTGCGCTTCGTGGTGCCCGGCCCGCCGGGAGCCACCGACCCCGGTCCGCCCATCACGATCTGACCGGTTTCGGTTTGCGCTATCGCGGCTGGTATCGTGGCCCGTTGGCGTGTGGAATGTTCGTCGAGGTCCGGGTCTCCACCGGCCGCCGGAATCGCCTCGACCGCACGCTTGGCCGGCAACATCGACTACAGACAGGGAAGCACTGTGCCTACGTACAGCCCCAAGGCTGGTGACGTGACCCGCAAGTGGTACGTCATCGATGCCACTGACGTAGTGCTCGGCCGTCTTTCGGTCCAGGCAGCGAATCTGCTGCGTGGCAAGACCAAGCCGACCTACGCTCCGAACTTCGACGGTGGCGACTTCGTCATCATCATCAACGCCGAGAAGGTTGCCATCAGCGGCAACAAGAAGGCGGACAAGCTGATCCACCACCACTCCGGGCACCCGGGCGGCCTCAAGTCGCGCACTGTCGGTCAGGTGTTGGACACCCGCCCCGACCGTCTCGTGGAGAAGGCCATCAAGGGCATGATCCCGAAGAACAAGCTCGGTGACGCCATCGCGAGCAAGCTGAAGGTCTACGCAGGCCCGACGCACCCGCATGCCGCTCAGCAGCCCATTCCGTTCGAGATCAAGCAGGTGGCCCAGTGACCGCGCCCGAGGAATACACCGAAGAATTCGTCGAAGAGACCGTTGCCGAAGACGGCAACGTCGAGGTTGTCGACGAGGAATACGGCTACGAGGCCGAGCCCGCCACCTTCGCCCCGATCGTGATCGACCGTCCGGTGCAGACCGTCGGCCGTCGCAAGGAGGCCGTGGTTCGCGTGCGTCTGGTGCCGGGTTCCGGCAACTTCGTGCTCAACGGCCGCACCATCGAGGATTACTTCCCGAACAAGGTGCACCAGCAGCTGGTCAAGTCGCCGCTGGTGACCGTCGAGCGGGCGGAGTCCTTCGACATCTACGCTCGCCTCGTCGGCGGTGGCCCCTCGGGTCAGGCCGGTGCACTGCGTCTGGCGATCGCCCGCGCGCTGATCGAGGTCACCCCGGACGATCGTCCCGCCCTCAAGCGGGCCGGCTTCCTCACGCGTGACCCGCGTGCCGTCGAGCGCAAGAAGTATGGTCTGAAGAAGGCCCGTAAGGCGCCTCAGTACTCGAAGCGCTGATTTTGGCTACGTCGGCCGCCGTCTTCCGCCATCCTGGTCATGTCGGAGACGGTACGGTCGACGCGGCACCTGTGCGAGAGCAGGCTTCCAGCACGGCTGGGCGCCTGCTCTCGTGCTGTATCAACAACTTGCGGCGTTTGCGGGGCCCGGCGTGGTGACACAGGCTACCGTCTCCGGGGCCCGTCGCGTACGCCGCGGAGCAACCGATGAGGGGCGAGGTATGGGACGTTTGTTCGGCACCGACGGAGTCCGCGGGCTCGCCAACGAGTCGTTGAGTCCGGAACTGGCACTGCAGATTTCCGGCGCGGCCGCGCAGATCCTGAGTCGCGGCAAGAAGCGTGCGCTCGCAGTGGTCGGCCGTGATCCGCGCGCCAGCGGCGAGATGCTGGAGGCCGCGGTGACCGCAGGCCTGACCGCCGCGGGCGTGAATGTGCTTGCGGTAGGGGTACTTCCGACGCCCGCCGTCGCCTATCTCACCGGCCTGTACGACGCGTGCCTCGGCGTGATGATCTCCGCCTCGCACAATCCCATGCCGGACAACGGAATCAAGATCTTTGCCGCGGGCGGGCACAAGCTCGACGACGCGATCGAGGACCGGATCGAAGCGTTGATCGCCGAGGCGGCGCCGGTGCGCCCGATCGGCGCCGCTATCGGACGGGTGCTCAACGCATCCGGCGCGCGCGATCACGGCCTGGTCATTCCCGATCAGTACAGCGTGGCGGGCACCCACGAACGCTACGTCGAGCATCTGGTCGAGGCGACCGGGCAGGATCTATCCGGGCTGACCGTCGTGGTGGACTGCGCCCACGGTGCGGCCTCCGAAGTGGGTCCGGCCGCCTACCGCGAGGCGGGGGCGACGGTGATCGCCATCAACGCCGAACCCGACGGCCTGAACATCAATGACGGTTGTGGATCGACGCACCTGGACCAGGTCAGCCGTGCGGTACGTGAGCACGGCGCGGATCTCGGCATCGCGCACGACGGCGACGCGGACCGCACCCTGGCCGTCGATGCCGACGGCGCGATCGTGGACGGCGACGCCATCCTGGCGATTCTGGCCCTTGCCATGCACGAGGCGGGTGAGCTGGTCGAGGACACCCTCGTCGCCACCGTCATGAGCAACCTCGGTCTGCACATCGCCATGCGCGAGGCCGGAATCACCCTGCGCACCACCGCGGTAGGGGACCGCTACGTCTTGGAAGAATTGCGCCGCGGCGGGTTCAACCTCGGCGGCGAACAGTCCGGCCACGTGGTCTTCCCCGACTTCGGCACCACCGGCGACGGAATCCTCACCGGCCTGAAACTGATGGCGCGGATGGCACGGACCCGCCGCACTCTCGCCGACCTGGCGTCGGTGATCCAGACGGTGCCGCAGGTTCTGATCAACGTCCCGGTCGCCGACAAGTCGGTCGTCGCCAACGCGGCCGAGGTCCGCGAGGCAGTGTTGGAGGCCGAGCGGGTGCTCGGCGACTCCGGGCGAGTCCTGTTGCGCCCCAGCGGAACCGAGTCACTCGTCCGGGTGATGGTCGAGGCCACCGACCCGGTCCGAGCCCAGCAGCTTGCCGACGATCTCGCGAAGCGAGTGGCGTCGGTCTGATCTCGGCCTGCGCCGCAGTGGGCGGTCGATTCCGCACCATCGCTTCCTCAGGCACCGATGCAGTCGGCAAGCCGTAATTCCTGCCGGTCAGTCCTCGGTGAGGCGGCCGTTGTCCATGCGCCAGCGGCGAGTGGAGTGGACCGAGTCCAGCATGCGACGGTCGTGGGTGACGAGCAGCATGGTGCCGGTGAAGGATTCGACAGCCTGCTCCAGTTGTTCGATGGCGGGCAGGTCGAGGTGGTTGGTCGGCTCGTCGAGGACGAGCAGGTTGACGCCGCGGGCTTGCAGCAGCGCCAGTGCGGCGCGCGTGCGTTCGCCAGGGGAGAGGGTTTCGCAGGCTCGTGTCACATGCGCGCCGCGCAGGCCGAACTTGGCGAGCAGGGTGCGGACCTCCGCGTCCGGCCAGTCGGGCATCTCGATACCGAAAGTCTCTGCCAGCGGAGTGTTTCCGCGGAACAAGCCGCGGGCCTGGTCGACCTCGCCGATCTCGACACCGGACCCGAGTGCGGCAGTTCCGTTATCCGGCTGGATCTTTCCCAATAGCAGCGCGAGCAGCGTCGACTTGCCGGATCCGTTCGCGCCGGTCAATACGATGCGATCGGCCCAATCCACCTGCGTGGTGATCGGACCCAGCGTGAAATCGCCGCGCGTGAGGGTCGCGTTCGACAGGGTGGCGACCACCGATCCGCTGCGCGGCGCGGCGGCGATCTCCATCCGCAGCTCCCATTCCTTGCGCGGCTCCTCCACCACGTCCAGTCGCTCGATGCGGCGCTGGGTTTGGCGGGCCTTGGCGGCCTGCTTCTCGGTGGATTCGGCGCGCATCTTGCGGCCCGCTTTGTCGGAGTCGACCTTCTTCGGGTCGCGTACCTTGCGGCGGGCGTTGCGGACGCCGTGCTCGAGCCAGTTGCGCTGCATCTGTGCCCGAGCCTCGAGACCGGACTTGGTGTCCGCGTAGTCGTCGTAGGCCTCGCGGGCGTGCTGGCGGGCGATCTCGCGCTCCATCAGGTACGACTCGTAGCTGCCGTCGTAGATACCGACCTGCTGCTGCGCGAGATCGAGCTCGATGATCCGATTCACCGTGCGCGCCAAGAACTCCCGGTCGTGGCTGATCACCATCAGCGGTTCGCGGACGCCGGTCACGAACTGCTCCAGTCGCGCGAGTCCGTCCAGATCCAAGTCGTTGGTCGGTTCGTCGAGCAGCAGAATGTCGAAGCGGGACAACAATACCGAGGCGAGTCCGGCTCGCGCCGCCTGGCCGCCGGAGAGTCCGGTCATGGGGGTGTCGAGGCCGCTCGCGAGGCTGTCGGCGAGGCCGAGGTCGGCAGCGACTTCTTCGGCGCGCTGATCGAGGTCAGCGCCGCCGAGCGCAAGCCACCGCTCCAAGGCCGGCGTGTAGTCGTCCGCACCGCCGTCGGCAAGACGCTCGGCGGCGGAATCCATCGCCTGCTGCGCCGCGGTGACTCCGGTGCGGCGGCCGAGGAATTCGAGCACAGTCTCGCCGGGGACGCGTTCGGGTTCCTGCGCCAAATATCCGATGGTGGCATCGGGCGGGCTCAGCGTGATGCTGCCGGTGGCGCTGGCCCGGTCGGCCAGCATGCGCAGCAGCGTCGACTTACCTGCGCCGTTCACCCCGACCAAACCGATCACGTCGCCGGGTGCCAGGGTGAGATCCAGGTCCTCGAACAGGGTGCGTTCGCCGTGGCCCGCGGACAGTCCGCGGGCATGCAGAGTGGTGCTCACCTGCATAGTCTGCCGTGCCCGCTTTTTCGGTCGGATCGGGGTTGGACCCTGAGGGTGGGCCGGGGAGAAATCAGGGTCGGGATCGGTCATGGGACCGATGTGCCGACGGACGATTGCGCGGAAAGTGGAGAGTACCGAGATCGACACAAGAGAGAGAAGACCATGACCGCACCCGCTCGCCGCCTTACCCGCTCCACCACCGACAGCTGGATCGCCGGCGTCTGCGGTGGCATCGCCGAATACTTCGGCTGGAACGCCAATGTCGTCCGACTCCTTTTCGTGCTGTCCTGTCTGCTGCCCGGCCCGCAGTTCATCGTCTATCTGGTGCTGTGGCTGATCATCCCCAAGACGTGACAATCCTCAACAAGTAGGGCGTGGAGGCTGCGTCCGGGACTCGTGGATGACAGGATGGAGCGATACCCGCCATTCGGGTGAAATGCCGCACCATCACGCGAGTCTCGATGAGGAGGAGTCATGGTCACCTCGGGCGAATTCCCGGGCCTGGATCTACCGGGCGTCGACGCATCCTCCTCGCTGGAAGGTCTTGGTCCGGTAGAGCTGCACCACCCCACCCAGGACATCGACGGTGACGGCGCTCTCGACACCGTCACCACCTCCGGCCCCGAAGCGATGCAGGTCTGGTCGGACTATGACCACGACGGCGTCGCCGATCAGGTCACCGTCGTCGAAAAAGACGGCGACTATGCGGCATGGGAGTTCCACCACAACTCCGATGGCACCTCGGGGTGGGTGCGCACCGATCACGGGAAGATCGGTCAGTAGAGCCGGAGCCGCGCGTTGTCCTGGCGATGGGGCAGATGCATACGGGGTTCGGCTGGTTGTAGGCGACCGCGCTTGCCAGTAGGTTTTGCTGGATGCGACCTCGTCTGGGTCGGGGGTGGACTGGATGGAACCGAACGTGGGCCGGACGCGTCGAAGGAAGTATGGCGGTACTGGCGACCAGCGGTGGATCCAGCGCGGTGTACGCGCAGTGAGATGGAGGGTGTAGATGAGCAGCACGCCGAGCCGAGCATCCATGCTCGGTGTCAGCACTGGCGAGTTGGGGAACTTGGCCAACGATATTCGGACATCGGCCGGCGTGGTGCAGACCCAATCGAAGCGCGTGACCGACCACATGTTCGGTGTCGGTAACGACGAAGCCGGCCGAAACTATGCACAGGAGGGGATTGCCGTTCATGGGGGTTTCGAGACGATCGGTAATTGGCTCAGGAACTGGTCCGAGGCGGCGACTGCAATTGCCGACTCCGTCGGTGCTGCGGTGGTTGTCTACTCGACTACGGTCGAAGAGCATGCGAAACAGATCGCTGCTGCAGGCGACAAGAAATAGCACCCCGACGAACTCGGAATTGTGAGGGGCCGGCACTGTGGCATACGAATATGCTGGTAAGAAGATCGATGAAATCCTGGACTATGGCGTTCACGGTCTGGAGTACTGGCGCAAGTTCCTTCCACTCTATGAAAAAGCGTTCAACAGCGGGCCTGGACAGTTCGGCGATCTGAACAAGCTGCAGGCAAAGTACGACGAGCAGCGTCGTATGGATCTGCCCAAGCTGGAAACCGCGGCGTGGGAATTGACCATGGCATTGAACGAGGCGGACGGACAGCGCAACACCCAGCAAGGTCAACTCACGAGCATGACCGAGATGTGGCAGGGCGAAGCGGCCACCGCGGCGACAACCATGATGGGCGACCAACTGAAGCTTGCGCTCGACGATATCAACAAGGCGCGAGTCGCTGCTGTTGCTATCGCGGCGATGGTGGAACCGTTGCGAAAGTCTGTCTACACGAAGGCCGACATTACGCTCGGGCTGCTTGAAAACGGGGCAAGTGGGACGCGTGAGATCAAGATTCGCGGTAGGACTCCCGAAGACATCGAATTGATGATAGATGTCCGCAGTGCTACCGAATGGATCAGTGATGATCAGATCCGAAAGTTGGGTAGGGTTTTCGAAGAACTCGACGTCCGAAGCGGTCAATTGGAGGATGAGAACTATATAAGCACAGGAATTGGGCAGAAGAGTTGGGAGGCTTGTGATAGCTGGATCAAGGATGTATTCAAGAAGGACGTAGAAGACAAGCTTGTCCGCTATAACGCAGCCTGCGAGACAACCGACAAGCTGTTCAAGGATCAGTATCAGATTGCCGTGAAGGCAATGAATCAAGTTGCCGAAGTTGCTTATCCGAGGCCTGCTGCTGCGCCTTCGGACAAGCCGAGTACCCCTGGTACGCCGGGTACTCCTGGTACGCCGGGTACTCCTGGTACGCCGGGTACTCCTGGTACGCCGGGTACTCCTGGTACGCCGGGTACTCCTGGTACGCCGGGTACTCCTGGCACGCCGGGCACTCCTGGTACGCCGGGCACTCCGACAACCCCTGCCAGCACCCCGACTTCTACGAATCCGACGTCGACCAACTCGCTAACAGGTCTCGCTTCCCTCAGCCAGGTCGCCAGCACGCTGTCGCCGATCGCGACGCAGCTCGCCAGCGCGGCAAGTCAAGGACTGACCTCGCTGAGTGGCACCATCAAAGAGGGTCTCGACCAGGTGCTGCAGCAGATCGAGAAGACGATCGATCCGACCAAGGCTGAAGATAAGGACGGCGACGGGAAGCCCGACGAGAAGCCCGACGACAAGAAGGCCGGCAAACCAGCTGCCGAATTCGACCTGGCAGGCAGACACCTGAAGTTCGAGATGGGTCCGGACGGTCAATTGAAAGCGGTCGTGACCGACGCGGATGGGAAACCCCACGAGTACAGCATGAAGCTGGACGAGAAGGGAAACCCGGTCATCTCCAGCGGGGAGCCCAAGGGAGAAGACGGGAAACCGGCGTCACCGCCGGGGGACAACCCCGGCAGCCCCCTTGGTAACTCTGGCAGCCCGGGTGCGCCGGGCAGCCCTGCTGGCAACTCGGGCAACCCTGGCAGCCCCGGCGCTCCTGCCGGCCCCGCAGTCCCCGGAGGTGGTACGCCGCCGGAGAACCCGAATCAGCCCGGTGTTCCGACCGGTGCGCCGCCACCGCGGCGGGAGGAAGACGGTGAGCATCGCCCGCCTCCTATGTCCGCGCCTGAAGGGCAGCAACCGCCATTCGACAGTGGTGCCGAATTGGCAGAGGCCGGGCCGCTGTGATGTCGGTCGAATGCACCGAAAATCTGTGATTATCAAGGAGGGTCGGGATGGTTGACTACGTCGCCGAGGTCGAGCGCCTTGCCGAGGAGAGCCTTCGGCGGATGTCGGTGCTCCGAGAAGAACTCGAGGAGATCAAGCAGGAGACGGCTCGGCGAGACCAAGAATTCTCGGCGAACCTGGCCACCGCGATGAGTCAATTCTGGCAGGAGCACGCCGAAACCGAAGAGGCCGCTCGCGCCGAGGCCGAAGAGAAGGAACGTCTCGAGGCCGAAGCTCGCGAGCAGCGGGAGGCGATCGCGCGGTCGATCGCC
This sequence comes from Nocardia sp. NBC_00403, assembly GCF_036046055.1. Taxonomy (NCBI): domain Bacteria; kingdom Bacillati; phylum Actinomycetota; class Actinomycetes; order Mycobacteriales; family Nocardiaceae; genus Nocardia; species Nocardia sp. NBC_00403. The sequence goes on from NZ_CP107939.1 coordinate 2,325,876, forward strand.
GCTCGCAAAGCGCACGAACTCGTCACCCCCGTGGACGAGGATGACGATCCGGAGGGCGAGTACTACCGCCGCAAGAGCTGGCTGATCTGACCCACCGAGAGTTTTGGCTTCTTCTCCTCGTCCCGGGGGGCGTCGGGGTCGATGACTGTGGTGTGCGGGATTACCGCCTCGGGGTCGGCGAAGGGGGCGTAGGTCTTGTCACCGAGGAGTTTGTGGAGCAGATAACCGGTGAGCAGGGCGCGGGTGGTGCGGGCGGTTTTCGATTCGTGCCTGCCCGCGCCGAGGGCGGCAAGGGCGCGGCGGCCTTCGATGATGCCGTTATGGGAGGCGCCGTCGAGTTGGCGCAGGACAACAGCGCCGGCCCAGGCGGTGGCGAGGGGAATGGCATTGGAGCTGACGGAGTCGATGTCGGTGCCCGCGAGGATCAGGGCGGGGGTGTCGATGTCGGGGGCCAGGGTCTCGGCGGAGGGCGCGGTGGGCGCCGGATAGAGGGCGGCGACCGCGGCGACCTTGCGCTGCGCGGCGGCGATGACCGCGGCGCCCGCGCCCATGGCATGACCGGCGAGGGCGAGCCGGTCGGGGTGCACGCTGATCGTGCCGTCACCGAGTCGGACACGAGTGCAGATGTCCAGCGTGGTGAGCAGATCGGTGGCCAGGCCCAGATGTGACGGAATCGGCCCGCGCTCGGTATCAGGGGCCGCCACCACGAAACCCCAGGACGCGAGGTGCTCGAGCAGCCCGCGATAGTTCGAAGCACTGGTCAGCCAGCTGTGGCCGAACGCGACAGCGGGCAGGCTCAGCCCCGATTCAGGCGTGTACACCACCCCGGGCTGGCCTGCGATGGCCAGATTGCCGCGCAGCACCCGATGCGGGCCTTTGCTGGTCAGGGTGCTCAGAAGTGATTTCACAGACGCCGACACGACGAGAACGTTATCCGATAAGTACTCTGGTGAGCCATGTGCGGAATCGTGGGGTACGTCGGGTACCGGGACGCCCTCGGCGTTGTCGTTGACGCGTTGCGCCGCATGGAATATCGCGGATACGACTCGGCGGGGGTCGCGATCCTCGGTGGGTCGGGCGCGATCGCGGTGGAACGCAAGGCGGGTCGCCTGGCGAATCTCGAGGCGGAACTGGCCGAGAACGGCGTGGCGCGCTTCGCGGGCACCGCCGGTATGGGACACACCCGTTGGGCCACCCACGGCGCGCCTACCGACCGCAACGCGCACCCGCACCGTGACGACAGCGGCAAGGTCGCCGTGGTGCACAACGGCATCATCGAGAACTTTGCGCCGCTGCGTCGCGAGCTCGAGGAAGCAGGCGTCGAGCTGCGCAGCGACACCGACACCGAGGTCGCCGTGCACCTGGTCGCCCGCGCGTATGCCGCGGGCCCGACCGCAGGTGATTTCGTGGCGAGCGCGCTGGTGGTGCTGCGCCGGCTGGAGGGCGCGTTCACGTTGGTCTTCACCCACGCCGACCACCCGGACCGGATTATCGCCGCCCGCCGCTCCACCCCGCTGGTGGTGGGTGTCGGCCAAGGCGAGATGTTCATCGCCTCCGATGTCACCGCGTTCATCGAGCACACTCGCGAAGCGGTCGAATTGGGTCAGGACCAGGCCGTGGTGATCACCGCCGATGGCTACCAGGTCACCGATTTCGACGGCAACGACGCGAACGGACGCACCCGGCCGTTCACCATCGACTGGGATCTGGCCGCCGCGGAAAAGGGTGGCCACGACTACTTCATGCTCAAGGAGATCGAGGAGCAGCCCAGCGCCGTCGCGGACACCCTGATCGGGCATTTCACGCTCGACGAGACCGGTTCCGGTCGGATCGTGCTCGACGAGCAGCGGCTTGCGGATCAGGAACTGCGCGACTTCGACAAGGTCTTCGTCGTCGCCTGCGGCAGCTCCTACCATGCTGGCCTGCTGGCCAAGTATGCGATCGAGCACTGGACCCGGCTGCCCGTGGAAGTGGAGCTGGCCAGCGAATTCCGTTACCGCGACCCAGTTTTGGACCGGTCGACGCTGGTAGTGGCGATCTCGCAATCGGGGGAGACCGCCGACACGCTGGAGGCGGTGCGGCACGCGAAGGAGCAGAAGGCGCGGGTGCTCGCGATCTGCAATACCAACGGTGCGCAGATCCCCCGCGAGTCCGACGCGGTGCTCTACACCAGGACCGGCCCGGAGATCGGTGTCGCGTCCACGAAGGCGTTCCTGGCCCAGGTGGCCGCGAATTACCTGGTCGGGCTGGCTCTGGCGCAGGCGCGTGGCACCAAGTATCCGGACGAGGTGGCCCGCGAGTTCGCCGAGCTCGAGGCGATGCCGAAGCTGGTCGAGCGGGTGTTGGAGACGGGGCCGCAGGTCCGGGCGCTGGCCAGGCAGCTGGCGCACGTGCCGACGGTGCTTTTCCTCGGCCGCCACGTCGGTTACCCAGTGGCGCTGGAGGGTGCGCTCAAGCTGAAGGAATTGGCGTATATGCACGCCGAGGGCTTCGCCGCGGGCGAGCTCAAGCACGGCCCCATCGCGTTGATCGAGGACGGGCTGCCGGTAATCGTGGTGATGCCGTCCCCGAAGGGGCGCGCCGTGCTGCACTCCAAGCTGCTCAGCAATATTCGCGAGATTCAGGCCCGCGGTGCGCGCACCATCGTGATCGCGGAGGAAGGCGACGACACGGTCCGCCCGTTCGCCGACGATCTCATCGAGATCCCCTCGGCGCCAACGCTGTTCCAGCCGCTGCTCTCGACCGTTCCGCTGCAGATCTTCGCCGCCGAGATCGCCCAGGCCCGCGGCTACGACGTTGACAAGCCCCGCAACCTCGCCAAGTCCGTCACCGTCGAATAGGCCACCGCCGCAGATCTTTTCGCAGATGAGTCCGGCGGCGATCGGGGATCGCCGCCGGAGCCGGGGAGATGGGTCAAGGGTGGCCGGCGGGCACCAGTGCTTCGGCCGGCGTGGTGGATTCCCGGCGGTCGGCGGTGCGTTCCAGGCTGCCTGACAGCACGGCCAGTGCGAGTGCGCTGAGGGCGAGGATTACGCCGACCCAGTTGGGTGCGGTGTAGCCGAAGCCGGCCGCGATGACCAGGCCGCCGAGCCAGGCGGAGAGTGCGTTGCCGAGGTTGAAGGCGCCGATATTGACCGCGGAGGCCAGGGTCGATGCGCCTGCGGCTTGGTCGAGCACACGTTTCTGGAGCGGCGGGACGGTCGCGAAGCCGAGGGCGCCGATCAGCACCACGGTGACGGCGGCGGCGGGCTTGCTGTGGGCGGTGAGGGCGAAGAGGGCGAGCACGGCCGCGAGGGAGCCGAGTGCGACATAGAGCATCGGCATCAGGTGGCGGTCGGCGTAGCGGCCGCCGATCAGGTTGCCCGCGAACATGCCGATGCCGAAGAGTACGAGCAGCCAGGTGACGGAGGAATCCGCGTAGCCGGCCACCTCGGTCATCATCGGGGCGAGATAGGTGATCGCGGCGAAGACGCCGCCGAAGCCGAGCACCGTCATCGCCATCGCCAGCAGGACCTGCGGATTGCGGAACACGGCGAGCTCGTTGCGTAGCCGGGCGTCGTGCGGCGCCGGCTGCTCGGGGACCAGCGCGGCGACGCCGATCAGGCCGACCAGCCCGACCAGTGCGACCACGAGGAAGGTGAGCCGCCACCCGAAATGCTGGCCGAGCAGGGTGCCCAGTGGCACCCCGATGACGGTGGCGACGGTGAGTCCGGTGAACATGGTGGCGATCGCGCCTGCCTTGCGGTCCGGGTTCACCAGACTTCCCGCGACGACCGCGCCGATGCCGAAGAAGGCGCCGTGTGCGAGCGAGGCGACGATCCGGCCGGTCATCATGAGGCCGAAAGTCGGTGCGGCAGCTGACAATACGTTGCCCGCGACCAGTAGTAGCAACATGCCCAGCAGCATGCGCTTGCGGGAGACTCGGGTGCCGAGTCCGGTCATCAGTGGTGCGCCGACCACGACGCCGAGGGCATACCCGGTGACCAGCAGGCCCGCGGTCGGGATCGACACGGCGTAGGTGTCGGCGATGTCGGGGAGTAGCCCGACGATGACGAATTCGGTGGTGCCGATTCCGAATGCCCCGAGGGTCAGAGCCAGGAGTGCGAGTGGCATGGGTGGTGCCTCCACTTGTTGTTGCGCCTGAGCTTTACAGGCGTCAACAATAATTGCAGGCGCGTGTTAATTGCAAGCGCGGGCTATTGCGGAATTCGTCTATTCTGGAACTGCGACCACGACGCAGGAGGAACACCATGACCGCGGATGCCGCTCTGACCGGCCTGGCAGATGGCTGGTACGCACTGTCGCTGCTACACGATCGGATCGAGGCGCATATCGAGCGCGCCCTGCAAACCGGTCACAATCTGAGCGTGCGCGAGTTCTCACTGCTGGTCGTGCTCAGCCGTCAGCACGACGGGCCCGGGGGCCATCTGCGCATGAACCAAGTCGCCGACGCCGTCGTGCTCAGTCAGAGCGCGACCACCCGACTGGTGTCCCGGCTCGAAGATCGCGGCCTGCTCACACGCTATCTGTGCGCCGACGACCGCCGCGGCATCTACACCGATGTCACGCCACCGGGCCAGGAACTACTCGAGCAGGCGCGCCCCACCCACGACGCGGCATTGTCGACCGCATTGGGTCAAGCCGCCGCCGACCCGGAGCTCGCACCACTGGTCGCCGCTGTGGAGGCTATGAACACCGCGTCGACAGTGGGCCGGACAGTCGGGGTGTCCAGGCCGGTGTGATCAGCAGCTTGCGCGCCGGGCTGCTCGCCGAGTTCCGAGCCGAGTTCGGTAGGCAGGGATGTCGGCCTATCCGGCCGACTCTTCCTCATCGCTGTGCTCAGTTGGGGCAGTCGACATAGGCAGCCGGGCCTGCTTACTCCACATGAGCGGGTCTCGCGCTATTCGACAGTGACGCTGCCGCGCATCTGCGGGTGCAATGAGCAGAGATAGCGGTAGTTGCCCGGTGCGGTGAAGGTGTAGCTCCACTCGCCCTTGTCGAAGATGGGGCTGTTCAGGCCCATCGCCCGGTCGCCGATGCCCTGCACGTTGTGCGGCACGCTGTCGCTGAATTTCCAGGTCACGGTGTCACCGACCTTGACGGTGACCTCGGAGGGGGAGAACTTCATGTTGTCGGCATCGACGGTCACCGCGGCGGACTTCTTTTCGCCGGGCGCGGTGCTCGACGCGGCGGGCTCGGCCGACCTCGTTGTGGTCACCGTGGCGGATTTCGGCTCGTCCGAGCCGCAGCCGGACAGCAACATCGTCGCGGCCAGGCCGAGCCCGGCTACGACCTGAGTGGACCTCGCACGGCTGACCATCGGCATGACGGCCAAGCGTAGTCTGCTGACGGTGCGGGCTTACGCAGTGCCTGTGCGGCCGAGCCTGATCAGCAGCAGTGCCCGAGCAACGCAGTGGAGGCGAGCATCCATGTCCACCCAGCGGGGATTCTTCACCGCCGACGAAGTGCGGGCGGCCGAAGCCGAACTGTTCACCCGAGTCTCGGACGGCGTACCGATGCAACGCGCCGCGCACGGCCTGGCGACCGTTGTCGCGGGCGAGTTGCGGGCGCGGACCGGCGGGATCGCCGGGCGGTCGGTGACGCTGCTGGTCGGTTCCGGTGACAACGGCGGCGACGCGCTGTGGGCGGGCTCGATGCTGCGTCGTCGCGGAGTTGCCGTCACGGCCGTGTTGCTGAATCCCGAACGGGCACATGCCCGAGGGCTGGCTGCGCTTCGGAAGGCCGGCGGTCGGGTCCGCGACGCCGGTGGTGCGAGAACGTCGGCGAAGAGTCTGCGCGGCGACGTCGGCGCACCGGATCTGGTGATCGATGGCATTGTCGGGATCTCCGGACGTGGTCCGCTGCGTCCGAACGCCGCGGAACTCGTTGCCGCGCTCGACGCGCCGATTGTCGCCGCGGATCTGCCCAGTGGTGTCGACCCGGACACCGGTGCCGTCACCGGCCCCGCGGTCCGTGCGGATGTCACCGTCGCCTTCGGCGCGTACAAGCCGGTCCATGTGCTCGCCGCGCCGTACTGCGGGCGAATCGAACTGGTGCCCATCGGTTTACGGCTGCCCGAGCCGAACCTCGCGGCGCTGGATCCGGCGTCGGTCGGTGCGCTCTGGCCGGTACCGGGACCGCTCGACGACAAGTACACGCAGGGCGTCACGGGCGTCTGCGCGGGCAGCGGCACGTATCCGGGTGCGGCCGTGCTGTGCACCGGCGCGGCCATCGCCGCGACTTCGGGCATGGTCCGCTACGCCGGAACCGGCTCGGCCGATGTCCTCGCGCATTTCCCGGAAGTGGTTGCCGCCCAGAGCATCGCAGACACCGGTCGAGTCCAGTCCTGGGTGTTCGGCCCGGGCGCGGGCACCGACACGGACGCACACAAACGACTCGCCGAAGTACTCGCGACCGACCTTCCTGTCGTCGTCGACGCCGACGGCCTTACCCTGCTCGCCGCCGATCCCGATCTGCTTCGCGGACGCTGCGCACCGACCGTATTGACTCCGCACGCTGGCGAATTCGCGCGTCTGACCGGACACGAGGTGGGGCAGGACCGGGTCGCCGCAGTCCGCGAGCTGGCCGATTCCTGGCAGGTCACCGTCCTGCTGAAAGGCCGCGCTACCCTCGTCGCCGCCCCTGACGCACCAGTGCTCGTCAACGAGGCAGGCGGCTCATGGGCCGCAACTGCGGGCGCGGGCGACGTCCTCTCCGGCATCATCGGCGCCCTCCTCGCCGCGGGCCGAGACCCGGCCTGGTCCGCCACGGCCGCCGCCCGCGCACACGCCCTGGCCGCCAACCTTGCTGCCCACGAAAACCACCTCGCCGGAGCTCCCACCTCGGCAACCCCGCTTCTACAGCACGTTCGACCGGCCATCCGCACCCTCCGCACCTTCGCCCTCGGCGAGTACTGACTGCTGCGGAAATCTCGCGGCTACAGCAAGTTCGGCCGCGCCCACACCCGCCCTGCGCTGTGCTCGTCGTGCCCACGAGGTGCGGCGGCAAAGCAGCATCGACGTCGGACTCCGACTACTCACATAGCGGCGACCCAGTCCGCCAGTCCCCGATGAGCCGGTGATCATGGGGCAACCCGTACACGCCGATCAGGAACGTTGATCGTGCGGGTCGTTCACGTGCTGTGCTGGTGACCAAAGTGACACGTGTTATCACCAGAACGCGGGTAATCCACAGCTGGTACGCCGAGAACTCGGCCAGGTGCTCGACCGCGGGCTCGCAATGGCACGATCGATGCACACCACGACCGGCAGATGACGCGGAGAGGCGGACAAGCGTGAATGCGCAAGTGGAGGCGGTTGTCGACCTGAGTGCCATTGCGCACAACGTGCGGATCCTGCGCGAGCATGCCGGCGATGCCGCGGTAATGGCTGTGGTCAAGGCCGACGGCTACAACCACGGCGCGGTCGAGGTTGGGCGGGCGGCGCTGGGAGCGGGTGCGGCCGAACTCGGTGTCACAACGATCGATGAGGCCCTTCAACTCCGTGCGGCGGGCATCACCGCGCCGATTCTGTGCTGGCTCAACAACTCCGACGCCGACTTCGGCGCCGCCGTCGCCGCCGATATCGAGCTCGGTGTCTCATCGCTCGCGCATTTGCGGGCAGTCGAGGCCGCGGCGCGTGCCACCGGTCGGACGGCAACCGCGACGGTGAAGGTCGACACCGGTCTCAACCGCAACGGCGTCTCGGCGCTCGAATACCCACGGGTGCTCGCGGCGCTGCGCGAGCTTGTCGACGAGCAGGTGGTGCGCTTCCGGGCGATCTTCTCCCACCTCGCGCACGCCGACGAGCCACAGCATCCGATGATCGATGTGCAGCGCGACCGCTTCCTGGAGGCGATCGCGACCGCCAAAGAACACGGCTTGGAACCGGAACTGGTGCATCTGGCGAACTCGGCCGCCGCGCTGACCCGACCGGACCTGGTTTTCGACATGGTGCGCCCCGGCATCGCGGTGTACGGCCTATCGCCGGTACCGGAGATCTCCGATTTCGGGTTGCGCCCCGCGATGACCTTCCAGGCCAGGGTCGCCCTGGTGAAACAGGTCGCCGCGGGTGAGGGCGTCTCCTACGGGCACGAGTGGGTCGCGCCGCAGGACACCACCGTCGCGCTCATCCCGGCCGGCTACGCCGACGGTGTGTTCCGCAACCTCGGCGGCCGTTTCGCGGTCGCGCTCGGGGGCGCGCAATACCCCAATGTCGGGCGGGTCTGTATGGACCAGATCGTCGTCGACCTGGGGGACAACGCGGCGGGTGTCGCGGAGGGCGACACCGCCGTCCTGTTCGGAGCGGGCCAGGACGAACCCCACGCACAGGACTGGGCGGACGTGCTCGGCACCATCCACTACGAGATCGTGTGCTCCCCGCGCGGTCGCGTGGTCCGGCGACACGTCGGCGGCCTCGGATGAGACAGCAGAAGCCGGCGGGCCATCGCATCACCGTGCTGCGTGGCGGGCTGGCGACCGCGGGCGTCGTCGGCGCCCTCGCCGGTACGCACGCTCTGCGCAGAATGGGCGCCAGAGTGCTCTGGCCCGCGCGCCGCGATGAATACCGAGACGAGAACTTCGCGCTGTTCGACGACGACCGCTCCGGCGCCGTGCTCACCGAGGACAGCGTGCGGCTGGCCACTCGCGAATGCGGTCCCGCGGACGCACCGGTCACCGTGATCTTCGTGCACGGCTTCTGCAACACCATGGAGTCCTTCCACTTCCAGCGTCGCGATCTGGAAAAGCGTTGGAGCGCAAGGGCCCGGCTGGTGTTCTTCGATCTGCGCGGGCACGGCGGCTCCGGCACCCCGACCACCGAGAGCTGCACCGTCGCCCAGCTCGGCCGCGATCTGGCCGCGGTCATCGAGGCCTGCGTGTCGACCGGTCCCGTCATATTGGTCGGCCATTCACTCGGCGGGATGGCGATACTCGCCGCGGCCGCGCAGTTCCCGGAGCTGTTCGCGGCGCGGGTGATCGGCATCGGGCTGCTGTCCACCGCTGCGGCGGAGGTTACCTCCGCAGGCATCGCCCAACTTCTGCGCCACCCGGCCGTCGACGGATTTCGATTCGCCGTGCACACCGCGCCCGCGCTGGTCCAGGCGGGCCGCGCCACCACGCGGCACGTGATCGCCCCGATCCTGCACGTCAGCTCGTATCACGGGCCGGTGAGCTCGACGCTGTCGCGGTTCACCACGATGATGATCGACCGGACCCCGGTCGAGACGATCGTGAAATTCCTGAAAGCGATCGAGCTGCACGACGAATCGGCGGCCCTGCCCACGCTGGCGCACCTACCGGTGCTGGTGCTGGGCGGCGCCCACGATCTGGTGATCCCGTTCCGCAATTCCCGTGCCTTGGCCGCGGCGCTGCCCAATAGTGAACTCGTCCGGCTGGATGACGCCGCGCACATGGCGCACCTGCAATACCCGGATATCGTCAACGCCGCACTCGACCGGCTGCTCATGCGCGCCGGTGCTATCGAACAAACCGCAACCGAATCGGAGGTCCTCGGTGGCTGAACGGCAACAGCGCGTCTTGCCCACCGTCGCTGACACCGAGGCATTCGGCCGCGAACTCGCGGCCCAACTCGGTGCAGGCGATCTGGTGGTGCTGGACGGTCCGCTCGGTGCGGGCAAGACGGCGCTGACCCGTGGCATCGCCGCCGGACTCGGCGTGCAGGGCCGAGTCAGTTCACCGACCTTCATCATCGCGAGGCAACACCGGGCCGGGCAGCGTGAAGGTGCCACGCCGGTGCCGCTGGTGCACGTGGACGCATATCGGCTCGGCGGCGACCTGGACGAGCTCGACGCCCTCGACCTCGACACGGATCTGCATCAGGCGGTCGTCGTGGTGGAGTGGGGCAGTGGTGTCGTGGAACACTTGGCCGAGCATCACCTGTATGTGTTGCTGTCGCGCGAACCGGATTCCGAGGTGCGTACGGCGATCTGGGAATGGGTGCACTGATACGTGGCCGCAGCCCAGGTTGCTCTCGAGTAGCTCCGCACCGGCCGCACCTACCAACCGGTATCGTTAGGTCAATCATGCTTGTACTAGCCGTCGACACCGCGACACCTGCCGTTACAGCGGGATTGGTGGAACTGGAGCAGGTCGCCGCTAGCGACTTGTCGCAGGTCGCTCGAAACAACACTGCCGCTGGGGTACGCACCCTCGCCTCCCGGGTGCGGGTCGATCCCCGCGCGCACGCCGAGGTGCTCACGCCGCAGATCCTCGAATGTCTCACCGAGGCAGGCCGTTCCAGGGCCGATATTGCCGCCGTGGTGGTCGGCATCGGCCCCGGTCCGTTCACCGGACTACGAGTCGGAATGGCAACTGCCGCCGCATTCGGTGACGCGCTGGGGCTGCCCGTGTACGGGGTGTGCAGCCTCGACGCGATCGCCGCCGACGCCGCGGCCGACCTCACACCGGACAGTGAGCTGCTCGTCGTCACCGACGCGCGCCGCCGCGAGGTGTATTGGGCGCGCTACCGCGACGGTGTGCGCATCGCCGGACCCGATGTGAGCAAGCCGGGCGATCTGGATGCGGCGCACGCCACAGTGATTGCCGGATCCGCCTCCCATGTCGACTTCTTCGATCTGCCGGTGCTGCCGGTGGAGACCCCCTCCCCGGCCGGGCTGGTGCAGGCGGCGGCTGCCGAGTTGCTCGGGCATATTGTGCCGGAACCGTTGGTCCCGCTGTATCTACGCAGGCCGGACGCGGTCGAACGCAGCTACCGCACGCTCGACCGGACGGGAGCGTGATGATGCTGTCGATCCGAATCGAACCGATGGACGGGGCCGACATCGAGCGTTGTGTCGAACTCGAACAACTGCTGTTCCCCGAAGACGACCCGTGGCAGGCGGTGTCGTTTCGGTCCGAGCTGGCCGCACCACACAACCGGTACATCGTCGCCCGCGACGACGACGGGCGAATGGTCGGCTACGCGGGCGTCGCACTGCTCGGTGATGAGGAACACCCCGAGGCCGAGGTGCACACCATCGGCGTCGACCCGCACTGCCATCGCGCGGGTATCGGCACCGTGCTGCTCGAAGCGTTGCTCGCCGAGGCGGGCAAGCGCGGCGGACCGGTATTTCTCGAAGTGCGCACCGACAACGCCCCTGCGATCGCGATGTACGCCAAGCATGGCTTCCACATCATCGGACTGCGCAAGAACTACTACCACCCGAGCGGTGCCGACGCCTACACCATGCGCAGGCCCGCGCTGACCGGCGTGGGTGCGGCCTGGGACATGGCTCGCGGGGAGGTGCTGTCGTGATCGTCATGGGCGTCGAAAGCTCTTGTGACGAAACCGGAGTCGGCATCGTGCGCTGGCACGACGACGGCACCTGTGAGCTGCTCGCCGACGAGGTCGCCTCCAGTGTCGAGCAGCATGCCCGATTCGGCGGCGTCGTCCCCGAGATCGCCTCGCGCGCGCACCTGGAGGCCATCGTGCCCGCCATGCGCAGGGCGCTCGCGGCCGCGGACATCGCCAAGCCCGACGCGCTTGCAGTGACCATCGGGCCGGGCCTCGCCGGTGCCCTACTGGTCGGCGCGGCCGCCGCGAAAGCCTATGCGGCAGCGTGGGATGTGCCGTTCTACGCTTTGAACCACCTCGGCGGACATGTCGCGGTCGACACGCTGGAACACGGATCGATGCCGCCGTGCGTCGCGCTGCTGGTGTCGGGCGGGCACACTCATCTGCTGCACGTCACCGATCTGGCCGAGCCGATCGTCGAGCTGGGCAGCACCATCGACGACGCAGCAGGAGAGGCGTTCGACAAGGTCGCCCGGCTGCTCGGGCTCGGTTTCCCCGGCGGCCCCGCGCTCGACGCGGTGGCGGCCAGCGGCGACCCGAAGGCGATCGCGTTCCCGCGTGGCATGACGGGTCCGCGCGATGCGCGCTACGACTTCTCCTTCTCCGGTGTGAAAACTGCCGTCGCCCGCTATGTGGAGGCAGCCCAGCGCAATGGTTTCACCGCGGCCGAACTGCCGATTCCCGATATCGCGGCGTCCTTCCAGGAGTCGGTCGCCGACGTGCTCACCATGAAGGCGGTGCGTGCGGCCCAGGATGTCGGCGTCGACACGCTGGTCCTCGGTGGCGGCGCGACCGCCAACTCCCGAATCCGTTCCCTCGCCGAGGAGCGTTGCGCGGCAGCAGGATTGACGCTTCGGGTGCCGAAACCCCGGCTGTGCACCGATAACGGCGTGATGATCGCGGCGCTCGGCGCCCACGTGATCGCGGGCGGCGCGAAGCCGTCACCGCTGACGGTGGCGACGGACCCCGGCCTGCCGGTGTCGGTCAGCCAGGTCGGCTGACTGCGGCGGCGGATCCGGCTAGCGCGCTGGAACCAATTGTTGCGGTGAGTTACCGCCGGCAGAACCGGAATTCGCTCGCGGCAGCAGCGGAACCCGCGATTTCGCTGGTTCCTGGGTCGATGCCGGAGGCGGTGGGGTGGGCGCGGTAGACGGGGCCGCAGTCTCTTCTCCCGGCTGGCTGTGTTCCGCCGGGTTCGAGGAGGACCCTGCCGGTGGGGCCAGCGGGTTGCCGAACAATGGGCCGAGCAGCTCCGGGAACGGGATCGGCGGCAGGTTCGGATCGGGACGCAGCGTGGGCTGCGTCGGCGTGGTGCTCGCGGGTGTCGGTGTGGTGCTCACTCGCGTGGTCGGCTGGCCGCGGTCCTGGGTGATGGACGGGAGACTGCTGCCGCTCGGCCGGTTCGTGCTCTCTCGAATTTGCCCGGTCGGTGTCGGCGGAACCGGCGCCGATGCCGACGGCATCTGGGTGCTGCTGGTGGTGCCCGCGGGGGAGACGTCGTCGCCAGAGGTCGGTGCGAAGGTCTTCACGCCATAGCCGATGATCAGTCCGACCACCACGATGGCCCCGGCCACTGTGCCGACCACCTTGGTGAAGGTGCCGACCGGCGCGTCGGAGGTGAGCGCGTTGACCGGGAACACCGCGGGCTGTGCCGCGTCGGCGACCAACGCGGCGCCCTTGGCGATCACCGCCTCCGGTTCGGGGACCGTGTGCACGGGGATATCGAATTCATTGCAGAGCGTGGACACCACGGCGGGGATATTGGCCCCGCCACCGATCACCGTGACCGCCTGCGGGAACGTGGGCGCCCGCGCGAAGACCGCCGCGGCGTACACGCCGATCTCGCGCAGCAGATCAGCGATCAGCTCCTCGAAATCGGCTCGTGTCAGCTTGAGTGGCTGCCCGGCGACATGGTCGATGGTCACGGCAGGCGTGATGGACAGATGTTCCTTGGCGGCGCGGCCGCGATTGGTCAGCATGCCGCGGTTCGGGCGGGTGCCGCGCCGGGCGTAGTGCAGGTCGACCAGATGGTGGTAGATGAGTTCGTCGACGGCGTTGCCGCTGATCGCCGTGGTGCGCTCGCTGCGGAGCACGGTGCCGTCGGCCTGGTCGGCGACGGTGACGGTGAGACCGGACGCGCCGAGGTCGATGACGGCGACAGTTTCGTAGCGTTCCAGCAGACCGGTGTGGCGCAGGTAGGTCAGCGCTGCTGTGCTCTCCGGGATCAGCCGCAGGTCGCGCTGCTTGCCGGTCGCCGCGCGGATCAGTTGGGCCTGTTCCTTGCTGCGATAGGCGACCGCGACACTGGTCGGCGGCCGGCTGGAGGCCGATTCCAGCCCGATCGAGTGTGCGCCGGCGAACCGTGCGCCCACCGGGTGCACAACGTCGCGTGGTAGCTGCGTGGTCGGTAGCTGGGTCGTCATGAGCTCGATCGAGGACGCCACCAGATCGCCGAGATCGGAGTGGGCCGCGTCGGCGGAAACGACGCGGTAGTCGAAATTCTGGGCGCCGTTGGACGCGGTCGCGACCAGCGCCGAGCAAACGACCTCGTTCCCGGCGGAGATGCCGAGTGATGTTCGCATGTCACCTCCCTTCGAGCGGATGGTCATGTGCTGCTGACCATCTCGAATGGACTACCGAACTTCTCGCGTGGATTGCGAGCGATTCGGACTCGGGATCCGGCCGACCCGTTGTCCGGATGGGTCGCGGGGACCAGCCATGGATCACGTGTGGTCTTGCCCTCTGGTGAAGCTGGTTCTCTCAACGCTTGTACTGTGACGGCTGGGGCTACCGGGTACTGCTCGGCTTCCCCTGTGACGCTGGTTGTTTCATAGCTCTCCGTGCGCCCCCGATGACGCCGGCTCGTGATGAACGCAGCGCGCGGAGAACAACCGTCGTCCATACTGTCACAATCCGTTACCCGAACGTTACAGATTTGCTGATCTCTTGGGAAGTCTTCAGGCCCTTCGGCATGGCGTGACACCGGCCACCGATCCGACACGCCGTCAGAATTGGCACAACCCAACCTTGAGCGCTGGCACTCTCATGTATAGAGTGCTAGTCGGCACTGTGAGTAGTGCTTTAGTGCCAGTTCGACCACTGAGCAGGTGTCCCGGCACCCGCGACGACGGGGCTATGCGCAGGGGTCGACATAGCTAGCGACTGCTTACAGGTCGCGCGAAACAACACGACACCGATGGTCCGGGACAACAGTTCCGGACGACCGTATATCCCCTGAAAGTGGAGGGCTCAACGTGGCGAGCGTGAACATCAAGCCGCTCGAGGACAAGATCCTCGTCCAGGCCAACGAGGCCGAGACGACGACGGCCTCCGGCCTGGTCATCCCCGACACGGCGAAGGAGAAGCCGCAGGAGGGCACCGTCATCGCCGTCGGCGAGGGGCGCGTCACCGATAAGGGTGACCGCATCCCGGTCGACGTCAAGGAGGGCGACACCGTCATCTACAGCAAGTACGGCGGCACCGAGATCAAGTACCAGGGCGAGGAATACCTCATCCTGTCGGCGCGCGACGTGCTGGCCGTCGTCACCAAGTGACCGAGCTCCGCGCGGTCGGCTGACCGCGCTGCCCGGCCATTGCCGGGATCGAGTCGTCACGACACTGCCCCGGTTCCCCTGAGCGGGGCCGGGGCAGTGTCGTTTCAGCACTGGAACCCTAAGGAATAGGACTTATGGCAAAGCAGATCGAGTTCGACGAGAAGGCTCGCCGGGCTCTGGAACGCGGTGTCGACAAGCTCGCCGACGCCGTGAAGGTCACCCTCGGGCCGCGTGGCCGCCATGTTGTGCTCGCGAAGGCCTTCGGTGGCCCTACCGTGACCAACGACGGTGTCACCATCGCGCGCGAGATCGACCTCGAGGACCCCTTCGAGAACATGGGCGCGCAGCTGGTCAAGAGCGTCGCCACCAAGACCAACGACGTCGCGGGCGACGGCACCACCACCGCGACCGTGCTCGCGCAGGCGCTGGTGCGCGCGGGCCTGAAGAACATCGCCGCCGGCGCGAACCCGATCGCGGTGGGCTCTGGCATCGGCAAGGCCGCCGACGTGGTCTCCGAGGCGCTGCTCGCGCTGGCCACCCCGGTCTCCGGTGAGCAGGCCATCGCTCAAGTCGCGACCGTGTCCTCGCGCGACGAGGAGATCGGCGCCATGGTCGGCAAGGCGCTGACCACCGTGGGCAAGGACGGCGTCGTCACCGTCGAGGAGTCCTCGACGCTGCAGACCGAACTCGTCGTCACCGAGGGCGTCCAGTTCGACAAGGGCTATCTCTCGCCCTACTTCGTCACCGACACCGACAGCCAGCAGGCCGTGCTCGAGGACGCCTTCATCCTGCTGAACCGGGAGAAGATCAGCTCGCTGCCCGATCTGCTTCCGCTGCTGGAGAAGATCGCCGAGTCCGGCAAGCCGGTGCTGATCATCGCCGAGGATGTCGACGGCGAGGCGCTGTCGACCCTGGTCGTGAACTCGATCCGCAAGACCATCAAGGCCGTTGCCGTGAAGGCGCCGTTCTTCGGCGATCGCCGCAAGGCGTTCCTCGACGACCTCGCCGTCGTCACCGCGGGCACCGTGGTGAACCCGGACCTCGGCATCACGCTGCGTGAGTCCGGTCTCGAGGTGCTCGGCAAGGCGCGTCGCGTCGTCGTCACCAAGGACGACACCACCATCATCGACGGTGCAGGCACCGCCGAGGACATCGCGGCCCGCAGCGCGCAGCTGCGTCGCGAGATCGAGGCCACCGACTCCGACTGGGATCGCGAGAAGCTCGAAGAGCGGTTGGCGAAGTTGTCCGGCGGCGTTGCGGTGATCAAGGTCGGCGCGGCCACCGAGACCGCGCTCAAGGAGCGCAAGTACCGGGTCGAGGACGCTGTCAGCGCCGCGAAGGCCGCCGTCGATGAGGGCATCGTCCCCGGTGGCGGTACCGCGCTCGTGCTCGCGAGCGCCAAGCTCGGCGAGCTGCGCGATTCGCTCTCCGGCGACGAGGCGGTCGGTGTCGAGGTGGTGCGCACGGCACTGTCGGCGCCGCTGTTCTGGATCGCCACCAACGCGGGCGTCGACGGCTCCGTGGTGGTCAGCAAGGTCGCGGATGGGAAGGAAGGCTTCAACGCCGCCACCCTCACCTACGGTGACCTGCTCACCGACGGTGTCGTCGACCCGGTCAAGGTGACCCGCTCCGCCGTCGTGAACGCGGCGTCGGTGGCGAGGATGATCCTCACCACCGAGAGCGCCGTGGCGGACAAGCCTGCCGAAGAGGCCCACGACCACAGTCATGGACACGGCCACAGCCACTGAGTTCGGTTCGACATGCGAAGGCCCCTCGGAACATTCCGGGGGGCCTTCGTTTGTGAACTTTATGAACAGAACAATGGATTTCGTACGTTGAGTTCAGGGAAATTCCTGGGTTGCTTCCGAAATCGACTATGCACCGAACGTTGGTTCGCGCGTGTTCTTCCCGATGCGCTCCGGCGCCGGGAATGAACGCTAAGAGGCGACGGGCGGTTGCTCGGCGGCGATGGCCGTGAGCAACCGCCCACGCAGGGCAGGGGGCGGCTGAACCGCTGTCACCGCCGCGAATGCGGCGAGGGCGTCTCTCGTCTCTTGCACTTCGGCGAGGAATTCCGTACGTAGGGCGGGGTCCTCGCTATCGAGCAGGTTTTGTACCGCGTGATGGTCTTCGTCGTCGATCGATGCGAGCGCGACGGCGTGCGCGAGATCGATCTGGACTTCGTTCATCTCACGTCACCCCCAAACTTTTTTTCAGTCGTGTCAGTCCGTCCCGGATACGGGACTTAACGGTTGGTAACCCTACGCCGAGATAGGTGGCTACCTCTGCGTAGGTTCGCCCGCCGTAGTAGGCGAGCGAGATGGCCTCTCGCTGGGTCGGCGTCAATGTGGCGAGACCCGCGAGGACGGCCTGTTGTTCGAGCCTTCGCTCGACTTCTTCGGTGACCTCATCGAATTCGTTGCCGAGAACCCTTATCCCGTAGGCGACTTCGCGCTGGGTATGGGCTTGTTCGGCGCGAACCCGGTCGACCGCTCGCCGGTGGGCCAGCGTCATCAGCCACGTCACCGCCGACCCTTTCGCCGAGTCGAAACTCGCCGCAGTCCGCCAGATCTGCAGGAAGACCTCTTGGGTGGTCTCCTCCGCATATCCGGGATCATGCAGAACGCGGAGCACCAGACCGAAGACGCGCGCACACGTTCGGTCGTAGAGCTCGGCGAAAGCTTCCTGGTCGGACTGGCCGCAGCGCTCGAGAAGGGCGGCTAGCTCGATACTTTCGGCTGCGCGTGCCGATACCGCAGAATCCACACGAGGTGGGATGGCTTCTCTTCGGAACGAGTCGCCCTCTGCGGCCGTCGGCCGCGTTGTCACAACGCTCCATTCTGTGTCATCGGTCACTACCGTAGCGTGCCGCTATGACTACCCTTCCGGTGGGGTGGCGGCAATCTACGTGTGGTCCAGCAACTTCGGCACACCGGGCGACTCCCCGAGGGACACGCCGTGGCACGCCGATAATTGTCGCGAAACGCCGAACCGACAGCTGGGTGGCTTCCGGCCGTTGCTGCGGCGGGCATATCGCTGGTGACAGCTACCGCTTGCGCGCCGACGCGATCGAAGGTGTTGTATTGGCCGGTCGTTTGCTAGAGATTCGGCGTGCCGCGCCGCGCGGATGGGATCGGATTCCGCGTGGCGCACTCGGCTATACCGCCATACGGCGGCGGTTGCGGCGCGCGTGCATCTCGCGTTCCGTTTCCGACATTCCACCCCAGATGCCGTAGGGCTCGCTGACTTTCAGGGCGTGGCTGCGGCATTGCATCAGTACCGGGCAGCTCCGGCAGATTTCCTTGGCGCGCATCTCCCGTGCGGTGCGAGCGCGGCCGCGTTCGCCGTCGGGATGGAAGAACACCGCGGAATCCTGCCCGCGGCAAGACCCTCTCATCTGCCAGTCCCAGACATCGGCGTTCGGTCCGGGAAGGTGGGTCGGCATGGGCATGGTGAACTCCTCGTGGTGCGAGCTCGTCAGCGTTGTCGAGCAGTTGTTCTGCAAACAGTTGTGGCCACGGCGCTGGGTCGGCGGCGTGCCTATCGGCTCGCCCTTCGCGGTCGCTGTAATTTCGCGCGGCGCCGACCGTGGCGATGAGTTACGTTAGGTCCAGCCGCGAAATTACGTCAATAGTTCGACGCAGCAGTTTTCCAAATGTTGGGCTGCGAAATTTAACCTCTACGGTGTTTACTTTTGCATTGCTTCCGGTGATACTGGTCGGTTGATCGACGGCTCGCATCGAACCGTCTGGCTCGATCCGAGAGTATATCCGCAGGTGGGCGCGGTTTCGGCGGCTGGCTCCCCATGTCTGGGGAGCCATGGCTGCCGTGGGGGCGGTCACAGCGCCGATCGGGGCCGATCGGACGTCGGATCGGAGATGGCGGAATCAGGGCGCTGAGGTTAATTGCGCGAAACGCATGTGAATTCCTATCGCGCGTGCCCGTTGATTGCCCGTACGAGATTTACCTGATGGAAACATGATGTTGGCATTCAAAATGCTGGATGGTTGCCGGGATGTCTCGGCGATGTTTCCGGGGACCCGGGCGTGCTCGTGGCGCACGATAGAGTTCGGCCGTGTCCGCGTCACCTATCCTTATATACAGCGAGTCGACACCGCTCGCCGCCGCCGCTTTCGGCGATCGTCGTGCCCTCGGCGCTGCCGAGTTGCCGGTGCCGCGAAGCGCCCTCGATTCATGGCATCGGGCGGTGATTCTCGGCGGCGGGGGCCACTACGCCGCAGCCCGCGCCGAACTCCGATTACTGCGCTCGCGCACCACCGACCCGGTGCTGCTTTCGCTCGCCGCGAGCACCGAGGGTTCGCTGTTGCGCCAGCTCGGCTGGCATGCCCGCGCCGCGGTCGCCGACGGGCGGGCCGCGGCGCTCATCCTCCCCACTCGTGCCGAGGGCAGGAGCGGGGTCGGCCCGGACCGCACCGACGCTGTCTGCGATGCGCTGACCGGTCTCGCCGCCGATGCGCTCGGCACCGGCAGGCTCACGCTGGCCACCCATTTGCTGTGGCGCAGCCACGACGGCCTCGACCCCGAACAGCTGCGCTGGCGGCCTTGGGTGCGCTGGCACTGGGTTTCGGCGGAGACCGCCCTTGCCTCGGGCCGTGCCGACCCCGCGCGCACCCATGCCGAGGCCGCGGTGGAATTGGCCGAGCGTGGCCCCTCGATCCGGCACCGGATCAAATCCAGGCTGCTGGTCGCGGCGGCTGCCGCCGCCGGGGGCGACGCCGAGCATGCGCGTGTCCTCGCCGAGGCGGTCGCCGCCGAATGTCGCGAATACGGGTTGCTTCCGCTGCGCTGGGCGTGCGCCATGTTGCGTGCGGGCGTATCCGCCGACGCCGACGCCGCAACCGCTGCCGGCACCGAAGCCGCCGAATGTGCCGCGGCTATTGCTCGGCGTGGCGGGCGGTTTCGGCCCGCGGGTGTTGCCTAGGTCTTCCACTGGAGGCGACCCGTGTTGCCCGGTTCCCGGCATTGTGTAGCTATTGTTAGATCCGTTCCGCCCCACCGGCGGAAGCACTGGTCATCCCCGACCGTGCCACTTGTAACGCCAGGAATTTCTCTGACGATGACGAACATGGGCGAAGAGTTGGACCTCGCCGTCACTGCGGCTGCGCAGGGCGACAGATCCGCTTTAGCTCAGGTACTCGAAATGGTCCGCCCGCTGGTGGTGCGCTACTGCCGCGCGCGGATCGGCGCCGCGGAGCGAGGACAACTCTCTGCGGATGACGTTGCGCAGGAGGTATGTCTGGCTGTGATGACCGCCTTGCCCAGGTATCAAGACCAGGGCAGGCCCTTCATGGCCTTCGTATACGGAATCGCTTCGCACAAGGTCGCCGATGCTCATCGAAACGCCGCCCGTAACAAGGCGGAGGCGATGGCCGAAGTACCAGATGTCATATCCACCGACCATGGTCCGGAACAACGAGCTCTCGAATCAGAGACGAGCAGGCAGATGAACAGTCTGCTCGCGACTCTTCCTGAGAAACATCGGGAGATCCTGATCCTGCGATTGGTCATGGGTTTGTCAGCGGAAGAAACCGCAGTCGCCGTGGGCAGTACGGCGGGTGCGATACGGGTGGCCCAACACAGGGCACTCGCGAAACTGAAGTCACAAGTGGCGAGGGCAGGTGAAATGTATGGCTAGGGATGGCGAGCGCGGTCGGGGCGACTGGAAGGCGCGGCTTGGATCGCGAAATAGCGGTCCCTACGCCGAGAGCGTCGGTGACACCGGTCCGGTGGACATCGCAGCGGTACGCCGCGACGATGCGCTGATCGATGCCATCGCAAGCGATGGTCCGGTACGGACCGACAGCGCGGAGGAGTATCAGCTCGCGACGCTGTTGGCCGATTGGCGGGCCGAGCTGTTCTCGGAGCCGATGCCGGGGGAACCGAGCCTCGATGAAATCGTGGCTGCGGTCAACCAGGAGATCGGTGCTCGACAAGTCCGCATCGGCGCACAGACCGGCGGACGACTACGGCTACTTCGCCCGATCGCGGGGACGGCTGCCGCACTGGCACTTGTCATCGGCGGTATGACGGCGTTCTCCTACAACGCGGAACCCGGTGATCCGCTATGGCGGGTCAAGGAGGTCGTGTTCAGCGAACAGGCCCAGACCACCGTGGTTCAGCGTGCCGGCGACTACCTGACCGAGGCGCAGACACTGCTCGATTCGGGTAACCCCGAAATGGCGAAGGCCAAGCTAGAGGGCGCTCGGCAGAACGTGACTCAGGTCAACGACACCGATAAGCAGAGTGAGCTGACGGCGCGCTGGGAATCGGTCCTCGCCGAGCTGCGCAAGAAGGCGCCGGATATCGCGAGCTCGATCACGGCGACGCCGACGCGGCCCGCCGAGCCGAAGCCGAGCTCCGACACCTCCGGTACGAAGCCGACGACCGGCAACCCGCAGCAGACCATTCTGCAGTCGCCGGATACCTCGGGGACCAAGCCGCCGACGAGCGCGGACCTAACTGCTCCTGGCCTACCGTCGACTACAGTGCCGCCGGTGATTCCGCCGATCACGGCCGAGCCGACAACGCCCCCCACGCAGAATCCGCCATCGACGCAGGATCAAACACCCCCCGCCGTGCCGACCACGGTGGTCATCCAGCCGCCCGTTCCGCCAACGCAGCCCGCGACGCCTCCGTCGGCCGGCAACCCCGGATCTGTCGTGGTTCCCACCGGGACGGGCGGATCAACCGGGACGGGCGGATCAACCGGAACCGGCGGATCAACCGGAACCGGCGGGTCCACCGGAACGGGGGGAACCGGTGGAACTGGCGGGTCCACCGGAACAGGGGGAACCGGAGGTTTTGGTGGAACGGGCGGAGCAGGCCCCGCAACCTAGGCTCGAGAACAACAACCGATAAAAAGACATCAACCGATCGCCGACCGGCGGTCGGCTTTTTGTCTGTGTTCTTGCTTACAGCACGTCTGTGCGAGTCACGTGCTGTTCGCTCGGCTGGGCCGACCCTGTTGCTAACGGAAGGGTCAGCTGTCGAACCCGTCGAATCCGTCGCCGTGGAAAGCCTCGTTCATCGAGGCATCCGCGTAGCCCCTGCAATAGTCCCAGGTGACATACGCTTCCGGCGTCGGATCGTAGGCGGGCTCGTGCGGGCGCACGGTGCCGTCGACCAGCAGCTGAAGCAGGTTGGCGCGCAGCATATCCCAGTCGTGGTAGTGATCCTGCCTGCAGTCTTCGCAGCTGACCACGAGTCCACGGATACCGCGATGCGCCAGTAGTGCCTCATACACTGCGAGATCGGCGAGATCCTCCTCGACCGCAAGGCGCTCGTGGGGATCCAGCGGCTCGCCGGGCTCGATGGCATCGAGCGCGGCGGACGGGTCGGAGGGGTCTCCGGCAAACGGATCCGGCGGCAAGCCAGGTGGTAGATGGTCACGCACACCCCCACGGTACGCAGAACAGGGGGGTCTTCGCCAGCTATGCGCCACGCCAGTTTCGCCGGCGCGTCGAGTTGCGCGGGTGCGCGTCGCGAGTTGACCAGAGCCGCAGCCGCCCTCGCGCACCGCGATCGTGGGCGAGTTTGCGGGACAGATACCATGGGTGAAAGGCGCCGGCCAGTACCCGACCATTGGCGGAGCCGTCACCGTCCATCCCATCAGTTCTGCGCGACGCCGGTCGATCGGTGTCGGTCGCTTTCGACGTCCAGGAGGGGTCGATCCGAATGAGTAATCCCGTACCGGGCGAACGTATCGGAGTCCGCCCCCATACGGGTGGTGACGATCCGAACAAGATCGCCATGCTCGGCCTCACGTTCGACGATGTGCTGCTGCTACCGGCCGCTTCGGACCTCATCCCCAGCTCGGTGGAGACCTCCAGCCAGCTGACCCGCGAGATTCGGTTGCGCACCCCGCTGGTGAGTTCGGCGATGGACACCGTGACCGAAGCCAGGATGGCAATCTCCATGGCGCGCGCCGGCGGCATGGGTGTGCTGCACCGTAACTTGGCGGCCGCCGACCAGGCTGCGCAGGTGGAGACCGTGAAGCG
Source organism: Nocardia sp. NBC_00403 (assembly GCF_036046055.1). NCBI lineage: Bacteria > Bacillati > Actinomycetota > Actinomycetes > Mycobacteriales > Nocardiaceae > Nocardia > Nocardia sp. NBC_00403. The sequence goes on from NZ_CP107939.1 coordinate 2,348,760, forward strand.
GTCCGAGGCAGGCATGGTGACCGATCCGGTGACCTGTCGCCCGACCGACACCCTCGCAGAGGTCGACGCGATGTGTGCGCGCTTCCGCATTTCCGGCCTGCCCGTCGTGGATGAGACCGGCGAGCTTGTGGGCATCATCACCAACCGCGACATGCGCTTCGAGGTGGATCAGAACCGTCGCGTCGCCGATGTGATGACCAGAGCGCCGTTGATCACCGCGCAGGAGGGCGTCACCGCGGAGGCCGCGCTCGGTCTGCTGCGCAGGCACAAGATCGAGAAGCTGCCGATCGTCGACGGCGGCGGTCGCTTGCGCGGACTCATCACGGTCAAGGACTTCGTCAAGACCGATCAGTACCCGAATGCCACCAAGGACCGTGACGGCCGCCTGCTGGTCGGCGCCGCGATCGGTGTCGGCGACGATGCGTGGTCGCGTGCGATGACGCTGGCCGACGCCGGCGTGGACGTGCTGATCGTCGACACCGCGCACGGACATCAGGCGCAGGTGCTGCAGATGGTCACCAAGGTCAAGGCCGAGGTCGGCGATCGCATCCAGATCGTCGGCGGCAACGTCGCGACAAGGGCAGGCGCCGCCGCGCTCGTCGAGGCGGGCGCGGACGCGGTGAAGGTCGGCGTCGGCCCCGGCTCCATCTGTACGACCCGTGTCGTGGCCGGTGTCGGCGCGCCGCAGATCACCGCCATCCTCGAGGCCGTTGCCGCCTGCAAGCCGCACGGCGTTCCGGTGATCGCCGATGGCGGCATCCAGTTCTCCGGTGACATCGCCAAGGCGATCGCCGCGGGCGCGTCCACCGTGATGCTCGGCTCGGTGCTGGCCGGCACGGCCGAATCGCCCGGTGAGCTGATCCTGGTGGGCGGCAAGCAGTTCAAGAGCTACCGCGGCATGGGTTCGCTCGGCGCCATGCAGGGGCGTGGGCAGGCGAAGTCCTTCTCGAAGGACCGCTACTTCCAGGACGACGTGCTGGCCGAGGACAAGCTGGTGCCCGAGGGCATCGAGGGCAGGGTGCCGTTCCGCGGACCGGTCAACCAGGTGATCCATCAGCTCGTCGGCGGCCTGCGCGCCGCGATGGGCTACACCGGCTCGCAGTCGATCGCACACCTGCAGGAAGCCCAGTTCGTGCAGATCACCGCCGCCGGCCTCAAAGAGAGCCACCCGCACGACATCACGATGACCGTCGAGGCCCCGAACTACACCGGTCGCGGCTAGTCGGCCCGACGGTAATGTACTGGACCGGTCGGTCGGTGCATGATGGACCTGGCACGCGTGCCATTGCGGCGCCGAGCCAATAGTCGAGCGAAACGGTGGGTCAGGACATAGCGCCGGACCCACCGCCCACAAGTAACCAGCAAAGTCGCGAGCATTACCCCGAACACACCCACTCGCCACGACAACGTCTTCCGAGCGAAGCGAGACCGAGCCCTAGAGTTCGCGGCCCGTCTAGCTTCCGAGCGGCCGAAGCGCATGCGCCGAAGGCGCGAGTCTCGGCCGCTCGGAAGCGAGACCAAGGGGGCCGCGAACTCGCAGCGCCGCAGGCGCTGCAAATAAAACAAGGAGAACAGCCAGTGCGCGACATGGTCGAGATCGGCATGGGCCGGACCGCCCGGCGTACCTACGAGCTGGATGATGTCGACATCGTCCCGTCGCGGCGGACTCGTTCGTCGAAGCAGGTATCGCTGTCCTGGCAGCTGGATGCCTACCGGTTCGAGATCCCGTTCCTCGCGCACCCCACCGACGCGCTGGTCTCGCCGGAGTTCGCCATCGAGCTCGGCCGCCTCGGCGGGCTCGGCGTCATCAACGGCGAGGGCTTGTGGGCCAGGCACGCCGATGTCGCGGCGAAGATCGATCAGCTGGTCGAGCTGGTCGGCAAGGGCGGTTACGAGCGCGCCGTCGCATTGCTTCAAGAACTGCACGCCGCGCCGATGCAGCCGGATCTGCTGGCGGCCGCGGTGGCGCAGGTACGTGCCGCGGGTGTCACAGTGGCGGTGCGGGTGAGCCCGCAGAATGCCCGCGCTCTGACTCCGGCGCTGGTGCAGGCGGGTATCGACCTGCTGGTCGTGCACGGCACCATTATTTCCGCCGAGCACGTCGGTGACGGTGAGCCGCTGAACCTCAAGACCTTCATCTCCGAGCTCGATGTGCCGGTCGTCGCGGGTGGCGTGAGTGATCACCGGACGGCTTTGCACCTGATGCGCACCGGCGCGGCTGGTGTGATCGTGGGCTACGGCTCTTTCCCCGGTGCGACGACCACCGGGGAGGTGCTGGGCATCGGGGTGCCGATGGCCACCGCGATCGCCGACGCCGCTGCCGCGCGCCGCGACTACCTGGACGAGACCGGTGGTCGCTACGTGCACGTCATCGCCGACGGTGACGTCGCGACCTCCGGTCAGCTGGCCAAGGCGATCGCGTGTGGCGCGGATGCCGCCATGCTCGGTGTGCCGCTGTCGGTCGCCGCCGAGGCTCCGGGCCGCGGCTGGTACTGGCCTTCGGCCGCCGCGCATCCTTCGGTGCCGCGCGGCGCGCTGTTGCCGGTCGACGAGAGCTGGGTCGACGGCGAGGACGGCGACGTGGTCCGGCCGAGCCTGGAGCGAGTGCTGTTCGGGCCCTCCGACGACCCGTTCGGTTCGCTGAATCTCGTTGGTGGACTCCGTCGCTCGATGGCGAAGGCCGGTTACTCCGACCTCAAGGAATTCCAGAAGGTCGGGCTCAGCGTTCGCGCTTGATCGGACGCGCGGTTCGATTGCTCGAATGTCGCACTCGCCGAAGCTCGTTCAGCGTGCGTGACTCGGGGTGACTCGCTCACGCAGGAACCGCCGCATCGCGGTGTTCACCGGGTTGTCCGGTTCGGTGCCGGCGAGCCCCTGACTACACGGGCTGCGGCCGGCCACAACCAACAGAGTCGCGACAATCACCACCGACGTCCCTAGTCGCCCGGTGCCCCCTGTGGTGCGGTGAACTCGCGTCGCGCTCAACGAACTCGCGTCGGAACCGTGCGTTCACGCAGGAACTGCTGGATCGCATGGTTCACCGGTTCCGGGTGGGTCATGGTGACGGCCAGTCGCGCGCCCGCGATTTCGACGTAGGTCGATCCGGTCAGGCCCTGGGTGAGTTGTTGGGCGCGGTCGCGGGCGATGCCGCTGTCGGTGGCGTGAATCACCAAGGCGGGGCTGGTGATTTCGGGCAGTCGGTCCAGCACCGAATCCCGGCCGAGCAGGCAGCCCGCCGCGACCTCGATGCCGCGGCGATCGCGCACCAGCCAGCGTTTGGTCCAGATCGATCGGTACCACTCGTCGTCGCCGATCAACCAGTGCGCCAGCTGGTCGACCGCGTCCTGCCTGGAGCTGTCGTCGTACCATTCGTCCAGAAATTTCTGGGTCGCCGTCGACTGTTCGGGAGTCGGTCCGTGTGCTTCGGTGCTGATGAGAATCAGCGCCGACACCCGTTCGGGTGCGATGAGCGCGGCGCGCAAAGCGGTGAAGCCCCCTTGCGCGGTCCCGCCGACCACGGCGCGTTCGGCGCCGAGGTGATCCAGCACCGTCAGCGCGTCTCGCGCGGCGGTCCAATAGGTGAAGGGTAATCCCTGGTCCCTGGTGCGCCCGTGGCCGCGCGCATCCCAGGACACAATGCGGAATTCCGGTGCCAGCGCGGCCATTTGCGACGCGAACATCGTTCGGTCCATGAAGAATTCGTGCGCGAGTAGCACTACCGGACCGTGCCCGCCGCTGTCCTCATAGTGGATGTCGGCGTCGATCGCGCGGGCGAATGGCACGAGCATGAGGATAACGAGCGGTGCGGGGGTGCGCGGGACGATTTGCGCCCTCATTAAACTGTGATGGTGGCAGCTACTCAGAGACCGGTCCTTGTCGTCGACTTCGGCGCGCAGTACGCCCAGCTGATCGCCCGGCGGGTCCGCGAATCGAGTGTTTTCTCCGAGGTGATCCCGCATACCACCACGGTGGAGGAGATCGCGGAGAAGCAGCCGCTCGCGGTGATCCTGTCCGGTGGTCCCTCCAGCGTGTACGCCGAAGGCGCGCCGCAGTTGGACGCCAGGCTGTTCGATCTCGGCATCCCGGTTTTCGGCATCTGCTACGGCTTCCAGGCCATGGCGCAGGCGCTCGGCGGCACGGTCGCGCACACCGGCACCCGTGAATACGGCCGCACCGAACTCAGTATCGACGGCGGCCTGCTGCACGGCGGCTTGCCCACCATTCAGCCGGTGTGGATGAGCCACGGCGATGCGGTCACCGACGCGCCGGAGGGCTTCGAGGTCACCGGTACCAGTGCGGGTGCCCCGGTCGCCGCATTCGAGGATCGGGCCCGCAAGCTGGCGGGTGTGCAGTACCACCCGGAGGTACTGCACTCGCCGCACGGTCAGCAGGTGCTCAGCCGGTTCCTACACGACCTGGCCGGTATCCCGGCGACGTGGACCCCGGCCAATATCGCCGACTCGCTGGTCGCCGCGGTGCGCGAGCAGATCGGTGACGGCCACGCGATCTGTGGTCTGTCCGGCGGTGTGGACAGCGCGGTCGCGGCCGCGCTGGTGCAGCGTGCCATCGGTGATCGGCTGACCTGTGTGTTCGTCGACCATGGCCTGTTGCGGGCCGGGGAGCGCGAGCAGGTGCAGCAGGACTTCGTCGCCGCGACCGGCGCCAAGCTGGTGACCGTCGACGCGGTCGACAAGTTCCTCGGTGAGCTGAAGGGCGTCACCGACCCCGAAGAGAAGCGCAAGATCATCGGCCGTGAGTTCATCCGGTCGTTCGAGGACGCGGTGTCGGAGGTGGTGATCGCCGAGGGCGGCGCGATGTCGGACGGCTCGGGTCCCTCGGTCGAGTTCCTGGTGCAGGGCACGCTGTATCCGGATGTCGTCGAGTCCGGTGGCGGCGCGGGCACCGCGAACATCAAGAGCCACCACAATGTCGGCGGTCTGCCGGACGATCTGGAGTTCGAGCTGGTCGAGCCGCTGCGGCTACTGTTCAAGGACGAGGTGCGCGCGGTCGGTCGTGAGCTCGGGCTGCCGGAGGAAATCGTTGCGCGCCAGCCGTTCCCGGGTCCGGGTCTGGCCATCCGCATCGTCGGTGAGGTCACCGCGGACCGCCTCGACACCTTGCGTCAGGCCGATGCCATTGCCCGCGAAGAACTTACGGCCGCAGGCCTGGATCGCCAGATCTGGCAGTGCCCCGTCGTGCTGCTCGCGGATGTGCGCTCGGTCGGCGTGCAGGGTGACGGCCGCACCTACGGTCACCCGATCGTGCTGCGCCCGGTCTCCAGCGAAGACGCGATGACCGCGGACTGGACGCGGCTGCCCTATGAGGTGCTGGAGCGGATCTCCACGCGCATCACCAATGAAGTGGCGGAAGTCAACCGCGTGGTTCTCGATGTGACGAGCAAGCCGCCGGGCACCATCGAGTGGGAGTGATGCGCGCCTGATCGCGTTCGATCTCGACGGGTTCGGATCGTGTGGTCCGCGCGGTCCTGATCATGTTCGATCCCAACGAGGTTCGGATCGTGTGGATCGCGCAGTCCTGATCGTGTTCGATCCCAGCGGGATTCGTGGCGAGGCGGATCGCGGGTGGGTGCTGTTCGCAGTCGAGGGAGGGGCGGCCGTACGCCCCGCGTCGAAGGTGTCGCGCCCTATCGACCGTGCGGTTCGGTCGCCGCCTCACTCCATCACAGTGGGTCCCGCCGGCCTGCCGAGGATGAACTGGCCGAGCAGCAGGCCACCGCCGAGGTAGGACCGGGTCGGCGTCAGCGGGATGATCCGTCCCACCGGGGTTCCCTGGTCGGTCGGTTCGTCGTCGGCCTCGGGTCGGTCGAACGGGTCTGTGGTCATCGCTTTCTCCTCGGTCATACTCGGTGGTCGGTCAGCGGCGTCTGCGTGGGGAGACCACCAGCAGGATGCCGATGACGATGGCGGCGATCACCACGATCCAGCCGAGTGGAATCACGCCGGTCGCGGGCATCGAGGTCGGGCCGACGAAGGCCCAGACGCTGACCGTGAGTGCGAGCAGACCGACGATCAGCAGCGAGGCGGACGGTCCGCGGCGGTCGGTCGAGTTGTTGGTCTCGGATTTGTCAGCCACGACGCACCTCCGCATTGCCTGCCCGGACGTTGACCTTCAGATCGAGCACCGGTGCGCCGGGGGTGTTCGGGCCGGTAATCCCGGTGGGGCAGTTGACTTCCCCCATATTGACGGTGCAGACAGTGCGCACCGTCATGCCCGCGGGCAGCAGCACCTTGGCCTCGCCCATCTTGACCGCGAGATCTACGCTGCGGCTCTCGGTCAGATTCAGCGACCGCAGGTCCAGCGTGCCGGTTCCCATGGTCACCGCGTAATTCGCATTCAGCTCGGTTATCGACGCCGGCGCCCAGGTGCGCTCACCCATGGTGGCGTTGTCGAACTCGATCGGGCCGATCATCGAAGCCAGCATGACGAACCCGGCCAACGGGGCGGTCACCACCAGCAGGCCGTAGCCCCGCCGCAGGAACGCGCCGAGCACCATGCCGAGGCCGATCACCGCCAGCGCCACCGCTGCGATTCGCCCCGGCGTCATCCAGTCCACGCCCGAGGCTGCCGCCGCGCCTGCTCCCGCCGCGGCGAGGATGGCAAGGCCGAGCACCACTGGTGTCAGTCGGGAGCGTGGACGCTGCGGGGACGGCGCGACGATGGTCCGGGTGGGAGTCGGTTCGGGCAGATCCCAGGCGAGCGGGGCGACGCCGAGCGGATCCCAGGAGGGCGGAGTCCGGTCGCCGAAGGCGGCGTGGGTCGGCGTGCTCGTGGTCCTCGTCGGAAGCTGACCGGTCAGGGGCTTCGGAGTTTTTGTGCCGGAAGAAGTTTCGTCGGAGCCGAGGCTCTTGTGGACGGTTGCCGAGGCGGGCACCTCGCTGTCCGAAGCGCGGTCGGTGTCGGCGGGCGCGCCCTTGTCGAGCGACGGCGTTGCGCCCGAGCCGGATGGCGAGCCGCCTGTTTCGGGCGTCATCCTCGTCTCTGGTACCGGACCTCTGGTGTCGGACGACGGGGTCTCGGGCGTGGTGTTCGCCTCGGGTGTCGTGGAGTCCGACGGCTGGGTACCGGGCGTCGATGTGCCTGCGAACGGCGCTCCCTGTGGTGACAGCGTGCTCTTGTCGGACTGTGCCGTGTCGGCGCGCTTGTCGAGTGGGACTGTCTCGGCTCCGCTCTTGTCGAGCAGGACAGTGTCGGTGTCGTTCTTGTCGAGCTGCGCTGTGTCGGTGGTGGTCTTGTCCAGCAGCGCTGCCTCGGCGTTGTTCTTGTCCAGCAGGACAGTCTCGGCATCGCCATTGTCGAGCAGCGCCGCATCGGGTGCTACGCGTTGCGCCTGAGCGCCTGCGCTGCGTTGAATCGGAGTTGCGGTCGCCTCGTCCTGCGGGACCGGTGTCGTCTCGTGCTGAACCGGTGTGTCCGGGACGTAGGCGTCCGGCAGCTTGGTGTACGGCGTGTACACGCTGGTCGACGGGACATCGGGGGAGTAGAAGTCAGCGGTGTTCGTCCGCAGCGGGGATCCGGAGGGGAACACCGTGCCGGGATAGCCGGTCGCCGCGATGCCACCGTCGGCGACGAAACCGTCGAACGCGCTGGTGCCGGGCGGCGGTGTCGGCTGCCGCATATGCAGCATCCACCAGCCTGCCAGCATCAGTGCCATGCTGATCAGCCCCGAGCCGGCCAGCCCGACCCCGACCGGGCCCATGGTGCTCACCGCGATGGCCAGCGCCACGATCAACACGATGGTCTTGGTTTGGGACTGCGAACTCTGCCCCTTGCCGAACAGCGACTCTGCCGCCGACGCCTGATCCCCGGCTTCACTCAGCAGTAGCCAGGCCAACAGGTACAGCACGATCCCGGCCCCGCCGAAGATCGTCGACACCACGAGCGCGACCCGCACCAGCACCGGATCGACGTTGTAGCGCCGCCCGAAACCGGCCGCGACGCCCGCGATCGGACCTTGCCGCGGCAAGCGGACGGGCCGCGTGTGCCACATCTGCTGGAGTTGATCGCCGAAGCTCGTTTTCGTCATGTTTCCCATAGTGGGCTTGACCAGCACTTCGGCACATCGGGGGTAACCCTGAAAAATTCACTGATCCTTTTGGACCATTCGGTCTGTACCTCGCGCGCGATCTAATCCCCGAACACCGTGCTCACGGCATGTGGGCGCGCTCAGGCGCATGGCCTCCTACCCAGCTGCGGCAGGCCCGACGCCCAGCCTCACCTCGGGCGAAATGTGACACCTAAGCGTGGAGGAGCAGTCCCAGGTGGTGAACAGTTCTTCGAATTGGTCCACGATCAGGAGTCGGTGCGGGTCGTCGGACCAGTTGTCGAGTGCGGTGGCCTGCGAAGGGGTTTCCGGCGCGTGGTGATCGGATTTCCCCCGGTCTTCGGCGGTGGTGTCCCCGGTCACCACGTGCGCCCGCCACAGTTCTTGGGCAACACAGACATAGAGGCAAATCTAGCCGGTCGGCGGGGTTTCCACGCCGGAGCGGCGATGCGGTGGTGACCGCATCGCCGCTCGCAAACCGTCAGTCCTACAGGAAGATCGGGTCGCCGTAGATCGCGTCGCGGCCGTTGATCTCCCGCGATTGTGCTTCGATGATCGTGTAGGAACGGATGGTGAGCGGCCCGCCGCAGTTGTGCACGAGCAGGTGGAAATCGCGGCTGATCAGGTATCCCGTACTGCCCGGCGGCACCTCCTTCGTTCCCACCTCGAACTTCTCGATCTTTCCCTGGGCGATCGATAGATCGATGCCGGCGCCGGCATGCAGGCTCGGACCAAGGTCTGTGCTCATGCTCGAGGTCGCCGAATCACCACTTGCGTTGACCCCCACGTGGAATCCGGCGTCGATGCCGATACGGGCACCCAGCGTCACGGTCACGCTGATGTCGACCGCACAGGCGACGAGATATCCCGCTTTCAACGTGCCTGTCCCCGGGGCGTCGACACGGCCGTAGAAAGTGTCGTCCAGGAACACTTCTCGGTTGGTCGGCATGCCGTTGAGTGGGGCGATCGGATTGAAGGCCTCGTCGGTGTGACCGACGGTGAATTGGAATCCGTTGGGGCCGGTGACGGTCTTCTCGTGTGGCGCCATTCCACCCGCGTTGGCGAATGGTGTTGATGCGAGGGTGATCCCGATCATGGTGATCGCGGTGGCAAGTACCGACTTGATGTTCATTGCTTCTCCCCGATTTCCATTGCTCCCCCGGTGGAGCGAGTGCCGCATCCGTCTCTGGACGCGCCGCTCGGGCCGATGCTCTGGCCTGGAAGAAACGTATGGCCGCAAACCTCGCCGATCGATGTCCCTCGCGAGTCGGACATCGCGAAAAGGCTGGTAGAAGTGGTCGGCGGCAGTTATCCGGACCGGTCGAGCGTGCGCCGACGGTAGATCGGACGATCGTCCGATCCGGTCTGAGTTCGGTATCTGAGCCCTGCTGAAAACCACAGTTCAACAAGGCTTTCCTGTCCGGACCGGGCGAGGGGTTCCGGCGGATGGCCATGTCCGGAGCACATTTCGGGGCGGACGCCGCGTTCGTGACGGTGTGTCGAACGCCGGTCGGGCCGAGCTCGACCACTCCGGCCGGATCAGTAGGGGTGTGGACTCGTTACGAGCGTGATGCGCTGGGCAAGCTCTGTACAGTCGATCGGTCGGGTCGTGTCTACTACGACGATGGGCGTGATGCCGTGTGGCTCGGCTTGCTCGGCAGCTCGAAGACCGCGACCTGGGCCGCATCCCGCCCGTTGAATCAACGACTGAAACACGCGATTGGCGGCATCATCGTGCGCTGAACGCGGTCGAAAAGGGTTGGATCCGCTGCGATGAGGTGCCTTCGTCGGCGTGGGGCGTCCTGTCGGGCCGCACTGCTGCCGATGATCGGCGTGTAATACCCGGACCGGTGCCTGTCGACCCCTCTCTTTGTTCGCTGTGACCAGGCCGAACACCGTGTCAGTGAGCCTGTCAGGTCGGTGTCAGGTCGGTGTCAACCCGGCCGGTGAAAGTAACTCCTGTCAACAGCACAGCAACCGCAACCCCCGGGCCACCGAAGCCATCCGGGGACGAACCCAGTTCACACACCGCACCTATCGCACACGTTCAAAGGGAGTACAGCCATGCCCGCATTCGCGACACCGGAACCGATCACCCTCACCGTCGAGGTGCTCTCCGCTGAGGTCCGGGTCATCGCCTCCGACCGTAGCGACACCGTCGTCGAGGTCCGGCCGGCCGATAAGTCCAAGACCGGTGACGTGCGCGCCGCAGCACACACCCGGGTCGATTTCACCGCCGGCACCCTGACGGTGACAGCACCGAAGGATTGGCGGACCTACACCCCGTTCGGTGGTAACCCGTCGATCGAGGTGACCATCGAGGTGCCCACCGGCTCCCGACTGAAGGCCACCGCCGCGGTGGGCCGACTGCTGGGCACCGGTGGACTCGGTGAGTGCGACCTGGAGATCGCCGCCGGCGACATCACCGTCGAACGCCCGCTCGGTTCGGTGACAGCGAAGGCCGCCAAGGGCGACATCCGTATCGACGAAGCCTCACGCGGTGTGCTGCGGCTGGAAACCTCCATGGGCGAGCTGGAGGTGGGTATCCGCGCGGGCAGTGCGGTGCGGCTGGAAACGAACACCCTGCACGGCACCGTGCAGAACGTGATGGGACCGGTCGACCGGCCGCGGGACACCACGGACATTGTGCGGGTGGACGCACGTAACTCGTTCGGCAACATCATCATCCGGCACGCCACCGCCGTTTAGCACCGACCACCCAGCCGGAGCTCCCCGAGCCGCACGCCCACGCCTACTACCGGTACGAGGACGCCGGCGAGCACCAGACGGTCGACGTCACCCGTCAGAACCCTTCTTGGATCTCCAGCGGCGGTGACATTATCTCGACTACCCGCGACCTCCACACGTTCATCTCCGCGCTGATGGGCGGCGAGCTGCTGCCGGCCCCGCTGCTGGCCGAGATGTGCACGCCGGAATCCAAGGTCGGTTACGGCCTGGGGGTGTTCGTGCAGGACGCGGGCCCGAACGGCGGCACCGTCATCTCCCACAACGGCGGCATCGCGGGCCACGCGGCGCTGATGTACAGCACGCCCGACGGCGCCAAGACCCTGACCGCCTCGCTGAACTATGTGGACGACGTTGCAATGTCCCTGGCCGCGGCGTTCCAGAAGGCGACGCAGCGACTCGTCGAGGAGGTGTTCGGCGGCGGGCAGGCCGGGTCTGCTGACGCGGCCTAGCTGTACTGACCTGAGAGGTTAGTAACGCGGCTAGCGGGCGGGTGGCCTGCGAGTGCGGTGTGGCCGCGGTGGTGATTGTAGGTGTGGAGCCAGGTGGTGAAGGCTGCGCATCGTTCAACATCGCTGCGGTAGAGCCGCGCATAGGCCCACTCGTCGGCCAGGGTGCGGTGGAAGCGTTCGACCTTGCCGTTGGTTTGGGGCCGGTAGGGACGGGTGCGTTTGTGGACCACCGGCCCTAGGGCCTCGGCGAAGGTGCGGGATCGGTAGCAGGACCCGTTGTCGGTCAACACCTTTCGGGTGATGATGCCGTTGGCGGTGAACCAGGCGTTGGCGCGTGCCCAGAACGCGGCGGCGGTTTCCTTGCGCTCGTCACCGAGGAGTTCGGTATAGGCCAGCCGGGAATGATCATCGAGGGCAGTGTGCAGGTAGTGGTAGCCGTGCATCGGGTTGCCGTGAACATTGTTGACCCTGGTTAGCTTGTGCGCCTGGGAATTTCGGTTGCCAGCGGAACGGCCGAGCTTGCGCCAGCCACCGCCGTCGGGGATCTTGCCGAGTTTCTTGACGTCGATGTGGATCAGATCGCCCGGGGCATCGTGTTCATAGCGGCGTACCGGTTGGCTGGTGGCGCGGTCGAGCCAGCGCAGCCGTGCCAGCCGGTAGCGGGTCAGGACCCGGTGCACCGTCGAGGGATGCAAGCCCAGTAGGTAGGCGATGCGGGCCGGTCCCCATCGGCGCAGCACACGAACTTTGATGATGCGGCGTTCGGTGCGAGTCGGTGTCCGGCGCGGGCTGTGATGTGGTCGCGAGGACCGATCGACCATGCCCGCCGGGCCCTGCAGGCGATAGCGACCCGCCCACCTCGACGCGGTGGTGGCCGAGACCTGGAACCGTTCGGCCGCCCGGCGGAGCGGCCAACCTTCATCGACGACACAACGAGCAAGACGCAACCGGCCCAACTCCGTGAGCGGGGCATTACGGTGAGACACGAAGACCTCCGACAGGTGAATGCGTTCCTAGACAGCTCGCACTTCACTCGGAGGTCTTCGCCATGTCAGCTCGCCACGCCGTCACCAACGTCCATGGTCAGTACACCTAGCCGGCACAGCCGACGGGCTGGGCACCGCATGTGCCACGTTCAACAAGCGAGCGTAGACGCGACCAGCTCATGCCAGCTCGCTTGTGCACCCTCCCTCGTCGCCTCGGTGAAGCGCGCTTCACCGAGGCGACGTCGTGCTGTCTGCTCGATCCGGGCCACATCCGGTTGGGAACGATCGGGCAGTCCGCGCACTCCGGCACTCGCCGCGAGCAGCCGCACAGCCTGCTCGTTTTGGTCGTCACGTAGCGCTAGGTCAGCGATCCCGACGAGTATCTGAGCGACAAGAGGCGCGTGCCCCGCCGTGGTTGCTGCCCGGAAGGCCGCGGCATGTTGTTCCCGGGCTTCGTCGAGACCGCTTGCCAGATAGCCGAGCAGGTCATGTATCACCGCACTCATGTTCACCTGCTCCGCGTCGCTGCCCAGCAGCGTCGTCGCGACGTCGATCTGCTGGTACGCCTGCTCGGTATCACCGCTCCAGCGGGCCAGCTCCGCCTTCGCCAGAGCCAGTTCGGCCAGTGCGTTCGGCCAGGCGACCTGATCCGCGCAGCGCTGCGCCTCGGCCATAGCGGCCGCGCTCGTCTCCGCATTACCCAGCAGCCAGTACAGCTGAGCCTGCCGCGACCGCATCCGGACCACATCCTCGATCGCGCCGACCTCGGTGACCACCGCGATCGCCTGGTCGAGGTGCTCGCACGCACCGGCGAACTCGCCGCGCATGGCGATTCGATTCGCCAGCTCGGTCAGCGCGAACGACATCCCCCAGCGCTCGCCGAGGGCCCGGAACTCGGCGAGCGCCAGCTCGAGATACGCGTCCGCATCCCGCCCGTCGTGGCCGAGCACAATCCGCAACTTGCCCAGCTGCAGCCGGGCCAGTGCACGCACCCAGGGGTCATCGTCGGTGAGCAGCGATTCGAACGCGGGCAGATACTCGTCCGGCCCCTGCAACATGCGTTCCAGCGCGACAACGAACGCCAATGTCGGATGGCTGGCCCGACTGCCCCGGCTGAACTGGTACGCCTTGTGAATCCATTCCTCCACCTGGTACTCGTCATTCCGTCCGGAGCTCACGAAATGCACGACCAGCCCGTACACCGTCGCGCGGGTCCCGTCGTCCACCTCGCCGGGCGCGTCGGCGGCCGCGGTGATCAGTTCCAGGCCCTCGGCCTTGTGCCCGCCGAGCCACCAGTACCAGCCGGCGGCCGCCGCGAGCCGCAGCGCCCCGGTCGGGTCGCCGGCCGCGAGCGCGCCGCGCATCGCAACCGCGATGTTGTCGTGCTCGACCTCGAGCGTGGCGAGCCACTCCAACTGCTCGGCGCGGCGCAGATGCGGCTCCGCGGTGTCGGCGAGTCCGGTGAAGTACGAAAGATGCGCATGGCGCGCCGAATCCGATTCCCCCGCCTCCACGAGTCGGTCCCGGGCGTACTGCTTGATCGTGTCGAGCATCCGATAGCGCGGCCCGTTTTCCCCCGCGGTGTGCAGCAGCGATTTCTCGGTCAGCGTGGTCAGCAGCTGGAGGACCTCCCACTGCTCTACCGCCGCCCCCTGCCCTTCGGGCCCGCCCCCCGTGCCCGCGCAGACCTGCTCGGCCGCCTCCAGGCTCGCGCCGCCGGCGAACACCGCGAGCCTGCGCAGGACCATCCGTTCGGCGTCGGTGAGCAGCTCCCAGCTCCAGTCGACCACCGCTCGCAACGTCCGGTGCTGCGGCAGCGCGGTACGGCTGCCGCCGGTCAGCAGGCGGAACCGATCATCGAGACGGTTGGCGAGCTGATCGAGGGACATGGTGCGCAGTCTGGCCGCGGCCAGTTCGATCGCCAGTGGTATCCCGTCGAGCGCCCGGCAGACGCGCGCCATTGTCGACAGCGTGCGGGCATCGGCCGTGAGATCCTTGTGCACCGCACTGGCCCGGTCCCACAACAGCTGAATGGCCGGGGAGGACTCGATCTCGCCGGGGTCCGCGTCCTCGGTCGGCAACGCCAGCGGCTCGACCTGCCATAATGCCTCACCCGTGATGCCGAGCGGTTCTCTGCTCGTGGCAAGGATCCGCAGCCGCCGGCACTCCCCGAGCACCCGGTGGGCGAACGCCGCCGCGGACTCGATCACGTGCTCACAGTTGTCCAGGATCAACAGCGTTTCGCGCTCGCGGATCGCCGCGATGAGCCGGTCCATCGGTTCCGCATTCGGTGCGCCGCCGAGCAGCGCATCCCGGAGCCCGAGCGCGGCGAGCGCCGATTGCGCCACGTCACCACTCGCGCCGACGGACGCCAGTTCCACCACCCAGGCCCCGTCCGGCAGGTCGTCGAGCAGGGTCCGCGCGGTTTCCAGGGCCAGCCGGGTTTTCCCTGAGCCACCGGGCCCGGTCAACGTGGTGAGCCGATGGTCGGCGATGAGTTCGCGCACGACGGCGACGTCGGCGTATTTGCCGACGAAACTGGTCAACTCGGCCCGCAGGTTCGTCCTGCGGTCTTCCTCCCGCACTCCCACTTCGCCGCGCAACAGCGCAACGTGCAGTGCGGACAGCTCCGGTGAGGGATCCACGCCCAGCGTGTCGGCGAGTGCCTCCCGCGCACTTTGGTACACGATCAGTGCCTCGGCGCCACGACCCGCGGCGCCGAGCGCACGCATCAGCGCGGTGACGAGCCGTTCCCGTACCGGATGCCGGGCCACCAGCTCGGTCAGCTCGGTGATCAGCTCCGTACCCCGGCCGAGGCGGATCTCCGTTTCGTATCGATCCTCCAGAGCGGCGAGGCGCAGCCCCTCGAACCGGGCAACCACCGCGTCGACAGCCGCGTTGTCCCGCACATCGACGTCTTGCATCAGCGAACCGCGCCAGAGGTCGAGGGCTTCACGCAGCGGCTGGGCCCGTTGCGCGTCGTCACCGCCGCGGGCCTGGTCGAGAAGCTGTTCGAACCGCACGGCGTCGACAGCGTGGGGTTTCACCATCAGCCGGTATCCGCCCGCCTGCTTGTCGAGCGACCCGTCCGGCAGCACCCTCCGCAGTCGGGAGACCAGTGCCTGCAAGGCGTTCGCCGCATCGGAGGGCGGCTGCTCACCCCAAATCCAGTCGACCAGCGTCGCTTTCGGGACCACACGACCGGGTTCGAGCGCAAGAGCGATCAACAGCGCCCGTAATCGAGCACCCGGTACCTCTATCAATCCGCCGTCATCTACTCGGATCTCGAGCGGTCCAAGCATCCCGATCTGCACCCGGGCCATTCTGCCGTGGACGACTGGCAGTCAGCGGGCCGCCCCTCGGATGACAACCGCTCCGAACAACGACCGGCACAGCCCCGGCAGAGTAGACGCGTCGCGGCCAACGATTCGTCCGCTGCTTCCACTGCCGGATAGTCGGCAGTAGCGCATCCGAGGCACCGGGCGGAACATGTTGCCGGGCAAGCAATTCGATGCCCGATGCGACCAGTCGAACACCGTGTCAGGTCGGTATCAGGTCCTTATCGGCCGGGCTGGCGACAGTGTTCATATGAATAGTTCAGCAATTGCAGCTTCTGGCCTGCGGAAGGCGTACAGGGACAAGACGATCCTCGATGGCTTTTACGGCGTGCGCTTCCTCCCGGTCACCTGGGAGGAGGGGTAACTGATGGAACTCGAGGTGGACCGGGAGCGCTGCATCGGCGCCGGCATGTGCGCACTGACCGCCCCCGGAGTATTCGACCAGGACACCGAGGACGGCCGGGTGGTGCCGCTGGACCTCACACCCGCGCCCGAGCGGGAGCCGGCCGTCCGAGAGGCCGCCCAGGTGTGCCCGTCCGGCGCGATCACCATCGTCTCCGACGACTAGACCATGTCTCCGGCGCAACAACCGCTACGAAAGGAAAACCGATGACTCACACGGTTCCCATCCCCAACGGCCTCCCCTTGGAGCGCAATGCGGGCCCCTTCGACCCGCCCCGCGAGATCACCCGGCTGCGCGAGGCTCGCCCTGTCAGTCCCATGGTCTTCCCCGACGGTCACGAAGGCTGGCTCGTCACCGGCTACGACGCGGTCCGCCGGCTCATGGCCGACACCCGGTTCAGCTCCCGCCAGGACATCGGCGTTGTCCACGTGCCGTACGAGACCCCCGGTATGCCCGTCGCCACCGAGCCGTCCCCGCAGCTGCCGGGCTTGTTCATCGCCATGGACCCGCCGGACCACACCCGGCTGCGACGCAAGCTCACCGGCGCTTTCACCGTAAGACGCATGAAAATGCTCGAAGAGCAGATCATCGACATCGCCGAGCGGCAACTGGACGCGATGGCGCGCCTTACCCCGCCGGTCGACCTGGTCAAGGAGTTCGCGCTGCCGGTGCCTTCGCTGGTGATCTGCGAACTGCTCGGTGTCCCCTACGCGGACCGGGAGAACTTCCAGGTCAACTCCGCCAAGTTCTTGGTCAAG
Organism: Nocardia sp. NBC_00403; assembly: GCF_036046055.1. Classification (NCBI taxonomy): domain Bacteria; kingdom Bacillati; phylum Actinomycetota; class Actinomycetes; order Mycobacteriales; family Nocardiaceae; genus Nocardia; species Nocardia sp. NBC_00403. The sequence continues at coordinate 2,365,504 of NZ_CP107939.1, forward strand.
GACCAGTCGCTCGACGAGAAGATGGCCGCGTTCGGCGCAATGACCACGTACCTGGCCGAACTGGTCACGCACAAGCGCGCCGCCCCTGGCGAAGACATACTGTCCGACCTGGCCCGCCATGACGACCTCAGCATCGAGGAGCTGACCGGCATCGCCTTCCTGCTGCTGCTCGCGGGCCATGAGACCACCGCCAACATGCTGGCACTGGGCACCTTCGCGCTCCTCGAGTACCCCGACCAGCTGGCCGAACTGCGCGCTGAACCGGAGCTGGTCCCCGATGCTGTCGAGGAACTCATGCGCTACCTGTCCGTTGCCGATATCTTCTATCGCTACGCCACGGAGGACATCGAACTCGGCGGTGAAACAATCGGCAAGGGATCGACTGTCGTTGTCTCATTGCTGGCCGCCAACCACGACCCCCAGCGCTTCGACAACCCCGACACCCTGGATATCCACCGCAAGGCCCGCGGTCACCTGTCCTTCGGCCACGGTGTCCATCAATGCCTCGGCCAGCAGCTGGCCCGCATCGAGATGCGCGCCGGTTTCGACGGACTGCTGCGTCGCTTCCCGACCCTCGAGCTCGCCATTCCCGCCGACGAGGTCAAACTCAAGACCGACATGAATATCTACGGCGTCCACGAACTGCCGGTCACCTGGACGGAAACGGCCCGGTAGAACCGTCGGGCGAGCGCGTCACCTGGGTGGGAACGCCTTCAGGGCCTGTCTTGTGGATCATTCCGGCGAGCGGCGAAGCCTCACCGCGGTTCCACAGGACATGCCCTAGCGGATACCGGAAAAGCGCACTGACAGAACGCCTTGGCGTGGCGCGCTTCCCAGCCGAGGGGCTAGATCGACGGGTCATCGACGTACGCTGAAACTCAGCTCCTTCGGGCAATTCTTGTCGTATCCAGCAAAGAGGACCCCGGCATGAACGAACGATCTCAGGACTGGCTGTACACCGTGTCCCGCGATCACCAGAACATCGTGCTGACGAAGACTCCACTGGTCTCGTACCCCTTCGGGCGATTGAATGATTCGGAAACATCGGCCGGCGAAGGCGCCGCCGCGCATCCAGCGGCCGCCGGCAATCGTGTCTACGTGGACGATCCACGAGTCATACATGGCCGAGTGAGCCCGCTCCCGGCGGCGGATACTACTGCCAGCGCTGCGCAGGCAACACCGTCAGCGGACCAGCAGTACACCAATGATTCGCTGCCGTCGTCTCCAGAAGAGAACGGTCATGCCCAGGAGCGGAACCACACAGTATCTCCGGCAGCTATGGCCGAAGATACCTCTGTATATGACATCGATCCGATGCCGCAGGTGCAAGCGGTTGTGAATGTCCGCAAGTACATACTCAGCCGCAATTCCGACTCCGGTAAGTCCGCACCGGGACAGTTGGTGGCCGAGCGGCTCAGTGTGGGCTGGATCGTGTACACACCCGCAATTGGGCGTCATCGCGGCGATGAAGACCGCTTCTACTACGTTGCGGACGATGGGGAACTCGAAGAAACGTCCTCTTCCGTCAATCGATCGGAATACATCAAATCTTTCGAACAGCGGTTCAGGCAACGCCGGGCCCTGTTCGGGTAGGGCGATACATCGCGGTGCCGACAGCCTTTTGTCTCGCGGACCGGTCGAGAAAATCGGTCTCCGGTTGCGTTCAGCTCGTCCGGCGTGGACTTGCTGCGAGCTCGATTCGCTGGGCAAGAGCGGTGCAGTCGATTGGTTGGGTCGTGTCGACTACGAGTGTGGGTGTGATGCCGAGTGGCTCGGCTTGCTCGGCCCACACCTGCCAGTCGTCGACCAGGTGCTGCTGGTCCTGATACAGGGCTGGACGGCGTCTGCTCGCATAGCGGGCCCTTGCTACCTCGGCTGGGACGTTGCACCACACCTCGACAGCGCGGTCGGCCCGCGTCTGTTCGATGCCTGCCTCGGCGAATGGCAAGTCGCGTGGTTTGAACCACCACGAGTCGATGACAATGGTTGTCGGTGTTGCCCGCGCGAGTGCCCACACCGCGTCCATGGCGATCCCGCCGATTGCGGGGATGACGACCATATCGTCGATACAGTCGGCCAGTGCCTCCTTCACGACGTCCTTGGACAGGAACTGGGCCCCCAGCGTTGCGGCCAATGACCGGCCCAGCGTCGATTTGCCCGAGCCCGGCAATCCGTTGACCAGCACCAGAAGTTTGTCCACCGGGACATCATGACGAGGGCAGGCGGGGTGAATGAAGTAGCCGTTCCCGACATCGCTCATCACGACCTCTCCCACGTAACCGTAGAACGTGATCAGGTCGGCAGCGGCGATGGGAACGGCAGTCAGCTGACCTGTCGGATCCCCATCAGCCTTGTCAGCGAGACGAACCTTGTTCTCACCCGCTGGGTAGCCGAACCTCGCCTCGAACGAGGTGGACAACGTCTCCAATTCGGTCGCGAACTCGGCGCACCGCTGTGACAACTAGTTCCCGGTCATCTCCGCCCGGCTCATCGGCCCGAATCATTGCACGATGTGGCAGGTCGACGTCGCCCAGCGAGGAAGCCTACGTGCGAAATCTATTCCGGCACAACGAAGAACCGGCTGGTAGAGTTCGGAGTTATGAGTGCTCCAGGGGGACACCTGGTTCCGGCCAAGCGTTGTCAGTCGTTCCTGATCAAGTCCGTGACGTCGGTACCTACGTGTTCGGTCTCGCCGATGCTCTCGGAGCGGCGCTCGACTCCGCTGCTCGTGAGGTCGAATCCCTGACAACAAGCAGTTGGACCGGCGACGCGGCCACCGGTTTCAATACCGGGTGGAATGAAGTCAGCGACGGCGGCAGGCAGATCATCTCCGCCCTCACGGGACTGGCCGAGAAGCTCGGTGTCACGGCCGAAACCTACCAGCGCCGTGACGAATCCAATGCGGGTGCCCTATCCAACTCCAGCCTCGATCTGCCGTAACTGTCGTGACCAATCCTTTCGCCGTCGACCTCGACGAACTAGAGCAGATCATTGCCCGGCTGTCCGGGTTGGCCGCGTTTATCGCCGACCACCTGGATGAAATCGACAACCGGATCGCGACCCTGCGCGGCACGGGGTGGGAAGGTATTGCCGCACAGGCGTATTCGGATGCCCATCAGCAGTGGATTTCGGGTGCGCGGGAGTTCGCAGAAGGCATCCGCGACATGAGCGACGCGGCAAAGTCGGCCCACGGGGCGTATTCCGAAGCTGCGGAGGTTAACTCCAAGATGATGCGGGGCGAGTCGTAGGTGGCCGTCAACATCGATCCACAGACTTACTACGACGCCGCTGCCAAGTGCGGGAAGGTGAACAGTGCGGTCCTTTCCGCACTGTCGACGCTATGGAACTCGCTGCAGGATTCCGGGCAGATGGCGGGCAGTTATGACAAGGTGGCCCGTTGGGCTGCCGACTATGACGAGAACACAGCGGATCTTCTCAGCACCTGCGCGTCGTTGTCGAACGCTCTCGCCAATTTCTCCAACATTCTGAACACTGCGGGAAACAATTGGGTTTACTCGAACTGGAAGGCGAATCCGGACCCGGCGAAAGGCGCCGCGCCCTCGCAGCCCTTCCATGTTCCGCAGGGTATTGCGTTCCAAAACGACATCAGCCCGCCGCCGTCAGCTTTCGGCGGCTCCGCCAAAGGGCTTGATACCAGCGTGCCCGGCCTGTTGGATCAGATCGGATACACGGTGCCGAACGGCGACACCGATCGCGTGAAATCCGCCGCGGACGCTTGGAAGAAATTCGCCGAATCCCCGGCCGTCAAGAACGCGCAGGCTGATATCAAGGCGATCATCACCGACATCCACTCGGCCAAAACCGATGCACCGGATATTGCTGATGTTGAGGCCCACCTCACCACCTTGTCCAACGGCGCAGCCGCCATCGCGTCGGTATCGGTGGCTCTTTCCGGGTCGGTCGGTGATCATCACACGAATCTGGTGGCGTTCAGGTCGGACCTGGACGGTCACGTCAGCAGCTTGATGAAGGAGCTGTTCTGGATTGCGGCCGGCACGGTGGCCGTGATTGCCTTGACCGAGATCCTGACGGTGGGTCTGGCAACCCTGGGCCCCGCCGAAGCCGAGGCCGCCGCCGGGACTACCGCCGGGGCAGCTGCGATCGGCGCCGCTGCGACGCGGATTCGTAACCTATGGAACATCTGTAGATTGTTCCAGGCCCTCGAGGTCGGCGTGGGAATAGCCGCAGCCGTGAACGCTGCTCATCCTCTCGATATTCAAACATCGTTGGACGACATAGCATCACTTGTCGCCGCTAGTGTCGCCGGTGTTTTCGTCGCCGAAATGGCGAAGGGTGGAAAGCAGCGAGTGGCCGACTCGGGAATTGAGAACGAGATGCGTGCGCTGATTCAATCCGGTGCTGCCACCGGCGCTTGCGAGGCTCTAGCGAAGCTGTGGGACGAGGCAGACGGCGATGCCAAGCGGCGACAGCGGATCAAGAAAACGCAGAAGCAGTACGATTGCCGCCACTCCAGTGGCGGCGGTGGGCGATAGGCACAGCGGTGTCTGAGTAGTCCACTCAAATCGACCGTGATCGAAGAATGTGAGGACAGGTGGACGGCGGAAGTTCCCCGCTCGATTCGGCGCTGATGTCAGGTGATCCTGATCGGCAGGTCGGTGCGTTGATAGAATTGATCAAGCTCGGTGATGGTGCGGCTGTTGCCGACATTCTGCCGCTTGTCGGTTCGCGTGATGTCGCCGTTCGTAGTGAAGCGGTGCGGGCAATCGGATACCTGGGTGTGGCGCAGGTTCCGGTTGTCGGTCCGGTGCTGGTGCGGATGCTGTCGGATTCGGACGAGATGGTTCGCAACGAAGCGGCCGAGGCGCTCGGCATCGTTCGGTACGATCTCGCGGTCGACGTGCTCGTGGACCTGCTGCGCACCGAGACGTCGTGGCTGGTTCGCGCTTCGATCTCCGAGGCGTTGGGGGGCTATCCGGGGCGGGCGACCGCCGCACTGGTCGGGCGTGTGCGCGACGTTGAAGAACTCGGTTCGGTGCGGCGGTACGCGATTGGTTCACTGGGTCGTACCGGTGACCTGGGGCGTGCTGAAATGTCCGCTCTTGCTGAGGAATTCGGATTGGACGAGGAGATCGGACCGCAATTGCGAATCGCCGCCTATCGGTCAGGCGATCGATCGCAGTTAGAGGGGCTCACTCGCGACGCAGCTCGAATGGAAGAGGACGAATCGGCCCGCTTCCTCAACGACGTAGAGGATATGTTGCGGCCCCCGGTACCACCGACTTTGTCGGAGGACTCCATGCTCATCATGACCATCCTCGATCTGGTCGCGATGCGCTGGCCGCTGTACTCGCGGCAGGCCAGGCATATCCGCGACCAGCTGCCGACAGCTTGACCCAGCGGGCAGCTCGCTGTCGATTTCCACCTCACTTGTCACATATCGACCATGTCGATCTCACCGCTGGTGACGAATATGACCGGTATGCGACAACGGCCCTGTAGTCACAACCAGCGAAGATCAGGGTGTTTCCTGATGGTCGGGTGTCGGTGGGGCGTGCCAGTATCGAAAGCATGTACCCGCCTGTGCCCGCGTTCGATGCTGCCCGTGGGTTCGATGCTGCCCGGGGATATGACCCTGCTCGGGGGTTCGACCCTGGTCGGGGATTCGGCGTGCCCGGCGGATCGGGGTCGATACCGGTGTTCGATCCCAGGCTGTCGCCGTATCCGCGGCTGGTGCGGCGCTCGGGTGGGCGGATTGTCGGCGGGGTAGCGGGCGGTATCGCCGATCACTTCGGGATCGACGTTTTCAAGGTGCGGATGGCATTTGTGCTGCTGTCTGCGTTGGCCGGGGCGGGCATCGTCGGCTATGGGTTGTTGTGGATCTTCACCCCGGGCGGTGCGGATGCGGCTCGGCCTTCCGGTGCGGAGCGCCGGCAGGGGATCGGGCTCGCGCTGCTCGGGATCGGGCTGGCGGTCGCGGTGTCGTGGCTGCTCAGCGGGACCGCGGCGAAGGTGATCATGCCGATCGTGGTGGTTGCGGTCGGTGCGGCGCTGGTGTGGCGCGAATACGACACCGATGGTCCGCGGTCGCTGCTCGGGCTGCCCGCGCGTCCGTCGGTGGTGACCTGGTCGCGCATCGTCGCGGGGGTCACGCTGATCGTGCTCGGACTCGGTGTGGTGGTGCTGGCCAGGATCGATCTGAGTTCCCTCGGGTCCGCGCTGATCGCGGTGGCGGTCACCTTGGTGGGGGCCGGTCTGCTGACGGTGCCGCTGTGGCTGCGCATGATGCGGGCGCTGAATGCCGAACGCGCGGCCCGTATCCGCAATGAGGAACGCGAGGAGATCGCATCGCACCTGCACGATTCGGTGTTGCAGACCCTGGCCCTCATCCAGCGGCAGGCCGACGACCCGCAGGAGGTGGCCCGGCTGGCCCGCGGCCAGGAACGCGAACTGCGGAAGTGGCTTTTCGAGGATGCCGGCCCCGCGCAGTCGAGTTTGGCCGCGGCCTTGCGCACGATCGCGGGTGAAGTAGAGGACCAGCACGGGGTGAAGGTCACCCCGGTGACCGTCGGGGATGTCTCGATGGATCCCGGCGACACCGGAGCGGGCCTTCCCAAGGAGCATTTCACCGCCCTGCTCGGCGCGAGCCGGGAGGCCCTGGTGAACGCGGCCAAGCATGCCGGAGTCCCGGATATCGACCTGTTCGCGGAGACCGAGCCACACCAGGTGAGTGTCTTCGTGCGCGACCGCGGCGCCGGGTTCGATATCGCGGCCATCCCGCAGGATCGGCAGGGTCTGGCGAAATCCATCCGCGGCCGGATCGAACGACGCGGCGGGCAGGTGGAGATTCTGTCGAACCCCGGCCGGGGCACCGAGGTGCGGATCATCATGCCGCGCAATGACTCCGGTGGTCACGACGATCAGGATGACGCGTCCGCGCCGACCGCTGCCGAAATGGCAGACCGGGTTCGGCAGCCGGTGCATCCCGGAAAGTGACCCAGTCCGCGCGGTTGGTGTGTCGATTGTCGCGGATGGATCAGGAAGCCCGGGGGTCCGGGTGAGTCTTGTGGTACCGATTGAGTGCGGGCAGCCCGAGAGTGGCCGGCAGTCAGGGTGGGCGATCCACCGACAGGTAGAGGAGAAGTAGGTGGCCGTGCGGGTCTTTCTCGTCGATGATCACGCCGTATTTCGTTCGGGTGTCCGGGCGGAGCTGAGCCGCGAGCCCGATATGGAGGTCGTCGGGGAGGCCGGTGGAGTGGCCGAGGCGGTTGCCGGGATCAATACCGCCAAGCCCGATGTCGTGCTGCTCGATGTGCACATGCCCGAGGGCGGCGGGGTCGCGGTGCTTTCCGGGATCGAGGATGGGCCGGTGTGTTTGGCGCTGAGTGTGTCCGACGCCGCCGAGGATGTGATCGCGGTGATCAGGGCGGGCGCGCGCGGCTATGTGACCAAGACGATCTCGGGATCCGAACTCGCCGACGGCATCCGCCGGGTTGCCGGTGGCGATGCGGTGTTCAGTCCGCGGTTGGCCGGGTTCGTCCTGGACTCGTTCACCGGCAAGTCGCCGGTGCCGGAGCCGCCGCTGGATCCGGAACTGGATTCGCTGACGCCGCGCGAACTGGAGGTGCTGCGCCTGCTCGCGCGCGGCTACACCTACCGCGAGATCGCGGAAACCCTGTTCATTTCGGTGAAAACTGTGGAGACGCACGCCTCCAACGTGCTCCGCAAAACCCAGCAGTCCAATCGCAATGCGCTGACCCGCTGGGCGCACCGCCGTCGCATCGACTGAATGCGCTCACATCACCGCGATGAGAACGGCGATGATGATGATCAAGCCGATCAGCAGGCCGACGGCGATCGCCAGCGGTGCCATGCTCGGCTGCGGCGGCTTGGCGCGCTGGGGTGCCGGTGCGCTCACCCCCACTGCTGGGGTGCGATGCGGCCGCGGCAGCGGCGTCGAGTGCGGACTGCGCAGTCCCGATGCGGAATTCCGCGCCGCCCACGCCGGAATCGTGCCGTCCTCGGTGCGCACCGGAGCGCCGAGAATGTAGGGCCCGGTCCCGGGACCGAAAGCGGCGGTGAGGATTTCGTCCCTTGCCTGGGCCATTGTCGGCCGCCGCTGCGGTGCGGGTTCCATCATGTGCAGCAGGGCGTTGGTGAGCATGCCGCTGCGGGTCGGCGGAATGATCTGCGCCATCGCCGCGCGCGTGACGAGGACATCGGTGTCGTCGTCGAGACCGAACGGCGGCTGCCCCTCGATCGCGGTGTAGAGGGTGGCGCCGAGGGAGAAGACATCGCTCGCCTCGGTCGGCTGTGCGCCGCGCGCCACCTCGGGGGGTAGGTAGGCGGGGGTGCCGGTGATCACGCCGTCCGGGTCGTCGGAGCCTTCGCCCGCGCCGCGCGAGATGCCGAAGTCGCTGAGCTTGGCCATGCCGACGACCGGACCGCGGTCGGCGACGAGGATATTGCCCGGCTTGATATCGCGGTGCACGATGCCCGCGGCATGCGCGGCGGCCAATGCATCGGCGACCTGGGCGCCGATCTGCGCCACCTCGATCGGCGGCAGCGTGTCGACCAGCGACAATGCCTTCGCGACATTGCGCGAGGGCAGGTGCTCCATCACCAGCCATGGCTCGCCCGCTTCCAGCACCACGTCGTAGACGGCGATGGCGTGCTCGTGCGAGAGCTTCGCCGCCACCCGTCCCTCGTGCATGATCTGGCTGCGGATCGCGTTCGCCTCCGCTTCGCCGAGGCCGGCGGTGGAGAGCACCTGCTTGATGGCGACCTCTCGGTTCAGCAGCCGGTCGTGCGCGAGCCACACTGCGCCCATGCCGCCACCACCCAGCTTCGACTGCAGGCGGTAACGGCCGGCGACCAGATAATCCGGGCCGACAATGGGGCGGGGGCGATCGATCATGGGTGCAGGGTATCCGAATTCGGTGGTAGCTGGCCTGATTCGAGTCGAGAGTTCGCCAGCCACGGACGGTGATTTCAGCGCTCGTCCATACCGGGCTCGCAGTGCGCGTGACAGTACTCGCGGCGTGCTCTTGACGGATCCCGGGGGTGGGTTTCTACTAATGAAAGTATCGAACGTATATTCGATACTGATCGATAGCTGGATCGGTGCTGGCCCTTGCTTCCGCTGACAGGAAGGGGTTGCCCCGCATGCTTCGCCGTCGGGTCCATCGTGGGAAGTAGGTGGTAGAGATGGGTGCGGATGCGGAATCCCGAACGGGAGTCGGGCGGGATCGGACGCCGCCGGGCGTGGCGCGTGGCGATGCGCCGACGCTGGATGAGCTGCGCAGGCGAATGGCGGCGATACCCGGTCGTGGTGCGGCGGCGGCCGAGCGGATCCCGCTCGGCTCCGAACTGCGTCGTGAATCGCTTGCGGTTCCGCCTGCTCTTGCGGAGTTATTGCCCGATGGCGGCCTGGCCAAGGGCTCGGTCGTGGCCTACAACGGGACGAGTTCATTGCTGGCGGGCTTGCTGGCCGCGGTGACCGAGGGCGGTGGGCACGCCGCGGTGGTCGGGGTGCCACGGCTCGGTCTGCTCGCCGCGGTCGAGATGGGCGCTCAGCTCCAGCGGTTGGCGGTCGTCGCCGATCCCGGCCCCGATCCGGTGGAGGTGGCCGCAGTGTTGCTCGACGGCCTCGATCTGGTGGTGCTCGGCCTCGGTGGCGTCGCCGTCCCGCCCGCTCGGGCTCGCGTGATCGCCGCCCGCACTCGCAATAAGGGAGCCACTTTGGTGGTCACCAATGGCGGCTGGGCCAATCCGTCGCTTCGTCTGGACACCAGGGTCGCCGGATACGCGGGCCTCGGCGCGGGCCGTGGCAGGCTCCACTCGGTATGCCTGGAAGTCGATGTCCGTAGCAAGGCGGGACCGCCTCGCCGCGGTCGGATAGCGCTGCGCCCGCGCGCGGGCCGAGTGGAATGGGTGTCGCTCGAAACCCTCGACGCGACAGTGGAAACGCCGGACACGCGCGGTGCGGCATCGTGAGCGCGTACTTCGAGGGTGTGTCATTCGGGGCGGTAGATCCGGCAAGTGAGGTGACGCCCGATGTGCGTGGTGCGGCACCGTGAGCCGAGCGGGCCTGTGGTGTCGCTCGCTGATGCGAGGTCGGATACGCATGGCCGCGGCCCGATGTGCCGACCTGCACGCTGCCCGGCGCATCGGGACCGGGGCGTCGGGCCGCTTGGACGCGGATGGGCGAGGTCGGACGATACGGCCGATTCATGGGGCGTGGCACGGTGATTCAGCCGGGCCGGGTGCGCAGCGGTTCGCGGGTGCTGGCGCTGTGGTGCCTGGATTGGCCCGCGGTTGCGGCGGCGGTCGTGGCGCAGGTTCCGGCGACTCGCCCGGTGGCGGTGCTGGCGGCGGGCAAGGTGGTCGCGTGTTCGGCGATCGCGCGGTCCGAAGGGGTGCGGCGCGGGCTGCGGCGGCGTGAGGCGCAGGCGCGGTGCCCGAATCTTCTTATCGTGCAGTCTGATCCGGATCGGGATGCACGGTTGTTCGAGCCGGTGGTCGCGGCCGTCGATGCGACGGTGCCTGGGGTGGAGGTGTTGCGGCCGGGGCTGCTTGTGCTCGGTGCGCGCGGCGCGGCGCGGTTCTTCGGATCCGAGGAGGTGGCCGCGGAGCGACTGGTCGATGCGGTGGCCGCGGTTGGGGTGGAAGCTCAGGTCGGGATCGCCGACGAACTGTCCACGGCGGTGATCGCGGCACGGCGCGGCGTGATCGTGCCGCCGGGGGACGGCGCGCGATACCTTGCTCCACTGCCGATAGCCGAGCTCGCCGTCGAGCCGAGCTTGGCTGCGCCGGAGCGCGCCGACCTGGTCGATCTATTGCACCGCTTGGGACTACGACGGATCGGTAACTTTGCCGCGCTGACCTCGGTCGAGGTCGGATCGCGCTTCGGCGCCGACGCCGTGCTCGCGCACCGCAGCGCGCGTGGCGTGCCCGAGCGCCCGCCGTCGGCTCGTCGTCCGCCGCCGGATCTGACGGTGCAGTACCGCTGCGATCCGCCGATCGATCGAATCGATGCGGCCGCCTTCGCCGGTCGCATGCTCGCCACCCGATTGCACGCCGTGCTCGCCGCGGCCTCGGTGTCCTGCACCCGGTTGTCGGTATTCGCGGAAACTCAATCAGGCGAACAACTTTCGCGTATCTGGCGGTGTGCGGAGCCGCTGACTCCCGAGGGCACCGCCGACCGGGTGCGCTGGCAATTGGATGGCTGGCTCACTCGACGCGACGGTGCCAGGCCCACCGCGCCGATCACGCTGCTGCGACTGGAACCCGTCGAAGTGGTGGCCTCCGGTGCGCTCCAACTAGGGCTGTGGGGTGGGGTCGGGGAGGAGGACGAGCGGGCTCGTCGCGCCCTGATCCGGGTGCAGGGCCTGCTCGGCGGCGAGGCGGTGCAGGTCGGTGTGCTCAGCGGTGGTCGCGGCCCCGAAGAACGCATCACCATGGTCGCGCTCGGCGACGAGCCGGTGCCCGCCACCGACCCGGCCCTGCCCTGGCCGGGCCGCATGCCCCAGCCCGCGCCCGCGGTAATCCTGGTGAACCGTCCCGCGGTGCGCCTGGAAGCGGCCGACGGCACCCCGGTCCAGGTCACCGACCGTGGTCTGTTCACCGCGGACCCGGCCCGCCTGCACTGGGGGAGCCGGAACTGGCACTTGGCGGGCTGGGCTGGACCATGGCCGGTGGACGAGCAGTGGTGGACGCCCGAATCGCCCACCGTCGCGGCCGGCGTCGCGGCCCGCGCGCAGGCTCAACTCGCAGGCGAACCTGCCGACGTCCGCGTTCTGCTCCTCATCTACTACTCCGAAACCTGGCGCGCCGAAGGGCTTTACGACTGACCGGGCCGCGTCCAGACCATGGCCATGGTGAAGGGATGACCACGCAGGTCCGCCCATTTGGGCTTGGCCGCCAGCCAGGCGTCGTCCACAAGCGCCTCGACCATTTCGGTGAGCACCCAGCCCGCCGCCAGCGCCGCGGACATGTGCGCGCTTACCAGATGCAACTCGGTGCTGATCGCGACCGGCGCACCCGATGCGGTCGTGTAATGCGTCGGCATCCCGGTCACCATCATGAACTGGGGGTGGTAACTGACCATGACGCAGGAAGCGCCCGGCGCGGCCAGCCGCCATGCCTCTGCGTAGTAGGGCTCGAGTTTCGGCAGGTGCTCGTCGATCAGCGAGGAGATCACCAGATCGTAAGCGCCGCTGGGCAATCCGGTATCACGAACGTCTGCCCGCGCCAGCGTGGTGTGCGCACCGCGGGTCCTGGCCAGCTCCAACATGCCCGTGCTCATATCGACGCCGTCGATATTCGTGATCCCACGACCGCGCAGCCAAGCGCCGGTGCGGCCGGTCCCGCAGCCGAGATCGGCGGCGCGCCGCACGCGCGCCCAATCCGGATGGTGCAGCCGCGCCAGCAGTGCGAGGTCCATCTCGTCCATGACGGTCTGCTCGTAGGTCGGAGCCCACCCGTCGTATCCGGTGGCGACGTCGACGGTGGGATAGTTACGGCGGTCGAAATCCGCGAAGGACGGCATGGAGCGAAGTATTGCCCGGACCGTGCGGCACTCGCCAGCCGATTTCCGCCGGATGCGCGCGACCGATCGCCACGCGTAGCGAGTCCGCACTCGTCCTGATGATCAAGCCCCGGGCTGTTGCGGAGGTGCTCCTGGGACTCGGTGTGGTCGATGGTGCGTCTGGGAGTGATACCCGCAACAAGTCGGGAGTCGGTGCCTGGTGCCCTCGGTATCCTCGGAGATCGTGGATCCGACCGTGAGCCGGGCTGTGCTCGATGACGTACAGATCGCCTACCGGGATTTGGGGGCGGTCTCGCTCGATGCCGTTCCGGTAGTGCTCGTGCACGGCATGGGTGGGGATGGGCATACCTGGGATCGGTTCGCGCACACGTTGGTGCAGGCGGGCCGCCGGGTGATCATCCCCGACCTGCGCGGGCACGGCCGCAGTTCCCACACCGACTCCTACCTGTTCGGCGAATTCGGCGCCGATGTGCTGAAACTGTGTGACCGACTCGGTCTGAGCACCGTGGACCTGGTCGGACATTCGCTCGGCGGCTACGCGGTGTCCTGCGTTGCGCAGGAACGGCCGGAATTGGTACGACGTCTCGTCATCGAGGAATGCCCGCTGCCGCTGCGCTCCGGGGACGAAGAAATGACGCTGACCCGCCGCTTTCCGACCGTGCCCGAACTCTGGCACGCCGCTACCAGCCTGATCCGGCACCCACGCGCAGTGCTGGCTTTCGACCGTTCGATGACGCGGACCGCGCTGGAACAATTCCGCAAACCCCACCCGGAATGGTGGGACCGGTTGCGTGACATCACCGCACCGACCCTGGTGCTGCGCGGTGGCCCCGGCGGCATGGTCGACCCGGAGAAACTGGCCATCATGCGTACCGGCATCCCGGACTGCACAGTCACGGCGTTCTCCTGCGGCCACAGCATCCACCGCGACCGCTACCGTGAATTCGAGGCCGCCGTCCTTCCGTTCCTCGCGATGTACTGAGGAATCCATCCTCTTTCTCGCAGGAGTTAGTCAACAGAAGTTGCTTATTGCCGTCGATGCGGTATCGGCACTGCCAGGCAAGATCTACAGTAAAGCGATGTCCGCACTCGACCATTCGGTCTTGTTCTTTCTTGACGAGCAGTCGTTCCGTGCTCGGCTCGTGGACAACCACGCCTCGGTGGACGGGGTATGGCCGAGATTCGGCGACAAGGGACTGGTGCACGTTTCGCTGAACCAGATGCGAGCGCGGCGTATCGAGAAGTTCGTGCTGAAGTTCGCCGATGGCAAGCTGGGCTGACGTGGCACGGGTCGTGACGCGCCGATGAGCGGATTCGAGGGCATGTTGTGTTCGGCGGCGACCGCCGATATTCCATTGCCGGGTACCGCGACTCGGGTGACCGGCTGGCTGTGCGTCGAGCAGCCGGGTGCGTGGGGCCGCGATGTCATCGGTGACGAGGTGCTCGGGCCGGAGATCACTGCCGAACTGGCGGCCCGCACCAAGGCGGCGCAGGTCCGTCCGACGCTGATCCGGCGGCCGGGGCGCAGTGAATTCACCGGTGCCAGAACGGTTTTGATCGCAAGCTCGCGGCCAGAGGGTTCGTGGTGCGAACGCTTCGAGATCACCGATCTGAAGCAGCTGCTCGACCTGGATCTGCACTCGCTCAACGGTCCGCCACCGGGAATCGGTGCACCCGTCGACGATCCGCTCGTCCTGGTGTGCGCCCACGGAAAACGCGACCAATGCTGTGCGCTGCTCGGCCGCCCGATCGCCGCGAGCCTGGCCGCCGAATACCCCGGCCGCGCGTGGGAGTGCTCGCACACCGGCGGCCACCGCTTCGCCCCCGCTGTGGTCCTGCTGCCCTCCGGCCTGACCTACGGCCGTCTCGATGCCGCCGGCGCGAGGCAAGCGATCGAAGCCGCCACCCGCGGCGAGGTCTCGATGACCGGTCTTCGCGGCCGCAGCTGCTACAAGCCCATCGAACAGGTCGCCGAACTCGCTGTGCGCGAACAGATTTCCGCAGCTACCGACGAACTCGCCGTACAACTCGAGCCCACCGCAACTACCTTCGGCCCGATGGGTGCCTCGATGGAGTCTGCGTCGGGTTCTGTGCCGGTGGGTGCCTCGGCAGAGTCTGTGCCGGCCTCTGCGTTGGTCGAGGGCTCGGCAGGGTCTGTGTCGGCCTCCGCGCAGGTCGGTGCTCCGGTGGCGCCCACGACCGCCCCCACGGTGGCGAGTGCCTCGGCCGACCCGACGCTGGCAGGCGCAGCGGTGGTCACTCACCGTGATGGCCGTCGTTGGCGTGTGACTGCACGCTCGGTGGCCTTCGCTCCACGTCAAGCCAGTTGTGGCGCGGCGCCGAAGCCGGTGACCGCGGTGGTCGCCGACGAAATCCAGCTTCTCGCCGACGATTAACGCTCGGGATCGCCGAATCTCGAGTGGCGGGTAACCTACGGGCCGCTGGAGTGTTCGCCGAGGGAGGGCTTGATGACAAATCCAATGTGGGGGCCGAATATGCAAGGGGCACTGCCTCATCCGGGTGGACAGCACTCGCATCCCGGCGGAAATCCCGTGCCGCCGGGTTTTCAACCGCCGCCGGGATATGAGCAGCCTGTGCCCGGGCTCCAGCCGCCGCCCGGATACCAGTCGCCGCCGGGGTATCAGTCGCCGTCGCCCGGGTATCAGCCTCCTGCTCCGGGGTATCAACCGTCGCAGCCGGGGTATCAGCCTCTTGCGCCCGGGTACCAGCACCCCCCGCAACCTCCCGAGCCTCATGGTGCACCACCGCAGCAGCCTCCTGCCCTTGACCCCACCGCGACGGGGAGCCCGGCGGTGCAGGCGTATCTCGCGGCGGTCGCACATCACATGGCCGGTGGCCGGATGCAGATCTCGCAGAACTGGATCGGTCAGGTGTGGAGCCTGATCGGCATCGCCTCGGCCGTCGAAACGCCGGTCAATCCGATGACGCTCACGATCTGCGTCGCCACTGTGGCCGAGGTGTCGCCTGCCGCGCTCGCCGACTTTCCGCGCCAGGTAGACGGTTTCGCGCGGTCCCTGCGCAGGCAGAGCGTGTTCGGGGTGAAGGGCGGCACGATGGCCGTCGCCGCGCTGGTGTCCGAACGCGTGCATCCCGGCGTTCTGAAGAAGTTGACCAATAAGCCGATGAGTTTCGGTTCGATAGTCGTGCCCGCGGTGGTCGACCTCGGGGCCGGGCAGCTGCACATCGCCGCCAACACCCCGTTCTTCGGCATGGCTATGTGGGGCGCCGTCCGCGCGCAGGCGCGCAACTATCTCCCGGAACCGCGCCTGGTACTGGGCTGATCGCTGCGGCGCCATCGCCCCCTGCGCGATGGCGCGGCAGCGCTCACCAGTGGGTGCCGGGAACCCAGCGGGCGGCGCGGCGCAGCGCGGTGCCGGTGACGCGGCGTGCCGTCGACTGTGGACGTGGCTCGCGTTGGGGGGTAAGGGTTTCCGGTATTTCCTCCGGGTCGGATTCCATTTGCTCACCCTTGGCCGCGGGAGAGTCGGGCAGTGCGCGGTAATAGCGGTGCAGGATGCGGTCGCGGATCTTGGGGGTGAGCAGGGCGCCGTATTCGGCGAAGGTGCCCAGTGGCACATCGATGCGCTTGGGGCGTTCGGTGAGCGCGCGCACGATGGTGGCCGCCGCCCATTCCGGGGACTCGGCCGGGCCCTGATCGCCGCTCGGGGTGATCATCGGAGTGCGCACCAGCGGCATGTGGATGGTGGTGAAAGTGACACCGTCGGCCATGGTTTCGACCGCAGCCACCTCGGTGAACTTGTCCAGCGCTGCCTTGCTCGCGAGATATGCGGCGAAGCGCGGGGTGGCCACCTGCACACCGGCGCTGCTGATATTGACGATGTGGCCGAACTTGCGTTCCCGCATCTGCGGCAGCAGGGCAAGCGTGAGCCGCAGTGCGCCGAAGTAGTTGACCGCCATGGTGCGTTCGAAATCGTGCAGCCGGTCGGTGGAGCGGTGGATGGCGCGGCGGATGGAGCGGCCGGCATTGTTGACCAGCATGTCGACGTGACCGTGTTCGTCGAGGATGGCCTTGACGACCTGGTCGACGGATTCGGAATCGGTGATGTCGCACTGATATCCGTAGGCGATGCCGCCCTCGGCTCTGATTTCTTCGACCACGGTCGTGAGTTCGTCGCCACGGCGCGCGAGCAGGAACACGATGGCTTTCTTGTCCGCGACGGCAAGTGCCGCCGCCCGGCCGATGCCGGAGGAAGCGCCGGTGATGAGGATGTGTCGGCCGGTGAGGTCGCGGCGGTTGCGCCGGGCCGGACCGCGCGGGCCGGTGTCGTCAGCGGATGCTCGGGTCATCGCTGCTCCTTTGCAGGTCGATTTGGCACGAACTTACTCTTAAGTAAGTTTACCTGCCAAGTGGGGCCCGTCACAGCAGGGCTCGCGTTCGAACGCATCTCGAATCCTTCGAACATATGTGCGATACTCTGCGCATGGCGGACGATCGGATGGCGGAAGTATTTGCCGCGGTGCGGCTCGGAAGTGGGAACCCGGAGGCGGCCCGGCGGCTGCTCGAGGAGCTGTGGATCGAGATCGGTGCCGGCGGAGATCCCTTGCACCGCTGCCTGATTGCGCATCATCTTGCCGATCTGCAAGACACCGCCGACGGGGCGCTGCTGTGGGATCAGCGCGCGCTCGCCGCGGTATTCGGTCCCGGCGTTCCGCTCGACGAAGGGCTCCGCGGTTTCCTCCCCGCGCTGTATCTCAGCCTGGCTGACAGTCATCGCCGCGTCGGCGATTTCGACACCGCCCGTATGCAATTGGCCATCGCCCGCGGCCATCTCGACATCCTCGCCAACGACGCCTACGGCGCCGTGATCCGGGCCAAGCTCGACCGGGTCGGGGCCGCGCTGACCGCCGCGTCGAAAGAGTCGCTGCCGGCCGGCTGACCTGCGGCGACGGGTGAATCTCCGAGATCGCTGCCCCGTTGCCCCTTCTTAATCTTTCGAATGTATGTTCGAGAATTGAGGAGGTGATATGTCATGGGTTGGAGCAACGGTCCACCGACCTGGGCGGAGCTGGAGCGGGTGCTGTCCGGGCGTCCCGGCCGGACCAACCCGGAGGCGATGTACCCCGGCGACGGCGGCGACAGTCCGGCGTGGTCGCGCAAGCGCGGCGCGTATCGGGCCGAGCCGGTCGAACCCGCCGAGGGGCCGGTGGTGCCGTATGCGGAGTTGCACGCGCATTCGGCCTACAGCTTCCTGGACGGGGCGAGCCAGCCGGAGGAACTGGTGGAGGAGGCGGTCCGGCTCGGGTTGGCGGCGATCGCGCTCACCGACCACGACGGCTTCTACGGAACCGTGCGCTTCGCGGAGGCGGCCAAGGAATGGGGGATGCCCACGGTCTTCGGCGCGGAGCTGTCACTCGGTGCGCAGCGGCAGGCGGCGGCGCAGGCCGCAGGCGCGGATTCGGCGCCGCGCACCGGCTCGCCCGACCCCGCCGGTCCGCATCTGCTCGTACTCGCCAGGGGCCAAGAGGGGTATCGGCGACTATCGCGTGAGATCGCGGCCGCCCACATGGCCGCGGGGGAGAAGGGCATTCTCCGCTACGACCTCGACGCGCTCACCGCTGCGGCGGACGGGCACTGGCACATCCTGACCGGTTGCCGCAAAGGCCATGTCCGCCAAGCCCTCGAGCGTGACCTCGGTGCGGGCGACACTCGCCTCGCCGAGGCGGAAGCGGCCCTGCGCGATCTGATGGCACGGTTCGGCGCCGACCGGGTGAGCGTGGAGCTCACTCACCACGGCATTCCGGAGGACGACGAGCGCAACGCCCATCTCGTCGCGCTGGCCGACCGGCTCGGTCTACCCGTGCTGGCCACCACCGGAGCGCATTTCGCCGGACCCGGCCAGCGTCGCCGCGCCATGGCGCTCGCGGCGATCAGGTCGCGCCGGAGCCTGGACGAGATCGCAGGCTGGCTGGCTCCCACCGGCGGTGCACACTTGCGCTCCGGCGCGGAGATGGCGCAGCTGTTCGCCGCCTGTCCGCAGGCGGTGGCGAACGCGGTGGCGCTCGCCCGCGAATGCGCCTTCGATCTGAAGTTGATCGCACCGAGGTTGCCGCCGTTCGATGTGCCCGCTGGACACGACGAGAAGTCGTGGCTGCGTGAGCTGACACTCGCGGGCGCTGCCGACCGATATGGTCCACGAGCGGGAAATCCCCGGGCATACCAGCAGATCGAGCACGAGCTCGCCGTGATCGACAAGCTGGAGTTCCCCGGCTACTTCCTGGTGGTGCACGACATCGTCACCTTCTGCAAGGACAACGACATCCTGTGCCAGGGCCGTGGTTCGGCGGCCAACTCGGCGGTCTGCTACGCGATCGGCATCACCAATGTCGACCCCGTCGCCAACAATCTGCTGTTCGAACGGTTCCTCTCCCCAGAGCGCGACGGCCCGCCCGATATCGATGTCGACATCGAATCCGATCGCCGTGAGGAGGCGATCCAGCACGTCTACACCAAATACGGTCGTGACTATGCCGCTCAGGTGGCCAATGTGATCACCTACCGCGGTAAGTCCGCGGTGCGTGATGCCGCACGCGCACTGGGCTTTTCGCCGGGCCAGCAGGATGCGTGGAGCAAACAGGTGAGCCGCTGGACCGGCGTCGGTGGCGAGACCGGCACCGACATTCCCGCGGAGGTGCTCGAGTTGGCCACCGAAATCGAGGGTTTGCCGAGGCATCTGGGCATCCACTCCGGCGGCATGGTGATCTGCGACCGGCCCATCGCCGATGTCTGCCCGGTAGAGTGGGCGCGGATGCCCGGCCGCAGTGTGCTGCAGTGGGACAAGGACGATTGCGCCGCGGTCAATCTGGTGAAGTTCGATCTGCTCGGCCTCGGCATGCTCTCCGCACTGCACTACATGATCGATATGGTGCGCGAGCACAAGGAGGAGACGGTCGAGCTGCACAAGCTGGACCTGAAGGAAGCCGCCGTCTACGAAATGCTGTCGCGCGCCGACTCGGTGGGCGTTTTCCAGGTGGAGTCACGCGCTCAGATGGCCACGCTGCCCCGGTTGAAACCGCGGAAATTCTACGACCTGGTCGTGGAGGTGGCGCTGATTCGACCGGGTCCGATCCAAGGCGGCTCGGTACACCCCTACATCCGCCGCCGCAACGGGCTCGAAGAGGTGACCTATGACCATGAGGCCCTGCGGAATTCGCTCGCGCGTACCCTCGGCGTACCGCTGTTCCAGGAGCAGCTCATGCAGATGGCCGTCGATGTCGCCGGTTTCACCGCCGCCGAGGCCGACCAGCTGCGCCGCGCCATGGGTTCCAAACGCTCCCCGGAGCGCATGGAGCGACTCAAGGACCGGCTGTACGAGGGGATGCGCGAGCTGCACGGCATCACCGGCGAGATCGCCGACCGGATCTACGAAAAGCTCTATGCCTTCGCGAATTTCGGCTTTCCGGAAAGCCATTCGCAGAGCTTCGCCTCGATCGTGTTCTATTCGTCGTGGTTCAAGCTGCACCATCCCGCGGCGTTCTGCGCCGGTTTGCTGCGCGCCCAGCCGATGGGCTTCTACTCTCCGCAGTCGCTGGTCGCCGATGCCCGCAGGCACGGGGTGCTCGTGCACGGTCCCGACATCAACGCCAGCCGCGCCGAACCGACTCTCGAGCAGCGCGGCACCCAGGTGCGCCTCGGCCTCGCGGCAATCCGCCACATCGGCGCCGATCTCGCCGAACGCATTGTCGCGGCCCGCGGGTCGGTGCCGTACACCTCCTTCGTCGACCTCACCGGCCGCGTGGAACTCACTGTCACTCAAGCGGAGTCACTCGCCACGGCGGGCGCGCTCGGCAGCCTCGGCAGCACTCGCCGCGAGGCGCTCTGGGCGGCGGGCGCCGCCGCGGGTGAACGTCCCGATCGCCTGCCCGGCACCGGCGCCGCCACCACCGCCCCCGCCTTGCCCGGCATGAGCGAGCTCGAACTCGCCGCCGCCGACGTCTGGGCCACCGGCGTCTCACCTGGCAGCTACCCCACCGAATTCCTGCGCCCCCAACTCGACGCCCTCGGTGTCATCCCCGCCTCCGGCCTGCTCGCCGTCCCCGACGGCTCCCGAGTCCTGGTCGGCGGCGCCGTCACCCACCGGCAGCGCCCCGCCACCGCCGCGGGCGTCACCTTCCTCAACCTGGAAGACGAAACCGGCATGGTGAACGTCGTCTGCTCGGTGGGCCTGTGGACCCGTTACCGCCGCCTGGCCCAGGGCGCCCCTGCTCTCCTCATCCGCGGCCGCGTCCAGAACGCCGAAGGTGCGGTCAGCGTGGTCGCCGAGCATCTGCAGCGCATGGACCTGCGTATCGAGGCGAAGTCTCGCGACTTCCGTTGACGCTCAGAACATTCCGTTCTGGTTGACGGAATCCGCCGGGATCGGCTGGATGACATCCCAATGTTCGGCGAGCTTTCCGCCGTCGAGCCGGAAGATATCCATGATCGCCAGGCCGCCGCCGACGACGCGGCGTCGGTCACGCTCGATCTGCGTGCGGCAGTCCACGGTGCGGTATCGATCCGACTCAACCAGCCGGACCAGCCGTGGCCGCCGCTCACCGATCAGATCGAAAGGTTCCTCGTCAGGCTGGTCGGCGTCGCACCGGCGGGATAACCCGGGTGGCGAGCTCGGTGACCGAACTCACTGCAGCGGCTAGTCTTCGGTCATGCGCAAGCTTGCTGTCGTGATGACCGGCCTGCTGGGTTTGACGTTGCTCGTCGGGTGCGGTGACGACAACGGCAGCTCCGCCTCGGATGGGTCGACCATGGCCACCGCCGTCGCTCCCGCACCCGCGATCGCGCCGCCAGGGCTGCGCGAACAAGGCCCGGCGACGAAACAGGACAACCGTGGGCAAGGCGGTGCGTCGATCACGCTGCGTAAGGAGGTCGTCACCGGCAGCGTGTCCCTCACCGCGAGCGACCCGGTCGGCACCGCCGGCAAGGTTGCCGATCAGGTGCGGCTGCTCGACGGCCGGATCGATAGCCGCACCGAACAACCGGGCAGCGACGACGTCGACCCGAGCGCCACGCTCACGGTGCGGGTGCCCTCGGACAAGACGGACAAGTTCATCGACGGCCTCGGCGGCCTCGGCCGCGTCACCCAGGTGAGCACCAACCGCGATGACGTCACAATGCGGTGGGAAGACCTCGACGCGCGGATCAAGGCGCTCCAGGCCTCGGTCGACCGGCTGCGCGCACTCATCGCCGGCGCAACAAGCACCGCGGATCTCATTGCCGCCGAAAGCGCTTTGTCCAGCCGCCAAGGCGAACTCGACAGTCTCACCGCGCAGAAACGTCACCTCGACGACCAGGTCTCGCTGTCCACGTTGACCATCGACATCACCACCGCAGACAAGAAGTCCGACGACGACGGGCCGACCAATTTCTGGGACGGCATCGTCTCGGGTTGGCACTCGCTGATGGACTGGCTGAAGGACGCGGTTGTCTTCAGCGGCAAGGCAATTCCGTGGCTCGGTTTCCTCGTGGTCGTCGGCGCGGTGGTCTGGGGCATCGTGCGCATCGTGCGGCGGCCCGGCCGGAAACCAGGTGCGACGGCTACGGAAGAATCGGCCACGCCGAAGAAACCGGCGGTCGCGGCGGAATCGGTGCCCGAACCGAAGGCTGCGGCCACCTCGAAGAGCCCCGATACCAGCGGCGAGACAGGAGCGGCAGGTGTCGACAGTGGTAAGGGCGACGATAAAACCGAATAGCCGTAAAGGCCCGCTCGTCGAAACCCTCGACGACGGCACTCTGCAGCTGTACGTCCGCGCCCCCGCCGTCGAAGGCAAGGCGAACAAGGCCGCCATCGAGCTGCTTGCCGAGCACTACGGCGTTCCCAAATCCGCTGTCCGCCTGGCCGCCGGCGCGACCTCGCGCTTCAAACGCTTCGAAGTCGACCTCTGAAATTCGTGGGCTCCCGGATAAGGGACGAGGCGTTTACACCCCGCCGGGAAAACCGAGTTGCCGCCAAGCTTCGTACACGGTGACCGCGGCTGCGTTGGACAGGTTCATCGACCGCCGCCCCGGCAGCATGGGAATCCGCAACTGCTCAGTGATATGCGAGTCGGCAAGCACCTCCGTGGGCAGACCGGTTGGCTCGGTGCCGAACAACAGCACATCCCCCTTCCGATAGGTCACCTCGGTGTAGTGCGTCCGGGCCTGCGTAGTGAACGCGAACACTCGCTCGGGCCGCAGCGCCTGCCACGCCGCCGCCAAATTCTCGTGCACCGTCACCGAAGCCAGATCGTGGTAGTCCAACCCGGCCCGTCGCAGCTTCGACTCCGAAAGGTCGAACCCCAGCGGTTCGACCAAATGCAGCTCACACCCGGTCCCGGCGGCCAGTCGGATCGCATTGCCGGTATTCCCCGGGATGGCAGGCTCGTGAAACATCAATCGGAACACCAGGCCAGTCAATCAGGTTCTGTTGCAGCCAACTTGTTTGCCTACCGTCGGCGATCGCAGGATCGGCCATGCACGCGGGTGCGTCGGCTGTGCGCCGGAGAAGCCCTACTCGGCAGGCCGCTCCGGCAGGGCGCAGGCCATGCCGTCCGCCATTCCGGTTGGACGCACGCCGAGGCCCTGGTTGAGGCGGGCCCGTTCGTTCTCCCAGGCGATGGTGGTGGCCAACTCGGTGACCTGTGCCTTGGTCAGCTGTGCCAGCAAGGCGGTGCGCAGGTCGTCGAGCTCGGTGGCCGGGGTCGCGGTCATGGCTTCGGCGAAGGAGATGACGAGTCTCTCCAGGTCGCTGTAGGCGTCGCTGGTTCGGTAACGCGGCAGGTCGGTGAGTTGCTGCTCGGTGAGGCCGCTCGACCGGGCCACCGCGGAGCCGATGTCCAGGCAGAACTCGCAGTTGACAAGGCCGGCGGTTTTCAATTCGGCAAGGTCCTTGAGCTTCGGATCCAGTCGATTGCTGAACAGCATGGCCGTCTCGTACCCGATCGTGCTCATCAGGACCTGTGGTCGTCGGATGAGCCAGCCGAGTAGATCGGACCGGTTTCGCTTCGCCTGCCGAATCGCGAGCAGGGTTTGTCGAATCCGTGCGAATGCCTTCATTGCCGGGACCTCCTTGCGTCGGATCAACCCACCGTACCTCGAAACTACGCTCCGTAGTAGAAACTTTCCACGCTCCGAAACGGTGGTGCCGGTCGGCGGCGCGGCCTTGTTTACGCCGGACATCTCATCGAGGTCGAAGGCGTCGCCGTCGTCGAATAACTCACGGTGGGATGACCGCTGTCTGTGACCGGCCGCCTGGTGTCTGCAAGAATCGGTGCCGTGACCGACGTGGACGCCTCTGCCGCCGACCGGCAGTCCGGTAGGAACCGGGGTGAGCAGTTCCTGCGCTCTCACCTGCCGATGGTCATCGTGGCGGTGGTCATCGTGCTCGCGGTGATTTTTGTCGCCTCGGATCGCTGGCGTCGTGGGGCGCTGTTCTTCGGTGGCGCGACGCTGCTGGCTGCCGCCTTCCGGCTGTGTCTGCCGACGGCTCGGGTCGGCCTGCTCGCGGTGCGCAGCAAGCCCTTCGATGTCGCGACCTTGAGCATCCTGGGCACCCTGATCGTCTTCATTGCCGCGACGATCAACACCCTCGGCGTCGGCTGACGGGGCAGCGCTCGCGTCGGATTCGTGGCTGGGAGTGACGGAGCGGCATTTCAGGTGGGCGCAAGGTCGTTCGGTTGTCCTCGCCGATGTCGTCGGCGAGGACGACGCCCGCATCGGCTAGTTCACCGGTCGGCGGGGTAGCGCTCGGCGAACACGGTGTGCTCGCGCGGGCGGCGACCGGGGTGCGGTGGGTTGGCGTCGCTGTAGCCGAGGGTGACCATGACCGTGATGGCGAGGTCGGGGCGGTCGTCGATGCCGATGGCCTTCTTGACGAGGTCCGGGTCCCAGCCGTTCATCGGCGCCGAGGACAGGCCGAGGCTGGTGGCGGCGAGCATGACGTAGGTTGCCGCGATCATCGCATTCTTCACGGCGTTCTCGCGGATCAGCCCGCGTTGGTGCAGCGAGTGGAATTCGGCGCGGGAGTCGAACATCGCGGTGAACTCCGCGTTCCATGCGCCGTTGCGGCCCGCCAGTTCGGCGATGTCGGTATTGCTCGCCTCCCAGGCTGCCGTCTCGGCGACGAAGACCAGCACCACCGGCGCCTCCAGCGGTTGCGGCTGACCGAAGGCGGCGGACGACAGGTTGTGGCGGCCGGACTCACTGGTCACCACCACGATCGAACGGTCTTGCATATTCCACGCGGTGGGCGCCTCGACCGCCAGATCCAGCAGCTCCTCGAGCAGTTCCCTCGGCACCGGGTCCGGGCGGTAGTGGCGCGTGGTGCGGCGGGTGCGAATGGCGTCGGGAACCGAAAGTGTCTGTGTTGTCATGATTCTTACTATCGGAGAGTTACTCTCCAATGTGAAGACGGCACTTGAAAGTGCGTTACACTCGAAGACGTGCGTACGATCCATGAGGCCAGTGGGCTGCCTGCCGATGTCTACTCGGCGAAGTGTCCTACCCGGCAGCTCCTCGACCAGGTCGCGGGTAAGTGGACGGTGTTGATCGTGGATGCCCTCGCCGACGGGACCATGCGCTACACAGACCTGTACCGCCGCATCGATGGCGTCTCGCAGAAGATGCTCACGCAAACTCTGCGTCAGCTCGAAACGGACGGATTCGTCACGCGCACAGCACATCCCACCATTCCGCCGCGCGTCGACTACGACCTCACGGAGCTGGGCCACAGCCTGCGCACTCCGATCGCGGCGCTGCGCGAGTGGATCGAGACCAATATCAACCGGGTCGAGGAGGCCAGGCGTCTCGCGGCAGGCTGAGGCCGGTGCGGATATCGCGACCCGATCCACGCCAGGTGTCTCAGGTAGTAAACTGAAACCTCCGGCTCGCAATGGTTTTCATGAGCTATAGCTCGGATGCCTGGCGAGTCCGAGGCCGTCCGGGAACCCGACGGTCCGGTCCGATGCAGCGACTCCAGTGCAGGGGAAACGGCATGAGTGATACCGATGGCGGGAGCGGCGAGGCGCATTCGCTGTGGACCGTGGTGGCCTTCGACGACAACGGCCGCGAGGGCGCGCCGCTCGTGGGGACCGCCATGGCGGGCGATCTGGATATGGCGGCGGGGCTGGTCTGCGCGTATCTACCCGTCCTGGAACAGGATTCGAAGGGCTACTACCTGGTCGCCACGCGCAGCAGGGCGG
Organism: Nocardia sp. NBC_00403; assembly: GCF_036046055.1. Taxonomy (NCBI): domain Bacteria; kingdom Bacillati; phylum Actinomycetota; class Actinomycetes; order Mycobacteriales; family Nocardiaceae; genus Nocardia; species Nocardia sp. NBC_00403. The sequence continues at coordinate 2,391,245 of NZ_CP107939.1, forward strand.
GCGCGGGTCGGTTGGCCGGCTGCCCCGCGCGGCCTGCGTGGATCAGTAAGCCGTTTCGCAACGGTGCGGAATGGGCGACAGGACCGTGGAGCGTGCTGGAGGATGATCGCGCGCCGGAGGGGTAGTGCCCTATCTCGCTTCGGCCACGACCGCGCGTCCGCTGCGCGCACCGTAGCGGCTGCGCGCCTGTGCCGGTGTGATCGTCTCGAGCTCGGCGGGCGGTGCTCCCTTCAGGTGCTGTTCGAGGATCTGACCCGCCATCGGAGCGATGAACGGCGCCGAGGCAATGAGGCCGTAGGAATTGAACGCGGACGCGCCCCACACGATGATCCGCGCGGCGGGGCGGACCAGCAGATCCACGATGCGCGGCCGATCGAACCCGCCGAGCTTGCGCATCCACTTCGGCAGCGTGGCGACCGAAGCCAGCGACAGTAGCCTGCTGCCCGCGAAATAGCTGAGGCCCGCACCGTTGCGCAGTGAGGTCCACAACAGGTGGTGCATGCCCTCCTCGGCGCGCTCGGAGGTGCACAGTCGCGGGCGGACCCTGGCGAAGTACACGCGCACCTCCTCGCGGGAGTGCGGCACGTCTTCCGGCTTGCAGGTCTGCAGTTCGGCTGCGATCGCGCACTCGTGCCAGTAGCGCGTCTCCTCCTCTGGAGACAGCGGGCCGGGCCCGAACATTTCGTAGGCCTCGAGTACCGAGTGCCAGCCAGTGATGTGGATCCACAGCTGGCTCTCCGGGCTGTTGGCGCTGTAGCGCGTCCCGCTTCCGGTTGTCGCAGCCTCGGCGACGGTCGAGGCGTTCGTCGGTGTGACACTGGAGAATCCGACACGCTGGCGATTGATTCTCACCGCGCCGGGCAATGCTCCCGGCGAATACCGTGACGCGCTGCAGAATTCGCGTGCGGGCATCTTCGATCAGGCCGAGGCGCTGGTCCGCATGGGCACCGCGCTCGAGCCGCGGTGGGCGGGTGTGGATTCCGCGCTGCTCACCAACTCGCTGCTGACCATCGCCGAGATGCTCGGCCGATTGGCGGTCAGTGAGCCCGACGTCTATCCCAGAGAGCGGCTGCAGGCCTACGTGCGTTCCATCGTCGGTCTGCTCGTCGGCGCACCCGTCGCCGAATAGGCTTGGGACAAGGTATTTCGTATGCCCGGCAACCAGTGCCCGGGCTCGCCGAAATAACGGGTGTCAGTCGACCGGCTTGCGGTGCACCCGAGCCAGCCGCATCGTCTCGGTCAGCAGCTTCGACACCGCGGCCGCCTCGGTGAGGAACCCGTCGTGGCCGTCGCGCGAATGCACGATCTCCAGTCCATCGCAGCCGGGCAGCCCATCGGCGAGTTCCTGCTGGGTGCGCAGTGGATAGAGCCGATCGGAGTCGACGCCGCCGACCACACACGGCACCGGCGTCGCGGCAAGCGCGGCCTCGACCCCGCCGCGCCCGCGCCCGATGTCGTGCCGGTTCATCGCCTCGGTGAGCAAGACGTAGGTGGCCGGATCGAAACGGCTACAGAGCTTATCGGCCTGATGGTCCAGATAGCTCTGCACCGCATAGCGGCCGCCGCGCCACGGATCCTCGTCGCCCTGTGCGTTGTTCTCGAAGCGGTGATCCAGCTCGGACTCGGTCCGATAGGTCAGGTGCGCGATGCGCCGTGCGATGCCCATGCCGGTCGTCGGGGCGCGATCGGTGTCGTGATAGTCGCCGCCCTGCCAGTCGGGGTCGGCCTTGATCGCGGCGATTTGCGTTGTCTGCGTGCCGATCTGGTCGGCGGTGGCGCGCGCGCCGACGGCGAGCACCAGGGCGGCGCCGACCCGACCCGGGGTGCCGACCATCCACTCCAGCACTCGCATGCCGCCCATCGACCCGCCGACGACCGCGGCCAGCCTTTCGATGCCGAGCAGATCCATCAGCGCCACTTCCGCGTTCACCTGATCGCGGATCGAAATCTCCGGAAACCTTGCACCCCATGGCTTTCCGTCCGGAGCCAGCGAGGTGGGTCCGGTGCTGCCCATGCAGCCGCCGAGCACGTTCGCCGCGATGACACACCACTCGTCGGTGTCGATCGGCGCGCCGGGGCCGACCATGCCGTCCCACCACCCCGGCAGCGGATGGATGTCGTCCGGGCGTCCGATCACATGCGAGTCGCCGGTCAGCGCGTGCTCGACCAGCACCACGTTGTCCAGCGTGGGGGAGAGCTCACCCCAGCGCTGCACGGCCAGGTGCACGTCCTGGACGAGTGCGCCGTTCTCCAGCCGCACGTCCCCGATGGCGATCATGCCGAGCCGCCCGTCCGGCGGTGGCAGGGCCACCGCCGCGGCGGGTCGCACGGCACTCGGTTCGGCGCGCACGGTCACGTCGCCGCCGCCGCGAAACCGGCTCGCAGATCGGCGAGGATGTCGTCGATTCCCTCGATGCCCACCGCCAGCCGAACCAGCCCCGGCGTGACGCCGGAGGCCAACTGCTCCTCGGGTGTCAGCTGCGAGTGCGTGGTCGAGGCGGGATGGATCACGAGAGAACGCACATCACCGATGTTAGCGACATGACTGTGCAGGGCTAATGCGTCCACGAACTTCTTGCCCGCATCGACACCGCCGCTGAGCTCGAACGCAACAATCGCGCCCGGCCCCTTCGGTGCGAGCTGCTTGGCGCGCTCGTGCCACGGCGAGGACGGTAGGCCCGCGTAGTACACCGCTTCGACGGCGGGCTGGCCGGTCAGGAACTCGGCCACCGCCTGCGCATTGGCGACGTGGCGCTCCAGGCGCAGGCTCAGCGTCTCGACGCCCTGACTGATCAAGAAGGCGTTGAACGGCGACACCGCGGCACCGAGGTCGCGCAGCAGCTGCACGCGAGCCTTCAGCGCGTACGCGGGTGCGCCGAGGTCGGCGAACACCGCACCGTGATAGCTCGGGTCCGGTGTGGTGAAACCCGGGAACCGCGGCTCGCCCTGCTCGTCATGCACGGTCCAGTCGAACGTGCCGCCGTCGACGATCACACCCGCGACCGCGGTGCCGTGGCCGCCCAGGTACTTGGTCGCCGAGTGCACGACGATGTCGGCACCGTGCGCGAGCGGCTGGATCAGGTACGGGGTGGCGACCGTGTTGTCCACGATCAGTGGCAGTCCGTTGGCATGCGCGATCGCGGAGATTCCCGGGATGTCGAAGATGGCGCTGCTCGGGTTGGCGATGGTCTCGCCGTAGAACGCCTTGGTGTTCGGCCGGATGGCCGCACGCCACTGCTCCAGGTCGTCGGGGTCCGCCACGAAGGAGACCTCGATGCCGAGCTTGGGCAGCGAGTAGTGGAAGAGGTTGTAGGTGCCGCCGTAGAGGTGCGGACTGGACACGATGTGGTCGCCTGCCGAGGCCAGGTTGAGGATCGCGTAGGTCTCCGCGGCCTGTCCCGAGGCCAGCAGCAGCGCGGCGACGCCACCTTCCAGGGCGGCGATGCGCTGCTCGACCACGCCCTGGGTCGGGTTCATGATCCTGGTGTAGATGTTGCCCGGCTCGGCGAGGCCGAACAACGCGGCCGCGTGATCAGTGTCACGGAAGGCGTAGGAGGTGGTCTGGTAGATCGGGAGGGCGCGGGCGCCGGTGGCCTCGTCCGGGGCCTGCCCCGCGTGGACCTGCTTGGTCTCGAAGGACCACTGCGTCGGATCGGATGCGATCGGATCGAGATCGGCCGCGGACGCGATGGGGTCACTCATGTCTTGCTCCAAAGGGGTTGTTCGCCAGAACTACTTGCTAATGGGATGTGGGCGACGGACAACAACACATTGGGGGTACCTCCTGAAGTGCGCGCTTGCTCTCGACTTTCGAGAGCCCGGTCATCACCCGGAGCACCCCACCGCAGCTGGAGGGTTGCCGTCCAGCAAGCCGGGGCTTCGCGCTGGCACTCATGACCTGATCGGCATCATAGCTGGCGGTCGGTCGACGATCGAAATCGTCGTCGAAACTCACCGGGTTGCGGCGGCCAAGGGGACGCAGCAGATGCGTACGAACTCGTCGAAGGTGGAGAGGAACGCGGCGCGGCCCGCCAAGGCCGCCGCCGCCGGATCGTGTTCGTCGAAGATGTCGACCGAACATTCCATCCCGAGCTGTCCGATCAGCTGCCAGGTGCCGACGATCAGGCGCACCTGCAACGAGTCGGGCTGGGTGTGGAGTCGTTGCGCGAGCACCTCGGCGATCGCGGCGGTCTTGTTGTCGGCGTGCTCGAGGCTGCGCGTACTGACCGACGGACTGCTGCGCAGGATGCGCTGCATTTGCTGGAACTGCCGGAACGACAGCATCCTGTCATTTCCATCTACCGCCTGGTCGATGGTCCGTAGGAAGGCCTCACGCAGCGCTTGCAGCTCGTTGCCGGTGACCGGGAGTCCGCGCAGGGTCTCGGCGACGGTGCGGCCGAAGTCCTTGATCGGCCCGAGGATGATGTCCTCTTTGCTGTCGAAATACCGGTTGATCGTGCGGGGTGAGACGTCGGCGGCATTCGCGATCTGCTCGACGGTGGTGGCATCGAAACCGTGCGCGTCGCAGAGGTCGAGTCCGACCTCGATGATGCGCAACCGGGTTTGCTGCTTCTTGCGCTCGCGCAGGCCGGCAGGCGCCGGATTTACAGCCCGGTCCTGGTCCGGGTCCTGGTTCGACTCGGCGCTGGCAGGGGAGTCCGCTGCTGCGCTCGCGCCGGTCGGCGTTGATGACTCGAGCATCCTTCCACTGTATCGCAACCGGGACTTTTCGTGTCGTTAGCGGTCAAATGTCGGATTGCGACATTTTTCCCTTGACGACAAATGTCTGACAATGACAGGATGGCGTCACGACTTCGAGTTTCAAGGAGATCAAGGTGACCGAGACTGCGACAGCGGTAGACGTTCCGGGAAAACAGGGCAGTTCGGCGCGCTGGTGGGCCCTGGGGGTGATCGCATTGGCCCAGCTCATGGTGGTGCTGGATGCCACCATCGTGACCATCTCGCTGCCGTTCGCACAACGTGATCTCGACATCAGTGATGGCAACAAGCAATGGATGCTCACTGCCTACACGCTGATCTTCGGCGGTCTGCTGTTGCTCGGCGGCCGGCTCGCCGACTACCTCGGCAGGCGCCGGATCTTCATTGTCGGTCTCGTCGGATTCGCGGCGGCTTCCGCGCTGGCGGGTCTCGCGCAGAACGGTGTGGAGCTGTTCGCCGGCCGCGCGCTGCAGGGCGCCTTCGCGGCTTTGCTTGCGCCGGCGGCACTTTCGCTGCTCTCGGTCACTTTCACCGAGGCCAAAGAACGCGCGACCGCGTTCGGTGTCTTCGCTGGAATCTCCGCGGGCGGGGCCGCGCTCGGGCTGATCGCGGGTGGCGCGCTCACCGAGTACGCCTCCTGGCGCTGGTGCCTGCTGGTGAACACCCCGATCGCCATTCTCGCTCTGGTCGGTGCGCTGGCCTTTGTGGTGAAGGACATACCGGCCCCGCGCACCGGCGGCTACGACGTGCCGGGTGCCGTCACCGTGACGCTCGGCCTGATCGCGATCGTGTACGGCTTCAGCCGCGCCGCCGACGACGGCTGGCTGGCGGGCAGCACCCTCGGGCTGATCGTCGCGGGTGTCGCGCTGCTGATCGCATTCGTCGCGATCGAGCGTCGTTCCTCGAATCCGCTGCTGCCGCTGCACATTCCGGGTGAGATCAACCGCGGCGGCGCCTTCCTCGCCGCGCTGCTCATCCCGATCGCGATGTTCGCGATGTTCCTGTTCCTGAGCTACTACTTCCAGATCACGCTCGGCTACTCCTCGCTGAAGGCCGGCTTCGCGTTCCTGCCGTTCCCCGCGGGTATCGCGATCTCCGCCGGTGTCACCAGTGCGCTGCTGCCGAAGCTCGGCCCGCGACCGCTGATGGTGGCGGGCTCCGTGCTCGGTGTCCTCGGTCTGCTGTGGCTGGCGCAGTTGAGCTATGGCGACAGCTACGCGGCGAGTGTGCTGCCCGCGCAGGTGCTGATCGCGCTCGGCATGGGTCCGCTGTTCGTCGGCATGCAGACCGTCGCGCTGCATCAGGTCGAGGAAGAGGACTCGGGTGTGGCAAGTGCCTTGCTGAACGCCGCGCAGCAGGTCGGCGGTGCGGTCGGCACCGCACTGCTGACCACCATCTCGGTGCAGACGGCCAAGTCGTTCGCGGAGGGCAATCCGACGCTCGACAACTTGGTCGCCCGTGCCTCGATCCACAGCTACGACGTGGCGTTCTACGTCGGCGCCGGTTTCTTCCTCGCCGCGGTCCCGGTGATCGCGTTCATGATCAGGGACAAGCCGCAGAACCTGATCGAGGGCTCCGAGGACGGCGCTCGGGTCCACGTCGGGGTCTGAGATCTTCCTCTCACGGCATCGGAAGTCCGCGTATCGCCTCCGCTCGGCGGCGATACGCGGACTTTCTTTTGCCCGCCGCAGGACACGCCGTGGTGACGGGGGCAACGCCGCGTCGGTCGTCGGCCCGCGAGTGATCGGGGCCACTCCCGACCTACTTGTCGGTAACCATTTCGGGCGCGCTCACTCGGGGGGCTGCCCGCGCGGTGAGATCCTCACCAGCAGTACGCTTGTCTTGTTTGCACCACACGTTCCGCGGACAACGCGGGGCATATACGTTGTCTTTGGAACAGCTGGGGTCCGCTCACAAGTGTTCGCCTGGCCGTGCAATGAGGGCACCATCCTAGGAGGACACGAAGATCCATGTCCAAGATCAAGGTTGAAGGCACCGTCGTAGAACTCGACGGCGACGAGATGACTCGGATCATTTGGCAGTTCATCAAGGACAAGCTGATCCACCCGTATCTCGACGTGAACCTCGAGTACTACGACCTCGGCATCGAGTACCGGGACAAGACAGACGACCAGGTCACCATCGACGCCGCCAACGCCATCAAGCAGCACGGCGTCGGCGTGAAGTGCGCCACCATCACCCCGGATGAGGCGCGCGTCGAGGAGTTCGGCCTGAAGAAGATGTGGCGGTCGCCCAACGGCACCATCCGCAACATTCTCGGCGGCACGATCTTCCGCGCCCCGATCATTATTTCGAACGTCCCGCGCCTGGTGCCCGGCTGGACCAAGCCGATCATCATCGGCCGCCACGCCTTCGGCGACCAGTACCGCGCCACCGATTTCAAGGTGTTCGAGGCCGGTACTGTCACCCTCACCTTCACCCCGGACGACGGCAGCGAGCCGATCGTGCACGAGGTCGTGAAAATGCCCGAGGACGGCGGCGTCGTGATGGGCATGTACAACTTCAAGAAGTCCATCGAGGATTTCGCGCGCGCGTCGCTCAACTACGGACTCGCGCAGAACTACCCGGTGTACATGTCCACGAAGAACACCATCCTGAAGGCCTACGACGGCATGTTCAAGGACACCTTCCAGGAGGTCTTCGACGCCGAGTTCAAGACCCAGTTCGACGCGGCGGGGCTCACCTACGAGCACCGGCTGATCGACGACATGGTGGCCTCCTCCATGAAGTGGGAGGGCGGCTACGTCTGGGCCTGCAAGAACTACGACGGCGACGTGCAGTCCGACACGGTCGCGCAGGGCTTCGGCTCGCTCGGCCTGATGACCTCGGTGCTGCTGACCCCGGACGGGCGCACCTGTGAGGCCGAGGCCGCACACGGCACGGTCACCCGGCACTATCGCCAGCACCAGCAGGGCAAGCCGACCTCGACCAACCCGATCGCGTCGATCTTCGCTTGGACCCGTGGTCTCGAGCACCGCGGCAAGCTGGACAACACCCCCGAGGTGATCGGCTTCGCGCAGACTCTCGAGGACGTCGTCATCAAGACCGTCGAAGGCGGGCAGATGACCAAGGACCTGGCCGCGCTCGTCGGCGGCGACCAGAGCTACCTGACCACCGAGGAATTCCTCGGCGCGCTCGACGCCAATCTGGCCCGCGCCCTGCGCTGACCGGACTCCCACCACTCCCGGCGCTGGAACATTCCGGCGCCGGGCGCGAACAAACGGGCACCCGCACCACGCCGCGGACGACTGCAGGCCGGTCGCTCGGATCGGCAAGTGGTACGGGTGCCCGAACTGTTTGCGGCTCGAGCCGGTCAACTCCGCTCGGAGACAGCGGCGCCGAGTAGACCACCGACGACGCGGGTGAAGCTGTCGGCGCCGTTGCCCAGTTCCGCCTGCTCGTCGAACATGCGCTGCAAGGGGTCGAGCAGGTCTGTCGCGACGCCCTGATCGCGGCTGGCGGTACGGATATTGCGCAGACCGGCCCGGTTGCCTGCCAGGTCGGAGAAATTGACCTCGAACTGCCGCGAATCGATCTCCTCGGCCAGGGTCGGCAGCACGTCGATGATCGAGCGCAGCCACGGCATCAAGAACGCTGCGGTGAACTCGCCCGTGGGGAAGCCCGCGCTGCCGACCATCGCCGCCGCTTGGAAGAAACCGCCGAACAGCCCGTACATCCCGGCCAATACCGCCATGTCGTGCAGTGCGGCGAGGCCGGCGTCCGCGCCGAGGTATTTCGCGGTGCCGAGCTCGGCGATGATGTCGCCGTGCGCGGCCTGCGCTTCGGGCGAGCCGCTGTACATGACCATGGTGTCCGGCGTGCCGAGTGTCTGGGGCACGCCGAGGATCCCGCCGTCCAGGTAGTGCCCGTCGCGCTCGGCGATCCAGGACGCCAACTCGCGTGCCTCGTCCGGGCGGCCGGTCGCCAGATTGAGGACAGTGCGCCCGTGCAGCGCCTCGGGAGCGGACGCGAGAATCGCAGCGCCGGCAGGGGTGTCGGCCGCCGTGACCACGATCAGCGCACCGGCGGCCACGGCCGCCGCGGGCGTCGCGGCGCGCACTGCTTCGAGTTCGTCCAGATGTGCGGCCTTGCCCGATGACCGGTTCCACACGGTGGTCGGGTGCCCGTTGCGCAAGAAGATCTCGGCGATCGTCGCGCCGATGCGGCCGAGGCCCAACACGGTGACCGATGTCCGATTGTCGTTCACGATTCCTCCGTCGATTCCTGAGTTCGGTTGGTTGGGCGCCCGAACTCAGTCTTCGCGCTCCGACGGAAAAACATCAGTGGCAGAACTGACGACAAGCGAACGATTACTGCCATAACATCGACTCATGACCGGTCGAACTGTCGCGTTGGCCGTCTCTCCCGGCGCGCTGCATCCGTGGGATCTCTACGAGCTGGGAGTGGTGGCCTCGATCTTCGGCACCCCGCAGCCGGATCTCTCCGACTCCTGGTACGAGCTGAAGGTCTGCGCGGTGACGCCGGAGCAGCACACCCAGCCGATCGGTTTCGGCACCTACCTGCGGGCCGAACACGGTCTCGCCGATCTACTGGCGGCCGACACCGTGATCGTGCCCTCGGTGGCTCACGACTTCGTGACCGCTGAACGCGAAATACCTCCCCAACTCGTCGCCGCGCTCGCCGCGGCGCACCGTCGCGGTGCCCGTATGGTCGCGCTGTGCGACGGGATCTTCGCCCTCGCCGCCGCGGGCATCCTGGACGGTCGGCGCGCCACTGTGCACTGGGAGCACGCCGAGGTCCTGTCCAGGCGCTATCCCGGCATCGAGGTCAACGAGTCGGTGCTCTACGTCGATGACGGGGACGTGCTCACCAGCGCGGGCATGGCGGCCGCCCTCGATCTGTGTCTGCACCTGGTCCGCCGCGACTTCGGCGCGGTGATCGCCAACCGGTTGGCGCGACGGATGGTGATCCCGCCGCACCGTTCCGGTGGGCAGGCGCAATTCGTCGAGCTGTCCATTCCGCCGCGGGCCGACGACGGCATCGGACCGGTGCTGCAGTGGGCCATCGCCAATCTCGACCAACCACTCTCCGTGGACGCGCTCGCGGCGAAGGCGAACATGAGTCCGCGCACCTTCTTCCGGCATGTGCAGCAGGCGACCGGCGCGACACCGATGCAATGGCTGCTCGGCCAGCGGCTGTCGCACGCCCAATCCCTCTTGGAATCCAGTGATTTCGGCATCGATCGGATCAGCAGCATGTCCGGTCTCGGCACGGCGGCCAACCTGCGCCGTCATTTCGCGAGCGTCATCGGTGTGTCACCCGCCGAGTACCGGCGCACCTTCGAACGCCGCGAGCCACTGCATTCCGACTGAGCGCCGGATTGCCCGGTGGCTGCCCGAAGGAGGTGTGTGCGGGATGACCTGCGCGATGTATCGACGCTGAGGTGGGCGAACTCACGTTTGCCCGGGAAGCGGAAGGGTCGGGCGGGCGGTTACATCAATACGTGACCAGTTCCGTAGCCCCGCCGCCCACCGCACCAGTCGAGGCCGAACGGAGGGATTGGCACCTCCCGGCGATGCTGGCGCTGGCGCTCGGCGGCTTCGGGATCGGGACGACCGAGTTCGTCACCATGGGGTTGCTGCCCGACATCGCGAGTGCCATGGGTGTGTCGGAGCCGACGGCAGGGCACGCGGTGTCGGCGTATGCGTTGGGTGTGGTCGTCGGCGCTCCACTGATCGCCGCCCTGTGCGCCCGGGTGCCGCGCAAGCGTCTGCTCGTTGTGCTGATGGTGGCGTTCACCATCGGAAATGCCTTGACCGTGCTCGCGCCGACGTTCGCAACCCTCGTTGTCGCACGTTTCATCGCCGGCCTACCGCACGGCGCCTATTTCGGCGTTGCGTCGCTGGCCGCCGCGACCCTCGCCCCGGTGGGGCAGCGTGCCAAGGCTGTTGCTGCGGTTATGCTGGGTTTGAGCGCCGCCAACGTTGTCGGCGTTCCCAGTGCCACCTGGCTGGGCCAGCATCTCGGCTGGCGGGACGCCTTCGTCGTGGTCGCGGCGATCGGAGTGGCGACTGTGGCCGCCCTTCTGCGTTACGTGCCGGAGCTCACCGGCATCAGAACCACCAACCCGATGACCGAACTCGGTGCGCTGCGCCGCCCGCAAGTTCTGCTGACTCTGCTCGTCGGCGCGGTCGGCTTCGGCGGCATGTTCGCCGTCTACACCTACATCACCACCACGCTCACCGACGTCGCCGGTATGCGAGCGGGTCTGGTTCCGCTTGTGCTCATGCTCTTCGGCCTGGGCATGGTGGCAGGCAACATCGTCGGCGGCGTCCTGGCCGACCGTGGCGTCGATTTCGCGATCTTCGCCGCCCTCGGTGCGATGGTCGTCATCCTCGCGGGATTCGTCGCCGCCGCACACAACCCGTACTCCGCCGCCCTCGGCGCGTTCCTCATCGGCGCCTCGGGCGCGGCACTGGCCCCTGCCCTTCAGACCCGGCTGATGGACGTCGCCGCCGACGCCCAAACCCTCGCCGCTGCCCTCAACCATGCCGCCCTCAACATCGCCAATGCCGCGGGCGCCTGGCTCGGCGGCCTCGTTATCGCCGCGGGCCTCGGTTACACCGCTCCCGCGACCGTCGGTGCGGGCCTCGCGGTACTCGGCGTCGTGCTGTTCACCATCACCGTCTGGACCTCGCGGCGCACTGTGCACTCCTGACGTTCCGTCGTCCGGGCGAGCCCCGGGGCTGGGTGTGGAAACGCCGTGGGGAAGGCACTACCCGCTCATGGTCTGCTGGTGCGTTGCTGCCCGTCACGGCTGACGCCTGTTGCGGCGCGGTCCGAACAGTGCCGGAAGAGTTGCTCGGCGTCGTAGGGTCGTCGTAGCGAAGTTGCAGCGAGCCCGTCACACCGAGGACCTTCGACCGGTAGGGAGCAATCGTGGCCGATACGTTCCATCCGCTCGATCCGCTGTCGTCCGATGAGTTCCGTCGAGTTGTCGCCGTGCTGACCCGTACGCACGGCGTCGGCCCCGGCTGGCGGTACGCGTCGATCGAACTCGCCGAGCCGTCGAAGCCCGAGATAGCAGCGTTCGATGCCGACGCAGTGGTGCCCGACCGCAACGCGCACGTGGTGTGTTTCGAGCGGGCCGAGAACAAGACCTACAAGGCGCTCGTCTCGCTGACCACCGACACCGTGCTGTCCTGGACGCACCTGCCTGGCGTGCAGGCGAACTTCACCCTCGACGAATGGGAGGAGGCCGACGCGGCGCTGCGCGCGCATCCCGAGGTGATCGCGGCCTTGGCCGCGCGGGGTATCACCGATATGAGTCTGGTGTTCATGGACACCTGGACCTACGGTGACGCGGTGCTTCCGCCGCAGTATCGAGGTCGCAGGCTCGGCTGGTCCGATACCTGGGTCAGGGCCGCCGACGGCGCGAACCCCTATGCCGGGCCGGTCAACGGATTCCACTGCATCATCGACATGAACACCATGGAGCTGCTCGAGATCGAGGACACCGGCACGGTCGACACACCGGAGATCATGGGCGAGTACGTCCCTCGCCACATCCCGGACCGGATTCGCGCCGCGAGCACCCGGCAACCGTTGCGCCCCTTGGAGATAACGCAGCCGGACGGGCCGTCCTTTTCGGTGGCGGGCAATAAGGTCGAGTGGCAGAACTGGTCGCTGCGCGTCGGTTTCAACTATCGCGAGGGCATGACACTGCATGCGGTGAAGTACAACGATGGCGGCCGGATCCGCTCGATCGCGAACCGGCTCTCTTTCGCGGAGATGATGGTTCCGTACCGGGATCACTGCACCGACCACTACCGCCGAACGGCCTTCGACATCGGTGAGTGGGGCATCGGATTCATGACCACCTCGCTCGAATTGGGCTGCGACTGCCTGGGCGAGATCCGCTACCTGGATGCGGTGGTGCACAACAGCAGTGGTGAACCCGTCACGATCAGGAACGCCATCTGTCTCCACGAAGAGGACAACGCCGTCCTGTGGAAACACGTCGACCATCACGCGGGCGCCGAGGTGCGTCGAATGCGCAGGCTGACAGTGTCTTCCCACGTCACCGTCGCGAACTACGAGTACCTCGTCTACTGGCGCTTCTACCAGGACGGCAATATCGAGTGTGAGGTCCGTGCGACCGGAATCATGGTTGTCGGTCACTTCCCGGCAGGCGGTGCGCACCCGCACGGCACATTGGTCGACCAGCGCACCTACGCGCCGTTCCATCAGCACTTTCTGGTTGCCCGCCTGGATCTCGACATCGACGGCACCGAGAACACGGTCTACCGCACCGAGACCGAGATCGTCCCGATGGGACCGGATAACCCCTACGGACTTTCCTTGCGGCAGAACAACACTCCATTGCGCACCGAAGCCGAAGGAAAGCAGGACTTCGACTGGTCGACCCAGCGCGCCTGGAAAGTGGCCAACGACAACACCACCAACGGACTGGGCACCGCACCGGCCTACAAGCTGGTACCGGGGGGCGCGATTCCGGCTATGTTCGATCCCCGATCGCCGATCCTCGCGCGCTGCAAGGCAATCGAGCACACCTTGTGGGTCACCCCGAATTCCCCGGACGAGCGCTGGCCCGCAGGCGAATTCGTCACCCAGAGCAAGGTCGATCACGGGCTGCCCGAGTGGACGGCGGCGAACCGGTCCATCATGAACACCGACGTAGTGCTCTGGTACATCTTCGGCATCCACCACATCACCCGCCCGGAGGACTGGCCGATCATGCCGGTGGACACGGTGAACTTCTGGCTCAAACCTGTCGGCTTCTTCGACCGCAATCCCGCGCTCGACGTCGCACCGACTCCGCCGAAAGCCTGCCACCAGAGCCCATGACAGCGCTTCGGTCGAGTCAGCGGTGGTCGGGCCTGCCGAATTCGCCGACGATGCGCGCCAGCGCGCGGATCTGATCGGTTTCGGACTCGCTGTGCCAGACCAGCGCCCAGCGGAGCAGGTGTGCGTCGGTGATGGGGAGATAGCTGACGCCGGGCCGGTTGTAGTACCGGGGCAGATGGTCGGAGACGTTATGGATGGCGCCGTCGGAGCCCAGCACGGACGTGGACACGTTGTCACCATTCGACACCGTCGAGATCCGTTGGATGGAGCGGCCTTTGACCCCGGCCAGTTCACGGTTGTCCGACACCGCCGCGCCCATCGGCTCGATGAACAGCGTCGGCCCCACCGTGAGGTCGGGCTCCTCGACCGGCAGCCAGGCGATGACGACGTCGGTCTCACCGCGGCGCAGCGGGCCGAACGGGTCGGTGAACGAAATGGACCGGATCTGCAGCACGAATTCGGGGTGTCTGGTGCGGAAGGTCTGCCAGATCGAGCGGTAGTCGTGGGCGTTCCCGCCGATAATGCCGATGCGCAGCATCGTGGAGGCACTGCCTGCGGCCGACCGCGCCCGGTCCAGCGCCTGTCGGACATCGCGATACGCCGGAAGCAGGTCGGCGCACAATTGCGTGCCGAGCGGTGTCAGTCGGATATTGCGCGGGTTGGTGCGATCGACGAGAAGCGCGCCGAGACGCCGTTCCTGGCCCTTGATCGACTGACTGATCCGCGCCTGGGACAACTGCAATCGCTGCGCGGTGCGGCCGAAGTGCAGCTCCTGGGCCAGCGTCAGGAGAATCTCTATGTCCCGCAGTTCCACGGCATTGCCGCCTTCCGTTGTCACCCGGTTCGCGCACTCGTGCAACGCCGGGAGTGGGAGATCATTCCGAGCACCTGATGCGTCGCCGCCGGGACCGACCCCTCGAAGGTCGCGACGGCGAGCAGTGGCCGGGCGGTGTCAGTGCACCTTTGCGAAGAAGCCGCGGATGTCATCCAGCAGCAGGTCGGGTACCTCGTGGGCCGCCCAGTGACCGCCGATCTCATATTTGTTCCACTGCACGATGTTGGCGTGGTCGCGTTCGGCGAACTTGCGCGGCGGCGTGAAGTCGTAGCCGAAGGAGGCCAGTCCGATCGGCACGGTCGTCGGCGCGTCCGCGTCGCTGGTTTCGAAGGAGAACCGGGCCGAGGGCGCCGCGGTGCTGGTGAACCAGTAGATCGAAATATTGGTCAGCAGCTCGTCCGGTGTCATCGAATCGGTGAGCACCTGCCCGCTCCAGGTGGGTTGCCCGCTCCACGCGATCAGGGTTGCGGGCGAATCCGTGCGCGCCCGGCCAATGGCCTGCCGTTGTGCCCGCCATGCGGAGTCGTGGATGGCGTTTTTGAGGAACTGCTGCCCGAAACCCATCAGCTTCAGTTCGAATTCACTGAGCCCGTTCAGCTCGTCCGGTTCCCCCTTGGCGAAGGAGAAAATCTGGTCGACGTGCACGCCGATCACCTTGTCCGGAGCGAGTCTGCCCATTTCCGGTGCGACGATGGCGCCGCCGTCGTTGCCGTGCACGCCGAACCGGTCGTAGCCGAGTCTGGCCATCAGTCCGTTGAAGATGGCGGCGACCCGCACCGGATGCCAGCCGGCTCGATCCGCCGGCTTGGAGAACGCGAAGCCGGGGTAGGACGGGATGACGACATGGAAAGCATGGGCGGGGTCGCCGCCGTGCGTGCGTGGATCGGTCAACTCGTCGATCAGGCCGAGAAATTCGGTGAAGGAGCTGGGCCAGCCATGAACGAGAAGCAGTGGTGTCGCGTCCGGTTCAGGGGAGCGGAGGTGCACGAAATGAATGTTCTGTCCATCGATCTCGGTGGTGAACTGGGGAAAACTGTTGAGCCGCTGTTCTTGTGCGCGCCAGTCGAACCGATCGCGCCAGTATTCGAGAAGCGGTTGCACGTATGACCGCGGCCCCCGGTAGTCCCAGCTGAGCTGGACCGGCAGCTCGAGGTCGGCATTACCCACGAGCTCGTCGAAGGGAGCCTCCGACCGGGTGTTCGCCAGGCGCTGCGCCAGATCATCCAGGTCGGCCTGGGGAATTGCGATACGGAACGGTCTGATCTCTGACACTGCCTTAGCCTGCGAGAATGGCCTGTCGGGAACAACACCGAGTTCCCGATCAGTTTGGCTTATCGACCTGTCGCGCACCGAGGCGTCGGAGTCGGCGAATCACCCTGGGGTCGGCTGGGCTGGCGATGCTGAGCAGGCGGTCGACGAGAGTGTCGACATACTCGTCACGGAGGGGGGCGGTGCCGAACAGGGTGCGGGTGTACATCGGCGCCAGGATCATGTCGACGACCTCGAGCACCTCGGGGGCGGCTTCGCCGCGGGCGGCGGCCCGGTCGAGCATGCGCTGGATCTGATCGACGCGGTCGGCGAGGAATCGGTCGCGGGTTTCTTCGCCTGCCGCGCCGGTATCGATGAGCGCGAGGATCGTGCGCAGCAACGCAAGTCCGTTGGGGCCGCTCACATCTCGGGCCGCATTCGCCGCGTAGGCGCGCAGGTCGCCGTCGAGGGTTCCGGTGTCGGGGATCGCGGACTCGGTGGTGAGTCGATCGACCGTAACCTCCATGGCCAGCGCCTCGAGATTGCCCCAGCGGCGGTAGATGCTCGTATCGGCCACACCCGCGCGGGCCGCGACCTCGGCGACGGTGAAGTTCCCGTATCCGCGTTCGGCGACGAGTTCGGTGACCGCCCGGTGCACCGCCGCGCGGACGCGGGCGCTGCGACCGCCGGGGCGGCGGGTGCGTTCCTCCATGCCGACCACTTTAACGCAGTTAGCACTTGCGTTTACGCGATCGCAGTCGCTACTGTTCAATTAACGCCGTTACAAACTGCGTTTAGGAGCTGGAGTGCACCGACTCGGCACTCCTGACCGTCGTCCGGCGAACCAATCCTCTTGGCTGTCACCATCTTCTGGAGCATCACATGAACGCCATGATCAACCGCATAGACCACGCCATCGACATGACCGCCGCCGTCGTTGCGGGAATCCCTGCCGACCGCATGAGCGCGCCGACCCCGTGCGTCGAGTGGGACGTCCACTACCTGCTCAACCACCTGGTGGGCGGCATGAATATCTTCGCCGCGCAACTCGAGCGCGAGGACCTTGACCGAGACCACCACGACGACTGGCTCGGCGCAGATCCGCACGGGGCCTACGCCGCAGCGGCCGTCGCCGACAGCGCGGCGTGGCATCTCCCCGACGCGCTCGAACAGACCGTGCGCCTCGGATTCGGTGTCGTGCCCGGTCCCATGGCCGCGGTGATCCACCTGACCGAAGTACTCGTGCACGGCATCGACCTCGCGATCGCCACTGATCGGGAGCAGCTGCTCGACCAGCAATTATGCGGCGAGATGCTCGCGATCATGCGCGACATGGGTATCGAGAACTTCCGCACACCCGGCATGTTCGGACCCGAGCTCCCAGCATCGGGCGATGCCCCCGCGCATCGGAAGCTGTTCGCTTACCTCGGCCGGACGTGGTAGGCGGCTGCCTCGCCTCCGCTCGGCCCGGCGCGATTGTCGACGGACTGTGTCCGGCAGTGTCATCAGGCGGCTGCCTCGCCTCCGCTCGGCCCGGCGCGATTGTCGACGGACTGTGTCCGGCAGTGTCATCAGGCGGCTGCCTCGCCTCCGCTCGACCCGGCGCGATTGTCGACGGACTGTGTCCGGCAGTGTCATGGGGAGGCAGACTGTCCGACCAGGTCCGGGCGTGTCCGTCGGTGGGCCGAGCGCCCCCGTTATGTGGTTCTTCAGATCACCTTGGTGAAGAAGCCGCGGATGTCGGCGAGCAGCAGGTCAGGGGCTTCGTGTGCGGCCCAGTGTCCGCCGCGGTCGTATTCGTTCCACTGCACGATGTTGGCGTGGTCGCGTTCGGCGAACCTGCGCGGCGTTGTGAAGTCGGAGCCGAAGGAGGCCAACCCGATCGGCACGGTGGTCGGCTCGGTCGGCGCCGCCGCGTGATGGTTCTCGAAGTAGAACCGGGCCGAGGGGGCCGAGGTATTGGTGAACCAGTAGATCGACACATTGGTGAGCAGCTGGTCGGCCGTCATCGCGTCCGCGATCAGCTGGCCGCTCCAGGCGAGTTGTCCGGTCGGGGAATCCGACAGTGCATGACCGAGGGTCTGCGGCTGCGCCCGCTGGGCGGAGTCGTGGACGGCGTGGTCGAGAAACTTCTGCCCGAACCGCACCAGCATCAGCTCGTCCTCGCTGAGTCCGTCCAGCTCACCAGGCGCGCCCGTAGGGAAGGAGAAGATCTGGTTCACATGCACCCCGATGACCTGGTCGGCGGCGAGCCGGCCCATCTCGGGCGCAACGATGGCCCCGCCGTCGTTGCCGTGCACGCCGAAGCAGTCGTAGCCGAGCCTGTCCATCAGCTCGTTGAACGCCGCCGCCATCCGCACCGGATGCCAGCCCGCCACCTGGGTCGGGCCGGAGAAGGCGAATCCGGGATACGAAGGGATCACCACGTGGAAGGCGTCGGCTGGGTCGCCACCGTGCGCACGCGGATCGGTCAATTCGCCTACCAGTCCGAGGAATTCGGTGAAGGAACTCGGCCAGCCGTGCAGGAGTATCAGCGGGGTCGCATCCGGCTCCGGCGAGGTGACGTGCACGAAATGGATGTTCTGACCGTCGATTTCGGTGGTGAACTGCGGGAAGGTATTGAGCCACTGCTCTTGTGCACGCCAGTCGAAGCAGTCGCGCCAGTATTGGTGCAGCGGCCGGACGAACGACAGCGGGACGCCGTACTCCCATCCGGGTCGTATCGGGATGCCGATGTTCACCCGGCCCGCGACCTCTTGGGCGGGCAGCTCCGCGACGTATCTCGTGTGTGCGAGGCGGTAGGCGAGGTCGTCGAGTTCGGCTTGCTCGATGTCGATACGGAAAGGTGTGATCACGGGCAATTCGGCTCCAGGTGTTGTTCCAACGTCCCGGACCAGCCTCTGTGACGTGATGGTGCCGGAACAACGCCGAATTCGCTCGCGGCTGATCAGTTCTGCTTATCAGTCGAAGTGGATGGTGGAACGCAGCCGCATCCACTTCCAGGAAGCGGAGCGGGTTCCGACAGCGCAATGCGCGCTTCGGGGTGATCCGGCAAAGTTCGCTCTGACCTACTTCGCGGATCGGCTCCGGGTTTTCGGGCCTCTTAACCGTTCCGAGCCCGGTCGACCGCGGCAATTCCGGCTCGAAGATCCACATCGGCCGCCGCACATGTCTGCTTCAAGAAGCTTGTGAAAGCGAGTTCGACAACATGAGACGCGGTCTCAATGCTGCTGGGCACGAGCCAGTGGGTGCTGTTCGGGCGATTTTGTTGCTCAACCCCCGACAAGGTGAGCGTATCCATTGCTACGAAGCACGTGTCGTGCGAAATGGCTGTATACCGCCACGATTTCTACAGGAGACTCCGCGGCCCACCAGTGGGGGTTGCCTCGCAGATGGTCGCTACCGGTCACTACATCGCCAGGCATGCGATCGACGGCCACGACTCGGTGGCTGACAGCTCGAGACCTCACCTTGGCGGCTTCCAGGTCGATGCGGCCGAAGATGTCGAGCAGGTCGCCGGCCGGTGTGCGCACAGCACTGTGAACGGGCAGAAGTTCTCCGTTGACCATTCGGTCAATCGTCACGATGTCCCAACCGGTCATATGGTGCATCGCGGCGGCCAGGCTGTGGCAATAGTGATTACCGAGATATTCCTTGGCGTCCGCGTCGACAGTATTCGCGGTGAGGGTAAAGAAGGTTTGTCCATGAGAGCTGGGAAATTCAGTATTAAACGCTATTCGACCGTTGAACTCGAGGGTTGTGGGGTTGTGACGCCAGTTCGGGTCCAGCAGACCCAAAGTTTGTTCCGGCTCGGTCGGCCGCTGTAGTTCGGGTTTCCTCGTCGTATTGGATGGAACGTTCTCATCCATGGCGTGTTTCAGTCGTCGAGCGATCGACGCGTCGGCGTCCACGGACCCGTGCACCACGTCCCGAACAGCGCCCGCGCTAGCGGAAGGGGGACGCGCCGCTAATTCTGCGACATTGTCTGTGTTCTTTATCAATCTGCTGCAGAGAGTTGACCATGCCGCACTGAGGCTTCTTTCGAACATAGCGCCTCGCTCACTCCGAATGATGTGTGCGGTCAAGTAATTCGCATTCCTTCCGGTCGACGTTCCCATCTATGGGACCGGATGGTTGCGGGTGCCGGCCTTGATCCGGGCACCGCGCCCGGCTGCGTCGAGGCTGTCGATCTGATCGTCGAGCCGATCAGTATGGCGAGCGGCGGCCATAACGGTGTCGCCTGCGGCCTCGGCGATCCCGCAGCCGAAACCAGACGAAGCGCCGGTAGTCAGCCAAATGCGCGGGTTCTTCCGGGCGCGATCACTGCAACAGCCACAGTTCCTCGCACGGCATTCGACGGAAGTCGGTGCAACCGTCGTTGATCTCGACGACCGAGACATTCGGGTTGTGGCTCTCGGCCCACTTGTTCAGGAAGTTCTGAACCGCCGTCCAGCATCCGACGAAGTCGAATACGCCTGCCATCCCTATGAATCGGATGTGGGCGTCAGGTTCATCAGGTCGTGGCGAGAATCGTTCGGAATGCGGTTGGGCGGGCATCGGTGCTCACCTTCTCGACCGGTGTCTGAATCGCGTTCGTCACATCGTCGGAGGGCTCTGTCGGCGGACTCCCTCGCGCGCATGTTCCACGGTGAAGGTGTGTTGTTCACCGACGTTGAAGTTGGCCAGTCGCCCCGAATAAGCCTGGACCTGCGGGGGCAACGAGATCGGTGGATCTTGTGTTTCGGTCATTGGCCATGCTGCTACTTGAAGCTAGGTTCAAGTCAAGCTCAACAGGTCTGGGTGCGGGCGTCGGCGGCATCGAGCATGTCCACCGCATCTACGGTGACACCATAAGGGCGTGGAGCCGTGTGAGCGGGCGGATCTCGTTGCGGATGTGACCGGCCCGCCTCCGCTTGACTTGAACCGCGCTTCAACTGCCAGGCTGACTCCCATGGAGATTCCTCGCAACGCCACGCTCCGCCATCTGTATTTCTGGGTTCCCGACCTGGAGCAATAATCAAAACCTGTGGCTGATCGGGTAGGGAGTATCTTCCCGATGTTCTGAATTCGCTGGTTTTTGATCGAATTCAACGTGCTGACGCGAGCGAGAAGATGCCCCGCTGTTCGGCGTAGTTCAGGATTTCGTCGGGCTCAACGCAGGCGGAGGATCCGGTGTCCGTTCGTTGCTCGATGAGATCGTTCGTGACCGTTCTCGGTAGCTGCCTGCGGAACTGTTGTGGGTCGACGTCGCCGTCTGCATCTAGCGGTTCGCCGACCAATTCGACGCTTTCTGGCATTTCATAGGAAATCTGCGCACTTAATGTGGAGTCGAGCCGGTTTATGTCTGAAGAATTATCCCAGTTACGCCAGCAATTCGCAAAGATCCTGGCCGATATCCTCGACCGGGAAGCCAGGGCGATGGCCCGATCTGTCGAACGTTTCGGCGCAGAAGCCAGACAGGCGGCAAGAAGCCTTGATGAGACCAATAGTCGGGCCGCAGGCGAGATCGGCGATTCCGCAGAGCCCGCATCGGTGCGGCCGATGGGCTCGTCCGGTACACCTTCTCGATCCGCGATCGGTGCTGGCGACGACCGACTGCCGTCGGAATATCTGGACCCGACCCTGGACGGAGTCGGACCCGTAACCGTGGGACCCGCACAAGCGACGGACGGGCCGGGGATCGCTCGTGCGCACGTGCTGGCATCGCGCGTTGCCTTCCGCGATCTTCCGGGGGCCGCAGAGCACCTCGATGATTTCCTGTTGGGCAACTTGGGCCCGCGGAAGATCGTCGACTGGTCACGGCTGGCCGCGTCGGGCGAGCCGGGGCTGTGGGTAGCACGAACGGCCGACAATACGGTCGCGGGATTTATATGGGTGTCGACTCGCGACGATGGCGCCGGGGTGGTGAATGCGTGGTATGTGCATCCGAATTGGCACGGCACCGGAGTCGGCCGAGGCCTGATGCAGACGGCGCTCGACTGGTTGGGGGACGTTGATGTCTACACGCAAACTACCGTGGGCACCAAGGCGATCAGACGCTATAAGGAACATGGATTCGGCGTCTTCGGGGAATTGGAAGACACACCACTACAGCTGAAAGACGCAAAGCTGGATGCACCCCAGGTCGCGTTGAAACGCTTTGCAGGAGCGGCGGGAAGGTAACGTCGATCAGGTGATGGGCAGCGCTGAGATCGGCTTGCTGGATTCGATGGCAGCGCCTTGCGATTCCGGGGAGAGTCGGGAACAGTGCCGGATTTGCTTGCAGCTGACCACTTCTGCTGATCGGTGGCAACGGGGTGATGCGCCGGGGCCGACCGGTCTTGAACATACAGATCTGTATGCAAGTGTAGAATCGCCGAAATGACCAGGTCCGCAGCGCCCAAACAGCAGCGCCGCACGCAGGAGCAGCGTAGCAGCGAGATGCGTACGCGACTGCTCGACGCCACCATCGAGTGCCTGGTCGAGTACGGATACGCCGGGACGACGACACCCCGGGTCGCCGAGCGTGCCGGGGTCACCCGTGGGGCCCAGGTCCATCATTTCGGCTCGAAGACCGATCTGGTGGTGGCGGCCATCAGTCATCTGGCGCAATTGCGTGCGGAGACCGCGATGCGGGAGATGTCCAAGATCGAGAGCGTCGACGATCCGGTCGGCGCGGCCTTGGACTCGCTGTGGGAACTGCATCAGGGACCGCTGTTCATCGCGACCGCGGAGCTCTGGGTGGCGGGCCGGACCGACCGGGTGCTCGCCTCGGCCATGGAGAAGGTCGAGCCGTTCGTCAATAACGCGGTGCTGATGGCGGTCGCCCGGTTCGTGCCGGATGAGATGCGGCGCAAGGAGGCTCGGGACTTCGTCTACACCGCGATGGATGCGCTGCGCGGAATCCTGGTGTCCAACTTCATCGATCCGGATACCGAACGCGCGCATCGGCGTTGGCGGCGTGCTTCGGTGCATCTGCGGGAGATCGCAGCCGCCGCGCTTGCCGCGCACCGTCTCGTCGACAAGTCCTGATAGGCCACGGCCACCAGGCTTTTCCAGTCGATCGCTGTGTCGGTGGTGCTGCTGGGTGGTCGGGGTGCGCTGTCCTGGTGAGCGGGGCGGCGCCGGCGAGCTGATGTGCCGGATCTCGCCTGCCTCTCCGGCATTGTCGAGTCGATCGGGTCCGGCCTGTCGAACTTGGATCCGGTGGACATGGCGGGCCGGTGGGCGCGCGACGGATTGTCGTGCTCGTCGAACAGGGGCAGGTCGATTCCGTCGTCGCGATGGTGCGGCTCGATGGTGAAACATACGCGACTAGCTGTATGTCCGGACCGATCGGTCTGAGCTGACAATTGTGTCGAACGCCGGACTATGTCGGTCGTCAACCTTGCGGCCTTACATACAGCTCTGTATGTTTGTTTCTGTTCGGTCCGGACGGATCGGTCACTGTCGGCCGCCGCTTGCGGACCGCCACGGCCGAGTGCGCACCGGGGCAGGTGCAACGTGAGGAGTTCGATGGCGAACAAGGTCTACGTCGTCGGCGTCGGCATGACGAAGTTCGAGAAGCCGGGCCGCCGCAAGAACGAAGACGGCAGCGATTGGGACTACCCGGATATGGCTCGGGAGTCGGGGACCAAGGCGCTCGCCGATGCCGGAATCGCCTACGACCTCGTGGAGCAGGCCTACGTCGGCTACGTCTACGGCGAATCGACCTCGGGGCAGCGCGCGGTCTACGAACTGGGCATGACCGGCATTCCCGTCGTCAATGTCAACAACAACTGCTCGACCGGCTCGACCGCGCTCTACCTTGCGGCACAGGCGATTCGGGGCGGTCTCGCCGAGTGCACGCTGGCACTAGGTTTCGAGAAAATGCAGCCGGGCTCGCTCGGCTCCATCTGGGACGACCGCGAGCAGCCGATGGCCAAGCACATCATGGCGCTCGCCGAGATCTCCGAGGTGCTTTTCCCGGTGGCGCCGTGGATGTTCGGCGCCGCGGGCCGCGAACACATGAAGCAATTCGGCACCACCGCCGAGCATTTCGCGAAGATCGGCTACAAGAACCACAAGCACTCGGTGAACAACCCGTATTCGCAGTTCCAGGACGCATATTCACTCGACGACATCCTCGCCTCCCGAATGATCTACGACCCGCTCACCAAACTGCAGTGCTCACCGACCTCGGACGGCTCCGGCGCGGTGATCCTGGCGAGCGAGGACTTCGTGAACACCCACGACCTCGCCGCGCAGGCGGTGGAGATCGTCGGGCAGGCCATGACCACCGACTTCGCCTCGACCTTCGACGACTCCGCCAAGAACCTGATCGGCTACGACATGAATGTCCGAGCCGCACGCAAGGTTTACGAGCAGGCGGGCCTCGGCGCGGAGGACTTCCAGGTCATCGAGCTGCACGACTGCTTCTCCGCCAACGAACTGCTGCTCTACGAAGCCCTCGGGCTCTGCGGCGAGGGTGCGGCCGGACAGCTCATCGACGACAACCAGACCACCTACGGCGGCAAATGGGTCGTGAACCCCTCGGGTGGCCTGATCTCCAAGGGACACCCCTTGGGTGCGACGGGTTTGGCGCAGTGCTCCGAACTCACCTGGCAGCTGCGCGGCACCGCGGACAAGCGACAGGTCGACAACGTCACCGCCGCCCTCCAGCACAACATCGGCCTCGGCGGCGCCGCGGTCGTCACCGCCTACCAGCGGGCCGACCGCTGATCTGATTCATCGCCCCGGCGAAAGTTCGGGCGCACCAAGGCTATTCACCACTCGACGAGGAGCAACTCATGGGCCACATCGAAGCCACCAAGGACGTCAACGCCACCCCCGATGCGCTCTGGGCGGTCGTCTCCGACCCGAACAGCTGGGACAGGTGGTTCACCATCCACGAGCGCTTCATGGAGCAGCCGCCCGCCACTCTCACCGAAGGGGCCAAGCTGGTCGCGAAGATCGTGATGCTCGGCATGGCGAACAAGCTGGAGTGGACCGTCGTCTCGGTGCAACAGCCGAGCAGGCTCACCCTCGGCGGCACCGGCATGGCCGGTGTGAAGACCGAATTCACCTTCGATATCCAGCCCAACGGCGACGGCGGCAGCACCATCCTGGTCTCCGGGGACTTCGAAGGCGCGCTGATCAAGGGTGCGCTCGGCAAGGCGGTCGAGAAGGACGGTCGCAAGCAGCTGGACAAATCCCTCGAGCAGCTCGACGCGCTGGCCTCGGTCTGATGCCGGATCGCGTCGAGCGAAGGAGAGTGCGATGACAGCGGAGGCCGCCGCAGCCCGGTTGGTCGAGTTCGACGACAGTGGGCTCGAAACCTGGTGTGACGACGAGCGATTCGAGGTCACACCGGAGCGGATCGCGGAATACGCGGCCGCGACCAATGATCCGATCGAGGCCCATCTCACCGGCAAGTCGGCCGCGCCGGTCTTCAGTATCGTGCCGGTCTTCGAAGCCATGATGATGCCGGTGATCGATGTCGCGCCGATGGACATCTTCGGCCGAGTTGTGCACGGGGAGCAGGATTTCCACTTCCATCGCGCGATCCAGCCGGGAGACAAGCTGGTCTCGCGGGCCAAGGCGACCGGGTACACCAGCCGCTCGAACGGCACCGCCATCACCATCCTCATCGAATGTCGCACGGAGGATGGCGAGTTGGTCAATGAGCAGTATATGACCGCGTTCTTCCGCAACATCGACGCCGGCAAGACGGTCGGCGCCCCAGCGCCCGCACACAAGTTCGACGAGAGCCTGCGGGCGCAGGATCCGGTGGCAGTGGTGCCGCAGCACGTGGATCTCGACCAGACCTACCGCTACGCACCGGCCTCCGGTGATCCGGTGCCGCTGCATCTGGACGAGCAGGTCGCCAAGGATGCCGGATTGCCCGGCATCATCGCGCACGGCCTGTGCACCATGGCTTTCGCCTCGTGGGCCGTGCTCACCGAGGTCGCGGGCTCGGATGTGCACCGGCTGAAGCGATTTGCCGTGCGCTTCGCCAAGATGGTCTTCCCCGGCGACGATCTGGAGACCCGGATCTGGCAGGTCGGCTCCGAGCACGGCGTCACCACCTATGCCTTCGAGACCGTGCGCGGCGATGATGTCGTGCTCAGCGACGGCCTGGCGGAGATCGAGGACTGATCGCCGATGCTGCTCTGTCGTTTCGGACCGTGCGCCGGTCGATAGGGACGCCGACCAGCAGGTGTTTGCGGCTTCGGTCGGGAGCGCCGGGGGACAAGCGGAAACCGAACGCAGGGGACGAGGACAGGAGGCACCCCATGGGTGCATTGGAAGGACGGGTCGCCGTCATCACCGGCGCGGGTCGCGGCATCGGGCGTGAGCACGCCCTGCTGTTCGCTCGTGAGGGCGCGGCGGTGGTGGTCAACGACCTCGGTGGCAGCAATGCCGGTGAAGGCACCGATGTCGGTCCGGCGCAGGAAGTCGCGAACGACATCGTGGCCGCCGGCGGCAAGGCGGTCGCCAACACCGACAACATCGCGACGTGGGACGGCGCGCGCAACCTCATCGAGCAGGCCGTTTCGGAGCTGGGCGGGCTCGACATCGTCATCAACAACGCAGGCATTCTGCGTGATAGCTTCATCGCCGGCCTGGAGGAATCGCAGTGGGACGCCGTCGTCGCGGTGCACCTCAAAGGCCATGCCGCGGTGCTGCACCACGCTGCCGCGTACTGGAAGGCACAGTCCAAGGCGGGCAACCAGCCCAACGCCGCGGTCGTCAACACCGCGTCGGCCTCGGGCGTCACCGTGCCCAACGCCGGTCAGGCCAACTACGGGGCCGCCAAGGCAGGGATCGCGGCACTGACTCTGGTCGCCGCCGACGAGCTGGAACGCTACGGCGTACGCGTCAATGCGATCGCCCCGATCGCTCGCACCCGGCTCACGCTGGCCACCCCCGGCATGGGCGCGATCCTCGGCGCCGAGGTCGAGGAGGGCGAATTCGATGCCTTCAGCCCGGCCAATATCTCGCCGCTGGTCGCCTACCTCGCGTCGGATAAGTGCCCGGTCACCGGCAAGGTTTTCGCAGTGCAGGGCGGAGCCATCTCCGAGCTGGCAGGCTGGCACGACGTGAAGACGATCGAGACCGAAGGGCCCTGGCTCATCGACGATATCGCCGCCCGGCTGCCTTGATCTCGCGCTGTCCGGCTGAACAAGTTTAGGAGAACGACGATGTTCGAATGGTCCGAGACCGACGAGATTATCCGCGAGGCGGTGCGTACCTTCATCGACAAGGAGGTTCGCCCCAACCTCGACGCGCTCGACAGCGGTGCCATGTCGCCCTACCCGATCATCCGGAAGTTGTTCAGCGACTTCGGGATCGATGCCATGGGCGCCGATGCGGTCGAGAAGCTGCTCGCCAAGCAGCGGAAGAAAGAAGCGGCGATCGCGGCAGGCGAGCCGCTGCCGGAGAAGAAGGAAAAGCCCTCCGGTGGTAGCCCGTTCAGCGGTCAGGAATCGCTGATGGCGGTGCTCATCGGGGAACTCTCCGGCGTCTGCATGGGCATGGTCACCGCGATGGGCGTCAGCATCGGCCTCGGCGCGACGACCATTATGTCGCGTGGCACGCTGGCCCAGAAGGAGCGCTGGCTGCCCGACCTCGTGACCATGAAAAAGGTCGCTTCCTGGGCGATCACCGAGCCGGACTCGGGTTCGGACGCCTTCGGCGGCATGAAGACCTACGTGCGGCGCGACGGTGCGGACTACATCCTCAACGGGCAGAAGACCTTCATCACCAACGGCCCCTTCGCCGACGTGATGATCGTCTACGCAAAGCTCGACGAGGGCGACGGCGGCGACAAGCGTGAGCGCAAGGTGCTCACGTTCGTGCTGGACAAGGGCATGGAGGGCCTCACGCAGGGCAAGCCGTTCAAGAAGATGGGGCTGCACGCCTCGCCGACCGGAGAACTGTTCTTCGACAACGTCCGGCTGTCCAAGGACCGGCTGCTGGGGGAGACCGAGGAACACAAGGGCGGCGACGGCCGCGACAGCGCGCGCTCCAGCTTCACCGCCGAACGCATCGGCGTCGGCTTCATGGCGCTCGGCATCATCAACGAATGCCACCGGCTCTGCCTGGACTACGCCAAGAACCGCAAGCTCTGGGGCCAGGAGATCGGCCGCTTCCAGTTGGTTCAGCTCAAGCTGGCGAAGATGGAGATCGCCCGAATGAACGTGCAGAACATGGTATTCAACACGCTGGAGCGGGGTCGGGCCGGTAAGCCGCCCACGCTTGCCGAGGCCTCGGCCATCAAGCTGTACGCCTCCGAGGCCGCCACCGAGGTGGCCATGGAGGCGGTGCAACTGTTCGGCGGCAACGGCTACATGACCGAATACCGCGTGGAACAGCTTGCCCGTGACGCGAAGTCGCTGATGATCTACGCGGGCAGCAACGAGATCCAGGTGACCCACATCGCGAAGGGCCTGCTGGCCCGGTAGCCAGATCGGCCCGGGTGCGTCACAACGGCGTGCGCGCCCGGGTGTGGTTCCGAAACATATTTCGATCTGTGGATGACGCTGACCTGTGGATATCCGTCGAGTCAGACCGCGCGCAGGTGGGTGCGGCTCGCGTAGATGTGTTCGGCGATGAGGGTGGCTATCCGGTCGGGGGCCTCCAGCATCGGGACGTGGCCGACGCTGTTGACCAGGATTCGGTCGGCGGAGTCGGGGAGTTCCTTCAGGAAGCGGCGGGCGTAGACGCGGTTGGGTATCACCCGGTCGTATTCGGCCATCAGCAGCCGCACGGGGGTGGCGAGCGTCGAGAGGTCTTCCAGTGCGGGGGCGCGCAGGTTGCCGACGATGAAGGGCAGCATGGCATCGCAGTGCAGTATCGCGGCGATCATGGCGGCGATATCGCGGCGGGGTACAGCCGCGGCGTTCTTGCTCAATGCCAGCAGCGCGAATCGTTGCACCAGTACGTTGTGCACCGCGAATCCGCCGAGGCGCTTGCCGATTTCGACGATCGGGACCAGCGACAGGAACTTGAGTCCGGCCCGGAATTGGGTGAGCGATGGTGAGTTCCAGCCGCCTGCCGGTGCGATCGCGGTGAGCGTGCGGGCACGGCCGCGCCGCGCCAATTCGAAGCCGACCCAGGCGCCCAGTGAGTTGCCCGCGATATGGCACGTGCGCCAGCCGAGTTCGTCGAGCTGGTCCTCGATCCGGTCGGCCAGGGTGTAGACGTCGACCGACCAGCCCTCGACGCCCCCACCACCCCAGTGTCCGGCGAACGCGGGCGCGAACACCTCACAGTTCGAGGACAACCGGATCGCCACCTGTTCCCAGGAATGCGGCGACAGCAGGAACCCGTGCAACAGCAGTACCGGATCGCCGGAACCCAGGTGCAGGGCCTTGATCGGCTGGGGGTCGGTCGCGGACTTGGCGACAGCGGACGTGGTGGTGTGAGACGTCATCGTCGACACCCCTTCCTGGACGGCGGTGTCCGGGGAAATTCATCTGACCAGCATTGTACGGTCGTGAGGTGCCGACCATCATCTCAACGATCAACGTCAACGGCGTCCGCGCCGCAGCGGGCAAAGGCATGCTCGCCTGGCTCGCGTCCACCGAGGCCGACATCGTCTGCCTGCAGGAGACCCGCGCCACCGACGAGCAGACCAGAGCGGCGCTCGCGCCCGCACTGGCCGACGGCTGGTGGCTCACGCACGCCGAACCGGAGTCCAAAGGCAGGGCAGGGGTCGGCATCCTGTCCAGGCGCGAGCCGAAGGCTGCGCGAATCGGCTTCGGCAGCAACGAGTTCGGAGCCTCTGGTCGATATGTGGAGGCCGATTTCGATGATGTCACCGCGGCCAGCGTGTACGTGCATTCCGGTGATGCCGGCACGCCGCGCCAGGACGAGAAGTACCGCTTCCTGGCCGAGCTCGGCGCCTACCTCACCGGCCGCACCGGCGAATTCGTGGTGAGCGGCGACTGGAACATCGCACCGTCGGAGCTCGACATCAAGAACTGGAAGGGGAATCTGAAGTCGGCCGGATTCCTGCCGGAAGAGCGCGCCTGGATCCAGGAGTTGCTCGCCGCGGGTTATGCGGATGTGGTGCGCAGCCTGCATCCGGGCGTCGAGGGCCCTTACAGCTGGTGGTCCTACCGCGGCCGCGCCTTTGACAACGATTCGGGTTGGCGCATCGACGCCGTTTTCGCAACGAAGGGTATCGCATCCCGCGCAGTGTCGGCGCGGGTGGAGCGTGCAGCGACGTACGCGGAGCGCTGGTCCGACCATGCCCCGGTCACCGTGACATTTGCGGATAAGGAACGCGAACCGCTGGTCAGCGTCTCGCATCTAGCGCCCGGCGTATCAGCGATCGGCACCTAGTAGGCGGTCACGCCTTGGGGTCGAGGCTCGAGAACCGTTGGTAGTCGGACATCTCCGACCGTAGAGAGCGTCCCCGACGGCAGGCTCTGGCGAAACCAGGGCCTACTTCCCCAGCCGTAGTTTGTGATCCGGGCGCTTCGCGCCCAGATCGGCGCCGGTAGTGGCTGTTTTGGCGCGGTGTTGGTGGCGTCGCCGCCAGGTCGACCAGCGCATTCGGTGGGGCAGGTCCCTGATTGGTTGGAGGACGAGGGTAGCTAGTAGATGCCGGATCTCGTTGTGGGTCAACGGGATCAACTCGGTTGGTGGTGGTTCGGGTTGGTGTGTGGGTAGCGAGCACGGTGAGGAAGGCATGGGCGAGCATCGCGAGGATGGTCCGGCGCCGCCATGATTTCCAGCGGCGGACCTGCTGCTGGTCCAAACCGACGAGACTTTTGCCGGTCTGGAAGTTTTCCTCGGTGTGGTCCATCGGCGTACGGCGACGTGGACCAGGGTGACCATCGGCACCGGCCGGGGTGAGTAGCAGCGGTAGCCAGTTCCAGGGTGCGGGGGTGGCGTCGGATCAGCAGCCAGCGCTGCCCTGGGGGTTGTTTTGGGTGTCGTCGGCGTAGATCTGCACCCACGCCCAGTCGTATAGGCGTGGGCCTTTCGCGCCGGTACCGGCCGACAGTTGTTGCCACGCATTGCGCGGGACCTGTACGGCCGCGGCGTCGGCGCGTAGTTGCAATATCGGTGACCATGCGCCGGTCGCAGCCGATGGCCAGCACATATCCGATGCCACGCTGTTCGAGGGTGCGGCGCAGTTTCGGGTCCGCGCCGGCGACTTCGTCGCCGGTCGCCCAGTCGGCGTCGACACCGCCGTCGAGGGCTCGTGTGATCATCGTCGAGACCAGGGCCGGTTTGGTGGCGAATGCGACGTCGTTGGGCACGCCTGCTTCGGCGAGGCGGGCCGGGTCGTCGGTCCAGGATTTCGGCAGATACAGTTCGCCGTCGAGGAAAGCGTGTCCGGCGCCGCAGGTGTAGGTCAGATACACCGCGACCTGGGAATTCTCGATACGACCGGCGGTGCCGGTGTATTGGCGTTGCACTCCAACGGTTTTGGTGCTCTTCTTCACGTCGCCAGTTTCATCTACCACGAGTATCCGCAAGCCGCCGACGAGGCGGGACAACACATAGCGGCGCAAGTCGTCACGCACGGCGTCTTCGTCCCACACCGCCTGCGCGAGTAGGTTCTGCATGGTGTTGGGGGCTTGGTCGCCGGTGCGCTCGGCGAGGGTCCAGCAGTTCTTCGTCGGCAGCTCCGACACCAAGCCCGCCAGCATGTTCCGAGCTGTGGTGCGAGTCTCGACACGCCCGAACCTGCCCGCCACCAGGGTGATCAGCTCATGCCCGGGATCTGTGCTTTCCATTGCAGCCCAAGACCTTCCGGCGTGTCAACGGGTCACGTTACCCGGGCACTGATACCCGGAAAGACTCAGTGCCCGTGGTGTTGGCCGACAATATCGGCCAACACCCGGAAGTACGCCTGGAATTTCCTAACAGCTAATTCAATCTCTGCGACGGGCCGGGTCCGTAGCCATTTGGCGCACTCGACGAAATAAATCCACGCCAAGCGCTATAACTGCCATAGAGATAAGAACTAGCACAAACGGAGTCTTCGTGCTTCGAACTACCTCGACGCCCGCAACGAGCAGAGCTATGAGCGTAGTTGCAATTAGGAATAACGAAAATCGCTTCATGGCGCCCACTCCGGCTTTCGCGCTCGTTTCTCGTCTCGTTTTAGGTAGTTCCAGTGTCGTTAAGTGTAACTCACGCCACCTCGCCCTGCTTGTACACACCCGCCCTCGACGGGCAGGCGACCCTCTGCTGGGTGTCGAGAGAAACGCATGTAGCGTTGGCCGGGATATCGATGACCTGACCTTCCTCGAGCATTGGGCACTGGTCGAAAATTACCGCAGTCGCCGAGCTTGCACCTAGAAGGACGCCTACCGTCGTCAAGCCGCCGGTTGCGACAGCCGAAGGCGCGGCAGCGCCAGCCGCCCCCAGCCCCAAGAACCCTGCGGCGCAACCCAGTGTCGTTGCCTGGGCGGGTGCTGCTGTCAAGGTCGCGCTGACCGTAGCTCCTCCGAGTACAATCATGCTGGCAGCAATAGCCTGACGAAAGTGGTTCATTGCGTGTTCCTTTTCTGAGCGGTTGTGTTGCCAGCTGCGATGTGCAGCTGCTGGGGGTGGGGAGTTGCAGCTCCTCACCCCCAGGTCTTTGCCGTCGCACTTCCGACGGACTTCGGCGAGGGTTGAAATCTGTTCTGTTCTACATGGTTTGACGCCGAAGGAGCCGAATCGGTTCCATCAATCTCAAACTTCTTTTGTGGCTTTTCCCTAACGTCTGGGCGTTCCTGCGCCCAGACTCCAAGCGAGAAGTTCTGGGTGGTTCAGGAGGTTAGTACTCCAGCCCGACTTCGTGATCGATGGTGTTGGTCGGCTGGCTGGCGGTGGGGCGGTGACAGCGTGATCATGTTGTGTTCGTGAGTGGCACAACGGAATTGGTGATGGGGCATGGTGATTGTGTGGATACTGCCCGGTGGCGGGAGGGGTTCGGGGACCTGTCCGTGCGTGTGGGGGCGCGGTTCGGGTGGGTCGAGACCCGCAGCGCGGAAAATGCTGTTGGGCTTGGATAAGCATCGGCCCTGATGGTCACGACGCCCCTCTGCGCCGCGAACACCGCCTCGGATCGGATCCCTTCCACCCGCAACGAGATCCGGCACCTATTCGCGACTCTCGTGTTGGACCGCGCCCACGCTGTCATCGACCGGTGGCACTGGTCGATCTGGCGGCGGCGTCACCAGCATCGCGCCGGGATCAGCCACTACCGTCGCCGATCCGCGGCTATTACAGTGCCCGGGTGACCACCCGATCCGATGCGGCACTCGCCGCGGAAATCGAAGCCGACCTCGACCATTACCCCGACCAGCGCGGTGAGATCCTGCTCGAGGCCGCCTTCCACTGGCATCGAGCAGGGAAACCATGATCGCGCTGTCGAACTATTGACCCGGGCCATCGCACTCGGCGGCGAGGACGGCGCCCACGCCCGCGTGACGCTGGCCGAGGTGTTGTTCGACCTCGACCGCGCCGATGACGCCTGGACCCAACTCGATGGGTTGCGGCGCGACCGGATCGATTCCGCTGCCCCTTATCACCTGGCCGGCGAACTGATGGAAGAACGCGGCGACCACCGGCAGGCACTGACCTGGTTCAACATCGCCGTGTCCAGGCTCACCGACCAGGAAATGGCTGAACTCGACACCGAATTGGGATTCCTGTCCTACGCCAACAACGTCCTGGCCGGCCGGTTACGGGTCCGCAACGGCTTGGGCCTGCCCGCCGACGAACTCGACGACTCGGTCCAAGCCATCGCCGACCGCGCCGACGAACTCGCCCGCACCCTCACACCACCCGCACATCCCCGACAGATGCGAATTCTGTTCTGGCCCCGCAGCGAAATCCCGCGCGCGCATCAGACCTGGCCGCAACTGGCCGAAACCCTCGATGCCGACACCTTCGCCGCCGACCGGGAGAAAGCCAACCGCGAACTGGCCGAGGGCGGGATCTCCCACATCACCATGGTGCCGCTCACCGTCGGCAAACTCATCGACTACACCGCCCGCACCGGCAGCGACCCCACCGACTCCGACACCCGCCTGGCCTGCATCAACGAAATCGTCGACGAAGGCAAAGCGATCACCTGGCCACCCGCCCGCAACGCGTCGTGCTGGTGCGGATCAACCACCAAATACAAGAAATGCTGTGGACGCCCAACCCCTAGCTGACCAACCTAACCACCCGATCCAGCCAAGATCACGAAATCGGGCTGGAGTACTAGCTCGGGCCGGTCGAATGGTGAGTACTTGGTGGCGGACACGTCCAGGTCGGTTGCTGCCCCTGCCTCTGTCCATCCGCGAGCTTGCGCGGTGTTGCGTCCGTGCTCCAACTGCCGGGCGGGTGACGTAGATTCGTCAGTCATGACGGATAGCCGCGCCACCAGCAAGGCGCGTAACGGGGTCTGTGTCTCGGTTCCTTCCCTGTTCAAGGGTGATTCTATGGATTGTAGAACCGATTTGATCCGGTGCCGCATCGACTATCAACTCGCCCGCGGCGACCTGGCAGCCCGAGCCGAGCAAGCCGTCGTCGAGCGCGCCGCCGCCTACGATCAGCGCTGGTCGGACCACGTCCCGGTCACGGTGCAGTACCGATGAACGACCGGAATATGTGCCCCCACACCCTTGCCATCGGTACGGTCGGTAGGTGGTTGCGATGATCGCAGGAAAGCGTGGCACGTACACGGTGCTCGGCGTCCTGGCCGTACTGATCGCGGTCGTCGGACTCATCGCGCTCAATCGTGGCGGCGACGGCGGCTCGGTCCTCGGCTCGGCGACCTCGAGCGCCCGCAGTGCGCCTACGACGCAGGCCAAACCACCTGCCGCGGGCGGTACCACGAGACCGCTACTCGCGGGCACCACCGCACCGGCCGCGTCCCGCGCCCCCGGTGTGCCGGACCGCGCGTACGCGACCCTGGCCGAGATCGACGCGGGCCGCTGGCCGGACTCCGCGAACGCACCCGGCACCAAGGGCGGTGATCGGTGGATGAATCGTGCGGGCACCCTGGCCGCCAGGGATTCCGCCGGCAAGCCGATCACCTATCAGGAATGGGATGTGAATCCCAAGCAACGCAACCGATCCCGGGATGCCGAACGGATCGTCACCGGTAGCGACGGCTCCGCTTGGTACACCGGTGACCACTACGAGACCTTCGCGAGGATGCGCTGATGGCCGAGCCGATCCCGTTGTCGCAGTTCCTCGCCCGTCCCGGCGACGTCGAATCCGGTCCCGCCGCCGGTCCGGTCGCCGCGCCCGCACTCGGCGCGCTCGCCATCGACGCCGCGGAGCTGAGCGCACTGCGCTATCGCGCCCCCTCCGGCTATGTGGTGCGCGAACTGCGCGGACCGAAGATGCACACCACCATGGGTGTTTTCGATGAGTTCGCCGCCGCGTTCCAATTCCCCTACTACTTCGGCGAGAACAAGGACGCCTTCGACGAATGCCTGCGCGACCTGGATGATTTCGTCGGCGAGGCAGCCGGATACGTTGCTGTGATTCGGAATTCGTCCTCGATACTCATCGAGCAGCCGGACGAGCGTGAGTGGTTTGCCGAGGCCCTCGACGACTGCGCCGGTTACTGGTCGAGGAGGGACATCGTCTTCCGTGTCGTTCTCCAAGGCGAACCGATGCTTCCGCAGGCCGTTGTGCTGCGCTCCGATATCGCGACGCTCTGACATGTCGACGCCTCGGCACCGGCCCCGTCCCACTCGGTGACTTCGATGCGGGGACCGCGCCCCGGTCAGGTCAGTCGGCGCGCGAGATCCTCGCCGAGCAGCACGAAGACATCGGTCGTGTGCTCGATGAGTTCGTCGCGTGTCAGCGGCAGATCATTCTGTAGCCAGGCGGTCAGGGTCTGGACGAGCCCACCGACGAGATAGGTGGCGCGGAAGTCGATCGAGGGGTCCGGCGGGTCGGCGACACCGTAGAAATCGATGCCCTCCGCGGCCACGAGCCGGGCGAAAACGCGCACCGTCTGATTCGTGCGTGCGCGCAGTTCCGGCGTCGCCATGCCCGCGATCAGCGCGACCTTTGCCTTGCGCGGGTCGTCGGTGAGCAGGTGGATGCCCGCGGTGATCGCGGCGTGCGCCTTGGCACGCGTGTCGTCCGGCGCGGCGTGCAATGCCGCGACGATCGCGCCCGCCAATTCTTCGGCGATCCCGTCGACCAGCGCGCTCAGCACCGCGTCACGGCTGTCGAAGCTCTCGTAGTAGTACCGCTCGTTGAGCCCGGCCTGCGCACACAGTCCGGAGACGGTCAGCTTGGCGAGGCCATCGGTGCCGATGATCTCCAGCGCGGCGTCCAACAGCGCCGCGCGCCGTTGCGCGCGCCGCTCGTCTGCGGAGATTCCGCCGTAGGTCCGCTGTGCCACTGCTCGATTCTGACAGTGCCGGATCGCCCGCGCTGCAACGCGCCGGTATGGGATTGGTGTGGTCACAATTCTGGCATGACCCATTGCCAGAATTGAGATTCTGGTGGATGCTGTTGCCAGATGCGCTCGACGAGGAGGCAGCAATGTCCGCACCCGGTTATTTCGCCGACAATTCCATGGCACGGCGGGTCATGAGCAAGCGAGCGGTCGGGCTCACCTATGGGCAGCGTGCCCTGGTGATCGGGGCCGTGCACCCGCTGCTCTATGTCGGGACCTCCGAGAACACCGAGCATCGGATGACGCCCTACACCCGGCTCGCACTCACCGGCAAGCTGTTCGAGGCGGTGTTCCTCGGTAGCAGGGACGAGGCCGATCGGGCGCTGGCGTTCACCCGCAAGAAGCACGCCAAGGTGCGCGGGGCGCTGCCCGAAGACGCGGGTTCGCACCATCCGGCGGGCACCGGCTACTCCGCGTCCGATCCCCACCTGATGTTCATGACCATGGCGTTCGCCTTCGATTCCGCCGAGGTCATGTACGACCTGCTGGTCCGGCCGCTGACCGATGGCGAACGCGAAGCGCTGTACCAGGACTACGTGCGCTGGGCGGAACTGTTCGGCATGCCGCGCGAGGCAGCGCCGGGCAGCTACCCGATGTTCCGCAAGTATTTCGACGCCTACCTCCGCTCCGACGAGCTGTTCCTCACCGACGAGGGAAGACTGGTCGGCTCCTACCTGGCCGGGCAGCGAGTGCCCTATCCGCAGCGAATGCCGTTACAGCAGGTCACCTCCGCGTTCTTCCTGCTGGTGCAGGGCAGCCTGCCTGCGCGCATCCGCGATATGTACGGCATGCGGTGGGGGATCGCCGAGCAGGTCGCCTACGGCGCGCTCGCCACGGCCGTCCGCACGGCGCACATTGCTCCACCGTTGGTGCCGCCGGTGCTGCGCGGCACGTTGGCCGGTCCGAGTGCGCCGGTCTACCGGCTGGTGTCTCGGCGCGAACACGAACTGGCGCGTACCGGACGCCCGAGCATGCCCGGCGTCGACCCGCGCAACTGGGCGGCGCGAAATTCCGCTTGAGCGCCGTGCGAAGATCGACGCATGTCCAGTCCTGCTCAGACGACCCCGGCCGCTGAACGTAAACAGCGGGTGCTGTCCGGGATCCAGCCGACCAGCTCGTCCTTCCATCTCGGCAACTACCTTGGGGCGCTGCAGTACTGGGTGACCATGCAGGACGACTACGACGCGCTGTACTTCATCCCGGACCTGCACGCCATCACCGTGCCGCAGGATCCCAAGGAACTGCGCGCACGGACGCGGGGCGCGGCAGCGCAGCTGCTGGCACTCGGCATCGACCCCAAGCGCTCCACCCTGTTCGTGCAGAGTCAGGTGCCAGAGCATGTCGAGCTGGCCTGGGTGCTCAGCTGCATCACCGGCTTCGGTGAGGCGAGCCGGATGACCCAGTTCAAGGACAAGTCGGTCAAACAGGGCGCGGAGAACGCGACGGTCGGGCTGTTCACCTACCCGGTGCTGATGGCCTCGGACATCCTGCTCTATCGCGCACATCAGGTGCCGGTCGGCGAGGATCAGCGCCAGCATCTGGAGCTGACCCGAAACCTGGCCCAGCGCTTCAACACTCGGTTCAAGAGGACCTTCGTGGTGCCGGAGGCGCACATCACCAAGGGCACCGCCAAGATCTACGACCTGCAGGACCCCACCGCGAAGATGAGCAAGTCGGCCTCCTCCGATGCCGGCCTGATCAATCTGCTCGATGACCCGAAGATCACCGCCAAGAAGATCCGCTCCGCGGTGACCGACACCGAGCGTGAGATCCGCTACGACCTGGAGCAGAAGCCGGGTGTCAGCAATCTGTTGGTGATCCTGAGCTCGCTGAGCGGCACGCCGATCGTCACGCTGGAACAGGACTACGCCGGTAAGGGGTACGGCGATCTGAAGTCCGACGTCGCCGACGCGCTGGTCGAATTTGTCACGCCGCTGCGAACGAAGGTGGAAGAGTACCTGTCGGATCAGGGCGAACTCGACCGCATCCTCGCCGCCGGTGCCGAGCGGGCGCGTGAGATCGCCGGCAACACCCTCGCACAGGTATATGACCGGGTGGGCCTGCTGCCCCGCTAGTTCGCGGGCGGCTTCACCACCGGCGACTGCTCGCAAGTCGGTCGAAACAACCCGGCGGGGTCTCTGTGAAGGGGCAACTGGTGCAGGCGATCGACAACATCAAGGCGTGGCTCGAGCGGCGGATCCAGCGGCGCCCCTGGCTGGACCATCTGGTCCGAGCCGGCGGGCGCTACCAGCGGCAACGGGGTGACTTCTACGCGGCGGGCATCACATATTTCACGGTGCTGTCGCTGATTCCGCTGTTGATGGTCGCCTTCGCGGTCGCGGGGTTCGTGTTGTCCAGCCACCAGGAACTGCTCACCGAATTGCAGGACAAGATCGTGGAGAACATGCCGGGCTCGCTCGGCACCCAGCTCAACGATCTGATCGAGCAGGCGGTTCGTTCCAGGGGGACCGTCGGCACGCTCGGCCTGCTCGCCGGTTTTTACACCGGACTCGGCTGGATGGCCCATCTGCGGGCGGCGCTGACCGAGCAATGGGATCAGAAGAGCCCGGACAGCAATTGGTTCCTGACCAAGCTGTCGGACCTCCGTGCGCTCGTCGGGCTCGGTCTCGCCTTCGTGGTGTCGATCGGCCTTTCCGCACTCGGCTCCAGCACGCTCGGTGCGCGGTTGCTGATCAGTCTCGGTCTTTCCCATCTGCCCGGTGCTCGGCTGTTGCTGATCCTCGCGTCGATCCTGCTCGGATTCCTGGCGTCCTGGGCGGTTTTCGCCTGGATCATCGCGCGCCTGCCACGGGAACCGGTCACGCTGAAGAGCGCGGCCAAGGCGGCGGCGCTGGGGGCCGTGGTCTTCGAGATCTTCAAGTACGTAGCATCCATCTACCTGCAAAAAGTGCTGAGCAGCCCCGCGGGCGCTGCCTTCGGTTCGATCATCGGTCTGATGGTCTTCAGTTACGTCACCTATCGGATCATCCTGTTCGCCACGGCATGGGCCGCGACCGCGTCGGATAATCTGCGGGACGCGGAGATCTCCCCGCCCGCACCCGCGGTGATCGCACCACGGATGGCAGGGCCGGGCTCATCGATGAGCACTGTCGCTGCTTCTTTCGGTGCCGGTGCCCTTGCCGCCCTCGCCCTTTCGGAACTGCGCAAGGTTTCCGGCCGCCGTCGCTGACCCGCTCTGCACGCCTTTTGGTCGTAGCGGGCGGTCAGTAGGTGCGCGGGAGATGTTTGTGCGCCGGATACGGCTGGGCGGATAGCTGTTCGGCTGGTTGGCTTGGGGTGAAGGCGGCGGATAGCTGTTGTGCGGGTAGGTATTCGGTGGATAGGTGGTCGGCACTACCGAACGGCGTGTGCCAGGCGGCTTATTTCGCGACCTATCGTGGCCTGGTCGCAGGGCACGATGTGGAATTCGTTGTACTGGCGACGGTAGAGATAACGCCCGTCGCCGTCGACATCGAACCAGTTCAGGTACTCCGGTGTGGACGGTCGCGCACCGCGCAAGTCGCGGAGGGCTTCCAGGGTTCCGGACCCGGATCGGGGGGCGCGAAGCAGGCGGCAGATGCGGTCGGCCGCGGTTTCCTTTGTGCCGGTCCAGGATTCGAGGCCCACGCGCAGAAGCTCGAGGTCTTCGGCGATGGCGCGATGGCGACCGGGCGACACGTTGCCGAGCACGGCGGTGAACACCTTGGGCACGATCGCCGAGGTGCCGACCTCGATGACGACATTGCCACCGAAATCTTTTGTGGGGCTGGGGCGTTGGACCAGTGTGACGCCGATGTCGGCGTCGATCGCGCCGTATGCCCGTATCGGACGGGTCCGGGTTCCGGTGAGCGCCAACGATGTTTCGGGATCAGTCGCCACCCGCAACACGGCCGATAGGTCCGGGTCGCCGTGCGGCGGGAGACGTCGGTCGAGTTGGCGGGTGAGCTGTTCGTGTTCGTCTTCCCACCGCGTCGACGCGATCAGGCGAAGCGGGAACGGATATCGATCCGCGCCCGTCTCCCGCCAGATATGCATGAACTCGTCGGACGTGAACTCCCACATCATTGGTAGCGGTCTTCGTTCCTCGAGCTCAGCGGCAGACTTTGCTGGGCTGCCGGCGCGTCATCGCCGATCGTCTGCGGCACCAGCCGCTGGGGTGCGCCGAGTAGTTCTTCTTCACGATTTCCGATCAGGTAGTCGGGGATTTTACGAGCCGACTCGGAGTCGTCTTGCTTTTTCCCCGCACCGGCCGACGGCATGCCGGACATGCCGGGACGCCCGGCCGCCCCCGCGCGATTGGCCGCGGAAGCCGTTGCCGCGGCTGGACTTCCAGCAGTCGGTAGGCCGCTGATGCTGCGTCCTGGGCTCGGAGTGCCGATCCCACCGGGCCCGGGTGTGCCGGGTTTGGATGGGCCGCCACCTCCGGGTGGGGGTGTGCCGGGGCCTCCGGGTGGAGACGTGCCGGGGCCGCCCGGCTGCCCCGAACCGAGCGCTCCCGCGTCGGGAACGGTCGCCGCGGCGGGCGCAGTACTGGCACTGGGGGTGGTGGGGGTCTGCGCCGATTGCTGCTCAGCGCCCGAGTTCTGGCCGGACCCGGCGGGTTCCACCGATGTCGGGGGCTCCGATGTCGGTTGATCGCCCGGGTTGCCGCCACCGCTGCCATTGCCGCCGCCATTGCCGCTGCCGGGATCGCCGCCGCCTCCACCGTCACCCGGCAGCGCGACGGGCACGAAGGTTGGGACTCCGGTCCCGGCAGGCCCATAGGACGGTTTGTAGCTGTTGTTCATAGTGTCGATCGCCGTGCGGTAAAGCGCCTCCACACCGCGTTGATAGGCAACCTCAGAGCTGTCTCCGTCACCTACCAGCCCCGCACCCACCGCGGAGATGATCACCTGCGCCGGGTCCAGCGTGGTCGCCGAGCCCGCTTGCCCCTGCGCCGCGCTCGGCGGGGGCACCGACATCTTGATGACCTCGGCGGCGTGCGCCACGCCCTTGACCCGATGCCCACAGGTGCTGATCACCTGCTGGACATCGCTGGCCTGCTGGTAGAACTTCTGCGCAGCGGCGACAGCCGCGTCGGCCATCTGTCCCTCTACACCGTCGGCCAGGGCCTTCTGGATCGCGATATGCATGCCGAGCAGTCCGCCGCTCAGCGTGTCGGCGATGCTGATCCATGTGTCGGCCTGCTGATGCATGACACCCGGACTCATCTGCGTGACGTTGCGGTAGATCTCCTCGTGCGTGTGTCCCTCGAACTGTTCCATCCGGGCGATATACGCCGGATCGGCACCGTTGTCGGAAACCGACTGCTGAGCCCCCTCCGCGCCCTGCTGTTGGGCGCGTGACCGCGAACTCGGCTGGGCGACATCAGGTTTGGCGCCTGCGCCGAACGTGCTCAGTGCCGCCGGATTATCGTTGATATTGATATACGAGCCGGTCATCGTCAGTTGTCCTTGCCGATTTCCGGCTCGATGGTGTTTGCGACGTCCTGTATGCCGGTGCAGGGGTCGGTGCCACGGGCGGCCCGGTCGGTGAGATCGACTGCGATCTGTACGAAGCCCACCTTGGTTCGCACGTCGATCTGGCAGCCGCGCCGAACTTCTGGGTCACGGACGAGCAGGGCCTCGCGGCCGTTGACGGTGGTCGGCTCGCTGTAGGTGCCTACCTTTGCGAGGTTTTCGGCCCAGGTTGCATTTCCGGAGTCCACGGCGAGGTCTCGAAGCGGTGACGAAAAATTGCAGGTCAAAAAGCTGTACTCGGCGATCAGATCTCTACCGCGCTTCCGGGAGGTTGGATCGAATCCGGCCTTCTGGATGGTCCCGTCGCTGATCCACGTGCATGGATCGAAGACGATCTTGGGACGTGCCGTGCTGGAGGTGTATTTGTTGTCCTGCGGTGGCGGCTGGAGCTTCGAATCCGTGAGCGTCGGTCGAGGTGACTGTGTGGCAGCGGATGACGTGGTGGCCTGACCTGAGTTGGCAGGGGGTGCCACGTCGTTGTCGGGTGAGCAGCTCACCGCTAGCGGGGTGACGGTCACAACTAGCAGTGCCAGCACAGAATTGCGGATTCCCGTCATGACGACTGCACCTCCGAGGCAGCGGCGTTCATCGCGCGTGCGTTCATAGCGTCGGCTTCCTCCACCAATTGACCGGCTCGCAGGTAGGCTGCCGACATCTTCAGGGCTGCCTCTTTCATGCCGTTGAGCGCTTCCGTCGTCTTTGCCGCCTTGCCTGAGAATCCAGCCTCCAACTGTTGAGCGGAGTCGAACCCTCCGAATCCTTCGTGCCGGTGCAAGCTCCTCGACACGACGATCTGCGGATCCAGGGTTGTCTCGATGAGTCGGGTGTAGACCTCGGCACACCGTCGGGCGGCGTCGGCCTCCATCCGGAAAGTTCCCCCTACGGCCTGCTGGTACAGCGCGTTCGCCGCTGACTGCCCCACTTCCATCGACCGGCCCTCCCTTGGCATTTGCCCGCTCACTTTACTGGACGCACGACATAGGCGATCGGTTCCGTTGGGACGTGGGGGTCGGTTCGACCGGGATCGGTCCTGCGGTTTTGGTGCGTGTCGCCGCTCAATGCGCCGATGCCCACTGGGACCGCGTGCGGGGATCGAGTTCGTAGCGGATCGGACCGGCGCATCAAACGGGACGGTGCAGGTGCCCAACTGCGCAGCGGATTCGCTCTGGAATGCAACTCTTCCTGGGGCTATGCCCTGATTGCATGAGAATTCGCGGTGTTGCTGCTTTGCGAGATTGCGACGTGGTCTGCTGGTGCGAGCGATGAAACCTGATGGGAGGCGGGCATGTCGGAGGATGGATCGACCCTGGCGCGGCGACAGCTGGGTAAGTATCTGCGCAGTGGGCGCGAGGAGTGCGGGCTCACGCTTCAGCAGGCGGCCGAGTTGATCGAGCGCAGTGCCAGCACGCTGCAACGTATCGAGAAGGGGACCGTGGCACATCTGCGCGAGTTGGACCTCGCGGCGCTATGCAAGATCTACGAGTTCGGGAACGACCACACGGCGGCGATGAAAGGGCTTGCGGCACAGGGTAACGAGCAAAGCTGGTGGTGTGAGTATGGTGACGTAATACCGGCCAACTTCGACTTTTTCGTCGGACTGGAAGCATCGGCGCACCGGCTGACCACCTATGAGCCTGAACTCGTTCCGGGGCTTTTGCAAACGTCTGCATACGCGAGTGTGCTCATTCGATCTGTCTATCCTGAAGACGGTGCCGAGGAACACGCACGCAGGGTGCAGTTGCGGACGCGTCGACAAGCGAGGATCACACGTAAGCATAATCCGGCAACGCTCCGCGTCATACTGCGAGAGTCGGTCCTCCGAGGGATAGTCGGCGGGCCTAGGATCATGGCGACCCAGATGAAATACCTGGCAGATATGGCAACCCGGCCCAACGTGAGCTTGCAGATCCTCCCGTTCAGCACCGGATTCCCCCTTGGTGGCGCGGTTGGCCCATTCGTTATCGTGGAGTTCGGCGCGGACAAGCAGGGGAAGATGATTGAGCCGCCGGTGGTCTTCGCCGAGAACTTCACGGGGGGTTTGTATCTTGCGAAATCAAGCGCTGTGCAGCGCTACCATGACGCCTATGAGGGCCTCCGGCGATGCACGATGGATGCTGCTGCCAGCGGGGCTCTCCTCAGGCGGATGGCGAAGGAGTATGGATGAACATCGATCTGGCCGGTGCCGACTGGTTCAAGAGCAGCCGCAGCGGAGGTGACTCAAACTGTGTCGAAGTCGCCTTCCTCTCGAACAGCCTTGTCGGCGTGCGTGATTCGAAGAACCCCTCCGGCCCGGCGCTGACGTTCACCACTGCCGAGTGGTCGGCCTTCACAAGCGCGGCAACGCGCGGCGAGTTCGATAGGTGACAGCGGTGTCCGCGCTCTGCTGAGATCGATGGCTTCGAGTCCATTGAACCCTGACCCAAGCCCAAGCCTTCGGTTGTGGCGCAACGCCATCGGCCGTGCGTCGCATACCAGCGAGCGGCGATCGGCAGCACCGCCGTGTATGTCACACTCATCTCGCGCAGGACCTCTATGAAGTTGATCTTTCGACGGACCACCTTCATACCCGAGGTTCTGCGCTTCCTCGTTGCACCACAACCACTTCCGGCCTGTCGCCAACTCAGGCCACCTGGCCGATCACCACCCAGAGAGGCTCGATGATCATCTTCGAGTTCTCCCGCCACGAGGACAATCCCGACGACCTGGGTCCGATCGGGTTCGACTTCGGCGACATGGAGGTCGTCGGCGATCTGGGCAGTGCCTCGTCCAAGGACGATGGTGTGGGCCCCATGATGATCTTTGTTTCTGTCGGGGTGTTGCTCGACGAGTTGTGCACGCTGGTCGAGCGGGGACGCGGCGGATTCGACTACACGGGAAGTTCTCGCATTT
Source organism: Nocardia sp. NBC_00403 (assembly GCF_036046055.1). NCBI lineage: Bacteria > Bacillati > Actinomycetota > Actinomycetes > Mycobacteriales > Nocardiaceae > Nocardia > Nocardia sp. NBC_00403. Next base: position 2,435,694 of record NZ_CP107939.1, read on the forward strand.
CTCGCTCAACTTCACCCTCATGAAACGGAGGATGAGTGTTCGCGCCGGCCGCGTCAAGATCGCCGACACCGACGCCGCGCAGGTCCTTGACGCTGTCTGGCAGGCCGTCAATGAGTTCGCCGCTCGAGAGCTGCCGCTGCTCGACGTGGAAGACGCCGGGCGGACTGACTTGGAGGGCTCTATGGCGGAGTTCTCACGGGCCATCCAGCGGCACGCAGAAGCCGAGTAGGACCGCAAGAACTCTTTCTACCGATACTCTGCTTTCCCATTGCACTACAACCCCTTCCGGCGTGTCGCCAGCTCGAGCCACCGAACCGACCACTACCCGGAAAGGCTCACTGAGACCCGCTGTTGTCTCTGGTAGTGGTAGGAAGAAACGCCGTTCACCATAGGATTTACTCATCCTCGCAACGACCCGCCGCCCAGCGAGTCGCTGCGACAATTGCCCTCAGGGCAGGATGAAAAGGCTCATCTGCTACCGAGCGGCTTAGTCGGTTTGACACAGCGTTCATACAAAACGTGGAGGGTAGTGATCTGCATAAGGTAGACCAGGGCTGACAGGGCTTCCCAGTTCTCGTCTCGGACGTTGAGAATCGCCGCTACTGCCACCGCCGCATGTGTAGTGAAAAAAGCGCTGCGAACTACAACGAGAAGTCGGCCATGAGGCGGCTCTCGTCGGCTGATCACGATTACAATCGGCTGTACTGCCAATGCTAACCAGAGCGCAACCCGCTGGCCGGGACCGACTCCCGCCCACTCACTGAATGGGAACATGAGTCCCAACCCGATAAGGGTGGGCGGGGCCGCTCCGAGAACGAGTCCGAACAGGCGGATCCCCCGTTCCCAATTAGTCACGCTCCGGGGCCGTTCAATGGACACTGATTACACGATCTTCCAATTAGATTTGTTGTCCCCTTCAACCGAGGCATCGCTAAAACTCGATGCCTGCGAGTCCGGCCACTTCCTGTCCGGAAAGGACCTATCGAGCTCACTAAATGCTTTTGCCTGGGGTGTCAGGAGGGGGAGGCGGACTGAACGGGGGAGGCGGGGCAGCGGGACGAGGAGGCGTCGCCAGAGGGGGCGGGCTGACCGGACGGTGTGGAGCCGAGGCCGCAGGAGAGGCTTTGGGCTTCCGTTCGAGGGGGGAATCGTCCCAGTGCTCGTCGGGGTCGTCGTAGTGGTTGTAGAACCCTTGGCCTGCCATCACTGCACCTCACGGCAACCGCTGGCCGTCGACGCGGACGGCGTTCTCTTCTCTGGAATCGGCATCAAACCCCCACTCGCGATACCTGCCGCCAATCCGGCGGACGCTACCACGCTCGCTAGCGTCGTTCGGTTTGTCAATCGTGCCGGCGCGGTGCCGCGGCACGAAAGCCTTTGTAAGCCTTACCTTGTGCGGAATCTGTTTCGCGTGTCGTTGCGGGTGGTGGCTGGTTGACGTCGTCGGAACTGCGCAAGGTGCCCGGCCGCCGTCGCTGGCCCGCATCGCAGCAGATCGCTGAATCGATGGAACCAAGATCGTTGTTCGTGCGTCGAAACCAACGAACAAGAAAATTCCCGATCTGATCCGCTGCTACTGGTGCCCAGAGGGGTGGCACCAGTAGCCGCAATGGTCAGAATCGCGACCTGTTCCTGCGGCGGGCGCCGAGGAGCAGGGCAAGTACGACCACGATGCCACCGACCACGAGCAGTGTCCTGGTGCCCGCACGGTCGTTGTCCTCGGCACTGGCCTGTACCTCCTGATCGGTGTCCTTCGGCGGTGGGGACGCCAGCACCGCACCGGTTTTCGACGGCTTGGCGCTGCTGTCGGGGAGTTGCCCGACGTCGGCCCCCTTGGGGAGGGCGAAGCCGTAGTCGAGGAGGCGGGCGGCCTGGAGGAAGGGACGTAGCGGCTTGACGTCGGCCTTCAGCAGCGTCACCGCGAGCCTGCGGCCGTCGCGTTCGGCGGCGGCGACGAAGGTCTGCCTGGCGTCGTCGGTGAAGCCGGTCTTGCCGCCGATCGCGCCCTCGTATTCGTACAGCAGGTGGTTGTCGTTGCCGATGGGGAAGCCCGGGTGGTCCTTGTCGTCGGGGTTCTCCGGGCTCTTGGGGTAGCCAGGGAAGTCGACCTCCTCGGTGTGGATGAGCTCGGTGAACAGCGGGATCGACATGGCCTCACGGAACAGCACCGTCAGGTCGTAGGCGGAGGTACTCATCCCGGGGCCGTCGAGGCCGGATGGGCTCGCGGTGCGGGTGTCCAAGGCGTGCAAAGACTTTGCCAGTTCGTTCATCTGCGCCACCGCGCCCGCATCCCCGCCGAGCTGAGCCGCGATGGCGTGCGCGGCGTCATTGCCGGACGCCATGATCAGCGCCTGCATCAGCTGCCGGTTGGTGTAGCGGCCGCCGGGACCGATGCCGACCTTGGTGCCGTCGACGTTGGCGTCTTCCTGAGTGCCGGTGACCACCTTGTTCAGATCGAGTTTGCGCAGCGCGACCGTCGCGAGCAGCACCTTGATGGTGCTGGCCGGGCGGTAGCGGCCGTGTGGATCCTTGGCGGCGAGCACCTCGCCGGTGTCCAGATCCGAGACCAGCCAGGCCGTCGCCGAAATATCTTGTGGCACCGGCGGCGCGCCCTTGGGGATCACCACACCGCATTCGCCCATCCGCGCGCCGCCGAGCGGAGGGGAGGGCACGGGCAATGCCGACGGCGTCGGCTCGCCGGGCGAGGGCACCTCGGACTCGTCGATCGGCGCGGGCGGTCTGATCTTCTGCGGGCAGCCGTCGGTGTTCGGGGTGCTGAACGGCGCGGTCGTCGTGCTGCTCGGCGGTGTCGCGGGCGCCGGAGCCGCGGTGGCGCCCCCGGTCACGGCCGCAATGGTCAGTGCGGCGCCGAGGCACAGCGCGGTGCGGAGGTGAAAGTCCCGGATGCTCATCGGCAGAGAGCCTAATGGGCGCAGGCGGGCTCGGTTCGGCTATGACTCGCCGGACCGCGCGGAGTGTGTCAGCGCGCCGCCCCAGGTATTGACAGACACTAGTAAATGAGAGCTACTATCAAAAAGATGTAACTACCATTTAATGGAGCGTTTATGAATACGGACTCGACCCGCCGCTGGCTGGCGCTCGGTGCGCTGGCGGTCGCCATGCTGACCATCGGCCTCGACATCACGGTGCTGACCGTCGCGTTACCCACGCTGGCTGTCGACCTGAATGCGAATAACGGTGCGCTGCAATGGTTCAGCACCTCCTACACGCTGGCGCTGGCCGCGGTGATGCTGCCCGCCGGCGCGCTCGGGGATCGGTACGGCCGCAAGAAAATCCTGCTCGGGGCGCTGGTCCTCTTCGGTGCGGCCTCGCTGGCCTGCGCATTCGCCGCGACCGCCGGTCAGCTCATCGCGGCACGGGTGGTGCTCGGTGTCGCGGCGGCGGCCATGATGCCGCTGTCGTTGGCCGTGCTGCCGGTGCTGTTCCCGAACTCCGCCGAGCGGGCGCGGGCCATGAATATCTGGATCACCTCGACGGCATTGGGGTTGCCGCTCGGTCCGATCCTGGGCGGCTGGCTGATCGACAATTTCTGGTGGGGCTCGGTCTTCCTGATCAATGTCCCGATGGTCGTGCTCGGCGCGGTCGCAGTCGCGGGTCTGGTTCCGGAGTCACGCAACCCCGACCGGCTTCCGCTGGATCTGCCGGGCACGGTGTTGTCCGTGGCCGGAATGCTCGGTGTAACTTACGGATTCATTCGTCTCGGCGATGAGGGCTGGGGCAACGGGCTCGGCTGGGGCGCGCTGATCGCCGGTGTGATTGTGCTCGCGCTGTTCATCGGATGGCAGCGCAGGACGGCCTTCCCGCTGATCGATCTCGGCCTGTTCACCAGCCGTGGCTTCCGCTGGGGCGCGGTGTTCGCCGTCCTTATCACCTTCGGGATGTTCGGCCTGTTCTTCACCGTGCCGCAGTACTACCAGGCCGTGCTCGGCACCGACGCGCTCGGCAGCGGACTGCGATTGCTGCCCCTGATCGGCGGCCTGCTGGTCGGATCGCGGCTCAGTGACCGGCTGCTGCCGAAGCTCGGTGTGCGACTGATGGTGGCGGCGGGCATGGTGGTGCTCGCGCTCGGCCTCGGTCTCGGCGCGCTGACCTCGGTCGGCACCGAGTACTGGTTCACCGCCGTCTGGATCGGCCTGGTCGGTGCGGGCATGGGGCTCGGTCTGCCGGTGAGCATGGCGGTCGCGATGGACGACCTCGAGGTGGCCCGCGCGGGCATGGGCTCGGCACTGTTGCAAGCGTTGCGGCAAGCGGCGGGCACGATCGCGGTGGCGCTGCTCGGTACGGTGCTGGCCACCGTCTACCGCAGCGAACTCGGCGACCTGAACGTCGACCCGATCAGCGACAGCGTGAATTCCGGTGTTGCCGTGGCAAAGTCGACCGGCGAAGCGGCCATGCTCGAACACGTGGAGTCGGCATTCGTCAGTGGCATGGGAGCGATGCTGTGGGTGTGCGCGGCCATCAGCGCCGTCGCGGTCCCGCTGGCACTCTGGGTGCTGCCGCGTCGATCGGTCGCGGTCCCAGCCGCCGAAGCGGTGCCCTCGGCGCTCGCCGACGTCGATGCGACAGAATCGACACATGTCGGTTGAACTACCCGGTGACGGGCCCGCTGTGCCCGGACTGCGGGAGCGGAAGAAGGAACGGACCCGCCGGACGATTCGTGTCGAAGCGTTCCGGCTATTCCGTGAGCAGGGCTACGGCGAGACCACGATCGAGCAGATCGCCGCGGCGGCCGAGGTCTCGCCGAGCACCTTCTTCCGCTATTTCCCGACCAAGGATCAGTTGGTGCTCGCCGACGACCTCGATCCACTGATGATCGACGCGCTGCGAGCGCAACCGCTGGACGTTCCGCCACTGACCGCCTTCCGCAATGCGGCCGCCGGGGTGTTCGCGAATCTGCCCGAGGCGGAGGTGGCGTTCGAGCAAGAGCGGCAGGCGCTGCTCTATCACGTGCCCGAATTGCGTTCGGCCATCGGAGCCGAGTTCGAGCGCAGTATCGAGTTGATGGCGGGCATGCTGGCCGAGCGGATGGGCAGGGACCCGATGGACTTCGAGGTGCGGGTGGCGACGGGTGCGATCGCGGGCGCCGCATTGGCGATCGGGACCACATCCCCCCTCAACGCCGAGAACCTCACTCGCGCACTGGATTTCCTCGAGGCAGGGTTGCCACTCGGCAAGAATCAGCCGACCGAGCGGCCCTGACGTGCCTGCGCGGAACTAGGAGGACTTCGTCACCGGGCAGCCGTGGGCCAGGGGGCCGAGCAGCTTGTTGTTGTCATAGAAGTGCTCCAGCTCGAGGATGCGCAGATCGTCGGAGACCCTGGCGATGGTCACGCCGAACATCTCGATCTGTTCGCCGGTCGGCTGGTGGTCTTTGTAGGCGCCGTCGTAGTTGCCCCAGTGGCGCCAGCGGAAGGTGACGGCGGGCGGGCCCGCCAGTACCTCGAGGACCTCCCAGAAGAAGCCGTTCGGGAATGCGGTGTGGAACGTCTGGTGCGAGGACTCGAAGGTCTCGGCATCCACCTCGTAGTACGGGTTGTCGCCGATGAGGATGTTGTAGCTGCCGATCCTGGCGAACTCCTCGGCGTTCTGCCATGGGCCGCCGTTCACCCGGCCGCGGTAGTGCGCTGCCACCAGCGAAACCCAGGTCGCCGGATCCTTCTTGTGCGAGACCTCCATCTCGAACACCCGCACCAGGTCCTCGACGATGGCCTCCAGTGAGCCCGCCTCGTGGTTGGTGGTGCGCTCGCGCGGCACGATCTGATTGGTCAGGTGGTAGTCCGGCGGCGCGCCGCGCCAGTCTTCGGCGGGCGTCGCCGCGACCACGGCATCGCGGCCTTGGAGCCACAGTGGTGTTTCTGCCTCAGGTGTGGAATCTGTTGTATCAACGGACATTTCGGCTTCCCGCCCCTTTCGCGTGCGATCAACGCGTCGAAGGTAACAGCCGCTCGATCGGTTGTCTCGGCATGTTTCGGGGCGTGCGACGGCAATGACCCCTGGCGCGCAGCGGTGGCCAGGGACGATGTCACGGCTTGTGTAATGTCACAGTGTCATCGGTGGAAAACCGTTGGGGGTGAATGCTTTCCATGTGTCGGCGGGTTCGGGACCCACACCGACCCGCTGATTTCAACGGGAATGGGCCGCGGCTCGCAGCGGAGTGTCGTCGTCCATGGTGGCGAAGAAGCCGCCGATCACATCCTCGATCTCGGACACCGATTCGGCGCAGTACAGCACGGGCTGGTAGTGGGTGATGTCGTAGGTCGCGGTGCCCATCGCGACCACGTCGAGCGGGCGCAGATCAGCGTGGCGGAACTCTTCGATCTCGCCGTAGGACGACAGCAGTCCGGCTCCGTAGCACCGGAGTTCGCCGTGCTCGCGGACCACGCCGAACTCCATCGAGAACCAGAAGACATCGGCGAGGAACTTCAACGCGGTATCGGTGCCGAGCCGGGCGACGGCCGCGCCGACCGCCTCGTAGATCGCGGCGAAACGCGGGCTGGCGATCTGGTTGGCGTGACCGATGATCTCATGGATGGCGTCCGGCTCCGGGGTGTACAGCGGAGCCGAGTGGTGCCGAATGTACTGGGTGGAGTGGAAGGTGCGATCGGCGAAGGAGCCGAAGAACTCGCGCAGCGGCACCAGCCCTGCGGCCGGGACGTAGCGGAAGCCGGTCAGCGGGGTCAGCGCGGCGGAGACCTCGTCGAGTTGGGGGATGCGGTCCTGCGGGAGCCCGAGCCGAGCCGAGGCCTCCAGGACTTCCGCGCAGGCGTACCGCTCGTGCTTGCGGGCCAGTTCGGCCGAGACGATGCGCCACACTTCCTGTTCTTCTGCGGTGTAGTCGACCCGCGGCACCGGCTTGCCGGGTGCGTAGTCCAGCGCCTGCGCGGCGATCGCATTCCGGCGTGCCCGGTAGTCCGGGTCGTGCACGCCGGGGTGCTCATCGCTCAGGTGCACCGTTACGTCGCCCGCGCCGCTGCGGGTCACGGGCGAATACAGCTGAGCCTCGGTGAACATGCCTCCAGGCAAGCACTGCTTGGGCCCTCCGACAACAAAAGCCCATGCAGATGCGCAAATTGCCTAGCTGGAGGGCTTTGGGACGCTCTTCCCGGCGCCGATGGTGGCTTCGGGAGGTGTTTCTGATCAGTAGTGACCGGAGCCGCGATTGCTCGTGCACGCACCGGCCCTGCGGGCTGACGCGGCAGATGACTATGTGCGATTCACCGGACATGATCATCCTTTATGACGCAAGATGGCGAATGTACGAAGGAGGACGCATGAGAACCGTGCGGATCGATCTCGACCAGAAGTTGTTGGCCGCGGCCGCCTCTATCATGGGCACCTCATCCAGCAACGCCACCATCAACGAGGCCCTGCGCCGAATTGTGGTGCACGAGCGACAGCTTCATCATCTGGAGCGGCTGGCCGCGGGTGTGTTGTCCGCTCTGCCGGGACCGGAAGTCATCACTGTGGCCGACGGCTAGCCCGGGCGCGGGCGGCGGAGTTCGGTCGCCGCGAAGGAAGTAGACGTCCAGCCGGTGTGGCGGACGGTACCGGATCGATCAGGGAGTGACTGTCCCGCATCCCGGCAGGTATCGGCAGTGGGCAACATGTCGGTGAGCACTGGCATGATCCGAGGATCGCACCGCGTTCGAGGGGGATCTGATGTCGGTACCCATTGCCAACCTGCCCTATGGTCAACGACCACGCGAGCGGCTGCTCGCGCTCGGTCCGCAGGCGCTCAGCGACGGCGAGCTGCTCGCGTTGTTGCTTCGCCAGGGTCGGTGCGGTGAGAGTGCGCTGGAAATGGCCATCGATCTGCTCGCCGAATACGGCGGACTGACCGGCCTGGCCGGAGCGCGCCCCGAGGAACTGTCCCGCCGCACCGGAGTGGGCGTGGCAAAGGCCGCTGCGGTGGTTGCCGCTTTCCACCTCGGTTCGCGAGCGCGGAACAGCCCTGAGGTCGTATGTCGTTTGGACGGCGCTGCGGATGTCGTCCGGGTCGCCGGGCCGCTGTTCGCGGGCGCCCGTGTCGAGCGGCTCCTCGTGCTCGTCTGCGATGTCCAGAATCGATTGCGGCAGAAGGTGTTCGTCGCGGAGGGCGCTATCGACCAGGTGGCTGTCCCGGTCCGCGAAATCCTCAATACTGTGCTGCGTCACGACGGTCGAGCGTTCGCCCTCGTGCACAATCACCCCTCCGGCGACCCGGCGCCGAGCTTCGACGACCGGCGTGCCACGTCGTTGCTCACCGAAGCCGCCGCGACTGTCGGCTTGCGATTTCTGGCGCACGTGGTGATCGCGGGGGAGCGGTGGGCGAGCGTTCCGGCGCTCACTCGCAGCTGAGGGCTTCCCAGTCCCGGTAAACCGGTCGGTTGCTCAGCTGGAGGATCTGGGTTAGACCGAGTGTTTACCAGGCCGTTGCCGAACGCTCGTCTCAGTAGCACAGACTCGGTGCCGGATCCTCGACAGCGAAAGCGTTGGTGCTGATGACTATTGACCACTTCGCGGCACGAAACGCCTATCAGCATGGGGTATTTCCGGACGATCACGGCAGGTTCGGCGAATTCGGCGGTAGGTACGTTCCGGAAGGTCTGATGGCCGCGTTGCTGGAGTTGGACGAGGCCTACAGTCTTGCCCGCATCGATCCCGGCTTCGTCGACGAGCTCGCGGCTTTGCTGCGCGACCGGGTCGGCCGCCCGACGCTGTTTCACCAGGTGCCGCGATTTGCCGAATCGCTTGCGGTGCCGGGGCTGCGGGTCTATCTGAAGCGCGAAGACATGGCACACACCGGCGCACACAAGATCAACAATGCGCTGGGGCAGGTACTGCTGGCCAAACGGATGGGCAAGAGCCGGATCATCGCCGAGACCGGTGCGGGCCAGCACGGTGTCGCGGTCGCGACGGTGTGCTCGATGCTCGGCCTGACCTGCGTGATCTACATGGGCGCCGACGATATGAGACGACAGGCATCCAATGTGGTGCGGATGAGCATGCTCGGCGCCGAGGTGCGCGCGGTGCACACCGGCAGCCGCAGGCTCAAAGACGCGATCAGCGAATCGGTCCGCGACTGGGTGGCGAACGTGGAGACCACCTACTACCTTTTCGGTACGGCGGCGGGCCCGGCGCCGTACCCGAAGATCGTGCGCGATTTTCAAACGGTGATCGGCATCGAGGCCAGGGCTCAGATCTTGAAATCGGAAGGGCAACTGCCCGACTACGTCATGGCCTGCGTCGGCGGCGGCAGCAACGCCATCGGTCTGTTCCACTCGTTCGCCGACGATCCGCAGGTCCGGTTGATCGGTGTCGAGGCCGCAGGCCGGGGCATCGAGACCGGCGAACACGCGGCCAGTCTCAGCGCGGGCAGCCCCGGCGAAATGGACGGCGCCTACAGCTATCTCCTCCAGGACGAAGACGGTCAGATCAGCCGAACCCACAGCATCGCGGCGGGCCTCGACTACCCGGGCGTCGGTCCCGAACTCAGCTACCTCAAGGACACCGGCCGTGTCACCTACCGAGCCGCGAACGACGAAGCAGCGCTGCGGGGCATGCAGGCACTCGGTCGCAGTGAAGGCATCATCGCCGCCCTCGAATCCGCCCATGCCGTGGGGCATTTGATGGAAATGGCCGAGGACGGCGAGCTGCCTGCGGATTCGGTGATCGTGCTCGGCCTGTCCGGTCGCGGTGACAAGGATCTGGCGATCGCGGCACAGCGATTGGGTATCGGAGCCTGACGGCGGTGTATGCCGCCTGCCGTTCGACCGGTCTCACCGTCCCGTGCCCGCGGTGCCGCAGTGCCGCGGTGGATCGAGCCAAGGCATCGGGTGATCGCGAATAGCGACCTGGCGCCACAGTTCCGGACCCCAGCACGACGAACGCGGTATCGGCTGGCGCCGATACCGCGTTGGTCGATTCGATTTCGCCCGAAAGGCTTGTGATCCGCGGTTTCTCTGTGTCCGTGCGGAACGAGAACTACGGGTGCCGTTAAGGATCGTGTCACCTGGTACATGAAGGCTCCGAAAACCCAGTTGCCGGAGGGTCTGTGCAGTGTAGGTTTCGCGCGTGATGAGGGAGCTCGACCAGGATGAGCTGATCGACCAGTAAACGCTGGTCGGTAAGGAACTGAGGCTGGTTGCCACCAAGCGGGGCGCAGCGAAACTTGGGTTCGCCCTGATGCTGCGGTTCTATACCGAGCGGGCCCGGTTCCCTGGGGGCGCAGCGAGATCCCTGATGACGCAATCGAGTACGTAGCCCGACAGGTCGGAGTTGAGCGAACCGAGATCGCGTTTTGGCGACGCCGGCTCGTCTGTGGCCACCCGTCGATGGGAATGCGCTGAAGCCGGCCCGGATGGGGCGCGGGCGATCATGAACGATCACCCGAAGGGAGACCGATCTGTGTCCGAGCACGCCAAATCTGTTGTGGTACCTGCGAATCCGAGTGTTGTGGTGCGGAATGCATCTCGTGTTGCCGTTCTGTTGGTCGCGACGGTTGCAGCGGGAACGCTCAGTCCGCTGCAATCGGCTGTCAACGGGGCGCTAGGCAGCACGGTGGGGGACGGAAACGCTGCCGCGGTCGTTTCCTTCGGTACCGGGCTGCTGATCATGACCGCTGTTGTGGGTGCTCATCGGCGATGGCGTGCCCAGGCGCTGCGGCTTCCCCAGCTCATGCGGAGCGGCACCCTGGGCTGGTGGAATTACCTCGCGGGCTTGTGCGGGGCGGCGGTCGTGCTGTCCGAAGGTGTCTCGGTGGGATCGCTCGGTGTGGCCGTGTTCCAGATCTCGTTGATCTGCGGACTGATCATTTCCGGCGTGGTCTGCGACCGGATCGGTGTCACGACGGCGGTACCGCAGACCCTGTCCGGTGTTCGGATCCTGGGAGCTGGCTTGGCCGTGGTAGCGACCGCTGTGGCGATCTCCCCGAACTTCCATGTACCGCATGCGATCTTTCTTGCGGCATTGCCCTTCGGTGCGGGCCTGCTGGCCGGATGGCAGCCCGCCGGCAATGCGGCGGTGGCCCGGCACAGCGGATCACTGATCGTCGCGATAGCCTTCAACTTTCTTGTCGGTTTCGGCGTGTTGTCGGCGGGTCTGCTGATCCGATTGGCCGTGGGGACGGCGCATTTCAGCCTGCCAGCCGTGTGGTGGATGTACACCGGCGGAGCACTCGGGTTGTTGTCCATCGGGTTGATGGCGCTGCTGGTGCGCGGCCTCGGGCTGCTGCTGCTCGGCCTGGCCTCGATCGCAGGCCAGCTACTCGGCTCACTGCTGTTCAACGGAGTCGTGCCCGGAACCTACGCGTCGCTTCATGTCGTGACAGTGGTCGGGACCGTCCTCGCGCTCGCTGCTGCCGGGATCGCCGCGATTCCGGCGCGCACCACTGGCCACCGCGCAGGAGCAGCCCGGTGACCGCTGTGCAGACAGTCACCGGCCCCGTTCCGGTGAGCGAACTCGGGATCGTGCTGCCGCACGAGCACCTGTTCAACGACCTGGCCGGTGCTCGCGATCAACCGAGCCACAAGTTCACCGAATTCCTCACCACAAGCACCGTCGCCGCCGCTGCCGCGTGGGCGCTGCGCCACGACCCGTACTGTTGCCTCGACAACCTGACCGCCAAACCCGTTGACGAAGTCGTCGCCGAGATCACCAAGTTCGCCGATGTCGGCGGGAGAACCATCGTCGACGCCACATCCAGCGCCGCCATCGGACGCAACCCGGACGCTCTCGTGAAGACCGCGCGGCGAACAGGGCTGAATATCGTGATGGGTTGCGGGGCATACCTCGAGAAATTCGAAGGGCGACGGATCACAGCCACCACCGTCGATGCACTGGCCTACGCCATCGCCGACGAGCTGGCCCACGGCGTCGGACCCAACAGTGTGAAACCCGGCATCATCGGCGAAATCGGTGTCTCCCCCGGGTTCACCCCAGCCGAACACGCTTCGCTGCGCGCCGCAGCGCTGGCACAACTCGACCATCCCACCCGCGCCCTCATGATCCACCTCCCGGGTTGGCAGCGACGCGCACACGAGGTACTCGACATCGTGCTCGACCAGATCGGGGTAGCACCACAACGGGTCGTCCTGGCCCACATGGACCCGTCCGCCGCCGACACCACCTACCAGCTCAGCGTCGCCGAACGCGGAGTCTGGCTCGAATTCGACATGATCGGCATGGACATCATCTTCCCCCACGAAGGCCGCTCACCGGACCCCGATCTCATCGCAGCCGCGGTCGCGGACCTCGTGACACGGCATCAGGATCAAATCCTGCTCAGCCACGACGTCTTCCTCAAACAAATGTGGACCCGCAACGGCGGAAACGGATTCGTGTTCGTCCCGACCGTCTTCGCAGACATGCTCACCGCGCAGGGAATCAACCCCACCCTGATCAACACACTGCTGCAACACAACCCCGCCCGGATGCTGTCCGGCCACAACCAGACTGAGACCTCCCCATCGCTGGGATCTATTCCGTCGATCGCGGGATCGACGGGAAACCAGATGTAGCCCAGGGGATTTGCCTTTCACGGTGGTGAGCGACAGCGGCCTGCATCGCTGTGACCGGCCGGGCCGATGGCAGGATGGCGATCATGACCAATCGACGACTCGGACTGGCCGGATTGCTCGCCCTACCCGTACTGGCGGGAACACTCGCCTTCGGCGCCACTGCCACCGCTGCACCGGGGGCTGAACCCCCGACGATCGAGGTCTTCACCCTGCCCGGAACCGTATCGGCGACATTCCACAACCCGAACGACCGGGGCGTCTGCTGGGCGTTCAACGAAGCCACTGGAGAGATATTCGGCGGTAACAACCCCACCTCCTTCGCCGAAGCGGGTCAGACGGTCCAGTCCTCGCTGGGCGGGCTCCCGACCGGACAGGTGCGAGTGCGTGGTGCATGCGCCTGGTCGCGCCCGACCGGCAACCACGACTATGCGTCGACGACAGAGGTGATCATTGTCGATGTGACCGGCAAGCCGCCGACCGGCAGCTTCGGCTGACCTGCGCAGGGGGTGGAGCAGGGACGGCTTTATCAGAGATACTCGGCCGAATTTACGACACCTACCGAGCCGACACCGGACGCGTCGTCCCCGGCCTCTGGTGAATGCCGAGCATCAGTTGGGGAGTGATCGAGGCAACCCGAACCGTGGGAGCACGCTGTTGTCGAATCGGGTGATGGCGCAGATCCGGTCGCCGGTGAGGGTGAGGACGATGATGCCGGTCGCGTGGCGGATGCCGTCGGGAGCGCGGAGGTAGGCCCCGAAGGCAGGCTGACCATTCGCCCGCGTCGGCACGAAGTCATAGGTCCGGCCCTGGCCGATGATGCTGGCGTAGAAGCGGGCCACGGCGTCACGGCCGTGGTATTCGAGGGGAATCGGCGGCATGGAGACGCGGACATCGGTGGTGAGCAGTGCGACAAGCGCTGTGATATCGCCGGCCTGGTAGGCGCTGACGAACTTTGCCGCGAGTGCTTGCTCGGCAGGTGAGTGCGGCGCGGGCGCCGGATCCTCGCTCGGCGGCAGCCGCTGCTGAAGGCCCGCGCGGGCTCGTTTGAGGAGGCTGTTGACCGAACCGACGGTCACATCGAGCATGTCGGCCACCTCGTCGGCGTGGTATCCGAGCACCTCTCGCAAAATGAGGACGGCCCGCTGGCGGGCAGGCAGGATCTGCAGCGCGGTCACGAAGGCCAGGGATATCGATTCGGTCTGTTCGTAACGCGCCTCCGGGCCGAGGGGCACGTCGATCCCGCCCTCGAGGAGAGCATCGGGATACGGCTCCAGCCAGACGACTTCGCCGAGCCGATTCGGCTCCGGCGGCTCAACTCCGGGAATGTCCCACTCCTTGGCCGGGCGTCGGCTGGCCGAGCGCAACGCGTTGAGGCAGCGGTTGGTGGCGATCCGGTAGAGCCAGGTGCGGATCGAGGCGCGGCCCGCGAACCCGTCGAGGCCTTGCCAGGCGGCCAGCAGCGTGTCCTGCAGTGCGTCCTCGGCGTCCTGGAAGGACCCGAGCATGCGGTAACAGTGCACCTGCAGTTCGCGACGGTGCGGTTCGGTCAGCTCTCGGAACGCGGCGCCGTCTCCGGCCCGCGCCCTGGCGATCAAGTCGGCGCTCACCACGTGCCATCACTCCACCCTCGCGTCACATCTTTCTCCAGCTCTCCTAGTCGACCTCTGTATAGACACCGGCCGAGTCGCGAACTGGGCGGTGGCGGCGCGCCCAGTTTCTCGACGGCGTGGTGTCTACCTCTTCGACAGTGTGATTCGTTGCTAGGAGTTTGGATGACAATCGCCGACAAAGTGGTGCTGGTGACCGGTGCCAACCGCGGTATCGGAAAGGCGCTGGTCGAGGAGGCCCTGCGCAGAGGCGCCCGGCGGGTGTACGCGGGGACACGCCAGCCCATGGACCACCCGGACGCGCGCGTCACGCCGCTGACGCTCGACGTGACAGACGCCGAGCAGATTCGCGCAGCTGTCGAGAGCGTCGAATCCCTCGACATTCTCATCAACAACGCGGGCGTGTGTTTGTACGACGAGGTGAGCGATCGTGCCGCGATCGACCAGTCCCTCGCCGTCAACTTCTACGGCATGTATGACGTGACCCTGGCCTTCCTGCCCCTGCTCACCCGTTCTGGCGGCGCCATCGTCAATGGTCTTTCGCTGGCCGCCTTGGCCCCGTTGCCGGTGATTCCGGCCTACTCGATCTCCAAGGCGGCCGCGTTCTCCCTGTCGCAATCGTTGCGCGCCCTGCTGGCAGGTCAGGGCGTGCGCGTTCATGCCGTCCTGACCGGCCCCGTCGACACGGACATGAACGCGGCCTTCGACATTCCGAAGGCCGCGCCGGAGTCCGCGGCACGAGGCATCTTCGACGGACTGGAGAAGGGCGAGGAGGACATCTTCCCCGATCCGATGTCGGCGTCCGTGGCCGAGGGTTGGCTCGGCGGTGCCGCCAAAGCGCTCGAGCGTCAGAACGCGTCTTTTGTCGCAACACCCGTTGTGGCATGAACAACACCCGGCACGACCAGGAAATGGAGCGAACCATGAATGCGGAAAGCTACACAACCACCTTCACGGTCGATCGAACACCGGAAGAAGTATTCAGTGCCATCACCAACGTTCGCGGCTGGTGGCCGGGGGAGATCGAAGGCGGTACCAGCGAACTCGGCGATGAGTTCACCTACCGCTACCAAGATTTACACCATTCCAAGCAGCGGATTACGGAATCCATCCCCGGCGAACGGGTCGTGTGGCTTGTTGTCGAAGGCGGCCCAAATTTTGTCGAAGACAGAACCGAGTGGAAGGGCACAAGGATTTCTTTCGAGCTGTCCGAGAAAGATGAAGGGACACAGGTTCGCTTCACGCACTTCGGTTTGGTCCCGGAGTACGAATGCTTCGATGCCTGTTCGGATGCGTGGGGCTCCTATATCAACGGCAGTTTGCGGAACCTGATCGTGGCCGGGACTGGGCGGTCGGGCCATGAGTGACCTGTCGAGCCGGACCACACTCGTAGTCGGCGCCGGTCGCGGCCTGGGGCGAGGGATCGCTGCCGCATTCGCCGAGGCGGGTGCTCCCGTGGTCGCCGTCGCCAGGACCGGCTCTGAACTCGCCGAGCTGGCCGCGACCAATGCCGGCGTTCGGACCGAAACCGCGGATGCGGCAGACGCGACGGCGGCATGGAGCTTGCTGGACCGATACGAGCCGGAGGTCCTCATCCTGGTCGCCGGCGCCAACCCGGTCATGCGTCCGCTCCAGCACCAGACGTGGGAAACCTTCTCCGTGAACTGGCATTCCGACGTCAAGATCGCGTTCACCTGGCTTCGGGAGGCACTGCTGAAGCCACTGCCGCCTGGCAGCAGGGTGGTGGTGGTGAGCAGCGGTGCCGCCATCAACGGATCACCTGCCAGCGGTGGTTACGCCGGGTCCAAGGCCACTCAGCGTTTCATCGCGGCGTACACACAAGATGAATCGCGCCGTGCCGGCCTGGACATCACCGTGACGACGATCATGCCCAGGATGACTCCACACGGAGACGTGGGCAGACGAGGCTTTCGGGCCTACGCGGCCCGCAGCGGTCGCACCGAAGAGGAATTCCTGCAGGCATCGGGCGACCTGTTGACCCCCGAGATAGCGGGATCCGCCCTGGTGGAACTGGTTCGGGCCGACCCCGGGACCAGCGCCCCCGAGTACCTGCTCACCGCCGCCGGGCTACAGCAGTTGCCGTGACCAGCGGCGCGGGAGGCGATACCCGTCGGTTCCGCGCCGCCCGAATCCCTTGTTCCCGCTGTGGAGAGCGGCCCGCTTACGGGAACGACGAAGGCCGCCTTCATCTTTCGATGGAGGCGGCCTTCGTTTTACGGAACCGGTCGGGAAGGACTAGCGGGCGAACAGCAGTGCGCGCTTGACTTCCTGGATGGCCTTGGTGACCTCGATGCCGCGGGGGCAGGCGTCGGTGCAGTTGAAGGTGGTGCGGCAGCGCCAGACGCCTTCGACGTCGTTGAGGATGTCGAGACGTTCGCGGGCGGCTTCGTCGCGGCTGTCGAAGATGAAGCGGTGGGCGTTCACGATCGCGGCCGGGCCGAAGTAGCTGCCGTCGGTCCAGTACACAGGGCAGGAGGTGGTGCAGCAGGCGCAGAGGATGCACTTGGTGGTGTCGTCGAACCTGGCGCGGTCGGCCTGGCTCTGGATGCGTTCGCGGGTCGGCTCGTTACCAGAGGTGATCAGGTAGGGCTTCACCGCACGGAACGCGTCGAAGAACGGCTCCATGTTCACCACGAGGTCCTTCTCCACGGGCAGGCCGCGGATGGGCTCGACGGTGAGGGTGATGGACTTGCCGTCCTTGGGCAGCATGTCCTTCATCAGCACCTTGCAGGCCAGCCGGTTCACACCGTTGATCCGCATGGCGTCGGAGCCGCACACACCGTGCGCACAGGAGCGCCGGAAGGTGAGCGTGCCGTCCAGGTAGGACTTGATGTAGATCAGCACGTTCAGGAACCGGTCGGTCGACAGGACCGGCACCTGGAACGACTCCCAGTGCGCGCCCTTGTCATCCTCCGGGTTGAACCGGGCAACCTTGACGGTGACCATGACCGAACCCTCGGGGATCGGCGCGGGCTTCTGTGATGAGGGTGCTTCGGCTACAGCAGTCATCAGTACTTACGCTCCATCGGCTCGTAGCGGGTCTGCACTACCGGCTTGAAGTCCAGGCGGATATCGGAGATGAGCTCCGCGCCCTCCTTGTAGGCCATCGTGTGCCGCATGAAGTTCACGTCGTCGCGGTCCGGGTAGTCCTCGCGGGCGTGGCCGCCGCGTGATTCCTTGCGGTTGAGCGCACCGACCACGGTGACCTCGGCCAGCTCGAGCAGGAAGCCCAGCTCGACGGCCTCGAGCAGGTCGCTGTTGTAGCGCTTGCCCTTGTCCTGCACCGTGATCCGCTTGTAGCGATCCTTGAGTGCATGGATATCGGTGAGGGCCTGCTTGAGGGTGTCCTCGGTGCGGAACACGGCGGCATTCATGTCCATCGTGTACTGCAGCTCGGTGCGGATGTCGGCGACGCGCTCGTTGCCGTGGTCGGACAGGATCAATGCGAGCCAGTCCTGCACCATCTGCGCCGGGTTCTCCGGCATGTCCACGAATTCGGAGCGCTGCGCGTACTCCGCGGCGGCGATGCCCGCGCGGCGGCCGAACACATTGATGTCCAGCAGCGAATTGGTGCCGAGACGGTTGGAGCCGTGCACCGAGACGCACGCGCACTCGCCCGCCGCGTACAGGCCGGGCACCACGTCGGTGTTGTTGCGCAGCACCTCGCCGCGGATCTTGGTCGGGATGCCACCCATCACGTAGTGACAGGTCGGCATGACCGGCACCAGCTCGGTCACCGGGTCCACACCCAGGTAGGTGCGGGCGAACTCGGTGATGTCGGGCAGCTTCTCCTCGAGCACGTCCTCGCCGAGGTGGGTCACGTCGATGTAGACGTAATCCTTGTTCGGTCCCGCGCCGCGGCCCTCGAGCACCTCGAGCACCATCGAGCGGGCGACGATGTCACGCGGCGCGAGGTCCTTGATGGTGGGGGCGTAGCGCTCCATGAAGCGCTCACCGCTGGCGTTGCGCAGGATGCCGCCCTCACCGCGGACGGCTTCGGAGATGAGGATGCCGAGTCCGGCCAGACCTGTCGGATGGAACTGGTGGAACTCCATGTCCTCCAGCGGCAGACCCTTGCGGAACACGATCGCCATGCCGTCACCGGTCAGCGTGTGCGCGTTCGAGGTGGTCTTGTACATCCGGCCCGAACCGCCGGTGGCGAAGACGATCGACTTCGCGTGGAAGACGTGGAGGTCGCCGGTGGCCAGCTCGTAGGCGACGACGCCGGTCGCGATGGGGCCGCGGTCGGAGTCGGTCAGCACCAGGTCGAGCACGTAGAACTCGTTGTAGAACTCCACGTCGTGCTTGACGCAGTTCTGGTAGAGGGTCTGCAGGATCATGTGACCGGTGCGGTCGGCGGCGTAGCACGCGCGGCGGACCGGGGCCTTGCCGTGATCGCGGGTGTGCCCGCCGAAGCGGCGCTGGTCGATCTTGCCCTCGGGCGTGCGGTTGAACGGCAGACCCATCTTTTCCAGGTCCATCACCGCGTCGATGGCCTCCTTGGCCATGATCTCCGCGGCGTCCTGGTCGACCAGGTAGTCACCACCTTTGACAGTGTCGAAGGTGTGCCATTCCCAGTTGTCTTCTTCGACGTTGGCCAGTGCGGCGCACATGCCACCCTGCGCCGCACCGGTGTGGCTGCGGGTCGGGTACAGCTTGGTCAGCACGGCGGTGCGCGTCCGGGGCCCGGCCTCGATCGCCGCGCGCATGCCGGCGCCACCGGCACCGACGATCACGACGTCGTAGCGATGCTCCTGAATCCGCGATTCACTCATGCCTGCACCTCGCTGCGCTCAGTTCCGGCATGTGTGAAACACGCCGTGTCGATGATTCGTTCGCTGCGCTCACTCATCGGAGGTGGCCTGTTCCTAACTGATGTTGGGGTCGAAGGTGAAGATGACGTAGGTGCCGACGCCAACCACGAGGACCATCGAGATGGCCAGCGCGGTGTTCAGCCAGAACCGGGTCGAGTCCTTGCGGGAGTAGTCCGCGATCACCGTGCGCAGGCCGTTGCCGCCGTGCAGCTGAGCCAGCCACAGCATGGTGAGGTCCCAGAGCTGCCAGAACGGGCTGGACCAGCGACCGGCCACGAAGGCGAAGTTCAGTCGCTTCACGCCGCCGTCGAGCAGCAGCATGATCGCCATGTGGCCGAGCACGAGCACGATCAGCAGCAGGCCGGAGAACCGCATGAACAGCCACGCGTACTTCTCGAAGTTGCCGTTCGACCGCGACCGCGGGGACCGCGGCAGATCGAGGCTCGCGGGCCGGTCATAGGACTTACCGATAACGGGTGCGCTCATAGTGATCAGTGCTCCGTGAACAGGTAGAAGAACTGACGCCCGATCGCGGGTACCGCCAGCAGGAACCAGACCGCGAGGATGATCCAGAGCATCAGACGCTGGTACTTCGGTCCCTTGGACCAGAAGTCGACCAGGATCACGCGGACGCCGTTGAGCGCGTGGAACAGCACGCAGACGACAAGGCCCATCTCCATCAGCGCGACGATGGGGTTCTTGTAGGTTTCGATCGCCTCGTTGTAGGTATCGGGGCTGACCCGAACCAGTGCGGTGTCCAAGACGTGCACGAAGAGGAAGAAGAAGATGGTGACACCGGTGATCCGGTGCAGCGCCCAGGACCACATTCCGGGGTCGCCTCGGTACAGCGTCTTCCGCTTCGGCTGTGCCGGAGCTTCTATCGTGGTCATAGAGTGCGGTCGCCTCCAACGTCGTTGATGGACCCGGTTACAGATCCGACGCCGGCATGCAAAAAGGGGCGAATGCCCAGGTGGCTGCGTTTTGCTGTGCCAAAGAGCTAACGCGGGGCCCGCCGCCGGGAACCTGAACCGATCTGTTGTGGACTCTAATCCCCTCGCAATGCCGGAACTAATTCGGCGTGCCGTGCGTTGCGCGACATTCCGGAGAGTTAGGTTTACCTTTCTTGATGCGTGAAGGGTTGCGCGGCAGTCCTCGCGCGGCCTGATTCGGGCTGGTTCACGGGAGGTCGTCGATGTCGGAAATCGACTGGAATATATTGCGCGACAATGCAATTCGAGTTATGCGCAACGCCTATGCGCCGTACTCGCGGTTCCCGGTCGGCGCGGCGGCGCTCAGCGCCGACGGTCGAATTGTAAGCGGATGCAATGTGGAAAATGTCTCATATGGGTTGGGCCTGTGTGCCGAATGCGTACTCATCGGTAACTTATTTTCGGGTGGTGGCGGCCGCTTGATAGCGGTCTCTGTGGCCGATTCTCGCGGCGAAATCCTGATGCCCTGTGGGCGGTGCCGGCAGTTGCTCCATGAGCACGGCGGCGCCGATCTTTTGATCGACCACAAGTCCGGACCCGTTGCGCTGCGAACCTTGCTGCCCGATGCCTTCGGTCCCGACGACCTGGACGCCGGGCAGCAGTAACTATCGGCCCCAGCCCTCGAACGAATGATGCGGCGAGGCTATCGGAGGCCACCGGCAGGAACCAGGGCTCGAACGTGTCCCGTGCCAGACTGGCGGCTGTGACGGCATGGGACGCGGTTTCGATCATCACCACCAAGCGGGACGGCGGGGAGCTGTCGGACGCGCAGATCGACTGGGTGGTCGACGGATTCACCAAGGGGGCGGTGGCTGACGAGCAGATGGCCGCGTTGGCGATGGCCATTGTCTGGCGGGGGATGACGCGGCGCGAGACCGCGCGCTGGACCGCCGCGATGATTTCCTCCGGCCGTCGGATGGACTTCACCGATCTGCCGCGGCCGACGGTGGACAAGCATTCGACGGGCGGCGTCGGGGACAAGATCACGCTGCCGTTGGCGCCGTTGGTCGCGGCCTGTGGTGCGGCGGTGCCGCAGCTGTCCGGGCGTGGGCTCGGCCACACCGGCGGCACGCTGGACAAGCTCGAGGCCATCGCGGGCTGGCGGGCCGATGTGACAGTGCCGCGGATGCGCGAGATATTGACAGATCCCGACATCGGCGCCGTGGTGTGCGCGGCGGGCGCCGATCTGGCTCCCGCGGACAAACGGCTCTACGCGTTGCGCGATGTCACCGGGACCGTCGAATCCATTCCGTTGATCGCCAGTTCGATCATGAGCAAGAAGATCGCCGAGGGCACCGCCGCGCTGGTGCTGGATGTGAAGGTCGGCGCGGGCGCGTTCTTGAAGACCATCGAGGGCGCACGCGAATTGGCGACGGCGATGGTCGAACTCGGCACCGACGCGGGCGTGCGAACGGTCGCGCTGCTGACCGCGATGGACACTCCACTCGGACGCACCGCGGGCAATGCGCTCGAGGTCGCCGAGTCGGTGGAGGTGCTCGCGGGCGGCGGTCCTGCCGATGTCGTCGAGCTGACTCTCACCCTGGCTCGGGAGATGGTCGCGCAGGCCGGGCTCGACGTCGACCCCGCCGATGCACTGGCCGACGGCCGCGCCATGGACCACTGGCGCGCCATGATCCAGGCACAGGGCGGCGACCCGGACGCGCCGCTACCCCGCGCGAAGCACACCGAAATCGTGCGTGCCGAGCACGACGGGGTGCTCACCGGCCTCGACGCCATGGGTGTCGGTATGGCCGCATGGCGGCTCGGCGCGGGCCGCGCCAGGCAGGGCGACCCGGTGCAAGCCGGTGCGGGCATCGAGATGCATGCCAAGCCGGGTGATTCTGTCACCGCGGGCCAACCCGTGCTCACCCTGCATACCGATACTCCGGAGGCGTTCTCCGGCGCTGTCGCGGCGCTGGAAGGAGCTATCACGATCGATGAGGTGGGACCGAAGCTGGACACGCCGTTGATTCTCGGACGAATCGGTCACTGACTCGATCGGCATCTCCGGGGCCGACCGTGATCCCGTACCGAGTGTCGCTACCAGCCTTGCCGCGCCCGCGCCGACGTGGGCATCGCCATGCCGCCGACCACATGGTTGCGCTTGCCGGGCTGCCCACCGTCGCTGCCCGCCTGACTTGTCGGCCCCGGAACAACAAGTCTGCTCCGCCACCATGATCATCGGCGGCCTCCTGATGTGCCGACGTTGGCACGCATATCGGTCGAATGCCTTGGCTGCCAAGGGAACCCGTCGTCACCGCAACCGGATGCCGGATGCGGCCGGTCGCGAACGCCATCACGTCGGCGGCGGTTTCGGTGCGTGGCCCCAATTACCGCACCCGGCGGCGAACGGCCACTCGAGCAATGAGGATGAGGTCGACGTCTCTACGGCGGCGCGCCCGAGAGGGCAATCACAAGTGACGACGCGCACCAAGTGGGCTGCCGCAGCGGTGACATGCAGCTAACGTGTGGTCATGACAGGACCGATGCCTTTGACCCTTGCCTCGATCCGCCAAGCTCCCAAAGCGCTGCTGCACGACCACCTCGACGGTGGCCTGCGACCCGCGACGGTTTTGGAGCTCGCCGCCGATTGCGGTTACGACGACCTACCCGCCTCCGACGAGACGGCGCTGGCCGCGTGGTTCCGCGACGCGGCCGACAGCGGTTCGTTGGAGCTCTATCTGGAAACCTTCGCCCACACCGTCGCGGTGATGCAGACACCGGAGGGTTTGCGCCGGGTCGCTCGCGAATGCGCGGAAGACCTGGCCGCCGACGGCGTGGTGTACGCCGAGGTGCGCTTCGCGCCCGAACAGCACCTGGAGCGCGGCCTGACCCTGGACGAGGTGGTCGAGCACACCCTGGCCGGCTTCCGCGAGGGCGAGGCGGCGGCCGCGGCGGAGGGCCGCCCGATCGTGGTGATCTGCCTGCTCACCGCCATGCGGCACGCGGCGCGCTCGCGGGAGATCGCCGAGCTCACCGTGCGTTTCCGTGATCGTGGCGTCGGCGGTTTCGATATCGCGGGCGCGGAAGCGGGTTTCCCGCCGAGTAGACATCTCGATGCTTTCGAATACATGCGCGCCAACAGTGCGCACTTCACCATTCACGCGGGTGAGGCCTTCGGTCTGCCCTCGATCCACGAGGCCCTCGCCTTCTGTGGTTGCGACCGGCTCGGCCACGGCGTGCGGATCACCGACGACATCGCTGTGCCGGGCGCGATCGAGGACGCCAGCCTCGGCCTGGTCGCAAACTATGTGCGCGATATGCGGATTCCGCTCGAGTTGTGTCCGTCGTCGAACGTGCAGACCGGTGCGGTCCCCTCGCTGGACAAGCATCCCTTCGACCTGCTTGCCCGACTGCGTTTCCGCGTCACCGTCAACACCGACAACCGGCTGATGAGCGACACCAGCATGAGCAAGGAGATGGCGAAGCTGGTCGACACCTTCGGCTACGGCTGGAGCGACCTGGAACGTTTCACCATCAACGCCATGAAGTCGGCCTTCATCCCGTTCCCGGAACGTCTGCGCATCATCGACGACATCATCAAGCCGGGGTACGCAGTTTTGCTCGGATAGCCAGGGTGGCAAGGGCTTTCGCGCGGGTCCGGCTTGCCGGGCGCGCGCGGTCCGGCTCAGTTGAGGCGGATCCAGATCTGCTCGGCCCGGCCGAGTAGTCGATCGTCGGCACCGTACACGGCCGTCGAAGCGAAGGACTTGCGGCCTTGTTCGCCGTGATTCTCGCCGACGGCCACACACCGTTCGCCGATCTCGGGCAGTGCGTGCACGGTGGCGGTCATCGAGCCGAGCACCGCGGGCCGCTCGAACATCCCCGGCAGCGACCAGCCGCCCGGGCAGTCCATCGCGGCCCACAGCACGGCGGTCTCCAGCGGCAGCGAATCGTCGGGAACCCATGGTGCGGCGACCAATCTGTCGCCGACAACGCCCGCCTGAATCCGCAGGCCATCGGTGCGAGCGCTGCCGCAGACGAAGCAGTGCGCGAACAGTTCGTTGCTCTGGTAGGAGCTGGCGGCGGCCTCGGCGTCGTCGAACGACACGCGCTGCGGGGCGTCCCGTTCGAACTCACCCGCTCGCGATTCGGCGAGCAGGGTGTCGCCGTCGTACAACCGGCCCGCACGCATCTGCAGCGCGGTGTCCAACGGCGGCGGGCTGCGCAGGATCACCGTCACCGCGGCATCGTCGCGCTGCGCGGCAAGCAGCCCACCCACGTAGCCACCGTTGCCGGAGCCGGGCGGGCCGTTGAATCGAGCGGGAATTTGGAGCGTTCGAACGGTCACTGCGGTGCGAGCCGACTCTCGAAGTTGCGCTCCAGCTCCCGCCAGCTCTGGGCTTCGGCGGTGAACGGTGGGTTGGGGGCCATCCGGTTCGGGTCCGGGTTCAGCAAGTAGGAGACGTACCAGCCGAGCGGGTTGGACTGGGCGAGCGCCTGCTCCACGGTGTCGTCATCAGCATAGTCGGCGGCGTCGGTGAACAGTTCGACCGCGAGATCGAGCTGCTCGACATCGACCGCCTCCGGGCCCTCGGCCAGATCGTCGGCCAGGCCGGGCAGCACGTAGACATTCTCGTCGGTGACCTCGACCTCGAGCGAGCCGTCGACGGCGGCGGTCTGCACATCGGTGTAGGTGCTCACCCGCGACAGATCGTGCTCGTGGTCATCGGCCAGGTAGCGAGCCAGCGCCCGCTCGGAGCCGAAGACGGTGATCGAGCCGTTCTTGCCGAGGAAGATCGGCTCGTCGTCGAGGTAACAGCGCAGCGTGAAGTAGTTGCCGTCGGCGGTGACGATCTTGACCGGGTCGATGCCGACCTCGTGCCAGAACGACTCGTCCTCTTCGTCCTCGTCTTCGTCCTCTTCGTCTTCGTCGTCCGCGTCGAGGTCGACGGTTTCGAACTCTTCCTCTTCCTCGCTGTCGGCCGCGTCGTCGGCGTCGACGACGTTCTCCTCGGCGGCGAGCAGCTCCGCCTCCGCGACAGCGACGGCCTCGGGGTCGACATCCGGGGTCTGCACCACGGAGTCGATGGCATCGAGGACGTCGTCCCAGCCCTTGGCGATGGCGGCGCCGATCTGATCCCACAAATCTTCGCCGTCACGTCCGACGAAGGCGCTCACCCCACCCGGCAGCGCGCCGAGGACGGGGTGCGAACCGAAGAACTTGGTCACCGTCTCCAGTTCGCACACCTCGCCGATGTTGCGGACCATGGCGAGGGTGTCTTCCAGCTCCGCGATGGTATCGACATCGGGATCGCCCGCGGCCAGCTCCGGCACCGCGACCAGATCGAAGGTGAAGTTCTCCTCCGGCTCCAGCTCCACCGCAGAAAGACCGGCGACGACCTTCCACGACGGATGGTCGATGAGGTCGTTGTCGGAGTTGGTCCGGATAAAGGCGGCCAGCTCCGCGACGGTTTCGAAACCGTAGAGGGAGTCCTCGTGTCCGAGGAACGCCTCCCACTCGTCGTCACCATCGCGCCAGCGCGGTGCCCACAGGGTGACGAGATCGCCGTCGGTCAGGCCGAGCTCGATCGGGACGATGTCTCCAGAAGCCATGAGCGGAAGCCTATCGACCTTCCGCGTCAGGCACTATCCGGCCCGCCCCCAATTGTTCCCTGAGCCCCCTCGGCGGCCGGGACAAACGACTCGTTCAGTGTCGCAACGACCTTCGAGCGCTGGGTGCCCGCGTCCTCCGCGGCCTGCTTACAGGCCCAGACAATGAGCTGGCCGACCTCGGCGGGAGGCAGCGTGGTGACCGATTCCGACAGGGTCAGCGCGACCAGCGCGCCATCGCTGTCGACCTCGGCGCTGACCGCGCCGTCCTCGGTGCGGAACCGGCCGCGCACCTGCTTGAGGCCGTAGAGCGCGGCCTCCAATGCCTCCAACTTCTGCGTCGCGTTGGCGACGAGAGCGTCCATCTCCGCGCTCATGACTGCGCCTCCCCGGCGCTCGGTTCCGTCATGATCGCAGGGGCGACGGTGTCGATGCTTCGCTCACTCATACCGGCCTCATCCAGCTCGTGGGTCCCGTGTCGGCGTCATCGATCCGGTCGAGTTCGTCCACCGCAGCCTGGCGGGTCGGTAGGTTGAGCCGGTCCAGAATGTCGGCGGGCAGGCCGGCCTCGGCGAGTACTTCGCGCCTGCGGGCGCGGGCAGCGACGGTGGAGCGCTTCGTCAGCCGCAGGATTTCGTCCGCCAGAGTCTGTGCGCCGTAACGGTATTCGCTGCGCTCGAACTTGATCTCCACCGGCATGCCCTGATCGGTGGCGCGCACCGAGATGGTGCCGGACCGGTTGGTGCTCGCCGCCACCGTGACATTGGGGACGGCCGGGGGCTTCGGTTCGGTCATGACTGCGCCTCGCCGGCGATCGTCTCGGTCATGCCCGATGGCGCTGTGTCATTGATTTGCTCGCTGCGCTCACTCATGTGGTCGGCCTGTAGAAGCCGTAGAAGTCCATGCCTATGTTCTCCGTTCGAATCGAGCTGATCTGGACCGGGTCACCCGCCTCGACGAACTGCCCGTTGCCGATCACCATGGCGACATGGCCGTCCCACACGGCCAGGTCGCCGGGCATGAGGTCACCGGGGGAGACCCCCATGTGCCCATTGCCCTGTTCTTGGGCAAGTCGGGGCAGCTCGACGCCTGCCTCGCCGTATGCATATTGGGTGAGCCCGCTGCAGTCCAGCCCGCCGCCCGGGCTGGTGCCGCCCCACACATATGGCGTGCCGACGGCGCCGAGCGCGGAGCGAACCGCCTGCGCGGCCTGCTCGTTCGGCGCCTCGACGACGCTGCCGTCCGGCAGCGTGACCTTCACGCCCTTGCCGTCCGGCGTCTGGCCCGCCGAACCACTGTTGGGTTTCTGCTGGCCAGGTGTGCTGGGCGACGAGCCGGATTTGGATGGTGTCGAGCCGGACATCGACGGGGTCGCCATGCTGGTGAGCATGCTGCCCGCGGAACCGCCGACACTGGTCAGCGTCGAGAGCAGCTGCTGCGCTCCCGAACTCGCACCGCTGGCCAGCGCACTCGCACCGCCTGCCAGACCGGCGGGCAGCGTCGCGGGCGCCGTCGACGGTGGCGGGGTCAATTCGGTCATGCTCGCGGTCTGGGTATCGAGTTCGCTGCGCACCCGCCCGACCACGTTCAAGCCCTGGCCGAGATGGTCGATCGCGGAGCCGACGAGCACCGCGAGACCTTCCGGCGTCGCGATGGTCGGACCGAGAGCGGACGCCGTGTTCACGAACGACTCGACGATTGCGCTCAGTTCCTTCTGCCCGGTCTCGACCTGGGCGGCAGCCTGATCGACCACCGTGGCCATGTCGTTGCCGCGATCGGAGATGGTCGCGGCGGAGGTCTGCACACGCAACGCCTTCGCGGTGGCGGAATCGGCAGCCCGACCGTCCCACGCCTCGTTCATGCTGTTGATGCTGTTGCGGCCGAACGCGTGGATCTGGTCGATGATGCTCGAGGTGGACTGCAGCTGACCAGAGGGGCCGTCGGTGGGCAGGACTCCCGAGCCGAAGCTGGAGAGCAGGTCGAGCAGTGGCTTGGCCAGCACGCTGATATCGATCATCGGGTCACTCGCCCAGTCCGGAATCTGCGCTGTCGATCGCGGCGGCATTGGTCTGGTCGGTTTCGCCGAGGACGACAGCAGCGCCGGTCGCGGCCCCACCCACGGTCGTCAGCACGGCCGACAGTTGGCCGATCGCCGCGACGTGCCCGGCATGGGCAGCGGCATAGGCGGCCATGAAATCACCGCCGATCAAGCCCATGATGGGACCGAGTAAGGCGGGATCGGCGCCCGCCGCGCCCGCACTGGCCGCCGCCATCTCCGCGGCCATGGTGTGGGCGGACGCACCATAGGCTGCGATGCCCTCGGTGTCGGCCGACATCTTTCGCATAGTGCTTCCCCCATCTGTTTTCTTCCCAGGCAGAGTACGTCATCCACCTAGTTCGACGCGCTGCCTTCCGGATCGGTTCCAGCCCCATCGAAAAAATTTCCCCGCCGGAGGTTCGACGTCGAACTCGTCGCCAACCTTATCGTTCACTCATGCACACGCACACCGTGGACCACCCACTCGCCGCCGCCCTGCTGACCACGATGCGCGATGCCAGGACGGCCAACCCGGCCTTCCGCGCCGCACTGCGTGATCTCACCGGAATCCTGATCTACGAGGCGCTGCGCGAAGCCCCCGTCGCCCGATTCGAGGTGGCCACCCCGGTGGCGCCGGTCGAGGGCATGCGCTTGGCGAAACCGCCACTGCTGGTGCCGGTCCTGCGCGCGGGCCTCGGCATGATCGACGCGGCCGCCGAACTGATTCCGGATGCCAGGGTCGGCTTCGTCGGCATCGCCCGCGACGAACAGACCCACCAGCCCGTCCCCTACATGGAGTCGTTACCGGAGGACCTCTCCGAGCTCCCGGTCTACGTGCTCGACCCGATGCTGGCCACCGGCGGCTCGATGTGCCACACCCTGGGGTTGCTCGCCGCTCGCGGCGCCACCGACATCACCGCGGTCTGCGTCGTAGCTGCACCTGAAGGCGTTGCCGCACTGGAAGATTCAGGGTTCCCGGTCCGTCTCGTCACCGCCGCCGTAGACGCAGGCCTGAACGCCGACGCCTACATCGTGCCCGGCCTCGGCGACGCCGGCGACCGCCAATTCGGCCCGCGCTGACCCCTCCCCCTCGAGTGTGCAGAACAGTTCACCTTTGTGAATTGATCGGCTGAAGCTGGGTGGCGTGCCCGGTTCGACGTGCGACTGGCTGTGGTTGCGCTCCACGCACTCTCGGCGGCGAGCGTAGTGGAATGGTGGTTGGTTCGGGGGTGGGAGCACCCATTCCACTGCGCTCGCGTGCAGCTAGTGGGCGAGCTGTTCGCAGAAGGTGCGCAGGGTGGAGAGGTGGTGGGCTGCGGCGGTTTTGGCGGCGGGCAAGGCGGGGCGGGTGGGGGCGGGGTGCACTACTTCGAGGTAGCACTTGAGTTTGGGCTCGGTGCCGGAGGGGCGGACGACGATGCGTGCGGTAGCGCTCTCGAAGATCAGTGCGTCGGTACGCATTCGGCCGCGGGCCTGTAGCAGGTCGGTGTATTCCATCGGGTCGCCCGCGATCTCGCCGGGCGGGGCGGCGCGTAAGCGGTCGACGACGGCGGCGGCCGCGGCCGCGTCGGGAAGGCGCAGCGACACCTGATCGACCGCGTGTACGCCGAATTCGAGCGCGTAGTCGTCGAGTTCGTCGGCCAGGGTGCGGCCGACGGCCTTCAATCGGGCGGCCAGGTCGACGGCGAGGACGGCCGCGGAGATGCCGTCCTTGTCCCGCACCGTGGCCGGGTCGACGCAATGGCCGATGGCCTCTTCGTAGGCGTAGACCAGGCCGTCTCCGGCTCGGGCCAACCACTTGAAGCCGGTCAGGGTTTCCGCATAGCGTGCGCCGCGGGCGGCGGCGAGCTTCGAAAGTAGTCGCGAGGAGACAATGGTGGTGGCCACCAGCGAGTCCGGTGGTGCGGTGCGCAGCACGTAATCCCCTAGCAGCACTCCGGTTTCGTCGCCGCGCAGCATGCGCCAGCCGCCGCTGCCGTCGGGGATGCCGACGGCACAGCGGTCGGCATCCGGGTCGAGGGCAATGGCGATGTCCGCGCCGATCCGCTCGGCGGTGGCGAGCAAAAGGTCGGTGGCGCCCGGCTCTTCGGGGTTCGGGAACGCGACGGTGGGGAAGTCGGCGTCGGGCGCGAATTGCTCGCCGACGACGTGCACGTGGGCAAATCCGGCGTCCGCCAAGGCTTTCACCGCGGTATCGCCGCCGACACCGTGCAACGGGGTCAGCACGATCCGGATATCGGAGCGCTCACCGGGACCGCCGATGAGTTTCGGCAACTGGGCCACCCGGTCGAGGTATCGGCGCACAAGATCATCATCGGCGGGGGTGACCGAGGTCCTGGCAATCGGTTCGGTGACCGCCTCGATGCAGCGTTCGATCTCGGTGTCGGCCGGTGAGATCAGTTGCGAGCCACCATCCAGATACACCTTGTAGCCGTTGTCGGTCGCCGGGTTGTGCGATGCGGTGATCTGCACTCCGGCAACGGCTCCCAGCTCCCGAACCGCGTATGCGACGACCGGCGTCGGCAGTGGGCGCGGCAGCAGCGTCACCGGAAAGCCGGCGGCGGCAAAGATCTCCGCTGTCGCGATCGCGAATTCGGCCGAGCCGTGACGGGCATCGCGACCGACCACCACCGCACCGCCACCGAGACAACGGTCACGCAACCATGCGGTGAGACCGGCCGTCGCCCTGCTGACGGTCGTCGGATTCATGCCATCGGGCCCATCCTGCAATGGCCCGCGCAGCCCGGCCGTGCCGAAGCGCAGCATCTACAGCCGTTCCAGCACGCCACGCAGCAGCTTGCCGAGGCGCGGCGCGGCCGCATGCCCTTCGGCGAGCACCTCGGCATGCGAAAGGTGCGCGCCCGTGACACCGGCGGCCAGATTGGTGACCAGCGAGATGCCGAGCACCCGTGCGCCGAGCGCGCGGCACGCAATGGCCTCGAGCACCGTCGACATGCCGACCAGATCCGCGCCGATCGTGCGCAGCATCCGAATCTCGGCGGGCGTCTCGTACTGCGGCCCGGTCAGTCCGGCATACACACCCTCGGTCAGGCTCGGGTCGATTTCCCTTGCCAACGTACGCAATTCGGGATCCCAAGCGTCCACGAGATCGACGAAGGTCGCACCGGTCAGCGGCGTGCGACCGGTCAGATTCAGATGGTCGCCGATCAGCACGGGCTCACCGACACGCAATCCGTCACGGATGCCGCCGGCTGCATTCGTCAACACCACCGTCTCCGCACCGGCGGCAATGGCCGCGGTCACCGGATGCACGACCTCAGCAGGCTGATAGCCCTCGTACAGATGCTGGCGGCCCATCAACAGCAGCACCGGCGTCTCGCCGACCGCAACGGAATGAACCATGCCGACATGCCCCTGCGCGCTCGGCGTCCCGAACCCCGGTAGCTCCGGCATCGGCACCGACGCAGTCGCCGCCCCGATCTCCGCGGCCGCCTCCTGCCACCCCGACCCCAGCACCACCGCAACCCGGTGACGCTTGACTCCCGTACGTTCGGCGATCGCCTCGGCGGCCTGTTCGGCAAGCATGAAGGTCACGATAGCTGTGTTTGTTTTGCAGCGCCTGCGGCGCTGCGTGTTCGCGGCTGTGTTTGTTTTGCAGCGCCTGCGGCGCTGCGTGTTCGCGGCCCCCAAGGCTCGCGTCCGAGCGGCCGAGACTCGCGACTTCGTCGCATGCGCTTCGGCCGCTCGGACGCGAGCCGGCCGCGAACGGTCGCTCGTAAGGCTCGCTCCGTGGTGGGTGCTTTGGTGGGGAAGCTTGCGACTTTGGTGTGTTCAATCGCTGGTGTGGGTGCTGGCTGTGGGCGGTCGCTCGTAAGGCTCGCTCCGTGGTGGGTGCTTTGGTGGGGAAGCTTGCGACTTTGGTGTGTTCAATCGCTGGTGTGGGTGCTGGCTGTGGGCGGTCGCTCGTAAGGCTCGCTCCGTGGTGGGTGCTTTGGTGGGGAAGCTTGCGACTTTGGTGTGTTCAATCGCTGGTGTGGGTGCTGGCTGTGGGCGGTCGCTCGTAAGGCTCGCTCCGTGGTGGGTGCTTTGGTGGGGAAGCTTGCGACTTTGGTGTGTTCAATCGCTGGTGTGGGTGCTGGCTGTGGGCGGTCGCTCGTAAGGCTCGCTCCGTGGTGGGTGCTTTGGTGGGGAAGCTTGCGACTTTGGTGTGTTCAATCGCTGGTGTGGGTGCTGGCTGTGGGCGGTCGCTCGTAAGGCTCGCTGTGTTGTGGCTTTGGTGGGAGGCTCATGACTTCGGTGCGTTGTATCGGTTGTGTGGGTGCTGGCCGCGAGCCGCCGCTCGGATGGCCCGTATGTGGTGGGGTGGCTCGCGGCTGTGCTGCGCCGATTCGGTTATTGGGGTGTGGGCGGTGAACGGGCGCTCGTCCGGGCTCGGCGCTGCTCGCACATTCCGGCATCCGCGAAGCGGCGGTGATCGGTGCCTCCGATGTCGATCTCGGCCGGCGGCTCTGTGGCGGGGACGCTCGTGACTTCGGCGCGTCGCTCGGATCACGTGGGTGCGGGCGGCGGGGCGCTCGCGACATCGGTGCACCGCTTCGGTACCCCGGGACGGGCCGCGAGCTCGGCTTGTAGAGCGGCTCCGCCGAGGGTGCTCATGTGATGCTCGCAACTGGGCGCTGTGCGGTGTCCACGCACCCCGCCGGCGCAAGCTACCCGCGAGTAGGGGTGGTGCTCCGCACCCGATACGCTGCACGCATGGCGTATCTGTCACGTGAAGGAGATGTGTTCGTGGTCTACCTCGGGAACGAGGGGCAGACCAATAGCGAGAACCGCTTCCATCCTGATTGGATCGACGAATTCCACGGTCTGCTCGATGAGGTCGAAGCGTCCGAGGGGCCTGCCGCGCTGGTGACCACCGCGACCGGGAAGTTCTACAGCAACGGTCTCGACACCGACTGGTTGTTCGGCAATCTGGACAAGATCCACGGCTACCTCGACCGAGTGCACTCGCTCTACACCCGGCTGCTCGCCTTCCCGATGCCGACGGTGGCCGCGATCAACGGTCATGCTTTCGGTGCGGGTGCGATGCTCGCCACCTCGCACGACTTCCGCGTGATGCGCGCCGACCGCGGCTTCTACTGCCTGCCCGAGGTGCACCTCGGGATGCCGTTCACCGTCGGCATGAATGCACTGCTCACCGAGCGGCTTTCCAACCAGGTCGCCTTGCAGGCCATGACAACTGGCCACCGCTACTCGGCGGATCAGGCGATCGCCGCGGGCATCGTCGACGACAAGGCCGACGCCGAGGCGTTGCTGGGGGCTGCCATCGCGCGGGCCGCGGCACTGGCGGGCAACCGCAAACCGAACCTGCCGGTGATCAAGCGTGCACTGCACGCCAACGCGCTTGCCGGCCTCGCTACCCCGACCACCCCGGAGAATCTGGCATTCGCCGCCGGATAACCCGTGATCACGCCCTGATGTGAGCAGTCGGACCGACGCGGCCCGCGCCCTGTAACCGGCGCAGTGCGACACTGTGTTCCATGCCACCACCGCGTAGCGGGCTCCCTGAATCGCGCAGCGACCACCACGCTGGGCGGATGGGTGCGGTCGAGGCGGCGGATGCCGCGATCCATGCCGCGGCCGCCGAGCTGATCGGCCTGTCGCACGCGATCCATGCCGAACCGGAGTTGGCGTTCGAGGAAACCAGAAGCGCCGCCAAGACCATCGCGCCGCTTGCCGAGCGCGGTTTCGCGATCGAAACCGGCGTTGCCGACCTGCCGACCGCCTTCCGTGCCACCTACGGCAGCGGCGAGCTGACGATCGGCATCTGCGCTGAATACGACGCGCTACCGGAGATCGGACACGCCTGCGGACACAACATCATCGCGGCGTCGGCGGTCGGCGCTGCGATCGGTCTCGCCGAGGTCGCCGATGCGCTCGGGATCACCGTCGTGGTATTCGGGACGCCCGCCGAGGAGAGTGGCGGCGGCAAGGTGCTGATGCTGCAACGCGGCGTCTTCGACGACATCGCGATGGCGATGATGGTGCACCCCGGCCCGTTCGACATTGTCGGCGCGCGCTCGCTGGCCCTTGCGGATCTGTCGGTGACCTTCCACGGGCGCGAGGCGCATGCGAGCGCCGCGCCGGAATTGGGTCGCAACGCCGGTGATGCGGTGACGGTCGCACAGGTAGCTCTCGGGTTGCTGAGACAGCATCTTCTGCCTGGTCAGCAACTGCACGGTATAGTCAGCGACGGTGGCGTAGCCCCCAACATTGTGCCCGGACGTGCGGAATTGCTGTATTACCTACGTGCAGCCGACTCCGCATCTCTCGACAATTTGATGCAACGAGCAGCGGATTGTTTCGAGGCGGGCGCTCTGGCGACCGGCTGCACGCACGAAATACGGACGGTTGCGCCGACATATACCGAGCTAACTCCCGATCCGGGATTACTGTTTGCCTATCGCGAGCAGATCGTCGAATTGGGCCGGGTGCCGATCGCACCGGAGCTCGAGGCGCAGCGACCGCTCGGGAGTACGGACATGGGCAACGTCACCAACGTCATTCCGGGCATCCATCCGGTCATCGGCATAGATGCCGGTGGGGCGGTGACACATCAGCCCGGCTTCGCCGCGGCGAGTATCAACGCCTCGGCGGATCGTGCGGTCACCGACGGCGCACTAGCGCTCGCGCGTACCGCTATTGCCGTCGCTCGCGATGATGTAGATAGAGACAAGTTGTTGCAACGGCTCGTTCAACGACAGGAGGACATCCGGTGAGCAATACCAGCCGTTTGGCGGCCCCGGCGTCGGGCCCGCAAGCGGTGGCCCCGGCAACCACGGAGAGTTCGGCGAGCGCCGCATCGTCGGACACCGTGCGAACCGGGCAGGAAGCGGTCGAGACATGGTTGGCCGAGCACACGGTCGACCTCGTCCAATGGCGCAGGCATATCCACGCCAACCCGGAGCTTTCTCGAACCGAGTTCGCCACCACCGAGTTCGTCTCGGCGTGGCTGACGAAGGCTGGGCTTTCGCCCCGACGGCTTCCGGGCGGCACCGGGCTCATCTGTGACATCGGACCGGATGGACCGCGGATCGGATTGCGCGCCGATATGGACGCACTCCCGCTACAGGAGTTCACCGGGCTCAGCTTCGCCTCCACTGTGCCGGGCGTGTCGCATGCCTGTGGGCACGACGCGCACACCACGATTCTGCTCGGCACCGCGCTCGCGCTCGCCGACGCCGATCTGCCGCAGGGCGTGCGGCTGGTGTTCCAGCCCGCCGAGGAGGTTATGCCGGGCGGCGCGATCGACGTGGTGGCCACCGGCGCGATGGAGGGTGTGGAGCGGATCTTCGCGCTGCACTGCGATCCGCGGCTGGAAGTCGGGCGCATCGGAATCCGCGTCGGGGCGATCACCTCGGCTGCCGACACGATCGAGCTGGTGCTCGATTCGCCGGGCGGCCACACGTCGCGTCCGCATCTGACCAGTGATCTGGTCTATGCGATCGGCACCGTGATCACCGGGTTGCCCGGTCTGCTGAGCCGTCGCATCGATCCACGCACCAGCACCGTCATGGTGTGGGGCGCGGTCAGCGCGGGCAAGGCACCCAACGCGATTCCGCAGACCGGCATGCTCACCGGCACCGTTCGCACCGGCGACCATGCGACCTGGTCGCTGCTGGAGCCGATGGTGCGCGAGATCGTGGACGGCCTGCTCGCCCCGACCGGCGTGCGATACCAGCTGAACTACAAGCGTGGCGTGCCACCGGTGGTCAACGACGAGCAGTCGACACGGATGTTCGAGGACGCGATCCGCGAGATCGGTCCGGACGCGCTCGCCGACACCATGCAGTCCGGCGGCGGCGAGGACTTCTCCTGGTATCTGGAGGAAGTGCCCGGCGCGATGGCGCGGCTCGGCGTCTGGTCGGGTCACGGCGAACAGCTCGACCTGCACCAGCCG
Source organism: Nocardia sp. NBC_00403 (assembly GCF_036046055.1). Lineage (NCBI taxonomy): Bacteria > Bacillati > Actinomycetota > Actinomycetes > Mycobacteriales > Nocardiaceae > Nocardia > Nocardia sp. NBC_00403. The sequence goes on from NZ_CP107939.1 coordinate 2,471,155, forward strand.
ACGTTCGACCTCGACGAGCGGGCGCTCGCGGTCGGAGTCCGCGTGCTGAGCAACATCGTGCTGCAAGCGGGCTGAGCGACCGGACATTGCGCAGACAGCTGCGGCCGGACCAATGGGTCCGGCCGCAGCTGCTTTTGTCGGAGAGAGCGTCGGGTCAGCCGAAATTGCCGGGACCGACATTGCGGCTGTTGCGGGTGCGCAAGGAATGCACGTAGTCCTCGGGCGCGCCTGCCTTCTCGGCCGCGTCCGCGATCACGCCGATGTATCGCGCGGAGGGCAGGCCGCCCTCGTAGGCGTCGAGCACGTACAGCCAGGCGAGGATCGGCTGGGCGCCACTGCCCGGATTCGGCGAGACGCGTAGCCGGACCTTGCGATGGATTCCGAAGTCGGAGCCCTCCCAACGGTCCAGCCGCTGCTCGTCCTCCGGTGAGACGTCGTAGAGCACGACGAAGACCCGGGACCCCGGCTCTTCGACGACGGTGGCCAGCGGCCCCTCCCAGCCGATGTCGTCGCCACTGAAGGTCAGACGCCAGCCCTCCAACCAGCCCGTACCGGACATGGGGGAGTGCGGACAGCGCTCGAGCATCTGAGACGAGTCCATGTTCGACCCGTAGGCGGCGTAGATCGGCACCAGCAAAGGGTATCCAATAACCGCCGCACATCGACTCCATCCCGGCAGATGTCCGTGTTGTGCGCGCCGCCACTACGGCCGCAACCACGCGTAGCAGCGGCAAACTGCCCCAGCTAACGTTGTCCGAGGTACCGGAGATCCCGGTCGAACTGCTCGAGCGGAGGTATCCATGACCCGCATAGCGATCATCGGTGGCGGGCCGGCCGGCTACGAAGCGGCGCTGGTTGCGGCGCAGCACGGCGCATCGGTGACCCTGATCGATTCCGATGGCATCGGCGGCGCGTGCGTGCTGTGGGACTGTGTGCCCTCGAAGACCTTCATCGCATCGACCGGCGTGCGCACCGACCTGCGGCGCGCCCGTGACCTGGGCATCACCCTGGACCCGAGCCAGGCAACCATCCAGCTGCCCGAGGTGAACGGCCGTGTGAAAGCGCTTGCGCTCGCACAGTCTTCGGATATTCGCTCGAAGCTGCAGACCGTCGGGGTGACGGTGCTCGCAGGACACGGGCAGCTGATCGATGCCGCGACCGGTCTCGCCGCGCATCAGGTGCGCGCGATTCTCGACAGCGGTGAGGAGCGGATCGTCGAGGCCGAGGTGGTGTTGATCGCCACCGGTGCGAGCCCGCGCGTGTTGCCCGGCGCCGAGCCGGACGGTGAGCGCATCCTGAACTGGCGTCAGCTCTACGACCTGCAGGAGCTGCCGGAGACGCTGGTCGTGGTCGGTTCCGGTGTCACAGGCGCCGAATTCGTCTCCGCGTACACCGAAATGGGTGTGCATGTGAAGCTGGTGTCCAGCCGCGACCGGGTGCTGCCCGGCGAGGACGCGGACGCCGCGCTCGTGCTGGAGGACGCGCTCGCCGAGCGCGGCGTCGAGCTGGTCAAGCACGCGCGCGCCGACGCGGTGGAGCGCACCGCCGACGGCGTCGTGGTCAAGCTGTCCGACGGCAGGACCGTCACCGGCACCCATGCGCTGATGACCGTTGGTTCGACGCCCAATACCGATGGTCTCGGTCTGGAGCGGGTCGGCATCGAGCTCGACCGCGGTTATCTGCGGGTGGATCGGGTGTCGCGTACCTCGGTGCCCGGCATCTATGCCGCGGGTGACTGCACCGGCCTGCTTCCGCTGGCCTCGGTGGCCGCGATGCAGGGTCGCATCGCGATGTATCACGCACTGGGTGAGGGCGTGAGCCCGATTCGCTTGAAGACTGTGGCTTCCGCGGTGTTCACGCGCCCGGAAATCGCGACGGTCGGCGTGAGCCAGACCGCCATCGACAATGGTGAGACGCCCGCCCGCACGGTGATGTTGCCCCTGAACACCAACCCGCGCGCCAAGATGTCGGGTTTGCGACGAGGTTTCGTCAAGATCTTCTGCAGGCCCGCGACCGGCGTGGTCATCGGCGGCGTGGTGGTGGCCCCTATCGCTTCGGAGCTCATTCTGCCGATTGCCCTTGCGGTGCAGAACAATCTGACCGTCAACGATCTCGCCCAGACCTTCTCGGTGTACCCGTCCCTGACCGGCTCGGTTACCGAAGCCGCCCGCCTGCTGATGCGCCACGACGACTTGGACTGACAGCCGGTTCTCGGCCCCGGATCGGTCGAGGTGGGGAGCGCTGATCGCGGCTGCGTGAGTGTTCCTGGCGTTGGGCATATTTCATTGCATTGCCAGTGCGGCCCACATGTGGTTCACTTCCCGCAGAGATGCGATCGGCGGGCGGTCGCGAGGTTTTCTGTATGGGGGGCTTGCTCCTTTCCAAACGGGATACGGCGAACGGCCCTGAAGCCGTTCGGCGGCCGTGCGTCTCACCAGAGACAACTGAGTGCGGTCGGTTCGGTCGCACCCGGGAAAGGGATTGGCGAAAAGTGAAACATCGTAAGCCGAGTCGGGCGCAGCGAGCGATGGCGAGTACATCGTTGCCGCTGGCCACTGCGGCCGCTGTGGCCACTCTCTTCGCGGCGCCGGCGGGGGCAGTTCCCAACGAGCCGACCACACCGACCACACCTGCACCGGCACAGCCGGGCACCGATGCGCCTGCGGACCAGGGGCCGGAAACCACCAAGCCGGAGCCGAACAAGCCGGAGACCAAGCCGGAACCCGGTAAGCCGGAGTCCAAGCCGACGCCGAGCCAGCCGGGTGTCACCACGCCGGACCCCAACCAGGTGATGCCGAATCCGAAGGATCCGAAGCTCGCCGCGCCGACCCAGCCGGGTGTGACCAGCCCGCGGGTTGCGCCGCTGCCGGTTCCCGGTCAGCAGCCGCCCGCTCAGCCTGTTGTCGTGCCAGATCCCGCAGGCACCGACGCGAAGCCGGTCCAGCCGGGTGCGACCCAGCCGGGCACTCCCGGCGCCGCACCGGGCAGCGAGGCGAATGCCGAGGCGGCACAGCCCGAATCGCAGACCCTGGTGCAGCAGCCGCCGCGCTGGCAGGCGCCGCGTCTGCAGGCCGCGCCCGCAGCTCCGGTCGTCGAGATGACCGGTCCGCACGCGGAGCTCGGCGCGAACATCGACGGTGGTGGCGCGCTGCCCGGCTTCGCGGCCAACACCCACCACTTCAACAACGCGGCGGGCTATGTCGGCACCGTCGGCTACCACACCCCGACCGGTGCGGGCGAGGCCGGCGTTTCGGTCGAGTACGTCGATGCCAACACCATCAAGCTCACCAGCTACACCGGTGGCGAGGGCCTGGCCGACAACAAGAACACCGTCGTTCTCGACACCACCGAGCTGAACAAGGCGAAGGCAGCCGTCGAGCACTGGATCGCGGCACAGCCCGGTGGCGCGGCTGCCCTCGAGGCGGCAGCGCAGGTTAAACTTCCGGTGCAGCCGGGTGAACTGCTTCCGCAGACGGTCAACATTGCTGGTGTCACGACTCAGTGGGGTGGCTCGCTCCAGTACTGACACGAGCTGATTCGACGGGTGGGGCGGTCGTTCGCGACCGCCCCACACGTGTGTCCTGGGGAAAGGATTTGGTGTGGGTTCCGAGGACGATGCGAAGGGCAGAGAATCCGGCCAGCCCAGGTCGGAATTCGGTCCACCGATGGGCGACTTCGGCCCGCCGGTATCGGAATTCGGGCCGCCGGTCGGCGAATTCGGCCCTCCCATGGGTGACTTCGGTCCGCCCGTGGACGATTTCGGTCCGCCGACGAGTGGTCAACCGCCGCAGTGGTCGGAGCCCGCGACCGATCATCCCGAGCTGATCTGGCGTCCGGCGGACGAACCGCCGGCGATGCCGCCCCCGCCCGCGCAGTATCGAGCGCCCGACACCACGGTCTTCCCCGATGCGCCGCCGCCCGTGCCGCCGGTCCAGCCGGCGCCGCAGCCTCCGGTCGATGCGAACGAAGATCTCACCGCTCCCGGTCCACCGGCGGCGCCGCCCGGTGTCGAACGCGACACGTGGTGGAATCGGCCCGCCGACGGCGGCGGTGTCCCGACGCCGCCGCCGGCTTCCGAGCCGGGCCTGTCGTGGTCGGACGATCCCATTGCCAAGCGCCTGGCTCCCACCACCATCCCGACCCCGGTGTTCACGACGAATCGGCAGAAAAAGGGTTCGCGTGGCCGCTGGATCGCGCTCGGCTCGGTCGCCGCGGTGGCGGTCGTCGGAGCGCTGGTGGCGACCATCGTCGCGGTGAACCGCGATAGCGGCGGCGGGTCCGCCGCGCCGCCGCCTGTTACGCCGACGGCCGCGCTGAGCTGCCCGGCAAGCAACGACGGCAAGGTGACCGTCGGCAACGGTGCCGGTGATACCAATAGCGGAGCAGGCGCGATTCTCGGTTTCCAGTACGCGTACTTCGTCCAGCGCAGTGGGGAGCGGGCCCGCAGCTACCTCGCGCCGGATGCGGAGTACTTGTCGCCCGCGGAAATCCTGCAGGAGGCCATCAACGAGGAGATCCCGGTGGGCACCACGCATTGCGTGCTGATCGCCGAGACCGCCCCTGACACCTACGATGTGGACTTGACCACGCGCCATGCCGACGGCACGACCATCGTGTACCCGCAAACAGTCACCACGGTCGACCGGGACGGCAGGAAGTTGATCTTCGCGGTCCGGAAACGTTGACCCTGTCCCAGAATATGGGAAACAGTTTCATATTCTGGTACTTGATCTGGGACAGTTGGGTCACGTGTCCATGGTGTCCCCGGAGGTGCGCATGCCGCCGACTATCCCACCGCTCGCAGGCAAGCTCGGCAGTCTGCAGAGCTCAGCGATCCGCGATCTGCTGAAGCTCACCACCCGAGCCGACGTGATCGGCCTGGCAGGTGGCCTGCCCGATGCCGCGCTGATGCCGCGCGAGCGGATCGCCGCCGCCGCGGAGACCGCGCTGAGCGATTCGAGCTGCCTGCAGTACACCGAATCGCCCGGCTGGGCGCCGCTGCGCGCCGTACTCGCCGAGCGGGAGTCGGCCCGGCTCGGCCGCGTCGTCCCGGTCGACGAGGTGTTCGTCACCCACGGCTCGCAACAGGCGCTGTCGCTGCTTGCCGAGGTACTGCTGGATCCCGGCGCACTGGTAATTGTCGAGGATCCGGCGTATGTCGGTGCGCTACAAGTGTTTCGGGCCGCTGGGGCGCGGATCATCGCGGTGCCGCTGGACGCCGAGGGTATGCGGGTCGACGTGCTCGCGGAGCTGCTCGGGCGCGGCGAACGTCCCGCATTCGTGCACACCGTCAGCAACTTCCACAACCCCGGCGGGGTGACGATGAGCCGACAGCGTCGTCGCGAACTGGCGGAGCTGGCCGATGCGCACGGCTTCTGGGTGATCGAGGACGATCCCTATGGCGAGTTGTGGTTCGACAGCCCCGCCCCCGAACCGGTTGCCACATACTCGGGCAACGTGATTCGGCTTTCCAGCGCCTCGAAGATCCTCTCACCCAGCCTGCGCGTCGGCTGGATGGTTGCACCGGACCAGGTCTGCCGCGGGGTGGAATTGCTGAAACAGGGGGCGGACCTGTGTGGTTCGGCACTCACCCAGCAGATCGCCGCCGAGCTACTCGCCGACGAGACCTGGCTTACCGCCCACGTCGACAACGTCCGCACCGCCTACGGCACCCGGGCCAAGGCCCTGGTGCACGCCGTGCGCAACCGTTTCGGCGATCGGATCGTCTGCACCGACGCGACCGGTGGCATGTTCGTCTGGGCCGACTTCACCGACGACACCGACACCCAGGCGCTCCTCCCGCGCGCACTGGCCGAAGGTGTCGCCTACGTCCCTGGCTCCGCCTTCGCTGTCGACGGCGGCTACCGCAACTCGATGCGCATGTGCTTCGCCACCTCGGACGCCACGACGCTGACTGAGGCTATCGACCGCTTGGCACGTGCTGTCGTGAATCCGTGACTGCCACATCGTCTTTCGGACTGCCAAGCTGATCGATCCTCTGGCTGTGGAGTTAACCGCCGCGGTAGCGTCCATATCGGATCTCAAAGGGAGGGAATCAATTCATGATCGCGAAATTCATTACGGGTGCGCTGATTGCCGGCGGCATGGTGTTTCTTGCGCCGAGCATTGCCACGGCGGGTCCTTGTCAGCCGGTGACAACCGACTGTCCGCCTCCGCCGCCGCCCTGCCAGCCGGTGACGACGTGGTGCCAGCCCGCCGCTCTGCCGTTGTCCGAGTTCTAGTCCACGATCAGCGCGAATCACCGCGGCGTAGCGGTGGGTTGCCTCGCAGAGCGCGAGGTAGCCCACGGCTCCTGCATCTGAAATGCCACGGCTGGATTAGCTTGCTCGCCGCCGAATAGGTTGTGCCACTGGCGGTTCGGGTCGCTCAAGAGGCCCAGTTATAGGTTCGTTCCACAGCCTTGTTCCACTCTGCCAGGTGATGGTCGCGGTCCTCGGCAGACATGGTCGGTTCCCAGGTCTTGTCGGCCGCCCAATTGGCGCGGATGTCATCGGTATTCGGCCAGTAGCCGACCGCGAGTCCGGCGGCGTAGGCCGCGCCGAGAGCGGTGGTTTCGTTGACCACCGGGCGGACGACCGGGACGTCGAGAATGTCGGATTGGAACTGCATCAGCAGGTCGTTGCCGACCATGCCACCGTCCACCTTCAGTGTCGTAAGTTCCAGGTCGAGCTGTTCGGATTCGGCATCCGCGCGCATGGCGTCCACCACCTCGCGGGTCTGAAATGCGGTGGACTCCAGCACTGCTCGCGCCAGGTGGCCTTTGTTGACGAAGCGGGTGAGGCCGGCGATCACGCCGCGAGCATCCGGCCGCCAGCGCGGCGCGAACAGCCCGGAAAACGCGGGCACGATATAGGCGCCACCGTTGTCGTCGACGCTGCGGGCCAGCGGTTCGATCTCCTCGGCCGCCGAGATGATGCCGAGGTTGTCCCGGAACCACTGCACCAGTGAGCCGGTGACCGCGATCGAGCCCTCGAGCGCGTACACCGCGGGCTCGTTGCCGAGCCGGTAACACGCGGTGGTGAGCAGTCCGTGCTTGCTGACCACCGGCGTCGTCCCGGTGTTCAGCAGCATGAAATTGCCGGTGCCGTAGGTGTTCTTGGCCTCGCCGGGGGCCAGGCAGGCCTGGCCGAAGGTTGCCGCCTGCTGATCGCCGAGGATGCCTGCGACCGGAATACCGGCCAGTGGGCCCGCCGTGATCGCCGCGTACACCTCCGACGAACTGCGGATCTGCGGCAGCATCGCCTGCGGCACGGCGAATTCCGCGCAGATCTGTGGATCCCATTGCAGCGTGCGAAGATCCATCAGCATGGTGCGCGACGCATTGGTCACGTCGGTGATGTGCTCGCCGGTGAGGTTCCACAGCACCCAGCTGTCGATGGTGCCGAAACACAGCTCGCCGGCCTCGGCGCGTGCTGCCGCGCCCTCGACATGATCGAGGATCCAGCGCAGTTTCGGTCCGGCGAAGTAGGTGGACAGCGGCAGGCCGGTGCGGTCCTGATAGCGGGTCGCGCCGTACTCGCCGCCCAGTTCGGTCACCAGCCGGTCGGTGCGGGTGTCCTGCCAGACGATGGCGTTGTAGATCGGCTTGCCGGTGGCGCGTTCCCACACCACCGTTGTCTCGCGCTGATTCGTCACGCCGACGGCCGCGATGTCGTCCGCGCCGAGACCGGTAATCTGCAAAACCTCACCGAGGACGAATTCGGTATTGCGCCAGATGGTTTCCGGATCGTGTTCGACCCAGCCCGGCCGCGGGAAGATCTGCTCGTGCTCCCGTTGGGCGACGCCGACCACGCGGCCCTGCCTGTCGAACACGATGCACCGACTCGACGTTGTGCCTTGATCAATGGCGGCCACATAGCGACGCATTCGTGCAGGCTACTAAATGCGGTGCGCGCTGCGGGTCGAACGACGCGACACGGTGGGTGTCGAGCGCGCTGTGCATTGCCTCGCGTGGTGGGTGTCGCCGGACTACTGTGGACCTCAGTTACCGGCGGGTAGCTCCCCGGCGACACGGCGGGCGCCACGGCCGAGGATTCGTCCTCGACTCGCATAGCCTGTACCCGGAGCAGCTCGATCGTGTGCCCGTGAAGACCCACAACGTCGTCTACACCCGACGCCGTCGTCGGCTGGAGGAGTCGAGCAATGACCAAGAATCCGCAATCGCAGTTTCTCGGCCCCCAGCAGCGCGCGGCGGCATGGGAGCGGTTCGGCAAGGATCACTTCGATGTCGTCGTGGTGGGCGGTGGCGTGGTCGGGGCCGGAATCGCGCTGGACGCGGCGACCCGCGGCCTCAGTGTTGCCTTGGTCGAGGCGCGTGACCTCGCCTCCGGTACCTCCAGTCGGTCCTCGAAGATGTTCCACGGCGGCCTGCGGTATCTGGAGCAGTTGGAGTTCGGGCTGGTGCGTGAGGCGCTGCGCGAGCGCGAACTCGCGCTGTCCACGCTGGCGCCGCACCTGGTGAAACCGCTGTGCTTCCTCTACCCGCTGACCCGCCGTGCCTGGGAGCGCCCGTATGTGGCGGCTGGTCTGGTGCTCTACGACACCATGGGTGGCTCCAAATCCGTTCCAGGGCAACGTCATCTGTCTCGTCACGGCGCACTGCGGTTGGCGCCGGGCCTGCGGCCCGATTCGCTGATCGGCGGCGTCAGCTACTACGACACCGTCGTCGACGACGCCAGGCACACGATGACCGTCGCCCGGACCGCCGCGCACTACGGTGCGGTCATCCGCACCTCCACCCAGGTCGTCGGCTTCCTTCGCGAGGCCGACCGCGTCGTCGGAGTGAAGGTCCGCGACAGCGAGGACGGCCGCACCGGCGAAGTCCGCGGCCATGTGGTCATCAACGCGACGGGTGTGTGGACCGACGAGGTGCAGGCGCTCTCGCACAATCGCGGCCGATTTCACGTGCGCGCCTCCAAAGGCGTGCACATCGTGGTGCCCCGCGACCGCATTGTCAGCGATTCCGCCATTATCCTGCGGACCACCACTTCGGTGCTGTTCGTGATTCCGTGGGGCGCGCATTGGATCATCGGAACCACCGACACCGACTGGAATCTGGACCTCGCGCATCCCGCGGCGACCAAGGCGGACATCGACTACCTGCTCGACCGGGTGAACCGGGTGCTGGTCACGCCGCTCACCCCCGCCGACATCGATGGCGTGTATGCGGGTCTGCGGCCCTTGCTCGCGGGAGAGAGTGATTCGACCTCGAAGCTCTCGCGTGAGCACGCCGTCGCGCGGGTTGCGCCGGGACTCGTCGGCATCGCGGGCGGCAAGTACACCACCTATCGGGTGATGGCCTACGACGCGGTCGACGAAGCGGCGCACGATATTCCGGCCCGGGTGGCACCATCGATCACCGAGAAGGTCCCGTTGCTGGGCGCCGACGGCTATTTCGCGCTGATCAACCAAACGGTGCAGCTGGCCGAGGCCTACGGCGTGCACCCATACCGGATCGAGCACCTGCTGGACCGCTACGGCTCGCTCATCGACGAGGTGATGGCCATTGCCGACGGCAAACCCGAACTACTGCAACCGATTACGGACGCGCCGTCGTATCTGCAAGTGGAGGCCGTCTACGCGGCGGCGGCGGAGGGCGCGCTGCATCTGGAGGACATCCTGGCCAGGCGGACCAGGATCTCCATCGAGTATTCGCACCGCGGCGCGAACTGCGCCGAACAGGTGGCCGGGCTCGTCGCGCCGATACTCGGCTGGGACGACGACGACATCGACCGCGAGGTGAAGACCTACCAGGCCAGGGTCGAGGCCGAGATCCGCTCGCAGACCCAGCCCGACGACGCCTCGGCCGACGCACTGCGCGTCGCCGCTCCCGAGCCACGCCCGGAGATTCTGGAACCGGTACCGCTGGACAGCTGAGCCGTCAGGCGTGGCCGAGCGACGGCGGCGGCAGAGCGATCGAGACGATGGTGCCGCCACCGGCGGCCGGTTCCATCGATGCGTTGCCGCCGTGCAGGTCCGCGATCCAGGCCACCAGCGCCAGGCCGATGCCGCTGCCGCGTCCCGCGGTCACGCCGCGCTGGAACGGATTGCTCGACAGCTGCGGATTGATGCCTGCACCATGATCGCGGACGCTGACGCGACCGTCTGCCACGTGCACCTCGATCGGCGCGCTGCGGTTCACCGCGCCGTGCACGATCGCATTCTCGATCAGATTGCGTACCGCGAGGCTCAGGAGGCCTGGGTCGCCGATCACCACCGTCGGATGGGCCTGGATAACGATATTCGCCTTCGGAAACTCCTCGACGACCGATTCGGTGAGCTGATCGAGCAGCAGCTGTATCTTCTCCATCGTGGTGACGCCTGCCTGCATGCGCGCCCTGGCGAGCAGACCGGCGACGATGCGCTCCATCCTGTCCCCGAGGGCCCGCGCGTCGGTCAGCGCCCGCTGATTCTCCTGCGGCGCGCGTTCGCGTGGCTCGGTGACCAGCCGCAGCGTGGTCAGCGGGGTGCGCAGTTCGTGGGCCGCATCGCCGAGGAACCGCTCCTGCTCCTCGACCATCACCATGGCCTGACGCATGCTGCGGCCCGAAAGCAGGTGTCCCGCGATGGCCGAGAGCGCGACGAGCGTGGCGCCGCCGACGACGAGTCCCCAGATCAGCAGCGCTCGATCACGGTCCCACAGGCCAGGATTCGTGCCCGCGATGACGACCGCCTGGATTCGGGAGTCCTCCCACGAGATCGGCGTCGCTGCGATACGGACGGGTCGGCCCATATTGTCGAAGCCGTTGCGGAACACCGTTTCCCCCGCGAAGACGGCGTCGTCGGCCAGGGCGGCGGCACCGTCGTCCGCGGGCAACCAGGTGCGCAGGTGCGCATAGCTCTCTGTCCACTTGCCGTCGCCGTCGGAGCTGACGATCATGACCGCGGTTTCGCCGTTGGCGAGGGCGTCGTTCTCGAGCTGGCTCAGGTCGATAATGTCCTCGCCGGGCGGCAGGTTGACGGCTCGGTACAGCCCGGTCACCACGCGGTCGAGGGAATTGTCGATGGCGTGATCGCGCGACCGCGAGTCGATCGTCGCCGCGACCAGCCCGAGGATGATCAGCGACGTAGCGGTGATCGCGGTGATCAGCGCCGTCAGCTGCCAGCGGGTCCGGCGCAGCCTGGCCACCGCGGGTCGGTCGGCGGCCGTGCCGATGGACCTGCCGCCGAGGGTTGCGGGCAGCGAACTCACGGTGCGAATGGTGCACTTCCGATCAGGAAGCCGGTGCCGCGAACGGTCTCGATCACCGGTGGCGCCCCGAGCTTGCGGCGCAATTGCGCGACCACCACGTCGACCACGTTGGACGCGGGTTCGGCCATTTCGTCCCAACAGCATTCGATGAGCTCGGAGCGGGACACAACACTGCCCGCGCGGGTGGCGAGCAGTTCGAGCACGGCGAATTCCTTGGGGGTCAGCGAGCGCAGGATGCCCGCGCGCTGCACGCGGCGGCGCGGCAGATCGATGTCGATGTCGCCGAGCACGATCCGTGCGGGCGCGGGCTGCTCGCGCCGACGACACAGGGCGCGCACCCGCGCGGCGAGTTCGGCCAGCGCGAAGGGCTTGACGAGGTAGTCGTCGGCGCCGTTGTCGAAGCCCGCGATCCGGTCCGCGAGCCCGTCGCGCGCGGTCAGTATCAGCACCGGCACGCGCAGGCCCACGGCGCGCTGGGCGGCGACGAGGTGCAGGCCGTCACCGTCGGGCAGCCCGCGGTCGACGACGAGGCAATCGTAGGTGTTGACGGTGATCTTGAGATCGGCGTCGGCCAGGTGGTGTGCGAGGTCCACCGCAAAGCCCGCCGACCGTAGTCCCGCTGCCACCTCATTGCCGAGACCCTCATCGTCCTCGATCACCAAAACCCGCACGAGGTCTGAGAATAAGGCACTTCAGACACCGCGTGCGGGCCGGAGTCCGACCGGCCCGACCCCTCCGGGCCGGTCGGTAGTCGGAACTCGATCGATCAGAAGGTGTGCAGATCCCAGCCTTCGGCGACCTCGACGCACTGCCACTGGGTGCCACCGGTCTTGGGGGAGTTGCCGTCGGCCGCGCAGGCCTCATAGGTCGCGTAGTTTCCGATGAACTCGGCGTTGGCGACGCCGGAGCCGGCGGCGATGGCGCCGAGGGCGAAAATTCCTGCGGCAATGGCGGTCTTGGTCTTCATGGTTTGGATTTCCTCTCGTTTCCCCGCGCGGTTCTCCGCGCTGGAACAAGAAAACCAATCGCACTGTGAGGATTTCGTGATGATGACGAAACCGCAGGTCAGAGGGTCTTGTCAGGCGCTTCGGCGTCCGCGGCCCATGCCACCAGCGAGCGCAGATAACGCAGCACCATGGTGTCCGGGTACCGATCCCGGTCGGTCAGATGCAGCCGAGCCAGTTCTTCCAAGGCCGCCAACATGATCCGCTCGGTCGCGCCGTCCGGGTCGACGGTGACTCCGGTGAAGCGCGACAGGTGACGCGCACCGATCGCGCGCGCATAGGCGCGGCCGAGCTCGAGCCGTTCGCGCAGATCGGGCGGACCGCCGTCGGGCGGGCTCAGGATGATCTGCCAGCTGGTCGGTGCGGCGTGTAGATAGGCGAGCACGCCGCGGCCGACCTCGTCGATGTCGTAGTCGGTGCCCGACCAGTCGACGCTGCTGACGCCGGCCAGCGCGACGGTCGTCTCACGTTCCAGCAGCGCGGTCATCAGGCCCGACAGGTCGGTGAACTGCTGATACACCAGAGCGCGGGCCACCTGGCTCTCCCGTGCCACGCGATCGATACTCACCGCGCCGAATCCGTCGGCGGCCACGATGTCGCGCGCCACATCCAGCAACTGCGTGCGCCGGTCGGCCGCGGACATGCGGCGCTTCGGCGTGGTATCGGGCTCTGCGGTGCGTGCCCGGGCCGCGCGGTGCTCGGATGTGGAGCGCTCCGTGGTCACAACACAGACGGTAGCGCAAGCAGCTGGTCCACAGCCTTCGCGGCGCTCTGGACGGCGCTTTCCATAGTGGCCGACCAGTCGGTGGCCGTCCAGTCGCCTGCGAGCACCAGTGTCGGCACCGATGTCCGCTGGTCCGGCCGCAGCCCATGGGTGCCGATCACCTGGGAAAAGGTGGCCTTGGGCATCCGAACCACATGGCCCTGAATCACTTTCGCGTCCGCGGCAGCGGGGTAGTAGCGGCGCAGCAGCTCCATCTGCTCGGCGACGATTGCTTCGTTGGTCTTGTGGATCTGCTGGTAGGCGCCGCTTGTGGTCAGGCAGTACAGCCAGGCCTTGTCGGCGTTGCGGCCGGTCATCCGCTGCCGATCGAAGACCTCGTCGATGACGCCGGTGCCGCCGATCAGCGCCTCGAACTGCGACGTGGTGTCCAGCGGGCGGTCCAGGTAGAGATTGGTGCTCACGATCGGGGTGTAGCCGAGTTTGTCTGCGGCCGCGTAGATCTCGGCGTGCTCTGGTAATTCGTCCAGTAGGCCGCCCACGTTGGAGTTGGGGACCGCGCACACCACCGCGTCGGCGGGCACCACGGTGCCGTCGGCCAGCGCAACGCCGGTCACCACGCCGTCCACGATGTGGATTCGCCGGGCCACCGCGCGGCGGCGGACTTCGACTCCGTGCCGCTGGAAGACCTTTTCGGCGCCGGTGATGAAGAGTGTGTCCAGGTCGGTGGTCGGATAGCCGATGGTGGCAGGTTGCCGATGTTTGATGCCGAGCCGGATTCCGGTGGCCAGCACGTCGGCGAATACTTTCGCCGATTCCTGCTGGACGGGCTCGGCCGCGACGCCGAGTGCGAGCCAGTCCCACAGCGCCTCGCGCGCGGTGGCGGGCATGCCGATCCGTTGGAACCACTGCTCGGTGGTGAGATCGGCGAGATCGGCAGGCTGGTGTAGGCATTGCCAGCCGAGGCGCAGGGTGGCGCGCGCCGCACGCAGCCGGTCGAGCAGGCTCGCGTCGGGGTGGGCGCCGAACAGAGTGCGCAGTGCGCCGATGCCCTTCGTCGCCATGGTCGCGTGGCGACCATCGGGCCAGCGCAGCGTGGCGTGGTGCGGGAAGGCGACGAACTCGCGGGTTCCGATGCTGGTCAGATACCGGAACAGGTGGTCGTAGCCGCTGGCGATCACACGCTGGCCATTGTCGGGGAGATCGTCGACCGCATCGACCCTCATGGCGTGGGTTCGACCGCCGAGCCTGCCTCGACGCTCCAGCAGGGTGACCTGCTTGCCTGCCTCGGCCAGCCAGACGGCGGAGGCGAGCCCGGCCAGCCCGCCTCCGATGACCACATACCGTCGCGGATCGTTCACGGTGTACTCCCTCGATTAACTTACAAAATGAAAGTTAATCGGAAGGGTGTGCAGCGTCAAGGGTTTCGAGTCAGGCCGGCACGTTCTGGAGGGCGCGCAGTTCGGCGGCGTTGTGCGCGGAGAAGGTGGTCACCTCGTCGCCGTGGTCGCGCACCAACTCGCGCAGGCGCTGCTGGTTTTCGATGCGGGGACCAGGCAGCGTCTGCACGCTGCGTTCGAAGATCGAGACGCCGATCGGCTGCTGTGGACGAACGTGGTCCAGCGTGCCGGGATGGAAATACGAGTCGCCCGCCGAGAGCAGCCAGCCGTTGCCGGTGTCGACCGCGACGCCCGCATGTCCTCTGGTGTGCCCGGACAGCGGGATCAGCAGAATCTCCGGAGGTAGTCCGGTCAACTGTCGTACCGCGTCGAATCCGAACCAGCTTTCCCCGAGGTCGGAATACGCTTCCCAGCGCGGGCCGTGCCTGAACTGCGGGGCCTTGTAGCGGAGGCGTTCCTGGGGTCCATGAGCGCCTTCGAGGGAGCGCAGTTCCTCGGCATACACGTGCACCCGCGCATTCGGGAAGTCGGCGAGGCCGCCGGCATGATCGAGATCGAGGTGGGTGAGCACGATGTCGCGGACATCCTCGCGGCGGAAGCCCAGTGCCTCTACCTGGTGTGCCGTCGTCTGCTCGAGTTCGAGGACCGGGTTGGTAAGGAGTAGGAACTTGCTGCCCAGCCATTCCTTGGGGTGGCGCACCGACTGTTCGCCGATTCCCGTCTCGACCAGGACAAGCCCGGAATCGAGCTCGATCAGCAGGCAGTGGCAGACCATTTCGGCGCGGCGCAGCAGGCCGCCGGTGCCGTCGACGAGTCGGCCGCCGAGTGGGCGCATGGTGCCGCCGTTGAGGTGATGGATTCGCATCAGGAGAGCTCTCGTTCGAAGGTGGCGTGGAGATGGTCGGCGACCGCATGCAAAGGCGCGGGGTCGCGTTGGGTCTTGGCGAGCAGCAAGGCGCCCTCGATCATGGCGAGCGCGACGGTGGAAAGACTGGCCACCCGCTCGGCTTCGATGCCCTTGTCCCGCAGGAACTTTCGATTGTTGCGCGCCATGGCTCGAAACCGGCGACACAGGCTTGCCGGATCGGTTCGCTGTCGGCTGAGGCGTCCGGCGCGATGGGGCAGCCGCGCTCGAAGCCGGAGTCGACCAGGATTGCGGTCAGCGCGTCGAAGACGGTGGTCAGGTCGCCGCCGCCGAGGATGGTGTCGACGGCTTCGCGCAGGCGGTCGCCGGACTGGGTGAGCGCCTCGGCGGCGAGTTGTTCCTTGCCGCCGGGGAAGTGGAAGTAGAACGAGCCCTTCGGGGCGCCGCCCGCGGCGACGAGCTGGTTCGAGCCGGTGGCGTGATAACTCTGCGTATAGAAGAGGTCGGCGGCGGCATCGAGGAAGCGCTGTCGCGAGCCGGTGCGTGGTGCCATGCTCCGACGGTAGCAGTAATTATGACGACCGGTCTAGTGAATCAAGGAAGGCGCTCGCCGAGATCCTCGGTGGAGATCGAGGGCGGCCGTGGGTCGGGTGTGGTCGAATCGCCCGTCGGCGCAGTCGAATACAGCAGGCAGTAGGTGAACGCCACGGTGGCGGCGATGGCCGCGGCAGCAACGAGCAGCCGAACGGCAATCGCGAATGGCTGCGACCTTCTGGTCGGCCCGCTCATCATTTGCCTGCTCTCGTGGTGCTCGCTGACGCCTTCCGATGAAGTTGTCGCGCGGCGGTAGAGAAGTATTAGCAATGAAATGGCAAGTAGCACCGGCAGCAGGGCTTTCTGCGTGTCGGTGCGCACTCGGCGGATCCGTCAGACAGGTGGCGGCTGGCAGCGCGGGCAGAAGTAGATACCGCGCTCTCGTTGGGTGATGCGGTCGCCCGGCCCGGTTTCGCCGAGCAGGTGGACCACGATCGGGGTGCCGCAGCGTTGGCAGGGGCGGCGGGTGCGGCCATAGGCCAGCGGGCGCCACGGCGGTTCGGTGGCGGCCTTGGTGAGCACCCGATGCGCCTCGTTGACCAGTGCCAGCAGATCGGGAACATCGGCGACGGCGGTGGCCGGGTGCACCCGGCGCAGGAAGCAGATCTCGCTGCGGTAGATATTGCCGATGCCCGCCAGGTTCCGCTGGTCGAGCAGCGCGAGTCCGATCGGTTGCGCGGGGTGCTCGGTCAGCCGCCGCATCACCTCGGCGACGTCCCAGTTCGCGCCGAGCAGATCGGGACCGAGGTGATCAATGGTGGTGTGCTCGTCCACACGGCGCAGCACCTCGACAGTGCCCAGGGCGAAGCCGACCGCCTCGGTGTCCTCGGTGCCGAGTACCAGGCGTGCGGTCACCCGCGGCCGGGTCCAGCGTTCCCCGGTGCAGTAGGTGCGCCATTCGCCCTCCATTTTCAGGTGGGTGTGGACGCTGACCTCCGGTGTCCTGATGAACAGGTGCTTGCCGTAGCTGCCGATGCTCTCGATTTGTTGTCCGCGCAGATCGACGGTGGCGTAGCGGGGCACTCGGAAATCACTGCGGGTCAGCGTCTTTCCGTCGAGCGCGAGGCGCAGCCTGCTCGCGGTCAGGAAAACCGTGTCGCCTTCAGGCATGGGCGGACGGTCGGGCGGTCGACGCGCGGTGGGTCGCGGACTGGTCGGTTGCAGAATGGGCGGGTGCGGAGTGGCTGGAGCTGGTCACGACGTAGTGGGTCATGGTTGCCTCCGCAGGCGGAGACCGCGTGGTGTTTGTGCGAAGCCTGCCTCGGCGAGAAAGCCGGCGAAGGTGTTGCCGTGCACGGATTCTCCGTCGACCTTGTCGATCACCAGCGAGTCGACGCGGCGGTCGCGGACCAGACCGGCCAGCGCGGTGGCGGCGGTCTGGCGCGCGTTCGGATCCTCGGTGAACGTGAGCAGCGTCTTGCCGCCGCGTTCCAGGTAGAGGGTCAGCTCGCCATCGATCAGTACGACGATCGCGCCCGCCTTCCGGCCGGGCCGGTGGCCCGCGCCTTCGGCTGATCCCTTGGGCCATGGCAAAGCTGCGCCGTACGGATTGGCCGGATCGCTGGCCGCCAGCGCGAGCGCGGAGCCGGTGTGCTGCCGGTCCTTGGTGATGTGCGAACGGTCGGTATCGAACGAGCGCAGCCGGTCGACGACATCGGTGGTGGAGAACTGCGCGCCGCCCAGCGAATCGATGAAATAGCCGCGGCGACAACGTCCACGGTCCTCGAACTCGGTGAGCACCCGATACATGAGCGCGAATCCGCCGGGCACACCTTCGTTCTGGACCGAACCACGGGTCAGCACGCCGTAACGCTCCAACAACATGTCCGCCGTCGCATGCGCGCGAACGGTGTTGTCCGACACTCGATCCGGCAGCAGCGACCACCGGCCCGCGACCGCGGGTGGCCCGGACCGCGTCGGCGTGCTCGGTCGTGGCAGGTAGACGCGGCCCCGTGGCGCGCGGCGTGGCATACGGTGCGCGGTAGTCGTGCGTGCGGTGCCGGACAGTAGTGCGCGGACCGGCGCGAAAGTGTCACCCGCGACGACGCCGGCCCACACCAGCTCCCACAGTGCGGCAGCCACTTTCGCGTCATCCAGCAGCCCGGTCGAGTCGGAGAGGTGGCGGAAGAAATACGCGCCGCCGCCCTGCGATATCGGCGGCAGTCGCAGTGACGGCGAGCTGCCGTCGGCCACTGCACGATGTCCGGCGGCCGTGTCATCGGCCGATACCGTTGGTTCGACCGATGCTGTGGCCTCGATCGGCGTCCACGGTGCGATCGATGCGCCGAGTGCGGTGAGCAGGCGCAGGTGCACCTCGGACAGCTCGATGTCGTCGGTGGGCGGCAGTGTGAAGGGTGCTTGGTCGGCCAGGTGCAGGGCGATCCAGCCGTCCTTGGCGGTGATGGCGCCGTGACCGGACCAGATCACTTCGCCGGCGGCCATCAGTTCGTCGAGCATGGCGGGGGAGTAGTCGCGGACCCGGGCGGGCAGGATCAGCGATTCCCAGGCCGAGGCGGGGATCGGCACGCCCGCCAGTTGTTCCACCACGCTGGCGACGCCGTCCACACCGCGCAGTTCGCCGGTGCCGATGTGCTGCCAGGCCGGTAGGAAACGTCCGAAGGCCGCGGTGGCGACCGGCTCGACCTCGTGCCGTGCTGCGGCCAGTGAGCGGCGACGCAAGCGGCGAAGGACCTGGGTGTCGCACCATTCCGAGCCGCTGGCCGCCGGGGTGAATTCACCTTCCACCACACGCTTTTCGGCAACGAGGCGATGCAGGGCGGTGGCGGCGACGGCGGTGCCGATGCCGAATCGGGCGGCCACCGCCTCGGTGCCGAACGGCCCGTGGGTGCGTGCGTAGCGCCCGACCAGATCGCCGAGCGGGTCGGCGACCGGTTCGATGAAGGCCGCGGGCGTGCCGATCGGCAGTGGCACCCCGAGCGCGTCGCGCAGCCGAGCGGCGTCCTCCACCGCCACCCACCAGGTGCGGCCCGCGAAGGTAACCTCCAGCGCCCGACGCGCTTTCACCAGTTCGGCGAACCATTCGGCGGGGTCGGTATCCGATCGGGCGTCATCGGCGCGAGAGCTGCTCGCTCGGTCCGGATCGGTATCCGGATCGGTGTCGTGTGCGCGGACGCACCGCGCGGTCGCCTCGTCGGCGGTGAGCGGCCCGAGCAGGCGCAACAGGTCGGCCAAACCTTCGGCATCGCGGGCTCGGCGTTCCGGGGTCAGCCGTTGCAGTTCCCGCTCGGTCTGCTCGATGATCGCCGCGTCCAATAGTTCGCGCAGCTCTACCCGGCCGAGCAGTTCCGCGAGCAGGCTGGAGTCCAAGGACAGTGCCGCGGCGCGGCGCTCGGCGAGCGGGCTGTCGCCGTCGTACATGAACTGCCCGATGTAGTCGAACAAGAGGGCGTTGGCAAACGGCGACGGCGTCGCGGTCTCCACCTCCACCAGCTGCAGTTGGCGGCGCGCCACCCGGCCGAGCAGATCGCGCAGTGACGGCAGATCGTAGACGTCACGCAGGCATTCACGCACCGTCTCCAACAGGATCGGGAAGTCGGGGAACTTGCGCGCCACATCCAGCAGCTGCGCCGAGCGCTGACGCTGCTGCCACAGCGGGGCCCGCTTGCCGGGATCGCGCCGTGGCAGCAGCAGCGCCCGCGCGGCGCACTCCCGGAAGCGGGAGGCGAACAGCGCGGAACCGCCGACCTGCTCGGTGACGATCTCATCGATCTCGTCGGGCTCGAACACGAAAAGCTCTGCGCCGGGCGGATCATCGGTGGTGTCGGGCAGCCGCACCACGATGCCGTCGTCGGAGGAGGTCGGGCTGGCGTCGACACCGAATCGCTCGCGCAGCCTCGCGCCGATGGCCAATGCCCATGGTGCGTGCACCGGCTGCCCATAGGGCGAGTGCAGCACCAGCCGCCAGTCCCCGAGCTCGTCGCGGAAGCGTTCCACGATCAACGTTCGATCGGTGGGCAGTTGACCGGTGGCGGTGCGCTGCTCCTCGAGCAGGGCGAGCAGGTTGGTCGCCGCGTTGTCGTCGAGGCCCGCGCCCCGCACGATCTGCGCGAAGCCTGCGCCTGCGCCATTGTGCGACGAATCGGCCACACCCGCCGCCGTCGCCGCGACACCGGTCTTACTGCGCGACGGTCGCTTCCGAGGCGCGTCGGCAGTAGCGGTGGTGCGCTGTGCAAGGGCCGCGGTGGAGTCTTGTCCGGCTTTGCGGATGAATTCGCCCAATGCCGCGCCGAGTTCCGCAGGGCGGCCGAGTCCGTCGCCGTGCCAGAACGGCAGGCGGCCCGGCTGCCCGAACGCGGGGGTCACCAATACCCGGTCGAAGGTGATCTCCTCGATCCGCCAGCTGGTCGCACCGAGGGCGAAGACATCGCCGACGCGGGATTCGTACACCATCTCCTCGTCGAGTTCGCCGACCCGGGAGGCCTTTTCGCCGACCATGTACACCGCGAACATGCCGCGGTCGGGGATCGCGCCACCAGAGGTCACCGCGAGTCGTTGCGCGCCCGGCCGCCCGGTCAGTGTGCCCGCGTCCCGATCCCACACCACTCGCGGTCGCAGCTCGGCGAACTCGTCGGAGGGGTAGCGGCCGGACAGCAGATCCAGAACCGACTCATAGGCCGAGCGCGGCAGCGCCGCGTAACTGCCGGTACCGCGCACTGTTTCGAACCACCCGTCGACGTCGATCGATTCGAGCGCGCACGCGGCGACCGTCTGCTGCGCCAGAATGTCCAGCGGATGCGCTGGGATCTGGATCGCCTCGATCTGTCCTGCGGTCATGCGCTGCGAGGCGACCGCGCAGTGGATCACGTCGGTGCGATGCTTCGGGAACAGCACGCCGCGGGAGATCTCCCCGACCTGGTGTCCGGCGCGCCCGATCCGCTGCAAGCCGCTGGCCACCGAGGGGGGCGCCTCCACCTGCACCACCAGATCGACTGCGCCCATGTCGATGCCGAGCTCGAGACTGCTGGTGGCCACCACGCAGCGCAGTCGGCCGCTCTTGAGGTCGTCCTCGATGAGCGCGCGTTGCTCCTTGCTCACCGAACCGTGGTGCGCCCGCGCAAGTAGTTGCCCGGCGCCATGGATCACTTCCGTGGACGCCCCGAGCAGCGCGGGCGGCTTGTGCTCGGTTTCGACGGGCTCGCCGATGCGCGCCGCGTAGGTTTCGTTGAGCCGCGCGGTGAGTCGTTCGGCCAGGCGCCGGGAGTTCGCGAAGACGATGGAGGAGTGGTGCTCGAGCACCAGGTCCACGATCGCATCGTCCACATGTGGCCAGATGGAACCCGGCTGATCGGAGTCGCCCGGCTCGGTCATGTCCGCCACCGGTACACGCACCGACAGATCGAAGGTCTTCGGCGCGGGCGGCGACACGATGGTGATCGGCGCATTGCCGACCAAGAATCGTCCGACCTCCTCGGGCGGCCGCACGGTCGCCGAGAGACCGATCCGCTGCACCGGGCGCTCGGTTATCAGATCCAGCCGGGCCAGCGACAACGCCAGATGCGCGCCACGTTTCCCACCCGCAATGGCGTGCACCTCGTCCACTATCACCGTGTGGACATCGCTGAGGGTTTCGCGCGCCGCGGAAGTCAGCATGAGGAACAAGGATTCCGGTGTGGTGATCAGGATGTCCGGCGGTGTGCGCTGCATCGACCGCCGGTCTGCCGCGCTGGTGTCGCCCGACCTGACCCCGACCGTGATGGCAGGCGGATCGAGGCCGAGCCGTCCAGCCGTCTGCGTGACACCGACCAGCGGCGCGCGCAGGTTGCGTTCCACATCGACCGCCAGCGCTTTGAGCGGTGACACATAGAGCACCGAGGTGCCGCGGCCAGCGGGCTTGCCTTCAGGTTTCGGCCGGCTCGCGAGCTGATCGATCGCCCACAGAAACGCCGACAACGTCTTTCCGGACCCGGTCGGCGCCACCACCAACGTGTGCTCACCTGCCGCGATGGCCTTCCATGCGCCCAGCTGAGCGGCGGTCGGCGCGGGAAAGGCCCCGTCGAACCACTCCTGGGTCGCGGTGGAGAACTGAGCCATGGCACCAGTCTGCACCCGGGCACCGACAACTCATCCGGCCGTGCAGGTAACCCGGCGGCGACGTCCCCGTCCTGCCAACTGTCCGAGCGAAGGCGGAGCAATCGAATAACGGCCACCTCCACCGCGCCGTACGCTTCCATCCGTGCAAAAGGTGCTCAGACTCGACCTGGTCAGCCATGGTATGACCGAGGCGATGCGAAAGGCACGCTTTCCAGTCGACGAGTCGCTCACCGAGGCGGGCCGCAGGGCAATTGCCGCGTGCGGGCCGCTCACCGCCGCCCGAGTCCTCACCGGCCCCGAACGCAGGGCCGTGGAAACCGCGGCCCTGATGGGACTGCCCGGCGAGGAGGACACCCGGCTGCGCGACCTCGACGCGGGGGCGTGGCGCGGTGGCGAGTTGATGTCGGTGCCGCAGGACGAGCTATACGCCTGGCTGACCGACCCGCAGTTCCGCGGCCACGGCGGTGAATCCGTGGTGGACGTGGTCGAGCGGACCAGATACTGGATGGCCGAGATCGCCTCCGAGGGCATGTCCACCATCGCGATCACCCATCCGGCGGTGATCAGGGCGGCTTTGCTCGTCGCCCTCGACGCGCCGCCGAAATCGTTCTGGCGGATCGACATTCCGCCGGGCAGCGTCACCCGGCTGCACTACCGCGGTGAGTGGACGCTGCACTTCACCGCGTGAGCGTGCGCGGTTGCGCACGCAGCGCCCCGCCGCCGGAGGTCACCAGTAGCCGCACGGCATCGGTGATCAGCCGGGCCGGGATCGATGGATCGATGGCGCGCTGCATGCCGAGGCCGATACCCATGCTGAGGATCGCGCTCGCGGCTTCTTCCGCGGGCATCGGCAGCGGAATTCCGACCGTGTCGGACAGACTCTGCACTTGCGTGGCGACGGCGCCGCGCACCATGGTGAGGCTGGACACCAGCGCGGCCCGCAGTTCGGGATCGTCGCGAGCGACCGTGGCGAACTCGAATTCCAGCAGGGTCCAGCCGACGTCGCCGATGGTCCGTTCGGCCCATTCCTGGAAGCGCTCCAGCTGATCATCCAATGTGTTGCCCGCCGCGATCAGGTCGGTGACCTCTTGGAATTTGGTGGCATGGATGAGCCCGAGCACTTCGAGGCCGAGTTCCTTCTTGGTGCGGAAGTTCGAGTAGACCGCGCCCTTCGAATAGCCCGCTTCCTCGGCAACCCGCTCCAGGCTGGTCTTCGCGTAGCCCTCGGCCAGGAAGAGGTCGCGTGCGGTGGCGATCAGGTCCGCGCGGGTGCGGGCCTGGCTCTCGGACCGGGTCAGACGTGCCATGCGGATGATTCTACGTACCGATGGATTTCGGATACCGCAGGTATTTGGATTCTGCTAGTGTTTGGAACTATGGGTAACAAAAACGGGTCACAGCGGCGTGGCCTGGCCATCGGATGCGGTGGCACACTCGGCGCCGCCTGGATCGTCGCCGCGCTCGCCGCGACCCGTGACGTACTGGACTGGGATCCGCGTGCAGCGGACGTGTTGATCGGCACCTCCGCGGGCGCGGAGATGATGACCATGCTCGGTAGCGGCATCGGGGTCGACGAGCTGGTCGCGATGCAACGCGGCACCTCGACGAATCCGATTCTGTTGGCGCACATGCGGTCCGAACCCGGGCGCTTTCCGCCGCTGCCGCGCCCGCGGCTCGGCTCGCTGCGACTACCCTTACGCCGCAGCGAGTCCGGGCAGGCGCTGCTCACCGCGGGCAGTGGCCTGCTGCCGGTCGGTGGCGGTGACCCGGGTTGGTTGCAGCAACTCGCCGAGCGGTTGAACCCGGGCCGCACCTGGGTGCCGCACCCCGCGACCTGGCTGGTCGCCATGGATTACGCCACCGGGGAACGCGTCGCGTTCGGGTCGCCCGACGCGCCCGAAGCCACGCTGGGCGAGGCGTTGCGGGCGTCGTGGGCCGTGCCCGGCTGGTTCCCGCCGGTCCCGATCGCGGGTCGCCGCTTCATCGATGGCGGCGCGGGTTCGACGGCATCGGTGGACCTGCTCATCCCGGACAAGCTGGACGAGGTTGTTGTGCTCGCCCCCATGGCCTCGACCGGGAAGATTCCGGCAACCGGACCCGGTCACTTCCTCGAGCGGCAGCTGCGAAGCCGCATGAGCGCCCAACTCGATGCCGAGGTCGCGGCATTGCGCGCGGCGGGAACCACGGTGCTGCGCATCGACGCCACCGCCGAGGATCTCGCGGTGATGGGCCCCAATTTCATGGACGGCCGCCGCCGTCTCGACACCTTCGAACACAGTCTGCGCAGCACGCGCCGGGCGCTGGAACAAGGAGCTTTCGCGTGAGCATTCTCGGACACGGTTACCCCGACTTCGACCTGAAGGGCGCCCGGGTACTCATCACCGGGGCGGGCCGCGGCATCGGCCGATCCGCGGCAGAACTGTTCGCCGCCAAGGGCGCCGAGATTGCGATCGCCGACGTCGACACCGCCGCAGCCGAATCCGCCGCGGCCGCCATCGGCGCGCGCGCCTACGAACTCGATGTACGGGCACGCGACCAATGGGACAAGGCGATCGCCGACTTCGGTCGCATCGACATCCTGGTCAACAATGCGGGCGTCATGCCTGCGGGCGCCTTTCTCGACGAACCGGATGCCGTCGGCCGTGCCACCATGGATATCAATGTGTGGGGCCTGATCAACGGCATGCGCGCCGTGGTCCCCGGCATGATCGAGCGCGGCCACGGCCACGTCGTCAATGTGGCCTCGCTGGCGGGCAAGATCCCGGTGGCCGGTCTCGCCGTCTACAACGCGAGCAAGTTCGCCGCCGTAGGTCTCTCGGCGGCAACGCGTTTGGAGTTCACGCCGCACGGCGTCAGTGTGAGCTGTGTGCTGCCCTCGGCGGTCCGCACGCGTCTGTCGTCGGGTTTGACCCTCGGCAAGGGCATGCCGACCGTCGACCCCGAAGATGTCGCCGCCGCCATCGTGCACACCGTCCACACCCGCAAAGCCGAGGTCGCGGTCCCCAATTACCTCGGCCCCATCGACGTCGCCCTCGCGGCCGCCCCCGAACGCGCAGTCCGCGTGGTGCGCAAGCTCTTCGACGGCGACCGTGCCCTGCACCCCGCCGACAACGAGACCCGTGCCGAGTACGAGGAGCAGGTCCGCTCGATCACCGAGTGACCCGCCTGCCGGCCTGGATGCGGTCAGAGCCAGGTCGCAACCTCGCCGTGGCCCGAGCAGGTCCCGGAGCGGTTCTTGCTGAAGCTGTAGGTGCCGTCCTTGCACCGTGCCGTCGCTCCCGGTGGTGGGGCGGCAGCCGATTCCGGGCGGTGCACGCACTGGTCGTAGGAATTGAGGTAGGAATTCGGCCCGCACGCGGCCGGACCGTGCTGCGGCGCGGGCAGGATCGCCGCGGGCGGGAGGTAGTCCGTGGTTGCGGGTGGCGTGGTCGGCGGTGTCGAATCCACTGGGCGAGGCGCTGTGGGAACGGTCGGCGACGGCACCGCGGCGGTTGCCGTAGTAGTCGGTGCGGCGGTGGTTGTCTGCGGCGCGACGCCGGCGGACGAAGCGGTTGTCACGCCGCTTGTCGAGGTCGCGGGAGACGAACAACCGCCCAGCAAGAGCGCGAACGACCCGGCGACGGTGACACTCGCGAACACGAGCGTGCGAAAACTGTGCGACATGTCTTCTCTACTAGGAACTCCAGGCCGGTCGACGAATGCTGCGATGCCTGGGGTACCTGCTTCATCGACCTGGACGACGGCTCGTTACCAACGAAAAGCGGCCCCGGAGAACGTCTCCGAGGCCGCCTCGTGGTGAGTGCTCAGCAGCTGGTCGGTACCGGGTCGCCGCGGAAACGGGCTTCCACGTAGTTCCACGCGTCGAGGAAACCGGCGACGGCCGTGGTCATGTGTTCGGCGATGTCGTAGGGGCGGAACTCGACCGGGGCTCCGGCGCGACAGTATCGGTCGGCTACCTCGGCCACCGGGTTGAAGAAGGTGAGCTCGTCGAAGCGGCCCTGCCATATGTATGTCGGAACCGTCGGGATGCCGGGGAAGTGGCGCAAGCTGTTCTCGCGCAGGACCTCCCGCGCTTCGGGGCTGTCCATCAGGCTCTTGGACGCCGCCATCTGCTCGGCGCTGCGGAACGCGCCGTGGAAGAGCAGGAATCGGCGGCAGGCGTCGTGGGTGAATTCCCGGAACCACAGGCCGTTCGGGTTGAGCTGATCGGAGATCGGCAACCGGTTCGGGTATTCGCGTTCCAGGCCCATGGCCGCGGCGAAGGCCAGGCCGAATCCGGGGTGCGGATTGAAGCCGAGTGACAGCGCCATCTCTTCGAGGTCGGCGGGGATGCCGCCCGCGACCGCGGCGGTGAGTTTCAGGTCGGGGGCGTAGGTGGGCTGCAGTGCCGCCGCCCACGCGGTGGCCATGCCGCCGCCGGAGTAGCCCGCGATGGCGACCGGTGAGGTGGACAGACCGAGTTCGGTCACTTTCTGCACCGCGCGGACGCTGTCCAAGGTCATCATGCCGCTGAGCTTCGCGGCGCCGTAGGCCGAGGTGGGGCCGAGGTAGTCGGGCAGCGAGACCGCCCACCCGCGACCGATGGGGAGCATGGCGCCGGGCGCGTCCTGTAATTCGCCGTTGAACAGCGATCGCGACGGGTTGCACTGGGTGCCGAGGGAGTTGATCAACGCCTGGTAGGAGACCAGCGGCGGGTTCTTTATACCGACGGGAAGCAGGACGGTGGTCACCCCCATGACGGGGCCGCCCTGCGAGTTCGTGGAGCGGAACGCGACCTGCCAGCCCTCGGTTCCGATGTAGAACGCGGTGTCGATCTTGCGGGTCCGGACCACGTCGCCCGGGTGCAGCGCCTCCAGTTCGGATGGCGCCGTGTAGAAGGGATCGGGATCAGGGGTGGGATACAACGGCTGGGCATTTGCGGGCACACCGAGCAGGCCGAGCGAAACGATACTCAACAACAGGACCGCAATCCTGAAGGGAACTCTGGACAAGGCATTCCTTCGATGGGGCAGCCGCCGCGGCGAAGCAGACCTCAGGCAGCAACGCCCCAGGGCTCAGCGCATCGGACGGACCGGCATTACACGGGGAAACGCAGCGAACCTCTGCGTTCACTGCGTAGACGGAAAGGAGGAACCGGCAGCCGGACCGAACGAGCCGATCGCGGCAGGCTGTCGCACCTCCTTCGGCTCGTGGGCTGCCGGTGTCCGCCGTAGGCGACACCATCCGATGCGACAAGTTATCGTCGACCCGACGAAAACGACCACACCGTGCTGCTGAAACTGTCAGTTTCACAACCTAACCCATGTGAGCTTGGTCAAGATCACATGGAGGCCGAATAGTTGCCTAGTTGTGGCAGCCGTGGCCGAGTTCCGCTCGAAGCCGGGATGGTCGGTCGAACCGACCGCGCAGCGCCGACGAAATCAGCGTGCGGTGTCCCTGAGATAGCCGAGTGTCGGCTGCGGCTCGAGATCGGCCGCCACGGATGGCGGTGGGCCAAGCACGGGGTTCCACGCGGCTGCGACGAAAATCCGCGGTCCGTGCGTAGCGTGGTCACGGTCACACATACCTCACATCCTGCATAGGCCGCGCCCACTCTGTATTGGTGAGATTGCGCACTTTGCTCAACTTTTTTCACCACTATTGTGCGTTTGGGCCTTCGAAGACAGGATGACGGCACCAAGTGCTCAACGAAGCGAAGCGCCTGATCGGCGCTGAGCGGATGGGTGGACTGCATGACCGAGCTCGCTGACCGCGAACTGATCTCAGCCCCGTACGACCTCGCCGACCGCTACCGGGTCGGCGCCGGAACCGTCGTCCTCACCGGCGTCCAGGCGATTGCCAGACAGCTGGTCGAACAGCATGTGCGCGATCTGCGCGCCGGGCAGCGGGTCGGCACCTTCGTCTCGGGGTATCAGGGCAGTCCGCTCGGCGGCGTCGACAAGATGTTGAACGGCATGCCGAACGTTCTTGCCGAGCACGATATTTCCTTTGTGCCGGGGCTGAACGAGGAAATCGCCGCCACCTCCGTGTGGGGGAGCCAGGCCGATCTGCCCGCGGGCACCGCGACGCATGACGGCGTAGTCGGGGTCTGGTACGGCAAGGGGCCCGGGCTCGACCGGGCCACGGATGCGTTGCGGCACGCGAATATGTACGGGGTGAATCCGCGCGGCGGCGTGCTGCTGCTGGTCGGCGACGACCCCGCCTCCAAATCGTCCACCGTGCCCGCGGTCAGCGAGCGCTCGCTGGCAGCTCTGAATATCCCGGTGCTGTTCCCGCGCAATGCGCGCGAGATCGTCACCATGGGTCTGCACGGTGTCGCACTGTCCCGCGCTTCGGGATGCCTGGTGGCGCTGAAGATCGTGGCGGATGTGGCCGACGGTGCGTGGACGGTCGACGGCTCGGTGGGCGATATCGCTATCACCGTGCCGGAAATCGACTGGGAGGGTAGGCCGTTCACCTATCTGCAGCGGCCGATGGCGGCACCGGCGGACAGCGTGATCGCCGAGGCAGATCTGTACGGCCCGCGCTGGGAAATCGTCAAGGCCTACAGCGCACTCAACGAGCTGGACGTCATCGAGGTGAACCCGGCCCGCGCCACCCTCGGCATCGCCGCAACGGGAACCACCTTCGACGCGGTGCGTCAGGCCCTCATCGACCTCGGCGTCGACGATGCCGCGCTACAGCATGCCGGCGTCCGGCTGCTGCGCATCGGGATGCCGTATCCGATTGCGCCCGAACGGGTCCGGCAGTTCGCCGATGGTCTTTCGCGCATCGTGGTCGTCGAGGACAAGACCGCCTTCATCGAAACTCAGATCCGGGAGATCCTGTACGGCACACCGGACGCGCCGCAGATCATCGGCAAGCGCGATGCCGATAACCGGCCGCTGTTCAGCCAGGACGGAGAACTCACCACCGGCCGCATCGTTGCGCCACTGCGCCGTGCGCTGCAGGGGCAGCTCGATATGAAACGACCACTGCCGCAACCACTGTCGCTGTCGGTGCTGCCCGCCAAGCGGGCCGCCTACTTCTGCAGCGGCTGCCCGCACAACCGATCCACCGCGGTGCCGGAGGGCTCACTGGCCGGTGGCGGCATCGGCTGCCACACCATGGTGACCATGTCGGGTCGCGACGACAGCAAGGTCACCGGGCTGACGCAGATGGGCGGCGAAGGCTCGCAATGGATCGGCCAGGCGCCGTTCACCGACGTGCCGCACCTGTTCCAGAACATCGGCGACGGCACGTATTTCCACTCCGGGCAGCTCGCCGTGCAAGCCTGCATCGCCGCGGGTGTCAACATCACCTACAAACTGCTCTACAACGACGTCGTCGCGATGACCGGTGCGCAGGACGCGGAGGGCGCGCTCGCGGTGCCGATGCTGACCCACAAGCTCCGTACCGAGGGCGTGCGGCAGATCATCATCTGTGCCGACCAGCCGAAGAAGTACCGCAAGCGCGATCTCGCCGCGGGCACCCTGCTGTGGCACCGCGATCGGCTCGACGAAGCACAGCGCGCGCTGCGGGAAGTCCCCGGCGTCACGGTGCTCATCTACGACCAGCACTGCGCCGCCGACGCGCGCCGCCGGCGTAAGCGCGGCACCCTGCCGGTTCGCCGCACTCGGGTGGTCATCAACGAGGCGGTCTGCGAGGGCTGTGGCGACTGCGGCGTCAAGAGCAACTGTCTGTCGGTCCAGCCGGTCGACACCGAATTCGGCCGTAAGACCACAATCGATCAGACCTCCTGCAATACCGATTACAGCTGCATGGACGGCGACTGCCCTTCGTTCGTCACCGTCGAGCTCCCGGAGCCGACGAAAGCGAAGCGTGCCGGGACCAAGCGCGCCGAGACCAAGCGCGCCGAGCCGCCGGTGCTGCCCGAACTCCGGGACACGACACCGACGACGACCCAGAATGTCTTCCTGGCCGGCATCGGCGGCACCGGCATCGTCACGGTCAACCAGGTGCTCGCGACTGCCGCGCTGCGCGCAGGCTACGAGGTGGCGAGCCTGGACCAGATCGGTCTGAGCCAGAAGGCCGGACCTGTCGTGTCACACCTGCGGTTCGCGTTCGGCGAGCTGGAGCCCGCGAACCGGCTGACCCCCGGTTCCGCGGACTGCATCGTGGCTTTCGACCTGCTCACCGCCACGGACAACAAGAACCTGGCCTATGGCTCGAAGGCGACCACCGTGTCGGTCGCTTCGACGAGCAGGACTCCGACGGGTGACATGGTCTACGACAAGTCCGTCGCGTACCCCGATGAGGGCACGCTGCTGTCGCGGCTCGAGCAGGTGTCGCGCTCGGTGCGTTCGTTCGACGCACTCGCCGCTGCGGAGGTGCTGTTCGGCAACACCTCCGCGGCGAACTTCCTGATGGTCGGCGCCGCCTATCAGATCGGCGGCCTGCGCCTGCCCGCCACGGCGATCGAGGAGGCCATCGAGATCAACGGCGTCGCCGTGGCCGCCAACATCGCGGCATTCCGCTGGGGTCGGGTTGCGGTGGAGCGCCCGGATGTTTTCACGGCCGCCACCACTCGCAAGCAGC
Source organism: Nocardia sp. NBC_00403 (assembly GCF_036046055.1). Lineage (NCBI taxonomy): Bacteria > Bacillati > Actinomycetota > Actinomycetes > Mycobacteriales > Nocardiaceae > Nocardia > Nocardia sp. NBC_00403. The sequence goes on from NZ_CP107939.1 coordinate 2,501,540, forward strand.
GCAAGCGTGCCGAGATCGACATCCCCGCAGACCTTTTCGACGGCGTGACCGCGACGGGGGAGACCAGGCGTCTGCTCGAGCTGCGCGCTGTCGAGCTGATCGGTTTCCAAGGTGTCCGCGTCGCCCGTGCCTATGTGCGAACGGTGCAAGACATCTGGGACGCGCAGCACCGCGTCACCGACCGCACCGAATTCAGCGAGCAAGTTGCCCGTGGCCTGTACAAATTCACCGCCTACAAGGATGAATACGAGGTCGCCCGCCGCCTCACCGACCCGGCGTTCCTCGACGATGTGGCCGACCAGCTCCCCGAAGGTGCCAACCTCACCTACCGCCTGCACCCGCCGGTGCTGCGCGCCATGGGCCGTAAGAAGAAGATCGGCCTCGGGCCACGTAGTCACCTGGTGCTGCGTGCGCTCGCCAAGGGAAAGCGGCTGCGCGGCACCAAGTTCGATCCTTTCGGCTATGCCCACGTCCGCCAGGTGGAACGCGCCCTGCTCGCCCACTACACCGAGATGGTGACGGCGCTCGCCGCCGACCTCGACCCGGCCGGCTACGACCGGGCCGTCGAAGCGGCCGCCCTCACCGACATCGTTCGCGGCTATGAGGACATCAAGCTCGCCAATGTCGAGCTGTATCGAAATGGCCTGCGCGAACTCGGCATCGAGCCGCCGCAGGTGTAGTAGGCAACGAACTGCTGCCTTCCGACCGTTGACGGCCGGTCCGAGGCAAGCAGGTAACGGCCCAGGCCGGGCGGTGTGCAGCCGTCTCGCCTGGGCCGTCACGGTAGCGGAGCTCCGCGGGTGTCGGGCCGCCGGACAAGCGGCGGGTTTCTCGATTTCCCGCTCTCCGGTGCACTTGCGCTGCGTACCCTGATCGACGAATCGCCGCGCGATCGCGGAACCCGTACTACCGGAGAGTGTTTCGTGACCACTGCGCAATTCCCAGGCCCGCTGCGCGATGTCGAGCGCAAGATCCTCGACCGGATCGTCGAGCTGGCCGTCGATTTCGATGCCGCCGCCGCGGACTACGACGAGCGCGCCGTGATCGCGGTCGAGCATCTGGACGCACTCCACGACGCCGACGTCGATCGGGCGGTGTTGCCCGAGCAGGTGGGGGGTCTCGGCCTGAGCTACCTGGCTTTCGGGCAGTTGGTGCGCATACTCGCCAAGGCCGATCCTTCCACGGCGACGATCTGGGTGATGCACGCCGGAGCGGGTGTTGCGCTCGCCGAGTTCACCCGGGATTCATTGGGCTCGTTCTTTGCCGACGAATTCCTCGCCGGCAAGCGGTTCGCGAACGCGTTGTCGGAGCCGGCGAGTGGAAACCGTTTCCTCAATCCGCAACAGGAGGCCGTCCCTGTCGACGGTGGCTGGTCGATCACCGGCGCCAAGCGCTTCGTCTCGGCCGGCGAGATCGCCGATTATCTGCTGGTCAATGCGCGTGTCGACGATGTGCCGACCTTCTTCGGCGTGATCCCCGACGCCACGGTGTCGGTCATCCCGATCTGGGACACCTTGGGTCTGCGCGCGACCCGCAGCCAACTGCTCTCCTTCGACAACACCGTGCTGCGCGCCGAATATCGTGGCCGCGCACCGGGTCCCGGCGATTTCGCGGTCATCCCGGCGGGACTGCCCGCGATCTCCCTCGGCATCGCCGACGCCGCGCTGGACGCGTTGATCGCGCACGCGCGGTCGCGAGTGATCATGGGCAGGCCACTGTCGCACCAGCAGTGGGTGCAGTTCGACGTGGCCGACGTCGAGATCCGGCTCGCCGCCGCACACGCGCTCTACGACCGTGCCCTCTGGGAGGCCGACAACGGCGTCCCTGCCTTCTTCCCGAACTTGGCCCGCGCCAAATATCTCGCCAACAAGGTGGCGGTGGACGTCGCGCAACTGGGCGTCCGTATCGGTGGCGCTTCCGGTTACCTCAAACAGTCTCCGATCCAACGCCATCTGCGGGATGCCGAAGCAGGCCAGCTGATGGCCTACTCGACCGAGGTCCTCGCGGGGGTGGTGGGCAAACAGATTCTCGGAGTGGCCGAAGACGAGTGAGTATGTGTGCGTCACAGTCGCGGAATGGTCTGCCCGCCCGGTGCTGAGGGTCCGCCCGTTGCCGTGCACGCGGAGAGGACCCGCAGGCCGCTGAGACGGCCCCTTGTTCTGGGTGGAAATTGCTCGAATGTTCACCACTGCTTGCGGTTTCGGGATTGCTTCCGGTATTCGGTGGATGCGGCGCACCTCGTGACGTGGCGAAGGTAGTGTCGGCTCACCGAGCATTCCGGGTCCGCGGTAGCGCTCGTCGAGATATCGAGGGAGGTGTTGTGCCGGAGGCTGAGCGAGTGCCGTCGGGTGCCGACCCCACCAAGCCGAATGCGGCCCGGGTGTACAACTACCTGCTGGGCGGCAAGGACAACTACGAGGTCGACCAGATGGTCGCCCATCGCATGCTCGCTGTCGCGCCGGACACCAGGACGCTGGCCTGGTTCTGCCGTCAGTTTCTGCTGCACTCCGTCCAGTCGGCTGCCGAGGCCGGTGTTCGACAATTCATCGATATCGGCGCAGGCATCCCGATTTCACCCAATGTGCACGAGGTAGCCCAGCAGGTCGATGCATCGGCACAAGTGGTGTCGATCGACTACGACCCGGTTGTGTACGCGCACGGCAACGCGCTGTTGGCCGGTGTGCCGGGCGTATTCCCGATGCTGGGTGACATTCGCCGTCCGAACGACATCATCGAGCGGTTGCGGACCGAGGCCCTGATCGATTTCGACAAGCCGGTCGCGATTCTCATCGTTGGCGTGCTCCACTTCGTGATGGATGACGAACATCCGGCCGAGATCATCAGGGTGCTGCGGGACGTGCTGGCGCCGGGCAGTTACCTGACTTTCACGCATGCATCGGACAACACGCACGCGGACTTCATCGAGCGGTCGTCGAGTGACACAGTCGGTAGTTCCGCTCAGGTCCGCTATCGCTCGCCGGCCACCGTGGCCACCTTCCTCGATGGTTTCGATGGGGTCGGACCTGGTCTGGCGCCGGTCCAGGAATGGCTCGGCGACGACCTCCCGAGCACCCGGGTGGTGATCTTGGGTGGCGTCGGTCGAAAACGCTGAGGCTTGCAGCGACAGCGCACGACCATCCCACTAATCTGTGGCGGCAAGCGTGTCGGAGCGTGCCACCAGCGCATCGGCTATCGGGCGTGGACGGCGGCCGAGGCCGCACGCGGTGGCAACGCCGTCGACCGGACGGCCCAATGCCTTCTCGATCATGCGCAGTGTTTCGATTTGTGCTGCGAGGGCGGGGCTTTCGTGCACGAAACCAGCGAAGAACCTGGTGCCCGCGCCAAGAGACAAGCCCGCGAGCGGTGCATAGAATTCGGGTTTCGTAGACGGCGGTATGTCTCCCGCCGCGAGTGGGCCGTGAATGTACTCCAGCGGGCGCCCCGAAGGCCAATGTCGGACAATGGAATTCGCCAGATACACGAATGGTCGGGCATCACGCATCGTGATGCGTGCCTTGTTGCGCATGCTGCCGAGGCACATGTGCACGCCGAATCGAGTTCCCGCCGGGGCCTTCGCGGCCAGTGCCGCGATGCCCTTACCTAATCCCAACGCCGCGTTGATCGGCTGCTGGAGCGGCTGTGCCTGTGCCATGAGCACCATTTCGGCAGTGGCTTCCAATTGCACGACGACGTCGTCTCCCGCTAGGTCGTGGACGGCGGCGATGTCCCGCAAGGTTGCGTCGCTGAACGCTTGCCGGTGCGACCGGATACCGGAGGCGCCCATCGCTATGAACGTCAGTGTGAAATCGGTGGGCATCCCGACCTGAAGTGCGAGCTCGGGCAGGCCGCGGGCCGCCCGTAGCCGTTCGAATATCGGAAGTGCCTCTGTCGCCTCTTCCAGATACCCGAGGCGCATCATGTCGCCGGTCAGTTCGGCGCCGCGCGCAGCACGATGGATGGTCCGGTCTCGACTCGAGCGCCAGGTTCCGATCTTCTTCACTTCCAGCGCGCCCTGTGACACGAGCTCCTCGATGATGGGCTGGATGTACCACTCGTAACGACGAGTCTCACCCGTCGGCAGTGTCAGCAATCGAGCACCCGCGCCGTCGAGCATCGCCCGCATTGCGGCGTCTGTGCTCTCGGCCGGAAAACTGCCAACGAAATGCGCGGTCCGCACGCTCATGTCGTGCATCGTAGAGCGCACGCTGAGGGCTTGTCTGCCAACCGGATTCGAACCGGACGCGTAGCGGATTTCGGATGCGGTGACAACGGTGTTCGATGCGACATCACCAACTTCCATGATGTCGCGGCTGCCCTTGCGTGTCGCCCGCAGCGCGCTATACCGTGCCTGATTGATAGCCGAGCAAGGATGTCGGTCGGCGGTCCTTGCGCACCGCCATAAGGGAGCGCGTCGCGTGCGAATCTCAGTCCGGGCACTGGCCACAGCAGCGGCGGCGACACTGATGTGTCTCACATCCGGTGTTGCTCGTGCCGATCAACCTGCGCCGTCGGACCACTGTCGGGAAATCTCGTTTCCGGCAGCGCAGGGCACGGTGGCCGCCACGTTGTGCTTGCCATCGGACGGACCTACGGACACCGTCATGGTGTTGATGGCGGGGTCCAACTACAACCACACGTACTGGGACTTTCCCTACGCGCCAGAGAATTACAGTTTCCGGCGCGCCATGAATGCGGCTGGTTACGCGACACTGGTTGCCGATCGGCTCGGAAACGGAGCGAGCAGTAGGCCGCCGAGTGGGTCACTGACCGCCACCGCCACCGCGGAAGCCCTGCACGGCTTGGTCCAGGGCCTACGTCGTGGACTTTCGAGCGCGCAGCCCTTCGGCAAGGTCGTCATCGGCGGTCATTCGCTGAGCTCCGGTACCTCGGTCATGGAGGCCACCGCCTATCACGATGTCGACGGTGTACTGCTCACCGGGTACTCGCACGCGCTGAACATTCCCGAAGTCCTCGGCGTGATCAGCACCTACCATCAGGCTGCGGCAGATCCTGAATTCGCGGGCCGTGGACACGATTCGGGCTATCTGGTCACCCGACCGGGCGCCCGCGAACGCGATTTCTTCGGGCCGGGCAATGTCGACCCCGAGGTGCTCGCCGTCGATGAAAAGACCAAGGAAGCCTTCTCGCTCACGGAGTATCCCGACGGCTTGACCTCTACTCTCCCCGGCATGTCCAGCTTCATCACCGCGCCGGTCCTGCTTGTCAACGGCAGCATGGACCGTTTGTCGTGCGGTCCTGGTTACTCGGTGTGCGTCGATACCGCGACACTGTTGGCCGCGGAAGCGCCGTACTTTGGTCCCGCAGCGCGGCTACGGACCTTTGTGCTGCCGGGTAGTGGCCATTCGGTCAATCTCGCACGCAACACTGCCGACTACCACGCGGCCGTGATCGGCTGGATGAAGTCCATCGTCGGGTGAGTGCGGTTAGCTGGGTTCATCGTCATTCGGCTTCGCGGCGTAGCGAGCTGATCATGCCGAGCGCGATCTGGCCCGCTTCGCGTCGCAGTTGATCGTCTGTGGTGTCGGCGAGGCTCCAGGCCAGTTCGGTGAGCAGCCCGTAGATGGCGCGGACTGTGAGCTCGGGCGATCGAGGTCGGAAGACACCGGCTCGGATCAGCTCGTCGACCAGGTTGCGGATCAGGCCGACCATGTACCGCTCGTCGAGTTCGCGCCATCGGTCCCAGCCCAGGGCGAACGGCCCTTCCTGCAGCACGATGCGCTGATAGGCCACGTCGGTGCATTCGTCGAGGAACACGTTCAAGGCGCGGACCGCGGTGTCCCAGGGGTTGCCCGGTTCACCGAGCGCACTCGTCAAACGTTCGGTCAGCTCCTGTTCGACCTGCTCGAACACGGCCTCGAACAATCCTTGCTTACCGCTGAAGTGGTGGTACACGGCTCCGCGCGTCAGGCGGGCGGCCCGAGCGATCTCGTCGGCGGACAGTTCCGAGTACCGCCGTTCGATGAATAGCCCGCGGCCCGCCTCCAGCAGGGCCGATCGGGTGGCTTCGGCGTATTCCGCACGTCGTCCCTTGACAGTCACGGCGACAAGACTACCCTCACATACATCGTGTATCTGAAATGTAAGGTGTATGCGAATGTCGGATCTCAAAGATGTGATCGTGGTGGGGGCCGGGGCGGCCGGACTGACAGCAGCCCGCGCGCTCACGGCGGCCGGACGCGATGTCGTGGTGTTGGAGGCCCGGGAGCGAGTAGGTGGACGAACCCGCAACGTCGAGGTACCGGGCAGTGACATGTACGTGGAAGTCGGCGGCATGTGGGTCGGCCCCGGCCAGGACCGGGTGCTGGCATTGCTGACCGAACTCGGGTTCGCGACGTACCCGACGCACGATCAGGGCGCGAACATCGGCGACTTCGGCGGTCGCGTCAGCCGCTTCCGGGGCCGAATGCCCCGGCTGAACCCGCTCGTGCTCGCCGATATCGGCCTCACGCAGCTGCGACTCGATCGCTCGGCTCGACGCGTACCCCTGCAGGCACCGTGGACGGCGCCCCATGCCCGGGAACTCGACGGTCAGACCTTCGGCACGTGGCTGCGCAAGCACTCGCACACCGCCACCGGACGCGCGTTCTTCCGGCTGGTCACCCAGGCGATCTGGTGCGCCGAACCGGACGAAATGTCGGCTCTGTGGGCGCAGTTCTACATCCATTCGGGCGGCGGCGTCGACTCATTGATCAACACGACCGGCGGTGCGCAGCAGGACAGGGTCGTCGGCGGCACACAGCGACTGTCGATCGTCATGGCCGAGGAGTTGGGCGACCGGGTCGTCCTCGGCGCCGCGGTGACCGAGATCGACTGGAGCGACGACGAGGTTCGGGTGCGGGCCGGGCGGCGGCAGTGGCGGGCACGGCACGCGATCATCGCGGTCCCGCCTCCGCTGGTGAGCCGAATCCGATTCACGCCGGACCTGCCCGCCGAGCGCGCCCAACTGCTCCAACGTCTGCCGATGGGCTGGACGATCAAGGTCAACGCGGTCTACGACGAGCCGTTCTGGCGCGCACAGGGTCTGTCCGGGCAGGCCAACAGCGACCGGCGCGCGCTCGGCACCGTCTTCGATGCCGGTCCGCCCGGCGCCGACCCCGCAGTCCTGGTCGGATTCCTCGAAGCCACCCATGCCCAAGCCGCGGCTCGCCTGGCGCCGAAAGAACGCCGCGACGCGGTTCTCGACGACCTCGCAGCATATTTCGGCCCCAAGGCGCGCAGGCCGGTCCACTACATCGAGCAAGACTGGGCCACCGAAACCTACAGCCGCGGCTGTTACGGCGCCTTCGCGACCCCATCGACTTTGACGCGCTTCGGACCGGAGTTGCGCCGCCCGACGGGCTCGCTGCACTGGGCCGGCACCGAAACGGCGACCCGCTGGGCCGGATACATCGACGGCGCGGTCGAATCCGGGCAGCGCGCTGCGCGCGAAATTCTCACCGCAACCAATCCGTGAGCATCCCCAGCCGATCGAACGGCCACCGCAATTCACCGACAAGTCAATCGGTTTCACCAATAAGTCGATACCAATGACGCCTGAGCGGACACCTTGCAGCCGATGCCGACCACGGTGCTGCTCCAGCAACAACACCAACAGGGCGCCGCCGACTGCCGACTGCTGCTCTATCCCTCGGCCACATCATGAGTGGTTGACATAATTATGCAGACCGGTCTAGCGTGTTGTATGGCCACAAAGGGAGATACGACGCGAGCGCGGATGGTTGAAGCGACTCGATTGATGGTCGAGGCGAATGGATACCACGGCACCGGACTGAAGCAGGTGCTCGAGCTGGCCGAGGCTCCCAGAGGCTCGCTCTACCACCACTTTCCCGGCGGTAAGGACGAGCTGGTCGGCGAAGCCCTCGCCGTGGCGGGCAGGGATGTCGATCGCATGGTCAAGGAGTTGGCGCTACAGGCGCCCACCCTCGGCGATCTCGTGCGAGCGATGCTGGAAACACTGGCAGACAGGATGGTCGCCGCCGATTACAGCAAAGGCTGCCCAGTGGCCACCGTGGCGCTGGAGGTAGCTGCCACCAACGACGCCCTGCAACCGATCTGCGGCGGCATCTACGCAGGCTGGCAAACAACGCTGGCAGATGCCCTGCGCGCCGACGGCCACGACCCGGCCGAAGCGGATGAACTCGCGACGACAGCGCTCGCCCTAATCGAAGGTGCGCTGGTGCTAGCGCGTGCCAGCCGCAGTCGGATCCCCGTTGAGCGGGTCGGACGGCGCATCGCCAGGCTACTCACCAAAGACTGACGATCGCACGGGATTGGCGACGTCTTCAATTTCAACATAATATGTAGATCGGTCTAGATAGGAATGAGATGGAAGAGACCTTGAATAGCGCTCCAGACGCGGTGGTATTCGGCGCGACGGGCCTTATCGGCAAGTGGACAGTGCTACATCTCCTGGATCAGGGCCGTGCGGTCGCTGCCGTTATTCGCAATCCGGCTCAGAGACGCACGAATACCGAGAGCGAGCCGATAGGAAGCCGGGAGGACGAATTGCGCGTGTGGCTAGGCGATCGTGGCGTGGTCGCCGACCGACTCACGGTTGTGTCCGGCGATTTCACGAAAGGCACAGACCTGGGACTGAGTCAGGCGGATGACGATCGACTGGCTGGTATCCGGGATGTTTTCAACGTTGCCGGTATATATCGGTTCGGGCTGCAACGTGAGGAGGCAAGTGCTGTAAATGTCGCGGGTGCTCTCAACGTGTTGTACTGGTCCGCGACCCGTCGTGCCCTCCGTCGACTGATCCATGTGTCCGGCTATCGAGTCGGATCCGACCCTGAACCGCGGTATCCGCTTCCCGAAGAAGAATTAGCGAAGCTCTACCAGGGCAAAGGAGCCTATGAAGGTTCCAAGACCGAAGCGGATGCCGCCATGCGGGTGATCGCGGCGCAATCGGGTGTCCCACTGACTGTGGTGAATCCCAGCAGCGTGATCGGTCATTCAGAGACCGGCGAGGTCGGTCAGTACCTTGGTTTGGCTGAAGTGGTCCGCGATCTGTGGATGGGGAAACTCCCAGCGCTTCCTGGAACCGCCCGTACCTTCGTGCCCGTGGTCGCCGTCGATCATTTCGCAAAGTTCATGGCCGCGATTCCCGATTACGATCCGGAGCCTGGCGGTCTGCACTGGGTGCTCGATGCGAACACGCCCAACCTGCCCGATATGGTGCGGCTGCTGGCCGGCCATCTGGGCTTGCGTGCACCCAAAATGCAAGTGCCAGTCGGGCTGATCCGCCGCCTGCCAACCGCATTGACCGGTGCAAACCCCGAAACACTGTCATTCCTCTCCGAGGACCGTTACGACACGACCTCGACCGATAAGGTCGCCCGAGCCGCAGGGCTCCAGCAGCCCCGAGTCGAGACTGTCCTGCGCCGCTGGGCCGACCGGTTGGTATCGGATGGCTTCGGGGCGACGCCGACGGATTTTCCCGGCGGCTTCCATGAAGTCGGCGGATCTCGGACTTTTGTCGCCGGAGACAGAAATTCGCCCGATTTCGTTCTCCTGCATGGAATTCCCCTTGACAGTGATTCATGGCAGGGAGTGATCCGCGAATTGGACAACGAGCGCGTTCTCGTCGCCGATCTGCCCGGACTCGGCCGTTCGACCGCTACAGCGGCGACACCGCTGGAGTGGGTCAGCGACCTGCTGAAGCCGGTACGAACCCGCCCCATTCTTGTCGCCCACTCAGCGGCCGCCGCGCCGGCACTGCGCTATGCCGCCGCCCATCCCGAACGCATCACGGCCGTGCTCGTTATCTCCCCGTACTTCCTCCAAGCGCGGCCCAACTGGTTGCTCCGTACACCAGTGCTCGCCGCACCACTCCTCAGGAGGATGTCGGCCGACCGTTTGGCGAGCACTCTGCTCGGCGACAGCGGTGCCCTTTCCTCAGAACACATTCGTCGGGCCATCGAAAGCGCGCAAAAGCAACTGCAACGACCTGGCGTCGCCCGCCGAGTAGCCGACTGGCTCCGGGCTGCGAACCAACGCCCGGAACGCGCTGCTCTCCAGGCACTAATCGACGGAACCGCACCGTTCCCTGTCCACATCATTGCCGGATCTCTTGATCCGCTGATCGGTGATTCCAGCGAGGCCACCGTCGTGACCGTCACCGACAGCGGGCATTACCCGCAACTCACGCACCCTTCAGACATTGTTGCCACGATGCGGAGCATTGCCGACCGCTCGATCCGCAGTTCTGCGTCCAGCCCAAGTAGATCAATCCCCGTCGAATCGCAGGATTAGACCGACATGACACGAACAGTTGTCGTGGACGAACACTGGCAGCAGGTCTACCGGCACCTGCACGCGCACCCCGAGTTATCGGGGGTCGAAGACGCTACTGCGGACCTGGTGGCCAAGGAGCTGCGGTCACTGCCCGGCTGGGAGGTGACGGCCGGTGTGGGCGGCACGGGAGTGGTTGGTGTTCTTCGAGGAGTCCCTGGACCGGTGGTCTGGCTGCGGGCCGATATGGATGCGTTACCGGTCCAAGAGGACACCGATCTCCAATACGCCTCAACCGTGCCCGGGGTCATGCACGCATGTGGCCACGACTTCCATGTCGCCGCACTGCTGGCCGCCTGTGCCGAGTTGGGAGCCTCGGACGCGTTACCCGGCACAGTCGTTGCGATCTTTCAACCCGCCGAGGAAACCGGCTCCGGAGCCACGGCGATGCTCGACGACGGTTTGCTGGAAAGGGTTCCGCGGCCCTGGATCTGCCTCGGGCAGCATGTGAGCCCGTTGCCTGCCGGGCTGATTTTGACCCGAGGTGGTCCATTGATGGCTGCCGCCGATTCGGTGCGGGTGTCGCTGACCGGTGTGGGCGGGCATGCCTCGACTCCACACCTGGCCGTCGATTCACTCGCGATGGCGGCCTCTCTGGTGCTGCGGCTGCAGGCGTTGACTGCCCGGCAGACCTCACGGTCGGCAGCTCCAGTCCTCACTGCTGCGGCGCTGCATGCCGGACAACGCGCCAACATCATCGCCGACAGTGCGGAACTACTACTGAGCTTGCGGACGTTTACCCCTGGCTCACGTCGGGACATGCTGGAAGCGATCGACCGAATTGTCACAGCGGAAGCCACAGCCGCCGGCGCACAACGTGAGCCGGTAGTGGAGGTCTTCGACAGTTTCCCATTGACCGTTAACACCCCCGGCGCCACCGAGCGCGTCATGACGGAGCTCACCGCAGGCGGACTGACAGTATTTCCATTGCCCGAGCCGATCACCGGGAGCGAAGACTTCGGCCTGCTCGGCGCGGCGGCGGGCTGTCCGTCGGTGTTCTGGCATATCGGCGGCGCCGATCCCAGCCGGTTCACCTCGGAAGACCAAGAATTGCTACTTACTGAGGGGAGTCTGCCGTCGCGGATGCCCGTCAACCACTCGCCACGCTTCGCCCCGGACCCTCGGCATGCGTTGCCTGCGGCTGTCGCGGCCTTGGTGAGCGCGGCACGCGCGGAACTCGAGCCCGCAGACAAACGCCCGTCTTGATCGCGGTGACCAACCGGATCGGATTCTGCAACAGGAATCATCCTGATGACCGGGCACGTCATCCGCGTGACCGGAGTCGGGCCGGTGCGAGAAAGCAACCAGGACAACCCCGACGATTCGAAGCTGGCCGAAGTCATCCAGAACGCCGTGTTCCCGAACCAAAACATCCAGGATGCCGAAAAATGGCCCAGGCCAGAGAGATCGAAAATCTCTCTGGCCTGGGCCGCTTGTAGCGGGGACAGGATTTGAACCTGCGACCTCTGGGTTATGAGCCCAGCGAGCTACCGAGCTGCTCCACCCCGCGTCGGGTAGCCATAAGACTACGCATGGGGTGGCTGTCCGACCTAATCGCGAGGTCAGAGGTCTGTCAGCCGAACTGGATGCCTTGTGCGAGGGGGAGTTGGTCGGAGTAATTGATGGTGTTGGTTGCGCGGCGCATGTAGGCCTTCCACGAGTCCGAACCGGATTCGCGGCCGCCGCCGGTCTGCTTCTCACCGCCGAAGGCGCCGCCGATCTCGGCGCCAGAGGTGCCGATATTGACGTTGGCGATGCCGCAGTCGGAGCCGTCGGCGGCGAGGAAGCGCTCGGCCTCGCGTTGGTCGGCGGTGAAAACGGCGGACGAAAGTCCTTGCGGCACTGCGTTGTGCAACGTGATCGCGGCGTCGAAGTCGTGATAGGTCAGCACGTAGAGGATCGGGGCGAAGGTCTCCTCGCGCACGACCGCGGTCTGTGCGGGCATCCGCACGATCGCCGGACGCACATAGAACGCGTCGTCGCCGAAACCGTCCACCCGTTCCCCGCCGCACACCAGCTCGCCGCCGTCGGCGAGTGCCCGATCCAGCGCGGCACGCATCCCCTGGTAGGCCCGCCCGTCGATCAGCGGGCCGACCAGCACCCCGTCCTCGAGCGGATTGCCCACGCGCAGTTGCTGATACGCACCCGCCACGCGTTCGAGCAGTGGTCCGACGACATCGGCGTGCACGATCAGCCGTCGCAGCGTCGTGCAGCGTTGGCCTGCCGTGCCCGCTGCGGCGAACACGATGCCGCGCGCCGCCAGTTCCAGATCCGCCGACGGCGTGACGATCGCGCCGTTGTTGCCGCCCAACTCCAGCAGACACCGACCGAAGCGCGCGGCCACCCGCGGTGCGACGATGCGCCCCATCCGCACCGAACCGGTGGCGCTCACCAGCGCGACGCGCTCGTCGTCGACCAGCCGTGAACCGACCTCGGCGCCACCCTGGATCAGTTGGTGCACTTCGGGATCCACGCCGACATCGGCCGCAGCGCGGCGCAGCAGGGTATGACAGGCCAGCGCCGTCAACGGCGTCGTCTCCGACGGCTTCCACACCACCGTGTCACCGCAGACCAAGGCGACGGCGGTATTCCACGCCCACACCGCGACCGGGAAGTTGAACGCGGAGATCACCCCGACCACACCCAGCGGATGCCAGGTCTCCAGCAGCCGATGCCCCGGCCGCTCCGAGGGCATGGTCTTGCCGTACAGCTGTCGCGAAAGTCCGATCGCGAACTCGCAGATGTCGATCATTTCCTGGACTTCGCCAAGTGCCTCCGGGCCGATCTTCCCGGCCTCCAGCGTGACCAACTCGCCGAGTTGGGACTTGTGCACAGTGAGCAGTTCGGCCAGCCGCCGTACCACCGCGGCCCGCACGGGTGCGGGGACGGTACGCCACCCGCGGAATGCCAGGGCGGCACGGTCGATCGCGGCGTCGACGTCGTCGAGGGAGTCAACGGCCAGCGTCAGGAGCTGACCGCCGGTAATCGGTGTGCGGGCAGGCAATGCGCCCGCTGCCGGCGACTCGGCGCCGAGCTCGCGCAACAGCGCCGCCGCACGGGCTGCCAGGTCCATGGTGAGGTGATCGTCGAGCGTATGTGTCATCGATTGCTCCGCTGTCGCTTTGGGCATTCGCACAATGGCTGTGCTGTTACGGGAAGTGAACGAGTAGAGGTTTCCGCCACGAGTCGCGCTTGCTGAGTTAGCCTTCGCTGATGGCGGATACACCGGCAAGACCCGCACTCGATGACATCGATCGCCTGCTGATTCGGGAACTGATGGCCGACGGTCGGGCCACGTTATCGAACCTGGCAGAGAAGGCGAGCCTATCGGTCTCCGCGGTGCAATCGCGGGTACGCAGGTTGGAGGCGCGTGGGGTGATCCGGGGTTACACGGCTCATGTCGACCCCGAGGCACTCGGTCAACTGCTGTCGGCATTCGTCGCGATCACTCCTCTCGACCCCTCGCAACCGGATGACGCGCCTGCCGTTCTGCAACATATCCCCGGTATCGAGGCATGCCATTCGGTGGCCGGTGACGAGAGCTACGTGTTGTTGGTGCGTGTGGCCTCGCCACGGCACCTCGAGCAGCTGCTGCAGGAGATCAGAGCGACCGCCAACGTCAGGACCCGAAGCACCATCATCTTGCAGACATTCTATGACAGATAACAATTGGCCGTAATTAGTACGAAGAGATGTAGAGATTCCGTAAATATTTCCGTACCCTGACCGGTGTGACCCTCGAACTGGACCGCACCCGCACGGACGGTGACATAGCACCGGTCACCCCCGCGACCCGGGTACACGAGATCTTGTCGGCGCACCTGCTGGCCGACGGATTCGACTTGGTGCTCGACCTCCGAAATTCGCGTGGCTGCCGGATCGTCGACGAACGAGACGGCAGCTCCTACCTCGACATGTTCGGCTTCTTCGCCTCGAACGCGCTAGGGATGAACCATCCCGCGCTGGCCGAGGACGAAGTCTTCCGCGCCGAACTCGCCGCAGCCGCCCTCAACAAACCGAGCAACTCCGACATCTACACAGTCGAAATGGCCCGGTTCGTAGAGACATTCGCGCGGGTGCTCGGTGATCCACGGCTACCGCATCTGTTCTTCATCGACGGTGGCGGACTCGCCGTGGAAAATGCGCTGAAGGCGGCCTTCGACTGGAAGAGCAGGCACAACGAATCCCATGGCCGCGCACCGGAACTCGGCACCAAGGTGCTGCACCTGACCGGAGCATTCCACGGCCGCACCGGCTACACCATGTCGCTGACCAACACCGATCCGGTGAAGGTCGCGCGCTTCCCGAAGTTCGACTGGCCCCGCATCGAGGCACCGTATCTGTGCGACGACCTCGACATCGACGTTGCCGAGGCGAACGCGTTGGCCCAGGCGCGGCGCGCCTTCGACGAAAACCCGCACGACATAGCATGTTTCATCGCCGAGCCGATCCAAGGCGAGGGCGGTGACCGGCACCTGCGGCCGCAGTTCCTGCAGGCCGTACAGCGACTGTGTCACGAGAACGACGCGCTGTTCGTGCTCGACGAGGTGCAGACCGGGGTCGGCATGACCGGAACCACCTGGGCCTACCAGCAACTCGGGCTCGAGCCGGACGTGGTCGCGTTCGGGAAGAAGACCCAGGTGTGCGGCGTGATGGCGGGTGGGCGTATCGACGAGGTGCCCGACAATGTGTTCGCCGTCAGCTCCCGGATCAATTCCACCTGGGGCGGGAACCTTACCGACATGGTGCGCACCAGGCGGATTCTCGAGGTGCTCGAGCAGGACCAATTGATAGAGGGGTCTCGAGAGCTCGGCACGCATCTGTTGCGGCGACTGGAAGGGCTCGCCGCGGTGCACCCGAGCATCACCGAACCCCGTGGACGTGGCCTGATGTGCGCGGTCACAGTCGCTTCGGCGCAGCTGCGCGACCAAGTGCTGGCCGAGCTGTGGGCGGACGAGCATGTGCTGATACTCGGCACCGGTGAACGGGGCATCCGCTTCCGGCCGCCGCTCACCGTCAGCGCTGCCGAATTGGATGCGGCGGTCGACGCCCTGGATCGGGTTCTCACCGGCCTCGGGTAGTTCGCCATTGATGTCCGGATGGCAGGACCGGCTTCGACTGACCGTCGCGCGGATTGCGTTCGGCCAGGCGGTCGACGCTGTGGCTCGAGGTTCGACGGGCCTCGGTTAGTCCAGCCGCCGATGTCCGGACGGCCGAACCTGCTTCAGTGGATCCGGCGCGGATTGCTGCGGAATCCGCGCCGCCCCGGACCTGGGCTACGCGCCTTTGTCCGGTGCGGCGGCGGACACCGCGGACCGGGGCTCTGACCAGCCTCGGAAGAGTTCTGTCGCGAATGTCCGGGTGGCAGAATCTGCTTCGGTGGATTCGGCGCGGATTACCGCGGAATCCGCGCCCCACCACCTAGGCTTCGCACCCATGTCATCTCGTCTTCACCACCCCCTGGCATGGTGCAGCGCGTGAACCGGCAGCGCATGTTCCGCAGCTGCGCACCATCCGCTCGACCGGACCGACGTCCGGCCGCGGCCCCCTATCAATTCATCGCATGCCTAGCCGTAGTAGCGGCCGTGGCGGGGTGCGCCTCCAGTGGCGCGGGTTCGGCAGGCGTGTCGCAAGCACCGAGCTCGGTTGTTGCCGCGCCGACTACGAGTGCGGTGGCTCCGGATCTACAGAACCTGCTACCGGGTATGCCGCCGCCGCTGTCACCGACCGATGTGTACGCCGCGAACCGCGAGCTCAGCCCGGCGGTGGCCGACCATCGGGCGCTGGTGTACGTGCCCAATAGTCAATCCAACACAGTCTCGGTGATCGACCAGGCCAGCTTCCAGGTGATCGACACCTTCCGGTCGGGCGGCTCGGAACCGCAGCATGTGGTGCCGTCCTACGACATGCAGACGCTGTATGTCACCAACGATCTGCCGATCGGCGCCGGCAGCCTGCTCGCCATCGATCCGAAGACCGGCCGGCCTGGTTCGGCGTTTCCGGTGCGCGACCCCTACAACATGTATTACACGCCGGACGGCCAGTTCGCGCTCGTCGTCGCGGAAGCGGACAAGTCGCTGGATTTCTACGATCCGTACACCTGGCAGAAGCTGCACTCGATGGCGGTGCCCACGTGCGCCGGCATCGATCACATGGACTTCACAGCCGACGGCCGGTTCGCGCTGGCCAGTTGCGAATTCGCGGGGCGCATGCTGGTTTTCGACGTTGCGACGCGCACCGAGGTCAAGACCATCGACCTGCCCGGCGGGCGCTCCGGTATGCCGCAGGACGTCAAGCTCTCGCCGGACGGACGTACCTTCTTCATCGCCGATATGGCCGCCAACGGTGTCTACACCGTCGACGCCCTCCGCTTCGAGAACACCGGCTTCATCCCCACCGGCAAGGGCGCGCACGGCCTCTACGTCACCCGCGACTCCCAGCAGATGCTCATCACCAACCGTCACGAGGGCAGCATCTCGGTGTGGGATTTTGCGGCGAACAAGCTGGTCAACAAGTGGTACATCCCAGGAGGCGGCAGCCCCGACATGGGCAATATCTCCGCTGACGGCCGGGTCTTCTGGGTCTCTGGCCGCCATCACGGCGAGGTCTACGCCGTAGATATCGTCAATTGGAACCTGTTGGCTCGCATACCGGTTGGCCGAGGGGCACACGGGTTGACCGTCTGGCCACAACCCGGCCGCTACTCCACCGGGCATACCGGCGTGATGCGTTAGCTCAGGAAGCGGCCGGATCACTCCTGGAGTGGGTGTTCGGCCGCAATCCGAGCCCGCCCTCGACGAATCGCCGGACGGAGGTCAGGCCGGACTCGAGCGCGGCTTCGTAGCCGGGCCGGGCCCACCCGGTGATGTCGGCGGTGTCATCGGTCCCGGGGGTCACGCCTATTTCGGCGACCATCTCCGCGGTCGTAGGTTCGCAGACCGCCCACGAATAATGGGTTTCGTTGTCCCACTGCGTCGTACGCAGTGAGACATAGTCGGGGTCATCGATGCCGCCCTCGGCGAGGGCCGGACGGTCGTCGATGCGTTCGTCGGCGCGCAGTGCGCGCAGGTACCACGTGCCCGCGTTGATCTCGACCGGTTCCATCAGTCCTCCGCGCGCCGACCCCGACCCCGATCTCGACCCCGGCGCCGGTCCCGCCCGCGATCGCGCCGATTGCCGTACAGCAGCGCGCCCATCAGCGGAATCGCCAGAAACCACAGCCAGCTATGCGTGAGGAAGAACAGAATGACAGCGACGATCGGAATGACCGCCATCACTCGCTCCGGCCATTCGGCCATGAACCCCGTGTCGTGCTTCGCGGGCACCGCGGTAGCCGCGACGGGCTCGGGAAGATCCACGAACACCGTGTCCAGATCACCGCGGGTCATCGCCGCCGCGACCACCGCGCTGCGCTCGTCGAACTCGGCGACGCTCAGCCGACCGGCGGCGAAATGGTCGGACAGCCGTTGCATCGCCTGCTCACGCTCCGCGGTGCCGATGCGGATCTCGGGCACGTCACTCATACCAGCAAGGCTAGCGGTTGTCGATGACGATGCGGCCGCCCCGCCGTTGCTCATCGACCTGGATCGGGTGCCGGCTCGGGCGGCCCGCCGCACCGGTGTCTGTTGGTGGGCGGCCGGGGCGACCGGATGTGGACTGTCGGGACCGACGTGGCACCTGTGTGTTGACGGACCGAAGTACGTCGATGGATCCGGTGCGGGGTGGTGGAAGAATTCCGTCCCCCGAAGGTGGCGGGTTGCGAAATGATGGATGGCTGTCGCGTTGGGTTCTCGATTTTGTAGTGCCGGTGAGGATTTCGGGTACCTGTTCGAGGGAGAGCAGGCTAGTGAGAGGTTTCGATATGGGCGAGGTGTGGTTCGGCCACTACCGCCTCGACCGGTTGCTCGGCAGTGGGGGCACCGGGCAGGTCTGGCTCGCGCACGACAGCGTCACACAGCGTGACGTCGCGCTGAAGCTGTTGGCCGCGGTGCATGCCGTCGACGCGATATACCGGCAGCGGTTCACCAGGGAGGCCCGGCTGGCCGCCCAGGTTCGTGGTCCGCATCTAGTGCCGATCCACACGTTCGGCGAACTCGACGGTCGCCTATATATCGACATGGAGTTCATCGAGGGCACCAATGTCTCTGGTCTACTCCGACGCGACGGGCCGATGTCGCCGGCCAGGGCAGTGGAGATCATCGCGCAGACCGCGGCGGCGCTCGACCTCGCCCATCGGGCCGGGCTGGTGCACCGCGACGTCAAACCGTCCAACATCATGGTGAGCCCCAGCGGATTCGTCCATCTGATCGATTTCGGCACCGCCCACCGGATCGACCAGCCCACGATCACGGCCAGTACCAACGTGGTCGGCACCCTCGCGTATATGGCGCCGGAGCGGTTCACCGGCACCTGCGACGGCCGCGCCGACCAATACTCACTGGCCTGCGTGCTCTACGAATGCCTCACCGGCCAGCGCCCCTTCGGCACCGTCGATTCCACACAGCAATTGCGCGCGAATCTGATGACCGACCCACCACGAGTCGCCGCCGTGAATCCCACCGTGCCCGCGGCATTGGATGCCGTCGTCGCCCGCGGCATGTCCAAGGACCCGGACCAGCGCTGGTCCAGCGCAGGCGAAATGGCCTCCGATGCGTATGCCGCGGTCACGGGTCGGGAGACAGCGACGGTCGAGATCACTGCGGCGAGCGTGGCCACGCAAGCAGTGCCGCCGGAATCGTGGCGCGCGGTCGACTCGCAGCACGGTGTCGATTCGGTGCGTGCTGCCGGATCGATGCGTGGAGTGGAGTGGTCGGGTGAGGCCGGCTCGCCGCGCAGAGTCGGGTCGTTGCGTGGAGTGGAGTCGTCCGGTGGGGCTGATTCGTTGCGCGGGATCGAGCCGTTGCATATGGCCGAATCGGTGCGCGCAGCGCAACCGCCGGGCAATCACGAGCCGTCGCGGATTCTGGGTACAGGTCTCGCTGCCGCGGCCCTCTCGACCCTCCTTGCGATGGTCGGGATGGCGCTATGGCTCGGGCGCCCGCCGGGCACCGAGACCGATTCGGCCGCACCATCATCCACACCGACCTCGGCCAGTCCGACGCCGCGGCCGCAAGCGCCGATCGGACCGACGTCAGCACAGCCACCGATCGCGTTCGTCCCCGCCGCAGGGCAGCCATGCAACCCCGCCGTCGACGACAGCACGGTCGGAGGTGACGGCACCCCGCTCGCCTGCCTGCCCGCCGACGGCCACTTCGCCACGTGGATTCCAGCCCAGCCCCATGTCGACGCGCCGAAGCCGACCAACGACAAACCGGCCATGGAGAACTCTGGCAACAGCCAGAACACGCCGGGCAGCGACAGCCCCCTGGGCAGCGACAACTCCGACGCCGGCAGCAACTACGACAGCAACGCGGACAACAGCCCCGGCAACTCTGGTAACGCCGGTCACGGCAACGACAAGCCGCACAACGACAAGCCGCACAACGACAAGCCGCACAACGACAAACCCGGCCACGGCAAACCCGGCAAGTAGTGGTCGGCGGTACTCCGCAGTGAGCGCATTCGTAGGGGTGTCGGCGGCTTCGGCGGTGAGGTAGTGCTACGTAGGGGACATCACACTGTGCGGGGGTGGGTGGCGGGGCTAGGGTCGGAGCAGGTTCGGGCAATTCGGGGTCGCCGGGTTGCCGCCCCACCCGCAGCGGCGCGGTTACCGGGAGGTCAGCGATGGGGGAGGAACAGTTCGGGAAATACCGGCTCGACCGTTTGCTCGGTCGGGGCGGGATGGGGGAAGTGTGGCTCGCGCGCGACACCGATGGCGGGCGCGAGGTTGCGCTGAAGGTGTTGTCGGCGAACCTGGCTACCGATGGGGAGTATCGGCGGCGGTTCGAGCGGGAGGCCAGGCTCGGTTCTACCCTGCGCAACCCTCACATCGTGCGCATTCACGGCTTCGGCGAGCAGGGCGGCCGACTGTTCATCGCGATGGATTACATCGACGGCATCGATCTGGCCGAAATGCTCGGCCGGGTCCGCACACTGGCCCCGGCCGCGGCCGTCGACTTCGTGACGCAGGTGGCCTCCGGACTGGATGCCGCGCATCGGGCGGGGCTGATCCATCGTGACGTCAAACCGTCCAACATCCTGATCGACAACCGCGGGCACGCGTACCTGATCGATTTCGGTATCGCCAAGGGCATGGGGCAGACCGCCGTCACCGCAACGGGTATGGCGATCGGCAGCTGGCCCTATATGGCACCGGAGCGCTTCAACGGGACGGTCGACGCACGCTCCGACATCTACTCGCTGGCCTGCGTACTGTACGAATGCTTGACCGGCCGTCGCCCGTACGGCGACACCGACCCACCCCGCCAGATGCACGACCACCTGATGGCCACGCCGCCGTGCGCGGCCTCGGTGAATCCGTCGGTACCAGCGGCGTTGGACGCGGTCATCGCCTGCGGCATGGCCAAGGATCAGGCCAGGCGCTACTCGAGCGCCCGTGACTTCGCGGACGCCGCCCGCGCCGCCGTCGGCTCGGAACGCTCGAATCTGCGCGCCGGGAATCGGTTGGTCACTCCGCTCGTGCCGCCGCAGTCGGCAACACCGAAGCCTCCCACGAAGCTGCTCGAGCAGCCGGGACCGACGCCGACAATGGTGGCGACGGGTCGATCGGAACCGGCGGCACCGCTGCCACCGCCTGCTGCACCGAACGGTCCGACGCCGGATCCGTCGTTGGTGGCCGGTGCGCAGCCGCCGATACCGCCCGCGCCTCGACATCCGACACCGACGAAGGTGATGCCGGAGCCCGGCCCGACACCGACGTTGGTGGCGACGGGGCAACCGTCGTCATCTCCGTCGCCGTGGAAAGCGCCTGCTGCTTCGAGCAAGTCGCCGAACTCGGCGGTCGATGCGCGATCATCGGTCCCCGCGCCGAAACATCCTGTGCCGACGAAGGTGATGCCGGAGCCGGGGCCGACACCGACGTTGGTGGTGACCAGGCTCGCGCCACCGCTTGTGCCGTCGCCGGTAAGAGGTGCTGTCCCGCAGCAGAATTCGCGATATGCGCCGTTTGCGCCTGCGCGGCGCGGTGCGACTTTCCCGCCGCCGGTCCCGGCGAAACGGCCTGCCTATCAGCCGAAGTCGAAGCGGCAGCGCGGTGCGTCGGTGGCGCCGCTGCGGTGGTCGATGTCGCGGGGGCGTCCGTGGATCGCGTCGCCGCCCGCGGCCCCACGTCGAGGCCGTCGACGGTCGGGTGGCGTGCTCACCAAGGTAATCGGCGCGCTCGTCGTGGTGTTCCTGACGCCGTTCGTGCTCGCGGCCGGGTGCGTCGCGCTGTTGGCCTCGGGCAGCCGGGTCGGCGATTCGAGCGGTGGTTCGGGCGCCGCACGACCGACGGCGGCGGCCGAAGAACATCCCGTACCCCCGCCGGATCCCGGTCCGGCCGGCCCCGCGCCTGCGCAGTCAGCGGTGCGCGACGGGAAGTTCGAATTCGTGGTCACCAGTGCCGATTCCGGCATCTCCCCCGTCGGATTCCAATCGGCCCGTGGTTCTTTCACGATCGTCACGGTCACGGTGAACAACATCTCCGACCAGTCGAAGTGGTTCCTGCCATTCGGTCAACACCTCATCGATACCCGGGGCCGCGTGATCGACCACGACCCCGCCGCCACCATGTGGCAGACCACCCAAGGCCGCCACAACTACTCCTTCGAACTGCACCCCGGCCAATCCGCCACCACCCAACTGGTTTTCGACGTCGCCCCCGACTCCACCCCGAGTCACCTCGACCTACACGACTTCCCGCTCTCCCAGGGCGTCGCAGTGATGGTGGGTTGACCAACGGCGGCCGCGCGGGACGGTCGCACATCGTCGCGGTCGCTGTGCTCGCGGTTTGGTCCGAGGTGGGCACTGTGGCCTATTCGTACTGCTCGACCAGAGCGGACCTCTGTCAGGCGGTTTCGCTGCTGATGTCCAGGGCGGCGGCGAGGCTGGAGTGGACGGCCCGTCGGCCGATCTCGAGTGCTCGGGCCAGCAGGGTGGTGTCCCGGGCCGCGCTGTCGATGTCGGGGGAGCCGAGCGGGGGGTGGATTTGGAGGGCGGTGTGGCCGAGGCCGGTGAGGAATCGGTCTTCGACGTGTTGCTGGAGTGGGCGCTGCAACCAGGCCCGGTAGGCGCCCGGGGCGCGGACGCGCAGGTAGCTGCTGCCGACGATCTGATGTAGCCGGGAGGCGGGCGGGCGCTGTTCGTCGGTGCGGCGGGTGCGCAGGACGAGCGCGTGGGTGGCGCCGTCACGGACTGCGGTACGGATGGGCACGGTTTCGGCGAGCCCGCCGTCGAGGTAGTGGGAGTCGCCGAGCGGGACGGGAGGTCCGGCCAGAATCGGCAGCCCGGCCGAGGCGCGCAGCGCGGTCATCAACGTCCGCTTATCGACGATGTGGCGGCGCAGGTCGACCGCGAGGCCGGTGCGGATATCGGTGCCGATCGGGTGGAAGGTGGTGGGGTTGGCCAGGATCGCAGGGAAGTCCATCGGTTCGACGCCGTCGTACACCTGATGGACCAGGTAGTTCAGGTCGAACGCGGGTCGTCCGCGCAGCAGCCGAGCCGGATCGACAGCGCGTCGCATGATGGCTGGATCGGTCCACGACCGCATACCGGGCAGCGCCCGCCCGCACAGCAGCCATGCGCCGTTGATCGCGCCCGCGGAGGTGCCGTAGACGGCATCGAAGATCGAGGCGAGACCGAGCTCCTCCAACGCCTGCACCATGCCGCTGGAATAGACGCCGCGGCTGCCTCCGCCCTCGATAACCAGTGCGAGGCGATGCCCGTCGCTGCGGCTCGCGGACTCACGACGGCCGCGGATGACCTCGGCGACGGTAGCTGCAACGGGCGAACTGGTCACCCGATCCACCATACGACAGAGCGGGCGTGGACGTCTGGGTCCAGCGCCCGCTCCAGCGGTTGCTCATGTGTAGTTAACGGGACACAACCTCGGCTGTGCGCAGCCGTTTACTTGATCTCGGCGAGCACAGTGCCCTGGGTGATGGCGGCGCCCGCCTCGACCGAAAGACCGGTGACGACGCCTGCCTTGTGCGCGTTGACCGGGTTCTCCATCTTCATGGCCTCGAGCACCACGATCAGGTCGCCCGCCTCGACGGACTGGCCTTCCTCGACCGCGACCTTGACCACGGTGCCCTGCATGGGCGCAGTGACCGCGTCACCGGAGGCCGCACCGGCACCGGCGCCACCACGCTTGCGCGGCTTGGGCTTCTTGCGCACCACACCGGCGCCGTTGCCCCCGGTCGAGCCACCGCCACTGCCACCGAGGCTGAACTGACCGGGCAGCGACACCTCGACGCGACGCCCACCGACCTCGACGACGACCTTCTGCCGCGGCAGCTCCTCGTCCTCATCGGCAGCGGCGCCACCCGGGGTGAACGGCTCGACGTTATTGACCCACTCGGTTTCGATCCACTTGGTGTAGACGTCGAACTTCTCGCCGTCGCCGACGAACGCCGGGTCTTCGACGATCGCGCGGTGGAACGGGATGACGGTGGCAAGACCGTCGACATGGAACTCGGCAAGCGCGCGCCGCGCCCGCTGCAGCGCCTGGGTGCGGTTCTCGCCGGTGACGATCAGCTTGGCCAGCATCGAGTCGAACTGTCCACCGATCACGCTGCCTTCGACCACGCCGGAGTCCACGCGCACGCCGGGGCCGCTCGGCTCCTTGTACACCGAGACCGGGCCGGGCGCCGGCAGGAAGCCGCGACCGGCATCCTCACCGTTGATGCGGAACTCGAAAGAGTGGCCACGCGGTGCCGGATCTTCCTCGAGCTCCAGCTCTTCGCCGTTGGCGATGCGGAACTGCTGGCGCACCAGGTCGATACCTGCGGTCTCCTCGGTGACCGGGTGCTCGACCTGCAGACGGGTGTTCACTTCGAGGAACGAGACGGTGTCGCCCTGCACCAGGT
Source organism: Nocardia sp. NBC_00403 (assembly GCF_036046055.1). NCBI lineage: Bacteria > Bacillati > Actinomycetota > Actinomycetes > Mycobacteriales > Nocardiaceae > Nocardia > Nocardia sp. NBC_00403. The sequence continues at coordinate 2,525,818 of NZ_CP107939.1, forward strand.
ACTCGACGGTGCCCGCACCGTAGTAGCCGGCCTCCTTGCAGATGGCCTTGGCGGAGGCGTGGATCCGCGCCCGCTGGTCGTCGGTGAGGAACGGGGCCGGAGCCTCCTCGACCAGCTTCTGGAAGCGACGCTGCAGCGAGCAGTCACGGGTGCCCGCTACGACCACGTTGCCGTGCTGATCGGCGATGACCTGCGCCTCGACGTGGCGGGCCTTGTCGAGGTACTGCTCGACGAAGCACTCGCCGCGTCCGAAGGCGGCGACCGCCTCGCGGGTCGCCGACGCGAACAGTTCGGGGATCTCCTCGATGGAGTACGCGACCTTCATGCCGCGGCCACCACCACCGAAGGCGGCCTTGATCGCGACCGGCACGCCGTACTGCTTGGCGAACTCGACGATCTCGTCGGCGTTCTTGACCGGGTCCTTGGTGCCCGCGGCCATCGGCGCGTTCGCGCGCTCGGCGATGTGGCGCGCGGTTACCTTGTCACCGAGGTCGCGGATCGACTGGGGCGACGGGCCGATCCAGATGAGCCCGGCGTCGATGACGGCCTGGGCGAAGTCGGCGTTCTCGGAGAGGAATCCGTAGCCGGGGTGAATGGCGTCGGCGCCGGACTTGGCCGCCGCGTCGAGGATCTTGTCGAACACGAGGTACGACTCGGCCGAGGTCTGACCGCCGAGGGCGAAGGCCTCGTCGGCGAGCTTCACGAATGGGGCGTCGGCGTCCGGCTCCGCGTACACCGCGACGCTGCCGATTCCGGCATCTTTGGCCGCCCGGATCACGCGCACGGCGATCTCGCCTCGGTTAGCTACGAGTACCTTCGTTATCCGCGCGCTGGCATGGCTGGGCACTGAGCCTCCTGTGTGCAATCTTTTGGTCGCCCCGTGGTCGATCAAACTTACGTCTCGGGCGAGTGTAGGCAGTCTGCCAACAGACACTGCACTCGGATAGCCCTACTGAACAGTAGGTCGCACATCACACCAGGGCGTCGGGTGTGGCGTAGGCCTTATCTGCCGCGGGTCTTACGTGATGTACCGGCCGGAGCCTCGCCTGGTTCAGCTCCCTTGGCAATCGGCATTCGTACCGAGTTGCCCCATTCGGTCCACGAGCCATCGTAATTGCGCACCGTGCCGAATCCGAGCAGGAACGTCAGTGCGAACCAGGTATGGCTGGACCGCTCGCCGACCCGGCTGTAAACGATCAGCTCGTCTGGTGCGGCCAGCGCGCCGTAGACCTCGTCGAGTTCGGTGCGGGAACGGAATCGGCCGTCGGAATTGAAAGTCTCGGTCCACGGGATATTCACAGCGGTCGGGATATGTCCACCCCGCAGCGCGGCATCCTCGGGATTGATCGGTGGCTGGATGAGTTCGCCGGAGTATTCCTCCGGGGAGCGCACGTCGATCAGCGGCCTGCCGAGGTGGCCGAGCACGTCCTCGCGGAAGGCGCGCGCGGTGCTGTCGTCGCGGCGCACGGTGGGGTATTCGCTGCGCGTGAGATATGGCAGATCGAAGGTGGTGTCGCGTTCCTCGGAAATCCAAGCGTCGCGTCCGCCGTCCAGCAGCCTGACATCCTCGTGCCCGAAGAGTGTGAACAGCCACGCGGTGTGCGCCGCCTGCGCATTGCCCCGGTCTCCGTAGATCACCACCGTGTCGTCGCGCTCGATTCCTTTTGCGCGCATAAGCTCGGTAAAACGGACACCGTCGATATAGTCACGAGTGACCGGATCATTCAGGTCGCCACGCCAGTCGATCTTGGTGGCGCCGGGTACGTGTCCGATGTCGTAGAGCAGTATGTCCTCGTTGGACTCGACGATCTCGAGTCCGCGGGTGCCCAGGTTTGCCGACAGCCACTCCGTGGTTACCAGTCGGTGAGGCTGAGCGTAGGAACCGAATGAGGGATGAGGGTCCTTGGCAACGGGCACGGTCTGGGTCCTTCACGCGTGGTAGACGGTGGTTACAGCGGTTCGGGTCTCACAGCGATGGTAGGTGTGAGGCGATAGTGACTCTCGTTTCAGATCACAAATCGGCTTAATGGGCGAATAAATCGCACCCACATCCGATAAAGTCTCCCAGGAGGAGGGGTGAGCTATGTCCGATTCTTGGCCGCGGCGGCGACTGCTCGCGATCCTACGTGGCGCCAGTGAGCCGCTCGACGCCCAGGAACTGGCCAGAATCACCGGACAGCACGTCACCACGGTTCGGTTTCATCTGGACGTGCTCACCAAGGAATCCCTGGTGCGGCAATTCCAGCAGCCACCCCGTGGCCGCGGGCGCCCGCGTATCGGATACAGCGCGGTGCAGCGATCGGTCGGCTATCAGGAACTCGCGCAGGTACTCGCCGACCAGCTCGGCCCCGATCCGCGACGTCGTTCGGAGGCGGCCATCGCCGCCGGGCGTGCATGGGGCGCCAAGCTGGATGTCGGTGACCAGCACATCGAAACGCTGGAGGAGGCCAAAGACCTCGCGATGACGCTGCTTTCGGAGCTCGGCTTCGCGCCGGAACGCGAACAGGCCACCGATGCCGACGAGCAGGCGCCGATCAGACTGACGGCCTGCCCACTGCGCGAACTCGCGCGCACGCACTCCGAGGTGGTGTGCGGAGTGCATCTGGGCCTGATCAAAGAGGTGCTCGATCGTGGCGGGGACCGCGGTGCGGTGAATGTGCGGCTGCACCCGTTCGTCGAGCCGGAGCTCTGTGTGGTGCGACTGGAGCTCATGGCGCAGGAGATGCGACGGGAGCCCGACACCGGCCGGGACGCGCCCGTGGTTGCGACGACGGTGCCGGTCGGTGCCGAGGCCGCCGCCGGGCCGCGGATCGCGACACCGTCAGCGGGCCGCGTGGCCCCACAACTGCGCAATGCCGATCCCAATGTCGCCAAGCAGTCGGCGCAGCAGTGGTAGACCGATCCCGATCACGCTGGACGGATCGCCGTCGATGCGATCGACGAACCAGCCGCCTCTGCCATCGAGGGTGAACGCACCCGCCACCTGGAGTGGCTCACCGGTCGCGATGTAGGCGTCCAGTTCCTCGGGTTCGGGCTTGGCGAAATGCACTGTAGTGGAACTGCAGTCGACAGCCTCGGCGACCACCGCTCCGTCCCGCATGCGCAGGACGCAATGTCCGGTGATGAGATCCGCACTCCGCCCGGCCATCTCGGCCCAACGGGTCCGTGCGACCTCGGGAGTGTGTGGCTTGCCCTGTAGTTCGCCATTGACCAGCAGCATCGAATCGCAGCCGACCACCACACAATCGGTGGCGAATTCGGGAATCACGGCGGCAACCGACATGGCCTTCGCCCTGGCCAGCTCGACCACGACGACCTGCGGTCGCGTGTTGTCCGGCAGCGCCGCGGCGACGGCGTCCTCGTCCACATCCGACACTCGCACGATCGGGTCGATGCCCGCCGAGCGCAGCACTTCGCGGCGGGCGGGCGAGGCGGACGCGAGAACCAGCCGGGTCACGACCGCGCTCCGTTGCGTTCGGTCGCGACATGCTTCGATGCGGTGGTGTCGATGGTCGGCTCGGTGCGTCGATGCACGTCAGTCGCGCAGGTGCGACAGCTGTGGGAAAGCGTAGGGCGAGAACGGTGAACTGCCGCGATGCATGAAAGTTGGTCGGCCCCAGTTGTCGGCCGGGCCGGTCGAGCGGGCGGCGGCGCTGTTGGCGGCCGCGGTCAGCACGCAGACCAGTGCCGCGACCTCCTCGTCGCTCGGCGAACCCTTGACGATGCGAATGAACGGCTGTCCGCCCGATTCGGCGGCCGGAGCGACCAGATCCACGGCCACCTCGATCTCGTCGGTGATCGGGTCGACTGTGAGCTCCAGTTCGACGGCGGTCAACACATCTTCCTCTGCCACGGTCGTCACAGTGCCAGATCCTTTCTCTATATCGGTCGGGCCTATTCCCCAACTCGATGTCGAACCGATGAAATGATCTTCCTCTGGAAGCGACTGAATTGCAGCTCTATCATCCAGTGTGCGCGGCCCTTGACGGTTTATCGCTTCATCACAGCGGAATGTTGCCGTGTTTCTTCGGCGGCAAGGTGACCATTTTGCGCTCGAGCAGGCGCAGCGCGGAGACGATCTGACCGCGGGTGTGCGAGGGCGGGATGACCGCGTCCACATAGCCGCGCTCGGCGGCGATGTAGGGGTTCACCAAAGTGTCCTCGTACTCGTTCTGCAGCTCGAGCCGCAGCGCATCGACGTCGTTTCCGTTCTTGGCGGCCTCTTGCAGCTGCTTGCGATAGACGAAGCCGACGGCGCCGGAGGCGCCCATCACGGCGATCTGAGCAGTCGGCCAGGCCAGGTTCACATCGGCGCCCATGTGCTTGGAACCCATGACGTCGTAGGCGCCGCCGTAAGCCTTACGAGTGATGATCGTGATCTTTCCCACAGTGGCCTCGCCGTAGGCGTAGAGCAGCTTCGCGCCACGCCGGATGATGCCGTTGTATTCCTGGCCGGTGCCGGGCAGGAAGCCCGGCACATCCACCAGAGTGATGATCGGGACGTTGAAGGCGTCGCAGGTGCGCACGAAGCGCGCGGCCTTCTCGGAGGCGTCGATGTCGAGGCAGCCCGCGAACTGGGTGGGCTGGTTGGCCACGATGCCGACGCTGCGGCCGTCGACGCGTCCGAAACCGCAGATGACGTTCATCGCACGCTCGGCCTGCACCTCGAGGAACTCGTCGTCGTCGAGCAGGCGACGGATGACCTCGTGCATGTCGTAGGGCTGGTTCGGCGAGTCCGGGATGATCGTGTCCAGTTCGCGGTCCTCGTCGGTGAGCGAGTCCTCGATGGCGCCGTCGATCGGGTCGGTCGGCGCCGTGCGCGGCGCCTCGGCGCGGTTGTTGCTCGGCAGGTAGGACAGCAGATCCTTGACGTAGTCGAGCGCGTCCTGCTCGCCGGAGGCGACGTAGTGCGCCACACCGGACTTGGTCATGTGCGTGTGCGCGCCGCCGAGGTCCTCCATGGTGACGTCTTCGCCGGTGACCGTCTTGATGACGTCGGGGCCGGTGACGAACATCTGGCTGGTGCCGTCGACCATGACCACGAAGTCGGTGAGCGCGGGGGAGTACACGTGACCACCCGCGGCCGGGCCCATGATCAGCGAGATCTGCGGGATCACGCCGGAGGCCTGGATATTGCGGTGGAAAATCTCGCCGTAGAGGCCGAGGGAGACGACGCCCTCTTGGATACGCGCGCCGGCGCCTTCGTTGATACCGACGAGCGGGCGGCCGGTCTTCAGCGCCAGATCCATCACCTTGACGATCTTCTCGCCGTAGACCTCGCCGAGGCTGCCGCCGAACACGGTGACGTCCTGGCTGAAGATGCAGACGTCGCGGCCGTCGATGGTGCCGTAGCCGGTGACGACACCGTCGCCGAGCGGACGGTTGTTCTCCAGGCCGAAGTTCACGCTGCGGTGGCGGGCCAGCGCGTCGAGCTCGACGAAGGAGCCCTCGTCGAGCAGCGCGAGGATGCGCTCGCGGGCGGTCATCTTGCCCTTGGCGTGCACCTTGTCGACTGCGGCCTCACCCATCGGGTGTTTGGCTTCGTCCAGCCGATTCCGCAGGTCAGCCAGCTTCCCAGCGGTGGTGTGGATATCGGGGGAGCCCGCCGATTCCGAGGAGGGCTGCTGCTGGACACTCGTCATGGCTCCGGAGTGTAACGAGTACCAGTGGCTTGTACGAAACGAGTACCGGCTACCAGTGAGTAGAAAACCGCAGCTAGATCACGTTGCGTTGTGACATCGGACAGAAAATTCCTGGTCGATTACCGCGTTTCCCTACAAGAAAATAATTGGTGCCGCGTGTGGATGCCCAGATAGCCTGAAGGCGTCCGGTTTTCGGCTCAGGGGAGGAGCAAAACAATGTGGGAATGGGGTAGGACCGTCGCCGAATATGCCACCGCGGCGACGTGGACGAGCTGGCAGACCACGCCTCCGCAACCGACCGTCGTCGACCCGGAATTCTGGGCCGAGGCGGACGAAGGGGAAGGCGACGAGGCGAATATCTCCGGTATGCGAGCACCGATTCGCGAGTACGACCTCGTCTGCTGACCGCAGTATGCGTCGGCTTACCTCGATGGTGACGGCTCCGCCGACCTATCGGGGTAAGCCGATCGGCACCGAGTAGCCTGCCGATGTGCACAGGCCACCGTTGGATGCAGAACAGTTGCGGCGCAGTCTCACCGACTCGCCCGAGCTGTCGTTCTTCTCCCGCATCGATGTGCTGGAGTCGACCGGGTCCACCAATGCCGACCTGATTGCGCGAGCCGGAGAGCCGGATGCGGATCGCAGCGTGCTCCTGGCGGAAACTCAGGAGCACGGCCGCGGCAGGCATGCCAGATCCTGGGTGAGCCCGCCACGGGCGCAGCTGTCGATGTCGCTGTTGGTGCGCTTGCCCGGTGTTGCCCCGGCGGCACTCGGCTGGCTGCCGCTGCTCACCGGGGTCGTGGTGGTCGATGCGTTGCGCTCGACGTCGGGCGTGGCCGCAACTCTCAAGTGGCCCAACGATGTATTGATCGACGGCCGTAAGGTCGCGGGCATTCTGGCCGAGGTCGCGGCGGGCGACGGCGCACCCACCGTGGTGATCGGCATCGGCCTGAATGTGAGCCTCACCGAGGCGGAACTGCCGGTGCCGCACGCCACTTCACTGACGCTGGCCGGTGCCGCCGACACCGACCGCACGCTGCTGGTGCGGTCGCTGCTCACCGAATTCGCTCGACGCTTCACGGCGTGGCAGGACGCGAACTGGGCGACAACCGATCTGATCGCCGCCTACCGGGAGCGGTGTTCCACGCTGGGCGCGCGGGTGCGCGCGGAGCTGCCCGGCGGGCAAACGCTGACCGGCACGGCCACCGACGTCGACGCCACCGGGCGCTTGTTGATCGGCGATCAGGCGGTGTCCGCAGGCGACGTCACCCACCTGCGCGCCGAGGCCTGAGCCTTCCGTCCCACTGTGGGACCCCGGCTTTCGCCGGGGCCGCGAACAGTGAACTCACACCGGCTGCATGATGCCTTTGGCGGCTTCCCGCGCGAACATTCGATCGCGCTGCTCCTCGAACTTGAGTACATCGCCCGCCAGCTTCTCCAGGTATTCGCCGAGCCATTCCCTCGCGGCCTCGCCGCGCGGACCGAAGTCGTTGCGCTCGAAGATGTTCCACTTCTTCAGCACCGGCTGCACCACTTCCTCGAGGTGCTGGCGCAGGTCGTAGATGCCGTGCTTGGCCATCAGCACGCCGTTGCGGCGGAAGTTCGGCATGCCGTGGCCGGGCATGACGAAATTGGCGAGGATCCCGGTGATCGCCTCCATGGCCTGGTCGGGGACCAGATCCAGGCCCGCGCCGCACAGGTTGCGGTAGAAGATCATGTGCAGGTTCTCGTCGGTGGCGATGCGCTGCAGCATGCGGTCGGCGATCGGGTCGTTGCAGACCCGGCCGGTGTTGCGGTGGCTGACCCGGGTGGCCAATTCCTGGAAGGTCACATACGCGACGTTCACCAGGAACCCGCTCCAGTACTCGGGGGAGTGCACACCCTTGGTCATATGGATCATCCTGGCCTCTTCGAGCGCGACCGGGTCCACGCCGCGGGTGACGACCAGGTAGTCGCGCATGACGATGCCGTGCCGGTTCTCCTCGGCGGTCCAGCGGCCGACCCAGGTGCCCCATGCGCCGTCGGCGGAGAAGTGCTCGGAGATCTCGCGGTGGTAGGAGGGCAGATTGTCCTCGGTGAGCAAATTGGTGATCATCGCGGCCTTGGCGACCTCGTTCAGCTTGGACTGCTCCGGCGCCCAGTCCTTCCCGCCCATCGCCGCGAAGTTGCGGCCCTCGTCCCACGGGACATAGTCGTGCGGATGCCAATCCTTCGCCATCGACAGGTGCCGGTTCAGGTTCGCTTCGGCTACCGGTTCGAGTTCGGTCAGGATTTCCAGCTGACTCAGATTCTTGGTCACTGACGCCTCCACGGTCGTATCGACAGTTTGTCTAGCAGGACTTGGCTTTTCCGCAGGTAGAGCGTTCAGAGCTAGGTCGAGCGGACATCACTTGAGCGAACGGGAGAATCTCGGGCGCGACGGGGGCTGTGCGAGGTGACGATTGTGCATGACGGCGCGCCCCGGTGTCCAGGCATTCTGCAGTCTGCCACGGTAGGGTTCCGGCATGGGTTATCCGGAGGAGGTGCTCGCGCCGGACGAGCAGTTGATACTCCATCGTCATCCGCATTGGAAAATGCTGTTCTGGCCGGCGGTGACGTTGATCGTTGCCACCGCGGTGGCCGGTTTTCTCGGTGGCCTCGCCTGGCGGAACACCGAAGCCACCACGCGGTCGATCCTGCTCGGCGTCATCCTGGTCGCCTGGCTCGGCATCCTCGGATGGCGTTGTGTCGCACCGGTTCTGAGTTGGAAATCGACCCATTTCATCGTGACCGACCGACGGGTCCTCATTCGTCAGGGCGTGATCACGCACACCGGCATCGATATTCCGATGAGTCGTATCTCCAGCGTGCAGTTCCGGCACGGTCTTTTCGACCGGCTGCTCGGCACCGGCACGCTGATCATCGGCTCTTCCTCGGAAGAACCACTCGAATACGACGACATCCCGCAGGTGCAACAGGTGCATGCGCTGCTATATCGCCAGGCGTTCGAGGAGTCGCAGGACCATGGGGACCGGTGGGACGATCGCGGTCGCCACGGCACACCCGGCGGCGGCTACCGATGAGATGCCCGGTCGCTGTCGCGCCGATCCGTAATCTGGGGTCATGACCGCTGTACTCCTGGCCGAAGACGACGAGGCCATTGCCGCGCCGCTGTCCCGAGCCCTTGGGCGCGAGGGGTATTCGGTGACGGTCGAGCGCTTCGGGCCCGCCGTGCTGAAGCGCGCGTTGGAGGGCAACCACGATCTGCTCATCCTCGACCTCGGCCTGCCCGGTATGGACGGGCTGGAGGTGTGCCGCCAGGTACGCGCTCGCGGCGCGGATCTGGCCGTGCTGATGCTCACCGCGCGCACCGACGAGGTGGATTTCGTCGTCGGACTCGATGCGGGCGCCGACGACTACGTCGGCAAACCGTTCCGCCTCGCCGAGCTGTTGGCTCGCGTGCGAGCCTTGTTGCGGCGCAGCGGAATCGGTGACGACGTCGTCGAGGTCGGCGGTATCAGGCTGGAGCCCGCAGCCCGCAGGGTGCTGGTGAACGGCGTCGAGATCGGTTTGGCCAACAAGGAATACGAACTGCTCAAGGTGCTGATCGATCGCGCAGGCCAGGTGGTGCCGCGCGAGACCATCCTGCGGGAGGTCTGGGGCGACGCCGAGCTGCGCGGTTCCAAGACCTTGGACATGCACATGTCGTGGCTGCGTCGCAAGATCGGCGACGAGGGCCCGATGGCCGAGCGGCGCATCGTCACCGTCCGTGGCGTCGGCTTCCGGCTGAACACCGACTGACATGCGCCGCAGAATTCTGCGATCCATCCTCACGGTGCTGACCATCACCACGGTGGTGCTCGGCGTTCCGCTGATCTACACCGCCTGGCTGTGGGTCGAGGACATCACCCGCAACGATCTGCAGAGCAGGCTGGAGCGGATCGCCGCGGAGGTCATCGTGCAGGAGCACGGCGACGGCATGGTGACCAACCAGTTCGACGAGCGATCGGTGGGCCCGCTCGTCCCCGCGGGCGGCAGGCTGACCATCGTCTATCCGGCCCCCAAGGACAACGCCTCGCGCCTGGACATCGGCGTGGACCGGGTCTCCGACCCGCTGGTGGAGTCGCTGTCGATGGGAACCGCGGGCTCGCTGCGCCTGGAGGTGCCGTCGGGGCCGATGCACGTCAGGCAGCGACAGGCCGTTGCCGTGGTGGCGCTTGCGGTGCTCGCTTCGCTCGGTGCGGCGGTGTCGGTCGCGATGGTCACCGCGGGCCGGGTGGCCGATCCGCTGCGCGACGTGGCGGCACGGGCCGCACGGCTGGCCAAGGGCGACTTCCGGCCCGATCCGCGCAGGCACGGCATTTCCGAACTCGACCGGGTCTCCGATGTGCTCGACTCGGCCACTGTCGAGATCGCGGGCCGGCTGCAACGCGAGCATGCCTTGGTCGCGGACGTGTCGCATCAGCTGCGCAGCCGGTTGACCGCGGTGCGGCTGCGCTTGGACGAGTTGTCCGCCCACACCGATCCCGATGTCGTGCACGAGGCCGAGGAGGCGATGGCGCAGGTCGACCGGCTGACCGAGGCGATCGACGACCTGGTCCGCGCGTCGCGGGACGAGGACGCGGCGGACCGTGATCCGGTGCCGGTGATGGCCGAGTTGCGCGGTGTCGTCACCGAATGGACGCACCCGTTCAGCGAGGCGGGCCGGACGTTGTCGCTGATCGGTGACGAGTCGCTGTGCGCGCCGATCACCGGGTCGCGGTTGCGCGAGGCGGTCGCGGTGCTCGTCGACAACGCCCTCATGCACGGCGGCGGCACCTGCACGGTGTCGGTGCGCACGGTGCGCCCAGGGCGAGATCGGGAGCCGCTGGTGTGTGTCGAAGTGGCCGACGAGGGCGAAGGTGTGCGTGACGAACTCGCGCCGCACATCTTCGATCGGGGATTCTCGGCAGGCGGATCGACCGGTGTCGGGTTGGCCTTGGCGCGGGCGCTGATCGAGGCCGACGGCGGGCGCTTGGAGTTGCAGCGGCGCAGGCCCGCATTATTCGCGGTGTTCCTCGGGGCGACCACGCCCATCCGGTCGGCGAGCGGAGTGCCCGAACCGCGCTGAATCAGCTGTGGCCGAGCTGCTCTTCCTCGAGCAGATCCTCGAATTCCTCGACGATCTCCTGCATTTCGTCGGGGAAAACCCAGCGGCGCATTGCCCAGAAGCGGAAGGCCATCTGTAGCAGATTGCCGATGATGAAGGCGCTGATGAAGTCCGCGATGTTCTCGACGGTGAAACTCACCTCGGGCTGGCGCAGATCGAAGACATAGCTCGACACCCACAGCGGCAGGAAGGCGAGCACGACGCCGACACCGCTGACACCGAAGAACAGCAGCGCCTCGTGATGGCGCTCACGCCCGCCGCGATTCTTGAACGACCATTCGCGGTTGAGGATGTAGGACGCGATCACGGCGATGACACCGGAAATGATCTTGGCGGTGACCGGCTTGGTATCCAGGACCGTCCACTTCAGCGCATAGAAAATGCCGCTGTCGATCACGAAAGTGGTAGCGCCGACGATGGCGAATTTGATCAGCTCATGGTGGCGGTACGCGATCTCCCGCAGCGGTTGGGGGAGGACGTTGACCACGTCGTCGACGAATGACACAAGGCCCGAGTGTACCGGTAGCGGTTATTCGGGCTCGACGTGACAAGATTGTCAGACGTGAGGGAGCGAACCATCGACACAGCAGCCCGGCTCATGACGGAGCCGAGCGTCAGCGAGGCGCAGTCGTGAGCGAGCGCAGCGAGCGAACCCTGGATGCGGCGCGCGGGCGCACGACGGAGCCGAGCGTCAGCGAGGCGCAGTCGTGAGCCCACGTTCCTTTGATCCGTCTGTCATGCCCACCGTCACCATGATCGGTGGCGGCCAACTTGCGCGCATGACCCACCAGGCGGCCATTGCCCTGGGGCAGCGTCTACGCGTGCTCGCCGAGCGCCAGGACGATCCGGCTGCGCAGGTGAGCCCGGAGGTCGTGCTCGGCAGCCACACCGATCTGGCTGCGCTGCGCAAGGCCGCTGTCGGCTCGCACGCGCTGACCTTCGACCACGAGCACGTGCCGACCGCCCACCTGGAGGCGCTGGTCGCCGAGGGCGTGAATGTGCAGCCGCCGCCGCAGGCGTTGATCTACGCGCAGGACAAGCTGGCCATGCGCACCAAGTTGTCCGAGCTGGGGCTGCCGGTGCCCGCGTTCACGCCGGTGACCACGGCGGCCGACGCGGTGCGCTTCGGTGCCGAGCACGGCTGGCCGATGGTGCTCAAGGCGGTGCGTGGTGGCTACGACGGCCGCGGTGTCTGGATGCCCGAGACGGCGGCGGAGGCAGAGGCGATCGTCGATGACCAGCTCGTGCACGGGGTGCACTTGCTCGCCGAGGCTCGGGTGGACCTGAAGCGGGAACTGTCGGCCATGGTGGCGCGCTCTCCCTACGGTCAGGCGGCGACCTGGCCGGTGGTGGAGACGGTGCAGCGCAACGGACAGTGCGCGGTGGTGATCGCACCCGCGCAGGAGCTCGCGGAGGATCTGGCGGCCGAGGCGGAGACGCTGGCACTGAACCTCGCGAAGGCACTCGGGGTGGTCGGCGCCATGGCCGTCGAACTGTTCGAGACCCACGACGGCGCCCTGCTGGTGAACGAATTGGCCATGCGCCCGCACAACTCCGGGCACTGGGGCATGGACGGCGCCCGCACCGGCCAGTTCGAACAACACCTGCGCGCCGTGCTCGACTATCCGCTCGGCGATACCAGCCCGCTGGCCCCGGTCACCGTGATGGCGAATATTCTCGGCGCCCCCGAGGCGCCGACGATGTCGATGGACGAGCGTCTGCACCATCTGTTCGCGCGGATGCCCGATGCGAAGGTGCACCTGTACGGCAAGGGTGAACGCGAGGACCGCAAGATCGGGCATATCAACGTGCTCGGCGACGACGTCGCGGTGGTGCGGGAAAAGGCTGAGCGCGCGGCACGGTGGATGTCGCACGCGATGTGGACCGACGGATGGGATCCCCATGGCGAATGAACCGCAAGTAGGCCTGATCATGGGCAGCGACTCCGATTGGCCGACCATGGAGGCCGCGGCGGAAGCCTTGGCGGAGTTCGGTATTCGCTTCGAGGTCGGCGTCGTTTCCGCGCACCGCACGCCCCAGCGCATGCTCGACTACGCCCGTGACGCGGCGGGCCGCGGTCTTCGGGTCATCATCGCGGGCGCGGGCGGCGCGGCCCACCTGCCCGGCATGGTCGCTTCGGCGACCCCGCTCCCGGTGATCGGCGTCCCTGTCCCCTTGAAGTACCTCGACGGCATGGACTCCCTGCTGTCGATCGTCCAGATGCCTGCAGGCGTCCCGGTGGCCACCGTCTCCATCGGCGGCGCCCGCAATGCCGGGCTGCTCGCTGTCCGCATCCTCGCCGCCGCCGACCCGGCCCTGCGGGCCCGCATGGCACAGTTCCAGGCCGGTCTGGAAGAGATGGTCCTGCAGAAGGACGAGGCACTGCGCACCAAGCTGCTCGGGTAGTCGGTCGACCCGCCTGACTACGGTGGTCCGGTGGCAAACGACGACGATACGGCCAGGTTCCGGCTGACGGTGGTTGATCATGCTCTGCGGCTGTTCGCTGAGCAGGGGTACGAGGCGACGTCGGTGGACGAGATCGCCGAGGCGGCGGGGATTTCGCGGCGGACGTTCTTTCGGCAGTTCCGGTCGAAGGAAGACGTGATCTTCGCCGATCACGAGTCGCAGTTGGCGCAGGCGGCGGAGTTCCTCGCCGCCGCACAGGGGGATCCTTGGGAGGCGGTGGGTGCCGCGGTGGTCCAGGTGTTCGAGCGGTTCACGCAGTGGCGGGAGATCGCGGAGCGGCGGTATCGAGTGGTGCGGCGGGTGCCCGCGCTGCGCGAGCGGGAGATCGTGACGGTGTTCCGTTACGAGCGGCTGTTCACGGACTATCTGCGGGAGCGGTTGCCCGAGGTGCCTGATCTGATGCGGGTGCAGTTCGCGGCGACGGTCACGGCGACGCACAACTATCTCTTGCGGCGGATGGTCCGTGGGGAGTCCGACGCGGGCGCCGTGGACCTGCGGGTGGAGCTGGCGGCGATTCCCCGGGGTGCGGGGCGTGCGACGGGCGCCGAGGACATGGTGATCGCGGTGTTTCCGCGTGACATGCCGCCGCGACAGGTCGCCGATCTCGTGACCCGCCGGCTGAGTAATCTGTGATGGGAATCACGGTATGTAAATGATGACACTCAGTGCCATCAGATAGCTGCACTTGGCGCGGAGCTGGGGCGTATACTCGACAATAATCTGGCACTGAGTGCCGAGGAGCTGGACGTCCCGTATTGCTTCGGGACGCAGTGATCACGACCGACGACCAGGAGTGTGCCCCCATGGCGGGAAACCCCGATTTCGACCTGTTCAAGCTCGAGGACTTCCACGACGAGCTGCGCGCGGCCATCCGCGGGCTCGCGGAGAAGGAAATCGCCCCGTACGCCAAGGACGTCGATGCCAACTCCCGCTTCCCCGAGGAGGCGCTGACCGCGCTCAACGCCTCGGGTTTCAATGCGGTGCACGTGCCGGAGGCCTACGGCGGCCAGGGTGCGGACTCGGTCGCGACCTGCATCGTGATCGAAGAGGTTGCGCGCGTTTGTGGTTCGTCGTCGCTGATCCCGGCCGTCAACAAGCTCGGAACCATGGGCTTGATCCTCAACGGTTCCGAGGAACTCAAGCAGAAGGTGCTGTCGGACATCGTCGACGGCGAAATGGCCTCCTATGCGCTGTCGGAGCGTGAGGCGGGCTCCGATGCCGCGAGCATGCGCACCCGTGCCAAGCAGGACGGCGACGACTGGGTGCTCAACGGCTCCAAGTGCTGGATCACCAACGGCGGCAAGTCTTCCTGGTACACCGTCATGGCGGTCACCGACGCGGACAAGGGTGCCAACGGCATCTCGGCATTCCTGGTGCACAAGGACGACGAGGGCTTCGTGGTCGGCCCGCTCGAGCACAAGCTCGGCATCAAGGGCTCGCCCACCGCGGAGTTGTACTTCGAGAACTGCCGGGTGCCGGGTGACCGCATCGTCGGCGAGCCGGGCACTGGCTTCAAGACCGCGCTGCAGACTCTCGATCACACCCGTCCCACCATCGGCGCGCAGGCCGTCGGCCTCGCGCAGGGCGCCCTGGACGCCGCGATCGCCTACACCAAGGACCGCAAGCAGTTCGGCACCGCTATCGCCGACTTCCAGAACACCCAGTTCATGCTCGCTGACATGGCGATGAAGATCGAGGCGGCCCGCCTCATGGTCTACACCTCGGCCGCCCGCGCCGAGCGTGGTGAGAAGAACCTCGGCTTCATCTCCGCGGCCGCCAAGTGCTTCGCCTCCGACGTGGCCATGGAGGTCACCACCAACGCCGTTCAGCTCTTCGGCGGCGCGGGCTACACCACCGACTTCCCGGTCGAGCGGATGATGCGCGACGCCAAGATCACGCAAATCTATGAGGGCACCAACCAGGTCCAGCGCGTCGTGATGTCGCGCGCGCTGCTGCGTGGCTGAGTAGCCGCATTCATTGGGGGTGGCCCGGGGCGTTCGCCTCGGGCCGCCCTGTTTTTCGGGACATGATCCCCCATCGAAATAATTTCGACGCCGATCGGTTGCCGACTTGTATCCTCGGCAAGAGCTATTTGAAACATATTCGGAGCACGGATAGTTCGAAACCGAATTCGGACCGGTCGCGCTGATTTGCGCTTGAAGCAATCGCGATGTTTGGTCGCGCTGACGGAAAGGCGCCATCTATCTATATCGCCGCAGGTCCGGGTGGCGTTATCAGTTCTTTCACTTGATTATGCGTCCCGGCTGCCTCGGAAATTTTTCTATCCAAATACCTAGTAAAAACTTGTAGGACAGGTGCAGACTGGACCTCGTGACGTGAGACGAGGTGAATTTATGACAAAGATCGTTATCGGACCGCGGTCGGGGATGAATTGGATCCAGCTGTCCACTGGCGAAATTGCATGCCCGTTCGCGAGGTCCACCATGGATGTCGTCAAGACCTGGGCACAAGGTCATTTGACCGTGACGCATCCTGAGCCCGGTCGCGACGGCCCGGTGTGCCCCTCTGTCGGGCCATCCTTCCGCAGCGATCTGATGTGGGTCGGCCGAATATCCGGCACGCTGCCGCGGCCGTCGTTCGTTCGATCGGTGCTATTGGACGCGATGGAGCTGCTCCCCACCCTGCCGCCCACCGAAGGCCCCGCGGCGGTGCTGCGCACGCTGCTCACCGTGCTGCCGGACGTGCGGGACTACGCCCTGATCGATGACCTGCACGACGAGCTCAGGTCGGCATTTGTCGAACGCGGCACGATGCTCGGGCAGTTCTATCCGGGATGCGACCAGCCCGGCCTGTGGAACAGGAACCGCCCGCTCGACGCTCCGATTCCGATATTTGTCGTGCGCAGCATGGTGGCCACCGATTTTCCGTTCCTGCTGGAGCGGCCGGAGTGGATGGCGGCCTACGTCAATAAGTTCGCGCCCGCGCTGCCCGCCTACGTGCGGGAGACGGTGGTGAGCCGGTTGACCGCAAGTTCGAGCACCGATGTCCTGACGTGCCAGTTCGAGGCAGCGCCTGCCGCCGGATCCGACGGCAGCACGACGGTGGTGGACCGGCCGGCAACGGACCGGACAGTGACGTCCAGCAGGGCGTCGGACAGCAGGACCAATGGCAGGGCCAACGGCAAATCCGTGTCCACTGGGCCGAGACCGGCCTCCTGACCGGAGAAACTGCTATGACGCTCGGATCTTCGATCGCGGCGGCCGCACTGGTAGATGGGCTCGGCTCCGCCGACTCGGAGACGGCGGTGCGGGACCTCGAATATTTCCTCGACGATGAGCGGCGGCTGCACAATGGCGTGCACGGGCCGGAGGTTCCCACACTGCGATTGCTGTCCGATGTGCTCGACACCGGGCAGCGCGCGGCCGGTCCAGCAGCCCCTGCGGTGGTGTGCGGTGCTCGCCCGCTGACCGACGGGGAACTGGACCGACTGTCGAATCGCTTGGCACACGGACTGATCGAATCGGGTGCGGGCCCGGGGGTCGTGGCATCTACGGCCTGCAATCACCCGGTGTTGCGGACGGCAAACCGGCCGCCGGTCCGCTGGCCGAGCGCGCGGCCCGGTACAGCCCGCAGGGCCTCGAGGTGATCGGTCCGATCCTCGCGCGGTATCTGCGGGGGAGTAGGCGTCGGCCGTCGGCCGCGCCGGGAACTAGGCGACCAGGTCGGCGTATTCGCGATGCTCGGCGATGTACTTCTCGACATACCAGCAGGTGGGGATGACCGTGAAGCCCGCACCGCGCGACTCGTTCAGCGCGTACTCGACCACCTGGGCGGCCACGCCGCGGCCGCGGAATTCGGGGAAGGTCATGGTGTGGTGGAAGTCGCGGACCTTGGTGTCCTCGGCCTCGGCGTAGTCGGCGTACCCGGCGAGGGTGTCGTCGATATAGATCTCGAAGCGGGTATCGGCGGCGTTGTGCTCGAGCCTGGTGGTCATGATCTGGTGAAACTCCTTCTCGGCCGGGAATGTTCCTGCGGCTGTGGTGTGGGTCTGGCCTGGTCTACAGAATCGAGCCGGGATTGAGAATGCCATGCGGGTCGAGCGCGTCCTTGATACGCCGGGTCAGCGCCATCACGTCGGGGCCGAGCTGATCGGGCAGCCACGCCTTCTTCAGCCTGCCGACTCCGTGCTCGCCGGTGATGGTGCCGCCGAGCGCGATCGCCAGATTCATGATCTCGCCGAAGGCGCGGTGTGCGCGTTCGGTCATGGCGGCGTCGGTCGGGTCGTGCACGATCAGCGGGTGGGTGTTGCCATCGCCCGCGTGCGCGATCACCGAGATGATCACGTCGTTGTGTGCCGCGATCGCCGCGACGCCGTTGATCAGGTCACCGAGGCGCGGCAGCGGCACTCCGACGTCCTCCAGCAGCAGCGGTCCCAGCCGCTCCACCGCCGGAATGGCGAAACGTCGTGCGGCGGTGAAGGCTTCGCCCTCCTCGGGGTCCTCGGTGTGGAAGACCTCGGTGGCGCCCGCCTGCTCGCACACGGCCACCATGATTTCGGCCTCGTGGCGGGCGAATTCGCCCGGTGCGTCCGAGCGCGCGACCAGCAGGGCCGCCGCGTTGCGGTCCAATCCCATCCGCATCTCGTCCTCGACCGCGTTGATCGCCACCGCGTCCATGAACTCGAGCATGGACGGCCGCAGCTTTCCGGTGATGCCGAGAATGGCATCGGTGGCGGCGGTCAGCGTCGCGAACGAGGCGACCACCGTGCTCTGCGGCGGTTGCGCGGGCAGCAGCCGCAGTGTCAGTTCGGTGATCACGCCGAGGGTGCCCTCGCTGCCGACGAACAATTTGGTCAGCGACAGTCCGGCCGAGTCCTTGAGTCGGGGACCACCCAGACGCACTACGGTGCCGTCGGCGAGCACCACCTCCATACCGAGCACGTAATCGGTTGTCACGCCGTACTTCACGCAGCACAGACCACCGGCGTTGGTGGCGGCGTTGCCGCCGATCGAACATATCTCGAACGATGAGGGGTCCGGTGGATACCACAGTCCTTCCTCGGCGACCGCGCGCTTGACCTCGGCATTGAGCAGTCCGGGCTGCACCACCGCGGTGCGGGTGACCGGGTCGATGGCGATGGCACGCATGCGCTCGGTGCTCAGCACGATGCCACCCTCGACGGCCGTCGCGCCGCCGGATAGTCCGGACCCGGCGCCGCGCGGGACCACCGCGATCTTGTGCTCGTGTGCGAAACGCAGCGTCGCGGCGACATCGTCGGTGCTGGTGGCGCGCACGACGGCCAGCGGAACGCCGGCATCGGGCTCGCGCGCCCAGTCCTGTCGATAGCCTTCGAGCAGATCGGCGTCGGTAAGCACCGCACCGTCGGGCAGCCGAGCGATCAGGTCATCCAGTTCCACACAGGTCACGGTATCTGCTCGACCGTGGCCGGACCCGGCGCCGTGCGCTCAGGCAGCGGGCGGCATGTTCGGCCGGCCGGGTTTGCGGCCCGCGCCGTGCCGGGCAGACCTGCGCATCGGCTGGGGCCGGGCCGGCTGGCGGTGGTGCCCTCGCCGGTGGGGAGGGGTGCTCGGGCCCAGTGGTGGTAAGAATCCAGGCGAGGGAGCGTTGGGCGTTTGGAGGAGGCACTGATGCAGGTCGTTTCACCGGACTACCGCGAGCTGGTCGCGGCGATGTTCTCGCACGAGTTCGTCGACGGTGGCATCGATGCGAGCGTGCTGAGCCGAATCCATGCCGGCCAGTTCGGCGAATGGCTCACCGCGCTGGATCGTTCCGGGGTCTTCGACAAAGCGGCGTTGACGACCGTCGCCGAGCAATGGCGGCAAGACCCGCTCGTCCTGCTCGACGCACTGCTGGAGGAGGCCGACGACGTGACTCGCAGGCGCTGTCTGGCCGCGTGGTCGGCGCTCGACCGCCGGCCTCCGCTCACCCGGATCGGCTGATTGCGGCCGTTCGACCTGCCGGTTTGCCCGGCGATCACTTCGTGGACACCTGCCGCTGCCATGCTGGCGGCGTGCCAGGCCTTGCCACGACCACCGACACCGTTGCCGATAGGTTCACCCGCTGGTGCGTCGCCGTTGTCGCGCGCCTGCCCTGGGGCCTGAATGGTCTTGTCGCCCCGACCTTCCTCGGCTTCGCGCTGATCAACGGCTGCACCTTCGGCGTCGACCTGGTGTTGCTGACGGTGTTCCACGGTTGGTGGGGGCTTCCGGTCTGGCTGTCGGTGACGGTGGCCTACGTGTGCGCCTTCGGATTGAGCTTCGTGCTCAATCGCACCTTCAATTTCCATTCGCATGCGCCGGTCGGCAGGCAGGCGGTGGTGTATACGGTGGTTGTCGCGATCAACTATGTCGCGTTCATCCTCGGTGTCGGCAGTGGGCTCACCGCCCTCGGCCTCGAGTACCACCTGTCGAGGCTGCTGGCAGGTGGTTGCGAAGCGGTCTATATGTACAGCGCGATGCGCTGGGTGGTGTTCCGCCGCACGGACGCGCCCTAACGTCCGGCTAGCGCAGCACCTCGGTCTTGTCGCCATCGATAACTACGACATCGTCATCGGCGAGCGCCCAGTGCGCAGTGCCCTCGGCCCGGTAGCGCGCGGCGAGCCGGTTGCCGTAACCGTCCGGGTCCGTCGCGGAGTCGATGTGCGGCACGATCCGGCGATCGACCAATCCCATACCGTCCCACCGGGGTTCGACACCGCAGGTCGGTGCCACTTCGGCGGGATCGTCCATCTCGTCGAGGCCGTGCAGATCCGGGGCCATGATGCACGCCCCCGCGCTGTATCCCGCGTACACGAGCGCGTCGGCGGCCAGTAACTTCCGCAGCGCCAGATCGGCTCCGCTGCGGGCGAATTGGGCGCGCAGCACAAAAGTATTGCCGCCACGTACCCACACCAGTGGGTATTCGGCCAGCGTCCGCTCCAATTCTGTTGCGCGTCCGACGTAATCGCGCAGGTCGAGCGTCTCCGGTGTATAGCCCAGCTTGCGTAGCGGCACCGTGTCGCTGGTGACCGCGCCCGCCCATGCCGCGGGCCAGGCATCACAGGCGTTGGGAATCACCGCAACCCGGCCCGGTTTGCCGACGAGCTCGGCGAGCCGGTCGTAGTGCGCCCCGAATCGGTAGCTCGACAGGAACAGTCGCACCGCGTCTCAGAGCGTGAAGGCCAGATTGTGCACCAGTTGCCGGCCGAGCTGTTCGTCGCCGCTGATGGCGATCGCGTCGAGGTGCTTGTCGGCGGTGGTCCTTCCGCCGCCGAGGCGGACGAAAAGCCCGGAGTCCAAGCGGATCTCGACGTCCGCAGGGGTGTCGAACGCGTCCACGTACGCCGCCCGGCCCGCCACCTGGATGTGCAGCGTCCTGGCCAGCGGGCCGGTCAGCTCGAAGGTGATCCGCGCACCGTCCTGTGCCTTGCCGCGCTTGACGACCACTCGCGGGATCGCACCGGCGAACTCTGCGAACGCCAGTTCGCCGCGCCTGCCGCCCTCCTCGACGGACACGCCGAGCGCGTCGGCGATATCGAATTCGTGCATCCAGCAGTCGAACAGCCGCACCCGCATGAAACGGCCGTAGCTGACCTGGCCGATCGGGGAGGGGGTTTCGGCCTGCCATTCGGGGTCGCCGAGCGCCGCGAGCGCCGCGCGCCTGCGGTCGATGACATCGTGGTAGAGCCCGAGCAGCCGGGGACCCGACAGCGGGCGCAACCGGTCGACCCAGATCTCATTGAGGACGGCGGTCTCGTTGCGCACGTAGGGGAGCGCGCGCACATCGGTCTTCTCCCTGGTCGGATCGTGCGCGGGCGGGCGCTCGCCGAGCAGCCACGATTCGGTGCCGATGACATGGGCGACCACATCGAACACCGTCCAGCCCGGCAGCGCAGACGGTGTACGCCAACGGTCGTCGTCGAGATCCGAGACCAGCGTCGCGATGGCATCCCACTGGTCGGACAGCGTGCCGATCAGCTCGGTCCGGTCCAGGGTCGGGTCGGTCATCGTTGTGGTCCTTTCTCGGCGCGGCCGGTCGGCGCTGCCTCGTCGGTGCTCGGCTCTTCTTCGTTGACCAGTGCCGCGATCCCGCCCTGGATGGCCACGGCGGTGGTCGCGGGGTCATGCGGTCGGCGCAGTAGCAGTCCGGCCGCGAAGCGAAGCTTGTCGCCGTGTCTGCGCGGTATCACGTGCAGATGCACATGCGGCACGGTTTGGAAGGCCGCGGTGCCGTCGTTGAGAACGAGATTGGCGCCGTCGGCGGCCAGGCTGCTGCGGCGAATCGCCAGGGCCAGGCGGTGTCCGGCCCGGAAGATGTGTGCGCCGAGCTCGGCGTCCAGGTCCTCCAGCTCGGTGGCGTGGCGCTTCGGGATCACCAGCGTGTGGCCGCGGGCGATGGGACGGATGTCGAGGAAGGCGCACAGTATGTCGTCCTCGTAGACCTTCGTCGCCGGGGCTTCGCCCGCCGCGATGCGGCAAAAGACGCAGTCGTTCACATCGCCGACCATACGGCGTACGACGAGCGCGGCATACCCCGAATGCGGCATTCGGCATGATGCACGTCACTGTCGGTCGGTGTGTCGAGCCGCTGACCAGTTCTCGAACCTCGGGGTAGGTAAAGGACTTCTATGTACGGTCTTGTCGCGTTCACCTGCGGCGACAACTATCAGAGCGGGTAAGTCCCGATCAATCGCCAGTGCCGGAGGTACCGACCATGTCCGCCCCAACACCCCGAAACCGGCATACCGGCGGAATCCGGCAACAATATGTGACGGGCATCTCAGCTACGCTCACCGCGAGCCGGGTACAGTTGCGAGGATTTGGACGAACTTACTCTGAAGTAACATCGTCCGGCCGTCGTCCGGTTGCTTGAAGCTCAGCACGAGAAGGAAGTCTGACAAGTGGAGACAACGCAGAGCGTAGGCGATCAGTCGCCACGTGGCGCGCGGGTCGGAGTCGTTCGCGAGTCAAACGCGGGCGAACGGCGTGTCGCATTGGTGCCGAAGATCATCCCCAGCCTGCGCAAGCACGGCGTGGACGTGGTGGTCGAATCGGGCGCCGGTCTTGGCGCACTCATTCCCGACGCCGCCTATGTCGAGGCAGGCGCGACGATCGGCGACCCGTGGTCGGCCGAGGTGGTCGTGAAGGTGGCCCCGCCGAGCGACGCCGAGGTGCAGAAGCTGTCCAGCGGACAGACCCTCATCGGCTTCCTCGCCCCGCGCAACGCCGAGAACCAGATCGGTGCGCTGAAGTCCGCTGGGGTGCAGGCCTTCGCGGTCGAGGCCATCCCGCGCATCTCGCGTGCCCAGGTGATGGATGCGCTGTCCTCGCAGGCCAACGTCGCCGGTTATAAGGCTGTGCTGCTCGCGGCGTCGGAATCGACGCGCTTCTTTCCGATGCTCACCACCGCGGCGGGCACCGTGAAGCCCGCAACCGTGCTGGTGCTCGGCGTCGGTGTCGCCGGACTGCAGGCGCTGGCCACGGCCAAGCGCCTCGGCGGCCGCACCACCGGCTACGACGTGCGGCCCGAGGTCGCCGATCAGGTGCGCTCGGTCGGTGCGCAGTGGCTCGACCTCGGCATCGACGCCGCCGGTGAAGGCGGGTACGCCCGCGAGCTCACCGACGAGGAAAAGGCCACCCAGCAGCAGGCTTTGGAAGACGCCATCAAGGGCTTCGACGTAGTGATCACCACCGCGCTCGTGCCCGGCCGCCCGGCACCGCGCCTGGTCACCGCCGCGGCAGTCGAGGGCATGAAGCCCGGCAGCGTGATCGTCGACCTGGCCGGTGAGACCGGCGGCAACTGCGAGCTCACCGAGCCGGGTGAGGTTGTGGTCAAGCACGAGGTCACCATCGCCTCGCCGCTGAACCTGCCCGCCACCATGCCCGAGCACGCCAGCGAGCTGTACTCGAAGAACATTGCGGCACTGCTGGAACTGATGCTGGTCGACGGCAAGATCGCGCCCGACTTCCACGATCAGGTGCTCGCCGATTCCTGCGTGACACGTGAGGGTGATGCCTGATGTACACCGAACTGCTCGCGAACATCGCGATCCTGGTGCTGTCCGGGTTCGTCGGTTTCGCAGTCATCTCCAAGGTGCCCAATACTCTGCACACCCCACTCATGTCGGGCACCAACGCCATTCACGGCATCGTCGTGCTCGGTGCGCTGGTCACCCTCGGCAATGTGCAGGATCCCTCGATCCTGACGCAGATCATTCTGTTCGTCGCCGTCGTGTTCGGAACGCTGAACGTCATCGGTGGTTTCGTAGTCACCGACCGGATGCTCGGCATGTTCAAGGGCAAGAAGGCCACGGGAGCGCAGCCTGCGCAGCGACCCGGGGACTCTGCGCCGGTAAAGGCGGATAAGTGATGCACACCTTCGACAATGTGACCTATCTGGTCAACGGCCTCTACATCGTGGCCTTCGG
Organism: Nocardia sp. NBC_00403; assembly: GCF_036046055.1. Lineage (NCBI taxonomy): Bacteria > Bacillati > Actinomycetota > Actinomycetes > Mycobacteriales > Nocardiaceae > Nocardia > Nocardia sp. NBC_00403. The sequence continues at coordinate 2,549,441 of NZ_CP107939.1, forward strand.
CATGTTCATCTACGGACTGATGGGCCTGACCGGTCCGAAGACCGCGGTGCGCGGCAACCTGATCGCCGCGGTCGGCATGTTCATTGCGGTTGTCGCGACCCTGATCTCGGTACGCCACACCAGTAACTGGATCTTGATCATCGCCGGGCTCGTGGTCGGTATCGCCCTCGGCGTGCCGCCCGCGAAGTTCACCAAAATGACCGCGATGCCGCAGTTGGTCGCCGCGTTCAACGGTGTCGGCGGTGGCACGGTCGCGCTGATCGCGTGGTCGGAATTCATCAACAGCCAGGGCTTTTCGAGCTTCGATGAAGAGCCGACCGTGCACATCGTGGTCGGTTCGCTGTTCGCGGCGATCATCGGCTCGATCTCGTTCTGGGGCTCGCTGATCGCCTTCGGCAAGCTGCAGGAGATTCTGCCCGGCCGTCCGATCGGCCTCGGCAAGCTTCAGCAACCGCTGAACCTGTTGCTGCTGCTCGGCGCGATCACGGCGGCCGTGGTGATCGGTATCGGCGCCACCGATGACGGTGTGTCGCAGCTGTGGATGATCGCGGTGCTCGTGCTCGCCGGCGTGCTCGGCCTCGCGGTCGTGCTCCCGATCGGTGGCGCGGACATGCCCGTGGTCATCTCGCTGCTCAACGCGCTCACCGGATTGTCGGCTGCCGCAGCGGGTCTCGCGCTGAACAACACCGCGATGATCGTGGCGGGCATGATCGTCGGCGCGTCCGGCACCATCCTCACCAACCTGATGGCCAAGGCGATGAACCGGTCCATCCCGGCCATCGTCGCCGGTGGATTCGGTGGCGGCGGAACGGCTCCCGGCGCGAGTGGCGACGGCGAGGCCAAGCAGGCCAAGGCCACCTCGGCCGCCGATGCCGCGATCCAGATGGCGTATGCCAACCAGGTCATCGTGGTACCCGGTTACGGTATGGCCGTCGCCCAGGCGCAGCACGCGGTCAAGGAGATGGCGGAGCTGCTCGAGGCCAAGGGCGTCGAAGTCAAGTACGCCATCCATCCGGTGGCGGGACGCATGCCCGGCCACATGAACGTGCTCCTGGCGGAGGCCGAAGTCTCGTATGACGCCATGAAGGAAATGGACGACATCAACGGCGAATTCGGCCGTACCGATGTCGCCCTCGTGATCGGTGCGAACGATGTCACCAACCCGGCCGCGCGGGAGGACTCGTCCTCGCCGATCTACGGCATGCCGGTGCTGAATGTCGACCAGGCCAAGAGCGTCATCGTGCTCAAGCGTTCGATGAACTCCGGTTTCGCCGGTATCGACAATCCGCTGTTCTACGCCGATACCACCTCCATGCTGTTCGGCGACGCCAAGAAGTCCGTCGGCGCGGTGACCGAGGAACTGAAGGCGCTGTAAAGACGGCAAAAGCGCAGCATTCGCACTGCTCCAAACCCCTGGTGCACAAGCTCTCTCAGGCCGCACCGGGATCGGGAAAGCCCGTTTCCGTTCGCGGAGACGGGCTTTCCCGGCGTCATGGACTTTGCTGCGGCGTCAGCGGTGCCGGAGCTGGTGTTCGCGCGCCTCCACCGCCTCCTTGGCTTCCTTCAACCCGGCGCTCGGGTCGAGTTCCCGATAGCGCTTTATGGCCTGGATCTTCTTGCCCTGCAGGATGAGTTCATCGATCTCGGTGTTTCCGAGCGTCGCGGCGGGGTCGGGGATGCCCAGATGCTTCATGATCAGATCGAGCTTGCGTTCGAGCCGTTCGATCTTGCGCTCGAGTCTGTTGTTGTCGAACATGCTACGAACATACCGAGGTCGCCGCCGGCTGCGGCACAACACTATTCGCGTGGTCGCCGCAGCGCGTCCAGTACGAGCTGGAGTAGTCGATCGGGTTGGTCGGGGTCGGTGCTGTGCCGGGCCGCCAAGGCGATGCCCGCAATCAGCTGGATCACATCGTCGATGGTGATATCCGTGCGGATTCCACCGGCTGCCTCGGCCTTGGCAAGCAATACCGCACCGGCCTGGTGGATGGCCAGCTGGCAGTCGAAGCCCAGCTCGACCGGCCCGGCCAGGACCGCGCCGCCGAGGCCGTGATCGGTGCGGGCATGGATCAGTAGGGCGCGCAGCCAGCTGGTGAGCGCGGAGATCGGCTCGCTCGGACTCAGTTCCTCGGCGTAACCGCACAGCGTGTCGATCCGCTCGCGCAGCACGGCCGCCTGCAGCGTCTGGCGGTTGGGGAAGTGCCGGTAGAGGGTTCCGGGGCCGACCCCGGCGCGGCGGGCGATGTCGTTGAGCGATGCCTCGGGGCCCTCTTCGGCGAACGCGCGGCCTGCCGAGGCGAGCACCCGCTCGTAGTTCCGTTGTGCGTCGACTCGCATGCACACCCCTGGTGATCCGGAGAAGTTCTCCGTATCGTACCGTGCAGTAAATGGAGAACCTCTCCGTTTGATTGTGTAGGAGACGATGATGGTGGAACGGGCACTCGGCAGCGTGGGTATCTGGACCTTCGCCTTCGACAGGCAACCGGCGAGACTGGTCCGAGACGCCGCCGCGGAGATCGAGGAACTGGGCTACGGGGCCCTTTGGTTCGGCGAAGCGTTCGGCCGTGACACCGTGGGGCAGGCGTGGCTGTTGCTCGGTGCGACCGAAAAGCTGGTGATCGCCGCGGGCATAGCCAATGTGGCACTGCGTGATCCGATGGCGCTGGCCACCGCCGAGCGCGCGCTCGGCGAGGCGTTTCCCGGCCGATACCTGCTCGGGCTCGGCGGCCAGCGGGTCGGTGGGCGTTCGGTCGACGCCGGCGGATACACGATTCCCTCGGGCGGCAAACCATTGGCGCTGATGCGCGGATATCTCGACGCGATGGATGCTGTTCCGCAGTACGGGCCGACGCCCGACCCGCCACCGCGACGGGTCCTCGCCGCTTTGGGGCCCAAGATGCTGGCGTTGGCGGCCGAACGTACCTGGGGTGCGCACCCGTACCACGCGCCCGTAGAGCACACCGCTGAGGCGCGGCGGATCATCGGGTCGGATGCGTTCCTCGGCGTCGAGCAGGTCGTCGTCCTCGACACCGATCGGATGCGGGCCCGTGCGGTCGCCCAGGCGCATATCGCGGGCTATCTCGATTCGGCGCCACACCAGGTGGCCAATGTCCGGCGGCTGGGTTTCGGTGACGCGGACATCCTGGGCGGCCCGAGCTCACGCCTCGTCGACGCGATCGTGGCGTACGGCGATGTGGACACGATCGCCGACCGGGTGCGCGGACACCTGGACGCGGGGGCCGATCACGTATGCCTGCAAGTGCTCTCGACAGATCCCGCGGCATTGCCACTGCCGCAGTGGCGGGAGCTGGCTGCGCTTGCTCGACCGACAGCTCTCGGGGGACCGGCCATGATGTCGCCGACTTAAATCAGTTCCGTTGCGGGACAGCAACACTCGCGTAGCGGCAGCATAGGAGTACCGCGATGAACGGGACGGCCATCGCGACCGTGAGGGGTACGAGGGCGGTCAGCCAGCCGATAACCGCGGGGCCGGCGAGCAGGCCGAAGTAGCCGAGGCTGAAAACGCGGGACATGTCGGTGGCGGCGGTGTCGGTACCGAGATTGCCTGCCGCGGTGAAGATCTGGGGGACGGTGCCGGACAGGCCGAGTCCGGCGACCGCCCAGCCGAGCAAGGACAGCGGCACCCAGCCGGACACCATGATCAGGCCCATGCCGAGGGCGGCGAGTGCGCTGCCGTAGCGGACCAACGTGACACGGCCGAACGCGCCGCTGATGCGGTCCGCGGTGAATCGGCCCGCGGTCATGGTGATCGAGAAGGCGCTGTAGGCCAGTGCCGCGGTGGCCTCGTCGACACCGAGGTGCTCGCGCATCTGTAGCGTGCTCCAGTCGTTGGCCACGCCCTCGGCGAGCAGCACGCCGAAGGCTATAGCTGCCAGCGCCAGCACCTTTCGGCGCTGATCTGCACGACTCGGCTGCTGCCCAGCCTGCGCTCCGGGGCCGTCGATCGGTTCCGTTCGGCTGCCGCCGTCGGGCGGTGCGGGGGACGGTTCGGGAGTCCTCGATTCGGATCGGGTATCGCGGAGCAGTTGCGGGACGACCGCGGCGGTGACGATCAAGCCGGCGATCGCCGCGAGCGTCAAGGTCGGTCGCGCGTCCCAACCTGCGCGCAGCGCCGCCGCACCGATCAGGGATCCGAGGAGTCCGCCGCCGGAGAACAGCGCGTGGAATGCGGACATGATCGGACGTCCATAGCTGCGTTCCACGTGTACCGCTTGGGTATTCATCGACACGTCCAGCGCTCCGTTGCCGAAACCGAAGCAGGCCAGCGCAATAGCCAGCGTGACAGGGCCGTTGGCAAGGCCGGGGCCGAGCACCGCGACCGACGCGATGGCCGCGGCCACGCCGACCAGGGTGCGACTGCCGAAGCGGTCCGCGAGCGGGCCGGCGATCCGCATGCCGACGATGCCCGCGCCTGCCATCAGCAGGATGAACATGCCCAGCGTCGACTTCGAAACGCCGGTGTGATCGGTGACGGCCGGAATGTGGACCACCCACATGGCCAGCAGGAAACCGTTCAGTGCGAACACTACGAATACTGCGGCACGAGCGATACGGGTCGCGGGGTCGATTGTCGAGGTTGCCACCGATTCGACGGTACCGACGATAATTCCGATGGGCGAGCGGTCTGCTCGCGACCGCGTCGCGGGCTGTTCGGACTGCGCGGTCACCACGGACGCCGGCGTGCTCGTCACCTCCCCGTTGGGTGCGGGAGTCCCGTTGGGCGTGGGAGCCAAGTCGCGTCGGGCATCACTCGACTGCCGAAGAACGATGGGGCTGCCGGTACTTCCAGACACATGCCTCCGCGTTGTCGCAGTAACAACCTGTCACCGGGCCCGGTGTGTTCCAGACTCCGGAGACCGCCGCATCCCGGACGTACTCGGAGAAATCTTTCGGCTGCCTGCCGAGCGCGCGGTGCACGCCGTCCGTGGTTGCGGAGTTCCTGCCGTCCAGCACCGTGCCGAACAGGTAGTCGAGCAGGCTGACCACATCGGCGGGGAATTGGTATTCGGTCAGTGCCGCAATGAAATCGGTTCGGGACAGCGGGATATAGGCGATCTCGCGCGCGGTTGCCGCCGCGATCTCGGCGACGGCCTCGGCGAAGGTCAGCGCGCGCGGTCCGGTCAGCTCGTAGACCTCGCCCTTGTGCCCGTCCTCGGTGAGCGCGGCGACAGCGACGTCGGCAATATCGTCGACGTGCACAAACGGCTCGGGAACGTCACCGTTGGGCAGCGCGACCTCACCGGCGAGCACATAGTCGGTGAAGGCGCCCTCGCTGAAGTTCTGGGCGAAGAAGCTGCAGCGCACAACGGTCCAGTCGACGCCGGAATCCCGCACGATCTGCTCACATTCCAGTGCTTCCGGTTCGCCGCGGCCGGACAGCAGCACGAGCTTTCTGACGCCGGCGGCCTTGGCCGCGGCGGCGAACCGGCGAATGGCGATCGGGGCGCTCGGCACGGCGAGGTCGGGCTGGTACGCGATGTACACCGCGTAGACGCCGCTCAGCGCCGGAGCCCAGGTGTCGCGATCTTCCCAGTCGAACGGGATGGTCGCGGTGCGAGAGCCGATCCGGACCGGATGCCATGATTGCCGTAGCCGGGTCACGATGCGGCTGCCCGTCTTGCCGGTGCCGCCGGTGACGAGGATGAGGGGCCGGCGACCGGTGCTGTTTGTCATGTTTCAAGTACATCGGCGCAGGCCGAGCGCAGACATAGTTCAGCGGCTCATGATCATGTGCCATCGTCTACTGTTGTCGTGTGGATGCGCTCGCCAGTCTGCTCGAAGGTCCACGCGCCAGAGGTGCGTTCGTGATGTGTTCGCTGCTGGCACCACCGTGGTCGCTGCGTATTCAGGACCAGGCTCCGCTGACGGTCGTATCGATGATCCGAGGCTCTGCGTGGGTGATGGCCGAGCCGGGCGGAAAGCCTGCCGCGCCACGGCAAATCAGAGCGGGCGACATCGCGATCTTTCGCGGGCCCGACCACTACACACTCGCCGACGACCCCGCCACCGAACCGCAGATCTATATCGATCCCGGCAATGTCACCAGGACTCCTGACGGTGAAATCCTTTGTGAGACATTGAGTCTCGGCACACGTCAATGGGGCACCGACGCGGACGGCACCACCATGATGGTGACAGGTACTTACGAGTCCGCAGGCGCGGCAAGCCAACGACTGCTGCGCGCTCTGCCGCCGGTCGTCGTATTGTCGCGCGGTGACCTCGACACCCGGCTGCTCGACGTGCTCGTCGACGAGGCCACCAAGGACGAGCCCGCCCAGAACGTGGTCCTGGACCGGCTGCTCGATCTGGTGCTGATCGCCGCGCTGCGCGCCTGGTTCGCCCGCAACGACGCACCCGCGTGGTATCACGCCTACAGCGACCCACTGGTCGGCAAGGCGCTGCGGCTCCTGCAACACAACCCGGCGCACGGTTGGACGGTCGCCAGCCTGGCCGAGGCGGTCGGCGTCTCACGAGCCGCATTGGCTCGCCGCTTCACCGATCTGGTCGGCGAACCGCCGATGGCATTCCTCACCGAATGGCGTCTCGCACTCGCCGCCGACTATCTCCAGGAGTCCGACGCCACCATCGAATCGATCGCCCGCCAAGTTGGCTACGGCAGCGCCTTCGCATTGAGCACCGCATTCAAACGCCACTTCGGCGTCAGCCCTCGCGACCACCGTCAGGGCGCGACCCCGGCTGAGCTATCGTCGGCCGGGTGACGCAGCAGTATCCAGTCCTTTGGCCGGTGCCGACCCGGTGGGCCGATAACGACCACTACGGGCACGTGAACAACGTGACGTACTACTCGTATTTCGACACCGCGGTCAATGCGTGGCTGATTCAGGCCACCGGCACCGATATTCGGGAGCTGCCCGCGCTCGGTGTGGTCGCCCAGACTTCCTGCCAGTACCTCGGGTCGCTGAGCTTTCCCGACCGACTCCAGGTCGGCTTGCGCGTTTCCCGGCTCGGGCGCTCCAGCATCACCTACGACCTGGCGATCTTCCGCGAAGACGGCGACGCTCTCGAGCTTGCCGCCACGGGCAGCTTCGTGCATGTCTACGTCGACGCCGAGACCCGCAAACCGGTAGAGATTCCCGAGGTCATCCGTGCTGCTGCCGCCACGCTCGTCACCGAGTAGGCCTTCCGGCAGGCGCGGGCCGTCGGGCTGTCGGCGCTAGTGAAATTGGGGCAGGTCTCCGGGACCACCATTCGACTGCCCTCGATACCGGCTAGCTCTGTAGGGCGGATTGGAAGCGGCGCATGCCTTCGAGCCAGCGGTCGTAGTCGGCGCCCTTGTGGCGGTACATTTTCAGGACCTCGGGGTGGGGGAGGATCAGGAAGTGTTCGGCGTCGACACCTGCGAGGATGACCTCGGCGACCTGCTCGGGTGTCAGCACGGCACCTGCGGTGGTGACGGCTTTGATGGCGAGTTCGCCGGCGGCGGCGTCTTCGGGGATGAGCCCGCCGCGGAGTAGCTGGGTGTCGACGCCCATCGGGCATACGCAGCTGACACGGATCCCTTTGTCTCCGTAGGTGACCGACAACCATTCGGCGAAGCCGACGGCGGCGTGCTTGGTCACCGAATAGGGTGCGGAGCCGATTTGGGTGAGTAGTCCGGCCGCCGACGCGGTGCTGACGAAATAGCCGCTGCCGCGCTCCAGCCAGTCTGGCATCAGCAGTCGCGCGGCCCGCACATGGGCGAGCACATTGACTTCCAGCGCGGCCGACCACTGCGCATCGGTGCTGTCGAGCCCTGGTCCGCCGCCGATTCCGGCGTTGGCGAAATACAGGTCCACCGGACCGAATTCGGCGACGGCGCGATCGATCAACCCCTGGATCGTCTGCTCGTCGGCAACATCGCCGCCGACCGCCACCGCGCTCGCGCCGATCGAATCGGCGACGCCCGCGACGGCGTCCGCATCCAGGTCGGCGAGCACCACCCGCGCACCGTTCGCGGCCAGCCCTCGCCCCAGCGCAGCCCCGATGCCCGCACCCGCGCCGGTGACGATCGCAACCTTGCCCGAAATCTCCATGCCCGCACCCTAGAACTCGGCGACCACCTCGTACAGCGCGGGATTGGCGGTCACGTAGGTCGGCGCCGCGGCAAGGCGCTGCTGGAAAGCGGGATTCGTCCCGGGCCGCCCGCCACGCCTCGGCGCTGTCCCACCGCGCCACCCGGGCGCGTCGTCGTTACGGACGGATGCCGGGTTCCAGCGCCGACCGCGGGTAGGAGCCCGACCCGGCCAGCCGGTCGAGCAGCGGAGCGGTACGCGGCCCGACCAATTCCCGCATCACCAGCGCCATATTGGTCCGTTCCACGCCGGGGATCTTCAGGATTTGCCCGGCGATCCGGTACAGGTCGTCCGCGTCCTGGGCGACCACCCGGACGGTCAGGTCGGTCGGCCCGGTCATGCCGCACACCTCGGTCACCTCCGGCACCTCGGCAAGTTCGTCGACCACCGAATCCAGCTGATGCTGATCGACGACGACCGCGACGAAGGCCGACAGCGGATAGCCGAGAGCTCGCGCGTGGACCCGCCGCTCGAAGCTGCCGAGCACACCGCTCGCCTCCCAGCGCGACAGCCGAGCCTGCACGGTATTGCGGGACAGCCCGAGCCGGGTGGCCAGCTCCACACCGGTCGCGCGTGGATTGGCGACGAGCTCCAGCAGCAGCCGCGCATCGGTGGCGTCCAGGGTGGCGTCGACGGGTTCTCTACTGGACATACAACGCAGTATGACATTGCTTGCCCTGCCGGAATTGGGCATTCTGCTCACTCGCGTGCCGAACGCTTGCGCAGATCGACATCTGAGGCATGCTGTGTGATATAGGACACACGCGCTCGGCGCCCGTGGTGAGGAGGCGATCACGATGCCAGACAAGTCTGCGTATCCCATTCAATTGATCCAGCCCGACGGTCGTCGCGTGTTCGACCGGGAGTATGCCGCGCTGGTCGCCGATATCGGGCCCGAGCAGCTGCGCGACCTGTACGAAGATCTGGTCGTCACCCGCAGGATCGATATCGAGGCCACCGCACTGCAACGCCAGGGCCAACTCGGACTGTGGGCCCCGATGCTCGGCCAGGAGGCCGCCCAGATCGGCTCGGCGCGGGCACTGCACCCCGACGACTACGCGTTCTGCAGCTACCGCGAGCATGCCGTCGCCTACTGCCGCGGCGTCCATCCCACCGAACTGACCCGGCTGTGGCGCGGCGTCGCGCACTCGTGCTGGGATCCGCACGCGGTGAACATGACCAACCCGAACATCATCGTCGGCTCACAGGGTCTGCACGCGACCGGCTACGCCTACGCCGCCCACCTCGAGGGCGCGGAAATTGCGACCATCGCCTATTTCGGCGACGGCGCAACGAGCCAGGGCGATCTCGCCGAGGCGCTCGGCTTCGCCGCGAGCTGGAGCGCGGCGGTGGTGTTCTTCTGTCAGAACAACCACTGGGCGATCAGCTCCCCGGTGCGCATCCAGAGCGCGACGCCGATCGCGCGCCGCGCCTACGGTTACGGCATTCCCGGACTCCAGGTCGACGGCAACGATGTGCTCGCGGTGCTGGCGGTGACCAGGCAGGCCATCGCACGGGCCAGGTCGGGCGGCGGCCCGTCGTTCATCGAGGCCATCACCTATCGAATCGGCCCGCACACCACCGCCGACGATCCCACCCGCTACCGCTCCGCCGCCGAGACCGAGGAGTGGAAGCGCCGCGACCCGATCGACCGGCTGCGCAAGCTGCTGGAACGGGAGTCGCTGTGGGACGAGGCATTCGAGCGGCGAGTTGCCGCCCATGCCGACGAGGTCGCGCATCAAGTGCGATCCGCGACGATCGATATGCCCGATCCGGCGCCGATGGAGCTGTTCGAGCACGTCTATGCCACCCCGCATCCGCTGATCACTCAGGAGCGGAGCGAGTACGCGCAGTATCTGGCCGGCGATCCCGGCGATGCTGCGGTGCACCAGGAAGGAGTCCACTCATGATCACCACCTTCGCGGCCGCGCTCAACGCCGGGTTGCGGCGGGCGCTGGAAGACGACCCGAAGGTCGTGCTGATGGGCGAGGACATCGGTCACCTCGGGGGCGTGTTCCGGGTGACCGACACCTTGCAGAAAGACTTCGGCAACAACCGCGTCGTCGATACTCCGCTCGCCGAGTCCGGCATCATCGGAACGGCTTTCGGCATGGCGCTGCGCGGCTTTCGGCCGGTCTGTGAGATACAGTTCGACGGCTTCGTGTATCCGGCGTTCGACCAGATCGTCTCGCATGTCGCCAAGATTCACTTTCGGACGCAGGGCAAGGTGATCGCGCCCCTCACGATTCGCATTCCGTTCGGCGGCGGGATCGGTTCGGTGGAACACCATTCGGAGTCGCCGGAGGCCTATTTCGCGCACACCGCCGGACTGCGGGTGGTGACACCGAGCAACCCGGCCGATGCGTATCTCATGATCCGCCAGGCGATCGCGCTGGACGACCCGGTGATCTTCTTCGAACCCAAGCGGCGCTACTGGGACAAGGCCGACGTCGACTTCGCCGCGATCGACGACATCCCGCTGGACCGGGCGCGAGTGTGCGTACCCGGCGCCGACGCGACTGTTGTTGCCTACGGCGGCACCGTGGGGACCGCGCTGACCGCGGCGAAAATCGCTGCCGAGGAGGGGCATTCGCTGGAGGTGATCGATCTGCGCAGCCTCTCGCCGATCGACTTCGACACCATCGAGGCGTCGGTCACCAAGACCGGCCGGCTGGTCGTGGTGCACGAGGCGCCGGTTTTCGCGGGGCTCGGCGCCGAAATCGCCGCGCGCATCACCGAGCGCTGTTTCTATCACCTGGAGGCGCCGGTGTTGCGCGTCGGCGGGTTCGACATCCCCTACCCCCCGGCTAAGCTCGAAAAGTACCACCTGCCCGACCCCGACCGCATCCTGGCGGCGGTCGATCGCTCGCTCGCCGCCTGACCTCGCCCGCTCAGTGAGAGGTGCCTCCGTGGCAGATCTGGAATTCCGGCTACCCGACCTCGGCGAAGGGCTCGCGGACGCCGAACTGGTGTCCTGGTCGGTGGGCATCGGCGACACGGTGGAGTTGAATCAGACGATCGCGGAGGTCGAGACTGCCAAGGCCGTCGTCGCGTTGCCGTCGCCGTTCGCGGGGACGGTCGTCGAGCTGCTCGCCCAGCCGGGCGACACCGTGCTGGTGGGCGCGCCACTGATTCGCGTGCGCACCGAGGCGGATGCCCCCGTGCCGACCGCCGCGGAACAAGACAACTCGGTGCCGGACGGTTCGGCGAACGGCACCGGACGCACCGCCGTGCTCGTCGGCTACGGTCCCGAAGGGGAAACGGTTTCCCGTCGCCGCAAGCCTGCTCCCGTCGCGGTGGAACCCGACGCGCCGCAGGATAATACGGTCGCACCGGTACCGCAGACCGCCCGAGCCGCGGCGACACCAGCGGCCCGCAGGCTCGCCCGCGAACTCGGGATAGACCTCTGGTATATCGCGGGTTCCGGACCTGACGGCGCGGTGACCGTCGAGGATGTCCGCGACGCCGTCCCGGTCTCCCAGCCGCGCCCGGCGGCCACCCACACACCGGCTCGGGCAGCGGCGGCTCCGCGGTCGGACAGCGATCAGCACGGCGGCCTGATCCGGCCTGCCGCCCGCGAGGAACGCACCCCGATCAGTGGCATCCGCAAGCGCACCGCGGCGGCCATGGTCGCGAGCGCTCGCACCATCCCGCAGGCGAGCACCTTCGTCACCCTCGACTTCACCGCATCGATGGAGTTGCTCGACCACTTGCGCACCACGAAGTCGTTCCAGGGGCTGGCGCTGACTCCGCTCGCGCTGATCGCCAAGTCCGTTCTCGCCGCCCTCGCGGAATTCCCCGATATCAATGCATCGTGGGATGAAGCGAAGCAGGAGATCGTCACCAAGCATTATGTGAATCTGGGCATCGCGGTAGCCACCGAACGCGGCCTGCTGGTGCCCAATCTCAAGGAAGCTCAGGCACTGAGTCTGCGCGAGCTGTGCCAGGAGATCGGCTGGCTGGCCGAAACGGCCCGGTCGGGCAGCGCGACGCCCGCCGATCTGCGTGGCGGCACCTTCACCATCACCAATGTCGGAGTGTTCGGTGTCGACATCGGGGTACCGCTGGTCAATCCCGGCGAGGCGGCGATCCTGTGCCTCGGCTCGATCCGCAAGCGGCCCTGGGTGTTCCGCGACGAGGTGGCCGTCCGCTGGGTCACCACCCTCGGCATCAGCTTCGATCACCGCATGATCGACGGTGAGCTCGCCTCCCGATTCCTCGCGACCGTCGCAGGTCTCCTCGAGGACCCGCTCACTCTCCTCGGCCGCATGTAGTCACACATTCGCCGATGCACGGGTGCGCAGCCGCCACGTCACCGCGACGAGCGGGGGTAATCCTGGTGGTGCTCGGCGTGCTGCCGCGTTTCGGACGGATCTGCTCACCGGCGGCGTACCGACCTCGGAATCCGACCCGGTGCCCGTCTCCGCCTGAGCCGCAACCACTTACCCGCTCGCTGATCAGGTCTGTGGTCTCATAGGACCGGTCCCCGAAAGTAAGGCATGGAGGCGGAACGCGCATGAACGACCGAGTCACTGTGATCTGGGCGCGCGAGCCCATCCCGGCCGGGCCGAGTGTGTTCCTCGCCGGCCCGACGCCACGGGACGCCGACACGCCCTCCTGGCGTCCGGCTGCCATAGCCGCCATCGAAGCGTACTGGCAAGGTCCTGGACCGCTGCTGGTGCTTGCTCCGGAAACCGGGGGCGGGCTGCGGGAATCGGACTACGACGATCAGGTCGACTGGGAGGTCGCCGGACTCGACAGCGCCAGCGCGATCCTGTTCTGGATCCCGCGGGATATTCGGCGGCTGCCGGGCTTCACGACCAACGTGGAGTTCGGCCTGTATGCCCGCTCGGGCCGGGTCGTCCTCGGGTGTCCGCCGGATTGCCCGAACCCGGAGCGCAACCGCTACCTGGTGTCGACCGCGCGGCGTTATGGGGTGCCCGTGGTCGAAAACCTCATGGACACAGTCACTTCGGCGCTCGCAGTGGTCGGCGCCGCATCCGCGCGCTGAGGTTCAGGACCGAGCCGTGCGGCGGGTGAGGACCTGCCGGACCACCAGTCCGGCGATCAGCGCCCAGAAGGCCGCGCCGATGCCGAGGAAGCCGACGCCGGACGCAGCGATCAAGAAGGTGACAACGCCTGCTTCGCGGTGCTGCTCCGACTTCAGTGCGCCTGCCAATGCCGCGGCCAGGGTGGCAAGCAGAGCAAGGCCCGCAACGGTTTCCAGGGTGCCCTTCGGTGCGGTGGCGATCAGGGTGACCAGTGCGGCCGAGCCGAGCGCGAGGATCAGGTAGGTGACGCCCGCGGTGAACGCCACGATCCAGCGTCGTTTGGGGTCCGGGTGCGCTGCGGGTGCGGCCGACAGGGCGGCGCTGATCGCGGCCAGATTGATCGCGTGGCCGCCGGCGGTAGCGCCGAGGATGGTGCCGATGCCGGTCACGCTCATGGCCGCGCGCCATGGCACTTTGTAGCCGAAGGAACTCATCACCGCGATGCCGGGAAGGTTCTGCGAGGCCATGGTGACGATGTAGAGCGGGATCGCGACGCCGATCATCGCCTGCCAATTCCAGTGCGGCAGTGTCAGTTCGATCGAGGGCGCCATCGCGGCGAGATCGAGGTGCTTGTGCTGCACCGTGATGCTGATCCCCGCACCCACGGCCGCGGTAGCGAACGCCGCGATCACCGCCCACCGCTTGGCCACGCGCTGCAGCACCAGCCAGACGACGATCACCGGAACCACCACCGCCGGACTGGTCTGCACCGCTTTCACGGGAGCCAGGCACAGGGGCAAGAGCACCCCCGCCAGCATGGCCTGTGCGATCTCCACCGGAATCGCGGCAACCAGCCCCCCGAGCCGCTGCCACAACCCCGTGATCACGATCAGTACACCGGCGAGGGCGAACGCGCCGACCGCCGCGGCCCAGCCGCCCGCCACCGCGCCGGTGCTCGCGAGCAGCGCGGCCCCCGGCGTCGACCACGCCAGCGTGATCGGCATTCGATACCGATAGCTCAGCAACATCATGCCGACGGCTTGGGTGACACAGATCGCGAGCAGTCCCGACGCCGCCTGCGCCGAGGTGGCCCCGACGGCGGTCAAACCACCGAGCACGACCGCGAACGAACTGGTGAACCCGACCAGAGCGGTGACCACCCCGGCCCCGAGCGGGTGTGCGAGCCCTGTTTCGGTGGACCCTCCCTCGGCCTCGGGCCACCCGATCGGCTCGGGTGACTCGCTCGAACTGGTCGGCTCGGGTGAGACGCTCGAAGCGGTCGGCATCGTCGGCTCCGGTGAAACGCTCGACCTGGCCGGCATGGTGGGCTCCGGCAGCACGCTCGAACTGGCCGGCGCTGTGTGCTCATATGAGTCGGTCGGGTCCGGCGAAACCGTTGATCCGGGAAGTGCCGCAGGTTTGTGCGGCATCGTCGAATCCGGCATCGGATCGGTCGTTTCGGACGCCGGGGAAACCTGGGACATCTCCGGGATACTGCCGTCACCCGCCACCGCATGTCACCAGCCAGTGGTCCGGAACTGGACTGAATTCCGGCCGCGATGTGGGCAAGACCACGGATACGGGGCAGATCGGTACTACCGGCGAGTACTTTCGATCCGCGCGGACACCGCCACCCGCAACTGCGTAGGGTGGGGAAAGTCGGTGCTCGAGGGTACGGATTCTGAACGAGGAGCTGTGGTGGGCGCGGTACTTATCTCGGCAGGGGAGTTGCGGGAAACCTTGGCGGACAAGCGAGTTCGCCTGCTCGATGTGCGCTGGGCATTGGGTGACCCGGACGGCCCGCAGCATTATCTCGACGGCCACATTCCCGGCGCGGTGTTCGTCGACTTGGAGACCGAACTGGCCGCGCCGCCTTCGCCGGCGCGTGGACGTCATCCGCTCCCCGAGGTCGCGCAGCTGGAGAAGTGCGCGCGCAGCTGGGGGGTGCGGACCGGTGATCCCGTCGTCGTCTACGACGCGACCGGCGGCATGGCGGCTGCGCGGGCCTGGTGGCTGCTGCGCTGGGCCGGGATCGCCGATGTGCGGATCCTCGACGGCGGACTGCCCGCATGGACGAGTGCGGGCGGTGCGATCGCCGCCGGCAGCGAGCCGGATCCCGAACCCGGCGATGTGCAGCTCAGCCCAGGGCACCTGCCGACCATCGACGCCGACGCGGCGGCCAAATGGGACGGCGTGCTGCTCGATGCGCGCGCAGGCGAGCGCTTTCGCGGCGAGGTGGAGCCGATCGATCCGCAGGCGGGACATATCCCCGGCGCGCACAGCGCGCCGACCTCGGCAAACCTGGATGCCGCCGACCGCTTCCGAGCGGCGGACGAATTGCGCAGCCGCTTCGCCCAATTCGGTTCCGGGCCGGTCGCCGTGTATTGCGGTTCCGGCGTCACCGCGGCCCATCAGGTTGCGGCACTCGCGGTCGCCGGTGTGCAGGCCGCCCTCTATCCGGGTTCGTGGTCGCAATGGTCGAACGACCCCAAGCGTCCGGTCGCCACCGGTAGCTGAGGTTCGATCACGGGCAGGTGCAGGCGACGTCGTTCGATGCGCGTTGTCGGTGGTGGTCACCGGCAGGTTGGATCGGATGGCGACGGTGTTGTATTTGCCCGCGTAGGCAGTTGCCTGCACGGGCGGGTGGCAGCCATGCGCTGAGAGCAGCGGCAATCGCCGAATGTCAGCAGGGCGTCGGATCTACCCGCGCGAACCGACATTCGTAGAATCCGGAGATCGTGCGCCCGGCAAAAATTGCCGCGGGCCGACCTCATAACCAGGCGCGAGCCAGTAACTCGTCGTCGGTGACCTCGCTCGAGCGTGGCGGGAACCTGGTGGCCGCGATCGATTCGACGCGCACGCCGTCATGCCCGATCAGCCACGATCCGCCGCGTTCCTCGCACTCCGCGATCTTGGCGAAGGCGGTGAGCAGGAAGGTGATCGCGTCACGCGGATCCAGTGTGCGGGCCAAGCGCTGTGATTCACCGGGGCGGGACAGGTCGAGCCACACGCCGCACTGTCCGTCCAGTCGCATACCGACGATCTTGGTGGTATTCACGAAGGTGAATCTGCGTCGTTCCCACGGCGTCGTAGGCGTGAAGCTCTGCTCGAGTGCCTGGAGCAGAATCGTCATGCTGCTGCCCTCCGCTTTTCATAGATACCTAAAACTCTGTGGTAGATACCTAAGCTTCCCGCTGGCACCTAGTTCCGATTCAGCCGCAATGACCAGGGGATATCCCAGTATGTTCCGACCGCGCTCAGAAATCCAGGAATCCGGCGCGACGGCCGACGCAGGAGCGTCGGACCCGCCTGCTTGGATAGATTGATGCTGCACGGTCTGTGGTCGCCGGGATCGGGGTTGCTGCTCTGGCAGCACTCGCCGGTCGTCGCGCTATCCGATCCGCTGGGCAGTGTGCTGCGGACGTCGCGATTCCGGCATCGGGCCGAGGTGCTGGTGATCGGGTCGGATGCGGAGCAAACGCCGGTGCCCGGAGTGCCGGCCGAGCGCGCACATGGGGTGGCCACCGGGCAAGCGCGTGGACACACGGCGGCGCACTCGCATGCGCACGAGGCGCCGACCCAGCAGGTGCGCGCGCACGCCATGGCACCGGTCGCAGCGGCGGGCGCGTTGCGGCAGCGGTTGCCCGCCGAGGCGGTCGCGGGGGATCTGCGCTTCCTCGCCCATGTCGCGCACGGCATCGAATGCTGGGCGCGGGCCGGCCGGATCGTGCCGGAGCTGCGCCGCGACGATGGCCAATGGTGGGTGCGCTGGCGGCTGGTCGGCGGCGAGCGGCAACGCGCCTGGCTCGCCGAACTTGCCGTGGCCATGCCCGCCGCCCTTCGCGTTGCCGGTCGGCCCGGTGCAGTGCTCGACGACATGGTCGCCGAACTCACCGATCCCATTGCCAGAGAACTGCTCGACCTCGGGGAGTCCACCCATCCGCTGGTGGCCGCACTGCTCGGTGATGTGGCTCTGGACGGCGGAAGTCACCGGCTGGCCGAGGCACTCGAACGGTGGCGCGCGAGCCTGACCGGTGATGAGCCGAATCTGGTGTTGCGGCTACTGGAGCCGGACGGCGAACTCGGCACCGAGGACGAGGCGGTGGCCCTGTGGCGCTTGGAGGTGTGCCTGCAGACCGAGGGCGAGGCCCCGAGTCCTGTACCGCTCCACGGTGATCCGAGTCTGGTTCGCACCGCGGTGGAAAAGCTGGGGGTCGCGCAACGCGCCTATCCGCGGCTGCGCGACCTGCCGAGTGACCCCCGCGCGCTGGATCTGTTGCTGCCGACCGAGGTGGTCGTCGACCTGGTCGCCCATGGTGCGCACGCGCTGCGGGCGGACGGCATTCGACTAATGCTGCCGCGGGCCTGGAACATTTCGTCCCCGACCATGCGCATGCGGGTGGACAGCGCCGTGCCTGCCGCCGAGAGCACGGTCGGTATGCGCGGACTCGTGTCCTACCGTTGGGAACTCGCGCTCGGCGACACCGTGCTGACCAAGGCCGAGATGCAACGACTGATCACCGCCAAATCCGACCTGGTGCAGCTGCGCGGCGAGTGGGTGCAGGCCGACCACAAGGTGCTCGCCGCCGCGGCCCGCTACGTCGCCGCCCACACCGACGACACCGAACTCACCTTCGCCGATCTGATCGGCGAACTCGGCGCGGGTCATGTCGCGAAGGTGCCGATCACCGAAGTCACCGCGACCGGCTGGGCCGCCGAACTGCTCGATCAGGCGCGCGAACCCGAACCGGTGCCAACGCCGATCGGACTGAAGGCGCAACTGCGGCCCTACCAGGAGCGCGGCCTGTCCTGGTTGGCCACCATGAGCCGGTTGGGTTGCGGCGCAATCCTTGCCGATGACATGGGGCTGGGCAAGACGGTGCAGGTACTCGCCCTGCTGGTGCATGAGCGCGAAGCGGCGGGCGGCTGGCCTGGCGATGGTGGAGAGTCGGGCGATGGTTCGCCCGGTCCGACCCTGCTGGTGTGCCCGATGTCGGTGGTGGGTAACTGGCAGCGCGAGACCGAGCGGTTCGCGCCGGATCTGCGGGTGTGGGTGCATCACGGGGTCGGGCGGCTGGCGGGCGAGGAGCTGGACGCGGCGGTAGCGGACGCGGATCTGGTGATCACGACCTACGCGCTGCTGGCTCGGGATGCCACGGAGCTGGGACGCAGGCAGTGGGATCGGATCGTGCTCGACGAGGCGCAGCACATCAAGAATGCGGCGACCAGGCAGGCGCGGGCGGCACGGTCGTTGCGGGCGCGGCATCGGCTGGCGCTCACCGGAACTCCGGTGGAAAACCGGCTGGAAGAGCTGCGGTCGATCATGGATTACGCGAACCCGAAGCTGCTGGGCACACCGCAGTCCTTCCGTGCGCGGTTCGCCGTGCCCATCGAACGGGAGCGTGACGAGAACGCGGTCAGCCGCCTGCGCATGATCACCCAGCCGTTCGTGCTGCGCCGGGTGAAGACCGATCCCACCGTGATCAGCGACCTGCCGGAGAAGCTGGAAATGACGGTGCGGGCCAACCTGACGGTGGAGCAGGCGGCGCTGTATCAAGCGGTGGTCGACGACATGATCGACAAGATCAGGGACGCGAAGGGCATGGCGCGCAAGGGCGCTGTGCTCGGGGCGCTGACCCGCCTCAAGCAGGTGTGCAACCATCCGGCGCATTTCCTCGGCGACGGTTCCGGCGTGCTGCATCGCGGCAGCCATCGCTCGGGCAAGCTGGCCCTGGTGGAGGACGTGCTCGACGCCGTGCTCGCCGACGGCGAGAAGGCATTGCTGTTCACCCAGTTCCGCGAATTCGGCGACCTCGTCGCGCCCTACCTCGTCGAGCGTTTCGGCACCGAGATCCCGTTCCTGCACGGCGGTGTGCCGAAGAAGCGTCGCGACACCATGGTGACCCGGTTCCAGGAGCCCGGCGGCCCGCCGTTGATGCTGTTGTCGCTCAAAGCAGGCGGCACCGGACTGAACCTCACCGCGGCCAATCACGTGGTGCACCTGGACCGCTGGTGGAATCCGGCGGTGGAGAACCAGGCCACCGACCGTGCGTTCCGCATCGGTCAGCAGCGCAATGTGCAGGTGCGCAAGCTGATCTGCGTCGACACCATCGAGGAGCGAATCGACGAAATGATCAGCGGCAAGCGGCAACTCGCCGATCTGGCTATCGAGGCGGGGGAGAACTGGATCACCGAGCTGAGCACCGACGAACTGCGTGATCTGTTCGCCCTCGGGTCGGAGGCGGTGGGCGATTGAGTCCCTACACCGACTACAGCAAGTACGGCAAGCGCCGCCCGGTGTCGGGTGGGGTCGAGGCGCGCAGCCGCCGTGGCGCATTCGGGCACACGTGGTGGGGGAAGGCACTGATCGAGGCGGTGGAGGCGATGTCGGAGCCGGGTCGGCTGGCCCGCGGCCGCACCTACGCCAGATCCGGGCAGGTGGTGAGCTATCGGATCGAGCCGGGCGCGGTGACCGCCGAAGTGCAGGGCAGCCAGCCCCGTCCGTTCACGGCAGTGTTCACCGTCCGACCGCTGCGGGATGAGGAACTGGCGCTGCTCATCGAGACCATCCGCACGGCACCGGGAATGCTCGCCGAGATCGCTTCCGGCGCCTTGCCGACAGGACTCGGCCCGCATCTATTGCCGACCACGGCCGCGGATCTGGATTTCGCCTGCACCTGCCCGGATCCCGGCTGGCCGTGTAAGCACGTCGCCGCGACCTGCTACCTGCTCGCCGAACGGCTCGACGAGCGCCCGCGCGAGATTCTGACGCTGCGTGGGCTCGATCTGGATACGCTCATCGCGGGCATCGAACGGGACCCGAATCCGGCGCAGTCCGATGATCCCTACGGCGACCGGACCGAGCTGCCGAAGCTCCCGAAGATCGAATTCCATTCGGCCATGGATGATTTGGATCCGGTGCTATTGCGACGAGCGTTGCGCATGACCGCCGAGGACGAACAGATCGCTGCCGCCGGACTGCGTGATCTGCGCACGCTCTACGACGAGCTCGGTCGCTGACGGCGCATCACCGCGATCGAACGCTTCGGCTTCCGGCCACGAACACCGCGGCGAAGCACAGGGTGGCCAGGGCGGATATCACGATGACCGGTTCGGGGAAATACAGCAGGGCGATCCAGAAGACGCCCGCTGCCGCGACGACGCAGACGCCGTTGAACAGTGACCAGCGGGCAATCAATTGCGGGGCGGCGCGGACGGCGGAGATCACCACTAGCCCGAAAAGCATGCCGAGCAGCCCCATTCCGACGCTGTAGCCGGTGTTCAGGTCGAACACGCTGAGCTGTCGGCCACCTTCGATCAAGGTCGTTGTGGTCCGCGCCGACAGCTCGTTGATTGCTTCCTCCGCCGGCGTATCCGCGCCGCCGAAGGCATGCACCACGAGCAGGTGCGCTAGGCCGATCGCACCGAGCAGTGCCGCGCCGGTGAAATGGGCCGGTGCGGCCCATCGTGCGGAAGTAGTGCCGCTCGATGCGGACGAGGTTGTTATCGCGGTCATCGCGACCTCCATAAACGCGGAAACTGGGGGTGCTCCCAGGAACAGAACAAAAGTTATGTTATAGGCTGAGCGATGTGGCAGGCAAGAGTTCATGGTTGGAATCGGGGCTGGTGATCCTCGGCACAGCGGGGCCGACCGGCCTCACCATCGACAAGTTGGTCGCGGCGACCGGGCTCAGCACCGGGTCCTTCTACCACCACTTTTCGGGCATGTCCGGCTACAAGACCGCGCTGCTCGCGTACTTCGAGGACATGCACACCACCCGCTACCTGCGCGAGGTGCGGGCGGCCGCCGAGCGGCTCGATGGACGCGGCCGCCTCGAGCTGTTGATCGACTTGGTGCTCGAAGACGATGAGCCGGCCAACATAGAAATGGCCGTGCGGGCATGGGCACTCAACGACCCGATCGCCGCAGCGGCCAAGGAACGCGTAGACAACGCTCGGCTCGGTTTCCTGCGGATCCTTCTGATGGAGTCCGGATATGCGGAGACCGATGCACACGACATCGCGCAGATCCTCTACCTGCTCGTGCTCGGAGCAGGCAGTGTGCTCCCCGCAGTGCCACCGGAGCAGCTTCGCGAGCTCTGTCGTCGGATCGTGGGATGAGCATCGACCGGCGGGCCGGTCGCGAATCAGGCTGTGGCGCAACCGGTTCGGGAGAGGTGATCTCGGGCGTGGACAATCCGGGCGTGATGGGGAGGTGGTTCGTTGGCGATGGCTGCGGATGGCCTGGGCCCGATCGGGTGATGGAGGGTAGTTCGGTGATCTCGGGCGTGGACAACCCGGGCGCGATCGGGTGGCGGCGGGTGGTGCTCAGGTCGCTTCGGGCGTGGACAGCCCGGACGTTGTTTCGGTGGCAGCGGGCGGTGATTCGATGACGTCGGTCGCCGACGACCTCGGGGTCGAAGTCGTGCTCGCCCGACGGGTACGGCGGGTAGTGTCCCTGGTGCCCTCGCTGACCGAGGCGGTGGCAGCCACCTGCCCGGAAACCCTTGTCGCGGCGACCGATTGGTGCAGCCACCCGGCCGATCTGAATGTCGAGCGTGTCCGAGGAACCAAGAACCCGAACGTTCGCCGCATTGTCGAGCTGGCCCCCGACTTGGTGCTGTGTAATCAGGAGGAGAACCGCCGCATCGATGTCGAACGTCTGCGCAGCGCAGGAATCCCGGTGTGGGTCACCAGGATCGAGACGGTGCCCGCGGCCATCACCTCGCTGACCAGGCTTTTCACCGTTGCTCTCGGCGTCGCGGTGCCGAGCTGGCTCACCGAGGCCGAATCTTCCTGGGCCGCAATGCCACCCGCGCCCGCCCGTAACGCCGTGATCCCCATCTGGCGCAACCCGTGGATGGTAGTCGGCCGCAACACCTTCGCCGGCGACCTCGCTCGCCGCCTCGGCCTGAACCTGGTGCACGCCGACCGCCCCGACCGCTATCCACGCCTCACCGACGACGAACTGACCGCCGACATCGACCTGGCCGTACTCCCCGACGAGCCATACGTCTTCACTGAAACCGACGGCCCCGACGCCTTCCCCGGCATCCCCGTGGCCTTGGTCGAAGGTCGCGCACTCACCTGGTACGGCCCCTCTCTCGCCACCGCCCGCGCTGTGCTCGCCGATCGAATAGACCGTGTGCGTTGATGGCTGTGCGAGGTGATCGCCGGCAGCTGGCGGCGGTGCGCTGGGTGCCGCGCGGTCAACGCTGCGTGAGCTGAACGTCGAGCGGTGACCGCGGCGGTGGGGTGTCTCAGCCGAGCTCGTAGTCGAACCAGAGGTGGTGGGTGCCGTCTTCGTCCACGGTCAGGCCGCCGGTGCCCTTGATTCCTGCCAGGTCGCCGGTGCCGCTGGCGGGGACGATGATGAAGAACTCGGCCCCGCGGTCGGTCCCGAGTGTGGTTGCCGAGTGGGCGAAGTTGAATGTCCCCGCGGCGCCGTTCAGAGTGCCTTCGAAGGACTCCATCGCAACGTAGGTGCCGGCACCGGTGGCCTGGTCGAACGCGGCGGTGAACAACGTTGCCGAGCGCCCCTTGATCTCACCCTCGAATTCTTTCTGGATGTGCGCGATGCCGACTGGTAGCGCGGTGGTGATGGCCGGGTCGGGTACGACATCGGTCGGTACGAAGGACGAGACGGAAAAAGTGCCGGTTGCTTTCATGCGGCAGATGGTAGCGACCGGCACCGACAAGTGCCGGGCTGCTCGGGCCGTCCGTGCCCTCGCATGCGCTGGTCCCAGAACAGACCTAGTGGCCGCTGCGGGGTCGAGGGCTCGGATCAGGATCGCCGGCGAATTGTCCACGGCTGATCGCACCCGGAAAAGGTCCGATCCTGTCGACTATCGATGGGCCGGCTGCACACGCCTGAGCCCCAGCTCGACGCACACCGAAAGGCGAACCCCATCTGCGGGACTTATCGGCCACCCGTGGCGAATCGGTAATCGGCCATGTCGAAGTGGCCGCTGCGCCAGGCGGCCTCGACGGTGGTGGACGGACGCAGCGGGACGTCGCCGTGCGCGTCGAAGTAATAGCTGTTGGCCAGCGCACAGCTGTCCTGCCAGAAGACCTGGCCGTCGCGACGCGCCAGCATTTCCTGGAAGAAGCGGTCGTTGGCTGCCTTGGTGACCTCCACGAGGGTGGCGTTGGCCGCACGGGCCTGTCGCAGGCAGCGCAGGATGTGCCTGACCTGATACTCGATCAGTGCAAAATACGACGAGCCGTTGTAGCCGTAGGGTCCGATGATGGAGAAGAAGTTCGGAAAGCCGGGCACGCTGACGCCCTCGTAGGCCTGCAATCTGTTGTCGTCCCACCACTTTTCGAGATCGCGGCCGCCGACGCCGCGCAGATCGTAAGTCGGCATATTGCCCGATTCCATCACCTTGAACCCGGTCGCCAGAATGAGCACGTCCGCTGGGTGCTCGATGCCGCTCGACGCGCGGACGCCGGTGGCGATGATCTCCTGGATCGGGTCGGTTTCCAGCACGACATTGTCGCGGTTGAAGGTGGCCAGGTAGTCGTTGGAGAAGCCGGGCCGTTTGCAGCCGAGACCGTAACGCGGCGTGAGCTTTTCACGGATGACGGGATCGGCGACCTGGCGCCGCAGGTGCGCGAGCCCCGCCCGCTCGGCGAGCTTGGCCATCGGTAGCGTGCCGTAATAGTGCGCCGAGATCGGGAAGGTGAACTCCACGTAGGTCTGGCTGACCAGCCGGGTCAGCGTCCGTCCACCCGGCACGCGTAGCGCCAACCGGACCGGCAGCGGCAGCGGCAGATCCGGTCTGGGTAAACACCAGATCGGGGTGCGCTGAAACACCGTCAGTCGGTCGACCGCCGGTGCGATCTCGGGAATCACCTGGACCGCGGACGCGCCGGTCCCGATGATCGCGACACGCTTGCCGCGCAGATCCTGCCCGTGATCCCAGCGCGAGGTGTGCATGGTGACACCGTCGAAATCGGCGACGCCTGGGATATCGGGCAGCTTCGGCCTGGTCAGCACGCCGGTCGCGCTGATGAGGAAGCGTGTGGTGAGCTCGGTGCCGTCCCCGGTGTGCAATCGCCAGCAGTGCCGGTCTTCGTCGAACTCGGCCTCGGTAATCGTGGTGCCGAACCGGATCCGGGACCGCAGCTCGTATTTGTCCACGCACGATTCGGCGTACGCCTTCAGTTCCCGCCCCGGCGCGTACACCCGTGACCAGCTCGCCCGCTGATCGAAGGAGAACTGGTAGCTGAACGACGGTATGTCGACGGCGACACCGGGGTAGGTATTCCAGTGCCACGTCCCGCCGACCCCATCGGCTTCATCCACGATCAGGAAGTCGTCGAACCCCGCCTCCCGTAGCTTTATCGCCGCGCCGATCCCGGAGAACCCGGCCCCGACGACGATCACCTCGTGATCGATCGCGTTGCTGCTCATGCGACCTCCTTTGGCCTGCGAGCTCACCTCGCCCCCCGCGTCACACGGTCCGAATCCTCGGCGCAGTCGACGCCGTGCTCGATGCCATCCACGGTACGGCCTGCGCCCACGGTCAACCAGGCGATCGGCCGGCTGATCACTCGACGAGCAGGACCTCAGCGTGCAGCTTCTCGATGTTTGCCGCAGCCGTGCCCCTCGCCTCCCAGTCTCGCCAGCCGCTCGAGTCGAGAATCGAGTCCCAGGTCAGGTAGGGGAGTTCGGGATGACGTTGGTGGACTATCTCGCCCGCCAGCATGCCGGGGAGTGCCTTGCGGGGGTCGGCAAGTGCTTGGTTTCCAATGGAGGTGGTGAGCGCACGGGTGGTGCCGAGCCGTGGATGGGCTGCGCGCACGCGATCGGCGTAGCCCGGCGGCAGGTCCGCGGGGCTGCCACCGACGTCGAGTCCGATGCCTTCCACGGCAATCCGCGCTCTGTCAGTTGGGTGAAACCGATCCTGCCCTTCGTCAACCCCGACCAGGGCGGACTGCTGCTCGCGGTGGCCTCCCTCATCAGCTGGGGCTGGGTATCAGTGCTCGCACTGCGCCACATGCCCGCCTTCGCAGCCCACGTCAGCTGGGGCGCACCCCACCCCGCCTGATCCCCGACACACCGAATCGGCCGTCACAAAGATCCTCGTGACAGCCGATTTCCTGTTTGGGTTGGGGGAACTCAGGTTGCGGTATCGATTCGGTACAGCTGTAGCGCGGTCGTTCGGAAGATCTGTTCGAGTTCGGGTCTGCCGCCGCCGTGGCCGGTGATCGCGGCGGCTATCACCTCCACACTGTTGCCGATACTTGTAATCGGTTTGTCTACTGGGAAATTGGAGCCCCACAGGAGTCGGTCGGCGCCGAAGACGTCGAGTGCGTGTTCGACGAGTGGGCCGATCCGGTCCAGGAGTGCGAGGACCGGTGTCGGGTGACCCCGACGGGGGACGGGATGGCCGAGAACGGGCATCATCAGGCCGCTGACCTTCGCGAACACGTTCGGATTCGCGGCAAGCGCGGTGAGATTGTCGCGCCAGCGGATGAACAGTTCGCGGCGCAGGCTCGGATTCGTGCCGGTGTGCTTGCCGACGGGGCCGAAAATGCCTGCGGGAGTGCCGAGATGGTTCAGCACGATGGGCACCTCGGGATATCGTGCGGCCAACGCGGTGACATCCGGCAGTGCGTGCGAATACACCCACGCCTCGAAGCAGAGACCGCGCTCTGCCAGCGCCGCGAAGCCGTCCAGGAATGCCTTCGTGGTGAGGGCGCCTTCGGTCCTGGTGAACGAGCGCACATCACGGTCGGGGTGGTGGGCGACCATGGCGCGAATGCCGCGCAGCAGGGGAGACGCTGCGCGATGCGCGTCGAGCAGCTCGGCGAAATTCGGTGCTGCGGGATTCGCGTGGCCGAGGATCGCGCCGAGCGCGGGATTTACGCCGCCGAACGGTAGCTCTGTGACCCAACGGGTTTCGTCGGCCGCGGCCAGCGGTCCCGCTCCCGACCACCCGACCTCGATGTGCACGATCGCCTCGACGGGAGTCGCCTCCGCATCCGCGCGATAGTCCGCCGGCAGGTAGGGATGCGCGAAAAATGTTGGATCACCGACGAATTCGCGGTCCCGCCGCGGCGCGAGCCGGATCGCGATCTCGATCGGCAGCGGCAAATACTTGAACAGCCGCGCCATCGCGCTGAAGTCTCGTGGCGTCGCCAGCGGATCCCACTGGTGGATGTGCGCATCGATGATGCGAATGCCTGTGAGGTCCATGGTGCCCGTCCCGTCGACGCCGACCGTCCGCTCCGGCGATTGTCACATGTCACCGCGGGAGCGGGGGCGATAATCACCGGGTGCAAGCAGAGCATCCGACGTCCGCCGCTTTGCAGCGGCTGGTCGACGAGGGGGTGTTGACCGCGGCCCAGCTCGAGGCGGTCGCAGCGGCGCTGGCTGCCGAGGAATCCGGCAATAGGCCGCCGCCGGGCAAGCTGCTCGCCGAGATCGCCGCCTATATCGGTGCCGGCTTGCTCTTCGGCGGCGGTGGGCTCGTGCTCGCCGGATCCTGGGAGGACATGGCGCGTGCCGCCCGGATTGTCACCTTCGCGGTGGTGACGATCGGGCTGACGGCCGGTGGGATCGCTGTGGCCGGTGGATTTTCTACACTTTTCCACCGCGCGGTCGACGGAAGTACCGCGCGGCTTCGGCTCGCGACAGTATTGTTCGCCCTTGCCGCGGGGGCAGTGACCGTGACCGTGGGCACCGCGATAGGTAACGGCGACAGCGCCGCCGGGTGGGTCGGTGCGACCGTCGCGGGGACACTGGCGGCCATCCTCGGCTACCTCGCGCTTCCTTCGCTGACCGGCTTGCTCACCTGCGCTGTTTTCAGTGCCTGCATGGTCCCTGCGGTGCTCGATGTGACCTTCGGCATCGACGAGCCGTGGATCGGCGTCGGCTTGTTCGGGCTCGGCGGAATCTGGTTCGCGCTCACCCGAATCGGCGCATTCGCCGAGCTCTGGGCCGGCTACTCGGTGGCGATCCTGATCTCGCTGCTCGGCGCTCAACTGACCGGGGACCACAATTTGACCCCGGCCTACTTACTCACCGCCGTGATGGCCGTCGCCTGCTTCACGCTCTATGCCGCGCAGCGCTCGGCCGTTCTGGTCATCGGTGGCGGCGCCGCGGTTGCCCTGGCCGCGGCGGAGGCGGTATGGCAGTGGACCGACGGAGCAGTCGGCGCGGCGGGTTCGGTATTGGCCGTCGGCGCAATAGTTCTCATCATCGGCGCGGTACTGCTCGCGCGCGCGTCGAAAACGTCCTCGTAGCCGTCGCTGCTCAGCGCGGTAGGTCGCCCGCGCAGTTCGCAGGTGGCCTCGGCTGCGGCGTGCTCATGTGCGGTGGTCGCTGAGCCGGCGTGGTTCGGTGGTTTCGGCTACGGCGCACTCAGCTAGCAGTGTGTTGCCGAGTTCGTGTCGTTCGGTGGTTTCGGCCACCGCGCACTCGGCCATTGTACGTCGCTGAGGTGGTGGGTTCCGTGGTTTCGGTTCAGTGTTGTCGGCTGTCGTAGGTCGTTGAAATGGTGTAGCGCAGTGGTTTCGGCTGCACCACACTCAGGTGCCGTAGGCAGCCGAGAAGGTGCGCACGGCGGCTTCGGCGACGGCGCGCAATTCGGTGTCCGGCACGACTCGGGCGCCGAGTTGCGAGCGCCGCTCCAGTGGGCCGGTGAGCAGTGCGAGCAGTTGTTCGGCGGCGACGGTGGGGTCGCACGGGCGCAGTCTGCCTGCCAACGCCAGTCGGGCCAGCCGGTCGGCCAGTGCCTCTGCGACGCCCTGTGCCGTGCGTTCCAGCACGGTTGTTGTCAGGTCGGGCAGATTGGCGTGCTGCGCGTAGGTGAGCCGTCGCAGGTCGCGGGCGCGCTCGCCCGCGCAAACCTCGAGCAGTCGATACGCGGTGTCGGTGAGGGCCGCGGGCAGGTCCTCGCCCGGATCGCGCAATCGTTCGACGATGGCGAGGATCTCGGCCGACACCGCGTCGGCCGCCGCGAGAATGGCGTGCCGAAAGAGCGTCTCCTTGTCGGTGAGGTGGTTGTACACCGTCGGTTTGGCGACGCCCGCCTCGTCGGCGATCTCCTGCACACAGGCCTTCTCGTACCCGCGCCGGGCGAAGACAGTGAATGCCACATTCAGGATGGCCTGCCGCTTGTCGATGCGGCCCCGCGCGGCCTTTGCTCCCGTCACTCCTGCATGGTAGCGCCCGCGCTCTCCCGAATGAACTCATAGGTTCAGACTTGTGCATCTACTAGTTCGTTTATTAATTTGAACTAGTCGGTTCAAGTGAGGAGATGGTCATGATCGTTCACCTGTTGCGTTTCGGATTCCGGGACGAGGCCACAGACGCGGATCGGGCAGCGGTGCTCGCCCTGATGAAGCGGACCGCCGCCGTGGAGTCGGTGTCGTTCTCGTCGGTGGGGCAGAACCTGGGGGATGGCGCCGACGGGTTCACCCATGCCTACTGCGTCGGCATCGAGGATCTCGACGCACTGGAGCGCTATATGCACGACCCGGTGCACCTCGACGGTGATCCGCAGATCATCCCGCACCTCGCGAAAATCGCGATCGGGCCGGATGTTTCGGATGACACGGATCCCGAACTGCGCGACAAGATCATGGCGCTGAACGCGGCGAAGGTCGCGAAGTATCCGGAATGGGCGCGACTCATGGAGTCGGTCCCCGAGGTGCGGATCTTCTGAACGGTCCTACACGTTGCGGCGGTATTGGCCGCCGACGGTGAAGAAGGTGTCGGTGATCTGCTGCAACGTGCAGACCCGGGCCGCGTCCATCAGGACCTCGAAGATGTTGTCATCGGTGCGGGCCACGGCGTCCAGGCGTGCAAGGGCGTCGTGGGCCTCGTCGCGATGACGCTGCTGGAATTCGCGGACCCGGTCGAGTTGCGACTTCTTCTCCGTTTCGGTGCCGCGGGCGAGCTCGAGTTCACGGTGCGGTTCGCCGTGCGGATTGCGGAAGGTGTTGACACCGACGATCGGCAGCGAGCCGTCGTGCTTACGGCGCTCGTAGAGCATGGATTCGTCTTGGATGCGGCCGCGCTGGTAGCCGGTCTCCATCGCGCCGAGCACGCCGCCGCGCTCGCTGATCCGCTCGAACTCGGTGAGCACCGCCTCCTCGACCAGGTCGGTGAGTTCATCGATGATGAAGCTGCCCTGCAGCGGGTTCTCGTTCATCGCGAGGCCCCACTCACGGTTGATGATCAGCTGGATGGCCAGCGCGCGACGCACCGATTCCTCGGTGGGGGTGGTGACCGCCTCGTCGTAGGCGTTGGTGTGCAGGCTGTTGCAGTTGTCGTAGATGGCGATGAGGGCCTGCAACGTGGTGCGAATGTCGTTGAAGTTCATCTCCTGCGCGTGCAATGAGCGGCCCGAGGTTTGAATGTGATATTTCAGCTTCTGTGAGCGGTCGTCGGCGCCGTACTTGTCGCGCATGGCCACGGCCCAGATGCGCCGTGCGACACGGCCGATCACCGAATACTCCGGGTCCATGCCATTGGAGAAGAAGAACGACAGGTTCGGCGCGAACTCATCTATCCGCATGCCGCGCGCGAGGTAGGCCTCCACATAGGTGAAGCCGTTGGCGAGGGTGAAGGCCAACTGGCTGATCGGGTTCGCACCCGCCTCGGCGATGTGATAGCCGGAGATCGAGACCGAGTAGAAGTTGCGAACTCCGTTGCGCACGAACCACTCCTGAATATCGGCCATCATGCGCAAGCTGAATTCGGTGGAGAAGATGCAGGTGTTCTGGCCCTGGTCTTCCTTGAGGATGTCGGCTTGCACCGTGCCGCGTACCGTGGCAAGGGTCCTCGCCCGGATATCGGCGGCCTCGTCGGCGGTGGGTCGGCGCCCCTCGGCAGCCGAGAACCGTGCCAGCGCTTGGTCGATGGCGGTGTTGAGGAAGTAGGCGAGGATGGTCGGCGCGGGTCCGTTGATGGTCATCGACACCGAGGTGGTCGGTGCGGTGAGATCGAATCCGTCGTAGAGGACCTGCATATCGTCGACCGAGGCGATCGACACCCCCGAGGTGCCGACCTTGCCGTAGACGTCGGGGCGTTCGTCGGGGTCGCGGCCGTAGAGGGTCACCGAGTCGAAGGCGGTGGAAAGCCGGGTCGCCTCGGCATGTTCGGAGAGCACCTTGAAGCGGCGGTTGGTGCGGAACGGATCGCCCTCGCCCGCGAACATGCGGGCCGGATCTTCGTTGTCGCGCTTGAACGGGAACACGCCCGCGGTGAACGGGAAGTGGCCGGGCAGGTTCTCCGAGCGCAGGAAGCGCAGCAGCTCACCGTGATCGGTGTAGCGCGGCAACGCGACCCGGGCAATGCTGCTACCCGACAATGATTCCCGACGCAATGGCGTCCGAATCTCTCGATCGCGCACCCGCACCACCTGCTCGGCGCCGCGGTAACTTTCGGCGACGGCGGGCCAGTCGGCGAGCAGAGCCGCGTTCTCGGTGGACAGTTCCGAACGGGCGTTGTCGAGCAATACGGCGACCGCTGTGTCGTCGGGGAGTTCCGCCAGCACCTGTTCGAAGCGCTGAACCCGTTGCGCGGCACGCACCTGCTGCTCGGTGTCGGCGTGATAAGCGCGTACTGTTTCGGCGATCTCGGCGAGGTAGCGCACCCGGGCCGGCGGGATGATCTGGGCGAAGCGGGTCGATGCGCGGGTCTCGACCCTGGGCAGCGTCCCGGGTTCCAGTCGCAGGCCGTGCTCGCCCAGTCGCGCGGTCAGGTGCTGGTACAGCGCGGTCACGCCGTCGTCGTTGAATGTCGCAGCGCTGGTGCCGAATACCGGCATATCGTCCGGGCTTGCCCCGAACGCCTCACGATTGCGCATCAGCTGGCGCGAGACATCGCGCAGTGCGTCGGCGCCGCCGCGGCGTTCGAACTTGTTGATCGCCACCACATCCGCGTAGTCCAGCATGTCGATCTTCTCCAGCTGGGAGGCGGCGCCGAATTCCGGTGTCATCACATACATCGACACGTCCACGTGGTCGACGATCGCGGCGTCGCCCTGGCCGATGCCCGGCGTCTCCAGAATCACCAGGTCGTATCCGGCGGCTCGGCAGGCCGCGATGATCACGTCGATATTCTGCGGCAGTTCGTGATTGCCGCGCGTGGCCAGTGACCGGAAGAAGATGTGGTCGCCGTCCAAGGCGTTCATCCGAATGCGGTCGCCCAGCAGTGCGCCGCCGCCGCGGCGTCGAGTCGGATCGACAGCGAGGATCGCGACACGAACCTTGTCCTGCTGATCCGAGCGCAGTCGGCGAACCAATTCATCTGTGAGAGAAGACTTTCCGGAGCCGCCCGTGCCGGTGATGCCCAGCACCGGTACGGCGCGAGCAGCCGCCGCCGTGGTCAGCGCGTCGCGTTCGGCAGGAGTGAGGCTGTCCTGTTGCAGGCAGGTGATGGCCCTGGCCAGCGCAGTGCGTTCGCCCGCGAGCACCGCATCGATCGAAGGCCGGTCGGTCGACAGATCGACGTCGCACTGTCGCACCAGTTCGTTGATCATGCCGGGTAGGCCGAGCCGCTGTCCGTCCTCGGGCGAGAAGATCGTCACGCCGGATTCGGCGAGCCGCGCGATCTCCTCGGGGACGATCACGCCGCCGCCACCGCCGAAGATTCGCACCTGCCCCGCCCCGGCCTCGCGTAGCGCGGTGGCCAGGTATTCGAAGTACTCGAGGTGCCCGCCCTGATACGAGCTGACCGCAACGCCCTGCACGTCTTCCTCGACGACCGCGGCGACGACCTCGTGCACCGCTCGGTTGTGGCCGAGATGGATCACCTCGGCGCCCTGTGATTGCAGGATGCGCCGCATGATGTTGATCGCCGCGTCGTGCCCGTCGAACAGGGCGGCGGACGTCACGAGTCGGACGGGGTTGGCGGGCGTGTGAAGCGCGCTGCTATCGGCCACGGTGGTCCTCCGTCGAGTCCTTTTGGCGCCCGATACTAGGACGTCAAACTAATCTTACGGTGATGGCAGTCACAACGCCATGCGGCTCGCATGGCGGCACGTGTGGCGGTTGCGTGGACGTTGCGCGGATGTTTGCGGTCGAAAGTGCTGCGGCAGCGGCTCATCCATCGGGGGCCGCCTCGCGTGATCCTGTCAGCCGGCGCTGTGGGTGGCCCCCATGTGCGGAACGGCGACTTTCGGCGCGGTGCGGTGCGGCGCGGGTGGTCGCACCGCCATCACTGCCCCGTACTGGAACCCTGGCCCAGCGCCCGCGGCACTCGCTTTGAACCCCTGGGCTGGCCCTTCTATGTCTGACCTGCGCTTTTGGAGAGTGGTATATCCCACATCCGCACCCTCGCCCTGGATTTACTTGGACATCCAACTATAGGATGACCTTAAATCTGGCGTGGATTCCACGCCGCCGCTGTCGACACCTGAGGACTGGCATGGTTCGCGAACTCACACACTTCATCGGCGGGCAGCACGTTGCCGGCACGTCCGGCAGGTTCGGCGATGTCTTCGATCCGAACATCGGGGCGGTGCAGGCGCGGGTGCCGCTGGCGAGCAAGTCGGAGGTCGAGGCGGTCATCGCCGACGCCGCCGAAGCGCAGCAGGTGTGGGCCGCGTTCAACCCGCAGAAGCGGGCGCGGGTGTTGATGAAGTTCCTGACCTTGGTGCAGGACGAGATGGATTCGCTGGCCGCGTTGCTGTCGAGCGAGCACGGCAAGACCATCCCGGACGCCAAGGGCGATATTCAGCGCGGCCTCGAGGTGATCGAATTCGCCACCGGCATCCCGCACCTGCTCAAGGGCGAGTACACCGAGGGCGCGGGCACCGGTATCGACGTCTACTCGATGCGGCAGCCGCTCGGTGTCGTCGCGGGCATCACCCCGTTCAACTTCCCGGCCATGATCCCGTTGTGGAAGGCCGGTCCGGCGCTGGCATGTGGGAACGCGTTCGTGCTCAAGCCTTCCGAGCGCGACCCCTCGGTGCCGCTGCGCTTGGCCGAGTTGTTCCTGGAGGCGGGTCTGCCTGCGGGTGTGTTCAATGTGGTCAACGGCGACAAGGAGGCCGTCGACGCACTGCTGCACGATCCGAGGATCAAGGCCGTCGGGTTCGTCGGTTCTACGCCGATCGCGCAGTACATCTACGAGACCGCGACTGCGAACGGCAAGCGCGCGCAGTGCTTCGGCGGCGCGAAGAACCACGCGATCGTGATGCCCGACGCTGACCTCGACGACGTCGCCGACCAATTGATCGGCGCCGGTTACGGTTCCGCGGGCGAGCGCTGCATGGCCATCTCGGTCGCGGTGCCGGTGGGCGAAGAGACCGCGGATCGCCTGGTCGCCAAGCTCACCGAGCGGGTGCACAAGCTCAATATCGGTCGCTCCGACGATCCCGGCGCCGACCTCGGTCCGCTGGTCGGCCAGGACGGCGTGAACCGGGTGAACAACTACGTCCAGATCGGCATCGACGAGGGCGCGGAACTGGTCGTCGACGGCCGCGGGCTGACTGTGGAAGGCGGGGAGAACGGCTACTTCGTCGGCGCCACCCTGTTCGACAAGGTCACCCCGGAGATGCGGATCTACAAAGAAGAGATCTTCGGTCCGGTGGTCAGCGTGGTGCGTGCCAAGGATTACGAAGAGGGCCTTCGCCTGGCCAACGAGCACGAATACGGCAATGGCGTAGCGATTTTCACCCGCGACGGCGACACCGCCCGCGATTTCGCCGCCCGCGTCCAGGTGGGCATGGTCGGCATCAATGTCCCGATCCCGGTCCCGATCGCCTACTACACCTTCGGCGGCTGGAAGCGTTCCGGCTTCGGCGACCTGAACCAGCACGGCCCCGATTCGATCCGCTTCTACACCAAGACAAAGACGGTGACGCAGCGTTGGCCTTCCGGACTAAAGGAGAGCAACGCCTTCGTCATCCCGACGATGGACTGAGGTCATGTTCGTACTCGACGACGACGAGAAGGCGATCTCCGAGACCGCCCGCTCCTTTGCCGACGAGCTACTCGCCCCGAATGCCCTCGAATGGGATGAGCAGAAACACTTCCCGGTCGATGTGGTGCGCAAGGCGGGCTCGCTGGGCATGGGCGGCATCTACGTGGGCGAGGATGTCGGCGGCTCCGGGCTGCGCAGGCTCGATGCCGTCCGCATCTTCGAGCAGCTCTCCACCGGCTGCCCGGCCATCGCCGCCTATATCTCCATCCACAACATGGTTTCGTGGATGATCGACAGTTACGGCAACGAGCAGCAGCGCCACCGCTGGCTGCCCCGGCTCACCTCGATGGAATGGCTCGGCAGCTATGCGCTGACCGAGCCCGGCGCCGGATCCGACGCGGCCGCCTTGAGTACCAAGGCCGTTCGCGACGGTGACGACTATCTGCTCACCGGGGTGAAGCAATTCATTTCCGGCGCGGGCAGCACCGACGTGTACGTCGTGATGGCGCGCACCGGCGATACGGGTGCGCGTGGCATCTCGGCGTTCATCGTCCCCGCGGACACGCCGGGAATCTCTTTCGGCGCCAACGAGAAGAAGATGGGCTGGCACGCACAGCCCACCCGTCAGGTGATCCTCGACGAGGTCAGGGTGCCGGCTGCGAATCGACTCGGCCTGGAGGGCAACGGTTTTCGGATTGCCATGAACGGGCTCAACGGCGGACGATTGAACATCGCCGCCTGCTCGCTCGGCGGAGGTCGCGCGGCACTGGACAAGGCGGTTGCCTACCTGGGCGAGCGCAAAGCCTTCGGCGCCCGACTGTTGGACAACACCGCTCTGCAATTCGAGCTGGCGGATATGCGCACCTCGTTGGAAGCGGCTCGCACGCTACTGTGGCGTGCCGCGGCGGCGTTGGATGCCGATTCCGACGACAAGGTCGAGTTGTGCGCCATGGCAAAGCGATTCGCGACCGACGCCGGTTTCGATGTCGCCAACAAAGCGCTTCAGCTGCACGGCGGCTACGGCTACCTGGCCGAATACGGCGTCGAGAAGATCGTCCGCGATCTGCGGGTGCATCAGATTCTCGAGGGCACGAACGAAATCATGCGGGTGGTTGTCGCCCGCTCGGTGGTAGGAGCGGCATGACCGAAACGGAACCCGACATCCTGATCGACAAGCGCGACGGCCTCGGCCTGATCACGCTGAACCGGCCCAGGGCCATCAATGCGCTGAATCACGAGATGGCGCTTGCCATGTCGCGCGCACTGCACGAGTGGGGCGAGGACGACGAGGTGCGCACCGTCGTCGTCACCGGCGCGGGGGAGCGCGGGCTGTGTGCGGGCGGCGACATCGTCGCCATTCACCACGACGCGAAGGCCGGCGGCGATGCCGCCACCAGCGCGACGGCCGCCTTCTGGCGCGACGAGTACATCCTCAACGCGCTGATCGGCCGCTACACCAAGCCCTACGTCGTTGTCATGGATGGCATTGTGATGGGCGGTGGTGTCGGTATTTCCGGCCACGGCAGCCATCGCATCGTCACCGAACGCTCCAAGATCGGCATGCCGGAGGTCGGCATCGGTTTCGTCCCCGACGTGGGCGGCACCTACCTCTTGGCTCGCACCCCCGGCGAGATCGGCACGCACGTCGCGCTGACCACCGCACGGATGAGTGCGGGCGACGCCATCGCCACCGGCTTCGCCGACTACTACGTGCTCTCGGAAAACATTCCGGCACTGCTGGAAACGCTGCGCTCGGAGACGGCCGAGATCGCGATCGCCAAGTTCGCCACGGACGCACCGGAATCCGAATTGGTCGCCCAGCGGGACTGGATCGATGCCTGCTACAGCGCGGACTCCGTCGAGGAGATCGTGGCCCGACTGCAGGCGAGTGATTCCCCTGCTGCGGTCAAGGCCGCTGCCGATGTGCTCGGCAAATCACCTGTCGCGCTGAAGGTTACGTTGCGCTCACTGCGTGCGGCCCGCGCCGCGTCGAGCCTGGAGGCGGTGCTGAACGAGGAGTACCGCGTTTCGGTCGCCTCGTTGGCCTCGCATGATCTGGTCGAGGGCATCCGTGCGCAGGTGATCGATAAGGACCGAAACCCGCAGTGGTCGCCCGCGACGCTCGCCGACGTCACGGCGGCGCAGGTCGACGCATACTTCGCCCAATTGGGCGAGTACGAACTGGGTGCGATGATTCCGGAGGGACAACAGTGAGTAAGAAGATCGGCTTCCTCGGCCTCGGCCACATGGGCGGACCCATGGCCGCCAACCTGGTGCGAGCGGGCTACGACGTCATCGCCTTCGACCCGGTCCCCGCCGCGCAGGAGCAGGCGCGTAAGGACGGCGCCACCGTGGTGGACACCGCCGCCACGGCGGCCGCCGACCGCGATGTCGTGATCACCATGCTGCCCAACGGCAAACTGGTCCTCGACGTCTACGCGGATCTGCTCCCCGCCGCCGCACCGGGCACGCTGTTCATCGACTCCTCGACCATCGATGTCGCCGACGCCAAGGCCGCGGCCGTGCTCGCCGTCGGCGCGGGTCATCGCGCACTGGACGCCCCGGTGTCCGGCGGTGTCGCAGGCGCTGCCGCCGGCACGCTGACCTTTATGGTCGGCGGCGGTGCCGCGGACTTCGCCGACGCACTGCCGGTGCTCGAGGTCATGGGCGGCAAGGTCGTGCACTGTGGTGGCCCCGGTGTCGGCCAGGCCGCGAAGATCTGCAACAACATGCTGCTCGGTATCTCGATGATCGGTTTGTCCGAGGCACTGGTGCTCGGTGAGAAGCTGGGCCTGAGCCACCAGTCGTTCTTCGATGTCGTCTCCACCGCGTCGGGCCAGAGTTGGGCGCTGACCAACTACTGTCCGGTCCCCGGTCCGGTGCCGACCAGCCCGGCCAACAACGACTACCAGCCCGGTTTCGCCACCGCGCTGATGACCAAGGACCTCGGTCTCGCCGCGAACGCCCTGCGCGACAACGGCATCGACGGCCGGCTCGGCATGCTCGCCGCCGAGATCTACACCCGGTTCAACCAGGCCGAGGCCGGAAAGGACTTCTCGGCTATCGTCACCGATATCCGTAACCGTTCCGACCAAGAGGGTGCCTGAAAAGATGGACGCATCGCGAAGCGATTCCGTGGGGGATGGGGGTCGGGTGACGGGAGGGCCAGACTTCGAGACGATTCTGCTGGAGCGCAAGGGCCGGGTCGGCTGGATCACGCTGAATCGCCCGAAGGCGCTCAATGCGCTGAATGCGCAGGTCCTCGACGATGTCATCGCCGCGCTCGACGAACTGGAGCACGACGACGCGATCGGCGCCATCGTCATCACCGGCTCGGAGCGTGCTTTCGCGGCGGGCGCCGACATCAAGGAGATGCAACCCAAGTCGTACATGGACATGTTCATGAACGACTATTTCGCGCGCTGGGATCGGCTTGCCGCATTCCGTAAGCCCACCATCGCCGCGGTCGCGGGGTACGCACTCGGTGGTGGCTGTGAGCTGGCCATGATCTGCGACATCCTGCTCGCCGCCGACAACGCCAAGTTCGGCCAGCCGGAGATCAAACTCGGTGTCATCCCTGGTATCGGCGGCTCGCAACGCCTGACTCGCGCCGTCGGCAAGGCCAAGGCCATGGACCTGGTGCTCACGGGCCGCAATATGGACGCCGAGGAAGCCGAGCGTGCCGGCCTGGTTTCCCGCATCGTGCCTGCCGCCGATCTGCTCGACACCGCACTCGAGGTCGCCGAGACCATCGCCTCGATGTCGCTGCCGGTCACCATGATCGCCAAGGAAGCCGTCAACCGCTCCTTCGAAACCACCCTCGCCGAGGGTCTGCGCTTCGAACGCCGAGTCTTCCACTCGCTCTTCGCGATCGAGGACCAGAAGGAAGGCATGTCCGCCTTCGTCGAGAAGCGCCCCGCGAAATTCACCAACCGCTGACCACAGCCGATGAGGGAGGCCCGGCCGAGCATTTCGGCCGGGCCTTGTGGTTTTCAGGCCCCGCGGAAAAGACCGCGACAGTTGGCGTCGGCGAAGGCTACCGGAGCTCGGCCGTCGACGGCGAGGCGGTAGAGCGCGGTTCGGTAAATACCGGAGACCGCGGTGACAACGGCGGCCGTCAGCAGCAGCCAGACGATGGCGACCACAGCATGGCGTACGCCATCCCTGTCGACACTGGAAACAGCGCCAACTCCTTGTGCGACTTCAACACGGTGGCAGAGGTCTTGAACATCTGCCGAGAATGCGCGAATCCCACCCACGACCCCCTCGGCTTCGGGTGCTGACGTGCTTATCGTAGCGAGGGTTCCCATGCGGTGCCGTGCCCGACTTCAGCCGTGCGGCGCGGCAGGCGCTCAGCCGAAAGGCGTTGCGGGGATACCGGCTACCTCCACCGAAGTCGGCGCGATCCCCCCACCGGGGGGCTGCGCCGGATTCTTGTCCATAGCAAGCAATCCGGCGATGGTTGCGCCGAGTGCCACGGTGACCGCTACGGCGGCGATGAGTTTTCTTCGGCCGACGGTGCGCGAGGTGAGGGTGGGCAAGGTTGCGCCGGTGCGGATTCGGGCCATGCGGACGTCGCCGGTGGGGCGTTCGGCGGCGAGCAGGACGGCGCCGCGGGCGGAGACGTATTCGGGTTCGGAGTCGTAGATGATCGGCAGGTCGGTCATTTCGCCGAGCGCCTCGCGGATGCTCGGGTTGCGGGTGCAGCCGCCGAGCAGGACCATCGCCTCGGGCTGCACGCCGGTTTCGTCGATGAGCTGACGGACGAACGACGCCGAATGATGGATGCTCGCCGCGCACAGTTGGGCGAGGTCGCTGCGGGTGACAACGGCTCGGCCGCCGGTGGTGGGGTCCATCGCTGTCACCACCCTGGCGCTGCTCAGGGCTTCGCGGTGTCTGCGGCTTGTCAGTTTGTCGGTGAGCACGCTGCCCCTGGCCAGTTGCCAGCGCAGCAGTGCGTCGTAGCCGTCGCCGCCGAGCACGGTGCTGCGTTTGCTGGACAGGATGGTTTCGGTCCGGCAGTCGGCGTGCGTGATGGTCAGGCCGGAGCTGCCGAGGTCGTAGAGGATCACCGAGCCGGTGTCGGGGAGCAAGCCGGTGAAGCGTAGATACCGCAGCTGGGCGAGTGGTTCGTCGACGATGGTGAGCCGGCTGCGGCCCGCCGCGGCCCGGATGGACTCAATGTGCAGTGGGCAGCGGCAGGTTACCGCGGTTCCGGTGATCAGCTCGTCGCGGCGCTCGGCGGATCCGCGCATCTGACGAATCGCCTCGAAAACAGGCTCGTCGACGCCGCCGCCCGCGCGTCGCGGCACCTGGCAGCGATCGATCGGGGGGAGGTGCGGCTGATCGGAATGTGTCAGCATCGCGCGCGCGCCTCCAGTACCCGCCGATACCCCCAAGACCAGCACCATGGACTCCATGGTGAACCTTTTCCGCGCCGCTGCCAAGACGACAGGGCTGGGAATTCGCTAGTTGGATGCCGGACCGTTACAGGGCGGTCGTTCAGTTCGGGTAGTACCAACCAGTTCTCGTGCGGAAGTCAGCGATCGGTCGCAGTCCAACGAGCCGGTTCGTCTTCGGTGTCGAAGTCGCCTGCGGCATGCCGGAATTCTGCGAGCAACTGCAATAACGTGTGCAGCCGATCCGGCTCCAGCCCGGGTACCGCGAACACCTTCGCATTGAGCTCCTCGGTCGCTTCGGCGACCAATTCCCTACCGGCATCGGTGATTTCGATCAATGTTGCCCGCCGATCGCTGGGATGCGGCACTCGCTCGACGAGCCGCGCGGCTTCTAGTCGGTCGACGGTATTCGTCACGCTTGTCGGGTGCACTTGAAGTCGGGCGCTCGCCTTGGTCATCGGCAGCGCGCCGGTCTTGCTGAAGTTCAACAGCATCAGAAGTTCGTAGCGCGAGAAGGTCAGACCGGTCGGTTTCAGAGCCTCGTCGACTCGGGCCATGACGATTTGCTGGGCTCGCACCAGAGAGGTTACGGCGGCCATTCCGTCGGCGACATCACCCCAGCCGTGGTCGACCCACTGGCGATGGGCCTCCTCGATCGGGTCCAGTGGGAGAGGGCGTGGCCGAGACATGACCTCGATCATTCCATGCGCACGGCCACCATTCCGCCATCCCGCCACATCCGGCCCGGCTCGGCGAACGCGCGAACCCACTTCGAATCAGAGTGAGCGCAAGGGTGGGCGCGCTCGGCTCGAAACGGCACTATTCAATGCGAGGCGGGCGTGGCTGAGTGGTTGAGGCAACGGTCTGCAAAGCCGTTTACGCGGGTTCAATTCCCGCCGCTCGCTCTATGCGGTCAAGTGTGCCGCCTGGGTGCTCGGCTCGGTGAACACCATCACCGAGCCGAGCAACCTGCTGGTTCAGGATTCGTGTACTACTTCGTAGGCGACTGCGGCGCCGAGCACGTCCAGGCGCACGCGCTGGCCGGTGATCGGGGCCGCGGCGCTGGCGCGGCGCACGCGCACCGGGTCGGTGTTGCCGTTCAAGGCGATGGTCAGCATGACATCGGCGCCGCGGAATTCCACCTCGTGCACCACGCCGCTGCACTGTTCGGCATCCGAAACCACATCGGCCACCAGCTGTTCCGGGCGGATCATGATGGTCACCGGGCCGGAAGGCGCCGCCTTCTGCACCGGAATTCGCCCGAGTGCGCACTTGGCGACATCCGCGTCGACGATCGCGTCGAGCAGTACGCAGTCACCGAGAAAGCGGGCGGTGAACAGATCGGTGGGCGCGGCGTAGACCTGTTCGGGCGCACCGACCTGGGTGAACCGGCCCTGCCGCATGACCGCGACCTGCTCGGCGAAGCAGAGCGCCTCTTCCTGGTCGTGGGTGACCAGGATGCTCGTCATGCCTGCCGCGCGCAGCGTCTCGGCCACAGCCTGCCTGGTGGTGGTGCGCAGGCCCGCATCCAAGGCGCTGAACGGTTCGTCGAGCAGCATCACGTCGGGTTTGCGTGCCAGTGCGCGGGCCAGCGCGACGCGCTGCTGCTGCCCGCCGGAGAGTTGGTGCGGGCGCCGATCGGCGTAGGAGGGGTCCAGCGACACCATCTCCAGCAGTTCGCCTACCCGGTGCTTGCCGCTGCGCATTCCGCAGAATCCGCTGCGCAGACCGTAGGCGATGTTCTGGCCGACGGTCAGATGCGGGAACAGCGCGCCATCCTGCGCGACGTAGCCGATGTTGCGTCGCTGCGGCGGCACCGAGAATCTATCCCGGACAACGGTTTCCGTGCCGATGGACACCGATCCGGCATCCGGCGACTCGAAGCCTGCGATCACCCGGAGCAGGGTCGTCTTGCCGCAGCCGGACGAGCCGACCACCGCAGTGGAACTCCCATCGGGAACCTCCAGGGTGATCCCGCCGAGAACCTGGGTGTGCCCGAACGTCTTCGCGACGTCGGCCACGACAAGTCGGCTCATACTCCCGCCGCCTTCCTGGATTGGGTGAACAGCAGATACGTCACCGGCACCGCCGCGACGATCATGATCAGCGCGTAGGGTGCCGCGGCCGCGTAGTCCAATTCGCCCGACAGTGACCAGAAGCGCATGGCCAGCGTGCGAGTTCCGCTGGGCGCCAAGAGCAATGTCGCGGTGAGTTCGGTCGCGACGGCAACGAACACCAGCGCGCCCGCGGACGCCGCGGCGGGTGCGGTGAGCCGCAACGTCACTCGCAGGAAGGTGGCCACACCGGACTGCCCGAGCGAGCGCGACACTTCCTCCAACCCGATCGGCACCTGCGCCAGCCCGGCTCGCACGCTGACCAGCGCCCGAGGCAGGAACATCAGCACATATGCGGCCACCACCATGGTCACCGTCTGGTAGAGCGGCGGTGCCCACCGGATGGTGACCGTTACCATCGCCAGGGCGATAACGATGCCGGGCAGCGAGCTGGTGATGTAGTTTGCGCCCTCCACAATTCGGGCGAACGTCGAGGTGGAGCGCACCGCGATCCAGGCCACCGGGAACGCGCAGAGAGTGGTGATCAGGGCGGCCATGGCGGCCAGCGCTACGGTCTGCCCGAGCGCTTGGCCGATCTCGCCGAGATCCCACACCTTCGCACCGCCCGACCGCAGCCAGCGCACGATCGTCCACAGCGGCACCCCGAGCGCGCCGGCGGTCACCGCTGTCAGTGCGACGAGCACCGGAATTGCGCCGAGGCCGAGTCGAACCCGCGTCGCGGCGCGCGGCGCGCCGCTGCCGATCCGCGCGTAGCGCGCACTACCGCGGGCCGCCGCCTCGCCGGCGAGCAACACCAGGCAGCACAGCACGAGCACACCGGCAAGCATGCTGCCTGCGGGACCGGCGAAACTGGATTGATACTGCTCGAAAATTGCGGTGGTGAAGGTGTCGAATCTGACCATCACGAACGCGCCGTATTCGGCGAGCAGGTGCAGCGAAATCAGCAGCCCGCCACCGAGAATCGCCAACCGCAATTGTGGAAGCACAATGCGCAGGAAAACCGCGACCGGTCCGGAACCCAGGGCACGCGCGGATTCCTCCACCGAGGGGTCGAGGCGACGCAGTGTCGCCGCCGCGGGCAGGTAGACCAGCGGAAAGTAGGACATGGTCGAGATGACGACACCGGCCGACAGTCCGTGCATCGTCGGGAAAGCACTCACCCAGCCGTAGCTGTTCACGAAGGCGGGCACGGCGAGCGGAGCTGCGAATACCGGACCCCACCAGGCCGCGCCGGGAACCGCCGTGCGCTCGACCACCCAGGCGAGTCCGACCCCGAGCACCACGCAGATCGGCACGGTGAGCACCACCAGTCCGGCCGTATTGCGCAGCAGTTCACCGACTCTGGGCCGGAACACCAGATCTGCAGCCTGATCGAGACCGGTGGAGAAGATCGTGGACACGATGTAGCCCAGCGGTACGAACGTCGCCGCGACAAGCAACACGGCGACGGTCGTGACGAGAGGCCCGGGTCTACCGACCCGGGAGGAAACGACGGCGGTCCGAACGGCCACGGTTAGAGCAGACCTGCCTCGGTCATCAGCGCGGTCACCTTTTTGGCGTCGAGCTTGCTGGGATCGACGGACGGCGCCTGCAGATCGGCGAGCGGCGGCAACGCCGGGTTGGCCGCG
Organism: Nocardia sp. NBC_00403; assembly: GCF_036046055.1. NCBI lineage: Bacteria > Bacillati > Actinomycetota > Actinomycetes > Mycobacteriales > Nocardiaceae > Nocardia > Nocardia sp. NBC_00403. Next base: position 2,592,514 of record NZ_CP107939.1, read on the forward strand.
ACGGCACTGGCCACCGGGTACTCCATGGAGTTGCCGTCGCGCAGGATCTCCTGCCCTGCCTCGGCGGTGATGAACGCCAAAAACTTCTGCGCCGATTCCTGCTTCTTGCTCGACTTCAGCACGCCGCCGCCGGACACGCTGACGAAGGCGCCGGGGTCCTGGTTCTTGAAGTAGTGCAGCGCGGTGTCGGCGCTGCTCTCCTTGGTGTTGGCCTGGTCGCGGTACCAGTAGTAGTGGTAGATCACGCCACCGTCGGGCCGGCCGGAATTGACGGCCTTCATGGTGGCGACGTTGTTCGGGAATGCGGTGGCGTTCTCCTTCATGCCCTTCAGCCAGGCGCGTGTGGTGTCCTCGCCCTTCAGTGCGAGCAGGCCGGCAACGATGGCCTGGAAGTCGGCGCCGGAGACACCAGCGCCCCAGCGGTCCTTCCACTGCGGCTGCGCGAGGTCCAGCAGCGACGCGGGCAGCTGATCGGCGGCAATCTTGTTCTTGTTGTAGACGAAAACCGTTGAGCGGGCGGCGATTCCGGTCCACTTGCCAGTGGAGGGGCGGAACTGCGCAGGCACCTGATCGAGAGTCTGCTTGTCGACGTCGGCGAACAGGCCCGCGTTCTCGACCAGCGCCATGGCGGGGGAGTTCTCGGTCAGGAAGACATCGGCGGGGGAGGCGGCGCCTTCGGCGACGAGCTGGTTGCCCAGCGCCGTGTCGCCACCTTGACGCAAGGTGACCTTGATGCCGGTCTGCTTGGTGAACGCATCCACCCACTCTTTGGTGAGCGATTCGTGCTGTGCGTTGTAGACCGTGATTTCGTTGGTGTCGTCCGAGGAATTGGAGCAGGCTGTCATGCCTAGTGCCGCGACCGCGACCGCGACCGTCGCGGAAACCGATTTCCATCTGACCGACACCATTATCTGTCCTTCCGACGCGTACTAGGCCCGCCTACCTATGATGAGGCTTACCTAAGCAACATACCGCGTTCGACGTGCGCGGATCGTATCGGTCCTGCTGTGGCTGCACCGTGCGACGGCCGCCGGTGACTGCCTGCAGGTCGGGCGAACAACACCGCCTACGACGGCTTGCAGGTCACTCGAGCAACGCCCTTATTCCGGGCTGTTATCCGAGTCCCGAGAAATCACGCAGCACAACGTGATTGCGATCGGCACACGTGCCGAGCGTGTAATCCGGCAGCAGGCCGAAGTATTCGGCTCTGGTCGGCGCGCTCCATTGCTTGGCCGCGGGTGTGCGGGTTTTGTAGAAATTCACCATGTACCCGCCCTCGTAGAGTCGCAGCAGGCTGTAGCCGCCCGGATATTCCTTCACCGCGGCCACTTCCAGGAATTCGACCGCGCACGTCGCATCCGGGCGGGTGCGTCTGTTGCGGTGAGTGTGGCCGCTGTGCTGCAGAAACACGCCGGGAGCCCGCTCGTAGAGTGACTGCAGTTCGGCGCTGTCGGGGCGGTTCAGCACGAAACCGGGTCCTGCGGTGTTGGTGAGTCCGGACTCGATGGTCACCGGATGGTGGCCGAACACCAGCGTCGGACGGTCCGGGTCGGCGCGCAGCAGCCCGGCAAGGTGCTCGAATTGCGGGCGTTCGATGCTGCCGCCCGCGCCGTCGAGCTCGCTGGTGTCCAGGCCGATCACCCGCAGCCCGCCGACCTCGTGCTCGATCAGCTGCTGGCGTGGGGTGAATTCTTCGCCCCAGCAGTCGTGATGGTCGGCGGCCGCGGGTGTGCAGGATTGATAGTCCGCGCCGAGATGAGGCCGGTCGTGGTTGCCGCGCGCGACGAGGTAGTCACGCCCCAGCGTGCCCCACCGATCCAGGCGGGCACGTACGGCGCGGGACTCCACAGCCGTCGCCTCGCTGGTGAGGTCGCCCGCGATGATCAGCCGGTCGGCGTCGCGGTCAGGACGGCGCAAGTCGTCGAGCAATGCCGCGAGCATCACCTCCGGATACGGCGGCAGGTCGGGCTCCTGCCGGAATCCGGGCGGCAGGTCGCCGATGACGAGACCGCTGACCTGCTCGCCGTAGTGCACGTCGTTGGCCAGCGCGAGGGTGTGCAGCGGGCGGCCCGGTGGCGGCACCAATGTGGTGAATTCGCTGGTGGATTCGGGACTGCCAGGGGTCAGCGTGGTCAACGAGAGTGCGGGGCTCGCGTGCACGCCGTTCGACACCGCCTCGAATCGATAGCGTCGACCGGGTTCGAGGTCGTTGATTTCCGCGTAGTGGAACGGGGTGGGGTCGGCGTCGGCGTAGACCGGTGTCACGGCGCGTGGTGAGTCGGCGGGGACGAGGCGGACTTCGGTGTCGGAGTTCGCAGGCACCAGCCGTCCCGAGGGATCCGGCGTCACCGTGGTCCACGTCAGGATTACCGATCGATCGGTGATCGTGACTACTTCCAGGTCGGTGGCGACCAGCAAATTCGGCTGTGCCCGAGCCGAACTCGACCGGATCGTGCCTGTGATGGGCAGTAGCGTGGCGAGGCCGATGGCGGCGAGCAGGTTTCGGCGCGAGGGGCCGCGGCAACTCATAAACGACTGTGCGCGTTCAGTTCTTGCCCGCTTCCGCCGAACAGACCCGCCACTTCCCGTTTTCCTTCCGTAAATGTTCGTTGGTGCTGTCATCGGTGTTGGGCGTCTCGCCAGGGAGCGTGAGCGTGAGGTGTCCGACGATGTGCGCGGTCGCCGTGTCTCCGGTGACCACAATGTCCTCGATTCTATTGATGGTCACCGACACCTGAGCCGCATCGAAGGCCTGCTTCTGCTCCTGGCTCAGCGAGTCGAAATCGGCCCGATCCGACGCGCACGCCTTCGCGGCCGCCGCTCGGAAGCCGTCTTTGCCGAGGGCGTCATAGAACTCGTGGATAGCCGCCTCGATCTTCTTCTCGTCGGAGGCGAGCGGTGTCTTGCCCTGAACCGTCAGCACCACACCCGCGGCAACCCCGCCTGCGATGATCAACACCAGCACCAGCAAACCTATGAACAGCCCCGTCCGCTTCTTCTTCGGCGGTGGTGGATACCCCTGCGGCGGATATCCGGGCGGCGGGTAGCCCATGCCGCCCTGCGGCGGGTACCCGTAGGGCTGCGGCGGCGGGTACGACCCCTGTTGTGGATACCCGTGCTGACCTGGCTGTTCCGGGTACTGCGATCCGTACGGGGGCTGCCCGCTCGGCGGATATGTCATCGTCCCATCCCTCCGCTCACCCCCGGTTTGCCACGAAGATTACGGCACTGTGCGGGCTGGCGAACGGAACCGGGACAACGCTGGCGATGACGGCCCGAGGGCGGGCCGGTGCTGGTCAGCGGGAGCGTCGTCGGCCGACAATTGCGTTGATGTCGCGTAGCGCGTCGGCGGCTCGGCGTACCACGTCGTCGGGTACGCCGCCCATCACCTGCTGGTGCACGCGGCCCGCGGTCGCCACCGCGGCCTCGGCGACGCGCAGGCCCTCGGGCGTCAGCTGGACCCATCGGCTGCGTCCATCACCCGGGTTGTCGGCGCGTTCGATGCGGCCTGCGGAGGTGAGACGGTGCAACACGTTGCTGGTGCCGCCCGAGGTCAGAAACAGTGCGCGACTGAGCTCGCTCGGCTTGAGTCGATGTGGGGCGCCCGCGCGCAATAGTGCTGCCAGCACATCGAATTCGGCATAGGTGAGTTCGAATTCGGCAATCTCCGTCCGGATCGCCTGCTGCATCACCCCGTCGAGTCGCGAGATCCGCTTGCTCAGCTCCAGCGTCGCGATCAACGAGTCGGACAGGCCGTTGGCCTGCCATCCCGGCACCAGTTCGTCGACGTCATCCTGCACAGCGGGGAGTCTACTAGCTTTCACTATTGCTTTCTGAAAAGCTTTTAATCTAGCCTTGGGACATGAGTTCGACACTTCTTCTTCGCGGCGGCATCGTGCTGGACACCGAGCCACAGTCGCGGGTCACCGAGCACACCGACGTCTTGATCGAGAACGGTCGAATCGCCGCTCTCGGAACGGGATTGAGCGCACCCGAGGTGCTCGACGTCAGTGGTCACATCGTGATGCCGGGATTCGTCGACACTCATCGGCACACCTGGCAGGCCGCCATCGGCGCGACCATGGCCGACGCCACCCTCGGCGACTATCTCGCGAGTGTCCTCGGTGGTTACGCACCACGCTATCGACCTGCCGACGTTCGCATCGGCAACCTCGCAGGAGCATTGGACGCGCTGGGTTCCGGTACGACCACGCTGCTCGACTGGTCCCAGCTCAATGCCACTCCGGACCACACCGACGCCGCGATCCAGGGACTCTGCGAGTCGGGCATCCGTGGCGTATTCGCCTATGGCGGTGCCGCTCCCGCGTCGGTCACGCCTCGGCTGACGTTCGCCTACGCCGCGATGGGGCCCGAAATCGCCGGAGCGGACGAGGGGGTTCGAGAGTGGCGCGAAGCCAGAGAGCTCGGACTACCGATCACCGTGCACATGGGCGGCAATGGAAGAGAAAGCGCGGCAATGGGATTGGCCGTGCTGGCGGCGAACGACCTGCTCGGGCCGCGAACCACCTATATCCACCCCAACTATTTCTCCGACGACGAACTGCGGCGGATAGCCGACACCGGCGGCACTGCGTCGATCGCACCGATCAGCGAGGCCGGCCTGCACATCGGCTACCCCGCAACCGGTCGCCTGCGCGCGGCCGGTATTCCAACCTCGCTCAGCACCGACTCCGTCACCAGCGGCCCTGGCGACATGTTCAGCGTGATGCGGGCCGCCTACTTACTCGAAAGAGCACGTCCAGGACTGGAATTCACCACTCGCGACGTGCTGCGCATGGCCACCCTCGAAGGCGCGCAGGTACTCGGCCTCGGCGATGTCACGGGCTCGCTGCGCCCAGGCAAACAAGCAGACCTCCTCGTGCTGCGCACCGACAGCCTCGGCATGAGCGCCCTACTCGACCCGATCGCCGCGGTTGTCCTTGCTGCCGGACCTGCCGATATCGACACTGTGTTGGTCGGCGGCGAGATCGTCAAACACGGTGGGCGACTTGTCCGTCACCGAATCGATGCGGTGCGGGCCGAGCTATTGGTGTCGGCCCGCCACGTGGCGACGGTTTGAATTGTCATCGTGGCTTCAACAGGCCGGCCAGATCACGGCTCGAGATAGAGCTGTTCACACGGCAGCCGAGCCAGGCCGTCGGTGTCGTCGGCCACTATGGAGACCCTGTCCAGGGCTCTCGAGCTCGAGGTTACGCGCTCAGATGGTGCTGCCCGAGCAGTTCACCGCGGCGTCCTTGCCGGTAGCGGTTTTCTCGTCCGTCACCGTGCCATCGACGATGGCCCGGCACGTTACGGATGTTCCGTTGGTCTGCGCGCCGACGCCGACAATCACGATCCCCAAGTTGTTCGTGACCGATTTCGACCACGGTGCCGCCACTTCGGCTTCCCGCTGTAACTCGGAGTTGTGGTCGAAGTAGGTGACCGAATTCAGTGTCGGTGCATCGGAGACGATCTCGTACACAAGCGTTATCCCAGTCTGCGGTGCCGCAATCACCGGCGGGATCGTGACATCTGGGATCTGTACAGGGCCGGGCACCGACGCCAACAATGTCGCTGCCGCCTGGATGGAGGAGTTTGCGGCGTCGACGGCTTCGCTGATCTCCTTGCCCGCGGTACCGATGATCGCGACGCAGCCACCGAACACCAAAACGACCACCCCGAGCAGCACCCACGTGCGGGCCAGTCGGCTCCAGCGGCCGGCCCGGCCGACCTGGGATCTGTTGATCTCGGCGCAGCATCCGCTATCCGATGACCCGGATGATCTCGTCGTCGAATACTTCTTGCGTGTCGAAGGACACTCCGGAGTCGAGGAGCCAGGTGTGAAGTGCGGATCGCCAGGGCCGCGGGTCGCCCCACGTTCCGTAGAGCTTCCACGGCGAGAGGGCGACGATTCGCAGACCGTCTCGGGCGGCGGTCCACGCCGCAGCCGCGACGCCGGGTGTGTGTTCGGACCGATAGTCGTCCAGCACGGCAATACCGTTGCCCACCAGTATATTTCGCGCTGTTTCGATATCGTCCCGCACAGTTCGATAGAGGTGGGATCCGTCGATATGCACGAAACGGTAGCGGCGCTGCGCCAAGATCGGGCGGGCTGCGGAGCTGTCCATTCGCAGGATTCGCGGTGGTGACGAATGGAACCGCGCATAGTTGGCTCGGAATGCCGATTCGGTCAGATCGCCGTAATCGCGGCGGTTCTCGGTGAAATTGGCCAGGTTGGGCGCGGGGTCCTCGAACAGATCGACGACCGTGAGCTCTTCCCCGCTACGCCGGTATTCGCCGATGAGGACCGAGGATTTGCCGAAGCAGCAGCCGATTTCGGCGAGATCGGCAACCCCGCATCTACGCTCCGAGAGCTCGAGGAAGAACCGGAACAGCATCGGATCGGGGGGATAAAACCATCCGGGTATCCGGTCGAGATCAGCGTCCGTGATCATCCGCACCTCCTGCGAACGCAGGCTCCTGCAGATATCGGGCATCGATTCCTTCGAATGCCGGCACGGGGTAACCGAGGGTAGAGGGTCGCACTGTCCACGGGCAGATTGAACCATGATCGACCCGGACGCGCTGTCCGGAAGTGTTCGCCTCACGATCGAGTCGAGCGTAACGGCGATCTGAGCGGCGCAGCGTCATGCCACCGCGAAAGTCACGGCCGCTGCCCTACTGAACGAACGGCATGGCGGGCGGAGTACACCCGGGCCCGGTCGGCTGCCGCTCCACCTGGTGCGCAAGAACTTTCGGCAACTTGGCAAGCGGCATAAGAAGGCATGGGGACATGGCCGGACTCTTGACCGAGGAAGAAGCTCGGGAGTTGATTCCGGTCGGGCACAGCAAGTATTACGAGCTGATCGGGACGGGGGAGCTGCGGTCGGTGAAGATCGGTCGGCGGCGGTTCGTGAGCGAACAGGCGGTAGCGGATTACATCGCCGGTCTCGATCAGGTGGCGGCATGACCAGGTAGCAGTTGCCATCTCAGATCACCGAGATCAACGTGACTGACCGGCGCACCGGGAAACAGGCTGTTCGCTATCAGGTGCGGGCCGATGCTGGGGTCGATCCGCAATCCGGCAAACGACATCAGGTGCGCCACCGGTTTCGAACCGAGAAGGAAGCCCATCTGGATACTTTGGTGGCGGCGTCGAAGCAGGGCGGGACGGTCACCGAGCAGGGTCGGGTTCGTCGGCCGTGGGTGGCTCGATCGCTGAAGCGGACGATCGAAACGACGTCGATGGTTTGGACTATGCGATTGAACGAAAATGGTTGTCATACAGCGTAGCTCGTGCGATCAAGCTCAAATCGGTCAAGAAGCACAAGGCCGCAGACCTACAAGCCTGAGGAGGTGGCGAAGGTGCTGGGCAGTCTTGATGCTGACCGTGACGGGCACTTGTGTTTCTCGCGTTGTCTGGCTCGCGGCGTAGCGAGCTGGGTGGATTGCGCTGGAGCGAAGTCGATTTCACGCGCAAGGCAATTGATATACAGATCGGTCGTGCCCCGGCGGGCGGCAAGGCGGTAGAGGACGATCCGCAGACCGAAGCGTCGGTTCGAACCCTTCCGATGGATGACGAGATGGTGGAGGTGCTGCGGAAGGCGTGGCGGCGGCAGGCAGCGGATCGGCTCCGGCTAGGGGAGGCGTACCGAGACGGTGATTACGTCGCCTGCAATGAGAATGGTGCGCCGTACCACCCGGACACGCTCACACACCGGTGGGCGAAGGTTGTTAAGAAGGCTGGCGTCCGCCCCATCCGATTGCATGATGCTCGTCACATTGGCGGCACAACGATGCATCTGCGGAAGGTGCCGATGGCAGTGATCGCTGCGTGGCTGGGGCATGCCGATGCCAGTGTCACCGCCAGGATTTACACCCATTCCCAGGACGAGGCGTTGAGGGCAGCGGCGAAGACTTTGGGAGAGGTTGTGTCATCTCGTGTTCGAGGCCGGCTGAGTCAGAAAACGAAGAAGGCCCCGACCAGGAATCTACTGGTCGGGGCCTTTTCTATGCGTGCCCTCGGCAGGAATCGAACCTGCGGCCTTCTGCTCCGGAGGCAGACGCTCTATCCCCTGAGCTACGAGGGCGGGATAGATCTCGGTCGAACGCCGGGTGGGGCGGCCGATCGGGCGGGGCAAGCGTATCGCATCGGCAGCCGTCCGCCAAAAAGTGCGCCGGGTCGGGCGGTTTCGCGGGTTCGAACCCGGCGCGGACGGGGGTCAGGTCACCGGTAGGGGTGTTGCGCCTCGGGTGGTGAGCATGGTGGTCATCAGCTGGGCTTCGCCGCGCTGGGTTGTCTCCATGGTGCTCGCCAAGCTGCGCACGGCGGTGGTTTCGGCGTGCTCGGCCGCGGATCGGATCATCGACATGCCGCCCTGATGGTGGCGCAGCATCAGCTGCAGGAACATCGTGTCCAGGGACGGGCCGGTGGCCTGGCGCAGCGCTGTCATCTCCGCGTTGGTCGCCATGCCGGGCATGGTCGGCATCGGGCCGGACATCGGGTGGCCCGCCGTGCTGCCCGTGCCGGCGTGGTCGTGGCCGGCGCCCGCGGGTTCGGTCATCCAGCCCATGTAGCCGTCGACGTCTTGCATCGGCTTGCCCCACAGCTGCAGCCAGCCCTGCATCCTGCCGAGCTGGGCCTGCTGAGTGGTCAGGATGTCGTAGGCGAGCCTGCGTACGTCGTTGTCGGTGGAGCCGATGAGCGCGACGCCCGCCATGTCGACTGCCTGGGCATGGTGGGCGGACATGTCCTGGCTGAAACCGGTGTCCACGGCGTTCGGGTCGGGTTCGGCATTGCGGTCCAACGGAATCCGAGCGAGGGCGCCGACGGCGAAACCGATCAGCAGGATGCCGATCGCACCGATGACCAGCAACGCGGTGCGCTGACGGCGGAACTGTGCGCCGAAACCGGTGCCGTCGTCGTCTCCGGATGCGGCGGTCGGGTTCTGTTCGGTCGACTCGGCACCGGCGTCATTGCCGGGGGCAGCGGCCAGGTCCTGTTCGATCGGACCGCCACCGGCGTCACTGCCGGAAGTGGCGCTCGAGTCCGGCTTGGTTCCTGTGTCGGCCATCTACTGGCCCGTCGTCGGTTGACCGGGGGCGGGTTGCGTCGGGATCTGCGCACCGGGCAGACCAGGAGCACCGGGCAGACCAGGAGCACCCGGCAGACCAGGAGCACCCGGCAGACCGGGAACACCGGGCAGACCAGGAGCACCCGGCAGACCGGGAACACCGGGCACGCCCGGGATGCCGCCGGGCAGACCCGGCATGCCGCCACCGAGCTCGGTCGGATCGGGTTCGAGGCCCTTACCGTCCATCGGCACCGCATTCGGTCCGGGCGGGCTGGGGTCGAACGGCAGCGGGTTGTTCGCGTCGAAGGACGGGTTGGAGCAGCTCGCGCCCACCTCGGGGTAGGCGCCGTAAGGGTTGCCACGCAACGCCGTGAGGAACTGGTTGACCCGCTTGTCGTCGGGGCTGTCCACCGTCAGCCGATGGCCCCAGGACTGCAGCGACACCGCCGATGTCAGGCCGGGGTACGGCGACATCAGGGTTTGCTGTTTGCCCTCGACCTTCTTCTTCAGGGTTTCGACTCCCGCGGCGTCCACCTTGTCCGGGTTATAGGTGATCCATACCGCGCCGTGCTCGAGCGAATGCACCGCGTTCTCCGCCCGGATCGGCTTGCTGTACACCACGCCGGTGCAGTTCGCCCAGGCCTGATCGTGTGGGCCGCCGAACGGTGGGCTCTGGTCATAGGCCACCCGCTGGGCGCCGGAGACGTGCAGACCGGCCGGGTACTCCTGCTTGGTCACGCCCGAGATCTGATCGGAAGGGTCTTTGCGCTGGGCGCTCGGCGTGTATTTCTCGAGGTCGGCCTTGTCCCGGTACTTCGGGACCAGACTGTAGGCGAGGACACCGACCAATGCGATGATGACCGCGGCAGCGCCGATGGCCAGCCACGGAATCTGGCGCTTCTTGCCGAGCGGGCTCTTGCCACCGCCCCTTTTGCGCGAAGACGACGACTTCCCGGCGGCCTGTACGGCCTTGGCCGATTTGGCACTTGTGCTCGGCATTGCTCGTTGTGCTCTTTCGACGTGATGGATCCGCTGGCAGTGCGGTGCCCACTCGAGGTGCACACCCGCCCAGACCATAGGATAGAGACTCGTGACTCCAGCTGACCTTGCAGATCTCCTTCGCGCAACTGCGGCGAAGGTGCTTGTCGAACGTGGACTGGACCCTGCGGTCCTGCCCGACGCGGTCAGTGTTGAGCGCCCCCGTAATCCGGAACATGGTGACTATGCCACGAATGTGGCGATGCAGGTCGGCAAGCGGGCCGGAACCAATCCACGCGAATTGGCAGCCTGGCTGGCCGCCGCGCTCGCCGCGACCGACGGCATCGACTCCGCCGATGTGGCGGGTCCCGGCTTCCTGAACATCCGGCTCGCCGCGTCCGCACAGGGCGCGATCGTCGCGCAGGTGCTCGCGGCAGGTGCGGGGTACGGCACGTCGGAAGCGTTGACCGGAACTCGCATCAACCTGGAGTTCGTGTCGGCCAATCCGACCGGCCCCGTGCACCTCGGCGGTACCCGCTGGGCATCGGTCGGTGACGCGCTCGGCCGGATCCTGGCCGCGCAGGGCGCCGACGTGACCCGTGAGTACTACTTCAACGATCACGGCGCGCAGATCGACCGCTTCGCCAAGTCGCTGGTCGCTGCCGCCGCCGGCGCGCCGACACCGGAGAACGGGTACGCGGGCGCCTACATCACCGAGATCGCCGACAAGATCGTCGCCGGGCATCCCGATGCGCTGACGCTGCCGGAGGCCGAGCGGCTCGAGCTGTTCCGTACCGAGGGTGTCGAGCTGATGTTCGCCCAGATCAGGGCATCGCTGCACGAGTTCGGCACCGACTTCGACGTCTACTTCAACGAGAGCTCGCTGTTCGAGTCCGGCGCGGTGGAGCAAGCGGTCACCACACTCAAGGACTCCGGCGATCTGTACCAGAAGGACGGCGCGTGGTGGATCGCCAGCTCGGATTACGGTGACGACCAGGATCGTGTGGTCATCAAGAGCGACGGCAACGCGGCCTACATCGCGGGCGACATCGCCTACTTCCAGAACAAGCGGGCCCGCGGCTTCGACCTGTGCATCTACATGCTCGGCGCCGACCATCACGGCTACATCGGCCGGTTGAAGGCCGCCGCCGCCGCGTTCGGCGACGACCCGGCCACGGTCGAGGTGCTGATCGGGCAGATGGTGAATCTGGTCAAAGACGGCGTCGCGGTGAAGATGAGCAAGCGCGCGGGCACCGTTGTCACCCTCGACGACCTCGTCGAGGCGATCGGTGTCGACGCGGCCCGCTATGCGCTGGTACGCAGCTCGGTGAACTCGAGCATTGATATCGATCTGAACCAGTGGACCAGCCAGAACAACGAAAACCCCGTCTACTACGTGCAATACGCGCACGCCAGGCTGTCGTCGTTGGCGCGCAACGCGGTGGATCTCGGGGTGAGCGCCGCGAACCCGGACTTCGGGTTGCTCGCCACCGAGCACGAAGGCGAACTCATCCGCACCATCGGCGAGTACCCGCGGGTGGTTGCCAGCGCCGCGAGTCTGCGTGAACCGCACCGGGTCGCCCGCTATCTGGAGGAGCTCGCAGGCGCGTACCACCGGTTCTACGGCGCCTGCCAGGTGCTGCCCAAGGGCGACGAGCAGTCGATGCCGCTGCATACCGCACGGCTCGCGCTGTGTGAGGCCACCCGTCAGGTGCTCGCCAACGGCCTCGGGCTGCTCGGCGTCAATGCACCGGAGCGCATGTGAACGGGCTATCGGGCTTCGAGACGAGCAGCATGAGGAAGGTAGTTCAGTGAGCGCGCATCCAGCCGGACCCCGGCACGCCGAGATTCCGCACGCCCCCAGCCTGGCCGAGCGCCCGCGTGACCCGAAGCAGATGATCGATCTGCCCGTAAATGTGTGGCCGCGCAACGCTTCTCGCGATGGCGACGGTGTCGTGCAGCTGGCCGGTGTGCCGGTGCACGAGCTGGCCGCACAGTTCGGGACCCCGCTGTTCGTGGTGGACGAGGACGACTTCCGTTCCCGCTGTCGCGATATGGTGCGCGCGTTCGGCTCGAATGCGCGAGTTCACTACGCGTCCAAGGCATTCCTGTGTGGCGAGATCGCCCGCTGGATCCGCGACGAAGGGCTCTCGCTGGACGTGTGCTCCGGTGGCGAGCTGGCCGTCGCGCTGCACGCGGGCTTCCCGGCCCAGCGAATCGCGTTGCACGGCAACAATAAGTCGGTTCCCGAGCTGGAGGCGGCGGTCGCGGCGGGCGTCGGGCACGTGGTGGTCGACTCGCTGATCGAGATCGATCGCCTCGAGGTGGTCGCGGGCCGCGCGGGCGTGGTGCAGGATGTGCTCGTTCGTGTCACCGTCGGTGTGGAAGCCCATACGCACGAATACATTTCGACCGCGCACGAGGATCAGAAGTTCGGCTTCTCCATCGCGGGCGGCGACGCCATGGAGGCGCTGGCCCGCGTCTTCGAGGCCGACAACCTGCGTCTGGTCGGGCTGCACTCGCACATCGGGTCGCAGATCTTCGAGCTCGACGGCTTCGAGATCGCCGCGCGCCGGATGCTCGGACTGCTGCGCGCCGCCGTCGACAAGTTCGGTATCGAGCGCACCGCCCAGATCGCCACCCTGGATCTCGGTGGCGGCCTTGGTATCTCGTACCTGCCGAACGACGACCCGCCGCCGCTGGACGAGTTCGCGACGAGCCTGCGCAAGCTGGTCGGCGAGGAAGCGGACCGAGCCGGACTGCCGGAGCCGACCATCGCGGTGGAACCGGGTCGCGCCATCGCGGGACCGGGCACTGTGACGTTATACGAGGTCGGCACGATCAAGGACGTCTCGCTCGACGGCGGACTTACCCGCCGCTATGTCAGCGTCGACGGCGGCATGAGCGACAACATCCGCCCCGCGCTGTATCAGGCGGACTACGATTGCCGGCTGGTCTCGCGCTCTTCGGACGCCGACCCGGTGGTTGCGCGCGTGGTCGGAAAGCATTGCGAGAGTGGCGATATCATTATCCGGGACACCTGGATGCCCGCCGATGTCGGCCCCGGCGATCTGGTCGCAGTGGCGGCCACCGGTGCGTATTGCTACTCGATGTCGAGTCGATACAACCAGCTGACACGTCCCGCGGTCGTCGCAGTGCGCGACGGAGTTCCGCGACTCATTCTGCGCCGGGAAACGGTGTCGGACCTGCTCAGCCTGGAGGTGTAATGAGCAACACCGACGCAGCCTCGCTCATCGGAGCCGATCGAGTGCGGGTATCCCGCACTAACACAGAGGTGGAATCATGACCAATGCCGCGAAGCATGGAACCTGGGGAACCGATCGTCCGATCGGGGTCGCGGTCCTCGGGATGGGCAATGTCGGCACCGAGGTGGTGCGCATTTTGCGCGACCACGCCGATGACCTGCGCTCGCGCGTCGGCGCACCGGTCGTGCTCCGCGGTGTCGCGGTGCGCAACCTCGACACCGACCGCGGCCTGCCCGCCGAACTGCTGACCACCGACCCGGACGCGCTCGTCGCCCGCGACGACGTCGACCTGGTTGTCGAGGTCATCGGCGGCATCGATCCGCCGCGCAGACTGATCCTGGCCGCGCTGAATGCGGGCAAATCCGTGGTGACCGCCAACAAGGCGCTGCTCGCCGACTACACCGGTGAGCTCGCCGCGGCCGCCGAGCGCAGCCGCGCCGACCTGTACTTCGAGGCCGCCGTCGCCGGCGCCATCCCGGTGGTGCGCCCGCTCATCCAGTCGCTGGCCGGTGATCGGGTCAACAAGGTCGTCGGCATCGTCAACGGCACCACCAACTTCATCCTCTCCGCGATGGACGAGACCGGCGCCGACTACTCGGACACGCTCGCCGAGGCCACTCGCCTCGGGTACGCCGAGGCCGACCCGACCGCCGACGTCGAGGGCTACGACGCTGCCGCGAAGGCCGCGATCCTGGCCTCACTGGCCTTCCACACCCGGGTCACCGCTGCCGACGTGTATCGCGAGGGCATCTCGAAGATCTCCGCGGAGGACCTGGAGACCGCTTCCGAGCTGAACTGCACCGTCAAGCTGCTCGCCATCTGCGAGCGCGTCGACTCGGGCCCCGGCGAGCCCGGCCCGGAAGAAGGCGGCAAGGAGCGTGTCTCGGTGCGCGTCTACCCGGCCCTTATCCCGCGCAAGCACCCGCTGGCCGCGGTCAGCGGTGCGTTCAACGCGGTGGTCGTCGAGGCGGAGAACGCGGGACGGCTGATGTTCTACGGTCAGGGCGCAGGCGGCGCTCCGACGGCGTCTGCGGTGCTCGGTGATCTGGTGATGGCGGCGCGTAACAAGTTCTACGGTGGCCGTGCTCCCGGCGAATCGGTTTATGCTGAGCTACCGATTGCGCCGATCGGCGATACGCCGACCCGTTACCACGTGAACCTGCAGGTCGAAGACCGTCCTGGGGTTCTGGCCAAGGTTGCGGGCGAGTTCGCCGTGCACGGGGTGAGCATCTCGACCGTCCGCCAGGAAGGGCACGGCAACGGTGCGCGCCTTGTTGTCGTGACCCACCACGCGGTGGAGTCGGCGCTCGCGGACACCGTGGCCGCTCTCGCGGAGATGGAGTCCGTCACGTCCGTGACGAGTGTTCTGAGATTGGAAGGCACCGAAGAATGAGGACGAATGTGCGGACAGTCGCCGACATTCGAGGCGATATGTCCACAGGTTTCCGGTGCGCACCTGCTCCCGGTCCGACGCAGGGAGCGCTGGCATGAACACCGCAGGCGTCGCACCGCAGACCGGAGTGCATTCGCGCTGGCCGGGGCTGATCGCGGCCTATCGTGATCGGCTCGCGGGCGCAGCCGACTGGGAACCGGTCACCCTCTTCGAGGGCGGCACCCCGCTGGTGCCCGCGCCGCACCTGTCCGAGCTGACCGGGTGTGATGTGTATCTCAAAGTCGAGGGGCTCAACCCGACCGGTTCGTTCAAGGACCGCGGCATGACGATGGCCATCACCGACGCCAAGTACCGCGGTCAGACCGCTGTGCTGTGCGCCTCCACCGGCAACACCTCGGCATCGGCCGCCGCTTACGCGACCCGCGCCGGCATGACCTGCGCCGTGCTGATCCCGCAGGGCAAGATCGCGATGGGCAAGCTGGCCCAGGCCGTCATGCTCGGCGCGAAGATCATCCAGGTCGAGGGCAATTTCGACGACTGCCTGGAGCTGGCCCGCAAGGTGACCGCGGAATTCCCGAGCATCGGTCTGGTGAACTCGGTGAACCCGGCCCGCATCGAGGGGCAGAAGACGGCCTCGTTCGAGATCTGTGATGTGCTCGGCAAGGCGCCGGACGTGCACGTGCTCCCGGTGGGCAACGCGGGCAACATCACCGCCTACTGGCGCGGTTACCGCGAGTACTACGCCGACGGCATCACCACGCAGCTGCCGCGCATGCTCGGTGTGCAGGCCGCGGGTGCCGCGCCGCTGGTCAACGGCGCTCCGGTCAAGGACCCGGAAACCATCGCCACCGCCATCCGGATCGGCGCGCCCGCATCCTGGAACGGTGCGATGGAAGCCAAAGAGCAGTCCGGTGGCGCATTCCGCGCCGCCACCGACGAGGAGATCCTGGAGGCGTACCGACTGGTCGCTGCCACCGAGGGCGTCTTCGTCGAGCCTGCTTCGGCGGCCAGCGTCGCAGGTCTGCTCGCGGCCCGCAAGGAGGGCTGGCTCGACTCCGGCCTGACCGTTGTGTGCACCGTCACCGGCAACGGACTCAAGGATCCCGATACCGCGCTGTTGGGAATGCCGCAGGTCCAGGCGCTCGAGGTCGACCCGGTCGCGGTGGCCGCCGAACTAGAGCTGGCCTGAGTTGAGTGCTCGGGAAAGTCAACTGCATGAGCGGGCAGCAGCCATGACGCGGACGCTGCCCGCTGGGTTGTCCGTGCTCGCGCGGGTGCCCGCCTCCAGCGCGAACCTGGGTCCCGGATTCGATTCGCTTGGTATGGCATTGGGCATCTACGACGAGATCGAGGTGCGCACTACCGATTCCGGCCTGACGATCCGGGTGGAGGGTGAGGGCGCTGACGACGTGCCGTGGGGCCCTTCGCATCTGGTGGTGCGTGCTATCGAGCGCGGCCTGGAATCTGCCGGCGTATGGGCCGACGGCCTCGATGTGGTGTGCCGCAACGTGATTCCACATTCACGTGGTCTGGGTTCGTCGGCCTCCGCGGTGGTCGGCGGGCTGGCCGCCGGCTGTGCGCTCGCCGCGAAATTGGATCCGGCACTGGCCACCGGCGCGGACCAATTGGTGCAGCTGGCATCGGAATTCGAAGGTCATCCGGACAACGCGGCCGCCAGCGTGCTGGGCGGTGTGGTGGTGTCCTGGACCGAGACCGACCGGCCCGCCGATGCGGGCGCGGACGGCACCGCGGCCGCGCCGACCAGGATCTACCGTGCGGTGCGCCTCGAGCCGCATCCCGACCTGCGTGCGGTGGTGCTCATTCCCGAGGAGCGCTCGTCCACCGCGCACACCCGTGGTCTGCTGCCCGAGGTGGTGCCGCATGGCGACGCCGCGTTCAACGTCAGCCGGGCCGCCCTCGCGGTGGTCGCACTGACCGAGCGCCCGGATCTGCTGCTGCCCGCGACCGCGGATCGGCTGCATCAGGGCCAGCGTGCGCCCGCCCTGCCGCTGACGACCACCTGGATCCACCGGCTGCGGGCCGCTGGTATTGCGGCGACGGTTTCCGGCGCGGGCCCGACCGTGCTGGCCCTCGTCACCAGCGAATTCCCCCAGGAACTCCGCGAACTGGCAGCCGCGGAAGGTCTGCGGGTGGTCGAACCGGGACTCGCAGAAGGCGTCCAGGTCGACTGACGGCGAGTCTGCCTTGCCGAGGTTGACAGTTGCCAGCTATCCTGAGCGAGTCCGTACATCGTGCGCATCAGACGCCGGTGCTTCATCAGGGCAATCGCTCCAGCAGGCTCCAGGCTCGAGCCTCCAGGCCATGGGGGTGCTGCGTAGCTGCGCAACTGGAATGATCTCTCCCACCTTTCACAAACTGGTGGCGAAGCCGCCGGTCCGGCGGGGCAGGTGATACGGCACAAAGCGACCGGCAGGACGGATGTCCTGCGGTTGTACTCCGAGTTCGGCACAGTGCCCGAACTGCGGAACAAACCCTCGAAATAGCACACGGCAATCGAGGGAAGGAAAGGATTTCCGTGACAGATACGGACCTGCTCGCGACACCCGGGGTGGAATCCAACCCAACGACCCCGGGCGACCGCGAAAGTGACTCCGGACAGATTTCGAAGATGAGCGAACAAACCGACGTCGCACGATCGGGGCTGACTGGAATGTTGTTGCCGCAGTTGCGCGCGCTCGCGGGGGAGCTCGGTATCCGAGGCACCTCCGGAATGCGCAAAGGCGATTTGATCGCCGCTATCAAGGAAAACCAGGCCGGAAAGTCGGCGAAGGCAGAAAAGTCCGCGCGTGGCGAGGTGAAGTCCGATGCGGACACCGCCAAGGCGGTGCCGGTGCAGGCAACCCTGGATGTGACGCCCGCGGCTCCTGCCGCGGCGAACGAGGCTTCCGCTCCGTCGAATCAGGCTCCCGCCGCGGCTCAGTCGAATGAGGCTCCCGCGGCCACGTCGAAGTCCGCTCCCTCGAAGTCTGCTCGATCCGAGCAAACGCAGGCCGACTCGGCGCAGGCCGAGGCCGCGCCGACCGAGACCACCGAGGATTCCGGCCGCGAGCCGGGTCAGCGTGGTCGTGGCAGGCAGCGTCGCGGACGTGACCAGGCCCGCTCCGGCGGCGAGACCGCGTCGGCGGAATCGCGGGGTGACGAGCCGAAGCAGGATCAGGAGCAAGGCGAACGCCGCCGCGAGCGGAGTCAGTCCGGCGAGCGGAGTCAGTCCGGCGAGCGGAGTCAGTCCGGCGAGCGGAGTCAGTCCGGCGAACGCGGCCAGTCCGAGCGCACCAACCAGAACGGGAGCGGCAATCGGGACCGTGGCGGCGAAAGCCGCGGCGGCGACAGCAACCGTGGCGGTGACGAGGACGAGGGCGGTCGCGGACGGCGTGGACGTCGCTTCCGTGAGCGTCGTCGTGGTCGTGACCGTGAAGGCGGCCCGAGCACGGGCGAGGCCCGTGAGCTGGAGATCCGCGAAGATGACGTGTTGCAGCCGGTCGCGGGCATCCTCGACGTGCTCGACAACTACGCGTTCGTTCGGACCTCGGGCTATTTGGCCGGACCGAACGACGTGTACGTCTCGATGAACCTGGTTCGCAAGAACGGCCTGCGCCGCGGTGACGCGATCACCGGTGCGGTGCGCGCCCCGCGTGACGGTGAGCAGAGCAACCAGCGGCAGAAGTTCGATCCGCTGGTGCGGTTGGACACCGTCAACGGCGGTGACGTCGATGCGGCCAAGCGTCGTCCCGAGTTCAGCAAGCTGACCCCGCTCTACCCGAATCAGCGACTGCGTCTGGAAACCACGCAGAACAAGCTGACCACGCGTGTGATCGACCTGATCATGCCGATCGGTAAGGGTCAGCGTGCGCTGATCGTCTCCCCGCCCAAGGCGGGTAAGACCACGATCATGCAGGACATCGCGAACGCGATCGCCATCAACAACCCCGAGGTCTACCTCATGGTTGTGCTGGTCGACGAGCGTCCGGAAGAGGTCACCGACATGCAGCGTTCGGTGAAGGGTGAGGTCATCGCCTCCACCTTCGACCGGCCGCCGTCAGACCACACCTCGGTCGCCGAGCTGGCCATCGAGCGGGCCAAGCGCCTGGTCGAAATGGGCAAAGACGTTGTGGTGCTGCTCGACTCGATCACCCGATTGGGCCGTGCGTACAACAACTCCTCGCCCGCCTCCGGCCGCATCCTCTCCGGTGGTGTCGATTCCACCGCGCTGTACCCGCCCAAGCGGTTCCTCGGCGCGGCGCGCAACATCGAGAACGGCGGCTCGCTGACGATCATCGCCACCGCGATGGTGGAGACCGGTTCGACCGGTGACACGGTGATCTTCGAGGAGTTCAAGGGCACCGGCAACGCGGAGCTCAAGCTGGACCGCAAGATCGCGGAACGGCGTGTGTTCCCGGCGGTGGACGTCAATCCGTCCGGTACCCGTAAGGACGAGCTACTGCTCAGCCCAGACGAGGCCGCGGTGCTGCACAAGCTGCGCCGCGTACTGACCGGCCTGGACTCGCATCAGGCGATCGATCTGCTGATCGACCGACTGAAGAAGAGCAAGAACAACCTCGAGTTCCTGATGCAGGTGAGCAAGACCGCGCCAGGCGCACTCGACGAATGAGCCAGTTCGCCTCCCCGCGACTTCAGCACACAAATAAGTGCCGCGAGAGTCGCACGGCGGGCCGGCGGTCGAGTACTCGGCGACTTCTGGGCGTACCCCAGGAGTTACCCAGGTACTCGCGAAATCAGTAGTTGTTCCAGCAATCTCAGGGGCTCCGTGCACACGGGGCCCCTGAGTGCTGCATGGACCGAAGAACACCAGCCCGATGGCGGCAGCGCCGATGATCATGCAGCCGATGATCATTGCGGTCGTTGCTGTTGAGTCGGAGGCGGTTGCGGTGTTCACGGGTTCGAAGGCCGTCGTGGTCGGCTCCGTGTATACGGCGGTCGAGGTGTGCGGGGCGTCGGGTGCGGCAAGCCAGCCCACCGCGACAGTGAGAATCAACAGGGCGAAGATCGCGAGTGCGATTCGGCTGTTCATGAGTTCTCCTTTCTGTCTCGGCACGGCGTTGTGCTACCAGGGCTCAAACTCTATGAACAGCAGTGTTCGCATTCCTGAGTAGCGGACTACTCGACTTAAGGGTTCGGTAAGAGTGTGGGATTCGCGTGCCCGGACTTCTATGGGCGGGAAAGGCGGGGGAGTACTCGCTGGCCGGGAACAAACCCGTACCGGGATGCGTTTTGGGAGCGTAGCGGCAGTTCTGGCATACTGAACGGTCGTTGCGTCTGCTCACCGAGCAGACCTCCCGCCTAGTCGGCTCCGGTTCACGCTCTCGCGATCTGCAAGGGCGACCCGGCGGCCAATATCGAGAGGACACCCATGAAGGCAGGAATCCACCCGACGTATGTCGACACCACGGTCGTCTGTGGTTGCGGCAACACCTTCCAGACTCGCAGCACCAAGGAGTCGGGACACATCACCGTCGAGGTCTGCTCGCAGTGCCATCCGTTCTACACCGGCAAGCAGAAGATCCTCGACACCGGCGGCCGTGTGGCCCGCTTCGAGGCCCGCTACGGCAAGCGTGCCGGCAAGAAGGCCGAAGCCGAAGCCGACGCCAAGTAGCTTCCTCGCCGACGCCCGGTCCTGCTTCTGCAGGCCGGGCGTCGGTGCTTTTGTGTGGTCCCGGTCTTCGCCCGGGATGGCGTGGAAAAACGAGAGGAAGCAGCTACCGTGACGCAACCGTCCGCGATCGATGACATTCTGGCCGAGCACTCGGGCTTGGAGATGCAGCTGTCCGATCCGGCGCTGCACAACGATCCGGGCGCTGCGCGCCGGGTCGGCAAGCGGTTCGCCGAGTTGGCCCCCATCATGGCCACCTACAACAAACTGCAGACTGCCCGCGACGATCTCGCCGCCGCCAAGGAACTCGCGGCCGACGATGCGGCTTTCGCGGCCGAGGTGCCCGATCTGGAACGCCAGGTCGTCGAGTTGGAGCAGACGCTGGCGGATCTGCTCGCTCCGCGCGACCCGCACGACGGCGACGATGTGGTGCTCGAGGTCAAGTCCGGCGAAGGCGGCGAGGAATCCGCGCTGTTCGCTGCGGACCTGGCCCGCATGTACATCCGCTACGCCGAGCGGCACGGGTGGAAGGTCGAGGTTCTCGACGTCACCATCTCCGACCTCGGCGGCTACAAAGACGCCACGCTATCGATCAAGAGCAAGGACGCCGCACGCGACGGTGTCTGGTCGCGATTCAAATTCGAGGGCGGTGTGCACCGGGTGCAGCGCGTCCCGGTGACCGAATCGCAGGGCCGCATCCACACCTCGGCCGCGGGCGTGCTCATCTATCCGGAGCCCGACGAGGTGGAAGAGGTGCAGATCGACGAAACCGATCTGCGCATCGACGTCTACCGCTCCTCCGGCAAGGGCGGTCAGGGCGTCAACACCACCGACTCGGCTGTTCGCATCACCCACCTGCCCTCGGGCATCGTGGTGACCTGCCAGAACGAGCGTTCCCAGCTGCAGAACAAGGCACGTGCTATGCAGGTGCTCGCCGCACGGCTGCAGGCGCTCGCCGAGGAGCAGGCCGACCAGGAAGCCGCGGCGGGCCGAGCCAGCCAGATCCGCACGGTCGACCGGTCCGAACGCATCCGCACCTACAACTTCCCGGAGAATCGGATCGCCGACCACCGCATCGGATTCAAGGCCCACAACCTGGATGCTGTGCTCGATGGCGATATGGACGCATTGCTCGATGCGCTGGGCAAGGCGGATCGCGAGGCCCGAATGGCCGCCGAATAGGCCTCGATCGGGCAAAGTCAGCGCTATGAGTCGTGAGCCGTTGCGTCCAGTCATCAATGAAGCCGTAGAGACCCTGCGGGCGGCCGGGGTACACAGTCCGCAGGCAGACGCCGAACATCTCGCGGCGCACGTGCTCGGCGTCGAGCGAACACGACTGGCGCTGACGCCTCTGGTCGAGCCCGAGAAGCTGGCGCAGTACCGCGCGCTGGTCGCCAAGCGTGCGGAACGAATCCCGTTGCAGCACTTGACCGGTACGGCCGCGATGGGTGAGATCGACCTGGCGGTCGGGCCCGGCGTTTTCGTGCCGCGACCGGAGACCGAGCTGCTGTTCGCCTGGGCATTGGGCCAGCTGGAGAAGCTGCCGCACGATCACACGCCCATCGTGGTCGACCTGTGCACCGGTTCCGGCGCGCTCGCCCTGGCCATCGCGCACGCCCGCCCCGATGCCGACGTGCACGCCATCGAGATCGATCCGTCCGCGCTGCAATGGGCCCGCCGCAATGCCGACCTCCGTATTGCCGACGGCGACACCCCCATCACCCTGTACGCCGACGACGTCACCGACCCGAACCTGCTGTCCGAGCTGAACGGCCGCGTCGACCTCGTGGTGTCCAACCCGCCCTACATTCCGGATGCCGCCGAACTCGACCCCGAGGTCGTCGACCACGACCCGCATCTGGCCCTGTTCGGCGGCCCCGACGGCCTGGAGGTCATCCGCGCGATGATCCCCACCATCACCCGCCTGCTGCGCCCCGGCGGCACCACGGCCATCGAACACGACGACACCAACGGCTCGGAACTGGCGGCCCTACTCGGCAAACAGGGCGAATTCACCGACATCGTCGAACACCCCGACCTGGCCGGAAAACCGCGCTTCGTCGCCGCCAACCACACATGACCGCCCCGCCAAGCTCTTGATCCGGTCCAGTTCGACAGCTGCGCTACACGCCGAGCGCCCTACCCCCACGGCCCGAGTTTCGCGTGCCGAGCGCAGCTGGATCCAGCACTAGAGCCTGCGGCCTATCCCACCACCTGAGCAGCCCAACCGCATACACCACGGTGTCGTCGTGCCAAGGGGTTGTTGGTGAACTCGAAAGACGATGTCGTGCCGAGGGGTGCGTAGAACTGATGCTCGCGACCTTGTCGTATGCCTTTCGACCAGTCGGATTTCGGCCAGCAGTAGATGCCGCTTGTAGCTACCGATGCACCCTATCGGCACGATGACACCTTCCGAGCGCAGCGAGACCGAGCCCTAAGAGTTCGCGGCCCGTCCCGCCTCCGTAACCGAAGCACGTCGACCGAAGCCGCAAGCTCAGCTACCGACGCACGTACTCAGCACGATGGCGCCTTCGAGCGAAGCAACATCCAGCACTGGAGTACGCGACCCCGTGCACAGCCGTCGAAGCGCATCCACCAACGCCGCAAGCTCAGCTACCGACGCCCCCACTCGGCACGATGACACCTTCCGAGCGAAGCGACACCGAGCATCAGAGTTCGCAGCGCATCCCACCTCTACAGCAGCCCGAGACCATCCATCGAAGTCGCAAGCTCAGCTACCGACGCCCCCACTCGGCACGATGACACCTTCCAAGCGAAGCGAGACCCGAGCACTAGAGTTCGCGGCCCGTCTCGCTTCCGAGCCGTCGAAGCGATGCGCCGCAGGCGCGAGTCTCGACGGCTCGGAAGCGAGACCAAGGGGGCCGCGAACACGCAGCGCCGCAGGCGCTGCCAAAAAAACACTGTGACAGGATGAGGGGCGTGAGTACCGTCTACGACTGCGCGGATCCCGACTCCCGTGCCGCCGGACTGACCGCAGCCACGAGCGCCTTGAAATCCGGGCGGTTGGTCGTGCTGCCCACCGACACGCTCTATGGCCTCGCCGTCGACGCGTTCGATTCTTCGGCGGTCGGTTCGCTGCTTGCGGCCAAGCGACGCGGCAGGGACATGCCGGTGCCGGTGCTGGTCGGATCGTGGCACACCATCGACGGCTTGGTCTTCTCGGTGCGCCCACAGGCCCGCGAACTGATTCGTGCGTTCTGGCCCGGCGGACTGAGTCTGGTTGTGCAGCAAGCCCCTTCACTTGCGTGGGATCTCGGCGACACCCGAGGAACGGTGATGCTGCGGATGCCGCTGCATCCGGTCGCGCTCGAACTGCTGCGTGAGGTCGGCCCGCTGGCGGTGTCCAGTGCCAATGTTTCGGGACAGCCGCCTGCCAAGACCGCCGCCGAGGCTCGCGATCAGCTCGGCGACCTGGTCGGGGTCTACCTCGACGGCGGACCGTCCGAGCATGCCGTCGCCTCCACCATCGTCGATCTCACCGCCGACCAGCCGCGCGTTCTGCGCGAGGGCGCGGTGGCGGTCGCCGATATTGCCGAGGTGCTCGGGATGTCGCCGGAAGCCCTGACCGGCGCTGTGTCGCGGTAAGTTGCTCGACCCGGATGCAGTAAAACCTGGATGTCGGACCGCAAGCCGAGGCGCTGAGCTCTTGACCTCGGCATCGGAGGTGAAGCGGCTTTCCGTCCCATGCGGTCGGTCGCGTGGCACATGTCGACCGCAGGCGTCGGTATGGTCGCGGAGCCGAACCGGGCCGGTGTGGGTCGCCGCTGCTGCCTGGCCCGATCAATCTGGGATGCGTGGTGTTCAGGTGATGGATGCGATGATGGTCGCCGTGAAGATGGTCCGGGACAACATCTATTTCGATGGTCGTTTGCTGGGGACGGGCAGGGCGCTTCTGGTGGATGAGGGGCTGCGGTGACCGGTCAGGGAGCTGTGGTCCCCCTGCGTGAGCTACTGCTTGTGCTGCTGGTTGCCTCGACCGCGACGTTCCTGGCGACCGGAGGGGTTCGGTTGATGGCGATTGCCTTCGGTGCAGTCGCGGTGCCGCGTGAGCGGGACGTCCACGTCAAGCCGATCCCCCGCATGGGTGGGGTCGGCATCTATGTCGGGGTCGTCGCCGCGATCCTCTTCGCTCAGCAGTTGCCCGCGCTGCGTCGTGGGTTCGAGTGGCAGCATGATATTTCAGCAGTTCTGGTGGCAGGGACACTCATCGTGTTGGTCGGCATTGTCGACGATCGCTGGGGTTTGGACGCGCTGACAAAGTTTGCCGGGCAGGTGACTGCTGCGGGAGTGATGGCCGTTATGGGTTTGAGCTGGGTTATCGTCTACGACCCGTTCAACAACGAGACGGTGGTTCTCGATAGATTGCTGGGCGGATTGATTACTGTCGGCATCACCGTCGTGATGATCAATGCAATGAATTTTGTCGATGGTCTGGACGGCCTGGCGGCGGGCCTCGGCTTGATCGCGGCCTTGGCTGTGTTCGTCTTTACTATCGGATTGCTGAACGAGCAGGGTGGAGCAGCTGACACCTATCGGCCGGCTCTGCTCGCTGCGGCGCTGGCCGGTGCG
The DNA here is from genome assembly GCF_036046055.1 of Nocardia sp. NBC_00403. Lineage (NCBI taxonomy): Bacteria > Bacillati > Actinomycetota > Actinomycetes > Mycobacteriales > Nocardiaceae > Nocardia > Nocardia sp. NBC_00403. Next base: position 2,617,444 of record NZ_CP107939.1, read on the forward strand.
TGCTTGGGTTTTCTTCCGCATAATTTTCAGCCTGCGCGAATCTTCATGGGCGACTCCGGCTCGATGCTGATCGGGTTGATGCTCGCCGCAGTGTCCACCGGAGCGTCCGGGCGGATACCGCTGAACGGCTTCGGGCCTCGTGATGTAGTCGGCTTGCTGTCACCTCTGTTGCTGGTCGGCGCAGTGATGTTCATTCCGGTGCTGGATCTCGTGCTGGCGATTGTGCGTCGTGTCCGTGCCGGGGTCAGTTTCTCGACTCCGGACAAAATGCACTTGCATCACCGATTGCTGCAGATCGGACATTCGCACCGGCGCGTGGTTTTGCTTATCTATTTGTGGGTCGGTGTGCTCGCCTTCGGCGCGGTCGGCACCGCGCTGATGGACCGGCGGCTGGTGGTGCTGCTGATGGCGGGCGGACTGGTTTTCGCCCTCGTTGTCACCGCGATCCCTGGTCTGCGCCGCGGGGATGCCGCGGGTGACCGGACGCCGCCCGGGTAAAGTTTTGGTCGTGAGCTTTACTCCGACACCTGTCCCCGGTCCCGAAGCGCCGCTCAGGGCGGCGCTGCGCTACGGCGCGATCGGGTTGATCGTGTTGGTCGTGCTCGCCGTGGCGATCGCCTCCTCGGCGGCCGGTATGCCCGGCTTCTGGGGTGCGCTGATCGGCGCGGCCATCGGTGGCGGTTTCATCCTCACCACGGCGGTCGTCGTATTGCTCGGCGCGAAGCTGCCGGCGAGCACTGCGGGCCTGGTCATGCTGGTCAGCTGGGTCGGCAAGCTGCTGGTCGCGATGGTGGTGGTTGCGGTGCTGCAGAACTTCGATTTCTACAGCCGGATGGCCCTGTTCCTGACTGTGGTGGGCGGCCTCGTCATCGTGCTCGGAGCGGAGACGTATGGCGTTCTGCGCCAGAAGGTTCCGTACGTGACGGCGCCCGATGCCGAGCCCGAACCGGGTACTGGTCAGTAATAAATCCCACCCACCTACACACTGTCGTAGATAACTTGGTAAAGTGTTGGTAAGCAAGCAACCAAGCGAGGGGGGATCACCCCGATCCCGCTGAGTGCCGCTATGCTTACTGCCGTGCCGGGCTCCGAGGGTTCCGGTTCTGCATGTCGACGATGTCGCCGACACACGTACAGACGCCAGGTGGAGTCCATCCCACCGCACAGCTGCTGACGAAATTCGAGCCGACCTGAGTCGACTAATTGATCGTCAATGTCCGATCGAACCGTGGGTACGACCGAACCCACGGCCCGAACACGGGAGAGAACGCTGAGCGTCACCACTTTGGCGGGCGAGTTCCACGCGCCATCGCTGTCCGACTTCTTCCCTCCAGCTGTGCTGTTCGAGGGTACGCCGTTCGAACTCGACCGACTGATGCTGATTCGTCTGATCATGACGGCAGTTGTTGTCATTGTGATGGTGTTGGCATTCCGGAGTCCCCGCATCGTCCCGCGCGGCCTGCAGAACGTTGCCGAAACCGGATTGGTCTTCGTCAAGGAACAGATTTGCGATGAGGTTCTCGGTAAGGAATCCGGCCGCAAGTTCTTCCCGCTGATCGCGACGATCTTCTTCACGGTCCTCTTTCTGAACTTCTCCGGCATCATTCCAGGGTTGAACATCTCGTCGAACGCCCGAGTCGGCATGCCGCTGGTACTTGCCCTGCTTGCGTACATCACGTTCAACTACGTGGGTATCAAGAAGTACGGATTCCTCAAGTACATGCGCAGCAGCATCGTGGTCCCGAATGTTCCGCTCGCATTGCACGGGTTGCTGATTCCGATCGAGTTCATCTCGACGTTCGTGCTCCGCCCGTTCACGCTGACCGTCCGACTCATGGCGAACATGCTCGCAGGGCACATCATGCTGGTGCTGTTCTTCAGCGCAACCTGGTTCTTCCTGTTCGACGCCACCCCGTGGATGAAGGTGTTCTCGCCGTTCTCGCTGATCGCGGGACTCGGGTTCACTCTCTTCGAGATCCTGGTCATCTTCCTGCAGGCCTATGTGTTCGCCCTGCTGACCGCGGTCTACATCGGACTCGCGCAACACGCTGACTCGCACTGACCCGCAACAACTACCGGAAACCTGCTACATCACGCCGACCGGCGGGTGAGCAATAGAAAGGGAATGGAACTCATGAGCCTCGCGTACCTGGCCCAGGAAGCTGCAACCACCTCCGAGAAGTTCAAGGGCTTCGGCGCCATCGGCTACGGTCTGGCCGCCATCGGCCCGGGCATCGGCGTGGGCATCGTCGTCGGTAAGGCGATCGAGGGCATCGCCCGTCAGCCCGAGCTGCAGGGCACGATCCGCACCAACATGTTCCTCGGTATCGCGTTCACCGAGGCGCTCGCGCTGATCGGCCTCGTCGCCGGCTTCATTTTCTGAGTTTGCGATGACCACGCTTTCTGTGCTCGCCGCGGAGACAGGGGAAGATATCAACCCCCTTATCCCCGAGACATACGACATCGTGTGGTCGGTGGTCTGCATTGCGATCATCGGCTTCGTTTTCTACAAGTACGTAATTCCGCGCCTCATGAAGGTGCTGGACGAGCGTGCCGACAAGATCGAGGGTGGCATCCAGCGGGCCGAGGCCGCGCAGGAAGAGGCCCAGCTGACCCTGCAGCAGTATCAGCAGCAGCTGGCCGAGGCCAGGCTCGAGGCCGCGCGCATCCGTGAGGACGCACGCACACAAGGCCAGCAGATCCTCGCGCAGATGCGCACGGAAGCTCAGGCCGAAAGCGACCGCATCGTCGCGGCAGGCCACAGCCAGCTGGAAGCCCAGCGGCAGCAGATCCTCACCGAACTGCGTGCCGAGGTCGGACAGACGGCCGTCGATCTGGCGGAAAAGATTATCGGACAGTCGGTTTCGGACGAGGCCAAGCAAGCGGCTTCGATCGAGAGGTTCCTGTCCGAGCTCGACCAGTCGAATGCCGGCATCGGGGTCGGAAGGTAGCGACGCGAAAGTGAGAAGCATGTACGCAGCGAGCCGCGAGGCAAGCTCCCGGTCCCGGGAGGCGCTTCGGGCCGCTCTGACCGGAAGCGACAGTGTTGCGGCCACGACGGGGTCGGAACTGTTCGCCGTTGTCGCCGTGCTGGATGACCAGCGTTCGCTGCGTGTTGCGCTCGCGGACGTTTCGGTGCCCGGCGCGGTTCGCGCCGAGCTGAGCGAGCGGGTCTTCAGCGGCAAGGTCAGCGCTGCCACGCTGGCGGTGCTGACCACCGCAGTGGCCCAGAACTGGTCGCGCACTGCCGATTTGGTCGACACTCTGGTGTTGCTCGGGCAGGAAGCGCTGCTGGAGTCGGCTGCCGACAGCGGGCGGATCGACGCGGTCGAGGACGAACTGTTCCGACTCGGCCGGATCATCAGCGACAACCCCGAGTTGGAGCAGGCACTGTCGGACCACGGGAAGCCGGCATCGGCCAAACGTGAGCTGACCAGCCGTCTGCTCACGGGCAAAACCGACACCATCACCCAGACCCTGGCGGACCAGGTGGTCACCCGGTCGAAGACGGGCATCGGCGAAGCATTCGACGAGCTGTCCGATCTCGCGGCCGCGCGGCGCGAGCAGATCGTCGCGCATGTTCGCGCGGCGATCGCGCTGACCGACCAGCAGCGCGGCCACCTCGCGGCGTCGTTGCAGCGCATCTACGGCAAGCCGGTCACTGTGCACGTCCAGGTCGATCCGAGTCTGCTGACCGGCGTCGTCGTGCACATCGGCGACGACGTGATCGACGGCAGCGCCACCGGCCGACTGGAACGGCTGCGTCGGGCCCTGGCTTGATGTCACAGCCTGACGACTCCTAATCCCCCCGACATTCGAGACCAGACAGCGAGAGCAGGAAGACTATGGCGGAGCTGACGATCTCCACCGATGAGATCCGTAGCGCGATCGAGAGCTACACCCAGAGCTACACCCCGGAAACCTCCATCGAAGAAGTCGGTGTTGTCACCGACACCGGTGACGGTATCGCCCACGTGAGCGGTCTGCCTTCGGCGATGGCCAACGAACTGCTCGAGTTCCCCGGTGGTGTGCTCGGCGTGGCGCTGAACCTCGAGGACCGCGCCATCGGTGCGGTTATCCTCGGCGAGTACGCCACCCTCGAAGAGGGCCAGGAAGTCCGCCGTACCGGCGACGTGCTCTCGGTTCCGGTGGGCGACAAGTTCCTCGGCCGCGTGGTCAACCCGCTCGGTCAGCCGATCGACGGCCTCGGCGAGATCGAAGCCGAAGAGCAGCGCGTGCTCGAGCTGCAGGCCGCGTCGGTGCTGCAGCGCCAGCCGGTCGAGGAGCCGATGGCCACCGGTATCACTGCCATCGACGCACTCACCGCGATCGGCCGTGGCCAGCGTCAGCTGATCATCGGCGACCGCAAGACCGGCAAGACCGCGGTCTGCATCGACGCGATCCTGAATCAGAAGGCCAACTGGGAGTCGGGCGATCCGACCAAGCAGATGCGCTGCATCTACGTCGCGATCGGCCAGAAGGGCTCCACCATCGCGGGCGTCAAGACCGCGCTGGAGGCGCACGGTGCGATGGAGTACACCACCATCGTCGCGGCCCCCGCTTCGGACTCCGCCGGCTTCAAATGGCTTGCGCCCTACACCGGTTCGGCTCTCGGCCAGCACTGGATGTACCAGGGCAAGCACGTCCTGATCGTGTTCGACGACCTGAGCAAGCAGGCCGAGGCCTACCGCTCGATCTCGCTGCTGCTGCGCCGCCCGCCGGGCCGCGAGGCGTACCCGGGTGACGTCTTCTACCTGCACTCCCGTCTGCTGGAGCGTTGCGCGAAGCTGTCGGACGCGATGGGCGCGGGCTCGATGACCGGTCTGCCGATCATCGAGACCAAGGCCAACGACATCTCGGCCTTCATCCCGACCAACGTCATCTCCATCACCGACGGCCAGGTCTTCCTCGAGTCCGACCTGTTCAACAAGGGTGTCCGTCCGGCGATCAACGTCGGTACCTCGGTCTCCCGCGTCGGTGGCGCCGCCCAGACCAAGGGCATGAAGAAGGTCGCCGGTTCGCTGCGTCTGGAAATGGCGCAGTACCGTGAGCTGGAGGCGTTCTCCGCCTTCGCTTCCGACCTGGACGCGGCCTCCCTCGCCCAGCTCGAGCGTGGCGCCCGCTGGGTGGAACTGCTCAAGCAGGACCAGTACTCGCCGGTCCCCGTCGAAGACCAGATCGTTTCGATCTTCCTGGTCGACGCCGGTTACTACGAGTCGGTCCCGGTTGCCGACATCCGCCGGTTCAACGCCGAGCTGATCGAGGAGCTGCACCGCACCGCCCCCGAGGCGTTCGAGTCGATCGCCGGCGGCAAGGTGCTGCAGGGCGACGCGGCCGACGCGATCAAGGTGGCCACCGACAAGTTCAAGCAGGGCTTCCTTGCCTCCGACGGCAGTCGTGTGGTGAACGAGGACGGAGCGGGCGAGCTCGAGTCCGAAGAGGTCGAGTCGCTGACCGTGACCCGCAAGCACGTCGAGAAGTAGCGCGGGCGAGCATGCGTTATTGGAATCTGGCGAATGAAGGGAGAGTGAACCGCTGATGGCAAACCTGCGTGAATTGCGCTCCCGCATTCGTGGTGTGAATTCGATCAAGAAGATCACCAAGGCCCAGGAGCTGATCGCGACTTCGCGAATCACCAAGGCTCAGGCCCGGGTTGCTGCGGCCAAGCCGTACGCGGAGGAGATCACCAAGGTTCTCGGTGAGCTGGCGAGTGCGTCGAAGAACCTCTCGCATCCGCTGCTGACGGAGCGCTCCAACCCGCGTCGCGCCGCCGTGCTGGTGATCACCAGTGACAGCGGTATGTGTGGTGGCTACAACTCGAACGTGCTCAAGCGCGCCGAGGAGCTCATGACCACGCTGCGCGGCGAGGGTAAAGAGCCGGTGGTGTACGTGATGGGCAACAAGGGCCTCATCTACTACACCTTCCGCAACCGTGCGCCGCGTGCGTCGTGGACCGGGTTCTCCCAGCAGCCGAAGTACACCGATGCCTCGGCCGCGTGCCGGCACCTGGTGGACAGCTTCATGGCGGGCTCCGAGGGCGAGGTTCCTGCTCCGAACGGCACCGGCAATATCGCCGGTGTCGACGAGCTGCACATCGTGTACACCCGGTTCGTCTCGATGCTGACGCAGACCCCGGAGGTGCGCCGGTTGGCGCCGATCCAGGTGAGCTACGTCGACGAGAACTTCGACCTGGGCGAGGACAGCCTGTCCGATTCGGCCACCGCCGATGTGCACGCGCAGTACGAGTTCGAGCCCGACGCCGATGTGCTGCTGGCGGCGCTGCTGCCCAAGTACATCAACACGCGTATCTACTCATCGTTGCTCGAGGCAGCGGCATCCGAGTCCGCGGCTCGGCGCACCGCAATGAAGGCCGCCACCGATAACGCCAATGAGCTGTCGAATGTCCTTACCAGGCAGGCGAACTCGGCGCGGCAGGCCCAGATCACGCAGGAAATCAGTGAAATCGTGGGCGGCGTGAACGCGCTGGCTTCGAGCTCGGACCGCGACTAAGCGCAGGAAGAGAATAATGACCGCAGCAGTCACGCAAGAAAGCCGGACGGGCGCGACAACAGGCCGCGTCGTCCGTGTCATCGGCCCCGTCGTGGACGTCGAGTTCCCGCGGGGTTCCATCCCAGAGCTGTTCAACGCTCTGCACGCCGAGATCGCGCTGGCGTCGGTGGCCAAGACCCTGACCCTCGAGGTTGCCCAGCACCTCGGCGACAACATCGTGCGCACCATCTCGATGCAGCCGACCGACGGCCTGGTCCGTGGGGCCAAGGTCGCCGACACCGGTAAGCCGATCTCGGTGCCGGTCGGTGACGTCGTCAAGGGCCACGTGTTCAACGCCCTCGGCGATTGCCTCGACACCCCCGGCCTCGGCCGGGACGGCGAGCAGTGGGGCATCCACCGCAAGCCACCGTCATTCGACCAGCTCGAGGGCAAGACCGAAATCCTCGAGACCGGTGTGAAGGTCATCGACCTGCTGACCCCGTATGTGAAGGGCGGCAAGATCGGTCTGTTCGGTGGCGCCGGTGTCGGCAAGACCGTGCTGATCCAGGAGATGATCACCCGTATCGCGCGTGAGTTCTCCGGCACGTCGGTGTTCGCCGGTGTCGGTGAGCGCACCCGTGAGGGCACCGACCTGCACCTGGAAATGGAAGAGATGGGCGTCCTGCAGGACACCGCCCTCGTCTTCGGCCAGATGGACGAGCCGCCGGGCACCCGTATGCGCGTCGCTCTCTCGGCCCTCACCATGGCCGAGTACTTCCGCGACGTGCAGCACCAGGACGTGCTGCTGTTCATCGACAACATCTTCCGGTTCACCCAGGCCGGTTCCGAGGTGTCGACGCTGCTCGGCCGGATGCCCTCCGCCGTCGGTTACCAGCCCACGCTGGCCGACGAGATGGGTGAGCTGCAGGAGCGCATCACCTCCACCCGTGGTCGGTCCATCACCTCGCTGCAGGCCATCTACGTGCCCGCCGACGACTACACCGACCCGGCTCCGGCGACCACCTTCGCCCACCTCGATGCGACGACCGAGCTCTCCCGCCCGATCTCGCAGAAGGGCATCTACCCGGCTGTCGACCCGCTGACCTCGACCTCCCGCATCCTGGAGGCCTCGATCGTCGGTGCGGAACACTTCCGGGTCGCCAACGAGGTCAAGCGGATCCTGCAGAAGTACAAGGAACTGCAGGACATCATCGCCATCCTCGGCATGGACGAGCTCTCCGAAGAGGACAAGGTCCTCGTCGGCCGGGCCCGTCGCCTGGAGAAGTTCCTCGGCCAGAACTTCATCGTGGCCGAGAAGTTCACCGGCCAGCCGGGTTCGGTGGTGCCGCTGTCCGACACCATCGAGGCGTTCGACCGCGTCTGCAAGGGCGAGTTCGACCACTTCCCGGAGCAGGCGTTCAACAGCTGCGGTGGACTCGACGACGTCGAGGCCGCCGCGAAGAAGATCGCCGGAAAGTAGTCACCGATGGCGGAAATGTCAGTTGATCTCGTCGCGGTCGAGCGACTGCTCTGGTCCGGCCAGGCGTCGTTCGTCAGCGCGCAGACCACCGAGGGCCAAATCGGCATCATGCCGGGCCACGAGCCGCTGCTCGGCCAGTTGGTCGAGGGCGGCACCGTGACCATCGTCGACACCGATGGGCAGCGCATCGTCGCTGCGGTGCACGGCGGTTTCTTCTCGGTGACCGCTACCACGGTCCGGGTGCTCGCCGAGTCCGCGGAGTTCGCCGGTGAGGTCGACGTCGAGGCGGCCCGCCGGGTGCTGGCCGACTCGGACGCCACCGAGGAACAGCAGCGGGCGGCTCAGGCCCGAGTGCGCGCGGTCGAGCAGAACGCGAACGCGTAGTCACGCACCACCATTGCGCACGACGCTGTCGGCGGCGAAACGTATTCGCCGCCGACAGCGTCGTTTCGGGGTTGGTACGAGCTGCGGGGCAAAAGACATGGCCCCGCCATTTGTAAACTCGGGTCCGTGGTTGAATGACCGCGAGGTGTCGCCGAGACGGCGGCGGAGCGAAGGGACGAACGGCATTGCAGACCGGGATGGTTCTCCTGATCATTCTGGTGCTCATGCTCGTTTTTCTGGCGCTGGCTTCGACCTACCGTCTGATCATGCTGCGTCGAGGTGGCACGGCCGCGTTGCTGCGGGTGCTGCCCGCGCGCGGTGGCCAGGGCTGGCGGCACGGCCTGATCCGATACGACGAGGATCGGCTGGTTTTCTACAAGCTGTCCAGCCTCAAACTCGGCCCCGACTCCACCATTCGACGCCAGGGCATCGAGATCGGTGACCGTCGCGGCCCGCGCGGCGACGAGTTCGACATCATGACCGAAGAACTGTCGGTGACCGCGGTGTCCGATAGCGACGGCGCTTTCGAACTCGCCTTGGACCGCGGTTCGCTCGCGGCCTTCCTTTCCTGGGTCGAATCCCGTCCGTCCGACCGCACCCGCAGGCTTCCAGGCCTCTGAACGGTCAGTCGTTCGGGTCCGACATCTAAGGTGGTCTTGTGAGCGTGCATCTGACGCGGATATACACGCGTACCGGGGACGACGGGACCACTGGACTCAGTGACTTCTCCCGGGTCGCCAAGACCGATCCCCGACTGGTCGCCTACGCCGATTGTGACGAGACCAATGCTGCCATCGGTGTTGCCATCGCACTCGGCAGCCCGACGTCGGAACTACTCGCGGTGCTCCACCAGATTCAAAACGACCTGTTCGACGCGGGCGCGGACCTGTCCACCCCCGTCGTCGCGGAGCCCAAGTACCCGCCGCTGCGGATCACCCAGCCCTACATCGACCGGCTCGAAGCCTGGTGCGATGAATTCAATGCCGAACTGGCGCCGCTGAATTCGTTCATCCTGCCCGGCGGCACTCCGCTTGCTGCGCTGTTGCACACCGCGCGCACCGTTGCGCGCCGCGCCGAGCGCGCCGCATGGGCTGCGGTGGAGGCACACCCGGACGACACGAACGTGCTGCCGGCCAAGTACTTGAATCGTCTATCGGATCTGCTGTTTATCCTGAGCCGGGTTGCCAATCCTGGCGGCGATGTGCTCTGGAAGCCGGGCGGAGACCAGGCGGGTGCATCATGATGGACGCGAACGCGGACTCGATGGGCTCGACACGCAACGGCTGATTTCGTGACTACATGGGTAACTCGCCGGGTACGCCCGGAACTGAGCCAGGCATCTACCGCCGGCCCGAAACGCAACTATCGTGGCACTCAATAGTGCGCTGAATATCCGGAGAGGCGGACTGAGAGGCGGCATGGAGAGGTTTTTGGTTACCGGCGGGAATCAACTCGTCGGTGAGGTCGCGGTCGGGGGTGCCAAGAACAGCGTCCTCAAGCTGATGGCCGCTGCCCTGCTGGCCGAGGGCACGACCACCATTACGAACTGCCCGGACATCCTCGATGTGCCGCTGATGGGTGATGTGCTGCGCGGCCTGGGCTGCGACGTGACGATCGATGGTTCGGTCGTCATCATCACCACTCCTGCGGAACCGAAGTACCACGCGGACTTTCCCGCGGTGACACAGTTCCGCGCGTCGGTTTGTGTGCTCGGACCATTGATGGCGCGGTGCAAGCGGGCCGTTGTCGCGCTGCCCGGTGGGGACGCAATCGGTTCGCGTCCCTTGGATATGCATCAAGCCGGCCTGCGCCTGCTCGGGGCGACCAGCGAAATCGAACACGGTTGTGTGGTCGCGCGGGCGGATGAACTGCGCGGTGCGCGGATCAGGCTGGACTTTCCGTCGGTGGGGGCGACCGAGAACATCCTCATGGCGGCCGTGCTGGCCGAAGGGGAGACGGTCATCGATAACGCCGCACGTGAACCGGACATCGTCGACCTGTGCAACATGCTGGTTCAGATGGGCGCCCGTATCAGTGGCGCCGGCACGTCGGTGCTGACGATCGAGGGCGTCGAGCGCCTTTCGCCGACCACGCACCGTGTGATCGGTGATCGCATCGTCGCCGCCACCTGGGGGATTGCCGCCGCGATGACTATGGGCGACATCCGGGTGACCGGCGTCAACCCGAAGCATCTGTCCCTGGTGCTGGACAAGCTGCGCTCGGCAGGAGCGCGGATTTCGTTCGAACCGGACGGTTTCCGTGTGGTCCAGGCCGACCGGCCGCGTGCGGTCAACTTCTCCACATTGCCTTTCCCCGGGTTCCCGACCGATCTGCAGCCGATGGCTATCGGCCTCGCGGCGATCGCCGACGGCACCTCGATGATCACCGAGAACGTCTTCGAAGCGCGGTTCCGCTTCGTCGAGGAGATGATTCGGCTCGGTGCCGACGCGCGAACCGATGGACACCACGCTGTGGTGCGCGGAATTCCGCGGTTGTCGAGTGCACCGGTGTGGTCGTCGGATATTCGTGCAGGCGCGGGACTCGTGCTCGCGGGTCTGGTTGCCGATGGTGTCACCGAAGTGCACGACGTCTTCCATATCGACCGCGGCTACCCGAATTTCGTCGAGCAGCTGCAGGCATTGGGTGGCCAAGTGGAGCGGGTCGGCGCGGCTGATTGATCTTGTCCGCCAGGAATGGACGGACACAATGATCACGTGTCGTCGAAAACCGTTCCTGACCAGGCGATTTGACATCATGCACGCAGACACGTAACTTTATTCAAGTCAGAGCGACACGGACACCGACCCGGAGCCGAGAAGCCCAGCGGAAACGCTGAGCGGAGGCGAGGGAAACGAGGTAGTACGAGGAGCGCCTGGCGATCACACTGGCTCGGTCGAGACTCTGGTTTGCGCCTGGGTATGTGACTGAGCTAAGCTTGAAAAGTTGCCTCACCGATCAATCAGAGTAAATCTAGGCGATGGTGTGTGCGTGTGTTCTTTGAGAACTCAATAGTGTGTCGATGAATGTCAGTGCCAATTATTTAATTGGTTCCGGCCTTACATACCCCCCGGTTGTAGGGTTGGACATTTAGTCAGCAAATCTTTTTGCTGGCGTTTTGTTTTGCTAGGTTTTCGGACTCTAGTTATTCTTCTGATTGCATCCCTTTGGGGGTGTGGTTGAGAGTCTTCAACGGAGAGTTTGATCCTGGCTCAGGACGAACGCTGGCGGCGTGCTTAACACATGCAAGTCGAGCGGTAAGGCCCTTCGGGGTACACGAGCGGCGAACGGGTGAGTAACACGTGGGTGATCTGCCTCGCACTTCGGGATAAGCCTGGGAAACTGGGTCTAATACCGGATATGACCAAGAGCTGCATGGTTTTTGGTGGAAAGATTTATCGGTGCGAGATGGGCCCGCGGCCTATCAGCTTGTTGGTGGGGTAACGGCCTACCAAGGCGACGACGGGTAGCCGACCTGAGAGGGTGACCGGCCACACTGGGACTGAGACACGGCCCAGACTCCTACGGGAGGCAGCAGTGGGGAATATTGCACAATGGGCGAAAGCCTGATGCAGCGACGCCGCGTGAGGGATGACGGCCTTCGGGTTGTAAACCTCTTTCGACAGGGACGAAGCGCAAGTGACGGTACCTGTAGAAGAAGCACCGGCCAACTACGTGCCAGCAGCCGCGGTAATACGTAGGGTGCGAGCGTTGTCCGGAATTACTGGGCGTAAAGAGCTTGTAGGCGGTTTGTCGCGTCGTCTGTGAAAACTCACAGCTCAACTGTGAGCTTGCAGGCGATACGGGCAGACTTGAGTACTTCAGGGGAGACTGGAATTCCTGGTGTAGCGGTGAAATGCGCAGATATCAGGAGGAACACCGGTGGCGAAGGCGGGTCTCTGGGAAGTAACTGACGCTGAGAAGCGAAAGCGTGGGTAGCGAACAGGATTAGATACCCTGGTAGTCCACGCCGTAAACGGTGGGTACTAGGTGTGGGTTTCCTTCCACGGGATCCGTGCCGTAGCTAACGCATTAAGTACCCCGCCTGGGGAGTACGGCCGCAAGGCTAAAACTCAAAGGAATTGACGGGGGCCCGCACAAGCGGCGGAGCATGTGGATTAATTCGATGCAACGCGAAGAACCTTACCTGGGTTTGACATACACCGGAAACCTGCAGAGATGTAGGCCCCCTTGTGGTCGGTGTACAGGTGGTGCATGGCTGTCGTCAGCTCGTGTCGTGAGATGTTGGGTTAAGTCCCGCAACGAGCGCAACCCTTATCTTATGTTGCCAGCGCGTAATGGCGGGGACTCGTGAGAGACTGCCGGGGTCAACTCGGAGGAAGGTGGGGACGACGTCAAGTCATCATGCCCCTTATGTCCAGGGCTTCACACATGCTACAATGGCCGGTACAGAGGGCTGCGATACCGTGAGGTGGAGCGAATCCCTTAAAGCCGGTCTCAGTTCGGATCGGGGTCTGCAACTCGACCCCGTGAAGTTGGAGTCGCTAGTAATCGCAGATCAGCAACGCTGCGGTGAATACGTTCCCGGGCCTTGTACACACCGCCCGTCACGTCATGAAAGTCGGTAACACCCGAAGCCGGTGGCCTAACCCTTGTGGAGGGAGCCGTCGAAGGTGGGATTGGCGATTGGGACGAAGTCGTAACAAGGTAGCCGTACCGGAAGGTGCGGCTGGATCACCTCCTTTCTAAGGAGCACTTCTGCATCGCACCCCGAAGAGTCGGGGATGGTAAACGTTGATGCCAGAGACCGTTTCGGAAACATACGTTTTCCGGCGGACGCTCATGGGTGGAACGCTGGCAAGTTTTATCGCATTCGGTCAATCCTCAAGTGGTTGGTCGCGGTGAATATATCGACACACTGTTGGGTCCTGAGAGAACACGCGAGTGTTTCCTCTTAGGCAAGATAACGACAAGGCTGGATCTTCAGTCATACCGCGAGGGTTTTCGGATTCTCGGCTGGTGCTGAGTCAGGGTTTGGCCTTGTGTGTTGTTTGAGAACTGCACAGTGGACGCGAGCATCTTTGTTAGTAAGTGTTTAAGAGCGTACGGTGGATGCCTTGGCACCAGGAGCCGATGAAGGACGTAGGAGGCTGCGATAAGCCTCGGGGAGCTGTCAACCGAGCTGAGATCCGAGGATTTCCGAATGGGGAAACCCAGCACGAGTGATGTCGTGTTACCCGCATCTGAATATATAGGGTGTGTGGAGGGAACGTGGGGAAGTGAAACATCTCAGTACCCACAGGAAGAGAAAACAACAGTGATTCCGTGAGTAGTGGCGAGCGAAAGCGGATGAGGCTAAACCATGTGGATGTGATAGCCGGCAGGCGTTGTCCATGTGGGGTAGTGGGGCTCATTTTCTTATCACTGCCGTGATGAGCGAGAGTAAGAAACCGTTGGGTTAGTCGAAGTGGTCTGGAACGGCCTGTCGTAGAGGGTGAGAATCCCGTAGACGAAAACCTGGCGGCTCTCGTAGTGAGTGCCCGAGTAGCAGCGGGCCCGTGAAATCTGCTGTGAATCTGCCGGGACCACCCGGTAAGCCTGAATACTCCCTGGTGACCGATAGCGGACTAGTACCGTGAGGGAAAGGTGAAAAGTACCCCGGGAGGGGAGTGAAATAGTACCTGAAACCGTGCGCTTACAATCCGTCAGGGCCTGCGCCAACTTCGGTTGGGTGGGTGATGGCGTGCCTTTTGAAGAATGAGCCTGCGAGTTAGTGGCATGTGGCGAGGTTAACCCGTGTGGGGTAGCCGTAGCGAAAGCGAGTCCGAATAGGGCGTTTCCAGTCGCATGTTCTAGACCCGAAGCGGAGTGATCTACCCATGGCCAGGGTGAAGCGACGGTAAGACGTCGTGGAGGCCCGAACCCACTTAGGTTGAAAACTGAGGGGATGAGCTGTGGGTAGGGGTGAAAGGCCAATCAAACTCCGTGATAGCTGGTTCTCCCCGAAATGCATTTAGGTGCAGCGTCGCGTGTTTCACACCGGAGGTAGAGCTACTGGATGGTCTAGGGGGCCTACAAGCTTACCGAAATCAGCCAAACTCCGAATGCCGGTGTGTGAGAGCGCGGCAGTGAGACTGCGGGGGATAAGCTTCGTAGTCGAGAGGGAAACAGCCCAGATCGCCGGCTAAGGCCCCTAAGCGTGTACTAAGTGGAAAAGGATGTGGGGTCGCGAAGACAACCAGGAGGTTGGCTTAGAAGCAGCCACCCTTGAAAGAGTGCGTAATAGCTCACTGGTCAAGTGATCCTGCGCCGACAATGTAGCGGGGCTCAAGTACACCGCCGAAGCCGCGGCATTCACACAATACATCCGCCATTCCCTGCGGGGGGTGGTGCAGTGGTGTGGATGGGTAGGGGAGCGTCCTGTAGCCAGGGAAGCGGCGGAGTGATCCAGCCGTGGAGGCTACGGGAGTGAGAATGCAGGCATGAGTAGCGAAAGACGAGTGAGAAACTCGTCCGCCGAATGACCAAGGGTTCCTGGGCCAGGTTAATCCGCCCAGGGTGAGTCGGGACCTAAGGCGAGGCCGACAGGCGTAGTCGATGGACAACGGGTTGATATTCCCGTACCCGTGTATCCGCGCCCATGATGAATCAGTTGTGCTAAGTGTCCTGAACTTCCGAGAAGACCTTCGGGTCTCGAGTGGAGGGATGCACATGACCCTGGCTGGTAGTAGTCAAGCGATGGGGTGACGCAGGAAGGTAGCTGGGCCAGTCAGTGGTTGTACTGGTGTAAGCCTGTAGGGCGTTGTGTAGGCAAATCCGCACAGCATGTGCCTGAGAGGTGATGCGTAGCCGATTGAGGCGAATTCAGTGATCCTATGCTGCCGAGAAAAGCCTCTAGTGAGTTGGTACACGGCCCGTACCCCAAACCGACACAGGTGGTCAGGTAGAGAATACTAAGGCGATCGAGAGAACTGTGGTTAAGGAACTCGGCAAAATGCCCCCGTAACTTCGGGAGAAGGGGGACCCGGTCTGGTGATGAGATTTACTCTCGGAGCTGGGTTGGGTCGCAGAGACCAGAGAGAAGCGACTGTTTACTAAAAACACAGGTCCGTGCGAAGTCGTAAGACGATGTATACGGACTGACGCCTGCCCGGTGCCGGAAGGTTAAGAGGACCGGTTAGCGCTTCGGCGCGAAGCTGAGAATTTAAGCCCCGGTAAACGGCGGTGGTAACTATAACCATCCTAAGGTAGCGAAATTCCTTGTCGGGTAAGTTCCGACCTGCACGAATGGCGTAACGACTTCTCTGCTGTCTCAACCACAGACTCGGCGAAATTGCATTACGAGTAAAGATGCTCGTTACGCGCGGCAGGACGAAAAGACCCCGGGACCTTCACTATAGCTTGGTATTGGTGTTCGGTACGGTTTGTGTAGGATAGGTGGGAGACTGTGAAGCGGGCACGCCAGTGTTCGTGGAGTCATCGTTGAAATACCACTCTGATCGTATTGGACCTCTAACCTCGGACCATGATCTGGTTCAGGGACAGTGCCTGGTGGGTAGTTTAACTGGGGCGGTTGCCTCCTAAAATGTAACGGAGGCGCCCAAAGGTTCCCTCAGCCTGGTTGGCAATCAGGTGTCGAGTGCAAGTGCACAAGGGAGCTTGACTGTGAGAGCGACAGCTCGAGCAGGGACGAAAGTCGGGACTAGTGATCCGGCACCGGCAAGTGGAAGCGGTGTCGCTCAACGGATAAAAGGTACCCCGGGGATAACAGGCTGATCTTCCCCAAGAGTCCATATCGACGGGATGGTTTGGCACCTCGATGTCGGCTCGTCGCATCCTGGGGCTGGAGTAGGTCCCAAGGGTTGGGCTGTTCGCCCATTAAAGCGGCACGCGAGCTGGGTTTAGAACGTCGTGAGACAGTTCGGTCTCTATCCGCCGCGCGCGTCAGAAACTTGAGGAAGGCTGTCCCTAGTACGAGAGGACCGGGACGGACGAACCTCTGGTGTGCCAGTTGTTCCGCCAGGAGCACTGCTGGTTAGCTACGTTCGGAAGGGATAACCGCTGAAAGCATCTAAGCGGGAAGCCTGTTCCAAGATGAGGTTTCTCACCACCTTTGAGTGGTTAAGGCCCCCCACAGACCATGGGGTTGATAGGCCAGAACTGGAAGCTCGGTAACGGGTGTAGGTGACTGGTACTAATCGGCCGAGGACTTACCAACGAAGAGGCTACGCGTCCACTGTGCGGTATCTGAAACAACACACAGATACAGAAGCATCCTTGCATGATCCGGGTAACTGGTGATTGTTTGGTGTGCTCTCTGTGGATAGTTTCATAGAGTTACGGCGGCCATAGCGGCAGGGAAACGCCCGGTCCCATTCCGAACCCGGAAGCTAAGCCTGCCAGCGCCGATGGTACTGCACTCGACAGGGTGTGGGAGAGTAGGACACCGCCGGAACATCATTCGCGAGAGCCCCCCGACTTCGGTCGGGGGGCTTTCGTCGTTTACTGACGAGATACACAGAACGAAGTGGTTTCGCAGCAATCTCGCAGGGAACAGCCAAGGTAAGCAGAGCACCGGCGTTGATCATGAACGTAGACATATATCATCGGTGGGACGGATAAGCCGAGAAGCATGGAGGTGCAGATGGTCGTGGCAACGACAACGGCCGACCGGGCGCCCAGTGATGTCGGCGCACCGACCCGATCTCGCTCGTGGCCGAGATTGCCCGCGACGGCCGGCTACCTGGCTGCGCTCGTCATCGTCACGACGTTCTTCTCGGTACTGAGCGATTCGGACCGGTCGAAGATGGTGCTGCACGCGAGCACCAACCTCCATAATCTGCTGAACGGGCACGTCGGCACCCTTTTTTCGAGCGCCCTGGTGATCGGTGATGTGAGCGCAGCCTGGGCCATCATTCCCTTGCTCGGCTGCCTGCTCGCCCTTGCCGAATTGCGCTTCGGCGCGGTGCACCTGGTGCGCGTCTTCCTTGCCGGGCACCTCGGAGCCACTCTGCTCGTCGCCGCAGGTCTCTGGGTCGCCATCGATGTCGGCTGGGTGCCCGCGAGTATCCGCTGGGCGGAGGATGTCGGCGTCAGCTACGGGGCCATGGCATTGGTCGGCGCCCTCGTGGTCGCGGTCCCGCACCGCTGGCGGATCGCCTGGGCCACCGCATGGTTCATGATCGCCGCAGAGGGTGTCCTGATCGAGCGGACCTTCACCAGCGTCGGTCATCTGCTCTCGTGCTGCATCGGATCGGCCGTGGGATTCGGCATGATTCGGGCCAATGCGACATCCACCCACAAGCTCACCAGGGTCGAATCGGCTCTGCTCGCGGTGAGCGTACTGCTCGCGGCCATCATGCTCATGGGCTGACCGGCGGCGCGACGGGCTGGCGACAGGGGCGGCCGGGCACTCGCCTACAGTGCTTGGGTGCGCCTAGTGATTGCTCGCTGTCAGGTCGACTACGTGGGGCGACTCACCGCCCATCTCGCAATGGCCCGCCGGTTGCTGCTGATGAAAGCGGACGGTTCGGTTCTCGTGCATTCCGACGGTGGCTCCTATAAGCCGCTGAACTGGATGAGCCCGCCGTGCTGGCTGGAGGAACGCAGCGGTGACGAGGTGCCCGACGGCGCGAAGGCGCTGTGGGTCGTCACCAATAAGGCCGGCGAAGAATTGCGGATAACTATCGAGGACATCGAGCACGACTCCTCGCATGAGCTCGGCGTCGATCCCGGTCTGGTGAAAGACGGCGTGGAGGCGCATCTTCAGGAGTTGCTCGCCGAGCACGTGCAGACCCTCGGTCCCGGCTATACGCTCATCCGCCGTGAGTACATGACGGCCATCGGGCCGGTGGATCTGCTGTGCCGTGATGCCGACGGCGCCACCGTGGCCGTGGAGATCAAACGCCGCGGTGAGATCGACGGTGTGGAACAGCTCACCCGGTACCTCGAATTGCTCAATCGCGACCCGCTGCTCGCTCCTGTCGCCGGGGTCTACGCGGCGCAGCAGATCAAGCCGCAGGCCCGTACGCTCGCCGAGGACCGTGGAATCCGATGCCTGATCCTCGATTACAACGCCCTACGCGGCACCGAGAGCAACGAATTCCGCCTCTTCTGAGTCGAGTAGCCGACCGATGGCTCCGATCGATCCAGACGGGCGCAAAGAGCGCGTTCGGTCGAGGCTTAGGCTGGGTGCATGCCGCGTCGGAAGCCTCGCACCGACCGCCGCGCGGGTCTGCCCGCGGGCGGTGGGCTCGGCGACGTCTTCGGAAGTACCGAGCCGGGACCGGACAGTGACGACCTCTACACCGTCCGGACCATCCCAGGTAGCCGGGCGATCAAGACATATCGCTGTCCGGGCTGTGATCACGAAATCGTCCCCGGCGTAGCCCATGTCGTCGCCTGGCCCGCCTATGGCGGTGAGGACGATCGCAGGCACTGGCATCGGGGCTGCTGGAACGGCCGCCAGACGCGCAGGATAACCCGTCGCTGGTCGTGAATGCCCTTGCGGCCGAACGTGTTTTCCCGGAGACGCAGGCCCTGTTCGTGCTGGAACGACTGATTTCGCGGGCACGTCGAGTAACTCGTAGGGCACGCTCGCGACTGGTTCGGCCCGCCGCGGGTCCTGAACGCAAGTGTCGTAGCAGCGAACGAGTACAGCCTGTGTACGCGCAGTGGCGGTCGGAGAATTAGGAAGGCCGCCCCGGTCGGGGCGGCCTTCAGTGTGTTCAGTGGGTACCGCGTGTCGCCGCGTGGTCCGACGTCAGTGCGTGATGTCGGCGTTCTCGCGCTCTTCGTCCACGATGTCGTCATCCTCGGTGGCGACCTCGGGGATCGCCTTGGTGCGCGAGCCGGTCACCGACTTGGTGTTGCCGCCGATCGACTTGCGCTGGTCCGGAACCCCGTCCAGCAGTTCGCTTTCCCGGTTGACCGCAGCGAGCATGGCAGGCACCGAGTCGAGCTGGCCGCGGATGCCGAGCAGCTGGGCGAGCACTCGGCCGCGCAGCACGCGCATCTCCTCGGCCAGTTCCTTCGCGTGCGCGATCTTGCGCTCGGAGGTCTGGGTGGCGGAGGTGATGAGGCGGTTGGACTCGTCGGTCGCGTCCTTGATCCGCTGTGCGGCCTCGGCGCGGCTGGTGGCCTCCAGCTCCTCCATGGCGCGGGTGAGCTTGGTGCGACGCTCGGCCATGGTGACCTCGAAGTCCTGCTGGGTCGCCTTGCGCTTGGCGTCGGCTTCCTTACCGAGGCGGTCGGCCTCGGCCTGAGCGGCTTCGATGATCTTGGCGGACTCGGTACGCGCATTGGCCAGGGTCTGCTCGAACTCGATCTCGAGTGCTTCGCGCTTTTCCTTGGTCTCGGCAAGCAACGACTCGTACTTGCCACGCATTTCCGTGGCTTGCTGCTCCGCAATCGACACCATTTCCGCAGCCTCGGCCTGCGCCAGGGCGCGGACCTCGGAGGCCTCGTCGGAGGCCAGGCGGAGCATGCGGGAGATGCGGTCGGACATGCCTTCCGCAGTGGTCGGCGGAACCGAGAGGCGGTCGACCTCCTTGCGGAGCTCGTCGATCTCGTCCCGCGCGTCCTCCAACTGGCTCGCGAGGTTACGGGCTTGTGCCGCAGCAGCATCCCGGTCAGTGGCGGTGACCCTCAGCTCTGCATCGAAGCGGTCGAAGTAGTTGCGTACCTCGTCTTGCGCATAACCCTTGCGCACAACGGTGAAGGGCAGTGCAACGAAGCGATTGCGATCGGACTCAGGTGACGACATGGCCAACAAACTACAGCCTACCGAGACATCATGGTGACTCGACCGCGAATGTGATTCTGAAGAGTTTTTCGGGCCCGATCTTGATACTAGTGCGTAACATTCGCGTTCGGTTCGACCAACTCGATCAGCACACCGCCAGCATCCTTCGGGTGGATGAAATTGATGCGGGAATCGGCGGTTCCGTGCCGTGGCGCCTCGTACAGCAAACGCAGACCTCGATCGCGCAGATAGGTCGACACCGCATCGATATCGGTGACGCGGTAGGCGAGTTGCTGCAGGCCCGGTCCGCTGCGGTCGATGAACTTGGCGATGGTCGAGTCGGCGTTCAGCGGCGCCAGCAACTGCAGGGCAGTCGCGCTGTCCGGTGCGCCGGGCAGCGACAGCATCGCCTCGTGCACGCCTTGGCTCTCGTTGACCTCGCGATGCGTCTCGATCATGCCGAGATTCTCGGCATACCAGGCAATCGCGGCATCCAGATCGGGCACCGCGATGCCGACATGATCGACGGCGATGACGTAGTCGCCGGGGATGAAGCTCGAAGGATCCATAACGTTGCTCACCACTCGAACGTAGCGTCTGCCCGACCCGGCCGGATGGAGACCATCGATAGTTCTGTACTCGGTCGAAGACACTGCTTGCTGAGACGCAGTCGGATGGGGTCCATCCGCAGCCCAGCGCTCGGCCGAGCGCAGGCGAGGCCACCGCTTGGTGGGGCGCAGTCGGACGACGTCCATCGGTAGTCCCGTGCTCGGACTAGCGCAGGTGAGGGCACCGCGTACCTGGCAGGGGTCGACTCGGACGGACAAGCTACCGTTGAGTACAAGATTCGACGCCGCGCCCGGGCGCGGCCGTTGGCGATCCAACGAATGCTGCTGTGAGGAAAAGAGGGCTCGTCGTGACCACTTCCGTGATCGTCTCCGGTGCGCGTACCCCGGTCGGCCGGCTGCTCGGAGGGCTGAAGGACTTCAGCGGGTCCGACCTCGGCGGCTTCGCGATCAAGGCGGCGCTGGAGAAGGGTGGCGTCGCGCCCGAGCAGGTCGATTACGTGATCATGGGGCAGGTGCTCACCGCGGGCGCGGGCCAGATCCCGGCTCGGCAGGCGGCAGTGGCCGGCGGTATTCCGATGGACGTGCCCGCGCTGACCCTGAACAAGGTGTGCCTGTCGGGCATCAACGCGATCGCCCTCGCCGACCAGCTGATCAGGGCGGGCGAGTACGAGATCGTCGTCGCCGGTGGCCAGGAGTCGATGAGCCAGGCACCGCACTTGCTCGAAAAGAGCAGGGAGGGTTTCAAATACGGCGATGTGGCGCTGCGCGATCACATGGCCTACGACGGCCTCTACGACATCTTCACCGACCAGCCGATGGGTGCGCTGACCGAACAGCGCAACGACACCGAGCCGATCAGCCGCGCGGACCAGGACGCGTTCGCGGCCGCCTCGCACCAGCGGGCCGCGGCGGCGTGGAAGAACGGGCTTTTCGATGCGGAGGTCGTTCCGGTCGCGGTGCCACAGCGCAAGGGTGACCCGGTGCTGGTCTCCGCGGACGAGGGCATTCGCGCGGACACCACGGCGGAGTCGCTGGCCAAGCTGCGTCCGGCCTTCCGCAAGGACGGCACCATCACCGCGGGCACCGCCTCGCAGATCTCCGACGGCGCGGCCGCCGTCGTGGTGATGAGCAAGGCCAAGGCCGAGGCGCTCGGGCTGAGCTGGATCGCCGAGATCGGCGCCGCAGGCGTGGTGGCAGGTCCCGACTCGTCGCTGCAGGACCAGCCTGCCAATGCGATCGCCAAGGCTTGTGCGCGCGAAGGTATTTCGCCCGCGGAGCTGGATCTGGTCGAGATCAACGAGGCCTTCGCGGCGGTGGGCATCGCCTCCACCCGCAAGCTCGGCATCGACCCGGAGAAGGTCAACGTCAACGGTGGCGCGATCGCGATCGGTCACCCGCTCGGCATGTCCGGCGCGCGGATCCTGCTGCACCTTGCGCTGGAGCTGAAGCGTCGCGGTGGTGGCATCGGCGCTGCCGCGTTGTGTGGTGGCGGCGGTCAGGGTGACGCCCTGATCATCAAGGTCTAGCCGACCGGTGCCGGGCATGGTGGTCTGATCAGGGCAGTCGCCGTGATCAGCACGCCTGCGCCGGCGATGGCGACGAGCAGGTTTATCCGCACCGCCGTGGTGTGACGGGTTCAACTACGGACCGTCGTAGGAGTCCGGCACAATGGTGGCCATGGACAATTTCTTCGACCTGAGCACCGTCGCCAAGCGCTTCCGCTTCATCGCCGTGCTGGAGGCTATTTCCTGGGCCTTCCTGATTGTCGGCATGGTGTTCAAGCGTCTCCCCGAGCCGGTCCTGTGGCCGGTCAAGGTGTTCGGGATGACGCACGGCATCATCTTCGTGCTGTTCGTGATCGCTACGATCGTCGCGGCCCGTGAGCTGGGCTGGACGGTGAAGACCACGGTCCTTGCGCTGCTGTCGAGCATTCCGCCGTTCTGCACGATGCTTTTCGAGGTGTGGGCGGTGCGGACGGGTCAGCTGGGTGAGCTGAGCAACGCGCCGTCGGTCGACTCCGGGGCTCCCGCATCCGTCACGCCGTGACAAACTGGAAGCCGTGACTCGACCTGCTGCCCGCCGTCCTTCGCCCGCCGTCGCCGCCGCTATGTCCGGTGCGGTCGATCTGTCCAGTCTGAAGCAGCCCCCGGCCGGTGCGGCCGGTCCGGCCGGTGGCGACTATGCGGTGAACGAGACGGATTTCGAGACGAAGGTTTTGCGCCGCTCGATCGCGATGCCGGTGGTCGTCGCGCTGTACTCGCAGCGCAGCCCCGGCAGCGTCGAGCTGGTCAAACTGCTCGAGCGACTTGTCGTCGAAAACGGCGGCAGCTGGGCTTTGGCCACTGTCGAGGCCGAGGCCAATATGCGGATCGCGCAGGCCTTCGGCGTGCAGGGCATTCCGACGGTGATCGCGGTCGCCGGTGGCCAGCCGCTCGCGGATTTCCAAGGCGCACAGCCGGAATCGCAGGTTAGGCAGTGGCTGAACGCGGTCATCGACGCGGTGGCGGGCAAGCTCGACGGTGAGGCCGCCGAGCCGCAGCCCGCCGAGGATCCCCGTTTCGCCGCTGCCGAGGCGGCGCTGGAGCAGGGTGACATGGCAGCCGCGGAGGCCGCCTACGAGGCCATCATCGCCGCGGAGCCGAACAACGAAGAGGCCAAGGTCGCGCTGCGTCAGCTGCGTTTCCTCGGTCGTGCCCAGAACATTCCCGGATCGGCGATTGCGACCGCGGATTCCGATCCGGCCGATGTCGGTGCCGCCTTCGACGCCGCAGACCTCGAGCTGTTCAACCAACAGCCCGAGGCTGCGTTCGACCGGCTGATCGCGTTGATCAAGCGGACCGCCGGTGATGAGAGGACACAGGTCCGCACCCGCCTGCTGGAACTGTTCGAGCTCTTTGATCCGGCCGATCCGGTCGTCGTCGCGTCCCGCAGGAAGCTGGCCGCCGCGTTGTACTGAGCGCGCCCGCTGCCGGGTGCGCTCAGGCCAGCGCCTCGACCTTGCTCGCATCGAACTCGACGTACTCGACGATCGCACCGCCCGGGTGCCGCACCGTCAGATTGCGCCCGGTCGGGACGTCGTTGGGTCCGTCGAGTGTCCGCCCACCCTCCCGCTCGACCACCGCGAGGACTTCCTCGAGGGTGTCGACGATCGTGGTGGCCTGCACATTGCGGAAGGGGGCGAGGCTCGCCGGGGTCCCGGCGACCAGGAGGAAGTCACCGATTCCGGCCAGCTCCACATCGCGATAGGCGAAGCGCAGACCCGGCTGCGCGCCGGTCAGAGCGGTGAAGGTCGGCAGGGCGGTGTCGAGATCGTCGACGTAGATGCGGGCGAAGGTGTTGCGAACTGCCATGACGCATTCCATTCATTTCGATAATTGCCGAAGTATCGAAATGATCGTATAGGCAACGATACCGCTCCGCTCGCCCGATGGCGTCGGCTAATCCGGCGCGAGCCAGACCGCGCTGTTGGGGGCCAGGGCGACGGTCGCCGACGCCGGCCTGCCGTGCCATGGCTCGTCGAGCGCGGTCACGGCGCCGAGGTTGCCGATGCCGGAGCCGCCGTAGGCGATGGCGTCGGTGTTGAGGATTTCGCGCCAGCGGCCGGTGGCGGGCAGGCCGACGCGGTATTCGTCGTGCACCGAACCGGAGAAGTTGTAGACGCAAGCGACCATCGAGCCGTCGGAGCCGTAGCGCAGGAAGGCCAGGACATTGTTGGCGCGGTCGTCGGCCTCGATCCAGGAGTACCCACCGGGTGCGGTGTCCTGCGTCCAGAACGCGGGGTGCGCGCGATAGACCGCGTTGAGGTCGCGCACGGCGGCGGTGATGCCGAGGTGCAGCGGATTGTCCAGCTCGTGCCAGTCCAGGCCGCGATCGTGCGACCATTCACGAAACTGGCCGAAATCCTGCCCCATGAACAGCAATTGCTTACCGGGATGGGCCCACATATAGGCCAGCAGGGCGCGCACGCCCGCGGCCTTGGCGAAATCGTCGCCGGGCATCCTGGTCCACAGGGTGCCCTTGCCGTGCACGACTTCGTCGTGGCTGATCGGCAGCACGTAGTTCTCGCTCCATGCGTACACCAATGAGAAGGTGATCTCGTTGTGGTGCCAGGAGCGGTGGATCGGATCGCGGCCGAGGAACCCTAGGGTGTCGTGCATCCAGCCCATGTTCCACTTCATGGTGAAACCGAGGCCGCCGACGTCGGTGCCCCTGGTCACTCCGGGCCAACTCGTCGATTCTTCGGCAATGGTGACGACGCCGGGGTGGTACCGGTGCACGGTGTTGTTCAGGTCCTGGAGGAAATCGACGGCTTCCAGGTTCTCCCGGCCGCCATACACATTCGGCTCCCAACCCCCTTCGGGGCGTGAGTAATCCAGGTACAGCATGGAGGCCACCGCGTCGACGCGCAGGCCGTCGATGTGGAACTCCTCGATCCAGTACCTGGCGTTGGCGACGAGGAAGTTGCGGACCTCGTTGCGGCCGAAGTCGAAAACGTAGGTGCCCCAGTCGAGTTGCTCGCCGCGGCGCGGGTCGGGATGTTCGTAGAGCGGGGTGCCGTCGAAGCGGGCCAGCGCCCATTCGTCGCGCGGGAAGTGCGCGGGTACCCAGTCCAGCAGCACGCCGATCCCCGCGGCGTGCAGGCGATCCACGAAGGAGCGGAAGTCGTCGGGGGAGCCGAAGCGCGCGGTGGGCGCGTAGTAGGAGGTGACCTGGTATCCCCAGGAGCCGCCGAACGGGTGCTCGGCGATAGGCAGCAGCTCGATGTGGGTGAATCCGGCCGCGCGCACGTAATCGGCCAGCTGGTCGGCCAATTCGCGGTACCCGAGACCGGGATGCCAGGATCCGAGATGGACTTCGTAGACGCTCATCGGCGCGCGCGTCGGATCGGTGCGTTCGCGAGCGGCGACCCAATCATGGTCGGACCACGCGTAATTGCTCTCGGTGACGACCGACGCGGTGGCAGGGGGGAGTTCCGTCGCGAACGCCAGCGGATCGGCGTGGTCCACCGTCCGGCCGTCCGCACCATGTACCCGGAACTTGTATTTGGCGCCGACGCCCACACCGGGCACGAACACTTCCCATACCCCGGATGAGCCGAGTGCGCGCATCGGTGCGGTGTTGCCGCTCCAGCTGTCGAAATCACCGATCACGGTGACGCCGCGGGCATTCGGAGCCCAGACCGCGAACGAGGTGCCGCTCACCTCGCCGTCAAGGGTGGTGTAGTGGCGCGGATGCGCGCCGAGCACATCCCACAGGTGTTCGTGGCGGCCTTCGCCGATGAGATGCAGATCGAGCTCACCGACGGTGGGCAGGAAGCGGTACCCATCGGGGGTGATGATCTGCTGGCCGCCCGGATAGGTGGTCACGAGGCGATAGTCCATGACATCGGGGTAGGGCAGCACTGCGGCGAATATCCCGTGCCCCAACGACTTCAGTGGATGGTCGGCACTGCCGACGCGTGCCGACACCGTCTCCGCGTGCGGCCGCAGCGCCCGGATGACCGTGCCGTCGCGGTGTGGGTGCGCACCGAGCACGGTGTGCGGATCGGTGTGGGTTCCGGCCGCGAGCAGCATCAGGTCGCGGCGTTTCACCACCGTGGCATCGCTCATCGGAAGGTCCTGCGATAGGCGAGTTCGGCGCGAACCTGCTGCGGCACCGGCGGCAGCGCCAGAATGTGAGCGACCGAGTTGGCCGGATCCAGCCGCACGTAATTCGTTTGCGCCCAGTGGTATTCCTCGCCGCTGACCTGGTCGTAGACGACCGGATGGTCGTGCCATTCGTGCCCGATCGCGGGCAGGTCGAGCGAAATCATGCCCTGCTCGGCGCCGAAGGGGTTGAGGTTCACCACGATCAGCACGGCGTCGCCGCTGACCGGATCGATCTTCGAGTAGGCGATCAGCGCGTCGTTGTCGACGTGATGGAAATGCACGCAGCGCAGCTGCTGGAGGGCGGGGTGCGCGCGACGGATCTCGTTCAGCCGAGTGATCCACGGCTCCAACGATTCTCCGCGCGCCAGCGCCTCGGCGAACGGGCGTGGGCGCAGTTCGTACTTCTCGGAATCCAGGTACTCCTCGCTGCCCGGTCGCACCGCCTGGTGCTCGAACAATTCGAATCCGGAGTAGATGCCCCAGGTAGGGGCCAAGGTCGCTGCGAGGACCGCGCGAATGGCGAACATGCCAGGCCCGCCGTGCTGGAGGCTCTCGTGCAGGATGTCGGGGGTGTTGGTGAACAGGTTCGGTCGGGCCTCGTCCGCTTTCGCGGCCAGCTCCTTGCCGAATTCGGCCAGCTCCCATTTGGCGATGCGCCACGTGAAGTATGTGTAGGACTGGCTGAATCCGCGTCTCGCGAGGCCGTACAGCCGAGCCGGCCTGGTGAACGCCTCGGAGAGGAAGATCACCTCGGGGTCGGTGCGTCGCACCTGCGCGATCAACCATTCCCAGAAGTCGGCGGGTTTGGTGTGCGGGTTGTCGACACGGAAGATCTTGACGCCCGAGCCGATCCAGTGCCGCACCACACGCAGGATTTCCGCGTACAGCCCGTCGGGATCGTTGTCGAAGTTGACCGGATAGATGTCCTGGTACTTTTTCGGCGGATTCTCGGCGAAGGCGATGGTGCCGTCGGGCAGCGTGGTGAACCACTCCGGATGCGTCTGTACCCAGGGATGATCGGGTGCACACTGCAGGGCCAGATCGAGGGCCACCTCGAGGCCGAGTTCGGAAGCGGTGCTGACGAACTCGGTGAAGTCGGCTTCGGTGCCGAGTGCCGGATGGATCGCGTCGTGCCCGCCGTCCTTCGACCCGATCGCCCACGGCGAGCCGACATCGTCCGGCTCGGCGGTGAGCGCGTTGTTGCGGCCCTTGCGGTTGATCTCGCCGATCGGATGGATCGGCGGCAGATAGATGACGTCGAAACCCATGCCCGCGATGCGCGGTAGTTCCTTCGCCGCCGTGGTGAAGGTGCCGTGGATCGGGTTGCCCGCGGCGTCCCGGCCGCCGGTCGAGCGCGGGAAGAACTCGTACCACGAGCCGTACAGTGCGCGTTGACGTTCCACCTGCACGGTGTGCTGCGCGCCTCGGGTGACTATGTCCCGCAACGGCGTCGTGCGCAGGATCTCGGAGATCTCCGCGCCGAAGGCCGACGCGACCCGTGCGGGCAGCTGTTCGTTGCTGCGCAGCGCGGTCGCGGCCGCTCGGAGGCGCTCGAATTGTTTCTTCGGCACGGCTTGGGCCGCGCGCTCGAACAGTCGGGCGCCGAGCTCGAGATCGTTGGCCAGATCCACGGCGCTCTGCCCGACGGCCAGTTTTGCCTCGACCGCCGCGCGCCAGGTGGCGATCGGATCGCTCCAGCCCTCGATGCGATAGGTCCACGCGCCGGGCAGGTTCGGGACGAATGTCCCGTTGAATACGTCGGGCTCGAAATCCGGCGCCATCCGAATCCTGGTGATCCGTGACGTGCCGGGAGCGCGCACCGCCAGCGTGGCGGCAACCGCGTCGTGCCCCTCACGCCAGACCACGGTGCGCACCGGAAAGACCTCGCCGACCACGGCCTTGGCCGGTCGGCCGCCCGCGATGGACGGGGCAGTGTCATCGATAGCGATGCGGCCGGTCACGGGACCAACCGTACCGTTACCTCGCGCCGAGGCGTTGCTCAGCGCGCGTCGGCGGCGAGGCCGAAGCCGAGTGCGACCAGCACCGCACCGAGCGCCCGCTCGATCCGCTGCCGGATCCCGGTTCTGCGCAGCCAGGCCCCGGCCCGGTCGGCGGCCACCACAACGCCGACGCACCAGGCGGTGTCGATGGTGAGCTGGATCATGGCCAGGACCAGCACGGTCGGCAGCACCGGTCCGTCGGCGGGCAGAAATTGCGGGAGGATCGTCAGTCCGAAGACCGCGGCCTTCGGGTTGGCGGCGATCGAGATCAGCGAGGCGCGGAAGGCCGCGGCGGGCGTCCGTCCGGTAGGCAGCATTTTCGTCATAGTGGCGCCGAACTCGTCATCGCCGCGTGCCCCGCGCCAGGCCTGTACGCCGAGCCAGATCAACACCACGCCACCGACGATGTGCACTGCGGTATTCATGAACCGGTTCGCGACCAGCAGCACCGACAGACCCGCCCCGCCGGCCAGCGTCCACCCGAACACTCCGATCTCGTTGCCCGCCACCGCCGCCAGCCCCGCCGCGCGCCCGTCGCGCACCGCGCGTTGCAGGAACAGCGCCGTGGCCGGGCCGGGCAGCGCGGCAAGAATGAGGCAGGCCAACAGAAATTGGGGGAGGACATCGACCCAGTGCGGCATCAGCCGATGCTGTCACGAACCTGGGTGGTCGGCCACTGGAATTCGGGTGCACGAGAACTGCCTCGACCCGGGCCTCAGCGCCGCACTACCCGAGCTCGGCCGCCTCGGGAGCGGGCTCGCAACCCGTCCGGCCGCATTGAATCGGCCTTGCCGAACGTGGCTCCGGCGGGTGCCGGGGGCGCGGTCGGCGATTCGGTTGTGGGACGCGAGCCCGATACGCAGGGCCGAGCCGTCGGAGGCTCGTGCAGGAAGCCGTGCGCCCATGTGACTACTGACGGCCGGTGCGGTCGACGGCTACGCGGGTGGTCACGGCTTTCGGGTGCGCATCGCTTCGAGTAGTCGGCGCAGTGCCGCGGTCGTGTCGGCCAGGGCGCTGGGGTCGTCGGTGCTCGCCAGCCACAGCGCGGCTTCGTTCATGGCACCGGACAGCAGGTGGGTGAGGGGTGCTATCGGCTGTGGTGTGAGTACGCCGTCGTCGATGAGCAGGGCCAGCGCTTGGGCGAGGTGCCGGGCGGAGGCGGCCTCGTCCATCGCGCGCCATTCGTGCCAGCCGAGTACGGCGGGACCGTCGATCAGCATGATGCGTTGGATCTCCGGGGCGGTGCAGGTGGTCAGGAAGGTCTCGCAGCCGACCATCAGCTGCGTCCAGGGGTCAGTGTGGGCTTCCGCGGCCGCCGCGACTCGTTCGCCGACCTCGTGCTGTAGCTGTTCGAGCACCGCGCGGAACAGTTCGGCCTTGCCTGCGAAGTTGTGGTAAAGCGCACCCTTGGTCACTCCGGTAGCCGCCACGATCTCCGATAGGCCAACGGCACCATAGCCTTTCGTCGCAAACAAGCGCCGGCTCTCGCGGAGCAGCGCGCTGCGCGTCTCTTCGCGCTGCTGGGTCCGCATGGTGCTCGGCATTGCTGTCCTCTCGTTGACATACCGATGGTATGTCGACTAGCTTAACTCGCATACCAACGGTATGTGAAAGGCGAGAACATGGAACTGAGCAGCCTCTACCCCGTCATCGGCACTGATCGGCTCACCGAAACCCGCGACTTCTACACCAAGTGGCTCGGCTTCGAGATCACCTTCGAGGCCGACTGGTATCTCAGCCTGCGCCGGCCGGGCACGGTGAACTACGAGCTCGCGCTGCTCGACTACACCCACGAGACCGTGCCTGCGGCCTACCGCAAGCCAGTGCGGGGTCTGCTGCTGAACTTCGAGGTCGTCGACGTCGACGCCGAGTGGGAGCGGATGGTGGTGCAGGGTGGCATCGAAGCCGAGCTGGAAATCCGCACCGAGGACTTCGGGCAGCGGCACTTCATCGTGGCCGATCCCAGCGGTGTGCTGATCGATATGATCACCGTGATCCCGCCGTCGCAGGAATACGCCGAGCAGTTCAGCGACGAGTACATTGCCGAGAAGTTCACCGCATGATCACTGCGCCGGTGCGCAGTGACCCGGGCCGCCCTGACAGTCGAGCGCGCGATTGTTCGGTAGGGTTCGCCTGGTGAAGGCACTTCGTCGATTCACCGTCCGTGCCCATCTGCCCGACCGTCTGGCGGCCCTGGGCGAACTGTCCACGAACCTGCGCTGGTCATGGCATTGGCCTACCCAGGACCTGTTCGCCGAGCTCGATCCCGAGCTGTGGCGCGAGGTCGGACGCGATCCGGTGCGGATGCTGGGGGAGGTACCCGCGGCGCGGCTGGACGAGCTCGCTGCCGACGCGGACTACACCGGGCGGGTCGACGCCACGGCCGCGGATCTGCGCGACTACCTGACGCGGCCCGGCCGGTTCCAACGGCAGACCGACGCGCCCGCCGTGCGCGGCATCGCCTACTTCTCCATGGAATTCGGTGTTACCGAGGTGCTTCCGAACTATTCCGGCGGCCTCGGCATCCTCGCTGGTGATCACCTGAAAGCCGCATCCGATCTCGGCCTGCCGCTGATCGGCGTCGGATTGCTGTATCGGTCCGGCTACTTCCGGCAATCGCTGACCGGCGACGGCTGGCAGACCGAGCACTATCCGGCGCTGGACCCGCAGGGCCTCCCGCTGCGCCTGCTGACCACCGACGATGGTCGAGCGAAGCCGGGGCGGTCGGATTCGGCGCCGGTGCTCGTGCACGTGGCAATGCCCGATCGGCGAGTGCTGCGGGCACGGGTGTGGATCGCACAGGTCGGGCGGGTGCCGTTGCTGCTGCTGGATTCCGATATCGCCGAGAACGATCCGGAGCTGCGAGCGGTCACCGACCGGCTCTACGGCGGCGACCAGGACCACCGCATCAAGCAGGAGATTCTGGCAGGCATCGGCGGTGTGCGCGCGGTGCGCGCCTACACCGCCGCGACCGGGCTGCCGGATCCCGACGTATTCCACATGAACGAGGGGCACGCCGGTTTCCTCGGTGTCGAGCGGATCCGCGAGTTCGTCTCGGCGGGAGTGGATTTCGATACCGCGCTGGCCGCGGTGCGGTCCGCAACGGTATTCACCACGCACACTCCGGTGCCCGCGGGCATCGACCGGTTCCCGATGCCGCTCGTGCGCAGGTACTTCGGCGGTGGCCACGGTGAATCCGAGTCCGCCATGCTGCCGGGACTGTCTGTCGACCGGATCGTGGCCCTCGGACGGGAGGCCGATCCGTCGGTCTTCAATATGGCGCACATGGGCTTGCGGATGGCTCAGCGCGCCAACGGTGTCTCCCAGCTGCACGGTGCGGTCAGCCGCGCGATGTTCGCGCCGCTGTGGCCGGGCTTCGACGCGGCCGAGGTGCCGATCGGTTCGGTCACCAACGGTGTGCACGCCCCGACCTGGGCCGCACGCGAATGGTTCGACAAGGCCCGCGAATACATCGGCCCCGAGCTGGTCGAAGAGGCGCGCGGCTGGGAGAAGCTGCGCGACGTCGACCTCGGCGAACTGTGGTCGACCCGTAACACCTTGCGCGCCACCCTTGTCGACGAGGTGCGCCGCCGAGTGCGCGCATCCTGGTTGGAGCGCGGCGCCGCGTCGGCCGAGTTGAGTTGGGTCGAGAGTGTTTTCGATCCGAATGTGCTGACCGTCGGTTTCGCCCGCCGGGTGCCGACCTACAAGCGGCTCACCCTGATGCTGCGCGACCCGGAGCGGTTGCGTGCGCTGCTGCTCGATCCCGAACGGCCGATGCAGCTGGTGGTCGCGGGCAAGAGCCATCCCGCCGACGACGGCGGCAAGGCGCTGATCCAGCAGGTGGTCCGCTTCGCCGACGATCCCGAGGTGCGCCACCGCATCGTCTTCCTGCCCGACTACGACATGTCGATGGCCCGCTACCTGTACTGGGGTTGCGATGTGTGGCTGAACAATCCGCTGCGGCCGCTGGAGGCGTGCGGCACCTCCGGCATGAAGTCCGCGCTCAACGGCGGACTCAACCTGTCCATTCGCGACGGCTGGTGGGACGAGATGTACGACGGCGAAAACGGTTGGGCCATTCCGACCGCCGACGGCGTCTCCGACGAGCACCGTCGCGACGATCTGGAGGCCGGTGCCCTCTACGACCTGTTCGAACGCACCGTCGCCCCGCGCTTCTACGACCGTGACCGCAACGACATGCCGGTGCGCTGGGTAGAGATGGTCAGGCACACATTGCAGACCCTCGGCCCGAAGGTATTGGCCTCACGCATGGTCCGTGACTATGCCGTCGAGTACTACGCTCCCGCCGCGGCCGCGGGCCTGCGGGCAAACGCCGACGAATTCGCCGCCGCTCGCGCGAGCGCCGACTATCGCCGCCGAGTGGAAGCCGCATGGCCCTCGGTCAAGGTGATCCAGGTCGACAGTGCGGGCCTGCCCGACACCCCGATCATCGGCGCGGAATTGTCCCTGGCCGCCCGCATCGACCTCGGTGGCCTCGGCACGTCCGACGTCACTGTTCAGGCCGTGCTCGGCCGGGTGTCGCCGACCGATGACCTGTCCGATGTCACCACGTTTCCGATGACCCACACCGGATCGGATTCCGGCGTCGAAATTTTCACCGTCGAAACTCCGGTGCCGCTGTCCGGCGCCGTCGGCTATACGGTGCGGGTGCTGCCCCACCATGAGCTGCTGGCCAGCGATGCCGAACTGGGGCTGGTCGCCGCGCCGAGCGCCTAGCGATTCCGGGCGCGTCGCGGTGCGAGAACGCCGGAGGTAACCCGAGGTCAGCGGGCTCGGGACGGGTGGGTGTTGCGGGCTGCGGGACGGCAATGGTGACGCTGCTCACGAAGTGGGCGGTCGGGACATCGACCGAGTTCTCTTGTTCAGTGAATTGTCGGCTACCGTGCCCTGGCACCCCCGTACCCATTTCCGACTGGAGAGCCCATGGTCACCGACGTTCTGACGCGCACCCGAGGACGCCTCGATGCGTACTTCGGCATCAGTTCGACCGGCTCGACCGTGAAGCGCGAATTGATGGCGGGCACGATCACGTTCCTGGCCATGTCCTATGTGCTCGCGGTGAACCCGTCGGTGCTCGGCGATGAGGGCGCGCTCGGTGACAAAGGCATTCCCATGCAGGCGGTATTCACCGCGACGGCCGTCGCCGCGGTGTTCGGCACGCTCGTCATGGGGATCTGGGCCAGATATCCGATCGCCCTCGCGCCCGGTATGGGGCTCAACGCATTCTTCGCGTACTCGGTGGTGCTCGGGATGGGGATTCCGTGGCAGGTGGCGCTGTCGGGGACCTTCCTGTCCGGCGTGATCTTCTTCGTGCTCGCGATCACCAAGGTGCGCGAACGCATCCTCAATGCCATTCCGATGCAGATGAAACTGGCCGTCGGGGCCGGCATCGGCATGTTCGTGGCGTTCCTCGGCTTGAAGAACGCCGGCATCGTGGTCAACAGCGAGGCGACGCTGGTCACCCTCGGTGATTTCACCAAAGGCACCACGCTGCTCGCGCTGTTCGGTCTCGTGGTGACCGTGGTGTTCCTTGTCATCGGCTGGCACGGCGCGGTGCTGTACGGCATCGTGCTCACAGCGCTGGTCGGCGTCATCAGCGGTCTGGTCGATCTGCCCGCCGGCGTGGTGTCGATGCCGAAGGGGCTGGAGCACACCTTCGGTCAGGCAATCATCCATCTGCCCGACGCGTTCACCGGACAGCTGGCCGTCGTCATTCTCACGATGTTGTTCGTCGATTTCTTCGATTGCTCCGGCACCTTGATCGGCGTAGCCAACCAGGCCGGGCTGCTCGACAAGGACGGCAAGCTGCCCCGGGCGGCAAGCGCGCTGGCCGCGGACTCGGTGGGCACCATGGCGGGCGCGGTCATCGGAACCTCCACAACCACCGCCTACGTCGAATCGACGGCGGGTGTCTCGGCGGGCGGGCGGACCGGCATGACCGCCGTGACCACCGCGGGATGGTTCTTGATCGCCATGTTCTGCTACCCGATCTTCGCGGTCGTCGCGGGCTCGGCCTCGATCACCGCGCCCGCGCTGATCGTGGTCGGCGTGCTGATGGCACGGGCACTCGGCGAGATCGACTGGAATCGGCTGGAGTACTCCGTCCCGGCCTTCATCACCGTCATCATGATGCCGCTGACCTACTCGATCGCGAACGGGCTGGCGATGGGGATGCTGTTCTACCCGATCGTCATGGTTGCCAAGGGGCGCGTCAAAGAGGTGCACCCGGCGATGTGGGCGCTGATGGTGATGTTCCTCGGATACTTCTTCTTCCTCGCGGAATAAGGCGGCGGTCTGGCCGGTTGGCCCCAATCGTGCGACAATCGGACCGCAGTCCACTTCGTCGCCGAGGCCAATGAAATGTTCTTTGGAATCGAATTGCAGGGATGAGGACCAGCATGACCACCAACAGCACGCCCGAGCGCGCTACCAGCGCAAACGATCCCGATACCTTCTCCGCCGACATCGGCCTGCTGTTGCTGCGGGTCGTCTTCGGCGGGCTGCTTGCCGCGCACGGCACTCAAAAGCTGTTCGGCTGGTTCAGCGGATACGGCTGGAGCAAGAACGCCGCTGTCTTCGATTCCATGGGCTACAACCCCGGCAAGCTCTTCGGCACCCTCGCCGGGCTCAGCGAGCTGACCGGCGGTCTGTTGCTGCTGCTGGGCCTGCTGACTCCGCTGGCAGCGGCCATCGTGCTCGGCACCATGATCAACGCCGTCAACACCACCTGGAGTGGCGGTCTGCTGACCGGCAAGGGCTACGAAACGGCCCTGCTGTTCGCCGTCGTCGGCGCGACCATCGCGTTCACGGGTCCGGGTAAGTTCTCGCTGGACAGCGGCCGTCCGTGGCAGCGGCAGGGCTTCGTCTGGGGCGCGGGCGCCGTGGTGCTGGCCGTGGCCGCGGCGGTGCTCACCCTGATCTTGAAGTGGGAGCTCTGATCTCGACGCGTTCGGTGCGGACGCACAATTGAATTCGTCGATGGTGGCGCGGTGACCGAGGGGTCGCCGCGCCACCGGTGTCTGTGATCGTCGTCATGTCACACTCGGGCAACTTGCATCGTCGTTGTAGTTGTTGCGGGACAACAGGTGACG
Organism: Nocardia sp. NBC_00403; assembly: GCF_036046055.1. Taxonomy (NCBI): domain Bacteria; kingdom Bacillati; phylum Actinomycetota; class Actinomycetes; order Mycobacteriales; family Nocardiaceae; genus Nocardia; species Nocardia sp. NBC_00403. The sequence goes on from NZ_CP107939.1 coordinate 2,652,830, forward strand.
ATGAAGGAGACGACGATGACGATCGAGATCAGTAACCCGGCCGAACTGCACGACCCCACCGCGTTCGGCTACAGCCACGTGGCACGAGTGACGGGCGAGCTGGTTCTGATCGCCGGGCAATATGATTCCGACGCCGACGGGCACACCACCAGCGACGACTTCGCCGCTCAGGTCGACCGTGCCTTCGCCAATCTCGGCACCGCGTTGCGCTCGGCGGGCTTGGATTACGCCGAAGTGGCGCAGTTGCGGACGTTCATCGTCGACCACGATCTGGACAAGCTCGCCGTGCTGGGGAAGAAGATCGCCGAAATCTGGGGCGACAAGCCACCGGTACAGACGTTGGCGGGGGTTGCCGCGCTGGCGCTGCCCACGATGCTTTTCGAGGTGGACGCCGTCGCCGTGCGCGGCTGACGGCGGGCATGGATGGTTCACGACGCTCCCGCGACGGCAACCCCACCAGCCTGGGGCGGGCCAATCGCCCACTACGGTCGCATCTTCAAGACCCTGCACATCCTGCGGCTGGCCGACGACGAACCCTACCGGCGCGAGGCCAAGGCCCAGGACAATCTCCAGGAGGGCCGACACGACTTGGGCCGCACCGTCTTTCACGGCAAGAAGGGCGAGATCACCCGCGCCTATCTGGACGGTATGGAAGACCGGCTGTCGGCGCTCGGCCCAATTCGAACTGTGTGGTGCTGTGGAATTCGGTGTACCTGGACCGCGCGCTCGACGAGCTGCGCGCCCAGGACTATCCGGTGCGCGACGAGGACGCCGTCCGCCTATCGGCGTTCAGCCGCAAACACATCCGGCTCGAAGGCCGCTACAGCTTTCACCTCCCAGACCTCGGGGGCAGCCATCGGCCGCTACGAGAGCCCGACGGCCCGGACGAGGACGACTGAACCTGCCTATGCCTTCCCCGTTCTACAACGAGATCGCTCACGAATTCACCCATGTTGCGTCCGGGCTCGTCGACACCTTCAGCAAAGCCACCGATGACCTGGCCGGGCGCAGCAGAATCGGTCCGCAACTGAGCGACGGGGTCAACGAGTTGGTCGACGGCGACCTCCGAGGCTACAGCCAGGTCGAAGGAGCGGCATCGCAACCCGCCCATCCGTGGGCAACGCGCACACCTGCCGGCATGTGGCGAGAGGACCCCATCGCTGAACGGGCCGAGAACCTCGGCACCCACGAATTCGAGCAGAACACGCGTCGCGAGGTAGAGAATTCCTCGATTACAGATCCGGAGCAGCCGAAGGCGCCCGGGGTGGGGAGTGGCCGCCGATTCGAAATATCTCCGGAAGAGGCCCAGGAATTGTACGACCAGGTCCGGGATCGGGAATCGGACTTCGCCGGGACCGGCAACAGGATAAATATGGTTGACACGGGCTCAGGCCCAGCGGTGGTCAGATCCAAAAAAGAACAACCGACCGTGACTTTCTTGAAGAAATGGATGCCTGAGAACACGGCCATCGAATACGCACGTGAGCGCGGCGTGAGAACACCTGAGATTCTCTATGCCGGAGTGGACTCGTCTACTGGCACGGAGTTCACCATCATGCAGTATATTCCCGGTGAAACCCGGACTTTCGATGATCCAGATCTGCTGAATTGGCTACCTGATCTTTTGGATCAGGTGCAGTCGATGTCCTCGCACCCCACACCGGCAGGAATGGAAATGGACATTCCAGGGTGGCAGCAGCAGATGATCCAGCATGCCGACGACGCATATCACAACCTGCCACAGGATCAGCTGTCGAAGCTCCGCGAACTCGGGATCGGGCCGTTGTCGGAGCATGTTCAGCCGGACCATAGTCGTTCGGGCGAACCGGCTGTCTTTGCCCACAACGACCTTTACCCGCTCAACCTCCGGCTCGATGACCAAGGGAAATTGTGGATTTTGGATTGGGAAAATGCTGGACCCAGTGATCCACTCTGGAACGCAACGCTCTTCCTCGAGCGTATGACAAAGGGGGATGAGGCGACCCATGCTCAGGCCACTGCGATGTGGATCGAGCGGATTTCGTCTACGAATCCTGCCGTTGATAGCGAAGCAGCCCTTCGCATGTACGGCAAGGTCGAAGACTGGAGACAAGCAGTGCTGTACATTGACGAAATGTCGCGTAACGTTGCCGCGGACCCAAGCCGCCTCGAGATATGGGTCAACTGGTACCATAAGCGATTGTCTCGACATTCCGAACCTTGGCCTGACATTTCACTGGATGAATTGCGTGCAGTGTTCCGCAGATGGGCTGAATGAGCCTGAATGAGCAGACACCACCAGCGTCGCTTCATGGGTGCCCCGTCAGCGATGATCCCGTTGGGGGCGGATTTACATACGTTCCATCTGCGGGCTGTAGGTGACCTGAGCCGTACTCCCGCAGCGTTGCCAATCCTGTTTCGCTGTCACCGCGCCATATTTCGCGTCATCCCGCCGCTTGCGCGCGGGGTCGGTCTGGGCCTGCCCCGGATCAGCGCCGGACGGCCGCGAGTACCTGCCGAGGGGCCGCACCGAGGTGTGCCTACTCAACCGCATCAGCATCAGCATCGGCGTCGACGCCCCGTCCTCGGCGGCGTGCGTGAGCTTGGAATGACGGAGTTGATGCAGCGTGAACGGTCCGCGCGGGACGTCGCTGGTGTGGTGCTCGAACAACTCTGCCGCTCGCCGGTACGACAACCGCCCGCGCAGCGTCTTCGGGTCGATATCGTCCACGGCCACACCGGGTTTTGCCTTGCAGTCGGTCAGGAACACCGGCCCTTTCTTCCGCCCAGCCAGTAGTCGCGGCAGCAGCCGCGCAGCTCCGGTCTGCCATGCGACCACATCCCCGGCCCCGCCTTTGCGGGTCACCGCAGCGCATCGGTTCGCCATGTCCAGGTCCGGGATGTCGAGCAGCAGCACCTCGTCGGTGTGGGCCGCGGTCTCGTACAGCATCGTCCAGAGCACCCGCTCCCGCGGCGGCACATCCTTCGCCGGCAGCCGACCGACCTCATCGCGGGTCATCGCCCGCGAATGATCCGGCGGCACCAACCGAGCCAGCGGATCGCCGACCAGCCACTCCTGCTTGCGCCAGTACTCACACGCCCCACGCGGCGAGGCGAGGCGGGTGTTGAACGTCTGCGCCGACCGGCCGCCCCAGAAATTTCGTTGGATTTTCGGCGCGCTGCCGACCCGGGAAGTTCGTCACCAGATGTCAGCAGGCGCGTCACGGGATGTCAGTAGTGCGCGGCAGCGACCGAGTGCCCACGGATGCCGACCGACCCGTTAAACGTGACTTTTCACGTCACTGGACCCCACATGCCGAAACTTGCTGCGCCGCCGGAGCAGCCGAGGATTCGACCTTGTAGGTCGGTTTCGGTGAGCTCGAAAATTGCTGGGTATTCATCCAATGACCTTGCGCTGGACAGGAATTCACCGAGGGTGTCGAGATCGGACTGGTGAGTCATCCGGCACGGTCTCATGTTGGGGTGCTGTGCAGCAGGCGATTTGGGTTCAGCCGCGCGCGAAAAGTTGGTGTCCCCGCGCCGCGTGCAGGGCTTGGCGCGGGGACCGCCGATACATCCGTGTGGGAATTGGGATTCCATCGGAGTATCAACGCCCAATTTACTTCTGTCTGGAAGTAATCGCCCGCTTTGTGAGTGGCATCACAGTGACGTGGCGGTGAGTCGCTCCAGCGCCTTGGTCACCACATTCGGGTCCGAGGTTTCCCAGTACGGCGGCAGCGAAGCACGCAGGTAGCCGCCGTAGCGCGCGGTGGCCAAGCGGGAATCGAGGATGGCGACCACGCCGCGGTCGTCGACGCTGCGCAGTAGCCTGCCGGTGCCCTGGGCGAGCAGTAGCGCCGCATGGTTGGCGGCGACGGTCATGAAGCCGTTGCCGCCGCGTGACTCCACCGCGCGCTGTCGTGCCGTCAGCAGCGGATCGTCGGGCCGGGGGAACGGAATCCGATCCAAGATCACCAGGCTCAGCGACGGGCCCGGCACATCGACGCCCTGCCACAGCGACAGCGTGCCGAACAGTGAGGTCTCCGGATCGTCGGCGAACTTGCGCACCAGCGCGCCGGTCGAGTCGTCGCCTTGGCAGAGCACCGGTGTGTCGAGCCGCCCGCGCAGCGCCTCGGTGGCCGCTTTGGCGGCGCGCATGGAGGAGAACAAGCCGAGCGTGCGGCCGCCCGCGGCGCGGATCAGCCGCTCGATCTCATCGAGGTAGGCAGGCGCGAGTCCATCGCGACCGGGCGCGGGCAGATGCTTGGCGACATACAGGATGCCGGACTTGGCATGGTCGAACGGCGAGCCGACATCAAGTGAACTCCACCGGACCGTCTCCACATCCGACGGCGCGACGGCACCGTTCGCGGTGGCCGAATCCGTGCGGCTCCCCGACTGCGCGGGCAGGCCCCACGTGATCGCGAGGCCATCGAACGAACCGCCGATCTGCAATGTTGCCGAGGTCAAGACCACCGTCGCGGTGCCGAACAACCTGCTGCGCAGCAGGCCGCCCACCGAAAGCGGCGCCATCCGCAGTGTGCGCCGGACGACCCCGCGTATCTCGTCGGCAGCGAGCCAGATGACATCGCGCCTGCTCGCGGGATCGGGTTCGTCGAACGCCGTCAGCGCGCGTACCGCGCTGTCGTGCACCTCGTCGATCGCGGCGAGCGCTTGGGTGCGTGCGGCGGCGCTCTCCGGGTCACCCTGCGCAGACGTGCCGCCCTGTGGGGCCAGCGCGGTGCGCACGTTCCATGCCGCGTCGCGGACCAGGGCGAGCACCGGGGCGACACCATCGGGCAGCGCGTCCCACCGGGCGGCGGGCAGCTCGTCCAGGACGTTGTGCCAGGCCTCCGACGCGCCTTCGAGACGGTCGACCTCCTGTTCGTCGACGAGCTTGGCGCAGCGGCGCGCCGCCGCGCTGATGGCCGAGGGCGCCAGTTCCGCGGTGGCCACGCCGGTCACCCGGTCGACCAGCTCGTGCGCCTCGTCGATGACGACGACATCGTGTTCCGGCAGCACCTGGATGCCGCTGATCGCGTCGATGGCGAGCAGGGCGTGATTGGTCACCACCACATCGGCCTGCGCCGACTCCGCCCGCGCCCGTTCGGCGAAGCAGTCCTGCCCGAACGGGCAGCGCGACTTGCCGAGGCATTCCCGCGACGACACGCTGACCTGCCGCCAGGCGCGATCGGTCACGCCGGGTGCCAGTTCGTCGCGATCGCCGGTCTCGGTGTCGGAGGCCCACTCGTTGAGCCGCTGCACCTCCCGGCCGAGCCGGGAGATCGCGAACGCGTCGAACAGCTCTGCCTCGGCGGGCTCGTCCGGGATCACGCTATTGATCTTGTTCAAGCACAGATAGTTGTTGCGGCCCTTGAGGATTGCGAACTGGGCCGTGCGCCCGAGCGGCTTGCTCAGCGCCTCGGAAAGCCGTGGCAGGTCCCGGTCGACCAGCTGGCGCTGCAAGGCGATCGTCGCGGTCGACACCACGACCGTCCGTCCGGTCCGCACCGCGTGCCGCAGGCTCGGCACCAGGTATGCCAGCGACTTCCCGGTCCCGGTTCCCGCCTGCACGGCGAGATGTTCCTTGGTATCGATCGCGTGGTCCACCGCCGCGGCCATCGTCACCTGCCCGACCCGCTCTTTCCCACCGAGCGCCTGCACGGCAGTGGCCAAAAGGTCGGAGGTGGGCGGCAGTTCGGGCACGCGAGCAGCCTACTGGTTGGGACCGACAGGGATCACCGTCCATCGGGGTCGCCGGAGCCGGGCGCGGGCCCCGCCGCCACCGGTTCGGCGCGTCGTTCGGTAGGTCGGGCTACGTGGCGCCGGCTGTGGTCACTCGACGACGGTGCCCTCGAGCCCGCCGCGCGCATGCGGTCGATCGCTGATCCGCTCGGCGACCGCGAGTGATCCGCCCTCACAGAAGTCGTTCTACACGTCGACGATGATCAACGCTCGGGACATGTCGACCTCCCTTTCCCCCGGATGTGAACGCCTGGGCTACCGCGTGCGGATTACATTGTGCCGCCTGATCGAACGGGCGGGCCGGGCACAGGAGGGTCACGTGAGCAGTACCGTCAGAGTTTCGATCGCCGTGTTCATCGGCTATCTGGTTTACCTTGTCGCCGCATTGCTGGTCGGCATCCGCCCCGATGACGTGGGCGACTGGATAAAGCTCCTGGTCAAGGGATTTCTTGTCGCGACATTTGCGGTGGCGACCGTCGAATGGGTCACCAAGCGCCGCGCTCGGGCGTCCGAGCCCCGCCGCTGATCAGCTCACGAATGTCGTCGGAATCGCCGGGTCGCCGTCGGACAGCTTCAGGCCCTCCCACGGCAGGCTGACCAGCCCGCGCGACACCAGTTTGCGGCTGTCGGCGAGCACCGGCAGACCATCGACCGCCTTGCCGCCGCGCACCAGCGGAACCAGCAGCTCGCGGGCCTCGAATCCGTTCGTGGCCGGTGCGGTGCCCGCGGCCGGGTAGATGATCTCTTCGACGATGGTGCCGGTGTGCCGCGCCAGCCGGATCGCTTTCTTGGTGCCGCCGCGCGACTGCTTGTGGCTGCTGCGCTTGGCCACCGGCAGGCCGTCTACCTCGACCAGCTTGTAGACCATGCCTGCCGTCGGCGCGCCGGAACCGGTGACCAGCGAGGTGCCGACGCCGTAGACATCGACCGGCTCGGCCCGTAGCGCGGCGATGGCGTACTCGTCGAGATCGCCGGACACCACGATGCGGGTGTTGGTGGCGCCGAGGCCGTCGAGCTGATCGCGCACCTGTCCGGCCAGGACGCCGAGATCACCGGAATCGATGCGCACGCCACCCAACTCGGGGCCGGCGACCTCGATGGCGGTCGCGACGCCCGCCGTGATGTCGAAGGTGTCCACCAGCAGCGTCGTCCCGACACCGAGCGCGTCGATCTGACTGCGGAACGCGGCCGCCTCGTGTGCGCCGTCGGCAGCGCTGTGCAGCAGGGTGAACGCGTGCGCACTGGTGCCCGCGCCCGGCACACCGAAGCTGCGCACCGCCTCCAGATTCGAGGTGGCGTCGAAGCCCGCAAGATAGGCGGCTCGTGAGCTGGCGGGTGCGGCCAGCTCGTGGGCGCGCCGCGAGCCCATCTCGATCATCCGACGCCCGCCTGCGGCGCTCACCATGCGGGCGGCAGCCGAGGCGATGGCGCTGTCGTGGTTGAGGATCGAGAGCGCGAGCGTCTCCAGCAGGACGCATTCCGCGAAGCTGCCACGCACCGAAAGAATCGGTGAGCCAGGGAAATACAGATCGCCCTCGGCGTAGCCGTCGATATCGCCGGTGAATGTGTAATCGCGCAGCCACTCGATGGTCGCGGCGTCCGAGAAGCCCGCGATGGTCGCCAGTTCCGGTTCGCCGAATCGGAAGTGCGCCAGCGCCTCCAGCAGCCTGCCGGTGCCCGCGACGACACCGTAGCGCCTGCCGTGCGGCAACCGCCTGGCGAACACCTCGAAGGTGCAGCGCCGGTGCGCGGAACCGTCGGCGAGCGCGGCGGCGAGCATGGTCAGTTCGTACTGGTCGGTCAACAGTGCGGTGCTGCCGACGCCGTCGCGGATGTCCACGAAGCCACTCTAGACAGCGGTGGCGGGCATGATAGGCCGGTGTGGTCGGGATGTCTCCCGAACGTCGAAACGATCGTGGACGGGTGTTGTGATTTCGGGGTCGAGTCGTACCCTGAGTGTTATGGGCTTGTGCGAAGCGAACGCGGCACTGTCGGCGGCACAGGCGACTCCGGAGGCGGTCGAGTACACCGAGATTCTGGAGGCCGAGGACCGTCCGTGGGTCACGGTCGTCTGGGACGACCCGGTCAACCTGATGCATTACGTCACCTACATCTTCCAGAAGCTGTTCGGCTACACCAAGGCGAAGGCCACCGAACTGATGCTTCAGGTGCACAACGAGGGCAAGGCAGTGGTGTCCTCGGGCTCGCGGGACAAGATGGAACAGGACGTCAGAAGACTGCACGCCGCGGGACTCTGGGCGACCATGCAACGGGACGACTGACCAATACGACTACGCTGACGTCAGTGCGGAAGTGGAGCCGAAAGAACTCACTGAGCGGCCTCAAATTGCGCTCCGAGATGGACGCGCGTGAGGCGAGCGTGTTGCGTTCCCTGGTCGGCTCGGTCTCCGGGCTGCTGACCGAACGGGCCAATTCGGCCCCCGAAGACGATCTCGCCGCACTGACCGGGCTGCGTACCGGCAATTCGAGTCCGCCCGATGACCCTCGGCTGCACCGCCTGCTACCGGACTTCCACCGCAGTGAACCCGGTTCCCCCGACGCCGATCGCGCCGATCTCAACAGCGCGCTGCGCGGCCTGCACGAGCCGGAGATCATCGACGCCAAACTGGCCGCGGGCTCGGTGGTGCTGAACACGGTGCCCGCGGACGGCGGCCGAATCCTGCTGACCCCGGAACAGGCCGACGCGTGGTTGATCGCGCTCACCGATGTACGACTCGCCCTCGGCGCGGTGCTCGGCATCGATGCCGATACGCCCGATCATCTGGAAGCCGACGACCCGCGCGGCCCACATCTCGATGTGTACCACTGGCTGACCTGGATGCAGGATTCGCTGCTGCAGGCACTCGCTCCGTAACCCCGTCCGGCCGAGGGATGTCACCACTTCGCCGCAACGGAGACGATTCCGTGACCGACAGCCAGGAGGTGTTGTTATGAACGGCCGACCCGGACAACGTAATTCGATCACCGATGTGCCCGGGCTGCTGGTGGGGCACCATCACGAGCTCGATCCGGACGCGACGCTCGGCTCCGGTGCGGCGACCGGCTGCACCGTGGTCCGCGCGCCGGACGGTGCGACCGCTGCCGTCGATGTGCGCGGTGGCGGGCCCGGCACCCGGGAGACCGATCTGCTCGACCCGGCAAACACTGTGCGACAGGTGAATTCGATCCTGCTCTCCGGCGGCAGCGCCTACGGCCTCGCGGCCGCCGACGGCGTGATGCGCTGGCTGGAGGAGAACGGCGACGGCATCCCGATGGATCCTGCCGACCCGAGCCGGGTGGTGCCCATCGTGCCCGGTGCGGTGATCTTCGATCTTCCGGTGGGGGACTGGGGGATTCGGCCCACCGCCGAGTTCGGGTACCTGGCCTCGGATGCCGCCGCGGTCGAGTTCGAGCGCGGTACGGTCGGTGCGGGTGTCGGCGCGCGGGCCGGATCGATCAAGGGCGGCGTCGGCACCGCGAGTGTGGTGCTCGACACGGGCGTGACGGTTGCCGCGCTCATCGTGGCCAATCCGGTCGGCTCGGTGTTCGATCCCCGCACCGGTTTGCCGTGGGGGACCGGGACCGATGGTCCCGAATACTTCGGGCTGCGCCCCGCCGACCCCGAGGCGCTGGCAAGGGCTAACGCGCTCGCGGTCAAAGGCACCGTCCTCAATACGACCATCGGCGTCGTTGCCACCGATGCGCCGCTGGATCCGGCGGGCTGCCGCCGGATGGCGGCCACCGCGCACGACGGTATCGCCCGCGCGATCCGCCCGGCGCATTCCCCGCTGGACGGCGACACCTTGTTCGCGTTGGCCACCGGAACCGCGCGACCGGCGACCTTCCCGCTGCCGCCCGCGTTTCCGCAGGACCTGCTGGTGCTCGACGAAGTGTGCACGGCCGCCGCGGTCTGCGTGGAACGCGCGATCGTGGACGCCATCCTGGCCGCCCGATCCATCGCCGGGATTCCCGCATACTCCGACCTGTTCGCAGCCGCCGGGGAATAGCCGAATATTCTGGCTCGTTGTCGAGTGCGATAGGTCGGCGACTGCTACGCCGAATTTGCGGAAGGGTTTGACTCGTGCTGGTGATCAGGGCCGACCTTGTCGAGGCGATGGTGGCGCATGCCCGCGCCGATCACCCGGACGAGGCCTGCGGCGTCATCTCGGGGCCGGAAGGCTCCGACCGGCCGGAGCGATTCCTGGCCATGGTCAACGCCGAGCGCTCGCCGACCTTCTATCGGTTCGACTCCGGTGAGCAGCTGAAGGTGTGGCGCGAGATGGACAGTGCCGACGAGGAGCCGGTGGTGATCTATCACTCGCACACCGCGACCGAGGCCTACCCCAGCCGCACCGATGTGTCCTACGCGTCCGAGCCGAATGCGCACTACGTGCTGATCTCCACCCGCGATCCCGAGCAGCACGAGTTGCGCAGCTACCGGATTCTCGACGGCGAGGTCACCGAGGAGCCCGTGCAGATCGTCGACGCCTACGCCCCCGCCTAGCCCCTTCCCCTTATTTGTCGAAATCGAGGAGTCCCCATGTCGGTAACCGTGTCCATCCCGACGATCATGCGTGGCCTGACCGGCGGTGAGAAGCGGGTCGAGGCCAATGGCGCCACATTGTCCGCACTGATCGCCGATCTGGAGACCAACCACCCCGGCCTGGCCGAGCGGCTGCTCAAGGACGGCAAACTGAACCGCTACGTCAACATCTACGTCGACGACGAGGACGTGCGCTTCTCCGGTGGCCTCGCGGCCGAGGTGCCCGCGGATGCCTCGGTGACCATCCTGCCTGCCGTCGCGGGCGGCTGAGCGACCCCGTGGCGCGCTATGAATCGCTGATCGCGACGCTGGGTAACACCCCGCTGGTCGGACTGCGCAACCTGTCTCCGCGGTGGGACGGCGAGAACCCGGTGCGGTTGTGGGCCAAGCTGGAGGATCGCAATCCGACGGGGTCGATCAAGGATCGCCCCGCCCTGCGGATGATCGAGCAGGCCGAGGCCGACGGTCTGCTGACGCCGGGCTGCACGATTCTGGAGCCGACCAGCGGCAATACCGGGATCTCGCTGGCGATGGCAGCCAAGCTCAAGGGCTACCGGCTGGTCTGCGTGATGCCGGAGAACACCTCGGTGGAGCGGCGTCAGCTGCTGACCATGTTCGGTGCGCAGATCATCGATTCCCCGGCCGCCGGTGGCTCGAATCAGGCGGTGGCCAAGGCCAAGCGGATCGCGGCCGAGAATCCGGACTGGGTGATGCTCTACCAGTACGGCAACCCCGCCAACGCGCTGGCGCACTATGAGACGACCGGCCCGGAGATCCTGGCCGATCTGCCGGAGATCACCCATTTCGTCGCCGGGCTCGGCACCACCGGAACCCTGATGGGGACCGGGCGTTTTCTCCGCGAGCAGGTGCCCGATATCGAGATCGTCGCCGCGGAGCCGCGCTACGGCGAACTCGTCTACGGACTGCGCAATATCGACGAGGGCTTCATCCCGGAGCTCTACGACGAGTCCGTGCTGACCTCCCGGTTCTCGGTCGGCCCGTTCGACGCGGTCAAGCGCACCCGCGAATTGGTCCTGGAGGAGGGCATTTTCGCGGGCATCTCGACCGGCGCGATTCTGCACGCCGCGCTCGGGGTCGCGCGCAAGGTCCTCAAGGCAGGCGGCCGCGCGGACATTGCTTTCGTGGTGGCCGACGGCGGCTGGAAGTACCTCTCGACCGGTGCTTACGACGGCACGCTCGAAGAGGCGGAGCAACGCCTCGAAGGCCAACTCTGGGCCTGACTCGCCGTCGCGTCGACCAGGGGCTTTCGGTCTTGCCTACCGCTTGGTGGCGATATGCACCGGTACTCTCGAAGAGGCGGGGCACCGGCTCGCGATCGGACCTTCGCGACCGCGATGCCTTGCTCGACGAGGAGGTTGCGATGACCGGCGGTGCGGGAATCGGATCGTCGTTCGATCCGGATCGGATTGCCGCGCTGCGCGCGCAGCTGGGTAACCCGGTGGGCTCGACTCCACCGAGCGCGCCGCTGCCGGGATCGCCTGCGCCGAGCCCGGCCGAGACCTCCGGCAACCTCGGGGTGGTCAAACAGCTCTGGCTGCGCGCCGGAGTTCTGATATCCGGATTCGTCGTGCTGCTGTACGGCATCGAGGGTGTCGATCAACTCGACGACACCCAGCTCGATCGCGCGGGCATCGAGCCGCGCACCGCGGACGGCCTGTGGGGCATCCTGTGGGCTCCCGTCCTGCACGGCGGCTGGGACCATCTGATCGGCAACACCCTGCCGGTGCTGGTGCTGGGCTTCCTGACGCTGCTCGCGGGGATCGGGCGTGGGCTGGCCGCCACCGCGGTCATCTGGGTCGTGGCCGGGATCGGAACCTGGCTCACCGGAGCAAGCGGATCGGTGCATCTCGGTGCGTCCGCCCTGGTTTTCGGCTGGTTGACCTTCCTGATCTCGCGCGGCTGGTTCGCCCGCAGTATCGCGCAAATCGTGGTCGGACTCGTCGTTTTGGCCGTGTACGGGTCGCTGTTGTGGGGCGTATTACCCGGACAACCTGGAATCTCTTGGCAGGGACATCTTTTCGGGGCGATGGGTGGAGTGCTGGCGGGCTGGGTACTCTCTGGTGATGAACGTCGACACCGTCGCGGGGATCGAGCCGGAGTCAGTGCGTCGCCACGGTGAGCGTGCGGCGCGTCGGGAAATGTGGGGGATCCTTCCTTGAGCGAGAATTCGTCGTGGCAGCATGGGGGAATGCGCCTTACCGTCCTCGGGTGCTCGGGCAGCGTGTCCGGCCCGGACGCCCCTGCGTCGGGGTACCTGCTGAGCGGCCCCGATATGCGGCCGGTGGTGATCGATTTCGGACCCGGCGTGCTCGGCGCATTGCAGCGCCACGCCGATCCCGGTGAGGTCGATATCTTCCTGACCCACCTGCACGCGGATCATTGCCTCGATCTGCCCGGACTGCTGGTGTGGCGGCGCTACCATCCGACGCCACCGGTGGGGAAGGCGATCGTGCGCGGTCCTTCCGACAGCGCGTTGCGCATCGGCAATGCCTCCGCGGAGATCGGCGGGGAATGCGACGACTGGTCGGATGTCATCGATCATCGGGCCTGGGGTGAAGGCGAGGCGGTCGAGTTCGGGCCAGGACATACGGTGACGGCGCGGCGGATGTACCACCCGCCGGAGTCCTATGGGCTGCGGATCGTCACCGCCGCCGGCCGGACCTTCGTCTATACCGGTGACACCGCGATGTGCGGGGCTGTTCAGGAACTGGCCCAGGACGCCGACATTCTGATGGCCGAGGCCTCGTGGACGCACGATCCGGCGAATCGGCCTCCCGGGATTCACCTTTCGGGCACCGAGGCGGGCATGATCGCGGCCCAGGCCGGGGTGAAAGAGCTGCTGCTCACCCATATCCCGCCGTGGACCTCCCGTGAGGACGTCATCGCCGAGGCGAAGGCGCAATTCTCCGGCCCGGTGCATGCGGTCGCACCCGGGGAAACCTTCGACATCTGACCGTACGTCCAACGCCCGGATTCCCCCTCCGGCCCAACCACTGCGGAGCGAGTCTTACGAGCGACCGCGCGCAGCCGGCACCCACACAACCGATACAGCGCACCAAAGTCGCGAGCTTCCCCACCAACGCACCCACCACGGAGCGAGTCTTACGAGCGACCGCGCGCAGCTGGCACCCACACAACCGATACAGCGCACCAAAGTCGCGAGCTTCCCCACCAAAGCACCCACCACGGAGCGAGTCTTACGAGCGACCGCGCGCAGCTGGCACCCACACAACCGATACAGCGCACCAAAGTCGCGAGCTTCCCCACCAAAGCACCCACCACGGAGCGAGTCTTACGAGCGACCGCGCGCAGCTGGCACCCACACAACCGATACAGCGCACCAAAGTCGCGAGCTTCCCCACCAAAGCACCCACCACGGAGCGAGTCTTACGAGCGACCGTTCGCGGCCGGCTCGCGTCCGAGTGGCCGAAGCGCATGCGACGAAGTCGCGAGTCTCGGCCGCTCGGACGCGAGCCTTCGGGGCCGCGAACACGCAGTGCCGCAGGCGCTGCAAATCAAACACAGTAGGCTGGGCCCGTGTCGAGACGAGCCGATGGCAGGGCGGACGATCAACTCCGCGAGGTACGGATCACCCGTGGATTCACCGCACACCCAGCCGGTTCGGTGCTGGTGGAGTTCGGGCAGACCCGCGTGATGTGCACCGCGAGTGTCACCGACGGTGTGCCGCCGTGGCGGCGCGACTCCGGCCTCGGTTGGCTGACCGCCGAATACGCGATGCTGCCCGCGGCCACTCACACCCGCAGCGGGCGGGAATCGGTCAAGGGCAAGGTCGGCGGCCGCACGCAGGAGATCAGCCGGCTGATCGGTCGATCGCTGCGTGCTTGCATCGACCTCGCGGCTATCGGTGAGAACACCATCGCCCTCGACTGTGATGTGCTGCAGGCCGATGGCGGTACCAGGACTGCCGCCATCACCGGCGCGTACGTGGCGCTCTCGGATGCGGTCACCTATCTGGCCGCTGCAGGCAGACTCAACGATCCGCAGCCGATCTCGTGTGCGATCGCCGCGGTGAGCGTCGGCGTCGTGGACGGCCGGGTACGCCTGGACCTGCCCTACGAAGAGGATTCGCGCGCTGAGGTCGACATGAACGTGGTCGCCACCGACACCGGCACCCTGGTGGAAATCCAGGGCACCGGCGAGGGCGCGACGTTCCCGCGCTCCACCCTGGACAAGATGCTCGACTCGGCGCTCGCCGGTTGCGAGCAGCTGTTCGCCGTGCAGAAAGAGGCGCTGGCGCTGCCCTATCCTGGCGTGCTGCCCGAGCCGACCGAGTCCAAGAAGAAGTAATGACTCGACGCGTTCTGGTTGCCAGCCGTAATGCCAAGAAGCTGAACGAGCTGCGGCGCATCCTCGACGACGCCGGTGTCGCGGGCATCGAGATCGTCGGGCTCGACGATGTGCCCGCTTACGACGAGGCGCCCGAGACCGGCGCGACGTTCGAGGAGAACGCGCTGGCGAAGGCGCGCGACGGTGCCGTGGCTACCGGATTGGCTTGTGTCGCAGATGATTCCGGTATCGCGGTGGATGCGTTGAACGGGATGCCCGGCGTGCTGTCGGCGCGCTGGTCCGGTGGCCACGGCGAGGACGCGGCCAACAATGAGCTATTGCTTGCTCAACTCGGCGATGTGCCCGACGAGCGGCGTGGTGCGCAGTTCGTCTCCGCATGCGCGTTGGTGGTTCCCGGTGGGAGCGAGATCGTGGTTCGCGGCGAATGGCCCGGCTCGATCGCGCGCAAATCCGTCGGCGACGGCGGTTTCGGCTACGACCCGCTGTTCGTTCCCGCGGGTGGGGTCGGCACCGCCGCGCAGCTCACGCCCGAGCAGAAGAACGCGGTCTCGCATCGTGGGCGCGCATTGGCCCAGTTGGTTCCCGCGCTCGCCGCGCTCGCGGACTGATTCGCCCGCGGGTCAGAGGTTGAAGTCCGCCTTGACCTTCTTGGCGTTGACATGCTCGACGAAGAAGGACAGCAGCGGGACGGTGCCCGCGATCAGGGTGCCGACGGTGCGCAGCAGCGGCCAGCGGACCTTGACCGCGAGGTCGGCGGTGACCAGCAGGTAGGCGAAATACACCCAGCCGTGCACGACGGCGATCCAACTCGGGGTGTGCACGTCGAAGCCGTATTTGGCGATGATTTCGCCGGTCAGCAGCAACAACCAGAGACCGGTGACCCACGCGAGCACCCGATAACGCAGCAGCGCGCCCGTGATCTTGCCGATGTTCGTCGGGGCGCCGGCGGCCGCCGGCGCGCTTTCGGTCAGGGTGGGCTCGGTCGAGTTCTCGCTGGTGGTCAACCGGCGCTCCTCTCGGTATCGCGGGCACGCAGGCCCGCCTCGCGGACGTGCTGGTCGATGTCATTGGCGTGTAGCTCGGCGAGATACCTGTTGTACTCGGCGAGCACTGGGTCTTCGTCGCGAACGGCCTTCGGCCGTTCCGGCAGCAACCCTTCCGGAATCTCTCGTGGCGCAACGGGTTTCGGGGCCCGCTTCGGCTTTGCAGGCGCCTGCTCCGCATGGTCTCCGGTCTCGGCTTCGCGTTCCAGGCGCACGAAACGGAAGTAGGCGAACACCGCGAATCCGGCGAACAGCGGCCACTGCAGCGCATAACCGAGGTTCTGGCCGGTGCCGCTCGCGGACTCGAACCGCTGCCACTGCCACCAGCCGAGGGCCAGACAGCCGAGGGCAGCAACGATCACCAGCGCAATAAGGGCTGGGCGATTGTGTGCCGAGCGGCGAGGTGGAGCGGACACGGCTACCACGGTACCCGTCTACTACACGACACGTAGGAGGCAGGTCCACTCGTGGACGTCACACCAAGGTGTGAGAAACGCACACCCTCGGAGGGTGGAGGCCAGTACTGGGGTTCCTGTCGAAATGAGGCTCCGGCGACGAGATTTATAGGCATACCGAAGACGCCACGGACCAAGATTTTCGAGAGAGAGACGAACATGACCACGCTGATCGAATCGCCTGCTGAAACAGTTGTCCAGCTGCGGCCGAGCGCTGTGTCCGCGCATGCCGTGAACGATCCGACCGCCGTCGCCGTGTCCGCCGCCGACTGCGAGCTCACCTATCGTGAGCTCGACCTCTGGTCGAACCGTCTGGCCCGGCTGCTGCTTGCCCGCGGCGCAGGCCCTGGTGTCCGCGTCGCGGTGGCCGTCACCCCCGCGGTCGAGGCCACCGTGACCGAGTGGGCCATCGCCAAGACCGGCGCAGTCGCCGTCGCGGTCGCTCCCGGAACGGCCGTCCACGGCGCCACCCTCGGTGTGACGACCAAGGCGCTGCGCGGCGAGCTCGCCGATTCGCTCAACTGGCTCATGCTCGACGACCGCTCGACCCTGGTGCATTACATGACCGGTTCCGACGCGCCCATTACCGACGCGGACCGCGGCATCGTGCTCGAGATCGCTTGATCCGACTTGTCACCTACGGGCGGATCTCGGCTTCCACGCCGGGATCCGCCCGGCTTCTCGCCATCAGGATTTCGCTATTCAACGCTGTGAGCTGGGGAAACGAGGCGCTTCGCCGATAGCCCTCGCCAGCTGGGATAGGGGAGGGCACCGACAACTCATGCCCGATGGTGCCGAGATCACCAACATTCCGAAGACGCCACCTGTCGACACCATCGAGGGGAAAATAGCGATGTGCAAGCCGGTCGAATCATCCGTATCAGCAGTCGTTTCGATGTGGCCTGGCCTGGTCGGCTGACGCGAGGCGAGCACCGAGGATCGACCATTGCTCGACCAGCGGACCGAGGTCCACGATCAGCATGCAGGAATACCCATGCAGCAGCAATCCCGCTCGCCCATCGTGGCGAGCAACGGTTTGCCCGCGGGTGCGTTCGCGCTGTCCGCGGCCCAACGCGGAATCTGGTTCGCCCAGCATTTTGCTGGTGACAACCCGATTTCCATCGCCCAGTACGTCGAATTCGTCGGATCGGTCGACGTCGACATACTGGCAGATTCGGCGCGTCGGGCCGGGCGCGAGTTCGGTACCGGCTATCTGCGCCTGATCGAGGTCGACGACGCCCCGTTCCAGGTCATCGACACCACCTTGGACGACCGCACCACCATCCACGACCTGCGCGCCGAACCCGATCCGGCGGCGGCGGCGCAGGCGTGGATGCGGGCGGAGTACACCGCGCCGCTCGACCTGCTGCGCGATCGGCTGTGCGAGGTCACGATGCTGCGCCTCGCCGACGACCACTGGTACTGGTATTCGCGAATCCATCACATCGTGCTCGACGGCGTCGGTGCGATCACCATGCTGCAGCGCACGATGGATCTCTACAACGCGGCCATCGAGGGGCAGCAGCCACCAGAAGGCAAGGCCGAGGACCTGCGCAAGATCGTCGACGCGGACGTGGCCTATCGCGACTCGGGGCGTTTCGAGGCCGACCGGCAGTACTGGCGTGAACACCTGGCCGGGATGGCGGAGCCGGTGAACCTTGCGGGCCGCTTCGCCGCGGTCGACGCGCACCCGCGGCTGGTCAGCGGCGCACTGTCGTCCGAAACCGCCGAACTGCTCGATGCCGTCGCGAAGGCGAGTTCGTCGAGCATGGCACCGGTGATCGTGGCCGCGTTCGCCGCGTATCTCGCCGCCATGACCGGTGCGCCCGAGGTGGCGCTGAGTCTGCCGGTATCCGCCCGCACGACCGCGTCGCTGCGGCGCTCGGGCGGCATGGTCGCCAATGTCGTGCCGCTGCGCCTCACCCTGGATCCGACCGCGACGGTGGGCGAGCTGATCCGGGCGACGCAGAGCGAGCTCACCGGCGCGCTGCGGCGACCGCGCTATCGGCAGGAAGACATCGTCCGCGATCTCGGCTGGGCGCTGGACGAGGCGGCCTCGTTCGGTCCGACGGTGAACCTGATGATGATGGACTCCCGGATCCGCCTCGGGTCGGTCACCGGTCGCCTGCATGTGCTCACCTCCGGGATGATCGAAGACCTGTTCGTCAACGTGTATCCCGGCGTGGCGGGCGAGCGCACCCACATCGATTTCCAGGCCAACCCGAATCTCTACAGTGACACCGAGCTGGTCGCACACCACGGCCGTTTCGGCGCTTTCCTGTCCCGCTTCCTCGCAGCGGGCGCGGATGCGGCGCTGTCTACGGTGCAGGTCGTTTCCGAGGCCGAGCAGGCCGAGCTGGTTCCCGCGTATGGTCCGAACGGGGTTGCGCCGCAAACGCTTCCGGACATCCTGGCCGCGGGCGCTGCTATCGAACCCGGCGCGGTCGCCATCCGGGCGGGCGAGGTCGCGATGACCTACCGTGAGCTCGACGAACACTCGAATAGGTTGGCCCGCCTGCTGATCGCGGCGGGTGCGGGCCCGGAGCGCACGGTGGCGATCTCGATTCCGCGCTCGCTGGATTCCGTGGTCGGGTTGTGGGCGGTGGCCAAGACCGGTGCGGCGTTCGTGCCGATCGACCCGAACTATCCCGCGGACCGTATCCAGCACATGGTCGGCGACAGCGGGATCGTCGCCGGTCTCACCGTCGCCGCGGCACGGGAATCGCTGCCGGACCGGGTGATCTGGTTGATCATGGACGACGACGCGACCGATCGCATGGCCGCGATGCGGGATTCGTCGCCGATCACCGATGCGGAGCGCACCGCGCCCGTGCTGCTCGACCAGACCGCCTACGTCATCTACACCTCGGGATCGACGGGCCTGCCCAAGGGAGTCATGGTGTCGCATCGTGGGCTGGCGAATCTGGCTACCGGCTCCGGCTCCAGCTTCGGTGTGACGGCTGATTCCGTTGTGGCGCATGCTGTCTCGCCGAGTTTCGATATTTCAGTGGAGGAACTGCTCGTCGCCTTCGCCGTCGGCGCGACGGTCGCGGTGGTGCCGCCGTCGGCATACGCGGGCGAGGATATGGCGCAGGTGCTGCGCACGCACGGCGTTACCCATCTGAATGTGACTCCCGCCGTGGTGGGTTCGCTCGATCCCGCGACCCTGCCCGCGCTGCGCACCGTCATCGTCGGCGGCGACGCCTGCCCGCCGGAGTTGGTGGCGAAGTGGTCGGATCGCAGACTGTTGAACGGGTACGGGCCCACCGAAACCACTGTCACCACGACCCTGAGCGCACCGATGGCGCCGGACGCACCCGTCACGATCGGCAGCCTGATGCGTGGCGTCTCGGCCGTCGTGCTCGATCCCTGGTTGCGGCCGGTGGCCACCGGCACGATCGGGGAGCTGTATTTGGCAGGCGACGGCGTCGCCCGTGGCTACCACCAGCGCAACGGGCTCACCGCGAGCCGATTCGTCGCCAACCCGTACGAGCCGGGCGCTCGCATGTACCGCACCGGAGATCTGGCGCGCTGGCATCGGCGTGCGGGGCGGCTCGAGCTGGACTATGCGGGGCGCAGCGACTTCCAGGTGAAGGTGCGCGGTTTCCGCATCGAACTCGGTGAGGTGGACGCCGCGCTGCAGCGCCACCCCGACATCGACTTCACCCTCACCATCGGCGCGACGACACCGTCCGGAGCCACCGCGCTGGTGTCGTATGTGCTGGCGAAGCCGGGCACGCGGGTGCACCCCGAGGAATTGAAAACATTTGTCGGCGAGACACTTCCGGCCCACATGGTGCCGACTGTCATCATGCTGCTCGACAGCTTGCCGCTCACCCCGGTCGGCAAGGTGGATCGACGGGCGCTGCCCGCTCCGGATTTCACCGCTCGCAGAGCTGTGAAGCGCGCGCCGAGCACACCGAACGAAGAAGTTCTCGCACCGCTGTTCGCCGAGGTGCTCGGGTTGGACGAGGTGGGTGTCGACGAGAACTTCTTCGCGCTCGGCGGCGACAGCATCGTGTCCATTCAGCTGGTGTCACGGGCACGGGCGGCAGGTCTGTCGTTCAGCGCGCGAGATGTGTTCGAGCGCAAGACCGTTGCCGGACTGGCCGCCGTCGCCACCGACGCGGCCGCACATCAGGTGCGCGAACTGCCCGGTGGCGGTGTCGGCCCGGTCGAGCTCACGCCGATCGTGCACGCGATGCTGCAGCACGGCGAGCCGTGGCAGCGGTTCAGTCAGGCCGTACTGGTCGGCCTGCCCCGCGGCGTCGAGCGAGCACAGCTGACCAAGGCCCTGGCGACGCTCATCGATCACCACGATGTGCTACGCAGCACCCTGCGACAATCGGCGGCGGGCTGGGAATGGGTTGTCGGCGCGGCTGGTTCGGTCGATGCCGACAACCTCATCGACGTCGTCGCCGCCGGTTCGGATCCGACCGAGACCTACGAGCGCGAGTTGCAGCGCGCGGCCGATCTGCTCGATCCGGCCGCGGGCGTCGTGGCGCGCGTGGTACTGATCGAGTCACCGGACGTGGATCCGCGGCTGTGGCTGGTGCTGCACCATCTTGTGGTCGACGGGGTGTCGTGGCGAATTCTGTTGCCGGACTTGGTCACTGCCATGATCGGCGGGAAGCTGGAGCCGGTCGGCACGTCGATGCGGCGCTGGGCGCACGGCCAGGTCGAGGTCGCGGTCGGCCGAGCCGGTGAGCTCCCGGTGTGGCAGCGGATTCTGGCCACTCCCGATCAGGAACTCGGTGCCCGCGAGCTGGATCCAGCGCTGGACGTAGTCGCGACCATGGCGGATGTGCGCACGACGGTACCGGCCGAGGTGGCGAGTGTCGTGCTCGAACTGGTGCCGGACCGATTCCACTGCGGCGCCGACGACGCGCTGCTCACCGCGCTCGCCATGGCCGTATGCCGCTGGCGTCCGCGTACGGCTGTGCTGCTCACGCTGGAGGGCCACGGGCGCGAGGAGGCCGTGCTGCCGCACGCCGCCGTCGACCGCACCGTTGGCTGGTTCACCAGTGTCTATCCGGTCGCGATCGACCTGACCGGCATCGACCTCGACGACGCCTTCGCGGGCGGCCCCGCCGCGGGGGCCGCCATAAAGGCCGCAAAGGAACAGTTGCGCGCGATTCCGGACAAGGGCGTCGGCTACGGCATGCTGCGCTATCTGAATCCGGAAACCGCTGCAGCCCTGACAGATACCGGGACCCCACAGATCAGCTTCAACTATCTCGGACGCGCGGCAACCGGAGGCGCGGGCGCAACCTGGCAGCCGGAGCGATTCGCCGCGACCAACGACGACCGCACGCCCTTGGCGGCTGTCGTCGACATCAACGCCATCATGGGCGACACCGAGCTCGAGGCGACCTGGGGCTACGCGTCACGGATTCTCGACGAGGCACAGGTGCGTGAGCTCGCCGAGCTCTGGGCGGACGCCCTGCGCGCCCTGGCCGCGCATGCGCGGACCGCAGGTGCGGGCGGCCACACACCGTCGGATTTCGACCTCGTCGGGGTGACCGCAGGCCAGCTGGACGGCTGGGAGCAGAGCTACCCGAATCTGACCGACGTGTGGCCGCTCTCGCCACTGCAGTACGGCCTACTCTTCCACGCCTGGTACGACTCCGACACCGCCGACGGATACACCGTGCAGACCAGACTCGCCCTCGCCGGTCGCGTCGACGCGGCCCGTTTGCGTTCGGCCGCACAGGCATTGGTCGAACGGCACGAGAATCTGCGGGTCGCCTATGTGGATACCGACGACGGTCCACGCCAGCTCGTGCTCGCGACCGCCGAGATACGGTGGTACGACCTGGATCTGAGCGCGATCACCGACAACGCCGAACGAGAACGCGAACTGGAACGCCTCATCGAGGTCGACGCGAGCACTCGCTTCGACCTCACCCGTCCGCCGTTGCTGCGCTTCACCCTCGTCAGGACCGCCGCCGAGGACTACACGCTGGTGATGACGAATCACCACCTGGTGCTCGACGGGTGGTCGACCCCGCTGCTGGTGCGCGAGCTACTGGCGATCTACATCACCGCCGGCGCGGCAGGGCAGCTCCCCGCGCTGCCGCCCGCCCCCTCCTACCGAGAGTTCCTGTCCTGGCTCGACAGACAGGACAGCGCGGCCTCGATCGCGGCGTGGCAGCAGTCGCTGGCCGGGATCGACGCCCCGACGCGCGCGGTGCCGACACTGGCAGGGATCGAATCCACCGAATCCGGCATGGTTTCGGTGGATCTGCCCGCCGATTCCGTGGCGCGGCTGGAGAAGTCAGCGCGCGAGGCGGGCGCGACGGTCAACACCTCGGTGCAGGTCGCGTGGGCGCTGCTGCTCGCGATGGTGACCGGCCGGAGCGATGTGGTGTTCGGCGGCACGGTCTCCGGCCGGCCGCCGCAGCTGGCGGGCGTCGAGGACATGGTCGGACTGTTCATCAACACGCTGCCGGTGCGGGTGCGCCTCGAGCCGGGCGAGCGGGTCGTCGATCTGCTGGCTCGCGTCCAGTCCGAGCAGGCGCGGCTGCTGGATCACCAGCATGTCGGGCTCGCCGCGATCCATCAGGCCGTGGGGCTTGCCGAACTGTTCGACACGCTCACCGTTTTCGAGTCCTACCCGATCGATCGGGAGGTGCTGTCGCAGTCGCTGGATATCGCGGGCATGCGGGTGCTCGATGTGACGGGGACCGACGCGACGCCGTATCCGTTGAACCTCATGGTCATTCCGCTGCCCGGCGGGCCTGCGGGCGACAGCATGCGGATCACCGTGAAGTTCATGGCCGACCAGCTGGCGGCGCCCGCGGCGCGCCGGTTGCTCGACCGCTTTGTGCTGCTGCTGACACAGATCGCCGAAAAGCCGCAGCAGGCGGTGGCACTGGTGCAGCACTGCGATCGCGACGAACGCGCTGCCTTGCTGCCGGTCCGCGGGGCCGCCCCGATGCCGCTGCGCACGCTGCCCGACATCCTGACCTCCGGTGCGGCCATCGCCCCTGATGCCACTGCTGTCAGTGCCGGCGGCGTGTCCATGACCTACCGCGAACTCGATGCCTGGTCGAACCGATTCGCCAGGGTACTGCTGCGTCGCGGTGTCGGCCCCGAAGTGTTCGTCGTGCTCGCGCTCACCCGCTCGGTGGAGTCGGTGGTCGCGGTGTGGGCGCTGGCCAAGACCGGCGCGGCCTTCGCGCCATTGGACCCGAGCTATCCGCCGGAGCGGATCGAGCACATCCTCACCGACTCCAAAGCGCCGATCGGCGTGACGGTCTGCGCGACCGGCGACACCTTGCCCGGCACCATCGACTGGCTGCTGCTGGACGATCTCAACACCATCCGCAAGGTGATGACGGTTTCCGACGCGCCCATCACCGACGCGGATCGTGGCCGCGCCATCGACATCGAGCAGATCGCCTACCTGATCTACACCTCGGGTTCCACCGGGAAGCCGAAGGCTGTGTTGCTGAGCCATCGCGGCCTGGCGAACCTGGTGACGACCCAGAGCAATTCGCTCGATCTCGACCCGACCGCACGCGTATTGCAGGTCGCTTCACCGAGTTTCGACGCATCGGTGTTCGAGCTGCTGATGGCGCACGCAACCGGCGCGAAGCTGGTGCTGTCACCGCCGGATGTGTACGGCGGCAGTGCGCTCGAGCACTTGATCCGCGACGAAAAGATCACCCATGCGGTCATCACGCCGTCGGTGCTCGCCACCATGGATCCCAGCGACCTCATCGAGCTGCGCATGCTGTCGGTGGCCGGTGAGGCGATCAGTCCGGAGCTGACGGCCCAGTGGGCACCGGGTCGCCGACTGGTGAACCTGTACGGCCCAACGGAATTCAGCATCTGGGCGACAGGACCGAGCGAGCTTCGAATCGGCGAACCGGTCACCATCGGCGGACCGGTTCAGGGCGCGGCGGTGATGGTGCTCGACCCATGGCTGCGTCCCGTCCCGGTCGGCATCACCGGTGAGCTGTACCTGGCGGGGCCGGCCCTGGCGCGCGGCTACTTCAATCGGTTCTCGATGACCGCGGGACGATTCGTCGCCAACCCGTACGGTGCGCCGGGGGAGCGGATGTACCGCACCGGTGACATGGTGCGATGGGTGCCGGATAAGCCTGGTGAGCTGGACTACCAGGGCCGCAGCGACTTCCAGGTGAAGATTCGCGGCCTGCGTATCGAACTCGGCGAGATCGATGCGGTGCTCACCGCCGACGAACGGGTGGAATACGCGGCGACGATCGGCCGCACCGGACCGGCGGGAGAGACCGTGCTGGTGTCCTATGTGGTTCCCGTCGCCGGGGTGGAGCTGGACACCGAGCAGTTGCGCAACCAGATCGCCACCACCCTGCCCGGGTATATGGTCCCCGGCTATCTCATCGCACTCGACGAGGTTCCGCTGACCCCGGTGGGCAAGCTGGACCGCAACGCGCTGCCGGTGCCCGATTTCTCGGTCTCGCGACGGGCCTATCTCGCGCCGCGCACACCCGTCGAGCAGGCCGTCGCGGAGGTGTTCGCCGACGTGCTCGACACCGAGCGGGTCAGCATCGACGAATCGTTCTTCGAGCTCGGCGGCAACTCACTGAGCGCAACCCGGGTCGTCGCCAGGATCAATGCGGCACTCGGCGCGCGGATTGCACTGCGCGACCTCTTCGATGCCCCGACCATCGCCCAGCTTTCCGCGCGGATCGTGCCCGCCGCCGATGGCGATCGGAGCAGGTTCGTGCTCGCGCCGCGGATCCGGCCGGACCGGATTCCGTTGTCGCCCGCGCAACAGCGCATGTGGGTGCTCAATCAGTTGGATCCCGGTTCACCCGCCTACAACATCGCGGTGGCGCTGCGGCTCACCGGCACGCTCGATATCGATGCCTTGCGGGTGGCGGTGGCCGATGTCGTCGACCGGCACGAAAGTCTGCGCACCGTGTATCCCGCCGACGCGGAGGGGCCGCGGCAGGTGGTTTTGCGTGGTGCGGCAGCGCTGCCCGCGCTCACCGTGGTAGACACCGAAGACGGTGTGCCGCTGCATAATCGGTTCGCCGAGCTGACCGGTACCGGATTCGACATCGGCACCGCGCCGCCGCTGCGGGTTGGATTGCTGCGTGTCGCGCCCGAGGTCCTCGTGGTGGTCCTCGTGGTCCAACACATCAGCGCCGATGGTTCGTCGATGGCGCCGCTGGCCGGTGACCTGATGACCGCCTATGCCGCGGGCACGGCGGGACCGCCACCGGCCGTGCAGTATGCCGACTACGCGCTCTGGCACCGAGAGCTGCTCGGTGACGAGCGCGATCCCGAGTCGATGGCCGCGCGCCAGATCGGTTACTGGACCGGCGCGCTGACCGGCGCACCCGACCTGCTCGAACTCCCCGCCGACCGACCGCGGCCCGCCGTGCAGACAATGCACAGCGCCGATGTGGATTTCGAGATCGACGCGGCACTGCATCGGGCCATGGGCGAACTCGCGGCCACGGCCGACGTCAGCCTGTTCATGGTTGTGCACGCCGCGCTCGCGGTGCTGCTCGCCCGCCTCGGCGGCACCGACGACGTAGTGATCGGCACAGCGATCGCCGGTCGCGGCGAGGCGGCCCTCGACGGGCTGGTCGGCATGTTCGTCAACACCCTTGCCCTGCGCACATCGGTCGATCCGAGCACGGGCTTCCGTGAGTTCCTCGCGACGGTGCGCTCGACCGACCTCGACGCGTTCGGCAACGCCGATGTGCCGTTCGAACGGCTCGTCCAGGTGCTGAATCCGACGCGGTCGACGGCGCACCACCCCATCTTCCAGGTATCGCTGTCGCTACAGAACTTCGTCGAGCCGACCCTCGAATTGCCCGGTCTGCGCATCGAGGTCGAGAACCTCGACCGGGACGCCGCGCAGTTCGACCTGACTCTCGATCTGCGAGAACATCTCTCGGGGACCGAACCGGCCGGGCTGAGCGGCGTGCTGTCCTACGCGACGGACCTGTTCGACGCGGCCACCGCGGCGACACTGGTGGCCCGGTGGCAGCGCGTGCTGAACGCGGTGGTCGCCGACAGTGACCAGGCAATCTCCGATATCGATGTGCTCGAGGAATCCGAGCGCGAGACACTGGTTCCCGTGCGCGGGCCCGCCGGCGGCGGGACCATGACGCTCGCGCAGGTCCTGGCTGCGTCGGCGTCGACGCATCCGGAGCGACCTGCGCTCGTCGTCGACGGGCGCACCACTACCTACCGCGCGCTGGACGCCCGCGCCAACAAGCTCGCTCGAGTCCTGATCGGTGCCGGTGCCGGGCCGGAAACCGTGGTCGCGCTCGGTCTCACCCGCGGGGCCGAACTGCTCACCGGCATGTGGGCGGCGGCCAAGGCCGGTGCTGCTTTCCTGCCTGTCGATCCGAACTACCCGGCCGAGCGCATCGAGCACATGCTCACCGATTCCGGCGCGGTGCTCGGACTCACCGTGGCCGCACATCGAGCCCAATTGCCGGACGGCGCACAGTGGCTGGTACTCGACGATGCCGAGTTCACCGCGCGCATCCAGCCGATGGGCGAGGATGCCGTGCGGGCCGACGAGCTGCGTAGCCCGGTTCATCTGGACCAACCCGCATGGATGATCTACACATCAGGGTCGACCGGAACACCGAAAGGTGTCTCGGTGTCGCATCGCGGCATCGCCGATCTGGTTGCGGCGCAACAGGAACAGCTCGCGCTCGACGAGAATTCGCGAGTCCTACAGGTGGCGTCACCGAGTTTCGACGCCTCGGTGTTCGAGGCGATGATGGCGTTCGGCTCGGGCAGTGCGTCGGTGGTCGCGCCGCCGGATGTTTTCGGCGGCATACCGCTTGCCGAGCTGATCGGCGCCGAGCAAGTGACGCATATGGTGATCACCCCGTCGGCGCTGGCAACGATGGACCCCGCGGCGGTGCCGAGCGTGCAGCTGCTCGCGGTGGTCGGTGAGGCAGTCGGCGCGGAACTGGTCGAGCGGTGGGCGCAGGGGCGCACCATGGTGAACCTCTATGGACCCACCGAATCCACCATCTGGACAACGAGTTCCACCGCAATGGCCGTGGGTGCTCCGGTGACCATCGGCCGCCCGATTCGTGGTTCGGCGGTCCTGGTGCTCGACGATCGGCTACGCCCGGTCCCGGTCGGGGTCGCGGGCGAGCTGTACATTGCGGGATCCGCGCTGGCCAGGGGCTACCACGGCAGACCGGAGCTGAACGCAACCCGGTTCGTCGCCGATCCGTTCGGCGCGCCGGGCGAGCGGATATACCGCACCGGTGACCTCGTGCGGTGGACGCGCGACCGGCAGCTGGAGTACATCGGGCGGACCGATTTCCAGGTCAAGGTGCGCGGGCAGCGTATCGAGCTCGGCGAGATCGATGCGGTGCTCGGGCGCGCCGACGGTGTGGAATTCGCGGTGACGCTCGGTGTGCGCGGGCCCGCGGGCTCGACGGCACTGGCAGCCTATGTGGTTGCGGCGGCCGACCACACGCTCGACCTCGCGCAACTGCGCGCCTTCGCTGCGGAAACCTTGCCCGCGTACATGGTTCCTGCCGCGTTCGTCGTCCTCGACGAGATCCCGATCAACGCGGTCGGCAAGCTCGATCGCCGCGCGTTGCCCGATCCGGTGTTCGACGATGTCGAGACCGAATACCGCGCGCCGCAAACACCTTCCGAGGAGCGGCTCGCGGAGATCTTTGCGGAGCTGCTCGGCCGCGAAAAGGTGGGCGTGCACGATTCGTTCTTCGCTCTCGGTGGCGACAGCATTCTCGCGATCCAACTGGTGTCGCGGGCGCGGATGCACGGCCTGGTGCTCACACCGCTGCAAATATTCGAGCACCGCACCGTCGAAGCGCTTGCGGCGCTCGCCGACGCCGCAGGCGAGGTGGTGGTTCTGGAGGAGCTGCCCGGCGGCGGCGTGGGTGCGCTGCCGCTGACGCCGATCGTGCGATACATGATCGAGCGGGGCGGGAACTTCGACCGGTTCGCCCAGACCGCGGTCCTCGAGCTGCCGGTCGGCATCGAGCGCGCGCAACTCGTCGCGACGCTCGCGGCCGTCGTCGACCGGCACGACATGCTGCGCACCAGGCTGTCTCAGGACGCCACGGCCGAATGGCAGGTGCAGGTCGGCGAGCCCGGCTCGATCGAGGTGGACGCGCTCGTGCACCGCATCGAGTTCGACGCCGATGCCGACACCGTGGATGTCCGCGAATACGCCATCGCGGAAGTGGATTCCGCGCTGAACCGACTGGACCCGGCCAACGGTGTCGTCCTGCAGTTGATCTGGCTCGATCCCGTCGGCGACGCGGGTGCCCGGCGCAGGCCCGGTCGGCTGATCGTCGTCGCGCACCACCTCGTCGTGGATGGTGTGTCATGGCGAATCCTGGTGCCGGACTTGATCGCCGCATGGGCCCAGGTCTCCACCGGCGGCACCCCGATCCTCGCCGAAACCGGAACTTCCATGCGTCGTTGGTCGCACGCGCTGACCGAGGAGGCACACCGGGAGGCTCGCACGGCCGAGCTCACCTACTGGCGTGACGTCGTCGACGGGCCCGACCCGCTGATCGGCTCACGCGAGCTCGACCCGGCCATCGATCAGGCGCACACCATGCGGATGGTCGAGTTCGATGTGTCCGCGGAGGCGACCACCGGACTGCTGACGACACTGCCCGCACTCTTCCAGGGGGGCGCCGACGACGCTTTGCTCGCCACGTTGGCCTTGGCGCTCATGCGCTGGCGGGGGCGCGCGGAATTCGAGGGTGACGCCGGAATTTCGCCGACGGACTCCGCCGGTGCGAGCAGCTCTGCGCTCATCCGGCTCGAAGGACACGGTCGTCGAGAGGAGGTGGTTCCCGGCGCCGATCTTTCGCGGACTGTCGGATGGTTCACCAGCATCTACCCGGTGCGATTGGATCTCGCCGAGATCGACCTCGACGCCGCGTTGTCCGGTGGCGCGGCGATGGGTTCGGCGATCCGCGTGGTGAAGCACCAGTTGCGTGCGATACCGGACAAGGGCATCGGTTTCGGACTGCTGCGTTATCTGAACTCCGCTGCGGCGGAGCAACTGCCGAAACGGCTGCCGGGGCGGGTCGGCTTCAACTATCTCGGCCGCTACGCTACGGCGAGTATTCCGGCCGGGTTGGAAGGGCTCGGCTGGCTGCCGACCGACGAGTTCGGCGACCTGCACGCCGCCGAGCATCCGGACGTGCCGTTGATGTCCGAGATCGACATCAACGCTGTCGTTCTCGGCGATCGACTGCACGTGAGCATCGGCTACCCCGAAACCCTGTTGGACCGCGCTGATGTCGAGGAGCTGGCGCGGATATGGACCGAGGCCCTCTGCGCGGCAGCGGAATTCGCGCAGACGCCGGAGGCGCAGCAGGCGGCCGCCGAGGAGGCTGCCCTTGCCGCGCAACCGGTCGCCGAGGCCGGGCCGGGCGGACTCGGACTCGACGTGCTGCTGCCGATCCGGCTCGGCGGGGACGAACCGGCATTGTTCTGCATCCACCCGTCGTCCGGAATGGCATGGACCTATCTCGGGCTGGCGGACGCACTGGCGCCGGGCCGTCCGATCTACGGCCTGCAGGCTCCGGATCTCAGTGGCGCACCGTCGGTTCGGTCCATCGAGGAGTTCGCCGACCACTACGTCGCCGAGATCCGCCGGGTGCAACCCGACGGCCCCTACCACCTGCTCGGCTGGTCTTTCGGTGGGCTCATCGCGCAGGCGATCGCCACGAAGCTGGAGCAGGCCGGCGCATCGGTCGGGGTGCTGGCGTTGCTGGATGCCGACACCGCCGACATCGACGGTGACAGCATCGAGCGGCTCACCGCGGGCGCCTTCGTCAACACCTTCGGCGCGGTCTTCGGTATCCACGATGTTCCCGCCGAGGCGACCGCACAGGAGGCGGCGAATCTCATCCGCGATCGGATGGGTGGCGTCTCGATCATCGGTGCGGACACCCTCGAACGAATGGCAGGCTCCTACAACGCGTCGGCGCGCACCAGGACCGGCTATCAGCGCCCGACCTACCACGGCGACGTGCTGTATTTCCACGCCACTGTGGACACTTCGGACATTTTCGGTCCGGATGGCTGGCGACCGTATGTCACCGGCGAGATCACCACCGTCGATGTCGACGTGACCCATGACGAACTGACCGCACCACACGCGCTGGCAACCATCGCCCGCGTGCTCGACGAGCAGCTGGGAGGCAGGCGATGAGTTCCGACACCGGAGTCCTCGTCGAGGGCATCGAGAAATCCTTCGGCGCTGTGCAGGCATTGCGCGGTATCGATTTCACGGCCGCCGAGGGGGAGGTGCTCGGCATCCTCGGACCCAACGGCGCGGGCAAGACCACTATGGTCAACATCCTGTCGACGCTGATCGTCCCGGACAAAGGCCGAGCCATGGTCGCGGGGCACGACGTCGTCGCCGATCCCGCGGCAGTGCGCAAATCCATCATGCTGACCGGGCAATTCGCCGCACTCGACGACATGCTCAGCGGCTACGAGAACCTCGTGCTGTTCGGCAGGTTGATGGGGCTGCGCAAGGGGGCCGCCAAGGCGCGCGCGGATGAGCTGCTCACCGAATTCGATCTGGTGGGCGCTGCGAGTCGCCGAGTCGGCACCTATTCGGGCGGCATGCGCAGGCGCATCGATATTGCCTGCGGTCTGGTGGTCCGACCTGATGTCGTGTTCCTCGACGAGCCGACCACCGGCCTGGATCCGCGCAGCAGACAAGGAGTATGGGACCTGGTGTCCAGCTTCAAGAAGAACGGCATCACCACCCTGCTGACCACCCAGTATCTGGAGGAAGCCGACGCACTCTGCGATCGGATCATCGTCATCGACCACGGGGTGGTGATCGCGCACGGCACCGCCGACGAGCTGAAATCGCGGACCGGCGGTAGCTACTGCGAGGTGGTGCCGCTGGATCTCAAGGATGTGCCCGCCATCGTGGCGGCGCTCGGATCACTGCTGCCGGAAGAGACTCGCACCGCACTGACACCCGACTCGGACCGCATCGCCATCCCGGCGGTCGACGGCGCCAAGACCCTCGCGGAGGCGCTGCGACGGTTGGACGGCGCCGGGATCGAATTGGTCGACATCGCGCTGCGCAGGCCGTCGCTCGACGATGTATTCCTGCAGCTGACCGGTCATCTCGCCTCGGTAGACGGTGAGGCGGGGTCATGACGGCGGGTACCTGGCTGACCTCAGCCCGCGCGACCCCGGCCACCGTGCAGCAGTGGTGGGTGCTCACCTCGCGGTTGATCGTGCCATCGGTCAAGACCGGCGAAGTGCTGGCGTCGATTCTCGCGCCCGCGGCCTTCACCGCCAGCTTCTACATCCCGTTGAAGACGGTGATGACTTTCTCCGGCAATGGCTTCAGCAGCTACGCGCAGTACATGATGCCGCTGGTGATCCTGCAGGCGGCGGCCTTCACGGCCATCTCGGCCGCATTCCGCGCCGCCTCCGACGCTGTCGCGGGGTTGGACCGCCGGTTCGGCTCGATGCCCATTTGGCCGCTGGTACCCGTCGCGGCGCGCATGTCCGGCAATTTCTTTCGACTACTCCTCGCCTTGGCCGCCGCGGTGGTGTGTGGGCATGTCATCGGCTTCCGTTTCCGTCTGGACACCGTCCACACGCTCGGTTTCCTGGCGTTCTCCTTGCTCATCGGCATCGCGTTCACGCTCGGCGCGGATGTCATCGGGACGGTGTCGAAGAGCCCCGAGACCGTCACGCAGGCGCTGGTGTTGCCGCCGTTGATCTTCGGCATGCTGTCGACGGGGCTGGCTCCGGCGAGCCAATTTCCGCACTGGGTGCAGTGGTTCGTGCGCAACCAGCCGGTCTCGCAGTTCGCCATCGCACTGCGGGCGCTGGCCGGCGACACCAAAGGCAACGCGGGTGAGGTGACCTGGTCGCTGATGGGCCCACCACTGTTGTGGGCGTTGGGAATCCTGGTCGTGTGTATTCCGATCGCCGTGCGGCTGAGCTCCAGGAGGGCGTGATGACACTGTTTGCCACGCCCAGCGTGCGCGGCTCCGAGACATCACCGGTGTCGCTGGTGCGGCACACGATTCTGCAGACACAGCGACTGCTGCTGCGTTCGGTGCGCCATCCGGTTGCCCTGCTCGAGACGCTGATCATCCCGTGTCTGCTGCTGTTCATGCTCGACACCGTGATCGGCGGTCAGATCGAGAAGTTCACCGGTGGCGATGGGCTCTACGGCTCGGTGCCGATGGTCGCGATCGTCGGCGCGCTATCCGGCGCGGTGGCCAGCGGCGTGATGCTCGGGCGCGAACGCGACGCTGGTCTGCTCGCCCGGTTCTGGGTGCTGCCGGTCCACCGCGCCTCCGGCCTGATGGCCAGGATCCTCGCCGAGGGTTGCCGCATCCTCGCCGGAACCGTCATCGTCGTCGTTGTCGGGCATCTGCTCGGGTTCCGCTTCCAGCAGGGTGTGCTCGCGGCGCTGGTGTTCCTGTTGGTGCCGGTGCTCTTCGGCCTCGCCTTCGCCACAATCGTCACCGCCATCGCGGTCTACACCGCGAAAGCGACTCTCGTCGAAGGCATTACGATACTGAGCTCGCTGCTGATGTTCTTCAGCACCGGCTTCGTCCCGCTCGTTGCCTATCCGGAGTGGATTCAGCCGGTGGTGCGCAACCAGCCGCTCTCGGTCGCGGTCGACGCGATGCGGGCGCTTGCGCTCGGTGGCCCGCTCGCCAGGCCGCTGACCATGACGATCATCTGGTCGCTCGGCGCGATCATCGTGTTCGCCGTTCCTGCCGCGGTGGGCTATCGACGCGCCAGCCGGAGATAGATTCGGGCGCACTCGAAGTCATTTGATCCATTCTTCCAGCAGCGTAGCAATCTCGGGCACTTCCATATCGCCTTGCGCAATCGCATTCATGGCTTTTTCCTGGGCCTCCGGGAATGCCTTGACATGCTCGCCGTTGATCCGCAACATAATCGCCGCCGCGAGGAATGCGGTCCTCTTGTTGCCATCAACGAGAGCGTGATTCCGTGCAATCGAATGCAGCAGTGCCGCCGCCTTGTCGATGAGACGTGGATACGCCTCGTGCCCGAACACCGTGGTGCGGGGACGTTCCGCCGAGGCAGCCAACAAGCCTGCGTCGCGTACGGCGGCATGTCCGCCGTTCACTGCGGTAGCAATGGCCAGTAGTTCCTCGAGGGTGAGATATTTCATGCCAGCCGCTCGAGCAGTTCGGCGTGCTCGGTCATAGTTTCGGCGAGTAGTGCGTCGAAGGCTTCGGCGCGGCGTGTCAGGTGAAGGTGGATCGCCTCTTGGGCAATCTCTTGCTTGCTACGGCCTTCCCGCTGAGCCTGCTCGGTGAGTGCCCGGTCATCATCGTCATTGAGTCTGAGTGTCATAGCCATATGGGCATGATACCTCGGTGGTATCACCTGTTCTTGGTATCGGCCGGATGGCTGTAGGTCGCTCCGTGTGACTGGACAAGATCGAGTGTGGCGTGATCCTGCCGTTTGTTGGCTTTCTTGTCACCCGTCGCGTGTCATCGAATCCGGAAATCTTGTTGCCGCGCGACTGGTGCGCCAGGGAACGGTCCGGAGAGCAGGAGATGTGCGATCCGCGCTATCGGTCAGGACGCATTCGGTGGGCCGAGGTGCTGCGGGTGGTCGAGCGGCCGGAGCCGGGCCGGGTCGAGGTGCTCGTCCGGATGCGCGCGGCGGGGTGAACCCGACCGATGTCTGGCACCGGGCCACCGGCGGCCTGGCGGGCAAAGGCGATTCGGCTGGCAAGATTGTGTGTCGGTTCTGAGCTGATCGGGATCGGTGCGGCCCGCCGGCGCTGTGGCCGACGGGCCTTCCGCTGCCGAATTCACCGGTCTCAGAACTTGTAGGAGATCCCGGTCATGCGTTCGGATTCCTCCCAGAGCCGACGCTGTAGGACGCGGTTGTTCGACAGCTTGCTCGACGGCGCCGCCTCCACCGGTCCCTGGGTCTGGAAGAACTTGGTCGGGCCCCAGTAGGTGTTCGGGTCGGCGTCCGCCATGGTCGCTGCGAACAGCGTCGAGTGCGCGGCCTTGGCCGGGGAGTGGCCGATGAGGCGGATGAAGGGCTTGCTGACCCAGTCGATCGGGGTCTCGGTCTTGGCGAACAGGTCGGTGGCCGATACGCCGGGGTGCACAACATAAGAGCGCTTGCTGCTACCGGATTCGGCCAGTCGGCGCTGTAATTCCCTGCCGAACATCAGGTTCGCGAGCTTGGACTGGGCATAGGCCAGATTGCGTTGGTAGCGACGATTTTCGTAGTTCAGGTCATCGATCCACAGCTTCGGGGTCTGCTTGTGGGCGATGCTCGCGAGGCTCACCACCCGATCGCGCATCCGGTCCAGCAGCAGCCCGGTCAGCGCGAAGTGGCCGAGATGGTTGACGCCGAACTGGGTTTCGAACCCGTCCTTGGTGCGGGAGAAAGGCACGTTCATCAGGCCTGCGTTATTGATCAGCACGTCGAATTCGTCGGTACTGTCGGCGAATCGGCGTACCGAGGCCAGGTCCGCGAGATCCAGCACGGCGACACGGACATCGCCGTCGATGCGCTCGGCGATTGTCTTGGCCTTCTCCGCGTTGCGGCAGGCCATGATCACCGTGCCGCCTTTGGCCGCCAGCGCCGTGGTGGTCTCGACGCCGAGCCCACCGTTGGCTCCGGTGACGATAAAGGTGCGCCCGCTCTGGTCGGGTACTTCTTGTGGTTTCCACGCCATGGCCCGACCTTACTCCGGAGTAAGTTTCGTGGGAAGGGCGACACGGGTGTGTAATCCGAGCGTCTCGGACGCCAAGGCCCCGCGCGGCCGACAACGCTCGGATACGCGGGGTGAAGTACGTCAGCGCCCGCTGCCGATCGGCTGCTGGAACGCCGCGGCCAGGCTGGCGTCCACCGTCTCCTCCCAGACCTTCCAGGTCGCCGGATCGAGCATCATCGAGCCGACATCACTGGTGGAGCAGCCCGCCGCGACCGGAGCGGGCTTCGCTACGGTGGTGGGCGTGACAACCACGGTGGGCAGGCAATACGGCGGTCGCGCCGTGGCCGAGCGGAAGGCCGAGCGCCGCCTGCGGTTCCTCGACGCGGCGACCAGGATCTTCGCCGAACGCGGTTACCCCTCGTGCTCGCTTGCGGATGTCTGCGCCGCGGCAGGATTGTCCAAGCGGCAGTTCTACGAGGAGTTCCAGACCAGGGAAGACGTATTGATCGCGGCCTATGACCGCATCCAGGACGAGGCCGCGGCGGCCATCATGGCGGCACTCGAGCAACTCGATCCGAGGTTCGACATCACCGCCGCGATGACCGCGGTGCTCGCCGCGTATCTCCAGTCGGTCGGCTCCGACCCGTACCGGGCCAAGGTTGCGTTCATCGAGGTGGTCGGCGTCAGCGAGCGTATGGAACGCCACCGGCGCGAGCGCCGCCACTCCTGGGGGACGGTGCTGGAATCCCTGGTGGTGCCCGCCGTCACCGCGGGCGGTCTAGTGCGCGGTGGACCCGGGCTCAGCATCAGCGCCCTGATCGGTGCGATCAACGGGCTCGCCCACGAGTGGCTGCTCGCCGACCCGCGCCCACCGGTCGAGGCGCTGGTCGAGGTGCTCGTCCCGGTGGCGGTGGCGTTGATCGAAACGCCATGACCGCCACCGGGATACCGCGCTAGGCGAGCATGCCCTCCAGCGTGCGGGTGCACGACGGCCTGCGCAATTTGCCCATGCCCTTGGCTTCGATCTGCCGCACTCGCTCGCGGGATACACCAAGGGTGGTGCCGATTTCCGCCAAGGTCCGCGGCTGGCCGCGATCCAGGCCGAAGCGCAGCCCGATCACCTCGGCCTCCTTGGCGGTCAGCGTCGCGAGTGCCGCGTCGAGCTGAACACGCATCATGCCCTCGGCTACCACATCGGCAGGGTCGGGAACATCGTCGGCCAGCAGGCCGCCGAGTTCTGTGTCGTCCTCCGCACCTACCGGGGTGTGCAGCGAAATCGGTTCGCGCCCATGGCGCATCACCTCCTCGACTTGGTTGACCGCTAGGTCCAGCTCGGTGGCCACCTCCGCGGCGGTCGCCGCACGGCCCAGTTGCTGCGACAGCGCGTGCCGGGTGCGGGTAACGCGGTTGAGTACGTCCACCACATGCACGGGGATGCGGATGGTGCGGCCCTGGTCGGCCAGCGCGCGGCCGATCGACTGGCGGATCCACCAAGTCGCGTAGGTGGACAGCTTGAGACCGCGCCGGTGGTCGAATTTCTCCACCGCACGGATCAATCCGAATGTGCCCTCCTGGACCAGGTCCAGCAGCGACATGCTGGTCGGCGTCGGGTAGCGCTTGGCGACCGAAACGACAAGGCGCAGGTTGGCCTGGACCATGTGCTCCTTGGCGCGGCTGCCGTCCGCGGCGGTGCGCCGCAGCGTACGCCGCTGTGTGGCGGTGAGTTCGATTCCCGCGGAAGCGCTTTCGTCGAGGCGCCGCTGGGCGAGCACACCCGCCTCGATGCGCTCGCCGAGCTCTACTTCCTGCGTTGCGGTCAGCAGCGCGGTCTGCCCGATCTTCCGCAGGTAGTCCTTGATGGGGTCCACGCTGACCATGCCCTGGGCCGTGCGGGTGGAGCGAGTGGTGCAGATCTGGGTCACGGGTGCGCCTTTCGGTCGAGCGAGGGGAGAAGCCGGTAGTCGATGCCGATGGGCCGGATCGACTACCGGCTGGGTTGTGCGGATTCAGCGGCGGTGCGGATTCAGCGGCCGAGAATCCGCAGCGGACGCCGTGGCTGCGTACGGAATCCTTGTCCTTTCGGTGCATTCCTCGACTGACGGCCGCGCCTGCTATTGCCGCCGGGGAAACCTGTTGTAGTCCGGATCCGTTGGGCGGCAGCGTCATTCGCGGATCGTGCCGCCGCGGGCTCGCCCGACTTCGGCGAAGAGCTCTGCTCGAGCATGCCGCGGATCGCCGCGTCCAGCGTGCTGTGGTACTCGGCCATGGTGGCTGCTCCCTCGTGGCTGGTCTGCATCGTGTTGCGGGTCGGGGCTGCTACGTCGTGACCGTGGGGCATCCGTTTTCTCCTTCGTCTTCGTCGTCTCGCGGCGACGAGAGCAAACTTAGAACAGACCTAAAAATATGTCAAGCATAAATTTATGACGAGATCATGTAGTCTGCTCGACATGAGTGCACAGACCGTCGACACGGGCGCCGAGCAGGGACTTCGGGCCAAAAAGAAACAGCAGACGAGGGAGAAGATCTCGTACCAGGCCACGCTGCTGTTCCTGGAGCGAGGCTTCGACAAGGTGACGATCGCGGACGTGGCCGCGGCTGCCGAGGTCGCCAAGATGACGGTGACCAACTACTTCCCGCGCAAGGAGGACCTCGCGCTGGATCTGGGCGAAGTGTTCGTGGACCAGCTCGGCCGCACCGTCCGCGAACGCGTGGCGGGGGAGTCCGCGCTCGCCGCGTTGCGGCGCGCCTACCTGGCGGCGGTCGCCGATCGGGATCCGGTCATCGGATTCTCCGGTCCGGAATTCGCCGGGCTGATTGCGGGCAGTCCCGCGCTCGTCGCCCGGTTGCGCGAATTCCACGAGGAGCGGGAGGCAGCGCTGGCGCGAACCCTTGCGACCGAAACCGATACTGCGTCAGGCGACATCACGCCGCGGGTGGCCGCGGCGCTACTGGGCGGGGTACATCGGGTGCTGTTCGACGAGACGATGCGCCGCACACTCGCCGGCGAGTCCAACGACGACATCGCCACGGCACTGCACGGGTACATCGAGGTCGCCTTCGCCGCGCTGGAGCCGTCGCTGGCCGACTACGCGGTGCGGGCCGCTGACCGAAGCGAGCCGGTCACCATCGGGTGAACACCGAGACTCTCGGCGATTGCCGAGCGCTATGACGATGCTTGCGGAAAGATTGCCCGCAGCGTTTCCCTAGTTCGTGTGTGTTGTTCGGCATGCTCCCGATTACCCACGATTCCGGAGGTCCCGCAATGGTCAACATCCTGCTCGTGCACGGTGCTATCGCCGACGGCTCGTCCTGGTCCGGTGTCATCCCCACGCTCCAGGCCGCCGGCCACCATGTCGTGGCCGTGCAGCAGCCGCTGTCCTCGATTCCCGACGATGTCACCAAGGTGCGTCAGGCCCTCGACATCCTCGAAGGCCCGACCGTAGTCGTCGGGCATTCCTTCGGCGGCTGCGTCATCACCAATGCCGCGCACGGAGCCAGGAATGTGAAAGCGCTGGTCTACGTCGCGGCGTTCGCGCCGGACGAGGGGGAGACGGTCACAGCGCTCGGTGAGCCGTTCGGTCAGCCGCCCTCGGCGCAATTCTTCGTGACCGACCCGCAGGGCAGGGTGACGTTGCCGCAGGACAAGTTCGTCGAGTATTTCGCCTTCGATGTCGATCCGGTGCAGGCGCGCGTCATGGCCGCGGTGCAAGGCCCGAGCGACGCGGCGCGTTTCGGCTTCGTCTCGGGTCCGCCCGCCTGGCGCGAATTCCCGAGCTGGTACATCGTCGCGGGCAACGACCTGATCATCGGCACGCGGCTCGAAGAGGTGCTCGCCGAGCGGATGAGCGCGAAGACCACCAAGGTCGCAGGCGCCAGCCACGCGGTCATGGTGTCCAACCCGGAGGCGGTCGCCCAGGTGATCCTCGAGGCGGCGGCAGGCTGAGCGCCTGGCCGGTTGCCTCCCGTTTGCCTGGGCTCGTGTCGCACCGTCCCGACCGTCGAAGTCGGCACATACTGAACCGATGACCGGTGCAGTCGCTGTCGCCGACACATCCGCGCCCGCGCCCTTGAGCAGGGCACGGACCAACATCGTGTTCGGCACCATCGTGCTCGGCATGCTGATGGCCGCGCTCGATCAGACCATCGTTTCCACCGCACTGCCGACGATCGTCGCCGATCTCGGCGGTGCGGGGCACCTGGCCTGGGTGGTCACGTCCTATCTGCTCGCCGAGGCGGTGGCGACGGCACTGGCGGGCAAGCTCGGCGATCTGTTCGGCCGCAAGCTGGTGTTCCAGCTCAGCGCGCTGATCTTCATCGTCGGCTCGATAGTCGCGGGCCTGGCCAACGGCATGCTGTTGCTGATCATCGCGCGCGCCGTTCAGGGCCTCGGCGCCGGAGGTCTCATGGTCACGGCGATGGCACTGATCGCCGACATCATCCCGCTGCGCGAACGCGGCAAGTATCAGGGCGCGCTCGGCGCGGTCTTCGGCGTCACCACGGTGATCGGCCCGACGCTCGGCGGGTTGTTCACCGACCATGCGAGCTGGCGCTGGTGCTTCTACGTCAACGTGCCCGTCGCGATCGTCATGATCGCCCTTGCCGCGCGCACCATCCCGCGGGTGCGGGCCGCGATCAAGCCCATCATCGACTATGCGGGCATCGGGTTGGTCGCGCTCGGCGTCTCCAGCCTCATCCTCGGACTCGAATGGGGCGGCACCGAATATCCGTGGGGCTCTGGGCAGATCATCGGCCTGTTCGTCGCCGCGGTGCTACTGCTCGCGGCGTTCGTCGCGGTCGAATTGAGAGCGACCGAACCGATGCTGCCGATGGGATTGTTCCGCAGCAGAGTGTTCACGGTCTGCTCGATCCTGAGCTTCATCGTCGGCTTCGCGATGCTCGGCTCGATAACCTACCTGCCCGCGTATCTCCAATATGTGAACGGGGTGTCGGCCACCGCGTCCGGCGTTCGGACGTTGCCGCTGGTCGCGGGATTGTTGTTCACCTCGATCCTGTCCGGGCAGATCGTCGGAAAGACCGGTCGTTACCGGTACTTCCCGATTGTGGGCACCGCGGTGATGGCGGTCGGTCTGTATCTGATGTCCACGATGGGCCGAACTACCAGCATCTGGCTGGAATCGCTGTACATGCTGATTCTCGGTCTGGGTATCGGCCTTGCCATGCAGGTGCTGACCATCGTCGTGCAGAACACCGTGCCTTACACGCAATTGGGCACGGCAACTTCGGGCGTCACCTTCTTCCGCACTCTCGGTAGCGCTTTCGGCACCGCGATATTCGGCACGTTGTACACCAACCAGATTGCCACCGATCTGACCGCGGCCCTGACCGAGGTGAAGGTCGTGCCACCCGCGGTGGCGGCGAATCCGCAGCAGCTGCGGGCCCTGCCTGCCGATGTCGCCGCGCCCATCATCGACGCCTACGCGAGGTCCATCGACCACGTCTTCCTGTGGGTGGTCCCGGTCGCGCTCGTCGGTTTTGTTGTCGCGTGGTTCCTGAAGGAAATACCGCTGCGTGACAGCGTCCGGGCCGGCGCTTCCGATGTGGGCGAGGGCTTTTCGGTGCCCGATTCCCCGGACCGCCTAGTGCTGCTGGAGCGCGCGGTCTCCGGTGCGATGCGCAAGGCACACGCCGAGGGGCCGATCGGACCGCGCATTCTCGCGGACTCGGGGTCGAAGCTGAGTCCGGGCCGGGCGTGGGCGCTCGGCCAGGTGTACATGCACACCCGGGTTCGCGGTGTGGCCACGCTCGAGGCCATCGCGCACGCCCACAAGATGCCGCCCGAAGTAATCCGCCCGATCTACGTGCAGGTGATCGCCGCGGGCTATGTCACCGCCGACGATGGCCGCGTTCGACTCACCGATTCCGGCCGTGCCGAGGTCGACCGGATCCATGCCTCGTGGCGACATTGGCTCGATACCCAGCTCGACGACTGGGACTACCGCGACCCCGCCGACCGTGCGCTGCTCGATCAGGCGTTGGAGAACATCGCTACCAAGCTCCTCGACGAGGAGGCTCAGGAGCGCGAACCCGTTGACGCTTGATTTCCTTGCCCTCGATTACTCGTAGACGTATATTCGTAGACGAGTAATCGGGAGGTAGTCATGGCTACGAAGCGCAAGGTGGACAACCTGCTGGCGCTTGCGGTGCTCTCGGTGATCGTCGCGCGGCCGATGCACCGATACGAGATCGCGTCGACGCTGCGTGCTCGCGGCAAAGACCGCGACATGGACATCAAATGGGGCTCGCTGTACACGGTCGTACAGAATCTGGAAAAGGCCGGCTTCCTCGAGATCGTCGGCAGCGAGCGCGACGGGGCACGCCCGGAACGCACGATCTACCGGATCACCGACGCCGGTCGCACGGAAATGGCCGACTGGACAAGAGAATTGATCGCCACCCCGGAACCCGAACACCACCGGTTCACCGCGGGACTCTCCATCGCGGCGGCGCTAGCACCGGACGAGGTGGCCGAGTTGCTTTGCAGGCGCATCGAGGCGCTGGGTCACATCATCGAGGCTGTGCGCCGAGAACTCGACGGGCTCGCCACTACGCTGCCACGGCTGTTCATCATCGAGTCCGAGTACGGGCTCGCGATGCTGGAAGCTGAGCAGGCCTGGGCGCGGTCGTTCCGCGACGAACTCATCTCGGGGAGCTTCCCCGGCGTGGACTGGTGGCGGCAGCTGCATGCCGAGGGTGCGGAGCCCGCGGAAGTCGCAAAGCTCGTCGAAGGGGGGAACGCGCCGCTATAGGGCGCCATTGTCGGATCGATGTCATCGTCGGATCGAGACCAGGCTCGGCGGGGTGCGGCAACACCGCCGCCGAGCCCGATGTAACCGTCTCGAACCGTGCCCGCATACGCGCACTCGGCCACGAGGTTGGCAACCACAGGATAACTGGGTGAGCGGCAGGCGGGTCGGTTCGGGGATTCCACCCAACCCGTATCGCACAAACCTGGAGACACCCATGTCCACAACACGAACCACACTTGTCATCGGCGGCGGCGTCGCCGGACCCGTCACGGCCACCGCGCTGCGCAAGGCGGGCATCGACGCCCGCGTTTACGAGGCGTACCCCGGCCCGACCTTCGGCGTCGGCAGCGGGCTCGCGCTCGCTCCGAACGGCGTTGCCGCACTGGACATCATCGGCGCGGGTGATCGCATTCGAGGAATGGCCTCGCCGATCACCGATGTGGCGATGTCGGTCGGCGGCAAGCACCTGCACCTGCCAACGCTGCCGGACACCCTGCTGCAACTGGTCGATCGCAACGAGCTGCATCAGGCGCTGCACGATCACGCGGTCGCCGCGGGCGTTCCCTTCGAATACAACAAACGACTGGTCGGCGTCGACGAGCACGAGTCGGGCGTTACCGCGTATTTCGCCGACGGCACCAGCGCCACCGCGGATGTGCTGATCGGGGCCGACGGCATCCGCTCGACCGTTCGCGGCCTCATCGATCCGAAGGCGCCGGGACCGGACTACACCGGCATGCTCGGTTTCGGTGCGATCGTCGACAGCGATATCGACATCGAGCCGGGGACAATGACTTTCGCCTTCGGAAAGCAAGCGTATTACCTGTACGGGGCGGTCGAGCCGGGCCGGATCATGTGGGGCGCGAACCTCCCGCACAAGGAGTACATGTCGCTGAGCGAGGCACGGGCGGTCCCGGCCGAGCATTGGCTGAAGATCTTGCGCGAGACCTACGCCGAGGACACCCCCGGCGGCGAGCTCGCCCGCAATACGACCGTCGAAACCCTCGAAACGACCGGAGCCCTGCACATCATGCCGCCGGTTCCGCAGTGGTACCGAGGTCGCATGGTGCTGGTCGGCGACTCGGTGCACGCGCCGTCCAACAGCTCCGGCCAGGGTGCGTCACTCGCCATCGAGAGCGCCGTCCAACTGGCACGGTGCCTGCGAGATCTGCCGGACCCGGCATCGGCCTTCGCCGCATACGAGCGGTCGCGGCGCGCGCGGGTGGAAGGCATCGCCGCGCGGGCCGCGAAGATCAACCACAGCAAGACGCCGGGCCCGGTGGCGCGCAAGGTGATGCCGGTGATGATGCGGGTGATGGTCAGATTCATGGACCTGGAGAAGACCATGGGCGCCGAGCAGCGCTACCGCATCGACTGGGATGCCCCCGCGGATCAGGAGCCGGTGGCGGTCGGCTGACCCGAAACTCGGCCGTGGCGCAGCGGCTGCCACGGCCGTGGCGGTTCCGACCGGACGGCGTAGATACGGTGAGAACGGTCTGGGCGAGGATCGGACAGTGTTCAGGATTTGCAGCAACTTCGCCCGCACCGCCGTCGCATGGTGGGTGGTGTGTGGGCCGGGCGGGTGCCCGAACTGCTCGTCACCGCGTCGTGCAACCCCAGCTGATACCAGGCCTATGTCAAT
Organism: Nocardia sp. NBC_00403; assembly: GCF_036046055.1. Lineage (NCBI taxonomy): Bacteria > Bacillati > Actinomycetota > Actinomycetes > Mycobacteriales > Nocardiaceae > Nocardia > Nocardia sp. NBC_00403. The sequence continues at coordinate 2,696,018 of NZ_CP107939.1, forward strand.
ACACTTGGTGGGTGACCGATAGGAATTTCGATGGCAATCTGGATTTGAACCAGTTGCGCACCTTCCTTGCCGTGCACCGTGCGGGATCCATTACCGCGGGTGCACGGCTGATCGGTTTGTCCCAGCCGACGGTGACCACGCAGCTGCAAGCGCTGGAGAAACGGCTCGGCTATCGGCTGTTCGACCGGCTGCCGCGCGGGGTGGCAGCAACCGACGCCGCCGTCGAACTCGCCGCCAGGGTGGCCGGCCCGCTGGACGCGCTCGGCGGCATTGTGGGCGACACTGCACCAGCGCAACCGATCACACAGCCGCCGGTCCGCCTGGCCGGGCCCGCCGAAATGCTTGCGGTGCATGCACTTCCCGCGCTGGCCCCGCTGATCGCCGGTGGCGTTCGGCTGAATGTGACGGCAGGGCTTTCGGAGGAACTGCTCGCCGGGCTGCGTGCCGGGCACTACGACCTGGTCGTGTCCACCGTCCGGCCGCGTGGCAGGGCGGTTGTCGCCGAACCGCTTGCCGACGAGGAGTTCGTCCTGGTTGCCGCACCAGCTATCGCGGAGCGGATCGATGTCGCCCGGCTGCGTGCCGAGGGGCCGCCGGCGCTGACCGGCGTCCCCTTGGTCAGCTACGCCGCGGATCTGCCGATCCTGCGGCGGTATTGGCGGCATGTGTTCGGCGTGCGGCTGGCCGCCGACGCTGCGGCGGTAGTTGCCGATCTCCGCGCGGTCGCGGCCTTGGTCGCCGCAGGCGGCGGCATCAGCGTGCTGCCGCGCTACCTGTGCACGGCACGTCTCGCCACCGGCGCCCTGGTCGCACTGCTCGAACCCGAGGATCCACCGATCAACACCGGATTCCTCGTGCGCAGGCCCGGCGCCACGACTCGTCCGCACATCGATCTGGTCCACGACCAGCTACTAGCGGTGCGCCGCGAGTGGTGAGCCCGTCACACCAGGTAGCTCGGGACCTCGTGCCTGCGCCAGCCGCCGCACCCTCGGTCGGGTCGACTGTTCGGCTGAGGATGCAGATGTCGTGCCATGTACCGAGGTCGTCGCGCCTGCGCACCTGCGCGACGACCTCGAGCACACTCGTTGCGGCGTTGCGGCGTTGCGGCGTTGCGGCGTTGCGGCGTTGCGGCGTTGCGGCGTTGCGGCGAGGGTGCGCGGGTCGCGCATTCGGGCCAGCGGCCGACGTATGGTCCGGCTTCGGTAGTCCTCAGTCGGTTTCGGCGCCGCCTCGGCGTTCCGCGTGGCGGCGCAGAATGTCAGCTGTCTGTTCGTCGGCGGGCAGGAACGCCTCCAGATGCAACTCCGAGAGGGTGATGTCGACGGCGGTGGCGAACGAGGTGATAGTGGTGATGAGTCTGAGTTCGCCGTCGTCGCTGTGCAGCCGCAGCGGCACCGCGAAGCCGAGGTGGTCCGGGCCCGGATTCACTTCTGGGAGATAGCCTTCCAGCTCGGCGATGAAATCGTCGAGGCCGGCATCGGGGCTGCGCATGGCCTTGCCGCGCAGGCTTTCGGTGACGTGTCTGCCCCACTCCGGCAGGTTCACCACGCGCCGCGCGAGACCATGGGGATGCAGCGCGAGACGCAGCACATTGATCGGAGGCCTCAGCAACTCCGGCGCGACACCCTCGGTGAGCACATCGAACGCCGCGTTGGCGGCCAGCAGAATTCCGTAGGGCCGCACGACGACCGCGGGGTAGGGCATATGCCCGTCGAGTATGCGCACCAGCGCATCACGTACCGGGCCCAACGCTTCGGTGTCCATATCCGATTCGGGGAAGACCGGCGCGAACCCGGCCGACAGCAACAGTCCATTGCGCTCGCGCAGCGACAGCTCGAGCGATTCGGCCAACCGGACCACCATGGTCCGGCCGGGCCTGGATCGCCCGTGTTCCAAAAAGCTCAGATACCGCTGACTGGTATCCGCGCGAATCGCGAGGTCGAGCTGGCTCACTCGGCGTTGGGTTCGCCAGTGCCGTAGCTGCGTGGCGAATGGGCTCGGTTCTAGCGCCGTCGTCATGCCTCCAGTGAATCCGACGGAGCTGTTCCGCGCCATTCCTCGCAGGGAATTATCGGGGTGCACCTGCGGCTCATACCGATCATTCCCAGCTGGGAATCGCACCCCTGCTCGGCTTCGGCAAGGCTCTGTCTCATGAGCAAGCAATTCGATGAGAACGAACTGGCCACGCTGACCGAGCGCTACGTCGCCATGTGGAACGAGTCCGACGCTGAGAACCGCAGTAAAATGATCCGCGAACTGTGGGCGATCGACGGAGTCCAGGTGCTGGTCGACCCGCCGCAGGAAATCCGCGAGGCGGCCGCGGCACTCGCCTTCCCGATTCCGACCATGGAGGTCCGCGGGCACGACGCCCTGGATCGCAGGGTCACCCGCGCCTACGAAATGTTCGTCGCAGCGGGCGAGCACATCTTCGCCGCCAGCGGTCAGGCCACCCAGCTGTCGGTGAATCTCGTCGGCATCACCTGGCTGATGGTCTCGCAGGCCGATGGTTCGGTGGTGGGTGGCGGCTACGACGTGCTCGCCCTCGACGAGGACGGGCGCATCCAGTCAGACCACCAGCACATCGGCGTCGCCTGACAGCGGCGGACAGCGTTCCCACAACGAGTTCTCCCACGACAGAGTTTCCGCACCACCGAGTTTTCGCACCATAGAGTTTCAGGAGTACGTCATGAATGCGATTGCCTACCACCTCGATCCGCTGCGCGGCCTCGAAGGGCTGACGGCACGGGCGCAGGAGGTTCCCGAGCCGGGACCGAATCAAGTTGTCATCCGGGTGCGCGCGGCCTCGATCAACCGACGCGACCTGATGCTGTTGGACGGCGTCTACCCGCTCCCGGCCACCCCCGGCATCATCCCGCTGTCGGACGGGGTCGGCGAGGTGATCGCCGTGGGCGACAAGGTGACTCGCGCCGCGCTCGGCGACCGGGTGACCGCCTCGTATTTCGTGCGGTGGATCGACGGGCCGCAGCGGTTGGCCCAGGTTGCCGAACAGTACGGCGCCAACTTCAACGGAATGCTCGCCACCTACGCGGTGATCGAAGGGGACTCGGTGGTGCACGTGCCCGAGCACCTCACCGATGTCGAGGCGGCCACGCTGACCTGTGCGGGTGTCGTCGCGTGGGCGGCATTGACCAAGCCGCAGCCGGTCGGACCGGGTGAGACGGTGCTGACCGTCGGCAGCGGCGCGGTTGCGCTCTACGGCGTGCAGCACGCCAAAATGCTGGGCGCCCGCGTCATCTCGATCACCTCGGGCCCCGACAAGGCCGAGCGGCTGCGCAAGCTCGGTGCGGATGAGGTCGTCGACCGGAACCGGACACCGGACTGGGACGAGGCGGTGCTGGAGCTCACCGAGGGCCACGGTGTCGAACATGTGCTAGAAGCTGTTGGGCTGCCGACCCTGTCGAAGTCGGTGAAGTCCGCCGGGTACAACGCGATGATCACCATGATCGGCGCTACGCAGATGTCCGAGGGCCGGCCGTTCGAGAATCCGTTCGTCGGACCGTATCTCGGCATCCGCCGCATCGCCGTCGGCAGCCGTACCGATTTCGAGGCGATGAACCGTGCGATCACCGAACACCGGATGCACCCGGTCATTGATCGGACATTCCCACTCGACCAGGCCGTCGAGGCCTACCGCTACTTCCGCGATGGCAACCCGTTCGGCAAGGTCGTCGTCACAATGCCCTGATCAGGGCTGGTCGTCGAGAACCGCTGTCATGGCGACCTTTCGGCTGGTTGCACCCAAGGCCGATGGGTCGCTTCGACGGGGATCTTGCTGGCCGCTTCGACGGTCTGCCTACTGGTTGCTGTCAGCCGGCGGGTTGCTTTGGTTGTCGGCTGAGCCGGTTCGGGTGTCGGCTGGTGGGTTGCTTTGGTTGTCGGCTGAGCCGGTTCGGGTGTCGGCTGGTGGGTTGCTTTGGTTGTCGGCTGAGCCGGTTCGGGTGTCGGCTGGTGGGTTGCTTTGGTTATCGGCCGAGCCGGTTCGAGTGTCAGTCGGATGGCCGCTCTGGTTGTCGGTCGGCTGGTCGATATGACTGTCAGCAGACTGGCCGGTGCCAGGGGATTGGTTGCCGCGGTCCTCAGCAGGCGGGCCGTTCTCGGCTGTGGCCGGTGTCGCCTCGAACGGCACGATATTGCCTGCGGCGTCACGCGTTCCGATACCGGCCTCGACAGCGGCTGCCAAGTCGGCGACGGTGGCCCAGGAACGAGGGGGCTCGGCCTCGAGGTTTCCGATGGTGTACCAGCTGTCGTTACCTCGGTAGCGGACCAGGCCCTTGCCGGTCTCGTCGACGGTGACATCGAGGTCGCCGGACACCGTCCCTTCCTCTTCGGTCAGGACAGCTGCCTTGGCGGAAATCTCGATGATGTCGCTTATTTGAACTCTCCTCGACGGACGCAGTCCTCGACTGCGGTGCGCAGTGCGACGTGCTCGGCGGGATCAACGGTCAGCGCGTATTTTACCTTGACCTTGATGTATCGCTCGATATAGGCGCACCGGAAAGTTCCGGGAGGCAGATAGTTTGCGGCGTCTTGGTCACCCTTGGACCTGTTGGCCGACGGATCGGAGGCCTCCAGGTTGACCGCGTCGTTGGCGATGCGGCGGCGCGTGTCTTCATCACGCTTGTCGGCGCCCGACCGCCATGCCTCGGCCAGCGCGACGATGTGTTCGGCATCGACGGATGCCGGATCGGTCATCCACTTGTACGGCTTGAGTTTTCCGGTCTTGGAGTCGAGGAATCCGTACTCGTCGCGCCAGCCGCCGTCACGGCCGACCTTCAGTTCGCAGGTTTTCGGATCGAGTGTGACCGAGCCGGTGGCGTCGCGAAGCATCATCACATCACGGCTGGTGCAGCGGCTGTACTGCGCGAAGTCGGGGCCGAAACCGTGTTCGGGCTTGTTGGAATCCCAGTGCGGGAACTTTTCGCGGCTGTATCCGGCCATTGCCGCCTCGGGCGCGTCGACGAGCTGTCCGAGCAGCTCGGTGGCGTCCTTGCTGGAAACCGTTGCCGCGCCGGCCGACCCGGGTCTGCCTCCGTCGCCGCCGGTCGGCTTGTCGATATAGGAGTAGGCAATGGCTACGAGCACAGCGAGGCAGATGGGCGCACAGACGGCGAAGATGCGACGCACGGTGCGGGAGGAGAACACATTCACGAGAACACCGACATCATCGAACTTCCTTACACGAACACCGAACTGAGAACGGGCGTCAAGCTACCGGGTTCGGCTCGTTGTGGAAGTCATTGTCCGTTATGACCTTCGGCACAGTCCATGAGAAACTTCGTGTGCGCCAAGGGGGCTGGAAACGCAGAACACCCCCGAGCCGCCGTGCCGGCGCCGACTCAGGGGTGATCGATCACGATCGAGCGTTTGTTCTGTCATGTGACGGGGGAGCGGGCCGGTTGTCCAGACCGGGGTCCGTGCCCAGCGTTCGAGGCCGATGAGGGAGGTCTCGGGCGCTTGTCGCACGACCGGCTCGTCGTGACGGTTTACGGATAGCTGTCGGGCGGCGAAGTGCGCGGATCTGCGTGTTGCCGATGCACCGCGTACCTCCGTTCAATCGCCCCGCTTCCTACGTAGGTAGATAGTAGATACTCATGGATATCTTTGCAATAACATTACCTTCTGGGTGACTGTGCCAGGTGGGTGGCGGTAGAAGTTGAAATTGCTACTATCTGAGTGCGGAAATACCGCTCATCTGCGGATGCGTGCATGGCGGTAGCGGCGGGGCCGGCCACCATTGCTCGCCATTGAGTGATGAGCATCACAGTGGAGCTGCGAGTAAAGCGGTCACAGCAGCCCGAAGTTGTGTGTCCAAACCAGGTGAAGGCAGAAAAGCCGGATCCAGGAAAGGCGCACATCATGGCTACCGTCGACGTTCTCGACTCGTTCATCAACTACATCGACCTCGGCACCGGCTCGGTTCCGGTGGTGTTCCTGCACGGCAACCCGACCTCATCGCACCTGTGGCGCAAGGTGATTCCGCATGTCAGCGACCAGACCCGCATCCTGGCGCCGGATTTGATCGGCATGGGAGCGTCCGGAAAGCCCGATAGCGACTACCGCCTCGTCGACCATGCTCGTTACCTGGACGCATGGTTCGACGCGCTCGGGCTGGACCAGGTGATCGTCGTCGGCCACGACTGGGGCGGTGCGCTCGGTATGGACTGGGCGGCGCGCCATCCCGGCCGGGTTCGCGGCATCGCGCTGATCGAGACGTTCCTGCGGCCCATGCGCTGGGAGGAGATGCCACCGCTCGGCGCCGAACTGTTCCGCAAGTTCCGCAGCGCGGAGGGGGAACGCATGGTGCTGGAGGAGAACACCTTCATCGAGTTCAACCTGCCGAAGGGCGTTGTCGATCTGTCCCCCGAGGACCATGACGTCTACCGTGCCCCCTTCCCGACTCCAGAGTCGCGCAAACCGCTGCTGGTGTGGCCGCGCGAGTTCCCGCTCGACGGCGAACCGGCCGATGTCGTCGCCATCGTGGAGAACTACGACCGCTGGATGGCGCAGTCGCCCGAGGTGCCGAAGCTGGTGATGGCGCTGGACAACGGTGTCGGCCTCGGATCGTCCGAAGCTGTTGCCTGGGCGGCGGAGACATTCGCTGCGGTCGAGGTTGTTGCGGTGGGCGCTGCGGGCCATCACGCTCCGGAGGATCAGCCCGACGCCATCGGCGGCGCGGTGTCCGCCTGGATACGCAAGCACGCGTTGACCGAGGTGCCCGCGAAGGCGTGAGTGCCGATCGTGATCGGCCCGGATGTCGTCCGAAGCGTTCGGTGGGTCGAGTTCGATGGATCGGTGCCGGGGTCTCGCGGATGGGGACGGATCGCTCGGCCAGGGGACATCGGTGCGACGGTCGTGGCACCGATGTCGCCTGATCCGTGCTGTTTGGTGCGCCGGGATTGCTTGCGCGGAGTCGGTGTCCAACGAAAGATTGTGAGGTGGACACCGAGCTCGACACCGATTCGCCCGCCGCCGACGAGGTCGCCCTTGCCAGGGAACGAGAGCTGGTCGCGCGCGCGGTGGCCGGTGACAGCGCGGCGATTTCCGATGTCGTCCGCCAGTTGCAGGACCCGCTGTATCGGCTGGCTTTGCGCATGGTGTGGCGACCGGCCGAGGCGGAGGACGCGACGCAGGAGATCCTGCTGCGGGTGGTCGGCAATCTCTCGACTTGGCGCGCCGAAGCGAAGCTGCTCACCTGGGCCTACCGCATCGGTGTCAACTATCTGCTGAATCTGCGCAGGCAGACCCCGCAGGAGGCAGCGCAGCTGAGCCTCGACACCTTTCGGGAAGGCTTGGCCGACGGGCTCGCCGCCGAGGACTATCGCGGGCCGGAGTCCGCGTTGCTCTCGGCCGAGGTGCGCCTCAACTGCAGCCAGGCCATGCTGCAGTGCCTGGCCCGTGACGAGCGCATCGCCTTCGTGCTCGGCGAGGTCTTCGAGCTGAGTTCCGCCGATGCCGCGTGGATCCTCGAGGTCACCGCACCCGCCTATCGAAAGCGGTTGGAGCGGGCCAAGAAGCGCATCGGCACCTTCCTGAACGCAACGTGTGGGGTCGCGAATCCCGAGGCTTTCTGCCGCTGCTCGCGGCGGGTGAACAGGGCGGTGGAACTCGGCAGGATCGATCCGCGCCAACCGCGGTTCGCGATGCATTCGATCAGTGCGGGCGGCCGCACGGTGACCGAGGCCGAGGATCAGATGATCCGGCTGCACGACGCGGCCGCGGTACTGCGCGCGCATCCCGATTACGCCGCGCCGGAGGCGAAAATGCAGGCGATTTCCGGGTTGCTGGACTCCGGGCGGTTCCCACTGCTCGATATGAAGTGACGTAGGTCATAGCAGTGCCGTGTCGGAGTCGGCCGACATCGTGTGTCGAAACGAGTGCAGGCAATAAAAGCCGAATCACTCCGAAAGGGGGTCGCCGTAGTATTCGCCGAAGATCGGGCGGATATCGCGTAGACGCAGGTGAAGCCGATATGCAGTGAGGAGGCCGGAACCGTGGTTCCGGGCCTCACTCGTTCCGGTTCAGAGTTGGCGCAGCTTCGCGACGATATCCGGGTCGGCGATTACTACCGGGACCCGAGGACGCCCGAGCGCTGCTCACCCCCGGCCGAGGGCATCGGCTACCCGTTCCCGATGCCCGTCGCCGCGCTCGTGGCCGACGACGCCGAGTAAGACATGGCCTGAGGCGTCGGTCAGTTGCCGAGCAGTTCCAGTGCCGCGATGACCAGTGGCAGCGTTCCTGCGGCGAGGCGGTATTCCCGAATCGGCTCGGCCAGCGAATTGCACTTATGCCGCGACTCGACCAGTGACGGCCGCGACACCCTGTCGGTTGTGTGGTGGCCGGCACGGCGCATGTTCGAGGTCAATTCTCCCAGGTTCTTGACGCCGATAGCTCGTTTGAGTTGGTCCGGTGTCGCAGTGCCCCCCCGGCAGCGACCAATGCTCGAATCGCCCGTAGGCCGGTTGGGCCGAGATTGCCTATGAACCGCTGTACCGTGACCTCGTCCCACACGAACTCGTCCTCTTCGGCGATGCTTCCGGGCAGCAGCGTGCCGTTGGTTCGCACAGTGGCAGGCGCTCGGCCAGCCGACCTGTGCGGTGAGCAGGCCCAGCTGCAACCGCATCTCGAGGGTCATCGGTACCGAGTTGGCAACCATCGCGTAGTGCAGCTGCTCACGTGCCACTCGCGGGGCATCGATCTCCATCGGCATCACGATAGGCCAGATCGCCACTGGTCCAATCGAATTCAATCCGACCGGACCCTTGAACGCGGGCACCCCATCGGCCGAGATCACCTACAGCGAGGGGGTGTCTCCTGTTGGGGAGTCTTGCGGTCAGCAGGACGTCTGGAACGGGAAGCACGGCTGCGGCGGGGCAGTCGGCTGCGCGGGCGCGACGGTCGACGGCACCACGGCGGTGTCGGCCGGCCTGTCGGTGGATCTCATGTCGGTAAGGGTCAGCACGACCAGCAGGAGGATCACGCCGCCCACGAGCGCCCCGAGGGCCCACAGGATCGGCGTGGGCGATGCACTGCGGTAGCCGTGGAAGTACGGAGACCGGGTTGCGCCCCCGTCGGGGTGCGCGTCGGTCAGTGAAGCGGACGGACCCCCTCACGTGACTCCCGCCTACCCGTCCCCTCCGAGAATGCGGCCGCACGGCTTCATACCCATGACCGCCAGTATGGCGCGAGGGTCCGACACGATCGGCCGGTCAGCGAGCCGTGAGAGGGTGTTCATCCGTCGATAAGGTTCACGTACCGCTGAGTCCGGCTGTGCCGCAGACCATATCGCTAGTCTCTGCCCAGGCGCCGGTGTTGATGAAGCTGTCGGGACATACCTCGGTATGCAGCCTCGCGAAGTACGCGCGGATCTCCGACCAGGGACTGCGACGCTATCGGGCCGACGGCGACCCGGCGGCGCGTCGGCGGTCGGGTCGCTGATCCGAGCGCCGGTCACCCTGGATGCCGGTACCGGTCCACAGCGATCTCGGCCCACACGGTCTTGTGTCCGTGGTAGCGAGTGTGGGCCCATGCTGTGGCGAGTCGGTCGATCAGGATCATGCCGCGCCCGCCAGTGCGGTCAGGGGTGCGCAGGTGGGGGACACCGGGGCCGGTGTCGTCTACTTCGATGCGCAACAACTGCCGGTCCGCACGCAGTGATACCCGGGCTCGCCGTGGTGCCAGTCCGTGGCGGCGGGCGTTGGCGGCCAGCTCGTCGAACACCTGGATCGCGTCGATGACCACCATCTCCGACAGCGGCGCCAGCAACTCGCGCACCATCGCCCGCGCCCGCGCGGGCGCGATCAGGTCGAGATCGAGATCCATCGCGACGCCGCGATCCCGGGCGCGGTGCAGATCATCGAGCACCGGTGTCGTCATGACCATCACCCCTCCTGCCTCGCTAGCCGAGTGCACCGGGTCTACCCCGGTCGGAATGATCCGAAACCGTCTACCTCATGCGAAATAACCCCCTGCACTGGTAGATGAAAATCTGTTGTGTCGGGTGTAGACATTCCGCGAGGGTCGGTATACAGTCGCTGTCGTTCGAATTGATGAGTCCAGAGGCCGGGCAGGTGAACTGCCCGGAACATGAAGTTCCACCGTCCCCTCCGGCGGAGAAGAAAATTCCGGTGCAGTCGGCCGGACCGCCGGAGGGGGACGAAGAAGCACGACCGAGAAGTAACAGCGAACAAGCAAGACCGAGAAGTTACGCGGATAAGACCCGGCAATCCAGGAGGTGGTGCTCACTGAGTAGTCATTTATCAGTTCCGCGGCCCGGGAAGTGTCGGGTGCGGTGTAGTACATCGGCCCGCTCGGCCGGTGAACAGAGTTGATATCGATCCCCCCTTCGTAGATCTCAGGCCCCGGCGCGCATGCGCCGGGGCCTGTCGATGTTGAACCCGAGAGGTGCTGTGCAGCAACTGAACACCAATCCCGCCGACGGTCCCAGCGCCGCGGACAAACTCGATGACGAGGATTACGCCGCCTACAGCATGGGACGTGCCACGGAGATCCTCGGTGTCACCCAATCGTTTTTGCGCGGCCTCGACGCTGCCGAACTTTTGACCCCGCAACGTTCGGCGGGTGGGCACCGCCGCTACTCGCGCTACCAGCTGCGTATCGCCGGGCGGGTGCGCGAGCTCGTCGATGCCGGTAACGCCCTCGAGGCGGCGTGCCGCATCGTGATCCTGCAAGACCAGCTTGCCGAGGCCCAACGCCTCAACACCGACCTGCAGCACGCCCTCGACGAGCGCACCGACCCTGACTGAACCAGGGTACCGACGCCGACTGAAACCGAGAAGTGAACGTGACCGAAACACGCACCGGCCAGCTGAACGTCTTCCTTCCTCAAGCGATGGCCCCGGCTGCACCTCGCCTTCGCCGGACGCGCCCTCCGTCGTTCGAGTTGGGCTGAGAGCCGGGTGGTTAAAGATCGACCGTGGGGCTCGCACTACCCGACACCGAGGCCACCCACTCACCTGAGCTGCGGGTGAATGGGTGGCCGGCGGCTACGCGCCGCGGGGGAGTTCGCACCCTTCTGTGCCCGGACGTTGCATCTGTCGAAGACTCCCGACGACACCACTGGTGCACCGAGCCATCATCGTAGGAGCCTGGCGACCCACACGTTGCAGTGGCCGATCTACAGATTCTGAGACTTCAACCGGCGCCGGTTCTCCTTGCGCCCTAGCGCCGCGCACAAATCCGCGATTGGTCAATGACAGGCCTGGTCAGGGCAGTCTTCTCAGTGAATCGTTGATTTTACCTCGCACGTAATCGTTTTCATTCACACGCTGCGCCATAATTTGTCAGCAGCCAAGAGCACTGAACGAAATTCTAAGGAGCGCAACCGATATGCCTTACTTCCAGACCACCACGGACGGCACCACCCTCGCCTACGAGGAGTACGGAACCGGCGCCCCGATCGTATTCGTCGCGGGCTGGTCCCTGTATGCGGACATGTGGGAGTACCAGTTGCACTACTTCGTGGAGCAGGGCTACCGCTGCATCCTGCTGGACCGCCGCGGGCACGGCCGCTCGGACCGCCCGGCCACCGGCTACGACGTGAACACTCGCGCGGACGACCTGGCCGCCCTCATCGAACACTTGGACCTGCGCGATGTCACGCTGGTGGCGCACTCAGCCGGCGGTGGCGAGGTGGTTCGCTACCTGAGCCGCCACGGTCAGGAGCGGGTGAGCCGAATCGCCTTGCTGGCGCCCGCGATTCCGTTCCTGTGCCAGACCGACGACAACCCGGTCGGTGCGCCGAAGGCGGCCCTCGAGGCGTCGATGGCGCAGTTGCGGGCCGACCGCCCGCAGTGGTTCGCCGCTCGGGCGCAGGCCTACTTCGCCACCCACCTACGGCCAGGTACCTCGCCGGCGATCATCGATATGGAGATCCAGCGCTGCCTGTCGGCCTCTCCGTACGCCACCCTGGCGGTGCAGCGGGATCTGTTCAACTCCGATCACCGCCCCGACGTCGCCGCAGTGACCGTCCCGTTCCTGCTGCTGCACGGCCTCGCCGACCAATCGATCCCGATCGACATCAGCAGCCGGCAGGCCGTTCGGCTGGCCCCGCACGCGGTGTTGAAGGAGTACCGGGATGCCGGGCACGGCCTCTACATCACGCACGCGGCCGAGGTGAACGCCGAAATCCTCGAATTCCTGAAGAACTGAGCGAAAGCCGCGTTCCTCAGGCGAATTTCAGCGCCCGCTTGCCGGAGAACGCGGCAGACAGAACTGATCGGCTCCGCCATCACCGACCGGTGCGTCATCTCTCGGGTTCACCCGCGCAAGGGTGGAAGCCGAGCGCTGGACCGTGTTCCGGTCGCATCTGGCCCTGGAACCGTTCTCGACCTTGTCGTGGCGATGGAAACCGCGCCGTGGTCCGCTTTTCAGGAGCGAACGTGCGCAATACCGGCAGCCAACCAAACCCCCACTTGATCGCAATCTCCCCGCGCCCAGAAGCTACGGCATACCCGTCCGTTTTTCGGCCGATGCGACGGCTACCCCGAAAGAACACACATCATGGCTACCGTCGTCGTTCTCGCCTCGTTCATCAACTACAGACACCGGTGTCGGTGACATCCCCGTCGTCTTCTGCACGGCAATCCGACCTCCTCGTACCTGTGGCGCAACGTGCTCCCGCACGTTACGGCCAGGCGCGCTGCCTCGCACCCGATCTCATCGGCATGGGCGAATCGGGTAAGCCGGACATTGATTACCGACTTGACGACCACGCCCGGATCAGGCGGTGACCGGGGCGGGGCGGAGCAATGTTCCGGCCAGCAGGCCGCGGGCGGTCCGCACTGCCACTACTGCCCAAGCGCCGACCAGCACGATGTACAGCGCCACAGCGGCGGCCGCGAACAGGTTGGCGCCGGTGTGGCTGTAGAGGATGGTGCTGCCGCTGATGCAGGTGCCGAGGGGGAAGGTGAAGCCCCACCAGGTGAGGTTGAATTTCAGTGTGCCCGCGCGGGCGGTCTTGGCGGTGACCGCGACAGCGAGCGCCAGCCACAGCATGGCGAAGCCCCAGGTGACGACGCCGAAGATGACCGAGAAGACGGTCAGGCCCTTGGCGTAGAGGTCGGGCAGGGCGGCGGGGGCGGCATTGGCCAAAAGACCTGCGGCGGTGATGGATTGGCCGAGCGGGCCGAGCACGAGCCACAAAGTGGGAACCATGCCCGTTTCGGGGATGCCGTAGTGCACCAGCCGGGACCAGATCATGGTGATGGTGACGAGCGCGGCGAACAGGCTCATGCCGAACATGGCCAGGCACAGCACAATCATGGTCAGTTGGAGCTGGCCGGCAGGGACATAGGGCACCAGCAGCGCACCCATGCCAGCCGACACCATCGGCGGCACAACGGGCATCAGCCAGCCGCCGAACGCGGCGTTCGGCTCGACGTGGTGATGGGTGAACATGCGGTAGGGAATCACGCAGGCGGTCAGCAGCCCGAGCGCGGTGCCTGCCGACCACAGCACCCAGTCCACGGTTAACGCCGCCGACAGGCCGATCACATCGCGACCGAGCAGCAGCGTGCCCGCGCCGACCGTCAGCAGCGCCATCGGGGGAGCACCGAAGAATTGCGACATCACCGGGTGGTTCCAATGATCACGCGCCGATCCGGGAAAGCGCACCCACTGCACCACCCACGCCGAACTCAGCATCACGAGCAGCAGTGCGGCCAGCACCCACACCACAGTGGCCGCACCCCGCAGCCCAGGGAACTGCAAGGGCAGTGTGGCGGCAGCGTTGCCGACAATCCCGGTCCCCATCACAGTCGCGAACCAGTTCGGGCCGAGATGTCGCAGCCCCGCCCGGCGGCGCAGCCGTTCCTCCCGCAAGGCACTGAGCTGGTGCTGCCCGGCAGCGCCGAGCATGTCTTCGTGCACGGCTGCGAGGCGGCCGCGACGCGTGTCGTCGTGGTCGAGCTCGCCGAAGAGACGCCGCGATCCGGCGGGGTGAGGAGTCACTGTGGCGGTCATGTCTCCAGCGTCGCCGCTGGCGGACGTTGCGAGTAGGCACCGCGCTCCTATGGATACATAGACTCGTTCTATGTCCAGCCGTCGCGATGGCCCAGCGTGCGAAGAAGTTGGCGATAGATAGCCACATTTGGACGTTGTAGCTCACCATTTGTCACAAGACGACCGCACAGGTGGTTGAAACTGCGGCACCCTGACAGCTCGGCGAATTAGAGCTGTCAGGCGCATGATCACCGTTCCACTGCAAGCGGTCTTTGCGGACACCGAAGTAGTAGCTGACCCCTGCGGATGTGGCACCTGTGACGATTGCAATCGCAGCACTGTAGAGCGCAAGCGCGGCTAGAGGTTACGTGGTGCCGTGCGATCCACGGTGTCGGACCACCTGCACCGCAAGAGGATTCGCGCGTACGCCGCTCGCATCGACGGCATACCCTGGTGTGAGCACACTTCGCTGCTGCGTGCTGCCAATTGCGTTCCGAAGGGTTATCGGACACCGATGACATAGGCTCGATCTATGCCGCTGTCGCCGCGCGTCCCAGATCTGGCTGCCCTCGACCTGCTGCTCTCGGTAATCGAGCTGGGCAGCCTGGGCCGGGCGGCAGAGGCGCACGGCATTAGTCAGCCGTCGGCGTCCTCGCGCATCCGCTATCTGGAGAAGCTCGTCGGCCTGCCGGTGCTGGAGCGCACGACTCTCGGCTCCCGGCCCACACCAGCGGGTGCGCTCATCGCTGAATGGGCGCGCACCGTGGTCGACGCCGCCGGGCAACTCGACGCGGGCATCGACACTTTGCGGGCCGAACGTGACTCCCGCCTTCGCGTTGCTGCCAGCCAGACTGTCGCGGAGTACCTGTTCCCCGGCTGGCTGATGACCTTGCGCGCCGCCGCTCCCGAGACCACCATTGCCTTGGAATCCGGCAATTCCGTCGAGGTCGCGCACGCCGTGCTCGACGGCAAGGCCGCCATCGGGTTCATCGAGAGTCCGCAGAACTTCCGCGGCATCGAAAGTCATACCGTCGCGCGGGACCACCTGGTCGTCGTGGTGGCCCCGCAGCACGGCTGGGCCCGGCACGGCGCGGTCGCCCTCGAAGCACTCGCCGAAACCCCGCTGATCCAGCGCGAAGTCGGGTCGGGCACCCGAACCTGGTTCGAGCATGCGATCTCGCGCAGCATCCCGGGCTGGCAGCCGACCGTTGCTTTGGAGCTGTCCTCGACGACTGCCATCAAAACCGCGGTCGCCTCGGGGGTAGGTCCCGCAGTCCTCAGCTCGTTGGCCGTCGCCGCGGAGATCACCGCAGGCACCCTGGTCTCGCCTACCGTGACCGGCCTCGATCTCGCCCGCACTCTGCGTGCCATCTGGCCGAGCGGTCAGCGCCTGACCGGCCCCGCCCGCGATCTCTACACCATCGCTCGCCGCACCCAGTAGCGCTGCTGCACAGTCGAGGCCGAAATCAGGGGGCATCCTCGGGCTGCGCCGTCGGCGGAATCCCGGTGTCCAGGAAGCGGATCAGTCGATCGATACGGGCGGTGTGGTCGACGCAGCGTTCCAGGTGATTGCCGACGAGGGCGATATCGATGGAGGCATCGGTGGGCCCGGACCACACCGGGCCGGTGAGTGCCGCGTGCAGTTGCTGATGTAGTTCGTCCATGGTGGGTGCGTCGGATGCCGGTTCGGCAGGCGGTTGATGGCCGGTGGCGACCGCTTGGCCGGCGATGGCGGTGCGGTGCGCGGCGAGCCGGCCCATGGCCATCAACAGGTCCATGATGGGCCGCGGGGCAACGGGTTCAGGGTGGGATTTGTAGACCTGCTCAGCGGCGCGGCTGATCAGCGTGCCGATTCTGGACAGTTCGCTGGCAATCTGGATGGCGGTGACCACATGGCGCAGGTCTCTGGCGACCGGCGCTTGCAGCGCGAGCAACACCACGGTCCGCGCCTCGCAGGCGCTGTACATCTGCTGTAGCTGCTCGTCGAGCGCGAACACTTCGTAGGTGGCGGTGAGGTCGGCGTCGGCGAGCGCATCGGTGACCCGCTCGGCGGCATCGTGGGCGAGCCTGCACATCAGCGTCAAGTCATTGGTCAACGCGACGAGCTCGCGAGTGAACTGGGTCCGCACCGGCAAATTGTCGCCTATCCGCGCCCAATCGAGTACTCGAAAGGTTATTCGGCCGCCGCATCGGCCGGAACTCGCAGGCTGTGGCATTAGAACTGGAAAGATTCGCCGGGTGCGGGAGACTGTGGAATGAAGCGTGACGTCTCGGCGCAGCTGGAAATCGCGGTCTCCGGGCCGACCACCCTCGAGTTCCAGATCGCCGTGGCCCGACAGCCAGGCATCGAGCTGACCGAGTCGCTGGTATTCGACCTCGACGGCCGCAGGATCGCGGCGCAGGAAATCCTCGGTCCGCACGGCACGCGCATTCACAAATTCGAGGTCGGCACCGGCGCGCTGCAAGTGCGCTACAGCGCAACAGTCTTCGGTACCGCGATAGCCGAACCGATATCGGACTACGACCTCGCGGTATACCTGCGGCCGAGCCGTTTCGTCGAGTCCGACAAACTGCTCGGATTCGCCGCAGCCGAATTCCCCAGCGGCGCAACGCCTGCGGACATTGCTGCCATCGTGTCGTCGTGGGTCGGCCGTCGTGTCCGTTATGTCGCCGGCAGCAGCGACCCCATCGATGGCGCGGTGGAGACACTGCTGGCCGGGGCAGGCGTGTGCCGCGACTTCACCCATCTGCTGGTGGCATTGTTGCGGGCGCTCAAAGTGCCTGCGCGCTTGGTGTCGGTGTACGCGCCGGGGCTGTTTCCCATGGACTTCCACGCCGTCGCCGAGGCATACATCGATGGCGGATGGCGGGTTCTCGATGCCACCCATCTCGCCCCGCGCTTGTCGCTGATCCGCATCGCCACCGGCAGGGATGCCTCCGACGCCGCGTTCCTCGACAATCACGGCGGCGAGGTCTATGTGAGCAATATGCAGGTGAGCGCCACCATCGACGGCTACCTGCCCTTCGACAACGGCACCGCCCCTGTCACGCTCTGGTGAGCATGGACCGGGCGGTCGGTGCCGCTGCCCGTGATCCGGCACTCTGCCGAGGCCGGATTCGGTGTTACCGTCGACATGTGCCGAAACGCGATATTCAACATCGAGTGGTGACGGCTTTTCAACGGCGGATCGGCAATCCGATCCTGCGCAGGCTGCCGAGTCAGCAGCTGCTCGAGACCACCGGCCGGGTGAGCGGTCAGCCGCGCAGCACGCCGATCGGTGGACGGCGGATCGGCACCGAATTCTGGCTCGTTTCGGAATTCGGCCAACGCTCCCAGTACATCCGGAATATCAACGCGAACAACCGAGTCCGAGTGCGCCTGCACGGCCGGTGGCACACCGGCACCGCGCACCTTCTGCCCGAGGACAACGCCCACGCCCGCCTGCGCCAGCTGCCGAAAGTCAACAGCTCGGCCGTCCGATTGGTCGGCACCGACCTGCTGACCGTCCGTATCGATCTGGACGACTGAGGTCGAAAAGTATGGCTTGACGGGCCGGAGCCAGCAGGTGTCGAGGTGTGGGTGTTTCGACCGCTCGGAAGGTCGATGCTCCAGCGTCGAACATCGCGGTTGAGCGGGTGATCCACACCACTTGCGCGGGGAGTCGCGGCTGCCGGAGCTTGTTCCGAACCTCGGGTAAGTAACCGGATCCTGAAGTGCGGTCCGAGTGCGGACAATTTGCTGACACGATGGTTGGCATGATCCGTGCGTTGAGTTCCCGCTGGACCGTGTTCGTACCGCTTCTTGCTGCCGCTGCGCTGGCCCTGACCTGGGGGCGAAGTCTGTATTCGGTGGGTGTGATCATCGTGGTCGCGGCGTTGATTGGTGCGGTTCTCGCGGCGGTGCGGCACGCTGAGGTGGTTGCGCATCGGGTGGGCGAGCCGTTCGGATCGCTGGTGCTGGCGGTCGCGGTGACGGTGATCGAGGTGGCGCTGATCGTCACGCTGATGAGTTCGGGCGGCGAGAAGACCGCCTCACTTGCGCGCGACACGGTGTTCGCGGCCGTGATGATCACCTGCAACGGGATCTTCGGTCTGTCGCTGTTGGTCGGCGCGCTGCGCAGGCGGGTCGCGGTGTTCAACGCCGAGGGCACCGGTGCGGCGCTGGCCACGGTGGCGACGCTGGCCACGCTCAGTCTGGTTTTGCCGACGTTCACCACGAGCAAGCCGGGTCCGGAGTTCTCGACCGCTCAGCTGGCGTTCGCCGCGGTGGCCTCGCTGGCGCTGTACGGGTTGTTCGTCATGGTGCAGACGGTGCGTCATCCCGACGACTTCCTGCCGGTCGAGGGCGACGGCGTGGTCACCGACGACGACGTCTGTGACGAGCGGCCGTCGGTGCGTGTCACGCTGATCAGCCTTGCGTTGCTGCTCGTTTCGCTGATCGGTGTCGTCGGGCTTGCCAAGGTGGTGTCGCCGTCCATCGAGTCGACGGTCGCGTCCGCCGGGCTGCCGCAGTCGGCGGTCGGTGTGGTGATCGCGCTGCTGGTGCTGCTGCCGGAGACCCTCGCCGCGGTGCGGGCCGCCCGTCGCGACCAGGTGCAGATCAGCCTGAACCTCGCGCTCGGTTCGGCGATGGCGAGCATCGGCCTGACCATCCCGGCGATCGCGCTGGCAAGTATCTGGCTAGAGGGACCGCTGGTGCTCGGTCTCGGTGCCACCCAGATGGTGCTGCTCGGTCTGACGGTCGTGGTGGGTGTGCTCACCGTCGTGCCTGGTCGGGCGACGCTGCTCCAAGGTGGCGTTCACCTGGCGTTGTTCTCGGCTTTTGTGTTCCTGGCCGCCAGTCCGTAGCGGCCGCGACCGGAACCATGAATAACTTGGCCGCTCGTGGTCAACGACGAGTAAGTGGCGAGGGGTCACGTCGCACCGCTGCTGAACATCTTTATCATTTGGATGGCGAAGGTCGGTCCGGAGCTGAAGTCGCTGATGCCGGGGTTGCGGCCGCTGACCGATGCCGTCACCACCACCGCGCCACGCATCGACCTCGGCAGCCTGATCGGTCAGGCCCTGCACGAGACCGGTGACGACTCGATCAAGGTCCGCGTCACCGTCAAGTAGTCGGCGAATTTTCGGCATCCTGGCCTTGATGGCTTCTACCTGCGGCGACACGGCGTGTCGAAGTTGATCTTTTGCTGCGCAACTTTCGGTAACCTGCCACCTGGCGAGCTTTTCGTGACGGTGTAGTCCCAACGAAGGCGGTGCGATGGTGGAACCCGGCGGCAGTTCGGAGCCCGGCGGCGGAACCGACAACACGCGGCTGTTGGCCATCGCGGCCGTCCTCACCGCGGTGCTCGCATTGGTGGTCGCGGCCGCACTGGTCCTGCGCGCCGATCAGCAAGCCGATGACGACAAGAACACTCCGTCGGCGACGTCCACCTCGACCACGGCGCGGCCGACTGCAACGTCCGGGGCCAGGCCCGTGCTGCCGCGGGTCAAACCGGTGCGTCGGATCGGTGATGACTGCTCACACGACAACGTCGTCGCCCAGTGGCATCTGCGCGATGGGGTATGGGTGTGTACCCCGCAGGAGCAGGGGCCTGCAGAACATCGGATCGCTGACGACTGCTCACACGACAACGTCGTCGCCCAGTGGCATCTGCGCGATGAGGTATGGGTGTGTACCCCGCAGGAGCCGGCCCCTGCAGAACATCGGATCGGGGACGACTGCTCCGCGGGTGGCATTGTTGCCCAGTGGGGCCTGGCGCCCGATGGGATATGGGTGTGCGCCCGGAAGGAACAGGGCACTGCAGAACATCAGGTCGGGGACGACTGCTCCGCGGGTGGCATTGTCGCCCAGTGGGGCCTGGCCCCCGACGGGCTATGGGTGTGCGCCCCGCTGCAGCAGGGCCGCGAAGAACATCGGATCGGTGACGACTGCTCGCACGGTGATGTCATCGCGCAGTGGGGCCGCACCCCGCAGGGGCGTTGGGTGTGCATTCCACCAGCGCATGGCGGCGAGGAGCCCGCGCCGCCGCCCGCGGTATCAGGCGAAATTCGATAGACACGGCTGAGATGCTCGATGGGTGATTGTCGTCCCGGATTTCTTTGCCAACCGCTTAGTCGACATGGAACCAGAGGCCGAGGCCTGGCTCGATCGGCTGCCCGAACAAGCCGCCGAATACGCCGACCGCTGGCAGGTGCGCATTGTCGGTGAGCCGATGCACGGATACGCGGGCGTCGTACTGCCGGTGCTCGCAAGCGACGGCACTCCCGCCGTCCTGAAGCTCAGCTATATCACCCCGGAAACCCGCGACGAGCCACTTGCCCTCGCCGCTTGGCAGGGGCAGGGCGCGGTGCAGTTGCTCGACAGCGACCCCGAACACGGTGTGCTCCTGCTCGAGCGCCTCGACCCCAGCCGGTCGTTGGAAACCGAGCCGATCGATGTGGCGGTGCCGATCATCGCGGGCCTGCTGCGCCGCCTCGCCATCCCCGCGCCGTCCGGACTTTCTCGCGACCTCAGGACCGAGGCCGCCCGCTGGGCCGAGGAATTGCCGAGCGAATGGGAGCGACTCGGCTCCCCCTTCCCACGAAAGATGCTCGACGCCGCCATCGAGGTGTGTCGTCAACTGGGACCGACCGCGGACCGCCTACTGGTGAACGAGGACCTGCACTTCGAGAATGTTCTCGGCGGTTTCCGCGAATCCTGGCAGGTCATCGACCCGCAGCCGCTCGTCGGTGACCTCGAATTCACTATGCTCTCGCTGCTGTGGAACCGCCGTACCGAGTCCGTCCTCGACGACCGCTTCACCGCCATCGTCGCTATCGCGGGCCTCGACGCCGAACGCGCCCGCGCCTGGACCCTGTTCCGCGCCGTCCAGAACTGGCTCTGGTTCGTGGCGGACGAGGATACCGAAGACTTCGGCTGGCCCGCTGTCCAAGCCATCGCCCCCTGGGCGATGCGCTGAACCCCCGGCAATGAAACGAAAGCTGGCCCGGCACATCACCCGCCCGGCCCCCGCCCCGTCGCGTAATCAGTTGCGCGCGAACACAACCGTGACCAGACCGCCCGACAAGTCTGCGACCCGCCGCCTGATTCGCCGCCGGTGAGCTGTGCGTGGGCCGCCATCGTCGAAACTTGCCCGAGTCGGTATTGCCGGTAGGCCCCTACCACGGCTTCACCGGGTGAAGGCGGGGCTGACGAATCGGTCGACGAGGGTGCGTTCGGTGGTGGGATCGCTTGCGGGCCAGAACAATAGCGACAGCACCACGCGGACGATCCATTGTCCGGCGGCCGGGTCGTCGGCGGTTGCGGTGAGGGTGGTCGCGGCGTCCGCGAGTCGGGGGTTGCCCGCTAGGAAGGTGTCGACTTCCTGCGGCGTGGTTGCGGCGAGGAAGGCGACTGCTACCGGGTCGGCACGGACGGCGTCGAGGGCGGCGAGGATGGCTGCCGCGACACGATCGGGGCCGGTGAGTGTGGCGATCGAGTGCTGGATGGTCGCGGCGATCCGGGTGGTCGCGGCCGTGAGCACGGCCTCGCGTAAGGCGGACTTGCCGCCGACGTAGCGGTAGACGGTGGCACGGGAGCAGCCCGCGTGCGTGGCGACGTGGTCGATGTTGAGTCCGGCCATGCCGTGGCGTGCGATCAGCTCGGCCGCGGCCGCGTGGATGCGTTCGCCGGCGAGCGCGTTGCGGTCGCCGCCGGCCAGCCAGTCCGGCGGTGGCCCCGAACGGACACTCTTGGAGGCGACCGACAGGGATCGGCGCGTTTCGGTAGAAGGTGTCCGGGTCGGCCGGTCGGGCATCGCCGAGCTCCTGTTCTGCGGCAGATACGGTTGAACAATTTTGTCTCACATTGAGACATTTCGAAAGTAGTATCCCCGGTGGTCCGCAGGTGGGCGATCTGCCTGAGAAAAGGTGTGACCTGGTGATTCGAGGTTCTTTTCGCAGTTTTCCGAGGCTATTGACGAGGGTGGCCGGGGCGCGAAATCTGGTGTGTGAAAGCAGATATCGAGCGTGGAGGAAAGGCGGATCGGATGACCCGTGCGTTGGATGAGATCGATGTGTTCGACCAGGGGTTGCTCGACGATCCGTACCCGCTGTACGAGCGACTGCGCATCACCGCACCGGTGCACCGAGTCGCCGATACCGATTTCTACCTGGTGAGTCGCTGGGATCTGGTCATGGAGGCGACCACCCGGGTCACCGACTTCTCCTCGAATCTCACCGGCGCGCTGGTGCAGCAACCCGACGGCACGGCCGCGGTGTTCGACCTGGACGGCGGCGGCGGGGCCGTGCACGTCTTGGCCACCGGCGACAATCCCACCCACATGGCGCATCGCAGGGTGGTCCTGCCCGCCCTCGTCGCGAAACGTATCCGAGCATTGGAGCCGGCGATCGCGACGAACGTGGATCGGCTGTGGGAGGACGGTTTTCGCGACGGTCGCATCGAATGGATGTCGGCACTGGCCGACCGGCTGCCGATGATCATGGTGGCAGGCCTGATCGGTTTGCCCGACGAGGATATTCCGCAGCTCGTGGCCTGGGGTTACGCCAGCACCGAGCTGCTCGGTGGTGTAGTGACGACCGAGCGTCTCGGCGTCGTCGTCACTGCTGCTACCGAACTCGCCGGATACCTGCATCGACAGTTCATGTCCGCGTGCGCCCACCCCGGTGACAACCTGCTCGGCGACCTCGCGAAAGCCTGTGCCGCAGGCGAACTCGAGACCGAGGTCGCCGTGCTGATTCTCGTCCAGCTGGTCGGCGCGGGCGGCGAATCCACCGCGGGCCTCATCGGAAACGCCGCGCGACTGCTCGCCACCGATCCCACCCTCCAGCACCGGCTGCGCGAGGACCAGGACCTCCTCGTGCCGTTCCTGGAAGAGGCCCTCCGGCTGGAATCGCCGTTCCGTGCCCATCACCGGCATGTCGTCGCCGACACCACCCTCGGCGACGTCGCCCTACCCGCAGGTAGTCACCTGCTCCTACTCTGGGGTGCCGCCAACCGAGACCCCGCGGTCTTCCCTGACCCCGACGAGATCCGCCTCGACCGCGCCACCCGCAATCACCTCGCCTTCGGCAAAGGCATCCACTTCTGCGTCGGCGCCACTCTCGCCCGCCTCGAAGCCGAACTTGCGCTGCACACCCTCCTGACCCGCACCGCCTCGTTCCAGATCGCCTCGGAACATACAGCCGCCCAATGGGTCCCGAGCATCTTCGTCCGGCGCCACCACAGATTGTCCCTGGTGATCGATCGAAACCTGATGTAGCCGAACGACTTCCACAGATCGGCTGTCCTGCGGCAAGACGCGCAACCAATCACGGGCGTGGCGTGTGGGTCAGGCGTGGGCGGTCTTGCCGCCATCGATGACCAGTTGGGCGCCGGTGAGGTAGGGGTGCTCGTCGGACGCGAGGGTCAGTGCGAACGAGGCGATTTCCTGTGGGGTCGCCAGGCGGCCGAGGCCAGGGACGTTGGACTTGGCCCACTGTTTCATCAGGACCTGCCAGGCATCGTCGGGGAGGGCTTCCATGCCCGCGGCGCGGCGGACCAGCTCGGTGTCGGTGGTGCCGGGGATGAGGGTGTTGACGCGGATGCCGTCGGCGGCGTAATCGAGGGCGGCGGATTGGACCAGACCGGCGAGGCCGCGCTTGCTGGCTGTGTAGGCGGCGCGGCTCGAGTCCGTGGCGAGGGCGTTGCTGGACGCGGTGACGACGATGGTGCCGCCGCCCGCGCGCAGCAGGTGCGGCACTTCGTACTTGATCGCGAGGAAGGTGCCGCGCAGGTTGGTGTGCAGCACCCGGTCGAACTCCTCGGCGCTGTATTCGTGCAGCTTCTTCTGAATGGTGATCCCGGCATTGTTGAACGCCACGTCGAGGCGACCGTAGGTGCGCACCACAGCGTCGACGAACTCCCGCACATCGTCTTCTACGAGAACGTCGGCACGAAAATAAGTGGCCTCACCGCCGGCCGCGCGAATCTCCTGCTCCACCGCCCGGCCGCGCTCGATCCGCCTGCCGCAGAACGCGACTCGGCCACCCTCCGCTGCGAACAGTCGAGCGGCGACCGCGCCGATCCCGGACGTCGCGCCGTGATCAGCACAACCTTGTTCTCGAAACGGCGCAACCCCGACGGACGAAAAGCGGGCGGATTCGAATTCGCGCCGAGCGCCACCCCGCCCGCCAGCCCGGCCGTCGCACCGACCACCAGCCCGGAGGCGGCAGCCAAGCCGAACAGCTTGCGCCGGTTGGGCTTCCCCGAGGACACCTCGGAAGTTGCTGTGCCGATGTCATTCGCGTCGTATGTCATGCCACAACCGTCGCCGACACGCGCGCCGACCGATTCCCTCGATGAGCCCGAGTCGCGGCCTCGAGTAGGGCGGGCGGCTCCTCCCACGGAAGGAGTCGGATCGGTTGACTGTGGACGGCCGCATGGGTTGCCGAGTTGGCGGGGTTTCGACGACATGTCGGCCGGTAGGAGGAGCGATACTCCTCCAGCGGGAGGAACCGGGTGGCGCGGATGCAGGGCATCATTGTTGGCGTGGTGGATTCGGCAGATGTGACTCGCGGGGTCGAGTGGGCCCTCGATGCGCGGTCGCTGCCGGTGCGGTTGATCGCGCTGGGTGGGGCAGCGGTGGGGTGCCTGCTGCTGCTTTCGGATGCACCTGGGCCGGTGGACTGGGTGATCGGCCTGCTGGCGGTGCTGGCCACGGCGGGGGTGTGGGCTGGCCGCTGGTCACTTCGCTCGTCACGACCGGGCTGCTTGCTGTCGGGTTCGAGATCGGCCAGGTGGGGCCGGTTGTTGCCAAGGTCGCTGCCGCCATCGCCCTGATCGAGCTGGCGGCGCGGCGGGGCGGTTGGCAACCCCTGCTGGCGTCAGCGGCATTGGGTGGCGCGTATCTGTTGCATCCGGCGGGGGTCCTCGCCGCGACCGGTTATCGCGCACTCGTCATGGCTGGTGCGCCGCTACTGATCGGCAGTTTGCTGCGGACGGCGCGTGAGGGTGCGGAACGGGCCAGGCGGGAGGCGGGGGAGCTGACGCTGCGCCGCGAGTCCGATATCGCGGCGGCGCGGGCGTTGGAGCGCACCGCCATCGCCAGAGAGCTGCACGACCTTATCGCCCACCATGTTTCGTCGACCGTGCTGCGGGTTGGAGTGGCCAGGCATGCGGTCGCCGATGCGCCGCCCGCTGTGCGCGAGGTACTCGACGACATCCACGCCAGCGGCACCGAAACCCTCGCCGACCTGCGGCTGCTCGTATCGATCCTGCGCGATCCGGCCATGGTAGGCGAATCCTTCGTCGCACCGACGGATTTGCCCGCCGCTCTGACCGGCGTCGCAGACCGCGCCGCACAACTGGGCCACACTGTCGAGGTGCACGTAGACGACGCCGTCACCACCGTCGACGCGCTCCGCGCGCTGACGCTATTGCGCCTCACTCAGGAAGGCATCGCGAACATTGTGAGACACACGGCCCCGGGCACGAAAGCACGGCTGGCCATCGATGTCATCGATGACGGCACCGTCGATTTCGTGTTATGCGACAGGGGGATGCGCACCGAACCGAACGGAACCGGCCACGGCCTCGGCCTGGTTGGGCTGCGCGAGCGGGTCGAACTACTCGGCGGTGAGTTCACCGCGGGGCCATGTGATATGGGGTGGCAGCTGGTCGCACGACTGCCCGCCGCAGCACGGGTGTCGACGTGAGTGTGTCGTTTTGGAGGGCGATTTGGTGTCTGGTTGTGCACCTGTCCCGGCTTGACGCCGGTGGCGATGTGAGCGTGCACCTCTGGAGGGTGATGTGGTTGCCACGTTCGTCGGTGCGGTGGTGGCGATCGGCTGCGTTTGCCGATGGTGGCGTGGTGAGTGTGCGGTTGCGGAAGGTGACTTCGCTGTTCGATCGGGCGATGGTGTGGTGGCTGGTTTTCCGCTCGGGTGTTCGCCGCAGCGCAGGTGATGGCTTGGCATCGGCCGCGGGGCGACGTGCTGTGACAGGGTGCGGGTCATGACCATTCGGGTGCTCATCGTCGACGACCAGCAGTTGGTGCGGGCCGGGTTGCGGATGCTGTGCCAGACCGATGGTGAGCTCGAGGTGGTCGGGGAGGCAGCCGGTGGTGGGGACGCGGTTCGGCTGGCCGAGCAGTTCGCGCCGGATGTGGTGCTGATGGATCTGCAGATGCCGGGCATGGATGGAATCCGTGCCACCGAAAGGATTCTCGCGACTCGCCCCGCGATCCGGATCGTCGTGCTGACCACCTTCGACGACGACGATCACCTCTATCCGGCGCTTGCGGCGGGCGCCTGCGGATTCCTCGTCAAGGATGCGTCTCCGACCGACCTGCTCGACGGCATCCATCGCGCGGCTGCCGGCGAATCTCCATTCACCCAAGCCATATTGCAAAGATTGGTCGGCTCTGCAGTGGCGGCGCGTGTGGCGACTAATGCGGAAAGCCGGGCGAATTCCACCGCGCCTCAGGGGCTCACCCCACGCGAGGCCGAGGTGCTCGCCCTTGTCGTCACCGGTCTCTCCAACGCCGAGATCGCCGACCGACTGCACCTGGGTGTCACCACGGTCAAAACCCACATCGCCAACCTCATGGCAAAAACCGGCGCCACCAATCGAGTTCGACTCGCCGTGCTCGGCACCCGGGTCCACCAGCCAGGTCCGGAGTAGCGCCAGCGGTGTCGATTTTGCTCGGTACGTGTGCTAGGTGCACATCGGCGACGGCAATGCTATTCGCTGCCATGAGGATTCGCTGCGCATCGGCGACAAGGTGGCCTTTGACAAGGGCAACATCGTCTCACCGACCTCGACAACGAGATCGGTGAGTTGACGCTCGTCTCGGACCGGTGACCAGCAGGGCGTTCGATCCTCATCGGGCCGGCTCGTCCCGCGCGCTGCCGATAGCGCTCAGTGTGGGTGCTGCGCAGCGTATTTCGCGCGTTCGACGGCGCGCCGCCGTGCGCGTTCCGGGTTTTCCAGATCGGCGGGCAGGCCATGCTCGGCGAGCCGGTGGGCGCGGTTCATCGGCATGAAGGCTGCGGTGTAGAAGAGCGCGAGCAGCATTGCGAGCAGGACCATCGAGCCGCGGAGCCATAGTTCGCCTGGAAACAGCAGGAACACCGCGAACAGTGGGGTGAAGGGGACCATGCCGCGCAGGAGATGGCGTGGGGCAGCGTATTTTCCGGTGAGGTCGTTGCGGACCCAGCCGCGCAGGGAATCCGGGAGGCGGCGGCCGAAGGCGTAGCCGATCCATTGGATCGGGTTGGGGCGTGCCTGGCTCATCGGCGGACTCCTGTCGTTGTGCCGGAAGGCTTTTCGTCATCACCAAGCAAAGCTCGCCGGGCGGCCTCGTTGACCCGGTTGAGGACGTCGCGCAGTTCTTCCAGATCCGACATCGGTACGCCGAGGCGCGCCACCACGGCCGGCGGGATCTGCTCGGCCTGCTTGCGCAATGCGATACCGGCTGGGGTCAGGTCGACCAGCAGGTTTCGCTCGTCGCGCAGATCGCGGGTCCTGGTGATCAGGCCGGCCGCTTCCAGTCGCTTGAGCAGCGGAGACAGTGTCGGGGAATCCAGCTGGATCGCTTCGGCAATCGCCTTCACCGGCATCGGCGCCTCGCCCCACAGCGCAAGCATCACCAGATACTGCGGGTGGGTCAGCCCGAGCGGTTCGAGTAGCGGGCGGTAAACGCCGAGCACTGCGCGGTTGGCGACGGCCAGCGCGAAACACACTTGGCGATCCAACTGCAGTGGGTCGTCGATCTGGGTCTCCATTGGTCCTCCTGGTTCCCCCGACATGTTAGCGCATTAATAGTTAGCGCATGAAGTAAATGTGCGCGACACCTCAGCGCCGCAGCGCCGGCAACACGCCGGATTTCGATAGCGTGTGCGCATGAGTGACGACGCTGTCACGCCGCGTCCGCGGATCCATGAGCTCGACGCCGTGCGCGGGCTGGCGCTGTGCGGGATTCTGGTCGTCGATATCTGGCAGATCACCGATATGTCGGCGACCGTCGCACCGGGAGTCATCGATCCGGCCCGGCATGTGCTGTCGGTGCTGTTCGAGGGACGGTTCTTTCCGATCTTCTCGTTCCTGTTCGGGTTGAGTTTCGCGCTGTTGCTCGACAGCGCGGCGCAGCGCACCGATCGGCCGCGACTGGTGTTGGCGCGCAGGCTGGTGGCGCTCGGGGTGCTCGGCGCGGTCCATCACGTGTTCCAGCCCGGTGAGGCGCTGCTCCCATATGCGATGGCGGGGTTGGTGATCTTGCTGCCCGCCGCGGGGCTGCCGAGGTGGACCCTGCTGATTGCCGCAGCGGCGGGGACCGTCGGTGTCGCGCTCACCCTCGGCGGCGGGCTCGGCCTGGTGCCGGGACTGTTCTTGCTCGGCCTGGCCGCCGACCGCTTCGGCATCCTCGACCAGCTGCGTGATCGAGGCCGGCTACTCGCCCTTGCCTTTGCGGTGTCGTCGCCTGCCGCCGTGTTCGCGGGGATGTGGGAGTTCCGCACGCCATATCTGGAACTGTGGACCAGCGTCGTGGCACCGGTCGCCGGGCTGCTCGGCGCGCTGGCCTACTTGACCGGCTTCCTGCTGTTCTTGCGCACCGACACCGGGGAACTGTGCTCCGAGGTGCTGGAGCCGATGGGCCGGATGGCGCTGACCAACTATGTTTCGGCCACCGCGCTGATCCTGGTCGCCGACCCGTGGCTCGGCCTGTCCGGCTCCACCCGCTACGGATCGCTGCTCGGTTCGGCGGCCGCGATCATCGTGGTGCAGGCGCTGTTCAGCTACTACTGGCTGCGCTGGTTCCGTTACGGCCCGATCGAATGGATCTGGCGTTGCCTCACCTGGTGGCAGCTCGTGCCCAACCGGTGCACCCGCGACGAA
This sequence comes from Nocardia sp. NBC_00403, assembly GCF_036046055.1. NCBI lineage: Bacteria > Bacillati > Actinomycetota > Actinomycetes > Mycobacteriales > Nocardiaceae > Nocardia > Nocardia sp. NBC_00403. The sequence goes on from NZ_CP107939.1 coordinate 2,724,876, forward strand.
CGACGGCAACGCGCCGGCATGGCCGGTGTGCCGCAGCGGTGGTGACGTGCCGTCAGCCGAGCTTCACCGGCAGCGTCAGCGGACCGCGATGCCTGAACCCGGAGCGCCACACTATTTCTCGTGGTGACACCGTAAGTGTTGTGCCGGGCCATCGGGTGAACACCGCGTCGAGGGTGGCGCCGGTGATGGTGCGCACCAACGCGGTGCCGAGACAGGAATGGATGCCGTAGCCGAGGCCGAGGTGTGGGTTGCGCTTGCGGCCGAGATCCAATTCGCCCGGCCGCGTGAAGACGCGGGGATCGTGGTTGGCCGCGGCCAGGCACAGCAGCACCGTCTGACCGGACCGAATCGTGTAGTCGCCGAACCCGATGTCGGCGGTCGCGAAGCGAGGTCCCGCCAGCACCTGCGGCGACAGGTACCGCAGCAACTCCTCGACGGCGGGCTGCCTGTTGGATGCGGAGTGCAGTGCGGGCAGCTGGTCGGGGTGGTTCAGCAGCGCGAGGATCGAACCGGCGAGTAGATCGGTGAGCACCTCGTACCAGACGAACAACAGGTAGAACAGCAGTCCGGCAAGCTCTTCCGTGGACGGCGACCCGGTGTCGTCATGGGCGGCGACCACTCTGCCGAGCAGGGTGTCGGCCCGCTCCGCCCGCGCCTGCTCGGTTGCCGCGGTGATGATGGACTGCATCGTCGCAAGCGTGTCCCTGGCGCGTGGGGGAGCGGCGGAGGCGAGCAATGTCGAATTCGCCCACGCCGCAAGCGCTTCCCGCTCGTCGGACCCGAGACCGAGGAGTTCGCCGAGCACCGCGGCGGGCAGCGGCACCGCAAGCCGTTCGACCAGATCGACTTCCGTATCGGAATCCACTTTCCGCAGCAGCGATTCGACCAGCAATGGGGCGAGTCGGTCCCACTCGGTCAGCCGTCGCGGCGAGAGTTCGCCGGTCACCAGCTTGCGCAGGCGCGCATGATCGCCGGGTGCCGTGACGAGCAGTGCGTCCAGTGGTGGCGGGACCGCGAAGCCCCGGTAGTCCGTGCGGCCCGCGGTGCGAACGTCGCTGGTCAGCCGGTCATCCAGCAGGCCGGCCCGCACATCGTCGTATCGCGTCACCAGCCATGCGGGCGGACCGTCCGGTGTCCGCACCCGGTGCACACCGCCGTCGCGCCGCAGCCGGTCGAGCACCGGCCACGGGTCCGCCGCGAACTCGGCATCGAAAACTTCTTGCACCAGTCACCATCCCCGTTGTCCGCCAACATTTCCCGTCGGCGCCCGACGCGGACCAAAGTACACGCGAACGCGCCGCCTCGATCTCGGGCGACGCTGGTCGTTACCTGGCGGCCACGCCGGCCGAGCGGATCGCGTCCAGGACTTCGCCGTAGCTGAGTGTCGAGTTCACGGTGATCGTTTCCGCCACCCGGTCGACGTCGGCGGAATCCACCCCGCCGAGGCCGAGCAGTGCCTGTTCGGCAACCTTGGCGTCTTGGTCGGAGTAGTTGGGCAAATCGAACGTGTAAGTCATGTGACGGACTTATCCCGACCCCGAGTGCTCAAACATTTCGACGTCTGTTGTTTGACTCCTGAATTACCGGGAATAGCGGAGTTGTAACACCAACCAGCGCATCGGGATTGTCATGATCATACTTATCGGACTCGTCGTATTGATAGCCGCGGTAATCATCGGCGTTGCCGGGGTCGCGGCCAATATGGGCGAAGTAAGCACGTCCACGAATGATTTCGCCATGTTCGACTATCACTTCACCGCCGACGCAGGCCAGCTGTTCGGCTACGGAGCTGCCGTCGGGGCCATCGGGATGCTCGGGCTGAGCCTGCTGTTGGCCGGTGTCTGGCGCAGTTCTCGCCGTGGCATGGCGACGCGACGCGAGCTGAGGCAGACCCGCAAGGAGGTGGCTGCGGTACGCCGCAACGCGCCACCTGACGCCACCCCACCGCCGCCCGCAGCACCGCCTGCCTCGCGACCGGCAAGCCCGCCGCCGAGCGGTAAGCCGGCCTGGAGCTGGAACCGGTTCATGCGCCAACCGTCCGGGGACGCCCCGGTCGAAACAGTAAGGAAATGACCATGATTGTTTTAGGGCTTATTCTGCTTGTCGTCGGATACCTGCTCGGTATTCCATTGCTCACCACCGCGGGAATCATTCTGCTGATTATCGGAGCGGTGCTCTGGATCGCCGGATCGGTGGGTCGCCCTGTCGGCGGCCGGCGTCACTATTACTAGAACGTCGACCGGCGGCGATTCAGATCCCGGACACACCGGCGAGCTGGCCAATGGCATAGGTGACTGCCATGGCCAGCGCGCCGCCGATGACAACACGCACAACGGCCCGGCCGCGATGGCTGCCGCCGAGGCGGGCGCTGACCGAACCGGTGATCGCCAACGCCACCAGCATCGACCCGAAGGTCACCGGAATCCGAGCCGTGGTGGGCGGCAACATGATTGCCAGCAGCGGCAACACCGCACCGAGGATGAACGAGATCGCCGAGGAGATGGCCGCCTGCCACGGATTGGTCAGCTCGTGTGGGTTCAGCCCGAGCTCGGCCTCGGCGTGCGCGGTGAACGCGTCGTGCGCGGTCAGCTCCGCGGCGACCTGACGCGCGGTGGCCGCCGACAAACCCTTGGCCTGATAGATGTCGGCCAGTTCGGCAAGTTCGAAATCCGGTTCATCCCGCAGTTCCGTGCGCTCTTTGGCCAACAGCGCGCGCTCGGAGTCGCGCTGGGTGCTGACCGAGACGTACTCGCCAACCGCCATGGAGATCGCGCCCGCGCTGAGTCCGGCGATGCCCGCGGTGAAGATGGCCGACGGACTTGTCGTCGCCGCGGCGACGCCGACGACAAGACCCGCGGTCGACACGATACCGTCGTTCGCGCCGAGCACGCCCGCGCGCAGCCAGTTCAGCCTCGACGCCAGGCCCTCGGCGTGCGGCTCGTGCGGATGCGGCGCACCTCTGCCCGGCCCGGTCGTCTCGTCCATGAGCCGCACACTAGTTCAAAGTCCGCAAAGTATCAGCCAGCCGAACCGCCAGCGCCACGATGGTCAGGGTCGGATTGGCGTGCCCGGTGGTCGGGAACACCGAACTGCCTGCAATGAACAGGTTGTCCACGCCGTGCACCCGGCACTCGACATCGACGACGCCGTCGCGGGGGTCCACCGACATCCTGGTCGTTCCGGTCGGATGCGCCCAGTCGGTGAGCTGCGGCGGCAACGCGCTGGCTTCGCGCGCCCAGTCGTAGAGCACGGGTGCCGGGAAACCGAGACGAGTGAATTCGTCGATCGCGAGTGCGGCCGCGCGGCGAACTGTGGAGTCCTCCTGTGCGTTGACCCGCCAGTCGATCCGAGCCAGCGGCATGCCGAGCCGATCGGTGCGGTCGGTCAGCATGACGCGGCTGTCCGGGTTGGGTGCCTGTTCGACCATGCAGCGCAACTCGATTCGGTCGAGTTTGTGTGGCAGCCCCGTGTGCTGGATGAGCCTGCGCCGCGCACCGGACAGCAGCAAACCCGAATGGGCGAGTGCCACCTTCGCGTCGTGCGCGGTGCCGCGGCCGCGCAGTAATTGCTTCACCGAATCCCATGGATCGTCCTCGGCGGGGACCTCTTGCAGCCACAGCGCGCAATTGAGCAGGCCCTCGGTCGCCTGGACCTCGGGTGACAGCGCGATACCGTGCAGAAAGGTGTGTTTGCCGTGCGGTGTCTTGACAACGTATTTGCCGAAACGCTCCAGCGCACTGTCCGCGACCGCCGGGTCGAGCGCACCGACCGCGCCACAGCGGTGGTCCATCAGATAGCGCCCGACCAGGTTGTGCCGGTTGCCGATGCCCTCCGGCCGGACGCGCCGCGAGGCGAGCAACAGGCGTGGATTTCCGATGCCGCCGGTGGCGAGCACGAACATCGCGGCCCGCACCGTTCGCGGTCGCGGATCGGCGCCCGCGACCTGCAACGAATCCACCCGAGCGCCATCCTGATCGGTATCGATATGGGTGACAGTGGCGTTGACGAGTACGCGGACATTCGGCGCGACAAGGTCTTTCACATGCGCGCCGAATCGCTTGCAGTCGAACGGGTCCACCGGATCCCGGCTGATCTGCCAGAAGTAGGGGCGCAAGCGCGTCGGATCCAGTGCATCGGACGGCTGTGGGCGACCGGCCAACTGCCAGAACGCGTCATCGGTGAAGCCGCTGCCATAGCCGATCCCGATGTGCTCGGCGGCCCGCTCCAGGAACGGTTCGAGCTCACCTGCGCCGATCGGCCAGCCCGAGTTGGCAACCCAGGGGCGGTCGCTGAAATCGAGCTCGTCGAGTAGCCCGCAGCGTCCGCTCCAGGTGTGCGACGCGCCGCCCAGAATCCGATCGCCCGCGACCCGCGTCGACTGGGCTCGGCGCGCACCCACATTATCGATATCGGCGAGTGCGTCCACCTCCTCGGACAATTCGAGGCCGCCGCTCTCCACCACCAGCACTCGCCGCGGTGTGCCGGCCAGCTCGGCAGCGAGGGTCAACCCTGCCGGGCCGGACCCGACGATGCATATATCAGCGGACAATTCGTTGTCCCCGACCGATCGCAAATCATCGATACGCAACGGAGGTCCTCTCCCGCAAAACACCCCGGCCACGAACCCCCCTGGCAGGCTCGCGTCCGTTCACTGTAAAAGCCGGGCCGGACTTTTGCCGGTGCTTCAGCAGCCCCCGCTGAAGAACGCGCGTATATAGCCCGCGGACTGTCGGACATACATCCAGGTCCAGAACTTCACGCCGGAGTCGCTCGGGCTCGCCACCATGGTCAACTCGCCGCCGAAGCACTTGCTCACGATGTACCTGGCCCGCGACACATGCGGGGTGTAGGTCACCACGATGATGTGGCGCCAGCCGAACAACTGTGCCCGGCGCCGGATTTCGCGTGCCTCACCGTCGGTCGTCCACGGATACGGGACGAAACAGTCGACCTGGAAGTCGAATCGGCCGGCGCAGTACTTGTCCATCGCGTGGTCGTTGATGCCGGTCGATCGCGAGATCAGCAACTGCGGGGCGTATCCGCGCCGCGCGAGATCGAGACCCATATCGAAGCGTTCGTAGGCTGTCCCGCCGAGGACCACGATCGCATCCGCCTTCCGCAGCGGATCTGTCTGCGGATGGATATAGACCGGCACGCCCGCCAGCCCGAGAACGACGACCAGGGCGAGCAGCACACCCCACCGCAAACCAGCTCGTCGAAGGCCGGGCCTGCGTCGACGATACTCGAGCTCGGGCAGTGGACGGCGCTGTAAATACGTGGCTCGGAACGAGTATGACCTGATCCGCGGCTTTTCGGGCGTCGGTTGTGGTAAGGGCTCGGGCCGGGCGTCGCGGTTCAGCTCGTCGTCGGAGACAGCGGTCATACCGACCAGCGTGCCATCGGGTGCGACAGTGCGGGCCGTTCGCGCTGGCAGGCAGGCTTCGGCTTTGCCACAACGGCTCCCGGTCGGTGGGGCTAGGGCCGGCCGGGGGTGCCGTCGCGGCGGATGGCTGTGGGGGTGGTGGCCCACCAGCGGCGACAGCTGCGGGTGAGGGTGGCTTGTTCGGAGAGGCCGATGAGGGAGGCGACCTGGCTCATGGGCATGTCGGTGGTGGTGAGGTAGCGGCGGGCGGCGTCGCGGCGGACGTCGTCGAGGATGGCGGCGAACGAGGTGCCCTCGGCGGCGAGGCGGCGTTGGAGGGTGCGGGGGTGAGCGGTCAAAAGTCTAGCTACGGCGCCGATTTCGGGGGGCGTGGTGCCGAGTAGCTGCTGGACGGCGGCGCGCACCTTGGGGACCAGGGATGCGTTCGCGCCGCCGGACTGCTCGGCAAGAAAAGCCATCGCCAGGCGGTGCAGATTTTCGTCGCCACCGCTGAGCGGACGTGTTGCGAGGCTGCTCGGCACCCGCAGGACCGCCGCGGGACGGTTGATGCGCACCGGCGCTCCGAAGAGTTCTTCGTAGGTATGCAGCGGCGCCTCCGGGCGGTAGGGGAGTTCGACCGAGCGCAGGCCGTAGCGATCCTCGACCAGGCGTTGAATCGTGCGGTGCACGAATGCCAAGCCGAGGTCGGTGCCTTGAATGGGGGTCGGATCGCCGGGCGGCACGCCGTAGCGCAGGGCAATCACCCCGCGATCACCGTAGGGGTCGGGTTCGAGGATCAGGCTGAGTGAGCGGGCGTGCAGGAACAGGTAGCGCGAGGAGCATTCGACGACATCGGCCAGGGTCGGTGAATTGCGGATGGCCAGTGCCAGCGGGCCCAGCATGTCGAGATCCTGGCGGCGCGCGATGCGCAGGCCGAGGTCGGGGCAGTCGAGCCGATGCGCTGCCAGCTCCAGGACCGCCGCGACGGCCTGGTCGGGTACCAGCAGGTCGTCGGCGTCGAGTGCGGCAATGGGCAGGCCGCAGGCGGTGGCGAACTCCTCGGCGTTTCCGCCCAGCTCGGCCACCGTGGCGCGAAATCCGCGTAGACCCGCGGATCGAATCACCGACATGTCGCTCAGAATCAAATACTTGTCGTGCAAAGTCAAGAAGCTGCCCCTGAACCCTCCCACACTGGAGTCATGACCGAGACTGTCGTAGCTCCGGAACACCTCGATGTCGTGATCGTCGGCGCAGGGTTGTCCGGAATCGGCGCCGCCTACCGGCTGCAGGCCGAATGCCCGACCAAGACCTACGCGGTCCTCGAGGCGCGCGACGCACTGGGCGGCACCTGGGATCTGTTCCGCTATCCGGGTATTCGCTCGGACTCCGACATGTTCACCCTCGGCTATCCGTTCAAGCCGTGGCGCGACGCCAAGTCGATCGCCGACGGTCCGTCGATCCTGCGCTACGTCCAGGAGACGGCCACCGAGTTCGGCATCGACCGGAATATCCGCTACGGAACCAAGGTCGTCGCGGCCGACTGGTCCACGGACAGGGCCCGCTGGACGCTCACCCTCGAATCTCGCGACGCCTCGGGCGGCACCGAGCGACGCACGCTGACCTGCGGCTTTCTCTATGCCTGCGCCGGGTACTACAACTACGACCACGGTCACGCCCCCGACTTCCCCGGCGCCGACACCTTCGCCGGACAGATCGTGCACCCGCAGTTCTGGCCCGAAGATCTCGACTACGCGGGCAAGCGGGTGGTCGTCATCGGCAGCGGCGCCACCGCAGTCACCCTGGTTCCGTCGATGGCCGACCAGGCCGAACTGGTGACGATGCTGCAGCGCTCACCGACCTGGATCAGCGCCGTCCCCGGCCGGGACAAGCTGGCCGACCGCCTCCGCGCGACGCTGCCGCCCAATCTGGCGCACCGCCTGATCCGTACCAAGAACATCCTGTTCAACATCGGCTTCTATCAGTACTGCCGACGCCGCCCGGAGGCCGCGCGCAAACTGCTCACCGGTCTGACCACGCGCATCTTGAAGGACGAACAGGCTGTTGCCGAACACTTCACGCCGACCTACGACCCGTGGGATCAGCGCCTGTGCGCAGTGCCCAACGCCGACTTCTTCAAGGCGATGAAGAAAGGCAAGGCCGAAGTCGTCACCGATCACATCGATTCCTTTGTTCCCGAAGGCATCCGGCTGAAGTCCGGCCGAATTCTCGAGGCCGACATCATCATCACCGCGACCGGTCTGCGACTACTGGCCTTCGGCGGCATCGCCCCGCAGGTCGATGGCGAGTCGGTTGCGCTGTCGGATCAATTCGTCTGGCAGGGCGCAATGCTCACCGGCGTCCCCAATTTCGCGGTCTGCATCGGCTACACCAACGCCTCCTGGACCCTGCGCGCCGACCTGACCTCGCGGCTGGTTTGCCGGGTCCTCAACCACATGGACAAGAACAGCTACGCCGCGGTGGTGCCCAAGCCCGACGGAAAGCTCGACGAACGCCCCCTGCTCGACCTCGCCTCCGGATACGTCCAACGCTCGATCGGCGACTTTCCCCGCCAAGGCGACCGCCACCCGTGGAAGGTCAGGCAGAACTACCTGCTCGACTCCGCAACCACCATGCGCACCAGCCTGCACAAGACCCTCGAGGCAACCCCGAAGTCCGCAGTGCGCCACCGCGACTTGTCGGTCACCGGCTGATCCGGTGCGCCTCAGCGTTAAACCTGCTGGGGCTCCCAGCTGATCCGGTAGTCGAAGATCCAATTCAATGGTGCGACACCGGCTTTCGCGGCCTTCTTCAAGAAGTACGGCGTCAGCAGTCGCACCAGCAGTCGCCCGAGCCCGCTCGAGGCCTTGTCGCTGCTGGTCTCCGCGCCGTAGGCGACCACCCGTTCGACGCGCGCTCTGCGACGGTCCTCGTAGGCGGCCAATGCCGCGGCGGTGTCGGGGATGTCGCGCAGGCACGTCGCCAGCGTGACGGCATCCTCGACCGCCATCGACACGCCCTGGCCGGAGGAGGAGGCCACGGCATGCGCCGCATCTCCGACGATGACCATATTGTCGTTGTGCCACGTCGTGACCGTCGGCAGGTCGTATTGGTTGAAGCCGGGCACGAAGGTGTCATCCGGGGTTGCCGCCACTATGCGCGCGGCAGGTCCGCGATCGGCAGACAGCAATTCGACGAGCTGATCCCGCCACTGTGCCTGGGTGGTGCTTTCGCCAGCGGATTGCGAGAGTTCTTGCGAACGAGGCATGTTCGCGAACCACCAGATTTCGCCGTCCGGTGCGACGAGGTAGCCGAAGAACGCCTTCTTGCCGAAAATCATGCTGTAAATACCGGGGCGTAGCCCGAGTTCGGCGTGCAGCGTTCGGTCGGTGACGAATCCGCCAAGACCGTAGATCCCGAGAAAATGTGCTTTCGGTGCGGCCGGGTCGATGATTTCCCTGGTGTGGGAACGGATTCCGTCGGCCCCGATCAGCACGTCCGCCTCGAGGGTCGACCCGTCGGCGAAGGTTGCGCTGACGCCGTGGCCGGTCGACACCGCGCTCACCAGCCGCTTGTTGTACTCGTAGCGCACGCCCCGCCGGGTTGCCTCGGCATTGAGCGCCCGGTACATGTCGCGTCGCTTGATGCTGTGGGTGACGGTGCCGTCGGGAAGGGTTCCGCCGATCGGCATGTCGGTGATGTGTTTGCCGGAGCTGGTCGAAAACGACAGCGTGCCGGTCGGGTATCCGATCTCGGTCACCACGTGGTGGGCGTCCAGCAGCGCCAGCGCCGACAGCCCGTTCACCGCCACGGTCAGGTAGGCGCCGATCTGCTCGGCGGCGGCCTCGTTGTACGCCTCGCAGACGATCGGTTCCAGCCCCGCCCGCAGCAGAGCCATCGCGGTCACCGGTCCGGCAATCCCGCCGCCGATGATCAGTGCCTTCTTCATGGTGTGTCTCCTCCAGCTCGTTCTCGATCGTGATGTATCTTGATAATCAAGACATAGATAGTTTGAACATCGAGAGGTTTGAATGTCAAGAGAAGAGTTGGATGAGCTCCGTGCACAGGTCGGGCGCGAGTCGCAGGCCCTGCAAGCGGCCGTCGACTCTGTCGACCAAGCCGTCGCGGTGGTGCTCGGTATCAACCGAACCGATCTGCGCTGCTTGGAAGTTCTCTGGCACGGCGACTCGACTCCGGGTGAACTCGCCGCCGAGCTCGGCCTCACCAGCGGCAGCGTCACCACCATGCTCGATCGTTTGTCGAAACTCGATTACGTCGTGCGCCATCCCGGGTCGGGCGACCGTCGCAAGGTGCTCATCCGCATCACCGAAATCGGACTCGCTCGGATAATGCAGATCTACGACCCGATCGTGCAGGAAGGCTCCGAGGAGATCGCCCGCTACACCACGGCCGAACTGCGCACCGTCATCGATTTCCTGCGCTGCTCCCGTGAACTCCAAGAGCGCCACCGAATCCGCATCGCCGCTCTCTCCGAGCGGGCCTGATACTGCAACGGCACTCAGATGAGTGGGCGGCCGCAACGACTGTTGATCCTCTCGGGCAGCGATGCATCGTTGGCGATCCATTGTTGCCAACCTCGGGAAGCGTGCGCTCGGCAGTATCGCGAAAGGCCCAGTGTGACAGGGGTATTGCTCGATCGCGGAGTCTGGTCATCGTGACGTTCGCGACACCCGTCCCCGCGGGTTCGCTTACGCTCTGATTCATGGCCGCCCAGCAGACTCCGTGGTCAGATCCGCCCAGGATTTGGTCCAGCGAGCGGCGCCGTGCCCCGATCTCGGGGCCGACGCAGGTCGGTGTCGGCGGTGGACGACCAACGCCGGGCGGCGGTTCTCCGGTCGGCGATCCCGGTCAGGCGCCGGAAGCGTCAGCGGTATTCGGCCCGCCGGTGCCGTATTCGCCCGGCGACGAGGCTGCCCGCCGAGAGCTGTACGGCCCGCCGACCGAACTCAGCGAGACTCCGCCGCCGCAGCATTCGCAGCCCGAGCCGCCGAACAGAACTGGATTGTTGATCGGGGTCGGCGTGGTCCTGCTGATCATCATCGGCCTGCTGCCAATGATACTGCACGACAACTCGACCTCGACAAGCAGCTCATCGAATGTCAAAGCGTCGCAGGCTATGACGACGAGCGTCAAGGTCGGACCGGCGGCATCCGCTGCCAAGTTCGTCCGCGGTATTGCCGTCGGCAGGGTCGCTGCCAACGACGGATCGACACTCACGGTCGAAGGCGTGCTGGGCAGCGTGGCCGTGGTGCGTATCGACACACGCACTCGGGTCCTGATGTTGGCCGCGGTCCGTGCGGCCGACGTAAAAGTCGGCACGATGGTTATCGTGCAGGGGGACAAATCATCCGATGGCACCATCGAGGCGAAATACATCGTAGGTGACGGCGCTCCCTTCAGTCGATGATCAGGTCGTCGCGGCACTCGTGGCGGGTAGCGGATCACCCAGTGTTTCAACGCCCGTCGGGCGCGGAACTTCTGCGCGCTGTTTCCCGCACGCGAATAGACTGGGCGACCTCGTCCACCGCCTTGCGAACGATCGCTCCGTAAGCGTCGTCACCGAGGGTGTGGAGACTGTTGCGGGCCGCGTCGATCTCACGTTGCGCGGCATCGAAGGAGCCGAGTCGGCGATAGTTGTCTGCCAGGTTCAGGTGCAGTGAGGGGTAGAAGCTGCGCACGTCGAGTTGGGCGTCGTATCGACTGGCGCGGTCGGCGGTCATGCTGTCTGCCGCGTCCAGCGCGCGGATATCCCACGAAAGCGCCTGCGCCGCATCCTCGTACAGATCCGCCAGGTAGTGCGCAACAGTGCAGCGGTGCAACGGCTCACCCTGTGGCCCGAGGGAATCCCAGATCTCCCGCAGCGCAGTGCGGGCGGCGTCCGGAGAATCTTCGCGCCCGAGGGTGATCGCGCGAGTGATCGCCGCCATCGTTTCATCCGGCGATCCTGCTGTGGCCGAGGCGGTCATACTTTGTGCCCCTTCGAGTTCGGGTGGGCTGTGGGCATTACCAGCGTGGTGAGGTCGCCGTCGGTCGCCGAACGGATGAGGACCGGCAAGTCGGGCGCGGCGATGTCGAGCATGATCTCCGGGCCGAGCGCGGCACGGATCGCGGGCGACAGGGTCGTGGCGGCGAAGGCGAGATCGATGCCGGGGCCGGTCAGCGTCACCGGCAGCCGTTCGGTGCGGCCGTCGGCGCGCGACAAGATCAGCTCCGCCGCTTCGACGGAGAAGATGATCGTGCCGTCGTAGCCTTCGGTCATGTCCAACAGCCGGTCGCGTATCACCAGCACGCGCGTCCGCACCGGTGCCAGCCCCGCCAGCATTGCTCGATAGTCCGGGAACGAATCATCGATTGTGCGGCATCGGTGTTCGATGTCGCCGGCTACGAGGACGAGCGCTCCCGCCGCGGGGGCCACGGTGACCTCCTCGGCCTCGCGAAGCCAGGAACCGATCGACGCGAGGTCGGTCGCGTCGACAACCAGCGACCAGTCAGCGGCCGGTCGGCTCAGTGCCATTGTTCGTGTCGAAAGCCGATACCGGTCGGTTGCCGTCAATGTCAGCAGACCCGCGCTCGCCTCGATCAGAACACCGGCGAGTACTGGTATTTCGCCGGTCCGGTCCGCGGCGGAACGCACTTGGTCGATTGCCGCTGCGAGCGTCGCGGCGGACAAGACAGTCTGCCACGTGGCCTCATCGCCGATCGTGCTCTTGATCCTGCGAGCAACCACCGCTGCCTCATCCGCTTGCCGCCGCAGCTCCAGCACATGCGCGTCGAGCAATCGCGCTGCCTGCTCGACATCTCCCGCCAAGATCTCCGAAATAACCTCGAGCGGCACCGCGATCCCTCTGAGCTGCCGAATCATCACCGCTCGCACACACTGCGATTCGCGGTAATACCGGTACCCAGTCGCACCATCGACCCGCGCGGGAACCAGCAGCCCGCAGTCGTCATAGAACCGCAGCGCACTCGGCGTGAGCCCACTTGCCCGTGCCAGCACCCCGATGGTGATCAACTCCTCCGACCCGATTTCCGTCACTCGGCCATCATGGAGCTTCAAGTAACCCGAAGGTCAACACCGGTGCCCTCGCCTGCCGCGAACCACCTGGCCGGTCTCGGGCATGGCCCGGCCGTTGGCAAAACCGTCTCCAGAAGTCGAGTAGACTGGCGACTACCGACGCGGGGTGGAGCAGCTCGGTAGCTCGCTGGGCTCATAACCCAGAGGTCGCAGGTTCAAATCCTGTCCCCGCTACTAGGAAACGGCCCGGAACGCAATGTTCCGGGCCGTTTCACTGCCATGCGGGAGCACTTCAGGAACCTTGGCTGAGCTCAGGGTGCTGGATCCAGCGATGGTTTCGGGTCGGTGTCGAGCTTTGGAGCTTCGGTCAACGGGAGGCCATCCGAGACACCCAACCGCAATCGGATGGCGCCGCTCGGGCGCTTGCGTGACCATTGAGCGATAGCTATCACGGCAGAGCTCACCGCCGTCACGCCCGCGAACCACGCCTTGGAGGTGAGACCGGCAGTGGTATAGGAAACCTGGCGGCTTCCGGGCACCGGTGGTGGGCCGCCGTTGCCGGAGGCCCAGCGCATCATCAGCCCGGCTTGGCTGCCTAGATCTCTAAAGGAGCCGTACCCGAGCATGCCTCGCACATCGGACACTTTGCCGTTCATGTGGACGAGAGCGAAGACAACGAAAAGCGCTACTGCTACCGAGGAAACCGCAGTCAAATGAAAAAGTGCCTTGGTACGTGCACGAAGGTTCACCAGTACGGTGCAGATGGTTACGCCGATGGCTACGCAGGCGAGGACGGGCCACGTGCCGTTGATCTTCGCGGCGGGCGGCGCAGATCCCGACCAAAGGCCCACGAGCGAACTGGATATCTGGAATTTCCCGAAGGCGTCCGATTTGATGGAGTCAGAGCCAAAGTTGATGTCGATCCACGGCTCGAAGAGTAAGCCGAATGTGACGACGTTCCCGGCTGCAGCGCATAGATAGCCCCAGTTCTCACGGAGCGCGGTGCGGACTTTCACGACTTCGGCCCGATGTCGTCGGGCACGGCTCGGCGGGTCGACCTGTCGATGTTCGGCATTGCCCGCCCGCCCGCTAGTTGGTCGCATCGCTGTCCTCGTTCGAGAGCGGTGCAAGTAAGTGTCAACGCTCGCCGGGTACTGAAACTTATACGCACACAGTACCGTCGTATGCAGGTGCGATGTCGTGATTTACCTTGCGCGAGTGTGGAACTCATGCGTTCATGTGTCGTCACCGGCACCGCCGACGCCGTCCTCGTCCGAATAGGACGTGGCGTAACGCGGCGATATGCCGACGGCATCGGCCCGTTTTTCGCGGGTCAACCGTTGGTGCGCAATTCGTCGATCACCTGGGTGGCCTGATCGAGCAGATCGGCAGGGCAGCCCCAGTAGTCGTAGATGCCGCCGCGCTCGTGATTGCTGCCGCAGACCACGAAAACGCCGGTGCCCAGTTGTGTTTTGAGGTGGGTGGCGAGCCAGCCGACGAAGCCGCTGTTGTCGGCGTTCGGGGGGAAGTGAAAGGACCACAGGCCGAATCGTTCTACGCCGGTGTCCGCGAGTGGTGCGGGACGCAGGCTGCTCCAACTGGTTTCGTCGCGGACCACCGCGAGGGTGTCGGGGGTCAGTGTCGGCGGCTGATCGATCGGGGTTTCGTGGAAGGACCAGACGCCTTCGTGCACGACGAACTCGGCGGCCGCGATGACGCGACGCAGCCGTTGTTCGGTCTGCTCGCGGGTTTCGACACTGACGTTGACCATGGTGTCGAGGGTATTCCCCGCGCGGGCCGGGCCATTCGATTCACCGGGGTGCATGCTCGGGACATCGGGCGCTATTCGTAGCTGGTCGCCAGTAGCTGGCGCGCAAGTCGACTCGGTTGCTCGACCACTGTCAGCTGCGTCAAAGCTGTGGCAACACGGAACGCAGGCGCTTGGTGCTGGAGGCGATCGCGTGGGTCGGCGGAACATATCGCGCGGTCCGCCCGACGACCCGATCCGATTGCGGTTCACATGCGTTCGGGTGCGGCGATGCCGAGTAGCCCGAGGCCGTGTTCGAGGGTGCCTGCCGTGAGCCAGCACAGTGCGAGCCGGTTTCCGCGGGTGGGTTCGTCGGCGGTGAGGACGGGGCAGTTGTCATAGAAGGTGGTGAAATCGCGAGCGAGATCGTAGAGGTATCCGCAGAGTCGGTGCGGTTCGAGAGTCGCACCGACCTCGGCGAGCGCCGCACCGTAGTTGTCGAGCTCCAGCGCCAGAGCCCGTTCGGCAGGCCGCAGCGCAATGGTCGGATCGATGACGGCATTGTGGTCTTCGGCCTTCCGAAGGATGGAACGGATCCGGGCGTGCGCGTACTGGAGGTAGACGCCGGTGTTGCCGTGCAAGGCGACCATGCGGTCGAGGTCGAAGGCATAGTCCTTGACGCGCGAGGTGGACAGGTCGGCGTACTTCACCGCGCCGATGCCGGACTGCTCGGCAATGCTGTCCAGGTCCGCACAAGGCATGCCGGGGTTCTTTTCGGCGACTACCGCTCTGGCAGTGGCGACTGCTTCGTCGAGCAGTTCTGTCAGCCGTACGGTGCCGCCCGCCCGAGTTTTGAAGGGTCGTCCGTCCGGCCCGAGAACTGTTCCGTAGGAGACATGTTCGGCATCGATGACATCGGTCAGCCACCCGGCCCTGCGTGCGGTTTCGAAGACGAGTCGGAAGTGCAGTGCCTGCCGGGAGTCGGTGACGTAGAGCAGCCGATCGGCACACAAGGTTTTGATGCGGTAGCGGATGGTGGCCAGATCGGTGGAGTCGTAACCGAATCCGCCGTCGCGCTTGCGGACCATCAGCGGCACGGGTTGGTCGTCGGGGCCGGTGACCTCCTCGGAGAACACGACCAGTGCGCCTTCGCTGTCGACAGCAATGCCTTTGCCCACGAGCTCGGCGATGGTCTCGGCCAGCAGCGGGTTGTAGAACGACTCGCCGACATAGTCGTCGGGGGTGAGCAGCACGTCGAGGCGGCGGTAGATGTCGCCGAATGCCTGCTCTGATTCGGTGACGATCTCGCGCCACCTGGCCAGCGTGGCGGGGTCGCCGGATTGCAGCGCTACCACACGGGTTCGGGAACGGTCGGCGAAATCGGAGTCGGTATCGAAGGCGGCACGGGCTGCCTTGTAGAGCCGATCCAGTGCCGAAACCGCTGAGGTGTCGACGGCGAGGTCGGTATGACGCCAGTGCGCCTCTGGGTGTTCATCGAGGTACTGGATGAGCATTCCGAACTGGGTTCCCCAGTCGCCCAAGTGATTCTGTCGGATCACGTCGGCACCGAGGAATCCGAGTACCCGCGCCAGACTGTCGCCGATGATCGTGGTGCGCAGATGCCCGACATGCATGTCCTTGGCGATGTTGGGAGCCGAGTAATCGACTACCGTGCGCCGCCCGAGTTCCGAAGCGGTGACGCCGAGGCGATCGTCGGCCAGCCGCGTTGCCACCTGTGCCCAGACCACGCGGTCGGGCACCGTGATGTTGAGGAATCCGGGCCCGGACAACTCCACCGACGCGAGGAGATGATCGGCTTCCGTGGCCAGTGCCTCGACGAGCTGTTCAGCGAATTCGGCCGGCTTCAGGTGGAGGCGTTTGGCAAGTGCGAGAGCCGCATTGGATTGGAAGTCAGCGTGCACGGATCGTCGGACAACCGGGTCTGCGCCTGTCATGTCGGGTCGCGTCTTGCTGATCGCCTCGGCGACGACAGCAGCGACCTGACCGAGCAGCGGCAGCACTCCGGGGTTGTACACAGACGATGTCCTCCTGGCTCGTAGGAAAGCGCCATTGTCTCCGGTGGGTCCGAATTGTGCAGGTGGTTTATTGCCGGCCCGAGTGATGGTTGCGCCAGCGGGTCTACCGGTCCCCTGGGCA
This sequence comes from Nocardia sp. NBC_00403, assembly GCF_036046055.1. Lineage (NCBI taxonomy): Bacteria > Bacillati > Actinomycetota > Actinomycetes > Mycobacteriales > Nocardiaceae > Nocardia > Nocardia sp. NBC_00403. The sequence continues at coordinate 2,741,175 of NZ_CP107939.1, forward strand.
GGCTCGGCGTTAATCTCTGGTCAATCAGCTCAATGGGAGGCGATATGGCGCGCGGACGGATCCGTGATCCGATTCGGACGCGGGCGGTGATCATCGATGCGCTGCTGGCCGCCTTGGACGCGGGCGAGGTGGCGCCGACCGCGAAGAGTATTGCCGAGCGGGCCGGGGTTTCGCTGCGCAGTATCTTTGTCCATTTCCCGGACCTGGACGAGCTCAAGGCCGCCGCGACGATTCAGCAGACCGATCGTGTCGAACAGCTGATCACCGGTGCCGACCCGGAGTTGCCGTTGCGCGACCGGGTGGATGCGGTAGTAGTGCAGACCGCGCAGGTGTTCACCCTGCAGCGCCGGATCCGGGTGACCGGCCTCGTCGAATCGCCGAGTGTGCCCATTATCGATGAGCGGATGCGGCGTGGGGATCGCTTGCTGCGCGAACAGCTCGCCCGCACCTTCGCCGACGAGCTCGAGCAGCCCGACGGCGCCGTCGACGAACAACTCCTCGATCTGGTCGAGGCCACGACCGCGTGGAGCTTCCGCCACCATCTCGTCGACCGGTGCGGGAGGTCACCCGAGGTGGCCTCCGATGCGGTGCGCCGGACCCTGCTGACGCTGCTCGACGGGACGTGATGGGCCGCGGCTGGTGGTCAGGATCGGTGGATCGGCCCGTGGGAATCCGCGCAGTGCAGGTCTGCCGGGGATGGATCGAGGTCCGAGACATGGTCGACCTGCAGCGTGGTGTGTGCCAGGCCGAACTCGTCGTGCAGGGTTGTTTCGATCGTCGAGCGAGCCGCGTGGCAGTCGGCACCGTCGGTGACGAGGACGTGTGCCGACAGCGAGGGCTGACCGGAGGTGATCTGCCAGACATGCAGGTCGTGCACCTCGGTCACCTGCGGGATGGTGACGATGCGCGCACCGATGGCGTCGGGGTCGAGGTGTGCGGGTGCGGCCTCGAGGAAAATGCGGCCGGATTCACGGACCAGCGACCAGCCCGCCTTGGCCATCAGGACGGCGACGACCAGTGCGGCGATGGCATCGGCGCGGGCAAAACCGGTCAGCCACACCACCGCACCCGCGATGGCGGTGCCGATGAAGGCGTAGAGGTCGTTGAGGATGTGCTGGAAGGCGCCTTCGATGTTCAAACTGGTGCGGTTGGCGCGGCTGATGCTCCAGGCCGCGGCGATATTGACGACGATCCCGACCAGCGCGGTGATCAACACCAGCGGACCCGAGACGTCGGGCGGCTCGATCAGCCTCCTGATGCCCTCGTACACGAACCACACCGCGAGCAAGAGCAGGGTGATCCCGTTGGCCTGGGCGGACAGTATCTCGACGCGCTTGAACCCGTAGGTGAACCGGCCCGCCGCGGGCCGCCTGGCGAGCCGGATAGCGATCATGGCGAGCACGATCGATGCGGCATCGGTGAGCATGTGCCCGGCATCGGTGATCAGCGCCAGTGAGTGGGCCAGGATGCCGACGACCACCTCGACCATCATGAAGGCGACGATCAGCCCGAGCGCTATGGACAGCCAGCGTGGGTCGGAATTCGCCGAAACGCCATGGTCGTGTCCGTGCGAGTGGTCATGCGAATGGCCGTGACCGGCCTTCGCGCCATGATCGTGGCCGGAGTGGCGGACTGTCTCCACCGACCGCTTCGACGACACGCACTGCTCTCCCATGGTCGAACGTCCCTTCTGTTTCACCGGGCCTGCCGCAGGATAGGGTAACCCATCTTGCACGCATGCGCATGTATGAATATTAAGCGCGTGTCATGCCGTCGCGCCAGGCCTGAAGGTCGGGTGCCGCGGTCCGGCTCGTGCGTTTTCGTGATCATGTGTGGTGCACCGGGATTCGCCGGTCCGGCTACTATGCGGACTGCGCCTTTCGGGTGATCGAGAACACCGCATCCGGACGGGGCGGGCGGCCCGGAGTCGGGAAGGTCCGATCGCGAGCGTAGAGGGGTTTTCGATGGATAGGCCGGCGTGGGCGCCCGAGGGCGTGGATATGCAGCAGGCGAGCCCGGCGCGGATGTATGACGCCCTGCTCGGTGGCTCGCACAACTTCGACATCGATCGCAAAGCCGCGGAGATGGGTAAGCAATTGGTGCCCGACCTGCCGCGCTTGGCGTTGAGCAACCGCGCCTTCCTGCGGCGGGCGGTGCGTTTCCTGGCCGATTCGGGCATCAGGCAATTCCTCGACATCGGCTCGGGCATCCCGACCGCGGGAAATGTCCATGAGGTCGCGCAGGACATCGACCCGGAGTGCCGGGTGCTCTATGCGGACATCGACCCGGTCGCGGTCGCGCATTCGCGGGCGATCCTGCATGGCAACGACAATGCCACCGCGATCGAGGCCGACCTGCGCAAACCGGACGAGCTGCTGGCTCGCGTCCGGGAAACCGGTGTGATCGACTTCGACAAGCCCGTCGGCGTGCTGCTGATCGCGGTGCTGCACCTGCTCTCGGACGAGGATCGACCCGCCGAGATGGTCGCCCGGCTTCGCGGGGCCGTCCGCACCGGCAGTTATGTCGCGATCTCCCATCTGACCTCGGCGCTGCGTCCCGAAGACGCGGGCAAGCTGGGCGCCAACGCGGCCAATGAGAGCCGGATCGGCATCCACTTCCGTTCTCGGGACGCCATCGCGACTATGTTCGAAGGATGGGCGTTGGTGGAGCCCGGGGTGGTCGAGCTGCCCGCGTGGCGGCCCGAATCCGAGCGCGATCTGCACGAGGCGCCGGGCCGCTCGCTCGGCTTGGCGGGCGTCGGCTTCAAGGTCTGAGAGGGCGAACAGAACCGGCAGGGGGTCAGTGGCGTGGGGTTGCGTGAGTTGGCGGTGCGGTGGGCCGACGCGCTCGATGGCGTCGTCGCGCCGACGCTCACGCGAACCCAGATCGAAGGATTGCTCGCCGAGCAGGCCGAGGCGCTGGTGGCGGCGGTGCGGGGGACGGCCGATGTCGCGGTCGCGCACGATGCCGCGGCGGCGCTCGTCGCCGCCAACTACCGGGATCCGGTGGCTGTCAGCCGCTCGATTCCGGTGATCTGCCAGGACATGGTCCGTGAGATCCGCCCGACCCCCACAACCCCCGACTACGAGCAGATCCGGGATCGGGCGATCGTTGTCGCCGCCGAGTTCGCCGCGGGCTTCACCTGGGCGCTGCGCAGTGCGGCGTTGAATGAACAGGAAACAACGCTGGCAGCCGTGCTGTCGGCTGCTCAGGACGCCGAGGTGCGGAGCCAGTTGTCGGAGGCCAGGTTCGAGGCTGTCTTCGCGGGCGCGTCGGTCGGCATCGGCACCGTCGACATCACCGGCCGCGTGCTGGACGTGAACGCGGCTATGGCCGAAATGGTCGGCATGCCGGCGGCCACCATGCCCGGTCGTTCGGCGGCCGAGGTGCTCGGTCCGCAGAATATCGGACCCGCTTACGCGCAACTGGGGCGAATGCTCAGCGGAGCGATCGACCGCTTCCGTCTCGAGACCGACCACGTGCGCCCGGACGGCACCGTGGCCCGCATCGACCTGTCGATGTCCACAGTGCGCGACAGTAGCGGCCGGGTCCGCTTCCTCATCGGCGTCGCCGTCGATGTGACCGAACGCAAGCAGCTCGCCGATCGCCTGTGGCACGACGCGACCCACGACAGCCTCACCGGCCTGCCGAACCGGGTGCTCTTCTTCGATCGGCTGGCCCATGCCACACCGCCGATGGGGATGTGCTACCTGGATCTCGACGGCTTCAAGAAGATCAACGACGAGTGGGGCCACACCGTCGGCGACCGAGTGTTACGCGACGTCGCGCAGCGACTACAGGCTTCCGTCGAACCGGTCGGCGGCCTGGTAGCCAGAATCGGTGGCGACGAATTCATCGTGCTGGTCGAAAAGTGTCCCGGCCGAAAAGAATTGGACACAGTCGCGGGCGTCCTACTCGCCGCGCTTGCCGCGCCGATGCAGGTTGCCGGCCGCCCAATTGTCGTCGGCGCCAGCATTGGCGCGGTATTCGTCGAGGACCGGCCGACGGAGGTCGACGAGCTGATGCATGCGGTCGACACGGCGATGTATCGGAACAAGGCCGCTGGGGGAGCGCGGGGTCGAGGCCAGGGTTTTCAGCTGCCGTAGTGGGTGATTCGTAGTCAGTGGTCTGGAAGTGCCACCGGTGCACTGTATTCCGCGACGCGCGATTCGCTGAACACGCTCCTTCCCGCGGTCGCCACCACCGCGCCGCCCTCGCTGACCAACCACTGGCCACATACGCAGCGCAGGTAGCGAACAGAGCCGTGTGACGACACGAGGGCCGGGGCGGGCCAGGAGCACGAGGGGCAGGTGGCGATCATGGGTCCAGCCTGCTGTAATGAGTCAGTGCATTTCAACCCTTACGGAGGCGCGGCGGCCGAACTCGCGGCCCGATTGGTGAACGCCGACCCGGACCAGGATCTCCTCGCGTTGCTCGACGAATCCGGATACAAGCCGCTGAGCACACTGAATGCTCGCCAAGACGCAGAACTGCGCCGTTGGATCGCCAAGCTCGGCGCGGCCTTCTCCGCGCCGAGCGTCGAGCTGCTCAACGCACTGCTGGCCGAGACGACGAGTCAGCCGTACATCTCCACCCACGACGGCAGGAAGCCACACCTGCATTTCGCCCGCGAGACCGCGCCCATCGATGAGCGGGTCAAGGCTTACACCGCGGCCGGCTTGGCGGAGCTGTTCTGCGCGGATCCGGCTCGAATCGGACGCTGTGCTCGGGCCGGGTGTGGCCTGGTCTTCGTCGACACCTCCCGCAACGGGCGGCGACGGTTCTGCTCGACGCGCTGCTCGAACCGCGTGCATGTGGCCGAGCATCGAGTTCGTCGTTCGGCCTGACGACGGGTAGGGACCGCGCCGAGGGTGTCCGTGTGGCACGCACACTGCGATACGTCATTCACGGTGCGTCAGATAGGAATTCAGCTCGGCGGCACCGGCCAGCATTGCCCGGCCGCGTTGCGTGAGACGGTCGCGCCAGTCGCCCAGCGTGGCCTCCAGTGGTGCCAGTCCGCCTGCGGTGCGCACTTGGGCGAGGAGCGGGGCGATCTGACTCAAAAGGTATCCGCCACGTCGCAATTGGTGAGCCAGGTGGACGTCGCGGACATCGTCCGGTGTGTAGACGCGATAACCGGTCTCGGGATCGCGGTCCGGCGTGATCAATCCGGCCTGCTCCCATTTCCGCAGCGTCGCCGGTCGGATGCGCAGTTGACGGGCGAGTGGGCCGATGAACATCGCTCCCGTGGGTGGCGATCCCCGCAGATGCGGTGACGTCAGGTCTCGCAGCGCCTTGTCGACCAGGTCGAGTGTCATGCGGTCTTCCAGGAGTTGCGCATGGCTCGCGTCGACCAGCGCGAGCGCGGCCGCGACGGCGTTGTCATTAACGGCCCGCATGATCGCCGTCGCAGTCTGGTGGCCGTGGGCGGGCACCAGAGCGGCGAATGCGCGCAGCGCCTCGGCGTGCAAGGGCGTATAGACGCGGTATCCGGTGGGCGTGCGTTCGGCAGGCGGGAGGATGCCCGCTTCCTCGTAGTTCCGGATCGCCTGCGTGGACAGGCCCTGTGCCCGCGCGAGGTCGACCGGACGCAGTCGTCCGCTACCCATTTCTGTTTGAAGGTTCTACGCAGAGATCCGTGCTATTCACGAGACAAGTTTATAGAAAGTTCGACAATGTGGTCGAAGGCAATCGAGCTGCGGAATGCGGGAACTGTGACTCACACGTCGATCATTACTGCCGGATGGGACCTCGCCGACATCGGTGTCACACTCACCGGCTGTCCAGGGAACGGCTGCCGCGCGCCGACGCCCCGGGACGATCAGGGCGTCGGGTGCGGCATTCGGCTCAGACGGAGATGATCCCGCTGTAGATCGAGAAGCCACGCCCCTTCGTCCGGCAGGTGAAGCTGCCATGGAACCCGGCTTCACACTTGGCCCCGGCGTGCTCGATGAACGGGCCCCACTGGCCGTCGCCGGTCCTGACGTCGTAGAGGGTCGGGTTGCCGCCCGGCACTGTGCGCGGCGTGCCGCTCATGAAAGTGGGGTGGGCGGGCAGCGACGGCTGGTCGATCACAATGTCGCGCACCGGGAAGAGGAACGGCAGGAACGAGTATTGGATCTGCATGGAGTTCGTCAGATCGCAGCCGACGGTGCCGTCGCCGGTAATGGAGCACTGCATAACGCCGTTGCTGAAATGCACGGTGTTCCCGTCATCGGCCTGTGCGGTACCAGCCAGCAGGGCCGGGGCCACCACCGCGGCCGCGAACACAACGGCGAACCTCTTGATGATGCGCTTCATGCAATCTCCTCGATGATTTCGATGGGTGCAGATAAACGAACTCCCGGGTCTGTCGATCGTCATGAAGTATTCGTTTCGGCCATCAGTGAAGATTGCGCGCAGTCCCACTCGCGCAGTAGAGCGGGCGCGCACTCGGCGATTGCTTCGCGGAATGCGGTACGACTCACCGGGGCCGGGTGATCGGCGAAGACTTGATGTTCGAGCCGCTGTCCACGCCGGGGGCGGCCGGTTGTCCGAGCTTGCTATCCCCACCAGCATCGCGGCCGATGGGCAGCCGTCGTGTTGGTGGCGTAGTGCGACGAAGGCGCGTTGTGAGCGACTCGCGCCGACATGTCCACTGTTACCAAACCGTGATGCTATCCGCGCACCGTGGCGTTGCCCATCGGCATATGTTGTTGCCCACAACATATTAGCTCGACGCAGTGCCGGAGTCCTTCCGACGGGTCGTCGGTTGTTCCAGGAAGGTTCCTCCAGATGCAGACTAAAAGCCAGGTCTCGTTCGGAAAAAACAGGCACGGACGGGCACGGGTCGGGGCTCTGGCGGTGGGGTTGGTCGGAGTGTTGGCGCTCACCGCCTGCGGCGCGAACTCTTCGCGTAATGACGGGGACACCGAGACCAAGTCCGGCGGTGGGAAGAACGGGACGATCGGGGTGATCCTGCCCGAGACCGCGACGTCGGCCCGGTGGGAGGGCTTCGACAAACCGATGCTCGAGAAGGCTCTGAGTGCGCAGGGGTTCGATGCCGATGTGCAGAACGCCCAGGGCGAGGTGCAGAAGTTCACTACCTTGGCGGACGGCATGATCGCCAAGGGCGTGAAGGTTTTGATCATTGCGGCGATCAACAGCGAAGTCGGCGGCGCGGTTGCGGCCAAGGCGAAGAAGGCCGGGATTCCGACGATCGACTACGACCGGCTCAACCTCGGTGGATCCTCGGACTACTACGTCTCGTTCGACAATGTGCGGGTCGGGCAGTTGCAGGGGCAGGGGTTGGCAGATGCGCTGAAGGACAAGCCCGGCGGGCAGGTGATCGAGATCGAAGGGGCCCCGACCGACAACAACGCCACGCTGTTCCACGACGGGCAGCGGAAAGTTCTGCAGCCGCTGTACGACTCGGGCGCGCTGAAGCTGGTCCAGAGCCAGCCGATCGATGGATGGAACAACCAGAAGGGTGGCACCACCTTCGAACAGATACTGACCACGAATGTCGGCAAGGTCGATGGCGTGGTCGCCGCCAACGACGGTCTTGCCGGTGCGGTGATCACTGTGCTCAAGAAGAACGGGCTCAATGGGAAGGTGCCGGTGACCGGGCAGGATGCGACAGCCGAAGGACTGAAGGCGATCCTGCGCGGGGACCAGTACATGACCGTGTTCAAGCCGATCCAGCAGGAGGCCGATGCTGTCGCCAAACTTGCTGTCGCACTCGCCAATAACGACAAAGCGGCGGCGGATGCCCTTGCCACCGGCGTGAGTCAGGATGCGAAAGGCAAGCGTGAGGTCAGGTCCGTGCTGCTGGAGCCGTTCACGATCACCCGGCCGAACGTCAAGCGGGTAGTCGCCGAAGGCTATGTCCCGGCGCGCGAGATCTGCGGCGGCGACCTGCAGGCGGCCTGCACCGAGCTCGGTATTTCCTGAGGCGCCGAGCATGAGTGAGCCGCTTCTTCAGATCACTGGTCTCAACAAGAGTTTCGGACCGGTCCATGTCCTGCACGATGTGGATTTCACGGCGCCCGCCGGTGAGGTCACCGCCCTCGTCGGGGACAACGGTGCAGGCAAGTCCACATTGGTGAAATGCATTGCCGGCATTCACGCTTTCGACTCCGGGACGGTGCGGTACCGGGGCGAGCCGGTGCACATCCGCGGTCCGAAGGACGCAGCGGAGCTCGGCATCGAGGTCGTGTACCAGGATCTCGCGCTGGCCGACAATCTCGACATCGTGCAGAACATGTTCCTCGGCCGGGAGCGCGGACGTCCGTGGCTGCTGGACGAGGCGAGCATGGAGGAGGCGGCGCGGCAGACGCTGGCATCGCTGTCGGTGCGCACCGTGAAATCGGTGCGCACCCCGGTGTCGGCGCTGTCGGGCGGGCAGCGTCAAACGGTCGCCATCGCGAAATCGGTGCTCTGGAACAGCAATCTGGTGCTGCTCGACGAGCCGACGGCCGCGCTCGGCGTCGCGCAGACCCGGCAGGTCCTCGACTTGGTCCGGCGGCTCGCCGAACAGGGGCTCGGCGTGGTGCTGATCAGCCACAACATGGCCGACGTCTTCGAGGTCGCCGACCGGATCTCGGTGCTGTATCTGGGGCGGATGGCGGCCGAGGTGCACACCAAGGACGTGACCCACAGTCAGGTCGTCGAACTGATCACCGCGGGACGTTCCGGTGATCTGGGGCTGGCTCGACCGGAATCCGCGGTGCTGTGAACGAGCGTGCTGTAAACGAGAAAGACAATGTAATGACGAATACTTCCGTGGTCCCGACGACAACGGCGGTCGCCGACTTCGGGATCGACACCACCACGCAGTCCACCGCGGATGCGGTCCGCGAGTATCTGTCCCGGCTGCGCGGCGGCGATATCGGCTCGCTGCCCGCGCTGCTCGGACTTGTCGCGCTCGTCATCATGTTCTCGGCGTTGTCGGATGTGTTCTTCTCGCTCAACAACATCGCGAACCTGCTCGCGCAGGGCGCGGGGCAGACGATCATCGCCATCGGGATCGTCTTCGTGTTGTTGATCGGGGAGATCGACCTGTCGGCGGGCACGGCGTCGGGCGTCGCGGGCGCGGTGCTGGCGATGCACTATGTCGAGAACGGAAACCTGCTCGCCGGCATGGGTTCGACGGTGTTCATCATCTTCGTCGCAATGCTGATACTGGCGGCCGTCCTGGCCGGGCTGCTACGGATCTGGCCCGGCGTCGCGGTGTCGCTGCTCGGTCTCGCGCTGACCGTGTCGGGGCTGGAAGCGAATCCCTGGATCGAGATGCTGCTCGCGGTGTGCGTCGGCACGGCGATCGGCTGCATCACCGGGTTCCTCATCGCCAAGATCGGCATGCCGTCCTTCGTGGTGACCCTCGCGCTGTTCCTGGCGTGGCAGGGTGTGATTCTGCAGCTGATCGGTGAGGGCGGCGTGCTGGGCATCAGCTCCTCGACGGTGCTGGATCGGGTGGCCAACGGCAACCTGTCGACGGTGGGCAGCTGGGCGCTGTTCGTCGTGGCGGCAGGGGGGTATGCGGCGCTCACCATCGGCAGACATGTCTTGCGTTTGCGACGTGGTCTGGTGACCCAGCCGACGCCGCTTGTGGTGGTCAAGGTTTCGGTGTTGACCGTCTTGGCGGCGGTGGCCACCGCCCTGCTCACGATCAACAGATCGCGCAACGACGCCATCGAGATCCGTGGTGTGCCCTACGTTGTGCCGATTGTCTTGGCACTGTTGGTCATCGGGACCTATGTCCTCAACAGGACGACCTATGGCAGGCACATCTACGCGGTCGGCGGCAATCGCGAGGCCGCGCGGCGGGCCGGCATCAATGTCACTCGGATCCGGGCGAGCGTTTTCGTGGTGTGCTCGTCGTGCGCGGCCGTCGGCGCGATCGTGTACTCGTCCAAGGTCGGCTCGGTCGACCCGCAGGCGGGCGGGCTCAACACTTTGCTGTTCGCGGTCGGTGCCGCGGTGATCGGCGGCACCTCGCTGTTCGGCGGCAAGGGCCGGGTCGCGGACGCGGTGATCGGCGGCACGGTGCTCGCCGTCGTCGCCAATGGGCTCGGGCTGCTCGAGCAGCCCGCCGCGGTGGTCGCCATCGTCACCGGTCTGGTGCTGTTGCTGGCCGCAACCGTCGACGCGCTGACGCGCCGCCGTGCGGCCACTACGGAAGGTTGAGTGCGGGTGATGGTATCCCTGAGGGCATGACCAGCCCCGCCGTCGCCCGCCCTGACGAGTTGCGACGCGTCAACCGGGCGATCCTGCTGCGCCGGTTGCACGCGGGCGGCCCGGCGACGCGGGCGGCCTTGGCAACGGAACTCGGTCTCAACCGTTCCACCATCAAGATGCTGGTGGACGGGCTTGCCGAGACCGGAGTGGTGGAGGAGCGGGTGCCTCGGCTCGCGCGTGGTGCGGGCAGACCGTCACTGCTGGTGCTGCCGCAACCGCAGGCGGTGGTCGTGCTGGCGGTGGATGTGCAGGTGGAGCATGTCGGGATCGCGTTGATCGGGCTCGGTGGCCAGATCCTCGGTCGCGACAGCTGGAATCTGCGTGGGCGGCAACGGGAATCGAGCGAGGTGATGACCCATGTCGCGGAATCCGCGGCGCTGCTCAGCAGCGACCTCGACCTACGCCCCGCCGCCGCCGGTATCTCGGTGCCGGGCGTGGTGCGGCGCTCCGACGGGTATGTGCACGATGCGGCCAACCTCAATTGGGTCGATGTCGCGCTCGGCGATCGGATGACCACGCTGCTCGGGGTTCCCGTTGTCGTCGGCAACGATGCGGAGTTCGGTGCGCTGGCCGAGCATCTGCGCGGCGTCGGGCGTGGTGTTTCGGACGCGGTCTTCGTGTCGGCGGACATCGGCGTCGGTGGGGGACTGATCGCGCAGGGTTCGCTATTGCGCGGTGCGGCAGGGTATCTCGGCGAGATCGGCCATATGACCGTGCGGCCGGGTGGCCGCCCGTGCCACTGTGGCAACGAGGGCTGCTGGGAGACCGAGGTCGGCGAGGCCGCGCTGACCAGAGCGCTCGGCCTTGCCGCGGACAGCCCGCGCGGCGCGATTGTCGCGGAACTGCGTGAGCTGGAACGCAATTACGACGCGGTCGACCGACTCGGCGAATACATCGACTGGCTCGCTCTCGGTCTGGTGAACGTGGTCAACATCCTCGGCCCCGAACTCGTCGTCCTCGGCGACCTGCTCACCGCGTTGCCCGACGCCGTTGTGGAGCGGGCCGCCGAGCAGGTGCGTCGCCGCAGCATGGTGAGCCGGGCGATCGGTGGCGTTCGAGTCGAAAAGTCTTCTCTCGGACCGGATCTGAAACTTCTCGGTGCGGCGGAAGCGGCATTCGAGGGAGTTCTCGGCACGGTCTGAGCGCCGCTGCGCACCGCTGTGACCGGCCGGCTCGTCGGCTGCTCGAATCAATACACCCGAGTGTCAACGCCTTCGGCCGACCCCGCACCCGAGCGGTCGCTTGGCCTGCTGACCTGCAGCTTTACTTGCATCGAGATCCGTGACATGCTATCGCGATTCGATCGCGGGGGTCGCGATCAGGGGCGAGGGGGTTGTTGTATGGACAGGTATCCCAGGTCGTTGTCGCGCGCGCCACGAAGCGAGCCACCGCTGCGGCCGTGCCGGCCATCGCGTCGAACAACGGGATTCGATGAGCTGCCATCGCCGCCACGCGAGCGGATGTGCCGTGCCCGCCCTTCGGTGGATCCGGCCGGTGCCCGCCGGGCAGCCGGTCTGTCGGCCGCCGAGAGCACGATTCTCGAAGTGGATTCGGCGACAAAACTATTCGCGGATCGAACACTGCGGCTCACCCTCGAAGTGCTCGATCACCGTCGACCGGTCGCACAGCTGGCCGCGGTCGCCGAGCCTGCGGTGCTGTCCGCGGTGCGGACTCTGGTCAGAGCCGACCTGGCGCCAGGGCGCACCCTGGGCGCGGCGGTGCTGACCAGAGTGGACGTGGTCATGGTCGATGCCGCCGCCGCGGAAGTGTGCGCCGCCTACGACCGCGGCACCCGCCACTTCGCGCTGGCTGCCCGCATCACCCGCACGCGTGCCAAGGGCTGGCGTTTGAGTGCGCTGCGGCTGTTTTGACCGCAAACCGATCGAGGAGCAGGGCACAGAGCTTCAGCCGTTCTGCCGGAAACCGTTGCCGTCGAACATTTCCTGAGCGCGTTGCGTGTCCATGTACTCGCGGACCCGGTGGATGCGGCCGTCGGAGAGTTCGAAGATGAAGCAGTAGTCGTTGTCGTAGGGGCGGCCGTTCATCAGGGTTGCTCGCATTCGGGTCTCGACTACGACGGTCGTGTCGGTCGCGGTGACTGCTGTGAAGTCCACTTGCCGGTCGGCTACGAACACCGCGGGGAATTCGGTGGTCAGGAAATGCACGACGCGGTCTCGGCCGATGAGGTGGCTGATGCCGTCGAGTGCGCGGGCGGTGGCGTTGTGGGGCGGGGCCAGCCATTCGATGTCGGGGGTGAGGATGGCGGCGATTCGTTCGGGGTTTCGGGTGGCGAACTCGCGCCAGGCCCGCAGGATGAATTCTGTGCTCGTCGTTGCGTCCATGCGGGCAATCCTGGGTGGTGTGCGGCTACCGATCTCGCCATATTCGGACACGGTGGCAGGCGTGTCCGAATATGTCTGGTCGGTGGGCCGGGCTGCGTGCAGACTTCGGATATGGGAGCGTTCCAGGCCGTCGTCACGACGGGCATCTACTGCCTGCCGCCGTGTCCGGGACGTCCGCTGCCGTCGAACGTCGTGCCCTTTCCCTCGCAGGCCGGAGCGGAAGCGGCAGGCTTTCGCGCCTGCCACCGCTGTAGGCCGTATCGGGCCGCGGCCGAACCTGCGCAGACCTCCGAATTGGTGTGCCGCGCCATCGATCTCATTGCCGAGGGCGCGCTGGATGTGGGCAGCGAGGCAGCGCTCGCCGCCCAGCTCGCGGTGTCGCAGCGGCATCTGCGTCGGATGTTCCACGAACAGGTCGGCGCAACACCCGATCAGCTCGCGCGCTCCCGGCGGGCACATTTCGCCAGGCGACTGCTGGACGACACCGACCTGTCGGCCACCGATATCGCCTTCGCCGCCGGTTTCGGCAGTCTCCGCCAGTTCAATCGAGTCATGACCGCGACCTTCCGCGCCGCGCCGCTCGAACTGCGCCGCCGCCGACGCCGTGCGGATCGGCTTGTTGCCGACGGTGGACTCGCCCTCCGTGTGCCGTTGCCCGCACCCGTCGACCTCGGCCGACGGCTTTCGCAGCTGGCTTGCCACACGATCCGCGGCGTCGAGAAGGCCACGAAGACGGTCTACCGGCGTACGGTGCGCGTCGACGGCGATCCGGGAGTGATCGAGATCAGCGCGGCCGGGCCTGCCGATGCGCTGCTGATCGCCCACCTACCGCGTATCGAGGGACTCATCCATCAGGTGGACCAGGTGCGGCGTTTCCTCGATGGACGCGCGTGGGATCCGTTCGAGGCCGGTGTCCGCGCCATCGTGGCCGACCACGTCGGCGCGGCAGCGGCTCCGGCCGTCCTCGGTGAAATCGTCACAGAGTACGGCGCACCGGTCGCCGGGCTGGGACAGTTCGGGCTCGGACGCCTGTTCCCGACGCCGGCCGATCTGCGGGAATTCGGCGGCGTCGACGTCGAGTGCGCGCGGGCTATACGCGACCACAGCCGGCATTTCGGCCCGGAGCGGACGGCAGCCGCTTGTCACGGTGTCCGTTGATCGCGCAGCAGTTCGACGACGGTGGCGCGTGCGCCGCGGGTGTGCAGGCTTGCCAATGCCGCGCGGTAGGCGGCGACGAAGCGGGGCTCGTCGATCAGGTTGCCGAATACCGATCGGTCGGAGAGGAATACGGTCGGGTCGTCGCGCTGGCGGCGGGCAAGCGCCATCAGGCGATCGCGCAGCGGATCCACGACATCGATCGGTGCACCGCCCTCATCGACTCCTTCGCAGTAGCGTGCCCACCCCGCTATTACTGTTGCGGCGCAAGCTATTGTGCCGTCGGTGGCCAACTGGCTGCGCAGCACCGGCAGCAGCCACTTCGGTATCCGGTCGGAAGACTCCGCGCACAGCCGGGCCACAGTGTCGCCGATCGCGGCATTGGAGAACCGTTCGATGAGAGTGTCCCGGTAGGTGTCGAGGTCGATACCGGGGACGGGAAGCAACGTCGGTCGGGCTTCCTCGTCCATATATCTGAGCAGGAACCGCCGGAACGCTTCGTCCTGAACCACCTCGTGCACCAGTCGATATCCGGTCAGATGCCCGAGATAACACAGCGCCTGATGGCTGGCGTTCAACATCCGCAGCTTCATCAATTCGTAGGGCGCGACGTCTTCGACCAGCTGCACGCCGACCCTGCCGAAATCGGGGCGGCCCAGCGTGAACTTGTCTTCGAGCACCCATTGGAGGAACGGCTCGGTCACCACCGGCCACCCGTCTTCGATGCCGAAACGGTCGGTGAGCTCGGCCCTCATGGCAGCGGTTGTCGCCGGGGTGATCCGATCGACCATCGAATTCGGAAACGCGCCTTCGCGGTCCAGCCAGTCCGCCAGTGCCGGATCGCGTAGGCGGGCGAAGGCGGTGAAGCAGTTTCGAGCAACATGGCCGTTACCCTGAATGTTGTCGCACGACATGATCGTGAATGGCGCCGTGCCACGTGCCATGCGCCGCGAAAGTGCCTCGGTGACAAGGCCGAACACCGTCGCCGGGACGGCTCCCGGCGCGAGATCGGCGCGGACGGCAGGATTCGCCGCATCGAACGCGCCGGTGGTCGCGGAGATGTTGTATCCACCCTCGGTGATGGTCAGCGAGACGATGCGAGTGGCCGGGTCGGCGAGCTTCTCGACGACCGCTTCGGGATCGTCCGGGGCGAAGAGGTACTCGATAATCGAGCCGACGACCCGCGGCGTCCAAGCGCCGTCGGGTTCGGTGACGCACAGGGTGTACAGGCAGTCCTGCTCGGCCATCACCTCGCTCATCCGGCGATCCTTGGCGAGCACGCCGACCCCGCAGATTCCCCACTCCCGGGCGGCACCCGATTCGAGGAGCAGGTCGAGATATCGCGCCTGGTGGGCCCGATGAAAGCCGCCGACACCGAAATGCACTATGCCGGTGCGTATTTCGGTGCGTTCATAAGTGAGTGTCGATATCGCAGCGCCGAGATAGGACAGAGTCTGCGAATTGAGCCCGGTCATTACCTGAACCGATCCGGTGTCGTCTGCGTCACATAATGAATGATAGCGGCCGGTCTGCTACCGAGCTCGGACTGCGCAGCTCGCCGGGCGAACCAGGTGTCGCGGGCGCATCCGGCACGCCTGGTTCGCCACCGGTGTCAGCTCAATCGCCGGATATCGCCACGGACCCGGTAGAAGCCGCCGCGTGCCGACTCGGCGACGGCATCGACGACGTAGCGAACGCCCGCTTCGCGAATATCGCGGGGGAACTGGACGTTCCAGGCGCGTTGGTAGCCGGGAGACACGACATGCACCCGCAGATTGCCGCCGTCCTCGACGCACTCCACGACGATGCCGGAGCCCGCGTCCACGGCCACTTCGACGGTCCTGCTCGGAGTTACGGCGGAGATCTCCGGCGCTTTGACCGACAGCGTCTCGGGCAGGACGCCCTGCTCCGCATTGTGGATGGCCGCCTCGCTGACGTCGAGGCAGGCCAGCGTTCCGTTCGTGGTGACCAGGTACAGCTTGTCGTCGTGGTACTGCATGGAGTACGCCGAACCGCAGCCGGTGGCCAGTTTCCACAGGCGTTGACCGCTGGAATCGAAGCAGTAGACCGAGGAGTAGTTGTCACCGGCGAAGACGTAGCGGCCGTCCGGCGAAGTGGCGCAGGAGAATACGGCGGCATCGCACTGATAGGAGCGTTCGGATCGGCCGTTCTTCGCCACCATCCGCACCTGGCGGGTGCTGGTGCCCGCGTAGACCGCGTCGGTCTCCTGCCAGCCGAACAGGACCGGGCCGCCGGTGCGGACATGCCACTGGTGGTTTCCGGTGGTGAGACCATATTTGGTGACGCCGTCGGAATGGCCGTGATAGACGCCGTCCTGGTCGATGCGCACCATCCAGCCCGAGTTCCCGGTGCTACGCCGAGTCCAGAGCGACTCCTCTTCGTGGTCGATCACGGTGATGCCGCCGTCTCGATCGGAGACGCCGAGGATGCCGTCGTGGATGTCGAGCCAGTAGATGTCGACATCGGCGGCGATGTCGTATGCGGCGCGCGGCACCTTGCCGGAAAGGTCGTACACCCTGCCGTCGTCGCATCCGGCATAGATCCAGAAATCATCCGCCACAATGCATTTCACGGCATCGGGCAGACGGAAGCGGCCGGTTACGTCGCCGGCAGGTGTCAAGGTGAACACGTCGCCGTGCTCGTTGCCGACCCAGCAGCGGTGCTCGTCGACGAAGATGCCGAACGCGGCCGCGCCCGAGTCGAAGGTCCACAGCACCGGCGCCGACTTTGCGGTGGAGCGCTGGCTGACGATCGCGCGCCGGGTGACCGGGCGCTTGGTTCGCGCACCCATCACCGCGGGCGCATAGCCTCGCCGCACCTTCGCGCCGACCTTCTTCGCGGCGGCGGCGGCCGCTTTCTCCGCGGTGGTAAAGGAACTCACCTGTATTTGCCCCTGGTCGCCGATGCGCCCGTACCGAATGGTCACCTCGGTGCCCGTCACGGCGACTTCGTAGAACTTGTGTGCCGAACCGCCGTCTTCGGACAGTTCGAGATAGGTAGTGCCCCCGATGGTCATCGCATAGCCCCGCTTTTTTCGTGAGATCAGAACATCTCGAAAGTTAGCAAGGGGCACCGACATTCCCGTGTGACCACCTGCGGCCGACTCGTCATCGGCGTGCGGCCCTGGGTAGGTGGCAATGACGTACCCGGCGTTGTATGGGGCGGGGTGCAGGAGCGATCGAGCGGGCTTCGGCTAGCGGGTGCCGCGCGCGTTGTAGACGGTGAGCCCCTGCTCGGCAGCCATCCGGCCGTAGGCGGCGAAAACCTCGAGTGCCTGCTCGCGCGACACATCGGAGACCACCTCGATACCGCGGTCGTGGAACTGCTCGGCCCAGTCCTCGCGCATCGGGCCCTCGTCGAAGCCGGT
The DNA here is from genome assembly GCF_036046055.1 of Nocardia sp. NBC_00403. Lineage (NCBI taxonomy): Bacteria > Bacillati > Actinomycetota > Actinomycetes > Mycobacteriales > Nocardiaceae > Nocardia > Nocardia sp. NBC_00403. The sequence goes on from NZ_CP107939.1 coordinate 2,758,278, forward strand.
CAGCTGCTCCAGCTCCGGTCCTGCACCGGCAACGACCAGGCGTTTCACTCTCGACCACAGGGCGGCGCCATAACACTGGGCGCACGGCCGCCAGTTGACGACGAGCTCACGGTTCGGAGCGCCCGCCGCACCGAGATCCCAGCCCCCGATCCGGGTCTGAGCGAGTGACAGTGCGACGACCTCGGCGTGCGCCGCCGAAAGACCGCTGGCAAGAACGAGATTGACGCCCGCCGAGACGACTTCGCCGGTATCGGTGTCGACGACGAGTGCAGCGAACGGGCCGCCGGAGCCTTCGGCCGGGTTACGTGCGGCGAGCTTGTGCACCAACGACATTCGTTCCTCGTCGGTGCTCAGCGTGTCGGGCGTCGCGCGCAGCTCGTCGAAGACCCAGTCCGGCACGGTGACGCCGTAGGAGCGCGGCATGGTCGAGACGTCCAAGTCGGTGCCCTTCCGCTCGAAGCTGCGGCCGACGAGCTCAGTGCAGTGCGCTGCCCTGCTGCCACTGGTCCCACGGCAGGCCCCAGTCGCCGTTCTGCCAGACCTCGAGCGGCGCACCACCGGTATTGCGGACCTCGACGATGTCGCCGGGTGCCGCGAAGTTGAAGAACCACTGCGCGTTCGCGGGGCTGAGGTTGAGGCAGCCGTGCGAAGTGTTCGTGTTGCCCTGGGCCCACACACTGGACGCCAGCTCGTGCAGATAGATGCCGTCGGTGCTGATCCGGGTCGCCCAGTTGATGGACTCTTTGTAGCCCAACCGCGAGTTGACCGGCAGCCCGAAGGTGGAGGAGTCCATGATCACCGGGTTGGCCTTGTTCATGACCGTGTACACGCCGGGCTGGGTCCAGAACGTGATCGTCTTGCCGCCGACGACCTCGCTGCCGCCCATGCCCATCGAGGTCGGCATGGTGCGGATCAGATTGCCGTTTTCGAAGACCTGGACCTGCTTGGTGTTGTCGTCGGCGATCGACACATGGGAGGGTCCGATGGTGAAGGAGGTTTTGCTGTCCTCCTGGCCGAACAGGCCCTTGCCGAGTTCGGCGCCGAAGATGTTCGCCGCGACGGTCACCTTGGTACCCGGCGCGTAATACTGCTGCGGGCGCCAGTGCGCATTGCGGTTGTCGACCCAGTACCACGAGCCTTCGACGACAGGGGTGGTCGTCACCACCAGCCGTTTCTCCGCGGCGGCCCGATCGGGGATGTCCTCGTCGAAGTGCGCGACGATGACGGTGCCGACGCCGAAGGTGCCACCGTCTGTCAACGGGGTGCCGGCGGTGGTGTTCAGATACGCCTTGGTCTGGTTGTTCGGGGTCAGCGTGGAGAAGGTCGCTGTGGTCGGACCCGTGCGGCCGGTGATCGTGAGCGCCTCGGCGGTGACGGTGTAGGTGTGGCCGTAGCCGAGCGGCTCGGCGGGCTTCCAGGCGGTCTTGTCCGGGGTCAGGATCCCCTCGACAGCTTTGCCCTGCTCGTTCGTCATGGTCACCGAGGTCAACTGACCGTCGCCCGCGCTCACCCGGACCGGGCCGAGCGGGTCGACCTTGCTCGCGCCGTCCCCCGGACTGATGGAGATCCCGGCGGGTGCCTGCTCGGCGGGTCCTGTCGCCTGCGGTGCAGACGAAGAACACGCGGCAACGACCAGAGCCGTCACCAACACAACACCCGCGGCAACACTCGATCGGAAGCGGCGACTCGACATGGATCTCCTATATATCGCCGTACATTCCCAGCGGCGCAGCTCTGGTTACTGTCCCCATCCGTAGTTTACCGGCCGCTGAGGGCTGCCTTTGCCGTCGACAACCGCCCTGAACGATGACTTAGTTCACACAGGGCACCGTGCTGCCGATCTGGGTCGCGACCGGCCTGCCCGAGTCGGGGACGGGCAGATCCGGTGCGATGGTCGGCGCGGCCGAGGCTGTGGCCGAGGCCGGGGTCAGCTCGGTGGGCATCGAGAAATCACTGCCGATGACGACCGTGATGTGGTCGGTCGCGGTGGCCGGCGAGGCCGTCGCGGTCAGTCCGAGGGTTTCGGCCAGCTGGGTGGCATCGGCCTCGGCGCCGGGCCCGTAGCTGATGGTGGATGCAGAACCGTCGGCGTAGGTGCCGTTGCCCACCGCGCCCGGCCGGTAGCCGCGCGTGGCGAGTGCGGCGGAGAGCTTGGCGGCCTGACCGGTTCGGCCGCTCGCATTGTGGACGTCGACGGTGCTCGTCGGGCGGCGGGCCGGGGTCGGCTGCGCCGCGTCGAAGCCGAAGGCGGCCCGCACTTCTTTCTTGATGGCGACCGGATCGACAACGTTGACGTCCTGGCCGTCGACATTGTCGTAGCGCAGCACTGGCAGGGTGCGGAACTCGACCGACATCGAGCCCGCGGACCCGAGGTCGCGGGCGAAATCGAGCAGGTCCCAGCCGCCCGACAGCACCACGTCGCGATGGGCGACCTCCATCAGCTCCGACAGCTTGCCGAGGTTTGTCAGGGTGCCGGTGTCCCTCATCGACTTGGCGACCGAGGTGAGAAAGGCCTGCTGACGATGGGTGCGGTCGAGATCGCCGTTTTCCAGGCCGTGCCGCTGGCGAACGAAGGCGAGTGCGTCGGAGCCGTTCAAGTGCTGCGGGCCCGCGGGAAAGGACGCGCCGGAGTAGTAGCTGTCGTCGACCGCGTGATTCAGACAGACATCGACACCGCCGAGCGCGGTCGCCAAGTCGTAGAAACCGGCGAGCGATATTTCGGCGAACCGGTCGATGGGCACGCCGACGAGGTTGCGGACGGTCTGCACAATGGACGCGCGGCCCGCCTCGCGGCCCTGTCGCTCCAGCGTGACCTGGTCCTTTTCGCCGTTGTTGATCAGCTTGGCCTGGGCGGCGGCCTTTTTCAGGCCGTAGGCCTCCTTGATTTTGGCGTGGTCGTAGCCAGGAATGCCCGACACCGCGACGTAGTCGTCGCGCGGGATGGAGAAGGCGACGATCTTCTTCATATCTGCCGGAATGTGCAGCAGAATCAGCGAATTCGCGTTGTATCCACCGTTGTCGCCGTCGCCCGCGTGTAACTGGTCGAGGATTGCCTTGGGTAGGTCGTTGCCGTTCAGGTCTTTTCGAGTGTCCAGGCCGATCAGCAGGATATTCATGTCGCCACCCGGCGAACGCGGTGCGTCTTCGGGGATGGCTTCGGTGCGGGTGAAGCCGTGCTCGAAATCGGTCTTGGCGGACCAGGCGAATCCGGTGCCGGACAGGACAGCGAGCGCGGCGGCGCAGGCGACCGCTCGGGTCGCGAGCTGCGCGGCGCGGCGACCACGTCGTGGGGGTTCGGTGGCTCGACGAGCCCGTGGCGCGGGTTCGGCCGCGTGCCGCCATCGCGGGGACTGTGCCGCACGCCGGTGCGCCGCCTGCCGGTGCCGGGAGCGCGGCGGGCGCTGCGGCCATCGGCCGTCGACCTCGGCGCCGGGAACAGTGTCGTCGTCCATCATTGCGGCAGCCTTCGTGGCCGGGTCATTCGTCGCCGCCTCAACTTTCGTCTCGACTCGTTCGACACTGCGCACGAGCCGGTGGCTGACCATCCGCGGATGGTTGCCACACTCGATCGATCCAGTGTCACCCGGTCCTGCGATCGTGGCAAGAATCGGACACTGCGCGAGCGACGGCCTTATGCGGTGCGCACGCCGCTGTCGAAATCACCGTCGAGCAAGGCCGCGCCGAGTGTCGTCACCTCGTCGCCGCGCCCGAACGCCTCGGCGGCATTCTGTAAAGCGTAGGAACGGCCGACGGTGCGCGCACCCACATTCGGCTGGGGCCGAAACACCCGGCGTGGTCGGTAGCAACCGCCAATCGGCGCCGGGCTCCACGAGTGGGGCTCGGCGCCGATCGGAAGCCGTTGCGGCGGATTCGGCTTCGAGAGGATTGATCAGCCCTGCAGGCCGACCTCGACCTCGAGGGTGAGGGTGATCTTGTCGCCGATCACGGCGCCGCCGTCGGGCAGCGGCATGTCGATGGTGATGCCGAAGTCCCGGCGGTTGATCACGGTCTTGGCCTCGAAGCCTGCGACCGGGCCGTTGCCCATACCCGGGTTGACGCCGAGGAACTCGACGTCCAGGGAGACCGGCTTGGTGACGCCGCGGATGGTGAAGTTGCCGTCCACCACGAAGCCGTTGCCGTTGACACGGAATCCGGTCGAGGAGAACGTCGCGACGGGGAAGTCCGCGGCGTGGAAGAAGTCCGCGGTGCGCAGGTGGCCGTCGCGCTGCTCGTTGTCGGTGGTCACCGAGTCGACGCGGATCTCGGCATCGGCTTGCGCGGTGCCGTCCTCATTGATGACCAGCTTGCCGGAGAAGTCGGCGAAGCGGCCGCGCACCTTGCTCACCATGAGGTGGCGAACCGAGAAGCCGAGGGTGGAGTGGGCGGAGTCGATCGCCCAGGTGCCTGCGGTCAGGGCGTTGGCGGTGTTGGTTGTCATGCTGTCTCCTAATATGGTTGATTTTTCAATTACTGCGGTGTGAACAGGTGTCCAGCGGTGGTGCTGGGGGGCGGTGCGCCGTTGCACCGGTGGTCAGCTCGCGGTGCCTCCGAGCAATTGCGCGAACGGCACCGGCTCGTCATAGGGATCGGACGGGCGGTCATGGCGAGCTGTGGCCAGTGCATCAGCGAATTCCACTGCTGCACGGTCGATTCGGGCGCTGAGTCCGTCTGCGTCCGCGGACGCCCAGTCTTCGGAGGCCGCGTACACCGAGGTCGGCACTACGACCGAGCGCAGATAGGTGAACATCGGCCGCACGGCGTGCTCGAGTGCGAGCGAGTGGCGGGCGGTGCCGCCGGTCGCGCCGATGAGCACCGGCATTCCGGTGAGCGAATCCGGCTCCAGCACGTCGAAGAAGGTCTTGAACAGGCCGCTGTAGGAGGCATTGAAGATCGGTGTCACGGCGATGATGCCGTCCGCGTCCACAACCGTGCCGATCGTCTCCCGGAGACCGGCCGCCGGGAACCCGGTCACCAGGTTATTGGCCAAATCGAGGGCGTGGTCCCGTAATTCGATGACATCGAACTGCACGGCCCGACCGGACGCCGTCAGCGCCCGATCGGCCGCCGCTGCGAGGCGATCGGCAAGCAGCCGCGTCGAGGACGGTTGCGCCAGCCCGGCCGAGATGACGGCGATGCGAGTCACTGCGCGACCTCCACTTCCGCGTTTCGGGCAGCGACGAGAGCAGCGTGGGTCGGTGCCGAGGGCACATGCTCCGGGCGCAGCGCGTCGAATTCCTTGCGCAGCACGGGGACTACCTCTTCGCCGAGTAGATCCAGTTGTTCCAGCACCGTTTTCAACGGTAGGCCCGCGTGGTCCATCAAGAAGAGTTGGCGCTGATAGTCGCCGAAAGAGTCGCGGAAGCTCAGCGTCTTATCGATGACCTCCTGCGGGCTGCCCACGGTCAGCGGTGTCTGCTCGGTGAAGTCCTCCAGCGCTGGGCCGTGGCCGTAGACCGGCGCATTGTCGAAGTACGGACGGAATTCGCGCACCGCGTCCTGAGAGTTCTTGCGTATGAACACCTGTCCGCCGAGGCCGACGATCGCCTGGTCGGCGGAGCCGTGGCCGTAGTGTTCGTAGCGCCGCCGGTACAGCTCGATCAGCCGCTGGAAGTGTTCCTTCGGCCAGAAGATGTTGTTGGCGAAGAACCCGTCGCCGTAATAGGCAGCCTGCTCGGCGATTTCGGGGCTGCGGATCGACCCGTGCCACACGAACGGCGGCACGCCGTCGAGCGGGCGGGGCGTCGAGGTGAACGACTGCAGCGGCGTGCGGAACTTACCCTCCCAATCGACCACGTCCTCGCGCCAAAGCCGGTGCAGCAGATGGTAATTCTCGATGGCAAGGGGGATGCCGTCGCGAATGTCCTTGCCGAACCAGGGGTAGACCGGCCCGGTGTTGCCGCGCCCGAGCATCAGGTCGACCCGGCCGTCGGCCAGGTGCTGCAACATGGCGAAGTCCTCGGCGATCTTCACCGGATCGTTGGTGGTGATCAGCGTCGTAGAGGTGGACAGTTGCAGCCGCTCTGTCTGTGCGGCGATGTAGCCGAGCATGGTGGTCGGCGACGACGGCACGAACGGCGGGTTGTGGTGCTCACCGGTGGCGAACACGTCGAGGCCGACCTCTTCGGCCTTGCGTGCGATCGTCACCATCGCCTTGATGCGCTCGTGCTCGGTCGGCGTACGACCGGTGGTCGGATCGGTGGTCACGTCCCCGACCGTGAAGATTCCGAACTGCACGACACCTCCTCAATCCAAGTCTTACATCCAGTTGGTGGATGTGGCAACCAATGGAACATGAACGACGGGCCTGCTATTCCGTAGAGCGAGAACGTGGCCCACGTCACTCGAGATGCCGCCGATAAGCAACCTTGGTTGACTGGAATGAAACAGTCAACTAGGGTTGCTTGCATGCCTGATGTTGAACCTCCCGATGCCCAGGGCCCGGCCGATGCGCTTGCGTCGGTTGCGGCGTTGCGTCGCTTGGCCGATCAGGTCGAAGACGCTGCCGTCGAACAGGCGATGCGGGAGGGGTGGAGTTGGCCGCAGGTTGCCGAGGCACTCGGGGTCACCAGGCAGGCGGTACACAAGAAGCATGCCAAGCGGCTCATTGCCGCCGGCGTCGAGTTGCGGAGGCGGGACGCGTAATCGGCGCGGCCCAGGGTCGGGGCGGTGTGCGTCCGCAGGGAGAATCGACGAGCGGGCGCGCATCGGTGCCTATGCGCCGGCGGCTTCTCGCTCGATCTGCTCGGTGGCCTCGCGTTGGATCCGGTCGAACTGTGCGCCCATGGCGGCGGCGAGCGCATTGGCCGCCGACAGCGGGCGGACCATGACCATGAGGTCATCGATCTTGCCGTCGGCATCGAGGTGGATGAAATCGCAGCCGGTGAGCTGTTTGCCGTCGACCTTCGCCTCGAAGACCAAGGCGTGGTCGAGCCCGTTGGTGTCGGTGATCTCGCGAATGTAGTGGAAGTCTTCGAAGACTCGCATCACGCCACGGATGATGGCGGCGGTGATGGCCCGGCCCGGGTACGGCTTGAACGCCACCGGGCTGGTGAAGACGACGTTGTCGGCCAGCAGTGCCTCGATGGCGGCCGCATCGCCGGCTTCGACGGCTTTCCGGAACGGGTGCATGACCCACCTCTCGTAGTCGATGTGTTGAGTATCCGAATCGAACGCTAGCGGGTGCTGCCCCACCGAGCGACTGCATTCGATCACCTCGGCCGGGCGCGCAGCGTTGCACGCCTTCGCAGTCGGCGCACCGAAACCGACCGTGACCGGCGACGAGCTGATAGTGCAGGTCCAACCCCTCGACGCGGAAAACGCCGACGCGATCCGTGCCTCGATGGCCGTGGGCTTGCAATGGGCGCAGGCGGCGGGAGAACATCCGCCGACCGGAGTTCGCGCTGACCGTCATCGACCGTCGCGTCACTGCCCGGTCCTGGTGCGCACGCTCGGTGATAGCGTTCGAACATGCACGATAGCGTGACGATTCGGATGGCTGCGCCTGCCGAAGAGATCTGGGAATTGGTCAGTGACATCACCAATACCGGCCGGTTCAGTCCGGAGACCTTCGGCGCCGAGTGGCTCGGTGGCGCGACCGCACCTGCCGTCGGCGTCAAGTTCCGTGGCCACGTCAACCGCAATGGCTGGGGCCTGAAGTATTGGACGGTCTGCCGGATCGACGCCTGCGAGCCGGGCCGGGAGTTCACCTTCACCGTGCTCGGTCCCGGCGGGGCGGCGCTCAACACCTGGAGCTACCGGTTCGAGACGGTCGATGGCGGCACCGATGTCACCGAGTCGTTCCGGCTCGCCGATATCGTCGGGCTGCGGCTGTACTGGCTGGTGGCCGGTCGGGCGCGCGGGAAGACCAATCGTGATGGAATGCGGAAAACGCTGAGCCGTATCAAGGAGTTCGTCGAGCAGAAGTGAGGCCGCATTGTCGGTGGTTGCAGTACGGCGTCGGTTCGAACCGAACGGGACCCGTCCGGGTATTGCCGCACGCAGTACTCGAACTCCAGCCACGAATGATCGCCTATCCGCGGGACGGTCACGGGCCGAACCGGATGAGGCCCGGATGAGACGGTTTGCGATGACGGCGGTTTCGGCTGTGGCAGTGCTGGTTTCGCCATTGGCCCTGGCATCGGCGTCGAGTGCCGATCCGGCATTCTCGATGCGGGCCCAGGTGTTGCAGGTCGGTCTGGACGAGCTGGTCAAGGACACCTTGGTGCCTGGTGCTCACCGAGCACGGAACCGACACCCAGATCAATAGCGGTGTGGGAGATGTGGCGACCGGCGCGGCTTTCCCGGATAACGCTCAGGTGCGGATAGCCAGCAATACCAAGGCTTTCGTCGCGACGGTGGTGCTGCAATTGGTGGCCGAACATCGAGTGGAACTCGACGCTCCGCTGGAGCGGTATCTCCCGGGTCGGGTCTACGGGCCAGGTGGCGACGGTCGTGTGATCACTGTTCGAAATCTCTTGCAGCACACCGGTGGTATTCCCAACTATCTCGCCTACCTCGACCTCGGTTCCGCTGACGCATTGCGGCGGTCGCGGCCGGCCGACGAGCTGATCCGGCTCGGCCTCGACCATCCGGCCGAGTTCACCCCCGGCTCGGCCTTCGGCTACTCCAACACCAATTATCTGTTGGCAGGGGAGCTGATCGAGCAGGTCACCAGGTCCCCGGTCAGCGTCGAGATCGCCCGCAGAATCCTGGTGCCGCTGGGGCTGGGGCATACCTACTGGCCATTGTTCCCGGTGGAGAACGTGATTCGGCAACCGCATCCGCGCGGGTATCACAACTTCGGTGGCACCCGCGTCGACATCACCGACATCGACCCAGGTTGGGGCCTTTCCGATGGCGCACTGGTGTCCACCGGTGCGGATCTGAACCGATTCTTCATGGCCTTGGTGTCCGGGCGGCTGCTGCCACCTGAAGTGCGGAACGAGATGATGCACACCATCCCCACCAACGAGCCGACCCGGCCCCGCGAGGCGGGTCTGGGCCTGTTCCGTCGCATCAACAGCTGTGGCATGGAGACCTGGGGCCACGGTGGCGCCATGAACGGCTTCCTCGTCTTCGGCGCGGCGACCACCGACCGCGCGGTGACCGTCAGCACGAACGAGCTCACCGGTTTCTTGGTCATGGGCGTATACCTGGGCGCCATGAACGCCCTCGTCGATGCCGCCCTCTGCGGGTAGCGGCGTATCAGGATTTCGGCGCGGCGCGCAGCCGCGCTTCGAGGCCGTCCATGACGCACAGCAAGCCGAAGTCGAAGGCCATGGCGCGGGCGACCTCCGGGTCGGTCGGGACGGTCGTGCGGTAGTCCGCCATCATCTCGGGGTAGTCGTGGCCGATCTGCTCCATCACCTCCATCACGTTCTCCGGGTTCAGGTCGCCGTCGAATGCTTTGTCCGCCGTGATCGCCGGAATGATCTGGCCGAGAACAAAACTCATCACCGTGCTGGTCGCGAGGTGGACGTCAACGCCGGTGAAACCCGCGCAGAGGAAGGTGCGGCGCAGTCGGTCGCCGAGGCGGAACGAGTTCGGGCCGATGCTCGGCATCTGGACCGCCATGGATGCCACCCACGGGTGGGCGAGCATGGTGACGCGCAAGCTGTAGGCGAAGGTCGTCACCACTTCGCGCCACGAGGTTTCGTCGGGCTCCGGGGTGTCCACCAGGCCCCAGATTTCGTCGAGGGCCAGTTCCAGTAGTTCGTTCTTGTTCGCGACATGCCAGTAGAGGCTGGTCGCGCCCGCGCCGAGTTTGGCGCCGAGCTTGCGCATGCTCAGCGCCTCCCTCCCCTCGGCGTCCAGGAGTTCGACTGCGGCAGCAACGATCTGGTCGCGGCGCAAGCCCGCCGTTTTGGGTTGGCGGGGCTCGCGGGTCCACACCGAGGTGAACTGCTTGGTCATCGGGCCAGCATAATTCGCTCGCACATTGTTCGATTCTATCGTACGGTGTGCGAGTGGAATCGAACGTCGTACGAGACCCTCGCCGTTGGTGGATTCTCGGGGTCCTCTGTCTGTCCCTGCTGGTGCTGATGATCGACGGCACCGTGCTCAACATCGCTATCCCGTCACTCATTCGCGAGCTCGGCGCCTCGCCCTCGGACGTGCAGTGGATCCTGGACGCCTACGTCCTCGTCTTCGCGGGTTTGCTGCTCACCGCGGGCAGCCTGTCGGACCGGTTCGGCAGGCGTCGAATGCTGATCGTCGGCCTTGCGGTGTTCGGCGCGGCATCCCTGTTCGCCGTGCTGGCCACCGAACCGTGGCAGGTCGTCGCCGCGCGGGCCGCCATGGGCGTCGGTGGCTCGCTGCTGATGCCATCGACGTTGTCGATCCTGATGACCACCTTCGCCGAAGATGAGCGGCGCAAGGCGATGGCCGCCTGGTCTACCGTCTCGATGGTCGGCATCGTGCTCGGGCCGACGCTGGGTGGCTTTCTGCTGCAACACTATTGGTGGGGCTCGGTGTTCCTGCTCAATATTCCGGTCGCGGCGGCGGCGATCGTCGCCGCGATCGTGCTGATGCCGGAATCGACGGGGGAGCAGCGTCCGGTCGATCTGCTCGGCGTGGTGCTGTCCATCACCGCGCTCGGCGCCACGGTCTACGTGATCATCGAGCGTGAGTGGAACATCGGGATGATCGTGCTGGCGATCGCGGCGTTCATCGCGTTCGCGGTCTGGGAGAGCCGATCTGCACACCCGATGCTGCCGCTGGCGGTTTTCCGCAAGCGTGACTTCACCGGCACGGCGCTCACCCTGCTGCTCATGGTGTTCGGTATGGGCGCGCTCATGCTGATGCTCACGCAGTATCTGCAGTTCGTGCTCGGCTACGGGCCGATGAAGGCCGGTCTCGCGCTGCTGCCGTACGCCGTGGCCGCCGCGGTGTTCAACGGTCTCGGCGCGACTCTGGGACAGAAGCTGAGCAATAAGACACTCATCGTGGCCGGCCTGCTCGTGATGGGCGTTGCCTTCGGCATCCTGGCCCTCGGCACCGGATACTTCGCGGTGCTGGGAAGCATGCTGGTGATGGGCATCGGCGGCGGCCTTGCCGGTCCCGCCGCCTACGCCGCAATCATGAGCGCCATCCCGCTCGAGCACGCCGGCGTCGGCTCGGCCATGAACGACACCCTGCAGCAGGTCGGTATGGCGATCAGCATCGCGATTCTGGGCAGCGTGCTCGCGGGGGTGTTCACCTCGAACATGCCTGCGGATGCCCCTGACGCGGCGCGTGAATCCATCGGCGCGGCTTTCCAACTCGGCTACATCGAGCCGGCGAAGACAGCCTTCACGACCGCCATGTCCACCGGTGCCTGGATCAGCGCGGGCTTCAGCGTCGCTGCCGCGCTACTCGGGCTGGTGCTGCTGCGGGCGCGCCCGGCCGAGCCGGCGAAGGAAACGGAGGCGGCTACCGTCGGGTAGGGCGGTGCCCCGGCCGGTGCCGTTCGGCGAATGGCACTGGCCGACACCGCGAATCGAGCCGCCGTCGCAGGGTTCTCTGGGGAATAGCCACTCGCATCTCGCGGACCGCTCGGCTATGCTCCCCTCTGCCTCCTCGTTGTGCATGTCGGCGCATTCGATCGGGGAGTATCGCGAGTGCGGAACTGGTTCGAGCATCGGTGTGCAGGACGCGGCAAATCAATTGCCCTGGTGACGGAATGGAAAAACGCAATGAGGCTTTGTGACAGCGCTACAGCGGCCGTCCTGGTTATCGGCGCCGTGACCCTTGGTACAGGCATCGTCCACGCCGAACCCGTCGTGGAGCCCGCGCAGCCCAACATCACGTACTCGGTCAAGCTGGTGGACAAGGCCGTGGTGACCACCGTGAAGGGCGGCACCTTCGAGCTGTCGAAAGCGCTCGCGGGTGTGCTGGCCGCGGGTGGTGACGGTCGTCTTGTCGAGCGGGACGGCAAGCTGGTCGACGCCACGGGCAAGGCCGCCGATATCGCCGACGTGGTCGACGTGGTCGATCTCGAGGACAGCGCTGGTCACACCGTGCTGACCCTGCCGCTCGACTTCCGTATCGCGCAGACCTCGATTCCGGTCGAACCGGTCGTGCAGAAGGACGGCACGGTGCTGGAGTTGACGCCCCGGAAGCCGGCGGGGCTCGTTGTCTCGCAGCCGGTTGCCGTCAAGCCGGTGGCGTCGATGCTCGAGAACGAGCGCGCCAGAAACCAATTCGCCACCCAATTCGGCCTTGCCACTGCGATCGGCGGCTTTATCGGGACCGCGGTCGGCGCGACCATCGGTTGCGTGGTCACCATCGCCGCGGGCTGCATCGCCGGGTTCCTCGCCGGAGCCGGCATCGGCGGGATCATCGGAACCACCATCGTCGGTGGCCCCGTCCTGATCGTCGCGGGTATTGATCTGGTCAACACGATGGTGGCCGCCGACGGCACGACGCATTGGGCGGACAAGCCGAAAGTCGTGCAGCCGCAGCCGCAGCCGCAGCCGACCCAGGCGCAGCAGACACCGGAACAGCCGCGGTAGCTAGACGGTGTCGTCCACCAGCTGAGCTGCCAGGGCGCGACCCGCAGCCCGCAGGGGTTCGGTCGAATGCAGGGTGCGGCTGAGGATGAAGGCTCCCTCCAGTGCGCTCAGTAGTGCGAGGGTGAATTGGCGCGCCGGGGTCGCATCGAGCCCGCGCCGCACGAAGTATTCGGTGCCGCGAGCGATCCACGAGTCGAGAATTTCGGCGGTGACTGCCCGCAGTGCTGGTTCACTGTCGGCGATTTCGCCCGCGATCGTGACGACAGGGCACATATTGAGCCAGCCCGCTTGCTCCATCTGTTCGGCGGCGTCCGTGAAGGCGGCGGTCACCGCTTCGCGCAGATCCTCGTGCGGATCCATCAGCATCGGCAGCAGCTGGATGTAGGCCGCGCCCGCCGCCCGCAGCGCTTCGGCCGCGATCTGTTGTTTGCCCTGTGGGAAGTGGTGATAGAGCGAGCCCATCGGTGCCTGCGCCAGCTCGCTCACCTGCTTGACGGTGGTCGCGCCATAGCCCTGCGTGCGCATCAGCTCCGCCATCGCTGTGCGGATCCGTTCCCTGGTGCTGGTTGACATCTTCTCGGCCACTCCGTAAGACTAGAGCAAATGCTCTAGAGCGACTACTCTAGCGGAGGTACTGCGATGCCTGCAGTCGATATTGCCGCCGGTCGGATCCACTATGTCGAGCGTGGCGACGGCCCGCCCGTGGTGCTGCTCCACGGTCTTTTGATGAACCACACCGTGTGGGATCGGGTGATCGACCTGCTGCCCAGTGGATTCCGCTATGTGCTGCCCGACTTACCGCTCGGCGCGCACGCGACGCCGATGAATCCCGGCACGGACCTCTCCCTGCGTGGGCAGAATCAGATCATTGCCGATTTCCTCGACGCGCTCGATCTGCGCGAGGTGACATTGGTGCACAGCGACTGGGGTGGGGGACTGTTCCTCACCGCGTACGGTCTCGATCAGCGGGTGGCCCGGCTGATCGCACTGCCGTGTGAGGCGTTCGAGAACTTTCCGCCCGGACTGCCGGGCAAGATGGTCGCCATCGCGGTGGCGATTCCCGGCGGTGTCGCACTTGCGTTGCGGCAGTTGCGGATCCGCTTCTTGCGCAACTCGCCGCTACTGATGGGAATGATGGCGCGCGAGCCGCTGCCGGACGACCTGGTGCGCGAGTGGACCGAACCGGCGCTGCACGACAAGGCAATTCGGCGGGATCTGATCAAATACGCCAAGTCGGACTTCCGTGGATCCGAGCTGATCGCGAATACCGAGGCATTGCAGCACTTTTCCGGTGACGCCCTCGTGCTCTGGTCGTCGGCGGGCAAGGTGATGCCGAGGGACCACGGTCGTCGGCTCGCGGAGTTGCTGCCCAAGGGCAGGCTCGTGGAGATCGACGATGCCTACGTCTTGTCCATGCTCGATCGACCCGACGTGGTCGCCGAGGCTATGGCGGCCTTCCTGACCAACCAGCGGACCGGGGCGGTCTGAGGCGCGAGTCACCGCATCGCGCTGTCGAAATCGGCATCGCGGTTGTCGTCGAATTCCGCGTCGGTGCCCACCGGCGCGGGCAGCTGCGGCGGAATTCCCGGACCGACAACCGCCTGGCCACCGCTAACGAGGACGTGCCGGTTCGGGTGTGGCGGGCCGCCGTACTCTGATTTCCATGTCGGTAATCGCGGGACCGCGCCTCGATGCGGACTTCGACCGGCTGCTCGAGCTGCTCAACGGCCGCCGGGTGGCGGTGCTGACCGGTGCCGGTGTGTCGACCGACAGCGGCATCCCCGACTATCGCGGTCCCACTTCACCGGCCCGCAATCCCATGACCTACCAGCAGTTCGTCGGTGATCCGGTCTTCCGCCGACGGTATTGGGCCCGCAACCACATCGGCTGGCGTGCCATGGACGGCTCCCGCCCCAATTCCGGGCATCGCGCGCTGGCCCGACTCGAGTCGATGGGCGTCGTCACCGGGCTGATCACCCAGAACGTCGATCTGCTGCACACCAAGGCAGGCAGCCGTCGGGTGATCGACCTGCACGGCACTTACGCGCGAGTGCGCTGTCTCGGCTGCGAAGCGCTCATCTCCCGCATGACGCTGGCCGAACGATTGGAAGCGGCGAACCCGGGTTTCGCGGCCGATGCCACGGCCAGCGGGGTCGAGGTGGCGCCGGACGCCGACGCGGTGATCGCCGATACCGAAAGCTTCCGCATGGTCGACTGTGCACGCTGCGGCGGCATGCTCAAACCCGACATCGTGTACTTCGGCGAGAACGTCCCCAAGGATCGCGTCGCTGCCGCCTTCGACCTCGTCGACGACGCCGAGGTCCTGCTGGTCGCCGGTTCTTCGTTGACCGTCATGTCGGGCCTGCGTTTCGTCCGTCACGCGGCGAAACACGGACGGCCCGTTGTCATCATCAATCGAGGCGCAACCCGGGGCGACGAATTCGCCGCACTCACCCTCGATGTGGGCTGCTCCACCGCGCTGACCGGCCTTGCGGACGCGGTCGCCGCTGTCGGTGGTCTGCGTTAGCGTCGTGGGTATGCGGCTACACGTGGGATGTGCGATGTGGACGCACGCCGCTTGGCAGCAACGGCAGCCCATCGCGGGCGAGAAGTTGCGGTCCTATGCCGAGTGGTGCAACGCGGTGGAGGGCAACACCACCTTCTATGCGACGCCGCAGCGGCGGACGGTGCAATCGTGGGCCGAACAGGTCGGGCCCGACTTCCGGTTCGTGGTCAAACTGCCGAAGACGGTCACCCACGAGCGCAGGCTGGCAGGTGTCGACGCGGAGATGCGCGCGTATCTCGACGCCATCGAGCCGCTCGGGACGAACGCGCACGCGCTGTGGGTGCAGTTGCCCGGCTCCTTCGGCCCGAACGATCTCGGCGCGCTTGCCGCGTTCCTGCGCAGACTCCCGCGCTCGTATCGATCCGCTGTCGAGGTCCGGCATCCCGCGTTCTTCGAGAACGATTCCGCCGCACGGCAATTGGAGACCGTGCTCGCGCTCGTCGATGCGGAGTGGATACCTTTCGACACGACAGTGCTTTTCGATGGCCCGGCGACCAGCCCGGCCGAGGCCGAGGCGCGGTCGAAGAAGCCGCGCCTGCCGCGCCGTATGCGGGCGCTCACCGAGTTCCCGATCGTTCGGTATCACGGGCGTGACGCGGAAGAACGAACGATCGAGGGCTGGCAGCCGTGGCTCGATACCGTCGTCGAGTGGTTGCGAGACGGTCGATCGCCGACGGTGTTCCTCCATACCCCAGACAACGCAAGCTCTTTGGATCTCGCGCGCCGGTTCTACGACGAGATACAGGCGCGGCTCCCGGAATTGGCGCCGCTGCCCGAGCCACAGCCGGTCGAACCGATGACCTTGTTCTGACCGGCGATTCCGTCGATCCATCGCCCGGATTTGCCGGTGAACAGCGGCCTTGCCCCACCTGACGGGCAGTTTCGTGATCAGCAGTGCGCCGAACATGTGGATGATCATCGGAATCTCTGACAGTCGCGCGAGCAGCCCAGCGAGGATGATTGAGCCCAGATGTATCGGTCGGTCACCAGCCATAGGGGCTGAACCGGCCCCATGCGATGACGGCGGCGAGCACGAACAAGACCGCGACTATCACCACGCCGCGGCATTCTTTACGGCGGATGTGCAAGATCGCCGCCAGCAGCGCGAATACTCCCAGACCGACCGCGGCGATCGGGGTCAAGATGGGAGCGATCCCGGTCGCGGCCGGTGCGATCAGCCCGATCGCACCGAGTATCTCCACCACACCGATGAACCACACGGTCGTTTTCGAGAAGTCGTGCGCCCACGGATACTGTTCGGCCAGCTTGTCCTTCGATTGGACAAGCTTCCCCACGCCGGACATGCCCACCAGGGCAGCCAGGATCGCCTGCAGGATCCACAAGAAAATACTCATTGACGTGCCTTCTTTTATGGTTGTTGGTCTGGGTTCAGCGCTTGATCGCTGTGGTCACGGACGGTTTTCGGGAAGCACACCGAGCTGTCGCATCTGCGAAGCCACGGCGACCACCCCCAGGTCTCCGCAATTCGACCGTCCGCAATTCGACCGTCCGCGATACGGACGATGAAGATCTCGTTGTAGGAGATGGCCTAGCAACGGCTCTCGACAACACTCCTGCGACCTGTCAGGGCTCGAGGTCGACCACGCCTTTGCCGCTCAGGATGTCGAGCGGCACCGACACCTGGTCGTGCGCGATCAACCAGGTGTCGTCGACCTTCCGCATGCCGTACGTGACCCGGACCCACATACCGCTCGTTTCGGCCCCGTTCTTCAGCGTGCCGCGCAGACGTGCAAAGGCGTGCCCGAATGCCACATCATCGCCTACGGTGAACGTCAGGTCGCGAGCCTCATAGGTCACACTCTCGAAGAACATGAAGACTTTCGCCCAGTTCTCGAGTTTCGCCGCTATCCCGACATGCTGGAGCGGCTGCTCGACATCGAAGGACACGACGTCGGTTGTGTACAGCTGTTTCAGGGCCTCGAGATCCTTGGCTCGCAGTCCCTCGACTACCTTGTCGATTTGCCGGCGAATCTCGACTTCCTCTACCTCGATACGGTCGGCGCGTGACTGAAAGTCGTTCGGCGTCGTCATGATTGGTTCCTTCGGAGTTGATGTGCGGGGTATCGGTGGCGGGCCGCCGTAGCGGCGCCAGGGCGGTGCTCCATGCGATGAGCTGATCCAGCAAGGTGTTCAGCGCTGTGATGTGGCGGTCGCGCGGTGTGAAGGTGGTGTGGTTCTCGAACCAGTACCCGGCCCAACCGCAAAGGCCCGCAGGTCACGCTGTGGGTGCTGGACTCGGCGGCGCGGCGCGGCGACGCCGAGTTCGAACTGATCGATCTGCGCGACCATCCGCTAGCCGAGGATGATGCCGATTCTGGTCATGTCCGGAACTCCTGTTTCCCTGAGAGGGTCATACCCTTCCGACGACACAGCCGTCCGGAATGTCAGGCCGCATCACCAATCGGGTCGCCGATTCGTCGATTCTGGTAAGGACGTACCGACCTAGGAGTCGACCATGACCGACCCGGACCTGGGCACAGTAATCACCGAGCGGCGTCAGCTGATCAATCTCGCCTACCGGCTGCTCGGCTCGTCGTGCTGGATTCCATGACGCCGGCCGAGCGCATGACGTTCGTCCTGCACGACGTCTTCCGCTACTCCTTCGCCGAATTCGCCGACATCGTCGGGCACACCCCCGCGTTGCGGCCCAGCCGGTCCAGGGTGCAGACCACGATCGTGTCGCCCGAGGATTCCTGGGCCGGCCAGGGTGCGAAGCCTGGTGCGGGGATCCCCGCCTTGTCGAACCGGCCGGTGCCCAATGTTTCGGGGCGCAGGAACCTCAGGATGGGTTGGAACCGGTGATGAACTTGCGGCGGACGGTGTAGATCGCGGCGCCGAGGGCGACGACGGCCGCGCCTGCCAGCACCGATGTCATCGGCAGCGTGCATGCGAGGAGGAGGCAGCCGAGCAGGCCGATCGCCGGGATCAGCCGCACCGGCCGCCCCTCGGTCGCGGTGAGTGTCCATGCGGCCGCGTTGGCGACGGCGTAGTAGAGCAGCACGCCGAAGGAGGAGAATCCGATCGCGGCACGGACATCGGTCGTCGCGGCGGCGACGGCCACGATGACGCCGACGGCGACTTCGACGCGGTGCGGCACCGCGAATCGGGGATGCACTGCTGCGAGCGCGTGCGGCAGGTGCCGGTCGCGGGCCATCGCCAGTGTCGTACGCGAGACACCGAGGATCAACGCCAGCAGTGACCCCAGCGCCGCCACGACGGCTCCGGCCCGCACCACCGGTTCCAGCCGGTCGACGCCGGCTGCCCGCACCACGGCCGACAGCGGCGCGCCCGCCTCGGACAATCCCTGCGGCCCCAGCACCATCAGCGACGCGACCACGACAACCGCGTAGACGAGCAGGGCGCAGCCCAGGGCGAGCGGGATCGCACGGGGAATCGTGCGCGCCGGGTCGCGAACTTCCTCACCGAGCGTGGCGATCCGCGCGTATCCGGCGAAGGCGAAGAACAACAGACCCGCCGCCTGCAACACCCCTGCCACGGTGATGTCGGAACCGAATTCCAGCCGTGCGACGTCAGAGGCGTGAGAGGTGAACGCTGCCACAACCACCGCGGCGAGCACAGCCAGCACGATCGTCACGATCACCCGGGTCACCAGAGCTGATTTCTGTACGCCGCGATAGTTCACCGCCGTCAACGCGACGACCGCCGCGACAGCGACGGCGTGTGCCTGCTCCGGCCACGCATACGCGCCGACGGTCAGCGCCATGGCCGCGCAGGAGGCGGTCTTGCCGACCACGAAGCACCACCCCGCGAGATACCCCCAGAAGTCGCCGAGCCGTTCGCGCCCATACACATACGTGCCGCCGGAGGACGGATACCGCGCGGCCAACCGGGCCGACGAGGTCGCATTGCAGTATGCGACCACCGCCGCTATCGCAAGCCCGAGCAGCAGCCCCGACCCCGCCGCCCGCGCTGCCGGAGCCAGGGTGGCGAAAATCCCCGCCCCGATCATGGAGCCGAGCCCGATCACGACAGCATCGGTCACTCCTAAGCTCCGACGGAGCTCGTCCGGTGTACCCGTCTGCGTTGTCTTCGACACCACGCTCCTGTCACACAGCCGATCCGGCTAGTTCGATCGAATTCAATTGATGAATTCGGTGCTTATGACAGCATCCAGCGAACACGCCGACGTCCGCTACCTCGTCGAATCAGGCAGCTGTCCAGCTTCTACACCGACCACCTCGGCTTTGCTTGCGCACCAGCGTTGCACCCGCCTTCGCCGACGCGGTGCGCGGCCCGCGGCGGCTATTGCTGTCGGCCTGATGCGACTGGCGCGGAAACCGGGACCTGGGCTGCTGAATCCGGCGCGGAAGGGGCCAGAACACGCAAAGATGCCCTGTACCTCAACCATCAATCGAGGTGCGGGCACTATCTCCGTGTTTGTTCTACGGGCGCTTGAACTTGCCGTCTCGCACGCCTGCGGTGAAGGCATCCCACTTGCTATCTTCCGCAGCAGGTTTCTGCTGCTGACCTCATCCAGCGATGCTCCCTGGATGCGATCATGCGCTTGCGTATACCGATGAACGGTACCCACCTTCTCGCTGTACATGTCCCCGGTGTAGTTCTCGGCATACACGATTGTCGGTTCGATCGGCTTGGGGAACAGCCACAACCTGAACGGTCGGACTCGATCAGCAACGGTTAGCACCGCAGCCGCGAGGCGGCGTGGGAGCGTGAACGTGTGGATGAGCATGAGCGGGACCGGATTCGCGGGCGGGAAGTCGGCTGACGAGGTCGAGCGAACGAGGAGGGACGTCGGCTCCCTCGCACGGGGGACCCTGCCACGGTGCGGGCGGCCGATGGCACGATCATCGCCAATGCTGTGCTCGACTCGTCGTGGGGGCCTGGAGGAGATGGCTGTGGATTACTACGATCTCGGGAAATACACGCGACCGGTGACGACGCCCTCTCTTGCCGCGCAGCGGTGGTTCGACCGGGGTCTGATCTGGACCTATGCCTTCAATCATGAAGAAGCAGTTCGATGTTTCGCCCTGGCGTCGGACGAGGATGCGGGCTGCGCGATGGCCCATTGGGGCCTGGCCTATGCGCTGGGCCCCAACTACAACAAGCCATGGGAGTTCTTCGACGAGACGGAGCTGGCCGAGACCGTCACCCGCACCTTCGAGGCGACGCGGCGGGCGCTGGAACTCGTAGGCTCGGCGGCCCCGGTCGAACGCGCACTCATCGAATCACTCGCAATGCGCTACCAGCGCAACCGGCCCGACGGCGATGGCTCGGCGTGGAATCGCGACTATGCCGATACGATGCGTGCCGTCTACGAGCGGTTCTCCGACGACATCGACGTGGCCGTACTGTTCGCCGACGCCTTGATGAACCTGACGCCGTGGGGCCTGTGGGATCAGCACACCGGCGAACCGGGCGCGGGCGCCGTGGAGACCAAGGCGGTGCTCGAGCGGGCATTGCGCAGCGAAACCGGCCGGGCGCACCCCGGTGTGCTGCACATGTACATCCACCTGATGGAGATGTCTGCGACGCCGGAAGCCGCGCAGCCCGCTGCCGATCGGTTGCGCGGGCTGGTGCCCGATGCCGGTCACCTCGAGCACATGCCCTCGCACATCGACGTGCTGTGCGGTGACTATCGGGCCGTGGTCTCGTCCAACTCGGCGGCCATCGTCGCGGACCGGAAATATGCGCAGCAGGCGGGCGAGATCAACTTCTACACGCTGTATCGCGCCCACAACTATCACTTCAAGGTCTACGGCGCAATGTTCCTCGGACAATACGACGTAGCACTGAGAACGGTGGCGCAGCTGGAGAACTCGATCCCCGAGGATCTGCTGCGGGTACAGGTTCCGCCGATGGCCGATTGGCTGGAGGGTTTTCTGTCGATGCGGGCGCACGTCTTCGTCAGGTTCGGCAAATGGGCGGAGATCATCGACCTCCCGCCGCCGAAAGACCAGGACCTGTACTGCGTCAGCACGGCAATGCTGCACTACGCCAAGGGCGTCGCACATTCGGCGACCGGCGACATCCCGCAGGCACACCAGCAGCAGCGCCTGTTCCATGCCGCGCTCGACCGAGTCCCCGAGACCAGGACGCTGTTCAACAACACCTGCCGCGACATCCTCGCCGTCGCCTCGGCGATGCTGGAGGGTGAACTGCACTACCGAAAAGGCAACTACGACGACGCCTTCGAAGCCCTGCGCCGATCGATCGAACTCGACGACCACCTGCCCTACGACGAACCGTGGGGCTGGATGCAGCCGACCAGGCACGCTTACGGCGCGCTGCTGCTCGAACAAGGTCACGTGCGCGAGGCCGAAGCCGTCTACCGCGCCGACCTCGGCATCGACAACAGCCTGCCGCGCGCCGCGCAACATCCCGCGAATGTGTGGAGCCTGCACGGTTACCACGAATGCCTGAGGCGGCTCGGTAAGACCGGCGAAGCCATGATCATCGGCCAACAGCTGAAACTGGCTGCTGCCGTGGCGGATGTCCCGATCGAAGCCTCGTGCTGCTGCCGATTGTCGGTCGCCTCGGGCGAAAACCGGGAGTAGATCACCCGCGTGCGACTCCCCTCCGGCAGCCGTGAACATGGTTGCCTCCAAGGCTTCCGGCAGAACATTCCGCCACCGCAGGATCAGGCGGAGATCAACCGACCTCGGCGACGAGTTCGATGGCCCGGCCGAGGGTGGCGAGGCGGTCCTGCAAGGTTGCGCCGGCGGGATATAGCCGGACGGTGTCGATACCCGCGTCGCGCCAGATCCGGAGCCGGTCGCGAACCATGGGTTCGGTGCCGATCAGCGTGGTGGCCAAGACCATGTCATCGGTGACCAGTGCCGTGGCGCCGTCGCGGTCACCTGCCTGCCAGCGTTCGCGGATCTCGCCGGTGACCTCGGACCAGCCCTGCCTGCTGTAGGCGGCGTTGTAGAAGTTGGTGTCGGCGCTGCCCATGCCGCCGATGCTGAACGCGAGTTCTCCTTTGCGACTGCGGATGTGGGACCCCAGCAGTTCGTCGTCGTCGAAGAGGGCGACCTCGGCGCCCTGGCAGGTGTCGAGGTCCGCGCGGGTGCGGCCGGCGTTGGCGAGTCCGGCATCGAGGTGGTCGAAGTAGGCGGACGCGCCCTCGGGCACGAAGCTGGTGCCGAGCCAGCCATCGGCGATTTCGCCGGTCAGTTCCAGCATTTTGGGGGAGAGGGTGGCGAGGTAGATGGGGATGTCGGGGTTCGCGGCCTTCGACAGTCGCATCGGCCGGGCCGCGCCCGGCAATGGGATCTGGAATACCTTGCCGGAGAACGTGATCTTTTCCCCGGCCCATGCTCGGCGGATGATCTGCACCGTCTCGCGCATGCGGGTCAGGGGCCGATCGAAGCGCACGCCGTGCAGGCCCTCGATGACCTGCGGACCCGAGGCGCCGAGCCCGAGCAGGAATCGCCCATCGGACAGGTCGGCGAGGGTGAGCGCGGTCTGGGCGATGGCCACCGGTGTTCGGGTGCCGAGTTGAATGATGCCGGAGCCCAAGAGGATTCGATCGGTACGGCCGGCCAGGTAGCCGAGCACCGACGGGGCGTCCGAGCCCCAGGCCTCCGCGACCCAGCAGATGTCGAGGCCGAGCTTCTCGGCCTCGAGCACGAAGTCCAGCGTCTGCCCCGCGGCGTCGGACGCCTCGATCGTCGTCGCGGTCCTCACCGGTGACCCGCCGATTCTGCGCGCTGCTTGATGGCGGCGACCGTTGCGGTCATTGCGGTTTCGAACTCCCGCATCCGGACGAAGACGATTTTCTCTTCCTTGTCCGGCATCTGGTCGATCGCCTGCGAGAGCCCGGACCGGCCGGGACCCATGCGGACCCACTGGCGCAGCTGGGTGCCGCCGTCGCGGGCCTGCAGGGTGAAGCGCCAGGTGGCCGTCGGGTTGTCGGGATCCTGTACCGCCCAGGCGAATACCTGCTCCGGGTCGCATTCGACCACGTAGGAGGTCGTCGACCACTCGCCGAGCGCCGGGTGACTGTTCGTACCGACGAACGCGCTGCCGACGGCGGGCCCCGCCGCGTCGAGCCAGTTCGCCGATTGCAATTCCGTACTCATCTGCGGCATCGACTCGACGTCGGTGACGATCTCCCAGACCCGCCGCGGCGCAGCATCGATCCACGTCTCGACCTCCGCCGTCGGGCCGTCGGCGTACTTGGCGCCCGTCCACTCCATGGCAACCATCTCTCTGTGACCTGCCTCGTGACGGATAGTCCCGTAGATAGACTCAGCATGTCAACCAACTGAAGTGGGTCACTCCGCCGTGAACCGTCGGGCGATCTCGGGCCGCTCGGCCAGATGCGGCGGGTATCCAGGCCCCATCCGCATGCGGGACTCCTCGATCGGGACGGGGTCGCCGCAGTGTGCGCAGACAACGTTCACCTGGGTCTCGTGACCGCACCGGGTGTGGTGCAGGACGACCGGCGGTCCATCCTCGGGGGCGAGCCACCGATCGCCCCACTTCGACATGGCGAGCAACACGCTCCAGAAGTCGGCGCCCTTCTCGGTGAGCAGATACTCGTAACGCGCCGGCTCGTGCTGGTAGGCCTGCTTTTCGAGCAGTCCTTCCTCGACCAGCCGGTGCAGCCGTTCGGAGAGCGTGGTGCGGGCGATCCCGAGCTCGTGGCGGAACTCGTCGAAGCGCCGAATCCCATAGAACGCTTCACGCAGCACCAGCGGCGTCCACCAGTCGCCGAGCAGATCCATGGTCCGTGCGACCGAGCATGGCCAGCCTGCGAAAGAAGTCCGTCTCATGACCTCAGCATAGGGGTCCTATGTTGAGACTCTGCTGATAGAAGTACTTCGGAGTGTCAATTCGGGCTGAGTGCCCCGGAGTGGTAGCGGGTCGCGGCGTTCCACAGGAAGAAGCTGGTGTCGCCCGCGGCCGCGGCGGCATCGATCTGGGCTCGGACCTCGGCGTCGCTGTAGTTCACCCCGAGGCTGAAGTCCTGCAACCACGGGATGACATCGGCGTGCGTGCCCGCGGTCAGCATGTTGAAGTCCGCCAGTGAGCGGAACACGATGTCGTAGGGCTGAGAGTTGGGGTTCGCGACGTCGTATTCGCCCGGGTTCCAATGCGACGGGTAGAGCATCGGCGCGACATAGTCGACGTACCGGGCGATCATCGGAATGTCCTGGGCGATCGCGTCCGGCCGGGTCGAGGCGATCCCGAAGACCGCGGCACCGAGATGAGCACCCTTGTCCCGCACCGGGTCACGGCTCTCGCGCAGGAACTGCGCGATCGACACGCTGGGCGTGTCGATCAAGCCGGGGAATTGCATCTGCGACAGGCTGCCGTCCGGACGTCGGACGTAGTCGTACATGATCCCGTCGAAGCCGAGTTCGGCCGCTTCTATGGCGAGGTCGATGTTGTATTTCCGGATCTCGGGATCGGCGAAGTTGGTGAAGGCGATGGGGCCGTAATGACTGGAATACGGCTCACCGTAGGGGTTCTGGATGACCCAGTCCCGATGTCCCTCGCGCCAGGCCCATTCCGCCATCGTCGGATCGCGGAATGCCACGATCCGGCCGACCACGCTCAGGTTCATGTCGTGCAGCTGCTGCAATGCCGCGCGGGCGTCGTAGATCCCGGCGGCCGCGCCCGATGCCCGGGCGAGCGGCACTTGGGAGTCGTAGCCGACGATGCCGTCCTCGTCCTTGATGTCGAGTTGGACGGTATTGATGCGCCCTTCGCGCGCCATGTCGAGCACGCCGGCACGCAGACCCTCGTGCATCCACGCATAGGCGGTCACGTGCACCGCCTTGATTCGCGGCAGGTCGACCGCGGCGTTGATGGCCTTGGCGGCCGTGTTGCCCGCCGCGTCGACGGCGATCATCTCGGCGTCGACCGGCGCGCGTGGCAATGTGATCTCGAAAGATCCGTCCGCGGCGGTCGGCACCGACTGCGCGCCGACCGAGACGTGGTCGGCACCGGTTGCTCTGCCGCGCAACACGACCGACTGGCGATAGGAGGGCACGCTCGTGGGCTCGCTCAGCTCCACCGTCGGCGGCTCGGTGTCGACGGTGAAGGTTTTGGTGACTCCGGGTCCGGCCTTGAGGAAGCTGGACAGGCCGCCTGATCGGATCTCGGCGGTGAACTTGTGGGTGCCGTCGGCGAGGTTGTCCGGCCGGTAGCTCACGACATTGCCCGCTACGGCACCGGTGACGGGTTTGCTGTCGAGCTCGAGCTGCATATCGTTCGGATCGTGACCGCGGGCATCCACCCGTAATTCCAGCGCGGCCATGGCTGCCGCGCCCACAACGCCCTCCGGGAGCCCCGTCACCGTTAAACCCTCGGGTTCCGCGCGGAACGCGCCAATGGTTACCGAAGCGACCAGAATTGATAAAACTGCGATAACCGCTATTGCCAGCAACCGACGTCGTCCTGTAGGCAAGACCGATTTGTTCAACGCGCACCAACTTTCGTTCATCGCTCTCCCTTACTATCCACCGCGGGACGCTGGAAAGCAGGCGCTATTTCCACGTTCTCGCAGCCGAACTTGCCTGCCGACACGTAATGTTGGATCGGTGACGCCGAATGCTCGCATCGGGATCATCATTATCGCGTCGGCAGTGGTATTCGCCGCAGTTCCCGCCTGCGAAACGCCGAAAGATCCCGTTGCCGCTGCTGTCGAAAGCATGACGCCGCCGACGAGTTCGCTGCCCGATGCGGCAGCGGTCGCGGCGAATGAACTCGGGCTGGTGCCCGTCCTGATGTACCACCAAATGACGCCGTCGCCGGTCAGTGAATACGACCAGACGGCAGCGGAATTCCGCCTCGAACTCGAACGCCTCTACCGCGAGGGTTACCGCCCCGTGACCGCTGTCGATTACATTTCCGGCCGGATCGACCTCCCCGCAGGCACTCATCCTGTCGTGCTCACCTTCGACGACTCGACCATCAGCCAGGTCCGGTTCGCCGATGACAGCACCCTCGCCCTGGATTCCGCGCTCGGCATTCTCACGGAATTCGCCTCGAGGAATCCGGATTTCACACCAAGAGCCACCTTCTACATCAACAACGAACCTTTCGGCAACGACCTGCGAGTGCTGCCGTGGCTGGCCGAACACGGATACGAGATCGGCGCGCATACCGCGACCCACGCCAACCTGGCGAGTCTGGACGCCATCGGCGTGCAGCGCGAATTGGCGGAAAACGTCCGCGCCATCGAAACCGCCGCACCTCGGAATGGCGTGCGCACCATGGCATTGCCTCTCGGCATCTTTCCGACCGACCACGCCCTCGCTGCCGGAGGCAACTGGGACGGCACCCCGTACACCTTCGACGCGGTGATGCTGGTCGGCGCCGAGCCCGCCCCTTCGCCGTTCAGCACGATCGACCCCATGGGCGTCCCACGCATCCGATCCGGCAAGGGCGAGGTCGCTTTCGACTCGGCCTACTGGCTCGATTGGCTCGCAGACCACCCCGATCAGCGCTACACCTCCGACGGCGATCCGACCACGGTCAGCTTTCCCAAGAGCCTGGCAGGAGAGCTGAGCTCACCGCGATCGCATCGCGCGAACGCCTACTGATCGGCAGTGAGTCCTTTTGCGCAGCCCGCCGACGCGGTATTCGACGAGTTGCCGGCGGGCGTGGAACGCTCCTACATGGCACGTCGGTTTCCGGCATCGGACCTGGTCGTGCGTGGCACAATTTCTCTGCGCTCGAACACTCGGCTACGGGTAGGAGATAGTGCAATGAAAAGTCCGGCAGCGGGTATCGGGCTGGCTGTCGTAATAATGGCGTGCGTCGTTGTCGGCGGATGTTGGGATAAGAGCGATGTCGAACCGACACCGAGTAGTCCGACATCGGTCGTCGGTGTTTCGACACCCGGTTCGGCATCTTCGTCAACCCCGGGCTTGTTACCGTCGACGGCTTCGCCGTTGACGCGCTCGGCCGAAGCCTCGTCGGGCTATGTGGGTCCCCCGTCTACGTTGCCCACTCGCCCACCGACGACACCACTATCGACGGCGCCACTGACAGCACCACTATCGACGATGCCGTCGCCGGCACCGTGACCGCATCCAACGCGCCGAGTATGCCATCGACGATCTCCGTGATCGGCGCGCTTTTGTCCCAGGTCGCGTTCGTAACAGGTGTGCTCTACTACTTCGGGTGGGCCTACAGCCACGCCTACTTCGCATACTTCGGGGTGGACGCGGGCGCACTCGGATTCACGACCCAGGAATATGTATTGCGCAGCGTGAACAGCCTGTTTCGTCCGGGCATGTTCACACTGTTGGCGGTCTTGGTGCTCTTGGCCGGGCGGTGGCTTCCTGAGCTTCATGCCCGGTGGAGTCGGCGCCCGCGGCGAACATTGCGTCGTTGGGTCGGGGTAACCGGGGCGATCGGCGTCGCTCTCACGGTCGCGGTGGTGATCGCCATGTTCGTGCCGACAAACGTTGCGGGACCGGTCGGCATCTACGCGCCATTCGTACTGCTCGCTGGAATGGTGTGTTCGGGATTCGCGAGCAGGCTTCGTTGGAAGTACCGCTCGCTGCTCGGCATCCACGCACCGCGAACGGCGGCCGACGTGGTTGCGTCGAAAACGCGGATGTTGGTGTTGATCGCGATTGGCATGGTGGCCTACGTGTGGGCTGTCGCTGCGTACGCCGACCGCCGCGGCCTCGATGACGCACAGCGCGCGGCCAGTGATCACTTCATCGATAAACCGTCTGTCCTTCTTTTCAGCGTCGATCGACTCGGTATCGACGGCGCGGGCGCACAGGTCGGTGAGATCATGATGCCAGGCGAAAAGTATCGCTACGTCTACAGCGGCCTGTGGCTACTGGCTCGCACGACAGATCGGTACTACTTGCTGCCCCAGCTGTGGCAGGCGAAAACGGATCGAGTCTTCGTGATCAAGGATGGCGACACTATCCGCATTGATATCGCGCGGAACCCCTAGGCGTGCCCGCGATCCGCCGATATCCCCGCGGCGGTCGAGCCGCCGTGCGTGGCTCAGAGCTGGGCCCACGCTCCGGTGAGCGCGTGGCGCAGGATCTGTTCCATCTCGTCGAACTGGGTTTGATCGCAGATCAGCGGCGGGGCCAACTGGATGACCGGTTCGGCGCGGTCGTCGGCGCGGCAGTGCAGACCCGCCTCGAACATCGCCTTGGAGACGTAGCCCTTCAGGATGCGGTTGGCCTCCTCGTCGGTGAACCGCTCCTTGGTGTCGCGGTCCTTGACCAGCTCCACCGCATAGAAGTAGCCGGTGCCGCGGACATCGCCGACGATGGGCAGGTCGGAGAGCTTTTCCAGGGTGGATCGGAAGGCGGACTCGTTGGCGAGCACGTGCTCGTAGATGCCGTCTCGCTCGATGAGATCGAGGTTGGCGAGTGCGACCGCGCAGGAAACGGGGTGGCCGCCGTAGGTGGAGCCGTGCATGAAGGTGGCGCCGTGCTGGAACGGTTCCATCAGCCGGTCGCTGACGAGCACCGCGCCCAGCGGGGCGTACCCGGATGTGAGTCCCTTCGCGGTGGTGAGGATATCGGGCTGGTAGCCGAAGCGCTTGGCACCGAAATCGTGGCCGAGGCGGCCGAAAGCGCAGATCACCTCGTCGGAGACGAGCAAAACGTCGTGCCGATCGCAGATCTCTCGGACGCGCTGGAAGTATCCCGGGGGCGGCACGAAACAGCCGCCGGTGTTCTGCACCGGCTCCAGGAAGACCGCGGCCACGGTGTCGGCGCCCTCGAATTCGATGGCCTCTTCGATCCGGTCCGCGGCCCACCGGCCGTAGGCCTCGTAATCGTCGGTGTGTTCGGTGGCGCGGTAGAAGTTGGTGTGTGGCACCCGCTGGGTGCTCGGCACCAGTGGCTCGAAATCGGCCTTCGCGCCGGGGATTCCGGTGATCGACAGTGCGCCGAGCGAGGTGCCGTGATAGGCCATCGAACGGCTGATCACCTTGTGCTTGGTCGGCTTGCCGACGAGCTTGAAGTACTGCCTGGCCAGCTTCCACGCGGTTTCGACCGACTCGCCCCCGCTGACGGTGAAGAACACCCGGTTGAGATCGCCGGGTGCGGCGTTGGCGAGACGCTCGGCGAGTTCGATCGCCGTCGGGTGGGCGTAGCCCCAGATCGGGAAGTAGGCGAGTTGGCGAGTCTGGCGGGCCGCCGCCTCGGCGAGTTCCTCGCGGCCGTGGCCGACCTGCACCGCGAATAGGCCCGCGAGTCCGTCGAGGTACCGCTTGCCGTGGGAGTCCCAGACGTAGGCGCCCTCGCCACGCACGATGACCGGAACGTCCGCGCCGGTCAGGCCGGTGTGCGGGGTGAAATGCATCCACAGGTGGTCGCGGATGACACGGGAGGCATCCGGGGCGGCAAGAGGATGGAAGTCGATCGTGGCAGTCATGTGCGGGCTCCTCGGAGGCGGGACTGGTCCACTCGGTTATTCCATACCGCACGGCGCATCGCAACTAAATCTATTGTCATTTGCATGATTGACCACGAATTAAGATCATTTTGGTCCACGCTGCTACGGATTTCGTTGTACGGTCAGCGAGTGCTCCACTTGTAGGTCTGCTTGCGCAACTTGAGGTAGACCATGATCTCCGCATGCCGTACGTCGGGCAGCGTGCGCAGCCGGTTGGAGGCCAGGTCCAGCAGCGCCGCGTCATCGGTGCAGACCGCTTCGCACAGGATGTCGTAGCGCCCGGCGCACTCGACCACATAGCTGATCTCGTCCATGGCGGTGAGGGCGTCGGCCACCGGCTGCAACGGTCCGTCGACGGTGATCGCGATCATGGCCTGGCGAAAAAGCCCGACCTGCAAGGGATCCGAGACGGCGACGATCTGGATGACGCCGGCGTCCGACAGCCGCTGCACCCGCTGCCGGACGGCCGCCTCCGACAGTCCGACCGCCTTGCCGATGGTGGCGTAGGCCCGGCGTCCGTCCTCCTGGAGCTGGGCGATGATCCGCTTCGAGATGTCGTCGAGCACCGGCGCGGGCCGGTAGTTCTCCTGGTCGCTCACACGCTGCATCCTTCCTCGAGGGTTGTGGTGAAAGCATCGGATGCGTCGAAATCGGACGCTTCGAACAACGAAATCCGTCGAATTTTACGATTGGCGACCTTTATATCGCAGTGACGCCCGCAGGTGTCGGGTCATCGTGGCTCAGGATCCGCGCGCCAGCAGCGCGAGCAGCAGCTCCGCGCGCACCCGGGCATTGTCGAGATCGCAGCCGAGCACACTCTGCGCCGTGGCGATCCGCTTGCGCAGCGTGTGCCGATGCGCCCCCGTCACGGCCGCCGCCGATTCCCACTGTCCGTTGGACTCGAGGAATGCGCGCAGCGAGCTCAGCAGATCGGTGCCGTGCGTGCGGTCGTAGTCGGCCAGCGGGCTGAGCATGGTGTCGGCCATCGCGTTCAGCACCTGCCTGGTGGCGTCGAACGATAGCAATGAACGACCGGCCAGTTCGGTGAATTCCGCAGGGGGACCGCCACGTTCGGCGGCGGAGGCAGCGAGCTCGGCATTCGCCAGCATCGCCGTGAGATCGTGCGGGGGATGCGCGCCGCTCAGTCCGAGACGGACCAGCTTTCTGGTCGCAGCATCGATCTCGGTCGCGAGCCTGCCGGCCAGCGCCGTGCCCTTGGCGGCGGGCAACACGACAAGCACCCGGTGTTCGAGGACGTGCATGAACAGGGGAAGTCCGGCGCGGACGAGCGCTGCTTCCAGTGTTACCCGCACTCCGGCGACCGCGCCCGTGGCGTCGCACTCGGCGACCAGGACGCGGATGCGGCCCTGTGCGTCGGCGGCCTGGGCCAGCTGTGCCCACGCCGGAGTGAGGTCGGCGTCGGTGCCGAGCAGCAGCCCGAGCGCGGTGCTATTGAGCAGGTGCTGTGCTGCTT
Organism: Nocardia sp. NBC_00403; assembly: GCF_036046055.1. Taxonomy (NCBI): domain Bacteria; kingdom Bacillati; phylum Actinomycetota; class Actinomycetes; order Mycobacteriales; family Nocardiaceae; genus Nocardia; species Nocardia sp. NBC_00403. Next base: position 2,789,206 of record NZ_CP107939.1, read on the forward strand.
GCAGCCGTGCAGGCTTCTCGAAATCGAGCGCGAGCAGCGAGTTGGCGTGCCCGAGCAGGATCTGATCGACAGCGCCGAGCGGTGCCGGGCTGACCACCACCAGATCACCGTAGGAGCTGCGGCCGACGCTGATGCGCTGGTGCGTGATCGACATCCCCGAGGTATCGGTGTGGACGCTGCTCACCGATGCGGCCGGGTCCGCGGCAAGCGCCGCGCGCACCGTACGCAGCAGGTTGTCATCCGGCACACCCGGATGGCATTCGGTGACGGCGCCCGCCGAATCCAGCATCAGGACCTTCGCACCGAGCGATACGGCCAATTCGCGGACGATGGCCTGCGCTCCTGCCTTGACCAGTGCTCTCGTCATGCGCGGTTGGGCGCGCGAGGCGCGCAGCAGTGCGTCGTGCTGTAGCTGTGCCAGCCGCGCGGTCACGCGTTCGACGATGGCCGCGAACGGCGTCGGCAACGGCACCTCGAAGAGCGGAATACCGATCGCGTCGGCCGCTTCCGCGAGATCCGCGGGCACCTCGGCGTGGGTTAGTCCGGTGCCGAATCCGACTGCGGCGACACCGCATTCGTCCAGGCCGCGCAGATACTCGAGTCGGTCGCCTCCCGTGGCAGGCAGCCGCATCCCGGTGGTGAGCAGTAGTTCCCCGCCCGATAGCCAGCGGAACGGGCTTTCGAGCTCGGAGGTGACGACGAGGTCGATCTCGCGGCCGACGCCTGCCGCGCCGCCTTTCAACCGCACCGCGAGATCGGGCTGGGACAACACCCAGCTAACAGGAACCGCCATCGCTGGTGAGTGTACAGAATGTCGAAGAATCGCCGGCGTCTTATCCATCTTGGCAGGGTGTCCGCGATGTGCCGCGGGGCACACTGACCTAGGCAAACCCCGGACAACGCACCGAGAGATGGACGGAAAACTAATGTCGAGGCCTGCGCTCCAGAACTATATCGACGGCGAATTCGTGGCTTCGTCCGCCATCGAAACCCTCGACCTGGTGAATCCGGTGGACGAAACCATCGTCGGGCAAGCCCCGATCTCGAACAGGGCCGATATCGATGCCGCAATGGCGGCCGCGCAGCGAGCCTTCGAATCCTGGGGCCGGACCACCCCGAGTGTGCGGCAGGCGGTACTGCTGAAGCTGGCCGATGCCATCGAGGCGCACAGCGATGAACTGGTGGAGGCGCAATGCCGCAACACTGGACAGCCGAAGGCGGTCATCGCCGCCGAGGAGATCGCGGTGAGCGCCGATCAGATCAGATTCTTCGCAGGCGCCGCCCGAATGCTGGAGGGCAAGTCGGCCGGCGAGTACATGGCGGGCTTCACCTCCTACGTGCGTCGCGAGCCGATCGGTGTGGTCGGTCAGGTGACACCGTGGAACTACCCGTTCATGATGGCGATCTGGAAGATCGGCCCCGCGCTGGCCGCGGGTAACACCATTGTGCTCAAACCGAGCGACACCACCCCGGAGAGCACCCTGGTGCTGGCCCGGCTGACCAAGGGCATCCTGCCCGATGGCGTGTTCAATGTCGTGCTCGGCGACGGCGGAACCGGCGCCGAGCTGGTCGGCCATCCGACGCCGGGGCTGGTCTCGATCACCGGATCGGTGCGCGCGGGCATCGCGGTCGCCGCGACGGCGGCACAGCAGGTCAAACGCACACATCTCGAGCTCGGCGGCAAAGCGCCCGCCGTGGTGTTCGGCGACGTCGATATCGAAACGGCCGCAAGCGGAATCGCCGAAGCGGCGTTCTTCAATGCGGGCCAGGACTGTACTGCGGCCACCCGCGTGCTCGTGCACGAGTCGATCCACGACCAGTTCGTGAACGCGTTGGTGAAGAAGGCGGAAATGCTGAAGCCCGGTCTGCCCGAGGATCCGGACACGTTCTACGGCCCGCTCAACAACATCAACCACTTCACCGAGGTGCTGCGCAAACTCGATGCACTGCCCGCGCACGCGAAGCTCGCTACCGGTGGAAAGCGCATGGGCGACAAGGGCTTCTTCGTGGAGCCGACCATCATTACCCAGGTGCTACAGGACGACGCCATCGTCCAGGACGAGACTTTCGGCCCGGTGCTGACGGTGCAGCCGTTCCGCGACGAAGCCCAGGCCATCGAATACGCCAACGGTGTCCGCTACGGGCTCGCGGCGAGTGTCTGGACCAAGGACCATGCCAGAGTGGAACGACTCACTCGCGCAATGGATTTCGGCGCGGTATGGGTGAACTGCCATATCCCGCTCGTCGCGGAGATGCCGCACGGTGGGTTCAAGCACTCCGGCTACGGCAAGGATCTCTCGGCCTACAGCGTGGAGGAATACACCCGCGTCAAGCACGTGATGAGTTCGCACGAGTAGGGCGGGCACACAGATGAGGTTGGTGGTCGGTTACCTCGCCACCCCGAGCGGCGCCGACGGTGTGGCGCTTGCCATCCGGCTTGCTCGGACCTTGGATGCGCAGCTGGATATCTGCATGGTGCTGCCGCCGGATCAGGTGGCGGCGGGCGCGGTGCCGACCGGCGGATATGAGGATGTGCTCGTCGAGCAGGCGCAGCAATGGCTGGCCGAAGCGGCGGCAGCGGTGCCGAACGACATTGTGGTCGAGACACATATCAGCTTCGACGAATCGTTCGCCGCCGGTCTGATCGAACAGGCCGAGAAATTGGCTGCCTCGGCGATCGTCATCGGCGCCGCCGGTGACGGCCTGATCGGCCGCCACTCCCTCGGTTCGGTCGCCGGCGACCTGCTGCATTCGGCGCCGGTCCCGCTGGCCTTGGCGCCGCGCGGCACCCGTCATTCGACGGTCGATCGGGTGCGCGAGGTGACCTGTGCCATCGGCGACCGCCCCGGCGCGGATCTCCTGCTCGACATCGCCGTCCGCGCCAGCAGAGCGGCGGGCACGCCGCTGCGGCTGGTCTCGCTGGTCGCCCTGGATCCGATGCACGGCTCCCGCCGCGCCGACGATCTGCCCGCCGCGGTCCGCAACCGCGCGCTCGAACACGCACGAGAAACCCTCGACAGCGCGAAATCCGAACTACCCGAAGACTTTCCGGTGACGTCCTCGACAACCGACGGTCCGACGGTCGAAGCCGCCGTCAACAAGCTCGAATGGCACGACGGCGACCTGATCATGGTCGGCTCCAGCCGACTCGCCCAACCCCGCCGCCTGTTCCTCGGCTCTACCGCCGCGAAGATGCTGCGGGTCCTCCAGGTACCCATGGTCGTGGTTCCGAAAGAGGGGGTAAACGACCATGGCCGGTGACACTGCTGTCCCACCGCCCGTTGCCTCCGGTCCGATCGTGGCAGCATCCGCCGAGCCGTTCGTCGACAAGGGGCTGGCGGCGGGCAAGGTCGGCACCTTGGCCGGTGCGGTACTGGGTATTTCGTGTGTAGCGCCCGGGTACACGCTGACCGCGAGCATCGGCCTGATCGTGGCCGCCGTCGGCTTGAAGATGCCCGCCATTCTCATCGCGGGCTTCATCCCGATGTTCCTGACCGCCTACGCCTACCGCGAGCTGAACTCGCGAGTGCCCGACTGCGGTGCGTCGTTCACCTGGTCCACCAAGGCCTTCGGTCCCTATACCGGGTGGATGTGCGGCTGGGGCATGGTGATGGCCTCGGTCATCGTGCTGTCCAATCTGGCCTCGATCGCCGTGGAATTCTGCTATCTCTTCTTCGCCAGGATCTTCAGCGATCCCGGCATCGCCGATCTCGCGGGCAATAAGGGCATCAATATCGCGACGACCCTGCTGTTCCTCGCCGTCGCCACCTTCATCGCCAGTCGTGGCATCACCACCAGTCAGCACGTCCAATACGTGCTCGTCGGCTTCCAGATGATCGTGCTGCTCGCCTTCGCGGTGGTCGCGCTCGTGCACGTCGGCCGGGGCGCGGCACCGGGATCACTCGGCTTCAGCTTCGACTGGTTCAATCCGTTCACCGGAATCACGTTGAGCGCGTTCGCCGTCGGCCTCACCGGCTCCATTTTCGCCTTCTGGGGCTGGGACACCTGCCTGACCCTCGGCGAGGAGTCGAAGGATCCGACCAAGGTGCCCGGGCGTGCGGGGCTGCTCTGCGTGCTTTCGATCCTGTTGACCTACTTGCTCGTCGCGGTCGCCGTGATGATGTATGCCGGTGTCGGTGCCAGTGGTCTCGGCCTCGGCAACGAGGAGAATGCCGGCAATGTTTTCGGTGCGCTCGCCGATCCGGTGCTCGGTGGCTGGGCCGGGCCGCTGCTGATGCTCGCGGTCCTCGCTTCTTCGGCGGCGAGCCTGCAGACGACGTTCCTGCCCGCCGCCCGGACCATGCTCGCGATGGGCGCCTACGGTGCGTTCCCGAAGAAGTTCGCCGAGGTCGGCCCGCGGTTCCTGGTGCCGTCGTTCAGCACCATCGTCGCGGGCGTCGTCACCGGCGTCTTCTACACCGTGGTCACGCTGCTCTCGGAGCACACACTGCTGGATACCGTTGCGGCACTGGGCATCATGATCTGCTGGTACTACGGCATCACGGCCTTCGCCTGCGTGTGGTACTTCCGCGAGGAGTTGTTCAGCAGCGTCCGCAATGCCGTCTTCAAACTGCTGTTCCCGCTGCTCGGCGGGCTGATGCTGGCGACGGTGTTCGTGATCTCCGTGCGCGAGAGCATGAACCCGGACAACGGCAGCGGCGCGTCGGTGGGCGGTGTCGGACTGGTGTTCTTCATGGGCTTCGGGATGCTGTGCCTCGGCGCGGTGCTGATGTCGGTGATGCGGTGGCGCAACCCCGAGTTCTTCCGTGACAACACGCTCACCGGACAGACCCCGGTCATCAGCGATTGACGCCGTAGTGATCCGCGTGGACAAGCGGTAGACCCGAGCGCCGGCGGCATAGGCCGCCCTTCCGCGTGCAACGACGAAATGGCGCGTATAGGGGTGGCGCATGGCCGAAGTGGCGCTGGTTCGGCGAGCCGATTGCGCCGAGACTGGATAGAGACATTTCGACTGGACAGGAGCCCGAAGATGATCGCCATCGGCCACCGGCTGGCGCAGCAGCGCACTATCGTCACCGCCATGCCAGGGCCGCGGTCGACGGCGCTGGCCGACCGCCGCAAGGCCGCGGTCGCGGCGGGTGTCGGTTCGTCGGTGCCGGTGTATGCGGCCGATGCCGACGGCGGCGTCATCGTCGATGTCGACGGCAACTCGTTGATCGACCTCGGTTCCGGCATTGCCGTAACCAGCGTGGGGGCCTCGCATCCCGCGGTCGCGGCGGCGGTCGCCGAGCAGGCGGCCCGGTTCACCCACACCTGCTTCATGGTCACACCGTACGAAGGCTACGTGCGGGTGGCGGAGGAACTGAACGCGCTGACACCCGGTGACCACGAGAAGCGCACCGTACTGTTCAATTCCGGCGCGGAGGCCGTGGAGAATGCGATCAAGGTGGCGCGCTTGGCCACCGGACGCGCCGCGGTCGTCGCGTTCGACCACGCCTACCACGGGCGCACCAATCTCACGATGGCCCTGACCGCGAAGTCGATGCCGTACAAGACGAACTTCGGGCCCTTCGCTCCGGAGATCTACCGGATGCCGACCTCCTACCCGTACCGCGACGAGGCCGGGCTGACCGGGGCACAGGCGGCACAGCGCGCGATCGCGCGCATCGAGGCACAGCTCGGTGCCACTTCGGTGGCCGCGCTGATCATCGAGCCGATCCAGGGCGAGGGCGGGTTCATCGTCCCGGCACCGGGTTTCCTTCCGGCACTGGCGGAGTGGGCGCGCAGCAACGGCATCGTCTTCATCGCGGACGAGGTGCAGACCGGGTTCGCGCGCACCGGCGCCTGGTTCGCCAGCGAGCACGAGGGTGTGGTGCCCGACATCATCACCATGGCCAAGGGGATCGCGGGCGGTATGCCGCTCGCGGCCATCACCGGACGGGCCGAACTGCTCGACGCGGTGCACCCCGGCGGTCTCGGTGGCACCTACGGCGGTAATCCGGTCGCGTGTGCGGCCGCGCTCGCCACGCTGTCGGTGATGCGTGAGCTCGATCTGCCCGCGCGGGCGCGGGCCATCGAGGCCGCCGTCGTGCCGCGATTGCGGGCGCTGGCCGAGGAGGTCGGCGTGATCGGCGAGGTGCGTGGTCGCGGTGGCATGCTCGCGATCGAGATCGTGCGGCCGGGCAGCACCGAACCGGATCCGGCGCTCACCAAAGCCGTTGCCGCGGCCGCGCTCGCCGCCGGTGTTGTGCTGTTGACGTGCGGGACCAACGGCAATGTCATCCGGCTGCTTCCGCCACTGGTGATCGGCGCCGAGCTGCTCGACGACGGCATCGATGTGCTGGCCGACGCGCTGCGCCGCCTGGCCGGCTGACCGACGCCTTGCACTGACGACAAACCCTTTCGAAGTGATCGAGGAGAACCTGACGATGCGTGATGTGGCTGCCCTGCTCGCCGCGGTGCCGACCGGACTGTGGGTTGCCGGCGAGCAAGTGCCCGCGGAAGGCGGCCGCGCCTTCCCGGTGCACGATCCGGCGACCGGAGCGGTACTCGTCGAGGTGGCCGATGCGGCCGCTGCCGACGGCGCACGCGCATTGGCGGCCGCTGCTCGCGTGCAAAAGGACTGGGCCGCAACATCATCCCGGTCACGCTCGGAAATCCTACGACGCGCTTGGGAACTGGTCATCGAGCGCCGCGACGATTTCGCGCTGCTGATGACCCTGGAGATGGGCAAGCCGCTCGCGGAGAGCTACGGCGAGGTCACCTACGGCGCGGAGTTCCTGCGCTGGTTCGCCGAGGAAGCGGTCCGGGTGAACGGCCGCTACACGCACTCGCCCTCGGGCACCGGCCGCATCCTGGTCACCAAGCAACCGGTCGGTCCGACCCTGGCGATCACGCCGTGGAATTTCCCACTCGCCATGGGCACCAGGAAGATCGCGCCCGCCCTCGCGGCGGGCTGCACCATGGTGGTCAAGCCCGCCGCCGAAACGCCGCTGACCATGCTGCTGCTCGGACAGGTGTTCGCCGACGCCGGACTGCCCGCCGGTGTGCTGTCGATCCTGCCGACCTCGCAGGCCGCGCAGCTCACCGACCCGATGTTCGCCGACGACCGGCTGCGGAAGGTGACCTTCACCGGCTCGACCGGCGTCGGGAAACTCCTGCTCGCCCAGTCGGCGACACGCGTGCTGCGCACGTCCATGGAGCTCGGCGGCAACGCGCCGTTCGTGGTGTTCGCGGACGCCGACCTGGACGCGGCGGTGGACGGCGCCATGGCTGCCAAGATGCGCAACACCGGCGAGGCATGCACCGCGGCGAACCGCTTCCATGTCGATAATGCGGTGCGCGAACAGTTCACGGCGATGCTGACCGCAAGGATGCGCGCACTGAAGGTCGGGCCGGGCCATCTCGACGGTGTGCAGGTGGGGCCGCTCATCAGCGAGAAGCAGCGCACCACGGTGGCCGAGCTGGTGCGCGATGCGGTCGAGAAGGGTGCGGTGGTGACCACCGGCGGCGCGAATACGGAAGCAGAGGGCTACTTCTACGAGCCGACGGTCTTGGCGGATGTGCCCGCCGATGCGCGGATCCTGCGCGAGGAGGTCTTCGGACCGGTGGCCGCGATCACCGGATTCGACGGCGAAGCCGAGGGTATCGCCGCGGCCAACGACACCGAATTCGGTTTGGCCGCATACATTTACACGAAAGACCTGGACCGCGCGCTGCGGGTGGCCGAGGCGCTCGAATCCGGGATGGTCGGGGTGAACCGCGGCATCATCTCCGACGTCGCCGCGCCGTTCGGTGGTGTGAAGCAATCCGGCCTCGGCCGCGAGGCGGGCAGTGAGGGCATCGAGGAATACCTCGAGACCAAATACATCGCGTTGCAGTAGCGATCACCGCACGGCAGACGGTGGCGGCGGAGTCGGCCCGCACCCGCGGCGAAGATGAGGGGCCGCGCGAGCGTTTCCGGCTGATCTCCGCCGAGACCTGCCCGGCACTCAATCGGCGTCCGCGTAGTTCTGCGGATCGGCTGCGAATGTTCTCTGCATCTTGCGTGAGATCCATTGTCCGGCAGTCGATACGCCGATCGAATCCGGATAGTCCGTGCCGGTGAATGCGGCGATCGGGTGCAGGACCGCATCATGGTTGGGCAGGTAGAAGAACGGCATCGACAAGCGTGCGGACGTGTCTCCCGGTGGCGGGTTGACGACCCGGTGCTTGGTCGATGCCCACCGGCCGGCAGTCCACAGGGCCATGAGGTCACCGATATTGACGACGAACCCGCCGGGAATGGTTGGGACGTCACACCATTGGCTCGCGCCCTGGCGGACCTGTAGACCTCCTCGGTCGGTGTCTTGGTAGAGGATGGTCAGGCTTCCCCAATCGGTGTGTTCGCCACGGCGTAGCTGCCCGGGCAGCGGTGTTCGCTGTTGCGGGTAGTAGTAGTTGACGGCGATCGAGGAGACGTGACGGTCGAATTTGTCGTCGAAGAAACGTTCGTCGAGTGCGAGAGCCAGGGCGAACAACCGCATGAGGTCGGCTGACAGGTACGTCAGGGCCGCCATGTACTCGTGCCACGTCCGCTCGAAGTTCACCGGGAATCGCGGCCACACGTTGGCCAGTTTCCATGATGCCCAATAATCACCGAGACGGGCGCGTTCCTGGTCGCTGAGGTCTCCGGTCACATGCGCGGAGAACACTTCACACAGATCGGGTGGGGTTTTCTGGTCCAGGCTGTGTGCGGTCGATCCGCCCATTCTGCGGAACCCGGATACGCCTGGCCGGTGCGCCACCGCGTCCTTGGCCGTGTCCGGCAGCAGGAAGAACTCGCGCGTGGTCGAGCACATACGGTCGATGAGTTCCGTGGGAACACCGTGGCCGACGATGTCTGCATCGGGTAGCGCGACGTTCAGTTTCGAACTCTCACCGGTACTCCACCGCCTCGAGCAAGCTGGCGCACTCATGACAGGCAACATTCTCGCGCATCCGAAACCTATGGCCGCCCGGGCACACCGTCCCCGGTCGTCACACCCATCTCGATGAGATGACCTTCCCGAGGACTACCGCTGTCGATTCTTGCGCATAGCTTTGGCATCTCGATCGCCGTTCGGCGGCGCGCCAGCGGATGCGCTCGAGCGCTATCGCGACGGTAGGAACCCCGATGCGATGAACTCCCTGATGTAGGTGTCGAGTATCGGGCGAGTGAGGGGCGGGCACTCGATGCCGGTGTCCGCCAAGGCGGTACGGCTGTGGGCGTCGTCCCAGTCGAGATGTCCGGCGAGCCCGGCGAAGTTCGCGCTGAGCAGCGCCGCGCGGACGAGCGAATCGTCGCCCGCGTCGTTGCGCAGGCGGGACTCGCGGTCCAGCTCGGCGCGGACGGTCTCCAGCGGGGCGGTCGCGACCGGGAGGCCGTGGTCGCGCAGCGAGTCGAAGATGTCGCGCACCGCCACCGGAGTGCGGTTGACCAGGTGATACACGATATCCGACGCTGAGTGGGCCGAGATCTCGACGAGCGCGCCCGCCACGTAGTCCACCGGAACCAGTGACACCGTCGCGTCGCCGACATCGGGTGCGATCCCGAGGATTGCGGCGGCGCGGATCATGTTCCAGATCGAATCGTCGGCGCTGTTCACACCGATTCGGGTGTCGCCGCTGATCGTGCCGGGACGATAGACGGCGACCGGAACCCCGCGCTCGCCCGCCTGCCGAACCAGTTCTTCGGCGACCCACTTGGAGGTGAGGTAGCCGTTGGCGGAGACCTGGTCGGCCCGCAGTCGAGTGTCCTCTTCGACGACGCCGGATTCCGGCGTGGTCGAGACGGCGGCGCCGATAGTGGAGACGAAATGGACGGGCTTGGCCCGCCGCGTCGTCGCCAGGCGCAGCACATCCTTGGTGCCTTCGACATTGGCGGCGCGTAGTCGAGCATAGGGATCGACGTGATTGACGCGAGCGCCGTTGTGGTAGATGACGTCGATGGTGTCGGCGAGGCGGTCGTAGTCGGCATCGGAAAGGCCCAGGCGCGGCGCGGCGAGATCGCCGGGGACCGCGATGATCCGATCGGCGACGGCATCGTCCCACAACCGGTAGCGGTGCAGCGCCAGCCGAATCCGGTTGGCGCCCTCGACGTCGGTGTTCGCCCGGATCAGGCACCACACTCTGGCGTCGGTGCGGTGCAGCAGTTCCCGCAGCAGGTGGGCGCCGAGGAACCCGGTCGCACCGGTCAGTAGCAGCTCACGCGGCGGTCCGGTATGAGCGGCGGCGATCCCGTCGACAGCGATTGCGGCGTCGAGCACGGCGTCCTCGGCCGACGCCGGCGTGTCCGTTCGCGTCGGCCCCGTGGCCTCGGTGAGCTGCGCGGCGAGGCCGCCCACCGTGGGTGTGGCGAGCAACACCGACATCGGCACCTCGCGGTCCAGGCGGGACGAAAGTCGTTGGTGAAGTGTGAAAGCCATCAACGAGGACCCGCCGAGTTCGAAGAAATCATCCTCGACCCCGATCGGTGACACCGCGAGGACCTCGGCGAACACCTCGGCGATCGCGTGTTCGAGCGCGGTCGACGGCGCGACACCGGCCCGTGCGGTGAACACCGGCAGTGGCAGCGCCGGACGGTCGAGTTTGCCGCTGGCGTTGACCGGCAGCGCATCCAGGGGCAACACCGCCGCGGGCACCATGTACGAGGGCAACACCCGAGATACCGAGCGCCGCAAGCCATCGGGGTCGACTGCCGCACCGGGCGCTGCGACGACATAGCCGACGAGCTGGTCCCCGTCTTGCGCCGGTTTGACCGCGGCAGCCGCTTGACCGACGGTGGGGTCGGCGAGCAACGCGGCTTCGATCTCGCCGAGCTCGATGCGGTGACCACGCACCTTCACCTGAAAGTCGCTGCGCCCGATGTAGTCCAGTGCACCGCGCGGCGTCCACCGCACCAGATCGCCGGTCCGATACATCCGGTCGCCGGGGCCGCCGAGCGGATTCGCGACGAACCGGCCCGCCGTCAGCGCGTGGGCGCCGTGATATCCGCGGGCGAGTTGGACTCCGGCCAAATAGAGTTCACCCACCGCGCCGACCGGCACCGGTCGCAACCGGGTGTCGAGGACGAAGCTCTGGGAGTTCCCTTCCGGTGCACCGATCGGCACACGCACCGAGGTCAGGTCGGTGGCCTCGACCCGGTGATGGGTGATGCTCACGGCGGCTTCGGTCGGACCGTACAGATTGTGCAGTTCGGCGCCGCAGACGGCGGCGAACGCCCGTGCGGTCTCCAGTGGCAGCGCCTCGCCGATAGCGAAAACCGCACGCAGTGACGTCAATTCGGTCGCGCTGGCGTGCGCGGCAAACATCGCGAGCATGGCGGGCACGAAATCGGTGAGCGTAACGCGGTGCGCGGCGATGAGCCTGCCCAATGCTGCGGGGTCGCGGTGCTCGCTCGGTCCGGCAAGCACCAGCCGGGCGCCGGCACGCAGCGGCAGGAAATACCCCCACAGCGAGACATCGAACGTCGCGGGAGTTTTCTGCAGGTACCTGTCGGCACCGCTGACACGGTACTGCTGCTGCATCCAGATGAGCTGGTTGACGATCGCGTCGTGGCTGACCACAACGCCTTTCGGTCGACCGGTGGAGCCGGAGGTGTAGATCACGTAGGCGGGATGGTCGCCGCGCAGTGCGGCGCCGCGCTCGGCATCGAGTACCGGTTCGGGACTCAGCTGCGAGAGATCGAGGGTGTCGACGGTGTGCGCGGGAGCGACGGTGAACGCGTCACCGCTGGTGGTCACGACGCACCGCGGTGCGGCGGAATCGAGTACCGACCGGATCCGCTCGTCCGGATGATCCGGATCGATCGGCACCCAGGCCCCGCCTGCTTCGACGATCGCGGTCAATGCGACGACCTGATCGATGGACCGCCGCATGGCCACCGCCACTACCGTGTCGGGTCCGACGCCTTGTCGAATCAGCCACCGGGCCAACCGATTACACCGGTCTTGCAGTTGCGCGTAGGTCAGTGCCTCCGCTCCGCAGACCACCGCGACGGCGTCGGGTGTCGCGAGCGCATGCCGCCACAGCGCGGTGGTCAGGGTCTCCGGCGCGACCGGGAGGTCCGGTCCGGCCGACCAGAACCGGATCCGCCGCCGCTCGAGCGGTTCCATGATGTCGATATCACCGACCGCGCCGATCGGATCGGCGGCCACTTCGTGCAGGATGCGCAGATAGCTGGCGAGAAATCTGCGCACTGTCGTTTCATCGAAAAGGTCTGTGGCATAGCCGAATCGGATGTCGATCGGGCCCGGGGCGCCGTCCTCGTCGTGGGTGTCGACCACCGCGATGTGCAGGTCTGTCTTCGCGGTCCTGATGTCCGCGTCGTAAGACGAGAACGTGAGGCCCGACAGTTCGACATTGGCCTCGGCGAAGTTCTGGAACGCGAAACCGACCTGATACAGCGGATGCCGTCCAGGGGACCGCACCGGGTTGACGGCATCCACGACCAGTTCGAACGGCACCTCCGAGTGCGCGAAATTCACCATGTCCCGATCGCGGGTCCGGGTCAGCAGATCCGCGAAGCTCTCGGCGGGGTCGATCCTGGTTCGCGACACCGTGGTGTTGACGAACATGCCGACGACATCCGCGAGGGCGGCCTCGGCGCGATTGGTCATCGGCACGCCGATGGCAATGTCGGTGCCGCCGGACAGGCGGGCCAGCAGGACGGCCAAGGCTGTCCGCATCACCATGAACAACGTGGCCCGATGGGTCCGCGCGACGGCGAGCAGGTCGCGATGCAGCGCGGCGGACACCGTGCGCTGCTCGCCGTCGCCGCGCAGCGAGGCCACCGCCGGTCGTGGGCGGTCGGTCGGCAGGTCGAGGTCGTCGGGCAGCTCTGCCAGTTCCTGTGTCCAGTAGGCGAGCTGCCGGGACAATGGCGAATCCGGGTCGTCGCGCGACCCGAGCACGTCCTGTTGCCACAGTGCGTAGTCGGCGTACTGCACCTCCAGCGGTAGCCAGGTCGGTGCGTCGCCCGCGATCCGCGCGGCGTAGGCGATGGCGACATCACGCGCCAAGGGGGCCAGGGAGGAGCCGTCGGCGCAGATGTGGTGTGTCGCGCAGGCCAGCACGTAGCTGCCGTTCACCCGGAGCAGCCGAGCGCGCAACGGCACTTCCGCTGACACGTCGAAACCGCGCCACAACGTCTCGCGCACCCGCTCGTCCACCGCGTCGGGGTGCGTGTCTTCGGGCACGAAATCGGCAACAGCACTTGATGTTTCGAGTATCAGCTGGTGCGGTCCGATGGCGTCCGCCGGGTACATCGTGCGCAGCGCCTCGTGCCGCTCGACGGTGTCGGCGAACGCGGCACGCAGCGCCTCGACATCGAGGTCACCCGACATGCCGAGTGCGAACCCCACGTTGTCCACCGAGGTCGTGGTGTCGAACTGGTTGCGCAACCAGAACCGAAGCTGGGCGGGGGACAAGGGAATCCGCTCGGGTCTCGGACGAGCGACCAAGGCCGGTCGGGCCGTGGCCAGTCGCTGCGTCTGGAGTGACTTCGCCAGCAGGGCCACCGTTGGGTGGTCGAAGACCAGCCTGGTCGGGATCTGGGCCTGCCATGTCTCGCTGAGCCGGGCGGCGACCTGGGTGGCGAGCAGCGAATTGCCGCCCGAAGTGAAGAAGTCGGAGTCCGGCCCGAACTGCTCGTGCCCGAGCACCCTGGCGAACACCGCGGCGATCAATTCCTCGCCGAGACCCGACAGCGGTCGATGGACGAGGCGGTCCTCGGATCGGGCACGTAGCGCGGCACGATCGGTTTTGCCGTTGGGGGTCAGCGGGATTCGGTCCACGATGGTGATCGAGGTCGGCAGCATGTACCGCGGCAGCCGCTGCGCCAAGGTGTCGGCAAGGGCGGCCGGGTCGGGCGATCGCCCCGGTACTGGCACGACATAGGCCGCCAGCGTGGTTTCGCTCGCGGCGGTCCTCCGGTCGACGGTGACGGCCGCGCGCACCTCGGGATGCGTCGTGAGGATCGCGTCGATCTCGCCGAGCTCGATCCGGAAACCGCGGACCTTGACCTGGTCGTCGGTGCGGCCGAGGTAGTCGAGATCACCGCCGGTGGTCCAGCGGACGAGGTCGCCGGTCCGGTACATCCGAGTGCCGGGCGCGCCGTGCGGGTCTGCGGGAAAACACTGCGCGGTCAGCCCGGCGCGACGGTGATAGCCGCGGGCAATGGCGAGACCGGAGATATACAGCTCGCCCGCGACGCCGACGCCGACCGGGCGCAGTTGCCGGTCGAGCACGCGCAGGCGCATGCCGCGCACGGCCGATCCGATGGTCACCGGCGCCTCGGGCGACAGCGGCGCGCTGATGGTCGCGACGATGGTGGATTCGGTGGGCCCGTAGGCGTTCCAGAATCGTCGTCCTGCCACCGCCCAACGGCCGACCAACGCGGGGGGACACGGCTCGCCGCCGACGATGATGCCCTGCAGGAAGTCCAGTCCGGTCGGCTCGACCGAGGCCAGCGCCGACGGAGTGAGGAAGGCGTGGGTGACCTGATGGTGCGTGATGAGCTGCGCCAGCTCACTACCGCCGTAGATCGTCGGCGGGGCGATCACCATGGTTGCGGCCGCGCCGATGGCAAGTAGCAGTTCCAATATCGAAGCGTCGAAGCTGGGTGAGGCGAAGTGCAGGATCCGCGCGTCGCGGGAAATCGAGTGCCGCGTGGTGAGTTCGGCGCAGAGCCCGGCCAGGCCGGCGTGGGTGACCGTGACGCCCTTGGGCAGGCCGGTCGAGCCGGAGGTGTAGATCAGGTAGGCCGGGTTGGTGTCGCGCATCGGCGTCCGGCGGTCGAGGTAGGAGATCGGTGTCGGCGACTGCGCCGTCACCTGTGCCTCGAAGTCGGGAGCGTCCAGCGCGAGCCACCGAACCTCACCCGGCAGTACCGCGGCGTACTGCTGCCTGGTAAGCCCGAACTGCGCACCGCAGTCGGCGACCTGGAATTCGATGCGTGCCGAGGGGAAGCCTGGATCGATGGGTACGAACGCCGCGCCGGTCTTGGCGACCGCCCAGACCGTGAGCACCGAGTCGATCGATCGGGGCAGGGCCACCGCGACGGTGGTTTCCGGGCCGATCCCCATCGCCAGCAAAACTCTGGCCATCTGCGATGAGCGCGTGTCGAGGGCACGATAAGTCAATGTGGCGTCGTCGCAGACGACGGCCGCGCCGTCGGGATTGTGCTCGACGGCCGCGGCGAGCAGCGTCGCCAGCGTGGGCGCGCTCGACCCGGAAGCCCGACGTGAACGTCCACGGCGCGAAGACGAGGAAGCCTGCCGGGTACCACTGGTCAAGTTCTCGTCCTGCCGCGCGATGTGAACAAACGGGGCCGATGTTATAACGCGATACTCAGCTGCGCCACCGGTGGGAAGTAAGGATCCAGCTACCGCCTGCCCTGGCTATCGGCCTTCGCGCTCGGCCTTGCTTCGCTCGATGCAGAACTCGTTTCCCTCGGGATCGAGCAGCGTGACCCAGCCGAGCCCATCGGCGGTTCGGTGGTCCTCGTACAGTGTCGCTCCCATGCCGATGATGCGCTCGACCTCGTCGTCACGCGTCCGCTCGGTTGGCATCCAATCGAAGTGCAGACGGTTCTTCACCACCTTGCCCTCGGGCACGCGAATGAACAGCAAGCCCGGCGCAAGCGCGGGCGCCTCGACCAACACCTCGTCGTCGCCTGGCTTATCCTCCTCGGACACCGGCCATCCGGTGACGGCGCTCCAAAATAACGCGAGCTCATACGGATCGGCGCAATCGACGGTCACATTGCGAAGGATCATGCCGCCGAGCCTAACCAGCGGCCCGGCCGCGCGGGGTCGATCGCCGGCGCCGGTCGCTCACCTATGCGAGTTGTCCACATCTGCGATATCTATTGCTACTCAACCATTCTCGAATGTTCGCAGTCTTGACAACGGCGCATCGATTTCGTGCCATAGTGAGACCGTGTTCTGGCTTCGTAGTGTCGCCATCGCCATTGCCTGTTGTGCCCTGTGGGTCACGGCCTGCCAGAGCCCCGTCGCGCCACCGACATCGCCGAGCGGCCCCGCCCCCCTACACAGGACGACAAGCCCGGCTCGGGTGACCAGCGGATCACCATCGAATTCGGTGGCAAGACCCGCTCCTATGTGGTGCATGCGCCGCCGAGCTACGACGGCAGCACCGCCCTGCCACTCGTGGTCGCCCTGCACTTCTATCCCGGTGACGCGGCGCGGATCGCCACGACCAGCGGCTTGAATGCCAAGGCGGACAAGGAAAACTTCCTCGTCGTCTATCCGGAGGGGCACGCTTCCGGATACAACGCCTTCGTCTGCTGTGGTTCGGAAGACGATGTCGGCTTCGTCAAGACTGTCCTCGCCCGAATGACCAGCGCCTGGAAAGCCGACCCGAAGCGCGTCTATGCCGCAGGCATCTCGAACGGCGGCGATATGTCCTTCAAGCTCGCGGTGGAACTACCCGGCACCTTCGCCGCCATCGCCGCGGTCAGCGGGGGGTTCTTCGGTTCCGCCGCGGCGGAACCGTCCTACAAGCCGACGACGCCGGTTTCGGTTATCACCTTCCTCGGTGGCAAGGACCGCTACTTCGGTCGATTCGACACCGGGATCACGCAATGGCAGGAGCGACTCGCCTGCGCTCCCGGGGGAGCGCACGCCGACCTGGCCAATGGCATCACCGTCGCGACGGCCACCTGCGCCGACGGCAGCACGGTCGAGATCTACCGGCTTCCCGAGATGGGACACTCGTGGCCGGGCGCCGCGCAGGGCGAACTCTCCGATGCGCAGGCCGGGGTGAACGCGACCGACCTCGCGTGGGACTTCTTCGAAGCCAACACAATCCACGGTCGATGAGGCTTCAGGCCCTGGACGCGACCTGCTCCGCGGGGGTGATGGGGACTGGGCGGCGGGGATGGTCGGCCCGGCCGTGCGGGGTCGATCACGCGGCGCCTCCCCATCCGCTCTTCACCGCCCACGTAGTCCACGGTCGATGAACCGAATCATCCAGTCGAAGCTGGCTTCCGGATCGCCGGTCCACTGGAAGCCGCCGGATACCTGTAGGGACGCGAATCCGTGGAACATCGAGCGCAAGGTGCGCAGGGCGTGATCCGTCTCGACGTCGGGAATGTCGTAACCGCGCAGCACTGCCACCATCGAATCGAGCACGCGGCCACTGGATTCCAGCAGGGGATCGTCGGGGCTGGTGAACTCGGCTCCGACGGTGGCGGCGTAGCGGCCAGGGTGCGCGACGACATATGAGCGGAATGCGCGGGCGAAGGCTGCCAATGCTTCGGTGCCGGAGCGGCCGTGCATCGCGTCGCGAACGGCGCGGTCGAGTTCGGTCATCGCGAGCACGGCGATGCCGTGCTGCAAATCGGCCAGGTTGGCCACGTGCTTGTACAGGGAAGGTGTTCGGACGCCGAGCTTTTCGGCAAGCAGACCCATGGCCAGGTTGTCATAGCCGACGTCGTCGGCGAGTTGGGCACCCGCACGGACGACGTCGGCTGGGGTCAGCCCGACCCTAGGCACGAGCCTGCTCCGCGAGGAACCGCAGCGCGAGTTCGGCCACCCGGTCCGGCGCGTCCGCGTGCGGGTAGTGCCCGGATCCCTCCGCCACCGCGACGGTGCCGAGACCCGCGGGCATGAGAGCGACGATGGCGTCGCCTTCGGCTTCGGGGTTCGCGAAGTCGGGGTCCTCGGTGCCCATGATGATCAGCGCGGGGCTACTGATGTTCGGCAGCTGCGCCTCGGCGTCGGCGGGAGTCGACTTGCCGGTCTTCATGAATTCCGCGAACCGGCCCGGTTCCTGCAGCTTCGCCGACAATTCGGCCATGTACTTGTCGTAGTCGGCAGGCTTGATCGGGTAGGCGACGTTCAGGTAGCGCATCCACTGTCCGAGGCTCTTGAAGATCATGGTGTTCATCAGCGGCACCAGCCCCTTGCGGTAGCGCGGGACGGTGAAAAGTGCGCCTGCGGCGAGCTTCTGGGTCTTGGTGAACGGGTTGAGTTCGATAATGGCGCTGACAAGTTCGGGCGCTTGTGCCGCAGCGATGGTGGCGGCACCGCCGGAGATGGAGTGTCCGATGATGACCGCTGGACCGCCGAGGTGGCGGATCAGCGCGAGCAGGTCGCCCGCGACATCGGTCCGCGAGATCGCGTCACTGCCGTCGTGGGACTTCCAGTTCATGCTGGACTCTCCGTGTCCGCGCAGGTCCGCCGCCGCGACCCGGTAGCCGGCGGCGATCAGCTTCGGCGCGAGCAACCGAAAAGCCTGGCGCCGGTCGCCGATGCCGTGCGACAGCACGACCAGTGGGCCATCGCCGGTCACGTCGTAGGCGATCTGTCCACCGTCGATGGTCAGGTACTCGGTCATGTCGAACTCCCGTTGCGCTGGTAGCTAATGCTGATAGCCATAAAGCTAATGCAATTAGCCAACCGTGTCAACACTCGCTTCAGGCCCTGGATGCGACCTTCGGCGCGGTGTCGACGGGGGAGTGGGGAGTGGGGGTGGTCCGGCGGTACGGAATCGTTGCGGTGATGGCCGCGGCGGCGAGGGCGACACCGCAGCCGATCAGCAGGCCGGTGCGGAAGCCTTGCTCCGAGGGCAGGGTGTGGCCGCCGAACCGAATGCTCATCTGGGACAGGACGACACCGACCATTGCGGCGGCGAACGAGGTCCCGATGGAGCGCATCAGGGTGTTGAAGCTATTGGCGGCGGCGGTCTCCGACTGCGGCACCGCACTCATGATGAGGGCGGGTATCGCGCCGTAGCCCACCCTCATTCCTTGTATCCCACGCCCGATAAGCATTCGATTCGGGCTCGTTCCGGAAACGGCAACGATAGTTGCCGGCCGGTATGGCCGGAGAACATCCTTGGCGCCGTGAATGAAGAAACATCAGCAGTGAAACAAATAGCCGTGGTTTATCACAGCGGCCATGGGCGTACGGAATACTTCGCAAAGCATGTCGTCGCAGGCGCCAGGAATGTGGCAGGTGCAGAGGTTAGTCTGCTGAAGGCTGACCAGCTCGTCGCCTCGCCTGCTCGGTTGGCCACCTACGATGGCATCATCTGGGGTTCTCCCACCTATTTCGGAGGCGTCTCCGGGCCCTTCAAATCGTTCATGGATTCGACATCGCCCCTTTTTCGCACTCAGGAGTTGCGCGGAAAACTTGCCTCCGGCTTCACGGTCTCGTCGTATCCATCGGGCGATAAACAATCAACCCTGATGTCCATGGTGGTTTTCTCGATGCAGCACGGGATGTTGTGGGTCGGCAATCCGCCGAACTTCGAAAACAATGCCGGCGCGACTACGGACCCAGCTGTCGATCGACTCGGATCATGGACCGGCGCAATGGCGCAAATACATCACAAAGCTCCCGTGGATTCCTTCGACAAGGGAGATCTCGAGACCGCGAAACTCTTCGGTGTGAACTTCGCCAGAACGTTGCATCGGATCTGAAGTCACACTCGGGCGGCTCGGTTGTTTCGGCGACCGGGTGTCCGAGGTCGAGTCCCCGGTCATCGCGACACCGATCCACATCGGCCACGCCGTCGAGGAGTCTCGATGACGTGGCCGGCTGTCTGTATGTTCCGCCAGCGTCGGCGGGCCCGTACTTGACATGGAGTGCACTCCAGGCCGTAGCGTCGGATCTCGGTAATCACGACCCGGACCTGCCGCTGGACATCGCATCCGGCGTGCTGAAGGAGGAGATCCCGCAATGATCCCGACCAGGAAACTCGGCGAACTGACCGTAGGTGCGCAGGGGCTCGGCTGCATGGGGATGAGCCAGGCCTATGGCCTGCGTGATAACGACGACGAGTCCATCGCGACCATTCATCGCGCGCTCGATCTGGGCGTGACCATGCTCGACACCGCCAATGTGTATGGGCCCGAAACCAATGAGCGGCTGGTCGGGCGCGCTATCGCCGATCGCCGTGATCGGGTGGTGCTCGCGACGAAGTTCGGCATCGTGTGGGGCGAGGGCGGCACCTTGGGCGCGCGCGGTGACGCCGCCTATGTCAAGCAGACTTGCGACGAGTCGCTGGCCCGTCTCGGTGTCGACCACATCGACCTCTACTACCAGCATCGGGTGGATCCGAACGTCCCGATCGAGGAGACCTGGGGCGCACTTTCGGAACTGGTCGCCGCGGGCAAGGTGCGCTACCTCGGCATCTCCGAAGCCTCGGCCGCAACCATCCGTGCCGCGCATGCCGTGCACCCGATCACCGCGCTGCAGAGCGAATGGTCGCTGTGGACACGGGACATCGAGGCCGAGGTGCTGCCGACCTGCCGCGAGCTGGGTATCGGCATCGTGCCGTTCTCCCCGCTCGGCCGCGGCTTCCTCACCGGCGCCATCACCTCCACCGCCGAACTCCCCGCCGACGACATGCGCCGCCAACTACCGCGTTTCGCCGACGACAACCTCGACCGCAACCTCGCCATCGTCGCCGCCCTGCGCGAGCTGGCCGCCGAAAAGAACATCACCGCAGGCCAATTGGCCCTGGCCTGGGTCATGAGCCAGGGCGAGGACGTAGTCCCCATCCCGGGCACCAAGCGCCGCACGTACCTCGAGGAAAACGTCGCAGCCGCCGACATCGCCCTGACCGCAGACGATCTCGCCCGCATCGACACCACCGCCCCCTCAGGGGCTTTCGCGGGCGCGCGCTATCCGGAGCGCCTTGCCCGAGTCGTCGGCCGCTGACCCGACCGCTTACCCCGAGCAAGCCTTGGGTCATTCACTGCCATGCGGCGACGAGATCTTCAGGGCCCCAACGCATCGCGAGTGGAAGGTCGGATTCGATGCCGGAGCGGGACACGGCCACCAACGGCGTGTGTATGTCGGTGCCCGGCACCGACAGGATCGCTCGGGTGAGAGCGTCGTAATCGTGGCGGTCGAAGGTGCGGTCCTCCAGCCATTTGATCGATCCGATGAAATGGACCGCACCTGCGACAGGCTCGCGGTCGGCACCGACGAGGTCGATTTCAGGGTTGTTCTGCCGATTCCACCAGCCGCCGATCGCTTCGGTTTCGGGCCATCGGCCGCTGGGCAGCAGGCGTAGTAAGGATTCCCGGATGAGAGGTTCGACGGCACGTCCGCGCCAGGCGGTCCAGGAGCGCTCGATGCGAGTGAGGGCAAGATCTCCGCGTCCGCGTTCGATGAGGGGAATGCCTCGCTGGAGGAAGGCCAGCCAGAACCGGAGGTAGGAATCGGCGATGCGATACCGCTTGTTCTTGGTGTCGGGCTTGGTGGACAGCGGTAGGTCCGTGGCGATAGTTCGCTTGGCTTGCAGGGCGTTCAGGACTGGTGTCAGGGTTCCCGAGGGCAGTGCGCCAGTGCCTCCGGCCTGTGCGGCGATGGCACCGAAGGTGCGCTCACCACTGCCAACGGCCTCCAGCACAGCGCGCGAGCGTGATGATTCCGGAAACTCGCCGAGCAGAGACAGCTCGCCGGCAACCAGCAGCGGTGACAGCGGGTTCGCCGCCGAAGTTCGGAGGAAATCGGTTCTGCTCATCCCCGGCCGCCACGACTGGACGATCTCCGGGAAGCCCCCGGTGATCAGCCGGGCGTCGACAGCATTGGCGGCGTCGAGATCTGTCATTGTCTGCACATCGGCCAGATTCAGCGGCTCGACAGTCATCTTCGTTGCGCGCCCGAAGAATGGGCGGTCGCGGGACTGCAACGCTTCCATGACCGAGATGTCGCTGCCGACCAGCACGAGTAGCACCGGCTTGCCGGATAGTTGGCGATCCCACACAGTCTGCAGTGCGCCTTCGAACTCGGAGTCCTGTTCGGTGAGCCAGGGCACCTCGTCGATAACGGCGATACCGGGCACGTCATCTGGGAGGGCGATGGCAAGGGCGCGTAGGGCCTGGTTCCAGTCGGATGCGTGTAACCCGGCAACCAACTCGGCCCCGCCTAACGCGGAGTGCGTGATGGTGGCGATGAAATCGTCGCGCTCGGCCACCGGGTTGCGTCCGCGAGTGGCCTGAAAGACGACGTACGCCCTCCCTGACCGATCGCAGAACTCCTGGATGAGCCGCGATTTACCGACACGCCGTCGACCGGTCACGATCACTGCCCGGCCACGTGTCGCACCGCACCCCTCGGTCACCAGGTCCAGCTGTTGAGCGAGCAGGTCCAGGTCGGCTGCCCTACCGGTGAACTCCATCGTCAGTTCCTTGGTAAACGTAGATTGATTCTTACGTAGATCGAATATTACGTAGATTGAATCTACCTTGAGAAGGAGTGTCTGCCCCAGTTAGTAGGCATGGCTTCCGTGCGCCCGATCTTCGGCTCCGGCCGGGGACAGGGCGCGTTTCGGTGAGTGAAGCGGTGCGGTCAGCGGGTGAGTTGCGAGGCGGCGGCTTCGGCGCTGAGGTCCGACAGTGACAGCAGGTGGGCCGGTGGGCGATCGAGTATCGGGCTGCTGTCTGTGTGCAGATCGGGGTGGACGTGCAGTAGCTCGCCGGGGGACATGCGACGCCAGCCGGGGTCGGTGTCCATCGGCTCGCTGGCGATGACCACGGTCGGGGTTTCGGCCGAATCGGCTGAGTGGACGCGGATGGTTCCCTTGCTGCCCGCATGCCGGAGTTGTTCTCCTGCTTCGCGTTTCAGCATGTAGAGGTCGTGGGTATCGGGGTAGCGCAAGGCCCACAGCTCGGTGGCGGTGGTCAGGATCAGGTTGATCGCGAAGATCGGCAGCTGGTCGGCGACCCATCGGGTGGCGTCGGTAATCCCGGCGGTGATGTCACCGCCGTGCGCATCGATGTGTTTGGTGATCAGCGCGAAGAATCGTTCCGAGTCGGTGTCGCCCTGCACCAGTGCACGGTAAGGGCCCAGCTGCTCGTCGAGTAGTGGGAGATCTTCGATGACGCCGTTGTGGGCGAAGATGCGTCCATTCTGGGTGAACGGATGGGTGTTGTTCACGGTGCGGGCACCAGTCGATGCGTGGCGGATGTGGGCGAGGAAGGTCGCCGACTCGCGGTGTTTGGCTTCGGTGGCGAACTGGCGGTCCGCGTAGGCGGCCAACGGCTGCTTCTCGACCAACGGCCTGCCGTGTGTGTCGAAGGTGCCGAGGCCGGTGCCGTCGGGGTTCGTCTCGCTCTGGTGGTCCAGGCTGTCTTCGGCATCGAGGAGCCAGAAGGTCGCCTTGACTCGCTGTGGGGACGCCGTCATTCCGAAAAGTCGGCACATGCCGGTCTCCTCCGTTATCCGAGCGCCGTGGCCGGTTTCGTAACGGCGTGCCCATAACGGTCCGACAGCTCGCCGGGCACTAACAGTTCGGCCCATTGCGCGGTCAGGTCGAGCACCTCGGCGGCGCAAGAGTGTCGTTCGGCCATGCGCTCAGTGTTGCGCTGGAAACCGCGTTGCCTCGACCGACACGCCCGACCGACTTCCTGGGTAGGTACGGATGGCCGACTTCGCTGGTTCGGCTACGGCCCGATGCGATCCAGGAGCCAGCGTGGACCGACCGTCACGGCCCCGAGCGCCTCGACTCGATCACGCAGTCCGCGATCCGCCGTCACGACGGTGATCGACCGGCCGCTGTCGGGCGCAGCGGCTGCCGCCACCACACCGACGATCGCGTCATCCCCCGATCCGTCCGCTGACACCACGCGCAGGTCGTCCAAGTCCGTTTCCTCGACGACTGCGCTTTTCGCCGCCCCCTCGAGCACGACCACCACATCGGTCGGTTGCTCCAAGTGTTTTTTCAGTGAGGTCAGCTGCGTGAGTAATCGCCGGGCCGCGCCCGCACGGTCGCGCCACCAGCCATCGGGCCGCGAGCCGACGACATTGGCAGCATCCACCACGATCAGCGGAACTTCGTCCTTCGTCACGCCCTCAGTCTCCTCCGCGCGGAATCCGGGGACGTTCGGTCTATACGGGACGGTAGAGCTCGTGGATGGGCGAGCCGGTCAGTCGTCGGAGATCGCGAGCAGCCGAGCGCCGATCGCCAGCAGTGCCGCATCGACACCGGGGCGGGATCGCAGGTGGGGCATCAGCGCGATGTCGTTCATCATGGTCTGCACGGCCTGCACCCGGATTCGGGCACTGATCGGATCCCAGTCGGGGTGCACCTGAGTTGCCAGGTGCACCCACTCCGCGATGTAGGAGTGCTGAGCCGCTCTGGCTCGGTGTCGGTCGGCGTCGGGTAGGTGCATGGATTCCGAGACGAGCAACTGGACCAGGTCGGGGTCCTCGAAGGCGAACGCGCGGTAGCTGTGCAGCAGTCGGAACATGCCGTCGCGGGCGTCCGCGGCCTGTGCGAACGTGCGGTTCATCTCCATCTGCATCCATTCGTCACCACGCGACATCGCGGCGACCAGGATGTCGGATTTGGTCGGGAAATGGTTGTAGACGCTGGGGCCGGAGATGCCGACGCCGGCACCGATATCCTCCATGCTCACGCCGGCGAATCCGTTGCCTGCGAAGAGTCGTGTTGCCTCGGCCAGGATGGCCTCGCGCCGTGATTGCCGGGTCAAAGACCCGAGGTGCTCCGTGCGCGCGGCGGACCGATCGGACAAGACGATCGGCGCGTCGACGATGGTCGTAACGACTTCCCCGATCAGGGCGCTGAACCCGGGCTCCGGAAGCGAAAGACTATGGAAGGAAAGGCTGTTGCCGGTCGCGAGCGCGCACCAGGCCAGCAGATCGGCCGCCGCCGTATCCAGCTCGGGCCTGCGTTCGCTGATCAGCTCGGCGAATCGCGTGCCGATGCGTTTGGTCACCGCGCGTAGCGCCGCGCGATCATCGACGGACAACTGGCGCGATTCGCGGCGCACCAACACACCGACCCGCCTGTTCTCCAGCATCGCTGTCACCACCGTGGCGATGAGGTTGTCGGCGGTGGCTGTCACCAGCACACCGTCCAGGGTGTTCAGCGCTTCGCCGACGACGGTGGCCAGCAGATCCTGCTTGCCACGGAAATGCCGGTACAGCGCCGAAGGGCCGATGGCCACCGCCTCCGCCACATCGCCCATACCGACCTTGGCGTAGCCCTTCTCGTAGAAGAGATTCGCCGCCGCACGCAGAATCAGCTGACGCCGATTCGCGGGCCTGGTGCCGCGGATGGGGTCGCTGAGCGTGCGCTCCTCTGACCCGCGCACCATGCCTTTTGCCTCCGATCATCGCCATATGGCGAGCGTGTGATGTTACCGCCTCGGCCCATTGCGTGCGGCCGCCGACGCTGCGAGGCGCTCGTTGTCGGCTGGATCTGACGGCGACCGGGCAACTGTCGAAAGGTAAGCCGCGCAGACCCTGACGCCGCGTGTCAGCGCCGTGTCAGCGGAGGCGGGCAACGTTCCCCGCATGCCGGACGCACGAGGTACCGAATGGCAGGGACTCGGCGTCGTGGCCAAGAGCCGATCGAAAGGGATAGATATGTCTGATACCGCATTGTCCGAATTCGTCGAGGCCACGGCGACCGAGCTGGACATCCCCGGTGTCGCGGTCGGAGTGTGGGTCGGCGGTAAGGAGGTGTTCGCTTCTCATGGCGTGACCAGCCGCGACAATCCACTGCCCATCGAAGCGGACACCCTGTTCCTGCTCGGCTCGGTGTCGAAGACCTTCACCGCGACCGCGCTCATGCGGTTGGCCGCGGAGGGGCGGATCGACCTGGACGCGCCGGTGCGGCACTATGTCCCCGAACTGGAGCTCGCCGACGAGCGGGCTGCGGCGGAGATGACTGTGTTCAATCTGCTCAATCACACTGCGGGACTTGGTGTGCGGCTCATCGTCGAAACCGGTGACGGTGACGACGCGCTTGCCGGGTATGTGGCGCGCATGCGCGAGCTGGATCAGATCGCACCGGTCGGCGCGCGGGCCTCCTACAGCCAGGCGGGATACAACCTGCTCGGGCGGATTATCGAGAAGGTCACCGGTCTCACCTTCGAAGCGGCGGTCGCGTCGCTCGTCCTCGAGCCCGTTGGGCTGTCGAACACTGTCTACGCGCCTGCCGATGTCATGGTTCGGCGGTTCGCGGTCGGTCACAACCTAGGCGCCGACGGCACCCTCGCCGTCGCGCGGCAGTGGAAGGACACCCGCGGCAACAACCCCGGTGGCGGTCTCGCGTCGTCGGTGTCGGATCAACTCCGTTGGGCGCGTTTCCAGCTCGGTGACGGCCGGGCGGAAAGCGGCTTCGATGTGCTGCCCTCCGATGCGCTGGCGCGGATGCAGGAACCGACGGTCGCGTTGAAGGGCAGCACGCTCGGCGACGCGTTCGGCATCTGCTGGTTCCTGCGTGCGGTGGACGGTGTGCGCACCGTCGGGCACGGCGGGTCGGGCAACGGCCAGTTCGCCGAGCTGCTCATGGTTCCCGAACACGCCTTCGCCATCACCGTCATGTCCAACTCGGGACCGGACGACGGCATCCTGTTCAACCAGGCGGTCGTGCGCTGGGCACTGAAGCACTACCTGGGAGTGATCGATCGGCAGCCGGTGCCGCTGCCCCACGACGAGGTGCGAGCACGAGAAGTGGTGGGCGACTACGACATCGATGTCATGCGGCTCACCATCGATACCGATGGCGAGGGGCTGACGGTCGCGGTCGGCATCAAGCCGGAGATCCGCGCGGCATCCGACACCGAGCTCCCTCCGGACCTGCCCGCGGCCGGCCTCGGACTGCTGCCCGACGACGAGTACGTCGTCACCGGCGGCGGGCTCCAGGGTCAGCGCGGTTACTTCACCCGCGACGAACACGGCGCGATCGTCGGGGCCGACCTCGCAGGTCGGCTGTTCACCCGCGCGCCCGACGCCGCCCAGTAGGCGAAACAGGGGCGATCCAACCCGCCGGCACAAGACCAACGGGACCTGGTGGCGGACGTTTCGGGCGCTGACACCAGGTCTCGTCGATCGTTCTCTGGTCAGGATGGGGCGAGCGATTCGGCGATGGCGGTACGACACAGACGGCTCGACCGCCTTCCTGACCCCGGCATATCCATACCCGAGCAGGTAGCGCGCTGGACGGCCCGCTTGATCTGATCGTGTCCGGGCCGGAGGTCATCGCGCAGTTGCCGCCCGATCGGAGTCAACGCCACCCGGCGGCTGGTCCGTTCGAACAGCGCCGCGCCGAGGCGGCGCTCCACCAACTGGATGGTCCTGCTGACCCCGCTCGGTGACATTCGCAGCTGCTCGGCGGCTCTGCCGAAGTGCAATTCGTCGGCGACGGTCAGGAATGCCTCGATCTCATGCCTTTCCATGGTTTCATGCCGTCCCACACCGGCGGGACCGACGATCGTCGCGTGCGAGACGGTCCACAGTATTCAGACCGTCCTCAGCACGGAGACCGGTGCGGCCATCGCGGGCACGGCGAGCCTCGGGCACATCGTGCCGACCGTCGGTTGTTTGATTCTGTTCCTTATCAACCTGGGGAAGAAGGTCACCGAATCCCCTGCTGCACAGGGGACTCCGGAAACCCCCTCGATCGATAGCGAGGCAGGGGTCGGCCTCCGGTCGGTATGAGTGCGTTCGGTCGGTCACTGTCGGTGTCTTCCTTGTCTGGTGTTCGGCGGTAGGCATACGACGAGTAAGTCGATCGAGTTGTGACAGTGCGGCCGAGAACGCGGCGGCCCGCGCCCGGTGTGAGTACGGTCGAAACCACGACATCGACGGACGGAGCCGACAAGATGACGAGTGCCGACGTACTCGCCGATGCTTACGGGCGTATTCAAGAGGTGGTGCACGAGGCGGTGGACGGCCTGACCGAGGACCACCTGGCCTATCGGATCGACCCGGGCGCGAACTCGATCGCCTGGCTTATCTGGCACCTGACACGGGTGCAGGACGATCACGTCGCCGACGTGGCAGGCGCGGAGCAAGTGTGGACCGCGCAGGGCTGGTACGACCGGTTCGGCCTGCCGATCGACACACGCACCGTCGGATACGGCGACCGTCCCGAGAATGTCGCCGCCATCCAAGCCCCTGCCGACCTGCTCCTCGGTTACTACGACGCGGTCCACGAGCAGACCCTGCGGTTCGTCCGAGGTATCACCGATGAGGACCTCGGCCGGATCGTCGACACCAGATGGGACCCGCCGGTCACCCTCAGCATCCGTCTGATCAGCGTGATCTCCGATGATCTGCAGCACGCGGGCCAGGCCGCCTACATTCGCGGAGTGATCGAGCGGACGAAGTAGAGCGTCCGGTGCGCACTACCGCGCGCTGAAAAATCAGACCGCCCACCGTAGCTTTCCTACCGAACCGAGGGCATCAGGCCGGTGCGCCGACCCAGGCGGTGAGGGCTTCGGTCAATTCGGCGGTGGTGGGTTCGTCGGCGGCCCAGGCGACGTAGCCGTCGGGACGCAGCAGTGCCGCGGCCGGGGTCGCAATGTCGCCGACGCCGGGGACGGTCCAGCGATCGGTACGGCTTTCGGCGGTGACGATATCGACCCGGTCGTGCCATTGCGGTATGGCCGGAACGTCGTTTCCGTCAAGTACCACGAGCACCGGCCGACGGGAGCGCAACAGAGTGTGGACTCGGGTATCGCCGCCCTTGGTCGTGAGGTCGGCGTCCGGCACGCGGCGTCCGGCCAGTGGATGGTCGACTTTGGTGTCGTAGCGGATATCGAGGGCGGTGATCATGAGGCCGAGGCGGTGGCGCACCTGGTCCATGTCGATCAGGTCGCTCATGATGTCGCGCAGCGCGTCGGTATGCGGGCCGGACCGTGACAGTGCCGTCTGGGCTCTCGTGTTGTGCAGGACGCGGGCGGCGATGGGGTGGCGCTCGGTCTCGTAGGTGTCGAGCAGTTCGTCGGATGCGTTGCCGCGCAGGGTCGCAGCGAGCTTCCAGCCGAGGTTGACCGCATCCTGCACGCCCAGATTCTGGCCCTGGCCGCCGGCCGGGTAGTGGATGTGGGCGGCGTCGCCCGCCAGGAACACCCGGCCGACGCGGTAGCGGTCGGCCTGTCGCGCGGCGTCGCCGTAGTGCGTCACCCAGCGCGGGCTGTGCATACCGAAGTCGGTGCCCGCGAGCTCGATGAAGTTGTCGCGGAAGTCCTCGAAGGTCAGCTCGGCGCCGCGCTCGAGGACACGGTCGTGCCGTTGCACGACCAGCCGGTACCCGCCGGGCTCGAATTGCACCGCCGAGAAATCGCCCGCACCGCCGCGCTGACCGAAGAAGGGCTGCGCGGGCGGATCGGTGAGTTCGACGTCGGCGATCATGCCGGTCACGGTCGCGTCGGTGCCTGCGAAG
This sequence comes from Nocardia sp. NBC_00403, assembly GCF_036046055.1. Lineage (NCBI taxonomy): Bacteria > Bacillati > Actinomycetota > Actinomycetes > Mycobacteriales > Nocardiaceae > Nocardia > Nocardia sp. NBC_00403. Next base: position 2,818,366 of record NZ_CP107939.1, read on the forward strand.
TCGATGCCTGCGAGCTTGCGGACCGTGCTGCGGCCACCGTCGCAGCCGACGAGGTAGGCGGCGCGAATCCGGCGGGGCCCCGCCGGTCCGCCGACCTCGACCTCCACACCCGTCGCGTCCTGGTGGAATCCGACGACCGGCGATCCCCACTGCACCAACGCGCCCAATTCTGTTGCGCGCCGATCGAGTTCGCGCTCGATCACCGATTGCAGCACGGCGAGGGTGTAGGGGTAGCGGGTATTGAAGTCGCTGAAGTCCAGGGGTAGTCCGCCGAAGTGTCCGGCCTGGATGCGGCGGCCCTGCGGGAGCAGGTCGTCGAGCAGGCCGCGCTGGTCGAGGATCTCCATGGTGCGGGCGTGGATGCCGCCCGCCCGGGATTCGCCGGTGCGCGCCGGAAGTCCGTCGAGCAGCGCCACCTCGACTCCGGCGAGTCGCAGTTCGTAGGCCAGCATCAGCCCGGTCGGTCCGGCGCCGGCAATTACCACATCGGTCGTGTCCACGACCACCTCCTTAACAACGTTAAATCCATTAACGTTGTTAAGGAGACCAGAACATTGTTAAGCTGTCAAGCAGTCGAACGTAGGAGGTGACGATGAAGCTCGATGCCACAGCCATCGCCGAGGCCGCGCTGGGATTGCTCGATGAGGTCGGCCTCGATGGGTTGACCATGCGTAAGGTGGCCGCGGCACTCAATGTGCAAGCGCCCGCGCTGTATTGGCATGTCAAGAACAAGCGGGAATTGCTGGATGCGATGGCGCAGGCCGTCTTCGTCGATGCCGTCACCGGGGTCGAGGCGCCGCGGCAAGGCCAGAGCTGGCAGGACTGGCTGATCGCGCTGGCCGGGCGGTTGCGCGGGTCGATGCTGCGCTATCGGGACGGCGCAAAGGTCCTGGCAGGCACCTACATCAGCGACGAAGCCATGTGGCGCACGGTGGAATTGACCTTGCGGATGCTCGAAGACGCGGGTTTCTCCAAGGCCGATGGCGGCCGTGTCTTCCCGATCATGCTGCACTACACCGTCGGCTTCGTCATCGAAGAGCAGTCCCGCACCAGCATCGAATACGCCGACGCCAACCCCTACGAGCCCGACCGCCTCGAACAAGTCGTCGACCCCGTTCGCTACCCCCGCACTGCTCAGTTGGTGGCAGACCTCTTCGCCGGCGATGTCGACGCGGAGTTCGATTACGGCCTCCGCGTCATCCTCGCCGGAATCCTCGCTACCCGAACGGTTCCCGAGCGCTCGTAACGAGATGCGATCACTGAAATGGTGATCTGGAAAACTCGGCTGACCGGTTCGCTATCGGCTGTGCTGACGGGTTGCTCAACAATGTGCTGTGCTGGGCTGCGATGTCAGTACCAGTGATGTTCCTGCCAGAATGCCCATGCGCCTGCGGGGCTGCCATACGCCTTTTTCATGTAGTCATATGTCCAGCGGATTTGGGTCACTGGATTGAACAGCCAGTCGGCGCCGTGGGTGGCCATCTTTTGCGGCGGCAGGGCCTGGCCGAGCCCGTACGCGCCGCTGGCTGGGTTGACGGCCAAGAAGTCCCAACTGCTTTCGCGCATGACGACATTGTCGAAGGCCCAGAAATCGTAGAGCGGCACAATCGACATTGCCATGAGTCTGGTGGCCGCACGGACCGGCGACAAACTGGAGCCGACCCGCGTTTCCGCGGAGCCGGAGGGCAACGTGGAATCCGCATGGGGGACGGTGGCATCGAACTGTGCGGGTGTGGCAGTGGCGGGAGCGACCCCGATGGCGAGCGCGCAGCTGGCCGCTGCGAGGGCAGCTTTGACGTGCGGCACGACTTGCTCCTTCGCGTCCGGTGAGTGAAGCTCGAAGCTGGTAACGCCACAGTCAGCAAATCACTGGTCAGCCCCACCGTGCGGCATACCGCCCGGAGTGTCGGCGAAGGAGACGTACGCGGAAGTGGGCTAGCGGTAGTCGGGGTTCTCGAAGTCGAACCGGCATCCCGCGTCCCACTCGGAGCGCTGATTGCCGTGCGCGGGAATGCCGCCGTTGTCCTTCAGCATGCGGGCAAGGTGCAGCAGATTCCAGGTCATGAAGGTGGTATTGCGGTTGGTGAAGTCATTGTCGGGACCGCCTGAACCGGGATCCAGATAGGACGGCCCCGGTCCCGCTTCGCCGATCCAGCCCGCGTCGGCCTGCGGTGGAATGGTGTAGCCGAGATGTTGGAGGCTGTAGAGGATATTCATCGCGCAGTGCTTGACGCCGTCCTCGTTACCGGTGATCAGGCACCCGCCGACCCGGCCGTAGTAGGCGTACTGGCCGCGCTCGTTGAGTATCGAGGAATTGCCGTACAGCCGCTCGATCACCTGTTTGGTGACGGAACTGTTGTCGCCCAACCAGATCGGTCCGGCCAGCACCAGGATGTCGGCGTCCATCACCTGCCGCTGCAATTGCGGCCACTCGTCGGTGGCCCACCCGTGCTCGGTCATGTCCGGCCAGACCCCGGTCGCGATGTCATGGTCGAGGGCGCGAATATGGGAAACCTGAACCCCGTTCTTCTCCATGATTCGGGCGCTCACGTCGATGAGTCCCCGGGTGTTGCTCGGTTCGGGCGACCGCTTCAGTGTGCAGTTGATGAACAATGCCCGTAGATCGTCATAGCTGGTCATAGTGGTCTCCTCGGGTACCACGACATGCGGAATCAGCCGGATCCGGATAGCCACAGGTCGGCAGGGCATCGACCTGAGAATCGAACGATAACCCGCTCCGCACCACTCGGCAGCCGCTCGAGTGGCACCGTCACCATCTCGTCATGGACCTACGCGGCGGTCAGTCGAAGGTGTCATACCGTCACACTAGGGTTTCACACGGATGTCAGGGGCAACCTGTTGTGAGGTGATCGCATGCGAATCGGAGAACTGTCCACGCAGACCGGAGCCAGCCCGCGCCTGTTGCGCTATTACGAAGAACAGGGCCTGATTTCGGCCGACAGAGAAGGCAACGGATACCGCAACTACGGTGCAGATGTGCCCGTGGTGGTGCGGCAGATCCGTGCATTGTTGGCGGCCGGGTTGTCGACCGAGGTGATTCGCGACATACTGCCCTGCGCGCACGGGTCCGCACCGCAGCTGGAACCGCATCCCGACATGCTCGCATTGCTGCGCAGGGAACTCGACGCCCTCGAGGCCAAGATGGACTGCCTTGCCGAAACGCGGGACATCCTGTCCTGCTACCTGAATGCGACCACCGCACTGCGCGATCGGTGCTGAACTGATCGACGGTGCGCTTGCCGTCAAATCGGGATGCGCGCAGTCGGAGCGCGACGCAGCAGTGCTGTTGGCGCCCCGCTGATCCAGGTCGTGGCCGTTCCCATGCCGTGGTGGGGGTTGGCCTCGGACCCTCGCCGAATCCGCCGCACTGGATCGGTGCGCGACGGATTCGCCGATGTGGCGCCGTGATCAGGTCACTGGTTCGAGGCTGGGTGGTTTCCAATCACCCTCGGTGATCTGAAAGTCATGTGCCATGGTGTGGATACTGAGCAGCGGCACCGACAGCAAGCGGCTTCCGAACGCTCGGGGGCGATCCGCTGGACGACTGCGGCGGGTCGGCGCGCCGGGCGGGCCGCAATCGTCCGGCATCGGCGATCACTTCAGCATGTCGACGACCTGTCGGGTGGTCTCGGCGACCAAACCACTGTCCGCTTGCGCCGTGGGATCGGAATGTGTTGTCAGCACCGCTATTACGATCGGCGCCGTGCTGCCGACCGGCCAGGTGACGGCGACGTCGTTGGCCGATCCGTAATCGCCGGTGCCGGTTTTGTCGCCGGTCTTCCACTCGGCGGGCAGGCCGGCGCGAATGCGGGTTGCGCCGGTGGTACTGGCGAGCAGCCAGGTCGTCAGCTGTCGTCGCTCCGGCTCTGCGAGCGCATCGCCGACCGTCAGCGCCCGATAGTCGGCGGCGAGTGCGGCGGGGGTCGTGGTGTCGCGCTCATCGCCGGGTATGGCGGTGTTGAGGTCCGGTTCCCAGCGGTCGAGATGGGTGACCTGGTCGCCGAGGGTCCGGAGGAACTGGGTGAGGGCCTGCGGGCCGCCGAGCAATTTCAGCAACTGGTTGCCTGCGGCGTTGTCGCTCTTGGTGATTGCGGCGTCGCACAACTCCGATACCGACATGCCACTTTCGACACGAGGGCCGGTGACCGCCGAACCGCCGGCGGCCGCGACCTCTGCTTCGGTGAAATGGATGATCTGATCGAAGTATCCGGTGTCGAGCGGATGTTCGCGCAGCAGCGCGGCGCAAGCGAGTGTTTTGAAGGTCGACAACATCGGAAACCGTTCGTCCTTGCGGTACCCGACGGTCTTACCCGAGCCGGTGTCGATCGTGAACATCCCGAGCCGGGCCTGGTGCTGCTGTTCGATGCCTGCCAGCCGGGTGTCGGGGGGCTGGACGGTGGATGCGGGAGCCGGGCCCTGCGTGGCGGACTCGCATGCGCCGAGCACTGGCAGCAGCGCCAACGCCAGCACGGCAATCCGCGAGCGGACCGGTGCACTCCTGTTGAGCTGTCTCATGGGGGCACCACATCACAGAGCTGGTGCGGCTGTCCAAGACCAAAAGGTGCGAGAACCGATATCCGCGTCGATATCGTTGCACGTCGGATGGGTCGTCGCGGCGGGCCCTGCGATATTCGTCCCTGGTCCGGCAATCCCGGCCCGCACGCCGGGGAACACACAGGCTGGTGCGGGCCGCGGTGAATCACGCGCTCGGCAAGCGGACGGCGATGAACCGGCGCCGGGAAACCTATGTCGGCCAATGGCTTCCCGAACCGGTGGTCACCGCGCCGGGCGAAGACGATGCCGCGGATGCGCTGATCCGCACCGAATCATTCTCCATGGCGCTGCTGCGGGCTCGGCAAGGCCGCGGGCCCAAGACCGCGCTGTCAGCGATGCTCGAGGTCGGCGTGTTCGGCTGCGGGCGCCTGGACGTCCGCGCCGCGCGCCGGGGCGAACCAAGTTGTGTAGAAGGTGATCGCCAGTGCGGCGAAAGCGCCGAGGATCGCGATGCCGAAGGGGACCGGGTAGTTCGCCATCGGAAGGGCAAGGTAGCGGATGCACAGCAGCACCCCCGCGAACAGGCCGATACCGAAGGTCACCAGCCGGATCCGCGCGCGATCCCAGCCCCGGTCCGGATCGCGCAATGTGGACTCGACGGTCAGGCACAGCGCGGCGCCGACGACGAGGTCGATGCCGTAGTGCGCGCCTAGCCCGAGCGTCGCGGTCAGGGTGCACACCAGCCAGAATGCGCCGCCCCAGCGCAGCCACAGCGGTCCGCGCCGGGAGTGGATGAACAGCGACAGCGCCCACGCAGTGTGCAGTGACGGCATGCAATTACGCGGCGTGAAATCGTCGAACGGCATGGATTCGACCGAAGCCGGCACCAGCGGAACGCTATTGGGCCACACGTTCGCCAGTTCCATACCGTGGCCCCACGACCCGAATGCGAGGATCGGCCCGACGACGGGGAAGACCACGTAGAAGATCGGGCCGATGAGGCCGAGTGTCAGGAACGTGCGCACGAGGTGGTGCCGCGGCCACAGACCTGTGGTGACACCCCGCAGCTGCCAGATGGCCACGACGATAGCGGCGACGGGAAGCTCGAAATACACCCAGCGCACCAGGCCCAACGGCACCGGTCCCGCCACGTCGAGGGCGTGGCCGACGAGCCACGACGGACTGCCGAGTGCACGATCAGCCAGTTGCACATAGGGATCGAGGACTCGCGGGCACGTCCATGCGGTGATATCCAGCCAGATCTCGCCGACCTTCGTCGCGAGAATGAGCAGCGCGCCGAGTGCGATGGTGTGTAGTGCCGTCCGACGCCGCGTGCCGGTCCACCGCAGTGCGGCGATAACCGCCAGTAGCGTGAGCACGATGGTCGGGCCATTGCCGACAGTGAACGGTCGACCCTCCAGCGTGCGGATGGTCACGAAGACCAGGTCGAGGCCGACCGCGGCGGCGAGGGCGGTCACGCGGACCCGGGTGGTCATGCCGACCAGCGCGAGCAGGAAGCCCGCCCACGGTGTCGTCGCGGACTTGGGTGTCCCGGCGTAGTCGCGGAAAAGGCTGGTCAGCGGGCCGAGAGCGTGGATATGGGCGGCTACGATCTGGCCTGCGACGAGCACCGATATCGCAGCGACGATGCCGCACCAGACGGCCGGCGCTCGACGCTGCTGGAACCGCGCAAGACCCACCCGCTCGGGAGGTGAGGTCGAACGGCCCTGCGCGTCGTGAATAAGCATTCGGTCATCGTAAACACGATGTGAACACGACCATGCGGGCCGGTTAACAGAGTCCGATCTCACCCACGATCGCGAAAACCCGTGGCTGCCTGCCGAAGCTGGTCGGCCCCGAGCCTATCGCGGACCGCGCAGCTGTTGTCTCGGTGACCCGGATCACGATCGGACCGTATCGCTTCGACGCACCGGACAGCGTGACGTGGTGCCTACGGCCGATGCCACTGCCCGCGGAAGTAATGCGTCGGCAGTAGCCCGCGCCGCGCTGTCCGGCGCTGCCGTCGGGTGCGCACGATGACGCGAATCGCGTGCGCTACACGGCAGCGGTGATCAGCTCACGCGCCGGTTCCTCCGACCGACAATCCTCGGGCGGACAATCCTCGGGCGGGAGTAGCGGGCGGCGGCGCGTTCGCCGGTACGCCCACTGCAGCAGACCGATTCCGGCGATTCCGGCCACCGCGGTCGCGACGCTGACCTGCCAGCCCGGCGGGGCCCAGGTGAGCGTCAGCGCGGCGTTGTCGGTGCCTGCCGGAATGTCGGCGGCGAGGAAGGTGCGCGCCACCGTTTTCGCAGGGATCTCCTTGCCGTTCAGGGTGATTCGGTGGCCGGGCCAGGCGAGCCGCGCAAACACCACACGACCGCCGCCGGACGAGGTGACCCGGGCATCGCTGCGGAAACTGCCCTGCGAGATCGACGTGGCGGTCACGTCGCGGGTATCGGCGATCACGCCGTTCACGGTGGAGATGCGGCCGCTTTCCCGTTCCAGTACCCAGATATAGCGTTCGTGGCCCGGATAGTCGACCCACTTCCAGCCGGACGGCGCGGCGTGGTCGCGGACGTCGGGATATTGAGCGCGTTGCAGCACCACCCGGTCGACCTTCATCAGGTCGACAATCGTTTTGCCGGTGGACGGTTCGGTGGCGAAGGCGCGGCGGAACGCGTCGGGACAGGTGCTGCCGTCCCAGGCCATGCACACCAGGTCGCTGAACGGTCCGTGACCGATGGGGGTGTAGCCGTTGACATAGTGGAGCCCGAGGTTCTTCGCATAGCTGCCGATGGACAGTGAGCCGTAGGCGCCCGCGAGGCTCTTGTCCTCCGGTCCCACCAGCACGCGGTCGGCGAGTTGCAGTGTGACACCGTCGAAATCGGGGAAGGCGGCGACCATCGCCGAACGTCGTTCCGGGAAGTTGTAGGACATCGGGGTCGGCGGCGCGCCCCGGACCTGGGCGTAGGCAATCGGGAACATCGCCACGATGATCAACACACATGCAGGCGCCGGTCCCCGGGTGCGGGCGAGCCACACCACCGCCGCGCCGATCGCAGCCACCACCACGACTGCGACGAGATGCCGCACGATGAGCTCCGGAGCAGCCGAGGAGGAGCGCACGAACAGCAGTCCGATCAGGACAGCGGCGGCGATCGCACGCCGGCGCGACGACGCGAAAGTGCCATAGCGGCTGAGCAACACGCACACCAGCACGAGCAGTGCCAAGGCGACCATCGGTAACACGCGGGCCGGCCAGCGCAGCGGACCGATCACGCCGGGGCCCGCGGTCCACATGAGCGCCGCCGTGGCGAAGAACGCGATCCCACTGAATTCCCGCACCGACGGCCGCGCCGCATGCCAGCCGACGAACGCCAGCGCCGGAATCAGGAACCACGCTATGTAGACCATCGGCAAGGGCTGGACATGCCCCCACCAGGCAGTGAATGCAGGCGTCGTGCTCGGCAGGCTCGCGTTCAACGACTCCGACCACGGCACCGTCAGGAATGGATCGTTGTGGATCTCGGCGCTGCCGCGCCAGGTCACCTGTGAGGACAGGATCCCGGGCAGGTTGGCCACCGCTGCCGCCAGCGCAGCACATCCGGCCGCCGCGAGCAGTCGCATCGATGGGGCCCAGCGCCGCTGATAGACGACCTCACCGGCGGCGATCGTGACGATCATCAACCCGGATTCGACTGCGGGGAAAGCATATTGGACCGTCAGCGCCAGGTAGAGGAAGACGAAGACCGGGACCGGTCCACTGCGGCCGCGCGTGTAGTGCACCGCCGATGCCCAGGCATGCACCAGCCACGCAGTGGCGGTGTGTGAGGTCACCCAGCTGGCCTCGTCGAAGAACAGGAACCAGCCGCTCAACGGGAACGCGACCGCCGCGACCGCTGCCCACGGCGTCCGGGCGCCATAGACCAGGCAGATCCGGAATACCCCCAGCGCGGCGATGATCGAGAAAATCAGCTTCACCGCCGTGGCGAACACAGCGAGGTTGTCCATCGACGGCGCGAGCAGATAGATCAGCAACTGGGGCGGGTTGTACAGCCCCGCCTCTTCCAGGGCGTAGTTGCCCGCCATCCACTCCCACGGCGCCAGTAGGGGGAAGTGACCCTCACGCAGTTGGTTGCCGAGCATGACCCACATCGGGGCGTATTGGGCTTCGGTGTCGTCGGTGTAGAAGTGCCGAACGTTGGCCAGCAGGACCGCTACGTACCCGGCGATCACTCCGACTGCGGTAACCGCCCCCCACTTGTATCTGTCTTTTCGCGCTTCGATTGCCGCACTACCGCTCACGAACGTCGGACGCTATTCGAACCGCGTAATCGGGGCAAGGCGAAGAGATGACCGAGGGCGTCGGCTCGGTGACACTGTCCGTTGCCGCCGGGCCCCTGCGGAGCGGATGAGCAGGGGGAATGAGGATTTCGGCGGAGGAGGCGGGTCAGGCTGGATTCGTAGTCCGCGGGCAGCCGCCGAGCGGTGGTGGCGACGGCAGGAGCCGTGCAACACATCCTGAACAAGCTCGGCTTCGTCAACCGCAGCCGGAACGCGGCCTGGGCACCACCAGCCTTCTCCGCCAATACTTTCTGGAGGGACCGAGTTGGGCAACACGGCCTCCGACGACATCGCGGCAGTCACCCGCGCCCTCAACACCATGCCCGCGAAAGCCCCTCCGCCGGAGAACCCCATGCCGAAGCCTTCAACGATCACCTGCGCTCACTTCAACAGGGCAGTGTTGCGAAGACCGTTCGAGCCCGAGCAGTACACCACTATCGCCTTCGCGGAAACCTTAGTGTCAGATCGGATTGCGGCCTCGATCTCCTGCCGGAGTAGCGGGCCGGGCAACTCGAGAGGCGGCTCGTACCTTGACGGCCTTGCGGAACCGTCCGTGTGTTCGGTCACCGGCAACGTATTCAACCGGGAGGCCTGGGCGAATTGCGGACAGGTCGCCCTCGAATTCGTGCTCGGAGAACCAGACGTCACCAGACTTGTCGGCGATCAGTCCGACGAACCAGTAGCCCAGCCACCACCGGACTACACCCTCGAGATCGGTGTCGGGGCTGCGCCGACCTGGCGTGACCGTAGGGGACCAGCACGGTCGGGTCGCTCTCGCTGTACCAGCCTTTGTCGCCGGGGACCAACGGCTGGTCGTCGTGGCCGGGATATGCGGGCCAGATCATGCTGGTGCGAGACAGGATGTCGTCTTGGATGTGGGTCGCTAACTGGCAGGCCACCGAATCGGGGGTCACCGCCGGGGCCGGTCCGTAGCCCATCTCGATATCCAGCGCGGGGACTCGGAGGCTGATCCACCCTCCTGCCCGGTCTGCTTTTTCCGTCAGGTGAGCGGGGGCGCTGTCGTCCGTCTGGACGTCATAACCCAGCGCTGTCGCAATATCATCCGCGAGAAGCCGCGCCCCCGTAACCGCATCAGAGTTGGTCACTCCGTCATTGTGCTCGGACCAGCCTGTGAACTAGCTGGGGAAACTTCCGGCAGATTTGCCCGCTTGGTTGTCGGTGAAGGTATCGCGATGGTGGTGTTGGCGCGATGACCTGCGCTGCTGCGATCGTGGCGCTCGACGCCGTGCCCTTGCAATCTGGCAGATGGGCGTAGTTTGGTGCCCGTCCAAGATTGGTCGATGCGTTTTCGCGGCGCTGGATGGGGCGCGGCCCCTGGGCGGCGATGGCCATTCGGCCGCGATCTTCGGAAGAGTCGGATTACCATGCATGGCGATGCGTAGGTCCCCTGGTGCCGGTGTCGGTGCTGTTGGCGTTCACGTTTCGGCCACCGGATAGGACCCGGTCCATGGAAACTCCTGCAGCACAAGTGGTCTGCCTGCCCGGTGAGGTGGCCTCGGCCACGGTCACGACCGAACGCAACCGCGCCAGTGGCTCATTTCGGGTGTTGGCGGCCAAAGCAGGATGAATATATCGATCGCCGAGAGCGTTCAGGCTGCCACCCGGAGGCTGGCCTCTGCGTTCCGAGACGCCGCTACTGCGCTCTCCACGCGTTACCGGGCGACCGATTCCGACCTGCGCTCGGGTGTCGCCGGCCTGGCCGCCGCCGACGCCCGAACACAAATCCTGGTGAAAGCTGCCGCATTCGGTGTCGGTGTCGGTCTGGCTGTCGACATCGGAAGCGAACTCGCCGACGACCACGCACCGAGCGACGACTCGGCGCATCTGGGTCCGGAGGTGGACCGGCTGATCGCGATGTCGCCCACCTTGTCGAAAAACGTGCGGGAACTTCAGGCCGCGGGCTGGACGATCGGTTACGGCTCGATCGACGCCGGTGGCCTCACCTTCCGAGGCGAGAAGAAGATCCTCATCAACCTGGAAGGAAAGAACGATCCGCTGCTGATCACAGCGGAATTGGCGCACGAGACCGGCCATGCCACCGCTGGCTCCGAATACACCTACTCGATCATCGCGCCCGACCCCGGCGAGCAGTATGGGCACTGGCGCGAAAAGAATCTGTACAAGGCGTATCAAGGCGAGTCCAATGCGGGATTGATGACCGCCGAGGTGCGGCGGGAAATCCTCGGCAACGGCGGGCCGGATATCGGCCACATCGACGACGCCACCAAGGCCGCCGACAACAGTTACGCCGCAGGGGATTTGACCAGGTCGACTGCGGTCGGCATAGTGGCCGACTATCTGCATGATCATCCCGGCGGGTATCTCGAATACTACGGAAAAGGCCTGGACAGTGCGTGGAAGGAGCTCACCGGGACGCCAGCGCCCAAGCCCTACCGTTAAAGCAGAAGGCAGCCCGCGATCCGCCTTCATCAGATGATGAGCCCGACCCGAGCTCTGGACGCCACCGAACCACTCGCCTTCGACGGCGGCGCGCTTGATCCGATCGGTGGCGGTGGCGCTCTGGTCGGCGTCAGCACCGAAGAATTCCCGTCGGGATAGGCGACAGAGCAAGCGCGTACTGCTGAGGTTGTAGCTGAGCTTTTCGGATTTCCGTCATCGAACCCGTGGTTGCTGCGAAGTCTGCGACGTGTGTTCGCGAGATTCGCACGGGGTGTCGGGAACGCATTTTGGCGAACGCGTAGTGCGGGATGCTGGATTGCTCTAGCGTGCGTCACGCCTAGATGAGCGGTCTCGCCGAGGGATGCACCCCGATGTCCGTTGTGGACACCGGGGCGGTGGGTGGTGCGCGAGAGGGGACTTGAACCCCTACGTCCGTGGACACCAGAACCTAAATCTGGCGCGTCTGCCAATTTCGCCACTCGCGCGTGATGGTACGACCGTCCAAAGACTACCGGGCTTGACCGCGATCGCGAAGCTCTGCCCGGGCGTGGCGTACTCGCCGGTAACCCCACCTGGGATTATAACGATTAAGTAACGGACAACATGAGGAGCGCTCATGTTTCCTACGCGTTAGTAACCGAGTGGACCAGCGGGTTCAAACATGAGGGAGGGTCATGTTCCTGAATATTCTGGTACGGGAGTGCCTAAATACTCGGTGGTACAGGAGGTCGCGCGCAGCAAACGTGAGGATTTCCTCATGATTTTGTGCCAAGCTCGCCCTTATCAAGCCCATTGGTTGAGGAACACCTGCGCACCGGAGGGAGCGGCGTGTCCGCCTAGGGCATGTCGCCAGGAGAAGGAAGTCGAAGCGCCTTGACGATCAACGAGAGCACCGAAGCCGGGACTGCACGGAGCGCGAAGGTGGCCGCCCCGACCAAGGCGGGTGGGGCGCGGTCCCCGCTGCTGGATCGTTTGCTCGGCGGCACCCCCTACGCTTTGGCCTTCGGCGGCCAGGGCGCACAGTGGCTGCGTGAGCTGGAGGAGATCGGGCGCGACAGCGCGCTGGAGCCCGAGCTGACCGCGTTGGTCAACGAGGCGGCCGCGCTGCTGGAACCGGTTGCGGCACAACTGCTCGTGGTGCGACCGGTCGGTTTCGATCCGGTCGGCTGGATGCTCGAGGAGGAGCTCGCCGACGGTGACGAGGGAGAGGCCTCCGCAGCGCCCTCCGAACAGGTGTTGCGCTCGGCCGTGGTGTCCATGCCGGGCGTGTTGTTGACGCAGCTCGCGGCGCTGCGGGCGCTGCGCCTCCAGGGGCTCGATCCGGTCGAGAATGCTCCGGTGGCGGTCATCGGCCATTCGCAGGGTCGCCTCGCCGCGACGGCGGTGGAGACCGGCGGGCAGCGCGACGCCGAACTGTTGGCGATGGCGCAATTGATCGGCGCCGCGGCGGGTTTGGTCGCACGGCGGCGTGGGCTGATGCCGGTCGGTGAGCGCTCGCCCATGGTCGCGGTGTCGAATGTGGACCCCGAGCAGCTGCGCGCAGTAGTTGCCGAGGTGTCCGAAGGTGTGGATCCTGCTGCGGCAGCGGTGGTTTCGATCCGCAACGGACGGCGCAGGGCGGTGCTGTCCGGTACCCCGACCCAACTGGAGCGGGTGCGGCAGCGTTGCGCGCAGATCCACGATGAACAGTCCCGCGAGCGTGACGCGAAGACACGCGGTGGCGCGGTGTTCGCGCCGGTCTTCGAGGACATCGCCGTCGACGTTGCGTTCCATCACCCGGCGCTGGCCGACACGGTGGATCTGGTGGCAGGCTGGGCAACCCAGTGCGGCATCGACGCGGAACTCGCCGGTGCACTGGCACAGCAGATCCTGGTCGACCCGATCGATTGGGTCGAGACCGTGGACGGCGTGGTAGCCGCGGGCGCGCAATGGATTCTGGACCTCGGCCCCGGCGATCTGCTCAGCAGGCTCACCGGCGGCTCGCTCAAGGGCACCGGTGTCGGCACCGTCGCGGCCGCGACGCGCGCGGGTCAGCGTGAACTGCTGACGCCCGGCGCCGCACCCGAGGTGGCCGCGCCGTGGGCGTCGTTCGCACCGCGGCCGGTGCGACTGCCCAACGGGCGCATCGTCGTCGAGACCGCGTTCACCAAGCTGACCGGCCGCTCGCCGATCCTGCTTGCCGGCATGACACCGACCACGGTCGACGCCAAAATCGTTGCGGCGGCGGCGAATGCGGGCCACTGGGCGGAGCTCGCCGGTGGCGGCCAGGTGACCGAGCAGATCTTCGCCGACCGGGTGGCCGAGCTGAAGACGCTGCTGCACCCGGGGCGGTCGGTGCAGTTCAACTCGCTGTTCCTCGACCCGTACCTGTGGAAGCTGCAGCTGGGTGGCAAGCGCCTGGTGCAGAAGGCCCGTGTGGCGGGCGCGCCCTTCGACGGCGTCATCGTCACCGCAGGCATCCCCGAGCTCGAGGAAGCCGTCGCGCTCATCGAGGAGCTGACCGAGGTCGGCATCTCCCACGTGGCCTTCAAGCCAGGCACGGTGGCCCAGATCCGCGCCGTCCTCCGCATCGCCGACGAGGTGCCGAACTACCCGGTGATCATGCACATCGAGGGTGGCCGCGCCGGCGGACACCACTCCTGGGAAGACCTGGACGACCTGCTGCTCGCCACCTACGCCGAGCTGCGCAACCGCGACAATGTGGTGATCTGTGTCGGCGGCGGCATCGGTACGCCGGAGCGCGCCACCGAGTACCTCACCGGCGAATGGGCGGTGCCGCACGGCTATCCGGTGATGCCGCTGGACGGCGTGCTCGTCGGCACCGCGGCGATGGCAACACTGGAGGCCACCACCGCGCCCGAGGTGAAGCAGCTGCTGGTCGACACCCCCGGCACCCCGGACTGGGTCGGTGCGGGCACCGCCAACGGCGGCATGGCCTCGGGCCGTAGCCAACTGGGTGCCGACATCCACGAGATCGACAATGCGGCCTCTCGCACCGGCCGCCTGCTCGACGAGGTCGCGGGCGATGCCGACGCGGTCGCCGAGCGCCGCGACGAGATCATCGCGGCACTGAACGCCACGGCCAAGCCGTACTTCGGCGACCTGACCACGATGACCTACCTCGAATGGCTCGAGCGCTACGTAGAGCTCGCCGTCGGCCTCGACCGGCGCAAGGACTTCGACTGCGGCAGCGACCTCGGTGACGCCTTCCTCGAGGCCACCCGCTCGGTGTGGCTGGACATCACCTGGCGTGATCGGTTCGCGGACATGGTGCGCCGCACCGAATCTCGGCTCAACCCGGCAGATCGCGGCGAGATCGAGACACTGTTCGCCGGCGACGACGCCTTCGAGAGCCCGGTCGAGGCGCTGTGCACGCTGAAGCAGCGCTACCCCGCCGCCGAGGAGACCCTGCTGCACCCGGCCGATGTGCCGTTCTTCATCTCGCTGTGCAAGACGCCGGGCAAGCCGGTCAACTTCGTCCCGGTCGTCGACGGCGACGTGCGTCGCTGGTGGCGCTCGGATTCGCTGTGGCAGGCGCATGATCCGCGCTACTCGGCCGACCAGGTCTGCGTCATCCCCGGCACGGTGGCCGTCGCGGGTATCACCCGGGTCGACGAGCCGGTCGGCGAGCTGCTCGACCGATTCGAGAAGGACGCCGCCTACTCGCTCGTCCGTGCGGGTGTGGTGCCGGTCGCGATCGACGGCCGCCGCACCGCAGGCGTGACCTCCGGGGCCATCGACACGGTGCTCGCGGCTCCAGATGTCGAATGGTCCGGCCGCACCACCATCAACCCGGTGCACCGGCTCGGCGATATCGCCGAGTGGACCGTCGACGGCCAGGGCGCGCTGCACCCGCCGACCGGCGCGACCCTCGTCGAGACGACAGGGCCGGATGTCGAGGACTCCTACCTGGAGCTCAGCGTGCCGCTGCTGGGGCGCGACGCTGTGCGCATCCGGATCACCGTGCCGGTCACCACCTTCAACGGCGGCGCTCCCGTCGTCACCGAGGCCGACGCCGACGCCGCCATGTCCGCGTTGCTCGCGGTCGCTGCGGGGCAGTCGCTTCCGGAGATGAAGAGCAAGGTTGCACACCTGAATGTGGCGTGGACCCCCGACCTCATCGCCGATCATGCGGGTGTCACCGGCTCCGGCCTGCCCGCAACCCTGAGCACGCTCGGCCGTACCGTTCCCGACGTCCTCGTCGGCGCCTGCTGGCCCGCCGTGTTCGCGGTGCTCGGCGCGGCGCGCAGCGCGTCCGGCGACAGCGTTATCGAGGGCATGCTCGACCTGGTCCATCTCGACCACCAGGTCGCGCTGATCGGTGAATTGCCCACCGAAACCAGTGTTCTCGTGGTCCGCGCCGAGGCGGGCGAGACCATCGACACCGACCTCGGCCGCGTGGTCGAGGTGCACGTGAAGATCACCGGCATGCTCGACAAGCCCGAAACCGGGATGTCCATGCCGACCCTCGCGACGCTCACCGAACGCTTCGCCATCCGCGGCCGCAACGGCGCGGGCGAGCTGACCGACCCGCCGCGCGCCGCGGGCACGTTGTCCGACGCGGCCACCGACACTCCGCGCAGGCGCCGCCGCGACGTCACGATGGTGGCGCCGCGCGCCATGCACGCCTTCGCGGCGGTCTCCGGCGACCACAACCCCATCCACACCAGCGTCGCCGCAGCCAAGCTCGCCGGCCTCGGCAGCCCGATCGTGCACGGCATGTGGCTCTCGGCCGCCGCGCAGCACGCGGTGTCGGCGCTCGACCCGTCGGCCACCGTGCCTGCCAGGACGCTGACGGCGTGGACCACCCGGTTCCTCGGCATGGTGCGTCCCGGTGCGGAGATCGACGTACGGGTCGAGCGGATCGCGGTCGACGCGGGCAGCGAGATCGTCGAGGTGTCCTGCCGGACCGACGGCGACCTGGTGATGACCGCGACCGGTCGCACCGCGGCGCCCAAGACCGTCTACGCCTTCCCGGGCCAGGGCATTCAGCGCAAGGGTATGGGCTTGGATGCCCGCGCCCGCTCCAAGGCCGCCAAGGACATCTGGGAGCGCGCCGACAAGCACACCCGTGCGGCGCTCGGCTTCTCGATCCTCGCGGTCGTGCGCGACAACCCGACCTACCTCAAGGCGCGTGGTGTCGAGCACCGTCACCCGGACGGTGTGCTGCACCTGACCCAGTTCACGCAGGTCGCGATGGCGGTGCTCGGTGTCGCCCAGGTCGCCGAGCTGCGCGAGGCGGGGGCCTACGTCGAAGGCGCCATGCTGGCCGGACATTCGGTCGGCGAGTACAACGCCCTCGCGGCGGTCGCGGGCGTGCTGCCGCTGGAGGCGGTGCTGGAGGTTGTCTTCCAGCGCGGTTCCGCCATGCACGAACTGGTGCCGCGTGATGCGCAGGGCCGCAGCGACTACCGGATGGCCGCTATCCGGCCCTCGCAGATCGGGCTGCCCGACGACGAGGTCGTCGGTTTCGTCTCCGGCATCGGTGCACAGACCGGTGAGTTCCTCGAGGTCGTCAACCTGAATCTGCGCGGCTCGCAGTACGCGATCGCGGGCACCGTCGCAGGTCTCGAAGCCCTCGAGACCGAGATCGACCGGCGCCGTGCGGAATTCGGTGGAAAGCGCGCGTTCATCCTGGTGCCCGGCATCGATGTGCCGTTCCACTCCACCGTGCTGCGCGAGGGCGTTCCCGAGTTCCGGCAGAAGCTCGAGCAGCTGCTGCCGGAGGATCTGCACCCGGAAATCCTGCTCGGGCGCTACATTCCGAACCTGGTGCCCAAGCCCTTCTCGCTGGAGCAGGCCTTCATCCAGGAGATCGCGGATCTGGTGCCCTCCGAGCCGCTCGCCGCGGTGCTCGCCGACTTCGACAGCTGGGCTGCGCGGCCGACCGAGCTCTGCCGAGTGGTGCTGGTCGAGCTGCTCGCGTGGCAGTTCGCCAGCCCGGTCCGCTGGATCGAAACCCAGGACCTGCTGTTCGCCGACGCCGCACACGGTGGTCTCGGTGTGGAGCGCTTCGTCGAGATCGGCCTCGGCGCCACCCCGACGGTGGCGAACCTGGCCAGTCAGACACTGAAGCTGCCCGCCTTCGCCACCGCGACGGTGGAGGTGCTCAACATCGAGCGCGAGGCCGGCGTCGTCTACTCGACCGACACCGATCCCGCGCCCGTCGACGAACCCGCCGACGAGCCGACCGCATCCGCGTCGGTGGCCACTGCTGCCGCCGCCGCGCCGGTCGCCGCGCCCGCGCCGAGCTCGGGTGGCCCGCGTCCGGACGACATCGCCTTCAGCGCGGCCGACGCGACTCGGGTGCTCATCGCGCTGTGGACGAAGCTGCGGCTGGACCAGATCGGCCCGGTCGACACTATCGAGGGTCTGTGCGACGGTGTCTCCTCCCGGCGTAACCAGCTGCTCGTCGACCTCGGCTCGGAGCTGTCGCTCGGCGCCATCGACGGCGCGGCGGACGCCGATATGGGTGCGCTGTCCGCGACCGTCGAGCGCCTGGCCCGCACCTACAAGCCGTTCGGCTCGGTGCTGTCGGATTCCATCGGCGACCACCTGCGCAAGGTGTTCGGCCCGTCCGGCAAGCGGCCCGCCGCGATCGCCGAGCGCGTCAAGAAGGTCTGGGAGCTCGGCGACGGCTGGGCCAACCATGTGACCGCCGAGGTGTCGCTCGGCACCCGTGAGGGTGCCAGCGTGCGCGGCGGTGAGCTCGGCGGGCTGGTGTCCGGCGCGCTGAGCGACGCGGCGTCGGTCGACGCGGCGATCGACTCCGCGGTCCAGGCCGTCGCGGCCCGGCGCGGTGTCGCGGTGTCGCTGCCCAGCGCAGGCGGCGGTGGCGGTGCCACGGTCGACGCGGCCGCACTCGGCGAGTTCACCGAGCAGATCACCGGGCGCGACGGCGTGCTGGCGACAGCCGCTCGGGTGGTGCTCGAGCAGCTCGGCCTGACCGAGCAGGTCTCGGCACCGGAGGCGAGCGACGATTCGCTGGTCGACCTGGTCTCGGCGGAACTCGGTTCGGACTGGCCGCGACTGGTCGCCCCGGCCTTCGACGCGCGCAAGGCGGTGCTGATCGACGACCGCTGGGCCACCGCACGCGAGGACCTGGCGAAGCTGTGGCTGCTCGATGACGCCGGCTCGGGCGAGGGTCCGGTCGTCGGATTCCTCGGCGCGGGCGAAGCTGTTGCCGCACAGGCGAACTGGTGGCGTGAGCGGGCCAAGCACGAGGCGCGCTCGGTGCTCGCCCGGCTCTACGAGCGCATCGCCGAGGCCGCGCTGAGCACCGAAGAGGCCGGCCTGTGGTCGTCGGACATCGCCGTGATCACCGGTGCGAGCAAGGGATCCATCGCGGCCTCGGTCGCGGGACGGCTGCTCGGTGGCGGCGCGACCGTCGTCGTCACCACCTCCGGCCTGAACGACGAGCGGCTCGGCTTCTACCGGAAGCTCTACCGCGAGAACGCCAGGCACGGCGCAGCTCTGTGGGTCGTCCCGGCGAACATGGCCTCCTACCAGGACATCGACGCACTGATCGACTGGGTCGGCACCGAGCAGGTCGACAACGCGGGCGGCGCGAAGATCAAGACCAAGGACGCCATGACGCCGACCCTGCTGCTGCCGTTCGCGGCGCCGCGGGTGGCCGGTGACCTCGCCGACGCGGGCGCCCGCGCCGAAATGGAAATGCGTGTCCTGCTCTGGTCGGTAGAGAAGCTCATCGGCGGGCTGTCCAAGCTCGGCGCCGACCACGACGTCGACGCGAAACTGCATGTGGTGCTTCCGGGTTCGCCCAACCGCGGCATGTTCGGCGGCGACGGCGCCTACGGCGAGTCCAAGGCGGCGCTCGACGCGGTTGTCGCCAAGTGGCGGGCCGAGAAGTCCTGGTCGGCACGGGTCACCCTGGTACATGCGCTGATCGGCTGGGTGCGCGGCACCGGGCTGATGGGCCACAACGATCCGATGGTCGAGGCGGTCGAAAAGGCCGGCGTGCAAACCTGGTCCACCGCGGAGATGGCCGACGAACTGCTCAAGTGGTGCACCTCGCGGGCTCGTCAGGTGACTGCTACCGGCCCCCAGCAGATCGACCTGACCGGCGGACTCGCGCGGGCGAAGCTCGACCTGCCCGCGCTGGCCAAGCAGGCACAAACCGAATCTTCCCCCGAAACTGAACAACCACATTCGACTTCCATCGCTGCCTTGCCTGCGCCGCCGACTATGACTTCGGCCTTGCCGGTGCCCGAATGGGGAACTGTCACCGCCGATCTCGCCGACATGGTGGTCATCGTCGGCGCCGGTGAGCTCGGCCCGTACGGGTCTTCGCGCACCCGGTTCGAGATGGAGGTCGAAGACGAGCTCTCGGCCGCGGGCGTGCTGGAGCTGGCCTGGACCACCGGCATGGTCAGCTGGGAGAACGATCCCAAGCCCGGCTGGTACGACGCCGAATCCGGTGACTACGTGCCCGAATCCGAGCTGGCCGAGAAGTACCACGACGCGGTGGTCGCGCGCTGCGGCGTGCGCCGCTACGGCGACGACGGCGCCATGATCGACAACACCTCGCCGCTGATGACATCGGTATTCCTCGACCAGGACCTGTCGTTCACCGTTGGCAGCGAGGCCGAGGCCCGCTCCTTCCATGCCGCGGACCCCGAGCACACCGTGATCGTGCCGGCGCCGGAATCCGGCGACTGGACGGTTACCCGCAAGGCAGGCACCGAGATCCGGGTGCCGCGCCGGGCGAAGATCTCGCGGACCGTCGGCGGTCAGATCCCCACCGGCTGGGATCCGACTATCTGGGGCATCTCGGCCGATATGGCGAGCTCGGTGGACCGGGTGGCGCTGTGGAACATCGTCACCACCGTCGATGCGTTCATCAGCTCGGGGTTCAGCCCGGTCGAACTGATGCGCTGGGTGCACCCGTCGATGGTGGCCAACACCCAGGGCACCGGTATGGGTGGCATGTCCGCGATGCGCTCGCTGTACATCGACTCGCTGCTCGGGGAGCCGACGCCGAACGACATCCTGCAGGAGGCCCTGCCGAATGTGGCGCTGGCGCACGTGGTTCAGTCCTACGTCGGCAGCTACGGCGCGATGGTGCATCCGGTGGCGGCCTGCGCGACCGCCGCGGTGTCGGTCGAGGAAGGCGTCGACAAGATCCGGCTCGGGAAGGCCGAACTGGTGGTGGCCGGCGGGTTCGACGATCTCGGCATCGAGGGCATCAAGGGCTTCGGTGACATGTCCGCGACCGCCGACTCGGCGGCCATGAGCGCCAAGGGCATCAGCGACCGGTACTTCTCCCGCGCCAACGACCGTCGTCGCGGTGGGTTCGTGGAATCGCAGGGTGGCGGCACCGTGCTGCTCGCCCGCGGTGACGTGGCGGTGGAAATGGGCCTTCCGGTCCTCGGCGTGGTGGCCTGGGCACAGTCCTTCGGCGACGGTGTGCACACCTCGATTCCGGCACCTGGCCTCGGCGCGCTCGGCGCGGGCCGCGGTGGCCGGGAATCCCGGTTCGCTACCGAGCTGCGCAAGCTCGGCGTCGGTCCGGACGACATCGCGGTGATCTCCAAGCACGACACCTCGACCGCGGCCAACGATCCCAACGAGTCGGAGTTGCACGAGCGGCTTGCCGATGCGATCGGTCGTTCGGCGGGCGCACCGCTGTTCGTCGTCTCGCAGAAGAGCCTGACCGGGCACGCCAAGGGTGGCGCGGCGGCCTTCCAGCTCATCGGCCTGTGCCAGGTGCTCGAGCAGGGTGTCATTCCGCCGAACCGCAGCCTGGACTGCGTCGACGACAAGATGCAGGCTTACCCGCACCTGGTGTGGGCGCGCGAACCGCTGCGCTTCGGCGACCGGTACCCGCTCAAGGCCGGTCTGGTCACCTCGCTCGGCTTCGGGCATGTGTCGGGTCTGCTCGCGGTGGTGCATCCCGAGGCCTTCGTCCAAGCGATCGAGCCGAAACAGCGTGCGGAGTACCAGCGTCGGGCGCAGGAGCGGCAGCTCGCGGGAAGGCAGCGGATCACCGAGGCCATGTGCGGTGGCGCCGCGCTGTACGAGCGGCCGGCCGATCGGCGCCTCGGCGCAGATGGCACGCCCGCCAAGCAGATTCGGCAGCTGGAGGCCGATGTGCTGCTGTCCGCGGAGGCACGCCTCGCGGCCGACGGCACGTACCGTGCCGACGGCTGGGGCTGCAATACCGGCCGGGGCGCGGATGATTCGCGCGCGGCCGGGCGCGCGGAGTCGTAGGCTTCGCCCCTGTGACGATCCTCGGTATCGGCCTGGACTTGGTAACCATCTCCGAGTTCTCCGAACAGCTGCAAAGGTCCGGAACCACCATGCTCCGGGAGAGTTTCACCGCGGGTGAGCGGCGCTACTGCCAGAGCAAGGGAACCGACCCCGCTCGCAGTTACGCAGCACGGTGGGCGGCGAAAGAGGCGGTGCTCAAGGCATGGGCATCGTCTCGGTTCGCCCGCCGCCCGCAGATCGGGGACAACCCGTACCCCCTGATCGAAGTGGTCAACGACGCGTGGGGAAGGCCGAGCATCAAGCTGCACGGCCTCGCCGCCGAATTCCTGCCCCGGGTAAGGGTTCACCTGTCGTTGACCCACGACGGCGACACCGCCGCCGCCATGGTCGTCCTGGAAGACCCGGGCGAACTGGCCGATCTCATCGATGGCCGCGAAGCGAGCGGCTAGTCGCGATAACCCGCTCCGCTAGCGTTCGCTGGCGGAGCGGGATTCTTTTTCGGCGACCAGCAGGTAGGCGACCATCAGCCGCTTGAGCTCGGAGACGGCCTCGGCATGGCTTTGCTCGTCCTGAACAGAGAAGTTCAGCATCGAGTACACGACGTGCACGAGCACCTCGGCCATCATGGAACGCCGCGACCGCGGGGTGCGCGGGGTCAATGGCCGCAGCATCCGGGAGATGACTTCGGCGAATTCTTTCTCGTGAATCGCACCGGTGGCTCGCGTCGACGGTGTCGACTGCATGGCGAGCCAGACCTCGCGCCGCGACGGGTCGGTCATCCACAGGTTGGCCAAATGGTCGACGAACTGGTTCATGTGCCGCAACCAGTCCAGCGACGGAATCTCGCCGTGGAAATCGGCTAGTTCCTGGGAAACGGCAACGAGGTCTTGGCGATTCAGCTCGCAGACGATGACATATTTGTTGGCGAAGAACTGATACAGCGTGCCGATCGGCACCTCGGCCCGCGCCGCCACCTCTTCACAGGTGAACGACTCGAACCCGACCTCGACGAGCAGTTCACGAGACGCCTGCAACAGTGCGTCGAACTTGCGTTTGCTGCGTTCCTGCGTCGGTCGACGCCGCGGCATGAGCTCCTGTGGGTCGTCCTGCAGGTCCAGCGCAGGGTCCAGACGTCGCTTAGACCTGGCCTCCGTGCGTACATCCACGTATCCAGGCTAGCGGTAGGGACACACGCGCGACACGCGCACGGCGTCTGTGTGTTGAGGACTGTCACATTTCACCACCCATCCAAAGCCGGATGTGGCTGCGAACACATAAGCGAGCCTGCGTGCATCTTCATCGCGTTACTGCGCAGTGCGTCCCCCGCGCAGGCGGGGAAGGACCCGTTCGTGAGCTCGGCAAAACAATGGGAAGGCGTGGTCTGTGGTAGCTCGATCTGTGGTAACCCTAGGCGTTTCCACCGAACGCGGCGCTGTTCACGCGGTAGCTCTCGCCGATTCCAGCGAGAGACTACCTGAGCGCGTGCTGCTTCATCGGGTGGTAAAGACAGGCGGCGACAGCAAGGCGGAATTGGCCGACGCCGTCGAGATAGCAATGGATGTACTGGCCGCCGAACTGGGCCCGGAGCAGGAGATCGGCGGTGCGGCTGTCACTTACCGCGATGCCGCCGAACGCCGGGCCATCGTCACCAGGCTGGCGTCCGGGCAGTGGCACTCGGCCTCGTTGGTGTCGGCGAAGGCCGCGCACCTCAACGTGGCAGGCGCCATGACGTGGCTGAACGAATTCGACGATCTGCTGATCTGCGATGTAGTTCCCGGCCATCAGGCGTTCACGCTGATCGACCGAAAACGCACCAGGGTTCTTGCGGCCAACAGCCACACCGGAGGTGCCGCGACCGCCGAGTCGATGGGTGCGGCTGTGACAGCCGCCTGGGATCAATTCGAAGCGGCCGAGGTACGACCGGATGCGGTGGTGCTGATCGGATCGGGTGCGCGTGCGGCGGCGGTCGTCGCCGCGGCGGACGGATTCGGTGCGCCGGTGATTGCGTGCAAGATCGCGGCATCCGCGTCCGCGGTGGGTGCGGCGCTGTCCGCGATAGTCGACGTGGAGGCGTCCGGCCCAACGGTCGAGCGGGTGCACGACGTCCGTGGCGTTGTGGCGCTGTTCGCGGCGGCCAGTGTGCTTGCGGGTGGACTGGCCGTCGGCGGCATCTACGGGGCGGGCGGCTTCTCGCGGACGGCCAACAGCGCTGTCGTCGCGGATGCGAGGGTAGCCGCGGATACGCGCGCGGTCGGCGGCGGGACCGGATCGACGAGTGGATCGACTGCGGGCTCGTCGGTAGCGCCCGGCGTGTACGACTTTCGTGATTCGGTGGGCCGAGGCCGGGGATCCACGATCGGTGAACTCGGCCTGAATCCGACCACGGTCGCGCCGGATCAGTACTCGGTGCAGCGATGGGGCAGCGGCCAGCAGGATCGTCCGCTGTCGCTCACACCGTCGGAGTCGGTCGCCGAGACCGAGTCCGGGGCGCAGCTGCTGCCCGGGGCGGGCATTCCGGCCGCCACCACGAAGGTCGGCGCACCGAACGCCACGATGTTGTTCCCGGGTGAGAGTCCGCCGCCCGCGGCGTTCACACCCGAGTCCTATCACTGGTGGGACAACCACTTCCGCTTGATGCTGCAGTGGGCGTCGCAGCGGCTGCTGTCCACCTAGGCGGCACTGCACCACAAGCGGAAACCACGAAAGGTCCGGCGCTGCCAGCGTCGGACCTTTCGCTTGTTCAGTCCGCGGTGCGGCGGCCGGAACAGGACGCCTGCCGCGATGAACCCGGCCAGCGCGATGCCTTCTAGTCAGGTCCGCGCCCAAGGGTGTGCTGACATTTTGGATTCGCGCCAGCGGATTTCGCTGCGAGGCAGAGAATTCCGCTCGAGTCGATGCGGTCACCCGCCTGGCAGCACAATCGTCGAGCACGCATCGAAACGCGCCGTCAGAGGCCGATTACGCCACCGGAGACCTGCATGACCGAGTCACTCATTCAGCTGCCCACCGCTGGAGAATCTGTTATCGACACCTTCGACCGGATGATCCGGACCGGGCCCATCGTTCCCTACGAGCTGCCGGGCGGAGTTCGGGCCTGGATGGCGGTCAGCCATCAGGCGGTCGGCGAGGTCCTTGCCGGTGACGGCACGCTTTTCAGCAAGAACGCGAAGAACTGCCCCGTGATGCACGACGGGACCGTCCCGGCAGACTGGCCGTTACGTGTCCTGACCGATGCCGATCACCTGCTCAACAAGGATGGCGCCGACCACATGCGGATGCGGCGGGCCATCGCCCGCGCATTCACCCCCGCCCGGGTTGCCCAACTCCAACCGCGCATCCAGCGGCTCACCGACGACCTGATCGACAGATTCGCCGACCTGCCGGAGGTCGATCTCGTCGAGCACTTCACAATGCCGCTGCCCGTCGGGGTGATCTGTGAGTTGTTCGGCGTACCGGCGGGTGATCAGTCGAAGTTCCGCGGATGGACCGCCACGCTGGTATCGCACACCAGCACCGGTGAGCAGACCCAGGCCGCCATGCAGGAAATGGCCGGCTACCTGACAGGGCTGGTCAGCGACAAGCACGCCAATCCCGGTGACGACCTGACCTCGGACCTGGTGCGGGCCCAGACCGAACACGGACTCGCCGACGCCGAGCTGGTCGAAATGCTGTGGATCATCATCGTGGCTGGACACGAGACCACGATGCATCTGCTCGGCAATGCGGTGGTGGCTCTGTCCGCCAATCCCGACCAGCTCGCAGCGGCCAAGGACGGGGACCGGTGGGCCGACGTCGTCGAGGAGACTTTGCGCTACCGGAACGCGGCCTGCGCCATGTTCAACCGGTACGCCTTGAGTGATGTCCAGATCGCCGGTGTCGATATCCCTGCGGGTGCGATCGTGGGCTGGTACGCGGGCGTCGGACGCGATCCGCGGAAGCATACGGATGCCGACGTCTTCGATATCGACCGCGATCATTCTGATCAGCTGGCATTCGGTCGCGGTCCGCACTTCTGCCTCGGCGCGCATCTGGCCCGGCTGGAATCTCGCATCGCACTGGCCACCCTGTTCGGCCGGTTCCCGCAGCTGCGGCTCGCGTGTGATCCGGCCGAGATCCCTTACGCGCCGCAGTTCATGACCAACGGCCCACTCTGTGTGCCGGTGCAGCTCCAAACCGTCGACTGATCGGGCACGCCCTCTGGGCGGGAAGCTGTCAGACTTATGTCGGAACCCCACCGAGTGAATAGTGGAGATGAGCATCAGACCGACAGAGCAACCGTCGTGCAGTATTCCGAGCTGACCGTCGCTAGCGCAGCGGTGTGGACCGAGGTCACCGACCATTTCCTGACGGCGGACCACCGCTACCGTGATCCGGCTAACTGGTGGGCCCGGATCACGGCTCAGGAATCCTCGGGCTACACCCTGCTGCGCACACAGCAACGTGGCGACCATCTGATGAACCGCAGCCGCTCACATATCCGGCGTGGTCCGACCGATCACTGCTGGATCGTGTTCCCGAAACGCGGCGAATACGTCATCCAGGAGCCGGACCGGCTCACCAAGGTACCGCCACATCGTGGGTTCGTCCTCGAGCTGGACCGAATCTGCCGAGTGCTGCTACCCGGATCGACGGCCTACGCACTACGGCTCCCCCGCGCGCAGTTCAATCAACGGCTGCCCACCCGCGACGTATCGCGGACGGTGCTCGATATGTCATCGGGTCTCGGCCGGGTCGTGGCGAGCATGCTCGCCACCACACATGCCGGGCAATCGAACCTGACGACGCTGGAATTCGACGCCGTCTGTGACCGCATCACCGAACTGTTGTGCCTGATGTTCGTCGGCGACGTCGGGCCACAGCAGGCCCATGTGGCCGAAACCGTCGATGCCATCAGAGCATTCGTGCGTGCGAACATCGGGTCTGGTGACGTGCGGCTGCCCGCGGTGGCTCGTGCGCTCGGCTGGTCACCCCGCCAACTGCGGTCGGTATTGCACCAGACCGGCATCACCTATCGGGAGCTCCGGCGGACCGAAGCACTGCGCACCGCACGCGATCTGCTGGCGTGTCCTGGCCCGCTTTCCATCGGGGAGGTGGCCGCACGCTCCGGATTCACCAGCGCCGGATTCTCGACGGCGTTCAAATCCGAATACGGCGAAACGCCGAGAGATTTTCGGCGCCGCCGCCGGTCCGATCAACTCGCCGTGACACCACCCGGTTCCTGATCCGTCGTGCCGCGGCCGACACCGTTCGCGACTTCGTCGATGCCGACGATGACACGGCAACTGAGGGACCCGCCAAGAAAAAGCCCCGCAGCTGGTGCTTGGATCTCGGGTTCACGCGGTCGTCGCACCACTCTCGATGTGAGGGGTCGCGGCGACCGTGTGAAACCGAGGTGAGCTGCGGGGCCTGATTCGTTTCTGAGCCACCCCGTCGTGCAGGAGACCTGGAAGTCGCAGGTCAGCATGGATGCGGAGCGCTCCGTCGTGGTTGCCGAGGCCACTACTTTCGTTTTCCCAAGATTCTTTCGATCTTTGTTGTCGTATGTGCAGCCTTGACGTTGTACTGGGCGACCTCGATCTTGCCCGCCTCGTCCACCAGGAAGGTGGAGCGGATGACCCCGGTCACCGTCTTGCCGTACATCATCTTCTCGCCGAACGCGCCCCAAGCGGTGAGCACGGTGCGGTCGGGATCCGAAAGCAACGGGAAGGTGAGCTTTTCGGCGTCGCGGAACTTGACCAGCTTCGCGGGCTTGTCCGGTGAGATGCCGATGACCTCGATGCCCGCACCCTCCAGTTCGGCGAGGTTGTCGCGGAAATCGCAGGCCTGCTTGGTGCAGCCGGGTGTGCTCGCGGCGGGGTAGAAGTAGACGATCACCTTGCGGCCGCGGTAATCCGACAGCGCCACGTCTTTGCCGTCGGCATCGGGGAGTGTGAAATCGGGGGCGGTATCACCAGGGGAGAGTCGTTGGTTGTCGGTCACGCCTTGCACGGTAACCGAAGGCCATGACAGTGCGTAGATGATGGCTAGACTCGTGGCAATCAGACACAGGAGGAGATACGTGGCTAGGGATACCGAGCAGATCGAGCGGGAGATCGAGGCCGCGCGAACACAGCTCGCGAGCACGCTCGACGAACTTGCCGTGCGGGCGGATCCGCAGCGGATCGCAGACGAGACCAAGCACATCGTGCTTGCCAAGCTGAACGAGCCGAAGGTGAAGTACAGCCTGATCGGTGCGGGCGTTGTCGTCGTCGGGCTGGTGCTGCTCAAGATCTTTCGCTGACGGAAAACGAAACACCCGGTGGGCACTGCCACACCGGGTGTTTCGTTTTTTCGGGCTTTAGACCGTCGGGCAGGCGAATCCATCGCCGTCGGGGTCCAGGTGTGGGCCATAACCGGGTTCGCCACGGAAGATCGGCGCCCGGCCGGCCGCACGGGCCGCGTCGCAGTTGGCGAAGGCGCCACCCGCCGAGCCGGTCTGCGACATGCCTGCCGAGCCGGTCGCGGCCGAGCCGGTGTCGATGGCGGACGATCCTGTTCCTGCGGAACCGGTGGGAGCGGCCATGGCGGCGGGCGCCGCAAGGAAGGTCAGACCCGCGACGGCAGCGCTGACGGTGAGCCGGCGAACGTTCATGTATTCCTCTATGTGTTTGCTGCGGTGGATTGGCGCCGAAGGAGGGAGGCGCCGCATCCACTGTTGTGACGGGCCGCTCGGTTGTCAACCGGGCTGCATGCGAATGTTGTCCGCGCAATGCCGCAATTACGTGCCGAGGTGCTTTCCCACCACGTGTTCGGCCGGGATATTTCCCATTCGTCCGGCTTGGAAATCCTCGACGGCTCGGATGATTTCGGCGCGGCTGTTCATCACGAAGGGGCCGTATTGGACGACGGGCTCATTGATGGGCCGGCCGCCGAGTAGCAACACCTCGACATCGCCGGTCCGATCGTGCTGTCGGGCATCGGCCGAGACAGTGATCGAGTCGCCGCGACCGAAGACCGCGAGCTGGCCCTCGCCGATCGGCCTGCGTTCCGCGCCGACGGTGCCGCTGCCGGACAACACGTATGCCATCGCCGTAAATTGTTGCGGCCATGGTGTTTCCAGCTGTCCGCCAGCGCTGATGGAGGCGTGCGCGTACGCGATGGGGGTGTAGGTCGAACCGGGGCCCGCGAATCCGCCGATCTCGCCGGCGATCAGTCGTACGAGCGCGCTGCCGTCGTGGGAGCTCACCAATGTCAGCTCGGAACCGCGCAGATCCTGGTAGCGCGGTGCGGCCATCTTCAGCGCACGCGGCAGGTTCACCCACAGTTGGACGCCGTGGAACCAGCCGCCGGAGGCGACCAGCTCTTCCGGCGGCACCTCGTCGTGCAGGATGCCGGAACCCGCGGTCATCCACTGGGTGTCGCCCTCGCTGATGACGCCGCCCCCGCCGTTGGAGTCGTGGTGCACCATGGTGCCGTCGAGCATGTAGGTGACGGTCTCGAAGCCGCGGTGCGGATGCCACGGCGCGCCTTTGGCCTCGTGCGGCTCATAAGCAACCGGACCCATCTGGTCGAGCAGGATGAACGGGTCGGCCGAGCGCAGATCCATGCTCGGGAACGGCCGTCGGACTTCGAAGCCCGCGCCTTCGCGCTGCTTTTGCGCGGTGCTGATGCTGCGCACCGGACGCTTGCGCGTCGGCTCGGTCGGCCTGGGCAGGCGGGGCAGAACCATGATGTCGGGGACGGTGATGGCGGGCATGTGCACCTCCTGGAAAGTTTTGGTGTCCATGTCAACCAAAGACTGGTTAGGATAATTCCCGTGGTCCGATGGTTGAGCGATGACGAGCAAACGACCTGGCAAGCCTTCATCCGGCTGCGCCAGCGAATGGACGCGGCGCTGGCCGCGGGCTTCGCCCAGGACGGCTTGTCGCCGGCCGACTACGAGATCTTGGTGCCGCTGTCGGCCGCGCCGGACGGCTGCCTACGCGCCAAGGAACTCGGCGCGGAGATCTGCTGGGAGAAGAGCAGGCTCTCCAAGCATCTGGCTCGCATGGCCGCCCGTGGGCTCGTCGAACGCCGCACCGCGCAGGAAGACGCCCGCGGCATCCTGGTGGAACTCACCGCGGCCGGGCGAGAAGCGCTCGAACGCGCCGCACCGAACCATGTCGATCTGGTCCGTCGCCTGTTCATCGACGTGCTGACGCCCGAGGAGGCGAGGGCGCTGCGGGCGCTCGCGGACAAGGTGGTGGCCGAGGCCGAGTGCAGCACCGGCCTCAACCTCTGAGCGCCGTCACCACGGTGTGATCGGCGGTTTCACCCACATCAGCTTCTCGTCGGTGTGGTTGCGCTGTGCCGCAGCGTGATTCGGATGGTGCCCGGCCCAGGCGTCCTTGTCGTCGAGGAGTCGGGCGACGGCCGCCCAGGTCTCGTCGGTACTCGGCGGATTCGTTGCCGCGGCACGCGCGAGCTTGCGCCGCAGCGCCGCAGGCATGGCCAGCAGTTCGGCTCCGGTGATTCCGCGATCCCAGATGTAGCCCGCGAGCCGGCGCGCCTTCTCGGCGCGACTCTTCGACGCGGAGTCGGAGTGGGCGTAATCGGTCATGGCGCATTCCGCATCGGTGGTGGTTGGTCCCGGTCGACCCTAGCGGACGACAACGCCTCCCCGGCTATCGCCGGGGAGGCGTTGTTCTTGCGTGCTGTCGGATCAGTAGGCCGAGTTCACGTTGTCCATCGAGCCGTACCGGTTGGCCGCGTAGTTGCAGGCCGCG
This sequence comes from Nocardia sp. NBC_00403, assembly GCF_036046055.1. NCBI lineage: Bacteria > Bacillati > Actinomycetota > Actinomycetes > Mycobacteriales > Nocardiaceae > Nocardia > Nocardia sp. NBC_00403. The sequence goes on from NZ_CP107939.1 coordinate 2,848,623, forward strand.
GTGATGTTGGCGACCGGGTCCCAGATGTCGAAGGGGGTGCCGTCGACGTGGTAGGAGTTGAAGGTCGGGTCGATGACCTGCAGCAGACCCTTCGAGGGGATGCCCGCGGCGGCGTTGGAGTCCCACAGGTTGATGGCGTGCGGGTCGCCGCCGGACTCGCGCATCACATTGCGGTAGATGCCGTCGTAGCTGCCGGGGATGTTCCTGGCGTGCATGATGTCGAGGGCCTGCAGGATCCAGCCGTTGAGGTTGTTCTCGTAGACCGGAGCGGGCGGCGGCGGGAGCACTTCGGGCATCGGAGGCAGGGCGGGCAGCGCGGGCAGGGCAGGAAGCTCGGGCAGCGCGGGCAGTGCCGCCGCATCGGCCACTGGGGCGGCGGCCACGGGGGCGGCCTGCTCCTCGGCGACCATGGCGACGCGAGACGGGACGCTGTCGTCTGCCACGGACACTGCGGAAGAAGCAGCGACGGCGATGATGCCCGCTGCGGCGATCGCGAAGGTGAAGCCTTCGCGGAGTGAGGGACGGTGGAAGGAGAAGAAGCGTCTGTCATGCATTGCGAAATCGGTTCCTTGTTCGGGGACTGGGGTTCGATCCGGGCATGCCTGGCAACACGGATCCATGGCGGGCGTCAGGTGTAGTTGCTCGCCGAATTCGGTTTTTATGCGGTTTTCGGATTTTGTTGTGAAAGACGGGGATTCGGTTCCCCGTGCGGGCGGCTCAGGTACCCGGGGCAATGGCCCCACGGGTGCCGCTGTCATCGAAAGGGAGTATTGCGGTACCCTTCGGTGCCGCGCGGTACTCCAGTGACCGCGAGTGAACATCTTGCTGTTGCGGTCGTTTTCCGAATGTCCGTGGATTACTCCGCGGCCTAACCAAACTGCCGGTCTGTTCTTGACCTGATCTCAGGATGGTCACGACTGGTTAACAGAGGGTAAACGAAAGATGAATCGGGGGATTTTTCGATCTTGGATGACCAAGATCATGCAGGTCGACACCCTATGTATGCGGGGAGTTTGCCCCTAAACTCAATGTGATGCAGGTCACGTAAATATAACGGTAACGCACGACACCTTTATCGTTTTGTGCCCTACCAAGACGCCGGACGCACCCTTCCGGGGGCCACGACGCGAGCCAATGCGTTACGTAATTCGGTGATCTTGGAATCGCCGAGAACGGCCGTCCATTGTGCGGCGAAATTCGCCGCAGCGGCATCGGCCGCACGCGTGCAGGCCCATCCTTGTTCGGTCAATGTGATCAGTCGCGCGCGGGCGTCGTCGGGATGCGGATTGCGTTCGGCGTATCCCTTGCGCACCAATTCGTCCACCAGTTGACTTGCCGCCTGCTTGGTCACCGCGAGGTGCTCCGCGAGCTCGCCGACGGTCGCGCCATTCGGTGCCATTCGTACGAACGCGAACCCATGGGCGGGTCGTACATCGTCGAATCCGGCCGCTTGGACGCCGTTGTGGATCGCATCCGTCGCCGCCGCGCCCGCCGCGAGCAGCAGCAGGGCGAGATCCTGCCCCGGGCGCGGTGTCGAAGCGGGCTTCGGGTCCGTCATGAATTCCATCTTGACACATGTGGTCAACATGCTTGACTATCTAGTCAATCTAGTTGACCAAATTGAGGAGCAAGACATGCCTGTGATCCGTGCCGCCGAAGCCCAGGTCCACGAAATGCACAACGCCCGCTTCACCTCCTACATCCGTCCCGAGACGGGCAGCACCGAACTGTGCGTCTGGCAGACCGGAATCGATCCGGGCACGGTGGGAGTAGGCCACAAGATCCTGCGTGAGGAGGCTTTTGTCGTCATCAGGGGCACGGTGACGCTGCACATCGACGGCGAGGCGTCGGCGCTGGAACCCGGTGACGCTGCCATCGCGCCCGCAGGCTCGACCATCAGCCTGGACAACACCGGATCGGAGCCCGCAGCGCTGGTGGTGACCGTTCCGGTCGGATTCGCCGCAGAGCTCGCCGACGGCACCCGCCTGACCCCGCCCTGGGCGAGCTGAGGCCCCTCGGCACGAGTGGGGGGCGGGTGGCGGCCTGGCAATCCAGCACCTGGATTGCCAGGCCGTCGAGGTAATCAGGCCAGGGTGCCGAGCTCGTCGCTCACCAGGCCGGAGATCGTTGCGAAGAATGCAGCGATGCCGGGCAGGTTCGGGCCCTTGGCGCGGGAGGCGGTGAAATCCGCCTCGGAGCGCCACTCCACCACGTCGAGCCACTCGTCATTCGGCAGGCGAACCAGCCGGGCTCCCAGGAACCCCTCGCGGTCGGCATCGAAATCCGCGACCATCCCCGGCCTGGCGGCCAGCATCTCCTCGACCTTGTCCGGCGCCACCGTGAAACGGGTCAGCTCTACCGTTACTGCCATTACTGCCTCCTTGTCGTAGCAACGGTGCTCAACCCTGGCCGCGGCCGAACTGTTCCGCGGGTGTTCAGCGGCCGATGAGCTGTGGGCCGTGGGGCAAGGCGGATGGGAGGTGGTGATCGCGGCCGGTCATTCACCAGGAGCGCATTCAGCACCGCTTCTTCTGCGCAGTGCGTGACGGCCTCGTGGAACAGATTCATCCGATGCCACGGCATGGTCGTGTGGAGCTCCAGCTCCGCCTCCGAAATCGACTGCGGTGGCAACGATGTCGATGTCTCGCGGTCATTGGCGGTGGAGAGTGGCGATCGTGCTCGAACCAATCGGTCGTCTCCACGCGGTGATATCGAGATCCGGTCCGCGCGCGGTCCCATTCCCGGCTGATCGCACCCGATGGTGTCGTGCGTGGCGAAGGACACACCCGGCGTGATCTGATTGTTGGCAACAAAAAATCCCCCGCCGACATGGTGTCGAGGAGGGATTTGGTTTTGCTGTGCGCCATCAGGGACTCGAACCCCGAACCCGCTGATTAAGAGTCAGCTGCTCTGCCAATTGAGCTAATGGCGCTTGCTCCGTGTTCCGGTGCGGGACAGACATTAACAGGCCGAGGGCGCAGAAGTGAAATCGATATCCGGCCGGGGGCGTCGGTCGAGTTCGCGAGGGGTGTTAACGCCCGGTGGGGTAGTCGGGATCTAACCGGTGGACTCGCCTGCGTCGACGCTGCGTTCGCGTTTGTTCGGGCTTGCGGAGCTGGCAGAATATCGGGCGTGGTCTCGACCGATCCCGCCGGCGCGGTGGGTTGAGCTAGCAATCGGTTGGATCCGAAGCCATCGGTGCGCTTCTTGGCGCACCGGGACTTGAAACGGGGTTGAGATGAGCGTTGCGCAGGGTCGACATCGGACGATGGGGAAAGTCACCGCACCTCTGGTCGTGTTCGCTGTGTTCGCGCTGGTCTTATCGGCGTGCTCGTCGGGCAGCGCCGACAGCTCGCAGGTCGCCATCGATCGCAACCCCATCACCGAACTGATCAAGCCGAAGCTGTTGTCCCCGGTCAAGGACGGTGACGTGGGGGTTTCGCCGGGTATGCCGATGGTCTTCAAGGCCGACGACGGCAAGTTCACCGCAGTGACATTGCTCAACCCGCAGGGCGAGTCGGTGAGCGGCAAGCTGGCCGCCGATGGCCGGTCCTGGGAGACCACCGAGGTGCTCGGCTACGGCAAGGCCTACCGGCTGCGCGCCGACGCCATCGGCCTCGGCGGGGCGAACTCCACCACCTTGAGCTTCACCACCAGTTCGCCGGACAGCCAGACCCATCCCTACCTGCTGCCGGGTGAGGGTGAGGTGGTCGGCATCGGGCAGCCGGTCGCGGTGCAGTTCGACGAGAACATCCCCGACCGCAAGGCCGCCCAGAATGCGATAAAGATCACCACCGAGCCCGCGGTGGAGGGCGCGTTCTACTGGGTGAACAACCGTGAGGTCCGGTGGCGGCCCGAGCACTTCTGGGCGCCGGGTACCAAGGTCACCGTCGAGGTGAATGTCTATGGCAAGAATCTGGGCAACGGCCTGTTCGGCCAGGACAACATCCACTCCTTCTTCACCGTCGGTGACGCGGTGGTCTTCACCGCCGACGACAACACCAAGCAGGTGACCGTCGAGCAGAACGGCCAGGTCGTGCGGACCATGCCGACCTCGATGGGCAAGTCGAGCACGCCCACTGACAACGGTGTCTACATCGTGAGCGACCGGTTCGAGAAGATCATCATGGACTCCTCGACCTACGGCGTTCCGGTGGGTTCGTCCGCTGGCTACAAGACTCCGGTCGACTACGCGACCCGCCTCTCCTACAGCGGCATCTTCTTCCATTCCGCGCCGTGGTCGGTCGGTCAGCAGGGGTATTCGAACACCAGCCACGGCTGTCTGAACCTGAGTCCGGCCAACGCCCAGTGGGTCTATCAGAACGCCAAGCGCGGCGATATCACCATCGTCAAGAACACGGTGGGCGGCACCCTGTCGGGTGTCGACGGCCTCGGTGACTGGAACATTGCGTGGCCGGAATGGAAGGCGGGCAACGCCGACGTCCGGTGACGAAGGAGAAGGCCCCCGGCGATCGCGTGAACCTAGGTCGCGCCGGGGGCCTTCTCATGTCCTGGGTCGGGCGGAAATCAGGGGATGACAGGTCCTGGCGTGCCCGGGCAGGTGAGATTCGCGTTGATCGCGCTGCCCAACGCGGCGCACAGCAGTGGGCCGCCGAAGAGGAGCTTTTCGAAAGCGGCCAAGGCCGCGCCCGCGGACCCGGTGCCCGAGGACCCGGTTGTGGTCACCCCGCCCGCCGATCCGGTGCTGCCCGATCCGGTCGAGGACTCCAGTCCGGTCGACTCCATCGGTGTTCCGGGATCCGCGGCGGCCGTTGCGGTGGCTCCGGTCAGCAATGTTGCGCCGACGAGGGCCGCGATAACTGTGGCACGCATCACGAACTGTTGTCTTTCTTGTCAACCAGGGCGATGCCTGGCGACATCTCCCTCGCGCCGCAGTCTACGGAGTGAAACGGAGGTCTGTCAGACAATCGGCGAAGTCGCCGTTCTCGACGACGAGGGGGCTGCGGGACAGCGAATCTGCCTGTCGCGCAGGGTGGTCAGCGCTCAGGACGCGCGCTCTGCCTGAAGGATCTCGCCGATATCGAAGAATTCCCACTGGTTGGGCGGCATCATCGCGGTGACGTGGACCTGCCGCTGCTCGAAATCCAGCAGCAGTGCCACATGGATGCCCGGCTTCAGGGTCCAGCAGACCAGGTAGAAGTCCTCGCGCAGCTTGCGCGCACGGTAGGAAATTGCGTCGACCGCGTGCCGGTTGGGGTCGCTGAGCAGGACGAAGCCGAGGCTGTCTGCGGTGAATGTCATGCGGTAGTGGTTGCCGGTCGTGTACCGGTACTCGATAACCGTTCCGGCCAGCTCGGTGGTGGACGGACCGCCGATCAGATCGGGGTGGCCTGCGGTCTCTTGCGCTATGTCGGTCATTTCTCTCTCTATGGAAAAGGGCTTCAGGACGCGATGCTGGGAAGGGAGTAGAGCTCGTCGTGCGCGATGGTGACGCAGTGCAGCGCCTGGGCGGGGTTCAGCCGCCGCGACACCGCCAGGCGCAGACCGCCGGGGATCACGCCCACGCGCCGACATGCGTCGAAGAAACCGTGTATTTCGAGGGCGATCGCCTCGAAGTCGGTGGTCTCGAGTCCACGGCCGGTGCGGTGAGCGGCGGCGGGCATCGGATCGCAGACCCAGGCGACCGGCACTCCGGTGGCCGTGGCGGCCGCCAGCAGCGGCGGCAGCAGCGCGGTGTCGAGGCGGGCGATCAGCGTGAGTCTGCCGGGGATCTTGTCGGGATTGAGCCGCAGGCACAGCGCGGCTATGTCGTCCGGCTCGGCCGTCGGTCCGACGGTGACGGCGATCGGGTTGTCGATCGCGGTCGCGAGCCGCAGCTGAGCCTCGCTGCCGGTGTGGTCGCCGACCCACAGTAGGTGGGCGGAGCCTGCCCACCAGCGGCCGTCGTCATGGCGGCGCGTCAGCGCGTGTGCGTAAGGCAGCAGCGCCTCGTGTGAGGTCCACAGCCGTGGCACCAGACTGTGCAGCTGGCGGCCGCCGGGCGGTGCGGTGGTGGCGCCCGCGAACATGTCGGCAACGTTGCGCAATAGTTCCGCCGACAACGGATTCGGGCCGGCGTCGGCAGCGTGATCCAATAGCGCGACCGCCGGTGCCGGCGGCGCCACCGGATGGGTCCGAAGGTGATTGAGCGTCGCTGCCGCATGGAGATACGTCGACAGCATCTCCTGAGGATCGGGGTTGGGCGCAGACCATGGCCGTGCGCGCTGATCGGCGATCCGGCTGATCGTCACGATGCGCCGACCCGATCCGAATGCCAGGACCGCGGCGGCGGCCGCCGCCATCGCCTGGCCGGCAATGAGCGTGCCTGCGCGGCCGTTGGCGGGTGTTTCGACAGAGTCGCCCACATGCAATGCGAACGCTTGTCCGGTCGTCACCATGGCGAGTTCGGATGTGAGAGCGTCGCATTCGTCGACACTTACGAGCGGGGGCAGTTCGCGCAGCTGATCGGCATCGGCACGGGCGGCGTCCAGCCATAGCGGTGCTGTGGTCGGTTCGCCGGTCCAGCGCGACGGCGATACCGGCTCGTCATCCCATGGCAGCTCGGGATATTCGACGAGGAGTTCGGGTGAGATCAGGCCAGGATTGAAGCTCTCCCGGATGTAGCACAGTGGGCCCGTGTCGACCCGCATGATGTAGGACCGAGATGCGCACACCCGCTGATCAGGCCATCGTGCCAAGCCCGCCCGCAGCAACTCGCGGCGTTGGGCGACCTGTCGGGCCTGCAGGCTGTGTCCGATGGCGGTGTCGACGCTGTCGAGCTTGTGCTGCGCGCCCACACCTACGGCGCTGACGACGTAATTGACCGATACCGGAATCGAATCCGGGTTGAGCAAGCATGATCGCCGGACCATCACCTCGGTGCCGGACGGTAACTGCAACGGTGCTCGAACGGTGTCGGGCAGCCGATCGGCGGACATGATGTCCTGGCGCAGCACCCGCACCCGCAATGTGGTGTCGAGCGCTGCTTCCAGCGCCGGTGTGGTCAGGTTCGTGTTGGTGACGAGCATTCGAGTGGTCGGATCGGCGAACCGTGCTCCACCAGTCGGTGCCGCCAATTCGGGCTGGCCGAGACGCGGTCGGCACCGCGCCGCGCCGATGGGATTCTTCTCGCGGGGAAACGCGGTCGCGGCTTCCATCTCATGCATTGGACCCAAACCCGTTTATCTTTTTGATGATTCGCCCCTTGCGGCATCATCCTGCACCTATTTCTTTGATCTGTCTACTCGAGATAGCGGCAGAATCGACTTCTGGGTGCGCAAAGAATTGGTCATATCTAATACGTATCGTTAACTTTTGGTTATCGAAGATGTCGGTATGCGTACGTATGCGAATTCATGTGTCGGACATCACGATTGAGTGGGGTTATCGTCGTGTTCTGTTGGTTGACAGTGCCGCACTGGAGGGTGATTATCAGATCCCATACGTTCGACGATCGGGTATTCGTCAAACACTTCGCTACGTCTGTACAAAGGCATAGGTGAAAAGGCATGACCGCGGCCGTAATTGACCCATACCTCGTTGCTATCGCCACTGAGGTTCCCCCTCATCAATATTCGACCGAGGAGTTACTCGCCGCCAGTCACGGGCATTTGTCCGACAAGCTCGGGGCAATGCTCGGAAGCCTCGGCATCGAGCAGCGGCACTCGGTGCTCGCCAACTATCCGGATGTGCTGTTCGGGGGCGCCGAACCGCAGCTGGACATCGCCGCAGCCGATCTCGCGGTCCGGGCGGCTCGCAAATGCCTTGCCAAAGCTGATGTTTCGCCCGACTCGATCGGCCTCGTGCTCGGCGTGAGCAGTACTCCTGGGCGACTGCTACCGAGCTTGGTTTGCGACATATTCGCGCGGATGCCGGAACTGCCGCGGACCGCGCCGAATCTGAGCATCGAATATATGGGCTGTTCGGCAATGGCGAAGGCCGTCGAGACGGCGAGATGGTTCCTCACGTGCAACCCGGAGAAGCGGGTCCTGGTCTGCTTCATGGAAGCGATCACGCCATTGTCTCCGGTGCTTCCCGGCTTCTACTCACATTTCTCGGAAGTGGGACCGCAGCAACGTCAGGGCACCGTGGACGTCATGCACGGGTTTCTGTTTGCGGACGCGGCCGTGGCCATGGTGTTCGGCGCGGAGGGCGACGGGCCATCGTTCGGCCCGGTGGCCAACCTGACCAACGAGCTGGCGTCGGACGCCGAACTCGGCACCGTTCCGGACGGCGGCTCGGACATCCCGGTGGTGTACGGGCGTCGCATCTACACACTGAGTCCCGATGTCACACCGCGTGGCGCCCACTACGCAAGTGAGACGGTGCGCATGACACTGGAGGACGACTCCTGCGAGCTGTCGAAGCCCGCTGACGCCTCGGCGCTGCTCTTGCATACCGGCAGCATGCGCATCGTCGACGCACTGTGCGCCGAGTTCGGCGTCGACAAGGACAGCGAGGCTGTCGCCTCGTCGTATCGAGTGCTGCGCGACCACGGCAACACCCTCGGATGTTCGGTTCCCCTCATGGTGGCGGAGCCGGTGCACCGCCCGGCCGGACAAGGCCTGCTCGTGGCTTTCGGGCTGAGCTTCAGTTGCGGTGCGTTCACGATGACGATCCCCGAAGGTGGATGGAATCCCCAGTGAACGCAATGGATTTCGATGTCGCCGCTGCCGTCGGGCAGCGCAACCTCGCCGAATTCGTGTGGGGAGCCGGTGACCGGGACGGTGTCGCCCTGATCGAACACTCGACCGGCCGGACCTACCGTCATCGCGAACTCATCTTCGCCGCAAGGCGATTCGCGGCCGCGCTGGTTCAGCGCGGGCTGCACCCCGGTGCGAATGTGGCGGTGATTTGCCCTAACGGCGCCGAGTTCATCGCCGCGTACTACGGAGCGTTGCTCGTCGGCGGTGTGGTTCTTGCGCTGGATCCGTTGGGCGCCACCGACGAATGGGAGGCCGCGCTCGCCCGTACGCCGGCCGGCTTCGCCGTCGTGACCGGTGCAGTGTGGCATACGCTCGCGCGAGAGCGCTTGGCGGAGCGATTCGAGCACGTGGTGGTGATCGACGACGACGGCATGGTTCCGGCGCAGCGGAGCGCCGACGTGGTCGGGTGGGGCGTGATGCTCGCCGAGGCCACGACGACCGTTCCCGCGGCCGTCGGCGGTGACCGTGCGGCGATGCTGATCGCGTCGAGCGGGACCCAGGGCGAGCCCAAGCAGATCGTGCTGACTCACCGTAATATCGCCGCGAATCTCGTGCAGATCGATCTCGCGCACCGGCTGACGGCGCAGGACGTCGTGCTCGGTCTCACTCCGTTCCGACATGTGTACGGGATGCTCCATCCGCTGAACAGCACGCTGCGGGTCCGGGCGACGGTTGTCACGGTGGCCACTCCGTTCACCGCCGCGGACCTGCTCGACACCATCCAACGTCGGCGCATCACCGTCGCGTACCTGGTGCCGAGTGTGCTCGCCGAACTTGCCAGGTTCCCCGACGTCGAACGCTACGACACCAGCAGCGTGCGGCTGGTCTACTCGGGCGGTGCGCCACTGCCCGTCGAAGTCGCGGCGACTTGCGCACAAATCCTGGGAGCCCCGGTTGTGCAGGGTTACGGCATGACCGAAGCCTGCTGCACCTACGCCCCGCCCGACATCGATCCAGGCCCGGCGGGATCGATCGGTCTGCCGGTGCCGGGAACACAGACCCGATTCGTCGATCCCGACACCGGCCTCGATGTCGACGAAGCCGATCCCGGTGAGATCTGGATCCGCGGTCCACAGGTTTCGCCGGGCTTCGTGCAGGGCGACGGCCAGATCGTTCCGGTCACCGACGAGGACGGCTGGCTGCACACCGGCGACATCGGTCGCCGTGATGCCAGGGGATACGTCACCATCACCGGTCGGGCCAAGCAGCTCATCAAGTACAAGGGGCATCAGGTTGCGCCCGCCGAGCTCGAAGCGATCCTGCTCGGTCATCCGAACGTCGCCGACGCGGTGGTGGTGGGAGTGCCGGACGAGATCGCCGGGGAGATCCCGGTGGCCTACGTGGTCCTGAACGCCGATGTCCCGCTCGATGACGTGTCGGCCTACGTCGCCGAGCGGGTGGCGCCGTACAAGAAGATCCGCCGCATCGAGGCGCTTACCACCATTCCTCGGTCCGCCATGGGCAAGCCGCTGCGCGGCAGCCTCGGGCACTGATCACCGCCGCACCGATCTCATCGGGAGTATCCATGCGTCACACACTTCCGTCGCTGTTCGAAGCCGCCGCCGATGCCGGGGGTGCGCAACCGGCGGTCTTTGTGGACGGCGGCTACCGGTCCTGGGCGCAGTGGCGCGCCGAGGCCCATGCGCTGGCGCGTGGATTGCAGGATCTCGGCATCGGTCAAGGCGACGTGGTCGCCGTGCACCTGCCCAACTGCTGGGAGTTCCTCACCGTTCATGTCGCCGTCGCCGCCGCGGGCGCGACCATGCTTCCGCTGCACATGGGCCTCGGGGCCAACGAACTGCGCTCGCTACTCGCCAGGACTCGGGCAGCCACCTTGGTCGGCACCGCCGATCGCATGCACGGACTGCTCGCCGAGCTCCGTGCGGGCTCCCCGGCGCTGACGCACGTGCTGGTTGTCGGGGACGCGGACTTCGCACCGAATGATGTTCTGGCACTGGAGGATATGGCGCGGCGGTGGGCGGGGACGACCCCGCTGCCGGTGCAGGTCGGCCCGGACGACCCCTTCGTGCTGCTCCCGTCGTCCGGTACGACCTCGTTGCGCCAGAAGATCTGTGTGCACACCCATGACGCCCTCATATCGAACGCCGTCACGGTGGCTGCCGACGGTCGTGCTCGCGGTACCGACACGATCATCAGCGCCAGCCTCTTCACCCATCTGTTCGGGCTGCTCTCGGTGCACGTCAGCCTCGTGACCCGCGGGCGCCAGGCCTTGCTGCGCGGCTGGGACGTGCGGGAATTGCTGCGGCTGGCAGCCGCGAGCGAGGCAGGGGTGCTCTACGCAGTTCCGGCGCAGATCCGAGACATCGTGTCCCAGCTGGGAGCGTCCGGCGACGACGGTGGGATTCGGCTGACGGAGGTGCGGGCCAGTGGCGCGGCCATCCCCGCCCCGCTCGTCGAAGACGCCCGGCGGCTGCTCGGTGCACGCGTGATTTCGCACTGGGGCATGTCCGAGGTGGGCGCCGGCCTGTACACGCGGCCCGATGATCCCCTGCATGCGGCGACCAGCGGGGTCGGCCGTCCGGTTACCGGTGGCCAGGTTCGGGTCGTCGACGAAGCCGGAAATCCCTGCGGTACAGGCGAAACCGGGGAGCTCCAATTCCGCGGCCCCTCGATGTTCACCGAATATTTCGAGGAACCGGAACTGACGAGGAACGCGCTGACCGTCGACGGATGGTTGCGCACCGGAGACCGTGCCGTCCTGAACGAGGACGGCACAGTCGCCTTCCGCGGCCGGGACGCCGAAGTGATCAACGTCGGTGGTGTGAAGTTCAGCGCATCCGAGATCGAGATGCTGCTCGATGACCTGCCGGGGCCGCGGCTGCTCGCCGTGGTCGGGCGCCCGGACGACCGTCTCGGCGAATACCCCTGTCTCGTAGTGACTTTGCGCGCGGGCGCGGCGCTCACGTTGCGTGAGGTCACCGCGCATCTGGCGGCCAAAGGTGTTGCGGAGTACAAGATTCCGGCCGAGCTGATCGTGCAGGAGGAGATACCGTGCACGCCGACCGGCAAGATCGCCAGGCGCAGACTCGCCGCGATGCTGGACGGTGATGTTTCACGCGCGCAGTCGGTCTGGGTGCGCCGCATGCTGGCGTTACCGCCGTCCGAACGGCTGCGGCACGCCCTCGACCTGGTTCGTGAACAGGTGCGTGTGGTGCTGGGAGATCCCGGATCGATCGGGCCCGACCAGGTTTTCACCGATTTCGGCATGAAGTCCCTGACCGCGGTGCGATTGCGTGCCGCCGTGTCCGAGGCCATCGGATTCGCCCTGCCCGCGACCACCGCCTACGACCTACCGACCCCGAACCTGCTCGCTCGGCACCTCTGTGAGCTACTGGCCGAAAAGTCGCCGGTCGGCACCCCGGCCACCTCGAACCACGCACGACCGGCCGCCCAGGACCCAGTGGTCGTCGTGGGCATGGGATGCCGGTTGCCCGGCGACACGACGTCTCCCGATGAGTTCTGGGAACTGCTGGTGGCGGGACGGGAGACACTCGGCGAGTTCCCCACCGATCGCGGCTGGGGTTTCGACCCGGACGCCACCTTCACCCGGCGGGGCAGCTTTCTGCGCGACGCTGCCTGGTTCGACTCCGCCTTCTTCGGGATCTCACCGCGCGAAGCCATGACTATGGACCCGCAGCAACGACTCCTGCTGGAAACGACATGGGAGGCACTGGAACACGCCGGGATCGACCCGAACTCGTTGCGGGACACCGAGACCGGCGTCTTCGTCGGTGCCATGGCCTCGGACTACCTGCCACGCACCTATGAGTCGGTCACGAATTCCGACGTCGGTGCGATGACCGGCAATGCGGGCGGCGTCGCCTCCGGCCGGATCTCCTATGTGCTCGGGCTACGCGGCCCGGCGCTCACCGTGGACACGGCATGCTCCTCCTCCCTCGTCGCGCTCCATCTCGCGGCCCGATCGCTGCGGGCCGGGGAATGCTCGATGGCGTTGGTCGGCGGTGCGACGGTGATGTCGACGCAGGCCACGTTCGCGGAGTTCGCTCGACAGGGCGCCCTCGCGGCCGACGGGAGATGCAAGTCCTTCGCCGCCGCGGCCGACGGGACGGGCTGGGGTGAAGCGGTCGGCGTCCTCGTCCTCGAACGGCTCTCCGACGCGCGCCGGGCCGGCCATCGTGTGCTCGGCGTCATCCGCGGCAGCGCCGTGAACTCCGACGGCACCTCCAATGGGTTGACCGCGCCGAACGGCCATGCACAGCAACGAGTTATCCGTCGGGCACTGGCCGACGCCGAGCTGGATCCGTCCGATATCGACGCGGTCGAAGCGCACGGCACCGGCACCACGCTCGGTGACCCGATCGAAGCGCAGGCGATCCTGGCGACGTATGGGCAGGACCGCGAGCGGCCGCTGCTGCTCGGTTCGATGAAATCGAACCTCGGGCACGCACAGGCTGCCGCAGGCATTGTCGGCACCATCAAGATGCTCATGGCAATGGGGAACGGGCTGGTGCCCAAGACATTGCATGTGGACGAGCCCTCCCCGCACGTGGACTGGGCTGTCGGCGCGGTGCGCCTGGCCACCGAAGCAGTGCCGTGGCCGGAGACCGGAAGACCGCGCCGCGCGGGCGTTTCCGCGTTCGGAATCAGCGGCACGAACGCACACGTCATCCTCGAACAAGCTCCGTCCGAACGGGACGGGCAGGGACGGGACGGCGCCGAAGGGGACGGGCCCGGAGGCGGTGACACCAGACAGCGCGGTACCGAGGGGGACGGGCCCGGAGGGGGTGCCGCCGGACAGCGCGGTACCGAGGGGGACGGGCCCGGACGGGGTGACACCGGACAGCGCGGCACCGAACGCGGCGACCGTGATCTGCGCGGCACCGGACGCGGCGACCGTGATCTGAGTGGCGCTGGACACCGCAACCGGGGCTCGGACAGCACCGGACAGGGTGCCACCCGACGGGACGATCGTGGACATCACGGCACCGAGCGGGGCAGCGGAACGGATGAGCGCTTCGCGTGCCCGCCGAATCCGGTTGTGCCGCTGGTCTTCTCGGCATCGACAACAGCGGCTCTGGCAGCTCTGGCGGGACGGCTCGATGCCCTCCTGAGCGCAGGCGCGGTACCAACGGATGTCGGCTACTCCCTGACCACGACCCGCGCGACGTTCGAGCATCGGGCGGTCGTGCTCGACGCCGATCGTGACGACCTGGCCGCGCTGATGTCGGGGATACCCGGCGCCGCGGTCACGGGGCATGCCGACCTCAGCGGGGGAGCGGTGTTCGTTTTCCCGGGGCACGGGGCCCAATGGGCCGGGATGGGGGCCGAACTGCTCGCTTCGGCCCCGGTCTTCGCGGCCGCGATGGCCGAGTGCGAGGACGTGCTGTCGGAGTTCGTCGACTGGTCGTTGACCGAGGTCATCGCCGATGAATCAGCCTTGCGCCGAACCGAAGTCGTGCAACCGGTGCTCTTCGCAGTCACGGTTTCGCTGGCCCGGCTGTGGCAGCACCACGGCGTCGAGCCTGCCGCCGTGATCGGTCATTCTCAGGGCGAGATCGCTGCCGCGCACATCGCAGGCGTCCTGTCCTTGCGTGACGCGATCCGAGCCGTCGTCCGCCGAGGCGAACTGTGCACCGAGTTGAGCGGCATGATGTTGTCGGTCGGATCGGTCGAGGACGTCGAGCACTATCTTGCCGCTTACCCGGCGGTGAGCATCGCCGCGCGCAACAGTCTCTCCTCGACCGTGCTGGCGGGAGATGCCGAATCTCTCACCGCACTGGCGAAGGATTACCGCGATACGGGCAAGTCGGCCCACGTTGTGCCGATCGGCTACGCGTCGCACTCGGCGTATGTCGAGCCCATCCGTGACCGGCTGCTGGCAGACCTGGCCGAACTGAGCCCGCAGCCGGCGCACATTCCCTGGTATTCGACGGTTACCGGCCAACCGATGACCGGCCGCGATGCCGACGCAGGCTACTGGTACGACAACCTGCGCCGCCCGGTGCAATTCGCCGCGACCGTGGAATCGCTTGCGGCCGCGGGGTTCAACCATTTCATCGAGGTCGGGCCCCACCCGGTGCTGACCACCGCGATGCAGGAGACAGTCGGCGAGGGCGGCCTGGCAGTCGGTACCTTACGTCGCGGCCATGGCGGCCTGCGCCGGTTCGCCGGTTCGCTCGCTCAGGCGTATGTCCGTGGGCTGCCGGTCGATTGGACGAGATTCTTCGACGGCAGCGATGCTCGACGCATCGACCTGCCCACCTATCCGTTCCAGCGTGGTCACTACTGGGTCGGTCGAACGAGACAGTCGAGCGCGGCCGGGCTCGGCCAACAGGACATCACGCATCCGCTGGTGGCGGCACTCGTCGAGCACCCCGGCCGGCAGGGTGTGACCTGCACGGGCCTGATCTCGCTGGCCGAGCAGCCCTGGCTGACCGATCATCGGGTGCACGGCGCGGTTGTGGTGCCGGGAACGGCCTTGGTCGAGCTGGCCGTACACCTCGGCCAACGGTTCGGCTGCCACCGGGTCGACGAGCTGGTCATGCCTGCCCCGCTGGTGGTGCCGGAGGGCGGCAGCGTCCGACTCCAGCTGCGGATGACAGAAGAAGAGGACAAGCGCGTCGTCGTGGCGGTGCACTCGCAGATCACCGGACAGGAATCCTGGACCGAGCACCTGACCGGTGCGCTCGTGCCGGAAACGGACACCGCGGTATCCGGGTTCGGGTCTGCCATCTGGCCGCCGCAGGGAGCGCAGCGCATCGATGTCGACACCGTGTACGAGTCGCTCGTCGAGGCGGGTGTCGCGCACGGCCCGGCATTCCGTGGGCTGAGTGCACTGTGGCGGCGCGACACCGAACTCTTCGCCGAAGTCATACTGCCCGATGACCTTTCGACCGGGTCTTTCCTGTTGCATCCCGCTCTGCTCGACGCGGCGTTGCATCCGATCGTGGTGACGCAGGACCACACCGATACCGCGGTGCAGTGGCCCGGAGCGGGTGCCGCTCGTGGACAGGGCGAGTCGGCTCCTGGCCCACGACCAATGCTGCCGTTCGCCTGGCGGGGTGTGAGCCTCTTCGCGACAGGGGCGACGGCGTTGCGAGTGCGGTTGCGTCCCGAGGCCGATCGACAAGGTGAGATCGCCCTGGATATCGCCGACGACCTCGGCAGGCCTGTCGCACGAGTGGAGTCGCTGATCTGCCGCCGCACCGACGGCATGCCACCGGGTAGCGCCATCGCGCCGAACACGCTGTTCCGGATCGGCTGGAAGCACGCGGGCCAACGGTCCGGCGACGACCGTGAGCTGCTCGACGTCAGCGCCGTGCCCGAGCTCCGAACCGCGCTGAATCTCGTGCTGACCGCTCTGCAGCGCAAGGTAGTCGAACAAGCCGGATTGCTCGTGCTGACCAGGAATGCCGTGGCCACGGCGGATTTCGAGGACACCGATCCCGTGCAGGCCGCCGTATGGGGCCTGGTTCGCTCCGCCCAGCGGGAGCATCCGGGCCTGTTCGTCCTCGCCGACACCGACGACCCGGCCGCATTCGAGCGGGCAGTGCCGGTGGGGGAAAACGAGTTCGCGGTTCGCGCCGACTCGGTTCTCGTCCCTCGCCTGATCAGGCAGCGAGCAGTCCGAACACAGACAGCCGCGAATGCCGGCCGCGCTGCGTTGGTGACCGGTATTGCGCTGGTGACCGATGATGCTGCGCTCGTGACCGGCGGCGCTGCGCTCGCTACCGGTGGCGCTGCGTTGGTGACCGGTGATGCTGCGTTGGTTGATGGTGCTGCGTTGGTGACCGATGGTGCTGTGCCTGCTATGGGTGGCGCCGCATTGGTGGTCAGTGATCCCGCGCTCCTGCCCGACGGCGCCGCGTTTGTCACCGATGATGCTCTGCTCACGACCGACGGCACTGTCCTCGTGACCGGCGGGACCGGTGGCCTCGGGCGGCGGATGGCCAGGCACCTGGCCGAGCGGCACCGCGTGCGGCACCTGGTGCTGATCTCACGGAGCGGATCCGATGCCCCCGGTGCGCAGGCGCTGCGTGCCGAACTGGCGGATCTCGGTGCCGACGTGCGCATCGTCGCTTGCGACGTGGGCGACCGTGCCGCCCTCGCGGAAGTAGTGGCAGGCATCGATCCACAACACCCGCTGACCGGTGTCGTACACGCGGCGGGGATCGTCGACGACGGGGTGCTCGGTGCGCTGAACGCGGATCGAATCGAGAAGGTGCTGTGGTCGAAAGCCGATGCGGCGCGGCATCTGCACGAGCTCACCCAGGACCTTCCGGTCCGAGTATTCGTCTTGTTCTCCTCGATCGCCGGTCTGCTCGGCAGTCCCGGCCAGGCCAATTATGGTGCCGCGAACGCCTATCTGGACGGATTGGCAGCACATCGCCGGGCGCGGGGTCTCCCCGCGGTTTCGGTGGCCTGGGGTCTGTGGCCGCAGGCCACCGGGATGACGAGCACGCTGACCCCCGCTGATCACGCCAGAATGTCGCGCAACGGCATACTCGCACTCTCCGACGCGGACGGTCTCGCGCTGTTCGATGCCGCACTCACCGCCGGTCCGGCGCTGTTGGCAGCGATGCGCGTCGATCTCGCCGCGATCGGCTCGACACCAACGGCGCCGATCTGGCGCGAGCTCGTCCGTCCCGTGCCGGAGTCTGCCGTCCCGGCGACCCGGTCCGTGGCGACTGCCGCTACATCATCGGACTCGCTTCGTCGCCAACTCACCGGACTCGACAGCGCCGATCAGGTTCGGCTCATCGAGGACCTGGTCACGGGTCGCGTCGCGGCGTTGCTTGGCTACCGAAATGCGGCGGCGGTGGCGCTGGATCGCAAGTTCCTGGAGATCGGCTTCGACTCGCTGTCGGCGAAGGAGTTGCACGACGCCGTGAACAAGGCGACCGGCCTCCGCTTACCGCTCATGGCCGTGTTCGACGCCGAGACCCCCGGTGCGCTCGCGATGCGAGTGTGGAATGAGCTGATCGGGCCGCCGCGCACACCGGAGACCGAGCCGGTCGCGACAGTATCGCGGTACGAGGAGTCGGTCCGAGCGGTCGTTCAGCACGCAGTCGCCGCAGGCAACCCGGATGCGGCCTTCAGCGTGATGCGCGCGGCCGCGGACCTGCGGCCATCCTTCACCGACAGCGCCGATCGTGGCCCGCTACCTGCGGCAACCACCTTGACCGACGGACCGCACCGCATCCGGCTGATCGCCCTCAGCTCGCCGATGGCCAATGGCGGTGTCCACCAGCATGCCCGGCTCGCCGCGCATTTCCGGGACGCAGTGCGTTTCTCGGCAGTGCCGTTGCCCGGCTTTGCGTCCGGCGAGAAACTGCCTGCTTCCGCTGAAGCCGCTCTCACCGCGGTCGTGGACGGCGTGCTCGGTGCCGCAGCGGACGAGCCCTTCGTACTGCTCGGCTACTCGTCGGGTGGTGCGCTGGCGTATGCCGCCGCGCGTCGCCTGGAACGCAGCCCCGAGGCTCGGCTGGCCGCGCTGGTGATGATCGACACCTTCCCGATCGATGACCCGGCGGTCCCGATCGAGACGATTCTGCGCGAGATGTTCGTGGATGAGACCGGTATCGCCGGACCCACCGGTGACCGGCTCTCGGCCATGGGCCGCTGGCTCGCGGTGATGTCCGGCATGGACTTCGCCCCGATCGAGGTACCGGTGTTGTTCGTTCGGGCCACGGAGCCGTTCGCCCCCGGTGCCGGGGACCCGGCCCGCTGGCAGACGCGGCCGTTCCACGACACCCACGATCTTCGGATCGTGCGATCGGATCATTTCGGTCTGGTCGGCCGGGATTCCGAGCACACTGCGCAGGTCGTCCGCGAATGGCTCGACGAGCGTTTGTGACCGACGGCTGAGGTGCCGGATAAGGCGGACGTGCTCGATGATTATGTGCCTGCCGCCCCGCCACCTGCGGGCCTGAATACTTGCCATGGTTGCTCGTGAGTCGACAAAAAGGGCCAGGTCAGAATGTTTCCGCTCTGACCTGGCCCGTAGAGGGTGGCTGACGGGACTCGAACCCGCGACAGCCAGGATCACAACCTGGTGCTCTACCAACTGAACTACAGCCACCATCGCCGGTGAATCACCGGCGCGGTAGATATTAGCGTGTAACCCCCTGGAGTCCCTAATCGGTTATCGGTGTGCCGTTTGTACTGGGCTTTTGGCGCGCCGCGGGGTTTGCGGTGCGCCCGGCAACACCGGGCCATTCGCGATTCCGCCGATCCGGTGCCGGCGGCGGGGTTACTCGGCGTCGGGCTGGGCGGCCGCTGCGTTCTTGTTGTTGCCGAGTTCGTTGGCGATGGCGGAGATCTCGGCAGTCGACGGGCCGGGTGCGGCGACGAACGCGGTGCGGCGGTAGTACTCGAGCTCGCGGATTGATTCCTTGATGTCGGCGAGGGCGCGGTGGGTGAGCCCCTTCTCGGGCTGGCCGAAGTAGATGCGCGGGTACCAGCGGCGGCACAGCTCCTTGATGGAGCTCACGTCGATCATTCGGTAGTGCAGGTGGGTATCCAGCAGCGGCATGTCGCGGGCGATGAAGCCACGGTCGGTGGCGATCGAATTGCCCGCGAGCGGGACCGTGCCCGCGAGCGGCGCGTACTCACGGATGTAGTCGAGGACCTGCTGCTCGGCCTCGGCGAGGGTGACCGTGGAGCGGCGCACCTCTTCGGTGAGACCGGAACGCGCATGCATTTCGGCGACCACCGGTGGCATGGCGGCCAGCGCCTCGTCGTCGGCGTGGATGACGATATCCACGCCCTCACCCAGAATGTTGAGGTCGCTGTCTGTCACGAGTGCGGCCACCTCGATCAGCTTGTCGCTGTCGAGACGAAGGCCGGTCATCTCGCAATCCATCCACACCACGAATTTGTCGGACACCCGAGCAACACTAGCGGTGTCCTCCGGTGGTGGCTGGGTTGAGCCCTCTGTACGCGACCAGCGGCGATAGAGTTTGCGGGAGTTCGGCGTAGGCGTTTGTGGCACGACAGCTAACACTGCGAAAGCAGTCACAGTCAGACCAAAGACGGAGGACGCGCGATGACCACTCCCCAGGAGAAAGCGGCCGCTGCCCGCAAGGCCGCGCAGGAGGCGGCGCGGGTCGCCGCGGAAGCCGCCGCCGCGGAAGCCGCAGAGCGCGAGTTGGCCGAACAGGAGGCCGCGGCCACCTCGGGTGCGGCCGATGGCGCCGATGCGGTGGCGGTGGCAGCCGAGTCCCGGGCAAAGGCCGCCGCCACGGCGGAGACCGCTGCCGTGACCGCCGCGGTGGCCCAAGCTACGAAAGCGGCAGCATCCGACACCGCGATTTCGGCGGAGCAGTCGCCCGCGCAGCAGATCGCCGCTGGCTACGCGTTCGACGGCGAGGCGCTCGCGCTCGGCTCCGTGATTGTCGACGGGGAAGTCGATCCGACTGCGCTGGTGCGGATTCCGATGCGCACATTGAACCGGCACGGCCTGGTCGCGGGCGCCACCGGCACCGGTAAGACGAAGACGCTGCAGGGCATTGCCGAGCAGCTCTCGCGCGCCGGAGTGCCGGTGGTGCTCGCGGATGTCAAGGGCGACCTTTCCGGTCTTTCCCAACCCGGTCAGCCGAACGAGAAGCTGAGCGCGCGGGGGCTGGAAACCGGTGCGGGGCAATGGCAGCCGTCCGGATTTCCGACGGAGTTCGTCTCGCTCGGCACCGGTGGCATCGGGGTGCCGATCCGCGCGACCATCACCGCCTTCGGTCCGGTGTTGCTCAGTAAGGTGCTCGGACTCAACGAGACTCAGGAATCGACGCTCGGACTGATCTTTCACTGGGCGGACCAGCAAGGGCTGGGTCTGCTGGATCTGAAGGATCTGCGCGCGGTCATCACTCATCTGACCAGTCCGGAAGGCAAGGAAGACCTCAAGGGCATCGGCGGGGTCTCGGCGGCGACCGCCGGGGTCATCCTGCGCGCGCTGGTGAACCTGGAGGCCGATGGCGGCGACACCTTCTTCGGTGAGCCGGAACTGGATCCGGCGGATCTGCTGCGTGTCGCGGGCGGGCAGGGCGTGATCACCCTGTTCGAGCTCGGTGCCCAGGCGGCGCGGCCGGTGATGTTCTCGACCTTCCTGATGTGGGTGCTCGCCGATCTGTTCCAGACCCTGCCCGAGGTCGGCGATGTCGAAAAGCCCAAGCTGGTTTTTATTTTCGACGAGGCGCACCTGTTGTTCGCCGACGCGTCGAAGGCCTTCCTGGAGCAGGTGGAGCAGACGGTCAAACTGATCCGTTCCAAGGGCGTCGGCGTGTTCTTCTGCACCCAGCTGCCGACGGACATCCCGAATGCCGTGCTCTCCCAACTGGGTGCGCGTATCCAGCACGCGCTGCGCGCCTTCACACCCGCCGATCAGAAGGCGCTGTCCAAGACGGTGCGGACCTATCCCAAGACCGGCACCTACGATCTGGAGCAGGCGCTTACCTCACTGGGCACCGGCGAGGCCATCGTCACCGTGCTCTCGGAGAAGGGTGCGCCGACTCCGGTGGCGTGGACCAGGATTGCGCCGCCGCGCTCGCTGATGGACACCATCGGCGACGAAGCGATCAAGTCCCGCGCGCTGTCGAGTTCGCTGTTCGGCAAGTACGGCCAGACCATCGACCGCGAATCGGCTTACGAGATGCTCGCCGCGAAGGTTGCCGCGGCACAGGAGAATGCGGAACCGCCCGCGGCGCCCGGGCGTTCCACGAGGGCCGCCGAGGAGGACTCGGCCGCCGAGCGCATCATGAAGAACCCGGCCGTAAAGAGCTTCCTGCGTTCGGCCGCTACCGTGGCGGGTCGCGAGATCAGCCGCAGTATCTTCGGCACCCGCAAACGCTGAGCGGGTTGTGTTCAGGTAGCCGGCAACCCGCTGCGCATCGGGCTGGGGGTAGCAGCAGCAGGATCGGAATGAGCAGCGTGCCGAAGCTGGTGCAGTCCGTCGGCCGAGCCCGGAGCGCGAGTGCCGGTCGTGACGTTGGTCAGCGTCTGGTCGGCGCAGTGGGTCAGCCGGCGTCGCGATCGAGCATGTCAGGTTCACGGCGTACGAGTTCGACGCAGCGGCCGCTGTCGACGGCGATGACGGGCAGTCGTGCGGTGTCGGACTGGGCGTGGCCATGCTGATATGCGCCGCTGCACGGCACCGCGAGCAGGTCACCGGGGCGCAGGTCGGCGGGCAGCCGGATATCGGTGGCGAGGATCTCGTTTCCGGCTCGGCCCGCGACGCTTGCGGTTCGGTGCGGTCCGGCGGCCCGCCGATTCGCCAGCACCGTGGCCGCCGGCGCGGCGGGCCGCGTGCCCGCGCGCGCACCGCTGTCGACAATGACGCAGGTGTGCCCGCCGTCGTGGTGTTTGACCGAGCACACCCGCAAAAGCGTCACGCCGGCGCGAGCCACGATCCCACGGCCGGGTTCGAGGGCGATATTCGGGCGCGGGAAGCGTTGTCTGGCACAGGCCGCATCGAGTGCGTCCTCGAGTATGGCGGCGAGTTCGTTCAGGTTCATCTCGGCGTCGCCGCTGCGATAGGCGACCGCGTGCCCGCCACCGAGATCGAGGTCGGTGAGGATCCGGCCGTGGTCGTGGCGCACCTGCGCCATCTCCGCGACCATCTGCCGTATCGCCTCGCCGTAGTAGTCGGGATTGTAGATCTGGGAGCCGACCTGGCAGTGGAAGCCGATCAGGTCGAGCATCGGCTTGCTCAGCACCTGCTCGACAGCGGCAGCAGCCGCGGCACCGACCGGGAAGTCGGGCCGTCGAGCAATGTCCGTCGGCTGACCATCGACGTCGATATCGGCGGATAAGCGCAGCAGCACTCGCTGCGGGTGGGTGGCCACCGCCGCGAGCAGATTGATCTCGGCGAGCGAACCGGCCACGATCCGCCCTACGTGGCAATCGACCGCAGTCACCAGCGCGTCGAAGGATTCCCGGTTGCCGTGCATGATGATTCGCTTCGGGTCGATGCCCGCGGCCAGAGCGACGTCCAACTCGTCGGATGAGTGCACAGCCACCGAAAGACCTTCGTCGGTGACCCAGTTCACGACGGCGCGAACCAGCAATGCCTGTCCGGCATAGACGATCTCGGTCTCCGGGAAAGCCTTCCGATACGCACGGCAGCGGCCCCTGACCTCGTGCTCGTCGAGGACCATCGTTGCGGTGCCGTACCGCTCGGCGATATCGGCGAGCGCGACACCGCCGACCACGATCCGGCCCGACTCGTCGTAGTGCGAATCGCGGGGCCAGATCGCGGTGTCGAGGCGTGTGGCCGGCACCGACGGGGTGGACGAGAAGAGATCGAGCAGCGTCACGGTGTTCTCCTGTGTGCGCCCGCTGGCGATAGCTGCGGGGATACTCAGGTGTACCTCGCCAGGAGGGGCGCTCGACCTGTCGTTAGCGCAACCTTGACCACCCGATCGGCGATCTTGACGAATCACTGACATGCCGTGGTCAACGCCGTTTCTCAGCGGCCGATATCCCTGCTGAGCAGGTCGGACAGAGTTTCCCGGCGCACCAATTCCCGGGAGATACCCTTGCGCACCGCGACGATCGGCGGCCGGCCGACGCTGTTGTAGGAGGACGCGAGGCTGTGGTGGTAGGCACCGGTGCACGGCATGGCCAGCACCTCGCCGGGCCGCAGATCCGCGGGTAGCTGCACATCGGTGGCGAGGATGTCGCCCGCCTCGCAGAACCGGCCCGCGACGGTGGCGGTCATCTGTGGGCCGGTCGGATGCCGGTTGGCGACGACCACGCTGTACTGCGCGCCGTACAGCGCGACCCGTGGGTTGTCGCTCATCCCGCCGTCGACCGTGACATAGGTGTGTCCGCCGTCGATGTGCTTGACCGAGCGCACCCGGTACAGCGTGACACCTGCGCGGGCGACGATGGCACGGCCCGGTTCGATGGCGATGACCGGGCGCGGGAAACCGCGGCGCGCGCAGGCCGCGTCGAGGGCGTCCTCGACGATCGCGGACAGTTCGGCAAGATTCATTTCGGCGTCGCCGCAGCGGTAGGCGACACCGTGTCCGCCGCCGATGTCCAGATGGGTGAGCAGGTGGTCGTGCTCGTCACGGACGCGCGCCATCTCGGTGACCATCCGTCGAATGGCCTCGCCGTAGTAGTCCGGATCGCAGATCTGCGAGCCCAGATGGCAATGGAAGCCGACCAGCCGCAATGTCGGCTGGCGCAGAATGCGGGCGACGGCTTCGGCGGCCGATTCGCTACCGAGCGGGAAACCGAACTTCTGATCGGTGACCCCCGTGACAACGGCGGGATGACCGTGCACGTCGATGCCGGGGGACAGCCGCAACATGACCTGCTGCGAGCCGGTGGCCAGTGCGGAGAGCAGCGTGATCTCGGCGAGCGAATCGACCACGATCCGGCCGACGCCGACCTGGACAGCGGCCTCCAGTTCGTCGAAGGATTTTCCGTTGCCGTGCAAGATGATTCGTTGGGGATCGACGCCCGCGGCGAGCGCGACGGCGAGTTCGCCCGCCGAGCAGACATCCACGGATAGTCCCTCCGAGGTGACCCAGTCGGCGACCGCCGTGATCATCAACGCTTTGCCCGCGTAGTAGATCTCGGCGTCGGGGAAGGCCGCTCGATATGCCCGGCAGCGCTGCCTGACCTCACGCTCGGCGAGCACGTATGTGGGCGTGCCGTACTGGTCGGCGATATCGGCGAGCGCGACACCTCCAACGGTTATTCGGCCGGCATCGTCGTAATGCGTGTCCCGTGGCCAGATCGCGGAGTCGAGCCGCGGGGGCATTCCCCCCGACCGCAGCGACGGGAAGATTTCGAGCAGCGTCACGATGTCTCCTGTGTCGCCCCCGCTTTCTCCACCTGCGGGGCCGTTGTCAGGACTACGCCGATTTCAGCTGCCCGAACCACCGGCATATGCGACCTTGACGTATCGCCGCCTGATCTTGACGAGATCGCAACAGGCCGCCGACCAGGCGCTTACCTGAAGCCCAATCGCTGGGCCCGGCGTCGTCGGTACCTGCGATCGGGCGGTGTGAGCGCACGTCTTGCGCTTTCCGCCATCCACGTGACGGCAGAGTTTTGACCTGCCTTCAGCGATCAACCACAGCCACCCGGAACCGGTGTCCACCTTCTCGAATATCACGATGCCGCCCTGGAGGTCACCGATTACAGGTGTTGCTGTTTGTCACTGAGTCTGCATGGGTCCGCTGGCGGCACCTCGGAAGATCAACGAGCTGGAGGCATCTGGCGTCGGCCGACGTGCGCTACCGATGGGCGGCTCGAGATGTGAGGTCCAAACTGGGAAACCAGTTGCCAAATGGAAACCGGTTGGCGTACGGTCGGCTGATGCAAGACGCGCAGACTCCACAGCAGGCACTGGACATCGCCGCCGCCGCGACTCGGCAGGCACACGAGGCCGCTGCCGTGCCCAGCTGGGGACCCAGCGTGGCCGGTTTGCTCACAGCGCTCACTGTGATGCTGCTCGACACCGCAGTCGAGGAAGATCTGGGTACAGTGCCCACAGCGATCCTCATCATCGCCGGAATCGCCACGAGCTTCGCGCTTTTGAAGGTTGCGTTTTGGATGCGCGCCACCCGGCGTGCGCGCGGCATCATCCCACGCCCGCCGTCCCAGTGGAAGGACGAAGCGGTGTCGTGGCTGGCGATAGTGATAGTGCCGTGCCTCGCTGTCCTGCACTCGGGGTTGGGCGTATGGCTACGACTGCTGGCCAGTGTGATTCTGGGTGGATGGGTCTGGTACTCGCAGTCACGACCACAGACCGCGCCGTGGAAGACGCGACCGCGGACCGCGCCATGGAAGAACTGAACGAGCTGTTCGCCTCCCTGCCGCGCCTGAAACTCGTCGCATTCCTCGACGGCTGCGCCGAAGCCGAATTCCTGGTCATCGCCGACCTGTGTGAACTCAACAAATCCACCCTGTCCAAAGCGATGACTCTGCTGGAGAACGCCGGATACCTCGAAGTCACCAAGGGCTACGTGGGCCGCAAACCGAGAACCTGGCTCGCCCTCACCCCCAAGGCCCGCACCGCCTACCATGCCCACCTCGCTGCCCTCGCCGCGCTCACTCGCAAGGGCGGCGAGACCACGCCCGAATCCTGACCGAATCTCCATACACGCGGCCGAGAGTGATGCCATGGATGCACCCACACATGTTGCGCCACACCTTCGTCACCACCATGCGCTACGACCGCGCCCGCACGAACCTCGACCGACACCCCAACTACATCCTCGCCGCTTACACGGCCTAGGGCACATGACAACTCGACGTACGCAGCTAGCCGATTACCGTGCAGGCCGGCTCGGTACCCGGTCAGAGGCGATTGTCGGTGAGATGTTCGCCGACGACGGCAAGCATGTCGGTGGCCGGTTCGACGAGTGGGCAGGGGCGCGCTGCTGGGACAGGCTGAAATCCTCCTAGCAGCTGGCCAGACCGAAGGCGCTGGTCAACTCCGTCGCCATCGGTATCGCGCCGCGCCCGAGAACCGAATCTGCGAACATTGCACTGGCCGAACGGATGTCCAGGGAAGCTGAATCCGGCACCCGGTGAACATCCCTGGAGGCGGATACGGTGATGGAAGGCAAATCCCATCGCCGCGCCGATATTTCGGCCCGCGAGGCGACCTTCCATCCAAACGGCATCAGGTGGACGCGTTCCCCGTATTCCTCCAGTCGTTCGGCGAAATCCGAAAGCACGTCGAGTGTGTCGGCGACGTGGGTAAGGATATCCAGTTGATTCGCGGCCGGCGTAAATCGACTACCCGGGGTCGCGAAGTGCGGGATTCCGGCGAGGACGATATAGGCTGCCTCGCTCTCGGCGCATAGGTACCGGATCGCGTGAACGGCCTCGTCGGTCAAGGGATAGTCGCCGGGTTCGACGACGACTCGCACTACCAGGCAATCGAAGAACATCGACGTCGGCCCCACTGTCGAGGGATCGACAGCTACGGCGCACGGACTGTCCGCCACCAGCGTGTATTCGAAGCAGTGCCACCGACTTCCGACGAACCTCATCCAGGGGACCTCCGCTGCTGGGGGTGAGTCATGGTTTTGTCGGCACATTCCGGTCGGCGACGCCGCAGAGGGTGTAACTGAAGACGAATGGCACCGCACCGTCGTTGAACCATGCGTGTGGTGTGCCGTTCTGGATCAGGCAATCGCCCGATCGCAGCGAGACATCGACACCGTCGCCCAGGCGCATTCGGCCTTGGCCGCTGAGCACGACAATGAAATCGATGCTCGCGGTGCTGTGCATGCCAGGCGCAGCGGGGTCGAAGGCCGCCATCATCCCAGGTAGTTTCGTCTCCGCTTCCGCGGTGACGGCGGCTAGTGCTTCCTCGGACAGGTCGGCGTCGGGCTCATAGGTCAGCCCAGGAGGTATGGAGATGAATCCGAAACGCAGCCCGCCCGGGACGGGGAAGTAGCGCGTATCGGTCTGCGAAGGCATCCGGTCGACCGGCAGATCGGGTAGCTCGTCGAGTTCCCACATCCGATGTATCTCAGCGCCGGGCAGCAGCGCCAGTGTGAGCGGGTCGATACTGTCGTCTGCCAGTACCCGCCCCTGTCCGGTTCCGTCGTCGCCGACCACGATTCTGCGCATTTGAACTCCTTATTATCGTCCGCAACCAGCTGAATCGGGTCGGCACCGATAGCCACACCTGCCGATCCGGGCATCAGCTATTCGGACCGTAGCCACCGCCCACGCAAACCCGCTTGTCTCGGAACGCACGAGCATTGTCCGAGTGCGCAGAACTCGAAAAGCGGCACTGCTGATCCGGCTGTGGTCCGCGCGGGTTCCGCCGTACACTTCTTCTCGAATTGGGTTGGTGTCCAGGCCACCAATGATCGCCGAGCCGGGAGACGGTATTCATGGACCAAGCGGCTATTGCCGACTCGGCCACGACAAGTGTGGTGGATCCACATGAGCGCGCCGACTACTGGGCCCATCTGATCAACATGTACCACTGCCGACTGGGCTACCGGTTCCCGAGCCGCACCGACTTCCAGGGGCACACTCGACTGCGGCGCACGGACGCCTACCAGCTCGTCGGATGGGAATCGGACGCCGTCACCTACCTTCGCACCCCGAAGCTCATCCGTGCCGACCCCGATGACGACTATCGGCTGATCGTTCCTCTCGCTGGGCGGCTGACCTTCGGCTCCGACGACGGGCACGGGATCCTCACTCCGGCAACGATGTGCCTGGTGGCCATCGACCAGCCCTTCGCGATGTCCATGCCCGACGGCACGCGAGGGCTGATCATCACCATTCCGCGGCAGGAGATGCAGCATCGCCTCAACCACGTCGCGCCGCCCACCCGCCCGCTGGATCTCACGACCGGACTCGGGCGCGTGACGGCGGGGATGGTCAGCGGCCTGTACACCGAATGCGCCGCACTCACCGACCGCCAATTCGACACCGTCTCCGAACGGTTGGTAGATCTGCTGTGCATGCAGATTCTCGGCGATCCGGCGAGCTCATCCACCCAGCTCGCCGATGTGGAAGCGACCGCCCGTCGGTATATCCACAACCATGCCGGCGACCCGGACCTCACCGGCACGCGCGTGGCCGGTGCGCTCGGCTGGTCACTGCGTCAAATTCAACTGGCGTTCAGCGCCGCAGGCACCACGCCGAGCGAAGTCATCCGGGAAGAACGCCTGCAGTTGGCGCACGACCGCCTGCGCAGCCCCGCCTACCAGCGTTGCAGTATCACCGATATCGCCTCGGACCTGGGCTTCGGTTCGGCCAGCAGCTTCAACAAGGCCTTCCGTCGACGCTTCGACACCACGCCGAGCCAACTCCGCGAGGGACTGGCGGGCCACGTCCGAGGCAGCCGTACCCCAGGCGCTATTTCAGGGACAAGCAGCTAGTGTCCTGCGCCTGAAATCCGTTGAACGAGTAATTCGATGATCTCTTCGGCGGTCTCTGTGCTCGCCGGTGTGACCCTGCTCCGCGATTAGTTCCAGGGTCTATACAACAATCGGCACCGGGTATTCGGAAGGGGTGACCTCGTGACGGCGGACCGTCCAACCGACGAGCAACTACGGCAATGGCTGTACGACGCCGAATACGACTGGGATGTCGAGGGTTTCGACCGACCGATGCCGTCGAACACCTTCCCGGTCTATTACGACGACGCCTACCAAGCGACCCTCGCAGCGCTGTTTCGGGAGCTGCTGGAGTATCGCAGGAAAGCGCGCAGAGACCATCTCGTCGAGGAAGCCGTGAATAACCCCGATCCGTCCATAGCTGGTCGTGCCGCTGTCGAACTGCAGAAGCTGACCCGAGAAGGCGACTCAGGACCGACAGCATGACGGCAACTATCCCTATCCCAACAACGACAACGGTGACATCGCCTGCGTCGCGCACCAGTACGCGTACTCGATGGCGTGTGCGCAGAACAGCAACCGGACCCTGCTGGCCTACGTCGCCAACAGCGGCCCCGACCCGACCAAAAAGCTACTGGCGACTACCCCGAGGTCGCCACGAAGCCTTCCTCGGCCTCGCCACCTGCGTCATCTGCTACCGCCATGTCCGACGAATTTGTCAGGACCAGTTTTGTCCGATGAGCGCCGATGAGTTTCGCGCGCGTAGGAGGCCTACCCGGTCATGAGGAAACTGATCTACGGGTTCAGCGTGTCCCTGGACGGCTACATCAACGACCGCGACGGCAACATCGACTGGACCAACCCAGACGAGGAATTGCACCAATTCCACAACGACCGTTACCGCGAGATCGAGGTCTCGCTGCACGGCCGTCGCCTGTACGAGCTGATGGCCGAGTACTGGCCGCACGTGCCCGAGGACGCGCCGCGCATCGAGCGTGAGTTCGGCAGGCTCTGGACGGAGAAGCCGAAGGTCGTCTTCTCCCGGACGCTCACCGAGGTCCACTGGAACAGCACGCTGATCAGCGAGAACGCGGTCGAGGAGGTCCGCAGGATCAAGGCTGGAGGCGATGGCGTCATCGAGGTCGGTGGCGCGAGCCTCGCGGCCTCGCTGATGCCACACGGGCTCATCGACGAGTACCAGCTGTTCCTCTTGCCCGTAATGCTCGGCGGCGGCACACCGCTGTTCCCATCGCTGAACACCCGCATCCAGCTCCGACTGGCCGAGACGAGGCACTTCAACACCGTGGTGATGTTGCGCTATCTCGCCGACTGAGATCCGTTCAACCGCAGCAGCCCCTGCCCCGGCCACGGAGCCTCCGCAAAAACCCGTTGCCGGACCACGGCGACCACTGCTACTTTTCCGGAAGCCGTGCGAGAGAACGAGGAGGTGGTACCCGTGAACGCAGTATCGACATGGGTGCTCCCCTCTGGGGTCACGGTCGGGCGATAGGTCGTCCGGGAGCGCCGTTCAAGAGCACTCCCGAAAGGCACGACCATGCAATTCACTTCTGAACAGCGCCTCGACGACGGCGTCCTCGAGCGCGAATTCACCCTCGGCGAGATCCCCGGCATCCTGTGGACGCCCGGATCCGCATCCGCACCGGCGCCGCTGATCCTGGTCGGCCACCCGGGCGGACTGCGTCAGATGTACCCCCGACTGGTGGCCCGGGCCCGCCACGCCGCGGCGGAGGGGTACGCCGCGGCCACCATCGAGCTCCCCGGGAGCGGTGACCGGCCCCGTTCCGCCGCCGCCGAGCAGGCCCGCGCCGACCTGCGCCGGGCGCTGGAGGCCGGTGAGCCGGTCGACGACGAGATCGTCGACCGGCTCGTCCTCCCGCTGGTCGAAAAGGCGGTCCCGGAATGGCGGGCCGTCCTGGACGTCCTCCTTTCGCTGCCCGAGATCGGTGGTCCGGTCGGGTACTCGGGAGGGGTGATCGCCATCGGCCTCCGGCTGGCGGTGGTCGAGCCGCGGATCTCGGCCGCCCTTCTGTTCGCCGGGAGTTTCGTGCCCCGAACCATGTTCGAGGAGGCCCGGCAGATCACCATTCCGCTGCAGGTCCTGCTGCAGTGGGACGACGAAGGAAACGACCGGCAACTGGCCCTGGACCTGTTCGACGCCTTCGGCTCCAAGGAGAAGACGCTGCACGCCAATATGGGCGGGCACACCGGCGTCCCGCAGTTCGAGGGGGACGACGGGAACCGGTTCTTCGCCCGGCACCTGAAGTGAGGCCGGCCCGTCAGACCGGCAGCAGACGATAGGAGCTGTCGGCCAGGATGCCGCTCATCGAGGACAGGTCCCGGCCCTCCTCGATGGCGGTGGCCAGCAGCCGTAAGTCCGACATTACCTGGTCATGGTCCAACTTCCCGATAGCGAATCTTCCTACCGTGTAAGTGCTTTCAGGTGCGTGCTAGGCGCGACCAATTCGGCCGCGCCTGCTGCTCGAGGTGGGCGTCCGCATTCGTGACAACCAGAGCCACGATCTACCCCGAGCGCGAATCGGCCCGGGACTGTGCCCGGTTCAGTCGCTGTGGCCACGGTTCCTTTCCGGTCCAAGTCTCGCGTCGCTCGAAGATATCGAGGGCAGCAATGAGATTCGCCAAGGTCACATAGCGTGGCGTTCCTCGGCGCGGTCGGTGGTGAGGTCGATGTAGTAGCTCTGGGTGCCGATGGTGGAGCCGGTGCTGTCGCGGAGCCGGTCTGCGACGACGAGGGCGCGGTGGACCTGGTCGCAGGTGTCGATGATACTCAGCCCGGCGCGATCGTCGTCGGCGATCCGTTGTCACCGGCCGGTATGCGAGCGAACAGCAGCCGAAATCTAGCCGCCGAGCTTCCGGTAGAAAGCACCGGCGATGGGCGCGGTGAACGAGCGGGGTCCGTACTGACCCGCCACACTCATGCCCTTGCTGATCAGACCGGGAACCACGCGCATCTTGTTGCGGGCCAGGGCATCGATGGACACCTTCGCCGTGTATTCGGAGGTCACCCACATGAAGTCCGGAACCATGCGGTCCACGATCGATGCCTCGGACGGGTCCGGCGTTTCGGTGCGCACCGGGCCGGGCGCGAGCAGGGTGACGTGCACACCGGAGTCCTTCAGCTCGCCGCGCAGCGATTCGGAGAAGGTGTTGGCGAAGGCCTTGCTCGCCGCGTAGGTGGCGTTGTTCGGGATGGGCATATTGCCCGCCGCCGAGCCGCTGATCAGGATGCCGCCGCCGCCGCGCGCGATCATGCCGGGCAGCACGGCGAGCGTGAGGTCGTGCACCGCAACGGCGTTCAGTTCCATCTGCGCACGTTCGTAGGCCATATCCAGTTCGGCGACGGCCCCGAACGTGGCGATGCCCGCGTTATTGCACAGGATCGCGATATTGCGCGCGGCCAGCTCTTCGACGAGGGCGCCGCGCTGGGTCCGGTCGGCCAGATCGACCGCGCGCACCTCGGCGGTGATGCCGTGCGCCAGCGTGAGCCGCTGGGCGAGTTCGGTGAGCAGGTCACCACGCCTGGCGACGAGGATCAGGGAGTAGCCGCGCGCGGCGAGGTCGGCGGCCAGCGCGGTGCCGATGCCGGAGGAGGCGCCGGTGACGACCGCGCGATTCTCGGAGGTGGGGGAGGGCAGGCTCACGAGTGGAGCCTAGGCGATGCGACCATCCTGATCGACGAGCACCATCATCGATCCGATGCGTGTCGAGTGGTCGGCGACTCTCGTGCGGCCGCACACATCGCGTCGGCGGGGCGATGCCTTGCGTCCGTGCCGCCCGATCGCCGGAGGGATACCGGCCGGGCGGTCACCGCCACCGTCGACCGGCATCCCGGCACCGACCGGGCCGAGAACAGCATGCTCACAGCCGTCGAGGCCGCTGTCTGCTCGGTGTCGTGAATCCCCGGCCGCGGCCTCGGACGTGGTCGATCGAGTCGGTGCGGTATCGAGTTTCGCCGATGCCGCACCGGCTCGTGTATCGGTGGGATCAGAGGCGGGCGGCCAGGCGGGTGCCCTGGTCGATGGCGCGCTTGGCGTCCAGTTCGGCGGCCAGTTCGGCGCCGCCGATCAGGTGCAGGTTGATGCCTGCCGCGCGCAGCGGGTCCTCCAGTTCGCGCACCGATTCCTGGCCCGCGCAAATGATGATGTTGTCGACCGGGATCAGTTGCGGGCGTTGGCGTTTCTCACCGAAGCTGATGTGCAGGCCGTTGCCATCGATGCGCTCATAGTTCACGCCGCCGACGTGCTCGACACCCTTGGCCTTCAGCGCGGCGCGGTGCACCCAGCCGGAGGTCTTGCCGAGGTCCTTGCCGAACGGGGTCGACTTGCGTTGCAGCAGTACGACTTCGCGAGCCGCGGGCGCGGGCTTGGGGGTGGTCAGCTGGCCGCGGGCCTGCTCGTCCTCGGAGTCGACACCCCACTCCTCCTTCCACTCGTCGAGCTTCAGGGTGGGATGGCCTTCGACGGTGAGGAATTCGCTCACGTCGTAGCCGATGCCGCCCGCGCCGATGACCGCGACACGCTTGCCGACGGGGCGTTCCTCGCGCACCAGCTCGGCGTAGGACAGCACCATCGGATGGTCGACGCCCGGGATGTTCGGAATGCGCGGGCGCACACCGGTGGCCAGTACCACCTCGTCGTAGCGGGCGGTGATGAGCTCCTCGGCGGTGACCAGCTTGTTCAGGTGCACGGTCACACCGGTGACCTCGAGCATCCTGGTGTAGTAGCGGATCGACTCGTTGAACTCTTCCTTGCCCGGGATGCGGCGCGCGATGTCGAACTGGCCGCCGATCTTGTCGTCGGCCTCGAAAAGGTCTACCCGGTGGCCGCGTTCGGCGAGGCTGACCGCGGCCGAGAGCCCGGCCGGCCCCGCGCCGACAACCGCGACGCGCTTGGTGCGCCGGGTCGGTAGCAGCTTCAGCTCGGTTTCGTGGCCCGCCCGCGGGTTGAGCAGGCAGGACACGGTCTTGTGCTGGAAGGCGTGATCCAGGCAGGCCTGGTTGCAGGCGATGCAGGTGTTGATCTCGTCGACCCGGTTGCCCTTGGCTTTGTTCACCCACTCGGGGTCGGTGAGGAATGGCCGGGCGAGCGAAACCAGTTGGGCGTCACCACGAGTGAGGATTTCCTCCGCGATCTCGGGCATATTGATCCGGTTGGACGCGCAGACCGGAATGTGTACCTGCTCGGTGATCTTCGCGGTGAACTCGACAAAGGCCGCGCGGGGCACCGAGGTGACGATGGTCGGCACGCGCGCCTCGTGCCAGCCGATATCGGTGTTCAGGATATTCGCGCCCGCGGCTTCGAGTTCCTTTGCCAGGGCGACGATCTCGTCGAAGGTCTGCCCCTTCTCGACCAGGTCGGCCATGGACAGCCGGAACACGATGATGAAGTTCGGGCCGACCGCGGCGCGGGTGCGGCGCACGATCTCCACCGCGATCCTGCGGCGGTTCTCCGGCGAGCCCCCCCATTTGTCGGTGCGCTTATTGGTGCGCGGCGCAAGGAACTGATTGATGAAATATCCTTCACCGCCCATGATTTCGCAGCCGTCGTAGTCGGCGAACTGGGCCAGCTTCGCACAGCGGGCGTAGTCATCGATGGTCTGCTCGACACCCTTGGCCGAGAGCTTGCGCGGCCGGAACGGGTTGATCGGGGCCTTGATCGAGGACGCTGACACGCTGCCGGGCAGGTAGGAGTAGCGGCCCGCGTGCAGGATCTGGATGGCGATCTTGCCGCCCTCTCGGTGCACGGCCTTGGTGATCGTCCGGTGCCGATAGGCCTCGGATTTGTTGGTGAGCTTCGCACCGAAGGGCAGCAGCCAGCCGGTGCGATTCGGGGCGTAGCCGCCGGTGATGATCAGACCGACACCGCCACGGGCGCGTTCGGCGAAGTACGCGGCCAGTTTGTTGGTGTCCCAGGCGCGATCCTCCAGGCCGGTGTGCATCGACCCCATGATCACGCGGTTGCGCAACGTGGTGAAGCCGAGGTCGAGTGGCTCGAACAGGTGGGGGAAGGAACTCATCTGCGAGTCTCACCTTTCTCCGGGTTCCGGGTGCGGGGCTGTCGCACGCGGTTGCAGGGCTTGCAGAACTTCGTCGCACCATTCGACGAACCCCGCCTCGACGCGGATGCCCGCGCGCAGGACGAGGTATTGGTGCAGTGGCGTACCGGAGAGTTGATCCGGTGCGGGGAAGTCTCGTTTCTCGATGAGTCCGAACAGCTCGAGTCGCTGGTTGTGCTGGTCGCGGTGCCTGGCGACCTCGTCGCAGAGCGCACCGATGTCACCGTGCGCGGCGGCGCGGACCTTCACGCCGAGTTCGTTGCGCGGCATGCTGGTGTCGCTCGGCTCGGCGATCCATCTGGCCAATTCGACGCGACCGGCCTCGCTGACCGAGTAGACCTTCTTGTCGGGCCTACCCTCCTGGGTCACCGATTCGCCGGTCAGCCAACCGGATTCCTCCATGCGCTTGAGCACCCGGTAGATCTGCTGGTGGGTGGCGCTCCAGAAGAAGCCGATCGACTTGTCGAACCGGCGCGCCAGCTCATATCCGGAGCCGGCCCGCTCGGTCAGCGATACCAGCAGGGCATGCTCGAGGGCCATGCGGCCAGAATAATCGTTACACGCGGTACTATGCAACTGGGTGCATAGTGACGGGTGGGTGGCGGGCAGGTCTATCGATGTGACTCGCGGGGGGCGACCCACTGATGTGGGCTGCTATCGCGAATCGTGCTGGGGCGGTCCAGGTGTCGGGCGTTGCTCGAGTTGGGCGATGATCGAGGCCCCCATCCAGCGGGTCAGATATCGCCGCAGATCCTCGTCGCTGCGAGGTGGATTGCCCGGTGAAACGAAGAACGACTGCATCGTTCGCAGGACGTATTCCACGAGCTCGTGTAGCGCTGTGTCGTCGTACCCGTAGCGCTCCCAATCGACGTCGAAACGCCTGATCATGAGCATTCCGAAGGTTTGCGCCTCTTCGGAAGTGAGGCTCTCGGGGTGGACGTTCGAATACGTGCTCGAGAGCAGGATGCCGAGATGGGGTGTCCGGTGCACCTCGGTCAGTGTGTAAACCACACCCTCGGTCATCGCTGCGACCGGGTCTTCGATACCGCTGACCTGCTGCGCCAGCCGATCGAGAAAGCCGTCGACCGACGCGATCGCCGCGGCCCTCATCAGGGCATCGGCACTGGGGAAGTATCGGTACACCGTCTGACGGATGACGCCGAGTGACTCCGCGACGTCGGCAATGCTGATCTCCGAACCCGTTTGTCCGATCAGATCGACAGCAGCGGCGACAATTCGACGAGACGCGTCTTCATCGTTGTCCGGTGGACTCCCGCCCCATCCGCGCCTTCCTGCCACTGCTCGCTTCCTCGGTTCGAACTGTGCGTCCGTCGCGTGTGAATTCGACCGCGTGGGAACCCCATCGACGGTCCCGATCGGGGGCTCGACGGTACCACGGGGCCGTCCCATCGTCG
Organism: Nocardia sp. NBC_00403; assembly: GCF_036046055.1. Taxonomy (NCBI): domain Bacteria; kingdom Bacillati; phylum Actinomycetota; class Actinomycetes; order Mycobacteriales; family Nocardiaceae; genus Nocardia; species Nocardia sp. NBC_00403. The sequence continues at coordinate 2,884,641 of NZ_CP107939.1, forward strand.
TTCTCCCAGCACGGGCCTGCGTCGATAATTGTGATCATACACAGAAGCGATTCTGTGTATGATCACCTCACTATGGCATGGCTTCGGCGAATCCGAGCGGGCCATCAGGTCAGACCACTTCCGAAATTCGAGGTATAGCCAAGTGACCGATCTGCAAGTCCGAAAGATGCGGTTCGCCTTCGCGGACTACGACGTGCCCTTCGTCTGGAACGAAGAGAATCCGGCCTTCTCGTCCATGGCCAATGCGGTGTCCTTCCTGGCCATCGGCTTCGAGAAGATGATCGTCAACATGATTCGCGAGGCCATGCCGCGGATAACCGATCGCGCGATTGCGGAGGAAGCCGACGCGTTTGTGCGTCAGGAGGGGCAGCACTCGACCGCCCATCGCCAGCATGCGAATGCACTGATCAGGCGATTTCCAGGTCTTCAGGAAACGCTCAACGACGTCATCGCGGAATTCGACCGCCTCACCGTGAACACATCCCTCGAGTACCGGCTTGCCTATACCGCCGACCTGGAGGCAACGTTCACCCCGGTGTTCAAACTCATGCTCGACAACGATTCGTCCCTCTTCCAGCCCGGAGACGACCGGGTCGCGTCGCTGTTCATCTGGCACTTCGTCGAGGAAGTCGAACATCGAAGTTCCGCGCTCATCATTTTCGATTCCATGGTCGGAAGCGACACCTACCGGATGCGTATGGCCCCGTCGATATTCCGGCATGTGATGAAGGTGATCAGGTTGGCGTGCGACGGCTTCAACAAGCATGTCCCGCTGGAGGATCGGAAGATCGACGCACTGTCGATGTTCGCGACGCACCGGCACAAGCACAAGCTGCGAAAGTGGCTACGGCTGCCCGGGGAGGACAACGGTCCGATGCTGCGCGCCTTCGACGAGCTACCACTCGGTGAGCAACTCGTCGCGTTGGTCGGTGTCATTCGCAGTCAGTTACCGAAGCACAACCCGGACCACGAGAAGCTGCCCGCACTCGCCGATGTGTGGTTCGAGCGCTACGACGCCGGATACGACGTCTCGCACTGGTACACCGCGGGTACGGTCGCATCGCGCCAGGCGGACTGATGGCCGATCATTGCGCACCCACCTTCGAACAGCTGGCGAAGGCGCTCGGCTTTACCTGTGCGGAGGCCGGTGGACTTGTCGAGTTGCGAAACCCTGTGGGGTTGGAGAACTGGACCCTACCGGTCCTCGAGTTCACTATCGTGCTCGGCGCGGTGCTCGCGCTGATATACGCGATCGTGCGCTTGCGTCGGCATGGTGATCCGACCAACCTGGTGGTCTGGTTCGGTGCGACCGCATACCTGTTCATTATCGAACCGCCGCTGTACTTTCCCGCGGCCTTCGGCATCGACGCACACGTCGACACGATGTTCGCGCACAACGTCTTCACCGTGGAGTTCCTCTGGGGTCGACTCCCGCTGTATATCGTCGCGATCTACCCGTTGATGGCCACACTGGCCTTCGAAATAGTCAGAATGCTGGGGGTTTTCCGCCAGTACGGAGTACTCGTCGGGGCCGTCTGTGTGGGCTTCGTCCACCACGCCTTCTATGAGATCTTCGACCACCTCGGACCGCAACTGCGGTGGTGGGAGTGGTCGACCGAGAACCCGCTCAATCAACCGATGTTCGACTCGGTACCGCTGCCGAGTGTGGTTGTGTTCGCGGCTTTGTGGCCGATGTCGCTTGCGTTCTGTGTCCAGTTGTTCGTCGGTCGTCACGTCGACCAGGGCCACACTTTCTCTGGACTGCAGTTGGTCTGGCGGACCGTTGTCATCGGCTTACTGGGATCTTTGGGTACAGCCGTGTTGCCCATCCCTGCAACTGTTTTCGGCACGGGGAGTACCACGCTGCGGGGATTCCTCTATGCGGCCGAACTGGTCATCGTCACCATTGTCGCTGTTCCGATTCTCGCTCGCCAGTGGCTCCGGCTACGGCGAGACCAGGGGAATACTCCGTGCTACGCCAACAGCTTCGTCCGGATCTACAGCCTGGTGTATCTGTGCGTGATGGCGTTGCTCTGGGCGACCGCGTTGCCCGACTTCTTCGACGCCGTCGACGGTTCGACAAGCGAGGGAGACCCGGTCGGGAATCTCTGGTACACACTGTCATGCTTCATCGTCGCGATACTCTGCGCAGTCGCCATATTCACGGTGCCGCACAGAAAAGTCGACGAGACCGACATGCGTTTCGTCAGCGTAGATGCGGTGACTCACACGTCATAGCCGACCAGTCCTCGCCTACGGCGGCAACGCATGATGAACAGCCGGTGCACTGCGGGCGGAATGGGTGTGCATCGGGCGTGCTGATCTCGATGCCCGCCCGACCGGTCGTCGGCACGTCCGCGCGGCTGCGACGGCAAGGGTGATCGCGAGCCGGGACGGTCGTCTCGAGTGTTGTCCCGACGCGGCGGCGGATCCGCATTAGGCTGCGCGACATGACCGAGGTGGACGCGCGGGCGACTGTCGGGCAGGCGGCCGGGCGCGGACAAGTGGTGGCGTGGGGATTGTGGGACTGGGGGTCTTCGGCCTTCAACGCGGTGATCCTCACCTTCGTCTTCTCGGTGTATCTCACCGACAAGGTGGGTGACGATCTGCCCGGCGGGATCTCGGCGAGTGCGTGGCTGGGCTGGGCGCTCGGCATTGCGGGCCTGATCGTGGCGGTGACCGCGCCGATCAGCGGGCAGCGCTTCGATGCGACCGCGAAACGTAAACGCTCCCTTGCGGTTCTGACGGCCCTGACGATCCTGGCGATGGCGTTGATGTTCTTCGTGCACGACGACTACCACGATCTGTGGATCGGACTGGTGCTGCTCGGGTTCGGCTCGGCCTTCTTCGAGCTGGCGAGTGTTCCGTACAACGCCATGCTGCGCCAGGTGTCCACGCCGGCGACCGTCGGCAGGGTCTCCGGATTCGGCTGGGCAATGGGCTATTTCGGCGGCATCCTGCTCCTGCTGATCTGCTACTTCGGTTTCATCTCCGGTGACGGCGACAGCCGCGGTTTGCTCGGCGTGCCCACCGATGACGGACTGAACATCCGGCTGGTCGCGATGCTGGCCGCGGTGTGGTTCGCCGCCTTCTCCCTTCCGGTGCTCTTCGCCGTGCCGGAACTACCGCGCACCAGCGCCGATCCCGGCGCGGCCAAGGCGGGCTTCTTCGGGTCCTACCGGGTGCTGTGGCGTGACCTGCGCGAGCTGTGGTCTGTCGACCGTGGCACCGTCGGCTTCCTGGTGGCCAGTGCGATTTTCCGGGACGGCCTCGCCGGTGTCTTCACCTTCGGCGCGGTGCTCGCCGTCCGCGTCTACGGCATCGCCGACTCCGATGTGCTCCTGTTCGGCATCGCCGCGAATGTCGTCGCGGCCCTCGGTGCAATCGTCGCGGGTCGATTCGACGACCGCGTCGGCCCGAAGATCGTCATCGTCATCTCCCTCGGCGCGATGCTCCTGTGCGGACTGGCGCTGGTCATCGTCTCCGGCCCGCTGATGTTCTGGATCTTCGGCCTCCTGCTCACCGTCTTCGTCGGCCCGGCACAGGCTTCCGCCCGCTCCTTCCTGACCCGGCTTGCCCCGCCCGGCCGCGAGGGCCAGATGTTCGGCCTCTACACCACTACGGGGCGCGCCGTTTCCTTCCTCGCCCCAAGCCTTTTCGGCCTCTTCGTCTGGCTCTTCGATGCCGACCGCGCCGGCATCGCCGGTCTGCTGGTCGTGCTCGCCGTCGGCTTGGCCGCGCTACTGATGGTGCCGGGACCGCGACCAGCCCGAGCGAACACCTAGAGCGTGTTTCCCCAACATTGAGTTCGCCGCCAGGAGCTAGCCGTTCGATCAGCCGGGATCGGACCGGATGGCCGCGTTCGGCGCCTCGGCGAACAGGCGGGCACAGCCACAAACGGCTTCAGTCCTGCGTCGGCCGCCACGCACCCATGCCGAGGGCGATGAGGCGGACCTGCTGGACGGTGCGGTCGACGATGAACCGCTGGTCGCGTGGGGTCGCGGCGACATAGGCGGCGATGCCGTCGGTGACCGTGGCGACCAGGAGGTCGGCGGCGATTTCGAGGTCGTCGGGCGGCCAGGAATCCAGCGCGCGGATGCGGGAGAGGTCGGCGACCAGTTCGCGGACGATCAGTTGCAACTCCATGGCGATGGCCCGGCGCAGCGCTGCCGAGCCGCCGTGGCGCTCACGAGTGAGGAAGCCGAAGATCTCGCGTTTGGCCGCGACGTGTTCGAAGACGAACCGCACCGTGTCCGACAGGCTGGCGTCAGGGGTGCGCCGCACCTCGCGCAGTGCGAGGCGCAGTGCTTTGACGCCCTCGTCGACCAGTGCGGCACCGAGATCCTCCAGTGCGGAGAAGTGGCGGTAGAACGCGGTCGGCACGATCCCCGCCGAGCGGGCGATCTCACGCAGGCTGAGCGCGGCGAACCCGCGTTCGGCGGCCAGGGCGAGAGTGCCGTCCAGTAGTGCCTGGCGGGTCCGCTCCTTGCGTTCGCCTCGGGTTGCTGCCTGCTCGCTCATCACGGTGAGCATACATCCGTTCACCATTCACCCTATCGAGAGATGTAGTTCGGGTCACACGTTTTGCTGGTTGACATTGGACCCCCGTCATCGGTCACACTAGTTGAGTGTACAGACGTGCACTGAAATTTTTGGTCGCACGTCCCGAGCCCTGACAAGCAGGGCCCCGGCTCCCGACAAGCAAGGCACGGAGAACCGAATGGTGGATCTCATCAACCTGGTGCAGACCCTGACCACGCCGCACCCCCTCGATCGGTACTTGGAACTCATTCGCCCGACGCTGACAACGCGGGTGATGCGGGCCGAGATCATCCACGTGCGCCGCTCGGTGCTGGGGTCGGTGACGCTGACCCTGCGCCCGACCAGACAGTGGACCGGTCACGCACCCGGGCAGTACGTCCAGATCGGCGTGGTGATCGACGGCGTCAGGCACACCCGCTGCTACTCGCCGGTGAATGTGGCCTCGCGCCGTGACCGGCACATCCAGCTCACCGTCAAGGCGCACCCGGACGGCCTGGTTTCGCAGTACCTCTACCACCGGGCGCTGCCGGGAATGGTGGTCGACCTCACGCCCGCCGCGGGCGTATTCCAGCTGCCCGAGCCGCGCCCGGAGCGGATATTGCTGATCAGCGGCGGCAGCGGTATCACGCCGGTGCTCTCGATGCTGCGCACCCTCGCCGACGAGGGTTATCCCGGTGAGGTGGCATTCCTGCACTACGCGAAATCGCCCGAGGTACAGCCGCATCGCCCGGAACTGGCGGAGATCGAGCGGGCGCACCAGAACTTCCGCATCGAATCGCGTTATACCAGTTACGGTTCGGGCTACTTCGATTACGACGAGCTGGAGCGGGTCGCGCCGTGGTTCGCCGACGCGCAGACCTTTGTGTGCGGCCCGCCCGGACTGATGGACGCGGTGCGCAAGATCTTCGAGGCGGAGCAGCTGGCCGACCGGCTGCACGCCGAGGAGTTCACCCTGTCGGCCGCCCCCGTGGCGGTGGGCGAGGCTTTCGGCACGGTGCGCTTCGCGGCGAGCGGGGCCAGCGCGCAGAACAACGGCGCGGTGCTACTCGAGCAGGCCGAAGCGGCCGGTCTGACACCGGAATACGGCTGTCGGATGGGTATCTGCTTCTCCTGCACCGCGGTTCGGCGCACCGGGTGCACGCGCAACGTGCGCACCGGCGACACCGACAGCGACCCCGATCAGCCCATCCAGCTGTGCATCAGCGCGCCCGTCGGCGACGTCGAGATCGACATCTGAGCAATTGATTTTCACTACAAGGGGAGTTGAGCAATGACTATTTTGACCGAAACGAAAGACGGCCCGCTGGTACTGACTCCGGACCAGGTCGAGGAGCTCGGCAGGCAGCTCGACGAGCTGCGCGCCAAGGTCGTTGCCGACCTCGGCGATCGCGACCGCGAGTACATCTACTCGATCATCAAGGCGCAGCGCGGTTTCGAGGTCGCGGGCCGTGGCCTGATGTATCTCGGCTTCCTGCCGCCGTTCTGGCTGGCCGCGGTCGCCGCGCTGAGCGTGTCGAAGATCCTGGACAATATGGAGATCGGCCACAACGTCATGCACGGCCAGTACGACTGGATGCGTGAGCCGGATCTGAACTCCCGCGAGTTCGAGTGGGACAACGTCTGCCCCGGCGATCAGTGGCGGCACTCGCACAACTACATGCACCACACCTACACCAACATTCACAATAAGGACCGCGACATCGGCTACGGCATCCTGCGCGTGGACGAGGGACAGCAGTGGAATCCCTTGCGACTGGGCAATCCGCTGTACGCCTTCGGCCTGATGGTCCTTTTCGAGTGGGGCGTGATGGGCCACGACCTCGAGATCGAGAACATCGTGCGCGGCAAGCGGAAGTGGGCCGATGTCAAAAAGCTGTTGAGCGGCCAGTGGCGCAAAGCGAGCAGGCAGGTGCTCAAGGACTACGTGGTCTTCCCGGCACTGTCGGGTCCGCTGTTCCTCAGCACGCTTGCCGGGAACGTCACCGCGAATCTGGTTCGCAACGTCTGGTCCTTCTCCATCATCTTCTGTGGCCACTTCCCGACCGGCGTACAAACGTTCACCGAGGAGGAGACGGAGTTCGAGACGCGCGGTGAGTGGTACGTCCGGCAGATGCTCGGCTCGGCCAACATCACCGGCGGTCGGCTGTTCCACATCATGTCCGGCAATCTGTCGCATCAGATCGAACACCATCTCTTCCCGGACCTGCCCGCGAACCGGTATCCGGAGCTGGCTCCGGAGGTGCGGGCGCTGTGTGAGAAGTACGGCCTTCCGTATAACACCGGCTCGTTCAGTAAGCAGATCGGATCGGTGTGGGGAAAACTTTTCAAGCTCGCACTGCCGCCGTTCTTGGTCCGGAAGGAGAGCGCGCCCGGTGTTATCGTGATGCGTCAACAGCAGCCAACTGAAGTGGGCGTGTGAATGATCGGGAAATTCGAAAGCAACAAGGATTTGATCCAGGAATTAACGACTTCCGGTGCACGGCATGTCGGTAATATTGCGTCGATCATCACCGGCACAGTGCAGGAAGTCACTCGGGAGATCGGTGAGTTCATCACCGATGCCATCGAGATGAACGAAGCCGCGGCGGCGGCGCGGCGCGATGCCGAGTCGCCGCACAAGGACGAGTTCGCCGAAGATCTGCTCGATGAAGGCCCCGGCGTTTCCTACGATGCGGATGTGAAGCCCGCCGCGTTCGTCGAGGCCGAGGTGGTCGAGCCGGGGGCCGAAGACCTCCGGTGATCACCACACCGGCAGTCGGCGCCGGTGTTCGTTCACTTCGGTGATCAGATCCCTGTAGCCGTCGGCAAGCTCGGCCAACCGGCACCACTGCAGGTGGGCTTCCCCGTCCACTTGCAGTGGGTGTGGGTCGACGGATGCTGTGATTCCTAAAGCCTGTTGTGCCGCAATCCATTTCGCGGCCATTCGATCGACGACAGCGCCGAGGGTCTCGGTGTGCAATGAGGCGCCGGTGCGGTGCTGGACATTGTCCGCCACCCAATGGTCGATGCGGCCGACCAGTTCCGCGCGGTGCCCGTCGATGTCCTCGATCAGCTGTGTACACGCCGCGACGCGTCCGCTGGATGCACCGGGGGCGTGCGCCGCTTGCTGGGCGCGGTGCCTGCGTTCATGGCATTCGACCAGTTCGCGCGCCGCAGCCAGGACCCGGTGTTGTCGGCGATTCGAGTTGTCGGGCTCGCGGAATGCGCGCAGTAGCGCTGACGGTGGTGGCAGCTCTCCGGTTCCGGTACGGCTTGCTACGTATTCGGTAGGCATGATGCATACCCCTGCGGTAACGATTGCGATATCTGGATACGCCAGGGCCGAGGGGGATTTCGGGGAGGGGCACCCCTCGGCTCCGGCGCAGACCCGCGCTCGGAGCGCCACCCCCACAGTCCACCAGCACGGCAAAGAAACCGGGAAATCCGCGACGTTGCGATGAGGAAGACGGCCCGAGAAATCGGGACTCTTTCAGGAAAGCTCGATAGTCGGATCTGCGCAACCGTATGGTGTAAAAAGAGAGAACCTGCCTGGAAATTGTTATGGTCCGTTACGGATCGGTCACATAAAGGTGGCATCGATGTCGTGGCGAAATCCGTGAGCGCATGGGCAGCAACCTGTTCCGGCGCGGGAGCTGCGCAGCGCCCTTCCATCGGCTAGCCTCGATGTTCGTGCCTGCCTACGTGTCCTCGCCCGAGTTGACATTCGGCTTCATGTTCGCCCTGGAAGACCCCGAGCGAATTGCGGAGGTCGTGCGCAACCTCATCGTCCGCAAGACTGTGTCGGTGTTTCGACTCGCGCGACTGTCCGACGACGACGGCCCGCCCGAACGATATGTCGTGAACTGGGCTGTCATCCCACAGATTTCGATCACCACCAGCGCTCCCGAACCGGACGAGATGGCGGCCAACCGCACCATGCTGGTGAACGCCTTCCTCAGCGAGGACGGTGAAGTGAGCCTGTATTCGGCGACCGGTCAAGCGCCGAGCTGACCCGCGTCGACCTGGATGTCTGAAACATCTTCCCTTCAAAGGTCGCTCTCAGCAAATGATCAGTGATCTATCAGAGCGGCTCGGCAAGGTGGCTGTCGCCGGGAACCCCAGAAGGGCGCCCGGCGATGTGAACCCAACAAGGAGGTTGTTTCATGATTCCGGTCATCATCGACACTGGTAGTGCCGCCCTGTCCGGCCTGTTCAACACGGCTAGTGCCGCTTTTGAGGGCATTTTCAACACTTTGTTTACGGGTTCCTTCGGCGGATAAAGTTTTCCGCGAAAGTTGCCATCCCGCCCCGGGCATGTTGTGTGTCCGGGGCGGGATTTCGTTTGCTACATAGATGCTCGACCGGTGGGTAGCGGCGCGTCCAGCCGTCCGGACTGTGCGAGCGCATACAGCCCGCTCGCCGCGGCCGCGCCGATCGCGATCAGCCCGGCCCACGCAAGCGAACTCATGCCTGCGCCGCGCGCCGCGTCCAGGATCGTCCCGGTGCCGAGATTGCCGAGCAGAATGCCGATACCGACGATGGTGTTGTAGCCGCCGTAGTGGGTGGCGACCAGGCGACCACCGCACAGCGCGACCACCGTGTCCATCTCGAACGGGAACACCGCTGCCGCACCCACACCCAGCACCGCGGCAGTGACCAGCAGTGCGCCGACGGCAGTCCAGGTTCCGAGTCCGTCGCCCGGCACCAGCAACAGCGGGACGAAAGCGGCCGCCAGCACCGCCACGCCGAAGACCAGGCTGTGTGGACGACCCCACCGCCGGGTGAACCAGCGGGTAATACGCAGCTGGCCGGCGATCGCGATCACTCCGGACACCACAAACACCGCCGTCATCACCACGGACGCCGAATCCGCACCGACGATGCGGGCGGCCTGCATCGGCAGGGCGAGATAGACCTGGAACGACAGCACATAGCAGCCGATCATCGCCAGCGCGAAGAGCAGGAACGGACGATTGGCCAGCACCACCCGCCAGTCGTCGAGCACCGACGCGGTTTTGGGTTCGGCCCGATGCTGCGGCAACGCGCGCAGCTGGGCAAGGGTGAGCAACCCGAAAACCACGGCCGCGCCCGTCGCGGTCGCCCGGAAATCGAAGGCCATCAACGCCAGGCCGACGATCGGGCCGAACAGAATGCCTGCCTGATAGAAAATGTTGAATACCGCGAACGCCTCGACCCTGCGCTCGGCCGAATCCACCGCGAGGTAGGCCCGTACTGCGGGGTTGAACAGTGCGCCCGCGAAACCGGTTGCCGCCGAGGCGATCAGCAGCGCGGGCAGCGAATCGGCGACGGCGAGCACCGCGAAACCACCGGTGCGCAGCAGACACCCGGCCACGATGAGCGGCTTGTAGCCGAGCCGGTCGGCCAAGGTGCCGCCCACCAGGAACATGCCCTGCTGGGAGAAGTTCCTGATGCCGAGCACCAGTCCGATTGCCCAGGCGGCCAGGCCGAGCGGACCGGCCATATATCCGGCGAGATATGGCATCAGCATGTAGAAGCCGGTGTTGATGGCGAACTGGTTGATCATCAGCATCCGGCTCGGCCGGTTGAAGGATCTGTAGGTGGCGTAAACGTTGGTCACCGGGTGACCTCCGGTGCTGCCTCGCCGGCCGGCGATGGTGCTGCCGCTGCGCTGTGCGACTGTGCGGCCGGATCGGCGCGTCTGCTCGGCTGCGGTGCCGTCGGATTGCCACGTCCTTCGCGATTGCGGGGATCGAGGACAGTGGTGCACCGGGTCCACGAGTCGACAACGGCCGCCGCCGGATGGGCGATGGTCGCCGGTTCGCTCGGCGCGGCGATGCCGAGCAGCCCGTTCGCACGGCAGTACTCGTCGTTGTACACGGTGTCGAAGTAGCGCAGCGGACCATCCGGGAAGACCGCGGCGATGCGCACGTCCCGGTCGCTGGTGCGGGCCAGCCAGCCTGCGACGAGCGCGACAGCGCCCACGCTCCAGCCGCCGCTCGCGTGATGCGTCGCGGCCAGCGTGCGGCACGCCCACACGGCCTCCGCCGGTGCGACCCAATGGATTTCGTCGAACGCCGGATAGTCGACATTGTCGGGATGAATACTGGAGCCGAGCCCGCGCATCAGCCGCTGACCCGCAGGCTGCCCGAATATGGTGGACGCGACGGTGTCGACGCCGATCAGCCGCAGGTGCGGGAAGTATCGGCGCAGCACCCGGGCGATGCCCGCGGAATGGCCGCCGGTGCCCACCGAGCACACCAGCGCATCGACCCGGCCCAGCTGCGCGACCAATTCCATGGCAAGTGGCGCGTAGGCATCCCGGTTGTCGGGGTTGCGGTATTGGTCGGGGCACCAGGCCCGCGGGTCCTCGGCGAGTAGTGCGGCCACCCGGTCACGCCGTGCCTGTTGCCAGCCTCCGGTCGGATGCGGTTCGGTGACCATCTCCACTTCGGTGCCGTAGGCGGCCAGCATGTGCCGCATCAGCGGTTCGAGGCCGGGATCGGTGACGAGGCGGACCGGATGCCGGTACTCCATGCCTGCCAGCGCCAGGCCCAAACCGAGTGTGCCGCTGGTGGATTCGATGATCGGTGCGCCCGGCGTCAGCTCACCGCGGGCGGTAGCGCGCGCCACCATGTGCAGGGCGGTGCGGTCCTTCATGCCGCCGGGGTTGGCGCCCTCCAACTTGGCCCAGAACCCGTGGCCGTCCGGTGTGTGTGCCGAATCGGTTGCGGGAGAGAGTGGTTCAGTGATCCAGAGGACGGGGGTATTGCCGACCATCGTGGCGGGGCGTTGGCAGCGATTCGCCGTCGTCAACAGGCTCGCCGGACTCGGCAGCGCGGCCGTGTCGGTCGGGAGAGCGGGCTCTAGCAGGTCGTGCGTGCGCACAGCCAGGTGCTGCATGGGAATCGTCGATTCTGTTCGGTCGCTGGTGGACAGCGAGCGGGGTGTGAGTGCGGGAAACGCACGAACACCGGCCGGGCCCCGGCAAGCTCCGGCCTGACGCTGGCCGATCAGATTCTGGCGATGCCGATTCGAAGGAGGATGTCTCTGCCTCGACAGGCAGGCAGCAGGGATGGCGGTGCGCGGAGCCCGCCGCCGAGGGCGGCGGGCAACGGCAGCGCGAATATCAGTGTTGCGGCGAGGACCAGCAGGCCGAGCATCGACGCCGCGCCGCGGGGCAGCGTGACGGCTATGACATCGTTGGAAAGATGCTGGTCCGGCGCGGCCGCGTGCTGATGACGATCGATCCGGAACTGGACCGGCGCAGGTGAGGCCACCGACGGATCGACCGATTCGATATGCGCGTGATTCGTGCTCGTCTGCGGGAAGAGGTGACATTCCGGCAGCGCCAGCGTCAGCGCCCAGAGGGTGAACGCGAAAGCGATCACCACCCGGGTTCCCGGGAAACGCACCGCGCTGAACGTCACGTTTCCCGATAGTACAAGCCGCGCCGCGGATGTCACGGGCTGATGTGTCGGTCTCAGCGGGTCGGGCGCACCGCGCAGGCGATTCCGTCCTCCGCGCCGTCGAGCTTGTCCAGCGTGATCGAGTAGCCCTTGTCGGTACGCCGCAGCGGCGGCTTGCCGATGGCCCACGCTTCGGTGCAGTCCTTGAACGGACGCTGTGGGGTGCTGGTGACGGTCGAGGTCGCGGCCGGTCGGGACGAGGTCGAGCTGCGGCGCTTCTTGCTCTTGCCGCAGCCGCTCATCGACAACACCAGCACGGCAACGAGCAACGCGCCGATTACGAGCACGAAAGGACGAGACTTACGCATTGGATTACCCCCGTGGTAATACGATTGGACAAACGCCGCCCAGTGTTTCGCGCCGTGGCGTCGTGGTGCAACGTGGCGTTGCCACGGGCGGGGACGGTGGGGTATGTGCACCCGGGTGGGGATTCGTTGGCGTGTCGGTATCCGAACGTAGCTTCGGAGCCTCTCCGGTACGGGACAATCAGGACATTCCGCAACCCGATGCGTTGCGTGTGTCGAAGCACCCGAAGGAGCGTCGATCATGGAACCCGAAAATCCTGTCGATCTGGGTAAGTCCGTCGAACCGGTACGTATCAGAGGAGATCTCGACCCAGCGCTGTCGCGCTGGATGTGGTTGGTCAAATGGATCCTGGCCATCCCGCATTACATCGTGCTGTTTTTCCTGCATATCGCATGGGCCGTTGTCACCGTTATCGCCTTCTTCGCGATCCTGTTCACCGGCAAGTATCCCCGTGGGCTGTTCGACTTCGGTGTCGGCGTGCTCCGCTGGAGCTGGCGGGTGGGGTTCTACGCTTGGTCACCGCTGGGCACCGACAAATATCCGCCGTTCAGCCTCCAGCCGAGCGCGGACTACGCGGCCGATATCGAGGTGGATTATCCGGAGCGACTGCATCGCGGTCTCGTTCTGGTGAAATGGTGGTTGCTTGCCATCCCGCACTTCCTGGTGGTCTCGGCATTCGTCGGTGGCGGATACCTGGCCTTCGGTGACGACTATGGCGTCTCCTGGGTCCCCCTGCTGCCGATTATCACGCTGATCGCGGTGGTGGCGCTGCTGTTCACCGCGGTCTATCCGAAGGGTCTGTTCGATTTCGCGATGGGAGTCAACAGGTGGGTGCTGCGGGTACAGGTGTACACCTCGCTGCTGCGTGACGAATATCCGCCTTTCCGGCTCGACCAAGGTGCGCGGGAGCCCGAAAACAACTGAACAGCACGGCAATAGAGCCGGGCATCGAGCGACTACCAGGTGGCGGATTCGTAGATCCGCCGGACCACGTCCTCGATGTCCGGCTCTTCGATGGAGAGGTCACGTACCACGGCACGATCCGACACCTCCGCGAGAAGTTGTGCAGCCGTGGTTCTTTCGGCATCGAAGGCCAACCGTTGGCGAATCCCGTCGCCTTCGCTGGTCAGGAGCTCGGCGCCGGGCAGATTATCGAGATCACCGGTCGGCTCGGCCAGGTCGACGGCGAGCACGCGTCGGGCGCCGACCCGGACCGCCAGTCCGTTCACCGATCCGTCGTAGACCAGGCTGCCGCGATCGACGACGAGAACCCGATCGCATAGTCGCTCGATATCGCCCATGTCGTGGGTGGTGAGCAGCAGTGTAGTGCCGCGGTCGGCCCGCTCGGCGCGGAGGAACTCGCGTAGCCGTTGCTTGGAGAGCACATCGAGTCCGATGGTCGGCTCGTCGAGGATCACCAGCTCGGGTGAGTGCAGCAGCGCCGCAGCGACCTCGGCCCGCATCCGCTGGCCGAGCGACAGCTGTCGCACCGGAGTGTCGAGCGTTTCGGCCATCTCGAGCTGTTCGACCAGTTCGTGCGTGCGTTTGTGCGCGACGTCGGGCTCCAGCCGGTGAATGGCGGCCAGGATCGAAAACGATTCGCGCAGTGGCAGATCCCACCAGAGCTGCGAACGCTGCCCGAACACCACCCCGATACGGGCGGCCAGATCGCGCCGCTGCCGGACGGGTTCCAGACCGCAGGTGCGTACGGTGCCCGCGGTGGGGACCAGGATGCCGGTCAGCATCTTGATGGTGGTCGATTTGCCCGCCCCGTTCGCCCCGATATAGCCGACCGCGGCGCCGCGGTCGATACGGAAGGTCATCCTGTCGACGGCAGTGAGTATTTCGCGGCGTCTTCGCCAGCGGTGCCCATTTTTGCGATACAGGATGAATTCGCGTGTCAGGCCTCTGATATCGATGATTGCTTCCGGTAATTCACTGTCCGCCATGCTTATCCGCCGCCTCCCTGATAGTGCCGAGTACCGATTCGCCACAAGCCGAGCGCGAGCAGCCATACCCATATCGCCGCTAGTGGGGTCAGCCAAGCCAGCCAGGCCGGCAGCAGCGGCGGTCCAGGCAGGTCGAGCAGTGCGATGGTGGGTAGATAGGCCGTGAACGAAACCGGGATGGCGAATCCGAACAACAGCTTCAGCGGGGTCGGAAACACCGACGCGGGTTGCATGGCGGCGAACGACCCGCCATAGGTGAAACTGTTGGTCAGTTCGGATCCGTCGATCAGGAAGAACTGTGCGCCGGCGGCGCACACGAACAGGCCGCCGAATACGGCGATACCACTGGTCAGTGTAGCCGCCAGGAGTGCCAATGTGTCAGGGCCCCAGCAGATATCGTTACGAATCAGGCCGAGGCCGAGCACGACGATCGCGACCGAGGCGCGGGCGAGGCGGCGCAGCGAGATATCACTGGTGATGAGCTGCAGCAGCAACGGCTGCGGACGTAGGTAGTAGGCGTCGATCGTGCCCATCCGGATGAGGACCGGCAGTGAATCCAGGTGGCCGAACAAGACCTGAGCCAGCGCGAAACTCGTATTGCTCAGCCCGAACAAGAGCAGCGCGCCGTCCAGGTCGAGGCCGCCGAGCACCCGGACATTGTGGAAGATGACCCACACCTCGGCAAACTCGACGAGCCCGATCAGGAAGGCGCTGAATACCTCACTGGCAAAGGACAATCGGTATGTTTGCTGAGCGCGGATCCGGGACGCGAGCACGGCCGCATACGGTGTGCACCAGGTGCCGGCGGGTGCGGGCACGAACGGCGGCTCAGCCACCTTGCACCTCCAGCCTGCGGCGCCCTGCCGCGAGCAACACCCGGCCCATCGCGCCGATCAGGAGCACCCAGAACACCTGTGTGGCAACGACCGTCACCGCATCGATGCCGGTGACCCGGCCCGACAGGATGTCGATCGGGGACTGCAGGATCGACGGAAACGGGGTGATATGCGCCATCGTGCGCAGCCAGCCCGGGAACATGTGCACCGGCACGAACAACCCGGCCAGAAACGTGCCGCAAATCTGGTACAGCACTCGCAGGCCACGTGTTTCCACTACCCAGAATCCGATCAGCCCGACCGCGAACAGGCACAGGAAAGACAACGCCACGGCAAGCAGCACGCTGAGCAACCCGAGCAGATAGGGAGCCGGCGTGTTCGGCATGGTCATTCCGAAGGTGAGCATGCCGACGAGCACGCTGGGCACGCCGCGCGGCAGGATGGTGGCCGCCGCCCGGCCGAGATCGGCAGCCAGATAACTGAATTGGACATCGACCGGTCGCAAGAAGTCGATCGCAATATCGCCATTCTTGACCCGGTCGACGAGTTCCAATGGCGGACCCATGAATTGGGTTGCGCCCAGCAGCCCCTGAGACAGCCAGACATAGGCGCCGATCGTGCCCTCGTCGTAACCGCCGAAGCCGTCCGAGGCGCGGACCGCGGCCATCATGACCGCGGCCCGGACGAATCCGAACACGCAGTTCGTGAAGAGCCCGGCGAACATCGCGAGTTTGTACTGTGACTGCCGCCGGAAACCTGCTCTAGCGAGGCGTACATACACCATAATCGCCCGCCGAAGGTGCACTGCTACGGCGAGCCAACCTTCCCCCTCCGCTCTGGCGTGCACAAACAGTCAACTCTAGAGGGGGCGAGCGGACGCGCGGAAGGTCTGCGCGCGATTTTTGGAAAAGTGCTGCGAACTCGGTGCGCCAGTGTTAGAAACACAGTCACTTCAGATCTGTCGTCGCCGCCACCCGACGGAGCTGCTCGTGCACGACAGGAAGGATCGTCGATGACTGTCACCGCTGCGCAGGTCGGTCCGACCGGCGACTGCTTACCGGTCGATCGAAACAACACCGAGATGACCGTTTTCGAGGAACTCGAGTCGAATGTCCGTGGGTACTGCCGGTCCTGGCCCACGGTGTTCGACACCGCGAGCGGGGCCTGGCTGCGCGACGAGAACGGCAAGGACTACCTGGACTTCTTCGCGGGCGCGGGGGCACTGAACTACGGCCACAACAATCCGGTCCTCAAGCGTGCCTTGATCGATTACCTGGTGGGCGACGGGATAACCCACGGGCTGGACATGTCTACGGTCGCCAAACGCCGACTGCTGGAAACCCTGCGCGACACCGTCTTCGCCCCGCGTGGCCTCGACTACAAGGTGCAGTTCCCCGGACCCACCGGTGCCAACGCGGTGGAGGCGGCACTGAAGCTGGCCCGCAAGGTCACCGGTCGGCAAACGATTCTCAACTTCACCAATGCTTTTCACGGAATGTCGCTCGGCGCGTTGTCGGTCACCGGCAATGCCGCGAAACGTGCAGGCGCAGGGGTGCCGTTGGTGCACGTGACACCGATGCCCTACGACGGCTACCTCGATGCGGCCGACGAACTGGGCTGGATGCGCCGCGCCCTCGACGATCCTTCCTCGGGCGTGGACCAACCCGCCGCGGTGATCGTGGAGACGGTGCAGGGCGAGGGTGGGGTCAATGTGGCACGCGCGGAATGGCTTCGGCAGCTCGCCGAACTGTGTGTGGCCCGCGGCGTCATGTTGATCGTCGACGACGTGCAGATGGGCTGCGGCCGCACCGGCCCGTTCTTCTCCTTCGAGGTCGCGGGCATTACCCCCGACATCGTCACCCTCTCGAAATCGATCGGCGGCTACGGCTTGCCGATGGCGCTGGTGCTGTTCAAACCGGAACTCGATCAATGGGCGCCCGGCGAGCACAACGGCACCTTTCGCGGCAACAACCCGGCCTTCGTCACGGCCAGGGTGGCACTGGAGCACTACTGGTCCGACGGTGCTCTGCAGAAAGCTGTGCTGGCCAAAGGGGAGCGCACAGCTCAGGCGCTGGTCGAGCTCGTCGCCCCCTTCCCCGGCCTCTCGACCCGCGGCCGCGGCCTGGTGCACGGCGTGGTGTTCGAAGACGCGTCGCACGCGGTCAAGGTATGCCAACTGGCTTTCGAGCGCGGCCTGCTTGTCGAAACCTCCGGCTCGGCCGACGAGGTTGTGAAACTCCTGCCGCCGTTGACCATCACCGACGACGAACTCGAACGCGGATTGGCGCTGCTCGTCGGGGCGGTCGAGGCGATCTGCGGCTGACCGGCGTCAGTCGAACGGGGACTTATCGATAGCGCAACCGGTGCGCTCCGGCGGCAGCAGGCCCGAGAACAGGTACTCGCGTTTGACCTGTTCGGCGCAGGTGCTCTGCACGTACATGCTGCTATGGCCCGCGCCCTCGATCACCACCACCTGTGCCGTGGCCAGTTCCGCGGCGCCCGCGTAGGCGCCACGCAACGGTGTCGCGGGATCCGATCTGCTGTTGAGCACGAGAATCGGTGCGGCGGTGCGGCGGTTCCACGGGCCGGTGTACCGGTCGGCGTCGTGGCCCTGCCAGAACGCGCAGGGGAGCGCGTCGAAGACACCGATGCGCCCGAAGTATTTCACTCGCTGGTCCTCCGAGGCCGCGGCGCGACTGTAGACGGCGGGATCGGTCGGGACGACGGAATCGCTGCACTGGATCGTGTAGAAGGCTTCGGTGCGATTGCCCAGGTAGGTGGCTTGTTGTGCAACCGGCCGCACGCCGGGGATAGCGGTGCCCGTATCGAACAACTTCTGCAGCAGTACGGCGAGGTCGGGGTAGTCCGACGGCTTGGATAGCTCGGCGGCGGCGTTGATGACCGCCGCGTAGTTCCATGTCTGACCGTCGACCTTGATAGGGGCCAGCCGCGCTCGCTCCGCGAGCACTGCCCACTTGAGCTTCGGGTCGCCGGAGGAGAAGGCACAGCGCGGCCCGGCGGCCGAACAATCTCGCAGGAATGCATCGAAGGTCGCGGCGATGCCGCCCGCGACATCCTGCCTGGTATCGAGCGGAACCGTCGGGCCTTCGCCGCCATGGCCGTTGGTGTTGCCCTCGAAGTCCATCGATCCGTCCAGCACCAACGCCCGCACTCGGCTCGGGAACATGTTCGAGTAGACCGCGCCGAGCTGGGTGCCGTACGAAATACCGTGATAGGTCAGTTGTGGATCGCCGACCGCGCGGCGCAGCAGGTCCAGGTCACGTGCGGTGTTGGCGGTCGAGGCATGATCGAGAATCGGGCCTGCCAGCTGCTTGCAACGATCGGCGAGCTCGGCGGAACTGGCGAAAAACGCTGCCTCGCCGCTCGCATCGGTGGGCATGTCCGGAAAGGACCCGAGGAACGCCTGTTGTTCGTCGATATCGCGAAAGCATCTCGCGGCCGCGCTGCGCGCCACCGATCGCGAGTCCCAGGAGACGATGTCGAACCGAGCCCGCAGCTCATCGGAGAACAGCCACGGCCACCGCGCCCGCTCCCGCAGCCGGTCGACGCCGGACGGGCCCGGTCCACCGAAGTTGACGAACAGGGTTCCGATCCGTCGGCTCGGATCCGCGGCGGGCAATTTGATCGTCGCCAGCTCGATCTGTTCGCCGTTCGGCAGGTTGTAGTCCAGTGGAACCTGTGCGGAGGCGCACTGGAATCCGTCCTGGCAGTCCGACCATGACAGTGTCGGAGTGGCCGCTGCTTCGGCGAGACGATCGAGGTAGGGATCCGCTCCGTCATCCGCCGATGCCACGGCGGGGACACCGAACATGCTCGCTCCGAGGGCGAGCGCAGTCAGGGCAGCCCGGATTCGGTGAGACCTGTTGCGTGCCAAGCGTGAAGCCAATCCGACGCCTCCCTGCGCACAGCCAATCGAGTCGGCTGGATCCTTCCAGCTCCTCGAGCTCAAATGTTCCCACTCATGGAAAGTCTTGTCCGGGAACGCAATTGCGGCAGCAATGGTTCCAGGCGATCGGACTCCGGTCGCAAACCAGAAGGGGCACCTGGCAATCGGAAAGGGCTGACACCGATGACGTTCACGACTTTGCAAGGCCGGTTCTGGCCGCCACAGACTGTACAGGATTGCCGATGGTGGCCCAGCTGGGCTGCTGACGTTCGTTTCGCAGGGGCTCTCGCCGCCTGCCGGACGGTCAGTCGGCGATGGGCAGGGTTCGACCGGGGGAGGCTGGTTCAGCTGATGTCGAGTACCACTGCATGGCTGTCCGGTTTGCATGCGTGGAATGGGCTGCCTTCGAAGGGGCGGGAGAAAGCCTCATCGACCTACTTCCCGATGCTGTTATGGATCGGTGTCGGGTAGGCAGTACCGAGTACCGATGAGCTCGCCGATCCACGGCATGGGCCTCGCCCTGCGCTGAGTTTGCCCGCCCGGTTCCCGGGTACCGCCCAGGTATGACACCAGTCGGTGATCTACCGTGTACAGCCGCCGCGTCGGGTTTGCCGGATTCGATCTCGGTGGTGCTGGAGGCGGTGTGGGGGAGCGGGCAATGATGTCCTTCACCGAATCCGAGTACTGGTTGGGCAGGCTGGTCTTCCAGCACGGCCTGGGCGTCATCTATCTGATCGCTTTCCTGGCGGCCGCGCGGCAATTCCGAGCGCTGATCGGTGAGCGGGGGATGCTGCCGGTGCCGCGGTTCGTGCGCCTGGTCTCGTTTCGCCTGGCCCCCAGCATCTTTCAGTTCTACTACTCGGATCGGTTCTTCGCCGTCGTCGCCTGGTCCGGCGTCGTGCTGTCGGCCGCGATCGTGGCCGGAGCGCTTGATCTCGTGCCGCTGTGGGCGGCGATGCTGCTGTGGGCGGTGCTGTGGGTGCTGTATCTGTCGATCGTCAATGTGGGGCAGGCGTGGTACGCGTTCGGATGGGAGTCGCTGCTGCTGGAGGCCGGGTTCCTCGCGATCTTCCTCGGCAATGATCAGGTGGCGCCGCCGGTGCTTGTGCTGTGGCTGGCGCGATGGCTGTTGTTCCGGGTGGAGTTCGGCGCGGGACTGATAAAGCTGCGCGGGGATTCCTGCTGGCGGGATCTGACCTGCCTGTACTACCACCACGAGACCCAGCCGATGCCCGGTCCACTGAGCTGGTTCTTCCACCATCTGCCCAAGCCGATGCATCGAGTGGAGGTAGCGGCCAACCACTTCGCTCAACTCGTCGTGCCCTTCGGGCTGTTCGCACCCCAGCCGGTAGCGAGTGTGGCGGCGGCGTTCCTCATCGTCACCCAGCTGTGGCTGGTGCTGTCCGGAAACTTCGCCTGGCTGAACTGGGTGACGATTCTGCTGGCCGCCACCGCGATCGATGGATCGTCGGCCGCGGCCGTGCTGCCCGTGCCGGACGCGCCGTCATTGCCCGGCGCACCACAGTGGTTCGCCGGTCTGGTGATCGCGTTCACCGTCGCGGTGGTGGTCCTGAGCTACTGGCCCGCGCGCAATCTGATCTCCCGGCATCAACGAATGAACACGTCCTTCAATCCTTTTCGCCTGGTCAATGCTTACGGGGCCTTCGGAAGTATCGGCCGTATCCGCGAGGAGGTGGTGTTCGAGGGCACCGAAGACGCGGAGATCACCGAGCGGACGCGGTGGCGGGAGTACGAGTTCAAAGGCAAGCCGGGTGATCCGCGCCGATTGCCGAGGCAATGGGCCCCCTACCATTTGCGGTTGGATTGGCTGATGTGGTTCGCCGCGATCTCGCCGATGTACGCCCGCGGCTGGCTGTTCGCCTTCGTCGAGCGACTGTTGCGAAACGACCCCGCCACACTGCGACTGCTGCGCCGGTGCCCCTTCCCCGACGCTCCGCCGCGGTTCGTGCGGGCGCGGATTTACGTGTACCGATACACAACCCGCGACGAGTTGCGGCGCGAACGACAATGGTGGCATCGCGAGCTGGTCGGCGAGTACCTTCCACCGATGACGACCACGGCCACCTGACGCGGAGCCCGTCGGCAGCGCCGCGCGCGGATCATCGTGGTGAGTTGGCGATAATGGTCTCCGCGTATTGCTCCAGCCGGTCGATTTTTGCGGCCAGCGGCTCGACGTCGAGTCCGTGCCGGTAGGAGGGGCGGAACCCGACGATGACATCGGTAACGCCCCGATCCTCCAGCCGTTTCACCCCATCGAGGGAGTAGGCATCGGGTGCGACGACGTGGATTTCGAATGGAGACCTCGGATCATCACGCTCGCTACGCAGTTCATCGACCCGGTCGAGTAGCCGGGTCAGCTCCGCATCGTCGCCGCCCGCGTGCATCCACCCGTCGCCGAGCCGCACGGCCCGGCGCAATGCCGCATCGCTGTGCCCGCCGACCAGGATCGGCAGTGGCTCGGTCGGCGTGGGCGTCAGCTTGATCCGCTGGATGTCGTAGAACTCGCCGTGGAACTCGAAGTAGCCGCCCGCGCACAGCCCGCGGATGATCTGCACGCATTCGTCCATCCGCTTGCCGCGGCGTTCGAACGGGACGCCCATGATCGCGAAGTCCTCTGGCCACGGACTGATTCCGACGCCGAGCCCGAATCGATTGCCGCTCAAACAGGCCAGCGAACCGGCCTGTTTGGCGACCAGCACCGGCGGCCGGATTGCCAGCTTGAGCACGAACGGCAGCACCCGAAGCGTTGTGGTCGCGGCTGCCAAAGCCGACGACAGCACCAAGGCCTCGACGAACGGTTTGTCCTCTAGGAATTCGCGATTACCGTCGCGGGAGTACGGGTAGGTCGAGTCGGACTCGGCCGGATAGGCGATGCTGTCGGCCACAGACATGCTGGTGAACCCGGCCGCCTCGGCGGCCCGCGCCAGCGGCACATAATGTGCCGGATCGGTCATCGCCTGCGAGTAGGTGAATCTCATGCGTCGGTGTTCTTCTGTACCGCAGCGGGATTCGTCACAACGAACGGGTTTCGGACCGGATATCTGCTCACCGACACGGTATCGAGGTTGCGATCGGCCCCGATCCGCGCGACCGACGCCATCATCCGCCCGACCCGATCCTGGAACTCGGCCGCGTCCCGGGCGCCGTACCAGCCCATCGGATCGGTGAGCGCCGCGGCCGGAAACTGTTCCTCGACAATGGCATCGATGACCGGCGCGTCCGGCGTGATCGCCCGGACCACTACGTTCTGCGTATAGCCGAACGTCGATTGCGTCTCGACCGCCACCGCGGTGTGCTGCCCCTGCCAGCGGCTCAGCCATTCCTCCGGCGTGAGCTCGGCGGGCCTGCGCAGGAATGCCAGGTTTCCGAAGCCTTCGGTCCGCGCCGGGATCGAATCGTCCAGCCGTAGCGGCACCGACTCGGTCACCAGATAGCCGTGCACCGCGGCAGAGACCTCGCCGAGGGTGTCCGCCGCCTGGACGCCGTAGCTCTGCTCGACCCAGACCGTGACGACCGCGGCGATCGGCGGATCCATCGTTGCGTAGCGCATCAGCGCGCCGTGCACCGCAGCATCGCGGACGTAGACGGTGACACCCGCCGCCCCGAGTTCGACGAGACGGTCGGCCACGGTGGTGCGCAGTGCGGTACACCACGACTCGGTGGCATCACTATCGGTATGCCGCAGGACGAAGACCAGTTTCTCCACCTCGCCGAAAGTACGGTGGCGGGCCCGGCTGCGGGAGGGAATTGCCCGGTCACCGGGACCGGTTCGGTGCAGCCGTCCCGCTCAACCGCGGCGCCGGCACGCAGATTTTCGGCCAGGGCTCGAGCCGGTCGAAATTCGCGCCCACGCCGGCCCATCGTGCCAGGAAGAAATGGATGCTCGACCGATGTGCCGCCGCTGCGTTCATGGGCACCGCTGCCGCACAGTGAGTCACTGTGTGCTGAATCACATTTCACCTAACCGGTGCAGCGATGAAGTTCGAACACGACCGCCGTCATTGCTGATGACACTTCAGTGGCGATGGCCGAATGGTCATCGGAGGAAAGGCGCCGGATATGGAAAGCATCATGACTCCAGCGGGCGTAGCACTCACCGGCATCGCGGCATAAACCCCGGCCATAAATAGCAAAGGCAATCTCCATGAAAATCACGAAGCCGTTCTGCGCCATGGCCGCTGTGGCCGCGCTGCTCATCACCGGATGCGGTACCGAAGAGAGCCAAACTGCCTCGAGCCCCACCACTTCGGCGGCCGCGCCCGACCGTGCGAGTGCCGACGGAAAAGGCTTCTACGCCCCGATCAACGGCCTCCAGCTCTACTATGAGGTGCACGGCGCGGGCCGGCCCCTCGTGCTGTTGCACGGCGGCCTCGGCACCGCTGATACCACCTTCGTCGCCCTGCTGCCCGAACTCGCCAAGACCAGGAAGGTCATCACGGTCGACCTGCAGGCGCACGGGCATACCGGCGATATCGATCGCCCCCTGCGCTTCGAGCTGATGGCCGACGACATCTCCGGTCTGATCACCCATCTCGGCCTCGGGAAGGCCGACGTGCTCGGCTACTCGCTGGGCGGCGGCGTCGCCCTGCAACTGGCCGGCCGCCACCCGGAACTGGTCGGCCGGCAGGTCGTCATCTCGGCGCCGTTCCGCAGTGACGGATGGACGCCGGAGGGGCAGGCGGGCATGGCGGCGTTGAACCCCGACACCATGCTGGAGACCCCCATCCACGCGCTCTACACCGCCACCGCCCCGAATCCGGCCGACTGGTCGGCGCTGGTCACCAAGACCAGACAACTCCTTACCGAGAGCTATGACTGGACCGCGCAGGTCGCGGCGATCAGGGTGCCGACGCTGCTGGTGCTGGCCGAATCCGACGTCGTCCGCCCACAGCATGCCGAGGAACTCGGTGCTCTGCTCGGCGGCGCTCGCATGGTAGTCGCGCCGGGCACAACCCATTACGACATGATGTACCGCGCAGACCTGCTGCTCCCGGCGATCACACCCTTCCTGGAACAGGCCACGACTCCGAAATAGGCGACCGATCGCCCGTCGTCCGGCGATGGGGCGCGGCCGATCATCGGGGTGTCCCGTCGAGCCGCGAAATCTGTTCCCTCGCACTCGATCAGCAATTTTTGGAGCACTTCGATGCGAGGCATCTATATCGGCTTGTTCGGGACGGTCGGCCGGCGCACCTCGAGGAACGGATCATCCGGTAGGAGGTCCTCGCGGACGAGGTACTTGCAGAACTGCTGGACGCTGCGGTAGCCGCAGCTGGCTACGCCGGGTGACTGGGCGGCCGGCACCGCGAGTGGCGGGTGTGTTCCACCCGGTAGCAGGGCCTATGCGTCTGATATCCGTAGGTGTTTAAGCATTGTGCGCTTCGGGTATTCCCGCTGTGGCCTGCAGTTTATGCAGGTCACAGCGGGTTTTGCGCCCCCGGCAGGAATCGAACCTGCGACCTAGGGATTAGCAGACCCTACGTCTGATCGACTCCGAACGATTCGCATCCGCGCTGCACCGCGCCCATATTCGGCCGCTGTAAGGGCCTAACGGTTCTGGGCGGTTCTTATCGGTTCCGACGCGTATCCGTTGAATAAACGATGGCCCACTGGGCGAAGCAAAAGACGCTCGTACCAACGTGGTACGAGCGTCTTTGCGTCCAACTGTGGCCCCTAGGGCTACGGCTGTTCGGTGTCGATGACCGAGGTCGCTTCGATGTTGATCGCGGCGGCCGGAAGCTCCACGGACAGGACATCCCCTCCAGAGTTGGCGGCAGCGTTGATTTCCTCCGTCCAACCCTCGTTGTCGACGGTGGCGAGTCCGCCGTCTTTGGACTGCATGATTCCCCGCGGGCGATCGGTGTCCGCGTCCTCGATGAACCCGACAGCTGCGGCCAATCGCAGGCAGTCCTCCGGTGTACAGGTTCCGCGCTCGGAGTGGATCTTCACGATCCCCCACGCGCGCTCGATGTCGAGGGTGTGGGGAACGCGGTCGCAGCGGTCCATAGCGCGCGCCTGCTCCCGAGAGAGCTCCGGAGTGTTCATCGCTCGACCCTCGCGTCGGGGACAGCATGGCCTGCGTCGACGAGCGTCCAGAACGCCGAGTGCTTCGCGGCACACAAGTCGGTGCCGCAATCGCGATGCTGCTGCATGGCGATGTGCGCCTGCTCGGGCGTGTATGGATCGCTCGGTGCCCGGTGCGACGGCTCCAGCTGCCAGGAGTCGGTGCGCAGCGAGCCTTCGGCGGCGACCCGCTCGAGGATGTCCACCGAGTGGACGGCCCCCTCTGGAACCGCGGTGTCTCTGTCGAGCAGCCACGGCAGTAGGTAGCGGACGGCCAGCCACAGCAGGGCTATGGCCGCGGCCACGAACAAGAGGGCGATGGACTGAGCTGGCATGGGCGTGCCGCCTTGGGGTGTGTCGTGCGCGTCGGAAGGGAAGACCCGACGCGCCGAGGGGCCCTCGGCACCGGCTTGTCGTGGGACAGAAAGGCCGGTGGCGCTTCGGGAGCTTCGAGAACTCCCCGGCGCGCCGGGCACCTTCCAGCGTGTTCCGGCGCGCCTTGTCCAAGCGACGACACGGACGGCGTCAATCGGCCAATATTTAGGGCGACATTCCGGCGTCATTCCGTTAGCGTGTCGGCATGGGCAACACACCGAACACGGCGCTACGTGCGGCCCGCAACGCACGCCTTATGAGCCAGGACGACCTCGCACGAGCACTCCGCGAAGTTGGCGGATGCAAAAGCGCGACAAAACGACTCGTGCAGAGGTGGGAAGCGGGCACCACCATGCAGCCGCGGCCGTCTCATGCTCGAGCCCTCGAGCGGGTGATGGGCCTGCCCATCGAGACGCTTGGCTTCGGCATGGTCATGGCCGGACACAGCCTCTCCGACAACGACGACGGCACCGAAGTCGAATCGCCTATCGGCGATATCCCCGATCAGGTACACCCCGTAAAGAGTCCAGCGCGGACACAGCAGGCCAACGGCCACAACGGCGTGTGGTTGAGCAGATACGAGTATTACTCCACCGGCAGGGACGCGACGTTCACCGCGGTGCACCACGTCGTGGTTCTCCAGCACGACGACAGGCTGACGGTTCGCAGCCTGCCCGGCTCGGCGGCGTCGAGTCTGGAGATGGATCTAACTGTCGACGGGAACGTCGCGACGGGCACGTGGTCGGAGCGGACCGCGCCGGAAGGCTACTACCGAGGTGCCCGCTACCACGGCGCAATACAGCTGCTCGTCGAGCTGACCGGTACCCGCATGGCGGGCAAGTGGGTCGGGTTCGGCAAGAGCTTCGACATCAACAGTGGGCCATGGGAACTCGTGCTGCAGGACCCATCGACATCGAAAGCAACCGTCGACGCATTCAACCGGCCGCCCGAGCTGTAACAGCGGGTACTCAAGCGCGAGTACCCCCGGCTTGCTGGCGCCAGCAAGCCGGGGGTAGCACGGATACTCCGGTCACCGGCGCTCACATGAGCGCCGCCGACAGCCCGATGGCCTGCTTGCTTTGATGCCTGTCAACCGCATCTATGAAGTCCTGCGGATTCATCACGTAGGTGTCTCCGAAGTTCATGGAATGGTCACGGTTCACCGACGGCGCGTCACTGCTACGGGCACTGAGACCCTGGGGCAATGCGGGTGCGCGCATCGACAATCCGGAGTTGATCGCCTGCAGCCAGTCCGCATTAGCGGCCGCCGCTTGCGCGTTGACGACGAACTCGCCGTGCGACAACCGCGCGTCAATCGAATCCGAGGTGCCGGTGCCGGGCCCGAACGCCCACCCGCCGTCGGCGTATCCGTGCCCTTGGCCCCACACGCCTTCCGGTCCGCCGTAGCGCGCGACGGTATACCGCAGGGCCGCAGCAATGTTCGCGCCCGGATCCCAGATATCCGACGGGTACAGAGCGCTCTTGTACGACTGGAAGGTCGGGTCGATGACCTGCATGAGCCCCTTGCTCGGCGTGCCCTTGGCGGCGTTGGAGTCCCAGTTGTTGATGGCCTTCGGGTTTCCTCCGGACTCGGTGCGCATCTGCGCGATGCCGAGACTGAGCCACCCCGCGGGCATACCCAATGCCGACAGGACGCCCGCGAACGTCGGCCGCCACTGCTCGGCGCCGCCACCCGACTGGAACTCGTGCGAACTTGCGTCGGAGCTCGAGGTTTCAGTGCTGCTCGATTCGCTGTCGCTGGACTTCTTCTCGGGATCCACCGGCAAGTTCTTGGGCTGGTATTCGTAGCCGCCGGTCGAGCCTGACTGCTGCTGGCCCTGACTCAGCCTGCCTCCCAGCGTGTTTATGGCCTGGCTGTAGTAGCCGCTGTCGGACAGGATGGAGTTCTCGAGGCCGAAGAAACCCAGCAACCCCGTCGTGAGGATGCCGGCCGCACGGGAGGCTATGCCAGGGAGGGTGTACTGCGATGGCAGTACACCGGAGCCGAGGTCCGTCTGCTGCTTGCGCGTGCTTTCGAGTGAGTTCTGCGCGGAGAGGTAGTCGTTGTCGGCCTTGAGCTTCTGCTCCTGAGTCGAGGTGGGGTCGCTGTAGATCCTGTTGCGGGCGGTGTTGGCTTGGTCGACGGCCTGCTGTGCGTTGAAGTTCTGGATCTCTTGCTGAGACCGACGATTCGGCAACGGCACTTGCGGCAGCAGCGTCGCGCCCGGAGCGCCGGTCGTCTTGCGGCCCTCGAGTTCGGCGACCTTCTGCTTGGCCTTCTCGATCTTGAGGTCGGCCTGCCGCTTGTCCGCGTCGCTGGCCTTCTTGTTGAAATCGAGTGTGGCGCGGCGTTCCTCGGCTTGGGTGACCGCGGTGATCGCCGATTGGAGCTTGGTTTCGTCCTCGGCGCTCCAGCCGACCGCGCCGCCGTTTGCGAACCGGCCGACCATTCCGGACTGCAGCGCGGCACGGAACCGGTAGACACCGGCTTGTCCGCCGAGCTTGTCGACATCGGAGGTGGTGAAGACGTGCTCGCCGGGCATGAGCAGCGAGGGCACTGAGTCCCGCCCGGCGACACCGCCGCTGACTTCGCCGCCGAGCGCGCGACCGGGAAGCGGCCTCGGGTGCGATTCATCGCCCGCGGTGATCTGGCCGGTACCGGTGAGGGTGACGGTTCGGACCTCGACGGTCTTGACCGCGGGCGCGGCAATCTCCTTGATGTCAGCCTTGGCTTGGTCGGCGTTCAGCGTGACCGTCACGGTCTTGTCTGGCAGTCGGTCGGCAGTGAACCCGAGCTCGCGGAGCTTGGCGATCTGCTCATCCGTGGCGGACTTCAATAGGACGGTGTTTTGGCTGGTGACCTTCTCCACAGTCACACCGAACGCGGTGAAGTCCGCGCGGCCGGACTCGGTCAGTTCGTGAATGCCGTCGCGGGCCTCGGCGATCTGCCGTGCTTCCTCGCCCAGCTTGGCAAGGCTCGAGTTGGTGTCGTTCATCTTGCCGCCGAGGGTGGCCGCACTTTCGCCGATGTCGTTCAGCGCTGCCTTCAGGACCTGAAGGTTCGGCAGGACTTCATCGCCGCCTTGCGCGTTGATCTTGGCTTGAGCGGCAGCGATCGCGTCGCCGTACTTCGTGACCGCCTCTGGCACGCCCTGCAGCGCTTGCGCGATGTCCTGATCGTTGAGCCCTCCAACCTTGGCTTGATTCCAACGGCCACCAGCAGAGCCTTGCTGCTCGAGGATGATCTGCGTGAGGCGTTCGTTGATCGCAGCCTTCGCGTCGGGGTCGATACCCGCGGCGGCGCCAGCGAGGGCCTTCTTGTCCACGCCGAGCGTGTCGGCCCGGGTGAGAAACCCTTCCTTGCCGAGCGTTTCAGATACCTGCGCGATCGTCTGCTCGGTGACCTTGCCGGTCTGCTTGTCCAACGTTTGCCCGAGCGCCTCGAGGGCGATCCGCTGTTCCTCGGCAGCCTGCTTGGCTTCCTGATGCCGCTGCGCGAGCAGACCGATACCGACCGCGGCCGCGGCCACACCGACCGTGACCAGCCCGCCGGGGCCGAGCATTGCGCCGATCCCCGACAGGCTGGACCGGAACGCGTTCGCACCGCTGACGCCTGCGGTTGCCTGCGCCGAGTTGAACCGTGTGAGAGCGCCGTTGGCGCCGGTGATCGCAGCCTGCAGGCCAGTGAAGATGGGCGAGAGCGTCTTGAATGCCAAGTAGGAGACGAGCGCGGTCTTCAAGAGGCCGTCGTGACCGCTGAGCAAACTCGACGCCGCTTGCAGGAACGGCATCAGGATCGCAGACCAAGCCTGCGTAGCCTCGTACACCGACTTCAGGATGCTTCCCAGCGATTGGAGGATCGGCACCCACTGATCCAGCTGCTCGCGGCCTTCATGGAAGAAGCTCCGCAACTGCTGCTGTCCCTCAGTCGATTTCAGCCACTCGGCCATGCGGCCGCTCAGTCGGTCAACAGTGACGAGGAACCCTTCCCCGTCGCCCTTGACGGCGCGGAAGACCGAGTTGAGCGAGGAGCCAAGGTTTCCGACTACCGAGACGAGATCGCCTGCGGCATCGGTGCCTTCACGCATCCACCGCGACAGGTCACCGGAGTCGTTCGAGCGAGTCAGGAACGCATCAAGGCGCGTCGTGAGGTTGGTGACCCCTTGTGCGAGTTGCGGCAGGAATGTCGAGCCGGTGACACCGAGGGTGCGGACACTCGAGATCGCCGGTACAAGTGCGCCATTGAGGACCCCCACCGCGGTAGCGGTGTTCGCGAAGCCAGCCTCGAGGGCGGCCTGCGATTTGCTATTGCCCAGCTCGGCGAACAGGCTTCCGAAACCAGTGTTGAACTGGGCAGAGATCCCCGTCATGCTGCGCGCGAGGACTGGCAGCTGGTTACCGATGAGGCTCTTGAGAGGATCTGCCAACCCGTTGAGGGTGGTGGATTGCACCGATTCCTGAACGCGCGTCCACTGATCACCGAAGCCCTTGGTGACATCGACGAGCGCGCGCCCCTCCTGGGTGAGCCCTTGGTAGGCGGCCTGCGCCTTCTTTGGAGAGTCGGAGAACGAGTCCTTCAAGCCTTGCCCAGCGACGACGAGCGTCCCGATTCCCGCTGCGGCGCCACCGAAGATGCCGGGCAGTAGCGCGCCAGTCTGTGCCAACGACTGCAGGTCGGCGCCCATCGACGCCAGCCCGAACCCGGCGGCCGGAAGGTTCCCGATGCCGAGCGCACCGAGGTTCAACAGGCTGGCAGAGCCGATGGACGACCGCAGGCTATCGAGGGATCCACGGTCGGCGCGAACGTTGACGTCGACCGTCGTCCCCCGCAAGCCAGCGATCTGCGCTGCCGCCGCCGAGGTGTCAGCGTCGACGTCGATCGTCATTTGCTGACCGGCCAACGCCCGCAACGCTGCGATCTCATCGGCCGCAACCCGCGTATCAGCACCGACCTGGATATCGACACTGATGCCTCCGAGGCGACGACGAATCTTCTCCTCGGCCGCGTCGAGACTGGCGTCGTCGACGCCGATGCTGACATCAAGCTCGGCCTGGACCCGGTCGAGGTCTGCGCGGAGTTTCCGCACGAAGCCATCGAAATTGGGCTTGATGTCGACGCTGGCTGTTCCGGCACTGTAGTCAGGCATCCGCTCTCTCCCTCGTGGTTACTTCGCGATGTGTAACGACTCGCATAGCCTGATCAGCGCGTTTGCAACGCGTCCAATCTCCGCCAACAACGACCCCGGCCGATAACTCTCTGACCTGCGGATGCTCGGCTTCGGATCCCGTACGGACAGGCAGGGCCTATGTGCTTCGCCAGAGCCGACGAGCCGGGTCGGGGTCACCCCCCAGGGGGCAAATGCTGGACGCGGCGCACGCATGGGACGCGGTGCTATGTGTACCGCCGTGCGCTGCTGACCAGGTCGGAGTGACCCCCCACCCGTCATGACGCGAAGCTGTGGGTGGCGTCGTAGTGGCGCTGTGCAGCTTCTGCAATCGCCGCGGTGTGGTGGTCGACTATTTCGCGAGCACGGCTCACGGTGTTCAGCTTCATCTCGGTCGAGGTGAGCAGGCGCAGCCAGCGGCCACCGCGGCCGCCGTTGTGCTCTGGGGTGATGGCGCGTGCTGCGCGTTCGATGTCGGTGTTCTCGCTGGGCACGTAGAACGCGACGATGAGGGTCCAGATGGGAACCTGCATCCACGGTTTGACGCCGATGACATCGAACTCATGTGTTGCGGCAAGGGCGCTGATGACCTGCTCGTGGATCGCGTCGAGAACTCGGCGGTGTTCGACGATGTCCTGCCATGCGGCTACAGCCTCGGCGCCCATCTCGAGTACCTGGTCGGCGGTGGTGTCGACAGTGAGCCCAGCATTGGCAGCGGCGCGGACTCCGGCGCTCGCGGTCTCGAATGCTGGTCGCAGTCCTTCGATGATGGCGTCACCGGCGGAGCCCCTGACCGCTTGACGGAACTTGAGGGCGAGCTGCTGCTCGGCGACTCTGCGCACTGCGCCGGACTCCACCGAGGGCGCGGACAGGGCGGCATCGAGTAGGGCTGCGGCGTTCTTCGCGGTGAACTTGCCGCTTGCGATGGCCGACTCGACGTTCGGCGGTGGGGTGGGCGACCACGCCGCGACGGCATCGAGGCTGGCGATGATCTGTTGCAGCTCGGCGGGGACGGTGCCGCCCACCTGGGTAACAGCGTCGGCAAGGCGTCGGCACTGAGGCGTTGAGATATGAATCATCTATCCACGCTCCTTACGGGTCGGTGGCTTCCAGATCAGCGGGTACTTGGGGTCGGTCGAGTAGGTCGCCTCACCGAGTGGAGACTTCAATCGGCCCGAGCGGAGCAGGGACAGCGCCCGCTCGCCCTTCGTGTCGTCATCCTCGGTCTGGCCCGTCATCGGGCCTGCGGCTTCCAGATCGCCGGATACTCCGCGTCGGCGGGTTCGGCCGGCGTCGACTCGGGTGCGGGCTTCTCGCTCGGTTCGCGCACTGCGGCGGTGAACGAAGCGAATTCGGCGTCGGACATCGACGCCGCGAACGCATGCAACGCGTCGGTGATGATGGTCTGGTCTGCCATGTCACTCACTCCTTGCGAGCTTGGGTGTAGGTGGTGACGACGGCCCGGTCGAAAACCCATGCACGGCCTACGCGTTGGCCGTCGAGGTCGGCGGCCAGGCGGCGAACGTGGCGGGTACTGCATCCGAGGATGCGAGCGGATTCAGCCGCGCCGATCACTTCCGAGTCTGGTACAGACGTCCCATTACTTGGTCCGTTCTCGGACGCTGCTTGCAGTAGCTCGGCGTCGAGTCGTTCGTGTAGGCGGCGCAGCCATTGCGGGATGGGAGCTCCGATCCGGCGCCGGTATCGGATGGCTTCGGCGACGGTGTAGCGACAGGCGCGCATATCAGCAGAGTCGAGGCTCACGACGCATCGCCCATCCCTTCATCGGTGGGGGCTCCGCTGCGAGTCCGGCGGCGCGGCCGATAGCCAGCAAGGTGGAACCGCAGACCCGTACGCGGGCAATGACCGGGCGAGCGCGGTGGTACCCAGTGCCGCACGCCGCACCACGGGCAGCGGACGCGCACCACCGGGTCGCCGTCGCGCCGCTTGCCGCGCTCGAGGATCTCGACGATCGGAGTTGATGCCGCGCTCATGCGCTCTCGCTCCGTCCTCCGGCGAGCCGGTACACGACCTTCCGGCCGTCTTCTCGGGAGCTGATCTGTCCGGCTGCGGTCAGCAACCGCAGAGCAGCATCGAGACCGGTCCTTGTCTCCTTGGAGATTCGGCCACCGCGCATCTCGCGCGCGGTCAATTCCGCGCCACCGGCGAGCAGTTCAAGCACCTTCGCTCGCGCCCGGTCCACCGGTCCACCGATCTGCGTGACGGTCGCAACGGGCTTGCCCGAACCGAGCCACTGACCGACGCTGCGACCGGGCGTACGGACTTCGTGCGCCAGTGGGGTCACAGTGGGCTCATTCACGTGAGCGTGAGCCGACTGATAATTCGGCTCAGTGGGCTCACTGTGTTTGCGCTGGTCACGTCCAGTCGGCTCAGTGGGCTCATTCGGCTCATGTGTAGGTAAGCCCTGATCCCACTGAGCCGACTGGAGGCGCCATACCGAAGTGCGCGGGAACCCCGCTATGTCGTAGGCGACACCGATGGATTTCGCCGCACGCTTGACCGTGGCGTCCGAGAATCCCTGCTTGCGCGCCTCGGCCTTGACCACCTTCGCGGGTGTCTGGCCGTGCTCGGTGAGGTAGTCCTCGAGCCACGCCTCGGCGGCCGTGCGTTCCTCGGTGTCCGGCGTGGCGTCTCCGGCGAGAAGGTCGCGGGCGTCGCGGTCGGATTCGCCGAGCCAACGCAGCAACCCAACCTCGGCGTCACCGTCCTCGGTGGGCACCGTGGCCGACTCGATGACGGCCTCCATGGATCTGGTGCGCGGTGCGAGGTTGCCCTTGGTGTTGGTGATGATCAGGTTGCCCGAGTCGTCATCCTTGGCGACCGAGAGCACCGAGCGCGCGACCTGGGACCAAGCGATAGACCCGAGGATGAGCTTGCCGGTGTCGTTACCGTCGCGCTTGCCGAAGTGGCACAACCCGAGGACAACGCAGTCACGCCGTGCGGCGAGTTGTGCCAACGGCTCGAGAAACTGGCGCACCTGCCGATCGTCTTTGCCTGACAGCTCCGATGACATGGCCGAG
Source organism: Nocardia sp. NBC_00403 (assembly GCF_036046055.1). Classification (NCBI taxonomy): domain Bacteria; kingdom Bacillati; phylum Actinomycetota; class Actinomycetes; order Mycobacteriales; family Nocardiaceae; genus Nocardia; species Nocardia sp. NBC_00403. The sequence continues at coordinate 2,918,273 of NZ_CP107939.1, forward strand.
GTAGCGGCGTCCAGAACGATCAGCGAGACGCGCTCGGCGGCAACGAGATCGTCCAGCGCCAAAGTATCGGCTGGCAGAATCATCGTGCCGTTCTCGGTCAGGTCGGTATGCACGTCGACGAACAGCACGCGCTCCATGTCGGCGCCAGCGGCGCGAAGTCGGGGCGCCACCGTGAATTCGCGAGCGTCTTCGGTGTGCAGGTACAGGACGTTGCGGCGCTGGCCGACCCATTCACCATCGTCGAGCGCACCGCGGGTGACCCGGGCGCACAACTCCACAGCGATGGTCGACTTGCCGAGACCTTCCCGACCAGCGAGCAAGGTCAATGCGCCCGCAGGTATCCAGTCGGGGACTACCCATCGAACACGCTTGGTCGTGACATCCGATCCGCGGGTGACGACCAACCGGCGGCCCGCCCGCTGCTCTGTCATCTCCCAGTCCGGGGATGGTTCGTTGTCCTGATGCTCCATGAGTGGCTGGGCTTGCTGCCGATGCTGCCACGCGAGTTGTTCGCGGTAGAACTCTTTGCACGAGAAGCACACTGGGTCGTACCGGTCGTGTCGTGCGCAATGGGCGGTGGGTGCTGGCAAGACGCCCGTAGGCGCAGCCGAAGCTGCGCCCTGGGTGTTTTCGTAGTTGGTCACACACCACCGCCGAGGGTGGCCTGCGCGTAGTCCCGGCTCTCGCGGAGCTTGGCCCGTAGGTCGATCTCGGGAGCGACCGTCGCGAGCACGTCCAGCAGCGGCGCCACGACGTTTCGCACCATCAGCGAAAGCGTTGTGGCCGAGATGAGACCAGCGTTGTCGGCATCGACCGACTCGAGCCACGCGGCTACGAGACGGTTGAGTTCCTTGTTATCGCCCGCGACTGCGGCCAATTGGTACATCAAAATGGTTGACCTGCACTGTATTTCGGTCAAGTCGACGACGCCCAGGGGTGCGCCGTCGGCACCGAAAGTCATGTAGCGACCGGATGTGTCGGTCATGCGAAACCTCCGTTTTCGTGAACGTTTTCGGCGAGGGTGCGCTGCTGTCCGCCGCGGCGGTACATGGCGCGGAGCACCTCGGCGGGGACAACGGGCGTAGCGCCGTCTGACAGAAGGTGGCTGACGGCGTGGCACCACGCCTCGAGCTGCGTTGGGGTGGGTTCCCCGTCCTCGTGAACACGGCGCCACGGGTCGCCGCCTTCGAGCCGGTGTGCTGCGCCGGCTCGGCGTCGCAGTTGCGTCGACATCAGTCCACATCCACCCGGTCGGCGATCGTGAGCAGCACAGCCGCCAGCTGCCGGGCTTCGGACACAGAGAGGTCTATGTCCGTTCCGAAGAGGTGCTGCCAGCACACATAGACAGAGTCGACACCGCGCGCGATCTGCCGCCGTGGCGATATCTCAAGGGAGGGAATCAATGCCAGGCCGGGACTCGGTTCCAGCGACAAGGGGATGACCACTTCCGGTCCCCAGCAGACGGCGTCGTCGAGAAACAGCGCGTCCGAATGCTCACCCTCTGCGCACCAGCTTGCGCAGCCGGGGGCGCGGTTCTGGCACGGCTGGCACTGTGCCGGGCCGCCGAGCGGTACGGCGATACGGCAGATGAACGCGCCGCAAGAGGAGCAGTTGAGGTCCGTCCAGTCGGTGGCGTTCTGTATGGTTGTCATGAGCATTCCTTTTGGTGGGTGTGTTTCGTTGGCCCGGTACGCGGTGGGCGCCGCGTCCGGGTCGCTTTCGTTTCGGGGGGCTGCTCGTTGCATCAGGCGGCGTCCGATCCGCCAATCAGCTGGGCGTTCTCCCACGCCTCGACGTCGATCAGGCGATAGCGCGAGAAACGCCCGATCTTCGCGAAGCGCGGACCCTTGCCCTTGTGAGCCCATTCGTCGAGCGTCCTGGCGGGGACCTTGAGGCGGTTAGCCAATTCCGGGCGGCTCAGCCAGTAGTCCTCTGAGGTGTGCATTCCTTCTCCTGAGTGTCATTCCGACATTTCGCCATGCCGGTAAGACACAAGTTAGCTACCGTGTTGTCCAGTGTCAATCGGACATGAGAGAGTGTCGTTATGACACAGTCCAAACCGTTACGAACGATCACGCCTCATCAGGCCGTCAAGCAGGCCGTCACGGCCCTGCGCAAGAAGCAGGGGTGGACCGCCGATGAACTCGCGACCGAGTGCGAACGTCTGGGTATGCCATCGCTGAATCGCTCGGTGATTGCGAACATCGAATCAGGACGTCGCAAGTACGTATCGATCGACGAACTCTGCTGTCTCGCATTCGCTTTGGATGTCGCGCCGGTTCATCTCCTGATTCCGATCGGTGACGAAGAGGTTGACTTCTACTCCGCTACCCCGCAGGCGATGCTGCCGATTCGCAAGGCTCGTCAGTGGGTTCGAGGGGAATGGGTCCCCCCCGGCCGTGATCCGCGGCTGTACTTCGCCAACGTGCCCGCTGAGGAGTTCGAGGTCATCAAGGCGGCAGACACGGGGAAGGCGCGGCGCGATCTAGAGCACCGGCTTGAGGGCAAGTCACCGAAGAGGTACGACGATGCCGAGGGGTAGACCACCGCTGCGCATCGGTGCGCACGGGAAGATCAAGAGAGTCAGTCTCGGCGGTGGGATCTGGTTGGCGCGCTGCCGATTTCGTGACGACGATGGCGTTACCCGGATCGTCGAGCGTCAGTCACCCCAGGGGCAGTACGACCAGCGCGGCCAGCTCGCCGAGGATGCGCTCGTGGTCGCGCTCGAGGCGCGCCGCACTGGCGGTGGAGATGAAGTCACGGGGGAGACGACCGTATCGGTGTTGTGCGCGCAGCACATTCAGAACCTCGTGGACAAGGGCCGAGCAACCCGCACCATCGACACCTACCGCGACGTCGTGAAGGCGATCGAACCGCGGGCCGGTTCGGTGCGCACCCGTGAGGCGACTGCCGGGCGGATGAACAAGGCCATTCAGGCGATCAGTGACCGGCACGGGTACTCAACCGCGAAGCAGGCGCGGACCGTGCTCCGCGGCGCGCTTCAACTGGCCGTCATCGCTGACGTGCTCCCGACCAACCCCATCGACAGTGTGTCCCGCCTTGAGCGCAAGGCGCCCCCGAAAGGCGCCCCGTCGATCAACGCGCAGGGACTCGCGCAGCTGCTCGCCGATCTGCGGGACAGTGAAGTGCCGTGGCGGGCGGGGCGGACCGTCGCCGACTACTGCCGCACGGCGGATCTCGCCGACCCGATCACGTTGCTGATCGGGACCGGTATGCGTCGCGGCGAACTGCTCGGGTTGCGGTGGCGCGACATCGACCAAGCAACGTCGGTCGCAACGATCTGCGGGAAGGTGGTGCGCAAGCGCGGCGGCGGGCTCATCCGGGAGCCGTTCGCGAAGAGTGATGCGGGCAACCGGTCCATCATCCTGCCGGGGTTCGTCATGGAGATGCTGAAGCGGCGGCGCACGGAACCGCATCCCAGCATCGACGGGGTTATCTTCCCCAGCTCGACCGGGACACTGCGCGACCCGGACAACTTCAATCAGCAGTGGGCGAAGGTGCGCGAACGACTCGGCGTACCGGACGTGTCGAGCCACAGCTTCCGGAAGGCGCTGGCGACACTGCTCGATGATGCGGCACTGTCCGCGCGCGTCGGTGCCGACCAGCTAGGGCACCGACACGTCTCGATGACACAGGATGTTTATTTCGGGCGCGGACGGATACACCAGGCAGTGGCCGACGTACTCGACCAGTTGTCTTCGTAAGCGATGGATAAGCGATGGATAGGGCGTCAGGGACCGTACTAAATACGGTCCCTGAGCTGCGCCCCCGGCAGGAATCGAACCTGCGACCTAGGGATTAGAAGGCCCTTGCTCTATCCAACTGAGCTACGGAGGCAGTGGCATCCACCATGGCCGACATTGGCCGCGCTGTCCAGCGCAGCAAGTATAGCGACTGTCCAGATTGCTAGATTCTTAGCGTTAGCAACATTCCAGTCACCTCAGTCGACACCTACGGCGATAACCAGCATTCCGGCCATGATCAGCTCCAGGATCAGGAAGAACCACACCGGATAGAAGGCGGAGGGGCGTTCCACGAAGGCCGACCACACCCGGCCGAACGCCATACCGCCGAGCGCAGCCGCCATGGCGAGGCATGCTCCGTATCTCAGGTCACCGACATCGGCGGCGGCGAACCCGAGGACCGCGGCGATCGCGATGCCGAAACCGCCGTAAACGGCACGCACTTCGGCACGAGCATCGGGACGATCGGCGAGCAGGCCGAGTGGATCGACCAGCTGGCTGGGCCGCAACAGCCCATAAATTCCCATGCCGGCGAAGAACAACGCCACCACGGCAATCAACACGATCGACATCGCACCTCCGGGTCCGCGCCCCACAGTATCGGCCCAAACCCCACCGGGCTACGCATTACCGACCGAACTACGCTCAGTTGTATGTCGTCAGCGCAGGACCCGCCATTAGAACTCGACGTCGAGACGGGTAAGTCGGGTTCCTGGTCGGCCTTCGCGATGTTGACCGCACTGGCCGGTGCGACGGCGGCGGTGGTCGCCGCACTGGTGGTCGGACTGTCCGCGGCGCAGGCGCTGAGCCTGCTCGGCATTCCTGATCCCGGTCCGCTGACTACCTACGGTCTGCCCGCGATCCGCGCGCTCGCCGACCTGTCCGCGGCGTTGACCGTCGGCTCGCTGCTGTTCGCTGCATTTCTGGTACCGCCGCAGGCCAACGGGTTGCTGGATGTCGGCGGTTATCGCGCGGTGCGACGTGCATCGAATTTCGCCGTCGTCTGGGCCTGCTGCGCGGCGCTGCTGATCCCATTGACCGTCTCGGACACGACCGGTCAACCGATCGCCGATGTCTGGCGGCCCGAACAGCTGTGGCGGGCGATCGGACAGATCGACTTGGCCGAGGCCTGGCGGACCACAATGGTGTTCGCGCTGGTCGTCGCGGTCGGCTGTCGCCTTGCCCTGCGCTGGGGCTGGACTCCCGTGCTGTTCGGCGGCGCGATCCTGACCATGATGCCGCTGGCGCTGACCGGGCATTCATCCTCCGGCGGTGCGCACGATCTCGCCACCAACAGCCTGATCTTGCACCTGGTTTCCGCCGCGGTGTGGGTCGGCGGACTGTTCGCATTGGTCGCGCACGCCGTGCGCGACGGCGCGCACACCGATATCGCCGCCCGGCGATTCTCGATGACCGCCACGATCGCATTCGTCGTGATCGGGTTCAGTGGTGTGATCAACTCGTGGGTCCGGGTGCCGAGCTGGGATGAACTGTTCACCACCACCTACGGCCGGCTCGTGCTTGCCAAGGTCGCCGCGCTGGTCGCGCTGGGTGCGTTCGGCTATCTGCAGCGCCGTGCTTCGCTGCCTGCGCTGGCCGCGAACCCACGTGATCGCGCGGCACTGGTCCGGTTCGGTGGGGTAGAGGCATTGGTGTTCGCCGCGACCATGGGACTGGCCGTCGGCCTCGGCCGCACACCTCCGCCACCGCCGACATCGGTGCCGACACCCGCCGAAGTGGAGCTCGGCTACAACCTCGCCGGGCCGCCGACGGCCATGCGATTGCTGTTCGACTGGCGCTTCGACCTGATGTTCGGCACGCTGGCCATCGTGCTCGCGGTGCTGTACCTGCTCGGGGTGCGACGGCTGCGTGCTCGAGGCGATGTCTGGCCGATCGGTCGAACCCTGGCCTGGATGTCCGGGTGCGCGGTGCTGTTGTTCGCCACCTCCTCGGGCGTCGGGCGTTATTCGCCCGCCGTGTTCAGCGTGCACATGGGCCAGCACATGGCGTTGTCGATGTTGGCGCCCATCCTGTTCGCGCTCGGCGGCGCGGTCACGCTGGCGTTGCGCGCGCTGCCGCCGGCCGGGCGCGGTGGCACTCCAGGGCCGCGGGAATGGATCCAGGCTGCGGTGCACAACCCGGTGTCGCGCTTGCTGACCCACCCGATCGTCGCGTCGGTGATCTTCGTCGGCGGTTTCTACGCGCTGTACATGGGCGGAATCTACGACTCGTTCGTCGACTCGCACGCCGCGCACCTGCTGATGAATGCGCACTTCCTGCTCAGTGGCTATCTGTTCTATTGGGTGGTGATCGGCATCGATCCCAAGCCGCGCCAGGTGCAACCGCTGACCAAACTGGGCATGGTATTCGGTTCGCTACCCTTCCACGCCTTCTTCGGAATCGCGCTGATGAGCATGACCACTGTCATGGGCGGGTGGTTCTTCCGTAGTCTCGGCCTGGGCTGGAACAACGATTTGCTCGGAGATCAGCGCACCGGCGGTAGCCTGGCATGGGCCAGCGGTGAAGTGCCGTTGGTTGTCGTAATGCTCGCGCTGCTGATCCAGTGGTCGCGCAGCGATGCGAAACTCGCGAAGCGGACCGACCGGGCCGCCGACCGTGACAACGACGCGGACCTCAGCGCACACAACGCGATGTTCGCCGAGCTGGCAAAACGTGACCGAGAGGTGCGCAAGTGATCGAGCGGGCTTTAGTTGAGCCGCAGCACCGAACGTCTCGGCGGGTATTCCGATCGGATGTCCGTGCCGCGCGTAAGCGGTTGGCCGGGCAGACCCGCAAGACGCCGGTCTTCCACACCACCGTCTCGGGTCCGCACGGACCGGTACCGGTGACATTGAAACTCGAATACCTCCAGCACGGCGGTACCTTCAAGGTGCGGGGCAGTCTCAATGCGCTGCTCGAGTCGGGTGCGGACGTCGAACAGGTGGTCATTGCCTCCGGTGGCAACGCGGGCATCGCCGCCGCGCTGGCCTCGGCACGCCTCAATAAGACGTGCACCGTGGTCGTGCCGGAATCGGCGCCGCACACCAAGGTGGCTGCGATGTGGGCATACGGCGCCGAAGTGCTGTGGCACGGAACCACATACGCCGAGGCGTACCTCTATGCGACCGATCTGGCCGCCGAGCGCGCGGCCTTGCAGTTGCACGCCTACGACCTGCCCGCCGTCGTAGCGGGCGCAGGTGTCGTCGGCCTGGAGCTCGAGGAGCAGGTACGCGGCAGGCCGCCGGTGCTCGTCGCGGTCGGCGGCGGCGGACTCGTCGCCGGGATCGCCGCTGCAGTCGGTCGCCGCCAGCAGGTGATCGGCATCGAGCCGGAGGGCATCCCCACATTGCACGCCGCGCTCGTCGCGAACCGGCCGGTGGATATCGATGTGTCGAGTGTTGCGGCGGATTCCCTCGGCGCCACCAGGATCGGCGATATCGCCCTCGATATCGCCCGCCGTCACGAGGTGCGTTCGGTACTGGTCACCGATGATGCCATCACGACCGCCCGGGAGTATCTGTGGCGGGAGTTCCGGGTCGTTGTCGAACTCGCTGGGGCGACCGCGTTGGCCGCGGTGCAGAGCGGGGCTTATGTTCCTGCGGAAGGTGAGCGACCGATAGTGGTGCTGTGTGGGGCAAACACCGATCTGGCGGTCCTGTAGCGCTTGGCTGCCCCGCTATCGTGCGGAAACCGGTCGCTCCGAACGGATCCGGGCGGATCGCGAGCGCGCCCATGCCGATGCCGCGGTTTCCTCGCTGGGCGAAGTCGGATCGCTGGATCGTTGCGGGAGCGTCCGGTTTTCTGCCGACAATGCTGGAAATGGCCGTTGTCCACATAGGGGAAAGTTGTCCACAGCTTCGGAATTCGGGGGTCCGCTCGCGCTCGGGATCGGTCAGGCTGGAGGTGCCCTCCTGGCGGGGGAGGCAGCGCCCGAGGCGGATGGCCGAGGGGCGAAACATGAATGAAGGGGCGGGATCATGTACGAGGCAATGGCAACGGTGATCGGCAATGTGGTCACCCATCCGGTCAAGCGGGATCTGACGAACGGGGAGCAGGTGGTCACTTTTCGGATGGCCAGCAATTCCCGCAGGCTCGACCCCGCGACCGGGGAGTGGGTCGACAGTGGAACGCTGTATTTGACCATCAGCTGCTGGCGCAGGCTGGTGGCCGGGGTCGATGCGTCGATCCGCCGGGGTGATCCGATCATCGTCTACGGCCAGCTGCGGTCGCACGAATACCGGACCAAGGATGGCGTCGAACGGCGCGACCTCGAAATGCGAGCCAGTGCGTTGGGCCCCGACCTGTCGCGCTGCACCGCGCAGCCGATCCGCCGGACCGAAGCAGGCCGTTCATTCGGCCCGGGTAATCTAGGGCGCAATACCTGTGACCGATCGAGCGCAGAAGACCGTGCACGGGTCGACGGCGAGGCGCTGGGGGAGGGCGTGCCGCCCATGCCTGCTGTACCGGCCCGGATCACCGAATCCGCGTCGGCAGACGCCTGACTGCACGGCTGATTTGCGCTCGGCGGCAGTGGTAGCTCTGCTTCGTTCCACCAAACCTCACACCGATAGGCTTGTGTATATGGCTGAGTTCATTTACCAAATGAAGAAAGTTCGTAAGGCGCACGGTGACAAGGTCGTGCTCGACGACGTCGTCTTGAACTTCCTTCCAGGCGCCAAGATCGGCGTCGTCGGCCCCAACGGCGCCGGTAAATCCAGCGTGCTGAAGATCATGGCCGGACTGGACCAGCCGAACAACGGCGACGCCTTTCTCGCGCCCGGCGCCACGGTCGGCATCCTGCAGCAGGAGCCGCCGCTCAACGAAGACAAGACCGTGCGCGGCAATGTCGAGGAGGGCCTCGGCGAGGTCAAAGTGAAGCTGGATCGCTTCAACGAGATCGCCGAGCTCATGGCCACTGATTACTCCGACGAGCTCATGGACGAGATGGGCAAGCTTCAGGAGTACCTGGATCACGCCGATGCGTGGGATGTCGACTCACAGCTCGAGCAGGCGATGGACGCGCTGCGCTGCCCGCCGCCGGACGAGCCGGTCACCAACCTCTCCGGTGGTGAGCGCCGCCGCGTCGCGCTGTGCAAGCTGCTGCTGAGCAAGCCGGATCTGCTGCTGCTCGACGAGCCGACCAACCATCTCGACGCCGAGAGCGTGCTCTGGCTGGAGCAGCACCTGGCCGCGTACGCGGGCGCCGTGCTCGCCGTCACCCACGACCGATACTTCCTCGACAACGTCGCCGAGTGGATTCTCGAGCTCGACCGTGGTCGCGCCTACCCCTACGAGGGCAACTACTCCACTTACCTGGAGAAGAAGGCCCAGCGGCTCGAGGTCCAGGGCAAGAAGGACCAGAAGCTGCAGAAGCGGCTCAAGGACGAGCTGGCCTGGGTGCGCTCGGGCGCCAAGGCCCGCCAGGCCAAGAACAAGGCCCGCCTCGGCCGGTACGAGGAGATGGCGGCGGAGGCCGACAAGCACAGGAAGTTGGACTTCGAGGAGATCCAGATCCCGGCCGGTCCGCGTCTGGGCAATGTGGTGGTCGAGGTCGCGAACCTGGACAAGGGCTTCGGCGATCGGCAGCTCATCAAGGATCTGTCGTTCACGTTGCCGCGCAACGGCATTGTCGGCGTCATCGGCCCGAACGGTGTCGGTAAGACCACGCTGTTCAAGACCATCGTCGGGCTGGAGGATCCGGACAGCGGCATCGTGCGCGTCGGTGAGACGGTCAAGCTGAGCTATGTCGACCAGAACCGGGCGGGCATCGACCCGAAGAAGAACGTTTGGCAGGTCGTTTCCGAGGGCCTCGACTTCATCCAGGTCGGCAACCAGGAAATGCCGTCGCGCGCCTACGTCAGTGCGTTCGGCTTCAAGGGGCCGGATCAGCAGAAGCCCGCCGGTGTGCTCTCCGGCGGTGAGCGCAACAGGTTGAACCTGGCGCTCACCCTCAAGCAGGGCGGCAACCTGATCCTGCTCGACGAGCCGACCAACGACCTCGATGTGGAAACCCTGAGCTCGTTGGAGAATGCGCTCGAGCAGTTCCCCGGCTGCGCCGTGGTCATCTCCCACGACCGCTGGTTCCTCGACCGCACCTGCACCCACATCCTGGCGTGGGAGGGCGACAACGACAACGACGCCAAGTGGTTCTGGTTCGAGGGCAACTTCGAGGCGTACGAGGCCAACAAGATCGAACGCCTCGGCCTGGAAGCGGCCCGCCCGCACCGGGTCACCCACCGCAAGCTCACCCGCGACTGAGCGACGGCTCGACAGGCCGCACTCGCGGGTGCGGCCTGTCGAGGCGGTTGAGCAGACTGGCGAGTAACTGCCGACTCTGCCGAAGGAAATACGGACAACTCCGCCGGAACGGACCAGTTGCCGAAGGAAATACGGTCGGCCCGCGCCACGGATCGGATCTGGTTAGGGTGGGTCTGTGCATGCGAAGGCGCAGTCCGAGGACTGGTTAGGTCTTATCGCCGACGCGGCAACATAACTTCGTCGGTCCGATCGGTTGCCGTGCCGGGATCGTCGACTGCGGCAATCGAGTGGCGAACCTCGCGTTCGCGGTGAACACCCTGGGTTCGAAAGGGAATTCACCCCTATGTCCGCGACTCGCAGCTACTCTCGGACCGGCGTCACTTTGGTGCGGAACCGAATCCGAGGGAGTTGGCGAAAAAATGACGGTCTCGTCCGAATTGTCCAGTGCGGCGTGGGCCGCGAGTTTGCCGCAGGCGTTGCGCGGCGACCTCGGGCCACTCGAGGAGGCGTATTTCCGCCACGTCGACGCGGGCGATGTGGACTGCGCGATCACCGGTATCACCCAGATCTTCCGGCGGCACACAGAGCTGGCGATGACCCGCCCGGCCGGTCGGGCGCTGGTTCGGGTGTATCACCCGGACGACGCATCTGGGCTGGGCGCCGCGGTGCAGCTGGTCACCGACGATATGCCGCTGCTGGTGGAGTCGATCACCTCGTCACTGAGCCGGATGGGCGTCAGCGTCAGCGAGGTGATCCACCCGATCTTCGAGGTCGAGCGCGACGCGGAGGGCCGATTGCTCAGGGCGGTGCCGCACGAGGTCGACGGCAACGGCAATACCGGGCTGCAGGAATCATGGATGCACATCCAGCTGCATCCCTCGACCAGCCGGGCGCTGCTCGACCGGATCGAGGGGGCGATGCCGGATGTGATCGCCGATGTGCGCCAGGTGACCGGTGACACCGAAGCCATCCGCGACGTGCAGAGCAAGCTGGCCGACGAGCTGGAAATCGCGGCCAAGGCCGGCACCGCGCCCTTCTCCGGCACCGACCTGGTGGACTGCGCGAACCTGTTGCGGTGGTTGGCCAGTGGCAATTTCACCGTACTCGGTTATGCCCGTTACCGGCAGAGCACCACGGAGGGCCAGACCGTGTCGGCCGCACTGCCGGGCACCTGCCTCGGCGTGCTGCGTCCCGATGTCGGCACTGATTTCCGGGTGCCCGTCAACGCGGGCGAGCGGCCACTGCTGATGTTGACCCAGGGCTTGGTGCCCGCGACGGTGCATCGCTCGGTGTACCCGTACTTCGTCGGCGTCGCGGACTTCGACGAGGCGGGAACCATCATCGGTGAGCATCTGTTCATCGGTGTCTTCACCGTGACGGCGGTGCACGAGAACGTCCTGGACATTCCGGTCATCGAGCGCAGGGTGCGTTCGGTCATCGAGGAGAGCGGGTTCGATCTGGACTCCTTCTCCGGGCAGGCGATGCTCGAGGTCATCCAATCGTTCCCGCGTACCGAGCTGTTTTCCTCGAACGTCGAGACGATGCGCAGGACCGCGACCGCGGTGCTCAATGTCGGCCTGCGCAGACAGGTTCGGCTGTTTCTGCGCTCGGACGGCTACGGCCGGTTCGTCGCCTGCCTGGTCTATCTGCCCCGGGACCGCTACACCACACGGGTGCGGTTGGAGATGCAGGAAATCCTGGTGCGTGAACTGGGCGGCGTCTCCATCGACTATTCGGCGCGGGTCAGTGAAAGCGAGCTGGCCAGCGTTTATTTCACGGTGCGGATGCCGGAGGCCGAGTTCGGTGTGCCGCGCACCTCCGAGGCGGTTGCCGACACCTCCGAGGACAACCGGCTGCGCATCCAGAAACTGCTCGCCGAGGCGAGCCGGACCTGGGACGACCACCTCAATGATGAGGTGAGCACCTCGACGGTGCTCGATCCCGGTGTTGTCCAGCGCTATGCCGAGGCCTTCCCCGAGGGGTACAAACAGGACTTCACACCGGACCGTGCGCTGTTCGACGTCGTCCGGCTGGAGCGGCTCTCCGAAGGTTCCATCGACCAGAACCTGTATCGCCGTGCGGATTCGGACCCGGGTTCCTGGCGGTTCACGCTGTACATCGGCGGCACCGGGGTGTCGCTGAGTCAGGTGCTTCCGGTACTGCAGAGCCTCGGTGTCGAGGTGGTCGACGAGCGGCCGTACCAGGTCCAGCTCGACGCACCGCCCAGCGGCGATCAGGCTGTCGAACGCTGGATCTACGACTTCGGCCTTGTCGCGAGGCCCGAGCTGCTGCGCAGCTCCCTGGATCGAGACCTGGACGCGGAACTGCTGGAGTCCTCGGCCCGCGTCGCCGCCTTGGCATCGGAGGTGCGTGGCCTGCGCGAGCGGTTCACCGAGGCCTTCGAAGCCGTCTGGTACGACCGCGCCGAAGCGGACGCGCTCAATGAACTCGTGTTGCGCGCCCGGCTGCCGTGGCGTTCGGTGTCGATTCTGCGCATGTACTCGAAGTACTTGCAGCAGGCGGATTTTCCGTACAGCCAGGCGAATATCGCCAGGGTGCTGCTCACCTACCCGGACATCGCGCGGCTGTTCGTCGACCTGTTCGCGGCCCGATTCGATCCGGACACCGAAACGTCGTTGCATGTCGGCGACTTGGAGGCCCAGGTGCGCGGCCGCATCGACGAGGTCGTCAGCCTCGACGCCGACCGCATCCTGCGCGCCATCCTCTCGCTGATCAAGGCGACGTTGCGGACCAACTATTACGTGACCGACGCCGAGGGCACACCGCGGTCGTACATATCGGTGAAGGTCGAGCCGCGCGAGATCGCCGAATTGCCCAAGCCGAGGCCGCAATTCGAGATCTTCGTGTACTCGCCACGGGTCGAGGGCGTGCACTTGCGCTTCGGCGCGGTGGCGCGCGGTGGGTTGCGCTGGTCGGACCGTCTGGAAGATTTCCGCACCGAGATCCTCGGTCTGGTGAAGGCGCAGGCGGTGAAGAACGCCGTCATTGTCCCGGTCGGCGCCAAGGGCGGTTTCGTGGTCAAGCAGCCGCCTACTGCCACCGGGGATCCCGGCGTGGATCGGCAGGCAATGCTCACCGAGGGCGTGTCCTGCTATCGCACCTTCATCTCCGGCCTACTCGACGTCACCGACAACGTGGATCTCGCGACCGGCGCTGTGCTGCCGCCCGAGCGGGTGATCCGCCGCGACGGCGACGACACCTATCTGGTGGTCGCCGCGGACAAAGGCACCGCGACGTTCTCCGACATCGCCAACGACGTCGCACAGCGCTACGGTTTCTGGCTCGGTGACGCCTTCGCCTCCGGTGGCTCGGCGGGTTACGACCACAAGGCGATGGGCATCACCGCCAAGGGCGCGTGGGAGAGCGTGAAGCGCCACTTCCAAGAGATGGACATCGATACCCAGACCCAGGACTTCAGCGTCGTCGGCGTCGGCGATATGAGCGGCGATGTGTTCGGCAACGGCATGCTGCTCTCCGAGCACATCCGCCTGGTCGCGGCGTTCGACCACCGGCACATCTTCCTGGACCCGAACCCGGATGCGGCCAGCTCCTTCGTCGAGCGGCAGCGGATGTTCGAGCTGCCCCGCTCCTCCTGGGCCGACTACGACACCTCGCTCATCAGCGAGGGTGGTGGCGTGTGGGACCGCACGGTGAAGTCCGTGCCGATCAGCCCGCAGGCGCGCAAGGCGCTCGGCCTGGCCGACGGGGTGGCGGCGTTGTCACCGCCGGAACTGGTGCGCGCGATCCTGCTCGCACCGGTCGGGCTGTTGTGGAACGGCGGCATCGGCACTTACATCAAGGCGAGCACCGAAACCAACGCCGAGGTCGGCGACAAGTCCAACGATCCGGTGCGGGTCAATGGAAACCAGTTGCGGGTCAAGGTGATCGGCGAGGGCGGCAACCTGGGCGCGACCGCGCTCGGCCGCATCGAGTTCTGCCGCAACGGCGGCAAGATGAACACCGATGCCCTGGACAACTCGGCGGGTGTGGACTGCTCCGACCACGAGGTCAACATCAAGGTACTGCTCGATGGGGTGGTCAGTGCGGGCCAGCTGGTCGAGACCGACCGCAATCCGCTGCTCGCCTCGATGACCGACGAGGTCGCGCAGATGGTGTTGCAGGACAACGTGTCCCAGAACTACCTGATGGGCATCTCGCGGGCCGAGGCGCCGCGCATGATGAATGTGCACCATCGGCTCATCGAACACCTGCAGGAACGCCGTGGCATCGACCGCGAGTTGGAAGCGCTGCCCTCGGATGCCGAGATCAAGCGCAGGATGGAGGAGGGTTCCGGCCTTGCTTCCCCCGAGCTCGCCAATCTCATGGCGCACGTAAAGCTTTCGCTCAAGGCCGATCTGCTCGACACCGACCTGCCCGACAGCACCTACTTCGCGGCCCGGCTGCCCGGCTACTTCCCGACGCCGCTGCGCGGCCGGTACGGCACCGCGATCAAGAAGCACCGGCTGCGGCGCGAGATCGTCACCACGGTGGTGGTGAACGAGATGGTCGACTACGGCGGGATCACCTATGCACACCGGCTGAGTGAGGAGATCGGCGCGACCACGACCGACGCGGTGCGCGCGTTCGCGGCGACCACCGAGATCTTCGACTTGCACGACGTATGGCGGCGAATCCGCGCCACCGACGCCTCGGTCGCGGTCCGTGACGAACTGGAGCTGGAAACCAAGCGCATCCTCGACCGTGCCTCCCGCTGGCTGCTGAGCAACCGGCCGCAGCCGATCGCGGTCGGTGCGGAGGTCAACAGGTACAGCAGGGGCGTGCGGGAGCTGGCACCGCAGGTCCCCGGCTGGCTGCGCGGTCACCACGTCACGACGCTGACCGATCAGTCGGCGGAAGTGATCGCCCGAGGCGCGCCAACTGATCTGGCCACCGAGATCTTCGGCCTGCTGAATCTTTTCCCGCTGCTGGATGTGTTGGATATCGCAGACATCACCGATCGTGGCGGCGACGAGGTCGGTTCGCTGTACTACGCGCTGAACGAACACCTGAAGATCGACTGGCTGCTGCAGGCCGTCAGCCACCTGGAACGCGGTGATCGCTGGCATGCACTCGCCCGGCTGGCACTGCGCGACGACATGTACGGCTCGCTGCGCTCGCTGACCCTCGACGTGCTCTCCGGCGGTGACCCGGAAGAGACTGCCGACGAGAAGATTGCATACTGGGAGTCGAAGAATCAGTCTCGGCTCGGGCGTGCCCGTGCCGCACTGTCGGAATTGTTCGAGTCCGGAACCCACGATCTCGCCACGTTGTCGGTTGCAGCGCGGCAAGTGCGAAGCATGGTGAGCGGGGTGGGCGCCCAATCGGAGGTACCACGTTGACGAGTTCGTTGAACGGTAGCGGGCCGGCGCACGGCAGCAGCATCGTGCTGCCGAAGCGCTTCCACGCCAAGGTAGACGTCAGGTGGTCGGATATGGACGTGTTCCAGCACGTCAACCATGCCCGGATGGTGACGCTGCTGGAAGAGGCGCGGATCCCGTGGCTGTTCGAGGACGGCCGCCCGACCGCGCCATTGCGAGAGGGCTGCGTGCTCGCCGACCTGCGGGTGCGCTATCGCGGCCAGTTGCGCCACGAGGACACCCCGCTCGATATCGCCATGTGGATCGAGCAGCTGCGTGCGGTCGACTTCACCATCGGCTACGAGGTACGCGCGGCAGGCGCCGCGCCGGACTCACCGCCGGCGGTGATCGCCTCGACGCAGATCGCGGCATTCGACATCCAGCAGCAGCGGCTGCGCCGGATCACCGACACCGAGCGCGATTACCTCGCCGAGTGGATGGAGTGAAAGGTCGCGCACTCGGTGACAGCTGCGTGGTGACAACAGCGTGATGTCCGGGCAACGTGTGCTGGAGGTGTCCGATCCAGCCGAGCGAGAGAACCTCGCAACTTTTCTCACCAGGGCGGTGCGCCTGGACCCCGCGGCCGTGGTGCGATTGCGCCGTCGCGGGGATCGTTTCGTGTCCGGCTGGGTGGCAACGGGTTTCGAAGCGTTGGCGGTGCGCACCGTGGTCGCCGAGCTCGGCGTCGAGGATGTCACCGTCGGCGCCGACCTGGTGCTTGCGGGCTTGGCCACCGGAAGTCCCATCGACCTGGGTTACTCGATGGACTCGGCCTGGCGCGGCGCCCTGCCACCCACCGGCGGTTTCGTCCACGTCGATGATGTGCCCGCCCGCACCCTGGTCGAACTCGCCGAACAAGGCGCGCAATTGGCCAAGGAGCACGGCAGCAGCCACGGGCCGCCCGCCGCGCTGCTCGACCAGACGGTGCTGACCGTCTCTGCCGCAGATCTGCAGGTGGAGGTGCCGATGCGAGTCGTCTTCGCCCTCACTGCAATGGATTTCATCCCACACTCCGGTGACAAGGCCGACTCCCGTCGCATCCTGCCCACCGAAATAGTCCGCGTCCGCGCCACCAAAACCTGGTTGCGCATCGATGCCCGCTATGGCTCGGTCGCCCGCCGCATGGGCGGCGCCATCCCGCTCACCCCCAGCTGACTCATATCAGCTGACGCCCACCAAGCGAAGCAGGGCGGTTGTGCCCGCCGCCGCGAGGATGACCACGAGCATGGGTTGGCTGCGCCAGGCCAGCAGGCCGCCGACGAGAACCCCTGCGGGCAGGGCGAATCCGAGGTGGCCGGATCCGACGGGCAGGGTGGTGATCGCCACCAGTGCGGTGAGCAGAACAACCGCGCCCGTATCGAGCAATGCCGTTGCCCGAGCGGGGAATCGGATCCGAGTCCGCAACGCAGGCCCGGCCCACCGGAACGCGTAGGTGCCCACCGCGAGCACGAGTGCGGCAGCAAGCAATAACGGCGACATCATGTGCACATCCGCCTATCGAGCCGCGCGCTGTCGAAAGCTATTGTTATCCAACGGGTTCGGGTCGAACGTGAGTGCCGAAGGTGCACTCATTCGATGCTCGGTTCCGGCGCGTCGGCTTCGCCCCGGTCCCACGCGGCGAAGACGACGCCGATCAGTGCGACGAGTACCGGCATGCCCGCGGGTAGAAACAACGAGCTGAGCACGGCGGCGGCCGCACCGAACAATGCCGCGCGCATGGTCGCCGCTCTGGCCCGCAGCGCAGGAACGACCAGTGCAAGCAGCACCGCGGGGAATACCGCATCCAGTCCGATCACCGAGGTGTCGGGAACCACAGTCCCGATCACCGCGCCGATCGCGGCGCCGCCGGGCCAGGCCAAGAGCACGCCGAGCCCGCTGATCCAATACGCGGCCCGCCTGCGGGCGACGTCGGGCTGTGCCATGGCCAGCGCGACGGATTCGTCGTTCATCACATGCACGCCGATCGGCCGCCGCCAGCCGGTGCCGACCACGTCCGGAATCGATAAGCCGTAGGGCACATGCCTGGCATTCACCAGCAGCCCGGCCAATGCCGCTGCGATCGGACTGCCGCCCGCGGCGACGATGCCGATGAACAGGAATTCCGAGCCGCCCGCGAGAATCAGCACACCGAGCACAATGGGAAGCCAGAGTGGAAAACCTGAGGTCACGGCCGTTGCGCCGTAGGAAACACCGATCAGTGCGACCGCAACGCACACCGCCGCGATGCCGGAGAGCGTGCCCCGATCGAGTGTTCGCCATATCGAACGCATGTTTCTTATACTGAACATGGTCGAGCGGTTCGTCAATATGGTTTTCTGTTGGGCGGTCTTCTACTCGACAGGAGCGGGCATGGTGCCGGAAGAATCGACGGTGGCGACGCCGCAGGCGGTGATCGCCGCCTCGTTGCGCCGGGAACGCACGCGGGCCGGCCTGTCGCTCACCGAGGTGGCGAGCCGGGCGGGCATCGCGAAATCGACACTGTCCCAACTGGAATCGGGCACCGGCAATCCGAGTCTGGAGACGCTCTGGGCGTTGTGCGTCGCGTTGGATATGCCCTTCTCGCGCCTGCTCGACCCGCCGCGCCCCAACGTTCAGGTGATTCGTGCGGGGGAGGGGCCGGTGGTGGTCGCCGAACAATCCGACTACCGCGCCACACTGCTCGCGGCGGCGCCGATCAGTTCCCGCCGCGACCTGTTCCGGATCACGGCCGAGCCGGGGCATGCACGCCGATCCGACCCGCACATTCCCGGTGTCGTCGAACACGTGTTGCTCGCCACCGGCCGGGCGCTCGTCGGGCTCATCGACGCGCCGGTGGAACTGCATCCCGGCGACTACATCTCCTACCCGGGCGATGTCCCGCACGTTTTCGAGGCACTCGAACCGGGCACCTGGGCAATTCTGGTGGCCGAGTACACCTGAGCCGAGCGGCTCCCGCTCAGGCGGCGCCTTCGCCGAGATACTGCAGCCACACCGGGTCGAGATCGGCGGTGGTCGACAGCAGCCGCCAGTGCGGACCCTTCGGTGAGACCAGCGGTGAGCGCAGCGTCCAACCCAGTTCGCTGAGCAACTTGTCGGCCTTGCGGTGATTGCACGGTGCGCAGCTGGCGACGCAGTTCTCCCAGGAATGCTCGCCGCCGCGACTGCGCGGGATGACGTGGTCGATGGTCTCCGCTTTGCCGCCGCAATAGCCGCAGCGGTAGCGGTCGCGGTGCATGAGGGCGGCGCGGGTCATCGGAACTCGGGCTCGATAGGGCACGTGCACGTAGCTGCGCAGCCGGATCACCGACGGAATGCTGACGGCAGCTTCGGCGGAGTGGACTACAGAGCCCTCGGGATCGTGGTGGACGGTGTCTGCCTTGGCGCAGATCAGCAGGACGACGGCGCGGCGTGCGGACAGGGCGGTGAGCGGCTCGTAGGTGGCGTTCAGAAGCAGCACCCGGCGCTTCAACCAGTTGGTGCCGTCGCTCGGGACGGAGGCGAGATAGTGACCATGCTCACCGTGATGGGAGGGGTCACCGTGATGAGGAATCTCATCGGTGCGATGTGCACCCGGATAGTGATCGGACAAAATGTGCAGCGGAGTAGCCCCCGACCCACGATTGTGGACGTCGGCGGGCTGGAGTTGTCGGTGCGTCCTGGCCTCGTGTGATCGGCCGTGCCGCTGCTTCATGGGGACCCCGATTTCGTCGATTTCAAGATCATGTGGTATCTCGGCAGACACTGCCACCCAGTTGACCATGGAACGACGGCTATTGCACGGTGATTTCGCACAATGTCGGATGAACTGTGGTTGAAGGGCCGCGTATTCGTGACGCGGGCACAATGGACTGCGGTGGATTCGGACCGATCGAGAGGACCTGATGACTTCCGGCGAGCAAGCGGCGGGTCAGAAAACGGCACAACAGTCGTTCTACGAGGCGGTCGGTGGTGCGGAGACGTTCCAGCGGATCCTCGCCGCGTTCTACCGCGAGGTGGCGACCGATGAGGTGCTGCGCCCGCTGTACCCGGAGGAGGATCTCGGTCCGGCCGAGCGGCGACTGCGGATGTTCCTCGAGCAGTACTGGGGCGGTCCACGCACCTACTCCGAGGAACGCGGGCACCCGAGGCTGCGGATGCGGCACATGCCCTTCACCATCGGTCCGGTGGAACGCGACGCATGGCTGCGCTGCATGCACATCGGCGTGGCGGAGATAGAGCCCGCGACGCTCGACGACGAGCATCGCAAGGCGCTGCTCGATTACTTGGAGATGGCGGCGAATTCGCTGATGAACGCCACGTTCTGAGGCGGTTCCTGTCGAGTATGAGGATGGCGGCAGGGTTTTCGACCCGCGTCGGTGAATGCTGGTGATTTGCCCGATGTCGAGGACACTGCTCCGCCTGAGCGATTTTGCCGCATAGTTTTGGCACTATTGCGGGTGTGACTGATACACCAGCCGTTCCGGCGCCGGTGGATCGCACCACGCAACCATGGTGGCGGTCGGCCGTGTTCTACCAGGTTTATCCCAGATCCTTCGCGGACTCCGACGGTGACGGCATCGGTGATCTCGGCGGTGTCCGTGAGCGGCTCGGCTATCTGGAACTACTCGGCGTCGACGCGCTGTGGATATGTCCGGTGATGCGCTCGCCGATGGCCGACGGCGGCTACGACGTGGCCGATCCGCGCGATATCGACGCGTTGTTCGGCGGCATCGCGGCGATGGACGCGCTGATCGCCGAGGCGCACGGCCGCCACCTCAAGGTCACCATGGATCTGGTGCCGAACCACACCAGCAACCAACATCCCTGGTTCATCGCGGCACTCGCCGCCGCGCCCGGCAGTCGGGAGCGCGCCCGCTACATCTTCCGTCCCGGTCGAGGTCCCGATGGCGCGCAGCCGCCCAACAATTGGCCGAGCATCTTCGGTGGGCCGGCCTGGACTCGGGTCATCGAGGCCGACGGCATGCCAGGCGAGTGGTATCTGCACATCTTTGCGGCCGAGCAGCCCGACCTGAACTGGGAAAACCCGGAGGTGGCCGCCGACTTCGAGGAGACGCTGCGGTTCTGGCTCGATCGGGGCGTCGACGGTTTCCGGCTCGATGTCGCGCACGGGATGGCCAAGCCGGATGGACTGCCGGACATGGCGCTCATTCAGACCAAACTGCTGGTCAACGACGATAGCGACCCGCGTTTCAACAATCCGAGTGTGCACGATATTCACCGCCGCATCCGCAAGGTGCTCGACGAATATCCGGACGCGGTCTCCATCGGCGAGGTGTGGGTGGACGACAACATCCGCTTCGGTGAATACGTGCGTGCGGACGAACTGCATCTGGCCTTCAACTTCCGGCTCGCTCAGACCCTGTTCACGGCCGATGCCGTGCGTGTGGCGATCGACAATTCCCTTGCCGCGGTCGCGCCGGTCGGCGCAGCGCCCACCTGGACCCTGTCCAACCACGACATCGCCCGCGAGGTCACCCGCTACGGCGGTGGTTTCGAAGGCGTGGCGCGGGCCAGGGCGATGTTCATGGTGGAACTCGCGCTGCCCGGTGCGGTGTTCATCTACAACGGCTCCGAGCTCGGCCTGCCCAATGTGGACAATCTGCCCGAGGCGGTGCTGCGGGACCCGGTCTGGGAACGCTCGGGGCATACCGAACGCGGTCGCGACGGCTGCCGGGTGCCGCTGCCGTGGGAGGGGAGCGCACCGCCGTTCGGATTCACCACCGCCGCGACATCCTGGCTGCCGATCCCACCCCAGTGGGCGGCGCTGACGGTGGAGGCGCAGCTGGAAGAACTGGGTTCCACCCTGTCGCTCTACCGGATGGCGATCGAATTGCGCGGCGTGCGACCGGAATTCGCGGGCCCGCGGATCGAGTGGTACGGCAGCCCTGCGGGTTGCCTCGCCTTCCGGCGACCTGGTGGGCTGGTCTGTGTGCTGAACGCCTCGGCCGTCCCGATCTCGTTGCCGCCCGGCGACGTACTTCTCGCGAGCGCGCCACCGGAGAACGGACAGCTGCCCCCCAACGCCGCGGCCTGGCTGGTCTGACTTCGACACGAACGGCAGGCGGTGTCGACCAGAAGGCGATCTACTACACGCGATCGTCTACCGTTGGTCCGTGAGCATTCTCGAGACAGTGTTGATCTTCGTCGGCATCCCGCTGGTGATCTACGGCGCGATCGCCGGATTGTCGTTTCTCGGTAAGCCACTGGCCGGCGAGAAGCCGGCCCACTACGACCTCGGTCAGAAGTGGACACAGCCGCCGGTGCTGTGGAGTGCTACCGACGAGGTGACCACCCAGGGTCACCACGCTGAGACCCCGCATGGCTCCCATGCGGCTATCGAATCCGCACAGGCGGAGCTGATCGGAGGCCGGGCAAGTGGCAAGTTCTAATTGGCCCGCGGTGGTCGAGGCCGATCTACCGCACGGGTACGTCATCACCACGAGCGGCCGGGTTTCCGGCGTGCACGAGGCGGGCGATGTATTCAAGGAAGCACCGTTCAGCGATGACGAGCGGCTGACGGTGGACAATGTGCTCACCGAGGCGACCAGGGCGACCAAGGTCCGCTTCAACGTCTACATCGGCGACCTGGGCGAGGACCCGGCCGCAGGCGTGGACGCGATCTTCCCCACGACTCCCGAGGCGGCGCTTTCGGTGCTCATCGCTGTCTCGCCCAACGATCGCGCGATCGAGGTCCGTTCCGGCAGCGATGTCGCCGACCGCGCCAACGATCGCGTCTGCCAGCTCGGCGTGACCGCAGCGCTGAGCTCCTTCCGCCAGGGCGAGCTCATCGACGGTCTCGTCTCCGCGGTCCGCGTCATGGCCGCGGCCATCGGTCGCTGAATCCTGAAGGCGCGGAACGACTCACCCGTTCCGCGCCGACACGGAACGTTCGATTCTCGTGACCCGCGCCGCGGCCCGCGCGGCGAATGCGTCACGGTCGCCTCCAGCTCGGCGCGTCTGGTGCTGAGCGTAGTGCGAGATCTCGGGATGGATCGAGGTCGGTTCGCCGAGCTGCCGATCTGCGTCCGCAGGTGCGAATATCGCAGACGCGTCGAGTTGTTTCGACACCTCGCGCATCGACTGCGAGGCCGGCCGACTCCATCACGCTGCTCGATGAGGACACCCGCCCCGCTACCGCAGGCGCAGCCCGGTCTCGAGGAGATTCTGCAGCATCACGCCGAGCTACAAAGGTTGCCGCCGTTGGCGGTTCGCGATGGGCTCGCCTCCGGCTGATCTCGCCCTCGTCAGGCCTCGGCGGTCATCGCGACCGCTCGGCGAAAGGCGTCGGGACTCTGACCGGTCCACCGGTGGAAGGCACGGCGCAGCGCGCGGGCATCGGTGTAGCCGAGCCGAGCAGCCACCGACTGAATTGTTAGTCCGGTATCGCGCAGCAGTGCGGTGGCGTGTGCGTGCCGGACGGCCTCGACCTCTGCACGCCAGCTGGTGGCTTGCTCACCGAGGCGGCGTTGCAGCGTGCGCGGGCTCATGGCCAGCTGGTGCGCGACGACGTCGAGGCTCAGCTGGTCGCGGATCAGGGCGTCGGTCATGGCGGCGCGGAGCTTGTCGTGCCAGCCGGGCGCGGTCTTGGCGGCGGCGATGGTCAGCTCGGCGTGCTGCCGAATGATGCGGCCGAGATGGGGGTCGGCTCCGGTGGGCAGTGATCCGGCGTCGAGGAACGTGAGTTCGCTGTGCTGTGCGCCGAAGTCGATACGGCCGGTATCGAATGCGTCGATAAGGTGCTGGTACCTCCCGTCCGCCTGATGGCCGAAGGTCACCTGGACCGGAACGAGCGGTCGGCCGGTGGCCTCGCGGATCCGCCGCAGCAGCAAAGAAAGGACGAACTCTTCTGTCGGCGCGACGATGTAGTCGGGATCGATCCCGATGTAGCGGACGGTGAGCAACCGACCGGTATCGATCACCTCCACGCCGACGGCGGGATCGGTGATCGCGGCGTGGAAGTCGAATGCGGCCTGGAGACCAGCGCCGAGGGTGGCCCCTGACGTGAACAGGTAGTCCCAGACGTGCAGGCTGCCGATGTTCGCGCCTGCCGCTACCCGCAAACCGGAACCCCGCCCGGCGCGGGCGCCGATCAGCTCCCAGATCCGGAAGGCTGTTTCGACCGGCACCCGCATCAGGTCATCACCGAGCAACTCCGGGGTCAGCCCCGGCAGGTGGGCGAGTTCTTGCGGTGCGACACCGGCCTGCAAGGCGGTCGTTCGAAGCAGTCGAGTCAACTGGGTCGACACCGTGCCGGCTATCACCGGCGTGAGCATATCCGGCCCCGCCGGGGCAGCTGATCCGGGATATCTGGCGTGAAAAGTCCGCATCCCGGTCGGTCGGGTCGGACCTGCCCTGGGGTTGCGGGGTCGTATGGCGTTCTGCTCGGTGCCCCGTGTCGTGTTCGGTCCGCATCGCGGCGTCTCGGGTCCGCAGGGCGGGGTCGCTGTGCGCCCTAGATTCATGGATGTCGGCCGAACGGCCACACGTGCGAAAAAAAACTTCTACGGAATGGGAATCAACGGGATGGTTCTAACCTTTAACATAATCATGAACGGTTAGTCCTGCGTTTGTTGCTCAACCGGTCATCACCCCGCCTCTGCTTCGGCGAAAGGTTTCCTCATGTCCCGTTTGCCGCTCATCCAGTCCGATGTCGCCGCTGGTGCGGCCGCCACCCTGCTCGCACGCGTGCAGCAAGCGCTCGGTGTCACCCCCAACATGACCAGGGCGATGGCCAACAGCCCCGCCGTGCTCGAGGCCTACCTCGGCTTCTCCGGTGCTCTGGCCGGCGGTGAGCTCTCCGCCGCGACCCGGGAGCGGATCGCGCTGCTGGTGGCCGAGGAAAACGGCTGTGACTACTGCCTCTCGGCGCACACCTACATCGGCGCCAACATCGCCGAGCTCGACGCCGAAGAGATCGAGCGCAGCAGGCGCGGCCGGTCCGCCGATCCGAAAGCCGAAGCCGTGCTGGCCTTCGCCACCGCGGTGGTCCGCACCCGCGGCGGTGTCGACGAGGCCGACCTGAAAGCCGCGACGGCCGCCGGTCTGACCGATGGTGAGATCACCGAAGTCATCGCAGGCGTTGCGCTCAATGTGTTCACCAACTACCTGAACAAGGCCGTCGACACCGATATCGACTGGCCGGTCGTGCGCCACCACCAGCACTGACCATCGGCCCGCTGGGCCTTGCTCACGAGGCGAGACCCAGCGCGCCTGCTGTTTTCGACCAAGTACGAACAACAAGGAATGACAATGACCGCCTTCAAGATCCTTGCCATCTCCGGCAGCCTGCGCGCCGACTCGCACAACACCGCGCTGCTGCGCGCGGCGCAGAAGTTCAACACCGGCCTGGATATCGAGATCTACGAGGGACTTCGCGAAATCCCGCCGTACGACATGGATCTGGACGGTCCGCAGAACCGGCCCGCCGTAGTCGCGGATCTGCGCAGGCGGATCAACGAGGCGGATGGTCTGCTGATCGCCACACCGGAGTTCAATTACTCCATCCCCGGTGTGCTGAAGAACGCCATCGACTGGGTCAGCACCGACTGGACCAAGACCGAGGGGCTGCCGCTGCTGCGCAAGCCGGTCGCGATCCTCGGGGCCGCGCCGACCAACTTCGGTTCGGTGCGTGCGCAACTCGCGCTGCGTCAGGTGTTCGTGTGGACCGAGAGCGACGTCGTGGTGAAGCCCGAGGTGATCGCCTTCCGCTCACACGAGCGTTTCGACGACGAGGGCAACCTCGTCGACGAGACCACCATCGAGCTGCTGCAGGGCCTGCTCACCGCACTCGCCGTCAAGATCGAGCGCGCGAGCTAGCGTCGGCCGCTGCGGCGAGTCCGTGCTGAACGCGCGCGAATAACCGCTTCCGAGAAGGGAATCCGGACATGTCAAAGATTCGTCCGCAGCGAAAGTCGTCGAGATGACCGGGCATTACGCACAGGTGGCGTTCACCCCGGCCGTCCGTGAGCATCAGCGCAAGCACGGCAGCCTGCGCAGTTACGAGCGGATGGCCGAGGTGCCCGCGGTGGCCGACCGGATCGGTCAGGACGAGGCGTGGTTCATCGGGGAGCGCGACAGCTTCTACCTGGCCACGGTCGGCGAGACGGGCTGGCCCTATATCCAGCATCGGGGCGGTCCGAGGGGGTTTCTGAAGGTCATCGACTCGTCGACGCTCGGGTTTGCCGACTTCCGTGGCAACCGGCAGTACATCAGTCGCGGCAATCTCGATCATGACGACCGGGTGGCGCTGTTCCTGATGGACTACTCGGCCAAGGCTCGGATGAAGATCTTCGGACGGGCCAAAACTATCGAGGCGGTGGACGATCCGGAGCTGATGGCGGCGCTGGCTGTCGACGGCTACCAGGCGCACGTGGAGCGAGCGGTGTTGATCCAGGTCGAGGCGTTCGACTGGAACTGCCGTCAGCACATCCCTGAGCTGTATCCGCGCGAAGAAGTCCTGGACGCTGTCCAATCGCTGCGGGACCGGATCGCGGAGCTCGAACGGGAGAACGCGAAGCTGCGGGGGAGTATCGGCTGCGAGTGATGGACCGCCGCGACCGAACTGGGCCGCGCTGAGCTGCGGCGTGGCACGCATCGGCCCTGGCGTTCTGTGACGCGGCGGTCACGAGGGTATTGATATTGCCGCACAAGTGGTCTCGCACCGCTTGCTATAACCGTTAAACAATGTTTAGGTAGTTAGGAAGTGATGAGCATGCGACACGAACAGGTCGCTTGGGCCGGGTTGGCGGCAATGACCGTGTCGTTCGGCTTGAACTTCTCGATGGGTGTGTTCTTCGCGCCGACCGCCGCGTCCTACGGGGTGAGCGCATCGGTGCTGGCGATCGCTGCCGCATTGGGGACCACGGTGACAGGGTTCGCTCAGCCGTTCGTCGGCAGGCTGCTCGACCGTGTCGGTTCCACAGTGGTGTTGATCGGCGGACTCACGCTCATCTCGGGCAGCTACCTCGCACTTGCGGTAGTGCGTGAGACCTGGGAATTCGTTGTCGCCTACATGCTGCTCGGCGGGCTCGGCTTCGCGGCCTCGTCCACGTTGACGGTCACCACGCTGATCGGGCGATCGCACGGAAACCAGGTGGGGCCCGCCCTCACCCGCGCGGCGGTCGGCATCAACCTGGGTCAGCTGCTCGGGCCGTGGGCGGCGACCGTGCTGTTCGAACCCGTCGGCGTCCGAGCGACCTATGCCCTGCTCGGTGCGGTCGGGCTCGCGGTCACCGGAATCCTGTGGGCCATCCTGCCCGCCGATCGAGTCACCAATACCGTTGCCAGGCGCGGGGAGTCACTGGCCGGCCGGGGCAAGGTGCTGATGTCGTTCGGACTGCACTCGGCAACCCTGTACGTGGTGATCTTGATGCTGCCCAAGCACGCCGTCGAGGCGGGCTGGTCGGTGGTCGGGGCCGGACGCCTGGTGGCCTTGGCCGCGCTCACCGCCGGGATCACCTCCGCGGCCATGGTTCGGCTGCAACGTCGACACTCACAGGAGACCTTGCTCCGCAATCTCTATCTCGTGCGCATAGTCGCACTGACACTTGCTGTTTCGTCCACCGCACCGGCCGCGCTCATTGCGGTTGCCGCGCTGTTCGGTGCGGCGTCCTTCCCGATCGTTCCACTGACGATGGCCGTCATCTCGCGTGGTCTCGACCCCGCTCGAATGGGGCGGACACTGTCACCCGTCTGGGTGATCCACCAACTCGCCGCCGCCGCGGGACTAGCGGTCGCCGGTCTCATTCACGCCCAAACCGACAGCTACCGAGGCTATTTCGCACTCGGGCTGTCCTTCAGTGTGGCCGCGGCATTACTGCTCACCCCCACCAGGAAGCCCGAAATCGAACCAGTCGCCAGCGCGGCCTGACGGCCGGAACCCGAGGAAATCCATGAGCGCCACCGAGGCCAATGCGCCGCCGAGCACCCGGTCACGCGGGTCGAGGTCGTCGAGACCGCTGACCCACCGATAGACCCTTCCCGATCAGAAACAGTTCACACCAACAGGAGAATGACATGACCAACGTTCGCCACAACACCATCGAGATCCAGGGCCTGCCGGTCTTCTACCGTGAAGCGGGCGACCCTTCCAAGCCGACACTTGTTCTGCTGCACGGCTTTCCGACCAGCTCGGCCATGTTCCGCAACCTGCTGCCCGAGTTGGCTGCGGATTACCATCTGATCGCGCCGGACCATATCGGCTTCGGCCAGTCGGCAATGCCGTCGGTGCTCGCCTTCGATTACAGCTTCGAGAAGCTGACCGAGATCACCCTGGAACTGCTGGACACCTTGGGCATCCAGCGGTTCGCCCTCTACATCCAGGACTACGGCGCTCCGATCGGGCTGCGGATCGCTTCCCGCAACCCCGCGCGCGTCACCGCGATCATCACCCAGAGCGGCAATGCCTACCTGGAGGGTTTCACGCCGTTCTGGGAGGTGCTCTTCGCGCACGCCAACGACCGGGCCACCCACGAACCCGCCGTGCGCAAGCTGCTCGATCTCGACGCGACGAAATGGCAGTACACGCATGGTGTTCCGGCCGACCGGCTGGCGCTGGTCAGCCCCGACACCTGGACTCTGGATCAGCACTACCTGGATCGCGCCGGCAACAAGGAGATCCAGCTCCAGCTGTTCGCGGATTACAAGCTCAACCTCGACGGCTACCCGGATTTCCAGAAGTACTTCGCCGAACACCGGCCGCCGGTCCTGATCGCCTGGGGCGAGCACGACGAGATCTTCGGTCCCGACGGCGCCCGCGCTTTCCTGCGTGACCTGCCCGATGCCGAACTGCACCTGCTGGACGCGGGCCACTTCGCACTGGAGACGCACGGCCCCGAGATCGCCGCGCTGATCCGCGACTTCCTCGGCCGCAAGCTCGGCTGAGTCGAAAGACGAACGGGGCGTGCTCATCACGAGGGTGGGCACGTCCCGGTGTCTGCCCGCGAAAGTGCCCCTTGCGCGATGCCCGGCAACCTGCGAACAGTAGGGAGATGAAGATTCTGGTGACCGGCGCGACCGGGAACATCGGCCGAATGGTCGTCGATCATCTGCTGGCCGCTGGGGCCGAGGAGGTACGGGCGCTGACCAACAACCCGCGGCGCGCTGCACTTCCCGCCGGTGTCGAGGTCGCCGACGGCTACCTGCGCCGCGTCTCGTCGCTGCCCGCGGCCTTCGCCGGTGTGGACCGGATGTACCTCGCCCCGGTGCTCGAGACCGTGGACGAGGTCGTCGCGCTGGCAAAGGATGCGGGCATCCGGCACATCGTCGACCTCTCGGGTGACGAACACACCGAATGGCAGCCGATCGCCACCGCCGTGGCGAAGTCCGGAGTCGACTGGACCCACCTGTACGCCGGCGAATTCACCGAGAACACCCTCATGTGGGCGGACCAGGTCCGCTCGACCGGTGAGATCCGCGAGCCCTACCCCGAGGCCGCGAACGCCCCGATCACCATGGACGACATCGCACGAGTGGCCGCCACCATCCTGCTGTCCGACGGACACGAAGGCCGAATCCACCACCTCACGGGCCCGGAAACCCTGACCAGAGCCGACCGGGTCCGGCAGCTCGCCGAAGCTATCGGTGGCCCGATCGACTTCGTGAAAGTGTCACGCGCAGAAGCGATCCAGCGGCTGACGCCGACCATGGGCGAGTACGCCGAATGGTATGTCGACGGCCTCGAGATGATGGTCGAGCATCCGCAACAGCCGACCACCGCGGTCGCCGACATCACCGGGGCTCCCGCCACTACCTTCGCTCGGTGGGCAGCGGCTAACGCCCACCTGTTCCGCTGACGATCTGTCCGGCGCCGACCGCGCCGGGGAAGTCCGCGGCGACCTCCAGGATCGTCTGAACGAAGGTTCGGATGTAGACATTCTCGGCCGACGTGAGCCAGGTGAGTCCGAAGTCTATTGTCGGGGCGTCGTGAAAAGGGACGAAGGCGAGTTCGGGGCGGCTGTAGTAGTCGGCCGAGTGAATGGAGGTGGGGCAAACCGCTTTACCCGCGCTCACGAGGGAGAGGACTTCCTGCCACGCCGTGGTCGCCGGGCCCCGCGGGATGGGTCGGCCCAAGGGAGTGCGGCGCGGCAGGTGGAAGTCGAGAAAATACTGCGGCGGCCCGTCGATCGTGATCAGGGGGTAGTCCGCAAGGTCCTCGAGAGACACCGATTCGCGACCGGCAAGGGGATGTGCCGCCGGAACGGTGAGTGCGCGCGGATGAGAGAAGATGACGGGGCCGGTCGTGACATCAGGTTCGTCGGCAGGAAATTCGGTGAGCTGAAGGTCGAGCTCACGAGTACGCAACGGCCCGAAGCGGTCGTTGAGCGCCGCCTCTTGGATCTGAATTTTGCATGCGGGGTAGCGCGTCTGGAACAGATTACCCGCCGCGACGATGAGGTTGCCGCACCAGGCGCCGGAGAAGCCGACCCGCAAGACCCCGGTGATGCCGTGCCCGTTCGCGGTCGCTTCGGCGATCGCCTGTTTGATCCGCTGGTAGCCGGGGGCCAGATCGTCACGCAGCTGACGTCCGACCGGCGTGGGTGTCACCTGACGGCTGGTGCGCACGAACAACGGTGCGCCGACCCGGCTTTCCAGCTGTTTGATCACCTGGCTGATGCGTCCCGGGGATACCCCGAGCCGCTCTGCTGTCCTGCCGAAGTGCAGTTCATCGGCCAAGACCAAAAATATCTCGATTTCGCGAAGCTCCACGCTGCTCCCGACGAGCGTGCTCGCCCACCGCTGTGGTGGACGAGCACGCCTCGTTTCGCCGATCCGCCGTTGGTCTCTACGACTCGACGTCGAACGCGCGGGCGCGCAGCGAGCGCTCGATGCCTGCTTTGCCTTCGGTGACCAGGCGGCGCAGTGCGGGCGGGTGATCGCCCGCAAGGAATTTATCGGCCGCGGCGACGGCGTCCGCGCTGATCGCCCAGGCCGGGTAGAGGCCGATCACCACGGTTTGCGCCACCTCGCTGGAGCGCCGCTCCCAGACACCGGGGACCTCGGCGAAGTACCGGTCCACATAGGGCGTCAGCAGCTCGTTCTGACCGGCCGGTGCGAAGCCGCCGACAATCGAGCGAGCGGTGATGTTGGCGACCGAATCGTCGCCCATCACCGTCGCCCAGGCCTGCTCTTTCACCTCGGCGATCGGTCGCGCCGTCGCGGCGGCGGCGGCCTGCCGCTTGCCTGCTGCGGTCGGGTCGTTGGCCAGTTCCTGGTCGATCACCGGGGTGCCCGTGCCGTCGGCGTCGATTTCGCCCGCGGCGGCGAGTGCGGTGACGATCCGCCAGCGCAGGTCGGTGTCGACGGTCAGGCCGGGGAGGCCGACCTCGGCGGGATCGCCGTCGAGCACCTCGCCCAGCACCTCGGTATGCCAGGCGGACAGTTTGGCGCCGGTGAGTGCGTTGACGAAGGCGAGTTGGTGGTCGGAGCTTGGCTCGGCCTCGCGGGCGAGCTCGAGCAGACGGTTGGCGAACTCGGGCCAGCCGGTGGTCGCGGCCCAGGTGGGATCGGCGTAGCTGCCGATGGCGGTGTTGGCCTGCATCAGCAGCCTTTGCACCACACCGATTTCGGTCTCCGCTCCGATGCCGCGCTGGACGAGTGCGACGAAGTCGCGCGCCCGCATCTCGGCCTGCCGTGTCATTTCCCACGCGGCCGACCACGCCAGGGTGCGGGGGAGTGGCTGTGCGATATCGCCGATGCGGTTCACCAGCACGTCGAGCGAATCGGGGTCGAGGCGCACCGAGCAGTAGGTGAGGTCGTCGTCGTTGACCAGCACCAGCTTGCCGCGCGCAACGCCGACGAGTTGGGGGACCTCGGTGCGCTCGGCGGCATCCAGGTCGATTTCGATGCGTTCGGTGCGGACCAGCTTTCCGTCCTGGTCGTCGTAGACGCCGATGGCCAGACGGTGCACGCGCCGCTCGCCCGCGCCGGGCGCCGCGCCTTCCTGGACGACCGCGAACGAGGAGAACGAACCGTCGGCGGCCACTTCGAAGTCCGGGCGCAGGATATTGAGGCCGGTGGTCTTGAGCCACTGGGTGCCCCAGGTCGACAGGTTACGGCCGGACGACTTCTCCAATGCCCGCAGCAGGTCGTCGAAAGTGGCATTGCCGTAGGCATGTTCGGCGAAGTACGCGCGCAGCCCGGCCAGGAACGGCTCGAGGCCGACGTATGCGACGAGCTGCTTGAGCACGCTCGCGCCCTTGGCGTAGGTGATGCCGTCGAAGTTCACCTCGACCGCCGCCAGATCGGGGATGTCCGCGGCGATCGGGTGGGTGGAGGGCAGCTGGTCCTGCCGGTAGGCCCAGGACTTCTCCACATTCGCGAACGTGGTCCAGGCACTGGTGTATTCGGTGGCGTCGGACTGGCACAGCACCGAGGCGAAGGTCGCGAACGACTCGTTGAGCCACAGGTCGTCCCACCACTTCATGGTGACCAGGTCGCCGAACCACATGTGCGCCATTTCGTGCAGCACCGTCTCCGCGCGCCGCTCGTAGGAGGCGCGGGTGACCTTGGACCGGAAGACGTAGTCCTCCAGGAAGGTCACCGCGCCGGCGTTCTCCATGGCGCCCGCGTTGAATTCGGGCACGAACAGCTGGTCGTACTTGCCGAAGGCATACGGCACGCCGAAGTTCTTGTGGTAGAAGCCGAATCCCTGCTTGGTCTCGGTGAAGAGCCGGTCGGCGTCCATGTACTCGGCCAGCGAGGCGCGGCAGTAGATGCCGAGCGGGATGGCGCCGTGGTCGTCGGTGTAGACATCGGTCCACGCGGTGTACGGTCCGGCGATCAGCGCCACCAAGTAGGTGCTCATCTTCGGGGTGGTGCGGAAGATGTGCTTACCGGGGTCGGCGGCAAGGGTTTCCACGACAGCGCTGTTGGAGATGACCTTCCAGTCGACAGGCGCGGTGACCGAGATGTCGAAGGTGGCCTTGAGATCCGGCTGGTCGAAGCAGGCGAACATACGCTTGGCGTCGGCGGTCTCGAACTGTGAGTACAGGTAGACGGTGTCGTCGGTCGGATCGACGAAGCGGTGCAGGCCCTCACCGGTGTTGGAGTACTCGCAGTCCGCCTCGACCACGAGCTCGTTGCGCTCGGCGAGGTCGGTCAGCGTGATCCCGGTGGACTCGTCGTAGTCGGCGACATCGACCGGCCGGCCGTTGAGGACCGCCGAGCCGACCCCGCGCGCCACGATATCGATGAAGGTGCTCGCACCAGGGGTGGCGGTGAAGGTGACCGTGGTGCGGGAGGAGAACGTCTGCTCGCCCGGTTTGCCCGCCCCGTCGGTCAGGTCGAGTTCGATGCGGTAGTTCTCGACCGACACTGTCGAGGCGCGTTCGATCGCCTGGTCACGAGTCAGGTTGGGTGCAGACATGAGTCTCCTTCGTTGGTCGAAGAACTGTGCCCGGGCAGGCACGACAGTGACCACAATGCCACCTCGGTAAGGTTGCCCGCGCGGGACTTTTTCACATAGACCCTATCGACCAGGATCGGAGCTGCGACGTGAAGCACATCCACGCGGGAAAGGTGCGCGACCTCTACGAGGACGGCGATACCCTGCTGCTCGTGGCCACCGACCGGGTGTCGGTGTACGACGTGTCGCTGCCCACCCCCATCCCGGACAAGGGCAAGCTGCTGACCCAGTTGTCGAACTGGTGGTTCGAGTTCTTCGCCGACATCCCCAACCATGTGCTGTCCACCACCGATGTGCCCGCCGAATTCGCAGGTCGCGCCATCCGGGTCAAGCCGTTGAAGATGGTGCAGGTCGAATGCATCGCACGCGGCTACCTGGTCGGCATGGGGCTGCGCGAGTACCAGCGTGACGGCGCGGTTTCCGGCGTGCGGCTGCCCGCGGGTCTGCGCGAGGGCGACAAGCTGCCCGAGCCGATCTTCACTCCGACCACCAAGATCTCCGATACCGGTCACGACGAGTTCATGACCTTCGACGATGTCGTGAATCAGGAGGGCCGCGAGGTCGCCGAGCGGCTGCGCGATCTGACCCTGGACCTGTACTCCCGCGGCGCGGCGCACGCGGCCGAGCGCGGTGTCATCGTCGCCGATACCAAGGTCGAATTCGGCTGGGACGGTGAAACGCTGACGCTCGGCGACGAGGTGCTCACGTCGGACTCGTCGCGCTTCTGGCCTGCCGCCGAGTGGGAGCCGGGCCGCCCGCAGCGCTCCTTCGACAAGCAGTTCGTCCGGGACTGGTCCACCTCGACCGGCTGGGACAAGGAGCCACCCGGCCCGGAAATCCCCGCCGACATCGTCGAAGCGACCCGGCAGCGCTATATGCAGGCCTATGAGTTGATCACCGGAAAGACCTGGAGCGCGTAGCGCGTAGCGCGCAGTTGCGGCGCGGGCGGGCGCCGTTCAGTTCCGTGGTGAACGGTGGGATGGGTGTGCAGGTGTCTGCTCAGGCCGGTGGGCCGGTGAGATGTTCGGCAAGGCGGTCCACATACGGCCGCTGGCCGGTGCCCAGTTTGTCCTGTGCGGTGGCAAGGTCGAACCATGCCGCGCGGTCGATTTCCGGGAACAGTGCCATCCGACCGGAACGTGGTGGCCACTCCATCTCGAATGTTCCCGGCACCACCTGTGCCGGATCCAGGTCCGCCTCGATCGCCCACACGGTGAGGTTCTTTGCGCTCTTGCCGCTGCCGTAGCGCACTTCACCCAGCGGTATCCACTCACCGTCCGGCACAGGCAGACCGAGCTCCTCGGTGAACTCGCGACGCGCCGCAGCAGCGGCGTCCTCGGTGTCCGGTTCGTACTCGCCTTTCGGAATCGACCAGGCGCCGTTGTCTTTACGCGCCCAGAACGGTCCACCCATATGTCCGATGAGGACCTCGGTTTCGCCCGAGGTCCGGCGGAACAAGAGAATTCCCGCGCTGTATTTGCCTGCCACAGCAAGCAGTCTGCCCTGCACTGTCGGGACGCTCCGGTCGGACACGGCGGTTGCGGCCCCCGCATCGCAGAGCCGCGTTCGCGCTTGCCTTCTGATAGGTGTTCCGCACCCGTCGGGAACCGACGCCGCTGATAGGTCGAGAGGCGGGAAGTCGACGAGCCGATCATGATGCCGACGAGTTCGGCCGGTCAGTGCTCTGGAGGCATGCGGCGGAGTCGGGCGGCGCGGATGGTCAGGTAGTCGCGCTCGGGGGTGCTGGTGGTGCGGCCCGCTGCGGCGGTGTACGAGGTGATGGCGGCGTCGACATCGCCTGCCATTTCGTAGAGGTGGCCACGGACGGCGTCGAGCCGGTGGTTGCCCGCCAGTTGGTCGTCGAGGGTGTCGGCCAGTTCGAGACCGGCGGTGGGGCCGTGCACCATGGCGGTCGCGACGGCGCGGTTGAGGGTCACCATCGGATTCGGGGCCATGCGTTCGATCATGTTGTAGAGCACGAGGATTCGGGGCCAGTCGGTGTCCTCGGGGCGTAAGGCCTCGGCGTGCAGGACGGCAATCGCGGCCTGGAGTTGGTAGGGGCCCGTGAGGCCACGTGCGAGGGTGCTGGTCGTCAGCGTCATACCTTCGGTGATCGCCGCGCGGTCCCACAGCGCGCGATTCTGCTCGGTGAGGGGAATCAGTTCGCCATGCGCCCCGGTGCGCGCGGCGCGGCGGGCGTCGGTGAGCAACATCAGCGCGAGTAAGCCGGTGACCTCGGTGTCCTCGGGCAGCAGCCGATGGATGGACCTGCTCAGGCGAATCGCCTCGGTGGACAGATCGGTGCGATGCAGATGCGGACCCGAGCTGGTGGTGTGGCCTTCGCTGAAGATCAGATAGAGCACGTGCAGCACCACGCCGAGCCGTTCCCGCCATTCGGCGTCGCCCGGTCGCGCGAAGGGGCGATCGACAGTGGACAACCGCTTCTTGGCGCGCGAGATACGTTGCGCCATAGTGGTCTCCGGCAACAGGAAGGCGTGGGCGATCTCGCTCGTTGTGAGACCCCCGACGGCGCGCAGCGTCAGGGCGATCGCGCTCGCGGAGGATAGTGCCGGATGGCAGCACAGGAAGAACATGGCAAGCGTGTCATCGCGATCGACTGCTTCCGCGCCGGACACGTCTCGCTCGAAAACCGTTGTCTCCCTGCGCCGCCGGGTCACCTCGGCGCGCACCACGTCGGTCATCCGGCGCTGTGCCACCTGGATGAGCCAGCCGCGCGGGTTGTCCGGCAGTCCCTCGGTCGGCCATTGCGTCGCCGCCGCGATCATGGCCTCCTGCAGCGCGTCCTCAGCAGTGTCGAAGTCACCGAATCGGCGCACCAGGACGCCGAGGACCTGCGGTGCGAGTTCGCGCAACAGATCCTCCGTGCCGACAGGCAGTGTTCCGGTCACTGTGCGATTGTCCGCGACGCGACGATGTGGGACAAGATCACAGCGCACCTGTCCGCCTGGTAGGTGCGCAACGATGTGAAGTGCCCTCGCCAGTCGCTGTGGTGAGCCGAGCGGTGGTGTTCCCGGCTCGGCTGGTCATGCGGTCCTGGCGTCGGGGTTTTCGGTGGTGTCGCCGGCTCGGCCCGTCGTGCGGTTCTGGCGTCGGGTTGTTCGGTTTCGGCGCTGGGTGGTGCCGTCTGCGCCGCGGGGTTCTAGTGCAACGCTGATCCGGACGGCCGCCGCGCCGGGTCCGGTCACTGCTCGCTGGCAGGAGCGCCCATCACCGCACGCACCTCGATGTGCTCGCCGATCGGCTTGCCTCCGGGGCCGGGGGCTGCCGATGCTTTTGCGGCGATCTCCACTGCGCGCTCGGGGCTGTCCACGTCGACAATCCAATACCCGGCCAGGAACTCTTTGGTCTCCGGGAACGGTCCGTCGGTGATCACCGGCGCGGACCGCCCGTCCGAGCTGACCAGCTGCGCCTGGTCGGGTCCGGCCAGGCCCTGCGCGTCGACGAGCTCGCCGGACTTGGCCAGCTCCTCGCCGAGCATCCGCTGGAAGTCGATGTGCGCCTGGATCTCCTCGGGCGTCCACTCGGTGATCGGGGTGTCGCAGTGGGCGGCGGGGCTGTAGGTCTTCAGCAGCATGTACTTCATGGCACGGCTCCTTGCCGTTCGGTGCGTCCATGCGACGCTCTCGAGGTGAGGTCGGAGCCCGCGGTCCCGGTTCGACATATTCTGGGTGTTCGAAATGTGATTCGCATCACAAGAATTGGTCAGAGGGGCGTGGAGGTGTCGGCGAGCCGTTCCGGGTCGACCTGTTCGCCGATCAGGTCCTTGATCCGTTCGGTCACATCCCAGACATTGACGTTCATCCCGGCGAGCACCCGGTTGTCGGCATCGAGCCAGAACGCGACGAACTCGCGCTTCGCCAGATCGCCGCGCACCACCACGCGCGCGTAGTCGCCGGGTGCGGCGTACCCGGTGTACTCCATGCCGAGGTCGTATTGATCGGTGAAGAAGTAGGGCATGCGGTCGTAGGACGCGGACTTGCCGAGCATGGTCGCGGCCGCGACGGCGGGCTGGTTGAGCGCAGTCGCCCAGTGCTCCACCCGAATTCGGCGCCCGAGCACAGGGTGCTGCTGCTCGGCGATATCACCGACGGCGACGATATCCGGGTCGCTGGTGGCGAGGCTCGCATCGACGAGCACCCCGCCGTCGACGGCGAGCCCGGCATCGGCGGCCAGTTCGATGTTCGGCCGGGCGCCGACCGCGACCAGCACCGCGTCGGCATCCACAACGCTGCCGTCGCCGAGCCGTACCCCCGTGGCTGTCTCGTCGTGCGTGACGATCTCGGTGACCTGAGTGTCGAAGCGGAAATCGACTCCGTGCGCCCGGTGCAGATCCGCGAACGCCGCGCCCATCTCCGGTCCGAGCGCCCCGAGCAACGGCAACTCGGCGGTTTCGACAATCGTCACCTCGACCTGGGCCGCGCGCGCCGCGGCGGCCACCTCCAGCCCGATCCAGCCCGCGCCGATGATCACAATCCTGCGGGCCTTGCCGAAGAGGTCGATGAGGGTGTCGGAGTCGGCGATGGTGCGCAATGTGTAGACGTTGGGGGCTTCGGCCCCCGGAATCGCCACCCGACGTGGCGTCGAACCGGTCGCCAATGCCAGCTTGGTGTAGGGCAGTGTCGAATCGTCCGGCAGCGTGACGGTCTTCGCCACCGGATCGATCGCGGTGACGGTGGTGCCGAGCCGCAGATCGATGTGGTGGTCGCGGTACCACTGCGCCGGATCCACGGTGAAATCGGCGAGCGCTTTCTTGCCTGCCAGATGTTCTTTCGACAGCGGTGGTCGTTCGTAAGGCAGGTGCTCCTCGGCGGCGATCACTGTGACGGCCCCATCGAAATCGTTGTCTCGCAGCGCTTCCGCGAGCTTGGCCGCGGCCAGCCCGCCGCCGACGATGACGAAACGCCGATCAGAGGTCATTGCGGACTCCTTGTCGAGAGGGAACCGGACTCCTGCGCTTTCACCCTACTGGGACAGGTCGTCGTCGTTCTCGAAAACGACCCACCGGAAAAATGGACCCGAAGTCGGGAACGAATCGCGCGATCGGGTGGTTGGCCCAAATGGCGGCGAGGCGAATTTCCGCCGCGCTACGAGCATGCGATCGAGAGGAAGCGACCTGTGAGCGCCGAAAAGGATGTTGCCGACTTCTGGTTCGACCCGCTGTGCCCATGGTGCTGGATCACCTCGCGCTGGATCCTCGAGGTCGAGCAGGTGCGCGATATCGAGGTCCGATTCCACGTCATGAGTCTGTCGGTGCTGAACGAGGGCCGGGATGGTTTGCCGGAGCAGTACAAGGAATTGCTCGCCACCGGCTGGGGCCCGGTCCGGGTCGCGATTGCCGCGGCGCAGGAGCACGGCGACAAGGTGCTCGCGCCGCTCTATGCCGCCATGGGATCACGCATCCACAACCGGCGCGCGGAGTACGAGCGGGAATCGCAGGCGGAATTCCTCGCCGCCGTGATCGCCGATTCGCTCGCCGAGGTCGGCCTGCCCGCCGAGCTGGCCGAGGCCGCAGAAAGCACCGACTACGACGAGGCGCTGCGCAAGAGCCACCACGAGGGCATGGACAAGGTCGGCCCCGACGTCGGCACCCCGACGATTCACATCAACGGCAACGCCTTCTTCGGCCCGGTGCTTTCCCGGATCCCGCGCGGCGAGGAGGCGGGCAAGCTCTGGGACGGCGCGGTCGCGTTGGCGTCCTACCCGCACTTCTTCGAGCTCAAGCGCACCCGCACCGAAGACCCCGCCTTCGACTAGACGAGCTGCTCGCCGTCGATCGGTGGCAGCGCAGCATGCGATGCCACCGATCGCACCCGGTTACGGCACGGGTTTCGGCGGTAGCGCCGGGACTTCGCCGTAGCTGCTCGGGTAGTTGGCCGCCGGGGGAGCGCCCGCGGGTCGACTCGGACGCAGGAACATATTGCCGTGCCTGCTGCGATCACGCAGCGCCCACATGCGCCAGGTCAGCACCGGGTGCGAGGACATGGCGTTGACGATCCAGATGAAGAAGCCCTTCTCGACCGCCGCCCGGTCGGCCATCTCGTCGTAGCCGACGAGGGTGTTCATGTACTTGCCCGCGGCGAGGGTGCCCATGGCCGTCGGCGCGCCGAGGTGCCGGTAGCAGTAGCCGTGATTGTCGGCGGTGTACTCCTGTGCGCGGATCAGCGAGCTGCCGAGGATCGGCAGGAACGGCACCAGGTACATGCCGAGCTGCCGCCAATAGGACACATGGCCCGCGGCGATATGCCCGACCTCATGGCCGATGATGAAGGCCAGCGCATCGGGTTCCCGCGCCGCCCCGCCGACTTCGAAGAGATCGCTGTAGACCGTGACGAAGCGGCGAAATCCGTGCCCGGAGGCGAAGGCGTTGATCTGGCCGTTGCCGAGCAGCACGTAGGCGTCGGGCACCTTCTTCATACCGAATCTGGCTGCCGCCTCGACCACCATCCGATAGCCCTCGGGAAATTGGGTCGGCGACATCTTGACGCCGTTGACCCGCAGACTCGCGAAGGTCTGACCGCGCACCAGCCACACCAGTAGCGGCGCGGCGAGAAACAACAGGATGTACTGGTTGATGGTGCCGAGCGCCGCGAACAGGATCGCGAACATGAACGTGACAACGGTGAGCATGACGACGACGACCAGCAGCGGAATCTCCCAGCTGTGCCGAGCCGGCATCCCGAAGGGCGACAGCCCGCGCGGCTGCTGTTGCGGCGGCACCGCGGGCGGCATCGGGGCCCCGCCGTACGGTGCGGGGCCGTAGGGAGCCGTGGGATAAGGACCGGTGGGGTAGGGCACGCCCGGATAGGGATTGGGCAGCGGCGGATACTGCGTCGAGCCGTAGGGTGCCGCGTTCAGGTCCTGAGCCTGTGCCCACCCGGCCTGCTGCGGGGTGTAGGGGTCGTCCGGCGGGCCTGCCTGCTGGGGTTCGTGCGGCTGCATGGGAAGAACTCTATTCAGAATCCGGTCGGCGGGTCCGGCCATCGGTTCCGTCGACCGGTGGGCCTCGATCGGTGGCCGGCCCGGCTCGGGCGCTGGATCAGCCTGTGGCCGAGGATCGTTGGGCATGGGAAGCTACTCTGTCCAGTCGGCCGGATGGGCTTGCCGTATGCGGTGTCGGGCGACCATCGGCGCCGGCGCGCATCGTGCACGAATTGGTTTCGGGGGAGGGCGGTGCGGGTGTCGACCCGTGCCGTGTCGTCTCCCGATCCCTCTCGCGACCCCGCCGAAGCGGCCTGACACAATCGCTGCCATGCGCGTATACCTGGGTGCCGACCATGCCGGTTTCGAACTGAAGAATCTCGTCAAGGCCCATCTGGAGCAGGCGGGCCACGAGGCCGTCGATTGCGGCGCCCTCGAATACGACGCTGTCGACGACTACCCCGCGTTCTGCATCGAGGCGGCCCGCCGCACCGTCGCCGACCCCGGCAGCCTCGGGCTCGTCTTCGGCGGCAGCGGCAACGGTGAGCAGATCGCCGCGAACAAGGTGCCCGGCGCCCGCTGCGCTCTGGCCTGGAGCGTCGAGACCGCGAAGCTGGCGCGTGAGCACAACAATGCTCAGCTGATCGGCATCGGCGGCCGCATGCATTCCACCGAGGAAGCACTCGCCATCGTCGATGCCTTCCTCGCGGCCGAGTGGTCCGATGAAGAGCGCCACCAGCGCCGCATCGACATCCTCGCCGAGTACGAAAAGACCGGTGTCGCACCGGCCGTTCCCGCGTACTGATCCGGGCGCGGTCGTCATCAACTGTGCCTGAGGGACATACGCTGCACCGTCTCGCGAAGCTGCATCAGCGGCGCCTCGCGGGCGGTGTGGTGCGGGTGTCGAGCCCGCAGGGGAAGTTCGCGGCCGGGGCCGCGCGGGTCGATGGCCAGCTGCTGGTGCGGGCCGAGGCGTGGGGCAAACACCTACTGCACCACTACGAGTCGGGGCTCGTCGTGCACGTGCATCTCGGACTGTACGGGAAGTTCACCGAGGCGCCGGTGCCGATGGGGGAGCCGGTCGGGCAGGTACGGATGCGGATGTTCGGCAGCGGATCGGGCGAGCTGCCCGGCTTCGGCACCGACCTGCGCGGCCCCACTGCCTGCGAGGTGTACACCGACGCCGAGGTGGCGGCGCTGACCGATCGGCTGGGCCCCGACCCGCTGCGGCGCGGCGCCGACCCGGATCGGGCCTGGCAGCGAATCCATCGCTCGCGCAGGCCGATCGGCGCATTGCTGATGGATCAGCAGGTGCTCGCCGGTGTCGGCAACGTCTACCGGGCGGAACTGCTATTCCGGCACGGCATTTCGCCACAGCGGCCAGGGACTGCGCTGAGCGCCGACGAGTGGGCCGCGATGTGGACCGATCTGGTCGCGCTGATGCGGGTCGGTGTGCGGGTCGGCAATATGGTCGTCGTCCGGCCCGAACACGACCACGGTGAACCGTCCTACGCGGTCGACCGGCCACGGACCTACGTCTACCGCCGTCCCGGCTCGGCATGCCGTGTCTGCGGCGCTCCGATCCGGCATGCCGAGCTGGAGACGCGAAA
The DNA here is from genome assembly GCF_036046055.1 of Nocardia sp. NBC_00403. Lineage (NCBI taxonomy): Bacteria > Bacillati > Actinomycetota > Actinomycetes > Mycobacteriales > Nocardiaceae > Nocardia > Nocardia sp. NBC_00403. The sequence continues at coordinate 2,959,605 of NZ_CP107939.1, forward strand.
CCTGTTCTGGTGCCCCAGCTGCCAAGCAGGCTGACCCACAGCCGCGGTGCGGATGTAGAAACGCTGCGCGGGTCATCCTCAGCCTGCGACGGCCGTCTTGATCTCCGGTTCGTCGGATTCGGCGAGTGCGAACCGCTTGCCGCCCGCGGTCTTCGCCGAGTACATCGCGCGATCTGCCCGGCGCAGCAGGTCGGTGAAATCGCAGGGGCTGCCCGGTGCGCAGTAGGCGGTGCCGACGCTGGCCGAGACCGGCACCGGCCCGGCCGTCGACCACACCGGGTCGCGCAGCGCACCGACGATCTGGTGCGCGAGATCGCCGAGGGTGTTGTGATGTGGATTGGTAGCGAGCACGAATTCGTCGCCGCCGTAGCGGCAGATCACGGTGTCCGGCGGACAGATCTCACGCAGCCTGCGCGCGAGCTCGACGAGCACCTCGTCACCGACCGCGTGGCCGAAGCCGTCGTTGATCTGCTTGAAGCGGTCCAGGTCGATCAGCAGCAGGCCGACGCCGCGGGTGGGATCGGCCGCCATCAGCCGGACCTGGTCCTGCAGCAGTGTGCGGTTGGCCAGATCGGTCAGCGCATCGTGGGTCGCCTCGTGGCGCAGCCGATGCTGCAACGCGGCAATTTCCTGCACCCGCAGCGACACCGCGGCCGAAATATGTTGTTCCTGCTGCGCGAGTGCGCGCTCCTGTAGGGCCTGGGCATAGCTGTCGATGGCTTGGCTGGCGACCAACGGCCAGCGCGTGGCGACCAACGATCCCGGTGCGCCCGCCGGGAAGCCGAGCAGCCACCTGGTGGCCTGCGCCAGCATCCTGGTCCTTTCGAACGGGGCCTCGACCAGCCGGGCGCCGAGCATCCGCGCCTCTGGCACGGGGAACGGCTCGGACTTGGCCAGTTGCAGCAGTCGTTCGATGATCTCGATCAATACCGGCTCCAGTTGCCTGGGTGCCGCGTGGGAACCCGGCTCGGCGCAGACAGCACGCGCCCAGGCTCGGGCCATGGCGGCTACCGGGGGCTCGATGTCGGTCGCCATCGCACTCACCCGGCACAGCTCGAGTCGGTAGCGCGGTGTGTTGAACCCACACCGGCGCCGGCCTCACCCCGATCGTTCCCACTGCCATGCGGCTGTGTCCACCTTGCCTGGTGCACGCTCACCGCCCCCTTTCCAGATACCCCCGTCCGGCAAAAAGGATCCTAGCAAGCCACCCGGCTTCGAAAAACGCTGTTTTACAACGTGTTCCCGAACCTATACGAATGGCGATCGGGTATGTCATCGCTATCGATGCTCGGACGTTACACACGAATCTCGTTCGCTGGGAAGTCGCGAACCGACACGCCGACGGCGCGCCGGAGCGGGTCCGAAGTAGGAGCGAACCCACTCTGCTCGTCGGCTATAGCCGCGACCTACAACCAGTGGTCAACGCGGGGCGGTACCGGCGAGAACGATTGCGGCGCACCGGTCCGCGTGGGGCGATTAGCGCTTCCGAAGCGACGTTCGGTACAGTCGGTACGCACACGGCATCGTGGCGATCCCATTGATGTCGTATGCCTGCGGGTGTAGTTCAATGGTAGAACCTCAGCCTTCCAAGCTGATGGTGCGGGTTCGATTCCCGTCACCCGCTCCACACAGGGTTATTCATCCTCTGCGGCGGCCGATACCGCCGCGAGGGCAACGGGGTGTAGCGCAGCTTGGTAGCGCATCCGCTTTGGGAGCGGAGGGTCGCAGGTTCAAATCCTGTCACCCCGACAACAGTTCGACAGCAATGTTCTCCGGCCTGTCGGCCAGGGCGTTGCCGTGATCGGCCACCACCACCCGGTTCCGGCAGCGGGTCACCCCACCCCTCGGTTGTAGCTGTTGGGCGTGCTGGGAAGAAGCGGTGCGGTAGCGGCCGGTGCATTCGGCGTCCCGAGCTATCTGTTACCGACCTCGGGTTCGATACGGATGTGGTTCGCAGCTGGTTCCCAGGCTGGTCTTAGAATTCGCGGGTTCGATCCCAGGTGTCGTTGATCGACATCGGATTCACCCACTGGGAGAGGTTTCGAACATGAGGTCCACATCGAGTCGTATCCGGATCGCCGTGGCGGGCGGCGTGTTCGCCGTCGGTGCATCGGCGGCGCTGCTGGTTCCCGGAATCGCCGCGGCAGCGCCGGGCGGGCCGGGCCACCTGCTCGCCGAAACGACGTGCTCCTTCGCTCAGGTGGATGCCGCGCTGCACGCGGCGGCCCCCGAGTTCGCTGCCCGCCTCGACGCCAACCCGGAGCGCAAGGCGAAGCTGGAGCAGTTGCTGAATCTGCCGCCCGAGCAGCGCAAGGCCGCCATCCAGCAGCGTCTCGACGATCCCAAGGTCAAGGAGCGCATCGAGGAGCACCGCGGGAAGATCGAGGAACGCCGCAACGACCCGCGCTTCACCGAAATGCGCGACAAGATGCAGACCGCGGCCGACACCTGCCACAACTACTGAGCGCGAACACCCGCCGTCGCCTGCCGCAACACGGCACGCGCCGGCGGGTGTCTGTGTTTGGATTATTTGCATGTCCTATAAGGCCGACCCACGCGTCGACGCTTATATCGACGCGCTACCCGAGTGGCAGCAGCGGATCTGTCACGAGGTTCGCGAACTGGTGCACGAGGCGGACCCGGAGGTCGCCGAGACGGTCAAGCGGACCGTCCAGCCGTATTTCGTGCTGGATGGCAATATCTGCGCGCTGCTCGCGGCGAGACTGCACGTCAATGTGTTCCTCTACGACGGCGCCATCGTGCCGGACCCCGAGGGCATCATCACCGCAGGTCACGACAACAAGACCGCGCGCACGGTGGCGATCCGCGAGGGGGAAACCCTCAATGCTCCGGCGCTGTTGACCATGGTCCGCCAGATCATCGCCAACAACCGCGCCGGTGGGTGGCGAAAGCTGAAGGCGCAGGAGTTGGGTCAGTAGCCGATCGTGAAGCGTCGCTGCACGAATCGCGGCAGCTCGGCCTCATCGAGCAGCGCGATGGCGGCGTCCTCGATCGAAATGCGGCTGTGACCGTCGGCATCGAGCACCGGCTGATCGCCGCCGACGCGGTAGCGGCCGGTGCGTTCGCCCGGTGCGATCAGTTCGGCGGGGCTGAAGTAGGTCCACCACCGGTTCGAACTACGCAGCACGGTCAGTGCGTCGCGGTGCCCGCGCACCGCCGCCGCGTACTCCCGGGGCAGGCCGACGCTGTCGAGGGTGTCGGTGAGGCGCTGGTCGTCGTCGGCGGTGACCCGGCCCGGCGCGAATTCCAGGCTGCCCGCGCCGCCCACGACGATCAGGCGGGTGCGTGGATGGCTGCCGAGCGCCTGGACCAGCGAGCGAGCCGCGGTCGCGTAAACGGTCGGGTCGGCGATCGATGTCGCCACCGTGCCCGCGAAGTCCGTTGCGGCATTGCCTGGCTGATAGCAGCTGATCAGCACGTCCATCCCGGGCAGGGCGGCCGCGACGGCGGCGCTGTCGAACACGTCGAGGCTGCGCCAGGCGACGTTCGGCTGATCGGCTGCCTGTCCACTCGCATCTCTGCTGAACGCGGTGACGTGATGGCCGCGGGCTACGGCTTCGGCGTGCACCCGCCTGCCGATAGTGCCGGTCGCGCCGATGATTCCGATGAACACGGTTCTCCTAGAGCTGTTTGGTACGGCGTGTAAAAACTATACGCTGTGAAGTTTCTATGCAACGTATAGTTTCTGCACGCCGCTGTAAAGTGGCTCCGTGGCCACTGCGGCGCCGAAGAGGCGGGAACTGCGACGTTCCGAGACGACAACCGAGATCAAGCAGGTTGCCCTGCGCCTGATGGCCGACGGTGGACCCGGCGCGATCACCCTGCGGGCGATCGCCCGTGAGATGGGCATGACCGCCAACGCGGTCTACAGCTACTTCGCCACCCGCGATGACCTGGTCACCGCGCTCATCAACGACGTGTACAGCGAACTCGCCGACACCGTAGAAGCGGCGCGGGACGCCTGCCCGCCGGCCGACCCCGCAGGCCGAATCCTGGCCTGGGCCTGCGCCTTCCGCGAATGGGCTTTGGCCAATTCCGAGGGTTTCCGCCTCATCTACGGCGATCCGGTGCCCGGCTATCAGCCACCGGCGGGCGGTGCGGCCCCCGAGGCCGAGCATCGAGTGTGCGCGGGTCTCACGGGCCTGGCGGCAGGCGCTTGGCCGCATGCCGAAAAGCTGTACGCGGACAGCGGCTTCGAGTGGTCGGACTTCGACGACGAACTCGTCGGCGAGGTCGCGCAGGACTTCCCGGGATTGCCCCCGGCCGCCATCGCGATCGCGCTACGCATCTGGGGCCACCTGCACGGCCTGGTTTCCTTGGAGATCCTCGGCCACCTGCGCTCACAAACAAACGCCCCGGACAAGCTCTACCGCAACGAAATCGGCCACCTCGTGCGCTCCCTCGGCCTCACACTGCCGAAACAGCCGACCTGACCGGCCGTCGACCTCAGGGGCCTCCGCAGCAGACCGTGTATCCACGCCGAGCAGCGTCCTGTCGTTGCCGACGGTCGGACTGGTCAGCTCGCCGCCGCGGTGGTGCCGAGGTGACCGGAGGTGCTCGGTGTCTGCCGAGGCGGGCGGCGGGCTCGGACCGGTCAGCTCGCCGCCGCGGTGGTGTCGAAGCGACCGGAGGCGCTGTCGGTGTCTGCCGAGCGCGCGGCGCGCTCGGACATGGCGGCGAGCATGGGTAGGCGGGCGTCGCCGAGTGACATGGCGTGGTTGCCGAGGTGGTTGGTGACGAAGCCGATCGATAGGCCGAGTCGAGGTACGGCGATGCCGCCGGAGCCGCCGATGCCGAAGTGGCCCAACGCATGCCTGGTGAGTTTGGCGCCGACGATGGCGCGGTGGTAGCCGAGGGCGAAATGGGGTGCGGCGCCGAGGACGTAGTCGTAGCGGCCGTTCGGCGGCATCTCGGCGATGCGGCGGGTGGTCTCGGGCCGCAGCAGGCGGCGGTGGCCGACCATGCCGTCATTGGCGATGGCGCCGTACATCTTGGCCAGCGAGCGTGCGGTGAAAACGCCATTCCAGCCGGGCATCATGGCGTCGTAGGGACGCCGGCCGAGGGTCATGTCGGCCCAGCCGTCGTAGATGGCGCTGCGCGCCGAGCGGACGATTCGCACCGCCGCGAACGGGGCGATCAGCGTGTCGAAGGGCACCCCCGCGACGCCGAGGCGGGGTGCGAGCCGGGTCAGGCGGTGACGCTGATGCTCGGGCACACCGAACCAGAAGTCGTTGTCGCCGAGCGGTTCGGCGAGTTCGTTGCGTACCACCTCAGGAAAGCTGCGGCCGGTGGCCCGCTGGGCGATCTCCGCGACGAGTGTGCCGAAGGTCAGGCCGTGATAGCCGGACGCGCGCAATCGCATCGGGTCGGGCGCGGAGGCGGCCATGGCGGCCGCGACGGCGTCATGGTCGAGCAGGTCGTCCAGGTTCTCGACCAGGCCGCGGGTGCGCTGCAGCCCGGCACGATGGTTGAGCACTTCACGAATCGTGATGTCCGCCTTGCCGTTCGCCGCGAACTCCGGCCAGTAGGTCGCCACCGGCTCGTCCAGGTCGAGCACGGCGCGTTCGACGAGGCGATGTGCGATGGTCGCCGCGACGCCCTTGCCGGTCGAGTACGACAGCGCCATGGAGTCCGCCCGCCAGCGTCGGTCGGTGTCGGCCCAACCCGCCCAGATGTCGAGGACAGGCTCGCCGTGCAAGTAGACCGCAAGCCCGCCCCCGCCCTGACTCTCGCGGCGAAACATCGAGAAGAACTTGGCGGCGACCGTGGTGAACCGGTCGTCGATCACCATGTGGCCTGGCGCGTCGATGCTCGCAGCGGGCATGGTCAGACTCCTTTGTCTGTCAAAAACGCCTGCAAGCTGGCATGTAACAGTTGCAAGCAGCGTGCTAACGCAAACTGTAACGGGTGTCACTTACGGGCGGCAATGGTCGCTTGCTCAACCGCGGTCGAGACCGCTGCCGCCCGGCGGCACGATGCCGCGAGCCCCGGCACGGAGTAATCACGCGTTTGCTGTCCTCACCAGTGGGGCTTTCCCGCAGTCCTCGTCTGCTGCAGCGGATGTAGCATCGGCCGAGGGCGCGCCGATAGTCGCGTCGAGCAGCCGGCCGACAGGCGGTGGGCACCTGATTTTGTTGGAAGATTGGGACATGACCAAGGGTTACGACGAGAGGCCGGCGACGCTGGCACCGATTTTCTTCGCCAGTTTTGCGTTCTGGCTCGGTCGGAGCGTCCGAGATGCTGTGCAGCCGTCCACGGGCGGTCAACAGAATATCGAGGTGCCTGCCAAGGACTTCCTGCTCGAGGAGGTCTTCGACAAGCAGACCCCGGTCGTCTTCCGTGGTGTCGCCAAGACCTGGTCGGTCTTCGAGAACTACCAGCCCCAGGAGCTGCGCAGCAAGTACGGCAGTGAGAAGGTGGCCGCGCTGACCAGCACGACCAACGTGTTCACTCAGGAAACCTCGCCGGTCGAGGTGCTCGAGTACCGCGAGGTCATGGACGCCGTCTTCGACCAGCCGAAGCCGGGCAAGAACTACTACTCGCGCTCCGCGGCGGATCCGCGTCCCCTGGCCGATCAGCTGCCCGCGCGCGTCGGCAACCGCGCGCAGAGCACGGCGGCCAGCAGCGTGTGGATCGGGCAGCAGGGGAACCTGACTCCGCTGCACAACGATCCGTGGCACGGCCTGCTGATCCAGTTGCACGGCCGCAAGCGGGTCCGGTTGTTCCCACCGAACGAATACCGCAATGTGTACGGCAAGGTGCCGTTCAAAGCCTCGGATCCCTACACCGGGCTGCCCGACGAGTTCGAGCCGGATCGCAACAGCTTCGAGAAGCTGCGGCACGCGTCGTACTACGACGTGGTTCTGGAGACCGGTGACATTCTCTACATCCCGATGTTCTGGTGGCACCAGGTCGAATCCGTCGACCCGGCGATCTCGTATGTCGCCCGCTATAACCCGAACTACTTCGAATTCATGAAGGCGGCCTTCTTCCCGATGGCCATGCGCGGCCTCCTGCGCATCGTCGACAGTGTCAAGGGCGTGTTCCGCAAGAAGAAGTGATGTCCACCGCCGCGGCGACCAGCGACTGATTCCGGTCGCTACCCGGCTTCACCGGGTAGTGACCGGCTTGTTTTCGGCGGTCAGAGCCGAGGATCGACCGGCTCGGCTTCGAGGGCGAGGACCGCGAAGACGGCTTCGTGGACACGCCACAGCGGTTCGCCCGCGACGAAACGATCCAGCGCCTCCAGGCCGAGTGCGTACTCGCGCAGCGCCATCGACCGCTTGCGGCCGAGGCCGCGAGTGCGTAGGCGTCGAAGGTTGTCTTCGCGCAAGTACTCCGGGCCGTAGATGATCCGAAGGTACTCGGGTCCACGGCATTTCACGCCCGGCTGGACCAGCCGGTCCGCCGCGGTGCGCACCAGCGCCTCGACCGGCTTGACGACCATGCCCTCACCGCCCGCAGCGGTCAGCTCCGACCACCACGCGGTGGCCGCTGCTTCGCAGTCGGGCTGTGCGAGGTCGACGATCATCCGTGCGGTCGCGGCGAACAGATCGCTATCCGCCGCGACCAGTCGGTCGACCCGCTCCAGGTGCCAATCATGGTCGCGCACCGCGTAGTTGACGCCGTCGGCGGCCAGGACCTGGAACGGGGCGAGCCGGAGTCCGGCCAGCCCGTCGACCGGCCAGCAGTACCGGCCATAGGCGGTGGTGAATGCGTCCGCGTCCGACTTGCGGGCGGCAGTGCGATCCGCGGGGTCGGCGATGTCGAGGCCACGGCCCGCTCCTGCGGCCAGCAATTCGGTGGCCGCGCCGAGCGAGGCCCGTGCCGACGCACCTACCGCCGCATATTGGTTGCGCAGCAGGCCGGCCGCCTTGGCCGACCACGGCATCAACTCGGTGTCCAGCAGGAGCCATTGACTGTTGAGCTCCTCAGCCGGGCAGGCGCCGCAAGGAAGTTTCGCGGTCCCGGCGGCCGTATTCTGCGTCAGAGGCTGAGCTTCGGCCAGGTCCAGTCGGCGACAGCGGGGATGTCCTCGCCGTGTTCGCGGGTCCATGCACGCGCATTCCAGCGGGCGTCGACCATCTCCTGACGCAGGCCCGCTGCCTTGTCCCGCAGTGTCGGCACCCGATCGACGACATCCATCACCAGGTGGTACCGATCGAGGTCGTTGAGCATGACCATATCGAAAGGAGTTGTCGTGGTGCCTTTTTCCTTGTATCCACGCACGTGCATTCCGTCATGGTTCGCGCGACGGTAGGTCAGGCGGTGGATCAGCCAGGGATAGCCGTGGAAGGCGAAGATCACCGGACGGTCGCGAGTGAACAGGGTGTCGAATTCGCTATCGGGCAGGCCGTGTGGATGTGCGTCGGGCGGCTGCAGCCGCATCAGGTCGACCACATTCACCACCCGGATGCGCAGCTCGGGCAGCCGCTCGCGCAGGATGGCCGCGGCAGCAAGGGTTTCCAAGGTCGGCACGTCGCCTGCGCAGGCGAGTACGACATCCGGTGTGGTGCCGGGATCGTCGTTGTGCCCGGCCCAGTCCCAGATGCCTGCGCCGCGGGCGCAGTGCACGGCGGCATCGGGCACCGAAAGCCAGTCCGCCTGTGGCTGTTTGCCCGCCACCACCACATTGACGTAGTGCCGCGAGCGTAGACAGTGGTCGAAGGTAGACAGCAGCGTGTTCGCGTCCGGTGGCAGATACACGCGCACGATCGATGGCTTCTTGTTCAGCACCACGTCGAGGAATCCGGGGTCCTGATGAGTGAATCCGTTATGGTCCTGACGCCAAACATGCGACGACAAAAGGTAATTGAGGCTGGCGATGGGACGTCGCCACGGAACTTCCGCACTGGCGTCGAGCCATTTGGCGTGCTGGTTGAACATTGCGTCGACGATATGGATGAACGCCTCGTAGCAGGTGAAAACTCCGTGCCTGCCGGTGAGCAGATAGCCCTCGAGTAGGCCCTGACACATGTGCTCGGACAGCACCTCGATCACCCGGCCGAACCGGTCGAGGTCGACGTCGAATTCGCCCACCTCCGCCTGCCAATTGCGCCCGGTGACCTCCAGGATGTCCTGCAGCCGATTGCTGGCCAGTTCGTCGGGCGCGAAGGTGAGGAAGTTGTCTGTATTGCCCGCGGTGACGTCGCGCAACCAGCCGCCGAGCACTCGGGTCGCTTCGTGACTGCTCGCGCCGGGTGACTCGACCTCGACGCCGTAGTCGCGCCAGTCCGGGAGCCGAAGATCGCGAACGAGCGTGCCGCCGTTGGCAATTGGATTGGCGCTCATCCGTCGATCGCCGCGCGGCACCAGCTCGCCGAGCACAGCCACCGGTCGGCCCGCTTCGTCGAACAACTCTTCCGGTCGATAGGAGCGCAGCCACTGTTCGAGCACCGCTCGGTGCCGGTCGTCGGTACGCGCGGCGGGCAACGGCACCTGATGTGCACGAAACGTGCCCTCGACCTGATTGCCGTCGACCACCGGTGGGCAGGTCCAGCCCTTCGGTGTGCGCAGCACGATCATCGGCCAGATCGGGCGCACCCCGTCGGCACCCGCGCGCGCGGCACGCTGGATCTGCCGGATGCGGTCCAAGCAGTCGTCCATGGCGGCGGCCATCGCCTGATGCACGGCCGCCGGATCGTCCCCCGAGACGACGATCGGTTCGTAGCCGTACCCACGCAGTAGCATCAGCAGCTCGGATTCCGGAATGCGTGCCAGGACCGTCGGATTGGCGATCTTGTACTGGTTCAGCGCGAGGATCGGCAGCACCGCGCCGTCGCGGCCCGGGTTGAGGAACTTATCGGCGTGCCAGCTGGTGGCCAGCGGACCCGTCTCCGCCTCGCCGTCGCCCACTACGCAGAAAACGGTGAGATCCGGATTGTCGAGCGCCGCGCCGAAGGCATGCAGCAGCGAATAGCCGAGTTCGCCGCCCTCGTGAAAGGAGCCAGGCGTTTCGGGCGCGCAGTGACTCGGCACGCCGCCGGGAAAGGAAAACTGCGCGAACAGCGCACCCATCCCCGAACCGTCCTGTGGCACATGGCTGTAGAGCTCGGAATACGTGCCCTCCAGCCAGGCACACGCATTCGGGCCCGGCCCGCCGTGCCCGGGCCCCGCGACGAACACCGCGTTCAGATCGCGCTGCTGGATGGCCCGATTGGCGTGCGCCCAGACCAGATTCAAGCCGGGCACGGTGCCGAAATGTCCGAGCAGCCGCGGTTTGACGTGCTCGGCCCGCAACGGTTCCCGCAGCAGCGGATTGCTCATCAGATAAATCTGGCCGACCGCGAGATAGTTCGCCGCCCGCCACCACGCGTCGATCGACTCCAGTTCGCCGCGGTCGAGCGGACCGGGCACTTGCGCCAGCCGATAGGGCCGCGGCGCGATCGTCGCACCGCCACTGCTGTCGACATTGTCGGCCGAGGTATCGCCCCCGACATTGGCCATCTGCGTCATACGCCGACTCTCCTCACGCTCGGGGCATCGGGAGCGGTACCGGAGGAACCGCTGTCGCCGGGTCCTGCACGGTTGTCGAAGAACGATCGACAACACCGGATGGAGAATTCCTCGTCAGGCTACCGGCAGTCGGACGGCAAGTCAGGGGTCTGTGCACGGCATCGGCTCCCGTGCCCGCCGTAGCCGCCCAAACTGCGGGCTTTGTCCCTGCGTGACTGTCGAGCGTTCGACCCGCCGTGTGGTCAGGGCGGCACGATGCCGGTGGCCGCGCGTGGATTAGGGTGCGCCGCATGCAAATACTCGGCAGGATCATCGGCCTCGGCGCCATCGCCGCGGCTGCGTTCGCACTGACCGCGTGTGGGTCGGGGGACGACAACAACTCGGCGTCCGCGACGACCACCGCGGCGGCGAAGACGTCCTCGTTCGCGGCGGGCGCGCCGCAGAGCAAGGGTCGCGAATGCACCGCCGACGACATCAAGGTCGACGGTGGGTTCGGCGCCAATCCGAAGATCACCATCCCCGACGATTGCGACCCGCCCAAGCAGCTGATCGTCAAGGACCTGGTCGAGGGCAGCGGACCGGGCGCGGTCGCGGGCCAGCAACTCACCATGAACTATTCGCTGGTCACCTGGTCGGACAAGAAGAAGCTCGACAGCTCCTTCGACCGGGGCAAGCCGTTCCAGCTGCCCCTCGGCGCCGGGCAGGTCATTCCCGGCTGGGACCAGGGCTTGGTCGGTGTCCAGCAGGGCACGCGGCGGCTGCTGATCATCCCGCCGGACCTCGGATACGGCGCGGGTGGCAACGGCATCAAGCCGAACGAGACTCTCGTTTTCGTCACCGACGCGGTCACCGTTCCCAAGAGCTGATCTTTCGCCTGCGACTCGCAAGCAGCCGCTGGGACGGTCTAGGACGGTGCTGCCCGCAACCCGCCGCGACCGGTCAACTAACCTTGTCGGGATGCGTGCGCGTGGGCGCGCTGCGTCCATGTCCATGAGAGCAAGGCGCCCATGTCGATGAGAAGCAAGTCGACCAGAACCACCAACGAACAAGGAGCATGTCCGTGAAGAGCACCGTCGAGCAGCTGAGCCCGACCCGGGTCCGGATCAACGTCGAGGTGCCCTTCGAGGAACTGAAGCCCGACTTCGACAAGGCGTACAAGGCACTGGCGAACCAGGTCCGTATCCCCGGCTTCCGCCCGGGCAAGGCTCCGGCCAAGCTGATCGAGGCCCGTGTCGGCCGTGGCGCGATCCTGGAGCAGGTCGTCAACGATGTGCTGCCCGCGCGCTACAGCGAGGCCGTCACCACCTCCGAGGTGAAGGTCATCGGTCAGCCCGAGATCGAGATCACCAAGATCGAGGACGGCCTGGAGCTCGCGTTCACCGCCGAGGTCGACGTGCGTCCCGAGATCACCCTGCCCGCCTACGACGGCATCGAGGTGTCGGTCGACGCGTTCAGCATCGGTGACGAGGACATCGAGGAGCAGCTGCAGTCGCTGCGCCAGCGCTTCGGCACCCTGACCGGTGTCGAGCGTCCGGTCGAGGACGGCGACTTCGTGTCCATCGACCTGTCGGCCACCGTGGACGGTGCGGATGTGCCGGAAGCCGCCACCACCGGCCTGTCCCACGAGGTCGGTTCCGGCCAGCTGATCGAGGGTCTCGACGAGGCGCTGACCGGCTTGTCGGCCGGCGAGTCCGCCGAGTTCACCTCCACGCTGGTCGCCGGCGAACACGCGGGCAAGGAAGCGGTCATCACCGTCACCGTCGGTTCGGTCAAGGAGCGCGAGCTGCCCGAGGCCGACGACGACTTCGCTCAGCTGGCCAGTGAATTCGACACCCTCGAAGAGCTGAAGGCCGACCTGCGCACCCGCGTCGAGCGGGTCAAGAAGGTCGAGCAGGCAGGCGAGATCCGCGACAAGGTGCTCGAGGCGCTGCTGGAGCAGGTCGAGGTGCCGCTGCCGGAGGCCGTCGTCAAGGCCGAGATCGACGCCGTGCTGCACGATGCCGTGCACGGCTTCGACCACGACGAGGACGCCTTCGCCGCCGCGCTCGAGGCGCAGGGCAGCACCCGCGAAGAGTTCGACAACGACACCAAGGAGTCCGCCGAGAAGTCGGTGAAGACCCAGCTGCTGCTGGACGCCATCGCCGAGGCGGAGAACACCCAGGTCGGCCAGGAGGAGCTCACCGAGCGGATCCTGTTCCAGTCGCAGCGTTACGGCCTGTCGCCGGAACAGTTCATCCAGCAGGTGCAGCAGGCGGGCCAGCTCGGCGCGGTGTTCGCCGATGTGCGCCGCGGCAAGGCGCTCGCCGGTGTCGTCGGCCAGGTGAAGGTCACCGACTCCGAGGGCAACTCGGTGGACACCGCCGAAATGTTCGGCGCCCCTGAGGGTTCCGCGGCCGAGGCCGACGCCGAAGAAACCGCCGCCGCGAGCGCCGAATAATTTCATGGAATGCCAGCGTGATCGACGGCCGAGTGGTTGTGTGATTGCGCAGTGAGCGAGCGTAGCGAGTGAACCGCGGACACAGTGCGCCCTCGCGCACAGCGCAATCGAGCGCTGGCGAGATTGCGCTGTGAGCGAAGTAGGGCGGTGCCGGGAGTTCGGTGCCGCCCTGTTTCGTTAATGTTTGTGACAGCGAACGGTGATGGCTCTGTAGCAATCAGCGCTGTGTAGGTTTCAGTGACAAGCCGGTGAGAAGAGAAGGCAGGTATCCGTGACAATCAACCAGGCAGGGGTCATGACAGCCGCTACTGCTGGTCTCAACCTCAGTGATTCGGTGTACGAGCGCCTGCTGCGTGAGCGCATCATCTTCCTCGGCACTCAGGTCGACGACGACATCGCGAACAAGCTGTGCGCCCAGATCCTGCTGCTCTCGGCGGAGGATCCGGTCAAGGACATTTCGCTCTACATCAACTCGCCCGGCGGTTCGGTGACCGCGGGTATGGCCATTTACGACACGATGCAGTTCGCCGAGTGCGACATCGCCACCTACGGCATGGGTCTGGCGGCCTCGATGGGGCAGTTCCTGCTCACCGCGGGTACCAAGGGCAAGCGCTACGCGCTGCCGCACGCGCGCATCATGATGCACCAGCCTTCGGCAGGCATCGGTGGTTCCGCGGCCGATATCGCGATCATGGCCGAGCAGTTCGCGCACACCAAGCGTGAGCTGAACGAGTTGCAGGCGCAGCACACCGGCAAGTCGGTCGAGCAGGTCACCATCGACGCCGATCGCGACCGGTGGTTCACCGCGACGCAGGCGCTCGAGTACGGCTTCATCGACCACGTGATCAGCCACGCGAACCAGGCGGGGAACGGCACGAAGTAGCCGACCATTTCGAGCGACCTGCAACCAGTCGCAACGGCTGAGAACCGCTCACCCACTCAGACTTTGGAGACGAAGATGGCCAACCTGATCGACCCACGCGCCGGCCTCGGCGGTATCGCACCGCAGAGCCCGCAGGCGCGCTACATCCTGCCGTCGTTCATCGAGCACTCGAGCTTCGGTGTCAAGGAGTCCAACCCGTACAACAAGCTGTTCGAGGAGCGCATCATCTTCCTCGGCGTGCAGGTGGACGACGCCTCGGCCAACGACATCATGGCGCAGCTGCTGGTGCTGGAATCGCTCGATCCCGACCGCGACATCACCATGTACATCAACTCGCCCGGTGGCTCGTTCACGTCGCTGATGGCCATCTACGACACCATGCAGTACGTGCGTGCCGACGTCGCGACGGTCTGCCTCGGTCAGGCGGCCTCCGCGGCCGCCGTGCTGCTCGCCGCGGGCACCCCCGGCAAGCGTGCCTGCCTGCCCAACGCCCGTGTGCTGATCCACCAGCCGTCGCTGGAGGGTGGCATCCAGGGGCAGGTTTCGGACCTGGAGATCCAGGCCGCCGAGATCGAGCGCATGCGTCGCCTGATGGAGACGACGCTGGCCTACCACACCGGCAAGGACGCGGACACCATCCGCAAGGACACCGACCGCGACAAGATCCTGACGGCCGCGGAGGCCAAGGACTACGGGATCATCGACACGGTGTTCGACTACCGCAAGCTCAGCGCACAGAAGTAATCTCCGCGCGCGATCGGGTGTCAGGCAGTGATTCTGGGGTACGCCTTGGATACGGGTTGCGCCGGTCGCTCGTATGTTGCTGTTAGTCAGGTAAATCCGGCCGGGACAGGTGCCGCTCGGCATCCGTTCCGGCCGGATTGCTTCGATGGAACCGACCGACCGGAAGGGTGTCCGGCGGGATAGGCCACGAGGCAGGCGGCCGGACCTGGTTTCGGCCGCAGCTCGGGGAGAACGTGTTCTAGTGCCGTGAGAACTCGCGCAACCCCGGCGAGAAACATGCTCGAGTTGTCGACCTCCGTCGCGCACACCGGGTACGGTCAACCTAGGGGCCTTTGCTCCCGGTTGACGGCAGTGCTCGACCCGCCGGAACGCTCGAGGTGTTCGTGATTACACCCGAGGGTGGCGGATTGCCGGCAACCTGGACGGACGGTTGCACGCGGACAAGGAAGTAGGGACCCACGAGATGGCGCGCATCGGAGACGGCGGCGATCTGCTCAAGTGCTCGTTCTGCGGAAAGAGCCAGAAGCAGGTCAAGAAGCTCATTGCGGGACCAGGGGTGTACATCTGCGACGAGTGCATCGATCTATGCAACGAGATCATCGAGGAAGAGCTGGCCGAGTCCAGCGAGGTCAAACTCGATGAGCTGCCCAAACCTGCCGAGATCCGGGACTTCCTGGAGAACTACGTGATCGGGCAGGACACGGCCAAGCGCACGCTCGCGGTGGCTGTCTACAACCACTACAAGCGCATCCAGGCCGGCGACAAGGGTCGCGACAGCCGTGGCGAGACGGTCGAGCTCGCCAAGTCGAACATCCTGATGCTCGGGCCGACCGGTTGCGGCAAGACCTACCTCGCGCAGACCCTGGCCAAGATGCTCAATGTGCCCTTCGCGATCGCCGATGCCACCGCGCTGACCGAAGCCGGGTATGTCGGCGAGGACGTCGAGAACATTCTGCTGAAGCTGATCCAGGCCGCCGACTACGATGTGAAGCGGGCCGAGACCGGCATCATCTACATCGACGAGGTGGACAAGATCGCTCGCAAGAGCGAGAACCCTTCGATCACCCGCGATGTCTCCGGCGAGGGCGTGCAGCAGGCGCTGCTGAAGATCCTGGAGGGCACTCAGGCCAGCGTGCCGCCGCAGGGTGGACGCAAGCACCCGCACCAGGAATTCATCCAGATCGACACCACCAACGTGCTGTTCATCGTGGCGGGTGCGTTCGCCGGGCTGGAGAAGATCGTCTCCGACCGCACCGGACACCGCGGCATCGGCTTCGGCGCCGAGGTGCGCTCCAAGGCGGAGGTCGACACCTCGGATCACTTCGCCGAGGTGATGCCGGAGGATCTGATCAAGTTCGGTCTGATCCCCGAGTTCATCGGCCGCCTTCCTGTCGTCGCCTCGGTGACCAATCTCGACAAGGAATCCCTGGTCAAGATCCTCTCCGAGCCGAAGAACGCGCTGGTCAAGCAGTACATCCGACTGTTCGAGATGGACGGCGTCGACCTCGAGTTCACCACGGACGCGCTGGAGGCGATCGCCGATCAGGCCATCCTGCGTGGCACCGGCGCGCGCGGTCTGCGCGCCATCATGGAAGAGGTCCTGCTGCCGGTGATGTACGACATCCCCAGCCGCGATGATGTCGCCAAGGTGGTCGTCGACGCCGACACGGTCAACGACAACGTGCTGCCCACCATCGTGCCGCGCAAGGCGCAGCGCACCGAGCGGCGCGAGAAGTCGGCGTAGTCGCTTGACAGCAGGGGGATTTCAGGGTGCAACCGCAGCCACTGCTGCATCCGGCGGGGCCGGGTCAGCTGCTGGATGTCCGCGGCGTGCTCAGTGGCACCGTCGACATGCGGACCTATCAACACACACATCTCGTGGTCTTCTCGCGCACTGAGGGCGGCATGCTCCGGGACCCGGGCCCGGATCAGCAGGGCCTGCTGGCGAGGCTGACAACCTGTGTCGAATGGCTCGACGAACACTTCGGGTTCGAGCTGGTGAGCGTTTTCACCAACCCGCTCGAGATGCAGTACATCTACTACGCCATGCTGCGTCGTCGTAGTGGAGGCCAGCGGTAGTAGAGGCGACGTGTCCTCGCCCATTGGTGGACATCAGGTCATATCAGAGGTGTACAGACCTGTCTGTTGGGGTAATACTTATCCAGGGTTGAGCAACCAGCCCAGTCCTGGAGCTGAGGCATCCGGGCGAAACTGAACGCCGGCAATGTTTCGAGCGTGCCGCGCGCGACCGGACCGAGGTCCTTATGTCGACTGTTGTTGCTACTTCCAGCCAATCCGCCACTCACTTCGCGCAGCCGTGGCCGTCCGGTCGTGGTCCGTCCGACCGCCTGCGGGTCACCCTCATGACACCTACGGATTCGGTCACGCTGTGTGCCCTCGTTGGCGAGGTGGACTACTACAGCGCCGATGTCTTCCGGAGCAGTCTGATCGGATCCCTCGGGACCGCCGGGTCTGTGGTGGTGGTCGATCTGTCCAGGGTGACGTTCTTCGGCAGCGCAGGTCTGCGGGTATTGATCGAGGCCGAGGCGGTGGTGGGGCCTGCGGGAGGCAAGCTCGTGCTGATCACCGGCCGACGCTGTGTCGACCGATTGCTCGCCGCCGCTGGCAATGTGGCGGTTTTCCAGACGGTGACCAGCCTGGCCGAAGTGATAGCCGACGCCGCATAGCGGCTTTCCCGTGCCGCCCGTCGACATTGTTCGACGGGCGGCACGGTCGTTTCGCGGGGGTCAGTCCTGGGTCCAGGGAACTCGGCAGGAATCGGTGCTGAATCCCTGTGTCGTGATTCCGAGCGCGGAGTTGAAGCGTGAACGCATGTTCTCCAGACCGATCTGGTAGGTCAGTTCGATGACACCCGCACGGCCGAAACGCTTTTCGAGGTCGGCGACCTGATCGTCGGTGACGGTGGTCGGGGTCGCGGTGAGGGCGTCGGCGTAGGCGATCGCGGCGCGTTCGTCGGCGCTGTAGAGCGGTGAGGTTTCATACTCCGCGATGTGCTCGAGGCGGTCGACATCGAGGTTGCCGTGCCGCATGAGCATGGCGCCGAAGTCGATGCACCATGAGCAGCCGACGATCCAGGCCACGCGGTATACGGCGATCTCGCGGATGGCGGCAGGCAATTTTGTGCATGCTCGTTCCATCAGCACTTCGTGAATACCGCTGGCGGCCAGCAGCTTTCCGTGGTTGGCCGTCACCGCGAACGGTTCGGGCACCGCGCCGAAGCGTCGCTCGGCAATGCGGTACAACAGTTTGGTGAGCGGCCCCGCCTGCTCGGGGGTGACGGCGGGGATACGGGTTGTTTCCATCACGGTTCTCCTTCGATCCAACGTTGTCCTGTTACTCGGACGAGGAGGGATCATGGAATGTGACGGGCAGCCGGGTGTGATCCACCGCACGCGTTGGCCCGTCGGGCTACACCGCTTCGGTGTGCATATCGTCAGGGCTCCAGTATGCGCGCATGCTGATGATCTTGCCGTCGTCGTCGAACTCCATCACGTCGATGGGGGTCAGCGTGAAGCGCTGGTCGCCGAACTTGGTGATGATGCTGAACATGAAGGCAGCGTGATTGCCTCCGATGCGGATGGTCTCCGGCTTCAGTTCGGTTTCCCGATCGAGGTTGGCGATCACGTCATAGAACTCACGGATGGCAGCGTGGCCCTGTTTGACCTCGGAGCCGATGGGATCCTCGACGGTCGCGCCTGCGGCGTAGAGGTTGACGATCTCCTCGGTCGGACCCGAGCCGACCAGCTTGACGTACTGCTCGACCACATCGCGGATCTGCTGTGCCATGGAAACTCCTGCCGAATTGGAACATGTTCTAATTCGGAGCGTAGCAGTGTCCATGATGCCGGAGTCGATGATTGCACTCTCGATACCTACCGGATCGGCCGCCGAGCGGATGCGCGCGCCGACGGCCCCGGAACTCCCGGTGCGTAGCACCTTCGGGGACACGGTGACGATCGGCCGGCTGCTGCCGTTCGATCGCGCCCGGGGTCGGGGATCGCCGTTGATCCGCCTGGTTCGCCATTGAACCTTCGTCCCATTCGGGTGCTGTCGTTGATGGTGTCGTACGCGGGGCCTTCGATGTTACGCCCGTCACTTATTCAAGCGATCCGTACCTCGGGCACCCGCATTGCGGTAGGTCGCGATGACAACGCCCGAAGCGGTGGTGCGGGGATCGGTGAGGTCGAATCCGGTGGGCTGCACATCCTCGGTGAACAGCCGCTTCCCGGTGCCGAGCAGCACCGGGAAGGTAAGCAGGTGCATGGTGTCGATCAGGCCCGCGGCCCGCAGACCCTGCGCCGGATTGCCGCTCCCGTGCACCTGCCGTTCGCGACCGGGCTTCCTCGAGTGCGGTCACCTCCTTGACCAGGTCGCCGCGCAGCATCTCGGCGGGCCCCCATCCCGCGCTGTCCAGGTGGGGGCTCAATACGTACTCGGGAAGCGAATTCAGTGTGGTGGCAATGGGATCCGTCGGGTCGGTGGCCTTGGGCCAGTAGCCCGCGAAGATCTCGTAGGTGCGCCGACCGAGCAGGAAGACGTCAACCTGTTGGAACACCTCGGTCATGGAAGCGCCGAAGTCCTCGTCGCCGTAGGGCGCCGACCAGCCGCCGTGGGTGAACCCGCCGCTCGGGTCCTCCTGTGGTCCGCCAGGCGCTTGATAGACGCCATCAAGGGTGATGAACTGGGTGAATGACAACTCCATGGCGGGGGTTCCTTTCGCCCTTGCCGCCCGCCGTGCGCGGGCCTCTTACCTGATTCGACGGCGCGGGCTCGGGAAACTCATCGCTATTTCCGCCGGTCGCGCCCCGGTGTGTCGGACTTGCGCTGTCGGCGACGTGCTGTTGAATCGGTCCGGTCAACCAGATGTTCGAGTGACGAGTGAAAGCGGAGGAGACATGGCACTGCCTACCATGACCGCGGAGCAGCGCACTGAGGCGCTGGCCAAGGCGGCTGCGGTCCGCAAGGCGCGCTCCGAACTGATCGGCAAAGTGAAGGCTGGCAAGGTTTCGGTTGCCGATTTGCTGAAGAAGGCCGATAGCGACGAGCTGGTCAAGAAGACCAAGGTCGCGGCCGTGATCAAGGCCCTGCCCGGCGTCGGCCCGGTGAAGGCCGCCAAGCTGCTGGACCAGGCCGAGATTCCCGAGGACCGCCGCATCGGTGGACTCGGCGCTCGCCAGCGTGCCGCATTGCTCGAGGCACTGGACGCCTGATCGCGTCTCAACTGTCGAGGTAACCATGATCGAGGAACGAACGCTCACGTCGGTGGCGTGGTTGTGCGTCGAGTACGGCCGCTTGCTTGCGGTCCGCACCAGAGGACGTGACGCCTTCTACCTACCGGGCGGCAAGCCCGAGCCGGGTGAAACCCTGGCGGGAGCGCTCGTTCGTGAAGTTCGAGAAGAAGTCGGCGTCGAGTTGGAGGCGCATCGGATCGAGCCCGTGGTGACCATCACCGCTCCTGCCCACGGGCGTCCCGGCACTCTCGTCGAAATGCACTGCTTCACGGCGCCGGGCCACGGCAACCCAGCGCCAGCCGCGGAGATCGCGGAAATGACGTGGCTCGGTCCTGCGGACCATCATTTATGCGCCCCGGCCGTCGGCAAGGCCCTGGACCACCTCACCTCCATCGATGCTTGGGGCTCGCCGTAAGTCGTTCGGCTACTCGGTAGCAACGGTCCGCAAACGAGTGGTGCCGATCGATCAACGCGGGCGGCGGCGCGGGAACCGGATGTCCATCGGCGCCGGGTCGGACATGGGGATGTCGCCGCGCGGCGGGATGACTACACAGCCGAGGCCGAGAATGACCAGCACGGCGGCGGCGAGCAGGCTGAGCGTGAAGCTGCCCGCGCCCATCTCGGCCGGTTTGTGGAAGGCGTGGTAGATGAAGTGCGGTAGACCGAACGTCAGCCAGCCGATTCCCGCCACTCGGGCGACCGCGGTGCCGTTGATGACGAGCGCGGCGATGGTGATCGCGGTCAAGGCGAGGAAGAAGGCGCCGACGTCACCTGCGAGGTGATGGTTGTATGGCCCGTCCACCGAGATCCAGTGCATGCCGAAACCGGGGAAGCTGGTGTACCAGGAGTGCGGTGCGAAGACCGCCCACAGACCGACGATCGCGCCCTGAACAGCAAGGATCGCCAGCATGATCCGAACGATCAGCAGCCGCCGTCGAAACTGTTCGAACCGCATGCGCACGCGCACGCCGCCGGACTTGCCTTCCACCGAAATCCGCATCGGGCGCTCCGTTCAAGCCGAATTCTGGATCGGGTGAAGCAACCGTAATTCGGACATCGGGAACGGGCAATAGGCGCACCGTCAGGGGCGGGTCCCAACGTTGGTGGGCACAATCGGCGCATCGCTGACCGACGTGCGGTCGAGCCGGTGCGAGCCGGTGTAGATGTTCATGGTCCGACCGCGCAGGAATCCGACGAGGGTGAGGCCTGATTCGGCTGCCAGGTCGACGGCGAGCGAGCTGGGTGCGGAGACGGCGCCGAGCATCGGGATGCCTGCCATCACCGCTTTCTGCACCAATTCGAAGGAGGCTCGGCCACTGACGATCAGCACCAGATCGTGGGCCGGGATGCGGTTTTCGCGCAGTGCCCAGCCGAGCACCTTATCGACGGCATTATGTCTGCCGATGTCCTCGCGGACGGCGAGGGCGGTGCCGTCCGCGGTGAAAAGGCCCGCCGCGTGCAGACCGCCGGTGGCGTCGAAAACGCCTTGGCGGGTGCGCAATTCGCCGGGCAAGGTGGTAAGGGTAGCGATGTCCACGAGGAGGCCGTCGGCGGGTATCGGGAATCGGGTGCGGGTGTGCACATCATCGAGTGCGGTCTTGCCGCAGAGCCCGCAGGCGCCGGTGGTGAGGACGTGGCGGCCGCGCACCGGGACCGGCGTGCGCAAGTGGACGTCGAGGACATTGTAGGTGTTGTGCCCGTTTTCGTCGGTGCCCGCGCAGTAGCGTGCGCTCACCACATCGTCGGTGGCGCCGATGATGCCCTCGCCCAGCAGAAATCCGTGCACCAGGTCGATATCGCTGCCGGGAGTGCGCATGGTGACGGTGAGTTGCTCTCCGCCGAGGCGGATTTCGAGCGGCTCCTCCACCGCGAGGGTGTCGGGCCTGGTGATCTCACCGTGGGAGGTGATGCGGATCGTCGGACGGCGCGCGGTCACTCTACTCACGACGGCACCCCACTGCTCTCGGCAGGCGATCGGTGGCGACGGTCTGTGCGGTCACGATGGCTGCCCGACATGCGTGTGCCGCTCGAGCCGGATGGTCACGGCTTTGGACACCGGGGTATTCGACCGTGCCGCAACATGATCCAACGGAACCAGCGGATTGGTCTCCGGGTAGTAGGCGGCGGCATTGCCGCGTGGGGTCGAGTAACCGATGATGCGGAAGCCGGTCACTTTGCGTTCGGTGCCGTCGGTCCACTCGGAGATCAGATCCACCAATTCGCCGTCCGCGAAACCCAATTCGGCGATGTCCTCGGCGTTCACCAGGATCACCTTGCGGCCCCCGTGCACGCCGCGGTACCGGTCGTCCAAGCCGTAGATGGTGGTGTTGTACTGGTCGTGGCTGCGCAGCGTCTGCAGGATCAGCCTGCCTTCGGGGACCGGAGTCCAGGTGAGATCGTTCACCGCGAAGTTGGCTTTACCTGTGGTGGTGTGGAATTCGCGGGAGTCGCGCGGCGGATGGGGCAGCACGAAACCGTTGCGCTGCCGGACCCGGGCGTTGTAGTCGGCGCAGCCGGGCACCACGCGCGCGATCGCATCGCGAATCTTGTCGTAGTTGCGCTGGTACTGCGCCCACGGCACCGGGTGGTCGGCGCCGAACAGGCTCTGCGCGAGCTCACAGACGATGGCGACCTCGCTGCGCAGCTGGTCGCTCACCGGCTTCAGCCGTCCGGTGGACAGATGCACCATCGACATCGAATCCTCCACCGACACCTGCTGTTTCACGCCGTCTTGCAGATCTTCGTCGGTGCGGCCGAGGGTGGGCAGGATCAGCGCGGTCTGCCCGTGCACAACGTGGCTGCGGTTGAGTTTGGTGGAGACCTGCACGGTGAGCGCGCAGCCGCGCAGCGCCGCCTCGGTGACCTCGGTATCGGGCGTCGCGGAGACGAAGTTGCCGCCCATCCCGAAGAACACCTTCGCCGTGCCCTCGCGCATGGCGCGGATGGCATCGACGGTGTCGAAGCCGTGCTTGCGCGGGCTGGTGATGCCGAACTCGTGATCGAGCGCGTCGAGGAAGGAGTCGGGCATCTTCTCCCAGATGCCCATGGTGCGATCGCCCTGCACGTTCGAGTGGCCGCGTACCGGGCACACACCCGCTCCCGGCTTGCCGATCATGCCGCGCAGCAACAGCAGGTTCGTCGCCTCCTCGATGGTGGCGACGCCGTGCTTCTGCTGGGTGAGGCCCATCGCCCAGCAGATGATGATGTTCTGCGATTCGGTCAGCAGCCGGGCGGTGCGGCGGAGTTCGTCGTCGGTCAGCCCGGTTGC
This sequence comes from Nocardia sp. NBC_00403, assembly GCF_036046055.1. Lineage (NCBI taxonomy): Bacteria > Bacillati > Actinomycetota > Actinomycetes > Mycobacteriales > Nocardiaceae > Nocardia > Nocardia sp. NBC_00403. Next base: position 2,982,665 of record NZ_CP107939.1, read on the forward strand.
CGCGCGGACGGTGTCGAAATCGACGGCCCGCACCTTTTTTTCGTACTCCGTGAAGCCCGCGCAATGTGCGTCGACGAATTCGCGGTCCACCACCGTTCCCGGCGCGGCGTCCTCGGCCTCGAACAACAGGCGGCCGAGCCCCTGGAACAGCGCCATGTCACCGCCGAGGCGGATCTGTAGGAAGTCGTCGGCGATGGACACGCCGCTGGTGAAGCCCTTGACGGTCTGCGGATCGCGAAAGCCCAGCAACCCGGTCTCCGGCAGCGGATTGACGGCGATGATCGTGGCGCCTTTTGCCTTCGCCCCGGCCAGTGCGCTCAGCATCCGCGGATGATTGGTGCCCGGGTTCTGGCCTGCGACGATGATGAGGTCGGCGGCATCGAAGTCGTCGATCGAGACCGAGCCCTTGCCGATGCCGATGGAACTGGTCAGCGCGGCGCCGGAGGATTCGTGGCACATGTTCGAGCAGTCCGGCAGATTATTGGTGCCGTAGCTGCGTACCAGCAGCTGATACAGGAACGCGGTCTCGTTGGCAGTGCGCCCCGAGGTGTAGAAAAGCGCCTCGTCCGGAGTCGTCAAGGCACGCAGCTGCTCCGCGATCAGCTGGTAGGCGTCGGCCCATTCGATGGGGGAGTAGTGGGTGGCGCCGGGGCGCAGCACCATCGGATGGGTGAGCCTGCCCTGCTGACCGAGCCAGTAGCCCGACTTGTCGGCCAGCTCCTCGATGGAGTGCGCGGCGAAGAATTCGGGGGTGACGGTGCGCAGCGTCGCCTCTTCGGCGACCGCCTTCGCGCCGTTCTCGCAGAACTCTGCAGGGCGACGATGGCCGGACGGCTCGGGCCAGGCACAGCCGGGACAATCGAAACCGTGTACCTGGTTGACCCTGGCCAGCGTGCGGGCGGTGCGGACCACGCCCATCTCCTCGACCGCGCGTTTGAGCGCGACGGCGACGGCCGTGACCCCGGCCGCCTGCTCCTTCGGTGCGGTCACGCTCAGCGCGGTCTCGTCGATGTCGCGTGTCGGCCCATTACGGTGCATGGTCGTCATTGTCCTCTCCGCAGGGAGGCTGTCTCGGCGGGGCCGAGATCAGCCTGTCCGATCGTGCGTACCCGCCGCAGGTCCGCTCCGCAACCGGGGCACGCAAGAAGGCCCGGTTGCGTGCGTGTGACATGACCCCCGACTGCGGCAAGGAAGATGACCCGACAGCGGTATGCGGGGAGGTGCGACTGGGACGCGTGGAAAGGCCTGAGTGCGGCACGCGGGACGGCTTGGGCAGCGCGTGACGTGTGACCGCGGCACCCGGCAACGGCTCGGCCGCGGTACGTGGGATGGTGCGACTGCGGCTTGTCAGAGGGCAGGGCAGTCGGTGCGACCGTGCTCGGCCATCACCCCGCCGATCTGGCCGCGGCTCAGCATGCGGTGCGGCATCGAGTCAAGATTCCCGGCGACGCACTGAACGACCTTCGCGCGGGCGACTGCTCCGCACTGGCCTCCGGCGGCGGTCACGACGAACCGTGAGCCCGGCGTTCACCGGAGATCTCCGTGGCGTCCTTGCGCCGTTCTTCGATGCGATGGGTGGCGATTCGCGCACCGATGCGGACACTCCAGCCGGGCGGGAGTTCGATGGGTGCGGTGCCGACGCGGGTCCATTGCTCGGCGCCGGGCGCCGCGATGAAAGTTCCCGCGGGAGTGGATGCGTCGCGAACATAGACCTTGCCGCGTTCGAGCGAGACATAGGCGTGTATGCGCGAGACATGCCGATCGCGCGGGACAGCGATAGGTGAGGCGGCGGCGGTGCGCACCGAATCGTCGGACATGGGGCTGCGGCCGATGACGTATGGGCGGTCGAGTGGGTAGGCGGCGCCGTCATCGAAGACGAGCGCGCCGGTGGCCGGACCGAGTGTCGAGGTTGCCGGCGCCGGTGCGCTGCCGGTGGGACGCACGCGCCGCGGTCGCGCGCCGCCCTGCGTCGGAACCTTGTCCAGCGCAATAGGTTGCGGTCGCGGGGAGGTGGTCGGCCGGGTCGCGTCCGATGTCTCGGACCAGGCCAATGGCCCCGCCCGGGTGCCGATCTCCGCACTTGCCCGAGCTTCGTGGCTCGACGGGGTATCGGATTCCGACAGCGCGACCATGCCGGCCGGAGCCGTCGGTGGTGGCTCGTCCCCGGCCGCGGACTGCGGTGCGGCGGGCGCCGGGCGCGCGGCCTTCCCGTTTTTCCGCACCGCGACACGAAACACGAAACCGCCTCCGGGAACCACGCCGTCGCGCAAATTGCTGCGTGGGTGCGTGGTCAAGGGAAGCGCGGTGTCGGCGCCGACCGAAATCTGCCGCACCGGCTCGCGCACGATCTCGTCGACCCAGGTGAACGCACGCGCACCGGCCAGCCGCCTGGTCCCCTCCGCGCCCTGGATCTCGGCGCTCACCGGCCCGCGCAACAGGATGACCGTGCCATCGCCGGTGGGCGCGACCACGCCGAACGGCGGTGGCTCCGACCCACCGCCGAACACCACCGCGGCCAGGCGCTGCACAATCGCCGCGCCGGGATGCTCGCCATCGGCGACGGCTTCGATCGCACCGAGTATGCGGTCGGTGGAAGACGTTTCGCCGGCCAAGTACACGACGACCGCACCGAAGCGTGCGATCAAACCATCGCCCGGCGCGATTCCAACGGTGGACGGGTCCTTCGGCACCCGTGCCCTCCTTCCCGGCGCACTACGGCCCTCAGCATAGAGCGTGGACGACACCCGGAACGGGCGCGGCGAACAACCGAAGGGCGGGCACGGAATCGTCCGTGCCCGCCCTGTAGTCGGTGGTGTGGGAGGTGGCGCTATCGAGTCATCCTGCGTGCGTTCGCAGTTCAGGCGGCGAATACCGCGGCGTTGTCACGAATCCAGTCGGCGAAGGTGCGTGCCGGGTGGCCGGTGAGGGTGGCGACCGTGTCGGTGATCACGGTGGGCACCCCGTCGCAACGCCGCCAGTAGTCGAGCAGGCCATCGGCATAGTGGGCGGGGATGTACTCGGCCATCTCCTGCCGCCAGGTGTCGGGGGTGACGTGGTCGATGGTGACGCTGCGGCCGGTGAGCTCGGCGATCAGATCGAGTTGCGCGGTGAAGGTCAGGGTCTGTGGGCCCGTGAGGTGGTAGACCGCGCCACGGTGCTCGGGCTCGGTGAGCAGGGCGTGGACGGCCTCGGCGATGTCGAGTTCGTGGATCGGGTCGGCGTAGGCGTTGGGGTAGGGCAGGCTGACCGGGCGGTCGGTCTTGATCGAGAACGACCAGCCACGGGCATTGCCTGCGAAAGCACCTGGTTGCAACACGCTGACGGCCATCGGCGCGTCCGCGAGTCCGAGTTCGGCATCGAGGTGCGACTTCGCGACCGGATTGGTGGCGGCGTCGGGGTCGAGCACCGAGGACGAAGACAGCAGCACGATATGCTCGACCCCGGCTTCGGTTGCGGTGGTGACGAATTCGGTGATGTACGCGGGCTCGGCGTAGAGGAACACCGAGGTGACGCCGGCCAGCGCGGCGGGGAAAGTCGTCGGGTCCCGCAGGTCGCAGGTGACGGCGGATACCCCGTCGGGGAGTTCGAGCTGGTCGGGTCGGCCGGAGCCGACCCGGACGGCGTGGCCGTCGGCGAGCAGCAGGGACAGCAGGTTGGTGGCGACCGCGCCGCGGCCTCCGGTGATGAGGATCATGACAACTCCGTGGGGTCGTGCGGTTGATGATGTTCGATCGGCGTGCCGATCAGTGGTCTGCGGCCGGTGCTCGCCGCGGAAGCAGCTGGACAATGCCGCAGCTGACCAGCGTGATCGCGGCGACGACGAGGAGGCTGACGGTCAGCGCGTGCGCCTGCCCGGAACCGACGGTGCGGAAATAGACGGTGGTGACGGCGGCCGCACCGATGGCGTTGGCCAGTTGCTGCACGGCCGAGAGGGAACCGCTGCCGCTGCCGGTCTCCGCCGGGTCGATATCGCCGATGGTGATCTGGAAGATGGTGCCGAAGCAGGTGCCCATGCCGACACCGAGAATGAAGACGGGTACGGCGAGAACCCATGCGGTGATATCGGTTCCGGCGGTCAGCGCGAGGGCGAGCAGCAGGCCGGTGCCCGCCAGGGTGATCAGCAGCCCGATAAGGATGAGGGTGCGGCCGAGTTTCGCAAGCAGTTGATGTGCGGCGACCGAGGCCACGATGATGCCGGCGGCCAGTGGCGCGAGGCCGAGTGCGGCGCCGGTCGGGGTGTACCCGAGGCCGGTCTGCATGAACAGCGAGAGCACGTAGAGCAGACCGGACACCGCGGCGAAGAACACCAGGCCCAGCAGCAGGCCCGAGGTGAAGCCGCGGTTGGCGAACAGTGACGGCTCGATGAGCGGATTCGTCGCGGTGAGTTGGCGGCGGGCGAAGAGTGCGAAGGCCACCGCGGCTGCGGCGAGATAGCCGAAGGGTGCTGCGGTCCAGCCGTTGGCCGAACCCTCGATGAGGCCGAACAGCGAGCCGAACATGGCCGCGCCGAGCAGGGCGGAGCCGAGCGCGTCGATGGCGACGGTGCGATCGCCGTCGTCGGCGGGCAGCAGGCGGTATGCGGCGGCGAAGGCGAGCGAGCCGAGCACGATATTGATCAGGAACATGGCTCGCCAGCCGAGGCCGAACAGGTCGGCGTCGATCAGGAAGCCCGCGAGGATCGGACCGCCGACCGCGGAAAGGCCGAGGGCAGGGCCGAACACGCCGAACGCTTTGCCGAGCTGTTCGCGCGGGAAGACCTGGGTGAGGATGCCGAAACCCTGCGGGATGAGCAGCGCGCCGAACGCGCCCTGGACAAGTCGTGCGGTGACGATCGAGGTCGGGTCGATGGCGAGGCCGCAGGCGACCGAGGCCACGGTGAAGCCGGCGACGCCGATCAGGAACAGGCGGCGTTTGCCGAACCGGTCGCCGAGTCTGCCGCCGACGACGAGTAGAACGCCGAGTGCGAGGGCGTAGCCCGCGCCGAGCCACTGGATCAGTGACTGGCCGCCGCCGAGGTCGTTCGCGATGGTCGGCGCGGCGATATTGGTGATCGTCGAGTCGAGCAGATCGAGGACGTCGGCCGCGAGGATGACGGCCAGTATCGCCCACATGCGGGCTCCGACCTTGGTGTTTGCCGCCGTTTCCGGATGCGTGATGGTGGACATGAGGTTCCCCTTCGAGGAAGAAATCGATCGAACATCGATCGTGACGAACGGTGTTCGGTTGATTGAAAACTTAGATGACGAACGGTGTTCGTGTCAAACGGTGTTCGTTGCGGCGTATGCTCGGTGTCATGAGCTCCGCACCTGTCAGCCGCCGGGCCCGTCCCGCAAAGGCTCCACTCAGCCGTGATGTCATCGTCGAAACCGGTCTGCGCATCCTCGACAACGACGGCCTGTCCGCCCTCACCATGCGTCGCGTCGCTCAGGACCTGGATACGGGTGCGGCGTCGCTGTACGTCTATGTCGCCAACCGGGACGATCTGATGGCCGCGATGCTCGACCATGTGCTCGGCACGGTGCCCGAGCCGGCCGGTGGCACCTGGCGCGAACGGCTCGGCGACCTTGTCGCGTCGACCGTGGCGGCCATGAGCAAGCACGAAGGTCTGGCGCTCGTCGCGCTCGGCTCGATTCCCACCAGCCCGAACGCGCTGCTGCTCATCGAACGGATGCTGACGCTGCTCGACGAGGGCGGTCTGGACAAGAGGACCAATTCCTGGGCCGTCGACCTGCTCTACCTGCACATCACCGCACAGGCCGCGGAGCAGAGCGCCTACAACGTTGGGGGGCGCGTGGAAAGCGACTACGTCGCCGAGGTCCAGCGGGACTTCGCGGAACTGCCTGCCGACCGGTATCCGATGCTTGTCGGCCTGGGCGAAGAAATGATGAGCGGCAACGGCGACGACCGTGAAGTATGGGCGCTGCGGGTGCTGATCAACGGCATCCTGGCCACCCCGGCCGAGTGAGCCCCGCGCGAGGAGCGGCAATGCAAGCAATTCGACCGGCGACCGAGGAGGACCTGCCGGTCCTGCAGGATATCGAGCGCGCGGCGGGAAAGCCGTTCGCGGACATCGGCATGACGGCCGTCGCCGACGACGATCCGCCGCCATTGGACACCCTGCGCGAGTTCCTGCACGCGGGGCGCGCGTGGGTGTACGCCGATGACGCCGACCGCCCGATCGGTTACCTCATTCTCGGAATCGTCGACGGCGACGCACATGTCGATCAGGTGTCGGTGGATCCCGTGTATGCCGGCAACCGAATCGGCAAGCGACTCATCGACCACGCGGTGCACTGGGCGAAAGCGCAAGGGCTGCCTGCCATGACCCTGACCACGTTCACCGACGTCGCCTGGAACGGCCCTTACTACGAGCGGCTCGGTTTTCGCTACCTCACCGCCGCGCAAGAGACGCGGGGACTGCGCGAGATCCGCGCCGCCGAGGCGGCCAACGGGCTGGATCAATGGCCCCGCGCCTGCATGCGCGCGGAGCTGGTGGGCTGGGTGTCCGACTAACCGCGAGCCTGGGCGAAGGCGGCTTCCGCCGCGGGAAGGGCGGCAGCCCGGTCCGTGGCGACCAGGCCGATGCGGGTGCGCCGGTCGAGGAGGTCGTCGGTATCCAGTGCGCCTTCGTGGGTGATGCCGAAAGCGAATTCCGCGGCAGTCACGTCGATGCCAGGGGCGACCTGCTCGAGCGCGGCCGAATTGTCTTGTGCGACAGCGAGAACGGTGGGCGCTTCGCTGCCGTAGCGTTCGACGAGGACCGGTGGGGCGGCGATATGGTCGCGTGCGGCTCCCGACACCGCGCCGACCAGCGGGAGCCGCTTGGTGCGGCAGGGCCCCGCGGCGAGGCCGCCGTGGGCGACCGCGGCATCAACGGCGTCCTCGGCCATCTGGCGGTAGGTGGTGAGCTTGCCGCCGACGATGGTGATGACGCCGGTGGGGGAGTGCAGGACCGCGTGCTGACGGGAGATGTCGGCGGTGGCGTTGTCCGCGGTTTTCAGCAGCGGGCGCAGTCCTGCGTAGGTGCCGCGGATATCCGCGCGGGTCAACGGCTCGCGCAGTGCGGTGTTGATGGTGTCGAGCAGGAAGTCGATCTCGGCCTCGGTGGGCTGCGGCTCGTCCGGAACCGGGCCGGGGGCGTCCTCGTCGGTGAGGCCGAGATACACCCGGCCGTGCGCGGCCGGGAATGCGAACACGAAGCGGCTGGTGGTACCCGGAATTGGCACCGTCAGGGAGGCGGTGAGGCCGCCGAAGGATTCGGCGTCGAACACCAGGTGGGTGCCGCGGCTGGGGCGTAGCTCGATGCTCGGGTCCACCTGGTCGGCCCAGACGCCGGTGGCGTTGATGACGGTGCGGGGGCGAATGGTCATCGACTCGCCGGTCAGCGTGTCGCGCAGGGTCGCCGAATTACCTTCGACAGCAACGGCTTCCACCCGAGTGAGCACTGTTGCCCCGTTGGCCGCCGCGGTACGGGCGAGCGCGACCACCAGTCGGGCGTCGTCGACGAGCTGTCCGTCCCAGGCCTGTAGACCGCCGCGCAGACCATCGCGCCGGACAGTCGGCGCCAGCCGCAGCGCTTCCGCGGTGGCGACGCGACGCGAACGGGGCAGGATCGCGGCCGGGGTGCCTGCGGTGCGCCGCAGCACATCACCCGCGACGAAACCGGCCCGAATCAGCGTGCTCTGCGCAACGCCGATCTCCGGCAGCAGCGGCACGAGCTGCGGCAGCGGACGTACGAGATGCGGTGCGGTGGTGCCGATCAGGATGCCGCGCTCGACGGCGCTCTCGTGCGCGATGCCGACCTGACCGCTCGCCAGGTAGCGCAGTCCACCGTGCACCAGCTTCGAGCTCCACCGTGAGGTTCCGAACGCCAGGTCCTGCCGTTCGACCAGCACCGTGCGCAGGCCGCGCGCGGTGGCATCGAGTGCGGCGCCCGCACCGGTGACACCGCCGCCGATCACCAGCACGTCGATTTCGGTGTCATCGCCGAGCTGTGCCAGCTCGCGGGAGCGCCGGGCGGCGTTCAGGGCGGAGTTGCCGACGGTGGCCGAATTAGCGGTCATCGCAGTCTCTTTCCGAGGTCGGACCTGCCGCCGGTGCGGAGGTTATCGATCGTTGACGATGCGGATCGGGCGTCAGGGGACTGCCGTCGGCGATGGCGGGCGCGGTGCTGCCCGAAGTCCGCTCGCTCATGTCCGCTCCTCATGTGCGGCGTCCGACGATTCGACACCGCTGGTGTCGGCCGCGGCCGACACCAGCGGTGGAACAAGGTAACCGTCGATAGCGCGCGTCAATTCGGCGTCGAGTGCTGCTCCGTCGAGTAGGGCGGCGACGGTGCCCGCCGACTGCACCGCGGACTGGGCGATCAGCAGCAGCATGGTCGCCATCTGCTCGGCGTCACCGTCGCGGATCGACGAATCCTGTTGGCCCTCGCGGATTCCCGCGGTGAACAGCTCGATCAGGTGGCGTTGGTTGCGGCCGAGGCGGCCGAACACGTAGGTGAGCATCAGGTCGGTGTCGGTGCGGAAGATCTTGCCGAACAAGGGGTTTTCCCGGATCGCCGCTGCGCCGGTGACAATGCCTCGGACCAGGCGGGTGCGGGCCGGCCCCCCGGCCGGCATGGTCGCGGTGACGATCGCACGCAATTCGCGTACCAGCAGTTCGGCCACCAGAGCGCCGGTATCGGGCCAGCGGCGGTAGACAGTGGGCCTGCTTACCCGGGCTCGCCGTGCCACCTCGGTGAGGGTGGTCCGGCGCACGCCGAATTCCTCGACGCAGTCTCGCGCGGCGTCGAGAATCGCAAGGTCGGTGGCCGATAGTGCGGTGTCGGGCTCTTCGGGGGCAGGCATTCGGGTGTCACCGCCGGGTGTCGAAGTGGGCAAGCGTCGTTACTCCTTGACAGTATATGTCAAACTGTAACGCATGGTCGAGACGCAACAGCATGCCGACGAGGATTCGGCGCCCCGCTCGGACGCCCACGTGGCAAAGCCGGGCGTACCGGAGCACGCAGCAAGTATGGTGTGGGACGCCTGGGGTATTCCAGCCGGACACAAGCCGCTTTCGGCACAGATCCGGGGCCTGCTGGCGCAGGTTTTCGGAGTGTCCGGCGACCCGGCGCCGCGCCGCGATGAGGGCGATGTACCGCTGCGCGAGTCGGTGCTGACCCCGGCCCGACGAGACGGGTTGGTCGAGGTGGTCGGCGCGGACAACGTGTCGCTCGCCCACCGCGATCGGTTGCTGCACGCAGGCGGAAAAAGCACCCCGGACCTGCTGCGCCGCCGCGTCGCCGAGCCACAGGAAGCACCGGATGCGGTCGTGTTCCCCGCCGGCCACGAGCAGGTGCTCGCGGTCCTGGCCTATTGCGCCGAACACGCCATCGCGGTGGTTCCCTTCGGTGGCGGCACCAGCGTGGTCGGCGGTGTCGACCCGGTGCGCGGCCGCTTCGAGGCGGTCATCGCGCTGGACCTGCGTCGCCTCGACACCGTCTCGGACATCGATCCGGTGAGCGGAACCGCCACGCTGGGCGCCGGTCTCACCGGCCCGCGCGCCGAGGCATTGCTCGCCGACCGAGGACTTTCGCTCGGCCACTTCCCGCAGAGCTTCGAATTCGCGAGCATCGGTGGCTTCGCGGCCACCCGGTCCTCCGGACAGGCGTCCGCGGGCTACGGTCGCTTCGACGATATGGTCCAGCACCTGAAGATCGCCACGCCGAGCGGCACGCTGGAGCTCGGCCGTGCCCCCGCTTCGGCCGCAGGTCCGGACCTGCGCGAACTGTTCGTCGGTTCGGAAGGCGCCCTCGGTGTGATCACCGAGGTCACCCTGCGGGTGCATCCGGTGCCGGAAACCATTGCCTACCGGGCCTGGTCGTTCCCCGACTTCGCCACGGGCGCAGCCGCACTGCGCTCGGTGGTGCAGACGGGCGCGGCGCCGACGGTGCTGCGCTTGTCCGACGAGGTCGAGACCGGCATCAACCTGGCCCGCTCCGGTGATGTCGGCGGCACCCCGGTGTCGGGATGCCTGGCCATCACCACGTTCGAAGGCACCGGAGCCCACGTCGCATCGCGCAGCGCCGAGGCGGGTGCGCTCTTGGCGGCGGCGGGCGGCACGGACTTGGGTGCGACTCCTGCCGGGGAGTGGGAGCACGGCCGCTTCGCCGCGCCCTACATGCGCGACGCGCTGCTCGACGTCGGAGTGCTGTGCGAGACGCTGGAGACCGCCACCACCTGGTCGAATCTCGACAACCTCAAGGCGAAGGTCACTGCGGCACTGACGGATTCACTGGGCGGACAGGGTACGCCGCCACTGGTGATGTGCCACATCTCGCACACCTACCCGACGGGCGCCTCGCTGTACTTCACGATCATCGCCAAGCAATTGGACGATCCGATCTCGCAGTGGGGCCTCGCGAAGAACGCGGTCGGCGACGCCATCGTGGCCGCAGGCGGCACCATCACCCACCATCATGCGGTCGGCACCGACCACCGCCCCTGGATGTCCGCCGAGGTCGGCGACCTGGGTGTCCGGGTATTGCGCGCGGTGAAACAGGAATTGGACCCCGCAGGAATCCTCAATCCTGGAAAGCTGGTCCCGTGACGCAGGACTCGACACGCACCATCGGTGCGGTCACCGTGGTGACCAACCCCATGTCCGGGGTCGGCCGTGGGCACGACGTCGCGGCCGCCACACTGGCCCGATTCGCCGAGCGTGGTGTCGCGGTCACCGAGGTGCGCGCACCATCTGCCGCCGAATCTGTTCGCCTGGTGCGGGATTCGATTTCCCGCGTGGATCAGGTACCGGACGCGGTGGTGTGCATCGGCGGGGACGGGCTTGTCAACGTCGTCCTCGAGGCACTGGCGCAGACCGGAGTGCCGCTCGGGCTCGTCCCCGCGGGCACCGGCAACGACCTCGCCAGGGAACTCGGTGTCCCCACCGATGATCCGGTGGCCGCCGCGGATCTCGTACTCGACGGCCACACTCGCACCATCGATCTCGGCCGGATCGAAACGCCCGGGTCGGAGCCGATGTGGTTCGCCACCGTGGCCGGCACGGGGTTCGATGCCCGAGTCACCCTGCGCGCCAACGGCATGCGCTGGCCGAAGGGGCCACTGCGGTACACGTTCGCGGCGCTGGCCGAGATCTCCGGTCGCTTCACCGTGCCCTATCGGATCGAGCTGACCGGGGTCGCGCCGGGCGCATTGGACAATCCGGCGATGGACACGGTCGTGGAGACGGCGGCGGTCATGGTCGCGGTGGGCAACACCCGCACCTACGGCGGCGGCATGTTGATCTGCCCGGACGCGATCATGGACGATGGCCTGCTCGACCTGACCGTGGTCGGCGCGGTATCGCGACTGGACATGCTCCGGCTGCTTCCCGCCCTGTCGGCGGGCAAGCGGATCGACCATCCGGCGACCAAGCAGTATCGAACCGCGCAGGTGACGTTGACCGCCGCAGGCGCCCCGGCCACCGCCGACGGTGAACCAGCGGGCACGCTGCCGGTCACGATCAGTGCCGTACCCGGCGCGCTCACCGTGCTGGTTCGTCGTTAGTCGTCGGATCTCCAGGCGGCGAAGCCGACTCGTCTGATCCGGTCGACATTGGTTCGATCGATGATCACCGTCGAGGCCGGTGCGGGCTGTGGCACGCGGCCCGCACCGAGTTCGCGGATCAGTCGTCGCCATCGATGGCAGTGCAGGGTGAACGCGGGCCCGTTGATCCGGCGCCCGCGTGCGAACTGGCCTGCGCGGGCCGCGGTGGCAGGCACATCGAGCAGGATCACGTGCACTTCCCGGTGGTACCCGGTGGCCCACCGTGTGAGTAGTCGGCGCGTCCATCCGAAGGTCGCGCAATCGTGAATCACCACCGGTCCTGCATTGTCGCGCAGCGCATTTCGGATCCGGACGAAATGCGCGATGTGCACCACCGGTCGCCACAGGAGATAGGGCAGCCAGCCGACCCGGCGTCGCCACCAGTTGCGGGTCTGGTTCGAATCGAGCACGACCGAACCCTGCGGTCCCTTCGTCGCCTGATCGGCATCCGCTGTCGCACCGAAGAACATTCGCAGCGCGGTGCTCTTGCCCGCGCCGGGCACCCCCGCGACGATCAGCGCGGCCGTCGCCGGATACCGCAACTCATCGACGATCAGTCCGCGCAGATCGTGGACGGAATCCGGTGCGATGACAGGGAATTCGGCGAGTGACGGCCGCGATTGCGCAGCGGCGAAGGGCGGCCCGTCGAGCGGAGGGTTCACCCTTTCCAGCGTCGCGGGCCGAATTCGATTCGGCAACAGGGAAAACCCTGATTTCGGCTGAGAATTCCCTGATGATGCTAGGTCGTCGCGCGGCCGCGGGAGCGCGCCCGCAGATGCATGCGCTCGCCTTGACTACCGAACAGGCTCAGTATCTCCACCGGCCCGCGCCCGGCACTGCCGAACCAGTGCGGCTGTCTGGTGTCGAATTCGGCGGCTTCGCCGGGGCCGAGGACGACATCGTGTTCGGCGAGGACCAGGCGCAATCGGCCCGACAGTACGTAGAGCCACTCGAAGCCCTCGTGGACCCGGGGATCGGGCTCGGTGCGCTCGGCCGGGATGACCATCTTGAACGCCTGTAGCGGACCCGGCTGCCGGGTGAGCGGAATGATCGTGGTGCCGTTGATCTTCCGCGGATTGGAGTGCACGCGCGGGTCGGCGATCTTCGGTGCGGCGACGAGCTCGTCCAGCGGCACCTGATGGGCGAGCGCGATCGGCAGCAGCAGCTCCAGGCTGGCCTTGCGCTGGCCGGACTCCAGGCGCGACAGGGTGCTCTTGGAGATCCCGGTGGCCTCCGACAGCGCCGTCAGCGTGACGTTGCGGTGCGTGCGCAACGCCTTGAGTCGCGGACCGATGTCGGCGATGGCCTGGGTGATTCCCGGCTGAATCTTCATCCCACCAGTGCACCGCTGATTCCCGGAATCAGCAATATTTGTTGCCGAAATCGCGCGGACGGCGGCATGGTGACCGCGGAGGTGATCGCAGATGAGCGAAACATATGACGTAGTGATCATTGGTGGCGGTGCGGCGGGACTGTCCGCTGCCCTGGTGCTCACCAGGGCGCGGCGGCGGGTTGCCGTGGTGCGCGGTGGTGCGCCGCGCAATGCGCCGGCCGAGCACATGCACGGGTTTCTTTCCAGGGACGGCATGCCCCCCGGTGAGTTGATTGCCAGCGGCTCGGCCGAGGTCGCGGGATACGGCGGTGAGCTGATCGACGATATGGTCAACAGCGTCGAAAAGACCGGCGAGCCAGGTGATTTCACGGTGCGACTGGCGAGCGGGCGGGAACTGCGTGCGCGCAGGGTGCTGGTGGCGACGGGTCTGCGCGACGTGCTGCCCGAACTACCCGGCATCAGGGAGCGCTGGGGTGCCGACGTGCTGCACTGCCCGTACTGCCACGGCTACGAGGTGCGTGACCAGCCGCTCGGGATCCTGGGCGGAACGGAGCCCGGTGCGAGTGCCAGAGCCCTGCATGTCGCGTTGCTGTTGCCCCAATGGTCGGCCGACGTGATCTTCTTCGCGCACACCATGGCGCTGTCGGAGGCCGACCGGGCCAGGCTCGCCGGTCGTGGCGTGCGTGTCGTGGACGGGCAGGTCGCGCGGCTGGTCGTGGCGGACCGGCTGCGGGGTGTGGAACTGGTCGACGGGCGCGCGGTGCCGCGAGCGGCGATGTTCGTCGCGCCGACCTTCGTGCCCAATGCCGATGTGCTGCTCGCGCTCGGCTGTGACGTCGACGGCAACGGCTGGGTGCACACCGACAAGTCGGGCCGGACCAGCGTGCCCGGCGTCTGGGCTGCGGGCAATGTGGCCGACCCGACAGCGCAGGTGATCTCTGCCGCGGGCGCGGGATCGGCCGCCGCTATCGCGATAAACGCCGATCTGGTGGAGCAGGACACCAGCGTGTTGGCAGCCACGCATTGAATGCGCAAAGAAGCTGAGAATTACTTATGGATTCCGGGGCCTGCCCCGGATCGACGGTAAGCTCTCACCTGTAGGCGGAGTGTTCGGTGTCCCTCATCCACCGAAGACTCCGCCTTTTTTCTATGCCTGGTGGGCGGTGTGAGCGCGCCGAACTCGGCCACTAGAATCGTCGGGTGACCAGCGCAGCCTCTGACAACTCGCGTAATCGTGCCGATGCCCTCCCCAAAAGCTGGAACCCCAGCGAGGTGGAGGCCGAAATGTACGAGCGCTGGGTAGCCGCCGGTTATTTCACCGCCGATGTCGCGAACGACAAGCCCGGTTACTCGATCGTGCTGCCGCCGCCGAACGTCACCGGCAGCCTGCACATGGGCCACGCCCTCGACCACACCCTGATGGACACCCTCTCCCGCCGCAAGCGCATGCAGGGCTACGAGGTGCTATGGCTGCCCGGCATGGACCACGCGGGCATCGCCACCCAGACCATCGTGGAAAAACAGCTCGCGGTGGACGGCAAGACCAAAGAAGACTTCGGCCGTGAACTGTTCATCGACAAGGTCTGGGACTGGAAGCGCGAGTCCGGCGGCGCCATCCAGTGGCAGATGCGCGCGCTCGGCGACGGCGTCGACTGGAGTCGCGACCGGTTCACCATGGACGACGGCCTGTCCAGGGCCGTGCAGACCATCTTCAAGCGGCTTTTCGACGCGGGCCTGATCTATCGCGCGGAGCGGCTGGTCAACTGGTCGCCGGAACTGCGCACCGCCATCTCCGATATCGAGGTCAAGCACGAGGAGGTGCCGGGCGAGCTGATCTCGCTGCGCTATGGCTCCCTCGACGACAACGAGCCGCACGTGATCGTGGCGACCACCCGCGTGGAGACAATGCTCGGCGACACCGCCGTCGCGGTGCACCCGGACGACCCCCGGTACCAGTCCTTGATCGGCACCACGCTGTACCACCCGATCACCGGACGTCAGATCCCGATCGTTGCCGACGACTACGTCGACCCCGAATTCGGTTCCGGCGCAGTGAAGATCACCCCCGCGCACGATCCCAACGACTTCGAGATGGGGCTGCGGCACAACCTGCCGATGCCGACCATCATGGATGAGCGCGGCCGGATCGCCGACACCGGCACCGAATTCGACGGCATGGACCGGTTCGAGGCCAGGGTCAAGGTGCGCGAGCGCCTGGCCGCCGAGGGCCGCATCGCTGCCGAGAAGCGGCCCTACCTGCACAGCGTCGGGCACTCCGAGCGCAGTGGCGAGGCGATCGAGCCGCGCCTTTCGATGCAGTGGTGGGTCAAGGTCGAGGCGCTGGCCAAGGCCGCCGGTGACGCAGTTCGCAACGGCGACACCGTCATTCACCCGGCCAGCCAGGAGCCGCGTTGGTTCGACTGGGTCGACAACATGCACGACTGGACCATCTCGCGACAGCTGTGGTGGGGCCACCGCATCCCGATCTGGTACGGCCCCGACGGCGAAGTGGTGTGCGTCGGGCCGGACGAGACCGCGCCGGAAGGCTGGGTGCAGGACCCCGACGTGCTCGACACCTGGTTCTCCTCGGGGCTGTGGCCGTTCTCCACCATGGGCTGGCCCGACTCCACCACAGAACTCCAGAAGTTCTATCCGACCAGCGTGCTCGTCACCGGCTACGACATCCTGTTCTTCTGGGTGGCCAGGATGATGATGTTCGGCACGTTCGTTTCCGACGACCCGGTGCTCACGGCGGGCAAGGACGGCGCGAAGCAGGTGCCGTTCAAGGATGTGTTCCTGCACGGTCTGATTCGCGATCAGTTCGGTAAGAAGATGTCCAAATCGCGCGGCAACGGCATCGACCCGCTGGACTGGATCACGTCCTACGGTGCGGACGCGCTGCGCTTCACCCTGGCGCGCGGCGCACAGCCCGGCGGTGACCTTTCGGTCGGCGAAGCGCACGCACTGGCCTCGCGCAGCTTCGTGACAAAGCTGTTCAACGCCACCAAGTTCGCGCTGATGAACGGCGCGCACACCGGTGAGCTGCCGGCACGCGCCGAGCTCACCGATGCCGATTGCTGGATCGTCGACCGGCTCGAAGAGGTTCGCGCCGAAGTGGATTCAGCGTTCGACGCCTACGAGTTCGGCAAGGCCTGCGAGGCGCTCTACCACTTCGCGTGGGACGAACTGTGCGACTGGTACCTGGAATTGGCGAAGGTGCAGTTCGCCGCGGCGGGCTCGCGCGCCGAGTCGACCGCCGTGGTGCTCGGCAACGTCCTCGACTCGGTGTTGCGACTGCTGCACCCGGTAATCCCATTCGTGACCGAGTCGCTGTGGCAGGCGCTGACCGGCGGCGAGTCGGTCGTTATCGCCGCGTGGCCGCAGGCCAGCGGTGTGCCGACCGATGTGGCTGCGGCGCAGCGTATTTCGGACGCGCAGCGGTTGATCACCGAGATCCGCCGGTTCCGCAGCGATCAGGGCCTCGCCGACAAGCAGAAGGTCGCAGCCAAGCTGATCGGCCTCGACGCGGCGGGCCTCACCGAGCAGCAGTCGTCGGTGGCCAACCTGGCCAGGCTCACCGAGCCGGGCGTGGATTTCGCGGCGACCGCATCCCTGGAGATCCGGCTCAGCGCGGCAACCGTCACTGTGGAACTGGACACCTCCGGTGCGGTCGACCTTGATGCCGAACGCCGTCGTCTGGAGAAGGACCTGGCCGCCGCCGAGAAGGAATTGGCAGCCACCACGGCCAAACTCGGCAACGAGGCCTTCCTCGCCAAGGCGCCGGAACCGGTGGTCGACAAGATCAAGGGCAGGCGCGATGTCGCTGCGTCCGAAGTCACCCGCATCAGCGCCCGGCTTGCGGAATTGAGCGGCAAATGAACACCGAGCCGGAACCACAGTACGACGACGACGGGTCACCGATCCCCGCCACCCGGCTCGGTGCCGGGCCCTCTCCTGTCGACCTGGCCGAAATGGCTCTGGTCGAGGCAGAACTCGATCGCCGCTGGCCGGAAACCAAGATCGAGCCGTCGCTCACCCGCATCGCCACCCTGATGGATCTGCTCGCCTCACCGCAGCAGCACTATCCGGCGATCCACGTCGCGGGCACCAACGGCAAGACCTCGGTGACCAGGATGATCGATGCACTGCTCACCGCGCTGCACCGGCGGACCGGCCGGATCACCAGCCCGCACCTGCAATTGGCAACCGAGCGGATCAGCATCGACAACAAGCCGATCACGCCCGCCCAGTACGTGGCGACCTATCGTGAGCTGTTGCCCTACATCGAGATGATCGACAAGCAGTCCGCCGCCGCGGACGGCCCGGCGATGAGCAAGTTCGAGGTGCTCACCGGCATGGCCTTCGCGGCCTTCGCCGAGGCGCCGGTCGATGTCGCGATCGTCGAGACCGGCATGGGCGGCACCTGGGATGCGACCAATGTGATCGACGGGCAGGTCGCGGTGATCACCCCGATCGGCCTCGACCACACCGACTACCTCGGCCCCGACCTCACCGCCATCGCAGGCGAGAAGGCCGGGATCATCAAGCGTGCGCCCGACAGCCTGATTCCGCGCGACACCGTCGCGGTGATCGCCGAACAGGAGCCGGAGGCCATGGAGGTGCTGCTGCGGCGCGCCGTCGAGGTCGACGCCGCGGTGGCCCGCGAGGGCTCGGAGTTCCGGGTGCTGGCCAGGCAGATTGCGGTCGGCGGTCAGCAGCTCGAATTGCAAGGTCTCGGCGGGGTGTACGACGAGATCTTCCTGCCGCTGCACGGCGAGCATCAAGCGCGCAATGCCGTGCTCGCCCTCGCCGCAGTCGAGGCGTTCTTCGGCGCGGGCGCGGACCGCCAGCTCGACATCGACGCGATCCGAGCCGGTTTCGCGAGCGTCACCAGCCCGGGCAGGCTCGAGCGCATGCGCAGCGCGCCGACCATCTTCATCGACGCCGCGCACAACCCCGCAGGCGCAAAAGCCCTGGCCGCGACGCTCACCACCGAGTTCGACTTCCGCAAACTGGTCGGCGTGGTCGGGGTGTTCAGCGACAAGGACGCCGCGGGCATCTTGGAGGCGTTGGAGCCGGTCCTCGACGAAATCGTCGTCACCAGCAATGGGTCGCCGCGCGCCATGGACGTCGACACCCTCGCCAACTTGGCCGTGCAGCGTTTCGGCGACGAGCGGGTCGTCACCGCTGAAACGCTGCCCGACGCCCTCGAAACGGCTATCGCACTGGCCGAGGAGGTCGGCGAGCCCGGCGAGATGGTCTCCGGCGCCGGTGTCGTGGTGACCGGTTCGGTGGTCACGGCGGGCGCGGCCCGCGCGCTGTTCGGAAAGGATCCGGCGTGAGGGATCGATCCACCGCAAGGAGACAGCATGAGTGAGTCGACCGACGGCGACCAGGCCGCTGCGCCCTCTGCCCCCGACCCATGGAAGGGGCTGCGCGGTGTCATGGCGGGCACGCTGATTCTCGAGGCGATCACGGTTCTGCTCGCGTTGCCCGTCGTCGGGTCGGTCGGCGGCGGGGTGGGCTGGTTCTCCGGCAGCTACCTCGTGATCTTGGCGTTGGTCATGATTCTCGGCGCGGGACTCCAGCGCCGCCCGTGGGCGATACCGTTCAACCTCGCCCTCCAGGTGCTGTTGATACTCGGAGTATTCGTGCACGTCTCCATCGGGGTGATGGGGATTCTGTTCGCCGTGGTGTGGGGCTTCATCCTGGTCTTGCGTCACGATGTCAAGCGCCGCATGGAGCAGGGATTACTGCCGAGTCAGCGCACTCGGCGCTCCGCCTAGCCGCCCGTCCGGCCCGCTGCGCAGTTGCCCGTTGAATACTTCGCCCGACCGCCGGTTAGGCTGTGCGCCGTGACTGAGCAGACGTTGGTACTCATCAAGCCGGACGGCGTGGCCCGTGGCCTGGTCGGCGAGGTGCTGGCCCGGATCGAGCGCAAGGGGCTGAAGATCGCCGCCCTGGAGCTGAAGCAGGTTTCCGAAGAGGTGGCCCGCGGCCACTACGCCGAGCACGCCGAGAAGCCGTTCTTCGGCTCCTTGATCGAGTTCATCACCTCCGGCCCGGTCGTCGCGGCCATCCTGGAGGGCCCACGCGCCATCGCGGCATTCCGGCAGATCGCCGGCGGCACCGATCCGGTCGAGAAGGCCGTGCCCGGCAGCATTCGCGGTGACCTTGCCCTGGAGACCCAGGAGAACCTGGTCCACGGCTCCGATTCGCCGGAATCGGCCAAGCGCGAGATTGCCCTCTGGTTCCCCGAGTTCCCGGCCTGACCCAATTCCTCCACGCGTCACGTCCGCAGTGCGCGCAACCATGAGCACAGCGCCCTCGGCCTGCGACGAAACCGCGCGAATGCGGGGTCGAGTCGTGCGGGAGCGTAGCGAGCGCACCGGTGGGCACAGCGCCCTCGGCGTACGACGAAACCACGCGAATGCGGGGTCTGGTCGTGCGCCGATGGCGAACTGTTGGCGCACGGTGTGGGATACTGGCATCGGGTGCAACCGATATCGACTGTTCGCGCTGGTACGTGAGCGATCGGTGACGGAAGCAGCCGGATGACACCGCGGTTCGATGCCGATCATCGCTGCCACGGACAAACAGCCCGGTTGTTGGGGGTTGATTGTTCGCGTCGGCACGCTGGATGAGCGCTCGCTTCGTGGAGTTCAGCCAACAGCCAGGCGCCGCGTGACCAGTTAGCCCGACGAACAACCAGGTGATAACCGGGCATGCGGGGCGAGACCAGATGACCTTGCGTCAACCGCGTGAGGCGAACGATTAGTGCCCCCGCGTCGGCCGCGTCACTTCTGCCAGGAGGGACGCGCCCGGGGGTCCCGAGGAGACTTCGTGGCCGATCAAGAGCCGCTGGAAACAACATCACAGGATGCCGAACAATTGCCGGAGCGAATCCGAGTTCACGCGCTTGCCAAGCTGCTGGGAGTGACGAGTAAGCGCATCCTGGCCAAGCTCACCGAGTTGGGGTCCGATGCGCGCAGTGCGCAGTCGAACGTCGACAGAGCGGTTGCGGAGACTGTCCGCGACGCGTTGGTCGAGCCCGACGCCACCGTCACCGCGCCCGAGGCAACGCCTCCCGCGCCGGAGCCCGAGCCTGCTGCCCCGGCCCGAGAGCCAGGGCTGCTGTTCTCGGCACCGGACCCGGTGATCGATCAGTCCGGTTCGGCGGCTACCGGTGCGGTCCAGCCCGCCCACCAGCCGTCGGTGCAGCTGTTCACACACCTGGACCGGGAGGAGCCGCACGTCGCAGCGCCCGCGGTGTTCGAGGCCGCCGTCACGGTGCAGGCACCGTTGTTCCTGCCACCGGACGCTGCAGCCGCCGAACAGACGCGGCGTAAGCGTCGCGTCGAGCGCGATACTCGTCGCACCGAAGAGCCGCCGGCCGAGGTGGTCGAGGACGAGGTCGAGGTCGAGGTCGACACCACCGAAGACGATCAGGACTCATCCGACCAGCAGGGTGATGTCGACGGCCAGCCGCGTCGCAGGCGCCGTGGTCGTCGTGGTCGTGGTCGTGGTCGGGGCGAGCAGCACAGTGATGCCGAAGGTGACGAGAACGACACCGCGGACTCCGATGCCGACACCGAGGACGAGCAGCCGGCAGAATCGCGTGACGCCGTCGCCGAGCCTGCCGATGCCGACGAGACCGCCGAGTCCGATGACGACGAGGCCGACCTGCCGGAGGGCTCGACCCGCCGTCGCCGTCGCCGCCGTCGCCGCAAGGTGGCAGGGGAGGGCGCCGAGTCCGAAGCCGTCTCCGAGGACGACCCGCCGAACACCGTCGTGCACGAACGTGAACCGCGGAACAAGAGCCGCAACCGCGCCGCCGCATCCGACGAGGTGCAGGGCATCACCGGTTCCACCCGGCTCGAGGCCAAGCGGCAGCGCAGGCGGGACGGCCGCGAGGCCGGTCGCCGTCGGCCGCCGATCCTGACCGAATCGGAGTTCCTGGCCCGCCGCGAGGCGGTGGACCGGGTGATGGTCGTGCGCGAGAAGGCGTTCCCCGATCTCCCCACCGCCACCCAGGTCGCAGTGCTCGAGGACAACATTCTGGTCGAGCATTTCGTCACCAGCACCGGTTCCGCGTCGATGGTCGGCAACGTCTACCTCGGCAAGGTGCAGAACGTACTGCCCAGCATGGAGGCGGCGTTCGTCGATATCGGCCGTGGCCGCAACGGTGTGCTGTACGCCGGTGAGGTGAACTGGGAGGCCGCCGGACTGGGCGGCAAGGAGCGCAAGATCGAGCAGGCGCTCAAGCCGGGCGATCAGGTGCTCGTCCAGGTGAGCAAGGACCCGGTCGGGCATAAGGGTGCCCGGTTGACCACGCAGATCAGCCTGGCCGGCCGCTTCCTGGTGTACGTGCCGGGCGGTTCGTCCACCGGCATCAGCCGCAAGCTGCCCGACACCGAGCGCAAACGCCTCAAGGAGATCCTGCGCGACATCGTGCCCGCCGACGCCGGCGTGATCATCCGCACTGCGTCGGAGGGCGTCGACGAGGACGAGCTCGCCCGCGACGTCGAGCGGCTACAGGCGACCTGGCGCACCATCGAGAAGGCTGCCGACAGTAAGGACTCCGGCGGGCCGAAGACCCTGTACGAAGAGCCCGACCTGTTGGTCAAGGTCATCCGCGATCTGTTCAACGAGGACTTTTCCAAGCTCGTCATCGAAGGTGACCGGGCATGGAGCACCGTCGAGAAGTACATCGGTACCGTCGCACCGGACCTGCTCGCCAGGGTCGCCCGGCACGAGAACAACGGTATCGACGTGTTCGAGACCCACCGGATCGACGAGCAGCTCGCCAAGGCGCTCGATCGCAAGGTGTGGCTGCCCTCGGGCGGCACCCTGGTGATCGACCGCACCGAAGCGATGACGGTGGTCGACGTCAACACCGGCAAGTTCACCGGCGCGGGCGGCAGCAACCTCGAAGAGACGGTCACCCGCAACAATCTGGAGGCGGCCGAGGAGATCGTGCGCCAGATGCGGCTGCGCGATATCGGCGGCATGATCGTCGTCGACTTCATCGACATGGTCCTCGAGTCCAACCGCGACCTGGTGTTGCGTCGACTGACCGAGGCGCTCGGCCGCGACCGGACTCGTCACCAGGTCTCCGAAGTGACCTCGCTCGGCCTGGTGCAGATGACCCGCAAGAAGCTGGGCACCGGACTGGTGGAGGCCTTCTCCACCACCTGTGAGCACTGCCATGGCCGCGGCATCCTGGTGCACGCCTACCCGGTGGAGTCGTCGTCCGCCGGCGAGGACGGCGGAGCGAAGAGTCGGGAGACCGGTTCGCGTCGACGCAGGGGCCGGGACAAGGGTGCGGCCGCCGCACCCGCTGCGACCAACGGCACTGCGCCGGTGACCGAGGCCGTCGAGGAGGATGCCGCCGTCAAGCGGGCGCATCCGGTCGCGTTGGCAATGGCAGCGCATCACGGTGACACGACCGAGGCCGACGCCGAAGCGGTCGACGTGGTCGAGGCAGAAGCTGCCGACATCGATGCTGTGCTGACCGAGGCCCTAGCCGAGGAGCCGACCGAAACAGCTGCGGCAGTGATCGAGGAGGCCGTGGCGACCGAGGTCGAGCCGGTCGAGGTGGCCGCCGAGCCTGTTGTAGCCGTGGTGGAGCCGGAAGCCCCAGCCTCAGCCCCTGCTGCACCGGAGCCGGTCGCCGTCCGGGAGCCTGCTGCCCGAAACGGTGTTCCCGAGCCTGCCGCACCGCGGACGGCCGGTCGCAGGCGCAGGGTGGCCCGTTCGGCCGCGGCGCCCGCAGCCGACAGCAGCGGTGCGGTGTTCGTGCTGTCGGCGGATCAGCCGCCCGCAGCGCCGGTCGTGGACTTTGCCGCCGAGGCTCCGGTAGCGGTGCCCGTGCGCAAGACGCGCCGCCGGACCGCGGGACGTCCCGCGGGGCCGCCGGTGGACGAGGCGAACTGACCGGTCCGAGCTGATCGGATCGTGCCGAACGACCGAGACCCCCGTCACGATGGTGGCGGGGGTCTCGTATTTCGGGCGTGCCGGACTACCGTGCATGGCCGGAGCGAAGGCGGAGGTACGCCTGTTCGGGAGACGCCGGTTTGGACCCGGTGGTAGGCGTCCTGTAATCTCGAACAGTCGCTGCCCGGCGACAGCGCTCGACTGCGCTGTGTTTGTGACTCGGCCCCGAGGCCGAGGGCCTTCAGGTTACTGAGGCGGCGGTGACTACCAGACCAGAGTGCTGTGGTTTCCAAGCGGATTTGTCCGGGTGGGAGCATGCAGCCGCGTGAGCATCAGCCGCGCGCATTACAGGAAGAAGGGCAGCCGACCGATGGCAACGTACGCGATCGTCAAGACCGGCGGAAAGCAGTACAAGGTCGCGGTCGGTGACCTGGTGAAGGTCGAGAAGATCGAGGGTGCGCCGGGTACTTCCGTGGCGCTTGCTCCGGTTCTCGTCGTCGATGGCGCCGAGCTGACCACCGATGCGGCCAAGCTGGCCAAGGTCTCCGTGGCCGCCGAGGTCGTCGAGCAGACCAAGGGCCCGAAGATCCGCATCCACAAGTTCAAGAACAAGACCGGCTACCACAAGCGGCAGGGCCACCGTCAGCCGCTGACGGTCATCAAGGTCACCGGCATCAAGTAAGCCTCCTCGATTTCGAGTTACTTCACAGGAGTTCAGAAATGGCACATAAGAAGGGTGCGTCCAGCTCCCGCAACGGTCGCGATTCGAACGCCCAGCGACTCGGCGTCAAGCGCTTCGGCGGCCAGGCCGTCAAGGCCGGCGAGATCCTGGTTCGTCAGCGCGGTACCCACTTCCACCCCGGCGTCAACGTCGGTCGTGGCGGTGACGACACCCTGTTCGCCCTCGCGGCGGGCGCGGTCGAGTTCGGCAGCAAGCGTGGCCGCAAGACCGTCAACATCGTCGTCCCGGAGCCGGTGCAGGCCTGACCGCCTGATAGGCGTCCGTCCACCGACTGCGCCGACCGAGCGCAGGCGAGGCAGCCGCCTGCTACTCCAGACAACAGCCGAGCGGGTCAGGGTGACACACCCTGGCCCGTTTTCGCGTTTTCGAACGATCGCGTCGGCACCGACAACCACAACCACCGAGGAGGATGATTCGGCTTATGTCCAAATTCATCGACCGTGTCGTATTGCACGTGCATGCGGGCAAGGGTGGTCACGGTTGTGCCTCCGTGCGCCGCGAAAAGTTCATGCCGCTCGGCGGACCCGACGGTGGTAACGGCGGTCGCGGTGGGGATGTGGTCCTCGAGGTCGACCCGAATGTGCACACCCTGCTGGACTTCCATTTCCATCCGCACGCCAAGGCTGGCAACGGCAAGCCGGGCGAGGGCAGCAACCGTGACGGTAAGCAAGGCAGCGACCTGCTGCTGAAGGTGCCCGACGGCACCGTGGTGCTCGACAACGACGGCAAGGTCCTCATCGACCTGGTCGGCGCGGGTAACAAGTTCATCGTGGCCCGCGGTGGTCGTGGCGGCCTCGGCAATGCGGCACTCGCGTCGAAGGCACGCAAGGCTCCCGGCTTCGCTCTGCTCGGCGAGGACGGTGAAGAAGGCGACCTGGTTCTCGAACTCAAGTCGCTCGCCGACGTCGGTCTGGTCGGGTTCCCGTCGGCGGGCAAGTCCTCGCTGGTGTCGGTGCTGTCGGCGGCCAAGCCGAAGATCGCGGACTACCCCTTCACCACGCTGGTGCCCAACCTCGGCGTGGTCGCCAGTGGCGACACCACGTTCGTCATCGCCGACGTGCCGGGACTGATTCCGGGGGCCAGCGAGGGCCGCGGGCTCGGGCTGGAATTCCTGCGCCATCTGGAGCGATGCGCGGTGCTCGCGCATGTCGTCGACTGCGCCACGTTGGAGCCAGGTCGCGATCCGGTGTCCGACGTGGACGCGCTGGAGGCGGAGCTGGCGGCCTATAAGTCCATGCTCAACGCCGACACCGGCCTCGGCGACCTTGCCGATCGGCCCCGTGTGGTCATCCTGAACAAGATCGACGTGCCCGATGCCGCCGAGCTGGCGGAGATGGTGACGGCGGAGTTCACCGCGCGCGGCTGGCCTGTGTTCGAGATCTCCGCGGTGAGCCGAGCAGGGCTGCGGCCCTTGACCTTTGCCCTCGCGGACCTGGTGCTGAAGTACCGTGAGGCGCATCCGAAGGCAGCGCCCGCACGCCCGGTGATCAGGCCGATCGCGGCGAACGAGACCGGTTTCAGTGTGATCGCCGATCCCGACGAGCCGGGCGGCTTCATCGTGCGTGGCAGCCAGCCCGAGCGCTGGGTGCGCCAGACCCAGTTCGACAACGACGAAGCGGTGGGCTACCTCGCCGACCGGCTCGCCCGCCTCGGTGTCGAAGATGCCCTGGTGAAACAGGGCGCCGAGCCCGGAGCGCCGGTCACCATCGGCGATGTGACCTTCGAATGGGAGCCGCAGATCTCGGCGGGCATCGATATGGTGCCGACCGGCCGCGGCACCGACCTGCGGCTGGAACAGAACGACCGGATCGGCGCCGCCGAACGCAAGCACGCGTCCCGAGTGCGCCGTGGTCTGGTGAAAGAGGACGAGGACCAGTGATGTTGCCCGGGGGCGCGGGAACTGCGACCTTGTCGGTGCGGCGCACGCCGGAATTCGACGGTGTGCGTTGGGGTTCCGGTGCTTCCGGTGTGGATGCGGTGCGGTCGCGCGCTGTTGTGGCGTGGCGGGGTATGACGGGATTGCCCGGTACGTGTTGGGGTTCCAGTGCAGGCGTCGTGCGTGTGCGAGCCGTCTGGTCGTCAGGGCGGAAGTTGGAGTCTCGCGATGCCGTCGGTGTCGTTCGAGCCCCGGTGTTCGGCGGGGCGACGGTGTGTTCTGGTGTGGTGCAGGGAGTTCGGTTGCTATGCAGGTGAGTTCTGGTATGGCCGAGGCGATGTCGCAGGATGGGCTGAGTGAGGCTCGGCAGGCGATCGCTTCGGCGCGAAGTGTGGTGGTGAAGATCGGTTCGTCCGCGCTCACCAGCCTGAAGGGCGGGCTGGATACCGCGCGTCTCGATCGGCTTGCCGACGCGGTGGAGGCGCGCATGCGCGCGGGATCCGAAGTGGTCGTAGTGTCTTCGGGCGCGATCGGCGCGGGGATCGCGCCGCTCGGGCTGACCCGCCGCCCGCGTGATCTGGCCACCAAGCAGGCTGCCGCCAGTGTCGGCCAGCTGGCGCTCGCACATGCGTGGGGCACCTCCTTCACCAGGTACGGACGCACCGTCGGACAGGTGCTGCTCAGCGCCGACGACTTCTCCCGCCGGGAGCACCACCGCAACGCCCAACGCACCCTGGACCGGTTGCGCTCGCTCGGTGCGGTCGCCGTGGTGAACGAAAACGATACTGTCGCAACGGAAGAGATCCGCTTCGGCGACAACGACCGGCTCGCAGCGCTGGTGGCCCACCTGGTCGGCGCCGACGCGCTGATCCTGCTTTCCGACGTCGAAGGCCTCTATGACGGCGACCCGCGCAAGGGTGCGGCGAACTTCATTCCCGAGGTCCGCAGCAGCGCCGATCTGGACGGCGTCATCGCAGGCAGTGGTGGCGCACTGGGCACCGGCGGGATGGCCTCGAAGTTGTCCGCGGCCCGCCTTGCCGCCGACGCGGGAGTGCCCGTACTGCTCGCGGCCGCCACCGAAGCCGCCACCGCACTGACCACCGGCACCGTCGGCACGGCCTTCGCCGCCCGCCCGGTCCGCCTGTCCGCCCGCAAGTTCTGGGTCCGCCACGCCGCCGACAGCCGCGGCGCCGTCCTCATCGACGAAGGCGCGGTCCAAGCCGTGGCCCACCGCCGCCGCTCCCTGCTGGCCGCAGGCATCACCGGCGTCCGCGGCCGCTTCCACGGCGGCGACGTAGTCGACCTCGTAGCCCCCGACAACCATGTAATAGCCCGCGGCGTAATCGAGTACGACAGCACCGAACTCGCCGGCATGCTGGGCCGCTCCACCGCCGAACTCCCGGACACCATGCAGCGCCCGGTAATCCACGCCGACGACCTCGTCAACGTCTGACCCGCACTCCGCAAGATCCGCACCTTGCCTCCTGATCCCGTAGGGCACCTCGTTAAGTGGGTGCCCGGTGACGCGGGGGATGGGGTCGGGCGGAGTCGAATGGCGGTTGCCGAGGAGATTGCGACCGCCATTCAACTGCGCTCGGCGACTGCGGTGCTGATGAGCGTGTGCCCGACTTCGATCAAATGCGGGGTTGGGATGGAGGATTGTGTGGCATCGACCTGTTACGCCCTTCGTCCAGCAGTCGCGATCGAATCATCTTGCGGTGCTGCGACTTTAGTGAGCACTCGTTTTGTATTTCGGTGAGTCATTTGGTGGTTCGAGGCTGTGGGTGGGCCGCCATTCGACACCGTTCGGCGCCTGCTGTGCGGTTACTGCGGGTTGGGGGTGTGGGTGTGCCCGACACCTGATCGAAGGCGTCGTCGGGATGGAGGTTCGAGTGCATCGACCCTCCGTGGTTTGGGTATGTACGCGTGCGTGGGAGTGCTGTCGGTGGCCTACTTGTGGGGTGTGGGGATGACGCCGGGCTGGTTGGTGGTCGAAGGTGACTGGTCTTGGTCTTCTGTGATGGGGCCGGTGACGCCGGGCTGGCCGCCGGGGTCGACAAGTGGGGGAGTGGGTTCTCCCGGCTGGGGGGCCGGTGGTTCCGGTTGCGGGGCGGCGGGGGGTGGCTCCGGTGGCGGTGCTTGTTGTGTCGGCGGGGCAGGTATGGGTGTCGGAGCTGATGGTTCCGGCTGTGGGGACGGCGGCGGCTCCGGTGGTGGTGCTTGTTGTGTTGGCGGAGCAGGTTGCGGAGTTGGTTCGGCTGGGGAGACCGGTGGTTCGGGCTGTGGGGCTGGTGGTGGTTCTGGTGGTGGTGCTTGTTGTGTTTGCGGAGCAGGTTGCGGAGTTGGTTCGGCTGGGGAGACCGGTGGTTCGGGCTGTGGGGCTGGTGGTGGTTCTGGTGGTGGTGCTTGTTGTGTTTGCGGAGCAGGTTGCGGAGTTGGTTCGGCTGGGGAGACCGGTGGTTCGGGCTGTGGGGCTGG
Source organism: Nocardia sp. NBC_00403 (assembly GCF_036046055.1). Classification (NCBI taxonomy): domain Bacteria; kingdom Bacillati; phylum Actinomycetota; class Actinomycetes; order Mycobacteriales; family Nocardiaceae; genus Nocardia; species Nocardia sp. NBC_00403. The sequence goes on from NZ_CP107939.1 coordinate 3,010,618, forward strand.
TGGTGGTTCTGGTGGTGGTGCTTGTTGTGTTGGCGGAGCAGGTTGCGGAGTTGGTTCGGCTGGGGAGACCGGTGGTTCGGGCTGTGGGGCCGGTGGTGGTTCCGGTGCTTGCTGCGTCGGTGGAATGGGCTCCGGTGCGGGAGAGGGTGATTCCGGCTGTGGAGCCGGTGCTGGTGCGGGCGGCGGGGTTTGCTGGGTCGGCGGAGGGGTCGGCTCCGGCGTGGAGCTGGGGGTTTGCTGCGGGTCGGGCGCAGGTGCAGGGGTCGACGGTGCTGGAGCTGCCGGCGTCGATGGTGTCGGGGTGGACGGTGGTGTCGGAACGGGCTGGGGGGCTTGTTGTTCCGGTGTCGACGGCGCAGTGGTGCCGGGTGGCGTCGGGGCGGGGGTGGACGGAATCGGGGTGGTTGGCTGCTGATCCTGTTGCGGCAGTGGGGGTTCGGAGTATTCCGGTGTGATCTGTCGTGGGCTGCTCGGCCGCGGTGCTATCTCGCCGGGCAGCTGTGGGGGTTCGGGAAGGGCGGGAACGCCGGTGCCTGCCATGTTGTAGGCCGGTTTGTACACCATGTTCATCGCGAGGACGGCTTCCTGGCGCAGTGCTTCCGCCGCCATCTGTGCGTCGATAATGCCGCCGGCCTCCAGCAGTTTCGCGATCGCGCCGACCGGGCCCGAGCTGCCGGGGGGAACCACGGCAATCTTTACTGCCTCGGCGGCCGCGGCGACCCCACCCAGCCGCGCGCCCACCTGGCCCATGATGGCGGCGAGCTCGTCGACCGACTCGGCGTAGCTGCGGGCACTGGCGTATGCCGCGTCGGCCGTGGCGCCCTCCCACTCCATCGAGTTCATCACTCGATCCGAGCTCGCGCGGGTCAGCGGGAACGAAGTAGCAAGTGTGCCTGCCACTTCCAGCCAGGTGACCGAGGCACTCAGGATCTGCGCGGCGTCGATTTGCTGAGTCTTGGCGTAGATCTCCTCGTGCCGCATCGACTCGAAATGCTCCATCGAGCTGATGTAGTCGGGGTCGTTCCCGTTCACCGCGGCACCCTCGTTTCGATGGCCCGCAACGCGGCGGCATTCGCGGCGTCGGCCTCCTCGAGCAGTCCGCCGCTGATCAGGAACGCCTCCTTCATCCGGTAGGCGGCCTCGATGTAGTGGTCGAGTAGTGCGGCGGCGTCGCGGGCCTTGTGGCTGAAACCGGCCTGGAGCTGCTGAGCGGAGACGAACCCGCCGAAGCCCTGTGCTTCGGACGCGGCTTCGAGGCGTTGTTGCAGATAGATCAGTCGATCGGCCTGATCGTCGTACATCTCGGCACAGCGCCGTGCCGCGGCCGGATCGAACTTGACTGTTCCTGCCTGTGCCTGCTGCTTGAACCGGGCGATTTCGGCTCGGCTGGTCTCGATCGTCATGCGCACCCCTGAGATCGGTCGGTCCGACCCAGACTAACCGGAAGCCAAGTCCCCGGTCAGTAATAGTTACCCGTCGGCGCTAGTCATCCGGCCTGCGCTGGAACGCGTTTCTGCAGCTGAGCGGCGAGTTGGTCGGCCGAAGCGGGCACAACATGCACGGTCGAACCCGCCTTGATCAGGTAGCGCCCGTCGCCTTCGACATCGATCCAGGTGTAGTGGATCGGGGGCGCCGGTTCCGCCCGATCCAGCCGTGCCTCGATCCGGATGTGTCCCTCCGCGGTGTGCGGCTTCAGCAACAGCCTGCGGATCGGCGGCGCGGCCGGTCGGTGCGCGACTAACTCTTCGTCGCGGATGGTGTCGGCAGGTGCGGCTCTGGCCGGTTCCCGCCCCGGCGGGGTCTTCGGCAGCAGCGCCGCGATCCTGGCGCCGAGTTTGGCGCTGTGCCCGATCGAGATGCGCACTCGGCCACCGAAATCCGGGCTGGTGCCCGGCTCCTGCAGAGCGAGCACGGCATGGTCGAAGATCGCACCCGCCAACAATCGGATCTCGGTGCCGGGGCGGTGCGCCCCACCGATCGCCACTATCCGCGTGTGCGGTTGGGCCAGGATCCGCAGACACGCGGTCAGGTCCGGATCGCTGCCGGACGGCAGTCGCTCGTCCAGCCGGGCGCGCAACGCATCGGCGTCACGCTCCGTGCGCGGTGTCTCGAGGATTCGGATGGGGTAGGGATGGCGATCTACCTTGGTTTCCTGCCAGACATGAGCGAACTCATCCGGGGTGAATGTCCAACCCACGCAGACTCACATCCTCACCGAACCCACCGAATCAGCCTGAAGCTTAGCGGCGGGTCGAGGGTTGCGACCAACTCGTCGGCAAGCGAGCCCGCAGGATTGCGGGCTAACGTCGAGGTGAATTCTCGGATATATCCAAACAGCTCTTTTGTTTTGTTCGGCGTGCCTTGTGCCGGAGCATCCGACTCCTGCCCGGTGCCGAGGGGGCGATGGGAGACACCTTGCAGGTACTTGGACCGTGGACCGATACAGCGACGATCGCCGCGCTAGCGGGAGGTAAAGCGCGCGGATTGCACAGCTTGCACACCAGTGGTTTCCGCGTGCCGGAATGGGTCGTGCTGGGTATCGACGCGTTCGAGCAGGTGCTGCACGCGGGCGACCTCACCGAGGAGCTGACGGCTTTTCTCGCCATCAACGACCTGGAAAGGGCGTTGGCGGCGGGGGCAGCGCTGCGCACGCAGGTCGCCGCCGCGGCGCTGCCGCCGACGGTCCTCGCGTTGATCATCGACGCCTACGACCGGCTCGACGGCGGCTCGATCGCCGTGCGCTCCTCGGTGGCCGCTGAAGACGGCCCCAGCCACTCCTACGCGGGCCAATTCGACTCGTTCCTGAACGTCAACGGCCTCGACGCGGTGACATCCCGGGTGCGGGCGTGCTGGGCGTCGGCGTTCTCCGAGCGGTCCATCCGCTACGCCTTCGCGCACGAGCTGCCGCCTACCGGCGCTGCTGCCGTTGTCCTGCAGCGATTGATCTCCGCGCGGACCAGCGGCGTGATGTTCACCGCGAACCCGATCACCGGCGCGGCGGAGGAGTTGGTGATCAGTGCGGTGTACGGGCTCGGTGAAGGCCTCGTATCGGGCGCGGTGGACGCCGACTCGGTGATCGTCGACAAATCCTCCGGCGCGGTGCTGGAAACGGTGCTGGGGGACAAGGAGCGGTCCTACACACCCACCGGTGACCAGGGCGTCGCGGTTGATGAGGTGGATCAGGAGCGTCGCAGCCGTGCCGCGCTGTCGGATGCCGAGCTCATCGAGGTGGTCGAACTGGGGCGCAAGCTGGAGGCCGACCTCGGCGCGCCGCAGGACGTCGAGTGGGCGATCGACGACGACGGGCTCTGGTTGCTGCAGACACGACCGATCACCACCGCTGTGCGCGACACCTCCCGGTCCGGTGACGCGCTGTTGCGCGGCGCCGGTGAGGTCCTCGAAGACGACGAGCAGCGGATCTGGGACAACTCCAACATCATCGAGAGTTTCAGTGGCATCACCTCGCCGTTGACGTTCACCACGGCGGCCGACATCTACGGCCGGGTCTATCACGGTTACGCGAAATCGTTGCGGGTGCCCGATGAGCAGTTGCGCCAGACCGATCGCTGGACTCCGGTGCTGCTGGGCTACTTTCACGGCCGCGTCTACTACAACCTCCTGCACTGGTACCGGATGGTTGGCATCGCGCCCGGCTACCCGTTGAACAGGAAGGTGCTGGAGGCGGCGCTCGGCGTCGACGAACCGCTCGCCGACGAGCTCGCGAAGACGCTGCGGCCGTTCACTTTCCGAACGCAATTCGCCCGGCTTCGCTCCAGGACCGTCACCACGGTGACCTATCTGCGGCGGCTGTTGGGAATCGACGATATGGTCGAGCAATTCATGACCGAGTTCTATCGCGTCTACGACGAATACGACGCCATGGACTACACGACCCTGTCCGGTGAACAGGCCTACGCGTCCTACCGCACCGTCGACCGTGACCTGGTGCAGCGCTGGGGCCCGCTGATGGTGCTGGACGCGATCCTGCTGACCTGCACCGGATTGATGTTCCTGCTGACGAAGCTGCTGCTGCCCAAGGCGCCGGAGTGGTTCCTGTACGCCGTGGTGGGCCCGGGTGCCGATGTCGAATCGGCCGAGCCCGCGCGCGCGATGACCGAGCTGGCCCAGTTCGTGCGCGCCGAGCCGGAACTCGTGGCATTGGTCAATTCGACTCCGCCGGAACAGATCTACCCGGCACTGCGCGGATCGGAGCGCACCGAATTCCTGGCCCACGTCGATGCCTACATCGATCGCTACGGCTATCGCAGTCTCGACGAGCTGAAGCTGGAGACGCCCGATCTGCGGGAAGACCCGGCCAGCCTGTTCGTCATGCTGCGCAGCGCCATCGGGCGGGTAGGAGACGCCGCACAGCACAGCCGCAGCGCCGAGGCCGACGACTATCTCGACGCGCACCTGCACGGCTTGCGCCGTCGGATCTATGAACGGTTGCGCGCCAAGGTGAATCGTTGCGCCGCGCACCGCGAACGGCTGCGCTTCTGCCGGACGCGAGCCTTCGGCATGGTGAAGCGGATGATCCGGGTGATGGGCCGCGACCTGGTCGAGCGCGAGGTCATCGACGAGTTCGGCGACGTGTTCTTCCTGACCGTGCAGGAATTGCGCGGCTGTTATGAAGGCGCGCAGACCGAGACGCTGCGCGATCTGGTAGCGGCGCGAAAAGCCCAGCGCGCCAGGGACGGTGAGTTGGTCGCGCCGGCTCGCTTCGTCACAGCGGGTCCGACCTTCGGGCGGGCCGAGCTTGCGGCTCAGGGCTGGGTGCCGGTCACCGACACTCCGGCCGCAACGGTCGGAACAGTGCTGCCCGGAACGCCTTCGGCGTCGGGAATTGTCGAGGGCACGGCTATCGTGGTCGACGAGCCCCGCGACGTCGCAGGCGGCATCCTGGTGGCCTATCGAACCGACCCCGGCTGGGTGGCTGCGCTGCCTTCGGCGTCGGCGCTGGTGATCGAGCGCGGCAGCCCCCTCACGCACGTCGCGATCGTGGCGCGGGAATTAGGAGTCCCCACCGTGGTGCAAGTCAAGGACCTCACGAAAAAGATACGGTCCAGTATGCGGATTCGGGTCGATGGAACCAATGGGACGGTTACCGTGCTGTCCGAAGGAGACCTCCGTGATGGAGCATGACAAATATGTTGCGGCAGTGCGTAATTGGCTTGCCGAGCCCGCAGTGGACGCCGGGGTATACCTGGCCGACGAGGCCGACGGCTGGACCTATCGCAGCTATCGCGACCTCGCCGACACGACCTGGTCCATCGCCGCCCTGATGCGGGCACACGGCATGGGCAGCGGCGACGGCGCGTGTGTGATCATGCCGACCGGATTCCCTTGTGCCGCAGCGTTCTACGCCGTGTGGGCCTGCGGCGGGGTCTTCACGCCGGTCGCCCCGCCCATGTTCGGCGACCTCGACCAGATCGTCGCCCACATCGCGGCGATCCTGGCGCAGGCCCGCCCGCGACTGGTGGTGACCTCGACGGAGTTCGAGCAACTCGTCCGCAGGGCGGCGATCGAAGCGGGCCGCATCGACGAGCCACTGGTGATCAATGCTCAGACCCTCGGGCCACCACCCGCGGTGCGTGAGTTCGGCGAGCCGGACGAGTGCGCGCTGCTGCAATTCACCTCCGGCTCCACCGGCACGCCGCGCGGCGTGCGTGTCAGCTGGCAGAACCTGGCCAACAACATCGCGATGATCTCCACCCTCGTCGACTGGCGGCCCGGCGAGGCCATGGTCTCGTGGTTGCCGCTCTATCACGACATGGGCCTGGTCGGCGCCTTCCTCACCACCGTGACCAATCAGGGCGACCTGTACCTGATGCGACCCGACCAGTTCGTCCGCGACCCGGTGCGGTGGCTGCGTGCGATGACCCATGCCCAGCACTCGCCGTCACCCTCGTTCGCGCTCGGCTATGTGGCGCATCGGGTGCCGCAGGAGGACATCGCCGAGCTCGACCTCTCCGGCTGGCGCACGCTCGCCGTCGGCTCCGAACCCGTCGAGGTCGCCGATCTACAGTCGTTTGCGAATCTCGCAGGCAAACAAGGCTTCTCGACCAAGGCGTACACGCTGGCCTATGGGCTCGCGGAGGCAACGCTGATGGTGACCTCGTCGGCACGCAACCGCCCTGTCACCGCGCTGCGCCTCGACAACCCGAGTCTGCGCTTCGGGTCCAGGATCACGATCCTGGACGAGCAACTGCTCGACGACACCCGTCGGGTCGAAGGCGCGGGATGGATTACCGGCCTGGGCTATTCGACGCCGGAGTCGACGGTCACGGTGGTCGACGAGGACGGTCGCGAGCTCCCCGACGGCACCCTGGGCGAGATGGTCGTAGTCGGCGATTCGGTGGCGCTCGGGTATTCGGTGACGGATTCCGGCGAGCCCGCAGCGGGTTCGTCCACCCGGATCACCGACGGCAGGCTCTACACCGGTGACGCGGGATTTCTGTATCGCGGTGAAGTTTTCGTGCTCGGCCGGATGGGATCGAGCCTGAAGGTGCGCGGTCGGTCGGTGTTCATGGAGGACATCGAATCCCGGGTCGCTGAGGAGACCGGGATCACCAAAGGCAAACTTGCCGCGGTCACCATCAGCGAGGCGGGTGCGCAGGGCATCGCCTTGTTCGCGGAATCTGCGCCGGGTGACTGGATCTCCGAGGCACGCAGCATTATTCGCGGTGAGCTCGGCCCCGCGCAGTCCGTCACCATCGTCACCGGACCGCGCGGCACCATTCGCCGCACCTCCAGCGGCAAACCGCGCCGCCGCCATATGTGGCAGCTGTTTCGCGATGGAGTCCTCGACGGCGCCATCGCCCACGAGACAGACACCACCGGCGCCGGCGGGGCAGACAACATCGAAGCCGGCGATGGCCGCGCCGCTCAGGACATCGCACCGGAGCCGACGCTGGCTGCGGAGCGGGTGCGGCAGCTGCTCGAGCGAGCCTTGGAAACCGTAGTGGTACCACGGGATTCGGCGGTGCTGTTCGAAGGGTCGCTGGCCGAGGGGTTCGGCAACGAGGGATCCGATGTGGACTTCCTCGTCCTCGCGCCCGGCGACGAGGAGATGCCGACACTGCCGACGGTGCTGTTCATCGATGGGCGTCGAGTCGAGGTGCGCACCCGGTCGCAGGCACAGCTGCGCAGACAGTTGGCGCAGGTCGCGGCGGCGGGAAACCCCACAGAACTCGACGAGGACCTGCTCAACCGGTGTCAGCGATTCCTGCGGGCGACGGTGGTCCGGTCGGGCACTCCCGACGTAGCCGAATTGCGCTCGCTGCTGCCCTATTCCGGATTCACGGAGCTGATGGCGCACTGGTGGACCGCGCGGGCCACCCAGGCATTGCGATTCGCTGTGGCACTGCGCGCGCTGGGAGCGCACGCCGAAGCGGGTGGTTGGGCGCGCGATGGTCTTTTGCAGGCGATGAAGGGGTGGGCGGCGCGGCACGGCGAAAGCTATCTGGAGACCAAATGGCTGCCGCAGCAGCTGGACCGGATCGGGCGCGACGACCTCATCGATCGCTACCGGGACACCAGTGATCCCGCCGGCTGGGCGTTCGACGACCACGCGCGGAAGGTCGGCGACGCGGAACCAGGTTCCGGAGCTGAGCACCATGCCGTCCCAGTGTCGGTAGCTGAAGCCGATCGGCCTGGCGACGCGCAAGCCGGAGCAGCGGCCGAACAGCTGACCTGGCAAAAGGTGTGGGAACTGGCCGCCGCACTCGGCGTGCCCGCGGTGGCGGACGATACGCATCAGATCTTGTTCGCGCGCCGCCCCCGCGTCACCACCTGGACGATCGGTGGGCGCGTGCATGTCGTGCGCGACGATCGGGATGTCTTCGTGCTCTCGGACCCGGCCGCGCGGGTCTGGCGGTCGGTGGTGTTCCGGCATTCGGTGCGCGACGTGCTCGCCCGCGCCCAGTCCGACATCGCCGCCGAGCTGTCCGAGTTCATCCGGCTCGGTTTCGTCGGATTGCAATGGCGCGGCGGCGAACTCATCGAACCCGCCTTGGCAATGTGCAAGCCGGTGCAGCCCTACACGCCGGTGCCGAGTACGAGCGCCCCTGCGCTCGGCGTGACCGGAGCCGCGGGAGACGATCCGATCGTCACCCTTTCTGCACTGCCCGCGACCAGATTCACCGAATGCGCACTGAATCTGGTGTGGTCCAACATCGTTCTGGAGAATGCCAGGGAGGATCTGGCCGGTGCGGTGAAGAACTCCCAGGGCGCAGTCGCCGACATCGCCGCCCACCGTCTGATCGCGATGGCTGTTCGGGTCGTGCTGTCCGCCTTCGGTATTCATCCACTGCCCGCCGACGTGGCACCCGCCGAAACCGTGCTGCGCATACTTCCATCGCACGCGTCGGGTCGCGATCAGCTGCTGACACAGCTGAAATCGGCGCAACAGGTGTGTTTCTCGGACATCCTCCGCACGAGCGGTGACATCAGCGCTGGCCTTGCGGTCCTCGATGATTTCGTCGCCCTGGTGCGGCGGATCGCCGGCGGCTCGGAGTCCGCGACCGGTTTCCCCGCCTCGTTCGATTCGCGCGAGCAATGGCGTCGGACCCTGGCGATCGGTTACGACTGGCTGCGCCTGGCCGGTTACCTGAACACCGACCTGCCGCTCGACGAGGCTCGCGATCTGCTGACCTCCGGTGGCCACCAGCCTCATCTACGGGAAGGAGAGTCGGCATGACCGCTGTAGCCGATACCGCGATCGCCGAGCAGGTCCGCCGCCTCGTCCTCGCGATGGCGCCACGACCATCGGCGACCGACGACGAGAAGCGGCTGGTCGAAGACCTCGGCTTCGATTCTCTGCGCCTGATGGAACTCACGGTGGTGCTGGAGCGCTCCTTCGACCTGCCGCGCTATCGCCCGGAGCAATTGATCGGTGTGCGTCGCGTCGGGCAAGTGATCGCCCTCGTCTCGGGGACGCTGGCCGAAGGCAGCCCATCATGAGCGAGCAGGCCAGGGCTGACCGCCAGCGCGGTGCGATCACGAGCGCGCGCGACACCGTGCTGGTCACCGGCGCGACCGGATTGGTCGGTGCCGAAGTCGTGGCGCGGCTGGCCGCCGCCGGCCGACCGGTGGCTGCTGTGCTGCACAGCAATTCGAGCATTGTCCGCAACGACGGCACAGTGCTGGAGGCGGGCACGCCGGTGGCGGGCGATATTCGGGCGCGCGGTTTCGGCATGTCGGAGCGCGACACCGCCGACCTGGCCGAGCGCGTCGGCGCCATCGTGCACTGTGCGGCGACCACCGCGTTCGACGCGCGAGATTCCGATTACGAGGAACTGAATGTGCGCGGTACCGTGCACGCCATCGCGCTGGCCAGGCAGTGGGATGTTCCGCTTGTGCATGTCAGCACCGCGTATGTGTGCGGACGGCGCGGCGGCGTGGTTACCGAGGACGAGCTCGACGCGGGCCAGTCATTCGGGAATGGATACGAGGACAGCAAGTTTCGTGCCGAACAGTTGGTGCACGCGGCAGGTGAGCAGGGCCTGCGCTGGGCGATCGTACGGCCCGGCATCGTGACCGGCGTCGGCGACTCGGGCGCGATCCGCGAATACAAGAACCTCTACACCGTCGTGAAACTCATGGTGGAAGGCAAACTCCGGGCACTGCCCGGCCGCTACGACGCGACCCTGTCGCTGGCCCCGGTGGATCACGTCGCCGACGTCATCGCCGCGGCCGTCCTGGATTTCGACTCCGCGCACGGTCGCACCTTCCACGCGCTCGGCCGAGACACTTTGTCGTTGCGCGAGGTATCGGATGTGCTCGCCGAGTATCCCTCCTTCGAGGTGGCCACGTTCGTGCCGGAAGCGACCTTTGCCGAGGACGACCTGGACCCGGTAGAACGGGAGTACTACCGGCGCATCGGCTCGCTCTACACCAGTTACTTCCAGCGGCGCTTGATATTCGACACCGCCCATGCCGAGGTACTACTGGGCAAGCCGTCGCCACCGAGCGGCAAGGACTACCTGCGTCTCCTACTCGACTACTGCCTGGAATCGGGATACCTGGGCGTTCCGCTGCCATCGATCGAAGATGTATTGGCGAGCAACGACTTCGGAGGCGGGCGATGAGCAGTGGATCACCGGGTGAGCGCGACGGGATCGTCGGCGATTCGCTGCGTGAGCTGCTGGCGGGTTCGACGCCCTCGGCGGAGAAAGCCGGTGTCTACCTCGACGACACCTACGTGCAGGAGTCGGTCGACCAGCTCGACCGGTTGGGTGTCGACGCGGCGAAATTCGCCATGCAACATTCGCTGCTGCTGCTCAAACCCGATGCGATCCTCGCCCGCGCCGTCGAACCGACGCTGCAATGGCTGGCCGACAACGGTTTTCGTGTGGTCGGCGCCTACCGCGTCCCGGTAGATCGACACCTGGCCCGTGCGCTGTGGTACTTCGCATGGAATATCGCCTCACCCGAACGCAGGCGGCTCGCGGATCTGCTGGTCGGCATCTCGGATGTGCTTGTCCTGGTGGTGCACGGTCCCGACGGGGAGCTGCCGGTCTCGGTGCGGCTCACCGAGGCCAAAGGCGCGACCGATCCACGTAAACGCCGGCCCGGCGAATTGCGGTATCTGCTCGGCAGGCACAACTATCTACTCAATCTGGTGCACTCACCGGACGATCCCGCCGATGTGCTGCGCGAGCTCGCCATCTACTTCGACGAGCGGACGCGGGCGGCGGTGATCGCGCAGGCAGGCGCGGGTGTCGACCGCTCGGCCGATGCCGTCGCGATCGCTCATGACCTGTACACCCACGCTCCTGCCCGCAGCTTCGATCGTACCGACGCACTCGCACGACTGTTGAGCGATCTCGACCGCGCAGGTTTCACGCTCCCGCCGGAGCTCGACCTCGAATCCGACACGGGCTGCGCGCAATTGCTGTACTCGGCATGGGCCGCTGACCAGGATCTGGATCCGTGGTCGGTGATCGTGCTCGGCTCATACGTTCTTCCCATGCGGACCGGCACTCAGCCGCAGACCTTGCGGCCCGTGTCCGCGACAGATTGGTTGGAGGGTCGATCGTGACCACAGACGCAGCACCGGTACGGGCAGCAAGCCATGTCCGCACCATCTCCCGCGAACTAGCGCATCGCTGCGCGGTCTCGGAGGTCTTCGTGACCTCGCTGGATACCGCGGCACCGGACGAGTTCGTCGCGGGCGCACAGCTACCGAGAATGCACGCCTACTACGGCGACCACCACGGTTCGCTCGCGATGCGACACGATCCGCTGCTGGTGATGGAGGCGGGCAGGCAGGCGGCGATCGCGCTGACCCATGAGTTCTACGGTGTACCGCCCGAAATGGCGTTCGTTGTCAGGACTTTCAACGGCACCGGCTCCGATACCACGGCCTGGGAAGTCCGCACCGCGCCCGCCGACCTCGTGATGCGGGTACGGGTGCCACAGCAGCACCGCCGCGGTGGCGTGCTGCACGGCCTCGATATGGTGCTGGATATCGAGTGTGCGGGCGAGCCGATGCTGACCGTCGACGGTTCCTTCTCCTGGGTCACCTCGAGACAGTGGTCGGGCCTGCGCTCCGCGTTCCGGGACAGTCTGGGGCTCGGGCCTTTCCACGGCGCCTCGGCACTGACCGAACGCGCCGTGCCTGCCGCGGTGGGCCGGGAGAACTGGCGCAACGTCGTCATCGGTCCGCCGCGCCGGGACGGCGCAACCGCGCGGGCCGCGTTGGTCGCCGACCTCGGCCACCCGTTCTTGTTCGATCATCAGCTCGACCATGTCCCCGGTAGTCTGCTCATCGAAGCGTGCCGCCAGACCGCACTATCGATGATCGTCGACGAATTGCCGCGGTTGGAGTGTGTAGCAAGTACTTTCGATCGATTCGTCGAACTCGACCTGCCGGCCGAATGCGTGGCAGAGATCGTCGAACAGGGTGCGGGCACCGTGGTGATCCACTGCGAGATCCACCAGGCCGGTGCCGTCGCGGCCCAAGTAGATCTCGAATTCGCGGAGGACACACTGGATCCCGAGGCCGAACCGGACTCGGGAATCGTCTGATGGACAGGAGCCCGATGGGCAACGATCTGCTGACCACCACCAGGGCCTTCCGGCGCCGCCTCGACCTCACCAGGCCGGTCGCCAGGCAGGACCTGCTCGCCTGCCTCGACGTCGCGGTGCACGCCCCGAGCGGCACCAACCGGCAGCCGTGGCGTTTCCTCGTGGTCGAGGATTTCGATACCAAACAGCAGATCGCCGAGTACTACCGAAAAGGCTTTGCCGCCTACCTGTCCGCCCGCACTCCACGCCCCGATCAACTCGGCGACCTCGCCTCCGGCCGCTACCTCGCCGCCCACCTGCACGAGGTCCCGGCGCTGGTGGTCGTCTGCTCGCTCGGTCGCCCACCCGCGAACGCCGCAGCCCTCCAACTCGCCAGCTTCTACGGCTCCATCTACCCGGCGGTCTGGAACTTCATGCTGGCCCTGCACGACCGCGGCCTCGGATCCACCATGACCACCGCCCACCTGGTATATGAGCAAGAGATCGCCGACCTCCTCGGCATCCCCTTCGACCAGATAACCCAGGTCGCTATGCTCCCGGTGGCCCACCTGCTGCCCGGTACCAGAAGTCGAGGCCCGCGCCGCATTCCGGCCGCCGAGGTGACGATGTGGAACCGCTGGAGCGAGGAGTGAGGGGCGTAACGGTGGGTGCGGCCAGGCGCGAGTATCGGGGCGCGGAATGAGCAGTGCAGCAGCAACAGCGTCGACTCCGCGCGTGCTCGGATCCCTCGCGCGCATCGCCCGATTCACCGTGGTGATGTACAAGCCGCACTACCTGCTGTACGGCGTGCTCTGGGTGCTCGCACTCGAAGGCACGGCAGCTCTTGTCTCCCAGCCCGATTCGTCATGGCATCCGACCGCGTCCACTGTTGTCCGCATCGTCGTGGTCGCCTTCGTCCTGCTGTACCTGCGCATGGTCGACGAACAGAAGGACCTCGACTACGACAGGGTGCACAACCCCGACCGCCCCCTGGTGACCGGCGCGATCAGCGCGAACGAACTGCGCAGCGCGATGGCGGTCATCGCGGTGGGCGCCATCGCCGCCAGCCTGACACTCTCGATCGGTTCGGCGGTACTGATCGCCGCCGTACTCGCCTACGGTCTTGTCCTCTGGGGTCTGGAGAATCTTTCGACAACCGTGCGCACCGACATCGTGCTGAACCTGGCTATCACCTACCCGGTCCAGCTACTCGTCACCGCGTACGTCGTCGTTTCTGCGATCGGAACCGGCGAAGTCCGATCCCGTTGGCAGGCAGCGGCCGTCGCGATCATCTTCGCCGGTGCTTTCCTCCAGTTCGAATTCGCCCGCAAGACATCCAAGTCGCCGCGCCCCGGCGAGATGTACTACTCGAATGCCTTGGGTGCCAACGGCAGCGCGACTGCTGCGCTGGTGTGCGCCGCCATAGCGGTTTTCGGCGACCTCGCCCTGGTTCGGCCGTGGACCTACTCCGGGCCGCAAGCTCTGATCGCCTGGATTCCTGTGGTGCTCTTACTGATTCCAGCCACGGCAGCATCGAAGTTCCGACGCGCGAGCACACCGGACTACCCGGTCTTACCCGCGGTCCTGTTCATTCTTGCCCTCTACCTCGTGCTGATCGTTCAGGCGCTGGTCCTGACCTGATCACCGAGGTCAGTCGAACACCACAGGCCGCATTTGGTGGAGTGCGTCTCTCGACGTTTGCCGCAGCCAGGTGCCACTCGGCACCTAACTGGGGCGCACTTCGAGGACATTGTCGGGGGCTACGGTGGGGATACGGCGCACGAGGGTGAATCCTGAGGCGGCCAGGAAGTCTCGGTATTGGTCTTCGGTGCGTTCGCGGCCGCCTACGTTGATGAGCATTTCCAGGTCGATGAATTTTCCCGGGTGCGGTCGATTATCTTCGGGGAGAACGAGTTCGATGAGCAGCAGCGTCGCGTCCTCGGGCATCTGCTCGCGCAGGGTGTGCAGGATCTGCTTGGCTTTGTCGTCGGACCAGTCGTGGATGATGTGTTTGAGAATGTAGGCGTCGCCGCCCTTGGGCACCGTCTCGAAGAAGGAGCCGCTTTCGACCGTGCAGCGGTCGGCGAGGCCGAGTTCGGCGAGGCGGGCGGGCGCCGACGCGACCACTTCCGGCAGATCGAACAGGATGCCGCGTGATGTCGGTGTGCGGGAGAGGATTTCGGTGAGCAGGGTGCCCTGTCCACCACCTACATCGACAATCGTGCCGTACTGGCCGAAGTCGTAGGCGGCGAACAGCGGTTCTGTCGCCAGGGTGCCGATGCTGGTCATGGCGCGGTCGAACAGTTCGCCGAGCTCGCGGTCTTTCCGCACGTAGTCGAAGAACGACATGCCGTCCAGATCCGTGCCGACGGTTTCACCGGTGCGCACCGCGTCGACCAGATGCGTCCAATGATTGCGGTGCATCGGCGAGCCGAAGAAGAGCACGGTATCGCGCAGCGAAACGCTCGTATCCCGACGCAGCGCCTGTGCCATCGGGGTGAGCGTGTATTTGCCGTCCGATCGGCGAGCGAAGATGCCGTGGCTCGTCAGAAGCTGTAGCAGGCGATGTAGCGCGTCCTCGTTCGCGCCGGTGGCGCGCGCCAACTCCGCACCGTTGCGCGGACCATCGGCAAGTGCGTCTGCCACACCGAGTGCGGCGGCCGCGTGGATCGCCTGGGTCAAGAACCCGGCAACGATCATTTCCAGCAGCGCGATATGCCCTGGCACAAGTCGCCGGTGCAGCCCCGCCATCGAATTGCGGGCGAATTCGATCACCCGCAACAGCGCCTGCGGTGGAACTTTCGATCGGTTGGATGCCATCGTGCCTCCATCCCGTCGGGTATCGAGAAGTTTTCTATCAGGAGGCTACGTGGCGATTCGCCGCTCGCGCGGCTAAATGAGCAGCAACGCCGCCAGCGGCGTCGCCACCCAGATCGCGGCTCCCGCGAGCAAACATCGGCCGTGGGCGGGTGGTGCGCCCTGCACTGGCCGGACCACCGCTGATGACGTGAACTTGCTTGTCGAGACGGGCACGCTACCCGGCTTCGGCCGACCGGTACACGGGGCGGTATCGGAGGTGAGCCGCCTCGTACCGCGATGCCGACTGCAGGGTCAGCCGCCGAGGCGCGCCTGGAGTGCGAGGGCGTCGCGCGGTGCCATGACCTTCGCGTCGTTGTCGAAGTAGACGAATACATCGCGGTCCGCGGCCCACCAGCGGATCTTCTCCGCCCACATGTCGAGGCCATCGTCGGTGTAGCCGCTGACGTAGAGCTCGTCGTGGCCGTGCAGCCGGATGTAGACGAAATTCGAGGTGACTTCCTCGATGAGCGGGTATTTTCCTGCCGCGTCGGCGACGACCAGTGCGATGTCGTGTGCGGCCAACAGTTCGGTGAACTGCGGCGTGACGAAGCTCGGATGTCGGATCTCGAGCGCGTACCGCATCGGCCGTTCGGCGTCGGTCGTGGTGAATCCGGGGTCGACCCGATGGTCGTGCTGTGCCGCGATCTCGGCCGCCCGTGTCGTCGTGCGGGGCAGGTGGCCGAAGAATTCGGCTAGTAGGACCGGATCGAAGGCGAAGTTGGGAGGCAGCTGCCAGAGGATCGGCCCCAGCTTGGGGCCGAGCGCAAGCAGACCGGACGCGAGGAAGTTCGCCAGCAGGGCGTCACCGTCGCGCAGCCGCTTCATATGGGTGATGAACCTGCTGCCCTTCACCGCGAACACGAAGTCCTCCGGCGTCTGGCTCGCCCACTTCTGGTAGCTCGACGGACGCTGCAAGGCATAGAACGAACCATTGATCTCGACGCTGTCGAGTTGCTGCGATAGATAGGCGAGCTCGTTCTTGTGGGTCACCCCTTCGGGATAGAAGGTGCCGCGCCACGGCGGATACACCCACCCCGATGTGCCGATCCGGATCTCGCCCACGCTGTCCATCGTGGCAGACACAATCCCTGCGAAGACGCAGGCCGCACCCCTCGTCGTTGTCGGGGTTGGGGCTGCCAGCCTCTGAAGGCCAGCGAACGGGACTCGGCTGTGGCACACCCCGCCCCCACTCGGCACGATGATGTCTTCCGAGCGCAGCGAGACCGAGCACAGAGTTCGGGGCGCATCCCACCTCTACAACCCCCTGAGCGCCTAAACCAAAGTCGCAAGCTCAACTACCGACGCCCCCACTCGGCACGATGATGTCTTCCGAGCGAAGCGAGACCGAGCACAGAGTTCGGGGCGCATCCCACCTCTACAACCCCCTGAGCGCCTAAACCAAAGTCGCAAGCTCAACTACCGACGCCCCCACTCGGCACGATGATGTCTTCCGAGCGAAGCGAGACCGAGCACTAGAGTTCGCGGCCCGTCTCGCTTCCGAGCCGTCGAAGCGCATGCGACGAAGTCGCGAGTCTCGACGGCTCGGAAGCGAGACCAAGGGGGCCGCGAACACGCAGCGCCGCAGGCGCTGCCAAAAAACACAGCGCCGCAGGCGCTGCCAAAAAAACTCAGCGGTCGGCGTGGCGTTGGCGTTCGCGCTCGGCGGCGGTGGCGAGGTAGTCGCCGAGTTCTCGGCGCAGGGTGACGTCGAGGGAGCGGGCCAGAGTGGTGTGCACCGAGGCGACAGCCAGCTCGCGCATTTTGTTGAGCATTGTTGTGGTGTCGGCGATTTCGCTGCTGGTCTCGGGGAGCCAGCCGGGGCCGTGTTCATCCACGATGTGTTGTTTGGCCGCGGTGATCATGAGCTGGGTGATGTCGTCGATCCGGTCGGCCACCTTGGCGTAGATCTCGATGAGGGTGCGCAGTTCGATGCCGTACTCGTGCAGTTCGGCGAACGAGGCCAGCAGTTGGGTGTCGGTGAACACCACGGTGTCGCCCTCGAACCGAACCAGTTTCATCTCCGCGAGCCGGTCGACGAGTTCGTCGGTGTCGGTGCCGAGGATGGTGCCGATGAGCTCGCGTGACACCTCGAAGGTCTCGTCCTTGGCCCAGGGGGCCGCCACCGCGTGCTGCAGGCCGAGCACCTCGGTGAGGTCTTTGCCGGTCTCCCAGCTGGTGATGAAGTCGGCGATGTGCGCGGTGGTGAAGCCGCGCTGCAGCAGCGCGTCGATCAGGCGCAGCCGCTCCAGGTGCGCGTCGTCGTAGATGCTGGCCCGCCCGTCTTTGCCCGCGGGCGGCGGCAGCAGGCCGCGTTCCTGGTAGGCGCGCACGTTGCGAGTGGTGGTGCCCGCGGCGCGAGCAAGGTCATCGATTCGGTACTCCGGCATCGACCTCACCTCCCTCGCCCACAGCGGCGCCGGTCTGCCGGCAGCCGAACAACACAGTCATCGATCGACCGAGTCTAACGTTCCGGCGGCCGGCGACCGCCACCTCAGGAGACCGCCGCGATCCGTGGCGTCCGTGTATCGGCGGGCACGACGTTGTAGTCGTCGAGGTCGACCGTCCGCAGCTGATTGACGTACTGCGTCGCGAAGCCCGGGTACATGGTTGCGTTGAATCCGTCCTCGGTGAGATACCAACTGCGGCAGCCCGAGTTCCACGTGGTTCCGGTGAGCCGCCGCTGCATTCCCGCGTTGTAGCGGTCCTGTCGGTCGCGCCGCACATCGAGTATCCGCAGATTCCTGTCGAGAATGGTCTCGATCGCACCGACCAGGTAATTGATCTGCGCTTCCATATAGACCAGCGCCGAGTTGTGGCCGGGGCCGGAATTCGGGCCGAAGGTGAAGAAGAGGTTCGGATACCCGGATACCGCAATGCTCTTGTACGCGTAAGCGCCGCGCTGCCATTCCTCGGCGAGCACCCGGCCGTCGCGTCCGGTGATCGGGATCGGTGTGCCGGTTTTGGAGACATCGAATCCGGTGGCGAAGACGATGCAATCCGCTCGGTGCTCAACACCTTCCGCGGTCCGAATGCCGTGCTCGGCGATACGGGCGATCGGCCAGGTGATCAGTGTGCAATTGTCCTGTTGCAACGCCGGGTAGTAGTCATCGGTCATCAGCAGTCGCTTGCAGCCCGCTCGGAAGTCCGGGGTGAGTTGTCGTCGCAGCCACGGATCCTTCACCTGCCGATGCAGCTGGGCCCGGCCGACGAGCTCGACCGCCCTGGTCAACGGCGTATTCCAGACGACACCGAGCGCGACCGACTCGTGCCCGTAGAACCAGGCCCGCCTGGCCAGGTTCTCGGCGGCGGGCACCCGCCGGTAGAGCTCTTTGGTCAGTGCGTTGGTGCGCCGATTGACTCGCGGCAGCACCCAGCCCGGCGTCCGCTGGAACACCTTCACCGAGGCTGCCTTGTCGACGAGTTCCGGAATGATCTGCACCGCGCTGGCCCCGGTGCCGACCACCGCGACCTTCTTGCCGGTGAAGTCGTAGTCGTGATCCCAGCGAGCGCTATGGATTTTGTGGCCCTGATAGTTCTCCAGCCCGGGAATGGCGGGAAAGCTGGCATTGGCCAGTGGTCCGGAGGCCAGCACCACCGTGCGAGCATGGACGGCATCCGGCCGGCCCTCGACGGTGATGTCCCATCGCCCGGCCGTTTCGTCGAACACGATGCCGGTGATGTTGTGGCCGAACCGGAAATGGCTGTGCAGCCCGAACTCCGCGGCCATCGACTCGATGTACCCGAGGATCTCGTCGCTCCCGGAATACGTGTGCGACCAGTTCGGGTTCGGCGCGAAACTATAGGAGTACAGCCGCGACGGAATGTCGCAAGCCGCACCGGGATAGGTGTTGTCGCGCCAGGTGCCGCCGATCGCCGTGCCGCGTTCGAAGATCGCGAAATCGCTGATCCCGTACTGCTTCAAGCGAATTGCGGTGCCGATGCCGGCGAACCCGCCGCCTATCACAGCGACGTCGAGGGTCTTGGTGCTCATTGTGCTCACGCCGCAGGCTCGTAGGTGAGTTCCTTCGACCAGGTCGGCTGCGGCCGCAGCAGCCGCTCGGGGACCCGGGCAGTGATCTTGACCAGCGCGTCGGCCACCAGATGGTAGGGATGATCGCGGTTGATCACCCAACCGCCATGCATCTTGACCAGCTGGTACATCGGCAGCCGTCGTGCGAATTCGCTACGCTCACCGACATTCGCGTAACGCTTGAGTGCGGCGTACAGCTTCTCCTCGTCGACACCCATCTCCACGATGTTGTCGCGCATCTTGTTCAGCAGCGGCACGTAGCTCAATACTCCGATGAGCAGCGAAGGCTTGGCCCAGCCACCGACCAGATCGACGAGCAGTTTACGCAGCGTGGCGTGGCCGAGCAGATCCATCACCGCGAAATCCACGGCGAGATGCCGTGATTCGTCGGCATTGATCTTCTTGAACACCTCCTGGCAGATCGGGTCCTCGATCTCGTCCATGATGAACTTGACCAGCGCGCCGTCCAGAGTCACCTCGAGCATCGGGATCACGGTGCCGAGGAACGACAACGACATGTCGTCGGAGTACTTGTCGAGGAAGTCGATGACCAGCTTGACGTTCACATTCGGCTGCGGGATCTTGTCACCGTCGAGCATGCCCCAGCGCCGCATCAGCGCGAGCTCGGCATTGGCGTGCTTCTGCTCCTCGGCGTGGAAGTAGCGGTAGATCTCGCGCAGCGTCTCGGTGGGCGCCTTCTTCGCCATTGCCGCGAAGCCGCGCGCGCCGACATTCTCGATCCACATCAGGTCGGCCATGAAAGGCTGGAGCTTGGCGTGCAGTTCGGGCGAGATCGTCTCCGCGCCGGGGGCGTCCCAGTCGATATCGGCCAGCGCCCACTGCCGATCCTTGATCTTGCGGAGCATGTCGTCGAAGTCCATAGCGGTCGCCATGTCAGACTCCTGTCTTGTCGGTGACCGTGACACGGTCGGTGGTGGTCGAGTTCTCCTGTGGCAGTAGTCGATCCAGGAGGCCGAGGGCATAGGTGTATTGGGCGGGGAAGTAGCGCTTGAGCCGCCACACGAGGTGTGCGTCCAGCTGCGGAAGCACATACAGCTGGCCGCGGTCGTGCGCGTCGAGGGTGGTGCGCGCGACCTGCTCGGGGGAGAAGCCGGTCCAACGCATGAGGGTGTCGGCCAGTCGGGTCGCCTCCTGCGTAATGCGACCGTCGCGAGCGACATTGGTCTTGACGAAGGTCGGGCACAGTACGGTGACCGCAACGCCGGTGCCGCTCATTTCGGCGGCCATCGTCTCCGACAGTGACATCACCGCGGCCTTGGACGTGTTGTAGACGGCCATCGAGGGGGCGGCAGCGAACCCGGCCGCCGAGGCCACGTTGATGATGCCGCCGCGTCCGGCCGCGCGCAGTTGCGGCGCGAAGATCTCGCAGCCGTGCACGACGCCCCACAGGTTGATGCCGAGCGCCCATTCCCAGTCGTCGAATCCGATATCTCCGACGTGCTTTCCGCCGATGCCGACGCCGGCATTGTTGATCACCAGCGTGACAGGGCGCTCGAAGAGCGATTCGGCGAAGCGCGCAAGGATCTCCACGTCTTCCCTGCTGGCGACATCGCATCGGAACGCATGCGCCACACCAGGGTGTTTGCGTTCGATGAGGGCGACGGTCTCCTCCGCACGTGCCTCATCGATGTCGGCACAGATCACTTGCCCACCGCGGTCGGCGATTTCGAGCGCGAAGGCGCGGCCGATGCCGCTGCCGGCGCCCGTCACCACGGCTTGGGCCCCGTGGGTGCGGCGCGAGCGGATACCCAGGGGAATGAGTCTCTCCAGTCCGAACATGTCAGCTCACCTTTTCCGAGACGGTGGTGGGGAAAACCATTGCGGCGCGCAGGAAGTCGGCGACCCGGTCCAGTGCACGGTCGGCCTCGGGAGCGAGCAGCGGCAGAGCCTGGAACACGTGCACCTGGCCCGGCCAGATCTCGAGTTCGCAGCTGCCGCCCGCGGCGCGCACCATGTCGTGCAGGTGTCGCGCGTCGGCACTGAGCATTTCGGTGCCGCCGGCCTGCACCAACATCGGTGGCAGCGCCGTGCCGGGTGGCACCCGCAACCGCAGCCGGGGTGCGTCGGCGGGCAGGCCTCGGGTGTAGGCGTGGGGCAGCCTGCTCGCCGCACGTGCCGAGATGATCGGATCCCGTTGGCGCCGTTCCTGTTCGGCGGCCAGCCCGAGGGTGAGATCGATCAGTGGCGAGAACATGGCGACCGCAGCGGGCTGTGGCCTTGCCCGGCGGCCGTTTTCGATCAGCAGATCGAGTGCCAGATGCCCGCCCGCCGAATCGCACGCGATCACCAGATCTCGCGGGGCGATGCCGCGGTCGAGCAGCCACCGATATCCTGCCTCGACATCGTCGGCGGCGGCAGGAAACCGATGCTCCGGCGCAAGCCGGTAGTCGGTGAGGAAGACCGGCAGCCCGGTCTTCTTCGACAGCTGCGAGGCAAGTCCGCGATGGGTGCGGGCCGAGCACAGCACGTATCCGCTGCCGTGAATGTAGTAGATGGCACGCTTGCCGAAATCGACGCCGGGCGCTCGCACCCATTCGCCGCGGACCGCACCGGATCGGACCTGGGTGACGGCGGTGCCGCGCAGCGGTGGCCCCGCCGCGGCCATGACGGTCGCGATCAGCTTCCGGGCGAACCAGATGCCGGGGGCGTTCATCGGCACCACATTGTTCAGTGGCCGCATCCCGATCTCCGCTGCCGTGGCAGCGAGCCGGGACCGCGCGGACGGCGCCGAGGGAACGCCGGGGACCGAGGTCCTCATTGACCTTGTCATGCATTGAGAGTCATCTATGAATGTGCCAGTTGTCAATGGTACATTCAAAAAAGGCTGATTGTGGTGGTTGGGCACAACTGTGAGGCTGCCCGGCATCGGCTGGGCGCGGCTTCAGGGCATCAACGTGTCGAGTCGGCTCGCCGCCGCAATGTCGACGGCGCTCGACAGCACCCGCCTGTGCGCCGCCTTCCGAACCGGTCACAGGCCGCGAGCACGGCCGACCCGCCGCAGGCCGGCGGGTGGCCGCCGAAAAGAGTTCAGCCGCCGGCTTCTCGAATAACAGGCCTGGTCGTCGCCGTCACTCGTCGTCCAGGCCGGACCACGTATCCCCAGGTGATGGGCGATCCGTCGGGTAGGCCTCAGTATCCGCGCTCGGTATCGATCGGGGCGAGCAGATCTCTGCCCTCGACGAACCGTGCGACATTCGCGGCGACATGGTCGGCGAAGGCCGCCAAGCGCAGTTGCGGCGGGTTCGAATCATGCGGGGTGACAATGGCATTCGGCAGGACCCAAAGCGGATGGCCGTCGGGCAGCGGTTCCGGGTCGGTGACATCGAGGCCCGCGCCCGCGATCGCGCCCGATGCCAGCGCCGCGACCAGCGCGTCGGTGTCGATCAGGCTGCCGCGGGCCACGTTGATGACCCAGGACGACGGCTTCAGCCGAGCCAGTTCCTCCGCACCGACCAGTCGCTCGGTGGCAGGTGTCGCCGGAGCGGCGATCACGACATGGTCGGTGCGCGACCATACCTTCCCGAGTTGGTCGGCGGCGATAGTCTCGATGGTGTCGGGGATCCCGGGGCCGGTCACCGGGCGGCCGGAACGGTTGACGGCGATGATGTGCGCGCCGAGCGGCACCAGCATGGGAATCAGGGCGCGGCCGATACCGCCTGCGCCGATAATGGTGACGGTCTTGCCGCGCAAGGTGCCGACGTGTGGGAAGAAGTCCTGCTGCCGCCAGCTCGCCGCATGCAGGTGCTCGGGCAGGTAGCGCACGCCGGCCAGCAGCAGCATCAGCGCGTGCTCGGCCACGCTGGCGGCGAAAGCGCCTGCGGCGGAGGTGAATCGAATATCCGGGTGCCTGGCGAAGATGCCAGCGGTGAACCAGTCCTCGATACCGGCTGCGGGCAGCTGCACCCATTCGATGCGCTCGGGCAGTTCGTCGGGGAATTCGCCGGGGCCGCCGACCCAGATCAATCCTCGGGCCTGCGCCAGTTCGGTCAGGGTGGCCCCGCCTTCGACGACTGCCTTCTGCAGCAGTGTCGGGGCGGGGGCGGCCGGGCCGATCGCGACTGGCACCGGGAACTCGGGTCGGCTCATCTCGAGACCTCCTGCAGTAGGTACGACGGTGCGTTCGCGGTGAGGGTGGCGGCCCGCGGACTATTCGCGGGTGTCCAGAAGCGAAGGTAGCACCCGAGGCCGTCGGACCTCAGCGACAGAATCCGCGTGATCGTGATGGTCCCGGCGCTGGGGTCGTCCCGGGTCGGATCGGTCCGCTACTGTTCGTCCAAGTCGACGTCGACGCCGTCGCGTTCCGCCCACTCCAGCAGCGGCTCGATGCGGAATATCGCATCGTCGATGCCCGCATGTAGGTCGCCGAGTTCGGCGTAGCGGGCGGGCACCGATTTCATGGTGAAGTCGTGCGGATCGACATCGGGGATTTCGTCCCAGCTGATCGGTGTGGACACGGTGGCCTCCGGCACACCGCGCACCGAATAGGCGGCCGCGATGGTGTGGTCGCGGGCATTCTGGTTGTAGTCGACGAACAGCAGTTTCGGATCGCGGTCTTTGCGCCACCACGTGGTTGTCACGTCGTCGGGCGCCCGCCGCTCGACCTCTTTCGCGAACGCCAGCGCGGCCCGGCGCACCTGCTTGAAACCGAATTCGGGTGCGATGCGGACATATACGTGCAGACCCTTGCCCCCGGAAGTCTTCGGCCAGCCGACCGCGCCGAGCTCGTCGAGCACCTCGTGCACGACACCCGCCACGCGCTGGACCCGCGACCACGGACAATCCGGCATCGGATCGAGATCGATCCGCCATTCGTCCGGGAGCTCGGTGTCGGCGCGCCGCGAATTCCACGGATGGAACTCGACCGTCGACATCTCTGTTGCCGGACTTATACAACATCTGACACCATATCCGTGTGAGCAACGAGCATGTAGGTAAGCGGGTACTTGGCCGCATCCGGCTGAGCCGGGAAGCAGACGACGCAGGTACATCCGCCGAACGCCAGCGTGAGGCCATCGAAGCATGGGCCAAGATGCACGGCGCAACGGTGGTTGGTTGGGCTGTGGACCTTGGCATATCAGGTGGCACCGACCCGTTCAAAACCCCGGAGCTGGGTGCATGGCTCAAGCCAGAACGGCTGATCGAGTGGGATGTGTTGGTGGGCTACCGGTTAGACCGCATCTCGCGCCGACTCATCCCCTTGTCCACGCTGATCGAGTTTCTCCGCGACCGAGGTAAGTCCTTAGCCTCCACCTCCGAAGCGATCGACCTAAGCACTTGGGCCGGTCGCTTGGTGGCTACGGTGCTCGCGATCGTCGCTGAAGGCGAGCTGGAGGCAGCGACCGAACGCAATCGGGGATCGCAAGCTAAGACCAGGCAGCTAGGCCGTCTGCATTCCGGGGTTGTGCCTTACGGCTACCAGCGTGTGAAGCTAGCCGAAGCTGATGAGATCTGGGGTGATGTAACCGCAGAGACCGCAGGTTGGTACGCGGTTATGGACCCTTCTCAGGCTGAGGTGATCCGCACACGGATGGTTGCACCACTGCTAGCCCGCAATTCTCCTAATTCGATTGCTACAGAACTCAACTCGGCTGAAATCCCAACTAAGTTCGGTAACCGCACCCGTGAAGGTGCGGACCACTCGGGCAAGTGGGATTCAACCGTAGTCCGGCGCATCCTCAGCTCTCCGGCTTTGCTCGGCTACGGGGTCCACAAAGGCAAGCCGATCACAGATGACGACGGGGTGCCGATCCAGCGTGCGGAGCCGATCCTTACCCGTGAGGAGTTCGACCGGGTACAAGCTGCGCTGGAGTCTCGCAGCATCCGCCAATCACCTAGGGATCAGTCCACCAACCTGCTGTCCGGGGTGGCGTTCTGCGCCTTGTGTGACGGACCGCTGTATCGACAGGTCTATCGGACACGGAACGTCACGTACTACCGGTGCCCCAATGCCCAGGGCAAAGACTCCGAATGCGGATACAAGAACGTCCGGGCAGACAAGCTGTACGAGCACGCCGAGACAGCCTTCATGGAAGAAGTGGGAGACCTCGAGCGCGAAGACAAGGTGTTTATACCCGCCAGCGACCACACAGAGGCCCTAGAACGTGTCCGGGTAGCTCTCGCTACGGTTCGGCGCGAGAACGAGTTAGGACTGTACGAAGGTTCTCCAGATGAATACCTGGAGCGGGTACAGCGGTTGGTGGAACGAAAACGGCAGTTGGAGACGCTCCCAGCCGAGCCTGCACGGTTCGAATACCGTGGACTAGGCGAAACCTACGCCCAGGCATGGGAACGCATGTCGATTGAAGAACGTAGGGCGTTGATGATTGATGCAGGGTTCAAAGTACAGGCCGCCAACCCCTTCACTGTCGGACATTACCTACCTCTGGATATTCGGCACCGAGTACAGAACGATGGGAAACCGTCAGATTTACCAATGGAACAGTTGCGAGCCGAGTACGACGCTCGGACAGCGGAGAAGTACGGCCAGCCGCTAACGCCAGAGGAAGAAGAACTAGCGCAAAACCCGCACCCCGAATGGGACGCGTTCGCTTGGGAAAACCGACACAAAGCTAGGAATAAAAAACAATAACATTCTCAACGAGATGCATCTGATTGCCGAAGATATACCCCCATAGGTTCGTCCGCACCGGTTCATATGGGGGGGGACGGCAAGTCGGCCTCTTGCGGGTCCGCGTAGCTGGCGCTGGCCTGAATGGGGGTGGACGAAATTCAGATGAACTGAACCAAGAAATGCCCCCCTTATCGGAGGGGGCATTTTCATGTCCGGGGAACCTGGGCCTTAGCCCGCATCCGTGCCGTGAACTCATCGAGCGGCGTATCCGGCTTAGGCCGGTCCGGCGCTTCTAGTTCGTCAATCTGGTCTAGAACCTCCACAAGCACCTTCGCTACGCCGGAAGCGGCGTAGTCCGGCGCAGAATCCATGCGCCGGGTTAGATTATCGCGGAGAGTCCGTAGACGTTTTAGGCGATCACTCATTTAGTCACCTCCTTTAGGTTACGAATTCGTCACGGCGATTGGGGGCTCTCTGTAGAACACCCTTTGCCGGTTTGTTTCCGCATGTTGCGGGTTTTTTCGAGAAATCGACGGAGGGGGATCAGCCTTCTTGCCCTGAGGCAGGCCGACAAGGGGTGAGGGGGAGCATCCCCCTGGGTACCCCATTGCCCTCACTCATCCTAGATATGAATAGAGCCCGCTAGCTTCAACGCTGCGGGCTTTTTATGATCAATAGCAATCCTTGGTCTACCCCTAGAATTCTAGAGGCTTACAGGCGCGAGATATTCAGTATCTCGCTACACGCACCTATTCGACAGGGCTACCGTCTTCAGCATCGACCCATGTCTGACGGATACCCCAACCGTCATGCTCTACCTTGTTAACCATCTGAGGCCGTCCATACGTGCGGTACTTCTGCACCGAGTCGATAGCCTTTACCTCGATACCCGCAGCAAGCAATGCACCATATCGGCCGGTACGCCCGTCCGTGTCCCACGCAGCCCACACAGCACGACGTGCCTTACCCACTCCATCGGTAGGGCACACCAAACCAATCAGCGCATCTTTACCGCTGATACGCGCACCTGCCAGGTTGGCGGCAGCAGCAAGACCAACCAGGGTCTTGTCCAACTCGGCTGCGACCTCGGCAGCCTTAAGCCATGCCATCCGAGCCTCATCGGGGGCACTGATCAGAGACTCGGCTGTAGCCTCCACATCGACCTGTTCAGCCAGCGCCCGGAGTTGCTGAGACTTAAGATTGAACTGTGCGGCAACAGCTTTCAAGTTCTCCCCTGCAACCTTGGCGTACTCCACAATCAGAGCCGCAGCGACCTTGCGGCGTACCTGTTCATTGATCAGAGCCTCAGCAGTACCCGAGTGGGAGACGGTCGAGCCGACAGCATCGGCAAGCGTGCGAGCGTGAAGCTCATTCAACCGGTCTTCAGGCTCACCGTTGATGACCGCCTGCGAGAGATCATGCAGGAAGTTGGATTGCCGGTAAGTGTAGTTCTCGTAATTCTGGTCAATCTCCAGCCAGCGATTAGGCAAGGTGCCACCGTTAGCGGCAACAGTCCGCGCCTCAGCGGTGTGGATAGTAAGTGCGTCGTTAGAGTAGTCCATTAGTCATCTCCTTAGGTATAAGAATGGCCGAGCTATGCCGGCCGTGGGTTAAGGCTTAGCTGTTGTATTCGCTGAAATCATGATTCAGAGAACCGGGTCCAGCCAGGCGAGCAGTGAGCGCATTACCTGCACCGGGGGTGTATTCATCCGATTTCCGTTCCTCGGCGTTGCCTTGGAGAGCGGCCATCATTGCCGCCTTCAAGTCCCTACGGGACACAGCCGTAGCCTGGTTGTCGTCTGCATCCGTCTCAACAACATTCAACATGCCCATGAGCATGTTCTTAAGCTCGCTAGAGTTCATTACCTTCTCTCTTTCTTTTATTTCGCAGCTGCTCCGGTGTGGAAATTCCCATACCCAAGTTTCGGGCTAAGTTCACGCCATGCAGCTTTAGCCGACCGGTTCGATGGCACCGGTTTACCCAGGAGGTTGGTTCGCTTCTTACGGCCAACATCGTGTTTCTGCTTACCCATTGCTCTAATCCGACCAAAGGTCAACCGGCTTGCGGTATCGCTTGAACCAGGTAGCCCGAATCTCGTCCTCGGACCGCATAGCCGCTTGGTACTGCTTAGATTCCGGCTTAGCTTTCTCAAGTACCGCTAGCCGGTACGGCTCGTAGCTGTTCTCTCGCCAAATCCGATACGCAGTCTCCCGGTCGTCCGCAGTGCTGGCTCGGTGGTAGTGGTAGAACGACTCAGCCATGGTTGACCTTATGGGCAGATTCGATCAGTCGGGCCAGCTGCTCGTGTTGCTCGGAGGTTATGGCGGACTCTAGCGCTCGCATAATCGCTGTGCCATATTCGTCTTCGGTCATTGCTTCTTCTCCTCGGCATAAAAATGACCCCCAGCGTCCACGCTGCGGGCCTAAAATAGGTCTCGGTATGTTCGGGTATGAATAGCTAGCTGGAGCCTCTACAGGCTTGTTTTTCCCTGAGGGCTTGTGAAGCCCTATGCCGGTAGTCGCGGCTACGCTCTTTCTGGCATTCTTTGCAGTGCCCCGACTTGTATCTGTCTTGCGTCCCTCGGATCGGATGCCCTCGGGAACAGGCAAGCTTCATGGAACCTCCATTGATGACGTTATCTATCTAAGACAAAAGAGAATGCCCCCAGAACAGAAGCCCCGGGGGCCGTACCTAAGAGAACCAAACGACCGGTGATCCGAATACCGATGCCGTAGGGGCGAACCCCTTACATAAGTAGCGTATTAAGCGTGGAACACAAGTGGAGGCCAGAAGGGGTGAACGTATCGTTACCCCCTATTCCCCTAGGCGGATACCTTGCCGAACTGGCGGAAGCCCAAGACGCTTGAACTGCTCATCACGGAACTGTCGGCGTGTGCGCCGCAATTCAGCCATCCGGTAGCGGGCCCCCTCGTTGTGCCTCTCCATACGCTCACACTGGTTCCGATTTCTGCACCCTTCACACAGCGCAGGCCAACGGCCTAGCTGAGTCATCCCCCAGTTGTATGCCTGGATGTTCCTGCGGGTGGTCACAGGGGTACCGCAGTCACGGCACCGACCGCAGTACACGCGGAACCCTCCGAACTGGATCACATGCCCGTGCGCTGTATCCCAGCGCTTCACGTCCTCGGGGTTCTCTCGTCTCCACTGATCACACTTCGTCTTGTATGGCTTCACAGTCATAGTCATTCCTCCAGGCATCAAAAAGCCGCCTAGGTTGCCCGTAGGCGGCTCAGAATCGGTTTTAGGCACTCGGGTGTGGGTCGAGGCTTTTAGCCCCAGAGAAACGATGGATTCTCTGAGAATGGATCTAGACCTGTTCGCCTAGCGGAAATCTCTGCCCAGGGGTCTTCGTCCCGCCGCAGCGGCTTAGGTGCCGAGTAGTCCACTGCGAGAACCGCACTGGCAGGGTCCGGCAAAATAAGGGGGTCATTTATGACACCATTGAACTCAGTAGTGGTTGCATCAACGGAAGGATGCTCCGACCATGGGTCGGTGTCTGCGCAGACGGGTTCAATACCCGGCTCCGGGTTGTTCAACCCGTCTCCGGATGTGGTGACACGGATGTCACCACTCTTATTAGTAGTTAAAGTATCAGTAGTTAAAGAACTTCTCTTGGGAGAAGTTCTAAGAGTAGTAGGTGTGCCATCCGTGTCACCGTTAGGTGTCATATCTGACACCATCTCCGGATACGTCAGCTCGTACGAGTTCGACCAACCGGACGAGTTACCGCGCTCCGCAATCTTCAGCCACCCCGCTGCGATGTTCTGGGCTATCTGACGCTTAACCGTCCGAAGGCTAAGCCCCGTTGCCTTAGCTAGCGTCTCTTGCTTAACCCACCCCTGCAAATTGTGGTTGTCCATGTAAATCCGGATAACATTAACCACGTCTCGGGGCAGCTCACGGTTACCGTTGCGGTTGTAAGACTGATCCCATCGAATGATGGCGGGGGTTTTATCAGTTCGGTCTGTCATTGGCGATTGCCTCCAAGGCAGCATTAATTTGGTTTCGGAGTTCGGTTAGTTCTTCAAGTTCCATCAGCAGATAGGCTGATGTGCCCTCGCGTGTGAGCTTGTAGTACGCCGATCGTTTGTCGTGGTCGTACCTGATAGAAACCTTTGGCCTACGCATTTCCGCCCATGTTTAGTAGACCTTTCGGTGCCGGTGGGATACCGGCACCGAAAGTTTCCATTCGCTAACCTGCATCGCCTTCGTCCCCTTAGGTCATTGTCAAGTTTGACGCCATATCATCTGTGTCCGGTGGACGCAATTTGACAATATCAGCTGTTACTAACGTGTCAAGTGCTGCTTAGGCCCCTTACCCATGGCTTAGCTATTCGTAAGCTAGGGCTTAGATGTGTTTGAGCTGGTCACGGCCCATTCGTTCACTTCCACGAAGGCGCATAAACTTCCTGCATATTCTCCCGGTACCGGCGCTTTGGTGGGCTACGCAACGCTTAGACTCCCACCCCCCGGGTGTAGCGGTTGTCGCCCATCTCCGAGACACAGCCACGTTCGTCATTGGCGGCCTTGCGCCTCTATCCCCAGCGACTTCGCTCGATCACGCTCATGGACACGCTCACGCGCTCGGGCTTCCTCGCGGTTGCGGTGCTCGTCGGCCGCTGCCGCGTCCACAGATTCCGGCTGACGCTGTTCCCCCGGCTGATCCCACTGGAGTTGCACAACGCGTACCGAATCCAAGATGCCTGCTCGCTCGGCACGTTCGCGTTGCGCCGCAAAGAATTCCCGGTGTTGTTGGACCCGCGCCACTGCTTCGGCTTCCCGCGCCTTGTCGGCTTGCTCCGGAGCTGGGCCCTCCGCTTCTCGTGCCTCGCGAGCCTTCTCGGCCGCGTCACGGCCAGCCCGAGCCTTATCAGGTTCCCCAGTGTCGACGGCCCTCCCCAGGAGCCAACTGGGTACAGGGAACTCTCGCGCCGCTCGTTCGGCGGCTTCCCGCTCAACCCGCGCGCGTTCGGCACCTTTCGCCGCTTCCGATGCTTCGCGTGCTGGCTTAGCCAGCACGACAGGTTCGGCTGCCTGACGAGCACGCTCGGCCTGTACCTGCTGTGGTGCTTCGGCCCGGCCACGTGCAGCGGCTTGGCGGAACACTTCCATCGCGCGGAACTTCTCGGCCCGCTCGCGTGCCCTTGCCAGCTGAGCGATCGTCTCCCGCCGCTTTTGTAGCTCCTGCGCCTTCTCCTCCCGGGCCTTTTCCCCGACACCTGGCAATTCAAGCTGCTTACCACGCTCTTCTAATTCGAGCTGTTTACCCCGCACCAAATCCCGACCCAAGGCCCAAATTGTACGGGCGTCAGCTCGAGAGATTTCTAGGTGTGTGAATCTATCGGGAAAGTCTCGCTTCAGACCATTGATGAGTTCCTGGCACTCTTTTGAAATCGACTCGCCTTCTACGGAACGCAGCAGATGCTTATGCTTTTCATTGCTCTGAAGAAGTTCCCGCAGTGCCATAAGCTGCGTTATATCTTTATCGCCATCGATTCGTCCGGATTTATCCTCAATGGAGAAGAGGTGGTCGTCTACTTCTTTCACATGGTCGAATTTGATTCGACCTTCCGACGTCTCGTATATTCGAGAACCGTGACTATAGCCGTTCTCGCGGTCGCGAAAGAAGTTGCTTGCTCCGTGCTCGAATATGCTTCCGCGCACGTGGGGCTTGTAACCCTTGCGGTCGTTGTCGTAGTCGTCCATCGCTGGCCACACCCCCCAGTGTGCGAAATCTGTTGATCAACAGCATCGTGTGGTGAGCCGTCGCGGAGAAGGTCAAGCTTCTTCGTCGAGCTTCTCTTGGTGATAGCTCGCATACTCACGAAAGATTGCGGCTGCTTTCGAGAACATCCCGTCATGATCTCCGGGATGAAATTCGATCACACCTCGCATCAATCCCCATACGGTTCGTTCGTCTTCGTCTAGCGTGTCGAACCGTAGGGCTGGATTTATGTGATCATAAAACGACTTCTCGCGGCCGAACCATTTGTATTCGATCCATTCAGCGCCCGCGAACATAATGAAGCATTCGCCGATGAAACATATAAAGGCATCGGCCATATCGGCATTCTCGGGTGCCATCGCGGTCGGCATATCCGGGAACAGTTCCGCGACAATAGGGTCGAGGCGTTTAACCTCCGCCGAGCCTTCGGGCCACGGCTCCGAAGGGAAGCGGCTTATACCTGCATGGTCCATGAACTTCTGGGCTTGTGCTTTGCGCCGCTCGGGGTCTATCCATTTCCCCCATGCGGTCTGCTCGACCGGTACGCCGAGGTCCATCGCCATCTGTTCGTCGTCCACTGGCCGGGCCTTCCCCTCGTGCTGGCTGCCTGATGTCATGGCGCATCGAATCTAGTCGGCTCGTCGGTGTCGCAGCGGTGAGACGCCGCCTTTTGAAGGCGGGCGGCAGCCGTGTTGTATGCATCCGCGAGTGGCCCGGTCGGGGGAAGGCCCCCGTCATGAAACGCATCCGAGGCGCGCCGGAACCCAGCAAGGGCGGCTTGGTATTCGGCGTCTGGTGTGCTCATGACATGCCTCCTCGTCGGTCAGGGGATGTGCAGGGGATGCGGTGGGTCGGGGTGATGAGGTCGCACGCTATCGCGATGGCGCGGGCGTGTTTGATGTGGTCGACGCTCGGCGCGATAACCATGGTGGCACCCATATTGTGTGCTGTGGCGACGATGAGGGTGGTCGGCATGAACGTGTCGTGCGCGATGGTGACCAGCCGTGTCAGGGTGTATCCGTGCTTGTCGGCCAACTCGGTGATGACTCGTTCGTCTCGCAACAGGTGCGGGCCGCTGACATCGAGCAGTAGCAGCCCGATCGCTTTGACAGTCATCGGGGTTCGCCGTTCGACGGGTCGGCGGTCACGTCTGGTTCGATGGGAGCCTGTGCCGGTGGTCGGTGGGCTCTATTCGGCCATGCGATCCCTAACACCTCACGGTCATCTTTCACCCGGACATCTGTCCATCGGCACCGTTGCAGCGGATCGCCACCGGTGTGCATCTCGATGCGGCCATCGAGCAGCGACACCCATTTCCGGCACGAGTGCTGGGGGCATATCACCTTGATCAGTGCGCCGTCTGCACTGAAACCACTTCCGCCGCAATGAGACAGGTTGATCTGCGGGCCGCAACCACATTCAGGCATACGACACCTCCCGCACCTTGCCCGGTCCCAAACACGCACGAACCGAGACGATCACGGCAAGCCCGGACGGCCGGAACGTGTCTCGTGGTGGCTCTACCCAATAGCGGACTTCGCTTAACCGGGCAGTGGGTGACGGCAACGCGATCGTGCCACCGTCACGGATAACGGACACGTTGTTCCGAAACAAGTCAGCGAACACAGCGGCATCGTCGGGGACATCCGCGCGGATGAGGTACAGCCACTGGTCCGACCTGGGAAGCGCCAGTATCGGACCGACAGCCGCACCTCGACGGCTCATGTCGTGTCTGACCGCTTGCCCGAGCGGCACAGGCATTCTCACCGCCCACACGTGTGTCGCTTTCATGATGATCCGGCCCAAGCTCGGTGGGTCGACTGTCGCGGGCAGATCGCACACCCGCCGATAGAAGATGCAGCGCGACATCGGAGTATCCCCAAACGGTATGTGTTCCATCGGGTTAAACCTCGGCGTGCATTGACGGCGGTGTGGTGCGCCCGATGGCGGGGGGCTCGTCACCCCGCCACCGGGACGATTCTGTGGAGGCAGGCGGCGGGCCTGCCCACTCCCGAACTGCGGCCACGAACTGTCCGAAAAGTTCAGTGGCGGATTCGCCTGCGCGCGCTTCGCCCACTTCGAAGGTGATTGTGTAGGCGGGGGGCGGCCCGACAAGCGGGTCTCGTTGTGGAAGCTCGTTGTTCGGCATCGGCCGACCTCCGGTGCATCGACTGCGGTTGGGTGCGCCCGGTGCTCCTGAAAAAACTGTCCTTTGATAAGGGGAAGGGGGACGGTTTGTCCTCCCGGACGCAGATCCAGTGAAACACTGAATGATGTATGTGAGGAGTACTCCAGAGGTATTGCGCTCGATCTAAATTCACTCCAGACAGGCTGAATACTCCAGGCAGGCTGACTATTCCAATCAGCTTGGTATGGCCTCAAGGCTCAGCAACGAAAGGCGACTCTCTGTGTCCACTGAATCGAACAACACCACGCTGCCGCGCCGGGTTCTGGGCCGACGGCTACG
Source organism: Nocardia sp. NBC_00403 (assembly GCF_036046055.1). Classification (NCBI taxonomy): domain Bacteria; kingdom Bacillati; phylum Actinomycetota; class Actinomycetes; order Mycobacteriales; family Nocardiaceae; genus Nocardia; species Nocardia sp. NBC_00403. The sequence goes on from NZ_CP107939.1 coordinate 3,044,323, forward strand.
AGAGCTGCGCGAGCAGAGCAAACTGAGTAGGGCGCGTGCTGCTGAGGAGTGCGAGATGGGGTCACAAACGTTGTGGCGCTTGGAATCTGGACGCAGCAGCGAAGTCAAGAAGATGGTGATCAACGCACTGTGCGACTTGTATAGCGCGAGCGACGACGACCGGCGTGTGCTGATCTGGTTGGCCCAGGAATGCCGTAAGGATGGGTGGTGGCAGTCGTATACCGATGCCATGGTCCCGGAAGTGGAAGTGTTCGTCGGGCTCGAACAGTCGGCGAGCGGCATCACTTCATGGCAGTCGACGACGCTGCCGGGTTTGCTACAGACGCCAAGCTATCGCAGGGCGATGTGGGAAGTCTCCAAGTCGCAGGGGCGACGCGTCGATGTGGAGCGAGAGATTGATCTGACCGCCAAACGCCAGGACCGAATCTACGATTCGGAGAACTTCACCCTGACAGCTCTGCTGAGTGAGTCCGTCCTACGGCATCACATCGGTGGTGCCGCAGTGATGGCAGACCAGCTGAATCACCTGTTGGAGGTTGGGAGCCTGCCCAATGTGTCGATACAGATCGCCCGGTTCAATGCGCCGAATCACTTGGGTCTGACGACGAGAGATTTCGTCTACGTCGAGTTCCCGGAGCACACGAACCCAGCGTTGACAGAGCCGCCCGTTGTCTACGTGGAGGGCTTCACTGGCGACCTGTATCTAGACAAGCCCACTGAGCTGGAGCAGTATCGGGCAGCGTGTGCTGACATCCGACGGGTAGCGTTGGGTGAGAACGACACACAAAGTCTGATCAAGGCAATAGCGAAGGAGTACAACGCGTGAACATCGACCTGTCCGGTGCTCGGTGGTTCAAGAGCAGCCGTAGCACTAGCGGTAAGGACTGCGTCGAGGTGGCGCACCTTGACGGCGGACACGTCGGCGTCCGCGACTCTAAGAATCCGACCGGCCCCGCGCTGGTCTTCACTCCCGGCGAGTGGGACGCCTTCACCGCTGGCGTGAACGACGGAGAGTTCGACAGCTCCCGATAGCGCCGTTCAGCCTGCCGAGCCCGGTCCGTCCATTCGGACCGGGCTCGAACTATTTTCGGGGGACTGTTGCCCCAATGCGGCATGGTTTCCGCATTTCAGGCTAGGTTTCTAGAGTGTGTATTAATAGATCGGTTGAGATTTGCACTGCCCAAATGACATCGGCGAGCTCGCGCACGCACAGCTCGTCGGCATGTCTTCCATAACGCGGGAAGAAGACTCGTACGGTCGGAATCCAGTCCGGCGCGCCTGCGGGCAGCCGCTTCTGGTGCACCTTGGCACCCGCGAGCCCCTCCGGGAACCGGTGCAGCATGCACGGCCGGTCGCGCAGCGCGTTGACGATGCCGTCCCCGACACTCAGGTAGTACTGCACCAAATCGAGCTTGGTCGCGCCGGACTCCGGGAAGTAGACCCGGTCCGGGTTGGAGATACGAATCGTGCGGTCGCCGACATCCAGCTCGATGGCGGGCGTCGCAGATTTGCTGGCCACGAGTCCGACCATAGCTGATCCACCCTGGCGCCGAACTGGTATGCATTTCGGTATGAGCAAGGCGAAGCGCGTGACGGTCACGTTGGACCCGCAGGTGGCCGTATGGGCCGAACAAGCGGCCGACCGGCAGCAACGCAGCCTGTCGTCGGTGATCAACTCCGCGCTGCGCACCGCATTGGTGCACGACAGCCTGGCGAAGCTGGTGGTCGACGACGACGCCGAGCTGGCGGCCGCCTACGCCGAGCTGGACCACACCAGGGCGGCCGAGTCCGATGACCGCGGCCCGCGCGGCGCGGCATGAGGCGCGGCGAAATCTGGCGCTACGCACCGACGTTGCGTGACGGCACGCCTTTTCCGCGGCAAACCAGAGTTGTGCTGGTATCCGATACCGCGGTGATGACCTCGCCCAACCGCTGGCTGAGCGCCGTCCCGCTGATGGACGACGATCCCGGCCACGTCCTGGCCGCCGAGACCGCACACGGCTGGGCCGATGCGTTGGAGCTACACCGCATCTACCGCCCCTGGTTGGCCGAGCACCTCGGCGAGCTGACGCCCACGGAAACCGACTCCCTGGATGCCCGCCTGCGCGCCACACTCAGCCTCTGAACCGCCGAGGGGCAGGCCGGAACACTCGGCTCGCTGACTCGGCAGTCCCGAAGTCAGGGCGCGATATGCCGCGCACTCTCGGACTCGCCACATCGAAGCGGTCGCCCGCGATCACGCGTCCCGCGCCGCCGGGCCCATCTCCATCGTTCCCCCACAGGTCGCAATGGCTGCTGGCCGCTTCGCTACCTGCGAAAACTCTCGGCCCGGCGGTGTTGCGCGAGCACACTGGAGGAATGAAGCAAAAACTGATGCGGGCGATCCGCAGACTGATGGGCAGGAAGGTACCGGCCGGAAACCCCGGTGGCCGCGACGGCCCCGACAGCGGCGGCACGGCAGGCGTAAGAGAGCCACGCCGACCAATCCCACCGGAAGACCCATTGAGCGCGACCCGCCCCTTCACCCCAGACCCCGACCCCAAAACCATCATCCTGCCGGACCCCAACAGTGACATCCCGCGACCACTGTGAATCCGCACCGGACACCTCGTCCTCGCATCCAGTACAGCGGTGTCGGCTTCAAGGCGGGGTGTGAGCTCAGCGTCATGCCGAAGAGTCCAAGGACGCATCCACAGCCAGTCCGCATGCTGGAAGCCGTGGGCCTGCTTGCCCGGACGGGGTATCCGTCCACGCGGAGATGACGCGGCGAAGGTTGATCAGGACATAGGTGTCGGTTTCGGACCGGATCATGTGTTGCAGGATCGGGAGCAGTACCCGGTTGTCGCGTTTCTCTGCCGCCTGGATCGCTTGACGGCGTACTTGCGGTTGTTCGTCGGCGAGAGCACGTGCGATCAGATCCGTTGCGTCACCGCGTGCTTCGGCAAGGCGGTACAGGGACAATTCGCGGGCGCGTGCATCAGGTCGTGCGGCCAACGGGGCAAGGTCCGCGACCGTCAGGTCCCCGCTGTCGGCCAATGCCCACAGCGCTCGCCACATCACCTCCCGGTCGTGGTCCTCGAGTAAGGCGCGGGCTCGTTCGGCGAGATCGGGTGTGCTCAGAACTCGCAACACACTGATGGCCTCGGCGCGGACCGAGGCGTCCAGATCGTTCAATGCCGCTCGCGCCGCCGCATCGATCGGGATCCCGGATCTCCAAGCGCATCCCAGCACGGTGGCCCGCACCAGCGTGGAAGGGTCTCCAGCCGCAGTCGCCAAGGCCTGAACAGCTGTCGGAGAGAGCTGGGGGAGACATTGCAGTGATGTGGCTGCGCGCGCACGTCGCTCGGGCGACGGATCGGTGGCCAGGATCCCGAGCAGTGTGGCTTCGTCTCCAGGAAGCTTCTGTCCGAACCCGGCGACGTCATAACCAGCGAGCAGTTCATCCACCCAGCGCTCGTACCAGGTCAGGAAGTCGGGATCTTCCTGCACATAGGGAGCCGGGACACCGTTGAAATCGATGGCAACCAGTCGGCCGCGCCCAGGTCCGGATATCACCAGCTGGGTGCAGCTGGTGCAGCCGTGATGAACGATGGACAGCGTTCCCTGTATCGGGTCCGGGCGGTCCTGTGGTCCCTGGAACCGGTCCCACCAGTCATCGGAATACACAATTCCGGGCACGAACGGGCTCGGCTCGGTGAGGTGTCCGGCGAAGCAGTCCGCGAACATATCGTGTGCGTCGGCCAATGTGAGCAAACCATAGCTCGGCCCGGCACCGCCATCTGCGACCTCGAGCAGGAAACGGCGATAGCCTTCGGGTAGCACAACACCATGTTCGGTTTCGAACGCCGCGACGGTCGACTCCGACAGCGGTGGGTTCAGTCGGAAGCCATGTTTGTGTGCACCGAAGGATTCCAGCAGTCTCGGGTCTGCTGCTGCCTGCGTGAGCTTGTCTGCGATCCGCGACAGCTGTGCGTCCACTGTGTTTATTTCAACCCTCTTCCTCTTGCATCCGCCCGACGTTGCACACCTGGGCGTGTACCAGGGGAGCACTCTCGCGACGGCAGCACCCGATCGGCAATCAACTCCGCCAATGCATACGCAGCCGTGGACGGGTCGGCACGGAATACGGCGGCCTGAATGAGTAACAGCTCCACCGTATCGCGTGTCGAAGACCAACTCCGAGAACGAGAACCGGGTGCCGTTGCGGTACGAGGCCATGACAGGGCTGACCATGGATCAACTGTCTCGGGCTGGATCACAGCGAGCCCGCACCGCTCGCCCGGCCGTGTCCAGCAGTCCTCGAGCGGCCAGGGTTCAGCGGCACCTTGCCGGGGCCCGTACTCGTTGCGGCTGCGCTGAAAGGATCTGGATTCCTGAGATGAGGTGCGGATCTTGCGTCTGGGCCTGTCAGGTGGGTGTCGCCAGGGCGAAGGGGAGTACTGCGGGTGCGCCTGCGGTGCGGAGGGCATGGGTGGCGAGGGTCATGGTCCAGCCGGTGTCGGTGAGGGTGTCCACCAGGAGGATCGGACCGTCTATCGAGCTGAGGTCGGGGAGCAACCAGGAGTCGTAGAGGGCGGCGACGCGGTGGGCAGAGTTCGCGGCCGAGACAGGTGGGCTGTCGGGGCGGGTTGGCAGGGTGCCGAGGTCGCGGAGGCGGCCGACTTCGGCGAGGCGGGCAGCGAGGGTGGCGGTCAGTACGGGGTAGCGGGGGGATTCCAGGGCCATGACCGAGGTGGGACGGGTGGTCCAGTTCCAGTCGCGCAGCACGGCGATGCAGGCATCGAAGACCGCGTCGGGGATGGGGTCGTCGGGGGCGTCGAGCAGGGCACGAAGGCGCTGGCCCCAGCCGAGATCGGTGAGCCTGCCCAGGACGCGGCCGGTTTCCGCGCCGTCGGAGATCTTGCCGGACAGCGGAATTCCGAGCTTCGCCATGCCTGTCGGCCACTGTTTGCGTGGCGCGAGATCGAGGCCGGGGCGGTCGAGTCGGGCCCGGGTCGCGGCGATGGCCGCGGCGTCGACCGTGACGTCCGGCCGGGTGCCCGTGCAGTTGTCGCAGCGGCCGCAGCCGGGAGAACTCCCTTCCAGAGCAGGGAGCCCCGGGTCGTCGAGCTGACGGCGCAGAAACTGCATCCGGCACCCTGACGTGGACTGATAGTCGATCATGGCCTGCTGCTCGACCTCGCGAGCCGCGGCGAGGCGCTCGTAGCGTTCGGTGTCGTAGGCCCATTCCTGACCGGTCGCGATCCAGCCGCCGCGGACCCGGCGCACCGCGCCGTCCACGTCGAGCACCTTGAGCACCATCTCCAGCCTGGAGCGGTTCAATTCGACCAACGGCTCCAGGGCCGCGGTCGACATGGCCCGATCGAAATCCAGCGCATCCAGCACGGCACGCACGATGTGCTCACGTGGAAAAGCGACCGAGGCGAAGTAGCTCCAGATCCTGGCGTCCTCTGGGCCGGGCAGCAGCACCACCTCGGCGCGCTCGGTTCCGCGACCCGCACGACCCACCTGCTGGTAGTAGGCGATAGGCGAGGACGGCGCGCCCACATGCACGACGAAACCCAGATCCGGTTTGTCGAAGCCCATCCCGAGCGCGGAGGTCGCGATAAGCGCCTTGACCTCGTTGTTCAGCAGCGCGGTCTCGAGCGCTTCGCGTTCAGCGGTATCGGTCTGCCCGGTATAGGCGGCCACATTGTGCCCGTGCGAATTCAAGACGTCGGCGAGATCGTGTGCAGCGGCGACGGTGAGGGTGTAGACGATGCCGGAGCCGGAAAGCTCGCCGAGGTGTCCGCTCAACCAGGCGGTGCGCTCGACCGCGTCGGCGAAACGCACCACCGACAGGTGCAGCGATTCCCGGTCCAGGGTGCCGCGCAGCACCAGGGTGTCGGTACCGATCTGGGTGGCCACATCGGTCACCACCCGATCGTTGGCCGTCGCGGTGGTGGCCAGGACCGGAACGTCGGAGCCGAGATCGGCGATCAGTGTGCGGATCCGCCGATAGTCGGGCCGGAAGTCGTGCCCCCAGTCGGAGACGCAATGTGCTTCGTCGATGACGACGAGTCCGGCGTCGGCGGCGAGTTTCGGCAACACTTGGTCGCGAAAGTCCGGGTTGTTCAGCCGTTCGGGGCTGACCAACAGCACGTCGACATCGCCCGAGGCCACCTGATCGTGGATCTCGTCCCATTCGGTGACATTGCCCGAGTTGATGGTCGCCGCCACCACGCCGGCCCGTTGCGCGGCCGCGACCTGGTTGCGCATCAGCGCGAGCAGCGGCGACACGATCACCGTCGGCCCGCGCCCCGCCCTGCGCAGCAGCTTGGCCGCGATGAAATACACCGCCGACTTACCCCAGCCGGTGCGCTGCACCACCAGCGCCCGGCGCCGCTGCACCACCAGCGCCTCGATTGCCGTCCACTGGTCCTCGCGTAGCCGCGCCTGCGGCCCCGCGAGTTCGCGCAGCAGTTCTTCGGCACGCTCGCGCAGATCTGGCGAGGTGAGGTCGATCGCTTCGCTGTGCGCGGCCGTGGTCATGGGCTCCATCGTGCCGGATGGCACCGACAGCGGTTCGGGCCGCGTCGTCGGCCGCCTTTCCGGGGGTAGTCGCCGCGGATGTGATCCGAGCCGACATGTGTCGCTGCGCGCGAACCGGTGCGCGCCGACGCCGACGCAAGAAACACCTCTGCCCGGTGCCTGCGGGCACTCGCGTGCCCGATGGCGACCAGGGCGAGTGTCGGATGGTTGCAAGGATATGCGCGGGCACTGCTTTGTCCTGCGCCGATCCCGTTACGAAACGTGAAATCCCGCTGGACACCGGACAATAGGATGAGAGGATTTCCTCGGCACCGCGGGACCGCGCAGGAGGCAACCATGTCGAGCAGCTATCAGCCACCGCCCGGTTGGTCGCCGCCCGGCGCCCAGTTCCGCACCAGCGGCAACGCCTCACGGACCGTGGTCGGCACCGTGATCGGCTTGGTGGTGACGCCGATCGGGGTCGGGCTTGCCGCACACGGGGCACTGGACACCCGGCAATGGGTCATCTTCGGTGATGTGGGCTCGCGGTGGGGATCCACCTTCCAAATGGTCGGCGGGGCGCTACTGCTGTTCTTGTTGGCAACCTTGGCGGGCTATTCCCCGGCAGGCACCGTGATCGCCGGCCTCGTCTGGGGCTTCATCCCGGGCGTCGCACACTTGACCTTCCCGGACGACACCTGGCGAATCGTCGAAGACCTACCCCGTCTGTCCGGCGAGATGCACCAAGCGCTGCACGCCTGGCTGATGAACGGCTTCGCCCTCATCACCGGCATGATGCTGGTCGGCTCCGGCATCGCAGCCACCATGAGACGTCGCTGAACCCGGCACCACCCAGCTCACGGCTGCCCTCGCGGTTGCCTCGGACAGCCGGGCCGGCTGCTGGTGGCGAAACGAGAAGCCGGCGATCGGAATCCAGCACGCTTGCCCTGCGAGCCGGGCCGGCCGCGCCCACACTCGATGGGCGCGGCCGCCCGTCAACCCTTGACGCAGAGCACCTGACGCAGCGTGGCGACAATATCGACCAGGTCCCGCTGCGCCGCGATGACCTCGTCGATGTCCTTGTACGCGGCCGGGATCTCGTCGACCACGCCCGCGTCCTTGCGGGACTCGACGCCCTCGGTCTGGGCGATCAGGTCGGCGACGGTGAACTGCTTCTTGGCCGCGGTCCGGCTCATCCGCCGTCCCGCACCGTGCGAGGCCGACTGGAACGAGGCGGGATTTCCCTTGCCGCGCACCACATAGGAGCGGGTGCCCATCGAGCCTGGGATCAGCGCGAGGTCGCCCGCCCCGGCGCGCACCGCGCCCTTACGGGTCACCAGCATCGGCACGCCGTCGATCGTCTCCTCGGCCACATAGTTGTGGTGGGCAGAGATCGGGTCGTCGAAACGCACCACACGTCCGGCGAATTCGTTCCGGACCGCGCGACAGACCAGCGACAGCATCACCGCGCGGTTACGTGCGGCGTACTCCTGCGCCCAGGTCAGATCGCGCCGATAGGCATCCATCTCCGGTGTGCCGGAAAGGAATACGGCCAGATCGCGATCCGGCAGGTCGGCGTTGTGCGGCAGCCGCCGCGCGACTGTCATGTGCCGCTCGGCGAGTTCCTTGCCGATATTCCGGCTGCCGGAGTGCAGCAGAATCCACACCGAGTCGTTCTCGTCCAGGCATACCTCGATGAAGTGGTTGCCGCCACCGAGCGAACCGATCTGCCTGTGCGCCTTGGACTCGAGCGCCTGCACTCCCGGGTCCAGCGATCCGAAGGACGACCAGAACCGATCCCAGCCCGTCTTGTACCGCGCGAGGTCGCCGTGCGATGCGGCGAATTCCGCGCCGAGCCGGGTGATATCGACCGCGTCCTTGTGCGCCTGGAAACCGACCGGCACCGCCGCCTCGATGCGCGAGCGCAGCGAATGCAGATTGTCCGGTAGGTCGGCGGCGGTGAGGTCGGTCTTCACGCTCTCCATTCCGCAGCCGATGTCGACACCAACGGCGGCGGGCGCCACCGCGTCCCTCATCGCGATGACCGAGCCGACCGTCGCGCCCTTCCCGAGATGCACATCCGGCATTACGCGGACGCCGTGCACCCAGGGCAGTTGCGCGATATTTCGCAGTTGCCGCAGCGCGGCCTGCTCGATGTCGTGCTCGTTGGCCCACATCAGCGTCTGCGCCCTGGTACCGCGCAGCTCGACGGGAAACATGGGAACGTCCTTCTCTCGATTGATCTGTTCCCACAACGCTAGAGGTCGTTGCGCCGACCTCGCATTCCATTATCCGCCGTTCGGCTCCATGAAGTCGGCCGCGAGGCCACATAATTTTCCAGCCCCGGCCTCGGCGCGCCATCGTCGGCGGTGTAGTCGATGTCCCTGAAGTACTGCGGGTATTTGCCGCGCACATCGGCGAACGCCTCGTGCGCGAGGAATCTCGCCGAATCCGGTCCGGGCGACTCCGGTGATCGTGCAGGTGAAACCGGTGTCGTCGAGCACCGGGCCGATCCGTCGTATTGCGGTGTGTACTGCATGATCAGCGCGCCGACCGATGCGAACGTCTCGGGGCACGCCAGCGCGCCGAACTCCTGCCACCGCTGTGCGTCGGCGGTTGCGACCAGCTCGTCGACCGCTCGAACCAGCGCGGGGTCGATGCCGGCCGGATTGCCCTTGTCGTCCGCGGCGTCCGGTGCGTTGAACACCACGGCCGAATTCATCCAGAATGAGTGCTCGACGTCGGTCCGTGATGCGGGATGGGCGGGTAGTGCTGCTTCGCATTGCCGTGCGCGACAGCGGCGACCAGCCGTTCGGCGTCGGCGACGGTGATCGCGTCCGCGGCCAGCCATTCGTCGAGCAGTAGGCCGAGACCGCGGCGCCAGAGTTTCGCACCGAGATAGTGCAGTTCGGGCAGTCCGTAGCCGTCGGAGGAGTAGCACAGCGATCGGAACGGCGCGAGCTCGAGCGTCTCGGCCAGCACAGCCGAAGAGCGATGTCCCACATAGGGAATCGCCAGTCCGACGTCCATCAGCACATGTGGATACGCATGCGCGAGATACGCGGCGTTGCGGTGGAAGGGCCAGCAGTGCAAGAGCACGACGGTGAGCCCGGTATCCGCGGTCGAACGCAGGAAATCTGTGAGCAACAGGGGATCGGCGCGTGTCGAGCGCAGGTCGGTGTCGCCGAATCCGGTGTGGAACTGTAGCGGGAGACCCAGCTCGGCGCCGAGGCGCGCGCCGAGTCCGATAAGGCGGCCCAGTGTCTGCGGATCGGTGAGGCGTTGTTCGGAGGTGACCGTAGTCGGGTCCGTGTGCACGAGTGGAAAATCCAAGCCGCACCGGTAGGCGACTATCGTCTTGAAGCCGACAGCCCGTCGGGCTCGCTCGCGCAGTGCGGCTTCAATATGATCGAATAGTGTTGCGGGCGTGCCGATCTCGGCAATGACCTGTTCGGCGACCTGTTCGAGGCGCACAACCTCGCCGACCTCTCCCGCGGCGAGCTCGGCAAAGGCCGCCAGGTCATCGGACCCGAAACCGGTGTCGAGGAACCATCGAGTCGTGCCGGCCGCACGCAATAAGCGCGCCGAGACCTCGCGCCAGCCCAGTTCGGCGCGACGGGTCAGATAGTCGTCCGGTTCGGCGTGCGGCGGCAGGTCGAGCACGGGCGCACACCAGCGCCGCACCGCGAGTCCGATCGATGACTCGAACGTTCCGCGCTGCCCTTCGCCCAGCAACTCCTCGAAGTGCGGCAGGTCCAGGTCATCGGTGACTACGCCGTGGCAATGGTGGTCGGTGAGCGGGACACCGTCGGTGAGCATCGCTAGAACCGCCAGCGTGTGAGCTCGACCAGGTCTGCCGCGGAGGTGTCGCGATAGCGCTTGGCCTCGGCACGGCGCACGGTGAGCAGCGCGTCGTGCAATTCGGGTCCCATGGCCTCGGCGAGCACGGCCGAGTCCGCAAGTCGATCCGCGGCCTCCGACGGCGCGGTCGGCAGTCGGCGCACACCGGAGATCATCAATGCTTCGGCATCGAATGTCGCTGGGTCGCCGGTGATTTCGGCGGGCAGTCGGAGTTCGTCAGCGATGCCGGCGAGGCCGGCGGCGATGACCGAGCCGACGATCAAGTAGGGGTTTCCGGTCGCGTCGAAGCATTTGACCTCGGCGTTGGCCGCCCACGGTTCGGTGCCACGCACCCCGGTGACATAGCGCAGCGCCGCCTCCCGTGTTTCGCGGCCCCAGCATTGCCACACCCCGGCCCACCGGGACGGTTCCAGACGCAGGAAGCTCGCCGGATTACCCGCGCCGACGGCGACCAGGGCGGGTAGTTCACGCAGCACACCGGCCAGGAACGATTCGCCGGCGTCGCGCATACCGTACGGGCCATGGCCGCCGACGAACAGCGAACCATCCTCGTCGTGTGCCGAAAGGTGGAGGTGGGCACCGGAACCCGCGCCGCCCGGTTCGATACAGGGCGCGAGCAGTGCGCGCCAACCGTGTTGCAGGCTGACCTGCCGGATGGTGTGCCGGACCAGCACCGCGTCGTCGGCGGCCGCGACCGGATCCTTCGCCGCGACCGATAATTCCAATTGTGACAGCGCATATTCGGGATGGAACTGCTCGACCATGACCCCTTGCCGCTGCAGCGCGCTGACCAGGTCTCTTGCGTAGTCGGCGACCTGGCCGAACCGAATGATGCCGTAGGCGGGGCCGGTCACGGCGGGAGTGAAACCGTGGCCGTCGGGATCGTCCCGTCCGACCGACCACTCGGTTTCGAAGGCCATCGACATCCGCATACCCACCCGTTGCGCCGCCTCGGTCTGCCGCGCCGCAAAGGCACGCTGGCAGGCGGTGAACCGCATTCCATCCTGGGTGAACTTATCGACAGGCGCCCAGGCCCAGCCGGTCTGGCAGGCAAGCTCGGTGAGCCTCGACAAATCCGGAACCAGACGCAGATCGCCGTCCGGGCCGCCGAGATACCGCCCGACGGCCATCAGATCGTCGAACGCGAACGTCTCGAAGCATGGCGACACCCCGACGCCATAACGCGCCGCATGCGCGAGCTGGGATTTCGGCACCGTCTTGACTCGGGTGATACCGGCGTTGTCCACGAACGACAGCACGACCATATCGGCACCCAGCCTGCTGATGACGGCCTCCGCGTCGTCGTCGGCGGGTATGCGTTCCGGCATGGTTGGCATGACCCGCAACGATAGTCGGCGACGGCCGCGGTCGGCGCAGACTCGGCGGCAGCGTGTTCGATATCGGGCAGCTCGGGTGCGCTACCGCGGCGGGAGCGCCGCCTCGATCCGTTCCTGTGTCGGTATCGAAGAACTCGCGCCGAGTGTGGTCGTTGCCAGCGCACCGGCAGTGCTCGCCCATGCCAATGCGGCCTCGGGGCCACGGTGCCAGGCCGCGGCGAGAGCACCGGTGAAGGTGTCGCCCGCACCGGTGGTGTCGATCGCCTCGACTCGGGGGCTGGACTGTGACAGCTCCCTGCCGTTGGGTCCGCGGTAAGTGGCGCCGTCCGCGCCGTGGGTGATCACCAGATGCGCGACGGGCTCGAGATCGGAGCCGAGGTGTCTGGCCTCGCCCGAATTCACCACCGCCACATCGACATGTGCCCACAGGTCGGCCATCAGATGTTGTGCCGGAGAAGGATTCAGCACCACAACGGTCCTGTTCGCGCTGGCATGCATGACCGCGGCTGCCACGGTGTCTACCGGAATCTCCAACTGGCACAGCAGAATATCGGCGGCCGCGATCACGGCCAGATCCGCGTCGGTGAGTGCCGTCATGGCGGCATTGGCCCCGCCGACCACGATGATGCTGTTCTCGCCGCCCGCATCGACCACGATCGCGGCGATTCCGCTCGGACCGGTGACGGTGCGCAATCGCCCGGTGCCGACGCCCGAATCGTTCAGCACGCCCCGCAGCGCCCCGGCGAAGACATCGTCACCGACCGCGCCGAGGAATTCGACAGCCCCGCCTGCTCGCTGAGCCGCGATCGCCTGATTGGCGCCCTTCCCGCCGGGCACCATGGCGAACCCGGTGCCGAGCACGGTCTCCCCAGGAGCGGGGCGCTGCTCGGTGGTGGTGACGAGGTCCATATTGATGCTGCCAAGCACGGCGATTGCGGGCTTGCTCGGGTCGGCGGTCATACGCGCGACGGTAGTCCCAGCCCGCGCAGCTACGTGTCACATAGGGGTGCGGCGTGTGCCTCGGCACCGGCGACCCGGCCGGTGTGAGGTCCCCAGTGGGTTCAACGTGGTGGGCACGGCGTTGCCGTTCGCGCGCTACCCCGGCTTTGTATCGCCCTCTAACAAGTGGCAGCGCAGCTGTACCGGGGCCTCGAGTGGGTGAAACCGGTGCAAAACCGGGTGCGTAGGCTGTACCCATGACGTCAGGTACGACGACCGAGCAGGATACTCGCGAAGTGGTGCACGAGGCCGCGCGCAAGGCTCGCGTCGCCTCCCGTGCGCTGGCTCGTCTGACCACTGCGCAGAAGGATGCCGCGCTGCATGCCGCGGCCGATGCGCTGCTCGCCACCACAGACCGGGTGCTCGACGCCAATCTCGAAGATCTGCTGGTCGCGAAGTCGTCGGGCGTGGAGGAGTCGCTGCTGGACCGGCTGCGGCTGACCAAGGCCAGGATCGACGGCATTGCCTCCGGGCTGCGGCAGGTCGCCGGGCTGCCGGATCCGATCGGGACAGTGGTGCGTGGTTCGACGCTGCCCAACGGGCTGGAGATCCGCCAGGTGCGGGTGCCGCTCGGCGTGGTCGGCATGGTGTACGAGGCGCGGCCGAATGTCACCGTCGACGCGTTCGGGCTGGCGCTGAAGTCCGGCAATGCCGTGCTGCTGCGCGGCTCGTCCTCGGCGGCGCATTCGAACAGCGCCCTTGTCGCCGTGCTGCGGGAAGCGCTTGCCACGCAAGGCATTCCGGAAGACGCCGTGCAGCTGCTGCCCAGCGCCGACCGCTCCAGCGTGACGCACCTTATCCAGGCGCGAGGCCTGGTCGACGTGGTGATCCCGCGCGGCGGCGCCGGTCTGATCAATGCCGTGGTCCGCGACGCGACGGTGCCGACCATCGAGACCGGCACCGGCAACTGCCACGTCTACGTGCACGCCGCCGCCGACCTGGAGATGGCCGAGAACATCCTGATCAACGGCAAGACCCGCCGCCCGAGCGTGTGCAACGCCATCGAGACGGTGCTCATCGATGACGCGATCGCCACCACCGCGGTGCCACGCCTGATCGAGGCGCTGGAACGGCACGGCGTCACCGTCCACGGTGACCTGCCCGGTCTGGTGCCCGCCAACGAGAAGGACTGGGGCGAGGAGTACCTGACCCTCGACATCGCGCTGAAGGTGGTCGACGACCTGGACGCGGCCGTCGAGCACATCAACACCTGGGGCACCGGCCACACCGAAGCCATCGTCACCGGCGAGGTCGCCGCGGCCCGCGAGTTCACCAGCCGAGTCGACGCCGCCGCGGTCATGGTGAACGCGTCCACCGCGTTCACCGACGGCGAGCAGTTCGGCTTCGGCGCGGAGATCGGCATCTCCACCCAGAAGCTGCATGCCCGCGGCCCGATGGCGTTGCCGGAACTGACCTCCACCAAGTGGATCGTGTGGGGCGACGGCCAGATCCGGCCGGTTTAGAGCTCTGGTAGATAAGGAGTGCGGCGGCTCGTTCCGCGCACCCGAGGAAGGACAACCCGTGGCGGAAGTACCGCAGCAGCCGATTTTCACGTCGGTCGACGATGTGATCGAACGGCTCGCGACCACCGGCTACTTGGCCGACAAGGCCACCGCCACTTCGGTTTTCCTGGCCGACCGGCTCGGCAAGCCGCTGTTGATCGAGGGTCCGGCCGGTGTCGGAAAGACCGAGCTGGCCAGGGCGGTCGCGCAGACCGCAGGCGCCGAATTGGTGCGCCTGCAGTGCTATGAGGGTGTCGACGAGGCCCGCGCACTGTACGAGTGGAACCACGCCAAGCAGATTTTGCGCATCCAGGCCTCCAGCGAAAACGACTGGGAAGAAACGAAAGCCGACGTCTTCACCGAGGAGTTCCTGCTCACCCGGCCACTGCTGACCGCGATCCGGCGCACCGAACCTACGGTGCTGCTGATCGACGAGACCGACAAGGCCGACGTCGAGATCGAGGGTCTGCTGCTCGAGGTGCTCAGTGATTTCGCGGTCACCGTCCCGGAATTGGGGACCATTACCGCCGAGCGCAAACCGTTCGTGGTGCTGACTTCCAACGCCACCCGCGAACTGTCCGAGGCACTCAAGCGTCGCTGCCTCTACCTGCACCTGGACTTCCCGGACGAAGAGCTGGAGCGCCGCATCCTGGCCAGCCGGGTGCCGGAGCTGTCCGCCGCGGTCGCTGCCCAGCTGGTGCGAATCGTGCACGTGCTGCGCGATATGCAGCTCAAGAAGCTGCCCTCGGTCGCCGAATCGATCGACTGGGGTCGCACGCTGCTCGCGCTCGGGCTGACCGACTTGGACGACAAGACCGTGCGCGCCACGCTCGGCGTCGTGCTCAAGCATCAGGCCGACCACCAGCGTGCGGTCGCCGAGCTGAAGCTGGCCTGAGCCATGTCTACGGGATCGATCCCTGCGGACGCCGCGCTGATGAG
The DNA here is from genome assembly GCF_036046055.1 of Nocardia sp. NBC_00403. Classification (NCBI taxonomy): domain Bacteria; kingdom Bacillati; phylum Actinomycetota; class Actinomycetes; order Mycobacteriales; family Nocardiaceae; genus Nocardia; species Nocardia sp. NBC_00403. The sequence continues at coordinate 3,059,471 of NZ_CP107939.1, forward strand.
TGCGCCGCACGGATTACCCGGGCACCTGGTCGGATTCGTCGAAGCGCTGCGGACGCGCGGTATTCCGGTGGGTCCGTCGGAGACCGTGGACGCGGGCCGGGTGGTGACCGTGCTCGACCTGATGGACCGTGACGTGCTGCGCGAGGGGCTGGCGTGTGCGTTGCTGCGCCGCACCACACATCGCACGACCTTCGACGGGCTGTTCGACCTGTGGTTTCCGATCGCGGTGGGTGAGCGCACCGCGGTAGGCGACGAGGTCGAGATTCCCACGACGGCCTCGGGCGAGGTAGACATCCAAGCCCTGCGGGAATTGCTCGCGGAACTGCTGGCCCAGGAATCGGCCGAGGCACAGCTGGAGGCGCTGGCCGCCCAGCTTGTCGAGCAGCTCGGTCAGTATCAGTCCGCGAGTGGGTCGTCGTTCTCGGCCTACAAGGCATTGAAAGACGTGCAGCCGCAAACCTTGCTTGCCAAGATCCTGGCCCGCTTGGCGGCCGGGCCGGACGCCAGCGCGTTCGACACCGAGATCACCAGGCGGGCCGCTCGCGGGCGCATCGACGGGTTCCGTGCGTCGGTGGAAGCGGAAACCCGGCGGCGGGTGGCCGAGCGGATCGGCCGCGAACGCGTCGCGAGCTACGCCGTCTCGCGGCAATCCGAGGACGTCGATTTCCTGCGCGCCTCGGAATCCGAGCTGATCGCGATGCGGCGCAGCACCCAAAGACTCGCGCGCATCCTCGCCTCTCGACTCGCGGTGCGGCGCAGACATTCCCGTCGCGGCGAGATAGATCTGCGCAAAACCCTGCGGAAGTCGATGTCGACCGGTGGCGTGCCCATCGACCTGGTGAATCGCAAGCCGCGGCCCGGCCGTCCGGAGCTGGTCCTGCTGTGCGACGTGTCCGGCTCGGTGGCCGGCTTCAGCAACTTCACCCTGCTGCTGGTCAACGCGCTGCGCGAACAATTCTCGCGAGTAAGGATTTTCGCGTTCGTCGACCAGACCGATGAGGTCACCCGATTCTTCGATCCGCGCACGCAGCTCGACACTGCGATGACCCGGATCTTCACCGAGGCGGCTGTCGTCGGCATGGACGGACACTCCGACTACGGCAACGCGCTGGCCGGATTCGTCAGAGACTTTCCCGATGCCGTCACTGCCCGCAGCTCACTGCTGATCCTCGGTGACGCACGCACCAATTACCGTGACCCCGAACTGGATACGTTGCGGTCGCTGGTGCGCACCGCCAAGCACGCGCACTGGCTCAATCCGGAGATGCGAACCAACTGGGGTTCCGGCGATTCCGCCGCCGACAAGTACCAGCAGGTGATCGAGATGCACGAATGTCGCTCCGCCAGCCAGCTGACCGCGGTGGTGTCTCGGCTGCTGCCGGTGTAAGGAGCCGACATGGATGAGACGAAACTGCTGGAGTATTGCCTGGCGAAACCCGGCGCCTGGCAGGACGAACCGTGGGAGGGCGATATCGTCGCCAAGGTCGGCGACAAGATCTTCGCGTTCCTGGGCTCGACCTCGGTCGGGCTCAAATGCGGCCGCAACCGGGAGGAAGCCGACGAGCTGATCCGGGTCTACCCGCAGGACGTAGCGGCCTCCGCCTACATCGGCAGGTACGGCTGGAACAGTGTCGAGCTCGGCGGCGCGGTTCCCGACGACGAGCTCACCGAACTCGTCGACCAGTCCTATGACGCCGTCGTGAGCAAGCTGCCGAAGTCGAAACGCCCCACCGCCTGAAGGTTGTCAAGCTTTCGTTAAGCCGACCATTGGCGGGTAGCAGCACTATCGGTCGCCATGGTGAACAGAACGCCGGGCTGCTCGCCTGCCTCACGGTGGCCGAGACCTGTGGTCCGCGGACTGAGCCGAATCGCCGACCCCGCCCTCGCCGTGGCGGCGATCGAATCCCGCTACGGCCGAGCGCTATCGATGACCTACCGTCCGCTGCGTCCGGCCGACACTCTGCTGGTCAACCGAGCTTTCGGTGAATTCCTCGACTGGGCGACACAAGGCTCGGTCGGTGGGCCGCGGCGGAGTGAGGTTGAGGTGGCGTGTGGGTGATATGAGACAGGTAGGGGAGGCGTGAGATGGACGCGACAGAGATCCGCAGCGCATTGGCGCTCAGTTGTTCGCTGCCGGACGGGCGCGGGCGAACGCAGCGATTGGAGATGCTCGCCGCGGCCGCTGAGGTAGGGCCGGACCGGGCCTTGGAGGGGGCGGTGCTGCTGGAGTTGGCCAAGGCGTACGCGCAAGGGGGCGAACGGGATCTGGCTCCGGTCGTCTACGCCAGATTGTTGCGGATCCACGATGACTTTCCTGCCGAACTCGGCGCCATCGCGCCGTCGGTGCACTGGTATCTGAAGTGGATGACGTCGGGATTGATCGGCAACCCCGCGGTGCCGCTTCCGACAACCTATCGGTGGCTCGATGAGCTCGAAAACCGTTATCGCCAGCACGGATACAGTGCCCGTCCGGTGCTCGCGCTGCGCTCGGATCTGGCTCGGGAACTGGGCGAGCACGAGCAGGCTGCGCGCCTGCTCGAGGCCGCGATGGTCGCGCCGCGCGACGGCATGTCCGACTGCGAAGCGTGCGAACGCAACGAATGGGGCGTCAATAGCGCCCGGGCCGGTGACGACGAGGCCGCACTCGCCCACTGGCGGCCGGTTCTCGACGGTGCGCGCAGCTGCGCGGAGCAGCCGCACCAGGTGCTCGCGCACGCATTGCTTCCGCTGGTGCGCACCGGCCGCACCGCGCAAGCGCGCAATGCGCACTTGACCGGGTATCCACTGGTCCGACACAGCCCCGATCTCCGGCACTCGGTCGCCGAACACATCGAGTTCTGTGCTCTCACCGGCAACGAAGCGCGCGGCCTCGACATCCTCACCGCGCACGCCGCGTGGCTGACCGATCGGGGCGCCGACGCCGCCGCCCGGCTGTCGTTCACGGCGGGAGTGTCGGTGCTGCTACGCAGACTCGAAGCCCTCGGCCTCGGTGATCTCGCCATCGGCGCCGGAACGGTGTACTCGGTGCGCGCAGACCTCGAGATCGAGATCGGTGAGCTGTCGGACCGCTTCGATGCCCGCAACGACAGCACCGTTGTCGGTGCCCGCGTCGCGACGCGACTGGCACAACAAACGTTGCTCGAACACCTTCCCCTGGGTCTGCTCAACACATTGCCGCGCCCAGCCCGCCCCGCCACCGCAGCAGCGCGGGTCACCGCTGCCACCGAACGGGAGGCCGAGGCACTGTGGCTGGCAGGTCTGGCCGCGGCCCGGCTCATCGACCGGCCTGCGGTCGCCGAACGGCATCTGCGGCGGGCACTGTCGATCGGCGCGACCGTATTGCCTGCCGAGCACCTGGCGCGGCTGAGTTCGCAGCTCGTCATGGTGTTGTCCGGGCAGCCGGGGCGCGAATCCGAATTGGCCGATGCGGCCCTCGACGCCGTCGCGCGATGGGAGGGGATTTCCGACGCAGACGCCGTGCATCTCACCTTCGTCGCGGCGCGTGCCTTCCACCGGGCCGGACGGCACGGCGAGGCCGCCGCATTGTTCGAGCAGCCGATTGCCGCGGGAAAGGCGCCCTACCCGGCCGCCGAGATGGCCGTGCTGCGCAGGCAGTATGCCGAATCACTGCGCAGGCTCGGCCGATTCCGCGCTGCGGCACGGCAATTCGTCGAAGCCGCACGTTTGGTTCAAGACGACCCCGAACGCATCGAGCTACAGGCCGACCTTGCCTGGGCGGCGGCCACCGCGCTGGAAAACTGCGACGAAGACGACCAGGCGCTGGTGGCCTATCTGCGTGCCGCTCAGCTCTGGGGCGCGCTCGGCCGAGTGGGTTCGCGGGCCAGGTGCCTGCGCTCGGCCGCCTGGGTGCAGGTATGGAGCCGAAGCGCGGAATCCGACGAGCGACCCTGGCTGGCGACGATGGGTGGGTTGCTCGCCGAACTGGAACAGCTCGCAGGCACCGCGCCGTCGGCCGAGGTGACCAACGAACTCGCGCACACCCACAGCCAGTTGGCGGATATGCGGCGCGAAGTCGACGACACGGGTGCACCGGACTCCTGACGTCCATTACTCCTTGATTAGGGGAATCTGTGCACATCGGCACGCACGTCCTCAGCGGCGAGCTGGTCGTCATCGTGTACGCGCAGGGCGCCGCGCATCCGAACAACTTCTACGGGACCCACGTGACGAACGTGGACACTGGTCAACCGATCACGCTGACCACCCTGTTCACCGACACACGCACGGGTTTGGAGGCACTGTCGGCGCAGGCCGCGCTGCTGGTGCCGAAGGCACGGGCCGGCGCGGACTACCGCAAGGAAGCCATCGCCCCCGAGGAGCGGAACTACGAGAACTGGCTGGCCACTCCAGAGGGCATGCGGATCGTGCTCGGCGAAATCAGGCCGCACGCGTTGGGCAAGATCGAGATCACGGTGCCGTGGTCCGAGCTGGACAGTGTGCTGAAGCCGGGCATGCGGGCGGTCGTCGGCTCCTGATCGCTGCTGCGACATGCGGGCAGTCGTCCACCGACGATCCGGCCGCGAATCACTAGGCTGTACCGGGCATCGTCTGGGAGGGTTCCGCGAATGAAGAAGACCGTCGCCGCCATCGTGGCCGCAGCGCTGGCCGCCGTGCTCACTGCGTGTGGATCCACCGATCAGGCCGCCCCGGCCACCACGGTGTCCGCCACGTCCGCCGCTGCTGGGTCGCCCGCGCCCGACACGACCTGGGGGTTCACCGCGACCACGGTGCGCTTGGAGGGCGTGGGATACAGCGTCGATCTGCCGCAGGTCGCCGGTGGGAAAGAGGACGCGCGAACCGAATTCGACAATGGGATGCACGCCGAGGCTGACAAGTTCATCCGGGACGCGGGCCCGGACATCAAGGTCACCGGGTTCCGCAGCGAGGTCGCCCGAATCGGCCGTCATGTGCTCAGCGGCGTGCTGGGGATCGAGGTCGACACCGGCGGCGCTCATCCGGCCACCTACAAGGCCACCCACGTGACCAATGTCGACACCGCGACGGCGCTCACCCTGCCCGATCTGTTCACCGACCTGCAGCAGGGACTGAACGTGCTCTCTATACAGGCGGCGGAACTGCTGCCGAAGACGCGGGTCGGCACGAATTTCTACTTCAAGGAAGATCTCGAGCCGAGGGTGCAGAACTATGAGCGCTGGGTCGCGACCCCGGCGGGTATGCGCATCTATCTCGGCGAGATCGCGTCGCACGCGATGGGCTACATCGACATCACCGTGCCGTGGTCGGCGCTCGACGGTGTGCTGAAGCCAGGTCTGCGGGCAGTCGTCAGCAGTTGACAGCGGATCGGTGCGTCGCGCACCCGCTCGTGCAGCCGGTTCCGTGCACGCTCGACGACCTCGCACGCGGGTAACCCGTTAAGCTCGGCACTCATGCACGAGACAGGTCGGCGCCAACGCAAGCTAGGCGTGATGGGCGGCACATTCGACCCCATCCATCACGGTCACCTGGTCGCCGCCAGCGAGGTCGCGAATCGATTCGACCTCGATGAAGTGATCTTCGTCCCGACCGGACAGCCATGGCAGAAAGCAGACAAACAGGTCAGCCCGGCCGAGGATCGCTATCTGATGACAGTGATCGCGACCGCCTCCAACCCGCGATTCTCGGTCAGCAGGGCCGACATCGACCGGGGAAAAGTCACCTACACCGTCGACACCCTGCGTGAGATGCGCAGCAAGCATCCGGACGCCGAGCTGTACTTCATCACCGGAGCGGATGCTCTGTCCAACATCCTGACATGGCAGGATTGGTCCGAACTGTTCGAACTGGCGAAGTTTGTCGGGGTGAGTCGACCGGGGTATGAGCTGAATGCCGATCATCTCGCGGAGCATCTGCGCGACCTGCCGGTCGACGCGGTGACCATGATCGAAATCCCGGCCTTGGCGATCTCGTCGAGCGAATGTCGTCGCCGCGCGGCCGAGAATCGGCCGGTGTGGTACCTCGTCCCCGACGGGGTTGTGCAGTACATATCGAAGCGGCACCTTTACGTGACCGCAGGAGCGGAAGGTAGCTGAACGTGAGCAAGCACAGCGAGGTTGCGGCATGAGCGCATCTGTCGAATCGGTGGAGATGGCGCAGGTTGCCGCACGTGCGGCCGACGAGAAGCTGGCTTCCGACGTCGTCGTGCTCGACGTCTCCGAGCAGTTGGTGATCACCGACTGCTTCGTGATCGCCTCCGCGCCCAACGAGCGGCAGGTGAACGCCATCGTCGACAATATCGAGGAGAAGCTCCGCGAGGCCGGGCACAAGCCGGTCCGGCGCGAGGGCACCCGCGAGGGTCGCTGGGCGCTGCTCGACTACGTCGACGTGGTGGTGCACATCCAGCACAACGACGAGCGCAATTTCTATGCGCTGGAACGGCTCTGGAAGGACTGCCCGGTGGTTCCCGTGGCCGGCATCGGCGCGCCGCAGCAGCTGCCGGTCGCGAGCAATGGTGAATCCGTGAACGGCGAGCCTGTGCGCGGTGAAGCGGGGGACGACTCCGAGTGAGCAGACATGCCGGCGTCCGCACCCTGATCCTGTTGCGGCACGGGCAGACCGAATGGAACGCCACCGATCGGATGCAAGGCCAGATCGACACCGACCTGACCGAACTGGGCCGCCGCCAAGCGAAAGAGGCTGCCCGTGAGCTGGTCTCGCGCAACGCGATCGCGATCGTGTCCTCCGATCTGCGGCGTGCCTTCGACACCGCCTCTGCGCTGGCCGAACACACCACGGTGCCGGTCGTCAAGGATGCGCGGCTGCGCGAAACCGACCTCGGCGACTGGGAGGGCCTGACCCACCTCGACGTGGACGCCGACTACCCCGGTGCCCGCGTGGCCTGGCGATTGGACGCGACGTACACCCCGCCCGGCGGTGAGAGCAAACTCGAGGTCGGTGCGCGGTCACTTCCGGTGGTACAAGAATTGTTTGCCGACCGGCAGGATTGGCCGGGCCGGACTATCATCCTGGTGGCGCACGGCGGGCTGATCGCCGCCCTCACGGCCGCGCTGCTCGACCTGCCGCCGCGGAACTGGCCTGCCCTTGGGGGCTTGGCCAACACCAGCTGGGTGCAGCTGAGCAGCCACGGCCCGAGCATCGATCAACCCGGTTGGCGCCTGGATGTGTGGAACGCAGCGGCGAAGGTGGCCCCCGATGTCCTCTGAAGAACCGATTCGACAGGTTCCGGATGAACTGTTCCGGCGCATATCGGCCAAGCCCGAACGGGCTGTCCCCGATGCGCTGTTCGGACCCCCTCCGGTCAAGAAGCCTGTCGAGCCGGTCGAACCCGTAGCCGCCGCGGAGGCCGAGGCGAACGCCGCGGAGTCCGCGCGTGACGTAACCGAGATTGCGTCCACCGCAGCAGAATCCGCGTCCAGCGCCGGTGGTGCAGTCGAATCCGCATCCGGCGCTGCCGGTTCGGTGGCTGGTGCTGGTGAGTCCGTGTCCGGTGCTGCTGAGGCGGTAGCCCGTGCCGCGAAACCTGTGTCCGACGCTGTTGGGTCGGTGTCTGGTGCAGGTGAGTCCGCATCCGGTGCAGCCGAATCCGGGGGAGGTGCGGTCGCGCCCGCTGCCGGAGAACCTCCAGGAGCCACCGATTCCGTAACTCCCACGGCGGATTCGGTGGCTGCTGCCGTCGACCCTGCGACTTCTGGTGGAGAGTCTTCCTCTGCCACAATGAAATCCGCACCCAACCCGGTATCGGTGGCCGACGCGGTCAGGTCGGATGAGGGTGCAGGCGCGCCTACCGAAACCGCCGCGGCACCATTGAACGACGCGGGCTCGGCGGCCCCGGCTATCGACGCGGCGTCCGCGGTAGCGGGAACCGCCCCGTCCATTGCCGAGGTTTCGGATACCGAATCCGATACCACAGCAAGCGAATCCGGCAGTTCCGCCGCAGCCGTGCACACTGTGGCTGCCGGCGCGGCCTCCGATGCGGCTACTGGGCCTGGCTCGGCCGCGTTGGCCGAGGTGGACTCCGCCGTGGCGGTCGAGAAGTCATCTGTGGCTGCCGGCGCGGACTCGGCTGGAGCTGCCGGGGTCGACGCGCCGGCGGCTGCTGGTGCGGACTCGGCGGATGCAGATGCCGCTGTGACTTCCGGCACGGACTCGATCGTCGCGGCGAAGCAGTCTGCGGCGCGGCCGGTGTTGCTGGTGATCGCGGACTCGCTGTCCTACTTCGGCCCGAAGGGCGGGTTGCCTGCGGATCATCCGCAGATCTGGCCGAACCTTGTCGGCGCCGAACTCGATTGGGATGTCGAGCTGGTCGGACGGATCGGCTGGACCTGCCGGGATGCGTATTGGGCGCTGATCGGCGATCCTCGGGTGTGGGCCGCGGTCCCGCGTGCGGGTGCGGTGGTGTTCGCGGTCGGCGGGATGGACACGCTGCCGTCACCGCTGCCGACCGCGTTGCGTGAGTTGATCCGCTACGTGCGTCCGCCTGCCATTCGCCGCGCGGTGCGCGGCACCTACAACTGGCTGCAGCCGAAGCTATCGAAGCTCGGCCGTCCGGTGGCGCTGCCGCCGAGGGTGAGCGTCGATTACCTGGAGCAGTCGCGGGAAGCGCTGTCGCACTTGCGTCCCGACCTGCCGGTCGTCGCGGTGTTGCCGTCGGTGCACAACTGCGCTGCCTACGGTCGCGTGCACTCGGGCCGCGAGCGCGCGGTGCAGGCGCTGCGCCGATGGTCGGCCAAGACCTCGGTGCCGCTGGTCGATCTCGGCGAAGCGGTGCGCGACAACATCTTCTCCGGTGAGGCCAACCCCGACGGCATCCACTGGGGCTGGGCCGGACACACCGCGGTGGCCACTGCGATGGTGAAGACCTTGCAGGAGGTTCGGTAGTTGGCCGTTGTGGTCGTCACCGATTCCTCCGCCAGCCTCCCCGCCGAGCTCGTCGACGAGCTGGACATCGCCGTCGTACCGCTGCATGTCCTGGTGGGTGATCGCGCGATCCGTGAGGGCGTCGACCCCATCGATATCGACTACTCCTCAGACACCGTGACCACCTCGGCCGCCTCGCCCGGCGAACTGCGTGTGGTCTACGAGCAAGCGCTGGAGCGCAGCGGTGGTGACGGTGTTGTCGCGGTGCATATTTCGCGCCAGCTCTCGGGGACCTGGGAGGCGGGCAGGCAGGCGGTCCGCGATATGGACGCCGCCGACCGCGTGCGTCTGGTCGACTCGCTCGGCGCCGGCCTGGCCACCGGGCTGCCTGTGCTGGCGGCGGCCCGCCGAGCCCGCGGTGGCGCCGCACTGGACATCGTCTACGACACCGCCGTTGCCGCGTCGAGCCGCGCACGCACCTTCATCTTGGTGAACCGCACCGAACAGCTGCGCCGTGGCGGCCGATTGAGCAGCGCTGCCGCATTTTTCGGCAGCGAACTGGTCACCAAACCCTTGCTGCAGATCGTCGAGGGCCGTCTCGAGCTTCGCGAAAAGGTCCGCACTCGCTCCAAGGCCTATGCCAAACTCGTCGCGGCAGCAGTCGATGCGGCAGGCGACGACGGCGCCGCGGTAGCCGTCCAACATCTCGGCGCGGAAGAAGTGGCCAACACCGTTGCCACCCAACTCCGCGACCTCGTCCCCGGCATCCGTGAACTCATCATCGCCGAATTCGGCCCCGCCCTCGGTGTCCATCTCGGCCACGGAGCCGTCGGTGTCCTGGTTGTCCCCGGCGGCTGCGCCTGAATCACCCGCCCGTCGGCCCTCGGTGAGTAAACCAATCTGCTTGATCGCAAAGGGGTTCAGTGGAGGTGGGGTGGGTTAGGGTCGCGATATGACGAGCTCTGCGAAGCCGCCGACCCGTCCGCCGCTGACTGTGGAGTCGACGGACTGGGAGCATCAGGACGCGGTAATCCTTCGTGCGGAGATGGCTGCCGAAGTCGGCCCCCGGTATGCCTATCTGGCCGAGCAGTTGCGCGTCAATCCGCAAGCGGTCGATCCCGCGACGGTGCACCGGACATTCGTCGCCTATTCGGGCGAGCCGGTCGGGCATGCCGCGGTGCGATGGAATGCGGGCGACCTGGAGTTGAAGCGCATGTTCGTGCGCCCCGCCCACCGCGGCTCGGGCGTCGCCGCCCGCCTGCTCGCCGCCGCGGAAGCTGCCGCACGCGAACTCGGCCAACCTCGCCTGATCCTGCAAACCGGCCACCTCCAGCCCGAAGCGGTCCGCTTCTACGAACGCAGCGGCTACCACCGAATCCCCCTGTTCTCCCCCTACGAACCCCTCCCTCTCTCCAACTGCTTCGCCAAAACCCTGCCCTGACAGACCTCCGCCACGACGATCCATTGGCGAATGGGCCGTGACTGCGGCGAAGCGCGAGGATTGCCCGCCGTGGTGCCGTTCGATGCCGCGTGGCCAGAGGTCGGCGGCGCAGGAGTGGATGCGGAGGGAACTCGGTGGTAGGTCGGCGACACGCCGATGGTCGGTCCATGCTGTGCGGCTGGTGGGTTCGGTGTGCCATCTACGATTTCCGGGTGACCGGATCCGACCACCTCGACGCGTTCGAGCACCTCGACACCTCGACGCTGCCAGTGCGACAGCAGCAGATTCTCACCACGATTCGGGACTGCGTTGTCCGGCACGGGTATCCGCCCAACACACGGGAGATCGGCGATGCGGTGGGGCTGCGTTCCTCCTCGTCGGTGTCCAAGCATCTGAAAAGCCTGGAGGACAAGGGTTTCCTGCGCCGCAGCCAGATGATGTCGCGGCCGATCGATGTCCGGATGTTTCTTGCTGCTGCCGCGCCGCGGGAGTCGTCGGACGACTCGGTGGCCGTGCCGGTTGTCGGTGACATCGCCGCGGGCAGTCCCATCCTCGCCGAGGAGCACACCGACGACATGATGACGCTGCCGCGCGAACTCGTCGGCCGCGGTGCGGTTTTCGGTCTGCGAGTGCGCGGTGACTCGATGATCGACGCCGCAATCTGCGACGGTGACATCGTGGTGATCCGGAAACAGCATGAAGCCCACTCGGGTGAGATCGTCGCCGCGATGATCGACGGCGAGGCGACCGTCAAGGTGTATCGCCGCCGCAACGGCCACGTGTATCTGGAGCCGCGCAACCCCGCCTACGCTGTGATCGACGGCGACGAGGCCGTGGTGCTCGGCAAGGTGGTCTCGGTGATGCGCCGGGTCTGACCCGGCGCCATGACCGGGAAAATTCCTTTGTTCGATGCTGCGACCAGCTGTAACGTCACTTCGGTTTGTCAACCGATCAACCGAAGGAGTCGATGCTCTCATGAAAGCCGTCACCGAACGCGACATCAGGTCGTCGTTCGTCAACTGTTCCAAAACCACCGCCAAGAAGCTGCCCGCACCTCGGGACCTGGACGATCGTCCATGGGATGACCTGGACTTCCTCGGCTGGGGCGATCCGTCGCTGCCCGGACGCGGCTACCTCGTCGTCCCGCAGGAAGATGATCGCCTCATCGGTGTCGCACTGCGCTACGAAACCGGTGGGTTCGGCCGAGCTCAGATGTGTGCGATCTGCATGACCACGCACACCAGCAAGGGTGTCTCGTTGATGACCGCGCACAAGGCGGGCGAGTCCGGCCGCCGCGGCAACTCGGTCGGCACCTATATGTGCACTGACCTCGCGTGTTCGTTGTATGCGCGCGGCAAGAGAACGCCCGCACTCGGTAATCGGTACCGCGAAGACCTCATTTCCGTGGAAACCAAGGTCGAACGGGTCCGGGACAACATGAACGCCTTCATCGCGAGGCTCTACACCTAACCGCAATCCGACCCCGATCCATCAGGCAGCACGTGCTGCCGACCCGAAACGGAGGTAGATGCCATGCGCCGACACTCAGCGGCCATGCCACCGGCGCACCCCGAGTTCAGCGACACCGCAACCGAACTCGGGGTGTACAGGGTTCCTCTCCGGTTGAGACGGCCCGGACGATGACCGGACCACCCCATCCGGAGGGGAACCCCTCGAATCACCGGCCTCGGTATCCGTCGCCGGCACCCCTGCCGACGTGGACTTCGCTCCGGTTCGAATTCCCTGACGTCGAGCAAGTTGCATTTATTGCAATGGAGGCGCAATGACTTCACGCGGTGACTTGTCGGGGCGCAGCCCGCGCCAGGAGGGGTGTCGGAGTCGGCCGTCGCCGGTCCATTCGGCGAAGACGACTTCGCCGACGAGTTCGGGCTCCACCCAGACCGCATCTTTGACATCGGCCGCCACGGTGGCCGTTTTGCGTTGCAGGGGTAGAAGTCTCGTCTGCAGTGCATCGAGCATCGTGTCGGTGAAACCGGTACCGACACCTCCGGCGTAGACCAGCTTTCCGGTGGCGTCGTGAACTCCCATCAGCAGCGAGCCGATACCTCCTGCGCGGCGACCGGTGCCCGGTCGCCACCCGACGATCACGATTTCTTGATCGTGAACATTCTTGACCTTCGTCCATAATTCGCTGCGTCGTCCAGAGAGGTAGGGGCTGTCGAGGCGTTTGCAGACGATGCCTTCCAGTCCGCGGCGCTTCGATTCGGCGAGCTCGTCGGCACCGGCGCCGGGCAGGCGGGGTGGGACCTGCCAGTGCGGGCCGTCGAGGCCGAGCTGTTCCAGCAGCTGCCTGCGCTGCTGGTAGGGCAGGCCGATCAGCGATCGATCACCGATGTGCAGTAGGTCGAAGATCAGGTACGTGACCGGGACGGCCTTGGCGAGCGCGTGGATCTTTGCGGGATTGCGCTGGTGCATCCGAGGTTGCAGGGCCTCGAACGAAGGTCTGCCGTCGGCCGTGAAGGCGACGATTTCGCCATCGACGACGAATCGAGGGGCTGCGGGAGCGATGTCTGCGATCTCGGGCCAGGCTGCGGTGATGTTCTTGTCGTTGCGCGACATCAGTCGCAGGTCGTCCTCGATGTAGCCGATGGCGCGAATGCCGTCGAATTTGGCTTCGTAGGCCCAGCCCTGTTCGTCGCTGGGGAGGACACCCGCCATCGCCAGCATCGCCGCGTAGTGCGGCAGTCGTGTCACACTCGCCTCGCCGACATCGGCCGGTCCCTTCGTGAACTCGAACGCTGTGCTGGCAACCCTCTGAATAGTACCGACCGGTCTGTCTTCGTCGGTTTCGTTCGCGGCGCGGTTGTCCACAGCCCCGCGGTTATCAACAGACCCATCGAATCCGCTGTTCAGCGCGGATCCCAGGAATTCGAATCGCAATACCGTCACCGCCATGTCACGACACGACGAACGCCGGCGAGTCCGCCAGCGCCTCAGCGAACTGACGAGCCGGGTCGGCGCGAGCAGGACAGCCGGGTTCGGGATTCGCGGCGCGGTCGAGCCCACACCGTCATCGAGGGACGGCAGTCATACGCGATTGTCGGCGACAGAGATCGCCGCAGCGGCGAGCGAGGGCGAGCTGGTCGGAGAAAACGACCCGGCAGAAGGTCGTGGGCGGCCAAGGGGTATCGCGCTGCCCGTAGCCCATGGGCGATCGGAAGGCGGCGAGCGGGCACGGGAGACACAGTCCCCAGGTGGAGTGCAGCTATCGAGAAAGGCGCAGCGGGTGGGGCAGATCGGGCGGGTAGAGGGTGTGCGCGGCGGCGGGCGATGGGATGACGACCGGTTGCCGGCGAGAGAAATGGAGTCGGATGGGTCGGACGGTGAGCCCGGTGGCGAACACGACCTGGCAGGCGGGGACGGTGAGGTCCGCGTGCCAGGGTGGCTGGCGGAGGCAGGGAGTCGCTCGATGTGGCGGGACCGGATTGTGCCAGAGCGGTTTCGGGGTGCGCGGTTCGATCCGGGCTGGCGGGGTGTGGTGACTTTGGCCTTGGTCGGGCTGGCGGCGGTGCTCGCGGCGACGGTGGTGGTGTTGCGGGAACGGCCTGTCGCGCAGCCCGTTCCACCGATGCCCGCGGTACGCACGACGACCGGTGTTCGCGCCTCGGCACAGCTGACCTCGGCGCCGATTGTGGCTACGCCAGCCGGTGCAGCGGCGGTCTTGCCCGACGGCCCCGAGGGCGTCACCGGCGTCGAACTGGTCGTCAGTGTTGTCGGTCTGGTGCACAACGGCGGCCTGTTGCGGATACCGAACGGATCTCGAGTGGCTGACGCCATCACGGCGGCGGGCGGTGTGAAAGAAGGCGCCGATCTCAGCGGGCTCAACCTGGCCCAGCGCTTGCAGGACGGCGATCAGGTGCTGGTCGGCGCCATCGGCCCAAGTCCTGGGCCGATGCAATTGGGCAGCACCACCATCAGCGCCGGCCGCACCGCTACCCGCCCGGCGCCGCATGTGGGTTCCGCATCGTCATCGTCCACCGCCGCCCGCATAGATCTCAACATCGCGACCGAGTCCGACCTCGACGCGTTGCCCGGCGTCGGGCCGGTGACCGCCCGCGCAATTATCGCCTGGCGCACCAAGAATGGCCGCTTCACCGATATCGAACAGCTCGGCGAAATAGACGGCATCGGACCCGCTCGACTTGCCCGCCTGCGCGGGTTGGTGAAGGTATGAGGCTCGAGGGGAGCGAGCCGGTCGGTCGAGCACGGGGATTATGCAGACCCAGGACTACAGACCGGCAGTGTCCGCCGGTTTCACAACGCGGCGAGAGGCCCTCCGCGGCGGCGCATGAGAGGTGCATGTCCGATGAGTAGCGGGCCTGGGGTAGACCGTCGACCAGGCGACAGCGACAACCGGGACGAAGATCGGGATGACGAGCCGCAGGTGCTCGATGCGAGGCTGCTGCCTGCGACGCTGTGTTGTTGGGGTGCAACGATTGTGGCGGTCACCGGTGGGTGGGTGGTTGGGCTTGTGGTCGCGGCGGGGTTGTCGGTGCTGGCGATCGGGTTGTGGGTGTTGTTGCTGTGGGCGGTTGCGCACCGCAGTGAACGTTGGCGGGTCGTCGCGGTGGTCGCGCTCGCGGCGGTGTTGCTCGGGATGGGGTTCGCGATTGCGGGGGCGTGGCGGGAGCATCGGGTGGCCACGCATCCGTTGCGGACAGCGATCGGTGCGTCGGTGCGGGTTGTGGCGACACCGATCGATGATCCGAAACCGGTGCGCATCAATTCGTTCGCGGGCGAGCGGCGGTGGACGTTGCGCGCGGAGCTGCGCGAGTACCGGCAGGGTGAGGTGACCGTGCGGACCGGTGGTGTGGTGGTGATTCTGGCTTCGGGTGTGGAGTGGGCGCAGCTATTGCCCGGCGGGCCGGTCGAATTCCGCGCGCGAATAGATCAGCCGTGGCATCAGGATCTTTCGGTTGTCACGTTGCGGGCACTCGGTCGGCCGGTCGTGGTCGGAAGGCTGCCGTGGTGGCAACGCGTGGCCGCCGCGGTGCGTACGGATTTCGCTGCCTCTGCGTCTCGTGCCCTACCTGCGGATCCAGCCGGACTGCTGCCCGCACTCGTCGTGGGGGATACTTCGGCATTGCCTGAGGACGTGCGGGAAGAGTTCAAAATAGCTGGGCTGCAACATCTGTGCGTCGTCAGCGGCGCGAACTTCACTATTCTGCTCTCGGTAGTGCTGCTCGTAGTGCGTGCCCTCACCCTCGGTCCACGTCTTGCCGCGACGGTCGCAGCGGCGGCGTTGCTCATGTTCATTGTGCTGGCGCGGCCGGATCCCAGTGTGTTGCGGGCCGGTGCGATGGGCGCGATCACCTTGTTGGCACTGGTCACCGGTCGCAGGAAGCAGGCGTTGCCCGCGTTGTGCGCGGCGGTTCTCGGACTGCTTGCGATATGGCCCGAGCTGGCCGTGCGGGCCGGTTTCGCGCTGTCCGTTGTCGCCACGGCCGGCTTGATACTCCTCGCGCCCAGCTGGGCCGATTGGCTGCGCGCCCGCGGTTGGTGGCGGATGCCTGCCGAAATCGTCGCCGTGTCGGCAGGCGCGTTCGTGGTGACCACTCCGCTCATGGTCGCGCTGACCGGACAGCTCAGTCTTGTGGCAGTTCTCGCGAATGTTCTTGTCGCACCTGTTGTCGCGCCGATCACGGTGATCGGCGCAACCGGTGCTGTGTTGTCGTGTATCTGGCAACTGCCCGCCGAATTGGTTCTGCGCTGTGCGGGACCACCGATGTGGTGGCTGCTGACGATTGCCGAACACGCGGCAGGAATACCCGGCGCGACGATCGACCTTCCCGGTGGCTTGTTCGGCGGCTCGATCACCGCCGCAGTCGTTGCGGTATTCGTGTGGTCCCTACGGTCGGCCATCGTGCGCCGACTCGCGGCCGCAATATTTCTCGGGATAGCGGCCGTCTTGTTTCCCCTCCGGATCTGGCACCCATGGTGGCCACCATCCGGCTGGGTACTTGCCGCCTGCGATGTCGGACAGGGAGACGGGCTAGTCCTGTCGATCGGCGATGGTGCCGCGATAGTGATCGACGTCGGCCCGGAACCCCGTGCCATCCGCACCTGCCTCGATCGCCTCCATATCACCC
Source organism: Nocardia sp. NBC_00403 (assembly GCF_036046055.1). Classification (NCBI taxonomy): domain Bacteria; kingdom Bacillati; phylum Actinomycetota; class Actinomycetes; order Mycobacteriales; family Nocardiaceae; genus Nocardia; species Nocardia sp. NBC_00403. The sequence goes on from NZ_CP107939.1 coordinate 3,075,857, forward strand.
GAATCCCCCTGCTTGTCCTGACCCACCCGCACGCCGACCACATCGGTGGCCTCACCGGCGCACTCGAAGGACGCTCGGTCGCAGCACTGGCCGTCGGCCCCGGCGAACTCCCCGCAGTACCCGGTTCGCGTCACATCGCGGCCAGCGTCAACGGCGGCACGGGTGATGACACCGATAGTTCAGCGCCTGCGGCCAACTCGCACGTCACCCCCGGTGACCTGTGCGGCTCGATCAGCGACCCGCGTGCCGCGACCGATGGCCCGCGCGCCTCGCCTAGTGAACGGTGTGCCTCGATCGGCGACCAGTGCGGCATGACGGAGGGCTGCCCACACGCCACAGTCGGCGACCCATGCAGCGCGACCGACGATCCGCCTCCGAGAACCGCCGGCTCATGCGCCATGACCGGTGATCCGAGTGCGACGACGAGTGGGCCGCGTGCCTCGTCTGGCGATCCGCACGGTTCGACCAGTAAGCCGCGGGCTCCGACCAGCCACGCGCGTGCCGCAACCAATGGGCCGGTCCAGGTCGCAACCGCTGCCGCGCGGGCAGGTGTTCCTGTTGTGGAACTGTCGGCGGGATACGTAATGAGCTTCGGCGCAGTCGAATTGATGGTTCTCGCGCCGACAGCATCTCTGCGAGCGTCAGCGGGCACCGCGGCAGCCGACGACGCCAACGACCGGTCGGTCGTCATCGCCGCCACCACGCCCGCGGGCCGGATCCTGCTGACCGGCGACATCGAGGCTCCCGCCCAACACCGCCTATTGAACTCCGGAGCCCCGGTCCAGGCCGACATCCTCAAGGTCCCACATCACGGATCACGAACCACCGCAGCGGAATTCTTGGCCGCCGTCCACCCTCGCCTCGCGATAGTCAGCGTCGGCGCGGACAACACCTTCGGTCACCCGCATCCCGGCTTACTCGCTGACTTGGCACGCGCCGGCAGCGGCGTGATCCGCACAGACCAGTTGGGCGACGTCGTGATCACCGGTGCAGGATCGAAAATGCAAGTGGTGACATTGCGCTGAATTGTGGCTCGGTTCTCTCCGCCATGGTGGTCGGCAGCCCTCAGCGAATCCAATCGCACTCGGAGACGTTGTCCGGAGATCTTTCTGGGCCTTCATCCAGTGCGTTTACGCACTGGATGAAGGCCCAGGATGGACTACTTTCGACCCACCTCTGCGGGCTTCTCAGGCGGTGGCCTCAGATGCACCAGACGACACTGCCGAGAGGGAAGCACAGTGCGATTGAGCCACCGGTGGTTGGAGTGGCCGAGGTCGACGTGGGCTCAGCGGATGGAATCGTGCTGGCCGAAGCGGCGGGAGCTGCGATCACACCCAGCGACAAAGCCATGGCGGTCGCGGCGAGGATTTTTACGGTTCTGGTAGCCATTTTGCTTCCTTTGGTTTGGATAAACTTCTTACTTCAATAACTCATCACCCTCCTCAGTGTGGCCCCGGCAGTCGACGAATGCCAGACTGCGTCAAGAAATACCGCTGACCTCTTTTATCCCCTATAGTCTGGCCGAAGGTGATCACCTGGGTTCGGTGTATGATCGTTGCGCACTGGAGACCGAAGCTTATTCGGAATGTTGCCGAGCAAACTGAAAAGAAACACTTTCTTCATCCTTTGCTCGCACCTCGCGATAGTCGGCGTCGGTGTGGACTACGCCTTCGGTCACCCGCGTCCCGGCCTACTCGCCGCTCGGCGCCGTCGGCAGCGGCGTCATCCGCACCGATCAGTCGGCGACATTGTGATCATCGGTGCAGGATCGAAAGTGCGAGTGGTGACATTGCAATCGGTCAGATCTCCTTAGTAACGAGGAGGCGGCTCGGCATGCGGGAGCAACGAAGAAAGCTCAGCATGTGGGAGCAACGAGGAGGTAGCTCGGCATGCCGGAGCAACGTGAATGCGGCTCAGCATGCGGGGCTGAGCATTCGGGTATCACAACCGCAGACCACAGCCGAAACGATAGCTGGACCAGCAAAAACGGCGAAGTTGTGCGCCGAAGTGCATATGCGGAGATGATCGCATCAGCCCCGCCTCTGCGGGCTTCTCAGGCGGTGGCCTCAGATGCACCAGACGACACTGCCGAGGGGGAAGCACAGCGCGATTGATCCATCCGTGGGTGTGGCCGAGGTCGACGTGGGCTCAGCGGATGGAACCGTGCCGGCTGATGCCGCGGGAGCGGCGATGACACCCAGGGACAAGGCCATGGCGGTTGCGGCGAATATTTTGATGGTTTTGGTAGACATTTTGCGTCCTTCGGTGTGGATATATTTCCGACTGTAATAACTCATCACCCCTCTTCAGTCTTCACCCAGCCGATGACGAATGCCAGCCGGGGAAAGAGATACCGTTGACCTCTTTTATCCCCCGAAAACCGGCCGAAGGTGACTACCTGAGTCCGGCCTTGATCGTTGCGCATTGGATACCGAAACTTGCTCATAATGTTTCTGAGCAAAACTGAAAAGAAACACGGTCGGCTCGGCTGGCGTCTACCCGCGTCTCGCGATAGCCGACAATCGCTGGACCGGCCACTACACCAAAGTTGCGAGCTGGCGTGCTGACAATCTGACGGACAGCTTGGATCAGAGGCATGTGTGACAAACGTCGGGGGGTTGATCGGGTGTTGCTCGTCTGGGCCCGGGCTGCTCTCTTTTGCCGTCGGTGTCGGCAGCTCTGGCCGGGACAGCGCGCAGCGTGGTCATGGCAAAAGCTGTCGGTGGCGGACCGTAGGATCGGGCCCGTGAGCGAGCGCGGCGAGCCAATCAGGGACATGGCGCCTTCGGGTGCGCTGGAGCCGAGTGCCGGCGAGGTGCGGTCATGAGCGAGTGCAGCGAGCGGATCATGCCGCGGTCGGTTGCCCGCACCAGGGAGCTCAGCGTCAGCGGGGTGCGGTCGTGAGCGAGCGCGCTGCGGCGGTGCACTTGGTTCTCGGCGAAGAAGAGTTGTTGATCGAGCGGGCGGTCGCGCAGATCGCTGCGCAGGTTCGGGCGGGTGCGCCGGATGGTGACGCGGTGCCGGTTGATCGGTTGCGGGCGGGGGATGCCAGCACTGCTGAGCTGGCCGAGTTGTTGAGCCCCTCGTTGTTCGCCGAGGAGCGGTTGATCGTGTTGGAGTCGGCGGCCGAGGCGGGGAAAGATGCCGTCGCGGTGATCACCGAGGCCGCCGAGGATCCGCCCGAGGGTGCGGTGCTGGTGGTGTTGCATTCGGGAGGCGGCCGGGCCAAGGCGCTGGCGCCTGCGCTGCAGAAGATGGGCGCCGAGGTGCACAACTGCGCCAAGCTGACCAAGGCGACCGAGCGGGTCGAATTCGTGCGCAACGAGTTCCGGGCCGCGGGGGTGCGGGTGTCGGGCGAGGTTGTGCAGGTGATGTTGGAGGCGGTCGGTTCGGAGCTGCGTGAGCTCGCCGCCGCGTGTTCGCAGCTTGCCGCCGACACCGGCGGCAAGATCGACGTCGCGGCCGTTCGCCGCTATTACTCCGGGAAAGCGGAGGTTTCCGGCTTCGACGTCGCCGAGTTGGCCGTCGCGGGCGACCGTCCCGGCGCGATGGAAGCACTGCGCTGGGCCAATGATCGCGGCGTCCCGCATGTCCTCCTCGCCGACGCACTCGCCGACTCCGTACACACCATCGCCCGTGTCGGCTCCGCGGGTCGCGGCGACCCCTTCAAGCTGGCCCAACAGCTGGGCATGCCCCCATGGAAAGTGAAGAAAGCCCAAGCCCAGGCCCGCGGCTGGAGCTCGGCAACCATCGGCTCCGCCCTCCAAGTGGTCGCCACCCTGAACGCCGACGTCAAGGGTGGCGCCGCCGACCCCGACTACGCCCTGGAACACGCTCTCACCCGGATCCTGGACCTGCACTCCGCAGGTTGACCGAAGCGACGCGCTTTTCCGGCCGGTCTAGTGAACGGGGCTTCGGCCTGTTCAGCGCATCGGCCATCGTGGCCACAGCGGCATGCATTTCCTTGATAACCCGCCGGACACTCGACGTCTGTGGGGAGATGCCGAAATCCCGGCGAATGGCCGCGTGAAGGCGACGTTTTCTCCTCGACCACCAATCGATCGCGCCGCGGAAGTAGTTGACATCTATCGAAAGCTCCCCGCCGCCGCCCACCCCGACCCTGATGGACGTCGCGCACCGCGATGTCGTGCTCTCCGACCGACCGCGTGAACGGGCTTTGGCCTGTTCAGCCCGACGGACCGGCCATCGTTGCCCAGGGCGACATGTTTTCCCTGATAGCCGCCGGACGCTTGTGTGCTCCGATGGCCGGGACTTCCTGCGCACCTCCGGCTCGTCCGACAACCCGACCGTCGAATTCCGCACTCTCCCGGTGCTGCACTACGACGTGCGCGCCGCCTTCGGCGCGCACGTCCCGACCACCAGGTCGAGCACCCGTCCACAAAGCCCGCCGATCAGGCCACCGACACCGCCTCGACCACTGGATCGGTCACCACCACGCCGGATGTCGGCACGCCGTCGACGGCACCATCGCCGGCGATGCCGTCCCCTGCGTCAACTGGCCGGTCGGCCATGGCGAACGTCCGCTGGGCCGAACGATCGTGTGCCGATCGCCCGCGGCATGGACAGCGAACTACCGACTCCACCGACGGTGCGCTGGTCCTCGATTATGCGAGTACTGTCGACGTCGTTCGATTCCATCCTGGGGGTTTCCTATGTTGATTTGGGGCTGGCGGCGCACCGTCCAGCAACTCGCCATGCTGACGCTGGTATGCGGCAACTGCCACAATCCGGCGGCGCACGCTCTGCGCAAACTCGTCACCAAGTTCACGCTTTTCTTCATTCCGCTCTTCGCGCTGAAGACCAAGCACACCGTGCAGTGCACGTGGTGCGGAGCGGAATCGGAAGTGCCTCACCAGCGTGTCCCCGAACTGCTGCACCAGGCGCAGACGGCGGGTGCGTGGCAGCCACCTGCCCCGGCGACGCCGGATCAGCATTATCCGAGGTAAGGCGTTGCCTCACACCACTTTCGGTGCCTGCACCAGTGCCGCCGTGGCCCGGCGTACCAGCGGCAGCACCAGGAGCAGGGTGGGGAAGGCGATGGGCCAGGACACCGCCCACGAGCGCAGCCACATCCCGACCGCGAGGCCATCGCTCATCAGGGTGCTGATCAGGGAGACGATGCAGGTCATCAGGATCGACAGCAGCATCGGCAAGAGCACCGACGCATAGCGGGCGGGCAGCTTGAAACCGGTGCGGGAGTTGGTGTTCGCGGAAGTCATCGGTTCACTCCGTAAGGTCGTCACAGCAGCGATTCCGCCGGGCGGCAGAACCGGTGCGTTGGTTGACGTGAACGCTTACGGCGACGCGATGTCGCGGCACCGAGCATAGGGCAGCGGTTCGCGGCGGTGCGAGCCAGCTCTGCACCGCCGCGAACCGTGCCGAATTCAGTTGCGCTCTTGCACCTTCAGGTCGCCGAAGGTGACGCTCTGCGTCATCGGCCTGGCCAGGAACTCGTGCGGGAAACCGAGGTCGATAGCGCTGGCCTGTTCCAGCCGAGCCACCTGCGCCGGGTCGAACTCGACATCGAGGGCACCGAGATTGTCCTCGAGCTGTGCGGCTGTGCGGGCGCCGATGATCGGTGCGGTAACTGCGGGGTTGCGTAGCGTCCAGGCGAGCGCCACTTGCGACGGCGCCTTACCCAGTTGCGCCGCAACCTCTTTCACCACATCGGCGATGGCAAGACCGCGCGCGGTGAGCGAGCCGTTGGCGGCGGCCACATTCTTGCGCGAGCCTTCCGGCGATGCCTCCGCATCATCCGCCAGGTCGGCGCTGCTGTACTTGCCGGTCAGCACGCCGCTGGCCAGTGGCGACCACGGGATCACACCAAGACCCATTTCCTGCGCCATCGGAATGAGGTCGCGCTCGACGGTCCGTTCGATGAGGCTGTATTCGATCTGCAGCGCAATCAGCGGTGACCAGCCCCGCAGATCCGCGATGGCCTGCATGCGCGAGACCTGCCACGCCGGTGCGTCGGAAATGCCGACGTAGAGCACTTTGCCCGCACGGACCAGGTCGTCCATCGCGCGCAGGATCTCCTCGACCGGGGTGCGGAAATCCCAGGCGTGCAGGTACAGCACGTCGAGGTAGTCGGTGTTCAGCCTGCGCAGGCTCGCCTCCACCGAAGCGAACATGCTCTTGCGGTGGTTGCCCCCGGAGTTGGGGTCGCTCGGTCGCCGCAGCATCGTGTATTTGGTTGCCAGCACAAGGCTTTCGCGATTGTCCGCGGTGAACTCGCCGAGCAGCTGCTCGGAGGTGCCGTTGGTGTACTGGCTGGCGGTGTCGATGAAATTGCCGCCACGCTCCACATAGGTGTCGAAAATCTTGCGGGCTTCGTCCTTGTCGGCGCCCCAGCCCCAGTCGGCGCCGAAGGTCATGGTGCCGAGGGACAGCGGGGAAACCCGCAGCCCCGAGCGGCCGAGCAGCCGGTAGGTGTCGAGGGTGAGGCCTGTGGACATGTCGGGCTCCTGTCGTCGTTCGTTCGACAGCAAGTCTGGAACGGCGCGAGGCCGACGATAAGGGAAGGTTCTTCCTGGGAAAGCCAGTACCACCCAGTCGTAGGATCGAAGGTGATGACTGGCACGGTGAACGCGACACAGGAACTTGCGGCCTTCCTGCGGGCCCGGCGGGAGCGCCTCACCCCCGGCGACCTCGGGCTGCCCGAGCGCAGGCAGGCCCGCCGCACGCCCGGCCTGCGGCGCGAGGAAGTCGCCGAATTGGCAGGGGTCAGTATCGATTACATCGTCCGCCTGGAGCAGGGGCGGGGCCTACGTCCGTCCGCCGACGTGCTGGAGGCGCTGTCGCGTGCGTTGCGGCTGGACACCGACGAGCGCGCCTATCTGTTCGACCTGGCCCAGCAGCGTCAGCCCGACACGGGCAAACCGAGCACGGTGGCCGCGCCCGAGCTCGTCATGCTGGTCGAGGATCTTTCCCCGCTGCCTGCCATGCTGGTCAATCATCGCTACGACATTCTGGCGTGGAACCGGGAAATGGCCAGGTTGATCGTCGATTTCGACACCTTGCCGCCGGGCCAGCGCAACTCGATGTGGCTGTGCCTGATGCACCCTGATATGCGCGACTTCTATGCCGACCGGGAACGGATCATCCGAGAAGGCATCGCTGACCTGCGAGCCGCATGGGCGGCGCACCCCGACGATCAGGCCCTTGCGGACCTGATTGCCGAGTTCACCCGCAGCGAGGAATTCGCACGGGCCTGGGACAGGCATGATGTGCGGGTGAACGGTCGCGGCCGGAAGCCATTGCGGCATCCGGTGGTGGGGCCTTTGGTCGTCAACTACGAAGTACTGATGCCGATCCAGGACCCCGACCAGCGGATCATCATCTATCGAGCCGCGGACGCCGATTCCCGAACGGCGCTGGACCGGTTGGCCGAGTCCTGAGAACTACTCGACGGAGGCGAGCGTCAGCTCGTCTTCCTCGTCGGAGTCCTCGTAGCGGCCGTCCCATTCCTCGTAGAACGGCACGTCGTCGTCACGGGTGACGATCCACTCCAACGAGTACGCGCCCTCACCTGCGGGAACCATGATGTTCTCGATCTTCAGACCGATCTGGAGAACGTCGGCAGCCCGGATGACATCGGGCAGGTCCTCGGACCGAACCACGGTCTGGTTGGCATACAACGTAATGGTGTTGCGGTCGCCGTCCAACGGTAACTCCAATCATTGGTGAAAACATTGCTGACGAGTGCCCTCGCCTGGCAGACACTACCGCCGATTCGGAGGACGCCGGGCGTTTGCCCGAAACCGTTCACACACCATTCTCCTGCCGCGCTCGTCCCCGCAGATCACGGCCTCGGCGGTGCGCCGACACGGCGTCGTGTGGCCGTCTCGTGTCGGTGGGCACGACAAAAGCCGCCGTGGTCATCGAGGCCACGGCGGCTGCGTCAAAAGCACATGCGGTATCTCGCGATACCGGCGGACTAGATCTTGTTGAGGGCCAGCGCGAGCGCCGACTTCTTGTTGGCAGCCTGGTTGGCGTGAATGACGCCCTTCGAGGCAGCCTTGTCCAGTTTGCGGCTGGCGAACTGCAGCTGCTCGGCAGCCTTGTCCTTGTCGCCTGTGGCCGCGGCCTCGCGGAAGCTGCGGATCGCAGTGCGCAGAGCGGACTTGACCGACTGGTTGCGCTTGCGCGCTTCCTCGTTGGTGCGGATCCGCTTCATCTGGGACTTGATGTTGGCCACGCCTGTTTCCTCGTGTTCCTGTCGCTGAATGGACTGTGCTGAAAAGTTTGCGAGCGTGCGACACACCCGAAGTAAATCGGTAACGCAACGCCGAAGATCGAGGGTACCAGCCACGGCTTGGCACACGAAATCGGTGCATCCGGCGCCCGAGCCACCGCTGCGGGACCCGCCAGTTTGTCGAACAGAATTTTCACCCGCAACGCGGGAGTGATGCAAGAAATTTACCTGTGTCTCACACGGCAAAGCCGCTGCATGGCGCACGATTCTTGCATGACCTCCGCCTCGCCGCCGCGATCGGCCCGATCTCCTGTGCCGCCGCCGGTCCGGTCGAACGGACGTGCGCGTGGCCATGAGCGAGCACCTTCTACCGGACTGTTCGAGGGCTATCGACCCGGCCGTTATGACCAGGCCTTCGACGAGATGTTCGACAGCTCGGGCCGGGTCCGGCAGCCCTACAAAGGCATCTTCTCCGCGCTCGCGCCCATCGACGTCGCGGATCTCGCGGCGCGTTCGGACGCCCTCGATCGCGCCTTCATCAATCAGGGCATCACGTTCTCGCTGTCGGGTCAGGAGCGGCCGTTCCCGCTGGATCTGGTGCCCAGGGTCATCGCGGCCGCCGAATGGAACAAACTCGAGCGCGGCATCAAGCAGCGGGTGACCGCGCTGGAGCTGTTCCTCGCCGATATCTACGGCGAGCAGAACATTCTGCGCGAGGAGGTGATCCCGAAACGCCTGGTCACCTCCTGCCAACATTTCCACCGGGAGGCCGCCGGGCTGGTGCCGCCGAACGGCGTGCGCATCCACGTCGCGGGCATTGACCTGGTCCGCGACCAACACGGCGAATTCCGCGTCCTCGAGGACAACCTGCGTTCCCCATCAGGTGTCTCCTATGTAATGGAGAATCGCCGCACCATGGCACGGGTCTTCCCGGACCTGTTCTCCTCGCATCGGGTGCGTGCGGTGGGTGACTATCCGAGTCATCTGATGCGGGCGCTGCGCGCTTCGGCCGCGCCGAACGAGGCCGATCCGACGGTCGTCGTGCTGACCCCCGGCGTTGACAACTCGGCCTACTTCGAGCATTCGCTGCTGGCCAGGCAGATGGGCGTGGAGTTGGTCGAGGGCAGGGACCTTTTCTGCCGGGACAACGTCGTATACATGCGCACCACGGCGGGGGAGCGGCAGGTCGACGTGATCTACCGGCGCATCGACGACGGTTTCCTCGACCCGATGCACTTCCGCCCCGATTCGGTGCTCGGCGTCGCGGGTCTGCTGAATGCCGCACGCGCGGGCAATGTCGTCGTCTCCAGCGCGATCGGCAACGGCGTCGGCGACGACAAGCTGATCTATGCCTATGTACCGACGATCATCGAGTATTACCTCGGCGAGAAGCCGGTGCTACCGAACGTCGACACCTACCGCTGCTGGCTGGACGACGAGCGTGCGGAGGTGCTCGACCGGATCGGTGAGTTGGTGGTCAAGCCGGTGGAGGGGTCCGGCGGCTACGGCATCGTCATCGGACCGGACGCCACGCTGCGCGAGTTGGACGCCGCCCGTCGCAGGATCAAGGCGGACCCACGTGGCTGGGTCGCGCAGCCGGTGGTTCAGTTGTCCACCGTGCCGACCAAGATCGGCAACGAACTGGTGCCGCGCCACGTCGACCTGCGGCCTTTCGCGGTCAACGACGGTGACGACATCTGGGTGCTGCCCGGCGGGCTGACCCGGGTCGCGCTGCCGGAGGGCTCCCTGGTGGTCAACTCGAGTCAGGGCGGCGGCAGCAAGGACACCTGGGTGTTGTCCGGACGCGACTCGCTCGCCGACCGGGAACTGGCGGGTGCGGAGCTGGTCAGCGAACCGCCGCAATCGGATTCGCGTGAACTCGGCCGGGAACTGACTGCCGAGCAGTCGAATCAGCAACAGCAGCAGCAACAACAAGAGCAGCGACAATCCGGTACGAGGGCGGTGCGCTGATGCTGGCCCGCAATGCCGAATCGCTGTACTGGATCGGACGCTACGTCGAGCGCGCCGACGACACCGCACGCATCCTCGACGTTGCGGTGCATCAGCTGCTGGAGGATGCGACGGTCGATCCGGACCGTACTTCGCGAGTGTTGTTGCGGGTGCTCGGTATCGAGCCGCCCGCGGGCGAACTCGATGTCTGGTCGGTCACCGATCTGGTGGCGTTCAGTCCCGAGCACGGTGCGTCGATCACCAACTCGATCGCGAATGCTCGCGAGAATGCCAGGGGCGCAAGAGAAGTCGCCTCCAGCGAAATGTGGGAGTGCCTGAACGCCACCTATATCGGGCTGGCGGCCGCCGAACGCGCCGCCCGCAGCCTCGGGCCGCACGAGTTCTTCCACTACATCAAGGACCGGGCGGCGATGTTCGCCGGACTGTCGGATTCGACGCTCAGTCGCGACGACGGTTACCGGTTCCTGCTGCTCGGCCGCTCCATCGAACGTGCGGATATGACTGTGCGGCTACTGCTTTCGCGAGCTGGTGACCGCACCTCGTCACCGGCCTGGGTGACGGTGCTGCGCTCGGCGGGCGCGCACGACACCTATCTGCGCACCCATCGCGGTGCGCTCGACGCCAATCTGGTGGCCGAATTCATTCTGCTCGACCGGCTTTTCCCGCGGTCGCTGTTCCATTCGGTGCGGGTTGCCGAGGACTGTCTCGCCGAACTCGACCAACGGCCGACCAGCCGGGTCGGCGCACGCCACGAGGCACAGCGACTACTCGGCCGGGCCCGCAGTGAACTCGAATTCCTGCCGCCCGGTGTGCTGCTGGAGGACCTGCAGAATCGGTTGCTGCTGCTGCAGCGGAACTTCCGCGAGGTCGGCGAGGCGATCGCGCTGCAATATTTCCATGCCGCGCCGTGGGTGGCGTGGACCGATCTGCGCAGCAGTCACGACAACCACGCGCAGGTGGAGGGAGAACTGTGAGCTGGCGGATTCGGGTGGTGCACACCACCGGTTATGTGTACGACGCGCCGGTCACCCGGTCGTTCAACGAGGCCCGGCTCACCCCACGCGCCGACAGCAGGCAGAACGTCATCCTCAATCGGGTGGAGACGGTGCCCTCGACCCGCTCCTACCGCTATACCGACTATTGGGGCACCGCGGTCACCTCCTTCGACCTGCATGCGCCGCACACCGAATTGGAGGTCACCGGCTCCTCGGTGGTGGAGACCGAGCCGTTCGCCGGTCCGGCCGAGGAACTGGGCTGGGAAGAGCTGCGCCGCGAACAGATCGCCGATCGGTTCGACGAAATGCTCGCCGCCACCACCTATGTGCCGACGGATCGGAAACTGGCGACCGTCGCGCGGCAGCTGGCGCGCGGGGTGCCACCGGCGAAAGCTGTGGTGCGAGCAGCTGAATGGGTGCATCAGGAGATGACCTACCTGGCCGGAACCACCTCCGTGCACACCTCGGCCGTGCAGGCGTTCGCCGAGCGGCAAGGCGTCTGCCAGGACTACGCGCACCTCACCCTTGTCCTGTTGCGCAGCATGGGCATACCGAGCCGCTACGTCTCCGGGTACCTGCATCCGCATCCGGAGGCCGAGATCAACACCACGGTGGCCGGTCAATCGCACGCCTGGATCGAGGCATGGACCGGCCAGTGGTGGGGCTATGACCCGACCAACAACATCGCCATCAACGAACAGCACGTATCAGTCGGGGTCGGCCGCGATTACGCGGATGTGCCGCCGCTGAAGGGAATCTTTTCCGGTGGCGGCTCCACGGACCTCGAGGTCGTCGTGGAGATCACCCGTCTCGCCTAGACCGCGGCCTTTTCGCGCTTTATCCAGTCGCCGATGCCCGCGAATCGGCGATCGGCCAGGTTCTGGGCGCACCCGGCGAGCCACCGAGGTGTCCGGGAAATCGGTCGTCGCAGGTCGAGGGTTGTTGTGGAGCACTACTACCTCGCGTAACGTCCCGAACGGATCGACTACTTCGGCACTATCGAACGCAGCAGGACCTCAGGCAGAACCAGTGTGCTCCCCGTGCACGCGGGGTGTTCTCTCGGAAGGTGACATGTATGCCCACTGCTCAGGAAGTCATCGAGGAAGCCACAGAGCTAGCACCGACTCCCGACTCCAAGAAATGGGCCGCCGAAGCGCTCGGCACGTTCGTTCTTGTCATCGGGGGTGTCGGCACCGCGGTGCTGGCCGGTCAGCGGGTAGGTGCGCTCGGTGTGGCGTTCGCCTTCGGGCTGACCCTGTTGTTCTTGGTGTATGCGATCGGGCCGATCTCGGGCTGCCACGTGAATCCGGCGGTGACCGTCGGTCAGCTGCTGCTCGGCCGGTTGTCGGCGCTCACCGCGGCAGGCTACGTGATCGCCCAGCTCGTCGGCGCGTTCCTGGCCGGTCTCGTGCTGTTCGCCCTCGCGAAGAACCTGCCGTCCTACGATCGCGCGGCCGACGGGCTCGCCGCCAACGGCTGGGGTAAGCACAGCCCGTCGGCGAAGACCGGTCCGCTCGGCAAGGTCATCATCGAAAACGGCTACGGCCTGGCCGCGGTGATCATCATCGAGGTGATGCTGACGGCGCTGCTGGTGTTCGTGGTGCTCGCCTCGACCGACCAGCTTTCCGACGTCCCGCTGGCCGGCCTCTCGATCGGCGTCACCCTGACCGTCATCCATCTGGTCGCGATCCCGGTGGACAACGCGGCGATCAACCCGGCCCGTGCCCTCGCCGTCGCGCCCTATCAGGACGGCGCGATGGGCCAAGTCTGGGCCTTCGTCGTCTTCCCACTGATCGGCGGCGTCCTCGGTGCGCTGGTCTACGGCCTGCTCTTCGGCCGCTCTCGCGAAATGATCAGCTGAGCATCCGGCCTACCGAACAACCCGAGCCCGGGTCGCACGTTCCGATGGACGCGTCGGCCCGGGCTCGTGCGATGCCGGGCCGCTCCCGCGAAGTGATCAGCGGAGTTCGTTCGGTGAGCACGTCGCTAGCGGACCGCTCCCGATTCGGCCGCAGCACCGGATCGAGGTGCCGCGCCGCAGGTCAGCGTGACCAGGGCGGGGATCGGGAACAACAGCAGGAAGAGGTTCGGGATCCACCAGGTGAGGCTGAAGTCGCCGCGCAGGGCCCAGAATGCGATCGCCTGGAGTCCCGCGGTGCTGGTCAGGGTGAGCGACACCGTCATCAGCGTTCGCGAGCCGTTGCCGCGGCACAGACTGGCGAGGCCGGTTGCGCTGGCGGCCAGGTCGAGCGCGACGAACGAGAAGTTCCAGTCGCTGAGCACCGGATCGGTGTAGTCCTAGTCCTTGTACGCGAATTCCGGCGGGATCAAATGGGCGAAGGCGATCGCCCAATAGATCAGAAAGCCGATGTCGGTGATCAGCATGGCGACCTTGGTCGGCCCGAGGACCCTGTCGATCATTCTCAGCTCCAGTGGTATTCGATCACCAGCCGGTGTGCGACCAGGTCGAATGTCTTGCGTTCCACGATGGCGCCTTCTCTACGGATGCCGTCCTCGGGCACGTCGAGCACCCGATCGAGGCGGACCCAACTCGGCCTGCCCGCGTGATCCCAACTGCCGCTGCCGATCCCGACCCAATTGCGGTCGTGCGCCCGCTCCGGATTCGACGAAAGCATCAGCCCGAGCAGGGTCTTGCGATCGCGCCCGACGACCAGGACGGGACGGTCCTTGCCGTTATTCGGGTCCTCTTCGTAGGGAACCCAGGTCCACACGATCTCGCCGGGGTCGGCGCGGCCGTCCAGCTGTGGTGCGTAGACGATCTGCCTGGCGCGCTCGGCCGTCGGTACGGGCCTGGAGGCAGTGGGGCGCACGGCGACGGCGGGTGTCCTGCGTTGCGCGATCGAGCCGACCGCGCGTTCCAGCAATGACGAGCGTCGCAGCTTGTCGACAAGCTGCGGTCCCTGCTGTTTGACGATCTTGGGACCCTGTTCCTTCGCGATGAGGCCTAGCTGCTTGCCGAGAGAGTTCCAACTTCGGGCCATCTCTGGAGAATAACGGCGCGCCGCCGTTCTCACATCCGCGCGGGAATTCGACTGGTACGGCGGCGAATGTGCCGATCGCGCGGCGCAACGGGGACACCTGATGGCTCGGACAGATCGACTGTGACCTGGACAACGGCCAACCGATGGCGATCGCTCTACACCGCCCATGGGACGATAGACGACAGTTTGCCGATACCAATGAGGAGTGGAGTGCCCGCCAGCTTCGCCGACACGACGTTCACCGATCCCGCGCGGATCCGGAACTTCTGCATCATCGCGCACATCGACCATGGAAAGTCGACGCTGGCCGATCGCATGCTGCAGCTGACCGGTGTGGTCGAAGAGCGGCAGATGCGCGCCCAGTATCTGGACCGGATGGATATCGAGCGCGAGCGTGGTATCACCATCAAGGCCCAGAATGTCCGGCTGCCGTGGCAGGTGGACGGCACCGACTACGTGCTGCATCTGATCGACACACCCGGCCACGTCGACTTCACCTACGAGGTGTCGCGGGCGCTCGAGGCGTGCGAGGGCGCGGTGCTGCTGGTGGACGCGGCGCAGGGTATCGAGGCGCAGACGCTGGCGAATCTGTATCTCGCGCTGGACAAGGATCTGACGATCATCCCGGTGCTGAACAAGATCGACCTGCCCGCCGCCGACCCCGATCGCTACGCCAGCGAGATCGCGCACATCATCGGCTGCGAACCCGACGATGTGCTCCGCGTTTCCGGCAAGACCGGCGTCGGTGTCGCGGAGCTGCTCAACGAGGTGATCAAGACCGTCCCCGCGCCGGTCGGCGATCCGGATGCGCCCGCCCGCGCGATGATCTTCGACTCCGTCTACGACACCTACCGTGGCGTGGTCACCTACGTCCGTGTGGTGGACGGCAAGATCGTGCCGCGCGAGAAGATCAAGATGATGTCCACCGGCGCGACCCACGAACTGCTCGAGGTCGGCATTGTCTCCCCGGAACCCAAGCCCACCCAGGGTCTCGGCGTCGGCGAGGTCGGCTACCTGATCACCGGTGTGAAGGACGTGCGCCAGTCCAAGGTCGGCGACACCGTGACCGCCGCTCGCAACGGCGCCACCGAACCGCTCACCGGTTACCGCGAGCCGCGCCCGATGGTGTACTCGGGTCTCTACCCGGTGGACGGCTCGGATTATCCCGATCTGCGTGACGCCCTGGACAAGCTGCAGCTCAACGATGCCGCGCTGACCTACGAGCCGGAAACCTCCGTAGCGCTCGGCTTCGGCTTTCGCTGCGGCTTCCTCGGCCTGCTGCACATGGAGATCACCCGTGAGCGGTTGCAGCGCGAGTTCGATCTCGACCTGATCTCCACCGCGCCGAACGTGGTGTACCGCGTGGTGATGGAGGACGGCACCGAGCACATCGTGACCAACCCCTCGTACTGGCCGGAAGGCAAGGTGCGCACCGTCTTCGAGCCGGAGGTGAAGTGCACTGTCATCTCGCCGAGCGAGTTCATCGGCTCGATCATGGAGCTGTGTCAGCAGCGCCGCGGCGACTTGGGTGGCATGGACTACCTGTCGGAGACCCGCGTCGAGCTGCGCTACACCATGCCGATGGCCGAGATCATCTTCGACTTCTTCGATTCGTTGAAGTCGCGCACCCGTGGCTATGCCAGCCTCGACTACGAGGAGTCGGGCGAGCAGATTTCACAGTTGGTCAAGGTGGACATCCTGCTGCAGGGCGAGGCGGTGGACGCGTTTTCCGCGATCGTGCACAAGGACGCCGCCCAGGCCTACGGCAACAAGATGACAACCAAGCTGCGCGAGCTCATCCCGCGTCAGCAGTTCGAGGTGCCCATCCAGGCCGCCATCGGCTCGAAGATCATTGCCCGCGAGAACATTCGCGCCATCCGCAAGGACGTGCTCGCCAAGTGCTACGGCGGTGACATCAGCCGTAAGCGCAAGCTGCTGGAGAAGCAGAAGGAAGGCAAGAAGCGGATGAAGACCATCGGTCGCGTGGAGGTTCCGCAGGAAGCCTTCGTCGCGGCGTTGTCTTCGGACGCGGCGTCCGATAAGCCGAAGGGCAAGTAGTAGTAGACGGGGTCGGGGCGCATAAGTACACAGCCAGCCCGATGGGGATGGCTACTACCAGGACACCCACAGCTATGCCTTCGGACGTGAGGTGACGCTTCCCGCTCCGGTCGACATCACGCTGGACACCACGCCGCTCAAAGACTGGGTCGATTGAGTTCCGTCTGGGACTCCGGTGTTGCGATCCATACCCGAAGACGGGTCCCACCGAGCGGGCTGTGGTCGAGTTCGGCTGTGCCCGAATGAAGTTCGGCTTGCTGGCGGACCAGTGCGAGCCCCAGACCCGAACCGTGGGAGCCAGGACCTTTGACGAAACGGTCGAAGGCGTCGGGGCGCAGGTCGCTGCGGATGCCGGTGCCGTCGTCGTCGATGAGGATTTCGACGCCCGCGGTCGGATCGTCCGTGTTGGGATCGCCCGTGGTCGGGGCGGCATAGTTCGTGCCACCCGTGGTCGAGCTGGTGGCGCTCGGCTTGTCTGCACGCAACCGGCGGGCCGCGACGGTGATGGTCCGCGCGTGGCCGTGCTGCACCGCGTTGGCGACCGCATTGGTGACGATCAACATGAGCCCGCCCGGCAGGCCGGTCACCAGAGTTGGGCTGCATTCGGTGAGGTCGATCTGCACCTCGGGATGCCTGCGTCGAGCATTCTGGACCGCGCGGTCGAGGGTTTCGCACAGCTCGAACGGTTCGAAGGCATCGGATTCGGTGAGTTCGCCGACGGCAAGCCGTTCCAGATCGGTGAGGGTGTTCTCGATCTGGCGCTCGGCGAGCAGCACGTCGGACAGCACCGTGCGCTGCTGCTCGGCCGGTAAGTCCTTGGTGGCCAGCACTTCCAGGTCGGTGCGCATGGCGGTGAGCGGAGTGCGCAGCTCGTGTGCGCAGACGGCGGCGAAGTCGCGGGCACTGGCCAGGGCACGGTTGGTCGCGCCGTGTGCGGCCTCCAGCCGGGTCAGCATTCGGGTGATGGCGTCGGAGAGTTCTTCGGCTTCGCGCGCTCCGCGACCCGACAGCGGTGGCAGCTGTTCCAGGGTCTCGATGCCGTGCGTCGCGGTGGCCAGTCTGCGCAGCGGTCGGGCCGCGTACCCGGCCAGGAACCAGCCGAGCACCGCGGCGACGAGGATGCCTGCGAGCCCGATCGCCAGTCCGGTCAATTGGCTGCGCCGGATTGCCGAGTCCACCAGTGAGCGGTCGGGTTCCAGTCGCACGATCAGTCCCGGCATGCCCTCGACCGTGGTGCGGACGTCGCCGGGAGCCGCGATTGCCGGTGCGGGCAGCGGGAATCCCGGTAGGGCGGATCCCGGTGGCGCAATGACTGGTACCGCTGCCCCCGGCGGCGGAAGGTCTGCTACAGCGGATCCCGATGGCGCGCCGCCGGGCACCACGGCTCCCGGCGGTGAAAGGCTCAGTACCGCGGCTCTTGGCAGTGGAAGGCATGGGACAGCGGATCCCGATGGCGCGTCGCTGGGCACCGCGGCTCCCGGCGGTGGAAGGCCTGGTATCGCAGCCCCGGGCAGCGGAAGGCTTGGTACCGCGGCTTCTGGTGGTAGAACGCCCGGCAGCGCGGCTCCCGGTGACCGAAGCTCCAGGAGCGGCGGAATCCGCAGGTGCGGTGGGATTTCCGCAGGTTGTGCCACCGCGACGCCCATGCTCGACACCGTCTCGTCGAACTGCCGGGAGCCGGTGGTGTCGAGTAGGGCAGTGTAGGCGATGCCGAGGGTGACGGCGACGAGCGCGGCGACGACGCCGGAGACCAGTGCCACCCGAGCCTGCAGTGAGAGCGCTGCGCCGCTGTTCCGGATGGTCGCGACGACGCGCGTGGCGGTGTCCTCGAGGCGATCGTTCACGGCTGCTCCCGCAACACGAACCCGACACCGCGCACAGTGTGGATCACTCGCGGCGCACCCGATGCCTCCAACTTCCGGCGCAGATAGGAGACGAATACATCGACCACATTGGTGTCGGTGGTGAAGTCGTAACCCCATACCGCCGACAAGATCTGCTCGCGGCCGAGCACGATGCCGATGTTTCTGGCGAGCAATGCGAGCACCTCGAATTCACGTTTGGTCAGCTCCACCGTCGCGCCGTTCGACCGCACCCGGTGTCCGGCATGGTCGATGTCGACCCGGCCGACGCGGCACAGATCGGCGGGCTGTTCGGCGATCGGTGGTCTGCGGCGCAGCAGCGCGCGCAACCGCGCGACCAGTTCACCGAGATCGAAGGGCTTGGTGAGGTAGTCGTCGGCGCCACGTTCCAGACAGGCGATGCGGTCGGTCACCGCGGTGCGGGCGCTGAGCACGCAGATGGGGATGTCGTTGCCCATGGCGCGCAGCGCCGTAACCACGCCCGCCCCATCGAGATTCGGCATGTTCACATCGAGCACCATGGCGTCGGGCGCGGCTGTGCGGACCATCGTCAGCGCTGCCGCGCCGTCGCCCGCGGTGATCACTTCGAAGTCCGAGAGTTCGAGCCCGCGTTGCAGGGACGCGAGAACTCGAACCTCGTCGTCCACGACCAAGATGCGTTGTCGGGTCATGGGGCCACCATAGAGCCGCTGATCGATCAGCTGCCGCTACTGCCGGTCGGCGCGATCCGCGCAGGTTGTGCGGGTTGTACGTAGCCGACGCCGGATTCGCCTGGTCTGCCCCTTTCGATAATCACCTGCGGCCCACCGGGCTCCGCAGGCCGGACCGAAATGATGCCGTGCGGGTCGATATCGGGGCAGTCCGGGAGGGCAACGCCCGGCGGCAGCGGTTCGGCGCGTTCGATGCGGACGTGCGGGCCCGGCTCGGTGGGCAGTGGTTCGACCTGCTCGATGCGGACAGGCCCGGAAGGCAGCGGCATATCCGGCGGGGCCTGGATAGTGCAGACAATGGTGGGGCCGCCGGGTTCGGCCGGCGGCGGTGGGTGGGCGGACGCGACGCCCGCGACGATGGCGGCCGCCCCGCCTGTGAGTGCCGTCCCGGTCAGGACGGCGGCGATGCGGGCTCGGCGGCGTCCGGTGAGTGCCGTCATGCTGAGGTCTCCTTCGCTGCGATGCCGCCGACCGATCGACGGCGCGAGATCGAAGGTAGGTAGTGGATCTTCAGCGCCCCTTGAGCATTTGTTAGAGATCTCTTAATCTTCGTCGACACGACTTCGGTGCACGTGCGCGAGGGGGCGTCCGCGGTTGGGATCGGCCCCGGTAGCGGCACATATTTTGAGGCTGCGTCCGGTTTGGAATGCCCCGGGAAAAAGGGCTTCCGTTCTGGTAATTGCCATGGCAGGGTGGCCGGAGAATGTGACAGCTGTGATTTCCGGAAATATCGTTAGGTGATCTTCACTCGGGTCTGCCCGGCGTTGGTGAGGATGCTGGAACCCCGAGAGTGGAGCTTGCATGACGAGTGACCTGCCCTTCGACAGCAACGACACCGAAGCTGACGACCGCGCGGGCGATACCGCGTACCGCATTGCCACCGGCGTAGCGCGGGTGGCGAGGGCGGGCGCCTACGTGACCGGCGGCGCCCTGGTGGCGTCCAACGGCGGTGGCGCACCCTCCCATCCCGGTTCGCAACGGCTCGACAGCTGGCACACCGGTTGGGCTGCGGGCAGCAGCGATCCGGAACCCGATGCGCCGAGCCCGGTGGTGACTTTCCCGGAGCCGGACCCGCATTCGATCCCCGCGCCGCCGCTCGCTCGCGACAGCCACCACGGCTTCCAGCTGCCGTCCTTCCCGACCGCGCCGGTGGCTCCCAACGGACACGCGCCGTCCAACGGCCCCTACATCCGGGTGGGTGCGCCCGAGGGGCACACCCCCTCGACGCCGAACTGGTCGGAGTCCACCAAACCGAATTGGTCGGAATCCGGCGACGTACCCACGTTCCGCGCGCCGTCCACTACCGAATGGGGTGACCCGACACCGCAAACGCATGCACCGTCGGGTCTTCCCGGATTCCAACTGCCCGAGTGGCACGCGCCCAGCTGGTGGGACGCGATCACCGGCGGCAAGGCCGACAAGTCGGAAGAAGACGATTCGACCGAGAGCGGACCTGGTTTCGGGCTGCCCGGGCAGGGGTTGGGCCCCTCCGGTCATGGCTTCGGCCTTCCCGATGGCGGTGGTTTCGTCCCGCCGGGGAACGTGTTCGGCCTGACCAGGGTTCCGGTTGCGGAGAGCGCGAAAGTGCAAGCGGTCAGCGATAAAGCGACGGACGCCGTGCCGGGCCACATGTACGACGAAACGCCGAATGCGGTGCCGGGCCACATGTTCGACGGGATGTCCGGTCACTACCTGGACGGGATGTCCGACGGGGCGTCGGGCCATCCTTTCGACGGAGTCGGCAACGGCGACTTCGGCATATACCTCGGCGCGCAAGCCGGGGTACGGGTGCACACCGAGTTCACCGTGGACGTCGGCATCGGCCCCAAGGGTGCGTATATGAGCACCGACCTGAAGGTGGAAGCCTCCGCGGATCTGAAGGTCGTCGCGGCCGCGGGTAGCAACGTCGGTGATCAGGTCGATCGGTTCAACGACTGGTTCGACCACGGCGGTCACGGCACGCACCCGGCGGGCCCGTCCGGGCGCACGACGGCGGATCAGCACGGAAGTAGTTCGGGCACTTCGGGTCTCGGCAACAGTGGGGTAAGTCATCAGCCGGTGGCTCCTGCCGCTGCCCCTGCGGTGGCGCCGCCCGCGTTGTCCACGGTCGCGGCGCAGCCGATCGCGCCGGTGCCCGCGCCGATCGCGCCGCCCGCACCCGTGGTGAATGTCGTGCAGCCGGTGGCGGCCACCCCGCTGCAGACCACCATCCAGCCGGACGCGGCGAGCACGCCGATCGCCAATGTGCTTGCGCCGCCACCGGGTCCGTCGCCGCTGACCGCGCCCGCCGCGGTGCTGCCCACACTGTTCGACCAGCCTGTGCCGCCGGTTCCGGTGAAGCCGGTGGTGGACCTGCTGCCCACCCTGACCCTGGTGCCGACCGCGACGCTGCCGACCATCCCGACCACCATCACCCTCACCGTGCCGACCCCGGGCAACGTCATCACCGATCCCGGCACCACGGAGCTGCCCGACCTCGGCACCACCAAGCTGCCGACGGCGGTTCTCACGCCGACGCCGGGCGCGGGCACCGGGATCGACGTGACCAAGACACCGGGCCTGCCCGGCACCCAGACCCCGGGCACGACCGTCGTTCCGACGCGCCCCACCACGCCGGACGACGACATGACGCTGCCGAGCACCGGCGGCGGCGCGGGCACCGGGCAGACCACCCCTTCCACACACACTCAGCCGAGTGCCGAGATCCCGACGGTGGTCGTACCGACCCAGCAGCCTTCGCTGCCGCAGCCGACGGTCTCGCACGCCGCGCCCGCGCCGACGATGATCCCGATCACGCCGACGATGGACGTCGAACTGCCGACCGCGCAGAACCCCCTCCCGGCCGGAGCGGGGCCTGTCACCCCGATGAAGCCTCCTATGAGCTTGGACCCGAAGCCGCACGGGATCGCGGGCGAGCTCGACGACCCGATGAGCGCGTTGCTGTCACACACCGATCCGTCGATGTACTACGACCCTTCGGCGTTCACGCTGCTGTCCGCGGGCGGCCTGTCCACCCCGCTGATGCCGGAGGCGAGCATGCACGACGCGCACCACCAGCTGGCCGGCGGACTCGACAGCGCGCTGCTGTAGTCGGAGCGCATCGAGAGCGCGATACGGGGTGCGTGCACGAGCCCGCGCACCGTCATGTCATCGTTGAGCGAAGCGAACCACAGTCAGGAGGAGTGTTGTCTGCCGCAGCCGGGCTGGAGGCCGTGACGGTGAAACACCCGGACGCGATGGCGCCACTCATCCGGATTCTCGACGAACTGCGGGAGATGACCAGATCCGCCGGTCGCGAAGATCTCGGTGGGCGCCTCAATATGGTGCGGGCCAGGGTCAGCGATCCCCGGGTTCGGCTCGTGGTGGTCGGTGATTCCAAGAACGGCATGAGCACCCTGGTCAACAGCCTGGTCGGGGCGCAGGTCAGCGCAACCGACAGTGCGCTGAGCGTTCCGGTGATCGCGGAGTACGCGCCGGAAGCCTCTGCGACCCTGGTGAAGTCGGTCGGCAATGGTCGCATCGAACGCCAGGCGGTCGATCCGCTCGACCCGGTCCCCGCGCTCAACGCCGAGGGCGTGATCCGCGCCGAATTCACCGAGCCGAGCCCGTTGCTCGCCGACGGTGTGGTGGTGATGGATGCCCCCGGCACCAATGGTGAGGACCACACCACCTGGTCGATGATCGCCGCCGCCGACGCCGTGCTCTACGTCGGCGCGGCGAACGCCGAACTCACTGCGCATCAGATCGCCCATTTGCAGCGCATCCAGCAGGTGTGCCCGACGGTGATCTGCGTGCTCAACAAGATCGACCTGTACCCGCAGTGGGCGCACGTTCAGCAGCGCAACCGGGAGCTGCTCGACGCGGCGGGGCTCGGCTTCGCGGTCGCGCCGGTGTCCGCGCAGCTGCATCGCGAGGCGGGTAATTATCAGCGCGACATCGAGTCCGGCGTCCCGCAGCTCATCGATCACCTGCGCGACTACGTCGTGGCGCGGGCCGACACCGTCGCGATCGACGCTGCGGTGCAGGACATCCGCCTGGTCACCGATCACCTGGCCATGACGCTGCGGACCGAGGCGGAAACACTGCGTGATCCGCGCAAGCGTGCCGAGATCACCGAACGGCTGGTCATCGCCCGCGACCAGGCCGACCAGCTGCGGCAGCGCTCGGCGAACTGGCAGGTCACCCTGGTCGACGGCAGCACCGAACTGATGGCCGACATCGAGCACGACCTGCGGCATCGCCTGCGCAGCCTGGTCCGGGACGCCGAGGCCGAGATCGCCGAGACCGATCCGGCCCGCCGGTGGAAAGAGTTCGGCACCGATCTCGACGCACGCATCTGCGAGGCCGTCGAAGAGAATTTTGTGATGGCGCACTACCGGGCAGTCGAGCTGTGCGAGCAGGTCGCCGCGCGGTTCCCCGCCGACAATCGCGCCCCATCGCTGCCGGATCTACGGCTGACCAACCCCGGGGAAGTACTCGGGCCGGTCGCACCGCTGGAATCGCTGGTGAGCGCGAAAGCCGGCGTGTTCACCCAACTGCTGACCGCCATGCGCGGCTCCTACGGTGGTCTGCTCATGGTCGGCCTGCTCACCAGCCTGCTGAAAATGCCACTGGTGAACTGGTATTCGGCCGCGGCCGCCGTACTGCTCGGCGTCAACGCGCTGTGGGACGACCGCAAGGCCCGCAAGCAGCGCCGCCAAGCCGAGGCCAAGGTCGCGGTCGCCAGACTGATGGACGATGTGGTCTTCCAGGTCGGCAAGGAATCGCGAAACCGCTTGCGCGCCATGCAGCGCACCCTGCGTGACCACTTCACCGATATCGCCACCGACGTGCTGCGCGCGGCCGATGAGGCGTTGCGCACCGCCGAGGAAGCATCGGGAAAGTACGGCGACCGCAGAGAACAGCGGATCGCCGACCTCGACCTCCAACTGGGCAAGCTGCGCGGACTGCGCTCGATCGCAGACGATCTCGCCCCGGCCTAGCGAAAGTCCCGCTTCCGGGGTTGCGAAGGTCGGCTTCGGCCGGGACTTCGAACCCCGCTCAGCCGGGGAGGCGGGGTTGGAATGCGCCGGTGTGGCGTGATTTTTCGGCGTGGTTGATGTGTGTCACCGCGGTGAGTTTTCCGCTCAGCCGGGGTGGCTGGCGGGGGTGTGGGCGGGTTGGAAGCCGCCGGTGTGGCGTGATTCTTCGGCGCGGATCACATGCATGACCGCGTTGATCAGCGCCAGATGGGTGAATGCCTGCGGGTAGTTGCCCAGGTGGCGGCCGCTGCGCGAATCGATCTCCTCCGCGTAGAGCCGTAGCGGGCTCGCGTAGCCGAGCAGTCGCTCGCACAGGTGCCTGGCTCGCTGTAACTCACCGATCTCCACCAGCGCCGACACCAGCCAGAACGAGCAGATGGTGAAGGTGCCCTCCTCGCCGCTGAGCCCGTCGTCGGTGGTTTCGGTCCGGTAGCGCAGCACCAGGCCGTTCTCGGTGAGCCGGTCGGCGATCGAGAGCACGGTGGCGCGCACCCGATGGTCGGTGGGCGGCAGGAACCGCGTCAGCACCACCAGCAGCAGTGAAGCGTCCAAGGTGTCGCCGCCGTAGGTCTGGGTGAACACTCCGTTGGCGGTCACGCCGTTGGCCAGCACGTCGGCCTTGATCTGCTCGGCGATGGTGTACCACTCGGTGGCGTGCTCGAACTGGCCGTGCAGTTCGGCCAGTTTCGCGCCGCGATCCAGCGCCACCCAGCACATCACCTTCGACGAGGTGAAATGCTGTGGCTCGCCACGTACTTCCCAGATACCCCGGTCGGGCTCCTGCCAGTGCATGATGGCCGCGTGCACCTGGCGTTCCAGCAGCGGCCACAGCGTCTCCGGTACCTGCTGGCGCGACTTCACATGCAAGTACACGGCGTCGAGCATGGTGCCCCAGATGTCGTGCTGGTCTTGGTTGTACGCACCGTTGCCGATGCGAACCGGTCGGGCCCCGTCGTAGCCGGACAGATGGTCGAGGGTGGATTCGGTGATCTCCCGTTCGCCTCCGATGCCGTAAAGCACCTGCAGTGGAACGGGTTCGCCGTTTTCGCCGGTGGTGGCGTCGTTGAGGAAGGCGAAGAAGTCGTCGGCCTCGCGGTCGAGGCCGAGGGTGTAGAGGCCCCACAGCGCGAAGCTGGAGTCGCGCACCCAGCTGTAGCGGTAGTCCCAGTTGCGTTGGCCGCCAGGCGTTTCGGGCAGCGAGGTGGTGGCGGCGGCCATCAGCGCGC
Source organism: Nocardia sp. NBC_00403 (assembly GCF_036046055.1). Taxonomy (NCBI): domain Bacteria; kingdom Bacillati; phylum Actinomycetota; class Actinomycetes; order Mycobacteriales; family Nocardiaceae; genus Nocardia; species Nocardia sp. NBC_00403. Next base: position 3,100,917 of record NZ_CP107939.1, read on the forward strand.
CGGTCGGTGCGTAGGTGAGGCCCTTCAAGGTCAGCGCGCTGCGCTGCAGGTAGTTGCGCCACGGATGGTCCGGGAACTTGCCGAGGGTGATCCACTGCCGCCAGCATTCGGTCGTCGCCCACATCTTCTGGGCCGCGTCCTCGAAGGTGCGTGGCGCAGGCAACTCCGACCAGGTCAGTGCGACGAATATCTCGTCGCCCTCCTTCATCCTGGTCCTGGCGCGCGCCTCACGGCCTTCCAGCCCCAGCCGTAGATCGGTGGTCAGCACCAGCGTCGGACCCGCGCCCGGGTCGACGGTGCGCACCGCGGTGGCTTCCTCGTAGACCTTGCCTGTGTACTGCCAGTTCACCGTCGAACGGTGGTAGTCGAAGGCCGGTTCGCAGCTCATCTCGAGCTCCACCGTGCCGTTCACACACTTCACTGTGCGCAGCAGGATGTGCTCGGCATCCCAGTCCATCGGGGTACGGCGATGGGTCTTGCTGCGCTGATCGTTGTTGTGCCACGGCCCGAGTACCAGGGCGTCGCGCACGATGATCCAGCCGGTCTCGGTCTGCCAGGTGGTTTCCAGGATCATCCCGCCGGGCAGATACCTGCGCGCGGCAGGCACATTGACGCCGTACGGACCGATCCGGAAATGCCCGGCACTGCGATCGAGCATGGAGCCGAAAATGCTCGGTGAATCCGGGCGCGGCACACACATCCACTCGACTGCGCCATTGCTCGCGATCAAGCAGGTGGTCTCGCAGTCCGACAGGAACGCATAGTCGTCGATCGGCGGATAGGTGGCGTGGTGCGTTGACACCGTCATCGGACTCAACGACGGCAAGCCATCGGGTTCCTGGACGGTCAGATCATCGTAAGACGCCATACCTCATCTTCGTTCCAGCTCGCCCACACGTCCACCGGCCGCCCAGCCGCGCTCGTTTATGGCTCGTTTATCCGGCGTGAGTAGGCTGTCGCTGTGCATGCGATTGCTGGTTGGTGGGACGGGTTCGAGCTCTGGGTGGCCGGGTTGCCGTTCATCCCGCAGTTCCTCGTTGTCCTGGTCGGCATGGTTCCGACCAGCTTCGCCATCGCCTACGGCCTCGATCGCGTCCTGCGCGCCGCCATGCACGCCCTCGGCCGCGACCGTGTGGTAGCCGCCGCCGCGCTCGAAGAGCCGGCCTTCCCTGTCACCGAAGTGCGCGAGCCGGCCCAGAGCGGAGCCCGTTGATGCCCCGCTCACGCGTTCAGCTAGCCCTCGTCGCCCTGCTCGTTCTCGTGCTCGTCGCCTGGCTCTTCACCCGCTGACCCCTCTCTCGGGACGGTTGGTGTCACGTCGACTCGAGCGCTATCGGCTTAGTCTGTCGGTGGTTGGTTGTCGCGTTCGCCGGTGCGCCAATCGTTGAATCGTCTGCCGATCTTGGACACCGTTTCGCCGACCTCGTGGCCTACTGTGCTCACGGCGGAACCTACGTCCTTGCCGAGGTTGCGGACGGTGCGGATCAGTGGGTCCTCGGACTGGTCGAAGTTCTGTCGGTAGGTGCGGGCGGCTTCTTTCATTTCGTCACTGATTCTGGTGTTCTTGTCGTGCTCGCGGCGTGGGTATTCGCCTGCCAGGATGCGGTTGTATTCGCCGGATTGGATCCAGCGGCGCAGTTCGGCGGCGCGGAGCACCGAGAACGGGTGGCTTTGCAGCTCCAGGTTGAGCAGTTTCAGGACGCCGTCGCGCAGGTCGCCGGAGCGTTCGTAGTCGTCGGCTTGAGCCAGGAATGCGCCGTGGTTCATTTCCTTGATCCAGGTGCCGCCCGCGGTCTTCATGTGCACTCGTACCGAGGCTTCGACGTCCTGACCGCACAGGAGTCCGGCCCGGTCGCCGGACAGCTCGGATTTGCGACTCCACTCCATCAGCGCGGCCACGATGGCGCGTAATGCCCAGCCGCCCACCGGCATCCAGCCGATGCTGGCCGACAGCCGCAACAGGTGCATGAGCATGGTGCGGTAGACGGCGTGGCCGGACAGGGCGTGGCCGAGTTCGTGGCCGACGATGAAACGCAACTCTTCGGTGTCCATCAGGTCGATGAGTCCGGTGGTCAGCACGATGAACGGGGTGTCCATGCCGATGGTGAAGGCGTTGACCTCCGGGCTCTGCAAGACGAACATCTCGGGCGTCGTGCGCGCGTCGAGGATCTCGACGCAGTCCTCGCGCAACTGGTGCAGTGAACGGAACTGGCGCTCGTCGACCCGGACGGCGGTCGCCAGATACAGCAGCCGGTGCTGGCGTTCCTGCAACAACCCCGACAGCGCGCGCAGCACCACGTCGAATCCGGACAGCGAGCGCAGTGTCACCAGGGCGGTGCGGTCGGCCGGATGTTCCCAGGCGCGCGTGCTGATGCCCGGCAACCGGGTGTGGACACGATCCGGGCTGGTAGTCATGGGATGAAAACCCCCTCTTCCTGGAACTCTGCCTGTTGTCAGCAACCTGCAAGCAGTCGCCGTCACAATTCGAGACAGTGGCGTCCGCTCTGCTACAGTCTGCCCGTGTCTTCGAGTGCCGTCCCGCTGGTCCGCCATGAATTGGCGTTGATCGCTGTCGGCAACCTCGATGTCGCCGATATTCACTGTCGTTGATCGGTAACCCGGCACTTCTGCGCGTCGTTTCCTCGTAGACTGGCACGCACCTTTTTCGCAGATGTGTCCGAACCCCGACGGCCGTCCGGCCGAGAGTCGCGCCACTGCCGCAGCGGCAGGTCTACCGATCAGCATCAGCTCCTCCGTCATCGATCGCCGTGCCGGCAGTGACGGTTCCGTTGGAAAGGTCCACCCCAGATGTCTCGCAAATCTTGGCTCTCGCCGCGTCGACGCTATGCCGCCGCCGCTCTCACAGCGATCGCGGCGGTTGCACTCACCGCGTGCGGCGGTGGAGCCAGTGACACCGTCGGAGGTAGTGGTTCCGACGGTAGCGGCGGCACCCTGAACCTCTTCGCCTACGCCGTGCCGAAGCCGGGCTTCGACAAGGTGGTCCCCGAGTTCAACAAGACCGAAAAGGGCAAGAACGTTCAGGTCAACGGGTCCTATGGTGCCTCGGGCGACCAGTCCCGCAAGGTCAAGGACGGCGCCGAGGCCGACGTCGTGAACTTCTCGGTGGAGCCCGACATCACCCGACTGGTCGACGCGGGTCTGGTCGACGCGAGCTGGAATGCCGACGCCACCAAGGGAATTCCGTTCGGTTCGGTCGTCGCGATCGTGGTCCGCAAGGGCAACCCGAAGGGCATCAAGGACTGGGATGACCTGCTGAAGCCGGGCGTCGAGGTGGTCACCCCGAACCCGTTCAGCTCCGGCTCGGCCAAGTGGAACCTGCTCGCCCCGTACGCCGCCAAGAGCGATGGCGGCAAGAACCCGCAGGCCGGCCTCGATTACCTGAGCCAGCTCATCTCCAAGGAGCATGTGAAGGTCCAGCCGAAGTCCGGTCGCGAGGCCACCGAGACCTTCCTGCAAGGCACCGGTGATGTGCTGCTCAGCTACGAGAACGAGGCGCTCTTCTCCGAGCGCAACGGCGACCCGATCGAGCACGTCGTCCCAGCGACCACGTTCAAGATCGAGAACCCGGTCGCCGTACTGAAGAACAGCAAGAACCTGGAGAAGGCCACCGCCTTCCGCGACTTCCTGTTCACCCCCGAGGGCCAGAAGGCGTGGGCCTCGGCCGGTTTCCGCCCGGTCGACCCGAAGGTAGCCGCCGAGTACGCCAAGGACTTCCCGACCCCGCAGAAGCTGTGGACCATCGCCGACCTCGGTGGCTGGAAGACCGTGGACAAGGAGCTGTTCACCGCGAACACCGGCTCCGTCGCGGTCATCTACGACAAGGCCACCAAGTAGTTCGGTGACCTGAGCCACACGGGATACTCGAGACTGTGACAGACAGCAGCAACACCGGAACCGGGCCCGCGCCCGGTTCCGGCGTTTCCGTAGAGGCGGGCGCGAAAGTGACCGCCGCAGCGCCCGGGCGCTTCAACTGGTCGTGGCTGCGGGTCACCGGCTCGGTCGGTCCGCTCGGCATCGCCACCGCCGTGCTGTGGCTCAGCATCATCGTGCTGTTGCCGCTGGCCGCCCTTACCGTCACGTCCTTCGACAACGGCTGGTCCGGGTTCTGGGACGCCGTCACCGCACCCGCCGCGCTCGACTCGCTACGGATCACCATCCTGGTGTCGGTGGTGGTCGCGGTGATCAACGTCGTGATGGGCACGCTGGTCGCGTGGGTGCTCGTCCGCGACGAATTTCCCGGCAAAGGCGTCGTCAACGCACTCATCGACCTGCCTTTCGCATTGCCGACCATCGTGGCCAGCATCGTGTTGTTGTCGCTGTACGGGCCGCAGAGCCCGATCGACATCCACCTCAACGCCACCCAGCCCGGCCTGATCGTGGCATTGGCGTTCGTCACGCTGCCGTTCGTAGTGCGCTCGGTGCAGCCGGTGCTCATCGAGGCCGACCGCGAGGTGGAGCAGGCCGCACTGTCACTCGGCGCGGACAACTGGACCACTTTCCGACGGATTGTGCTGCCGACCCTGGCACCCGCCGTCATCAGCGGCGGCGGCCTCGCCTTCGCCCGTGCCATCGGCGAATACGGCTCGGTGGTGCTGATCGGTGGAGCCATTCCACGCAAGACGGAGATGGCCTCGCAGTACATCCAGAAGCAGATCGAGATCGACCGGCCGGTGAACGCGGCGGCGGTGTCGGTCACGCTGCTCGCCATCTCGTTCGTGGCGCTGTTCGTGCTGCGGCTGCTTGCCGAGCGCAGTGCGCGTAAAGAACAGGCCGCTCGATGAAACTTTCTCCACTGACCCGCATTTCGTTGCGGATCATCGCACTGGGCTATCTGTTCATCCTGCTGGTGTTGCCGCTGATCATCATCCTGTGGCGCACCTTCGAGAAGGGCGTCGGCGCGTTCATCGACTCGATCACCACGCCCGCGGCGATCTCCGCTTTCCAGCTCTCGATCATCATCGTGGCGATCGTGGTGCCGGTGAATGTCATCTTCGGCATCGTCACCGCGCTCGCGCTGGTGCGCGGTAAGTTCCCCGGCCGCACGCTGGTTCAGGGCATCGTCGACCTGCCGTTCGCCGTCTCACCGGTCGTGGTCGGCGTCGCGCTGATCCTGCTGTGGGGCGCCAACGGCTGGTTCGGCGGTCTGGAGGACCTCGGCTTCAAGGTGATCTTCAATCTGCCGGGCATGGTGATCGCCACCATCTTCGTCACACTGCCGTTCGTGGTGCGTGAGGTGGAGCCGGTACTGCACGAGATCGGCGACGATCAAGAGCAAGCCGCGGCTACGCTCGGCGCATCCCGGTGGCAGACCTTCTGGCGCATCACGCTGCCCGCGATCCGCTGGGGCCTGACCTACGGCGTTGTACTCACCGTCGCTCGCGCGCTCGGCGAATTCGGTGCGGTGATCATGGTGTCCTCCGCGCTGCCCGGCAAGTCGCAGACGCTGACCCTGCTCGTGCACGGCCGATACATCAACGACCACAACACCTTCGGCGCATATGCCGCCGCCACCCTGCTGATGGGCATCGCGCTCGTCGTACTGCTGCTGATGACCCTCCTCGAACGTAAGCGGGGCACCAAGTGATCACCCTTGCCGGAGGCCACCCATGATTACCGTGAACAACGCGAAGAAGAACTACGGTTCGTTCGCCGCTCTCGACGATGTCTCCATCGACATCCCCTCCGGAGAGCTGACCGCGCTGCTCGGACCGTCGGGTTCGGGCAAGTCGACGCTGCTCCGATCGATCGCCGGGCTGGAGTCGCTCGACTCCGGCGTCGTCGTGATCGCGGGGCGCGATGTCACGAGGGTGGCGCCGCAGAAGCGTGACATCGGTTTCGTGTTTCAGCATTACGCCGCGTTCAAACATATGACGGTGCGCGACAACGTGGCGTTCGGGCTGAAGATCCGCAAGCGCCCGAAGGGCGAAATCGCCAAGCGGGTCGACGAACTGCTCGGCATCGTCGGCCTCGACGGCTTCCAGCATCGCTACCCTGCACAGCTGTCGGGCGGTCAGCGTCAGCGCATGGCGCTGGCGCGCGCGCTGGCCGTCGACCCGCAGGTGCTGCTGCTCGACGAGCCGTTCGGCGCATTGGACGCCAAGGTTCGCGCGGACCTGCGCACCTGGTTGCGCCGGCTGCACGAAGAGGTCCACGTGACCACCGTGCTCGTCACCCACGATCAGGAGGAGGCGCTCGACGTCGCCGACCGGATCGCGGTGATGAACAAGGGCCGCATCGAGCAGGTCGGTACTCCGGAGGACGTGTACGACCGTCCCGCCAACGAGTTCGTGATGTCGTTCCTCGGTGCGGTGGCTCGGCTCAACGGACACCTGGTGCGTCCGCACGACATTCGGGTCGGCCGCGACGCGAGCATGGCGCTGGCCGCGCACGAGGGCACCGCGGAATCGGCGGGTGTCACCCGGGCGACCGTGGAACGCATCGTGCATCTGGGCTTCGAAGTGCGTGTCGAGCTGCGCAACGCCGCCACCGGCGATCTGTTCGCGGCTCAGGTGACCCGCGGTGATGCCGAGGCGTTGCACCTGAACGAGGGGGAGACGGTCTTCGCCCGTGCCACCCGTATTCCGGAGTTGCCCGCCGGATAAGGCACTTCAGGTGCACGTGCCGGACTTCACGCACCCGGCCCTTCTGGCATGCCGCCACCCAGCGTTGCGCGCTCTTTGCTCAGGTGGCAGGAGCAGGCGGCGGACATGGTCACGGAAATCGTCACGCACCAGGCGAATGTGCACCCGGTGGAGATCCGGAAGTGCCTGTGCAGTGGAGGGATTCAGCCAGACGGTAACTGGGGCGGTGCTGTCTTATTGCCGGACGGGATAGCGCTGTGCCTGTATCGCAGGGCAGAAGGTGTATTTGTTGGCAACTGGACGGTCTGCTCCGCGGCTGGCTAACTCGGACAGGGCATCCTCGAATTTCGCCGCGCCGTAAGGAAATCCGACTGCCTGCGCAAAGTTGGGCGCAGCGCGGCAGGTGAGCGGCGCTCGGTGCCTTCGCTATACGACGTGTGTCGGTGCGGGCGGATGCGGACAATCGTGTGTCCGGTGGTTGGCAGGCGGGTCGCCAAGTGGTTGCGTTAGTAGGGTTCGAAGCAAATCGGCTCGGCGATCAGGTGGATTGCGATGGCGGTTGGTCTCGGTTTGAGCATCGGCACAGTGAACACGGTTTCCGCTCTGGCGCAGGAGGGTTCGGCCAAGGCTCCGCCGGGGCGACGCTCCGCCGCCGAGCGTTCGCCCGCCATCACTCGCCGCACCACACTCACCTTCGACAGCACCGGAATGGCGCGGGTCGGCATGATTCCGCGGCACGGTCGCGCCATCACCGAATTCGCCGACCTCACCCAGCGCACCACCTTGCGGGCCCGAGTCGGGCACCGCGCCCTGTCGTCCGCCGACCTGGTCGCAGTGGTCGCCGAATGTCTGATCACCGAGGCGCGGCGCGATCGCCGGGCGGTCGAGGCCGGGATCGCGCTGACCCATCCGGCGGGCTACACCGACGATCACCTGGCCGAGTTGCGCGCGGCACTGGATGCCGTCGCTCTCGGGCATGTGGCGCTGATCGCCGAGCCGGTCGCCGCCGCGACCTGGCTGGAAGCCACGCGCGGCCCGCTCATGCCGGGGCTGGCGCTGGTCTACGACCTAGGTGGGTCCACCCTCGACGTCACCCTGGTCCGAGTCGGCGCGGGCTGTCCACACAATCCGATCGTCGGCGTCCCACTGCGCTCACCGAAATTCGGCGGCCGCGCCTTCGGTGCGCTGGTTGCCGAGCGGGTCGGGACCGGTGTTGCCGCCGCCTCGCTGTCGGGGGCGGTCACCGGCACGACCGCCGATGCGTTGCGTACCGAGCATGTGCGCCGCTCTTTGGAATTGGTGTATCGCTGCCTCGGCATGGCCGACGTGACGATGGCCGATGTGGACTGCGTACTAGTGGTCGGTGGCGCGGCTCGGCCGATCGAGGTCTCTCAGGTGCTGGCAGGTGAGTTGGCGCGCCCGGTGATCACGGCCCCGGATCCGGAGCGCACGATCGCCGACGGTGCCGCGATCATGGCACGCAGGTCGGCGGCCGCTGCCGAGGAGGCAGCGGGCATTCCACACGGGCGCAAACATCGCGGGTCGCACCGCAGGGCGACGACGAGGGCCTTGTTGTTGTCGCGACGGACGCGGCGCAAGCTGACGAAGGTCGCCATTGCGGCGGGGATGTCGGCGGGCGGTGTCGCGCTTGCCCTCGCCTTGTCCGCAGATTCGGTGGTCGCGGGATTGTCGCAGCTCGGGGTGTGACAACGCGGGGGAGAGCGGCTGCGGTGGCGAGTATCCGGTTCGCCGCCGGGGAGGCCGAGTGGGTGCCGGGTTGACTGCCGCCGTCGTTGGTGTAACCATGGGAAACAGATAACTGGTCCCATGAGGAGAGGCAGTGACGACGATGTCTGCAGCCGTGACGCCCGCAATCGATCCCGATCTGGAGAAGGCGCAGGAGTACGCAGCGAAATTGCTGCTGCTCTCCGAGGGTTCGGTCAACAAGCACTTCGACCCGTTCGAGGACATCGACTGGGACAACCCCGACTACGCGGCCGACGCCGGCGAAGAGCGGTGGATCCTGCCGATGTCCGGCGACACCCTCGGCCGCCATCCCTGGTACCTGGCACTCTCCGACGAGGAGAAGATCAAGATCGGCAAGTACCGTCAGGCCAACGTGGCCAAGGTCGGTCTGCAGTTCGAGTCGATCCTCATCAGCGGTATGGCGACGCACAACTTCGGCCTGCCCAACGGCTCGCCCGAATTCCGCTACTGCTCCCACGAAATGATCGAGGAGCACAACCACACCCTGATGTTCCAGGAGATGGTGAACCGGATCGGCGTCGACGTTCCCGGTATGGGCCCGCTGGTGAGCAAGTTCAAGTACCTCGGCGCTCCGGTGGCCGGGCTGTTCCCGAATCTGTTCTTCATGGCGGTGCTGGCCGGCGAAGAGCCGATCGACCACATCCAGAAGGCCATCCTGCGCTCCGGCGAAGAGGTCCATCCGATCATGCTCGGCGTGATGGCCATTCACGTCGCCGAGGAAGCGCGCCATATCTCCTTCGCGCACGAGTTCCTGAAGAAGCATGTGCCGGAGGCGAACCCGGCCGGCAAGCTGGTGCTGTCGGTTGCGATGCCGATCGTCATGTGGATCCTCGGTCGCTCGATCGCGACGCCGCCGAAGGCGTTCTTCAAGAAGTTCGACATCCCGCAGTCGGTCCGTAAGGAGCTGTTCTACGGCTCCAAGGAAGCCAAGCAGGTCTTCCGCGACTACTTCGCCGACGTGCGCACCCTGGCCAACGACATCGGCCTGATGAACCCGATCTCCAAGGCGGTCTGGAAGCTGCTCCGGATCGACGGCCACACCACCCGCTACCGCTCGGAGCCGTTGCGCGCGGTCAAGGCTTCCTGACGTGCCCTACGTTGTCACGCAATCCTGTTGCAGCGACGCGTCCTGCGTCTACGCCTGCCCGGTCAACTGCATCCATCCCACGCCCGACGAACCGGACTTCCTGACGGCGGAGATGCTGTACGTGGACCCGCAGGCGTGCGTGGACTGCGGTGCTTGCGCCAGCGCTTGCCCTGTCGATGCCATCACCTCGTCGAAGAAGCTGACCGATGAGCAGAAGCCGTTCATCGAGATCAACGCCGACTTCTACCGACAGGCGCTCCCGCGTCCGCTGCTCGCGCGGCCGGTGCCCGCGGCCGAGATCCATACCGAACGCCGGCCGCTGCGGGTGGCGATCGTCGGGTCGGGGCCGTCGGCGATGTATGCGGCCGATGAGCTGCTGACCCAGCCCGAGGTGTCGGTGACCGTCTTCGATCGCCTGCCGGTGCCCTATGGGCTCGCCCGCCACGGCGTCGCGCCGGACCATGGCAAGACCAGGCAGGTCAGCGAGCTGTTCGACGTCATCTCGGCGCAGCCCGGGTTCAGGTCTTATCTGAATGTCGAAGTGGGCAAGCATGTTTCGCATGAGGAGCTGCTCGGGCACTTCCATGCGGTGATCTACGCGGTCGGTGCGTCCTCGGATCGCAAGCTCGGTATCCCGGGTGAGGGGTTGACGGGCAATATCTCCGCCACCGACTTCGTCGCCTGGTACAACGGGCATCCCGATCATGCGGGCGATACCTTCGATGTGTCGCAACGCCGGGTCGTCATCGTCGGCAACGGCAATGTGGCGCTCGATGTCGCGCGCATCCTCACCGGCGATCCGGAGTCGTTGGCAGGCACCGATATCGCGCCGTACGCGTTGCGGGCGTTGCGGCACAGCAAGATCGAGGAGGTCGTCATCCTCGGCCGCCGTGGTCCTGCCGAATCTGCTTTCACCGTTCCGGAATTCGTGGGTCTGCTCGGGGCCGATGTCGACATCGCCATCGAGGGCGAGTTGCCCGAACCGGTCGAGGGCCTGCCTTACCAGGTGGAGCAGAAGCTGCGACTGCTGCGCAGCGTGGCCGACCGCCCGTTCGGTGCCCGCAAACGGATCATCTTCCGCTACCTGACCGCGCCGACCGAAATTCTCGGCACCGATGAGGTCTCCGGTATCGAGGTCGGTCGCAACGAACTCCGCACCGATCCGGACGGCCGGGTACATGCCGTCGCGACGGGGGAGACCGAGCGGATCGACGCCGGACTTGTCCTCACGTCGGTGGGCTATCGCGGTGTTGCGTTGCCCGGCTTGCCATTCGACGACCGGGCCGCGGTGATCCCGAACCGGAACGGACGTGTCCTACAGGAGGCGGGCGGATCGGTGCTTCCTGGCGCCTACGTCACCGGCTGGATCAAGCGCGGCCCTACCGGCTTCATCGGCACCAACAAGTCGTGTGCGCAGGAGACGGTGCGGCAGTTGGCCGACGATTTCAACGCCGGTCTGCTGAGCGAACCCCGCAGCAGTGCCAAAGAATTCGATCGCCTGGTGCGCAACCGTCAGCCTGCGGTCCACGCGACAGGGGCGGCGCAGCGTCCCGGCCCGATCCGCCGACTGCTCGCCCGCGCTTGATCGCAGGCCGAGCCGCCCCTCGCAACCCGCAGATCGGTGCGGACGGGCGGCAACGGCTGCGGGGGCGGTCTGATACGCACAGTCGCAGACCGTCATGGCACTGCCGGATCGCTTTCTGCCCTCGGCCGGCGCGCTCTCGGGCCGAATGCGGGACTGTTGTCCGGACTCGGTCCGGCGGCGGCGATCACGCGGTAGGGTCGCCAGAGCGGTTGTCGGCACCTCGGCCGGCGGCCACGCGATGAGGGCGTGTTCGAGCCGAGGTGCCGCGCCTGTCCACAAGGACGCGATACCTATCGAGCTGTGAACCCGCCGTCGATCGCGAGTGCCGCGCCGGTGATGAAGCTTGCTTCAGCACTGAGCAGGTACGCGCAGAACGAGGCGATTTCCTCGGGCCTGCTGATTCGGCCGAGGGGATGCAGTGCGGCAATGGCCGCTTCGCCCTCCGGTGTCGCGCCCATCGAGTTGCGGAAGGCAGGCGTGTCGATCGCGCCGGAGGTGATCGCGTTCACCCGCACACCCTGTTCGGCCGTTTCCAGCGCCACCGCGCGGGTCAGCCCGATCACGCCGTGCTTGGCCGCGACATAGGGGGCGACCTGGCCCATGCCCACCACGCCGAGGTTCGAGGCGTTGTTCAGGATCGCGCCGCCGCCGGAGGCGACCAATGCCGGAACCTGGTGGCGCAGACCGTAGAACACGCTGGTCAGGTTGAGCTCGATATCGGCGCGCCAGCCCGACTCCTCGATATCGGAGACCGGGCCGAAGGCGTTGATCGCGCCCGCGTTGTTGAAGGCTCCGTCCAGGCGGCCGTATTCGGTCAACGCGGCCTGTGTCAGCCGGGCCACGTCGGCTTCGACGGTGACATCGGTCGGCACGAACAGCGCGCGGCCGCCCGCCGCGCGGATGTCGGAGGCGATCTGCTCGCCTGCGTCTTTGCCACGAGCGCCGAGTACCACTGCCGCGCCCTCGGCGGCGACGCGCAGGGCCACAGCCTTGCCGACCCCCGAGCTCGCTCCGGTGATCAGCACGACCTTCTCCGCGAAGCGTGTAGACATCGTCTTCAGTTCCCTTCTCGTCCTTGACTTTTCATGTCGGATGTAGCTGCAGACCTGGATCTTGTCTCGGTCGTGCGCCGCATCGCTGTACTCAGTCAAGCCGCAGCGGTAGTGCGGTGCTGGCGGAAAACAGCCGTTGCATTTGACATGTCATATTCATCGAATGGGACGCGTGTGCCACGAAATTCATGACACTGGCAACGTTTTGGTTACCGACCGGTCGGTGTGCGTTGTCCGGGTTTGGTCGAAGGGTGCCAAGTGGCGAAAATGGTGCATCCAAAATGGATATCCAGGTCGCTGTGTGGTAGCGGAATCCGCGTTACCGCAGTCGAATCGCCGTCGTCGAGGGGTCTGAATCGTGCTTGCGCAATCCGCCTACCTGGGCAAATGATGGAATGTCAACGGCAGTAAAATTTTCCATATCAATTCAGCATCCATACTGGCCGGTAAGCAGTTAACCTGTGGGGGCTGTTTGGAAGACGACCGCGGCCACATGGATCTCCTGTGTGATGGACGTGGTCACGGTGCGTTGACGGGATAGCGAATGACTACTGGCGTGGGCTTCAGCATCGGTTCAGTGAACTCCGTATCGGCTTCGGTGAGCGAGGAACGCTCCCGGCCATCGGTGCGCACTCGACGTTCGGCGGTGACGTTCGACAGTGCGGGCGGCATCAGAATCGGGGGGATACCCCAATTCAGTATGGCGGTCAGTGATTTCGCTGATCTGGCGCGCGATCCGGAGCCGGTGATCGTCGGCGGGCGGATCTGGTCCCCCGCCAATCTGGTTGCCGCCGTGGTGAACGGCCTGATCGAGGCGGTCGAGCCGATCGCGGGCGCCGTATCGACCTATCCGGCAGCGTATACCGACAAACAGTTCGCGCTGCTGCGTCAGGCCATGGATCTCGCCGGAGCGCGAGACGTGCTGCTGGTGCCCGAACCGGTGGCCGCAGCGGAGTGGCTCGAGCAGGAGCAGGGTCCGCTGGAACCGGGCTTCATGCTGGTGTACGACCTCGGTGGCACCTGTCTGGATGTCACCGTCGTCCGGGTCGGGCCCGACTGGGAAGACCATCCGATGGTGGGAAAGCCGCTGCGCTCCTATGACTTCGGCGGCCGCCCGCTCGGGTCGATGATCGCGCGATACACCCAGCCCGGTCGCACCGCGCCGTTATCGATGACGTCGATCGTCGACGTCGACGGGTTGCGCACCGAGCACATCCGCGATTCCTTCGATGTGGTGCGGGCGTGTGTGCAGTCGACCGGCCTCACCCTCTCCGATATCGGACGCATCCTGCTCATCGGCGGTGCGGGCCGGCCTGCAGAAGTCGCGCGGACGCTCGCCGAACTCGGTCGCCCCGTGGTGATGTCGGCCGATCCTGGTCAGACCGTCGCCGCCGGCGCCGCATACTACGCCGCGCGCACCTTCGTCCCCGCCGTCACCGGCAACCATTTTGGGCCGCACCCCACGGTGTTCTCCAGCGCCGCAGTCGCATCCGCGATCGCGGTCTCGGCAGTCACCGTGTTCGGCGGACCCGTCGACACCGGCCTATCCCCGGCGCTCGAGCTCTTACCGGGCATCGACGTTCCCGCGGACGCGCTGCTGTACGAACCCAGCGGCGACGGATCGCTCGACAAGCTCTGGCGAACCGGGGGCGTGGGATCGCGGCCGGTCACCTATATCCCCTCCGGTCTGGCGATCGCACCTGTCGCCCGGTCGACCCGATTCGGCCCTACGCTGGCCGAATCCGGCCCCCGTCCCCACGAGAACCAACGATCCTGTTGCGACACACCACAATCCGGCCTCGGCACCTACGCCAACCCAGCTCAATTCATCAACCCGCTGCCTTTCATTCCCGCACCCAACCTCAACCTGCCGCCGGGTGTCCCCGTCATTCCCAGGATCAGTTTCCCGCCCGGCTTCCCAGGCACGACTCCTGCTCCCGCCCCGTCCAATCCGGCCCCCGCCACCCCAACGACTCCCAGCACGGGAACTCCTTCTGGTGGTGGGGCTGGTTTCCCGTCGTCTGGTGGTGGGGCTGGTTACCCGTCGTCTGGTGGTGGGGCTGGTTACCCGTCGTCTGGTGGTGGGGCTGGTTACCCGACGCCCGGTGGTGGGACTGGTAGTCCGACGTCTGGTGGTTCGACTGGTGGTCCGACGTCCGGCGGTGGGACTGGTGGTCCGACGTCTGGTGGTGGGACTGGTGGTCCGACGTCTGGTGGTTCGACTGGTGGTCCGACGTCCGGCGGTGGGACTGGTGGTCCGACGTCCGGTGGTTCGACTGGTAGCCCCACGTCCGGTGGTGCGACCGACACTCCAGCCTCCGGGGGCACCTCCGGTTCCACGTCAGGAACAACGCCAGGTGGTGCGACTTCCGGCGGCGGGGCCTCCGACCCGGCCTCGGGTGGCGCATCGTCCGGCGGCGACACCTCGGGCGGTGCTTCCTCCAGAGGAGCTTCGTCCGGTAGCACGTCCTCCGGAGGTGCGCACGGTTCGTCGTCGGGTGCATCCGGTGGGACATCTTCGGGTGGTCCAAGCTCTGGGGGAGCTGCGCCCGGTGCTGCCTCGACTGGCGGAACATCGTCTGGCGGAGCCACTTCGGGTGGTGCGTCCTCGGGTGGGACTTTCTCTGGTGGAGCTTCGTCGGGTGGCGCGAGTTCAGGTGGAGCTTCATCGGGCGGTGGTTTCTCGGGCCACTCTGGTGGTGCGGGTGGCTTGGGTGGTGCGGGTGGCTTGGGTGGTGCGGGCCACTCTGGTGGTGCGGGTGGCTTGGGTGGTGCGGGTGGTTTCGGTGGCGCAGGTGGTTTCGGTGGTGGTGCGCGCGGCCGCTGAAGTCGAGTCGAGGACTTCGAGAGCTGCACCGGCGCGTACGTGAGCGACTGCCCAATGGCCGTCCGCGAGCTGGTCGCGCGCCATTGCCTTGCGCTTGTCGGCCATGCCGTCCGCCGGTCCAGCTCCTACCTGACCATCGTCCTGCCGGCAACCAGGAATGTCGGCCGACGACCAGGGCGGCGGCGAGCGTGACCAGGATGCGGCGGACCCACGCCACCCGAACTCTGCCAGGTGTATCCGGCCGTTTACGCGCTGTTCGTCGGTGTGCATCGGACGGGTGCGGGGAGTCGCTCGAGTGTTGGTCGTCATCGCCGCCTTCGCGCTGGTCGGTCCCGCGGTGTTCACGGTGTCGGCCCGGGGACGTCATCGGGAAACGGCCTCTCGTGCGATCGGCAGGCGCATCGAATCAAGTCGTGTGGCCTATTCGCTCGCAAGCGAGTGGATGACCGCGACCGTGCCGGGTCGGTAGGTCTGAATGACCGAGTGCGCGTGGAAGTCCGGTGACAATTGACCGGATGACGCCCGGCGGCGCGCCGATGCACAATGGGTGGGTGGTTGTAGTCGGGGGACCCCAGCTGATTGCGCTGGATGTGGACGGGACGCTGCTGCAGACGGGATCGCCGGTCTCCGAACGGGTGACCGATGCCGTGCGGGCAGCGGTCGCGGCGGGTGCGCATGTGGTCGTGACGACCGGACGGACGTTGCTGACAACGCGTCCAGTGTTGGAGCAGATCGGACTGATAGAAGGGCATGCGCTGTGTTCCAACGGCGCCGTCCACATAGATGTGGCGAGGCGCGAGCCGGTCACCGTGCAGGCGTTCGATCCGGCGCCCGCCGTCACCGCTTTGCGCGCGCTGTTCCCGGACATGATCTTCGCGGTGGAGAAGGTCGGCATCGGCACCTGGGCGACCGGTATCAGCCCGGGGGAGTTCTCTATCGGTGAATACCTGCTGGTCGACGACGGTGAATTGAGCAAGGAGCCGACGCCGCGACTGAACGGCTGGTGGCCCGACGGCTCGCTGGAGGAAATGCTGCGATTGCTCAGTTCGCTGCAGGTGCCCGGCGCGAGCTGGGTACACGGTGAATTCGGTCCGTGGCTGACGGTCTCGCGCCAGGGTGTCTCGAAGGGCTGGGCCCTGGAACGCCTGCGCACATCCCTCGGCATCCCACGCGCCGCAACCCTGGCGATCGGAGACGGCTACAACGACCGCGAAATGCTGCGCTGGGCCGGACATTCCGTGGCGATGGCAAACGCACCCGACGAAATTCGAGTACTCGCCGATGAAATCGCCGACGACGTCATGGACGACGGCGTCGCAAAGGTGCTCGAGCGCTGGTTCGGCGCTTGACGAACCGGCCTTGTCGGACACCGTCGTTTTCGGGGAGGGTAGTGAAATGGCGGCTCGAAGAGACTGACGCAACCGTCATTTCACTACCGCCGATGACTACTGCCCGAGTCGGCTACGCGGGTGCGGTCTCGGCCAGCACCTCCATGTAGTGCGGGTTGCTCATCACGCCGAGCACGTTGCCGAACGGGTCGACCACGGAGGCGACGGCGAATCCCTGGGTGAGTGTCCGGACCGGCTGGTACTCCTTCGCGCCCAGTTCCATCAGCCGATCCAGGGCGGCCTGCAGGTCGTCGACGGCCCAGTACAAGACCTGGCCACCTGGCTCGGTGGGTGCGCCCTCCGGAGCGAACTGCCGGTTGAGGATGCCGAGTTCGTGTTGGTAGTCGCCGATGCGGAACTCGTAGTACGCGCCGGGCACGTGGAAGTAGGGCTCGACGCCGAGCAGTTCGGTGTACCAGTCCTTCGCGCCCTCGAAGTCTTCGGCCCAGTACGTCACGGTCGCCATTCCACGCAGCATTTCGGTCTCCTTCGGTGTTCGTCTTCTGGTACAAACCATCATCCAACCCAAAGTGCTCACGGAATGAGCACTTTTACGGGCAGAATGAAAACATGCGAGCGGACAGATTGGTGGCGACCCTGCTGTTGATGCAGGCGCGTGGACGGGTGACGGCGGCGGAGATCGCCGAGGAACTCGAGGTCTCGGTCGCCACCGCGCGCCGCGACCTCGAAGCGCTGTCGGCGGCGGGGGTTCCGGTGTACCCGCAGATGGGGCGCGGCGGCGGTTGGTCCTTGATCGGCGGCGCACGCACCGATCTCAGCGGCCTGAACGAATCGGAAGCGCGCGCACTGTTCCTCCTGGCAGGCCCGTCGGCGAACGCGGTACCCGAACTGAAGTCCGCGCTACGGAAGCTGGTGCGCGCCCTGCCGCAGACCTTTCGCGACGATGCGCAGGCCGCGGCCGACGCCGTGGCCATCGATCCCGCGCGCTGGGGCGCCCATGATCCGACGCGCCCGGAAATGGTCACCCGGTTGCAGCGGGCCGTCGTCGAGCGCCGCAAGGTGCGCCTGGACTACGACCGCAAGGGTGAGAAAACGCAGCGGCTGGTCGATCCGTGGGGTCTGGTCGACAAAGACGGCACCTGGTACCTCATCGCGGGCACCGATCGCGGTAAGCGCACCTTCCGTGTGGACCGCATCCTCGACGCGCTCGTCACCGACGAAACAGCCCCTCGCCCCGCCGATTTCGATCTGTCCGAGGCATGGGGCGAAGTGGTCGGCGAGATGGAGCAACGTCGGGCAGCCACCTCCGCAACCGCCTTGATCGCGGAGCATCTAGTGCCCGTCTTGCGCAATCAGCAGGGTAGGCACTGTGTGGTGGACGGCCCGGTCGAGGACGGCCGCATCCAAGTCTGTGTCACCGCGCCGACACCGCGCATGATCGCCCAGCAGTTGGCGGGCTGGGGGGCCGAAATAGAAGTGCTCGGTCCGCAGTCGGTGCGTGACCAGCTTGCGGTACTCGGCACCGAACTCGTCAACAGATATCGGACCTGAATCGGATTCGCAGAATGAGTCCTGCACATCGAATCATCAAGATTTCGTCTTCGAATCATCGGCAATGAATTGATGTGGCCCAGGGATTCTCGATCGGCGCGGTCGTGCCCGATCTGATTCGGCGGAGTGCCGCCGTGATCTCGGCGGCGGGGTTCCCTGGCCTGAAAAGGGTTGCGGCAGAACGGTTTGAAATCTGAACAGTCGTCCGTTACGTTGAGCTGTTCGGATCATCCTGAGCCGAACGGCAATTCGGAGACGTTCGATTCGATATCGGGGGTCGGGGAGAAATGAGAAAGACATGGTCCGTCGGACCTTTGTGAACAAGCTGGTTGCCGCGGCGATGCCGTTGGCGGTTGCGGTCACCGTCGCCGGTGTGGCATCGGCCGATCCGGGGCAGCTGGCTCCGGCACCTGCACCGGTTGTGCAGTTGGTCGCCGAGCCGGTCGTTGCGCCGGTGGCCGCCGGGATCCCGTTGGAAGAGATCGCGACCAATCCGGAAGCGACAAACCACGATCCGCTGGCCAACGGTGCGGCGGGCGGTGCTCTCGCGGGCGCCGCAGGCTCGGGCGTCCTCGCGGGTGTCGCGTGCCTGCCCGCCTTCATCGTCGGCGCGATCCCGTGTGCGATCAGCGGTGCACTGAACGGTGCGCTGTGGGGCACGGTCATCGGTCTGCTGGTCGGTGCGCTCGCTCCGGAGATGGTGCCGCAGGTGCTGCCCTGATTCCGGGGGCGAATTAGCGAACGCTGGGCCGTGTCCGGACAGAAATGTCCTGGCACGGCCCAGTGTCGTTGCGGGGCACATTCTTCGAATAAGTATGGCCGTGCGGGTAATTAGTGTGCGTGCTCTTCGGCGCGCGTGGAGAAGCGGCTGTGGAGTGCGCGCACCATCTCGGCTGCCACCACGGCATGTCCGCTCATCGTGAAGTGGATGAGGTCGGCGCTCATTACGTCGGGGCGCAACCGCAGTGGGTGATCCCAGAATTCCACCAGGATCGCGTCATAGCGCGCGGCCATTTCACGCACAACATCATTGAGTGCTGCCATCCGATCCCGCATCGGACGCATCGGACGCATTCGCTCCACCTCCCACACATCGGCCAGCGTGAACGTGCACACCTGAGCGCCGCTGCGGGCCAGCGCGCCGAAGAGCGCATCGAGATTCGTGCGCAACTCCTCGACACTGCCGCCGGGCAGGAACAAATCATTGCCGCCGCAATTCAGGTGCACCAGGTCGGGCTCGAAATCGAGAACCGGCTGCAGTTGCTCGGCAAGCACCTGTGCGGTGGTGGCGCCGATCCGGCCGGTATTCAGATACGCCAGACCGGGATTCACCGACGAAAGCGTTCCCGCGACACGGTCGGCCCACGCGGTGCTCGTATAGCCGGGGCTCGGATCGCCGACGCCCTGGGCGATGGAGTCACCGAGCACCGCGTAACGCTGCCACGGTGCGCCGACCAGTAGGCGCCGCGCTTCATCGGCGGGCAGCAGCATAGGGTCGTCGGCTTCAGTACGAACAATGTTGTCGGTCACGGTGACTCCCAATTCTCGAGCTGAGTGTTCGGCGACGTCGGCGGGCCGAATGCTGTGGTGCGGCATGCTTGCTCCTACTGTGTCGCGGGTGCGGTAGCGGGCGTGCGACTCGGGATCGCGATGAGCAGCGCAGCCGCAACGCCGATGGCCGCGGAGACGGCGAACACGGTATGGAATCCGCCGAGCGGATCGCCGGGATGCGCCGCGAACACTGCGGCCAGCACCGCGATGCCCAGCGCACCGCCGACCTGTCGCGCGGTCAGGTTCATCCCGATACCCGCGGCAAACTCCTGCGGCGGAAGAGAACTCGCCGCAGCCGTGCCGAGCACCGTGACGACGATCCCGACGCCGCCGCCGCCGAGCAGTCCCGCAGGGATCCAGGCCGACCACAGCGCCGGTGTCGAACCGAATGCATCAGTACTCATCCACGCCGTGGTGGCGGTGTACATCAGCGCGCCGAGCACGCCGACCCAGCGCCGCGTGGTGGGGGAGGTGATACGACCGGCAATGGTGGCGGTCACCATCGAGGACACCGCGCCGACGGTCAGCGCGCCGGCCGATTCCAGCACCGAGTACTGCCAAATCGCATCCAGGAAAAGCGGTCCCGCCAAGAGCCAGGCGAACATGCTCCCGCCGAACACGAAGGTCGAAGCCGTAGCGAGCGCGTACGGCCTGCTGCGCCACAACCGGACGGTGATGGCGGGATTGTGGTGCCGGGTCGAGCGGAGCAGTGCGGCGAGGAACAGCAGGGCTCCGCCGATCAGCGCGATCAGCGTGACCGGTGCGTTCCAACCCCACTCTTGTCCCTCGGTGACTCCGACGACAAGGCCGCCGAGTCCGAGCGCGATGGCGATCGTGCCGAGCGGGTCGGGCATGGCGCCGCCCGGCTGCCGGGTGTCGGGCACCGGAATGCGCAGACCGGGCACGATGAGCGCGATCGCGATCGGGATATTGATCATGAATACCGAGCGCCAGCCGAACGTCTCGACCAACGCACCGCCGATCGCGGGACCGACTACGGCGGCGAATCCGCCTGCGGCAGACCAGGCTCCGATCGCCGCACCGATCTTCTCGCGGGGAGTGACGCTCAGTACGAGCCCGAGCGCGGACGGCACCATGAGTGCCGCTGTCGCACCCTGGAGTAGGCGGCCGGCGATCAGCCATGGCGCGCTCGGCGCGAGTCCGCACAGTAGGGAGGTCAGCGCGAAACCGGCCATGGCGATCAAGAAGAGCTTGCGCCTGCCGAGGGTGTCCGCGAACCGGCCCGCCGGGGTGAGCAGCGCGGCGAACGCGACTGCATAGCCGCTGACGATCCAGGTCAGCGTGGTGGCCGGGGTGCTGGGGAAGTCACGAGCGATCGAGGGGAAGGCGATGTTGACGACGGAAAGGTCGAGGAAGGCGATGAACGCGGCGCCGGATGCGATCAGGAGGGTGCGCGCTGCGGTGTTCGTGGTCGGCGGGTTGTCGATCCGCGCGGTCACTTCGGTCATGGGGGAGATCCTTTAGCGAGGAGGACGAACAAAGCGTACGATCGTTCGTGCAATTAACGTACGACCGTACGTTCGTATTTGCAACCCCTAGGTGGAACAATGGCAGTCATGGCTGAGTCGACAACCCCTCCAGAGCTGCTGCCCGGCACCGACCAGCGCCTGGCCAAGGGCGCACGGGCCAGGGCGGCTATCGCCAGGCACGCCGTGGAAGTGGCCTCCGTCGAAGGGTTGACCGGGGTCAGCATCGGCAGGCTCGCCGCCGATCTCGGCCTGAGTAAGAGCGGCATTGCGACCTTGTTCGGGACCAAAGAGGCGCTGCAGGTAGCCGCGGTGAAGTCGGCCCGCGAAGCCTTCATCGAGCGGGTCATCGCGCCGAGCATGTCCCAGCCGCGGGGCTACGACCGCCTCCGGGTCCTGATCGAGCTGTGGTTCGAACACATCACCGACCCGACCTTCCCCGGCGGATGTTTTCGCGTCGCCACCATCGCCGAATTCGACAGCAAGCCGGGCCCGGTCCGTGACGCCATCGCCGAGGACCGTAGGGACTGGCTCGCGTTCCTGGCGAAAGAGATTCGCCGGGCCCAGGAGCAAGGTCATCTCGGCGAGCGCAACGCGGATGTCATCGCCTTCGAAATCGAGGCCGTGCTCAGCGCCGCCAACACCGCCCAGCAGATGGGCGAGGACTGGGGTGTCGCCGCCGCTCGTGCCATCGTCGACAACCTCATGGGTGAGCCGGCGCGCTGATCGGCCGACCTCGATCGGCGAAAACCGAAGCGGGCGCCCGATAATGGGCGCCCGCTCGCGGATATTTCAGTAGTGGTGAGCATTTCGGATCTCGTTTGGAGCCCTGCACCCGCAGTGGTTCAGTGTTCGTGGGTGGCAGTGGTGGCCAGGGTGAATGCGGCGGTACGGACGGTGTCGCCGTGCTTGAAATCGAGGAAGAGACGGTAGGTGCCGGGGCCGGGAACCACTGTGTGGAAGGTGATTTCGGGGCCGGGCGCGGTGACTCCGTCGCCGGGTTCGCCGTTCGGGTGGACGTGGACGTAGGCGAGGTCACCCGCGCGTAGCACCACGAGGTGCCCGAATGCGGCGAGATAGGGCTGCAGGTCGGTGACCGGCTCGCCGTCCTTGCGCACAGTGAGCGTGATCAGGCGGCCGGCACCGGGAACCAGCTCTCCATCCAGTGCAACCTCGTATCCGTCCACCACGTAGGTGCGAGCCACCTCCGGTGTGGGCTGCGGCGCGTAGTCACCCGCGACCGCGAGATCCGCACCCAGTGTGATCGTTCGCCCGAGTGCTCGCGGCGCGATATCGGTGAACACCCGATATGCCCCCGCCGCAGGCAGATTCAGCCGCACCGACCAGGTGCCGTCGGCGGCACGCTCGGGATGTACATGCCAGAACCCGGTCAGCTCCCGCTGCGCAACGATCAGATGCAACTCCTTGTCATGGATTGATGCGTACTCGGTGACCGGCAGCCCGTCGGGCCCGACAATCCGGAACCGGAAGTCGATCTCACCCGCCTGCGCAATCGTGCTCGCCAACTCCAACGTGTACCCATCCTGGGTGATCTGCAGCCCGCCGGGCCCCGTCGCCGCATGAGCGCTGTGGTCGCCGTGGCCTGCGTGGATGTCATGACCCGCGTGGGTGTCAGAAGTCGCGTGCGTCGAAGGGTCGGCGGTGGCCTCATGGTCCACGGGGGTGTTGTGCGCGGTATTCGCCTGAGTGCTCATTGCTCGGCCTCTCTGATCTTGTTCTTCGTTCCGACAGAATCGAAAATATACCCCATGGGGGTATCAAGCAAGGCTGGCTCGTGTGAGGTGTCTCACGCGGGTTCTGCATCGTCGGCCGCGCAGGTCGCACCATCGATCAGTGGTCGGCGCAACGGAATACATCACTGGTGCGCGGCGTCCCGACTTGCCGGCGAGAGCGAGGTTCCGGCCGTTGACCTCGGCGTCGACGAGCTCTCGTTCAGGCCGAGAGGGTCAATGTGGATGCGAAGGCGGCGTCGTAGCGGTTCCACACGATGTCGGCGAGGGCGGGGTGCGCGCCGATGACCTCGGCGTGGACGAGTTCCGGTGCGCCGGCCGCCAGTCGGTCGGTGAGCAGGCCTGGGGCCAGGAACCAGGGGACTACCAGGACATGGTCCGCCCCGCGTGACCGGAGGCGCGAAACCGCCTCGGTGACACCGGGTTCGGTTGTGGCGAAGCAGATCTCGGTGCGCCACCCCGTCACAGCGGACAGCCGCTGCGCAACCAGCGCCGTCCGTCCATTGGCCGCCCCCGACGACGACCCCACCGCCGCCACCGCAATCCCGACTCGCGCGAGTGGCTCCGTGCGGGTGCCGAGTGGCACGCCATCATGGGCGTCTGTCGCGATATGCCGCAGCCATGTGCCACTCACCGGGTGGCCATCGGCGAGGTACGGGGCGCCGGCGGGGTGGGAAGCGAGGGCTTCCAGAGCTCGGTCGCGGAGCGCGGCGACGAGGCGGGGGTCGGGGCCGAGGACGTCGGCCTGGGTGAGGTGAAGGCGGGGGTGGCGGGTGCGGACGGTGTCCAGGAGACCGGGTAGGTCGATTCGGGCGTGGAAGGCATTGCCGAGCAATAGGGGTGCGACCACGGCATGGGTGTGGCCGTCTGCCGCGACGGCATCGACGACCTGCTCGACCGAAGGGGTGCTCAGATCGAGAAACGCCAGCCGCACGTCGACGTCCGGGCGCGCGGCGGCGATCAGCGCGACGACATCGGACATGGTTGCGGCCGAGCGCGGGTCGCGGCTGCCGTGGGCAACGGCGATCAGTGCCGGTCGCGGTGCCGCCGTCCAAGCGGCCGTCGGGAACGTCGCCGCGGGTGCGTGGAGTTTCGCACCTGGCCGAGTCGACGTGGAGAGATCGACGTAAGGCGCCGGCGGGTGGGTCTCAGCAGTCCACGTCGGTGTCGACACGGCGAGCGTGGAATTGGCCGAGGGCGTTGCGGCGGCCTGCTTTGGCGTGGGCTCGATCGGTTCGCAAGCGCACAGGGCCGTGGCGGTGTGCGTCGATGCGGGGAGACCGAACGAGGTGTGCGGTGTGGCAGCGGTCCGCGCCTGCGCGGGGTCGAAAAGAGCTGGCGCGGACCGCATATCAGACCCCGGTACCGACCTCGACGGCCGACAGCACGTCGCCGACCAGGCCTGCGGCCAGGGTGTTGCCGCCTGCGGGGTCGATGAGCAGGAAGCTGCCGGTGTGCCGGTTCACGCGGTAGTCGTCGGCCGCGACGGGCTCGGCGACGCGCACGGAGATGCGGCCGATGTCGTTGAGTTCCAGCGACTCCGGGTTCGGGTCAGCGATCAGGCGCTGCTCGTCGAACCGCTCCAGCAGGGCGCCGACGATGGCCTGGGTGGTGCGGGTGCCGTGCTTGAGCAGCAGCCGGGCGCCGGGGCGCAGCGGCCGGTCGCCCAACCAGCACACGGTCGCATCGAAGGCATCGATCGGCTCGGGGGCGTCGGCCACCGAGGCGATGATGTCGCCGCGGGAAATGTCCACATTGTCGGCGAGTATCAGCGTGACGCTGCGCCCGGTTTGTGCCACCGCGAGTTCGCCGTCGGGGGTGTCGACCCGCTCGACCGTGGAACGGATACCCGAAGGCAGCACCACGATTTCGTCGCCGGGTGCGACCGAACCCGCTGCGATCTGACCGGCGTAACCGCGGTAGTCGGGGTATTCGGCGGTGCGCGGCCGGATCACGTACTGCACGGGGAAACGCAGCCCGAGCGCGTGCGCACCCGAGCTGTCGGCATCCACCGGCACCGACTCCAGATGCTCGATCAGCGAAGGTCCGTCGTAGTACGGGGTGTTCGCCGAGCGGGTGGCGATATTGTCGCCGTTCAGCGCGGACACCGGGATCTCCTGCACGTCCTCGCTCGCCCACCCGAGCGTGCTGGTGAGCTGATTGAACTCGGCGGAGATCTCGGCGAACACGGTCGCGGCGTCATCGACCAGGTCGATCTTGTTCACCGCGAGCACCAGCTTGGGCACGCCGAGCAGTGCGAGCACCGCGGCGTGGCGACGGGTCTGCTCGATGACACCCTTGCGGGCATCCACGAGCAGGATCACCAGCTGTGCGGTGGACGCGCCCGACACGGTATTGCGGGTGTACTGCACATGCCCGGGGGTGTCCGCGAGCACGAAAGACCGCTGCGGCGTAGCGAAGTAGCGGTAGGCGACATCGATCGTGATGCCCTGCTCGCGTTCGGCCCGCAGCCCGTCGACGAGCAGCGAAAGATCCGGAGTGGCCAGACCTTTGTCCACCGACGCGCGAGTGACGGCGTCGATCTGATCGGCGAGCACGGACTTCGTGTCGTAGAGCAGGCGTCCGACCAGAGTGGACTTGCCGTCGTCGACAGAACCGGCGGTGGCCAGCCTCAATAGGTCGGACATATCAGAAATAACCCTCTCGCTTGCGGTCCTCCATCGCGGCTTCCGACACTCGGTCGTCACCACGCGTCGCACCGCGTTCGGTCAATCGGGAGGCGGCCACCTCGGCGAGGATCGCCTCGTTGTCGGCCGCCTCGGAAAGAATTGCGCCGGTGCTGGATCCGTCACCGACGGTGCGGTAGCGCACCGAACGGGTCTCCAGCACCTCGCCCTCGCGTGGGCCGCCCCACACGCCGGGCGTCATCCACATGCCGTCGCGCTGGTACACCGGGCGCTCGTGGGTGTAGTAGATGCTCGCCAGGTCGATGTCCTCGCGCGCGATGTAGCGCCAGATGTCGAGCTCGGTCCAGTTGCTCAGCGGGAACACCCGCACGTGCTCGCCGGGTGCGTGCCGCCCGTTGTACAGGTTCCACAGCTCGGGACGCTGCCGCTTGGGATCCCACTGTCCGAAGGCGTTGCGCAGCGAGAAGATTCGCTCCTTGGCGCGGGAGCGTTCCTCGTCGCGGCGGCCGCCGCCGAATACCGCGTCGAAGCGGTGCTCGGCGATGCCGTCCAGCAGCGGGACGGTCTGCAACGGGTTGCGGATGCCGTCGGGCCGCTCGGCCAGCCGTCCGTCGGCGAGATAGTCCTCGACCTTCGCGACGTGCAACCGCAGACCGTACTTCTCGACGATCTTGTCGCGGAATTCCAGCACCTCCGGCAGGTTGTGCCCGGTGTCCACGTGCAGCAGCGCGAACGGCAGCGGCGCAGGCCAGAAGGCCTTCAGCGCCAGATGCAGCAGCACCGTCGAGTCCTTGCCGCCGGAGAACAGGATCACCGGCCGCTCGAATTCGCCTGCCACCTCACGGAAGATATGGATCGACTCGGATTCGAGCGCCGCGAGGGTGTCGAATTCGGTAATGCCAAGGGCACGTTCGGCGGTGTTCGATGATTCGTTCACAAATTCACCCACGATGGTTTCGGTCATGACTGATGCAACCCGCATTCGGTCTTGGCGAGGCCGGCCCAGCGGCCGCTTCGCGGATCGGAACCCGGCTCCGGCTTCCGTGTGCACGGAGCGCAGCCGATGGACGGATATCCCTCTTCCACCAGAGGATTGACGAGGATGCCGTGTTGCTCGATGTAGGCCTGCATCTCGTCGTCGGACCAGGCGGCGATCGGATTGATCTTCACCAGGCCGAACGCCTCGTCGAACGAGATGAGTGGCGCGTTGGCCCGAGTCGGTGCTTCCACCCGGCGGATGCCGGTGACCCAGGCGTTGTAGCCGGCGAGCGACTTCTTCAGCGGCACTACCTTGCGCAGCCGGCAGCACTCGGCGGCATCGCGCGCGAACAGATCCTTGCCGAGCAGCTGATCCTGTTCGGTCACCGAATGCTCGGGCCGCACATTGATCACGTTCACGCCGTACACGGCCTCGACCGCGTCCCGGGTGCCGATGGTTTCGGCGAAGTGGTAGCCGGTGTCGAGGAACAACACCTCGACTCCCGAACGGACCTGCGCGGCAAGGTGAACCAGCACGCCGTCCTGCATGTTCGAGGCGACGATGTAGCCGGCGCGATCGCCCTGCGCTCCGTTCGACCCGGTGCCGAAGTTGTCCTCGGTCCACCGCAGCAGTTCCGCGGCCGAAGCGCCGTCGAGCTCCGCGGCGCCGCGCTCGGCGATCGCCCGCAGCTCGTCCTCGGACAGCTTGCCCACCAACTGTGTTGTCATGTCAGATCTCCCGTACCGAGCCGTCGCACAGCTCTGCCCGATCGCCGCTGTTCGCCGCGCTCATCACTTCAGGTCGGCCTCGTCGGCGCGAACCGCCCACTGCGCGAACCGTTCGCCGTCCTCGCGGTGCTTGATGAAATTGCGCACCACCCGCTCGATGTAGTCACCGAGTTCGTCGCTGGTCACCTTGTGCTGGCGCAGCTTGCGCCCGAAAGCGCTGTCGAATCCGAGGCTGCCACCCAGGTGAACCTGGAAGCCCTCGACGTGATTCCCGCTGCCGTCATCGATGAGCTGACCCTTGAACCCGATGTCGGCGATCTGTGAGCGCGCGCACGAGTTCGGGCAGCCGTTGATGTTGATGGTCACCGGAACATCCAGCTGCGCATTGAGATCCGCGAGCCGCTCCTCGAGCTCGGGAACGAGCACCTGGGATCGCTTGCGGGTCTCGGCGAAGGAGAGCTTGCAGAACTCGATGCCGGAGCAGGCCATCAGGTTGCGCCGCCACAGCGACGGGCGGGCCTGCAGGCCCAGCGGTGCCAGCTCGTCGATGAGTTCGTCGACCTTGTCGTCGGCGACGTCGAGCACGATCAGCTTCTGGTACGGCGTGAACCGGATCCGATCCGAGCCGACCTTGGCCGCCGCGTCGGCGACCTTGGTCAGGATCGTGCCCGACACCCGGCCCGCGATGGGGGAGAAGCCGACGGCGTTGAGCCCGTTGCGCAGCTTCTGCACGCCGACGTGGTCGATCGGCTTGGTCGGCTGTTCCGGCGCGGGACCGTCGATCAGCTTGCGCTTCAGGTACTCGTCCTCGAGCACCTGGCGGAACTTCTCGATGCCCCAGTCCTTGATGAGGAACTTCAGCCTGGCCTTGGTGCGCAGCCTGCGGTAGCCGTAGTCGCGGTACAACGAGACAACGGCCTCCCACACGTCCGGCACCTCGTCGAGCGGCACCCACGCGCCGACCCGCTGAGCCAGCATCGGGTTGGTCGAGAGACCGCCGCCGACCCAGAGGTCGAGACCCGGTCCGTGCTCGGGGTGGTTCACACCGATGAAGGCGATGTCGTTGATCTCGTGCACCACGTCCTGCTGGCCCGAGATCGCGGACTTGAACTTGCGCGGCAGGTTGGAGTACTCCGGTTTACCGATGTAGCGGCGCACGATCTCGTCGATCGCGGGCGTCGGGTCGATGATCTCGTTCAGCGACTCACCGGCCAGCGGGGAACCGAGCACCACACGCGGGCAGTCGCCGCACGCCTCGGTGGTCTTCAGCCCGACCGCCTCGATCCGCTTCCAGATCTCGGGGACGTTCTCCACCTCGATCCAGTGGTACTGGACGTTCTCGCGGTCGGACAGGTCGGCGGTGTCGCGGCCGAACTCGGTGGAGATCTGGCCGAGGGTGCGCAGCTGCTCGACATTGAGCGCGCCCGCATCGCAGCGGATGCGCATCATGAAGTACTTGGCCTCGAGAATGTCGATGTTCTCGTCGCCGGTCCAGCTGCCGTCGTAGCCCTGCTCGCGCTGGGTGTAGAGACCCCACCAGCGGAACCGGCCACGCAGATCGCCCTTATCGATGCTGTCGAAGCCCTGCTTCGAGTAGATGTTCTCGATCCTGGCGCGGACGTTGAGCGGGTTGTCGTCTTTCTTGGACTGCTCGTTCGGGTTCAGCGGCTCGCGGTAGCCCAGCGCCCACTGGCCCTCCGCCTTGCGGCGAACGGGTTTACCGGTGCGGGCGCGCGGGGCGGCACCGGCCTCGGCGCGTGGCCGGTCCGGCCGCACGCGTCGCTCGGAGGCCGGGCGGTCCGGGCGGGTGTGATGCCCGGGCCGGGACTCCGGCGAAGGCTGATCGGTTGGACCGGCGTCGGTGCTCGACGTCATGGGGTCGCTCCTGCGGGGTGAGTGAACATCCGTGCTGAGGGCGCGAGGGGCTGACTCACGCCTGCGGTATCAGCGGGCCGATGTCATCGAAATCGGAAGATCGCCGGGGAGACCCGGGAATGCGCGCCGCTGAACTACCGGGGACAATCGGGGAGACAGCAGGCGCTACAGACGCGCTTGAAGTCGACGTGGCGACGTGCCACAAGTCGTACTCCGGATCCGCGCATGCGCCTATTGTGCCACGTCAGGGTGGACGTTCCGACCGTGCGGCCATATTTCCCGCAGATTCGAGGGAAATTCCCTGGACCGATGGTGACAACTGTGATGGCTGTCATAGTTCGCGGTACGAATGCGGGCGGTGATACGTCGGATGGGTTCACCGTGAACTGGCGCACATCCATTGACCTGAAGTTAACTCGAGGTAGCAGGCTCGGTGCCATGAGCACAGCCGCCGTCGAAGTAGACACCGACATCGAAGCGATCCGCCAGGTGGTCGCCACCATTCAGCATTCCCAGCAGAACGAACTCGTCGACGAATTCGTCGGCTTGTTCCGTGCCGACGCTATCTGGACCACCGGCGGCGGCAGACGCCTGTTCGGTCGTACCGCCATCGCCGAATTCACGGCCCAGGTATTGCCCGGCGCGATGCGTACGGGCACCGCGACCTACGAGGTCGAACACGTGCTGTTCATCCGCCCTGACGTCGCTGCCGTCAAAGTCGTCCAGCGCTACTTCGCAGAGGACGGCCAGCAGGCCGGCCAGGGCAGCCCCATGTACGTCATGTCCAAAGAAAACGGCCGCTGGCTGCTCACCGCCAACCAGAACACCGTGGTCGCCGATTCCTGACGCCCGCCGTCGATACCGGGTCCACGGCCGCACCTGTATCGAGATCCGTCCTCTTCCCGGCACCCGCAAGGCGGCGGATCTCGATGATGGTCGCGGTGTCCTGCGTGTCAGGCCGGCGGTCGGGCTGCCCCGTGGCGAAGGCCGAGTGGGCGGCGTTCACACTGGTGGGGTGAGTTCTGCTGCTACCGCGACCGATGCCGAGACTGCTGACCTCGTGCTGCGTGATTTCGGGGGCGGGGCATTCGGGATCTATGTGCACGTGCCGTTCTGTGCGACGCGGTGCGGGTACTGCGACTTCAACACCTACACGGCGGGGGAGCTCGGTACGTCGGCATCGCCGCAGTCCTGGCTGGAGGCGCTGCGCGGTGAACTCGCCACGGCGGCCGAGCGGTTTGCCGCGTTGCCGACGGCGACTCCGAAGGTGGCCACCATCTTCGTCGGCGGTGGCACGCCCTCGCTGCTCGGCGGTGACGGGCTCGCCGCGGTCCTCGATGCGGTGCGGGCGAACTTCACCCTCGAGTCCGATGCCGAGGTGACCACCGAGTCGAATCCGGAGTCGACCTCGCCCGAATTCTTCGAGCGGATCCGCGCGGCCGGATTCACCAGAGTGTCGCTCGGTATGCAGTCGGCGGCACAGCACGTGCTGAAGGTGTTGGACCGCACACACACTCCCGGCCGGGCCGTCGCCGCAGCCAGGGAAGCGCGCGCGGCCGGATTCGACCACGTGAACCTCGACCTGATCTACGGCACCCCCGGCGAGCGCGACGGCGACCTCGACGCCAGCCTCGACGCGGTACTCAGCGCCGGCGTCGACCACGTCTCGGCGTATTCGCTCATTGTCGAGGACGGCACCGCCCTCGCCCGCCGCGTCCGCCGCGGCGAACTGCCCGCTCCCGACGACGACGTGCTCGCCGCCCGCTACGAACGCATCGACGCGCGACTGAGCGCGGCCGGACTCACCTGGTACGAGGTATCCAATTGGGCCGCAGGCGATTCCGCGCGCTGCAGACACAACCTCGGCTATTGGGACGGTGGCGACTGGCTCGGCGCAGGCCCCGGCGCGCACAGCCACGTCGGCGGCGTCCGATGGTGGAACGTGAAGCACCCCGCACGGTATGCCGATCGCGTCGCGCTCGGCGGCCTGCCTGCCGCGGGCTGGGAGGAACTGACCGACGAGGAGCGCCACACCGAACGCGTCATGCTGGCGGCCAGGCTGCGCAGCGGACTGCCGTTGGCCGAGCTGAACGCGGTGGAAACCGCGGCGGCCGAACGTGTTGTCGCCGACCGCCTCGCCGTCCGTTCGGGCGATCATCTGGTGCTGACCGATCGCGGTCGCCTGCTCGCCGACGGTGTGGTGCGGACGCTGCTGGACTGAGCCGGGCCGCCGCTGTTCGCGTGCGGCTGGCGCGCCGATTCCGCAACGGAATCCATTGCCTCCGTGGGCATCGGGCTGTTCCTTCGTGCGCGTTGGACAGCGGTCGCGGCGCGTCCTAGGGTGGCCGCAGTTGAGAGCGGGGCAGATCGATGGAACCGAACGGCGTCGAGTTGCGTCGAATCCCATGACTGAAGGTTGAGAATCCTGCGGCGCCCAGGTGGCCGCCGCGAGAGTAGGGAGGCAGGTTATGTTCGGTGCCGATTCCGGCCAGACATCGTCCAACCGGCGCCCGTCCGGGGCGGTGCGGCGATGACATCTCCGGCGGACGCCATATCGATCGATCCGGACGAAGTACGCAGCCACGCCGAGAAGGTCAAGACACTGCTGGAAAGCATGACCTCGGCGCTCGAAGCCGCGAGTTATATCGGTGCCGCCGATGACGGCTTCGGCTCGATACCGCGCCCGTTCGTCAAGATGGTGATCGACGACAACCAGCAGGGCGCTGTCGAGGCCATCCGCAAGCTGGCAGGTGAGGTGGCCGAGTTGCCGGACAAGCTCGCCACCGTCGCCAGCACAGTCGAGGACTACGACAAGGCGTTCAAGAGGGACCTCGACGAGTTGCGCGCGACGATCGGCGAAAAGGGTGGGAAATGACCGGCATCGGCAATTGGCTCAATGAGAACACGCCGGGATTCGACGACCAGGCGGCGCCCGAGAACAACAAGCTCATAGAAGCAGGCACTGACTACCGCGAAGAATATTTCAACGAAACGCTCTTCCCCTTCTCGAAAATCGGCCTGAAGAAAGATGACAAAGGGGTCCTCGAGGTCCTCGGGGGCACCGTCGCCGGTGATGCCTGGACGGCGTACTCGGATCTGCGCTCGGCGAAGATCGCAGACGCGGTGTTCGGCGCGATCGGGGTCGGCCTCGATATCGAGGAGGCCGTCACCGACCCGTTCGGCTTCGTCGGCTCGCAGATCGCCGGGTGGATGCTCGAACATCTCGATGTGTACCGCAAGACCCTCGACGCGTTGGCGGGCAGTCCCGGCATGGTCGAGGCGTACTCGAAAACATGGAACAACATCGCGGGCAAACTGGTGGAAGTCAGCGGCGACTGGAAGACCGGGCTGGAAAAGGACATTGCGACGTGGACCGGTGCCAGCGGTGACGCCTACCGGGCCAAGGCCACCGAGTTGATCGATCACATCAGTGCGGCGGGCGGAGTCGCCGCGAGTATGGGTGAGACCATGAACCAGACGGCCGCCATCGTCAAAGCGGTCCGAACTCTGGTCGGTGACATCGTCGCCAGCCTGGTCGGTGCGTTGATCGCCTACACCATCGAACTCGCATGCACCCTCGGCGGCGCGACTCCGGCCGTCATCGCTCAGGTGATGGGCCGCTTCGCCAGGGACGGATTCAAGATCGCGACCCTGCTCACCAAGATGGGTGAAGCCTTCACGGACTTGTCAGGCTTCGCCAAGGTGATCGGGGACGCCATCGTGAAGCTCCTGACGCCCAGTGAGAATCAGCAGCAGCCGGCACCGGCCTAGCGACGACACCGCCGCGGATGTGACTGCGAGCCGGGGTGATTGGTGATGTGAGCGCGTCGGCGACGTCGCGGCCTATCGGATAGCCGCGCGTTGATCGACCGTCCGTTCCGAGACAGCATCCGGCGTGGTGGCGGCCGATCACCGCCGCACAGTTGTTGTGACGCGCGCCACGTCGTCGGGTGGCGTGGATTATCAGCTCGTCGTGCCCTGGCGGCCGCGTGGTCGTCGGCCGGCCCGAGCGCCCGACGCTGCCTATCTGTTGCCGATCGCGGGCGTGTTGCGATGGTTGCACTATCACGGTTCGGTCAACCCGCGTAGGCTCCGAAGTAACCCAAGGAGTCTTATGCCCCCGGCACGACACATCACTCTGATTCACGAACAAAGCGACTTCGCGGAGGCGCGGGCCGCAGAAAAAGCAGAAACCGCGCGACAGAGCGCGATCGCGGCCAGGACGGTCGCCAGCCATTCCGAGAACGCCGAGGACTGCGTGTCCCTCCTGGCGATGCTCGGTCTGGATGCCCTCGCCGGCAAGCTCGCCAGGGTCACCACCGGCCCTGAGCTGTAGTTCCACCCGCGCCGCGAACGGGACACGGTCGAAGTAGAGTGTCCCGTTCCACGCGGAGCGGTCAGCGGATGGCTTCTTCCGGTGCTGTCCGGCGCCACTCGCGGGGTGACATGCCGAAGGCAGCGCGGAAGCGTCGCGCGAAAATGCGACGGATCGCGGAAACCCCAGCGGCGCGCGACCATCGCGATTGATCGGTGTCTGCTGTCCGCGCGAGCGAGTTCGGTGGGCACCTGATCGAGCCGCTGGCTGATGATCCACTGTTCGAGGCTGTACTCGGCGCTCGCGCAGATTTGTACAGGTGCCGCACCGAGACGTTGTGCGCGTGAGCGATCTGTTCGGCGCTGCGGTGGGGGTCGGTGAGGTTGCGGCGCACGTACGCTCGGATCCGGCTCAGCATGATCTCGGCGGGGACAACGCCACCGTCACGGCCGGAGCCGCCGGCACAACAACAACCCGCGAACGAGTTCGATACTGGCGCAGCCCGATAGCGGTGCGGCGGGATCGTCACTGAGCGAATCGGCATCGCGGGTCAGCGGGCGATGTGGCTGGCGACCAACCGGTAGTGCGGGCTGTCCTGGACGTGCGGTGCGGCCCGGCGAATCATCTCGACCGGCAGCCCGAGCTGGTCGAGCGGCACATGCAGGCACGCCGCCGCGCCAGGTATGCCATCCCCGCGCCCGCGCTGCCGTTGTTCCAAGCAGGCCTTGCCCGGGGATTTGCGGGGCATCCAGGTTCGGTGCTGGTCGCACTCGGTGAAACGACCAGGTCGTGCCGATCGCGGTGGGGTGCGAAGTCGGCGCGGCTACCGCTCAACGGTCGGCCGCCGACCTATCCTGATGCGCCGCACGGATTGTGTGGAGACTTCGAAACGACCTTCTTCAATACCGACCTGCTCGACTTCATCAAGAACGGATAGGTAGGGACTGATGACCATCATTCGTAGCGTGCGCGCCTGCCTGGTCGCGCTGACTCTCGCTCTGACGCCCGTCGTGGCGGCCGCGCCCGCAACTGCCGAGCACCAGCCGACGATCGTGCTCGTGCACGGCGCGTTCGCCGACGCGACGAGCTGGGACGGTGTCGCGGCTCTGCTGCGCGCTGATGGCTACCGGGTGGTGACACCGGACAACCCGCTGCGCGGCCCGGCCAACGATGCCGCGGCCGTGCAGCGGACGCTGGATACCATCTCGGGACCTGTTGTGCTCGTTGGGCATTCGTACGGCGGGTTCGTCATCAGCAACGTGCACGACCCCAAGGTCGAATCGCTGGTCTATATCGCGGCCTTCGCTCCGGTGCAGTCGGAGATCGCCCAAGCCGAGCTGGACCCGATCCGCTTCCCCGGCAGCCGATTGCTGCCGCCGGTGCTGCAGGTCGCGGTCGTCGACGACCCCAAGGGCGTCGCGGGCAAGAACATAGATGGATACGTCGCGCCCGGTAGCTTCCACGAGGTCTTCGCCCAAGACGTCAGCGACGCGACCGCTGCCGACATGTTCGCCCACCAGCGCTCGATCGCCATTGTCGCGAATCTCGAACCGTCGGGTGCGCCGTCCTGGGCATCGACGCCGAGCTGGTATCTGGTCTCCGGCGCCGATCGCATCATTCCGCCTGCGTCCCAACGATTCATGGCCGACCGCATGGGCGCGCAGACCCGTGAAATCGACTCATCCCACGCGTCTCTGGTCTCCCACCCCGCCGAGGTGGCGGCCTTGGTCGAAACCGCCGCGCACTGATCCGGCGCACGAGTGGCACACCACCCCGGGGGGTGTGCCACTCGGCGTCAGTTCGTGAAGTTGGCGACGATGGCGAGCACGACGGGAACGAGGACGATGGCCCACACGATGAGGTACCACGTCCTACCCGGCGATTTCGGCTGCTGTGGTGCGAGTGCGCCGTTCAGGATCGGCACAATGGGCCCGCGGTAGTGGGTGCTTGTGCGGTGACCTGTGGCTACCGGGATCATCGCGTCTGCGAAACCGAAATCGCGCCCCATCGGGGCGACGCCCAACAGCATGGCCCTTCGTGATTTACGCAAATACACCCGCACGTGGTGCAGGCCGGGCGGGACGGGAATATGCGTAGTGCCCCATCGTGTTTCGGGCACTACCTGACCATTGACCAGAATCGTCGGCCCCGTGAGCGCGAGTAGGAACACGTACGGGAAGGTCCACGGGAAGTACGAGGTTTCCACCACGATCCCCGTCTGGCCGGGCTCCGGCTGATACTGCGGGATCGGCGACTGTGGGGTTGCGCCGTGTGGAATGACGAAGTCGGCGGGCAGGGGAGTGCTCTGATACGTCGGCGTCGTGCTGGCTTGATACCGGCCGAAGTCGGCCGGGGGCTGATGTTGCTGCACTGTGAGCTGATGCTGCTGCGCCGGGTGCTGCTGGAGTGGCTGCGCATACGGCTGGTGTGGCTGCGGGCCTGGTCTGCTCGGTTGCCAATTCTGTTGTTCACCAAGGGGATTGCTCATAGCTCTACCTCTGTCTCGAATCCGGCTGTGTCAGTAGCGATCGGGCTGCCGGTGCCCGCGATGTCGGCCATGGGCCGCGCGTGGTTTCTTCGTCGAGTTCCAGGGACCTGGAGACGGCGATGCCGAAGTCGAGCGCGGATGCGTCTCGCGGGTGCGAGCCGCCAGCTCGGGGACCGAGCCGCGGCCGGCTTCGATGGGCGCGCAGTTGTTCCGGTCATCGCGCCGTCGGTTGCCATCACAACGCCCGTGCCGCCGGCACGGGATCACCGCAGCTCTCGGTACACCGGCGGTCGGTTCACGGGCGGCGTTCGACCGCGCGCGTGGAGCAAAATCAGGATCCCCCCTGCTGATCATCGTGCCTGCGAACGATGTCGGGCACCCTATCAGCCGTATGGCTTCCGTCGAAAGACGATTCGTCGGCCGTGTACCGCTGGAGGTCGGTGCATCGGCCGAGCTCGACCGGCATCCCCAGGTGCGTGAACGAGCGGTCGGTGGCCCGGCAATTAGACTGGGTGAATAGCGAACCGGAATTCCGGCTGCGCCATCAGTGCGGGGCGTACCCGTAGACGAAGCGAGGAGGTGGGGTCGATGTCGAGCACCGAGGATCGGCGCTTCGAGGTCCTGCGCGCGATCGTCGCGGATTATGTCGCGACCAAGGAGCCGATCGGGTCGAAGACCCTGGTGGAACGGCACAACCTGGGTGTGTCCAGCGCCACGGTCCGCAACGATATGGCGGTGCTGGAGGCCGAGGGCTACATCACGCAGCCGCACACCAGCTCGGGCCGCATTCCCACCGACAAGGGCTACCGGCAGTTCGTCGACCGGATCTCCGAGGTGAAGCCGCTGTCGGGAGCCGAACGCAGGGCGATCATGGACTTCCTGGAATCGGGGGTCGACCTCGACGACGTGCTGCGCCGTGGTGTGCGCCTGCTGGCCCAGCTGACCAGGCAGGTCGCGGTGGTGCAGTATCCGACGGTGTCCGCGTCCACGGTGCGTCACATCGAGGTCGTCGCGCTGAATCCGGCCCGGCTGCTGCTGGTCGTGATCACCGACACCGGTCGCGTCGACCAGCGTCTGGTGGAACTCGGCGCGCTCATCGGCGACGACGACCTGGCCGCATTGCGCGGCATGCTCGGCGGCGCGATGGACGGCAAGCGCCTGGCCGTGGCCTCGGCGGCGGTCGCCGAACTGCCCGAGCGGGCTCCGCAGCGGCTGCGCGATGTGCTGGTGCGCGTGTCGACCGTGCTGGTCGAGACGCTGGTGGAACATCCGGAAGAGCGCCTGGTTCTCGGCGGCACCGCCAACCTGACCCGCAATGCCGCCGACTTCGGCTTCCCCGGCTCGTTGCGCGCGGTGCTGGAGGCACTCGAAGAGCAGGTGATCGTGCTCAAGCTGCTGGCCGCCGCGCAGCACCCCGGTACCGTGACGGTGCGCATCGGTGAGGAGACCCAGGTCGAGCAGATGCGGGGGACCTCGGTAGTGTCGACCGGCTATGGTGCGGCGGGCGCGGTGCTCGGCGGCATGGGTGTGCTCGGTCCGACGCGCATGGACTACCCAGGAACGATCGCCTCGGTCGCGGCCGTTGCCCGGTATATCGGTGAGGTGCTCGCCGAGCGCTGAGAGGAGCGGCGCCTGCCGACGTCGCTGCTACCCTCGAACTTTCGGCCGGATAAAGTTGAGTGCATCCGACTAATGCTGTTGCGACCAAGGACTAGAGAACTCAAGTGGCACGGGACTACTACGGACTGCTCGGTGTTGCGAAGAACGCGACCGACCAGGAAATCAAACGCGCCTACCGCAAGCTGGCGCGCGAACTGCATCCCGACGTCAACCCAGACGAGGTAGCGCAGGCCAAGTTCAAGGAAGTGTCCGCGGCCTACGAGGTGCTGTCGGACGCCGAGAAGCGGCGCATCGTCGACATGGGCGGTGACCCGCTCGAATCCGGTGGCGGCGCGGGTTATTCCGGCGCCGGTTTCGGTGGTCTCGGCGACGTGTTCGAGGCGTTCTTCGGTGGAATGAGCGGCACCGGCGCCACCCGCAAACCGCGCGGCCGCGTGCAGCCCGGCGCCGACTCACTGCTGCGCACCAGGTTGAGCCTGGCCGAATGTGCGGTCGGTGTCACCAAGCATCTGACGGTCGACACCGCCATCCTGTGCGATGTGTGCACCGGTTCGGGCACCAACGGCAATTCCAAGCCGGTGCGCTGCGAAACCTGTGGCGGTGCGGGTGAAGTGCAGTCGGTCCAGCGCTCGTTCCTCGGTCAGGTACTGACCTCGCGTCCGTGCCCGACCTGTCGCGGTGCGGGCGAGACGATCCCCGACCCGTGCCACAAGTGTGGCGGTGACGGCCGCGTGCGGGCGCGGCGCGAAATCGCCGCGCCGATTCCGGCCGGTGTCGCCAACGGTATGCGGGTGCGGTTGGCCGCGCAGGGCGAGGTCGGCCCCGGTGGCGGGCATGCGGGTGACCTGTATGTGGAGATCGTCGAGCAGCCGCACGATGTCTTCGTCCGCGACGGCGACGACCTGCACTGCACCGTCCGGCTCCCGATGGTCGACGCCGCGCTCGGGACCACCGTGGTCATCGACACCATTCTGGACGGCCCCACCGAGCTCACCATCCCGGCAGGCACCCAGCCCGGCGAGATCTCGGTGCTGCGCGGCCACGGGATGCCCCGCCTTCGTTCCGGCGCGCGCGGCGACCTGCTCGCGCACCTGGACATCGTGGTGCCGACCAAGCTCGACGCCAAGCAGACCGATCTGCTGCGCAAGTACAAGGGCACCCGGGAGCGGGAGCGCGCCGAGGTGATGTCGGCCCAGTCCGAGCACAACAGCGGCCTGTTCGCCCGGTTGCGGGCGTCTTTCAGCGGGCGATAGTCGTTGGCCGCCACGGTCTTCTACCTCGACGACATCCCGGAGCCGGGTTCCATCGCGGTCCTCGACGGCCCAGAGGGACGGCACGCCGCGACGGTGCGCCGGACCAGGGTCGGCGAGCCGATCACTCTCTCCGATGGTCGCGGCCTGCTCGCCGAATCGGAAGTCGTCGCGGCGCAGAAAGATCGACTCGAGCTGATGGTCCACAACCGCGTGCTCGCCACACCGGCGACACCGCGGGTGACCGTCGTGCAGGCACTGCCGAAGTCGGACCGCTCGGAGCTGGCTGTCGAGCTGATGACCGAAGCGGGCGCCGACACGATCATCCCGTGGCAGGCAGCTCGCTGCATCGCCAATTGGGAAGGCAAGGCGGGCAAGGCCGTCGACAAATGGCGCGCCGCCGCCCGCACGGCCGCCCGCCAATCCCGT
The DNA here is from genome assembly GCF_036046055.1 of Nocardia sp. NBC_00403. Taxonomy (NCBI): domain Bacteria; kingdom Bacillati; phylum Actinomycetota; class Actinomycetes; order Mycobacteriales; family Nocardiaceae; genus Nocardia; species Nocardia sp. NBC_00403. The sequence goes on from NZ_CP107939.1 coordinate 3,139,858, forward strand.
CGCGCCTACATCCCCGAGGTCGCCGACCTCCACCGCACCCGCGACCTGCTCGACGCGATCCGTGCGGTCGACGCGGACGGCGGAATCGTGGTAGCACTGCACGAATCCGGTGCCGCCCGCTTCGCCGAGCTGCCCTTCGCCGAGTCCACCGCGATCATGCTGATCGTCGGCCCAGAAGGGGGGCTTGCCGACTCCGAACTCACCGCATTCGCCGCAGCCGGAGCCGAGGTAGCCCTGCTCGGCCCCACCGTGTTGCGCACCTCCACCGCCGCCGTCGTCGCCCTCGGTGCCTTAGGTGCACTAACCTCCCGCTGGTAGCCCCGCTGTCGTCCAGCGGATGTTCTCGCGGTCCGATGGCGCCTATCCCACCCCGAACGCGCTGGATAGGCTCGGCAACAAGGCTAGGGCGCTGTACATCGACGCAAGAGTGGTCAGTCCCGCGGCGAACAACGCGGTGGTGATCCATGCGCTCGTGCGAGGTTGCGGTGCCGGGCACTGCGGTTGTGGCTCGTCCTGACGTTCAGGATTGCCATGACGGCGAGTCAGGTTCCCCGGTTCCGTTGATCTCACCTCGCGGCTTCCTCCAGCATCATCTATGTCGCACCCCCCTGTCATGATCTGTTCGCAGCGGGTATCGGACAGGGAAGGGGCGGCTTGTGAAGCGGGTCGTTGTCGTGAAGCTCGCTCCCACCCCGGAGCAACATGCGGCGTTGAAAGCGACACTGGCGTTGTGTAACGCGGGGGCGAACACGGTTGCGCAGTACGCGCACACCGCCACCGATCGTCGACCATTCGCACTACAAAAACACGTGTACGCCCACCTCAAAGCGTCCGGGTTGTCCGCGCAACCCGCGATCCGAGTCATCAAGAAGGTCGCCGACGCGTATACGACCAGGCAAGCGAACTTGACCAACGGGAACTACGGCCCACCGGGATCGAAACGATATACGAAAATAGTCGGGAAACCGATCATGTTCCGCCAGCACGCGGGTCAACCGTTCGATGACCGGTGTCTGTCGTGGCAGATCGATCAGTCGACGGTGTCGGTCTGGACCACGGCAGGGCGGCTGCGAGGTGTTGGATTCGTTTGCGCGCCATGGCAGTTGAAACTGCTCACTGCCCGTAAGGGTGAGTCGGATTTAGTGTTCCGCGACGGTCACTTCTACCTGCACGCCACCGTCGACACCGACACCCCACCGCCGCTGATCCCGGCGGATGACCCCAGCGGGTGGTTAGGGGTGGATCTGGGGATCGTGAACCTGGCGGTGACCACCGCGGATGACCCCACCGACTTGGATGTTCGGTGGTCTGGTGGCGCGGTCACCGCACGCAGGAAGAGGAACCAAACCTTGCGGTGCGCCTTGCAGAGGGTGGGGTCCAAGTCCGCGAAACGGAAACTGAAGACCCGGCGCAGGAAGGAAACTCGTTACGTCACCGATATCAATCATCAACTCTCCAAAATGATTGTCGCGCAAGCGCAACGCACCGGTCAGGGAATCGCGGTAGAAGACCTATCGGGAATCCGGGACCGGGTACGGCTGGCTCGGAGGCAGCGGCAGCAATTACATTCGTGGGCGTTCGCGCAGCTGCGTGACCAGATCACCTACAAGGCGCAAGCCGCAGGACTGCCCGTGGTGATGATCAATCCGCGCAACACCAGCAGAACTTGTCACCGCTGCGGGTCCTGCGCCACAGCGAACAGACCCAGCCAAGCACTGTTCCGGTGCCGTAGTTGTGGGTGGAGTGGTCACGCCGACCAAAATGCCGCGCTCAACATTGCCGCACTCGGACACAAGAACTATCGGGCCGCCCAATCAACCGTGCCTAAGGCAGCCACTCCTCTGGCAGCCAGCTAGAGAAGTGAGCAGCAAACCCGAGTCCTTCAGGACCGGGTAGTTGATGACACTCGCCGAATTGGAGCAGGTAGGCGCTGCCGCCGAGCGACTGCACATCGCCCAACCCACGCTGTCGCGCATGCTCGGCCGACTCGAACGCAGGCTGGGTGTGGAATTATTCGACCGCAACGGAAAACGCATCGCGCTCAACGATTTCGGTCGAATCTATTACGAGCACGCGCGCCGCGCACGAGCCGAACTGGATGCCGCGGCACACGCCATTGCCGATCTGGCCAATCCAGCCAAAGGTGTTGTGCGACTTTCTTTTCTGCATTCTTTCGGCGGCTGGTTGGTGCCGCAGCTCGTTGGTGGTTTCCGCCGCGGTTCCGGCCGCATCACCGTCACCCTGCGCCAGGCGGCCGCCGAAGTGGTGACCGCGCACGTGCTCGACGGGGAAGCCGATCTCGGCATCGTCTCCCCGCGGCCGACCGAGACGGGCATCGGCTGGCGCAGCCTGCTGCATCAACCGCTGGTGCTGGCCGTACCTGCCGACCACCGGTTGGCCGTGCGGCGCCAGATCCGGCTCGCCGACGTCGCCGACGCGGAATTCATCACGATGCATCCTGGCTTCGGTATGCGCCGGATCTTCGACGAAATGTGCGCCGCAGCGGATATCCGTCCCCGCATCGCATTCGAATCGGGCGATCTCGTCACCGTTGCGGGTTTGGTGGCGGCGGGCCTCGGTGTCGCGGTGGTTCCGCTCGAAGATCCGGCCCCGCTGCCAGGACTGGTCACGCTGCCGCTGGCCGATGCGGGTTCGGCCCGGGATGTCGGGCTGATCTGGTCTGCGGCGGGTCCGTCCTCGGACGCGGTGCGACGGTTCCGTGATTTCGCCGAGGATTGGGCGGTGCGCAGGCGGGGAATCCAGTTACCGCGGCGGTAATCGGGTGCCCTGCGGTAGCGACTTATTCACTGTGTGTTGTCAGTGGGGCGCGTTAAACTTTCATCATCAAGGCAGTCGAGACCGGAAAGCAGGCGGTAGCCACTTTTGAGAACACAAGGCGAGATCGGCGACCCATCCACACCCACGGCAGGCATCGGTGCCGGTACGGGTCCCGCAGCACGGACCGTGCGTTCCAGCATCGAACTCGCTCCAGAATCCGTGTTCCCGTTCCTCGGTTCGGCTGATCAGAACCTGCGTGAACTCGAGCGGCTGCTGGATGCGGACATTCACGTACGCGGCAACTCCGTGACCCTCACCGGCAAGGCGCCCGATGTCGCGCTCGCCGAACGGGTCATCGAACAGCTCGTCGCGCTGACCGGGCGTAATCGAGTGGTGACACCGGAGGCGGTCCGGCACACCTTCTCGATGCTCACCGAGGGCGCCTCGGAGTCGCCCGCGGAGGTGCTGAGCCTGGATATCCTGTCCCGGCGCGGCAAGACCATTCGGCCCAAGACACTCAACCAGAAGCGCTATGTCGATGCGATCGACGCCAACACCGTCGTGTTCGGCATCGGTCCCGCGGGCACCGGCAAGACGTATCTGGCGATGGCCAAAGCCGTGCAGGCATTGCAGACCAAGCAGGTCACCCGCATTATTCTCACCCGTCCCGCGGTGGAGGCGGGCGAGCGTCTCGGATTCCTGCCCGGCACGCTCAACGAGAAGATCGACCCGTACCTGCGCCCGCTCTACGACGCGCTGCACGACATGATGGATCCGGAAGCCATTCCGAAGCTGATGGCGGCCGGTGTCATCGAGGTAGCCCCGCTCGCATACATGCGTGGTAGAACCCTCAATGACGCATTCATCATTCTGGACGAGGCGCAGAACACCACGGCCGAGCAGATGAAGATGTTCCTCACCCGCCTCGGCTTCGGCTCGAAGATCGTGGTGACCGGTGACGTCACCCAGGTCGACCTGCCGGGCGGCGCGCGGTCCGGCCTGCGGATGGCCAGCGAAATCCTCACCGAGATCGACGACATCCACTTCGCCACGCTTACCAGCAGCGACGTGGTGCGACATCGGCTGGTCGCGGATATCGTGGACGCCTACGGCCGGTTCGAGGAAGAGAACAGGCCACAGGTCGCTCCGCACTATGCGGGCAACCGGGCACAGCGCCGCGCCGCGGGTCGCAACGATCGGCGATAGTCAGCGCAGGAAGGCCGACGCCACCTCGATGAGGCGGCGTCGGCCTGTCGTGTCCCGCGGTGATTTCCAAGCGCCACCCTGCCTCCGGTCCGACGGCACGACCGTCGGGCCGTAGTCTTATCGGGTGAGTATCGAGATCGCCAACGAATCGGGTATGGACGTGCCCGAAGAAGAGCTCGTCAGTGTCGCGCGCTTTGCCATCACCCAAATGGACGTGCATCCGGCGGCCGAGCTGTCGATGGTGCTCGTCGATCTCGACACCATGGCGGACCTGCACATGCGCTGGATGGACCTACCCGGTCCGACCGACGTGATGTCGTTCCCGATGGACGAGCTGGAGCCGGGTGGACGGCCCGACAGCCCCGAACCCGGCCCCTCGATGCTCGGCGACATCGTGTTGTGCCCCGAGTTCGCGGCGGGCCAGGCTCGCAAGGCAGGCCATTCGCTCGACCACGAACTAGCGCTGCTCACGGTGCACGGCGTGCTCCACCTCCTCGGCTACGACCATGCCGAGCCGGAGGAGGAGAAAGAGATGTTCGCGCTGCAGGCCCGGCTGCTCGAAGAGTGGTACGAGAGCTTGCGCGAGGAGCAACGCCGCGCCGAACTCGCCGCCCGCGACGCCAGGTTGCTGGGGAAGGCGGGTTTCACTACACCGGGTGACGCGCTGGGCCCCGCGTGAATTCGCTGGCCCTCATCTTGTTGGCAGTCCTGCTGGTCCCGGTGGGCGGCGTGTTCGCCGCGGTGGATGCGGCATTGAATACCGTCTCACCCGCTCGTCTCGACGATATGGTCCGTATCGAACGGGCCGGCGCCGTCCGGCTGAGCCGGATCGTGTCCGACCGGCCTCGGTACGTGAATCTCCTTGTGCTGCTGCGCATCCTGTGCGAGATCAGTGCGACGGTGCTGCTCGCGGCGGCGCTGATCCCGCTCTGGGACGACGATTGGGCGCTGCTGTTCACCGCCGCCGTCATGGTGCTCATCGACTATGTCGTGATCGGGGTCGGCCCGCGCACCCTCGGTCGCCAGCACGCGTACTCCATTGCCTTGGCGGCCGCGGTGCCCTTGCAGTTCATCGGCGCGCTGCTCGGCCCGGTGAGCAGGTTGCTGATTCTGATCGGTAATGCGATTACGCCGGGTAAGGGATTTCGCAACGGGCCCTTCGCCTCCGAGATCGAACTGCGTGAGGTGGTCGAGATGGCCTCCGAGCGCGGCGTGGTGGCCGACGACGAGCGCCGGATGATCCAGTCGGTCTTCGAACTCGGCGACACCCCGGCTCGTGCGGTCATGGTGCCGCGCACCGAGATGGTCTGGATCGAGGCCGATAAGACCGCGGCCCAAGCGATGTCGCTCGCGGTGCGCAGTGGCCACTCCAGGGTTCCGGTGGTCGGCGAGAACGTCGACGATATTCTGGGCGTCGTCTATCTGAAAGACCTTGTGCCGTACGCGGATCGGAGCAAGAAGGTGCAGGTGCGCGAGGTGATGCGCACGGCCGTCTTCATGCCCGACTCCAAGCCGCTCGACAGCCTGCTGGACGAGATGCAGCGCAGGCGCAACCATATGGCGCTCCTGGTCGACGAATACGGCGGCATCGCCGGGTTGGTGACCATCGAGGACGTGCTGGAGGAGATCGTCGGCGAGATCGCCGACGAGTACGACACCGACGAGACCCCGCCCATCGAAGATCTCGGCGACGGCCGGTACCGGGTGTCGGCCCGGCTGTCGGTGGACGACCTCGCCGAGATCTACGGCATGGAGATCGAGGAGGAGGACGTCGACACCGTCGGCGGTCTGCTCGCGCACGCGCTCGGCAGGGTACCGCTGCCCGGTTCGAAGGTCGTCGTGCACGGCCTGATGCTGTGCGGTGAAGGCGGCCCGGATGCCCGCGGTCGAGTGCGGGTGAACACCATCGTGGTGCGCAGGGCACTCGAGAAATCACGCAGCGACCACGCCGAGTCCGAGAAATCGAACGGCAAACGCAGAGCCAATGGATCGGAGCGGGAGACCGTGCCCGATCGGGACCAGGATGGAGACAGCGATGACTGAATTGGATGCCGAGGACACCAAACTCGTGGTTCTTGCGCGAGGCGCGTTGGGCCGCACCGGTGGTGGTGCGGGTGCGGCGATCCGCGACACCGACGGCCGGACCTATGCGGCGGGCGAGGTCGCACTGCAATCGCTGCGCTTGACCGCGCTGCAGGCCGCGGTGGCCGCCGCGATCTCCAGTGGCGCGGAGGGATTCGAGGCGGCGGTGGTTGTCGGCGGCCGGTTCTCCGACGCCGGAGTCTCGGCGGTTCGGGAAGTGTCCGCCGAGGCGCGGATCGTCTTCACCGATCGTGACGGTGCGGTCTTCGACATCGTCGACGACGCTGCGGCCACCGAGGTGCACGGTGGCTGAATTCCGTTCCGGTTTCGTCTGTTTCGTCGGTCGACCGAATACCGGCAAGTCGACGCTGACCAATGCGCTGGTCGGTTCGAAGATCGCGATCACCTCCTCGCGTCCGCAAACCACCAGGCACACCATCCGCGGCATCGTGCACCGCGAGCACGCCCAGCTGATCCTGGTCGATACGCCCGGGTTGCACCGTCCCCGCACACTGCTCGGCCAGCGACTGAACGACCTGGTGCGCGACACCTATTCCGAGGTCGATGTCATCGCGCTGTGTATCCCGGCGGATGAGAAGATCGGCCCCGGCGACAAGTGGATCGTCGCGCAGATCAAGCAGATGGCGCCGAAAACCACCGTCCTCGGCGTGGTCACCAAGATCGACAAGGTGAGCCGCGACCAGGTCGCCGAGCAGCTGATGGCGCTCTCGCAACTGCTCGGCCCGGACGCCGACGTGGTGCCGGTCTCGGCCGTCAAGGGTGAGCAGGTCGAAGTCCTCGTCGACGTTATCGCCTCGAAGATGCCCGAGGGCCCGGCCTTCTACCCCGACGGTGAACTCACCGACGAGCCGGAGGAAACCCTGATGGCCGAGCTCATCCGTGAGGCGGCGCTCGAGGGTGTCCGCGACGAACTGCCGCACTCGCTTGCCGTCGTCATCGAAGAGGTTCTCCCGCGCGAAGAGAACGAGGACATGCTCGACGTGCACGCGCTGCTCTACGTCGAACGCCCCAGCCAGAAGGCCATCGTTATCGGCAAGGGCGGCGCGCGCCTGAAGGAGGTGGGCACCAATGCCCGCCACCAGATCGAACACATCCTCGGCGTCCGGATCTACCTGCACCTGCATGTGAAGGTGGCCAAGGACTGGCAGCGCGATCCGAAGCAACTCGGCAAGCTCGGCTTCTGACGGTGTGCGCCCGCACTCGGTGGGCAGGGGCGCACGGTGGGGTCACGACCGGTCGTGGCGCACGACCGCGGCGGTAAACCCCGCAGCGGGCTGGTTCACCACCAGGGGTCGGGCCGGTGCCGGTCCCAGCGGAGTTCCGATTCCAGTTGGGCGGCAACGGAAACGAGCAATGGCTCCGAGTTCGCGGTGCCCATCAGCTGGGCGCCGACGGGCAGGCCGGTGTCGGTGAAGCCGGCGGGGACGTTCACGCTCGGCCAGCCGAGGACGTTCCACGGCCAGGTGTAGGGGCAGGCCGCGGTGATGAGGTTGTTGGTGGCATTGACGCCGATGCCGTCGATGTCTTCGGCGCGGGGTGGCGGGGTGGCGGTGGTCGGGGACAGGACGACGTCGAAGTCACGGAAGAAGCTGCCGATTTGTTTGTGCAGCAACGGTTCTGCCTGGCGGGCGGCGAACAGGGCCGGGCCGCTGAGCAATTGACCGACGCGGACGTTGGCGCTGGTGCGCGGGTCGACGACGGCGCCGGGCATTTGCTCGTGCCGCGCCTTGATGCCCGCCATCGACCGTGGCAGGAACGTCGCGCCGATCATGACGCCGTAGTTCAGGTCGGCGACGGTGACGGTGTGGCCGAGCCTGCGCAGCGCGGTGGCGATGCCATGTACGGCTGCCTCTACCTCGGGGTGCAGCGCAGTCCTGGTGGCGGTGAAGGGAATTCGCAGCGACAGCGCGATCCGCAGCCGCCCGGGATCGCGGCCGACCGCGTCCGAGACCCGCAAGGGGGCGGGGGTGTGCTTGTCGCCGGGATGCGGGCCTGCGGCGAGGTCGAGCAGCAGTGCGGCATCGCCGACGGTCCGGGCCAGCGGTCCGTTCACGGTGAGGCCGTGGAACGCCTCGGCCTCCGGCCAGGTGGAGATCCGGCCGCGCTGTGGCTTGATGCCGACGAGATTCGTCCATGAGGCGGGGATCCGAATCGAGCCCGCGCCGTCGGAACCCAGTGCGGCGGGCACCAATCCGGCGGCGACCGCGGCAGACGAACCACCGGAGGAGCCACCAGGTGTGTGTGCGGCGTTCCACGGATTGCGGGTGTGGCCGAAGGCCGCGCCGCTGGTGAAGGGCAACTGTCCGAGTTCGCAGGTGTTGGTCTTCCCGACGATCACCGCACCGGCCGCGCGCAGTCGCCGAACCGATTCGGCGTCTTCGGTTTTCGGCGCGAAGTCGCCACCGCAGCCGAATGCTGTCGGCATACCGGCGATATCGGTGTCGTCCTTCACTGCGATCGGCACACCGAGTAGCGGCAGGCGCTCGCCCGCGGCCAGTCGCCGATCCGCTTCGGCCGCTTCGGCGAGTGCCTCTGCACGGCGCACGTGACGAAAGGCGTTGAGCGTCGTCTGGCTTGCTTCGATGCGATCGAGGACCGAACCAACTGCCGCGACGGAGCCGACGGTGCCCTTGGCGATCGCGGCCGCGAGGTCGGCAAGTCCGAGGTCGTCGGTCGGCAATTGGGTGGGGTCCGCTACGAACATGTGAGCTCCGTCTCCTAATTCTCTGCCTATGCACGGTAGCGCGCATTTGGTCAACCGTCCACATCGGTGCGATCTGTCGGGTCTACGTGCGCACCGGCCCAGGGGTTCGTCGCGAATCTGTAGACATACATACGGTATGTATGTAACAGTGGATCGGTACCGCGAGCACCTGGAGGAACCATGGGAACCAGTACGTCACTCGGCCGCACGCATGAGGTGGAACTGCCGGGCGGCCGCATCCGATATCACGACACGGGAGAGGGGCCGCCCGTCGTGTTCGTACACGGACTCCTGGTCAACGCCGATCTATGGCGGGAGGTCGTCCCGGCCGTCGCCGCGGCGGGCCATCGCTGCTTGAGTCCGGATCTGCCGCTCGGCGCGCATTCGATCCCGGTCCCCGGCGCGGACCTCACGCCGACCGGCGTCGCCGATCTCATCGCCGCCTTCCTGGAACAGCTCGACCTCACCGACGTCACCATCGTCGCCAACGACACCGGCGGCGCGATCACCCAGATCCTGCTGACCCGTAAACCAGACCGCATCGGCCGCGTGGTGCTGGCCTCCGTCGACTCCTATGAGAGCTTCTTCCCGCCGCCGTTGAGCACACTGGCTGCGATCGCGCGCATCCCCGGCTCGCTACGGCCGTTGACCGAGCTGATGCGCATCCGCGCACTGCACCGACTGCCGATCGCCTTCGGGTGGGCGGCCAAGTACCCGGTGGCACCCGAGATCGTCGATTCCTATCTGCTGCCGAGCCGCAATTCCGCTGCCATCCGCAAGGATCTGCGGCGCTTCATCACGTCGGTGCACCGCCGCTACACACTGGAGGCTGCCACCCATTTCGCGTCGGTCCGGATTCCTGTCCTGGTCGCCTGGGCCCGCGAGGACAAATTCTTCCCGGTCTCCTTCGCTGAGCGCCTGGCTCATGACCTGCCGAACGCCACCATGACACTCATCGACGACTCCTACACCTTCCTGCCGGAAGATCAGCCCGAGTTGCTCGCCGAAACGATTCTGGAGTTCACTCGGCTGCATGCCACGCCGTAGCCAGGAGGATCGCTCCCGCACCACGAAAGCCGCGCTCGAGCAGGCAGGCCGCCGCCTGTTCGCCGAGCGCGGCTTCGCTGCTACCTCGGCGGAGGAACTGGTCACCGAGGCCGGCGTTACCCGCGGCGCGCTCCACCACCACTACGGCGACAAACGCGGTCTGTTCCTCGCGGTGCTGGAGCAACTGGAGATCGAGAGCACCGCAGAGATCGAAAACGCCATCGGCGCGGTAGGCCCCGACGACATCATGACCTCCATGGCGATCGGCCTCGGCGTCTTTCTGGAAATCTGCCAGCGCCCCGAGATGATCCAGATCGGGTTGTTCGACGCCCCCGCCGTGCTCGGCTGGCAGGCCTGGCGCGAATTCGAGGCCCGCCACGGACTCGGACTGATCATCTCCGAACTGGAACGCGCCCGCGCCGAAGGGCTGATCCCCGACGTGTCGATCACTGTGCTCGCCCAACTGATCCTCAGCGCTGTCAGTGAGGCCGGACTGATCGTCGCCCACGCCGCCGACAAAGCCGCCGCCCGCTCCCAGGCCCAGCAATCCCTGATGCTGCTGGTCGCCGGCCTCATCCAGAACGGATAGCAAAGGCCGCGCGCACGTCGAGAGGCCGCGCCACCATGTCCTGCGCGGCGGGATGAAGCGGTGGGGTGCGTCGGAGGGTGGGTGTCGGGTGGGCGTGGGAGGATGGCCGGGTGCGGTTGTATCGGGACGAGGCGGTGGTGGTTCGCCAGCACAAGCTGGGCGAGGCGGATCGCATTGTCACGTTGCTGACCCGCCAGCACGGGTTGGTGCGCGCCGTGGCCAAGGGCGTGCGGCGGACCAAGTCGCGGTTCGGTGCTCGGCTGGAGCCCTTCGCCTACGTGGACGTGCAGCTGCATCCGGGACGCAATCTCGACACCGTCACCCAGGTGCACACGATGGAGGCCTTCGCCTCCGACATCGTCGACGACTACGGGCGCTACACCACGGCGTGCGCGGTGCTGGAGACTGCCGAGCGGCTGGCCGGCGAGGAGCGCGCACCCGCGCCGCGGTTGCATGCGCTGACCGCGGCCGCCTTGCGTGCGATCGCGGCCAAACAGCGGCCGCACGAATTGATTCTGGACGCATTTCTGTTGCGCGCCATGGGTTTCGCGGGTTGGGCGCCCGCACTGGACGAATGCGCCCGGTGTGCGACCCCCGGTCCGCATCGAGCGTTCCATGTCGCCGCCGGTGGCGCGGTGTGCGTGCACTGCCGTCCTCCCGGTGCGGCCACCCCCGCGCCGGGAGTGCTCGATCTGCTGATCGCACTGCGCCGCGGCGAGTGGGACTACATCGAGACCACCTCCGACGGAGTTCGCCGGCAAGCCAGCGGTCTCGTCGCGGCCCACCTGCAGTGGCACCTCGAGCGTCAGCTGCGCACCTTGCCGCTCATCGAACGCTCTCGGACCCAGCAGGCGCTCGGCGGGGCGGCCCCGCAACCCGCGGCCGCCGGCCACACCGGCTGATCAACCGCCCCGGCCCCTCCGGATACCCCGGCTGAGCGGCACCTCATGGCGTGCGCCACGCCACCGTCGGCACAGCGGTGTGCCTCCCGGCCGGCGATGGTGGAGGGCGTTCCGAAGCGCGGGTGGCATCAGGCAGGATGGAGGCCGTGATCCTCCGTCGAGACTCTTCCGGGACCAGGTCGAACAGCGCGCGGCCCGATGCCGAGCGCACCGTCCGTCCGCCGTCGCAGCACCCCTCGGGGGCGCGGCCGCCGGAGTTGCCGCCGGAGTTGGTGCCCACCCACGTCGCACTGGTGATGGACGGCAACGGGCGGTGGGCGCAGGAGCGCGGGCTGCCGCGCACCGCCGGACACGAGCGCGGCGAGGCGGTGCTGATGGACACTGTCGAGGGCTGCATCGAGATCGGCGTGAAGTGGCTGTCGGCCTACGCCTTCTCCACCGAGAACTGGCGGCGCAGCCCGGAGGAAGTGCGCTTCCTCATGGGCTTCAATCGTGACGTCATCCGCCGCAGGCGCGACGAGATGAACGAGATGGGCGTGCGCGTTCGGTGGGCCGGCCGGCGGCCGCGGTTGTGGCGCAGTGTGATCAACGAACTGGAGACCGCGCAGGAACTCACCAAGGACAACACGGTGATGACCCTCACCATGTGTGTCAACTACGGTGGGCGCGCCGAAATTGCCGATGCGGCAAGGGAAATCGCGCGTCGCGTTGCGGCGGGCGAGATCGACCCCGAGCGGGTCACCGAGGCGACGGTCGCCAAGTATCTCGACGAGCCGGATATGCCGGACGTCGACCTTTTCCTGCGGCCGTCGGGGGAGTTCCGCAGTTCGAACTTCCTCATCTGGCAGTCGGCGTACGCCGAATTCGTCTATCAGGACACCCTGTTTCCCGATTTCGACCGGCGCAACCTGTGGGAGGCATGCCTCCAGTACGCTTCGCGTGACCGCCGCTTCGGTGGGACCAAATGAACGGCGGCACCAACTGAACGGCGGCACGGATATGGATGCAGCGGTCACCCCGGAGCAGGAGCTACAGGCGCGGGCCGGCGCCTGTATGTCGCTCTACGACGTCGACGTGCGTGTCGACCCGGAGGGTTCGCTCGGTTTCGAGTACGAAGGCGCGCTGTGCTCGCTGCGCGCGGTCAACTTGGCGCCCGGACTGGACGTGCTGACGCTGACCTGCGTGCTGGCCTGGGATCGTCCGCTGAAAACGCAGCTGCACAAGCGCGTCGCCGAACGCAACAGTGCGCTGCAGTTCGGCTCGATCACCCTGATCGCACACGGGCAGCTCGCCGATGTGATTCTGCGCTACACCTTCCCGGCCGCGGGCCTGGACGATCAGGCGTTGGCGACCATGCTGTTGCTGGTGCTGTCGGGCGCGGGCCGGGCCAGGCAGGGCCTGCTGCCCTGATCGGTCGGCGGCCCGATCTCACTGTCGTCGAAAGCGTGCGACTGATCGGCGCCTAGCATGTCGACCGCGTCCGGTCGAAGAGACGCTCGCCAGGGCGGTATCGCCGAGTGCGGCCGCATGCTCGGCAAATGATCGTGCCGTCGGAAATAGCGGCTGTGCTTCGCACCCGGAACGAGTACCCGCACGACAGCGGCCCCGCCGCCGAACGCCTCGGCTGGCGTTGAGCCGGAAACTCGGCCCCCGCTCCGACACGGTGGAGGTCGGTCAGGTCGTCACGGGCTGTGCGACAGGTTCGCCGTAGGGGAGCATGGTCCGGACGCCGCGAGCCAGCGTTTCGGGGTCCGGATCGCCGATGATCAAGTGCTGCAGCATGAATCCGGGAATGAAGCAGATCATCGCGGTCGCCACCGCGTGGGTGTCGGCGTTCGCGGGCAGCCAGCCCGCGGCGTGCATCAGCTCGGCGTACTCGTGCCACAGCCCGCGCATCGCGAGGATGGCGTCTTTGACGTACTCGGACGCCTCGGGATGGACCATGGCCAGCGCCCAGACCTGCGGAGCAAGTCGGATTGTGCCCTCCGGTCCGCTCTGCGCGACGATCTGCTCGGCGAGAGCGGCGACCAACTGGGCCGGGGTGGGCAGCGGGTCGCCGTGGATCAGTGTCGACATGGTCGCGCGCACGTCGACCATGGTCTGCGTGGCCAGCGCCGAGATCAGCTCGTTCTTGCTTTTGAAATACCGGTAGACCGCCCCAGCGGACAGCCCGGATTCGGCGAAGACGTCCTGCATGGATGTCTCGTGGAAGCCCCTACGGGCAAAGCACAGTTGCGCGGCGTCGAGGATCTGCTGGCGACGGCGTTCCAGGTGTTCTTCGCTGACTCGAGGCATGTCTCCAAAGTAAAACGAATGTCCGTTCTTGACAACTTTCCTGCCGCGTGTAACGGTGTTCTCATCGAAAGAGAACGAACATTCGATTTTCGGGAGATTGACATGAACACCACCCAGCGGGCGCTCGCTGTCGGCCTTGGCGCCGCCCTGCTCCAAGCGTTGATGCTGATCGCATTCGCTTGGCCCGCCGCCAATATCGCGCCGCGCGATGTGCCGCTCGCTGTCACCGGACCGCAGGCCGCCATGGTCGCCGACAAGCTCGGCCAGCACAGTCCCGATGCCTTCGACATCTCGAACCCGGCCGACGAAGCCGCCGCGCGCGCCGCCATCGAAGACCGTGAGGTCTACGGCGCGATCATCACCGGTGGTGGCGCGCCACGGGTGCTCGTTGCCTCCGGCGCAAGCCCCGCCGTCGCCCAGCAGCTCACCGCGATCGCGCAGCAGCTCTCCGGCGCACCGGCCACGCAGGTCGAGGACGTGGTCGCGGCCGACTCCGACGACCCGCGCGGCACGGCCTTCGGGGCCATGGTGTTGCCCCTGGTCATGTCGGGTATCGCAGCGGGCGTGCTGCTCAGCCTGCTGATTCCGGCGATCGGTGGCCGAGTGGTCGGTCTGGTGACCTTCGGTGTCGCCGGTGGCCTGCTCAGCATGGCGATCGTCGAGGGGTGGATGTCGGTGGTGCCGGGTCCCTATCTCGGGCTGGCCGCGGTCGCGGGACTGGTGTCCTTCGCCGTCTCGGGTGCGGTCGTCGGCCTTGCCACGGCCATCGGCCGGCCGGGCATCGGCCTGGCCGCGCTGACCATGCTGCTCATCGGCAACCCGTTCTCCGCCGCCACCTCGGCCCCGGAGCTGCTGCCGCAGCCGTGGGGCGCCATCGGTCAGCTGCTGCCGCCGGGCGCCGCCGCATCGCTACTGCGCTCGGTCGCCTACTTCGACGGTGCTGGTGCCACGAAACCCTTGTGGTCCTGCTGATCTGGGCTGCTGCGGCGCTGGCTCTGCTCGGTGTCGGCGCACTGCGCGGCACCCGCGCGGACACCCCGCAGACGCGGGCCGCCACATCCGAGCCGGTCGCGGCCGTCTGACTCGCTCGGCACAACCCGAAGGCCACCACCACTCGGTCCGCCGAGTGCTGGTGGCCTTCAACCATATTCAGCCCAGGACGGTCCGAAAGGTGACCGAGACGCGACGTCCGCGGGTGACCCGGCCGCGCGGGGTCATATCCGACTTCCTCGGTGCGATGGCGTGGCGCCACCGATAACGCGATGGGCCGGTCATCACGATCAGGCTGCCCGCCTCCAGCCGGACCGGGATGCGCACACGAGTGTCGGGATCGAGGAAATCCATGGTGTATGCCGAGCCGAGGCTGATCGCGGCGACCTCGGGGCCGAAGCACGGAACGCAGTCGACGTGCGCGCTGATGCCCTGGCCCGGCTGATATTCGTTCACGATGACCTGGTCGGCGCGCTCGTTCAGCTGCCGGTCGCGGTGCAGGCGCGCTGTCGCCGAGAGCGCCCAGATCGGCAGCGGTGGCGCGGCGCTGCTCCTGATCGGTGACCGCTCGACGTCCGTAGTCGTAGCGATGGCCGTAATGCTGCACCCGGCGTCTGAGTTCGGTGGACCAGGTCGCAGCATCGATGGCAGCGAGCATGCCGGATTGCTCGTCGTCATCGAGCCACCTGGAGATGTACCGAAGTCCGGGTACGAGCTCGATATCGGTGGGCACCGTTGTATTCTCGCCGACCTTCGCGGTGTGGGAACAAGGCAAGGCCGCCCGGGGACCGCGAACGATACGTGGTCCTGATCCTTGTCAGACGGTGCGACCCGCTTTCGCGCAGGACTGGCAGGTGCCGAAGACCTCCATAGTGTGGCTGACCTCGGTGAAACCATGTTCACTCGCAATGGATTCGGCCCATGCCTCCACTGTGGGGCCTTCCACCTCGACGGTGCGCCCGCAATGGCGGCAGACCAGATGGTGATGGTGTCCGGTGGAGCACTGTCGATAGACCGACTCCCCGGTGTCGGTGCGCAACACGTCGACGAGGCCGGCGTCCGCCAGCGACTGCAGGGTGCGGTAGACCGTGGTCAGCCCGATGCCCTCGCCGCGGCGGCGCAGCTCGTCGTGCAGCTCCTGCGCGGAGCGGAACTCTTCGATGTCGCTGAGCAGCGCGGCGATCGCACTGCGCTGGCGGGTACTGCGAATGCCCACCGGCTTCTGTGGGAAGACCGTCTTGTCCGTCACGAATTACCCTTCCTCGGCATGCGCCACGGCGTCGACGACGATGTGTGCGAGATGGTCGTCGACGAGTTCGTACAGCACCTCGCGGCCCGACCGCTCCCCGTGCACGACGCCCGCGGACTTGAGAATGCGCAGATGCTGGCTGACCAGCGGTTGGGTGACACCGAGCGCATCGACCAGCTCGTGCACACAGCGCGGCGACTCGCGTAGTTGCAGCACGATCGCGATGCGGACCGGGGCGGCGAGGGCGCGCAGCAGTTCGCCCGCGTCCTCCAGGACGGTCCGTGCGGGCACCGCGGCGGGCGCGGGCGACCGATACGGGTTGTGGGGATGAGCGGTGGCGGTCTCGGCGGTCATCGAACCAACTCCTTATTGGAAAGCGATTCCATTTTGATATGCACAGTTGCGCATGTCAAACGGGCTCGCCGCGGGTGTCGCCCTGTGCGGTGGAAATCCCATTGGCCGATGCCGATAGTCTGGTGACACTTGCAGCGTAGTGACTACGCGAATCCGTCGTCACTACCAATCCGACTCGCAGTGGATGGAGAATTCTCGCGTGGCACCCAAGTCGAAGGTGGACACCGTTGCCAACCTCGCCAAGCGCCGGGGTCTGGTGTACCCGTGCGGTGAGATCTACGGAGGCACCAAATCGGCGTGGGATTACGGTCCACTCGGCGTCGAGCTCAAGGAGAACATCAAGCGGCAGTGGTGGCGCTCCATGGTCACCGGACGCGAGGACGTCGTCGGCCTCGACTCCTCGGTGATCCTGCCGCGCCAGGTCTGGGTGGCCTCCGGCCACGTCGGCGTGTTCAACGATCCGCTCGTCGAATGCCTCAACTGCCATCACCGGCACCGGCAGGACCACCTGCAGGAGGCCTACGCCGAGAAGAACAACTTCGACGACCCGGACAGCGTCTCGATGGACGTCATCGCGTGCCCCAATTGCGGCACCGTCGGCAAGTGGACCGAGCCGCGTGACTTCAACATGATGCTGAAGACCTACCTCGGCCCGATCGAGTCCGAGGAAGGCCTGCACTACCTCCGCCCGGAGACCGCGCAGGGCATCTTCGTCAACTACAAGAACGTGGAGACCACCGCGCGCAAGAAGCCGCCGTTCGGCATCGCGCAGATCGGCAAGAGCTTCCGCAACGAGATCACGCCGGGCAACTTCATTTTCCGCACCCGTGAGTTCGAGCAGATGGAGATGGAATTCTTCGTCAAGCCCGGCGACGACGAGCAGTGGCACCAGTACTGGATCGACACCCGGCTTGCCTGGTACACCGACCTCGGCATCGACCCGGAGAACCTGCGGCTCTACGAGCACCCCAAGGACAAGCTCTCGCACTACTCGACCCGCACGGTCGACATCGAGTACCGCTTCCGCTTCCAGGGCAGCGAGTGGGGCGAGCTGGAGGGCGTCGCCAACCGCACCGACTTCGACCTGAAGACGCATTCGGAGCACTCCGGCACCGACCTGAGCTTCTTCGATCAGAACACCAACGAGCGCTACACCCCGTACGTCATCGAACCAGCGGCCGGTCTGACCCGTTCGCTGATGGCCTTCCTGGTGGATGCGTACGCCGAGGACGAGGCGCCGAATGCCAAGGGCGGCGTGGATATTCGCACGGTGCTGCGGCTGGACCGCAGGCTCGCACCGGTGAAGGCGGCCGTGCTGCCGTTGTCGCGCAACGCGGATCTGACGCCGAAGGCGAAAGACCTGGCCGCGCAGCTGCGGAAGAACTGGAATGTCGAGTTCGACGATGCGGGCGCGATCGGCCGCCGCTACCGTCGCCAGGACGAGATCGGCACTCCGTTCTGCATCACCGTCGACTTCGACACGCTCGACGACCAGGCCGTCACCATCCGCGAGCGCGACTCGATGGCGCAGGAGCGGATCGCGCTGGACAAGGTCGAGGGCTACCTCGCTCAGCACCTGATCGGTTCCTGAGACCAGCAGAACTGTCGAGGCCGTCAGCAGAGGTGCTGGCGGCCTCGCTGTTTCAACGCTGCGACGTCGTCTGTGATCCGACGGTCAGCCCGATGGCGGTCGGGATCAGCAACGCGAAACCCCAAGGCGCCGCCACCCAGAACGGCCAGAAATACCCAGCGCCGGTCGCCACCCAGATCGTCAGGCACAGCGCGTTGACCGCGACCCACGGAATCCACATGATGACGACCCACGGCGGTATGCGTGACGCCGCCTTCGGTGGATTCTGGCGAACAGGTAAGTCCGACAGGAGCGGAGTCAGTTCGCCGTAGGTCTTGGCCGCATAGGCCTGCTGGATTCGGTCGTCGTATTCGTGCAGGGACAACCGCCCGTCATCCATCGCTTGCCGCAGTTGCTCGACGATTTTTTCGCGGTCTGCGTCCGATGCGCGCAGCCTGTCCTCACCCACGAAGGTCAGCTTAGATGCTGAGGTGTTCGGCGGCAGCGTGATTCGACAGGCCACGGCACATCGAGCTCGTGCGCACAGTGATCGGTGGGTTCGGTGAAATTGCCGGACTCGAGTCACGGAATCGACCGAGCCGTCCGGATGTCGGCTGGTGTCCCTGCGATGGATTCGGTTGTGCTCCAAGCGATGACGACCCGGTGGGTGCGTGGTCAGTGGCAGTGGTCTGCGGTGCTGCCGTAGCGGTCGTGGTGGGGGAATTCGGCGACGTGCTTCTGCCTGCCGAGCGGGGTCAGATCCAGGTAGTTGTTCGTGCCGATGAGGATGTCGCCGCCGCGGGCATAGGACGAATAGGTGTGGAAGACCGCGTTGTCGTCGTCGCGCCAGAAGATGCTGGTGCCGGGCTGTTCGCCCTCGGCCTGCCAGGTGAGTCCCTTGGCCTGCATTTCCGCCTTGCTCGCATAGTTGTATTCGACGGGTGCCATGGACTCGTCCTGTGTCACGTGGAAGTCGTAGTTGAAGTCGCTGTCGAAGGACGAGTACATCGGGAAGGTCCAGCCCATGCGATCCCGGTAGCGGTTCAGCGTGTCCCACGGCCCGCGCGAAACGGCGACGAACCTGGTGTCGTTGTATTCGAGATGCTCGGTGTGACCGACGTTGTCGAGCAGCAGCGCGCAGCTGGGACAGCCCGCGTCCAGGTCCCAGCGCCACATCATGTGATAAACGATCAGCTGTCGTTGCCCGTCGAAAAGCTCGGCCAGGCCGACCTTCCCCTTCGGCCCCTCGAATTCGTATTTCTTGTCGATGGCGACCATCGGCAGTTCGCGACGCCGGGCGGCCAGCGCATCCTGGCGATGGGTCTGTTCCCGTTCTTCGGCCAGCAGCTGCATACGCGCCGTCAGCCATTCGTCGCGGGAAACCACGGTCGGACGATTCATGACAATTCTCCTCGGGCTCCGATGAACACACGTCTGCGTATGTAGACCGGGCAGCCGAGCAGAATTCATCGCATCGGCGATCAGATCGCCGACGTCGAGGGCACTGGCCGATATTCGGGCAGCGCGGCGGTCGTCGACGGCGCCATGATGCGCTCCATGCCGGCAAGGGACTCCAGCAGTGGCGATCGCGCGATGGTGTTGCGTACCGCCATGCCGATCCGCGTCTTGGGCGCCATGAGGCGCAGGTTCGGGCCGATCTTCTGCTTGCGGTCCACCAACTCGCGGTGTGTTTCCTCATAGCGACGGAAGGCGGTTCGATGATCGCCACCCGCGGCCGCCAGCTCGCCCGCCAGCCGGTAGGCGCCGATCAGCGACAGCTCGGCACCTGCGCCCGAGGCGGGCGATGCGCAGTATGCGGCGTCGCCGACCAGCGCGATGCGACCGGTCGCCCAGGAATCCATGCGCACCTGGCTGAGGGCATCGACGTAGAGGTCGGGGTCCGCGAGCGCGCCTGCGAGGAGCTCCGGTATCCGCCAATCGGTTCGGTCCGCGAACGCGTCGGTGAGCAGGCGGCGCTCGGCAGCGGGATCGCGATGGTCGTAGTCGCGTTGCGGGCTGCGGAACATGAAGTACGCCTTGGCCTGGGCGTGGTTGCCCGAGCGGTAGACGCCCGCCATCGTTCCCGGCGTGTTGAACACCGTCATCGTCCGGTCCTGGCCATGTGTCGAATCGGCGTTGCCGAAAGCGAAGTAGTGGTCCATATGGTGCACGAACCGCGATTCCGGACCGAAGGCGAGACCGCGCACGGTCGAATGCATGCCGTCCGCGCCGATGACCAGGTCGAAGCGCCGAGGCCGGCCGTTTTCGAAGGTGACCGCGACACCGTCGTCGTCCTGGTCGAGGGATCGGATCGAATCGCCGAAGAGGTACTCGATGGGGTCGGCGTTGGCGTCGTGCAGGATCCCGACCAGGTCGCCGCGCATGATCTCCACCTCGCCGCTGCCGTACTTGTCCTGGATACCGGACATATCGATGCGAGCCAGACCGCGATCCTGCGCGTCGACGAACCGCATGCCGGCGACATCGGCGGCGGCCGCCCGTATCTGCGGCATGACGCCCATCCGCTCGGCGACCTGGATGGCCTGATCGCGGACGTCGACGCCCTGTCCGCCGGAGCGCAGTTGCGGCGCTCGCTCGACCACGGTGGGCCGGAACCCGTGTCGCGCAAGCCAGTACGCCAGTGTCTGCCCCGCGATGCTGGCACCCGAGATGAGAATCCGCTTGTTCTTCATATCCACTCCCGTGTCTCATAAATACTGACCTATGGTCAGTCGTGACCATAGGCTCCTGACCATGGGTCAGTCAAGGGCTAGAATTTCGCGGATGACCGATGACACTCGCGCCCGCATCCTGCGGGCGGCGCTGGACATGTTCGCCGCACGCGGCTATCACGCCGTCACCGTGCGGGAGATCGCCGAACATCTCGGTTTGACGAAAACTGCTGTGCTATATCACTTTCCGAGCAAGAGCGACATCATCCCCGCGCTGGCCGAGCCGCTGCTGACCGAGATGGACGCCGTGCTCACGACGGCAGGCAGGCAGTCCGATCCCGAGAGCGCGCGGTGGGCGGTTGTGGTCGGACTGCTGGATCTGTGGCTGTCACATGGCCTGCTGCTACAGATGCACATGCGGGACCAGGCGCTGTCGGCGCACGTCGAGACCTTCGGCAGGCTGCGTGATGCGGCCCTGCGTGCGCAAGAACTGATCGCGGGCGCAGACGCCGACTTGGCCGCGCGGGTGAACGCCGCACAGGTCTATGCCGCACTCAGCGACCCGGTGGTCATCTTCGCCGATCAGCCGACCACCGAGTTGCGCGCCGCGATCCTGGACGGGGCACGTCGTCTCCTTGATATGGCTGTGCCACAAGGAATCTCGACCGATTCACCGGTCGTCGCGACGGCGGCGCTGTCGAGTTCGGATCGGCGCAATCTCCGAGGCAGGCCGGGCGCGATGAGCGCAGCGATGGTCGAATCCGCGCGGCAGATGCGCGCGTCAGGCGCGTACACAGTCGATGATATCGCCGCCGAGCTTGGCGTCTCGCGTGCAACTCTTTATCGCCATCTTCCGACGCAGGGGGAGTCGCCCGCGCCGGGGAAGTAATTACGAGACGATTTGTGAGACATGAGATTCGCCGAGGCGCGCGAGCCGGCAACGTCGTTCATGTCGTCAAATCGGTGGTCGGCACGAGGGCGGGTGAGTTTCGCGTCGGTCATGTCCACGTGGTCTCAGTATTAAGCAACCGTGCCTACCGGGTCAGCAGCCGATCGCTCATCGCGGCGAGTTCGGAGTCGGTGAATCCGTGGGCGCGCAGATACTCGGCCGCGCCGCCGTACTCGTCCAGCGCGTCGAACATCGCCTGCATGGCCTCGCGTTCCGGTGGACGCACGGGTTTGCGACCCAGATCTTCGCAGGTGCCGGTACGGAAGTCTGACATCAGATAGTCGTCCATGATCGCACTGCGTTTGACACCGATCGCATCCAGAGGGACCGCGATGAAGAAAGCGGTGCGGTCCCGCCCATTCAGGCAGTGCGCCAGGGTCGCACCATCGGTGTCGAGCATCTCGCGCAACGCCGCCACGAGCGCATCACCGCTGTGCGCGGGCATGCTCCGGTAGATCGAGGGCAGGTCCCGCCTTGGCACATTGGCCTTGTCCTTGTGCAGCGCGTTGACACGGTCCGGATTGCCGCTGAGGGTGATGGTGACGCTCTCGCCGGGCCAGTTGCCCGGCGTCTTCGCCTCGCGCTCCGAGCGCAGGTCGAGGATCTTGCCGATCCCGCGGGCGAGGAGTCGGACCACATCCTCGTCCGTCGCGCACTGCGGTGTACCGCTGCGGAAGAGCACACCGTAGCGAACACTGCGGCCATCGTGCGTCATCAGCCCACCGACGTCCCGGAAGTTGTCGATGGCGTCAAAGAACCACCAGCGACGGGGACCGGAACGCCATGCGTCGGCGGATGCGTGCGGCTTGAAATGCGATGGCGCACCGACGAAGTTCTTGGCGATGAGTCGGTCCTGCGCCACCAGTTCATTGGTCACGGCCAGCAGTGGCGTCCGGAACTGGCCATCGACGCTCTTGGCCAACCTGTTGAAGTCCCGCGCGATCTGGTCTTTTGCCGCACAGAAGGCATTCGCAATCGAGTTAGTGCCAAGTGCCACCGGATTGACCTCGCGTTCTCGGTGACCACCGACGTGTCGGCGGACTGACATGTACTGTGCCGCTGAATATCACCAAATCGGTCACTCGATTCCACGTCACCGGCGCCGGCATCCAACCCGGCGAACATCAAGCATCTTCTGATGGCAAACTATCGACGATGTCCTGAGCCCTTTCGCTCCGTGCCATGCCATAAGGCCGGGCGATGCTGCCGATGATCATGCGGATGGCGACGCACATCGGGCCGCCGCGTGGGTCGAGCACGGTGGTAGCGGGGTCGGGCCGATCGGGGGCGGATGCAGCCCGGCGAGCGCAGGGCTCCAGGATGTCATCCGTTGTCATTGACCTGTTCTCTCCCGTGAAAGCATAAAGTGCTGTGACTGTAAATATCTTGTGACCATACGTCGAGTGTTACCGTGAACCGGTGACCGAACTCGGATTGCGGGCGCGCAAGAAACTTCAGACCAGGCAGCAGATCGTCGAAACGGCCGCGGCGCTGTTCGCCGAACGCGGCTTCGACAACGTCACGGTGGCCGAAATCGCCCGCGCCGCAAACGTTTCCGAGAAGACTGTCTTCAACTACTTCGGTACCAAGGAAGATCTGATCTTCAGTGGGATGGACGACTTCAGCGCCGCTCTCCTGCGGGCGATCCGAGAACGGCCCGACGGTATGTCGCCATTCGCCGCATTCGGCGAATACGTGGTCCGACCTCGTGGCCTACTGGCCGCCGACGACCCTGCCGCCATCGAACGGCTGGCCGCAGTGGCCCGAATGATCGACGCCAGCACTGCCCTGCAAACCCGCCAACGGCAACTCTTCGACGCCAGTGCCGACAGCCTCGCCGCCCTGATGGCCGAGGAGGCCGGTGTCTCCGATAGCGATATCGGCGCATGGGTAGTGGCCAATGCCCTGATCGGAGTACTACGTGCGATGCAGAAATACATCCACCGTGAGGTGCTTGCCGGTCGCCGCGGCCCCGACCTGATTCGTGACATACTCGCACAGGGCAGGCGCGCGGTCGAAGTGCTGGAACATGGACTGGCCGACTACACCGTGGGCGACCGGATGGTGTCTCCGCAGCATCCGAGCCGTTCGAAATTCGGCCGGGACGCGCGGGAGAGCTGAACGGCCGGTTCGTCCGATGCGTGATGCCGCGCGCGGTGCCCGGCAAATCGATGTGGACGGCATTCGATATCGGCGATGGAGCCGATCACCGGCGGGTCGGCCATCACGATGCGCGACTTCGGAACTGGGCGTTGTGCAGATCAGCGCGGTACGTCCCAGAATGCGAGCTCGTGGTGCATGCTTGCCAGGAAGAGCTCTTCGGCGCGGGCCTGCTCGATGTCGGCATCGTCGAGCATCTGGGCGCAGCGCCGGGTCAGCGCGGCGAATCCGGGGTCGGCGTAGGTGTCGACCCAGCGGCGATAGCGAGGTTCGGCCGGTGGGTTGCGGGCGAGGATGCTGCCAAGTGTCGAGTAGCCCCACATGCATGGGTACAGCGCGGCAAGTCCCTCGCCGTAATCGGCGGCCGACTCCAGCAGAAAGGCCGTATAGGCAACGCACGGACCGCCTTTCGTCGCGCCGTCGAGGTCGGCGTCGAACTCGGCGGCCAGCGAACGGTGCAGCGACAGCTCCTCGTGATAGGTGGCGTGGGCCAGATCCACCAGGTCGCCGAGGTGTGCCGCGGGCGCCTGCCAGGCCAGTCGGGAGAACACCCGGACATAGTCGAGCAGGAACAGATAGTCCTGCTCGAGCCAGGATCGGAAGATCGGCTCGGCCAGGTCGCCGGCCGCGATCCCGGCGACCGTGGGGTGCGCGAGTTGGTTATCGACCAGTGGACGGCCGAGTTCCTCCAGATGTGCCGCGAGACTCATATATGCAGTCTCTCGCAGCCTGCGCGGTTTCCGGTTTGCACCCGGCTCGCAGTTGCCGCACGCTTGCGGTGTGTTGCGGGATGAGGACGATGTGGTGCGGGTACTGGCACCCTCGGAGGAGCGATTTGTACGCCACGGGACCTACACCGGTCGCTCCGTGTCGGTGGTCGGCGATCTGGATATAGACGCACTGAGCGCCGCGTTCGCCGCGCTGCAGCAGGCTTATCCGGTGGCGACCTGCCGCATTGTGGAGGATGCGGCAGGCACGGGCTATCTGCTGCGTCCCGGGGCGCGGACACCGGTCGGCGTCTGGGCGAACTTCGGTGATCCCGATACCGTGCGGTTGCCCGCCGAGCCGATCGATCCGGCGGTCCAGCTGGTTTACCTGGACATCGTGCGGACGGACGCGGCACGGTCGCGCATCACGTTGTTCGCTCATCACAGCATCGCCGACGCGGGCCACTGCGTCGAGCTGTTGGCGCGGCTCTGGGACCACTACACCGATTATGTCGAGTCCGGAACGACAACTGTTGTGCCGCACGAGTATCCGCAGGCGCTGGAATGGTTCGCGGCGACGCGTGGCATCAGCCGGAGCACGCGCTCCGGGTTCGAAGACATCGCGCGGCCGCTCACGCCGCAGGAACGGTCGGTTCCCGCCGACTCCGCCACCCCGGCGCCGAGCGCGCTCGTCCGACCCCGGCGGGCCGTGCTGGACCGCGCGGCCACCACGCGCATCGTCGGACTCGGCCGCCACCAGGGCGTCACGGTCAACGGGCTGGTCACCGCCGCACTGCTGCGCGCCTACACGTCCGAAAAGGACGGAGCCGCAGGCGATCCGGTCCCGGTCGGCTGTCTATACCCCGTGGACATGCGCTCGCGCCTGCCCCCACCCGTCCCCGCCGCCGCGGGCACCAACATGGCGGGCCTGGCTTCCTTCGCCGCCGACATCGACGTCTCGGCCGGAATCATCGAACTCGCCCAACGGATTTCGTCCCGACTACACCACGACCTGGCCGCGGGCATCACCCAGCAGTCGGTGCTCCATTTCCCGGACTTCTTCGGCCCCGCCAGAGTCCACTCGCTGGCCGGCCATATCGCCGTGACCAACACCGGCGTCGTCCCCACCTTCCGAATCCCCGCGAACCTCGAACTCTCCGACTACGAAATCGTCTACCTCTCGGCCCATCCGCGCCCCTCCGCAGGCGCCTCCGCCGCCGTCACCTTCCTGGTCTACACCTTCGCCGGTCGCCTCACCGTCGGCCTACTCGGCGGCGGCCCCACCGCCGACCGGCTCCTCACTGCCGTCCGCAAAGAACTGACAGCCTTGTCGGAGGAAGCGCTCGACGGATGAGCTCTATGGTCGGGGCTACACCTTGACGATCCTGATTCCGTTGCCGCACAACAGAGTCAGGTCGTCCGGATCGGACGTCAGTACGGTGACCGGTGGTTTGGATGCGCGGGCAATTGCCGCGAGTGCGGAATCACTGGCGAATTTGTGACCATCCAGATCATGGGCGCGCAGCAAGTCTGCGGCAGCGTCGCTGACGGCGCGGGTGATCTCGTGGACGTCGATGCGCGACAGCGTCCAGGCGACCCGGGATCGGTGCACACGGCCGAGCTCTGCCTCCAATCGTGACATCACGCTGGTGCCGACGCGGGCCCCTCGGCGCGGGCCGCCGCCACGCACGTGACGACCAACCGGTCTTGCTGATAAAGCTTCGACAACCCTTCGCGGTCGAGCAACAGTGTCCCGGGCATCAGACCGAGCTGGTCTGCGGACTTACCGCGGTTTCGGGGCAGGTTCTGCTCGCGTGCCAGGCCGTCCTCGTGCCGAAGTAGCGCTCGGGCTGCCTCGACTTCCGCGCTCGACAACGGATCGTGATCCTTGGCGTAGTCCTCGACGGTCTCGCCGAGCTTGTCCATTGCCACTCGCTGCTCCAGAGCTTCCGCGAACGGCGGTTGGTGTAGCGGCCGCGATTGGGCTGTTTCCTCCTGATTGGGTGATGACCCTGGATGAGCTGCTCATGATGCGGTCGGGTGACCGCGCTGTTGTGGCGACGACAGTGGATGAGCTGGTTGAGGCCGGCTATGTGCGCAAGGAGTGGTTTCGGCGAGGGGATCGGCTTGTGGATCGGCTGGTTTCGACGGGAAAGAAGTCGATCTGCGGTGACGCCTTATCTCTCCGTAGTCGCCTCGGGTGTGGCGTCATACTGTCCATGCAGAACGGGGGTGCGGAGTGATCAGCGTTCTGATTGCGGCTGTCGGAATTGTCGGGACGGCGCTCGGGGCTGTGCTGACCGCGTCTATTGCGGCCAGAACCGAGGGGCGGCGCCAAGCCGCGTTGGAGCGGCAGCAGGTCCGAGACGCACTTACTCACAGAGACAGCCAAATTCGCGAGCTACGGCTCGAACACCTGAGGTGGCGTCGGGAACGTCGTCAGGCGGCCTACCTTGATCTGCTCACGGCCTCGAGTGCCGCGGATCGGGCCAACCAGCAGTACTTCCGGGAACTGCGAGCCGAGTCAGGACCGGTGCCGGTGGATGAAGGCCGACTGGCCGAGATCCGCGGCCTCCTCAAAGGCGCGGAGCAGATCTTCTACAAGGTCGTCCTCGAAGGACCGGGCAGCGTTTCTGAGGTAGCGCAGAAGCTGGTCGACCAGTTCAGTGCTCTGGTTGGCGAAGTCCGGCGTTTCGCGGAGGCGCAAGCCGACGGGGCGACCGATCTATCTGAACGTGGCAACACCGTCGAAGCGACCGGACAGATCTTCATGGTGCTGCACCGCGAGTTTCTCGATGCTGCTCGCACCGCCCTCGACGAAATCATTGACGCGCCTTGAGAATCCGGAATGTCGCCTGCCGCCGAGCAGTGCGTAGCCGTCGTCGGATCTCGCAACCTATCCCTGAACTTCGCCGCCCATCGCTGAACAGAACAACCCAAACCGACCCTCTTGAACACCCCCAGCCAAAAACCGCGTGGTAGCTGTTCAGTTCGGGGTGTCGACGTTGAGGAGCCAGAGCCAAACGGTGATCTGCGACGTGGACGGGTGAGCGTGCACGTGATGAGCAGCGGCGGATCTCCGGTAATGGGAGTCCATGTCCTCGCTGCCGTCGGCGGTTCCGCTTCGCGACAACGACTTGCTATGACGCCGGCCTGCTGCCTGAGCATCGAACTAGCCTTCGGGGTAGAAGAGGAACAGGGTGCAGCCGGTTGTGGTGGCGGGCACGTGCCATGACCCGGCTGGTGCGTGCAGGAATGTGCCTGCGGGGTAGTCGCGAGCGCCGTCGTTGAACGTGCCCGCGACCACGTAGACCTCCTCCGGGCCGGGTTCGTGGACATCACGGCGCGGCCACGACGTGCCCGGGTCCATCTCCAACACGTTGGCGTGCGCACCGGACGGCCCTTTCCACAGTGGACGTACCCGGATCCCGGGGAAGAGCTCGCGGATGGGGGATTCGGTAACGGAGGCGGAGGTGTAGCCCTCCTGGGCGAGGATCTCGGGGTGCATGCCTTCCACGGTGCCGCGCGCGGCGACGCCGAGAAAGTGTCGAGTAAGACACCATAGGGTACTTTTCTGCCATGCATCGTGTGGTGGCCTTGGTGCGGCCGGTGCAGTCGACGTTCGAGCTCGGCTGCGCTGTCGAGGTATTCGGTACGCAGCGCGATGGGATACCGCAGTACTACGAGTTCGAGGTGTGCACGGAGACGCCCGGCCTGGTGCCGACGACGGCCGGATACGCGATGTCCGTGCCGCATGGTCTTTCGGCGCTCGCGTGCGCGGACACCGTGCTCATCCCAGGCTGGACGCCAGTGGAGGCGCCGCTGTCGGCCTGCGTGCGCCGCGCACTGTTGCGGGCGCACGCCCGTGGGGCACGGCTGGTCACGATCTGCTCCGGAGTGTTCGCGCTGGCCCGCACGGGGCTGCTGGACGGCCGCTCGGCCGCCACGCACTGGGCGCGCGCCGCACAGCTGGCCCAGGAGTTCCCTCGGGTGCGCGTGGAGTCGGATGTGCTCTACGTCGACCACGGCGATGTCGCCACGAGCGCCGGGGCAGGTGCGGGAATCGACCTGTGCCTGCACCTCGTCCGGCAGGACCACGGCGCCGCGCATGCTGCCCTCGTCGCGCGGCATATGGTGATGCCCCCGCACCGTGAGGGCGGTCAGGCGCAGTACGCGCCACCCCCACCGCCCGTGGACGCGCTGGATGGCCTCCTCGAATGGGCCGGCGCGCGTCTGGAAACACCGTTGTCGGTGGGCCCGCTGGCCGCGTATCTCAGCGTCTCGTCCCGCACACTGGCCCGGCGCTTCGCTGACCAGCTCGGCACGAGCCCGGGTGCGTGGCTGCTTTCGCGCCGAGTGGCCGAGGCACGCACGCTGTTGGAAGAGACAGACCTGCCGGTGGAGTCGATCGCGGCCCGTGTCGGGCTCACCTCGGCGGTCAACCTGCGCCGCCGCTTCCGCGCTCAGGTCGGCACAACCCCGAGCGCCTACCGGCGAGCATTCAGGGTCTCCTGACACACATCCGGCGCCGTGGAGGAAGCACAGGCGATGTGGAGGGCGCGGAGCACCTCCTCCGAATCTCCAGGCGCCTCGACTGATGGTGCTCGGTGCCGGAAGCCGCTCGGGTGCCCGATCTGGTCTTCCGTCTCGCACCAGCCGCGGTGGCGGCATCACCGCACCGACGCCGCGTGAGGAAAAGACTGTCGGGTCGGCGGGTTCGTGGAGAATGCTGGATAGCACGGCACGGGTGGTGATCGACGGAAGCGGGTGTTGTGACGGTGCGGAGCAAGAGAGACCGGAGACGTGGTGGGCTCGGTGCCGCCGCCGTCGGTGTCGCGGCGCTCGGCGTCGGCGAAGTGATCGCCGCGACGCGGGGCGATTCGCTGATCGATGCCATCGGCCGGGCGCTGACCGATGTGGCGCCGGTTCCGGTCGTCGAGGCCACCGTCGCGCTGTCCGGTCGGCACGACAAGGCCGTCATTCGAATCGGAGTCGGTGCGGGCGCTCTCGCGGCCACGGTAGGTCTCGGCGCACTGCCAGATCGGGCGCGCACCGCCGCTGTCGCCGTATTCGGCGCCGGCGCGGCCGCGCTCGGGCTGCGGCAGGCGACCCGATCCGCGGCCACCGTCGCGGGTGCGGTCACGGCCGCAGGTGTGCTCGGTGTCGGCCTACGCAAGCAGCCGCGCGGACTGATCGGCTCGCTCGCGACGGCCGGTGCGGGTGCCGGGCTCTTAGTGGCCGCGCGGGCGCTGCATCGTGACCTCGACCGTCGCCGAGACGAGGCGATTCAGAAGGTCGGCCCGATGGGCAGTCTCGCGGCGCTGCCGCAGGACGGGCTCGAGGACGAGCCGGGGCTGTCGTCGCTGATCACCCGCAACCGCAGTTTCTACGTGGCCGATGTCAATCCGAGTCCGCCCCGGATCGACCCGACTCGCTGGCGGCTGTCGGTCACCGGCATGGTCGCGCATCCGCTGCGGCTCTCGCTTGCCGAATTGGCTGCCGACGCAGTGGAATTCGATGCGGTGATGGTCTGCGTGCACAACCGTCCCGGTGAAGGGCGGGCGGGCAACGCCCGGTGGTTCGGTGTCCCCTTGGCGAAGCTACTGGAGCATGCGATCCCGGAGGTCGGCGCGACCAGGCTGGTGACCAGGGCCGTCGACGGCTACACCATTTCGCTGCCGATCGAGCCGCTGCGCTCCGGGGCGTGGCCCGGGTACCTGGTGGTCGGCATGAACGGCGAACCGCTCGCACCGGAGCACGGCTTCCCAGCTCGTGTCTTCGTCCCCGGTCTCTACGGCCAGTACACCGGCGCGAAATGGCTTGCCGAACTGCAACTCACCGACGACACCCACGTCGACTACTGGGTGCGGCGCGGCTGGCCCGCGGAGCCGATTTGGATCACGCCGCAGGCGCGCATCGATGTTGCCGCGCCCGGTCGTGCGGCGGCGGGTACCACCACCGTCGCGGGTGTCGCCTGGGCGCCGCCGCATGGTGTCGCGGGTGTCGAGATCCGAGTCGACGAGGGGGAGTGGCGCGCGGTCGATCTCGGCACCGACCTCGCCCCCGCCGCCTGGCGTCGCTGGCGCACCACCATCGAACTGCCTGCGGGCGCACACTCCGTGCAGGCCCGCGCGATCAGCCGCTCCGGCGAGGTTCAGGACAGCCAGGACCGCGCGGCGTTCCCTGCCGGACCGAGCGGCTTCCACACCGTGACGGTTCGGGTCTGAGTGCGGCGTTCCTGCCCCAGGACGACATTCGTCCAGAGGCAGGTCGTCCGCACTACCGGTTGAGCCGAACACATTCGGCCCCGAGTTCAGCTCTCCGCATCCCCGCTCGGGGGCGCCGCCCTTTCGTTCTCGCTGGTTGGTCTCTGGGTCGCGGAGTTCTCGGCGTCCTTGGTTGGCTTCCGGGTCGCGGACTTCCTGAAGCAGGCGACCGCCGCCGGACATGCGGCAGAGCGTGACCGCGTCGCACGGCAGCGGCCGGACACGCACTGTGCGTCACCAAAAGCCCTGAGGCCGAGCTGATTATGGTCACACGGTAGTGATCGGCTCCTGGAGTTCGGTGACCCAGCCGCTCGGATCCTCGGTGTATTCGAGAGTCACCTCACGGGCATAGCCCGCCGACTTGTAGCCGTTCGCGTCGATCCAGCGGCCCAGCGCCTGCCACGACTCCAGGACGTTGTCCATGCTGCCCCGGTGGACGACCGTCGCCGCTTGTGCGATGGCGGGCAGGTCGAAGACAGCGAAGTCGTGCGCGGCATCGGGCTCGATATCGACCGGCACGGCGGCGTGCACGAGCACCGAGCCGTCGCCCGTCGTGTTCTCCTCGTAGTACGCGATCGCGGGACCCGTAATCGCCACCCCGGCCTGTTCCAGGCGTTTGCACACTTCCTCGAACAACGGGCCTACGACAGGCCCGATCGACTGTGGTTCGAAATCACCGGCTACGCCGGTCAATTCGGCTACTCGTACTGCGGGGATGGACTTGATCACCACATCATTGGCAGGCATGGCGCCCTCTTTCTCGATGATGCGGAGCCTCGTTTCGACCTGGACGAGCCGGGCGCGATCGTCGCTGATCCGCTGCTCCAGTTCCGCCCGGCGCAGCGTGAGCATGCCGCGCAGCGCGGCGCTGTCGACCCGGTCGTCGAGGATCCGGCCCACCTGTTCCAGCGTGAAGCCGAGATCCTTCAGCGCGACAATGCGATTGAGCCGAGCCAACTGCCCGGCCTCGTAGTAGCGATAGCCGCTCACCGCGTCGACCCGATCCGGGCGCAGCAGCCCGGTCGCGTCGTAGTGCCGCAGCATGCGCACCGATACCCGTCCGTGTCTGGCGAAGTCTCCGATACTGAACATGACGACTCCTGGTCTATGGCCTGACACGGTGTCAGGGTCAAGGGTGTTGTCGGAACCACCCGGTGTTCGTCAGAATCGGCCACCGCGGCTGGTCCGGCGAGACCCGGAAGAGCCGCCGTAGGAGCCCGGGCGATAGCCGCCCGACCCGGACCTGCCACCGCTCGCCGCGCCACGCAACAAGCCATCGATGAGGATGCCGCCCAGCACCGCTCCCGCCTGCGCGGTGCCGGACGGTCCCTGACGGCTCTCCCAAGCCCGCACACTGGCCTGGGCCTCGTGCAGCGCGCGCCCGGCCATGTCGGCGGCGGCCTGCGCGTGCACGAGCGCCTGCACTGGATCGGTGGCATCGAGCTGCCGGGCCGCATCGAGATTGCGCTGGGCCTCCGAGAGCCGGGTGCGCGCGTCGGCGTCGATGCCACCGCGGCGGGTGGTGATGTAGCCGGTCGCGGCATCGAGCCGGGTGCGCGCGTCGGTCAGCGCTCGCTCCAGCCTGCGTCGCAGGTCCTCTACGGCCAGTTTCCGATCCGTCGCCGCCGCGTTGGCGTGGTCCAGTTCGGCGTCGGCCGCTATCGCGTCGTGGAAGGCGTCGAGCGGATCGTTCGTCGCGTTGGCCGTTGCCTTCGCCAACGCCGCCTCCGCCGCGGTGATGGCGGCGGCGAATTCCGGACCACCGTAGGACGCGAGAGTATTCGCGGTCGCGATGTCGGAGCGCAGCTCCTGCAGTGCGGCAGGCAGCCCGGCGGTCGCCTGCTGGATGTTCGCGGCCGCATTGTCGACGGCATCGAGCAGGGCGCGGGCCTGGCCGACCGCCGCCTCCGCGGCGCGGATCGCAGCTACCGCACCGCCCTGCTTGCCGACCGGCTGGGCAAGAACGGTGCGCCCGTTGTCGATGTTGTGTTCCGCGAAGGTGATTCGCGCACGCGCCATGGTCACGTTGTCGCGGATCGGTGCGAGCACGCCGGCCGGGTAGGCGGTGGTGAGCCGGGTGAGCTCGCTCTCCGAAGCCGGTGTGCGTCTGGTGAGTTCGACCAGATCCCTGGTCAGCGCCTCCAGCCGGTCGGCGGCATTGATGAGCAGGTCGCGCATCACGTCGAACTCGGTGACCTGGGCGTCGAGCTCCCGGTCGGCGCGGCCGACCGTGCCGATCAGATCGACGAGCATGGTCCGCTGCTGGTCTGGGGTTTCGGGGAGGTCGTCGTCGAGCTGCTGGCGGATCGAAAATGCTTTGGAGGCGGCCGTTTTCGCGTGGGCAAGCGCAGTGCTGAAAGGGGTGACCGCAGTGGCCCCGAACTCGCCGGTCGCAAGCTCCAGCTCTTCACCGCTGGTTCGGATCGCATTGTCGATCTCGACAAGAACCTCCCGCGACCGCACCTGCAGCACCGCCAGCGACAACGCCCCGAGCGCCACGCTGTTATCCGGATCCAACTGCCGCGCGGCCCGTAGTTCGGCGGTGCTGCGGTCCTTGCGTCGCTTGCGCGAATACAGCACCAGCCCGCCGACGACGAGCGCGATCACCAGCCCGACGATCAGCAACGCGCGAACGCTGACACCGCCATCGCCGTGCATGGCCGAATCCAGCCCCTCGGCGGTCGCGGTCCCGGCCTCGGCCCATCTGCTCTCCCGCAGCGCGGGCTCGACGCCCGTAGTGAGCAGGCTGTCGAGCTCGGAATCGCTGACACCGCTCGGCACGTCGCCGTAGAACCAGTAGTCGCGGGTCTGGGTGGCCACGGCGAGCAACAGGTCACGCTTGCCGAAACCGGACAGCGTCGCTGTGCGCTCGGCCCATATCTCGGGACCGAGTCCGTCGAAGTCCTGCACGTAGACGATCCACAGTCGAACCTGCTGATTGGCGTACAACTGGTCGACGGCCGAGCGCACATTGTCGAACTGTGCGCGGTCGAGTACCTCCGCCGAGTCGACCACATAGGTGCCCAACCGGGTCGGTGGCTCGGCCGCCGCGGTCGCAGCGCCGAGCAGTGCGATACCCGCGAGCAGCAAGGTGATCGTCGCCCGGGCAGACCAGCGGGCTCGACGATGCGGCAGCAGCATGGCACGAATGTATCGCGAGCACCCACCTGTCGCAGACACCCTGGATACGATCGAGGGGTGATCACGATCGATCTCCCGTACACCGGCCATATGTCCCCGGGGTCGAATCCGCAGCAGCGCGATATTCCCGGTGGCCGAATCGTCAAAATGTCCGTCGGCGGCATGGACAACAACTGTTATCTCGTGCAGTGCACCGCCACCAGAGCCGCACTGCTCATCGACGCCGCCAACGAACCCGACCGCATCGAGGCGCTGATCACGCAGGAAACGCCCGGTCGAATAGCCCTGATCGTCACCACCCACCTCCACCGCGACCACTGGTGGGCGCTGAAGGACATCGCGGCCGCCACCAGCGCGCCCACCGCCGCCCACCGTCTCGACGCCGATGCCTTGCCGATCCGCCCCGACCGCTTGCTGGACGACGGCGACCTCATTGATATCGGCGACCTGCGTTTCGAAGCAATCCACCTCCGTGGCCACACTCCAGGCTCTGTTGCGCTGGCTCTCATCGACGACAGCGGTGCCGCGCACCTGTTCACTGGTGATTCGCTCTTTCCGGGCGGGGTGGGGAAGACGGCCGGCCCGAAAGAATTCGCGTCGCTGTACGCGGATGTCACCCAGAAGATCTTCGACCGGTACCCGGACGACGCAATCGTCTATCCGGGTCACGGCGACGACACCACCCTCGGCACCGAGCGTCCGCACCTGGCCGAATGGCGCGAAAGAGGTTGGTAGCCGCCCTGTCTACGCGCGCGGCTTGCCTACCGGCGGCGGGTTGAGGCTTTCGAACATCCGCTCGGTGCTTTGGGCGCCGTAGCCGTCGGCGACCTGACGGTCGACGAGGTTCTTGAGCGGGCCGACGATGTCGAGGTCGACGCCCGCGTCGCGGCTGGCCGACACGATCGCGTCGATCGCGGCCTTGGTGAAGTCGAGCGATTGGAACACCGTGGTGTAGTCGCCGGTATCGATCTGGGCCCCGGCCCGCGGCAGTGATGCGGTCATCGCCGCCAGCCACCCCGCGGACCGCTGCCCGAAGTCCGCCGCCGAGATTCCTACCGTCCGCACCATCGCCGCGCCGTGATAGAAGCCCGCGAACATGGCGTACATCCCGGCCAGCAGCGCGAAATCGACCACCGACGCGCTGCCCGCGTCGGTGCCGAAGTATTCGGCCGAGCCGAACAGCTCCCACACCTCGCGGTGATCGTCGAAGATTTGCTGCGATCCGCTGTAGAGGATCGAAGACCCCGGCTGTCCGATCATCGGGGGCGTGGCGATGATGCCACCGTCCAGATAGTCGATGCCATGCCGCTGCGCCCATACGGCGAGCTCGCGCGCGCCCTGCGGTTCGGTGCTCGTCAGGTTCACCAGCGACCGCCCGGCCAGCTGATCGGCCACCGCGTCCAGCACGTCGTGCACGGATTGATGGTCGAACAGGCAGGCGACGACGAGGTCGCCCGCCGCGACTGCCTCGGCGACGGTTGTCGCGCTCTTCGCCCCTGCCGCAACGAGTTCGGTGTCTTTGCCCGGGCTGCGATTCCAGACCGTCGTCTGGTGCCCGCCTCGTACGAGGGCCGCGGCCAGCGCCTGGCCCATCGCGCCGAGCCCGAGCACCGTCGCCGTTGTGCGCGGAGATTCCGCCATCCTGTCCACTCCTCAGTGTTGTCGAATCGCTCTGCCGTCCGTGGAGCCGGTTCGGTCGAGCGGAAGAACTTCGGTGTGGCGCGCCGGAACCAATTCTCGGCACATACCGCAGCAGCGGCAAGTACCTACTATTTGGTCATGTACTTACCTATAGGTAAGTACATGACCGCGGTGGAGCGATCGCGCCGTCGATATCCAGCGGTAACCCGAGGCGCATCGACACCGCAGGTGACCTGGCAAACTGGGTGGGGTGACCATGGCTCCCCAGCGCACCGCGATGGAACCCGGCAAGCAGCGTGGCTGTGGCGCCGGGCTACTGCGGTGGGCGCGACGGCTCGTTGTCGGCGCACTGCTCATGGGGTCGGTACTGGTGGGCGGGACTGCCTTTCGGGTGTGGCAGGTCGCCCGCATCGACGATTACACGAAGGCCGACGCGATCGTGGTGCTCGGTGCCGCGCAGTACTCCGGAACACCCTCGACGGTGTTCGAGGCGCGGCTGGACCGGGCCTACAACCTGTTCAAGGCCGGTGTCGCGCCCCGCGTGATCACCGTCGGCGGCAAGCAGGATGGTGATCTGTACACCGAGGCCGCGTCGGGCAAGAACTATCTGGAGGCCAGGGGGATACCGGCCGACAACATCCTCGCGGTGGAGACCGGATCGGACACCTTGCGCAGTATCGAAGCGGTCGCGTCCGAAATGGACGCCCGTGAGCTGTCCGCCGCGGTGCTGGTCAGCGACCCGTGGCATTCGCTGCGCACCCGAACCATGGCGCGCGACGCCGGTTTGGAGGCATGGACCGCCCCGACCCGCACCGGACCTGCGGTATACACCAGGGAATCGCAAGCCCACGGCATCCTGCGCGAGACCGGCGCATTGCTCTGGTACCAGCTCACCCATTTCTCGGCGGACTTCAAATACACAGCAGGGCAGTGAAATTCGATGAGCGACGGCTACACCGAGCACGACAGGGAGCGCCTGGTCGTCGAGGGAACCAAAACGGCCGGACTCGGTCCGCCGCGCAGCGAATTCGAAACCGGGCACCGCACCGAATTCGCCCGTGACCGCGCCAGAGTGCTGCATTCGGCGGCACTGCGAAGACTCGCCGACAAAACTCAGGTCATGGGTCCACGCGACGGCGACACCCCACGCACCCGGCTGACCCACTCGATCGAAGTCGCCCAGATCGGCCGCAGCATCGCCGACGGCCTCGGCTGCGACCCCGACCTCGTCGACCTGGCCGGCCTTGCGCACGACATCGGCCACCCGCCCTACGGTCACAACGGCGAGCAGGCACTCGACACCTTCGCCGACGCCTACGGCGGATTCGAGGGCAACGCCCAGAACCTGCGCATCCTCACCCGGCTGGAACCCAAGGTGCTCGATGCCGACGGCGTCAGCGCAGGCCTCAACCTGACCCGCGCCGCCCTCGACGCCGCCATCAAATATCCATGGGAGAGACCGGGACCCAGTACCAAGTTCGGTGCCTACGACATCGACGCCGACCGCCTCGAATGGGTCCGCAAGGGTGCGCCCGATCGCACCAAGAGCCTCGAATGCCAGATCATGGACTGGTCCGACGACGTCGCCTACTCGGTGCACGACGTCGAAGACGGCGTCATCGCCGGCCGGATCGAACTGCACGCCCTCGCCGACCCGACCGAGCAGGCAGCGCTCGCCCGCCTCGGCCACGCCCAGCACCCCGCGTCGTCGGTGGAGGAACTCGTCGCCGCCGCCCAACGGCTGTCGGAGTTGCCGGTCGTCGCCGCCGTCACCGACTACGACGGCACCCTCACCAGCTCGGTGGCCCTGAAGCGCCTGACCAGCGAGCTGGTCGGCCGCTTCGCCACCGCGGCCATCATCGCGACCCGCGAGGTCGCAGGCACGGACCCGCTGTCCCGCTACACCGCCGACCTGGAAATCCCGCGCATCGTCGCTGCCGAAGTGGCGATGCTCAAAACCATCGCCCTGCGCTACGTCATGTCCGATCCCGACCACAAACAACGCCAAGCGGCCCAGCGCGACCTCATCCTCGACGTCGCCACCCGCCTCCTGGCCGCCGCCCCCACCCACCTCGACCCACTCCTGCTGCCCTGGTGGGAAGCCGCCGCCGACGACACCGCCCGAGTCCGCGTCATCGTCGACCAGATCGCGTCCTATACCGAGAGCCGGTTGGAGCGGGTCGCGGTGATGTTGTCGGCCCCTGGCAGATCACACTGACCGGGACCTGACTCAGACGCCCATCCGCACGCTGCGCGGTGGCAGCGTCGATCTCCACCGCGCCGAGTGTGTCGACTTCGCCGACCGAATATGGCATGACCAGCCGCTGGGCGCGTCGAGGGCGGACTGGCCTAGACTCGCTCCGTGGCCGGACGACTTCCAGATCGCGATATCGCGGCGATACGTGAACGCGTTCGGATCGAGGATGTCGTGGGGGAGTACGTCGCGCTGAAGCGAGCGGGCGCGGACTCCGCGAAGGGGTTGTGCCCGTTCCACGACGAGAAGTCGCCGTCGTTCCATGTGCGGCCCAACCACGGGCTTTTCCACTGTTTCGGCTGCGGCGAGGGCGGTGACGTCTTCGCGTTCCTGCAGAAGATCGAGCACATCGGGTTCGTCGAAGCGGTCGAGCAGATGGCCGACCGGATCGGCTACCAGATCAACTACGAGGGCGGCGGTACCTCGGTGCAGCGTGATCGCGGCACCCGCTCCCGTTTGGTCGCCGCCAACGCGGCCGCGCACGAGTTCTACATGGCCAAGCTGCGCGAGCCCGAGGCCGAGACGGCCCGCAAATACCTCACCGACCGCAACTTCGACGCCAATGCCGCCCAGCAGTTCGGCTGCGGCTACGCGCCCGCTGGCTGGGATGTGCTCACCAAGCATCTGCTCCGCAAGGGCTTCGACTTCAAGGAGCTCGAGGCCGCCGGGCTGTCGCGCCAGGGGCAGCGCGGCCCGATCGACCGCTTCCATCGGCGGTTGCTGTGGCCGATCCGCAATCTCGGCGGCGACGTCATCGGTTTCGGCGCGCGCAAACTCTTCGACGACGACACCATGCCCGGCAAATACATCAACACGCCGGAAACGTTGCTGTACAAGAAGTCTCAGGTGCTCTTCGGTCTCGACCTGGCCAAGCGTGAGATCGCCAAGGGCCACCAGGCCGTCGTGGTCGAGGGCTACACCGACGTGATGGCCATGCACCTTGCAGGCGTGAAGACCGCCGTCGCCTCCTGCGGCACCGCCTTCGGCGACGAGCACCTCGCGCTGCTGCGCCGCCTGCTGATGGACGACAACTTCTGGCGCGGCGAGATCATCTACACCTTCGACGGCGATGCGGCAGGCCAGGCCGCGGCGCTGAAAGCCTTTGCGGGCGACCAGAAAATCGCCGGACAGACCTACATCGCCATCGCACCCGACGGCCAGGATCCGTGCGAGCTGCGGCAGCACTCCGGCGACGGCGCCGTCCGCGATCTAGTGGCCCGGCGAACCCCGCTGTACGAGTTCGTGGTGCGCGGCCTGCTCGCCGAGCACAACCTCGACACCGCCGAGGGACAGGTGGAGTCGTTGCGGCGCGCGGTGCCGGTGGTCGCGCAGATCAAGGACAACGCACTGCGCAAGGCATATGCGACGAAGCTGGCGGGCTGGGTCGGCTGGGACGATATCCAGACCGTTGTGCGCCGGGTGGGCGAGGAAGCCAAGCGGAACCGAAATGGTGAGGGCCGCACCGGAATACCGAGCCGCGCTGCCGCGCAATCGAGCGCCACCGTCGCCGAGCACCCCGCCGCGCGCCCGAATCCGAACGATCCCACCTTGCTGCCGCAGCGTCAAACGCTCGGCGCGGCCCTGCAATATCCCGCGATGGCCGGTGCCGTCTTCGACTCGCTCGAACCCGAAGCCTTCACCCACCCCGCCTACGCGGCGGTGCGCGCGCTGATCGCCAAGGCAGGCGGCACGGCGGCCGGGCTGGGCGGTGCGGAATGGGTGAACGCGGTCTGTGACGGCACCGACGACCTGACCATGCGTGCCCTGGTATCCGAGCTGTCGGGTGAACCGCTGCCGGTGAAGACCGCCAATGGCATCCCCCGATTCATCGCGGGTGTGCTGGCGCGGACCCAGGAGGCGTGGGTCGGTCGTCAGACCGCCGAGCTGAAATCGAAACTGCAGCGAGTGTCCTCGACCGAGGAACCGGAGGCGTACATGGCGCTGTTCGGCGACCTGGTCGCGCTGGAGCAGTATCGCAAGAGCCTGCTGGAGCAGGCCATGGGCAACCACGACGACTTCGTGCCGAGCTGAGCTGAGTAGCCGACCGCGCCCTTTGCCGCGGTCGGCCCGCCCGTTTACGCCTTGCCTGACTTGCTCAGCGCCGCAACTGATCCTGCGGAACCAGAATGGTCGTCCGCTCATCGAGCGGCACCATCGGCTCCAATTGCGGCCGGGTGCTCAACTTGTCCGACAGCTTCTGCCTGCCGACGAGCACGAGCTTGCGAGTCACCGGGCTTTCGGTCACAGCGCGGGTCGCCGCACTGATCTGCTCGTAGCGAACCCGCCCGGCCTTGGTGCCGAGCACATAGCCGGCCGCGACGCCGATGATCAACCGCAGCATCTCCTGGAGCTCCTCCCAATAGCCTGTCCGCGCCCACCTATCCTGCCCGACGCCCCATCCGCCTGTCGATCCGGATAGCCCTCACCCCACGACCCGCCCGGACACGCTGAACTGGACGCATGTCCGCAGGTAGTGACACGATTTGGGAAGCCGCGCGGCAATACGCTAGAGTTTCTCCTCGGCGCGCCCGACACGGACGAGCCAAGGATAGTCCCCTATAGCTCAATTGGCAGAGCAGCCGACTGTTAATCGGCAGGTTTCTGGTTCGAGTCCAGATGGGGGAGCTTTGACCAGGGCGAACGTTACCGTTCGACCCTGGTTTTAGTCGTTTTTGGGGTAGAACGACACGGAAACGACACGCTTTCAGCCTGCGAGGTGGCCCAAGGCCGCCGTGAAGTCGGGTGCTTCGGTGGGTTGGTCGATGTAGTGGCGTTTGGTGACGGAGTCGTTGGCGTGGCCGAGTTGCCGGGCCGCGGCCTGGGGGCCGTACTGGTCGGCGATGAGGGATGCGACGGTCTTGCGGAAGGTCTTGGGGGTGACCCAGGCGAACTGCTCGCCGCGTGCTTGGCGCCACAGGCGGTTGAAGTTGTGGGGATCCCAGATGCCGCCATCGCGGTTGGGGAAGACCAGGTCCAGTTCGTTGGCGAGTGCTTCGGCCTTGACCCGTCGGAGGGTGTCGATGACGAATTGGGGGAGGACCACTGTCCTGTAGCCGGAGTCGGTCTTGGTCCATTCCTGGCGGATCAAGCCTTTGCCTTTGATGCGGATGATGGTGCCGGAGAAGGTGATCCGTGCCGGCTTGCTGTCGAGGTCGACATCGCACCAGCGCAGGGCGAGTGCTTCGCCGGGGCGTGGACCGGTTCCGAGTTCGACGTCGGCGACGTCCAGGACTCTCGGATTGCGTTTGGGACCGTAGGTGTAGGCGGGTGCGCCGTCGAGTGGCTTTCCGGCGACCCACTCCTGGAGTTGGGTTCGCAGGTCCGCGAGGGTCTCGAGATCGGCCGCGCGCGGTTTCTGGCGCTTGCGGGGAAGGTCTGCGACCTCGCGGACCGGGTTGCGGTCGATGGCGTCGTGGCGGACGGCCATGCTCATCATCTCCGACAGGATGACCCGCTGCCGCCGCGCCTTCTCCCGGTGTCCGTTGAGAACAATCCGCTTCAGGTGCGCATCGATGCGGGAGGTGGTGGCCTCCCACACCCGCAGGCCGCCCAGCGCTGATTTGATCTTGACGGTTCCTTTGCTCGCCCTGCAATCGGTGGAAACCTCGATCTCCATTCGGTACAGGTCCAGCGTCTGCTCGGTAATGCCTTCTTGCAGAACTTTTTCCGCCAGCCACAGGTCGGCCAGATCGGTGAGCTTCGTGTCCCGGGTGATCAGCCGGCCCCGGGCTCCGGTGCGCTGAGTGAGTGATTCCCGCAGGGTATCTTCGGCCCGGCCCTTGGTGGTTCCGAACTTGTGTACGGTGCGGGTGATGCCGTCGTCGTCTCGGTAGCGCGTGGTTGCACGCCAGCTTCCGTTCGGCTGCCGCTTGGAGGTGATCCGGCCGTAGGTGCTGAGTGGAAGCGATTGTCTGGGCAACGGTTGTCCTTCCTGTGGTGGGTGGTCGTTGGGCTGCCGCGTGACCGCGACCGGACCGGATGCCCCCCGGGACGCGAGGAGTTTGCGAAGGATGCTGGAGCGTCGAGCGTGGGATCGAGCCTGTCAACGTTTGATAGCTGAACCACGGCACAAACTGCTATATCCAGCAACCCAGGGCAAGCCTCGGTTGATTGCTAAAAGTTAGCTGAATGGCCTGTTGTCTGTACTCAGTGGTCCTGCTGGCGGCTTCGGTGTTGCTTCGTTGGTGGTCGACGTCGTGGGTGTTGTGCCCGATCGGTCGGCTCATCGGCCTGAGGCCGCCCAGTCTTGTCGAGTTGGTCCTGCTCCCACTCGAGTAGATCGCTCAATCGATACCTTCGGTATCGCCCGATCCGTGCGTATCTGGGGCCCCGCCCGGCGGAGGCCCAGACCGCGAGCGTCTTCGCGGGAATCTTGAGGCGTGCGGCCAATTCGTCTGTGCTCAGCCACTCGTCATCGGGGTTCATCTGAGCCCCTGGAGGACATCGATTCTCGCGCGCAGTCCAGCATCCGGTCTGATCGGATGAGTCTGCGGCAGAGATGAATTCGATTGTCGGTTACGCCATGCGTAGTGGTTGTTATTCTCGCGCAAAGAGATTGCCGGGTGATGGAGGGGCGAATACATGCGTAACTCATTTCTGAGCCGGTCCGCGATTCTCCCTACTCCATGAAACACCAGATTCCACATCTGTACCAGGGCATCGAAAGGCCCCGCAGGTTCGAATCCGTGATCCGCTCTCGTGAAAGACCAGGTCATCGGCATCGACCTAGCTTCGCGGCAAAGTGCTGTCGTCGATGGCACGGCAGGCCATCTGGTGCGGCCATCCTGACGACGGTCTGCATCACAGAGGTCGAGGAGCTGCACATCCAGATCGACCGCACGCTAGTTCCCGCATGAGCAAGGTGGTCGAGACTGACTGGCTGACGATCGTGCGGTCGGCTGGCGCCGCGGTTGGACTGGATGTCGATCAAGTTGATCTCATTCAGGTCAGTGAAAATGCCATCTACCGGCTGCCGGGATGCGTTGTTGCCAGGGTGAGTCGACCCGGCCAACTGGCCGCATCGCGGCGGGAAGTGAACGTCGCTCGGTGGCTGGAGGCATCCGGGGTCTCAGCCGTGCAGGCTGTCCCGAACGTTGACCAGCCAGTGGACATCGGTGGCCGGGCGGTCACCTTCTGGCGCGAGCTCCCGTCGCACCATCACGGGACGCCGACGCTCACGCAGCTGCACCAGCTGCCGGTCCGGTTGCTCATCTACTTCGGTCCCCTTCAGTGAGATCGGTTTCCAGTCATGTCCGCGACATGACTGCATCGACCCGTTCGCGCTACCTGCATCTCTTCTACCGCGTCGCTCCAATCCTGCAGCACCCCAACATCTCCCGATGCCGCGGCGAACGAACCTCTATGATTCATGACTGGAACCACGTGTGTAGCGCGAGGATCGTCAGGAGGGGATGTTGTGCCGGGGACAGGTGCTCAAGCGCCGCTGGTGGACAGAATCGACGAGTTGGCGATGCTGTTGGAGGCCGTCGATCGCTCGGTCGAGTGTCGAGAGGCGCAGGTTGTCGTTCTTCGTGGTGAGGCCGGGGTCGGCAAGACGAGCCTGCTGACCACTTTCGCTCACGAGGCGGCCCACCGGCACAGTTCTGTCCACTTACTCACTGGATACGGGCAGGCGATGCTGAACTCGCTGGCCTCGGACTCGTTCCAGGCTGTGCGGGAGTGCTTGCGATCGTTGGCCGCATCGGCGCAAAGATCGGGATCCCCTTCCCGGTGGCAGCGAATCACGCAGTCGTTCAAGCAGAACGCACCGGATTGGATCGAGTCGGTACCCGTCGTTGGGCAAGTGCTGGCAGCCGGTGTCCGAACCGGGCAGTCCTACGCGGCCAGCGGCGGCGACCGCCCGGAGATCGACAGTCGACTCGACCAGTTGCTTCGGCTCATCGAGGACATCGTCACTGACACACCGCTGGTGATGGTGCTCGATGACTTGCACTGGGCCGACACCGCAACCATCGACCTCCTTACGGCCATCGCGTTGCGGGTGCAGGGTCCGCTGGTCCTCGTCCTCGCGTACCGATCCGATCAATTGAAGTCCGCCGACCAAACACATCCGTTGCAGCGGACAGTCTTCAAATTGTGCAGGTATCGTCCGGAGACACCGGTCATCGATCTGCTTCGTCTTTCGCCGCAGGACACTGAGGAGTTGGTGCGCCGCACTGTCGTCGGACCCAGCGCCCCACCGAGTGTGGTATCGCGGATCGTCCGGTTGAGCGCTGGCAA
Organism: Nocardia sp. NBC_00403; assembly: GCF_036046055.1. NCBI lineage: Bacteria > Bacillati > Actinomycetota > Actinomycetes > Mycobacteriales > Nocardiaceae > Nocardia > Nocardia sp. NBC_00403. The sequence goes on from NZ_CP107939.1 coordinate 3,183,675, forward strand.
CCCCTTGTTCGCTGAGTCCTTGGCTCGAGTCGATCGACACCGCGCCCACTACCCGCCGAGACAGATCACGGCAGTAATCGAAGACCGACTGTCCTACTTGAGCTCTGACGATCAGCGGTTGCTCGAAACCGCTGCCTTGATCGGTTACAGCTTCGAGGTCGACTATCTGGCTCAGCTCACTCGGCTCGACATCGACGATCTGTACGAGCGGCTCCACGTCCTCTTCGACGAACACGACCTCGTTCGTCCCGCTGAGAAGCGAAATCAATACGACCGCTACCGCATCCATCACCCGCTCTTCGCGCAGGTGCTGCGGGAACGCGGCGCCGCCAATGGCCCCCGCTGGCGTCGTCACCACGCCAAACTGCTCCAGATCATCGAGGCAGAACAGCACTGGGACGATGAGCTGTTCGTGCGGGCGACAGCGGTGGCTGTCGAAGCATCCAACGGGCCAAAAGCAGGGGCGCTCGCGCTGCAAGCCGCCCGCCGCCAATTCGCGCTCGGCGCGGTCTCGAAAGCCCGCGACCTCGCGCGCATCGCGGTTGACAACACTCCACATTTCGACGCGTTTGCTCTCTTGGCCGAATGCCTTTCCGCCGGAGGCGACCACGTTGCCGGAGTCGATGCGTGCGTGGCGGGACTCGAGCTGGCTGAGTCGGCGGCGGTAGCGCTCGCCGAGGTGGCGCGTGTTCGACTGCTGTGGGCGCGCAACCTTCGCATGACCTGCCGATGGATACAGGCAGTAGAGGTGCTCGACCAGCTGGCGATCGACTTCCCGGAACCTGGGCGAGTGTTGGCAGAGACGCTGAATCTCTATGCGGAGGTCGCGCTGTGCGGGCCTGTCCAGGATTTCGATCGGTGTGTCGATCTGTGCGACCAAGTAGCGGCGATGTCTACCGAACCCGAAGTGCAGTCCCGAGCCTTCGGCCACCGGGGGCTCGCACACTTGGCCGCCGGCCAGCCGATGGAGGCCGAGCAGTGGCTGCAAAAGGCGATCGACGTCGCCCGCGCGGCCGGACACCCGTACGCTGAATACGAGGCAGTCCATTGGCTCAGCAAGAAGACGATGGCGTGCATGGAGGTCGAACGCTCCGCTCAGCTCCTCGCTCAGCTACGGGAGATGTCTCAGACCTCCGGAGTGGCCAGCGAGAATCCGCCACACGTCCGCGACCTCAGCCGGGTGCTCGGTTTACGAGGCGAATTTCCCAACGCCGCAAACGCTTTCGCGGTGTTCACCGATATCAGCCAAACGTCGGCCGCTGGGCGGGTTTCGACTACTTTGGCCTGCCAGCTGTCGGAAATCGAGTGGCTGTGGGGTCCGGTCGCGGCGGCTGAGTTCCTCGAAGAAGTGCTGCGCGCGGCGAATGAAGACTTCTTGCTCGTCGACTCGCGCGAGCTCCTGCGCGGACTGGTCGAACGGCTCGGTGCCCGCCCGCCGGGATGGGACCCCGTCGCCTTCGCGGTCGCCGAATTGGGAGTGCCCCTCGATCACGCCGAGGCTGCCGATGCGATCTTCCGGTTCGACGTGCCCAGCCTGGCACACTTGCGGGCCGGGCTGCCGTGAAATCCGCAGCGGTCGAGGACTTCGCGCTGCGCTGTGAACTTATCCAGTTCAATCACGCATCCTATGGACTGAGTTCACGGCGAGTCATCGCTGAAGGAGAACGGCTTCGTCGTCAGATCGAATCCGACCCGACCCTGCACCTCGGTTCGGAGCTGACCCGCCGTCTCACCGCGCAGACGATATCGGTAGCCGAAATGCTCGGTGTGGACAGCACCCGATTGACGCTGTGCACCAATGCTACTTCGGCCGCCGCGGCGATCATCGCTTCAGTTCCACTCAACGCGGACAGCACGGTGGTCGTGCTCGATGTCGAGTACTCGTCGATCCGCCGTGCATGGGAAATCGCGTGTACCAAAGCCGGGGCACGCCTGGTGTCCGTGGCCGTGCCGGTGCCATTCGAATCGGCTGCTGCGCTGCTGGCTGTCCTCGATGACCAGGTCCCCGGCTTGGTCGACTACTTGCAGATCAGCGCGATTACATCGTCGACCGCGTTTCGAATGCCCGCACCGGCGCTCGGCGCGTGGGTTGAGCAGCGCGGTGGCCGACTGATAGTCGACGCTGCGCACGTGCCGGGGCACATTCCTCTGCTCCCCGAACTATGGGGTGCGGCCGCCGTATTCGGAACCCTCCACAAGTGGTTTCCGACCTTACGTCCCGTCGGCCTTCTGTGGCTCACACCAGAGCTCGACATCCGGCCGGCGGAAGTATCGCTGACGTGGGACTCCCCGGACCTCGTCGAGCGATTCTCCTGGCCAGGAACATTCGATCCGGTCCCTCGCCTGTGCACGGAGACCGCAGTCGCGCAGTGGCTCGAATGGCAAGACGCCGGGCTACTCGACGACTGCGAGCAGTTGGCAGACACCGCCGACCAGGCAATGGTCGACATTGGCGCCCGACGCACGGCCACAACGGAATTCAGGCCGCCTCGCCTTCGTTCGTTCATACTCGACGGAGTGACAGCACCCCAGGTTAAGGATGCGCTGCGGGTCGCCGGGATCCGGGCGTGGGTCGGCCACGGTGCGGGCGGCGAATGCCTGCTGCGGCTCGCGACGCACATCTACAACGACGAGAACGATGTCGATCGTGTCACCAACCGAATCCAGGAGGTGCTGTCTCGATGAACATCCCGACAATCCCCGAACGGCTGGAAGCGGCCATCATCTTCCTCCGCGGCGAGGACGACGGCCGCGCCTGGCTCGGTACGCTCCCAGTCCAACTCTCCCGGTATGCCGAGCAATGGGGCCTGGACCTGGAAAGCATCGCGGACAACGGCGCAATGTCGTGCTGCGCGTACTGCACTGAAGTCGACACAGGTCGAGCTGCTGTGCTGAAGATCCCCGTCGACCTGGAAGCCGGCAACACCGAGACGCAGATGATCGACCGCTGGGCCGTCGGCAACGCCGCACCATCGGTTCTACGCCGAGATGCCGACACTGGCGTCTTCCTGATGACCCGCATCATCCCCGGAACCGTGGCGTGGCCGGACGGCGATCCTGCTGAATCCACGAGCTTCGCCACACTGCTCAGCCGCCTCAACTCACCGGACCTGCCGGAACCACCTGCCTTGAAAGACATCGCCGACGTAGTCCAAATGCGAATGGGCTGGGCCAGAGAGCGTTTCGATGATCCCCGGTACGCGGAAGCGATCCAGCGGATCGACGGCAACCGACATCTCGCCGACGCACAAGCAGTACTCGACAAACTCCTGATCACCACGGAAAGCCGTCACGTACTCCATGCGGATCTGCAGGCCAAGAACATTTTGCAAGGTCAAGACCTGTGGTACACGATCGACCCGTTGGGTGCAGTCGGCGATGTCAACGCCGAGGCAGCGCTGTGGGTAGCGATCCAGGACGGACCTCGAACAATTGATGAACGGCTCGATGATCTGGCTACGCACCCTTTGCTGACGCCGAACCGGATGCGGGCATGGACCTATGTTCTTGCGGTCGCAGAGTACCGGCCGTATCTCCCCGCCTCGGGGGAGCGAATTTTGCACTTCGTCGATGCCATGGATTGTGGAATCGTCGACTCGATTGGATGGGATTGCCCATAAGCCACACCGCATGGCTTCGCCTCGGCTCGCCATCGGGCATCACCTCACGGATAGCGGCGTGCACCGCGAACACGTCAGCTGAACGCGCATCAGCACGCGGGCAGTCCCGACTTGGCTCGGTTCGCTCCACCGGACGTATGAGACGGCCCTCGGTGGGCGCTTTAGACCGTGTCTCACGTCGTTGTCATTCGCTCGATGGCCATAGTCCCGGCGCATGCTTGCAGAACCATGTCGTTGGAAGGCAGTGGCGTCCTGATGACCGCCTCGCGAAGGTTCGCTGACCTGGTTGATGATTGGGGGGCAATCTGTAAGTCGTTGGCGCTGTGCATATTTGATCAGCAATTTGTCGTCAAAGGTCATACGCTGCTCCGGGGACTGCTTTGACGCAGTCCATGCTCGAATGTTGTTGGCTTGGACTTGATTTCGGTTCCAATGGGCTGGGAGCCGTGACGAAGATGCACGCGGAGTCTGTCCACGAGAACCTGTCCTGGCTCGCGGATCTGCTGCGGTGTCGACGCATCGTTCGCAGGGTGATGTGGCGGTCGCCATCGGCCGAGGTTCTGGGGGTGGGGCGGCTGCGGCGTGATGTGTATCTGACATGAGGTGGGACCGGCTTCAGATGTGAGGGGCAAGCGTGAGCAAGCGGAAGGGAGCGCATCGCGCGGGCAACCCCGTGCGGCGGAAGCGATGGAGATGCACGGCGGAAGTGGGGCGAACCTCAGGCATCGCTTGCTTGCACCAGGAACGCCGTGACCTGGAGGTGTACGAAGCAGTCGTCCGGCCGGTGCGTTGCGTGGATGCGCTGCAGCTCCACTGCCCGCGCGACGGTCAGCTCGATGAGATGGACATGACACCAGCGCTCCGCCAACGTGCCGTCCGCCGCGACGAACTCCTTGCGTTGTGGTTGATCTGGCATCGTCACTGCTCTGTGTGGCTGGCGGCGGTGTCACTGCCGTTGGCCGCGGTAGGGGGTTGCCCGTGCACATCTTCGGTGCCATCCAGTCGCAGCGTCTGGGGCGGCAGAGCATCGGTGGCTTTGTCTGGCAGCCGAACTCCTCCAGCCCTGACATCGGTGACCAGCTGGTCGAATGCCTCGATGTGGCAGGACAGCATGTGTGCATCACGTTCGCCGTGCTCGGGATCGTTTCGGCGCAGGGTGTAGAGCAGGTATTTCCAGGCCAGCCAATGCACCATTTCCCCGTACGACGAGGGACCGAGCGGAGCGCCGGGCTGGACCGCGATCTCCTTCGAGTGTCCTTCGGCTTCGTGGTCGATCAGGAAGGTCAGGATGGACAGTTGTTCGTGGACGACATCGGGAACATCCCGGCGATGGTCGTAGATCACGCGCAGGATGCCGATGTACTGGTGGGCGCAGCGCAGCATCACCGTCGTCGGTTCTTCTGCCCCGGCGAAGACCCGCAGGAAGGGTCCGGCATCGGGCAGCGGATGATCGGGTTGGGCCTCGACGGGTGGAGGCGAAAAGGAGGCTGGCGTGCTCGGGAAGGTGCCCAACGCGAGGTGGCCCGACGGCAGTGGCATGAGGAAGTGGCCCTTCAGATTTGAGTGTGGATGGTCCGCGCGGCGGTTGCGCAGGATGGGTGAGAAACGTCAGTCCCACAGCGCCGCACATGGCAGCGGTGGTAGGTCGGCAGCTACGTCGTTATCGACTGTGACGGTGAACTCTGGAAAGCTCTGGGCCAGTTCGGCGGCGACGTCGGCGGCTTGCTCGGCCGAGGCAGCGAAATCCAGGTTCAGCGCACCGGATTCGATGTGAATGTGGCGGATGCGACGCGGTGGACGTGGTGCTCGGACGGGCCGCAGCGGTGCCACAACTGATCACCGCCCCAGCACGAGTTGCTGGCCGGATTCGATCGCGGCTACCAGGCAGTCGTAGCCCTCGCACAGCTGCGCCAACCGGGTTGCCTCGGGCGGCTCCTCATCGGTCGCAACGGCGGCGAGCACCAATCCCCAGAGGTCGGCCATCCGAGCAACCAACGCCCCGATGCTTTCGGTCTGTACGACCATGACCCGAGTGCCCTCCGGCACGCCGGTGATCGGGACTGGTGGCGGGGCCGAGGGCGGTGCGATTGCCCGCTGTTGTTGGCGGTTGTCGACTGTATCGTCGACTACGGCGATCAGGGTCTCGATAGCCTCGCGCGCCGAAACTAGGTCCGAGGAAGCCTGTTTCAGTTCTTGATGGCCGATCTGCTCGCCGGTCAGGGTGAGCAGCGCCTGTCGATATTGTTGCTGGCAGGCCACCAGATTGACTGCCGCGTGGACGATGTAGCTGCCCTGCAGTGGCCGTAGCCCAGCGAAGAACGCCAGCAATACCTCACTCGACGGCAATGCCGTCACCGGTGCCCATGTCGGGGTCGTCTCACTTGGAGTGTCGTCTGTGGCGTTCGGGGGACGATCCTGCCGTGCGTCGTTCTCATGCGTGCTGGTCACGGCCGATCACCGCGGCTTACTTGTGGACAGCACTATCTGGCCGGCTTCGACCAGCGTGTCGAGCGCGGATGCTTTCCGCGGGCAGTTCTTGGCCCGGCAGGCGACATGGATCTGAACGACCTCGTGGGCTTGGGCTGGAGTGAACGGCACCATCGGTACGGCGTGCGCCGCAGCGTCGCACAGGGCGATGAGTTGGTACATGGCAAGGGAATTGGCTGTGGACATCGTTTTGGCATCTCCTGGTTGGGCGGGCTCGATCGGAGGTTCCCGGCACCGGGGGCGTTTCGCCACCGGCCTGCCACTCTGGCGGGTCGGTGCGCCGGACGAGGGGTTCGGCGTCGGCCCGGTGCCGGGTACCAGGGCTGACCGTAGGGCCGCAAAACCGGCTATTTCCCGCCAAAATAGGGAGCCGTTTTAAAACATGCGGAAATCGGTATAAAGTCGGTACGGGCATGAAAACGCTTGACAGTCAATCCCGTCCGCGATTTACCATGAACGCAACATGATGTAGCGGGGAGCCCGACGATGCACATGACGACCGGTGAGACGATCCGACGGATACGCAAGTCCATCGGTATGACACAGGCGGAACTGGGCGCTCTCCTGCACTTCACGCAGCCCGCTGTTTCGCAACTGGAGCATGACGGCCCGGCCGTTTACGATGTGCGCGTTCTGCGCCGGGTGGCGAAAGCTCTGCAGGTGCCGCTCGCCATACTGGCGGTGGAGTCGGATGAGGAGGCGGAGGTGAACCGACGCCAATTTTTCAAATCGGGGGCGGTCGGAGTCGGTACTGCCACAGCAGCCGACAGGCGGCCGAACCCTCCGGCGGTTTCCGCGGGAGTCAGGGTCGGCCAAACGGACGTCGAGCGAATCACCAAGAGTGTCAGCCAGATCCACGAGCTGCAGCTGATAGCTGGTGGTGACCGGTTGTGTGAGGTCGCCGCCAACGAAGTGCGATACGTTGAACAGTTGCTGGATCTGGGTAGCTACAGCGACGAGGTTGGCAAAGTCCTGACCGGCGCTGGTGCCGAGATGATGACTGCTGCAGGCTGGGTCCACTACGACGCCGGTCGCTGGGGTGAGGCCAGACGCTACTATGCCGATGCCGCTCAGGCCGCCACGGCCGCGGGTGATGGCACCGCTGCTGCTCACGCTTGGATCAATGCCTGCCTGCTGTCATACCGGGAGGGGGCGCGGCCCAAAGAAGGGGTCCAGTTGGCTGAAGCCGCGCAGCTCGCAGCCAGGAAGCAAGGCGGCCCGAAACTGCGGGCGCTGGCAGCTATCCGCGAGGCCGAAGCGCACAGCGCGATTGGCGATCGCACCGCGATGGAGTCAGCAGTGAGCCGGGCGCACCGCGCGTACGACTCGACCAGGGGACAAGATCCTGCGTATCTGGCGCATCTGCCCGAAGCGCAGCTCAGTGGTTTGACCGGACTGGCCTTCATGCGCCTCGGTAATCACCAGTCAGCAACGACCTATCTGCAGGCGGCCATCGACGGCACTGCGGTCTATCCCCGTGAACGTACTGCCTGGCAGATCCGTTTGGCGCAGAACTTCATTCGGGCCGCAGACGTTGCCGAAGGCTGTGTCGTGTTGACCGATAACTTTGAGGACATCGCCAAGGTTGCGTCGACCCGCCTCCAAAGAACACTTCACGAGATCGCTGATGATCTGCGACCGTATTCATCGGTTCCTGAGGCCAGGGACTTTTTTGGGATGTGGACGGCCCACTGATACTGCTAGTCCATCTCGCGAAGATATCTAGCAACTCGCTTATTCAACAGTGCATATCTTTGTCTCGTGCTCTCGTACGACAGGCAGAACTCGCGGGTTGATGCGAAGCCTTTAATTCTCGGTTCCGGCTTAGAGAACTGTGTCGCATTCGGGAACTGCTGCCGGGTGAGGTCTACGATGCCGCCATCGACGAGATTGAAATAGTGCGAGACTGTTTCACCGCTGGGCAGGGTGGCAGTCGTATTGAGAATCTCACCACCGAGGTAGTCCTGGACCACACACGCAGTGACAGCGCACTGCCCCTTTGCACGGTTGGCTTCCGTCCAGCCCGAGGCTGCACTTGTATCCACTGACCACGACTGCTCCAGCGCAGTTCTGAGGGCCTCAATGGCGACCGTGCCCATGCTCGGAGAGTACCAAGCGGCTGGTGGCGCTCTGCGAAAGCCCTGATGGACGCGGAGCAGAATCTTGGTGATCCGAGTGCTGAATCCCGGCATCGAGCACGCGGTGCCGTACCGACAGAGTGTCGGCGCAAATCTGACGCTCCACGACACCCTGAAGATCGCTGGTGGGCTGGATATCGACGCCCGTGCAGGTGGGTGGTTTGCTGGTGTCGGTGGGGGGATGACCGGTCGGATACGGGGCTCGTTTCGAGGCAGTTCCTGGTTGCTCCAGCATGGGATGCGGTCAGGCTTCGAGCGGTGGTCGGCTATATGAGGGAATCGGTCAGACCAGAGATGAATTCCTGGGTCGCCGGGTCGACAGCGTAGATGACCACCCCTTGCATCCCGCGGGTCAGCAAAACCTTGTACGTGTTGCGAATGAGGATGTCGAAATCTTCATCGAAGAGCTTCTTGCTTCTGAGCTGCTTGTCCTTGTTGGCGTCCCGTCGCACTACCAGGTGCCCGTCCTCTGTGACGATCTCGGGTCCGAGAATGACACCTGCCCAGTCGAACTCGAATCCCTGTGCGGTGTAGATGCAACCGACCTGTTCGAAACCGCGTGGGTCATGCGCCCACAGCCAACTCGGAGGGGGGTCATCCGGCCCGCCGATCGTGTCCTTGTATTTGTTCCACGGTTTGGACCAGTCGCCGATCTTGATGTCGGGCACCAGCGTCCCGTCGATATCCGGTTCGGGAGTCCACTCCCAGCAGTAGCCAGCGGTGATCCTCGCAGTGACCGTTGGAGTGATTTTCGAGCGGAGAAATTCTTCCATCTGCCGTGGTGAGCTTGCGACGCGGACTATGAAATGGTCGTCGTCTTTCCATCGCATCGGTCCAAACGCCCTCAGGCCGAGCAGGTTCAGTACCCACTCGTCGTAGGCTGCACTGCCACCGCAGCGGAATTGACCGTCGAGGTTGATCTGAAAGACCGGCAGCCCTGCTCGGGCGGCATGGTCTCTGATGTGGTCGATAGTTCCGACTTCGTTCGGCCGGACCACTTGGTTCTCATCGAGCAGGAAAACCGGAACCTTTGCGGCCTCTATCAGTTCATCGACCTGCGGGCGCTTCGTCCGGAGCGTGCTCTGGGTGAATCGGTCGGTCGAAATCCGCCGGAGGCGATGAGCTTCGTCGCAGATCACCACATCCAACCACTCCGTTTGCATAGTGGTCAGGCTCTTGTAGTAGGTGATCTGCTTTTCCAGGTCGGGTTCCTGCTTGCCGTAGATTCTCCGCATGGTTTTGGTGATGGCTTCCGACCCTGTCGCGTATCGCACCCGACGACCCTCCGCACGGAGGCGTTGAAGTAGCGACAGCGCGATGATGCTCTTACCGCTGCCTGGGCCGCCGGTCACGAGCACGACGGTCTTGAGCTTGCTTCTGTGTGAGAGGCTGATTCGGCTCATCACCGCCTCGAAGGCGAGTTTTTGGTTGTCCACCAGCCACTCTCCAGCTGTGTGAAGATCTGCCGTTGTCGAATTCAGCAGCGTCGCTCTTCGGCGGACCGCGCTGGTGAGCAATCGATCTGCGGCGGAGCTGCCAGAGGTGGGTGCGAGCTGAGTGTGTAGATACTCGATGAACTCGTCGCGCTGGTCGTCGGTGAACAAGCGTCCGAATTGATCGGGACGGAGGTGGAACAGTGGCTCGACGGACTCCTTTTTGGCGTTGTGCAAGAAGGCCACACCGTGCAGTGCCTCGGGGCGGTCATGGAGTACGGCGACGTCTCTTTGGAGGTACCTGCAGTAGCCCCGCACCTGGTCGACTGGGTGAAGGTGATCGCCCCGCGTATACAGTGACCACGCGATCAGATCGCTGTCCCAACCCAGCTCAGCATGGCTCCATTGCTTCAGCTCGACCACAACGTAGTTGTCGTCGCCAGTCTTCGGATGGACGCCGGCAAGGACGACGTCGGCGCGTTGGCTCGAGCCCGGAAGGGAGCACTCGATCAGCATGGCGACCTCGCGCAGTTTGGCTTTGATCAAGAGATTGGCAAGTGTGGGAAGACTGGCCTCCCATGATCGACGCTCCCCTGGATTGCCTTTCTTGCCTGCTCCTTCGGCGATAGCTGTCACAAGCTCATCTCGGCGCGCCAAGGCTACGACTTCTGGAGCTGTCGAGCGAAACGACCGAAGCGTCACAGTACCCCCACCATTCGAAACCTGTTGTAGTGCAGCAATATCCGAGACGCGTTCGCTCGGCGGACCCGTGTTGATCATCGGAATGCTAGCGCGTCGTGCGCGATTGCTAGGCGAACCCGTCCAGATCGGGGTTACCTCGTCCAGCTCCCGTCGCCGCGATGGATTCCTGCTGATCGTTGATCGAAGATCCGTGCCTGTGGCGTAGATCGGCTGGGTATTACCTGCTAGAACCAACCCATGGCGATCGACAGGCTCCAGCGCATGGTTGCGGAGTTCGCGGCGGAGCGAGCGTGGGAACGTTTCCATACCCCCAAGAACCTCGTCATGGCGCTGACCGGGGAGGTCGGTGAGCTGTCCGAGCTCTTCCAATGGCTAACCGCCGAGCAGAGCCAGGCGCTCATGGGCGACCCGACGCGGCGCACTCCCGTCGAGGAGGAGGTCGCCGACGTTTTCATCTATCTGCTGCGACTTGCTGATGTCCTGCAGATCGATCTCGTTGCCGCAGTTGAAGCGAAGTTACGGAAGAACGCCGAGCGCTATCCGATCCAGCAGGTTTACGGCCAAGCAGTCAAATACACGGAACTCGGCAGCAGGGATTAGGTTGTTCAGCGTTGGTAGTGAGGTCTTCCCGGATGCTGCGGTCAGGTGAAGCCATGACCACAGGGCCTGGACAACCCGCTCCAACCCAGGTCGAGTCCGCCCTCGCAACGGGCGCTGACCACTGCAGCTTGGACAGTCAGGATCCGCTGGTCGACCACGTGGCCATGGTGGTCATCTTCGGAAGCGACCGAGGATCGCTGACGTCTGCCCCGCGGCCTTGGCGTCGAATTGTTCCGACATCTGGTCATCGGATCTGCCGCCTGTGGGATAGCTGATGTTCTTCTGGTCTATTGGAGGGTGGCGGTGGCGACTGAAGCTTCGATTGCCGCGAAGATGTCCGCGTCGACCTTCTGTTGCCAAGCCGGAAGTTGCTCCCAGTCTGCGACGTACGACGGTTTCGGCTCCGGGATGTGCTTGTGGATCTGGGCGATCCAGCACAGTGCGATCCAGCGCCCTTTTTGTTCGGAGCTCAGCTTGCTTGCGCTGCCGTCTGTGATCGAGAGGAACTGTGCTACTTGGTCATACACTGCGATAGCGGCGGCTTGCTCCCATGCCGGCATGTCTTCCCACTCGGCGACATATCCCGGTTTCGGATCGCCCGGGTAGTAGCTGCGGACGCCGTCGATCCAGGCTCGGCGGAAGATCCGCCCGCGGTCAGTGTCGTCGGGCACTGGTTCTCCTCGTACTGGTAGTCGGGTACAGCAGGGATGCGATCTGCATGTCGAGGTGGCGGACATGCAGATCGCGACCCAATGGTTCCAGGTGATGGCGGAGGTCATCGAGTCGACGGCCCAGGTAACCAGAGCGAAAGATCGGTCGACAAGAGGCTCACCGACGACGAGCGTGCCGCCCTACGCCCTGATTTCTTGCGTCAGGTGTCGCCGCTTGGTTGAGTGGTGTGGACTCCCTCGGAAGGTGGGGTGGTGGATCCGAGTTTGGGAGGACGGTGGGGGATGGAGCCGGTGACGATGGTGGTGGCCGCAGTGGCTGCTGGTGCTGCGGCGGGTTTGACTGGGACAGCAGAGCGAGCGGTCGCTGACGCGTATCAGGCGGTGAAAGCGATGATCAGCGGCCGGTATCGGTCGGTCGATGTGGAAGTGGTGGAGCGGCAACCGCAGTCGGCGAATCGGCGGGCAGTGTTGGTTGAGGAACTCGAGCAGGCCGGTGCCGGGGATGACGAGGAGCTGCTGGCGGCGGCGGGGCTGGTACTGGTGGCGGTGCATCGCCATGCGCCAGAAGCCGCTGAAGCGGTCGGTGTGCGATTACGCGAGGTCTGCGCCGGTGAGCTGACGATCACCGATGTCACCTCGACTGGTGCCGCGGTAGTCGCTGAGAACACCTCCGTGGAGGGCACTTTCACGATCAGCGGAATTCGGGCCGGAGCCGGGCAGGCGCCTCACCCTCCGATGGCGCAGTAGTAGTCGACCAGGATTCTGCTGCGCCACACCGTCTTCCGTCCGCGATCTCTATTACGGGGGTGAGGGTCGGCCGGGATATCTGTATCCACTACACGGTGGTGCAGCAGCCCGCGCTGCGGCCGAGGGTGACCGATACCCTGCTGCGGGATGTGGGCATGCTCGTTGGACGTCGGAGCGAGCTGGCGCAGATAGTGTCTGCGGCGGGCCAGGGGCGGGTGGTGTCGATCTACACCGTTGACGGTATGGCCGGTGTCGGGAAGACCGCGTTGGTGACTCACGCTGCCCACCGGTTGGCGGCAGGGTTTCCCGATGGGCAGTACTTCGTCGAGTTGCACGCCCACACGCCGGGACAAGCTCCCACCTATCCCGCTGATGCATTGGCGAGGCTGCTTACCGACGTCGGGGTCGATCCCAACTTCCTGCCTCCGACCTTGGAGGGGCGGCGGGATCTGTGGCGTGATCGTGTGGCCGGTAAACGGGTGTTGCTGGTCCTCGATGACGCCCGTGACCACACGCAGGTCGAACCGCTGCTGCCGGGGGCTGGTGATTGTCTGACGTTGATCACGAGCCGTCGGCACTTGACCGCTCTCGACGGCGCCGTTCCCCTGCCGTTGGACGTGCTGGATCCCGAGGCGGCCTCTAAGTTGTTCATCACCCTCGCCAGCCGCGCTGCCGACACCGATGGCGAGCAGGCGGCGGTGGCCGAGATTGTTAGGTTGTGCGGGTTTCTGCCGCTGGCGATCGTGCTGCTGGCCGGCCGCCTGGCTCACCACCCGGTGTGGACCATCGCTGGGTTGGCGGGGGAGTTCGCCGCTGCGCAGGACCGGCTTGGTGAACTCGAGGCCGGGCCGCGGGCGGTGCGGGTCGCCTTTACCATGTCCTACCAGAGCTTGCCGCCTGAACAGCAGCGCATGTTTCGGTTTCTGGGCTTGCACCCTGGCCTGGATATCGACGCTCATGCCGCAGCAGCGCTTGCGGGTGTCTCCGTGATGGTGGCGCGGACGCAGTTGGAGGCGTTCTACATAGACCACCTCGTCGAGGAAGCTCAGCCAGGCCACTACCGGATGCATGACCTGCTGCGTGCCTACGCGCGCACCCAGGCTGACACCGACCCACCCGAGACCAGCACACGAGTAGTGGATCGGCTGTTGGACTATTACCAGGCCACCACCGCCGCAGCAGACCAATACCTGGCACGACGCACTCGCCCCACTGCGCGCCCATCCACCATCCCGCAGGATGGTGTGGTTCGGGAGTTCGGCGACGAGGTGCAGGCGTTGGCGTGGATGCGCACCGAACGTGCCAATCTGCTCGCTTGTATCGACCACGCCTTCAACCGTGAGCCACGGCGAGTGATCGAGCTGACCGAGACCCTCGCCAGTCTGCTCGAGCGTGATGGCCCGTGGCTGCAGGCAGCAACCCTTCATCAACGTGCCCTGGCCGCAGCCGAGCACCTCGACGATCACATCGGGGAAGCCAACACTCTCGCCAACCTGGGCAGAGTGCGCGAGTGGAGCGGGGACTATGCCGAAGCCATCGACTTGCACCAGCAGGCACTGACTCTCTACCGCGGAATCGGCAGTCGGCTCGGGGAAGCCAACACCCTCGCCAGCCTCGGGAGTGTGCGCCGGTTGACCGGAGATTATGCGGAATCTGTTGACCTGCACCAGCGGGCGCTTACCCGTTTCTGCGAGATCGGCAACCAGCTCGGCGAGGCCAACACGTTGATGAATCTCGGCCTTGTGCGTAAGGAAACTGGGGACTACGCAAAAACGGGCGATCTGTATCAGCAGGCGCTTACCCTCTACCGCGAGATCGGCAACCAGCTCGGCGAAGCCAACGCGTTGATGAACCTCGGTAACGTGCGCAAGGAAACCGGGAACTACGCCGAATCTGTCGACCTGCATCAGCAGGCGTTGGCTCTCTTCCGTGAGATCGGCCACCGGCAGGGCGAAGCCACCACCTTCAACAATCTAGGTCTCGTGCGCAGAAGCACCGGGGACTCCGCGGAATCCGGCGACCTGCATCAGCAGGCACTGATCCTTTACCGCGAAACCGGCAACCGGCTCGGTGAAGCGTTCGCCCTCACCGGCCTCGGCAGTGTGCGCCAGTTGACCGGGGACTACGCGGAATCCGGTGACCTGCATCAGCGGGCCCTGGTTCTCTTCCGCGAGATCGGCCATCGGCTCGGTGAAGCTGAGGTGCTCAACCAGATCGGGATGCTGCTGATGAAGACCGGCGAGCCAGACAAGGCATTGGAAATGTTCACTGACGCGCTCACAGTGGCGCGAACGATCCGTAGTCAACTCGAACAGGCTCATGCATTGGAAGGGGCCGCGCGGTGCCGGGTCGGCGTCGGCGACACAGTCACTGCCGTGACCGAACTGCGAGAAGCTGTCGAGATCTACTATCGCCTCGCCGTACCGGAAGCCGAACCCGCGGCGGCCTATCTCCTTGCAACAGAATCAACTCCGCCGTCACACTGACAACCATGGTGGTGGGGTATACCCAGCGCCACATCTGCAGGAAGGCTGAAATGCGTCAGGATAGGCCTTCTAGGGATCGCCGTAGTACTCGCCGAGAATCGGGCGGATATCGGAGTAACCGCAGCTGAGGGTGCTATCGGTCGTGAGGCCGGGTCCAAAGTGGCGCCACCAATAGATCGCCCCTACCAGGGGATATGCCGAACTTCGTTGGATTCTCGGCGATTACTACCGGAACCCCTATTCGCCCGAGACCGTCAGCGTCAAGAGGCCACATCGCGGTTGTTGGCGTTGCTGTGGCCGTGGCGCAAGCCCGATAGCCATGGCGAGTTCGGCCCGGCACCCGCCGACGGTTGTGAACCCTGACGGGTGACAGTCAGCTGGAGGTTGGCTACTGCTTGCCCGATCCCTTCGCGTTGCCGAGGACACTTGAGCATCGGGCATGACTGACCTCGTCGAGTCGAGACACTCTCCCGCGTAGCCGAATTCGATCCGAACGGCTGCGCGCAGATCGGGGAGCCTGGAATATGAGAATGTCGACTTGTCGGCGTTGCGCGCTAATCTCGCGCAAAACTTAAGTGCTACGCTCCCCGGGCGATCTGATTCGTAAGTGAGCTGGCAGGGCTGCAGGGAGGGATCGACTCATGAACGACCAAGCGACACCATCGGAGTGGGAGAACGAACGGTTCGGCGAGCTGGCTCTGCCCCTTCGAGGTGCGGTCTGGCGTGCCTTGGAGGCCGCTCACCGGCGAGCGCTGGCCGGCCATATGGGATTCGGGCTGGAGACCAACGACGTCTACGGGCAGATGTGGCTGATCCAGAACGAAGAGATGGCGCGAGCGATCGAAACGGTCGCGGAGGTCCGGCGCATCAGACCCAAGCGGGCACGCTATGAGCTGACCATGGTCGGCGAGAACAACATCATCCTGTATCCGTGGAAGTTCTCTGGCGACGCCTACAGCCCGCTGTCCTCAGCGAAGATGAAACTGTCCAAGACCCGGGAGCACCTGCTGGCGCTGACCCCGCAGATTTCCGACCAATTGAGCATCGACCACGCCGAACTCAGCGAAGAAGAGCTCGAGGCCGAATTCCAAGACGTGGAGTCCTTCCTCGAAGATGCCGCGAAGGACGGGCGGATGGTCATCGTCGCCTACGCCAGTAACCCGCACGCCGGAGTACTGCGCGCCTACTGGGGCGACGCCACCCGCGCCGACGACAGCGGACACCTCTACTGGAGCCATATGGAGGAAATTCCGCAGATCTCCGAAACAGCGGGGACGTCCGTGCGGCCCGCCGGCCCCGTGGCGGCACCAAATACCGCTACAGCAGCGCGATTCGACCAGGTCCCGATGGGTGAGATCGCGTTGGCGCCACGCAATCCCCTGACCGCACCGGACGGCGGCGCTCCGCCGACACCACGACCCGAGACCGGAAGCGATGACTGAACGCCCCCCGCTGCACCTTTTCGGAGTAGGCCAGGACACCTCGAACGCGGCGGCGCCGATCGCCGCCGCGTTCGACCCGCAGGCCTTCGACCCCGGCCGCCTCACACAAGCTCGACGCCTGTCGGGCATGACGAAAGCGGCCCTCGCCGCGCAGATCGGGGTGTCGGGGGCCGCGGTGAGTCAGTGGGAAGCGAGGACTTCACCTCCACGAGCTGATCACCTCAGCTGCTTGGCCGATGCTCTCGATGTCCCCGTCGAATTCTTTGCTGTCGGGCGGCCTTTCGCGCAGCTCGACGGATCCAGCGCCCACTTCCGGAGTCTGCGCTCGACCCGGGCATCCCAGCGCGCCAAAGCTGTCGCGTTTGTCGAACAAGCGTGGGAGCTGACCTACGCGCTGGAAAAACACGTTCAGTTCCCCGCCGTCGACCTCCCGGGCTTCCTGCCCGAGGACATCGAGGATCATCAGCCCGCAACGCCAGCCGCCGCCGCGCGCGCGCTGCGCGCGCGATGGGGGCTCGGCGCCGGCCCTGTCCCGCACTTGGTCCGCACGATGGAGATGCACGGCATTGTCACCACGATGGTGCCCTTCGCCGGTACCGACACTCCCACCATCGATGCGTTCTCCACCTCGCGAATGCCTCGACCGTTGGTGGTGCTGACCCCTGACCGCGGCAGCGATGTGTACTGGCACCGCTTCACCGCCGCCCATGAACTCGGCCACCTGATCCTGCACCGCGACGCCGCCCCTGGCGACCCCGAGCAGGAACGCGAAGCCGACGCGTTCGCCGCCGAATTCCTCACTCCGGCCGATCAGATCCGCGAGGACCTGCCTGTACGCGTCGACTTCAAAGCGCTCGAACAGATCAGTCACGAATGGGGCGTCTCACTCAAATCGCTGATCTACCGCTCTCGTGAACTCGGCACTATCTCCGACGCCAGTGCCCGCCGCGCCTACCAGCGGCTCAACAACCTCTACGAACTCGGAATCATCGCTGCCGATCCGGTAACCAACTACCCCGGCGAGGTCCCCAGCCTGCTCAACAAGGCATTCGAGCTCGCCGAAACTAACGGCACCTTGACCATGGCCGGCCTCGCCCGCGAAATGCGCTGGCGGCTACCGCGGTTGCGGCTGCTGCTCGGCCATCCCGACCAGCGGCCCGTACTGCGCCTTGTCTAAGGAGGCGCAAGCCATCCTGACCGCGATGTGCAACCTGCACGTCGCGCCGACCCGAAACCACCCGTCCACCAGACGGACTCGAATGGCAACCGTGGATCTGGACCGACGAGGATGGTGACGAGGGACCCGCGCCCGCGTTGGTGACCCGCTGACCGAACATGCGGGGCCAAGGTCACCGCCTGGGAAGTGAACCTAATCGGCAGTCAGAATCAGGATGTCGTCCTGTTCTCCGCACGTACCGACGCGCTGAGCGACAAGAAAATCCTCCTCACTGACATGATCCGCGTCACATGTAATGTGGTGGTTTATCGGGCTTGCGCTCGCTCGAACGGGCTTGCTGCGCAACCAGATTCCTCAGGCTGCGTCGAAAAATGGGAGCCCCAACTTCTCCAGTCTCGGACAGTTCTGAAACTCAGTTGGCTCTAGGCCGCGCAATCATGAGCCGCTATGAGTGAATCCGTCCACTACGGCAACTAAGCTTGCTCCAGTCGGCCAGTGTTGAACCGGGGGAACCTGATTCGGCCGATTGCCTTGTTTCGGCGGCCCTCATTCGTGAGCGCGACAGCTGGGGCCCCTCCGATGGATTCGGGGTGGTCCCCACCGTCGCACTCGCGCGGCGGGTTCCCTAAACGAGGAGGTGACGGCACGTGGAACCATCACGGCCGGAATCGAACACATCAGCACCAACCAAATCGGTCCGGGCACTGGTTCGGGCCCTGCGGGACTCACTGCCGTGGGTTCAAACAGGGATGAACGTCTTCTTGCTGTTCGGCGGGCACGAAACCGCCGCCTCAGTGACCAAGATGATCACCGAGGCGGCGGCGCGGATACTAGCGGCGATCTCCGGTTCCTAAGCCAAAGGGATCACATAGCTAGTTGGGCGGCCCCGGGTGGTTCTCTGAACCTCCGGGGTCGGTTCATGTCGAGACTGCAGATGGACCCAGACTGCTCTGCATCAATCTCTCATCAATCTCAAAATCCAAGTCTACCTACTATTGCACTGCCAACAGTGAATTAGTGCCCAGCTTTCCCACTGTCCGCGACGCCGAAATCATCGCCCCGGCTCCCTCTACCTCAGGCCGCCACTACTCCCAGGAGCTCAGGCCCACGTCATCGACACCCTCAGGGCCGTTTTCGCGCCCCGTTTCGACGCGGCGACGCGCCGAAACGATCGGGCCGCACCGCACACCGCACGGGGTCGACGTCTCAGGTAACGCTGGACGCGCTGGCATCTCACAACGGCATGACGTACCAGGAGTCGATCGCGGCGCTCGTCCATCAGTACCAGCAGGCCGAACGTCCCGTGTCCTTTGCGGTAGGCCGCCAGCAGCCCCTCGTGGACGACCTGCGAGGCAAGCTACACGACTACGCCTTGAATCCTGAGCATATGCACGGCGGACCGAAGGCCGAATTCTTCAGACGTGAGCTGGGGATCGAGCAGCGCGACTGGAAACTTCTCGCGATCCAGCTGATCTCGGCCCTGCAGGCCGCCGAGCCGCGGGGGTTCAGGGACGAACCACGACATGGAGAAAGCCAGCAGCTCCGCTTCGAGATAGAAGCTCCGGTTGTGGGACTGAACGGCAAGACGAAGTCGGTCACGGCTGCCTGGAAGATCGAGGGCAACGCCCCAGCCCAGCTCGTCACAGTCACCCCTGGGAAAAAGGCACCCGGTGCCGAGGACTCGCAAACCCTCGCGCCCAGCGACTGGGCAGCCCTCTACAACATCGCCCTGACAGTTGCTGACCAGGCTCTGCGGGACTGTCGGCCTACACCGATCGCATTGGAAGGCCCTGATGGCGTCGCGGTCATCGCCGAAGGGATGGCAGGGTTTGCCTGGGTGTGTTTCCCTGGCGCTCGTACTGCATTCGTCCGATGGCTCCTACGTGCGGGGCACGCCACGAAGAGCCAACCCGGAGCGCGAGTGAGGGCACCGGCCTTCAATCTTGAGCCGGCGGCGGCGTGGGCCGAGGCAATGGCCAGCGTGTTGCAGTCGGCGGGCCATCCCTGCTCAGTCGTACAAATGCTGGACTGACCCCCTTCCCCTGCACTCGGACGCAGGCTCTCCCAGCGTCCGGGAGGCCTGACCAGCGACACGGCATCCTGCGGCCTGTCCCGCTTACCAAGCATTCCTGGTACTGGACATTGATCTCCCAGGTGCCGATACACCATCGCCGTGCGCACGGACTGAGGATTCCGTCGAGTTTCGCTGGCTGAGCAGATATTCCAGAACGGCAGACTGTCGGTGGAGCACAACGCAATAGCCACCCGGCACAGCGCTGCGCGCCGCGGCCTAATCGTCGGCTTGCTGGAAGACCCGGAGGAAGTTGCTTTCCGACAGTTCGTCGACCGAGTCGAATCGATCCAGTCAGAGAATGGCGCCCGGATCGAGGACGTGAATGTCGCAACCTGACCCAGGAGATCCCCAACAAATAACCTGACGCCCAGTTTCTAACTGGAGGCATAGGCCCGACCATAGGCAGACGGAAGCTGTGTAATGCCTTGCAGCGCTGGCCGTGCGCAGGCGCATGCGCGCAACTCGGCAATGCCGGATGTTCTGCGCGACCGCGTCGCGGATGTACGGTGCAGCCGGACGTATGAACCGGCTGACGGTACGGTCAGGTCCACACCGTCTGAGGATCTCCACGATGCTAGCGTCGGCGCTCGTCGAGCTTTGGTCGGGTGCTGTTGTCAGATCGCAGTACACCAGCGCGTCGACCAGCAATTGGTCATCCAGAAGCGGGTCGGATTCCAGCTCTGCGCGACGCCCCCGGCTCCTCGACGCCGGGCAGCGTCAATGAAGGGTCGGCGACCAACCGAACGACTCGGTCATCCGTCGCATGCTCGTCTCGTAGGAACGAGCACTATCGCCCCTTTGGTCTCGCCAACTATGCGCCACAAAGAGTTTCGCTCACTTAGCCTTGTGTGGCAGACTGGAAAGCTTGCCGCAAGCGGTGGGCTCGTGTGTCCTGCTATACCACGTCTGTCGACCATCCTTAGGGGGATCTGCGGTATGACTGCGCAGCTGGAGAGTGCGAAGGCCGATGTTGTTGTCGCCAAGGTCGCCGAGTGGCGTAATCGGCTGATTGATCTCGGTTTCCGCAACACTCTGCTTTACTTCCGCAATACCAAGCACGGCAGCCTGGATCTGACCGCAGCCGAAGCTTCGGGGCTTGCGGACCTCGAAGCAGGCAAGCAGGTGACGTTGCGTGTTCTGTTCCGGGAGACGAGCGCACACAAGGACGCCTGCGCCCGTGCTCGCAGTCTCAGTCGACGCATCAATCTGTTCGCCGAAGAACAGGGCATCGATGTTGGGCGGGTTGCGTTCGGGCTTATCCAAACCGTCCCAGCCCAGCACAGGGGTTCGACCGCCATCCCTGCGCTACGTGCCCCGCTCGTCCTACGCCCTGTTGCACTCAAGGCACGCACTGCGGCGGAAAGCGACTACAGCCTGGAGCTCGGCGAGGAAATCGAGTTCAACCGGGTACTTCTATACGCACTGGATAGCCAGTACGGCATTGACGTCGATCAGATTCGCGGACGATTGGATCAGATTCTCGCTGAGACTGCCAATCGAGACACAGTGGTGGAGCGCGCCTTTACTGAGCTCGCCAGGGTGGCTAGCGCCCAAGGTATTGAGCTGCAGCTCGACCCTGCCGTCGTGCTCGGCACATTCAACTACGAGAAGCTGGCGATGGTTGAGGATCTCGCGACCGCCACGGATCTGCTTGTCTCACATGATCTTATCGCAGCTTTGGCGGGAGACCCGTCGGCGAAAGAAGCTCTCGTAGTGGCAGGCGCCGAATACCAGGCGCAGGACATCAATGAACTGAGACCCGCCGATGAGTTCCTTGTACATGACGCAGATTCATCTCAGCACCAGGCTGTGATGGCTGCGCTCGCGGGTCAGCATGTTCACATCGAAGGCCCGCCGGGCACCGGAAAGAGCCAGACGATCGCGAACATAATCGCGGGCGCCGCCGCTCATGGAAAGCGTGTCTTGTTCGTTGCCGAGAAGCGCGCGGCGATCGACGCGGTCATGAATCGGCTGGTCAACGTCGGGCTCGGTGGACTGATGTTCGACCTACATTCAGAGCGTGCCACCAAGCGAGAAGTCGCGCGCCAGCTCGCCGAAAGTCTTGACCGGGTGAGCAAGGAGCCTCAGGTCGAGGCCGATGCGGTTCACAGCCGATTGGTGGCATCGCGACAGTTGCTCCTCAACCACTCTCAGGAATTGCACGCTCGACGTGAGCCCTGGGGTATGAGCGCGTACGAGGTGCGGGCTCGACTACTCGATCTGCCGGAAGTGGGCGTGGCATGCGCTTTTCGTGGCCAGCAGCTCAGATCCCTCGATGCACATGTCGTTCGGCTACTCGAAGAGGATTTGAAGGAGTTCATAGACCTTGGAGGTTTGAAGATTCTCCGGCAGGAGACGCCGTGGTGCCACACCGAGGTTCGCGACGAACAGCAAGTCGAGCAGATCCTCGTCCAGCTGGATCAACTCGCTGGCCACACCCTCAAGCGCAGCCAACTCGGCGTGGATCGGTTGCTGAGCCAGACCGGGCTCGCCAAGCCGGACAACATCATTGGTTGGCAGGATGTGCTCACCTTCCTCGACGATGTCTCCAAAACTGTCGATACGTTCGGGCCGGATATCTTTGGCGACAATCTGGACACCTTCTATCTCGCAACGGGAGACCGGCAGCAACGTAAGCGCATGGCACCGGACCAGAAGCTGGGTTGGTTGCCGCGCCGCCGGCTAGTCAAGCAGCTGCGCCAGATGACGCAAGGCAAGATCCGCGGCAAGGCAACCTTGCACACCAAACTGAACGATGTTCGCGAGCAGCGTCATCGCTGGAAGCAACTGGGAAGGCCTGACACCGAGCCCTCGCGCGTCGATGGCCTTGCTCAGGTCAGCGACGACTACCAGCTACTGCGAACAGAGTTGGCTGCCGTGGCACTCTCTGCACGACGCCCCGATCTCGAGTCTGGCTCCGTGCCCGAGGTTGGGGATCGCCTCGAGGAGTTGCGCGCTGACAAGGACATGCTGTTCCGGATGCCTCGGCTCAACCGACAGCTGGAGGGCTTCGGTGCCGTCGGACTCGACGCTTTCCTGAAGGACGTGGCACAGCGGAACCTCTCGGCCGAGGAAGCGTGGCAGGCGTTCCTGCGAGTATGGCTCACCTCGCTGGATGACGAGTTCAAACTCCGAGTGCCCGAGATCGGACAGTTCGTGCCAGAACGGCAGACTCGGGCAGCAGACGAGTTCTGTTCAACAGATATCCAGCACCGGGAGTTAGCGGCACGGCGAGTGCGTCGCCAGTTGGCTCGACAAGTTCGGCAGGCTAGCGACGCGTACCCGGAACAGACCCGAATTCTCCGGCAGCAGGCCAGTCGCAAGAGCCGACATATGTCGACCCGCAAACTGGTCGAGCAGACCTCGGATGTCCTTCTCGCCCTTCGACCATGCTGGGCGATGTCGCCGCTGGTCGTCAGTCGTATGTTGCCAGCTGAGCAGTTGTTCGATCTGGTCATATTCGATGAGGCCAGCCAGATTCGACCCCAT
Organism: Nocardia sp. NBC_00403; assembly: GCF_036046055.1. NCBI lineage: Bacteria > Bacillati > Actinomycetota > Actinomycetes > Mycobacteriales > Nocardiaceae > Nocardia > Nocardia sp. NBC_00403. The sequence goes on from NZ_CP107939.1 coordinate 3,206,741, forward strand.
GACGCGATCACCTCCATCATGCGCGGTGCGCGGGTGGTTGTTGCCGGAGACGAGAAACAGCTGCCACCCACCGACTTCTTCCAAAAGGTGCTGGAGAGCGACGAGGACGAGGACGTCGAGGACAGCCTGTCGGACTACGAGTCAATCCTGACAGCGCTGCGGCCACTCCTGCCGATTGCGAAGATGTTGACCTGGCACTACCGCAGCGCCGACGAGCGACTGATCGCGTTCTCCAACCGCGAAATCTATAAGGACAAGCTAGTCACCTTTCCGGGTTCGACAAAAGAGAGCCCGGTATCGCTAGTGCGCGTCGACGGTCGGGCATCACCAGGCCAGGATGGTTCTTCGCCCGAGGAGGTCGCCAAGGTTGTCGAGTTGGTCATCGATCACGCTCGATCGCAACCCACCGAGACTCTTGGTGTTATCGCGCTGAACGTCAAGCATCAAGCCCGAATTGAGCGGGCGCTCAGCCAGGCACGGCAAGAGCATCCTGAGGTGGATGAGTTTTTCGCCGAAGACATCGAGCCCAGTCGGCGGTTCTTCGTCAAGAACCTGGAAAGTGTTCAGGGCGACGAACGCGACGCGATCATCCTCTCCGTCGGTATCGCGCGTGACGCCGCAGGCCGGATCTCCGGCAATTCCTTCGGCCCGCTCAACCGCGAAGGCACCGAGCGTCGGGTCAATGTTGCGGTGACACGAGCGAAGCAGCGGATGACAGTCGTCGCCTCGTTCTCCGCGGCCGACCTGGCACCCACAGCGAAGAACGGAACCGCATTACTGCGGCTCTATCTCGATTTCGCAGAGCGGCACGGCCGGATCGAGGAGGTTGGCGCACCGACTGACGTGGCGTTGAACGGATTCGAACGGGCGATCTACGACGCATTGAAGGCGCGAGGTGTGCCTGTCCACCCGCAGTGGGGTGTTTCGGACTATTGCATCGACTTCGCACTGGCACATCGGGATCAACCCGGGCGAATGATCCTCGCGGTTGAAGCGGACGGCCACCGATACCACAGCTCGGCATCCGCACGGGATCGCGACCGGCTACGCCAGGCGCACCTCGAGAAGTTGGGCTGGCAGTTCCATCGCCTGTGGTCCTCGGCATGGTTCCACGATCCGCAAGTTGAGACCGACAAGATCCTCGCAGCCTGGCGCCAGGCCATGACCGAGGCTGATACCGCGCCTTCACCAACGCCGACACCAGATCCGGCACCTCCGCAGGTCGCGCACCGTGGCCCTCGTCCAAATGTGATGGCCGGCCTGAAGACTCACGAGTACAGCGACCGGCAGCTCGTCGAGATCTGCAGCTGGTTGATGACCGACGGACTGCAATTGGATAAGGAGCAGCGGCTCGTCCAGGCGATGACGGAACTGGGGTTCCGCCGCCGTGGTACCAGGATCACCGAACGGCTGATGAAAGCGATCGAGATCGCCCAGCGCCTTGCCGATCAGGAGGAATGACATGTCTGCGCTCGATCCCCTCACGTTGGACAGGGTTGCCGAGCTGATCGTGGACATCGGAGGGCCATACGAACGCAAGGGCTACCAGTTGGAAGCGCTGCTGCAGCGAGCCAAATGGATCGACCCGCCCATCTACGATGGCTCGCCGCGGGTGCCGTGGCTCCGCGACCAGTTCGAGGCTCGTCAGCAGAACTCCGGCGAACTGGAGCGGCTCCTGTGTCGCGTGTGCGACCCCATCGAGTACGATGAGGGTGCTGTGATCGCAAACGAAATTCGTGCCGCGGTCAACGACCGCCTTGCACCCGAGCACCTGGTCGTCACGCTCGTCGGCGGTCGCCCTGTTCTCGGAGAGATTGGTTCCGACGGGCACAAACCGACGTTCTCCGAACCGCCTGATCTGCGGAGGCGCCTCGAGATGCTGGTCGCGGACACAGAAACAGTCGACGTACTGATGGGACGGGTCGAAGAAACCCGAATCTGTGCCACTGGCGGTGCCTACCGCATGGCGACCATCGGAGTCGGGACATTTATTGAAGGCCTGCTGTTGGCCGTTCTGCTCGAACGTGACGAAGACTTGCGCATCAACGGGTTTCCGGACGTTCGACAGCGAATTTCCCCCGACAAGCGCACCACCAAGCGCAGCAAGGCGGATTGGGTGTCATTGGAACTGCTTATCGACACTGCCTACGCTAAGAACTGGGTCCAGCTCGACGCTGCAGCCTTTGCTCACGCGGTCCGTGACTTCCGAAACTTCATCCATCCGCGTAAAGAGATCAGCGAAAAGCCGCGTTTCGACGCCGACACAGTCATGTTGTGCTGGGGGCCGGTCCAGGCACTGATGAACGACCTCGAGCAGAATCTTCCGACATCGGGAGCGGACTGTTGAGACACTAGGAGGAACCGTCCCAAGTTTGATACCACCGGTTTATCGGTCCCGGTGGCTCGGCGCGTGGGCATAGTAGTCGGCTGCGTACTCGGTTGGCGGTGTACAACACCAGTCGGTGCATGAGCCGACTGGTGTTGTACCAGTAAATCCAGTTCACCGTGAGGGTTGCGACGTCGGCGAGCCGCTTGAGCGGCCCGCGCGGGGAACCGTGAGTCGTCCCGGATCGCTTCGGTCTTTAGAGCCCAATTATCTTCGCTGTCAACGTATTATCGCAGGCGTCACCGACCTAGCCGATCGGGCGGGATCATCCCCGGCGGCATCAGTTACTCACCGAACCGCACCCGCGTGTCTCACCACCCGGCATCCAAATGGTGAAACGTATTGCTGGACAACGGATGTCCTTAAGACGGCTGCGGCGCCGGCACCCGGGCAGCGCCCGGCACGGACCGAAACAGCCTCTCGGCGGTGAACAACCGTCTTGGATCGGGTCCATGAGAGCTGCTTCGCTGCTTGGGGTTTGGATACACACAGCTCCCGATACCATCATCGTGCTGGCCGATATATTGTCCACCCCATTGGCGATCCCGCGATCGAACTGCTCTGCCGTGTCGTCGAGCCATACGTCCTATAGTTCGTAGGCGATCTGCACGACGAGGGGAGGTAGGGGTGTCCGACGAACTCCGGGTCCAGGTCGACCGGCTGCGTGAGGCCTCCCGGTTCTCCGCGGACAAAGCCCAAGCCATCCGCGACGAGCTGACGAAGCTCGACGACACCATCGGCAAAGAACTCCTTGCCGATGGTTGGCAGGGAAAAGCAGCTAGCGCCTACGACGAGTCGTGGGTCCAGTGGAAGGCGGGCACTGACACGATCATCGCCGCGTTGGAGGAATCCGCCGCGAGCCTCGCTGAGGCCGCCACCCAATACGAGTTGCGCGACACGACAAACCGCGACGCGATCACCGGGCTCACGGGATTGGATCTGCCATGACCGGAGATGACCGCTACCGGGTCGACCTCGAGCAACTCGATGCCGCGATCGGCACGATGGAGGCGTTCGGCCGCACCGTCGAGGACTGGTTGGGCGAAGTAGACCGTCACATCGCCGACCTACACCTGACGTGGTCGAGCAAGGCGGCGACCGCGCAGCAGGTCGCGCACGACAAGTGGAGTGCCGGCGTCAACGAGATGCGCGAAAACCTCGACGAGCTACGCGAGGTGGCGCGGAAGGCACACACCAACTACTCCGGTGCCGTCGATACCAATCGACGGATGTGGCCGTGACGCCTGGTCCCAGACCGATCATCGTCAACCCGGATGGGCCTCGCGACGCCGGTGACGGATTCGCCGATGTGTATTGGAAGGCCCGGGGTGCTGTCGAGAAAGCGGTGACCGCGCTCAAAGGTTGCGCCAGCTGCGCGGGCACCGACAACGCAGGCAAGAAGTGGAGCGATGACTACGACCCAGCGGCCGCAGATGCTGTTGAGGCGCTGGGGGCTCTAGTCGAATCCTGCGGCATCATGCACGACCTGCTGCACGCGACGGCCGCGAACCACGCCAACGCCAACAGCCAGTCGGCGCCCGAACCCAACCCCAACGACCTGATGTTTCCGCCGGGTTCGATGCCGATCTACGCACCTGATGATCTCCCAGCATTCTTCGGCAGCAGCAGTAGCGACCCTTCGCTGTGGGAAGTGGTCAAGGGCTGGGTCGAAGGGGAGCTGTGGCCCAACGGTGATCCCGACAAACTTCGGACCGCTGCCCTCGCGTGGACCGCGCTGGCTGACGAACTCGGGCTTGCCGAAACCGGCGTTCCTGCTGCTCGATTCATGATCGAGCAGCAGCAGTCGCCGGAAGTCGACCAGATTCTGACCCAGGTCGATGCTGTGAAGACCGCCTTCGACGAGATCGAAGCACAGTGCCGGGTGCTGTCGGCGGCCTGCAGTGCCTACGCCGACCAGGTGGAGCACGCGCACCGCGAAATCTTCGCCATGCTCATCGAACTCGGGGCGTGGGTCGCTTTGGACCAGATGGCCGGCGTCCTCGCCGCACCATTCACTGGCGGTGGCTCGAGTGCCGCCGCGCAGGCCGGTATGGCAGGTCTTCTGGCGGTATACGGGGCGCGGATCGCGGCGCGCTGTCGCGTGCTTACTGCGACGGCCGAGGCAACCGGGCTTCCGGTGATTGCGGCCAGTGGTGCGTTTGCGCGCTGCTCGGAGTCGTTGTTGCCGTTGTTGACGTCGGATGTCCTGCTCTACGGCGCGGATGGCACGTTGTTCGGTGCTGGGGCGCATTGGACGATGGCTCTGGCGTCGCGTCGGCCGCGGTGGTGGCCGGAGACGATCGCGAAGGTCGAGTCGCAAGCAACGAAAACCCCGGACGGCAAGTACTACATTGTCGCGCCGGAGCCGGATGTCCGTGTGCCTGTGAACAAGTCGTATGCGGACAAGCCTGAGATCTTGGCTCTGCCCAAAGACGCGAAGGGGCAGTACTACGTGGATGCGGCCAATAAGGTCAGGTACCCGGTGAACCCGAAGTGGGAGATCGGGCATTCTTACGGCAACGAACACCGTCGCCTGCTCGCGGATGCCCAAGCTCGCGGCCTGACCCAGCAACAGTTCGATGTCGAGGTCAACACTCAAACAAACAGGCTGTTCATCGAAGACTTACCAGGAAACCGCAGCCATAGACGGGAGATGAAATAGTGAGTGCCACAGACGAATACGGTCGCACAGTGTTGCATTATGCCGCGAACGACGGGGACCTCGAACAGGTCGAGCGGCTCCTGGCCACCGAAGACGTCAACGCCCGCGACAACGAAGGCTGGACGCCACTGCACTTCGCGGCCCAATCCGGGCAACCTGAGGTCGTGGCCATCCTGTTGGATGCGGGCGCACAGGTCGATGCCCTCAACGACAAGGGAATGCCACCTATCTACTGGGCGATCATGACCCCCCGCGGTGACCAACCCGCGACGATCCGACTCCTCCGTGAGCGCGGCGCGGACCCGACCCGCGAAACCATCAAGGGCTACTTCGGGTTGAGCAGCCCCCTTGATGTGGTGCGAGACATCGGCAACAAACCTGACATCGTCGCTGAGTTCGCCGACCTGCTGTGAGTACTGATTACCCCGGCCTCGACGCGACTGTTGCTGACATGGCGCAGAAGGCTGCGGTCGCACGCGCGAGTCTGGAACTGGTTCGAGGGCGCGGAACCTCGGCGAACGGATCAGTTACCGCGACAGTGGATTCCGCGGGTCGTCTCCGCGATCTCAACTTCACTGCTGTTGCGTACAAATCGGGAACTCAGCTACCCAAGCTGGTTCTCGAGGCTACCCGCAACGCTGAACGTGACGCCCTGAAGCAGACTCGGGAAATAATGCGGCCCATAACGAGCGACTCGCGGGTGCAGGCATCGCTCGCAGCAGCTCGGGAGGTAGTTGGTAACGCTGCCGCGCCAGCTCCCGCGCAGCATCGGATGACCGAGGAAGAGATCCAGGCTGCCGACGACGCCTACTTCGAGCGCATGAATGAACGTGGCTGGAACCCCTGACAGAAGTCGCTGGTGTAGAGCGGAGGCGGCCTTGGAGTGGGCGACCCCGACTAGTCCGGTTAGCCCGTGGTAGTCGCGGTAGTTCCGCATGGTGCCGATCTCCCAGCCAGATCCGGCGTTGTGCAGCATCACCTGTTCCAGCGAAGGATTGACGAATCCGAACGGCAAGGGCTTGGGCTTGCCACCGGACTCTCCGACGATCGCGCAGCCGAATGTCCGGTAGGACAGGAAGTTTTCACTGCGGAGCCCGAAGACGCCCCGGTCCACCCACTCCGGCGAATGGCAGCGGACGTGGTTCAGGTTCGCCGCGGCTGTGATTCCGCCGATATCGCGAACGACGAGCGCGGGCAGCTCCGTGCCGAGGGCACGCCCGCAGCTCTGGCAGTCCACCGGCCACAGGTTCCGGCCGACCTCGTCCAGCGTGCTGGAATCCAGCCGGGACGCGATCGACGTGTCTACGACGAATGGGTACGAGTTTGTTTTGCTCATCGGGTCAACTCCTTGAATCCGAAGTTCGGGTCCGACCGTCAATCGGCACGGGCACTGGCCGTAGTATGCGGCCCGTGTCCGACATGAACTGTTGGCCCACAACATCATTCAACGACCAAGCGGTCGGTGCAGGGCTGCCGCTCGTGGCGGCGGATTCGCTGACCGTGCTGGCAGGCAGCCACAATGTGCAAGACGACAAATAACCGATGGCGGTAGGTGGCGAATTTCCGTCACCCACCGCTCGTCCTTCGCTCCATGTCGACCGACTGCAACACGGTGCGACCCGCCTGGCATAAGTCCATGATCACCCATCTCGTCGAGCTCCGACTGAAAACCAGCGGCAACACCAGAGATCGCAGGGAGTGGGCCTGCGATCGCGGCCTAATCATCAATACTGTTGGGGTACAGCAGTTTCTGAGTGAGGGTGTTGCGGCAGATCAAGAGAGCGGCTCGCCTCGGTGCGGCAGAGTGGTACAGGACCTGGCACACAGGTTCGGCTGGGCGGAAGGAACATCGTGGATCAAGCCAGAGACATCCGACGCAAGGTCACGGTAGATGCAACCGAACTCGCGTATACCCGCGCGACCGGACCGTTCTTGTGCATCGGATGCAGGGCTTCGATGATCCCGGTTGCAGTGGGTTCGACGAAGGTCATGCCGCACTTCCGCGTACAGCCCAATCACGAACCCACCTGCAATGTGGCTGGCCGCCCCGTTCCGATCGCGCCAGCAGATTCCCTGGAGGACGCTCAAATCGAGCGCCTCGGCGGGGTCGCCATCGCCTACAAACTGATTCGGCCGACGGTTCACGAAGAAGTTGATCCTGACTCGGACACCGAACCTCAGCAGCGATCGACCCGCTCTACCTCCGGCTCATCGGACTCCGAGACCGGTACCGGATACCGGGAGACTGCCGCCTCAACGATCCGCCCGTTCTGCCGGACCTACATCGAGCACCCGAACCTCCGAACGCGCCTGCGGATCGCGATCCCCGAGATCGAGGCGGACTACTACCAGTTCGCCTTCAAGAGGCTGGAACACGACAAGATCGTGGCCCACCCACTCCGCCGGATCTTCTACGCACAGGTGGCATGGAGCATCAAACCGAAATTCACTGCCGATACCGCCGAAATCGCCCTGTACGCCGGCGAGCGCGATCCCGAGCGACCCGCGCGAGTTCTCCGCGGATACCGGGTTGTCATCGACTGGTCGAACTGGAATCCGACGACACGGCTGGCCCTCCAGCGGGAAATCGATGCCGCCCATGCCGACGCGCGCCAGCACACCGGGACAGCCGCGAAGACATGGCTGTTCTTCCTCGGTACACAGGATCCATCCGACGACGCGAACCTGGGGGTCGATCACCACAGTGACTATGTGTTCCTCACCGCCGAGATCAACTACCCGAAACCAGCCAAGACCATCCAGCGTCCGGGACGCAACAGGCTCGGACCCTCACCACGACGTCGCCGACCGCGCTGAAACGGATCCACGCGGTTCATTCCTCCGCATCTTCACCGGCTGAATGCTCCCTGCTCGAAATGGCCCTCGACATCGACCCGCACAACGAAGATGTCTTTCGCGATTTGATGAAACTCCAAGCCCGTCATGAACAAATTCACGCCATCGACAGCACCCTCGAAATACTCACCCGTCGACTGAAAGAACTCGACGAACAACCAAGCGATGAAACACTTGCACTCGTCCGCACCTTCCACGAAAACGCATCCTGACAACAGCGCGGTCCCAGGAGCTGACAATCGAGTCGCCTACTTGTGGAAGCAGCTCGCTGCACCCCCCATCTCGCTGCGGAAAGCGAATGCCCCGACTGCCCGGTGCTCTCGCGCACTTCAGGGGAAACCACAACGCGACGGAAGTGCGTTCTCTGTCCCCGGGATATCGATAGTTGTTGCCTCTTGTGTGTGCAACTAAACTGATTGCTAATCGTCGCCGTGCGATTGTCCGCACGTTCAATTCGTGGCCGAATTCTATGGCGTCTAGTCCCGATTCGGTCGTGCTGAATATCCGCGAGGTGCAACCCCTGGATTTGCGCATTGCCCGGCCGTTCCCCGCGCTCTGGTCGGCAGAATCCGGGCTGTTCGTTGGGTAGCGCGATAGGTAGCGCGTTGGGTAGCGCGATTAAGACGCGCTACCCCGTGGGCCGTGTATGCCCCGGTTGTGGCCGTGTTTCGCCGCTTGGAACCGCCCAGGGTCCTACCACCCGGTAGGAACAAACACACATGCGGCCAGGTGGGGTCCGGTCCCCTCGTCGGGTCCTGCATGCCCGGCCCTCTCCGTACCTCTCTCCGTATTCGATTTATCTCCCCTTCTCTATGCGCTGGCGAGGGCGTGCAGGTGCAGGTTCACCGGCCCGGAAAGGGCAAGGTCGGATGCCATCGGTGCGCTGGTGGAGGGTACCGAACAGAACCTAACCGAGGCTAAGTCCGGCTGAGTCTGGGGGCAACGGCGGCGCGAATCGGTTGCTCGAAGCCCTGGCCACACCTGGCCGTAAACCCCGAGAATGACCAGTCTGCGGGGCCGGTCAGAACAGGTCATCCCAGGTCCATTCGGGGGAGCCGGTGCCATCGGTCTCCCGTCCGAACCGGAAGTCCTCCGGATTTGCGATGTTTCCCAGAAAGAGATCAAAGCTCCCGACTGCGGGCAGGCGGGCATTCAGCTTCTGCGTTTGGTCGGTCCACTTCCCATCCCGTAACTCCTGCACCAGCTCTACGGGGTCGATTAGTGCATTGGGAGGGGTATCGGACACGGCCCGCTCGGCCAGTGCTCGTGCCTGGTCGGTCAACCCCCGCTCCCGCAAAAACTTCAGCAGCCACCCGATGCCGATTGCGTCGAAGAGATCAACGACAGCTACGGCGCGCTCGGCCATCGCCTGCGCCTGGTCGGTCCACCCACCATCCAGTAGCGCCTCTAGCATTTGCAAGACACCAAATGAGTCGTCGAGATCTGCCTCAGAGACGGCGTGCTCGACCGGGATTCGAGCCAGGTCCGTCAACCCCTGCGCTCGCAAAACCTCCAGCAGCCATGCGAGAACAGCTGGGTTGTAGAGATAGACGGTATTAGAGACCGCGTGGTCGAATAATTCTTGCGCCTTGTCAGTCCATTCTCCCTCATCCAGCTCGTACAGCAGCGCCTCAGTGCCGACCGGAGCATCGGGGCCGTGGAAAATGTCGGGGGACAAGGCTCGCTCGACCAACTCTCTTGCCTGGTCAGTCCACCCGCCTTCCCTCAGCCCCTTCAGCAGTTCAGCGGCTGATTCCGCACCGTCGAAGGAAGCGACGGCGGGCACAGCGCACTCGACCAATTCCCGTTCCTGGTCGGTCCATCCGCCCTCCCGCAGCTCCGTCAACAGACGCCCGACCCAGAACGGGTTGCCACGAAGAACGACAGCAGATACTGCGCGCTCGACCAGTTCCCGTTCCTGGTCGGTCCATCCGCCCTCCCGCAGCTCCGTCAACAACTCCGCAATGCTGTACGGGCGGTTGTAGAGATCGGCGACGGACACAGCGCGCTCAGCTAGCACTCTTGCCTGGTCAGTCCACCCGCCCTCCCGCAGCTCCTTCAGCAGCTCCGCGATCTCTGCTGGGTCGCTAGTGACGACAGTGGGTGCAGCTCGCTCGGCAAGTACCCGCGCCTGATCCGCCCTTCCCCCCTTCCGCAGCTGCTTCAAGAGCGCACCAACCTCAGGCGTGTTGGTCTCATCCGAATTGATGTGGTTGATGACCCAGTCTGTCGGGCGTTCGTCACGAGGATGCACAACCCGCAGCAGATCAATCAATTCAGCAGCGGCGGTGACGTTCCCAGTACGGGCGGCCTCAACCCACAGTTGGGCGGCGTCACGGTAGAGGCCACGGCAGCGTGCGGCGCGGCCGAGGACGGCGCGGTCGCCGGGGTGGGCATACTCGGTGAGAGCCTCCCAGAATTCGATCGGTGGGATGATCTGCGCACGCTCTGTGCGGCGGCCGTGCTGGTCGAGGTAGTCGGCCAGCTGGTACACCGGCCCATTGGCCGTATTCGCGCCTGCGGACGGGCTTGCCTGGGATCGGGTTCTATGGGAGCGCGTGGGTGCGGCAGCGACTCGGGCCAGTGGCCCGTCGGCACCTTTGCAGGGGCGTGCGGTCTCGGCCAGCGCCTGTTCGAGCCAATCAGGCCTTGCGGCAACAGCGTTCCATTGATCAGGGATGTAGGAATGGGTGGCGGCGGCCAACAACCCGTGCGGAATGGCGTTGCGGTGACCCATGTGCCGGGCGTCCATCGCGATCTGCACGATCGCTTTCGCAACGGCGGAGAGCTCATGCTCGTAGCGGTGCAGCAGCTCCGGCCCGCCGGCCAGATACTGGGTGATGCGTCCGTGCTCAGCCCGGGCACTCGCAACGGCAAATCGCGGATCTGTCTCGGCGGCTGAGGCCAGTGTCTCCGGGTCGGCGTCGGTGAACGAAACGGGGACCTCGAGGATCGTGGCGCTGTTCGCAAGCAGGTCTCGTACCTGCGAGGCGTGTGGGCTGCGCAGCTCGGTGTAGTACTCCCTCCAGAGGGTGCCGACGATCAGGACTGGGGCGCGGGCCGGGTCGCGCAGCAGTTCCCGCAGCGCGACCGCGGCCTTCTCGTCTCCGCCGCGTCCGTCTCCGCCGAGGTATTCCTGGGACTCGTTGAGCCACAAAACAGTCCGTGGTCGCACTCGCCCGAGATTCTCATGCAGCGCGGTGCGCCTGTCCGGGCTGGTCGGATGCCACAGCCGCCACCCACCTCGCTCCCGCAGCGGCGACAACGCCTCCCATAGGGCGCGAGTCTTGCCGGTGGAGGAATCCCCCAGCAGCAACACGAACCTGCTGTGCCCCTCTCCGACCGCGGTAACGATCTCCGCCAAGGCGATGTCGTGAGAACGCGGTACGTAGGGTGTCAGCGTTCCGTCGTCGTGCCAGGGTCGACTGATGGTGATGGGCTTGTGCACGCCTAGTTCGATCGGGTCCAGTTGCTCGGTGAGTGGCTCTCCAACTTCGTCCTGGCTCGCACGCTGGTAGGCATGCTCCCATGCCGCCAGCTCCTGACTGGTCACCTGGCAGGCTGTAAGGATCGGTTCGACGGTATCCCACCGGGGCAGGTGGGTGACACCGCTCAGGATGTTGCTCAGCGTCGACTTGCCCAACTCGACACCGACGTCGTTCACCAGGGCGACGATCCGGTTCTGGCTCAAGTGCTTGCTCTTGAACAACGCACGCAGCGCCGTGCGTAGATCTTGCGGTGTTATCACCGCGTCGATGTCGGTCACCGATCTTCTGCCTCATGTGGTTCGTATTGTCTCGTTATGAGTTGCGCCAAGCCAACAGTATTGCCGCGCCAGCGAATTCGCGGAACGCGTTGCGTGAGCAGAATGCCATCGATCCGCCACGGGAATGGTCGTCCGGATGGCTGCACGGCGGGTGATCACCATCGAGTGCCAGCTGATGTCTGCCGGAGGGTCCGGGTGCCGTGGAAACTGTCACCGGTCACACTTGCGGTCACGAAGCTCGCGCACCGCGTCCAGCAACTGAACACACGCACGGACCAGTTCGGTCAGGGCGGCAGTGACATGGGAGGCGGCCTGGAGGAGGAGAACGAACGCGCCGATCCAGGCGAGGATCTGTGTCATAGCGACGACGATCGACGCGCGACTGGTTCCACCGCACCACCGTTTAGCGACCGAACACCGCACCTGCCATGAACGGGAAAGGGATGCGATCGAATCTGGCGGAACCGAACACAACCGAACAATCCGCCCGGGCGGTGAGGGTGAGTGAATGATGTTGCCTGCTCTTTGCGATGGTCGCTGCTCGCTTGCTTCGTCGGCCGTCGAGTCTAGAGTCGTTCGGGTGACCGATTCGAACGGTACTGAACGTCTCGGTGTGTACGGCGTTGGACTCCAAATCGCCAAGCTGGGCTGGATCTTTCGCATCCAGTCCGAATCTGACTTCGGTGTGGATGCGCATGTAGAGATCGTCGCGGATGGGCGGGCCACAGGGAGACTGATTGCGCTGCAGATCAAGTCAGGCCCTGCCTACTTCAGGGAACAGGCACGTGGCGGCGGGTGGGTAGTGCGGGGCAAGAAGCGAAACATGGTGTACTGGCGTGACCATCAACTGCCAGTGCTACTTGTCCTTCATGACGCCGGCACTGGATGCACGTATTGGACCCACATCAATCCGAGCGGTGAACCGGTCGATCATCAATTTACCCCCAACGGATTCAAAGTCGTTGTGCAAGAGACACATCGGCTCGACGAAGACTCAAGAGATCTCATCTCGTCGATCGCCGAGCGCTGGGTTCCTCGTCGAAACTCCGAGTGGTCCTGGTTGCATGACCGGCTGACAGGTGAGAACGCGGCTGGCGGTTTGCTCTCACCGCCGGATGCACTTTGGGATGCATTCGTGACTCGGGTCGCCGGGCGAGCCTCATTGTCGGCTCCCCAGCTCCGCCAGTCAGTGCTGGTCTACAACTTGCCGTTGATCGGGGGATCACGGGCAGCGAAGGCTAGTAGTTCGCCCATGCCAACAAGAATCCCGCTCGAAGAGCTACGAACCAGTTGGGCGATACAACCGGACACCACAGTGTTCGTCTGCGAGAACTTGGTGGTGATCGACAGCGCTGTGCGCGCGCTCGGGGAGGAGTGCATGCCGCTCGTGCACCTCGGCGGCTACCCAAACTTGGCGGTGGAGTACCTGCTGTTGGCGCTGGGGCTTTGTGGAGCGAAGCTGCGAGTCCATACAGACCACGACTCGCACGGGGCTGGTATCACGCGGCTGCTGTTTCATAGGTTGATCGAATACGAGTTGTGGTGTCCCAATCCGTCAGCCGATCAACTTGCTGAGGTTGCGCCTTCGATTCGTCGAACTGTAGAAGAGGATTGTCTGCCGTACATGCTGCACGACCTGCGCCGCTAGGACAACGGGGATCCGGGGCAATGTGGTTGTGAATCGATTCCTGCGGTCTAGGCGTGCCGCACCGCACCTAACTACGTTGATCCCTAACCCAGGTCGCGGGCACCGCGCCCGACGTTGAAATGTTGACGCAAAGCGGGAGTCTCCTAATGGCTACGGGTCGACGACCCGATCTATGCGGACGGCAAAATCGCTGGTCGCGACAGGGGGTTTGGCATCAAATTTGGCATCACGACAGGGCGTGACTGATCGGGAATGGTAGGACCACGTGGACACTACGGACGAATGATCTGCCGCTGACCTGTACGGACAGGACGTGGCGATACCGCGCGCTACGTCCGGAACTGTTTCCCGTTGGCTCATAACCCAGCGATCTTCGAGGCGGCGGAGCTGGTACGTCGCGGTCGGTATGCCGGGGGTACGGCGGTCCAGCGGTGATAAGCGCGGCTGAAGGAGGCTGCGTCATGGTAGCCGAGTCGGCCTGCGATGTCGCCGAGGGTGATGCCGTCGACGCGCAGAATGACGCTGAGCGAATCCAACGTCAACTCGGCCTGCCGTCCAAGTCGGTACTGGCAGTGGTGGCTACGGAGAGCTCTGGCGGGCTTGCCCAGAGACGACAAGGTCACGCCGATCGTCCCAACTTCGCCGGAGCTCGGGAGGAATATGCAGGGAAGTCAGAGTCCCAAGTCGGTGTCCGGCTCCCATGCGATCGGAGCCTCGATGAACTCGAGTGAGCCGTTCTCGTCGGGATTTGTTTGATGTCGCAGTTGCTGTTCGGCCGCCAGCTGAACTTCGTTGAGCATCCTGCGGCGCTGCTGTTCGGTCCGTAGCTCATCGATTTGCCGCCGAAAGTCGGCGATTCGAGCACGGGTATCAGCATCGGCGGCAGTGTCCTGTTGGACGGGTCGCTGGGGTGTGCGTTCGGGGTCTGGTGTGGCGAGAAGCCGGTCCCACCCGTCGGCGGCGCTGGCGTAGAGGGCGGCATCGCGTTGGGCTTTGAGGGCGGTGCTGCGTGCCGATTCTCGGGTGTCGGTGCGGTTCTTTTGTTCAGTGAGGAGTGCGTCGATGCGGGCCTGGACTTCGCGGCGTGTTCCACGACGGTAGGCGGGTGTGGCTTTGAGATCGCTGCGGGCGGTGTCGAGTTCGGTTGCCGTGGCTTGAACTGCCTGGACGGCATCGCTGAGTTCCTGCTCAGCGGAGCGGGCGTTGCGGATCGCCTCCTGCGCCGCGTGGTGGCGGCGGACTTCGCCGTCGTAATCCGCGTCGCTGCCCTGCCGATCGAGGGCGGGGCCGTAGAGGACCGTTTCGTTATCGACGAGTTCGATGCGCAAGTGAACGTCATCGATCTGTTGCTGTAGTTGCTCGTCGCTGAGAACGATGAGCGGATTCTGCAATGGCGGGTCGTCTGGCGCCGTGGCTTGTGATTGGGGGGTTGTGTCCTCGTGCGGATGTGTGTCGATCCAGGCGCTGATGGCTAGGCGTTCTGAGAGGGTGCGGGCAGCGCGCCAATCACGCCGGAGCATGGCACGCACAGTTGCGGGTGGTTGGGTGGCGGCGATGTGGTCGCAGCGCGCACGAATGTGCTCGGCGGCGTGGTGGTCGGGTATGGCGGGTTCGTCGTTGTCGCGGCATTCACTGCACAGGCCGTCGTCGCTGCGGCGCGGCAGGCGTGGGGTGGTGTCGATGACTGCCCGGCCGATCCCGCAAGCTACGCACGGTAGTGCGCGAGTAACGCGAACCGCGAACCGGTCGTAGTCGGGTTCGATCGGTTTGTCGGCGTCGGGTTCTTCGATCACTTTGCCCCGCATGGTGAATTCCATGGAGGTATCGATGTCGGGTTGTTCGAGGTGAGTGGGTTCGCGGAGGAGCGCGTCGCAGCGCCAGGCCAGTGCGCTGGCGAGTTGTTCGGGTCGCAGGTTCATGGCGCCGTCGGGTTGGGCGCCGAGGATCAGTTCATTTGCGGTGGTGAGCAGTTCGCGTGGCGTCCAGCCGGTACCTGTAGCGCGGTCGATGGCGGCGACGAGACGTGGCCACGCCGGGTCGTTGATCACGCGGTCGCTGATGTCGTCACCGAATAGCGCGTGGAGTTCCGGGGCCCAATCGGGGCGGAGGTTGTGGTGGGCGGTGCTAGTGTCGGCGGCGGATGGTTCGAGTTCCAGTCGCGACCACAGGGCGGCGGCGGGCATGTCGTCGGGCAACGGTCGTATCCCGGCGGCGTGGATCAGCAGTGTTTCGATGTCGATTCCCGATCGGTTGGCGACCTCGATTTTGTCGGCCATGGTCGGCCACCACGGATCTGCAATAACTCGGACTTCGAGTCGTTCGATCACCGGTGCCCATTTGTTGGCGGGGAGATGGAGGTCGCCGAGCGCGCCAGTGACGCGGACGCCGAGAAGATCTTGGTGTTCGCGTTCGGCCACTGTGTAGCGAGGCGGACCGGTCGGGCGTAGGTCGCGGTCATCGACGTGTAAGGAGCTGCGCCACAACGCGAGATCAGAGAGCAGGCGCGGGTCCGAGCCGATCAGCGGGCGCGCCCAATGCGGCGACGACACGGGAGTCCAGGCCTGCACGTCGGTGCGGATCTGGTCGGCGAGGTCGGCGACGATGCGCGCACGCGCGGAAAGCTGGGTGGAATCGCGCTCAGCGCGCAGCCCACGAGGTATCCCGGACGCCCACGGCAACGGCCCGCTACCGGTGGAGTGTGCGCCGGAGGGATCCAACCGCCAATCCAGCACAGCGGCAACATCATCGGCGGTGTCGAGTTCCCGCGCACTCGCGGCGGCGTGCAAGGCCGCGATCGGGTCGCGACCCGACAGTGCGATCGTCGCCAAATGCTGACGGAGTACTGGGTAGGCGGGGCTGTCGGTAAGGTTCGGACGCAACGTTTCCGCGGCGGTGTCGAGCTGCTCGAGACCGTCAGCGCCGAGTGCGTTTTCGGCGGCGACCCCGATCGCATCGAGGTAGATATCGAGCGCGCGACCGATACGGTGATGCGGGTCGAGCGCATCTCTCAGCATGGTGTGCGCCGACTTCTGCGCACCGTCGCGACCGAGAATGCGCAACAGGATCTCCACGGCGGTGCGTGGATATACGGCGGGTTCGGACCAGAACGAGCCTTCGGAACCGTCCAAAGCGGTCGGCACGTACGCGTGATTGGCGTGTACTCCGCGGGTGAGTGCGACGTAAAGCTGTTGGCGCGACTCACCTCCGGTGAGCGCGACATGGCACGAGTCGGCGGTGATTCCTTGCGCGGAATCGATCGTTGTCGCGTAACCCAGACGCACGTGCGCGCTCACATAGTCGGCGGGAATTCGCACCGTGTGCCCGTTGTGGCCGTCGGCGTGGCGGTGGATGGCGGTGATACTGCGGTCGTCGTGGACGGCGGTGACGGTCCAGGCGTAGCCGTTGCGGACCCAGTCACGCTCGCCCAGGCGTAATCGTGGGTTGTTGCGGCGAGTGCGAATCAGGTCACCGACCGAGGCCGCAAGTCTGTCGGCGAGTACACATTCCGCGCCAACCTCACCGCCGTCGCGGGCGATGCGGTCGGCGCGGGCGCGGGCGTTGAGCTCGGTCACGACGTCGTGGGTCGCGGCCAACATGATGGTGTCGCGGCCGGCGAGGTGGTCGGTTAGCCACGCGGTGAAGGCGTCGTCGTGGGTGGCGCCGAGGTGCCCGGCATGGATGCGGCCGTTGTCCAGATACCAGCCGAGTGCGGCGGGGTCACCGTCGCGCAGTTGCAAACTCGCTGTCGCTTCGGCGCCGGAGGCGAACCGCACGACGTGGGTCAGGGTGAGTGAATGCTCGGGTGCGGCCCGGTCGATGTCGCGATCGGCGCCGCCGGCTTCGATCGAGGCGAGCTGTTGGGGGTCGCCGATACAGCGGACCGTCGCACCCCGCGAGGTTAGGAATCGCAGCAGGCGAAGGCGTTTGAGGTTGCCGACCTTGACGTGCTCATCGACGATCACCAACGTGCCCGGGTCGATTTGCAGCACCCATTGCGGCAACGACGGCGGCTGTTCCCGGTCCAGGGCGAGGTTGTCGCGGCTGGGGGTGTGCTTGGTGAGAACGTCGAGGACCTTGTCGACGGTTTCCACGCGCGCACCGATCGACTCACCCAGCACCGCCGCGGCCGATGCGGTCGGTGCCAGGCCCAGGACTTGGCCGCCGCTGGCATGCCAGGCGTCGGCGAGTACTCGCATCGCGGTGGTCTTGCCCGACCCCGCTGGGGCATTGGTCGTTTGCACCCGCAGGTTCGAGCCAGCGAAGCCCTCGATCACGCTGATCTGCCCAGCGTTCAGGGGGCGATCCGGATTCTGGGCGTTGTGGTCGCGCACCGCCGCCGCGACGAGATCGCGTGGAAGTTGGCGTCCGCCGGGTTGCACCGACATCTCGATCAACTGTCGTTCGACCGACAGCGTCTGCGCCGTCGTATACAACTGCGCATCCGAGGAGGTGTACACGCTGGTCCCGTCGCGGCGACGCAACAACACCGGCACAGTCCGCAGTTCAGGTTCATCGGTGAGGTCGGGATCTTCGAGAGCAACCGAGAGCGCCGGGGAAACCGCCTCGGCGAGTACGGCTTCGGCGACCTGCTGCCACTCCTCGCCGCTCACTCGTCCGCGTAGTTGTCGTTCGATTTCGGCCCGCAGATTGTGGTGCTGCCACGTTGACCGGTGCTGCGAGACGACCTCGACGACGTGCTCGGCGGCGTGGGTAATCCACTGAGTCGTGACCGCAGAGCGCGCAGGTCGGACCGGATCAAGTGCCGCGGTGACCATCCGCGCCACCGCGTCCCGGCCACCGAGCAAAGCCACAGCCTCGGCCCGCCAGATGCTGCGCTGCGCGGCCAGGGACCGCAGCGCGTGCTTGATGGGGCGGGTCTCGAGGGTGGCGCGCTCGGCCAGGTCATACATTTCACCCGGGATCGGTTCGCGCCCGAGCTGCTGTTGGAACTCGGCGGCGAGCTGCCCCAGGCGGGCGGTGATTGCGGTGTCGCGGCGCGACCAGGCGGTGATCAATCGCGGTGGAACATTGACGATTTCACGGATCGGACGCTTCGAGGGATCCTGCCCGGGGCGTTCGGCGAACTCGACGCCGACGAGATGCTCGAGGTGGTGTTCGAGTCTGGTGTTGTAGATCTCGGAGACCGTGACGAGTGTTTGGTAGATCGTGGTGCCGGCGAGGGTGCGCCATGTGCCGTCGAGGGTGCGCACACGGTTGGCCATGAGAACGTGGGTGTGCAGGTCGGGGTCACCGGCGCGGCTGTCACGATGGGTGAATACGGCCGCGACGAGACCCTCGACATGGACCTGACGGATCCCGTTTCGGCCGAGCCGGGTGAAGATGCCGTGCCCCTCGAGCCACCGCAGTGCATCCTTGACGGCGGCATGGTGAGCGGCCTCGATCTTCTCCGACACCGCCCTG
Organism: Nocardia sp. NBC_00403; assembly: GCF_036046055.1. Taxonomy (NCBI): domain Bacteria; kingdom Bacillati; phylum Actinomycetota; class Actinomycetes; order Mycobacteriales; family Nocardiaceae; genus Nocardia; species Nocardia sp. NBC_00403. The sequence continues at coordinate 3,225,480 of NZ_CP107939.1, forward strand.
GGTGCCACCGCCCATAACACCGAGACGCTCTTGACCGGACTAAAGGTGATGTCGAAACCAGCGACCGCGGTGGTGTTGGGGCGCGAGTTGCGGGCCACCCAGCCTGACAGTTCCCGCGCATCCAGGGGTGCACGATCGTACTGTTTGGTGAACATTTCGAACGCGACCTGGGTGCGGATGTGTGCCCGTTCGTCATCAGCAATAGCGTCATGAGGGGCGAATCCGTGTGCGGAATTGTATTCCTCGAAGGCGTTCGCGCACCTTTTTCTGAACTCGGAAACTTCGCCATATACGCGGAATGGGTTACCTAGACGCGACGCTTGGTCGGCTGCACGTGTGGCGTCTTTGTGCTTGGCGCCCTTGCTCATCTCGGTGTCGTAGACGCGGGCTTCGATCACTTCGGCGTTCGGATGACGACCTAGCCCGAACAGGGATTTCAATTGTTCTTCGGTGACCTCATCACCTGGTTGGACGCCTAACGCAGTCAGGCCTGTGCCATGCCAGTGACCCGGTGCTTCCCCTTTTGCGGAGTAGTAGTCGGCGAGGCTGGAACGGCCGCGGGTGGATGTGTCGTTCGCGGCGACATTGCGCAGATAGTACTGATACCCGTTGCCTGCCACGACTTTATGGATGGTCGCGGTCATATATTAATCAAGCACGCTTATGTGTTTGATGCCAAGGGTTTGGGTTGCCTAGTTTTTCGTCAAATCAAGTAAATCCCCTGGTCGTTGCCAAAACGTTACCTCAAATGAAAGAGGTCTGCTTGTCGAGAGAGGAGGAAATGAGGGGAGGGGAGGGATGTGGGGGTGTGAGAGTGAGTGATTGGGGAGGAAGGGGTGGTGAGATTGGTTGGGAGGGTGAGGTAAGGGTGGTGATTGGTGGGAGTGGGTGGGCGGAGTGATGAGAGGTGACTGCCGGCTTGATGCGGTTAGATACCTGACCGCCGCTCGGATGTGCGGCTGGCGTGCGCGACCGGCTACCGGGCATCGCGGTTGGGGCGCGGCGTGGTCGAACAGCGGCAGTCACAGCGGCATTGGTTGGCGGTCGGGCGAATCACGATGGCCAGCCAGATCAGTAGGGTGATGGAAAGCCAATGGTCTGTGAGGAACTCGGTCCAGAGGTTGGTCACGGGAGTGCCTCCAGATGGTGGGGTCACGGAACGCGCAGAGCGCTGGGGTGGTGGCCGGTCCGCCGCAGGAGTGGACACTACGGCGGACCTGGAACGGTTCCCGCCTACAGCGGGACAACTGGGGAGATCAGGCGGCGAGGGGGAAGTCGCGGCGGCATTCGTCGCAGAGATCGTCGGTGTCGACGAGGCGATCGTGGGCGTAGCAGGCGCAGCACCGTGCCTTCCGCAAGGCCACCGCCGTCAGCGTCGTTACCGGTGCGGCGGACTCACAGGATCGCTGGTGGTCGAGGAACGCCAGGACGAGCCCACGTACTACTCCTGTGGAGCAAGTGCGTTACTCGGTCGTGTGTGCGCCGAGTGAGGGTGCGGCGGGGCGGCCGGTGATGACTGTGTCGTCGTACCTCGGTCTCGACGGGGTTCAGCGAACACGCCCGCCCTCTACTCTGCGACTGCGATAGCTGTTGTGCTGCAACTGCTTCGTGGCTCGCGAAGCAGCCCGGCATGATCGTCGTGTCCAAGGTGTCAGGTGCGGGCAAATCTATACTTCAACTCGGCGGGGTGCTGCCGCGCATCCGCGAAAAAGGGCTCACCGGGACACCGCAGGCAGGACCGCTTGTGTCTGATCGTGACACCCGGACGTACTCCCTGCGAGGATGAAACAGGTTGTGATGAGTCGGCGTGTCGTCTTCCACTGCGCGACAACCGGACTAACAATCTGTTGGTGCGTGTGGAGGTCTCGACCGACGGGCTGTGGATACGACTGGAACCGCTGATCCCACAGCACCGTAGACGTTTCCGCTACCCCAGATCGCAGGGCGCATCCGCACACGACCATGGGAGGGCGATCACCACGCGAAGCCGTCGGGCGTTGAGGTCGTCCACCGTTCCCGATTTCCTGGCCGATTCGGTCGAGGTCAACTGGGACAACAGAGGCGAGGGGCGATGAGCAAGCTCATCTCGCGCCGCACCGAAGTCAACATAGCGCTTGAGCTCGCGGCTGGAGACGTCGACCGTGCCCCCGTACCTAACTGGGACAGTGCCTTGTAGGTGAGGCATTGCTCAGAGTTCGGGTTACGTCGGGGGCTATCTACGTACCGAGGTTGGTGGAGGAAGCGGTTGGTTTCGAACCCGGGCACCTCAAGGGACCAGGCTGCCGTTCTGCACGGCCGTCTTGACGTGAATCGAACTTTCTGTCGATTCAGATGGTCAACAGTCGCTCACCGGGGCGAAATTCCTCGTCTTTGGACAGGGCCAAGCGATGAACCCTCGACGTCGCACACGCGAGCCTGCCACCGTCCTATTCAGCCGGAGATCCACTACGCCGATGCAATTGCTGGGTTATGAAATGACACTTCGGGCACCGCACCACGGCTACGCCTACCAGGACGTAATCACCGGTACCGCATTCGTCGACCTCATGCTCGGCACCGCCATCACCATCACGGTCGACCTCAAAGGCTTCGCCGGCGATCGATTCGACGACCTCACCATCAACTACGCTGCCGGGCATCGGCTTCGACTCCAAATCAAGCACACCACCATCGAACGTGAACTTAAGCGAGCAACCTTCTCCTCGGACAAACGCGACCTCCGGCTCGACCTGCTCCTGCGCTCACTACTCGATGACTTCGATGAAAACTCCAACAGCACCTATCGAGTTGTAGTCCGCGACGGCAAGCCGGACAGCGAATTGGCGCAGGTCCTGCTTCCGGTCGGCGCTACAGACGACCCTGGAGACCCGCTACCCGGCGTCACCACCCGCCGATACAGATTCGGCCCAGAGAAGCTCCGCGACAACAAACCTTGGGTGACGCTCCTTCAGGACTTCTCCGACGACGAACTTCGTGCAGCGTGCGCGCGCCTGGTCATCGACACTGCGGCTCCGGCAGCATCCCTTAGCTTTACCGCGCCCGGTCCCGCCGAAGCCGCGCTGCTCCGACGAGCGACTGAAGAACTCGGTGCCGGCCGCCCACCCAATACGAATCGAGCGGCAGAAGACGTCGCGCTCGCGCTGGCCCACGCGGCGACGGCAGCACGTGCAATCGATGGCTGCTTCAGCCGTGCCGACCTGGCACCTAGGCTCCGGCTGACCACCGACTTCGGCGCAGTACGAGACGGGCACCCCGTCGATACCGCCTTGGCGGTCCCTCGAACCGGTGCCGCTGCCACACTTCACGCTGCAATCGACACCACTACCCTTGCCGGTGGTCAGGTCATCCTCACTGGAGAACCCGGATCGGGCAAATCATGGCTCTGCGAACAAATCGCCGATGCCTACCGCGCCCACGACTGGCTAGTTGTCCGCCACCACTGCTGGCTCGGCGAGACCGACAGAGACCGCAACGAACGAGTGCTCGCCGAAGTCGTCATCGGAAGTCTCCTCAGTCAGCTCGAAGCCATTGTTCCCGACGCTATCGCGGAGCTGCGGCCCCGCTTCGCTGCCACCCCCGAAGCACTTGAAACAGCAATCAGAACCTGCCGTGCGAAGTACCCCGACGAGCAGCTACTCCTCATCGTCGATGGAATCGACCACGTCGACCGAGTCCTCGGCCGCCGGGTCGGCGGCCGCCACGCCGCGGACCCGTCACGCACCCTTGTCGACCGGCTTGGGGCTATCAGCCTTCCCGACGGCACCTGCATGCTGATCTCCAGCCAGCCGGGCGACCACCTCGACAACGCCGACCCGGCATCGGGCCCACCGACGCTGATGCCGCGCATGTCGACCGACGAACTTCGCTCGCTCGCACAACGGCACGGCGTCCTCGACAACCCGATGACCGGTGCAGGGGCCGACCCGGACGACAAGCGCACTATCGTCGACCTTCTCGAAGCCCGTTCGAACGGCAACGCGCTCTACGCCACTTACCTGTGCCGCCACGCGACGGGCACCTCACCCCTCGACGGGACTGGTGCAGCACCGGCCACACTCACTGACATCATCGAACGCCTCAACCAAGTACCCGAGACAGCCACTGACCTCGACGAGTACTACCGACACCTGCTCAGCACGCTGACCCCCGACCAAGAACTCGCCATCGGCGCCCTCGCTCTCTGCGATTTCGCGCTTACCCAGGACGAATTGGGGCAGCTTCTACCCGTCGTAGCAATGTACCTCGGGTCCGCGCTCACAAGACTGGCTCCAGTCCTGAACTCTCTGCCCGGTCTCGGTGGGCTCAAGGTTCACCACGAGAGCTTCAGCCGATTCATCCGCCGCGACAAACCGGAAGCGTGGGCCCAGTACATCCGCAGAAGTGCCGCAGATTGGCTTGCCGGCCGCGGCTTCTTCGCCGACACCCGCGCGTTCAGACACCTACCTCGGATACTCGCAGACCTCGACGCGTATCACGAGTTGAAGGCGCTTATCGACCTCGAGTTCGTCACCTGTGCGGTTACTGCACTCCAACCGCCGGAAGCCATTAAGCAGGTCCTCTCTGTCGTCACCAGGCAAGCCCAAGCCTGCCGTGACTGGACGATGCTGATGACGTGCCTCGAGGCCCGCCGAGCGGTGGCCGTCTACGAATACGAATCGCTTCCAGACACACTTGTCGAATACGCCGACGTGGTCGTCGGCATCCTCGGCGCCGAAGTGGTCGCCGAACGCCTCATGTATGAAGGGCGCACCACCTTTACTGCTCGTTGGGGACTGAGCTTATGCGAGGCTGTCGACCGGGCCGGGGCGGCCCCGCCTTGGGAGGCATACATCGCGGCACACGAGCGCGAAGCCGAAACCGAGAACACCCACTACGGCCCAGACAGCAACGGGCACGTCGACTTGGCGATACAACTTGGACATCTGCGGCTCAGGCCAACAGACGAAGGCCCCATCGATGTCGCCATTCTTGCTGGCCATCTCGATGGCTACGAAGGAACGCCACCTCTCCGTGACCTCGTCGAGGTCCTCGTGGCTGGCCTGCCAGCTGAGGACCTCGTCAACGCAGCACGTGCGATGACCAATCCCGGCAACATCGCGACAGTCTGGATCACGCTCGCCGACCTCGCCTCCAAAGGAGTGGCAGGTCTCCCGCACGCGGACCACCTCGCACGCGAAGCGTGGAGCCGTGTGCCGGGCGGCGACATCCGCGCCTACTTGAAATATGGAATCGACCCCGCCGACATCGTTGCGGGTCTCGGAAGCACTGACCTCGAAGGTGACCTCCGGGCAGCCACCGAATTTCTTCTCGATGAGCGCAGCGTCGATCGGTCCGGTTTCGTCGAACGTTGGCTCGCCTTGCTCACACTCGCTCACGCCCTCGACCGCAGTACGCCCATCAAGCTCAGCGCTGCCCTGACCGGTGAGGGATTCTTCCGCGCCTGGCTGCGGTTCACCATCGCCACTGTCGGCCTGCGGGAAGAAGTCGCCGACAGTGTCACAACCCCTGACGCAGCATCGGCGGCAGTCCGGGTCGCGCTCAAACAGCTGGCCGCAGAAGCATCACCCTTCACCGGCATACCACGCGCTGTCGACCTTTACTCCATCCACTCCCACATTCATGATGTCATCGAGCGTGCATTGCTCGTCGTCCAGCCCGACGACCTCGACACAGTCCTCGACCACCTCACCGCCATCGGTGAGGGGACGACCACCTCGTTGGCCGGCATGGCCGAGAACGGGCCGCTCGCCACAAACGACCTGCTCGGAATCTTCAGCCGCGTCTCCGACGTCATCGGCATCGAACCCATCCACAAGCTCCTGCCCACCGTGCGCGCCGCACGCGACGACACACACACCATGTACTCGGTAACCGCCGATTTCGAAGTGGCGACCGCCCGCATCTGCCTCGACGCTGGCGCAAGAACCGAAGCTGACGACTGTTGGAAGCGAGCCGCGCATCTTCTCGGTGCATACGGCGGTCACAAAGATGTCACCATCACAGAGTTCGTCGACGCCGTTGAAGACCTTGCAACCGTCGATATCGATGCAGCCCGTGCGGCCCTTGCCCGTCTCCAAGACCCCGCGTATCTGGTCAGCCAGCACACCGACGGTCGCGAAACCCATCACGTACCTGGCTCCTGGTGGGAACTCTCCGCCAACATCGACCCCATCGCAGCCGCAACCAACGCGGCTGCGCTACTCGTCAGCGAGTACGGATTCGAGGATTATCTCGCTCACCTCGCCCAGGTCGAACTACTAACAACCCACACCGCGATCGCGGACCCAGTCGCGCTTGCCGCACTGCGCCTCACCACCGGCACCAGTTGGAGACGGCCCGAAACCGACGTCGAAATCCTCACAAATCTCCAATCCGAGCTCAGCATCACCCACCAAACCGACATCGCGCTCGCGACCTTCGCGAACAACGTGGCAGCCGGTTACGACAATCAGGCTTTGATGTATTCGCGCGACATGCCCGAGTCGATTGCGACCCCCGAACTCGTTGCAGCTGTCCAAGAACTCGGAGGCCCTTTTTTCCCCGCCCGAGAACCACGACCCGAAAAGACCAACAACAGCGGATACCGCCACCACCCCTTCAGGGGACCTGGCAACTCGAAGAAGTTGCTCGACAGCACTCAACGTCTCAAGTTGCCGTCTGGCCCCCGTGGAGCCGTTATCGCGGCGCGCCACTATGACGACAAGAACTACGGCTCCGACCCGAACGACCTCGACGCCCTCGTCAACGCCATAGGGTGGCGCATCCTCGAAGCGACAGCTGCCGACGGACCTGATGCTGGCATCAGGACTATTGATGCTGTCGCACGCGAACTGCACTACATGTCCAACCACGAAATCTTCGCTACCCTCGCTGACGGCATCGCCAGACAGTGCGACTCGACCATCCGGAACCTGGAGCAGGTCGCGAGCTACTGCTACACCCTCGCCTACACCCGAATCCGAAGCGGCGGAGGATGGCGCACCTTCGCAGGACGCGAACGCGTCGACCTCTGGACCAAAGCCCGCGCGCTCCACCCAGACATCGCCGAAAGAACGCTCGCAGCCGCCATCGTGAACAACATCGAGACCGGTGACCGAGGCTTCTACGGCATCGTCCAGGCCGTCATCGCTGCGTTCGCAGCTCAACCCGCTAGCGGACTGGGAGGCACTGCCGTCGAAGCATGGAACACAGCATTCACCAGCCTCGAGAGCCGCATCCCCGGCACCGCTGCCCGCAGCCACCCGCCCTACGTACCGCTTTCGAGTCCCGACAACCCCAGTGATCTCAACGTCGGGCTAGCAAACCTTGCGATCGCCAACATTGCCCGACCAAAACGCGAAGAGATACGCCTCGCGCTCCTTGCGACAGCATTCCTCATCGCCTGCCGCCCCGCCCTGGCACAGGCGGCGCTCATCCCCATACTCCAAGCTGACTTCGATGCGGGACGCACCACCTGGCTTCTCGAAACCGTCCGAGACCATCTCCCACAAGGAGAACTCACCGACGGGCTCGCCGCGCGGCTGACCGATATGGCAAGAAGCGACCGCCTCTCAGTCAGAGTCCTCGCTGGCGAAATCCTTGAATGCCATCGCTATCCGGTACCTGGCCCGCCCGCGTCCCAACCCGACGCTGCTCTCCGACTCGGCATCGCCAACGCACTCGATGAGCTGCGATGACCGACCCCGCGCCTCGCGAACAGGCCGAAGCGATGATCGAACACTACCTAGCCGAGCGGCTCGATGTAAGCGGCGATCCGCCCGGCCTGCGCGAAGCAATCGAGTCTCGCCTCGCGGAGCGTGCCGAAACCATTTTGAAACGCGGCAAAGCGCAGATCAGGCAGCTAAGGTCGCGCGGCCCAGACAGGCCGCCGGCCTACTATGCACACGAAGAAACATCAGAAGACGCACTCCAAACCGCTGCAGCAGGCACCCGAACCGCATTTGCCATGGCGGGCGAAATAGTCGACCCCATCCCGTTCGAGCGTAGACTCGCCAGCGGCGTTGCTCCCAGCGCGACCTGGGCCATCCGCAGCGAAGGAGCACGAGTACCGCGTCCGTCCACGCGTCCGACGAGGCTCCATTGGTCGCTGCCGCCTGTGCCCTGGGTCGAAACCGAAGACGCTCCTTGGCCTCCACCAGAAGCACGAGCGCTGGCCGGAAGGCATCAATTAGCCAACACCGAACCAGCCCACTGCGCGGAACCGCCGTACACAGGCTGGGTCCAGATCGGTCTCATGGAGCGCCAGTTCACGTTTGAATCCCGCAGTCCGAAACAGCCCAGCCGACAGATGCTCCTCGCAACCGGGCTAGAGACTTCGGACGGCCAACCAACCGCACGGTCTTTGCCGTTCGCCGACTCGCGCCCCATCATCTGGTCACGCCCCCACACCGCACTAGTTCCGTCACTAGACCAAGAGCGAGCTCAAATGATCCTCGCCACCACTACTGGCCCGCTCACCTCTCTCCTACGGTTCAGCGAAGAGCCAGGTACACCAGACCCCGCCCGCGGTGCCGGCCTCCACCCGTTCCTACTGGGCCCGCGCATCGAACTCGTGACGCTCCTAGGTCTTCGCCCCGAGACTCCAGCTTTGCGCCTTACCCTCATCGACGGTGAAGGTCCGGCGCTGGTTTGCCGCCAATGGCGTGGCTTCCTCATACACGACGGCAACTACGAGCCGCTCACGCCGGCACTTCACGGCACGGATCTGCTTCTGAGGCCGGACCTGTACTCGAAGCTCGAAACAGCGATCGATCCATACCGTCTCCGGCTGGGCATTTCGCTGTTCTTTTCGCCCGGCCAGCAGCCATCAGACAGCACGGGAACGGGTGAACGGTGACCTCCCGCCTTATGTCGGCTCATGGAACGCAGCCCGGAGTTCCGAGACGCAATCGACCAAATCCTCAACCAGACCACGGCCCAACCACTGACGGCGGATGAGCACGCATGCTCGCCTTGAACGCCTTGTTGGTCTTGTCGGGAGAAGGCTCCCCTGATACGAAGCTGAGCTTGCCGTCCTCCTCCGCGGCGATGTTGTCGACGGTAACCCACTGCTGGACTATGAGCTTTCGCATGGCGGTGATCCTCCTTCGTCGCGCGGCCCCGTTATGGCCGCTATGCGCACGGTTGGTCAGTGACGGGTTCGCCGGCGCGATGGTCTCGGACCCGGAATCGACGGCCGCGGGGTTGGCCACGATCGAGGATCTGCTCACCGGGACGCAGGCCGCGGAGTTGTCGGCGGTGCTCGAGACCCTATGGATCGCCGGCGGTGGTGCACCGCAGCTGTTCCCGCGCCGCCTGGGCGACGGTGGGGCGAGTCTGTCGCCGGATCGGCTGAAGCTGCTCATCGAGCAGATACCGGGAGACTTCACCGAGTTCTGGCATCGCGTCGGCACCAATGTCGGGATCGAGACCTTCGCCGGACTGACTCTGCGGGGCACCCAGCCCGCCCTGCAGCAGATCATGCATACCGCGCTGCCGAACCTGGCGGTGCGCACCTGCCGTATCGTGCACAGTGGCCGACATGCCCGTACACCGGTGCGGTGGCAGGTCGGCGACGGGCAGCTCTACCTGTCCGGCACCGACCGTGAGGCCTGGCTCGGGCAGAAAAACGATGATCTTCCCCGCGCGGACGAGACCGCGTCGACGGCGCGGCCCTCACCGCAACAGCTGCTCGACCGCTTCGAGCGCGCGCGGTTGCCGATCGTGTCGGTGCAGATGATGCGTACGGGGCGGGCGCTGTCATTGGCCGACGGCCACACCGACATCCGCGCGGAAATCGTGCCGCTTGCAGCGACACTCGGCGAGGGCTACGTCGTCAACCGTGCGGGCACGCTGCTCGAAGACACCAAACCGGTGACGGCCGACTTCGTCACCGGCACTGTCTTCGGTGGGTCAGTGGCCCGCCTGTCTGCCTCAGCGTTGCTGCATGCGGCTTGGTCAGTCCTGGTCGACCTCGAGGAGGCCTACCGCGCGCAGATTGACGCCGCTATCGGGCGGCCGAGCCCGGTGAGCTGGCTCGCGGTGGATACCTCGTTTCTGCTCGATCCCGTGCCGGTCGTTCTGCTCGATGATGACCTGCTCTCGGACTGGGACACAGCGCTTTTCACCTATGACCAGCAGTCGCTGATTCCTCGCACACGGCGGTGGGTGTCGGCGACACCGCTGGACGCCGAGGAATTGGCGCGGGTGGGCGCGGTGCTGGAACAGCGCGGCGAGCTGGGCAAGGCCGAGACCTGGTATTGGCGCGCCGCGGGCGCGGGCAGCCGCACCGGCCGCGACGCCGCGCGGCGACTGCTGCAGCGCTGGAGGCGTATCGGCCGAGTCGACGAGGCGTTCGGGACCGGGCAGATCGCGCCAGCGTGGGCCGAAGCGTACGCGGCGCTGCTGAATTTCATGGCGCGGGAAGGACATTCGCGGGTTCCGCGTGAGCATCGGGAGAACGCGGTGAAACTGGGCGAGTGGGTCCATCAGCAACGACGATTTCGAGATCTGCTGACCGCGGAGCTGGAGACCCAGCTTGAGGCGGTACCAGGATGGACCTGGGAGACGAACACTCGTGACCGGCGATGACTACAGCTGATCGACGCTGCGCCGCCAAGTAACGTCACGAAAGGAGGAGTGGTTAGTACTCCAACGACACCTATGCGAGTTGGTGCTGGTAGATCTGGTGTGTGGTGTTGGATCGTGTTGTGGCGGAGTTGGATTCGTTGATGTTGCGGGTTGGGGGCGGTTCGCGCTTTCGGAACCGCGGGCTGGGGTGCGTGAATATGTATCGGGGCTGTTGGTGGGTTTGGAACGTAGGAACGGGTGGACACTGGCCGAGCGTGCTGGTGAGGCGGGCCCGGAGGGGATACAGCGGCTGCGGGGTCAGGCGGACTGGGACGTCGACGGGGTCCGCGATGATGTGGGCGCGCATATGTGGTCGCCCACCTGGGCGATCCCGAGGCGGTGGTGGCCGCCGATGAGACCGGTTTCCTGAAGAGGGCGTGAAATCGGCCGGGGTGCAACGCCAGTATTCGGGAACCGCGGCACGGACGGAAAACTGCTTGATCGGCGTGTTTCTGGCGTATGCATCCCGGCCCGGGCACGCGCTGCTCGCCCGGGAGCTGTATGTTCCCCAGTCCTGGACCGATGACCGGGACCGCTGCCGGGCGGCGGGGATCCCCGATGAGGTGGCCTTTGCCACCAAACCCCCGGCAGGTGATAGCCATGCTGGAGTGGGTCCTGGCCGCGGAGGGGCCGTTCACGTGGTTCACCGCCGACGAAGCCCACGGCCAAGCCGGTTACCTGCGTGACTGGCTGACCGAACGCGATGTGTTCTACGTGATGGCCACCTGCTGCGACCAGCCGGTGAGCACTCGCGCGGACCGCACCGAATGCGCCGATGTGCTGATCGCGGAACTACCCGCATCCAAGTAGTCGGTCATTTCCGCGACCACCTTGTCCGTGATCGCCGAGACCGTGTCATTCGAGATCGACGCACCATAGATCTCGGCGAAATGCGCCGAAATCTCACCAGCGGTTAGGCCTTTCGCGGTCAGCGACAACACGATCTCATCGTCCCCGGTCAGGCGCCGCTGACGCTTCTTCACGATCTGCGGCTCGAACGACGATGCCGTGTCACGCGGCACATCGATCTCGACCGGACCGACCTCTGCGATCACCTTCTTCGAACGAGTTCCGTTGGGGGAGTTGACCGTTCCCCGCCCGCCCGGCCATGCTTCTCATAGCCGACGTGCTCGGTTATCTCCGCTTCCAGGCGGTTTCGAGCACGGTCTTGGTCAGCTGGTTGAGCTGCCCACCCGGCCCGACCAGATCGGTCCCCTGCTCCTTGGCCCGGGCCAGCAGCTGCTCGGGCAGCTTCTTCGTCTCCGCCGCATCCTTCTTCGCCACGGCGGCCAGTGTCTCCGACATGAGTCGGCCCTTCCTGCCGAACGATCAGCTTCGGCTCATCGGATCGAGATCAGATCCGCCGAAGCTCCGACACTCCCATTCCCGATTCGACCTGGCGCGCATCCGTCGGGGCCGTCGAGGTCGGCCGCCCTGCGCAAGCCTATGAGGGAGTTACCGCAAGGATGTACCGCGCCTTTCCCATGCTCTGTTCATCAGTCCCTCGATCACAGCGTCTGCTTGGTTGTCGTCCATGTCGATGACTTTGCGATAAGCCTTTCCCAGGGGGCTTCCGAAGCTGTCTGCCCACGCGGCGCATTCTCGGCTGACGATGAGGATCGATGCCCGTATAGCGTGGCTTCGTCCTGTAAAGTTGGCGTGCTCGTTGGTGTCCGCGTTGTGCTGGAGGATGACCAGTGCGTCGCGAGCGAGAGCCCAGTCCGCGGTGGTCGCACCGTGGGCGAACTCTCCGAGGGCTCGGTTGAACAGATTCAGCCGTCGCCATCCGGCGGCTTCGATCCAGTCGCGTGGAGTGGAGTTCTGGCTGGTTTCGATCTTTGCTGCGCGGTTGGGTTTCACGCGCCATGCGCGTGTACGGGCGATTTGTTCGACCACAACTCGTAGGCAGCCCATCGCACGGGAGTCGTCCTCGAGCCAGAGCCAGACTGCCGAGCGCAGTGCTGAGCTACAGACGGCCAGTGCGTCGGCCACCGGCTTGCGTTCGGGATCGTTCCGCAGCCAAGAAGCCAGCATGGCGGCCATCTCAGCGGCGAGGTCTGCGTTGATCATCGTGTCCTGAATCGTGTGGTCAGGGTTCTCGCCCATCACTTTTCGGTCCTGATCGGAGGCCGTCACCGCCATGACCATTGCTCGGAATCGGTGGTGGCCGAAGCTGTAGAGGGGCCATCCTTCACGTGGGGGTTCGGGTTCATGGTCGGCATGGAGCGCGGCTGAGACCATGTGGAAGTAGCCCTGCATACCGTTGATGAAGTCCTGAACGACAGGAATGTCGAAGTGGCCCGGCGTCATCGGCCATACCCAGGGTCCGAGGTTGGGCACCCAACTCCGGGCAGGTGCTACAAGTCGAACGCCAGCTACAGCTTCCGCGTGCTCAGGGGCACCCTGATCCTCGACAGCAGTGGCCAGGCACAATCGCAAATGACCGAGGCTCAAGACGAGCGCCTCGCAGGTTTTCTCCATTAATTTGACGTGATCGCTGGTGGGAGCGTCGGTGATTTCGACGGCGTCGAGCCATACCAATGGCATCAGCGGGCCGCGGGCATGCATGAGCTCGCTCAGCTCGGCGAACAAGTCTCCGATCTGCCGCTTGTGTTTCGGTAACCAGACGCCGCAGTGGTTCCAGAGGCGATTCATCCACGTTGCGGTGTCTTCGCCTGGTTCTTGGTTGAGATCGGTGTTGAATGCCATGTTGGCCGACCAGCGTTCGAGCTGGGTTCGTGCGATGATCGCGGCGCCGATCGGTTGCAGGCCGAGCAGGAGGCGGACTGCCGCGCTGACGCTGTCCAACCCCCAGGCCAGATGATCCGCCCACGTCGGACCTGCAATGATGGTCGGGCGCAGTTCGTGGGCGCCGAGTTGTTCGGCGACGAAGCCCAACGCCATGGAGCTAGACAACACCGGCAAGACGATTTGCTGTGTCATCACACCCACCGCGACGATGCGCTCCATCCGTTGGTTGTGCCGTGAGAGCAGAGCTTCGGCGATACCATCATGACCGCGCTCGTGGAATTCGCGCTCGAACCCTTCGACCGTCGGTGGAACACCACGGCCTCGTTGTTCGGCCTGATTTCCAATCTCGCGGTTGGCTCGCCTGGCTGCGTGTCGGTCTGTTCGCGGACCAACCGTAGGGTCGGCGTCCCGGCTTGCCATTCCGCGATCTCCTTCATGCATCGTGGCTACGACTGAATCCCTGTGGTAGCTACGGTAATCAGCAGATCAAATCGATTTCGCTGCCTTCAACAGGACTGACAGGCATGATGTGAACATGCCGTTCTATGGGCGCAGTCCGTTCAGCGTGGAGCACTTGTGCGAGGACTGCGGGAAGGTGACGGCCGCGAGCCGGAAGACTGGGCGGCTCAACGGCCACTCGAAACCATGCTCGCACCATGAGTGTCCGGCATCCGGTTCGCAGGTGATGGAACCTGATGAGCAGGCGGCTACTGAAGGTCTGCCTGCACGCGAGGACATCTCACCGACGCGGCGGTATCGTTGCTCTAGTTGTGGGCGCAACACAAAAGTTCTGCGTCGGACCGGAATGCTGTACTCCCACAACATTCCAGGGAGCACATCGATCTGCCCGGAGTCGGCAACCGGTGTGCAGCCTCCCGAGGAAGGGTGGTTGGAACCGGAGGAGATTGCGCGGGAATTGGCCGAGCGGAAGTCCCGGGAAAGCCTCGCGCCGCCTCCACGGGCGACCTTCGTTTCGGAGTGCGGGGTAGTGGTGCGGACTGGGCGTGAAGATACACGCTCGGTGAGCGTGCGCACCCTCAAAGGCGGGCTGCCCGGCTAAGCACGCCGCGTCCGGGCCGCGCCGTCGACACGCGCCGTCGACACCGCGCCGACGACGGCCACGAACGATGGCCACTACTCTGACTTCACGACGAATTGACCCGCTACGGCAGCGGGTTGCAGTGTCGCACAAAGGTGATAGGGCCGTGAGTAGGCTAGGCGTGCGTCCAGCAAACAACCAGGGGGAGTGCCAAGAGTGCATTTGAGCCGTTTGCGAGTTCAAGGGCTGCGAGCGAGTGCCGAAGTTCCGCTTGAGGTGCGCCTACCGGCGCGTTTCACGGTGTTGGTGGGCGCGAACAATGCTGGCAAGACGACGTTCAGCGATGCCGCCTATCTGGGACACGGTGAAGTCTTTCCGAGCTTGGGTCGGTTCAGCTCAGCAGGGCTGGGGAACGGTACTCGGGAGATCGAAATTGACTACGATCTAGAATTTTTCGGCAAAGAAGGTCCGCTCGGGCGGCAAATCCTGACCCAGTATGTCGGCATGTCCCCTGGGGATACGGTCGCTTCCTGGACCAGGACGCTCTCCGGGAGTCTCGGTTCTATCCGAGCTCAATGGTTCGGTTTGCCCCCGGAAACCAGCAAGGCGATCAAGCTGCTCTACCTTCCGGCGCATCGCAACCCGTTGGATGAACTCGCGCGGCGCGAGGCACGGATTCTGGTGGAGCTTCTTCGCGCGCAGCAGCAGCGTCTGAACAACACAAGGAATTTGACCGGCCTCCGCACGCGCGCATGGAGGCTTCTCGAGGACCTCAGTGAAGATCCTGTCATCGAGGCGGTGGAGGAGCGCATTACAGCGCATCTCACCTCGCTGACTGCAGGAGTCTCGACACACTGGCCCTACGTGCGTGGACAGCGGGTCGATGATGGCTACCTGGCACGTGTGCTGGAAATGATGCTGGCTGTAATGGAGGGACGCGCCTACGCTCGACCGCTCGACGTTTCGGGGCTCGGCTACGTCAATCTTCTACACATGGCAGTCGTCCTCGCAGCGATTCCGGACTCGACAGCGGGCACTCCATCATCGCCTACTGAACCTCCCGCCGAAGGCAGCGAATCGGTTCTCGACTTGGATACGTCAGCGGACGTTGACGCGGATGCGCGCGCCGGAGCCGAAGGTGAACTGGCGCAGGCCCTGGAGGAAGCGAGGCTGACGGAGGACTCCTTCTTCCAGGAGAGTCCCTTTCACGCGACATTGGTCATCGAAGAGCCCGAAGCGCATCTACATCCGCAGCTGCAATATCGACTGGTTCGGCATCTCCGCAGAACTGTGCAGGAACGGCCAGAGCTACAGATAATTCTGTCGAGTCATGCCCCAGAGGTGATCACCGCTGCCCGGCCCGAAGATGTCGTCGTCATGCGCAAGCGTGCCGACGGGAGCCGTGTTGGTCGCGCTATTGCCACCATCCCCATGACCGGGAGAGAGGAAGTGCTGCGGAAGGCGCGGCTGCACCTGGATGCCACTCGCACAGCCTCGATCTTCGCCGAACGCGTGCTCTTGGTCGAGGGCGTTACCGAGGTGGTGCTCATCCGTGAGCTCGCCCGAGTATGGGCAGGGGAAAACTTCCGCAAACAGGCGTTCGTGGACGCGCTGACCATCACGGCAATGGGGACCAAGGTCGGATCTTGGCCGGTCCGGTTGCTGGCAACCCGGGAACACGAACTCTGTGACCGCCTGGCCATCCTGACAGACAGTGACAAAGAACTTCACGAACAACCAACACCCCCGGCCTGGCTGAACCAACACGACACCGAAATTGTTCGAGCCTTTCTGAGTCACCCGACTCTGGAACCCACGTTGGTCACTGGCAACGAGCCCCTCATCGAAAAAGCCCTTATCGACATCAATGTGGACCCCGAAGGTCCCGTGACCGTCGACTCAATACTCTGCCTTTTTCAGAGTGCGAAGGTGGAGAACAAGGTTCAGGTCAGGTCGGCCGGAAAAGGAGCCAAGAAAAAGGGCGAGTTCGCATTGGCTGTCGCCGAACAGATCACACAGGCAGTCGAAAACGGGACTCTGGTAACTGTGCCCGAACGCATCGCAGACATGCTGGATTTTCTGTACGGCACCGACAATGGCAACGGACAAGAAGGCGCGGGTGACCAGACGGAATCGCTCCTGGCTGACACGTTCTCGGAGCCGGCTTGACTGTCTCTCCGAACGGTCCGCTCCTGCGTTCACTGACCGCGGAGCAGATCGTCGCTGCGGGCACGCGATTGCCACTCGTCGTTATCGAGGCCGCGCCGGGATCGGGCAAGACAACCGTCGCCGCTCAGCGGTTTGGCTGTCTCCGATATCGGATCCAGCTCACCGATGGTGGTTCGCGTGACCACCGAGCCGTCGTTGCGGTGAGTTTCACCAAATCCGCCACTCGCGAATTGCGAGTGCGGACGGAATCGACCTGGGGTCCCTCAGTGCTGCAATGGCCACACCGAATCAGCACGATCGACGCCTTCGTCCAGACAGTGGTGCAGGACCTTCTCCACAGCAGAGTAATCAAATGGCCCGGCGGTCATACCGCGCTGACCGTCCACGAGTCGTGGAAAGCACTGGTTCCCCACACCCAGGGCTACAGGACCTGGGTGGCAACCTACCAAGACGACGGCATCGCGGTGGCCCGCCAAAGCATCGACTTGCGACCGGTGCCCAGCGAAGCCGATGTGAACGCCCAGATAGCGAATGGACACTGCACGCATGACGATATCCGCTCGGTCCTCCATACCGCGCTCGCCAAAGAACAAATCCGAGATCACGTCGGGCGCAGGCTGAGTGAAACCATCCGATGCCTGATCGTCGACGAGGTGTATGACGCCAACGAGCTGGATCTGCTTCTTGTCGAGCTGGCTGCAGAGTCCGGCTGCGAGATCACCATTATCGGTGACCCATGGCAAGCGTTGTATGGATTCCGCGGCGCCAGCCCCGAGAAGGTCCCCGGCCTCTCGGAGAGCCTGGCCATGGAGACCCTGTACTTGTCGAAATCCTTCCGTTTCCGCTCGAGTGAGCAGCAAGAACTGGCTAGAGACCTTCGAACTGGTGTCGGAGTCGAACTACGGTCCGGTATTGCGGGAACCGACTGTGAAATCGTCATCGCCCCCAATTGGAAGAACTTGTGGGATATCGGTCGCCCAGAGATCGTTCCGCTCGCATGGGGTGCCGCCAGTGACGACATATCCTATGGACTCGCGACCGTGCTCTTGGACCTGTCCGCTCGCCAGCTCACCGGGATGGGCGCCGTTTTCAAAGCGGAAGCCCTTCTTGCATTGGGGCTCACAGATGCCGGGGTCGAGGCGATGCAACCAGGCTTTACGAAAGCAATGCAGGGACTCGCCGACTCAGCGGACGCCGGCGATCTCTTCGAGGTGTACGACCATCTCGCCGAGATGTTCCGGTGCTCGGAATCGGGCAACGCACTGCCCGCGGAACCGGACAGCGTAATGCTCCAAAGATTGTGGATGATCGGTGAACGGCTCCGAATAGGCACTACCTGTGTGCCGGGCGTGACGGCCCATCAGGCGAAAGGTCGCGAATGGGATCGCGTTGGTGTCTGTCTGGGCACCACTGAGCGACGGTCGCTGCAGCGAGGACTGCGCCCGCACCAAGAATCTCACCGGGTCCTCTATGTGGCGTGCACCAGGGCTCGTCTGGGAACGGTCGAGATAGCCATCAGGTGAGACGCCTAAGCAAAGTCTTGAGCGCCTCGCGCCACCGAGGTCCTGGGTAACTCCATGTACTCACATCGAACTAGGGTGCGATGGATGTCGTTGTCAAGAGTTGGCAGCGTTGGGTGTCGTTGGTTCGGTGAGCCTATGAGCTGCGGATATATTGAAATTTTGCCCAGTTCTGGCTGTGATGTCGATTACTAGCGTTGGCGTGCGCGGGTTTCGTTGGTTGACGTCAGCCATTAAATGGCGGGTTTGATGACAAGCCACGACGGCTGGCCAGCAACCATGCCGGACATGAGCGATCGGACAAGAGTGCAGTTTTGCCATCGCATGGGCGTCAATCCCCTGCAGTTGACCCTGTCGTAGATTCGTGCCCAGGGCAGGACACGCAAAACATGGGCAACTGGAAAACGCCTAGTCATCGTAGGTGTGTACCCGGTCTGAGTGGCTGCACGCCTGGGTCAGCTGTTGGGCAGGTCTGACTGCCTCCTGCGTCGGAAACCACCTGGACGGCGGATGTGCCTACTCGTGCGTGCGCGGTACTGAGCCAGCAGTCCACAACCTCCGGCAAGCGTGCCGGTGAAGAGTAGGCCCTGATGACTTGCGACTGCTGTCATGAAAGCGGCAACGCCCGGCATCAACAGTGCTGCGCACAGAGTTACGGTGAGTAGTAGCGATTTGGCGCGGCGCAGGTGTTCATCGCATGCCAGCGTCATCGCAATCATCTCGATCAGCGTGCCGTCACCCTTTCCAAGCTGGGACGGCTGGTGTCGGCAGGACGATCGCTTCATCGCGCCCCACCTACTGAATCGCTTTGTGCCGAAGTTGATCTTCTGTCAATCAACGGCCGGATTTTGCCGTACAAGCGGATGGTCGCTTTCCCCAGCCCCAGGACGAGGTGATTGTCGCCGGTGGTTGCGTAAGCGTCGGCAAGCCCGATCTGCTGTGACGTCAGACTCGCGGCAAGATCGTCCGCGTAAGGGTAAGGGCCCCAGCGCAGTTCCCACGCATCACCAATCCCGGACAGGGTGCGGCTTCTCTCCTCGGGGCCATCTACGAAAACGCGGATCGGGTCGTAGAACCAGTTGCCGATCGCCCATTTGCCTGCCGGGTCCGAAGTCGAGATACGACAGAAGATGCCGCCCAGCAGCCGCTTGGCGTCGTTGCTCATGTGAGGGACGTCGGCCAGCTCGCTGCGTTCATGCGCTGTCAATGGCTCATCCATGGTGATCGGTCTCCACGAACGGTGCTCCCTCGTGGAGATCTGCCCTGATGGTTTCGCCGTGACCACGAGATCTGCTCCAGTGGGCAAGTGGCGCATGACGAAAGTATCGCCGCCGCAGCACTTTCGGAGACGAAGACCTGGAAGCCCGAGCAGCCGCCCTGTCACGTTGTCCGGCGCGTCGGTGATCAGGACCGTCTCGGAGAAGCGCGGCGACATAGTGATGGTGTAGGCCGACAGTATGCTCACATCCCACGACGCAGGACCTTCAGTCGCGCCGTCATCCCGCATGCAGAACGCATACGCCAGCAGGGCCCGTAAGTCGCGCTGAGCCGGTAGGCAATGATCCAGCCCATGCGCTTCCAAAGGCTGTGCGCGATTGCGACCTGTACCGGCCCGCGCGGCTTCGAAGACCTCTCCCGTACAGGCCATTCGGGACAGTGCAGCCGTGTTGCGCGATGAGTTGGGCATGCGAAAACCTCCACTACCGCCCGGTCGGTAAGTCAGGGGTCACACATTCCGGTCGACCAACATGATCAGTGCCCGCGCAACTGGGTGCACCACACCCGGCACTGGCCTTCGGTGAGATGTACCGGGGCACACCGAATTCGGCTCAGCAACCGATCTCCGCGGCTGAATCGCGTCCGATACTACTGGAAGTCGCCCGACGTGGGTAGGGGTCGCTAACAGCGAGGGCAGCCACCGATTGCGCGAATCAGCAAGCCGGGCCCCAACCTCAAACGCCAGGTCCTCCGGACATGAACGGCCATACAAGCTCGCTTCGCATCGCGAAGCCCACGATCACCCCGTGCGGCAGTCCGCCGCACCCACCCCAATGCGTTCAAGGGCCTCACAACACACGACGCATGCGGACGCAAGATGCAGGGCAACTGTTTCTGAATCCCCCCGGCATGTCCGGAGACCTTCATCTCTTGGAGAGGATGGAGTTGGGTCGTCGAGGAAGAAGTACCCGGCCGAGTTGCGTGAGCGGGCCGTGCGGATGTTCATGGAGATCCGGGACCAGCACCCGTCGGAGTGGGCGGCGATGCGAGCGGTTGCCGAGCTGCTGGGGATCGGGCATCCGGAAACAGTCTGTGGGTGGGTGCGGCAGGCCGAGATCGACGAGGGGGCGCGCCTGGAGTCACATCTGATGAGTCCGCAGAGCTGAGGCGGCTGCGGTGCGAGAACGCAGAACTCAAGCGCGCCAACGCAATTCTGAAAGCTGCGTCGGCTTTCTTCGCGGCCGAGATAGACCGGCCGCAGCGCTGATTGCGAAGTTCGGTCACCGAGCACCAAGGCCGCCGGGAGGCCGACGGCCTTGTGTGGGGTGTGGAGTCTATCTGCGCCGCGCTGTGTGAGCTCGGCGTAAACCTGGCCCCCTCAATGTATTACGAGTATCGCAAGCTAGGCCCCACGAAGCGGAATGAGCGCGACGAAAAACTGAAGGGGAGATCACCCGAGTCCACCGTGAGAACTTCAGCGCGTACAGTGCCCGGAAGGTGTGGCTGCAGCTGAACCGGGAAGCCAACCGAGTGGCTCGCGGCACCGTCGAGCGGTTGATGCGCGAACTCGGCCTGCGCGGGGCGTCGCGGGGACAGGTCAAACGCACCACCGTCGCGGATCCGGCGGCCGAGCGGCCCGCGGACCTGGTGCAGCGGAAGTTCGCGCCGTCGGCGCCGAACCGTCTATGGGTAGCCGACATAACTTATGTGTCCACGTGGTCGGGCTTCGGCCCTCGATATAGAGCGCCTGGTAGATGGCTTCGTGGCTGATCCGCATCGACTCGTCGTCAGGGAAATCGATCCGCAGCCGCTTGGCGATCTGCTCGGGACTCCATGCCTGCACCCATCCACGGTCGGGCGCGGTGGGGCTTGTTGCGGCCGGTCCAGGCGCGTCATCGGGTCTTCGACGGTGTTGCCGCGCTCGTCGGTGATCGGTCCGGACAGGCGGGTCTGGAAGTAGTCACGAAGTCACGGGTTATTAGCGCGCATGTCCCCTACAGGCGCGGTAAGAGCCGAAATACTTTGCAAAGCGATAGATTTCGGCTCTTCTTGTATCTGTTTGCGATTCGAACCCTACGAGACCTGTTGCCCAGGGATCGAGTCAGGGTTCGACGTAATCGCGCCCGGTGCTGTGCTGTGTCGCTTCGTGACCCACACTGGGGTGATATGGCTGGGATAGGTGAGGATGGCGGAATGGTTGAGGCGGATGGTGTGTTCGATGCGCTGATCGATACTTACTGTGCGGGGTGGAGTGATCCGGATCCGGTGCGGCGGCGGAGGTTTCTCGGTGACGTGTTGGCGGAGGGGGCGACGTATACCGATCCGACTGTGCACACCGTTGGGGTCGATGAGCTGGCGGTTCATATCGATGCGGTGTTCGCGCAGCAGCCGGGGATGCGGGTGATGCGGGTCAGCCGGGTAGATGCTCATCATGGGATGGCTCGGTTCGGGTGGCGGTTGGTGCGGGCGGATGGCACGGCGTTGCCGGATGGAGTGGATTTTCTGGAGGTCTCCGCGGAGGGGCGAATCCGTAGGATCGTCGGGTTCTTCGGTGGGTTGCGGAGCATTTAGCGCAGGAGAAGGTCGCTGTCATCCGGCGGCTTTGGGCGGCCGGAAAATGCTTTTAAGCTATAAGGCTGTGCCACACAGTGATTGAGTCATACCTACTGTCCGCGGACGTGTTCAAAACGCAACCGAGCCCGGATCGCGGTGGTGATTGCGGCACCTTCGACACCGCTTGTAGTGTGTCAGATCACGGTCGGTGATGAATTCGGTTGCGGGGTCGAGCACCGCCGATACGACCCTTCAGCACTAGCGGAACCCTGGTGCCCGGTGCTGTGTCGACACCGCGCGGTGGTCACCGTCGCCGAGATCTACAAAGTTCCAGGCTCGGGTCGAGTTCGTGCAGGTGCCAACGCAATCGGTTGATCAGCTCGGTGCGCTGAACAACCAAAGTATGGCGATAGTCCGACAAGAGATTCACCTCCCGCGCCGGGCCGTCGAGACGCGCGGTTGGCAGGTCGGGTTCACGCAGGGCAGCATGAGCCACCGCCAGGGCATCGATCGGATCGGATTTGCCCTTCTCCCGGCTACCGCGCCTGGCAGCGGCCATGAGATGGGTCGGCACCCGCACCACCTCGAACCCGGCAGCCAGCAGGTCCCGCTCCAGTCGGCGTGTGACGTGTCGGCAGTCCTCCAACGCGAAGCGGGCGCCCGGCCACTGGACAGCCCACTCGACCGCCTTCAAATGATCCTCGCTGGTCGTTCCGATCGTTTTCTCGGCCAACCGGCGGCCGACGGAATCCGCGGCGACCAGGGTATGGGTGCGTTTGTGGGCGTCCACACCGATCACGACATGGCTCAACGGTTTTCGTCCTCTCGACGCGCAACGATATTGCTACCAGGTGAGGACGGGCACGCGTCAATCGGGCATTTGCGGCGCGCTCCTATCAGGCCACGCACCTCGCCGGTCGGGCCCGGCGAGGCCGCACATCGTGACGAGCCACCAGCGTTCAGGCAGGGCAGCGAAGAAAAGAGCGAACCCCGCCGGGCACTCATGATCTTGACATTGACGCGAAGAAAACCGACGCTGCTTTCAAAATCGGGTTGGCGCGCTTGAGTTCTGCGTTCTCCCGCGGCAATCGTTTCAGCTCCGCCGACTCATCGGTGGTGATACCCGCGCGGGCTCCGGCGTCGATCTGGCCCTGACGCACCCACTTGCGAACCGTTTCCGGTGTCCCTACCCCGAGCAAGTCGGCAACCGCCTTCATCGCGGCCCATTCCGACTCGTGCTGCTCCCGGATCTCCACGAACATCCGCACGGCTCGCTCGCAGCTCGGCCGGGTACTGCTTCCTCGACGACACGACTCCATCCTCTCCAACAGATGATGAAATCTCCCGACCCGCCGGGGCGGTTCAATATGCCGCCCCATTGGGTCGCCCGATCTACGATTCTCCGTTGACGTCAGGAGTCCCTCCTCTTCAAGACATCGTCGATAGCCATAAGGCAGTATGCAGCCGCGCGGGCCGCGAGAGCGCAATCGTCTCGGTTCGTCGCAGTGAGGACAACCGCGGCGAGGTTCAGCACCGCCACGACAGCGGTCAAGCTGGTCCGCCATCTATCGCGACCAATCGGCGCGCGCGGCGCGTTCATCCGATGTCGAGCATCCGACGCACCCGCCGCCTCGGAGGCCACGCTCGAAATACGCTGGGACGGGGAGTTCTCCATATTGCCTCACAATCAGGGTTGGTAGAGGCAAACTCTCCAGCGAGAGCGTTGACGAGAGCGGGGGTGGCGGCATCACGGCGGCAGTTTTCTGCAAGGTTCGAGGTCACGACAGGCCGATATGGGACAGCGGCATTGCCGCAGCGGCAATCAGCGGCAACGCGTCAAGTGCGCGATGAACTCGGCCGGTGATTTGACGGGGCTTCAGCAGGCGCTGAGGCAGCTGCGTGCCGCAGGGAAGATGTCCCTGGAACAGACTGCGATCGCAGCTTCCAGACTGCTCAAGGCCGAGCATGACGAGTGGATGGCAGTTGAGCGTGCGACTCGGCGTGCGGGCGCGGCAATCCCGATCGAACGACCGCTGCTGGAGGTCACTCGGACCACGATTAACGGCTGGGTCAACGAGGGCAAGCTGCCCAAGTGGCCGCAGCTTTGGGCAGTAGTGCGTGTATGGGCGAAACACGCCAACGACGCGCGGCCTCTGGACGAGCTGCGAAACGCTTGGCAGCACCTGCATCTCTCCGCCAGCCAGATTCCACGAACACGGCATACGACGGAGCCCGCCTCCGACACCTTGGCGGTCGGCCGAATACCCAGCCAACCCACTGATTTCGTCGACCGGCGGGCATTGCAACAGCTGCGTGACTCCCTCGGCCAGCACGCGCTAGTCCAGGTGGTCACGGGGATGCGCGGCGTGGGCAAGACGCAGCTGGCCGCAGCGATCGCCCGCGAGCATCTGGCCACTAGGGAATGTGGGTTGGTGGGATGGATCGACTCCGAAACCGACGGCACCTTGCTCGAAGGCCTCGCCGCAATTGCTGAACGGGTCGGTGTACCCGACCACGAGGGCGATTCCGAGAAGTCGGCGCGGAGATTGCGCGACTACCTGACTGGTCGGAGCGAAGCGGGTCTACTCGTGTTCGATAATGCTTCCGACGCTGACAGAGTCAGCCAGTTCATCCCACCTCTCAGTGGGACCAAGGTGCTTATCACCAGCACTGCCCGCGATTTTGCGATTCTCGATTCCGCGTCGACCCTTGATCTCGGTGTCTTCGACAGACCAGAGTCCGTACGGTATCTATGCTCTGCCACAAATCTGACCGACGAAACAAAGGCCGACGCGGTTGCCACCGCACTTGGAGATCTGCCGTTGGCGCTGACTCAGGCAGCAGCGACTATTGCCGTCCGCAGACTGGACTTCAGCCGATACCTGCAGCTACTCATTGAACCGTTGCCGCATGCCTTTACACGCTTGCGAGGTCACGCGCACCCACAACGGGTGGACAAGGCAATCCTGCTATCAATCGAATCCACCGACACCCCTACCGATGATTCCGCCCTTGACTCCGCCGTCAGCGACCTACTGGGGTTGGTTGCGATGTTGTCGCCAGCAGGTGTGGAGCGTTGGGTCCTGCCCGACTACGACGGTCGAGTAGATGAAGCTATCGCCCGCTGTGTCCAAGGTTCATTGCTGAGCTGGTCAGAGGACGGCTCTGCTGTGACAATGCATCGGCTCGTAGCGCGCGTACTACGCGAACGTGCAGACAGCGATCACACTCGTCTGCTCGGCAACGCAATCAATGCGATCAGCCAAAGGGCCTTCACCGAAACATACGCCTGGAATCGGCGCGCCGATGGAGCTCACCTCGCCGATCAAATCGAGGCCATTGCCTCAACTGACATCGCCGGGGACGGATCCGCAGCATCCGCCTGCGTGCTCGACCTACGCCGCTGGGCAGGTCGACAACTAGTCAGGGCTGCCGACATCACTCGTGCCATCAGCCACACTGAGCAGACCTTCACTGACAGTGTGCGAATCCTCGGGTTCGATCACCTCAGCACACTGGCGGCCCGCAACAACCTCGCCCTGGCGTTTCAAGAAGCCGGCCGCTTGGCCGAGGCTATCGCCAACTTCGAACAGAACCTCGCCGACTATGAGCGAACGCTCGGCCCCGACCACCTCGACATACTGGCACCCCGCCAGAATCTCGCCGACGCCTACCTAGCCGCCGGACAACTCGGCAGTGCAATCGGCATCTATGAGCGAAACCTCGCCGATCGTGAACGAATACTGGGACCTGAACACCCGGGCACGCTCATCGGCCGCAACAACCTCGCCAGCGCATTCGAAGCCGCGGGAAGGCTGACCGACGCCATCCGATTGTTCGAATTGAACCTCGCCGAACATGAGCATGCTCTCGGTGCCGAGCACCCCGACACACTCAAGTTCCGCGACAACCTAGCAGGTGCCTATCTCCGCGCTGGCCGGTTCAGCGATGCCCTACCGCTAGCTGAGCGGAGCGTTGTTGAGTACGAGCGGGGCCTCGGACCCGACCATCCGGACACTCTCATCGCCTGTAACAACCTGGCGCATGTCTACCAAGCCACAAAACAGTTCACCAAAGCGATCACGGCGCTGGAGGAAAATCTCGCTAGGACCGAGCGAGTTCTAGGCCCCGACAGCCCGCACACGCATGCAGGTCGACACAACGTTGCCAACGCATACAGAGCAGCAGGAAGGTTGACCGAAGCAGTTCCGCTTCTCGTGCAGAACCTCGACAATCATGAGCGGATTTTCGGCCCGAGCCATCCCCAAACCCTCACATCGCGCGACCACCTTGCTCTCGCCTACCAGGAAGCCGGACAAGTATCCACCGCCATCGAACTATTAGAGACCACTCTCGCCGACCGCACACGATCCCTTGGTCCCAATCACCCCGAAACACTCGCCTCTCATGCAAACCTTGCAAGTGCCTACGGGGACGCCGGGCAAACTGGCGAGGCAATCAAAATGCTCGAACAGAACCTCTCCGAACGAGAGCGGATTCTTGGCCCGGATCACCCAGACACACTCGCGGCCTGCAACAACCTCGCCTGTGCCTACAAAGCCGCGGGAAAGCTCGCCAAAGCAACCGTACTGTTCAAACAGAGCCTCGAACATCAAGAACAAATCCTCGGACCCGACCATCCTCATACATTGACATTCCGCGACAACCTCGCTCACACGCATATGTCGGCAGAGGACGTCGAGAGCGGAATTCCGCTCTTCGAACAGAACCTCAGAGCGCGCGAGCGAATCCTCGGTCCCGACCACACCAAGACCCTTGAGACCCGCGACAACCTAGCTTACGCACTCCGAGCAGCGGGCCAGCCGGATAGCGCACTCCCGCTCTTCGAGCAGAACCTCGCCCATTATGAGCTGGTCCTCGGCCCCGATCACCCCACTACGCTTGCAGCCCGCGACGCCCTCGCCCTCGCTTACCAAACGGTGCTACAACCCATCGATGCCATCGGGCTTCTTCAACAGAACCTGGCAGCACGGGAGCAGACTCTGGGCCCTGACCATCCAAACACACTCGTGAACCGCGACGACCTTGCACACGCCCACCGTGGCGCGCGCCAGTTGTCCGACGCCGTAGGGCTTTTCGAACAGAACCTCATCACACGCGAGCAGACCCTCAGTGCTAATCATCCCGACATACTCGCAAACCGGGACGTCCTTGCCCACGCCTACAAGGAAGCGCACCACTTTCCCGAGGCTGCTCAGCTATATGAGCGAATCCTTGCTGATCGTAAACGACAACTTGGGCCGGAACACCCCGCTACCTGGCAAGCAAGGACGACTCTTGCATTCGTCCGATATCAACAAAGGAATCAGAATCTGACAGCCGAGCGCCCTCCGGCTTTCGAGCAATGATTGTACGCACCCTGCGCCTTGCTCAGGCTCGCCGCCAACCACCGGATCGGCTCACCGGACGCGGTCACCAACCGGTCGAACCAGCAAATCCATATTGCGCGAGGCGGGTGCGGTGCTGTTCGCGGACCCGGACGGATGGCTCGTGGTACTAATGCCGCGGGTGTTTGGCCAGTAGCCCCCGACTGGGTAGAGCAGCGCGAGAAAGGTCACTCGACGCTGTTCCAGCGAGTGAGTTATCGGGCTTGGCCCACCAGTCATCGTGGCGGCCGGTGAACGTCCGCGCCGACACCGGAGGCTCGCGCTCGGTGGCACGCTCGTACTCCACGAACGCCTCGGCAAGGGCATGGTTCAAATGCGTGACGTACGCATCGGGTTGACCGGATACGTCCCCTGAGTGGTTGAACTCGTGCCGGATCGCGAAGCACTCGCCCCCGGCCTCGGCGGGCTGCTGGTGTTCCACGTCTTCGCCGCCCTGACCGAGTTCATCCGCGAGCTGATCGTCGGCGGCACCGCCGAGGCCGGGCCGCCACCCGCCCTCGCGGACATCGTCGCGCGCCGGCCACCTGGCCCGCTTCCTCGACGAACGCGGTTGCCTGCGCACAGGACTGATCCCCGAACAAGCCACCGAGATGTGCACGGTGGCGGCCGGTCTTGCCGGGGAGAGGCGAGGAAAGCGAGACGCCCCCGCTACGACCCGCGCGGAGGCTGGGAACGGGGGCGTCTGTTGAGGGCGCGCGGCTCAGATGACCGGACGGCTGCCCTCGGATCTAT
This sequence comes from Nocardia sp. NBC_00403, assembly GCF_036046055.1. Classification (NCBI taxonomy): domain Bacteria; kingdom Bacillati; phylum Actinomycetota; class Actinomycetes; order Mycobacteriales; family Nocardiaceae; genus Nocardia; species Nocardia sp. NBC_00403. The sequence goes on from NZ_CP107939.1 coordinate 3,253,478, forward strand.
CGGGCGCTGCGCGGAAAGGAATGCACGCGACGCCGACGGCTGGAGCCTATTGCCGATACTGCGACACTGCGGATTTGGAGTCAGGAGTCTGCGCAATGGACCGGCGAATGGCAACCGAGGGCTACGCAGCACAACTCATATCAGCCTAGGTCGAAGAGCTCTGCTCGACCCTCCTTTTCGAACAGGGGATATACAGCGAAATGATTCGAATTGGGTTCAACTGTTTCGGTGCCATACGAGTAAGGTGTGTACATTCCCTGAAACTCCACCACGACGGTATTCAGATCGAGGTCGAAACACTCCGATAGGGCGACGTGTTTGGGGTCAGGAAAGTTATCCTTGAAGATGATGTTGTACTTTGGTTGGAAATGCTTAATGAGTGCCGCCTCGGCAAGCGCGACACCCTCCTTGCCGTAGAATCGAGGGTTGTTTATTCGCTCGTATACCCTCCTTATGTGTGCCCGGTCTTCATCTCCTCTCACCACACCAGTATCTCTGGGATGTGCAACGCTAATAATTGCTACGTCGGTAATCGCGCATAGAGCGAGCCAAACCTCTCGGTCCGGACGTCGCTCTGAATAGATCCGCTGCAGAGTCGAATGGCTACGTAGTCGATCGAAAGCTTGTCGCTCGCCTTCGCGGCCGAATGCTTGCCCGATGTATAAGACGCTGTGCTCGCACCATTCATCTGCATCCTCGCTCGCATGGGCTACGGCTTCGTGAATGCTCGCCGAATGGATTACGGAGTTTGACGATGACTCAACAATTGCATAGTCCTCGTAGGGATACGATGACTCCCATCGCAATGCGCTTCCACCTTTGTGTTCGAAGCGGAACTCGCATGTTTCATAAGCGTATTCGATTTGCCTACGCGCCTCCCCGGTGATCACATTTCCTCTTACCGAGACGCTTCCCGGCGGAGCTGATACCCGGGGGGTGTCTGTAACAACATACAGGTGGCAAGGGGGCTCTCTTGGAATGTCGATCGACTCCAAGTCGCGCTGGCGACCAATGACTTGTGGGACAACAACGATCGAAACGCCAACCTCAGTTTCGTACTTCCTCACGCGGACTCCAAATCCAGGCGCTGCCGATCGCAGGCCGACCTTAGTAGCTTAGAGCGTGTCTCGTGTCGCCAAGATCGGTCTGCGGTGGGTCGTAATCGATTGTGCAGCATGATGTCTGGCTGTCGTCGATGCTGTCGCGGCGGCTGATGCCGGATGAGTTGTGGGCGCTGGTCGAGCCGCCGTCGCCGCGCTGGTGGTAGCACCCAAGGTCGCGGACATCGCCGAACAGCAGGCCGTGGTACTCGCTTCTGCGGGGATGTGCGCGCTGGCAGCCGTCGCCGCCGTGCTGGTGGTACGGCATCGCCGCAGGGTGCGCGCTCGCGATGACGCGCGGGTGCTGGTGGCGCTACGGCAGAACTCGCTGAGTCCCTCCGAGTTCGAGGAGGCGCTGGCCGCGTTGTGTAGGCGGGACGGCTGCGCCGATGTCCAGGTGGTCGGCGGATCCGGCGGTCTGGGCGCCGACGTAATCGCGCGGGCACCGGATGGCCGCCGGATCGTGTTGCAAGCCAAGCGATACCGCAACGGCCGCAGCGTGGGCAGCCAAGACGTGCAGCGGTTCGGCGGAACCGCGCACACCATCCACGGCGCCGATGTGGCCGCCGTGGTGACCACCGCGCAGACGTTTACCCCGCAAGCACGGGCGTATGCGGCCAAGGCCAGGATCCTGCTTGTGCCGGCAAGAGAGCTCGCAGCGTGGGAATCGCAGACCGGGCCGGCTCCTTGGGACTGAACCGGGCGAGCGACTGACCAAGCCCACGTGCCGTACACCGTGGCGGCCGCCTGGTCTTCCATGCCTTCGCCGCTCTCGTCGAGTTCATCCGCGAGCTGATCGTCGACGGCACCACCGAGGGCGGTTTCTGATGAGCTGTGCTTCGGAGCAGAACGCCGCCCGGCGCCGATGGTCTCGCGAAGGGCGATCGCGGAGGGGGCCCCTTGACGGCTGTTTGCTATGTCGTTGCCGAACGCTGAATCTGTCGGCGTGTTAAGGATTCGCCACACCGATGGGGTATTGGTTCATGTGACTATTCCGCGTCGGCGCGGCCTTCGTTGGCACACGGACGTCGCGGAGCATTGCAGCTCAGCTGTGGTTGATATCTGGGTTCTCGGCCACTCGACGAACGACACGGAAACGACACGCTTTCAGCGGGAATTGACCGGATTCAATGGGATTCGTTGGGATCCCAGTCTCTGGCATGCGTGCAGCTCATGGGCAGTTTTGAGAACTCTCGAGAAGTCAGAAACACTGCCGACCCACAATCGGCAGGTTTTTGGTTCGAGTCCAGATAGGGGAGCACGAAAAAGCCCTCTACCAGCCCAAGCAGGTGGGGGGCTTTTCCGTTGTCCGGGGAAATCTCCCCAGATCGACTACTTTCCGACTAGTTGCGATCTTGGGCATGGACACTGGTAGGCCCGAAGGGTTGTAGGGTCGTCTGCATGCCGCATGCCGAGCTGGCAACATGGGCGGCCGACTGATCGGCCGCTCGCACGCACGGAGTGGCAGGCCCAGTGCCGAACATCGCAACAGTCATCAGACTGCATTTCCCCGATACCCTCGAGGGATCGCTACATCTCGAGGGTTGCCCGCCCTGTTCGGGGCCGCTGTGTCTTCGGGTGTGGTCGCCGCAATCGCACTGGCGGAGGTCTCATCGGTCGCCCAGTAGCTGCTACCCGCTGCGGCAAGATTCGTTGCCAGTGTTTCGACAGCGGCCAGATCAGTCTGGTGCGCCAAGGGTATCGCGCTCTGATAACCTCTCGAACGCTGGCGCAAGCGTTGCTATCACTCCTGCCGATCCTGCGGGTAGCGCCACGCCGGGCAGCAGACGTGAGGTGTTGGCGGTGAAGTTTGTCCCGAGGTCCTGCAGATCCAGCTTGAACCCGGCCAGACTGGCAACATCGACTGTGAAGTCGGTCATGCTGCCCGCCGAGGTAGGTCCGCCAAGTTGACCTTGGCTGGAACTACCGATTTCCAGCCCGGTATTTGCATCTGCCCCCTCGGCGATCGTGCCCAGCATCATACCTGATCGAGGCTGCGGGCGCAGATCGAGCACACGGATTAGCTCGCCGTGCAACGAATCTCGCCTCTCGTCAGCGGGTTGCTGGTCGTGCGGAATGTACTGGCTCCAAGACGTATTCCGATTGCCTGCACGGATATCGTCGACTCGTTGCCGCAACCGATCGGCGTGTTCTGCTGACACCACCGCCCGGCGGAGCGGGCCGGATACTTGAACAAGGTCACGCATATCGAGCAGCACTCGGTATCCGGACCACTCCGAAAGGTCGTAGCCGTACTCCTCGATGAAGTTCCGAACCCACGTCTGGTCCCGCCCGTAGCGCACCGCGGCATGCCATGTCGGTATCAGGTCGATTTCTCGTTGGCCGATGCTGACCAAGTCCCAGTCTGCGAGTATCGGCTGCGCCGAATCATTTCTGTTGTCCCAGAGGAGATTTCCGGCCCATGCGTCGCCGTGGATGAGGCCGATTCCCAACGGCCGATCGAGTTGGCTCAGTTCTGTGAATGTCAGCGCAGGAAACAGTGTTTGCTGGCGGCCTGTCGTTACGACTAGCCTCGGCTCATGCACTGGCGGGCAGAGGCTGCGGTACGGGACTGACGGTGTTTACGGATGACTTCATCGGCCGTGACCCGGAGCTGGACAAGATCCGCACCTTGCTGCGGGATTCGGCTCGACTGATCACGTTGACGGGCGCGGGCGGGATAGGGAAGACCCGGCTCGCGACCGAGGCGGTTCGTGGCTTCGGCAAAACCAGTAATACACCGGTGTATTGGGTGCGACTGGCCCGGCTGGCCAAAGGCTCGGATGGCGCTGCTGTCGAGGACGAGGTAGCGCGCTCGGTGATCGATACCGACATCTCGCAACATTCGACATGGGACGCGATCGTCGACACGTTGACCGGCACGGACGCGTTGGGGCGCAGCCGACAGACGGTGTTGGTGATGGACAATTGCGAGCATGTCCTCGCCGCTGCCGGTCGGCTGATCGCCGAATTGCTCAATGCGGCACCCGGGTTGACCGTCTTGGCAACCAGTCGCGAAGCGGTCGGCTGGGTAGACGAGCATCTGGTGGTGGTTCCCCCGTTGACGCAGAAGCAGGCTGTGACCCTGTTCGTGCGGCGCGCCGATCTCACCGGGCACCCTGTCGTCGACGCCGACGAGGTAGCGACAAGCAGTCTGATCTGTCGCCATGTGCACAACCATCCGCTGTACATCCGACTGGCTGCCGCGCGGCTGCAACACAAGCCGTTGGTGATGATCCTTCAGGAATTGCTGACCGACAAACGAATGGGATGGTCACACGGTCCACGAGTGGGCGCCGAACCACGCCACCAAGGGGTCCGAGACGTCATCGCCTGGTCCTACGATCTGTGCCTCGACAAGGAGCGGCTGCTTCTGGACCGTATGTCGGTCTTCGCCGCAGGATACGACACGAATCTCCAAGACGACACCGACTCTGCGCTGGATGTCGGGGCCGCGTTGGAAGCCATCCAAGCGGTCTGTGCCGACCACTCGATACCGGCATCCGAGCGGGGGCACCAGGTCACGTTGGCAGGCGGGGAGGTCGAGAGTCTGCTGGAGCGACTCGCTGACCAGTCGTTGGTGACGGTGCACATCACGCCGACAACAGTGCGGTACTCCCTGTTGGAAAGTATTCGAATATTCGCCAAGCAACGATTGGCGGAAAGCTTCACCGGCGAGGTGGACGAACCGGCGCGGCTCGCTCAGCGTCATCTGCGTTACTATCGAGATAAAGTTGTTGCGACACAGCATGATTGGTTCAACTCTGCTGAGCAGAACTGGGCTCGTGCCGAATGGGACAACATTGTCACCGCGATCGAGACGAGCATTGCGTCGGGTGAGCCCGCGGCCGGATTGGAAATCGCTTCGGGCCTGATCGCCCTTCCTTTTTTCAAGGGGTCGCCCCGAGATATACGTCGATGGACCGAACGCACGCTGCAGGCCGCCCGCATCCCGCCCCCACGGCCGACCGAGCTCCAGTTGGCGGCCATGACGTTGATCGGCTGGATCTGGATGATGCAGGGCCGCAGCGACGAGGTCGAGCGGATCCTCGAGGAATGCGCCGCCATCTGCATCGACGACCCGAAGGTTCGACACGACTGGCAGCTGAGCCCGGAAGACGATATCGGACTGCCCGCGTCAGTCGAATTCTTGTGGGGATGTCAACTCGGGTTCGGCCAACGCGATCCGATATCGACCACCGTGCTATCGCGGGCCCGCGAGAAGTACCGCGCCCTCGGCGACGCCGGCGGCGAGGTGCGAAGCGAGCTGTACTCGGCATGGACTGCCAGCTTGCTCGGATCAGCATCTCAGGCCCTGCAGATCACTCGACGCCACCTCGATCACGCCACCACTTCTGGGGCCGGATGGGCGAAAGCCTGGGCTGAGTTGGCGTGGGCGAACGCGTTGACCAGACACGGCGATCCCTTCGAGGCATTGACAGTCGGTCGCGAAACGCTTGCCCGCCAGGTCGCCACATGCGATCAGTGGGGCGCGGGCCTGACGGTGAGTGTTCGGACATGGTCACTGGCACATATCATTACGGACCTGATCGCGACCGGGAGTGCCGACCGGGTTGTGCTGAGAACGTTGGCCACCGAAACAGCTCGACTCGCGGGCGGAGCCGCAGCACTGAGAGTAGGGCTGGGCATCAATCTGGATGATCTGGCGCTCATCGCCCATGAGAACAACAAAGCGATCGAGGTCGCCCGCCAAGTTCTGGGCCGCGAAGTGTTCACCGCCGCGTATAGGCAGGGCTCCCTTCTGCATCCTGAGTTGCACGAGGTCCAGCAGCTGGCGCTGGGCACTCTGTTGATCGACGCGATGCCGCTCGACCATCCCGCCAGGCGAAACGCCCCCTCCGGTTGGGACAAGCTGTCCGCGGCGGAACAACGGGTCGCGACGCTGGCCGCAGCAGGATGGACCAATGCCGCCATTGCCGCCCTGCGAGGGAAGTCTTGCAGAACTGTCGATTCTCAAATGGCGTCGATCTTCACCAAACTGACGATCACCTCGCGCGAAGACATCATCAAAGTTGTTCCCCAAGAACATATCGCGCAGGTTCGGCAAGAGGCAGCGAAGCGACCACCCCGCACCCGAACGACTGCTTGAGCACCGACTCGCAACGCAAGTGCGGTCAGTTACAGGCGGGTCGCCCTCGCCGACAGTCCAACTGTCGCGTTGTCGCACAAGGACATCCCGTTGTGATGTTCTTGTGTGGCAAACCGGGTGTACTCTTGCCAATCTTCCCGCGTTGCCTTCTTTGGGCAGCGATGGTTGTTCAGCATCGATCGTGTGCGGCAGGAAATTGAAATCGACAATGGGGGAAGGCCGTTCGCTACCGTCGGGACGGAAACGACTCCCGGCTGACGTACAAGTCCTTGTGAACCCGACCTGCCGAGCGGCCTCCAGGGGAATCGATCCGGGCTCCAGCTATGCCTATCAGGTTGCCCCGCTTCGCGCTGCCGGCGCGGACCGGGCGGAACGAATACCCGATCCGTCATTCAGGCTACCCGCGTCTCCCCGCCGCTTTGCCATTGCAGCACCTGGCCGACCACATCGCTAAGGGGTCCTTCGGCGCTGCAGATCGGATTCTCGAAGCCGGTCAGGTTGATCGAGAATCGCACATGGTCGTCGGCGGCATGTTGCAGACGAAACAGGCTCCACGCAAGCGCTTCGGCCAGATCGGTCGCCGGGTGCGTCTCGACCGTGACGATTCCCCGGCCGGCATCGCAGGCATCGCAGGAGACATGTGCTATATACCGAGGCTTGCGGCCCTGTAGGCGAAACCATTTCGCCGCGTGCGGACCGTGGGCCCAGTGCTCTTCGATATGGTTGGCCTTGTCCATCATGGACGCCATCTCGTATTCGTTATCGGCGTAAGCGATCTTTGCTCGAATCCTGCACCACCGGACGAAATCCGACTGCATCGACCGCCGATATTTGTGTCCCATCGTGATCACTCCTTCGGGTTCACAAATGAGTTGCTATCACCCTCGACCCGGACATCGGGCCAGTCAACACCAGACTTCCCGTTAGTGGTAAGGGTAATGCGGTTCTCGAGCACGTTGTCGCAGTACCCCCGCCGATATGAAGCCACTGATCGAAAGCGTCTGGCTGGCAGAGAAGCGGATCGAGATCATCTGCTCGGACGCTTTGCGGGACCGCGTGATTGCGCATGCCCGGGGGTTGCACGTCGCCGTTCGGGTCCCTGCGACCTACCCTGACTGGTGGGCGCATTGCTCGTCGCTCCAATCCGACCTCCTCGCAGAAGCAAAGGCATACCAACCGATCTCGGCCTCGCCGACCGACGTCATAGTTTGCTCGTGGCTGAAGATGGATCTGCTGCCACGAACAGGACCGATGAGCGGTTCGGGAAGATTACATCGGATACACCGGGTGCTTGCGCGGGTTGAACTCCGGCTTGACCGGCGGCTTTCCGCGCAACAGGTGCAGTGCGCGCCGGATCTCCAGACGGGTGTGCGCCGGTTCGATGACCGCGTCGATGTAGCCGCGTTCGGCGGCGATCCACGGGGTGGCGATCGTCTCGTTGTACTGGTTGATCATGAACTCGCGCGCCGCTGCCCTATGCTCCTCCGGCACCGCCGCCAATTGCCGCCTGCCGATGAGGTCGACCGCGCTTTCGGCGCCGATCACCGCGATCCGGGCCGTCGGCCAGGCGAAACTGATATCGGCACCCACCTGACGGGCCGCCATCATGCCGTAGGCGCCACCGTAGGATTTGCGTACGACCAGGTTGATGATCGGGACCGTCGCCTCGATGATCGCGCGCGGGACCCGGCCGCCGCGGATGATCACACCATTGGCTTCCTGCTCGAGGCCCGGCAGCACGCCCGGGGTGTCGGCGACGAAGACCAGCGGGATATTGAACGCGTCGCAGAGCCGGATGAAGTAGGTCGACTTGTCCGAGCAGGCGGCGTCGATGGAACCACCCAACACCAACGGCTGGTTGGCGATCACACCGACCGGATATCCGTCGACCCGGGCAAACCCGGTGATCAGATTCGGGGCGAACTCGGCGCGGATCTCGTGGAATTCACCGTCGTCGAAGATTCGTAGCAGGATCCCGTGCATGTCATAACCGGCGCGATCGGAATCCGGGATGATCGAGTCGAGCTCCCGATCGGAAGCAGTGATCTCCGGCTCCAGACCAGGGTTCACGATCGGCGGCTGCTCGAGACAGCTCGTCGGCATGTAGCTCAGGTAGTTGCGGGCCCAGTCGTAGGCTTGCTGCTCGGTGTCGGCCACGTGATGCAGGGTGCCGCGTTTGGCCTGTACCTCGGCGCCACCGAGTTCCTCGGCGGTGATGTCCTCACCGTTGACGGCTTTGATCACCTCCGGCCCGGTGACGAACATGTAGGAATCCTTGGTGCCGATGAGCACGTCGGTGTTGATCGGCCCGTACACCGAACCCGCGGCGCACTTGCCGAGAATGATCGACACCTGCGGCACATACCCGGACAGTTTCTCCAACACCCGGGAAATATCACCGAACGAAGCGATCGAACCCACCGCGTCCTGGATACGCGCACCGCCGGAATCATTGATCGTCACCACCGGGCACGCGGTGTCGAACGCGAGTTGCAGCGCGCGCATGAACTTGCGGGCGGAGGTGATACCGACCGACCCGCCGTACACGGTCTGATCGTGGGCGATCACGACCACTGGACGGCCCCCGATCAGCCCGCGACCGGTGACCAGCCCGTCACCGTAGAGAGCATCCGATTGGCCGGGCTGACGAGCGAACGCACCGGTCTCGATGAACGTCCCGCGGTCGAGCAGCATGTCCACACGCTGGCGAACGCTCGGAATGCCCTTCTTCTCCCGCTTGGCGGCACCGGCCTCACCTGCCGGTTCCGCGGCGATCGACAGGATCTTGACCAGTTCATCGATCTTCGCCTGGGTACCTGCCACGCTCGCTGCCACCTTCCAAACCGACTGTTGTGCCGTCGCGACGTTAAGCCCGTATCGACACGGAACGTGTCATTGAACCGGATATACGGGATAAATCACAGTCGAGGTCGGGCGCACATCACATCTCACCCAACGAGTTCGAAGACAGTCAGGGGTATGCCTCTCGCTAACCATCTCGAGAGGGTCGCCCGAGTGGCGGCAGGATGCCACCCCTCAGGCCAACCTCCTATTGCAGGCTGCCAGCCCGTGCTGCACACATGAGCCGGTCGGCCAGCGGATATCGGCCGTGCGGTGCGGACGATGCGGTCTACGAACATCGTGCACCTGGTAGCCCAGGTCGTGTTGCATGAGGTAGCGCGGTTGCTCGTCCAGGCCAACGACCAAGATGGCGCGGTCGGGAATACCTCTTCAGGTTGTGATCAGTGTGCGGCGGCCATGACCAGATCGCGGTAGGGCAGGCCGACGACGGGGTGATCAGCTATGCCGAGTTCGGTTTCGACCTCTTCGAGGTGGATGGTGGCGGCGTCCCGTATCGGCGGTGGTCACCTCGGTTTCGACGAAAGTTCCGGCATGCGTGACGGCGTCGATGGCGACGATGATGTCGTCGTGTTCGGGGTGCTGGTAGGTGGTGCGTGCTTTCTCGACACGGACGAGTTCGACCATGCCGATTGCGGCCAGCAACTGGTTGGCGACTGCGGCTTGGTCAGGGCCGCTGAGGGTGACGTTGGTTTCGCGTTTGGCGATCACGTCGGCGTCGCTGTGTGTGGCGGCATTGGACGGGGGCTTATAAGTCATTTCGGCGAACCTGTCGCGCTTCCGAATGCGAAGGCATTCAACGGTTTTCATGTAGTCGACATCGGGGCGGCTGTAGTAGGTGTCGACCTCGGTGAGGTGTCCGGCCTCGCGGTAGCCACGTTCCGCGAGCCGCTGGCGGAGGGAACTGTCGTCGGGGAGTTCGCGTTTACGCTCGACCTCGATCAAGTGCATGGGGTGGATCATCCTCTCGTGTGGATGGCGGTGTGGACGCGGGCGAGGCTGGGTGGAGCAATGTCGGCGGATCGTTCCGAGTGCCTGCTGTAATGCCTCGGAGTCGGTGACGGGGATGTTCTGGAACAACACCAGCTGTTTGGCGTCGCTCAGTGCGTTGGCGAGGTTCTTGCCGAGGAACCGGTTGTAGTAGTGGCGTTCTCGCACGAAGACACCGGTGGGTTGCACCGGCATGAGGACTGACGGTGTACCCGCCTCGGTTTCCACGGAGTGGACGGCGAAGGCCGTTAATAGCTCGTCGACGGTGAGGTAGGGGTAGGTCTCCTGGCCTTCGCGCTCGAGCCAGCTGCCCCGGATCTGTCCGCAGTCGTTGTTGCCGTGTTCGACGACTGTGAGGAACAGGTTCAGTGCGACGTCGGTGACGGGGGCGAAGATGTCGCCGTCGATCACGTGATGGTCGCCGTAGGATTCGCTGACGGCCTGAATGTTGGTGCGGTCGTTGGCCGACATCCACGCGCTATCGGTGAAGGCGAAGTGCACGCGCTTGTGACCGGTGCGGAAATCGATCCAGTCTCCCGAGAGTTGACCGTCGAGTATGGGCGTGAATCCCAATATGCCTGAGCGCCATACGTGATGGCGCAGGGTGATGTAGTGACGTTGCGCCTCGCGGAACAGGACGATCGGGGCGTGGATGACGGCGCAGACACGAGGGTCTAGTTCCGGGGCGGCGACGATGCGGGAGTTCTGGCGGACGATTATCTCGTCGTGGTGGTGGTAGGACTGGGTGCCGTGGTGCAGGTAGTACGGCAGGGACAGGCGCAGGAACTGCAACCATGATGGGGCGCTGTAGGACTGGACGGCAGGCTCGTGCAGTGATGGTGCGTCCACGGCATACACGTCGCGGTAGACGAAGAACCCGTAGGGTTTCAGCACCGTTGGGAAGGTCCGAGCTGGCTGGATGGCGTTCTATGATGACGAGCATTCAAGACCGGGCGTTGCTGCAGTTACCGGTCCCACGCCGTTTGCAACGCCCCATCGAAAACCGTGTCTTGTCTGCCAATCGGGGCAATTCGTCGATCATGACAATGGTCGGCGTCTCACTGAGTGTGGTGGCCGGCAGCCGGAAGGCATCGGGCCAGCCGCCGATTGTCTCGGGGAGGGTCTCGGGGTTCGCTGCGATCCCCGATCCTTTTAATCCTTTTTAATCCTTTCAATTCCCGAGAGAAACGTCGCAAGCGATTCGGATAGCGGCATACCCTTCGTGGTGGTGAAGCAAACATTCGGCACGACACGGGAGCTGTGAGGAACAAGGTGTCGAGTGCGGGGCAGTCGAAGTCTTCGCCGGTGAACGAGGCCCGTGCCCGCTGGCAATAGAGGCGACTGGTCCGCGTGCGAGTCGCAACCTTTCCGAGAGTGCTTGGCGGTCGCGGATTTTCAAGTCGGACACGACGTCCGGCGCCGGCAACTGCCGACCTCCTCGAAATCGTGCCGCGGCCGGCGTGAACGTCTCGCGGCGGCGATCGATCACCGAGAAACATCGGGATGTCGAGCACAGCGACCGCGGCAGCGGCGCCGACGATCCATCGGATCCCCACGGCGAGCGCACCTGGTGCCCACTGGTGATCGCCTGCGTCTCGTCTTCAGCCGTGGGGATATATCGGTCGGTTGACAACGTCAAGATCGTACAAATACTGTCCAGTAACCATGACTCCTGTCCTGCCGTTCGAACACCCGAGAGGGATCATTGTGTCAATCCATATCGCCTTAACGTAGGTGCTGTGTACGCACCTCGTTCGGGCGCTCTTGTGCGCGCCTCAATCTTCTGGCATGCCCCGTAGCGCTTCAGTTTTCAGCGTCGCTCGCTGATCAATTGCGCTACTGAGCCCGGCGGCATAGCTGGGTAGTCCGGGCCTGGCCTGCACAATCTCCTCGGTGCCCCAGGCCGCCTGCGGAAGACGCTCCGCATCCTTCAGGGTTCTTCGCTGAGCCTCGACCGCGTCGAAATCCGATATGTCGAAGTAGGAATTGTCCGATTCGACCTGCTTATGAACTTGTTAGTTAGACCTACGAATTAACACACTCGTCAGACGCTTACGGGGGGTCACAGCGTGCATTGAGGAAGGATGTTCAGAGGTGACCGGATCGGCGTTTGACGTCGCTATTGTCGGCATGTCCTGCAGAATGCCCGGCGCGGCCGATCTCGACAGCTTCTGGCAGCTGCTCAGAGAGGGCCGCGCCGCGATCGGTACGGCTCCCCCGGGGCGGGAGAGCATCACCGAGCGGGCCGGATTCGTCGACACCGTAGGGGAGTTCGACGCGGACTTCTTCGGGGTCTCGCCCAATGAGGCGCGCGCAATCGATCCGCAGCAGCTGCTGGCATTGGAATTGAGCTGGGAGGCGCTCGAGGACGCGGGCCTGGCCGCCACGGCACGCGATGCCCGGCAGTGCGGTGTGTTCCTCGGCTGCACCGGAAGCGATTTCGCCGAAATCCTGGCTTCCCAGGGCGGCCCCGGCGTCAGCCGCCACTCGCTGTGGGGTGTCGGACGCGGCATCATCGCCAACCGCGTCTCGAACTACTTCGGTTTCAGCGGCCCGAGCATCCTGGTCGACAGCGCCCAGGCATCCTCACTGGTCGCGGTGCATCTGGCCTGTGAGAGCCTGCGCAGCGGCGAGAGCGACGTGGCACTGGCCGGCGGTCTGAACTTGATTCTGTCGCCGACGAGCGGTGAGCGAATCGAGCAGTTCGGCGCGCAGTCGGCGCTCGGCGGATGCTACACCTTCGATGCGCGGGCCGACGGGTTCGTGCGCGGCGAGGGTGGCGGCGTGGTGGTGCTGAAACCACTGGCGCAGGCGGTCGCCGATGGCGACCGGATCCATGCCGTGATCCGAGGCAGTGCGGTCAACACCGGCAACGAACGCCGCGTGCTGACCGCCCCGAGCCGGGATGCGCAGGCGGCGGCCATCCGCTCCGCGCTGACCGCGGCAGGCGTCGAAGCGCCGTCGGTGCAGTACGTCGAATTGCACGGCACCGGAACACCCGCCGGCGATCCGGTGGAGGCCGCCGCGCTCGGCGAAACCTACGGCGTGCGCCGGGTGCAGGATGCGCCGCTGGCCGTCGGATCGGTCAAGACGAATATCGGGCATCTGGAAGGTGCTTCCGGTATCGCGGGCCTCATCAAGACCGTGCTCTCGCTGACTCACCGAGAACTGGTGGCCAGCCTGAACTTCGAAACGCCGAATCCGCTAATTCCGCTCGCAGACTTGGGTTTACGAGTGGTGACGGGCACCGAAAATTGGCCCGTGGCCACCGTACGCAGGGCAGGTGTGTCCTCGTTCGGCATGGGAGGCTCCAATGCCCACGTGATCGTGGAGGAGGCGCCTGCCGTCGGGTCCGCCGCGTCCACGGTAGACGGCGCGGCCGGTGCGGTGCCGTGGGTGGTATCGGCCCGCAGCGAGGAAGGTGTGCGGGCGCAAGCAGCCAGACTGCGGGAGTGGCTGCTGCGCCATTCGGAGTCGGATGTGGCCGATGTGGCCTACTCGCTGCTGGCCACCCGAGCCCAGATGGAGTGGCGCGGCAGCGTCGTCGGGCAGGATCGAGAGGAGCTGCTGGCCGGTTTGGCGGCCCTGGCCGACCCGACCGCGCCCGCCGTGGCGATCGAGCCGACAACCGAGCGGGCCGAGCAGCGGCGGGTCGCGTTCGTGTTCCCGGGGCAGGGCAGCCAATGGGAGGGCATGGCGCTGGGCCTGCTGGATTCGGGTGGGGCGTTCGCGGAGTCGATCGCGGAATGTGAAGCGGCGCTTGCGCCGTACGTGGACTGGTCGCTGACGGCGGTGCTGCGTCGCGAAGCAGACGCGCCCCCGCTCGATCGTGTGGACGTGGTGCAGCCGGTGTTGTTCGCAATCATGGTGTCACTGGCTCGGTTGTGGCGTGCGCACGGGGTGGAACCGAGTGTTGTTATCGGTCATTCCCAGGGCGAGGTTGCCGCGGCAGTGACCATCGGAGCGCTGTCGGTGCAGGACGGCGCGCGCATTATTGCGCTGCGTTCCCGGGCCGGGGCGCAGGTGCTCGCCGACAAGGGCGGTATGGCCGCGGTCGGGTTGTCGGCCGATGCTGCGCGGAAGCGGTTGGCGCCGTTCGGTGATCGGTTGTCGCTGGCCGCGATCAACGGCCCGGTGCAGACAGTGGTATCCGGCGAGGGTGCAGCGCTGGAGGAGTTCGTGGCCGGCTGTGCCGCGGCTGGGGTGTGGGCGCGCCTGGTCCCTGCCACCTGGCCGGGACATTCGAAAGTGACTGAACTGGTGCGTGATCGGCTGCTGACCGAGCTGGCTCCGGTGCAGCCGCGCTCTGCGCCGATTCCGTTCTTTTCCACCGTGAACGCTGACTTTGTCGATACAGCGACTCTGGACGCACAGTACTGGTATCGGTCCCTGCGCGAGCCCGTGCGCTTCGCCGATGCGATTACGGCGCTGATCGGGGAAGGTACTACCGGATTCATCGAGGTAAGTCCGCATCCGGTGGTCGCAATGAGCATCGGCGCGATCGCCGAGGCCGTCGGTGCGGCCGAGGACGTAGCCGTTGTCGGGTCGCTTCGGCGTGGTCAAGGCGGCCCGGAACGGATACTGGCATCGCTGGCACAGGCCCACTGCGCCGGTGTGCAGGTGGATCCACGCGCGCTGGTCTCCGGTGGGGCCCGGGTCGACCTGCCGCCATATGCGTTCCAGCGCAGTAGCTTCTGGGCCGGTGCGCCGGTCACTGTCACGCGTGTCACCGATGTCGTTGCGGCAACCGGTGATCACATCTCCGAGGGCCACGTTTCCGATGGCGGTGCACAGGCCGGAGCGCGTGACGACAGCCCGCTGGCGCGCACGCTGCTGGCCACCCCCGAATATCAGCGCGACACAGTGGTTCTCGACATTGTTCGTGCGCATGCCGCTGCCGTACTGGGCCACGAGTCGGCCCGATCGATTCACCCCGACCTGCCGTTCACCGAGTTCGGCTTCGACTCCGTCAGCGGGGTGGAGCTGCAGAACCGACTGATACGGGCCACCGGTGTGCCGCTGCCGAAGACGCTCATCTTCGACCATCCGACCGCGGGTGCGATCGCGGCGCTGCTACTGGCGCAGGTCACGGGCACCGACGGCGGGCAGCGGCGGGTATCGCGGCGCGCTGAGCCAACCCGCCCCACCGGCTCCGCCGGCCGACCGTCCCCGATATCGGACGAACCGATCGCGATCGTGGGCATGGGTGCCCGATTCCCGGGCGGCGTGCGATCCGCCGAGGACCTGTGGGATCTGGTGGCCGCGGGCCGGGACGCGATCGGCGAATTCCCTGCCGACCGCGGCTGGGACCTGGACCGGCTGTTCGATCCGGACCCCGACAAACCGGGAAAGGTATACACGCGCCACGGCGGATTCCTCAGCAGTGCAGGCGATTTCGATCCTGGCTTCTTCGGTATCAGCCCCCGTGAAGCGTTGGCGATGGATCCGCAGCAGCGGCTGCTGCTCGAAACAGCATGGGAAGCCCTGGAGGACGCGGGTATCGACCCGATATCGTTGCGGGGCAGTGATACCGGTGTCTTCGCGGGCGCCTGCTCGTCGGGTTACTCGCGGCGGGTGACCGGTGACCTGGAGGGTTTCCGGCTGACCGGCACGTCGCACAGCGTCATCTCGGGTCGCGTCGCGTACGCGTTCGGCCTGGAAGGTCCGGCGGTGACGGTGGATACGGCGTGCTCGTCATCGCTGGTGGCGTTGCATCTGGCATGCCAGGCACTGCGCCAGGGCGACAGCTCGCTGGTGCTCGCCGGCGGTGTGACCGTCGCGGCCAGTCCGACTCTGTATGTGGACTTCGCCCGCCAGCGCGGCCTGTCACCGGACGGTCGCTGTAAGGCGTTCTCGGCTGCCGCCGACGGTGTGGCGTGGTCAGAGGGCTCGGGTGTGCTTGTGCTCGAACGGCTTTCGGATGCGCAGCGGCTCGGCCACAACATCCTGGCCGTTGTTCGCGGTAGTGCGGTGAATCAAGACGGCGCGAGCAACGGCCTGACCGCGCCGAACGGTCCGTCGCAGGAGCGGGTCATCGCGCAGGCCCTCGCCAATGCGGGGATCTCGGCGGTCGACGTGGACGCGGTGGAGGCGCACGGAACCGGCACGAGTCTGGGCGATCCGATCGAAGCGCAAGCTTTGATCGCCGCCTACGGACAGGATCGCGGCGATCGGGAACCGTTGCGGATCGGGTCCTTGAAATCGAATATCGGCCACGCGGTCGCCGCGGCTGGTGTGGCCGGTGTGATCAAGATGGTGCAGGCGATGCGGCACGAGCGGCTGCCGCGGACGATGCACGCCGAAACGCCTACGCCGCACGTGGATTGGGCGGCGGGCGCGGTGCGTCTGCTGACCGAGGCCGAACCGTGGACCGCGGGCGATCGAGTGCGCCGGGCGGGTGTGTCCTCGTTCGGGATCAGCGGCACCAACGCACATGTGATCCTCGAACAAGCGCCGGCCGCACCGGTAGCGGCTGCTGAGGGCGACATCGAAGACGATGCGGATCGACAGTCGAATATGTCGGTCACTCCGCTGCTGGTGTCGGGCAAGGGCGAGGCAGGTCTGCGCGCGCAGGCCGCCCGGCTGCGTACCTGGTTGTCGGAGCGACCGGAGATCGACGTCGCGGATGCGGCCTATTCGCTTGCGACGTCGCGGGCGCAGCTGGATGCGCGCAGTGTGATCCTCGGTCGCGATCGGGACGAATTGCTCGAGCGGCTTGCGAATCTCGCGGAATCGGGCACTGGCGCCGGTGTCATCACGGGTGCCACCGGTTCGGGGACGACGGCATTCTTGTTCACCGGTCAGGGTGCGCAGCGGTTCGGTATGGGCGCCGGCTTGTACGAGGCGTTCCCGGTATTCGCGGACGTGTTGGACTCGGTGTGCGCCCAGTTCGATCCGGTGCTGGAGTGCTCGCTCGAAGACATCATGTTCGGCGGTACCGGTGCCACGGTCCTGGATCGGACCGAGTTCACCCAGCCCGCGCTGTTCGCCTTCGAGGTGGCGCTGTATCGCTTGCTGGAATCCTTCGGCGTCACCCCGGACGTGTTGATCGGCCATTCGATCGGAGAAGTCGCGGCCGCATATCTCGCGGGCCTGTGGTCGCTCGAGGATGCGTGCCGGTTGGTGGCGGCGCGCGGCCGTCTCATGGGTGCATTGCCCGAGGGCGGTGCCATGCTGGCCATCGGGGCGTCCGAAACCGACGTGCACGAGGTCGTCGCGCGATATCCCGACCGAGTGTCCATCGCCGCGGTGAACGCGCCTGAGGCCCTGGTGATTTCGGGTGACGAGGACGCGGTCGCCGAGATCGAGGCGCTGTTCGTCGAGCGCGGCCGGAAGACGTCTCGGCTGCGCGTCGGTCACGCCTTCCACTCGCATCGGATGGAGCCGATGCTGGCCGAATTCGAGTCTGTCGCAAAGGACTTGACGTACAACCGACTACGCCTACCGGTGGTGTCGAACGTGTCCGGTCAGCTGGCTGGGGACGAGGTTATGGAACCCGCCTACTGGGTTCGGCAAGTGCGGGCCGCGGTGCGTTTCGCGCCGGGTATCGAGACATTGATCTCCACGGGAGTGCGCCGATTCCTGGAAATCGGGCCCGACGCGGTACTGGCGGCGATGACCCGGCAGACCCTTCCGGAGGGTGTGGAGTCGGTGGTGGCCGCGGCCGCGCGCCGGGATCACGATGAGCCCCGACAATTCCTGACGATGTTGGCGCACGCTCACACGTCCGGTGTGCGCGTGGATTGGACGCCACTGTTCCGTCGCCGGGCGGTACGACGAGTTCCCCTGCCCACGTACGCCTTCCAACACCAGCGATTCTGGTTGCCGCCGCGTCCCGAAGCCACCGGCGACGCCCTCGGCCACCCGTTGCTCACCAGTGTGGTGCCGGTGGCCGGTAAGGACGAGTTCGTTTTCACCGGCCGGTTCTCGCTGCCGACCGACCCGTGGGTCGCCGACCATATGACCTACGGCACGGTGGTGCTGCCGAGCGCGACCCTCGTCGAGTTCCTGCTCGTCGCGGGCAGCAGAATCGATTGCGGCGTCGTCGAGGAGCTGACCCTGGAGGCTCCGATACTTCCGACGGAGGACGACGAGGTCGAGCTCCAGGTGTCGGTGCAGGAGCCGGACGGGACCGGGCGACGACCGTTCAACTTCTACTTCCGTAAGGCAGGCCGCCGAGCGGGTGAATGGGTGCGCAACGCCAGCGGCGTACTGGCGCCCTCCTGGGACGGCAATGACGCTCTGCTGGACCGGCTGCGGGACGAGGCATGGCCGCCGGCCGACGCCGAAATCCTCGACACCTCATGGATTCCCGAGCGGATCGCCAAGGGATCCGGACTCGAATACGGTCCGGCGTTCATCGGTGTCGACGCCGCATGGCAGCGGGGCGGGACCGTCTTCTCCGAGATCACACTGGATACGGCGGCCGCGTCCGAACCGGAGCGGTTCGATCTGCATCCCGCCCTGCTCGACCTGGTGATGCACGCCGGGTTGGCCGGGCTCGTCTGGCACGATCAGGACAGCGATCCGAACACCGGCCGGTTGCTGTTCCGCTGGGGCGGGGCGCGACTGCACCAGCCGCTGGTCAAGGCGACGACGCTGCGGGTTATCGCCGTCGCGAGCGGCCCGGAGACGGTCTCCGTTGCGACCGTCGACGATTCGGGACGGCCCGTGATCTCCGTCGACGCGGTCGTCATGCGGCCCTACGACGTGAAACAGATGCGCGCCACACTGGCAGGGGATGACGCCGACCTCTACGAGGTCCAGTGGACGCCGGCGCCGGCGGCGACATCGAGTCTGTCCGCGGACCGGATGGCCGTACTCGGTTCGATACCGGTCGCCGGAATCGGCACCTGTTGCCCAACCCCCTCGGAACTTGGTGCGGCACAAGCGATACCGGATGTCGTGATCTGGTATCCGGAGGTCATCGGCGCGGCCGAGGATCCGGTGGTCGTTCGCGGCCACCTGGAAACGGTCTTGGCGACGGTACAGGCCTGGCTGGCGGAAGAACGCCTGGCCGACACTCGGCTGGTCGTGGTGACGGCGCACGGTGCCGCGCTGCCAGGCGCGGCACCGGATCTCGCCGCGGCAGCTATCTGGGGCCTGATGCGCAGCGCCCAATCCGAATATCCGGGCCGGTTCATCCTCCTCGACGCCGACCCGTCGGCCGCTGCGTCCATGGATCACCCGACGCTGGTCGGCGCGGTGATCGCGGCAGACGAACCGCAGGCCGCGGTGCGCGACGGAGCATTGCTCGTGCCGAGACTGGCGAGAGCACGAGCCGAGCACGATGCCGAGCCTGGCCAGGCCCACCCGTCGCCCGACCGCCACCCCTCATCGAGTCGCTACGCGACGCTGGCCCACCCGTCGCCCGACCGCCACCCCTCATCGAGTCGCTACGCGACGCTGGCCCACCCGTCGCCCGACCGCCACCCCCGATCGAGTCGCTACGCGACGCTGTCATTTGGCGCCGGTACCGTCCTGATCACCGGCGGCACCGGTGGCCTCGGCGCACTCGTGGCTCGACATCTGGTCGCCGCACACGGCGTCCGCCGTTTGCTACTGGTCTCCAGGCGTGGCGAAACTGCCGACGGTGCAACGGAACTGGTGTCCGAGCTGTCGGAAGCCGGCGCTGCTGTCAGGGTCGCGGCCTGCGATGTAGGCGATCGAGAAGCCCTCCGTTCGCTGCTGGATTCGATCGAGTCCGATCATCCGCTGACCGGCGTCGTCCATGCGGCGGGTGTCCTCGACGACGGCACCCTCGCAGGCCTGACCGCCGAGCAACTGCGGCGAGTGTTCGGCTCGAAGGCAACCGCCGCATGGCACCTGCACGAGCTCACTCGCGACCGTGACCTGTCGGCCTTCGTGCTGTTCTCCTCTGTCGCGGCAACGATCGGATCGGCGGGACAGGGCAACTACGCGGCAGCCAACGCCTTCCTCGACGCGCTGGCGCACCGTCGCCGAGCCGAAGGGCTGTCTGCGATTTCGCTGGCGTGGGGGCCCTGGAATTCCGCCGCCGGCATGACCGGTGGCTTGGACCGCAGCGCCGTCGCCCGCTGGGAAAGGCTCGGCCTGCACCCGCTCGGGAACGACGAAGGTCTCCGGCTGCTCGATGCGGCCGCCGGCCGCGCCGCCGCGCACCTGGTAGCGATCGGGTTCGACCCGGCTCAGCTGCGGCGCGAAGCGCGGGGCGGTGCGGTGCCGACGGTGTTCCGCGGTTTCCTGCCCCGCGCCACGGACCGGACCGCGGCCGCGTCGAGTTCGCTGGGCACACGACTGAGCCGGGTACCGGAGGGCCGACGCGCCGAGGTGGTGCTCGACCTGGTCCGGGAGCACGCGGCAGCCGTGCTGGGACACGGTTCCGCCGAAGACATCAGCCCCGACGAGCGATTCGACGCACTGGGATTCGACTCGCTCGGCGGCGTCGAATTCCGCAACCGGCTGTCGAAGGCCACCGGTGTCCAGCTGTCGTCCACCCTGGTCTTCGACCACCCCACCGCCGCGGCGGTCGCCACCCTCTTGCGCGCCAAGATCGAGGGAACAGAATCCGGGCCGAGGACCTCACGGGTGTCGCGCCGCGTCCGCGTGGACGAGCCCATCGCGATCGTCGGCATGAGCTGCCGATTCCCCGGCGGCGTCCGAACCCCGGAGCAGTTGTGGGATCTGGTGCGGTCGGGGACCGATGCCACCACCGAATTTCCGAACGATCGCGGCTGGGATCTCGAGCAGCTGATCGACCAGGACCCGGACAAGCCCGGCACGGTCTACAGCCGCGGCGGCGGATTCCTGGACGACGCAGGCGATTTCGACGCCGGATTCTTCGGAATCAGCCCGCGCGAGGCGCTGGCGATGGATCCGCAACAGCGGTTGCTGCTGGAAGCGTCATGGGAGGCACTGGAGGAATCCGGAATCGATCCGAACACGTTGCGCGGCAGTGACACCGGTGTGTTCGCGGGCGCGTGCACCTCGGGGTATGTCGATCGCGTGACCGGCGACCTGGAAGGATTCCGGCTGACCGGCACCACCCACAGTGTTGTCTCCGGCCGCGTGGCATACGTTTTCGGCCTCGAGGGACCAGCGGTCACGATCGATACCGCATGCTCGTCCTCACTGGTGGCCATGCACCTGGCGTGTCAGGCCCTCCGTCAGGGCGAAACATCGCTGGCCGTGGCCGGTGGCGTCACCGTGGCCGCAACCCCTTATCTCTCCGTGGATTTCGCGCGGCAACGCGGCCTGTCGCCGGATGGCCGATGCAAGGCGTTCTCCGCCGCGGCCGACGGTGTGGCCTTCGCCGAGGGCGTGGGCGTACTGATCCTGGAGCGGCTGTCGGACGCGCAGCGGCTGGGCCATGACATCCTGGCCGTCATCCGGGGCAGTGCGGTGAATCAGGATGGTGCGAGCAATGGCCTGACGGCGCCGAACGGTCCGTCGCAGGAGCGAGTGATCGCGCAGGCTCTCGCGAATGCCGGGCTCACACCCGCCGACGTGGATGCGGTGGAAGCGCACGGAACCGGCACTCCCCTGGGGGATCCCATCGAAGCCAACGCGTTGATCGCCGCGTACGGGCAGGATCGCGGGGATCGAGAGCCGCTGCGCATCGGATCGATCAAATCGAATATCGGTCATACCGTCGCGGCCGCCGGTGTCGGTGGCGTGATCAAGATGGTGCAGGCGCTGCGTCACGAAGCCCTGCCCCCGACCTTGCACGCGGAAGCGCCTTCCCCGCACGTGGATTGGTCCGCCGGCGCGGTGCGACTGCTGACCCGGCCGGAACCGTGGCGCGCAGGGGGAACGATTCGCCGGGCAGGTGTGTCCTCGTTCGGAGTAAGCGGCACCAACGCCCACCTGATCCTCGAGGAAGCGCCCGCCCCGCAGCCTGGCGTCTCGCCACCGGCTACCACCGACCACCCACATACGGCGGTGGCATGGCTGCTGTCGGCCAAGAGTGAGACCGCCCTGCGGGCACAGGCGGCGAAACTGCAGCAGTGGCTGATCGATCACCTCGACGCCGATCCGGCGGATGTGGCCTATTCGCTCGCCACGACACGTGCGCAGCACGAGTGGCGAGCGGCGGTCCTCGGTTCCGATCGCGACGAACTGATCGCGCGGCTGGCGAAGCTGGTCGCCGGATCCGCCTCGGCCGGAGTGGTTTCCGGCACCGCGGGCTCGGGGAAGACCGCCTTCCTGTTCACCGGTCAGGGCGCGCAGCGGGTCGGTATGGGCACGGGTCTGTCCGAGGCCTTCCCGGTATTCGCCACAGCGCTGGACGAGGTGTGCGCCCGGTTCGATCCACTGCTCGGATGTTCCCTGAAGCAAGCGATGTTCACCGGACACCTGATCGACGATCAGGGCGTCGCCGCGGAGACCGGGATTCTGGATCGGACCCGACTGACCCAGCCCGCGCTGTTCGCGTTCGAAGTGGCGCTGTATCGGCTGCTGGAGTCATTCGGGCTCGTCCCGGACATGGTGATCGGGCACTCGATCGGTGAACTGGCCGCGGCCTATGTGGCCGGTGTGTGGTCACTGGAGGACGCCTGCGAGCTGGTCGCGGCACGAGGGCGGCTGATGGATGCGCTGCCTGCGGGCGGCGCGATGCTCGCGGTCGCCGCGTCCGAGACCGAAATCAGCGCGGCGATCTCCGGATTCGGTGATCGGGTCTCGGTGGCGGCGGTGAATGCGCCTGCGGCCGTGGTGGTCTCGGGTGACGAGGACGTCGTCGACGAGATCGATCGGCAGTTCGCCGAGCGGGGTCGCAAGACGAGCCGACTGCGGGTGTCGCATGCGTTCCATTCCCCTCGGATGGAGCCCATGCTGGCCGAGTTCGAGGCCCTCGCGGCGGCGGTAGCCTTCAACGCCCCACGGATTCCGTTGGTGTCGAACATCTCCGGCCGGATCGCCGGCGACGAGATCCTGGATCCGGGGTACTGGGTATCACAGGTGCGCGCCACGGTGCGTTTCGCGCCCGGTGTCGAGACGCTGGTGGCATCGGGTGTGCGCCGGTTCCTCGAAGTCGGACCCGACGCGGTGCTGGCGGCGATGACGCGGCACACGCTTCCCGCGGAGGTCGAGGCTCGATCGGTGGTCGCCGCGGCGGGCCGCCGGGATCACGACGAGGTCGAGCAGTTCCTGACCCTGCTCGGCCACGCGCACACCGCCGGTCTGGCCGTCGACTGGAATCCGCTGTTCGCCATCCGCCAGGTGTCGCGAATCGCCTTGCCCACCTATGCCTTCGAGCATCGGCGGTACTGGCTCGAACCCAGCCTCGGCGAGCCCAGGAGCGCCGCCTCGGACCATCCGCTGCTCACCGACGTGGTGCGAGTGGCCGACCGCGACGAGTGGCTGTTCACGGGGCGGCTCTCGCTGCGCACCCATCCCTGGATCGCCGACCACACCACTTACGGCGTGGTGCTCGTCCCGAGTGCCGCGCTCATGGAGATGCTGCTGGTCGCGGGTCCGCGGATCGGATGCAGTGCCGTGGAGGAGCTCACCCTCGAGACGCCGATCCTCCCGCCGGCAGACGGCGAGGTCGAACTCCAGGTGCTGGTGCGCGAACCCGATTCCACGGGACGTCGATCGTTCACGTTCCACTACCGCCTGACCGGCGATAGGGCCGATAGCGAGTGGACGCGCAACGCCAGTGGCGTGCTGAGCAGCCGAGAGCTGATCGACTTCGGACTCATGGACATGCTGCGCAATGCGCCCTGGCCGCCCATCGACGCCGAACCGGTGGATACCGACTGGATTCCGGCCCAGGTGGCGCGTGCCGCCGGACTGGAATACGGTGCCTCGTTCATCGGCGTCGACGCCGCATGGCGCAGTGGTGACACGGTTTTCTCCGAGGTCACCCTGAACCAGGAATTCCCGGCCGAACGGTTCCAGCTGCATCCGGCGCTGTTCGACATGGTGATGCATGCGGGAATCGCCTGTTTGATCTGGCCCGACCACAAGGGCAATCCCGCCGAGGGCAAACTCCTGTTCCGTTGGGGTGGAACGCAAATTCACACCACATCCACAGTCAGGACGTTGCGGGTGATGGCCATCCAGCGCAGCGGTGAGGCGATCACCGTCGTGGCGGTCGACCAGGACGGAACTCCGGTGGTCACCATCGACGAAGCGGTCATGCGCTCCTACGACGTCCAGCAGTTCCGCGCCACGCTGCCGGGCGGACGCGCGGCACGGTACGGGTTGCGCTGGGCGACGGTGGAGAAGCCCGACGGACACACCCCGACCGGGAGCGCAGCCGTGCTCGGAGCCGCGCACGTGGACGGAATCGACGAGCGGTATCCGGATCTGACCACGCTCGCTTCGGCTTCGACCGTTCCGGACGTCGTGGTGTGGTCCGAAGTTGCTGCGCTGCACGGTGATTCACAGTCATCCGCGCGCAATCGGGTCAAGGCCGCCTTGCACACGGTGCGAGACTGGTTGGCCGACGAACGATTCGCACGGTCGCAGCTGGTTGTGATGACCAGCCGTGCGGCAGCCCTGCCCGATGAGACACCGGACACCGCATCGGCTGCGGTGTGGGGGCTGATCCGCAGCGCTCAGACCGAATATCCCGAGCGGATCGTGCTACTCGACGCGGACGAATCCGATGGTGTACAGCACATTTCGGCCGACTCGATCCGAGCCGTGCTCGAGACCGGAGAGCCGCAGGTAGCAGTGCGGGGCGACCAGGTCCTGATACCGCGACTGGAGGCACTGACCTCAGGAGATGTCACAGAGCAAGTATCGTTCGGGCCCGGAACCGTTCTGATCACCGGCGGGACCGGGGGATTGGGCGCGCTGCTGGCCCGGCACCTGGTCACCACGCACGGTGTGCGGCGACTATTGCTGGTCTCTCGCCGTGGCGAGCGTGCCGACGGTGCAACGGAACTCGTGGCGGAACTGTCCCGATCCGGCGCCGAGGTGCGCATCGCCGCCTGCGATGTCACCGACCGCGATGCGCTTCGAGATGTGCTCTCGAGCCTGCCCGCGGAGCACCCGCTCACCGGTGTCGTCCACACGGCGGGTGTGCTCGACGACGGCACGTTCCACACGCTCGCCGGTGACCAGGTCGATCGGGTGTTCGCTCCCAAGGCCGATGCGGCGTGGCATCTGCACGAGCTCACCCGGGACCTGAATCTGTCGGCGTTTGTGATGTTCTCCTCGATTGCCGGAATGATCGGTTCGGCCGGGCAAGCGAATTACGCTGCCGCGAACAGCTTCCTGGACGCCCTCGCGATGCAACGCCGCGCCGCGGGACTTCCGGCACTCTCACTCGCCTGGGGGCCGTGGCAGCAGGACATCGGCATGACCGGCGCGCTGGATCGCACAGCCATGAGCCGGTTGGAGCGACTGGGCCTGGCTCCGCTGGACCGCACCGACGGCCTGCGATTGTTCGATGAATCGCTGACTACGGCCGAACCGGTGCCAGCGCTGTTGCAGCTGGATACCGACAAACTGCGCATGGAAGCGCATACGGGTCCGATTTCGGCGGTGCTGCGCGGGTTCGTTCGCGCACGCGGCCGGTCGGCCCCGACATCGAGTGGTGAACTGTCGCTCGGGGAGCGTCTGCACGGTGTGGCGGAGGCGAAGCGAGGTGGGGTCGTCCTGGATCTGGTGCGGGAACACGTGGCGGCGGTGCTCGGTTACGGGTCGGCCGAGGACATCGGACCCGATCGCGGCCTCAGCGAACTCGGCTTCGATTCCCTCGGCGGAGTCGAGTTCCGGAACCGGCTCTCGAAGGTGACGGGGCTGTCGCTGCCCTCGACCTTGGTCTTCGACTACCCGACCGCGGGAGATGTCGCCGACTACCTGCTGGCACAGACCGCGGTGACAGCGCCTCCACAACCGACATCGGCGGTCCCCGACGACATCGCGCAGCTCGAGGCCCTGCTCGAGCGGATCATCGCCGACGGTAGCGACAACGACGAGACCGTCGCCGGATTGCGGGGCGTCAACGAGCGCCTCCGCACCTACCTGACCGGCACGTCGTCGATCGGCGCGTACGACGATCTCGAATTCCATTCCGACAGTGAGCTGTTCGACCTGATCGACGAGGAGTTCGGCCCAGCATGAGCAACCCTGCCGCCAGCAACGAGGAACGGCTCAGCCGGTATCTGAGGAAGCTCACCGGAGATCTCCGCGTCGCCAAGAAGCGCATCCAGAACCTGGAAGAACGTGCCGGCGAACCGATCGCGATCGTCGGCATGAGCTGTCGGTATCCGGGCGGTGTCGAAACTCCGGCGCAGTTGTGGGATTTGGTCGCTGCCGGCACCGACGCCGTCGGCCCCTTTCCGGTCGACCGGGGCTGGGACCTGGAGCAGCTGTTCGACACCGATCCGGACGTGCCCGGGACCGTCTACACCCGCGAAGGCGGATTCCTGGACGCGGCGGGCGCTTTCGACGCCGGCTTCTTCGGGATCGGCCCGAGTGCGGCCCTGGCGATGGATCCTCAGCAGCGGCTGCTCCTGGAAACGGCCTGGGAGGCGCTGGAGGACGCCGGCATCGATCCGGTGACGCTGCGCGGCAGCGACACCGGTGTGTTCGCCGGCGTGATCCACCAGGACTACGGCCCGCGCGTGGGGTCGCCCGGCCTCACCGCCGAGGCGGAAGGCCATGCCTACCTGGGTGTTTCGAACAGCATCCTGTCCGGCCGCGTGGCCTTCACCTTCGGCTTCAAGGGCCCGGCGCTGTCGGTGGACACCGCGTGCTCGTCGTCGCTGGTCGCCCTGCACCTGGCCTGCCAGGCGCTGCGACAGGGAGACACCTCGCTGGCACTGGTCGGCGGCGTCACCGTGATGTCGGATCCGGCCCTGCTGATCGCGTTCGGCCGGCAGCATGCGCTGTCGCCGGACGCGCGATGCAAGGCCTTCGCGGCGGCGGCGAACGGGACGGGATTCTCCGAGGGCCTCGGCATGCTCGCGATCGAGCGGCTGTCGGATGCGCGCCGGCACGGCCACCGGGTGCTCGCGGTCATCCGCGGCAGCGCGGTCAACCAGGACGGCGCCAGCAGCCGGCTGACCGCGCCGAACGGTCCGTCGCAGGAGAAGGTGATCGCGCAGGCGCTCGCCAATGCCGGTCTCACGCCGGCCGACGTGGATGCGGTCGAAGCGCACGGCACCGGCACCACCCTCGGAGACCCGATCGAGGCGCAGGCGCTGATCGCTGCCTACGGTCGCGATCGCGCTGGAGATCCGCTGCGCATCGGCTCGCTCAAGTCGAACATCGGACACACCTCCGCCGCGGCCGGTGTCGGCGGTGTGATCAAGATGGTGCAGGCGATGCGGCACGACATGCTGCCCGCGACACTGCATGTCGATGCGCCGACCCCGCATGTGGACTGGTCCGCGGGCTCGGTGCGGCTGCTCACCACGGCGGAACCCTGGCCCGCGGGGGAGCGAGTCCGGCGCGCCGGTGTGTCCTCCTTCGGCGCCAGTGGCACGAACGCGCACGTGATTCTGGAGCAAGCCCCTGCTCTCGAAGAGGCTTCCACCGAGACGGCGGACGAGGCACCTGATCAGGGTGCGAAAGCCTTGGCGGCGGACGTCTCGACCTGGCTGCTCTCGGCGAAGACCGAGGACGGCCTGCGCGCGCAGGCGGCCAAGCTGCGGCAGTTTGCGATCGAGCACCCCGACGTTGCGGTCGACGATATCGGCTATTCACTCCTCACCACTCGCGCCCGCCTGGACTGGAGGGGCGCGGTCGTCGCCGGCGATCGCGACACACTGCTGGCCGGCCTTGCGGCGCTCGCGGAGCACGGCTCGGCGTGCACGGCCGCCGGCGTGACGGCAGCACAGGCGATGTCGCGCAGGACCGCCTTCCTGTGCACCGGGCAGGGCGCCCAGCGGGCCGGTATGGGACGTGAACTCTACGAAGCGTTTCCGGTGTTCGCCGCGGCGCTGGACGAGGTATGTGAACAGTTCGATCCACTGCTGGGCGTTTCGCTGCGGCAGGTGATGTTCACCGGCGGCGGGTCCGACGGTGCCGGCCTGCTGGATCGGACGGAATTCACCCAGCCCGCCCTGTTCGCCTACGAGGTCGCGCTGTGCCGGCTCCTGGATTCGTTCGGTGTCACACCGGATTACCTGATCGGGCATTCGATCGGCGAGCTGGCCGCCGCGTACCTCGCCGGTGTCTGGACGCTTCCGGACGCGTGTCGGCTGGTCGCGGCGCGGGGCCGGCTGATGGGCCTGCTGCCCGAAGGGGGTGCGATGCTGGCCGTCGCGGCGAGCGAACACGAAGTCTCCGAGGTACTCGCCGACCAAGCCGACCGGGTGTCCCTCGCTGCGGTGAATGCGCCGCAGGCCATGGTGGTGTCCGGTGACGAGGACGCGGTGGCGGCGTTCGAGCAGCAGTTCGCCGACCGCGGGCGCAAGACCTCGCGGCTGCGGGTGTCGCACGCGTTCCATTCCCACCGGATGGACCCGATGCTGGCCG
Source organism: Nocardia sp. NBC_00403 (assembly GCF_036046055.1). Lineage (NCBI taxonomy): Bacteria > Bacillati > Actinomycetota > Actinomycetes > Mycobacteriales > Nocardiaceae > Nocardia > Nocardia sp. NBC_00403. The sequence goes on from NZ_CP107939.1 coordinate 3,281,954, forward strand.
AGTTTACCGCTGTCGCACGGGATGTCAGCTACCGCCGCCCGCAGCTGCCGCTGGTGTCGAACCTGTCCGGGCGGATCGCCGGCGACGAAGTGCTCGACCCGGCCTACTGGGTACGGCAGGTGCGGTCGGCCGTGCGCTTCGCCCCCGGGATCGAGTCGCTGGCGGCCGCCGGAGTGCGCCGATTCCTCGAAGTCGGTCCAGACGCGGTCCTGGCGGCCATGGCCCGGCAGAGCCTGCCGGAGGACATCGAATCGCAGTCGTCGGTGATCGCCGGAGCCCGCCGCGGGCACGGCGAGGTGGAGCAGTTCGTGACCGGTCTGGCGCGGGCGCACACGGCCGGTGCCGACGTCGACTGGCGGGTGTTCTTCACCGCCCGCCCGGTCTCGCGAGTGTCGTTGCCCACCTACGCCTTCCAGCGTCGCCGCTACTGGCTCGAGACCACACCGGGTATCGCCGGCGCCGATTCCCTGGGGCTGCGGGTGGTGGCACACCCCATGCTGGACGCGGCTGTGCCGATGGCAGCCGGTGGTGTCGTCCTGACCGGGCAGCTGTCTACGCTGTCGCAGCCGTGGCTGGCCGACCACGTCATCGGCGGGGCCATGTTGCTGGCCGGGACCGGGTTCGTGGAGTTGGCGTTGCGTGCCGGTCGTGAAGCCGGGTGCCCGGTAATCGAGGAGTTGATGCTGCAGGCGCCGCTGGTGTTCCCCCCGTCGGGCGGGGTGCGGATTCAGGTCGTCGTCGGCGGACCCGAGCCGGAGTCGGCGCAGCGGTCGCTATCGATCTATTCCCGCGGTGCACACGACCACGACGGCCAGTGGCAACTGCACGCACATGGCCTGCTGACCAGCCGAGACGACACGGCGATGCCCGAGCCGGAGGCGTGGCCGCCGGCTGCGGCGACCGCTGTCGAGATCGACTACACGAAGTTCCTGACGCGCGGTTACGACCTGGGACCGGCCTTCCAGGGTGTGCGGGCGCTGTGGCGCCGCGGCGAGGAGGTTTTCGCCGAGATCGCCGTCGACGCGGCCACCGGCGTGCACGGTGCGGGATTCGGAATTCATCCGGCATTGCTGGATGCCACCTTGCAATCGGGACTACTGGCCGGCGTGCAGGAGATCCCGCCGCGTCAGGTCGTCTTGCCGTTCGCGTGGCAGTCGGTGGCACTGTATTCGGCCGAGGCATCGGTGCTGCGGGTGCGGCTGACCGCGACCGGTTCGTCGGTGTCGGTGTCGATGACCGATGGGCACGGACAACCGGTGTTGTCGGGCGAGATGACGACCCGTCCGATGCCGGTGGCGCAGCTGGCCGCGGGTGCGGGCGGTGCGGCCGCTGCGGTCCTGGAACTGGTGTGGTCGCCGACCGAATCCGAGTCCCTGGTGGCGGATTCGGAAGTGGGCCGGTGGGATCGGCTGGGTCCGGAGTCGCCGGTGCCCCCGCTGGTCGTGGTCGAGGCCGGGTCCGGCTGGACCGATCACACCGGTGCCGATGTGGTGACCACGACCCACGCCGAGGTCGCCCGGATGCTCGAGGTGGTGCAGGCGTGGCTGGGACAGGACCGGTTCGCGTCGAGCCGGCTGGTGGTCGCGACGCGTGGTGCGGTCGCCCTGCCCGGTGAAGATGTCACCGACTTCGCCGGTGCCGCGGTGTGGGGTTTGGTGCGGAGTGCGCAGTCGGAGGATCCGGGCCGAATCCACTTGGTCGACACCGACACTCGTATCGACGAGCGGCTCGCGGCGCCGGCCGCGGCCGAACCACAGGTGGTGGTGCGCGCCGGTGTCGCCCACACCGCTCGACTCGGCCGGCCCACCACCGTGGTGTCACCTATGACCGGCGGCGAAGCGTCCGCCTTCGGCACGGGAACGGTGCTGATCACCGGTGGCACCGGTGCTTTGGGTGCGGTGGTCGCCCGGCACGTGGTCGTCGAGCACGGGGTGCGGTCGTTGCTGCTGGTCAGCCGCCGTGGCCCGCAAGCCGACGGTGTCGCAGCGCTGTCCGCCGAGTTGGAGCAACTGGGCGCGCAGGTTCGGGTGGTGGCGTGTGATGTCACCGATCCCGGCGCGGTGAGCCGCTTGGTGGCCGGCGTGTCCGAGCCGTGGCCGTTGACCGGGGTGATCCATGCCGCGGGCGTCCTCGACGACGGGGTCATCGCGGCGTTGACCGCGTCCCGGGTGGATGCGGTGCTGGCGCCGAAGGCCGCCGCCGCCTGGTATCTGCACGAGGCGACCGCGGATCTGAATCTGGCCGCGTTCGTGGTGTTCTCGTCGTTGTCGGGCACGGTCGGCGGCCCCGGGCAGGCCAACTACGCGGCGGCGAACACCTTCGTCGACGGTCTGGTGGCCCACCGGCGAGCACGAGGGCTGGCCGGTCGGTCACTGGCCTGGGGTCCGTGGGCACGCTCCAGCGGCATGACCGGACACCTGACCGATGCCGATGCGGCCCGGACGATGCGCGCCGGATTCACCGCGTTGTCGGACGAGCAGGCCTTGGCCGCGTGGGATTCGGTGCTCGAAACGGGTCCGGGCCACGCGGTGATCGCCGGCGTCGACACCACCGCGATCCGCGCCCAAGCCGATGCCGGACTGCTGCCACCCCTGCTGCGGGAACTGGTACCACCGGCGGCCACCCGCCCGGCGGCGACCTCGATGGTGATATCCGGTCTGCGGCAACGGCTTGCCGGCCTGGATGCCGATCGGCAGCGGCAGGTCGTGCTCGATACCGTCCGTGAGCACGTGACGGCCGTGCTCGGCCGGGACGCCGTGTCCGTGCTCGATGCCGACCGCAGCACCTTCCAGGACCTGGGATTCGATTCCTTGGGCGCGGTCGAGCTGCGCAACCGGGTCAAAGCGGATACCGGTCTGGCGCTGGCGGCCACCGTGGTTTTCGACTACCCCACACCCGCCGCGCTGGCCGAGTATCTCCGCGAACAACTCTCGGACGGGCCCGGGGAAAAGCCGGTTCGTTCGATCGACGCGATATTCGAGGATGTGGAATCCGCCCTCGCGAACGGAAATTGGGGCGAGGACGAAAAGGCCCGGATTGTGGCTCGGTTGCATTCCATTGCGACCAGTTGGGCAGCTCGCATCGACACCGCTGGTGTCCATCGCGATGACGATGTGGAAAACGCCGACGAAGCAGAGCTTTTCGCGATTCTCGACAGCGAACTAGAAGCCTGAGCACTGAATTCCTCGAGCTTGGCTCGAGTTCGGAAGGATTGCGGAAACTTAGATGGCCGACGACAACAAGCACCTTGACTACCTGAAGCGACTGACGGTCGAGCTGCGCCAAACCCGCAGGCGGCTGCGGGAAGTCGAGGATCAGAAATTCGAGCCCATCGCGGTTGTGGGTGTGGCGTGTCGTTACCCGGGTGGGGTGGCCTCTCCGGAGGATCTGTGGAATCTGGTGTCCGACGGCGTCGACGCGGTCGGTGAGTTCCCTGCCGACCGCGGTTGGGATGTGGACGGGCTCTACGACCCGGACCCGCAGGCGCGCGGGAAGTCGTACACGCGCTCGGGCGGGTTCCTCTACGACGCAGCGGAATTCGACGCGGAGTTCTTCGGGATCAGCCCGCGCGAGGCACTGGCGATGGACCCGCAGCAGCGGATCCTGTTGGAAACATCCTGGGAAGCCCTGGAACGAGCCGGTATCGACCCGTCGACGTTGCGGGGATCCGATACCGGTGTCTTCGCCGGTGCGGCGAACGGGGAGTACGCCGATCTGCTGCACGCGGGTCCGGTGGACCTGCGGGGCTACTTGCTGACCGGTACGACCGGCAGCGTGGTGTCGGGCCGGGTGGCGTACGCGCTGGGACTGGAGGGCCCGGCGGTGTCGGTGGACACCGCGTGCTCGTCGTCGCTGGTGGCGGTGCATCTGGCGGCCCAGTCGCTGCGCTCGGGGGAGTGCGCGATGGCGTTGGCCGGCGGCGTGACGGTCATGGGCTCGCCGGGGATGTTCGTGGAGTTCTCCCGGCAGCGGGGGCTGGCGGCCGATGGCCGGTGCAAGTCGTTCGCGGCGTCGGCGGACGGCACGGGCTGGTCCGAAGGCGCGGGCATGCTGGTGCTGGAGCGGCTGTCCGACGCGCAGCGACACGGGCATCGAGTGTGGGCGGTGATCCGCGGAACGGCGATCAATCAGGACGGCGCGTCCAACGGCTTGACCGTGCCGAACGGCCCCTCGCAGCAGCGGGTGATCCGCGCCGCGCTGGCCAACGGGCGGCTCTCGACCGACGACGTGGATGTGGTGGAGGCGCACGGCACCGGCACGGTGCTGGGGGATCCGATCGAAGCACACGCCCTGCTCGCCACCTACGGACAGGACCGTGATCCGCAGCGGCCACTGTGGCTCGGGTCGCTGAAATCCAATATCGGTCACTCGGTGGCCGCGGCGGGCGTCGGCGGCATGATCAAGATGATCATGGCGATGCGGCACGGGGTGATGCCGCCGACCCTGCATGTCGACGAGCCCACCCCGCGGGTGGACTGGTCCACCGGCGCGATCGAACTGCTGACCCGGAAGCGGGATTGGCCCGAGGAAGCGGACCGGCCCCGCCGGGCCGCGGTGTCCTCCTTCGGCATCAGCGGCACCAACGCGCACGTCATCCTCGAACACGTATCCGTCGGCGAAGCGGCCGAATCCGAGCCGGGCACCAACCCCGGCAGCTCGGGAAGCACTGTCGCGGTTGCGGTTCCGTGGGTGGTGTCGGCGAAGTCGGAGGCCTCGCTACGGGCGCAGGCCGCGCGGTTGCACGAGTTCGTGGCCGCCGATCCCGCGGTGTCGGTGTCCGAGGTGGCGCATTCGCTGATCTCGACTCGCACGCTGTTCGCGCATCGGGCCGTGGTCGTGGGGGACGACCGGGCCGAGCTGCTGCGCCGACTGGCCACGGTGGCGGCCGGCGACCCGGGTCCCGATGTCGCCGTCGGTTCCGGCGCGGCGTCGCGGGTCGGTGTGATGTTCGCCGGGCAGGGCTCCCAGCGGGCGGGCATGGGGCAGCGGCTCTATGGCCGGTTCCCGGTGTTCGCCGAGGCCTTCGACCAGGTCTGCGCGCAGCTGGATCCGCTGCTCGGGCTCTGCTTGCGCGACGCGATCAGCTCCGGAACCGAATTGGAGCAGACCCGGTTGACCCAGCCGGCGCTGTTCGCGGTCGAGGTGGCGCTGTATCGCCTGCTCGAATCATGGGGTGTCACCGCGGATGTGGTGTTCGGGCATTCGATCGGTGAGATCGCCGCCGCGCATGTGGCCGGCGTGCTGAGCCTTGCCGATGCGTGCACGTTGGTCGCGGCGCGGGGCCGGTTGATGCAGGAATTGCCCACCGGCGGAGCGATGCTCGCGGTGCGGGCCGGTGAGCAGGAGGTCACCGCACTGCTGGACGGTGTCGACGGGGTGGACGTGGCCGCGGTCAACGGCCCTGCGGCAGTGGTGATCTCCGGTCGTGCGGAGGTCGTGGATGTTCTCGCCGAGCAGCTGCGCGAGCGCGGGCGACGCGTCAAACGGTTGCGGGTCAGCCATGCCTTCCATTCCTCATTGATGGAACCGATGCTGGCGCGGTTCGCCGAGGTGGTCGCGACACTGCGCTTCGATCCGCCTCGGATTCCGGTGATCTCGACCGTCACCGGCGCGGTGGCGGATCCCGGCCTGTGGTGCTCGCCGCAGTACTGGGTCGACCAGGTGCGGCGGCCGGTGCGGTTCGCCGACGCCGCGGCCGCGGCCTGGGCCGATGGTGTGGACACCTTCGTGGAAGTGGGTCCCGACTCGGTGCTGTCGGCGATGACCGCCGAATGCCTGCCCGAGGCGGCGACCGCGGTGGCGGTGCTGCATCCCGAGCGTGACGAACCCGCCGAGATCCTCGCCGCGGTCGCGCGGTTGTTCGTGCGGGCGGTGCCGGTGCGCTGGAACACGGTGCTCGCGGACCCGAACCCGGCACCGGTGGAACTGCCCACCTATGCCTTCGACCGCCGCCGCTTCTGGCTCGAACCCGCGCTCGGTGCCGCCGGTGTCGAATCGGTGGGTCTGGGCGCGATGGGGCATCCGCTGCTTGGTGCGGTCGTGTCGGAAGCGAAGTCCGGCGACGTGCTGCTGACCGGGCGGTTGTCGGTGGCGACGCAGCCGTGGCTGGCCGACCACGCGGTCGCCGGGCTGGTCCTGCTGCCGGGGACCGGCTTCGTCGAGCTGGCCTTGCGCGCCGGTGCCGAAGCCGGATACCCGGTGATCGACGACCTGACGCTGCAGGCGCCGCTGGTGGTGCCCGCCTCGGGCGGTGTGCGGATCCAGGTTGTCGTCGGCGGTCCCGGACCGGAGTTCGCGCAGCGGCCGATCTCGATCTACTCGCGCAGTGAGCACGACCCGGACGGTCAGTGGGTCCTGAACGCGCGGGGGCAGCTGACCACCCTGGACGACACGGCCGCGCCCGCATCGGAGACCTGGCCGCCGGCCGCGGCGACCGATCTCGATGTCGCGTCCGCGTACACGGCCCTGTCGGAACGGGGCTACGAGTACGGTCCGGCCTTCCAGAGTGTGCGGGCGTTGTGGCGACGTGGCGCCGAGGTATTCGCCGAGATCGCCATCGACACCGATAGTGGTGCGCGCGCCGAAGGGTTCGGGATTCATCCGGCACTGCTGGACGGGGCACTCCAGGCGGGACTGCTGGCCGGCATCCTCGATAATGCTGCGGGACAGCAGGATTCACCGTTCACGGTGGCGGCCGGGCACGTCGTGCTGCCCTTCTCGTGGGAGTCGGTCGCGCTGCACGCGGCCGAGGCATCGGTGCTGCGCGTTCGGTTGACCACCACCGGATCGTCGGTGTCACTGTGGGTGGCGGACGAGCAGGGGCAGCCGGTGTTGTCCGGATCGGTGACCCCCCGGCCCATGCGACTGGAGCAGCTCGCGGCCGGTGCGGGCGGCGCGGCCGATCCGGTGCTGGAAGTGGTGTGGTCGCCGGTCGAATCGGATTCGCCCGCAGTGGATTCGGGTTCGGTCCGGTGGGACCGGCTGGATCCGGCGGCGGCGGTGCCGCCGGTCGTGGTGGTCGAGACCGGGTCCGGATGGAGCGAAGCCTCCGGCACCGACGTGGTGACCGCTACCCATGCCGAGGTCGCACGCGTCCTCGAGGTGCTACAGGCGTGGCTGTCCGAGGACCGGTTCGCCGCGAGCACACTGCTGGTCGCCACCCGCGGTGCGGTCGCAGTGGCCGACGAGGACCTCACCGATCTCGCCGGTGCCGCGGTGTGGGGCTTGGTGCGGACCGCGCAGACCGAGGATCCGGGACGAATCATCTTGGTGGACACCGACACCGGCGTCGACCAGTCCGTCGCGGCCACTGTCGTGGCCGTGGGCGAACCCCAGGTAGTCCTCCGTGACGGCATCACCCATACCGCACGGCTCTCCCGGGCTGCGCCCGTCGCGTCTGCATCGGCCGCCGCCGACGCCTTCGGTGCGGGAACGGTGCTGATCACCGGTGGCACAGGTGGTTTGGGTGCGGTGGTGGCCCGGCATGTGGTGGCCGAGCACGGCGTACGGTCGTTGATGCTGGTGAGTCGCCGTGGTCCTCGGGTCGAGGGCATCGCGGCGTTGTGCGCCGAGCTGGAGCAATCGGGTGCGCAGGTGCGGGTGGTGGCGTGTGATGTCACCGACGCCGACGCGGTGGCCGGGCTGCTGGCCGACATCCCCACGCAGTGGCCGTTGACCGGTGTGATCCATGCCGCGGGTGTGCTCGACGACGGGGTCATCGCCTCCTTGACCACCCAGCGGGTGGATGCGGTGCTGGCACCGAAGGTGGATGCCGCATGGCATCTGCACCAGGCGACCGCGGACCTGGATCTTGCCGCGTTCGTGGTGTTTTCGTCGATATCGGGCACCGTGGGCGGCCCCGGGCAGGGCAACTACTCGGCCGCGAACGCCTTCCTGGACGGACTGGTGGCCCACCGGCGAGCCCGCGGACTGGCCGGTCAGTCGCTGGCGTGGGGTCCGTGGGCGCGCTCGGGCGGTATGGCCGGGCAGTTGGGTGAGGTCGACCTGGCTCGGATGAGCCGGGCCGGATTCACCGCGATCCCGGACGAGCTGGCGTTGGCCGGTTGGGATGCGGTGCTCGAACGCGGCACGGCGCACGCGGTGATCGCCACGGTCGACACCGCCACGATCCGCGCCCAGGCCGAGGCCGGGCTGCTGCCCCCGCTGCTGCGCGCACTGGCGCCGGCGGTGCGACGGTCCGCGGCGCTCTCGACGGTGGGGTCGAGTCTGCGGCAACGGCTTTCGGGTCTGGACGCCGGTCGACAGCGGCAGGCGGTGCTCGATACCGTCCGAACCCACATCGCGGCCGTTCTCGGCCACGACAGTGCGTCCGCGATCGATCCCGATCGTGCCTTCCAGGACCTGGGTTTCGATTCCCTGGGTGCGGTCGAGTTGCGTAACCGGCTCAAGACCGCCACCGGCCTGTCGCTGGCGGCCGCGGTCGTCTTCGACTACCCCACACCGCTGGCGCTGGCCGCACACCTGACCGACGAGCTCACCGGCACCGGGCACACCGTGGCGGTCACCGCCGCGAAAGCCTTCGACGGCGAACCGATCGCGATCGTCGGCATGGCGTGCCGGTATCCGGGCGGGGTCCGATCGCCCGAGGAGCTGTGGCAGCTGGTCGTGACCGGGACCGACGCGACGTCGGAGTTCCCGGTGAACCGCGGATGGGATACCGAGCGGCTGTACGACCCGACCGGGGAAACACCGCACACCACGTACACGCGTTCGGGCGGATTCCTGCATGCCGCAGGTGAGTTCGATCCGGCGTTCTTCAATATCAGCCCGAACGAGGCCGCGCTGATGGATCCGCAGCAGTTTCTGCTGTTGGAGACCTCGTGGGAGGCGTTCGAGCGGGCCGGCGTCGACCCCGCGCTGCTGCGCGGCAGTGCGACCGGTGTCTTCGCCGGCATGATGTACCACGACTATCCGGTCAACGCGAACGCGGGATCCATTGCGTCCGGCCGGATCTCGTATGTGTTCGGTCTGGAGGGGCCTTCGGTCACGGTGGACACGGCGTGTTCGTCGTCGCTGGTGACAATGCATTTGGCGGCACAGTCGCTGCGGTCGGGTGAGTGCGATCTGGCCTTGGCCGGCGGTGTGACCGTGATGGCGACTCCGGAGACCTTTGTGGAGTTCAGCCGGCAGCGGGGGCTATCGCCGGACGGCCGGTGTAAGTCGTTCTCCGACACGGCCGATGGCGTCGCCTGGTCCGAGGGCGCCGGTGTGCTGGTGCTGGAGCGGTTGTCCGACGCGCGTCGCAACGGTCATGACGTGCTCGCGGTGATCGCCGGTTCGGCGGTCAATCAGGATGGCGCGTCCAATGGTTTGACCGCGCCGAACGGTCCCTCACAGCGGCGAGTCATTCGTCAGGCCTTGGCCAATGCCGGGGTGTCGCCGGTCGATGTCGACGTGGTGGAAGCTCACGGCACCGGTACCACGCTGGGTGATCCGATCGAGGCGCAGGCGCTGCTCGCCACGTATGGCCAGGAGCGTGTTGCGGATCGGCCGTTGTGGTTGGGGTCGTTGAAGTCCAACATCGGCCACGCTCAGGCGGCGGCGGGTGTGGGTGGCGTCATCAAGATGGTCATGGCGATGCGGCACGGACTGTTGCCGCAGACCCTGCATGTGGATCAGCCGTCCACGAAGATTGATTGGTCGGAGGGCCATGTCCGGTTGCTGACCGAACCGATGGCCTGGCCAGAGGTGGATCGGCCGCGTCGTGCGGGTGTCTCCTCGTTCGGAATCAGCGGCACCAACGCACATCTCATTATCGAGCAGGCTCCGGTATCGGCGGTCGAGTCGGTCCCGGAGGTCCGGACCGTCCCGGCGGTGCCGTGGATGCTGTCGACGCGCAGCGGCGAGGCTCTGGCCGCTGCGGCTGCGCGGCTGGCATCGCATGTGGTCGACCATGATCCGATCGATGTCGGTTTCTCGCTGGCGTCGACGCGCAGTGTCTTCGAGCATCGGGCCGTGGTGGTGGCCGATGACCGTGCGGGGCTGCTCGCGGGCGTGCGGGCGCTGGCCGCGGGTGCGCCTGCATCCGGTGTGGTGTCCGGCCGCGTGGTGGCGGGTTCGACGGGTGTGGTGTTCTCGGGTCAGGGTGCGCAGTGGGCCGGTATGGCGGCCGAGTTGTGTGCGGCGTACCCGGTGTTCGCCGAGGCTTTCGACGCGATCGTCGCCGGGTTGGATCCGATGCTGGGACAGTCTGTTTCGCTGAGTGTGGCGTTGGCGGACGGTGAGTTGGTGGATCGGACGGTGTTCGCGCAGGCGGGGTTGTTCGCGTTCGAGGTGGCGTTGTTCCGGCTGCTCGAATCGTGGGGTGTGCGGGCGGATGTGGTGGCCGGGCACTCGATCGGTGAGGTCGCTGCCGCGCATGTAGCCGGGGTGTTGTCGCTGACGGACGCGTGTGTGCTGGTGGCGGCGCGTGGCCGGTTGATGCAGGCGCTGCCTGCTGGTGGCGCGATGGTCGCTGTCGGTGCCTCCGAGGCCGATGTGCGGCCGTTGCTGGTCGATGGGGTGTCGATCGCGGCGGTGAACGGTCCGTCGTCGGTGGTGCTGTCCGGTGTCGAAGCTGGTGTTGTGGCTACCGCTGAGGTTTGTGCCGAGCGTGGTTGGCGGACGCATCGATTGCGGGTTTCGCATGCTTTCCATTCGGCTCTGATGGAGCCGATGCTGGCCGAGTTCGCCACGGCGATCGAAGGTTTGACGTTCGCGCGCCCGAGCATCCCGCTGGTGTCGACGGTGACCGGTGCCGAGGTCGTCGACGAGATGGGTGATCCGTCGTATTGGGTCGGTCAGGTCCGGGACACGGTGCGGTTCGCCGATGCCGTTGCCACGATGGCAGGTTCGGGTGTCTCGCGGTTCGCTGAGGTCGGGCCGGACGCTGTGTTGACCCCGATGGTCGCCCAGACTCTCAGCGATGCCACGGCGGTTTCGATGACCAGACGCGACCAGGCGGACGCGGTGACCGTAACCAGTGCGGTGGCCGGTTTGTTCGTGGCCGGTGCCGAGGTGGACTGGGCCGGCATCTACGACGGTTCCGGAGCGCGGCGAATCGACCTGCCCACCTACGCCTTCCAGCACGAACGGTTCTGGCTCGACGCCAAGCAGATGCTGGCCCAGTCGTGGCTCGGTGCCGAACTGGGCGGCGTCACCGCGGCCGGCCTGGATGCGGCCGCGCATCCGCTGCTGGGTGCCGTTGTGCCGCACCCGGATTCGGGAGCGGTGAGCTTCACCGGCCGGTGGTCGCTGGATTCGGTGGAATGGCTGGCGGACCACAGCGTGCTGGGCACCGTGTTGCTGCCGGGCACCGGATTCGTCGAACTGGCCGGCCACGTCGGTGGCCTGCTGGGCTGCGAGGTGGTCGACGAGCTCGTTCTGCATACTCCGTTGACCCTAACGGCCGAGGGCGATGTCGCCGTGCAGGTGGTGGTGGTCGCCCCAGACGAGGCCGGTCGCCGGCGACTGAGCGTGCACTCGCGGCAGACGGCCGCGGGTCCGTGGGTGCTCCATGCCGAAGGCGTGCTCGTCCCCGGCGAGGGGATGGCCGACTTCGACCTCGTCGCGTGGCCACCGGCCGGCGCGCAACCGCTGGACGTCGAGGGCGCGTACGACGAGCTGCTCGATATCGGATACGGCTACGGCCCCTTCTTCCAGGGGCTGCAGGCCGCGTGGCAGCGCGGTGACGAGGTGTTCGCCGAGGTCGCGCTACCGGATCCGAAGGACGCCAAGGGTTTCGGGATCCACCCCGCGCTGTTCGACGCGGCGCTGCACGCCGCGATCGTCCATGGTCTGCGTGGCGGCGTCGAGGGTTTCCCGGCGCTCCCGTTCAGTTGGAACCGCGTGGTGCTGCATGCGGCCGGCGCTGCCGCGGTGCGGGTGCGGATCGTGCTGCAGGGCGACCGGTTCGCGGTGCAGATGGCCGATGAGCAGGGGCAACCCGTACTGTCGGTGGGCGCGTTGATCTCTCGGCCGGTGTCGGCCGATCGCCTGAGCGCCGATGGGGTATCGGATGCCCTCTTCGGCGTCGAGTGGGTTGCTGCTGCGCCGTCCATGGTGAGCGTCGACCCGGACCGGGTGGCGGTACTCGGCGGGCGCGACGGTGATCTCGCGGCATTGATCGCCGATCTGGACGCGAACCCCGACTCGGTCGTGCCCGACCTCGTGCTGCTCGAGTGCCCCACCCACGAGGGTGCGCCGCCGGCGGCCGCCCGCCGGGTCGCGATGGGCGTGCTCGAGACCGTCCAGCGTTGGCTGGCCGACAGTCGTTTCGCTGGTTCGCGTTTGGTGGTGCTGACCAGGCACGCGGTGGCCATTGCCGATGCGGAGCAGGTGGATCTGGGCCAAGCGCCGGTGTGGGGTGTGCTGCGTGCCGCGCAAGCGGAACATCCGGGCCGATTCCAGCTGCTCGATCTGGACGCCGACAGTGATTCGCTCGCCGCGGCGGCCGCCGTCGCGACCGAGCCGGAGGCCGCGCTGCGGGGTATGAGCGCGTACGTGCCGCGGTTGCGCCGGCACGCGCCCGGCGCGATCGTTCGGCTGTCCGAGCCGGGCACCGTGCTGGTGACCGGTGGTACGGGTGGCCTGGGCGCGGTGATTGCCCGGCATCTGGTGACCGAACACGGTGTGCGCCACGTGCTTCTGACATCGCGGCGTGGCCCGGACGCTCCGGGGGCGGGAGAACTGCGTGCGGAGCTGACCGAGCTCGGCGCCGAGGTCACCGTCGCCGCGTGTGATGTGTCGGATCGGTCTGCGCTGGCGGCGTTGCTGGACGGCATTTCGGTTGAACATCCGCTGGTCGGTGTTGTGCACGCGGCGGGGACCTCGGACAACGGTCTGGTCGAATCGATTACGGCCGAGCGGGTCGATTATGTGTTCGGGCCCAAGGTCGATGCGGCGTGGCATCTGCACGAGCTGACTCGTGATGCCTCGTTGTCGTTGTTCGTCTTGGTGTCCTCGGCAGGCGGATTGGTGCTGGCCGCCGGTCAAGCGAACTACGCTGCGGCGAATGTCTTCCTCGATGCGCTCGCGGCACACCGTCGGAGTCTGGGATTGCCCTCGACCGCTGTGGATTACGGATTGTGGGCGCGATCGTCGGGGCTCGGTGTCGAGCTGTCCGAAGATGACTTCGATCGGATGCGCCGCCTGGGCTTCCCCCCGCTGACCGAGGCAGACGGTCTGGCGCTGTTCGATTCCGCGATCGCGACCGATACCGCGCAGCTGGTGGCGCTGCGGGTCGATCCGGCGGTGCTCCGGACGCGCGGCGAGCAGATCCCCGCTCTGGTCCGCTCGTTGGTACCGGCCCCGGTCCGCCGGCAGACCAGGACCGCTGCGGGCCAGGCCGTTGCGCTCGAGCTGGCCGGCTTGTCGGAGGTGGATCGTGCGCGCGCTCTGCTCGATCTTGTCCGATCGGTGGCTGCCGCGACTCTCGGGCATGCGTCGGTGGATGCTGTTGAGTCGCAACAGGCTTTTCAGCAGCTCGGGTTCGATTCGTTGAGTGCGGTCGAGTTCCGCAACAAGTTGAATGCTGTGACTGGTCTGCAACTGCCGGCGACGCTGGTCTTCGATTACCCGAACGCGCGGGTGGTCGCCGAGTTCATCGATTCCCAGCTCACCGGCACCGCGGCGGTCGAAAAGCCCGTGATCAGCCGGGTCCGCACCGGCGACGACCCGATCGCGGTGGTGGCGATGAGCTGCCGCTACCCCGGTGGCGTCGCCTCGCCCGAAGACCTGTGGGACCTGGTCACTTCCGGCACCGACACCACCGGCGAGATGCCGTCGGATCGTGGCTGGGATATCGAGGGCATCTACGATCCGGAACCCGGCAGGGCGGGCAAGACCTATACCCGTCAGGGTGGATTCCTGTACTCCGCGGCCGATTTCGATGCGGATTTCTTCGGGATCAGTCCCAATGAAGCCACGATGATGGATCCGCAGCAGCGGTTGCTGCTGGAGATCTCGTGGGAGGCGCTGGAGCGTGCTGGTGTGGATCCGGCGGTGCTGCGCGGTAGTTCGACCGGTGTCTTCACCGGCGTGATGTACCACGACTACGCCCAGCGCACGGGTACCGGCAGCGGCGCCGCGGGCAGCTTGGTTTCGGGCCGGGTGTCCTATGCGTTCGGTCTGGAAGGACCGTCGGTCACCGTGGACACCGCGTGCTCGTCCTCGCTGGTCGCCCTGCATCTTGCCGCGCAGTCGCTGCGGTCCGGTGAGTGCGATCTGGCACTGGCCGGTGGCGTGGCGGTGATGGGGACCCCGGACATGTTCCTCGAGTTCGGCCGGCAGCGGGGCTTGTCGCCGGACGGTCGGTGTAAGTCGTTCTCCGACACGGCCGATGGCGTCGGGTGGTCCGAGGGCGCCGGTGTGCTGGTGCTGGAGCGGTTGTCCGACGCGCGTCGCAACGGTCATGACGTGCTTGCGGTGATCGCTGGTACGGCGGTCAATCAGGATGGCGCGTCGAATGGTTTCTCCGCCCCGAATGGTCCGTCGCAGCAGCGGGTGATCCGGCAGGCGTTGGCCAATGCCGGGGTCTCGCCGGACGAGGTGGACGTGGTGGAAGCTCACGGCACCGGTACGACCTTGGGTGATCCGATCGAGGCGCAGGCGCTGCTTGCCACCTACGGCCAGCAGCGTGCTGCGGATCGGCCTTTGTGGTTGGGGTCGTTGAAGTCGAATATCGGTCATGCTCAGGCGGCAGCTGGTGTCGGCGGTGTGATCAAGATGGTCATGGCGATCCGCCACGGCCTGCTGCCGCGGACGCTGCACGTTGATCGGCCCAGCACCAAGGTGGATTGGTCCGAGGGGCATGTCCGGTTGTTGACCGAGTCGGTGGCGTGGCCGGAGGTGGATCGGCCGCGTCGTGCGGGTGTGTCCTCGTTCGGCATCAGTGGCACGAATGCCCACCTCATCGTGGAGCAGGCCCCGGTGACCGCGCCGGTGGTGGTCCAGGCTCCGGAGCCGTCCTCGGTACCGGCCGCGCGGCCGTGGGTGATCTCGGCCCGTAGCGCCGAGGCCCTCGCCGCTCAGGCTGCCCGCCTGGCATCGCATGTGGGCGACCACGATCCGGTCGACGTCGGTTTCTCCCTGGCATCCACCCGTGCGGTGTTCGAGCACCGTGCCGTTGTCGTGGCCGATGACCGTGACGGTCTGCTCGCGGGCGCCCGGGCGCTGGGCGCTGGTACGCAGGCACCCGGTGTGGTGTCCGGTCGTGCCGCGGCGGGGTCGACAGGTTTCGTCTTCTCCGGTCAGGGTGCGCAGTGGGCCGGCATGGCCGCCGGGCTGCGGACCGCCTATCCGGTGTTCGCCGAACACTTCGATGCGATCGTCACCGAGCTGGATCCGCTGCTGGGGCAGGTGGTTTCGCTGGGCACCGCGTTGGCGGACGGTGAACTGGTCGATCGGACGGTCTTCGCGCAGGCGGGTCTGTTCGCGTTCGAGGTGGCGTTGTTCCGGCTGCTCGAATCGTGGGGAGTCCGGGCCGGTGTCGCAGCCGGCCATTCGATCGGTGAGATCGCTGCCGCGCATGTGGCCGGAGTGTTGTCCCTGGCGGATGCCTGTGTGCTGGTGGCCGCGCGTGGCCGGTTGATGCAGGCGCTGCCCGCCGGTGGCGCGATGGTCGCCGTGGGCGCCTCCGAGCTCGATGTGCTGCCGCTGCTGGTGGCCGGTGCGGTGTCGATCGCGGCGGTCAACGGCCCGTCGTCGGTCGTGCTGTCCGGTGTCGAAGCCGATGTCCTCGCCGTCGCTGAACAGTGCGCCGAACAGGGATGGCGCACACACCGATTGCGGGTCTCGCACGCTTTCCACTCGGCCTTGATGGAGCCCATGCTGGCCGAATTCGCCTCGGCGATCAAGGGTTTGACCTTCGGTCGACCCAGTATCCCGTTGGTGTCGACGGTGACCGGGGCCCGGATCACCGATGAGATGTCGGATCGGGAGTATTGGGTCGGCCAGGTCCGCGACACTGTGCGGTTCGCCGACGCGGTCGCCACGATGGCTGGTTCCGGTGTGTCCAGGTTCGCCGAGATCGGCCCCGACGCAGTGCTGACCCCGATGATCGCGCAAACCCTTGATACCGGGGATGGCGCGGCCGCAACCGTGGCCGCGCTGTCGCGCCGGGACCAGGCCGATGTGTCCGCGGTGCCGACCGGCCTGGCCTGGTTGTTCGTCGCGGGCGCCGACCTCGACTGGGCGGGTCTGTACGCCGGTACCGGAGCGCGCCGAATCGACCTGCCCACCTACGCTTTCCAGCGTCGGCGGTACTGGATGTCCGAGGGGTCGGTCGGGCGCGGCGATGCCCGGGCAATGGGTCTGGTGGCGACCGCCCATCCGTTGGTTTCGGTGGTGGTATCGCAGCCGGACTCCCAGGCGATGATCCTGACCGGTCGCCTGTCGGTGCACACGCATCCGTGGTTGGCCGATCATCTGGTGCTGGGGACCGTATTGTTCCCCGGCACCGGATTCGTCGAGCTGGCCCTGTACGCGGGAGAGCGGGTCGGCTGCTCGACGCTGGACGATCTGGTGTTGCAGGCCCCGCTGGTGTTGCCGGAGTCCGAGGGGGCCGCGGTGCGCATCGTGGTCGATCCCGCGGACGAGTCCGGCCGGCGCGGGGTGCGGATCTTCTCGAGCCCGGACGGGGACGCCGATGCGTCGTCGTCGTGGCTGCTGAATGCCGAAGGCGCGCTTGCCCCGAGCGCGGCCGTGCCGGCCGTGGATCTCGCGGCGTGGCCTCCGGCCGGCGCGCAGGTTTTGAACGTCGATGGTGTCTACGACGAGCTGCTCGATGCCGGGTACGGGTATGGCCCTGTCTTCCAGGGCTTGCGGGCGGCGTGGCAGCGCGGTGAGGAGGTATTCGCCGAGGTTGCCCTCCCGGACCCGCAGGACGGCCAGGGTTTCGGGCTGCATCCGGCGCTGCTCGATGCCGCGCTGCATGCGCTGCGGCCGGCCGGGCACCTGCGCGCCGAGGGCACCGGCCCGGAGTTGCCGTTCGAGTGGTCGGGTGTCACGGTGCACGCGGCGGGGGCCGGCGCGCTGCGGGTGCGGTTGACTCGGGTTGGTGACCGTGCCGTGGCCGTGGATCTGGCGGATTCGACCGGTGCCGCGGTGGCGACGGTGCGGCAGCTGGTGTCCCGGCCGATCGATCCCGTGCAGCTCAGCACCGGTGCGTCCGTTGCGCGCAGCGCCGTATTCCAGGTCGAGTGGACACCGATCTCGGTGTCCGGCATCGGAATCGATGCGGTGTCGTGGGCGGATCTGGGTGACGAGGTGCCCGCCGCGGTGGTGCTGGACTGCCCGGCGGGTAATGAGCCGGACACGGTTCGGGCCGCGACTCACGGTGTGCTGCGGGTGCTGCAGTCGTGGCTTGCCGATGAGCGGTTCGGCGAGTCGGCGTTGGTGGTCCGGACCAGCGGTGCGGTATCGGTTGCCGGGGAGGATATTACGAATCTGGCCGGTGCTGCCGCGGCCGGTCTGGTCCGTACGGCCCAGGCGGAGAGTCGTGGCCGGATCATATTGGTGGACAGCGATTCCGACATCGACGGTCTACTGGGCGGAATTCTGGCTGTCGAGGAACCGCAGGTGGCGGTGCGTGGCGGGCAGGTCTTCGGTGCGCGACTGGTCCGGGCGACCCCCGCATCGGCGGCCACCGGCTCGCCCTTCGCCCCGGACGACACGGTCCTGATCACCGGTGCCAGCGGCTATCTCGGTGGCTTGTTCGCCCGGCATCTGGTGGCCACGCGCGGTGTTCGCCGACTGCTGTTGCTGAGCCGGCGCGGTGAATCCGCCCCCGGCGTAACCGAACTGCGGGACCAGCTGCAGCAGCTCGGTGCCGAGGTCGAGTTCGCCGCGTGCGACGTCGCCGACCGTGATGCGCTGGCCGCGGTGCTGGCCGCTATCCCCGCGGACCGTCCGCTCGCCGGTGTGTTCCATACGGCTGGTGTGCTCGATGACGGTGCGATCGCCGCGCTCACCCCGGACCGGATGGACGCGGTCTTGCGGCCGAAGGTCGATGCCGCCCTGCATCTGGACGAGCTGACCGCCGAGCTGCCGTTGCGGGCGTTCGTGCTGTTCAGTTCGGCGGCCGGCACCTTCGGCAATCCAGGGCAGGGCAACTATGCCGCGGCCAACGCCTGTTTGGATGCGGTGGCGTTGCACCGCAAGGCATCCGGGCGTAACGGGCAGTCGCTCGCGTGGGGTCTATGGGGCGCGGACGGGGGTATGGGCGCGGAGCTCGGCGACACCGAGCGGCGCCGGATGTCTCGGTCGGGCATGCAGCCGCTGACAGAAGAACAGGGCCTGGCGCTGTTCGACGCTGCTTCCGGAATCGACGCGGCCGCTCCCGTGCTGGCCCGTCTCGATCTGGACGGCATCCGCACCGCGGGGTCTGCCATGGCCCTGCTGTCCGGCCTGCTTCCCGCTCGCCGTCGGACGGCTTCGAGCGGCGCTACGGCGCTGCGTTCTCGTTTGGCCGCTACTCCCGACAGCGAGCGCCTGGGTGTGCTCGTGGAAACCGTTCGCGGTGAGGTCGCGGCGATTCTGGGCCATCGGAACGCGAATGCGATTGCACCCGACAGGGCATTCAGCGATCTGGGCTTCGATTCGATCTCCGCGGTCGAGTTCCGCAATGCCCTCGCGACCGTGACGGGTCTGCGGTTGCCGGCGAGTTTGGTGTTCGACTATCCGTCACCCCAGGCGCTGGCCGAATACCTGGCCGGCGAGTTCGCCGACCACCAGGGCTCGGCAACAGCTGTTCGCGCCGCGCAGCAGACCCGCGACCGTCAGCTCGACGAACCCATTGCGATCGTGAGTATGGCGTGCCGGTATCCGGGTGGGGTCGGTTCGCCCGAGGAGCTGTGGAATCTGGTTGCGACGGGGACGGATGCGGCATCGCAGTTCCCCGTGAATCGTGGTTGGGATGTCGATCGTCTCTACGATGCGGCCGGGGAGAAGCCGAACAGCACCTACACCCGTGAGGGTGGATTCCTCCATGCCGCAGGTGAATTCGATCCGGCGTTCTTCAATATCAGCCCGAATGAGGCCGCGCTGATGGATCCGCAGCAGTTCCTGCTGTTGGAGACCTCATGGGAGGCGTTCGAGCGGGCCGGTGTCGACCCCGGCGCGTTGAAGGGCAGCCGGACCGGTGTGTGGGTCGGCATGATGTATCACGACTATCCGGGCAACGCGAACGCGGGATCTATTGCCTCGGGCCGGGTTTCGTACGTCTTTGGGCTGGAGGGACCGTCCGTCACCGTGGATACGGCGTGTTCGTCGTCGCTGGTGGCCATGCATTCGGCTGCGGCTGCGCTGCGGTCGGGCGAATGTGATCTGGCGTTGGCCGGTGGTGTCACCGTCATGGCCACCCCGGAGACGTTCGTGGAATTCAGCCGGCAGCGTGGGCTGTCGGCGGACGGCCGGTGTAAGTCGTTCTCCGACACCGCCGATGGTGTCGGCTGGTCGGAAGGTGTCGGCATCCTGGTGCTGGAGCGGTTGTCCGACGCCCAGCGCAATGGTCATCGGGTGCTTGCGGTGATGACCGGTTCGGCGGTGAATCAGGACGGTGCGTCGAATGGTTTGACCGCGCCGAACGGTCCCTCGCAGCGGCGGGTGATCGGGCAGGCGCTGGCCAATGCCGGGATTGCGCCGACCGAGGTGGATGTGGTGGAAGCCCATGGCACCGGCACCACGTTGGGTGATCCGATCGAGGCCCAAGCCCTTTTGGCTACGTACGGGCAGGGTCGGGATGCGGATCGGCCGTTGTGGTTGGGGTCGTTGAAGTCCAACATCGGCCACGCTCAGGCCGCGGCGGGTGTCGGTGGTGTGATCAAGATGGTCATGGCGATGCGGCATGGGGTGTTGCCGAAGACACTGCATGTCGATGCGCCCAGTTCCAAGGTGGATTGGTCCGAGGGGCATGTGCGTTTGCTGACCGAGGCGGTGGCGTGGCCGGCAGCAGCTCGGCCGCGTCGTGCGGGTGTGTCGTCGTTCGGTATCAGCGGCACGAACGCGCACATCATCATCGAACAGGCCCCGGCTGTGGAACCGGAGCCGGTGGTGGCCGTTCCGGCCGGCGGATTGCTGCCGTGGGCGGTCTCTGCACGCGGCGGGCAGGCTCTTGCCGGTCAGGCCGAGCGGCTGGCCTCTCATGTCACCGATCACGACCTGGATCCGGTGGATGTCGGCTTCTCGCTGGCGTCCACGCGTGCGGTGTTGGATCATCGTGCGGTCGTCCTGGCGGAGGACCGTGATGGGCTCCTGGCGGGTATGCGGGCGCTGGGCCGCGCCGAAACCGCTTCCGGTGTGGTGGCCGGCCGGGTGGTGGCGGGTTCGACGGGGTTGGTGTTCTCGGGTCAGGGTGCGCAGTGGGCCGGTATGGCTGCCGAGCTGCGGACTGCGTATCCGGTGTTCGCCGAACACTTCGATGCGATTGTCGCGCAGCTGGATCCGCTGCTGGGGCAGCCGGTTTCGCTCAGCGTGGCGCTGGCGGACGGAGACCTGGTCGACCGGACGGTGTTCGCGCAGGCGGGGTTGTTCGCGTTCGAGGTGGCGTTGTTCCGGCTGCTCGAATCGTGGGGTGTGCGGGCGGATGTGGTGGCCGGGCACTCGATCGGTGAGGTCGCTGCCGCGCATGTAGCCGGGGTGTTGTCGCTGACGGACGCGTGTGTGCTGGTGGCGGCGCGTGGCCGGTTGATGCAGGCGTTGCCTGCTGGTGGCGCGATGGTCGCTGTCGGTGCTTCTGAAGCTGATGTGCGGCCGTTGCTGGTCGATGGGGTGTCGGTCGCGGCGGTGAACGGTCCGTCGTCGGTGGTGCTGTCCGGCGTCGAGGACGCGGTCCAGGCCGTTGTCGACACCTGCGTGGAACGTGGGTGGCGGACGCATCGCCTGCGGGTCTCGCACGCCTTCCATTCGGCGTTGATGGAGCCGATGCTGGCCGAGTTCGCTTCGGTGATCGAGGGTTTGGCGTTCGCGCGCCCGAGCCTGCCGGTGGTGTCGACGGTGACCGGTGCGCGCATCACGGATGAGATGACCGTTCCGTCCTATTGGGTCGGTCAGGTCCTCGACACCGTCCGGTTCGCCGATGCGGTCGTCGCGATGGTCGATCTGGGTGTGTCCCGGTTCGCCGAGGTCGGCCCCGACGCGGTGCTGACCCCGATGATCGCGCAGATCGTCGACTCCGGGCAGCTGCCCGCGCCTGCGGCGATCGTGCCCTTGGCGCGTCGGGGTCGGGCCGATGCGCCCATGGTGTTGGGTGGGATGGCCGCCTTGTTCGTGTCCGGCGCCGACGTGGACTGGTCCGGTCTCCATGCCGGAGGTCAGCGAATCGACCTGCCCACCTACGCCTTCCAGCACGAGCGGTTCTGGCTCGATCCCAGGCAGATGCTGGCGAAGTCGTGGCTGGGAGCCGAACTGGGCGGAGTCGGCTCGGCCGGGCTGGACGCGGTGGAGCATCCGCTGCTGGGTGCGATGGTGTCGCATCCGGAGTCGGGTGAGGTGAGTTTCACCGGCCGGTGGTCGGTGGACTCGATGGAGTGGCTGGCCGACCACAGCGTGCTCGGCACCGTATTGCTGCCGGGCACCGGATTCGTCGAGCTCGCGAGCTACGTCGGCGGCGTCCTGGGCTGCGAGGTGGTCGATGAGCTCGTCCTGCATACCCCGTTGACGATGCCGGCCGAAGGCAGTGTCTCGGTACAGGTCGTGGTGGCCGGCGCCGACGAGGCCGGTCGCCGCCGGCTGACTGTGCATTCGCGGCCGGCCGCCGAGGGGCCGTGGTTGCTGCACGCCGAAGGTGTTCTCGCACCGGGCGAGACGGCGGCCGATTTCGATCTGGCCGTGTGGCCGCCTGCGGGTGCGCAGCCGACTGCCCTCGCGGGCGTCTATGACGAGTTGTTCGACCTCGGGTACGGCTACGGCCCGTTCTTCCAGGGTTTGCGGGCAGCGTGGCGCCGCGGTGACGAGTTGTTCGCCGAGGTCACGCTGCCGGATCCGCAGGACGGCAACGGCTTCGGAGTCCATCCGGCACTGTTCGACGCGGCGCTGCATGTCGGTATCGTGCACGGTCTTCGGGATGGTGTCGGTGATTTCCCGGCCCTGCCGTTCACCTGGAACCGCGTGGTGTTGCACTCCGCCGGCGCCGCCGCGGTGCGCGTCCGAATCGTGGTCGACGGCACCGAGTTCACCGTGCAGCTGGCCGATGACCAGGGGCACCCGGTGCTGTCGGTCGGTGCGCTGGTGTCCCGACCGGTATCGGCCGATCGCCTGGGCGCCGACCATGCCGCGGAATCCCTCTTCCGCGTGGAATGGAGCACTGTTGCCCCGCCTGCGACGCCGGCGGAGCCCGTCCGGCTGGCTGCGCTCGGCTGGGTCCGAAGTTCCGGTGCGGTGCGGGGCTTCGGTGATCTCGCGGAGCTGATCGCCGATCTGGATGCGAACCCGGAGGCGGTCGTCCCCGAGATGGTGCTACTGGAGAGCCCATTCGAGGATGCGGCGCCACCGCAGGCCGCACGCCGGGTGGTGACCCGGCTCTTGGACACCGTCCAGGGCTGGCTGGCCGAAACCCGTTTCGCCGGTTCCCGTTTGGTGGTGTCGACCAGACACGCTGTGGCCGTTGCCGATTCCGAATCGGTGCGGTTGGACCAGGCGCCCGTCTGGGGGCTGGTGCGCGCCGCGCAGGCCGAGCACCCGGGTCGATTCCAGCTCCTGGACCTGGACGGCGACCATGATCCGATCGCGATCGCGACCGCGGCGATGGCTGCGGAACCGGAAGCCGCTCTGCGTGGGCAGGAGGTGCGGGTGCCGCGCTTCGGCCGCCACACACCCGATGTGATCGCTCGCCCGATCGAGCCGGGCACTGTCCTGGTGACCGGTGGCACCGGCGGTCTGGGTGCCGTGATCGCCCGGCATTTGGTGACCGAACACGGTGTGCGCCACCTGCTCCTGACGTCCCGGCGGGGTCTGGGTGCGCCCGGCGCCCCCGAGCTGCGCGATGAGCTCGTCGAGCTCGGCGCGCAGGTCGCGGTAGCCGCCTGCGATGTGTCGGATCGGGCCGCGGTAGCCGCACTGCTGGACGGCATCTCGGCCGAGCATCCGCTGGTGGGCGTCGTGCATGCGGCCGGAATCGCGGACAACGGCGTGATCGAGTCGATGACGCCGGACCGGCTCGGGAATGTCTTCGGGCCCAAGGCCGATGCCGCGTGGCATCTGCACGAGCTCACCCGCGACGCCGCGCTGTCGCTGTTCGTGCTGCTGTCCTCGGCGGGTGGGTTGGTGCTGGCTGCCGGCCAGGCCAACTACGCAGCGGCGAACGTCTTCCTCGACGCTCTCGCGGCGCATCGTCGCGATCTCGGACTACCCTCTACCGCAATTGATTACGGCCTGTGGGCGCGGTCGACCGGCCTCGGTGCCGAGCTGTCCGAGGACGACTTCGATCGGATGCGGAGGCTGGGTTTCCCGCCGTTGACCGAGGCCGAAGGCCTGGCGTTGTTCGATGCGGCGATCGCCGCCGAGACGGCCCAGGTGGTGGCGCTGCGGGTCGACGCGGCCGTGCTGCGTACCCGGGGCGAGCAGATCCCCGCCCTGCTGCGGGCGATCGCACCCGCTCCCGTGCGCCGGGCGACTCGGACCGCGGCTGGGCAGGCGTTCGCGCAGCGGCTGGCCGGGCTCTCCGACACCGATCGTGCCGGCGCACTGCTCGATCTCGTCCGCGCCACTGCCGCAGACACTCTCGGGCACGCCTCCGACGCTGCCGTTGAGCCCCAGCAGGCTTTCCAGCAGCTCGGGTTCGACTCGTTGAGCGCCATCGAGTTCCGCAACAAGCTCAATACCGCGACCGGTCTGCAACTGCCGGCCACGCTGATCTTCGATTACCCCAACCCGCAGCTCGTCGCCGACTTCATCGATTCCCAGTTCACCGGCACGAGCCAGGACATCGAAATCACCACCGGCACAGCCGTCGGCGACGACCGGATCGCCGTGGTGGCGATGGGCTGCCGCTACCCGGGTGGAATCGCGTCGCCGGAGGATCTATGGCGGTTGGTCACCTCCGGTGGGGAGACCACCGGAGAGCTGCCGGACGATCGGGGCTGGGATATCGACGGTATCTACGATCCTGAGCCCGGCAAGGCAGGTAAGACCTACACGCGCCATGGTGGATTCCTTTACTCCGCAGCCGATTTCGACGCGGACTTCTTCGGGATCAGCCCGAACGAGGCGACAGTGATGGATCCGCAGCAGCGGGTGCTGCTGGAGGTTTCCTGGGAGGCGCTGGAACGCGCCGGTGTCGACCCGGCGGTGCTGCGCGGCAGCTCGACCGGCGTGTTCACCGGCGTGATGTACCACGACTACGCCCAGGGCGCCGGCACCGGTAACAACGCCGGCGGCAGCCTGGTCTCCGGTCGCATCGCCTACACGCTGGGCTTGGAAGGTCCTGCGGTGTCGGTGGATACGGCGTGCTCGTCGTCGCTGGTCGCCCTGCATCTGGCCGCGCAGTCGCTGCGGTCGGGCGAGTGCGATCTGGCGTTGGCCGGTGGTGTGGCCGTGATGTCGGCACCGGACATGTTCCTCGAGTTCAGTCGCCAGCGGGGGTTGTCCCCGGACGGTCGCTGTAAGTCCTTCGCGGACGCGGCCGACGGTGTCGCCTGGTCGGAGGGCGCGGGTGTGCTGGTGCTCGAGCGGTTGTCCGACGCCCGGCGCAACGGTCATCGGGTGCTCGCGGTGATCGCGGGTTCGGCGGTGAATCAGGATGGTGCGTCGAACGGTTTCGCCGCGCCGAACGGCCCGTCACAGCGGCGAGTGATCCGCCAGGCTCTCGCGAATGCCGGGGTCTCGCCGGTCGACGTCGATGCGGTGGAAGCTCACGGCACCGGTACGACGCTGGGTGATCCGATCGAGGCGCAGGCGCTGATCGCCACGTACGGCCGAGATCGGGATGTCGCTCGGCCGTTGTGGTTGGGTTCGTTGAAGTCCAACATCGGTCACGCTCAGGCTGCCGCGGGTGTGGGTGGCGTGATCAAGATGGTCATGGCCATGCAGCACGGGCTGCTGCCGCAGACCCTGCACGTGGATCAGCCGTCCACGAAGGTGGATTGGTCCGAGGGGCAGGTCCGGCTGCTGACCGAGCCGGTGTTGTGGCCGGAGGTGGATCGGCCGCGTCGTGCGGCGGTGTCCTCGTTCGGCCTCAGCGGCACCAACGCGCACCTGATCGTCGAACAGGCACCCGCAGTGGACCCGGCTCCGGAGATCAAGACCGCTCCGGCCGGCGGAGTGCTGCCCTGGGTGCTCTCCGCCCGCAGTGCAGAGGCGCTCGCCGATCAGGCCGCCCGCCTGGCAGCGCAGGTGAGCGGCCACGACGACGACCCGATCGATGTCGGCTTCTCACTTATCGATTCGAGAATGCTGTTCGACCACCGGGCCGTGGTGTTCGCGACCGAACGTGACGCGCTGCGGGCCGGAACACAAGCGCTGAGCCGGTCCGAATCCCTTCCGGGTGTGGTGTCCGGCCGGGTGGTGGCGGGTTCGACGGGTCTGGTGTTCTCGGGTCAGGGTGCGCAGTGGGCCGGTATGGCCGCCGAGTTGCGTGCCGTGTACCCGGTGTTCGCCGAGCACTTCGATGCGATTGTCGCGCAGCTGGATCCGCTACTGGGACGGCAGACTTCGCTGGATGTGGCGCTGTCGGACGAGGATTCGGTCGATCAGACCGTGTTCGCGCAGGCGGGGTTGTTCGCGTTCGAGGTGGCGTTGTTCCGGCTGCTCGAATCGTGGGGCGTACGTGCGGATGTCGTGGCCGGGCACTCGATCGGTGAGGTCGCTGCCGCGCATGTGGCCGGGGTGATGTCGCTCGAGGATGCGTGTGTGCTGGTGGCGGCGCGCGGCCGGTTGATGCAGGCGTTGCCTTCCGGTGGGGCGATGGTCGCTGTCGGCGCCGCCGAGGCCGACGTGACGGCGTTGCTGTCCGGCGAGGTCTCGATCGCGGCGGTCAACGGCCCGGCATCGGTGGTGCTCTCCGGCATCGAAGGCGATGTGCTCGCGGTAGTCGAGAAGTGCACCGAGCGTGGTTGGCGGACACACAGATTGCGGGTGTCGCACGCCTTCCATTCGGCCTTGATGGAGCCGATGCTGGCCGAGTTCGCCTCGGCGATAGCTGGTTTGGTGTTCGGTCGCCCGAGCATCCCGCTGGTGTCGACGGTGACCGGTGCCCGGATCACCGATGAGATGACCGATCGGGCGTATTGGGTCGGTCAGGTTCGTGACACCGTCCGGTTTGCCGACGCGGTTGTCGCGATGGCAGGTCTGGGTGTATCCCGGTTCGCCGAGGTCGGACCGGACGCCGTGCTCTTCCCGATGGTCAACCAGATCGTCGAGGAGCTGACGGTGACCGCGGCTGCGACGGTGGTGGCGCTGGCGCGTCGAGGCCAGGCGGACGCGTCCGCCGTGGTGGCCGGGACTGCCGGGTTGTTCGTCACCGGCGCGCACGTCGATTGGGTCCGCCTGTACGCCGGTACCGGAGCTCGGCGCATCGACCTGCCCACCTACGCCTTCCAGCGTCAGCGCTATTGGATGGCCGCCGGGTCCGCCGCCGGTGGTGACGCCAGGTCGATGGGTTTCGCGGCCACCGGGCACCCCCTGGTCTCGGCCGTGGTATCGCAACCGGAGTCCGACGCGATCGCGCTCAGCGGCCGATTGTCGGTGCAGACGCAGCCCTGGCTGGCCGACCATGCCGTCATGGACACCGTGTTGGTCCCCGGCACCGGTCTGGTCGAGCTCGCCCTGCACGCCGGAGAACAGCTCGGCTGCACGGTGCTGGAGGAGCTGGTACTGCGGGCGCCGCTGGTGCTGTCGGATTCGGCAGGGGTCGCCGTGCGGGTCGTGGTCGATGCCGAGGATGCGGCCGGTCGTCGCAGGGTTCGGATCTTCTCCCGCTCCGACGATGGTGTCGATGCGCCGTGGACGTTGAACGCCGAGGGCGGGCTCGCGCCGGAAGGTGGCAGTGCCGCAGTGGATCTGGTGTCCTGGCCGCCCGCGGACGCGGTCGCGGTGGATATCGACGGTGTCTATGACGCCCTCGATGCGCAGGGCTATCACTACGGTCCGGTGTTCCAGGCGCTGCGAGCGGTCTGGCGCGGATCCGACGGGCTCTACGCCGAGGTCGAGTTGCCCGAGACGGCGCGAGCGGACGCGGAACGGTTCGGCATTCATCCCGCGCTGCTGGATGCGGCATTGCACGCCTTGCGTTTTGCCGATGAAACCACGTCGGAGGAAACCGGCCTGGCGTTGCCGTTCGAGTGGTCAGGCGTCACTGTGCACTCGGCGGGGGCCGATGCGTTGCGGGTTCGGCTCACTCGCATCGGTGCAAGCGGAGTCGCGCTGGATCTGGCGGATTCGACCGGTGCTGCCGTGGCGACGGTGCGGCACTTGGCGTCCCGGCCGATCGATCCCGCACAGCTCACCACGGGCACACCCATCACTCGCACTGCCGTCTTCGATGTCCGCTGGACACCGATCACGGTGTCCGAGAACGACGTCGCCGGGGTGGCATGGGCGGATCTCGGTGACGTGGGTGAGCAGGTCCCGCAGGTGGTGGTGCTGGACTGCCCGGCGGGCAATGATCCCGCGTCCGTTCGTGCCGCTACTCATGGTGTGCTGGAGGCACTGCAGTCCTGGATTGCCGAGCCTCGGTTCGGTGAGTCGGTGCTGGTAGTTCGGACCGGCGGCGCGGTATCGGTGGCCGGGGAGGACATTTCGAACTTGGCCGGTGCCGCTGTCGGCGGCCTGGTTCGGGCCGCACAGTCGGAGCATCCTGGTCGGATCGTGCTGATCGACAGCGATTGCGGCATAGACGGTCTGCTGGGCGGGATTCTGGCTGCCGAGGAACCACAGGTGGCCGTCCGCGCCGGGCGGGTACATGTCGCGCGACTCGCCCGGGTCGTCTCCACCGACGCTCCGGCGACCGGTTCCTTCGATTCGGGCGACACGGTTCTGATCACCGGTGCCGGCGGCTTCCTCGGTGGGTTGTTCGCCCGGCATCTGGTGGCCACGGGCGGTGTTCGCCGTCTGTTGTTGCTGAGTCGGCGCGGTGAATCCGGCACGGGTGCAACCGAACTGCGGGACCAGCTGCAGCAGCTCGGCGCCGAGGTCGAGTTCGTCGCGTGTGACGTCGCCGATCGTGCCGCGCTGGCGCAGGTGCTGGCCGGCGTCCCTGCCGACCACCCGCTGACCGGTGTGTTCCATATGGCCGGTGTGCTCGATGACGGTGCGATCGCTTCGCTGACTCCGGCCCGCATGGATGCGGTGTTCGGGCCGAAGGTCGATGCGGCCCTGCACCTGCACGAACTGACCGCCGAGCTGCCGTTGCGGGCGTTCGTCGTGTTCAGTTCGGCGGCCGGTGCATTCGGTAATGCCGGCCAGGGCAACTACGCCGCGGCCAACGCTTGCCTGGACGCGCTGGCGGCGCACCGTAGGGCAGCCGGGATCCCCGGCACCTCGCTGGCCTGGGGTCTGTGGAGTATGGACGGCGGTATGGCGGCGGAGCTCGGTGACACCGAGCGGCGCCGGATGTCCCGATCGGGCATGCTGCCGCTGTCGCAGGAGCAGGGTCTGGCGCTGTTCGATGCGGCGACCGGGCTGGACACGGCGGCCCCCGTCCTCGCCCGCTTGGATCTCGATGCCATGCGTGGCGCGGGACCCGCAGTGCCCGTACTGCTTTCCGGGCTGGTCCCGCAGCGCCGGAAGGCAGCCTCGGGTGCGTCGGCGGCGCTGCGGGCACGGTTGGCGAGCACTACCGACAGAGAGCGCCTCGACGTGCTGCTGGAGATCGTGCGTGGTCAGGTCGCGGCGATTCTGGGTCATCGGAATGCGAATGTGATTGCACCCGACCGGCCCTTCAGCGAGCTGGGCTTCGATTCGATCTCCGCTGTCGAATTCCGTAATGCCCTCGCGACCGCGACAGGTTTGCGGTTGCCGGCGACCGCGGTGTTCGACTATCCGTCACCGCAGGCGCTGGCCGAATATCTGGCCGGCCAGTTCGGCGGCCATCGGGACTCGGAGCCGGCAACGGAGCTGTCGGAGAACAGCATTCGTAACGCCCTCCAGACGATCCCGCTCGCCCGTCTGCGCGACGCGGGCCTGCTGGACGCCCTCATGAAGCTCACGAACGGGCCCGACAGCCAGGACGACACTGATCAGACCGTCACGGATGAGTCGATCGACGACCTCGATATCGACGGCTTGATCGACCTGGCCTACAACAACTCCTCCGAGGACTGAAGGACCGATTGATGACCAACCCCGATGACAATACTCAGAAGCTGGCTCGAGCCCTCCGTGTCTCGCTCAAGGAGACCGAGCGGTTGCGTGCCCGCAACCGCAAGCTCGAGTCCTCGCTTCGTGAGCCGATTGCGATCGTGGGTATGGCGTGCCGGTATCCGGGTGGGGTGGGTTCGCCGGAGGAGCTGTGGAGCCTGGTTTCGGCGGGTACCGACGCGACGTCGGAGTTCCCGGCGAATCGCGGCTGGGACACCGAACGCTTGTATGACCCGACCGGTGAGACGCCGAACTCCGCGTATACGCGTGAGGGTGGATTCCTCCATGCCGCAGGTGAATTCGATCCGGCGTTCTTCAATATCAGCCCGAATGAGGCCGCGCTGATGGATCCGCAGCAGTTCCTGCTGTTGGAGACTTCGTGGGAGGCGTTCGAGCGGGCTGGTGTCGATCCGGGGTCGTTGAAGGGCAGCCGGACCGGTGTGTGGGTCGGCATGATGTATCACGACTATCCGGCCAACGCGAATACGGGATCTATTGCCTCTGGGCGGGTTTCGTATGTGTTCGGGCTGGAGGGGCCGTCGGTCACGGTGGATACGGCGTGTTCGTCGTCTTTGGTGGCCATGCATTCGGCTGCGGCCTCGTTGCGGTCGGGTGAGTGTGATCTGGCGTTGGCCGGTGGTGTGGCGGTAATGGCGACCCCGGAGACGCTGGTGGAGTTCAGCCGGCAGCGGGGCTTGTCGCCGGACGGGCGCTGTAAGTCCTTCGCGGATGCGGCCGATGGTGTCGGTTGGTCCGAGGGTGCCGGAATGTTGGTGCTGGAGCGGTTGTCCGACGCCCGTCGCAACGGTCATCGGGTGCATGCGGTGCTGACTGGTTCGGCGGTGAATCAGGATGGTGCGTCGAATGGTTTGACCGCGCCGAACGGTCCTTCGCAGCGTCGGGTGATTCGCCAGGCCCTGGCGAATGCGGGGGTTTCGCCGGTCGATGTCGATGTGGTGGAAGCCCACGGCACGGGTACGACGTTGGGCGACCCGATCGAGGCTCAGGCACTGCTGGCCACTTACGGGCAAGAGCGTCATGCGGATCGTCCCCTGTGGCTCGGATCGTTGAAGTCGAACATCGGCCACGCTCAGGCCGCGGCGGGTGTCGGTGGTGTGATCAAGATGGTCATGGCGATGCGGCATGGGGTGTTGCCGAAGACACTGCATGTCGATGCGCCCAGTTCCAAGGTGGATTGGTCCGAGGGCCATGTGCGGTTATTGACGGAGTCGGTGGCCTGGCCGGACGCGGATCGGCCGCGTCGTGCGGGTGTGTCCTCGTTCGGAATCAGCGGCACGAATGCGCACGTCATCATCGAACAGGCCCCGGCGGCCGAACCGGCGGTGGACCAGGAGCCGGCACCTGAGACCGTGCCGGCGGGTGGGTTGCTGCCTTGGGCGGTCTCGGCGCGTAGTAGCGAGGCGCTGACCGCGCAGGCCGTCCGCTTGGCGTCTTGTGTCGCCGATCGCGACCTGGATCCGGTGGATGTCGGTTTCTCGTTGGCGTCCACGCGTGCCGTGTTCGACCATCGTGCGGTTGTCCTGGCCGAGGACCGTGCGGGTCTGCTTGCGGGTGTGCGGGCGCTGAGCCGCGCCGAAACCACTTCTGGTGTGGTGACCGGCCGGGTGGTGCCGGGGACGACGGGTCTGGTGTTTTCCGGTCAGGGTGCGCAATGGTCCGGCATGGCCGCCGAGCTGCGTGCGGCATATCCGGTATTCGCCGAGGCTTTCGACGCGATCGTCGCACAGCTGGATCCGCTGTTGGGGCAGCCGGTTTCGCTGAGTGTGGCACTGGCGGACGGTGAACTGGTCGATCGGACGGTGATCGCGCAGGCAGGTCTGTTCGCGTTCGAAGTGGCGCTGTTCCGCCTCCTCGAATCCTGGGGCGTACGAACGGATGTGGTGGCCGGTCATTCGATCGGTGAGGTCGCTGCTGCGCATGTGGCCGGGGTGATGTCTCTCGAGGATGCGTGTGTGCTGGTGGCGGCGCGTGGCCGGCTGATGCAGGCGCTGCCATCCGGTGGCGCGATGGTCGCTGTTGGTGCCTCCGAGGCCGATGTGCGGCCGTTGCTCGTTGATGGAGTGTCGATCGCGGCTGTCAACGGTCCGTCGTCGGTGGTGCTCTCCGGCGTCGAAGACGTGGTCGCTGCCGTTGTCGGGGTGTGCACCGAGCGTGGTCGGCGGACGCACCGATTGCGTGTCTCACACGCTTTCCATTCGGCCCTGATGGAGCCGATGCTGGCCGAATTCGCTTCGGCGATCGAGGGTTTGGCGTTCGCGCGCCCGAGCCTGCCGGTGGTGTCGACGGTGACCGGTGCCCGAATCACCGATGAGATGACCGTTCCGGCGTATTGGGTGGGTCAGGTTCGGGACACGGTCCGGTTCGCCGATGCCGTTGCCACGATGGCGGACATGGGGGTGTCCCGGTTCGCCGAGGTCGGCCCGGACGCGGTCCTGAGCCCGATGATCGCCCAGACTCTCGACGACGCGGCCGCGGTGGTGGTGGCGTTGGCGCGTCGTGACCGTGCCGACGCGTCCGCCGTGTCGAGTGGGGTGGCCGGGTTGTTCGTGGCCGGCGCCGAGGTGAACTGGGCCGGTCTGCATGCCGGAGGTCAGCGAATCGATCTGCCCACCTATGCCTTCCAGCACGAGCGTTTCTGGCTGGATCCCAAGGAGGCGCTGGCTTTGTCGTGGCTGGGTGCCGAACTGGGCGGGGTCGGCTCGGTCGGGCTGGATGCGGTGGAGCATCCGCTGCTGGGTGCGGTGGTGCCGCATCCGGATTCGGGTGGCGTGAGTTTCACCGGCCGGTGGACCGTGGACTCGGTCGAGTGGCTGGCCGACCACAGCGTGCTCGGCACCGTATTGCTGCCGGGCACCGGATTCGTCGAGCTCGCGAGTTACGTCGGCGGTGTGCTCGGTTGTGCCGTTGTGGACGAGCTGGTCCTACAGGCTCCGTTGACCGTGCCGGCCGAGGGCAGTGTCTCGGTACAGGTCGTGGTGACTGCGGCAGACGAGGCCGGTCGCAGGCAGTTGAGTGTGCATTCGCGGCAGACCGCCGAGGGGCCGTGGTTGCTGCACGCCGAAGGCGTGCTCGCGCCCGATGAGGTGGTGGCCGATTTCGATCTCGCCGCGTGGCCGCCGACCGGTGCCCAGCCCTTGGACATCGACGGCGTCTATGACGAGCTGCTCGATATCGGGTACGGCTACGGCCCGTTCTTCCAGGGGCTGCAGGCGGCGTGGCGGCGTGGTGACGAGTTGTTCGCCGAGGTCGCGCTGCCGGATCCACAGGACGGCAGGGGATTCGGCATCCATCCGGCACTGTTCGACGCGGCGCTGCACGCCGGGATCGTGCACGGTCTGCGTGGCGGTGTCGAGGGTTTCCCGGCCCTGCCGTTCACCTGGAACCGGGTGGTGCTGCACGCGGCCGGCGCGAGCGCCGCGCGGGTTCGCATCGTGGTCGAGGGCACCCGGTTCGCGCTCCAGCTGGCCGACGAGCAGGGCCGGCCGGTGCTGTCGGTGGGGGCTTTGGTTTCTCGGCCGGTGTCGGCCGATCGCCTGCAGGCGGATCGGGTGGATGATGCCTTCTTCGGCGTGGAGTGGGTCGCTGCCGCGCCGTCGTCGGCGAGCGTGGAGCCGGGCCGGGTGGCGGTTCTGAATGGTGATCTCGCGGCGCTGATCACCGAGTTGGATGCGGCCCGGGATGCGGATGTTCCGGAGATTGTGTTGTGGGAGGTCCCCGTCCACGACGGTGCGCCGCCGGCGGCCGCCCGCCGGGTCGCGATCGGTGTTCTGGACACTCTTCGGGGTTGGCTGGCCGAACCGCGTTTCGCCGGTTCGCGTCTGGTGGCGCTGACCAGACGTGCAGTGGCCGTAGCCGACTCGGAGCAGGTGGACCTGGGCCAGGCGCCGGTGTGGGGTCTGCTGCGTGCCGCGCAGGCCGAACATCCGGGCCGATTCCAGCTGCTCGACCTGGATCAGGATGAGGATCGTGACGCGCTCGCTATCGCCGCTGTGGCCGCGACCGCTGCGCTGGAACCCGAGGCTGCGCTGCGTGGTGCGACCCTGCTCGTGCCGCGGTTCAGTCGTCACGCGCCCGGTTCGATCGTTCGGTTGTCCGAGCCGGGCACCGTGCTGGTGACCGGTGGTACGGGTGGTCTGGGTGGGGTGATAGCTCGGCATTTGGTGGCTGAATACGGTGTGCGTCATCTGGTGCTGACGTCTCGGCGTGGCCCGGATGCTCCGGGTGCTGCGGAACTCCGTGCGGAGCTGACCGAGCTGGGTGCGCAGGTGACCATTGCTGCGTGTGACGTGTCGGATCGGTCTGCGCTGGCGGCGTTGCTGGATGGCATTTCGGTTGAGTATCCGTTGGTGGGTGTGGTGCACGCGGCCGGAACAGCGGACAACGGTCTGGTCGAATCGATTACGGCCGAGCGGGTTGATTATGTGTTCGGCCCGAAGGTTGATGCGGCGTGGCATCTGCACGAGCTGACTCGCGATGCTTCGTTGTCGTTGTTCGTGCTGGTGTCCTCTGCGGGCGGGCTGGTGCTTGCCGCCGGTCAAGCGAACTACGCCGCGGCGAATGTCTTCTTGGATGCGCTCGCGGCACACCGTCACAGCCTGGGATTGCCGGCAACCGCTGTCGACTACGGGTTGTGGGCACGATCGACCGGGCTCGGTTTCGAGCTGTCCGAGGCCGAATTCGATCTGCTGCGCCGGCAGGGCTTCCCGCCGATCTCCGAGGCCGAGGGTCTGTCGTTGTTCGATGCGGCGATTGCCACCGATTCGGCCCAGCTGGTGGCGCTGCGGGTCGATCGGGCGGTGCTCCGGACGCGGGGCGAGCTGATCCCGGCCCTGGTCCGCGCGCTCGTGCCGATCCCGGTGCGCCGCACCAACCGAGGTGCAGGGGGTCAGGCTTTCGCCCGAAAGCTGGCCGGCTTGTCGGAGGCGGATCGTGCGCGCGCTCTGCTCGATCTTGTCCGATCGGTGGCTGCCGCGACTCTCGGGCATGCGTCGGTGGATGCTGTTGAGTCGCAACAGGCTTTTCAGCAGCTCGGGTTCGATTCGTTGAGTGCGGTCGAGTTCCGCAACAAGTTGAATGCTGTGACTGGTCTGCAACTGCCGGCGACGCTGGTCTTCGATTACCCGAACGCGCGGGTGGTCGCAGAGTTCATCGATTCCCAACTCTCCGGCACGAGCCAGGATGTCGCGGTCACTGCCAGTAGGGTGGCCGGCGACGATCCGATCGCTGTGGTGGCGATGAGCTGCCGCTACCCGGGTGGTGTCGCTTCTCCCGAAGACCTGTGGAGTCTGGTTGCCGAAGGCATGGACACCACGGGTGATCTGCCCGCGGATCGTGGCTGGGATATCGAGGGCATCTACGATCCGGAACCCGGCAGGGCGGGCAAGACCTATACCCGTCAGGGTGGATTCCTGTACTCCGCGGCCGATTTCGATGCGGATTTCTTCGGGATCAGTCCCAATGAAGCCACGATGATGGATCCGCAGCAGCGGTTGCTGCTGGAGATCTCGTGGGAGGCGCTGGAGCGTGCTGGTGTGGATCCGGCGGTGCTGCGCGGTAGTTCGACCGGTGTCTTCACCGGCGTGATGTACCACGACTACGCCCAGGGGACCGGTAACAGCACGGCCGGCAGCCTGGTGTCCGGTCGCATCGCCTACACCCTCGGGTTGGAGGGCCCGGCCGTGTCGGTGGATACGGCGTGCTCGTCGTCTTTGGTGACCATGCATTTGGCGGCGCAGTCGCTGCGGTCAGGGGAGTGCGATCTGGCGTTGGCCGGTGGTGTGGCGGTGATGTCCACCCCGGAGATGCTTGTCGAGTTCAGCCGGCAGCGGGGTTTGTCTCCGGATGGTCGGTGTAAGTCCTTCGCGGATGCGGCCGATGGTGTCGGCTGGTCCGAGGGGGCCGGAATGTTGGTGTTGGAGCGGTTGTCCGATGCCCGCCGCAATGGTCATGACGTGCTTGCGGTGATCGCTGGTTCGGCGGTGAATCAGGATGGCGCGTCGAATGGTTTCTCCGCGCCGAATGGTCCGTCGCAGCGGCGGGTGATCCGACAGGCGTTGGCCAATGCCGGTGTGTCTCCGACCGAGGTGGACGTGGTCGAGGCGCACGGCACGGGTACGACGTTGGGCGATCCGATTGAAGCCCAAGCCCTTTTGGCTACCTACGGGCAGGGTCGTGCTGCGGATCGGCCTTTGTGGTTGGGGTCGTTGAAGTCGAATATCGGTCATGCTCAGGCGGCGGCTGGTGTCGGTGGTGTGATCAAGATGGTCATGGCGATGCGTCACGGACTGTTGCCGAAGACGCTGCATGTCGATGCGCCCAGCACCAAAGTTGATTGGTCCGAAGGGCATATCCGGTTGTTGACCGAGTCGGTCGCGTGGCCGGAGGTGGATCGGCCGCGTCGTGCGGGTGTGTCCTCGTTCGGTATCAGCGGTACGAATGCGCACGTCATCATCGAACAGGCCGCGGTGCCGACGGTGGAGCCGGAGCCTGTGGTCAAGTCCGCGCCGGCGGGCGGGTTGCTGTCATGGGCGGTCTCGGCCCGCAGTGCCGATGCGCTGACCGCTCAGGCCGCCCGCCTGGCATCGCATGTGGGCGAACACGATCCGATCGATGTCGGTTTCTCGCTGGCATCGACGCGCAGTGTCTTCGAACATCGTGCTGTTGTGGTGGCCGGCGACCGTGAGGAGCTGCTGGCAGGTGTCCGGACCTTGGCGGCCGGTGCGCCGGCACCCGGTGTGTTGACCGGCCGTGTGCTGGCGGGTTCGACGGGTGTGGTGTTCTCGGGTCAGGGTGCCCAGTGGGCCGGTATGGCCACGGAGCTGTGCGCGGCCTTCCCGGTCTTCGGCAACCACTTCGATGCGATCGTCGCCGAGCTCGATCCGCTACTGGAACAGTCCGTTTCGCTGAGCACGGCATTGGCGAACGACGATCTGGTCGACCGGACCGTGTTCGCGCAGGCGGGTCTGTTCGCCTTCGAGGTGGCGTTGTTCCGGCTGCTCGAATCGTGGGGTGTACGCGCGGATGTCGTAGCCGGTCACTCGATCGGTGAGATCGCTGCCGCGCATGTGGCGGGTGTGTTGTCGCTGACGGACGCCTGTGTGATGGTGGCTGCGCGTGGTCGCTCGATGCAGGCGCTGCCTTCCGGTGGCGCGATGGTGGCCGTGGGTGCCTCCGAGGCCGATGTGTGGCCGCTGCTGACCGGTGAGGTGTCGATCGCGGCGGTGAACGGCCCGTCGTCGGTGGTGCTCTCGGGTGTCGAAGCCGCTGTCGTGGCTGTCGCCGACGCTTGTGCCGAACGTGGTTGGCGGACACACCGATTGCGGGTTTCGCATGCCTTCCATTCGGCCTCGATGGAGCCGATGTTGGCCGAATTCGCCACGGCGATCGAAGGTTTGACGTTCGCGCGCCCGCGTACCCCGCTGGTGTCGACGGTGACCGGCGCCCGGGTCGCCGACGAGATGTCGGATCCGGCGTACTGGGTCGGTCAGGTCCGGGACACGGTGCGGTTCGCTGATGCCGTTGCGGCAATGACCGATCTGGGTGTAGCCAGGTTCGCCGAGGTCGGCCCCGACGCGGTGCTGACCCCGATGATCGCCCAAACCCTGGACACCGCAACGACTATCGCGCTGTCCAAACGAAACACAGCGGACTCCGAGACCGTGCTGACCGGCCTCGCCCGACTGCACGTCTCGGGTGCGACGGTGGATTGGACGACCTACTACACCGGCACCGGCGGCGTGCGGATCGACCTGCCGACCTACGGCTTCCGGCACCGCCGCTTCTGGTCCACCGGCCCGCTGCACACCGGCGAGGCGCACGCACTCGGCCTGCGGTCCACCGACCACCCGATGCTGGGTGCCCTGGTGGCACAGCCGGAGAGCGGCGGCGTCCGATTCACCGGCCGCCTGTCCACGAACACCCATCCCTGGCTGGCCGATCACGACGTGCTCGGCACGGTGCTGCTGCCGGGCACCGGATTCGTCGAACTGGCCGCCCACGCCGGCGACCAGGTCGACTGCCCGGAGCTTGCGGAACTCACCCTGCTGGCGCCACTGGTGTTCCAGGGGCAGGGCGGCGTCGACATCCAAGTGATCCTCGGCGCCGGCGACGACGCAGGTCGCCGGCGGCTCGACATCTACTCCCGGCGGGACGACGACGAACCGTCGGTGCAGTGGACGCACCACGCGGAGGGCGCCGTGCGCCCGAGCCTGGAAACCGCAGCGGCGGACGGCTGGACGGACTTCGCGCAGTGGCCACCGGTCGGTGCCACGGATATCGAGTTGGCCGGCGCCTACGACGTACTCGCCGGCCACGGCTACAACTACGGGTCCGCCTTCCGCGGACTGGAAGCCCTGTGGCGACGCGGTGAGGACCTCTTCGCCGAGGTCGCGCTGCCCGAGCCGACCGCTACCCAGGGCTACGGCATGCATCCGGCGCTGTTGGACGCGGCCATGCACGCGCTGCCCTTCGGCCTCCCGCAGGGCGTGGACGAGCAGGCCGAGCGGCCGACCCTGGTGCCGTTCGTCTGGTCGTCGGTGCGGGTGCACGCCGACGGGGCCCGGCGGGTGCGGGTTCGATTGTCCTGGCTGAACCAGGGCGAGGTCGCCCTGGCCCTGGCCGATTCCGGTGGGGCGCCGCTGTTGTCCGTCGGGTCGCTCACGCTGCGCCCGATGTCGCTCGAACTGCTCTCGGCCGCGACCCGATCCGCGCCGGACGGGCGGTACGAGCTCAGCTGGCGGCCCGGTCCGGAACTGCGCTCGGCGGGTTCGTGGGCCGAGTGGGGGTCGTCTGTATCGGCCTCGGTCGTCCTGTTCCGCCCCCCGGTCGACGGCGACGACGTGCCGGTCCGGTTGCGCACCGCGCTGCACCGCACGCTCGGCGTCGTCCAGGAGTTCCTGCGCGAGGATCGCTACGCGGCAAGCACTTTGGCTGTGGTCACCGACGCTGCGGCCGGCCCGGCCACGGCTGCGGTGTGGGGCCTGGTGCGCGCGGCGCAGGCGGAGCACCCCGGGCGGATCGTGCTCGTCGAGGCCGCGGCCGAGACCACCCCGGATCACCTTGCCGCCGCGGCGATGTCGGGTGAACCGGAGCTGGCCGTTCGGGCGGATGGGACACGGGTGCCGCGGCTCGTGCGGGCCGCGCTGCCCGAGTCGGACCCGCGGGCACCCTGGGATCCGGAACGGACGGTACTGATCACCGGCGGCACCGGCGGCATCGGTCGTCACCTCGCCAGGCACCTGGTGAGCGAGCACGGTGTGCGGCACCTGCTGCTGGCCGGCCGCCGCGGACCGGATGCCGCCGCGGATCTCATCGCGGAATTGACCGACCTCGGTGCCCGGGTGCACGTGGCCGCCTGCGACATCGCGGACCGAAATGCGTTGCGAGAATTGATTGCTTCGGTTCCGGCCGAGTATCCGCTCGGTGCGGTCGTGCACGTGGCGGGCGTTGCCTACAACGGGATGGTCGAGACCCTGACGCCGGAGCAGATCGACTACTCCCTCGGCGCCAAGGCCGACGCGGCTTGGCATCTGCACGAGCTCACCCGGGCCGCCGGGCTGTCCGCCTTCGTGCTG
Organism: Nocardia sp. NBC_00403; assembly: GCF_036046055.1. Classification (NCBI taxonomy): domain Bacteria; kingdom Bacillati; phylum Actinomycetota; class Actinomycetes; order Mycobacteriales; family Nocardiaceae; genus Nocardia; species Nocardia sp. NBC_00403. The sequence continues at coordinate 3,320,836 of NZ_CP107939.1, forward strand.
ATCTCCTCGGTGGCAGGGTCGATCCTGCCCGCCGGCCAGGGCGGATACGCGGCGGCCAACGTGTTCCTCGACGCGCTCGCCACCCACCGGCACGCCCAAGGTTTGCCGGCCACCGCGCTCGCCTACGGTCTGTGGGATATCGAAACGGGCCTGTCGCAGTGGCTCAGCGCGGCCGACCGGCAGCGCATGCGCCGCCAGGGTCTGCCGTCGCTGGCCGCGCACAAGGCACTCGAATTGTTCGATGCCGCAGTTGCTTCGGAGACTCCGGCGAGCATCCTGACCGAGATCGACCTGCCCGCGCTGCGGGCTCGGGACTCGGTGCCCGCACTGCTGCGTGACCTGGCCAAGCGTGCCGGGCGGCGGCAGAGCGCCGGGGCCAAGGACGCGGGCGCACTGCGCCGGCAGCTGGCCCAGCTTCCGGAGTCCGAGCAGGAAGAGTGGCTCCGCAAGCACATTCTCGAGACCGCGGCCAGGCTGCTGGGTCATGAGAGCGTCGATGCTCTCGACCCGGAGCGGGATTTCCTCGAATCGGGGTTCGACTCACTGGCAGCCATGGAGCTGCGGACCACGCTCAACGCGTCCACCGGTCTGACGCTGCCGACGGCGGCGATCTTCGACCACAAGACGCCGGCGGCGCTGGCTCGATACCTGCGGACGGAGCTCACCGCGACCGCACGACGCGGCGATGCGCCGGCCGGCGAGGACGACTCGCTGTACGGGATGTTCCGGGGCGCGGTGGAGAGCGGCCGGTTCGTCCAGGCCTTCGACCTGTTGCGGGTGACGGCGGAGCTGCGCGAACAGTTCACCGCCGCACCGGAACCGGACCGGCTGCCGGTGCCGACGCGACTCGGCGCGGGACCCGCTCTGCCGCGGTTCATCTGCCTCACACCGCCATTGGCGACTGGCAGCGCGCATCAGTACGCCCGGATCGCCGCGCACCTGGGCACCTCCCGGGACATCGTGGCGGTGTCGCCCATCGGCTGCCGGACGGGTGAACCGTTGCCGGCGACGCCGACAGCGGCCTTGGAAGCCATAGCGCGCAGCGTCCTCGATGCGGCGCAGGGAGAACCGTTCGTGCTGCTCGGATACTCCTCGGGCGGCCTGCTGGCCTACCTCGTCACCGAGTACCTGGAAGGGGCCGGCGGCCAGGCGCCCGCCAGCGTGGTCATGCTGGACACCTACAAGGTGCACGATGACAGCGCATGGCTGCTTCGGGCGATGGCTGAACACATGGTGTCGGAGGAGGCTACGTTCGGTCGCTTCGACCAAGCCCGGCTGACTGGCATGGGCTGGTATTTGCAGCTCCTACAGGAGATGGTGCCCGGTTCCGTCGCCACGCCGACGTTGTTCATCCAGTGCGCCCAGACCTTCTTGGGGAGCTCATCGGATCGCGTGGACTGGCAGGCCGAACCGTGGGATTCGACGCATACCGTTGTTTCGGTACAGGCTGACCACTTCACGATACTGGAGGACGGCTCAGCGGATGTCGCCGAAGCGATCGAGGGCTGGCTCGAGAGCTAGGAACAACGACCGGGTGGGCGGATTGCTCACCCGGTCGTTCCGGCCTAGCTCGACAGCGCGCGAGCGCAATGATCGCGGATCAGCTGGCCTATCGGTCCGCAATTCGAATCGATGAAGAAATGACCGCCTGGAAATGATTTCGCAAAGAAGTTTCCAGAGGTGTGCGAGCCCCATACCTCGATTTCCGCGAGACTTGCATCGGGGTCACGATCGCCGACAATCGCGACGATAGGGTTGCTGACCATCGCGTCCGTACTGCACTGGTAGGTCTCGATGGCCCGGTAGTCGTTCCTGACGATCGACAGGATCAGCTCTCGAAATTCGGGATCCTCGAGCAAAGCCCGTGGTGTACCGCCGAACCGCAGTAGGTGCTCGCCGAGTTCTCGATCGCTCAGCAGGTGCATTCGCAGCTCAGGGAGCGTGACAGAAGGCGCGCGGCGACCGGAGGCGAACAGGACCCTCGCGGTCGCTCCCAATTCGTGCTCGAGCCGCCTGCATGCCTCGAAAGCTACGACAGATCCCATACTGTGGCCGAACAAGGAGAAATCCTGGGCACCCCCGACTGCTTCTATCAGCTCGGGCAGCAGGCCATCGACGAGGTCGGAGATATTCCCCACGAGCGGTTCACGTCTTCTATCCTGTCGCCCCGGATACTGAACAGCGAGAACCTCATATTCTGCCCCCACGCATTCGGCCAATGGCCCGAAGGATATGGCGGAGCCGCCCGCATGCGGAAAGCAGACCAATTTATGAGATCCATCCCTCGGTGCGGGGGACAGGCGACGTAGCCAGCTATTACCCATAGGGGAGAGCCTTTCGTTACGTTGAGCTAGAGGCTCGACGGTGTGTGCTCGAGCCGCACCACCGCACCCCAAGGCCTCCACGAATTTTCGATCGGCTTGCGGGGATCTGGCTGTGGGAAGAGCGTGAGCGGCTTCATGAACCAGGGCAGGCGGTTGAACCGGTGTGCCGCCGAGGCCAGATGTTCCACCTCATCAGCCGTCCAGCCGAGGTCGGCGAAGAAGCCCAGCGGATCGACCGGACCGAACTGCCAGGGGGCGTTGGCCAGCAGTTCGGTAGTGGCTTTACCCATTCGCTTCACAATGGCCTGGTTATTGACATCCAGTGCCCACCAAGCGATTTCAGGACGAGCGAGCGCGGCGGCCAAGCCGATGACATCGTCGTCGCTGAGGTAGTAGATCAGCCCCTCGGTGAGCACAAGCGCCCGCTGCGCACCCGCGAGGGCCTCGTCCAGGAACTGCCGCCGCGCCTCGGGATCGGCGAGATCCACCGCCGTGCGGCTGAGCGCGCAGCGTGGCGACTCCCCGGCCAGCAGCTTGTTCTTCTCGGCGACCAATTCGGGGAGATCGGCCTCTATCCAAGGGAATTCGGAGGGCAGATCCAGCCGATACGGGCGCGTATCCATCCCCGCGGCCATATTGATCACCAGATCGCAGCCCTGCGCGATGGTCTTCAGGATCAGGTCGTCGATGAGTTTGGTCCGGGTGACCAGGTTCCAGCCATTGAGCATCAAGCGTGGTGTGTGGCCGGCTATGGCGCGGCCCCGCTCCCCGGCGACTCGGTCGGCGAGGGGATCGTGGAAGAGGGCATCGGGGCGCGCGGATTCGGCGGCCCGGTAGGCGGCCACCCAGCGGGCGGTGTCGGAAACGTTGGTAATGAGTTCAGCGGTTTCGGCCACGGGTGCAGTCTTACACAGCAAACTAATCGATGCTCAATGGTCGCGGGGCGTGGAAGATTGGTGCGCATGCGGCGGTCGAGCATCACGTATCGTCAGAGCGGGTCACCGTTCGTCGCTGACAGTGTCCGGCCGCGGAGGTTCGATCCGAACAACCGGGCGCACCTTCCAGTGATACCGGGTCTTCGGCCGCCCCACCCTGCCGCAATCGGCTCGGCGCTCGGCGCTCGGCCGGCCCGTCGTCGGCCAGTGTGTCTGCTGAACCCATTCACCAATCGTGCGTTGGTTTCAGCTCTGCCTTTGCTTCTGCGAGGAGGTCGGATTGGAGCGACGAGCAATGAGCCCACCAGTCAGGGTAGGTCACAGGGTCCCGAACGGCGTCGTGCAATCCCCGGGCATGAGCAACTACGCGGTCCCGCAAAGCGTCCGAACAGATAATCTCGACCCGCTTCTCTGCTAGCCAGACGCTTTCGATCAGTGGCTTCATGTCGGCGGGGGTACCGCCGCGCTCGCGGATATCGAGTTCTCCCTGCAGTCGCTGCGTTGTCTCGAAGTAGTCGATGATCGCTGACTTCACCTCCTCTCTGCGGGCAAGGCGACTCTCCGCGCGGAACTTGAGCTTCGCTGCACGCGCCGAACTCCGTTGCACCATAAGCGTTGCCGATGAGCCGAGTCCCGCGCCGAGTAGTGGTAGCAGGCCCGTAACCAACGTTGAAACAACCCCTGTCGACATGACTCCAATTCTCGCAATCGGCTGCCCATCTCGATCCTGATTGCCCACTATCGCCGGTTGTCGTCAGACATGCGACACCGCCCGAGCCCGGCCCGGTCCCACGCATGCGCGAACGGACTCGATGACCAGGAGGCCGGAGGGCCGGAAAGTGTCGCGTGGTGGTTCGATCCATTGCCTGATGGCTCCGGATTGGATAGTCGGTGACGGCAACGCCACGGTGCCTCCGTCCCGGATCACAGATGCGTTGTGGCGGAACAGATCAGCGAACAGCGGCACATCGTCGGGTACGTCGGGTCGGATCAAGAAGGTCCACCGGTTCGACCGGGGATGCGACAGGATCGGACCGATAGCGGCTCCGCGTCGACCCATGTCGTGTTTGACCGACTGGCCCAGTGGTGCGGGCATCGTCAGTGCCCAGACGTGTGTGGCTTTCATGATGATGCGCCCCAGGCTCGGCGGATCGATGGTCGCGGGCAGATCGCATACCCGCCGATAGAAGACGCAACGGGATACCGGAGAATCCCCGAACGGTATGTGGTCCATCGGGTTTGACCTTTGCTCAGTTCGACAGGGGGTTAGGTGCGCTTGGTGCCACGGACGCGACAGGCAAGCGCAGGGTTGATCCGGTTGCGATGGGTGGGCCGGCGCCGCACTGATGGTGCTCGGCGGCAAGCTCATCACGCTGCTGTTCGAGTGCGTCAACCCCCAAACTGCGGAATTCGCCGGCCGTGCCCCGCTGACCGAGCATCGGATCGTCTTGCTCGGTGGGAGCACAGCCGGCTTCGGCATCGCCGACCAACTCCGCGGCGTCGTGACCGTCGATGGGCACGGCCGCGACCAGGCGCGGTCGCGATTCTGGTGCATAGACCGCTACGGCCCGCTCACCGAGGGCATGCCCGGGTTCCGTGGACTTCCAGGTCCCCTACGCTCGCCCTGTCGCCGAGGTTCGCGAATGGGATTAGTGCGAAACAGAATCCGTCGTCGGCCTGGCCGAGGTAGCACTCGCGTGCAGCCGACGGTTCTCATCGGCACCGCCACCGAGCATGGCGCATTCCCCGAGGCGATCGTGCGGGACATGCCCTTACCGAGGGACGTTTTACCGACCGTGCCGCCGGGAAGGACAGGATCGCCGCCGGAATTTGTCGTGTGCCGGCTCTTCAAAGGAAATCGGAGAGAACTTCGTTGAAGCGCTCCGGTTCCTCGAAGAACGGCACATGACCGCTGTGCTCGAACCGCACCGCCTTCGCAGCCGGAAGTTGCCCTGCGAGCCATTCTTCGAGTGGACCGGGGAAGATTTTGCTGCGCGCGCCATAGATCAGCAGTGCGGGCACGGTCACCTCGGACAGGACCGACCGGAAGTCCGCGAATGCCATGTCGTACCAAATGGCACATGCCGCCGACGTCGACATCTTCGTCGTCTCCGCATACACGGCATCGATCACCTCGTCGGGCGGTGTTTCGGCGAAGCAGGCGGCTATGAACGGCTTGATCACCGACGGGCGGGCGTGCTTCACCGCCTGCACGAACACGGCGAGGTCGCTCTGGGAGTAGCCACCTTGCAGCGGGAACTCCCAACCCGGCGAGTCGAGGAAACGCGGTGACTGATCTACGAAGGTCACCGACCGCAGCTGCGCACACCCGAATTGTTGAATGTAGGCGAGTATCACCGCGGTGCCCATCGACCAGCCCACCAGGGACACGTCCTCGAGCGAGAGATGCTGGAGCAGGCTACGGATGTCACGCGCGTACTGCGCCAGGGTGTGGCCGTCGTCGGTCTTCCCGGAGGCGCCGTGCCCACGGAGATCGACATTGATCACCCGATTCCCCTCCGACAACGCAGGCACGTTCTGTGCCCAGAAGGTGGTGTTCATCGTCCAGCCGTGAATAAGTACGACGGGACGACCGGCGCCGTGATCCTCGTAGTACATCGGCACACCATCAGGCAGTTCCAGGTAAGGCATCAACGACCTCCAGCTCGTGAGAAGAAGTGCTCCCACACGATGGCGTGCCTGCAGTCGCAAGGCCAAGGCGGAGACCAGGGGTTGCATCAACGTTGCAGCGAGAGGCAACCCGTTGTCAGAGTTATGGTCACGTGTTTACTCTTGTTTCGAGCCCGATGAACGCCCTGACGCGGCGGCCGGCGGGACCTCTCCGAATCGACCGGAATACCACGAGGCGAACGCATTTGGTGACAAGGCAGACGCATGTGATGCGTGCAGACGTGCGCGCCTCATGGGATCGTGCACAACGTCGAGGTCTGCATCCGGACCGGCATCTGCCCGAGGTCGGTTTGGCCGCAGACGAGGTCCGGACCTGGCGCAGGGACCATCAGATGGCTTCGGTATGGCCGATACTGTTCGCGAGCCTGGAGAGTGCGGCGTTCGAGCCGGGGCACGTGTTGTTCGGTGGCGACGCCGACGGCCATCTGCTGTGGGTCCAGGGTGATTCCACGACTCGCCGGGTGGCGGAACGAGCAAACCTTGTCCCAGGAGCACGATGGCACGAAGCCGAAGCCGGTACCAATGGTGTCGGCACGGCCCTGGCCCTCAGCAGACCTTTCCAAGTCCGCGGAACCGAGCACTACCTGTCGGTTGCCGCGGACTTCACCTGCACCGCGGCACCCATCAGAGACCCGGTCAGTGGTGCGGTGATCGGTGTCGTCGACGTCACCTGCAAGCTCCGCAACATGAATTCGCTTGCGCTGCCGCTGGTTACCACGGCAGCGCGACTCGCGGAGGCGCATCTGCGTGATCTCGCCCGGCAACGTCATGCCGAGATACTCACCCGCTACCGCGACCGCGTCCTCAATCGTGTCGGCGGCCACTGTGCTTTGATCTCGCAAGAGGGGCGGTTGTTGGATGCCGCTCCGTCGAGTTGGCTGCCTGCTATCTGGCCCGTACCGGTGATAGAGGGCGAAACCGAATTACCCGATGGACGTAGGGTCGTTGTCGAACGACTCTCGCTGGGCGGACCGTTCTCCGTCTACGCCCTGCCGGACCACGCTGCCGGCCGACCAGCCCCACACGTGACCTCGCTGGGCCGTAACCGCGCCGAACTGTGGATGGATGGGGTCGTCCATGAGCTCAGTCTCCGGCACAGCGAGCTGGTGGTGCTCCTGCTCGCCAACCCTGATGGATTGACTGCGGCGGCATTGGCCGAAGAGCTGTACGGGAACGCCGGAAAAACAGTGACGGTGCGCGCGGAGCTCGCCCGGCTTCGACGAATCGTCGGTTATCGCCTCTCGTCGGATCCGTACCGTCTGGACAGCCGAATCCGCACCGATTTCCAGCAACTGGAAGCAGACGTCGCGAAGGGCTCTGTGGGCGATCTACGGAGCAGATATCCAGGCCCGCTGCTACCGGGATCACAGGCCCCCGGCGTTCGGCGGATACGGCAGCGACTCCACAACCGGCTGATGCCCGATCGTCCGGCGAACTAGCGGCCGGGGGTTCAGGCCCGATCCGCCGTGGATCACGTCACGAGCATGCGCTGAGGTCTCGTAAAGGGGCTTCGCTCACTGCGTTGCGCTTCGAGAAGGATTTCGTAAGTCGCTGAGTGAGGCGCAGTTCATCCGTCGCGGCTGAAAGCTCGATAGCTGCCCGAGGACACATTGCGTACGACTCGCGTCGAACGGGCTCGGCTTCTCCGAAGGCCCCTACCAGCGGTCAGGCGTATGCCTCACCCAAAGGTGCGAAGAACTTCTCGGACCGCGGCTGCGTCCGGAGGCTATTGGAGACCTGACTGTGCCGACGTACGCGGCAAGCCGCTGCTCAGCGAGGAGGTTGCCCGTCCAGTGCGGGCGATAACGGAAAAGGAGGGCACATAGTCCTTTCCACTCCCAACATATAGCGCACTGGCGGGCTTGTGGCAAGGCCCAGGTTGTGCGGCATACTCGTCCGCCGAAGCCAGAACCTGCGGAAATGGGAGTAACGAGTGACGGACATCGACGTAATCATCGTGGGCGCGGGCCCGAGTGGCCTGATGCTGGCCGGTGAGCTACGCCTGGCCGGAGTGCGATCGCTGGTACTGGAGCGGCAGCCGGAGCCGCGAGACACCCCGAAGGCCAGCGGTATCGGCGGGCGGATTCTGGACTTGCTGCGCTACCGAGGCATTTTGGACCGATTCGAAGCGGCCAGCAGTGACCCCAACGTGCCTCCCCGATTCCCGTTCGGCAATGTGTATTTGGACCTCACACAACTGGTAGATCCCCCGATGCGGGCGTTGCCGTTGCCACAGCGGGAAATCGAGCGACTGCTCGACGAGCGCGCCCGCGAACTCGGCGCCGAGGTCCGTCGCGGACACGAGGTGGTCGGCGTGAGCCAGGACGATGCCACGGTGACCGCGGACGTGCGGGGGCCGGACGGGCCGTATCAGGTGACCGCCCGATACCTGGTGGGCTGCGACGGCGGGCGCAGCCGGGTCCGCGATATGGCAGGCATCCCGTTCCCTGGCATCACATATCCGGAGGTCAACCGGCTGGCCCAGGTCGCCGTGCACGATTCGGTGACCGTGCTCGACAACGGCGACATCGACGTCCCCGGGCTGGGCGCGATCCATGCGGGTTTCACCCGAACAGACCGCGGTGTGTTCGCGTTCGCGGTCATGGACGGGATGCTGTCGATGCAGACCACCGAAGACGAGTCCACCGAATACGACGACGACGAGCCGCTGACCATGACCGAGCTCGCAGACAGTGCTCGCCGCGTGCTCGGCGCGGATCTCCCCTTGGGAGAACCGATTCGGCTGTCGCGCTACACCTTCAAGGATCGGCAGGTCGGACGATACCGCGATGGGCGGATCATGCTGGCCGGCGATGCGGCCCACCTGCTGCCCGCCACCGGCACGGCGCTCAATGTTGGCATGCTCGACGCGGTCAACCTTGCCTGGAAGCTGGGTGCCGATATCCACGGCTGGGCGCCTGCCGGCCTGCTGGACACGTATCACGACGAGCGTCACTTCGCCGGCGCACGTGCACTGAAGCAGACCCGGGCCCAGGTGGCACTGCGGCGCGGACAGGACCTGGCCGCTGAGGCACTGCGGGAAGTCTTCCAGGAACTGCTTCTCGACGAGCCGGCATTGCGTCGCATGGGAGCCCTTGTCGGCCACGCTGACATCCGCTATCCGATGCCGGGCTCCAATCACCATGCCTTGACCGGTAACTTCGCACCCGACCTCACTCTGCACACCGACCAGGGCGTCACCAGCGTCGCGGAACTCATGCACACCGCACGGCCCGTCCTCCTCGACCTCGCCGATCGCCCTGAGCTCCGCGAGATCGCCGGAGAATGGCAGCATCGGATCGAAATCCGCACCGCGAAAACCGATGACCGACCGGCCGACGCCGTTCTGATCCGCCCGGATGCCCACATCGCCTGGGCCGCAACGATCGACGAACCTGCCGACACCGCCGCGCTCGCGCTGCGGGAAGCGCTCTCCGGCTGGTTCGGCGCACCCTGAAAACAGGAGTGCCGATCGTTGATCGGCACTCCTGCAGTGCGCTGACGCAGGCCGGCCTGCCACTGGGTGCAGTGGCAGGCATAGGCCTCAGCCCGCCGCTTTTTTGACGAGCTCGCCGAGCCTTGCCTCGTCGGCGGCACTCAATGTCGTCAACGCGAAAGCGGTCGGCCACATGGTGCCGTCGTCGAGGTTCGCGGTGTCGTTGAACCCGAACGTCGCGTACCGCGCTTTGAACTTCTCCGCGCTCTGGAAGAAGCACACCACCTTGCCGTCCCTGGCATACGAGGGCATCCCGTACCAGAGCTTGGGCGACAAGTCCGGTGCGCTGGCTTTGACGATGGCATGGACCCGCTCGGCCAGGACACGATCGGATTCCGCCATCTCGGCGATCTTCGCGAGCACGTCGGTCTCCCCGTCCGCCTTCGATGCCCGCGAGCCGCGGCGCGCGGCCGTCTTCAACTCCTGGGCGTGCTCCTTCATCGCGGCACGCTCCTCCTCCGTGAAACCCACGGAAGTCTTGCTTTTCGCGGTTGTGCGGGTGGTGGACTTCTGAGCATTCATTGCTGGTTTCCTTCGTGTCAGTTTGCTGGGGATGATCTTGATGCTGGGCATCAGTAGCCCGGGCGACCTGCCGGGTGGGAGCGTTGAGTCAGTTGTAGACGTTGGTGCCGGCGATCGGCGGCAGCAGCGCCGAGGGCGGCACTCACCGGTCCTGAAGCAGCCCTAGGACATTGCCATCGAGATCGATGACGGTGGCCACCCGACGGCCCTTACCGACGTCGCGTACGGGCTCTTTCACGGTGGCGCCCGCAGCGGTTACCTCGGCCAGCTTCGCCTCGATGTCGGACACGTGCCAGTACGCCACCGGTGCGGTCATGCCCTGCGGTCCACCGCCCGGCACCAGCCCGATGTGCTGGCCTTCGGTCTCGAAGCCGACGTAGTAGGTTCCGTCGGTCTGCGGTGGTAGGCCGAGCAGGGCGGTGTACACCCTCTTGGCCGTCGCCAGGTCGGAAACGGGATACAGCACGGTCTTGATTCCCCAGGTGGAAGCGGCAGTCATGATCAGTCCTGATGTCGTGGGTCGGGGGTGACGGCGAACGGGAAGGCCGGGAATCGACAGTCCGATCACTCGGATGGCGACTTCGCCGTTGAACCGTTCGTCTTGCGTCCATGGCAATTACGGTAGGCACGGCTCGGCGGCGTCACATCCGTGTCGAGCACGGAACGTTCCACTGAATGAGCACGCAGCTATGCCCGCGCGACGGGAAGAAACCGGTGCGCGAAGATGGGCAAGTGTCACAGCAGAAGGTTGCCGCCGGAATCTCCGACCGGGAGGCCGAGGTCCTGACCCTGGTCGGGGAACATTGCAGCAATGCCGAGATCGGCGCGCAACTGTTCATCTCGGTGCGCACCGTGGAGACCCATGTGTCCTCGCTGCTGCGCAAGGTCGGTGTCCCCGACAGGCGGGCGCTCGCTGCCCGCGCGGTCAAGCTCGCCCGCGCGGAGCGGACGAGCGAGACGATGGTCGCCCTTCCCTCGCCGTTGACGTCGTTCGTCGGCCGAGCCCAGGAGCGCATCGCACTGCGCGAGGCTGTTTCCACGCACCGTCACGTGACCGCCCTCGGTCCCGGCGGGGTCGGCAAGACCCGACTGGCGTTGGCCGTCGCTGCGGACCTGGCCGGTGATTTCGCGGACGGCGTCTGGTTCGTGGACCTCGTGCCGGTCACGGATCCGGCGATGGTCGGATCCGCGGTGGCCAGTGCTCTCGGCCTCGGTGAGCAACAGGGCCGCAGCCTCGACGATTCGGTGCTGACCGCCCTCGCCGATCGCCAGGTCCTGCTTGTGCTCGACAACTGCGAGCACCTCCTCGACGGCGCGGTGCCCTTCATCGAGCGTCTGCTCGCTCGCTGCACGCGCGTGACCGTACTGGCCACCAGCCGGGCCCGGCTCATGGTGCCCTTCGAGCAGGTCTATCCGGTTCCCCCGCTGTCCCTCGACGGCGACGCCGCCGCAGCGGACGCCATTGCGCTGTTCTTGGAACGAGCCGCTGCCCTGGGCTGGCCCGTAGATCCGGGGCAATTGGACCGGGTCGATGAGGTCTGCCAGCGGCTCGACGGGCTCGCTCTGGCGATCGAGCTTGCGGCCGCCCGCCTGCCCACGCTCGGTCTCGACGGTCTCACCGCGAGCCTCGCCGATCCGCTGCGGCTGTTGGTCGGTGGACGTCGTGCCGACGAGCGGCACCAGTCTGTGCGGGCCATGCTCGACTGGAGCCAGGCCCTGCTCACCACCTCGGACCGGTGCCTGCTCCGGCGCATCTCGGTCCTCGTCTCGCCCTTCACCGCCGCCGACGCTGCCGAGGTGGCCGGATATCCACCGCTGGAGCCGAACGCGGTCGCGGATGGCCTGGCTCGGCTCGCCGAGCAGAGCCTGCTGACCGCCGTGGCTTCCTCGGGCGGCACTCGCTACCGAGCCTTGCAGACAATCCGCCAGTACGAGACCGAGCAACTCATCGCGCACAGTGAGCTCCGCGAAATGCTTGCGCGCCACCTGCGCTGGTGCTCGACGGCCGCCGCCGCGTTGGCCGAGGAATCCCTGCCCGCCAGCGGCGACTGGCGCAAGAGGTTCGAGGCCGCGGTCGACGACATCCGGGCAGCCCTGGCCTGGGCGGCGGAACAGTCCGATCACCGTGCCGACGCGCACGACCTGGCACTGGCCCTGGCTCAGCTGACCTTCACCCGGAATCTGGTCGGCGAGTCTCAGCAGCGGTACGAACAGGCGGCGTCGCTCACCGACGACCCGGTCGTCGCGGCATCAGCGCTTCGGAACGCCGCGGTGGTGGCCGGTTGTCGAATGCGCGGCGAGGACATGTACCGCTTGTACCGCGCCGCCGCGGACACCGCGCGTAGTGCCGGAGATACGGCCCGCGCCGCTCGCGACCTGGCCACGGCCGCAATCACCGTCTATCGGATGGCCGACACATTCTCCCAGTCGCCGCCCTCGGGCGAGGCCGCGGCGCTGCTGTCGCAGGCACGCGAGCTGGCCGGCGACGACCCGGCCGCCGAGGCCGCGGTAGCCCTGGCCGAGTGCGGTGTTCTCGTCGACGCTGTCGACTCGAATCACGGTGTGCCCGAGGCGATCGCGCTCGCCGAGCGGGCAGTCGACCTGGCCGACCGGACCGGCGATCCACTGGCCCACAGTGCGGCCCTCGACGCGCTCGCCGCGGCTCAGTGCTGGGCAGGAGATCCCTTCGCCACCGCGGCAACAACCCATCGGCGAGTCGAGCTGCTCGCTGCGGTTCCGATGACACCGGCCAGCGCGCTCGAGCGGGTCAACGCGCTCTCCGAGGCGTCCGAGACCTGCATCGGAGCGGGTGATTTGGCGGGGGCTCGCCGGTGGGGTGAGCAGCTTCGCGACCTGCCGTTGCTGGCCGAACGGGGTGACTTCGCGACATCGCGGCTGCTGGTGGCGGATGCGCTGGCGGGCAATGTCGACAACGTGCTCGCCGGCAGCAGACGGTTCATCGACGCGTGGGAGCTCTCCGGACGCCTGCACGCGCCCAACCTCGCCACGGCAGCGGCCGCGGTGGCGCTGGTCCACGGCCTGCGCGGTGACGACGCGGCGCGAGCCGAGTGGCTGGCCATCGTCGACGAACTCGGTGTGACACCCGAGCAGAAGGCTGCCTACAGCGCCGTGTTCGACGCTATTGTCCTGCTTCACCACGGACAGGCCGACCGAGCCTTGGCAGCACTATCGGCCGAGCCCGACGAGATGGACGAGCAGGTCATCTGGGTGTGGCGGCATTGGTACTTCGCACTGCGTGCCGAAGCCGCGGCGCTCGCCGGTCATCCGGATGCCCGTGGCTACCTCGCCACGGCTCGAACCGTGGTGGCCGGTAACCCGATCGCCGGCGCGATCGTCGACCGAGCCACGGCTCTGCTCGACAACGACCCCGCACGCCTACTCACCACCGCAGCTGCCTTCGAAACAGCCTGCTGCCCCTATCAACAAGCCCGTACGCTGACTCTCAACGGCGGCGACTCCGCGGCAGCCGACAACGCCGCCCGTACCGACCAGGCCTAACTCTGCAGGAAGGGGACGAAGTTGTCGGAGCTATCAGGAACCCTTGCTGACGATCCGTTCGGTGATCGGCACCCAACCAGTCACGAGCGGCTGGCGGGACTGTCCTGGGATGCGTCGTACCACGACGGTCCTGCGCCTTGGGATATCGGTCGGCCGCAGCCGGCAATAGAGCGGGTGGCATCCGACGGCGGATTCGCCGGAGCGGTGCTCGATGCGGGCTGCGGGACCGGCGAGAACGCTCTGCACGTCGCCTCGCTGGGATTGTCGGTGCTGGGCGTCGATGTGGCCGAGACGGCACTGGCGATCGCCCGGGAGAAGGCGCAGGACCGTGGGATCGAGGTCGAGTTCGCTGCGGCTGACGCGTTCGGGCTGGAGCGATTGGGGCGCAGGTTCGAAACGGTGCTGGATTGTGGACTGTTCCACACCTTCGACGGCGACGAGCGACCCGGATACGTGGCGGGCCTGGCGTCGGTGACCGAGCACAACGGAACCCTGTATGTGTTGTGCTTCAGTGACGATGGTCCCGATACCGGCCCGCACCCCGTCGGTCGGGACGAGCTGAGGGCGGCGTTCAACCCCGGCAATGGATGGAATGTCGCCGCAATCGAACCCGACCGGATTCACACGAGATTCCACGACGACGGCGCACCGGCCTGGTTCGCGACAATCAAACGGATCTAGACTGCGACGTTCTGCAGGGGTGACCGAGTCTGTGGCAGTAGGCATTTCGGTGCCACGCCGTAGTCGGCGTGCTGAGTGCACGCTCGTCGTGGCGATCGTCTCAGGGTGCGGCGGCCAGGGACAGGGCGTCGGCGGCGCGGTGTTCGGCCGCAGGTAGGTCGGCTATGCAGGCTGCCAGGTCGTTGTGGTCGGGGGAGTCGGTGGTGGCGAGCGCGGCGAAGCGGCTCCAGATGTCGGCGCAGTCGCGGTAGGCGTCGGCGGCTGCGCGGAAAGGTTTGTCGCCGGTCAGGTCTGCGACTTCCTTGCAGAAGTCGGATTGCAGGCGGCGGAAGAAGCCGCCGCCGGTGCCTGCCTTCTCCACGAAGATACGGACGGTGCGCAATGCGATGCCGAGTTCGTCGGGAGTGAGGTCCGCGGGCCATCGGGCGACGTCGTGGCAGAACTTCTCGACTCCGGCCAGGCCGAGGGTGCGGGTGGAGCCGGGCGGGAGGGACGTTTCGGCCGCTCCGATCGGTTCCTCGGTCTTGCCGTGCAGGTTCGCGACGGCGGCCGTTGCGGCATCGCGGGCGGCGAGGAGCAGGTCGGGGAACCGGTCCGGGAAGTGCATCGGGTAAGTGGCGTGCCGGTTGGAGTCCGGAAAGCCGCTGGAGTAGCGGGCTTTCGCGAGTGCCTGTAGGGGGACCGTCTGTACGTCGTCGCGGTCGTTGTCGACGATATAGGCGATCTCGGCGTCGGTGTCGTAGCCGATGACGACGATGTCGTGGCGGGTATTGGAGAGTCGGACGCGCAGGTAGGGGAGTTCCATGATGTCTGCCCAGACCATGACCGGTCGGCCCGCGTCGAGTTCGCCGGTGACCCATGACCAGGCGAGGGCAGGATCATCGGTCTGGTCGCGGCGGGTGTCGATGCCGAGGCGGGCGCACAGATCCAGCTCCATATCGGCCGTGCGGCCGACAAAGTAGAGCGGTGGCATGAGGCCGGGGATCTGCAGGTATTGGAAACTCAGCCCGCCGCCCATACCGAAGACCAGCGCCTCACCGGGCGGGCCGTTCCAGCCGAGTCCAGCCCATTCGATGAGGTCGCGCAGGGCCCCGGAGCCGCAGTGGCCGCCGAGGCGGTGCGGGTAGTCCTCGATCAGCACGCGTGCCACGCGGGGTCCTCCATTGTTAACAGTCTTGTGTGGTCTGTAATGGAATAGCATGGGTTCGGCGCAGTGCGATGTCAACCGGAGGTGAACAGTGTCGGTGCCGATGACCCCGTGGGGTCCGGTGGCGGCGGACCCGCCCGCGGAGGATCGCAAGAATCAGATCCTGGACACCGCATGGCGTTTGGTGGTGGCCCAAGGCGTCTCGGCGACCTCGATGTCACAGCTGGCTGCCGAGGCGGGCATTTCCCGGGTACTGCTCTATCGTCACTACGAGAACCGGGACGCGGTCGTACGCGACCTGCTGGCCCGCGAGCTGTTCCGGTTCTATGCCGAACTGCACCGGCTGCCGCAGCCCGGCGAGGCGGTCGAGGGTGCCGCACGCAATATCCTGCACACCATTGCCTACCTGCGGAATAGTGTTCTGCTGCGCAAACTTCTGGTGGCCGAACCGGCGCTGCTGCCGTATTTGACGCTGGAGGCCGGGCCGCTGCTGGAGGCGTCGAGCCGGTGGTTCGCCAGCCAGATGATCGAATGGAGTGTGCCGCCGGAGCGGGCCGGCAGGGCGGCCGAGCTGCTCACGCGCTTCGTCGCCTCGGTCGCGCTGACGCCGCGAGTGAATATTGACTTCGATGATGTCGCCGAGAGTCGCGAGGTGGTGACGGCGCTGGTGCGCGGGCTGATTGGTCCCGGCGCTTCGATGTGACCGGCCGGGTGTCTGTCCGACGAGGTCTTGACATGCCGCGTTCGCGGACCGAGTCTGTCTGTTAACAACAGTGCATGGTGTGTCAACAGATTAGCCGCGCTGTCGGACAAGGAGCGTGCGCGATGACCGCTACCGACCAGCCGCCATCCTCGGCGGGACAGCTCCTGGCAGAGGTGCTGCTCACCGACTTCGGCGCCGCGGGACCCTATGACGGCTATCGGCGATTGCGGGAACTGGCCCCGGTATTGATTACCGGCAGTCGCACACTCGTGCTCTCCCGATACGCGGATTGTGATGCCGCGCTACGTAATCGGGCGATCGGCAAGGCCGACGAGTCGCTCGGATTCCGGCTCTCGCCGATTCCCGAGGAACTGCGGCAGCGGGCCGCGTACCGCTTCCGCCGGACAATGTTGTTTCGCAATCCGCCGGATCACACGCGGCTGCGTCGGCTGGTTTCCTCCGCGTTCACCGGACGTCACGTGGAGGAACTGCGTGCCGCCGTAGTCACGCAGATCGAGACACTGCTCGACGGCTTGGCCGAGTACGACACCGTCGACATCATTTCCGAACTGGCGCTTCCCCTTCCGGTCGGCGTCATCGGAGACCTGCTCGGCGTACCCGAGGGCGACCGCGCCGCCGCCGCGCCATTGATTCGCGACATGCTTGCGCCACTGGAGCCGAGCTCGGACGCCGCGGCCGTCGCCCGCTCCGCCGTCGCCGAGGACGAACTGGCCGCATACTTCGCCGATCTGCTCGCGGCCAAACGCCGCCGCCCGGCCGATGATCTGCTCAGCCGCCTCGCCACCGCGCGCGGGGCGGACGGGCTCGACGACGACGAATGTGTCGGCAGCGCCATCCTGCTGTTCACCGCCGGATTCGAAACCACCACCAACCTCATAGGCAACGGCCTCGCCGCCCTCCTGGCTTTTCCGGATCAACGCGAACTCCTGCGCAGCAGACCGGAACTCGCCCCCGGCGCGGTCGAGGAGCTGCTGCGCTACGACGCCCCCGTGCAGACCGACGGCCGCACTGTCCTGGAGTCGACGACCGTGGCGGGTATCGAATGCGAGCCCGGCCGCGTCATCCTCATGCTGCTCGGCGCGGCCAATCGCGATCCGGATCGCTTTTCCGATCCCGACCGCCTCGATCTCACCCGCTCCGGCTCCCCGAATCTCGCGTTCGGCTCCGGCATCCACTTCTGCCTCGGCGCACATCTGGCCCGTATGGAGGGCATCGAACTCTTCCCGCGCCTGCTGGCCCGGTTCCCTGCCATAGCGCCTGCGGGGGAACAGATATGGCGATCGGGGCTGTCCTTCCGCGGGCTGCAATCGCTACCGATCTCACTGAGCTGATCAGGAGTCGAACAGCTCGAACGATTCCGCCACGCCTGCCCAGTCGCCACCCATGTTCAGGTCCAGCGGTCTTATCGATGAAGAGTGCGGCGAAATTTGATCGCCGAGCGGATCATCCAGGGCGCAGCGAGTCCGGCAGCGATCGCGGTCAACGGCACGATGACATGGCCCCATGCATCACGGATCGGGTGGTAGCGCGCGACGCCGTGACTGATTTCGATGTAGCCCACCGGGCGCGCGTCGATGCCGCCGCCGACACTGTCGCCCCCGCCACCGAATCCGAAGCCCGCGCGCGCAACGGGGATGATGGTGATGCCGTCGGCGGTGATCGGTTCGCCGAAAACTGTTGCTGCACCGGCTCGTCCACCGATCGAGTCCACTATTTGCTCCAGCATTACCGTGGGGTAATCTGCGGCACCGGGCCCAATGGGCTCAGCTGTCGGGGAAGCAGGATCCTGCGATGCCTGCATGATTGTGGACCTCCGTAGCCGTTGAAATTGTTTGAGCACCGGTGGTGGCGTACCAGGCTGAGCGACGCGGTTCATTGCAACGCGTTCGACCGCTTCTTACCTGGCCGCCACGGCCGACCAGCCGTAATGTGTCGCCAATCCACCCGGAGCCACGGTCGCAGTGGGCTCACCTGTGCAATCGTTGGATGCGTACACCAGGAAATTGCGCTTACTGCGGTTTTCGAAGCGTATGTCATGCGGGAAACCACTAGCCCAGCACGAGTCCAGGTTACTCAGCTCCAGGGTGCCTTCGATGATCACCACTTCTCGGTCGTCCCCACCCCCGGCTGAGCCGGTGGGGAGGGCCGAGACAGTGGGAGCCGCGACCGACATTGCAGCGACGACGAGAGCGCCTGCGACAGAGCACATTCCAATTTTCACCAGCTGATGCTACAAGTGACCGCCCCCCGGCCCAGCCATCGCCTCACCCGCCGCTCGGATCCCCGACTGTCGGAAGCGCGGTCACCTCAGCGGCACCCGCAGTGGCGGATGTGCAGCGTTTTTCCTGGCCGCGGCAAGTTCAGCCCATGGTCGCTGTCACCAGGCGCGGCCCGGCCTTTTCGAGGGGTTGTCGGGCGTCGATTCGGCGACAGCTTTAGGGGTCAGGTCGCCGCATCGTGGCCGGTTCGAACAGCACGATATGCGGCTACCGTGCATTCTGAAACCGCCGAAAACCTCTCCTGTATTGAGATTCCCCCGCTTTCTCGGATAGCTCTGCGATTGCCAGTGGTGGGAAGTTGGTCGAGGCCCGGATGCCTAGTCTCGGGAGGGACCATGCCGGTCCTTTCATCATCGAAATCGAACATTTCCGCGTTCCTCTAGAGGATGTATGACTCACATTACGCCGCCACGCCCGGTCGATCTCGTGGCCGTCTTTCCCGAGCTGACGTCAGTGGCCCGCACCGCGACTCGGCTGCATCCGCGTCCGGGAACACCATCGGTGCACGACAGCTCGATCGGCGGGCCACTGTTGTGGCCGGCAAGCGAGCCATGGCCGCACTGCCACGCCGAGGATCACGACGCAGAACGGCTCCCGTCGATCTCTTTGGCGGACGCCAGGCTGGAGCGACGGATACGCGCGGCCAGAAACAGTGAGGGCAGGGAATACACCACGGAGGAGAGGGAAATCCTCGACCGGATGGAGGAGCGCCCGGCGACCGACGGTCCGATAGCGATGCTGCCGGTCGCGCAGTTGTACGTCCGTGACGTGCCGGGTCTGCATCCGCCCGAGGGAGCGGACCTGCTGCAAGTGTTGTGGTGCCCGTACGAGCACGACGACGATGGTATGCCCAAGACCGCACTGTTCTGGCGGTCCGCGGCGGCGATCACTGACGTTCTGGTGGATCCTCCGGAACCGGCGGAGTACGAGCAGGACCTGGTGCCCGAACCGTGCATGATCGATCCGGAACAGGTGATCGAATACCCGAAATCGGGGGAGCTCGAGGGGGAGCTTCGGCAACGAGTGAACCAGTGGACCATGGCTCAGATTCCCGGCGTCGAGTTCGACGGTCTCGAAGACGACGATCAGCCGTACGACTTGTTGTGTATCGCGCCCGGATGGAAGATCGGCGGATGGATCAGCTGGAACATGCAAGACCCTTATCCGAACCCCTGCCCCACCTGCGGCACCCCAACCGAGCCGCTACTGACGATCGCCAGCCGCGAGTGGGAAATGAACGGCCGCCACTGGGTCCCGTACGAGGACCAGGCCGCCGACATCTTGTGGGGTGCTGTACAAGGTGGCCCGAGCAGCCCGACCCGGATCTGTGTCTCTGACGTCAACAACCAGATCATCCGAATCTGCCCGACATCACATGAGCATCCGCACATCCAGATGATGCAATAACCAACTACGCGGCGAACGATCAGTTCCACGGACGCCGCACAACCGCTCATCGGCATTTGCGCACGTTGGGAAGCCATGTCGACCAACGGATCTGGACGATCGACCAACGCGCGATCAGCGGCATGTGAGTGCGTTGGAAGCTGTCGGCAAACCAAAGTTGACGGTCTTCGGCGTCAACCGAGCAATGGTTCGGCGATGGTTGTCGGCGCACACGTTGGAGATCCGGCGCTCGAAACTGCTCTACCCCGGCAAACCAGGATCCGGCCTGGTCGAGCTGGTGGCCAGATCCCGGTACCGCACGGCCGACAACCTACACCGTTACCTCATACCATCACTGATGGTCTTGCGCGGTATCGCCAGTCTGCTCGGACCCGTCCTCGCCGGTCGCCGATAATCCAAAGAGGTTGCTGACGTTTTTCGTTTGGCCCGCTGATACCTTCGCGATGTACCGATACCAGTAGCGTTGGCCGGCTGAACCGAACTCGAGCAGCTTCACGTAGCCGCTGATGGCCTTCATGTACAGGTCGTACCCGGCCGGCACGTCTGCCGAGTCGCGGGGAGTCAGCACGAACAGTTCATAATGCCGACTATCCCATTTTATGATGACCTGAACGGGTAGGGGGTAATCGTTGTACAGCCTGCCATAAGCGGTAACGTCTTGCTGGGGGTGGCCCGTCCCCAATGAATGAGACCGCTTGATATTAGAGTCCTGTTGGCCCTGGTGAGGGCTGGAAGGGACGATGAGTGACATGGCTGGTCGGAAGCGGCATTCCGCAGAGGACATCGTGCGCAAGCTGCGCCGCGCCGATGAGTTGGCCGCGGAAGGCAAGACCGGCGAACAGATCGCGGCCGAGTTGGGAGTGTCGGCGGCGACGCTGTACAACTGGCGCCGCCAGTTCGGTGGCATGGACACCGACGCCGCCAAGGAGCTCAAGGAGTTGCGGGAGCAGAACACGCGGTTGAAGCGGCTGCTGGCCGATGCGGAGTTGGAGAAGGACGCGTTGCGGGAGATTGCGAAGGGAAAATTCTAGGCCCGGCTGCCAAGCGTCGCGCCGTGGACATGCTCAGAGAAGTTCAGAGCCTGTCGGAACGGTTCGCGTGCAAGGTTGTTGGGCTCGCCCGAGCCACCTACCGGCGTATCCCGGTCGCGGCGACCCCGGCCGATCCGGACGCCGATCTGCGGGCCTGGCTGCGCGCCTATGCCACGAAACATCCCGGCCATGGGTTTCGCCGTGCCTGGGCCGCGCTGCGCCACGACGACGGCCGGGAGGTGAACAAGAAGAAGGTGCACCGGTTGTGGAAAGACGAGGGGCTGCAGGTGCGGGCGCACTCACCACGCAAGCGGGCCGGCGCCTCCTCGGCGCCCAGGATCGACGCCGACGCACCAAAAGTGGTGTGGGCGTTGGATTTCCAGTTCGATTCGACCGTCGACGGCAAGGCGGTAAAGATCGCGTCGATGATCGACGAGCACACCCGCGAGTCGGTGCTGCACCTCGTGGAACGCTCGATCACCGCCGAGAAGCTCGTGACCGAGCTGGAGAAGGTGTTCACCGCCCGAGGCGGCCCACCGCTGGTGCTGCGCATGGACAACGGGCCGGAGATGATTTCGGCAGCGCTGCAACAGTTCTGCGCCGACCGGGTGGGTATCTCCTATATCCCGCCCGGGACGCCGTGGAACAACGGCTACATCGAGTCGTTCAACCGACGGCTGCGCGCCGAGTGCCTCAACCGCAACCACTGGACGAGCCTGCTCGAGGCCCGGGTGGTCATCGGCGACTTCAAGACCGAGCACAACCTGCGGCACCGTCACTCGGCGCTGGGCTATCTCACCCCGGCCGAGTACGCTGCCCGCTGCAGCCACACCCACCACCCCGTGGCCTGCGACATCAACTGAACCTGGATCGAATACCACCCGGCTCTACTACCGGGCGGACTCGATATCGGGGACTCGCCAGGGGGACTCCGTCGAGACCGCCTCCGAATCCGGCACGACCAGTTCCTTGTCTTCAATGTCGACTTCAGTCACGTGCGCTCCTTTTCGGTTGTGCTCTCGGACAAGGCATCAGTAGCGCGAGCCCGACCGGATAACGCTGCAGCCCGCGTCGGTTGGTTGTGAAGACCCGGTCAAACACAGTATGAGCAGGGTTCCGCACCACCGCAGTCGTTTTCGGTCAACGGGAAGCAGGTCGTGGCGCACTTGGTTCGACGGCAGTTCGGCTCCCAGACGTACTGAACCGTCGTTCGAGCGGTACTCCACCCCTGTATTGCTCGAACATCCGAAGGGCGGTAGCTGACACAGCCCCGCCCGCGAAGTTGGACAGCGACGCGGGCGGGGCTGTTTCTGGGAGTTGACTGCCCGGCCTGACCTCCCGGACGCGCTCGATCGGGTCCGCACCTGCAACGACCAGCCTCCGATCGGGGGAACTCTGGCATTACAACGTCCGGAAATCGGCATTTGCGCGCGCTGGGAAGCCATGTCGACCAACAGATCTGGACGATCGACCAACGCGCGCCCAGCGGCATTATCGTGCGTTCACTCGGGGCTGACCGGGTGGCGTCGACTGCCGATGCTCGAGCGGCAGCGACCGGGCTGTGGCGCTAGACCCGCTTCTGTCGTTCGAGATCCCGGGAGCCACATCGGGCCAAGTCTTCGCGACGGCGGGCCAGCCCCCAGCGGCTTGCCTGTGGAACTGGAAGGCCATCAAGCACAAGCCGGTTCCGTCGCATTCGTGTCGACGGATATGTCGTAGCGGTGCCATAGCATTCGCCGAGAATCTGACGGATGCAGTTCGCCGAACGAAATGCACAGGTTGAAGGGCAATGGCACAACATGAGCAAGGACGACCGCGACTCTGATGAGAACTGGAGCGTGAGTGAGGATCCGCCCGCTGCTGTAGCGAGTCTCACCAGAATGCTGTCATGCATCGGGCCGACGTGTGGGGACTCTATCGACTGGGGTTCGGCGGAGCGGATCTACGGAACCTCCTTCCCGGCCGACTATCGAGCCTTCGTCGCAGCCTTCGGCAGCGGCACGATCGAGGAGATGGTCATGGTCTTCACCCCCGCCGTCTCTTCGGCCGAGTCGCACACGCTCGAGGTCTCGAGGCTCTCGGAGAGCGCGCTCGCCGACGATGTAGTAAACCACTGGGCACTGGCCGACCAAGGCCGGTATCGGCTGGAGGACCTGCTCATCTGGGGCTCAACAGCCGCAGCCGACACTTTGTGCTGGATCACCACAGATCCGAACCCGGACCTATGGCCGATCGCGGTCTACACACGCTTTGATCTCGAGTGGACGGTATACCCGTGTGGTATGGCCGAGTTCCTGCTCAAGCTCCTCCGCGACCAGTGGCACCCATGGCCGATCAGCGACACCTCGCTCCGGCACGACACGCACCCGCGCTTCCTGCACGACAAGGACGAGGCAGCCGCATACGAGGCGGGCCGCGACCCCTGGGAGCACTGATCCGACCGACCTGCTCGATCACTTTCGGAGAACCTCGGCTAATGGCGGCTCAGAACCCGATCGCACATCGGCATTTCAGTGCGTTGCGGGAGGCTGAACCGGTGGACAGCGTTGTTCGCGGGCCGCAGCCGCGCGACTCGATATTGTGGTTCGCGCGAGCCACCGCTCGAGGTCGGCGGTCCCCGGAGCCGTGCTGGACCCCGGGCCGGTGGTGGCTGCCGTTCCGCACGCCACGGCGGCGGCGAGGCATTTCGCCGGCGGCCAGCCGACGAGCAGGCCATGAACGAAACCGATGTTGAAGCAGTCACCGGCTCCGGTGGTATCCAGAGCCGAAATCTGTGGTGCGGCAACGTCGTAACGTTCGCCGTCGTGTGTTGCGGTGGCTCCGGCGCTGCCGAGTTTGATCACCACGGTCGGCACAAGTTCGTTCAGCCGCGATATCGCATCATCTATGGTCGGCGCCCTGGTCAGCCGCAGTGCTTCCTCGGCGTTGGGCGCGAAGATATCGGTGGAAGCCAGCGCGGCTCGCACTCCGGGGGTGTCGACATCGACGGCGACGTCTTGGCAGTCCATCACTACGGTGATGCCGAGGTGGCGGGCGAGCTTCAGTGCGTGCACGGTGTCGGCGTCGTAGCGTAGTTGCGGCACGATCAGGACACGCGGTCGGTATTGCCGCAGCAGCGACGAGAGCGGTTGCGGGGAGCTCGGGTCCTGGAAACTGACCATCGCACGGTCCTCGGGCGTCGACAGGGCGACGGTCAGGCTGCGCAGCGGCGTCGGCTGATGTCGATAGGCGCTCTCGTCCAATCCTTCTGCGCGTGCCGCCTGGAGGACATGGGTGCTGAAGGGGTCGGTGCCGAAGTCGGTCGCCCACACAACATCGTGCCCGAGCCGATGCGCGGCCATGGCCAGGGTGTAGGCGCCACCGGGCATCATTGTGAACCCATCAGCGAAGACCTCTCGGCCAGGTCGGACGGGCTCGGGTAGCCCGTGGAAGATGAGATCCACAAAATAGGCGCCCACCACGAGAATTTCCCGCCCACCCGGCTCGTCTGTGCCCATCCGATGAGCGTACCGGGGGTGCGGTGCCGGATGCGGGTGTCGGTCGAGATGGTCACGGCGGCAGGGGGATTCATGCTGCGGGTGTTAGCTTTGGATTGGTGATGAGGATTCTGGTCACCGACTTGGACGGTACGTTGCTGGGCGGGGAGATCGCCGACCGGCGTCGGCTGTGTGCGATGTTGGCCCGCCATCCCGAGGTGACGGTGGTTTTCGCCACCGGCCGCGGCGTGGCGTCGGTCACCGAGGTGCTGTGTGACCCGCTGGTGCCGAGGCCACGCTGGATCATCGCCGATGTCGGTGCCACCGTGGTCGACGGCACCGACCTACAACCGGTCGGGGATATTCAGGCCCACCTTCGTACCGGATGGCCTGGGACACAACAAGTTCGGCATGCGTTGAGCCGCTTCGGGCAACTGACGTACCAGCGGGTGGCGCAGGACGGGCGCTGCTCGTATCACCTGGCATCGGGCCAGCTGACCGACGAACTCACCGCCGCTGTCCACGCGCTCGGATGCCGGTGGCTGTACTCGGCGGACCGCTACTTCGACGTCGTGCCGCCGAACGCATCAAAGGGCAACGCCGTGGCAGCGTTGGCCGAAAAGTTCGGTTGGCCAATGGATTCCATCCTGGTGGCCGGTGATTCGCTCAACGATGCATCGCTGTTCGAACTGGGCACACACGGCGTGATCGTCGGCGCCGCCGAGCCCGCCCTATACCGGGCGGTTCCCCTCGACGCGCGTATCCATCGCCCCGAGCGTCCGGGCGCGGGCGGGATTCTCACAGCACTACACGCGCTGGGGTGGGTCGCACCGGACAACTGCACCGAGGACCGGCACTGCCTGATAGTCGGCTATCACCGACCACCGGTCTCCCGGGGTGAGCGACGATCACCGTCCAGCCCCAACGGGATTCTACCCAGCCTGACCGCCCTGTTCGCTCAGGGGTTGCCGGGCATCTGGGTCGCCGCTCAGGTCGGCGAGGACGGTGTCGACGCACGCGAGCACGACGCCCCGATGTCACTGCTGCCGGTGACCCCCGACGAATGGAGTGGCTACTTCCATCGCGCATGCAAGGACACACTGTGGCCGATCCTCATGTCCGAGCCGCACCGCATGCGCTTCGATACCGCGGCCTGGGCCCACTATCGTGTAGTCAACCAGCGATACGCCGAGCGTATCGGCGAGCGAGCAGCACACGGCGCGACCGTCTGGCTACACGACTACAACCTGTGGCTCGTCCCCGGCATGCTTCGCCAGGTCCGACCCGATCTGTGCATCGGACTGTTCCACCACACTCCGTTTCCGCCGCCGGAGGTGTTCGCCGCCCTGCCCACGGCAGACGAAATCCTTTCCTCGCTCATACAGTTGGACTGGGCTGGATTTCACACCAATGCCTTCGCCGACAACTTTCGACAAACCCTGGTTGGCCGGCCCACGCTGCCTGCCGTGGGTGTCCATCCGCTGGGTATCGATCGTCCAGCCATCGAAACACTCGCCCGCAGCCGTGCCCCGCGCATACAGCCCAGCCGTCACGCGTTGGTGCTCTCCGTCGAACGTCTCGATTACACCAAAGCCCCCGTACACAAGGTCGACGCCATAGCGGCGTTGCTGGAGCACCGCCCGGACCTGCACGGCCGATTGGTGTTCCGGCTCGTCTGCCCACCACCGGAACCAGGCATCTCCGCCTACGACACCACTCGCCGCGCGCTCGAGCGACGCATCACCGAGATCAACGACGCCTGGCGTGTCCGCACTTGGCAACCGATCGACTACATCCCGCACAACCTGCCGCTCGCCGAGGTGATGGACCACTACCTGGCCGCAGACGTGTTCTGGGTGACATCCCTGCAGGACGGCATGAACCTGACCGCAAAGGAATTCGTCGCCGCCCAGTCGGCGGTGATCGGACCCGGCTCCCGGCCCGGCGTGCTAGTGCTGTCCCGCTACGCCGGTGCCGCAACAGAACTCGGCGACGCCGCCCTACTCACCGACCCGCATTCCCCCGAAGACCTCACCGCCACACTTGCCCGCGCACTGTCCCTCGACCGCACCGAGCGCCGCACTCGCGCGAAACGTCTGGCCCACCTCTTGGGCCACGACCGCCCCATCGACTGGGCAACCCGCATCATCGACGCCATCCGCGGCCGCACCCCCGACCCGGCCGCAGTGCCGATCACATACCAGCCGTCCTGATCGCGCAACTCGGCAGATTCGGACATCGCGAAACACGCGGAAATCGGCATTACCGCGCGTGCACACCGCCATTCATTCACCCGGTCGACGCAGCTTTTCGACCGACCGACGGCCGCCAATAGATTCACGCACGACATGGGTCTGTATTTCGATGTGGACACGATATCGAGGACTGCCACTTCAGCTCACCGCACCCAGCACACACTCGAACGGGCCAAAGATCCAGTAATCACCTTTCATGCTTGGACACCTGTATAGGTTTGCTAACTCGAAAGGAACTGCGAAATGAGCGCTTTGGGCACCCCAATCAAGAAGATCGTCGCCACCAGTGCGATTATTGGCGGGGCCGGCATGGCATTCGTTGGCCAAGCTTCCGCCGCTACCGATCAGGAATGGGACAGCCTCGCCGCGTGTGAGTCGGGTGGTAATTGGAGTATCAACACCGGCAACGGGTTTCAGGGCGGCCTGCAATTCTCGCCGGGGACCTGGGCTGCATATGGCGGTGCCGCGTATGGGCCGACTGCCGACAAAGCCAGCCGTGAACAGCAGATCGCCGTCGCCGAGCAGGTACTCGCCGCTCAGGGCTGGGGCCCTTGGGCAGGTTGTTCGGCAGCGCTGGGCGTTTTCCGGTGAGACAGCAGAGCTGTCCGGCGGGTAGGCCCGCGCCATGACACTGCGGCTCGGCGGGCGCATTCAGATCGCCGAGTCACGCGCTCCGCGACTATCGCAGCACTATCAATGCGCGGGCCAGGTTCCGAGATCGAAGCGGATACCGGCACGCGGCATTGTTGTGGCGGACAGTCAGATCATGTCGCGGAAGGTTTCGCTGAAGTGGGACGGGGTGGCGAAGCCTGCGTCGATTGCGGATCGGGTGAGGTCGTGTCCGGCCACAGCCTTGCAGACCGTGTGGACCATGCGGTTCCACCGCTGATACCCGCGGAATGTGGTGCCATACTGCTGGGTGAATAGCCGCAGGAAATGGGTGGTGGACAGGCCCAGGTTCGCGGCTATCCGGTCGGCGCGGAAGGTTCGGGACGGGTCAGCGCGAATAGTGGCGGCGACCTGCTCGATTCGCCGGTCGGCGGGCCGTGCGGTGCCGGCGATGGCACAGGCGTAGATGTGGTCGGGGTCTACTCTCTCGGCTCGGCACAGCTCCGCCAACTCACGTTCCCGGCGATGGTTGAGTCCGAAAGATCCTGCGGCAGAGGTCATCTCGTCAACAATTGCGGTGGCCGGTGCGCCCGCGGGCTCGACGAACAGCGCCAGGATCCATCCCTCGGTGGCGACTATGCGCTGCGTCGTGCGGGCGGGAGCGAAAGAACTGCCGGTGCGTATCCGCCCATGCGTGCCGGTATGCAGCACAAGTGGCGCGTCCAACCCGACGCTGAGCATCGCGACCGAGGGAGAATGCGGGTCGACGCCGAGATCCGGCCCGACGTATCCGATATGACCAGGCCGCATCCACGCCACCGGTGTCCGCGCGGGGCCGCGGACCTCGGAAAGCGCATCAGTCGTCACGCCTGCCAGGTTAGCGCTACGCCGCCTGCAATACAGCGGCCGACGGATGGCATCACGAAGAGCCCGGAGGGCGCATCACTCGAAGCGACCTGTATCGATTGACCAGGAACGTTCCGTTTCGCGTAGTCGCGAGTAGTGCTGACACTACCTGCCATTGGGGCGGCAGCAGGCTGCTCGCTGCAGGTCGCTTTCCGTAGCTTGATGCCGTGAGGTTGAAACTTGCGTTGCTAGTGGCGGCGATTTCGACAGCAGCGTCCTGTGGCGTGGACAATTCGGCCGATACGAGGGAAGCGGGTCGGGAGCAGGTCACCGCTGCCTTGAATGATGCTGTGCGTCTGGGGTATCCGGGTGCACAGGCCGTGATCGACGATAAAGGTCACACCTGGACGGTCACCGCGGGCGTCGGTGACCTAGCAGTGGGCAAGCCGTTCCCCGACGATGCCCGGGTACGGATAGGCAGCATCACCAAGACATTCGTGGCGACGGTAATGCTGCAGTTGGTGTCCGAGGGCAAGGTCGAATTGGATGCGCCGGTGGAACGATATCTGCCGGGAGCGGTGCGCGGGCCGGGTACCGACGGGAATCGGATCACGATCCGAAATCTGTTGCAGCACACCAGCGGATTACCCGAATACGCGGCGGAGTTCGGGGCGACCCCCAAGCCTGGACAACTCGAGATCCTCACCGAGCAGGTGCGGTGGGGAAAAACGGATATGGCCGAAGCGGTGCGCAATGCGCTGACCGCGCCCGCCGATTTCGAACCCGGAGCACAGTGGGCATATTCCAACACCAACTACGCCCTGGCGGGGATGGTGATCGAAAAGATCACCGGAGGCTCGGTCGGCGCGGAGATCACCCACCGCATCATCGAGCCGCTCGGCTTGCGTGGCACCTACTATCCGGATCCTGACGAAACCGATATCCGCGGTCCGCATCCTGTCGGCTACAGCGAGGTCGGCGGCAAACGGGTCGACTACACAAGCCAGAACGTGTCGTCGGCTGGTGCAGCGGGCGCGATGGTCGGCACCGGCGCGGACCTCAACCGGTTCTTCACGGCACTCCTGGCCGGAAAACTGCTTCCGCCAGTGCAATTGGCAGAAATGAAGAATGTCAGGTCCACCGGAGAGAGCAGCGAAATGGCATACGGTCTCGGGTTGATACGGATCTGGATGCCTTGCGGAAGAGAATTCTGGGGGCACGCCGGAGGCATACCGGGGTCGCTGACCTATGCCGGCGCGGTTCCGGCTACAGGGCGGACGGTGACCATCGCGCTCAACCAAGACTTCACCGATGAAGAGCGTTCGCCCGCTGGAACTCGTGCGCTCAGTGCCGCGGTCTGCGCGGCGCCCTAGAGTCCACACCAGCACGTCGACACCCCGGTCGCCGGATTACCAGCCGTATGAGCTGGGTCGGAACGCTCATCGGCGTTACCGAGCGGTCGTGGTTGACGTTCTGTGGTGAAATGCAGCGACATGTTGTGAACCTGCAGGTGAGAAGGATCCCCGCCCGGATCGGTACCAGAGACCATAACGACTCCCGGCTGCTGCACGGCAGGGGAGAGACCGGGCAGGACGGCATCCGGTCTCGAGTCTGTCGCGCCGTCGCGCGGCACGCCACCTCGCCTGGTACCGCCGGATCACCGTCATGCCGGCGGCCCCCGAGAGCACGTCGTCGGCTCGGGTCGCGCCGTGCCGGGATCGAAGGTCCGCCGGCTCCGCCGCCCGCCGATACGCGGCGCATCGGATAAACCAACCGAATTCGATCACCGAATTTGATCTTCGAATCCGCATCCGGGGTGAAGATCAAATGCGAGATCGACTCCGCCGCACACCGATACGGGCACCGTCGAATAAATCAACCTAATTTGATCTTCGAATCCGCACCCGGAGTGAAGATCAAATTGCGTTACCTCGACACAATAGAGTGTTAGCCCATTATTAACGGTGATTCATCTCACAATAATATAAGTGGATTTACAGATCTCTTTTTCATAACGTTGCTGGTGCCGCCCGTTATGGCGTCGTTATCCATCTGTGGAAGGAAGCCCCGTACATGTTCTCTCGCAAGATCCTCGCCGCCGCCGGCACCGTCTCCGCCGCCGCCCTGTTCTTCGGCCCGGTCGCGGTGGCCTCCGCCGCCACCTCCGCTGACTCCGCCGCCACCGGCTCCGCGGGTGCGGCCTCGGGTTCGGCCTCGGGTTCGGCCTCCGGTTCGGCCGGCTCCTCCACCGGTTCGGCCGGCTCGTCCTCCGGTTCCGCCATGCTCGACTCCGGCAGCTCGGCCCTCGACGGCGGCACCTCCGCCATCGTCAACATCATCGATGCCATCACCGGCGTCAGGGACCTGAGCCAGCCCAAGCCCGCCGCCTGATTCGGTCTCGGTAGATCACCGCTTCCTCCATGGCGCCCCCGGGGCCGGATCTCTTTTGTGCCGCGACGCTACGCATCAGCGAGCGCACGCTATTGCAGTGAATTTGCCAGAACCGCACCGGTCATTCCCGGTGTCGGACGCCTCGGGGCGCTAGCGCATTCGATGTGCATGCCCCGGGCGCGTGAACGGTTCGCTCGCCGAGTCACCGGCCAGCCCACAAGCATTCAACGCCGAATGCCATCCGCGCCAACGCCGCCGCGGTCGGGAGTACGTCACGAAACTGGTCGGTGCCGGGAGCGGTTACCGCGGTCGGCAGATGGTGATCGGACCCGTCCATACCGCAACGGAAAGCCCTTCACCGCACGCCGACTTCCTACCCCTCGGACCCGCGTCGGCCAAACACCGGCGTCTGCGCGGGCAATACCGTAGCTGAAGGTGCGTTCGACTCAGATCCTCGCCTAGCGGCGAGCCGTTATCAGCCAGGCGCGCGAGTCGAACCACACGCCGCCGGTTGTGCTGTGCGCGGCCATCACCAGGCGCAGCCGTTCGAGCGCCCGCTCGGTCTCGTCGGCATCGAGCTGCGCGAGCAGATCGCTGGCCATGCACAACACCAGCACCGCGTCAACAGCGGCGTCGGGGTCCGCGCCGTAATAGACGGGCTCGCATACGTCGGTGATGCGTACGTCGGTAAACCCGGCCGTGGTGAGAATGCCGTTCACTGTGGCCGGATCGGCCAGGGAGAACGGGCCGTCACCCGCAATGGGGACCGGTGGGTCACCACCCAGGAGTGCGCGGTGTATCGCGGCCACCCACTCTTGTCGACTACTGTCCTGCCAGACCAGTTGCACCAGCCGCGCCCCGGGCAGTAGCGCGCGCCCTATGTTGGTCAATGCCTCGACCGGATCGGCGAAGAACATGGTGCCGAACCGACTGATCCCGAGAGTGAAATGCGCCGGTGGGAACGGATGGACCTGTGCATCCGCCCGCTCGAATCGCACATTGGAGTCCCTCGGCTGCGCCGAGTCGGCGAGCACGCGCCACCATTACCGAGGATGCGTCAACGCCGAGTGCGCTGCCCCGGATCGCGAGCCTGGCGGCATCACGGGTGGTCTGCCCGGCGCCGCAACCGATGTCGAGGACGTTGTCGTCGGGTGCCACGTCGATGGCGTCGCGCAGCCGCTGATGATAATGGCGTAGCTCAGCGTCGTAGTCGAACACTCTGTTCGAGTCCGGTCCTACGCGATTCCCACGGTCAACCATGGAGCCATCTTGGCAGCCACGCCGCGCCGGGGCGCGGCAACGCCCGCGCGAATGTCTGCACCGAGATCGCGGGTCCGGTTCGGCTGTTCGAGGGGGGCATGGATGGACTCAGACATGGAGGGTGGGCCGGTAGATGAGCTCTTGGATGTTGCCGTCGAGCGTCCGGCTCTCGATCAGTTCGAGGTCGAAGTCGGCCGCACCCTGGAAGATCGGGTCATCACCGGTCTGACCGGTGATCACAGGGAAGAGCGTCACCTGGACGCGGTCGACCAGGCCGGCGGCCATCAACGCCCGGTTCATCGACAGGCTGCCGTGCGAGCGCAACGGCACCTCGGACTCCTTGAGCCGGGCGACGACGTCGACGGCGTCACCGCTCACGACGGTTGCGTCCGGCCAGTCGAGGGGTCCTTCCAGGGTGGTCGACACCACCGTTGCGGGCAGGCTCCTCATCCGGGTGACCCATGGGTCACGCACTGACTCGTCGGTGCCAGAGGCCAGCATCTGCGCGAACGCCCGATAGGTGTTGGCCCCGAAGACCATCCGCTGCTCCGTCTCGTACAAGGCGAGGCGGTGGTCGAGCAGTTCGGGGCCTTGCTTGCCCCAGTAGCCGCCCCAGTCGCCGCTGCTGACGCCGCCGTAGCCGTCGAGGCTGGAAAAGACGTCGAAGGTGTAAGTGGCGGTCATGATGCTCTCCTCGGGTGCGGTTGATCGGGTGTGTGGATACAGACGGGAAACCACGGCGAAACTCATCGCCGTTCGACTCCTGGAGTCCGCTCGCCCCGTATGCGGCCCAGGACTTGACCGCGTCCAAGCGTGGTCGGCAACACGGGCGGCATGGCTCTGCTCGATCGGGCAGCGACGACCCGAGCATCGAACGAGGCCGCCGCGGCTGGTGGCGTCGCTTCATATTCTGATTTCGGACACGCCTCTTACCGCACTGAATTCGGCACAATGGGACATTCTGCGCCGCAATCGATCTCGCCGCGCAGACCGCCCGCCCAGCGGCTATTACAGTGCGTTGCTGAGCGCTATCTACTCAAAGTGGATGAACGAGAAGACCTCTCGAAATCGCTGCAGGGAGGGGAGTTGGCGTCGTCGTTGCGGTTGTGCTGCGCATCGTAGGCTTCGGTGCTGCCGATCAGCACGCCAGGGTTGTCAGTTCCCTTGCGCCGGAACATTTCCGGGAATGCTGTCCGACTTCTTCGCGGACGCCGGTGGAGTGGGCTCGGTGTTCGACCGGGCATTGTGCCTGTAGGGTTCGGTGATCAATCCGGGGAGGACTACCGCATGGCGCAGCTTCAGCATCGGATCGACGAAATGACTGATGACTCGGGATTCCTCGGGCTTGTCGACCCACACGCGTACACATCGTTCGTGGGCGAAGACTGGACCTTGGAGATGCTGTTCGAGCGCGTCGAATCGGAGCTGCGGCAGCGGACGATGCTGCTCTGGGGAACCGGCGGCGAGGAGCAATGGCGGATCGACCTGTCGGATTCGCCGGTAGATCCGCGGCTGCCGATCATCAGGCAAATCGCCGGCCCCATCACCGTGACGCGCGGTGAGCTGGTCGTCGTCAATTTGGACACGGTCACCATGGCTGCCCAGTTCGCGGACTCCGCCGTGGACGACGACAAGGATATATACGGGTCCAGTATCGAACTCCCGAACGGCGACTACATCTGCACCATCAGTCAACTCACCGATCCCGAAAAGGATCGGACACATGAAGGCCCCGACTTCCACCTCCAGCTGCTAGCTGGACGAACCTCACCATGGTTCGAGGTCGCGTGGTCCGAACTATGACCCTCCGACGGATGGTCCGCAGCTCCGCCCGAGGGCATGCTCGGCCCGCGCGGTACGCGGCATTACGGTGCGTTCGTCGCACGGTCGAGAGGATCAACGCCGGTGAGAGCCGAACTGGCGGCCCATAGCCCGGCGGCGGTGTCGAGGTCGGTCATGTGCGGGTAGGGCGTTTCTTGATGTGGTCGTCCGCGGAGACCGAAAATTCGTGGCCCCCAGAGTTGCCCGCTCGTGATCTCGGTGTCCAGAACAGCGCGGACGATAGTGTGGGCCCCCGTGTGTTTGCCGTGCAGCACAACATTCGCGGGAAGTCCGCGCAGGCGTTGAGCGATGGTGCGAGCGAACAACGGTGGCCGTGCCGGGGTCAATGTGTCCAGGGCACCGCCGGGGTGGACGACAATGCTGGCGGTGCTCGCGGCACGCGCGCGCAAACGGCGATCCAGTTCGAAACCGAACAGCATCTGCGCCAGTTTCGATCGCCCATAGCTACGCTTGGGCCGATAGTCGTGCTCGGACTGCAGATCGGCAAGATCGAGCCGCTCCGTCCGGGCCGCGAAGCTACCCACGGTGATCACCCGGCTGTTGGCGACGGCTGTCAGCATCGGCGCCAGGTGAGCGATCAATGCGAAATGCCCGAGATGGTTTGTCGCGAACATCAATTCGTGCCTCTGAGCGCTCACGCGGCGTTCCGGACCCGACAGCATGACCCCGGCATTGAGCACGACCGCGTCCAAGCCGTCGACGCCGAGGGCATCCACCGTCGCAGGCAGAGAGCGCAGATCCGCCAGATCCAAGTACACCTGACGCAGCCGAGCACCCCTGACACGTGCCCGGATCGCCTGCACCGCCAGGTCGGCCTTGACGGTGTCGCGGCAGCCCAGCACCACGGTGGCGCCGCTGGCCGCGAGTTGTTCTGCGGCGAAGTACCCGATGCCCGCGTTGGCGCCGGTCACCAGAAACGTCTTCCCGTCGGCACGATGGCCGCTCTGCCAGGTCATGGCATCGACCCTCACACCAAGCTCTTGCACCGCCCTCACATCGCACTGGCATGGCAGCGCCGCGCCGGCTCGCAGGGTCCGTTCCGCTGCGCCGGAGCCCATCGACAGCTATCCGGTATTCGGGATGAGCGGGCGTTGGGCCTTCGTGATCCGGACCGATGAGTGGTACGCAACTTGCCCACCGGTGTTTCCTGGGTGGGTAGTCGCGGCGTTGCGACTACCCACCAGGCATATTGCGGGTCGGGTTCGCGTGCGGACTGTCCGTCCGACATGACTTGTTGAACACCAACCATTTCCGGCACGTTTGTTGCACCGTGGTCGTTTTGGCAACCGTCAGGGCTGGCTCGTACTCGGGGTCTCACATCCCAGGCAGTTCAGCGCCTGCATGGCCTCGCGCTCTATTCGTGAAAGATCGCAGAGGATAGTGCCTGCCTGCACGAGGTACTGCGCATCGCCCGATTCGCCAGCTTTCGTGATCAGTGCTGCGTCCCAGTAGATGAAGGACAGACCGGAGCCCGGGCCGAAGAGCATGGGCTCGGACAGATCGAGTCCTTGGTGCCGCAGCAGCACCCCGAGAGCTGTCGTTTCGCAGTGCTGCGTATCGCGGGCATCGATGTCCATTACCGTGGTCATGCCGTGCTCTCCTGGACGGGGATGATCAGCCAGGTCATCAGTGCTTCTTGCGGTGCTTCTGTCGGTCCGACGGGATAGGCGCGAGCGAGACGCCCGATGGTGAGAAGTTCGTCTTGCACGCGATCATGGTGGACCCTCCTGCGATGGGAGAGTCCAACGCTGTACCCATTGGCTTCGAGGCCGTCCTACTCTTGTTCGCCGTCGTCATCGCTTGGGACGGCCTGGGCACACACGGGCGCAGTCCGCGGCTGGGCCTGCCGGCGACGATGTCGAATTGGTGAGGATCGACTTGCCGATAGTCGAAGCGCCTTCTCTCGATCACGCGGCTGCGCCGGGGCCTGGGAGGAGATCGACGTCGCCGGCGTGCATCGGCTCGCCGCAGTGAGCGCAGCGCAGGTCGACTCTGCTGATCTCACCGCATGCGTGATGGCGGTAGAGCACCGGCGGACCGGCCGCACCCGCGAGCCACTTGTCTGCCCACCCGACCATGACCATGAGCATGTCGACGAGTTCGGTGCCCTTCTGTGTGAGGTGGTATTCGTACCGTGGCCGCTGGTCATAGGCCTTTCGCTCGAGTACGCCGTGCTCGACGAGGTGGTTCAACCGCTCGGTCAGCACCTTGCGTGAGATGCCGAGGTCGGCCTGGATCTGCTCGAACCGGGTGAGCCCGACCCACACGTCGCGCAGGATCAACGGTGACCACGCCTCGCCGATGACATCGAGGGTGCGCGCGATCGAGCAGGTCATCTCACCGAAGTTCGTACGTTGCATGCCAGCAGTCTAGCAATTGGGGTTCCCTTAGGGAACTTTGACTGCTACGGTTTTGGAGTCTCTTGAGGGAACTTCGAAAGGATTACGGCGATGAGCAAGGTCTTCAGCGCCCACGCAGTCTCGGTCGACGGGTACATCACCGGTCGCGATCCCGGTGCCGGGCGCGGACTCAGCGACGGGGCGACGCTGTTCGACTGGTACACCGACGGGGACACCTCCAGCGCGGTGTTCGACATGTTCGAACTGAGCGAGCCGAGTGCCCGCGTTTTCGACGCCCTGGCCGGGCGAGTGGGTGCGATCGTGGCGGGACGCAATACCTACGAGGATTCCGAGCACTTCGGCGGCGGCAGCCCGCATCCGACGGCCAGGCTCTTCGTCCTCAGCCATCGGCCCGCACCGGAGATGACCGAGCGGCAGACCCTCGTCACCGGGATCGAGGAGGCGATCGCGGCGGCCCGGAAGGCGGCCGGCGACAAGGACGTTGGTCTGATGGGCGGCGGCGTCGTGACCGCGGCGTTGCAGGCCGGGCTCGTCGACGAGGTGATCCTGCATCAGGTGCCGATCCTGCTCGGCGTCGGCCGGCCCTTCTTCCAATCACTCCCCGAGCACGTGCGCCTGCGTCTCGTCGAAGCCATCCCGGCGCCGGGTGTCACCCATCTGCACTACGAGGTCCAGCGATGATCCTCGACCCCGCCCTACGCCGGGTGCTCGATGGCACCCCGCTCGCCCACCTTGCCAGCATCCTCCCCGACGGTGCTCCCCACTCCGTTCCGGTCTGGATCGGCACGCACGGTGACCACATCGCGATCCTCACTGGGCCGGGCTCCCGCAAGGCCCGCAACATGCGGCGCGACCCGCGGGTCGCGCTCTCACTGGCCCTGGCCGACAACCCATTTCAGCCGGTTGCCGTCCGAGGCAGGGTCGTCGAGTGGCTCGAGGGCGACGCCGCTTGGGCGGTTATCGACCGGATCTCGACGAAATACATCGGCGGTCCCTACTCGCGCGGCGAGGATCGGGTCGTCGCTCTCATCGAGCCCGACCAACAAAGCATCAGCTGAGAAACGGATGGTTCGAGCGCAATTCGCTTCAGGGTCGGCGCGAGATCGTGGCCTGATGCCGAGATCATCGACAACATGCCACTCGGTGTCGGCACTGGCATCGGCTACTCGAGAGGGCGCCGCTACTTCGAGCTCGGCCGAGTTCCGCTGTCTTCAAATCACCCACATGCCTTGGCGGCCAACGGAATTCGATACCGTCGCACGCATCCCCCGGATCGGCATCGACGCAGCATCCGCCGACTTGACTGCTGGCCCCCCACGTTAACTACGCAGCATTGGTGCTAGAGGGTCAAAGCAAAAATTCCCATCTTTGGGAATGTGCATTTTGTGGAGCAAGCTGGGGCCACCTGAGGAAGGAACCATGAGATGAATGTAATCAGAATCGCGAGCCGAGCGGTGGTGGCCGCCATAGCGGCCGCCACCATGCCGCTGGTCGCGCTATCACCCGCAAATGCGGCTACACCTGCGGGGGTGTGCGGTTCGGGATTCTACGAAATCGACCATCACGCCGGGTTGCGCTACGGCACGATCTACCTGATGTACAACGGTAGCGTTAATTGTGTTGTGACCATGAAGACCTCGTATGTGGGGACTGCCTCGCTCACAAACGCATATGTGTTGACCAGTCCTAGCAACATCAGCCAGGATCAGAACCAGTACGCATACTATGCGGGCCCAGCAAAGCTCTCAGCGAAGGGCCAATGCATCCAATGGGGTGGCGGGGTTTCGCCTCCTGGTGCTAACGGGTGGGATGTGCGCGATACTTGGACATCCGATTTGGGTCATTGCAAATAGGCGGGTGACTACGACCAAAATCGGTGCGGCCGGCGCGAGTGGATCAGACTGAAGGTCTCGCGCCGGTCACATGATTTGTGCGCCGCTAGCCCAGATCTTTCGCGTGGCTGATGTGCCGGCCGGTGAACCGATCCACCTGCGACTGGCCCCCACTCGCCGACCGGCACCTGGTTGCGCGATCCGGTCTACGGTCCGCCCGTGCGTGCCGCCCTTGTGCGCGCCGCGGACGGCTTGGTCGGAGCCCTGTTGGGCGATCCCAACCTCGACCCCGGCCGCTACGAAACGACGCAGCATCCGCCGACTTGACGGCTGGCCCGCCACCTTGACTACGCGGCATTGGGACTAGGCGGCGTGCACGATATAGCGGCCGATGCCGCATCAGCCCTCCACCGCCCAATCCGATTCTCGAATCTGCGTCCGGCTGTGAGTATTTCGGCGTCGCCGACTTTCTCGATGCCGTATCTCACATGCTCAGTCGACGCGGATCACGATGGCGGTGGCGTTGTCGCTCCCGCCCGCCGTATCGCTGGCAGTCAGAATGTCGCTTACGACGGACTGTGGCCGTGTATCACGACCGAGGAAGGTCCGTAGGCCGTCGTAGTCGACCTGATCGGACACGCCGTCGGTGCACATCAGGTATC
Organism: Nocardia sp. NBC_00403; assembly: GCF_036046055.1. Lineage (NCBI taxonomy): Bacteria > Bacillati > Actinomycetota > Actinomycetes > Mycobacteriales > Nocardiaceae > Nocardia > Nocardia sp. NBC_00403. Next base: position 3,359,125 of record NZ_CP107939.1, read on the forward strand.
GATCGCCCGGTCTCATCGTCACGCTGAGCACATCCGGTTCCGGTGCGCCCCCATGCCCGATGTAACGGGTCAGCTGATACCGCGCCGACGCGGCCTGCGCCGAGTCGAACGGGTACCAGCCGTGCACGGCCCCCAGCCACGCCATCGTGTGGTCGGTCGTCAGCAGTTCGAGCAGCCCGGCACGCAACCGGTACACACGGGAATCACCGATCTGTACGAGCCAGCAGCCCTGCGGCGCGGCGGCCATGGCAGTCAGCGTGCATCCGGCCAGACTCTGCAATTCGTGGCCGATTCGGCTCACCTGGTCATGAGCCGCTGCCACCGCAGCTCGCAGCATGTCGGGGGTTGGTTCCGGCGCACGCATGACGTAGTCGACGAAGATATCGACTGCGGTCCGACCTGCGGCCGCACTGCCCGGTCCATCTCCCATGCCGTCGGCAAGCACCGCCAGCAGCGGTCGCTCACGGAGGTAGGTGACATCGAAGTTCGCCGAATAGCGTTTGCCGATATCGCTGCCCGCGGCAACGTCGATCAAGGGACTGCGCACCCGCGAATTCTGGCATGCCGAGTCGGCGTAGGTGGGTGACGAAGTCGCCACCCGCAGAGCGCGAGCCCACCCACCCGAACCCGCAGGCATTTTCGGACGTTGCCGGACCGTTCCGGAACTCGGCGTCGCTCAGCGATTCATCGTCACCACGCATCGGCTGCCCCGGTCGGTGTTTCCGTCGAAGGAACACGTTCAGGTGGACATCTGCCTCGTCCGGCCTCCGGAAACCGTCGGGGCTCACGGTGTTTCCGTGTTGGTGGGGCGTATCGGGATCGCTTCGAGGTTGTCGTGGCCCCTTGCCGTCGCTGACCTCCACTCCTGGGCAGATCTCCAACCTGACACCAGCTCCATTGCTCGACTGACACGCCGGGCGGTGGACTGGGATTACATCGAATACAGAGCGTTCAGCGGGAGGTCGCCGCGGAGGGCTGGTCCGAACCAGATTCGGTTCGTCGGCGCGATGTTCAATGGCACCATGACAATCGAGATCACCAAGGCGGCGGACCCCACCTTCGAGTGGCTGGCCGCGCAGGTCGGCGTCGGTGCCCTGTGGCGTCCGGCCGAGCTGCCCGAGCGGTTGGAGCACGCCGAGTCGCGGGCCTTCCTCACCGAGGTGGGATTTCCTGCGGTGGCGTTGGACGGCGAGTGGTTCGACTCGGCGGACCTGCCGGAGAAGGGCATGTGGGAGGCCGACCCGGACGAGCTGTTCGGCCGCCGCTATCCCGACGACGACTCCCCGCCCGCGAAGTACGCCTATGGTCTGGGCGAGTTCTACGGTGAGATGACCCTGATGCTGGACGGTGAGACGGGCGTGGTCCAGGTCTACGCGCCCAGCGGCTGGGACCACGGCGAGGGCGACCAGGGCGTCGCGTTCACCTCGGTGCGGGAGGCGGCCGGGGCGGTCGCGTTGATGGCGGGACTCGCCTCGCAGCTGGAGGGTCCCGACTCGGACGAGGCCGCGCGGGAGCTGATCGCCGCGATCCGCGCCCACGAGTGGGGGGAGTCAGCGTATTGGGCCTGGGCGTTGGAGCGCCTCGAAGAGGACTACCTGGACTGAGGAAAGGAACGATCAAGCGCGTCAGGCGATTATATGATCGGCGGATCGAGGTCGGTTAGTGGTGGGGCAGATTCATTCGTACGTTTTCGAACTGAGCGATAGCCGCGCAACCCAACTGCGGTCGAGGTTCCGTGCGGCCGGTGACCCGCACGTTCCTCGGCAATATCGGACGTTGCCGGACCGTTCCAGAACTCGGCGTCGCTCTGCGATTGATCATCGCCGCTCGTCAGCCACCCCAGGTGGTGTTTCAGCCGAGCTGCTCAGCGTCGTTGCTGAGGGTTCCAGAAATAGCCGCTCATTGGGCAGCCGTGCCAACCCGGTCGTGTCGCCGGGGATCACGTGCACCGCATCGACGTAGTGGCGTGCTCGGTGGTCTTCGATGAACCGCAAGGCCGCAGCCGGGCACGCGGCGAAGTCCAGCCGCATGCCGTGCAGGAACACGCTCAGGTGGACATCCGCCTCGTTCGGCATCGGGGAAGCGTTGGTGCTCATGGTGTTTCCGTGTCTCGAACGCTGGTGGGGTGTACCGGGATCGTTTCGAGCTCGTCGAGGTTGTCGTGCAGTTCGGGCCAGCCGTTCTCGTCGACGGCACACAGGGTTCCGTCCGACCGGTGGACGATGGGCGGACTGTCGGTGGGGGCGATCGCGAGTTTGTGGGCGGTGTCCTCGTGAAAGACCGCGAGTAGCGCTCGGACGTGTGGGGCGATCTCGCCGGGTGGTAGGTGAGGGATCATGTCGCACATCGGTTTACGTCCTCGTCGTGTCGCCGAGATGGGTGCGATCTGGCCACGCGATTGCTGGCCTGCCGTCGTTGTCAGGCATGTGACACCGCTCGCACCCGGCCCGGTCCCACGCACGCGCGAACCGATTCGATGACGAGAAGACCGGAGGGGCGGAAGGTGTCATGTGGTGGTTCGATCCATTGCCTGATCGCTCCGGATTGGGTGGTCGGTGACGGTAATGCCACTGTTCCGCCGTTGCGGATGACAGATGCGTTGTGGCGGAACAGATCAGCGAACAGCGGCACATCGTCGGGTACGTCGGGTCGGATCAAGAAGGTCCATCTGTTGGACCGGGGATGCGACAGGATCGGACCGATCGCGGCTCCGCGTCGGCTCATGTCGTGTTTGACTGCCTGGCCCAGTGGTGCGGGCATCGTGAGCCCTCCGACGTGGGTGGCTTTCATGATGATGCGGCCCAGGCTCGGCGGATCGATGGTCGCGGGTAGATCGCATACCCGCCTGTAGAAGACGCAGCGGGATATGGGGGTGTCACCGAACGGTATGTGGTCCATCGGGTTTGGCCTCTGCTCAGTTCGACAGTGGGTTGTGTGCGCCTGGTACCGCGGACTCGTTAGCCCAGCGCAGGGTTGATTCGGTTGCGGTGGGCGGGCCTGCCCATTTCCGTAGCGCGGTTGCGAAGCGATCGACCACGTCGGCCTTTGCCCCGGCGTAGGCGACAGGTGGACCGTTGAGCGGATCTCGTTGCGGGAGATGGTTGTTCGGCATTTGCCGACCTCCGGTGCATCGACTGTGGCTGTAGGTGCGCCAGGCCCTTCAGCTCCTGATGAAGGGAAGGGGGTCGTCTCTCCGGGCGCACGCTCAGCAGATCACCTTCTCCCATTCGGGACCCGGAGAATTGGGAACCCGAGTTGAGTTGGACCATTTCCCAACGACCCGACCCATGCCCGCGGTACAACAGACCCATAGGCGGGGTAGAGCAGACCCACTTATAGAGACCAGCTGATTCGAGTTTGCAACGAGAGGAGCGAAGCAATGGCAAGCAGGGACGACGAGGAAGGTCCAGCCTCAACGCTGCCTCGACGTCAGCTTGGCCGGTTCCTACGTGACTGGCGCGAGAGGAACGGTCTAACGATCGAAGCGGCAGCGAATCTCGTTGACCTGTCCAAGTCGGCGTTGCAACGGATCGAGGCCGGACGCAATCAGCGGGTGCGCAAGCAGGATGTCCAAGCGTTATGCGAACTGTATGAGGTGGAGCCCGAAGACACACGGCATGCTGTTGATCTGTCGTTGCAAGCCAAGCGCAGGAGCCTCTATCACACCTACGGCGGGTTGTTCTCCGACACGTTCAACATGTACCTCGGGCTTGAAGCCTCTGCGCGGCGGCTGACGCTGTATCACGAGCAGATCCATGGTCTATTGCAAACACCTGACTATGCGCGCGCACTGATCTTCGCCTTCTATCGAGACGGCGACCAGGACGACATTCACCGCCGTGTCGAGCTGCGTATGAAGCGGCAAGCAATCATCACCCGGAAGGCGAGCCCGCTCGAGGTAGAGGTGCTGCTCCACGAGTCGGCGCTTCGTCGGAACATCGGCGGGCGCAAAGTAATGGCGGCCCAGCTGCGGCACCTGGCCGAGATCAGCAAGCTCCCAAATGTCACGGTGCGGATGCAGCCGTACGACGCTGGGTCGACTTGGGGCATCTTGCATGGCGCGTTCACGATCGTTGAGTTCGGGACGAACGCCAAGGGCGAGCCTGTGGAGCCGCCAATCGTCTACCTCGAAGGGGCTCCGGCAAGCGATGTGTACCTTGAGAAAGCCGATGAGGTACAGACCTATAGTGAGCTTGCGGCGGACATCCGACGCACGAGCCTAGATGAAGACAGAACCCGAGAGCTGATACGGCGGGTGACGAAGGAGTATGAGCGTGAGCATTGACCTGTCCGGAGTCCAGTGGTTCAAGAGCAGCCACAGTGACACAGGGGGACAGTGCGTTGAGGTCGCACACCTTGACGCGGGGATGGTCGGCCTTCGCGACTCCAAGAACCCCGATGGTCCGGCATTGGTCTTCACGCCCCGAGAGTGGGATGCCTTCACCGGTGGCGTACATAACGGTGAGTTCGACCGTCCGTAACCACGATACGAAGACGACGCGCAGTTTCCACACCGCACGATGCTTCGCTGAGACCTGCTGACGCACAGCGCTGCTGAGGAACGCAAAGGAGTGCAAATTGTGAACGTGAACCTTACTGGTGCCGAGTGGTTCAAGTCGAGCCGCAGTGGTTCGACAAAGGATTGCGTGGAGGTAGCGCACCTGGATGGCGGACTGGTCGGCGTCCGGGACTCCAAGAACCCGACCGGCCCGGCACTAGTCTTCACCCCCAACGAGTGGGACGCCTTCACCACAGGCGTCAATGACGGCGAGTTCGACCGCCCGTAGCGTGGAGCGACTAGAACGGCCCCTAGCTCGGATGTGGGGGCCGTTCGCACAGTCTGGTGTCAACTCGCCCGCATCCTGGATCTGGCCAAACCATCCGTGATGGACTCCGTTGAAATGCATACGGGCGCTTGATGATCTACGGTTTGCGCGCGATCGCATCGATCTCCACCTTGAACCCCAGAAGGTTGGTGACGAGGGTGGCGCGAGCGGGATACGGCTCGGTGAAGTACTGCTGATAGATCTCGTTGAACGTGGCGAAGTCCGCCGGGTCGACGATGTAGGCCGTGAATCCCCCCCGGTGAGTCCGGGGACTTCATCTTCTGTGAAGGATGGAGTTGTGTCGTCGAGGAAGAAGTACCCGGCCGAGCTGCGCGAGCGGGCCGTGCGAATGTATGCCGAGGTTCGGGAGCAGCACGAGTCGGAATGGGCGGCTATGCGTGCGGTCGCCGAGCTGCTGGGTGTCGGGACACCGGAAACGGTCCGCAAATGGGTGCGGCAAGGCCAAATCGACACCGGTGCCCGCCCGGGCATCACCACCGACGAGTCCGCCGAGTTGAAACGACTGCGGCGGGAGAACGCAGAACTCAAGCGCGCCAACGCAATTCTGAAATCTGCGTCGATTTTCTTCGCGGCCGAACTGGACCGGCCACAGCGCTGACCGTCAAATACATCAGCGAATATCAGGGCCATCGTGAGAACGGTGGCCTGCGATGGGGTGTCGAGTCGATCTGCGCCGTGCTCACCGAGTTAGGCGTCGAAATCGCCCCATCGACCTATTACGAACACCGCAACCGGATCCCGACCGCACGGGAGCAGCGCGACGAGGAACTGAAAGTAGAGATCACACGGGTGCACACGCAGAACTACGGTGTCTACGGCGCGAGAAAGGTGTGGCTGCAACTCAATCGGGAACGGATCCGGGTCGCCCGCTGCACCGTGGAGCGGTTGATGCGCGAGCTGGGACTGCGTGGGGCGGTGCGGGGGCGGGTCAAACGCACCACGATCGCCGATCCGGCCGCGCCGCGGCCGGCGGATCTGGTGCAACGAAGATTCGCGCCCACGGCACCGAATCGGTTGTGGGTGGCCGACATAACCTATGTCCGGACGTGGTCGGGGTGGGTGTATGTCGCGTTCGTTGTCGATGCCTATGCCCGACGCATCCTGGGCTGGCGCACCGGAACGTCGATGACCACCGCATTGGTGCTCGACGCGATCGAGCACGCCATCTGGACGCGCGAACGCGACGGCTGGGATGTGAAAGACGTTGTGCACCATACGGATAGGGGGTCGCGATACGCATCTATTGCGTTCAGTGAACGACTCGTCGACGCCGGGATCCACCCCTCGGTCGGAGCGGTCGGATCCTCCTATGACAACGCGCTCGCCGAGACGATCAACGGTCTCTACAAGACCGAACTGATCAAACCACGCGGCCCCTGGCGCACGGTCGATCACGTCGAGTTGGCCACCGCCGAATGGGTGGATTGGTTCAATCACCGGCGGCTCTATCAACACTGCGGTGACATGCCGCCTGCCGCGATGGAGACCGCCTACTACTGTCAACAACCAGCCCCAGCAAACCGCTGAGCTGTCACACCCGTAAGTCTCCGGACTCGCCGGGGCGGTTCACACCGACACGCCGGTCGAGTGATGGCGAAATTCGCGACCAGAAACGGGCCGCAAGCGGCTCGACCGATGCCCGAATTCGCGATCAACTGACGCCAATTTTCACGACTGAAGCCACGCGGCCGGCGGCACCCAGAAAGGCGATGTATGCCGTTGGCGCGGTGAGGATTCCATTCAGCCCTACTACGGCGATCTCTACCTTCGAGAGCGGGGCTGCTGGTGGCCGAGGTGATCGAGGCGTTCCGCCACCGCGGGAAACTCAGTCGCCGACGTGCACGTGGGCGGCCCACCTGGTCGGCACGGCTGGATAGGCGTTCCGCATGCGGCGCAACGTTTCGGTGAGCGCGGTGGCAGCCTCGGCCGTGTCGGCAGAACGGGTGCCGTGCGCAGTGAGCGCAGCGTAGACCGCCTCAGCGGTCTCGGTGCTGTCCGCGGTGTGCCACAGCGTGCCGATGACGCCGCGGAAGCCCGCGAGGTGGAACGCCGACGCCAGGTTCAGCGGCTCGTCCAGCAGTGCCGGGTCGGGGCCCGCGGTGTCGCACGCGGACAGGAACGCGAGCTGTGCCTGGGTGGTGCGCAGGTCGCGCACGAACGAGGGCACGAACATCCCGTCGCTGAGCATCAGTCCGCCCTGGTCGGGGTGCTTGGCCGAGCTGACCGCCCGGCCGTGGCAGGCGAAGTGGGCGATCGCGTGCTCGTGCAGGCCCTGCTCGATGGCCTCCGGGTCGGCGGCGGAGTCGATGAGCACAGTGGAGCCGGGCAGCAGCCCCGCCACCGCCTCGGCCTCGGCGCGGGCGCTCGGCAGCACGGGCACGCCTTTCCGCTCGCCCACGCCGACGACGAGCGCGGTGTGGCGGGCGTGCTGCGGCCGAGGCGTGGTCAACGTGTCGGCGAGCGCGGTCAGCGACGGCGTGTACGAGGAGACGACCCGGTCGAACACGGTCTGTCCCGCACCGTCGCGATGCCTGCCCGCCGCGTGCAGTGGCAGCTGGGCCGTGATTCCGATCGGGCACCACCACAGCCGCGTCGTCGTGACCCGGTCCAGCACCGGCCCGGCCGTGGTGTCCCACAGCCATTCCAGCACGGCGTGCACGTCCAGTTGGGCCTGCTCGCGTCGGTCGAACGAGCACGCCGGGTCCTTCACATCGGCGAGGGCCGCTCGCAGCCGCCTGACCTGAGCGCGGGCGGCGGTCTCGGTCATCTGCCGTAGCGGCACAGCCTCGACGGGCTGCCAGTAGTCGGCGGGAACCACGAGCGCGGTGCCCGCGGCGCTGACGACCACCGCGGTGTGCCCGGCTGTGCGCGTGCGCAGGACTTCGAGGTTCGGCGGCGCCAGCAGATCCTCGAACCCCGGCACCGCCCGCGCTTCGGCGAGCAGCCGGTCCCGCCGCATCGCGTGCTGCCGGATCCGTTCGACGGCCTGTGGTCGCGGGTCCCAGTCTCGGGTGGACGTCCGGCCGTCGAACTCGACCTCGATGTGGAACTTCACGTCGGCGTACGCGTCGGCATCAGCCAGCTTGCGCTCGACCTCGCTGAGCTCCTCGGCCAGCTGCGGCCGTATCTCGCGCAGTCGTGCCCAGCCGCGGCGGATACCCCACGCGTCGCCGAACAGCACGCCGCGGCACTGTTCGACCAGCTCCAGCGCCCGGTCGAGCTGGCCCGACCGCACCCCCGCGTCCACCACCCGGTCGGCGAGGCCGTCCAGCTGCCGCACGGCCTCCAGCCTGCGGTACCGCGGCAGCGCCCGGCTGACCGTCGCGGGGATGGCGGCAATCACGCGTTCCTGCGCGTCCAGCCACGTCGCCGGGTCCGCTTCGGCGAGCATCGCGGCCTGGGCCTGTTCGCAGATCATCTGGTGCTGCGCGCTGGTGGCCGGGTGCGCGGAGACTGCCCGGTAGTGGGTGATCGCGAGCTGGCGCAGCTGGTCGGCACGCGGCCCGCCGAACATGGCGAGCTCACGCGCCGAGCGTGCGAGTGCGATCGCCCGCAACGGCCACCAGTGGTGGGATTGCGGTGTCAGATCGACGGCTCTCTCCGCGAGCTCGAGCGAATCCTCCAGCGCGTCGAGGTCGCCGCACTGCCGGTACCGGTGATACAGCACGTCGGCGATGGTGCTCTCGATCCGCGGAACGTCGGGGTGATCAGGACCCACCAGCGCGAGTGCGGCCCGGTAGGCGCGTTCGGCCTCGCGGAACGGTTCCGCGTCTGTCACGTTCGTGTTGACCGCCTGGGTCTGCACGGCGCCGGCGTAGTTGTAGAGCATGCCGATCCGGCGTACATCGTCCGCCGGGATGGTGGCCACGGCGGACGCGCCCGCGTCGACAGCTTTGGTGAACATATCGTGGTCACCGGCCTCGGCCACCTTCTCCGCCGCCCTGGACAGCGTCGACCAGCGCAACGGGAGGTTCGAGTCGCCGGGTGGGGTCAGCGCGACGGCCTCCTCGGCGACGGTGACGGCCTCCTGGCCCGCCGCGGGGTTGCCGCCGACTTGGAACTGCATGATCAGCGCGGACGCCAGTGTGGAGAGCCGAAGTGCACGCTGGCCATGGTCTGTGGTCGGCAGGTCCAGCGCGGTGCGGGCGGCGGCGACCGCCTGCTTCGCCTCGTCGCGGGAGCCGGTCCACATGGCGGCGGTCGTCGCGGAGTGGGCGAGTGCCGTCAGCAGCTCCGCCCGGCCTGCGTCGTCCGGTGACGTGGTGAGTAGCGCTTCGGTCACCGTGTCGTAGACGAGCGCAATCGCATCCGTGTCGCCGCCGATCTCCCAGAGGTCGTCGTGCGCGTGGTAGAGGTCCAGCAGCGCGTCCAGTCGGCCGTCATGGTCCAGCGGCAGCCCGATGGCGAGCACCCACGCCTGGTCACGTCGCTGCACGAGCACATCAAGCGTGATCGACTGCTGCTGCAGGCTCCCGACCAGGTCGTACTGCGTCTGGAGAGCGTGGGGATCGCGATGGCATGTCATCAGGAACCGCGCTATTTCGGGACCGATCCGGCTGCTTACCTCTTGCTCGAGTTGCCGGAGCGCGGGCACGGTAGCCGTGTTGCCGAAGTCCCGCTCCAACGCGTCGGCGAGGTCACGGCATGCGACCAGCGCACCTGCCAGGTGGATGGGCGCCCCGCCGTCCGCGTAGAGATCGGACTGGTACTGGGCGAGCTCGAGCACGACGTCGCGCCAGACCGGGCGTTCCCGCAGCGCCAGCTGAGCAGCGGCCCGGTAGTCGGCGAGGATCTTCCCCGGCCGCCTGCCTGCGTTCACCTGTGCTCGGGCGCGGTCGACCAGCCTGCGGGCGCGTTGCGGATCGTCGCGGGGTGTGTGGGCGATCATCCAGTTCAGCGCGTTGAGGACGATCTCGCGGTAGGCGTCCGTACCGTCGTGCTCGTCGAGCATGAGCAGCAACGTGGCGTGGTCGGCGGTGAGCGCGGCCTTCATTCGCTCGTCGTCCAGCGCGTTCATCAACGTCGTGTAGGCGTTCGCGAGCAGCGCCAGCGACTCGCGGTCTTGGTAGTCCTGGAACTCCTCGCGTGCCTCGTCCAGCGCCCGGTACTGCGGCATGGCGGTGACGCGCGCGACCGTGGGATCACCCGGACTGTCGGCGAGGGCGGCCGCGATCTCCCGGTCGACCAGGCCGGTGAACCCGCTCTGCGCCTGGAACCGGTGCCAGTGCGCTTGGGCGAGGTGCGGCAGCAGGTGCCGAGGGCACTGCTGCGGTGGCGGCAGGCCGGCGGCGAGCAGTGCGCCGACGTCACCGGTGTACTCGAAGTTCTCGACCACCAACCGGACGTCGTCGTACACGTGCAGCCCCAATCCCTTTCAGTCCACGGTAGCGTGATCTGGTTGGCGGAGAAGGAGGTTCGGAGTCGGCATGGCACCAACGACGGGTCCGCGGGTCGAAGTCCTGTGCGCACAGGCTGGAGAGGCGCTGGCCGAACGCGCTTCCCGCTACGGCGTCGCGGACGTGCTGGCCAGAATCGTCGCGGCGGCCGAGCGGGGCGAAGTGTCCGAAGCAGACCTCGACCTGCTCGACAGTGCCTTCGCCCGGCACGGCATCGACAACCTGACGCGGGCGCACCGCGGCTTCGAGTCGTGGAAGGGAGCGCGGGGCGTCGTGGTCACCGCATGGGTGTGCCCCACGAGTGCGTGTACGCGTGCCGCGACCGGCGAACGTCCGTTCTGCAGGCTTTCCGCGCGGCCGTTCCGCGAGACCAGGATCGACCTGTGAACGCGTTTCTCACCGAGCTCGGCAAGAACCTGGCTACCCGCTGGGCTTCCGCGATCGCGCTGCCCGCCGCGGTGTTCGTGGCCGTTGTGGTTGTGGCGGTCGTGCTCGGGCCCTCTCACGCACTCGATTTCAACCTGTTGCGGACGCGAATGACAGCGGTGTCGACCGGGCCCGCGCTGGTGTGGGCCGCGGCGGCCTTCCTCGCTGCGACCGCCGTGGTGGGGTTGGCGATGACCGCGCTCGGCGGCGTCGTGATCGCCGCGTGGGGAGCGACAGGCACGGGTGCCGGCCGGCCGTTCGTCGCGCTGCGCCACCGCCGTTGGCGGCGTGCGGCGGCGCAGGCGGACGCCGCGGTCAAGGCGGTGCTGGTCGACCGATCGAACCGGCGAGCCAAGAGCAAAGCGCGTCGGGCCGTGCTGCGGCGCGACGCGATCTCCGAGATCGAACCGGCATGCCCAACGTGGGCGGGCGACCGGCTGCGGACCGTGGACGATCGTGTCAGCCGTGGCACGGGACTCGACCTGACCACGACGTGGCCGCGGCTGTGGCTGGTGCTGCCCGACGCGGCGCGGATCGAGGTGACGATGGTCCAGGAACGGTGTGCCTCCGCCGCCCGCACCCCGGTGTGGGGCTTGGCCTATCTGGCAGTCGGTGTGTACTGGTGGCCGGCGCTCGTGTCGGGGGTGTGCGCGTTGCTGGTGTCACGCCGCCGGATTCGCCGTGCGGTGGGGGTATACGCGGACCTCGTGGAGGCCTCGGTCGACCTGTACGCCCGGGACGTCGCCAACCAGCTCGGGTTCGAGCTGACGGGCAGGTTGACACCGGCGATCGGCGAGCAGTTGACCGAGGTGCTGCAGAAACGGCCTAGGTAGCTGGGCAGCGGTTCTCATGGCCGCTGTCTCCGCTCACGATTACGCTCGAATAGGGCGATTTCGGTACGGCGAGACCAGTGGGTTGCACGGCTTCGCGGTTCGGCATGGACGGGATTCCTTTCGGGGAGGGATTCTCGGTCTTTAGGTGAGCCCCGGCTTCCTTTCGAATGATGCCTCGCGGGCGAGGGTTATATCCCGGTCAGGGTTGTCCCGAATATGTGCGGTCCTGGCCACAGGCCGGGTATTCCCGGTGGCGGGAGAGCTGGTGACCGCTGGCTCGGCAGGATGTGGGGTGTTGGATCACTGATCTACTCGGAGGAGGTATCAAACGTGGGAGCCAAGACTGCATTGATCGCATACTCCGACGGTGATTTGGTTGCGGCGCTGCGGGATGCCGTCGGCACCGATGCGGACAGAACTGATGCGTTCGTCGAGCTGATCCGGCCGGGTCTGACCCGCACGCTGATTGGACGGGAAACGCTGCTCGAGTGCACATATCCCCCGGAAGGCATCGTATACGCGGCGAGTATGCCAGGCGTGGACATTGCCTGTGGTTGGCAGCTGGTCGGCGAATACCCGTCCGAGCTCCCTGCTCATCTGGTCGCTGCGAGCGCGGGTCGGCGTCTGGTTCTGCATGCGATGCACAGCGTCGTGGATTTTCTGGCGTTCGCGGTGTGGGAGGACTGCCGGCTTGTCCGGTCTCTCAGTCTGTCTCCCGGTAGCGGGATCATGGAGAATATCGGTGAACCATTCACGTTCGAGGCACCCTACTGGGCCGGATACCGCACCGTGGAGCCCGAACCAGGGTGGACCGATCGGCCACCGTACCCTCTGCCGTTTCACCCGTTGGCCCTCGGAGAGGACGCGTTACAGGCGTTGTTCGGATTCGTGCTCGAAGGCATGCCCAGTCCCGAGGACATCGATGCCGACCGGATCGAGGTACTGGGCTTCCGGGTCCTTGCCCCGCAAGAAGAAGCCGCCCGGGAAGCCGCACGCCGTGCAGTGGCGAAGAAGATGGTGGGCACGCCTCGGTTCTACAAGTCCCGCCCCGACGGCTCCCGCATGGAGGTCGATCCGCTGGGGCGGTGACAGTCACTCCCGACCGTGTCTCCGCCCGCCGCATCCGCTTTCGCGACCTCGGCTTGCTCGCGTCGATCGAACGAGCACGCCGGGTCCTTCACGTCGGCGAGGGCCGCTTGCAGCCGGCTTTTGTGGCACTGTGGCGTCGTGGGATATCGATACTGGAAGGTAGCTGCGGGGATCAGCGTATGGTGCGTGCTGCTCGTCGGATGCGCGCACGACTCGGCGACTGCGCGCCCGAGCAAGCCGACCACCAGCGCAGCGCCGGAGTCGGCTGCTGGTTCGCCCGATGCCTCGACAGTCCCCGTCGCCGACGACCGTGTCGTGGTGCTGGATCCTGGTCACAACGGCGGCAATGGCGCGCATCCCGGGGTGATCAATCAGCAGGTCCCGGATGGTCGGGGGAGGACCAAACCGTGCAATACGACGGGGACGTCGGCGAACGACGGGTATACCGAGCACGAGTTCAATTGGGATGTCGCGACATTGGTGCGTGACGCGCTCGTCGCTCGCGGTATCCGCGTCGTGATGACGCGGCCCGACGATGCCGGTGTCGGGCCGTGCATCGGAGAACGTGCCGCCATCGGAAACAGCAGTGGGGCAGCGGCGGTAGTGTCGATTCACGCGGATGGCGCGGCCGCCGGCGCGCACGGTTTCCATGTCGCGTACTCCTCGCCGCCGCTGAATCCAGCCCAAGGTGAACCGTCGATTCGGCTGGCGACGACGTTGCGCGACACCATGGTCGGTTTCGGATTCGTCACCTCGACCTACATCGGCTCCGACGGGCTGAACCCCCGCGCGGACCTGGCGGGCCTCAACTTCTCCGAACGCCCGGTGGCGCTGGTGGAGTGTGGAAACATGCGCGATCCCGGTGATGCGGCATTGCTCGAATCACCTGACGGGCGCGCGAAATTCGCCGATGCCATCGCGGCTGCGATCGTCGCCTATCTCGGGTAGTGCCGATGAATCATGGTGGAGTGCAAGCCTTATCGCAGTAGTGCGTCGGCGGCTGCGGCGATAGCGGTGGCGATGCTGCTCAGCGCGGGGGACTCGAGCCGCCACTGCTGCCAGTAGAGCGGGACATCGATATAGGAGTCGCCGTCGATGGGCACCAACCGGCCTGCGGCTTGATCCGCCTGGGTTTGCAGGTCAGGAAGCATGCCCCAGCCGAGCCCGCTGCGAACGGCGTCGCCGAAGCCGGTCGAGGAGGGGATGTAGTGGCGGGGCGGGTCGATGGGCTGTCTGCTGCGTCGTCGCATGTGCCGGTCCTGCAGGTCGTCCTTGCGGTCGAAGAGGACGACCGGCGCCACCGCGTAGGTCTTGGCGGTGGCACCGTCACCGAACCAGGTTCGGGCGAAGTCGGGGTTGGCCATCGGCCGGTAGCGCATCGCGCCGAGCCGTTCGACCTTGCAGCCTTGCACCGCCGCCGCAGTGGCGGTGATCGCCGCCATGACCGTCCCGTCGCGCAGCAGCCGGGTGGTGTGCTCCTCGTCTTCGCGGTGGATCTCGAAACACACGCCGGACGATGCCCGGCTCAGCGCGGGCATCACCCAGGTCTCCAACGAATCGGCGTTGACCGCGATCGGCAGCCGAATCGGCCGATCGATACTGAGCTCCTGACCGGTGTCGCCCAATTCGCGGGCGGTGTCACCGGCGAGCAGTTCGATCTGCCTGGCCAGCCGTAGCACCGCCAATCCGGATTCGGTGGCGCGCACGGGCTTGGTGCGCTGCAACAGGATGCGACCCGCCGCATCCTCCAGCGCTTTGATCCGCTGGCTGATCGCCGAGGGGGTGACCCGCAGGCTGCGCGCGGCGGCGTCGAAGGTGCCCTCGGTGACGGCCGCGTTGAGGGCACGGAGCTGGTCGAGCTGGAGGTCCATTAAGAAATGGTAAAGGTACGTGAGAATCTTTAGCTGGTCTTGCCTCGATTGCCCGCCTAACGTCGGCGGACGTGACGGCTTCCTCGGCAGCCCTGGCTGCGCTCTCAGGTCTTGGTTTCGGGCTCTCGCTCATCGTGGCGATCGGCGCGCAGAACGCTTTCGTGCTGCGACAAGGGCTGCGTGGGCAACATGTGCTGGCTGTCGTCACGGTGTGTGCGGTGTCGGATGTGGTGCTGATCGCCGCGGGTATCGGCGGCTTCGGGATGGTCGTGACCTCCGTCCCCGCAGTTGTCGAGGTCGCACGCTACGGCGGGGCGGTCTTCCTGGCCGGATACGGTGTGCTCGCGGCGCGCCGGGCGCTGTCGAGCGGCGCGCTCGCCGCGGCAGCCACCGGCGCCTCGGTCGCCCTCGGCGCCACCATTGCTACCTGTCTGGCGCTGACCTGGCTCAATCCGCATGTCTACCTGGACACCGTGGTGCTGCTCGGTTCCTTCGCCAGCACCTACGCCACCCCGGACCGCTGGTTCCTCGGGGCCGGCGCGATGCTCGGCAGCATTATCTGGTTCACCGCACTCGGCTACGGGGCCCGGCTGCTCGGCCCGCTGTTCGCCCGTCCCGCCGCTTGGCGGGTACTGGATTCTGGTATCGCCGTGGTGATGTGCGGTCTTGCCCTGGGGTTGGTGCTTACCGGTTAATCAACGCTCGGTCCATGGCTCGCCGAGCGAAGAAGCCGTCCGGCTGCTCGCCTGGCGGGTACCGGGTTCTGTTATCGCATTTGGTGACATGCGGTCCGGCCTTGGGGTTTGGTGCGCACCGGTTGAGCATTTCGCCAACCGTGCGGAGCTGGTGCTCGCCATTGCCGACGAGGTCCGCGACCAGCTGCTCGCGGCGATGGTGCAGGCGCGTGGCTGTTCGCCGGATGCACCGGAGTAACTGCCGCGCTCGGCGGGTTCAGGCCGGATACAGCTCCTGTAGCTGCCGCTTGTAGATCTTGCCGGAGTCGTCGCGCGGCAGTGCGGTGACGATGCGCAGTGTGGCGGGGATTTTGTAGTCGGCGATCCGTCCAGTCAACCCGGCACGCACCCGCTCTTCGGTGACGGTCGCGCCGGGCCGGGCGACGATATGGGCGGCGACGGACTCGCCGAGGTCACCGGTGTGCGGAATGCCGAAGACCGCAACATCTTCGACATCGATGTCGGCCATGATGGCGGCCTCGATTTCGGCAGGGTAGATGTTGACACCGCCGGAGATGATGATTTCGCTGGAACGCCCGGTCAGGTAGAGATAGCCCGCGTCGTCGAGGTAGCCGGTGTCACCGACGGTGAGGTAGCCGGGCACCGCACTCGCCGGGGCATCGGTTCGGTTGAGATAGGTGAAGTCGGGCCAGTAGTCCGCACCGTGGACGAACACCTGCCCGATTTCGCCTGCGGGCAGCGCAGTTCCGTCGTCGGTGGCGACCACGACACCGGACCCGTCGACACCGCGGCCGACGCTGCCGGGATGCGCCAGCCATTCCGCGGCGCTGATCCAGGTGATGGTGCCCGCCTCGGTGCAGCCGTAGAACTCGATCAGAGCATCGCCGAACCAGTCGATCGCCGCCCTTTTCACCGCCGGTGGGCACGGTGCGGCGGAGTGGATGAGATGGGTGAGGCTGGAAATGTCGTAGCGGTCGCGAACCTCGGTGGGCAGCGAAAGCAGCCTGGACAGCATCGTCGGCACCACCTTGGCCTGCGTGATGCGGTGTTCGTCGACGAGTTGCAGGAACCGCTCGGCGTGCCAGCGAGGCATGATCGTGATGTCGGCGCCCATGCGCAGCCCGAGCACGGCGACCGCGTTGGGGCTGGTGTGATACATCGGTCCGGCCACCAGCATCCGGCCGCCGGGGGTGAGACCCATGCGCTGCGCGGTACCGCCCGCTATGGACAGCAGTTGATGTGGCGTCATGCGTTCGCGGAGTACACCTTTCGGTGTTCCGGTGGTACCGGAGGTGTAGATGAGTCCCATCGAATCCGCGATGGCGCCGTCGAGATGGCCGAGCGGTTCCGGATGATCCAGGATCCAGTCTTCCAGGGTGGCGTGCCGGTGGGTGAGCTGCATTCGGTCGAGCCCGGCTTCGTCGAGGAGTTCGGCAGGCATGGCCACCTCGACGACCACCGGGTCGACGCCGGCCAGGGCAATGGCGTCTTCGACGATGCCGATGAACTCGGTATGCGCGATGATCAGACGGGCTCCGCTGTCGGCGAGTACATGCGCGACCTCGCGGGCCTGCCACCGAGTGTTGATGGGCACGGGATTCGCCCCGCACGTCGCGATGGCCAGCGAGACCTCGAGGAACTCGATGTCGTTGCGCAGCATGACCGCAACGCGGTCGCCGCGCGCGAGGTCGGCCGCGGCGAGAGCTGCCGCGAGCTGCCCGGCCCGCCGATGTGATTCCGCCTGCTTTCTGGTGCGGGCGCCACAGCTGATGGTGGGGATTGGTGAACCGGCCGGAGCATCGTTCATAAACCGCAGTCTGCCATGCGGATTCGGTGCGGCGAGCCGATCACGACCGGTGCCGCCGTGGGTGGATTCGGGCCGCGTGAGGCCGAAGAATTCGGTGATGACGGCAACGGCGTCGAGCCCGCGGGGAGCTGGGCCGAACCGCAGGCGCGTGCTGGTGGAGGCCCCGGGAATCTGGTGGCCGCCGCCGACCGCGGTGTAGAAATTGCGCAATCTCCGGTCGGCCGATCTACCAAAATTTGTTGGTGGCACCCACAACTGTTATTGTTGGTTGCACCCACGTTGGGGCAACCAACAATAATGTCGAAAGGGTCGTCCGATGAACAAGCTCCGCCGTACACTTCCGATCCTTGCGTTGCCGTTGCCGTTGCCGTTGCCGTTGCCGTTGCCGTTGCCGTTGCCGTTGCCGTTGCCGTTGCCGTTGCCGTTGCCGTTGCCGTTGGCGCTGCTGGCCGCCGCGTGCTCGACCGACGCCACCGCGACCGAGGATGATTCCACTCGGCGGCAGTTGCGAGAACTGCTGGACCGCCAGGAGATCCATGCCTTGGTCGACCGTCTCGCAACCGCCCTCGACGAAGGTCGATTCGACACGTTCAACACGATCTACACCGCCGACGTGAAAGCCAAGTCCCCTGGCGGCGAGGCGCAAGGACGCGACGCCGTGATCGCGCTGGCCAGTCGGACCCATTCGATAAGGAACGGTGGACCGGGCCGCGTACACCTTGTGTCTGCTCGAGCAGTTCCACCGGCATCTGAAGTACCGCAACATCTTCGCCGAACACTCGTCGAAGTGGCGTGACCCGCGCACGCATCTGCTGTCGGGAATGGCGTGGGAAGCCGCGCGCGAGCGCGGCGTGAACGCTCTCGGGCTGCCCGACACCCCGCGTGAGCTGCTGGCCGATCTCGGCGAGGACCTGGGCGCCGCCTACCGGGAGCTGACCGGCCGCCTGGGCAACGACACCCCGGCCTCGGTGGATGAGGACGGGAAAACTGCATGTGGCCGCGCTGGCGGCGTTGCCGGATCCGCCGAGCCTGATCGATCCGCGGCGCCGCGTCGCGGCGAAGATGCCGCGGGTGGATCTGCCGGAGATGGTGCTCGAGGTGATGAGCTGGGGCCCGGAGTTCGTCGAGTCGTTCACGCACGTCGCCGGGACTGGCGCGCGGGCGGCGAATCTGGGGGTGTCGGTCGCGGCGGTGCTGTGTTCGCAGGCGATGAATGTCGGTCTGGCGCCGGTGGTTTCCCCGGGCGCGGACGCGCTGACCCGCAACCGGCTGCGGCACGTCGATCAGCATTATCTGCGGGCGGAGACGATGGCGGCGGCGAACACGGTGCTGGTCAACGCGCAGGCGGCGGTGCCTTTGGCGCAGCTGTGGGGCGGCGGGGTCCTCGCCAGCGTGGACGGGATGCGGTCGTGGTGCCGGTCCGCACCATCCACGCCCGCCCGAATCCGAAATATTTTGGCCGCAAGAAGGGCGCGACCTGGTTGAACATGCTGAACGACCAAGCCGCCGGCTTGAACGCGGTCGTGGTGTCCGGCACCCCGAAGGGCTCGCTGAACTTCATGGACGTACTGCTGCGTCAGCCCGAGGGCAGCAAGGTGCCCGAGGACATCATCACCGACTCCGGATCGTATTCCGACATCGTGTTCGGGCTGACGCACCTGCTGGGGTACAAGTACCGGCCACAGCTGGCGAACCTGCCCGATCAGCGGCTGTGGCGCATCGACCCGGCCGCAGACTACGGGCCGCTGGACCGGGCAGCGCGAGGGAAGATCGACGTAGGCAAGATCGCCTCCCACTGGGAAGACATGTGCCGGGTCGCAGTGTCGATGTTCCGTGGAGAGGTGTCCGGCCACGAAGTGACGCGGATGGTGTCCCGGGACGGGAACCCGACCAGTCTCGGACAGGCGATCACCCACGAGAACCAGCTCTCGGCGCTGGGCCTCATTTTGAACTGCGTCGTGCTCTGGAATTCGGTGTACAGGGACCGGGCACTGACCGCGCTGCGGGAGCAGGACTACCCGGTGCGCGACGAGGACGCCGCCCGGCTCTCGACGTTCGGGCGCCGCCCCATCCGGCTCGAAGGCCACTACAGCTTCCAGCTGCCAGACCTCGGTGGCCGGCACCGGCCGCTACGCGACCCGGACGCCCCCGAGGACGACGACTGAGCCCGGATCCACTTGCGAGGTTTCTGGCCTGCGTGCAGGCTTTACCGGTCATCGAAGTATTGATATCAACTCATCCATCGCGCCGAAAAGTTTGCATTTCGATATCAGGAAACGACTCGAGAAACAACAGATTTCGTTTTCGGCGGTCATGCCCGAGATTTGTTGTCTCTTATATTTCAATCCGAAAGGCGTGCCATTCTCTCCATAATGCAAAAAAAGTATCGTGACCTCGATGAATGGCAGAGAACAAAAGTCGGAGGAATTGTCAAGGTTCTCGAAGATATTGGTTGTCCGGCCACTCTCGGTGTACCGTCGATCCGGCGGCCCGATCCCTTATCCGAGCGGGTTTCGTGCTGCCTATTTCCGGCTACCGAATCAGAGGATGTAATCGAATGACAGTCGTGGTGACGGGTGCGACCGGAGCGGTCGGCCGACATGTCGTCCAGCAGTTGATCGACGCCGGCCGGGCGGTACGCGCGGTCACTCGAAACCCGATGGGGGCCGCGTCGGCCGCGCCGGCCGAGATCGTCGGCGCCGACCTGGACGAGCCCGACTCGTTGACCCGGGCGTTCACCGGCGCGGAGAGCCTGTTTCTGTTGTCCCGCCCGGCAACCGCCGTCGCGGTGGCCCGACTGGCGCAGCGCTGCGGGGTAAGCCGGATAGTCACCCTGACCTCCATCTTGGCCGACCGCGAGCTCGCAGGTGAGCACCACCATCTGCGGGTCGAGCACGCGGTGGAGTCGACGGGCCTGGAATGGACCCACGTCAGGCCGGGGATGTTTGCCTCGAACCTGCTCGGCTGGGGCGAGGCCATCCGCCGGACAGGCGTTGTCCGCGAGCCGTATGCGGACGCGTCACAGACCCCGATCCACGAAGCGGATGTCGCCGCGGTGGCGGCGGCCGCTCTCCTGCACGACGGGCACGCGGGCAAGATCTATCCACTCTCGGGTCCCCAGACCCTCACCAAACCCGAACAGTTGGCGGCGATCGGCGCCGCTCTCGGGCGGCAACTCGACTTCGAGGAGATCGAACCGGATGCCTGGCGCCAAGCGCAGGCTGATTCCGTACCGGGGTTCGTGCAGGACTTCCTGCTCGAGATCTGGACTCGCAGCACAGAAGCCCCGGAGCCGGTCCTGTCCACGGTCCAGGAGGTGACCGGTCGGCCGGCGCGAACACTCACCGAATGGGCCACCGATCACCGAGAGCACTTCGGCGGTGAATTCCGGTGACATCCCGAACGATCCACGTCGAGGACGTTGAACTGTGGACCGAAAGCCTCGGCGAGCCAACCGATCCGGCCCTACTGCTCCTGTCGGGGGACACGATGTCCTCGACGGGCTGGCCGCAGCCGCTCGTGCAGCGTTTCGTGGCCGCTGGACACCGGGTACTCCGCTTCGACTACCGAGACACCGGCAGATCGACGTGGCGGGAATTCTCCCAAAGCCCCTATACCTTCGACGACTTGGCCGCCGATGCTGTCGCGGTGCTCGACGGCTGGGAGGTCGGCGCCGCACACATCGTGGGTTTCGGAATGGGCGGCGGGATCGCGCAACTCCTGGCGCTGGACCACGCGTCGTGGGTGCGGACCCTCACTCTGAGCAACTGCTTCGCGCTCGGAGTCGACTTTTTCGGCAACTGGGAGCGCGCGTTGACCGGCGAGCCGACACCAGACGGGCTGCCCACACCCGATCGAGGGTTCGTCGAGCTGGCCTTCGGTCTGAGCACACCGGGTAACAACATTCGGCAGGTATTGGCCGGCGAGTTCTACGACGAGGCAGAGGTCCGGGCCGCGGAGCAGACCTCGCACAGACATGCGGGCCGGAGGGACACGCGACAGTCGCACCCGCACAGCGAAGTTCGTGTCGGACTCGATGGCCGCGGTCCGGACCTGTCCGGAATCGCCGTCCCGACTCTGGTGATCCAGGGCATGCGCGACCCGATAAACCCGCCGCCACACGGTCGTCACCTCGCCGGCCGAATCCCCGGCGCGCGGCTTGTCGAGATCCGGGGAATGGGGCACTCGCTGCCCACCACCGTGCATCACGAATTCGCCGCCGCGGTCCTAGAACACATCGAGATGGCCACACCGCAGCGAAACCACCCCCACCCGACAGAGAGGCAAACACAATGACAAACCTGCTGCACCGCTTCCGTGCCGGCACCGGAAAACTTGGCTGGAACCATCCCAGTGCCACGAACGTGCCCGAGACAATAACCGTGTCCAGCCCCGCATTCTCCGAAGGCGGACCGATTCCGAGCCGCCACGCCGGGACGGGCGTGGGCGACAACATCTCACCACCCCTGAACTGGGACAACATTCCCCCCGGTGCACGGGAACTCGTACTTCTGGTCGAAGACCCCGACGCACCTCTGCCGCGGCCGTTCGTCCACTGCGTCGTCACCAACATCGCAACCGACACTTCCGGCATCGAAGCCGGTGCACTGTCGGTGCCCGCGGACGGTCCGCAGGCACCGTTCACCATCGGCAAGGCGTCGATGGGGAAAACCGGCTACCTCGGCCCCGCACCGATTCGCGGCCACGGTCCCCACCGCTACATCTTTCAACTCTTCGCCCTCGACAAGACGGTGGACCTGGCAAGGCACCGAGTGACGAAAAGGCGAGTTCTCAAAGCCATCAGCGGCCACGTCATCGCACGCGGACAGCTCACCGGCACCTACGAACAAGCCTGAACCACGTGCCGTGCCGGGCAACGGCAACCGCCGCGGCACGGCGCGTCTGTCCGGAATGCGCCAGCGTGTGTGTGCGTCGCCGCTGCGAGTGCCTCATCGAATGTCGGCTCACGACAAGGTATGCGCCAGCGGCGTCAGGGTGCGTACAACTACCGAGTGTGGCCGACGAAGCGGCGACCGGCCACCCATCGGTCCTACTAGACTCGCACTCCGGCGGCACAGCCTGCCCGTTCGACATCGTTGATCCCGCCGGTACGGCGGTGCGTAGCCAGGAGAGTTCGCGCGGCCCGACGGGGCACGGGAAGGGGTGGGCCGGATGTGGTATCTGATCGACGTCGCCGAGCCGGATCGGGGAATTCGGTACATGCCGGAGGAGGGCATGGCCCGCGAGCGGTCGCTGCTGCGGGCGATCCGGCCGAGTTCTCTCGCCGTCTTGGCGAACTCGGCTCTCGCGCAGGCGATCGAGTCCAATGAGCAGTGTGCACGTGAAGTTCGTATTCGCGGCGAGCTACATGGTGTGCTGGCGGTGCCGGTGGCAGGTCCGGACGGGAAGCCGATGGCCGTGCAGCTGTGGGCGGGTGCACGGCCCGCTGATCGGGTAGATCCGCCGGGCATCGATGTGTTCGTGTGGGACGACAGGCAGTGGACCTTGATGAGTCACGGTTCCGGTGGCGCGGTGCTTCCCGCCGGTCACGAGTTGCTCCACGGCGCGTGGTTCCTGTCGCGGATCATCGAGTGTGAGGAACGAGACCGGCTGATCACCGCGGCCCTCGACCCGCGGCCGGGCGTCGAATGGCAGGGCCCGATGCGGATGCTGACCGTCGAAGAGGATCGGACCACCCGCGTGTTCGGCTTCTTCCGCTACCACGG
Source organism: Nocardia sp. NBC_00403 (assembly GCF_036046055.1). Lineage (NCBI taxonomy): Bacteria > Bacillati > Actinomycetota > Actinomycetes > Mycobacteriales > Nocardiaceae > Nocardia > Nocardia sp. NBC_00403. The sequence goes on from NZ_CP107939.1 coordinate 3,381,815, forward strand.
ACCGCATGCGTTGCGTGGTCTGTTGTTGCAGGGGGAGGCGGAACGGGCGGCGGGCATTGTGCTGCCGACCTACCACAATGACGCGGCCGCCGCCCTGCTCGGCGGCACCACCGCATTGATCGATATCGAGAGCATGCAGATCATCGAATGGCTGACGCCGCCGCTGGCCGCAATCGCCTGGCGGCACCATCCCGCATCGAAGGGTATGGATCCGGCTGATCGCGATGAATTCAATTTGGCCACAACACATCTCATCCACCCTGACGATAGGGAATGCTATCTCGCCGTCATGGCCGAGCTGGCCGCGCACCGCATCGAATACGCGCGCGCAGTGGTGCGATTGCTGACCGTGGATCGCGACTGGCTGCGCGTCGAGCTCTATTGCATTCGGCTGCCACGCGGCCTGCCGCGCTTTCTGGCCTGCCTGATCCGGCCGGTCGGCGCGGAGACGCCGACGGGTGTGGTGTCCGGGCAGTCGGTCGACGGCGCATGGGCGATTCCGGCATATCGGACCGAATGAGACGGGGGTCACTGAACGGTTGCCGACGGGCTCTGTTCGTTCTATGTTAACGGCGTTACGCTAACCCTGTTAAACCCACGGGCAATCGAACAAAGGGGAGTTGCTCATGCTCGTTCGGATCGCGCACGCGGCCACCAGGCACCCGCGCACCATCCTGCTGGCCGCGGCGCTGCTCGCGGTGCTCTGCGGGGTGTTCGGCGCCTCGGCGACCTCCCACATGAAGACGGGCGGCTTCACCTCTGGCGATGCCGAATCGACGCGGGTGGCGCAGCTGATCGCCGACAATTTCGGCGGCGCCCAACCCAATGTCATCCTGCTGGTCAGCACCGAAGCGGGCGCCGACAGCCCGGCGGCCCGGGCCACAGGTGCCAGGCTGGTCGACTCCCTGCGCGCCCGCGGTGACGTGATCGGCGTCCAGTCCTACTGGAACACGCCACAACCGCTCGCCGCCGCGCTGCGCAGCAAGGACAACAAGAGCGCACTGGTACTCGGGTACATCACCGGCGACGAGACCGCGGCCCAGCAGGTGGCGGGCGATATCGCCGAGCAGCTCACCGGGACCGCCGACGGCGTCACCGTCGATCAGGGCGGCCTCAGCTCCGTCTATCACGATGTGAATACCCAGATCACCCACGATCTCGCGGTCGCCGAGGGGGTCGCGATCCCGCTGTCGTTCATCGTGCTGGTGCTCGTCTTCGGCAGCCTGGTCGCCGCGTTGCTGCCGCTGGCCGTCGGCATCTTCGCGATCCTCACCACGCTGGCGATCCTGCGCACGCTGACGGTATTCACCGACGTGTCGATCTTCGCGCTGAACTTGACGACCGCACTCGGACTCGCTCTCGCCATCGATTACAGCCTGTTCATCGTGAGCCGCTACCGCGAGGAACTGGCCAACGGCCTCGAGGTGGAAGCGGCCGTGGTCCGTGCGGTGCAGACCGCAGGGCGCACGGTGCTCTACTCGGCGCTGACCGTCGCGCTGTCGGTGGCGGCGCTCGGTGTGTTCAACCTGTACTTCCTGAAATCCTTTGCCTACGCGGGCGTCGCGGTCGTCGTCGCGGCCGCGGCGGCATCGATACTGATCCTGCCCGCCGTCTTGATACTGCTCGGAGAGCGGGTGAACGCGGCCGATGTCCGAAAGCCATTGGGACGCCTGCTCGGTCGAGCCCCACGCGCCGATGTCCCGCTGGAGGAGACGTTCTGGTATCGGACGGTGAGCCGGGTGATGCGCCATGCCGCACCGGTCGCCATCGCGATCATCGTGCTGCTGCTCGCTGTCGGGTCCCCATTCCTTTCGGTGAAATTCGGCTACCCGGATGATCGGGTGCTCAATGCCAACGCCGCCGCGACCAGCCGCGAGGTCGGTGACGCGCTGCGCGACGACTTCGCCGCCGATGTGGCCGCGAACACCACCATCGTGCTGGACGGCTACCAGGGCAGCCCCGCCGCGCTCGGCGACTATGCCGCCGGATTGTCGAAGGTGGAGGGCGTGGCCGGTGTGCTCTCCGGTGTCGGTGTGTACTCGGGCGGCATGAAGGTGTCGGCGGGCCCGCCGACCATGTCGAACAACACCGGCGCATTCCTCACTGTCGCAACGACGGTCGATCCGTTCACCGCGGCGGGCAAGACCCAACTGGCGCAGCTGCGCGTGGTGCCGAGTCCGGTGCCCGCGCTCTTCGGCGGCGCCGCGGCGACCAATGTCGACGCGCTCGACGCACTGGGCGCCCGGATCCCGCTGGCCGGTGCGTTGATCGTGCTCGCCACCTTCGTCGTCTTGTTCCTATTCACCGGAAGTGTGCTGCTGCCGCTGAAAGCGCTTGCCCTCAATACACTTTCGCTGACAGCGGCCTTCGGCGCGATGGTTTGGATCTTCCAGGACGGGCACCTGTCGAACCTGCTCGGCAGCTCCCCGACGGGATATCTGGTCCCGACGATGCCGATCCTGATGTTCTGCCTCGCCTTCGGTATGTCCATGGACTATGAGGTATTCCTGCTATCCCGCATCCGCGAGGAATGGCTGGCTTCGGGACGCACCGCCGCCGACAACGTGCGCGCGGTCGCGATCGGCGTCGCGCGCACCGGGCGAATCTTCACCGCCGCCGCGTTGTTGATGGCGATCATCATGGCCGCCATGGTCACCTCGAAGGTATCGTTCATCCAAATGATGGGCCTGGGGCTGACTTTGACAGTGCTCGCGGACGCGACACTGATCCGCGGTCTGCTCGCGCCCGCGCTGATGCGGCTGCTGGGCACTGCGAACTGGTGGGCGCCGGCTCCGTTGGCTCGGCTGCACGCCAAGATCGGGTTGAGCGAAGAGCCCGCCGTCCCCGCGTCCGACGAGCACACCCTGGCCGGTCGCCGATGACCTTTGCGCGCAGACAACGGTCGGCCCGCGGCTCCGGACAGCAGCTGCGTGCCGAAATCCTCAGTGCCGCCAAGGAATTGCTGGCCCGCACCGGCAGCGTCGAAGCGGTGTCGATCCGTGAAATCAGCAAAATGGTCGGTGTCAGCGCGCCCTCGATCTACCGGCATTTCGCGGACAAGGATCAGCTCATCGAGGCGGTGGTCGCGCAGGTCTTCGAGGACCTGGAGACGGTGATGCGCGCCGTAGGCGACCCCGCGGCCTCGCCGATGGAACGCCTGCGTCAACAGGGTCTGGCCTACGTCCGGTTCGCCATCGAACACCCCGAGCAATACCGGCTGGCCACCACCCCCGGTCAGACCGCAGGTGCGGTCGATCAGGTGCTCGGCAGCGGCGCCTTCACGCATTTCGCCGCCGCGGTGAGCGAGTGCATGGCCGCCGGATTGTTCGAACCGGCCGACCCCATCCCCGTGGTACTGGAACTGTGGGCGAGCGCGCACGGCATCGCCTCGCTGCTGATTGCCAAACCGTATCTGCCGTGGGGTGATCTGGAAGCCGTCGCGGATCGAGTGATGCGCGCGGCCTGCGCCGGTCGCGTCGTGATCGATAACGTGCTCGGCGACGACGCGACACCGGAAGACCTCAGCCGGTGGGTGATCGAACAGCGACAACACCGCTGAGCGCGCGGTCAGTCGACGGCCGCAGGCACCCGCCCCGACGTGATCGCCGCAACGAGGGCTCGATGGTCGGCGATCGTCTGGTCGGCATAGGCGAGGGCGAATTCACCCATGGCACGGTCGAAGGCGTCTCCGGCGCCGAGATAGGCGGCGATGGCAATGCGCTCGCCGGAGCGGGCGTGGGCACGGGCCAGGGCGAGCCCGCACAATGCCGAGTACTGGCGCAACGTTGTGCGGGACATGTCCTCGATCACCGCGGAGCCCTTCATATCCCGTAGCTGCCGCAAGTAGTAGTGGCGTTCGTCGGATCCGGTGGCCCAGCCGAGGAAGATATCGCTCGCGGCCTGGATCAGCCGCTGTCCGTTGACGACTCGGTGTCCATGGTGGCGGAACTTGCTGGGTGTGGTGTGCGGTGCGAGCACCGATGCCTGGGCCTCCTTCACCTGAAGGAACAACGGATGGCCGGTCTGGCGGCCGGCCAACAGCACGATGAAGCAGCGGGTGCCGACGCTGCCCACCCCGACCACTTTGCGTGCGATGTCCAGCACGCGGTGCCGTTCCAGCAGCACCCGGCGTTCTTCGGCGAGCGTCCGGCTGTAGTCGGCCAACACCTGATCGAGCGCGAGCGAGTCCACCTGCGTGATCGGTGTGAGCAGCGGTGGGCGGTTTCGGATACGCGGCATGCCGTAGGTACCGGCCTCGGTCAGCTTGCCGAGTGCCTGCAGGCTGGTATTGGACTTGGCCTGAGCGAGTGCCTTCTCGACGCCCTTGCGGTGCGTGGGTTTGGTCACCAGCGCCGCCACCTGTTCGGCGTCGACCTGCTCATACCAGACGCTCAGCTCGTCGAGACCGGACAGGTGATTCATGGACTCGCGATAGGAGCGGGCGGCGGCCTCGGCCGACCGGCGCGCGTCCGCGTCGTCGCCGCCGTTGCCGCGCACGGCCACCGCGATGCTCGCGACGAGCCGTTTGACGTCCCACTCGAAGGGGCCGGGCAGGGTTTCGTCGAAATCGTTGAGGTCGAACACGAGCGAGCGTTCCGGCGAGGCGAACAGCCCGAAATTGGACAGGTGCGCGTCACCGCAGAGTTGCACGGTCAGCCCGGTATTCGGCGAGCCGGCGAGGTCGGCGGCCATGACCGCCGGCGCGCCGCGCAGGAATGGGAACTGTGCCGCCGCCATCCGGGCGTAGCGGAGGGGGACGAGCTCTGGCACCCGGGTGGCAGCCTGTCGCTCGAGCACCGAAATCGGGTCGGCGCGGTCCGGGGCAGCCGCCCAGCTGCCGAGCGCGGAACGGGGGACCCGCTGCCGGGCCGCACGGCCCATGTCCACAGCGGCCTGCGCGGTCATCGCGATGGTGTGGTCCGCCATCCGCTCAGTCTTGCCCGCCGGTCCGGCTACGACAACCATCCGGCAATCAGCTGGCGCGTCGCAGCCCCGTGCCTGCCCGGACCGCCGGACACGCACGGCGCAGCGTGACCTGTGTCAGAGCCTGCTCACTGCTGGGCGGGGACGATCGGTGTGCTGCCACCGGGACCCGGTGCGGGGGGAACCAGGGCGCCGGCCGGTGTATTCCCGCTCGGCGCGGGCTTCGCGGGCGGGGGTGCGAGCATGTGTAACGGCAATGGCGGTGCTTGGGGCGCCGGGCCGCGCGCGGGCGGCGGACCGGCGTTTTCGCATGCGGTGGCCTGACTTTCGCTGCACGCCGCCGGACCGATCGGAACGATCGGTTCGGCAGCGGCGGTCGCCGCGGCGAAAACAAGCGTGACCGATGCCCCCGCAGGCACGATCCACGAGCGCCACCCGCTCGATCGAATCACAGCCATATCGGGTCACCGTAGACCGCGACCGAATTGTCGGCCGTCGCCGTGGATATCGAGACGATCGCGAACGAGCGCAGGCTGACCGCACCGGCACACGCATCGATCTTGATCTGTACCTGGTCGACCGAGATCGAACCATGTGCTCCGGCAAGCGTTTTCGTGCCGAGCGTGATGCTGCTGATGGTGCCCGGCTTGATCGTCGCCGACATATTCGGCAGCACGAGTGCGCTGCCGCCGACCGCGAGGCCGGGTTGCGGGACGATGGTCACCATCGCGTTCGGGCCGATCGCGGCCGACAGTCCGAGCGACAGACCATTGGTCACATCGGCCTGGCACCCGATCTGGTATCCCAGCTGCACCGTCCCCGAATTCACCGCAGCCCGGCCTTCGCCGCTGATGTCAGCGGCTGCCGACAAGCTGACGAAACCCTCACGGGTAAAAGGCGTCGCTGCCAGATTGGGGACGTGTTGAACGTCTTCCGCAGTCTTGCTGACCTGCAGATCCCAGCCGTCTTCGGTGCTGATGGAGCGGGATTTGTCCGCTAGTTGATCCGCGGTGGCGGTGGCGGCAGTCATGCCGAATGTCGCCACCGCAGCGACGCTCAGCATCGCTATGGTCGAGCCCTTCAATGAAAATCCTTAACGCTAGTCACAGTCCGGCGCTATAGTACGGGCTCGACCCCGCAGCGCGGCATCGGACGAATGCCCCCCATTGCTGGGTAATGGCTGGTTTGACGGTCAGTCGGCAACCAAGTAGTGCTGGGCACGTCCGTATTCGCGTTGGCGGCGGATTACATAGCGCCCCGGTGCATTTGCGCTCGCGCCATGTTCGGGATGGATGAGGTAGGCGAACTCCGATGCCTCGAGCATGCCGATTGCCAAGCGGGTGGTATCCCGAATGGTGGTGGTCCACCGGCACGTCCGGTGGTCGGCGACCAGTGCATGGGGATTGCCGCCCGCCGCGCTGCCATCGCGCTCGACCGAGCCGTTCACCACGAGCAGCACTCGGACGTTGCCGCCCCACTCCGGTGGCGAATCGTAGAGTTGCACTGCCGAGCCCGGATTGCCTGGATCGTCGGCCTCGCCGATCAAGCAAATGGGGCAACGCCACCGCATGCATCGCTCTGGCGGCGCTACCGGTTATCGCCGCTCTGGCGAGCGGCTTTCACGCGCGGCAGCGCCGCAGGTGCTCAGAAGGTCTTGTGCGGGACGCCGACGGTGAGGCCGCCGTCGATGACGAATTCGGCGCCCGTCGAATACGAGGACTCGTCGCTGGCCAGGAAGGTCACCAGTGCGGAGACCTCGGCGGGTTCGGCGGCGCGGCCCATCGGGATCTGCAGGAAGTCGGCGGGAATGCCCTCGGTCATCGGGGTGCGGATCAGGCCGGGATGCACCGAGTTGACTCGAATTCCATACTGCGCCAATTCGAGTGCGGTGGACTTGGTCAGGCCGCGGACGGCGAACTTGGTCGCGGTGTAGCCGTGCAGGCCGGGGCTGCCGCGCATGCCCTCCACGGAGGAGATATTGATCATCGAGCCACCGCCCGCCTCGATCATGGCGGGGGTGGCGGCCTGCATACCGAGGAAGGTGCCGGTGAGATTGATGTCGACGATCCGCTGCCATTCGGACAGTTCGAAGTCGACCAGCAGGTTGCCGTTGACGATGCCCGCATTGTTCACCAGAACGTTCAGTGAGCCGAATCGGTCGACCGCTGCGGAGACCGCGTCGCGCCACTGCTGCGGCTCGCGGACATCGAGGTGAACATAGGCGGCGTTGTCGCCGAGTTCCTTGGCCAGCGCGGCGCCTTCGTCGTCGAGGAGATCGCCCAACACCACGCGCGCGTCCTCGGCCACCAGCGCCTTGGCGTGCGCGGCGCCCATGCCGCGCGCCCCGCCACTGATCAATGCCACCTTGCCGGTCAACCGCGCCATCGCGGCACCTCCGTTTCTCGTCTGTTGCCGAACACCGTCAACCTACTGGAACGCGTTGCAGAAATGTGTCGATCGCGCTGCGTCGACGAGCCTACCGACGGCCGCTCGCGCAGTGTCTCGGGCGGATACTCCGGGTGGAACGTAGGGTGCGGCGTATGAGCGAGCCCACCTCTTTCACCATGGAATCGCTGCGGAAAGCCGCGGGTGCCGAGCTTGGCGTGAGCCGCTGGATCGAGATCGGCCAGGACCGCATCGACGCGTTCGCCGAGGCGACCGAGGACCGGCAATGGATCCACGTCGATCCCGAGCGTGCCGCGACCGGCCCGTTCGGGACGACCGTTGCCCACGGTTATCTCACGCTGTCGCTGCTCCCGCCGATCATGGCCGACTTGATGGTCGTCACCGACGCCGCGGCCCGACTCAACTATGGCCTGAACACCGTGCGGTTCCCGTCGCCGGTGCCCGCGGGGTCGCGCATCCGCGGCAGCGCCCGGATTGTGAGTGTCGAGGAGGTTCGTGGCGGTCTGCAGGCCGTCGTGCGGGTGACGATCGAACGCGAGGGCGGCGACAAGCCCGCATGCGTCGCCGAATACATCGTCCGCGCCCTGGACTGAAGCCGAGATTCCGTCGGGAGCACTGCGCGGTCCTGTGGCATCATCGATATGGAACGCGTTCTAATTCTGTTCGGTGAACCGTGCGGAAGGAGGCTCCCGATGTCGAACCCGAACCGCGATGCGGCGATGGCGATGCGACGGTTCGGGCGGCGCACTCGGGTGCCCGATATCGCCGAGGTGCCGGGTGGGCGATTGGTGGACTTGCCGGGGCGCGGGCGGACCTACGTGGTCGACATACCGGGGCCTGCGGGTGCGCCGACGCTGGTGTTGTTGCACGCGACGGCCTGCACCGGATACCTCACCTGGTTTCCCGCGCTCGACGCGCTCGCCGAGCGGTTCCGGGTGATCGTGTTCGACCAGCGCTGGCACGGCCGCGGCATTCGCTCGCCGCGGTTCTCGGTCCAGGACTGCGCCGACGATGTCGTCGCGGTGCTCGACGCAGTGGGTGTGCAACGCGCCATCTGCGCGGGATACTCCCTCGGCGGAGTCGTCGGATTGCTTGCCGCGCACCGTCATCCGGATCGAGTGAGCGGTCTGGTGTTGTGTGCGACGCCGTATCGGTTCCAGGAGAAGTTGCGCGAGCGAGCGTTTCATCAAACCTTCGGTGCACTCGCGGATGCGTTCGGCCCCTATGCCTTTCAGCGGGCCGAGCTGTATCACGAACGGCTGCCGGAACTGCCGGATCACACCTGGCCGCCCGGCAAACTCGAACGGTGGGCGCTGGCGGAATTCCGCAGCACGAGCGGATGGGCGCTTGCGCAGGTCATCGCGGAGGTCGGTCGATTCGATTCGACCCCGTGGCTCGCCGGCCTGAAAATGCCGACAGCTGTTGTCATCACGACCCGGGACCGGGCGATTCCCGTCTATCGCCAGCTGGAGATGGCAACCATGATTCCCGGTGCGACCATTCATTTGGTCAAGGGCGGCCACGCGTCGTGCGTGCTGGCGGCCGACCGCTTCGTGCCGGTACTACTCGACGCGTGCGCCGCGGTTGCCGCCCGAGTGACCTCGAGCAAGGCTGCGACAGGGGAGTGATTGCGCACCGGCCGCGCACGGCTATCGGTCTCGCGCGGGCTTCGGGAAGGCGATTTCGCGCCGGGCGGCGGGCTACAACCTGCCGGGCGCGGGGAGAGGTGTCGCCGGCTGGCTCGGGCGTCGATGCCCGGTGAGCCTGGTTGGCAGACCCTGTTCGGCGGCGATGGCGAACAGGGCGGTGGTGGATCAGCGCAAGGTGCGTGCCGCGGCGAGTAATTCGTCGACTACGTCGGGTACGGCGTCCGCGAGCGTCGCGACGTCGGGCACCAGTTCCTTGCAGGCGATGAAGCCGAAATCCAGATCATCGTTGTTGGACAGCACAGTGACCGTGAGCCCGGCGCCGTGGAAGACCGGACCGAACGGATACATGCCGTCCACGCGGACGCCGAGGAAATACAGCGGCATCGGCGGGCCCGGCACATTGGAGACCACCAGGTTGTGCACCACAGGATGGTGTTCGGCCAACTTCAGCGACGAGTAGACGCGGGCGGCGAGCTGAAAAGTGTTCGGCGGGGCGTACTTCGACCAGTCCTGCAGGAAATCGGCGCCGATGAGCTGGTACTCCTCCTTGGCGCCGCGATTGAACTCGGCCACCTGCCGCAGGCGCTCCACCGGATCGGCGATATCGGTGCCGAGGCGCGAGAACAGCGTCGAGACCTTGTTGATGCCCGCGTCGTGGCGGGAGTCTTCGTGCGTCGAGACCGGCACCGAGGCGATCAGCGAGCGGTCGGGCAGTTCGTCGTGCTTCTCCAGATAGGTGCGCAGCACTCCGGCGACGATGGTCAGCACCACGTCGTTGACCTTGACCCCGAAGGCGGTCTTGATCTCCTTGATGGCATCGAGTTTCGTCTCGGTGAACGCGACTGCTCGATGTGGGGTGATCGCCCGATTGAACGGTGTCCGCGGTGCAGTCAGCGGTAAAGCCATGCCCGCCTTGTTCTCTCGGCGTCGCTGTACGAATCCGGCCACCATGCCGAGAGTCTTCGGCACCATGCCGACCAGGCCCGCCTTGTTCGGAAAATTGATCAGCCCTTCGGCGGCCAGCTTCCAATCGTTCGGCTTCGGCTCCGGTTGCCATTGCTCGGTCGGTTCGGGTCGCGTTGCCCCGGGTTCCAGATCGCACAGGTGCATCATCATGTTGGTTCCGGTGATGCCGTCCACGGCTGCGTGGTGGTACTTGCAGATCACCGCGATCTTGTCGCCCGCGAAGCCCTCGACCACGTTCATCTGCCACAGCGGACGGTTGCGATCCATCGGCCTGCTCGCGATATCGCCGACTAGTTCGGCCAGCTGTTCGCGCCCGCCGGGGCTCGGAATGCCGATGCGTCGAATGTGGTAGTCCAGGTCGAAATCCGGGTCCTCCACCCAGACCGGATGGTCGAGATTGAAAGGCACCTCGTGCACGCGCCGTCGCATCTGCGGGACCAACGGTAATCGTCTGCCGAGTTCGGCTTTGAATGTGTCGAACGAGTAGTGCGTGCCCCCTGCGGTGGGATCGAGGATCAGCAGTGCACAGACGTGCAGGTGCTGGGTCCCGGTCTCGAGGTACAGGAAGCTGGCATCCAATCCGGTTAGTCGCTCCATAGCAAAACCCTACTAGAACGCGTTCTAGCGTTCTGGGTAACGGGAGGGAGGTGAGTCACAGTGGAGGTCTCTATTGTCACGTCGGTCGATACGGCCGGTGGGCGCGGTATATCCGGCACGCATTGTGTGTTACCCGTGGTTCCATGTATGTGTATGATCGTTGCTACAGCCACGCAGGAAGGTGTGCAACGAAGCGGTGTGGCTCGTGCGGAAAAGGAGTACCGATGAAGCTACTTCGCCGGGCTGAGCGGCGGCTGGACATCGATCCGGGTGAGGTCGCGCTGCATGCCCGCAATGTGCAATTCGACTGGGCCGACACGCCACTGCACTGGATGCCGGCCGAGCCGATCGCGTCGCATCTGATCAACGCGCTGAATCTGCTACTGCCCGAGGGCGAGCGCATGTTCTGTGCCGCGTACACCGAGGCGCTGCCATTCGTGAAAGACGAGAAGCTGCGCGAGGCCATGTTGGGCTTCATCGGCCAGGAGTCGATGCACGCGGAAACGCACGACAAGGTGCTGCACGAGGTGCTCGCCGCCAACGGCATCGACCCCGGGCCGTATGTGCGCCAGGCCGAGTTCCTGTTCCGCAAGACGCTGGGGCCGAAGGATGTAGCGGGTATCGCGCAGCGTCAGGTGATGGTGGAACGACTCGCGGTCATCGCGTGTTTGGAACACTTCTTCGCCTACCTCGGTGACTGGGTGCTCAATGCTGATCTGGAGAGGTTCGAGGCCGACCCGCGCGTCGCGGATCTCTTCCGCTGGCATGGTGCCGAAGAGGTAGAACACCGGCATGTCGCGCACGACGTAGCGGTCTACTTCCACGCGGGCTACCTTCGGCGTGCGGCCGTGATGATGATGGTGTTCCCGATCTTCATCACCCTGGTGGTGCGCGGGACCAAATTCATGGTGTATCAGGATCCGGCGCTGCCCGACCTCGGCTACCCACGGTTGATCACACGTGTCTTCGGATCGATGTGGCGAGGCGCGCTGCCTGGTGTGCCGTCACTGCTGTGGAGCGCGTTGACGACCTTCAAGCCGGGCTACAACCCGGAATCGGTCGGATCTACCGCGCAAGCGGTGGCCTATCTGGCCAAGTCTCCCGCCGCCCGTGCGATCGCCTCGTGAGCGAGCGGAACATGGTTGCCGGGCGTCACGAAACGGTGGCGGCGAGCACGAGTCGGGCGGCGTTGTGAGCTACTTGCCTGCCCCGGGACAACTGCCGGCGGACCTGTTCGGCAAGCGCGATCGCGACCGGGCAGTTCGAGTGCTCGACGTGGTCGCCTCCGCGCGGCTGCGTTGGAGCACGCTGATCAACCGCAAAGATCTCGCGCCGCGGATCGACGACCGCCGTCTGGCGCTGATACTGACCGGCCGACGGATCGAGGCGCACGATCAGGACGTGGTGAGCCTGCGATTGGAAGCGCCGGACGGTCGCGAACTTCCGCCGTGGCGTCCCGGCGCGCACCTGGATCTGGAACTGCCCTCGGGGCGGTTGCGCCAGTACTCACTGTGCGGTGATCCGGCCGATACCCGTGCCTATCGGGTTGCGGTACGCCGTATTCCGAATGGTGGCGGTGGATCGATCGAGGTGCACGACGAGCTGCCGGTCGGCTCTCGCATCATGGTGCGCGGGCCGCGCAACGCGTTTCCGTTCGCGGTGCCCGGCCACGGATCATCTGCCGCCCGCCTGCATTTCATTGCGGGCGGCATCGGGATCACGCCGATCCTGCCGATGGCACGACTGGCAATGCGGCTCGGCATCGACTGGTCGATGGTGTACACCGGCCGCAACCGTGACACCATCCCGTTCCTCGACGAGATCGAGACATTCGGTGATCGTGTCACCATCCGCACCGACGACAACCACGGGTTGCCCACTGCCGCAACGCTATTGGCGGGCGTCGACGCCGACACCGCCGTGTACTGTTGCGGCCCGGTGCCGATGATCACCGTCGTCACCGACGCGGTGCGCGAAATGCCGGGCGTGGAGTTGCATTCCGAACGATTCGCACCGCCACCGATCATGGACGGTCAACCCTTCGAAATCGAATTCGCCGCTACCGGTGAGGTCGTCGAGGTGGCTGCGGACCGGTCCGCGCTCGACACCATCCTGGAGAGCCGTCCGGACCGGCCCTACTCGTGCCGCCAGGGCTTCTGCCGAACCTGCAAGGTTCGGGTGCTCTCCGGTGCGCCCGATCATCGCGAAACCGTGCTGACCGCGGCCGATCACGCGGCGGGCGACATGCTCGTCTGCGTCTCGCGGTCGCAGGGCGGGCGATTGGTGCTCGACCTATGAGCGCGCACCCGCGCCACAGCGGCCACGAGCGACCGGCCGACCGCCGACAGCACGCCGCTGGGCACAACGGATCCGAGCGCCCGCACGGCGCGGTCATGAGCACGAAACCGGGGAACAAGGAGACACGGCAATGACGACGACCGACATCGGCTCGGCGGTCACCGAGCGCATCGTCCGCAGCGGCGAATTCGACATCGCGGTATACGAATACGGCGATCCGAGCGCGGAAACCATTGTCCTCGTGCATGGTTGGCCGGACACCCATCATCTCTGGGACGCGGTCGTGCCGTTGCTCGCCGGACGGTTCCACGTCGTCACCTACGACACCCGCGGTCACGGTCGATCCACCCGCACCCGGCGCACCGAGGACTACCGGCTGGACGCCCTCGCGACCGACTTCTTCGCGGTCGCCGACGGGGTCAGCCCCGACCGGCCGGTACATGTGCTCGCGCACGACTGGGGTTCGGTGCAGGTGTGGGAGGCGGTCTGTGAGCCGCAGGCGGCCGAGTGGGTCGCATCCTTCACCTCGGTGTCGGGTCCCAACCTCGATCACATCGGAAAGTGGATGCGCGACAGGCTTTCCCGGCCGACGCCGCGCAATATCTGGCAGCCGTTCAGTCAGCTGCTCTCCTCGGCGTACACGTTCTTCTTCATGACACCGGGACTGCCGCGGGCGACCTTCGGGTTGCTCGGCACCGAGCGGCGGTGGCAGCGGGTGGTCTCGATCATGAACGAGACCCCGACCTCGAACATCACGCTCGGACCGACCTTCCGCAAGGACATCGTCGATGGTCTGCTCATCTACCGGGCCAATATCGTGCAGCGCATGCTCGCCCCGCGCGAGCGGCATACCGAGGTCCCGGTGCAGCTGATCGTCGCAGGTCGTGATGTCGCCGTCCGGCCGGCGGGCTTCGACGACGAGCCCAAATGGACCTCGCGGCTGTGGCGGCGCGATATCCCGGCCGGGCACTGGATGCCGTTCTCGCACCCCGAGTTGCTCGCCACCGCGACCACCGAGCTCATCGATACGCTCAACGGCGGATCGGTGCCGCGCGGGCTGCGTCGCGCCGAGGTCGGCCGCAGCAAGCGGCCCTTCGAGGACCAGCTGGTTGTGATCACCGGCGGCGGCAGCGGCATCGGCCGCGAGACCGCGCTCGCCTTCGCCCGGCTCGGCGCCGAGATCGTGCTGTCGGACATCAACCTGGTGGCCGCCAAGGAAACCGCGGAGCTGATCGGCGCCGAACACGGCGTTGCGCACGCCTATGAGCTGGACGTGTCGAACGAGTCGGACATGACGGCACATGCGGCGGCCGTGCTCGCGGTGCACGGTGTGCCGGACATCCTGATCAACAATGCCGGAATCGGCCAGGCGGGCGGCTTCTTCGACACCCCGTCGGCGGAATTCGATCGTGTGCTGCGGATCAATCTGGGCGGTGTGGTCAACGGCTGCCGCGCCTTCGGCTCCGCCATGGCCGAGCGTGGGCTCGGCGGGCACATCGTCAACCTGTCCAGCATGGCCGCCTACAGCCCGCAGCAGGGGTTCAGCGCGTACTCCACGAGCAAGTCGGCGGTGTTCATGTTCTCCGACTGCCTGCGCGCGGAGTTGGCCGCGAACAATATCTCCGTGCACACCATCTGCCCAGGCGTCGTACACACCAATATCGTTGCCACCACGACCTTCTCGGGTGTCAGCGCCGATGAGGAGAAGCGCAAGCAGGAGCAGTACGACAAGCTCTACCGGATGCGGCGCTACGGGCCGGAGAAGGTCGCCGAGCAGATCGTGCGGGCCGTGGAACGCGACCGCAGCATCGTCCCGGTCACTCCGGAGGCGCGGTTGCAGTACCAGTTCAACAAGTTCGCTCCGGCGATCGTCCGGTTCGTAGCCGCGCGGGTGAAGCTCACCTGAGTCTCATCCGGATGACTCCGACGCTCGGCCGAGTTCGGCTTCGATAGCCGCGACTCGCCGGGCGTCGATGCCCCACGGATGGTCGACGCCGACCTTGGTGTCGAGGTCCCAGAGCACGCAGGTTTCGCCGGGCGCGGCGACCATGGACCACGCGACCACGGTGCGTCCGAGTTGTTCCGCCATCGTGCCGTGCGAGGACTTCTTCGGCGAATTCTCCGGTGGCCCAACGCCGTCCGGATAGTGGTGCAGAAACCGCCCGTAGGCGGTAGCGCAGAACGCGGCGTAGCGCTCGGTGCAGAGAATGAACCCGTGCCATGCCTCGTCGACGGCGTGCGACGGCATTCCGATCACCTGGCCGTCGCGCATCGCGGCACCACAGCAGCGCAACCACTGCCGCAGGCCGGTTTCCACCAGGTCGCGTGGCTGCCACGGGCTGGTCTTGAAGACGGCCTCGGGCAATTCGAGCGCGGCCACGGTGCTGTCGACTTCGTGGAGATCGATTCGACGCCGTAGTCGGTTTCGGAGGCGCAAGAGGACCACAATTCACTGTACGGCTCTTTCGTATTCCGCCGCGATCTTGGTGGTGTGGAACCATTGGCCGGACAGCGAACAACCGCTGCTCGCCGGTGAAATAATCGGGCTCCGATCCGTGCACGTGGACGGTGCGGGCCGATACCATTTCCGTATGGTGTCGTCGATCGGCCTCGCGCTCGTCGTTTTGTTTGTTTTGGTGGCTGGGGTCGGCGGCATAATCGCGGTCGTCATCCTGGTAATCGTCAAGGCGTCCAGTACGCCGCCACCGCGCCGCCGGCGTCCCGGGCGTGGTTCGCCGTGGATGGCCGGGGGCTCGGGCGGTGGCAGTGATTCCGGCGGGAGCTGCGGTGGCGGAAGTAGTTGTAGTGGCGGCAGCAGCTGTAGCGGTGGAAGTAGCTGCGGCGGCGGTGGAAGTAGCTGCGGCGGCGGCAGCAGTTGCGGGGGCGGGGGCAGCAGCTGTGGCGGCGGTTCCTGACCGATTCCGGCGGCGGCCGGAACTGCTGCGGCCTGACAGTTCAGCGTCGGCGTGACGGCGCGTCCGTGCGACGCTCGACGCGCACCCTCGGCAACCGAGAAGCGTGGCAGCAGCGAGCGGCTCGGAGTCGTGGCCGGTGTCGACCCCGCCGTCGGGTGATTCTGCTCGAAGAGTAATCGGCAGTCGTCGGCTTGACCTGAACAGTGCTTCAGGTTTCATGCTCGTTCACGAACCGATCGAGCAAGAAACGATGGAGGATGTCATGCGGGCCGTGCAGGCAACAGAATTCGGTGGACCGGAAGTACTCGCGGTGCGTGAGGTGCCGGAACCGGTGGCCGGGCCGGGTGAGGTGGTCGTCGACGTCTCGGCCGCCGACGTGATGTTCCTCGACACACAGTTGCGTAGCGGTTGGGGCACCGAATTCTTCGAGCTGGAACCGCCATATGTGCCGGGCGGCGCCATCGGCGGGGTGGTCTCGGCGGTCGGTGCGGGCGTCGAGGAATCCTGGCTCGGGAAGCGGGTTGCCACGGCCACCGTGGCCAGTGGCATCGGCGGTGGGCGGCCGATCGGGGGATACGCCGAAAAGGCACTCGCCAAGGCGGACACTCTGGTCGCCGTAGCCGACGGCCTGAGCGTGCTGCAGGCGGTCGCGCTGGCCCACGACGGCAAGTCGGCCCTCGCGGTATTCGACAGGGCAGAGATCAAGCCGGGGGAGTGGGTGTTGATCACCGCGGCGGGTGGCGGTTTGGGCACCCTGCTGATCCAATTCGCCCGCGCCGCAGGCGCACACGTGATCGCCGCGGCGCGCGGTGCCGCGAAGCTGGAATTGGCCACTCGGCTCGGTGCGGAGGTCGTCGTCGATTACTCCGAGCCCGATTGGCAGGCTGCCGCTCGTGCCGCGACCGGTGGTACTGGTGCGAACGTCGTATTGGACGGTGCGGGTGGCGCTTTGGGTGGGGCCGCCGTCCAAGCTGCCGCCGATGGTGGTCGATTTATCGGATATGGCGCTGCCGCAGGTGGATTCGCCGAGCTGGATCAGGCCGATGCCGCAGCCCGCGGCATCAGCGCGCTCGGGCTGTTCGACATCACCGGTGACAGCACCGATTGGCACGCGCTGGCACAGCGCGCCCAGTCCGCGGTGGTGGCGGGCAACGTGGAAGTGGTTATCGGCCAGACCTTTCCATTGGAGGAGGCCGATCGTGCGCACGCCGCAATCGCCTCTCGCGCCACGGTGGGGCGCACCTTGCTGACGGTGTGAGCTGAGACCGGCGGAGCCTGGGCGACCGCTGGTCTGTGCTCCAGACCCGGGTCTTTACAAGGGCAGGCTGGTTCGGATCGTCGGCTGGTACATCGCACAGCGGACGGCGGTATTTCACTGTGTGAGCTGACAGGCAGACTCGCAAAGTAGCTGCGGCAGTGGACAACTGGTCGTCAGACTGGCTGCAGACGTACCGACCAGGCGCTAATGTGCCTGCGTGCAAACTCTGATTGTCGTTGTCGTTGTCGTCGCGGTGCTGGTCCTCGCGACCGCGGTCGTGCAGTTCGCCAGCAGGCCACCGGAGGACGATGGTCGTTGGGATAGCGGCGATTCCGACGAAGACTGGGATGACAGCGAGGACGACTGAGGGCGCTCAGCCGACCGGGGTCAGCACCACCACCGCGATCGGCCGCTTGGTCAACTTCTGATACGCGGTGTACCGCCCCTGATTCACCTTGTCCACGATCTCCCACCGCCGCGCATAATCCGGATCATCCGGCAACGTCGGCCGTGCAACAACCTTCATCTTCCGTCGCCCGACCTGGATTTCGCACTCCGGCTTCGCCTTCAGATTCGCCAACCACCCCGGTGGCCGCGGCGACCCACCATTCGACGCGGTCACCAGATAGTCATCCCCGTCCCGCCCGTACGTCAGCGCCGACGTCCGCTCCTGCCCCGTCCTGCGCCCCACCGTCCGCAACAACAAGGTCGGATTCCCGAACAACACCCGATGCCCCACCACCCCGCCACTGTTCTCATAAACCCACTGATGAACCTTCAGCACATTCTCGAACACACTCGCCACGGCCCGACCCTCCAAATGGTGGTGTTGACGCCCCACCCTAACCACTCCTGGGTATCCGACTGGTGCAAGCCACGCCGCACCCGGTAGCATCCCCCACGCCTGCGGGACACCCGCAGAAGAGGGGCGGTAGCTCAGTCGGTTAGAGCCGTGGACTCATAATCCATTGGTCGTGGGTTCGAGCCCCACCCGCCCCACAAACACCCGCTGACCAGCGGGTTTTTGTTTTTCTGGAGAGGTTTCGATCTAGAACAGCGCTCTTCCACGAATAGATTATGGGAGTACCATCGCGGGATGGGGAGCGCTTCGCTGGACGTGAAAGACGACTTCGCGACCGAACTGAGGCGGAAGAACCGGGCCAAGAAGACGATCGATGTGTACCTCGTCCACATCGGCTACTTCGCCGATTATCTGATCTCCAAGTCCCTCTCTACGGAGGCACCCGACATCACTCGTGATCACATCGGTGGATACATCGAGACGCTGCTGGCCGGGACGAATCGGCGGACCGGGGAACCGCTCTCTCCGCAGTACGCACGCAGCCAGTACCGGAGTCTTCAGCAGTTCTTCAAATACCTTGCGGTTGAAGAGATCATCGATGTCGACCCCTTCATCAAACTGAGCCTGCCGGACGCGCCGGACAAGCTAGTTCCGGTGCCGACTGTCGAGGCGCTGCGAAAGCTGCTCGAGGAGTGCGCTGGCACGGATTTTGTGTCGCGCCGGGACAACGCGATCATCCGCCTGTTTGCCGACACGGGCTGTCGCTGCGGCGAAGTCGCGAACCTCGCTGTCGACGATCTCGATTTCGAGGAGGACACCGCGCTGGTAGTCGGGAAGGGCGGTCGACCGAGGTCGTCGCCGTTCGGCGACAAAACGCGGATCGCTCTGCGGCGCTATCTGCGTGCCCGCGGTCAACATCCGTTCGCGAAGAAGAGCGAGCGATTGTGGCTCGGCCGGCAAGGGCCGATGACCGATCACGGCATCCGGCAGATGCTGGAACGCCGTGCCCAAGCGGCCGGGATCGAGCACATTCACCCGCATATGCTTCGGCACTGGTTCGCTCACAACTGGCTCGCTAACGGCGGTCAAGAGCAGGACCTGATGATGCTGGCTGGATGGCGCTCGCGGCAGATGCTCGACCGCTACGGCAAGTCTGTGGCAGATGAGCGAGCCAAGTCTGCGCACCGCCGTGCGCGACTCGGCGACAAGCTGTAGGAACGGACCTGACCACGGCTGACTGCACCCTCGTGCACGCCGTCGTGGATGGGCGATAACGTGAATGTCATGACTGACGATCTCGTCGCATGGGCCGAGCAGATCGCCCGCGAGCAGCTTGGGGCGCTGCCTCGTCGGCTCAAGCATGTTGAGGGCGTCGTCCGGCAGTCGGAGCGGGTTGCTGATGCGGTCGACGACCCGGAATTGCTCGTCGCAGCGGCCTGGCTGCACGACATCGGGTACGGGCAGGGAATCGCCGCCATAGGGTTCCATCCGGTCGACGGTGCGGAGTTTCTGGAGGCTCAAGGCGCGTCACATCGGCTATGTGCCCTGGTCGCTAACCATTCCTGCGCGCATGTCGAAGCGCACCGCCGGTCCGTGTCGCTTCCCTGGCCGGACGAACGCACCGTGTTGCGGGACGCCCTGTGGTGGGCCGACATGACCACAACGCCGACAGGTGACACGACTGACGTTCACCAACGTCTGTCCGAGGTGTGTGAGCGGTATGGACCTGACCATGTCGTCACTCGGTCGGTCACCGAGGCCGCGCCGGAGCTGCTGGAAGCAGTCGCTCGCATCGAGTCGTTGCGACAAGCGGCTAGGTGAAGAACGGGCCGTCTGTCTGTTGGAGTCCGCGTTCGATTCGAAGGGCAATCGACGGGTGAATGTCCAGTGCCGGGATGTCCTGCGCGGCGATCCACAGAACCTCTTTTGACTCCGAGCTGGTGCGAAGGGTGCCGCCGACGGGATCGGCGCGAAAACAGATCGAGAATTCCTGTCGGACTTCGCCGTCGTCGTAGGCGATGACATGGTCCGGGTTCGAGAAGATTCCGACCAGCCCGGAGACCTCGACATCTATTCCCGTTTCCTCGCGAACCTCGCGAACGACAGCCGCGGTTACAGTTTCGCCCGCATCGAGCCCACCGCCGGGTATCGAGTACTTGTCGTTATCCGTACGCCGGATCATCAATATCCGGCCGTCGTGATCTCGGACGAATGCGCTGACGGCCACTTTGATGCTGTTGGCTCCCGGCGCGTCCGGGTCATTGAAGTAGTCGACGCGACTCATCCACTCACCTTTCGGCCGTTGCGTTCAGCCAGACGTGTTCGAAACTATTCATGTAGGTCTCGAAGAGATCGCCTGCCGGTAGTTGACGCAGGTGCATCGCCGGGGCGTACGCCCCGGGCAAACCGTACGCATGCATGTTGACGATCATCTCGTCATCGAAGCGGAACACCGAGTTGTACAGAGTGGTGTCGTGGTATCGCAGCTCGACGCCGTCGATATCACCGAGCGGTTCGACCAGCGCCAGAGCGTTGTTGATGCGTGCAGGAACAGTGCCTTCGGCGAGGCGTTCCTCAGCGCTTCGCTTACATGCCTCGGGTGCTTCCGGGCGACCGAACAGGAGTCGTACCCTCAGCCCCTGCTGGGTCTTCTTGCGAACGGCTCGGGTGAATTCGGGTTCCTCGGCGAGAAAAAGTCCGGCCAGGACCAGCACGTCGAGGCGTTCCGATGCGCTCGCCAGCAGGCGCTTCCATAGATCGCTCGGAATCGAACTGCGGTGCGGATAGACCTTCAGCACCTCTGATTGGGCGACTTCAGCTTTCCTCTCGGGCGCCAGGGCGTCAGGCCACAGATAGTTCTCAGTCTCCTTGACGAGCGCGGCGATGGCATGCCGATGCCGCGGGTACGGCGTGCGCGCTTTGGTGATCCAGCGTTCGACGGTCTTGGCCTCGACTCCAACTTCGGTGGCGACGGTCGCGATATCGAGACCTGCTTGCTGCAGCGCGTTGCGAAGGCGTTCGTTCGCCATCTCGCCTCCCAATTGAGGGACGTCTAGGGACGACTTAACGGTACCGCAGACGTCCACAGCGCGTCTACCCATGGGGTGCTATGGATTCCTGATTTCGCGAAAAGTGGTGAATAGCAAGGAATTTCCCACTTTTGAAGGAGCGTCGACTTCATGGACAGAACTTCTATCGAGGCCCGAAACCTGATCAGCCTCAAGGTGGCCGCAGCGATGGTCGACGTCAACACCAAGACGATCCGGAACTGGATCGCAACAGGTGATCTCGAGGGCTTCCGCGTCAACGGACATCTGCTGCGAGTAAAGCGCGACCAGGTGCTCGCACTGATCGAGCCGACTGCGGTCGTTGCCGACGGTGGTGCGGCATGAGCACCCCGGTTGAGAGGAGCCTAAAGGCGCGTCTGGCTGCCCACGAGTCGTGGGTAAAGACCCCGGACCGTGCTGCTCGGACCGAGAAGGCGCGCGACGCTCTGCTGACCAAGTTTGACCGGCTGGTGGACCCCGATGGCCTGCTCAGCCCTGAGGAGCGTGCATATCGCGCAAATCAGGCCCGCAAGGCGCACTTCACTCGACTGGCGCTGAAGTCTGCGCAGTCTCGCCGTCGGCGTTGCCAGAACCGACACAAGGGTGGTGCAGCGTAATGCGCGCCCGGACTGCCGGATTCATTGTCGCTGCTGTATCGGTTGGGCTCGTGGCGTTGACCGCGCCGTCCGTCGTCGGCGTCATATTGATGCTGCTCGGTGTAGTCGCCCTGTTCCGGTCGACTCGCAAGTGGGGTGTGCGGCGATGAGCATCAATGAGCCGCAGCATGATCCGGCCGATCTGCTGGATGAGTTGGACGCGATCATCCGTGAGCAGCAGCTGTTGCAGGCGCGGACCATCGCGTTGCAGGCCCGCTACAAGTCGCTGGAGGCCTACGCCGATCGTTACGACAAGCCGGGCCCGTCGTGGGCGCATAGGGAATTCGGCAGCGTCAACGTCAAGAGCACAGTCGACCGTCTCCGCTACGCCGCCCGGGACATGAAATGGCCGGTGGAGTGGGCGGTGATGGCGCGGGAGGAGGCGGAGAAGCTCCAGGAGTACCCGCAGCCGGACCGTGAGTTGGACGGCACTGGGCGGAGGCGGCCGCTGTGATCGGCCCTGTCGCCAGAACGGACGCTGCGGCCGCTCGCGCAGGCTCCCGGCTGTTCCAGGCATTGCCCACTCAAGTGCAGCTCGCACTGCTGGTGCTGGGTTTGCTGGTCGCGTTAGTCGGATGCGGTGTCGCCTTGGTCGATCAGCAGAGCTACCAGCCGTCACCGAGTATCTGCCGCGCCGACGAGGTGCACCGGACCGATTGCGTGCACCCGGTTCGTGTGGCGCCGACCGCGCCGACTGAGTGGGTGGCGCGATGATCGGGCCGAAGGACGCGCGTACCCGGGATCTACCGGACCTGGAGGGCGAGAAGTTCGGGGTGCCGACCTTTTACTGGGGTACGGCGCCTGACGGGCTCGCGACGGTTCGTCAGCTGCGTATGGACGGGATGCGCCCGCGCAATCGCAATGAGCCTGCAGCGCAAGCGATCCGGCCTCGGCGTGGTGGACGAGACCCGTTGTCGGCACACCTGTATCGGGTTGAGGAAGCGGTGGCGAAGCGACCAGCTACGCCAGCCCAATTGGCAGCGGTCGCTCGCGCGACACGTGCCCGGCAAGAGCTGGCGATGCTCCGTCACGGAGTGGACCCGCACCCCGAGCCCCCAGAGATCGAACACGACCACGACCGGGAACCGGCGTGGGAGTGGGACGGGTTCGAGCGATGAACCGCCGCCGAAACCAGCAGCCCGCCATGCCGAACGAGCCGCCGGTGCCTACCGATCTGGTCTCGATCACCGACCTGCCGCACCTGGCAGCCGCCGCGATCCGGCTGGGACAGACCGACCGCAAGATCCACGTCGAACTCGCTCAACCGGTCGAAATCAAGACACCAGGCCGCATGCCCGGCCAGTGGCTGAGGTCCGGCCAGCAATTGGAACAGCCTCCGCCGCAATACCTCTCGTGGTCGGAGATCGACCGCGACGCATGGGAAGGGTTCGAACGATGACCAGCATCGAAGACCGCGATACCCGACCGGGTCGGGCCGCCGGCATCCCTGTGAATCAGCGTGCGGACCTGGTCGCCGAGATTGAGCGGCTGCGTGCGGTGATCGCTGATCGTGATCGCCGGATCGCGGGCCTTTCTGGGGAGCTGGCGAGCATGGGCCGCGTGGTGGATGACCTGCTGGACCGGGAGTCCATGCACGTCTACGACCCGGACCTGGAGCGGCTGGCGACCCCAGCAGTGATGCAGCGCCTCGGGGCGCCGCGGGCTCGCCACATCGAACTGCCCGAGCTGTCTGGTCCCGCGACGATGCCCGGTTTGGACACCGCCATGGGTGGGGGATGGGAGGGATTCGACCGATGAGCGTGCGTATCGGCCCGCGTGACATGTGGGCGGTGCAGTGGATCGCCGAGATGCGTGGCGTGCCGATGACGGTTCTCGCAGCACTGCTGAGCACGAGCGAGAACAACGCCTACCGGGTGTGGCGGCGCCTGCGGAAGGCCGGTCTGGTGCTGGATGTGCACGAGCAGTTGCGTCCGGTGCCGGGGCCGTCGTGGGTGGTGCCGACCGCGCCTATCGCCTCGAAGCTGTTGCAGTTCGAGGTCGACGAGTGGTTGCCGCGCCCGAAGGACGCCCGCCACCACGAGATGGTCGCGCTGACCCGTCTGGCGTTGGCGGGCAACGAGATCGGCAGCGATGACGGGTGGATCAGCGAACGGCTGCTGTGGCACGCCAACGCTGGCCAGGTCCCGCTGGGTGCTTCCCGCCCGCATCTGCACGACGGCCAGTGGACCGACAACCTCGGTCGTTTGCACGCGATCGAGGTCGAACTGACCCGCAAAGGCAGCAGCGACGCCCGGACAACGCTGGCTGCGGCATACAAGGCAGCAGCTCAGGTCAAGGCACATGACCTCATCTACTACTGCGATTCACCGGAAGTCGCGACCCGTGTCCGCGCGGCGGCTTCCGTTCTCCCGCAACCAGGTCCGGGTGATCCGGGCCTGCTCGTCAAAGACCTCAACCAATTGCTCAACCCTCCGGCCGTCGATGGCCAGGGTTTGCGTGCTGCTGGAGGTGCAGCCTCATGACCAACGAATTCCTCGAATCGCCTGCGTCGTGCACTCCGGTGCTGACCCCGACCGACTGCCAGCCCTACGCACCGACACCGGTCACACAGCCGCCAGCGGCGGGTGTCCCGCAGATCACGCCGGAAGCGCCACCGATCTCGGGCGCGCACATCGGCCCGCTGGAACACCTGGACGGCTGGAGCTTGCCCGACTTCTTCGACGGCGCTGACGCTTTGGGATCCCTCGAAGTCGCCGCAGTGTTCAGCGGCGCTGCCGCCGCAGTAGGCGCGACCGCGCTCGCGGCGTCGTGGCTATGGACATTGACACCAGTTCGGTTGCGTAACTTCGCATTCGGTGCCGGTTCGCTGCCGCTGGCGGCTCTGGCGCTGGACGGCTGGTCCGGGCCGCGTGAGGACGTATTGCGCGGCGTCGACGAGGTGCTGGCCGGTATGCCGGTCACTGGTGTCGCGTCGGCGAGTGTGGCGATCGTGCCGACCGGGATGATGCTGGCCGCGCTGGTCAGCGCCCGCTATGCCGATCTGCTGGAAACCCGTGGCCGCAAGTCGCCTGCTCGGACGCAGCGGGCGAGCTGGGCCCGGGATCAGCGGGAGATGGCGGCGGCAAAACGGATGTCGCGCAACACCATTCCGTTGACCTGCGGCATGGTGCGCCCGGAGCCGGTGATCGGGCGGGCGGCTCGCCGCTCGTCGATGGATCCGGCCAAGTCGATGGCTGGTCGGCTCACCGGCCGTCACGAGTCGTTGTTCACGGTTCCGTGGTTGGCGTTGCGGGAACACGTGGTGTGGCTGGGCAATCCCGGCAGCGGCAAGACCACTGCGATGGTGCGCACCATCCTGAGCTTCTGGGCGACGGCGTGGCGGATGCATCAGCAGTGGTGGCGCAGCGATCGGCCCGGTCGGCCGTTGGCGATCACGATCGATATCAAGGGCGCGCGCGATGCCCGCGCCACGGCCCGCAAAGTGAAAGCCGCGGCGCTGAAGCTGGGCATCCCGCCCGAGCGGGTGTTGATCTGGCCTGACGGTGGCCAGTTGTCGCTGTGGGTCGGTACGGCCGATGATCTGCGGCCGCGGTTGGAGGCGCTGGTCGGTGCGGGTATGGACGCCAGCGGTGTCGACCCCGCCGAGGCGTACTACCTGCAAATGCGTAAGACGATCATCCATTTGGTCGTCGACGCACCCGACCCTGACAAGCAGCTCGGCGAAGGTCAGGACCCGCCGCGCGACAGTATCGAGTTCCTGCGGCGCATGGATGCCGGTGTGCTGCGGGCTCGGTGGGCGAATTACCCGGGTGAGCTGAGCGACATCACCGCGGTCACGACCAGCAAGACCGCGACACCCCTGGCCGCAGAGCGGGCAACGATGGCGAACCTGTTCCGTGAGCTGGGGTCGGCGTTCGACGGCGACCGCGACCTCACCGACTACGACCTGGTGTATTGCTGCCTGGAAGGCACCACGGCACCCGCGTTGGCGAAAGCGCAGTTCTCGGCGCTGATCGCGATGATCGCGGGGCTCGCGAACACCGACCACGGTCGATGCATCGAGCTGTTCTGCGACGAGTTCGCCCAAGTCTGCGGCGACGACGGCGCCGCGCGCATCGTGGAGCTGCTGCGCTCGGCGGGGGTCGGGTCGGTGTGGTTCGCACAGTCCTGGATGGGTGTCGGCCCGAATGACGATGCCCGCCACCGCCTCATCGATTCCTGCTCGGGCGGCATTTTCGCGATGCGTTCCTACGGTGCCGGCCAGCTCGCCGAGAAGATCGGCACCCGCCCCCGTCTGGCGTTGTCGCGGAAGTTGATCGGCGGGCACCGCATCGGCGACGAGGGCAACGTCCAACCCGAGGACACCTTCCTGGTCCCGCCCGCTGTGCTGGCGAATTTCGGGCCGGGCGACATCGTGCACGTGCGTGGCGGCAAAGCCGTCTTCGGGCACGTCTCCCCGCTCGACATCGAGCAGTTGCGTCCGCTTCCCAAGCTCGCTGAATCCACATCCCCGCAGGCGGTTTCGCCTGCCCTCACCCCGAAAGCAGCGTGAATTGCCATGAGCATCGACCCGAACGAACCCCACGCCGATGACGAGATCGTCCTCGCCCGCTATGACGCGGAACTGGCTTCCGATAACAACATCGCCGACCTGGTCGCCCACGCCGACGTGGTGGCTCCGATCCCGGTGCCTTTGGTGGCTGGCGGTGGCCGCGCCGAGGAATGGGTGAAACCGGCCATCAGCGGCGCGAACACCGTCCGTGACACCGTCCGGTTGTGGGCGCCGGGAATTGTCGATACCACTGCGTTCGGTGTCGTGTTGTTCGCGCCGGTCCCGGTGCCGATTACCGGCCCGCTCACTGTCTACGCCGGACTCTGGGCCGGATTCGGCTGGTGGACCGCCGCCGGCCGACCCGGCCCGAGCGATTCGGTCGTGTTGCTCGGTCGCGCGATCGCTACCGGCGCGCGGTGGATCGCTATCGCCGCGGTCGCGATCGGCGGCCACATCGGTAAGGGCGCTCACACCATCACCGCACCGATGCGCCGCACCGTCGTGCAGCCGGTTCTGCCTGCAGCCGAGGGGCGGTAATCCGATGGCCGAGAACATGACCGCGAGGTTCCGCGCCTGGCGCCGCCGCACATTCCTGCGCCGCGATCCGTTCTCCAACTACGGCAATTCGTTGCTGTTCCTGGCGGCGATGTCCGGGCGATCGGTCGCGATGGGCCGCGATGGCAGCCGGACCGGAATGCAGCTCGACGGCCGAGTGCGGATCGTGTTTGACCCGGACGCGGACCGCATCGATGTCCTGGACGGCGACGATCCGGCCCCGGTGCAGAACTGGGCAAGCCTGCCGCCGAGTTTCGACGCGCTGGCCGACTTGGTGGCGGCCCGGCTCGGGATCGCCACCGCCCGCCCGCAGCCGGACGGCGGTGCACAGCGATGACCTCTGACCTCAACAAATCCCCTCAGCCGAAAGAAAAAGGAAT
Organism: Nocardia sp. NBC_00403; assembly: GCF_036046055.1. Classification (NCBI taxonomy): domain Bacteria; kingdom Bacillati; phylum Actinomycetota; class Actinomycetes; order Mycobacteriales; family Nocardiaceae; genus Nocardia; species Nocardia sp. NBC_00403. The sequence continues at coordinate 3,408,780 of NZ_CP107939.1, forward strand.
CGTCATGAACCGCACTCTCATCCAGACCGCCATCGTCGCCGTTGTCGCGGACGCTGCTGTGATGGCCGCGATCTACGCCGGGACCAGGGTGGTCGATGCCAGGGCCAGTCGCCGGACTCGTGAGCTGCTGTCGGAAGCCGAGGCGCGGAAGGCGGGTCGGTCGTTGGCCCCGGCCGAGCAGGCCGAGCTGCGCAGCCTCCAGCTGGCCCGGGCGGGCATGGCGGAGCTGCCGGACTATTTCCCCTCTCGCGCTGCCTATCTGGAAGCCGTCGACGGCTACAACGTCGATCTGCTGGCTGGTGACCAGGCGGATTTGCTGCTGTTGTCGGTGACGGCCTTGGTTGGCGAGATCACGTACGCGAAGGCCCAACTGCGTCGTGTCCGTCAGGCCGGGCCGCCGACCTGGAAGTGCAAAAGCCAGGCCGTGATCGATATGTGGGCGCTGCACCTGGGGGCGCTGCGGGCGGAGTTCAACCGCCGCTACGACCGTCAGACGACCTTCTCGGAGCTGGACCAGGCCATCCTGGACGCCGCTTTCGTGGATGTGGCGACTGCTCGCGACGAGTGGCCGACCTGGGGTATCGCCGACAACGACGACGACCTCGACGATGTCGACGACTCGACCGAGTGCCCGAACTGCCATGCGGACGCGTTCCGTGCACCGGGCATGGATGTGCCCGAGTACCAGTGCGCGGGCTGCTACCGGCATTTCACGGCCAAGCCCTACAGCTGGACCGCTGAGCAGTGGCGCGACTGGCAGGCCCGCGATGTCGACGAGCACCAGGCCGCCGATGACCAGGCCGCCACTGACTGACACCTCCCACGACATCAAGCAACCAACCTCAAGGAGATATCGCTATGTCCGATCTGACGCCCGAAGACGAAATGACCCGCGAGATTACCCGTTTGGGCCGGTCGGCCGCTGCGGTGGTCGCGGCGTGGCAGGCCCGCAACCCAGGTAAGACCAAGGTTCCGCGCCGGGTGCGCAAAGACGCTATGAAGCAGCTGCGGGAGGCGATGCGCGCACACGAACTGCTGCTCGCCAATCAACGAATCCAGCAGCGCGCCGGCGTCGAAGAGGTCATCGGTAGACACCGCTCCCACAGTCTGCGGATGCACGAGACCCTGCCCGCCACCCCCGAGGAGTTCTCGCGGTGGCAGTGGAATCACGCCCACCAGCGCCGCGCCATCGCTGAGGTAATCAACGTCCAGCAGCACTTGACGCGTGAGGAGCGCGGTCAGGCGGTGATGGCGTTGGTCAGCGCGCATTACGCCGACAATCCGAACGTGCCGCAGCGCCCGGTGTGGGGTCCGGCCCCGACTGGGATCTCCGCGTTGAAGGCGCGCCTGGCTGAGCGGGTTTCGCGGGCCAGGGAAGGGCTGGAGCAGCGCCGGGATATCCGTTCGGCACGGAAGGCGCCGCAGTGGCCTGCCGGGCCGAGCGCAGCTGGTCTGCATCAGTACTGGTCAGCGCCGATGCCGCAGCAGGATCAGGCCGCGAACGCGCGGATCGCGCAGATGCAGCGTCAGGATCTGGCCGAGGAAACCTGGTGGCAAGAACGGTGGGCCGAGGCCGGTGCCGTACAGGATCCGATGCTGGATCAGGCCGCGAAGGCGCAGTTCGCTCGTCTTGAACAGCAGCTCCGGGAGCTCGCGGACTTCCGCGAGCGCGAGCGCGCCTTGATCATCGAGCGTGACGAGTTGCAGGCCAAGGTCACCGAATTCGAGGGACCGGAGGCGACCAAGCCGGTTTGGCATGATCCCGAAATCGACCGGCAGGCAGCACAACTTGACCTCACCATCGACGAACGCGCACTGCTGATCGAGGAGTCGCCGCCGTGGGAGTTCGACTCGCCGCAGCAGTGCGGGGTGTGGGTGCGTGACATCGTCATCGCTCACCGCGGCTACAAGATCAACACTCTCGAACAGGATGTCGTCCACGCCTACGAGACGGTCACAGAGATTCGCGATGAACGCGACAGCGTCGCTGCGACGCTGGACTACCTTCGTGACGACCGCTCCGACCGCCGAGTCGAGCTCGACGGGCTTCGCAGTGACGTCGATGAGATCTGCAAGGAGCTGGCGAGCGTGACCGGCGAGCTCAACCGGGTCACCGAGGAACGCGACGCGCTACTGCTGGAACGCGACCGCGGCTGGGAACGCACCGACATCGCCGACACCCGGTTCGCAGCCACCGAGGAGCCTCCGGACTTCGCCGACACACCCGGCTACGCCGATGCCGTTGCCGGACCGCCGAGCGTGAACGGTTCGGCGCCGGAGATGGAGTGGGAAGGGTTCGACCGATGAACGGTGCACAGACCATGGCAGCGGTGCGCAGCGATTCCGGTGCGCACCACCCGACGCCGAGCGGTGCGCAGGCTGGTGCGCGCACTCGCGAGGAGGTGTCGGCGGTGCGGTTCTTCTGGGGCGAGTTGCTGTTGGTCGCGGCGATGTCGATCGGCGGGAACATCGTGCACGCCTGGATGAACGCACCGGAGGACAAGAAGGTGGTGGCCGCGGTCGTGGCCAGTTTCCCGCCGATCGCGTTGCTCGCAGCAACCCACGGCGTCGGCCTGCTCGTGCGCGCTCAACGCAAAGCGAAGCTGGCGTACTGGGCTGTTGTCGCACTGACAGCGGCGATCGCGGGTATCGCGTTCCGGTTGTCGTTCGACGCGTTGAAAGAACTGTCGATCCAGGTGGGAATGAGCGAACACCTGGCATGGCTGTTCCCGCTCATCGTCGACGGCGCGATCGGGCAGGCCACCGTCGCTCTGTTGGTGCTCGCGCGCACCGACCGCACCGAGACAGAACCGACGGAGCGCACCGAGTCGGCAACGGAGTGCATGCCTGAACCGGTACGCACCGTCTCGGTTCGGGAGGTGCACACCGAAACCCGGTCGATGACTAGTGAACTGACCGCCCACAGTGGTGCGCCGGAGCTGGATGGTGCGCAGCGGATTGGGATCGAGGTGGGTGCGCACCCGCAGCGCACCGATTCGATTCAGCGCATCGACCGGTGGGCCGCAGTCGCCGAACTGGTGTGCAGCGCGGATCCGGCCGGGCGCCGCGACCCGGACACACCGTGACCGCGATCCTGCGGATGAAGCACGAACAGAGCTGGTCGCACTCGCGGATCGCCGACCAACTGGAGATCAGCAAGTCGGCCGTGACTCGCACGCTCACCGCGGCGCAGCGAGTCACCGAAGAACACGGCGACGAGCGTCAGGACCCGCCGGAGGACGAGGAGGCCACCTTGACCTTGATCAGCTGAACGGGATTCGCCGATAACCGATCTGGGTGGTTCGGGAGTGTGCGGGGTGGCGCTTCTCCCGCGTCAAGGGCGCCGACGGCGTCACTGCGTGATGAACACCCTGGACCCGCGAGCCTCCGGCCACCCCACCGGGCAGAGCCCTTCGAGGGCAGGTGCACCCGCTTGCCCCATCAATTCCCTTCACCACCAGCACAACCCACCTACTTGGAGGAACCGAAAATGACCATCAGTGACCTGGACCAGATCAACGCCGACCTCATGGGCGGCAACGCCCGCAACGCCTTCGGCCGCAACGTGCAGCCCGGCGACGAGCTCACCGGTGAAATCATCGCCGCGGTGCGACGCCAACGTCGCAACAGCGAGGGACAGCCGTTGTTCTGGGTGAACCGCAAGCCGACGCCGGCAGTCGACGGTCAGCCGGTCATCGACTCGATCCTGATCGTGGACACCGGCATTCGCGCCGACGAGGAGGACGAGGGGATGCGGTCGCTGTACATGGACCGTGACGTGCAGCGCGCGCTGTTCGCGGCGATCCGCCAGAGCGGTGCCGAAGGCATCAAGATCGGGGCCCGTATCGAGGGATTCGTGTACGTCGGCCCTGCGGAGGTCGGTGTCGGCCGCGTATACAGCGGCGGCACCTACCTTCCGCCGACCGTGTAGTTCGCTCGGCGACCAGCGCCTCGGCCCTCGTTGGGTCGGGGCGCTTTCGTGTGCTTGGGGGTTGCCGGGTTGGCGATCGTTGGTTCTGTGGTGTGCACGGTATTCGCTGTGCCGGTTGGCGAATCACCTGTAGATAACCGGTTCTTTGCCCGCTTCCTCCCGCAGTGCGGCCGGCCGTCATCCGCGGCTGGGTCAAGGGTGAGGTGGCCGAAGGCCATCGGCGCAGCCGACGCGTAGCGCCTCGCCCTTGATGCAGACGTGGGGGCGGCACACAATCAGGCCGCTGAGGGAGCGGGCGTCGGCATCTCGGCCCTCGATTCGGCGATCTTCATCGTGTCGTGAGGCTGACTGGTCGGACCGGTTTGTGTTCATGACTTGTTGAACAAGTGGTCAACAATCGATCGACAATCACTCGACACTCGGTCAACAAGTGATGAACAGTTCGACTGTTCATCACTTGTTGAGGTCTTCTTCTCAGATCCACACTCTGACCTGGGTTTTCGGGGTGGTCCCTCCCACCCACCACCTTGGAGATCAAACACACACTGCGTGCGCATTTGATCTCCAAGGTGGTGGGTGGGAGGGACAGTTGGGTGGGTAGGTAAGTCAGAGTGTGGATCTGAGAAGAAGAGAAAAGAAAAAAGAAAAAGAACAGTTGGCATGGTGGTTGCGTCGCGTGCGGATCTTGCGTTGGGTTGGTGGTATCGACGCCGTCGGCGTCGCTTCCAGTGGCTGAGTCATGGTGTTGGCTGGCGGTTTACTGATCCGTGAGTTCGGTTCTCGGATAGGTTCGTTCGGCGGCTGGCGTCGTAGACGTGGTGCGCGGGCGACAGGGCGCCCGCGTGCGCGAGCTGGCGCTCACGGAAGAGCTTGCGCGGCCTTCGGCCGCGTGGCCCTGGTGTGGGTCGGCCTGCATTGTGTTCCCGCGCCACTCACGCTTCAAGGGCGCTGCGCGTCGGCTTCGCCGATGGCCTGCGGCCACCCTTGACCCGCGAGCCTCTGCGCGGAAAAGGCAGGCCTTATCGGGCAGGCGGTGCCTGCCCGCCTTCGTGTGCAGAACCGACCCACACCAGGGGCCAAAAGCGGGAGTGTCTCGCGACTCGAACCCAGATCACGGCGCAGCTGATCCTGAGCTACTTTGCTGTTCAGTCGCTGTTCCAGCCGTCAGTGATCACGGACAAGTCGTGTAGTCCGCTGTGGCTGACCAAGATATCTGTCCCTTGATCACGCTATTTGTCACCATTGAGCGTGAGCGGCGGCCTATTGGCGGTATGGGATGGGCTGCTGTAGCGTCGCGACACAGCTAACGCCGTCCTTAGAAGGCGATCTAGGCTTTCATCCCCTCGATGGGCGCTAAGGTGACCAACGTGTCAGCTACCAATGCAATTCTCCTGGAACGTCCGGCGTTGGCAGCGTTCACAGAAGCTCTCCCAGACGCCGCTAAGATCGCTGATTTCGCTGCAGTGAGTGCAGGCGCCGTACTCGAAATTCCTTCCCAGCGGCCGGTGCTCACACCGAGCTTCGAGCCGCGTGCAGAGGCCGCGCTGAACACCACGCTGCGTGAGGTAGCTGCTGGTCTCCCAGGAGCCCGTGGCGGTGTAGTCGCGATCGGAGAGTTCCGCGGTCCGTGGGGAGTCCCTGACTTGGTTGCGCTTGCGCCTTCTCGTGTTGGGCAGCGCCTAAGCTGTGCCGTTCCACCGTTGTTGTCGCAGCACGACTGCCGCCTTGTTGCGGCGGCAGGCCGCTGGATGGAGCCAGCAGCCTTGGCAGCTGCCGCGAAAGTCTCACAGAATGCTGCCGAACGGTACATCCGGAGGCTTACTAGTATCGGTGCGTTGGAGATCCGACGAGGTCGGCTCAAGCGCGCCGCGGGCATGGTCCCCCTCGGCCGACAATGGGCGATCGAGGCAAAGGTTGATGACTGGCGGGCTGGCTTGTCTCAAGTTCACCGATACCGGCTGTGGGCTGATGGCGCCGTTCTTGTCCTCGGCCGCGCGCGAGTGCCGACCGAGACGATTGCCGAACAGGCACGGCTGTACCGGGTCGGCCTCGTAGTTGACGGCCGTTGGGTTACACGCCCGAAGGCTGTTCTGCCGGACGACGCAACCCGCCTCCACGCGTCCGAGCACATTCTGGCTGCTCTGATCGGCGCACCGCCGACTTCACGTTCGTAAAGTTTCACCGCTCAGCGCGGACATACGCCTCAAAGCCACTACGCATTCCCTCCAACCACATGGCCTTCTCTCGGCGGCCAACGTCCTTCGACCTGAGGGCGATCGCATGGTTCCAAGACAAGTCCGCACCGACGAACATGCGGTGCACCTCCGCAAACCGGTCGGTATGCAATGGTCCTGATTTCAGAACCGAGGCCACTTGTTTGCGGAGGGCGCTGAGGTGCTGCTCGCGATGTTCGCGCATGTCGGCCGGGATTGGTTCGCCCCATCGCATTGTTTCAGCGAATTTCGGTGCGAGGTCGTGAAGGCCGCGGGCGGTCGTTTCGGTAAAGCGCGCCAGTAGAGCTGGGTGAGGGCTGTAGTTAACGTTCTTGCCGCCGGGTTCGGTCCCCCTGAAGCTGTCCGGATTACACACCCGCTGTCCCTGGTCCCATCCTGTGCCGACGGTGTCGGCGCCCGCTGCCGCAGCGATGATTCCAAGATAATCCGTGTAGCCGGCGACGACTCGACTACGCAGCGCGAGCGAGTGGATCGAACGGAGCCAGCCAGCGATTGCGTCAGCATCAGTCAAATCGGCTGGATAGCCTGACCGGTCGCGTAGTGGGATCACGTAGTAGGCCTTGGGGCGCAGGCGCGCGACCTTCCCCATAAACGCGTCGAGGGCGGGCCCAGCGCGCCAGAAGCTATTCACCCCGCAGATGGTGAGAATGCATCCTCGCTGTTGTCGGATGGATTCTGCGGCAAGTTCGAGCGCCGTTGCAGCAGTCTGGCCGGTCGGACTGTCGACGGCCACTGTAGGCGCTAGGAACGGAACATCGAGATCAGACTGAATGGCGAATACTCCGCGGACGTGGTCAGCGATCGCGTCAGCATCGCGGAGATCGCCGCGAGTGTGGTGCGGCCAGAGCGGCCACTGGTCGTAGACCTCCCATTGATCAGTGCTAGGTAAGGTCGCTGCCCATGTTGCGGAGTCAAAGAGGATCTCGGGTCCGATCTCCTCAAATATTGAGCCGCCGCGCAGGTCCGCTATAACATTCTGAGCCGACGGATGCCGAGGGACCGATACTGGTGGCGTACAGAATGGGTTGAGGATCGCACCACCTGCCAAGCCCGCAGTCACCGTCTCCTTCAGCCAACCCAAATGTCCTGGGCGGCGGCCATCGTGCAAAAGGATCGTCACCGGGCCGTCCCGGTAGTGATCTCGTTGAGGGCTTCGAGCAATTCAGCCGCATCCAGGTACCGTCTGGCTGGTTGCCTGTTCAGGCAACAATCGATGATCGTGGCAAACCCGTCATCGAGGTCCGGCCGTAGTGTCTTGACCGGCGCGGGCTGCTGTTGCACTAGCCGTCTGAAGTACTCGTCCTCAGCGCCGCTGGGGTCGATCGGATACATCCCAGTCAGCACAACGAACCCGAGGATCCCGACGCCGTAAATATCCGAGAAAGTGTCAGGGGTCCCGCCAGGAACCTGCTCCGGGCTGCGGAACCCAGCCGTCCCTGGTTGGTACAGACCGGTGAGCGACATCTCGGCGAGGTGGCGGGCCAGGCCGGGATCGAGGAGCGTCCACGTGCCGTCGTTCCGGCGACGGACGTTCCCTGGGCTCAGATCACGATGAACGACCTCGTCGTCATGAAGGTGGGTCAACGCTCGCGCGAGACCAAGGATGAGATCGAGCGCCTCTTCCTGGGGCCACGGGTTGCCAGTAATCAGATCGAGGAGGTCCTGGCCGTCGAGCATCTCTTCCAGCCAGCCGACGGCAGATGGCTGGGCGGGGTCGCCCACTGTTGCCAGTCCGCTACGGAGAGCGACAATGCGCCGCCCGGCAGCATTCGACACCTTGGCCAGCAGCGCGACCTCACGCTTGGCTCGCTCTAGTACGACTGCCTGGTTGGGCGGTAGGACTTCGACCGCCTTCAAGACGACGTTCTCTGTGCCCCGTTTGGCTGCGAAGACTCGCTTCTGTCCACCCGGTCGAAGTGGCCGGAGATCTGTTACCCCCAGCGTCTTGGCCACATCTTCGTAGAACTCAGTCACCCCACTGCCTCCCGTGTCGCTGTGCGGAGATTGCCAGCGACCTATAGGTATACGCCACTTGCCGACTGATTCGGAGCAGAAGTATGCATTAAAATGAGAGGTCCAGGTTGTGGCGACCGGGAACCCGTTAGATGTAGTCGTCGGACCCTGTTCGGAATCGTATTCGCGGATGTAGGCCCATTCGCGGGCCAGGGTGCCGTTGAATCGTTCGACTTTCCCGTTCGTGCGGGGCGTATAGGGCCGGGTGCGTTTGTGCACGGTCGCAGTCGATTCCAGAACGTGCCCACCGGCCGGACCGGTAGCACGAACCGTTGTCGGTGAGAACGCGCCGCAGGTCGGTAATGCCGTGCTCGGCGAAGAATCCGGCCGCGCAGCCACCAGTCCGCGGCGGTGACAGCCTTCTCGTCGTCGAGGGCCTCGGTGTAGGCCAGCCGTGAGTGATCGTCGAGCGCGGTGTGCAGGTAGGTGTAGCCGCCGCGCCCGGTACCGGGGCCGACGTGTTTGGCGGCCAAGGCTTTCGGGCTGCCGCGCCCGTGTCCGCACCAGCCGCCGCCGGTCGGGATGCGGCCGAGCTTCTTGACGTCGACATGGATCAGGCTGCCGGGCTCGGTATCGACGCGTTCACAGAGTCGTCGGCGGCCTCGGGGGTCAGGGGTGCGTTTTCGGTGAGGCATTGTCCGCGGCAGCTGCCGCAGAGCAGATCGCCGTGGCGAGGGTGTGCGGGTGGTGGTACATGCGTTCCTCCCGACTGGACCGCATCGTCGCGAACCTCTTCGAGCAGAGCAGGTCAGGCGATGTCGAACAGTGCCGGATCCGTCGGATCGGCTTTCTCATGATGGCCTCGGGCACCGACAGGTTCGGGGGCGGTGTCGGCGAGTTCGGCGGCGGTGAGGGTGGCGATGATGTGATCGGCGGCGGCGCGGGTCGCCGGTTCGCTGTCGACACCCCATTTCTGTCGCAGCGCGCGAAGTTGGTCCACGAGCTGCCCGTGATCGGGTTCGGCGAGGATCTGTCCGACTCGGGCGGGGCTGAGATCCATGAGGGTGGCGATCTGGCGCACGCTCATGCCGTCGCGGTGGGCCCACCGGATGCTGGTGTCACGTTCGAGGCGGGCGGCTTCATCACGGAATCCAGACAGCGCCAACCGGTGTGAAGTGCGGGTGGTTCTGTCCAGTTTTCTGGACACCGAGCGACGGGAAGGGTTCTGGCAAATCGGGGTTCGGGTGGCGTGCCCGGCCAACGAGGCGAGGACCTTTTCGCGCCATTGGAAGGCCCAGCGCAGACAGTTGGCGCAGTTGATGTGTCCGGTGCAGCCGGGTAGCAGGATCTTCTCTTTGCGGGCGGTGTCGGACCAGGCGGTGCTGTCGGAGGAGGCCAAGAGTGACCCGTAGTCGGCGAGCCCGGAGGTTTTGATTCCGAACCCGTGCAACCGGATTCCGGGGACGGCGTCGGTGATGGCGGTGATGATCTCGGCGGCTTCGCTGGTGTTCTGGCGGCGGCAGACACTACCGATCGCGACGATCGGTTCGGCGGCCAGATCGATACCGGCCTTGGCGTAGAGGTCCAGGCACAACTCGTAATCGGCGCGTGTGAAGCCTTGAACGGTGGGTGCGATCGGCAGATCCGGTGCCAGCGAACGCAAGTCGAGCAGATTGCCGACGCTGCGGTGCAGGTGCTCGGTCACCGACAGTCCGGTGCCGGCGAAGACGGTTGGGACTGCTGCACGGATAGGTGACAACTTGACCTGCCCCACCCCTTGGGTTCCAGTTCCAGTGGCTAACTGACAGCCTTTACGAAAGGCTGAACGCCGTGCCCCGCCCCTACCCTCCCGAGTTCCGTGCGCGAGCAGTCGCGCTGGTACGCGCAGGCAGACAAGCCAAGCAGACAGCCGTCGAGCTAGGCATTCATCCAGTGACGCTGTCAAAATGGGTCCGTCAAGACGAGATCGACCGCGGACTGCGACCCGGTACCTCCTCTACCGAGTCGGTGCAGTTACGGGCGGCGCGGCGACGGATCTCCGAACTGGAAAGCGAGTTGGCGATCATCCGCCAAGCAACGAAATTCCTCGGCGAGGACAAGCCCCGCCCAAAAGGGTCTACCCGGTGATCGACGCTCTCGTCGACGCCGGGGCCCCAGTGGACCGATGCTGCCGAATCCTCGGAATTACTCGCCAGAACTACTACAAGCACAAACGCACCCCGACCACACCCACCCAGCTGCGGCGCCAGTGGCTGACCGGGCTGATCCGTGAGGTCCACGTCGCCTCCCGGGGCACTTACGGGTACCGCAGAATCCATGCCGAACTCACCCTCGGTATGAGCGTGCAGGTCTGCTCGCGAACGGTGTCGGTTCTGATGACCCAAGCCGGCATCTACGGGCTGCCCGGGCCGACGCGGGTCAAACGCCTGCGCGGCGTCGCGACTGCCGATGATCTGGTTAACCGCAAGTTCCACCGGCTGGCGCCAAATGAGTTGTGGGTCACTGACATAACGCAACACAGGACGCGAGAAGGCTGGGTCTACTGCGCTGCGGTTCTCGACGCGTTCAGCCGTCGGATCGTGGGCTGGTCGATCGATTCCAAGCAGGACGCGACCTTGGTGGTCAACGCCTTGGACATGGCTATCCGTAATCGCCATCCCGCTCCCGGTGGGGTCGTGCATGCTGACCACGGCACCCAATTCACGTCCTGGGTCTTCGGCGAGAAGATCCGCTCCGCGGGTCTGCTGCCCTCGTTCGGCACCGTCGGCGACGGACTCGATAACGCGATGATGGAAAGCTTCTGGTCCTCGATGCAGATCGAGCTACTCAACCGCAAGAAATGGAAGACCCGAATCGAGCTCGCCAACGCGATCTTCGACTACATCGAGATCTTCCACAACCGCCAGCGGCGCCACTCCGCCCTGGGCTACTCCACTCCGATCGAGTACGAATTATCCTTCGACAACAACAACATCCGCGCTGTCAGTTAGCCACCACAACTGGAACCTAACTGGTGGGGCAGGTCAACCTGTCACCTGGTCGTGCAGCAGTCCCCTGCTCGGCGAGACGCTGGTAGCTGGCTGTCTTTTGGTCTCGCCGCCACCGCGCCGACTCCGATCGGGTATCCCACAATCGACCGATCGCCACCCCGAGAACTCCTGCCAATGCTGCTAATAGCGCGGCTGTCACAACGCCCCCATCCCCGGACCGTCAGGTAGACAGCCCGACATGCCATCGTTCTTTTGATGTTCGGCTCAGGATAAGGCGGCTCGGTCGCCACAACGTCTTTCGCCGCATTTCTTGGCGTAAGTCCGCCAGGCTCGCTTCCCGTGTGGGTGAGGGTCAGTACTGTGCGCACATGGTCTTCCCTGACGGCGGGCCAGATTCATCGGGTTGGCGATAACGCAATGAAGGCGCCCCCCGAGTGGAACCGGTGGCGCGCCTTCATTCTGCCCTCTGGGCGCGGTTCCCTCAGGGAGCACGCATCTGTCGCCCCATCTCAGGGCGAATCCCCGCGTGTGCGGGGCAGGTAGTACGTCGATCCCCGCGTGTGCGGGGTACCCAGGCGGGAGCTAGTCAGGCCCACTGCTGGTTTGGCCGTGTCGGGTGACTAGTCCAACAGGCGGCCGACGACGTCTTGAACCCAGCGAGCGAATGAGAAGACCAAAGGACTCCACGTCGCCGCCCGATCCTTCCACTTTTCTCGACGGTTGCGAGCCTCGTGGTCATCAGACATCTGCCACACCTCCTCTCTCAGCGATTTCGGCCCCCCGTACGGGTGGGCCGAGTGCGCCGATGAGTAGGTGCGTTCCGAGGATACCCCTTGTGTGACTGCTGGTTTGCTCGCTACATGGTGGGGGGAGCGGGGCGGCTGCTGGTTGCTGGCACGACTCCCATCGCCGAGTTCGGGAACGTACTTGTAGATCGTCGAGCGTGAGACCCCAAGCAGGCGGGCGACCGAGGAAACCGTCTCCTCCGGGCGGGTTCGGATCGCTTTGGCCTGGTGGGCGTGCGTGGCCATCACCAGGGGCCGGCCGAGGCGTTGCCCGCGGGCGCGGGCGGCGGCGAGGCCCTCATTGGTGCCGTCGATGACCAGCTCGCGGATGAACTCCGCGAGCGCGGCGAAGGCGTGGAAGACCAGGCGCCCGCCGGGGGTGGTGGTGTCGATCGCTTCGTGCAGGGACCGGAATTCGATGTCGCGCTTGCGAAGACCGGTCACGATCGAGATCAGATCTTGCAGGGAGCGGCCGAGCCGGTCCAGTGACGGCACAACCAGAGTGTCGCCGGATCGCACGCAGTAGCGATGGAATCATCTGTCGCGCAACAAGTCCGACAACAGAATGTGTCGGTGGGTGCCGTCATACTCCGTGGCTATGGCTGTCCATCAAGTACGAGCTCATATGCGCAAGGGGCGCTCTGTGCGGGCGCATGCACGGCGGTCACGGGGACGTGCGCTGATAGTCGGGGGCGGAGCAAGCTGGTCGCCGCTGGGGTTTCTTGCGGTCGGCGGAGTTGCGGTATTCGGTGTCGTCGCCGTACTCGTTGGAGGGGGCGGGCATCGTTCCTCCCATGTCCGGCCGACCGCGCCGGCGGTTGGGGTTCCGCATCCGGTTGCGCCGACGTCGGTGCCCCCGCGCGGGAATGTTCAGTGCTTCCCGTTCCAGGTGGACTGCTGAACGATGAGCTCCGCCGCCTGACCGCGATAAGGCCCGCATCGCAGTGGTTACGGTGGAGCGGATGAGCGAAACCACCGCGCCGCAGGATCCGGCGACGACCCGGTTGTGCACGATGTTGAGCCCTCGTGTCGCGCACATGCTCGGGCGGGAAGGGATCGACACCCTCGCCGATCTAATGGACTACACCCGGTCCGACCTGGAGGCCCTTCGCAGTTTCGGCACGCTGACGATGGCCGAGATCGACGACGCGCTGGCCGCCCGCGGACTCTGCCTGGCCGGCCGCGACCCCGACCGAGGTTCCACTCTCGCCGAGGAGTTCCGTACGGTGCTCGACCAACGCAACCAGCTCTTGGCGCTGATCGAGCGAATCGCCGATGCAGTCGGCACATCCGAGGGACTCCGCGACATCACCACGACGATGGACGGCATGGACCTCACGCCCACCATGCGCCAGATCGCGGCCACTCACCACCACACCGCCCGCTGACCCGGTCTCACCCCGGCCCGAGACCCCGCTTGACCCTTCAGCTTTCGGCCCGACAAACATCCGGATAGGTGTCGGTGCCCGAGCGCACCCCGGATCCATGAGCGACTACGACTCCGTGAACGCCGCCAACGCCGAGGCCGCCCGGGCGGCGGGTTGGCCGGACCTCACAGGTGCACCCAAGCAGATCTCGTGGGGGATCACCTGCCGCGCGGACAAGGTGCGTGAACTGGAAGCCACGGACCACGGACCTGCCCGAGGCGGAGAAGACCCGGTGGCGCGAGGCGATGCTGCGTGAGACCCACGCCGGCAATTGGATCGACTACCGCAGCCAGCCCTGGGCCGTGGCGGGTCTGGCGAACTTCACCGAGGAGGAGCGGACCGCCCTCTTCGGCTTCTGACCTTCATGGAGATCATCGACCGCTGGGCCGACAACGCCTTGCAAGGCATCGGCCTCTGATCGCACGACACGCCAAAGTTCGGTGTCGCCGGTGAACTTCAGATCCCAAGGAGGATGCGCTTACTCCGGGCTGTTGAGTCAAGCGGGAACAAGTCGGGGGCGCCGAGGATCTGTTTGAAGCAGTCGATTGCATCCTGTAGACCCCGCTGCGCCCGGCTACCTCGGGCCCGAGCGCGGCTGCGGGTTCGTCTGGCACACCGTGGTCGGTGTCGGTGTCGGTGTCGGTGGTGTGTTGGTGATGGTGCCGCGGTCCGATGATCCCGACACTTTCTGCAACGGGGCCCAACGGCAATGTGGTCAGGTAATTTCCGTGTCGATCAGCGTGGGATGGAGGCAAGCCGGAACGGTGCGGCACCGGTGGGATTCAGGAAGATCTCGACACCGGTGGGTAGAATTTCGGCGAGTTTCGCCCCGTGTATGGACTGCCATCGGTCGACGTCGATTCCGGTCTTCTGCAGTTCCGCGGTAGCAACGACCACACAAGGGATTCCGTCCGGGCTGGCACCGATCAGCGGCCTGCCATGCTCATCACACCCGACCGCCACGACCGAGTCGCGGACCATCGCGGTCAATTCGTCACCGAGCCGACCATCTCCACCGGCAGTGATCCGCCGCAGGACGGCATCAATGGGGTCGGTCGGGACGGTTTCGGCGCTGGGTCGATACTCGGGATTCGGTTGAAAAGGACCGATCGTGCCGTCGTCTTCTTGAAGCCATCCGCCGACCATCATGTCGGACGGAAGCGCGGACTGCGCGCTCGTCTCCCACGCCGGGTCGACCAGCACGAACCAGTCACCTTGGCGGATCACTCCGGGAACCGACTCGTCCACCGCCCTGCTTTCTGCCGGAGCCTCATCGTTGCCAACACCTCGTGCGGCTGTCGCTCAGGCTAGCATCGCGCACTTCACGAGCGGTCTTCCTTCCCAGTGTTGGCATGGCACTACAGTGTTTCCGGAGATGACATGACCTCGCCGATCCGCATAATGCAGAATGCCACCAAACGCGTGGCCGACGGTTTCTTGGCCGTAGCGAAACATACACCGGAAAGCCATTTCGGTGCTCCTCTTGGGGAAGTAGCGACGGAGCTGGGCGGCGCAGACTTCGCTTCCAGCCGGAATATTCTGGTGGGCACCGATCCTCTCACCGGAAAGTCTCGCTCATTCGAGATCGGCGACATCGAGAGCTTCCCGTTGGCGGATTCGAGCGGAAAGGTAATCGGCGTAGGGTTTCCGACCCGGCAAGATGAGAACTGGGTCAATTGGGCCCGCGCCGATCAGCGATGGTCCGACCGTTGCTATTCGACCAGCGAACCCGTCGCTGTCGAAAACCCCGACGGAAGCCGACGGCTCGAATTTCCCGAAGCCAAGCAGGCACCCTGGGACAGCGGCGAGGGGCAGCCGCCGACCTATGTCTTCGCCCACGGCACACCCGACGGTGAAGTTGCGGTTCGAATACCGTCGGAGAGTGGAGAGACTGCGAACATCCTTGTAGACAAGCCTTCCTTCGGCCGCATCCTCGCCGCCAACCGCCACTATCGCCAAGCCATCGAAGAGAACAGCCGGAAAACGGTAGCTGCCGGATGCTACGCAGACTCGGCGGATGCGGAAGCAATGGCCTCGGAGCTGTGGGCAGCCGGAATCGATACCGAAGTCTATGCATTCAAACCGGCGACCGCCACTTTGTGGTGGAACGACCCGACGAACTCCCGCGTCGCCGGATCATGGCTTTCGGCCACAACAAGCCATCCCTCGGAGCAGGAACTTCTCACGGACCCCATCACGCACTACGCGCCCTCTGTCCGAAAGATCGACGACAGTGGTTGACACTCGACAGGCGACAGGCGACGAGCGGCGACACTATCCGGCCGTGAGCGAGGTCGTTGTCCGGGTTCGTCGGATCGGGTGGCTATTCGCTCGAGGGTTTGCGTGCTGATTTGGATCGGTTCGTGGGGGTGTTGGGTGCCGGTGATCGTGGGGACGAGGTTGTGGTTGTGGAGTTTTGACCGGTCCGTGTTTTGGCGTGTTGTGTTTTCGAGTGGGCGAGTCGGTAGCTGTCGGTGCCGGTGTGGATGATGGTTCCGCCGTAGGTGAGTCTGTCGACAATTGCGGCGCAGAGGCGAGGGTCGGTGAAGGTTTTCGTCCATCCGGAAAATGCTTCGTTGGTGCGATAGCGACGCTGTTCTTTTCCTCACGCTCGGTCAATACCTGGAACAGGAGTTCGGCTCCGCGTTTATCCAGTTCCATATAGCCGAGTTCCTCGATGCATAAAAGATCCACTCGCCCGTAGCGGTTGATGGTTTTGGCGAGTTGTTTCTCGTCCGCGGCTTCGACGAGTTCATTGACCAGTTTCGTGGCGAGAGTGTAGCGCACTCGATAACCTTTTTCCGCGGCGGCGGTGCCGAGCGCGATGAGGAGGTGTGATTTGCCGGTGCCCGAATCGCCGATGAGGCAGAGGGGTTCGCCTTTGCGGATCCAGTCGGCGGCGGCGAGGGTGTGGATGGTCGCGGCGTTGATGTTGGGATTGGCCTCGAAGTCGAAGTCCCCGAGCCATTTCTGGCGGGGGAACGCGGCGGCTTTGACCCGGCGCAGGGTAGAGCGGCGGTCTCGGTCGTCGCATTCGGCGAGCAGCAACTCGGCGAGGAAGCCCTGGTAGGTCAGTTGTTCGCGGTTCGCGGCGGTCAACGCTTCGTCGAGAACGGCGCGGATCGTGGGCAGGCGTAGTCGCCGGCAGGCCTGGTCGACGGCCGCGGCGGCGGCTTGTTCGGTCAGCCCGCGGCGTCGCCGCAGGGTGGTGGTGATCTGGGAGGGCGGGGTGGCTGGGCTCATGAGGCGCTGCTCTTTTCGCTGTCGGTGGGTGGTGTGGTCGGGGTGGCGCGGCGGGGCAGGAGCTCGTCGTAGGCGGTGACACTCGGCAAGGGCCGCGGATCCGGAGGCAGCCCGGCGATGATCGCGGCCGGATCGGTGAGCCGGCGTTGTGTCAGGCTGACGACTCGCTGCCGGGGGCCGACAGTGCTGTGGTGACGGCCCAATTCGGCCCCGCCGGGGTTGCTGGTGGCGTGGCGTCGGGCCTCGACCGCGACGATATCGGCGTTGACAGCGCCGACCTTGAGGGCGGCGCTGATTCCGGCGATGACATCGGTGGGGTTCATGCCGCGGTGCAGCAGCAACACCTCGATCATCTCCCGGGTGCCTTCGGCGTCGCCGTTGACCCGCCGCGCCGCCGCCCAGAACGCTTCGTGGGCGGGGGTGAACACTCCCGCCGCGCGGGCCTGGGCCAGCGCCGTCGAACCGGGGAACGCACCCGGTTTGATCTTCAAAACTTCCAGGTAATGGTCCAGTTGCACCGAACACCCGGTGCGAGCGGCAATTCTGCGGTGACGGGCAACGACTTTCGCTCCCTCGTAGATCACCAGCTGGGATGCCTGCAACGACACCCGCACCTTGCGACCGATCAACCGTGCGGGCACCGAGTACTTCACCATCCTCACCGTCACCAACGCTGAGCGATCCACGCGCGGATGCAGGATCAGGCCAGGATCGAACTCCTCGACTGGCAGCGGCGCCAAAAGCGGTGCCTCGATCGAGAAGTCGTGGGCGATCGTGTTCACCCGCCCATCGATCCGCCGCTGCTGGTCACCGATCTCCCACTCGCGGATCAGGTCGTTGAGTTCGTCGAGGGAATCGACCACCGGCATCGGCGTCAACCGGTTGCGTCGGAAACGGCCGACCTCGCCCTCGACGCCGCCTTTCTCATGCGACCCGGCCAAACCCGGTTGGCAATAAAACGGATCGAAGCCGTAATGCGAACAAAACAACACCCAGCGCGGATTCTCCGCCCGCCGCCGATCACTGCCATGCAATACCAGCCGCACCGCGCTCGTCAGATTGTCGTACCGAATATGACGCGTCGGGACACCGCCGATCGCGGTGAACGCCTCGATACGGCCTTCCAGGAACGCTTCCTGCCCCGCCGTCGGATAAACACGGTGAAGCGACCGCCCCGAATAGGCGAGCCAGAAAACAAACATATGACACCGGGTTTTCACCCCGCCCAGCATCACCCACACCTCACCGAAATCGACCTCGGCTTCCTGGCCGGGTAGGCGCTGCTGCGGGATGAACGCCTCGACACGACGACCGGCCTCCAGATCGATCTGCACGCGCCGGACCCGCACATAATCACGGACCGTCGAATACGACAGCTCCCTCGCACCGTGTTCCTCGATCAGCCGGGCCAGAGTCCGCCGGACGGTATGGCGCTGTTTGCGCGGCGCGGTCGTGTCCTCCACCAGCATCGCGTCGATCGCGGGTTTGAACGCGTCCAGCTTCGGCGCCCGCCGCACTGGCGCTTTCCGCGCCGGTGGCACCGCGCCCGCCAAAGCTTGGCGCACCGTCCGCCGATGCACCTGATGTCGGCGAGCCAGCTCACGAATAGAAAGACCCTCGACACGAGCATCACGCCGAATGGCAGCAAACAACTCCACCCGAGGCTCCATCCCGGACCCCTTCCACCAGCTCGAAAACGACCATGTCGAAAACGAGCTTGGGGGTGGGGCCAAATCAAACCGTCACAACCCACCCGGCGCGCCGCAAATGGGGCCACATCAGACCGTCACGCCGGGGCCAAATCAGGCTGTCACAGCCAGCCAAGCAGACGCACACCATCAGGCTGTCGGTCATCTGGCGAGTTAACGTCGCCCGCATTCGAATCCCCACTCGTCACGATGCACCATCCTGCACGGTCTAGTGCAAATAGCTACCCGAGACTGGCATTGCGACAGGTTTCTCCGACGCCAAGAACGATTCTCAACACCTCGGGCCATCCGTCCATAAGCGCCAGAGGGGGTTACGTGTGGAGTGTCGACCTTGGTCGCGTTCTGTATGTCGTGCGCCGAACGTCCCTGTCGTGTGCCAACTACTCCTCCTTTCCGATAGGTCGCCGTTGCCGCGCACCCGAACTCATCTGCGGGGAAGCGCCAGCTCGCCGATACGCCAGTACTCGCCCAGCGCCGTATAGGTCTCGGGCCTAACCATGGGCGCGGGGCGCAGCTGGAACTGCACGCCCCGAACATCGACGATCGTGCAGGAGAGACCTTCTCTGAACCGCACGTCGCCGGGTCGCAGGACCCTGGTCATGTCGTCGTCGGCCGCGGCGTCGAGGAGGTATTCCGCGACCTCGCTCTCGGTGGGCGTGACGCCACACCAAGACAGCGCATACCCGCCGCCGGTCAGAAGGGGCCACAGAAGAGGCGCAAGGCAGTCGGCCAGCGGACCAGGGTTATCGCATAGCAGGGTCATGACCCGCCCGAGGACCTCAAAGGTGTGTGGGTCCTCGCGCCGTCGCGCCCGAGTGCTGCTGTCAGCGGTTGTCATGTTCCGCGATCCTCCTCGCGTGCACGGCGGAACACCCCGATGACGCGCCGCGACGACTAGGGGTTCCGGTAGTAATCGCCGAAAAAACAACGGATATGGCATAGCCCTGGTCAGGAGTGGTCCGTCGTTTTGGGCTATGGGGCAGTGTGTTTGGTGCTTGGCTTGGCTGCCGATGATGATGGTCGGCGCGGTGGAGGTTGTGGTTCGTGGCGCCGGGGTGTATGCAGCACCAACACGAAAACCGGCTTGTACCAGCGCGCTATGCCATATCCGCCCAAAATTCGGCCGATACTACGGCGACCCCGATGGTCACTGATCAATGCCGATAGCTCTTTCGGCGGCGCCAGCCATCTATTTCTTTTGTTCGCTAACTGTTTGCCTTGTTACCGTCCGGCAGTGAGCCTCACTGATCTCCGCGGCCGATTCCGCGATGATGCCCAGCGCCGGCGGACCCAGCGGGTAATTGAGAAACGACTGGCAGACGACCGGAACCAGGACGAATGCCGCTACCTGATGCGGTTCGTCTGGCAGCTCCACATGACCTACTGCGAGGTGACCGAACAGAACCTCCAGGAACACGTCGGCGCGGACAAGCTCAGGGCCATCGAGGTGCTGGTCGAGGCTGCCCGGCGATCACCGGAATCGATCGACGCGTGGATCGATTCGATCGAGCAAATCTTTCCCGTCGTTCATGATCGAGGCTACGAGACCTTCGGCTAGTCACGGACCGGGCCGGAAACCGGACGACCGCCGAGTACCCGCCGCCAAGAGAAATATTCGGACCCCGCTGCCGGGCCTGCCGTTCTGGGGGGTACACCCCCAGTCCCTGCAGCGGAATACAGACCACTTGAATACGGTCCTCTGCCAGTCCCGCGTCCCGGTCAGTCGCCGAGCTGTTCCAAAGCCGCGATGACCAGTGGCAGAGTTCCTGCGGCGAGGCGGTATTCCCGAATCGGCTCGGCCTGCGAATTGCCCTCATGCCGCGACTCGACCAGTGACGGCCGCGGCACCCTGTCGGTTGTGTGGTGGCCGGCGCGGCGCATGTTCGAGGTCATTCCTCCCAGGTTCTTGGCACCGATAGCTCGTTTGAGTTGGTCCGGTGTCGCAGTGCCCCCCGGCAGCGACCAATGCTCGAATCGCCTGTAGGCCGGTTGGGCCGAGATTGCCTATGAACCGCTGTACCGTGACCTCGTCCCACACAAACTTGTCCTCTTCGGCGATGCTCCCGGGCTGCAGCGTGCCGTTGGTTCGCGGTGGTAGGCGCTCGGCCAGCCGACCTGTGCGGCGAGCAGGCCCAGCTGCAACCGCATCTCGAGGGTCATCGGTACCGAGTTGGCAACCATCGCGTAGTGCAGCTGCTCACGTGCCACTCGCGGGGCATCGATATCCATCGGCATCACGATAGGCCAGATCGCCACTGGTCCAATCGAATTCAATCCGGCCCGTGGGGTCCAGATTTGAGAAATCCGGCGCTTAGGATGCCCGGGTGATCCGGTCTGGCTGGCTGAATGCCGTTCTAGCCCGGCTTGATTCGATGGATTCGGGTGGCGGGTCGGGCGGTGCGGTGGTTGCATGGCGGGCTGTGCATGATGAGGGTGTGGCCGGGTACGGCCGTTTCGGTGTGTTGTCGCGGGCGGAGTTGGATCGGTTCTTCTACCTGGATGATGAGGATCGCAAGCTGATCGCGGCGAGGCGCCCTCACCTGAACGAGTAGATTGAGGGCCGATCAGGGATCTGGTCCACTGAGCCGGTGCCCGGATGTACTACTCGCGGCGAGGGCGTAGCGCTGCGAAGAGACCAAGTACGACGACGCCAACCAGCCACACCGCTACTCCGAGGCCTGCGAGGACGACCGTTCTTCCCCACGGCATGATGAACGGCCCGTAATACGCCACTCGGGCCCAGTATCCGCAGGGGCCCACGTCTTCCGGTATGGTCGCGCACTCGGGGTGGCCGATGGCCGCGAAGGCCAGGGTCGCGAGCATCGGAATCTCAACGGCCACACCGAGTATGACCGCCAGGCTTACGATCGCCAGGCTTACAGTGGGGCGGGAGGGGACTGCCATGCGGTCAAACCCTAATGCGCGGCCGGGGACGATTTCCACGCGCACCCGCAGCCATCAAGGGGCGGCCAGTTCCTCGTGCCAGTAATCCAAGTCGGTCAGCAGTGCGTCCAGGCGTACCGCGGCACATCGTGGCGCAACTGCTCAGCCGAGTCGTCGCCGGAGACCATGCACCCAAGTCCGGTTGATGACATCCAGGAACTCTTGGACCGACACGTTCGGTGTCCTTGCCGCTCTTCTTGTCGGTGTAGATCTTCTGGCATCCCGCCGCGGTGAGCGCATGGATCTGGCGGTCGAGGTTCTGGTCCTTGGTGGAGACGCGGCCGTAGCCGATAAGCGCGCCGCCGCCGCCGATCGGATCGAGGGCGTCGCCGTCGAGAGTGAGCGGTGCAGGGATGTCGAGATCGTGTGTCGGCGTGGCCATGCCACGGACTGTACGAGAAAGGGCCGACAAGAATTGTTGGACACCAATACTTTTCGACACGTTTTATCGACAGTCGGCGGCTTCGGCCGACCTGGGCTTCCGGACCGCACCGCCCCGAACTGGCGGAGTGTCGAAAAACCGAACGATTTACAACATGCCGATCGGCAGCCCGGACGGGACCGGAACGGTCAGTTACGCCAGCTACCCACGACAGTTCCTTCCGGCAGCATCATCGGCTGTGGCAGCTTTCCTTCTACGGCCCGCCCGAATCGATATTTGGATGCGCACGCTGGTGGTCATGGTGCATGGTTGCATCCATGAATTTGGCGGCGAACTCGCCAGAGTTCGATGATGTCTACCCTGCGTTGGGCAGGCTGGTTGTCAACAGCAGCTTCATGGAAGGGTGCCTTCGAAACTTCGTCCATTGGCTGGCTGTGAGCGAGGACGCCTGGATCTTGTTCGCTGGCCAGTCCGTCGATTGGCTCATCCAGTCCGGGAAGGCGATGCTGTCTGAGCTCGAGGACACTGATGAATTCGCTCTCCAGAACATCGAGCGGTTTAAGGCTGCGCTTGAGGGGGCGAAGACCCTCAGCGAGCAGCGTAATCACCTCGTTCATGGTGACTGGCGGTTAAAGTTCCTGGACGATTACGAGCCGCGGCCCCGGAGCAGTCCGGCCGATGATCGGGTCTTCTACGTCGCCCACAGCAGGTTGCGGCGTAACGACAGAGTGCGTCAGATAACGGTCGTCGATATCGAACTGCTCGCAGACCAGATGCGGGAGTTGGGCGAGGAGATCGAGGCAGCGACTCAGGAGGGCGCGCGTGTCCGCTACTCGTGGAACAACCTCCGCAATCGGCCGTCAGGGGAGTTTGTGGATTGGGACCCAGACGTGATGCTCGATGCCCTTGCTCGAAAGCACGGCGTCAATCCTCGTTCGAGTAGGTACGCGGAGCTGTATTCCGACGCTGAAGATCTCGAAGATCCAAGCGACGACGGTAAGGCCCCACGAACGATGCCGGCGGATTCGTGAGCGGGTTGCAGGAGAGCAAGTCGGGGACGGTGGACTACCCAGCACTGTCGGGTGAACGAAAACGCGGCCAGACTCGGACAGTCTGCGTGTTGCCACGTCGCTGAAGCGGATGCCAGAACACGCGATCAGGATCAAAAATGCGCTCCGGCGGCGCATAGCGCCGCTGGAGCGCATTTGATTCAGAAGAGGCGGATTTGGCAGTGTCGCTGTGGCGTACGTTGTTGATCCCTGGTGTGTGCGGGTGAGCAATCAAGATCATCGGGACGCGATACGACAGCAATGTATTTTGTTGTTATGGTCCCGGTTGACCAGCGTATTGCCAGGTCAGGACACTGTTTGGAGAGTTTGATCTCATAATCCATCGGTCGTGGGTTCGAGCCCCACCCGCCCCACAAACCCCCAGGTCAGCGAGCCAGGGGAGTGTGGAAGCATGCCTATTTGGGGCCAACTCTCTGTTTATTCTTCATTTTCGTTGGGGAGGGCGAAGGCGTCGAAGCGCTCGCGAGCGTCAGGTCCGACGTGAGTTCGCTGGATGTAGTGGCGACGCGTGATTGCCTCGGTGTTGCCAAGCTGAGCTGCGGCGATGGAGATGTCGGACTGGCTGCCGTCGGCGTCTTCGGCCAGCTGTGTGCCGACGGTCTTGCGGGCGGTGTGGGGGTTCTGCGGGATTTCGGTGAATCCGAGCCTTGTGAGGATCCGCTCGAGTTGCTTGCGCGCGTTGCGTGGATCTCGCAGGGTGCCGCGCGCCGATGGGAAGACCAAGTCCTCCGGGTCGTGCGCCACGCGGGCACGCCGAGCTGCCAGCTTCAGTACGGTCCAGTTGTGCAGGAATAGTCGTCGCTTGCCGTTGGGACCGCCTTTTGGATGAGGCTGGATGAACATTCCGCCACCGCGCAGCCGCACGACGGTGCCCTCGATCAGAACACTGGGTTTGGGGCCATCGAGGTCGAGATGCTTCCACTTGAGCGCCAGTGCTTCACCGATCCGGCCGCCGGTGCCGAGCAGGGTGTCCAGGAGGTCGGCTATTGCGGTCCGAACGGCTTGCTCGTCCTGACGCATTGCCGCGCGAATGCGGAGGACTTCGGTAGCCGACCACGCGACGACAGGCTTGTCATCCACAGTGATCGGTGCCAGCAGTTTGACGATATTCCCCGGTGCTGCCCCGTACCGGCTTGCGATGGTCCACATTCCGGATAGGCATGTCTTCGCCGGCTTCGCGGTGGGTTTTCCGATCCGTTCTCCGAGATCGTCGAGGAAGCCTTCCAAGATGGCGCTGGTGGCTTCGCCGATGGTGAGTTTGCCGAGTTCCGGCACGATGTGCAGATCGAGGATTTCGCCATACCGGCGCTTGGTATTCGACGATAGGTTCGATCGTTCGATTCTGGTTCGCCAGCGGTCGGCAAGCGCGCCGATGCGAGCTCCCGGGTCACCGCATCGAACGGATCCTCCGCGTGCTCGACCCCACCACCCGGAAGAGTCCAGCTGGTTTCGCCACTCGGTGGAACGTGGCAGGCGAGCAGAACCTGTCCCTGCTCGATGCATACGGCGTACGCCGCCAGTCTGAAACTCATCCCATAACCTCTACCGGACCTGTCCCGACCTCGTCCGCCTGAGGTGTGGGTGTGTACCGAGCGCATCTGTGTGCAGGCTCCGAATTCGTCTACCCAGCAGACAGTTCTAGGCGTGAGGTGGAATCCTGGCGTTGCTGGCATTCGGCGGGCGCGGACGTTCC
The DNA here is from genome assembly GCF_036046055.1 of Nocardia sp. NBC_00403. NCBI lineage: Bacteria > Bacillati > Actinomycetota > Actinomycetes > Mycobacteriales > Nocardiaceae > Nocardia > Nocardia sp. NBC_00403. Next base: position 3,433,140 of record NZ_CP107939.1, read on the forward strand.
GCCGACACCAAACGGTCCGAGATGACCTCGGGCCGTTGATCTTCGGATGTGGCGTCTGGCCGCTTCGAGACGCGCGAGTCGCGGCATGTGTGGGCATCGACGTGAACCGTTATCTCACTCTCGTAGCACCGCCTGGAACCGGCGGAACGCGTTGATGCGTCGCGAGACCCACGACTGGCCTGGTGGCGCGTGGATGTGCTCGGCGTGGATCGTCGCTATGCCGTCGTACCACCTGCGTAGGCGCAGCAGGGCTGCCTGGAACGTGCCGTCGTCGAGTGCGTGCCCGATCGTTCCGTCGCTAAATCGCTCGGCCCGTGTTATCGCGGTCAGCATTCGGCAGGTGTCGGCGACCGACGCGTCGGCCAGACCCTGGCCGCCTCGATATCGCCGGATACCGTCCCAATTCGTCCAATCGAACCTCACGATCGCGTCCGCTTCGTACAACGCGTGCTGGACGTGACCCACGGCGGCGCTGTAGACGGCGTAGGGCATGCACAGAGAACCGTCGGCGTTCTGGGTGCGGATTTCCCACGGGCTGCTCGGCGAGCAGCTCGTCCACCGCGGACCACAGCTGCTGCCAACGCTCGGGTGGTGAGATGAGCAGCTGTGCCTTGATATCGGAATCGCTCGGCTCCACGCCGGCACCCTACGTCATCGGAGAGACCGGGCACTGGTTCCTCGGCGACCGCATCGGCGCCACCGCACCCGGCGACGACACCTACACCATCCGCATCGACCGCGTCCGCGAACTCACCCTCGCCTGGGACCGCGACCAATTCCCCGAATGGCGCCCCATCATCGGCGACCCCACCAGCAACCGCGACCGAGGCCAACGCACCTTGGACGTGGTCTCCGAACTGGTCGCTGGCGTACATGAGCTCGGGGTACTGGCTTGACAGAATTCAGCCAGCCTGTCTTGGTAGTGCTTCTTCGGGGAAACCGGGGGATGGGGTCGGCGGAAGTGGAAGGCGAAACCACTGCTGACCAGGACAGGTGCATGCAACGGTGCCGCCAAAATTGTTCGTACACTATAGGATTCGTTGTCCTGCGATGGATGTGCATCTTACAATGCAGTGAGGCCGCCCAGGCGGTCCTGTAAGCACTCGTGTCAGGGGGTTCACGGTGTCACCGCGATCAGATCTGCGCTCGCTGTTCAGCCCGGGACGCGACGGCGTGGACGCGCAGGACGTTTTCGCCAATCGCCATGATGAGTGGCTGGCGACGACCGACAGTCTGCTGGCGCACTGGGCCGCGGTGCGAGCGCCGGGCTTCAGTGTGGAGGATTTCGCCACTCCGCGCCGCAATGTGCTCGTCTTCTACGGTGTGGGCGGCATCGGGAAAACCACTCTGTCCAAGCGGCTGGAAACGCACCTGACGACTGGTTCGGAGTCCGTGGGCTCGGAATGGGGGCCGGTACCTGCGGAGGTCGGCCGAGTGCTGCCGATCCGGATCGATCTGTCGCGGCAGGGCGGAGTCCAGTTCGAAGATGTCATCCTGGCCATGCGGTTGGCGGTGGCGCGGGTTGGGCATCCGATGCGGGCGTTCGATCTTGCGTTGCGGCGGTATTGGGAGGTCAATCATCCTGGTGAGCCGTTGGAGGGATATCTGCGCCGCAACGGATTTCTGCGCCGGGCAGGTGAGGTGACCGATCTTCGGGAGCAGATGCGTGCGGTCGCTGAGGATGTCGTTCAGGCGTTGACGTTGCCGACCGTGGCCGGGGTGGCCGCGACCACTGCGGTGCGCGAAATTGTGCGGGCGTTGCGGCAGCGTCGCAGTGCCGTGCGGGCCTTGGCGCGCTGCACAAGGTTGGCCGACCTGTTGGAAGCCGATCAGGATGCGGAGACTCTGAGCTATTTCCCGCATCTGCTCGCCTGGGATTTGGCGCAGGTGCCGGTCGATCGCTCTGGTGTGCTGGTGGTCCTGTTGGACACGTTCGAAGAGGTCGGGGACCGCAGTCACCGAGATCTCGAGCGGCTGTTCCAACGGATGGTGTGGCTTATGCCCAACGCCCTGTTCATCGTCACCGGCCGCAACCGGCTGCAGTGGGACGACCCCTCGCTGGAGGGGCAACTCGACCAAGCCGGACCGTTCCCGTGGCCGCAGCTCGCATCGGCGGCGTCAGCGGATCCCCGCCAGCATCTGGTCGGCTTCTTGTCCGACGACGACCGGGAGCTCTATCTGCGCACCCGGCTGACCCGCAACGACGAACCGGTTATCCCGCCAGAGGTGCGGTCCGAGATCGCTTCTCGCTCTTACGGTCTGCCGCTGTTCCTCGACCTGGCCGTGATGCGGTTCCTCGACATCCTCAACCGCACCGGCACCGTGCCGGGACCAGATGAATTCGATCATGACTTTCCTGCATTGGTCGCCCGGATCGTGCGGGACCTGACCCCAAAAGAACGCACGGTCCTGCGGACGGTCACCCTGCTGGACTCGTTCACCGTCGACCTGGCCACCGCCGCGGCCGGACTGGACAGCGACGCCTCTGCGCTCAACCTCGTCGAAAGACCGTTCGTCGGTAACGATCCCGCCGCGCCGTGGCCGTATCGGCTGCACGATCTGATCAGGTCCGCGGTCCGCGAAGCCGACGCAACCAGCGAAGACCGCTGGTCGCCGAGCGACTGGCGCCGCGCGGCGCAACGCACCCTCGACGCGGTAGGCACCCAGATGCCCGCGCCGGGCGGCTACCAACATCGACGCCAGCTGATGGCCTGTCTGACACAGGGACTACGGATCGCCTGCGACTTCCAACTCGAACCAGGCTGGATCGTCGACGCCGCGTGGCGGTACGTGATCGAGTCGGTCTGGGAACCCATCGACATCCCAGATCCCCGCACTCGAACCGACGACGAGCCCGACACTCCTTGCGCCGCAGTCGCGTTGGCTCGGGTCCTGCATTCCGTGTCCCGGGGGCAACGCGCACACCGGCAAGACACTGCCGACGAACTCGAAGCCGTTCTGAGCCTCGGTGTCTTGCCGGAATCTGCCGAAGATATCGCGCACTATTTCCTGGGTGAAAGCCTGCGCCATCTCGGACGCTACGAAGCCTCGGTGGAGCACATGGGCCATGTCGCGGCCGGGCGCAGTCCGATGGCCGGCGAAGCGCGCCGCGGACTCGCCCACATCGCCCGACACCTGGGAGACTTCCCGACCGCCCTCGACACCATCGAGGCACTCGACCACGACACGCATTACTACCGGGCACTCGGCCACCTGTGGTGGACACAAGGCGATCTCACGCTGTCATGCTCCACCTACGGCACCGCACGCGAACTGGCACTCGCCGACCACAACCCCGGACATGCTGCGCTCGCCCAGGCCGGGCTCGCGTTCGCCGCGGCACTCGGTGACCGCACTCGTGCCGACCAGCAGATCGAGCTGGCCCGCAGTCTGCTCGAGAACGTCAAGCAGAACTGGTCGGAAACACAGGTCCGTACCGCCCGCCTGCTGCGAGACGCGGGCTCGGACGCACACGTGCCCGCCCGCGCCAGAGAGCTCGAACGCGACGCCGCCGAGGCCGGTCTCGGGTCCGCGCTCGCATACATCCGGTTCGCCCGCTGCTTCCACCACGCTCTACGCGCAGAAAACGACCAACTCTACGTAGCCCGCGATCAGCTCCAACTCAGTGTCGATTGCGGCGAATACGCATACCTCGTCGAAATCACCCACTTCTTCGACGGCACCGAACCCGACCCGGACCTGCGGCGCGCGAACTGGATCGACGGACCCGACACCGTGGTAGCCCGATGGCAGAGACTGATCGCCGAACGACGCGCCGCACTCGGCTACGAACCCAATACCCAACCACCCCAACCGAGTTAGACTCGCGCAGATGACCGTCGACTTCGACGCCCCCTTCTCCGATACCACAGCCCGCCACGCCCTCGAACTAGCCGGTACCCGCCTCGGTGTAGCCACCGACAACGCACGGCTGATCCGGATGGGCGAGAACGCCATCTACGCGCTCCCTCACGCCGACGTCGTCGCCCGCATCGCCCGCAGCGAGCAACGCCGGGCGCGCGTGGAGAAGGAACTGGCCGTCGCACGGTGGCTCGCCCGACACGACTTCCCAGCCGTCCGGGTAGCCGAACAATTCGAACAGCTCATCCCCGCCGACGGCCGCCTGATCACGTTCTGGCAGCTGGTCGACATCGCCGGCGAACCGACCGAGGTCGAGCTGGCTGCCCTGCTTCGTGACTTTCACACCCTGCCCGAACCCGGGTTTCCGCTACCGACATTCGACCCGTTCAGCGCCGTGCCGACTCGGTTGGCCAATCCCGGGAACGCTGACCCCGCCGCGGTCGAGTTCCTCACCGAGCTCTACTACACACTCCGAACTCGTTATGCGGAACTGGAACTCACCAGCCCGCACACGGTGATCCACGGAGACGCGCACATAAACAACGTCATTCCCACTCCTTCGGGCCCGATACTGTCGGACTTCGAAGCCGTCGCCCGTGGTCCCCGGGAGTGGGACCTGACCACCGTCGCCATGACCGTCGACCGATTCGGTCTGCCCCGCACCACCTATCAGGCATTCGCCGACACCTACGGCTACGACGTCACCGGCATCCCCGGGTATCCCGTCCTATGCGCTGTCCGAGAACTCACCATGGTCACCTGGCTCATGCAGATCATCGACGTCAGCCCGCGACACGCTCAGGAGTTCGCCCACCGCGTCGACTCCCTGCGCAGCGGCGACCAACAACAGCGATGGCACATCTTCTAAGCCCCCGGCGACGCTAGGTGTGCTGTCTCATGAGATTGGTGGCAGTGGTCGGTCGCCGTACCGATGACGACGTTGCCAGAGACGATTGATCCGTGGGGTGCCTGGGGGACGAGCATTGCGATTTGATCTGTGGCTCAGCATCATTGGAGCGTGCTCGAGCTCCCGACAGCCTGTTGCCAGCTGCGCTGCTGCGACGGCGACATCCGATTGCCCGCCGTCCTCGTCCTCCGATAACCGCGTTCCCACAGTCTTGCCTGCAACATGCGGGTTCGTGGGTATGTCGATGACACCGATGTGGTTCAGTGCGCGCAGCACCTGCTTGCGCTAGTTGCACGGATCAAGCAGCGTGCCACGCCTGGAGAGGAGTCCGCGGTCTTCTGGCCCGTGGTGCAGAAGATGCGTCGGGCTCGCAGCCGTGCCGCCGCCCAGCCGGGCAGCATGAGACGCCTCTTTTCCAGTCGCCGATTCAGTGCCGCAGTGTCGTGGCGGCGATGTCGAGAAATTCGCGCAGGAGCTTGTCGGGGTGGTCCGATGCGACGACCAGGCATGTCTCAGCCCCGGGGGCGTCGGTGACAGGTCGGTGGACGAGGTCGGGGCGGACGTAGGCACGCGCCACACTCAGGGGGGCGAGTACCAGGCCGTGCCCGGAGGCGATGAGCTCGAACTTTTCTTCCAGTGACGACGTCCGCCTGTTCCGGGAGTCGAGCATCCGCTCGCCGTCGAGATCGGCCAGGGTGAGTTCCCGGCGCGACGCCAGCGGATGGGTCGCGGGCATGCAGGCCACTCGGGGTTCATGGCCGACGGGGATGGTGCGCAATCCGGATTCGTCGAAAGGTCTTCGCAGGTAACCGATCTGAGCTCGGCCGTCCCGCAGCGGCGCGTCCGGCTCCCACCAGCGCGCCGGGACGACATCGGTTTCGATCTCCGGGTGACGCATCGCGAATTCCCGGATCGCCTCCGATACACGCAATCCGGGTGCGAAGGCGACCACCAGCCGTCGCACGCCGCGGTCGACATCGTGTACGCGCCGCACCGCCGCGTCGACGGCCGCGAGAATCCCCTGCGCCTCCTCGTAGAGCTGCTTCCCGGCGGCAGTCAGCTCCACCTTGCGGGTGGTTCGCAGGAGCAGTGCGCAATCCAATTCCTGCTCGAAAGCCTTGATCTGACGGCTCAGCACGGGCTGGGCGATGTAGAGCTTTTCCGCCGCCCGGCCGAAGTGCCGGTGCTCTGCCACCGTGGCGAAGTATCGGAGCTTGCGCAGATCCAGATCCATACCTTCACGGTATCAATCTGCGGAAAGGGTCTTGGACGCCGCGACGAACCGTCACCAGACTCGAAGCATGATCGTTATCACCTCACCCACCGGTCACATCGGCAGCCGAGTGCTGGACATCCTGCTCGAAACATCCACTTGCAGTGAAGAATTGCGCGTCATTGTGCGCGACCCGGGTAAACTCCCGGAGGCGATCCGCCCCCGTGTCGATATCGTCACCGGATCGCACGGCGATGCCGATATCGTGGACCGGGCCTTCGCCGGCGCGGATGCGGTCTTCTGGCTGATCCCGCCCGACCACTACGCGCCGAGCCTGGACGCCGCGTTTTCCGGATTCACGCGCGCCGCCGCGAAGGCGTTCACCACCCACGACGTCGGGCACGTCGTGGGCGTCTCGGCGCTCGGGCGCGGTACTCCCGTCGCGGGTCGCGCCGGGCACGTGACGGCATCGCTGGCGATGGACAGTCTCATCGCGAGTACGGGTGTGGCCTATCGGGCACTGGCGAACCCGACTTTCATGGACAACCTGCTGTGGCAGGCGGTTTCGATCCGAGACGACGGCGTGTTCACCGGCACCGTGGCCGCCGACCGGAAGGCGCCGACGGTCGCCACCCGCGATATCGCCGCGGCGGCCGCTCGCCTGGTGCTCGACCGCTCCTGGACGGGAACGGGCGAGGTAGCGGTGCTGGGGCCGGAGGACCTGTCGCCGAACGACATGGCGCAAACCATGTCCGAGGTGCTCGGTCGCCGCATCCGTTACCAGCGGCAGTCTCTCGACGACTTCCGCGCCGCACTGACCGCGCGAGGCGTCGGGGACGCGATCGCGACCGCCTACGTCGACATGATGCGCGCCAAGAACGACGGCCTCGACGACGGCGTGCCGCGCACCGATACAACCGCGAGCCCGACGAGTTTCCGCGAGTGGTGCGAGCAGATCCTCGCGCCGACGGTCCGGGACTGAGCGCCAAGACCGTCCTCATCGTCCGGGCGTCGCGCAACGTCGCTCTCGCCGTCGCCTCCATTGGTCGTGGGTTCGAGCCCCACCCGCCCCGCAAACACCCGCTGACCGGCGGGTTTTTGTGTTTCTGCCGGACGAATCGGCGGACCGGGGAACCGCCGGAGTCCGAGTCGGTTCGCGGGGCACTGATGGGACTGTGCGTGAGAATCGACGACTCACGATGGTGGCGAGCTGAGCTCCGCCCACTCGGTCGGTGAGTAAGCCTGTACCGCTACAGCGCAAACATCTCCATCGCAGATGTACTCCGCCAGCGCTGTCTGCACCGCCAGCTGGCGTTGCACGCGGCTCATGCCCGCGAACACCTCGCCGACCGCAATCACAACGAACTGGTTGGGAGTGCCCGAGACCTGCACTTCCTGGAGCGACAACCTGGTTCGAAGCTTCGCTTCGAACTCGCTGAGACATAGACCGTGGTCGGGCCACTGGGATTCGCTGGTGCTCACCGTCTATACGCCCTTCGGGCCTTTGCCGTCACGGATCTTGGCGACGTACTCGCGGGTGAATCCGCTGTCGCGGGCGATGGCGGACGGGCCGACGTCGTCCAGTAGGGCGGCGCGGATCTTCGCGAAGAGTTCCGCGCGCGCCTTGTCGTAGTGCTCCCGCGCGGCGCGGATCGCGGCGCCGTGGTCGGCTTCCTCGGTCATGCCGTCAGAATGCCACAACTCTGTTCGCGAACATAGTTGTCACCACCCGAGCCGGAATGTGAATAATGTTCGCTAACATAGTTCACGTTAAGGGGTCTGGCGTGACGCTACAGCGCGTCCTCCGGCCAGCCTGACGGAGCCGAAGTCCTTACCGCCTAAGGTCTGACTCGGTCCGCCCATCAGGGGCAGTTGAGTGGAGGGATTCGAAGAATGAAGTTCGAGAAAATCACTGCTGCCGTTTTCATGGCCATCTCGGCCGTGGGTATCAGTGCGGCAACCGCCCATGCAGAGCTGGCCGTAACGGCGCAGTCGACTGCGGTGAGTGCGGGGGACACGACTTCCGTTGTGGATCACGGAATCAACTACCAGATCACCGTTTCGCCAGTCGACAGGGTCACTATCCCCACCGTCGAGAATGGCAAGTTCGAGATCGCGCAGAACGGTGCGGTGGTGCTCGAGTCCGGCGACGGCGCGGCGGTGACACCGACCCCGACGGCGGAAGATATTGCGCAACTGAACGACATCAACTCCTACGAGCGGCTCAAGGAGCAGATCAACAAGAACCTGCCTGGCGTCGTCGGCGGTGCCCTCGTGGGCGGTCTCCTCGGTGCGTGTATGCCCTTGATTTGGGGGATCAGCATCCCCGTGGGTGCGCTGATCGGTGGAACCGTTGGCGGATACGTCATGGGCGGCCCGGAGTTCCTCGACGCCGTACAGGCGTTCGCCGCCGGCCAGCCGTGATCATGGGCAGGTGAAATAGCGGCCAACTGGTCAGGGGTTGAGGAGATCTGCGAGAAATCGGGGTTCCGGGAGTAATCGCCGAGAATCCAGCGAAGTTCGGCATATCTCCTGGTATGGGTGATCTATCGGCGGGGCTTCTTTGGACCCGGCGTCACGACCGATGGCACCCTCAGCTGCGGTCACTCCGATATCCGCCCGATTTTCGGCGAGTACTACGGCGACCCCTTCCCTCTGGGGCGAGGCAAGAAACGAGCAGGCAGGTCGCCGCTTTGGCTGCTGATGCGGGTTCACATCTCAGGTAATTTCGGCGGTCAGGTCGGCGGTAGGGCGTGTTGTCGGACAAGTGCCCCACTTGGAAACCGAGTGGGGCACTTGTCCAAAGGCTGAAGACCGCTACCGCTATGTGGCGGCCTGGTCGTTCAGTTGTTGACGGGCACGCGTGACACGGTGGTTCCAGACCGTGTCGTTGCGGATCCGCCAGGACCGTAGTAGACCAATAGATTACGGCGAAATGCTTTGTGGCATGCAGGTTTTTGCTGGTACGCACACCGCCGACAGCGATTGACCTCATAATCTGTGGCTCGCTATCGACCGGCAGCGCGTTCATGTGGGAGTTCGGGCAGGGCTGCCTTCGACTTTGGAGATATCGAATGTCACGGGGCTTGGCGCAGAGGCCCTGTCGGGGCAAGGCGTCTTGCGTGATAGGTCGGGTGAACCCACAATCTTGCTATGGGACCCATACTGCAACAGTTGATTACGCTCGCTGGGGTCCTGTTGGGGGCGGGTGCTACGTTCGCGGCTACGACCTACGTTGAGCGGACCAAGTGGCGACGAACCATCGATACACGCTGGGACGACAAACGCCTAGTCGCGTATAGCGAGTATGGCAATTCGGTGAAATCTAAGTTAGAGGTTCTGTTTCGCCACGCAGCGGAGAGGGGGCTGCCCAATCTCACCACGCCGGCGGACGAACCGCTTGCACCCAATGCCCTCGCTGGTGCCGAGGCTGAACGGACTGTGAAGTGGGAGCAAGTACTGCTTCTCGGCTCCCCGGAAACCATTGCCGCTGCTCGGTGCTGGCACATGGCCGTATACGATTTCGGCTTCATGGTGCTCGAGGAGACTCCGAGTCAGGAGTCCTTCCTGGACCAGTATCGGCTCCTGGGCTCCCTTCGAAATGACTTCTACACCTGCGCACGTGCTGATCTCGGAATCCGAGGTGCCAACCTTCCGGGCGAGGGTAGGAACTGGATTCCCCCTTACGCTCACCTGCCGGAGTTGCCGAGTGGTGACCCTGGGCCGTTGATGCCTACCGAGGTGCAGCCATGAGGACTGGACGCAACCGGTGTAGTGCGAGCAGCGCTGACCTTGGAGCGAAGGGTCGGCCGCCGCAGCCTCTGGCACTAGTCGGTGACAAACCAAGGGGAGCGGGAGCCCGACCTCTGTGCGTCGAACGTGCCAACAGGAATGTACTTTGGGTTTTTGTTCGTTAATGAGCACTGTTTGTGCTGGTCAGCACACTGTTCGCAGTGTTTGATCTCATAATCCATTGGTCGTGGGTTCGAGCCCCACCCGCCCCACGAACACACGCTGATCAGCGGGTTTTTGTTTTTCTGGAGAGGTTTCGATCTAGAATCCGGGCCATGAGCAGATCGAGCGGGGGCGGTGACGATGACGGTCCAGGCCCAGAAACCCCTTCTCGGTGGTCAGATCAACCACCCGTTCTGTCGGCGGTGCTGGTAGTAGTCGTCCTCGTCATCTAGATCATGCGGGGTGTATAGCGCATCCCGATTAGGCTTGCGTGTTCCTGGAATGACGTGGCCAGTGGGACCCGCAGGAGCGGGCCGGGGCTGTGGTGGTTCGGGCGTGAACGTATGTGTCGGGGGCGCAGGAGGTTCGACTGCGGCGGGAACCGGGTAGAGCGCATCCAGATCGGGGGCCTGCGGCGCCGTCTCGGATTCTCGAAGGTCTGGCTCCAGTGCATCGGATCGGGATTCGAACAGTGCACGCGCCGCTCTTTGCGTCGCCTGAACGATCGCAGTCTCCAACCGCGTGACGGTGCTTCCACGAAAGACGCTCGGCGAAATATCAATGGCGGTAACGATTCCCATCGCATTCACCGTTGCTCGGACCGTCCGGTCGTTCGAGGTCCCGTAGCCGCCGACCTCCGCACGGAGGGCCTCAGGACGTGCTGCAGGAATCAGGGTTGCGGGCGACAGTTCCGGGATCGCCTCCGCCAGGTCCGAGAAGTCTCTGCGGATCGCGGCGCTCGGCGCCATCGCCTGTTTTCTGGACGGAGCTACATTGCGGGTGGCTTGCTGGATGGCCGCTACCAGCGAGCCAGCGAGGTATTGCGGACTGCTACGGCGAAAGACTTCTGGAGCGAGGCGCACTGTCTTCACCGCTCCGGTCGCACTGACCACGACTTCGACCAAGCCGTCCTGGGATTGTGCTGTGGCGGAGATAGAGGACAGTTGTCTGTTTGCCTCTTTCAGTTCGGCCTCACGCCGATCGATCTCGGCCAGCAGAGCCTGGGGGTTGAACTCGTCCACGTCACACTCCCGCACCCGTATCTGTTGCCGTCGATGGTAGCTCTGGCCTGCGGAGTCTTGCGCACTGCCCCTTGGGGATTGGGCGCGGTCGGATAGCATGTTTTGTCCTGCAACAAGATTGGGAGAGGCTACGTGGCCGATGTACTGAACGTGCCGCCGACCGAGGACTTCACGGCCTTCAACACATTGCTGGCCGAACAGGCCGAGCACTTCGCGCCGATGATCGACTGGGCCGGCAAGGAGTGCATGGAATCCGAAGGCTTGGATGGCCTGTTATCGCTCTTGAAGCCACATGTGCATGAGCCTGCGGATTTCTTCGCGGAAAAACTGAAACAATGCCAGGCCGGTATGGGGACAATCCAAGGGAAGATCACCATTGTCGACGATCGATTCGGCGCCCAGGATAGGGCCAGAGCCGCTGATATTGCGAAGCTCTTTCCCGATGACATCTCTTCTTTTCCGGATATATCCGCGATACCGGGAGCGTCGTCACTAGGCAACTTCAATGACGAGAGTGTCACGCTGAAGGCACCCGAGAAGCCGGACTCGATCAACAAGGGCCTGCTCGGGCATCTGGTGGAGTACCGGAGTCCACTCAAGGCTAAGGGCGTCGGTGGAAAATGGTCAGCGGTAATGGGTGGTAATCATCTATGGATCGCGGACAAGGCGTATAAGATGGTGACCGGGGACAGTCTCATAGATAAAATGTTCAAGCCCTTGGCCGGCGACTGGGATCGCCTCATGTATCTGCACGACGCATATGACACGCTGGGAGACGCGTGCTACACCGTCGCGGCGACATTGCGCAAGGGATCCTGGAAGCTAGGTGGTGAATGGCAAGGCGAGACAGGCAAGGCATTCGACTCGTACATGTTCCGCTGGACTAGTGGCATCGGTGGCATAGGGGATGGAGCAAAGGTGGTTGCAAATGCTTATAAAGCAGGTTATGAGGCAATTGTAAATCTGGTGAGGGTCGTCGTATCCGCGATCGATCGCGCCATCAGTACTGCCATCAAGGCGCTGGCTGAAGAAGCTCTGAAAATGATTGCCGGCGACGCGGCAATCATCGCCGTCGGCGGAGGCCCTGAAGACCCGCTCGCCGATATTGTGGCCGCAGCATGGACTGCCTGGCGAATGGTCAAGATATACGAGAAAGTCAAGTTGGTGGTCGGTATCGTGGCGACGATATACCAGACTTATCAATTGATCGAGGCGGAAGCCGCAAAGATTTGGGATGAAGCGAAGCATTCCATCGAGGGCTTAACCACTAGCGTAAGTATCGGCAGCGTGGTCCAGGATGTCGAACAGCGCGGGTTTGCGTTCGAAAAGAACGATGCGTGGACGCCGCTGCTTGGCGTCGGCCGGATGACGATGCTGCCTTCGGCGACGGGGTAGAAGGTGCTGGAAAATATTTCCGAGTTCAAAGTGGTCGCCAGACTTGGAGTCCGCGACACCACTTTTGACGTCTTGGTGCCCGGATCTGGTAGGCCCGTGGCTCGAATTCACCGACGCGACAAGTTGTCATCATTGGTCTGGGGTGATGATCTGGATTGCGACCTGGGTGTGTACACCGGGCCGAATCTCGATTATCGGGCCGGTTCAATCAACTCTCGCTCCGCATACGACGCGGACGGTAGAAGTGTCGGATATGTCGATTCCCGGAAGACCCGTTTGGGTAGCCTAGGTCGTATCCGAGAATTGCGCCAGGATGGGTTGGGTACACTTGTCGGGAAAGAAGTCGGCGCCAGCGCGAAGTTTATGAGTCGGCGCGGATTGGATTTTCTCCCACTTGCTGGTCTCGCAACCATGATCGCCAAGGTGGATGTTCATTTTCGCAGCGATTCAAGCCCTGGCTTCGATATGGTCAAGCCCTTCGGCCGGGCGGGGACCAACTACTTTTCTGTGCACGATGCCCGTATCAATCGGCTCCTGATGCTCTGCTGTATTTTCGAGGAATAGGCGAGCGTCAGCGGGGTCGGGTTGATCCAGCGGGCGATGCTGAAGTCGGTGATCGCGGTGAGCGGTGAGGTTCATCGACACCGTGATACCCCTTGTTGGCCAACACAATCCACCCACCCGCGACTACCCTGCTGTTCTCGTCGAGACGTCGGTGATCTTGGATTGCTGATACCGTGACGCGGCATTCGATCAGCCGAAGGAGATTCGTTCCGTGAATCGTCGGGTGGCGCTGGTCGGTGCGCTGTTGATCGCCACGGCAGCGTGCCAGAGCCAACCGTCGTCGCAGGAAGCGGCGCCACCGAAAACCGTCAGCGTGCCGCAGTCGCGTCAGGAAGTAATCGCCTGGAGCCGGACCATCGATCCCTGTGCGTTGATCGACCGGCAGTCGCTGCAGTCGCTAGGACGCGATCTCCTGGTCGGAGTCTGGGCGATCCCTTCGGTCTGTGAGGCAGTCATCGACGGTGGACCTGAGCGGGGTGGTGTCGACGTGATGTGGAACATCGGTCCCGCATGGCTCGATCCCGAGTCCTTCACCTCTGGGAACTTCGTGGAGATCGACGGTAGGCGCATATACCGTACCGACCGGTATAACGGCCTGTCACCGAAAGAACGCGCCGAACTGGGGGAAAGCGGCTGCGACTTTTTCATCTCCTACGAGAAGTCTGTTCTGGCAACCTTGTCCGTCTCGACACCGCTCAGCGCGCAAACTTGTTCTCCGCCGGAGGCGTTGGTGCGCAGCATGATGGCCAACGTTGCGCGGCAACCGAAACAGGGCACCTCACCTGACACCGTGGTCACCGCCCTCACCCGTATGGGCTCGCCCTGCGTGGCGGTTCCCGACCTCCAGAGCAACCATCGCGTCGAATTCGTGTGGGAGCGCCAGACGGGCGGCGACAAGTGCATCCTGGCGATGGACGGTGCCCGCGTCACGATCGACCTCCAATACCGTGAGCGTGCAACGATTCCCGCAGAGGCACGGCAAAAGAGCTTCGACCGGTACACCGGTTTCGAGTACGAGCGTGGCGACGGCACGTTCATCGAAGGTGGCCTTCCAGCTGGAGGAATCCGGGGGCCTGGTGAAACTCACCGTCGTCCACGACGGCTTCATGCCGGGCAGCAAGGTACTGGAGAGCATCAGCTGCGGCTGGCCGCGCGTGCTCGCCGACCTCAAGACCCTGCTGGAAACCGGCGAGCTAGCTGTACTGACCTGAGAGGTTAGTAACGCGGCTAGCGGGCGGGTGGCCTGCGAGTGCGGTGTGGCCGCGGTGGTGATTGTAGGTGTGGAGCCAGGTGGTGAAGGCTGCGCATCGTTCAACATCGCTGCGGTAGAGCCGCGCATAGGCCCACTCGTCGGCCAGGGTGCGGTGGAAGCGTTCGACCTTGCCGTTGGTTTGGGGCCGGTAGGGACGGGTGCGTTTGTGGACCACCGGCCCTAGGGCCTCGGCGAAGGTGCGGGATCGGTAGCAGGACCCGTTGTCGGTCAACACCTTTCGGGTGATGATGCCGTTGGCGGTGAACCAGGCGTTGGCGCGTGCCCAGAACGCGGCGGCGGTTTCCTTGCGCTCGTCACCGAGGAGTTCGGTATAGGCCAGCCGGGAATGATCATCGAGGGCAGTGTGCAGGTAGTGGTAGCCGTGCATCGGGTTGCCGTGAACATTGTTGACCCTGGTTAGCTTGTGCGCCTGGGAATTTCGGTTGCCAGCGGAACGGCCGAGCTTGCGCCAGCCACCGCCGTCGGGGATCTTGCCGAGTTTCTTGACGTCGATGTGGATCAGATCGCCCGGGGCATCGTGTTCATAGCGGCGTACCGGTTGGCTGGTGGCGCGGTCGAGCCAGCGCAGCCGTGCCAGCCGGTAGCGGGTCAGGACCCGGTGCACCGTCGAGGGATGCAAGCCCAGTAGGTAGGCGATGCGGGCCGGTCCCCATCGGCGCAGCACACGAACTTTGATGATGCGGCGTTCGGTGCGAGTCGGTGTCCGGCGCGGGCTGTGATGTGGTCGCGAGGACCGATCGACCATGCCCGCCGGGCCCTGCAGGCGATAGCGACCCGCCCACCTCGACGCGGTGGTGGCCGAGACCTGGAACCGTTCGGCCGCCCGGCGGAGCGGCCAACCTTCATCGACGACACAACGAGCAAGACGCAACCGGCCCAACTCCGTGAGCGGGGCATTACGGTGAGACACGAAGACCTCCGACAGGTGAATGCGTTCCTAGACAGCTCGCACTTCACTCGGAGGTCTTCGCCATGTCAGCTCGCCACGCCGTCACCAACGTCCATGGTCAGTACAGCTAGCCGACCCAGTGCGGTGACGCGCGTACGCGCGAGCGGACAGAAATAGTGATCGCGGAGGCTACCTGGCCAAACAGAGCTTCATGCACTGGGTGACACGATCGTTAACGGTACGTCCGCCGTGGGTTCGGCCGGACTGCAGGAATTTCACGGGTAGCCCACGTGGGTTCGCGCCGTCGGGCCCCGGATTGGCGGTGAGTTCTTCAGGGATCCACGGGCTTTCGCTGTTCGAGTTCATCGCTGAGGAGGTGCTCGGCGGCGGCGGCCGCGTAGCGGGTTGCGGCATTGTGGGAGATGCCGAAGACCAGCGACAGGTGCAGCGGGTCCGGGCGGGCGGTGAGTGCTTCATACAGGATGCGGTCTTGCCGGATCCGCTCGATTGGATTCACCGCTGCTGTCGAATTGGTCCAACAGGGCAATACGGATTTGTTTGACGAGAGATTCGGCGAATACTTCGTTCGCGGCGTCAGGACGGGTGGTCGTTTCTTCGGACGAGGGACGGCCACCGTGCAGGGAGCTCCGCAGGCATATGCGGCGACGCTTGCGCCGAAGTCGAAGCCGGCGCGGGGCGCGTCGACAGTTGAAGCGCATGGCTCGGTAATGCATGACGTCAAAGTGGTAGACGGATCTGCTCGGGATCCTTGTCGGTTCGGAGGCCGCGCCAGCTGGGGTGGTGTAGCCCGTCACCGGTGAACTCTCGGTATTCGACATCACCGACCAGTCGGGGCCGGACCCAGTGTGCAGCACCAATGCTGGCCGGGGGTGGCTGGATGTCGAACGGGCTGTTCGGTTGTGTCAACGAGTCGAGCTCAGTGCGCAGTTGGCGGCGGGTGGCCATGGTGAATCCCGTCCCGACGTTGCCGATGTAGACGAGCCGGCCGGCGTTGTCGTAGGCGCCGAGGACAAGTGATCCGAATGTTGCCGCGGTCATCCTGGTGCCTGGCATCCATCCGGCGATGACGGCTTCGGTGGTCTTCCAGAATGGGGATTTGATCCAGGCCGGTGATCGGCGCCCAGACTGGTAGATGGAGGTGGTCTGCTTGGACATGATGCCTTCGCGGTGATGCTCACGAGCCATCGCCATCACCCGGTCGGCCTCCAGGTCCACCCAGAACGGTGGCACCATGACCAGAGGTCCGGAGAGCTCGAGGTCGTCCAGTCGGCGGCGGCGCGCGAGGTACGGCATCGCCATTGTCGACTCGCCGTTGGCAGACAATAGGTCGAAGAGATAAAGCTGGACTGGCACCGTGCGAATCAGTTCGTTGGTGGGACGAGTGACGTGCATACGCGCTTGTAGCAAACCGGATGACGGTGTGCCGGAGGCGGTTTGCGCGACGATCTCGCCGTCTACGACAAGCTGCCGACTGCCGGACAGAGTGGCGAGCGCATAGGCTAGCTCTGGGTAGGAGTCGGTGACGTCATGACGATTCCTGTTGTACAAGCGGCACTGGCCGCTCTCACAGAGCGCGATTGCGCGGGCGCCGTCCCATTTCATCTCGATGGCCCAGCCAGCCGTGTCCGGTGGTTGCCCTTCGACGGCCAGCATCGGCGCTGGCACTGACACCATGCAATCAGCGTATCTCCAGCAATCTGCCTTTCGGGCCGGCGTTCGAGAAATGCACCCATGTCACTCGGTGGTCGGTGACCTTCTTCGGCGTATATGCCGCTGACCGGACGCTTGGGCCTTCGCTCGACGTACTTCAGGTCGACGAGACCGTTGCCCGGTGTGGTCGACACGCAGCCGACTTGTCCCGATGGTGCGGGCTTTCGGGCGCTGGGGTGGGTAGAGCCGCAGCGTGCCGGATCTGCAAAGCAATACATGCCCGAATCCGGTGCTCAGGGACTTATTCTGCCCATGTGACAGGGGAACCGGCGGTCTCGGCGCGACCATTCCGGCGGCGGATGCCGCTGCTGGCTGTCGGTGCTGTGCTGGCGGCGGGTGGGGCCGCCACCCGACCGTTCAGTTGGTCGGCAACCGTGCTGGTGGTGGTGCCGGTGGTCGTGGTTTCGGTGCTGGCCTTCCGCGTGCGGCCCGTGCAGATTCCACGCACCACCCGGCTGCGGCGCGGAGTGACCGTGTGGTCGACGCTGCTGGTCACGGCGTCGGTGTGGGAGGTGTATGCCTTTGCGCGGCAATCGGATTGGACGCGGCCGAGCGACGTGCACCCGACATTGTCGACGCTGCTGGATCCGGCACTCGAGCAGTGGCCTCTGCGGTTCGCCGGATGGCTGGTGTGGCTGGGTGCAGGCTGGTGGCTGGTGTCGAGATGAGCGATCGGGTGATCATCATCGTCGGGTTCGTGCTGGTGCTGGTGGTCACGCTCGGCGTGGTCGTGGTCACGCATGTGCGCCGGGATCTGGTCGCGCCCGTGGGTGAAACGATCGCGTACCTCACGCGCACTCGGGTGGTGAGAATTGCCGCTGTGCTCGTGTGGGCATGGGCCGGCTGGCATTTTCTTGCGCGGTAGGGGCAACCGTGACGATGCTGAAAGGTCACGATCGACGGCTACCTCCTGCGGATCGAGTATCTGATCGCGGTCAGCGGACAGGTCCGACTGCCACATCAGGTGAACGCGCGGTCTGTGCATTGCGCCCTGCCGTTGACACCGGGGTGGTGGGGCAAGGCAGGCTCTAGGAAGGGCATGGATGCGCAGTGCGGCGTATGTCGATGTGGCGGGCGATGGCGGTGGTTGTTGCGGGGTCGGTGGCGTGCGCAGCTGTGGGTGTCGGATCGGCGGGGGCGGTGCCGGAGGATTTCTACACCTCGCCTTTGCGGTCGCTGCGGGGAGGTGCTGCGCGCGGAGCCGATGGCGGTGCCCTTGCCTGCACATGCGACTCGAATCATGCACCGCAGCACAGACACTCACGGCTCGCCGAACGCAGTGACCGGGGTGTATTTGGATCCGTTGCTGCCATGGCAGGGTACCGGGCCTGGCCCGCTGGTAGTGATCGCGCCCGGCACTCAGGGGCAAGGTGATCAGTGCGCGCCGTCGAAGCTGTTCACCTCGGTTGTGCACTACACCCCGCCGTTGGATGTGATGGCGAGCTACGAGTCGGCCAATGCAGGGCTGCTGCTGTCCAAGGGGATTGCGGTGGCGGTCACCGACTATGCGAGTCTGGGGACCGGGGCTGTGCACGACTATATGAACCGGCTGGCGCAGGGCCATGCGGTCCTCGACGCACTGAGAGCCGCGACCCGACTGCCCGGGACCGCCGTGCCCGAAATCCTACCCGGATCGACAAGCAGCCACGTTGTCAGCGGATTGGTCGGCGGCTCCGAACAGCTTGATTGGCTGGTCGGTCGCTTCAATCTCCTGGCAGCTCCCACCCACTGTCCATGACGAGGCCCACGATCAGCCGAGGGTTCAGTCGAATGACACAGGTGCTGGTGCGGCATCCGGATCTATTGAGAATCTTTTCGGGTCCACGGGTTCGACCGGTGCTTGTCGGTTTCCGTTGAAGGCGTTGCGGGCCCAGCTTCTGCTGGTGTGCCGAGCGGGTGTTCGATGAACTGCGGAAGCGGCTTTCCTACGGCCGAATCGGCAGCGAATGGTGGGGTCGAACCGGAGATGCTCAAGCTGCCGTCGACACTTTGCCGGACGGAAAGCCCGAAGCGATCAGAAGTACGCGTGTAAGCCGCTCGTGGCCGGGAACTACGATCCGTTCTGGTCGGCCATCCGAATTCGTTCCAGGACCGCACGATCAGATCGAAGTACTCGTCGACGGTGTCGGGCGTGGTTCCGGTAACCCAATATGCGATATCGAAGAACTCCGAATCAAATTCTTGGTCGGTGTCCTCGCAGGGCAGTGCAACACCGTTATGGAGCTGCGCCTGCGGGATTTCGGGATGAAAGAGTGAGAGTGCCAGCTCCGCCGGGAGTGCGCGTAGCGTTCGCACGAAATACCGATACAACTGTTTTCGCGCTGTCGACTGGGTTATTTCCGATCGCATAGAACCGTCCTCGTCTTCTTCGTTCACACGATCAACCTCGACCCGGGCTGGGTGTTCATGTCACCATGTCCCCGTGTCCAGTTATGATCAGCCCGATATTCCTCGCAGCTGGGTTGCTGGAGTCGAGGTAGTTGGTCGCAAAATGGTCCATCGGATTCCATCGGTATTCACCGGGGGCGGAACCGGAACTGAAAACGGAGGCGCCGAAGCCGGGGTCGGTGGGGGGTGGGCCGTGTGTTTTCGGCATCAACTGAACAGAATCGCGTGGAGCCATGGTAGCGAACACATGGTCGCCGGTGTTCTCGGGCGTGACGCTGGTGAGACTCAGCTCGCCAGCGTTGTGCACTCCCGTCCCCCAACTACCGATGAAGACCAGTTCGTCGGTGTTCAGGGCGCCCCCGTGACCGGCGGCGTGACCAGCGAGAACGCTCCCATATGAATGGCCGATGGTGGTGTTGTGCGACGGCGGCCCCACATGCGTGAACCGCAGCCCCTCATGGTAGCGCCGCGCCATGGCGGCACCGTCTTCGGCGAACTGGGGAAATACCGACTGCACCATCGAACGGGGATTGTCATACCCGCCCCATAGCGTTACCGAAGTCTTCGCCCTTGGGTCGACCAACAGTGCCGCTTGCCGTATCTGTCGCATGGTCTCATCGGCGTAACCGACAGGATATTTGATCCCGGCAGGATTTAGTAAGATCACGGCGTTGTCGGCGAAATCCGGGTTATCGAGCGTGAACGCGAAACGCCAGTCGTCGTCGATGTACGACAGGTAGAACGGCGGTTGCCCTCTCTCTGAAGTGTATAGCATCTTCATTATTTCATCGTAGTTTCCCGCGCGTTGGTAGTCGCCCGCCTCCTGAGCGCGCTCCCATAGCGTCTGCAGGGCGCTGCGATTATATTTGTCACGCTTCTCTTGTGGAATGCCATCCCGATTCCCGATGAACGGATCGGCGTGATACAGGTCAGCTTTCTCCGATTGGGACAGACCGGACCATAATTCGTGGAGTGCTTTCGGGTCCTCTGGTACGCCGATATCTGGAAGCCGCGCCGGCAAACTTTCGGCAGATCGCCCAGTATGCCACGATTCACCGATCATGCGCGCAATGTCATCGTCGGCGGTGAGAAAATTATAGTCGCCGCGCAGCACCGCATCGCGGGTGTTGCGGTAGAGTTTGTTGGAGATACCTTCTCCGGCCTCACGGATGATCGATTCCAGCCTGCGCGCAATCACATTTGCTCGGAGAATACCCGGATGCAAGTCAAGTGAAAGAAAATTGAGCACATTTTCTTCCGGATCAGAATTGCTCATGTGTTTTCCTCGATAATCGAGAATTGATCTTCGTCGGCCAACGAGCTAGACCGGACCATTGATCGACCTTGCTGCAGCAGATTGGTTCCACGCCGTACCGAACGAAATGATCCAACCGATGGTGGCCGGCGCGACTGTGATGCCGCCGAGTATCGCTCCGGTGGCGAGTCCGATTCAGATGCAGCCGACCGCGCGCCATCAAATCCCCAGTGGCCGCGTCACGGCAAATGGGCGGAGCGGTCACGGGTCAAGTCTGCCAGATCGGGTCGGGTGCAGGCGGCGAGCGACGCGTGCCTCGCGCAGAACCTCCCGCCTGTGAACGCCCGCTTCGCCGATAATGGGTTGCGGGGATGGCTTTGTGAGCGTTCATGTACGTCAGCGAAGGGCTGCAATCACCCGGGCTGGGGCTGGGGCGGGGGCACGTGTTAGCCAACGGGCACCTCAGCGTCGTCACCTACCCACGAGGTCCATGTGAGGCGTGGTCTAAATCGGCCTGATTGCGGCGCAGATCCGGGCGATGAGGTCGTTCAGCCGTTGCTGATGCGAACCCTCCCAGTAGATCCGGCCGCAATCCGGGCAGCGCCGGAAGGTGTCGTAGTAGCGGCGGGTGAGTGGTTCGAGCCGATCGATGATGTCCTGCTTGGCCACCGCGGTGACAATTCCGCCACAACGCAGGCAGCGGCTGAACGGTGCCAGCCGATCGGCCAGGTCGAGCCGACGGATCACCTCGACGATCTGCTCGAACGGCCGGTCCGAACGCACGAACACACCGTGGGTCACGTTGCGTCGCTCGAGAAGTCCGCGGTCACGGGTGAGCAAGACCCGATGCTCGGTGGCGGCTGTCTCGGCCAGCGCAGCGTCGTCGGCGGTCCACTCGTAGCGGGTGTCGAGTCCCATCAATCGCATGAGCCGCGCGAGCCCGCCGAGGTTGACGTCGACGACGAAACGTGGATCGCGGAGCGGGCGGGGACGAACTCGCGTCAGCGGTCCGATGTCCAGGGTCTCGAACATCGGGTAGGCGGCGAGCCGATCGCCCGGCTGCGGGTGGTGGCCGAAGTCGACGGATTCACCGTTCACCAGCAGCAGGTCGACCTCGGGGTGTGGGATACCGGCTGCCTCGACGATGTCTTTCACGGTCTGGTGCGGACGGATCGGTCGCAGCTGCGTCGCATACCGCGCCTGCGGGTGCAGGAAGTCGTTCAGTTCGGCGTATACGCGCAGTTCGACACCGGCGGTCATACGACCATTGTCGTCCTGGGTTCGCAGTCCGGATCAGACCGGCGCGCAATCCCAGTTCGAATGGATAGCGGAGTCGACTGCCCCCGCATCGTGGTCGCCAGCAATGGGAGTAGTTCGTACCTTTGGTCGGATCTGCTCCTGGGTCACGCACCGATAGCCGCTCGACCTCGGCTGTTACCGTCAGTAACGTGTATCACAGCCCCTAATTTGCTGCAACGGTGCTGTGTATCGGATTCTGGCTCGCTATGTTCGATTTGCTGGTGTATCGGCGCATTTCGATGGGAATCGACGGAGGCGTCCGTAGCGGTCGATGCAGCAGTTATGAGCTGCCCTTCAGCTCGTACCGTCTCTGCGATCACCGAGAGGCGGATCTCGGATAGTCGGCGCCGGCGGGTAGCGGTTCAGCCGTGGTCCCGGCGGCGCCGACCCCAGAAGGGGCAATGGCATCGGATTCGGCCGGCGAGCGTTTCGTCGGCCGATGTGGCACTCGGGTGAGTACTGTTCGAGCAATGGCGATTATCGCGAACATCCTGGTCGGCTTGGTGGCCGTGTTGCACGCGTACATCCTGGTGCTGGAGATGTTTTTGTGGGAGAGGAAGCCTGGGCGGGAGTTGTCCGGGTTCGATGCCGAGATGGCGAAGGCGACTGCGCCTTTGGCTGCTAATCAGGGGCTTTACAACGGGTTTCTGGCGGCGGGGTTGGTGTGGGGGTTGATCGCGGCGGACCCGACGGGTTTCCGGGTGCAGGTGTTCTTCCTGGCGTGCGTGGTGATCGCCGGGGTGTACGGCGCGGTGACGGCGAATCCTCGGATCTTGTTCGCGCAGGCGGTGCCTGGGGCTGCTGCGCTGACCGCGGTGCTCATCGCGGGCTGACCGGGCCGGGCATGTGATGCCCGATTCGATCCGATGGTCGTCGAAACATGTTGTGCTGGTTCGGATGGTCACTCAGGACCGGAAAGGATCGGGATGATCACCTCACGGGTCATGGCCGCGGTTGCGGCATTGTCCGTCGCGTCAGGCCTGATCGGGGGAGCAGAGGCCGCGCAGGCGACGCCGACCGCCTGTGCGGCGGGAAATCCCCTGCGGCCCACCGCGGAATTATTCGCGACCGACAACACCGCAACCATCACCGATCCCGATGATCACCGGCTGCGCACGCGGCTGGATGGGTTCGAACTCGCGGTCGACGGGATCGCGGTGCAGAACATCGGCCTTCCCGTGGGTTCCACACTGGTCAGCGGCGTCTTCTGGTCCGAAGAGCGACAGCAGGCGACCTACGAGCGCTCGTGCGAGTTCCACCTGGCCTGTGTCGACGCCACCGATCTGCATCGCATCGCCGATCAGGTGCGCACCCGCTTCCATCAGGAATCGGTGCTGACCTTCCAGCACTCGGCGCCGAGCGCACCGGAAATCGACGCGTTCACCATCGAGGTTGCCGGTGTCGATGTACACCGATTCCGCGACGCCTTGGTCGCCGACCCGACCGCAAGGGACCACCTCGTCGGCGGCTCCATCACCGACCGAGGCACCCTCATCCTGGTAGCCGACCTCACCGACCTGACCCTCACTCAGCAATTCGTCACCGGCATCGGCGGCACCTGGACCTCCGACTCCCTCCGCTACGGCGACCGCGAATTCGTCGCCTGACATCCTTTCCGGCGAACGGGCGCTGGCCGAGGCGAACGGGCGAGTGTCCGCGCAGCCAGGTCCTGTTCCTACAGCGGGGGTTGCGGGAGTGGTGTTGACATCTGGGGTGGGAGCTGTTGGCATGTGGGCGAAGGGACTTGGTCGGGACTCGGAGTTCGGTTGGTTCGCGCCTGTTGTCGGGGCCGGTTCGGTTGGCGCCGGCGTTGGCGTCCGACATGTCGAAAGGCTTTGCAGGACATGATTTTCAGGCGTCAGAAGTGGATTGCTCCGGCGCGGGCGGGGATGGTGGGGGTCCTGCTCGCCGGGGCGCTCACGATGGCAGCGGCACCGGCGGTGGCCGCCCCCGGCAGCGGCTCGGCCGCGCCGGCCGTGTCCGCGGGGACGGTGATCGAACCGGCGATCGACTGCCTGCCCAGCAGTGCCCGGCCGAATCCGGTAATAGTGCTGCCAGGTGCGGACGGTGGCACGGCGGACACCGCGGCGCAATGGGGGCCGATGGTTTCGGCGCTGCGCCACGAAGGGGCCTGCGCGCTGGTTTTCCAGGGCGGAATCGTCGACGGAAAGCGATGGGCGGGCGATATGCCCAGCGCGGCTCGGCAGCTCGCGCAGTTCGTCGCGAAAGTCAAGGCGACCACGGGGGCGGCCAAGGTCGATATCGTCGCGCACTCGGCGGGCACCTTCGTCGCGAACTACTTCGTCAAGGTGCTCGGGGGCGCTGCGGAGGTGCCGAATATGGTGCTGCTGACTCCGGAAGCTCGTGGTTGCGACGGCGTCGGTTTCCTTGCGCAGTACGGGTTGAAGGACTTGCCGATTACGCCGGTGCAACTCGTGACGGCGCTGCCGTTCCTGGTGCCGGTGCTGTCGACGTTGATGCCGAGCATGGCCAATGCGCTGCAGCTGACTCCGGCCTCCGAGGTCTACAAGGCCGTCATGGACGGACCGCTGGTGCAGCCGGGCGTTCGGTACTCGGTGCTGGCGACGAAGAACGACGGGGTCGCGACACCGCCTGGAGTGTGCTCGTTCATCACCGAACCGGGTGTCACCAACGTCTTCTACGAAGACCTGTTCCCCGGTAGCCCCGCCGTCGACCACTCGACCGTTCGGTCGAGCCCGGACACCGCGAAATGGGTTGTCGAGCAGCTCTACTCGTAATCGCACGACACGGGCGGGTCGGTCACTACTGGTAGGAGAATCGGTGGGCACGGCGCTCGTCAAGGGGCAGAACGGGTCGCTCGCAGTGGCGACGGCCGTGGTGTCGGTTCGGCTCGCCGCGGCGGCCGACGTTTCGGGGCTGCTGGTGACCGAGTCCGGCCGGGTGCGCTCCGACGCCGACTTCGTGTTCTTCAATCAGCCGAGCGCGCCCGGTGTCGAGTTACGGCCGGGATTGCCTGCGGTGCTGGCGGTTTCCTTCACCGATGTGCCTGCGGACATCGCGCAGATCCGGGCGGTGATCACCCTGGATGATCCGACCGCTACTTTCGGGCAGGGTGCGCCGCCGGTTGCTGTCGTCGGTGACGACAGCGGAAACATGTTGTACGAGTACGTGATCGATGGTCTCAGCACCGAGTCGGTGGTCATTGCACTCGAGTTGTACCGACGCAATGCCGAATGGAAGGTTCGGGCCGTCGGGCAGGGCTATGCAGGCGGATTTGCGGCTTTGGTCGTCGACCACGGCGTTAGCGTGGACGACGAACCGCCCCCGGCGGCGATGGGACTGCCGGCGCTCGAGGTGCAGTCCGCGCCTGACGCGACACATGTGCCTGCGGTCTCCAGCAGAGCGGGCGATGGCGCCGCAGCGATCGTGTCCGCACCCCCGACGCAGCCAGGGACTGCGGCGCCCAACGCCCTCGATGTGCGCACCGTGCCCGGTGAGGAGAAGCTGTCGTTCGAGAAGCGCGGCCGGCTGGATATGCGCAAACGAGAAGTGGCGAAGGTGTTGATCACCAAGAACGCCTTCGGGGTTCGCGCGCGCGTGGTGCTGGTCATCGACAAGACCGGCAGCATGATTCGGCAGTATCGGCAACAAGTGGTGCACCGGGTGGTGCAGCGGATGATTCCGGTGGCCACACAGCTCGATCACGACGGGACGCTGGAGGCGTATCTCTATGCGTTGTCGTTCGCGAAGCTGCCCGACATCACGGTCGAGCACAGCGAGCAGTGGGCGCAGACGTTCCTGCATCTGTCCGGCACGCACGCCGGAATCAGCTATGACGCGATGGGCGGCCGCAACGACGAGTTGCCGATCATGCGCGACATCATCGCGTCGCTGCGACCCGGAGATCCACCGACGCTGGTGCTGTTCTTCACCGACGGCGGCTTCGCAAAGAAACGCGAGATCGCCGCACTCATGCGGGAAGCCTCACGCCTGCCTGCCTTTTGGCAGTTCGTCGGTCTCGGCAAGGCCAACTACGGTCTGCTGCGCTCGCTCGACGAGATGGCCGACCGGCTTGTCGACAATGCAGGCTTTTTCGCCCTCGACGACATCGACCAAGTCGACGACGCCCAGTTGTACGGGCGGCTGCTCGGCGAATTCCCGGACTGGATCCGCGCGGCGAAAACCGCAGGAATCCTGCATTGATTCGCCTGCGCAGCCACTACTCGATGGCGGCGCGGCCGTGCGTCAGCCGATGACCGCGTTCATGATGGTGCCCGCGCTGGTGGCGACAACACCGCCGATCATGGCTCCGGCCACCATCTTCGGTGATTCCAGGCCGCCGCCGGACCACTTCTCCCAGGCGAAACGACCGCCCGCGTAGATGATGGCGCAGACACCGGCCAAGAGTACGAACCAGGTCAGGTAGCGGACCAGTTGGAGGAACTTGTCCGAGATGGGCGGGGCTTCTGGGGTCGGATTGCCGATCTGTGCCCAGGTGTCGTAAACGGCGGCCAGGATCATCGTGGTGCTGCTCATTCTGGATGTGGGACAGGATGGATTTCGCTCACAGGGATGGTATCGGTTAATCCGAAGTGGCGCAGGCACGTCGAGGCAACAGTGCATCGCGCGACACCTTGCGGTAGTCGATGCCGATGATGGGGAGCGCGTGTGGTCGAACGGTGGCCGCCGCGAGCCGGTGATCTCGCCGATGGGGGTGCTGCTGCCACTGTGGGGGCTGGTCCTGGAGCGAGACGAATTCGCCGGTGTCCGAACCACTGTCGACCGGAAGAGCAGACCGTGAGCACTATCCTGATGTCGGTTGCAGACGCTTTCACCACACTGGCGCAGGTCGGTAACCCGACCCCCGAAGCGCCGCCCCTCTCGGACAAGATCATGCAGCTGGTGCGGTACATCACCTGGTTCGCCACCCTGTCCGGGGTCCTCAGCATCATTTACGCCGGTGGCCACTTCGCCTGGGAGAAATGGTCCGGCGGCGGCCTGGAATCACCGAAGATGGTGGCCGGAGCCATGATCGGCGGTGTTGTCGCCACCAGCGCGGGCACCATCATGAACGCCGTCATCGGCGCCTGAGCCAGGCATCCGGTCAGCAACTGCAGGCGGCTCGGGGGTGGCATGCTCCGGTCAGGCGGCTTCCTCGCCTTCGCGCAGCCCGGCGCGGTTGTCGGCGGACGGCGTCCGACAGCGCCATTACGGTTGTTGGTGATGAGCGTGGTGGAGTCGAATCGCAGCTACGGCGGCCTGCCGGTGGCGCAGCGTCGAGCGCAGCGCCGCGCGCGGTTCGCGGAGGCGGCGTTGTCGGTCTTCGCCGAAAGGACCTACGCGAAGAGCTCTGTCACCGATATCTGTGCTGTTGCGGGACTGTCGCGCAGGCAGTTCTACGAGGAGTATGCGAGCCGCGAGGAACTGCTGGTCGCCGTGTACGACGACATCCAGCAGGACGCGCGCGCGGCGGTGCGCACCGCGGTCGCATCGGTGGGATCGGCGGATCTGTCCGCGATCATCGTCGCGGCGGTGACCGCGTATGTGTCCGCCATGGCGACCGATACTCGGCGGGCGAAGCTGGCTTTCGTGGAGATCGTGGGGGTCGGCGCCGAGGTCGAAGCGCATCGGCTGCTGGTGCGCCGGGAATGGGGCCAGGTGCTGGCCGAGCTGGCGGGTGCCGCCATGGTGGCGGAGCTGCCCGCCGGCTACCTGCGGATGGCGACCACCGCCTTCATCGGCGCGGTCAATGCCACCGTGCATCAATGGAGCCTGGACGATCCACGTCCGCCGATTGCCGATCTGGTCGACGTTCTGACGACCATGCTGCTCGCGCTGATGGCCCGTATCGCGGACGTCGCGCGCTAAAACCGCAGGTCTGGCAAATATGGGGCTATACTTCCGCCTGGATCTCTCGAAAGTGTCCGGCTCGATCGGGGAGTAGGGAGAAAGACCATGGGCGACGAGCGTTCACTCGCGCAGCTCTCGCGCCGGACCATGTTCGGCGTGGCCGCTGCGACCATGGCGAGTGCCACCCTCGCGGCCTGCAGTACGTCGGAGAAGAGCTCCTCGACCAGCGTGACTCTGATGCCGGAAGAGCCGAAGACGATCGCCACGGACGCCTATATCTTCGGCTACCCCCTGGTGCTGATGGACGTGACCAGGGTCGCGGCCGAAAAGATCACCCCGGTGAACACCTTCCAGCACGCCGCCGGGCTGCCGACGTCCGAGCAGCACGATGTTGTTCGATCGAATCTGGACACGCTGTACTCCGCCGCATGGCTCGATGTATCCACCGAGCCCATGGTGCTGCAGGTGCCTGCTGTCGAGCTCGGCCGATTCTGGCTGATGCAGCTGATGGATGCCTGGACCAATACCGTGCACAACCCGAGTAGCGTTCGACCGCAGGTGAAGCCGGATGCGCCCGCGCCGCCCTACACCTATGCCATTACTGGACCGCAGTGGGCGGGGAGCCTGCCCGAGGGTGTGACGCAGTTGTCCGTGCCGACACCGACGGTGTGGTTGGTCAGCCGGATTCAGGTCAACGGCAGCGACGACATCCCCGCCGTGCAGGCTATTCAGCAGCAACTGAAACTCGTTCGGCTCGCCGACTGGATCGAGGGCAAAGCCGCGCCCCCGTCTGCCACGATGCCGACGCGGGAATCCGCGAATCCACCGAAACAGGTTGTCGAGATGGACGCGAGCACTTTCTTCAAACGGTTGTGCGCGGTGATGGCGGTGAATCCGCCGCGGTCCGAAGATCAGCTCGCGATGAACCGCTTCGCGGCCATCGGGATCCGGCCGGGCGGCAGCGTCACCGGTATTTCCGCCGAGGATCTGACCGCCGCCGCGGAGCGAGCGAAGCAAGTGATCCCCGCAAGCGCCGACCCGAGCGCGGTGAACCAGAACGGGTGGGTATTCGACCGCGATATCGGCACTTATGGCACCGACTACATGTTGCGCGCCAACGTCGCATGGCACGGCTTGGGCGCCAACCTGCCCGAGGACGCGATCTATCCGACCATCTTCGGCAGCGCCGACCTCAACGGCGTGCCCGCGAACTTCCGGCTGCATTTCCCGTCGGGCCAGCTGCCGCCGGTCGGGGCGTTCTGGTCGCTGACCGCCTATGGTGCGGACGGCTTCCTGGTACCCAACCCGGCGAATATCTACGCGATCGGCCACCAGGTGCCAGTTGCCTACAATGCCGACGGCTCAGTGGATCTCGCGATCCAGCACAGCGACCCCGGCGCTCGGATGCCCACCGGGAATTGGCTGCCGATACCGGAGGCGGGCCAGTTCTCGCTGACGATGCGTCTGTACGTGCCGAAACCTATTGCGCTCGATGGACAGTGGAAGCCGCCCGTGCTCAACGTGGCGCCGTAGGAGCGGCGATGGGCTGCCGGGCTGTAGTCCTCTCGGTCCTCACAACGGGGGCGCTTCTTGCGCTCGCGGCACCCGGCGCTGCCGCCGATTTCCCCGATGCGCCGTCGCGCACCCCCGCCGGCGATGCGTCCGGCGCTGCCGCGAGTTCGACCGTGGCCGACTGGGTCGATGTCGCGGCCGCGGTGCTCGGCCGCGCGCTGGACACTACCGACCCCGGTGCGGTTCCCTCGCGCACCGCGATTTCATTCCGGTCGATTATTCCCGGTATCGAGTGGGGCACGGCCAACGAGCACGAGATCCGCACCGGGTTGTCGATGGTCAAGCTCTACATCGTCGACTACGCGCTGCGACACGGTGACGGCTCGCCGTCGGATCGGACGCTCGCCGAGCGCATGATCCGTGATTCGGACGACGGCGCGGCCGAGCTGCTGGCAGCCAAGTATCCGCAGGCGATCGACGCCGTCGCCGCGGAATACCGGCTCGCCGCGACCAAGGCGGGCGCCAATTGGGGCATGTCGTACACCAGCACTGCGGACGTGGCCACCTTCCTGCACATCAAGCAACGCACCGATCCCGAGTCGCCGATCTTCGGCTGGATGGCGGCGGCCGACTCCACAGCCTCCGACGGCACCGCCCAGGATTGGGGCACCGGCAGGTTGCCCGGTGTCATCGGAACCAAGTGGGGCTGGTCTGATTCCGGGCCGCAGGAGGTGGCCTCGGCCTCGTTCGGGCAGGGTTTCGCCGTGGCCGCCCACACCCACGGCACCCCGGACGAACAGACCGCCGATGTCACCGGTGCGCTGGCACAGATGATGATCGATCTGATAGCCCGGCGGATCCCGCGGGGCTGACGGTTCAGTCGTCACCCTCCCAGGTCCATCGGGGCACCGCCCGGATCGGGTGCAGTTGCTCGTCGGTCTCGGCGTGTGAGTTCTGTTGTGCCACTTGCACACCGAACTCGGCGTGCGAGCGCACGGCGGCCCGGAAGGCCTCGTTGTCGAGCAGGCCTGCCTCCTCGAACGCCTCGATATACAGTTCGGCGAACCGCTGGCGCTGCTCGTCGGTGATGGCCAGGCCGCGGTGCACGGCGATGATGTAGTCGAATCCCAGTTGCTCGGTGAAACGGGCTGGGCCACCGAAGGATTCGGCGGTGAACCAGCTGAGGTGGTCGACATGGCCGGGGAGCCGTTCGGTGAACTGGGTTTTCAACACCGGATCGGCGAGAACTTTCTCGTAGAACGCCTCTTCGACGCGGTGCAGTGCCTCGTCGCCGCCGGCGTGCTCGTACAGGCTGGTCATGGTGAGAGCCTCCGAAAGGAGCATCGAGCGAATCTGTCACCCCCATTACAGCCTTGGTCGCGGTCACCCGTGCACTGTTTCGCGGGAACTGTCAGGGCTTCCTGAGCGCACTCAAAGAAAAGTAAACAGGTTTTAGTAAACGCTGTTCACAAGAGGGTGTGCTGTGGTTCTATCTCCTATGGAACGTGTTCCACACAACGTTGTGAGGTCTGCAGCCCAGACCGGTAGGAGATAGCCGTGACCACGCCCTCGATTCCCGCAGGATTCGACTTCACCGACCCCGACCTGCTCGCCAACCGTCTGCCCATCCAGGAATTCGCCGAGCTGCGCCGCACCGCCCCGGTGTGGTGGTGCGCCCAGTCCGACCGGGCCAGCGGCTTCGACGACGGCGGCTATTGGGTGGTGTCCAAGCTCGACCACATCAAGGAGATCTCGAAGAATCCGGAGGTGTTCTCCTCACATGAGAACACGGCGATCATCCGGTTCAACGAGGAAACCACGCGCGAGCAGATCGACATGCTCGGCAACATGCTGATGCTGAACCTCGATCCGCCGCAGCACACCAAGATCCGCCGCATCATCTCCAAAGGCTTCACCCCGCGCGCGGTCGAGAGCCTGCGCGCCGCACTCACCGAGCGGGCGGCCAAGATCGTGCACGACGCCAAGAAGTCGGGCCGCGGTGACTTCGTCGAGCAGATTGCGTGCGAGCTGCCGCTACAGGCCATCGCCGAGCTCATCGGCGTCCCGCAAGACGACCGCAAGAAGCTCTTCGACTGGACCAACCAGATGATCTCCTACGACGATCCGGAGTTCGACGGCAACCATCACACCGCCACCGCCGAAGTGATGGGCTACGCCTGGAACATGGCCGAAGAGCGGCGTAAGTGCCCGGCCGACGACATTGTCACCCAGCTGATCAGTGCCGATATCAACGGCGAGAACCTGGGCTCCGACGAGTTCGCGTTCTTCGTCATCCTGCTTTCGGTGGCGGGGAACGAGACCACCCGCAACTCGATCACCCACGGCATGAAGGCATTCGTCGACAATCCGGACCAGTGGGAGCTCTACAAGCAGCAGCGGCCGCGGACCGCGCCCGACGAGATCGTGCGCTGGGCCACCCCCGTGACCGCGTTCCAACGTACCGCGACGCAGGACACCGAGATCGGCGGCCAGGAGATCAAGAAGGGCCAGCGGGTCGGATTGTTCTACGGCTCGGCCAATTTCGACGAGGAGGGTTTCGCGGACCCGTTCACCTTCGACGTGCTGCGCAACCCGAACCCGCACGTCGGCTTCGGCGGCACCGGCACCCACTACTGCGTCGGTGCGAATCTGGCCCGGTTGGAGATCGACCTGATGTTCAACGCCATCGCCGACGTCATGCCGAACCTGCGCCAGGTGTCCGACCCGGTGCGGCTGCGTTCGGGCTGGCTCAACGGCATCAAGCGCTGGGAAGTCGAATACGCTTGAATCTCAGTATGAGTAAACCGCGTGGCCGCGCGCCGGTGGTCTCCGACGGAGACATCCGGCGGGTGGCCCGTGCGCTGCTGGTCGAGCAGGGGCCGGAGGCGGTCACGTTGCGGGCCATCGCACGAGAACTCGGGATCACCGCCCCTGCGCTGTACCGCTACTACCGGTCGCTCGACGATCTGCTGGAGAGCCTGCGCCTGGAGTTCTGCGCGGATCTCGCGGCCGAGCTGTCGGCCGAGATCGACACCCTGCCCGATGACGGCGCGGTGCAGTTCTTCGCCATCTGCAAGGGTTTCCGGCGCTGGGCGCTTGCGCACACCAGGGAGTTCACCCTGGTGTTCGCCTCGCCCGGCGCGGGCCGCTCGGGCGTGATGCGGCGCTTCGACGAACCGTTCGGCCGTATATTTCTGGCCGCCGCGGGCCGCCTGCTCGCGACCTACGACGTCGTGACGCCGCCGACCGATGTGATTCCCGCGGACCTGCGCGAGGATCTCCTCGGGTTTCAGACCGAGCTGCTCGCCGCGATGTCGGAAGCAGGCCAGAAGTTCCCTGCCGAAAAGCTGGACCTCGGGGTGACCTATCTGATGATTCAGATCTGGGCCCGCCTCTACGGCCACGTCACCCTCGAAGTCTTCGGCAATTACCCGATCCCGCTGTCCAACCCCGAGATCCTGTTCGACACGATGCTGGCGGAACTGGGGCGGACCGCCGGATTGATCGCCGACTAGGCAATCGCCGGACGGTTTCGGTCCAGTGTGTGTCTGCGGCGGTCAGATGCGGGCGCCCTTGGTGCGATTGCAGGCGCGGCACAGGATTTGGAGGTTCGACGCGCTCGTCGCGCCGCCGCGGCTGAGCGGGATGATGTGGTCGAACTCGAGGTAGTGGCCGTCGCCGCATTCCACGCATTTGCCGCCGTCACGTTGCCACACTTCGGCTTTGACCTCCTGCGGAATGCTGCGGGTGTCACGTTGGCCCGGGGTCAGGATCAGTCTTTTGGCCACCCGCAGCGCGCCTTCCAAAGCCGCGGCGACATAGTCGGGGTCGGCGACTTCGAAGGTCGCGCCGCCGCGTGCCGAGGTGGCGGCGAGCACAACCGTGTTCTGTTCCCGGCGCACGGAGACGACTCGCGCCCACGGCAGTTCGATGCCGGTGTCGGCCCCGACGAAGCGGAGCTTCTTATTGCTGCCGATCAGTCGGCCGTCGGTGAGTTTCGGGCCACGTGCCAACTGCCGGACATGGACCGCGGGCAGATCGAGGTGCACTTTCTCCTCCGGATCGAGGTGCAGTCCCGGAGTTCGGATCATCGGCAGATCGCCCGCCCGCAGCCGAGACAGCGTGCGGCCGCGATGCATTCGCCTGTGCAGGTCTTCGATCAGTGGCCCGCTCAGCGCCAGCTCCGCGATGGCATGCTCGAACGCCTCGAACTCGGCGAGCTCCACCTCGCCGTCGGTGAAGGCAAAGGTGACCAGCCGCTCCACGTAGCTGAGTGCGGCATCGCGCAGGGCCTCGCGACCCGCGCTCTCGTCGATGCGCTGATATCGCAGCGACGCCCACAATGCGGCCCAGTCGTCGCCACGTGGCCCCGACGTCGTGAGCACCCGCCAGGCCTGGGTGTGCCAGTGGGTGAGGAATTCCTCGATCTCGACCGCACAGACCTGGCACGGCGCGAGACCGCCGAATAGCTTGCGGCGCAGCGGATTGGCGCACCGAGCGCAGTCGCGCGGACCCAGTTGCCGGCGGGGGTAGGTGGCCCCGGTCCATTCGTTCCCGTCCCACCAGCGCATCCGGGCGGAGTCTTCCGGGTCCGAATGCCAGTCGGCACGTTGTGGATTCGGGGGCGGCGGTGGCGCTTGTTCGACCGATCCGTGGTGGCGCTCGAGGTCGACCGGCCGGGATGGCGCCGCTGCTCGACTTCCGTCCGACGGGTCGCTCGACCGGTCGGTGCTTGTGGGTAGTCCGGTGTCATCGAACGAGTCGGCGCGCGCGGGCATCCGGGCACCCTGCGCGTGTTCGATGGATCGGGACTCACGCTCCGCCGCGCGAGCCCGGTCGAGCGGGGCCACCGATCGGGGACCGGTTGCCGCCGACCGGTTCCCGCCGGCGGCGCCCACCAGTCGGGGTGTCGTCGGAGGGTGTGTCCTGCCGAACGGGTTCGCGGACCGGGCGGCTTGCGGGCGTGCCGGGGTCCGCTCGGCCGCATCGTCGACGCTGACACCGAATTCGGTGACGAGCCCCGCCAACCCACTCGCCCACCCCTGTCCGATGGCGCGGAACCGCCACTGACCATCCCTGCGGTAGAACTCACCGAACATCATTGCGGCCACCGAGTCGGTGTCGGTGACCTCGAACTGCGTCACCGGGCCGTCGGCGGCGTGGACGGTGAGCGTCAAACCGATGATGTCGCCGAAGGTGCCTTCGTCGACCGAGCCCGCGATGACGATTCGCTGCACGTCGGATTCGGTGCGCGGCAGCGAGACGCTCAGCCGGGCCGTGCCCGGCGCGGGTTCCTGGTCGAGTGTCACCGCCTGCGAGACATGCCGTGGCGCGTTGAAGAACACGAGATCGCGATCGGTCCGTACCGAGCCCGAGTCGCTCAGCAACAGCGCATGCGCATCGACGACATGGTCCGACCGCCATGAAATAACCACGGCAAGAAGGGATGTCGGTACCGGTGCGTTGGCGCCTTTGCTGAGTTCCATCGTGCTGGAACTATGCCACGCGGGTCCGACACGCCGAATTCCGCGAGGTCGATGCTCGGCGGTGCGAGGCGTGGCGGAGTGGGCGAAAGCAGGTCGGGCATGCGCCGTCCGATCCACATGGATTCATTCGGTGGAGCGCGGGCAGTACCCGAGCACGCCGCGACGGCCTTGTCCGGTACCGGTCACAGACTGACCGGTACGGCTTCCGGTCGATCGGCTGTCCGGTACGGCACAGTGGTGTCATGAGCACCCCCAAAGGGCGAGGCCGTAGAACGACGCCTCCGAAAGCGTCGGGTCCGCGTGTGCCGAGTGCGGGCGACATCCTGGCTGCCGCTCAGTCCGCGGCGGCGGCGGCCCAGTCGGCGGCAGGCGCGGCGCTGGACGCGGCTCAGCTGACGGCAGGGCAGGCATTCGACGCCGCAGTGCGGCTGCCACCGGCGTCGGCACAGTTGGCGGCTCAATTGCCCGACCTGATCGAGAATCTCTCGACCGCGGTCGACCGCCTCAACTCCACCATCGACCGTCTGGACCGCACCCTGGCACTCGCGGATCCGGCATTCGCGGCCTACGACCGACTGCTGCCGAGGCTCGAGGCGATGATCGGGCTCGGCGAAGACCTCTTCACCGCCCTGTCCCGGTTACCGGGCGTCTCGATCCTCGGCCGATTCGCCGGACGGGTTGCGGAGCCGCCGGTCGAGCCCGAACCACCACGGTCGCGCGGCCGAAAGAAGTAACCCGGCCGGGCCGTTCGAGTGATCCCGTGGCCGGCCGGTGGGTGAGGAGTTGGGTCGTGAACATGCGTCAACTGTCGACGTTCACGCCCGCAGCAGTTGCCTGCAACCGGTGCGGAACCCGAAAAGCGGCCGCTATGACATCGGGTGCGGATTCGAAGCCGATGCTGCCTATCGCGCGGCCCGGTAGGTGGCGGCCGCCTTCAGGAGCGTTTCGTGGTACTCGTCCCCGGGGTCGGAGTCGAGGACGATGGCGCCGCCCGCGCCGATGCGCCACAGACCGTTGTGGCGGACGGCGGTGCGAATGACGATATTGAGGTCGGCGGTGCCTGCCAGACCGAGGAAGCCGATGGTGCCCGAGTAGACGCCGCGCGCTTCGGTTTCCAGTTCGTCGATGATTTCCATGGTGCGCTTCTTGGGAGCGCCGGTCATCGAGCCGCCGGGGAAACACGCGCGCAAGCTGTCGACGGCATCGATGTTCGGGCGCAGCGTGCCGCGGACGGTCGAGACCAGTTGGTGCATGGTCGAATACGTCTCGGTGGCCATCAGCTTCGGGACGTGCACGCTGCCGATCTGGCACACCCGTCCGAGGTCGTTGCGCAGCAGGTCGACGATCATCAGGTTCTCGGCGCGGGTCTTCGGGCTGTCGGCCAGCTCGCGGCGTAGCCGCTCGTCCTCGGCGGGAGTGCTGCCCCGGGGCGCGGTGCCTTTGATCGGCTTGCTCTCCACGGTGCGTGCCCGATCGACCTTGAGGAAGCGTTCCGGTGAGGAGCATGCGATTTCGAGGTCGTCGAAGCGCAGGTATGCGGCATAGGGCGCGGGATTGCAGCGGCGCAGGCGGCGGTAGAAGTCGAGGCCGTCGGATTCGGCGGCGGCGAAGGTCGCGTTGTCGGTGAGGCAGATTTCGTAGGACTCGCCTGCGTGCAATCGGTCCTGGCAGACGGCGATGTCCGCCAGGTAGCGATCGCGGCCCCTGGTGAACAGCGGCGCCACGGCGGTGGTGTCGGAGAACACCTCGAGCATCGGTGGATTTGCCCATGTGGGAAGGGATTCCAGGATCTCACGAGTATCACGCAGCCAGTCCGCGCTCGCGCGCAGCGCCTCCGGCCCGGGATCGGTGAGCGCGAGCAAATGGGTGCGCCCACCCACATGGTCGACGACGACGATCCGATCGGCGAAGATCCACTGCGCGTCCGGCGTCGGCGCACGGTGTGCCGCCTCGGCTCCGCATTCGGCCTTCACTTCGTAACCGAGGTAACCGACATAGCCGCCTGCGAAATCGAAAGGCAGATCGGGCAGTTCGACAAATCTCCGGCGGGTCTCGGCGGCGAGATAATCGAGGATCGTGCCGGGGGCGCGGTATCGGCCTCCATCGGAGGACTCGACGGTGACCGCGCCCTCTCCGACCCGATAGCGAACTACCTCGGCGAGCGGGCCGCCCGCATCGCCGAGGAAGGAGAACCGGTCCAGGCCGGGTTCGACGTGCTCGCTGTCGAGCCAGAATGCGGTCGGCGAGTCGGCATACAGCCGAAGGAAAGCGGCCTCGGAATCGATGGCTCGTTCGATGACGCTGTGTTCGATCTGCCGGGGAGGTACGGGTTCGCCGTAGCCGAGCCGGGTTCCTCGCTCGATCGCGGGCGTGAACCGCTCGGCTGCTCGGACGAATCCCATTGCGCCGGAGGCGTGTTGCTCGCGCACCCTGGTGATGGATCCGGACTGTCCGATGGTCGAGGGCCGCCCGGTCCCCGATCTGCCTGCCACGAACCGATGCACATGCGGTGCCACCGGCTGGGCCGTGGTGAGTTCGGCGAAGTTGCGCAGTAGCGCCGCACCGTGCTCGCTGGCTATCGATTCGGGATGGAACTGCACGCCCCATTGCGGTCTACTGCGGTGACGGACGCCCATGATCACCCCGTCGGCGGCGACCGCCGTGATTTCCAGGCTGTCGGGAAGCGGACGTTGGGCGCACAGCGAGTGGTAGCGCACGGCGGTGAAGCCGAGGGGGAGTCCGGCGAACAGATCGCTGCCGTCGTGTTCGATGTGGTCGAGATAGCCGTGCCGGGCCACGGGTGCGCCCGCGACCACACCGCCGGCCGCGACCACGATCCCTTGGTGCCCGAGGCACACCCCGAGCAAGGGCAGCTCCGTCTCGCGGATCACTGCTGCCGAGATACCGACATCGCGGGCGACGTCGGGTCGGCCGGGGCCTGGGGAGATGACAATGTTGTCGAAACGGGCGAGATCCAGCCGTGTGAGATCGTCGACCTCGTCGTTGCGCACCACCGTCGGTTCTACGCCGTTCACTTCGCTGATCAGCTGATACAGGTTATAGGTGAACGAGTCGTAATTGTCGATCAACAACGTGTGCATGGTGTCTGGAACCCTACGCGCAGCCGGGATCGGCGAACTGTTGTCAACTGCCTTCAGTTGGAGCGAACCGATGAGGCACAATGTCGGACATGTCTGTTGCGCAGCCGGTCGACGTCGATCGTGACGTTGTCGACTTCACCGTGGTCGGGAAGTGGATGGATGAGCAGGGTCTTCCTGGTGGTGAGTTCGAGGGGGTGACTCCCCTCGGCGGCGGGACGCAGAACATCATGCTGCGCTTCGCCAGGGGTGGCCGGGACTACGTATTGCGCCGCGGCCCCAAGCATCTGCGTGCCAAGAGCAATGAGGTGATCCGGCGCGAGGCGAGGCTGCTGGGGGCGCTCGACGGCGCCGATGTGCGCGCGCCGCGAGTGATCGCCGCCTGCCCCGACGAAACGGTCCTCGGCGCGGTCTTCTATCTGATGGAGCCGATCACCGGATTCAACCCGCAGAACGAGCTGCCCGAGTTGCACGCGGGAGATCCGGAGATTCGGCGGCAGATGGGTCTGTCGGCGGTCGAAGCCATCGCGCGGCTCGGGGCGCTCGACTATCAGGCGCTCGGACTCGCCGACTACGGCAAACCCGACGGCTTCCTGGAACGGCAGGTGCCGCGCTGGCTCGGTGAACTCGAGTCCTATTCGTCCAACGAGGGTTACCCCGGACCGGAGATCCCGGGTGTGCGGCAGGTCGGCGAGTGGCTCGATCGCAATCGGCCCGAGCAGTGGACTCCCGGCATCCTGCACGGCGACTGCCACCTGGCGAACATGATGTTCTCCTTCGACGGCCCCGAGGTGGCGGCGATGGTGGACTGGGAGATGTCCACCATCGGCGATCCGCTGCTGGACCTCGGCTGGCAGATCGCGACCCGTCCGGTGCCGGGCACCGCGGGTGCGGCGCTCGTCGGCAAGCTCGGCGCGGTCGGCGGGCTGCCGACCCCGGAGGAGATGATCGCGCACTACGGCAAGTTCTCCGACCGCGATCTCAGCGTGGTTCCGTGGTACACGGTGCTGGCCTGTTTCAAGCTCGGCATCGTGCTGGAAGGCACCCATGCCCGCGCTTTCGCGGGCAAGGCGCCCAAGCAGGTCGGCGACTTCCTACACGCCATCACCCTCGAGCTCTTCGGGCGTGCGCACGGCTTGATGGAGTAGTCCGGCGGAGCCGAATGGCGGCTGTCGGTGTATCCGGGGCTGCCATTCGCTCGGAGGATCTCCGGGTCGTTGGTTGTCGGAATCTCGCGGGCATGTGGCTGTATTTGTGTGGCTGATGATATTCAGCCGGCAATAGGGTGGGCCGCATGCCAATCGTGCCTGACGTGAAGAACTGGACCTGGGTCCTCGGGCGGTCCTGTCCGGAATGTGGATTCGACGCGGCCGCGACGCCGTACGAGGCGGTCCCCGGGCTGGCGCGGGAGTATGCCTGTCGGTTGACGGCGAGGTTGGCGCTGCCGGACGCGGTCACCCGCCCGGACGGGGGAACGTGGTCGGCGCTGGAGTACGCCG
This sequence comes from Nocardia sp. NBC_00403, assembly GCF_036046055.1. Lineage (NCBI taxonomy): Bacteria > Bacillati > Actinomycetota > Actinomycetes > Mycobacteriales > Nocardiaceae > Nocardia > Nocardia sp. NBC_00403. The sequence continues at coordinate 3,472,318 of NZ_CP107939.1, forward strand.
CCCATGTGCGCGACGTGTGCCGAATCTTCGCTTATCGGACCGCAGTCGCGGCCCGTGTCGATGCGGTCGACCCTGGGGTGCCCGCCTTCGATGCGCAGGGGCTCGATGCCGCGGAGACTGCCGACGGGGTGCCGGTGTTCTCGAACTGGGACCAGGACGAAACGGCGATCGCCGACCGGTATGGCGAGCAGGACCCGGCCATCGTGGCCGCCGAGCTGGCGGAAGCCGCCGACAGGGTGGCGCGCGCGCTCGAATCGGTGCCTGCCTCCGACCGCGGATTCCAGGTGCGGCGCAGCGATGGCTCGACCTTCACCGTGGAGACTCTCGCGGGCTATTTCTTGCATGACGTGATTCACCATGTTCACGACGTGCGCGGCTGAAATCGGGCAGGATCTGAAGCGAGCAGGTCTGGGGGCAGCGGGAATTGGAACCGGTTCGGGAGTTCGGCTGACCCGTACCGACGAATTTTCGACCCGGTACTAGAACGCGTTCCAGTTTTCTCGTAGTGTGGGTGCAGTCACATAGAAGCCCGTGCATGCGAGAGGTCTACACGAATGAAGACGAAAGGCGCGATCCTGTGGGGGATCGACCAGCCGTGGTCGGTGGAGGAGATCGAGGTCGGTGACCCGGTCGCCGGCGAGGTCCAGATCCGGATGGAAACCGCCGGAATGTGCCACTCGGACCACCACATCGTGACCGGTGCGACCCCGATGCCCGCCTACCCCGTGATGGGCGGCCACGAAGGCGCGGGCGTGATCACCAAGCTCGGGCCCAACTGTCCCGCCGACCTGCAGGTCGGCGACCACGTGATCCTGTCGTTCATCCCGGCCTGTGGCCGCTGTCCGGCGTGCGTGAGCGGCAATATGGCGCTGTGCGACCTGGGCGCCGGGCTGCTGATGGGTCAGGCGATCAGCGACGGCACCTATCGAATCCAGGCGCGCGGTGAGAATGTCATCCCGATGTGCCTGCTCGGCACCTTCGCGCCGTACATGACGGTGCACCACACCTCGGTGGTGAAGATCGACCCGACGATCCCGTTCGAGGTCGCCTGCCTCGTCGGCTGTGGCGTGCCGACCGGCTTCGGGTCCTCCACCCATGTCGCCGAGGTCAAGCCGGGCGAGACCGTGGTGATCGCCGGCATCGGCGGTGTCGGCATGAGCGCCCTGCAGGGCGCGGTGCTCTCCGGCGCCTCCAAAGTCGTTGCGATCGACCCGAACCCGTGGAAGCGCGAGCAGGCGCAGAAGTTCGGCGCCACGCACACCTACGAGAGCATGGCCGCCGCGATCATGCCGCTGATCGAGGCCACCGAGGGCCGGATGGCGCAGAAGGTCATCCTCACCATGGGGGAAATGCACGGCGACTACGTCGAAGAGGGCCTGATCCTGACGGCCAAGGCCGGCACTCTGGTGATCACCTCGATGGGCCGGATGGACGCCGGCGATGTCAAGATGAACACCTTCCTGCTGTCCATGCTGCAGAAGACGGTGAAGGGCTGCATCTTCGGTGGCGGCAACGCCCGCCAGGACGCACCGCACCTGCTGTCGCTGTACAAGGCGGGCCAACTCAACCTGGACGACATGGTGACCCGCAGCTACTCCCTGGAGGAGATCAACCAGGGCTACCAGGACATGCTGGACGGCAAGAACATTCGCGGAATCATCAAGTACACCGAGGCCGACTGGTAACAGTCGCGGCGGTCACCGCTCGGCAAGCATGGTGGCGATTCGTGCGACGAGGTCGTACGGAATCGGCTTGCCGAGCGGGAATTTCACCGTACCCTTGCCGGCCCGGTACGGCTCGACCTCGCGTTCGAACGCGGCATCGCCATCCGGGATCGGGTACAGGCTGACGTGCTGTTTCCAGCCCGCGAAATGAACGACGTTGTGACCGTTCAGCTCGAAGGTCGGGATGTCGTAGGCGATCGCCTCGGTCGCGTCCGGTAGCACGCCGGCGATGGTGCGCCGGATTTCCTCGAGGACCGTTGCCACATCCGCTGGGAACGAGGCGATGTAGGCGTCGATATTCGCTGGTTTCGTTGCCACGAGCTCCTCGATTCGGTGCACGGTTGGCGATGGATTGATCCGGCGAGCTGATCGAGCGGGACCAGTCTATCGATGCTGCACGCCCAATACGCCCGGTGCAGCCGACACCGCAACGTGCCACCGATTGCGATGAATGAAGTCGGCGGTGCGACGATTGCGCGCGGTGCGTCCCGCGGCTGCGAGGTGGTCAGGGATAACAGCGCAGCAGCGCCGCGCGCAGATTGCGGCTGCGGACATCGTCGAGTACCGCGAGACCGAGGCGGTTCATCGAGTAGCCGAAGCCGAGACTGGTTGCCGGATCAGCGAATCCGAACGAGCCGCCGAGGCCCGTTGTGCCGTAGGCCCGCTTGTCGGAGCCGAAGCTGAACGAGCCGCGCGACTTACGGAAACCGAGGTGGTAGCGACTCTTGGTGTGCAGCACCAGATCCTCGGCGGGCACATCATCGGCCGTGTCCGCGGCGGCGAGGCGGTCGAGCACGTCGTTGTCGATCGGCAGTGCTCCGGTGCGGCCCGCGGCAGCGCCGTACGCCATGGCCAGTGACCTGGCGTTACCGACACCGTTGGAGCCGGGCATCTCGACCTCGAGGAACTCGCGCCGAGCCGCCCTTGCCGGCGCGCCCACCCGCGGATTGTTCAGCGCCGCATAGGAAAACCCGCGCTTGGCGAATAATTCGGCGCCGATCCGCATGGGGATGTCGCGCTCGTAGCGCAGGATGTCCCTGCCCTCGGTGGCGGCGAGGGTCGCGATGCGATCCATGCTCTGTTCGGCGGGCAGGCCGATGAAGAAGTCGAGTCCGAGCGGTTTTGCGATCTCCTCGGCGAAGAACCGACCCAGCGAGCGACGTGCGGGATCAACGCGGCGCACCAGTTCGCCTTGATAGAGGCCGAGGGTGATGGCGTGATAGCCGTGCCGGGTGCCGGGACGCCATGCAGGTTTCTGCGCGGCGAGGATGGTGGCCAGCCCATCGAGGTCGGCGAGCTGGGGGAGGCGGACCACGGTGTCCAAACCGGACAGGCCCGCCTGATGGTCGATCAGTTGCCGGACGGTGACAGCGTCCTTGCCGTTGACGGCGAACTCCGGCCAGTACGTCGCGACCCGCTCCTCGTAGTCGAGCAGGCCGCGCGACACCAACGCGGCGATCACGAATCCGGCCATGCCCTTCGTCGAGGAGAACACCGGGACGATAGTGTCCCGCTCCCACGGCAGCCTCCGGCGCCGGTCGCGATGGCCCGCCCACAGATCGACGACCGGGCGATCACCCGCGTAGACGGCGACCGCGGCGCCGATTTCGCCGTGCTGGGAGAAGTTGCGGCGAAAGGCGTCGGCGACGGGTCCGAAACCGGACTCCACCTCGCCGTGGATAGTGGGCTGTGCGCTCATGGTTCGTAGATGGTACCGGCGGTACCGGAGTCTGTGGGTGTCGGTCGACACGGACCCGGTCGAGTATCCGGAGACGTCGCGGAATCGGTGGAAGTGTCCGCTTACCCCAGCCTGTCGGGTGTCTCGTACGCTCGCCTGGTGCGTTCACTCGAGCAGATCAGGGACTGGCCGGTTCGGCATGCGGGGGCAGGCGTCGTCACCAGCGTGGGCGCGACGACCGCGGGCGACGTCGAGCGAGTATTTCCGCTCGCATCGGTGACCAAACCGTTGGTCGCCTATGCGGTGCTCGTCGCGGTGGAGGAAGGCGCGCTCGAGCTCGACCAGCCCGCGGGCCCACCGGGATCGACGGTGCGACATCTGCTGGCGCACACCTCCGGTTTCGCCTTCGATACAACCGATGTGCTGGCCGCGCCGGGGACTAGGCGGATCTACTCGAGTGTCGGCTTCGAGGTGCTTGCCGCGTTCGTCGCCGAGCAGACCGGGATCGGGTTCCCCGAATATCTGCACGACGCGGTCTTCGAACCGCTCGGCATGACCGCCTCGGTGCTGACCGGCCCCGCCGGACACGCGGGCCGCTCCACTGTCGCCGACCTGACGCGCTTCGCCGCGGAGTTGCTGAATCCGCAGTTGATCTCCGCGCAGACCCACGCCGAAGCGACGTCGGTCCAATTTCCGGGACTCAACGGTGTGCTGCCCGGTTACGGCTCGCAGCGGCCGAACGACTGGGGGCTCGGTTTCGAGATCCGTGACGGCAAATCGCCGCATTGGACCGGTGGCGGTAATTCGCCTGGTACCTATGGCCATTTCGGGCAGTCCGGCACATTTCTGTGGGTCGATCCGAAAATAGGGGTGGCGAGTATCGCGTTGACCGACGAGAATTTCGGCGACTGGGCGCGGGAGGTTTGGCCGGTCTTCTCCGATGCGGTGATCGCGGAGTCGACGTTTGCGCGAAATGAGGCACCTGAGTAACGCCACGGAACATGGTTCCGAAGTAACACGTGTAACTCCGGGCACTCCAGTACACTCAGGCAACGCCGGATTCGACGGGTCGTTGGGGAAGACGTCCCTCGTCGAAGCTGGAGGTGTTAGTGGTGCGCGCATCGAGTCAGTTCGCGGACGCGACGGCGGGTGTGGTCTACATCCACTCGTCGCCTGCCGCGCTGTGCCCACACATCGAGTGGGCACTCACCTCGGCCCTGGCCGCTCCCGCGAAACTGCGCTGGACCGCGCAGCCCGCCGACGGCCAATTGCGCGCAACCAGTGACTGGGTCGGGCCGGTAGGCACCGCGGCCCGGATAGCCCAATCCTTGCGGTCCTGGCCGGTGCTGCGCTTCGAGGTCACCGAAGACCCCAGCGACGGCGTCGACGGCGAGCGCTACAGCTTCGTGCCCAACCTCGGCCTCTGGCACGGTTCCACGAGCGCCAACGGCGATGTCACCCTCGGTGAGATGCGCCTGCGCGCCCTCCTGCAAGCCTCCCGCGAACTCGGCAAGTACGCAGGCTACGACCTCGCCGCCGAAATCGACCGAGCCCTGGGCACCGCATGGGATGAGGACCTGGAGATTTACCGTTATGGCATCGAATCCGGCGCCGAAGTCACCTGGCTCCGCCGGGACGTGGGGTAGATCGGGTTTTCTCTGTAGGTGTTTGCGAAGACAACTGATCTTCTGGTGGGGTTTTCCAACCGTCGCTCAGGTTTCGGATGCCGGCAGGTTCTCCGGGAAGACGGTGACGTGGCGGATGGTTCCGGAGAGGCCGGGGAGTTCGCGGGGCGCGGTCCAGGTGCGGAAACCATCGTGGCTGTCGCTGTAGAAGTATTTGTCTTCGGTGTAGGCGTCGAAATAGATACGCCAGCCGCCGGTGGGCAGCTGGATGAGCGACTGGCCTTCGCGTGGGGTGCCCCAGCCTGCCCAATTGCCCGTCGCGACAAAGACATACGGGCCGGCCGCATTAAGGGCGACGGCGAGCTCGATGTACTTGGTGGTCTCGTTCTTGGTGAACGCGAAGTACTTGCCGCCGTGTGCGACCACGGTGGTGTCGATGTAGCCGATCGCGGCGGTATCGAACGGGTTGGGTGGTGCCAGCCCTGCCATCGGTGTCAGCACACTCCACGACCGCATCGACACATCGGTGGCCGTCATCAGGTACGGCGTGAAACGGCGCCCGTTGGTCAGCGACACGATGATGCTGATGCGGCCGTCGACATCGACGAACCACTCGGGTGCCCAGCATGCCTCCACACCGAGCATCGGGACCGTGAAGTCGAAGAGGTGTGTCCAGGTGACTCGATCGCTGCTCCGCGCGAATCCGATTTTCTGACCGTCCCCGGACGCGGTGTAGGCGAGATAGTAGTCGCCGTCGACATTCCGGAAGATGCTCGGGTCACGCATTACTCCGTTCGGCGGCCGATAGGCCGAGCCGCGCAGCAATTGGAATGCGGTCGCATCGGTGGATTCGTAGACATACAAATCGGTTTCGCTGCTGTTGGTGAATGCGGACATCGTGTACCGCACCGAAGTCGCGCCTCCCGCGGCGCGTCCCACCGACAGCGCAGCCAACGGCAGAACGGCCGCCAGCGCCAGCACCGACCTCCGACAGACCCTTCCCGACGTCATCGTCCGAATTATTCAGGCCGGGTCGTCCTGGACCCGCAGACACGCCGCCTGCGATATTCCTGTCCCAGATGGCTATTCCGCCACCGGTATTCATCGCAGGGTGAGCGGGGTCTCGGATTCGATGCGGGTCAGCTTCTCCGGGTTGCGTACGTAGTAGAGGCCGGTGATGCGGGCGTCCTCGACGCGGATCGCCATGATGCCGTCGAGCTCGCCGTCCAGGTGTATGAGCAGTGCTGGGTTGCCGTTGACAACGGTGGGGTCGATGGCGAGCGTGGCTCCGAACTTGCCGGTGCCGCTGATGATGTAGCGTGCCACCTTCTCGGCGCCGATGACCGGCCGCAGCGCAGCTCGCTTGATGCCGCCGCCGTCGCTCATCAGGACGACCTCGGGGGCTAGCACGTCGAGGAGGCTTTGTGGGTTCCCGGTTTCGAGCGCGCGCTGGAACGACTCCAGCGCCGCCCGGGTCTGGCTCGGGGAGACCACGGAGCGCGGGCGGCGGGCATCGACGTGCTGGCGGGCGCGGTGCGCGATCTGGCGGACGGCCGCGGGGGTTTTGTCTACGGCGGCCGCGATCTCGTCGTAGCCGATGTCGAAGACCTTGCGCAGTACGAAGACGGCGCGCTCGGTCGGCGACAGTGTTTCGAGGACGAGCATCAACGCCATCGACATGCTCTCGGCGAGCTCGACGTCCTCGGCCACGTCCGGTGTGGTGAGCATCGGTTCGGGTAGCCAGGGGCCGACGTAGGTCTCCTTGCGGCGGTTCATGGTGCGCAGCCGGTTCAGCGACTGCCGTGTGGTGATCCGGACCAAGTAGGCGCGCTGGTCGCTCACCGTCGCCATGTCGACCTTCACCCAGCGCAGCCAGGTTTCCTGCAGGACGTCTTCGGCGTCGGCCGCCGATCCGAGCATCTCGTAGGCGACGGTGAACAGCAGGTTGCGGTGGGCGACGAAAGCCTCGGTCGCCGGGTTGGTGGCGTGGTCGCCCATATCTCGACCTCTCTCCTTCACTGCCGACCCTGATTGCCGACAGCCCTCGAGCATGCATCCACAGCAAGGTCCTTATGTTGCTAGCCGTTCGATCCGACACACAGTGCGATCGAGGGTGGGACACCATCTGGCGCACGGCTGTGACACATCGAGCTGCCGACGGTCCGTTGCTTAGCGGACCGCCGATGAACGCATGCCTGTGGCGGCGCCCGGGATCGGGGCGTCGCCGCACGACATGCAGTCCGGATCCGTTGATAGTCAACCGGACCGACCACGAGTATGTGGCCTAGGCCGCCCGTTCAGTGGTGGCCGGTGCCGCGCCGCGTTCGGCCTGCAACAGTTCCCGGCGTTTGTCATCCTTGACCCACGTCAGCGAGCCGGGCTTGCGCGCCTCGTCCGCCAGATGTTTGACGGTGTGCTTGCACACGAACTCCTTGAGCTTCGCGCCTGGTCCGCCACCGAGGTAGAACTTGATCGCGGTGTCATCTTTGGAGGCGAACTGGAAGATGCCGGCGCGCCGACCCAGGCTGATGCACTGGCCGAAGAAACCCAGGTTGATGGGCGCCGGTTGCTCATCCGCGATCCGGCTGAGCACCGTGTCGGCGGCATGTGCGCCGATCCTCGTTGCGGCCTGGCAGCTCATCCGGAACGGCAAGTCCGACGGAGCCGCCGAATCCCCGGCCGCGACGATGCGCACATCATCCACACTGGTCAATGTCTCGTCGGTGAGCAGGCGACCCAAGGCGTCGGTGCTCAGCCCGCTGCGGCCGGCCAGGTCAGGCACGCCGAATCCAGCGGTCCAAATGGTCACGTTGCTTCGCAGTGTGTGGCCACCGCTGAGCCGCACGACATCGCGGGTCACACCGGTCACCTTCGCGTCGGGGCCTTCGAGCATCGTCACCCCGAGTTCGGCCAGCCGCTTGACAACCGAGCGTCGACCCCGCGGATGCAGGTACGGTCCGACTACGTTGCCGCAGACCAGGGTCACGGTGCGGCCCTGCTCCGCCAGCTCGGCGGCGGTCTCGATGCCGGTCGGGCCGGATCCGACAACTGTCACTACGGCCGTGGCGGGCGCGGCGTCGAGGACCGGCCGCAGCCGCTGCGCCTCCTCCAGACTGGCGATCGGGTAGGCGAACTCCGCCGCTCCGGGCACGCTGGGGTCGGCGCTGCCGCTGCCCACCGCGTAAATCAGGTAGTCGTAGTCGACCGTGCCGCCGGTTGCCAATGTCACGCTGCGCTCGGCCGCGTCGATCCGTGTCACGGTGTCGACGACCAGCCGGATGCCCTCGGCCAGGACTTCGCTGTAGTCGACGACCGCGTCGTCGGACCCGCCCACCAGTTGGTGCAGGCGGATCCGCTCGACGAAACTCGGGCGCGGGTTGATCAGGGTCACCGTCACGTCGTCGCGCTGCGTGAGGCGGTTGGCCGCCATGACGCCGGCGTATCCTCCGCCGATCACGACCACATCGATGTTCTCGGTCATGGTGTCTCCTTCGTTTCCAAGGGGTTCGGGCACAAGACACCGCGTGCTGGATCGTTGTGACAGTGCGTGAGGCAGGTCACTTCACGGGTTTGGGTTCGGCACGCCTGTCAACCGCTGCGGAACACCCTGAACGAACAGTCGTACCAGCGCTTGATCTCGGCCCTGACCATCGTCGTCGGCTGGAAGGCCCAGATCGCTTTGCGCGACGTGCGCGGCCTGGACCCGCAGGCCGAACAGGAGGCCGTCACCTGGGCCGCAAGGGTTTTGGTCGAGGCCGCGATCAAGGAAACGACGCACACACCGAGCGCGGCAGCCAAGATTGATGCACCCGTTGGATGCGCCGGAGAAGTAAGGGTGAGTACCCCGCGTGAATGTCGAACCTGAAATCCGCACGGCCGCCGGAGTTGTGCGTGGCAGGTGGGAGAACGCCGTCGCGGTCTTCCGGGGCATCCCCTACGCCCGATCACCGATCGGCTCGAGACGGTTCGCGGCGCCCGTTCCGCCACAGCGGTGGGACGGCGCCCGCGACGCGCTGAAGTTCGGTCCGTCGGTTCCCCAAGCAGGCGGCGCGATGTCGTCGGTGTCCGGCGGGACCGCTGATGGTGACTGCTTGACCCTCAACGTCTGGTCACCTGACCTCGGTGCCGCCGGGCTGCCGGTGATGGTGTGGATCCATGGGGGCAAGTACCTGGAAGGCACCTCCAGTAACCCGCATCATGACGGTGCGACTCTCGCCAAGTCCGGCGTGGTGATGGTCAGCATGAACTACCGCACCGGAGTGGAAGGCTTCGCCCACATCGCCGGGGCCCCGAACAACCGCGGCATCCTCGACCAAGCCGCCGCGTTGCGGTGGGTACAGGACAATGTCGCCGCGTTCGGCGGCGATCCGGGCAACGTCACCGTGTTCGGCCAGTCCGCCGGCGCGGGTTGCATTGCGGCGCTGCTGACTATGCCGATGGCCGCTGGGCTGTTTCGTCGTGCGATAGCCCAGAGCGTCCCAGGCACCTACTTCTCCACCCGGCTCGCCGCTGCTATCTCGGCAACGATCGCCGCCGAACTCGGTGTGCAAGCCACCGTTGGTGAGCTGGCCCGCATCTCCCCACGCGCACTGATCAACGCAACGGACGCGATCATCCAGAGGATGCCGGAACTCGTCGAATCGTGGGGCCCCATGGCGCTGACCCCCACGCCGTTCTCACCCATCGTCGACGGTGACGTCCTCCCGCACGCGCCATGGCGTGCGCTCGGCGGCGGCGCCGCGCGGGGAATCGATCTTCTCGTGGGGCACACCCGAGACGAATTCCGGCTGTTCAATACCCGGCTGGGCAGCGAGGTGACCGATGAGCAGGTGTCCGCCACACTCGTGGGTCTCGCGCCGGCCTCGAACAGCAGCGGGGGTTACCGCGCCGTCTACCCCGAGGCCACCCCCGAGCAGCTGTATGAACTCGTCAACTCCGACTGGCTGTTTCGGATGCCGAGTCTGCATCTCGCGGCCGCCCAGTACGCCGGGGGTGGGCAGGCCTGGACCTACGAACTCTGCTGGAGCTACGACCAGGAGCAGGGTGCCTCGCACAGCCTCGACTTGCTGCTCGTCCTCGGCACGCTCAGCGTTGAGGATGTGAGCAGCCATCCGTCCGCCGGCGCGAACGCCGCAGACGAGGTCATCGGCGTCGCACACCACATGCGCACCGACTGGCTGAACTTCGCGACCACCGGCAACCCCGGCTGGGCGCCCTACGATCCGGACACACGATCCACCCGTGTCTACACCGCCGAGCCGATCACCCAGCCCTACCCCGAGGAACGCTCGCGCCACATCTGGCATACACACCGGTTCGACACCCTGGACCTACTTCATACCGAGTAACAGCGACACGATGATGCCGACGCGGCCGTAGAGGTCGACGAACCACTCGGGCGTCCGACAAGCCTCGATTCCGGGCATCGGGACAGTGAAGTTGCAGAGGTGTCCAGGCTCGGCGACCTCGGCCACCAGTAATAGGACGTCATCGAGGTGGCTTGGGGTGGTCAGGTGTCCCCGTTGCCGTTGAGGTCTACCGGCGTTGGCGCAGTTGGCCTTTTGGGTGCCGGGCCGCGGCGGCGATGCAGGCGCTGGCCATTTGCGCCGATTGTGGTCCGCGGCAGTCGCTTCTGCTCGTCGTCACTGCCGCCTCGTTGAACGCTCGGATCCGGGCATTCTCCCGGGATTCGCGCCAGATGAGGCGGCCTTCCAGCGGCGGTGCGTCATCGATGGGCAGGTAGGTGATGCGCGGGTGGGCGCGGTAGCAGGAACCCTCGTCGCCCACCATGAACGCGCCCTCGCCTCCCCCGACCAGACTGATCGCCTCCTGAAAGGTGTTGGCAGTCTTGCCGTACCGGATCAATCTGCCATCGGGTGTCCGCTTCGGCACTCGATCGTCGGCCACGACCGACGGCGTCGAGTCGGGCGCTCCGATCAGCGTAATGTCGGCCAAATCGTTCAGAGACACAGAGTCGCGCGCGGCCAACGGGTGTCCGCTCGGGAGGGCAAGCAGCCGAGGCAAGCTCCGCAGTACCGGGCCGATGCCGAGGTCGGGCCCATCTACGGGATGAAACATGAGCACCATCTCGACCAGATCAGCGCGCAGGGCTGCCGAACCCTCGAAGAGGGGCAGTTCCCGGATTCGGACGTCGGTGCCTGGGTGGGTGGCGGTGAACCTGTCGGCGGCCTCCAGCACGAAGGTGCTTGCCCCCGCGCCGACAAAGCCGACCTCGAGCACGCCGGTTACACCCCGGCCCGCGGCGGTCGCGCGCTCGACTGCCAGTTGGATCAGGTCGTGGCCGGGGCGCAGGTCGTCGAGGAACTGCTTGCCGACCGGGGTCAGCGCCACGCGGCGGCTGGTGCGTTCGAACAGCGGAGCGCCGACGCGGCGCTCTATCCCCTGGATCGTCTGGCTGACCCGTCCGGTCGACACCTGTAGCCGCTGCGCGGTCTTACCGAAGTGCAGCTCGTCGGCCAGCGCCAGGAAGGCCTCGATCTCATACCGTTCCACCGCTACTCCGTCTCGCTCGTGCTGAGGCCCGCCAACTCGAGGGCCCTACTAACTACCGCCGAGACGCGGGATTTGTTCCTGATCGTCCGGGCGACCTTTGCCGAGGTCACCCGAACGAGACCGCTGAACGGATCGTTGAGTCGTTCTAAACGGTTGTTAGGCAACGGGCTGTTGTTCCTGGGACTCTCTTCCCGAATTCTTGGAGACGCAGTTTTCCAGTGAGACGAGAGATGAGAAGCGATGTCCGAGAAAACCAAAAGCGTCCTTGTGCTCGGTGACACAGGCAAGACCGGAAGCCGGGATGTGGATCGACGGCCACCGCGCGACTTCACCGACTACGCCGATACAGCGGCCGCCACCGGGATCTGGCAGGACAGCGCTCAATGACGTCGGGGCGCACCCCAACCCCGGCATCGCCAGCTCGACGATCGACATTCTGGAGCACCAAAGTTGAATCTCTCCCGCATCGCCACCACCCTTTCGCTGGTCGGCGCCGCGTTCATCATCTACGTCGGCATCAGCTATCTGGTCACGCCGGCGTCCATGGCCCCGCAATTCGGGCTCCCCGAGTGGCCACACGGTGACGCGGTCGCCTTCTTGAATATCAAGGGCATTCGCGATATCACGGAGGGACTGATCATCCTCGCCCTACTTGCCGCTCGACAGCGGTTCGCGCTGGGCCTGGCGACCCTGGTCATCGCGCTGACCCCGTTCGCCGACATGCTGACGGTGCTGCGCTACCACGGGTCGACCTCGACCGCTCTGAGCGTGCACGGCCTCACCGCGGTGCTGGTCGCGCTTACCGGTGGCCTATTGCTCCGTGAGCAGCGCGTGCTGCGGACCGGCCACGAAAAGGCAGCCGCCGCACGGCTTATCGGTGCCGGGGCCGCACAGTGAGGACGGCCCGAGCGGCCACGCTGGTCCTGGCAACGGTGTTGGCCGGTCTGACGGCAGGGCTGTTCGCCGGGTTCGCCTACTCCGTGATGCCCGGCTTGCGCCGCAGCAGCGATACCGCCTTCGTCGAGGTCATGCAGAACATCAACGTGGTCATTGTGAACCCGTTGTTCATGACCTTGTTCATGGGTGGGCTGGTTGCGGGGTTGGCCGCTGTGGTGACGAACTGGCGGTCGGATGATCCGGCGGTTCGGTACTGGGCCATCGCCGGGTTCGTCTGCTACGTGGTGATGTTCGGGATCACCAGCGGCGCCAACGTTCCGCTCAACGACAAGTTGGCTGCTGCGGGTGACCCGGCTCAGATCGCCGATCTGGCCGCGGTGCGTGCGCAGTTCGAGGGACCGTGGGTGGCCTGGAACATCGCCCGCGCGATTGTGAACGTCGGTGCGCTCGGCGGCTTCGCATTGGCACTGTTGCGTTTCCGGCGTACCGCCGACCGAGCAGCCTGAACCGAGAACCATTTGTCGAAGGAGTCACCCACATGTCACTGAACGTGCCGGAATTCGCCGAGTCCACCATCGTGCGTTCCGACGACGCCGAAGTAATCGGCCAGGCCCCCATTACCATCCGCCTGCTTGCCGACAGCAGCTCGACCGGCGGCGCACTGTCCACGCATCGGGTCACGCTGCGGGATGGTGCGAATGGTGCGGGCCCGCACCATCATTCGCGCTCGGCGGAGCTGTTCTACATGCTCGACGGCACAGCTCAGGTGCTGTCCGGCGACCAGGTGGTGACCGCCGAACGCGGCGATGTGGTCGTCGTGCCGCCCGGCCTCGCGCACGCATTCGCCGCGGCGCCGGGACACGACGCCGACATTCTCATCATCATCACCCCCGGGGTCGAACGGTTCGAGTATTTCCGGCACCTCGAGCGCATCGCCTACGGGAAGGTTCCGCCCGAAACCCTGCTGGATGTCCAAGAGATCTATGACACCTACTTCGGCAACAGCACGACCTGGAACGACGCCAGATCCTGAACGACAAAGGGCGGGCCGATCGCACGCGGGCGGCCCGCCCACCCGGAAACCCTGACTCAACGAAGGCCATCTTGAAGAAGATCTACTATGCGGCGCACACCTACATGATCATCGGTGTGATCAGCGGCTTGTTCTACCGCGAGTTCACCAAGTTGCACGATTTCACCGGCAACTCCCAACTCGGTCTGGCGCACACCCACCTGCTCGCCCTCGGGATGCTGTTCCATCTCATCGTGCTGGCATTGGAGAAAGCGTTCACCCTGAGCACCAGCAAATTGTTCGACTGGTTCTTCTGGGTCTACAACGCGGGTCTCGCACTGACCGTCGCGATAATGACCACCCACGGTATCCAAACCGTCGTCGGCGCCGAGACCAGCGCCGCGATCTCCGGCCTTGCCGGGCTCGGACACATTGTGCTCACCATCGGTCTGATTCTGTTCTTCATCAACCTCGGCAAGCAGATCCCCACCAGTACAGCGCAACCCGATCTCGCACCGCAGCAGCACAATCTGCCCGTCTGATCGACCAACCGCCGCCCTCGGCGACCCGGTATGGGGAAATGGAGAAAATGAACATGCGCGCTATCGCGCAGGACACCTTCGGTGGACCTGAGGTCTTGAAGGTCATCGAGGTGCGGCGGCCCGAGCCCGGGCCCGCCGAGGTGCTCGTTCGAGTGAGCGCGATCGGGGTCAACCCGACCGACTCGTGGCATCGAGCCAGCGGCGGACTGGCGGGCGGGCAGACACCGGTCAGGCTGGGCTGGGACGTATCCGGCGTCGTCGAAGCCGTCGGACCTGGCGTCACCATCTTCGCGCCAGGTGATGAGGTGTTCGGTCTGCCACGGCACCCACAACCGGCGGGCACCTACGCGCAGTACGTGACATCCCCCGCACGGCACCTGGTCCGCAAGCCGTCGCGAATGTCGCATACCGAGGCCGCCGCTTTGCCCCTGGCCGCGCTCACCGCGTGGCAGGCGCTGGTGGACACCGCCGACGTCCGGCCCGGCCAGCGGGTGCTGATCCACGCCGCGGCGGGCGGTGTCGGACACCTGGCCGTTCAGATCGCGAAGGCGCGTGGCGCCTACGTGATCGGCACCGCCCGCTCCGTCAAACACGACTTCGTGCGCGGACTCGGCGCCGACGAGGTCATCGACTACGTCCAGGTCGACTTCAGCACCGTCGCCCACGACATCGACGTTGTCCTCGACACGATCGGTGGCGAGTACGGTCCGCGTTCCCTGACGACCCTGTGCGCCGGCGGTCTGCTCGTCTCCCTGGCCGCGCCGTCCGAGTCCTATCTGGCCGACGAGGCGCGCCCGCTCGGCCTGCGCGCCGCATTCATGATCGTCGAAGCCGACCGGGCCGGAATGCTGGAGATCGCCGCGCTGGTCGAAACCGGCCGTCTGCGTCCACAGATCGATACGGTCTTGCCCCTCGAACTGGCCGCCGAGGCACACGAACTCAGCCACAGTGGACGCATTGCGGGAAAGATCGTCCTCACCGTCGATTGACCGCACACCAACACGAACCTCGAAACCCGACTCGCACGATACGAAGGACGCAATGCCCTACTTCCAGCCCGGCGACGTTCGCACCTGGTACGACGTTCATGGAGACGGCGAGCCGGTGCTGCTGTTGCACGGTGGTTTTGTCGACTCGCGCTCCTTCGGACCCGCGGTTGCCATGCTCACCGACCGATTGCGGGTATTCACAGCGGATCGCCGAGGGCACGGCCGGACGCCCGACCTTCCCGGCCCGATCTCCTACGACCTGATGGCGTCGGACACCATCGCGTTCCTGGATCAGGTGGTCGGTGCCTCGGCCCACCTGGTCGGCTACAGCGACGGCGCGATCGTGGCGATGCTGGTCGCGATCCGCAGACCCGACCTCGTGCGCAAACTGGTGTTGATCAGCGGCAATTTCCACTATGACGGCATGACACCCGGCTTGCTGGACGGGTTCATGACCGGTGGATTGGTGCAGCGGCTCGGACCGAGATACGGCGAGGTGTCCCCTGACGGCGAGGAGCACTTCCCGGTCGTAGTGGACAAACTGCTGCGGATGATGGCCGAGGAGCCGACCTTGACCGAGCAGCAACTGACGCACATCGCCAGCCCCACCCTGGTGATCACCGCAGACGACGACGCGGTGACACTCGAACACACCATCGCGCTCTACCGCGCGATTCCGGACTCCGAATTGGCCGTCGTGCCCCGCGCCTCGCACCTGCTTGTGGTGGAGAAACCGGCCCAGGTCTACCCGCTGATCGCCGACTTCCTGACCATCGAACCCGCGCCGACCCTGCAACCGATCCGCCGGTCCGCCGAGCCCAGTCCGGCGCGTTGACCGAAAGGAACATGCCATGGCGGCCCCGGCAATCGACCGAAAAGCGTCTCGCTGCATCACAATTCGCGCCTCGCTGACTCGACGCGAATGGATCCGCGTCGCCGCGATGGTGGCACTGATCGCGGCCTTACACGTGATCGGCTGGGGCACCTTGGTGACGTTCGTTGCCCCGCAACACTTCGATCTCGGCGACCAGACACTCGGCATCGGCATCGGTGTCGGCGTGACCGCCTACACCCTCGGTCTGCGACACGCCTTCGACGCCGACCACATCTCGGCAATCGACAATACGACCCGCAAACTGATGAACGACGGGCAGCGGCCATTGTCGGTCGGGTTGTTCTTCTCTCTCGGCCACTCCACCGTCGTGTTCGCGTTGGCGCTGCTGCTCGCTGTCGGAGTGAAGGCAATCGTCGGCCCGGTACAGGACGACTCGTCGGTGCTGCACCACTACACCGGCTTGATCGGCACCACCGTGTCGGGCACCTTCCTCTACCTCATCGCGATCATCAACCTCACGGTCCTGGTCGGGATTCTGCGGGTGTTTCGCGCGATGCGCGCAGGCGGCTATGACGAAGCGGCACTCGAAGAGCAGCTCGAAAAACGCGGATTCATGAACCGGTTCTTCGGCGGGTTGATGAAATCGATTACCAAGCCGTGGCAGATGTACCCGGTCGGAGTGCTGTTCGGCCTAGGCTTCGACACCGCCACCGAGGTCGCGCTCCTGGTCCTGGCAGGCACCAGCGCAGCCGCTGGACTGCCCTGGTATGCAATCCTGTGTCTGCCAATCCTTTTCGCCGCAGGAATGAGCCTGTTCGACACCATCGACGGCTCGTTCATGAACTTCGCTTACGGGTGGGCGTTGTCCGAACCTGTTCGCAAGGTCTACTACAACATCACCATCACCGTCCTGTCGGTGGTGGTTGCCTTGATCATCGGGACTATCGAATTGCTCGGCCTGCTCGTGGACCAACTCGGATGGATCGGCGGACTCTGGGACTGGATCGGCGGGCTGAACCTCAACAGCGTCGGGTTCGTCATCGTTGGCCTGTTCGTCCTGACCTGGGGGGTGGCGCTGCTCGTCTGGCGCTATGGCCGTATCGAAGAAAAATGGTCCGGGCACAAACAAGAGCAAGCCGACTGAGGGCGGGAGTATCAGGCGACCGGTTCGGTCGAATGTCCGACGTTACGGAGGCAGTGCGCGCCGCACGTATCGTCGACTCGATTGCTCGCGCTACGCGTAGAGACCAGCGCGTCGATACGTTGTGCCGCAGCTATCTCGAGTAGCGTCTGAATGAACGCGCACACCAGGGCCGAGTCCCCGATCGTCGGCCAGATCAGGCCGTATTCGATGGGCGGAGCGTCACGGAACGGAACGAATGTGATGCCGGGGCGAGCGTGGTACCGAAGGCCTCGCACAGCCACGGGGGAGACGCCGCGGCCCGCCGCGACGTGGGAAGGTACTTCCGTCCAGTAGGTGGCGGTCGGTCCCTGCGGGATCGGCCGGCCTGACGGGGTGTGTGTGGGGAGGTGGAAGTCCAGCCAATACGCGGGGATATCGCCGTGGATGGACACCAGCGGGGCGTCCGCGAGATCCTCCAGCGACACGGTGTCCCGACGTGCGAACGGATGCTGCGCCGGAACCATGAGCGCACGTGGTTCGGAGAAGATTACGGGGCCGACCGTGAGGTCCGGCTCGTCGATGGGGAATTCGCTGATCTGTAGGTCGAGGTCGCCCGATCGGAGCGGGCCGAGTGGATTTCCGAGCTGTATTTCGTGGACTTTGATCTCGCAGTCGGGATTGCGACGCTGGAAGGCTTCGGCGGCGAGACCGAGCAGGTCGGCTACCCATGGTGTGGAGTACCCGACGCGGAGTGTGCCCGTGATTCCACGACCGAATTCGATTGCCCGCGCGATCGCCAGTTGGACGCTCTGGTAGGCAGGGCGCAGGTCATCACGGAGTCGTCGTCCGGTAGCGGTGAGAACGACTTGGCGGCTGGTGCGGTCGAACAGTGGCACGCCGACGCGGCGCTCCAACTTCTTGATCGTCTGGCTGACCCGCCCCGTCGACAGCCCGAGCCGTTCGGAGGTCCGTCGGAAGTGCAACTCCTCGGCCAATGTCAGGAACGTTTCGATCTCGTAGCGCTCGATCGTGGGACTCCTCGAGTGCGATCGGAAACTTGGGTATCCGATCATCGCATGTCAGATGCTTATTCGATAGCCCGCTCTCGGCAATGATCCAGTTGCACGATGCCGGGTTCCCGGCGCTGAACCGGACGCCGTTGAGACGGTCGGCATTCGAGCACGGCTATCGTCGCGCTACCAGCAGCCGTCGTCTCAGGGAGACACCGCAGTAAGCGCTAGGACAACTCGACGAGGAGTGCGACGGGTCGCCGAAGGATCAGCTGTTGTGCATCGGGCTCATGGGCGGTCTTCGGCGAGGCTTGCGCCGGTGGCGAAGTGCTGGCGGTAGCGCTCGGGGGTGGTGAAGAGGCGGCGGGTGAAGACTCGGTGGAGGGTTTCACCGTGGCGGTAGCCGACCGCGCGGGCGATGGCGGTGATGGTGAGTTCGGTGGATTCCAGGAGGCGGCGGGCCGCTTCGATGCGGAGGTCTTCGACGAATGCGGCTGGAGTGCTGCCGGTTTCGGCTCGGAAGGCGCGGGCGAAATTGCGTTCGCTCATGTCGGCGCGCTCAGCCAGAGTAGCGACTGCCAGGTCGTCGTCGAGATGGTCGGGGAGCCAATGCTGGACGGCGCGGATGGCAGGGGTGCGGGCTGGCTGGGCGCGCAGTTGGGCGCTGAATTGGGCTTGGCCGCCGGAGCGGCGGGTGAAGACGACGAAGGCGCGGGCGATCTGCTGGGCCATTTCGCGGCCGTGATCGTCCTCGACGAGGGCCAGGGCGAGGTCGATGCCGGCGGCGACGCCCGCGGAGGTCCAGCGGTTGCGATCGTGGACGTAGATGCGGTCGGGCTCGACGGTGACGCGAGGGTAGGTGCGGGCCAGTCGATCGGTCGTACCCCAGTGGGTGGTGGCTCGGTAGCCGTCCAGCAGGCCCGCGGCGGCGAGCAGCAGCGAGCCGGAGCACACCGAGGTCACTCGGCGGGATTTGCGGGCCAGGGCGGGTAATTCGCGGACCACTTCCGCGGATACCGGCCCGGAGATCCAGCCGCCGACGACCATCAGGGTGTCGATCTCGTCAGGGGAGGCGGCCAGGTCATGCAGCGAGTGTTCGACCGCGATGGTCAGACCGCCGTCGGTCTTGATCGACCGGCCCTGCGGCGTGGCCGTCACGAGCCGGTACACCGTCTTCTCGGCGACCGCGTTGACGAACCCGAAAACATCCATCGGCCCGGCCAATTCGACCAGCTGCATGCCCTCGTAGGCGACGAAAACGATGGTGCGCGGTGCGGGCATGCCGTCATCATCGCAGTCGGGACAGGTGGCCGCCACGATCAGTGCGTGACCGTGGCGGCAGTCGGGCTCCCACATCGCCGCATGCAGCGGGAATATCGCCGCGCACAGTGGGGGTCGGGAGGCCCGCCCGGGCGGCCACATCAGCCGACGCGCCCGGCCCCGGCGCTCTTGCCGCGCACCGCGTGCTGATCGAGGAACGGGATGAGCACTGCGGCAACACGATCCGAGAACTGGGCGTGCGGATAGTGCCCACCGTTGTCGACCATCACGACCCGGCCCACACCGTCCGGCATAGCGGCCACGATCGCGTTCGCCTCGGCCTCGGGATCGGCGAAATCCGGGTCCGCCGAACCCATGATCACCAGCGCGGGGCAGCGGACGTCCGTCAACCGTGCGTGCGCGTCCGCGGGGGTGGTCTGTCCGGTTTTCATGAATTCCGCCCAGCGCTCGGGCTGCCGCAGGATGTTCTCGAGGTCGGCGAGGTAGCGGTCGTAGTCGGCAGGCTTGGTCGGATAGGCGATGTCCAGATATCGCCGCCACCAGGGCAGCGAATTGATCATCGAGGTGAGGGCGAGGCGGACCATGCCGCGGCGGTATCGGCGGCTGGTGAGCAGGGCTCCGGCGTGCATGCTCTGGGTGAGGGTGAAGGGGTCGATCTCGACGATCGCGGTCACCAGCTCCGGGGCCTGCGCCGCGGCGATCGTTGCCGAGCCGCCCGACAGCGAGTGCCCGACGATCACCGCCGGGCCGCCGAAGTGTCGGATGACGCCCAGCAGGTCCTGCGCTACATCGGTGCGGCTGATGGCCGCTTTTCCGGTCACCGACGGCCAGTCGAGGCTCGATTCGCCGTGCCCGCGCATGTCCACGTTGACCACCCGGTAGCCCGCGTCGGCCAGGGGGCCGACGAGGTGGCGGAAGTCGTGCCGCACGGTGCCCATGCCGTGTGACAGCACCACGAGCGGTCCGTCACCGACCACATCGCAGGCGAGCTGCCCGTGTTCGAGCGTCACATACTCGGTCATTGTCGTTTCCTTCCAGCGGAATCATCCGGTGGCCGCGAGTGCGACCTGCTGGAATTGAACGCCGTGAAATCGGCGCGACCGATACCGAAGGCTGGACGGGTCAGCCGGATGGCCGATTTCGTCAGATTCTGACCAGTGTCACCGCGGAAACGACAGTCGCTGACCGCGGTTTCGACCGGGCCTCTGTGCTTTCGTGAACTCGGTCCGCGCCGCGAGGTATTCCTCGAGACCGAGGAATACGCCGCCTTGCACGAACCCCTCGAAGCGGCCGACCGGCTGATCATCGACGTGTTGATCGGTACCGGAATGAAAATGGGCGAGGCCCAGGACTTACACAAGGAGCACATCGACCTAGAGCGGAAGACGATCTCGATCGAATGGGCATGGGACAAGGCTGCGCGCCGCGTGAAGCCTCCGAAAGACCACGAGAAGCGAGTGATTCCGATTGGTGACACGCTGACGAAGCTCCGTACCACCGTGATCAAGCGGGACGGCCTTGGCGTCGGCGAGGGGTCGGTCCGTCCGGTCCATGACGGATGATCACGCGGGTGAGCAGTCGTAAAACCCGCCCGGCCGCGAAGATTCTTTCGGGCCGTGTCGATCTGTCGCGTTCGCTGTTCGACCTTGGAGTGAGAGGGTCGGTAGGCGACCCGGAAAGGGAGGATGACAGTGAAGTACATGCTGATCTGGCGGGCCACCGATGAGGGCAATGCGGCCATGGAGGGCGTCGACTTCGAGAAGCTGCTCGAGACCGTCGGGCGGTACAACGACGAGATGATCCGGGCCGGGGTGCTGGTCGCGGCCGAAGGGCTGGTCGGGCCGGAAGAGGGCGTGGTGGTGGACTATTCGTCGGAGCCGCCGGTCGTCACGGACGGACCGTACGGGGAGACCAAGGAGCTCTTCGGCGGGTTCTACATTCTGAACGTGGCCTCCAAGGAGGAGGCCATCGAATGGGCCAGGCGGGCCCCGTCGTTCGGGCCGGGATTCAAGACCGAAATTCGCCGGGTCACCACGATCGACGAATTCCCGCAGGACAACGAATGGATTCAGAAGGAACGAGCATGGCGCGAAGCCACCGGACAGTTGTGAGTCGCTGAGCGAATGGCCGATTCCACGGGTCGTGAGGCCGTTGCCGCCGTGTGGCGGATCGAGTCCGCGCGGATTGTCGGGGCGCTCGCGCGCTACACCGGAGATTTCGCGCTGGCCGAGGACCTTGCGCAGGAGGCATTGGCCGAGGCGCTGGTGAACTGGCCACGGGATGGCGTGCCGCGTAATCGGGCCGGGTGGCTGCTCACTGTCGGGCGGCGACGGGCTATCGACGCGTTTCGCCGACGTGCCGCGCTCGATGACCGGTACTCCGCCCTCGCCCGCGATCTGGGCGAGGGCGGGGTCGCCGCCGGTGGCCCGCCCGCGGAATCCGCGCGTGCGCAGACACCGTGGGATCCCGATCAGGTCGACGATGACGTGCTCGCGCTCATCTTCATCGCGTGCCATCCCGTGCTTTCGCGCGAGGCCCGGATCGCGCTCACGCTGCGGGTGGTCGGCGGCCTGTCCAGCGACGAGATCGCCAAGGCGTTTCTGGCGCCTACGGCCACCGTGCAGGCCCGGATCACGCGGGCGAAGAAAACTCTTGCAGCGGCTCGCGTTCCGTTCGCCGTGCCGTCCGCGCAGGAGCGCAATGAACGCCTCGGGTCGGTGCTCAGCGTCATCTACGTGATCTTCACCGAAGGATCGTCCGCCACCTCGGGTGAGGATCTGATCCGATTCGATCTGGCCGGTGAGGCGCAGCGGCTGGCCCGGGTGCTGGCCCGGTTGATGCCGGCCGAACCCGAGGTGCACGGGCTGCTGGCGCTGCTCGAGCTCACCGCTGCACGCTTCCCGGCCCGCGCCGACTTCGACGGGCAGCCGATTCTGCTGGAGCACCAGAACCGCCGCCGCTGGGACCGCCCG
Source organism: Nocardia sp. NBC_00403 (assembly GCF_036046055.1). Lineage (NCBI taxonomy): Bacteria > Bacillati > Actinomycetota > Actinomycetes > Mycobacteriales > Nocardiaceae > Nocardia > Nocardia sp. NBC_00403. Next base: position 3,494,519 of record NZ_CP107939.1, read on the forward strand.
GCGATTCGCCGTGGGCGCGCCGCCCTGGACCGGGCTACCCGGGTCGGCCGCGGCCTCGGCACTTACGGCCTGCAGGCCGCGATCGCCGAATGCCATGCCGTCGCCGCATCCGTCGACACCACCGACTGGGACCGCATCGTGCTCCTATACGAGGCCCTGGGCCGCCTTGCCCCCTCCCCGGTGGTCGACCTCAATCGCGCGGTCGCGGTGTCTATGGCACAGGGCCCCTCGGCCGCCCTCCGCATTGTCGACGAGCTCAAAACCTCCGCAGCCCTGGCGAATTCGCACCTGTTGCCGAGCGTTCGCGGCGAGCTGCTCACGCGATTGGGCCGCAGCGGCGAGGCACGTGCCGAACTCGAACTCGCCATCCGACTCTGCGGAAACGAACGGGAACGCGCCTTGCTTGCGAAAAAGCTCACGAAGTTTGTCGTATAGCTCAGAGGTACGCTGAACTTGCGACAGGTTTGCTGACGGATTTCTGGGCACGATCCGCACACTCACACCGGTGGCGGGGCAGTGTCCGGCGGCGTACCTGCCGGCACAAGCATGGCTGGGAAATTCGCGGGCCGACGATAGCGCCGACTTTCGACTGTCTGGCCTGGCCGAATCAACTAGTGTGGGGCTACCCGCTCGGGCGGGGGTTGGAATGCAAGCAAGTACACCGTTTGCCAGTCAGGTGGTCACAGGACGGCACAATGGATGACACGGCAGTGAGTGGCGGGGACGGCACTTGGGGGCCAGCGGAGGCGTTCGGACGCTATCGGCTTCTGTCGCTGCTGGGGCAGGGCGGCATGGGCCAGGTGTGGCGGGCGCAGGATTCGCTGACCAACCGGGTGGTGGCGCTCAAGGTGTTGCCCGAGCGCTTCGCCGATGACGAGCAGCTGCGCGAACGGTTCCGCCGGGAGTGCCGGGCGGTGGCGCAGTTGACCGAGCCGCATGTGATCCCCATCCACGACTTCGGCGACATCGACGGTCGGCTCTACCTGAATATGCGCTTGATCGAGGGCACCGACCTGCGCAAGGTGATCACGGAAGAAGGGGCCTTGTCGCCGCGGCGGGCAGTGGCGATCGTCGCACAGGTGGCCGGTGCGCTGCAGGCGGCCCACGACGTAGGGCTGGTCCACCGCGATGTCAAACCCACCAACATCCTGCTAGGGGCCAATGAGTTCGCCTCCCTGATCGACTTCGGGATCGCCCACGCCGCCGACGACCGTACGATGACCACGATCGGCGAGACCATCGGCACCATCGCCTACATGGCGCCGGAGGAGATCAGCTCGGAGGTCAAGGCCGATGCCCGAGTGGACGTGTACGCGTTGGCGTGCGTGCTGTATGAGTGCCTGACCGGCCGGCCGCCGTTTGCGAGCGCAATGGGGATACAGGGTGTGATGGCCCATCACCTGCACACCCCGCCGCCGCGTCCCAGCACCACTACACCCGATGTACCGACCGCGTTCGATGCGGTCATCGCCAAGGGAATGGCCAAAAACCCCGACGATCGTTACCAGACCGTGCGCGAGCTGGCCGCGGCGGCCTCCGCCGCGGTGGGCGATTCCGCGGTCAGCACCACCGAGGGCGTGGCCGCGCGTCATGGGCGGCGAATCAGATTGTCGCCCAAGGCCGCCTGGCTGCTCGCTGCCGCGGTCGCGGTTACGGTGGTGGCCGCCGTAGCTGTCGTCATCGGTGTCCAACGGGAATCAGGCGGCGGTGGCAACTCGCCCGCACCTATCGGCTCGGGCTACTCGTCACAGACTCCGCTGCCGTTTACCGGCGTGAGCCTGCCCACCGATGTGTCTGTCGACACGGCGGGCAACGTATACGTCAGCGACATGGGTAACGATCGGGTGGTGAAATTGGCGGCGGGCGCGTCGACGCCGATCCCGCTGCCGTTCACCGGCCTGAATAATCCCCAGGGTGTGGCGATCGACACTGCGGGCAACGTTTACGTCACCGACACGAGTAACGATCGGGTGGTGAAATTGGCGGCGGGCGCATCGACGCCGACCCTGCTGCCGTTCACCGGGCTCAAAGATCCCCAGGGTGTGGCGGTCGACGATGCAGGCAACGTGTACGTCGGCGACCGGGGTAATGATCGGGTGCTGAGGTTGGCGGTGGGCGCGTCGGCGCCGACGACGCTGCCGTTCACGGGACTCCAAGATCCCCAGGGGGTGGCGGTCGACGCTGCGGGCAACGTATACGTCACCGAATTGAGTACCGAGCGGGTGCTGATGTTGGCGGCGGGCGCGTCGGCGCCGACCACGTTGCCGGTCACTGGGCTCAAAGATCCCCAGGGTGTGGCGGTCGACGCGGCGGGAGACTTGTACGTCGTCGACTGGGGTAGCAAATGGGTGGTGAGGTTGGCGGCGGGCGCGTCGACGCCGACCCCGCTGCCGTTCACCGGCCTGAAGAATCCCCAGGGTGTGGCGGTCGACACGGCGGGCAACGTATACGTCACCGACCTGGGCCCCAATCCGGTGGTGAAACTCTTGGTCGGCTGAACCCCTGTTCCGCTGTCCGGTGCCAAGATTTCGTCGCCAATTCGCGGCGAAGAGCACGCCACTCAAATGCTGCCAACCTGCTGGTAGAGGCATGAATTGATCCGTACGCCGACTACATGATCATGCAGTCACCACCCCACCGTCAGCCAGCCGACCAACACCAGCGATCACGAAGTCGGGCTGAAGTACTAGGAGACCACTGGGCGGTGTAGGAATTCACCTACAAACGGCGCTGGGATTCGCTGGCCCACCACATGGCGGTGCTGCTCGACGATTCGACGCAGCGCCTGCCATCGGCAAACTGGATGAGCCGATGCGCGCCGTCGGTGGGGAGCTCCACCGATGATCTCGGGCCCCACCGATGATTTTTCGTGCCAGACGGTGTCTGTATCTCTGGGAGGTATGACATGCCTGGAATATTGGATGCGGCCGAACTGCGGCAGGTGTGCCTGGACGCCGGAGCTGACGACGTCGGCTTCGTGGCACTGGACACGCCTGGCCTGGAGGGGGAGGTCGACTATGTGCGCGAAGCGCTTCCGAGCACCCGCTCGCTGATCGCGGTGTGTGTGCGGCTGGCGCGGGACAACTTTCGCAGCCGGGCGGCCAGCATGGTCAATACCGAGATCGACACCGCGATACCGGTGCTCGATCGGATCGGCCACAAGATCAGTATCGGGTTGCAGGACCGTGGATTTCGTGCGATGTACCCGTCGGTGACGTTTCCCGTCGAAGCGCACCGACTGCCGAGCCGCGGCTGGACGGTGTCGCACAAGCCGGTGGCGGTGGCTGCGGGGTTGGGCCACATGGGAATTCATCGCTGCGTGATCCATCCGAAGTTCGGCAGCTTCATCGGGCTCGGCACCGTGCTGACCGACGCGCGGATCGCGCCGTATTCCCGGCCGCTGGACTGGAATCCGTGCCTGGGCTGCAATCTGTGCGTGGCCGCGTGCCCGGTGGGCGCGATACACACCGACGGCAGTTTCGACTTCAACAGTTGCTACACCCACACCTACAACCAGTTCGTGAACAACTTCGCCGACTGGGTCGAAACCATGGCCGACAGCGCCGACGCCGATGATTACGGCCAGCGCATGAGCCCGGGCGAAACCACCATGCAGTCACGCCGCCAGTATCGTTCCGGCTACTGCGTCGCGGTGTGCCCGGCCGGTGAGGACGTGATCGGGCCGTATCTGGCCGACCGCAAGGGCCACCTGCAGCTGGTGCTGCGCCCGGTACAGCGCAAACCCGAGAACGTCTACGTCAGCGCCGGATCGAACGCGGAAGCCCACGCGCGCAAGATGTACAAGCAGAAGACGGTGCGCCACGTGGATACCGGGATCATGCCGCCCGATGGCATCGATGCAGCGCCGGAGCCGAAATGAACGACGCCGAGCGGTTGTGGAATCCGCTGCACGTCCCGGTCGAGCGGGGCTCGCGCGAGCGGCCGCATCCGACCGTCGCGGCCGCGCGGGCCCGAGCCGAGCAGGTGCCCGCCGGTGAGCCCGCGGACCTCGACGCCGACTGGCTGCGCGAGATATGCCTTGCCGCCGGCGTCGACGACGTCGGATTCACGGCACTGGCGACGCCCGGCCTCGAGGGCGAACGTGACTACGTCCTCGAGGCACTGCCGGGCACCTGTACCCTGATCGGATTCTGCCTGCGAACCAGTCGCGACAACCTGCAGAGCAGATCGGCAAGCGCCGCCAACCGCGATGTCGCCACCACCCAGGAGTTGGCGCACGAAGCCGCCCGGCACATCTGCCTGGAACTGCAGCGCCGCGGCGTGCGCGCGCTGTATCCGGCATCCGGATTCCCGGCCGAGATCCACCGATTCCCCAACCGGAGCTGGGTGGTCTCGCACAAGCTGGTGGCGGTGGCCGCTGGGCTGGGACAGATGGGGTTGCACCGCAACGTCATTCACCCGAAATTCGGGACCTTCATCGTGCTGGGCACGATTCTGATCGACCGGCCGGTCTCCCGGTACTCGCAACCGGTCCTGTCGAATCCGTGCATCGACTGCGGGTTGTGCGTGACCACCTGCCCGGTCGGCGCGATCCATGCCGACGGGGGATTCGACTTCGACGCCTGCTACACGCACAACAATCATCACGAGCTGTCCAACTTCGCGGGCTGGGTCGAGGAGGTGGTGGACAGCGCGGACGCGGCCGACTACCGGCGGCGGGTAACACCCAGCGAGACCTTGTCCGTGTGGCAGAGTCTGTCGTTCCAACCACAGTTCCGCGCCGGATACTGTGTCGCGGTGTGCCCGGCTGGTACCGACGTGCTCGGCAACTTCCTCACCGACCCGGACGGTCACGCTCGCGACGTGGTGGCGCCCCTGATGCGGAAACCGGAGTACGTCTACGTCGACACCGGCTCGGCCGCCGAGTCACATGTCCAGTCCAGGTTTCCGCACAAGACGGTTCGTCATCCCCGCCGGATGACGGTGCCGGAACCCGAGATCGATCCGGTGCCGGAGCGTCATGACCAGTGACGGTGACCTGCGGCGGGATCTGCCGATCTTCGAGATCTATGCGGGCGGGGGCGGCGCGCGGCTCGAGATTCATCCCTGGTTCTTCGTCGCCGGACGGCAGTATCTGGGCATGACCCGGGTACTGCCGCCGGGAACCGGACGCGCGCCGGCGCACGTCCACACCGGCGTCGTCCAGCGTTCGTTCCTGCTCGCCGGCGCGCAGGCCCGCTATCGGAATGGCGGACGTACCCGCACGCTGTCGCCCGGCGACGACATGATCATCGAACCCGGTGTGCCCCACACCGATCCGTACAACGATACCGACGCGCCCATCGTCGTCCGCAGCCTCTACACGCCGGGACCGGTGTGGTTACTGTCGTTCGCCAGAACCCTCGGGCAGGCGCTGCGGGACGGAAAGGTGAACTCGCAGCAGGAACTTCACCTGCCGCATCTGCTGATGATGCTGGGCACACCGGGTTCGGTGACATTCGCGGCGGGAATTCCGCTCGGTGTGCAGCGGCGGATCCTGCTGCCCGCTGCCACCCGTTTCGCAAAGCATCGAGGTCATGCCCCGGCAGCGGGCTTACGCGCCCACATCTTCGGTTGACCGGCGGTTGTCGTGGCGCGGTTCGGCCGCAAGCCGATCGGTTCACAACTATGCGTGTGCGTACACAAACCGCACTGATCATCGTTGCGGGTGTGGACGCACGCGGAAGTTCTTCCTGGCGTATTCCGTGCACAGTGTGGTCGGATGGCGATCAACAAGGCATCGACCCGAGGCCCGGAGGCCCAGCGAACGAGTCGCCGGACTTCTGCCACCGTCGCCGTGGGTCGGTTCAGTTCCATAGCTGCACTCCGGGTACCTGGAGTTGCACCTCGCCGCAGCTGAGCAACACGCGATCCCAGGGTCTCGCTCTGCCATCGCACGGTAGCCGCATGTGCGCTTATATCCGGAGCTGGACTGCCTGCCCCACGTATGCCCGATGCCACTAATCAGATGAGCGTACGTTGCCCCACGAAAGTGGGGTCTATCTTGCTGTTCGTCTGTGGGCGCAGAGGGGATCGAACCCCCGACCGCTGGTGTGTAAAACCAGTGCTCTACCGCTGAGCTATACGCCCGGTGCTCGCCGGAGATCCGGCGGCAACGGATTATGAATCTAGCGCGGCGAGCGCTTTCTCCCAAGCCGCCTGGTCACGGGGCTCTCCGGGGCCGTTCATTTCGGCGAATCGGATGATTCCGTCCTTGTCGACGACGAAGGTGCCGCGGTTGGAGTAGCCGGACTTCTCGTTGAAGACGCCGTAGTTCTGGGCTACGGCGCCATGTGGCCAGAAGTCGGACAGCAGAGGGAAGACATAACCCTGCTCGGCCGCCCAGATCTTGTGGGTGGGTGGGGGGCCGACGGAGATCGCGAGGATCTCGGCGTCGTCGTTCTGGAACTTCGGTAGCTCGTCGCGGACCTTGCACAGCTCGCCCTGGCAGATCCCGGTGAAGGCCAGCGGGTAGAAGACGATGAGCACATTCTTCTTGCCGCGGAAGTCCGACAGTTTGACTTGCTGGTTGTTCTGGTCCTTCAGCGTGAAATCCGGCGCGACAGAGCCGACCTCGAGTGGGCCAACCTCAAGTGGCATCGCGAATCCTCCATCGAGTCGGGCTTGCGCCGGGCGGCACGAAGGCCGCCCGGCGAAACCATAGCGAAAGACCGGTCAGCGCTGCTTCGAGGGCGCTTTCGGCTGCACCAGGCGGCTGCCTGCCCAATCCCCGAGACTGATTGCCGAGGTTTGCGTGAAGCCCGCGGGCGGTGCGGATTCGGCGATCTCACTGGGATCGACGTGCCCCGAATTTCCGGTCTTCGGGGTGAGTACCCAGACGAATCCGTCATCCGACAACTGCCCGGTGACTTCCATCAAGGCATCCACTAGATCCCCGTCACCGTCGCGCCACCACAGCAACACGACGTCCATGACCTCATCGGAGTCATCGTCGAGCAGCTCGCTGCCGATGGTTTCTTCGATCTCGGCTCGCAGGTCGTCGTTGGTGTCCTCGTCCCAGCCCAGTTCCTGGACAACCATGCCGTGAATAATGCCAAGCTTCTGAGCGTAGTTCTGCGCGTCCGCCGCGGCGACCACGGTGGTGTCCTCCTCAACTCCAGACAATAGGTAGTTGCAAGCGAACATGGTTATCGGCTCGAGCGCAAGCTGATCGGACGAAATACTCGTCGAATGTCGTGTGACAAGATCGTTGCGAGCCGGTTTTCCTGTCCGATTCAGCGTTTCGGGCAAGCCTCGCGGACGGCGTTGCGTGCGTCGTTGACCCGTCTGCTCGCGTCGTTGAGCGGTCCGACCGGTGCGGTGTAGGTCATCTTGCGGCTCTCGGAGGCAAGTAGCCGTGCGGCGGCGACGTATTCGGTGAACTTTGCGGCAAGGTCCGACGGCAGCGAGTCGCCCGCGGTGCTCACTCCGGACTCGACCCGTTCGGCGGCCTCGTCGAGGGTCGATGCGGCGGTATCGCGCCTGCTCGCGTAGTCGGGCGCGTTGGAGTCGTGTGCGTTGATGAAGTCGTTGTACTTCGAGACGCCGACACCGGTGGTGCTGGGGAATTGCCCGCAGTTGTCGTTGATCGCCTGCGTTTGCGCCGCAGCCTTGCGCGAGGAGGTGGCCGCGGCCGAAGAGGAGGCCGCTGCGGTCTTGTATTCCGCTAGGTCTGCAGCGTTCGGATTCGCAACTCCATCTACCCGATTCGCGCATCCCGCGATCGTCAATCCGGCCACGACCGCCAAGGTCGCGCACACCAATCCGAACCCGCGTGGGTCCAGCACCTTCATCGTCCTCCCCGCTTCGGTTGTACTACGGCGGTCTCGACTCACGTTCCCTGCAGAACGGTACTGGATTTGCTGCTGACATGATGACCTGGGACACATCATCCGCAAGGATGGAGGTGCGCCCGAAACTTTCGTGAAGCGGGCGGTCCGCCAACCATGCGTGCCTGCCCGGGGAAACCGACGCCAAACATGTCCACCCCCTGTACGAGGAGCAGATTTGACCGACCTGATCCACTCTTCCGCTGCAGCGAAATCCGCTGTGCCGAACTCCGAGACCGCCCCTGTCCTAGGCCGCGATCCGCACGGATCGCCTGCCGCGCCGGCAGGCGGCCGTGTCCGGGTGATCCGCGAAGGGGTGGCGTCCTACCTACCGGACATCGACCCGGAGGAGACCTCCGAATGGCTCGAATCGTTCGATGAGATGCTCGACCGGGAAGGTCCGGGCCGCGCGCGTTATCTGATGCTCCGGCTGTTGGAACGCGCCGGTGAGCGTCGGGTCGCCATCCCCGCCTTGACCTCGACCGACTACGTCAACACGATTCCCACCGAGAACGAGCCGTGGTTCCCCGGCGACGAAGAGGTGGAGCGACGCTACCGTGCCTGGATCCGCTGGAATGCAGCGATCATGGTGCATCGCGCGCAACGCCCGGGAATCGGTGTCGGCGGCCATATTTCGACCTACGCGTCCTCGGCGGCGCTCTACGAGGTCGGCTTCAACCACTTCTTCCGCGGCAAGGACCATCCCGGCGGCGGCGACTCGATCTTTATCCAGGGTCACGCCTCCCCGGGCATCTACGCCCGCGCCTTCCTCGAGGGCAGGCTCAGCACCGATCGGATGGACGGCTTCCGGCAGGAATACAGCCACGGCGGACCGGGCCACGGCCTGCCGTCGTACCCGCATCCCCGGTTGCTGAACGACTTCTGGGAGTTCCCGACGGTGTCCATGGGTCTCGGCCCGATGAACGCCATCTACCAGGCTCGGTTCAATCACTACCTGAACGATCGCGGCATCAAGGACACCTCCGATCAGCATGTGTGGGCGTTCCTCGGCGACGGCGAGATGGACGAGCCGGAGTCGCGCGGCCTCGCGCAGGTCGCGGCCATGGAGGGCCTGGACAATCTGACCTTCGTCGTCAACTGCAACCTGCAGCGCCTCGACGGGCCGGTGCGCGGCAACGGCAAGATCATTCAGGAACTCGAGTCGTTCTTCCGCGGCGCGGGCTGGAACGTCATCAAGGTGGTCTGGGGCCGTGAGTGGGACGCGCTGCTCGGCGCCGACCGCGACGGTGCGCTGGTGAACCTGATGAACACCACGCCCGACGGCGACTTCCAGACCTACAAGGCCAACGACGGCGCCTACGTCCGCGATCACTTCTTCGGCCGCGACCCGCGGACGAAGGCGCTGGTCCAGGACATGTCCGACGAAAGCATCTGGAACCTCAAGCGCGGCGGTCACGACTACCGCAAGGTCTATGCCGCCTATGCCGCCGCGATGGCGCACAAGGGCCAGCCGACGGTGATCCTGGCCAAGACCATCAAGGGCTACACCCTCGGCAAGCACTTCGAGGGCCGCAACGCTACCCACCAGATGAAGAAGCTGACCCTGCAGGACCTCAAGGATTTCCGTGACCTGCAGCGGATTCCGATCAGCGACGCCGAGCTGGAGAAGGATCCGTACCTGCCCCCGTACTACCACCCGGGCATGGAGGCGCGCGAGATCCAGTACATGCTGGACCGGCGCAAGGCGCTCGGCGGCTTCCTGCCCGAGCGGCGCACTGCGGCAAAGCCCCTGCAACTTCCTGGCGACGAGGCGTACAAGTCGGTCCGCAAGGGTTCCGGCAAGCAGAACGTGGCTACCACCATGGCGCTGGTTCGGCTCATGAAGGAGCTGTTGCGGGACAAGGAGATCGGCAAGCGAATCGTGCCGATCATCCCCGACGAGGCCCGCACCTTCGGTATGGACTCGTGGTTCCCTTCGTTGAAGATCTACAACCGCAACGGCCAGTTGTACACATCGGTCGACGCGGAATTGATGCTTGCCTACAAAGAGAGCTCCGTCGGGCAGATCTTGCACGAGGGCATCAACGAGGCCGGATCGACCGCGTCGTTCACTGCGGCGGGCACCTCGTACGCGACCCACGGCGAGCCGATGATCCCGCTGTACATCTTCTACTCGATGTTCGGCTTCCAGCGCACCGGCGACAGTCTGTGGGCGGCGGCGGACCAATTGGCGCGTGGATTCGTGCTCGGAGCAACCGCCGGGCGAACCACGTTGACCGGTGAGGGTCTGCAGCACAACGACGGCCACTCGCTGCTGTTGGCCTCGACCAATCCGGCCGTTGTCACCTACGATCCCGCGTTCTCGTTCGAGCTCGCGCATATCGTGCGCGACGGCCTGCGCCGGATGTACGGCGGCGGGACGCCGCAGGCCGGGCCGGGCGCGGTGCCGGGCGCCGTTTCGCACGGCGGGCAGCCGAACGGCGGCTTCGGCGGCGAAGACATCTTCTACTACATCACCCTGTACAACGAGCCCTACCAGCAGCCCGCGGAGCCCGACGACCTCGATATCCCGGGCCTGCTCAAGGGTATTTACCTGTACAAGCGTGGTGCGGCGGGCGATGTGCGCGCCCAGATCCTCGTCTCCGGCGTCACCGTGCCGGACGGTTTGCGTGCGCAGGCGCTGCTCGCCGAGGAGTGGGGTGTGCAGGCCGATGTCTGGTCGGTGACGTCGTGGGGCGAACTCCGCAAGGAGGCGCTCGGCAAGGAAATCGCGAAGCTGCGCAACCCGGGCACCGATGTCGGCGTCCCGTACGTCACGCAGGCGCTCTCGGCGGCCGAGGGTCCGATCATTGCCGCGACGGACTGGATGCGTGCGGTGCCGGATCAGGTTCGGCAGTGGGTGCCCGGTGACTTCACCACCCTCGGCACCGATGGTTTCGGTTTCTCCGACACCAGGCCCGCCGCGCGCCGTGTGTTCAATGTGGACGCGCAGTCCATCGTGGTCGCGGCGCTGGCCGGACTCGTCCGAGCGGGGAAGATCGATGCCGCCAAGCTGACCGAAGCGGCCGCGAAATACCGCATCGATGATGTGGACGCCGCGCCGAAGTCGGTGGCAAGCGGCGACGGAGACGGCGAGTAGCGGACGATTGGATGGTGGACCGTAAACCGCCGCGGCCGCGACGGATCTCCGAAGGCTCCTCCGAGCACGAGGTGTATCTGCCGACCGGCGCGCTATCCCCGAACCGGCAAACCCGAGATCCGCTACCCGACACGTTGCTCAAACGTGTGAAGCAGTTCTCCGGTCGACTCTCCACCGAGGCGGTGGGGTCGATGCAGGATCGGTTGCCGTTCTTCGCCGATCTGGATGCCGCGCAGCGCGCCGGCGTCCAGATGCTGGTGCAGACCGCGGTGGTGAACTTCCTGGAGTGGCTGCAGGATCCCGACAGCGACATCAGGTTCAGTCTGGATGCCTTCCAAGTGATTCCACAGGATCTGGCGCGGCGGCTGACGCTGCGCCAGACCGTGGACATGGTCCGCGTGGCCATGGAGTTCTTCGAACAGTGGCTGCCCGCGCTCGCGCGCAACGACCGGCAGCTCGTCGCGCTCACCGAGGCGGTGTTGCGGTACGGGCGTGAGCTCGGGTTCGCCGCCGCCTCGGTGTACGCGAGCGCCGCGGAATCCCGCGGCGCGTGGGACACCCGCCTCGAGGCGCTGGTCGTCGACGCCGTCGTGCGCGGCGATACCGGCCCGGACATGCTGTCGCGGGCCGCGACATTGAACTGGGACGCGACCGCGCCCGCGACCGTGCTGGTCGGGACTCCGCCGGGAGATCAGGGTGTCGGCATGGTCGGGTCGGTGCACACCATCGCCGCACGGCATAGTCGTGCGGCGCTCGCCGTTGTCCAGGGCTCGCGGTTGGTGATGGTGGTCAGTGGCAATCTCGGCGAAAGCTCTTATATATCGCCGTTCCTTGCGGACCTGCTCGCCGAGGTGTTCTCCGACGGGCCGGTGGTGATCGGCCCGACCACCCGAACCCTTGGTGCCGCGCATGCGAGTGCGGTGGAAGCCCTGGCAGGCATGGAGGCCGTGGTGGGCTGGCGGGGTGCGCCTCGACCGGTGCACGCAACGGAACTGTTGCCCGAACGCGCATTGCTCGGCGATCGAGGTGCGATAGACGCGTTGAACGAGTATGTTGTCCTACCGTTGGCCGCGGCGGGTTCGTCGCTGGCGGACACTCTCGATGCCTATCTGGATTGCGGTGGCGCTGTCGAGACGTGTGCCCGTCAGCTGTACGTTCATCCAAATACCGTTCGCTATCGCCTCAAACGGATTGCCGAGGTCACCGGACGAGATCCGATGAATCCGCGGGACGCCTATGTGCTCCGGATCGCATCCACAGTGGGTCGTTTGACACGAACCCGTAACGAATCGTCAACATCCACCCCAGAGGCAACTCACCTCGTCATGGGTCACGAGGGCTTGTAACGGATCGTGGGAGCCGGTCGATCGGCACAACCCACGTGGCCTTTTGTGGGAGTCCCACAAAAGGCCACCGCAAGCTTCATTCGCGTCGACATCTCCTGCGGCCTGCCTCACAGTGTTTTCTTAGAGATGTGATCGCGTTGTTCGCCCCTGGACAGGGGTCCCAGACACCTGGCATGCTCGCGCCTTGGCTCGACCTTCCCGGCGCGACAGATCGACTCGCCCTCTGGTCCAAGGCCGCCGGCCTGGATCTGATTCGTCTCGGTACCACCGCGACGGCCGAGGAGATCACCGACACTGCCATTACCCAACCGCTCGTTGTCGCCGCTGCGCTGCTTGCCTTCGCGGAAATTGACCCGAGTTCCCTTCCGGCAGCTACCATCGTCGCCGGACACTCGGTCGGCGAACTTGCCGCAGCCGCGGTCGCCGGGGTCATCACCCCCGACGAGGCGGTCACCCTGGCAGCTATCCGCGGTGCGGAGATGGCCAAGGCGTGCGCGCTGGAGCCGACCGGTATGTCCGCGGTGCTCGGTGGCGATGAGGCTGCCGTGCTCGCACGGCTCGCGGAGCTCGACCTCGTTCCGGCCAACCGGAACGCGGTGGGCCAGATCGTCGCCGCGGGTCGACTGGACGCCTTGGCAGAACTCGCCGCAAACCCACCCGAGAAGGCGCGGGTGCGTGCGCTGCCCGTCGCGGGGGCTTTCCACACCGCTTTCATGGGCCCGGCCCAGGATGCTGTGACGGAAGCCATAAGTCAGATCACCCCGAACGAGCCGACCCGGACCCTGCTGTCGAACTTCGACGGCAAGCCGGTCGCCTCGGGAGCGGACGCCATCACTAAGCTCGCGGCGCAGGTCACCCGACCTGTCCGTTGGGATCTGTGCACCGAAACGACCAGGCAAGCCGGTGTTTCGGCAGTGGCGGAGTTGCCGCCGGCGGGCACACTCGTCGGTATTGCAAAACGGGAACTGAAGGGCACGCCCACGCTGGCCCTGAAGACCCCCGAAGACCTCCCCGCGTTGGCCGGGCTCACCACCTCCGGCTAGCTTTCCCCCGCGGACGTGCAATAAAAACGCACGATCGTGACCGAGCAGACGGTAACCATCGGCTGACTCGAACCGAAAAAAACAGTAGAAGCCCTACCAAGAGATCAAGAAGGGAGCCACGAAGTGGCCGCTCTGACCCAGGAACAAATCGTCGAGGAACTCGGCAAGATCATCGAAGAGGTAACGGGTATCGAACCCTCTGAGGTGACGATCGAGAAGTCCTTCGTCGATGACCTGGACATCGACTCGCTGTCCATGGTCGAGATCGCAGTGCAGACCGAGGACAAGTACGGCGTCAAGATCCCCGACGAGGATCTGGCCAGCCTGAAGACGGTCGGCGACGCAGTCGCCTACATCCAGAAGCTCGAGGCGGAGAACTCGGATGCCGCCGCGGAGCTCAAGGCCAAGTTCGACAACGCCGAGTAGGGCCGACACTGTGACCACTCCTTCCACCTTGAACGGGAACTTCCCCAACGTCGTCGTCACGAGTATGGCGGCGACCACGTCGATCGCTGGTGACGTCGATGCGACGTGGAAGGGACTCCTCAACGGCGAGAGCGGTATCGACGTTCTCGAGGATTCCTTCGTCGAGGAATACGACCTTCCGGTCCGCATCGGCGGTCACCTGAAGGTCCGGCCCGAGACCCTGCTGACCCGAGTCGAATGCCGCCGGATGGCCTACGTCGAGCAGCTCGCGACCGTTCTCGGTCGCGAAGTCTGGCGCAACGCGGGCAGCCCGGAAGTCGACCCGGAACGCCTGGGTGTGGCCATCGGTACCGGCATGGGTGGCGGTGACGCCCTCATCGATTCGGTCGACAAGCTGAAGAACGGTGGCTATCGCAAGATTTCGCCGCTAGCGGTTCAGATGGTCATGCCGAATGGTCCGTCGGCTGTTGTTGGTCTCGAATTGAAGGCCAGGGCAGGAGTGGTCACTCCGGTCTCGGCATGCTCCTCCGGCTCCGAGGCTATTGCCAACGCGTGGCGCATGATCGTGATGGGTGACGCCGATATCGTCGTCACCGGCGGCGTCGAGGGATACATCGATGCGGTGCCGATCGCGGCGTTCACGATGATGCGCGCGATGAGTACGCGTAACGATGATCCGAAGGGCGCGTCGCGTCCGTTCGACAAGGATCGGGACGGGTTCGTCTTCGGTGAGGCTGGTGCGCTGATGGTCGTGGAGACCGAGGAGCACGCCAAGGCGCGTGGCGCGACGATCCATGCTCGTCTGCTGGGTGCTGGTATCACCTCTGATGGCTATCACCTTGTTGCGCCTGCTCCCGATGGCAGCGGCGCGGCGCGGGCGATGAGTCGGGCGATGCAGACCGCCGGGTTGTCGAAGAAGGACATCACCCACGTCAACGCGCATGCCACCGCTACTCCGATCGGCGATACCGCCGAGGCGCGGGCGATCAATCTGGCGGTGGGTAACCATGCGTCGGTGTATGCGCCGAAATCAGCACTCGGTCACTCGATCGGCGCCGTGGGTGCTCTCGAGTCGGTGCTCACCATTCTCAGCATCCGGGATGGGATTGTTCCGCCGACGCTGAACCTGGAGAACCAGGATCCGGAGATTGATCTGGATGTGGTTCATGGCGAGGCTCGCCGCCAGGAGATCGAATACGCGATCAACAACTCATTCGGTTTTGGTGGGCACAATGTCGCGCTCGCCTTCGGTCGGGCATAGCCGCCCGCATCGACTGCACAACGATCCCGGTGGGGTCGGCCAACTGAATTTGGTCGACCCCACCGTGGTTCGACATACGCAGCCGCGGCAGCGGCGTACTTCACAGAGGTGAGGAGTAAACGCGATGACGATAGTGGCCCCCGCGTTTCAGCCCGAAACAGCGATCGATCCGCGTGACCCGCTGGGTCGGTTGCAGCGCTTCTTCGACCCGGGTACGGTCCTTCCGCTGCATCCGCGGGACAAGTCCGGTGTGCTCGCCGCAATCGGTGAGGTCGACGGTGTCCGCACCGTCGCCTACTGCTCCGACGCCACCGTCATGGGCGGCGCGATGGGCGTGGAAGGTTGCAAGCACATCGTCGATGCGATCGACACCGCCATCGATTCCGCCATTCCGATTGTCGGCATCTGGCACTCCGGCGGCGCTCGGCTCGCCGAGGGTGTCGAGGCGCTGCACGCCGTGGGCCTGGTCTTCGAGGCAATGGTCCGGGCCTCCGGCCTGGTTCCGCAGATCTCGGTGGTCCTCGGCTTCGCGGCCGGTGGCGCCGCCTACGGCCCCGCGCTGACCGACATCGTGATCATGGCACCCGAGGGACGAGTCTTCGTGACCGGTCCCGACGTGGTCCGCAGCGTCACCGGTGAGCAGGTTGACATGGCCACCCTCGGTGGCCCGGAGACCCACGGCAAGAAGTCCGGTGTCACCCACATCGTCGCCAACGACGAGGCCGATGCGCTGCATCGGGGTCGCAGGCTGGTGTCGATGTTCGCCGAGCAGGGCGAATTCGACCTGGTCGCCGCCGAACACGGTGACGTCGACCTGAAGGCGATGATGCCGGAATCGGCCAAGCGCGCCTACGACGTCAAGCCGATCATCCACGAGCTGCTCGACAACGTCGACGGTGAGTCGTCGTTCGAGGAGTTGCAGGGTGGCTACGCCCGCAGCATCGTCACCGGTCTCGGCCGGCTCGCCGGTCGTACGGTCGGTGTGCTCGCCAACAACCCGATTCGGCTCGGTGGCTGCCTGAACTCCGAAAGCGCCGAGAAGGCCGCGCGTTTCGTGCGGCTGTGCGATGCCTTCGGTATCCCGCTGGTCGTGGTCACCGACGTCCCCGGCTACCTGCCCGGCGTCAGTATGGAGTGGGAAGGCGTGGTGCGCCGCGGCGCGAAGCTGCTGCACGCGTTCGCCGAGGCTCGGGTGCCACGCGTCACGCTGGTCACCAGGAAAATCTACGGTGGCGCCTACATCGCGATGAACGCCCGCTCGCTGGGCGCGACCGCGGTGTATGCATGGCCGGGCTCAGAGGTCGCCGTGATGGGCGCCAAGGCCGCGGTCGGCATCCTGCACAAGAAGGCGCTGGCAGCGGCGCCGGAGGACGAGCGTGAGGCACTGCACGAGCGTCTCACCGTCGAGCACGAGCAGATTGCCGGTGGTGTCGAGCGTGCCATCGCGATCGGTGTCGTCGACCAGGTCATCGACCCGGCGAAGACGCGCAGCATCATCGCCGCCGCGCTGGCCGCAGCGCCGGCTCGCAAGAGTCATCACAAGAACATTCCGCTGTGAGGTGATGTTCTGATCGAGAATGGGCTCCGGGATTTCCCGGAGCCCATTCTTTGTTGCTCGGCCCTGCTGCCGGACCGTCGACGGAAGCGGCGGATGCCGATCCGAAGGCCGGTTTCGCTGAGTAGCATCGGGGGGTGCGTTACGAGGAACTTGCCGAGGTGCCGTGTTCGATCACGCGCCCGCTGGTGATCTTCGGCGACCGCTGGACCCTGCTGATCCTGAAGTATTCGTTCTCGGGCGTCCGGCGGTTCAATGCCTTTCAGAGCACGCTCGGTATCTCCCGCAGTCGGTTGCAGGATCGGCTCGATCGGCTGATCGAGCACGGGATCCTGGTGAAACAGAAGGCGGCCGCGGGGGCTCATGAGGAGTACCGCCTCACACCGAAGGGGCACGACATCTATCCGATCCTCATGGCGATCCGGGATTGGGGCGACACCTATATGGCGCCCGACGGTCCGCCGGTGGAGTATCGGCATCGCGAGTGCACCGGCGAGGCGCATGTGAAGCTCGAATGCGATGCGTGCGGGAACGAACTCACCGCTCGCGACGTGACGCCATTGCCGGGGCCGGGCCTCGGGGTTACCGCAGCGTCGGCGGGGGCCCACAGCTCGGCTCGATAACTCGGGCTGCGTCCGTGTGCGCGAGCTTCTCATTGCTGGATTCGGATGCACACATTCCTGGTGCAGGAAATCAGTCGGCGTATCGCGACGCCGGTCTCAGGCTGCGCTCGGCGTTTCGCGACGCAGCTCAGGCCGCGCTCGGCGTATCGCATATTCGTCCCGTGACTCCACCGCCGACGAACCGGTGAACCCTGCGCGGCACCAGTGGCCGTTACCTTCTCAGTCCGCCCAGATCACAACGTGTTGGGGGTCTTCGCGCATCGTGCGGAAGGAGTTGATCGGGTGGTACTTGTCGGGATAGCCGAACGAGATGCCTGCGACTACTCGCCGACTATCCGGGATGCCGAAGTACTCGCGCAGGAACGGTGCGTAGGACGCGAGCGCGGCCTGCGGAGCGGCGCCGAGTCCGAGGCTGTGTGCACCGAGGAGGAAGTTGCCGATGTAGAGGCCGCAGTCGACGGCGCCGTAGACGCCGAGATCGGCCTCGGAGGTGATGATCGCGACGTGCGGTGCGTCGAAGAGTTCGAAGTTGCGCAGCGCCTGCCGCATCGTCGCCTCGTGGTCGCCCTTGGTGATCCCGGCACTGTCGTAGAGCTGCAGGCCACATTCGCGTCTGCGATCCCGATAGACCCCGGTGTACTGCGCGGGAAATGCGAAATCCGGCTCGGGCGTCGACTTTTCGATATGTGCGAGCAGTTCTTTGCGGAACCGATCGGTGCCGGCTCCCGCGGTCACCGCGACCTGCCATGGCTGGGTGTTGCACCACGAGGGGGTGCGCTGTGCCAGCCGCAGCAGCGACTCGATCGTCTCCCGTGCCACCGGTTGCGACTGGAACTGCCTACAGGTCCACCGGTCGTCGAGTATTCGGGACAGCACGGCGAACTGGTCGGGGTCATCGGTCGGCGCCATGGGCTTCGAACCTCACTTCATTCAGTCTCATTTTGAGACTGAACGCTAGCACTCGGAGTCTCGTTTCGGAACCGCTCTGTCGCATCGTTTCGGCGTGATGCGTCGCATTGCCCGCATTGCCGCGGGCTGGACCGGGCACAATCCCTGACATGGGTTCCGAGACCGCCGCCGCGCGGGATCGCAAACGGCACGGCAGGCACTACACCCCGCCTGCGCTGGCGCGATTTCTGGCGCAGCGGCTACTCGAACATATGCCGCCACCACGGAATTCTGCTGCACTCCGGGTGCTCGATCCGGCCTGCGGGGACGGCGAGCTGCTGCTGGCGCTACAACGGGAGGCCGCTATCCGGCTGCCGGAGGTGCGGGTGGAGTTGGTCGGCTACGACCTCGACAGCGAGGCGCTGACGGTGGCGCGCGAGCGGGCCTGCACCGCGGGGGTCGTTGTCGACTGGCATGTCGGCGACTTTCTCGCAGTGTCCGAGGACATTACGGATGCCTGCTTCGACGCCATCATCACCAACCCGCCGTATGTGCGCACCCAGCAGCTGGGCGGTGCGACAGCGCAGTTGCTGAGCAAGCAGTTCGGGTTGCGGGGCCGAATCGATCTCACCCATCCGTTCGTCGCGATCGCACCGCGCTTGCTGTGCTCGGGTGGGGTACTGGGATTGTTGTGCGCCAACCGCTTTCTCACCACCAAGGCCGGCGCGAACATTCGAGGATTGCTGCTGTCGGAGTTGGCTCCGATCGAGCTGTACGACCTCGGCGACACCAAGCTTTTCGAGGCCGCCGTGCTGCCCGCCGTCACGATCGCTACGCGCACTTCGCGCCGCGAAACCTGCCGCTATGTATCGGCCTATGAGGTCCCCGCATGCGAAACTGTTAGCGGCACAGAGCTATTCGAAGCATTGACCGAGGATCGGGGCCGTTTCGTCGCACATAACGGTCGGATCTTCGCGGTAGCAGTGGGCACGCTGGCGACCGGTGAGCTCGGCTCCGATGATCGGGGAGTTGTCGCCTCGTTATCGGTCGACACCGACGTGGAGGTGGGCGGTGCTCTCCGGACCGCTGCTGTTACTGGCGCTCGGACCGGTGCCGAGGACGGCGCCGGCAGTATCGGTGACGGCGGAGCCGTAGTCGGCGGCGGTGCGAATGGTGCCGGGAATTCGGTGCCGGGAGACTCGGATGTTGCTCGGGTGGTGGGGGTGTGCGGGGTCGACGGGCAATTCGTCAGTCGTGAGTCGCGTGGTTCTGGGCGGACCGCTGCGGCGGGGCGGGCATGGCGGATGTCGCGGCCGGGAGTGGACGACTGGTTGGGCCAGGTGGGGGTCGGGACCTGGCGGACATTCGGGGAGATAGCGCGGATTCGGGTGGGGATCAAGACGACGGCGGATCGGGTGTTCATTTCGGATCGGTGGGGGGAGGTGGAGCCGTGTCCGGAGTCGGAGTTGTTGTTCGACTTGATCACTCATCATGACCTCCGGCCGTGGCGGGTCTCCGGCGGTCGTGGCACTCGTGTGTTGTATCCCTATGACACGACGCGGTCGCGGCGCATCCCGGTCGACCTGAGCGAATTTCCCGGTGCCGCAGCGTATTTGCGGACCCATGAGGAAATATTGGCCGGTCGGAAATATGTGACGGACGGTGGGCGTGAGTGGTTCGAGATCTGGGTGCCGCAGCGCCCGCATTTGTGGCGGGTGCCGAAGGTGGTGTTTCCCGATATCAGCGAGCGGCCGCGGTTTGCTCTTGATCGGTCGGGGGCGGTGGTGAATGGGGATTGTTATTGGATGTCACTGGCGGACATCGGAATGCACGGTGATGCGGAGCAGCTGGCGTATCTGCTGATGGGTGTGGCGAATTCGGCGCTCGGCCTGCACTTCTACGATGCGGTATGCGGGAATCGACTGTACTCGGGTCGGCGGCGGTGGATTACCCAGTATGTGTCGCGGCTGCCGTTGCCGGACCCGGCGCGCTCGGGCGGGGTCGTCGAGTTGGTCACCGAATTCGTCGACGACGGGCGGGTACCCGATGCCGAGTCGGTGCGTGAGTTGAACGAGCGGGTGGCCGCGGCGTTCGGGCTGCGGTCAGGCTGTGGTGCGGACTCCGACCATCGGCAGCAGGATCCGGCGGGCGAAGTCACGTCCGGCCTCGACATCGTCGAGCGGAATGAGCCCGTCGGGGGTCAGGGCCAGCGAGAGGGCGAGCCGGGCCATGATCTCGGCGACCAGGTCGGCGTCGAAATCGTCGGAGCCGTCGTCGGTCCGTAGTTCCCGCAGCTTCACGGCGAGGTAGGTGCGGCCGACGGCAATGATCGGTGCGGCCTCCGTGGTGAGCCGCGGCAGGATGAGGTCGGGTTCGGTGCGCAGCAACCTGCGCAGCAGTTCGTTGCTGGCGATCGCGCTGATGAACGCGGCGAAGATCTCCACCAGTTGGTTGTCGCTGCCGGCGACGGTGCGCACCCGCTCATCGATCTCGGTGACGAAGCGCTGTGCCTCTCGCACGCTCACCGCTTCCACCAGTTCGTTCTTCGATTCGAAGCGGCGATAGAGGGTAGCTGGGCTGATGCCGGCGCGGCGGGCGATCTCGCCCATGCTGGTGCGCTTGATCCCGAAGTCCAGGAATGCCGACAGCGCGCTCTCCAGTAGCTTCTCGCCGTCCTTGACCGGGTTGTCAAGGATGCGCTGGAGCATGGGCGGGACGGTGGGCATCGGGTCTCCAGTCGATTCGGCGCGGGCGCCGAAGAATGCGCGGCGCCGCGACGGTGCGGATGATCGATGTTCATTATTTCACCGGGTTGCGGCGGATTGGCCGAGGATTCGCGAAAGCGTGAGTGAAACGCGTATGAATCATCTCACTGAGTCGTGATCGATGTTGCCGAAGGGCCGTCGGAGCTGTCCATCGAGCGGAGTGCACGCCACCGGGCACGCGGACGGCGCGGCCGGTGTCCGGCATCGCCGGCGGCGGGGGGGGGCGTGCGCACGACGCTGACTGCGCAGTCGGCGAAGATTCGCAATTGGCAGCCGGAAAGTCTTTGTCGGACTGTATGTCTCGCGGTGGCGGCGCTGCTTCAAATATTTGCTCGTGTCGCGAACCGTTGCCGGACCAGGTATTTCGGCCTCGAGCGCGAGACCGCAATGGAGATGATCACCGCCGCATCGGAACGACAAGGCGGGGATCGGACATCACTGGTGCGGTAGGTCCAGCGCCGCCATCTCTTGTTCGATCGCATTGGCCGCGAAATCGACGCCACTGGAACGTAATTCGTGAACTCGGCGTCGTAGCGCCTCGATTCCGCCCGGTTGGGCCGCGATGTCGGCCACGCTGAGCCGCCCCTTCGGCCGGTGCATACTCGTCTGTCCGTACGCCACCGCGATACCTCCTGCCTGCACGCTTCGCGCCCGCCGTCCCGATGGGATCGACTCTGCGCTACAAGCCGCACGTCGGCTGTGTCGGCAGCGGATCCCGGAACGCCGGGCACGCTGGCAAAATGTTATCAGCCATTCCTAGTGGACATTTGATGAGTGTGCGCTGTCTCACAGGATCTTCGCGTCGCGGTGATCGACCGTGTTGTGAAGGTACACAGCGGCACCGAGCCGCAGGCCATCCTGCTCGGCTGCGCTGAGTTCGCGGCGGACCTTGCCCGGCACGCCTGCCACCAGCGAGCCCGGCGGAATGTGGGCGCCCTCGGGAATGAGCGCGTTGGCGGCGATCAGGCAGCCCGCGCCGATCACCGCGCCATTGAGCACCGTCGCACCCATGCCGACCAGCACATCGTCGCCGATCGTGCAGCCGTGCAGAATCGCGTTGTGCCCCACCGAAACTCCCGTGCCCACTGTCAGTGGAAAACCGGGATCGGCATGCAGCACGCAGCCGTCCTGAATGTTGGTGCGGGCGCCGATGCTGATCGCCTCCAGGTCGGCACGCACCACCGCGCTGTACCAAACGCTCACCTCGGCCGCGAGCTGCACGCGCCCGATCACGGTCGCATTGGGTGCGATCCACGCACTGTCGTCGACCTCCGGCGCAAACTCGCCCACCTGAATCCTCATGCGGAAAACGTAGCTACGCCGCCGCGGCAGCTGCGCAGCGCCCCGAGTTCGCTGGGCCGGAGCGTGTGCGTCGACGATCCGCGTCGGGCTGTCGGTGCCGAATGTTCGCTCGGCTGGATTGCGGTCGCTCGCACGGTGGCTGCTCGAATGCCGTATTCGACGCGAGGGCGCGTGCGGGAAGCAATGAGAACCGAGGTAACCCACCTGTCGCGGGCAGGGCAAGCTGGGGCCGATGTGCCCGTCAGCCCGCACTGCGATCGAGACTCGCGCCGGTGCGCGGAATGTCCGCCGCGGCGGAGTGGAACATGGCGCGGTGGGCGGCGGGACTGGTGCCCAGGATGCGATGGAAGTGATGGCGCAGGCTGACGGCAGTGCCGAACCCGGCTTCGGCGGCGATGCGATCCATGGTGTCGGCGGTGGATTCCAGTAGCAGCCGAGCGCGGTCGGCGCGCTGGTGCAGCAGCCACTGCTGCGGGCTGCTTCCGGTACGGTCGCGGAAATGTCGGGTGAAGGTGCGCCGGGACATCAGCGCGACGGCAGCCCAGCCGTCCAGATCGATCGGATCGCCGAGATGTGTTCGGGCCCAGACCATTGCGTGTTCTATGGGATCGTCGTCGGCGGCATCGGGTACTGCAATCGGGATGTATTGGGCCTGTGAGCCACTGCGGTGCGGTGCGGTGACCAATGCTCTGGCCAGTTGGGCCGCTTCGCGGCTGCCGAAATCGGTGCGCACCAGGTGCAGGCAGCAGTCGAGCGCGGCGGCGACCCCAGCGGAGGTGACGAGGTCGCCGAGATCCGACCACAGTCGGTCGGCGCGCACCAGGACCGCGGGGTAGGCGCGGGCCAGATCGGCGGCAGCCGACCAGTGCGTGGTCACCTCGCGTCCATCGGCGAGGCCGCTTGCGGCCACCGCCCAGGAGCCGAGGCACAGGCCGACGATCCGCGCACCGCGTGCGTGCGCGCCGTGCAGTGCCGCGCGCAGGTCATCGGATATCGCGGCGCCGCGCGGCCAGCTGGGAATCACCACGGTGTCGGCCCGCTCCAAGACCTCGAGGCCGTGCTTGACGTCGATGTCGAATCCGGCCGGCGTGCTCAGAGCGCCTGGGCGCTCGGCACATACGTCGACTCGGTACGGTGCGCGGCCGTCCGCGCCGACGCGTCCGAATACCAGGGACGGTACCGAGAGATGGAACGGGCTGACGTTCTCGAAGGCCAGAACCGCGACAGAGTGCATGGCCCGATTTTAGCGGTAGATGGCGCTCGGGCCACTGGTTGCGAGGCAACGGATCGGCAAATATCGACGTCATGAGCGAAACGATCGAACGCACCACCCTCGAGGCCCTGCACATCGGCGGGCCGACCCTGCGCTTCCGGTACGCGGGTCTGACCTGGCTGACCGACCCCACCTTCGATGCGCCGGGTGACTACCAGGGCCCGATCACCCTGCACAAGCTCACCGGTCCCGCGGTGCCGCTCGAGCAGGTCGGATCCGTGGACGTGGTGCTGCTCTCGCATGACCAGCACGCCGACAACCTCGACAATTCCGGTCGCGAGTTCCTTGCCACCGTCGAGACCGTGCTGTCCACGCCGGATGCGGCCGGCCGCGTGAACGGCGTTCGAGGACTGGCGAACTGGGAGACCGTGACGGTCGGCGAAGTCCGGGTGACCGCGGTTCCCGCGCTGCACGGACCCGAGGGGTGCGAACCGTTCAGCGGTGTCGTCACCGGTTTCGTGCTGCAGGCCGAGGGCTTGCCGACGGTGTATGTCTCCGGTGACAACGCGTCGGTCGCTTTCGTCGAGCAGAT
The DNA here is from genome assembly GCF_036046055.1 of Nocardia sp. NBC_00403. NCBI lineage: Bacteria > Bacillati > Actinomycetota > Actinomycetes > Mycobacteriales > Nocardiaceae > Nocardia > Nocardia sp. NBC_00403. The sequence goes on from NZ_CP107939.1 coordinate 3,518,462, forward strand.
CGTCCAGCGCATCGGTCGCATCGACATCGCCATCCTGAATGTGGGCGCCGCCAACGTCGGCCGTTTCGGCGACACCGACGTCACCCTCAATGCCCGCACCGCCCTCCAAGCCGCCGAACACCTCGGCGACGCGGCCATCATCCCGGTGCACGCCGAAGGGTGGGGCCACTTCACCGAATCCCTCGACCACCTCGCCCGTGTCTTCGCCTACGGCGGCCGCGCCGACCAACTCCACATCCCGCAGCCCGGCCGGATATTCACGGTTTGAACGCGGCCCTGTCCGAACACACGGCCTCGAGGCCACCACAGCTTTGATCGCAGGGTCGACTCTTCGTCGGAGCGTGGAGCGCGGCTCTGCTCACGTGGTGCCTCGAGGTTGCCGCAGTTCTGATTGCTGGGTCGGCTGTTCGTCCGAGCCCGGTCGGATGATCGCGATGTGAGCATCGCTGTGCCTTACGCGGCATCGGGGTAGCGGCCACCTCACCCAACTTGCACGTCCCGAACCGCAATAGCCTTCGGTAGCGGCACCTGGTTGCGGCAGAACGCGAGTGCGCACGAGGGTGCCGCTCGTGGAGGTCGGAGGTTCGCCGGGGTCGACCGCGCGGCGTTCGTGGCATCGGGAGGATGTGTGGTCCACGATGGCGGTATGAGGATCGGAGTACCGCGGGAGGTCAAGGAGCAGGAGTTTCGGGTGGCGCTGACGCCGGCGGGAGCCGGGGAGTTGGTGCGGCACGGACACGAGGTGTTGATCGAGGCAGGCGCGGGGGTGGGGTCGGGGTTCGCCGATTCCGACTATGCCGCGGCCGGGGTGCGGATGGTGCCCGACGCCGACCAGCTGTGGTGGGAGGCCGAGCTGGTGCTGAAGGTGAAGGAGCCGATCGCGCCGGAGTATGCACGGATGCGGCCGGAACAGGTGCTGTTCACCTACCTGCATCTGGCCGCGTCCCGCGAATGCACCGATGCGATTCTGCGCTCGGGCAGCACCGCCATCGCCTATGAGATGGTGCGTGCGGCCGACGGCTCGTTGCCACTGCTCGCGCCGATGAGCGAGGTCGCGGGGAAGCTCGGCCCTCAGGTCGGCGCGTATCACCTGATGGCGCCGCTCGGAGGCGCCGGGCTACTGCTCGGCGGCGTGCCGGGGGTGCGACCGGCGGACGTGGTGGTGCTCGGTGGGGGCGTCGCGGGAAGCAATTCGGCCGCGGTCGCCGCCGGTATGGGCGCGAAAGTGACTGTGCTCGATACCAATTTGGTCCGGCTACGCGAGCTGGACGCCCAATTCGACGGGCGCATAACCACTCTCGCATCGAACACGGTCGCGATTGCGCAGGCGGTGCTTGCGGCGGATCTGGTCATCGGCTCGGTGCTGGTGCCGGGCACGCGGACACCGAAATTGGTCTCCGACGAGCTGGTCGCGGGCATGCGCCCCGGCTCGGTGCTGGTGGACATCGCCATCGACCAGGGCGGCTGCTTCACCAGCTCCCGTCCGACCACACACGCGAATCCCACTTTCCGCGTGGCCGATTCGCTGTTCTACTGCGTGGCCAATATGCCGGGCGCGGTCCCGCACACCGCGACCGTCGCGCTCACCAACGCGACACTGCCCTACGTGCGCGCCATCGCCGACCACGGCTGGCCTCGAGCCTGCGCCGAACACCCCGACCTGGCGCGCGGCCTGACCGCCGACGCGGGACATCTGCTCTCGGCGGAAGTCGCTGCGGCACACGGATACCCGGTATTGAAGCCTGTGGGCTCGGCCGGCTGATCCGACCATGTGGACATCGCTGCCGCGCACAGAGACCCCGGCTCGTCGAGGCAGCAGGCGCGGCCTGGATGTCGACGAAACCGGTTGTGGGAAGCCGGTCTTCGGACAGGCGAACGGGCGGCTTCCCTGGCGGGAAACCGCCCGTTGGCGGCGGCTATTCGGTGCCGGCAGAACCGGCCTCGTCGGGGTTTTGACCGAGGTACCAGTCGGGGGCGCCGGTGGTCGGCAGGTCGTGCAGCTTATCCGGGTTGCGGACCACGTCGATGGCGACGATGCGGCCCGCGTCGACGGTGAACGCGAAGACGCCGGTGTGGGTGCCGTCGAAGACGACAAGGCCGGGCTGACCGTTGACCAGGACCGCACGGCCCCACGCGCCTGCCGCCGATGGTGCGTGGTACCAGCCGAGCAGCAGTTTCGCGACCAGCTCGGCGCCGTGCACCGGCTGCCGGATCGCGGGCACCTTGCCGCCGCCATCGGCGGTGAGGCTGACCTCGGAATCCAGCACGCCGAGCAAGGCGCTCAGGTCACCGGACCGCCACGCCACCGCGAACGCCGAGACCACCTTCTCCTGCTCGTCCGGCGACGCGGGAAAACGCGGCGTCCCGTCCTCGATGCGCTTGCGTGCGCGCGAGGCGAGCTGACGAACCGCCGCCGGCGTGCGCCCGACCACATCGGCGACCTCGGGGCCGGTCATACCGAACACATCCTGTAGGACGAACGCGGTGCGTTCGGCGGGGGACAGGGATTCGAGGACCACCAGCAGGGCCGTGGTGACCCGCTCGTCCTGGGTGATGCGGTCGGCGGGATCATCCCAGCTCGTCACCTCGGGCTCGGGAAGCCATTCGCCGACGTATTGCTCGCGGCGCACCCTGGCCGAGCCGAGGTAGTCCAACGCCAGCCGGCCGGTCACCGTGGTCAGCCAGGCCCGCAGGTTGTCGATCTCGCCCGCCTTGCCCGACTCGTGCTGGCGCTGCAGCCGCAGCCACGCCTCCTGCACCACGTCGTCGGCGTCGGTGAGGCTGCCGAGATTGCTGTAGGCGAGCCGGCGCAAATACGGCCGATGCTCCTCGAACTGCCTGGCCAACTCGGCCTGGTCGATGGGCTCGGATGCGGAGGGCTGATCGGAAGTCACTGGTCTCGCCGTTCGGTCGTGCGGCCCCTGTCGGGGCGAGTCTATGGGGGAGTCATCAGGATGACGACGCAGGGCAGCAGAGTGTGACACACGACGACACGCCGTGCGGACACGCGGGTTGCGCGGAGTGCGCTGCGGTGCGGTGGGCTCACCCCGCGGCCCCTGTTCGGTGGTCGCAACCGAGGATTGTGCGGTGTCCGAGGTGTGAGGGTGATCTGGCTGGGCGGGTCGTCCAGCGGCGGCGGCCCTGCGCAGAATCCTCTTTGTATCGCACTGTTCGGCAAGTAACCCACCCACGCAGCTGCGGTTGCCGGAGTCGAACGGGCCGTTGAATCGAGTGGGAATCCGGAGCGTTCGAACGGTTGGTACCGGCGGTGCCGGGTGTGGGTCGGGTGGGCTGTGCCATGCGGCGTGGTGCGGTTCGACGGTGTGGCCGTTGACGCGTGGCCGGTACCGGCTAACCTCGCCGGGTGCACACGGGGACCTCGACCGCTGCCGGGCTGCTGCTCGGGTTCGCGCTCGACCGCGCGTTCGGTGATCCGCGACGGTGGCATCCGGTGGCCGGGTTCGGTTCGGCGGCAAACGCGCTCGAAGCGGTGACCTATGCCGATCGGCGGTCGGCCGGAGTGCTGCACGAGGTGCTGGCGGTGGGTGCGATTGTCGCGGTCGGTGTCGGTGCTCGGCGGGGTGGGCTTGTTGCCACTGCGCTGGCCACGTGGACGGTGCTCGGCGGCCGCAGTCTGGCGCGGGCCGGAAGACAGATGGCCGACTGCCTCGAATCCGGCGATCTGCCCGCCGCACGGGCGTTGCTGCCCTCGCTGTGCGGGCGGGATCCCGAGGTGCTCGACGCGGACGGATTGGCCCGCGCCGCAGTGGAATCCATTGCCGAGAACACCTCCGATGCGACGGTGGCACCGCTGGTGTGGGGCGCGGTCGCCGGTGTGCCCGGCCTGCTCGGCTACCGCGCGATCAACACCCTCGACGCCATGATCGGCTACCGCAACGATCGCTACGAACGTTTCGGCTGGGCCGCCGCCCGGACCGACGACCTGGCAAACCTGCTGCCCGCCCGCCTCACCGGCCTGCTCACCGCGGCACTGTCCCCCGTGGTCGGTGGCCGCCCCGCCGCCGCACTGCGCGCCTGGCACCACGACGCCGCCAAACACCCCAGCCCCAACGCGGGCGTCGTCGAAGCATCGATGGCAGGCGCACTGGGCGTCCGCCTCGGCGGCCGCACCCAATACCGCTACGGCACCGAACTGCGTCCCATCCTCGGCGAAGGCCCACCCCCCGCGGTAGCGGACCTCCGCCGCGCCGTCCGGATGTCGGAAGCCGTCCAACTCGGCGCTGTCCTCACCACCGCCCTCTGGTCATTCCTGCGCCCTCCCCGCTGACCGATCTCCGCACCGGGCGGCACACGGTTTCCGCAACACACGGATGTTCCCCAGCACCATTTGGGTGCGCACCGCGACCGACTCCGAAGATTTTCCTGTGCTACCTGCTGGGCAATGTGCACAGCCAGTCACCACCGGCCCGGAATTGGGTGACGAACGGGATATGACGGAGGTGGCGCTCGGTGTTGGCCGCAGCGATGTCTCGTTCGTCGGGAGTCTGATGGTTAGCGGTTGCCGCCGTACCGGTCGGCCAGGCGTTGTTCCTTGGTGGGAGCTGTTGTGGGGGTGGGTGTTTCGGTGGGCGGTGCGGTGGTGGTGGCCTTTTCTTTGCGGCGTTCGCGGATTTCGGCGTAGACGAAGTAACCGAGGCCGAGGGGGGCCATGATGCCGAAGGCCAGCCATTGGAGGCCGTAGGAGAGGTATGGGCCCGCGTCGAGTTGGGGGAGAGGGGTGGGGGTGAAGGCGCCGGGCTGGTTCTCGTCGAGTTGGAGGTAGCCGCCCCGTTCGCCGGTGGGGATGGCGGTCAGGGGCTGCTGCAGGACGGTTGTTTCCTGGGTGGTGTCGATCGAGTAGACCTGGCGGTAGCCGTCTTGGACGGACGGGTCTTTGCCGGGGGTGACGCCCTCGGACATGCGCACCCTGGCCTCGATGTGTTGCGATCCGGCGGGTGGGTCGGGGATCTGGGGTGGGCGGGTGCCATCGACGGCGGCGACGAGGCCGCGGTCGACGAGCAGGATCCTGCCGCCGTCGAGCCGGAAGGTCGACAGCACAGCGTAGGCGGGGGCGCCGTCGAGGTGGCGCAGCCGGACCAACACCGTCGAATCGGGGAGATAGGTGCCTGTTGCGGTCACCCGTCGCCACTCGGCGGGTGAGTCGGTGTCCTTGCTGTCGAGGACAGCGGTGATGTCGATCGGTGCGGCATCCACCGAGTCGGCGATGAGCTGATTGCGATGCGACGTGGCGGTGTTCTTGCCCAGTTGCCACGGCGCGAGCACCGTGAAGCAGAGGTAGGCGAAAGCGGCCACCAGCACGGCGAGAATTAGCCAGCTGGGGCGTAGAAGGAACGTCAGTCTGCGGATCATGAGCGTCTGTCGGTGACCGGTTGCGCGGCGTATCGGACAGCGGTCGGCTCGACGGCGGCGCGGGCGTCGGCGTGCCGAAGGGTCGGCACAGGTGTGGCGTCGGGAGCCGGTTCGCGTGTGGGTTCTGGTTCGTCCACCGCGTTGCCGGTGTCTGGTGCCGGCTCGCGTGTGGTGTCCGGTTCGCCCGCAGCATTGCCGATGTCGGGTCCGGCATCGAGCGCCGGTTCATCGCTGGCGTCGAGCCCTGCTGTCGCCACTTCCGGTCCGTTGGCCGCGGTGCGGGTGTCGAGCGCCGTGCGGACCCAATCCAGCAGGCCGGGGATGGCCGCCTCGATCTGGTCGCGAACGAGTTCGAAGTCGGCCGTGCTGCCGTAGTACGGGTCGGGGACATTCGGACCGTCGGCGGCGGGGTCGAAGCTGCGCAGGAGTCTGCGTCGGTCGGAGGGCACGCCCAGGCGGGCGAGCTCGCGTTCGTGGCCGGTGTCGAGGGCGATCAGCAGGTCGGCGTCGCGGTGCTCGTCGCCGAAAACGGCCGCGACGTGACCGGTCGGGTAGCCGTGCCTGCGCAATGTCGCGGTGGTGCGCGGATCGGCGTCGTCGCCGACATGCCATGCGGTGGTGCCCGCGCTGCTGACCCGCACCTGGTCGGCAAGACCAGCGCGGTACAGATGCCCCGCGAACATCTTCTCCGCCATCGGCGATCGGCAGATGTTTCCGGTACAGACGAACGACACGTGCAGCTCAGCCACGACAGCCATTCTGGCCGGTGCTGCCTGCGGGCCGCCACGTAGGGTGTTTTCTTGTGCCCGAGGACAGCGTCGATCACGCGAAACTGCGCCACCACGGCGACGTGGACGCGCGCCCGGGCATGCTCGATTTCGCGGTGAACGTGCAGGGCAGCGCGCCGCCGGACTGGCTGCGCCGCCGGCTGGCCGCACGGCTGGACTCGCTGGGCCGCTATCCGAGCGCTGCCGAGGATCTCGCGGCAAGGTCGGCGGTGGCCCTGCGCCACGGTCGCCCGCCGGAGCAGGTGTTGTTGCTGGCGGGTGCGGCCGAGGGCTTCGCCATGCTGCCCCGGCTCGCGCCCGGACTTGCCGCGGTGATCCATCCCTCGTTCACCGAGCCCGAGCTGGCGTTGCGTGACGCGGGCGTTCCGGTCACCCGGGTCCTGCTCGAGCCGCCGTATCTGCTGAACCCGGCCTCGGTGCCCGAAGTGGCGGACCTGGTGGTCCTCGGCAATCCGACCAATCCGACCTCGGTGCTGCATCCCGCCGAAGTGATCCGCGCCTTGCACAGGCCCGGCCGGACCATTGTGGTCGACGAAGCCTTCGCCGACGCGGTGCCGGGAGAGACCGAATCGCTGGCGAGCTCCGCCGCATCCGATGTCCTCGTGCTGCGCAGCCTCACCAAGACCTGGGCGTTGGCGGGCCTGCGTTGTGGCTACTTCCTCGGCGCACCAGAACTGCTCGCCCGGCTGAATCACGGCCGCCCGCACTGGCCGCTCGGCACCCTGCAGCTCGAGGCCATCACCGCCACCGCCGCGCCGTTCGCGGTCGCCCAGGCACAAGACCGGGCCCGGGCACTCGTGGTCGAACGAGAATTGATGATCGAACGGCTGACAGCAGCGGGCATCGAGGTCCACACACCCGCCGCCGGGCCGTTTCTGCTGCTGCACGTCGCGGACGGCGAGTTGCTGCGAAAGCATCTGGCGGACCAGGGGATCGCAGTCCGCCGCGCCGACACTTTCCCCGGCCTCGGTCCCGACTATCTTCGTGTCGCAGTGCGTGGCACCGAAGAGGTGGGTCGGCTGATCGCCGGAATCCGCGCGGCGGGCTGGTGATGGCGGCCGAACCTGGTCACGAATTCTCGCCCGCCGCAGTGGATTGCGGCGCCAGAGGACGAGGGCGCACGAGCATGGTGGCGGGTTCGAGTGGCTGGGTTGCGGGCAGTGACCGGTCGGCGAGGTGCGGGGCTCGGGTAGCGAGATTCGATGGGGCAGGTGGCCGTCAGGTCGGTCCAACCGTCACATCGCGATCACCAGCTCGGAGCCCGGAGTCGCAGGTCTGGGTCGCGACCAGGCAGGGAGCATGCCGAGGCCGGAATCTCGGCGCCGGCGCGGCCACCTCTACTGCCGCCGAAGGATTGTGGCGGTCGGCGCAAACCATACGTGACAGTTGATCGAATAGGTGTGTGAGCCGCGGTCGGAAATCTTGCGGCCCGCTGTGCCTGGGCCGGGAGTGGTTGTGACACGAGCGAACTGGAGGAAGGCGGATGGTGACGACGCTGGCGGACGTGATCGGAGTACTCGATTCGGCGTATCCGCCGAAGCTGGCCGAGTCGTGGGACTCGGTCGGGTTGGTGTGTGGAGACCCTGCCGAGGAGGTGACCCGGGTGCTGTTCGCTGTCGACGCGACGGCCGCGGTTGTCGATGAGGCGATCGATTGGCGGGCACAGGCTTTGGTGGTGCACCATCCGTTGCTACTGCGTGGTGTGGACACCGTTGCCGCCGACACTCCGAAAGGTGCGTTACTGCATCGCCTGATCCGGTCCGGCTGTGCGTTGTTCAGTGCGCACACCAACGCCGACTCCGCCGATCCCGGTGTCTCCGATGCGCTGGCTTCGGCGATCGGCTTGACCGTCACCGGCCCACTGGACGCGAAACCGGACACCGCCGTGGACAACTGGGTGGTGCAGGTGCCGCGCTCGCATACCGATGCGGTGCTCGCAGCATTGTTCGCCGCAGGTGCGGGTGGCAACGACTCCTACCGGGACTGTGCGCTGCGGGTGCCGGGGATCGGCCAGTTCCGGCCGGTGGCGGGGGCGAATCCGGCGGTCGGTTCGCTCGGTGAGCTGCAGCAGGTCGAGGAGGACCGCGTCGAGGTGATCGCACCGCCCGCCGCCCGCGCCGCGATTCTTGCGGCACTGCGCGCCGCGCATCCTTATGAGGACCCCGCCTATCACGTCAGCGAGCGTGCGCCGCTGCCTTCCGGGCTCGGTATCGGCCGGGTCGGTATGCTGCCGGAGCCGGAATCGTTGCGCGCCTTCACCGCTCGGGTCGCCGCCGCTCTACCTGCCACTGTCTGGGGTGTCCGCGCCGCAGGCGACCCCGACCGCATGATCCACACGGTCGCCGTCTGCGGCGGCGCGGGCGACTCCTACCTGAACACCGCAGCACGCCTGGGCGTAGACGCCTACGTCACCTCCGACCTGCGCCACCACCCGGTCGACGAACACCTGCGCAGGGGCGGCCCCGCCCTCGTGGATGCGGCCCACTGGGCCACCGAATTCCCCTGGTGTGCGCAAGCTGAGGCGGTGGTGCGCGCCGCGTTGCCGGATCTCGAAACCCGGGTATCGACGATGCGTACCGACCCGTGGACGGTGTGCGCCACCGCCTGATGTCGTAGCGCCCTTATTCAGTCGGGGTCGTCGGGTACTCGAGGTGGATGGCATTGACGAAGTCGGGATGAGCGGTGATCACGACGTGTGATCTATCGGGCGTCATCCGCGCACGGGCAAAGATCTCCGCACGTTCGAATGTGCCCTTGATCAACAGCAGACCCACCGGAAACCATCCGGGGAAGACTGCGAATACCAGTGGTACGACCAGCCCTCGTACACCCTGCAGAAGTGCGAGAACGAGGGCGACAACGGTGATTGCCGCTGCGACCGATAGGAATTGACCGATCCGCACGAATCGGCGGGCATGGCGCAGGCATGCCGGACAGGCCGGCCAGTCGCCGTGCAGCACGATGTGCGGGTCGACGTTGAACGGGTCTCGCGATCCGATGCGCGAGAAGATGCGGAGCAGGAACCGAGCCGACGTGAGGCGCTCGGCCCCGCCCCTACGGTCCACGAAGGGGATCTGAGCGGTCCGCAGTTGCGCCGCAGGACGGCCGTGCTCGCTGCACACTCTCGGCAGCTGCTCCCGCAGGATGAGATGGAGCGGCGCACCGTTCGGCGGCATGCTCTCGTCCGGATCGGGCATGACCGGGAGCGAAATGTCTTGCCGGTGCGTCCGCGACCGTATCGGGAAACGTGGTGCGGCAGTGCCTGAGTCGTGCACTGTCACTCGTGTCCTCCGCGTTGATTCGCACTGTCCTCGACCTGCTTCCGCACGGACAGCGCGCCGAGGGCGTCCGGCTCTCCTGCGAGTGTCTCGGACATCAGGCTCCCTCGTGGTGCGGTAAGGCGGTCTCTCGCTCTGGACGCTCTGAAGACCCCCTCGGCGATCCTAATGCGGGCGTATTCGGCGTGTCTCTGGAGTGTCGGCTGTTCGGGCGAATCGGTTGGGCGCAAACGGGTATAACGACCGCATGGATTTCCCGGTAGACCTGGGGATCGTGCAGATCGGGCTGATGCTGCTGATCCTTGTTGCGCTAGCACTATTGATATCGGCGTTGGTGATGGTGCGCAGGGTCGGATTACGGGTTCTGCTCGGCCGGGGCGCGGCGGGCCTGTGCCTCTTGCTCGTCGCGGTGGTGCTGCTGTGGGTGGCGACGCTGATCCAGACGTATCTGGGCCTGAGCGGCGAGGTCAAGGCCGCCCATGTGGTGGTGAGTCCCGTTGCGGGACAGGAACATCGACTCGAGGTGGAGCTCACGCTGTACGGCGACGACGAACACGGCGAGAAGCACGACAAGTACCAGGTCGAGGGTGACCTGTGGGTCTTGCAGGCCAATATCGTCGAGCTGGAGCCGTGGGTGAATGCGCTCGGCTTCCACTCCGGATACAAGGTGACCCGGTTGTACGGCCAGCGTCTCGACGGCATCGCAACCAGCCAGAACCAGATCTTCGTCAACGGCGACGACCAGGACTTCTTCGCCGATATGCGGAAAGGCCGCTGGTGGACCGAACCTTTCGTCCGCTCCGCCTACGGCAACGCCGTCATCGGGACACCCGGTGAATTCGACGTCTTCATCTCCAGAGACGCCATCAAAGCCCGCTCACCAGGCCATTAGCCCCCAAACCCCGTTCCCGCGGTACGAACGGGACATGATCGCGGGGCTGGTCGCGGTTTGCCGCCGCCATGTCCTGCTCGCGCGGGAGGTATCCGGGCAGGAGCGCCGGTGCGGCGGAACTGATGGTCGGTGTGGCACGCGGGGTGGCCGGGTGCCCGCTGGATCGGTGCTCTACGGGTTGTCCGGGCGGGCCACCGGGCTCCGGCGTCTCGGACTCGGTGTCGTCTGAAGGCTGGCTGCGGCCCTGGTGCCCGGCGGGGGTGGACAGCCATTGCGTGGTGGCGTCTTGTCGGCCTGGTTTCATGACCCCGTCCCCGGGATATGGCCCCTGCACCCCACCTCAACACCCGCTGACGTGGCCTCGGACCTGATCCACCAGCCGTCCGAGGTACGGTTGAGCACTGGTGTTCGCCGTCGTACCGGCGCGCGGTGCCTCCCATCCGTCCATAGCGTCCAGGAGTTTGTTCGCGTTGAATGTCGAACCCCCGATCCAGGCCAAGCTGCTGCAGCTCGCCGCTGTCGACGCCGAACTGACGCGGATTGCGCATCGGCGCACCGTGCTGCCCGAGCAGCAGGAGGTGGCGCGGCTGGAGGTGGAGCGCAATGCTCACAAGGATGCCGCGGTGGCTGTGGAGATCGTGTTGGACGATCTCGATCGCGATATCCGCAAGCTGGAGGGTGAGGTCGAGGCGGTTCGCAAGCGTGAGGAGCGCGACCAGGGGATGCTGACCGCTGGTTCGGTGGGTGCCAAGCAGCTTTCGGAGATCCAGCATGAGCTGGGCAGTTTGGAGCGGCGCCGGTCGGTGCTGGAGGACGAGCTGCTCGAGGTGATGGAGCGCCGCGAGGCGTCCGCCGCCGACCACGAGCATGCGGGTGCGCGCCTGGACAAGACCGAGCAGGATCTGGCCGACGCACAGCGGCTGCGGGACGAGGCACTCGCGGATCTCGATGTGGCGCAAGGCCGTTGCGAGGGCGATCGGTCGGGTCTTGTCGGGTTGTTCCCTGCTGATCTGCTGAGCATCTACGACCGTCAGCGCACCCAGCACGGTGTCGGCGCGGCGCTGCTGCAAGCTCGCCGGTGTGGGGCCTGCCGGATCGAGCTGGACCGCGGTGAGATCGCGCGCATCGCGAAGGCCGCGCCCGACGCGATCGTGCGTTGCCCGGAATGCGGCGCGGTGATGGTGCGCACCAAGGAATCGGGCCTGTGAGTTTTCGAGCCCGCGTTTCGGCGCGTGCTCGGACCGTGACCGTGGCAGGTCGAGTTCAACGAGGGGAATGATGGCCCAGCTCGAGGTGATCGTCGAAGCCGACGGTGGTTCCCGTGGCAATCCGGGGCCTGCCGGTTACGGCGCGGTCGTTTTCGACGCTGATCATGCGAGTGTTCTCGCCGAGCGCCGTGAGTACATCGGTGTCGCGACCAACAATGTCGCCGAATATCGTGGCCTCATTGCCGGTTTGGCGGCGGCCGCCGAGCTCGGCGCGCGTGTGGTGGCGGTGCGGATGGACTCCAAGCTGGTCGTCGAGCAGATGTCGGGGCGCTGGAAGGTCAAGCACGCGGCCATGATTCCACTGGCCGACCGGGCGCGCAGGCTGGTCGCGGGATTCGATCGGGTGAGTTTCACCTGGATTCCGCGCGCGGAGAATTCGCATGCGGATCGACTGGCCAACGGGGCGATGGATGACGCCTCGCTGGTCGGCGAGGTGCGTACCGCGCTCGATGCCGGGCACGCGCCCGCTGGCGGCGATCGGAGCAGCAGCACATCGGGCGGTGCGCCCGCTCAGGGATCTGCCCTCGGCGTCGAGCGCGATCTGCCCAGCTGGGTCGACGAGGTCAGGGACGCACGGGCTACGCCGGAAACCGGCGCGAATGCGCAGGGCGCGGTGGCGGATTCCGAGGATGCGGCACCGATCGGTGCGCAAACGACGCCCGCCCCGGGCTGGACCGGCGCTACCGGCCGCCCGACCCGCCTGCTGCTGCTGCGCCACGGCCAAACCGAACTTTCCATCCAGCGCAGGTATTCGGGCCGCGGCAATCCGCCGCTCACCGAACTCGGTCGCGAGCAGGCCGCGCGCGCCGCCAAGATGCTCGCCGCCAAGGGCAATATTGCGGCCGTCGTGTGCTCCCCGCTCGGCCGGGCCCGCGAGACCGCCGAGGCCGCGGCGAGCGCGCTGAATGTCCCGGTGCATGTCCTCGACGGCCTGATCGAGACCGACTTCGGCGACTGGGAGGGCCTGACGTTCCTGGAGGCGGCGCAGCGTGATCCACAGCTGCACGCGCGCTGGCTGGGTGACCCTTCGGTGCCCGCCCCAGGCGGGGAGAGCTTCGATCAGGTGCGCGAGCGGGTGGAGGCGGCACGGCGTGATCTGGTCGCGCTGTATCCCGGCGCGAACCTGGTGGTGGTCAGTCATGTGACCCCGATCAAGACGCTGCTGCAGCTGGCGCTCGGCGTCGGTCCTTCGCTGCTGTATCGCCTGCATTTGGACCTGGCGTCGCTGTCGATCGCCGAGTTCTATCCTGACGGGGGATCGTCGGTGCGCCTGGTCAATGACACGTCATATCTGTGACTGTCTCGAGCATTCGACCAATGGCGGCGCCCTCGGAAAGCGTGAATTATTGCGCATCTCAACGGAATTAGCCTGTCGAACCGAGTCCTTGCGGTGAATCTCACTCGATCTCGTTTCAAACACGGCGATCGGGGTAGGCTTCGGGGCGGTCTGGCACAGGGCATCCCGCTCCGACTGCGTTTCCCGAGGACGATCCGTCATCGAACAGCGCCGCCCGAGGGGGGATGACGACCGACGAGCGATGTGGCTCGCCGGCCGCTTCGAAACAGGAGGCACCCCTGGGTCGTTGAGTGTTCGATGAGAGTGCAGGTTCGATGAGTAGTCCGATCAACGTTGTCGTTCTGGGAGCTGGCATCGGGGGACTCACCACTGCGGTCGCATTGCGACATGCGGGGTTCGGGGTCGAGCTGTACGAGGCCGCGCCCGAGCTGCGCGCCCAGGGCTTCGGACTTTCGGTGTCGGCCAATGGATTCAGCGCGCTGCGCACGCTCGGCCTCGGCATCGAGGACCAGCTGCTCGAACGCGGCGGCAAGGTCGAGACGTTCCGGTTCTGCTATCCGGACGGCACTCCCTTGCGTGTACTTCCCGTCCACCGCCAGGACGCCAGACTCGGCTCTCCGAGCATTGCTCTGCATCGCAGCGACCTGCACGACGTGCTGTTGCGCGCGGTCGGCGACACACCGACTCACGTCGGCGCACAGGCAACCCGCTTCATCGACGACGGCGAGCACGTGCGCGTCGAATTCGCCGACGGCCGCATCGCCGAGGGCGACCTGCTGATCGGCGCCGACGGCATCCACTCCGCCGTGCGCGCACAGTTGCACGGCCGCGCTGAGCCCCGCCCCGGCAACTTCGTGTGCTGGCTGGCCTGCATCCCTTTCGAGCACCCCGCGGTGCCGCGCGGCTTCTCGGCCCATTACTGGGGCGCGGGCATGCGTTTCGGCATCCACCATATCGGTCACGGCCGCGTCTACTGGTGGGGCACCAAGACCATGCCCGCCGCCGAGGCCGCCGACTGGCAAGGCGGTAAACAGGAGCTGCTGCGGCTCTACGCCGATTGGGCTCCTGAGGTGCGGGCCTGCCTCGAACAGACCGACGAATCCGGCATCCTCGCGGTGCCTGCCCAGGACCGCCCGGTGCTCGAGCAGTGGGGGCGGGGCCGAGTCACCCTGCTCGGCGACGCCGCCCACCCCATGCTGCCCAGCCTCGGCCAGGGGGCCAACGCGTCCATCGAGGATGCGGTGGTGCTCGCGCACACCTTGAAGACTTCGCTGGATCCCGTTGCGGGACTACGTCGTTATGAACAGCTGCGTGCGGCAAGGACCGCCATGCTCGTCAATGGGTCGTCGAATCTCGGGAAGATCGAGCAGACAACGGACCCGAGGCTGATCAAGGTGCGCGACGCCTACTTCCGGCACGCGCCCACCGAATTCTTCCTGCGTGAGACGGCGAAGCCGCTGTCGTTCCCGCCACTGGACGGGCCGACCGCGCGGCTGCCGCGCCGGCTGTCCCCGATGGAGCGGTGGCATTGGATCGCCGATCAGCTTGCCCCGCTGCACATCCTGGCCCGGGTGCGGGTGCACGGGTCCATCACCGCAGAGCAGGTCAGGACCGGCCTCGACGAAGTACAGCGCCGACATCCGCTGCTGCGCGTCGCGGCTGCGGCCGAACCCGACGGCACCGCACCGCGATTCGCGCCCGTGGCCAATCGGCCGATCCCGCTGCGGGTCGTCGAGTCCGACGAGCCGCAACGCTGGCTGGCCGAGGTCGATGACATCGAGTTGCGCGAGCCGTTCGATTGGCACCAGGGACCGCTCGCGCGCGCCGTGCTGATCAGCACGCCGGACGGCCAGATCAGCGACTTGATCGTCACCCTGCACTACGCGATCGCCGACGGCGAGAGCGCGATGTCGGTGGCCAAGCAGGTGCTCCAGGTTGCCTCGGGTGAGGGCGCTGAGCTGGCTCCCGCCCCGATCCGGCCCGGCCCGGAAGACCTGTTCCCGGCCCGATTCCAGGGTGGCAGCGGCATCGGGCGGACCATCGGATCGCTACTGCGCGACCAGAAATCGCAGCTGCGCCGCCCGCGGCGGCTGGAGCCGACCGAACTGGCACCGCCTGCGCGACGACGCAGCCGCGTCGTGCATCGCGGCCTCAACGGCGACCAGCTCGACGCGCTGAGCGCAGGCTGCGCGCGCAACGGCGTCGGCCTGCAGGCCGCATTGTCGGCGGCGCTGCTGGTCGCCGCGGCCCGCGAAGCAGGCACCACGAAGGAAGCCTGGTACACCGTAGGCAGTTCGGTGAACTTCCGCGCGCACCTCGACGGCGTCGTCGCCGACACCGAGGTCGGCACCTATCAGGGCATGATCGCGACGCCGGCCGAGTACGCGCCGTGGTCTTCGCTCTGGCAGATCGCCACCGAGATCGAGCGTGCGTACGGCACGCGGATGCGGCGCCGCGATCACCTTGCGGCGCTGAATCTCCTGAAGGTCGCGGCACCGAAATCGGTGGCCGCCAGCGCCGCCACGGTGAAGTTGATGGACACCCGCGGTCCCGGCCATCTGTGCATGACCTACCTCGGCAACTATCCCTTTCCGGACAAGATCGGATCCTGGCAGCTGTCGGGCGCCCAATTCGTCTCGGGCATGTCGGTGAGCGGGTTCATCATGGCCACCGCCAACGCCACGCACGGCGAATTGTCCTTCAACGTGGGCTATGTCGAGCCCGCGGTATCCCGCGAGCGGGCCGAGCGTCTCGCCGACGAAAGCGTACGCGCGCTGCTGGCCGTTCTCTGACCGGCGGCGTTCGCCCCGAAAACAATCGAGACGCCCGGCATCGAAGTCGATGCCGGTGCTTATCGGTATCCGAAAACTGGATAACTGTGGCAACAGCCTAGGCAGATCTGCGCACGGCCGGTGCCGCGACTGTCGCGATAGGAGAGACTGTGACGTCGGAAACCAGCGCAACCCCCGAGAGACCCGACGAGGCCTGGCCGGTCAGCGCGTATCAGCGCGATGTACTCGGCTTGGCCTTCCGGCTGGCACCGGATCCGGTCGCGCAGCAGACCTACAGCTTCCGCATGGATGAACCGCTGGAGATCGCCAGGCTGCAGGCGTGCTGGGAGCGCGCGCTGATGAGTGACGACGCGCTGCGGCTGCGGTTCTCCTTCGAGGATGGCGAGTTCCGCCAGTGGGTGTGCGACGACATTCCCGAGGTCGAGGTGTTCGATCTTACCGGTGCGCCGAATCCGGTTGCCGCGGCACAGGAGTGGCTGTGGCGCGCGGTCGCCGACCCGGAGCTGCCCGGTCGGCCCGCGCGGCTCGCCGCGGTGGTGGACCGGCCGGACCGGTTCTGGATGTTCATCTCGGTGCATCACGCGCTGGCCGATGGCTACGGGCTGAATCCGCTGATCGCGCTGCTCAACGACAGCTACACCAAGTCCGATGGCGTGCCGCTGGCGGAGCTGGCGAAGCCGGAGTCGCCCACCGAGCACACCGATCGCTCGGTGACCACGTATCGGGCGATCGCCGAGGACGACCGGGCCTACCGCGAGTCCGAGCAGTACATAAAGGATCGCGACGCGCTGCTCACCGCGCTGGACGGGATCGAACCCGCCCTCTTCACCGGCCGGTCGGAGCGGCCGAAAGTCGTGCGCGGGCACTACAGCACGATGATTCCCGGCGACTTCCTCGACCGCATCCGGGCGACCGGCTTCACCGTCTTCGCCTATACGACCGCTGCGGTGGCGGCCTATCTGACGGCGATCCACCGCACCGACCAGGTGGTCATCGGCTGCCCGATGCTCAACCGGCACTCGGCCGAGACCTTCCGTACCCAGGGCCATCGCGCGAATGTCGTCCCGCTGCCGGTACGCGTAGACCGGAACGTGCCGTTGGCGCAGGTTGCGGCGGAGGTCACCCAGCAGATCCGTGGTCTGAAGAAGCATCAGCGGTTTCCCTACGGCGATCTGGCGCGTGCGTTGAACAGTGATCCGTCGGCGCCACCGCTATATGACGTCCAGTACTCCTTCACCAAGCTGCCCGACGCGGATTACGTCCACGACCTCATCTCGAAGTGGACGGTTCTCAATCCCGGCACGGTGTCGGACGCGCTCACCATCGTCGTCGCCGAGGACGGCAGAGACGGATCGATCAATCTCCAGTTGTTCTACGACACGGACGTTTTCACCGAGACCTTCCCGGTCGAATCCGCGCTGCGCAGTGTGGGGGAAATGATCACCGCGGCACTGGACCATCCGGAGATGCCGGTGGGCGCGCTGCCGATGCTGTCGGTGCAGGAGGCCGCGGCAATAGCCGCCTTCGAAACGGGTCCGCGCACCGATTTCCCGTACACCACCCTCGACCGGTTGTTCACCGAACAGGCCGTCGGCAACCCGAACCGCGTTGCGCTGGTGCCTGCCGCGGATTCCGGCGACAAGCCGCTCACCTACGCCGAATTATCCCGTCGCGTGGATGGTTTCGCCACCAGGCT
The DNA here is from genome assembly GCF_036046055.1 of Nocardia sp. NBC_00403. NCBI lineage: Bacteria > Bacillati > Actinomycetota > Actinomycetes > Mycobacteriales > Nocardiaceae > Nocardia > Nocardia sp. NBC_00403. The sequence continues at coordinate 3,535,843 of NZ_CP107939.1, forward strand.
GCGCGAGCTGGGCGCCGCGGGCAACGAGTGCATCCCGGTGGTGTTGCCACGATCGACGGACCTGCTGATCGCGGTGCTCGGCATTCTGCGTGCGGGCTGCGCCTATGTTCCGCTCGATCCGGACTATCCGGCGGCGCGCATCGAAACGGTGCTCGCCGACTGCGGCGCCAGGTTCGTGGTCGCCGGCCCCGAGCACGCCCCGGTGTACGCCGGGCTCGGTGTCGCCCGGGTATCGGTGGCGAACACGTTGCCCGCACGTCAGGCCGTCGAAAACATCTCGCATCCGGCCGATCTGAGCTACCTCATCTACACCTCGGGCTCCACCGGCGAGCCGAAGGGCGTGATGATCGAACATCGCTCGGTGGTCAATCGGCTGACCTGGATGCAGCGTCATTACCCGTTGGCCGCAGGCGACGTCATCCTGCAGAAGACTCCGGTGACCTTCGATGTGTCGGTGTGGGAGTTGTTCTGGTGGGCCATCGCAGGCGCGCGCGTCGCGCTGCTGGCGGCGGGCGGCGAACGGGACCCGCGCCGCATCGTCGATGCCATCGAGACGAACTCGGTGACGGTCATCCACTTCGTGCCGTCCATGCTGGCCGCCTTCGTCGACGAACTGGAGGCCGATCGCACGATCCTGCCGCGCCTCGCGACGCTGCGCCGGGTCTTCTGCAGCGGTGAGGCGCTGGCGCCCGCCCTGCTGCGCCGCTTTCACGCGCTATACGCGGCGGCGCGGACGACCCCGCCGCAACTGGTGAATTTGTACGGCCCGACCGAGGCCACCGTCGACGTCTCGTATTTCGACTGCCCGGACGATGATTCGCTCGCCGTGGTGCCCATCGGCCGCCCGATCGACAATATCGATCTGCTGGTGCTCGACGAGGCGGGCCGACGACTGCCCGTCGGGGTGCCCGGCGAACTGAATATCGCGGGCGTCGGTGTGGCCCGCGGCTATCGGGGCCGCCCCGAACTCACCGCGGCGGCCTTCGTCGACGACCGCACGGTGCCGGGCCGCCGCCGTTATCGCACCGGCGACCTGGCCCGCTGGCTGCCCGACGGCACCCTCGAATACCTGGGCCGCTACGACGATCAGGTGAAGGTCCGCGGCAACCGGGTGACCCTCGGCGAGGTCGAGAACGCGATCCTCGGCTGCACCGGGGTGCGGGCGGTCGCCGTCGTCGACGAGCGGTCCGACACCAACGGTGTGCAGCTCGTCGGATACTTCGTCGGCGACGAGATCACCAGCGACGAGATCGCCGATCTGCTCGCCGCTCGACTGCCGCGTTACATGATTCCGGCGCGCCTGGTGCGGGTGGATCGGATTCCCCTGACCCGCAACGGAAAACTGGATCGACGCGCGCTGCTCGAGGAGTCCGCCGCCGAGCTCACGGGCATCGGACACCGCGCCGAGCCGCGCACCGCCGTCGAGGCCGAGCTGGTGCAGGTCTGGCGCTCTGTGCTCGGCGTCGACTCGATCGGCGTGCACGACAACTTCTTCACTCACGGCGGTGACTCCATCCTCGCGCTGTCGGTGCGCACCGCCGCCGAGCGGGCCGGCCTGTACTTCGATGTCGACGGGTTCTACGAGAATCCGACCATCGCCGAGCTGGCCGGGATCGTCGCCGACGGCCAGGAAGGCACGCGGATTCGGATCGCCGCGGCCTTCGAGACGGTGCCGCTGATCGACCGGGCCGCGCTGTATCAGGCCGAGGACGCATTCCCCGCCACCGCATTACAACTCGGTATGCTCTTCCACAGTATCGAGCGCGCCGATTCGGTCAGCTACAAGGACGTGTTCCGCTACCGGTTCGAGCTGCCCTGGGACGCGGCGGAATTCCGGGTCGCCTTCGATCGGCTGGTGTCGCGGCAGCCCGCGCTGCGGTCCTCGTTCGACCTGAGCAGGTATTCGATCCCGCTGCAGGTGGTGCACACCGCCATCGACTACGAGCTGGAGATTGTCGATCTCACCGGCATCGACTCCACGCTCGCCTACGAGCGGGTCGAGTCCTACTTGCAGGAGCGCGGGCACGCGCAGTACGACATCGCCCGTGCCCCACTGCATGCCGTGCGCGTTTTCCTCCGGCCGGGCGCGGACACCAGGCAGACTGTCGACCTGGTACTCAGCTTCCACCACGCGATCCTCGACGGCTGGAGCGTTGCGACCTCGGTGCTCGAACTACTGCTGGACTATCTGCATCGCCTCGGGCTCGTCGAGTCCGCCCTCGACGACCGCCCGCACTCTTCGACCGTTCTCGCCGAGTACGCACAGGCCGAACAGGCTGCCATTCACGATGATTCGGCGCGCGAGTACTGGCGCACCGCTTTGTCAGACGCGGAGCCGACCGCATTGACGGCGCTGGGCGTCCACCAGGCCGCCGTCACGGCACCACCGCAGGCGCAGGCGTTGGTGCCGCGCCGGCTCGCCGAACGGGTGACCGCGTTCGCCATCCGGAACCAGGTGCCGGAAAAAGCGGTCTATTTGGCCGCGCACTGCCTTGCGCTGCGCACGGTCACCGGCCGTTCCGATGTCACCACGGGCGTCGTCAGTCACGGCCGTCCGGATCGGGCCGGGGCCGAACGCATTGCGGGACTGTTCCTCAACACGCTGCCGATACGGCTGGACGCGTGCGCGGGCACCTGGTGGGAGGCGGTCGAGCAGGTCGCGCGCCGGGAGCGGGAGGCCTATCCGCACCGGCGCTACCCGCTGCGGTCCATCCTGGCCGACGGCGGGCCCGCCTTCGAGACGGCGTTCAACTTCGTCAACTACCACGTGTTCGCGCCGATCGCAGGCATCGACGGCGTCCGGTTGCGCGACTTCGATGTTCGCGAGGAGACCAACTTCCAGCTACTGGTTACGGTGGCGACCGATCCGCGCGACGGCCGCATGTGGGTGCGGGTCAACGGCGATCACACCCTGACCAAGGACCAGTGCGAGACCGTCGCGCTGACCCAGCTGCGGATGCTGGCAGGCATTGTCGGTGAACCGGATTCGGCGATCGATCGGGGCTCCGGTCCGGCCACCGCCCGCGATGTCGGCACCCTCGTCGCCGATGCCGCCGCCCTCAACCCCGACGCGATCGCGCTGATCGGCGACGACCACACGGTGACCTATGCCGAGCTGATCGAGCACTGCGATCGACTCGTGCAGCGGCTCAGCGGTTTCGGGATAGCGCCCGGCAACCGGATCGGCATCATGATGGCCCGACGCCCGGAGCTCGTGGTGCTCGTGCTCGCCCTCACCAGGATCGGGGCGACTTGCGTGCCGCTCGATGTCAGCTATCCGGGGGCCCGGCTGAACCTGATGATCGACCGGGCCCGCCCGCATCGCGTCATCGCCGACGCGGAATACGCCTGCATCGTCGACGACACCGCCCTGGTGCTCGATACTGCCGCGCTGTTCGACACCGGCGACGTCACCGGTGTGGCACGGGTGGTACCGGATTACGTGTCGCCGGACGCGGTGGCCTATGTGCTGTTCACCTCCGGCTCCACCGGGGAGCCCAAGGGCGTCGCCATGCCGCACCGCGGCCTGACCACGTTGGTGGAATGGCAGAACCGCACACCGTCGGGGATGGGTCTGGCCAGCACCCTGCAATTGGCGCCGTTGAGCTTCGATGTCTCGTTCCAGGAAATCTTCACCACCCTCGCCGCGGGCTCGGCGCTGCGGGTGAGCTCGGTGGATCTGCGGTCGAATGTCGAGGAACTGCTGAATCTTGTTGTCGAGGAGGGCATCGAGCGGCTGTTTCTGCCCTATGTCGCGCTGCAGGCGTTCGCGGAGGCCGTCGTCGCTAAGCGCGCGTTCCCGACCAGCCTGAAGGCCCTCGTGTCCTCCGGTGAGCAACTGCGCATCACCGACGAGATCCGCGCCCTGTGCAAGGTGGTGCCCGGCCTGCTGCTGGAAAACCAATACGGCCCCACCGAATCCCACGTGGCCACCAAGTACGCGCTGCTCGGGCCTGCCGATGATTTCCCCGCGCTGCCCGCGATCGGCCGAGCGGTCGACGGCGATACCGCGGAACTGCTCGACGGTGCGCTGCGATCGGTGCCCGACGGGGTGATCGGCGAAATCTATCTGGGCGGTCGTTCGATCGCCAGCGGCTACCACGGTAGGCCGGGCCTGACCGCGCAGCGGTTCGTGGCTACTCACGGCGGCGCGATCCTGTACCGGACCGGCGATCTCGGCGTGCGGCTGTCCTCCGGAGACATCGTGTATCTGGGCCGCAGCGACAGTCAGGTGAAGATCCGCGGCTTCCGGGTCGAACCCGCCGAGGTCGAGCTGTGCATTCTCGGATTCGAGGAATTTCCCGCCATTACCGAGGCGGCCGTGGTCGCCCGCGGTTTCGGCGGTATCGACGGTGCGCTGATCGCCTTCCTGGTCGGTGCGGCCGACCAGACCGATATGGCCGCACTGCGCCACGATCTGCGCGCGGTGCTGCCCGCCCACATGGTGCCGTCGCGGTTCATCTGGCTCGACGAACTGCCCCGTACGCCGAGCGGCAAGCGCGACGACAACGCCCTGCGCGCGATCGTCGAGAATGCCCCCGATTCGGCTGCCGCCCAGCGAGAACCGGCCGACCAATACGAGCGGTCGGCCGTGGAGCTGCTCGCCGAGTACGCCGGGCTGCGCTCGATCGGGCTCGATGACGACTTCTTCGCCTCCGGCGGCACCTCTATCGGGGCCATGCGTGTGGTGATGGGATTGTCGCGGCGCTGGGGCGTGGAGGTGCCCCTCGATACGTTCATCGGCGCACCGACCGCGGGCGAGCTGGCCGCACTCATCCGGGCCGGGAACACCCACCGCACCTTCGACCCGGTGGTGCCGATCAGTGGCGGTGCCAAGACGCCGCTGTTCCTTGTGCACCCTATCGGCGGAAATGTGCTGTGCTACTTGGCACTTGCCCGCTACCTCGGCCCGGACCGTCCGGTGTACGGATTGCAGGCGGCAGGTGCCGACTCGGGCAGCACACCCGAGACGTCCATCCCGGCGATGGCGCAGTCCTATCTGGAGGCCATCCGCCGGGTCCATCCGGAAGGTCCTTATCACCTTGCGGGTTGGTCCTTCGGCGGCAATGTCGCGCTGGAGATGGCGCGGCGGCTGCCCGAACACGAGGTCGCCAGTGTGACGCTGCTCGACACGCTCGCATTGCGGCAGCAAGACAGGCGTGCGCCGGTCGCGCAGGAGCAGCTGATCCGCTGGTTCTTCCTCGAACTGCTCTGGTACGCGCGCGGAAACCAGGTCGCACTGGTCGATTTCGAGCCCGACGTGCACGGCACCGACGAACTGTTCGACGCGGTGCTCGCTGAGACGATCAGATCGGGGATTCTGCCCGCCGACAGCTCCCCGCAGGCCATTCGCAGGCTTTACGACGTGTTCCACGCCAATTACACCGCGCTGCTGGGATACAAGCTCGAGCCCTACGACCGCGACTTCACACTGTTGCGGGCCAGCGAGGGACTGCCGCCCGGCGTCGATGTGGCACATCGGACAGTCGGCAGCATGTTCGACAGCGCGGACAACGGCTGGAAGCGGTACGCAGGACGCCGCTTCACCCAGGTGGCGGTGCCGGGTGACCACCTGCAGATGATGGCCGAGCCGCACATCGGTGTGGTTGCCATGCACTTGGACGCGGCGTTGTCGACAGCTGATTCCCGCCTTGATCAGGAGCTCGGCGCGCAGATGCTCGACGCGTGAGCACCGGTCCGACCGCCCGGCCAGGGGGCATGCGCGCAACGCATGACCTCGGGTGTCGGTGGCCGGGTCCTGGTCGCGCATCGGGTGTCTTCTCTCTCATGAAAAGTTCGGTAGGGGACGACATTTCGATCCGACTAGGGTTCACTGTGGCAGGGCCGCCGCGGCCCGACGATGTGGTGCGGCGTACACCCTGCTGCGGATCGGGTCCGGCCCCGTGATGTTGAGGTAGCTAGAGGACAAACTGGTCATCGGTGCTCGCCCTGCCAGCGATGGCCGCAGAACTGTCGGGGCGGTACTCCAGCACGTGCAGGGTGGGCTGTCGTGTGGCCGATTCCGATGTCGGCCTGTGGGTTTCGAGAAGGAGAGTACTGAGCGTGAAGTTCAAGTGGATGGCGGCCGTTGCGGTTGTCGTCGCGGGCGTCGGTCTCGTCGGTGCGGGCACCGCGCAGGCAGCCGGAAACGCGGTGCTCGGCGGCGGCTCCGGCCTGGTGTTCGACAACAATTCGGCGTGCTCGCTGACCTCCATCGGTTATGACAGCGCGAATCGGTTGGTCGGCCTGACCGCCGGTCACTGCGCTTCGGCAGGCGCGCGCCTGGCCGCCGAGAAGACGCTGGATGCCGGTGTGATCGGCGTAGTGGCCTACTCGGACAATGGTGAGGGGCTGGACTTCGCGGTCTTGCAATTCGATCCGGCCTTGGTCACCCCGGTGCGCACTGTTGGGCCGACCACTATTGCCGGGCTCGGTGCGGCGCCCGGACCAGGCGCCACCGTCTGCACCAGCGGGCGCACCAGCGGATCCGACTGTGGTGTGGTGTGGGGCGGGCTGGAAGGCTCCACCATCAATCAATCCTGCTCGAAGCCTGGCGATTCCGGTGGTCCGGTGACCGTCGGCGATCGACTGGTCGGCATGAACCAGGGCCGACTGACCGGCCTCGGCGGCATCGGCTTCAACGTGCCGTGCGTCGGCGCGGGCAACCCCTTGCACTCACCGGCTTTCTTCGCGCCGATCGATCAGATTCTGGAGGCCGTGAACGCCACCGGTGGCGTGGGGGCCGGATTCCGGCCGTTCTGAACCGGATTCGGAGGGCGACGTCGCCGCTGCGAGCCCACGCAGGGCCGCGGCGGTGAATTCGTCGAGGGGATAGAACAATTCGATAGCGAGCTCCGAGAGCGTGACATCGGCGGGTGCGCCGAAGGTGGCCATGGTGCTGAACATGCGCATCTCGCCGAACGGCGTCCGGATGCGCAGTGGCACCTCGAACGGACTCGGTTGCACCACATCATCGTTCGGTTCACTCGGTGGGTCCGGCAGCCACGGGTAGGCGGCGACCTCGTCGTAGAGCGCGCGCAACTGTGGGTCGCCGCTCGCACTCGCCTGCCGGGCCAGCCGATCCAGGAACAGCTCGCGGACCTGGGTCAGGTTGGCCAGCCGCGCCGACAGCCCGTCCGGATGCAGGACCAGGCGATAGACATTGGGCTGCGGTAGTAGCAACTCTTCCGGAATGCCGTGCATCATGACGCCCATGGCCGCGTTGCCGGTGACCACATTCCACAGCCGATCCACCACCACCGCCGGGTACGGCTCGTGCGCGGCGAGCATCGTGTCCAGCGCCGAGCGCACCGAGGCGAGCCCGGCGTCGTCGAGGCTGCTCTCCCGGTAGGCGGGTGCGTAGTCGGCGGCGAGCAACAGGATGTTGCGTTCCCGCAGCGGCACATCCAGGGCTTCGCACAACCGCAGCACCATCGCCCGGCTCGGCTTGGACCTGCCGGTCTCCACATAGGACAGATGCCGGGACGAGGTGTCGGCTGCCAGCGCCAGATCGAGCTGGCTGAGTCTGCGCCGCTGTCGCCAGTCCCGCAACAGGCCACCGACCCGCGAAGGGGTCTCCATCAGATTTTCTGCCGTCCGCGTGCCAACCACGTGACCAGCCTAATCACCGGCGTATCGGCGTAGCCATGACCTCCGAGGTTATTGAGACCTTCACCTCGGGGCCGCATGGTGGTTCCAGGAGCCGACCGGCTCGCAGGGAAACGATCACAGGAGATAGACATGAGCACGCCAAGCCTCGCCGTCCCGCCCGCCCTTTCCGGAACACGGGCAGGCGCCGACTATCTGCGCTCCGCACTGCGGGTGGACGGCTGGAGTACAGGTGGGTTCGGGGTGGTCATGCTCGCCGGAGCAGTCGCGTTGCGTGATCCGCTCGGGCTGCCGACGACGTGGTCGATCCCATTCGGCATCGCGATGCTCGGTGGCGCGCTCGCGCTGCTGTTGATCGCGGGCTATCCGGATATTTCGCCGCGACAGGCCACCGCTGTCGTGACCGTCAACGCGCTGTCCGCGGTGGGCATGGTGGCGCTGACGTTCTCGGGTCTGATCGACCTGACCAGGCTCGGTGTCGCGTTCATGCTGATCGGAGCAACCGTTGTGGCGGTGTTCGCCTGCCTCGAGTACACCGGCCTGCGCCGGGTGGGCCGATGAGGGGAGCCGGATACGCCACGTCCGAAATCCGGGCGGTGGGATCGAGCCCGATCGGCTCAGGGCCGCGACTGCGGTGCGCCGATGTCGTCGACGCCCAGGTTGGCGAGCAATCGAAGATTGTCCTCATCGATGCTGTCCGATTCGGGAGCCAATGTGATCAGCTCCTGGCCGGAACCGTCCGGCAGCATGAAGCGCTCCTGATGCAACGTGATCACACCGATCATCGGATGCCGAAAGCGTTGCGATCCGTGACCGCGGACGCTGACATCGGCGGCGGCCCACAGTTCGCTGAACCGGCGGCTGCCGATGGACAGCTCACCGATGAGCGCGGCCAGCTCCGGGTCATCGGGAAACTCACCGGCAGCGTGGCGCAGGTGGGCCACTGTGGCGGCGGTGCACGACGATCGATCGGCGTACAGGTCGAAGCGGTCGGCGTCGAGAAAGATCATCCTGGCCAGATTGCGGTCGTCGACCGGCACCTGGTCCAGATCCCAGTACAGCAGACCGGCCAGCCGGTTGTACGCCAGCACGTCGATGCGGTGGTTGAGGATCATCGCTGGATATTCCGACATCGTGTCGAGGATTTGCCGCAGTCGCGGCCGAATCGTGGCCGGATAGCTGGTCGGCCGCGGCCGACGGTTGCGCTGTTTGGCGAGGTTGTGCAGGTGCGCGCGGGCCACGTCGTCGAGTTGCAGCGCCCGCGACAGTGCATCCAACACCTGCTCCGACGGTTGTGTCGCTCGGCCCTGCTCGAGCCGGGTGTAGTAGTCGACGCTCACGCCGGCCAGCTGCGCCAGCTCCTCGCGTCGCAAACCGGCCACCCGCCGGCGGCCACCGATGGTGACGCCGACCGATTCCGGCGGCACGTTCGCTCGACGCAACTGTAGGAACGTGCCGAGGTCGCCGAGATCATCCATGCATCCCAGTATGCGCATGGGCCGCTCGGGCCGGTCGTGACGATGGTGGTCCTGCCAGTCCCAGGAACCCCCGTCCGGTGGACAAGCAGTCTCTGGTCGATGCCTGATATCGGGCGCAGGATCGCTGGCATGAACGTACTGATCGTCTACGCACACCCTGACCCGAACTCGTTGACCGGCTCCCTGAAGGACCTCGCCGTCAACGTCCTGCGCGCGGACGGCCACGAAGTCGTGGTCACCGACCTGTACACCATGAAATGGCAGGCAGCGGCCGACTACACCGACTTCGACGACATCACCGGTCCGGATTTCATGCATGCCTCCGGCGAGGCCTACCGATCCGGTCGGCTTAGTGAGGACATCCGCGTCGAACAACAAAAGTTGCTCGACGCCGACCTGGTCATCCTGCAGTTCCCGCTGTGGTGGTTCACCATGCCCGCGATCCTCAAGGGGTGGATCGACCGAGTGTTCACCTACGACTTCGCGTACGGCGCGAGGGTGGCGCGTTATGGTGCGGGTCCGTTCGCCGGTAAACGTGCCATGGTCGCCACCACCGCGGGCGGCAGGATTGGGCACTACACCGAGCGGGGAGTCAATGGTCCCATCGACGACCTGCTGTTCCCGATCAACCACGGCGTGCTGTCCTTCACCGGGTTCGATGTGCTGCCGCCGTTCGTCGAGCACAGTGCCGTCCACCTGGACGACGAGCGCTACACCGAGATCGCCGAACATTACCGGCAACGACTCGCGACCGCCTTCACCGCCGAACCGATCCCGTACCGCCCGGAGTCCGGCGGCGACTACACCGGCCTGACATACCAGGACGGTTCGGAGCTGGTACCGGGTCGAGAATCTCCCGGCACCGGCGGATTCGCTCTGCACATCGCTGGCCAGGACCGGCGATGACGATCGTGGTCCACTCCTCGAAATAAGCAAGTGCCCGGCGCCGAAGCCCGTCTCTTGATCGCCGCGCCGCCGGTCCGTGGTTATCACGACCACTGTGGACTGCTCGGAGTGACCCTCGGCAGTACGCCACAGCGATCACGGCACGTCACCCGCACGTCGCTGAGTTGGCGAAGCGTGCAGTGCTGATTCGAGTTTCGCGAGGAATCGCGGGAAGTGCGGGTCGGGGTCGGGGATGGCGAAGGTGTCGATGTCCCACCAGCGGCCCTCGCTGAATTCTCTGGGATCCAGGGCATACTCGCGGGAGCGGTCGCCTCGGATGAGATACCAGAGGCTGACGTCCTGGTGTCCGCTGTGGGTTCCGACGGTGGTGGTCATGGTGAGGAACAGCGGTTCGGTTCCGGTGACCGTGAATTCGGCGGGGATGCCCAGTTCTTCGGCGGCCTCGCGGCCCGCGGCGTCGAGCGGGTGTTCGCCCGGGGCGATGTGGCCGCCGGTCGGCAACCACAGGTCCGCGAGGAGGTGGCGTCCGAGGAAGACGGCGTGGCCCTCCGGGTCTACCAGGACGACATAGGAGACCAGATGACGCGGGGGCGTATCGGGTTTGACCCGACGGAATACGTCATCGGTCGATTCGAGCCAGGCCAGCGTCTCGGCGATATGCTGCCGCTCGAGCGCGTCGAATGGTGTGATCGCACGTACGATCTCGGCGATGACGGCGGTCGCGGGGTTCATGGCAGGAAACTGTAGTGCGGGGCACCGACACTGTCGGCCGGTCCATCGGTCACGAATACAGCTGGGCCTTCTCGCTGGAATCTTGCTGGTCCGTTGATTGCACTGCGCCGCTCGAACGCGGAACTCGGCCGAGTTCAGGATCGTGCCTTCTCGGCAATCCCCGACAAGGCCGGGGCCGGTGGGGATTCGGCCGCTGATGTCCGGTCCGCGCTCACCGAACCGCTGTCGCCGCGACCGTCCCAAGAGTCGATGTCCCCTAGTTTGGGAACGGGCCGGGTGAACCTCCAGTTACGCTCCGTGCAGCGGCCGTCGGACCAGATCACTGGGCGCCGTACGCCGCCACGATCGAACGACGTCGGAGTCGAGCATGAGGATCTACAGCAGCCGTTGCCACACTTTCGAGTACACCGTGACAACGCCGAGCCCGGCCGCCATCGATCTCGAACCCGCCGCGCTCGGCGTAACGAACACGTTCTCCGACTGCTTGCTTCTCATGGTCGGCGTCGAGCGCGGCGATCTGTCGTTCTCGAAGGTGGCGACGAAAAACGTTTGGCGCATTGCGGCCAAGACCCATGCGACGTGCATCGTCATCAACGGGTTCGCACATCTGGCAAGTCCGGGGGAGCGATCCGATGTACCGACAGCGCTCAGTGTGCTGTCGAACCTTGCCGAACGTCTGCAACAACGCGGCGTGCAAGTGCACCTCATGCCGTTCGGCTGGAACAAGCGATGGCAGGCCGACGTGCTGGACGGGGAATGGGAGCAGCGGGTGGTCCATTTGCCGACCGCCAGCGCGAACCATGACGGCCAGCATTCCGCCGCGCCGGAAACAACCCTTCGGATCGACGCGAGGATTTGAGGACCGGCGACCACGCGACGCGCTGCCCGACCTCCCCTGCACCGCTCTGCCGACCACTTCTGCGCCTTTCTCACCATGGCCGCGACACTGACCTGCTACCGGAAACATCCACTGAGACAGGCTGTTAGATCGGACAAGGCGGTGAGCACCTACCGGCATCCGTGGGCACAGACGCCACCCAGGGTTGTCCGAACCACGGACACCGTCCGATCAACGTCTGGATTCATTGGGGGAATCATGCGAAACCGTTCACATCTCTACTCATTTGCCTGCTCGCCTTCGGCGCTCTGGTGAGCGGCCACACCGCGTACGCCAGTACAAGCCGACCATTGGTCGCCGAGGCCCGAAAGCCCCTTTGCGACAATGACTTCCTCTTCTCCAAGCCGACGATCGTGCGACCAGAGATCCACGGCGACGGATGGGCACATAAGCAGATCAGTCCGTGTCAAATCACGTTGTTCCAGTGGATAATTCGAATGGGCGGAGCCCTTACCCGATGAGCCCTGTTCGCGGTTCCTCGGTATCTACAACGCTGGTCGGCTCGACCCTGATCGAATTCTCTCGAAGGTCGAACTCGTCCCACTCAGCGTCTGTGTTCGAGACCCACCAGTCGTCTAGCCTGCACGTCTCGCCGTCCGACGGACGCCGATATATGGGGGCTGTGTTGTCGGGAGCTAGTTCGAGCTTCGCGGCGGTCTCCTGATGGAAGACTGCGAGCTGGTTCTGTATCCACGGCTCGAGTTTGCCGCGCCGACGCTTCTCACCCTCGGACATCACGACCACGACCCCAACGGGTTTGGCAGGTCAGTCATGCACAGCAAGGCAGCCCAGAAGTCCGAACGCAGCGCGTTCCAGAGATCGCCGTGCCCGGGGAATGCGTCTCGGGCCTCCCACAGGTTCGGCGGGCCGTCGAGTATCACCAGTCCTGGCGTAGCGGCGGGCAGTTCCACCCCACTGGGCCATCGGTAGGCGGGTGACGCGTCCTCGCGGTTCTGGATGTTGATCACCTGGCAGTCGCGACGCATGAGTCGCCACGTTGCGACCTTCCTGCCGTCCGGTGATTCGGTGGTACGCATCCGGTCACGGTTCATCACGCCATCTCGCTGTTCGTGCGCCCGATGCTGGAGGTTGGTTCTTCACCCCAGCACCGGGACGATTCTGAGGGCGCGGTCTGATCGGCCCACTCCTGGACAGCAACGGCAAAGCGCTCGGTCACTTCCATTGGCAGTGGTCGCCATCCTCGTACTTCATGCTGTTCAGGGCCGACGAACGGGCTTCGGTGCGGCAGTTCTCTCGCAGTCATGGTCTGTCCCCTAATTGCTGCGGATGTTGGGGCACCGACGTCAGGGACTACGACGGCAGTCGGTTCAATCTGGCGCCGGGTACCGACTACAACCGTGTCGCAGAGTGACACTTGCGTTGAAGTGGCAACGACAGTGGCATAACGTCCTGCTCCGATTTCGCCAGCAGAGGCGACGGCCGGGTAGTGGCATCAGGGGTGGCATCCGTGCCACGCGAGGGTGTATCGCTTTCGTCCTGGCTACGGGCGGGGAATGATCGAAGTATGAGCAGCGGGACCGGCGACCTGATCCGCCAACTTCGCTTGGCCAAGGGATGGTCGCAGGGAAGACTGGCCGATGAACTGTGCAAGGCATCTGGTGCCAACATCAGCCGTGAGTACATTTCCCGGCGTTGGGAGTCCAACGCCACCGAGCCCTCTGCGTTTTGGCTGCGTCATCTTGCGGCGGTACTGGATTTCCCCCCTGAGCTGTTGGAGGCGAATGTGAACCGTCGCGAATTCCTCAGTCACCTAGCCGCCACGTCCGTAGCGCCCGTGGTGGCGTCCGACCTCTTGGCGCAAGGGTTCTCGGCTCGGTTGAACCCGGCGCGGCCGGGTGTCGAGGAGTGGGAAGACCGACTTGTCACGTACGGCCGGGACTACATGAGTGCGGGAGGTGCTGAGATACAACGACGTTTGGCGGCGGACATGATCGTGCTTCAACAGCAATTGGACTCGCCCCGGATGTGGTCCATCGCTGCACGTCTGATGACGTTGTACGCCAAGACCTTTCCCGGCAGCGACGGGCGCAAGGCGATCAACTGGTATTCGATGGCCGCGGCAGCGGCCGACAGATCGGAAGACACGGATATCCGGGTATGGGTCCGTGGACGTGCGGCGATCGCATTGGGCTACGAGGGTGCAGCACTGCCGGTGGCGCACGGGTTCGCCGATCAGGCGTTGGCTATCAGTGATCGCCCTGGCTTGGGCCGATTGAACGCGCTCTGGGGCAAGGCTCATGCCGCTGCACTCCAGGGTGACACGCCGACGGCACATGGGCTGATCGACACGGGCCGTAGGGAATTCGACCGCTCAGGGTCCGACGATCAGGCGAGCGACTACGCGGTCCCTTGGTGGCGGGTGAACGTCTTTCTTTCCCTGCTGGCTGCCCGCCTCGGCGAGGAACGGGTCGCGGTGGCGGCCCAGGAAGCGGCGAGGGTGGATCTGCCGGAGTCGCTGCCTCGGTTCCGCACGCACCTGGACATGCATCAAGGGCTGATGCTGGTTCGCGACGGCGACCGCACTGAGGGTGTGAAGCTGGCACGGGCCGCACTGGATGCGCTACCGCCAGAGAAGCATTCGCTCACGCTCCGAATGCTCATGGACGAGATCGCTGACTCCGCAACGGCCTCCGCACGCGGGTAGGGAGTGCGTCTCGGTCACACCTCGGTGGCAATACTCACTGTTGGAGCGGGATGTAAAACTCGACAATCGAGTAGGCGGACGGCACCGCCGCGGCGGTGTTCGGGTGCCGCGCCCGTACTGTCTGATTGTCATCAGCACAGTCCGGCCAACTTGTAGAGCACCAGTGACCCCGCGACCGCCACGTTGAGGCTGTGGCCGGTGCCGACCATCGGAATTTCGACGGCGACATCGAGGAGTTCGAGTCCCTCAGGCGGTATGCCGCTGCTTTCGTGACCGAGCACGATAATGGTGCGCTTGCGGGCGGCGGGGAGGTCGGCCAGGCGGATGGACTCGTCGGTGAGCTCGACCCCGACGATCGCGGAACCTTCGGTGCGTTGGCGATCCAGCCACCGTTCCACGCGACCGTCGATCCAGTGCACACACTGTCTGTGGCGCAAAGTGTTTCCCTGGGCGAGCGCGTCCGGTATCCACGGTCGCCGCGGCACCGCCAGGCACGCGCCGACCGCATCGCAAGTGCGCAGCAGAGTGCCGAGGTTGACGCCGTGCATCGGCCACAGCGGCGCGATGAGTAGGTGGTTCCAGCAGCCGTGCGCCCGCCGCCTGCGTTGGCGACGGAGTTCGGGGCGGGTACGGACCCGCGCGGCGGTCAACGAAGGACGGGAAGGTCCTTCCCCGGGAGCGCGGGGGAGACAACGAGATTCATCGTGAGGATGCTTCGCGGCGCATCCGGGCCATCGTTGGTGGTGGCCGACGAACCGGCCGAACCGTACCGCTCGAGCATACCGACGTCGAGACCACCGGCAAAGCCCCGACGCCGGGCTCGGTCACGGACGCAGCACCGAGACCAGGAATTCCGTCTGGTCGTAGACCGCCAGCTCGAAGTGGTCGTCGAAGTAGACGTCGAAATGCCCTATCGGATAGCGCTTCACGACGGCGTGCTTGGTGCGTTCCGCGGCCCGCAGCGTCGGTTTGATCGGGGCGATCGAGTCGTTGTCGGCGACGATGTACATGACCGGCATCTTCAGCGACTTGGCTCGGCGGCCGGGGGAGTCGAACAGCGTCGACAGTGCGACCCGGGCCGCGACTTTCGGTTCGTAGCTTTCACTTTCGTCGGCGAGCCTGCCGAAACCCTCCGGCACATCCGGCGCACTCATCAGTGCGGCGGCGCGCTTGCGGCCCGCGAGTCGGATGCGCACCGGCTTGCGGCGCAGCGATCCGACGAGCAGGTCGGTGGCGGCGATGGTGGCTACCTTGGTCAGGCTGGTCGGGCCCTTCGCCAAGGCCGAGGCCAGGCCGCTGGTGAAGGGGACCTGCGCCACGACGGCCGCGATGTAGTCGTCGTCGGGTGCCACCGACAGCACATGGCCGCCGCCGAAAGAGGTGCCCCACAGGGCAATTCGGGTCGCATCGATACCACGCAGCGTGCGCGCGTAGGCAACGGCCGCCCGCCAGTCTTCGCGCTGGCGGGCGATGTGTAGTAGCTGGCGTGGTGAACCCTGGCTGGCGCCGAAATGCCGGTAGTCGAACACCAGCACGGCCATTCCCGCGGCGGCGAACCGGCGCGCGTACCTGTCCAATCCCATTTCTCGATTGGCCCCCAGACCGTGCCCCATGACCACCAGCGGGCGGGGCTTGGGGACGCCGTCGGGTGGATACAGCCAGGCGGCGCAATGCTCGCTACCCGAAGGAAAACTGACCTCGACACGTTCCATGGCACCCCACCGTACTGTTCTGCTCCGACCAGCTGCGAGGTCAGGCCCGGGAACAACGTACCCTGGACGCTGCGGACGAGTTGGCCGGGCGACCGCGGCGATGGGAACGGGCACAGCTGTGCCGCCGCCCGTCGCCGAGGAAAGTCCGGACTCCACAGAGCAGGGCGGTTGCTAACGGCAACCCGGGGTGACCCGCGGGACAGTGCCACAGAAAACAGACCGCCGATGCGCGAGCGTCGGTGAGGGTGAAACGGTGCGGTAAGAGCGCACCAGCGCCCCGGGTGACCGGGGCGGCTCGGTAAACCCCGCCCGGAGCAAGGTCGAAGGTCGCATCGCGTGCGGTGCGGCTGCGCAGGTGTTCGAGGGCTGCTCGCCCGAGCCTGCGGGTGGACCGCTCGAGGCACCCGGCAACGGTGTGTCCAGATGGATGGTCGTCACCCGGTGTGAACCGGGGACAGGATCCGGCTTACAGGCCAACTCGTCCGCCCGCACGGTGCCATGATGGAAGTGAACCGCGAGACCGGGTTCCGGCGCGGCAGACGATTCGCCTTGGCGGTGCAGTTATGGACATTCTTACCCTTATCGGCAGCATTTTCGGTATAGGAGCGGTCGTCGGCGGTGTCCTGACCGCCATGAGTGCGCGGATCGTCACCCAGTACGAGAAGGGGCTGGTTTTCCGGTTCGGTCGGGTTGCGGGGACGCGGGATCCCGGGCTGCGCATGTTGATTCCGTTCATCGATCGGATGCGCAAGGTCTCCATCCAGATCATCACCATGCCGGTGCCCGCGCAGGACGGCATCACGCGCGACAACGTGACGGTGCGGGTGGACGCGGTGGTGTATTTCCGGGTGATCGACCCCGTCGCCGCCGTCATCGAGGTGCAGAACTATCTGTTCGCGGTCGGCCAGGTAGCCCAGACCTCGCTGCGCTCGATTATCGGCAAGAGCGAACTCGACGATCTGCTGTCGAATCGGGAGCAGCTGAACAAGGGGCTCGAGCTCATGATCGACAGCCCGGCACTGGCGTGGGGCGTGCACATCGACCGGGTGGAAATCAAGGATGTGGCGCTGCCGGATGCACTGAAGCGCTCGATGTCGCGGCAGGCGGAGGCGGAGCGGGAACGCCGGGCCAGGGTCATCTCGGCGGAGGGAGAGTTGCAGGCCGCGCAGATGCTGGCCCAGGCGGGCGCCCAGATGTCGGAACATCCCGCGGCATTGCAACTGCGGCTGCTGGAAACTGTTGTCCAGGTCGCGGCCGAGAAGAACTCGACGCTGGTGCTGCCGTTCCCGGTGGAGCTGCTGCGCTTTCTCGAGCGCAGTAGCCCACCGGCGCAACGTCAGGACGACACACCCGCGGCGGGCCAGGACGGAACTCACACGTAACACCGGAGGCGTATACCGATACAGGTACCGCGCGCCTCGGTGGTGTGCGGCACGATCCCTCTATCGGTAGCACAACGTAAAGGACCGGACCGATGTCCGTGCTTATCCCTTTGATCGCCATCATCGTCATGATCACGGTGGGCTACGTATTGAAGTACCTGCCGAATTATCTGCCCTGGAACAAATAGTTCAGCAGAGCAGTTTGGCCATCTGATAGATGGCCTGCGCCTCTTCCTTGCTCGCCTCGACCGATCCGGTCTTGGTGTGCTTGATGATGTTCTGCACAACGGCGTCCTCCGACTTGCCGTCCTTGACGTCTTTGCAGGTTTCGACGAGGACGTCGCGAATCTTGTTGTTGTCTTTGCCGTCGGCGAGTTTGGGGAAGGCGGTGCGGAAGCTCACCACAAAGGTGCCCGCTTTGATGTTGTCGGGGGCGTCGCCGGCCGCGGCGGACGATCCGGCGCTCGCCGTGGTCGAAGAGGTGGCGCTGCCTGCTGTGTCGTCGTTGCAGCCTGCGAGAAGCAGGGTGAAGAGGGTGGCGCTGGCCGCGATAGCGGCGGAGGTTCTATGCACGGAGCGGGATGCTAGCGGCACTTGACGAACGTCGCCTCCCATGTGGTTAACGGGAGGCGACGAAGCCGTGCGGGAGGCGGTGAGGTCAGGCCGGCGAGATTGTGAAGACCTGAGCCCAGTACGCGGCCTGTTCCGGGCCGAGCAGTGGCATCAGGTAGTCGAAAAGCAGCGATGACATGAGTGCGTAACTCCCAATTGTCGACGTACGGATACTTCGAAATGTGCGGGAATATCGAACCCCCGCTACGCCCGGCAACCCTAGCAGTCGGCCGCGGTGGGCGGCGGCTCGGCGTGTCCGGCATGGCGATTCGTCCGGAACTGGCTAATAACGTGAGCGACGTCATAGAGTGGTCGCCGTTGGCAAGGCCCGTTGCCGGGCAGCAGCGGGCCGTTCATTCTTCGATCGCGGAAGCAGGTCTCAACTCTATGCGGGTAGTTCGTTCACTGGTCGCCGGCGCTTTGATCGCCGGGGCTGCATCGGTTTTCGCAGTGTTTGGCGCCGGGACCGCTAGTGCGGTCGCGGTGACCCCGTTGGCGGGCGGGGTCCAGGTGGACCTCAGCCCCGCCGACACGGCCTGGGTGCACCAGAGCCACATCGGGAAGGCGATCGCCGGCCTGCCGCATCCGTCGGCGGCGTCGTTCGGCCAGGCGCTCGACGCGGCGGCCGGAGTGTCGTCGAGTGTTCCCAACGGTCGGGTGACTTTCACCATGTACGGCCCGTTGAATGAATTGAACGGCACCATGCTGGCGCTGCAGTAGCGCCCACCGACAGCGTGGAACTTCACCAACGGATCGTGTCGGCGCCGGTTGATTTCGGCGCCATCCGTTCCGAATTCGGATTGGCCTCGGCGTATCCCGCCGAGGCCGCCACGGAAGCCCGCGACGCGATCGACGCGTTCGCGGGCAACCGCATCGATCGCACCGATATCCCCTTCGTGACGATCGACCCGCCGGGTGCGATGGATCTCGACCAGGCACTGCACCTGGACCGCACCGATTCCGGCTTCACACTGCACTACGCCATCGCCGATGTCGGCGCTGTGATCGTGCCGGGTGGTGCGCTCGACACCGAGGCCGTCGCTCGGGGCCAGACCTTCTATCTGCCGGACAGCACCGTGCCGCTGCATCCGCCGGTGCTCTCCGAGAATGCCGCGAGCCTGCTGCCCGAGCAGACCAGGCCCGCCGCGCTGTGGACCATCGAACTGGACGAGAACGCTGAACCGCAGCGGTGCTCGGTGGTGCGCGCGCTCATTCGGTCCCGAGCCAGGCTCGACTACGCGAGTGTGCAAGCCGACGCCGACGCAGGTCGCCTGCACCCCTCGATCGCGGCCCTGCCGGAATTCGGCACGCGGCGCATCGAGGCGGGGCTCGCCCGCGGCGCGATCGGGCTGCGCTTGCCCGCACAGAGCGTGATCAGCGACGACAAGGCCGACGGGCATTGGCGACTGGTGCTGGAGCCGCGCACCGCCGCTGACGACTGGAACGAGCAGGTGTCGCTGCTGACCGGGATGTGCGCGGCCATGATCATGCTCGACAGGACGACTCCGTCGGGTGAACGCATCGCACTGCTGCGCACTATGCCGCCGCCGCCCGACTCGGCGATCACCTCGATACGCAGGACCGCCGCGGCCTTGGGGATCGCCTGGCCTGCCCAGGAGCCGGTCGGGCGCATGCTGGCCGGACTCGACCCGAACACGCCCGCTGCCCTTGTGCTCATGTCGGAGGCCACCGGGCTGCTCCGCGGGGCCGCGTACACCGTGCTGGACGGGGTCGTCGCAGACGGATCCGCCAGGTCTGCCGCAGCACCTTCGAACGGCGTGCCGCCGAGCCCAGCACAAGGGGAGGTCGAGCCCGCTGCGGGGCCGAGTGCCGAGCAGTCGAACAGCAGGCGGTCCAACTCCGGGGCGAACACCAGGCAGTCGGCCGACCAGCCGAATAACCTGCAGCACAGCGCGATCGGCGCACCGTACGCGCATGTGACCGCGCCGCTGCGTCGACTCGCCGACCGGTTCGCCACCGAGATCTGCCTTGCCCTGTGTGCGGGAACCGAAGTACCGCAATGGGTTCGAGACGGCCTGTCACCCACCGCCGAGTCGATGCGGCGCAGCGACGCCCTCGCGAACAAGGTGGAACGTGCGTGCATCGACCTGACCGAGGCGACCCTGCTCGCCGAGCGCAGCGGTGCGGAGTTCGACGCGGTGGTGATCCGTGAAGCCAACGGCAGCCGTCCCGCCGAGGTGTTCATCGCCGACCCGCCGGTCGCGGGACCCTGTGTCGGCTCACCACGGGAAGGTGCGGCCGTGCGCGTTCGGTTGGTTTCCGCGGACCCGGCCACTCGCAAGATCAGCTTCGCATTCCCGGTCTGAACCGGAACCGCGAAGTACGCCGAACGACTCCGAGCATCGAGCGGGCGCGGTCGATCCGGGCCAGGTGTGCGGGGAACCCGACAGGTCCGGTGTCAGCCGCCCGAGACGAACGCGGCGGCGATCGGGTAGCGGGCGAGGGCCATGCCTGCCTCGATTTCCTCTGCGTCGGCCAGGATTTCGTAGAGCGCGGCGACCCGACCTCGAACGGGGGATTCGGCGGCGCGGGCGAGGATGGCTTCGCGGGACTCGACGGCATCGCGGTGGTCACCGAGGACGGTTTGCAGACGTTTCGCACTGCTGCCCAGATCGGCTGCGGCAGCGCCGAGCGTCTCCGCGGCGCCTTCGCACGAATACCGTAAGCGCTTGGCGCTCTTGCGGATATCATGCAGCAGCTCAACTCGTTCGGCGGGCGGTACGGCAGGTTCGGCGAATACCAGCCGGCGCAGTCGTTTGCGGTCCCGCCGCAGGACCCGCTCGAAGGCGTTGGCCGCGGGCCGGGCGGCCTCGGTGGGGTCGAGCGGGGGATCGGTACGCCAGGCGGACAATTCATCGCGCAGTTTGCGATACCGGTGGCCGTCGAGCTCCGCGAGGATCTCGGCATGTGCGCGCGCATATTTCGCTTGCTCTGCGCCGACCAACTCGGTGGTGACGGCAACGATGTCGGCGTCGGTGGGTTCGGCACTGTCGGGCTGCCCTGCTGTCGTCGCCGACGATTCGGCAGCGGCACCTGAATCGCTTGCGGCCGTGCCGGATTCGGGCCCGGCGTGCTCGGCCAACAGAGCGGTGAACCGCTCGGCACGCACCTCGGCATCCCGTGCGACACCCAGCAACCCGGCCAGCCACTTGAGTTCGTCACCCATCGCAGCGGCGGGCGCCTGCTCGAACAGGCTGCGATAGGAACGCAGCACGCTGCGCAGTCGTCGCGTCGCGACCCGCATCTGGTGCACCGAATCGTGAGTGTCCGCACGGACTTCCGGTTCAGCGGCCAGCAGCCGGTCCACGTCGTCGCTGAGTGCCGCGACGAGGGCGTTTCCGGCGCTGACCATCTTCAGCTCACTTTCGCGAATCCGTCGGTTGCCTCGACGAGATGATGGGTGATGCCCGGCTCATTGGCGGCGTGTCCGGCATCGTCCACGATGTGCAGCTGCGAGCCGGGCCAGGCGCGGTGCAGATCCCAGGCGCTGACGGCAGGGCAGACGATGTCGTGGCGGCCCTGCACGATGACGGCCGGGATGTGCGCGATCTTGTCGAGATCGCGCAACAGCTGGCCCTCCTCGAGGAACCCACCGTGCATGAAGTAGTGGTTCTCGATCCGGGCGAAGGCCAGCGCGAAGCGCGCTTCGGCCGTTTCGGCAACCCGATCTGGTTGGGGCAGTAGCGAACTCGTCGCGCCCTCCCAGGTCGACCAGGCGACTGCCGCGGCAAGGGCGACCTGCTCGTCGGGGGAGTGCAGCAGTCGGTGATAGACCTCGACGAGGTCGTTGCCGCGTTCGGCCTCCGGCACCGGAGCGAGGAACTTCTCCCACTCGTCCGGGTAGACGTAGCCCGCGGAGCCGTTGTAGTACCAGTCGATTTCCTTGCGGCGCAGCAGGAAGATCCCGCGCAGCACCAGCTCGGTCACCCTTTCCGGGTGCTGTTGGGCATAGGCCAGCGCCAATGTCGAACCCCACGAGCCGCCGAACACCTGCCAGCGCTCGATGCCGAGATGGGTTCGCAGCGCTTCGATGTCGGCGATCAGATGCGGCGTGGTGTTGGTCTCCAGGCTCGCGCCATCGGCGATATGCGGCGTGGAGCGGCCGCAGCCGCGCTGGTCCAACAGCACGATGCGATAGGCGGCCGGATCGAAGAACTGACGGTGGTGCGGGGCAGTGCCGCCACCGGGGCCGCCGTGCAGGAACACCGCCGGTTTGCCGTTCGGGTTACCGCTGACCTCCCAATACACCGACTGCCCTGCTCCGACGTCGAGCATGCCGGTCTCGTACGGCTCGATCGGCGGGTACAGGGTTCGCATCAGAAGGCGAGTCCGGAAGCGAGGTCGGACAGCCCCAGCGCTTCGATCGTCTGCTGGCGCACGTCGGGGCAGGCCTTGATGGTGGTCCGGTCGATGATGGCTTTGTCGGCGAGCACCTGGCTGTTGATGCCGCCGTTGCGCAGCGCCCATTCGTGCACCAGCGCGTTGAGGCCGATGCGGCCGAGCGTCCCACCCTGGATTCGGAAGTTCGACAGCTCCGGACGGAGCATGTCGCACAGCTGGGTCGCCGACGCGTCGGAGACCGGCGGAGTGGTCGGCTTCGGAGCGGCCGTGCCATTGGGCGCGCTGGTCGCGGATCCGGTGGTCGATGCCGAGCTGCCGGTCGGAGCCGGGTCGGTACTCGTTCCGCAGGCGGTCAGCGCGGCAGCGGCGAAAACTCCGGCCACCAGGAGTGTGCTGCGTGAAATCCAATGGGGCTGCGGCATCGGTACCTCTGCTCGTGTCGACATTGTCCGCATCGAGTCTGCCATTGTTTGCGCTGTCGGGCCCGTGCGAATCGATCGGACTGCGGCGGCACGCCGGATCGGACCGGATTCGGGCTAACGAAAACCGGCCTGCAGTCCGTCCAGCAGTTGCTGCACCACCCTGGCGAATCGCGGTCGAGAGATGTCGATGGTGCGCCACGGGTTGAGCGACACCAGGGGGGCGAGTCGTTCGGCCAGGATGATTTCCGCATCGGAGATCGGGCTGTCGCGGTGCCAACACTCGAAGTATTGCTTGCGGTGCGGGCCGTTCAGCATCCGCTCGGACAGGAAGGGGTGGGTGATCACCGCATCGCCCCAATCGAAGAGCATCCCGCTTCCCGGGGTAGCCCCGGCGAACACATTGCCGGGGTGCAGGTCGTTGTGCTCGATGCTGAGCCTGCCGAATTCTTCGAGCGCTGCGGCCGATTCCTCGACCGCGGCGCCGAGCCCTGGCACCCGTGGCTCGTAGTGCCGGTAGATCGTGATCAGTTGCGTAGGCGGCAGATACGGCGTTCCTGTGTCCCGGAGGTCCTCGATGTGCGTCGTGAGCGACTGCTGCAGATCCACGTAGCGTTCGATGAGGCCGGTCCATTCGGCCTCGCTGTCGGTGGCGATGTCGCCGCCGTGGCTACTGAGCAGCCATCCGTGATCGGGTTGCACGGCAAGGGGTTCGAGCACACCGCCGGGACGAAGCGCCGCCAGTCGTTGCAGCAGCGGACCCTCGTGTGCGAAGGCGCGCGCGTTGGCCTTCAGCCACATCGGACCCGCGTCGGTCGGGATACTGGCGATCAACGACCACGCGCGTCGCCGTGTCTGCGTGGGTGGACCGGTGATTTCCACGTTGCGTGCGTCGAGTATTTCGGCGGCCCACTCCAGCACCGGTTCCAGCGGTTGGCCGAGCAGCGCCACCGGGGCGTGTACTGCTCGGCCGTTCATCGTTGGTCCCCTATCAGAAGCTGTGCTCGGGGCCGGGGAAGGTACCGCGACGCACCTCGTCGGCGTAAGCGGCTGCGGCAGTGCGCAGTTCGTCACCGATATTGCCGAAGCGCTTGACGAACTTTGCGGTCTTGCCACTGGTGTAGCCGGCCATGTCCTGCCACACCAGCACTTGTGCGTCGCACTCGGCGCCCGCGCCGATGCCGACGGTCGGAATGGTCAGCTTCCGGGTGACCTGACCGGCGAGTTCGGCCGGAACCATCTCCATCACCACGGCGAACGCGCCGGCCTCCTGGACCGCGATGGCGTCGGCGACCAGCTGCTCGGCGGCGTCGCCACGCCCTTGCACCCGGAAGCCGCCGAGGGTGTTGACGCTCTGCGGCGTGAAGCCGATGTGCGCCATCACCGGAATGCCCGCCGAGGTGATCAGTGCGATCTGTTCGGCCACTCGCTCGCCGCCCTCCAGCTTCACTGCGTGCGCCTGACCCTCCTTCATGAACCGGGTCGCGGTGGCCAGCGCCTGCTGCGGCGAGGACTCGTAGGTGCCGAATGGTAGATCGGCGACGACGAGTGCGTGCGGTGCGCCGCGGACGACACCACGCACCAGCGGGATCAGCTCGTCGACGGTGATCGGCACGGTGGTGTCGTAGCCGTACACCACGTTCGCGGCGGAGTCGCCGACCAACAGCACCGGAATACCGGCCTCTTCGAACAAACGCGCCGAGGAATAGTCGTAGGCGGTGAGCATCGACCAGCGCTCACCCTCGGCCTTCATCTGCTGCAGGTGATGCACCCGCGTCTTGCGTTTCGCCGCCTTGGTTGCGGTCGGTGCTGCGCCGTACGCGGGGGTTTCCGAATCGGACACGGACATCATCGTCCCTTTCGTCGTGTCTCCTCGAGGCCCATGCGGGTCCCCGGGTTTGTCTGACGAGTCCAGTCTGCACCGACGCAACGATCGTATTAAGGCCTGTGACCGGTGCGATTGGTCACACCACCGACGCGGCGGTTTCCAGTGCGCCGCACAGGCGCGGCGGCGGCCCTGCCAGGATTTCACTATGGCGTGGATGCGGAGTTGGCGTGGTGTGCTCGTTGGAGCGGTGCTGGCGATGGTGGCGGCAGGATGCACCGTCGAGAAGGACGAGCCGAAGGCGCCATTACCCGCGCCGCCCGCCGGGTTGGAGAAGTTCTATTCGCAGGTGCCGCAGTGGGGTGGTTGCGAGGGCTTCGGCGACCCCGAGGACAACCTCGCACCGAAGACGCAGTGCACACGCATCACAGTGCCGATCGATTACGAGAAGCCGGACGGCCCGACCGCCCAGATAGCGCTGTCACGGCTGGAGGCGAGCGGCAAACGCATCGGTTCGCTGTTGCTGAACCCGGGTGGCCCGGGGGTGTCGGGCCTGTCGATGGCGAGCATCGCGGGCAAGACGCCGCTCGCCGAGCGCTTCGATCGGGTCGGCTTCGACCCACGCGGGGTCGGTTCCTCGTTGCCTGCCGTCGCCTGCCTGACCCCGCAGGAGTCCGATTCCGAGCGCGCCGAGCGGCCGACGGACAACACCCCGGAAGGCATCGCCGACTCGGAGGACGAGAACCGCCAATACGCGGGCCACTGCGTCGACCGCACCGGGGCGGAGCTACTCGCTCACCTCGGCACCCGCGAGGTGGTGCAAGACATGGATGTGATCCGCGCCGTGCTCGGCGACCACAAGCTCACCTATCTCGGCTACTCCTACGGCACCAAGCTCGGTTCGGCCTATGCCGAGAAGTTCCCCGCCAACGTGCGGGCGCTGGTGCTCGACGGCGCGGTCGACTCCGCGGCAGACCCCGTGCAGGAGTCGTTGCGGCAGGCTGCCGGCTTCCAGAAGGCATTCGACGGCTACAGCGCCGACTGTGCCAAGGAGCCGGACTGCCCGCTCGGCACCGACCCGGCGCAGTCCGTCGCACGGTTCCGGGCCCTGGTGAACCCGTTGCGCGACAAGCCCGCCGCGACCACCGACCCGCGTGGGCTCAGCTACAGCGATGCGATCACCGGCGTGCAGCAGGCGCTCTACACCGATGAATTCTGGCGTGTGCTCACCCTCGGCCTTTCGGAATTGCGCGACGGCCGCGGCGACACGTTGCTCCAGCTCGCCGACATCTACGACGGCCGCCGCGACGACGGCACCTACAACAACACCCAGGACGCGTTCAACGCGATCCGCTGTGTCGATGATCCGCGCATCGCCGATCCCGCGATCACGGGCAAGCAGGACACCGAGTACCGCAAGGCGGCACCGTTCCTCGACGACGGCCGCGGCACCGGGGCCGCGCCGCTCGAGGTGTGCAACGCCTGGCCGGTGCCGAACACGAGTGAACCGCACAAGATCTCGGTGACCGGGCTGCCGAAAACGGTCGTGGTGTCGACGACGGAGGATCCGGCGACGCCCTACCAGGCCGGTGTCGACCTCGCCGCGCAGCTGGGCTCAGCACTGATCACCTTCCGCGGCACCAGGCACACCGCGGCCCTTGTCGCAGGCGACGCCTGCCTCGATGATGCGGTCATCGCCTACCTCACCGAGCTGACCGTTCCGGAGCAAGGACTCACCTGCTGACCTCGTGCCGGCGGGTGGATCCGGCGCGCCACCGGGCGCTCACAGGTGCTGCGAACCGATAGTGCGATCTGTTCCAACTCACCGAATTGCAATCCCTCAGCGTGTATGTAACACGGATTTAACGCCAGGTGCTTACGCTCGCGTTCATGGATCGCCAGAAGGAATTCGTGCTGCGGACGCTCGAAGAGCGGGATATCCGCTTCGTACGTCTCTGGTTCACCGACGTGCTGGGTTATCTGAAGTCGGTCGCCATCGCGCCGGCCGAGCTGGAAGGCGCCTTCGAGGAGGGCATCGGCTTCGACGGCTCTGCCATCGAAGGCTTCGCGCGGGTCTCGGAAGCGGACATGGTCGCCCGCCCGGATCCGTCCACCTTCCAGGTCCTACCGTGGTCCACCAGCAAGGGCCACCAGCATTCGGCGCGCATGTTCTGCGACATCACCATGCCGGACGGTTCGCCGTCCTGGGCCGACCCGCGCCACGTACTGCGCCGTCAGCTCAACAAGGCCGGTGACGTCGGCTTCAGCTGCTATGTGCACCCGGAGATCGAGTTCTTCCTGCTGGAGAACGGACCGCAGGGCGCAGAGCCCCGCCCCGCCGACACCGGCGGCTTCTTCGACCAGGCCGTGCACGATTCGGCGCCGAACTTCCGCAGGCACGCGATCGATGCGCTCGAGTCGATGGGCATCTCGGTCGAGTTCAGCCACCACGAGGGCGCGCCGGGTCAGCAGGAGATCGACCTGCGTTACGCCGACGCGCTGTCCATGGCCGACAACGTGATGACCTTCCGCTACCTGATCAAGGAAGTGGCCATCGACGAGGGCGTGCGCGCGACGTTCATGCCCAAGCCGTTCGCTCAGTACCCGGGCTCGGCGATGCACACGCACATGAGCCTGTTCGAGGGCGAGGCGAACGCCTTCCACGATCCCGACGACCCGATCAACCTGTCGGAGACCGCGCGGGCGTTCATCGCGGGCATCCTCGAGCACGCACCGGAGATCAGCGCGATCACCAACCAATGGGTGAACTCCTACAAGCGGCTCATCCACGGCGGCGAGGCGCCGACCGCCGCCTCGTGGGGCCGGTCCAACCGCTCGGCGCTGGTGCGCGTCCCGATGTATACCCCGAACAAGTCCTCCTCGCGTCGCGTCGAGATCCGCAGCCCAGATTCGGCATGCAACCCGTACCTGACCTTCGCGGTGCTGCTCGCCGCCGGTCTGCGGGGTATCGAGAAGGGCTACACGCTGCCTCCGGAGGCCGAGGACGACGTCTGGTCACTCACCGCCGCCGAGCGGCGCGCGATGGGTTTCCGTGAACTGCCCGGCACCCTGGACGAGGCACTGCGGGCGATGGAGCGCTCCGAATTGGTCGCCGAGACGCTCGGCGAGCACGTGTTCGACTTCTTCCTGCGCAACAAGCGCAGGGAATGGGCGGACTACCGCAGCCAGGTGACGCCGTTCGAGCTGAAGGAATACCTCGGTTTGTGACCCCGTGTCGCGAATAGGCCGATAACGGCTACGTTTGCATGTCGTTCCACCCTCCCGTGTGGAAAGACATGGGCGGCGAACTAAGTTGGACATATGGTACGGCCGCCGACTGCTCGTTCAGCTGTTCCCGGTGTCGGTCGGCTCGGTTTGCTCGAGCCGACCGCTGCCCAGTCCTTGCGAGAGTTGGCGTGGGATAACGTCGACAGCATTCCGGTGCTGTGGGCCCTGTCGCGATCGCCGGATGCCGATCTGGCGTTGCTGACACTGATTCGGTTGCGCGCGGCGCTGGGTGCGGGCTGGGCGGAACTGGATTCGCAGTTGCGTGCCGACACTTCGTTGCGCGGCAGGCTGTTCGCGTTGATCGGTTCGTCGAGCGCGTTCGCCGATCACCTGGTCGCCGATCCGGCGGCGTGGCGGATCCTGCGGCGCGACAAGTTGCCGAGTCGCGAGGAACTGATCGCGGATCTGCTTGCTTCGGTCGAAGCTGTGCCTGCCGAAAGCCTTGAGGCCACCGCCGCGCTGTATCGGGCCGCCATCTCCGGTCCGGAGGCGATTGCCTTGCTGCGCAAGCGGTATCGCGATCAGCTGATGGTCCTCGCCGCGCTCGATCTCGCCGCGACGGTGGAGAACGAACCGGTCTTGCCGTATCAAGTTGTCGGTCGCCACCTCACCGACCTGGCCGACGCCGCGCTGACCGCTGCGCTGTCGGTAGCGGTGGCGCGGGTGTGTAAAGAAGGACCGGTGCCGGTGCGGCTCGCGGTCATTGCCATGGGCAAAAGCGGTGCGCGCGAACTGAATTACGTCAGCGACGTCGATGTGGTGTTCGTCGCCGAGCCCGCCGACGCCACCGCGACCCGGCTGGCGGCCGAGCTGATGAGCGTGGGCAGCGCGGCCTTCTTCGAGGTCGATGCGGCGTTGCGGCCGGAGGGCAAGGCCGGTGCCTTGGTGCGCACGCTGGAGTCGCATATCGCGTACTACAAGCGGTGGGCGCGGACCTGGGAGTTCCAGGCATTGCTCAAGGCCAGGCCGATGACCGGCGACCTGGAGCTGGGGGAGCAGTATCGCGCCGCACTGATGCCGATGGTCTGGACCGCGTCGGAGCGGCCGGATTTCGTGGCCGACGTGCAGGCAATGCGGCGTCGGGTGGAGGATCTGGTGCCCGCCGATCTGCGCGAACGTGAGCTGAAGCTCGGGCGCGGCAGTCTGCGCGACGTCGAATTCGCTGTGCAGCTCCTGCAATTGGTGCACGGCCGAGTGGATGAAACGCTGCATGTGCAGGGCACCGTCGAGGCGTTGACGGCACTGGCCGCGGGCGGCTATGTCGGTCGCGACGACGCGGCCAATCTCAATGCCTCCTACGAATTCCTGCGGTTGCTCGAGCATCGCCTGCAACTGCAGCGACTCAAGCGAACACACACCCTGCCCGCCGCCGACGACGAGGAAGGCATGCGCTGGCTGGCGCGCGCCGCGCATATCCGGCCCGACGGCAGGCAGGATGCGGTCGGCGTGCTGGGCAACGAAATTCGGCGTAATTCGGTGCGGGTGCGGCGATTACACGCCAAGCTCTTCTACCGCCCGCTGCTCGAATCGGTGGTCAAACTCGATCCCGACGCGCTGCGGTTGAGTCCGGACGCGGCGATTCGGCAGTTGGCCGCACTGGGTTACGTGGCGCCCGAACACGCGCTCGGACACCTGAAGGCACTGACCGGCGGGGTCTCGCGCAAGGGCCGCATCCAGGCGCTGCTGCTGCCGACTCTGCTCGAATGGCTCGGTGACACACCGAATCCCGATTCCGGACTGCTGGCCTATCGGCGGGTGTCGGAGGGTCTCGACGATCAGATCTGGTTCCTGCGCGAGTTGCGCGACGAAGGGGCGATCGCGCAACGGCTGATGATCGTGCTCGGTTCGTCGGAGTATCTGCCCGATCTGCTGATCAATGCGCCGGACACGATTCGGATGTACGCCGACGGTCCTGGTGGTCCGCTGCTGCTCAGTCCGCAACCGGAGGACGTCGCACGCGGAATCCTCACGGCGGCAGCACGTTACGACGATCCGAAACGGGCGGTGGCCGCGGCGCGTTCGCTGCGGCGGCACGAACTGGCCAGGGTGGCATCGGCGGACCTGCTCGGCATGCTCGACGTGCCGCAGGTGTGCCGCGCGCTGTCCTCGGTGTGGGTCGCGGTGCTGGAAGCCGCGCTGCGCGCGGTGATTCGGGCCAGCGAGGCCGAACTCGGCGAGCCCGCACCCGCCGATTTCGCGGTGATCGGCATGGGCAGGCTCGGCGGTATGGAGCTGGGCTACGGCTCCGACGCCGATGTGCTGTTCGTCTGTGATCCGCGTCCGGGCCAGGACGAGACCAAGGCCGTGAAGTGGGCGATCGGTATCGCCGAGCGGGTGCAGCGGATGCTCGGCGCGCCGAGCACCGATCCGCCGCTGCAGGTGGATGCCGGGCTGCGGCCGGAGGGCCGCAACGGTGCGCTGGTGCGCACCTTGGCCGCCTACGCCGCTTACTACGAGCAGTGGGCGCAGCCGTGGGAGGTGCAGGCGCTGCTGCGCGCGCACCAGGTGGCGGGGGACGAGGCGCTCGGGGTGCGGTTCCTGCACATCATCGACAAGGTGCGCTATCCCGATGGCGGGGTGTCCGCGGAGTCGGTGCGCGAGATCCGGCGGATCAAGGCGCGGGTGGATTCCGAGCGGCTGCCGCGCGGTGCCAACCCGGCCACCCACACCAAGCTCGGCCGCGGTGGACTGGCCGATATCGAATGGACAGTGCAGCTGATGCAGCTGCGCTACGCCCATGACGTGCTCGGTCTGCACAACACCTCTACGCTGCAATCGCTCGAGGTCATCGAGCAGACCAAGCTGCTCGACGCCGAGGATGTGGCGCTGCTGCGCGATGCCTGGCTCACCGCGACGAAGGCGCGCAACGCCCTTGTCCTGGTACGCGGCAAGCCTGCCGATCAGCTGCCCGGCCCGGGCCGCCTACTATCGGCCGTCGCGCGGGTCGCGGGTTGGCCGAACGATGATGGCAGTGAATTCCTGGACAATTACATGCGGGTCACGCGCCGCGCCAAGGCCGTCGCGGAGCGGGTGTTCGGCGGGTAGTTCCGCGGCGGCGAGAACGGTTCGCTCAGCCGGGCAGTTCGATGTGCACGCGATCGGCGCGCTTGCGGCCCCACTCGTACAGCGCCGTCAACACGGGCACCAGGCTCCAGCCTTCTTCGGTCAAGCGGTACTCGACCTGGGGCGGGACGGTGTCGAAGACGGTGCGCTCGACCAGATTGTCGGCCTCGAGCTCCCGCAGCTGCTGGATCAGCATTTTCTCACTGGTGGAAGGCATCAATCGGCGCAGCTCGCCGTAGCGGTGTACACCTTTCTTGAGCTGGGCGAGAATCACCGGCTTCCATTTGCCGCCGATCAGGTCGACGGTCACCTCCACCGCACAGTTGTAGCGCTTCTGCACACCCATCTCTCGCCTCCGGTACTCACTAAAAAGTGCGTTCTTGTAACACTGTAATCATCCGGCTTTCATAGATGTCGTCCCCGCGGCTCGCCGCATCAGCTACTGCAGACATGGAGTCCAAATCCTATGAAGGTCATCGTTTTCGACCGTTTCAAGCCCGGTGTGACGATGGAGACCATCAACCCGTACCTGCCCGAAGAGGTCGCCAATGTGTGGCGGCTGTGGAAGGCGGGCATCGTGCGGGAGAACTACGCGCGTGCCGACGAGCCGGGTGTGGTCATCGTGTTCGAGGTCGACAGCGTCGAGGAGGCACAGAAGTACGTCGCCGACTTCCCGCTGACCAAGGCGGGCTACCTGGAATGGACCTACGTTCCGGTGCAGGCGCCGCTGCCGCTCGAGGCACTGATGGACCCGAAGGTCGACGTTGCCGAGCCCTACGACCGGACGAACTGAGTCCGTCATGAGACACGCATTCGGTCTCGACATCCCGCACACCCTCGACGATGCCTGCGACCCCCGTCGCATGGCGTTGATCATCTACGACATGCAGGTCGGCATCGTCAGCCAGATTCCGGACGGCGACAAAATCGTCCAGACCTGCGTGCAGCTGCGAGATGCGGCGCGGGCCAACGGGTTCCGCGTGTTCTACACCCGGCACATGTCGCTGCCGTCGGCGGTGGCGGGCGTATCCCAGTTGCGTATGGCGATGGCATGGCAGCGGCTGGACGATCCGGCCGAAGTGCGTTCCAGCTTCCCGCAGGGCTCGCCCCAATTCCAGCTCGTGCCGGAGCTCACCCCCGGCCCCGACGAGATGGTCTTCGACAAGATCACCATGTCCGCCTTCGCCGCGACGCCGC
The DNA here is from genome assembly GCF_036046055.1 of Nocardia sp. NBC_00403. NCBI lineage: Bacteria > Bacillati > Actinomycetota > Actinomycetes > Mycobacteriales > Nocardiaceae > Nocardia > Nocardia sp. NBC_00403. The sequence continues at coordinate 3,567,990 of NZ_CP107939.1, forward strand.
TGGATATCGCGTTGCGCGACTGCGGAATCGACACCTACGCGATTGCCGGCATCGCCATGGAGGTCGGCATCGAACCCACCGTCCGGCACAGCCTGGACCTGGGTTACTTCCCGGTCGTCGTCACCGACGCCTGCGGTGCGGGACACCCCGACGCCGCCGAACGTTCGCACGCGACACTCGAATTCGCCGGAGGCTCGCTCAGCACCGACACCGCCACACTCACGGCGGCATTGAGTCGACCTCGCGATTGACGCCGGGCAGGGCGAGACGCCGCCGTGCTGGTTCGGCCATCTGTGGTCGCTCGGCACGGCAGCGTCGTGGCACGAGGGCTATCGCCGCGCGGTGCCCGAGGTCGGCGACCGGAAGCGGGAGACGAAATCGCGGAGGGCGCGGCGGTCTTCGAAGTCGGGCGGGCGGTAACCGCTGTCGGCGGTAACCGAGATGGTGGAGCCGGCGACTATTCGTAGGTCGGTCCAACAGTATGGCAGGACGAGGGCCTGGACAGTGTGGCCATTGCTGCTCACCGTGATTCGCGTGGTGTAGCGCCCCGCGAGCGCCGCGAGGTCTTCGGCGGTGTCGGCCGTCATGGCACCGGAGGCGACGAATTCTTCGACGTACACAGCTGCATTCTCCACACAAAACCTCCACAAGGTCGACACCGCGCCCGCACCGAGCGTGCGTAGGGTTCGAGGCATGCGTACATGGATGGATCGGGCGCTACTCGGTGTGGGGTGGTGCGCGGTGGCGGCGGGCGTCGTCGGGGTCGCTCTGTATTTCGGAACATGGCAGCGGCGGGCGGTTGTGCTCGTCGCTTCCGGCGCGTCGTATCTGATGATCGGGGCCGTCGTCGGGCTGGTGCTGTTCTTGATCGCGCGCGGCTGGCGCAGTGCCGCTGTTGCGGGGGTGCTCGTCGCCACGGTGGCGTGGACCCAGCTGCCGATCTTCGTGCCGGACGGCCGAGCGGCCAGTGGGCCGGAAGTCGTGGTGATGCAGTCGAATCTGATGCTCGGCGCGGCCGATGCCGCGACCGTGGTGCGGGCGGTGCGCGACAATCGGGTCGATGTGCTGACCGCCGAGGAGTTGACCGCGGACATGGTCGCGCGGCTCGCCGCGGCGGGACTCGCGCAGGCACTGCCGTATCAGTACCTCGAGCCGACCTCCGCTGCGGGCGGCACCGGGATCTACAGCCGATACCCGTTGCGCGACACCAAGAAATACGTCGGTTTCGTGCTCAACCAGGTGTCGGCGACGATGGATCATCCGCAGGCCGGAGCGGTCGCGGTGTTCGCGTTCCATCCGATTCCGCCGACGGTGGACTTTCCCGCATGGAGTTCGGAGCTGCACAGCATCCGCGACATTCTCGACGCACAGCAGGGTCCGGCGATCGTCGGCGCGGATTTCAATGCGACGCGCGATCATTCGGCCTTTCGCGATCTACTGCGCGGGCGCTTCGCCGCGGCCGCCGAGCAGGCCGGCGCGGGCCCGCTGCCCACTTATCCGACCGATTACCAGTGGGGCCCGGTGATCGGCATCGACCACGTCCTGGTCGCCGATGCGGCCGCCGACGAGGTGCACACACTCACCATGCCGGGCTCCGACCACCGGGCCATGATTGCCACGATCCGGCTGAACGGATAACGGTGCGTTGCGTTCTCGCCCGCGCGAGGTATACACACCGCGCGCCTGCGGCGATTAGCATATGAACGCTCGATGGCCGTGCGTCTGCGACACCGGCCGGAGGGGCGGGCTCGGAGACGAGTCCCGGGATTCGGGGAGGAACCTGATGAAGACAACACGGCTGCGTTTCGGGGCGGTCGCCGTGCTGATGGTGCTCGGCGTCGAGCTGACCGGATGCGGGAGCGACACGGTAGGCGGCGCGGATATTGCGGCGAGCAGCGCCGACAACCCATGGGAGCTGGCCGGGTCGGCCTCTTCCTCGGGACCGAACGGACCGCGCGTCGGTGTGCCGGACGCGCCACTGACCGCGGTGAACGGCGACGGAGGAGCCGTCGACAAGCTTGCTCTCAACACCATCGCCGACCTGCAGGACTACTGGAAGACCGAGTACGGCAAGACCTTTCCCGGCACCTTCGAACCGGTGACCCGCTATCTCTCGTGGGATGCCAAGGCGCCCGAGGAGCAGGCGATCACGTTCTGCAAGTCCAGTACCTTTCACGTGGTCAACGCCGCCTACTGCGGCCTCGACCACACCATCGGCTGGGACCGCGGCGTGCTGCTGCCGAAGCTGAAGGAGAAGTTCAGTGAGATGGCGGTGGTGATGGTGCTCGCGCACGAGTACGGCCACGCCATCCAGGGACAGGCCAAGATCGCGGGCTTCCTCACCTCGGCCATCGTCAAGGAGCAGCAGGCGGACTGCTTGGCGGGAGTCTTCCTACGCCATGTGGCGGAAGGTAATTCGGCACACTTCACGCTGAACACGACCGATGGGCTCAACGCAGTGCTCGGCGCGACGGTCGCGGTGCGCGACCAGGATCCGGATAATCCGAAGAACGTGCACGGTTCCGCGTTCGAGCGCGTGACCGCCGTGCAGATCGGATACACCGACGGGGCGTCGGCCTGCAAAAAGATCAATAAGGGTGAGATCAACAAGCGTCGCGGAAATCTGCCGAAGTCCTTCGAGCAGGACGAAGAGAACCATCAGCTTCCGGTCGACGTGGATTCGCTGACCAGCCTCGGTCAGGCGCTCGGCAAGATCTTCCCGCTGCCGAAGCCGCCCCAATTCGACTACGCCGGCGTGGTGCGCACCTGCTCGAAGGTCACCACCACCGAGCCGGTGTCCTATTGCCCGAGCTCCGGGAAGATCGGCACCGATGTGTCCGCTCTCGCCGCGCGCGGCGGGCCGATGACGGGGGCAGGCGAACCGCTCTCGGCGGTCGTGGACGGCGACTACAACGCCTTCGCGATGTTCATCTCCCGCTATGTCCTTGCGGTGCAACAGGATCGCAAGCTCACGCTGACCGGCGCCGGCACGGCCGGACTGCGCACCGCGTGCTTGACCGGCGTGGTGACAACCGAGCTGAGCGAGCCGAGCAGCGATCCGCACCTGTCGGCCAACGACCTCGACGAGGCGGTCTCCGGTCTGCTGGCCGACGGCTTGGTCGCCGCCGACGTGGACGGCAAGGTGGTGGCAGGCGGCTTCCAGCGGCTCGAAGCGTTCCGGATGGGTGTTCTCGACGGTGAGTCCGCCTGCCTGACGCACTACAGGTAGGTCCTATCCGGAGGTCAGTGCGCAGCGGCAGGCAGCGCACGCAGGGAGCTGAGGGTGTTCGCCATCGCGCGAGCGGCCTCGGCTCCCTTCGTCACGAAATGCACGGTGAAGTAGGTGACGTGCTCGCTGTGCTCGTGGAAGTGGTGCGGGGTGAGCACCACCGAGAAGACCGGCACGTCGGTGTCGAGCTGCACCCGCATCAGCCCGTCGATTACCGAGGAGGCAACGAAATCGTGCCGGTAGATGCCGCCGTCGACGACCAGCGCCGCCGCCACGATCGCCGCGTACTTGCCGCTCTGTGCCAAGCGCTTGGCGTGCAGTGGGATCTCGAACGCGCCGGGGACCTCGAAGACGTCGATGGTGGCGGGATCGAAGCCGAGGTCGGCGTACTCGGCGGCGAAGCCCTCGTACGCCTTGCCGACGATCGAGCTGTGCCACATGGCGCGAATGAACGCGACGGATCCGGTGCTAGTGCCCATAGTCGGATCCTACTTCCCGGTAACGTGCGCTTCCAGCCAGTCCACGACATCGCCGAGCACCTTGTCCTGCTCGGGCTCGTTGAAGATTTCGTGATACAGCCCGTCATAGCGGATCACCGTGAGATCCTTCGAACCCGCGCCGTCCTCGATGAGGGTGGAGCTGGACGGCGCGGCGATGGCGTCCGCGGTGCCGTGCAGGACCAGCAGCGGCACGGTGAGCTTGTCCAACCGCCCCTTGACCAGCGTCGTCGTGGTCAGGATCTCGGTGCCGGTGCGGGCGGGGAGTTTGCCTCGGAACACCAGCGGATCATTGTCATAGGCTCGGATCACCTCGGGGTCACGGCTGATCATCGACGAATCCAGCTTCAGCACACCGAGATTCGGCGTCAGCCGGGACAACACCGGTGCGAGCAGACGCTGTAGCGGATTGCCGATCGGGATGTCCAGTGGTGGTGCCGACAGCACGATGCCCGCGACATCGATCGGTGCGCGGGTGGCCAGGTGCAGCACGATGAGGCTGCCCATCGAATGGCCGATCAGGAAGCGCGGTAGGTCGGGATGCTCGCGCCCGGCGAGGTCGAGCATGAAGGCGACATTGTCGGCGGAGCCGTCCATCGAGCCGATGTTCGCATTGCTGCCCGCGGACTTGCCGTGCCCGATGTGGTCGAGCGCGTAGACGGCGAAACCGGAGGCCGCGAGCCGCTTTCCGACATGCGCGTAGCGGCCGGAGTGTTCGGCGACCCCGTGCACGAGCACGATCACGGCCTGCGTGACGGTGTCGGGCAACCAGGCGCGCCACGCGACCCGGCTGCCGCGTCCTTCGAATTCGCCGGTGGCGGACTCGAGGCTGTCGGATGTCATACGTCGGCTCCTGACGTCTGCGGCGGCGCGGTGGTCGACACGTGTGCGAAATGGTCGATCAGCCGCCGATTGAACTCGATGAGCCGAGCGTAGTTCACCAGGGAGATGCGTTCGTCGGTTCCATGGATCGTCGCGAGGTCGGCCTTGGTCAGCACAATGGGCGCGAAATTACAGCGCGCGGTGGCGAGATCGTTGTAGTGCCTGGCGTCGGTGGCGCCGGGGACGATGCCGGTGGTCACCGCGATGCCGGGCACCACGTCCTCGGCCAGTCGGGCAATCAGTTCGAACCCCGCGCCGGGTCGGGCAGGCCTGGTCGGCTCCGAGGTCATGCCGACCAGATCGATGCGGACCCCCGCGTCACGCACCACCTTCCGGCAGTGTTCGAGCACCGACGCGACCGAATCACCGGGCAGGATACGGAAATTCACCAGGGCCTCGGCCTGTTGCGGCAGCACATTGGCCTTCACTCCGCCGCTGATCACCGTGGGCGCGGTGGTGGTGCGCACCAGCGCCTCGGTCTGCGGCGTCGCCGCCATCACCCGGGTGATCAACGGCGTGGCCAACCCGGCGAGGCCGAGCAGGCGGCGTCGGGAATCGGGCATGACATGCCGCAGCCTGGCCAGCATGTCGGACACCAACGGAATCAGGCGCAACGGCATCGGATGGTCCTGGACGCGGCTCACCGCGCGAGCGATGCGGCCGACCGCGGTCTGGCGGCCCGGCATGGACGAATGCCCGCCTACCTCCGACACCGACAACCGGATGGTGGCATAGCCCTTCTCGCCCAACATGATCGAGGCGACCGGACGATCCACGCCATCGGCAACGCCATCGGTGATCACGCCGCCCTCGTCGAGCAGCAGGTCCGCGCGCACACCCGCGTCACGCAGCCGCTGCGCCATCCGCACCGCGCCCTGGTCGCCGAACACCTCCTCGTCGTGCCCGAAGGCCAGATATACGGTGTGTTCGGGCCGGATGCCCGCCGCGAGCGCGGCTTCGACGGCCTCCAGGATGGCCATCAGGCGGCTCTTGTCGTCGATGGCGCCGCGGCCCCAGATGAACTCGTCGTCGACAACGCCCGCGAATGGTGGATGAGTCCAGCGCGCCGGGTCGTCGACGGGCACCACGTCCTGGTGGGCGAGCAGGATCGCCGCCACGGTGTCCGGTGCCGTACCCGCCCACCGGTAGAGCCTGCTGTGGCCGAACCGCTCCAGCTCGAGCTCGTCGTGCACGAGCGGGAAGGACCGCTCCAGATGCTCGCCCAGTCGGGTGAACTCCGGGGCGTCGGCAGCGGGTTCTTCAGCGGACACCGTCACGCAACGCAGTGCTTGCGCCAATCGCTCGGCGACCAGCGCATCGACCGCGGTCGGGTTGATAGACGCGGCATCTTCGGTCATCGATCACCGGTCTCGTACGGCGGCAGATTCATGGGCACCGTTGCATTGTTCAACAGAACGGGGCCGAGCGTGATCGTCTTCTCGGCGCGCCATTTGACCAGGGCCTCGCTGACCCCGCCCGTCAGGTCGGGTTGCCGAGGCGCACCGAGCAGCGGCAGGTCGAGCCGGGCCGCCGTCACGGTGACCGCGGTGTTCGCCGGGGTGTGCGACCACACATCGTCGATGACATCGGTGATCATCGCCCCGATTCGATGGCCCGCGGACAGCGGCCAATCCTGGGCCAACATCCTGACCTCGGCGGTCTCCGACACCGGCGCGATACCGCGGGTGATGATGGTGGCACGCCCGTCCGGGGCAATGTCGTACAGCTCGACCGTGACAGTGGCCGTCGGCGGACCGACCAGCCGCAACGACGCCGTCGGCGCGCCGGCCAGGTGCTGGTCCTGGGCGAGCGGTTCGGAGACCGACCAGATCTCTCGATCGGGCCCGGGAACAATGCCGCGGTCGGTGTAGACGCCGGGCCGCAGATCGACCGAGATCCGTCGCATGTCCTTCGGCGGCCACGCGGATTCCGAGCGCCAACCCCCGTCGTACTGACCGACCCTGACGCGCGGACCCGGTACCTCTACGTCGCGGCCCGCGACATGCCTGTCGAAGAACGCGAGCAGTTCGGCGTCGAAATTCGGGGTGCCGCACTTCTCGTGGCAATCGCTGTGACTCCACTGGCCGAACCAGGCCCGGTGCTCGCCGGGGCCGAGCGCATCCCACACATCGAACACGCGGTAGGCCCTGGTGTTGTAGTCGAGGAACCCTTGGGCGAGAAATAGCGGAATCGTGTTACCGCGCAACTTGTCGACCAGATTGCGGTCGCGCCAGAACTCGGAGTTCACATTGTGGTCGGCGGTGTTCGCGGCGTACGGCGCGTAGCATTGCGGCGACATCTGCACGGCGTTGGCTCGATATTCGGGGGAGTCGTCCCACCGACCCGGAGTGGAGGCGATGAGCAGGTGTTCCAGGCCCACCTGGTCGGCCGGGCGGATACCTCTGTCGATGACCGGCTTACCGCTGAACTTCCACGACACGCCCTGCATGTACAGGTAGGTGTACGGATCGACCGCAGACGCGAACGAGCCCACCGCGGCAAGGCCCTTCGGCTTGCCGGCGAGACCCATCATCGCGGTCCACCCCTCATAGGAGACGCCGACCATGCCGACCTTGCCGGTCGACCACGGCTGGCTCGCCGCCCACTCCACCGCGCTGGTGACATCCGAACGTTCCCCCGGCCCACCGTAATCCGGGCATCCCGACGACCCGCCGAACCCGCGCAGATCGACGATCACATAGGTGTAACCGGCCCGCAGGAACATGTCGACAGGGAGGAAGTCGATCGAAGGACCGTCCGCCAGGTGCGGGATGCTCAGATAGGCCAGGTGCGAACGATACGGGCTCACGGTGAGCACCACCGGAGTACGCGTGTCCTCCGAGATCCCGCGCGGGCGCATGATGTCCGCGTGCAACCGGGTGCCGTCCGGCGCGGTGATATAGCTCTGCGACCACGTGAACGGCAACCCGGCCGGATCGGCGGCGGACACCGGCGCCACCACCCCGAGTAGCAGCAGCACCCCGACCAACACCCGCGACAACGCGGCACCCACATTCACCTGAGCACTATCGACCGCTCCCGGGCGGCTGTCCAGCCCCCGGAAGCGGGGTGTCGGTCACCCGGTCACGGCTGCAGCAGGCCGAGGACATTGCCGTCGGCATCGGTGACCGTGGCGATCAGCTTCCCGCCCCCTACGTCCGTGGGCTTCTGCCCTGCCTCGGCGCCCGCCTCGACCAGGGCCGCGAGGTGCTTGTGGATGTCCTCGACGTGCCAGTAGCCGATCGGTCCCGTCATGCCCTTCTGCGCGCCGTTCGGGTCGAGGCCGATGTCCTGGCCTGCCACGCGGTAGCCGACGTAGTACGCAGTGTCGGCGATCGGCTCCGCGCCGAACAGCGCATTGAACAAGCTCTTCGCCTTGACGAGGTCGGTGACGGGGTACACGATGGTCTGCAGTCCTGCGGTCATGATCGACTCCTTGTGTTCGCTTGCCAGCGGATTTCCCCGGTGTTCGCTCCGGTTCGTCTACTTGACCGACCGAATCGGGAGAATGTGACATGGACGAGGATTTTCTTGCCGAGCGCTTCGAAGAGCATCGGACGCACCTGCTCGCGGTGGCGTACCGGATGCTCGGCACCGGAAGCGAAGCCGACGACGCGCTCCAGGAAGCGTGGCTACGGCTGAGTCGTTCGGACACCGACGAGATCGACAATCTGGGTGGCTGGCTGACCACCGTGGTGGCGCGGGTCTGCCTGAACATGCTCCAGTCCCGCAAGACGCGGCGCGAGGAACCACTCGACGAGCTCGAGCCGCTGCCGTCCGCCGACGGTCCGGAACAGCAAGCGGTGCTCGGTGATTCGATCGGACTGGCGTTGCTGGTGGTGCTCGACACGCTGGCACCCCCGGAGCGGTTGTCCTTTGTCCTGCACGACATGTTCGCAGTGCCGTTCGATGAGATCGCCCCGATCGTCGGCAAGAGTCCGGCGGCGGCACGACAACTGGCGAGCCGGGCGCGGCGGCGGGTCCAGGGTGCGCGTGCGACTGTCGACCGCGATCGGCAGCGTGAGGTTGTCGACGCGTTTCTGGCGGCGTCGCGCAGCGGCGAGTTCGAGCGGTTGCTGACACTGCTCGACCCGGATGTGGTGCTGCGCGTGGATGCCGCCGCCATGGCCACGGGTGCGGTGGGCGCGCTCGGTGCGGGCGCGGTGGCCGAAACCTTCTCCGGCCGGGCCAAGGCGGCGCGACTGGCGCTCATCGACGGCCGAGCGGGCGCGGTGTGGACCGTGGGCGGGACACCGCGGGTGGTCTTCGACTTCACCGTGTCCGACGGCCGGATCGTCGCTATCGACCTGCTGGCCGACGCGGAGACGCTCGGACTGATGGAGCTCGAAGTCCAGTAGGGCTGGACTTGGCTGCGCCCTGCGCTGTCACATCTGGGCTGTGCGAACGGTCAGGGGTGTGACGGCGCAGCACCCACTCGCGCCGGAGGAGCGAGGCTAGGAGAGCCGCCATGAGCAATGCACGATCGATCGGATACTGGACCACGACCGCGGTGACAGTGTTCATTCTGGCGTCGGGTGGTGTCGCCGACCTGGTGCACCGTGCCGACACCGCGAGCGGCATGACCGAACTGGGGTACCCGACCTACGTCATGACCATTCTGGGTGTGTGGAAAGTGCTCGGTGCCTTGACAATTGCCGCGCCGCGATTCCCGCTGGTGAAGGAATGGGCGTACGCGGGCACATTCTTCGATCTGACCGGAGCGTTCGCCTCGCACATTGCGCACGGCTCCGGCGCGAACCACCTGTACTACACCGGCTTCTTCGCGTTGTGCGCAGTGGCGTCGTGGGGGCTGCGGCCCGCGAGTCGCAAGCTCGCGGTGCCGGTCTTCCGTGGATTCGGGCGGGTTGCCGAGCCGCAGGCAAAGGACGCGCGGGCAGTGGCGACCGGACGGATGCCCGCGGTCGCTTAGCGAAGAGCTCGTCCGTGCGCCGAAAATGGCCCGCCGTTCGGTAGGACGGCGGGCCATTTTCTTTTGCTACAACATATAGCCGGAATTCGCTCGGGCCCATCCGCCGAAACGGATGGACCCGAACGAATTTCATGAATATCAGCCGACGAGGTTCTGATCGACCTGCTCGCCGACGCGGAGACGATCGAGATGATGGAGCTCGAGCTCAGGGCCGGCTGACTGGGCGTCTGCGATCGGGTGCGGAATTGCGTGGCCGAGACGGCGAGACGGCGAGACGGCCGGTCAATACTGTTTGGGGAGGTCGGAGCGTCCGGCCGACCATGGTGACCCCCAGTACGATTCGAACGTCGGCAGCTGACGACCCGTACGGTCGAACAATGCCTCCGAACCCAGCCAAGACCATCCGACGTCTTCGTCCCACGGGAGGGTGAGGAGGGACTTGGCGGTGTGGATGTCTCGGTCCATCTCGGCTTCGTTGATCAGATACTCGGCCGATAATTGTGCTGTCGCGCTTCCCGTCTGGGCCGGGCTGCACGATACGAGCACGACCGGGCTTTCGGGATTGTCTTCGACCGCTTCCAAGGTGTGCTCATTACCGGCGACGGCGGGCCCGTAGCTGTTTCCGTCGACGAACACCCGACGACGTTCGCCATTGATATCGACCTGGACAACGTGGGACTCCGGGTAGGCGTGGGAGAGGATGTACAACGGAGGGCGGCCGGTCCGTTGTACCTCCCTTTGCCACGGTGCGTCTCGGCGCTCGCTGTACTGCCAGAGTGGAGGCGAATGCTGCGTTGCGGGCCTTATCTGGTAGGTGTCGCGGTAGTAGAGGTCGCTGTCGCGGTTGCGCGCGCTCGCCCAGCTAGGAATATTCGCGATGTCGCGGTCGGTCTCGGGGAACAGTACGCCGAGCGGGCGTCCATCGGCATCGTGCAGCCCGACACTGTAGATATCCTCCGGTCGAAACGACAGAGACGTGCCGGTCTGCGTATCGATGCCGAAGATGGGTCCGCCCGCGGAACTATGCGGCGAATTGTCTGGTAGACCAAGCGAATTCGGACTCATCAGCCAGTCCCCGCCCAGTGTCAAGTTTCGGTCGCCCTGGACGATCGTGTTCGTGCCCGGGCCGCTGACGTCGGCGAACCGGGTAATCCGCTCGCTCACCACCCGTGCGAGATCCGTGGTGTCGGTCGCGAGTCGTCCTGTCAGACCCTCCAGCACATAGGTGGCGCTGCGCATATCTGGATGTCCCTTGTCCGTGAAACTTCTGCGAAGCAGTATAGGGCCACTGCCGCACGACACGCCTGTGATGCTTGCCTGTTCGCTGCGGCGCGGACCTTCGGACGCGGTCGTTCGGGTCCAGCGTCGAAAATACCTGGACCCGAACGAATTCCGAGTGTTCAGCCGACGAGGTTCTTACGCAGTTGCAGGATGGTGGTGGCGTCGAGGCCGAGCCCCTGGGTCAGGAACTTTCCGAAGTCTCCGTAATCCGCTTCCAGTTTGTCGACCGCCGTTTCCAGATAGGCGGCACGGACTTCCTGCAACGGAATCAGCAGATCGGGGTTCTGCATCAGGCCTGCTCGTTTCACGTCCTCGCGCAGCTTCGCGTCGGCCGCGGCCCGGAACTGATTCGACAGCAAATAGTCCTGGCGCGCAGTCTGTTCCGGCACGCCGACCGCCCGCAGGACCACGTAGGTCACCCAGCCGGTTCGATCCTTGCCCGCGGTGCAGTGATAGAGCGTGGCCTTGTCGGTTGCCGCGAGATCCTTGATCGTCTGCCCGAATTCAGCCAGCGAGTCCGTGTTGAAGAAGCTCCGGTAGACCCCCGCCATGATCTCCTCGGCCCGTCCGTTACCGAGCAATTCCTCCTGCCGCTGCGGATCGCGAGACTGAATCGCCTGCAGCATCTGCTGGAACAGCCCGGTGTCATCGATCGGCCGCGAGACCTGTTGCACACCCGCGGGCAGCTTGTCGGGCCCCGAGAACTGGACCTCCGCGGGCGTCCGTAGATCGATGGCCGCCTTCAGGTTCAGACTGCCCAGCTTCTGTACATCCGCAGCGGTCAGCTTGTCCAAGGAATCGGCTCGAATAGCCTTGCCGGACTTGACCTTCGCCCCGTCATAGGTCCGATATCCACCGATATCCCGAACATTCACCGCCCCCTGCAACTCGATCCGCGCCGCCGCCTCGACGGTGGGATCGGCAATCGCGGTAGGCGGCGAACCGGTCGCGGTAAGTGCGAATGTCGCAAGGGCGGCGGTAATGAAAGAAATAACAGAAATCTTCATGGCGGGGGACAGTAGGACCAAGGCCGAGGTGTCTGCAGCTGTTCTCTCCGCTTTCGCCGCAACGGCCCCGCTCACCGGGATTCTCTTCCTGTTCAACAGGATTCCAGTTCCATCCAACGGGATTCACCCTGCCGCAGGAAGATTCAGTGTATGAACGCGGAATATCCTTCATTTCTGCGCACCCGACAGCTGCAGGCCACAGGCTAAGATCTCACTGCAGATCTCGTGACGCGAGGCCGCCCTCAGCGGCGTGGGTGGCGTCCTGGATGATGCGGGCATGCTGGTGCGCACGGAGAAGATGCCGCAGGCCCCGCAGTGGCCGATGAAAGTTCGGGTTCACACGCCCGTCGGAGTCGCCGAGGTGCTCTGGCGCGGTGATCCGCAAGAAGCCGACGGCCACCACCTCATCGAGTGGACCGTCGATGACGACATCTTCTGGGGCCAGAACACGCAGCCGGCCCCACTTGCCGAGGCGGGACTCCGGCAGGAAGGCGACAGAGTAGTCGTGCGCGGGCGGCTCCAGCTGACCGAGGACGGCGCTGTGTACCTTCAGATGGGCGACTCACTGATTCTGTTCGATCTTGCATCACCAATCCCCGCCAGCACCGACGGCGCCTGGGTGGAGATCAGCGTCGAAGTGAACAGCGTCGCTATCTACCCCTACCAGATCTGAAAGAACATCTGGGGACTCAGGTGTCTCCGACTACCTCGCGTCGATGCTCATCGCGAGCGGCGCGAACATCAAAGTCGTGCAAGCGCGAACACGGCACGCGAACGCGAAAACCACGCTCGACACCTACGGTCATCTGTGGCCGGAAACAGACAAGTCCACCCGCCAGGCGATCGCCGGAGTGATTGCCCAACGGGTGGACTCTAATTCTGCTGCTACCGAGAGCCCGAATCAGGCGTAAAAGCCCTGGTCAGGCTTACACGTCGAAGTAGAGCTCGGACTAGGAACTGGGCGTTTGGTTCGTTGGTGGCCGTTGGTCTCGATGGCTGTGAGCTGGGGGTTTGCAGTCATAACGTTGGTCGGAATCGGCTCTCGGTGGGGCCGCTGCGTATGAACTGCGTATGACGAAGGCGGTCGGACGGCCTACTCGTCGTTCTGTGTGGGCGTCATCGGCCGCCGAGTCCCATGCCGGCCATGATGACAGCCGTTAGAGCGTATTCAAAGATAAGGTCCGGGTCCTGTGTGGCCTCACGTAGGAGCTTGTCTGCGGTAGTTCGGTCTTCGTTGAGTTGGGCGCCTATCAGTCGTAGCGACCATCGTTCTCTCTGCTCCATGTCCGCTGGCCAGATGTCGGGGACCGGATAGGGACCTGTGTGGGTACCTTCCGGTGATGCTTCGATCAGGCAGTCGACCCAAAACAAGATGGCCTCGGCTATTCCCTCGCTGTCGACCGATTCGTCTTCGATGAGCTGTCGGACCTTCATCCCGGCTGATGGATCCTCTGATATCGCTGCTCTGAGTGCCACGCGTGCGTGCTGAAGCCAAACTGGATCTGCCATCGGATCCCCCAATGCCGCTGAAATCGTTCCTGGACCGAGCCTTTCGGTCGGTCACCAGTTTAGGACGCGGTTCTGACGAGCCGACGGTTTCGTCAGCTCGGTGACTTCCCTTCCCCTGCTTCCTCATACTGGCCATCCCTGAGCGGAGGGAGGGCGTGTCAAGGGCGCTCTTTCCCTTGACTCGTCCGAGTGAGGTCAGACAATTGGGCCATGAGGAGGCAGGGATCTACGCAACCATAGCCAGTCACCCTGTCCGCGGATTCCGTTCAGCAATTCACTTGCACCTGGTGAGCGGCTTGGTGATCGGGCAAAAGGCCGGCCTTTTCGGCTGATCGGTGACGGCTCGGTGACCTCCTACGCGGGCTCGGCAGGCTGGGTCTTATGAGGCAAGCGAGCGAAGCTCGTGCGGCAGCACCGTATGAGAGTCAGTGCGCTGGGGGCCGTCGATCGGGCAGAGTGGCGGCCGGTTCGGGTCGGCGATCCGTTCAGCAATTCGCTGCCGGGCACACGTCCACAGCTCGGATCGGTGCTGTAGTGAGCAATCAGGAGTCTGGGTGCACGCTGTTGGCGTATGCGTGCTGCCGACGCGCCCGGTGGGCCGCCAGCGCAGCCAGGCACGCCGGTTGCGTGGCGGCGGCGCGCATGCGCCGTCGCGCGCTCTTGACTCTATATAGCGAAATTCAGCAACAACTTCGTGAAGTGACAGGCGCTCTGCAACTGGGGGCGTCGGACACGGGGCCTCGTCGTGGAATCGGTTGCCGTTCTTGCGATTCCGCTCGGACTGCTCAAGTACGCTGGGATCACCTCCAGCTCAGGGGCGGTGTGGCAGCTGGTCCAGGCCGCATCGCGCCGAGGAAGGAGGTGGTGGGAGATGGCGAAACATCGCCGGAGCAAAACAAAGGCCCCGGTCGACTACGGCATCGTCTTGATCGGTGCTGCCGTGATCGCCGGGGCGCTCATGTTGGTCCGCCGAGTCTGGCTGGCTAGCTAAACCCACCAGGGCAGGGCGTCGGTAGCAACGGCGTCCTGCCCGCTCGGCATCACTCACGTGACTGCTTAAGGATACTTGACTTTGTACGGCACATGCCATGCTATGGCATGGCTCGTATGCCCCACGTCTAGCGGACAGTGCGCGCGAGTGCTTGCAACTGGAGGCGGTATTCATCGGCCTCGGGTTCGCCTGCGTACCGGTCGGTGAGCACGGCAGTGAGATCGCGCGAGACCATGAGCAATGACGGAACCGATTTTCGGTCGGTCGATATCGCTCGCCGTCCGTAGTGGATGGCTTCGGATAGCTCGCCTTCGCGGGCTGCGGCTACGGCCAACGTTATGCGTGCCTCAGCGCTCCGCATGGGGGTGTGGTCTGTGCCGTCGAAGTCGGAGCGTCCGTTGCGTAGGACTTCTTCGGCGAGAGTTCGCGCGATGCGATCGTTCCCGGTATGGCGGTAGCAATCCATCGCATAGAAGTCGAACTTTGCGGGATCAACTACAAAGTGATTGTGGATATTGTCGGGATAGGGCATGCGGTCAAGTACTTGGCGACCTCTTTCGAGTGCTACTTCCATCTCGTCGGCATGTCCCATTCTCGCGAGGGCTTTCGCCTCCTGGGCTATGAGTTGGACCTGGACACCATGGCTGCCGGCCGCGGCTTGACCTGCCTCGGCTGCGGCGATCACTCCCCGGTAGTTGCCACTTGTAAGGGCGAACCACGCTTGCAGCTCGTGCGACCAACCGAGGATGCCTGGATTCTCGATCTCGGTTCCCAGTTTCAACGCCATCTTTCTGGTGGCGTCCGCTGCTCGTCTATCGCCGAGGTCATATTCGAGGCAGCCAACGAGAAGTGCAAGCCATCCAGCGAGTTCGAGCGTACGACGGCGCTGCCGGAACGTGAGATGGCGTTCTTGCATGTCAACGATGCGCCGGAGCCACTGCCGACCTTCGATTATGAGGTCTTGGGGTGGCGTGTAGGAGTATTCGGAGCAGAGTTTGTCGACTGTGATGTGCAAAGCCTCGATCGTGGCGTCTGTGACGTCCGAGGCGTGCAAGCGACCGATGATTTCGAGTGTGTCCATGCCAGTAGCCGAGAGCAACGACAGGTCGAGTTCGCGGGATTGTGGCGGAAACAGGGAATCGGTGACCGTGCCGAGAGTGGCGGCGATCAAGCTCGCATACTCGCGGCTCGGCTTGTTCTCGCCCAGTTCCCATGCTTTCCATCGCCGGATTAGGTGCTCTGCATCCGGCAATGTGCGATCTGCGTGAGTGCGCATGACCGCCGCGGCTTCGGACTGCGAGTAGCCTCGGGCCTCTCGCAATGCTCGAATACGCCGTGCCCAGTCGGGTTGTTCAGCCATCGCGCGTCTGCTCCTGCTTAAGGGATCGGTACACCACAAGTGTCCTGGCGCCGATAGGTGTTGGCGAGGTGTTGCCGGGGTGATACACGCCCATCACCCTTGTCACCAAGTCCACACCCCGAGTGACACTGTTTCGCGGACTGGCCTGGCGGCAGAGTAGTTGACATGCAGAAACTACTGATGAGCTTGATCAACGGATTGACTGGCTTCGATTCGCTCGACTCGTTCCGCGAGGTCGCTGATCCGTGATCTGAGGTCCCGAACTTCGTCGGCAAGTGAGTGATCTTGCTCAGCTGGTATGGAGTCGCTGACAAAGACACCCAGGGACGGAGTGGAAAACGTCCAGCCTTCGTCACACAACGTGCGTACGGCTTTTGCCGCGGTCATGGGCGCAATGTCGTATTCGTCCGCGAGGGCTCTCTGGGATGAGATCCGGTCACCGGGCTTTAGTTCTCCGGACTTGATCTTCTTCTGGATATCCCCCACGACCTGCCGGTATGGGGCTCGCCCGGTGTTGGTGTCACTCATAAGGCCAGCATACCGACAGCTGCCATAGGTCGGTATGGACACGATCCGGCAACAGGCATTGCTAACCGCACTAGGGTGCACTAGGGTGGTATATATCAGTTAAGTGGCATGGAACTAACCGAGGCCACGAAAAGGCAAACAACACAAGGAGATACGACCATGGCACTCAAGGGCTACCGCTTCCCCATCTCCCACGCCGAAGCCTTCCCTCAGGGCTTGGTTTTGGTCGGCCAGATCGAGGCGCTGACCAAGTACAACCCGGATCGCAATGCAGTGCCTGAGCAGCGTCGTGATTTCGACGTGAAGACAGGCGAGGGCACGGGCCTGCTGATGTGGAAGGCCACGGTCACCGATCCGTCGGAGACGAATTCCAGGCGCGCTAGCTTCCAGTTGATCTTCGTGGCCGAGAACGTCCCGGTGCCCTCGACACCGGAGGTGTTGCCGGGTATGCGTCAGATCGAGCTGGAGGGTCTGCTCGCCGAGCCGAAGGTCATGGGTCAGGGCGAGTTCAAGTACCAGGGCTTCAACTTCTATGCCGGTGGCATCAAGGGCGACAACTCCGGCGCGAAGGTCAACCAGCCTGCCGCGGCGAAGGCTGCGTGATCGTCATGTCGTACATGAGTGTTCGGTCGGTCCGCTCCACGGGCATCGAGCTGCACTACGAGGCTGCCCGCGCAACCGAGTTCGGCTTGGAGGTTCCGGCCTGTGTGTACGTCTACCTCGACGAGGCGGGCTACGCGACGCTTCAACTGACGATGGACGACGCTCGGGTCCTGGCCGAGATGCTGCCGGGGCTGGTGATGGCTCACGACGCCACCGAGCATGCCGCAGCAGAGCACGCCGCGGCTGTGGCTGAGTCCAAGGCGGCGTGACCGTGAGCGCGGCGGATCAGCAGTCCAAGGGGATGGCGTGGGCTCGCTGGTCCGCCGTTCTCGTTGTCGTGGTCATCGGTGTTGCCGCGTTCGTGTTGTCGTTCGCGGCGTTAGAGGACCTCGCGAAGAAGGCCCATACACCCGAACGGTTGGCGTGGCTGTTCCCGGTCATCGTGGACGGCACCATCATTCAGGCCACCATCGCTGTGTTGGCGTTGGCCGACAGTGACGGCCGTAAGTGGTTCGAACGTGTCCTGGTCGCTGGGGCGGCGGTCTCGATCGGCGGCAACATCGCTCACGCTCTGGTGTCCGGTCACGGTGTCGGTGCTGCCGTGCTCGCGGTGATCGCCCCGGCTGCTCTGCTGATCGACACACACGGCCTGGCGGTGCTGTTGCGCACCCACCGACCCGTTCCGAGCGAACCGGCTGAGCCCGTAAGGGATTCCGCGCCCGTCGAATCCTCGACCCCCGAACCACTCACCGCGGAACCTCCGGTCGCCGAACCCCTGGCCCCGGAACCCGTCCCGGTGTCCGTGCCGGTGAGTTCCCCGATTCCGCCGGCACCTGTCCGGCTCATCGCTCCACCGAGGCATGTGGCTCAACCCTTCCAACCCCCGCGTCCGATACCAGTCCGGCCGGTCGCGGTTCCTGTCAACGGAGGCAACTGACATGGCAGAACACAGTTCGTTCATGACGATTCACCACAGTGACTACAGCCTGAACTCCCAGGCTATCGGCACTGACCTCGCCGCCGCCTACATCCCCGCGATCGGCATGGTGATGGTCTGTGTCGGCAACGGATCGCTGTGCATGTTCCCCGACCAGGCCGCCGAGCTGATCGAGATGGTCACCGCGGCTCTCGACTCCCACACCTCAACGACGCAGGCCAAGGCGGTGGCGTGATGAGTTTGGCAACCACGTTGCCCCCACTGGCCGCGATAGCCGGTGGTGTGGGCATGGCGGCTCGGATGGCGTACTGGTCGCGGCAGAAACCTGCGGCTCGTAAGGAAACGGTCGCCGATTGGGTGGCTGCGGCACCGGTCGAGTTGAAGGCTTCGATCCTGGTGTTCTGCGATCGCCAGCAAGAGCTGATGCTGTGGCGTGAGCTGGATCTCGGCTCGGAGGATGACGGGTTCCCCACGGTCCTGGATGTCGAGTACACCGCCTACGGGCTGGATGTGGACGTGCAGATGCGCGGTGGCCACAAACTGTCCGACTGGACCGATCAGAACACCCTCGACGCGTTCGCCCAGTACCTCGGCGTTCCCGAAGTCACCGCGGCCTCGTCGTCTCCCGGATTCATCCGTATCCAGGTCAGAGTCCACGACACCCTCGCTGCTGATGTGCCGGTGCCGACCGAAGTGCCTGATCACGTGGATTTGGAAGCGGTCACCGCAGGAGTGTTCGAGGACGGCCAGAGCTGGACTGTTCCGATCCAGGGCCGTCACGTCCTGATAGCCGGCGGAACGGGTTCGGGTAAGTCGAGCGTGTTGTGGTCGCTGGTCAACGGCATGGGTCCGGCGATCCGTTCCGGTCGGGTGGAGTTGCGGGTGATCGACCCGAAGGGCGGCATGGAGCTGGGGTACCTGGAACCACTGTGCACCCGGTTCGCCTGCACCGGCGAAGAGGAAATGGTCGGACTGCTCGAGGAGACCGTCACCGATCTTCAAGAAGCCACGCAACGCTACCGCGGCAAGGTCCGCAAACCCGTTCCTACACCGCAGAACCCCTTGGTTGTCACGATCATCGATGAGGCGGCGACGCTCTCGGCGTTCTCGGACCCGAAGAAGCAGGCGCGGTTCGAACGCGCTCATGGTCTGCTGCTGTCGCAGGGACGCGCACCGTTGTATTCGGTGATCGAGACGGTGATCGATCCGTCGAAAGAGAATGTGCCGCAACGGCAGTTGCTTCCGTACCGGGTCGGTATGCGGATGGACGAAGCCGCCCAGGTCGCCATGATCCACGGCCAGGGCGCCCGTAACCGCGGCTCGTACTGTGACCGGATCCCGCATACGACACCGGGCGTTTGCTATGTGCAGGAGGACGGTAAGGCTGGTTTCCAGCGGGCTCGGGCGTTCATGGTCACCGACGCCGATGTGGACCGGATCGTGGCGCAGTACAAGCCGATCCCTCGCCCGGTCGACCTGGACGCGTTCGCCCAGGGGCGTGCGGCATGAGGACAGGGTTTGTCATGGAGTGCCATGTGGTCATCTACTGCGACGGCTGCGGCGACACCTACACCGAGAACACCGGTGAGGGTATCTGTTTCGACACGGTCAATCAGGCTGTCGGCTACCTCAACGCCCGATCCGCTGGTGTCGGCTGGGCCTATGACGGCGACAAGGTTCTCTGCGACGGCTGCCAAGCATTGGCCCGCTGCACCGAACACGGTCACACCTTCCCCGAACGCCGTATCTCCCTGCGGCGGCTCACCAAAACCACCCATTCCCGCACCTGCACCGTGTGCGGCATCTCCGAAACCGAGGTCCTGTCATGAACACCAGCAGCCGTTACGACGACAACGTCATCGACCTGCAAGCCCGTCGCCGCTGCCAGCTGCAAGCCCGTGGCCTCGATCCCGTCACGGTCGCGGTTCACGTGCTCGCCGAAACCGGGACACTGCCGGCTTGGGGCAGCGATGACTACGACGGTGGGGACTGGGCGGCATGAACAGCCACGGGTCTTCACACGGCTATTGGAAACCGGAGCGGGGTATGGACTTTCACCGGGTGCTGGTCTCCGCCGATCGTGGGCATCTGCGCGAATCGTGCGAGGTATTCGCCAACTACCTTCCCGACGCCACCCAGCAGCGACAGATCCAGGTGACCCTGCACAAGGAACACAACTTTGCCGCCGTGCTGCATCTGGCCATGACCGTAGACGACGCCATCGCGGTAGTTGGTGTGCTGCAAGCCGCAATCCGACAGGCGACAGGCGGCGAGCACGACTGGGAAGACCTGTCATGAGCGGCACTGCGAAACCTGTTTCGCAACAACGGAATTCAACGAATCGGATCGTTGCGAAGGCAGCAGCGTCGATCCGGAAGCCGCGTCCCAAACGCAAGAACCTGCACGAACCCTGCCCAGGACAGCTGACCCTGTTCGCACCACCCGAGAGAGGGACACCGAAATGACCCGGTCGATCGTTTCCCCGGTTCGTGCCCGCTACCTCGCCTGGTACCGCTACCGGCGCCGTTGGACCCGTCTCATGACCACCGCCCGCCTCACCCGCACGACTGACGACGGCGCCATCCGTGTTCCGCGGTTGTTGTCGGTTCGTATCGGTGAGGCCACCGACCGGGTTCGGGTGCGGATGCTCGACGGACACTGCCCCGCCGACTACGAAAACCGCACCATCCAGCTCGCCGGCACCTTCGGCGCACGTGGCTGTGACGCCGCCTTGATCGGCCCTGGAACGGTGGAAATCATTCTCCACCAACAAGATTCACCAGCAATTGCCGCACTATCGAACGACTTGGACGACGTGGCATGACCGACATGGTCGACGGAGGCCGGACCGGGGACACCAACCCCTGATCCGGCCTCCGGGCACTGATCAGTCGAATTCCGAAACACGAAGGGGGACAACACGTTATGGCTGCACCGATCATCGGTATCGCCCCCAACCGGGAAACCGCCGCCGACCGACGCGCGATGCCCGACATCAACGACATCGCCGAATCAGCCGCCGAAAAAGAAGGCGTGTGCGCTCGGGTCGTGCCGATGCGGGCGTTCGATCCGATCACCTCCCGCACCTCTTATGTCGGCGCCCCCTGCAAGTCCACGAACGCCACGACCTGTCCGGCCTGCGCGAAAGCCAACCGGTATCTGCGCATGACCCAGCTGCGCGAAGGCTGGTGCACCGAACACGAACCCGTCGACACCACAACCGAACCGACCCAAGCCCAGCAAGACGTATTAGCCGGTCGCGCAATGTTTTTCACCGACTATCACGATGCTCGCCGCGACGGTGATGACGAACTCGCCGATGCGATCAAAGCGTTGGTGGCCGATATGGATGTCGAGCTGCGTGCACTCGGTGTCCGGGGCAAGCTCCCACCGCTGGACGCCAAGCCCCGCCGTAAAGCGAAGTCCACGCGCCGCCGTGACGACGTGCCGGACCTGCCACGCAAGAAGGTCAACAAGGCCCTGACCGTGGGCGCCGCGTACGCGGACGGTAAGTATCGGCCCTCGACGTTCTTCACTATCACCCTGGACTCGTACGGGCACATCAACAAGGTCCGCGACCCCAAGACCGGGAAGATGGTCTCCGATGGTTCCCCGCGTGACCCGGAGTCCTACGACTACACCCGTCAGGCCCGCGACACCATCCACTTCGCCCGGTTGTTCGACCGGTTCATGCAGAACCTGCGCCGGGCGGTCGGCTGGAACGTCCAATACTTCGCGACCGTGGAACCACAGAAACGTGGTGCCCCGCACCTGCATATCGCTATCCGGGGTTCGATCCCCTCGCAGTTGCTGTATCAGGTCACCGCGGCGACTTACGTCAACATTTGGTGGCCGCACTTCGACAAGCCCGTGTACAGCGATGCGAATATGCCGCAGTGGGACTACAAGGCCGGCACTTTCACCGACCCCCGCACCCACAAGCCGCTCACCTATTGGGATGACGCGCTGGAAACGATGGATTCGGTCGGTGACCTCGAACCGGCCCACACGCTGAAGTTCGGTGGTCAGTCCAAGGCGGTGCAGATCCTCGGCGGCACGGAAGAGATGGACATCAAGGTCCGGTATCTGACCAAATACCTGACCAAGTCCATCGGGGAAGTCCTGGAGACCGACTCGACTCGCGTTGCGGTGCATTACGACCGGCTCCACGCCGAGCTGCAGCAGACTCCGTGCTCGCCTCGGTGTGGTGTGTGGTTGCGCTACGGCATCGTCCCGAAAGGCGCCACCGAGAAGACCCAGCCGGGCAAGTGCAAAGGCCGTGCGCACCGCCGCGACACCCTCGGCCTGCCCGGTCGACGTTGCTTGAACTCGGGCAAGTGGTCGGGCAAAACGATTCCCGATCACAAAGCTGATCGCCTCGACTTCGTCCGCCAGCAACTCGCCGCTGTCGGCATCTACCCGCCGGATACCTCGCATCTGCGGATCACACCGGTTGGGCCTGGCGACAAGGACGCGCCACCGCGGTCGCATCTGGTCATGGCGCTGGTGGCTGCCCGGATCAACCAACGCGCCGACTACACCAAAGCGCGGCTCGCCAGGACCGAGGGGCCACCAGGAGATACCTGGGGAACCGTTGTGTCGCAAGAGTTTTCGACTGTTCAGCAATCAGCAGCATAGGAAGGTATCCAGCGATGATCGAGAATGACGTGTTCCTCCGGGCCAAGCAGTGTGAGGAACTGACCGGGATTCCAGAAGCAACGTGGCGGTGGTGGGCGCACGTCGGCCGTGGCCCGGAATCGTTCAAGCTGGGTCCGCGTCGACGGGTCTGGCGAAAGTCCGTCGTGCTGGCCTGGATCGCCGAACAGGAGCAGGCCACCGGTAGCAACCCGGCAGCGGCATAGTGGCTACTCGACGTAATCGCCGCTCCGGTATCGAAGACCTCTGGACCAAGGAGAAACGTCTACCGGATGGCTCGATGCAGCGAGTGCCTTCCGCGATCCATGGCAAGTGGAAGCGTTGGCGTGCGAGGTATGTGGATGACACCGGTCAGGAGCATTCGAAGACCTTCGCCCGCAAGACTGATGCAAAGACATGGCTGAATGGTCAGATGTCCTCGCTGGTGCAGGGCACGCACGTTGCGCCGAAGGACATGCGGCGCACGGTTTCGGAATGGTGTGAGGAGTGGCTCCGCGGCTACGCCAACAACCGGGACGGAACTGTGCGCCAGGCCCGCGTCCACATTGCCCAGATCAACGCGGAGTTCGGTGGTGTGCAGCTGGCAGCCATCCGGCCGTCCGCAATCAAGACGTGGACGGCCAAGCTCAAGGCCCGCGGTCACGAGCCCAGCTATATCTACGCGTTGCACGGTCGGCTGTCTCAGATCCTCAGTGATGCTGTGCTGGACGGCATCCTGGCGCGCAATCCGTGCTCGAAACGGACGACTCCGCCGATGGGCAAGCAGAAGGTCTATTGCGCTACCACCGAACAGGTTTGGGCGCTCCACGACCTGATGCCAGCGCATTTGCGGCCCGCGATCCTGCTCGGGGCTTTCGCTGGACTCCGCATCTCCGAAGCGTGCGGACTGCGGGTGCTGGATGTTGATTTCGTGCGGGGTGTCGTCCACCCGAAACAACAGTGGCCCGCCAGGGAGCTGAAGACGGATGGCTCCGAAGCTCCTATCCCGATACCGCGTGAACTCGCTCTTTTGCTGTCGTCAGCTGTTCAGCAACGTCCGGGGGAGCGTGTACTCACCGATGACGACGGCAAGTCGGTCCCGCCCTGGCAGATCGATCGTGCGCTACGGGCGGTGCGCGGGGATGTAGTCGGCCTTCCCGAGGAGTTCGGGTTTCAGGACCTGCGTCACTACCTGGCGTCGCTGCTGATTGCGAACGGGGCGAACATCAAGGTGGTTCAGGCCAGAATGCGGCACGCGACGGCGAAGACGACTCTCGACACGTACGGGCATCTGTGGCCGGATACGGACGAGTCCACCCGCCGCGTGATCTCGTCTGTGATCACGGAACGGATGGACTCGATGCCGTCTACTGCGTATGAACTGCGTACGAAACGGGCCAAGTAGGCCTATTCGTGCAGGTCAGGCTTACACGTCGAAGTAGAGCTCGAACTCGTACGGGTGCGGGCGGAGGTTCACCGGGGCGATTTCCTGCTCGCGCTTGATGGAGATCCAGGTCTCGATCAGGTCCTCGGTGAAGACGTTGCCTTCGGTGAGGTAGTCGTGGTCCTGCTCGAGCTTGTCGATGACCGACGCCAGGCTGGTGGGGGCCTGGGGGATGTTCTTGGCCTCCTCCGGCGGGAGCTCGTAGAGGTCCTTGTCGACCGGGGCCATCGGCTCGAGCTTGCGCTTGATGCCGTCCAGGCCCGCCATCATCATGGCGGCGAAGGCCAGGTACGGGTTGCCCGAGGAGTCCGGCGCGCGGAACTCGATGCGCTTGGCCTTCGGGTTGTTGCCGGTGACCGGGATACGCACGGCAGCCGAGCGGTTGCGCTGCGAGTACACCAGGTTGATGGGGGCCTCGTAGCCGGGAACCAGACGGTGGTAGGAGTTCACGGTCGGGTTGGTGAACGCCAGCAACGACGGGGCATGGTGCAGGATGCCCCCGATGTAGTGACGCGCCAGATCCGACAGACCCGCGTAACCGGCCTCGTCGTGGAACAGCGGCTTGCCGTCCTTCCACAGCGACTGGTGCACGTGCATGCCCGAGCCGTTGTCACCGAAGAGCGGCTTCGGCATGAAGGTGACGGTCTTGCCTTCCTGCCATGCGGTGTTCTTCACGATGTACTTGAACAGCTGCAGGTCGTCGGCGGCCGAAAGCAGGGTGCCGAACTTGTAGTTGATCTCGGCCTGACCGGCGGTGCCGACCTCGTGGTGGCCGCGCTCCAGCTCGAAGCCCGCTTCCTGCAGGTTGGTCGAGATCTTGTCGCGCAGGTCGACGTAGTGGTCGTACGGAGCGACCGGGAAGTAACCGCCCTTGTTGCGAACCTTGTAACCGCGGTTGCGGGTGCCGTCCGGGTTGAACTCCGCGCCGGTGTTCCACGAACCCGAGATCGAGTCGATCTCGTAGAACGCGCCGTTCATCCCCGATTCGTAGCGCACCGAGTCGAAGATATAGAACTCCGCCTCGGCGCCGAAGTAGGCGGTGTCGGCGATACCGGTCGAACGCAGGTACTCCTCGGCCTTGCGCGCGATGTTGCGCGGGTCGCGGCTGTAGGCCTCGCGGGTGAACGGGTCGTGCACGAAGAAGTTGAGGTTCAGGGTCTTCGCGGCGCGGAACGGGTCCAGTCGCGCGGTGCTGAAGTCGGGGAGTAGGAGCATGTCCGACTCGTCGATCGACTGGAAGCCACGGACGGAGGAGCCGTCGAACGCGAGCCCTTCCTCTGCGAGGTCGGTGGTGAACGCCTTCGCGGGAATCGAGAAGTGCTGTTGTACACCAGGAAGATCGCTGAAGCGGATGTCGACATACTCGACTTCCTCGTCAGCGAGGAATTTGATGACCTCGTCGGCCGTGCTGAACGTCACTTGTACTCCTTACGGATCGGTTCCCAGCCCGTGTCGATTGCATGGGTTCGTCGCGACCAGACGCTATGGATGCGGTGTTTCCCGGCAGTCAAGGCTGTGTTTCGCCAGTGTTACACGTGCGGCTGGCCGGGTGGCGCTGACCACCCGGGCTCGAACAGCATGGTAATCCTCCCATCCCTGGCAACACCCACCGACCTGAACTCTGCTTATGCGGTGCCAGACGGCCGGTTGGGCGCGCTTATTGTGGGGGTATGGCACGCAGCACCGGATCATGGCTCTCGGGACCCCCGACGGACCCGGATGACCCGGAAACCCCTGAGTTCCCCGGTCAGTACCTCGGTCTGCCGCAGTCGGGTCCCGGGTCGTTGCCCGGCATTGGACGCCGGATCGCCGCGCTGTTCGTGGACTGGATGATCGCGGTCGGGATCTCGCTGTTGATCGTGCGCGGCGGCTCGGCCTCCAGCTCGACCCTGCTGATCTGGTTCGTGATCGGTGTGGGTGCGGTCACGTTGTTCGGTTACACACCGGGGCAGTACTTCCTTCGGCTGCGGGTGATCCGGGTCGATGCGCCGGTAGGTGTCGGTTTCGTGCGTGCGCTGGCTCGGCAGGCGCTGCTGGTATTCGTGGTGCCCGCGCTGTTCACCGATGCCGACGGTCGCGGCATGCACGACCGGGCCACCGGGACCGCGGTCGCCCGCGCGCGCTGACGCGGCGTCACGTTACGGCCCAAACGCGGGTTCGAGACCGTCCGACCGCGAGGCGATCGAGAGGCTGCATCATTCGCTGTGGACTGCAGATGTCCGAAAACGGCCGGGCAATGGCGACCCCGCGTCGGTAGGCTCTGCGGGTGTCATTGAATCCGGCGTTGCTCGCCGTTCGCTTACTCCTCGAACTCACCGCAATCGCTTCCTTCGGGGTGTACGGCTGGCGGGTCTTCGAATCGCCCTGGCGGTTCATCCTGGTGGTGGCGCTGCCGATCGTGGCCGCCGCGCTGTGGGGCACGTTCGCCGTTCCTGGTGACCCGAGCCGAAGCGGTGCGGCGCCGGTCGCGGTGGCCGGTCCGGTCCGCCTCGCGGTCGAGGTTGGCGTGCTGTTCGGCGGAGCCGCCCTCCTGTGGGCCGCGGGGCTGCCGCGGTGGGCACTGGTGTCGGGGGCGGCGCTCGTGGTCTATCACCTGCTCGCCTACGACCGGATCACTTGGCTGCTCACCAGGGAAAAGTCGGCGTAACGGCACCGAACAACCGAAGGCCCGCGTCCGGATTCCCGGGACGCGGGCCTTTCGAAATTCTTACCGCGCTTGGTCAGCGCCTGCGGATGCTGCGCTGCACGCCGCGCATCTTGGCGCCCGCGGGCATCGGGCCCTTCGGCAGAGCCGGGCCGCTGCGCGCGTTGAGGGCGCTGAGCCTGCCCTCGATGAGGTCCATGCGCTTGACGTCGATATTGCGGGGCAGCTTGGTGAGGTGGCGCTGCAGCTCCTTCAGCGATACCTGGCCCTCGTCGTTACCGATGATGATGTCGTAGATCGGGGTGTCGCCGATGAGTCGCGCGGTGCGCTTCTTCTCCTGCGCAATCAGCGATTTCAACCGCTGCGGGGAACCCTCGCCGATCAGGATCACCCCGGGCAGGCCGATCACCCGGTGCACGGCGTCCAGCTGGGTGGTCGCCGCGATGCCGTTGCTGACCCGCCACTTGCCCTGCAGGTTCTCCAGCACCCACGCCCCGGCGCCCGCCTGGCCCTCGGCCTTGGCGTAGACGTTCTTCTGTACGCGCCGCCCGAAGATGATGAACGCCACGAGCACACCGAGCAGCAGGCCGAGCGGCAGCAGGAACCACTGCAATCCGAAGATCAGGCCGACCACCACGAATACGGCCGTGATGCCGACCACGGCGCCGATCATCAAGGGCAGCAGCAGCTTGTCTTCCTTGCGCTGCATCTGGAACGCCTGCCACAACTGCTGGCGGCGTTCTTTCGACTGCTGCTTGCGCGCCGCTTTCGCCGCGGCCTTCGCTTCCTTCGACGGGGTGCCGCCCTTGCCTACTGCCATGTCTCTCAGGATAGTGGCTGCGTATAGCCCGGTCGGCGGCGGGACGGGCGTGGTTCGAGTGATCGCGATGCGGCCTGCTCGCCGATACGAGATGATCGCGATCACACACGCTCGACCACCAGGCCTTGCTCGTGCGGTACGGCGACGCACACGGTAGCGCCTTCGCTACCGTGGCCGCGGCGGCCACCGAGGCGCGGATCGGGCGAACAGTCCACCGGGTTCGAATGCGATACACGAGGGTCGTTCCAGATCCGCGCCTGAACGGCGACGGACAGGCAGTGATCGAATTCGTCCGACGCGCTGGCCTATGACCGCCCTTGTGCCGCCAATGCCCTGCTCTTGCAGTGCCTTTCGGATTTCCAACTGGCCCTCGCATCGAATATCTTTGAGCGGTCGATAGCGTGGACGCGATGAAGGGTGGCCGTCGATGCGGGTCATCAACGAGCGAACGGCGATACCGGGATTCGAGCAGCGAGTGCTCGACTGGATGCGGACATGGACCGGGCAAAGCATCATTGTGGGATTGGCGATTCCTGGGTGTTCTATCCCAGGGCCTGGCCGCGCGGACCATGTGACAGAAACCGATCTGGTGGTGATCACGCCGCAGGCAGTGGTCGTGATCGGAGCGAAAGCGGCCGTTCCGGTGGCCGCCACCGGTGGCTTGCCGGTGTGGGCCGATGGGCGACAGCCCAGGTTCGAGGGTGATCAGAGCCAGGTGCCTGACGACAGCAGCCTGTTCGATCAGATGACGAATGCTGTCTCCAGGCTGAAAGAACTGGTTCGTGAGCGCCATGTCGACGCCCATGTCGACGGGCTGATGGTCGTGGTGCCGCCCGCGGAAGCGGGGATCATGTCGAATGTCGAATCGCCGCACGACGAATTCCCGGTGGTGTTGGGGTCGACTCCCGGTCAGCTGCGTGCCTGGTTCATCCGCACCGCGAACCGACGGCTGATCTGGTCCGCCGAGGACGTGCACGCGTTGCTCGGTGACTTGCACATGTCCGATCTGGTCACCCGTGAAGACCTGGTCGCGGAGGGCTTTCCGTCGCAGACACGCCCGGATGCGGGTTCGAGCGGGCCGCCGTGCCCGACCGATCTGGATCACTCGCCGACCTCGTCGCTGCTCGCAGTGGCCGCGGCCCCATCCGGCTCGGTGCGCTCGGCCGAACTCGACTGTCCGCCGGACGAAGATCAGTCGATGCCTGCGTCGGACCAATCGGAGTTGCCGCAGGCGGCGACTCTCCTGCGGGTGCAACCGGACGAGTCGGAACAGGTAACGCGGTTCGGGCCTCCGGTGCGACCACTGGATGATCAGAGCCCGCGCCGCTCCCTGTCCACCCGCGTGGATCATCGCCGGACCGACGATGTATCCGACGCCGCCGGGGCGGCGTCGATGTCGCATTCCGGTGCGAGTGCTACCGCCGGAAGCTGCACAGACACGCAACTCGTCACAGACGCACCCGGCGCGTGGTCGACCGTGGAGGGGCGAAGTGCTCCGGACTCGAGCGGGCAGCAACGGGGGGCGCCCGCGGTGGTCCCGCCACCATGGATCACACCTGACACCGAGATGGAGCCGCCAGGAAGATCGTCGTTTCTGGATGGTCAGTCGCCGTTGATCGTGCCGGATTCCGAGGTCGAGCCGCCGTCGCCGAGCACTTTCCATGCAGATCATCACGTGTCGTCGACCATCCACGATCTCGATGTGGATCCGGCGCAGTCGTACCGAACCCCGGCACCATACCGGGGCCGGCAGTACGAGACCGAAGTCGATGCGAGTGATGTGGAGCCGGCGGAATCCGACGGTCCGGAGTCGTCCTTCACCGGCCAATGGTCGTCGTGGATCGATGCCGATGCCGATGCCGATGCCGATGCCGATGCCGATGCCGATGCCGATAGCTACGACTACGACTACGACTACGACTACGACGAGGACTATGACGACATGCTGTCGCGCCCGGTCAGCGCGCAGCCACCCGCCGAGAGCTGGTTACCGTCACAAACCGCACCGAGACTGTTGCCGGGCCGAACCAAGCCGGTCGTCAACGAACGTCGGCTCCGCATGCCATCGCTTCGACCTGCGCTGTCCATTCGTCAGCTTTTCCCAGCTCAGGCGACTCGACCTGCGCTGTCCATCCGTCAGCTTCTCCCAGCCCAGGCCACCGGCCCGGTGCAGGTCAACCGGCATCTTCCGCAGCAGCTGGCGGCGGTGGCTGTCATCGTGGGCGCCTTTGTCGCGCTGTGGTTGCTGGCCGCCGCTTGCTCGTCGTCGCACCAGGACGCAGTAGTGCCGCCCCAGCCCACACCGACCACCGAGGCCGCCGTACCGCCCGGACCTGTCGCTGAAACGGCGGAACCAGCACCTATGCTCATGCCGCCGCTGTGCTTTCCGTACCCACCAGAATGTTGACGCTGCCACCCGAGTCGAGCAGGCGAGCATCGTGGTCGGACTCGGTGGGGCCGTTGAGTCTGCTGTTGGTGGCCCGTCGACGGAGATCGGCTGATTGCAAACCTGAGCGCGTGGCCACAGCACACGACGGATGGCCGCAGGGAGAAGTCGCAGCGGTGGCGGCTAGGTCCGGACCGTGGCCTGCCCGCGGACAGCGGTGGCAATCGACTGGGGCATTTGCTCGTGCCGGGTGTAGGTGCGGCTGAAGTCACCCGTGCCGTGTGAGAGGGAACGCAGGTCGATGGCGTAGCGGCTGAGTTCGAGTTCGGGGACCTCGGCGTGGATGCGGGTGCGGCCGATGCCGTGCGGTTCGGTGCCAAGGACACGACCGCGGCGGCTGGACAAATCGGTGAGGACCGGGCCGACGTAGTCGTCGGAGACGACGACCCAGACCTCGTCGAGCGGTTCGAGCAGCGCGATGCCCGCCGCGGTCGCGGCCTCGCGCAGGGCGAGCGCACCCGCGGTTTGGAAGGCAGCATCGGAGGAATCGACCGAGTGCGCCTTGCCGTCGAAGAGCGTGACCCGCACATCGGTAAGGGGATAACCTGCCGCCACACCGCGCAGCGCCTGCGCACGGATGCCCTTCTCCACCGACGGAATGAATTGGCGCGGAACGACGCCGCCGACCACCTTGTCGACGAACTCGATGCCGGACCCGCCGGGCAGTGGCTCCACCTCGATCTCGCAGACGGCGTATTGCCCGTGGCCGCCGGACTGTTTGACGTGCCTGCCGCGCGCGGTTGCCTTGCCCGCGAACGTCTCCCGCAGCGCGACCTGGTGATCGATAACGTCGACCTGAACCCCGAATCGGGTGCGCAACCGCTCCAGCGCGACATCGCGGTGCGCCTCGCCGAGGCACCACAGCACGATCTGGTGAGTGTCGCCGTTCTGCTCCAACCGCACCGCGGGATCCTCGGCGACCAGACGCGCGAGGCCGGAGGAGAGCTTGTCCTCATCGGCCTTGCTGCGGGCCCGAATGGCAATGGGGAGCAGCGGATCCGGCATCGGCCACGGTTCGATGAGCAGCGGCGCCGCAGTGCCGGACAGGGTGTCGCCGGTCTCGGCGCTGGTGAGTTTGGTGACGTAGGCGATGTCGCCCGCGATCGCCTGCCCGAGCGGGCGCTGTTGTTTGCCGAACGGTGCGGTGACCCCGCCGATCCGTTCATCCACATCGTGGTTCTCGTGGCCGCGGTCCTCGTGCCCGTGACCGCATACGTGCACGGTGTCGTCGGCGTGCAGGGTGCCGGAGAAGACCCGAACCAGCGACACCCGGCCGACGTAGGGGTCAGATGCCGTCCGGATCACCTCGGCGGCCAGCACGCCCGCCGGGTCGCAGTGCAGCGGCTGCCGCGCGGCGCCATTGGTGGTGGTGATCGCGGAGACGGTGTGCTCCGCCGGGGTCGGGAAGCCGCCGGTGATCAGGTCGAGCAGTTCGACGGTGCCGAGGCCTTGTTTCGCGCCCTCCGGCGCTTGCGCGCCGAACAGCACGGGATGGAAGCTGCCGCGGGCGACCGCGCGTTCGAGGTCGGTGACGAGCGTGGCGAGATCGATCTCCTCGCCGCCGAGGTAGCGCTCCATGAGCGATTCGTCCTCGCTCTCGGCGATGATGCCCTCGATGAGGCGGTTGCGCGCTTCCTCCAACGCCGTCACCTGATCGACGGAGGGTTCGATCTGCGTGCATTCACCGGAGGAGTAGTCGACCACGCAGTGCGGCAGCAGCTCGACCAGCCCCGTGACCGGTCGATGACCGTCGAGGCTTTTCGGCCCGTACACCGGAAGATGCAGCGGCAGAATGTTTTCCGACGAACCGTCACCGAGAACGGCGCGACAGGTCTCGGTCATCTCGTCGAAATCGGCGCGTGCGGTGTCCAGGTGGGTGATCACGATCGCGCGCGGCATCCCGACCGCTGCGCATTCCTCCCACAGCGCGCGGGTCGCACCACTGACCGCCTCGGCACCCTCCGCCGCGGAAACGACGAACAGCGCCGCGTCCGCCGCCCGCAGGCCCGCACGCAGCTCACCGACGAAATCGGCATAGCCGGGCGTGTCCACCAGATTGATCTTGATCCCCGCCCAGGAGATCGGCACCACCGACAACTGCACCGACCGATGCTGACGATGCTCGATCTCGTCGTAATCCGACAGCGAGGTGCCGTCCTCGACCCGCCCCGCCCGGTTCACCGCCCCGGTCGTCAGCGCCAACGCCTCGACCAGCGTCGTTTTCCCCGACCCGCTGTGCCCGACCAGCACCACATTCCGGATGTCCTCCGGCCGCCCCGCGCTCACCACTCTGCCGTTGCCCCCGGCAGCTGCACTCGCCTTGTCCACTGTGTGTCTCGCTTCCTCGCCGACACCTGCCGTACATCGAGCTTCCCACCACCGGTCGCGCCGCGTCCACGCTTCGCGAGATCCGGTCGGATCGGCGTGCTCGATACTCGCGTCGCCCGGTGCACCGCGACGGTGGCCCGTGAAGGTGGACGATGACGTAAGGCGGCCTGGCAACTCGCGGTTTTGCTCATTCCGCAGTTTCGGTCGCCGGATCGCTGAGGTCCGGCAGTCGTCGCAGCCCGGCGGGTACCTCGAATGCCATGTCGCAATAACCGAGGGACAGTTCTCTTCGAAAGAGCCTGGAGTCCTATCCATTTCAGATTCGCCTGCCGATTGCGAATCCCCAACGGCGTTTCGGCTGTACGTCGAAGCGGGAGCTGGCAGCGCACTGTATTTCGAGAAGCCCGACCAAGGTGGCACGGTATCGTCGGTTGTGGGTCGATATAGAGCGGTCCACGCTCAGCGTGGCCAAGACCCGCGCTTAACTGTCCAAGATCGCCAAGGGGTTACCTCGGTGAGCATGCCGAACGCCGAGTGGTTCAAGAGCGGCTACAGCAGTCAGGGTGGGGAGTGTGTCGAGGTCGCATTCCTTGGCGGCGGCACGGTCGGGGTGCGCGACAGCAAAGATCCGACTGGTCCTGTGCTGGTCTTCAAACCAGTCGAGTGAGATGGGTTTGTCAGCGGGGTTGTCGACGGAGAGTTCACGCGTCGTTGAATCGTGGTGTCTGAATCTCGCCGGATCAAGCCTCCACCGCTCGAAGCGATTCCCGCGAACGGATCGTTGAGCGGCAGCCGCCTACGCCGATGGGCCACCAGCTTGATTGCCAGTCGGCGTAATTCCCGTAAGCGGATCGTTGACCGGTCATATGTTGAATCCGGAAACTGCCGGTTGAGTAGCGAATAAGCGCCATTCCCGCAGAAGATACCTCTGAGGTGCCGATTCCTCGGTTGGCGCGTACCGGCAGCATCGCCGGTCCGATTACCCGGCTGGGAGCATTTGACTCGCTCGCCAGGCCGACAGTCAGATCTTCTGCGACGACTCGGCCAAGAATGGGTTAACCAAATATTAGCCAAGACTGCTCATGCTGCACGATCCATGCACCAACCCGCGCCGACGCCACCATGGTGTTCCCGTCCGAGGCCCCTCGCAGTCGACCCCGAACCATCTTGTTGAACTATTAATCCGCAGGTAGGCGTCGCGCGAGTGTGAGACAGGCCCGCAGCGGCCTCCGTTGCCCTCTTACCTCGCGTACGAAAGAGGCGCACAATGATTGCGATACACCGGCTGCATGG
This sequence comes from Nocardia sp. NBC_00403, assembly GCF_036046055.1. NCBI lineage: Bacteria > Bacillati > Actinomycetota > Actinomycetes > Mycobacteriales > Nocardiaceae > Nocardia > Nocardia sp. NBC_00403. The sequence goes on from NZ_CP107939.1 coordinate 3,601,354, forward strand.
TTTGTGATTGGCGGGTAGCTGGATGCCTGCCGACCACATTCGGACGGGTATCCGCCGTGATGACAGCGTCCACATACTGGGTCGCGGAGCCTGGATCCACTGTCGGCATCGCGGCCGCGCTCCACACCACACTCAGCGCCGGGCACCGCGATTTGGCTGTAGCGACTACGGCCGCCCCCGCCAGTTCGGCACCATCAATCGAAAGGAAGCGCCATGTCAGAGCAGAACAAGGCCGCCGCCAAGCGGGTCCTCGATGCATGGAACACGCGAGACCTCGATGTATTCGACGAGGTAATTGCGGCCGACTACATCGACCACGATCCACAGAACCCGTTCGCCGATGTCCATGGCCCCGAAGGCATCAAACGGCTCGCGCAGATGTATCTCGCCGCATTCTCGGATCAACGGTTCTTGGTCAATGAACAGATCGCCGAAGGCGACTTCGTCACTACCCGATGGACGGGGACAGGAACCAACGACGGCGAGATGATGGGCATGCCGGCGACAGGCAAATCAGCGGTCGTTCAGGGAATCACAATCAATCGCTTCCAGGACGGCAAGATCGTCGAAGGCTGGGAATGCTGGGACACGCTCGGGATGATGCAGCAGCTCGGCGTCGTCCAGTCGGCGCACTCTGCAACAACCTGACTCACACCGTGGATGCGCACTGTATCGCAGTGAGGCCCGCGAGAACATCTACGATTCGCGCGTAAACGGTAGGCCGAGCGAGATGCGTGGGGCAAGATCGCCCGTTGCCCCACACGCACAAGTCCCCACACACCTCGAGGTATGCGGGGACCTGGGCTTCTGTAGGTGTCAGCTGCCGAAGCGGGCGAGTACCGCGCTCGCTTCCTGCGACGCTGTACCTCCCTGTGTCAAGTGCGTCATAGCCGTAGGGATTTCACGGCCGTGGTGGGCCATGGCCTGGGTGTAGAGGCGGCCCGCGCGGTAGGAGGATCGGACCAGGGGGCCCGCCATGACGCCCGCGAAGCCGATTTCCTCGGCCATCTTCGAGTGCTCCACGAACTCCTCCGGCTTCACCCAGCGGTCGACCGGGTGGTGCCGGGGGGACGGGCGCAGATACTGGGTGATGGTGAGAATATCGCAGCCCGCCTCGTGCAGATCGCGCATCGCCTGGGTGACCTCTTCCGGGGTCTCTCCCATACCAAGGATCAGGTTGGACTTGGTGACGAGGCCCGCTTCGCGCGCCGCGGTCAGCACCGAGAGCGAACGCTCATAGCGGAAGGCGGGGCGGATCCGCTTGAAGATGCGCGGCACGGTTTCCAGGTTGTGCGCGAGCACCTCGGGGCGCGAGGAGAACACCTCGGCCAGCTGATCGGGATCGGCGTTGAAGTCGGGGATGAGCAGTTCGACGCCCGTGTTCGGGTTGAGTTGCTTGATGGCGCGGACGGTTTCGGCGTAGAGCCACGCGCCGCCGTCTTCCAGGTCGTCACGGGCGACGCCGGTGATGGTCGAATAGCGCAGACCCATCGCCTGCACGCTCTCGGCGACCCGGCGGGGCTCGTCGCGGTCGAGTGCGGCCGGCTTGCCGGTGTCGATCTGGCAGAAGTCGCAGCGCCTCGTGCACTGCTCGCCGCCGATGAGGAAGGTGGCTTCGCGATCTTCCCAGCACTCGAAGATGTTGGGACAGCCCGCTTCCTCGCACACCGTGTGCAGGCCCTCGCGTTTGACCAGTCCCTTGAGTTCGGTGTACTCCGGGCCCATCTTGGCCTTGGTGCGAATCCATTGAGGTTTGCGCTCGATCGGGGTTTCCGCGTTGCGCGCCTCGATGCGTAGCAGTTTGCGTCCTGCTGGTGCTGAAGCTGAGGTCACCGAACCGATGCTACGCCCGGTGTTTTCCCCCGCCGCCGCGCCATCGGTCACCGCGGTCACGCGCCGACGCCCGGTGCGGGCTGCGGTGTGACGCGCACGATGTCGTGCGTGGTCACCGGAAGTTCGCCGTCGAGCGCGCGGATGATCGCGTCGGTAACCGCCGGCTTGACCTCGGCCACCGTCACTTCGCGGCCGAGCTCGCGGGTCAGCGTGGTGACGCCCGCGTCACGGATGCCGCACGGCACGATCGCCTGGAAGCCGTCGAGCGCGGAATTGCAGTTCAGCGAAATGCCGTGCAGGGCAACGCCACGCTGCACACGCACACCGATGGCGGCGATCTTGCGTTCGGCGAAGAGCTCGGTCGCGGGCAGCCATACACCCGATCGGCCCTCGATGCGGCCGCAGGTCAGGCCGAGCTGGGTGCACACGGTGATCAGCGCCTCTTCCAGCCTGCGCACGTACTGCACCACGTCCACCGGTTCCGCGAGCCGCACGATCGGATAGCCGACGAGCTGGCCCGGCCCGTGCCAGGTGATCTTGCCGCCGCGATCGACCTCGACCACCGGACTGCCGTCGATCGGCAGATCCTCGGCCTCGGTGCGCCGGCCCGCCGTGTACACCGACGGGTGCTCGAGCAGCAGCAGGTGATCGTTTCCGACGCCGTCGGCCCGCTCGGCGGCGATGTTGCGCTGCAGGTCCCAGGCACTGTGGTAGTCGATGAGTCCGAGATCCTTGACCACGATCGGGGTCGTGTCGAATCTGGCGGACCACGTGGTGCGCGTGTCGTTCACGTCCTCGACGGTACGCTCAGCCGGATCACAGGTTCTACCGATGTGGTGTGGGGGATGCCACACGGTAACCGGCTCGATCACCGGCTCTCGCACGGCAGCTGCCCGAGACGGCTGGACGCCGCTCGGGTCGATAGCTCGGGGTTGGCAGGCCGCTAGTGCGGATCGATAGGCAACGTCAATTGCATCAGCGTCAGGTCCATCCAGCGCTCGAACTTCCAGCCCACCTGCGGGAGTTCGCCGACGGTGTGGAAGTCGAAGCGTTCGTGCAATGCGATCGACCCGGTGTTGCTCGATTCGATCGCGGCGATCATCGCGTGCACGGTGCCGCTGGCGCGCGCCCGCGCGACCAACTCGGTGAGCAGTGCGGTGGCGACCCCGCGCCGCTGGAATCGGTCTGCGACGTACACCGAGTTCTCCACCGAGAACCGGTAGCCGGACTTGGGCCGCCACGGGCCGTAGCTGGCATAACCGGCGACTTCGCCGTCGATGTCGGCAACGAGAATCGGCATTCCGGCGGCGGTGCGGGTCCGGAACCAGGCTTGCCGCTCGTCGAGGACGACCTGCTCCTCGTCCCAAATGGCCGTGGAGGTGGCGATATTCGCGTTGTGGATCTCCAGCACCGACGGCAGATCGCCTTCGTGTGCGTCGCGGACAACCAGCACCGGTCGCGTTTGCAGTTCGGTCATCGCTCATCTCCCTCGCGACCCAACGTCGCCGCGAGCGCGGCGCCGATGGTGTGGTGCTGGAACGGATAGCCCGCTTCCTCGAGTGCGGTGGGGATGGCTCGTGGTCCGTGCAGGATCGCCTCCTGCGCGAACTCACCGATCAGCGCGCGCAGCGCGAACGCGGGCACCACCATGGGGGTCGGACGGTGCAGTGCCCGGCCGAGCGCGCGGTTGAATTCGGCGTTGGTGACCGGCGCCGGTCCGACCGCGTTGATCGGACCGGAGATCGTGTCGTCGATGAGCGCGAAGATGATTGCGCCGATCTCGTCGTCCATCGAGATCCACGGCGTGTACTGCCTGCCGTTGCCGAGTCGGCCGCCGAGGCCGAGCGAATACAGCGGCTGCAGCATGCCGAGCATGCCACCACTGTGCGACAACACCACGGCACTACGCAGTAACACCGTGCGCACGCCTGCGGCGGTGGCGGGTTCGGTCGCGGCCTCCCAATCGCGGCACAGGGTGGCGAGGAAACCCGCACCGACGGGCGAGGTTTCGTCGACGACGCGGTCGCCGGTCTCGCCGCCGTAGTAGTGCACGCCGCTGCCGTTGACCAGCACCGGAACGCCTGCTGCGGCGACAGCGTTGGCGAGCACATCGGTCGGAGTGATTCGGCTGTCGCGCAGTTCCTGCTTGTAACTGCCGTTCCAGCGCCGGCGCCCGATGCTCGCGCCGCACAGATTGACCACCGCGTCCGCGCCGCGCAGGGCCCGCTCGTCCAATTCGGCGCGAGCGGGATCCCACACGTACTCGTCCGGGGCCGCGGCCGGACGCCTGACGAGGCGGGCGACGTCATGCCCGTCGCGGCGAAGTGCCACGACGAGCGCCGTCCCGATCAGTCCGGACGAACCGGCGATCACCACCTTCATGCGTGACAGTCCGACCTTCCCGAATTACAGGCCGAGATCAGCTTCGAACGCCGCTTCCTCGAGCCGGTGCCGGATCGTGGTCAGGAACCGACCCGCGTCGGCGCCATCGATGAGGCGGTGATCGTAGGTGAGCGGCAGATAGCACATCGAACGGACGCCGATGGATTCGTTGCCCGTCTCGTCGGTGACGACCACAGGGCGCTTGACGATGGCACCCGTGCCGAGCATGCCCGCCTGCGGCGGCACCAGGATCGGGGTGTCGAACAGTGCGCCCTGGCTGCCGATATTGGTGATGGTGAAGGTGCCACCGGCCAACTCGTCGGGCTTGAGGCCGCCGTTGCGCGCGCGGTTGGCGATGTCCGCGATGGCACGCGCCAGCCCGGCCAGCGACAGGTCGCTCGCGTTGTGGATCACCGGGGAGAGCAGACCCTGCTCGGTGTCGACGGCAATGCCGAGGTGCACCGAAGCGTGGTAGGTGATCTCCTTGGTGCCCTCGTCGTAGCTGGCGTTGACGTTCGGGTGCACGCCGAGCGCCTCGACGACCGCCTTGGCGAAGAACGGCAGGAACGTCAGGTTGACACCCTCACGCTCCTTGAACGACGCCTTCGCGAGGCTGCGCAGCGCGGCGATCTTGGTGACATCCGCCTCGTGCACCTGGGTCAGCTGCGCGGTGGTCTGCAGCGATTCCCTGGTCTTGGTCGCGGTGATCTGCCGGATGCGGCTGGCCTTCTGCACAGTGCCACGCAGGTGCGCGAGCTGTGACTGCGCCGCGGCCGGTGCGGGTGCGGGCGCCTTGACGGCCGGTGCGGGCGCCGACGGCGCGGCGGCCGGTGCCTTCTTGGCTTCCGCGGCGGCGAGCACATCCTGCTTGCGGATGCGTCCGCCGACACCGGAACCGGTCAGTGCCGTCAGGTCGACGGCGTTCTCCTCGGCCAGCTTGCGGACCAGGGGAGTGACATACGGGGTTGCGCCGTTGCCGGAGGAGTCCGCGGCCGGCGCAGCGGCCACAGCGGCCGGAACCGGAGCGGGCTTGGGTGCCGCAGGTGCGGGTGCCGGAGCGGCGGCTGCGGGAGCAGGCGCAGGTGCCGGAGCCGGAGGAGCCGGCGCCGGGGCGGGTGCAGGTGCCGCAGGTGCGGGCGCTGGTGCCGGTGCAGCCGGGGCTGCGGCGGCCGGAGACCCGGTGCCGACGACGCCGAGCTGTCCACCGACCGCGACAACGTCGTCTTCCTGCGCGGTGATCTCCAGCAGGGTGCCTGCGACGGGCGACGGGATCTCGGTGTCCACCTTGTCGGTGGAGACCTCGAGCAGCGGCTCGTCGACGGCGATCTGGTCACCGACGGCCTTCAGCCAGCGGGTGACGGTGCCCTCGGTGACCGATTCGCCGAGTTCCGGCATCTTGACCGGGGTACCCGATCCGGCGGCCGCCGCGGGCGCGGCAGGTGCCGCAGGTGCGGGTGCCGCTGCGGCGACCGGCGTGGGAGCCGGTTCGGGCGCGGGAGCCGGTGCCGGGGCGGGTGCTTGCGCGGCTTCGGGGGCAGGAGCTGCGGCGGGCGCGGGGGCTTCACCGGCTTCGCTGATCACGCCGAGTTCACCGCCGACCTCGACCACATCATCTTCTTGGGCGACGATCTTCGACAACACGCCCGCAGTTGGCGACGGGATCTCGGTGTCGACCTTGTCGGTGGAGACCTCGAGCAGTGGCTCGTCGACCTCGACCGTGTCTCCTTCCTGCTTCAGCCACCTTGTCACCGTTCCCTCGGTGACGCTCTCACCAAGAGCCGGCATCTGGACGGAGAAGGCCATGTCCGTTGACTCCTCTGACTGCTCGACGGGTTCTACAACAGTTGATCTCTCTGCGAGCACGCATCGCGGGTCGCGATGAATGCTCGAAAGCCACCGATCATTGTGCGTGGCACCGGAGATCCGTGTGGTTCTTGTACCGCGTTCCATCCTTGCACCCGTCCGCTTCTCAGGTAGCACAGGGCAGCGAACTGCACAGAGCTGGCAAGATGGGAAGACCGGTGACGAACGATTCCCGGTGTCGGACAGGAGGTCGACTGCGGTGGGTTTGCTGGATCGTTTTCGTGGTGTCGCAGCCCGGGGCAGCGGCGTTCTACGTGCGGGTTCCTCGCATAGCGACGATGCCCGCTATCTGGCTCAGTGGGTGCGCGCCCACGCCGGGGTCGAGGGGTACATCGAACCGAAAACCACAGTGACCGACGTCACTGTCGTGCTTATTGCCGTTGATGGGGAATGGACCCGGCGGGTGGTCGGCGAGCGCGGCGCGCAGCGGCTTGCCGGAGATTTGCACATCCCGGTCTACGACGTGCGCAAAACCGGCTATCCGCAACGGATGCGCGATTACGACGCCAGGAAGCGCACCGAGCGACAGCGCGCGATGGAGCGGGATCTGCGCGATCTGTAGGTTCCGGCCCGCAGTTTCGTTCAATATGTTCACCCGCACGGCCCGGCCGAAGGTCGCCCGGTGCCGGAATGCGGCGGATCGGGCGACCTTCGGACGGCGTCGGGATGACTACTCGGCGGCGATGTCCTCGATCACCGCGATGAGGGTGCGAACCGGGACACCGGTGCCACCCTTGCCGATGTAGCCGAACGGGCCGCCGGTGTTGTAAGCCGGGCCCGCGACATCCAGGTGCGCCCACTGCACGCCCTCGGGCACGAACTCCTTGAGGAACAGCGCTGCCGAAAGCATGCCGCCCCAGCGGTGCGGCGCGACATTGGCGAGGTCGGCGATCTTGGAGTTCAGGTCCGCGCGCAGTTCCGTGGGAAGCGGCATGGCCCAGCCGTTTTCGCCGACCTCGCGGGAGATCTTCGCGACCCGGTCACGGAACTCGTCGGTACCCATCACGCCGGGGGTCCTGGTGCCGAGCGCGACCATCTGGGCGCCGGTCAGGGTCGCCACGTCGATGAGGTAGTCGGGTTCGTCCTCGCCGGCCCGCACGATCGCGTCGGCGAGGATGAGACGGCCCTCGGCATCGGTATTGATCACCTCGACGGTGGTGCCGCCGTACTGGGTGAGCACATCGCCGGGGCGCTGTGCGGTGGCCGACGGCATGTTCTCGGCCATCGGGACGGTCGCGGTGACGGTGACCGGCAGACCGAGGCGGGCGGCCAGCAGTGTGGTGGCGACGACCGCGGCGGCGCCCGCCATGTCCGAGGTCATGTTCTCCATGTTCTGCGCGGGCTTGATGGAGATGCCGCCGGTGTCGAAGGTAATGCCCTTACCGATCAGCGCGACCTTCTTGGGACCGCCCGCGTAGGTGATCCGTACCAGGCGCGGCGGGCGCGATGAACCCTTGCCGACGCCGAGCACGCCACCGAACCCCCCTGCCTCCAAGGCCTGTTCGTCGAGCACCTCGACCTCGAGCCCGGCCGCCTCGGCCAATACCTGCGCACGCGCGGCGAATTCGGCGGGGAAGAGATGGCTCGGCGGGGTGTTGACGAAATCCCGGGCGGTGGCGACGGCCTCGGCGACCAGTTGCGCCTTGATCAGCGCCGCCTCGCCGAATTCCGGCTCCGGCACCAGCAGTTCGACCCTGGCCACCGGGCGCTCGTCGGGCTTCGGCGCGGACTTGCCCGACTTGAACGGCGTGAACGCGTACGCGCCGAGGTAGAAGCCCTCGGCGGCGGCGCCGAGGTCGAGGCCCGAGAGGGTGGTCGCCACCAGCTCGGTCCCCGACAGCGCACGCGCCGCGACACCGGCCGAGCGGCGGATCTGCTCGGCGTCGACCTTGTCGGGCGCGCCGAGGCCGACCGCGAGCACGCTGGTCACCCCGTCCAGCCCGGCGGGCGCGGGCACCCTGGACAATTCCTCGGCCTTGCCCTTCGCGCCGACCGCGCCGAGCTGGTCCAGCAACTCCGCGCGGATGTCGGCGTCGAGCACGTCACTGAACAGGTCATCGGGCGCGATCGCCGGGCCGTTCTCCGAGGAGGTCAATCCGATGACGAGCACATCGGTGTCGGGCCCGACGGTCTGTGTGCGAGCCAATTCCGGTCCTAGTGAACGATCTGCAACAGCGGTCATGGGCCCAGGCTATTGGGTGAGCGGCAGGTGGCGCATCGCGACGCCGTCGAGCAGCAATTCGAGTCCGATCTCCAGCAGGGCGTCGAAATTGAGATCCAGGCCGGTGGGAGCGTTGGTGAAGAGTCGGTGCAGCACTGGTCGGGTGGTGGGGTCCAGGAGTTCCGGGAGCTCGCCGCGCAGCGCATCCGACCAGGCGCGTGGTTCCACACCGCCGATCCGGTCTGCCCGCTCGGAGCTCCACAGCAGTGCGAGGCCCTGGACCAGACCGGAGACCGACAGATAGATCGCGAGCATCTGCTCGGGCGGCAGACCTGGGCGATCCAGGGCCGAGAGGGAGCGTTCCACGATGTCGAACAGGGCGGGCCCCAGTGGTGGGCGGGTGCGCGCGAGGACCGTCAGCATCCACGGGTGCCCGCGGTAGAGCCGCCACTCTTCGCGTGCCTCGTGCGTGAGCCGGGCCCGCCAGTCCGTCGAATGTGCCGGGGGTGGCGGGATTTCGGCGAGCACGAGTTCGGCCATCGCGGCAAGCAGTGCCTCACGGTCGGGAAAGTGGCGGTACAGGCTCGCTGTCGCGATACCGAGGTCGCCTGCCAAACGACGCATCGAGAGCCCATCGATGCCGTCATTGTCGGCTACCTCGACGGCGGCGCGCACGATGCCGACGGTGGTGAGGCGGGCGGGCCGCACGGTGCGCCGCGGCGCGATCACCGCATCGCGGCGTGACCGGTAGGCGCGGGCCTGACACGACCGCGAGCAATAGCGGCGGCGGCGACCCTTCATCGGCTGCAGGAGTTGCCCGCCGCAGGTCGCACACCTCATCACGTTTCCCATTTCGACACACGAATCAGTGTGACGAAATGCTAGCAAAACCCATGTGCTGTCCATACCTTGGCGAAAGCACACACTGTTCCGAGCGTGAGGACAACAGATGGAAACAACGTTGACGGTCCGGCGCGGCGATGTCGGCCGGCGCGATGCGCTGATCGAGGCCTTCGCCGCGGGCGGCGTGGACGAGGCGGTGAGTGCATGGGTGCTGGAAGGGTATTCGGTCGAGCAGTTCCAGGCCGGCTACGTGCCTGCCCTGATCGACAGCGCATTGCGCGAGGACGAGGTGTGGACCGCGGGGCTCGACGATGAGATATGGGCGGTGTCGGTCTGGCAGGCTGTCACGTCGGTGTCACGATTCGAGTCCGAAGCCACCGAAGCCAGGGAACGCGCCGGCGCTCTGCCCGACCTGCGCCCGCTACAGCGCGCAGCCACCGTGATGGAACTGCTCTCGAGCGAACATCCCCGAGAGTTCCCGCACCGCTATCTCCAGGTGATCCTGACGGTGCCACAGCACCGCGGCAAAGGCGCAGGCGCCGCGATTCTCGGCGAGCGGTTGAAAGCCGCCTCCGATGCGGGCGTCCCGGCATTCCTGGAAGCCAGTACCGAACGTTCGGCCCGTCTGTACACCCGCTGCGGTTTCGTGCGTGACAGCGTGACGCATACGCTGCCCGAGGGTGGACCGACGTTGATCCCGATGTGGTTTCGAGGCTGACGACGCAACCCGGATCAACAGCAGGTACGGGCCGGAGGGCGAATCCGCCGGGGTTAAGCTCCCGTGGTGACCGATACGAACCTGCTGCAAGGCCCGATCCATGGTGTTCACGTCGAGCTCGGGGCGAGTTTCGCGCCGTTCGGCGGGTGGGAAATGCCGGTGTCGTATGCGGGCACGGTTGCCGAGCATCAGGCCGTCCGCACGACGGTCGGATTATTCGATGTCAGCCACCTCGGCAAGGCGACCGTGCGCGGTGCAGGCGCTGCCGAGTTCGTGAATTCGGCGCTCACCAACGACCTCGGCCGGATCCGTCCGGGCAAGGCGCAGTACACCCTGTGCTGTGCGCCCGACGGCGGTGTGATCGACGATCTGATCGCCTACTACGTCAGCGATGACGAGATCTTCCTCGTCCCCAACGCCGCCAACACCGCCGCGGTGGTCGCCGAGCTGCAGAAGGTGGCACCCGAAGGCATCACGGTGACCGACGAGCATCGCGAATATGGGGTGTTCGCGGTGCAGGGACCGCGTTCGACCGAGGTGCTCGCCGCGCTCGGGCTGCCCACCGACATGGAGTACATGGCCTACGCCGAAGCCGAGTGGGATGGTCGACCGGTTCGGGTGTGCCGCACCGGCTACACCGGCGAGCACGGCTTCGAACTGCTGCCCCGCTGGGCCGATGCCGAGCCGCTGTTCCGTGCTCTCGTCGAGCAGGTGCGTGCCGCCGATGGTCAGCCCGCCGGTCTCGGCGCCCGCGACACCCTGCGCACCGAAATGGGTTATCCGCTGCACGGACACGAACTGTCACTCGAGATCTCGCCGGTACAGGCGCGCACCGGCTGGGCCGTCGGCTGGAAAAAGCCCGAGTTCTGGGGCAAAACCGCACTGGAGCAGGAGAAGTCGGCGGGCCCACGCCGAATCCTGTTGGGCCTGAAGGCACTCGACCGCGGCGTGCTGCGCCAGGGCCAGACGGTGCTGCGCGACGGCGAACCGGTCGGCGAAACCACCTCGGGCACCTTCTCACCCACCTTGAAGATCGGCATCGCCCTCGCGCTCCTCGACACCGAAGCCGACCTGCAGCCCGGCACCGAGGTAGAGGTCGACGTCCGCGGTCGTCGGCTCCGCTGCGAAATCATCCGCCCGCCCTTCGTCGAAACCAACACCAAGTAGGTCCGCGTGGGCGGCGATCGGGTCGTCGACCCGGCGCCCGGTATGTCGAGGCCCGCGCGAGCCATCGTCGAAACCAGCGCGTCACCTGTGTCCGTACTGCGCAAGCGCAGGCCGGATGATCGGCCCGCCGGCTCCTGCTCGGCGCGCACCGGGGCCGGATCGGGTGGTTCGGATGTGCGTTGTCCGGGATGGGGCTGCCGGGACGCATTGCGGCAGGATCGGGCGTTCACACACCGGGTGCACGGCGTGTCGGGTGACAAGTTGCTATGTGATCGAGCCGAAAACGGGATGTCTGTGCAGGCTTGCGGAACAGGCGTACACCGGGGAATCGACGCCCGATAGGATCAGGCTCATGACCGTTGCCGCACAGTTCACCCGTGTTCCGCATCCCGCGCTCACCCCGGCGCAGCGGGTACAGGAGATCCTCGCGGCACCCGGGTTCGGGCGCTTCTTCACCGACCACATGGTGTCGATCGACTACACCGAGGCCGAAGGCTGGGGCAACGCCCGCATCGAGCCGTACGGTCCACTACCCCTGGACCCGGCGACGATGGTGTTCCACTACGGCCAAGCCATCTTCGAGGGTCTGAAGGCCTACCGTCAGAACGACGGCAGCATCTCCTGCTTCCGCATCGACGCGAACGCCGCACGGTTCCGCAAGTCCGCGCGCCGCATGGCGATGGCGGAATTGCCGGAGGAGCTGTTCATCGAATCGGTGCGGCAGCTGCTGGAGCTCGACGGCGGCTGGGTGCCCGCGGCGGGCGGCGAGGAGTCGCTCTACCTGCGCCCGTTCATGTTTGCCACCGAGGCAGGTCTCGGTGTGAAGCCCGCGACGGCCTACAAGTACCTGCTGCTCGGTTCGCCTGCGGGCGCGTACTTCCCGCGCGGCGTCAAGCCGGTGCGGGTGTGGCTGTCCACCGAATACGTGCGCGCCGCGCCCGGCGGAACCGGTGAGGCCAAGGTCGCGGGCAACTACGCAGCCTCGCTGCTCGCCCAGGCGCAGGCCTCCGAAAAGGGCTGCGACCAGGTGGTCTGGCTGGACGCCTGCGAACGCCGCTACGTCGAGGAGATGGGCACCAACAACCTGTTCTTCGTCTTCGGCTCCGGCTCGGACGCGCGCCTGGTGACCCCGGAACTGTCCGGTTCGCTGCTGCCGGGCATCACCCGTGACTCCCTGCTCACCCTGGCCGCCGATGCGGGCTACCCGGTCGAGGAGCGCAAGGTCTCGGTCGAGGAATGGCGTAAGGGCGCCGAGTCCGGTGAGATCACCGAGGTTTTCGCCTGCGGCACCGCCGCCGTGATCACCCCTGTCGGCTGGGTCCGCTCCGCCGACGACGAATTCGCCATCGGCGGAGGCGAACCCGGCGAGGTCACCATGGCTCTGCGCGACACCCTCACCGGCATCCAACGCGGCACATTCGCCGACATCCACGGTTGGATGCGTGGCATGTAACAAGCCGACCCACCCGGGTCCGCAACCCAGGACGGCCCCATCGCGCCGCCCCACCATCTCCGCCTCTGTGGCCTCCGTGCCGCAGCGGAAACCAGCGGCGCTATGTCTCGGCGACAGTGGAGTCCGCCGGTCACTTGCGGGCCGCATTGTCCCCGCTTCCCGTGGTGAGGTCGGTGAGTGGCACACCACGGCGGTTGCCGCACGCGGTGTGCCGCGTCCATGCGCCACTCACCGTTCACCGGGCTTCCTTCCTGCCCTCTGTCGATGAAACAGGACATGACGGAACCGTCTCCCGCTGTCTACCGCAGCCATGTCCCGTTGGTCGCGAGCACTGGTCTGTGGGTGGCGCACCGTGGTGCTCGCGTCGTCGCGACCGTGTGCCGCTCGAGGTCTGAGGTCAGCTGGGCATGAACATGTGCCATTCGTCGAGGGTTTTGGGGCGCATGACGTAGTTGGTGTCTTTGACCGACGCGAGGGGAGCCGAGGGTTCTTGGGAGTACCAGTGGCCCGGGTAGACGATGGGGTTGCCGGGGAGGTCGGCGAGGTAGCGCAGGCTGCGGAACATTTCGTCCGAGTCGCCGCCGGGGAAGTCGGTGCGGCCGCAGCCGTCGACGAAGAGGGTGTCGCCTGCGATGAGGCGGTCGTCGAACAGGAAGCACTGGCTGCCGGGAGTGTGGCCGGGGGTGTGCAGGAGTTCGATGTCGAAGGCGCCGACGGTGACCTTGTCGCCGTGCTGGTGGCCGGTGAGCTCGCTGGGCGCAATGCCGGTGACGTTGGCGACCCAGGACAGTTCCTCGGCATTGACATGCACTGGGATACTCGTCTTTTCGAGCAGCTCACGCACGCCGCGCAGGGTGAACCCGAGCATGGTGCCGCCCACGTGGTCGGGGTGGTGGTGGGTGGCGAGCACGCCGGTCATTCGCAGCCCGTCGCCTTCGACGATGTCGACCAGGTCGCCCGCCGCATACGCCGGATCAACCACCAGGCATTCCCCGGTCTCGCGATCGCCGATCAGATATGCGAAATTCCGCATCTGCGTCGCGATCGGATCACCTACGGCGAAGTCCCGCCCGGACAACAACTGACGAAAATACAGGCGCTCGGAAGACATACCGCACACCTTATTGCCCGGCCCAGACGATTCGTCCGGCGCGGCCGGAAAATTCCAGTGACCCAGACTGTATTGTCCGACACCCGGCCCTTGGTCCAACGCGAGCGGTCAAGCGCGGAATGCGAGAGCTGCCGCGGTCAGGGCGACCGAGATCTCCAGGGTGGCACCGAGGATGTCGCCGGAGAGGCCGCCGAATCGGCGGACACAGTGTCCGACCAGCAGGGCCGAGACGGTCAGTGTGAGGAAGACGGCGAGTGGGCCGAGCCACCGATGGTGGGGGACGACCGACAGACCTGCGGTGATCGCGGCTGCTGCCCACACTACGACGATGAGCCTGGATTGGGTTCCCGCGACGAGGGCCCCGAATCCGGCGTCGGGTGCGGCGTCGATGCCCTGCCTGCACGCGAGCACCACCACGATCCGGCCCACGACCACCGCGAGAATCACCGCAAACCAGCGCTCGGCCTGGGCCAGCGCAGCGAACGAAAATGCCTGGATGCCAATGGAAAACACGACGGCCGCGACTCCGAAGGGCCCGACGCCGCCGGATTTCATGATCTGCCTTGCGCGTTCGGGCGGTCCGTAACTGCCCAGTCCGTCCATGGTGTCGGCGAGGCCGTCCAGGTGCATGCCACGGGTGAGCAACGCCAACGCCGCGACCACGAGCAGCCCGGCCAGCGGCGCGGCCACTCCCGCCCAGATCAGTACCCACAACAGCCCGGCGGCCGCGGCGCCGAGCACGCCACCGACCAACGGCGCCAACGCAATTGCCTGGCCGGCCGTCGCACGGTCCACGGTGTCCGGCCCTCGGACCGGCACCACCGTCAGCCAGGAAACCGCCAGCCGCAACTCGTTCATGCGCACCGACCCAGCCGCGGTTGCCGGCCGTTCATTTCGTCAGATCCGGCTTCGTGTCCGGTGATTCGTGCACCGTGCCGTCGGCGGAGACGCCCGTACTGCTGTCGGATGCGCTGGACGGAACTGCCGTGCCCGAGGATCCTCCCTCATCGTCGGCGTTCGCGCCGGACACGCTGTCCTCCGCCGCTGGTTCGGCCGTGCTGACGCCCGCTTCGGCGAACGTTGCCATGTCGGCGAGGGTGGCGACGGCGGCGCGCAGGATGGGGAGGGCAGTCAGTGCACCGGAACCTTCGCCGAGGCGCATGTTCAGGTCGAGTAGTGGTTCGAGGCGCAATCGGGTGAGAGCCAGGGTGTGGGCGGGTTCGGTGGAGCGATGGCCTGCAAGCCACCAGGCGCTGGCGCCCGCGGCCAGGTCTTCGGCGACCAGTGCGGCGGCGGTGACGACCACGCCGTCGAGGATGACGGGAGTGCGGCGGGCGGCCGCCTGGGCCAGAAAGCCCGCCATGGCGGCGAAATCGGCGCCTGCGGCAACGCGCAGCAGCTCGACGGGATCTTTGGCTATGGGGCGGGCGCGGCGCATGGCATCACGAATCGCGGCGACCTTGCGCGCCCAGCCGTCATCGTCGACGCCGGTGCCGCGCCCGACCGCGGCAACCGGTTCGGTGTCGGTGAGGGTCGCGATGAGCACGGTCGCGGGCGTGGTATTGCCGATTCCCATGTCGCCGGCGATGAGCAGGTCTGCGCCCGCGTCGATTTCCTCGTCGGCGATCGCGATGCCTGCCGAGAGCGCCGCCTGTACTTCCTCGGTGCTGAGCGCGTCCTCGCGGTCGATGGCCCCGCCGGATCGGCGCACCTTGTGCTTGCCGATCTGCGGATCGGTGTCGGTGTCGACGGAGATATCGGCCACCCGGACGGTCGCGCCCGCCACCGCGGCCAGCGCGTTCACCGCGGCGCCGCCGCCCAGGAAATTGGCGACCATCTGCGCGGTCACCTCGCTCGGATACGCCGACACCCCGTGCCGCGCGACACCGTGATCGCCCGCGAACACCACAACGCGGGCCCGCTCGAACTGCTTCGGCGGGCACACGCCCTGACATGCCGCCACCCAGTTGCCCAGTTCCTCGAGCCGTCCCAGCGCACCACCGGGTTTGGTCAGCTGCGCCTGCCGCTGCTGCGCTGCCGCCCGAATCTGCGCGTCGGGCGCCGCAACCGGTCCGAATCCGTGTGTCACTGTCGAGCCTTTCGGGGTCAGAGCAGTTCGTTCCTACGCCGCCTCATACTGCCCGCCCCGGATACCGCCGCGCACATCGCCCGGTTCCCACTATTTGAGGTGGATGGGCAGGCCCGCGACGACCAAGAAGGCTTCGTCGCAGATGGCGGCGAGGCGCTGGTTGAGGGTCCCGATTTCGTCGCGGAACAGGCGACCGGATCGGGTGGCGGGGATGACGCCCATCCCGACCTCGGGGCTGACGATCACCAGTCGGTGCGTATAGGCCTCGACCGCTCCGACGAATGCGTCGGTGTCAGGGGCGATGGTGCCGCGTGGGGATTCCCAGGCGGCACGGGCGTCGATGCGTGCGGTGAGCCACGTGCCGACGTCGTCGATCAAGGTCGCGCCGGCCGCGGCGGCGCTCGCCGAATCGGTGAGAACCGCTGTGGGATCGGCACTTTCGACAACCGTCCAGTCGGCCGGCCTGCGGTCGCGATGCCGAGCGATGCGTTCGGCGAAGTCGAGATCGGCGGGATCGAGGACCGCGGTGGCGAGATAACGCACCGGCCCCGGGTCGGCCGCCAGCGCTTCCGCGAACGCGGATTTGCCGGACCGGGCACCGCCCAGGACCAATGTCCTGCGGGTGCGGCGCACGCGCCTGGGAGTGGGTGAGCTGTCCGACACGTGCGCAACCGTATCAACGCCGACCGCATCGGGCCTGGTCTGCCCGGCTGATCGGTCGGGCGCTGCGACCGGTGCGCCCGATAACGGACCGACGTCGAGCGTGGAAGGGCGATTACGCGCTGTCTGCTTCAGCAGTCGGATGTCCACCGAAGCGGCGGCGGTACTCGGTGGGGGCGATGCCGACGATGCGTTGGAAGTGGTGACGTAGGAGGGCGCCGGAGCCGAAGCCGGCTTGGGCGGCGATGTGTTCCAGGCCGTCGTCGGTGTCTTCCAGGAGGTGCTTGGCGTAGAGGACACGCTGGTTGGTCAGCCATTTCACCGGGGTGGTTCCGGTCTCGGCGGCGAAGCGGCGGGCGAAGGTTCTCGTCGACATCACCGAGCGACCGGCGAGATCGTCGATGGTGTGCTGGAGTTCGAGGTTCTCGCTCATCCATTGCAGCGTGGCGCTGAGGCTGTCGGAAGTGCACGCGGCAACGGGGCGCTCGATGAACTGGCGTTGCCCTCCGTCGCGTTGCGGCGGCACCACCATGCGCCGCGCGATGCCGTTGGCGGCGGCGCTGCCGATCTCTCTGCGCACCAGGTGCAGGCAAGCGTCGATGCCCGCGGCGGTGCCCGCGCTGGTGATCAGGTTGCCCTCGTCGACGAACAGGACGTCCGGGTCGACGGTGGTCTCGGGGAACATTTCGGCGAGTTGGTCCACATAGCGCCAGTGCGTGGTGCACTTGCGGCCGTCGAGGAGTCCGGCCGCACCGGCGAGGAACACGCCCGAGCAGACCGTGAGAATGATCGCCCCCGCGTCGGCGGCCGCCCGGACGCTTTCGACGATGCGCGGATCGAGTCCGGGGCCGAGCAGGGAGGCGTGGAATGCGGGAATCGCCACGAGGTCGGCTCCGCCCAGTTCCGCCAATCCGTACTCCGGGGTGACGGTGACGCCGGGCGTGGTGGAGTGCAAAGGCTTGCCCGGTTCGGCGCCGCACACGCGGAAGTCGAAGGCAGGCAGTCCGTCGGCGGTTCGGTCCAGGCCGAAAACCTCACAGACGACCCCGAATTCGAACATGGCGAGGGGGCCGGTGGTGACAACGGCGACCTTGGACAACATGGATTCAGTGTAACTGGCTGAATCTTTACGAACAATGTCAGTACAGCCACTTTCGGCTGAAAGTGGGCGAGCGCAAAATTACTGCCATGATTACTTTCCTCGTTCTCCTCGCCCTCATCGTCGGTTTCGCAGTCGTCATCGCGCAAGGTTGCGGCCACTTCGGATCGTCGAACATCGTCGACCGTGACGTTCAGCGTCAACAGGCCGAATTGTCGGCGATGTTCGGTCGGATGCCGCACCACCGATGAAACCGGGCGAAAACCCGAAGCCGGCGCCCGAGCTATCGACAGCAGAAAGCAGACCGGCCCGACGCGTACAGCGTCGGGCCGGTCTGCTGTGTGCTGTCTGGATCTACACAGCGTCGCCCGGGGTGACCCGGGGCTTCGGCGCTCGCATTTTGCGGATCTGGGACGCGCGCACGAAGGCGTACCAGCCGAGCCGGTAGCCGGTGTCGGTGCTGTCGGGGAACCGCTCGCGGACCCGGTTGTTCACGATCCGGCCGAGCAGGAAGCCCTCGGCGATCATGAATGCCATCATGACCAGCATCGCCAGGGTGACGATGGTCTGCAGCGCGGGCGCGACGAACATCGACAGAATCAGCACCAATGCCATCGGCATGAACAGGCCGACGAGGTTGCGCCTGCCGTCGACGATGTCACGGACGAACGCGCGCACCGGGCCTTGATCGCGTGGCAGGAGGTATTTGTCCTCGCCTGCGAGCATCCTGGCGCGCCGCTCCTGGGCGGCGAGACGCCGCTCGGAGGAGGCCGCTTTGCGGTCTTCCCTGCTGCCGCGAGTGGCCTTGCGCCGGGCGCGGGCCTCCTTCGCGGTGAGTGGTGCGGGAGCGACCGGACCGCGGCGCTTGCCTTGCGCGTCACGACGTTTCGGAGTGGGACGGCCCTTGCCCTCGGTGGCCGGGGCCGCCGTCCGGGTGGAGCCCGCGGCCGAGCCGCCGTTCGAGCCCGCCGTCACTGCGGCGCTCTCGTCGGTGGTGCTGGACTCGCCGCGACGGAACAATTTCACAGCGACCAGGCTATTCGATGCGGTACTCGGCAGGAAATGCGGTCGGTTCCGCGGGCGTGCGAGGGGTGACCGGCGTGCCGCCGCTCACACCCGGCAGTCGTGTGCTCCGTCCGCGGGCGATGATGGCAAGATAGGGAATAGCAGCCTGCGGAACGGTGTTGACAGCCACGAGCCGTGTGCTGTTCACGGGTTGAACACAGCTGTCCCTAGGAGAGTTCATGACTGTGCAGAACGAGACCGAAACCCACGGTGCGACGCTGACCGAAGCGGCCGCCCTGAAGGCGAAGGCGCTGCTCGACCAGGAGGGTCGCGACGACCTGGCACTGCGCATCGCGGTGCAGCCCGGTGGTTGTGCCGGCCTGCGCTACCAGCTCTTCTTCGACGACCGCTCGCTCGACGGTGACCTCGTCGCGGACTTCGGCGGCGTCACGCTGGCGGTCGACCGGATGAGCGCCCCCTACGTGCAGGGTGCCTCGATCGATTTCGTCGACACCATCGAGAAGCAGGGCTTCACGATCGATAACCCGAACGCCACCGGCTCGTGCGCCTGCGGCGATTCGTTCAACTGAGGACGGAGAGCGGCTTCTCTCGCTGACGAGGCTGGGCTCGCCCGCATTCGGGCGCACCATCGGTGCCGCCGGATTCGCGTGGTGGGCCCGCCGTCGGTTGTGGGGCAGTTGAGCCGCCGCCTCGAAGCAATCCCCCTTGACACCCGGGCGGCTGTTGATGTTCGACGCATGTTGTTGTTGATACGGTGAAGTTGTCGCCGGGTGTTCTACCTCGGCGTGTCTTCCTGTCGACAGCTAAGGACCGCGAGCCTCGTGACTATCGCAGTATCGGCATCGATTGCCACCGACCACCTGATGCGTTTCCCCGGACGGTTCGCCGACGCGCTGTTGGCCGACCAACTCGACCATGTGTCGCTGAGCTTCCTCGTCGATGATCTGCAGATCCGCCGTGGTGGGGTCGCGGGCAATATCGCCTACGCCATGGGCCTGCTGAACCGGACGCCGCTGCTGGTCGGCGCTGTCGGCGCCGATTTCGCCGAGTACCGCGCCTGGCTGGAAGCCAACGGTGTCGACTGCAGCGGTGTGAAGATCTCCGACCGGGCGCACACGGCGCGGTTCGTCTGCACGACCGACGACGATATGGCGCAGATCGCGTCTTTCTACCCGGGTGCGATGAGCGAGGCCCGCGACATCAATATCGGCGACCTCGCCGAGGAACACGAGCTGGAGCTGGTGCTCATCGGCGCCAATGATCCCGACGCCATGCTGCGGCACACCCAGCAGTGTCGCGAGCTCGGCATCCCGTTCGCCGCCGATCCGTCCCAGCAGCTGGCCCGCCTCGACGGTGATCAAGCCATCCAGCTGATCGACGGCGCCGCTTATCTTTTCACCAACAAGTACGAGTGGGCGCTACTGCTGCAGAAGACCGGGCTCAGCGAGGAAGAGGTCGCGCGCCATGTCGGCATCCGCGTCACCACGCTCGGCTCGAACGGCGTGCAGATCGTCGACCGCGACGGCACCGAGGTGCGGGTATCCGTGGTCCCGGAGACGAACAAGGTCGAGCCGACCGGCGTCGGCGACGCCTTCCGTGCCGGCTTCCTCACCGGCCACACCGGGGGCCTGAGCCTGGAGCGCAGCGCCCAGCTCGGCTCGCTGATCGCCGTCCTCGTTCTGGAGACCATGGGCACCCAGGAGTGGACACTGAACAAGGACGATGCCCTGGAGCGCCTCACCAAGGCGTACGGCCTCGAAGCCGCCGACGAAATCAAGCCCCTGCTGTAGGCCGGTCCCGGCTCACCCGGCTCACCCGGCTCACCCGGCTCACCCGGCTCACCCGGCTCACCCGGCTCACCCGGCTCACCCGGCTCACCCGGCTCACCCGGGTCACGTTCCGGCGTGGGCCCGGGTGAATTCGCCGAGTTGGGCGGCGTCCAAGTGATCGACCAGGTCGGTTTCGCCGATCGTGCCGATCAACCGCCGATCCTCGATCACCGGGAGGTGCTTGATGTGGTGACTGTTCATCTCGTCGAGCACCTTCGTGAGGTCCGCATCGGAGGTAACCCAGCGGGGGGTGCCCGAACACAGATCGCCCACTGTGGTCCTGGCCGCCGGCAGCCCCTCGGCGACACACCTGAGGACGATGTCGCGGTAGCCGATGACGCCGCACATGCGGTCGTTGTCGTCGCCGACCACCAGCGCATCGACATCGCGCCTGGCCATAATGCGCGCGGCGTTCTCCACGGTCTGCTCCTTGGAGACCCACTGAGCCCCTGACTTCATGATGTCTCTGGCAGTGGTCACGACGGCATCTCCTGACTACCCGGCCTGCCCGCTCACCCTGAGCAAATTCATTCTCTCCCTGCTCGGGCATGCTGTATAGGCTTCGAGCGAACGCCGGGCACCCCGGCCGGTCAGGTGCGAAGAGTTACAGCGAGACCGGGTAGACAGGCTCCTGGATATCGGGCGTGATGCGGTTCTCGACGAAGATGCCGTGCCAGATCATGAACACCAGCAACGTCCACAGCCTGCGACTGTGGTCGATACGGCCCGTGCGGTGGTCGTCGAGCATGCCCTTGATAGCGCCCTTGTCGAGCAGGTGATCGGTCTGCGATTCCGCGATGGTCTGCTGTGCCCAGTCGTAGAGCTCCGCGCCGCGCAGCCAATGCCGCAGCGGGACCGGGAAACCGAGCTTGGCGCGGTGCAGCACATGCGGAGGCACGATGCCCTCGAGTGCTCGGCGCAGCGCGTATTTGGTGGTCTCGTCGGTGATCTTCTGCTCGTAGGGCACCCCCTCGGCGACCTTCAGCACCTCGACGTCCAGGAACGGCACTCGCAACTCCAGCGAGTTGGCCATGGTCATCTTGTCGGCCTTGACCAGGATGTCGCCACGCAGCCACGTGAACAGGTCCAGATGCTGCATGCGTGCCACCGGGTCCCAGCCGCGCGACTGCGCGTAGATCGGGGCCGTGACGTCCTGATGGGTCCATTCGGGCCGGAAATCGCGCAGTACCGACCGCAGCTGCCTGTCGCTGAAGCTGCGCGCATTGCCGTAGTAGCGCTCTTCGAGGGTGAGCGAGCCGCGGTGCAGCAGGCTCTTGCCCCTGGTGCCCTCGGGGATTCGGTCCGACAGCTTGCCGGCGAGCTTGCGCAGCCCGCCGGGCAGCCGCTCGAAAGGCTTCAGCGACAACGGCTCCCGGTAGATGGTGTAGCCGCCGAACAGCTCGTCGGCGCCCTCGCCGGACAGCACCACCTTGACGTGCTTGCGGGCCTCTTTAGCCACGAAGTACAGCGGAACCAGCGCCGGATCGGCGACCGGATCGTCCAGGTACCAGACGATTTCGGGGATCGCTGCCGCGAACTCGGCGGGAGAGACGGTCTTGATGACATGCCGCGCGCCGATCGCCTCGGCGGTCTCCGCGGCCACATCCGCCTCGGAGTAGCCCTCGCGCTCGAAGCAGCTGGTGAAGGTGATCAGCTTCGGGTTGTGCCGCATGGCAAGGGCCGCGACCGCGGTGGAGTCGATGCCGCCGGACAGGAACGAGCCGACGGTGACATCCGCGCGCATGTGCTTGGCGACCGAGTCCTCCATGGCCTCGGCGATCTCCCGGTAGCGGGCGGCCGCTGAGCCGGGCGCGAAGGGACGCACCTGGAATTTCGGCGTGAAGTACCGGGTCACCTTCGGCGCCTCGCCCTGGCGCAGGGTGGCGTGGCTGCCGGATTCGAGCCTGCGGATGTCGGCGTGCAGCGTCTCGGGCTCCGGCACGTACTGCAGCACTGTGTAGTGCTCCAGCGCGCGCGGGTCGAGCGCGTCGGTCAGGCCGAGTGCGGGCAGCAGTTCGAGCAGGCTCTTCTTCTCGCTGCCGAATGCGGTGCCGCCGGGGCCGGTGGCAAGGAACAGCGGCTTGATGCCGAACGGGTCGCGCGCCAGGAACAGCTCCTGGGTCTCGGTGTCCCAGATCGCGAAGGCGAACATGCCGCGCAGCCGCCGCACCGCTTCGGGGCCCCAATAGTGGAACGCCGCGACGATCGCCTCGCTGTCGCCCTCGGTGTCGAAGATCTTGCCGTCGGGAAACTCGGCCGCGTGCGCCTCGGCCAGCTGCGCGCGCAGCTCCAGGTAGTTGTAGATCTCGCCGTTGAAGGTCAGCGCATAGCGCTGCCTGTTCTCCGGCGGACCCCAGCGCAGCGGCTGGTGCGAGTGCTCGATGTCGATGATCGACAGGCGGTTGAAACCGAAGATCAGGTGGTCGTCGTGCCAGGTGCCACGCTCGTCGGGGCCGCGGTGGCGGACGCAATGCAGGGCGTTGTACACCTGCTCCACGGTGTCCGGTGCTGCGACGTCAGATGTCAGAAATCCGAGCAGTCCACACACGGGGTCGGCAACCTCATTTCCTGCGGTCGGGGCGCGTGCCCTGATCCATGACGGCACCGCGCCCAGGGGAGGAGCACGCGGCGATCGAAATACAGTGTCCGAGTATGCCGCACGCGCGGAATCCGTGCGTCGTGCGCCCGTGGCCACGCCATTTGGTATCGGCGGAGTGTCGAATGCGACCCGACGACAAAGCGGACGCCGGTTTGGTCTACGCTGCGTAGTACTCAGGCCATTCTCAGGTGGTGCGTGCGAGCAAGCGACGCCCGCGTCCGAACGGCCTGAAACGTGCTTAGAACGTAGCGCCGAGGCGATCGCACCCTCGGCGGTGCAATGTCGGAATGTGTGGCGACCAGGAAGGCGTGAGCGTGGCGCACAAGGCGAGCGAAGAGATCGGGGCACGACCCGCGAGGGGTCGGCAGGGCCGGATCCTTCGGCGGGCCGGGCTGGCGGTGTCGTTGGGCATCACCGCGATGCTCGTCTCGGGCTGCTCGATCGACAATGTTTGGCTGCGGTTCGGATGGCCCTCGGGCATCACGCCGCAGGCCACTCGGATGCGTGAGCTGTGGACCTGGTCCGTCATCGCCGCATTGGTGATGGGCGTGCTGGTGTGGGGTCTGACCTTCTGGACCATCACCTTCCACCGCAAGAAGAAGGACTCCCCGGAGTTCCCGCGCCAGACCGGCTACAACGTGCCACTGGAGTTGACCTACACCGCGATCCCGTTCGTCATCATCGCGGTGCTGTTCTACTTCACGGTCGTCGTGCAGAACTACGTGCACGAGAAGGTCGACAACCCCGACGTCACCGTCGACGTGACCGCGTTCCAGTGGAACTGGAAGTTCGGTTACCGCAATGTCGACCTCAAGAACGGCTTCACGTTCGACGGCATCGACACCACGCGTGAGGCCGCCAACCAGGAGCAGCTCGAGGAGTACAAGGAGCGGACCAAGGACGGTCACCCGCAGCCGGGCCCTGTGCACGGCAAGCCGGAGAACGACATCCTGTCCTACCTGCACTACGACAAGATCGAGACCGTCGGGTCCAGCACCGAGGTTCCGATTCTGGTGCTGCCGACCGGCAAGATCATCGAATTCCAGCTGGCCGCCGCCGACGTGGTGCACGCCTTCTGGGTGCCGGAGTTCCTGTTCAAGCGTGACGTGATGCCGAACCCGAAGGAAAACCATTCGGATAACGTCTTCCAGATCACCAAGATCGAGAAGGAAGGCGCGTTCGTCGGCCGGTGCGCCGAGATGTGCGGCACCTTCCACTCGATGATGAACTTCGAGGTCCGTGCCGTGTCGCCGGAGAAGTTCGCCAAGTACATCGAGTCGCGCAAGACAGGCAAGACCAACGCCGAGGCGCTCGAGTCCATCGGTGAATCTCCGGTCGCCACCTCCACGAGGCCGTTCAACACCGACCGCACGACCAAGAGCGCGGCCGCGGCCGACAGCAAGTGAGGACTGATCTGACATGAAGATCGAAGCGCGGATTTTCGAGCTGCTCACGGTGTTCTTCGTCATCGTGGCAATCGTGTACGGCTACTTCACCGGGCAGTCGCGCACCGGCGTCGAGTGGGCGGGCACCACCGCCACCGTGCTGACAGCCGGCCTGTCGCTGATCATCGGCACCTACTTCCGCTTCGTCGCGCGTCGCCTCGACCTGCGTCCGGAGGACTACGAGGATGCCGAGATCGTGGACGGTGCAGGCGACCTGGGCTTCTTCTCGCCCGGCAGCTTCTGGCCCATCACCCTGGCCGCCGCGGGCTCCATCACCGCACTGGGCTTCGCGTTCTTCCAGCTCTGGCTGATCGCCATCGGCGTGGTGTGCATCCTCGGCGCCGCCGCTGGTCTGGTGTTCGAGTACTACCTCGGCCCAGAGAAGCACTAGCTGGTCCGCCTCTGGCGCGTATTCAGGCCGGATCTGGGTGCCGCGGCAGTGGTGTCGGCGGCCGGCGGTCACCTGCTTGGTGAGTTGGTCGGTGCCCGGTGAGCTACCAATGTGCTCGCGAGATCAGTTGCCTTGTTCAGAACGAAGCGCCCCATCGGAATGGCGGATCCGACTGGGGCGCTTTTGCGTTCGGCTGGCCATCCCTCATCGCCAGGCAGACCCTGAGGGCGGGGATCTCAGATGCCGAAGGCGTGTGTGAGGCGGTGGGTAGAACGTGGAGCGAGGCCGCGGAGGGTCCGGGCGAAGCGGGGCTCGAGGCGGGCCGGGCGGGTGCGGATGGCGGTGTCGATCCAGCGGGCCGCCGCGGTGGGCTCGCGGGCGGGATCCTCGCTGCAGTGCGCGATCGTCACGGCGTTGTCCGCGCGGTGCGCGGGATAGTGCACCGAGGTGACCTGGATGCCGCGCGGCGAGAGCTCGGCCTCCATACATTGCCCGAAAGTGGTCCACGCGGCCTGTGAGCGGGCGTAGGGCGCGAAGTTCGGTGCGGCGCCGGTATTCGGGCTCCATGGACCCACATTGATCGCCTGCCCGGAGCCGGAGTCAAGCATGGCGGGCAGGCCAACGTCAGCTGTAGCGGGCCGAAATAGTTCGCCGCCGGACGAATTCGAGCATCCGAACAGCACCTTCACAGGAGAGAGCTGAACTAGCGCATCGACACCCCGCCGACAGTGTCGAAGTCGACCGCCCGTGCCCGCCAGCAGCGACAAGCTACCGGCCGGCGACTATGTGCGGCGCAACAGGACTCTAATCTGTGGAGTCGTAGCGCAGGGCTTGTTCGGAGTGGCAGATCTCGTCGATTCCGGACACGATGTCGCGCAACAGTTCCGAGGGCAGCGCCGAGGGCCGCAAACGGCAGGTGAAGGTGATGAGGCCGTGGTCTTCCGCGGGCAGATTGTGCACCGCGGCCTCCGATTGCAGGTACTTCGAGCGCACGCCGTAGGTCATCGCGGAGATGACGGTGAAGCATCCGGTCCGCTCCCGGTGTCCGGCAAACAGATCGTGCAGCCGGTAGAACACCGAGGTGTAGCTCGACAGGGGCGCAAAAATGGCCACCCGGTAGGCGGGTCCGCGTTCGGACGAGCTGATCACCGTATCGGCGAGGTATTCCGCATCGCGCAGCGTCAGCACCTTCGGGGCGAACATCAACGCGCCCGCCGCGGCGTTGCGCACCGGGGCGCCTGCGCGCCCGCCCGCGGCAGAGGCGATGACGCCCAATGACTTTCTGGTCTTGGTGCCGACCTCACGCCGCGCCCGCAGCGATCGGGTCGGCGTGGTGGGGTAGAGGCTCGACCACTGGCCGAAGCGCACCGTACCCAACTGCACATGCCCGGTGCCGACCGGCCGCGACACTTTCAGCGGCGCGGTGTCGACCCAGCGACCCACTTGCAGTGCCGCGTTGCCGGGACGAGCGACTTCGGCATAGGCGTGTTCGACGAAGGAGTCGAAGTCCAGGAACCGGCCGGCATGGGTGGTCAGCCAGGTGTGGTCCTTGTCGATGTCGATCGCATCGAGGGTGAGCGCGGTGATGATGCCCGCTCGTCCGCCCGCACCGAGGATCCGGTGGAAGCGTTCGGTGTGATGGTTGCGTCCGCAGGTGCCGATGCGACCGTCGGTGTCGACGTACTCCAGATCGACGATCTGGTCGATGAACATGCCGTACTTGTGCGAGGCCGTGCTCACGCCGCCGACCGACGCGAAACCGCCCGCGGTGATGTCGCGGTGGTCGCCGACGATCGGCAGGCCGAGGCCGTGCGCGCCGAGTCTGCGGTCGATATCGGACAGTTTGGCACCGGCCTGTACCCGCACCGTGCGCCTGCCGAGATTGATATCGAGCACCGCGTTCATCTGCCGCAGTGACAGCACCGTGCGCTGATCGGGCAGCGAGAGCCCGTCGTCGAACGGCTCGCCGCCGCGCACCATGAGCCGATCGGCGCGGCTGCGCGAATCTCGTACAGTGCGAACGACATCCGCAGTGTCACGGGGGAGATATTCTTCGGCGGCGACAGTGTGCGGCGTGCTCATGGCACGAAAGCTAACCACAGCGCGGCCTCCCCTGCTCGCCCGAAGTCGTCACTTATCCATCCTGCGGGGAAAGTCGCTGGCTGAACAGCACGGATCCGGTCGCATCGCACAAATTGACCGTCAGTTCCCTTGACTTGCCATCGATCAGGACCTCACCGAAATGTTGGAAGGCGCCGTCGAGCGGCGCGGCGTTCTGGACCGGTGGGGCATGCACGAAGACCGCTTCCGGACCGAAGGTCGCATCCAGCGGATTCGGGCCGAATGCGCCGGCGTTCAGCGGTCCGGAGACGAATTCCCAGAACTCGTCGAAGTCGGTGAACGTGGCGCGTTCGGGGGAATAGCGGTGGGCGGCGGTGTAGTGCACGTCGGCGGTCAGCCAGACGACGCCACCCACCTTGTTCGCCTTGATCGCCGAGAGCACTCGGGCGATCTCGGTTTCGCGGCCCGACGGTGCGCCGTGATCGCCGTTGGCCGGGCCTTCGTAGGCGGTGGTGTCCTTCTGTTCGCCGTCCTTGACGATCACGCCGAGCGGCAGATCGTTGGCGATGAGCTTCCAGGTGGCCGTGGAATCGCGCAGCCCTTCGATCAGCCATGTCGTTTGTGCGGGACCGAAGATGCGTCCGCTGGGTCCGTTGTCGATGTCGTTGGTGTCCTTGTAGGTCCGCATGTCCAGCACGAAGACCTCCAGCAGCGGGCCGTAGGAGATCTTGCGGTAGAGGCGTCCGTCTACCGCATCCTTCGGCTCCAACGGCATCCACTCGTGAAAGGCCTGCCAGGAGCGGGTCGCAAGGGTGTCCATGCTGCGCTCGGCGTAGCCCTTGGATGTCGCGACCAGGCCGCCTGGGTACCAGTTGTTGACCGTTTCGTGGTCGTCCCACTGCACCACCTGGGCGACCGAGCTGTTGAAGCGACGGTAGTTCTGGTCGGTCAGGTTGTAGGCGAAGTTGCCGCGGAACTGGTCGAGGGTTTGGGCGACAGCGCTTTTCGCCTCCGTCACCAGATTGCGCCAGATCCGGCCATCGGGCAGCGTCACCGATTCCTGCAGTGGGCCGTCGGCGTAGATGGAGTCGCCGGAGTGGATGAACAGGTGCGGGTCGCGCGCGGCCATAACGGAGAAGATCTGCATGCCGCCGAGGTCGGGGTTGATGCCGTAGCCCTGGCCGACCACATCGCCCGACCACTGCAGCTTGATATCGGAAGCGCCGGTGGGGACTGTGCGGAAGACACCGGTGATCGGCTCGGAGCGCGCGCCGTCCTCGCCTTCGAGGGTCACCCGGTAGTGCACCTGCTGACCCGCGGGCAGGCCGTTGACGCGCACGCGGCCGGTGCCGTCGGAGTCCGGGGTCAGTAGCGGACCGGTGAAGCGCTTGGTGTCGGTGAAGGATTCGGTGGCCGCGGTCTCCACGATCAGCTTCGCGGGCTGATCCGAACGCGCCCAGATCAGCGCACCGTCGGCGCGCGGATCGCCGACCGCTACGCCGTGGGTGAGATTCGGGCGGTTGCGGATCAGCGTGGGACCGTCGTTCGACGAACAGGCGGCCACCGCGGGGGTCGCGATGAGACCGAGAGCAGCGGCACGCAGCAGGGTGCGTCGGGAGACGCCGAAGTCCGAACCACCGAGAATCATGGGAGCAACCTTTGCGCAATGAGCTCAACGGCGGGTGAACGGCTGTTGTCGGGTTGACCCGGCCTTGCACAATGTTCACACAGCAGGCGGCCACGAATGGGCAGGTTGCCCGATATGGTCCGTCGGCGAGCGCTGTTGCCATCCGGCCCGCGCCGACCTCGATGCCATCACCTGATGCGATCGGAACGGGTGGCCCACCGCAACCACCCGCTCTGGAGTCTTCACCGGTTCCGTCCGGTGGCGAACGGTCCGTGGAATCCACTGGGCCGCAACCGAAACCACCGACTTCCGTCAGTGCTACTGGCACGGCGCGGGTGTAGCGGCGAACGTGCTGCGACCGAAGTTCTCGGCCTCCGATCGCACTCCGAACCGCTTCGGTCTGCCCATGCGACCGCCGCATAAAGCCCAATTTGGGCGGGTTCCTCTGCCGCCGAAATGGTTGCGGCGTAACCTCTTACGCGGCGTCGGGCGGTTGCCCGAAGTCTGCGGCCGATGCGACGCCCCGAACGAGGAAGTCGGGGCGTCGCATCGGCGCTGTCGGATCTCGGCCCGGATCCCGTTGGCGCGGAGCGGGAGTCGTACCGTGCGGGCGGTAGTCTCCTGCACATTCTCGCTGCCGCGACGAGTAAACCGGAGTCCTCGCGTTGTTGCGCGCGGGGGCGCGTCCGAGCCGAACATCATTGCGCATATCTTTCCGCCATCGCCTGCAATCCGGCCCGGATACTGCTGTAGTACAGCGAGCTGCTTGCGTTTCCCCGTACTCGATCTCGGACTGCCGCTCGGATTCTCGTGGCGGGCCGGTGCGCGGTCAGGCGGGGAGCTCGTCCAGTGCGGTGAGGAAGTCTCGGACGGATAGATGCACAGCTCATCGGCATCGTGCTGGACAGAGGCGGGGAGGTCGATGCCGTCGCGACGCCACCAGTACACGTCCCGGCTGACCGGCCACGGGTGTTGGGTGTAGCCGAGCACGGCGTGTTGGCGAGCACGGTCGTGGCGCGAATTACCGCGAGGGTCGTCATCGGATACGCGTAGATGTGGCGTTGCGACGGGACCACGAACACCGTCCCCGCCGGCCCGGCCACCGGATAGTCGCCGATTGTGCACCGAGGAGTCGCCGCATATCGAGTGGTTGTCACATCCGGTGCTCGGCAAGCCGACGCCACCGAATCCTGTGACCGAGATCATCGAGCCGCCATCGGAACTGCAAGTCATGCACCACGGTTGTCGGATCCGCGCTTCACATGGCCTGTGGTGGTTTGTGACCCTCGCAGGTCGAGCGCTCGACGGATAGGGTGGGGCCGCTGGATTATTCGGACGAGAACGATTGGGGGGACGGATGTCATCCCCGCACGGGCGCAACCCTGAGCAGCCCTATCCGCCCCCATCCGGGCAGCGGTACGCGCCAGGATCCGCCTATCCACCGGCCCGCCGACCGGCTGCCGAACCGCCGCATCCCTCCGAGCCGGTCCGCGGACCGAGGCAGTCCCCGCCCGGACAGCAGGCATTGCGGCAGTCGTATCCGACGGGTCCGTCCAGGGATGAGCCGGGCCGGCCCGGACAGCCTTACCACTCCGAGCCCGTGCACCGGCCGCGTGAGCAGTCCGCGCCGAACTCACCCGAGTCCGTTCGCCCGTCGAGACCACAGCGTCCGACTGATCCTTCATCTCCGACCGGGCGGCCGTCGCCACCGGGATCCGTCCGTCCGCCGAGCGAACAACCGCACGCCGAACAGTCGCCTCGGTCCCGCCCGCCCTACCCCTCCGGTTCCGGACAACCACCCGGCGCGCAGTCGCCGTCCGGACGTCCGCACCTACCGGGGCCTGCCCATCCACCGAGGCAACAGCCTCCAGTCGAGCCTTTGCCTCCTGCCGGGCCACACCTACCAGAGGTCGAGCGGCGCGCCGGCGGGCACGCTTCGGATGAGTTGTACTCGAATGAGCCCGGGCGTCCTGCCCGGCGGCAGCCTTCGTCGGGGTACTTGCCTTCCGGGCGGCCCCGACCAGCGGGGACAGCGCGTCCGTCCAGCGAGCACTCGTCGAATGACTCGTACTCCCGGGTGAATGAGTTCGAGGATGAGTGGGTGCATCCATCCAGGCGGCAGCCTCCAATGGGGTACTCGCCGCCCCGTGGGCAGCACCCGATGGGGATCGAGCATCCGGGTGGCGAGCACTCGCTGGATGAGTCGTTCCCGAATTCTCCGCCGCGTCGACCCGGGGAGCAGGCTCTTGCGGGGCCCTCGGCTCTTCGGCAGCCGCACCCGCCCGGGTCCGTGCGGTCGCCTCGACCGCAGCCGTCGAGTGATCCTTCGTCTCCGGACGCAGGGCCGTACCGGCAGGGAGCGCTGCGCCCGCCTACGGAGCAGTCGCCGGCCGCACCATATCCGAATGGACCAGTGCGCGCGCCGAGGCGGCCGCCTCCTGATGGGCAGCGGGCGTCTCGGCAGCCGTATCCGGACGAGTCCGAGCAGGTTCCGGTTCGGCGGTCCGCGCGGGCGGAGCAACTGGACGAACCGGATGAGCTGCTCGGCGAAAACGATGGCGCCACAGGGTTTGTAGTGGTGTTCGGTTCGATACTGGTCGGGGTGCTCGCGATCACCGCGATCATCGGAGTGCGCGAGTACAACGAGCAGGCCGACATCAAGGCCACGGGCACCAGCGAGAACCAGACCACCACGCAGCGCACCACACCGGCCGTCCCCACCTCGGACAAACCGGTTGCTCCCGCGACCGCGGCGGCTACCACCACGCCCGTCCCGAACGCCGATGATCGCTGGATCGCCGCCACCTACAACGCGCAGACCGACAAGGTGTCGTGGGTCCGCAGCCAGGTCAGCGGCGAGGCCGCGGCACAGGAGGCCGAGGCTGCGTGCGGCACCGGCTGCCCACCCGCCCGCTGGTCGCACAACGGCTGCATCAGCCTCGTCATCGGCCAAACCGACGGCTGGGGTTCCGAACGGGGCGACACCATTGCCGAGGCCGAAAGCAAGGCGATCAGCAACGCCGAAACTGTCTACGGCATTTCCGGGCCTTTCAGCCTCTGGACGAAATGCGCTCTCGAGTAGCCGGCTGCTATCCGGTGTGACCGGTCCGGTGTGCCGCTGTCACAAACGCCGCGCAGGCATCGGGATTCTTATCGCCCGTGGCTGTTTCGACTCCACTATTGACGTCCACCGCGAAGGGATCGACTCGCGCTATCGCCTCGGCAATATTGTGCGGTCCGAGTCCGCCCGCGAGGATCACCGGGCGGCCGAGACCGCGTAGCGCCGTCACCACGGCCGTACTCACCGACCAATCGTGGGTCCGTCCGGTGCCGCCGAGCCGGTCTTCGGTGCGCGAATCCAGCAGTACGGCATCACAATCCGATGCCGCCCGCAGCGCGGCATCGACCACATCCGGCCCGACCACATGGATCGCCTTGATGATCTTGCGCCCGCGGGCGTTCGCGCGCACCGCACGGAGGGTGTCATCCGATACCAGGCCGTGGACTTGAATCGCGTCGACGCCGACCCGCTCGGCCAGCTCCAGAATCGCGTCCGCCGCTTCCAGATGGGTCACCAGCACTCGAGTGACGAAGGGCGGTACCACACGGGAGAATTCGGCGGCCAGCTCGGCATCGAGCGCGTCTTCGCTGATATGGGTGACACCCGAGATGAAACCGACGGCGTCGGCCCCGGCCGCCAGCGCAATGCGCAGATCGACTTCGGACCTGATCCCGCAGATCTTCGCGCGCACCGTCACGGATCGACGATAACGGCCGGGAGCGCAGACTCGTGCGCTCCCGGCCGGACGAAATAGATCAGCTGGCGGCCGATTCCGGAATGCGGGCAGCTTCGCGCGGCCCGGAGGGCACGCCCTTCTTGAGGCTGGCCGCGTACACATCGACGTACTCTTGGCCGCCGAGCTGCATGAGCTCGTACATGACCTCGTCGGTGACAGCGCGTTCGACGAAGCGGTTGCCGCCCATGCCTTCGTAGCGCGAGAAGTCGATCGGGGTACCGAATTTGACGGTGACCTTGCGGCGACGCCAGCGGAACGGTCCGGGCGGGCTGACCTCGTCGGTGCCGATGACGGCAACCGGGATGACGGGGACGCCGGTCTCGAGGGCGAGCCGCGCCAGGCCGGTCTTGCCCTTGTACAGGCGGCCGTCGGGGGAGCGGGTGCCTTCGGGGTACAGGCCGACGAGGCGGCCCTGATCGAGCAGCTTGCGCGCCGCGTTGAGGGCGTCCTCGGCGGCGTCGGCACCGGTGCGGTCGATGGGGAACTGACCGGAGGTGGTGAAGAACCACTTCTGGAAGGCGCCCTTGATGCCCGGGGTATTGAAGTACTCGGCCTTGGCCAGATAGTTGATTCGCCGCGGACTCAGCAGCGGCGCGAACAGCCAGTCCGCGAAGGAGAGGTGATTACCCGCCATGATTGCCGGACCGTCCGTCGGAATGTTCTCTACACCCTCGACCGTGGGCCTGTTGTAGAGATGCATGAACGGTCCCAGCAGCACATACTTCAGCAGCCAGTAGAACATGACGTCCTTCCCCCGAAACCGGGATCGTTGCGGGCACACCTGCTTCAATTGCCGACTTTACCGCTGGTTACAGATCACATCCAAGCCGAGCGGCGTATCTCACCACATGTTCTCAGTGGCTGATTGGTCTGTTCTCAGTGGCTGGTACGAGCGACTCGCGATCGGCCGCGACCGGTGTCGGCGAGAGTGGCCCGCGCGAGTTCGGCGGCGCCGATCATGCCCGCGGCCTCACCCAGTTGTGTGGTGCGGATTCTGGCCAGCGGGCGGTGGCCTGCGCCGGTGATCGCGCGGGCGTATTCCTCGCGCGCCTCGTCGAGGAACAGCGGCGCCGAACTGCTCACTCCGCCCGCGATGACGACGAGATCCGGGTCGAAAATGTCGCTGACGAAGGCGAGACCGAGTCCGAGCCAACGTGCGAAGTCCGCCATGACCTGCACCGCGAGCGGGTCGCCGTCCTGTGCGGCTCCGGCGACCCGACGTCCGGTCAACGAGCCGGGATCGCGGAAGATATCCCTGGCCAGCACCGTCGAATGCACCGGGTCGGTGGCCAGCATCTCGATCGCGGTGTCGGCCAGCGCTGTTCCGCTGCAATACCTTTCCCAGCAACCGCGCTTCCCGCACGGGCAGGCCCGCCCGTCCGGCACCACCTGTAGATGCCCCAGCTCCGGCGCGACACCGTGGGTGCCTCGATACAGTTCGCCGTCGATGAGCAGCGCCGCACCGATGCCGGTGCCGATCGCGACGAGCACGACGTTGTGCCCGCCCGCCGCCGCACCGAATCGGTATTCGGCCCACGCCGCCGCATTGGCGTCGTGTTCCAGGATCACCGGAAGCTCGAGACGCTCGCTCAGCCGCCGCGCGACCGGGGTGTCCTTCCACGGCAGGTGCGGTGCGAACCGCACGGTCGAACGGTCGGCGGTGATGAACCCGGCCACGGCCAGCCCCACCGCGCCGATCGGGTGCCGACGGCACAGTTCGCGGACTACCCGGTCCAATGCGTCTTCCAGAGCGCGTGCCGAATGCGGTGTCGGCGCCTGCACGGTGTCGAGCATCTCGCCGTCGCCATCGACCACCGAGGCGCGAATGTTGGTGCCGCCGACGTCGATACCGACCGTCAGCGGCCGCGCGCCCGCCATCTGGCGCGTCATGCCTTGATCGTCACGGGAATGCCGACGTACCGGGAACGCGTTCGGCCGGAGCGCTGCGCGGTATGACCGTCGCGTGGGTGCGCTGCTGTGCTGTCGTCGTTCGGCATCGAGTCATCTCGTGGTGTGTGATTGTGGGACACAGAGTTATCGTCCGATGGGGCTGTCGGCGCAACGTCGTCGGGTTGCCACACCGGCTCTACGGGCACTCCGGCCAGCGCCTCGCGCAGCACCGTGACGATCGCGGTGCCGTGATCTGCGACCGCGGCGAGCACGTCATGGTGCTCACCGCGTACCAGCGCCGCGGCCGCACACACTGGGCACCAACTGCAACTCGACCATTCGGTCTGGCCCTCGACAGCGGCGTGCCGCAACATCGGTTCGACTCGCTCCAAGACGACCTCGGCCAGCAATTTCAGTTCCGCCGCGAACTCGCCGAGCCCATCGACGTCGTCGAAAATGCCCGATCCGGGACGCTGGCCGCGGCCGGAATCTGCCTGGGCGCCGCCGCCATCCATACCGTGCCGTCGTTCGTCGCCCGCGTCATCACTGCCGCTCATGTCGGCCAGGCCTCCGGGTCGGGACGAAAACGGACGACCAGATAGCCCCCGTCGAGTTCGGCTGCGTCGACCGTGCACCGCCGCAACACCGGTGCCAGGCGCACGCGTCGGCGGGTCCCGTCCGCTCCCACGATCAAATCGTCCTCCACTCGTCCCAGTCGCAGCGTCGCCGAATCGACGACGGGCAGGTGCATTCGCAACGCGTACACCGAATGCAGTCCGGTGCCCGATTCCCATCGAACCACCGGATCCCCGGAACTTGTGCGAACCTCTGCGGGATTGTCGCGCAGCGCCGAGTCCGCGTCCACCGCATACGACAGCGCCGCCAGCGAAGCGAGCCCGACCGGTTCGGGGCCGCTGTGCTGGGCGATCACTACCGGGATGCCCGGGAGATCGCGCTGTAACCGTGCGATGACGTCCAGTTGTTCGCTGCGCCGGTTCAGATACCAGTGCACCGCGGGATGCGCCGCCTCGGCCGGCTCCGTGGGCGCGGGCGGCAGTACTTTGTTCACCACGACAGCGTCCAGTCGCAGGCCGAGCAGGGCGGCGGCCGAGCGAACCCGCTCGGATTCGGCAACCGCCACCTGTTCGGCGACAGTGATCAGCCTGGCCCCGGTGCGGCCGTGGTCGGCGAGCAGATCACGCACCTCGGTGACCGCGGCGACGATCTTCTCGACGGTCGCCGCCAGCACCGCGCGGCGCAGATCGGTACCGATCGTGCTCATCGCGCGTGCGTGTGGCGGCCAGATCCGTTCCACGTAGCCGAGCAGCGTATCGGGCGCGGTCATGATGCGCAGCATGTCCGCCGAGGGCGGGCAGTCCACCACGATCACATCCCAGTCGTCCTCGTTCGCGAACTGGGTGATCTCCACCAGCATCAACAATTCCTGCACGCCGGGTAGCCCCGTCAGCTCGGCGGGATCGAGCGCCGCGACATCGATACCGTGCTCGTGCCCGGAGTCCGACGCCAGTATCCGCACTACCTCGTGGAACCGATCCTCCAGCAGCGCAAGGGAATCCACCTCGATCACGTCGAGGCCGGGCATAACGTTCGCGATCCCGGTCACCGTGCCGGCATCGTGCGGGAATCGGAATCCGAGCGCGTCGCCCAGCGAATGCGCCTGGTCGAGGGAGGCCACCAGCACCTGGGAACCAGCCCGCGCGTACGACATCGCGGTCGCGCACGCCAATGTCGTCTTACCGACTCCGCCTTTGCCGATGAACAGCTCGACCCGGGTGCGGCGCACGGTACTGTGCGCGATCAGCCTTCGACCCGTTTCTTCAGTTCCTTCAGCGCGGTATCGGTGATCACCTTCTCGGCCTTGCGCTTGAACATGCCGATCATCGGGATGTTCAGGTCGACGGTCAGCTCGTAGGTCACCTGCGTGGTGCCATCGGGCTGGTCGATGAGTTCGTAAGTGCCGTCCTGTGCCTTCTGCAGGTCACCGCTGACGAGGGTCCAGCTGACGGCCTTGTCATCGGGACGCCAGGTATAGGACAGCACGTAGGTGTCCTTGACGACGCCGGCATCGAGCACGAACCGCGCGGTCCGCACCCGGCCGTCGGCACTCTTGTCCAACACTTCGACGGACTTGGCTGCCGAAACCCACTCCGGGTAGGACTCCAGATCGGCGATGACGGACATCACCCGCTGCGATGGTGCCTCGATGATGATCGACCTCTGGGTCCTGTCGGCCATGGCGGACAACGGTTCCTTTCCAGCTACGGGTGCTGTGCCTTCTATTGTGCTGTGGCCTAGATGATGTGGTGAGCGGGTGTGCGCGTCAGTCTGCGTTCGCGGGCGCGATGCCGGCCGGGCGGCCTGCCTCCAGTCGCGCCTTCACCTCGAAAGACATGTTCTTGCCCGCCACCCGGCGTGCCCGATTGGCGGCGAGCAGCTGACGTGGCGACATCCGGTTCGCCGACCAGGGCTCGGCATGCAGGAAGTAGTGCAGGATCACCCCGTCGAGCGAGGGCTCCAGCCATACCTCCATGGTTCCGGTCAGCCCGCCGGTCACCGACCAGCGGATTCCCTTGTCGCCCCGGTCCTCTCGGACCTCCAGGGTGAGGTCGGGCCACCAGCGGCGCCAATTGTTCGGTGCCGCCACGACGTCGGCGACCGCGGACCCGTCGGCGGCGACGAAGGTCATATCTGCGACCTGGATGCTGCTCACCTCGCTGAGCGTAATGGATGGCCTGCCAGGACGACGCTCCGCTCCGCTCGGCTCTCGTCGTGGCAGGCAGCCACCGGCGGTACACCGTCCCGTTGGGCGGTGTTCACCGCAACAAGTGGCGCAATCGAGCGCCGAGACTGTCCCATCGCCACTGCTGCTCCACCCAGGCCCGGCCCTCGGCGCCCATCTTGGCGGCGGCGTCGCGATCGGACAGGATGCCGACAATGGCCTCGACGATCTCCGAGGTCTTGCGGCCGTCCACCACCCGGCCGGTCTTACCCTCCAACACCGTCTCCGGCGCGCCACCCGAGCGACCCGCCACCACCGGAACACCCGCGGCCGACGCCTCCAAATACACGATGCCGAGCCCCTCGACATCGAGGCCGGCACCGCGCGTGCGACACGGCATCGCAAAGACATCCGCGAGCGTGTGATGTGCGGCCAGCTCCGACGACGGCACTCGCCC
Organism: Nocardia sp. NBC_00403; assembly: GCF_036046055.1. Classification (NCBI taxonomy): domain Bacteria; kingdom Bacillati; phylum Actinomycetota; class Actinomycetes; order Mycobacteriales; family Nocardiaceae; genus Nocardia; species Nocardia sp. NBC_00403. The sequence goes on from NZ_CP107939.1 coordinate 3,638,595, forward strand.
GGTGAACACCACGTCGTCGCCGACACCGAGCGCCGCCGCGAGCCCGTGCAGCTTCTCCTCGTACGGCCCGCCGCCCGCGATCACCAACACTGCGCCGGGGATGCGCTCGCGGATCTCGCGCATGGCGACGATCAGCGCATCCTGGCCCTTACGGGGCACCAGCCGAGACAGACACAGAATGGTCGGCCGATCATCGAGCCCATAACGATCGCGCAGCTCCGCCCGCGCCGCCGGATCCGGCCGGAACACCTCGGTGTCGACCCCCGGCGGCAGATACTCCAACGCCGCATTCGCGCCGAATGCGGACGCGAACCGGCCACGCGTATACCGACTGACATACGTGATGACATCGGTGTGCTCGCCGATCTGCCGCAACGCCTGCCTGGCGCCGGGCAACATCGACCAGCCGACCTCATGTCCATGCGTACTCGCCAGAATGCGCTCGGCCCCCGCCCGCCGCAGCATCGGCGACATCAACGCCAACGGCGCCGCCGCACCGAACCAGACGGTGTCACACTTCTCACTACGCAATAACCGTGCCGCCCGCCGCATCACCAGCGGCGTCGGCAACATCAACGTGGTCGGATGACGAACCACCTGAAACTTCTGCTTGGCATCGAATTTCAGATGACTGTCCCCACGCCACCTCGGCGCATAGACAACCAGATCATCCGGCGGCAGCTCACCGGCCAACGCTTGCAGGTACGACTGGATACCGCCTGGCCGAGGCGGGAAATCATTGGTAACCAGCAGAGTTCGGGCCATGCGCACCAACCTACTGTGTTGTCTTTGCAGCGCCTTCGGCGCTGCGTGTTCGCGGCCCCCTTGGTCTCGCTTCCGAGCGGCCGAGACTCGCGCCTGCGGCGCATGCGCTTCGGCCGCTCGGAAGCGAGACGGGCCGCGAACTCTAGTGCTCGATCTCGCTGCGCTCGAAAGACATCATCGTGCCGAGTAGGGGCGTCGGTAGCTGAGCTTGCGACTTCGGTGGATGCGCTGCGGCTGTAGCGAGGGTGGGATCGGGCGCGAACGCTGGTGTTCGATGTGGCTGTGCTCGGGAGGTGTCATCGTGTCGAGTGGGGGCGTCGATCGCGATCTTGCGAGTTTGGTGGGTGCGCTTCGGCTGTTGTGGGGGTGAGGTGGGCCGCGAACGCTGGTGTTCGGTGTGGCTGTGCTCGGGAGGTGTCATCGTGTCGAGTGGGGGCGTCGATCGCGATCTTGCGAGTTTGGTGGGTGCGCTTCGGCTGTTGTGGGGGTGAGGTGGGCCGCGAACGCTGGTGTTCGGTCTCGCTGCGCTCGGGAGGTGAGGTGCGTCGGTGTCGCTGGTCGCGACCAGGTTCGATGCGGCTCGGCGGCTCGGCGGCTCGGCGGCTCGGCGGCTCGGCAACAAGCTTGCTGCGGACGGTTGGTTGTAAGGCTCGCCGTGCGGCTGTTTCGGTGCTTACGGCGTTACTGGGGTGCGCTTCGGTTGTGGGGAGCTGATTGCGAAATCGCTGGCAGGGCTTGTTCTGTCTGGAGGTGTGTCGGTGGCGTTGCAGTTCAGTCGGGTGCGCTATCAGTGCGGGTTCGCAAACCTCAGGCGGCGCGAGGGTTGAGCCAGGTGCGCCAATCGGCGACGAAGTCTGCTCGGGTGGTGTGTAGGACTTCCTGCAGGATTCGGTCCTCGGAGGCGGGGTCCTGTTTGCTCGCGGCGATGCGGCGGTAGAGGTCTACCAGGTGGGTTTCGTCGTATTTGTCGGCGACGAAGGCACAGATCGTCCAGGCTTGCTCGTAGGCGAGGACGGCCGGTTTGCCGGTGAATACGGCTGCCGCGGGGAGGTCGGTGGGGAGTTCGCCGGCGCGGGCTCGTGTGGTGACTGTGGGGGCGATATCGCCGAAGCGGTGGTCTTGGCCGCGGTGGGCGACGTATTCGGCGAAGCCCTCCAGCATCCAGGAGGGAGCGCCGTCGACGGTCTCGGCGCGGGTGGCGACGTGGGTGAGTTCGTGGCGCAGCAGCGTGCGCAGCCCGTCGGGGGAGAGGCGGCGGCCTGCGTCGGGGCTGAAAACCACGCGTTGGGCTGTCGGTCGGGTGCCTGGGGCGAACGGATCGGCGATGGAGGCGGCGGCGACGTCCTCGGGCAGGTCGGTGGTGGCGCGCAGCAGCGTGGCGAACTCGGCGGGCGCGGACGCGACGACCACCAGCGCCGACTGCGCCCAGTCAGGTCCCCACAGGTCGGTCACAGCGGTGGTCGCCGCGCCGAGTTCGCGTGCGAGGACGTCGATTTCGATCCGCTGGGCCGGATGGCCGACGACGAGCGACTCCTGCCCGGCTCCGGTGGGCACCACGCGCGTGACGAGTTGGCCGAAGGGTTCCACGGTGCGACGCACCTGTGCCAGCCGCGGATCGTCATCGGCGGCCGCGACCTGCCCGAAGCTCTCGGCCCTGGCCTGCTGGGCGGCCCGCAGTTTCGGCAGCACCGGGTTCGGCACCATGAGCAACCCGACACACGTGGCGGTCAGCAGCATCACCATCGCGACGGTGAGCACGAACTGGAATCGCCGCCGGGCCGATAGCCACGCGCGGACCTGCCCGACACTGCTGCGCTCGCTCATAGCGACTCAGTATCGCCGAGCGGAGTGGTACGGCGTCGAGCCCATGGGTGCCACGGCCACCGGGACACCGAAAGTGGAAGCGTGCAACATGAGTCCGTTGCCCGCGTAGATGCCGACATGAGAGATGTCGGAATAGAAGAACACGACGTCGCCGGGTTGCAGATCGTCCTTGTCCACCGGGGTGCCGTAGCCGGCTTGCTGCGAACTGGTTCGCGGCACGTTCTTGCCGACCTGTTTGAACGCCCACTGCACCAGCCCGGAGCAGTCGAACTGGCTCGGACCGGTCGCACCCCAGACATACGGGTCGCCGATGCGGGTGAGTCCCGCGGCCAGAGCGCTGGTTCCGCTACCTGGCACGAGGCCGCTCAGCAGCGAGTCGCGGTCGAAGCCGGGCGGGAAGGGCGAGCCCGCCAGCGCGGTCTTGTCCCTGGCCGACAGCGTGCCCCACGCCGAGACCACCTGCGCGATCGCACCGGACAGGTCGGCGCGCTTGCGTTCCAGCTCGGCACGCACCTGATCCGCTTTGGTCGCGGCGGCGCGAGCATCGTCGTCGGCGGTGCGGGCGGCGGTTTCCGCCGCCGTGGCGGCGGCGGTTGCCGACTTGTAGAGGTTCAGTTGATCAGAGGTCTTGGCCGACAACACATCCAGTGTGGACATCTGATCGAGCAGTTGCTGTGGTGAGTTGCTTGCCAGCACGGCGAACAGGCGGTTGGTCCGCGCGCCCTGATATGCGGCGATCACCGTGCGGTCGACCATCGGCTGGAACTTGCGCACCTCGTTGCGCGCATTGTCGGCGACCTCGGTGCTCGCGGACAGTTTGGCGTCGGCGTCGCGCTGGACGGCCAGTTTGGCGTCGAGGTCGGCCTGCACGTTCAGCGCTTGCTGATTGAGCTGCTCGGACTGCCTCGACAGATCGATCATCCGCTGTACGGCCTCGCCGGCCGTGGTCGGCAGGGTGGCCGGATCGGCTCCGGCTGGACTGCCACCGTAGAGCGATGCGGCCAGGACTCCGGCCGCGAGCGCCCCTCCCACCAGACGTTTCGTGCTTTGTCTCCGGTGCTGTGCCACAGCCTGCCGTGCCCCGTTCTCTCGTCAAGTGCTCGGACGCATTCCCTCGATGAGCCGCATCGGCTTCGTGAGCTGCGCGAACGGTCGGTCTGTTCCGCGCGGCTCCGGAAGGTCTCATTTAGGTTACGGAATGGCGTACGTCTGTGTCCAGTAGGGCACGAAATGATCACGTAAGCCATCCCGTGGACCCACCGTGTCGTAGGGGGCGGGGGAGCGGGTCAGAAGCGGCGAGCGCCTGCGATCGGCATCGACGAGATCGGGGCGAGCATCACCGGGGTGCCGGAGGTCGACGCATGGATCACGTTGCCGTCGCCCGCGTACAGACCGGAGTGTCCGCCGCCGTAGAACGACACCAGGTCGCCCGGCTGCAGATCGTCGGTCGAGATCGCGGCGCCCGCGGCGAGCTGGGCGCCGCTGGTGCGGGGCAGCTCCAGGCCGGCCTGCTGGTAGGACCACTTGACAAGGCCGGAGCAGTCGAAGGCGTTCGGGCCCGCGGCACCGTAGACGTACGGCGCGCCGAGCTTGCTCATCGCGGCGTCGAGCGCGACCTCGCCGAGGGTCTTGATGGGCGCCATGAAGGGCAGCGCGGGAGGGTTGCCCAGCTGGATGCCGGGGATGTCGGCCGGGATCGGGATCTCGTTGGGAACCTCGAAGGTTCCGATGCCGGGGATGGTCACCGGCTGAGCCGCGGCCGGGGCGGCCGGAAGAAGGAACGCGCCGATGGTGGCAGCGCCGACGGCTCCGGCGGCAACGGCACGCTGCGCCTGTCGCTTGACGGTGTTGATCGCCATGATGCGGTACTCCGAATCTGCCCCACGACGCCGTACCCGGTGGTGCGGCGGACTTCGTTTCACCGGCCCTGCAGCGCGGTGGAACTCCGTGAGGTCTCAAAAAGGTTACGAACCCATCACGGTGGTTTGTAAAGCCGAGCGCATCCGAAATGCCGATGCTCAACAAAAGCGCGAAGCATGAAATGCGAGATAAGTCACAACAATCACGAAACGATAACGACCGGCCGTTATCGAGTGGCGGCCGAGTCGCTACCCGGCGCGTCGGAAGCGCCGTCTGGGTCAGTCGATGGGTCCGATCCTGTGGCATTTCCCGAGGTCGCCGCGGTCATAGTGGGAGTGATGGCGATTCGGTACTGGATGGGTGGGTCGCCCCGGTGCGACACGCTCTAGCGTGCCGATGGCATCTATGTGGAACCCTGGGGTCCACTCGGCCGATTGATGCATTTCTGATAACAATGTGATCTGGGTCACTTTTGCGAATTGAAGATCATTTAGCGGGTACCAGAACGAAATCCTCGCGGATAAATACGGACATTTCGCGTGCCATCTCGCGCGCGTTCCTGTCGGACCCACCCCATACGCTCCAGGCCGTGCCCGACCCCGTGCCGCGCCCGGCCGCCGCGAAGCAGCTGGCCTTCGATGAGCTCGATACGCCGCTCCATGACACCACCTTCGTGGTCGTCGACCTGGAGACCACCGGCACCAGTCCGGAGGGCGACGCGATCACCGAGATCGGCGCGGTCAAGGTGCGCGGCGGAGAGGTACTCGGCGAGTTCGCCACCCTGGTCAACCCCGGGCAGGACATCCCGCCCGCGATCGTGCAGATCACCGGGATCACCACCGCCATGGTCTACGAAGCGCCGCGGATCGAGGCTGTGCTGCCGGGTTTCCTGGAGTTCGCGGCGGGCGCTGTTCTCGTGGCACACAATGCGCGGTTCGATATGGCTTTCCTGCGCGCCGCGGCGGCCCGCAGCGAAACCGCGTGGCCCTCGGCGCCGGTGCTGTGCACGGTGAAGCTGGCCAGGCGGGTGCTCACTCGCGACGAAGCACCGTCGGTCCGGCTCGGCCTGCTCGCTCCACTACTCGGTGCGACCACGCAGCCGACGCACCGTGCCCTCGACGACGCGCGGGCCACCGTGGACGTCTTGCACGCGCTGATCGCCCGCGTCGGCAATCAAGGGGTGCACAGCCTCACCGAACTGCTCGACTATCTGCCAGGAGTGACATCCCGGCAGCGCGCCAAGCGCGTGTTCGCCACCGACCTGCCCGCCAGTCCTGGCGTCTATCTCTTCCGCGGCCCTTCCGACGAGGTGCTCTACATCGGCACCGCGGTGAACCTGCGCCGCCGAGTTCGCAACTACTTCACCGGTTCCGAAACAAGGGGGCGGATGAAGGAAATGGTATCGCTGGCCACCCGCGTCGATCACGTGGTGTGCGCGCACGCGCTGGAAGCGGGGGTGCGTGAGCTGCGACTGCTCGTCGCGCACGCTCCGCCCTACAACCGGCGCTCGAAATTTCCCAAGCGCGCCTGGTGGATCACGCTGACCGACGAACCCTTCCCGCGCTTCGCGATCGTCCGAACACCGAACCGGGATGCGCTGGGCCCCTTCAACTCTCGGATGGATGCCACCGAGGTGGCGGTCACCGTCGCCGAGTACACCGGGCTGCGCACCTGCACCACTCGGTTATCGGTCGCGGGCCTGCACGATTGCCCGCGTGCGATGGTCGGCGGCTGCCCGGCCGCGACTGTCACCGGTCTCCCTATTAATAGGGAGGAATACGCGCCGGCGTCTGCGGCTGTCCGCGCACTGTTCGCGGGTACCTCCGACGCGCCACTGCGCGCCATGCTCGACCGCATCGAAACCCATTCGCGTGCCGAACATTTCGAAGCGGCCGCCCGGCTGCGCGATCGCGTGGTCGCGGTCGTGCGCGCGCTGCGCCGCACCCAACGCCTGGCCGCCGTCGCCAGGATCGCCGAGCTGATCGTCGCGCACCCGAATGGCACAGGCGGATGGGAATTCTCGGTGATCCGCTACGGCCGCCTCGCGGGCGCGGGCAACGCGGCGCGGGGTGTGTCGCCGATGCCGGTCGTCGAACACATCGTTGCGGCATCGGAAACCGTCATCCCCACCGGTGGCGACCCGGGCTCCGGTGCGCTCCGGTCTACCGATGCCGATGCCGATGCCGATGCCGATGCCGATGTTGTCGGCGGAGGCGATGTTGTCGGGGGAAGCGACATGGCCGACGCGGTGGTCGATGCGAGCTCTGGAGGTTTGCGGTCGCGCCGTGTTGCGGCGCTACGTCGGAATGCCGCGTCGACTATGCCTCCGCTGCGCGGAGCGTCGCCGGAAGAAGTAGCACTCGTCGCGCGCTGGCTGGCACATCCGGGGGCCCGGATCGTGCGCACCACCGACGGCTATCACGAGCCCGCCTACGGGGCAGGTCGCTGGATGGGATGGATGGAATTAGCGGATGTCGCGGCACGTGCCCAACTCCCCGAAGCGGAATATGTCGAGCGCTCAGGCGGCTGCCTCGCCTGCGCTCGGCCCGGCGCAGATTACGGACAGACTGCGTCCGGCTGTGCACATTAGGCGGCTGCCTCGCCTGCGCTCGGCCCGGCGCAGATTACGGACTGGGTCCGACTGTGGACACTAGGCTGACACCCATGATTACCGCGATCGTCATGATCAACGCCGAGAATGCCCGCATCCCGGAAACCGCTCAGGCGCTCGCCGACACCGAGGGCGTCGCCGAGGTCTACTCCTGTGCCGGCGATGTCGATCTGATCGCGATCGTGCGGGTGCGCGATCACCAGCAGATCGCCGAGGTGGTAACCGACCGTATCGACAAGACCCCCGGTGTCGCGCGCACCATCACCCACATCGCGTTCAAGTCGTATTCGAGCGCGGACGTGGAGGCCGGTTTCTCGCTGGGGGAGTGAGCCGCAGGTGGAGCGGGTCAGCCGATCTGGAGTGAGGACCCGTTGGACGCACGGGATTCACCCGGCGTGAGGGTTGCCGTCACATCGCCACGGCAGCCGGAACCGCTGAAGATCGTCACTCTGTTGTCGGTGTGGTTCTCGAGTGCCAGCGGCGCAACCCCGGTGTTGATCTGCATGCAGCCCGACGGCTGGCGATACACGGTGTTGTTGACGACCAGGGTGCCCTGTGCCGCGAAGGCGGCCGGTGCGGCCGCGATCGTCGCGGCCACCGCCAGTACGCCGGGTACCGCGTAAACGCCCCGCTTCATGTGTGTGCTCCTTGCAAGTCGAGCCGGGCGGCGCACGCCCGAGGCCGAACGTGGGGCGAGGCGCCGATTTGCGCCGTCACTGTAACTGCCGATGACACAACGAGACTGACGACATGCGGCGCGAAACATAGTTGTCACTATGATGCGAATCCGGACAAACGGCGCGGCTCATTCAGCTGTCTCCGAGAGTGTTGGTCAGTTTCGACCACCGGTCGAGCAGCGCGCGGGACTTGCCCGTGTCGATCGCGGCTGCGGCCCGTTCGAGACCGGCGGCAAGCGCGTCGTGCACATCGGCATCGGGATTACCGACGCCCTGGGACAGGTCGTAGGCGACGATCGCGGCGGCGGAGTTCACCAGAACAGCGTCGCGGACCGCGCCGGGGGAGCCCGCGAACACATCGCGGGCAATGCCCGCGTTGACCTCGGCATCCCCACCGCGCAGCGCGTCGAGGTCCACTCGGGCGATACCGAGACGGGCCGGGTCGATCGTCGTCTCCCGCAGTCGTCCACCCGAGACGATCCAGGCGGCGGTGGTGTCAGAGGTGGTGATCTCGTCCAAACCGTCGTTTCCGCGCACTACCAGCGCGCTCGCGCCGCGCTCGGCGAACACGCCCGCGATGACCGGCAGCAGATCCGTGAAGGCACAGCCGACCAATCCGGCACGCGGTTGCGCCGGGTTGGTGAGCGGGCCGAGCACGTTGAAAACGGTGGGGATGCCTATTTCTTTCCGCGCGGGTCCCGCGAAGCGCAGTGCGGGGTGGAACAGTGGTGCGAAACAGAAACCGATGCCGACCTCCCGCACGCACCGGGCGACCGCCGCCGGTCCGAGGGCCAGCTTCACGCCCAGCGCTTCCAACACATCGGCCCCGCCGCTCTTGGAAGACGCCGCCCGATTGCCGTGCTTGACCACCGGCACACCGGCCGAGGCCACCACGACCGCGGACATCGTGGAGATGTTCACCGAGCCGGACCGATCACCGCCGGTGCCGACGATGTCGACGGCATCGCCGTCCACCTGGACCAGGCGTGCGTGCGCGAGCATCCCGGAGGCCATGCCCGACAGTTCGGCGGGTGTCGGTCCCTTGATCTTCATGGCCACACCGAAGGCGGCGATCTGCGCCTGCGTCGCATTGTCGGTGAAGATCTCGTTGATCACCCACGCCGTGTCGTCTGCGGCCAGGTCGCCACCGTCGGCGAGGGTCCCGAGCACCTGGGGCCAGCTGCGTACCGTCATGCCTCCGCCTCGCCGAGGCTCGACTGCGGCATGACCGTGCGATGCACGGCCGCGCCGATCGTTCGCTCGCTGCGCGCCCTCATGTCCACTTCTCCCGTCACACTGGTTCGCACACCAGTTTGTTGCGATGCAGCTTAGTGGGCCAGACCCTATTACTGCTGCTCGGTTGTGTGACCTGGTTGCAGCGCGTCCCATCCGTCGGCCGTGCCGTCGTGCCGCTGCGCGAGCCCCGCCATGCGCGAGCGTTCCTGCGAGCAATGCAGCGCATCGAGCACTTGCACCCGTTGCAGGATCACCGGTGCCAGGTCATCCGAACCTGCGGCCTCGGACTGCTCAGCAGGCGCGTACCCGTCCTGGGCTGCGATGGCGCACACTCGCTCGACCTGCTCGGCGGGGACACGTAGGTGGTGGCGCAACACCGCCGGCGCGTCGGGCTGCCACGCCGTGGCCCGCGCCAGCACGGCCGAACAGGCCTCGGCGTCGTCGAAACTCGTCGCGACAACCACCAGATCGGCAGCATCCGGGTTCAGGGCCGCAGACCCGACCTGGCCGCGCAGTCGTCGCCACCACCACCGTGGGGTCACATCCGCCTCCTCGTCTCAGCTTCTACTTACCGTCGCCTGCCAGACTGGCAGCACCCAACACGCCCGGCCACCTCGGTGTGATCCGACCAGCGCCGTCCGCGGCCGCCCGCACGTCCCAGCGGCCGCAGCGGATGCGGCGAAGCTCGAGTTTCGGCTGTTCGGACGCTGGGCCGTGGGCGCTGCCGACACGCCGCGTCGAGGCACGTCGAATCGAACACGAGAGCCTGTCTGTCCGTGCGTTTTCCGACACGGACGGACAAGTTTCGTACCCGGGTACTTGTGTCGTACTACGACGAGTCATACTTACCCCCGTGACGACCGCAGTAGGGACCCCAGGATCGGCCATTACTCAGCGTGTGCATTCGCTGAACCGGCCAAACATGGTGAGCGTCGGTACCATCATCTGGCTGTCTAGCGAGCTGATGTTCTTCGCCGGGCTCTTCGCGATGTATTTCGTCGCGCGCGCCCAGGCCCACGGTGTCTGGCCGCCGGAGCCGACCGAGCTGAATCTGAAGCTCGCAGTGCCGGTCACGACCGTGCTGGTCGCCTCCTCGTTCACCTGCCAGATGGGTGTGTTCGCGGCGGAAAAGGGCGACGTGTTCGGCCTGCGCCGCTGGTATGTGATCACCCTGATCATGGGCGCCCTCTTCGTGCTCGGCCAGGGCTACGAGTACACGAACCTCGTCAAGGAGGGCACCTCGATCTCGAGCAGTGCCTACGGCTCGGTGTTCTACATCACCACCGGCTTCCACGGCCTGCACGTCATCGGCGGTCTGATCGCGTTCGTGTTCCTGCTGATCCGCACCAAGGTCAGTAAGTTCACCCCGGCGCAGGCCACCGCCGCGATCGTCGTTTCGTACTACTGGCACTTCGTCGACATCGTCTGGATCGGGCTGTTCGCCACGATCTACTTCGTCCGCTGAGCCGGGCACGCAACCCGCAATCTTGTACAAGTCGGTTCCGTCTACTCCAAAGGGACACAGATGAGTTCATCTCCCCCGTCAGCGCCAGAGCCCGTGGGCCCCGATAGCGGCCAGGCCAGCAAGACGCGTAAGCAGCGCCGCGCCCGCCGCCGTATCGCGGGTGGGCTCGCGCTGCTGGTGGGTCTGGTCGGAGCTGGCTTCCTCGCCTCGGTTTTCACGCCGGATCCGCAGGTGGCGACCGCGCACGAGGACCAGTCCGCGCTGATCCGCGACGGCAAGCAGTTGTATGAAACCTCGTGCATAACCTGCCATGGTGCGAACCTGCAGGGTGTGGTCGACCGCGGCCCGAGCCTCATCGGCGTCGGCGAAGCCGCTGTCTACTTCCAGGTGTCCTCCGGCCGGATGCCGATGGCGCGCAACGAGGCCCAGGCGCAGCGCAAGCCACCGAAGTTCGACGAGCACCAGACCGATGCGTTGATGGCGTACGTGGCGGCCAATGGCGGCGGACCGAGCGTGGTGCGCGAAGCGAACGGTGAGATCGCCCAGGAATCGCTGCGCGGCCCGGACATCGCCCGCGGTAGCGAGCTGTTCCGGATGAACTGCGCGTCCTGCCACAACTTCACCGGCAGGGGCGGCGCATTGTCCTCCGGTAAGTTCGCGCCGCCGCTGGAGCCTGCCAGTGAGCAGCAGATCTACGACGCGATGCTCACCGGCCCGCAGAACATGCCGAAGTTCTCCGACCGGCAGCTGAGCCCGGAAGAGAAGCGCGACATCGTCGCCTACGTCAAGAACGCCACCGAAGAGCGCGACCCGGGCGGGTACGGTCTCGGCGGCTTCGGTCCCGCGACCGAGGCTCTGGCCATCTGGGTGGTCGGCATCGTGCTCGTCGTCGGCGCCGCGATGTGGATCGGATCAAGGTCATGACGGATAAGGAGCCAAACGACATGGGTCGGCCGGATGAGGGCGACGACAGCATCGAGCTGTTGAAAGATGAGGCGACCCCCGCTGTGACCAAGCAAGCCGGGGCAACGTCCGATCACAGCACTATGAACCTGGACCCCACCGAGGAAGAGCTCGACACGATGTCGCGCGACGAGCTGGTCAAGCTCGGCACCGCGCGTGACGGCGTCGACGTCGCCTACCGGCGCGAGCGGTTCCCGATTCCGGGTACCCGCGCCGAGAAGCGGGCTGAGCGGCAGGTGTCGTTCTGGTTCGCGGTGTCCGGCCTGGCCGCCGCGGTGCTCGTCGGTGTGTTCCTGTTCTGGCCTTGGGAGTACAAGGGCAAGGACGAGGAAGGCAACGCCGCCTTTTCGCTGTTCACGCCGCTGGTCGGCCTGAGCTTCGGTATCTCGGTGCTGGTCATCGGTGTCGCGGTGGTGCTGATCCGCAAGAAGTTCATCCCCGCCGAGCTGTCCATCCAGGACCGTCACGACGGCAGGTCGCCCGAGGTCGAGCGCCGCACCCTGGTCGCCGAGCTCAGTGATGCACTGGATACCTCGACGCTGGGTCGCCGCAAGATGATCACCCGCACGGCGGGTGCAGGCGTCGGTGTGCTCGGTATCGGCGCGCTGCTCGTCTTCGTCGGCGGCATGATCAAGAACCCGTGGGCCAAGGGCGACAAGTCGCCGCTGTGGGTCTCGGGCTGGACTCCGGATTTCCCCGGCGAGACCATCTACATCCGCCGCGACACCGGTCGCCCGGAGGACATCGTGCTCGTGCGTCCGGAGGACATGGACGCGGGCGCCATGGAGACGGTCTTCCCGTGGAAGGAAAAGTGGCGCGGCGACGAGCACGCGACGCTGCAGTCGCTGCGCGGAATCCGTAACGCCGTCATGATGATTCGGCTGCGCACCGAAGACGCGCAGAAGGCCATCAAGCGCAAGGGCCAGGAGAGCTTCAACTTCGGCGATTACTTCGCCTATTCGAAGATCTGCACCCACCTCGGCTGCCCCACCTCGCTGTTCGAGTCGCAGACCAACAAGATCCTGTGCCCCTGCCATCAGTCGCAGTTCTTGGCGACCGAATGGGGTAAGCCGGTCTTCGGTCCCGCCGCTCGCGCACTGCCGCAGCTGCCGATCACCGTCAATTCCGAGGGCTACTTGGTCGCCAATGGCGACTTCATCGAGCCGCTCGGCCCGGCTTACTGGGAGCGTCGTTCATGACCTCAGCACTCGGTCGTAAGGCCGCAGCCCAAGCGAACGCCGCAGACGAGCGGTATCAGGCCGCAGCGTTCATGAAGCGGTCGATCAACAAGGTCTTTCCGACGCACTGGTCGTTCCTGCTCGGTGAGATCGCCCTCTACAGCTTCATCATCCTGCTGCTGTCGGGCGTCTACCTGACCCTGTTCTTCGACCCATCGATGACCGAGGTCGTCTACAACGGCGCCTACCAGCCGCTACGCGGCGTGACCATGTCGCGGGCCTACGAGACCGCGTTGAACATCTCCTTCGAGGTGCGCGGCGGCCTGTTCGTCCGCCAGGTCCACCACTGGGCCGCGTTGCTGTTCGCGGCGTCGATCATCGTGCATCTTTTCCGCATCTTCTTCACCGGTGCGTTCCGCAAGCCGCGCGAGGCGAACTGGGTTATCGGATGCCTGCTGCTGATCCTGGCGATGTTCGAGGGCTTCTTCGGTTATTCGCTGCCCGACGACTTGCTGTCGGGCACCGGCCTGCGGGCCGCGTTCGGCGGTATCACGATGAGCATCCCGATCATCGGCACCTGGATGCACTGGCTGATCTTCGGTGGCGACTTCCCGGGCGACATCATCATCCCGCGTCTGTACATCGCGCACGTGCTGCTGTTCCCCGGCATCATCCTCGCGCTGATCGCCGCGCACGTCGCCCTGGTCTGGTACCAGAAGCACACCCAGTTCCCCGGCCCCGGCCGCACCGAGAACAACGTGGTCGGGGCGCGCATCGTGCCGGTGTTCGCCGCGGACCAGGGTGCGTTCTTCGCCTTCACCCTCGGCATCGTCGGAATCATGGGCGGTCTGCTGCAGATCAACCCGATCTGGAACCTGGGGCCCTACAACCCGTCGCAGGTCTCCGCGGGTTCGCAGCCGGACTTCTACATGATGTGGACCGACGGCCTCGCCCGTCTCATGCCGCCGTGGGAGCTCTACCTGGGTCGCTACACGATCCCGGCCGTGTTCTGGGTCGCGCTGATCATGGGTCTGGTGTTCACGGTGCTGATCGTCTACCCGTGGATCGAGAAGCGCCTCACCGGCGACACCGTCGGCCACAACCTGCTGCAGCGGCCGCGGGACGTGCCCGTCCGCACCGCCATCGGTGCGATGTCGATCGCGTTCTATGTCGTGCTGACGCTGTCGTGCGTCAACGACATCCTGGCGCTGAAGTTCGACATCTCGCTGAATGCGACCACCTGGATGGGCCGCATCGGCCTGCTGGTCGCGCCGCCGGTCGCGTACTTCGTCGCCTACCGGTTCTGCCTCGGCCTGCAGCGCAGCGACCGGGCGGTGCTGGAGCACGGCATCGAGACCGGCGTGATCAAGCGGCTGCCGCACGGTGAGTACATCGAGGTGCACCAGCCGCTCGGCCCGGTCGACGACCACGGCCACCCGCTCCCGCTGGAGTACCAGGGCGCCCACGTGCCCAAGAAGATGAACAAGCTGGGTTCGGCGGGCAAGCCGGGCACCGGCAGCTTCCTGCGGCCCGACCCGTGGCAGGAAAGTGAGCAGGCCTTCGAGATCGAGCACGCGGAGGAGCACAAGCAGCTGGCCGTGCTGCAGAAGGCACAGCAGAAGGACAACGGTCACGGCGGCAACAACAGCCACTGATCGCTGACGTCAGCGAAGGCCCCGAGTCGAATCCGACTCGGGGCCTTCGTGTTTCGTATAACGGGATTACGAGCGAGCGGCGGCGCGGCGGGCGACTTCGATCGCCTCGAACTTCGCGAGATTGTGGCGGGCGTCGGCCAGCGCGTCGTGGGCGTCCGCCGGCACGGGGGGCAGTTCGGGGCGGCCGTGCGCGTCCCAGTGCTGGCGTAGTTCATTGGTGTAACGGGGCAGTGTGCTCGGCAGGTCGACCATCGAGCCCCACAGTTGGCACAGCGCCACGTGATCGTAGGCGCCGACCCAGGCCCACAGTTCGGGCTGCACCGTGGAGCGGGGAACCAGGAACTTGTAGAGGTCGTCGCGGATCTGCTCGCGGCTGCGCCAGCGCGGCGAGGACGGTGCGGGCAACTGTGGCAGCACATATTTGCGCACCCAGGGGCCGGCCCGGTCAGGATCGAACTCGGTGGAGACCGCGTAATATTCGCGGCCGTCCTCGCAGACGACGCCGATGGAAACGAGGTCGATCGTGGAGCCGTCCTCGATGAATTCGCAATCGTAAAAATATCGCAGAGAGATCGGTCTTCTCCTCGGTAGTCGAAGCGGTTGTAGAGGTGCCGGACCCCGCAACCCTATGCCGGTAGCCCGCCGATCGCTCCAGGGGTTCTCGGGTGGAGATTCTCGACACCTTCGGTATGTCAGCTTCCCCCCACCTCCGGGTATCTGTCCGACCATGCGGTCCGTATTCTGAACTGGTGAACTGGACCGTCGACGTACCCATCGATCGCCTGCCGGAACTGCCGCCGCTGCCCGCAGAGCTGCGGCGACGGCTGGACGACGCGCTCGCCAGACCTGCGCTGCAGCAGCCGTCGTGGGATCCGGAGCAGGCCGCCAACATGCGGACGGTACTGGAGAGTGTGCCGCCGATCTGCGTGCCCGCCGAGGTGGAGGAGCTGCGTGTGCAGCTCGCCGAGGTCGCGCGTGGTGAGGCGTTCCTCATGCAGGGCGGTGACTGCGCGGAGACCTTCGCCGACAACACCGAGCCGCACATCCGCGGCAACATCCGCACCCTGCTGCAGATGGCGGTC
Source organism: Nocardia sp. NBC_00403 (assembly GCF_036046055.1). Lineage (NCBI taxonomy): Bacteria > Bacillati > Actinomycetota > Actinomycetes > Mycobacteriales > Nocardiaceae > Nocardia > Nocardia sp. NBC_00403. The sequence continues at coordinate 3,653,911 of NZ_CP107939.1, forward strand.
GTGCTCACCTACGGTGCGAGTCTGCCGGTGGTCAAGGTCGCGCGCATCGCGGGCCAGTACGCGAAACCGCGCTCCTCCGATACGGATTCGCTCGGCCTCAAGTCCTACCGCGGCGACATGGTGAACTCGCTGGCCCCCGACGCGGCCGTGCGCGCGCACGACCCGTCGCGACTGGTCCGCGCCTACGCCAACGCGAGCGCGGCGATGAACCTGGTGCGCGCGCTGACCGGCGCGGGCATGGCAGACCTACACAAGGTGCACGATTGGAACCGCGACTTCGTGGCCCAGTCGCCCGCGGGCGCGCGCTACGAGGCGCTGGCCGAGGAGATCGACCGCGGTCTCGCGTTCATGACCGCATGCCGGGTGAAGGACCCGAGCCTGCAGTCCGCCCGCATCTACGCCAGCCACGAGGCCCTCGTGCTCGATTACGAGCGCGCTATGCTGCGCCTCGGCGAGAATCCGGCGGGCGAACCGGTGCTCTACGACCTGTCGGCGCATTTCCTGTGGATCGGCGAGCGCACCCGTCAGCTCGACGGCGCGCACATCGCCCTCGCGGAACTGATCGCCAATCCGATCGGCCTGAAGATCGGTCCGACCACCACCCCCGACCAGGCCGTGGAGTACGTCGAGCGGCTCGACCCGAATAACGAGCCCGGCCGGCTCACTATCGTCTCGCGCATGGGCAACGGCAAGGTTCGCGATGTGCTGCCGCCGATCATCGAGAAGGTGCAGGCCACCGGCCATCAGGTCATCTGGCAGTGCGATCCCATGCACGGCAACACCCATGAGGCGTCCACCGGCTACAAGACCCGCCACTTCGACCGGATCATCGACGAGGTGCAGGGCTTCTTCGAGGTGCATCACGCGCTGGGCACCCACCCGGGCGGCCTGCACATCGAACTCACCGGTGAGGACGTCACCGAATGCCTCGGGGGCGCCCAGGACATCTCCGATCTGGATCTGTCCGGACGCTACGAAACCGCGTGCGATCCGCGCCTGAACACCCAGCAGTCGCTGGAGTTGGCGTTCCTGGTCGCGGAAATGCTGCGCTGATCTTCTCGGCACGACCGAACGTCACATCGGGCGCACGACCGATGTGACGTTCGGTGTGTTCAGGGGAGTGCGACCAGCGTGACCGTGGTGCCCGGTTCGACCTTCGATAGCCCGCCGGGGTTCTGCGAGATCACCAGCGACGAGTCCGAGGGCGTGAGCTGGCGCACCGTCACCTGCAGGCCCAGGCCTTGGAGCTTGGCGCGCGCGTCGGCGACGTTTTGCCCGACCACCGTCGGTATTTTCACGGCATTCGAGACGAGCAGTGCGACACTGTCGCCGGACTGGACCGTGGTGCCCGCGGCCGGGTCCGTGCCGATCACCTTGTCGCCCTCGACGTTCTTGTCGTACTGCATGCGGGTCTCCCGCACCGTGATCCCGGCATCGGTGAGCATCTTGGTGGCGTCCGCGGTGGCGCGGCCGCGTACGTCGGGCACTTTGACCGGCTGCGACCCGTTGCTGCGATACACCTTCACCTGGGCGTTCATCGGAAGCACGGTGCCAGGCGCCGGATCGATCTTCGCCAACGAGCCCTTCGGTGCGGAACTTCCGGTTTCGCCGGAGTCCACCGGTTGCAGCCCGGCGTCGCGGATGAGCTGATTGACCTTCGAGACGACATCGCCGGGCTTCACATCCGGCACTCGGGGTTTCCCGCTGGACACCAGCACCGCCACAGTCGTGCTCTTGGTGATCTTGGACCCGGCGGGCGGATCGCTGCCGACCACGCCGCCGACCGGGATGGTGTCCGAGGCCTTCTGTCGTATCTCGGTGGAGAAGCCCGCGCTCTGCAGCGTGGCGATTGCGCGTTCTTGATCGAGCCCGGCGATCGGCGGCACCGCGGAGAAACGCCCGACGCCGAGCCACCAGCCGCCGACACCGACGATCAGCGTCAGGATGGCGACCACGGCCACCCACAACAGCGTCGTGCGGCGCGAGCGGGAGCGTTCGGAGTCGAATTCCTGATACGGCGAGGGCTGCGGCAAGTGCGAGGGCTGCGGCTCGTAGTCGTCCGGGGGGCCGTAATCGGCGTACCTGGGCCGTGGCGCGGTGACGACCTTGGTGTGCTGCGGCGGATGCGGTTCCTGGCGGCCGGCAGCGGCTTGGCCTGCCTGCTGATCCGGTGCGGCGATGCGGTAGGTGGAGCTGAGATGCTCGGCCGATTCCTGCGGGGCGGGCACTCGATACGAGGGCAGGTTCAGCGCGACCGCAATCTGATGCAGAGCGGCGACCATTTCGTTCGCGTCGGCGAAGCGGTGCCCGGGTTCACGGGCGGTCGCGCGCGCGATCAGGTCGTCGAACTCCGGGGGCACCCCCGCGATGAACTGGCTCGGGCTCGGCACGTCGTTCTCGATCCGCTGATACGCCACCGACAGCGAGGTGTCACCGGTGAACGGGACCCGGCCGGTCAGCAATTCGAAGATCAGCACGCCGAAGGAGTAGACGTCGCTGCGGGAATCGGCGGTGCCGCTGGTGACCTGTTCTGGCGACAGGTAGGCCGCCGTGCCGAGGATCACGCTCGCCGAAGTGGTGTTGGCCGCGGCCACCGCGCGGACCAGACCGAAATCGGCGATTTTCACCTCGCCGGCATCCGAGATCAGCACGTTCTCCGGCTTGATATCGCGATGCACCAGACCCGCCGCATGCGCGACGCCGATCGCGGCGAGCACCGGCTCGGCGACCGCACGCGCCGCATGCGGCGGCATCGGGCCGCGTTCGCGCAGCAGCTCGCGCAGCGTGCCGCCCTCCACCAATTCCATGATGAGGAACGGATATTCGCCGTCGACGCCCTGGTCGTACACCGCGACAAGCGATGGATGCTTGAGCTTGGCGACCGCGCGCGCCTCGAATTCGAACCGCGAAAGGAACTGGGGATCGGCGGCGAACTTCGGGTCCATCACCTTGATGGCGACCGGGCGGTCCAGGCGAGTATCCACACCCCGGAAGACCATCGACATCCCGCCGCGAGCAATCGGCGCGTCGATACGGTAGCGCCCTTCCAGTATTTGCCCGATCAAGTGATGTCCTCCGGCTTTCACAAAGTTCTCACCCCTCGCTGTTAGCGCGACAAGCGAATGCCGCCCGGTGCGGCCTCCACGATGGTATCGGCGAATGCGCCCCGGGTGTCTCACGACGTGCGGCGGCGGACCGTCTACCGTTATCCGGGTGAGTGCATTTCCCTGCAGCGATGATGTCCTTCCCGAGTCCGTGGCCGTGCTGCCGCTGCCCGAGGTGGCCGACAAGCTCGGGCTCGTGGTGACCCGGGTGCATCAGATGCTGCGCGACCATCAACTTCTCGCGGTGCGCCGCGGCGGCGTCGCGGGCGTCCCCGAACGGTTCTTCGACGATACGGGTGCGGTGGTCAAACCGCTGCCCGGCCTGATCACCGTGATGAAGGACGCCAAGTACACCGACGAAGAGATCCTGGAGTGGATCTTCACCGAGGACGAGACCCTGCCGGGTAGACCGATCGATGCCCTGCACGGCCCATTGGCCCGAGAAGTCATCCGCCGCGCCGCTGCCGATCCTTTCTGACCCGACCCGACCCGTCCCGACCCGCGTCGCAGGCCGATGCGGGTCAGGGACGTGGGTTCGGCCGGTGCGGGCCGCGAAGCGCGGCGGCGCCGAACTCCAGCGCGGCGACGCGCAGGCGATGTCGCCGTGGCACGACCGCGCGTTTGCGGAAGATGGCGTAGTCGCCATTTTCGATCTGGTCGAGAATTCCCGCATACAGCGTGCTCGCGGTGCGAATGGCCGGTCGGACGCGCGGTTCCAGCAGGTCGATGCCTCGGTCGGCGACACGATAGATGTCGCGGTTGATCGCGATCAGGTGGGCGAGCGCCGTGCGCACCCGCTGATCGGTACGCCCGGTGCGGTGACAGTGGACCAGCAGGTCGTAGTCGACCCCGAACGCCGCGAGTTCGTCGGCGGGCAGGTACACACGCCTGCGATCGAGATCCTCGGCGACGTCGCGCAGGAAATTGGTCAGCTGGAACGCCTCGCCCAGTGCGGCGGCCGCGGGTTCGGCCTCGGACACCGGCACGACGGTGCCGAGTACTGGCAGCAACTGCAGTCCGATCACCGCCGCCGACCCACGCATGTATTCGCGCAACTCGGCCATCGTCGCGTAGCGGTCGCGGTACTGCGGCGTGCCGACGATGTCCATCCGCATCGCGTCCATGAACGTCCAGAAGTGCTGGTGGGCAATGTCGTAGCGTTCGATGGTGTCGGCGAGGGCGAGGAGGACCCGGTCCCGCTGTTCGCCGATCTGCTCCGACAGCGGGTTGCCTTCCAGGCGAAGGCGCAGCTGCTTCTCGATCCGATCGAGCAGTCCGGCGCAGTCCTCGCCGCGATAGGCGATCGCCGCAGGGTCGAGAGTTCCTTCGATGGCGTCCGTGTGGTCGACGATGTCATCGACTGTCCTCGCGAACGCGTAGAGCGCGTGCACTGCGGGTCTTCGCTCGGCCGACAACAGGCGGGTCGCCAGGAAGTAGGTGCGGCCGTGCGCCGCGGCGATCTGCCGGCATTCGCGGTATGCGCCGGGGAGTTCGGCGGCGAGATCTATCACGGAACCCGTTACGGCCGCGGCGGAACCGGTCACGGCCGGGACGGTGCCGGCGAATCCGCCGACGTGGTGGCCCGCAAGCGCAACGGGTCCACCTTCCGCAGCGACAGTGCCGCCACCACGGCGACGAAGGTCGCGGCGGCCACGTGCCGGAAGTCGTACAGCCCGATCGAACCGTCGGGCTGGAACACCAGCATGAGCCAGGTGCAGAGCCCGACCAGCACCATCAGGGTGGTGGTCGACAGCGCGAAGCCCGCGGCGAGCGCAAGCGGCCAGGAGTAGTACCAGGGCAGCGCGGCGGGGGAGAGGATGACGATTCCGACGAAGGCAATGAGGATGCCGAGCACGGCCTCGCGTTCGCTGTGGCGGAACCGCCACCACGTCCACACCAACACCGCGACCAATGCCACCGCACAGATTGTCCTGGTCACGCCGAGCACCGATTCCGTCCGCCACGGGGTGACCCAGGTGGTGACATGCGCCATGATCGTCGGAAGCGACAGCCAGTTGATGATCTTCTTCGAACCCGACAGCGCGGTCAGCCAGCCGATGCCGACACCGGCCGCCACCGAGGCCACCGCAAAGACCACCGCGAACACGCTGAGCCCGAGTCCGGCGATCTTGGCGAACATCTGTGCGGGGTGGGGCATTTCCGCGCTGGACTTGGCCGCATCCGGCTCGCCTTCCAGCGGCGCAGTGGCGCCGGGGGAATTCGCGGCTCGCTCCAGCGCCCGGCGTTCCTTCTCGTGCAACATCCAGATCCACACCAGGAACGGCAGCGCGATCCCGGCGGTCGCCTTGATGGCAACGCCGATCGCCACGACCACGATGCCTGCCACATGGTGGCGCTCCAGCACCAGCGCGATGCCCGCGCACATGAGGCCGACCATCAGCATCTCGTTGTGCACGCCGCCGATGAGGTGGATGAGCACCAGCGGATTGAGCACGGCCAGCCACAGCGCCACCGTCGGCTTACCGCCGAGATGTTTGGTCAGATACGGCACCGCCCACATCATCAGCGCGAGGCCGGGCAGCATGACCAGCCGCAGCGCGATCGTTCCCGCCACCACATTGTCTCCGGTGATGGCGGTGATCGCGCGGCCGAGTAGCAGGAAGACCGGACCGTAGGGCGCGGTCGTGGTGGTCCACACCGGGCTCACGTTGTCCAGCAGCACACCGGGATTGGCGACCGGGCCCACCTGGTAGGGGTCGAACCCGTCACGCAGCAGCGCACCCTGGGCCAGGTAGGAGTAGGCGTCGCGGCTGAACATCGGTGCGGCGAACAGCAGTGGGAAGATCCAGATGCCGACGATCGCGCGTAGCTCGTTGAGCGTGACGCCTGCCCCCGGCCGGTCTCCGAAGCCGATGGTGGTGCGGCCGAGCCGAACCCACGCGGTGATCATCAGCAGCACGCCGACCCAGATGACCATGGTGGACAACACCAAGCCGTGGCCGAATCGCAGCCAGGACAGGTGCATCGCCTCGAGTAGCGGATCGCGTTTGCGGACGCTGCCCGCGCCGAATCCACCGAAGGTGATCATCACCGCGCCGAAGAAACCGAGCAGCGCCGAATGCCCTTCGGGGCTGCGAAGGAAATCGGCCGAGGTCCGCACCCACCATCGGAGTCCGTGCGCGGACGTCACGATGGGCGCGGCGGTCCTGGACGCGCCGCGTCGGCTCGGCCGGGCGTCCGGTGTGCTCGAGGTGCGGTCCGCGAGGCTCGTGTTGGTGTTGATGATCGAGTCCTCGGTGTCGGCTGCGGCGCTGGCTTCGGGGGGTGGCATACGGTGTCGGTTCCCCCGGAGTGGTCGGCGGTCGCAACCGCGAGCGAATTAGGTCGGCGTTGAGTTTAGTGGTTCGCCGGGAACACTATCCCGGTGGTGCGTGGGGTTTCATCCCGAGCGGGGCTCGGAGCGCCGGTTATGCGGTTTGCTGCCAGTTTTCCAGATAGCAGAGTAGTGGGCACTCCCACACCTGGGGTGGTGCCGCAACCAGCGATAACTACATTGTCGCTGGTGCGTGGAAAATTGCGTGGACGAAATGGTCCGGTCTGCCGGAACAGGTGTGCCGCGGAGAACGGGGTACCGGCCAGCATGCCTTGTGCGCGCCAGCCGCTCGGGGTGTCGAGATGATCGACGGTGAAGTGTTCGGCGATGCCGCGGTAGCCGCGTGATTCCAGGATGTTCAGTAGCTCGCGCAGATAGAACGGGCCTAGCCGGTCCCAATCCAGCGGCGCCGATTCGAGATTCGGGCACGGCGCGAGCAGCGAGAACGGCTCGTGGCGGCCGTCGGTCCTGTCGATGTAGAGGGTGCGGTCGGTGAGCGCGGGCCGCGTCAGCAGCAGCGACGGATCGCTCATCACCCTGCCCTTCCCGCGTCCCGCCGCGATCTCGGTGAACGTCCGATCCCACGCCGCGCCGAAATCGATGGTGTGGTGCGCCTGCACCGGCCAGGTGGCGGCGACCTGCGCGGGGACGGTGCCGTGCGCGACGACGGCCGACGGCGCGGCGCGCAGCGGTCGGCGGCGGCGCACCCCGAATCGTTCGATGGCGCCGAGATCGGCGGTGAGCACCAGGGCGTCGCAGTCGAAGGTCCGGCCGTCGGCGGTGCGGACCCGCCGTGCACGCCTGCCTGCGTAGTCGATCGCGGTGACCTCGGTGCTCAGTGCCAGGCAGCCGCCCGCGGCGGTGAAGGCGTCCGCCATGGCGGCGGCGATGGCGCGCATCCCGCCCTCGGGGAAGTAGACGCCCAATGACGTGTCCATATGGGGGATCGCGCCGTACACGGCAAGCGCTTCGGCGGGCGGCATGCCCGCATAGAGCGCCTGGAAGGTGAACAGGCGGGCCAGCCGCTGATCACGCAGGAACCGGCCGACACGCGGCCCGAGCCTGCCGAACCCGCCGAGCCGCACCAGCGCGGCGAGCGCACGCCGCTTCTCGGGCTTGCGGACCATGTCCAGCGGCGAATCGAAGTTCGTATCCATGAACTCGCCGAACTCGGCCTCATAGATCTTCGCCAGCCAGGCGCGCAGTCGCCGATAGCCGCGCGCCTCCTCCGGCCCGCAGACCCGGGTCACTTCCTCGGCCATCGCCTCCGGGTCGGCGAACACTCGGATGGTGGCGCCGTCGGCGAATCGGGCGTGATAGCTCGGCGCGAGCCGGTGGACGCGCAGTGGCGGCGTGCAGGATTCCGGGGTCCGCCCCACGGCGGCAAGGGCGTCGGTGATCAGCTCCGGCAGCGTCAGCACGGTCGCGCCCGAGTCGATCTCGTAATCCGGTCCGCGGTACAGCCCGACGCGGCCGCCCGGGTGGTCGGCGCGCTCCAGTAGCGTCACGGTCCGGCCTGCGCCGGTCAGATACAACGCCGCGGCGAGCCCGGAAAGACCTGCGCCCACGACGACGACCCGATCGGTCGGTCCTGCAACGACTTTCACGCCGCACGCCTCGTCGCCGCCAGTGCCATCGCGCGCAGCTGCTGCTTGGCCGCCTGGGTGGCGGAGCTGGATTCGATGGCGGCCAGGCCCTGTTCGGTGAGGTCGGTGATGCGGCGTTCCACCTCGTCGACCGCGCCGAGCCCGGTGAGTACGGCACGCAGGTGTTCCACCTCGTCGGCGGTGAGATCGGTGCCGATGTTCGCGCGCAGCAGGGCGGCGGCGTCCGGGTCGGTGCGGTCGGCGCGCTGTAGCGCCTCGGCGATCAGCACCGTGCGTTTGCCCTCGCGCAGGTCGTCGCCGGAGGGCTTGCCGGTGACGGCGGGGTCGCCGAAAACGCCGAGCAGGTCGTCGCGCAGCTGGAAGGCGACGCCGATGTCGGTGCCGAAGGTGCGGTAGTCCTCGACCAGCCGCGGCTCGGCGTCGGCGATGGCCGCGCCGAGGTGCAGCGGACGTTCGACGGTGTAGGCGGCCGTCTTGTATCGGTTGATTCGGATTGCGGCGGCCACCGATTCGTCGCCGCCTGCCTCGCCGTTGATATCGAGCAGTTGCCCGCCGAGCACCTCGGTGCGCATCAGCGCCCAGACCGGCGCGAACCTGGCGATGGCGGCGGGCTCCAGCCCGGAGGCGTGCACCATATCGTCGGCCCAGGCCAGCGCCAGGTCACCGATCAGAATGGCGACGCTGGCGCCGAAGTGCTCGGAATCACCTGCCCAGCCGCGGTCGCGGTGGCGCTGCTCGAAGTCGACGTGCACGGTGGGGAAGCGGCGGCGGATGCGCGAGGAATCGATGATGTCGTCGTGGATCAGCGCGCACGCCTGCACCAATTCCAGTGCGGCACAGGCTTTCAGCACGGCCGCCGCGTCGGGTTCGGTGGGGTCGCCGCCCGCGCCGAGCCAACCTGTCCATGCGAATGCCGGTCTGGTCCGTTTGCCGCCGCGCAGAACGAACAGCACGAGTGCCTCGGCGGCCTGCACGAATACCGGTCCCAGTGGTTCGACCGCGGCTCGGCGGGTGCGGAAGAAGTCGGTGAGCGCCGCTTCGACGGCCTGGACGAAGGCGGGGGTACCGGCCTTCAGCGCTGCGTAGTCGATTGATGCGATGTCGCTGGACGCCGTCGACGTGCCTGCATCGGTCGACGGCGTGCCCCGAGGCGTATGGGTACCGGTTCCGGCGGACAGGGGAGCCTCCAAGGTCGTGCGGGTCGTGGACGGCGTCGGGTGCGTGCTGTCCCGGACGCAGCAAGTTTTCGGTGCCGGGCTGTCGCGCGTGTTGCTCGGCGGTGGCGACGGCCATGCCGCCTGGTCGCAGAATACGCGGCCGCAGGAAACAGCGGCCCTGGCGACCCGGCGAGGCTGCGACTGCCCACCACTACACTGGACCGGTGACTTTCGACAACGTACGGGGACCCTCGACCCCTGGCCGACCGTCCCCGACGCCACCGAACGTCTCTGGAACACCCTCGGTTGTGCAGAGCCTGCGGACCCATTCGAGCACTGCGGTGCCGTTCTCCGTGGAATTCAACCCGCCGCGCGACGCCACGGCCGAGGCCAGGCTGTGGCGTGCGGTGCGACAGTTCGAGCGGATGCATCCGGCCTTCGTCTCGATGACCTACGGCGCGGGCGGGTCCACCCGCGACCGCACCGTGCGAGTGACCGGCGCCCTGGCGCAGGAGACCACGTTGCTGCCGGTGGCGCACCTGACCGCCGTCGAGCACAGCCTCGCCGAACTGCGCTCGCTGGTCGGCGCGTACGCCGATTCCGGTATCCGCAACATCCTGGTGCTGCGTGGTGACCCGCCGGGCGATCCGCTCGGCGAATGGACCAAGCACCCCGAGGGTGTCGCCTATGCCGAGGAACTGGTGCGCATCGTGCGTGACCTCGGCGACTTCCACGTGGGCGTCGCGTCGTTCCCACAGGGCCATCACCGTTCGCCTGATCTGGATACCGATACCAGGTACCTGGCCGCGAAACTGCGTGCGGGCGCGGAGTATTCGATCACCCAGATGTTCTTCGACGTCGAGCACTACCTGCGCCTGCGCGATCGGATGGCCGCGTGCGACCCGATCGAGGCTGCCAAGCCGATCATCCCCGAGCTGATGCCGATCACCTCCCTGCGCACCGTCGCGCGCGCCGAGGAACTGTGCGGCCGCCCGCTGCCCAGTGCGGTTATGGAGCGGCTGCACCGGGCCGCGGGCGACAACCCGGAAGCCAACCAGGCCGCGGTCCGCGAGGTCGGCATCGAGATCGCCACCGAAATGGGCCGGCGCCTCATCAACGAAGGCGCCCCCTGCCTGCACTTCATCACCCTCAACTTCGCGAAGGCGACCAGCGAGGTCCTCACCAACCTCGGCTACGGGGTGACGGCCGCGCCGATCAGCGCCTGATCGGTCGAGCCTGGATCAGTCGGTCGGGTCCACCAGCGCCCGCGCCCGCCGCATCGGGGTGGCTGCCGAGGTGACGCAATACCGGCGCAACAGCTCCCGGTGATAGCCGATCGACGGTCACCGGGAGATTCGAGCCCGAAGTAGGACAGACAGGTGATCCGGCGGCCTCCTCGGTGGAGCCCGCCGGATCGGGTGCTGCGGTTCAGGCAGCGCGGGCTGCGCGCAGCCGCCATGCCTCGGCGAGCAGGCGATGGGATTCGAGGCGGTCCTCGTGGTCGTAGGCGATGCTGGTGACGAGGAGTTCGTCGGCGCCGGTGACGCGTTGCAGTGCGGCGAGCCGTTCGGTGACGGTGGCGGGTGCGCCGACGAACTGGGTGGCCAGGCGGTCGTCGACCAGGCGCTGCTGCTCCGGCGTCAGCGCAGTGGCCTGGTCCGGATCGAGATAGTCGGCGGCGCCCGCTCCGCTACGGATGCTGTGCACCCAGTGACCGTAGGTGGAGGCCCTGCGTCGTGCGGTGGCATCGTCCGGCGCGACGACCACATCCGCCGAAATCACCACATAGGGCTCGGCCAGCTGGGCCGACGGCCGGAAGGCCCCCCGATAGGCATCGACCGCGTCCAGCGCGGTACCCGGTGCGACGTGGTAAGCCGCGGCGAACGGCAGACCGAGTTGCCCGGCGAGTTCGGCACTTTCGCCTGCCGAGCTGCCGAACAGCCACAACTGCACCTGCGCGCCCTCGCCGGGAACCGCGTGCAACGCAACACCATCGGCGCTCGTGTAGGTGCCGTCGAGCAGTGCGCGGACCTCGTCGACCTGGTCGGCGAAGTCCAGCGGCTGTGCGCCCTCCTGCTGCAGCGCGGCGATCGAAGCGATGAACTTCGACCGGTCGGCGATCCGGCCGGGATCGAACGGCGGCGGGACCACCACGCCGTCCCTGATCTCGGTGCGCCCGGTCACCGTGTCGAGCACCGGATGACTCTTCTTCGGATGCTCTGGTTGTGCACCGAACTGGGCGCGGCGGTGCCCGGACCGGCCCAGGCCGAGATCGAGGCGACCCGGGTGCAGGGCATCGATGGTGCCGAACGCCTCGACGATCGCCGCGGATGTGTGGTGCCCCACCTGCACCGCACCCGAGCCGACCCGGATGCGCGAGGTGGCCGCGGCGACTAGACCGATCAGCGTGATCGACGAGGAACTGGCCACCGAAACGAAATGGTGCTCGGCCAGCCAATACCGGTGATAGCCCCAGTCTTCGGCGTGTTGCGCGAGATCGATGGTGTTGCGGATGGCCTGCTGCGCGGTCGACCCGGCGCTGATCGGCGCGAGGTCGAGGATGGACAGTGGGACACTCATGCCGACCTGCCGAACCGCGGATTCTGCTCTCCCGCTTCGATGGCCACGCGCAGCCGGTTCTCCGCGGGCGCCAGCGGGCACGTCGCGAATTCGGTGAAGGCGCAGGGCAGGTTCGCCGCTCGGTTGAAGTCGAGCCGGACGGTGCCGTCGGAGTCGGGTGCGTCCACGGCCAGCGAGCGGGCCGCGGGGTAGGTGGTGACACCGCTGGTGGCGTCGGTGAACAGCACCCGCAGGTTCGCGGGCTCACCGAAGGCGATGACCCGTTCGGTCACCTCGCCGATGCGGAATTCGATAGTGCCCGCGGCAGTGTGGTGATGTTCGAGACCGTCGACAACGGCGCCGGTGGTCACCGTCTGCGGTGCGTCGAACGGAACGAATCGGCCCTCGACCACCCAGTGTGGATCGGGTGCGTAGGCCGGGATGCCGTCGAACCTCAGCAGTGTCGGCGCGGCCGGATCGTGTACTCGTACCGCGTACTGTCCGGTGCGGCGAATTACTTCCAGCACTCGATCCTCGTGCAGCACAGTGAGTCCGGGTGCACCTTCGGCGGGGGTGAGGATCTGCACGCCCGCGATGCCGGTGCCGTCGAACTCCAGCCGATCGGCGGGCTGTGCGGTGATGAATACCTTGTCGTCGGTCACCCACCAGGTTCCTGGCACCCCGGGCAGGCGCTCGGGTCGGTCGGTGAGCCAATGCAATCCGGTCAGACTCAGGAAGCCGAGCGGGTCGCGCAGCTGATCCTCCCTGGCGTGCTGCCAGGAAGCCCACTCGGTCTCGAAAAGTGTTGTGGTGCTGGTGGTCATGACGCTCGGGCTCCTTCGTGTGCGGTGCTGCGGTGGTTCTGGTGCGGGTGGGGCAGGCCGAGATGGTCGCGCAGGGTGGCGCCGGTGTACTCGGTGCGGAAACTGCCGCGTTCCTGCAGCTCCGGTACCACGCGCTCGACGAATTCATCGAGCCCCGCGGGGGTGAGATGCGGGACGAGGATGAAGCCGTCCGCGGCGTCTGCCTGTACATAGGTGTCGATCTGTTCGGCGACCGCGGCCGGCGTGCCGACGAACTGCTGGCGCGCGGTGACCTCGATGATCAGCTCACGGATGCTGAGCTGCTCCGCCTCGGCCTTCGCGCGCCATCCCTCGGCCACGGCGCGCGGGTCCTTGGCGTGGCGTACCCGGCCGCGGGTGATGGTGGCGTCGCCGGATGGTTCGACATCGGGCAGCGGCCCGTCCGGGTCGTAGCCGGAAAGATCACGGCCCCACACCTGTTCGAGGAAGGCGATGGCGGTCTGCGGGCCGACCTGCTGGAGTCGGATGTGCCTGGCCCGCTCCTGCGCGTCATCGGCGGTGTCGCCGAGCACGAAGGTCGCGGCGGGCAGAATCTTCAGCTCGTCGGGGGTGCGGCCGTATTTCGCCAAGCGGCCTTTTACATCCGCATAGAACTGCTGCCCGGCTGCCAGCGAGCCGTGCCCGGTGAAGATGGCGTCTGCGCTGGCCGCACCGAACTCCCGGCCCTCGTCGGAATCGCCTGCCTGCAGCAACACAGGGTGTCCCTGCGGACTCGGTGGCAGCACGAACCGGCCCGAGATATCGAATTGTGTATTGCGATAGCTGATTTCGGGAACATCGCGGGCGAAAACGCCCGCCTCGCGATCTACCACCAGCGAATCGCCCGGCCAGCTGTCCCACAGCGCGCGGCTGACTTCGATAACCTCGGCGGCCCGCCGGTAGCGCTGACTGTGCTCGAGATAGCCGCCGCGCCGGAAATTTTCGCCGGTGAAGGCATCCGACGAGGTGACGACATTCCATGCCGCCCGACCACCCGAGAGATGATCCAACGTCGCGAACTGCTTGGCCAACTCGAAGGGCTCGTTGTAGGTGCTGTTGATTGTGCCCGCCAGCCCGAGCTTGTCGGTGACCGCGGCCAGTGCATTCAGCACGGTGAACGTATCCGGTCTGCCCACGACATCGAGATCGTGGATCCGTCCGAGATGTTCGCGCAGCCGCAGCCCCTCGGCAAGAAAGAAGAAGTCGAACAACCCGCGCTCGGCGGTCTGGGCCAGATGTACGAACGACTCGAAATCGATCTGACTCTTCGATGTCGGATCACTCCACACGGTGGTGTTGTTCACCCCCGGAAAGTGCGCGGCAAGATGAACCGCCTTGCGAGGTTTCCCACTCATCACAGCGTCCCTTCCGAAGTAGCGGTGGAGGTTTGCGCGTAGCGGCTGGCGGGCCGCGCCAACCCGAGGCGTGACCGCAGCATTCCTGGGCTGCTGCTGTCCGCACGTGTTGTCGGGATTCGCACGCCTGCTGGGTGCCCTGAACGGGTGGGGACCCCGTGCAGGGGTGCTGTGGCGAGGAGGCGGAGGGCGGCAGGTGCGGCGAGGGGGCGCAGGATGACGCCGTCGGTGGCGCAAGCGCGGAGGGTGGTGATGAGCTCGCGCAGTGTGTCCGGAGTGCCGAGGTGGCGCAGCGTGTTCGGTGCGTTGGTGTCCGCCGTGGCGATCGGGTCGGCCCAGCGGTCCAGCTGAGCCACCTCGTCGTGCGCCGCAGCCACCGTGTCGGCCAGGTGGATGTCGATATCCAGCAGTACTCGGACCTTGTCCGGATCGCGGCCCGCGGCCGCGAGCGCGGCACGCAGCGCCGCGCGTCGTGCGGCCGCCGCGTCGAGATCGGCGGCGGCGACGCGGATCAGGTCGGCGTGGCGGACCGCTACCGCCGTGCTCGGTGCGTCGGCGGCGCGGATCGTGATGATCGGCAGACCCTGCGGAGCACGCGGGGTGATCGACGGGCCCTTGACCGAAAAGTTCTCGCCGACAAAGTCGATGTAGTGCAGCTTGTCCCTGTCGATGAAGCGGCCGGTCGACTGGTCGCGGATCTCCGCGTCGTCCTCCCAGCTGTCCCACAGCCGCGTGACCACGTCGATCGCCTCGTCCGCCTCGTGCCACAGCGCCGCGCCCGCCTGGGCGTCCTTGCGGCCGAATACCCGTGCCTGCTCGGCGCCTTCGGAGACGGTGACCTCCCAGCCCGCGCGGCCGAGCGAGGCGAAATCGAGGCTCGCGATCGCCTTGGACAGATGGAACGGTTCGGTGTGTGTTACCGCAGCCTGTGCGATCAGTCCGATGCCGTGGGTGCGCGCGGCGACCCTGGCGGCGATCGCGATCGCATCGAGCACGCCCCTGGCGACCCCGGCCCCGCCCTGCTGCACGCCGAACGAGTCGGGCACGAAAACCGCGTCCACCCCGGCGCTTTCGGCGGCCGCGACCGTATCCACCCAGTAGCCGCCGGTGAACAGATCCTCGGCTCGTGAATCGTCGCGCCGCCACGACGCCGGATGCACACCGGTTCCGGTGAGCTCCACACCGAGGAAGAAATCCGAATCAGGCATCAGCGCGATCCTTTCCAGTCGATTCGAGGGGCGGGTAGTGCGCTGCGGTGGCGATCTGTGCGCCGTGGCGGCCGGGTCCGGCGAGGATGTGCATCAGAACTGCCCTTTCGTGACGGCGGCGTGGGCGGGGATGGCCGACAACAGTTCCCGGGTGTACTCGTGCTGGGGGTTGTCGAAAATGTCGGCGGTGTGGCCGGTTTCGACGATGCGTCCGTTGCGCATCACCGCGACCCGGTCGCTGATCCGGCGCACCACTGCCAGGTCGTGCGAGATGAACAGGTAGCTCAATCGCAGTTCGGCCTGGAGGCGCTCGAGCAGTTCCAGGATCTGGGCCTGCACCGAAGCGTCGAGCGCGGAGACCGGTTCGTCGAGTACGAGCAGGTCGGGGTGCAGCGCGAGCGCTCGCGCGATGGCGACCCGCTGCCGCTGCCCGCCGGACAGTTCGGCGGGTCGCCGCCGGCTGAACTGCTCCGGCAGCGCAACCTGTCCGAGTAGTTCCCGCACCCGCGTCTGCCGGGCCTTGCGGTCGCCGACTCCATACGCGCGCAACGGTTCCTCGATGATCGACCCGACGCGCCAGCGTGGGTCGAGGGAGGCGTAGGGGTTCTGGTACACCACCTGGAAGCGCCGGCGCAGCGCCCGCAGCTCGGGTCCCCGGACCGTTGTCAGCTCGCGTCCATCGAAGGTGACCGCACCGCTGTCGGGTTCGCAGAGCCGTAGGGCGATGCGTGCGGTGGTGGACTTGCCGGAGCCGGATTCGCCGACGAGCGACAGCGTTTCGCCCCGTCCGAGGTCGAAGCCGACGCCGGCGACCGCGGTCACCGATCCGCCGGAGTGCGCACGGAAGCGCTTGTGCACCTCGCGGACCGAGAGCAGCGGCTTTTCTTCGGGGTGGCGGCGCGGCCGGAACCCGCCGAACGGAGCCAGGCTCGGCGATGCCGCGAGCAGGCGCCTCGTGTAGGGGTGCCGCGGTTCGGCGAGCACGGCTGCGGTGGGACCGGTTTCGACGATCTCGCCGCCGTTCAGCACCACCAGGCGATCGGCCCGCTCGGCGGCCACCGCGAGATCGTGGGTGATCAGCAGGACGGCCGTGCCGCGGGCAGCGATCTGCGCGGCAAGCCCATCGAGCACCCGGCGCGCCACCGTCGCATCCAGCGCACTGGTCGGCTCGTCGGCGATCACCAGCTCCGGCCCGCAGATCAGCGCGGCCGCGATCAGCACCCGCTGTCGCTGTCCGCCGGACAACTCGTGCGGATACTGCGTGGCCCGCAGTTCCGGCCGATCGAGCCCGGCCTCGGTGAGCAACTCCACGGCCCGCCGCTCGGCATCGCGCCGGTCGGCCAGACCATGCACGATCAACGCCTCGGCGACCTGATCGCCCACCCGCTGTACCGGATTCAACGACAGCCCGGGATCCTGCGGGACGAATCCGATCCGAGCCCCGCGCAGTCGCCGCACCGCCCGTTCGGACCCGGTGTCCACGATCTCCCCGTCGAAAGTGACCGTCCCGCCGTTGATCTCGGCATTCGGCCCGAGCAACCCGATCACTGCCTGCGCGAGCGTCGACTTACCGGAACCGGATTCACCGACCAAGGCGACAACCTCACCACGTGCCACGGTGAGCGAGGCACCGGCCAACGCGGTGACGGGACCGGAGTCGGACCGGTAGCGAACATGGAGACCGTCGATGCGAAGGAGCGCGGCATCGGGTGCCGATGATTCGACCCCGATCGCGCCGGGGGCGACCGGGTCGGCGCTGGTACCTACCGGCGCTTCGGCGACCGTCACCAGCGGCCGGCCGCCGGCCGGCCCGTCACCTTCGCTCGTTTGTACCGCGTGGTGATCGGCCGGATGGACGCTGCGGAAATCGTTGTCGCTCATGCGTGCTCACTCCCGCTGACGGTGCGGCCGAGGCGCTGGGCGGCCAGGACGACCGCGATGATCACCAGGCCGGGCAGTGTGGTCATCCACCAGGCGGTGGCGAGGTAGTTGCGGCCCTCGGAGATCAGTGAGCCCCATTCGGGAGTAGGCGGTTTCGCGCCGTAGCCGAGGAAGCTCAACGCCGAGACCGAGAGCACCGCCATGCCGAACTCGACGGCGGCAAGAGCGAGCACCGGCTGGTAGGCGTTGGGCAGCACGTGCCGGGCGAGCACGCTGTACCAGCGGACGCCGGAGGCGTGCGCCGCCTCCACGAACGGTGCTTGGCGTACCCGCAGCACTTCCGAGCGCATCACCCTGGCGAAGTTGGCGACCAGCGAAACACCCACGGCGATAGCCACATTGCGGGTGCCGAACCCGAGCGCGGTGACCAGAGCCAGCGAAAGCAGCAGCGCGGGAATCGACAGCAGCACGTCGACGAATCGCATGATGAGGGTGTCGACGACGCCGCCGATCGACCCGGACAGCAAGCCGAGCACCGACCCGGCGACCAGCGCGATCGCCACCGCCGAAAGCGTTGCGGTCAGCGAAAGTCCCGCACCGTGCACCATCCGTGTGTAGAGATCGCGGCCGAGATTGTCGGTGCCGAACCAGTGCTGAGCGCTCGGCCCGCGGAACTTCTCGGCGGGCACGCCGGTCAGCGGATCGCCACTGGCGAACACCGACGGCGACAACGCCCACCCCAGCGCGATCAGCACGACCAGGACGGCGATGATCTGCGCCGCATTGCCGCGCAAGGTCTTCCCTCGCAATACTGGCCGCCGCAACCACGGCGCTGCCACGCTGCGCCGCTCGTCGAGTACGTCAACCATGGACGTTCACCTCCGCAATGTTGTCGATGCGCAGCCACGGCGCGAAGGCGAAGCCGAGGGAAGGCCATTCCGGCAGCAGAGCCAGTACGGTGTTGTCGTGCACGACGGGTGCATCGCGCCACTGCGCTGATCTGCGGTCGGCCGGAAAGGTGTGTGGAGCCGGCGTCGATGGGGTAGTGCGGCGCCACGAGAGCCCCAGTCTTTTCGGCAGCGATGCCGCGGGTAGATCAGGCACGGGCACCCACCTCCGCGCCGGTGGTGCTGTCGGCGGTGGTCCGGTTCGGCGCACGACGGGTGCGCCCCGCGATGCGCGGATCCAGCAGCGGATAGAGCAGGTCCACCGCGAGATTGACCGTGACGAAGACAGCCGAGGTCAGCAGCACGATGCCTTGCACGACCGGAATGTCCTGAGCGAGCACGGACGTCTGGGTGAGACGTCCGACGCCGGTGCGGGCGAACACGGTCTCCACCACCACCGATCCGGCCAGCATGTTGCCGACCAGTACACCCGCGATGGTGAAGGTGGGCAGCGCCGCCGAGCGCAGCACATGCTTGCGCTGCACCCACCAGCGCGAACCGCCCTTGGCCACGGCCACATCGACGAACGGCTGCCGCCACGTCGATTCCAGTCCGGTCGCGAGCACCTGGGCGATCACCGCGCCGATCGGGATGGCGAGGGTAATGGCGGGCAGAATGGTTCCTGCGAAGCCGTGGCCACCGAATGCCGGCACAAGCCGGAACTGGAACGAGAACAGTTGCAGCAGAAGCAGTCCGGTCCAGAAGGTCGGCACCGAAACGCCGAGCGAAGGCAGCGACCGCAGCGTGTTGCGCAGCCAGGGGCGCCGCGAGTACGTCGCGGCGAAGGCCACCGACACACCACCGACGGTCGCGAAAAGCAATGCCGGCGATGCCAATCCGAGCGTCGAGGGCAGCGCGTCACCGATCGCGTCGGTGACCGGTTGGCCGGTCGAGATGGAATGACCGAGGTCGCCGCGCACCGCCTGCGTCAGCGCCGTCCAGTACTGCTCCCACAGTGGACGATCCAGCCCATACCTGGCCTGCAGTTCCGCGACCGCGGCCTTGTCCACCGCCGTGCCCGAACCGCCCGCGTCGGCGGCGATGGACACCGGGTCGGCGGGCAGGAGGTAGAGCACCACGAACGAGATGCTGAAGGCCGCCCACAGCACTCCCACCGCCTGCAGTGCTCGCAGCGTCACGTAGCGTGCCATCGCTACCGCCCACTCAGCCAGGTGTCGAAGAACTGCAGTCGCGCCGAGGCCTCGAACTTCAGATCCTGCACGTTGCCGCCGGCACCGATGGCCTGCGACAGTTCGACCGTCGGAATCCACAGACCCGAATCCAGTACTGCCTGCTGCGCGGTGCGGATGAGGGCGTTGCGTGCGGCGGCGTCGCCGGTGCTCAACTGTCCGTCGAGTGCGTCGTCCAGCGTCGGGATACGCTCGCGCACATTGAGATTGCGACTATCCACGCTGAATGCGCTGCGCAGGATGTCGCCGTCGGCGCGGGTGCTGTTGTAGTAGACACTGTCGTAGTCCTTGGCGTTCTGCCGCGCGGTGTACTCCGCGGCCGCGACCAGATCCAACCGCAGTTCGACGCCGATCTGGCGCAGCTGCTGCTGCACCAGTTCGAGGATCGCCTGATTGCCCGCGAACACCTGGCTGAACAGGACCGAGAAGGTCAGCCGCTCACCGTTCTTCACGCGAATGCCGTCGCCGCCCGGTGTCCAGCCCGCCTGCTCGAGGATGCTGCGTGCCTTGGCTTGGTCGAAGGGCAGTGTGGCCGACAGATCCTGATAGCCCGGCGTGGTGCTGGCCAGCGAGCTCGTCGCGGTCTTGAATTGCGGGCCGAGCACGGTGTCGATGAGCTGCTCGCGGTCGATGGCAGGCAGCAGCGCCTGGCGGACCGCCGGATCGCGCAGTGGTCCGCGGGTGACATTGGGCTGGAAGCCGAACGGCACGCCCGGGTTCGCGGTGCTCAGCACGCGCCCGCCGGTCGCCTCGATCTGGGGCGCGTCCTGCGGCAGGGCGTCGCTGATGGCATCGAGTTGATTGGAGCCGAGACTTCCGGTGCGGACTCCGGACTCGGGGACGACGGTGAACTCGATCTTGTCGAGGTAGGCCTCGCCGCGGTGCGCGAACACCGCCGAACCCCAGTGGTATCCGGCGCGTTTGGCCAGCGTCGCCGAGGCATCCTGCCGGTAGTTCGCGTAGGTGAACGGGCCGCTGCCGACGTTGTCGCCCGCGCAGCGTTGTTCGGCGGGTTTCGCGGTGGTGACGTCGGCGAGGATGCCGAGCTGCGCGGTCGAGGTGGCCTGCAGGAATTGGGCATTCGGCTTGCTGAACTCCACGCGGGCGGTGAGCTTGTCCACCGGAGTGGTCGCAACATAGTTGGTGAGATAGCTCGCGCCGAGCGGCGCCTTCGCCGCGCCCAGCTCGAGGACCGAGTCGAAGGTCTTCTGCACCGATTCCGCGGTCAGCGGCGTGCCGTCGCTGAAGGTGACGCCGTCGAAGAGGTGGAAGGTGAAGACCTTCGCGTCGGGGGTGACCTCCCAGCTCTGCGCAAGCCAGGGCTTCAGTTCGCCGGTCTTCGGATCCTGATCGGTCAGCGAATCCACGATCTGACGGCTGACATACAGCGTCTGATTGGTGCCAGACTGTGCGGGATCCGAGCAGGTCGGCGCCACCGACAGGCCGTAGCGCAGCGTGCCACCCGGCTTGGGCGGGCCCGCGTCCGCGCCGGTCCCTGCCGAATCACTGCCGCAGGCGGCGAGGCTCGCGGCCGCGGTGACGGCTGCGGCCACGGCCGCGATTCGATAGCGGGGTCGGATCACTGTGGTACTCCAGATGTTTCGGTGCGGACGAGGTCGCCCTGCGAATCGAGGTCGTAGTCGGTGGTGGGTCGAACGGGATGGTCGGTGGCCGAGTTCACGGCCAATGGCCTGCTCTGAATCCGCCTGCGCAGTTCCGGGGCAACTGCGGACTGGAACAGCTCGAGGCTGTCGCGGTGCGCAATTGCGGTGCGTCCGTCGCGATCCGCGGCCAAGTGGGTCACCTCGTGGCCGAAGTGCTCGTGCTGACGGCTGACCTTGTCGATCACCTGCTCCGGGCTGCCGACCAACGCCGAGCTACGGGCGAGGAAGTCGTCGAGGGTCTCGAACACCACCGGCAACCCGAGCTTGCGGGCCAGCGCGAGTCGCGCCTCGAAGATCGGCCGGAACACCTCCGCGGCCTCCTGCGAGGTTTTGGCCACGTGGAATCCGGCGGTACCCGCGCCGACCATGGCATCGGCGGGGTCGTGCCCGTAGAACTCCCACCGCTCCCGGTAGTGGCGCACCAGCTCGGCATACGGCTCGATGGGATTGGTGACGTTCGCCGAGAACAGCGGATCACCGTGGCGCGCGGCCAGTTCCACCGAGTCGCGACTCGTCGCGCTGCCGTGCCAGATGCGGATGCGCGGCTGCCACGGCCGTGGCAGCGCCTTGGCCGCGCGGAGTTCGGGCCGGAACCGGCCGGACCATGTCACGCTGTCGCTGGCCCAGAGCTCCCGGAACAGCTCGTAGCCTTCACGATTGCGGTCCCACTGATCGTCGGTGGTGACGTGGAACAGCTCCGCCTGCGCACTGCCGTTGCCCTTGCCGATGATCAGTTCGAGTCTGCCGCCGGAGAGATTGTCCAGCGTCGAGTAGTCCTCGAAGGCGCGCACCGGATCCAGCAGGCTCAGCGTGGTGACCGCGGTGAACAACGAGATGCGCGAGGTGACCGCGGCGATGTGGCTCAGGATCACCGGCGGTGCCGCCGACAGGAACGGATCCTCGTGCCGCTCACCGACGGCGAACCCGTCGTAGCCGAGCTCTTCGGCGATGCCCGCCTGCTCGATGACATTGCGCAGGCGCTCCCTGGTGCCGGGCAGCCGTCCGGTTATCGGGTCCGGAACCCGGGTGACCAGGGTGAAAAGCAGGAACTTCATGCGTGGGCTCCTACCGGGTCGGAGGCGGGATGTGGGGCGGGCAGGTACTTCTCGAAGGGATGCGGGCCGATCTCTTCCGACGGGATGTCCGGGTCGTAGAGCGCGGTGTAACCGTGGGCCAGATACAGGGCGACGGCCTCGGGCTGGCGCGGACCCGTGATCAGGTAGATGCGGCGGTAGCTACGCCGTGCGATCTCGGTCTCCAGCTGTTCGAGCACGAAGAGCCCGAGTCCCTGCCTGCGGTGCTCACGTGCGGTCCAGATGCGTTTCAGCTCGGCGGTGTCGTCGTCGTAGCGTCGGAAAGCGCCACCTGCCACGGGTTCGCCGTCGCGGGTGACGACCAGCAGCGCACCGTCCGGCGCCGCGAACTCCGCGGCCGGATAGTCGCGCAGCGAGTCGTGCACCGCACCGACGGTCCGGCCGTAGCGCCTGCTGTATTCGACGGCGAGTTCTGCGAGCAGGGGCGTGGCCAACGGATCGTCCTGGGCGACCGCGTGCACGCACAGCTCGGGTCGTGTTGCCGGGGAAAGTCGCCGATTCGAGGAAAGTCGCTGTGTCATCGGGCTGTCACGACTTCTTCGGCAGGCCGGGCGGGTTGATCCGCGAGCTGGTCACCGTTTCGGTCTTCAGCCCCCACCGGTCGATGACCTGCTGGTAGGTGCCCGACCGGATGGCGTGGTCGATGGCCTTGTGCACCGCGCCGATCAGCCCGTTGTCCTTCTTGGTGAGCACGCCGATCTCGCCCTGGAGCGCCTCGCCCGCGCCGGAGAAGGTGGCCACGATCTTGGTCTGATCCGCGGTTGCCGCGTGGTAGATCGCGGTGGGGTTGGGTCCGATGTAGCCGTCGAGGCGATGCGAGGCGAGCGCCAGATAGTAGTCGCTGGTCTTGTCGAAGTAGGCGATGTCGATGGCGGGCAGTTTGTCGGCGGCGTTCTGCTCGTTCCACTTCACCAGCAGCTGTTCCTGGTTGGTGCCGGTGCCGACGCCGATACGCTTGCCTGCCAGGCTCTTACGATCCCGGTAGTCGAGCGTGCTGTCCTTGGGGATCTCGAGTGCGACGTTGTCGGTGCGGTAGGTGGCGAAGTCGTACTTCTCTTTGCGTTCCTCGGTGACGGTGACATTGCTGATGAACGCGTCCACCTCGCCGGAATCCACCCGGACGAAGTTCTGTGTCCAATCTGCCACCGTCGCTTCGAGTTTCAGTCCGAGGATGTCGGCGATCAGGGTGGCGAAGTCGATCTCGGAACCCACCACGGTCTTGTCGTCGGTGGCGTAGAAGCGCAGTGGAGGTGCGGTGCCGGACGCGCCGGTCACCACCAGGGTGCCGCGGTCGCGAATGGATCGGGGCACCTCGGCGGCGATGGCGTCGACCTTGGCTGTGTGCACCCGGCCCGATTGGGCGGGGGAGAGGTCGAAGGCGACCGTGCCCGCAGGCGCGACGACGGTATCCTCGTCGGGATCGGTGCCGCAGCCGGAGACCAGCACAGCGACCGTGGCGGCGACGCCGACCAGGGCGGAGAACTTCATCGAATACCTGTTCATCAGGGGAGCGCGCATCGTGCGCTCAGCGGACTCGGGACAGAAATGCGCGGGTGCGCGGATGTTCGGGGTTGTCGAGAACCGCGGCGGGTGCGCCCTGCTCGACGATCGCGCCCGCATCGAGGAACACGACAGTGTCGGCTACCTCGCGGGCGAAACCGATCTCGTGGGTGACGATGACCAGCGCGGTGCCGCCGTCGGCAAGTCCGCGGATCACGTCGAGAACCTCGCCGACCAGCTCGGGGTCCAGCGCGGAGGTGGGTTCGTCGAAGAGGATCACCGGCGGTCGCAGCGCCAACGCCCGTGCGATCGCCACCCGTTGCTGCTGTCCGCCGGACAGCCGCCGCGGGTAGACATCGGCGAGCTCGCCGATGCCGACGCGGTCCAGCAGCGCCTTCGCCTCGCGCTCGATCTCCTGACGGGGGCGGCCCTGCGCGGAAATCGGCGCGAGCGTGACGTTGTCGAGCACTGTCAGATGCGGGAAGAGATTGAATTGCTGGAACACGAAACCGATGTGCGAGCGCTGCTTGCGGACCTCGCGGTCGGACAGTGCGTGCAGAGTGTTGCGGCGCTGCCGATATCCGATCAGCTCGCCGTCGATGTGTACGGTGCCCGCCGCTAGCGGCTCCAGATGGTTGATCACCCGCAGCAGTGTCGATTTGCCGGAACCGGAGGGGCCGATCACGGCGACCACTTCGCCTCTGGCGACGGTCAGATCGATGCCGCGAAGCACCTCGTGTGCGCCGTACGATTTGCGCACGCCACGGACCTCGACGGCGGGAGCCGCTCCGGTGCGCTGCTCGACTGTGTCGAGTGCCCCGGCGCTCATCGGGTCGCTCCACGCGGTGCGGCCGAACCGATGTCGGCAATCTCGCGCAGCCGCTGCCAGGCCCGCTGCCACGGTGTCGGCGGCGGTGTGCGCTGCGCGCCCCTGGCGTAGTGACGTTCGATGTAGAACTGCGCCACCGACAGGATCGTGGTCAGGATGATGTACCAGACCGTGGCGACCATCAACAGCGGCACCACTCGGCCATTGCGGCCGTAGACCACCTGGACCTGGTAGAAGAGTTCGGCGATCGCCATCACCGACACGATCGAGGTGCCCTTGAACAGGCTGATCACCTCGTTGGTCGCGTTCGGCAGGATGGAGCGCATCGCTTGGGGAACGACGATGGTGCGGAACTGGCGCAGCCGCGGAATACCGAGCGCCGCCGCCGCTTCCAGCTGGCCGGGATCGACGGAGATGAAACCGGCGCGGATGATCTCGGCCGAGTACGCCGCCTGGTGCAGTGCCAACCCGATCACTGCCGCGCTGAACCCGCTGATCACGCCGTTCACCTCGAAGGTCAGGAATGAAGGGCCGAACGGGATTCCGAGGGACAGGGTGTTGTACAGGTAGGCGAGGTTGAACCAGAACAGCAGCTGCACGATCAACGGAATCGATCGGAACGCCCAGATGTAGACCCACGAGATCACCCGCAGCACGGGATTGTTCGACAGTCGTGCGATCGCGAGCAGGGTACCGATCAGGAACCCGAGCGCCGTGCCCCACAGCGTGAGCTCCAGCGTGACCCGCAGCGCCGACAGCACCGACTTCGCGGTGAAGTACTTCGCGAACGTGGACCAATCCCAGCCGGGATTGGTCACCAAACCATGGACGAACTGTGCAAGCAGCACCAGCGCCACCGCACTGATCACCCACCGCCACGGATGCCGCGTCGGAGCAACCTTCAGCGCGGGCGTGCTGCGTGCGGCCGCCACGTTCTCGGTCGCGGTGGTTGCGGGCACACCGATGGCGGCGGTGGATCGTCCAGCGGAGGTCGTCGCACCCGCGTTGGGCGGATGGGCGATGCCACGGGACTCGACGGTGCCGGAAGTGGCGGATTCGCCGGATGCCGGGGTGGCGGGCTCGCCGGGTGCAGCCGTTGTGCCGGGCGCGTCGGGGGAGCCGGGTGCACCGCCGACGGCGGCGGCTGGGCCGAAGACGGCTGCGCCGGATGCGATGGACGCACTCATATCGAGGTCCTTCGAAGAAACGAACGAGACCGGCCCCTCATCAGGCGGTCACATCACCCGGCCAGTGACGGGTGCTCAGTCTGGCGGTGCGGTCAGTCGCGACAGCTCGCGGCGGTGATGTGGCACTGGTCGACATGGCGACGTGCCCAGCGGTTGACGCATTGCTCGGTGATCATTTCGGTTCCTCCATCGTTCCCGGCGGAAGCACCCGCACCCGGCGAGCGGGGGGTTGCTGCGACGTCGACGAGCCAGGTCTCTCGGTCGCTCTGGATGGTGCGACCCGCGGCGAGCGCGGGCCGTCGAAGGTCTAGCCGAAATAGCATGCGAAGTAAGGGCACTCCAGAACAAGGTTACGAATCAGCGTGAGCGCAGCCCTTGTCCGAGCGTCCGGTGCCCGCGATCATTGAGCCCGTCGTCGCGAGTAGCGCCTACGTTCTGGCCCGAAGCGCAGATCACGGGTGTGCGACGCGCCGGAAAGTTGCTATCTCGAAGAATTCCTGCTGTACGAGTTTGCTGAAGTACCCTGACCTCGATCGTGCCGACGTTGAGGAGGGTCCACAGTGACCGTTGTGCGCCGTCTGACCACGCTTACCGCCATCGCGGCCAGTGCTGCCGCGCTGGCCCTTGCCGCCCCTGCCACCGCCTTCGGCGCCCCGGCTGCTCCCGCTGCCCCTGCGGCTCCGGCTGCTCCGGCAGCGTCCGCCGAGCAGCCCGGTCTTGCCCGGACGGTCGCGCCCAACGATCTGGCCGGCACGTACCAGTCGGCAGTCGAGGCGCTGCGCGTCCTCGGCATGGACCCGTTCCTGTACCCGACCGCCGCGGCATTCTGCTCCGACGCCACTACTCTCGGCCTGGTCCCCGCCGTCGCGGGCGCCATCCCGGGCCCGTGGCCCAAGAACGCCATGAAGATCCCCGGCCTGGACCTCACCGCCGTCGAAAAGGGCGAGGTCATGTTCACTTTCGTGCCCTATGGCGTCGCCCCCGACACCTCGACCGAGTCCGGCATGCGTGTCGCCTGGGTGAACCTGAAGAACGGGCGCAGCGGCCTCACCTCGATGGGCCCACTCTCCGATATTTTCCGGGCTATGGTCCCCGACCAGGTCCCCGCGGAAGTCCGCCCTCTCGTCGAGCGGGCGATCCAGGACTTCTTCTTCGCCACCCTCCCGGCCGGCGGCATCCGCGCCGTCCCCGTGGACACAGGCTCGGGAACGGTGCTCGCCGCGATCTTCGGCACCGTCGAAAACGACGGCAACACCTGCTTCTTCCTCCCGACCATCGGCATCACCACGGTCAAATAGCCAGCCCGGCCCGACCCTTTCGGCCGTCCATCCGCCGCACCGTGTCACCACCGGGCACCCTGTGTAGAAGGTGTCCGGTCGCGACACGGTGCGGCGGACGGGCCGGGTGGAAGTGATGCAGCCGAGAGGCAGCCAACTCTCTGGGCTCGGTGGGTTCCAGCGGCCGGCTATGCAGGAGCCTCGGAGAATATCCACTGGGCGCGGCTGGTCAGGCAGTGACCGCGCGGTCTTTCCAACGGAGCGTGCCATGCCGATGAGCGCGGCGGGATGCTATCCATAGACCCAGGTATGCGCCGATGGACAGTGGATGAGCAAGGGCTGCAAGGGTATCCGCTGCTGCGATAGGCCAAGGGAGCTCGGTGGAACGGGACAGTAAACGTCCTGCCACGGCGGCGAAGTAGCCGAGCAGACCGGCTTTACGGACCGCGCCGCTGCCCACGACGGCAGCCAGCGGCGGAATCCAATAGCCCAGCGCAGCAATCGCTCCGACGGCCGCTCCGGCCGCTGCGGAGCCGCCGTAGGTCGACCACAGCCATCGGGTGTAGCCCGCTTCCAGTTCAGCGGCGCCACAGTACATTCTGGTCTCCGCCTGGCGTCCCGCGGCGACCAGCGCGGTGCGGAAGCCATTGCGGCGCAAGACTCGAGCGATATCCAGGTCCTCGGTGGGACTGGCCGCCACCGCGCCATGGCCGCCGACGGCGCGGTAGGCGGCGGTATCGAAGACGAGGAACTGCCCGCAGGCGACCGCTGTCGACGGTTTGCTGCTGCGGTTGGCGATCGAAATCGGCAGCGTGGACGCCCACGACCAGCACAGCAGCGGTTGCACCACGGCCTCGGGCACCGATCCGGTTCGCTGTCTCGGCCACGGCGACAGCAGTGCGACACCACGACGGTGGAATTCGGCTGACGCCGAAGCGATCGCATGCGGTGCCAGCCGGACATCGGCATCGAGAAAGATCACCGTGGGTGCGTCGACGAGCTCGGCCAACCGTGCGCAAGCCGCGGCCTTGCCCGTCCACCCCGGACCGGGCTCGATCTCGTTGCGCAACACCATGAATCGCTCGTCGCCTGCTATCGCGTCGATGGCTGCGGCATAGGTGTCATCGATGGAGGCGTCATCGAGGATCAGCACCCGCAATCGGGGGACCCCGACCTGCGCCCGCAGATCGCCGATCAGCGCGGGTAGCCGCACCGCCTCGTTACGCGCAGGAACGCAGACGGCGATCGGTTCGACGACAGGGGTGGCGACCTCGGGCAGTCTGGACACGGTCAACCGGTTGTAGAGCGCGATCGCACTGCCGGTCAGCGCAATACCGGTGCCGAACCGGGTCAGCGCCAGTGCCGATGGACAGAGATCCGCGTCGGCGGGCCGTCGGGTCACGCGCTCGGTCACTGGCTCAGCGGCGCCGCCGCGGCTGCCACAAGCTGCTGAACGAGAAGCCCTCGGGCGCGCCGGGCGGCGCGGGGTTGCGGTTCATGAAGGCCAGCGCGGCGACGATCGCGGCGACCGCAAGGGTGATGCCGCCGACGATGCCCGCCCATCCTGCGAAGGAGCGGGTGTTCGGGTCGGCGTAGCTGACCTCGGCGCGCAACGTGGACACATCACCGGGCGGCAGTTTCCACGACACGGTGGAATCGTCTTCGCGGTTGCCGTTGGTCTTGGCGACGCGCGACGGGAACGCCACCGTGAACTGCACGTCCGAGCCGTGCGGCGGAACGGATTTCAGGTCGACCCTGCCGGTGAGACTGACCAGGTCGCCGGTGCGCTGGAACTGCAGGTTGAACATGCCCTGTGTCTGTTCGGACAGGCCGCCGAGTTGGGAGACCTCACCGAAGGAAAGATCCTCGAAGAACACCTTGCTGCCTACATACCCGTCCTGGTTGTAGGGCTCCACCCGGACCTTCGCCGCCAGCGAGTCGGGCGACTTCAGCTGCGGGCCCTTGTCGTTGGGGTCGACCGGGACGACCGCGGCGACGATCCGTCCCGACACCCGGTCATTGGACGACACGCCCATCGATACCTGCACGCGCAGGCAGCCGGCGAGCACGGGCACCAGCAATGCCGCCAGCAGAACTGCCGCCGCGACCCTGACCCCTAAGCGAGGCGAGCGCGGCGAGGGTAGAACCTGAGCATCTAGCGGCGTGGTGAGAGGACTCGGCTGCACGGGTCACATCGTGCCAGGCCATCGGTTCAGATGGCCACGCGACGGGCGGAACCGTCCCCGTTGTGTCGCCCTCGGGACCGACGCAGCCGCACTACCAGCGGTACTCCGAGAATCCCGAGCCCGATCCCGCCGTAACAGGCCGAGGCGGGCAGCCCCAAGAACACCGCGTGTGCGAGCGCGGACCCGAGCCAGGTCCACAGGAAAACAACGACCGGGACCGCGATGGTCGACCGCGACGGCCGCACGTCGCGCGCGGTGCGTTCCCAACCGGTCAGCGCCAGGGCCATCAGCAGCGCCACCGCGAACCAGCCCAGATAATTGGTATATGGAATCCCGGCGAGCCCTGGCAGCCCCGAATCGCCATCGCACCAGCTCCACTGCCCATCGGCGACCATCTGTGGATCCAGAAACAGGTCCCACCCCACCGTACCCACCGCCGTCAACCCGATCCGGCCGACCGCCCGGCGCGTGAGGAAACCGGCCACCACCCAGACCGGATACAGCCCGCCGGTCCACGCCAGCGCCACCACCAGCGGCACCCCGGCCACGGCAGGACCGAGTCTGCCGTCCGCGTAGTCGTAACAGCCGAACGGGAAACCCGTTGCGGTGCCGATGATCTCGGCAAGCAGCCCCGACCCCGACACGATGACCAGAAATCCGGCGGCATATCTCGGTCCTCGAGTCATCCCGGCATGGACCAGCGCGGTGGCCGCCGAAAGCAACACCACCACGACGGTCACCTGATCGCGGCCGACCCCCGAGGTCAGCGGATAGGCGATCTGCGCGAGGACCAACAGCATCGCCGAGAGCGCGGGAATCAGGTCTCGCGGCCGTGGTGTAACAGCGGTCGCGTCAGCGGATCCCGTCGTCGCGAGTTGCCGCAGGAGCGTCGCGGCATAACGCCCCACTCTGCCCGGGCCGCCTGGATCGGCCACTGGTCGACGCGGCGCATTCTGCCGAGTGGGGTCGGTCATCGTCTACGTAGTCGAGGGCATCGATTCCGGCGCTGGTCGCGCAGGACCAGCTGCGCGGCGCTGCGCCCGCTCGCCCCGGAAACACCGCCGCCTGGATGGGTCGATGCGCCGGTCAGATACAGCCCCGGCGCGTCCGGCACCCTTTGCCCCGAGAGCTCGGGCAGTGGTCGCCACAGCATCATTTGATCCAGCGACATTTCGATGTGCATCACATTGCCGCCGCGCAGGCCCATCTCGCGCTCGAGGTCGATCGGAGTCTGCACATGGCGTCGCAGCACCGAGTCGGCGAAACCCGGTGCGTAAGAATCGACTTCGGCGATGATGCGGTCGGCCTCGTGGTCGGCGTGCTGGGACCAGTCGGTGCCGTCGGCAAGTTGGTAAGGGTGCCATTGGGCCCACAGTGAAAGCTGGTGTTCCCCGGGGGCGGCGATGGTCGGGTCGAGTGCGCTGAAGCTCATCGCGAGCACGACAGGGCGCGGTGGCAGGTCGCCCGCCAGCGCGGCGCCGTGCGCCCGCCGCAGCTGTCGCCGATCGGACACCAGCAATTGCAGGCCGTGCGCGGACTCTTCGGTCGAGCTGCCGGGATATTTCGGCAGCGATCGAGTCGCCAGCCGCACCACCATCCCGATGCCGGGCCCGACCCGGATGCGGCGCTGCCAGTCGTCGAGCACGGCGGGGTCGTATCCGCCTTCGCGCAGCAGGTCCAGGGTGGTCAGCACATGGGCGCCCGCGATCACGATGTCCGCATGCAGGTTTCGACCGGATGCGGTGCGCACGCGCCAGCCGGCGCCCGCGCGTTCCAGCGCGGTGACCGCATCGCCCGCAGACACGTCGCCGCCGTCGGCACGCAAGCGCGCGACGAGCGCGGCGGACAGCGCACCACTGCCACCGACGGCGCGGCCGGGCGGCACGGTGTGCATGAGCGCGGCGAAGCCGACCATGGGCGCGGTGCCCGGCTCCGACATGGGCGGACCCGACTGCGCGCCGAACCAGGCCAGCGACGCTTTGAGCCGCTCGTCGTCGAAGTAACTGTCCAGCAGGGCATCCCCGGTCTGTAGAAACTCCCGCGACAACGCACTGCCGCCGGCACGTGCGTCGAGCCCCCAGAACGAGCGCAGTAACCGGCCCGGCGTGGGGGAGCCGCCGAACGCGCGCATCACCCGTGCGCTGCGCGGCCCCCAGACCTCCACGAAACGTCGGTAGGCGGCAGCGTCGCGCGCACCGCAGGCCGTCGCGATCGAGGCACAGGTTCGATCGAGATCGCGATGGAACACAATCGGTGCGCCGCCGCCCGGACCTGCCGGTGTGAACCCCCACGGGTCGCAATCGATGTACCGCAGCCCGAACCGGGCCAGCTCGAGTTCCTCGATGATCCCGGTGTGGCGCACCATGATGTGCGCGGAGGACCCGCGATCGACCAGATGGCCAGGAAAGCGCTCGACGGTCGATACCGCGCCGCCGAGCACCTCGTCGCGCTCGAGCACCTCGACCCGGTGTCCGGCGCGCGCCAGGTAGCAGGCCGCGACGAGCGCGTTGTGGCCCGACCCGACCACCACAACCGTCACGTGACCCTCACTGGCGCACTCCGCCGCTCGCCGCGCATTCTCACAGCGGCAGCCGTCGTCCGAGGATGGCAAAGGGTCTGGTGTCGCCCGCGAAGACGAAGTTCCTGACCACATCGGTGAAACCCTGTCTGCGGTACAGCCGCCACGCCCGGTTGCTCTCCTTCTCCACCTCCGGGGTGGACAGCAGCACCGCCCGTTCGGGCCGGTCCTGCAGTAGCCGGGCGAGGAGGGTCGCGCCGATGCCGCGGCCCTGCGCGGTCGGGTGCACGTGTAGCTCGGTGAGCTCGAAATAGTCCGAGAGTAGTTCGCGCGCAGAGTGTTCCGGCCAGCCCGAGCGTCGCATGCCGCTGTGCACCTGCTGGTGCCACCACTGATGTGCGGCGCCGCGGTAGCCGTAGGCGATCGCGACGATCGGCGACGATCGTAGGTCGATGTGCCCGGAATCGTCGGGTACGACGGCGGCGACCGCCTGCCAGCCGGGACGGGTGGTGTGCTCGGTCCACATCGGCGCGCGGTGCTGCTCGGTGCCGCGCGGGTAATCCATCGCCGCGACATACACGGCCAGCGCATCGTGGAGCCGGGAGCGCAGGGCCGCGACCGAGAGGTCGACGACGACGGGTGCGGGGGTGTGGTTGGGCTTGACGGCAGTCATGGCTCTCGTCGGGCCGCGCTGGCGCGGAAGTTTGTCGGTGGGTGTCTCTATATTCAATCTCAATTCAAACGTTCGAATACCTGTTCGATCCGCGCGGTGCTGGGAAGTCGGCTCCCGTGCACACGATGGGCCAGGTGCGCGATTGTGGAGGGACGGCTGATGTCTGGTCGGATCGAACATGCGGGACAACCCGGTCGGGCGGGAAAACTGCTGAAGAAGGCCGACGGCCTGCTGATGCAGGCGGCGGGCGAGGAGGATCCGCGAGAACGATTCCGGACCGCGTACCTCGCGGCATTGCGCGGCGCGGGCGCGGTGCTCGCGTTCACGGGTGCTGACGCCGCGCCGCGGACGCGGTCACGCAGCGCCTGGGTGCTCCTGCAACGCGCGGCCCCCGAATTCGTCATGTGGGCGGACTACTTCAGTGCCCGCTCGGAGACGCGCGCCGCGCTGGAGGCGGGACTCGATCGTGATGTCGACGATCGGCAGGCCGACGAGTTCTATTCGCGGGTAGGCGCATTCCTGCACGATGTGGAAGATCTCATCGACGCGGGGGCTCGTTTGCGTCCGATTCCGGGCTGGAACAACGGCATGACCGCATAGTCGTCGGCGCGCCGCCGACTGTCGCGTCTGCCCTGCGCCCGCCGCAATTTGGCGACAGACTCGGCTGGCTGGGCCCATTAGGTGGTACGGCATTGATCGAACTCGTATCATTGGTGACAGATAGCCGCCAAGGTCGGCTGTCTGTCGCCTACCCGGAGGCGACAGCCAAGTCCTAGTGCCGGGGGAGGTACCGTGCCACTCTCCGAGCACGAGCAGCGCATGCTCGAACAGATCGAGAGCGCTCTCTATGCTGAGGATCCGAAGTTCGCCTCGTCCGTCCGCGGCGGACGCCTTCGCTCGACCTCGAGTCGTCGCAGACTCCAGGCCGCAGCTTTGTTCGTCCTTGGTCTGTTTCTACTCGTCGCCGGCATTGCCGCTCCTGTGAAGCTGGGCGACTTTCCGATCATCAGCCTGATCGGATTCATTGTCATGTTCGCCGCAGGCGTGCTGCTACTGCTCGGCAGTTCGAAGAGCATTGCCAAGGGCGACCGGTCGGGCGAAGCCCAATCCGGTGGCGCGAGCGGCGGATCGAGCGGACGTGGGCGCCAGCGCAAGTCCGGTGGTTTCTCCGAGCGCATGGAGGATCGATTCCGGCGACGGTTCGAGCAGGAGTAGCTCGGGCTTAGCCGACATCTCACAGCACAGACGGCGACGCCGCACCGATTCGGTGCGGCGTCGCCGTCTTGTGTGCGAAACGCCGAACGGTCAGATGATCTCCGGTCGGGTTTCGTCCGATCCCCCACATCGCCCCACGAAGATCCCCCACCACGCACCGATCATCCGGTGAATAGGGTGACACCAGGGCGTTTGCTGGTTGTTGTCGGGCGCCCACCCAGCTGGGCGGTGCGTGTCGGCGAGCACCCGAAAAGTTCTCCACCGCGGTGATAGCTGGGATGACCTGCGCAATCGCCGACGCGGGGAGCCAGATCACCCCGCGTTTCGATTGAAAGTGGGGGAAAGTGGGGTAATGTGGAGCGCGCACTACAGGAAAGTCATACATCCGAGGTGATCGTGCTCCCCGCGCAGGTGGGGTTGATCCGGGAGGTATCGAGTTGTTTCTCGGTACGTACACACCTCGGCTGGACGACAAGGGGCGACTCACGTTGCCTGCAAAGTTTCGAGACGATCTGGCGGGAGGGTTGATGGTCACGAAGGGTCAGGACCACAGCCTTGCCGTGTATCCCAAGGAAGAGTTCACCGCGCTCGCTCGTCGAGCTGCGGCGGCGTCTCGGAGCAACCCGCAGGCTCGCGCATTCGTCCGCGCGCTGGCAGCCGGAACCGATGAGCAACGGCCGGATGCCCAAGGCCGGATTGTGTTGTCGGCCGACCATCGTCGTTACGCAAACCTGGACAAGGAATGCGTCGTGATCGGATCGGTCGACTTCCTGGAGATATGGGATAAGCAGGCGTGGGATTCCTACCTCGCCGAGCACGAGGAGGACTACGCGGAAGCGAGAGACGAGTCGCTGGGCGGAATCTTCTAACCGAGCGAACGAGTGCCACGCGGCCTCTGCCCGGACGTGGACCCTGACGTACTTCCCCGACGCCAGGTGCCGTGTTTCGGACAGAGACCACGCGGCATTCGTATTTTCGAAAGCAGCTGTCTATCAAGGCGACCCGTACGATGGTCGGACTTTCATCCGCCCAGGCGCTCCAAGTAGTGCAGGACGACGCGAGGCAAATCCCGGGAGGTCGAGGTGAACCGTGAACAGCACGGTCCCCGTCATGTTCCGGTTCTGCTCGGGCGAGCTGATGAACTGCTCGGACCGGCGCTGGGTGAGCCGGGCGCCGTCTATGTAGACGCCACTCTCGGACTCGGCGGACATGCCGAGCACTTCCTGCGCACCTATCCGCAGATCCGGCTGGTCGGGCTCGATCGTGACACCTCGGCGCTGGCGCTGGCCGCTGAGCGACTACGTCCGTTCGAGGACCGAATCACCTTGGTGCACACGCGATATGACGGTATCGCCGACGCGCTGCAAGAGGCCGGGTTTGCGAGCACCGGCTCGGTGAGCGCGATCCTGATGGACCTCGGCGTTTCCTCGATGCAGCTGGACGAGGCCGATCGCGGCTTCGCCTATTCCGTCGACGCGCCGTTGGACATGCGGATGGATCCGACCACTGGTATCACCGCGGCCGACGTGCTCAACACCTACAGCCACGGTGACCTGGCTCGGGTGCTGAAAACCTATGGGGAGGAACGCTTCGCGGGCCGGATAGCGTCGGAGGTGGTGCGGCGGCGACAGCAGAAGCCGTTCACTACGAGCGCCGAACTCGTCGAGGTGCTCTACGCCTCGATCCCGGCCGCGACGAGGCGGACCGGCGGGCATCCCGCCAAACGGACCTTCCAGGCGTTGCGGGTGGAGGTCAACCACGAGCTCGATTCGCTGCGGGCCGCGCTGCCCGCGGCACTGGATTCGCTGCGGGTCGGCGGACGGATCGTGGTGATGTCCTATCAGTCGCTCGAGGACAAGGTCGTCAAGCAGGAGCTCGCGCCGCGCACGACATCGCGCAGCCCGGTCGACCTACCGGTCGAATTGCCCGGTATGGGACCGGAATTCAAGCTGTTGACCCGTGGTGCCGAGAAGGCGACCGAGCAGGAGATCGAGGAGAACCCGCGCGCGGCGCCGGTACGGATGCGTGCGGCGGAGAGAATCCAGGAGGGGAATTCATGAGTGTTCGGGCGCGTGCCGTCGAGGCGCCGGGCCGGGTCGCCCGCCGGGTTCAGGCCGCCGAGCGGGTCAAATCCGGTGCGGCGCAACGTGCTTATGCCCGCCGCCGACTGCGCGCCGAACAGCTCACCGACACGCCCGACCTGCCGACTCGGCGGGTGTCTGCCATGGCGACCCGAATCCCGTTCGTGGCGGCCATCATTGCGCTGCTGGGCTGTGGTCTCGCCGGTACGCTGCTGCTGACCACGAGGGCGGCGGAGGACAGCTATCAGCTCGGCGACGCCAGGCAGATCAACAGGAAGCTCTCGGAAGAGCGCGCCGCGCTGCAGCGTGAGGTGGAGGCCGCCGACTCGGCGCCCGCACTGGCGGCACGAGCCCGTGAGTTCGGCATGATCCCCGCCAAGGATCCGGCCCGCATCGTCGTTGCCCCGGACGGTACGGTGACGGTGATCGGCAAACCGACTCCGGCGCAGGGGCCCCCGGTGCCGCCGTTGAATACCGCGCCATCGGCGCCGCTCGCCTCGCAGCCGGGACATGTGCTGGCACAGGGCGAACGAGTGGTGCCGGTTTCGACCCCCCGGCAGCCGACCGTGCCAGGGCAGCCGAATACCGAGCAGGCCAATGGCGCCCAGGCGCATACCTCCAGTTCGAGCCCGACACCGACGAGCCCCGCCGCCGCGAGCCAGATGCCCGTCGCGGCGCCGCCGACGGCACAGCAGGCCACGCCGCCCGCGTCCGCGGCGCCTGTCGATGTGCCGCAGCCGGAGTCGCCGCAGCCACAGCTCGAATCGCCGCAGCCACAGCCGGAAACACCGCAGGCCGCCGGAGTCCAGCCCCAGGCCACGGCGCCGCAGGATCAGCCCGCCTCCGACGGAGGCCCCCGTTGACACAGACCAGGCCCGCGCCGCAGCGCCGCGGGCCTGAACCATCACGTGCTCCGAGACCGCGGACCGCCACCGTGGCGACCATGGAGCGGCCATTGCGGCTACGCCTCGGCGTCGGCCGGATCGTGATGCTGGTTGCGCTGACGGTCGTCGCTATCCAATTGCTCTGGGTGCAGAGCATTTCCGCGCCCGCCCTGTCCGCGCAGGCAGCCAGTCAGCGCATCACCCACGAGCCCGATTACGCCACCCGAGGCCCGATCACCGATCGCAACGGCAAGTTACTCGCCTTCACCACCCCTGCCAAAGCGCTGACTTTCCAACCGGTTCAGGTTCGTAAAGACCTCGAGGCCGCACGCTCGAAGAGCGATAAGGCTCCTGATCCGGAGGAACGGCTCAAAGCCATCGCCAAGACCATTCACGAAAAGCTCGGCAAGCAGGCGCCGTCGGAGACGGCATTGCTGAACAAGTTGAAGAGCGACGAGGAATTCGTGTACCTGGCTCGCGACGTCGATGCGCGGATCGCCTCCGAGATCAGGTTGCAGTACCGGGAGGTGGGTGCCGAAGCGCAGCCACTGCGGAAGTATCCAGGTGGTTCGCTGGCCGCCAATGTGATCGGCTCCACCGGCTGGGACGGGCATGGCCTCATCGGCCTCGAGTCGTCGATGGACTCGGTGCTGGCCGGTACCGACGGCTCGCAAACCTACGACCGCGGCTCCGACGGCGCTGTCATTCCTGGTAGCTGGCGGGATAAGCAGCCCGTGGTCAACGGCAACGGTGTCGAACTGACCCTGGATTCGGATCTGCAGTACTACGTGCAGCAGCAGGTTCAGCAGGCCCGTGAAATATCCGGCGCCCAGGGCGCGTCCGCGGTGGTGCTGGACGCCAAGAGCGGCCAGGTCATGGCCATGGCCAACGACAGCACCTTTAATCCGGAACTCGGCCCACAGAACTGGAACTCGGCCACCACGAAGAACGCATCGGTGTCCGATGTGTACGAGCCGGGATCGGTCAACAAGATCGTTACCGCGGCCGCGGCGATCGAATACGGGCTGACGAATCCCGATGAGGTGCATCAGGTTCCGGGCTCGATCTCCATGGGTGGAGTCATTGTCAATGACGCTTGGGTGCACGGCGTTGCGCCGTACACCACCACTGGAATCTTCGGGCGATCCTCGAACGTGGGCACGCTGATGCTGGCGCAGCGGATCGGCGAGGAACGGTACGCCGACATGTTGAAACGTTTCGGGCTCGGGCAGCGCACCGGTGTCGGGTTGCCCGGCGAGAGCTCCGGCGTCGTGCCTGCCCGTGACCAGTGGTCCGGTTCCACCTTCGCCAACCTGCCCATCGGACAGGGCCTTTCGATGACGACGCTGCAGATGACCGGCATGTATCAGGCCATTGCCAACGACGGTGTCCGCATCCCGCCGCGCATCGTGAAGGCCGAGATCGCGCCGGACGGCACTCGCACCGAGGAACCGCAGCCGGACGGCGTCCGCGTCGTGAGTCCGCAAACCGCCGCTACCCTGCGGACCATGTTCCAGTCCGTTGTTCAGCGCGACCGTGTGGATGGAAATCAGACCGGGACGGGCGCGCCCGCAGCCATCGAGGGCTACCAGATCGCCGGTAAGACGGGCACCGCACAGGCGATCGACCCCAGCTGCAAGTGCTACTCCACTTCCAGATACTGGATCACTTTCGCGGGCATCGCGCCGGCCGACAACCCCCGCTACGTAGTCGGCCTCATGCTCGACGCGCCCATGCGTAGCTCGGATGGCAGTGGCGGGGGTTCTGTTGCCCCCCTGTTCCACAACATCGCCTCCTGGGCACTCCAGCGCGACCGCATTCCGCCGTCGGAGCCGCCGAAGCGATTCGTGCTGCAGGCCGGGTGACCCGGCTGTCGACTACGTCTGGAAGAACGACGGAGAGCGTGGCCGACAGCTCCCTACGGATGTCCGCGATACAGCGCAATAGTGGTGGTGTCTTGCCCGGAGTTGTATCGGAAGGTTCGCGGCGGGACAGGTATCGGTATCGACGAGATTCCTGTCGCGATGCCGACCTCCGAACCGGTCGGATGAGCTGACAGGCGTCAAATCTATTAATTCGATGAGGCATCGCTCGTGATATGCGGTGGCCTGTGAAAGGTTGCCTTCGAATCCTCGATAATTGATGAAGGGGTCGCGCAATCGCGTGGACGCAGGTGCTCTGTTTCCTGCTGTTCGTCTCCTGTGTGTTCGCTGCAAACATATCGAGCACAGAGGCCGCGGTATTTACTTCCGATCGGAACCCCAGTACTGTCGAGGTGCCCCCAGTAGGTTGTGGACATGGGGAGTGAGTCAGGGAGGGTTCATCTTGACGAGAATTGTTCCTGCCATATCGATCGCCGCTGTATCGGCGATTGGATTGGGCGGATCGGGTGCTGCAAATGCGTACCCTCTGGATTATCGTGGGGTAGGAGTGCGCCTGCCGGCGGGTGGTGCGTAACCAAAAGAGCTTTGCGAGTCACGGTTTACTGTGGAGTGTCCGAGCCTTGCGGATGACGGGCTGTTCTATCCCCGGGGGAATCCACCCCGTATCAGCGCGGATCCTCGTCGTTCCTGCTGCCTGATCACTCGGCCGGGCTGTGCCCGGGAGTTTTACCTCGGAAGATGTTCGGCAGGCTGTAGATTATATTTACGCGTTTGTCGCATTATCTTTGTTGAAATGTATCTATTATCAGTAAAAGAAAGTTGGATAACTATGCTGGAACGAATAAGTGCAGCCGGTATTCAACGCGCCTGTACTCATCTTGCGTTCGGTATCGTACTGGTCGGGGGAAGTTTGTAGGTTTCGGAATCGGCGCAGGGACCGCTTCTGCCGACATATTCTGCAACTCGGATGGCCATATGCAGACGTGCCATCAGACGGATCCGTCGAAGTGTGCTGCGTTGAATAATCCTCCGCAGAATCCGTCGGATCCTTGTACCTGGGTCGAACCTGCACACTGACCCACGTAGCCGAGGTGGTGTGGCGTAGTCGGAATGAAGGAATCGCCCCGGTCTGATCGTCTGTGCCCCGTCCGCATTGCATGTGGACGGGGCACAGGTGTATTCCGCTCATGCGGCGCCGCGTCCATTGCCGCCCCCGGCGTGCGCCACACCACGCTGGTTGCACGGTGACGGAGTGCTCGGCAGCCATGGCGAAACCGGCCCGGCCGGTTACCGGTTGTGTGCCATGGGCAGCGTGGCGGAGCCCGCGGATGAGGTGCGGGGGTCGTAGGGTTCGAGGGCGGTGTCTTGATGCTGCGGTGGGGCTGCCTGGCCGTGCCGGGAGCCGTCACCGGTAACCTGACACGTCGATCACCGCCCCCGAGAGGAGCCTGGTTTCTGTGCAGTCTGGTCAACCGCGCGCGTTGCGGCCCGAGTGCCCACCGGCGTCATTGTTGACGACTCTGGCTAACTCGGTCGCCGCAGAGTTACGCGGTGCGCCGACTGCGCGTGAGGTGTCGGTCACCGGCATCGAGCAGCGCTCGAATGCCGTGCTGCCGGGAGACCTGTTCGCCGCGCTGCCCGGTGCGCAAGCGCACGGAGCGCGATTCGCCCGTGACGCTGTCGAGCGTGGTGCGGTCGCGGTTTTCACCGACGCAGCGGGCGCGGAACTGGCGGGCGAGGTCGGCGTGCCGGTGCTGGTGCGCGAACAGCCGCGCGCGGTACTCGGCGAACTGTCGGCCGCCATCTACGGCAACCCCTCGCA
Source organism: Nocardia sp. NBC_00403 (assembly GCF_036046055.1). Classification (NCBI taxonomy): domain Bacteria; kingdom Bacillati; phylum Actinomycetota; class Actinomycetes; order Mycobacteriales; family Nocardiaceae; genus Nocardia; species Nocardia sp. NBC_00403. Next base: position 3,693,908 of record NZ_CP107939.1, read on the forward strand.
GCGGCTCCGTATCATCGGCATTACCGGCACCTCCGGCAAAACCACGACGTCCTATCTCGTGGAGGCCGGGCTCGCCGCCGCGGGCCGGTCCACCGCGCTGATCGGCACGATCGAGACCAGGATCGGCGGCCGTCGGGTGCCGAGTGCGCTGACCACCCCCGAAGCGCCGCAGCTGCACGCGATGTTCGCGCTGATGGTCGAGCAGGGCGTGGACGCGGTCGTGATGGAGGTCTCCAGCCACGCACTCGCGCTGGGCCGGGTCGACGGCGTGCGCTTCGCGGTGGGTGCGTTCACCAATCTGTCGCAGGACCACCTGGACTTCCACGCCGACTTCGAGGACTACTTCGCCGCCAAGCGGCGGCTGTTCGAACCGGATTCGCCGGTCGCCGCGCGCACCGCAGTCGTTTGCGTCGACAGTGAGTGGGGCAGGCGGTTGGCCGCCGACATCGATGCCCCGATCACCGTGGCCACGATCGATGGGATCGGGGCGGCGAGCAGCACCTGGCATCTGACCGGTCCGGTGGTGGCACACGGCGGCGAGCAGGAGTTCAGCGCTGCCGGACCCGGTGTGAATGTGGATGTGCGCCTACGTCTTCCGGGGAGCTATAACGTCGCGAACGGACTGCTCGCGGTTGCAGTGTGCGCGGCCGCCGATGTCGATCCCGCGATCGCTGGGCCCGCGCTGGCTACCGTCGATGTGCCGGGCCGGATGCAGCGGGTCGACCGGGGCCAGGACTTCCTCGCCATCGTCGACTACGCGCACAAGCCCGCCGCGCTGGAATCGGTGATCGCGACCCTGCGCGGGCACCTCGCCGCCGACAATCCGGAAGCTCCCGGCAGGCTGGCCGTTGTCGTCGGCGCCGGTGGTGACCGCGATGCGGGCAAGCGGTCATTGATGGGCGCGGCCGGGGCGCGCGGCGCCGACCTGCTGATTATTACCGATGACAATCCACGCTCGGAGGACCCGGCGGCGATCCGGGCGGCGCTGAGCGCAGGTGCACTGGCGATTCCGGCCGGCGACCGTGGCGAGGTGCGTGAGATCGGCGACCGTGCCGAGGCGATCGCCGCGGCCGTCGACTGGGCCCGCGTCGGCGATGTGGTGCTGATCGCGGGTAAGGGGCACGAGCCAGGCCAGGAGATCCAGGGCGTCAAGCATCGCTTCGACGACCGTGACGTGCTTGCGGAGGCGTTGGAGGGCCGCGCCGGGCACGTGCGGGAGTCGAGTGTCAGCGAGGCGCAGCGATGACCGAGCCGATCGTGTGCCTGCGTGCTCGACACCCGTCGGAGCCGAGCGTCAGCAAGGCGCGAGTATGAGTCGAACAGCCTACGCAGACAACGACTTCGGGTCTGACAGAGCTGGACGAGGACGAGACGCCCGCGGTGGCGCAACACAACATTTCCAGTCGGCACAGCGAAGTCCGCACGGTACGGACGCGGAGGACTTGACGGTTTCATGATCGAGATGACACTGCGGGAGATCGCGGACGTCGTCGGCGGCACGCTGCACGACGTCCCTGACCCGGAGGTGACGGTTACGGGTTCGGTCGAATTCGATTCGCGCCGAATCGGTTCCGGAGATCTGTTCCTTGCCCTGCCCGGCGAGCACGCCGACGGGCACGATTTCGCCGCAGCGGCGGTTGCCGCGGGCGCGGTTGCGGTCCTGGCCGCTCGGCCGGTCGGGGCGCCCGCCATCGTGGTGACGCCGGCCGCGGGCGCGGTGCCGGCGACTTCGGTTGCACTGGCCCATGATTCGGACGGCTCGGGCGCTGCGGTCCTGGCCGCGTTGGCCACGCTGGCGCGGGTCAGCGTCGAACGGCTTTCCGCGGCGGGCGCGACGGGCTCGGAGGAGGTAGCGGAGCGTGACCACGCAGAGCCCCGCGAGCGCCGCCAATCCAACACCGCGGCGGGCGCGACGGGCTCGGAGGAGGTAGCGGAGCGTGACCACGCAGAGCCCCGCGAGCGCCGCCAATCCAGCACCGCGGCGGGCGGACTCACGGTCATCGGGGTGACCGGTTCCTCCGGCAAGACCTCGACCAAGGACCTGCTCGCCGCCGTGCTCGCTCCGCTCGGCCCGGTGGTGGCCCCGCCGGGATCGTTCAACAACGAGCTCGGTCATCCGTGGACCGCGCTACGCGCTGATGCCGACACCCGATTCCTGGTGTTGGAGCTGTCCGCCCGCGGCCCTGGCCATATCGCCGCTCTCGCGAAGGTTGCGCCACCGAGGATCGGCGTCGTACTCAATGTCGGCACCGCCCACCTCGGCGAATTCGGCAGTCGCGAGGCGATCGCCCAGGCAAAGGGCGAACTGGTGGAGGCGTTGCCGATCGCCGGACTCGCCGTGCTCAATGCCGATGATCAGCAGGTCGCCGCAATGGCCGACCGCACGACTGCACGCGTGGTCACCGTCGGGCAGTCCGAGCGTGCCGACATCCGAGCCACCGATATTCGGCTCGACGACCAAGCGCGGGCAGCCTTCACGCTGCACACGCCGTCTGGCAGCATCCCGATACAACTGGCCGTGCACGGCGAACATCAGGTCGGCAATGCCCTTTCCGCCGTCGCGGTAGCCCTGGAATGCGGCGCCGATCTCGATACCATCACTCGAGCGCTCTCCGGCGCTCATGCTGCATCGGCCCGTCGAATGGATGTGCGGACCACCACCGACGGCGTCACCGTGGTCAACGATTCCTACAACGCCAATCCTGATTCGGTGCGGGCCGCACTCAAGGCGCTTGTCACCATGTCGCGCGCGGGTGATACCGCGCGGCGCAGTTGGGCAGTGCTCGGCGAAATGGGCGAACTCGGCGAGGAGTCGGTGATCGAGCACGACCGGATCGGACGCTTGGCGGTACGCCTCGATGTCGACCGGCTGATCGTGGTCGGGACCGGAAGGCCGTCCCGGGCGATGCACCAGGGAGCGGTGATGGAAGGCTCATGGGGCGAGGAGTCGATCATCGTTCCCGATATCGGCTCGGCAATCGCGCTGCTCGACGAGGAAGTCGAGGCGGGCGATGTGGTGCTGGTCAAGGCATCGAAGTCGGTTGGCCTGTGGGAGGTTGCCGAACATCTGACCGGTACGGAGCGTGCGCGGGGTCACGTGGGTGGGACCAGGGCGGGATCTGACACGGAGGCAGCAGGATGAGGCAGATTCTATTCGCGGCGGGCATCGCGCTAGCGGTGTCGATCCTGCTGACGCCGCTACTTATTCGGACCTTCGCCAAGCAGGGGTTCGGCCAGGAGATCCGGGTCGACGGCCCGGCCAGCCACCAGGCCAAGCGCGGCACCCCGACCATGGGCGGTGTCGCCATCCTGATCGGCCTGTGGGCCGGCTACCTCGGCTCGCATCTGATCGGCATAGGCTACGACGCCGAGGGCCCGTCCGCGTCGGGACTGCTGGTGCTCGGACTGACCACCGCACTCGGCCTCGTCGGCTTCCTCGACGACTTCATCAAGCTGCGCAAGCAGCGCAATCTCGGGCTGACCGCCGCAGGCAAGTACCTCGGCCAGCTGGCCGCCGCGGTGATCTTCGGTGTCCTCGCCCTACAGTTCCGCGGCGCGAACGGGCTCACCCCGGCGAGCAGGCACCTGTCCTACGTCCGTGACATCACCACGGTGTCGATGGGCGCGATCATTTTCCTGGCGTTCGTCTGCATCATCGTGGTCGCCTGGTCCAACGCGGTGAACCTCACCGACGGTCTCGACGGTCTCGCCGCAGGCTCGATGAGTCTGGTACTCGGCGGCTACGTGGTCATCTCGTTCTGGCAGTACTACCACGCCTGCGCGATCAAACCGGAAGCCGGTTGCTACAACGTGCGCGACCCGCTGGACCTGGCCCTGGTCTGTGCCGCGGGTGCTGCCGCGTGCGTCGGGTTCCTCTGGTGGAACGCCGCGCCCGCCAAGATCTTCATGGGTGACACCGGCTCACTCGCGCTGGGCGGCATGCTGGCGGGCTTGTCCATCACCACCAGGACCGAGCTGCTGATGGTCGTCATCGGCGCGTTGTTCGTGGCGGAGGCGGCCTCGGTGGTGCTGCAGGTGGCGGTGTACCGCACTACGCGCAACCGGCTGTTCAAGATGGCGCCGTTCCATCATCACTTCGAGCTGAGCAAATGGGCTGAAACTACGGTGATCATCCGATTCTGGTTGCTGGCGGCGATCGCTTCCGCGGTCGGACTCGGGTTGTTCTATAGCGAATATCTCTCCGCGGTCGGGTGAACTAGCGATGGTCGAACATTCTCCGAGGGCCCTGCGAACGCCGGGGCCCATGCTCGAATTTCTGCGTGGCCGTGATGTTCTCGTGGCAGGCTGGGGCGTCTCCGGACGCTCGCTGATCGAGCCGCTACGCGATATCGGCGCCCGGCCGGTGGTCACCGACGGTGGTGCGTCCGCGCTCGCCGAGGCGGCCGGTCTAGGCCTCGACATCGCGACGTGCACCGAACTGGAGTCCGCGGACTGGAGCCGCTTCGCGCTGGTCATCACCAGCCCGGGCTGGCGGCCGGACTCGCCGGTGCTCGCCGCGGCCGTGACCGAGGGCACCCCGGTGTGGGGCGACGTCGAATTCGCCTGGTGGGTCGATCAGGCCAGGATCTACGGTCCGGTCCGCAAGTGGCTGGTGGTGACCGGAACCAACGGCAAGACCACTACCACCTCGATGGTGCATTCGATCCTGCGCGCCGCGGGCATCGCCAGTGTGGCGTGCGGCAATATCGGGCTGCCGATCCTGGATGCGCTGCGGCGCAACCCCGGTCCGCAGGTGCTCGCGGTCGAACTGTCCTCGTTCCAGTTGCACTGGGCGCCTTCGGTGCGACCGGAGGCAGGCGTGGTGCTGAATGTGGCAGAGGATCACCTGGATTGGCACGGCGGCCTCGACGCCTACGCCGCCGCGAAGGCACGCGCGCTGGTCGGGCGGATCGGTGTGGTCGGACTCGACGATCCGGTCGCCGCCTCGCTCGCGCGCCGTGCGAAAGCCCGTCGGGTTATCGGTTTCCGGATCGGCGTGCCCGCCGACGGTGAGCTCGGTGTCGTCGACGGCAAGTTGCTCGATCGTGCCTTCACCAAGGCAGCGATCCTGGCCGAAGTCGGCGACATCAGCCCGCAGGGACCCGCAGGGATCGCCGATGCACTGGCGGCGTCGGCGCTGACCCGGGCCATCGATGTCGCCCCGCAGTTCGTGCGCGAGGGGCTGATCGAGCACAAGGTCGGTCCGCATCGCGCGGCCTTCGTGCGTGAGCTGGACGGCGTCGAGTTCATCGACGATTCCAAGGCCACCAATCCGCATGCCGCGCGGTCGTCGATCCTGGCCCACGCACAGGTGATCTGGCTCGCCGGTGGGCAATTGAAGGGCGCGGCGGTCGAGGATCTCGTCCAAGAGGTTGCCGACCGTTTGGTCGCCGCGGTGCTGTTCGGGGTCGACGCGCCGATAATCGCGGCTGCGTTGGCGCGACACGCGCCCGAGATCCCGGTCGTCGAGGTGCGCGCGGGAGACGATGCAAGAATGGGTAGAACCGAGAAGGCCGACGCCGTCATGGCCGAGGCCGTGCGCGCGGCGGCCGGGTTCGCCCGTCAAGGCGATACCGTGCTTTTGGCTCCGGCCGCGGCCTCACTGGACATGTTCGCCGACTACACGCACCGCGGGCGCAGCTTCGCTGCGGCGGTGCACGCTCTGGAAGACGGTGATCTGGGAACCGCTGAGGCCGGGGAATTCCGATGATCTCCGTGATACGCGCTCAGTACGTGGGGCCCCTTTCGCTCGAGACCGAGCGAAAGGCCCGGTGGCTGTCGCGGATTGATCAGGTCGTGACAGGATCGACCGCTATCGGTGCGGTTGCTGGTCATACCTGTGACTGCCGCCGCGGAGATACCGGCCCGAAGAAGTCGGCGTGACCGCATGAGTAAGCCCGGGAAATCTGCGCCGACAGGTAGCTCGCAGAAGGTGAGCGGGCCGTCGTCATCGGCTCGGTGGCTGGGCGCGCGCGCCGGTTCATGGCTGGCGCGGCCGCTTGCGTCATTCCATCTGGTTGTCACTATTGCCACGCTGCTCACGACACTCGGCCTGGTGATGGTCCTCTCGGCGTCTGGGGTCGTGGAGTATGCGGGGGGCGGCTCGGCGTATTCATTGTTCAATCAGCAGGCGCTGTTCGCAGTGTTCGGCGCCGTGCTGTTCTACATCGCGCTGCGAATCCCGTTGCGCCTGTTGAGACAAGCGTCGTTCCCGATATTTGCGCTATCGGTGCTCGCGCTGCTGCTGGTGCTGGTTCCCGGCATCGGTACCAGCGTGCAGGGCGCGCGACGCTGGTTGATGTTCGGTCCGGTATCGGTACAGCCGTCGGAGATCGTGAAGGTCACGTTGATCGTGTGGGGCGCGCATCTACTTGCTTCCCGACGGTCCGATCAGGCGAGCCTCAAAGACATTCTGGTGCCCCTTGTCCCGGCTGGCCTGCTGGTCTGCCTGTTGATTGTGGTACAGCCGAATCTCAGCACTACGGTCGCGGTAGGTCTCATCCTCGGCTCGCTGTTGTGGTACGGAGGATTGCCGGTTCGGCTCTTTGTGACCATCGCGATCTCAGGTGTGATCGCGGCGGGCGTTCTCGCGATGTCTGCTGGCTATCGATCGAATCGGGTTCGGTCCTTCTTCAACCCCGGTACCGACACACAGGGCGATAACTACCAAGCACGGCAGGCGCTGTACTCGCTTGCCGATGGCGGCATCTGGGGTCGAGGACTGGGACAGAGCCGAGCCAAGTGGAGTTACCTTCCGAATGCCCACAATGACTTCATCTTCGCGATCATCGGCGAGGAACTCGGCTTTCTGGGCTGCGGTCTGGTGCTCGCCTTACTTGCTCTCTTCGTCTATACCGGCATCCGTATCGCCAGCCGCTCCGCGGATCCGTTCTTGCGGCTGCTGACTGCGTCCGCAACGACATGGATCGCGGGCCAGGCCCTGATCAACATCGGTTATGTGGTCGGGTTGCTTCCGGTTACCGGACTACAGCTGCCACTCGTTTCGGCCGGCGGCTCATCGCTGGCGATCACTCTTTTGATGTTCGGCCTCATTGCCAACGCCGCCCGGCACGAACCGGAGGCGGTCGCCGCGCTGCATGCCGGGCAGGACGGCCGGTTCAGCAGGTTGCTGCGGCTGCCGAAGCCGGAGGTGTATTCCCCCGCACGGGCGGACGCGGCCAGGGCGCGCTCGGCCGCGGCCAGGGCGGCCAGGTCCGCAGAGAAGGCCCGTGCCGATCGGGCACGACAGGCGCCGCCGCCCGCGCGGCGTCCGCAGCCCGGCTCCGATTCCGGCAGACGTCGTGCCCCGGAGCGCCGGGGCACGAGTTCGCTGCGGGCGACCAGGGCTTGGGAGCCGAATTATCCGGTGAATCATGCGAGAGATCGGGGAAGATCCAGGTGAGTGACGTGCGGCCCGCAGGCCGACCGCTGTCGGTGATTGTCGCGGGTGGTGGCACCGCGGGACATATCGAGCCGGCACTCGCCGTCGCCGATGCGCTCAAACGCCTCGACGATTCGATCCGGGTGACCGCCCTCGGCACCGAGCGCGGACTGGAAACTCGCCTCGTGCCCGAGCGCGGCTATCCGCTCGAGCTGATCCCGCCGGTGCCGTTGCCGCGTAAGCCGACCGCCGATCTGCTGCGGCTGCCCGGTCGTGTCCGTGCCTCGGTGGCCAGGACGAGGGCGATCATCGATGCGGTCGAGGCCGATGTGATCGTCGGCTTCGGCGGCTACGTCGCGTTGCCCGCCTACCTGGCCGCGGGCAAAGGGGTGCTGCGGCGCAGGCGTGCCGTGCCGGTGGTGGTGCACGAGGCGAATGCGAAAGCAGGCATTGCCAATAAGGTCGGCGCCCGCCGCGCGGACCGCGTGCTCGCTGCGGTGCCCGATTCCGGGCTCGCGCATGCCGAGGTCGTCGGCATTCCGGTGCGCGGCTCCATTACGTCGCTGGACCGTGCGGCCTTGCAGGCCGAGGCGCGCGCACACTTCGGCCTGCCCGTCACGGGCCCGGTGCTGCTGGTGTTCGGCGGCTCGCAGGGTGCGCGGACACTGAACGAGGCGGTCTCCGCCGCCGCGCCGCAGCTGGCCGCGGCAGGCATCTCGGTGCTGCACGCGCACGGCCCCAAGAACACGCTCGATGTCGCGGACTCGGGTGACGATCGATCGCGGTATGTCGCCGTGCCGTATCTTTCCCGCATGGACCTGGCCTACGCCGCCGCGGACGCGGTCGTCTGCCGGTCCGGCGCGATGACCGTCGCCGAGGTGTCGGCAGTCGGTCTGCCCGCGTTCTATGTGCCGCTGCCACACGGCAACGGCGAGCAGGAGCTCAACGCCAGGCCGGTCGTCGGCCAAGGCGGTGGCAGAATTGTGGCGGATTCCGAACTGACCCCGAAATATGTGATCGATGAGGTGATCCCACTGCTGACCGACCCCGCACGGCTGATCGAGATGAGCCTGTCCGCCGCAGGCGCCGGGCACCGTGATGCCGCGGACGAAGTCGCGCGGATCGTCGTGCAGGTGTCGGGCCGATGAGCGAATCGAGCGTTAATCAGGTGGAAGCCGCCGCCGTGGACGCGCGGTCGGCGCTGCCGCCCGAACTCGAGCGGGTGCACATGGTCGGCATCGGCGGTGCGGGCATGTCCGGCATCGCGCGCATTCTGCTCGCGCGCGGCGGTGCGGTATCCGGCTCGGACGCCAAGGAGAGTCGCGGCGTGCTCGCGCTGCGCGCTCGTGGTGCGCAAGTGCGCATCGGCCACGACGGCAGCGCGCTCGACCTGCTGCCCGGTGGCCCGACCGCGGTGGTCACCACCTATGCCGCCATCCCGAAGACCAATCCCGAACTGGTCGAGGCGAATCGTCGCGGGATCCCGGTGCTGTTGCGTCCCACCGTGCTCGCCTCGCTCATGCAGGGGCATCGCACGCTGCTGGTTTCCGGCACGCACGGTAAGACGTCCACCACGTCGATGCTGATCGTGGCCCTGCAGCACTGCGGGCTCGATCCGTCCTTCGCCGTCGGTGGTGAACTCAACGAGGCGGGCACCAACGCCCACCATGGCACCGGTGAGATCTTCGTCGCCGAGGCCGACGAGAGCGACGGCTCGCTGCTGCAATACGACCCGCACGTCGCGGTGGTCACCAATATCGAATCCGATCACCTGGATTTCTTCGGCTCGGACGAGGCCTATGTGCAGGTCTTCGACGATTTCGCCGATCGGCTCTCCGCGGGCGGACTGCTGGTGGTGTGCTTGGACGATCCCGGTTCGCTGGCACTGGCCGAACGCGTCGGCGCCCGGCTCGCGGAGAAGAACATTCGGGTGCTCGGCTACGGCTCGGGCGAGCTGTCCGACGCGCCGGTGCCGGTCGGGGTGCGCCTGCACAGCTGGGAGCCGCGCGATGTCGGTGGCGTCGTTCAGTTCCAGCTCGCCGATGAGCCCGCGCCGCGCACCCTGCGGCTCTCGGTGCCCGGCAGGCATATGGCGCTCAACGCGCTCGCCGCGCTGCTCGCGGCCCGCGCCGCGGGCGCAGACGTGGCCGAAATCGTCCAGGGCCTGGAGGGTTTCGGCGGGGTACACCGCCGGTTCCAGTTCGCGGGACGGGAAAACGGCGTCCGCGTCTTCGACGACTACGCCCACCATCCGACCGAGGTACGTGCGGTGCTCGGCGCCGCCGCCGAGCTGGTCCAGCAGGAAGCCCGCGATGGCGCCCGTTCCAGGCAGGGTCGGGTCATCGTGGTGTTTCAGCCGCACCTCTACAGCCGCACCGCCACTTTCGCCGATGACTTCGGCGCCGCGCTGAGCCTGGCCGACGAGGTGGTCGTGCTCGATGTCTATGGCGCGCGAGAAAAGCCGCTGCCCGGGGTGAATGGTGCGCTTGTCGCGCAGTCGGTCACCAAACCTGTGCACTACCAACCGGATATGTCGCGGGTCGGCCGTCAGGTCGCGGCGCTGGCGCTGCCGGGCGATGTGGTGATCACCATGGGTGCAGGTGATGTCACGATGCTCGGCAGCCAAATTCTCGATGGGCTGCGAGCTCGTCCACAGTACGGGCGGTGAGACGCGATGCCGTGGCGACGAATCCGGCTGTGGGGATCGCTCGGTGTGTGCGTGCTCGTCGTTCTCGGTGTCCTGGCCTGGTTCACGCCCATGCTTTCGGTGCGCACCGTCCGGATCGCCGGGTTGGTCGCGGTGTCCGAACAGCAGGTGCGCGAGCAGTTGGAGATCCCGTCGGGTCGTTCGATGCTGCGTATCGATACGACATCGGTGGCGGGGCGGGTGGCCGGCATCCCGAAGGTGCACACGGTTCGGGTGCAGCGGGTATTTCCGTCGACCGTCAAGGTCACGGTGGAGGAGCGCACCCCCGTGTTGTTCTTCGACAGCCCGCAGGGGGCGCATCTGGTGGATGGCGAAAGCGTCGAATTCGCAATCGAGCCCGCCCCGATCGGTGTGCCGAAACTGCTCACCGGGCATCCCGGCGCCGACGATCCCGTCACCCGGGCCGCGGTATCGGTGCTGGTTGCGCTGCCGCCCGCGGTGAGTGTTCAGGTGGGCGAGGTTGTCGCGCGGTCGATTTCGGATATTTCGCTGAATCTGCACGATGGCCGCACGGTACTGTGGGGCGGGACGAACGACGCCCAACGCAAAGCGGCTGTGGTTTTGCCGCTGCTCACCAGGGACGGCACGGTCTACGACGTTTCGAGTCCGAATCTCGTCACGGTAAGGTGATCGACACCCATTGCGCCCGGGGAATTTTCGGTGGACTGCTCCGCTTTCGGAGGTGGTCGCCGAGACGGGGCGCCGGGGGCAACCGTCCACGATAGTGTGTGTTGTGCGGCGAGACGAGAGGGATCACACAAGATTCTCCTCACTCGTTTCGGCGCGCCTGCGCACGGATCGCGGCGGCGGCGAATAGCGTTCCGCACCAGTCGGATACTTGACATAACGCCAACCCTATGGTTGAGGTTTAGGGTTTGCTCCCGGCCGAGTGTCGAGAATCCGAAAACGACAGGCTTTAGATCGAAGGAAGGCGAGAGCCAATGACGCCCCCGCACAACTACCTTGCAGTGATCAAGGTCGTCGGTATCGGCGGCGGCGGTGTGAATGCCGTCAACCGGATGATCGAACAAGGTCTCAAGGGAGTCGAGTTCATCGCGGTCAACACTGACGCGCAGGCCCTGCTGATGAGCGATGCCGATGTCAAGCTCGACGTCGGTCGTGAACTCACTCGCGGCCTGGGCGCCGGTGCCGACCCCGAGGTCGGCCGCAAGGCCGCCGAGGATCACAAGGACGAGATCGAAGAGGTGCTCAAGGGCGCCGACATGGTCTTCGTCACCGCGGGCGAGGGCGGTGGCACCGGCACCGGTGGTGCGCCGGTCGTCGCTCAGATCGCGCGCAAGCTCGGAGCCCTCACGATCGGTGTGGTGACCAGGCCGTTCTCCTTCGAGGGCAAGCGGCGCGGTAACCAGGCCGAGGTGGGCATCAACCTACTGCGCGAGTCCTGCGACACGCTGATCGTCATCCCGAACGATCGGCTGTTGCAGCTCGGCGATGCCGCGGTGAGTCTGATGGATGCCTTCCGCTCTGCCGACGAGGTACTGCTCAACGGTGTGCAGGGCATCACCGACCTGATCACCACCCCCGGCCTGATCAACGTCGACTTCGCCGACGTCAAGAGCGTGATGTCCGGCGCGGGCAGCGCGCTGATGGGCATCGGTTCGGCGCGTGGTGAGGGTCGGTCGGTGAAAGCCGCGGAGTCGGCCATCAATTCACCGCTGCTCGAGGCGTCCATGGACGGGGCGCACGGTGTGCTGCTTTCGATCGCGGGCGGCTCCGACCTGGGCCTGTTCGAGATCAACGAGGCGGCCTCGCTGGTGCAGGAGGCCGCGCACATCGAGGCCAACATCATCTTCGGCACGGTGATCGACGACTCGCTCGGCGACGAAGTACGCGTCACCGTGATCGCGGCGGGCTTCGACAGCGGCGCGCCCGCGCGGCGTACTTTCGAACCCGCGAACCGGGGCACGATCGGTTCCGCGCGCGCAGGCGAAATCGCGCAGAGCCGCGCCAGCGAGGCGGCGGCGTCTTCGCGTGCCGAAACCTCTTCTGCCGCAAGCCAGTCAGCCTCCACTCGGGGATCCGTGCCCAGCTATCGGGACAGCGAACGCGCACGCACCCTCGCCGAGCCGACGATCGCCAACAACTCGCGCACGCACATCGAACCCCCGGATTCGGGTGACGATGATGACGACGTCGACGTGCCCTCGTTCATGCGCAGGTAAAGAAGCAGGATCCGGCGGGGGCCGGGTCCCGGTGGCCGCCGGGACGACGGGGGCCGAAAACGGCTGTGACGTGGGATACGCGCATTCGGGGCCGAGCGGCGCCGGCCGTTAGGCTGGTGTCATGACAATTGCGCCGACGCTGACCGTTCGACGGGTGACCACCACGCGAGCGGGGGGCTTCTCGGCGCCGCCGTACGATTCGTTCAATCTCGGCGATCATGTGGGGGACAATCCGGCGACGGTGCAGCGCAATCGGGATCGGCTGGCCGATGGAATCGGGCTGGCGCCCGAGCGGCTGGTGTGGATGGAACAGATCCACGGCCGCAATGTCGAAATTGTCGATGGACCGAGGTCCGAGCCGGTTCCTGCGACCGATGCGCTGGTGACCTCCGTGCCGGGGCTCGCGCTGGTGGTCCTGAGCGCGGACTGTGTGCCGATTCTGCTCTCCGATGACGAAGCGGGCGTGGTCGCCGCCGTACACGCGGGACGCATCGGCGCTCGGATCGGCATCGTGCCACGGGTACTCGACGCGATGATCTCCGTCGGTGCCCGGCTCGATCGGATCGGCGCCTTCCTCGGCCCGGCGGCCTCCGGCCGCCAGTACGAGGTGCCCGCCGCGATGCGTGCCGATGTCGAAGCGCATCTGCCCGGCAGCGCGACCACCACCCTGCGCGGCACCCCCGCGCTGGACCTGCGCGCCGGAATCCGCAGGCAGCTCACCGAGGCCGGTGTCGCCGCCGTCGCGGTCGATCCACGCTGCACCATCGAGGATCGCACCCTGTTCAGTCACCGCCGCGGCGCGCCTACCGGCAGGATAGGCAGTGTGATCTGGGCACAGGCGGGCGCATGAGCGAGCGAACCATCGGCGCAGCCGCATCGGCGGCTTCGACGGAGCCGAGCGCCGGGGCGGCGGTGTCATGAGTGCTACGGCGGAGTCGGAAACCATTGCGGCCGAGCCAGTAGACGGCCGGACCGCCGAGCTGGCGGAGAACCTGGCCGGGCTGAACAAGCGGATCGGCGCGGCCTGTCGAGTGGCAGGCCGTGATCCGGCGTCGGTCCGGCTGCTACCGGTGACGAAATTCTTCCCGGCCGCCGATGTCGCCATCCTGCACCGATTGGGCTGCCGCGAGTTCGGCGAGTCGAGGGAGCAGGAGGCCACCGCGAAGGCGGTCGAGCTGGGCGGGCTGGTGGATGTGCGCTGGCACATGATCGGCCGATTGCAGCGCAACAAGGCACGCACCGTTGCGCGCTGGGCCTATGCGGTGCACTCGGTGGACAGCGAACGACTGGCAATGGCTCTTGACACCGCGGCGCGCGCCGCGGTGGATGCGGGGGAGCGGACCGACCCGGTCGAGGTGCTCGTTCAGGTCAGCCTCGACGAGGATCCCGGCCGCGGCGGCGTCGCACCGGAAGAGCTTGCGGCGCTGGCGGACCGGGTTGCCGACGCCGCAGGGCTGCGGCTGGCTGGGCTGATGGCTATTCCGCCGCTCGATGTCGACCCCACCGCCGCGTTCGCCCGCCTTGCCGCGGTGCATGCCCGGCTACTGCGTGACCATCCCGGCGCACGAGAACTTTCCGCCGGAATGTCCGGTGATCTGGAATCGGCGATTGAACACGGTTCCACGTGTGTGCGTGTCGGAACCGCCTTGATGGGCGCCCGACCGATAACCTCGGCGTAGCAAAGAAACCTCATCAGTCACATTCGACACATATGCTTGGGGCAGAAGAGGGCTGAGCAAGACTTCAACACCCGGCCGCCACCGGGGCCGAAGGAAGGTCGACCAGAATGAGCGAGCGCAGCGAGCGAGTAACCGACGCAGCCACAATCGTGGTCATGACGGAGCCGAGCGACAGCGAGGCGCAGTCATGAGCACGCTGCACAAGTTCAAGGCGTACTTCGGCATGGTTCCGCTCGAGGATTACGAAGACGACTATGTCGCCGAGCATGCCCCTCGTGGCGTGGACGAGCGTGCCACCCGTAGGCCCCGTGACTACTCCGACCGTGGGGGCTATGGCGCCCCCCGTTATTCGGACGATCGGTACGGTGCCGATCGCTTCGATGACGAATCCGATTACCCGGAGCCGGCTTACAAGTCTCCGTACAAGGCCGGGTACCCGGTGTCCCGTCGGGACGACTATGCCGACGAGCCCTACGGTGACGACCGCTACGAGGCGCCGCGTCGCCCGACCCGGATCGAGTCCGCACCGACCGCGGGCCGATTCCGTGCCGGTGGCAACGCGCCGATGATGCGGGGAGCCACCAGGGGTGCGCTCGCCGTCGATCCCGATGCCGAGGAGCGGCGGCTGGAGGAGCGCGTGCGCCCCGAGCCCGCCCCTGCGCGTCGTCCTGGGATCTTCGAGGACGGAGGTCCCTTGTCCAAGATCACGACGCTGCGCCCGCGTGACTACAGCGAGGCCCGCATCATCGGTGAGCGGTTCCGTGAGGGCAACCCGGTGATCATGGACCTGGTCGACCTGAGCAACGCCGATGCCAAGCGGCTCGTCGATTTCGCCGCAGGCCTGGCCTTCGCCCTGCGTGGCTCATTCGACAAGGTCGCCACCAAAGTGTTCCTGCTCTCACCGGCCGACGTGGACGTATCGGCCGAGGAGCGGCGCAGGATCGCGGAAACCGGCTTCTACAACCAGAAATAGCGGTGTGATCCGGGGGTGGTCTCAGACCTGTCACGCATGGGGCGGTGTGGTCATTTTGCGCGGCGGGGATTTTCGGGCAGAGTGAAGTCGTGGCCTTGTTCGCGGTGCTGTACTTCGTACTGTTCATCTTCTGGCTGTTGCTGATCAGCCGGGTGATCGTCGAGTTCATCCGTAGTTTTGCTCGCGACTGGCGCCCGAGCGGCTTCGTCGTCGTCATCCTCGAGGTGATCTTCACGATCACAGACCCTCCGGTGAAACTCCTGAGGCGGTTGATACCACCGGTGTCACTGGGGGGAATTCGACTCGATCTGTCGATTATGGTCTTGCTTTTCATCGTCTTCATCCTGATGTCGATCGTGGGCAGGCTCGGGCAACCGGTAGCCCCGGTGTGACAGAATGAACCGAGAAGATAGCTTGCTAGATCTGCTAGATCTCCAAAAGACGCGTGAAGGGATCCTTCCATGCCGCTGACCCCAGCCGATGTGCACAACGTCGCGTTCAGCAAACCGCCGATCGGGAAGCGCGGCTACAACGAGGATGAAGTAGACGCCTTCCTGGATCTCGTGGAGCAGGAGCTCTCGCGGCTGATCGAGGAGAACGCCGACCTGCGTCAACGGGTCGCCGAGCTGGACGCGGAACTGGCCGATGCCAAGAAGAATCGCGGCCCTGCCAGCCCTAATGCGGTGAAAGCTCCGGTGCAGCAGGCCCCGCCGCCGGAGCCCATCAAGCCTCCGGTGCAGCAGGCCCCGCCGCCCGCCCCGATGCCGGTGGCCCCGCCCGTCGCCAAGGAAGCGCCGAGCGCCGATGCGAACCTGCAAGCGGCCAAGGTGCTCAGCCTCGCCCAGGAGATGGCGGACCGGCTGACCAGCGATGCCAAGTCCGAAGCGGAGAACCTGCTTTCGAACGCTCGGGCAAATTCCGAGCGACTCGTCGGAGATGCCCGTACTCGCTCCGAGGCCATGATTGCCGACGCTCGTCAGAAGTCGGATGCGATGCTGTCGGACGCGCAGACCCGCTCGGACAACCAGCTGCGTCAGGCCAAGGAAAAGGCCGACGCGCTGCAGGCGGACGCCGAGCGCAAGCACACCGAGATCATGGCGACCATCACTCAGCAGCGCAGCGTGCTGGAGAGCCGGATCGAGCAGCTCAAGACCTTCGAACGCGAATACCGCGTGCGGCTGAAGTCGTACCTGGAATCGCAGCTCGAGGAGCTGGAGAACCGTGGCTCTGCCGTCCCGGTCGATGGCGACGGCGCCTTCGCCGATGCCAATACTGCCAATAATCTCGCGCCGGCCTCGTTTGCCAAGGGTGGCAAGTAGTCTCGTTATCAGGCCGACATGGCCGCCTTTGTAGTCCTGCCGCCTGGCATGCCTAGGGGGTCAACATGCTCGTCTTGACGCTCGTCCTTGCCGCTATCGGCTTTGCCCTGCTAGTGGCCGCGCTGACCACCGGATCGGTGGTGTGGGCGTGGGGATGCATCGTTGTCTGTGTACTGGGTGCCGTGCTGCTGTTGGTGAGTGCGCTTTCCATGCGGAGCCCGGACAGCGAT
Source organism: Nocardia sp. NBC_00403 (assembly GCF_036046055.1). Classification (NCBI taxonomy): domain Bacteria; kingdom Bacillati; phylum Actinomycetota; class Actinomycetes; order Mycobacteriales; family Nocardiaceae; genus Nocardia; species Nocardia sp. NBC_00403. The sequence continues at coordinate 3,710,380 of NZ_CP107939.1, forward strand.
TCCGCACCACCGCCGGGACGACACGCTAAACGTTGAGGTCGGGCCACCAGAACTGGTTTGACCACGGTGGCTAGAATCAAACATATGCGGCGTTGATCCGGCCATCACCGGGGAGTCTTCGGAAGAACGGCGGCACGAGCGAACACTCGGCACGCTCAGTAGAACCGAACGGGTGAGCCCGTCACAGCTTGCAACGAGAGGTCCGGCGCAGTTGCCGCTGGACAAGCGGGGTGGTACCGCGGTATCGGCGCAACCGGCGCCGGAATCGTCCCCGTGCTGACACATACGCGCCTACGGCGCGGCGGCACGAGGAGACGGCATCCGCGATGGCGGACGACACTTCCAGTAGCGCATACCCACGCGTCGACCTCGGCGCAGGCACCGGGGCGTCCTTCCCTGACCTGGAGCGACGTGTCCTCGACGCTTGGTCGGCCGATGACACCTTCCGCGCCAGCATCGAAAACCGTTCGGGTGCAGTGTCATTGGTGGCCGCGGAGTCCTCCGTGGTTACGCAGGCTGCCTCCTCCGGGCCCGTCGCTCCCGCCGGGGAGTTCGTCTTCTATGACGGCCCGCCGTTTGCCAACGGTCTGCCGCATTACGGGCATTTGCTCACCGGCTATGTGAAGGATCTCGTTCCGCGTTTCCAGACGATGCGCGGTAAGCGCGTCGATCGGCGATTCGGTTGGGACTGCCACGGATTGCCCGCGGAAATCGAGGCGGAAAAGCAGCTCGGTATCACGGACAAATCACAGATCGATGCGATGGGGCTGGCGGAATTCAACGCCGCCTGTAAATCTTCGGTACTGCGCTACACCGGTGAATGGCGCGATTACGTGACGCGTCAGGCGCGCTGGGTCGACTTCGACAACGACTACAAGACACTGGATCTCGACTTCATGGAGTCGGTGATGTGGGCGTTCAAGTCGCTGTACGAGAAGGGCCTCATCTATCAGGGCTTCCGGGTGCTGCCCTACAGCTGGTACGAGCAGACTCCACTGTCCAATCAGGAGACCCGGCTCGACGACGCCTACAAGATGCGTCAGGATCCGGCCGTCACCGTCGACATGGTGCTGCGAGTGCCCGCCGAGCACCCGCTGCACGCGCTCGACGGCGCCAACGCGCTGATCTGGACCACCACGCCGTGGACCCTGCCCTCCAACCTGGCCATCGCGGTGCACCCCGATGTGCGCTACGTGCAGGTGCGCGCGTCCGACGGCAAGCGGTATGTGCTGGCCGCCGAACGGGTCTCGCATTACGCCCGCGAGTTCGGCGAGGAGCCGGAGGTGCTCGCGGAGTACGACGGCGCCGCGCTCGCCGATCTGTCCTACGAGCCACCGTTCGATTTCTTCGTCGGTCACCCGCGCGCTCACCGGGTGCTGACCGCCGACTACGTGACCACCGACTCCGGTACCGGAATCGTCCATCTCGCTCCCGCTTTCGGTGAGGAGGATATGGATGTCGCCATCGCCAACGGCATCGAGCTGGTGCAGCCGCTGGATCCGGGCGGCAAGTTCACCTCGATGGTGCCGCCGTATGAGGGTCTGATGGTCTTCGACGCCAACCCGGTGATCATCAAGGACCTCAAGGCCGCGGGAAAGCTGTTGCGGCACGAGACGATCGAGCACTCCTACCCGCACAGCTGGCGGTCGGGCCAGCCGCTGATCTACATGGCGGTGCCGTCCTGGTTCGTTGCGGTCACCACGTTCCGCGACCGGATGGTGGAGCTGAACAAGCAGATCACCTGGGTGCCCGAGCACATCCGCGACGGCCAGTTCGGCAAGTGGCTGGAGGGTGCGCGGGACTGGAACATCAGCCGCAACCGCTACTGGGGCAGCCCGATCCCGGTGTGGGTGTCCGACGATCCGGCCTACCCGCGCACCGACGTCTACGGCTCGCTCGATGAGCTGGAGCGTGATTTCGGCGTGCGCCCGACCGACCTGCACCGGCCGATGATCGACGATCTGACCAGGCCCAACCCCGACGATCCGACCGGCAGGTCGACCATGCGGCGGGTGCCGGAGGTGCTGGACTGCTGGTTCGAGTCGGGCTCGATGCCGTATGCCCAGGTGCACTACCCGTTCGAGAACAAGGAGTGGTTCGACGGCCACTTCCCCGGTGATTTCATTGTCGAGTACAACGGGCAGACCCGCGGCTGGTTCTACACGCTGCACGTGCTCTCGACCGCGCTCTTCGACAGCCCCGCCTTCAAAACCGTTGCTGCGCACGGCATCGTGCTCGGTGATGACGGGCTGAAGATGAGCAAGTCCAAGGGCAACTACCCGGATGTGAACGAGGTGTTCGACCGGGACGGCTCCGATGCGATGCGCTGGTTCCTGATGAGCTCGCCGATCCTGCGCGGCGGCAACCTCATCGTCACCGAGCGCGGCATCCGCGAAGGCGTCAGCCATGCGCTGCGCCCGCTGTGGAATGCGTGGACGTTCCTGCAGCTCTACGCATCCCGGCCGGGCACCTGGCGCACCGACTCTACGAATGTGCTCGATCGCTACATCCTGGCCAAGCTGGCCGCCACCAGGGATGTGATGACCGAGGCGCTGGAGGGGTACGACATCGCGGGCGCCTGCGACGAGCTGCGCTCGTTCGCCGACGCGCTCACCAATTGGTATGTGCGCCGGTCGCGTTCGCGGTTCTGGAGCGAGGACCGCGATGCCGTCGACACCCTGCACACGGTGCTGGAGGTGGTTACCCGGCTGGCCGCCCCGCTGCTGCCGTTGATCTCCGAGGTGATCTGGCGCGGCCTGACCGGCGAGCAGTCGGTGCATCTGGCCGATTGGCCCGAGGAGGGGGAGCTGCCGCAGGATCCGCAGCTGGTCGCCGCGATGGACGAGGTCCGCGTGGTCTGCTCGACAGTGCTGAGCCTGCGCAAGGCCCAGAACCTGCGAGTGCGGCTGCCGCTGGCCGAGGCGACCATCGCCGCGCCCGACGCCGACCGACTGCGCCCGTACGCCGACATCATCGCCGACGAGGTGAACGTCAAGAAGGTCGATCTGACCACCGACGTCGCCGTACACGGCCGGTTCGAGCTGGTCGTCAATGCCCGTGCCGCGGGTCCGCGCCTCGGCAAGGACGTGCAGACGGTGATCAAGGCGGTCAAGGCGGGCGAGTGGTCCGAGGATCCCGACGGCGTTGTCACGGCGGCGGGCATCCAACTGCTGCCGGAGGAGTACACCCAGCGCCTGGTTGCCGCCGAGCCCGAGTCCACCGCGGCGCTGCCGGGCAATGCCGGGCTGGTGGTGCTGAATTCGGTGGTGACCGAGGAGTTGGAGGCGGAGGGCTGGGCCCGCGATGTGATCCGCGATCTGCAGGAGACCCGAAAGTCCGCCGGGCTGGATGTTTCCGACCGTATCACGGTGGTCCTCGGGGTGCCCGCCGAGCAGGCGGCCTGGGCACAGACCCATCGCGACCTCATCGCCGGTGAAATCTTGGCCACCGAGCTGACTTTCGGTGACCCGGGCGCGGATGCCGCCGACATCGTCGGCGGCGTGCGGGTGTCCATCGCCAAGGTCTGACCGGTATTCGATCGACAGCGCGGGGCGGGACCGATTCGGTCCCGCCCCGCGTTTTTGTAGGCGTTCTCGGTGTGTGGGATGAGAAGGCCGATGTTCGGCTCGTGGCCTCGCTCCTCGCGAAGGCCTCACCCGACCGTAGTGATTGTGATCAAGATCACATGCTGAAGATTTGCTGGAATGCTTGTCGTGATCTTGGAAGGCCCGGCACAATCAACAATGTTGCTGCTGGTGCGTAGCAGTACTCCTGTGACGGCAGTGACTGTTCGTGCTGTACTGATCCACCTGAAATACCTTGTGCCGACGCCATATTCGCGTCTGGCGCAGGTGCTGTTATGCGCGGCTCCACCCCATCGACGAGGCCGGTGCCGCGCGGTAGCCGGGTCGACGGAAGGGGCGAGCACGTGACGAGAAAACCATTGCGCCGGATAGCCATCGGGTTTCTGGTGTCCACGGTCGTGACGTTCCTACTGGCCGGACCGGTGCACGGTGATTCGGGGAGCGCATCGGGTTCGGGAGGTTCCGGGTCGGGTTCGGGCAATTCCGGGTCGGGTTCGGGCAGTTCCGGGTCGGGTTCGGGCAGTTCCAGCGGCTCCGCAATGCTGCCGCTGCCGAGTACCGCTGGACTCGGCGCGTTGACCGCGGCCGCGACGCAGGTCGGCAAGCCCTACGAATGGGGTGCGACGGGACCCTTCACCTGGGACTGCTCGGGCCTGGTCCAGTGGGCCTTCCGTCAGGTCGGGGTCAAGCTGCCGCGCACCACCTGGGAGCAGGCAAGGGTCGGGTCTGCGGTCCCGTTCGCCGCGCTCTCGCCGGGTGACGTCGTCATCCTCAACGACGACGCCTCCCATGTCGGCATCTACGCCGGCTTCGGACAGATCCTCGACGCCCACGATTGGGGCGTGCCCGTCGGTCTGCACCCGCTCGGCGAGTTCGACATCTTCACCATCCGCCGCTTCTGAAACCGGTGCTGCCTCGGGTCGCGGCCGACCGGCGCCGCGGTTTCCGGTGTCCGCATTCGTTGTGAGGCAAGGTTTTACGAACCCGGCGCGGCTGGTCGCCGACGGGAGGCAGCCGGATCGGGTGCCGGTCGGAGCCGCTTTTGGCGGGGTGGCTGCGCGTTGTCAGTCGAAGAGCGTGCGCAGCCTCGGTCCGTATTCGGGATGGGCGAGGGCCGAGGCGAATTGGGCGACCAGGTAGTCGGCGGGGTTGCCGGTGTCGTACCAGCGGCCGCGGATGACCTGGCCGAAGACCGGGTTCTCTGCGGCGTGCACGTTGATGGCATCGGTCAGGTAGACCTCGCCCGCACGGTGCTGATACCAGCGTTCGGTCTGCCTACGCAGCTCATCGATAATGCCGGGGGTGACCACGTAGCCGCCGATCGCGGCGAAGCCGGAGGGCGCGTCCTCGGGCTTGGGCTTCTCCATCAGGCCGGTGATGCGCAGCAGGCCGTTGCCCTGGTCGTCGGCGACCACCGGTACGCCGTAACGCTGGGATTCGGCCGGGTCCATCGGCATCAGTGCGAGCACCGGGGAGCCGGTGGCCTCGTAGGCGTCGATGAGCTGCTGGGCACGCGGCACCTCGGCGACGAAGACGTCGTCGGGCCACAGCACCAGCATCGGCTCGTCGCCGGCATTGCGGGCCGCGTTCAGGACCGGGGTGCCGTTGCCGTAAGGGCCGTGCTGGTCGAGGTAGGTGATGTGGCCGAGCCGGGAGAGTTCACCGACCTCTTCGACGGCGTCGGCGTAGGCGGTCTTGCCGTCCGCGCGCAGCTGCGCGACCAATGCCGGGTTGGGGCGGAAGTGGTCTTGAATCAACGACTTTCCGCTGCTGACGACGATGGTGATGTCGGTGATACCCGACGCGACCAGCTCGCGGACGGTGTGCTCGATGACCGGCTTGTCGCCGACGGGCAGCATCTCTTTGGGGATGGCCTTGGTCAGCGGGAGGAGTCGGGAGCCGATTCCGGCGGCCGGGATCACGGCCTTGCGGATCTTCATGAACCGATCATCACATATCGGTGTGGCCGAAAAGCCCGATCCCGGCAAGTGATGGTTGGGCAGTCGGATGCGGATACGTCGGGCGTTGGGCCGGATCGGGGCAGGTCACGGCGTGTTCGCGGGATCGCCGCGCCGCGGTCACGCGGCAGTGCGGCCGTTACCTGATACCTATAGCAACCCGACAGTGACCGCCCAGACCCGTGCATGCCGGATCTGTCGGTAGGGCGGCGTAGATTTCGGGTCGTGAGCACCGACGACACCACCATCGCCGCAGGCGCGACAGGTGGCGACGTGGGCGCGACGGGTGGAAAAGCGGCAGGTGTCGCGGCGTCTGTCACCGGCCGCACGGCCCGCCGGTGGGTGCTGCACATCGATATGGACGCCTTCTTCGCTTCGGTCGAGCAACTGACCCGTCCGACGCTGCGCGGGCGTCCCGTTCTGGTGGGCGGCACCGGCGGGCGCGGTGTCGTGGCGGGAGCGAGTTACGAGGCGCGGGTGTACGGTGCGCGCTCGGCGATGCCGATGCATCAGGCCCGGCGGCTGGTCGGCGTCGCCGCGGTGGTGGTGCCGCCGCGCGGCCCGGTCTACAGCATGCTGAGCGTGCAGGTGTTCGATGCGTTGCGCAGCCGGATCCCGGTGCTGGAGACGCTGTCGTTCGACGAGGCGTTCGGCGAGCCCGCCGAACTGGCAGGAGCGAGCGCGCTGCAGGTGCACGAATTCTGCGAGCAACTGCGGGCGCTGGTCCGCGAGCGGACCGGACTGGTCGCCTCGGTCGGCGCCGGAACCGGTAAGCAGCTGGCCAAAATTGCCTCCGGTCTGGCCAAACCCGATGGCATCCGAGTGGTTTCGCCGGAGGAACAACAGCAGCTGCTCGCCGGTCTTCCAGTGCGCAAACTGTGGGGGATCGGGCCGGTCGCCGAGAGCAGGCTGCGCTCGCTCGGAATCGAGACCGTCGGCGCGTTCGCGGCGCTGCCGGAGTCGGAGGCGGTATCGATTCTCGGCGGCAGTATCGGTGCGGCGCTGCACCGGCTGGCCCGCGGCATCGACGACCGTCCGGTGGCCGAACGCGCCGAGGCCAAACAGATCAGCGCCGAAACCACTTACGAGAGCGACATTGTCACCCTCGCCCAGCTGCGGCCCGCGATCGAGGCGATGGCCGGCGCCGCCCACACCAGGCTCGGCAAGGACGGCCGCGCCGCCCGTACGGTGGTGCTGAAGCTCAAGAAATCCGACATGAGCATCGTGACGAGATCGTTCACCCTGCCTTACGCCACGGCCGACCTGGCCACCCTGTGCACCGCCGCGCAGCGCTCCGCGATCGATCCTGCCGAGCTCGGCCCGATCCGGTTGGTCGGCGTGAGCTTCGGTGGGCTCTCGACGGTGCGGCAGGAATCGCTGTTCCCCGAACTGGATCAATCGCCTGTCGAGGAGCACACCGAGGAGCCCGAATGGGTGCCCGCGCCCGCCGTCAGGTCGGATTCCGAGGCGCCGCAAGACGATTCGACGGCGCGGCGGGCAACCCAGTGGTATCCGGGCATGGACGTGGCGCATCCCGAATTCGGACACGGCTGGGTGCAGGGCGCGGGACTGGGTGTGGTCACCGTCCGGTTCGAGACCAGCTCGACAGGGCCCGGCCCGGCGCGTACGTTCGCTGCCGACGACATCAGTTTGTCCCGGGCTGATCCACTAGGCAGTCTCCGCTGACCGGTAGCCTGTGATACTCGTGCAGCGTTGCCGTTCGGTTGGACGCTGTCCGTGTTGACCCGTACCTACTCGAACGTAAAGGACGAGCAGTTGAAGCTTCGTAAGACTGGACGCATCGCGATCGCCGGCCTGGCCATCGCCGCCACGCTGAGCATGACCGCTTGTGGTGGCGACGACAACAAGGACACCGCCAAGCCGGCCCGCACTACGACCAGCGCCAAGGCTGCGGCGTCGGCGAGCCCGAACCTGCCGCCGGTCCCGACCGTGTCGGAGCTGAACACGGCACTGCAGAAGGCGCTGGATCCGTCGATCCCGAATGCCGAGAAGCTCGACATGGTCCAGGGCGCGCAGGCCGACCCGGAGCTGCCCAACCGTCTTGCCGATGCCGCCAAGAGCGCCAACATCCAGGTCGCCGTCACCGAGGTGACCCCCTTCGGTGACAGCGTCAACGCCAAGGCGAACTTCACCCTCAACGGCCAGACCAATATCGTCGACGTGCCTTTCGTCGCCGAAGACGGCAAGTGGAAGGTCCAGAAGACCTGGGCCTGCACCATGCTGAGCAACCTCGGCCAGCAGTCGGTGGCCTGCACCAGCTAGTTCTTCGGGCGGTCGGCCCCCGCTCCGCTCGGGGGTCGGCCGCACAGGCAACACCTTTCGCAGGCAAACTATTCCGCTACTATCGGGCACCGTGGCTGACACGATGGTGTGGGCGGGGCAGCCGCCCGTCGAGGCATCCGAATCCGGGACGGCACAACCGAACAGACGCGGTGGATGGGCCGGGCCCCTCGCACTGATTGCCGGTTTGCTCGGCGCGCTGTTCGCGGTCGCCGTGCCATTGCTGCCGGTTCGTGTGGACGCAGCGACGCTGACCTGGCCGCAAGCCGGATCCGCACGCAGCATCGAAGCCCCGCTGGTCTCCTATGCGCCACTGACTTTCGATGCCACCCTGCCCTGCACGGCGATCAACCAGCTCAGCGCGAAAGGTGGGGTGCTCGCTGCCACCGGACCGGCAGGAGCGCCTAATCTCGAGCGGTACGGGTTCGTCGCGCGGGTGCAGCCGCCCCGCGGCGACACTGCCGCTCGACTCGACGTTGTGCTGCGAAACCAGGCACTGCTCAGCGTTCCGGTCGACGAACTGATCCCTGGTTGCGAGCTCACCGTGCATGCCGACACCACCAGCGCCACCGCCACCCTGGTGGGATTCGAAGCACCCGGCTTCCCCGTCGTGCTCAACGGCGACTATCGGCCGCAGCTGGTCGGCATCTTCAGCGATCTGGCCAGTGCCGACGGTGCCCGTGTCACCGCGGCGCTCGACACCAGATTCTCCTCGACCCCCACTCCGATCAAGCGAGCGGCGATCTGGCTCGCCGTGCTGTGCACCCTTGTTTCGCTGGTCGCGCTGTACCGGCTCGATCGCCGTGACGGCAGGCGCACTCGGCAGGTCCTTCCGCAGCGCTGGTGGACGTTCTCCCTGCTCGACGGCGTGGTGCTCGGGACGATGGTGTTGTGGTACTTCATCGGTTCCACCACCTCCGACGACGGATACCAGTTCGGCATGGCGCGTGCGTCCGGTGTCGCGGGCTACATGGCCAACTACTTCGCGTACTTCGGAGTGCCCGAAAATCCGGTCGGGACACCGTATTACGACTTGATCCGGCTCATGACCGAGGTGAGCACCGCAAGCCCGTGGGTGCGGCTGCCCGCCTTGCTCTGTGGTGTGTCGATGTGGCTGCTGCTCAGCCGTGAGGTGGCACCCCGGCTCGGAGTTGCGGTGCGGCACAACCGGATCGCGATGTGGACCGGGGCGCTCGGCTTTCTGACCATCTGGTTGGCCTACGACAACGGCCTGCGCCCCGAACCGCCGGTGGCACTCGGGCTGCTGCTCACCTGGTGTCTTGTCGAGCGTGCCATCGGGACTCGGCGGTTGCTGCCCGCCGGGCTGGCGATACTGGTCGCGGCATTCAGTTGCACGGCAGGGCCTTCCGGCGTCATTTGTATCGCAGCGCTGCTCGCGGGGTTGCGACCGGTTGCGCGAATCATCATGGCCCGCATCGGTAATCAGCGTTCGGTGCGCGATCGGGTTATCGAGTACGCGATCTTGCTCGCACCGCTGCTTGCGGCAGGGGCCGTCGCGCTGGCGGTGATGTTCGCCGATCAGCCGCTCGCGGCGATGTTCGAGATGAAGCGCGTGCATCACATCGTCGGCCCGGATGTGCAGTGGTTCGACGACTATCTGCGCTATCAGTACCTGTTCCAAGGCGAGACCGACGGTTCGGTCGGCCGCAGGATCGGCGTCTTCGCGATGTTCGTCGGACTGGCCGTGTGCGTGCTCATGGTGCTGCGCAAGGGCGGTCGGATTCCGCAGACCGCGGCGGGCCCGACGCGGCGCATTCTCGGTGTCACCGTCGGCGCGCTGTTTCTTGTCATGGTCACGCCCACCAAGTGGACTCATCATTTCGGCGTGTACGCGGGGGTGGCCGGAGCCGTCGCGATGGTCACGGCCATGGCGGTCGGCCCGCGGGTGCTGCGTGCGCCGCGCAACCGTGCCCTGTTCGCCGCCTTGATCGCATTCGTGCTCGCGCTGGTGTTCTCGGGCCCCAACAAGTGGTGGTACGTCTCGTCTTACGGCATTCCGTGGTGGGACAAGCCGCCCGTCGTCGCCGGATTCGGGCTCAACAAGTTGTTCCTCGTCGCCACGGTCCTGCTGCTCGTCGGGTCCGCGTGGTGGCACATTCATGCTCCGGAACCTGGTACGCCGCACCGGATTTCGCGATTCAGCTGGCGTGTTTCGTTGCTCCCGCCGCTGACCATCGCGCTGGCGCTGCTGGTGGTCTGGGACGTCGGCTCGTTCGCCAAGGCGGCCCTCGCCCAGTATCCGGCGTTCTCGCTGGCGCGCTCGAATATCGCTGCGGTGTCTGGGGATACGTCGGGCCTGGCGGGCCAGGTGTTGGTCGAGACCGACCCGAACGCGGGCATGCTGCGGCCGCTGATCGGCGACGCGATCAGCACGTTGTCGGGCAGCGGAACCGGATTCAGCGGCAACGGGGTTGCCGAGGACCTACGCCCCGACGATGAAGCGAGCTCCTCCGGCAGTATCGCGGACGCACTCAGCAGCAAGTCGGCCACCGAGAACACCGCGGGAACCGCAAGCGCCACCCTGCCGTTCGGTCTCGACCCGGCCACCACGCCGATGCTGGGCACCTATCGCTCCGGCGACGCCGGGCCCGCCGACCTGACCACCGGCTGGTATCACCTGCCCGACCCCGACGATCGCGCGAGCATCATCGCGCTGAGCGCGGCAGGGCGCATCAGGTCCGTCGATGCCGACGGCATCGTCACGCCGGGTCAATCGCTCGAAATCGAGTACGGCGCCACCGATTCCGCGACGACCGCGCAATCCATGGGCCGGGTCACCCCGATCGATATCGGTCCCGCGCCGTCGTGGCGGAACTTGCGGGTGCCGTTCACCGAGATCCCGGATCGCGCCGACGTGATCCGGATTGTCGCTGTCGATCGCGACCGCAACCCGAAACAGTGGCTGGCGCTGACCCCGCCGCGGGTGCCGCAGACCAAGACGCTCGACGAGGTCGTCGGCTCGAAGGCCCCCGTGCTGACCGATTGGATGGTCGGACTTCAGTTCCCGAGCCAGCGCCCTTATGACCACCACAACGGCATTGCCGAAATCCCGGCCTACCGCATCCTGCCCGACCGCCCCGGCGCCGAAATCACCAGCCTGTGGCAGAGCCACGACGGCGGCGGCCCCCTCGGCTGGACCGACATGCTGCTGCGCTCGCGCAGCCTGGCCACCTACCTGAACAACGACTGGCGTCGTGACTGGGGCGAACTCCAGCAGTTCAGCAGGATCGATGCGAGCGCGGACCCCGCACGGCCCACGATCGCCGGACAAGACCACTCCGGACTCTGGACCCCCGGGCGCATCATCACCGACTACTGAGTACTCCAGACGCCAAGAACCGACCGGAAGGTACGCGTAGTTGATGGAGTGCGCTTGCCGGCTGCTGTGGGTCGAGACCGCACTGCGAGGAGATTGCCGGCGGAAAGGCGCTTCACCGGTGTGCGAATGACTGTCGGATAGCTGCGCTACGCATCGGGTGTGTGGGTCGGTGCGGGCGTCATGGCGCCGGCCTTCGGATTTCGCCTGCCGTTGCGGGCGCGGCGCAGTGCGTCGGTGGTGAAAATGGCCAGGGCCGCCCAGATCAGCGCGAAACCGGCCCAGCGGGATGCCGGCATGGGTTCGTGGGCGACGGCGACGCCCCAGGCCATCTGGAGAGCCGGAGTGAGGTACTGGAGCAGCCCCATGGTGGACAGCGGAACGCGCTGCGCGGCAACGGCGAACAACAGGAGCGGAACGAGGGTGATCGGACCGGTGGACACCATCAGCGCGGTATGGCCCGCACCGGAACCGAATTCGCTGCGACCCGACACCATCAGCACGACGACGAACGCGAGCGCGAACGGCGCGGCGACCAGGCCCTCGGCGGCGATGCCGCGCAGCGCGTCGAGCGCGATCACCTTCTTCACCAATCCGTAGATCGCGAACGAACAGGCCAGCGCGAGCGCGATGATCGGCGGCCTGCCGTAGTCGACGGTCAGCACCGCGACCGCGAGCGCGCCGAGACCGAGCGCGGCCCACTGCGCCCGGGCCAGCCGCTCCCGGAAGATGAGCACGCCGAATGCCACGGTCACCAGCGGGTTGATGAAGTAGCCGAGCGCGCACTCCACCACGTGCCCCGAGGTGACCCCGTACACGTACACACCCCAGTTGAGCGACAGCGCTGTCGAGGCCACCGCGGCCAGCCGCCAGGTCTTCGCGTCGATCCCGCGCATCTCGCGTAGCCGGCCGTTGACCACGAGCACGCCGACGACCAGGATCAGCGTCCACAGGATCCGCTGTGCGACCACCTCGGCCGGACCGGCAAACCCGAGCAGCCCGAAGAAGGCGGGGAACAGGCCCCAGATGAGAAACGCGCCTGCGCCGAACACAACACCTGGGACCGACCTGCTTCGCTGCACGCTACGACCGTAGTTCTCGGTAGCCTTGCGGTCATGTCGATAACCGTGCAGGCAACGGGCGCCACCGGACTGACCACGGCGCAGGTCGCGCAACGTCGCATCGACGGGCTGACCAACGACGTCCCGGACCGGGCCAGCCGATCGGTGCGCGAGATCGTCCGGGCCAACGTCTTCACCAGGATCAACGCCATTCTCGGTGTGCTGTTCATCCTGATCCTGGCCACCGGGTCGATCATCGACGGCATGTTCGGCCTGCTGATCGTCGCCAACAGCGCGGTCGGCATCATCCAGGAGATCCGCGCCAAGCGGACCCTGGACCAGTTGGCCATCGTCAGCCAGGCCAAACCGACGGTGCGTCGCGACGGCAAGTCGTTGGAACTCGCGCCGCGCGAGGTGGTGCTGGACGATCTGATCGAGCTCGGGCCCGGCGACCAGATCGTGGTCGACGGCACCGTCGAGGAGTCCGCGCAGCTCGAGGTCGACGAATCGCTGCTCACCGGTGAAGCGGACCCGGTGGACAAGAGGATCGGCGCGCAGGTGATGTCGGGCAGCTACGTGGTGTCCGGCAGCGGTGCCTACCGCGCGACCAAGGTCGGTCGCGACGCCTATGCGGCGAAGCTGGCCGAGGAGGCGAGCAAGTTCACCCTGGTGAAATCCGAGCTGCGCAGCGGCATCGACACGATTCTGAAGGTCATCACCTATCTGCTGATCCCCGCGGGGCTGCTGAGCGTGTACAACCAGCTGTTCTCCAGTAAGGAGAGTTGGCGGCCCGCGGTCAGCGGCATGGTCGCGGCACTGGTGCCGATGGTGCCGGAGGGCCTGGTGCTGATGACCTCGGTCGCCTTCGCGGTCGGCGTGGTCCGGCTCGGTCGGCGCAAGTGCCTGGTGCAGGAGCTGCCTGCGATCGAGGGTCTGGCCAGGGTGGATGTGGTGTGCGCCGACAAGACCGGCACGCTGACCGAGAACGGGATGCGGCTGTCGGACATCAAGGTGCTCGACGACGCCGACGACGCCGAGGTGCGCAAGGCGCTGGCCGCCCTGGCCGCCGACGATCCGCGCCCGAACGCGAGCGTGCAGGCGATCGGCGAAGAACTGCCCGACGGTCCCGGCTGGCAGCACACCGCGGTCGCCCCGTTCTCCTCGGCGAAGAAGTGGAGCGGGTACTCCTACGGCGAACACGGCGACTGGCTGCTCGGCGCTCCCGATGTGCTGCTCGACCCGACATCCGACGATGCCAGGGTCGCCGAGGAGCTCGGCTCCTGCGGCCTGCGGATCCTGCTGCTGGCACGCAGCGACCGCGCCGTCGACGCTCCCGACGCTCCGGGCGTTGTGACACCCGCCGCGCTTGTGGTGCTCGAACAGAAGATCCGGCCCGACGCTCGCGAGACGCTCGAATACTTTGCCGGCCAGGACGTCTCGATCAAGGTGATCTCCGGCGACAACGCGGTGTCGGTGGGCGCGGTGGCCTCCTCGCTCGACCTCCCCGGCGGCGACCACGCGGTCGACGCCCGCGAATTGCCCGATGGCCGTGACGAGCTCGCCGACGTCCTGGAACGCGAAACCACTTTCGGCCGGGTGCGTCCAGACCAGAAGCGAGCCATGGTGGGCGCCTTGCAGTCTCGCGGTCACACCGTCGCCATGACCGGTGACGGCGTGAACGACGTACTCGCGCTGAAGGATTCCGATATCGGCGTCGCGATGGGGGCGGGTAGCCCCGCGACTCGCGCGGTCGCGCAGATCGTGTTGCTGGACAATAAATTTGCGACGCTGCCGTACGTGGTGGGCGAGGGTCGTCGGGTCATCGGCAACATCGAGCGGGTGTCGAACCTGTTCCTCACCAAGACCGTGTACGCGGTGTTGCTCGCCTTTCTCGTCGGGCTTGCCGGGGTGGGTTCGCAGATCTTCGACTATGCGCCGATCCCGTATCCGTTCCTGCCCCGGCATGTCACGATCGCGGCCTGGTTCACCATCGGTATCCCGGCGTTCATTCTGTCGCTGGCGCCGAACAACGAGCGGGCCCGCACCGGCTTCGTCCCTCGGGTGCTGCGACTGGCCATTCCCTCCGGCGTGGTGATCGGCATCGCGACCTTCGTGTCCTACCTGATCGCCTATGCCGGACCGCATGCGAGCGAGCAGCAGAAGGAGCAGGCGGGCACCACGGCGCTGATCACGCTCATCATGATCGCGGTGTGGGTGCTGGCCATCGTGGCGCGGCCGTACGTGTGGTGGAAGATCGTGCTCATCACGGCGTCGGTGGTGGCGTACCTGTTCCTGTTCACCGTTCCGTTCACCCGCCACTTCTTCAAGCTCGACCCCTCGAACATCCGGCTCACCACCGCGGCAATCATCTGTGGCGCCATCGGTATCGCGCTCGTCGAAGCCGCCTGGTGGATCAGTGCGGCACTGCAGGGACAGCGGGGCCAACTGCTTCCTGCCACCCCCAGCGGCGGCGCCCGACAACTGGACATCTGACTCGCCGCGCCGCGAGATGCCTTGTGCGAGGCGAGCATTCGGTGTTGGAGTACCTTCTCGAATATGGAGGTACTGCTGCACCAGATCGACGCGTTCGCTGACGCACCGTTCTCGGGCAACCCAGCCGCGGTCATGCCGCTGTCGGCGTGGCTGCCGGATGCGCTGCTGCAAAATCTGGCCGAGGAGAACAACCTCGCCGAAACTGCCTTCTACACCGCGCAGTTACCCCCGGACGCCGGCGCGCGACCGGGGGAGTGGCCCGTATTCCACCTGCGCTGGTTCACTCCCACCCTCGAAGTGAACATGTGCGGCCACGCCACCATGGCAGCGGCGGCTCAGGTTCTCGAAGACATCCACCCCGGTGAAGACCGGGTGAGCTTCTTCACTCGCAGCGGCTGGCTACATGTCGACCGGACCGACGACGACGAATACGTGCTCGATCTGCCCGCGCTCGAATCCAGGGAGATAGAGCCCGATCCGGTGCTGATCGACGCACTCGGTGTGCGCCCGGTGCGCGCGTTCACCGGATTCGACGAGGTGATCGTCCTCGGCTCCGAACAGGAAGTGCGCGACGCCCATCCGAACTTCGCGGCCTTCCCGCCGCTGGCATTCGACGCGGTCATCACCGCCCGCGGTGAGTCCTCCGATATCGTGTCCCGGGTCTTCGGACCGGATCTCGGAGTGATCGAGGACCCGGTCACCGGATCGGCACACGCCCAGCTGGTTCCGCTGTGGACCCGCGAACTCGGCCGCACCGAGCTCACCGCCCGCCAACTATCCCATCGCGGCGGCAGCATGCGCTGCGAGCTCGTCGGCAACCGTGTGCTGCTCATCGGCCGTTGCCGCCGCTACCTCGACGGTGTGGTGACGATACCGGACTGAGCGGCATGAGATCCCTTGTTGCGTAGACGCTTCAGCAGGCACCGGCCGGCCGCCGGCGCTGCGTCGTCGTCATCGTTCGGGGAGCGGGCCGTCGTCCGGGCCGGGCAGCACTACATCGTGCTGGTCGGGCAGCAGCGGGACAACGGCGAAGCTGCCGGATACGGCGTCCGGCGGGAGGGCCTGGACGGCGCGGATTCCATTCTGGACGGAAAGGTCTCGGAGGTGGGGGAGTCGGCCGCGGACGACGAGGCCGACGGTGCATCCGCAGTGTGCACGGAGTCGGGCCGCCGAGAGCGCGACAAGGTGGGCGGAGCGTTCGTCGGAGACCGGTGGGGCGAGCAGCTGCCAGGCCGCGTTGTCGGCCGAAGCGACGGCCACCGCGTCGCCCGCCGGGACCGCGACGGCGACCATCGGGGTGTGGACGCGGGGAATCTGGACCTGATAGATCACCTGGGCGATGCGGAGTCCGCCGCTGTGGGCCGGAATCTGTTCGGGGGTCAGTGTTTCGGTGAACGACACCAGGGCCCAGTGCTCGTCGGTATCCGTGCCCGTGAGCGAGTCATGGGCGCGGGCACGGTATTCCGCGACCGGCTCGCCCCGTTCGGGGCCGAGCCGATCGGTGGCGACGCCGGAGGGAACCGGCGGCCGCAGCGCGCCGAGCACCGCCATGACCGCGACCAGGCCGACGGCGGCCGCGGCGACGGCGAGAGCGCGCCAGGGGTGGAACCGAGAGTCGGGTTCAGGCATTGCGCAGGATGTCGAGCGCGTTCTTCAAGTCCGCCGGGTACTCGCTGGTGATCTCCAGATACCGGCCGTCGGCGGGGTGATTGAAGCCGAGCGCGCGGGCATGCAGCCACTGGCGTTCCAGGCCGAGGCGTTCGGCGAGGCGCGGGTCGGCGCCGTAGGTCAGGTCACCGCAGCAAGGGTGCCGGATCGCGGAGAAGTGCACCCGGATCTGGTGGGTACGGCCGGTTTCCAGGTGGATGTCGAGCAGGCTGGCCGCTTGGAACGCCTCGACAGTGTCGTAGTGGGTGATGCTCGGGCGGCCGTCGGCGGTGACCGCGAATTTCCAGTCGTTGCCGCGAGCCCTGCCGATGGGGGCGTCGATGGTGCCGCTGCTCGGATCCGGATGTCCCTGCACAAGGGCGTGATACCGCTTATCGATGGTGCGCTGCTTGAAGGCGCGCTTGAGCACCGTGTATGCCCGCTCGGATTGCGCGACCAGCATCACCCCGGAGGTACCGACGTCGAGCCGGTGCACAATGCCCTGGCGTTCGTGTGCGCCGGAAGTGGAGATACGGTAACCGGCCGCGGCGAGTCCGCCGACGACCGTCGGCCCGTGCCAGCCGACCCCGGGATGGGCGGCGACGCCGACCGGCTTGTCCACCGCGACGATGTCGTCGTCGGCGTACAGAATGGTCATGCCCTCCACGGCTTCGGCCTCGATCGTCAGTTCCCGCTTCGGTTCCGGGAACTCGACCTCCAGCCAGGCGCCGCCGACGAGTCGATCTGACTTGCCCGCGGCGATGCCGTCGAGCTGCACGGAGCCCTCCTCGGCCATCGCGGCCACCGCGGTGCGCGACAGGCCGAGCAGCCGTGAGAGCCCCGCATCGACGCGCATACCGTCTAGCCCGTCGGGCACCGGCATGGTTCTGGTTTCCCTCATGCCGCGTTCTCCTGTCCGGTGTTCTTCGGCTTGCTCTCGGAATCGCTGCCGTCCGGCACGTCCCCTTCGGTCGCGGTGTCGCCACCGCGTCCGGTCCGACTGCCGTCGGGTTCGAACCCGAACACCGTCAGCACCACCAGCAGGATGGCGCCGCACACGATCGCGGAATCGGCCACATTGAAGACCGGCCACCAGCCGATCGCGACGAAATCGACCACGTGTCCCTGCAGCGGGCCCGGTGCCCGGAATACTCGGTCGACCAGGTTGCCGAGCGCGCCGCCGAGCACCATGCCGAGCCCGATCGCCCACCACAGCGAGCGCAGCGTGCGCCCGATGCGGACCACCCCGATCACCACGCACGCAGCGACCAGCGTCAGCAACCAGGTCATGCCGGTGGCCATGGAGAACGCCGCGCCCGGATTGCGCACCAGCGACAGACGGGCGAAATCGCCGATGATCGACACAGGCTTGCCGGGTTCCAGCTGGGCGACCGCGATCGTCTTGGTGAGCAGATCCAGCCCGAGCAGCACCGCCGCGATGATCAGCAGGGTCCGCAGCCGCAACGGTGCGGCCGCCGCAGCCTCGGTCGATAGCTCGGGAGTCGATGGCGTTGGTTCTGTCGGTGGCGCCGCCTGGTCGGCAGTGCCCTTTCGAGCCACCTGCGCGCTGTCGCCAGTGGGGTCTTTCTCGGTCGGCCGGTCGTCACTCACGACGACCATCATCTCTCGAGCAAGCATGGCCCTGTTGCACGCGGTCTCCTGCATGTCCCAGCTGACACTCAGGAAGCGGTCGTACTCTGATTCTCGTGACGGTGTTGTCTTCCCCCCACGCCCCTCGGGTCGCGCGCTCGGGTGTGCTGCTGATGGTGCTTGCGCTCGGGCTTTCGGCGTTCGGTGTCGGTTGCAGCGATGGGACAGAGGCGCGCAACGAATCCGACGGCACCGAGCCGCTCGGAATCGGTAAGGAAGTGACGGTGCCGATCTCGGTGGCGGTCACCACGGTCGTCTCGCCGGGCAGCGAGCCGCGCGCCCTGCTGCGCCCCAGCTACCAGGCAGGCACCGCGCAGCAAGTGACCTTGCGCACCGACTACCGCATCGCACAGCAGATCAACGATCAGCCGTCGCGCGATTTCTCCACGCCCGCGCTGACCATCCCGATGACCGCACGGGCGGGTAGTGACGGCGTCGACCTCACCCTCGGCACCATCACGAGCCCGGACCCGTCGCTCGCCAAGGCACTGACGGCCGCGGATGGTTCCCACGCCGGTTTCGATATGAGCGAGCTCGGCGCGATCACCGCGCTGCGCCTGGAGCCATCGCCGGATACCTCTAATGCCGCGCGAGCGGCCCTGGAGCAGGCCTTCTATCAAGCGGTCTACCGCTCGATCGCGTTCCCCGACCAGCCGGTCGGCGAGGGCGCGGTGTGGACGGTCCGCCAAGAGGTGACCGGCGGCGTCGCGCTCGAACAGGTGACCACGGCAACGCTTACCAAACGCGAGGGCGACCGGCTGACGATCGAGCTCGAGGTGACGCAGCAGCCGCAGACGTCGGTGTGGATGATGCCCAATAACGCGGGGACGCTCGACATCCAGGACTACGTCATGCAGGGCACCGGAACGATCACTGTCGACCTGGGGCTGCCGCTGCCGGTATCGGGTTGCATCACTGTGGGCGGGCATCAGGCCTACCGTGACGCGCGCAGTGCCAGCATGCTGCAGCAGACCATCAATACGCAGGTGTCGTGGACGGAATGAGCCGATAACTCGCGGGCCTGATGCCTAGATCGGTGAGATCGGACATTTTTGCCCGTGGCCGGTAATAGGCTCGGCGTGTCCGACACATCGCCTTCTACCGGAGGTCAAACATGTCCGATGTCAAACCTGTTCCCGATGGATATCCGGTGGTCTCGCCCGGATTGGCTATCGACGGCGCTGCGGCGGCCATCGATTTCTACAAACAGATTTTCGGCGCGTCGGAGCGGATGCGCATGCCCGGTCCGGACGGCAAGATCGCGCATTGTGAACTGATGTTCGGCAGTTCGGTCGTCATGCTCGGGGATCCCGCTCCCGATATGGGTTTCCTCGACCCGAAGACCGTCGGCGGAACTCCGGTCAATCTCCACGTCTACGTCGCGGACGCCGACGCCGCCTACACCGCCGCCCTAGCGGCCGGTGCCAAGCAGCTCACCCCTATCGCCGACCAGTTCTACGGTGACCGCAGCGGCTCGTTCGAAGACCCGTGGGGGCACCGCTGGACCGTGGCCACCCATATCGAGGATGTCCCGCCGGAGGAGATGGACAGGCGTATGGCCGAAATGTTCGGTACTTCCTGACCGGCGGCTTACCCCAGCACCACCGAATCGCCCTCGACGTGAACGTTCTTAGCGGCGAGGGGTTGGGTCGCGGGCCCGTTCACCACTGAGCCGTCCAGGCCGAACTTGCTGCCGTGGCAGGCGCAGTTGATGGTGCCGCCGGAGACGTCGGCCACCTTGCAGCCCGCATGCGTGCAGACCGAGGAAAGGCCGACGAAGGTGCCTGCGCTCGGCTGCGTCACCACGGTGTCGCCGCTGATCACGCCGCCACCGACCGGGACATCTGCAGTATTGGTGATGGCATTCGGGTTGGGTTGCCCCGCAGCGGCATTCGGGCCGGGTGCCGCTGCGGTCGCGGGCTTCGGTGCGGGTGCCGCCGCGGATTCGCTCTTGCCGTAGGTGCTGCACGCGGTGAGCGCGGCCGCGGCGGCCACCGCGCCCGCGCCGGCCACCACAGTGCGTCGCCGGAGGATGAATTCGTCGATCGTCATGGGTTGATCTCCTTTCAGAAGGTGATGCCGTTGTGCTGGAAGAACCACAGTGCCGAGGTGAGCCAGATGCCGACCAGGCCGCTGAGCGTCAGGCCGCCCGCAACCGGAATCACCCAGCCGGGCAGGCCCTTTCTGGTCAGCAGCAGCATCTTGGCGACGAAGGCGCCATAGAAGAAGCAGCCGAACAGTGAGTGCAGCAGCACCCGGGTCTGATAGTCCTGAAACCCCATGGCGTACAGGCAGTGCACCGCGACCGGCACACTGGCGAGCACGGCAAGCCGGCCCGACCAGACGTGGGCCACGCCGATCCAGGATGGCGCGAAGCCGCGGATCTTGCCGTACATGCTCAGCGCGGAAGCGAATTGGAACAGCGCCAAGGCGGTCGCGAGCGTGGCGAGCCAGGTCTTCACCGCCATCGGGCTGGAGAATCCGGCCACATTGACCGAAAAGAACCGTGGGTCATGAACTTTCCCGTACACGCCGAGCGCTGTCGCGACGGCCGCGCCGATCAGCAGCGGGACGACGATCGCCGCCGCTGCGCTCGGCTGGATCCGCACGGTCGGGGCTTTTCGATCAGCCGACACTGTCACCACCACTCACCTTGCTCGCAGTTATCTTCTTGCCGTTGACGATTGCCGTCGCGTCGGCCGTGAGGGTCGGGGCCGGAGAGGTGGAGCCGTCGGCCGCCCGCCGCACTCCGGTGACGCCGCCGTTCGCGTCGACGATCCAGCTCTCGCGCTGGCCGCCGTCGTTGTAGATATACAGTCCCGCGGGCGATTGCACGGGTGCCGCGGTGAAGCCCCACTGCTGGCCGCCCAGCCACAGCGTCCCGTGCACGGCCTTGCCGTCGAAGCTGCCGTCGAGCCGGGCGTCGTTCTTGCCGGTCAACTGCAACGATCCGTTCACAGCGCTGCCCTGCAGCCAGGACTCGATCGTGTTGCCGTCGCACGCGTACGCGGTTGCTTTGCTGCCCTGCACGGCGATTGAGAGGGTGATGGCGCCGCCGGTCTGCAGCGGAATCGTGCCGACGTAATCGGCCTTCGCCGGGAACGGTGTTGCCGCGGACGCGCCGGTAGTCGGTGGGGCCTGCGTCGTGGTGACCGAATTCGGCTTCGCCTGCGTCGGCTCGGTCTCCTTGGACATATCGACGACGAGCAGGACAGCGGCCAACCCGGCCACCGCCCCGAGGGTGAGCAATGGTCCCAGACGTTTCATTGGGTCTCCTCGATGCGCGGCCGTCGAAAGACCGGCCGAAGCGATCCCCGAACCGCACGCTGCGCCGGTACCGCTGTCTCGCATTGTCTACGTGGTAGACCACCCGAGCGGTTCAATCCGACATTCACGGCACCCGTCGATCGGCGTGCCATACCTGCGTGTTTGCTGGTCAGGAGGCTGGAAGCAGCCGGTACGCCGTGCGTGCGGTACGCCTCGAATGTGCCGGCGCGACGGCGGACCGAGCAATGGAAACGGTCATGGTCCGCGGCCGAAAAGTGGGCAGCTGTCGTGGCAGTTACGGGCGAGCCGCGGCTCACGAGAGCGCGCGATGCGGTGTGGCCGACCGGTGCATGTCCGGGGCTGTCAGGTCGGACGGTCAGCTGAGATCGGACCGGCGGTGCGTCGTGCTGTCTGGCCTGGGGCCAGTGCCTCGGCGGCCGCACTCGTGCTCGCAAACGAGCGCTCGCGGTTGTGTTTCCGGCGGGTGATCGTTGCAGTTCACCCGGCTGCGGGGTCAGTTCGGCGGTGCGGGGTCGTGTTGTCGGTCGGTGCGGCCGGTGGTGCCTCGGCCGCATTCGTCCTCGGAATCGGTGCTCACGGACGCGCGGTCGGCGGATGGCTATCGCAGTTCACTCGGTTGGGTGGTCAGCCATGGTCGGCGGCGACGGTGGGTCGCGGTGTCGGTGCCGAGGCGGCGGCAAGCGCCCGCGCTGCACCCGGTGTCAGTTTCGCGCCCGCCGCGTGGGCTGCGGTGAATGCGGGATCACCGAGGGCTGCCCGGACGGTGCTGGTCGGGCCGTCGATGTCCGGGCGTTCGGCGGGGAGCAGGGCGATGCCGTTGGCCAGGCGGACGGCTTCGGCGGCACCCAAAAGGTGTGCGGCGGCGTCGTATTCGCCGAGGCCGGCGGTGTCGGTGGCCAATCCGGCCAGGGCGAAAGCGGTGTCGCGTGGGGCGGCGATGCGTTGGGCGCCGTCGAAGGCGGCGAGGTGGAGGTCGAGTGCGGCCGCGGGCTCGCCCCGCTGTTCGAGGAGATAACCGAGTTCGACTTGGAGCATGGGGAGGAACAGCGGCGTCTCTTCGGCGTCGGGCGGGGTCAGTGCCAGCAGTTCGCGCAGGATGTGTTCCGCGACATCGGGTTTGCCGTCACGCCGGGCGGCGAAGGCGAGCACGACCGAGGCGAAGAGGCGGCCGGGACCGTAGCCGTGTTCGGCCGCGATTCGCTGCGCCTGCGCACCGAGCGCGGTGGCGCGGTCGAAGTCGGTGTGCTGCATGGTGATCCAGCCCAGCCAGCACAAGTGGGTGCACACCTGGCCCCACAGTTCCAGCTCCTGGGCAAGGCCGAGCGCCTCGGTGTGGATGTCGGTGGCGACGGTCAGGTCGCCCGTCAGTTCCGCGAGGCCGCCGAGCCATTCGGCGGCCTGTAGTCTGCCCCAGCGGTCGTCGATCTCGGCGAAGATCCGCGCCGCTGAGTGGGCATTGTGCTCCAACGCGGTCAGATCCACCCGGCTGTGCGCGGATTTCGCCAGCGCCACGTGCGCGGCCGCGATACCCCAGCGGTCACCGAGCTGTTCGCACACCGGAAGCGCACGGCGCACCAGTGCTTCCAGCTCCGGCAGGTCGCCGGACTCCAGCGCGGAGAAGGCGAGGAACAGCTCGGCGCGAGCCCGCCCCGCCGGATCGTCGACGGTGTCATAAACCGCGAACACCGCGGCGCGCTGCGCGGCACCGTCGGTGAATTCGCCTTGCTGGAACGCGAGCCCGGTATTCCACGCGAGAGCCGGTGCGCGATGCTCGGGCGCACCACCCAGTGCGAGTGCGGCATCGAACCATCGCCGCGCCTCGTTCAACCGCCCGCGCAGCAGCCAATACCAGGCCAGCGCATTCACCAGCCGCAGCGCATGGTCCGCATCATTCGCCCGCACGAATCCGTCCAGTGCGGCCCGCAGATTCGCATCCTCGCTGTCGAGTCGATGCAACCATCGCTGCTGGTCCGCGCCATACAGCTCCGGCGAAGCCCGTTCGGCCAGCAGCAGGTAATACCGGTGGTGGGCCCGGGCCGCCGCGGCCGCTTCGCCCGCCTCCGCCAGTCGATCCATGCTGAACGCCGCCACCGACTCGAGTAGCCGAAACCGCCTGCCCGTTGCGTGTACCAGCGACCGATCCACCAGTCTCGCAACAACATCCGCGACCGTAGACAGCTCGAGCCGGGTAGTGGTGGTGTCCCCGTCGATCCCTTCCGCACACACCGTTTCGGCGGCGTCGAGGGTGCAGCCGCCCGCATGCACAGCCAGTCGGCGCAGCACTGCCCGCTCGTCGTTGTCGAGCAGACCCCAGCTCCAGTCGATCATTGCGGTGAGGGTCTGCTGGCGTGGCGGGGCGCCGCGATGTCCGGTGGCGAGCAGCCGGAAACGATCGTCGAGCCGGGCAACCATCTCGTGCACACCGAGCGCCCGCACCCGGGTCGCAGCCAACTCCAGGGCCAGGGGGATGCCGTCGAGTCTGCGGCACAGGGTGGCGACCGGTGCGGCGGTGTCGGTGTCGAGGACGAAATCGCGGGCGCTCGCACGGGCCCGGGTCAGGAAAAGCTTTACCGCGCTGGACTGTTCGAGCTCGATGAGATCGGCGTCGCGGGTCGGCACGGTCAAGGGCTCCACCACGACGATGTCCTCACCGGGCAGTCGCAGCTGCTCGCGACTGGTGGCGAGGATGTGCAGCTTCGGGGCGGCGCCGAGCAGCAGTTCGGCGAGGTCGGCCGCGTAATCGACGACGTGTTCGCAATTGTCGAGGACCAGCAGCAGTTCTTGATCGGCGAGTGCCTCGCAGAGCAGCTCCGCCGGATCGGCGCCGTCGCCGGCTCGGATGCCGAGCACCTGCGACACCGCCTCGGCCAGCCAGGTCGACCCGTCGGTCGCGGTCGGTTGCAGCGGCGCCAGCTCGACCAGCCAGGCGCCCTGAGGAAACCGTTCGGTCAGTCCGGCAGCCGCGGCGAGCGCGAGCCGGGTCTTGCCGACGCCGCCGGGGCCGGTCAGCGTCACCAGCCTGGTGGCGGAAACGGTGTCGCGCAGCCGAATCAGATCCCCGTCGCGGCCGATCAGCTCGGTGCGCTGGGCCGGGATATTGGAATTGCGCCGCCGCAGTACTGTTTCCGGTCGCGGCGCGGCGAGCTGGAGCTCCTGCCCCAGAATCGAGCGGTGCAGAGCAACAAGTTCCGGACTCGGGTCGAGGCCCAGTTCGTCGGCCAACTGTCGACGCAGGTCCTCATAGCTGTCGAGCGCCTCGGCCTGGCGGCCCGCACCGTAGAGTGCACGCAAATATCCCGCGCGCAACCGTTCGCGCAGTGGGTGTTCGCGCACGAAGGCCGCGAGATCGCCCGCCACCTCGCGATATTCGCCGAGTGACAGTCGCGCCTCCGCGAGTTCCTCGACAGCGACCAGCCGCTGTTCCTCCAGCTGGGCGATGGCGGGTTCGGCGAAGGTTGCGTCCCGGAAGTCGGCGTATGCGGGGCCGCGCCACAGACCGAGCGCTTCGGTGAGCGCCTGGACGCGCGTGGCCGTGTCCGTGGTCGCACGGGCAGTGGCCACCAGTGAACGGAAATGCAGCGCGTCGACGTCGGTGCCGCCGAGGCGATAGCCGGGTGGTGGCGACACCACCAGCTCGCGGCCACCGGGCTCGGCATCCTCGAGCGCCCTCCGTAGCTGCGACGCCTTGGCCGCCAGCGTGCCCGCGGGGTTTCCGGGCGGATCATCGGCCCAGATGTCGTCGACGAGCCGATCCGCCGAGACCGGCTGTCCGCCGTTGACCAGCAGGTCTGCTAGCAGCGCCCGCACCTTGGCGCCCGGAATGGGGACGACCGTGCCCGCCGCCGTCCAGACCGTCAACGGACCGAGCACTCCGAAACGCATACTCGCAGCTTAAGCGGTGGACGCACGGGCGCTCGGCACCGGAATCCGACCGTAAACAAACCGGAAGGTGCACATCCCAGAGTTGGTGCCAACGAACAACACCGACCACCGAAGGAACCGACATGAAACTCCGCACCGCATTCGTCGCCGCTGCCCTCGCCGCCACCGCCCTGCTGTCGGGCTGCTCGGGCGCCGACGACGCGCCGACGCCCGCTCCGGCCGCGGCTCCCGGCGCCTACGCCGATGTGAACGGCCTGCACATGTATTACGAGGTGCACGGGACTCCGACCGCGCAGCCGCCGTTGGTGTTGTTGCACGGCGCGTTGTCGGGCATCGGCACCGACTTCGGTCAACTGATTCCGGAACTGTCCAAGACCCGCCAGGTGATTGCCGTCGAACAGCAGGCACACGGCCGCACCGCCGACATCGACCGCCCGCTGCGCACTCCGCAGATGGCCGAGGACACGGTCGCGCTGCTGCACCAGCTCGGCGTGCAACGCGCGGACATCTTCGGCTACAGCATGGGCGCCGGTGTCGCACTGGAGATTTCGCTGAAGTACCCCGAGCTGGTGCGCAAACAGGTGCTCGCGGCGGGCGGCCTCGACGCCAATGCGATGCACCCCGGGCTGCTGGACGGCCTTGCCGAGCTGCAGCCCGAGATGCTGCACGGTTCGCCCTTCTACAACGACTACATGAAGAACGCGCCGCGTCCTGAGGACTTCCCGCGGTTGGTCGCGCGGGTCAAGGATCACGACCAGAACGCGTTGCCCGCTTTTGCGGCAGCGGCGGTGCGTCAGATCACAGCGCCGACGCTGACGGTGATCGGCGACTCCGACATCGTCAGGCCCGAGCACGCGGTCGAGATGTTCCGGCTCTTCGGCGGCGGCATCATGGGCGACACGCCCGCAGGCCTGCCGAACGCGCAGCTGGCCATCCTGCCCGGCACCAGCCACGTCACCCTGGTGCACCGTCCAGAACTGTTGCTGCCGATCATCCCTGCCTTCCTCGAAGCACCCGCACAGGATGTGCGGTGAGCGAGCTCGGCGATCGAACCGTGAATGCGGCGGCGGGCACTGACGAACCGGGCGGCGGCCCGGCCCCGGCGGCGCCCACCGCGCGCCCGGTGCGGGTCACGCTGATCCTCGGCAGCACCCGCACCGGCCGATTCGGGCCGACGGTGGCGGATTGGTTCGCGGGCCGATTGCGCCGCCGTCGTGATGTCGAGCTGGACACCGTCGACCTCGCCACCGTCGGACTGCCCGATCGGCTCACCGATCACGACGAACAGGTTCCCCCGACGGTGCGCGAATTGGGCCGGCGTTTGGCTGCCGCCGACGCCTTCGTCGTGGTCACGCCCGAATACAACCGAAGCTTCCCGGCGGCTGTGAAGAACGCCATCGACTGGTTCGACAGCGAATGGGCCGCCAAGCCGGTGACCGTCGTCAGCTATGGCCGCGACTCCGACGGCAGCCAGGCCGCCGCCCAACTGCGGCAGGTGTTCGGCGAACTGAATGCCGTTCCCATTCGCCGCACCGTCCCCATCGCCAAGGTGTGGCAGCGCTTCGCCGCCGACGGCAGCTGGCCGCGCCGCGATGCCGAGCTCGACGAATCCGTCAATGGCGCGGTGGACCAACTCCTCTGGTGGGCCCGCGCATTGCGCGACGCTCGCGCCAGTGCGCCGTTCGTGCAGTGAGAACATCCCGATCCCCGGCCGCCTGAGCTCGACGAGTGGCAGCCTCCACGGGCGCCGTCCGAGGCTAGCGGGATTCGAGTTCGAAGATCTGACGCGGGCGGCATTCACGTTCGTCGAACGTGGCATCCACGCCCGCGCTGAAAACGGCGGCGAATGCCGCCGAATACGTGTCGTCGGAATCCCATGCGGCCGTCGAGACGACGGCGTCTCCTTCGCTCGTCACCCAGCACTCGGCGGACAGGCAGCCCGGCGACGAGCGCAGGACCGCGCGGACCTTGTGCACCCGGGCGACGAACTCGTCGAAGTGTGCGGGTACCGGGTAGCGGAAGGCAACAAAACCGACTGTCATCCGACGCGCCTTTCCTCGGCGAAAGCATCGATGCTCTCGCAATTCGATTGTGTAACACCAATTCTCAAATATGCGGTGCCGTATACGAAAATCGTAGCTCGCGCCGCGGCGGTGTCGACACCGTCCGCGATACCGGCGGCATGGCCGCCGTCACACACGCATTGCGCCGTGTCGGATCGAGCAGAACCTTTCGAAATTGCCTCCCGCGCCGCAGGTCTCCTGCTCGAACTCTCGCGACCGAGCCCCGCTCCCGCCCTCGGCACGCCACCGCCGCATCGTGCCGCCGACGTGCGCCGATCGCGCATGCCTCGACTCCGGTTGTCTCGCCGGTTTGAGAGTTTTGTCGACAAATATCGCCTGTTTAGAGTTCATGTTCAGAAAAGTCTCACTGGGAAGTTCAATGAGAAAATTTAAGGTAGGTGATCTCGACAGAGAAAGGTTTCGGTATGGATGCCGACGAAGTGAAGCGCTACATCGGTGAGAAGTTCGAGGGCGTGGTGGTCAGTGGGTATCTGGGTGACAGTTTCTTCATCTACGACCCGAACGGCGATCTGCCTGCCAAGCGCCAAATCCCCTTCGCGACCATCGTGACCGGCGACAACTACGACACCGTCTCCGCGCTGCACCATGAGGACGCGTACCGGTTGAACATCTCCCTGACCAAGGACACCTTTACCGCGATGTTCGGGCAGGTGCCCACTCGGCGCGACGAGAACGGCACGCCGGCTACCGATTACGACTATGCGGCCAGGGATCAGCTGATGCCGCACCCTACCTACGGTGCTCAGCATTGGGTCTGTGTCGTGAACCCGAGCGACGAGACCTTCGACGTCATCGAACCACTGTTGGCCGAGGCCTACCGGTTCACCGCTCGCAAACATGCCAACTGGCTCGCACGCCGGCGTTCTGTCGCACAACAGCAGGCCGACTGACGTATCAGCCGCGATAACCCGTCGCGGTGACCACACCCGCGCCTATGAATCCTGTTGGTGGGCGAGGGTGTCCCTGCATGACAGCGGCTGGAAGTACCGACTGTACGCGGCCGGCCCGGCCACCCGATGTTTCGCTACCGACCCGAAAGACCAGATCTGTGCCGCGACGGTTGCGCAGGTAGCGCCCCAAGGGGACATCGTTGCGTTGGAGCGCGGCTGCTCGATGCGGGTAATCTGTCGGCGAGCAACTCCTAGGGCGGAAACTGAACGCCCGGGCGCAGGGAGAATGGCATGGGTGAGCAGTTTTCGGCCGATTTGGATCGGCTGCGGGCCCTGGCTCCGGGTTTCGATCGGATCGGTGTGGAGGTGAAAGCGGCGGTCGAAGCGTTGCGTGCCGTCGTGGGCGATGACGCCGCGCCATGGGGTAATGACGACACCGGCAAGGCATTCGGCAAGTCCTTTGTCCCGGAACAGCAGCAGGCCATGTCCGACCTGGACAGTCTGGTTCGGGTGCTACAGCAGGCCGGCGGCGACCTGCGCCAACTCGCTGATAACTTCGAGTACCAAGACTTGGCTGCTGGGCGGCAAATTCGCAACGTCGGTCTCGGGACCGGGAACGGCTCGACACCGTTCCCCGGCGGCGATGGCGCTGTTCCGAACCAGACCGATCCGAACGTCACGATCACTCCGATCGCTACGCAGCCCGCCGCCGCCACAGCCCGTACGCTGCCCGCCGCCGCCGCCACAGCCCGTACGCTGGCCGCCGCAGCATCGCCGCCCCCGTCACCTGCCACAGTGCCGACATCCGCTCCGGCCGGCACAGGCACTCCGGAGGGCGCACCAGCGACCGAACGTCGACCTGGACAACAAGATCGGAACCGATCCGACACGAATCGCCCCGGCACCGGCGGCGGCGAAGGCATGCCGGGAATGAGCCTGAACCCAGCTCATCGAGCAGACGCCCAACGCACCCCACCAGCGCAAGCGAGCGCTCCGACCGCCACGCCGTCGGCAGGTGCCTCAGGGCAGCCGGGTGCGTCCGCAGCGGCGAAGGACACAGCTGCCGCCACGGCTACACCGTGGTCCAAGTCCGCTGCGGATCGACCACCGCGCGTCGCCGCCTCCGGCTCGGGCGCCTCCGATTCTCCGCCACGCATGCCGAGCCGGCCTGGGGCACGGACGCCGCGGAAGGCCGATAAGCCGGACCGCAAACCCGCGAAGCCGACGGTGGACGCTGTTGCCGAGTCGGCCGCGGCCAGGCTCGCACGGGAACTGGTCGAGCGACATGGCGTGCGGGCGTTCGGCTTCGACACCCTCGGCGTGCCCGAAGAGGTGCTGACCGACATTGTCGCCGCGGTGGACGACATCCTGCCGCGGTACCTGGACATCGACCTCCGTGCCATTGGCATCGACGAGCTTCCGGACGGCGAACTGACCCGGCTGGACTGGGATTCGGTGACGAAACCCGCCACTTCGGGGGATATCTCCGATACCGAGGACGCATCCGAGGGAGTGGAGGAAACGGATGCGAGCCCGGCCGAACGAGTGTTGTTCACCGCGCGCATTGTGCTGTCGGCACGTGCCGCAACCGACCCGGACTATCTCGAGCAGACCATCGCGGCAGCCGAGAGTGCGGGTCTGCTGGTGCCGGGATACGCACGGCGACCGGTGTATTCGTCGATCGTGTGTGAACTCGGTGGGGCGATGGATGTGGCTGGCGGCTTCCGCGCCCGCACCGCGGCCCGGCGTGCCCTGATCACCGCGTACCTACCTCGGTTGGACGCGGAGGACCGGGGTTCGCTGCACCGGACGGTGGCAGGCTTCCGAGGGTGGCGGGCGCAGCTGAGCGGCCGCAGCTTCCGCAGCGGGCGATTCGACTCCGCCGCGGCGTTGGCCGAGGGGTTCACCGAGATGGTGTTGAACGGCGAGCAGGCCGCACCACCAGCGCGGGTGTTGCATCGCCTATTGGTCGAGACTGCCGGAGCGTCCTCGTCGGGCGCGGGGCGTGATGTTGTCCGCGCCTCGACATGATCGCGGAGGGGGCTACCTGTCCTCGCTCGGCCGGTCCAAACCGGCGTCGTGCAGGATCATGGCCATAGTTTCGGGATCGATCGGGTTTTCTGGCGGATAGTCCGGTTCGACCGGGTTTTCCCGAGCGACCGGCAGCATGTCGTCGTAGCCCAGATCGCCGGGGTGGAACTCTTCGAAGCCACGGTAGTACACACCGTCCGCGGTCCGGCCACGCAGTTGGCGCAGGATCGTCACGCCGTCCTCAGCGAGCATGGGCGGGCTCGTGCCATCCGAGTACGCTGTCAAAGTAATCCTTCAATTTGTTGGCGAGTTCTTCGTTTTTGAGAGTGAATTTGCGCATCTGCTTGGGGTTTCCGTTCGTCCAAGCGGTGAACGCTTCGGCGAATGCCTCCGAGGGTTCGTTGTAGTAGTCGTTCCACTTACCATCATGTCCGATGGTCCTGAGTATCTCCTGGTGTAGGTCCATCCATTTTCGTTCACCGCTGAGCCATCGTCCACCGGTACCGTACGCAGCGTCCGTGGCATGTCCGAACTCGTGCCAGGCCACATTGTGACTGCCGCTGCCACCGCCGGAGTTGATGACGATCCGCCTCGGACCGCCCATGTACACGCCTTGAACTGTGTTCCAACTTGTTCCCTCGGGGCGGCCGTACGGGGTATTGCCATGCAGGCTCTCCGTGCCGGGCAGCTCGAGTAGCGGTCTGTTGCCGATGACGATTCCGCCACCGGGCACGGCATTCAGGTATTCGCTGACCCGCCGGTAAATGTGCGGACGCACCCGGCCGAGTTCCCGCTGAACCTCCACTGTTGCGGTTGTCTGGTCCATCATGTTGATGAACGGGCCGCCGTCGGCCGGAGGGAAGGCGACCGTGAACTCGATGGCGTTCGCCAACCGCACCTGATCGCCTGGATTCAGCGTCACTTTCGTGCCCGGCGGGATTTCCTTCTTGTTGACGTATGTGTGGTTCAACGATCCTTCGTCACGGATCCAGACCCGGCCGGACGGATGGACGCCGATACTGGCGTGCTGACGGGATACCTGTGCGATCTTGGGTAGCCCGGTGGGAAGGCTGGAGTTGTCCCGACCGAGCAACACCGGTTCGCCGCCGCGCACGATATCGAGGGAGATATCCCCGTGTGAGCTGTTGAGCTTCACCGGCAAAAGCCGCTGGGCGTTCTCGTGGTAGCCATCCGCGAATTGCGCTGCGCCGGCCCATTCCCCGAAGCGAATCTGGTCGCCGGGACGGAGCTGCACAGGTCTTGCGTCCGGGTCGACCCTGACGTTGTCGACCCACGTTCCAGCCGTGGAATGCTCATCGCGCAGCCACAACTGGCCGTACTCGTCACGGAAAATGGTGGCGTGTTCCGGGGACACCGAAGTGTCTGCGGAGAATTGATTGGACATCGGCAGGTCGGGGCGACTGCCGATCAACACCTCATCGCCGCGCCGAAGCGCCAGCACTGGGCCGTTCTCGTAGTCGGACAATCGCAGTACCAGCGGCGCTTCCTCACCCATCTGGAGCCGGGTGGAGATACCTTCGTACGTTACGTTGTCGTCGGCGTTCAGGTAGCGCTTCTCGCCTGGTGGGACCTGCTCTTCGTTGACCTTTACCTCGGTCCGGCTTTTCGGGTTCGGGTCGTGCACCCATGTCCGACCATCGGCATCGCGCCCGAAGATGATTTCTCGCCCGGACAGCACCTTGCCGTCGAGCGACATCATCACCGTGTTGCCTTTCAGCTCGTCGATGTTGACCCGGACTTCCTGCCCGGGTTCCAGGTCGATCGGAAGCTTTTTCCGGCCCTCGGTGAAGTGCAGTGCGGCCGGCGGGAGTTCCGGATGCTCATCGCCTCCGAGACGGGCTGCGGCGACGAAATCGGGACCGATCCGGACATCGTCGCCTTCGGTCAGGGTGACTCGCTGGTCCGGTGTGATCTTGTCTCCGTTGACCCACACACCCTCCGAACCCGGATGATCGCGGATCCACAGTCGGCCGTCGTGGTCGAGGCCGAGGGTGGCGTGGCGATGCCCGACACCCGGGACATCGCGCAGTTGTGTTGCGAAGGGCGAGTTTTCATCGGTGCCGATCGGGACCGACTGGCCGGGTTCGAGTCGCACCGGCACCGCGTCCGGGCCGCTGCCGAGCCGCAGGTGGACCGGACTGGCATTGGTCGCCGCATCCGGCGGAAGGAACTGCGCCTCACCGCGATATCCGCCTAGGTGTACTTTGTCCCCAGGCTCGATAGTTCGCGGTTCGCCCGCTGCGAGTTCGACGTTGTTGACTCGCGTGTGGTTTCTGGAACCGCGGTCCTCGATCCAGACCCGGCCGTTCTCGTCCATGCCGATACGTGCGTGATTCGTAGAGACGGTCATCCGACCGGGCGTGTCCGGGTGCAGCATGCCGCGACCGATATCGATGGTCTGCCCGCGATACAGTCGCAGTGCAGGCCCGTTATCGCCGAACAGCCGCACTTCGGCCATCTGACGCTGGAAATTGATACCGATATCGAGCGTACGACCGAGCACGATCTTCTGGCCGTCGTGGACGCGCACCCAGGTATCGCCGACCACCTGCTTGCCGTCGACAAAGGTGCCGTTCTTCGACTCGTTGTCGTGGATCAGAACGTGGCCATTTTCGTCCACTTTGATAGTCGCGTGACGGCGCGAGACGGGGTTGGTCGCCGCATCCTGAAACAGCGCGCCGTCGCCGCGTCCGAGCACATGCTCCTGGCCCGGAAACAGTCGCAGCGGGACTGCGGCACCGTCCGGGCCCGTCAAAACCACGTCTGCATAGCCGCCGTCGGGATGGCGGTAGAACATGGTCTGTCCGGCCGGCGGTGGAGCCGCCGCCATCCGGTCGTCGTACGCCGGTCCGTGGTCCGGCTCCACGCGCGGCAGCGGTCGAGTCGGCGGACCGTCATAGGTCGGTTCATCGGATTGATGCAGACCGTCCTCATCACGTGGGAGCGGAGCATTGTCGGGTGGCTCGTCGACCAGGCGCAGCCGTCTGCTGGGCGGTCGCTGCTCGGGCGTCGCCGGAACGTCGACTTCTTCGCGCACCGGCGGCTCGACCTCGCGAGTACGAGGAATGCCCGCGGTGCCGTCGGCCCCTACGCGGCGCGACGGCGTTCGGGGTCGGTCACCCCGCAGGTTCTGGTCGAGCGGCGGAGGCAGATCGTTACGCGGCGTCGCCGACACCCCTCGGTCTCCACCTTCCGCCCGTCGATTGTTGGATTCCGGTGCGGGAGTCCGTGATTCACCTGCGACATGCGGTGGCGACACGGGCGGAGGGGTGTGCGCGGGCGGGCCGGTGACACCGACGGCATGCTGCTCCAAGATGTCCAGCCGCTGCAGCATGACCTCATGCCAGTCCCGTCGGCCGGCCGCGAAGAACGCCGGGCGCAGCTCTTCGACCCGCTGTCGAATCTCGTGTACATCCGATCGCGCGAGAGCGTGCTCCTTCCAATGGATCTCACCGTCGGGCCCGTGTTCTTGGAATTGCTTTGCGAAGGGACCGATCACTCCGGTGTCCTCGAAGGCGCGGCTGTTGTCGATTCCCCACACGTCCCCGGTGCGATCGACATTCCAGTGCTCGGAGCGGCCCGGCATTTCCCCGGGGTGGTCGACCATCCAGTTCTCTGAGCCGCGGTCCGGCATGCCCACCAGTGCGTCGAGGACGCCGAGCCGCGTTCCGGAAGGGGTGCCGTGGAACCTCGTCTCGGCGTTCCAATCGCGTGGATACGCTTCCTGCGCAGGCTTGCCGGGGGCAACCTCCATGTAGACGTGGTCGCCGACGACATGCACCAGAGGCACGCGCGCCCCCACCGCCTCGCCGACCATCGATGTCAGGAATTCGGCGTGTGCGTGCTGCCGATTCGACACCACCTTGCGGATCACCTCGGTGCCGTCGTGGAAAGTGAGCCGTTCCACCACTTTCGCCGAGTCCCCCGCAGTGCTGGTCCGCGCTATCGTTTCGGCCCGCGGCGGTTCGCCGGAGCGCAATAGTTCGTTGATGTGGGCGGCGAACTCCCGATGGCGCGCCGCGAACGGGGATGGTTCGCCTTCTCCACGGAACGCGCTACGGCCTGCCTGATGGACGCGCAGCGAGCTGACGGCCGCGCCGACGAAGCCACCGCCGAAGCCGGTGATGGCACTTTGGCGAACCATTCTGAACACGTCGCCGATACTGTGAATGTCTTTGTGGTAGATGATCAGCGAGGGCACGGCGCCGACGACGCCACCTGTCACGCCGCCCGCGGCACCGATCATCATGGTGCCGCCCACATGCGCTGAGAGGCGGCCCACGTTGGTGGTTGCTCGGCCCCCCACCCACTCCAACATGCGCGGAGCGATCCGTCGGCCGACCTCCGCGCCCGCGATACTGCCCAGCACACCACCGGCGAGCAGTTCCAAGAACGAGCCCGTGTCGAACCCGTCGCGGATGCCGTCGTGCATGTCCCATAACTGGGCGCCGACGCTGGTCACCGCACTGGTCAGAGCCCCGATTTTGGCGGCATGGATGGCTCCGTGCAGCGCGGCGCGCCGCGCGGTGCCGGCCGCCGCGTTTTCGGCCACTGTCACGGTGAGCCTCGCCGCCGCCGCGCGCATCGCCTGCTCGGCGGCCAGCCGGTCGACTACTGCTTTCATCCCGCCACCCTGGAAGAACAGCAGCGCGTCGTAGGCGAGCTGCGCGCCGAGGACGATCCCCGAAATGACCAGCAGATGCTGCGTTTCCAGGGTGGAATCAGCGAGGTCGTGACACTGTTGCCCCATGTCCTTGCAGACCGCAGCCTGATTGCGCATAGTCGCGGCGACCGTGCGGTGCCGCTCGGCCAATCCCGCTTGGGTGGCGCCATCGATCGCTTGCTCGACTCGACAGGCTTCGGCCTCGTACTGATCGGCCGAGTCGTTCAGCACCACACCGGTCTGCAGATACGCATCACCGTGGCATCGCGTGCCCTCCACGCTGGTCACGGGCCAATGCCCGAGGACGAGGTCTCGCACAGCGAAGGGAACCTCGGCCAGCAGACTGCTCGCATCCATCGCAGCCCGCCTTTGTGCCCCACAAAATTCTCAGGGTCAATGTAGGCAGAACTCGGCCACGCCAGAATTCCCTCTTTTGGGAACAGTGCTACAATATAAGCTTTTGTAATCGCGGAGCGGTGGACCCGGTCCCCCTCATCGCCGTGGTGGCCGGGTCCGCCGCATTCCGCGTCGTCTATCCGCGGGCGATGGTCTCGAAGACCTTCGGGTCGACGAGGGTCGAAGTATCGCCGAGTTCTCGGCCCTCGGCGACGTCGCGGAGTAGACGGCGCATGATCTTGCCGCTGCGGGTTTTCGGGAGTTCGGGGACGATATGGATTTCGCGTGGGCGGGCGATGGGGCTGATTTCCCTGGACACTTCGGCTTTCAGTTCGGTGACCAGGGCCGCGCCGGTGTTGGTCGCGCCCGCGGTGAGGATGACGAACGCGACAATGGCCTGACCGGTGGTATCGTCGCTGGCACCGACCACCGCGGCCTCGGCGACTCCGGAGTGCCCGACGAGGGCGGATTCGACTTCGGCGGTGGAGATACGGTGGCCGGAGATGTTCATCACGTCGTCGACGCGGCCGAGCACCCACAGGTCGCCGTCGGCATCGAGCTTGGCGCCGTCACCGGCGAAATACCAACCGGCGTCGGCGAATCGGTCCCAGTAGGTCTCCCGGAACCGGTCCATGTCGCCCCAGATGCCGCGCAGCATCGACGGCCACGGCTGGTCGAGGACGAGCAAACCGGAACGGCCGTTCTCGAGCTCGGTGCCCTCGTCGTCGACGATCTTGGCGGAGATGCCGGGCAGTGGAGCCATCGCGGCGCCGGGCTTGGTCGCGGTGACGCCGGGCAGCGGGGAGATCATGATGGCGCCGGTCTCGGTCTGCCACCAGGTGTCCACGATCGGAGTTCGGTTGCCGCCGATGACATCCCGGTACCAGCGCCAGGCTTCCGGGTTGATGGGCTCGCCGACCGAGCCGAGTAGTCGCAGCGAGGACAGGTTGTGGGCGTCGGGGATCTCGCGGCCCCACTTCATGAAGGTTCGCACCAGGGTGGGAGCGGTGTAATAGATGGTGACACCATACTTTTCGATGATGTCGAAGTGCCGGTGCTCGTCGGGAGAGTTGGGTGTGCCCTCGTAGACGACCTGGGTGGTCCGGTTGGCGAGCGGGCCGTAGACGATGTAGCTGTGTCCGGTGACCCAGCCGATGTCGGCGGTGCACCAGTAGACGTCGTGTCCGGGCTTGTGGTCGAAGACGTTGTGGTGGGTGTAGGCCGCCTGGGTCAGGTAGCCGCCGGAGGTGTGCAGGATGCCTTTGGGTTTTCCGGTGGTGCCGGAGGTGTAGAGGATGAACAGCGGATGCTCGGCGTCGAACGCTTGCGCCTGGTGGTCCGGGGAAGCATCGGTGACCGTGTCGTGCCACCACAGGTCACGGCCCTCGGTCCACGGCACCTCGATGTTGGTGCGGCGCACCACGAGCACGTGCTCGACGCTCGAGGGCGCGCCGCCGAGCGCCTCGTCCACCGCGGCCTTGAGCGGCGCGGCCGCACCGCGCCGCCACTGCCCGTCGGTGGTGATCACCAGCCGCGCCTCGGCATCGTCCACCCGCTGCCGCAACGCGGTGGGGGAGAAGCCGGCGAAGACGACCGAGTGGGTGAGCCCGAGGCGGGCGCAGGCCAGCATCGAGACGATGGCCTCGGGAACCATCGGCATGTAGATGGCGATCCGGTCGCCGGCCCGCATGCCGAGCTCGGTGAGATAGTTTGCCGCCCTGGACACTTCGCTGAGCAGTTCACTGTAGGTGAGGTCTCTGGAGTCGCCCGGCTCGCCTTCCCAGTGGATGGCGACCTGATCGCCGTGGCCGTCCAGTACGTGCCGGTCGACGCAGTTGTAGGCGACGTTGAGTTTGCCGTCGACGAACCACTTCGCGACGGGTGCGTCGCGCCAATCGAGGACCTGTGTCCAGGGCTGATCCCAGTGCAACCGCCGAGCCTGCTCGGCCCAGAACCCGAGCCGATCGGCCGCGGCCCGGTCGTACACGGCCGCACCGGCATTGGCGGTCGCGGTGAACGCGGCCTCCGGCGGGTAGGTGGCCGGTACGGCACCGGACGCGCTGTCGAGGCCGGTCGTGTCAAGGTCGGTGGTTGCGCTGGTCAACGTGGAACTCCTATCGGAACTACAAGGGATGTGGTCTCATCCCGTCGAAATGTCGGGGCGGCAGGTCTCAGTGCACGACCGCCTTCTCCGCGCCGACGCCGGTGAGTGAGCGGACCTCCATCTCCGAGGCCTTCGCCGGGTCTTCCCGCTTCCGGCCGCCGAGGAAGGTGCCGATCACGCCGAGCGCGAAGGCCAGTGGGATGGAAACGATTCCCGGATTCGACAGCGGGAACCAGTCGAAATCGGAACCCGGGATCATCGAGGTCTTGGTGCCCGACACCGCCGGGGAGAACACGATCAACACGATGGTGGAGATCAGGCCGCCGTACATGCTGAACAGCGCTCCCGTGGTGTTGAACCGCTTCCAGAACAGCGAGAACAGGATGGTCGGCAGGTTCGCCGCGGCAGCGACCGCGAAGGCGAGCGCCACCAGGAACGCGACGTTCTGGCCGTTGGCGAGGATGCCGAGCCCGATGGCGAGCACGCCGATGATCACCGCGGTGATCCTGGAGACCCGGACCTGCTTGTCCTCGTCGACCTTGCCCTTCTTGATCACGCTCGCGTAGATGTCGTGGGCGAACGACGCCGAGGCGGTGATGGTCAGTCCGGCGACGACCGCGAGGATCGTAGCGAAGGCGACCGCGGAGATAATGCCGAGCAGCACAACGCCACCCAGTTCGAATGCCAGCAGCGGCGCCGCCGAGTTCTGGCCGCCGGCCGCGCCCAGGATACGGTCGGGGCCGACGATCGCGGCCGCGCCGTACCCGAGCACCAGGGTGAACAGGTAGAACGCGCCGATCAGTCCGATCGCCCAGACCACCGATCGCCGAGCCTCTTTCGCGGTGGGCACCGTGTAGAAGCGCATCAGCACATGCGGCAGACCGGCCGTGCCGAGCACCAGCGCCAAGCCGAGGGAGAGGAAGTTCAGCTTGGAGGTCGAGCTGCCGCCGTACTGGGCACCGGGGGCGAGCACGTCACGCGCGGCCACGCCCTTGGTCTTCGAACCGGACACCGCTTCCTGGGCCGAGCCGAGGATGTCGGA
Source organism: Nocardia sp. NBC_00403 (assembly GCF_036046055.1). Lineage (NCBI taxonomy): Bacteria > Bacillati > Actinomycetota > Actinomycetes > Mycobacteriales > Nocardiaceae > Nocardia > Nocardia sp. NBC_00403. The sequence goes on from NZ_CP107939.1 coordinate 3,748,812, forward strand.
GAAGTTGAAGCCGAACTTGGCGAACACCATGACCGTCATCAGCGCGGCACCGGTAATGAGCAGTGCGGCTTTGATGATTTGCACCCATGTGGTGCCCTTCATGCCGCCGACCAGCACGTACACGATCATCAGCACGCCGACAACGGCGATCACGATGGACTGCCCGGTCTTGTCGGAGATATCGAGCAGCAGCGCGACGAGACCGCCGGCGCCCGCCATCTGCGCAAGCAGATAGAACAGCGAGACGGCCAGTGTGGTCAATGCGGCAGCGGTGCGGACGGGGCCTTCCTGTAACCGGAAGCTCAGCACGTCCGCCATGGTGAACTTGCCGGTGTTCCTGAGCATTTCGGCGACCAGCAGTAGCGCGACCAGCCAGGCGACCAAGAAACCGATCGAGTAGAGGAACCCGTCGTAGCCGTAGACCGCGATCGCACCGGCGATGCCGAGAAAGCTCGCCGCGGAAAGGTAATCGCCCGCGATGGCGACACCGTTCTGTGGACCGGAGAAGCCGCGGCCGCCGGTGAAGTAGTCGGCGGCGGTGCGGTTGTTGCGACTGGCCCTGATCACCACGACCATGGTGATCACGACGAAGATGGCGAAGATGGCGATGTTCGCGGCCGGATTGCCGACCGTCCCTGCGGCAAGGTATTGCGTGTCGGCGAAGACGGTCATGCCTGCACCTCGCTGACGCTCGGTTCCGGCATGACCGCCAAGGCGGCTGTGTCCTGGTTTCGCTCGCTGCGCTCGCTCATGCCTGGCCCCCTTCGAGGTAATGACGAATAGCGGCCGCGCGCGGGTCGAGTTCGCGGTTGGCGAACCGGACGTAGAGTGCGGTGATGGCGAAGGTGGAGACGAACTGCGCGAGGCCGAGCAGTAGGCCGAGGTTGATGTTCCCGAAGACCTCGGTCGCCATGAAGTCGTGCGCGTAAGCGCCGAGCAGCACGTAACTCAGGTACCAGACCAGGAACAGCGCGGTCATCGGAAACACGAAGCGGCGCAACCGGCTTCGGAGCTCCTGGAATTGCGGACTCGCTTGCACGGCGGCGAAGTCTTCGGCGCTCGGCGTGCGCGGCGGCGCGGCGGCATCCGAGCGCCGAGGCTCGGTGCTCTCGCCGTCGAGGTCGATACTGGTCATCAGGAGTCCTAGCGTGTGACGTGACTTACTGCGCAGACCGTAGCCAGGTCGGCATGAGGGAATCATGATGTGGCGCAGGTCACTCCGTGAAGGTGCCTGTTTGTGCGGTGAGCGGTCGGCTGGACGCGACGAACGGTCCGGCCGCGGAGTGCGAAAAACGGATCGCCACGGCGGTTCGTTCGACCGCGGGCAGCCTCAGTTGGAGCGCAGCACGCGCTCCCGGTCGGCGCCCATGCCGAGCCTTTCCGGCGCGTGCAGGCGCACGAAGATCCGCCCGACCGTGCGTGCGCTCTGGCCGCGTGTCACCTTGCTGACCAGGATCATCGATGCGAATGCCAGGGGAACGCTGATCGCCGCCGGATAGCCGAGCATCGCCGCGGGCCAGCCGCCCGCCACCTCGTCGGAGACCCCGCCGAGCACCGATACCGCCGTCGCGCCGCCCGCCGCCAGACCGCCGGTGATCAGGCCGGTGGCCGCCCCGATCGCGGTCAGCCCGCGCCACCAGATGCCGAGTGCAAGCAGCGGGCAGAGCGTGGACGCGGCGACCGAGAATGCGAGCCCGACGGTGCGGGACAGATCGAGCGAGGCGACGGTGAGCGAAAGACCGAGTGGCACGGCACCGGCGCACAGCGCTGCGGCACGAAAATCGCGAATGCGCCCGCGCAGCATGTCCGTGCTGAGCACCCCCGCGATGCTCACGAGCAGACCCGACGAGGTGGACAGGAACGCGGCGATCGCGCCCGCGGCCGCCAGCGCCGCGAGCAACTGTCCCGGCAGACCGGCGAGCACCGATCCCGGCAGCAGCACCACCGCGGCATCGGAGGTGCCGGTGATCAGCAGCTGCGGCACGTAGAGCCGCGCGAAGACCCCCAGCAGCACCGGGAACAGGTAGAACACTCCGACCAGCCCGATCACCGCGAGCGCTGTGGTCCGCGCCGCCCGGCCGTCCGGGTTGGTGTAGAAGCGCACCAGCACATGCGGCAACCCCATGGTGCCGAGGAAGGTGGCGACGATCAGCGAGAACACCTGGTAGGTCGGATGCGATCCGCCGAACCCGCCGCCGGGCAGCAACCAGGCCGCGCCGTCGGCGGGCGCACCGGCCACCACCGGCACGGCAGCGCCGGCATCGAGGACCAGCTGGGTGCCCGCGGCCAGCTCGTGTTCGCCGGATGTCAGCAGCGCCGGTCCGGTCACCGCGCGGTCGTCGAGGGTGCCGTTGATCGAAACCAGTTGTGGCGCGGCCACCTGAACGACCACATCGGTGCTCACATCGACCGTCGTCCGCTCGGTGACGATCGGGGGCGCGGGTGTGGCGAGCTCGCGATCGTCGGCTAGGAAATGCCCGAGCAGCACCAGCGCCGGTATCGCCACCGCGGTCAACTTGAGCCAGTACTGGAAGGCCTGCACCAGCGTGATGGACCGCATCCCGCCGCCGGCTACATTAGCGATCACGATGGCCCCGACCGCCACGGCGCCGACCCAGTCCGGCACGCCCAACAGAATGCGCAACGTCAACCCGGCGCCTTGGAACTGCGGAATCAGATACACCCCGCATATCAGCACCACTACGACCGCCGCCAGCCGGCGCAGCCGCACCGACCCGAGCCGGAATTCCGCGAAGTCGGGCACGGTGTAGGCCCCCGATCGCCGCAGCGGCGCGGCCACGAACAACAGCAATCCGAGATATCCCGCGGTGAACCCGACCGGATACCAGAGCGCATCGGCCCCGTACTTGGCGATGAGCCCGGCAACACCGAGAAAGGAAGCGGCGGAAAGATACTCGCCGGAGATCGCTGCCGCGTTCCAGCGCGGCCCGACACTACGCGAGGCAACGAGGAAGTCCGACGTGGTCCGCGCCAAGCGCACGCCGTAGACGCCGATGGCGACGGTGGCGAGTGCGGCAAGCAGCAGGGCGGCGATGGTGAGCGCGGGTGCGGTGCTGGTGCTCATTGTCGTCTCCGGCCGACTCGCTCCGTGAGATCGGTTGCCGCGTCGATGTTCACGTCACTCGTCCGCCAGCTCGAGGAAGTCCTGTTCGTTGTGCTCGGCGAGGCGAACGTACAGCCGGCCGACGGCGTAGAGCAGGGGATAGACCACGATACCGAGCAGCAGCCACGGCAGTCGTATACCGAAGACCACGAACGAGCCGACCGCTGCGATATGAAAAAGCAATGGCAGCGAGCACAATACGAGGACCGTGACCAGGCCGAGCCGCAGCGCGAGGCCGAGCTGAGCGCGAATGAGCCCGCCGATCATGGCCGCGCCGATCTCGGTCTGTTCGGCCACCTCGACGCGAGTACGTACCCGCCGCGCGCCGCGACGCTCGGCCAGCACCACACGCTGCCGGGTCGGTCGCTGCTGCGGTCCGGTCACAGGTGGTTCCGCTGCTGTCGAGGGCCGTGCACGAGACGCTGCTTCAGCTCGCGGACCTGTCGCCGACTGACCGGCAGCTCCACCGCCGCGGCGTTCCCGTCCGCGCGCAGGCACACCACCGTGCCGGTGCCGACCGTGCGCAATCCGGTCACCAGCCGCAGCGCCACCAGATAGGACCGGTGCACCCGCAGGAATCCCGCATTCTCCCAGCGGGATTCCAGCGCGGTCAGCGGAATCCGCACCAGATGTGACCCGGCGCTGGTGTGCAGCCGCGCGTAATCACCGTCCGCCTCCACCCAGCTCACGCTCGAGCGGTTCACCAAGGTGGTGACGCCGCCGAGCTCGACGGGGATGACCGCGTTCGGATCGGCGCGCGGCTGCTCGGTCACCAGTGCGGGCGTGCTGCGCGCGGCGGCGATTCGCCGCACCGCCTCGGCCAATCGTGCCTCGCGCAACGGCTTGAGCAGGTAATCGACGGCCCCGAGATCGAATGCCGCCACCGCTCGATCGTCGTGCGCCGTCACGAACACGACGGCGGGTGGATTCGCGAACTCCGACAGGATGCCCGCCAATTCCATCCCGTCCAGCCCGGGCATATTGATGTCGAGGAACACCGCATCGATGGGATGGGCCCGCATCAGCCGCAGCGCATTGGTCGCGTCGCCCGCGCTGTGGATCTCGCCGACACCCGATTGCGCGCGCAGCAAATACACCAGCTCGTCCAGAGCCGGTTTCTCGTCGTCCACGGCAAGCACGCGAAGCGCTCCGGTGGACTGGTCAGTGGTCCGGGTCACAGCCGGTCCATCGTAAGCGCTGGCTTCGCTGCATCGGATCGGGTCGAGCCTTCATGCCTGGATGCCGGCCCGGAACTTGGGGACCCGCAGGCTCACCTTGGTGCCCGCGCCGGGCGCGGTTTCCACGATCAGGCCGTAGTCGTTGCCGAAGGCGGCGCGCAGCCGGTCGTCGACATTGGCAAGGCCCACATGGGCCGATTCGCCGGAAGCCGCCGGGCCGGTGCCGGTTTCGATCGCGTCGAGGGCGCCGGAGCGCAGCAGATCCGGATCCATCCCGATGCCGTCGTCTTCGACGCTGATCACGCAGTCGGTGCCCGCGTCGGTGGCGATAATGCTCACCGTGCCGCCGCGGCTCGCCCCCGCCAAGCCGTGCCGGACCGCGTTCTCCACCAGCGGTTGCAGAGCGAGGAAGGGCAGCACAACGCCGAGCACCTCCGGCGCGATCTGCAGCCGTACCTCCAGCGCATCGCCGAAGCGGGCCCGCTCCAGGGCGAGATACCGCTCGATATTGCGCAGTTCGTCCGCGAGGACGGTGAATTCGCCCGCGGCGCGGAAGGAATAGCGGGTGAAGTCCGCGAATTCGAGGATCAGCTCCCGCGCCCGATCCGGGTCGGTGCGGACGAAGGATGCCACGGTATTGAGTGCGTTGTAGATGAAATGCGGGCTGATCTGGGCGCGCAATGCGCGCACCTCGGCGCGGTCCAAGCGGGCGCGGGATGCATCGAGCTCGGCCAACTCGAGCTGGCCGCAGGCGTATCGCGCCACCTCCGCCACCGCGCCGAGCCTGCCGGGTCCCGGCTGCCCGGTGGTCACCACTCCCAGCGCACCGGCAACTCCGGAGTTTTCGATCAGCAATGGCTGAGCGATCAAGGTGCGCCCGGAGTGCTCGACGCGGCCGGGCCCGGACACCAGGACCGGTCGCTCGGTCGCCATCGCGCGGCGTGCGGCATCGGCGAAATACTCGGCGAGATCGGAGTGCGGGCCGTCCCAGGCGAGCAAGGTGCCGTCCGGATCGGCGACGCCCAGCGCCTCGGCACCGGTGAGGGCGCGCAGATGCGGCGCCGATTCCTGCGCGGACTGATCCGTCAGGCCCTGACGCAAGGGCCGCGCGGCCAGCGAGGCGGTGTGCAGCGCGGTGTGCACCGCGCGCTCGGCCGGTGTGGTCACAGACCGACGGGTCCGCGACCACACCAGCAGCGCACCGGCGAGCAACAGCACCGAGGCGACAACGGCTACCGCCGCCGTTGTCAACGCGTACCCGTCGAAGGGGTGTGTTGCTGCCACGTCATCGCCCGATTATCCCGATGCCGTCACGCGGTCGGTGACAGCAGCGCCGAAGCGCAGGCTACGGCTGGTATTCGTGCACCGTGAACTCACGGTTGCCCGGTTCCGGCAGGTGCGCCGCGCCGATGGTCACCGTGCTGGTGAAATCGCCGATTCCGGGCTGGAAGATCGCGGAGTAGCTGCTGTTGCTCCAGTACCCGGGGCCGTTCGCGGTCACTGTGAACGAGCCCGTCGCGCCGGTGGCGAGATTGCGCCAGTTCAGCGTGACCGGCAGCGTGCACGGTCCGATGCCGAACATGGTCGTGCTGACGGTGAACGCCGCGCTCGACGGATAGGCGTCACCGTTGACACTCGAATCGACCTGCGCGAAACAGGCGCCCTGGGTGAGCGAGTAGATGGTGGCGAACTTGCCCTCCGCGGTGGCGGGTGCGGCCGTGGCCAGCAGTGCAACGGCGGCAACGGGTGTAGCGGAAAGGACGAACAGAGATCTGGCTGTATTCATCGGCACCCCTACAGGGTTGGTCAGTTCTTGGTTGTGCGGTCATGCCCGTAAACACATCCCGATAAACGTTGCCACGCGCGCCGCCTCGGTGGTCGAGATTCCGCCGATCCAGCAGCGCGGAGGAGAACGTTGCCGCGGGCGTCGCGTAGTGTCGACCGGTCCGCGCTAGACGTCATTCGCGGAAAATGGACAGCTCCATGGCGACTCGCCAGACGCGCCGGTGATCTTCGCCACCGACACGCCGGGCCCTCCTGGGGCGTCTCTTTGCGGCGTGCGCGCCTCAGAAAACTTGTCGTACCGACGTGCCTAGAATCGCTAGGCCAACCCCCGTCGAGACCTTGGGAGGAAGGACCGTCTTGGCCGCCTCGTCCGGATCGTTCGTTCACCTGCACAACCACACCGAGTACTCCATGCTCGACGGTGCGGCGAAGATTTCGCCCCTGTTCGCCGAGGCGAAACGGCTGGGGATGGACGCGGTCGGGATGACCGACCACGGCAATATGTACGGCGCCTCCGAGTTCTACAACTCCGCGAAAAAGGCGGGCATCAAGCCGATCATCGGTATCGAGGCCTACATTGCGCCCGCCTCCCGATTCGACACCAAGCGCATCCAGTGGGGCGATCCGAGCCAGAAGGGCGACGACGTCTCCGGCTCCGGCGCCTACACGCACATGACCATGGTCGCCGAGAACGCGACCGGCCTGCGCAACCTGTTCAAGCTGTCTTCGCTGGCGTCGCTCGAGGGCCAGCTCGGCAAGTGGGCGCGGATGGATGAGGAGATCATCGCCCAATATGCCGAGGGCATCATCGCCACCACCGGCTGCCCCTCCGGCGAGGTGCAGACCCGCCTGCGCCTCGGTCACGACCGCGAGGCCCTGGAGGCTGCGGCCAAGTGGCAGGAGATCTTCGGCAAGGACAACTTCTTTCTCGAGGTGATGGACCACGGCCTGTCCATCGAGCGCCGGGTCCGCGAGGGGCTGCTGGATATCAGCAAGCAGCTGGGCATCCCGCCGATCGCCACCAACGACTGTCATTACGTCACCAAGGATCAGTCGACCAATCACGAGGCGCTGCTGTGCATTCAGACCGGCAAGACGCTGAGCGACCCGACCCGCTTCAAGTTCGACGGTGACGGCTACTACCTGAAGTCCGCCGAGGAGATGCGCGCGATCTGGGACGCCGAGGTGCCCGGCGCGTGCGACAACACGGTGCTCATCGGTGAACGGGTGCAGCCCTACGACGACGTGTGGGCACACCGCGACCGGATGCCGGTCTTCCCGGTGCCCGACGGCGAGAGCGAAGGCAGCTGGCTGCGCAAAGAGGTCGCCCGGGGACTGGACCGCCGGTTCCCCAACGGCGTGCCGCAGGACTACATGGATCGGGCCGAGTACGAGATCGGCGTCATCCTGGAGATGGGCTTCCCGGCCTACTTCCTGGTGGTCGGTGACCTGATCGAGCATGCCCGCGAGGTCGGCATCCGAGTCGGCCCCGGCCGTGGTTCGGCCGCTGGTTCGCTGGTGGCCTACGCCCTGACCATCACCAATATCGACCCGATTCCACATGGGCTGCTGTTCGAGCGGTTCCTCAACCCCGAGCGCGTGTCGATGCCCGATATCGATATCGACTTCGACGATCGCCGCCGCGGTGAAATGGTGCGCTATGCCACCGAGAAGTGGGGCAGCGACAGGGTCGCGCAGGTCATCACGTTCGGCACCATCAAGACCAAGGCCGCCATCAAGGACTCGGCCCGAGTGTTGTTCGGCCAGCCCGGATTTGCCATCGCCGACCAGATCACCAAGGCGTTGCCACCGCCGATCATGGCCAAGGACATCTCGGTGTCGGGCATCACCGACCCGGAGCACGAGCGCTACAAAGAAGCGGCCGAGGTCCGGACGCTTATCGACACCAACCCCGACATCGCCAAGATCTACGAGACCGCACGGGGTCTGGAAGGCCTGATCCGCAACGCAGGCGTGCATGCCTGCGCGGTGATCATGTCCTCGGAGCCGCTGACCGACGCCATCCCGGTGTGGAAGCGCCCGCAGGACGGTGCCCTCATCACCGGCTGGGACTATCCGTCGTGCGAGGCCATCGGCCTGCTGAAGATGGACTTCCTCGGCCTGCGTAACCTGACGGTGCTCGGTGACGCGATCGACAACGCGAAACTGAACCGCGGCGTCGAGATCGACTTGGACGCATTGCCATTGGACAACCCGGCGACCTATGACCTGCTGGCTCGCGGCGACACGCTCGGTGTGTTCCAGCTCGATGGTGGTCCGATGCGCGACCTGCTGCGCCGCATGCAGCCGACCGCGTTCGAGGACATCGTGGCCGTCGGCGCTCTGTATCGCCCCGGCCCGATGGGCATGAACGCGCACAACGACTATGCCGACCGCAAGAACAACCGCCAAGAGGTCAAGCCGATCCATCCGGAACTGGCCGAGCCGTTGAAGGACATCCTCGGCGCAACCTACGGTCTGATCGTCTACCAAGAGCAGATCATGCACGTCGCGCAGAAGGTGGCCGGCTACTCGCTCGGTCGAGCAGACATCTTGCGCCGCGCGATGGGTAAGAAGAAGGCCGAGGTGCTGGCCGCGGAGTTCGAGGGCTTCGAGGCGGGCATGCAGGCCAATGGCTATTCCAAGGCCGCCATCAAGGCGCTGTGGGACACCATCCTTCCGTTCGCCGGGTACGCGTTCAACAAATCGCATGCCGCGGCCTACGGTCTGGTCTCCTACTGGACCGCCTACTTCAAGGCGAACTATCCGGCCGAGTACATGGCGGCACTGCTGACCAGCGTCGGCGACGACAAGGACAAGGCCGCGGTCTATCTGTCGGACTGCCGCCGCCTCGGTATCACCGTGTTGCCGCCGGACGTCAACGAGTCCGAACTGAACTTCGCCTCCGTCGGCAAAGACATCCGGTTCGGACTCGGCGCGGTGCGCAATGTCGGCGCCAACGTGGTGTCCTCGATCATCGCCGCGCGCAAGGAGAAGTCGAAGTTCACCGACTTCTCGGACTACCTGAACAAGATCGACGCGATCGCTTGCACCAAGAAGGTCACCGAATCCCTCATCAAGGCAGGCGGATTCGACTCGCTCGGGCATCCGCGCAAGGGTCTGCTGCTGGTCCATTCCGATGCCATCGACGCGGTGATGTCGACCAAGAAGGCCGAGGCGATCGGGCAGTTCGATCTCTTCGGCGGGATGGATGCCGACGAGTCGGTGTCCTCGATCTTCGACGTGAAGGTGCCCGACGACGAGTGGGAGAGTAAGCACAAGCTCGCGTTGGAGCGCGAAATGCTCGGCCTGTACGTGTCCGGGCATCCGCTCAACGGTGTCGAGCATGTGCTTGCCGCGCAAGCGGATACGCAGATCCCCGCCATTCTCGAGGGTGACATCAAGGACGGCGCCCAGGTGACCATCGGCGGCATCCTCGCCTCGGTCAACCGACGGATCAACAAGAACGGTCTGGCCTGGGCTTCCGCGCAGCTGGAAGATCTGACCGGTGGCATCGAGGTGCTGTTCTTCCCGCAGTCGTATTCGGTCTACGGTATGGATGTCGTGGAGGACGCCGTCGTCCTGGTGAAGGCCCGCGTCTCGGTCCGCGACGACCGGATCTCGTTGATTGCCAACGATCTCGCCGTCCCCGACCTCTCCTCGATCGGTGTGGCCAAGCCGCTCGCGGTGATCCTGCCGACCAGGCTGTGCACCCCCGACAAGGTGAGCGCCCTCAAGCGCGTCCTGACCAGCCACCCCGGCACCGCAGATGTGCACCTGCGGCTGGTCGGCGCCCGCGACAAGACCACCCTGCTGAAACTCGACGACAGCCTGCGCGTCTCGCCGTCGTCGGCGTTGATGGGCGATTTGAAGGCCCTACTCGGTCCCGGCTGCTTGGCCGGCTGAGCTACCTCCGACGCCGAACCCCGGCTTGCCACAAGGCAAGTCGGGGTTCGGCATTCCAGCTGGTCGCGGACCGGTTGTCGGTGGGAAACCGGGCGGCGGTGCGAGGTTCGGCGTCCTCCGGTCAGTGGGCGAGTTCGGGGAGGGGCTGTGGTTCCGGTGTCGCAATAGCGGGCCTGCGGTGCACATGTTGGGCCCAGGCGATCGTGGCCAGCATGGCACCGCCCATCGCCGCGCCGATCCAGCCGACCGAGGCGTAGCCGAGGCCGGCGCCGATGGCGATGCCGCCGAGCCAGGGGCCGACGGTGATGCCGACGTTGAACGCGGAGTAGTTGGTGGCGGTGGCGAGGGTGGGGGCGGCGCCTGCCAGGGTGAAGACCCGGGTGTTGAGGGCCGGGTTGGTGGCGAAACCGAATGCGCCCAAGAGGAATACGAGAACGATCACCGGCGCGGGCAGGTCTGCGGTCAGTGCCAGCCCCGCGGCGATGATGGTCATGCCCGCCGCGCCGACGTAGAGCGTGCGGAAGGGGTGGGCGTCGGAGGTGCGGCCGCCGATGCTGATGCCGATCAGGCTGCCGAGGCCGTAGAGCGCGAGCACCGCGGGAATCCAGGTTTCGGAGATTCCGGTGGTGTCCGCGAGCATGGCACCGAGGTAGGAGAAGGTCACGAAGATCGACCCGGTGGACAGCGCGGTGGTCGCGTAGGACAGCCACAGCCGCGGATTGGCCATGGTGCGCAGTTCATTGCGCAATTGCGGCACCCGGGTCGGCCGTCCGCCGGGAATCTTCGCGAGCACGCCGATCGTCGAGAGCGCCGACAGCCCGGCGACCACCCAGAATGCCGCGCGCCAGCCGAAGTGCTGGCCGATGACGGTGCCCGCGGGCAGCCCGACGATGGTGGCTATGGTGAGTCCGCCCGCGACGATGCTCATCGCCTTGCCGCGTGCGTTCTCCGGCACCAGGCTCACCGCGGCGGTCGCCGCCAGCGCCCAGAACCCCGCGTAGACAAAGGCGCTCACCACCCTGGTCGCGAACAGCACCCAGTAGTCCGAGGTCGAGGCGCCGACGACGTGGGCAGCGACGAAGACGGCGAGAAAGCCGAGCAGCGCATCGCGGCGCGGCCAGCGCAGTGTGACCACGGCGAGTACCGGTGCGCCCACCAGCATGCCGAGGGCGAATGCCGAAATCAGCAGTCCTGCGCGCGGAATGGTCACGCCGAGATCGGTGGCCATTTCGGGCAGCAGCCCGGCGAGCATCAGCTCCGAGGTGCCCTGGGCGAAGATCGACAACCCCAGGACGAAGACGGCTAATGGCATCGGATACCTCTCTAGTTTTGGATTGATCAGTTCAAAATGAACTCGAAAGAAAAGGCGGCGCGATGCCGCCTTGCTGGTCTTACAGTGCGCTGAGCGCGGTGCCGGCAATGGCTTCCAGTGCATCCCGTCCCGCGCCACCGCGCGCCGCCACGCGCATTCCGGCGATGGTGGCGTTCACGAAGTGTGCGAGATCGCGCGCACCCCTGCCGCGTTCGATATCGCCCGCCCGCTGGCCGCTTTCGATGGCGGCGGTCAGCGCGGCCAATCGCAGCTCCTGATCGATGCGCAGCGTGGCGGCTACCGCGTGATCGCGCAGGGCCAGCTCGACGGTCGAATTGACCACCAGGCAGCCGGTCGGCTCCTCCTCGGGTGCGTCGATCACCTGCCATAGCAGTGCGCGAATCTTCGCTTTGGCCGACTGGTCGCTGTCGAGCAGCTCGAAAATGGTTGCGTTCTTGGTGGTCATGTACCGCTGTAGCGCTCGATCGAACAGGTCGTGCTTGCTTGTGAAGGTGTTGTAGATGCTGCTGCGCCCGAGTCCTGTTGCCTCGCACAGGTCCTGGGTGGAGGTTCCCTCGTAGCCGGCGGTCCAGAACGCGCGCATCGCCGCGTCCACCGCTCGCTCCTCGTCGAATCGCCTCGGTCGTGCCATGGCGCCAACGCTAACATATTTTGAACAGATCGTTCCAATATCTATGGAGTCGGTCAGGGCGATACCGCGACACCGAGGGTGAGCGCCGTCAGGAACTTGGGGCCTTGCTCATAGAAGACATCGACGTCGCGAATCTCGAAGCCTGCTGTCTCGACCAGCCCGCGAATATCGCGATCGAGGTGACAGCCGCCCGCGATGGCCTTCTGGATCGGGTTGAGCCGGTGCTGCCAGACCTGCACCTTCGCATCCGGCGCCAGGCCGTGCTCGACGAAGTGCAGGGTGCCGCCGGGAACGAGCACCCTGCGCACCTCGGCCAGTGCGGTCGCGATGTCCGGGATGGTGCACATCGTCCAGGTCGAGAGGGCGGCGTCGAAAGAGTTGTCGGCGAAGGGGAGCGATTGACCGTCCAAGCCGGCGCGTTCGATCGGCACCGTGGCCGTGGCCAAGCGTCCTGCGGCGAGCTTCCACCCGAGATCCGCCGGTTCGACCGCGCTGATCGACTGCACCGCTGCCGGATAGAAGGGCACATTGAGCCCGGACCCGAAGCCGATCTCCACCACCCGCCCGTGCAATCCGGCGCAGACCCGCTTGCGCTGCGGATTGTTGAACTTCGCGCCGCAGGCCACCTCGACGATGCGCGGCACGATCTGATCGTTATAGATGCCCACGTCTTCACTGTGTCAGTGCGGTACCGGGAGCGCCAGGCGGTCCCGTCGGGCAGGGGCGGGTGTCTGAAGGCCATGCGATGAACGCGGAACGGGCGATTCGGCCCTGCGGAAGGCCTGCCGCGCTGGTCAGGGACCGTGCGCACGTCCGGAATGCCCGCACGCTCGGCACGTGTGGCGATGTCGCCCGTGCGATGCTGGCGCGGTGACAGTGTTCGAGGTGTGGGCGCCGCGTCCGGAGCGGGTGCGGGTCGAAGTGGACGGTTCGGTGCATCCGATGACCAGGTCGACCGACGGGTGGTGGCGAGCCGAGGTGGCGTCCGCGCCGACTGCGCGCTACGGCTTCCTCCTCGATGACGATCCGACGGTGCTGCCCGATCCGCGCTCGCCTCGACAGCCCGACGGTGTGCACGGGCGCTCGGCGCTGCACGCTCTCGACCCGGCGGTATGGACCGACTCCGGCTGGACCGGACGGCAGCTGGCGGGCGCGATCTACTACGAACTGCACATCGGCGCCTTCACTCCGGCCGGCACGTTCGACGCGGCGATCGCACGTCTCGATCATCTGGTCGACCTCGGCGTGACCGCGGTCGAGCTGATGCCGGTGAACGCCTTCGACGGCACCCACAACTGGGGCTACGACGGTGTGCTCTGGTATGCGGTGGCCGAACCCTACGGTGGTCCCGACGGTTTGCAGCGCTTCGTGAATGCCTGTCACGCACGAGGATTGGCCGTCACACTCGATGTCGTCTACAACCACCTCGGGCCCTCCGGAAACTACCTGCCGCGCTTCGCGCCCTATCTGACCGAGGGACGCAATACCTGGGGTCAGAGCCTCAACCTGGACGGGCCCGGCTCGGATACGGTGCGCCGTTTCATCATCGACAACGCACTGCGCTGGCTGCGCGAGTTCCACATCGATGCGCTGCGGCTGGATGCGGTGCACGCACTGGTCGACAGCACCGCCACCCACCTGCTCGCTCAACTGGCCACCGAGACCGAATGCCTTGCTGCCCACCTGCGCAGGCCGCTGACCCTGATCGCGGAAAGCGATCTCAACGACGCGACGCTGATCACCCCGCGGGCGGCGGGCGGCTACGGGCTGAGCGCACAGTGGAACGACGATCTGCACCATGCCGTGCACACCGCGGTCTCCGGTGAAAGACAGGGCTACTATGCCGATTTCGGCACGCTCGGCTGCCTCGCGCATACCCTGACCAACGGTTTCTTTCATGCCGGAACGTATTCCAGCTTCCGTGGCCGCACCCACGGCCGCCCACTGGACACCAGGGTGATCCCCGCGAGCGCGCTACTGGCCTACACCTGCACCCACGATCAGGTCGGCAACCGCGCGATCGGTGACCGGCCGAGCGTCAACCTCACCGACGGGCAACTAGCGATCAAGGCCGCCCTCGTGCTGCTCTCGCCCTACACGCCGATGCTGTTCATGGGGGAGGAGTGGGGCGCGAGCACACCCTTCCAGTTCTTCACCTCGCACACCGATCCGGTGATCGGGGCCGCCACCGCCGTCGGCCGCAAGGCTGAATTCGCCGAGCACGGCTGGGATAGTGACGACGTGCCCGACCCGCAGGACCCGGAGACGTTTCTGCGCTCGAAACTCGACTGGTCGGAGCTGGGGGTCGCGCGCCATGCCGGGCTACTCGGCTGCTACCGCGCGCTCATCGCGCTGCGCCGCGCGCGGGCCGAGCTCACCGACCCGTGGCTGACCCATGTTGCGGTCGACTACGACGAGGACGCGCGCTGGATCGTCGTGCACCGAGGGACGGTGCGGCTGGTGTGCAACCTGTCCGCCCATCCGGTCACCGTGCCGACTGTCGGAACGGTATTGCTGGCCTGGGGCGAACCTGTCGAAGCCGATTCGGGGACTGGCGTTCCCGGGCATTCGTTCGTGGTGGTATCGGCGGAGGAGGTCACCGAGTCGGAGCGGATCCGGTAGCTGCCGGTGGTCCCGCCCGGCAAACCGCACGAAAACCGAACGAAAATTGTTATCACCGTCGACCGTTTGTGGGCGTACCAACCCATGTTGACCTGCGATGTTGCCGTTTCGAAAGCTTCGTAAACCGATGGCTCGTAGCCGCCCCCTCGAGCGGCTCGGAGCGCTCGGCGTCAACTGTCCGAGACAATGACCGTTGCCGAGCGTGACCGACGCCATTACCGTTGAGTAATGAGCAACGTGGCTTCATCCGGGGACTTCGATCTGTCTGGCGAACTCCCGGTCGGGGTGGGCGGCAGCGCCGCCGCTGAATTCGGACCACTGGTACGCCGTTTCGCGAAGACATTCGGAAACCGTCGTGGCGCGGGCGCGGGGCTCTCGGTGCATCTGCGCGGTGCGCCTCTCGTCGAGATCTGGACCGGGAGCGCGGGCAACACGCCGTGGACCAAGGACACCGGATCCATCATCTTCTCGGCGACCAAAGGCGTCACTGCCACGGTGATCCACCGCCTCGCCGACCGCGGGTTGCTCGACTATGCCGCCCCGATGGCGGAGTACTGGCCGGAGTTCGGCGCCAATGGCAAAGCCGGCATCACCGTCCGTCAGGTGATGACCCACCGTGCGGGCCTGTCCGCGCTGAGTCCGATCGCCTCCGGTCTGGAAATCCTCGACCACCAGCTGATGGAGGAACGTCTCGCCGCCGCGAAACCCGATCACCTGCTGGGTGTTCCGGCCTATCACGCGCTCACCTACGGTTGGCTGCTCGCCGGGCTGGCTCGCGCGATCACCGGCGACGGTATGGCGGAGCTGTTCCGCACCGAGGTCGCCGAGCCGCTCGGCATCGACGGTATTCATCTGGGCCGCCCGCCCGCCTCCGCGCCGACCAGCTACGCCGAACTCGCAGGCAACCAGTTGCGTCCGATCGGAAACCCGCTCACCGCAAAGGTATTGGGTTTCAGCTATGGCATTCCCGGCGCGCTCGGCGCGGCTGCCCGCTGCCTGTTCCTACCCGGCGTCGAAGCGATCCTGGAGGGCGAGAATCCGCCCATCCTGAGCACCGAACTCGCTGCGGGCAACGGGGTGGGCACCGCATCGGCGCTGGCCACCATGTACGGTGCGCTGGCCAACAATGGAACGGCAGACGGTCGTCGGTACCTGTCGCCGCGGACCATCAAGGCGCTGCGCCGGATCGAGAGCTACCGGCTCGACCACGCGCTGTTCTATGCGCCGATGCTCTGGCACCTCGGCTACCACTCGATGCCGATGCCCGGTGCTCACGCGGGTCTCGGTCACATCGGTCTCGGCGGCTCGTTCGGCTGGGCCGAGCCGCGCCTCGGGCTTTCGGTCGGCTTCGTGCACAACCGGCTTTCGGTGGGGCAGTTGACCCTCGACCAATCCTCGGCGGCTTGGCTGCTGCCGATGGTGGTGGCCGGACTGCGCTCGACCAGGCGGGCCGCCGCCGTCGTGGAGACCCCCGAGGCGGCGTAGCGATCAGCACGGGGCACCCGTGCGCGGCCCGACGAAAGGCGGGACGGCGCACGAGTCCGGGGGCGTCAGGTCAGATAGCGGTAGGCCGGAGAACCCGGCACCAGCCGCTCGCACTGGAGCGGAGTGTCCGCGATGCGCTCCAGCAGTGGCGCCAACCCATCCGGCGCGCCGAGTTCGATACCGACCAGCGCCGCACCGGTTTCCCGGTTGTTGCGCTTGACGTACTCGAACAGGGTGATGTCGTCGTCGGGCCCGAGCACCTCGTTCAAGAAGCGCCGCAGCGCGCCCGGCTCCTGCGGAAAGTCCACCAGGAAGTAGTGCTTCAGGCCGCGGTGCACCAGCGAACGCTCGATGATCTCGCCGTAGCGGGACACGTCGTTATTGCCGCCGGAGATCAGGCACACCACCGTCGAGCCGGGTTCGACGGTGATCTCCGACAGCCCCGTAACCGCGAGCGCGCCCGCGGGCTCGGCGATGATGCCCTCGTTCTGGTAGAGGTCCAGCATGGCTGTGCAGATCGCGCCTTCGTCCACCTGCATGATACGGAAAGCGCCTGCGCCACCGGGAGATTCGGTAGCGGTGAGTAAAGGCAGCGAGCCATGGGACACCACCCGGCCGCCGAAGCCCGAGACCGCCGCGAAGGGCACATCGCCGATCCGGCGCACTGCGGCACCGTCCACGAACGGGTCGATCTCCGGCAGCGTCACCGGTCCGCCCGCAACCAGCGCCGCGGTCATCGAGGCCGCGCCTGCCGGTTCCACGCCGAGAATTCCGGTCTGTGGCGAGCGGTTGCGCAGGTAGGTGCCGATGCCGGCCAGGCAGCCGCCGCCGCCTACCGGCACCACCACCAGATCGGGGGAGGTGCCGAGCTGCTCCAGGATTTCGGCGGCGATGGTGCCCTGACCGGCCGCGGTGCGCACATCGTCGAACGGCGGCACCATGGTCGCGCCGGTGCGCTCGACATCGGCGGCGGCGGCCGCGGCGGCCGCATCGTAGGTTTCTCCGACGGCGATCAGCTCCACGAACTCGCCGCCGTGCACCCGGATGCGGTCACGCTTCTGCTTCGGCGTGGTGGTCGGAACGTAGATGCGGCCGCTGATTCCCATCGCCTTGCAGGCGAAGGCGACGCCCTGGGCGTGATTGCCCGCGCTGGCCGCGACCACGCCTGCGGCTTTCTCGTCCGGGGTGAGCTGCACGATCAGGTTGTAGGCGCCACGCAACTTGTAGGAGCGCACGGCCGAGAAGTCTTCGCGTTTGAGGTAGACCTGCGCACCGGTCAGCGCCGAGAGTCGGGCGCTGAACTGCAGCGGGGTCGGCTCGATAATGTCGGCAATGCGCTTGGCGGCGGCGTCGATCTCGTCCGCGCTCAGTGCGGGACGGGAAGCGGACAGTTCGTCGAGGACCTCGAGCGGATTGGACACCCGAATTATGCTGCCACCCGTCACATCGGCCCGACGCGGCGGGTGGGCCTGCGGCCTGCGGTGCGCAGTGGCGGATTACTGCGGGGTGAGGACGAAGACCGGGATCTGACGGTCGGTCTTCGTCTGGTAGTTCGCGTAGTCCGGCCAGACAGCGACGGATCGCTCCCACCATCTGGCCTTCTCGTCACCGAAGACCTCGTGGGCGATGTAGTCCTTCGTCACGGTGCCATCGCGCAGCTCGACGTGCGGATCGGCCTTGATGTTGTAGTACCAGACGGGGTTCTTCGGTGCGCCGCCCAGCGAGGCGACGATCGCGTATTCCCCGTCGTGTTCGACCCGCATCAGCGGCGTCTTGCGCAGCAAGCCCGTCTTCGCGCCCCGCGTGGTGAGCAGGATTACCGGCTTGCCCTGCAGCGAGGTGCCGTCGGTGCCGCCGGAGCTCTCGTACGTTTCCGCCTGCTTGCGGGCCCAGTCGGACGTGCTCGGTGCATAGTCTCCTGTGAGTGGCATAACCCGGGCAACGCGACAGCGCCGCCCGCTGTTCCCGCCCGAAAATGTTCGGTGGACCGAACTTCGTTATCCGTATATCCTGACCACATGGCAACGGTTCACCCTTCCACCGTCGATATCGCGGGCACCGCGTGGCCGACGTACAAGCTCGAGGCGCTCGCCGCCGGGCTGGTGACCTGCCTTATGCTGGCGCTCATCACTGGCTCGCTGCAGGTCGCGGTGCTCGCGGCCGCGGCGGTGGCCGCAGCCCGCTGGATCCTCGGACAGGTGGGTAAGCGCCGGTCGGCCTCGGCACGCCGCACTGACCGGATCCTCTCCGCCAGCTGACCGTCCACGGACTGCGTCCGTCGACGGGCCGGCTATCGTCGATCACCCCCGTTTCCGCCGGCGAGGTGATCGGCCGAGCATCTCGCCGGCCACCATCGTGATCGGCGACCGTTTCCGGCCCGGCGGAGTCGGTCAATCCACGTCGAGCGGTAGCTCGGCCAGCTCGCCTCGCGACAACACACCAAGCTTCGGATATGCCTTGTACAGGTGATGCCCCACGGTCCGCGGGCTGAGGAACAGCTGAGCAGCGATATCGCGATTGGACATGCCCTGCGCCGCGAGCCGCACGATCTGCAGCTCCTGCGGGGTCAGCCGGGCAAGCACCCCGGTCGCCGGACGTGCCGCGATGCCGACGCCGAGCGCGGCGAGTTCGGTGCGAGCGCGCTCGGCCCACGGTGCGGCGTCGAGTCGTTCGAAGATTTCCAACGCGGGCGACAACTGGTTGCGTGCATCGACCTTGCGGCGGCTGCGGCGCAACCATTCGCCGAACAGCAGCTGCGTGCGCGCTTGCTCGAACGGCCTGCCGCTGAGGGCGAGCGCGGCCTGAAAGTGGTCCTCCGCCAGGGTTTCCGGACCGATCAGCGCCTGACAGCGGTGGGCGAGCGCGGAGATCCAGTCCTGCCGTGCGCCCGCGGCCCACGACTGCAGCCGTTCCATGGCGTCTCCGGCCCGCTCCGGACGGCCCAGCCGAACCGCTGCCTCGATCAAATCCGGAAGGGCGCGCATCCCGGCGACATGATGGCGGGCGGGTTCGGCGGTCAGCAGCTCCAGCCGTGCCAGTGCCGTCTCGACCTTGCCCTGGCCGAGCTCGAGCAGGCCGAGCGCCGAATTCGTCCATGGCGCACCGGGCGCCGCGGCCCCGCCGAGTTGCTCGGACAGCGCGCGTTCGACTAGTGCCCGGCAGTCCTGCTCACGTCCTTCGAATGCGGCCAAGTAGGCGAGGTAGCTGCTGAGCTGGCTGATCCAATGGTCCTGCCCGATGTCCTCGGCGATCCGCAGTCCCTCGGTCGCGGCGATCCGGCCCTCGTGCGGCCTGCCGAGGAATGCCTCGGCTTCGCCGCGAAAGAACAGCAGCGTCGGCAGCAGGGCGATGCGACCCTGGTCGCGGCACTCGGCGATGAGAGTCTGCGCCAGCTCCGCGACCTGCTCATCCTGACCGACGACCAGGCCCGCGCCGCACATCTGGACCAGGTCCCGCGGGCTGTCGGCGCCGCTGCGGCGGGCCGCGGCGGCCGTCTCGCGCAGGTCGACGGTGTAGCGGCCCTCGATGGCGGCGACCGTGTAGCGGGCGATCGGCGTCATAGAATCCGACTCGGGCAACACCAGCGCGGTCAGCCGCGCGGCGACGTCCGCCAATTCGGGTGCGCCGAGATACCAGGCCGTGTGCACTGCCTGCGCCAGGATGCGGGCCGCGTGCACCGGTTCGCCGTCGCGCACCAGGTCCGCGCCTGCCAGCAGCAGTTGATGGGCCGAGAGTGGTTTGCCTGCACCGAATTCCGCGGTCGCTCGCACCAGGTCCAGGCGCGCGTCGAGTAGCGGGTCGCTGTTCTGGCCTGCCGCGCGTTCGGCGAGCGTGCGGGCGCGGTCCAATTGTCCTGCCTCGCTTGCGGTTTCGGCAGCCAAGACCAGTCTCCGGACGCGGGCTTTCGCGTCGATGCTCAAGCCGGCCGCACGCTCGTAGGCGGTGACGGCGCCGGAGAATCCGCTGCGCCGGCGCGCACGGTCGGCGGTTTCCTCGAGTGCGGTGGCCGTCGATTCATCGGGACCTGTTGCCGCGGCGGCCAAATGCCAGGCGCGCAGGTCCGCGTCCGAGGGATCGCGCAACGCCTCGGCGAGCGCCGAGTGCACGGCGAGGCGCTGTGCGAGCGGTGCTCCCTGGTAGACCGCCGAACGCAGCAGTGGATGGCGGAAGACCAGCGTTCGACCATTGCTGTGCAGCAGACCGGCGTCCTCGGCGGGTTGCAGATCCGACAGCTGCGGGCCGAGGGCTGCCGCGGCACCCAACACCGTGCCGAGGTCGTCGGTGCCTGCCGCGGCGGCGACGAGCAGCAGTGTCCGTGTCGGTGCGGGCAGCCTGCTGACCTGGCCGTGGAAGGCCACCTGCAGGCGCTGTGTCAGCGGCAACGGGTTGGGCCCCGTGCTCGCCGAACCCGAGCCGGTCGCCTCGACGGCCAGCACCGCGGGCAATTCCAGCAGTGCCAGCGGGTTGCCGGCCGCCTCGGTCAACAGTCGATAGCGCAGCGCGGGAGCCAGATCGCCGGTGCGGCTATCCACCAGTGCCGCCGCCGCGTCCTGCCGCAATCCCGTGACGGTCAGCTCCGTCAGACCGGGCGCGGGAAAATCGTCGTCCGCAGGCCGGGTGGCGAAGATGATGACGACGCCCTCGGCATCCAGCCGCCTGGCCGCGAACAGCAGTGTTTCGGCCGTCGCACGGTCGAGCCAGTGCGCGTCATCGATCAGGCACAGCAGCGGGCCATCGGCGGCTTCCTCGGCCAGCAGTGACAGCACCGCGAGTCCGATCAGCATCCGATCGGCCGGATTGTGCTGGGTCAGGCCGAACGCGCCGCGCAGCGCATCGCGCTGTGGGCCGGGCAGCGTGTCCACCAACTCGAGTCCCGGTCGCACCAGCAGGTGCAGCGCGGCGAAGGGTAGCTCCGCCTCCGACTCGACACCGGCACTGCGCACCGTCGGAATACCCTGGGCCGCCGCATAGTCCAACAGCGCCGTCTTCCCGATTCCGGGCTCGCCGCGAATAACGAGAGCGCCGCTGCGACCCTCCCTGGCTCCGTGCAGTAGCCGATCGATGATTGTTTGTTCGGCCTCTCGTCCATGGAGCATCTGCTCACCGTAGCCGTCGAGCGGGCGGTCGGTCAGCGGCGATATATGCCCACCTGCGCGAAAGCCCGATTTGTCGGCGCGGACAGGTCTGGTCGGCCTGCCCCACTCGATGTCGCGGCGCAGGTACCGTCTGGCGTATGGCACACGGCGATACGCCCGACATAGGGCCGTCCTTCCACGCCGAGCATGTCGATTCCGGACAGATCGACATGCTCGTCGCCATTCTCGATGTGCAGGCTCGACTACCCAGCATCCAGCGGATCCGGCGCTGGGCGCATGAGGCGCTCGCGGTCACGGCCGGGGAGCGCGCCCTCGACATCGGATCGGGCACCGGTTCGGAGGTCATGGCGTTCGCCGAGCGCGTCGGCCCGGACGGCGAGGCGGTCGGCATCGATCCGAATCCGGCCATGGTCGACGTCGCCGAGCGGCGCGCCGAGGCGGCCGGGTCGAGGGCGCGATATCTCGGTGGCTCGGTCTACCAATTGCCCTTCCCCGACGGCTATTTCGATGCGATCCGCTGTGAGCGCGTGTACCAGCATCTCGATGATCCGGCCGCCGCGACCACCGAGATCGCCCGGGTGCTGCGCCCCGGCGGCCGGGTGCTGCTCATCGACAGTGATTGGCACACCGCGATCACCCATCCCGGTGATCCTGCGGTCGTGGGGGCCATGTCGGAGACGCTGCTGGCGAACACGCCCAATCCGGCGTCCGGCCGCCGTCTGCGCGGTCTGCTGGTCGCCGCGGATTTCGAGATCGACGACATGGGCTCGGAGGCGGTGATCTGGGATCCGGGATCGGCGCTGCCGCTCTACGGTGAAATGACGGCGCGAGCCGTCGCGGCGGGGGCGATCACCGCCGAACAACATGATCAATTCCGTGCCGACCTGGACGCGGGCATCGCCGCGGGCGATTACCACCTGTCGGTGACCATGTTCGCGGTATTGGCGCACAAGCGGTGACCGAGGGAAACGATACGAAGCGCAAGCCGTGTCCTAGCCCGTCGCTATAGCGGTGCGCTACTAGTATCTTCGTCATGCGGTCGAACATGACGAAGGTAGCTCTAGTGCTCGCCGGAGTGTGTCTTGCTGCGCTTTCGCCGGTAGCTTCGGCACCACGCGCCGAAGCCGAAATCATCACCCTGCCGCCGCACGAGAGGACCTACGCGTCACCGCTGGGCGGCAACCTGATGGTCGGCAACAGGGACGAGACGATCAACCGCATCGCGCCGTTGAACCAGGTGGGCACGACCAGGGAGGCCTTTGTCAGCTCCGTCGCCTATGGCCAGGTCGACGGAGGGGTGGGCAAGCTGCGGGTGGGGTATCACATCGGTTGCGCGGTGACCGTCGGTGCCGGCACTCTCGGCGCGACCCCCGATATCATCACCGGGATCGACCCGGACACCGAAGACCAACCACCTATCCTCTTGAACCCCAACCCGATCGTGACACTCAACCTCACCCCCGGTGAGGTCGCCGAGGTCGCGATGACCGAGAAGGACATGATTCCGGGAAAGCTTATTCAGACGGTGGTTCGGGATTTCCATCTCAAGATCAACACCTGCACCGGTCCGGTCAGTATCCGGCAATTCACGTATGTGCTTGCTACCTCACCCGAGGTCGACGACATGGGCGCGGTGTTCGGCGACCCTACCTGGTTGTGAGAGCTTCCCCGAAAAAGCCCCGGTAAGCCGGGGCTTTTCTGGTTCTTCATGCGTTCCCCCATTGACATCGCGGGGTATTCGTCTACTGAAATGCATTGTTTTTATTAACATTCCGTACCCGAGCCCCGATGATTCGAGTAGTCCAGTACGCAGGTTTGCACGGGGATTGCGGCGGGAGAATTTGCCCATGAAACGCCTGGTAGTTTGTTGTGACGGCACCTGGAAAGCCGAATCGAGCAGCACGGTATCCAACATCATCAAGATCGCTCAGACGATCAGCTTCTCCGCGTCGGGACCGGCCGGAGAGCCGATTCAGCAGTGGGTGAGCTATGTGTCGGGGCCCGGGGCGCGCGGGTTCCTCACCGACCGGCTGATGGGCGGTGCTTTCGGACTCGGGCTGGAGGCGAACCTGTCGTCGGCGTATTGGCATCTCGCACTGAACTGGGAGCCCGGCGACGAGATCTACATCTTCGGCTTCAGTCGCGGCGCCTTCACCGCCCGCAGCCTGGCCGGACTGATCGGCCGAATCGGGATCATGACGCCCGAGGCGATGATCGACGGTCGGTATCCACACGCGCTGCGCATTCATCGGCAGGTCGCCCCCACCCGGACGGTGCAGAATCCGGATCCGCCGGAGCCGCAGGAGTGGATCGACTTCCGCGGCGAGCACTGCAGGTACCCCGCCAAGATCGACTTCCTCGGTGTGTTCGACACCGTCGGCGCGCTCGGCGTGCCGGGGCTGACCTCGCTGCGGCACAAGTTCCACGATGTGAAGCTCTCATCCAACGTGCACTGCGCGCGCCAGGCGCTGGCGATCGACGAGCGGCGCCGCAACTTCGAGCCGTGCCTCTGGGAGGTGCCGATCGAGCCGAACGTGAAGTACCGCAAACACTTCGATCGAGTGAAGCAGGTCTGGTTCGAGGGCGTGCACAGCGATATCGGCGGCGGCTACAAAGAATGCGGCCTGTCCGACATCACCCTGCAGTGGATGGTGACCGAGGCCGAATCGGTCGGCCTCGCCTTCGATCGGGAGCGGTTGGCGGGGCTTTCCAAGCGCTGCCACGCCGAGGGCGTGAAGCACCTGGAACTGCACAAGTCCCTCGGCATCGGCTACCGCATCCTCAATGTGCTTCGGACGCTGCGCAACCCACGCAACCGGCGCTTCCATTGGGATTCCTGGCGGCGGTTGGCCACCCCGATCGACCAGTGTGTCCGGATAGCCTCCAGCGCCAAGACCGAGCCGGACTACCGGCCGGTGAATCTGCGGCGCTGGCGCGCGGAACTCGGCGGCATGTTCCCGGCGGACCTGGTCGAGCAGACCGGTGGGGTGTCCACCCTGCTAGCGGACGAGCAGGGCGACAGGCAGGCGGGCGAAGAGCTTTTCCAGTCGAGCCCGGCCCTGGAAAGTGTGGCCGGTTAACCGGTCGGTCCAGCTGCCCTGCGGCAAATCGAGCGTAGTGTCGCCCCACCCGGTTTCGGCGAGACCGATGCTGTGCCGGGTGGTGGCGACGATCACCTCGGGCGCCTCGCCCGCACGGCCACGGGCATAGCTCACCAGCCTGCCCGCGTGGTCGCCGGTGGCGAACAGCGGCAGATAGGTGCCGCCGACGAAGCAGTCCGGCCGCTCCCTGCGCAGCCACAGCGCGTAGGCGACGATCCACATCTTTGCCGCCCCATTGGTGTTCAATGCCGGTGTGCCGGTGAGCGATTGCAGTAGCCCGGCGCGTGCCGCGAAGTCCACCGGCCGCCGGTTGTCCGGGTCGACCAGGGTGTCCTCCCACAGCTCACAGCCCTGGTAGATGTCCGGGATGCCGGGCCCGCACAGCTGGAGCAGCTTCTGCGACAACGAATCCGACCAGGCGTGTGGCGCGAGCTCGTGCACCAGGTCGCCGATTTCGGAGCCGACCGGTCCGTCGATCACCGCATCCAGCCAGCCGTGCACCGATGCCTCGAACTCGGCATCCGGCTCCTCCCACGAGGTGTGCACGCCCGCTTCGCGAATCGACTTCTCCGCGAACAGATGCAGTCGCTCGCGCAGGCCCGCCACCGAGGAGGCCGGGCGGCCGTCGGCAGGCCACACACCGAACATGTTCTGCAGCAGGAACAGTGTCGTCGCGCCGTCGGGACCCGGCGTCTGCTCCTGCCACGACTCGACCGACTGCGCCCAGGTCTCGGCGACCTGCGACAGCACCCCGATCCGTGCCCGCACGTCCTCACCACGTTTGGTGTCGTGGGTGGACAGCGTGGTCATGGTGGCAGGCCAGCGTTGCGCGCGTTCGCTGTTGGACAGGTGGAACTCGTTGAGCGAGTGGCCGAATCGAGCCGGATTGCCGCCCACCTCTTGCAAGGAGACCAGCCGGGCCGCCTGATAGAACATGGTGTCTTCGACGGATTTGGCGGTCAGCGCGCCGCAGACCTGACTGAAGCGCACGCTGGCTTCGCCTTCGATAGCCAAGGCAGACACCAGGATGTTCAACGGTGCGGTCAGCTCGGTGTTGCGCTTCTCGACTTCGGCGACCACCGCGCCGGTCATCCCGGCCAGCGGCGCATAGTCGACGCGATACACCGGCATGAACGCCAGCACTTCGATGGTCGCGTTGGTCAGCGCCATGGTGTCGAAGCTTTCCGCGCGCGCGTCGCGTTTGACAGCGGTGACCAACCGTCGAACCTCCGGGGCCAGAATGCTTTCCGCGACCGCGCGTTTGATCCGGTGCTCGGTCTCGCCGATCCAGGCCCGGTCGCTGCCGTGCCCGGCGATGCGCCGGGACAGTTCGGTGAGCGGGGGCTCACCCTCCGGGTCGATGAGCACGCCGCCGATATCGGCGAGCGCGTCGTAGCCGGTGGTGCCGTCGATCGGCAGCGTCGCATCGAGCGGCTCGCGGTTGGCCAGGATCTTCTCCACCAGCAGCAGCCGCTGCGGTCCGATCAGCCTGCGCAGCTTCGTCAGATAGGCGGCGGGGTAGGACAATCCGTCCGGATGGTCGACCCGGACGCCATCGATGAGATCGTGCTCGCACCAGGCGGCGAGCTCGCGATGGGTGATGTCGAAGACCTCGGGATCTTCCTGACGCAACGAAGCCAGGCTGCTGACGGCGAAGAACCGGCGATAGGTGCACAGTCCAGCCTTCCAGCTGACCAGCCGATAGTGCTGTTTGTCGTGGATGCGTAGCGCGTTGTCGCCGTCGGTGCCCGCCGCGATGGGGAAACGCAGGTCGTGCAGTGCCAGCATCGGTTCCGAACCGGACCGGTCGACCGTCAGGGCCGCCGGATCGTTTTCGCTATGCAACACCGGCAGCGCCAGCCGCCCGCCCGCGCCGTTGGCCGGGCTCCAGTCGATGTCGAAGAAGTGCGCGAACTTCGATTCGCGTCCGTTGCGCAGCACGTCCCACCACCATGGGTTCTGCTGCGGGTCGGCGACACCGAGATGGTTGGGCACCAGGTCCACGATCAAACCCATACCGCGACTGCGTACTTCGTCGGCGAGCGCCTTCAGTCCGGCCGGGCCGCCGAGGGCCGCCGACACGGTGGTGGGGTCGGTGACGTCGTAGCCGTGCGGCGAGCCCTGCACCGCGGTCAGGATCGGCGAGAGGTACAGGTGCGAGATACCGAGCTGCTGTAGGTATTCCGCGATCGAGCGGGCCTCGGTGAAAGTCAGCACATCGGGCCGCAGCTGGAGTCGGTAGGTGCTGCGGACCGTGGTCTGCCGGACCGGTCGGCGGCCACGGAGAATGGGATCGGTGAAGTGTATCTGCGTCTCGGTCATGGGCGTTTCGGTCATGCGGTGCAACGGAGGACGAGCAGGCACCGGGCGGGGAGGGTGACGGTCGCGGCCGCCGGATAGACGGTTTCGCAGCGGCCGTCGGGTATCGAGCAGTCGAGCGCGACCGACCACTCTGGACCGTAATCGGTGCCGGGCAGGGCGAAATCGAGGGCGGAATCGTGCGCGTTGAAGCACAGCAGGAACGAATCGTCGGTGATGTGTTCACCACGGGGGCCGGGTTCGGGTATGCCGCGTCCGTTGAGATACACCGTCAGCGACTTGCCGAATCCGCTGTCCCAGTCCGCAGGGGTCATCTGATCGCCCGCCGGGGTGAGCCACGCGATGTCGCGGGCATGCTCCTTGGACCGGATCGGCCTGCCCTTCAGGAAGCGTCGGCGGCGGAAGATGGGGTGCGCGGTGCGCAGCGCGATCACCGTGCGGGTGAAGTCGAGCAGGTCCGAATTCGTCTGCATCAGTGACCAGTCCATCCAGGCCAGCGGTGAGTCCTGGCAATACACATTGTTGTTCCCCCCTTGCGTCCGCCCGATTTCGTCGCCGTGTGAGAGCATCGGCGTCCCCTGGCTGAGCACGAGCGTGGCCAGCAGGTTGCGGCTTTGCTTGGCGCGCAGGGCGAGGATATCCGGGTCGTCGGTGGGGCCCTCCACCCCACAGTTCCAGGACCGGTTCCAGCTTTCGCCGTCGCGGTTGTCCTCGCCGTTGGCCTCGTTGTGTTTCTCGTTGTAGGACACCAGATCCCGCAGCGTGAATCCGTCGTGCGCGGTGATGAAGTTGATGCTCGCGCTCGGTCTGCGGCCGGTGTCCTCGTACAGGTCCGAGGAGCCGGTGAGCCGGGAGGCGAACTCACCGAGCGTCGCGGGCTCGCCGCGCCAATAGTCGCGGACGGTGTCGCGGTACTTGCCGTTCCACTCGGTCCACAGGCCGGGGAAGTTGCCGACCTGATAGCCGCCTTCGCCGACATCCCACGGTTCCGCGATCAGCTTCACCTGACTGACCACCGGATCTTGTTGCACCAGATCGAAAAACGTGGAAAGCCGGTCCACGTCGTGCAGTTCGCGGGCCAGCGTGGCGGCCAGATCGAAGCGGAAGCCATCGACGTGCATGTCCAGGATCCAGTAGCGCAGCGAGTCCATGATCAGCTGCAGTGTGTGCGGGTGTCGCACATTGAGACTGTTGCCGGTGCCGGTGTAATCCATGTAACGCGACGGGTCGTCGTCCATCAGGCGGTAGTAGGCGGCGTTGTCGATACCGCGGAAGGCGAGGGTCGGTCCGAGGTGATTGCCCTCACCGGTGTGGTTGTAGACGACGTCGAGGATCACCTCGATGCCCTCCGCGTGCAGGGCGCGCACCATCGCTTTGAACTCGGTGACCGCGGCGCCGCCACGCGGGCTCGCGGCGTACTCGTTGTGCGGGGCCAGGTAGCCGAAACTGTTGTAACCCCAGTAATTTCGCAGGCTCTGATCCAGCAGGACACGGTCGTGCAGGAATTGGTGCACCGGCATCAGTTCGATAGCGGTGATGCCGAGGCTTTTCAGATATCCGACGATCGCCGGGTGCGCGATGCCCGCGTAGGTGCCGCGCAACTCCTCGGGAATGTCGGGGTGTGTCATCGTCATGCCCTTGACGTGCGCCTCGTAGAGCACCGTCTCGTGATAGGGCCGATTCGGCCTCCGATCGGAGCCCCAGTCGAAGAACGGGTTGATCACCACGCCGGTCATGGTGTGCCCCAGGGAATCCAGGCCGTGGGTGTAGAGCGACGGATCGTTGTCGAAGTCGCCGTCGAAAGCTTTCCCGTAGGGATCGAGCAGCAATTTGCTGGGATCGCAGCGTAATCCGTGATCCGGGTCGTAAGGCCCGTGCACTCGGAAGCCGTAGCGCTGTCCCGGTCCGATCGTCGGTAGATACGCGTGCCAGACGTAGGTGTCGACCTCCTCCAGCGGGATCCTGGTCTCGGTGCCGTCCCTGGCGATCAGGCTCAGCTCGACTGCATCGGCGACCTCGGAGAACACCGAAAAATTGGTGCCTGCGCCATCGTAGGTAGCGCCCAGAGGGTAGGCGGTGCCGGGCCAAACACCGAGTGGTGTCACGTCACCGGGCGCTGCGTCGGGCTGAGCCATGTCAACGACACTAGCGGCAGCCGGGCAACCGTCCATGTGGGTGGTTGCGGCCGGGCGCGTCAGTGCTGGTCGGGACTGATTTTCTACCAGCGACGCTGGTAACCCGCGCGCTCGGCGATGGCGGCGAGCCCGCCGAGGACGGCGCGTTGAAGCCATGCGGGAATGCCCGCCGGGTAGCCGTCCTGGTAATCCCACAGCAATGCCAGGGCAAGCGGGTCGCGTGGCACTCGGGCGCGGGTGCTGCGGCCCGCGGCGTCCAGGTTGTGCCACAGCAGGAGCATCTGCCAATGTCGCAGGGGCGGGCGGATTTCGTGGTCGAACGGGGTATCTGCTGCCTCGCTCCAGAACGCGTGCACGGCTACGTGGAGAGCCGTGAGGCGTGGAATCTGGGCACTCACCGAATCGGCGCTGTCGCTGCACAAGGCGGCGATATTCCTCGGAGCCGGCCCGCGCCGCTCGCCTTCGGCCCTCCGGCGAGGTCGTGCCTACCCAGCTCGAGTGGTAACTTGAACGCCGTTCAAGCCAGCTCCGGGGAGGCCGGGGCAGTCGCACGACCGCGAGGATTCCTGTGGCAATGACCCCCGACGAGATCGCCGCCATCGACGCCGAGCATGTTTGGCATCCCTACGGTGGTTTCCCCGCGACGACCGAGCCGCTCGTGGTGGCGGGCGCGTCCGGGACCCGGCTGACCCTGTCCGACGGGCGCGAACTCGTCGACGGTATGAGCTCCTGGTGGGCCGCGATCCACGGCTACCGGCATCCGGTGCTGGACGCGGCACTGGTCGCCCAGTCGCAGCGGATGAGTCATGTGATGTTCGGTGGGCTCACCCACGAGCCCGCGGCCCGGCTGTCCGAACTGCTCGTCGAGCACACCCCCGACGGCCTGGACAAGGTGTTCCTGTGCGACTCGGGATCGGTGTCCATCGAGGTCGCGGTCAAGATGTGCCTGCAGTATTGGCGCGCGCTCGGGCTGCCGGGCAAGCGGCGGCTGCTCACCTGGCGCGGCGGATATCACGGTGACACGTTCACGCCGATGGGCGTGTGCGACCCGGACGGCGGGATGCACTCGCTGTGGACCGACGTACTGGTCGAGCACGTCTTCGTGCCGACGCCGCCCCGCGACTACGAACCCGGCTACGTCGCCGAACTCGACCGTGCGCTGGCCGCGCACGCCGATGAACTCGCGGCCGTCATTGTCGAGCCGGTCGTCCAGGGTGCGGGCGGCATGCGCTGGCACGACCCGCGCTACCTCGCCGACCTGCGCCGCCTGTGCGACGAACACGGCGTGCTGCTGATCTTCGACGAGATCGCCACCGGATTCGGCCGCACCGGAGCGCTTTTCGCCGCCGACCATGCGGGCGTGCGTCCCGATGTCCTCTGCGTCGGCAAGGCGCTGACGGGTGGCTACCTCACCTTGGCCGCGGCGTTGTGCACCGCGCAGATCGCAGAAACCCTCAGCGCGGCGCACGGCGGTCTGATGCACGGGCCCACCTTCATGGGCAACCCGCTGGCCTGCGCCGTTGCCGTGGCGTCGATGGAGCTGCTGCTGCAACGCGACTGGCGCGGCGAGGTCGCCCGTATCGAATCCGAGCTGAATGCCGGTCTCGCCCCGGTCCGCGACCTGCGCGGGGTCGTCGAGGTCAGGGTGCTCGGCGCGATCGGTGTCATCGAACTCGACGGTCCGGTCGACATGCGCACAGCAACCGAGGCTGCCGTGTCCGCGGGCGTCTGGCTGCGCCCCTTCCGCAACCTCATCTACACGATGCCGCCGTTCATCAGTACGTCGGATGATGTCGCGGCGATCACGGCGGGCATGCGGGCCGCGGTCGAAGCGCAGTCGGCTTAACCGGCAATATTCACGAGCCGATTGGCGGTGGTGGCCGTCGGGCTGGGTGCTGCTTCGGTGTCGTGGGTGCACGGAGAATGTGTGGTCGCCCTAGCGGCTCGGTCGGCGAGGTCGCCGATGGGGATCGGGGTGCGGCGGGAAGAGTTGTGGAAACGGTGTGCTGCCGATCGGGGGATCCCACCCGCGGCGGGTGGTGGAAGCTAGGTCCACTAGGCGACCTGAACGGTGTTCAAGTATGCTTCGGAGCTGTGACTACCGATCCGTTGAGCTGGTTGGACGAGCGTGCGGCAGAGCGGGTGACCGCTGGGTTGCGGCGCGAGCTGCGGGCACGGGCGCCGCAATCGCCGTCGATCGATCTCGCCTCCAACGACTACCTCGGTCTGGTTCGGCATCCCGAGGTGGTCGAGGGTGCGATCGACGCCGTGCGGCGATGGGGGGCTGGTTCGACCGGGTCCCGGTTGGTCACCGGCACTACGGCCGCGCATGAACAACTCGAGGCCGAGCTTGCCGAATTCGTCGGCGCCGAAGCCGGTTTGGTGTTCGCCTCCGGGTACGCCGCCAACCTGGGCGCGGTGACCGCGCTGGCCGGACGCGGCGCGCTCGTCGTCTCCGACGCGGGCAGTCACGCCTCACTGGTGGACGCCTGCCGGCTGTCGCGGGCGCGGGTGGAGATCGCCGCGCATCGCGATGTCGACGCCGTCGACCGGTTGTTGGCCGCCCGCACCGAGGAACGCGCGCTCGTGCTGACCGATTCGGTGTTCAGCGCCGACGGTGACCTGGCTGCGCTGGCCGAACTGCACGGGGTGACCCGCGCCAATGGCGCGGTGCTGATCGTGGACGAGGCGCATGGTCTCGGCGTGCGCGGCACCGGTGGGCGCGGGCTGGTGCACGAGGTCGGCCTGGCCGGGGAGCCGGACCTGGTTATCACCGCGACCCTCTCGAAAGCTCTTGCCGCCCAAGGTGGTGCCGTGCTGGCTAGTGCGCGGGTCCGCGCACACCTGATCGATGCCGCACGCACCTTCATCTTCGACACCGGCCTCGCGCCTGCCGCCGTCGGCGCGGCGCGTGCAGCTCTGCGATTGCTGCGCCGTGAACCCGGAATGGCCGCCCGCGTGCTCGAGCGGGCCGCCGATATCGCCCGTATCGCCGGTGTGCCTGCACCGGATTCGGCGGTGGTCTCGGTCGTGCTCGGCGAGGCGCAGGTCGCCTACGACGCCGCACGCGCCTGCCGGTCCCGTGGCCTCGACGTCGGCTGCTTCCGTCCGCCGTCGGTCCCGGAGGGCACCTCCCGCCTGCGCCTGACCGCCCGCGCCAACCTCACTCCCGCCGAGCTCGGCACCATTGCCACCGTCCTCACCGAGGTCTTGGCCGAAGCTCGCGGATTGAGCGTGGTGCCGGCATGAGCGGACAGTTCAGCGCCGCAGCTTCGGGCGGCGGCGCCGTGCCGGGCGCCGCGCCGTCGGTCGGCATGCGCTCCGGCCCGGTCGAGCCCGAGTCTTCGCGGGCCCGCGTATTCAGCGAGGTGTGGCCATGAGTCCGCTGTTGATCACCGGAACCTCCACCGAGGTCGGCAAGACCGTGGTGACAGCGGCAATCGCGGCGGCGGCCTGCGCGGCCGGCCGATCGGTCGCGGTGTGCAAGCCCGCCCAAAGCGGTGTCGCTCCGGGCGAACCCGGCGATCTCACCGAGGTCGAGCGCCTGGCAGGTGTCACCCGAACCCTCGAACTCGCCCGCTACCCGGATCCGTTGGCGCCCGACACCGCGGCCCGCCGCTGCGGCCGACCGCTGCTGACCATGGCCGAAACCGTGTCTGCGATAGAGGGTCTCGCCGACGCGGACCTCACCCTGGTCGAAGGCGCGGGCGGACTGCTCGTTCGTATGGGCGAATTCACGCTGCTCGATCTCGCGCAGAAACTCGACGCACCGGTTCTGGTGGTCGTCGCGGCCGGGCTCGGCACTCTCAATCACAGCGAATTGACCACCCGCGCACTGCGATCGGCAGGCGTACGCTGTGCGGGGCTGGTGATCGGCTCCTGGCCCGCCGACCCCGACCTGGCCGCCGAGTGCAACCGCACCGATCTGCCAGCGGTCACCGGCGTCGACGTGGTCGGCGCCATCCCCGCGGGCGCGGGTGCTTGGGGGCGCGACCGCTTTACTGCCGACGCCCCAGGGTGGTTCACGCGCACCTGGTGAAGGCTGAACCTGTTCGGCTCGAGCGGATTTCGCGTTTATTACACACAAAGGTCCGAGCCCTCGCGCATAGTTGCGCTCGGGCACGAGCCGGTGAGTTCGTTCAGCGCACATTCTGGGCACGCGGGCGTGCTCGCGGGCAAGCTGCGCAGGCGGGCGTCCCGGTGGTCCAGGCCGCAACGGGGGACTCACTCACGACTTCGTCGTGGTCGACTCGATTCGCCACACTCACACCGCCGAAGCTGCTGTCGCCCAAGCTGTTACGGTACCGCGAGCCGCCTCGGAGCCGTTGAGAACAGGGATCGACCAAGCTGGGGTTGTGGGGCATGGGGTGGAGGGCGCAGATGGCCGGCGCCGAAACCGACTGTGGCGGTTGGTCACCATGCGCTGGGCAGCGCTACGGGATCAGCGGCCCCCACACGCGCTGGGCTCTTGCGGCCGAGGTAGGCGAGCAGTTGTTCGCCTGGTCTGGTGGTGTAGGTGGGGACCGGTGGCCCGAACAGCGGATCTCGACCGGTGATCGGGACGAGCTGCGGCGCGATGGTCAGTAGATCGCCTGCGAGCTCGTCCGGTATCTGTACCGACGGTGTGTGCGCCACAGCGATATCCCAAGCATGCACGGTCAATTCGAGAGCGCCGGCCGCACCGAGGATTTCGGCGGGCAACGGGGTGTCGGACACCAGCACCGGATTCGGGGAGTAGTGGGCCAGGTCGCCGAGCAGGCCGGTGGCGGCGGCCTGGACATGCGCGACGGCGGTGGCATCGGGATGCCGAGTGGCGGGGGTGGCGTAAATTCGGCCACCCGCAACTCCTTCGCGCAGGGCGGCGATAGATTCCTCGACGTGCGCGAGCAGCATGCGCACGTCCCAGCCGTGGCACGGGGTCGGTCTGGTGAGGTCGGAGCCGAGTCCCCGCAGGGCGCACAGGAGATACAGCACCGATCGGTCGAACAGGTCACGGTTCATAGCAGTGACTTCGGCAGGTCGAAGCCTTCGAAGAGTCCGCTGTCGTGGAAGGAAACGATGCGCTCGATCCCCGTTGGGGTCGCGGTGAGGACATGGATCGAGTGGGCCTCGCCACGCACGTAGAACCCGAAGGCGGGCTGCCCGTTGGCGGCGGTGCGCACCATCTGTACCTCGCCTGCGCGGGTCGGGCATCGCGTCGCGATCAGCCGCACGATGCGGAGGTTGCCGCGGAACCATTCGCGGATCGGTGGCATCTCCATCACCGCATCGGTTTTCAAAAGCTCGGTGAGCGCCGCCATATCGGCGTTCTCGAACGCGGCCGCGTACCGGTCGAGCACCGCACGCACTGCCGGATCGTCGGGCTCGGCGATATCGGCCGTTGCCAAAGGCAGTTGCCGCAGGGTGGCGTGCGCGCGCTGCAACGTGCTGTTGACCGCGGTGACACTCACCTCCAGCAGTTCCGCCACCTCGGATGCTTTCCAGCGCAGCACATCCCGCAGGATCAGCACCGCGCGCTGACGTGGCGGCAGATACTGCCACACGGCGATCAACGCCAGCCGCATTCCTTCGCGAGCGGCAACGATCGCGGCCGGATCCGACGACTCGGGTTCGATGCGGACATCCGGCATCGGCTGTAGCCACGGGATCTCGTTCGAGAGGAACGGCGCGGTCTCCGGATCATCCGACGGCCCCGACAACCCCGACGGCAGCACGCGCCTACTGCTGTGCTGCAGCGCGTTGAGGCAGGCGTTGGTGGCAATCCGATACAGCCACGTCCGCATCGACGCCCGCCCCTCGAAATCGCCATAGGCGCGCCAGGCCCGCAGCATCGTCTCCTGCACCAGATCCTCGGCGTCGTCCACCGAGCCGACCATGCGATAGCAGTGCGCGAGCAATTCCCGCCGGTATTGCGCCGTATGTACGGCGAACTCGTCGATATCGACCATCGGTGCCCCTTTGTCGGCCCATTTCGTGTCGGACCCCGGCCTCGGCATGGAAGTCCTCGAACATGCAGACCGTCCATGTGCTCGGAACTCATCGGTACCGGAAATTCCGGCACCCCCGACCGATGAGTTCCGTCGTCGCGCCGGTCGATATCTGTGCAGGCACGCTGCACAGGAAGGAGCACGGTGAGTACACCAATGGTTTCGGCGGTGACGCAGCGCTGGGTGCTCGCGCTCGGCGCGATCGCCTCGTTGATGGCGGCACTGGACACGCTGGTCGTCGCGACGGCGCTCGGTACTATTCGCGAGAATCTCGGGGCGTCGGTCCAGACGCTCGAATGGACGGTCAACGGATACAACCTGAGTTTTGCCGTATTGCTGATGACTGCCGCGGTCGTCGGCGACCGATTCGGTCGACGGCGGATGTTCGCGGTGGGGCTGGCGATCTTCGTCGCGGCGTCGGCGGCGTGTGCGATGTCGACCTCGGTCGCCGCGCTGATCGCGGCGCGCGTGGTGCAGGGCATCGGCGCGGCGTTGATCATGACACTGGCGCTGGCCTTGGTCAGCGCGGTGTTCCCGCCGCAGCGGCGTGGCATGGCCATGGGAATCCTGCAGGGTATTACGGGCTTGGCGGTCGCGTGCGGTCCGTTGGTCGGTGGCGCCGTATCGGAGGGGCTGTCCTGGCAGTGGATCTTCTGGCTCAACGTCCCGATCGGGCTCATCGCGATTCCGTTGGTGCTGAACCGGATTCCGGAGACCTACGGTCCCGATTCGACGGCGGATGTCGGAGGATTGGCCTTGCTCACCGGTGGTGCGTTCGGTGTGGTGTGGGGCTTGGTCCGCGGCAATGCCGCAGGGTGGGCCAGCGCGGAAATCATGGTCGCGCTGGTCGGCGGTGTCGTACTGATCGTTGCCTTCACCGTGTGGGAGGCGCGCGGGCCCGAGCCGATGATCCCGATGCGGCTGTTCGCCTCGCGCGGGTTCGCGGCCGGTAACACCGCAATCTTCCTGCTGTTCGCCGGGCTGTTCGGTTCGGTGTTCTTCTACGCGCAGTTTCTGCAGATCGTCTTCGGCTACGGGCCGCTAGGGGCCGGGCTGCGACTGTTGCCGTGGACGCTCACCCTGTTCTTCTGCGCACCGGTCGCCGGTGTGGTGGCCGACCGCATCGGCGAACGACCGCTGATGGCAGGTGGATTGGCTATGCAGGCGGGCGGCATGTTCTGGATCGCGCGCATCGCTGAGCCGGCAATGGCATACGGCTCCTTGGTCATTCCATTGGTCATCTCGGGAATCGGTGTATCGATGGCGCTGCCGTCCGCCCAGACAGCGGTGGTCGGCGCCGTCGAGCACGCGATGCTCGGCAAGGCGGCGGGCGCGAACAGCATGATGCGCGAGCTCGGTGGGGTATTCGGGATCGCCGTCGTGGTTGCGGTGTTCACCGGCGCGGGCGGTTACCGATCCGCTGCGGAATTCGTGGGCGGTTTCGGTCCGGCGATAGCGGTCGGAGCGGGATTGTCGCTATTCGGCGCGGCCGTCGCGCTTGCCCTGCCCGGCCGCCGGGCGGCTGTCGCCGCAGCCGCGTCGCCCGAGGTGGTGGCCCCGGTGTGACGAGATCACCAGCTCGGTCGCGGATACGATCGACGGGTTCGCCGGCCGCGCAAAACCGAAAACGGAAGCCGAGTACTGGGCGTGTCGGGGTTGGGTGGCCCGAGGCGTACGACAACCTCGACAAGCTGGAAGCAATCCCGGTACACGCTCGCTAGCGTTCGAGACTCGGAGACATGATGAGCGCCAACCCTTCTCCGATGCCGGACGAGGCGGATGTCCGTCTGAGCGTGTTCGTGCACGGCGTGCGGATGGACTTCGCCGCGTGCATGACTGCCGCACTGTGTTTCATGGAAGAGCACCGATCACGCCATTACGTCGACGCTGTGAACGTGATCCCGGCGACACGAGCAGGTTGGGGCGGGTTACCCAATGAACGGTTGTTTCTGGAACCCTGAGCGGCGAAACCGACCG
This sequence comes from Nocardia sp. NBC_00403, assembly GCF_036046055.1. NCBI lineage: Bacteria > Bacillati > Actinomycetota > Actinomycetes > Mycobacteriales > Nocardiaceae > Nocardia > Nocardia sp. NBC_00403. The sequence goes on from NZ_CP107939.1 coordinate 3,785,491, forward strand.
GTTAGGCAGAGACGGGAGTGACTTAGCCGCGAGGGCGACCGTTCCGGAATTGCACCGGATTCCCGCATCCACCTGGGATGGCGGCTCGGACTCTACCGGTCGGTAGGGTTTTCGGGCGCGGCAGGTGTTCCGTGTTTGCCTGGCAGGACTCCCGGAAACGTGCCTACAGTGAAGAGATGTCGCCGTTGGAGGAACGGCACCCGTCCACCGTCACGGACTGGGACGACGAGCGACGCAAAGCCCGCCTGCGGGATACCGGCCAAGGGCATGGGTGGAAGTCGTTGCGCCGCACCCGGCTGGCGCTGTTGCGGGTCGCCGCACTACTGCTCGCGGGACTCGTGCTGTTCGCCCAGTACTGGGTGCACGACGTCGCGCCGGAGCAGGCCAGGTTGGCGCGTACCGAGCCTGCCATCCTGCCGGTCGCGCCCCCGGCCGACGCCGAGAACTGGGACACCGTCGTGGTCGACATGGTCGGCCTCGGCGGCCTCAATGCCGGCAATACCGCCGCGGCACTGCCGGCGCTGAGCCGAATGGGCGTGGTGTGGGCCATCAAATACGACAACAGCGGCATCGACACCCGGGTGATCGCCGAGTTGATCATCCGCGCCGCGCAGATGTCGGGACTGAAGAACATCGTGCTGGTCGGGCACAGCATGGGCGGGGTGATAGCGCTGGAGGTCGCCAGGCACATCCACACCGACAGCGACCGCCGCCTGGTGTCGGTGATTCTCGATTGCACGCCGATGGACCTGAACGCGGTGCGCCCGGAAAGCCGCGGCCGGGGCGAGGACATGCTGCGTTGGATGGCGTGGTTGCCCGGCGCGCGGGAGAGTCGCGGGCTGCGCCTGACCGTGGAAACCTACGCGCGCCGCGACCGCTTCTTCGACCGGGGTGGCGCAGGGATGCCGGGCATCAGGGTCGCGAAATTGGGCGGGGTGGTGTCGGATGTGCTGCGCGAGAAGATCTTTTCCCGCGACGCGGCGAGCAACGGACTCATCGAGTCGCAATTCCTGGCGATCGTGGCAGGCGGCGCGCTCAACGATCTGCGTGCACTGTCGCGCCCCGTGGACGGCAAACCGCGCCCGGCCATCGTCTTCATCCGTCCGCGCAATCCCGACAACGACCGGGTGGTCGACGTCGAATACTCCCACCAGGTGCTGATCGAGCGCGCCGGCGGCATCGACGGCACGCTGCTGGTGGTGATGACGCGAAACACCGGCCACGCCAACCCGATGCAGCGGCCCCGCGAATACAACACGGTGATCGAGCAGCAGATTCTGCCGTTCGTGCAGCGCTTCCAGCAGCAGGTCCGTGCGACGGCCAGTGCGGCCGGGCCGCGCTGACCGCGCCGGGATAGGGCTCGAATCAGCCTGAAAGTAACCGTATCCGCGCCGGATTTGTCTTGCTTCAATGCCAGAATGCACCAACCACGCACGTTCATGACCGGCCTCCGTGGCCGCACTATCGCCGCAGTGCTCGTCGCGGCGACCGCTGCGACGCTCGGTCTGGCCGGCTGTGCGAACAGTGACAAGACCTCGGCCACTACCGTCGCCGACGTCCCGCTGCCGACCGAGATTCCCGCGGGCACCAAACTCGTTGTCGCCGACCAGCAGGAGCGGCTGCAATCGGTGCTGCGGTTGTCCGGCGAACTGGACAAGCTGCCGTTCAAGGTCGAATTCGCCAACTTCATCGGCGGGCCCGCGATTCTCGAGGCCTTCCGTGGCGGCGCCGCCGACGTCGCGCCGGTAGGCGATGTCCCGCCGATCCACGCGCTGGCGGCCGGGCAGGATGTGCCGATCGTCGCGGCGTACCAGACCAGCGCCAGCGCACTGAAGCTCGCGGTGGCTCCCGGCAAGACCGCAACCACGCTGGCCGATCTGAAGGGCAAGAAGATCGCCTACGCCGAAGGCACCGCCCAGCAGGCTGCGGTGTTGCGCGCGTTGGCCAAGGCCGGGCTGAAAACCGGCGACGTGCAACTGATTCGGCTGCAACTGGCCGAGTTCCTCGACGCGGTGCGCACTGGGCAGGTCGACATCGCACCGCTGATCGAGCCGAACGTCACGCGGCTGCTGCGCACGCCTGGCACCTCACTGATCCCGGACTCCGAGACCACCGGTATCTATGGCGGATTGGCCTACCTGTACGCGCGCCGTGCCGTCGTGGGGGACCCGGCGAAGGCCGCGGCCACACGCGCATTGGTCGGCGCCTACGTGCGGGCGCACCAATGGGCCAATACCCACCAGGATGAGTGGGCGCGTCGGTATTACGTCGACATCCAGAAGGTCAGCGCCGACGACGCCCAACGCATCGTCGAATCGCTCGGTACGTACACCTTCCCGCACCTGGACCAAGTGCTCATCGACCGCCAGCAAGCCACCATCGATGTCATCGACGGTGCCGGTGAGCTGCCGAAGAAGGTACGCGCCGCAGGCGGTTTCGACCTGCGCTTCGATGCTCCCGTCACCCAGGCCGTCACCGAAAGCGGCGCCGCGTTCGAACCGAGGGCACGGTAATGGCCACCGTGGATGCCGGTGTACTCGGTCGGTTCGGCCGTGCCCGCACGGCCCCGGCACCGGTGCTCGCCCGGCGCAAGCCGAGTCGGCCCAGGCTCGGCCCCGGTCGACCGATCCCGTTCGGCATCGCCGTCGGACCGGTGCTGCTGGTGGCCACCTGGGTGATCGGATCCGCCTCCGGCACGCTGGATCCGGAGACACTGCCCGCACCGTGGACGGTCGCCGAGACCGCGGGTGGCCTGATTTCCGATGGCAGACTGCAGTCGAACCTGCTCACCTCCGTCAAGCGTGCCGGCGTCGGGCTCGGCCTCGGTGTCGTCATCGGGGTGGTGCTCGCAGTGATCGCGGGACTGAGCCGGATCGGTGAAGCCTTGGTGGACGGGCCCATTCAGATCAAGCGGGCGATCCCGACGCTGGCGCTGATTCCGCTGTTCATCGTGTGGTTCGGCATCGGCGAGGAGATGAAACTGCTCGTCATCACCACCAGTGTGGCGATTCCGATCTACCTCAACACGCATGCGCAGCTGCGCAGCGTCGACTCCAGGTATGTGGAACTCGCGGCGACGGTAGGGCTTTCGCGCTGGGGATTCATCCAGCGGATCGCGCTGCCCGGATCGCTGCCCGGGTTCTTCACCGGCCTGCGGCTCGCGGTGACCATCGCCTGGCTCGCGCTCGTTGTCGTGGAGCAGGTCAATGCCACCAGCGGCATCGGCTATCTGATGACGCAGGCCCGCACCTACGGCCAGATCGACGTGATCGTCGTCGGACTGGTGATCTACGGCCTGCTCGGTTTGTTCGGCGATATCGCGGTGCGCGCGGTGGAACGGAGGGCACTGTCATGGCGGCAGACACTGGCCGACTGAACGTGGTGCGAACCCGCGACCTGTATCGCGGGTTCGGTGACCGGGCGGTCTTGCGCGGCATCGACCTCGATATCGCGCGCGGTGAATTCGTCGCGTTGCTCGGCCGCAGCGGTTCGGGCAAGAGCACCCTGCTGCGGGCGCTGGCCGAATTGGACTACGACGTGCCGGGATCCGGCGAGCTGACCGTGCCGACCGAACGCGCCGTGGTCTTCCAGGACTCGCGGCTGCTGCCATGGATCCGGTTGCTGGACAACGTGACTCTCGGCCTCTCCGGTGCCGGAGCCGCCGATCGCGGGCGCACCGCGCTGGCCGAGGTCGGCCTTGCCGGTCGGGAAAAGGCATGGCCCAAGGAGCTTTCCGGCGGCGAGCAGCAGCGGGTCGCGCTGGCGCGCTCGCTGGTCAGGGAGCCGCAACTGCTGCTGGCCGACGAACCGTTCGGTGCGCTCGACGCACTCACCCGCATCAAAATGCATGCGCTGCTGCAGGACCTGTGCGCCGAGCACAAGCCTGCGGTGCTGCTGGTGACCCACGATGTCGACGAAGCCGTGCTGCTCGCCGACCGCGTGCTGGTCCTGGACGAAGGGCGGATCGCGCTGGATCAGCGCATCGACCTGGCACGGCCACGCCGCCACAGCGATCCCGGCTTCACTCGGCTGCGGGAATCGCTGCTGGCCAGCCTCGGCGTCGACACCACGCCACCTCACATCGACGAAGAGAAGAAGGCGTCATGAGCTCACCGCGTCAACTCAGCCTCAATGCGTTCATCTACCCCTCCGGGCATCACGAGGCAGCGTGGCGGCACACCGACAGTCAGCCGGGCCGGATCTACGACGTTGCCTATTACCAGGAGATCGGCCGCACCGCCGAAGCCGCGAAACTCGACGCGGTGTTCTTCGCCGACGGGCCGGCGTTGCGTACCAATGTCAAACACAATGCGGGCTCGGGGCTGGAGCCGATCACGCTGCTCACCGCCATCGCCACGGCGACAACCCATCTCGGCCTGATCGCGACCGCCTCGACCACCTACTACGAGCCCTACAATCTGGCCAGGCTGTTCTCCACCCTGGACCACATCTCCGGTGGCCGGGCCGGGTGGAATATCGTCACCACCGGAACCGACCTCGCCGCAGCCAATTTCGGTCTCGCCGAGCATCCGTCGCACGCCGAGCGCTACGCCCGAGCCAGAGAGTTCGTGGATGCGGTCGTCGCGCTGTGGGACAGCTGGGAAGACGACGCGATCGTGCTCGACCAGGCGGCAGGGATCTACGCCGACCCGGACAAGATCCATCCGATCGACTTCGTCGGCGAATATCTGAAGGTGCGTGGGCCGTTCAATGCGCCGCGCACGCCGCAGGGGTATCCAGTGCTGGTGCAGGCCGGGGCCTCCAATGACGGCCGTGCGTTCGCGGGCAAGTACGCCGAAGCGATCTTCACCGCGCATCAGCGCCTCGAAGACGCGCAGGATTTCTATTCCGATATCAAGGCGAAGGCCAGGGAATTCGGTCGCGACGCCGACCACATCAAGATCCTGCCCGGCATCAGCCCTTTCATCGCCGACACCGAGGCGGCCGCCAAGAAGCTGGAACGGGAGTTCAACGAGCTCACCGTCCCCGAGTACGGCCTGAAGCAGTTGGAGGGCATCGCGGGCAAGAGCCTGCGCCACCTCGCGCTCGACGAGCCGGTGCCCGTCGAATTATTCAGCGACGCAGGCGATGTCACCGACAACGCCCGAAGCCGTCTGCAAGTGGTCGCAGGCATCGTGCAGCGTGAACGCCCGACCGTCCGCGGCCTGCTGCACCGCCTCGCGGGCGCCCGCGGGCATCGCGTATTCGCGGGCACACCGGAGCAGGTGGCCGACACCATCGAGGAATGGTTCCGCAACGGCGCCGCCGACGGCTTCAACGTCATGCCGCCCTACTACCCCGGCGGTCTGGAGGTCTTCGCGGAAACAGTGGTCCCGATCCTGCAGCAGCGTGGCCTCTTCCGCACCGAATACGCCGGCAGCACTCTCCGCGACCACTTCGGCCTGCCCCGCCCCGAAAGCCAATTCGCCCGCCGCCCGGCCTTGGCTCCGTGAGCGGGCCCGGAGAACTCGGCCGTCGCAGGCCGGCTCACACCAGGTCAGGTGCGCAGCTGGGGTGATTCTCCGCTGCGTCGGCACTGGAACTCGCTGGCGTGGCAGTCTCCTCGGCCTCGGCCTGATCATGCCCGTCGGTGCTTACCTCGCGCTGGGGGCAACGTGCCGAATCCGGGGTTCGGCGGGTGCCACCAGGTGTGTTCTCGGTCAGCGGACGCGGGTGCCGAGGAGGTGGCGGACGCCGCCGACGAACAGTTGCAGGCCGAAGTCGAAACGGGCGGTGGCGTCGGGGGTTTCGTCGAGCGGGGAGGCGTCGTCGGAGAGGGCGCCGACCGAGTCCATCTGCATTCTGGACTGTTCGTCGACTGTTTGGCCGAGGACGTAGTACAGCAGGGTGTAGGCGGCCAGTTCGCCTTCGTGCCGGGGCATGCCTGCGCGGATTGCCGCGCTCACCAGGCGTTCCCGGCCCTTGTTCGTGGTGAGACGGGAGGCGTAGGTGGCCGAGACCAGTTCGGCGCCGTCGCGGTAGGCCAGTAGGCAGTTGCGCAGGCGATGCGCCAGTTCGGTGATCTGGCCCGACCATTCGATCGCGTCGATCGGCTCGTCCATCGGCGCGAGAATCTTGTCGGCGACCGCGCCGAGCAACGCCTGTTTATTGGGGAAATGCCAGTACAGGGCCCCGGGCTGCACCTGTAGTGAGCCCGCGAGCCTGCGCATGGTCAGATCGGCGAGACCGTATTGGTCGAGAATGGCGACAGCGCCGTCGACCACGTCCGCCCTGTGCAGTTGCACCCGGATTCCTTCCCCGTCGTGTTTTGACTCACTCTTACCATTACCCTAGCCTGAACACCGTTCAAGTTGCACGGCCACCTGGGGTGAACCCCAGCGGATCGACCGTGTACTGCACCGGACGAAGGGATTCGTGCAGTGACCCAGGCACCCGTTCAGACCGATATCTTGGCCATTGCCCGCGAGCAGGTGCTCGAGCGTGGTGCCGGCCTGACCCAGGAGCAGACCCTAGAGGTGCTGCGGCTCGGTGACGATCGGCTCGAAGACCTACTGGCCCTCGCGCACGAGGTGCGCATGAAGTGGTGCGGCCCCGAGGTCGAGGTCGAGGGCATCATCAGCCTCAAGACCGGCGGCTGCCCGGAAGACTGCCACTTCTGTTCCCAGTCGGGCCTGTTCCAGTCGCCGGTGCGCGCCGCCTGGCTCGATATTCCCAGCCTCGTCGAGGCGGCCAAGCAGACCGCCAAGTCCGGCGCCACCGAGTTCTGCATCGTCGCCGCTGTCCGCGGCCCGGACGAGCGGCTGATGGCGCAGGTCGCCGCGGGTGTCGAGGCCATCCGCAACGAGGTCGACATCCAGGTCGCCTGTTCGCTGGGCATGCTCACCCAGGAGCAGGTCGACCAGCTGGCCGCCATGGGCGTGCACCGCTACAACCACAACCTGGAGACCTCCCGTTCGCACTTTCCGAACGTGGTCACCACGCACAGCTGGGAAGAGCGCTGGGACACCCTGCGCATGGTGCGCGAAGCGGGCATGGAGGTGTGCTGCGGCGGTATCCTCGGCATGGGCGAAAGCCTGGAGCAGCGCGCCGAATTCGCCGCCGATCTCGCGAAGCTCGATCCCGACGAGGTCCCGCTGAACTTCCTCAACCCGCGCCCCGGCACCCCTTTCGGTGACCTCGAAGTGCTGCCCGCATCCGATGCGCTGCGCGCCGTCGCCGCGTTCCGACTTGCGTTGCCGCGCACCATGCTTCGCTTCGCGGGTGGCCGCGAGATCACCCTCGGCGACCTCGGCGCGAAGCAGGGCATCCTCGGCGGCATCAACGCCGTTATCGTCGGCAACTACCTGACCACCCTCGGACGGCCCGCCGAAGCAGACCTGGATCTGCTCGGCGAGTTGAAGATGCCCATCAAAGCGCTCAACGAAACGCTCTGATCCGCCCGCCTTGCGACGAAAGGGGCAGGCGCGATGAGTACTGTCATGGATATGGACGAGCGCTACAACCCGTTCACCGGTAAGCGGATCGTGCCGGGTCTGGATGACCCGGTGCCGACCGCTGCCGCGCTGGGGCTGGAACCGCCGCGCTTCTGTGCAGAGTGCGGTCGCCGGATGGTCGTGCAGGTGAGCCCGGACGGCTGGTGGGCGAAGTGTTCACGGCACGGGGTGCTCGACTCGGCGAGTCTGGAACGCCGCTAGTGGTGGCGCGCGCTGTGGGGATGCGGCGTGAGGTGCGCGCCGCGGTGGTCGTCGGCGTCGCGGTGTTGCTGCTCAGTGTGCTCGGTGGTGTCGTGTGGGGTTGGCTCGCCCCGACCGAGCAGTTGCTGGTGGTCCAGCCCGGCCGTGGCTCCATACTGACCGGGGAGAGCGTGCATCAGTTCGACGCGCTCGCGATCTTCGTGTGCGTCGGCGCGGTGACCGGCGTGCTGTCCGCGGTGGGCGCGTGGCGGTGGCGTGCGGTACGTGGGCCGATCGTGCAAGTCGGGCTACTGGCCGGGTCTCTCGCGGGCGCTTTCGCGATGTCCTGGGTGGGCGAGCAGCTCACCCGGTGGCAGCATCCGCGTCCACACGATCCGCCCGTCGGGCAGATCGTCGTCCTGCCGACCGAGGTGAGCAGCTGGCTGGCACTGATCGTGCAGCCGCTGCTGGCGTCGCTGGTGGTGTTGTTCGTCGCCGCGCTCTACCCGTCGGACGATCTGGGCACCGGATTCAGTGGGCCGTTGGGGAAGTCCAGGCCGGTCGACGATCGATCCTTCACCGGGGCAAGCGTTTACCGCCCGTATGTCGCCGAGCATGCGGGCAATGGGCCCGCCCCCTACGGTGGGTACGAGCAGGTCCCGGAACCCGGATCCGATTCGATGCCGCAGTCTCGACCCACCCACTGACGCGTTGGCCGAACCGTTGCCTGCGGGGCCGTGCGGAACTACCACAACCACCTAGAATTGTGGGATACGCTCTGCGTTCAGAGAGGAACGGGTCGTGGCGTTCGTCGGTAACGGGCCGGTCGTCGAGGAGCTCGACGCGAAGTTCTGGCGGGTGGCCGCGCCACTGGTCTATCACGGTGCCGACGAGGAATTCGTTGTCCCCGAAGGCTTTCGCACCGATTTCGCCTCGGTGCCGCGCGCGTTCGTCTGGTTGATTCCCCGCTACGGCGTCTACACCAGGGCCGCCATTCTGCACGACTACCTGCGCAGCTCCGGCGTGGTCGGCACGGCCGACGCAGACGGCATCTTCAGGCGCGCACTGCGCGAGGCAAGAGTGTCGGTGCCGCGCCGCTGGATAATGTGGGCCGCAGTGCGTTTGGGCAGCCGCCTGCGCGGCGCAGGCCCGTTGGACATCGCCCGCTTCGTGCTGATCGCCGCGCTGGCAGTGCCGTTCCTCGCTATTCCCGCGACTGTGGTGCAGCTGTTTCTCATGCTGTTCTGGCTGGTCGAGCTGGTGTTCTGGGGCGTGGCGAACATTGGACGCCGGGCGACTGCGCCGCCACCGCCGACGCCGCAGATGAAGACGGCCTGACCGATCCGATAGCGGCCGACGATATCGCCGCGGCTGCGCGCCCGGTCATCCCGATGCCGTCGCCGGTGGCCGATGACGGCGAGGAGATCGCCGCAGTCGCCGCGTGCTGGGAACACGCGCGCAGTGTTGTCGAGAACCAGCCGACCTGGTCGTACCACTGCCTGCGAACTGACTGAATGTTCCGGTCCGGAACCAAGATCCGATGCTTCCAGCTGCACGTTTACCGGATTGGATCGGCGCGACCGGACGCTACCGTCGACCGGCTGCCTACTCTCGCTACAGGTCGGGAGCGTCGCCTCCGACACCAGAAGTGGAGGAGGACAGGTGGATTCGAGTGAACCGGAACCCCGTTGGCGCCCAGCACCGCGAACGGTCTTCTCCCAGCAGTTCGCCGCGCTCTTCGATGCGGCAGGCAATCCGACGCTGCGCCGGGTTGCGGCCGCGGCCGAGGCGCGCATGCGAGCCACCCGAGCGGCCGGGCAGAAGGGCGGTGCATCGATCCAGCGCATCAGCGATTGGAAGGCGGGGCGCAATGTGCCCGCCCGCTTCGAATCCCTGCTGCCCGTATTGCTCACGCTCCTCGACGAGGCGCGCGAGTCCAGTAAGCCCGTGCCGCCTGCGCTGCTGGATCTGCGGGTGTGGCGACGACTGTGGACGGCGTCGAACGAGTGGGACCCCGAGTCCGACACTGCGCAGTGCCCGTACCTCGGCTTGACCTCCTACCGCAGACAGGACGCAGATCTGTTCTTCGGCCGTACCCGACCGACCGTCGAACTCGCCGAATTGGTGCGCGCGACAGTGGGTCCCGACGGTCACGGTGGGATCGTGATGCTCGTCGGCGCCTCCGGCGCGGGTAAATCGTCGCTGCTCGAGGCAGGTTTGCTACCTGCTCTTGCCGATCCGCTCGAGGACTGGGCGATCGCGACCATGACGCCTGGGCGAGCCCCGGTCGGCAGTCTTTACGCCGCCATCGATGTCGTGCACAGCCAGGAGTCGGTCCGCTCCGAATATGCCTACGGTGCCACGGGTTCCGAACGCGGCCCCGACACGGCGAACTCCGCCGCTTCCGAGAACGCAGGGGGTTCTCCGGAGTCCGTGGAATCCGCCACCGCGGCGCTGGCCGATTGGGGCATCGGCCGGCGCCGCCTGTTGATCGTTGACCGGTTCGAGGAACTGTTCACCCTGTGCCACGACCCGCAACAGCGCGAGATGTTCCTGGCCGCGCTCGAACACCGGGCCATCCGCGGCGAGCACGCCCCGGCCGCTGTCGTGCTGGCGGTGCGCGCCGACTTCTATGCGCAATGTCTGGACGTTCCGGTGTTGGAGGACGCTCTCGAGCATCGCAGTTACTTGCTCGGCCCGATGCGCCTGGACGAACTGGCGGAAGCAATCAGCCGCCCTGCCGAATTGGCAGGCTGCAAAGTGGAATCCGGTTTGAATGAGCTCGTCATCAGTGAGCTGTGTGGCCTCGGCGGTGGAGGGGTCCGCCGAGGCTACGACCTGGGAGCCCTGCCGCTGGTATCCCACGTGATGGTCGGCGAGATCGCTTGCCTTCAGTCCGGACGGGCCTCTACTGGTTTCCGGCGGCAGGCAAGTGCGAATGTGGGACTTCACGGATATCAGAGATCCGCAGCCGATCGAATACCCGGCCGTCACGGCAGACTCGTCGTCGGTCTGGTTCGTCGATTTCTATGGTGACGGTGGGTATTTGATCGGCGTCGACACGGGCGGCAGAGCCCGGCTGTGGGACCTCGACACACAGCACACGATCACCCGGATTTGCGAGGTGACTCGGTCGCTGATGAACCGGCGGGTGTGGGAGGACCACATGCTGGAGCTCCCTTACGACCCGCCATGTGAATAGGTAGGAGCTCGAAGGTGCCGTACCTGCCGATAAATGAGTGGAGAGCGGGCTGTCGGCGCGGATACCGTTGATCCGCAGTCGGTTCGGACAGCGCGACTGTGGGAAGGAGGTGTTGGCAATGAACGAACGTAACCAGGCATTGGTATTGGCGGGGATGTACCCGGAGCAGAGTGGGGAGCGGCCGGATTTGGTGGCGTGGCGGCGGCGCGATGCGCTGCGCCGGTCCAGTGCTGCGCAACCTGTTCCCAGCAAGCGGCAGTATCGCCGTACGCGCAAACATAGGAATCGGTCGCAGGATTCGTGACGCTGCGGTATTCGATGGGACGGCTGACCGGTGATGGGTGACAGCTGACCGGTGTCGGCTGGTCCGGTGACGGCCGACAGTGACGGCTGAGGTGACGGGTCGACTGCTGACGGTCGTCAGGTGACCGCTGACGAGCGACGGCTGACTGGTGACGGGTGACTGGTGACCGCTGACCGCCGACGGCGGAGGTCGCCGAGTCGGGTGCGGTCCGCGTTCGGGGGAACGCGGCCATGACCGCTGTTCGGGGGCGACTGGACAGTCAGCCGTGCCGGGCCCAGACTCGGATGATAAGTAGTGTCGCCGGTGGGGTGCAGAATGCGTGATGACTGGTGCCCGAGTGTGGCCGAGCGGGTCGATCAGCTGTTCGCGACGTTTCACGCGCGGACGGAACCGGAGCGGTCCGGCGACGAAGTGGCTCGGGAGCTGACGCGGCGGGTGAGGTTCCCGGTATCGGCCGGGGTATTGAAGGCGTTGCGGCGCGGGGTTTCCGATGGCGATCCCGCGGTCCTGGTCGCGTTGGCGGGCTATTTCGGTGTTCCAGGATGCTATCTCACGGATTCCGGTCCAGAAGTCGTAGTGCTGCATCGGAATTTGGAGCTGTTGCGGAGCATTCGTGCGGCCGGTGTCACCCGGTTGGCGTTGCGTGGTGGCGGTGCCCTGCGTGCGGATGCCGACCTGTCCGCCCTGGTGCGGGCGCTGGATGCCTTGTGAGTCCCGATCCGCGGAGGGATCCGATCATCGAGCAGCTGTGGCGGATGGCGGAATTGCTTGCCGTGCCACTGCCGTGGACTCTGGCGGCATTCATAGAGCGGGCCGAAGCTGTGACAGGCAAGCGAATTCGGCTATTGCCGGTGGCGGGTCTGCACACCGAGGCAGCGCCGTGCGGGCTGGTATTGGAACGCACGGCCGAGATCGTCATCGCCTATGACGCGGCGGCTTCGGATGCGGATGTCGGCCATATCGTTCGGCACGAGGTGGGACATCTGCTGCTGAACCAGATCGGTGGCGCGCCGGACCGGTCGATGACCGAAGCCGTCGAGGCCCTGTTTCCCGAATTCGACCGCGATGAGGTGCTGCACGTTCTCGGACCAGAGGATCGCGGCGACGAAACCAGCCGACGGTGCACCGTCCCGCCATGCTGATTGCCGTCAGTTAGCCAGTCGATCATTCGGTCCGCGGTACCGGGTGCCCGACAGGGTGCGCCGAGACTGCTGTCCGCGGGGTTTGCCTGCCGGCCTGGGACGCGTAGTCGGTGAGTCGTTCTCCAGAGCGATGATCGGCGTCGACCGGCAACCACCAGGTCGTCGCTGTGCCGATTCTTGTCCGGTCCGGACAACTGCGCCTTGGCGGTTCGCTCTCATGCGTCCGGTCCGGAATTCTCTGTAAATCGCCGTGATCAGCGCATTTACCAACTCGAGCGCGGCCGTTCACGACATCGGCCGTGCCGGTCGCCTAGCGTCGAAGTCGTACGATTGATCGAACATCGGGCGGGGCATGATCCGGATTCGGTCGGTAACAAGAAGATCCGTTTCGAATCAGAGGGGGAATCGTGTTGTGGAAATCCGTAGCGGTCGGGGCCATGCTGCTGCTGGTGACCGTAGCCGTTGGCGCGCCGGTTGCCGGCGCGGAGTCGACAGCTGAGGTTGCGGGCCGCGGCGCTGTTGTCACGGAACAGGTTGTCACGGAACATGCTGTGGTTCCGTGTCTTTGGCCCGTCTGCATCTTGCGATAGCGGCCGCGAACCACGGTCCGGCATCCGGTCTGCCGGATGTCGGACCACCTGCGACGCAGCGGCGTGAGTGGGGTGTCGGCCACCGTCCGACCCACATGCGGCGGTCAGGTCGGCGGGCGCAACGCCGCGAATTCGTCGGTGACGCGCAGGCCGGAGTCGGTGAAGCGGTACACCGCGGCGGGCCGACCACCCGCGCGGCCGGGGGCTGCGGTGGCACCGGTGGGAGTGATGACCTTGCGCCGGGTCAGGACTCGTTGCAGGTTCGTGGTGTCGACGTCGTATCCGAGTGCAGCGCAATAGATTTCGCGCAGGGTGGACATGGTGAAGCGGTCGGGAGCCAGGGCGAAGGCAATGTTGGTGTAGGAGAGTTTCGCAGCGAGTCGGGTGCGGGCGTGGTCGACGACCGTGCCGTGGTCGAAGGACATATCGGGCAGGGCCGAGACCGGGTGCCACGCGGTGTCGGAGGGCAGCTGTGGATCCGCGGTCAGCGGGACGAGGCCGAGGTAGGCCGAGGCGATGCGGCGCGGGTGGGGGACCCGGTCGGGCTTGCTGAAGACCGACAGCTGCTCCAGGTGGGTCAGCTCGCGCACGTCGACCTTTTCGGCGAGTTGGCGCCTGGCCGAGTCGTCGAGGTCTTCATCGTCGCGCAGTCGGCCGCCCGGTAGCGACCAGGTGCCCTTCTGCGGGTCGAGTGCGCGCTGCCACAGCAGCACGGCGAGTTCGGTTCGCTGGTCGGGTGGGCAGCGTCGGATGACCTCGCCGGAGCGCTCTGCGGGGCCGGGACCTGCGGTGATATCGGAGGGGAAGCGCCGGACCTGGAACACCGCGGTGAGCGATTCGTGGATGGTGTTACTATGGGGCACGTTTTCGATTATAAGTCGAAAACCTGGTTTGGTGCGAATTCGGCGGTGTTGCCGAGCGCATGGAGGAAGGAGCCACCATGGCGACGATGGGAGCAGAGCTCGCAACCGCGCCTGGCACCACGCTGATGGAGCAGGTCACCGACGGGCCCTCGGGATTCACCGGCGTCGAGGGGACGCCCGAGTGGGCGCAGGAGATCAAGCGATTGGCGCGCGAGCGCAACGCCACGATTCTCGCGCACAACTACCAGCTGCCCGAGATCCAGGACGTGGCCGATCATGTCGGGGACTCGCTGGCGCTGTCTCGGATCGCGGCCGAGGCGCCCGAGGACACCATCGTCTTCTGTGGCGTGCATTTCATGGCGGAGACGGCCAAGATCCTCAGCCCCGAGAAGACCGTGCTGATTCCGGACCAGCGGGCAGGCTGCTCGCTCGCCGATTCCATCACCGCGGACGAATTGCGCGCATGGAAGGACGAATTCCCGAACGCCGTCGTCGTGTCGTATGTGAACACCACGGCCGCGGTGAAGGCACTCACCGACATCTGCTGCACGTCCTCGAACGCGGTGGACGTGGTCGCCTCGATCGACCCGGACCGCGAGGTGCTGTTCCTGCCGGACCAGTTCCTCGGCGCACACGTCAAGCGCGTCACCGGTCGCGAGAACATGCAGATCTGGGCGGGCGAATGCCACGTGCACGCGGGCATCAACGGCGAGGAGCTGCAGGAGCAGGCCCGCACCCACCCGGACGCCGAACTGTTCGTGCACCCCGAATGTGGTTGCGCCACTTCGGCGTTATATCTCGCGGGTGCAGGTTCGTTCCCGGCCGACCGGGTGCACATCCTGTCCACCGGCGGCATGATCGATGCCGCCAGGGCCGCCAAGTCGAGCCAGGTGCTCGTCGCCACCGAGGTCGGCATGTTGCACCAGCTGCGCAAGGCCGCCCCCGGCATCGACTTCCAGGCCGTCAACGACCGGGCGTCGTGCAAGTACATGAAGATGATCACCCCGGCCGCGCTGCTTCGGGCCTTGGTGGAGAACCGCGACGAGGTGCACGTCGATCTGGAAACCGCTGCGCTGGCGCGTAACTCGGTGCAACGCATGATCGAGATCGGCAACCCGGGCGGTGGGGAATGAGTGCCGTCTGCGCGATGCTGGAAACGGCTGCGCTGCAATCTGATCCGGTGCGTCGGCGGACCGAGATCGGTAACCGGGCACACGTGCTCGTCCGGAGCGGCAGGAGCAAATGACGATCGCGCCGCCCCGGATCGACTGGGAGGCCGACGCCGACCTGATCGTGATCGGCGGCGGTGTCGCCGGTCTGACCGCGGCGCGTACCGCGTCGCTGCGTGGCCTCAGGGTGCTCATCCTCAGCAAGGGCGGAGCGACCGACACCTCTACCCAGTACGCCCAGGGCGGGATCGCTGTCGTCGCGCCGCACGGGGATTCGGTGCAGTCGCATGTGGACGACACCGTCGAGGCCGGTGCCGGGCTTTGTGATGTCGATGCGGTGCGGTCGATCGTCGAAGGCGGTCAAGACGCGATCGCCGCGCTGACGGACCTGGGTGCGGTATTCGATCTCGGTCGCGACGGCCAGATTTCGCGCACCCGTGAGGGTGGGCACAGCACTCGACGGATCATCCACGCCGGCGGCGACGCCACCGGCGCTGAGGTGCAGCGCGCACTGAACGCGGCCGGCCTTCCGGTCCTCTTCGGCACCGCGGCACTGGAGATCGTCACCGGTCCCGGCGGTGTGCAGGGCGTGATCGCGGTGTCCGAGCGCGGATTCGGGGTCGTGCACGCACCGGCGGTGCTGCTGGCCACCGGTGGGCTCGGCCAGCTGTACGCCCTCAGTACCAACCCGCCCGGGGCGACCGCGGACGGTATTGCGCTGGCACTGTGGGCCGGAGCGACCGTGGCCGATCTCGAATTCGTCCAGTTCCACCCGACGGTGCTGTACACACCGGGCGGGACCGGTCGCAGGCCGCTGATCAGCGAGGCCGTCCGCGGCGAGGGCGCGACACTGGTGGATTCCGAAGGCAATTCGGTGACCGCTGGGGTGCACCCCCGTGGTGATCTGGCACCGCGAGACGTGGTGTCGCGGGCCATCGCGGCGCGGATGCGGGCACTCGGCGCCGACCATGTGTATCTCGATGCCAGGTCCATCGACGGCTTCCCGCAACGGTTTCCGACGATCACCGCCTCCTGCCTGGCCGCAGGCATCGATCCCCGCACCGACCTCATCCCGGTCGCTCCTGCCGCGCACTACCAATGCGGCGGGGTGGTCACCGACACACACGGTCGCACCGCCGTCCCCGGCTTGTACGCGGCGGGTGAGGTAGCGCGAACCGGCCTGCACGGCGCGAATCGGCTGGCCTCCAACAGCCTGCTCGAGGGGCTCGTCGTGGGCGAACGCGCCGGGGCGGCCGCGGCAGAACGCCTCGGCGAGGAAGTGCCCATCACCGAAATCCCGCTCCGCGCCGTACCTCGTGTCGATCGAATGCTGGTGCAACAGTTGATGACCGCCCACGGCTCCGTCGTCCGCGACGCCGCCGGTCTATCCGATGCGACACGCAGGCTGGAGCACGCGGTGCTGCATCGCGTGACGCGGACGGGTCACGGTTCCGCCGGTTCGACGGTGCGTGACAGCAGTGCGACCCCGAGCGGTGCGGCGGCGATCGATCCGTCGATGGACGATGCCGCGGCGATACCCGCCGATCGGGCGGTGCAAGACGGTCGTGGGGTGCGCAATGGCGTGGCGGTGCACGATAGCGCGGCCGAGCACAAAGACGCGTCCGCACCGAACGGCGTCGTGCCGCTACCCGGCCCGGCGCACGGCTCGCCGAGCAGCATTGCGGCGCAACGCATCGCCGAGTTCGAGGACGCCGCGCTCACCTTGACCGCCCGAGTGCTGCTGCTGGCCGCCGCGGCCCGCACCGAGAGCCGCGGTTGCCACACCCGCTCCGACCATCAGGAGCCGACCGAACGCCAGCAACACAGCGTCGCATTCCGCCTTGGCTCCGAGGGCCAACCGGTCCCGGCCCCCGACGGATTCGCCGTCGCCGACCCCTGGCCCCGAGACTCTCTCCCGAGCGCATCGTGACCGCCGGGGTGATCGGTGGCGCATGGTTGCGGCACAACGCGGGAAGCGCCCGCGATGGTGTGCCACTCACCTCGGCGTGGGGCCTCGAATACTGCCCGCTGCGGGCGTGGAGAGTAGGAGTGCAGTGATGAGTTCGGATAGTGGGCTCGAGCGGGGCGAGGTGCTCGCGCTTATTCGTACGGCGTTGAACGAGGATCTGCGGTACGGGCCCGACATCACTACTGCGGCAACCGTTCCCGCGGATGCGGTGGTGAAGGCGTCGGTGGTATCGCGGCAGCCGGGGACGGTCGCCGGGCTCGATGTCGGGTTGCTCGTCCTCGACGAGGTGATCGGGGCAGGGAACTACGAGGTCACCGACCGGGTGGCCGATGGCACCCGGGTGACGCCGGGGCAATCGGTGCTCGGACTGGTTGCACCGACGCGTGGCCTGCTCACCGCCGAACGCACCATGCTGAATCTGGTCTGCCACCTGTCGGGCATCGCGACGGCCACCGCCGCGTGGGTCGACGAGGTCGCCGGCACGAAATGCCGGATCCGCGACAGCCGAAAGACATTGCCCGGCCTGCGCGCCCTGCAAAAGTACGCGGTGCGGGTAGGCGGGGGAGTGAACCACCGAATGGGTCTCGGCGACGCCGCGCTGATCAAGGACAACCACGTGGTCGCTGCCGGTTCGGTGGTCGAAGCGCTGCGCGCGGTCCGCGCCATGGCCCCCGACATCGCCTGCGAAGTCGAGGTCGACAGCCTCGAACAACTGAACGCGGTCCTGGCCGAAAACGTGGAACTGGTCCTGCTGGACAACTTCCCGCTCTGGCAGACCCAGGCCGCTGTCCAGCGCCGCGATGCCGAGGCCCCGCAGACCCGACTCGAATCCTCCGGCGGTCTGACTCTCGACGACGCCGCCGACTACGCCCGCACCGGCGTCGACTACCTCGCGGTGGGCGCACTCACCCACTCGGTGCGAGTGCTCGACCTCGGCTTGGACATGTAGGCGCATCGTCTGTGGCCGAGCCGCTCGATTTCGGCTCGCATCACATCGCCGATGCGCGTCCGCTCAAGCCGTGAGTTCACGCTCGAGCGGGGTGCGGAAGCGGGGGATGGCGCGGACCTCGCCGAACCAGCCGGTGGTGCGGGCGACTTCGGCGTCGATCATGGCCGCGGCGTCGGAGCCGACGTCTTCCAGCAGGCGGTAGGCGATCTCGCCGTCCTTGCGCTGCGCCCAGCCACCGACGATGCGGCCGTCGCACCAGATGGTGGGTCCGATATTGCCATTGCGGTCGAACAGGACCGGTGCGTGCGGGCCCAGATACCAGTCGCGGGATTGCCAGCCCATCGGGGTGGGGTCGAGGGCGGGCAGCAGCGAGACCCAGGGGTCGGGGGCGGGGACGGACTCCAGGTCGTCGGCGAGCAGGATGCCGGTGACGCCGTCCAGGTCGACCTCGACGGTATCGAGGAGGGCGAGAGCCTTGCGGACATCGCCGAGGGACCAGCCGGTCCACCATTTGATATCTGCAATGGGGGCGGGGCCGAAGGCCGACAACCATTTTCGGACCAGTTCGGCGCGGGCGTGGTCTGCAGGCATCGTCGCGACACCGTCGGGCAGCCACGATTCCACCGGCGCCCAGCTGTATTGGCTGCTCGTCCAGCTGCCGTTCGGGCGACCGCGCACGATGCGGCCTTCGACACCGAGGATCACGAGCACCCAGGTGGTGATGCTGGTCGGCTTCGAATATGCCTTCCCAGGTGCCGGATCCACCTGCGTGCGCAGGCGGGGCACGTCCTTGCTCAGCTGGGCGCCGGTGGCCGCGCCGCGAGCAAGTAGCGCCTTGTGGGTCTCGTCTTCGACATCGGCGAGCCATTCGCGGACATTGCCGTCGACCACACCGGCTACCTCGAGGAACTTGCCATAAGTGCGGCGCTGCTTCTCGGCCAGCGCGTCCGCGCACGAAGCTTGCAGCACCGGCAACAGCTCCACCGGCGCGACGAACATGGTGCGTCGCATCGCGAGCAGCCGTAGCAGGGTGCGGTCGTCGTACAGTGCCTGCTCGACGTGTGCCGGAGTGGCGGTGTGGCTGCGCGCGCCGACCGACAGGAACACCGTCGCCGGATCGGTCGCGTGCAGCACGACGAGCGACCGTGCGATATCGGTGACCTCATCGGTGCGGGCGGCAGTGGCCAGCCGGTGTCGTACCGCGAGTCGGGCTCGCCGCTGTGCCGCATCAATCGAACGCATAGGCGAATCTTAACCGCCGGGCATGCCGTGGCCGATCCGGCGATGACGTCGGGCTGTTGCCGTGCCTTGTCGAGGATTGCCGGGTCTCGCCTGCGCTCAGTCCGCCGGTCGCCAGGCGCGCACGAGGTCCAGTAGGCCGGGGAAGCGCGCGTCGAGGTCCTCGATGCGCACGCGGCTGCGCCGTTCGAGCCCGTACTGCTGCTGGCGCGTGACGCCCGCATCGCGCAGCACGCGAAAGTGATGGGTGAGTGTCGATTTCGGTCGATCGATGCCGAACCAGCCGCAGGAGCGATCGGTGTCGGGCGATTCCAGCAGCAGCTTCTGCACGATGTGTAGTCGCAGCGGGTCGCTGAGGACTCCAAGCACGTCTTCGAGGCGGAGATCGGCGCGGGCGGGCTCGGGCAGCGGCGCGACGGTGGTGTCTGGTGCGCGGGTGGCCGATGGCATCGGGTCTCCTCGGTTCGTGGACGCCTTGTACGAGTTCTATCGTACTTGGTGCTAAGTTCGACTATTGTCGTACCAGTACGAGAAGAGTCGAACTAGGAGATCGCATGACGGCAGTCGTGACTCGGCCACACGAGGCGGCCGGAAAAGACCGGGCACACCGCGCCATGATCTGGTTGGCGGCCTGGCCGGTGTTCGCGGTATTCATCCTGTCGAACGCGCCGACCCCGCTGTATGTCGTCTGGCAGCGCTCACTCGGCTTCTCCTCGGGCACCTTGACCGCGATCTTCGCTTGCTACATCGTCGGTCTGCTCGGCGCACTGCTGGTGGCCGGTGTGGTGTCCGATCGCCTCGGCCGCAAGCCGGTGCTGCTGCCAGCACTCGCGCTCGCGATGCTCGCGTGCGTGCTCTTCGCCACGGCGACTTCGGTATTCATGCTCGCGCTCGCCCGGCTGCTGACCGGGATCGGGGTGGGTGCCGCCGTCTCCGCCGGGATGGCGGCCGTCACCGATGTCGGCGGTCCGGAGCGCAAACGTCTTGCCGCACTGGCGGCGTCGGCGGCGATGGTTCTCGGCGCCGGGTTCGGCCCGTTGCTGGCCGGGGTGTTTTCGGAGACCTTGCCCGGCCCGACCGTCACCATTTTCGCCGTCGAGTTCGCGTTGCTGGTCTCGGCATCGGTCGTGGTCGCACGCTTGCGGTTGTCGAAGGGCGCGGGCGGGCACGGGGCGTGGATCCGGATTCCCGCGGTGGCGCCGGGCGGACGGACAGCGGTATTGCTCGGGATCGCTGTCTTCGCGCCCGGGATCACCGCGACGTCCTTCGTGCTGTCACTGGGCCCGTCGCTGCTGTCGAACCTGCTCGGGGCCACCAACCGGGTTGTCGCGGGCGGGCTGGCCTTCGTCATGTTCCTCGGCGCGACCGGCATCCAGTTCGCCGTGCGGCGCTTGCCGATTCGCACCATCATGGTCGGCAGTGCCGTCGCTACCACGGCGAGCATGATCGCGCTCACGGTGTCGGTGTCCACCGTGTCCATCGTGTCGTTCGGCATGGCCGCCGTGCTGGCCGGTCTCGGGCAGGGGATGGGGCAATTCGCCGGACTGACGGCGATCAGTGCCGCCGTGCCCGCCGCGCGGCTGGCCGAGGCGAACGCCGCCCAGAATGTCGGCGGCTATGTGCCTGCGGCGGTGCTGCCGCTCGCGGCGGGGTTCCTCAGCGACGCAATCGATTTGACCAGTGCCACTGCAGCCTTCGCGATGGTCGTGCTCACTGCCGCCGTCGTGGGTGGAATTCTTGTCTGTGTTCGCGCCGTCGGACACCGATAGCGGCATGGCATCATGCGAGGATGACGCGCGGATACGGACTGGCTGCGGTGTGTTGTGCGGTGCTGAGTGTGCTCGCGGCGACCATTTCGGTCGCTGCGCCGGTGTCGGCGGAGCCGGAATGCCAGGTGCGAGTTGCGGTGCGGCCGATCACGCTGACCGTGGACGGTGAGGACGCGACCGGGCTGGTCTACGAGCCGTACCGGTGCGCGCCGGGCGATCTCGCGCCGCGGGGCCTGGTCACCGCCGTGCACGGGTACCGCGGTTCGGCCGCCGACCACGCGGGCTATCTGACCTCGATCGCGCAGCGCACCGCGACCCCGATCGTGTCGATGGATCTGCGCAGCGCGACCAGCGTATGGAAGCCCGGCGAATGGAACCTCTCGGCAGGCCGGCACGACATCGTTGCGGCAACCCAGTGGTACCGGAACGAGCATCCCTCGATTGCCCGCACCGTCCTCTGGGGCTGGAGCCAGGGCGGGATCATGAGCGGCCTTGCCGCGGCCAACGGCCCGCGTGGACTGTTCGACTACTGGGTCGACAATTACGGTCCGGCAGACGATTTCACGATGTGGCTGGCCTCGGCGGGAATCGACCCGAAGCTGCCCGCGCAGATCGAACGCGACGCGGGCGGCTGCCCGCCGACCACTTGTCCTCAGGCCTACCTCGAACGCTCGCCCGCCCTGCTGGCAGGCCAGATGGACATCGAGCGCGCGTTCCTGGTGCACGGCACCGGCGACGACGTGCTGCCGTACGCCACCAGCGTGGAGATGCGGGCCGGCCTGCTCGCCGCGGGCAAGCCGACCTCGATGTACACCATTGTCACCGGCCGCGACCTCAACGGCGCCGTGGTGCCCGGTGGCCACAGCATCGGCCCGGCGTTCTTCGAAGGCGGCTGCGTGGTCGAACGCCTGCTCACCGGAGCCGAGCCGACCGAGGGCCCGGACCGCGACTACATCGTGGACGTCGCGCACGGGCTTGCCACCGCCCCCGCCGCGCCGCCGAACGCGAAGTGCGCCGCCTGAGTCACGTGATTGCGGCACCGCGGAGGAACAGTTCCGGCAGCCGTGTGGTTGCCTCGATGAGACTGACACGAGGAAGAGGTGTGATGAGCAAGCCCGACGATCCCGCCTACCACTGGAACGGCGACGAACTGGACCTGGAAGCGTATCTGGCGCGCATCGGATTCGACGGTGACCGCAGTCCGACCCTCGCGACCTTGCGGGCGCTGGTCTACACGCACACCACCACGATCCCCTTCGAAAACCTGGAGATCGTCCTCGGCCGTGACATTCCGCTGGATCTGGAGTCTTTGCAGAACAAGATGATCCGGCAGCGCCGCGGCGGCTACTGCTACGAGAACGTCGGGCTGTTCGCGGCCGTGCTGGAGCGGCTCGGGTTCGGCGTCACCGGTCTCAGCGGCCGCGTGACCATGGGCGTCGATATCGGCCTACGGCCCGCCACCCACGCGCTGCTGCGCGTGACGACCAGCGACGACGACCGGGTGTGGGTCTGCGATGTCGGATTCGGTTCCGGCCCGCTACAGCCCTACGAGCTGACCGAAGGTCGTGGTGAGTTCGCCCTCGGCGAGTGGCGATTCCGGTTGGAGCGCACCAGCGGCGAGCTGCACAGCGACCTGTGGGTGCTGCACCAGTTCGGCCGTGACGGCTGGATCACCCGCTACACCTTCACCCCGAACCCGCAGTACCGCATCGATTTCGCGGTGGGCAATCACTTCGTGTCGACCTCGCCACGTTCGCCGTTCACCATGCGGCCGTTCGTGCAGCGGTTCCTCCCGGATGCCCATCACATCCTGGATGGCACCACCTGGACCGTAGAACGTCCGGACGGCTCGGGCGAGGTCCGGGAGCTGACACCCGGCGAACTGCCCAAGATCCTGTCGGAGGTCTTCGACATCGACCTCGCCGACGTCGACGCGGCGGCGTTGGCCGACGGGCCCTGGCTCGCCGACTGACCAGCGGCCGGCGGCGCCTCGATGCCACGTGGCTACCCCGGCGCGCCGGGGTAGCCCGATACAGTCGGCTGGGTGCGCACCCACCGGAAGGTCCTCACCCTGTTCGCCGCGCCCGCCTTGGCGTTGACCGGCTGCAGTTCCGGCCCGGACCAGCCCGACACCGTCGCTGGACAATTCGCCGACGCGCTGAACCGCGACGATATCGCCGCCGCCGCGGCCACGACCGACGATCCGGCGAAGGCCGCGGACGCGCTGAACGGGCTCTACGACGGACTCGGCAAAGAGGTGACCTTCGAGGTCCGCTCGGTGGACAAGAACTCCTTCACCCTCGCCGCCACCTGGAAGTTCGGACCGGACGGCAAGAACATGTGGACCTATACCACCACCGGCGCCGCGAATGACACCGGCGACGGCTGGAAGGTCAAGTGGGACCCGACCGCGGTCGCGCCCGGCCTCGACATCGGTCCACTGGCCTACGACCCGGTGTACCCCCGGCCTGCCCGGATCCTCGACACGTCCGGCGGTGAACTGCTGACCCAGCAGGTGGTGACGCTGGTGAACGTGAGCCCCGGCGCGGACACCGACGCGATCGCCGCCATTGTCGGCCCGCTGGCTCCTGGCCTCACCCCGCAATCACTGCAGTCGGATCTCGCTGCGGCCCAAGGCAAGCCGATCACCGCAATCACCCTGCGCGCCACCGACATCGCGCCGATCCAGGCCGCGCTCGAGACTACCCGCGGCGTCACCCTCGCCCCGCAGACCCGGCTGCTGGCCAACGACAAGTCGCTGGCGTCGCCGACGCTGTCGGGCCTGGCCGAGCTCTGGCAGCAGCAGGTCGACGCGGCAACGGGCTGGGTGGTTCGCGTCCAGATTCCCGACGGCAGCAAGCGCCTCGCCGGTCAGGATCCGCAGCCGACCACCGACATCACGACCACCCTGAATATCGACCTCCAGCACGCCGCCGAGGACGCGCTCACGCCGATCGCGCAGCCCGCCACGATCGTCGCTCTGCAACCGTCCACCGGCAATGTGCTCGCGGTCGCCCAGAACGCCGCCGCCGACGCGCAGGGCCCGATCGCGCTCACCGGTCTGTACCCGCCGGGCTCGACCTTCAAGACCGTCACGGTCTCGGCCGCGCTGCAAGCGGGGTCGGTCACGCCCGACTCCGTGCTGCCCTGCCCTGGCGTCGCGAATATCGAGGGCCGCCGGATTCCGAACGACGACAACTTCGACCTCGGTCAGGTGCCGCTGCACACCGCCTTCGCGCGCTCCTGCAATACCACCATGGGCGGCTTAGCGGTGAAGTTGCCAGCCGACGCGTTGACGAAAGCAGCCGCACAGCTCGGCCTCGGTGTCGACTACGTCACACCGGGACTGACCACCGTTACCGGTAAGGTGCCGCCCGCCGAAACCCCCGCGCAACGAGTCGAATCCGGTATCGGACAGGGCCAGGTGACAGCCTCGCCGTTCGGGATGGCGTTGGTCGCGGCCGCGCTCGCCCGCGGCTCGGCGCCCGCGCCCGTACTGGTGACAGGGCAGCCCGGCGTCGCGGACAAGACCGCGGAAAAGCTGCCGACCACCGTTGATGACCAGGTGAAATCCATGATGCGCGAGACCATCACCGGCGGCACCGCCACTGCGCTGCGTGACATTCCCGGCCTGATCGGCAAGACCGGCACCGCGGAGTACATCGACGACAAGCACGCGCACGGCTGGTTCGTCGGTATCGACGGGGACCTGGCATTCGCCGTATTCGTCAGTGATGCGGGTAGTTCGGGCCCCGCGGTGGAGGCTGCGGGACGTATGCTGCGGGCGCGGCGATAGTCATTGTCGTGGTGTGGGCGGCGGATATGTCCCCGCTGCCGCGTGCCCTGGTTTGCGGCCCGCTACACTCATCCCGGAAACGCGTGGGTGGTCAATACGCGGTATGTCACGATTTCGAGAAGGTTCGGAGTAGGCGTCATCGATACCGGTCAATTGATCGCGGAACACTACCGCCTGGTCGAGCGGATTGGTAGCGGCGGCACAGGTGTCGTCTGGCGTGCCATGGACGAACGGCTGCAGCGCTCGGTAGCGGTCAAGCAGATCCACATCCAGCCCAGCCTGCCTCCGGCGGACCGCGACGTCATGCGACAGCGAGCAATCCGCGAGGCGCGCAATGCGGCCCGATTCCAGCATCCGAACGCCATCGTGGTGTTCGACATCACCGAGCACGATGGCGACCCGTGTCTGGTGATGGAATACATGAATTCGCGCAGCCTGGCCGCGGTGATCTCCGCGCAGGGCATGCTGGCGCTGCCACAGGTCTCGCGGATGGGCGAGCAGGTGGCCTCGGCGCTGATCGCGGCGCATCAGGCGGGCATCGTGCACCGCGATGTCAAGCCGGGCAATATCCTGCTCGACGACCACGGCACGGTGAAGATCACCGATTTCGGCATCTCGCGTGCCACCGGTGACGTCACGCTCACCGAGACCGGCTTGATCTGCGGGACCGCCGCCTATCTCGCCCCGGAATGCGCCCGCGGCGCCGATCCCACCCCGGCCTCGGACGTATTCGCCTTGGGCGCAACCCTTTTCCACGCGCTGGAGGGTGAGCCGCCCTACGGTTCCAGCGCCAACCCGCTCGCGGTGCTGTACGCGGCCGCCAACGGCCAGGTGAGCGAGCCGCGGCACGCGGGCCCGGCCACCGATTTCCTGCTGCAGCTGCTGAGTCCGGAACCCGAGGACCGGCCCACCATGCGGGCCGCGCACGACCATCTCGCCGCGCTCGCGGACTCCGGTTCTACGCCGGTGCCCGCCGGATTCATTCCTGCCAGTGAGGCTTTCGGCAGGCGAAGGGTCGGTGAGCCCGAATCGGCCACCCGCGCGCTGCGCCCGTCGGTCAACGCGTCGACGCAGTATCCGCCCACCGAACGGCAAGCACGTCCGGCGCCGCCGCCACGAAACACCAGGCAGCCCAACACTGCCGCGCATCCGCGCACCGCGTCACATCCGCGCACGACAACGCAGCCGAGACCGGTGCCGCGCAAGTCGGGCGGCAAGCGCAAGGCGGTGCTGATCGGCGCGTCGGTGGGTGGGTTGGTCACGGTGGTCGCGCTCCTGATCGGCGCACTGTCCCAGGGCGGTGGCGGCACACCGTCGGGGCAGGCAAGCCCGCCGTCGTCCTCCGTGTCATCGGGCGCCAGTTCCACGACCGCTGCCGGCACGCCGGGGCAGACGAAGAGCGTCGGCCCGGCAGACTCACGGCAATCCATCGATCAAGTGGTGGACTTCTACAACAACCTCACCTATCTGAGGTTCGCGGCGGCATGGAAACAGTTGACTCCCGCCGCCCAGCGGGTTTACGGCAGTCAGCCGGCTTTCCAGGATTACTGGACGCAGAATCGGGTCACGGGCTTCAACACTGTTGATGCGGCCGATGGTGGTACCGGCACCAACCCAGACGGTTCGGTGGAAGTCAATGTGGCCAGCGTGACCTATGCGGGCCAGAACAGGTCGGTGACGCTGCGGTTGATCAACTCTGGCAGCGGGGCCCCACTCATCGACAGCAACACCAAAACAACAGGCTGATCGGATCATCGCAGGCGGGAATGCGTGGAGCTCTCCCGCCACGTCGCCAACAGCTGCAACGCTGTCGCGCTGGCCGATTCCGCCTCGGTGGTGTGCATGACGAGGGCTTGATCCGGGTCGTCGGGCAGACGTAGCGTTTCGAAACCGAGATCCAGCCTGCCGACCACCGGGTGCAGATAGACGTAGCGGCCGTGGGTTTTGTCCCGGAGCTCGTGCTCGTCCCAATGTCTGCGGAACTCAGGGATGTCGCCGAGCTCCGCGAGCAGGGTGCCGATGCCCTTGTCGCCGGGATTGCGGGCCGCGTCCAACCGCAGGTAGGCAACGACGTCGGCGGCCTTGGCGGGCCAATCCTCGTAGAGCTCGCGCATACCCTCGTCGAGGAAGATCAGTCGGGCCAGGTTGCGTTCGCGGGGCGGTAGCGCGCCGAAGTCGGTGATGAGTGCCGCGGCAAGCGGATTCCAGGCCAGCACGTTGGTGCCGCGGCCGACCACATACGCGGGCACGTCGCCCGCGGCGTCGAGCAGTCTGCGCAGACCGGGGCGCACCCGCTGCTCGCCGGGTGGTTCTTCGCCCGACCACGGCCGCGCCAGCCGGTACAGATGTTCGCGTTCCACCTGGTTCAGCCGCAGCGCCTGGGCCACCGCGTCCAGTACCGACTCCGAAAAGTGCAGTGTGCGGCCCTGTTCCAGGCGCACATAGTGATCGACACTCACGCCGGCCAGCATCGCCAGTTCTTCGCGGCGCAGGCCGGGCACCCGGCGGCGGCTACCGTAGCCGGGCAGCCCGACCTCCTCAGGACGCAGGCGCGCCCGCCGGGAACGCAGGAATTCGCCGAGTTCGGCGCGTCGATCCAGACTCACGATTCCAGTATTACCGTGCCGGTGCCCACGAGGGTGGTCGTGGTGTGCCCAGGCTCGCGCGGCGCTGTTTACCGCCGTTGCGTTCGCCGAAAGTTGTTTTCACCGCCGGAACGGTTCCGGCACGGACTGGAGACAGACACCATGAACACCACTCGGCCCTTCGGCGATACGGGCATGAACCTCACTCCGCTCGGCTTCGGCACCTGGGTGATCGCAGGCTCCGGCTGGCAGTACTCGTGGGGCGCCACCGATGACGCCGACTCGATCGCCGCGATCCGGCATGCGATCGGCGCAGGTCTCAATTGGATCGACACCGCACCCGCGTACGGACTCGGCCATGCCGAGGACCTGGTCGGCAGCGCGCTCGCGGACATCCCCGAGGCCGAACGGCCCTACCTGTTCACCAAAACCGGCCTGATCTGGTCGGAAGGCGACGATCGCACCGGCCCGCCGCGCCGGATCATGCGGCCCGACACCGTGCGTGCGGAGCTGGAGGCCTCGCTGCGCCGGCTGCGCGTCGACCACATCGACCTCTATCAGGTGCACTGGCCCGACACCGGCGCGGTGTTCGTCTACGGCGCCGAGGGCGCGGCCGCGGGCCCGGCGACACCGTTGGCGGAGTACTGGCAGGTGATGGCCGACCTGAAGAAGGAAGGCAAGGTGCGCGCGATCGGGCTGTCCAATCACGACGCGGCGCAGCTCGAGGTCGCCGAAAGCATTGCCCACGTCGATGCGATCCAGCCGCCGTTCTCGGCGATCAACCGTTCGGCGGCACCGGAAATCGCCTGGGCACAGCAGCACGGTACCGGCGTGATCGTGTACTCGCCGCTGCAATCGGGGCTGCTCACCGGCGCGTTCACTGCAGAGCGGGCCCGCGCCCTCGGCGCCGACGACTGGCGTTCGTCGCACCCGGACTTCACCACCGGTCTCACCGCGAACCTCGCTCTCGTCGCGGCGCTGCGCCCGATCGCGGCACGGCACGGCGTCGGCGTGGCCGAGGTGGCCCTCGCCTGGGCGACGGCATGGCCGGGCGTGACCGGCGCGATCGTCGGTGCGCGCAACATCGCCCAGATCGACGGCTGGATCGGCGCGCGCGAGCTGACGCTGACCCCCGCAGAGCTCCAGGAAGTCGCCACCGCGATCACCACCACCGGTGCGGGGACCGGCCCCGCACAGGCCTGACGGACACCGCCCACCCGCTCTACACCGAAAGAGAATCCTGATGAACCTGCACGTTGTCGCCGAATTCCGTGCCGCAGCCGGACTAGAGGACCGGCTGCGCACCGCCCTGGAAGCAATGATCGAGCCGTCGCTCGCCGAACCCGGCTGCCTCGGTTACCAGCCCTACACCGACCCCAACGATGTCGGCAGGATGGTTCTCGTCGAGGAATGGACCGGCTCCGATGCCCTCGACGAGCACTTCACCACACCGCATTTCTTCCACGTGCGCGACGTGCTCGCCGAAATCCTCGCCGAGCCGATGGTCATCAAGCGCCTCGTCACCGCCTGATCGACCCCAGCGGCCCCGCCCCGGTTCCTCCGATCCGGTGCGGGGCTGTGGTGTCTTCCCGAGTGCGAGCGCATCGATCTCGTCACGTGCCCGAGGCAGGTCCGCGTCCGGTCGGCCGGTCTGTCGAAGCCGCCACCGATCGACAGCGGCGACCTCGGCGATCGCCGGATAACGTGATCGGGGCGCGCGCTGTGGCGTGATCTGTCTCTATGCGGCGGTTAACCGGTGGCGACCGCCCGATAGGCTGGTAGCCGAACTCCAAGCATGACCAGCACAGACAGGACTGCACACCGAGATGACAAGCCGCATCGAGCTCGCCCGCGTTGATCTGCGCGGTCGCACTCCCTCCGCTGCCGAGCTGCGCACCGCGCTGCCGCGCGGAGGGGTCGACGTCGACTCGGTATTGCATCAGGTGCGGCCGGTGGTCGAGGCCATCCGTGACCGCGGTGTCTCGGCGGCGCTGGAATTCAGCGAGATATTCGACGGCGTGATCCCGCCCGGCGTCCGGGTGCCCGCCGCCGAGCTCGACGCCGCGCTCGGAAACCTCGATCCGGCCGTGCGGGCCGCGCTCGAGGTCGCCATCGAACGCACCCGCACGGTGCACGCGGACCAGCGCCGCACCGACACCACCACCGAGGTCGTGCCGGGCGGCACCGTGACCGAGCGCTGGGTGCCGGTCGAGCGGGTCGGCCTGTATGTGCCGGGCGGCAATGCCGTTTACCCGTCCAGCGTCGTGATGAACGTGGTGCCCGCGCAGGCGGCGGGGGTCGAATCCCTTGTCGTCGCCTCACCGCCGCAGGAACAGTTCGGTGGACTGCCGCACCCGACCATCCTGGCGGCCGCGAAGCTGCTCGGTGTCGAGGAAGTGTGGGCCGTCGGCGGTGCACAGGCCGTCGCGCTGCTGACCTACGGCGGCAACGACACCGACGGCGTCCAGTTGGAGCCGGTCGACCTGATCACCGGCCCCGGCAATATCTACGTCACCGCGGCCAAGCGGTTGTGCCGCGGCCTGGTCGGGATCGATGCCGAGGCGGGCCCGACCGAGATCGCGATCCTGGCCGACGCCACCGCCGATCCGGTGCACGTGGCCGCCGATCTGATCAGCCAGGCCGAGCACGATGTGCTGGCGGCCAGCGTCCTCGTCACCGACAGCGCCGAGCTGGCCGACGCCGTCGATGCCGCGCTCAGCACGCAGATGACGGTGGTCAAGCACGCGCACCGCGTCGCGGAGGCGTTGCGGGGCAAGCAGTCCGGCACCGTGCTCGTCGACGATATCGAGCAGGGCTTGCGCGTGGTGAATGCCTATGCGGCAGAACACCTCGAGATCCAGACCGCCGACGCTGCCGCCGTCGCGGCACGCGTGCGCAGTGCCGGAGCGATTTTCGTCGGCGCGTACGCGCCGGTCAGTCTCGGCGACTATTGCGCGGGCTCCAACCACGTGCTGCCGACGGCTGGATGTGCCAGGCACTCTTCGGGTTTGAGCGTGCAGACCTTCCTGCGCGGCATCCACGTCGTCGAATACACCGAGACGGCGTTGAAGGATGTGGCCGGTCATGTGGTCGCGCTGGCCAATGCCGAGGATCTGCCCGCACACGGTCAGGCCGTGCAGGCGCGATTCGAGGCGCTGGCATGACACCGGACATCACCCTGCCCGGTTCCCGAGTGAGCCTGGAGGACCTGCCGCTGCGCGAGAACCTGCGCGGCAAGAAGCCTTACGGCGCACCGCAGTTGACGGTGCCCGTGCAGCTGAACACCAATGAGAACCCGCACCCGCCGAGCCGGGCGCTCATCGACGACGTCGCCGAATCCATTCGCGCCGCGGCCGCCGACCTGCACCGCTACCCGGACCGGGATGCGGTGGCATTGCGGTCGGATCTGGCCGCATATCTCCGCGGCCAGACCGGTGTCGCGGTGGACACGGCCAACGTCTGGGCGGCCAACGGCTCCAATGAGATCCTGCAGCAGCTGCTGCAGGCCTTCGGCGGGCCGGGCCGCAGCGCACTGGGTTTCGTGCCGTCGTACTCGATGCACCCGATCATCGCCGAGGGCATCGACACCGAATGGATCGAGGCCAAGCGCAACGCGGACTTCGCTCTCGACATCGACTACGCACTGACCGCCATCGTCGAACGCTCGCCGAACGTGGTGTTCGTGACCAGCCCGAACAACCCCACCGGCCACAGCATTCCGCAGGACGATCTGGCACGGATCCTCGATGCGGCGCCCGGCATCGTGGTGGTCGACGAGGCGTACGGCGAGTTCTCTGCCGCGCCCAGCGCGATCGGCCTGATCGACCGGTATCCCACCAAACTCGTGGTGACCAGGACGATGAGCAAGGCGTTCGCTTTCGCGGGCGGCAGGCTCGGCTACCTGGTCGCCGCGCCCGCGGTGATCGACGCGATGCTGCTGGTGCGGCTGCCCTACCACCTGTCGGTGGTGACCCAGGCCGCCGCGTGCGCGGCACTGCGGCATGCCGACGAAACCCTCGCCAGCGTTGCCGAATTGGCGGCCCAGCGTGACCGAGTCGCGGCGGCCCTGCGCGACCTCGGTTTCGACGTGGTCCCCAGCGACGCCAACTTCCTGCTGTTCGGCCGGTTCACCGATGCCGCGAAGACCTGGCAGCGCTACTTGGACGAGGGCGTGCTGATCCGCGATGTCGGCATCCCCGGCTATCTGCGCACCACGATCGGTCTGGCCGCGGAGAACGACGAACTGCTGCGCGTCAGCGCCATGGTGGTCGGCACCGACCTGACGCCCCGATGAACAGCCCCCGAAGCGAATGGAAGTGAGCATGAGTAGGACAGCGCGGGTGGAGCGGATCACCAAGGAATCCAGCATTGTCGTCGAGCTGGATCTGGACGGAACCGGCAAGACCGAGATCTCCACCGGGGTCCCATTTTACGACCACATGCTGACCGCCCTCGGTGCACATGCCAGCTTCGACCTGACCGTGCGCGCCGAAGGCGACATCGAGATCGAGGCGCATCACACGGTCGAGGACACCGCGATCGTGTTCGGCCAGGCTCTCGGTAAAGCGCTGGGCGACAAATCCGGCATCCGGCGCTTCGGTGATGCGTTCATTCCGATGGACGAGACGCTCGCGCACGCGGCGGTCGATGTGTCGGGACGGCCGTACTGCGTGCACACCGGGGAACCGGATCACCTGCTGCACGCGGTGATTCCCGGCTCGCCGGTGTCGGGCCGCGGCACTGCGGGTGCACCGTACTCCACGGTGCTCAACCGGCACGTCTTCGAGTCGATTGCCCTCAACGCCCGCATCGCGCTGCATGTGCGGGTGCTCTACGGTCGCGACCAGCATCACATCACCGAGGCCGAATTCAAGGCGGTGGCACGGGCTTTGCGCGCCGCCGTCGAACTGGACCCGCGGGTGAGCGGTGTGCCGTCGACGAAGGGGACACTGTGACCAAGAGATCCGTTGTCCTACTCGACTACGGTTCGGGCAACCTGCACTCCGCCGAGCGCGCCCTGGTGCGTGCGGGCGCGCAGGTCGAGGTCACCGCGGACCCGGAGGCCGCGCTCACCGCGGACGGTCTGGTCGTCCCCGGTGTCGGCGCCTACGCCGCCTGCATGGCGGGGCTGCGAGAGGTGCGCGGCGAGCGCATTATCGGCCAGCGCCTCGCCGGCGGTCGCCCGGTGCTCGGCATCTGCGTCGGCATGCAGATCCTGTTCGAGCGCGGCGTCGAATTCGGCGTCGAAACCGAGGGCTGCGCCGAATGGCCCGGTGTCGTCGAACGCCTGTCGGCCCCGGTCCTGCCGCACATGGGCTGGAACACTGTCTCCGCGCCGCGCGACAGCACCCTCTTTGCGGGTATGGACGCCGACACCCGCTTCTACTTTGTCCACTCCTATGCCGCCCAAACCTGGGACCTCCCGCCGAGCGAACATTTCGCCTCGCCCAAACTCACCTGGGCCGAGCACGGCGTGCCGTTTCTGGCGGCCGTCGAAAACGGACCACTCGCGGCGACCCAGTTCCATCCCGAGAAGTCCGGTGACGCGGGTGCACAGCTGCTGCGCAACTGGGTGGACTCGCTGTAGATCCTGTACCTGTGGCCCCGGGCGACCATTCTGTTCGACGAGCGCGGCCGCTACTCGCCGGCCGAAATCGAGCGTGCCGCAACGGAGTTCCAGATCGGCGAGGGTTCCGGATAGCCGCGGCGGTGTTTGCGATCGCCGCCGCGCTCTGCCGCTATTGCGCGAAGGTGCTCGCCGCGGCGCACTGAATTCGATGGTTACGGGCGGGTGCCGGTAGACCAGATGGGCGTGGTCTCCACCCGTGACAGCCGCCAGCCCTCGCCGGTGCGGACCGCGTCGAAACGGTAGATCTCGCCGAGGGTGTACTGCGGCTGCGGTGGGGTCTTCGCATCGGTGGGTGCGGGGGCGAAGGTGGCGATGAGGTTGGCTCGGACGCCTGCGGTCTCGCCCTCGAGGTCGATCATCACATTGCTGATGAAGTGCTGAATCCGCTTGCCGTCGGAGTGGTTTCGGCTGGCCTGCGCGATCAGCGCGTCCCGGCCTTCGGCCTTGCCGCCGGGAGTCTTCGCGGTGGCCTCGGTGGTGTAGATCCCGCGGAAGTCGTCGAAGCGGCCCTCGTCCAGGGCTCGGCCCAGTTGGTCGACCAGGGCGGTGATCTGGTTGCGGTCCACCAGTTCTCGCAGCTCACGCTGTGTCGGCTTGTCGTCGGTTGCCGTGGCTTTCGTCGTGCAGGCGGCGGCGAGCACGGCCAGCGGAAGGGCGGCAACGGCCAAGGCGATACGGATCTTGTTCATGGGTGGAACCTTTCGAAATATATGTTGGTATGTCCAATGTTGGTGGCGCCAACGTTATCAGGTCGTGGGTGCAACCAACAAGTGTTGCTAGATTGGCCGGATGGACATCGCTCACGAAGGTGCACCGCGCAGGCTGCGCGCCCTCCCGACCAGGCTGGTCAACCAGGTGGCCATCGTGGCCGACCGGGCGGCCGAGCGGGCCTTGGAAACCACGGGATCGCGCCGCCACCACTACGCCCTGCTCGTCGCCCTGCGGGAATTCGGCCCGGCCAGTCAGGCCGATCTGGGCAGACGGACCCGCATTGATCGCAGCGACATCGTCGCCGCGCTCAACGACCTGGCCGAGCGTGGATTCGTCGAGCGCAGCCCGGATCCCGCCGACCGCCGCCGGAATACAGTCACCCTCACCGCAGCGGGCGCTCGTCATCTTGCGGAGCTGGATCAGCGACTCGACGGTGCCCAGGATGAACTCCTCGCCGCTCTTTCGAGCCCAGAGCGTGCTGAGTTGGTCCGTCTGCTGACCAAGATCCTCGACGATCACGCGCGCGGGTGAGCACAATCGCCGGCATCTTCCCCTCCGGTGTCCGCGCTTCGAGGTGCTGCGATGCGAGTCCGGCGGATGCGGGCGCGAGCTCACCAGGCAACATTCTGTGCGCGACTGTGGTCGCGCAGGTTTGCCGGGGCAGCACTGAGGGGAGGCCGGTGCTACTGAAACACTGTGGGGGAGAGGGTGTTTCGCATACGCCGCTGATCGGTCCGGTTAGCGCTTCGCGGAGTGGCCTTGGAACCGGGCCCGGTCGGCAGCCTCGAGCCCCGCTTCCCATCCCTCGGCACTGCGGATCGTGATGCCACGGCTGCGCACCGCGGGATAGAGGGTGTCGAAAGCCTCGTCCACGGTCCGCTGACGGGAGGCGAGCACCGGCAGCAGCCGTGCGGGGTTGGTGGATTCGGCGATCGTGCTCTCGTTCGCCGCCGCGAGTCGTTCACCGATCCGAGTGGCGTACGCGGTGAGGAACGCCTTGCGGAAGGCACGCGACCGCGACTCGTCGCTGCGAATGGTCTGGTTACCGGTGGCGATCATCGCCCTGGTCGCCTGTACGAGCAGGGACGTCGTCAGCAGTTCGACGGCGTCCAGATCGCTGTCGTCGCCCACCACGGTCATGAACTCCCACGCCGCGACGAAGATCGCGCGGCAGCGGTTGGCTCGGGTGACCACCTCGACGAGCAGCGCCTTGGCTTCCACATAGGGGGTGTCCAGCCAGATCCTGCGGGCACCGGGCAGATCGGGCACAGCGGTGTCCGCACCGACGAGCACGCGGTCGAGGGCATATTTGGTCATCAGCTCCTGAGCCTTGGCCGACAGGGTCTCGGCCTCCTCGGGGAACGAGGTCGACTCCGCCTTCGCGAGCAGGCCGCGGACGCGGCCGAGCACCTTCTCGTCGACGCCGTGGTGCGTGGCCGGGTGCACATTCGCCGAGCCGGGCAACGGCCGAATCAGTTCCAACTTCGGCAGCCCGACCAGCAGCGCGAGCGCCGCCACGACAGTCGTCACCGCTTCGGTGTTGCTCAGCAGTTGACGGGTCGCCCACTGGATGAGATGCGGTTGCGCTCCCGCCCACCACGTGCGGGCCGCCAGCTCGTCGAGCTGGGCGCGCCAGGTCTCATCCACCAGCTCGGGCGCGAAAGGCGCGAGGTGGGCGGCCATCACGTCGGTGAGATAGCCGACCGCGAACTCGTCGACGCGCCGACGGGCCACCTGATGGACGTCCATCGGCAGCCAGCCGTATTGGAAGACCCGATCAACGACGCGCTGACCAGCCAGTCGCACGCCGTCCGCCAGCTCATACGTCAGCGGACCGGAGCCGGCAAGCTGTTCGATGAAGCGCTGCACCGCAACAGCATTACCTTGCGCCGACGCCACGGCCGCCGCCGTGATCGCGTCGGCGATCCGCTCTGGATCCGATGACACTGCGGTGGCGTCCAGCGCCGGACCGTCGGTACGCGCCGCCCGCCCGGTTCGGCGTCGCCGATTCTGTTTGCCCATGATCGCCGCTCCCTTCTCGACGACCGGCTGTATCGAGTCGCGCGCCGCCGCTGCTGCTGGCGCGGGTGACCAGCGTTGCCATACTGCACGTGCCGTCCGATCGACGACCATCCGACACCCAGGCCGCAGCTGCGGGGAGATTGCTCGGGTGGGTGATCTCCGAGCACATATCCGCAGGCCGGAGGTGGGGGGCGCGGAGCAAGCAACTAAGCTGCTGGCGTGAGTCTTGTGCTGCTACCTGCTGTCGATGTCGCCAATGGTGAGGCCGTGCGCCTCGTGCAGGGGGAGGCGGGCAGCGAAACCAACTACGGCTCGCCCCGCGATGCGGCACTGGCGTGGCAGGAAGCTGGTGCGGAGTGGGTGCATCTGGTCGATCTCGATGCGGCCTTCGGGCGTGGCTCCAACCGGGAACTGCTCGCCAAGGTGGTCGGCGAGCTCGATGTGCAGGTAGAGCTGTCCGGCGGCATCCGTGACGACGAATCGCTCGAGGCCGCACTCGGCACCGGCTGCGCCCGCGTGAACCTCGGGACTGCCGCGCTGGAGGACCCGCAGTGGTGCGCCCGCGCCCTCGCCAAGTACGGCGAGCGTATCGCCGTCGGGCTCGACGTGCGCATCATCGACGGCGAGCACCGGCTGCGCGGTCGCGGCTGGGTCAGCGACGGTGGCGACCTGTGGGAGGTGCTCGAGCGCCTGGAACGCGACGGCTGCACCCGCTATGTCGTCACCGATGTGACCAAGGACGGCACGCTCACCGGCCCCAACCTGGACTTGCTCCGCGAGGTCTGCGCCGCGACCGACGCGCCGGTCATCGCCTCGGGCGGCGTGTCGACCATCGAGGACCTGATCGCGATCTCCGAGCTGGTGCCCGAAGGTGTAGAGGGGTCGATCGTCGGCAAGGCGCTGTACGCGGGCCGCTTCACGCTGCCCGAGGCGCTGGCCGCGGTGCGCTGAGCCTGCGACCCGATGGCTGCCGCCCGCTCGAATTCCGAACTTTCGTCTCTGCTGGCTCTCGCGAGCGAGATCCTCGATGCCGCCAGTGCGCGCTTCGTCGAGGGCGTCGGCGCGCCGAGCGCGGTTGCCAAGGGCCGCAACGACTTCGCCACCGAACTCGATCTGGAGTTGGAGCGCACCATCTCGGCGCGGCTCGAGCAGCAGACCGGAATCGAGGTGCACGGTGAAGAATTCGGCGGCCCGCAGCTGACCTCCGGCACCGCATGGGTGCTCGATCCGATCGACGGCACCTTCAATTACTCCGCCGGGCATCCGCTTTCGGGCATGCTGCTCGCGCTGGTGCACGACGGCGAACCACTGCTCGGGCTGACCTGGCTGCCGGTACTCGACCGGCGGTACGCCGCCATGTCCGGCGGTCCGGTATTGCTCGATGGAAAGCCGTTGCCGCCCTTGCCGCGCGGCAAACTGGCCGAGGCGATGATCGGATTCGGCGCGTTCAACGTGGATTCCAACGGGCGCATCCCCGGTCGCTTCCGCTTCGATCTGCTCGGCCCGCTGAGCAGGTTGTCCTCGCGGGTGCGGATGCACGGCTCGACGGGTATCGACCTGGCGTTCACCGCGTCCGGTGTGCTGGGTGGCGCGATCGTGTTCGGGCACCATCCCTGGGACAACGCAGCGGGCGTGGCATTGGTGCGCGCCGCGGGTGGCGTGGTGACCGATCTGGCAGGCGAGCCGTGGACCATCACCTCGGGTTCGGTGCTCGCCGCCGCGCCGGGGGTCCACGAAGAACTCCTGGACATGATCTGCACGGTCGCCGACGAAGCATGAGCCGCAGCAGTACTTGCAGTTTCCGAGGAAGGGTGAGCCGATGACGTTGGCCGTACGCGTGATTCCGTGTCTCGATGTCGATGCGGGCCGGGTGGTCAAGGGCGTCAATTTCGAAAACCTGCGTGATGCCGGCGATCCGGTCGAACTGGCCGCCGCCTACGACCTCCAGGGCGCCGACGAGCTGACCTTCCTCGACGTCTCCGCATCCACGAGCGACCGCGGCACCATGATCGATGTGGTGACGCGCACTGCCGAGCAGATCTTCATCCCACTCACCGTCGGCGGTGGGGTGCGCACGGTCGAGGATGTCGACCGGCTGCTGCGCGCGGGCGCGGACAAGGTCTCGGTCAACACCGCCGCCATCGCCAGGCCGGAGGTACTGCGCGAAATGTCGGAGCGGTTCGGTTCCCAATGCATCGTGCTGTCGGTGGATGCCCGCACCGTCCCGCCGGGCCGGGCCGACACCCCGTCGGGCTGGGAGGTCACCACGCACGGCGGCAAGCGCGGCACGGGCATCGACGCTGTCGAATGGGCCGTGCGCGGCGCGGAACTCGGCGTCGGGGAGATCCTGCTCAACTCGATGGACGCCGACGGCACCAAAGCGGGCTTCGACCTGCCCATGATCCGCGCGGTGCGCGCCGCGGTGACGGTGCCGGTGATCGCCAGCGGGGGAGCCGGCGCGATCGAGCACTTTGCCCCGGCCGTGCACGCGGGCGCCGATGCGGTGCTGGCCGCCAGCGTATTCCACTTCGGTGACCTCACCATCCCACAGGTCAAACGCGCCATGCGGACCGAGGGCATCGTCGTCAGGTAGGTTTTGCCGACCTGGCTACGGGCAATGCCTCGAGCTAGGGTTTTGCTGCTCGATCAAGGTCTGCGATCGGAGGAACGGCGTGCTGGGTGAAGGTGAGCTGTTCGCTGGATACCGCATCGAACGCCTGCTCGGCCAGGGCGGCATGGGGTCGGTGTATCTGGCCGGGCATCCGCGGTTGCCGCGCTCGATGGCCTTGAAGCTGCTCAACCCGGAGTTGTTCAGCGACAACGAGATCAGGGCCCGGTTCGAACGCGAAGCAGATCTGGTCGCCCAGCTGGACCATCCGAATATCGTCACTGTGTTCGATCGCGGTGTCGAGGACGAGCAGCTGTGGATCTCCATGCAGTACGTCGACGGCATCGACGCCTCGACGATCGATCGGAGCAAGCTGCCGCCGACGCGGGCGGCCCAGATCGTTGCCGAAACCGCGAAGGCATTGGATTTCGCGCACGGCAGTGGAGTCCTGCACCGTGATGTGAAGCCGGCCAATATTCTGCTCGCCCGCGCGACCGGCGGTCAGGAGCGGGTATTTCTCACCGACTTCGGCATCGCCCGGTTGCGCGACGACGCCGGTCATCTGACATTGACCGGAACCTTCACCGCCACTTTGGCTTACGCCGCACCCGAGCAGCTGACCGGTGCCCCGATGGACGGCCGCGCGGACCAGTACGCGCTGGCCTGCACGCTGCACTGGCTGCTGACCGGCGTGGCGCCGTTCGAAGCGCCGAGCCCGCCCGCGGTGATCCAGGGCCACCTCCAAGTCCCGCCGCCCCGCGTCACCGCACGGCGCGCCGATCTGCCGGCGGCATTGGACGAGGTGCTGATCCGGGCCCTCGGCAAGCGCCCCACCGACCGCTACGGCTCCTGCACCGAGTTCGCGGAGGCGGTGTACCGAGCACTGCATATGTCGGCCCCCCACGCGATGCCCGTAACAGGTCGGCCCGGCCCGGCTGCGACCGCAGCGCCGATCCCCGAACACCCGCCCGCGCAGCAGCATGCGCACCTGAATCCGCAGTCCTACCCGAGCCCACAGTCTTCTCAGGGCTCGCAGCCTTATCCGAGCATGCAGCCCTACCCGAGCCAGCAGGGCTCCCCAGGCGCGCAACCGCACCTGAATCCGCAGCCCTACCAGGGCTCGCATCCTCATCCGAGCGTGCAGCCCTATGCGAGCCCGCAGTCCTCCCGCGGCTCGCAGCCCTATCCGAGCGTGCAGCCTTATCCGAGCCCGCAGTCTTCGCAGGGCTCCCAGCCCTATCCGAGCATGCAGTCCGCTCAGATCTCGCAGCCTCATCCGCAGCCCTACCAGGGCTCACAGCCCCACCCGAGCCCCCAGCTTCCCCTGAATCCGCACAACCCAGGTCCGCAGCCTCAGGCCGCGCCCGGATACCCCACTCCCACCGGGCAACCCGCTGGTTTCTCGGCGAGCCCGCCGCCATATGGCCACCAGACAGCGCCCGGCTCCGGTTCGGGGGGAACGGTATTGGTCGTTCTCGGCATTGTGGCACTGATCGTCGTCATAATCGTCGTTGCTCTCCTTGTCTGAGACATCGACGACCTCGACGAGGGCCGTGTGCGCTATCGGGCGGCGCGGGGGACCTACCGGAAAACCCCTGAGCGCCGCACTCGACGCGCCGGACGGTGTCGCCGAGGCGCTGCGCCGTAACTCGTCTGTCTCAGCCGGATAGTGCCGGTAAAGCCTCGGCCCACAGCGCAGGCGCGTGCCGAGCAATGGACCCTGCCCCTGTATAACGGTGGCATGACTCTCGACCCTGCCATTGCCACCCGGCTCAAGCGCAATGACGCGGGCCTCGTGTCCGCGGTCGCGCAGGAGCGCGGCAGCGGCAATGTGCTGATGGTCGCCTGGATGGACGACGAAGCCCTGGCCAGGACGCTGGAAACGCGCAAGGCGACCTACTATTCGCGCTCGCGTCAGCAGTACTGGGTCAAAGGCGAGACCTCCGGCCACACCCAGTACGTCCACGAGGTCCGCCTCGACTGCGACGGCGACACCATTCTGCTGGTCGTCGACCAGGAGGGCGCGGCCTGTCACACCGGCACGCACACCTGCTTCGACTCCGACGTGCTGCTCGCCGATAAGTCCTGAGTCGCCACACGTCGGGAACACGGCACGGACTGTCCGCGTCCGCTCTCGGGCAGATCGGCAGGCGGCCGGTGCTACGGCGTCGGCGGCTGCTCGGTTCGGTCCTCGGTGGGGGGCGAAACGTCACCGTGACTCAATGCATCGGCCAGCTGTGTCGACAGCACTTCGCTGAGGTCGGCCAGCTGTGCTGTCTGATGCGGATCGAGACCATCGAACACCAGCCGGCGCACGGCATCCTGATAGCCGGGAGCTGCCTCGACCACCTTCGAATAGCCGGTGTCTGTGAGAACGGCCTGCACGCCGCGTCGCCCGGTGGTCGCTGACCGCTCGGCCCAGCCCATCCGCTCCATCTTCGACACGACATGCGACAGTCGCGATAGCGATGCATTTGCCTTGTGGGCCAGATCACTCATCTGCAATCGGTGGCCGGGTTCTTCGGACAGCAGGGTGAGCACCCAGAATTCGAAGTGCGTGATCCCGGACTCGCGCTGCAGCTGGGTGTCCAACGCGCCTGGTAGGCGGGTCATGAGCGCCACGATCGCACGCCAAGCTCGCTGTTCGACGGGATCGAGCCACTTCGTCACTGGTTGCCTTCTTTCGAGCCAAGTGACGTGTTTTGTTAGTGAGTCTAGCGATTTATTGAAAGTCATATTCACAGTCACTCGCGACAATGAGTTTGCCACGACTTCGCTCGACCGTCATGAAGTTGCTGCGTGACGTGAGGTCACTCACATGCCATCGTGGCGTGTCGGTGTCGTTTCCTAGGTGAGCTTCGGTGACACGGGCGCGGTGGACTGGGACGGCGGAGTCGACGTCACCGGCTCAGCGGGATGCTTGCGCCGCCATCCGCGCCGGACGACGACGAACACCACGAGCAGGAAGACGACCAGTGCGACGATGGCGCCGACCAATGACGCGCCTCGGAAGGCGGGCGCATCGACATCGAGAATTCGCTGCCCGGCGTGGGCGGCGCTGTTGCCGCCGAGCACGATGCTCAGCGTCATGAGATTCGGGATCGCGGCGATCACCGCGAGCCCGCCTGCCGCGCCCGCGATCACCTTGCCCGCGCGGCGACGCCACACGAGTGCTGCCAGCAACATCAGGAAAAGCGGTATGGCAGTGAACAATCCACCATAGACGAGACCCCAGCCGATGCCCTTGCTGAAACTGCCGCTCACCAGCTCCGCGATGCGCTGGGCCCACCACCGTGGGATGAAGGCGGCAAGGATGAAGTAGGCGACGACCAGCACGGCGATGACCGCCAGGCCGCCGAGAATCCTCGTGCGCCACGTGGCCAGCGTGGATTTCTGCCCGTCCGGCCGAACCTCGCTCGAAGTCATGAATTCAGCGTAGGCCGGGCCATCTGCGGTGACGTGATCATCGACTCGGCGTTTTCGAGACGGTCGTCTCGAATATTCGGCGTCGGTCGGCTTACTGGACGCGTTCGCGTAGGAACTTCAACGCCTCGTCGGCATGCACATCGGCCCGAAACTCACCGGTGATGACCTTGCGGACGGTGCGATCAGGGTCGATGACGAAGGTGTGCCGCTTCACCGGCGAGAGCTTGCCGAGCAGGCTGCGCTTGACGCCGAACTGCGCGGCGACAGTGCCCTCGACATCCGAGAGCAGGGGATAGCCGAGATTCTGCTTGGTCGCGAATCCGGCCTGGGTGTCGACGTTGTCGGCACTGATGCCTACCGGCGCGGCGCCCGCCGCGGCGAATTCGGCGGCAAGATCGCGGAAGTGGCAGGCCTCGGCCGTGCAGATCGGAGTATTGGCGGCGGGATAGAAGAACAGCACCACGGGGCCGTCCGCGAGCAAGGCGTCGAGCGAACGTGGTGTGCCGGATTGATCTGGGAGCTCGAACTG
Organism: Nocardia sp. NBC_00403; assembly: GCF_036046055.1. Lineage (NCBI taxonomy): Bacteria > Bacillati > Actinomycetota > Actinomycetes > Mycobacteriales > Nocardiaceae > Nocardia > Nocardia sp. NBC_00403. Next base: position 3,827,627 of record NZ_CP107939.1, read on the forward strand.
CGGTGCGAGCTGGCCTATCTTCATATCGGCGACAGTACCGGGCGATGCGTCGGTTCGGGGTGCCACGATGCCTGCCCAGATCCCCGCCACCCGTGCTTTCGCCCCATGTCGCCCTGTACGCGGCGGGGTGTACGAGTCGTATTCCGGCTTTCGCTGGATCGACGGGAGAAGCCTGGGATGACGGGGACGGTAGATTCGGTCGCTATACGCCGATGAGTGCGGCGATCTCGGGGTTCTTGATCTCCATGACATCGAGAATGCCGTGCGCGCGCAGCAGCGGCTCGAGTTCCTTGATGCGGTCGCTGTGGATGGCGTACTCGTCCGGAAAGCGGTGCTTGTCCAGGGCCTCCAAGGCCTTCACATAGGTGACGAAGGACGCTAGCGCGTTCAGCGGTGTGGAGTTCTGGGATCTGCCCATCGAGCTCAGGCCGACCATTCGCTGGGATGTGCCCGATCCGGCAGTGTGCCGACCCTCCGGCGTAACCGGTTGCGAGGGGTACATCAGTTGTCTCCTCTCGAAGTGGATACCGCATGCGACATGGAACGCGGCGAGTGTAGTGACGCCGCCCACAGCCCCGGAATTCGCGTGCGAACCGGACGGCTGGTTTACGGCCGGTTGGGCCCGCGAAGGGCGGCTGAGTCGGTGTCATAGCGGCCTGGGATGATGGAGCAATGCCTGGCGCGTCCACTCCCACCACCACGACCCGCGAACAGTTCCACCAGCTCGCCGCGGAACATCGGGTGGTTCCGGTGATCCGAAAAGTGCTGGCGGACTCCGAAACTCCGCTGTCGGCCTATCGCAAGCTGGCCGGCGATCGGGCCGGCACCTTCCTGTTCGAATCCGCGGAGAACGGACGCTCCTGGTCGCGCTGGTCGTTCATCGGCGCGGGCAGTCCGTCGGCGCTGACCGTCGTCGACGGCGCGGCCGCCTGGCTCGGCAACATCCCTGTCGACGCGCCCTCGGGTGGCGATCCGCTGGTCGCGTTGCGCGAGACCCTGCAACTGCTGGAGACCGAGCGGCTCCCCGGCCTGCCGCCACTGACCGGGGGCATGGTCGGCTACCTCGGCTATGACGCGGTGCGCAGGATCGAACGGCTGCCCAGCCTCGCCCTCGACGATCTGGAACTGCCGGAGATGGTGCTGCTGCTCGCCACCGATCTGGCGGCATTCGACCACCACGAGGGCGCGATCACCCTCATCGCCAACGCGGTCAACTGGAACGGCACCGCCGAGCGGGTCGACGAGGCCTATGACGACGCGGTCGCCCGGCTGGATCGGATGACCCACGCGCTCGCCGCGCCGTCGGAGTCCACCGTGTCGGTCTTCGACCAGCCCGAGCCGCATTATCGGCGCAAACGCACCTCCGAGGAGTTCGGCGCCGGAGTGCGTCGTCTCGTCAAAGAGATCGAGGCGGGCGAGGCTTTCCAGGTGGTGCTGTCGCAGCGCTTCGAAATGGACTACGACGGCGCCCCGATCGATCTGTACCGCATGCTGCGCGCCTCGAACCCGAGTCCGTATATGTATCTGATGCACATCCCCGACGGCGCGGGCGGCACCGCGTTCTCCATCGTCGGTTCCAGCCCGGAAGCCCTGGTCACCGTGAAGGACGGTGTGGCGACGACACATCCGATCGCGGGTACCCGCTGGCGCGGCGCCACCGAAGAGGACGACCTGCTGCTGGAGAAGGGGCTGCTCGCCGACGAGAAGGAGAACGCCGAGCATCTGATGCTCGTCGATCTCGGCCGCAACGATCTCGGCCGGGTGTGTCAGCCGGGCACTGTGCGGGTCACCGAGTATCGGCAGATCGAGCGCTACAGCCACGTCATGCACCTGGTGTCGACCGTGCACGGCAGACTAGCGCCCGGCAAGATCGCGCTGGACGCGGTGCGCGCCTGTTTCCCGGCGGGCACGCTGTCGGGCGCGCCGAAGGTGCGCGCGATGGAACTCATCGAAGAACTGGAGCCGACCCGGCGCGGCGTGTACGGCGGTGTTGTCGGCTATCTGGATTTCGCGGGCGACGCCGATACCGCCATTGCCATTCGCACCGCGCTGCTCAAGGACGGCACCGCTTATGTCCAGGCGGGTGCGGGCGTGGTCGCGGACTCCGATCCCGACTATGAGGATGTCGAATCCCGGAACAAGGCGATGGCGGTGCTCAAGGCGGTCGCGGCCGCGAAGACGGTTCGGGCATACGGCACCGAGCCGGGAAGCGAGAACGGCAGCGCGGGATGAGTGCATCGGATCAGAACGACGAGGGGACCGATGCCGAGGCGATCGCGGTCGATGTGGCCGCGCCCCGGCGCAAGTACCCGATCGGCGCGATCGTGTTGTTGGCGATCGCCGCGGCCGCGCTCTGGGGTTCGTCGCGGCTGACTTGGGTGACGGTGTCGTCCACGGACGGGCTCACCGAGCCGCGCACCGACCATCTCAACGGTGGTGTCTGGTTCGGCGCGCTGACCCCGCTGGCGCTGGTGCTGCTCGCCGCGATCGCGGCAGTGCTCGCTACTCGTGGCTGGCTGCGCCGGATGGTCGGGGTGCTGATCGGCCTGGTCGCCGCGGTGACCGCCGTACCGGCCTTCGCCCTGCTGACCGAGTCCGGCGCGATGGCCGCCCGCGCCGGCACCCTGGCCGAACTACCCGGCCGGGCAACCGTCACCGAGGTGGTCACGGCGCCTTTCCCCGCGGTGGTCGCGCTGCTGGGTGCGCTGGCGGCTTTTACGGCCGGTGTACTGCTCGCCAGGATGCCCCAGGAGGCCGCGCAACTGTCCGGCAAATACGACAACCCGGTGTTCCGGCGGGCCGCCGCCACCGAACAGGTGACGCAGCGACGGGCGGAAGACGCTGCCGCCGGGGCGAATTCGGCCTCGGGACAGCTTTCCGAGCGCGTGCTGTGGGACGCGCTCGACGCGGGCACCGACCCGACCGAGGAGGCCGGTTCGCCGCGTGATGATCAGGGCAAACATGCCGAGTGAAGTGTCTGGGCAGGTCCCGACAAACCCCGGCGCGAGAGCGCCGCAAGCAGCCATTTATTCTTTGTCAGCATCGGTGAGACAGCGCCTGGGGGGATTCTCAGGCAGCAAGTTGCGTCTCCCCAGAAAGGATTCGAGCCAGATGACGGTACTCGACTCGATTCTCGACGGGGTCCGCGCGGATGTCGCCGCTCGGGAAGCCCTCCTGGACTTCCAGGCAATCAAGGCCGCGGCCGCGGCGGCGCCTTCGCCGCTGGACGCCCGCGCCGCACTCCTCGAGGACGGCATCGGCGTCATCGCCGAGGTCAAGCGGGCCAGCCCCTCCAAGGGGGAGCTCGCGGACATCCCGGACCCGGCCAGTCTGGCCAAGGCGTATGAAGACGGCGGCGCGCGCATCATCAGCGTGCTGACCGAAGGTCGCCGCTTCCACGGCTCGCTCGACGACCTCGATGCCGTCCGCGCCACGGTGACCATCCCGATCCTGCGCAAAGATTTCGTCGTCGGGCCGTACCAGATCCATGAGGCCCGCGCGCACGGTGCCGATGTCATCCTGCTGATCGTTGCGGCACTCGAGCAGGACGTGCTGTCCTCGCTCATCGACCGCACCGAATCGCTCGGCATGACCGCGCTCGTCGAGGTGCACACCGAGGAAGAGGCCGACCGCGCACTCGAGGCGGGTGCCTCGGTGATCGGCGTGAACGCCCGCAACCTCAAGACGCTCGAGGTCGATCGGGACGTGTTCGCGCGTATCGCGCCCGGCCTGCCCACCGAGGTCATCCGGATCGCCGAGTCCGGTATCCGCGGCACCGGCGACCTGCTGGCCTATGCCGGTGCGGGTGCGGACGCCGTGCTGGTCGGCGAGGGCCTGGTGACCAGTGGCGATCCCCGCGCCGCCGTCTCCGAGCTGGTGACCGCGGGCACCCACCCGTCCTGCCCGAAGCCCGCGCGGCGGGGCCGGTGACAGCGGTGACGGCATTACCGCAGGCCAGCGCCGGCGTCGCGCACAAGAGCACCCATGAGCCCGACGTCGGCGGACACTTCGGCGTGTACGGCGGCAGGCATGTCCCCGAGGCGCTGATGGCGGTGATCGAGGAGGTCACCGCCGAGTACGAGAAGTGCAGGCTGGACCCCTCGTTCCTGGACGAGCTCGACCGGCTGCAGCGCGACTACACCGGCCGGCCTTCGCCGGTCTTCGAGTGCACCCGGCTTGCCGAGCATGCCGGTGGCGCCCGCATTCTGCTCAAGCGCGAGGACCTGAACCACACCGGCTCGCACAAGATCAACAACGTGCTCGGTCAGGCACTGCTCGCCAAGCGAATGGGCAAGACACGGGTCATCGCGGAAACCGGTGCGGGCCAGCACGGCGTCGCTACCGCCACCGCGTGCGCGCTGCTCGGCCTCGAATGCGTCATCTACATGGGCGCGGTCGACACCACACGGCAGGCGCTGAACGTGGCCCGCATGCGGCTGCTCGGCTCCGCGGTGGTGTCGGTGACCACCGGCTCGCAAACCCTCAAGGACGCCATCAACGAGGCGCTGCGCGACTGGGTGTCCAACGCGGACGACACGTACTACTGCTTCGGCACCGCAGCGGGCCCGCATCCATTCCCGTTGATGGTGCGCGACTTCCAGCGCGTCGTCGGCCTGGAGGCTCGCGCCCAAGTGCAGTCCTCGACCGGACGGCTGCCCGACGCGGTCGTGGCCTGTGTCGGCGGCGGCTCCAACGCGATCGGCATCTTCCACCCCTTCCTCGACGATGCCGGCGTCCGGCTGATCGGCTTCGAGGCGGCCGGTGACGGCGTCGAAACCGGAAGGCACGCGGCCACTTTCACCGGCGGCACGCCCGGCGCCTTCCAGGGCGCCTACTCGTATCTGCTGCAGGACGATGATGGCCAGACCATCGAATCGCACTCCATCTCCGCGGGTTTGGACTACCCGGGCGTCGGCCCGGAGCACGCCTACCTCAAGGACATCGGGCGCGCCGAGTACCGACCGATCACCGACACCGAGGCGATGGACGCGCTGCTGCTGCTCAGCCGCTGCGAGGGCATCATCCCGGCCATCGAGTCCGCGCACGCGGTGGCCGGTGCGCTGCAACTCGGCAAGGAACTGGGCAAGGGCGCGATCATCCTGGTGAACCTGTCGGGTCGTGGCGACAAGGACATGGACACCGCGGCGACATGGTTCGGGCTCTTCGACGAACCCGGCGCCGACAAGGAGAGCGTCGAATGAGTCAGCAGTCCCGCCTCGCCAACACTTTCGCCGCCTGCCGCGCCGAGAACCGCGCCGCGCTGGTCGGCTATCTGCCCGCGGGTTATCCGGACCTCGCAGGATCCATCGAGGTCGTCCGTGCCATGGTCGAATCCGGTTGCGACATTGTCGAAGTCGGCGTCGCGTACTCCGACCCGGTGATGGACGGGCCGACCATCCAGGCCGCCGCCGAGCAGGCGCTGCGCGGCGGAGTCCGGGTGCGCGACGTGTTCTCGGTGGTCGAGGCGATCACCGCGGCGGGCGGCAAGGCCGTCGTGATGAGCTACTGGAACCCGGTGCTGCAGTACGGGGTCGAGAAGTTCGCGCGCGATCTGGCCACGGCGGGCGGGGCAGGCATCATCACCCCGAACCTGATCCCGGACGAGGCCGACGACTGGTTCGTCGCCTCGGCCGCGCACGACCTGGATCGGATTTTCCTGGTCGCGCCGTCCTCCACCGAGGAACGCCTGGTGAAGACGCTGGAAGCGAGCCGAGGGTTCATCTACGCGGCGTCGACCATGGGTGTCACCGGTGCCCGCGATGTGGTGTCTTCCGCGGCACCCGCACTGTGTGCGCGGATTCGGACCCATTCCGATATCCCGATCGGCGTCGGTCTCGGCGTGCGCTCGGGTGCGCAAGCGGCCGAAATCGCTTCGTACGCAGACGGTGTCATTGTCGGCTCAGCGCTGGTGAGCGCCGCCGCCGAGGGGCTGGACGCGGTGCGCGCGCTGACCGAGGAACTGGCCGAGGGCGTCCGGTCCGCGACCGTCGCTTCCTGACACACTGCATCGGGCCGCTCGACCGGCCGCTGCCGCACCGCCACGAGTGAGCCGTGCCGCTCGTGAGCTTCGCTGCAGCACCGACAGTTCGGTGCTGAAGTCAGCGCCCGGTGTCCGATCGGACAAGCAGCGCTGAACCGCCTGGCTCGCGCCATCGTATGAACAAGCATGAGCGCACCGAAGCGGTCGCCTTCGCCGCGACCTGTGGTGGCGAGCCTGCTCGTATTCTTTGTTCTCGCACCTTGTGTCGCGGCGCTGACCCGGGCCGAGCCGGTCGTTGTCGAAGCGCTGTCGGCCATCGGGGCCGGGTTGCTGAGCCTCGGCGTCGGCGCCGCGGTGTGGTGGTGGCAACGTCGCACATAACGCTCCGCTACGGTTGGCCCCGTGACCTTACGAGTCCTCGCAGACAGCGTCCTGAGCAATGGTGGCGTCACCGCTGATGTGTTGGCCTACATCCCCAGTCCCGCGCAGGGTGTGTGGCAGATCGGGCCGTTTCCGCTCCGGGCCTACGCCCTGTGCATCATCCTCGGCATCGTCGTCGCCATCTGGTGGGGCGAGCGGCGCTGGCGCGAACGGGGCGGGCAGCCCGGCGCGATCCTCGATGTCGCGATGTTCGCGGTGCCCTTCGGCCTCGTCGGCGGCAGGCTGTATCACGTGGCCACCGACTGGCAGAAGTACTTCGGCGCCGACGGCCATCCGATCGATGCGCTGAAGATCTATCAGGGCGGCCTCGGCATCTGGGGTGCGGTGTTCCTCGGCGGTGTCGGTGCGTGGATCGGCTGCCGGGTCTACCGAATCCCATTGCCCGCCTTGGGTGATGCGATCGCCCCCCCGGTCCTGCTCGCGCAGGCCATCGGCCGCCTCGGCAACTACTTCAACCAGGAACTGTACGGGCGCGAGACCGACCTGCCCTGGGGCCTGGAGATCTACCTGCGCTTCGACGACGACGGCAAGCTCGACCCGATGAACGGTGTCTCCACCGGCGTCGTCGACAAGGTCGTGCACCCCACGTTCCTCTACGAATTGCTGTGGAACCTGCTGATCGTGGTGCTGCTGGTGCAGATCGACAAACACTACCGAATCGGCCACGGCAGGCTGTTCGCGCTGTACGTTGCCGGCTACTGCGTCGGCCGCTTCTTCGTCGAGCTGATGCGCGCCGACGAGGCCACCAAGATCGCGGGCATCCGGATCAATTCGTTCACCTCGGCCCTGGTATTCCTGGCCGCCGTCGCCTATTTCGTCCTCGCGACGAAGGGCCGTGAGACCGCCGAGCAGCTGCAACCCAGCACCGGATCGCGCCCGTGGCCTTGGCAGATCGCCGCCCTGCGCGCTGCCGCAGCGGCGCAGGCGACGGCCGAGACCTCCGATGCCGCGTCGACAGACGAGAACGCGGCGCCGCAGCCGGACGCGGTGACCGACAAGGACACGGAATCGACCGAGGACACCGGCGGCGACAAGGATGCCGCGGCGATCACGGCAGACGATTCGGACAACGCCGTCGAGTTGGACAAGTCCGAGCAGACTGCGGAGCCCGAGCGGACAACCGATGCAGCGAAGGACATCCCGTCCACGGAATCCGCCGGCTGCGAGAAGTCCACCGAGCCGGATCGGTCCGCCGACCAGGAATCGCCCGCGGCGCCGACTACCAGCACTGCTGTGGAGCAGAAGGACACTGCCGCCGAGCAGAAGTAGCCCCCAATTCTGCGTGCACGGCAACATCGCGGGCACTGTCCGCGATATCTACCGAGACGAGCAACCTCGGTCGCCGGACTGCCGTGGCCGATTCGACAGGGCGACAAATCATGTCGGTTCCGGCAAGAATGTCTCGTGATCGTCGCGGCAGTTGCTCGCTCGGCAGATCGCACGGCCGGGGGCCAGCACAGGGTGCCCGCACAAATGAGGAGGACATTTAGTGACCGACCCTTACAACCCAGGACCGCAGTACGGCCCGCCCGGTACGGGGCCGGACTTGAACAAGTCGGCGGACCCGAGCCAGCCGCAGTACCCGCAGGCCGATCCGTACGGCCAGCCGCAGTTCGGTCAGCCCGCCGACCCGTACGCACAGCAGCAGCCGGGGAGCTACGGGCAGCCGGGTGGCTACGGGCAGCCGGGTGGCTACCCACCCGCGCCGTACCAGCAGCCACAGGGATACAACCCGAACGATCCGGAAGCGCCCTACGGGCGTGACCAGTTCGGTGTGCCCTTCTCGGATAAGCAGAAGCTGATCGCGGGGCTGCTGCAGATCTTCCTCGGCGCGTTCGGTGTCGGCCGCTTCTACACCGGTTATACCGGCATCGCCATCGCGCAGATCGCGGTCACCTGGTTGACCTGTGGCATCGGTGGCATCTGGCCGCTGGTCGACGGCATCATGATGCTGGTGGGCAAGGTGCCCGATAGCGACGGCCGTCCACTGCGCGACTGAGCACGCCTTTTCACCCTGTCGGGCCGCCGCACCGCACCGGTGCGGCGGCCCGACAGGTATTTCGGGTGCTAAAGCCAGTTCCGATCACCATGATCGCGATACTGTTCCTCGAAACGATCCCGGCGTAACGTCGGTCGATCTGTGTGTTGTGTGTGGACACTCCACGCACCGAAGAGAGGGATTTCGTGCGTCGCAAGTTGTTCGCCGCCGCCATGCTCGCCATCGTCGCCGCCACCGGGCTTTCCGCGTGCGGCAGTGACGACCCGAACGTGATCAAGGTCGGCACCGAGGGCACCTACTCCCCGTTCAGCTACCAGGGCTCCGACGGCAAGCTCACCGGCTACGACATCGAGGTGGTCCAGGCTGTTGCCGACAAGCTCGGCAAGAAGGTCGAGTTCGTGCAGACGCCGTGGGACGCGATCTTCGCCGGCCTCGAGTCCAAGCGCTTCGATCTGGTCGCCAACCAGGTGACTGTCAACGATGAGCGCAAGGCCAAGTACTCGCTGTCGCAGCCGTACACCACCTCCGAGGGCGTCATCGTCACGCGCACCGACAACAACGGCATCACCACTCTCGCCGACCTGAACGGCAAGACCTGCGCTCAGTCGGCCACCAGCAACTGGAGCAAGGTCGCCACCGGCGCAGGCGCGAAAGTCGAAGCGGTCGAAGGTTTCGTGCAGGCCATCCAGCTGCTGAAGAACGGCCGCGTCGACGCCACCGTCAACGACACCCTCGCCGTTGCCGAGTACACCAAGAAGACCGGCGACACCAGCGTGAAGGTGTCGGGCAAGACCGGTGAAACCAGTCACCAGGCTTTCGCGGCCCGCAAGGATGACGCGCTGGTCGCCGAGGTGAACAAGGCGCTCGATCAACTCCGCGCCGAGGGCAAACTGGCCCAGATCTCCGAGAAGTACTTCGGCACCGACATCAGCAAGTAGCAGCGCCCTGCCATGGATGCCGCTACGCGGGAACTCATTTGGCACAACCTGTGGCCGATGTTGCAGGCCACGATCACCAAGACCATTCCGCTGACGGCTGTCAGTTTCGTCATCGGTCTGGCCATTGCGCTGCTCCTGGCTCTGGCACGGATGTCACCGGTGTGGCCGGTCCAGGCGGCCGCCCGGTTCTACATTTCGATCATCCGGGGTACGCCGCTGCTGGTGCAGTTGTTCATCGTCTTCTACGCGCTGCCGCAGTTCCACATCGTGCTCGACCCGTTTCCGGCGGCGGTGATCGCCTTCAGTCTCAATGTCGGTGGTTACGCGGCGGAGGTGGTGCGCGCGTCGATTCTGAGCGTGGCCGACGGGCAGTGGGAGGCTTCCCAAGCGCTCGGCATGTCGTATCCGATGATGATGCGGTTGATCATCCTGCCGCAGGCGTCGCGGATCGCGGTGCCACCGCTGTCGAATACGTTGATCTCGCTGGTGAAGGACACCTCGCTCGCCTCGACCATTCTGGTCACCGAGTTGCTGCGGACCGCGCAGATCGCGGCCGCCCCGACCTTCGATTTCTTCGCCCTCTATGGTGTCGCGGCGCTTTACTACTGGGCGATCTGCCTGGTCCTCGGTTTCGGGCAGACCCGGCTGGAAACGCGATTGAGCCGTCATGTCGCGCGATGACCGCTCGTTCGTATGTTCCACCAACTTGTGTGCAAATTTTTCACCAAGGTTTCACCGAGGCCACGACAAGACCACTACACCCGGCGGGACTAGGCTCTACTCGTGATGCGACGGACGAAGATTGTGTGCACTCTCGGCCCGGCCACTGCCACCGAGGACCGTATTCGAGAACTCGTCGAAAGCGGCATGGACGTGGCGCGGCTGAATTTCAGCCACGGCGAACACGCCGACCACGCCGAGAACTATAAGAAGGTGCGGGCCGCTTCCGACCACCTCGGTCGTGCGGTCGGTATTCTCGCCGACCTGCAGGGTCCGAAGATCCGGCTCGGCCGGTTCATCGAGGACCGCACGGTGTGGGCGACGGGTGAAGAGGTCCGCATCACCGTCGACGACATCGTCGGCACCCACGACCGTGTCTCGACCACCTACCGGGAACTGGCCAAGGACGCCAAGCCGGGAGACCGGTTGCTGGTGGACGACGGCAAGATCGGGCTGACGGTCACCGGCGTCGAGGGCAACGATGTCGTCTGCCGGGTGACCGAGGGCGGACCGGTCAGCAACAACAAGGGTGTTTCGCTGCCGGGTATGGATGTCTCCGTGCCCGCGCTGTCGGAAAAGGACATCGAGGACCTCGAGTTCGCACTGAAGCTCGGCGTGGACTTCATCGCGCTGTCGTTCGTGCGTTCGCCCTCGGATGTGGAACTCGTACACGACGTGATGGACCGGGTCGGTCGCCGCGTGCCGGTGATCGGCAAGCTGGAGAAGCCGGAGGCGATCGACAACCTCGAGGCCATCGTGCTCGCCTTCGACGCGGTCATGGTCGCTCGCGGTGACCTCGGCGTCGAGCTGCCGCTCGAGCAGGTGCCGATCGTGCAGAAGCGCGCCATCCAGATGGCACGGGAGAACGCCAAGCCCGTCATCGTCGCGACCCAGATGCTGGAGTCGATGATCGAGAACTCGCGCCCGACTCGGGCCGAGGCCTCCGACGTCGCGAACGCGGTGCTCGACGGCGCCGACGCGGTGATGCTGTCGGGCGAAACCTCGGTCGGTGCGTACCCGATCGAGACGGTGCGCACCATGGCGCGCATCGTGCACGCAGTGGAGACCGAATCGACGCGGGTGCCACCGCTGACCCACGTGCCGCGCACCAAGCGCGGTGTCATCTCCTACGCGGCCCGCGACATCGGTGAGCGGCTCAACGCCAAGGCGCTGGTGGCGTTCACCCAGTCCGGTGACACGGTGCGCAGGCTCGCCAGGCTGCACACCCCGCTGCCGTTGCTGGCGTTCACTCCGCTGCCGGAGGTGCGCAGCCAGCTGTCGCTGACCTGGGGCACCGAAACCTTCATTGTGCCGACAGTGGACAGCACCGATGCGATGATCCATCAGGTCGATGTAGCACTGCTGTCGATGGAGCGATATCAGAAAGGTGATCTGGTGGTAATCGTTGCGGGCTCCCCGCCCGGTACCGTCGGGTCGACCAACCTGATCCATGTGCACCGTATCGGTGAGGAGGACCATTAGAGTGACCGCTTCCCTGAGTGGTGCCGTCGGCGTCGGTTCGACGTCGACGGAGGGTTCCGATCTGCGGGTGTTGCTCGGACTGCTCGATCTGGAGCAGGTCGACGAGGATGTCTTCGTCGGCCAGCATCCGGAGAAGGTGTGGAGCCGCACGTTCGGCGGGCAGCTCGTATCGCAAGCGATCATGGCGGCGGGGCGGACGGTCGGTGACCGTCCGGTACACGCGGTGAACGCGCACTTCGTGCGCGGTGGCGATGTGAAGAAGCCGATCGAATACCGGGTCGACCGCCACCGCGACGGGCGCTCGTTCGCCAACCGCACGGTGACCGCAAGCCAGGACGGCCAGGAGCTGTTCGTCATGCTTGCCGCGTTCCAGGATTGGGGCAAGGGACTCGAGCACTCCGCCACCCAGCCGGTCGTTCCGGATCCGGAAACGCTGCCGCGGGTGGAGGAGAGCTTCGAAGGCTTGGAAGACAAGCTGGAGATGTTCATCAAGGCCCCGCATCCGATCGATATGCGCTACACCAACGACCCGGCCTGGATCATGAAGGGCACCGGCGAGCGGCTCAATCACAACCGGGTGTGGATGCGCGCCGACGGCAGGCTGCCCGACGATCCGCTGATTCATGTTGCGACGCTTGGTTATTCGTCGGACACCACGGTGCTCGACTCGATCATCACCACACACGGTCTTTCCTGGGGCCTCGACCGGATCATCGCGGCGACGGTCAATCATTCGATCTGGTTCCACCGCCCGTTTCGCTTCGACGAGTGGGCGCTGTACGCCACGGAATCCCCGGTCGCCGCGGGCTCCCGTGGGCTGGCGACGGGCAAGTTCTTCTCGCGCACCGGCGAATTGCTCGCCACCGTGGTGCAGGAAGGCCTGATCCGCCACTTCCCGTCGCGGGCCTGAGCTAGAGCGGCTCGCGCTCGGTCTCGAAGTCGAAGCTGTCGCGGCGCTGTACCCGGATGGTTCGAGGGACGGCTAATTGCGTGGGGCCGCAAGAGGTTTCCAGCATCAGCCTGCGCTCCAGGGCGGCCAGGCTCGGTGCCGTGAGATCGCGCGCGGCCCCCACCAGGCTCAGCGCGATCTCATAGGTGCGGCGGCCATCCGGCTCCTGGCCGGGATGGTCTACCCGCCACTGGGTTTCGAGCATCATGTGGTCCGGTGCGTCGGAGTCGACAGGCAGCGTGAAGCGCCACGCGAACACCTCGCGATCCTGGAGGTGGTCGTCCACCACGGCGCGCACCGAGTCGACGACGCGCTCCAGGGTTTCCGGTGTCACATAAACATGGAGCGAAACATCCGAAATTCGTTTCGGCATGTCTGATTCCTGTCGTGTGTCGAACCAGCAACGGCGGAATGTTGTTCGCGGGGAGTTTAAACCCTCGATGCACATGATGAACACAGCAAGGGCCGAATTCGCGCGGATGCGTCCGGCGCACCGCACCCGGTGTCACGGGATCCGGTGCGCCGCCAGGAATGCCGCGAGCGGTGCGGGCGCGGCTCCCGGCGCCACCACGAGACCGGGACGTTCGTCGTCGACTCGCTTGCGCTGCTCGTGGGGGGCCAGCGTGAGCAGCAGCGGCACCAGCGCCTCGGCGATCCGATCGCCGACCTCACAGAATGCGGCCTCGGACAGGCCGACCGGGTCGGCGATGTTCTCGCGGCCGACCAGTGCGAGGTCGTGGCGGGCGCGATGCAGATCGGCAATGCTGCGCGCGCCGGTCACTTTGGCGATCCGGTGCGCCTCCAGCAGGGTGAAGGTGCGCGGCGCCGCGCCGAAACCCATCGACGTGGCCTGGTCGCGGATCTGCTCGGTCATCGTGAGCACCAGGTCGGCGCGGTCGATCATGCCCGGCTCCAGGCGGCGCGCGCGAAAGTTGTCGGGGTCGGCGCCCAGGCCCGAGATGGTCTGAGCCGCGAGTGGTTCCACGGGGAAGCCGACCAGCGCACGGGTTCCCGCGCTCTCCGCGGTGAGGCCGGCGAGGCGGTGTTCGACAGCGAGGGCGCGGGTAAGCCGCTCGGCGATCACCGAACGACAGACATTGCCGTTGCAGACGAACAGGACGTGCATGGGGATACGGTAGGACGGCAGATAACGATTCAGAAGCGGCCAGGCCGCGAATCACACCGCCACGAGCACATATTCATCTGTGCGTTGCGCGGCGTACACGAAGTACGCCCTCGTGTTCGGAGAGACGCTCGACGGGCGTCGCCGACCGGTGGCCGGCCCGTCATCGAGGTCTGGGCGTATTCGCGTTGTTACCCGATATGAATGAATTCAATCATGATGTCGGCGACCGATATCGTCAGCGCTGGGAAGCCGCCGCCGTCGGCAAGGTGCGGCCTCAGCCGGATTCGGTTCCGTAGTAATCGGATTCGTCGATCACCGGCGCCACCTTCGCCGCCTCGTCGTGCACGCGGCCGCGGGTGGAGAACCTCCGGCCGCGCGAGGCGACGACGGGCGCGAAGCGCGCGAGCCCGGTGGCGGTCTCCATATCGTCGTACATGGCATCGATCCCGCCGCGCAGGAAATAGGCCTCATGCCAGAACCCGGTGCCGCCGGAGTCGCGCAGGAACTTCTGCCACCAATCGCGGTGCGGCGCCGAGCGAGTCCACCGCTCCAGACTGTCGAGATCGCGCCAGTACTGCCGCGCCCCCCAGTGCGGCGGAAACAGCGCCCAGACCACGTCCTCGTGCAGTAGTAGCCCCTCGGGCTGATCCTTGTGTGACTTATAGAGTTTCGGCCCGAGCCCGAGCAGACGCAGGATCCCGCGCGGTCGGCGCACCCGCATCCCGAGGTAGACGACTACCAGGTCCGGATACTCGGACAGATCGACTGTCGTTCTGTTCACTCGCATGCGGGGGACCTCCGAAACCGAGGTGTGTGCTGCTCACCCTACGCGGGAAATACGCGGTGAGTCGGAATCCGGTTCGACCGTGCGAGCCGGGGTGTGGGCAAGACAAACGGCCTGTGCTCGTGAGGAGCACACCGCCTGCTGCGTTGGTGCCGATTGTGGGACTCGAACCCACACGTCCTTTCGGACAACGGTTTTTGAGACCGTCGCGTCTGCCAGTTCCGCCAAATCGGCGCACCGGTTGCAAAGCATAGCGGGTGGGTGGCGTCGAACGCGAATGGGTTCCCCTCTGCGGCGCGGACGGGCGGTTTGCGCAGGGTATATGGGTTCTATGCCGAAGTGAAAGGTACTCTTTACATCACTCGACAGCGCAACGGTGGGCCGATGGACCGGCACATGGGCCACGGCCACCCTTCGGCGTGTCGGGACAGGCATCGGAACCAGAGGGGTCTACCTATGAGCAGTACAGCAGGGGGCGCCGCCACGAAGCGGGACGCCGGGGCGAAGCGGGTCGTCGTCGCGGAGGACGAGGCGCTCATCCGTATGGATCTGGTGGAGATGCTGACCGAAGAGGGCTACCAGGTTGTCGGCGAAGCGGGTGACGGTCAGCAGGCTGTCGATCTCGCGGTGGAGCATCGGCCGGACCTGGTCATCATGGATGTGAAGATGCCGCGCCGCGACGGCATCGACGCCGCGGCCGAAATTGCGTCGAAACGCGTTGCGCCGGTGGTGATTCTGACTGCATTCAGTCAGCGCGATCTGGTCGAGCGGGCGCGCGACGCGGGCGCGATGGCGTATCTGGTGAAACCGTTCACGAAATCCGATCTGGTGCCCGCCATCGAATTGGCGGCGAGTCGCTTCCATGAGATCACCGCGCTGGAGAGCGAGGTCGCCAATCTCTCCGATCGGCTGGAGACGCGCAAACTGGTGGAGCGGGCCAAGGGTGTGCTCATGCAGACGCAGGGGCTGTCGGAGCCGCAGGCATTCAAGTGGATTCAGCGCACCGCGATGGACCGCCGGACTACCATGAAAGCGGTAGCCGAGGTGGTGCTGGAGAACCTGGCCCCGAAGTGACCCTCTGAGGGCCTTGGCCGGTCACGGCCGGAAAATTTACTTCGTTGAAACGCATTCGCGAAGAAGAATTCGAAACAATGTCGTTCGCATGACGCGAATGTGATGCGGAACTAACGTGGCAACGCTATGTTCTGACCGGGCCGACGTGGTCGGCCTCCTCGGCGAGCCGAGGGAGTACAGGACGTAGAGGTGAGGGACGTGCTTAGTTCGATATGGCGCAGTCGTTCGACACGAGGAGTATTGGTAGCCGGTGCCGCGGCTGCACTCGTGCTGACGGGCTGCAGTGACAAATCGACCAACGAATCGGGTTCATCCGGCACAAATGGTGCGGGAAGCCTGTCCATCCAGCCGGTGGCACAGGTGGACATCGACGGCAAGCAGGTCCCGAAGACCGATCCGGCCAAGGCCGCCGATCCGGCGGGCGACGGCAAGGCGACCTGTCCGGCCGGTACCACGATTGCTTTCGCAGGCGCATTGACCGGCCCCAACGCGGCTCTCGGCATCAACATCGTGTCGGGCGTGAAGCTGGCGCTCGATCAGCACAACAAGGCGAACGCGGGCTGCAAGATCGAGCTCAAGCAGTTCGACACCGAGGGCGACCCACAGAAGGCCACCCAGGTCATCCCGCAGATCGTCAACGACAAGTCGATCATCGGCCTCGTCGGTCCCGCGTTCTCCGGTGAGACCAAGGCGACCGGCAAGATCCTCAGTGATGCGGGCCTGGTCTCGGTCACCTCCTCGGCCACCAATGCCACACTCACGCAGAACGGCTGGAATACGTTCTTCCGCGGCTTGGCCAACGACGACATTCAGGGTCCGTCGGTCGCCAAGTACCTCGTCGGCAGCGCAGGCTACAAGAAGGTCTGCGTCGTCCAGGACAACAGCGACTACGGCACCGGCCTGGCCAAGAGCATCACCGAGGGGCTCGGCGCCGCAGCGGATCCGAGCTGCGCGGCCAGCATCAAGACCGGTGACAAGGACTTCTCCGCCACCGTCACCAAGATCGCGAGCGCGAACGCGGACGCGGTCTTCTACTCGGGTTACTACGCCGAGGGCGCACCGCTGGCGCAGCAGTTGAAGTCCGGTGGCGTCAAGGCCGTCTTCGTCGGCCCGGACGGCGTCAACGATCCGCAGTTCCTTTCGCAGGCGGGTAGCTCGGCCAACGGTGCGACGCTGACCTGCCCGTGTGGTCCGGCCCCGGAGAAGTTCGCGAAGGATTACGAGGCGCTCAACGGTCAAGCTCCCGGCGTCTACTCGGTCGAGGCCTACGACCTGGCCACGATCCTGAGCAAGGGCATCGACAGCGGCAAGGTGACCCGTCCCGAACTGCTCGAGTACGTGCGGTCCTATGACGGTCCCGGTCTGGCGCGTCAGTACAAGTGGAACCCCAACGGGGAACTGTCCAATGCACTGATCTGGATCTACACAGTCAAGTAACCCGCACCCACGAAACGCGCAGCACGTATGGGGGTTCGCGCGAATCCCTGTACGTGCTGCTGTTTCGTGAGCGCGAATGAATGAGGGCGAATTACGAATGACTTCAACAGTATTGGCCGGTGCTGTACAACTAGCCGGCGGCTCGATCGACTTCAACTATCAAGGAGTGATCGACGATTTCTGGCGACTGACCGTCGACGGATTGTCCTACGGTGCGATATACGCACTCGTCGCTGTCGGCTACACCCTGGTCTACGGCGTACTGCGGCTGATCAATTTCGCCCATTCCGAAATCTTCATGCTCGGCCTGTTCGGCCAGTATGTCGGGCTTATGCTGCTCGGGTTTTCACCGAGCGGTGATGTCTACTCCCAAGGCATCGTTCTCACCGTCACCTATCTCGCACTGGCGATGATCTTCGGTATGGCCGTATCCGGCGCCGCGGCAGTCGGATTGGAGCGGGTGGCCTATCGGCCGCTGCGCAAGCGCGGAGCCAAACCGCTGATCTTTCTGATCACCGCCATCGGCGCCTCCTTCGTGATCCAGGAGATCATGCACTTCGTGGTGCCGAAGGTGTGGCCGAAGCTGGGCGGCACCAACGCGCAGAAGCCGATCATGCTGGTCGAGCCGACCAAACAGTTCAGCTTCGGCGGAGCGGATGTCACCAATGTGACGATCGTGATCATCGTCGCCGCCGTCATCCTCGCCATCGCCACCGAGGTGCTGATCAACCGGACGAAGTTCGGTCGCGGCATCCGGGCGGTGGCACAGGATCCCGACACCGCGACGCTCATGGGTGTTTCGCGGGAGCGAATCATCATGTTGACCTTCCTGATCGGCGGCGTGCTCGCCGGTGCGGCCGCGCTGCTGTACGCGCTCAAGATTCCGAACGGGATCATCTACTCGGGCGGCTTCATCCTGGGCATCAAGGCGTTCAGCGCCGCGGTGCTCGGCGGTATCGGCAATCTGCGGGGCGCGCTGCTCGGCGGGTTGCTGCTCGGGCTGGCGGAGAACTACGGCCAGATCCTCTTCGGTACCGAATGGCGTGACGTGGTCGCGTTCGTTGTCCTGGTTCTGGTGCTCATGATTCGCCCGTCCGGCATCCTCGGTGAGAGCCTCGGAAAGGCGCGCGCATGACCGACACGGTAAAGAGCCCGCCGCCACGGCAGAGCGGGCCGGAAGAGACCTCCGAGCACGGCGTCGGTGATGCACTGCGGACCTGGTGGGCCGGGCTGTCGCGGCCCGCCCAGTGGGGGGTCGGCGTGCCCGCCATCATTCTGCTGGCACTGCTGCCGCTGTACCCGCCGCCGTTCCTGGATACTCCCGGTACCAGCTTCGGTGGCGTGATGGCCCAGTTCGCGATGTACGCGCTGCTCGCCATCGGCCTGAATGTCGTTGTCGGACAGGCTGGTCTGCTCGATCTCGGGTATGTCGGCTTCTACGCCGTCGGCGCGTACACGGTGGGTCTGCTGACGAGTCCCAACAGCCCGTGGAACCAGACCGACGGCGGTTGGCTGAGTGAGGACTGGGCCTGGTTGGCCTGCCTGCCGCTGGCGGCGGCGGTCACCGCGGTGTCCGGTCTGATTCTCGGTTCACCGACGCTGCGGTTGCGCGGCGACTATCTGGCGATCGTGACGCTCGGCTTCGGCGAGATCGTCCGGTTGCTCGCCGACAATCTCGGCGACCTCACCAACGGCAGCCTCGGCCTGTCCGGCATCGCCTATCCCCGCGTCGGTGAATCCGCGGAGCGGCCCAACGGTGTGTTCTCCGCGGGCAACGTCGGCGACTCGGAAGCCTCGAACATCTTCGCAAGGGCCAACTCCGGCATCTGGTGGTTCTGGGTCGGCATGGTTCTGGTGATCATCGTGCTGCTGGTCGTCGGCAATCTGGAGCGCAGTCGGGTCGGCAGGGCCTGGGTCGCGATCCGTGAGGACGAGGACGCCGCCGAGATCATGGGGGTGCCCACCTTCAAGTTCAAGCTGTGGGCATTCATGATCGGCGCCGCGGTCGGCGGCCTGTCCGGTGCGCTGTACGCGGGCCAGGTGCAGTTCGTGAATCCGAGCGGGTTCAACATCATCAACTCGATGCTGTTCCTCTGTGCGGTCGTCATCGGTGGTCAGGGCAACAAGCTCGGCGTGATCGTCGGCGCGTTCATCATCGTGTACCTGCCGAACCGGCTGCTGTCGGTGCAGCTGGTCGGGCAGACCGTTGTCGGTTACGTGCTGCTCGGACTGGCCATCGTTGGCATCATCGCGATGATCGTCGGGTGGAAGCGCTGGGCACGCGATCTGGAGCGGCCGGTGCGTCTCGGTTATCTTGCCGGCGCGATCGTCGTGGTGATCGGGATGTTGATCGTCCTCGGGAACGTGCTGAAATTCCATGAGCAGGGCGCGCAGTCGCTCGGCGACTTCAAGTACCTGTTCTTCGGGGTCACGCTCATCGTGTTGATGATTTTCAAGCCGCAGGGGTTGTTCCCGGTGCGACAGAAGTTGCTCGCCTACGGGCGGCAGGTATATCGGGCCGTGCGCAAACCGTTCGGCAACGAAGTGATCGGGGAACAGGCATGACCGGGCCGGGCGCGGGTGACGCGCTATTCGACAATGAGGACATGTCGGCCGGCTATGCCGCCGAACCGGAAGCGACGCCGAGCGCTGGCGTTGTCGATGTGACGGCCGTGCTGCCGGAACTCGGCGACGCGGAGGCGGTCGCGGAGGCGGTCGCGCCGAGCCGTGAGATCGAGACGCCGGTGGGTGCAGCGCTGCTGCGCACCGACGGATTGACCGTGAAGTTCGGCGGCCTCACCGCATTGGACAACGTGAGTTTCGAGATTCGCCGCGGCGAAATCCTCGGCCTGATCGGGCCCAACGGTGCGGGCAAGACCACCTGCTTCAACGCGATCACCGGTGTGTACCGGCCGTCGTCGGGCGTGGTCTATTTCGATGGCAAGCCGCTGACGAAGACCAAGCGCAATGCCATCACCCGCCTCGGTATCGCACGCACCTTCCAGAACATTCGGCTCTTCGCCGAGATGACCGCGCTGGAGAACGTGGTGGTCGGCACCGACGCCAGGCACAAAACCTCGGTGCCGGGCGCCATCTTCCGCACCACACGGCATCGCCGTGAGGAGCACGAGGCCATCGAACGCGGCATGGCGTTGCTCGAGTTCGTCGGCATCGCACCGCGCGCGGTGGAGAAGGCGCGCAATCTGTCCTACGGCGACCAGCGCCGGCTGGAGATCGCCCGCGCGCTGGCCACCGAGCCGAAATTGCTCTGCCTCGACGAGCCCGCCGCCGGATTCAATCCCAGCGAGAAGTCCGCGCTGATGGATCTGATCCGCAAGATCCGCGACGACGGGTTCACCGTCCTGCTGATCGAGCACGACATGCGGCTGGTGATGGGCGTGACCGACCGCATCGTGGTGCTGGAATTCGGGCGCAAGATCGCCGACGGGCTGCCCGCCGACATCCGCGAGAATCCCGATGTGATCAATGCCTATCTCGGTGTGCCCGACGACGGTGCCGGTGCGCCCGAGGAGGGCGCCCAGCCGGGGACAGCGGACGACACACACGGGACGGACGGGTAGGGACGGCGATGGCATCACACAGGCAATCCGACAGCCCCGGCGACGCATCGGGCCCGCTGCTCGAAGTCACGGACATGGTCGTCAACTACGGCAGAATCCAGGCGCTGCACGGGATTTCGCTGCAGGTGGCGCCCGGCGAGCTGGTGACACTGCTCGGCGCGAACGGCGCGGGCAAGACCACCACGATGCGCGCTCTATCCGGGCTGCTGCCGCTGACCCGCGGCCGCATCTTGTTCGAGGGCCACGACATCACTCATATGAAGGCGCACGAGCGCGTCAAGCTGGGGTTGATCCAGGCACCGGAAGGCCGCGGCGTCTTCCCCGGCATGACGGTGCAGGAAAACCTCGACATGGGCTGCTACGCAAGGCCGTTCGAGTCGAAATCGGAATACGACAGCACCCTGGAATGGGTGTTCGGCATGTTTCCTCGGCTCGAAGAACGGCGCAAGCAGGTCGGCGGCACGCTGTCCGGCGGCGAGCAGCAGATGCTGGCCATCGGCCGCGCGTTGATGGCGCGGCCGCGGCTGCTGCTGCTCGACGAACCGTCGATGGGGCTGGCGCCCATGGTGATTCAGCAGATCTTCCGGATCATCTCGGAGATCAATAAGCAGGGCACCACGGTGCTGCTCGTCGAGCAGAACGCTCAGCAGGCGCTGGCCCGCAGCGACCGCGCCTACATCCTGGAGACCGGTGAGGTGACCAAGTCCGGCTCCGGTCGCGACCTGCTCACCGATCCCGCGGTGAAGTCGGCCTATCTGGGCGTTGGATAGATGATGAGCTGACGGGTCTGGCCGACCAGCCACCCTCTGCGGGGTGCTCAGTGGCCAGGCCCGTCGCTGCCCGAGTCACGGGTCGCGGCCACCGCAGCATCGGACAGTGCCGTCCCGGTGTCGGACACCGCCGTCATGACGGCCGCAGTGTCCAAGTAGAAGGGCCGGATTTCGCTGATGAGCTCGTCGCGGAAGGTGATCAGCTGCATCACCGAGGTATCGAGCACGCGGCCGGTGGCGCGCGCTCGCAGTCTGCCGACGTTGTAGATGACCACCGCGTCGCCGTCCACCACGAACCGCTGCTCGAGGAACTCCAGTGACGACCAGGTTTCGCTCATCGCGGCCATGAACCGCTGGATGCCGTCCCGGCCGTGCCATTCGCCGCCGTAGGGCAGGTTGGCGGCCTGATACATCACGACATCGGGGGCAAGGCAGGCCGCCATACCGGCGAAGTCGCCGCCCGTGGTGATGTAGGCGGCTTCCGCTGCGAAGAACCGCTGCAAAGCGGACATTGTTGTGGTCACGGGGAAATATTGGGCGCAAGCCGCGGCCCGGTCCGGCGGAAATCGGACGTAACACTCGATGCCTCACGGCGGGTGGGAGCCGCCGCTGTGAGATGTCGGTGGGCCTCCCTAGACTCTTCACCGTGACCCCAGCGACCATTGATCAGCGTTCGAGCTCCGTCTCTGCAGCCGGCTCCGATGCGGCCGGTCCGCAGCCGACTCTGCTGTTGCTGGATGGGCATTCGATCGCCTATCGCGCGTTCTTCGCGCTGCCCGCCGAGAACTTCAAGACGGTCACCGGGCAGACCACGAACGCGGTGTACGGCTTCACCGCGATGCTCATCAACCTGCTCCGCGACGAGAAGCCGACCCATATCGCCGCGGCCTTCGACGTGTCACGCAAGACATTCCGCACCGAGGCGTACCCGGAGTACAAGGCCAATCGCAGTGCCACGCCCGACGAGTTCCGCGGGCAGGTCGAGCTGACCAAGGACGTGCTCGGCGCGATGGGCATTCCGGTGATGGCGATCGACGGTTTCGAGGCCGACGACCTGATCGCCACGCTCACCACCCAGGCGGTCGCCGAGGGCTTCCGTGTGCTGATCGTCTCCGGTGACCGCGACTCGATCCAGCTGGTCGACGACAACGTCACGGTGCTCTACCCGCGCAAGGGCGTCTCCGATCTGACCAGGTTCACTCCGGATGAGGTGATGGCCAAGTATCAGCTCACGCCGGCCCAGTACCCGGATTACGCGGCCCTGCGCGGCGACCCGAGCGACAACCTGCCCGGCATTCCGGGTGTGGGGGAGAAGACCGCCGCCAAGTGGATTCGCGAATACGGTGACCTCGCCACCCTCGTCGACAAGGTCGACGAGGTGAAGGGCAAAGTCGGCGATGCGCTGCGGGCCAATCTGAGCAGCGTGGTACTCAACCGGCAGCTCACCGAGATGGTGCGCGATGTGCCGCTGCCCTACACCCCCGATCAGCTGGCTCAGCAGCCGTGGGATCGCAACAAGATCCACCAGCTGTTCGACGATCTGGAATTCCGGGTGCTGCGCGACCGGCTGTTCGAGACGCTGGCGCCGCCGGAGCCGGAAGCCGAGGCGGGCTTCGAGATCAGCGGTGGTGCTCTGGAAGTGGGCGCGGTCGCGGCCTGGCTCGCCGAGCATGCGAAAGCCGGTGTCCGGCACGGTGTTTCGGTGGTCGGATCGGGCACTCCCGGCAACGGGGACGTGCGCGCGCTCGCGATCGCGGGGGGCGACGGCGAGAGCGGCTACATCGACGTCACGGTGCTGACCCCCGAGGACGACGCCGCGCTCGGCGTGTGGCTGGCCGACCCCGCCGTGCCCAAAGCGCTGCACGAGGCCAAGTCCGCGATGCACGCGCTGCGCGGCCGCGGCTGGACCCTGGCCGGGCTGACCAGCGATACCGCACTGGCCGCCTATCTGGTGCGCCCCGGCCAGCGCAGCTTCAACCTCGACGACCTGTCGCTGCGGTACCTGCGCCGCGAGCTGCGTGCCGAAACCGACGAGACGCCGCAGCTCTCGCTGCTCGACGACGAGGACACCGTCGACGCGGAGGTCGCACAGACCGAAATGCTGCGCGCCAGGGCCGTCGTCGACCTCGCCGCGGCGCTGGACACCGAACTCCAGCAGATCGAATCCGTTCCGCTGCTCGAGGATATGGAGCTGCCGCTGCTCGGCGTGCTCGCCACCCTGGAGGACGCGGGCATCGCCGTCGACGTCGACCAGTTGGAGACGCTGCAGCGCCAGTTCGCCGACAAGGTGAACGAAGCGGCCAACGCGGCCTACGAGGTGATCGGCAAGCAGATCAACCTGGGCTCGCCGAAGCAGCTGCAGGTGGTGCTGTTCGACGAGCTCGACATGCCCAAGACCAAGCGCACCAAGACCGGTTACACCACCGACGCGGACGCGCTGGAATCGCTGTTCGAGAAGACCGAGCACCCGTTCTTGCAGCATCTGCTCGAGCACCGCGACGCCACCCGCCTGAAGGTCACGGTGGACGGCCTGCTCAAGTCCGTCGCCGACGACGGTCGCATCCACACCACGTTCAACCAGACCATCGCCGCGACCGGCAGGCTCTCCTCGACCGAGCCGAACCTGCAGAACATCCCGATCCGCACCGACACCGGCCGCCAGATCCGCGACACCTTCGTTGTCGGTTCCGGCTTCGCCGAGCTGATGACCGCCGACTACAGCCAGATCGAGATGCGCATCATGGCGCACCTTTCCGCCGACGAGGGCCTGATCGAGGCCTTCAACTCCGGTGAGGATCTGCACACCTTCGTCGCGTCCAAGGCCTTCGACATCCCGCTGTCGGAGGTGAATCCCGAGATGCGCCGCCGCATCAAGGCGATGTCCTACGGCCTCGCCTACGGTCTGAGCTCCTACGGTCTCTCCGCGCAGCTGAAGATCAGCACGCAAGAGGCGAAGGAACAGATGGATGTCTATTTCGACCGGTTCGGCGGCATCCGTGACTATCTCTACGAGGTCGTCGAGCAGGCCCGCAAGGTCGGCTACACCGAGACCCTCTTCGGTCGCCGCCGCTACTTGCCGGACCTGGACTCCAGTAACCGTCAGCGCCGTGAGGCCGCCGAACGCATGGCGTTGAACGCTCCTATCCAGGGCACCGCCGCCGACATCATCAAGGTCGCGATGATCAACGTGAACAAGGCGATCACGGCCGCGGGACTGCGGTCGAGGATGCTGCTGCAGATTCACGACGAGCTGGTGTTCGAGGTCGCCAACGGCGAGCGGCAGGCACTGGAAACGCTGGCCCGTGACCAGATGTCCTCGGCCATCGCACTGTCGGTGCCGCTGGATGTCTCGGTCGGCACCGGTCGCAGCTGGGATGCCGCGGCACACTGAGGGCGGAGGCCGCCGTTGAACATGCGGTGGCCGAGCCGGGCCCCTCGGTGCGTTCGGCCGCAAAAGCTGCGTGAGGTGGTGACCACGACGGCGGCTATGGGGCTGGGCAGCGGAAACCCCTTGTGCTGCCCAACTTTTCAGCGCTCGTAGGCAAGTAGCTCGTACTGTGTCGCCGCCACGCGAGGGAGACCGTCGGCTTCCAGCCGGTGCCGGCGACACGACCATCGAAATCCATCAACGGCGGAACCTATTCGCCAGCATGACGGTCTCCGGGGTCGGTGGCGACCGCTCTGCTCACAGATCTGCCGGGAAATCTCCGACGTCGGACTCGAGCGCGTCGAGTGTTACTCCCGGTGGCGCACCAGTCGCGCCGAACCTGCTGACAGATCAATCTCGTCGCGCGGTGGTGCGCCATCGGACTTGTCTTCTTTGTGCATCAGCACGGTCTGGCGCTGCTCGAACTCGTGGCGCTTGGAGCCCTGGAAAGCGGCGGCGACTTCTTCGAAACCGGCGGCCGCGACCGGGCGGCCCGGGCGGTCCGCGAACCATGGGAGGATGCGACTGCCGGTCAAGCGGCTCCACAGCACCTCGGCCGCGGCGAGCATCATCAGCAGTATCGCCAGTCCGGGAATTGTCATGGCAACGAGCAGGCCCATGCGGTCGAAGGTACCCGCGCCCACACCATTGCGCCGCGATACCTGGACGCCGTGAAATCGGCTGCCACGACGCTGCGGCCTCCGTCCGGCCGCATATCCCGTGAGCTGCGCAAACGATACTCACGAGTAGGCGCACCGAGGGTGCTAATAAGGTTGCGATTGCGTCGAGATGCCCCTATCGTGTACCGCGTGCCGAATCCCGCCGACCGCCACAGCGCCGTGCTGAATGTCGCAGACCGCGACAGCGCAGCGCTAATTCCGCTTACCGCGATGGTGGCTGCCCGGCGACTTCTCCTCGTAGTAACCCGCCGTAGCGGGGTCTGATTCGGACCGGTCCCCTCGCTGCGGGCTGTTGATTGTTAGTGCTGGTCCCCTCCGCCGATTCTCTTCGGGAAGACCTGAATTGCAATGACGATCCTTACTCTCGACACACGCGCATTCATCGCCGCCGCACCCAAGGGCCTGCGGGCCGAATGCGGCGGCCTGACGCCTGCGCAGTTCTACGACCGCTACTGCGAACACACCGGACACATTCGGCTCAGCGACTGGTCGCTCGCCGGTAACGGGAGCGCGGAGTGCGTCGCGACGCTGGAGTTCGCCGACCAGCTGCGGACGTTCAGCACCACCGGTAGTCCGGTGGCGGCGATGACCTCCGCACTCTACGACGCGGGCTATCCGGTCGAGATCTTGCAGTTCCACCAGCGCCGCACCGAGGCAGGCACCGCCACCTTCGTGCAATGCGAGGTGAACGGCAGGCGCGGCTGGAGTGCGGCCATGGCCGATGACGGCGCCGAGTCGACGATTCGCGCGATGATCGCCTGCGTCAACCGAATTGCTCGTTGACCGGGTAGACCCGACGGCTCGCAGGCCCCGAAATCGCAACGGACCGTTCACCACTCGAAGGTGAACGGTCCGCCCCGGGGTGTGTGCGCCTTACTTTGCGGTCTGCTCCGACTGCTCGGCCAGCTGCTTGCGAACCTCGTCCATGTCCAGGGCCTTCACCTGGGTGACGAGATCCTCCAGTGCGGCGGGCGGGAGCGCGCCGGGCTGCGCGAACACCAAAACGCCCTCACGGAAGGCCATGATGGTCGGGATGGAGCGGATGTTCGCCGCGGCGGCCAGGCCCTGCTCCGCCTCGGTGTCGACCTTTCCGTGGACGACATCGGGGTGCTTGGTCGAAGAGGCCTCGAAGGTCGGCGCGAAGCTTTTGCACGGGCCGCACCACTCTGCCCAGAAGTCGACGAGTACCACGTCGCTTCCGGTGACTACCTCGTCGAAGTTCTGCTGGGTCAGCGTCTGGGTGGCCATGACGTCCTCTCATGTCGTTTCATTGCCAGCTGTAACGTCCGGCGTTCTCTTTATCTTCCACGGGCCACCGGCCACTCGCGCCGTTGGTCACCGTCCCAACGCCGGATACCCACGATGCTCGCCGGGAAATCACGGTCTCTTGCGACAGCGTGCACGGCCTCGCCGAGTTGTTGATGGGATACGCGGCGTGCCAGCGTCACGTGCGGCGTCCACTCGTCCGGGTGCAGGTTCGATGGAACGCCGGGACACTGCGCCACGATGCTGAAGATCCGTCGCTGCAATGCGAGCAGTTGCTCGGACGGAACGACCGCCCTGACCAGGATCGGATGGCGCGCGCCGAACACCAGCAACCCACCGAGACGTACCGGGAAGGGCCGGAAACTCTGCTGCTCGAGGACGTGATCGATGCGCGGCCACAGCTGCCTGGCGACCGCTACGGTGATGTGCGGGCGCGTGGTCTCGGCGGTCTTCGCCGCGACACTGGGAATGCCCGCGTCCGCGAGCAACTGCCACTGCCGTCGGATCTCCGCATCGGCTGCGTCGTCCAACAGTAATTCGACCGACTGCACCATGGTCCCCAGAAAGTAGCGCCCTCCGGCGTGTCCGTGGGGCGATTCGGTCGCAGCCGACCGGCGGCGGGAGGATGACCTGGTGAACGATGCGACGCAACGCGACAGTTCGACACTCCGCCTCGGCCTGATCGACGGCGACGGGATCGGCCCCGAGGTCGTGCGGGCAACGCGGGCAGTGGTCGACGAGGCCATGGCTGCCGCCGGTGCGAATCCGGTGGAGTGGGTTCCGTTGCTGATGGGTCACCGCGCGATCGAAGAGTTCGGCGAGCCGCTGCCCGAGGCGACCTTGACCGGTCTGGCGGGACTCGACGCGTGGATCCTCGGACCGCACGACAATGCGTCCTACCCGGACGTGCATCGTGCGGCGGTCGCGCCCGGCGGCGCCATTCGCAAGAGGTTCGGGCTGTACGCCAATATCCGGCCTGCGCGGGCATTCACGGGTGTGCGAGCGGCCGCGCCGTTCATCGACCTGGTGATCGTCAGGGAAAACAGCGAGGGCTTCTATGCCGACCGCAATATGTTCGCCGGGTCGGGGGAGTTCCGGCCGACACCCGATGTCGCGATGGCCGTCGGCGTCGTCACCCGCCGCGCTTGTGAGCTGATCGCGCAGGAGGCGTTCCGGCTGGCCGCGACGCGTCGTCAGCGGGTGACCATCGTGCACAAGGCCAATGTGCTGCCGATGACGATGGGTCTGTTCCGTGATGTCTGCTATGAGGTCGCCCTCGATTATCCGAGTGTCGAGGTCATCGACGAGCATGTCGACGCGACCGCAGCCCATCTGGTCCGCGCGCCCCGCGATTTCGATGTGCTCGTCACCGAGAACCTTTTCGGCGACATCCTCTCCGATCTGGCGGGAGAGTTGAGTGGATCACTCGGCATGGCGTCTTCGCTGAACTGCTCGCAGTCCCGTGCGATGGCGCAGGCGGTGCACGGCGCCGCGCCGACCTTGGCGGGACGCAATCGCGCGAATCCGGCGGCACTGCAGCTGTCGGCGGCAATGTTGTTGAACTGGTTGGGGACTCGCAACGCCGATCGGATGTTGCGCAATGCGGGGGAGCGCATCGAGCGTGCGGTCGCGGCTACTTTCGAGGCCGGTATTGCGACCGCTGACCTGGGCGGTCTCGCGTCGACGAGTGAATTCACCGAGCAGGTTTGCGCCAGGGTCCACCGCCGGTGATCAGCGTGTTGCGCTCGGGTATTCAGCACGGATCGGATTGATCTTCCGTTACCGACCCGCGAATCGCGGCGATTCGCAATGTCAGCGAGTTCATGAGTTGAAGGGTCACTGTACGCAGTCGCGTTGCGTTGCCGCCTCGGGTGGCCACGGGCCGCAGCGTTGTGCGATGTGCTCGACCAGGTGGTGCTGTCCTCCCGTGGTCCGTTGCGCCGGATCGTGCCACCGAAACGCCGTCGGAAACGACTCGGCAAACTCACCCCGGTCGAGTTTGAAATAATCAACCAGACCGCACACTCGGCCTGAACCACTCGACCCACGAGTCGATCAAAAGTGGGGGAGTCCCGTGGGTGTGCGGTGGTCAGGCGGCTGAAGCTTTGAGCGCCGCAGTTTCGCAGTATTTCGAGTCCGGCTGATCCCGACACCAGAGTGCAGCTCTACATCCAGCCGATCAACGCCAGTTACCGCGGCGTCCCGACGCCGTCGGAAGCTCCATCGCCGCCGACCGCAGCGACAACATCGAAGAGATTGGGCAGCAATGATTCACTTGATCATGCGATCCGCGATCTGCATGATGGCGGGAACCGGCCTCGCGTTCGCGGGTGCTCCGGCGCCCGTCGCGGCGACCCCACCCGATGTAGTCGTGACCGGCGGCGAGATCTCCGGCTTCGCCGCCGACGGAATCACCAAATACCTGGGAATCCCTTTCGCCGCACCCACCGGTGGCGAAGCGCGATTCAGCCCGCCACGGCCTGCACCGCCGTGGCCCGGCATCCGGCAGGCTCACGGTCACGGACCACAGTGTCCGCAGACCGGACTCCTGCCCGACCCGTTACCGGCAGGCCCCACCAGCGAGGACTGCCTGAGTATCGACCTATACGTGCCCGACGGCACCCGCGACAGAAATTTGCCGGTCATGGTGTTCTTCCACGGCGGCGGCTACACCGACGGCTCCAACAGCCAATATGACGCGCCCACCCGGATGGTCGCCGAAGGCAACGTCATCGTGGCCATCCCGAACTACCGCCTCGGACCGTTCGGATTCATGTCGCTACCAGAGTTGGCTGCCGAGTCCGGTGGCGCCACGGGAACAGTCGGCATTCAGGATCAACAAGCCGCCCTACGCTGGGTGCACGACAACGCCCACGCCTTCGGTGGCGATCCATCCAACGTGACGATCTTCGGTGAATCGGCCGGCGCCGGAAGTATCTGCACACACTTCGCCGCACCCGCTTCCGACGGCCTCTACAACAAAGCCGTCATCCAAAGCGGATCCTGCGTCCGATCATCCTTGATGCCCCGCAACCGCGACGACTCCTTCACACGGTCACAGCAATACGCCGAAAGCGTCGGATGCGGTGATCCCGCAACACAATTGGCATGCCTGCGCGCACTACCCGCCGCGAAACTCCTGGAATCACCGATCGCCCAATTCGACGGACTACCGACCTGGATACCCAGCATCGACGGCGTCGTCGTCACCGGAACACTCGACACCGCACTCGCACGAGCAGCTGACCGAGAGATACCCCTCATCGTCGGAAACAACAGCAACGAAGGCGCACTGTTCATCGTCGACTCGGACTATGCCCGCGGCCGCATCCCGGATGCCGCAAGCTACGAGCGCTACGTCCGCCGATCATTCGGCGCCTACGCCGACCGAGTACTCGCCCAATACCCACTCGACCGGTACCCCTCACCCGCGGCCGCCCAGTCCGCAGTCATCACCGACGGCGTGTTCGCCTGCCCCGCACTGTTCGTCAGCCGCATGGCCCGCGACACCGGACATCCGGTGTGGCAGTACGAATTCGACGAAGCCCCATTCGGCGATGCCAACCCCCTGCTGCCCGGCGCCTTCCACGCCGGTGAACTGCCCTACCTGTTCACCAGCCTGATGAGCCTGCCGATCCCATGGACCGGACCGTCCGATGCCTTCGCCCGACAAATGCGGCGATGGTGGACCACCTTCGCCCACACCGGCAACCCGAACGGGCCCGGCTCACCCCCATGGTCGGCCTGGCCCGAACCGACCGGGCAAAGCTCCGACGGGCCGGTACTGACCATGCGGGCAACCGGCAGCACCATGTCCCACGACTTCGCCGCCGAGCACCACTGCGAATTCTGGTCCGAACGCCCTCAATGAATCCCCTGTCCACCGAACCGAAACCCCGCCGCCGACCGGCCTCCGTCCGCCGGACGGGAGTCTGTCGAGCGAGCGGCCCAACCACGTGCGGCGTCGCGGCTTCTCGCCCGAAGCGTGCTCGAGGGTTGGACACAGTTCCGCGGCACCGACCGCGGCCACAACAGACCACGCGTGGTCATGGCATTGCAGGATGCGTCGAGACGCGGTGTGTCTCGCCCGCCGTCCGCGCGACACGCGGCATCGCCGGATGTTCCCGGCCGGTTCCGGGCTCTGGTCGCCGCTGAGCGGTAGTCGTTGCGGGTCGGGCCATCGACGCACGGGTGGCCGACAGTGTCGCGAAGCCGGACGGTATCAGCGACCGGAGTGTGTCAGAGGACACGGCGGTCGCCGCCCCTCAAAGCTGCTGGTCAGGCTGTGAGGGGGTAGGGTGTCTCGGCGGCGTGCCGGCGCCCTGGGCAGTGATGAGTTCGCAACGACTTCGTGTCGTTCTTTCGTTACTGTCAAGCACGAAGCGTCCCGGTCGCTTAGATTGCCAAACGGGTGGTGACACCCGGGTTTAGTGAATCCGAAATGTGGAGGGCTGCTGTGTCTGTTCGATCGGTTTTTGGCAGGCGCGCCCTGCAGGCGATGTGCGTCGTCACTGGCGGCGTGTTGGTGCTATCCAGCTGTAGTAATTCGGAGGACAGCAGCCCCGAGGTGGCGAAGGTGGCCGGTGTCGACAAAGTCGACTCGATCGCCGCGCAACTTCCCGACAAGATCAAGCAGTCCGGCAAGCTCGTCGTCGGCGTGAACGTTCCGTATCAGCCCAACGAGTACAAGGATCCGAGCGGCAAAATCGTCGGCTTCGACGTCGACCTGATGGACGCGGTCGCCGCCACGCTCGGCGTGAAGGCCGAGTACCTCGAGTCGTCCTTCGAGAAGATCATCCCCTCCATTCAGGCGGGTACCTACGACGTCGGTATGTCTTCGATCACCGACTCGAAGGAACGCGAGCAGAGCGTCGACTTCACCACCTACTTCAAGGCCGGCAGCCAGTGGGCGCAGCAGACCGGTAAGCCGATCGACCCGGACAACGCCTGCGGTAAGAAGGTCGCGGTCCAGGCCACTACGGTTCAGGACACCGACGAGATCCCGAAGCGCAGTGAGAAGTGCGTCGCCGAGGGCAAGCCCGCCATCGAGAAGAAGTCCTTCGATGAGCAGAGTGCGGCCACGACAGCTCTGGTGCTCGGCCAGGTCGACGCCATGTCGGCGGACTCCCCGGTGACCGCCTACGGCATCAAGAAGAGCGACGGCAAGATCGAGGCCGCCGGTCCGGTCTTCGACTCCGCACCCTACGGCTGGGCGATCCCGAAGGGTTCGGCGCTCGGCAAGGCACTGCAGGCCGCGGTGCAGCACCTGATCGACAACGGCAAGTACCTCGAGATCACCAAGAACTGGGGCGTACAGGAAGGCGCGATCACCAAGTCGGTCATCAACGGCGCAGAGAGCTGATCGATGACCGCACAGAACACCCCGTCGGCGCCCGGCGACAACGCCGGGGCCGGTGGGCAGGTCGCTTCGTCCCAGCCCGATCCGATCAAGGCGGTGCCACTGCGCCGTCCGGGTCGATGGATCGCCGCGGCGATCATTCTGATTCTGGTCGGCCTGTTCGTGTACGGCGCCAAGACCAATCCCGCGTACCGGTGGGACACCTACGGAAAGTACTTGTTCGACAGCCGGATCGTCTCCGGCGCGGTGGTCACACTGGAGCTGACCATCCTCGCGATGGCTCTTGCCGTCTCGTTGGGCACGGTGCTCGCCGTGATGCGCCTTTCGCCCAACCCGGTGCTGCGGGCGACGGCATGGGTGTATCTCTGGATCTTCCGTGGCACACCGGTCTTCGTGCAATTGGTCTTCTGGGGCCTGTTCCCGTCCCTGTACAAGCAGATTGCCCTCGGGATCCCGTTCGGGCCGCAGCTGCTGCAGTTGGACGTGCAGGATCTGCAGGCGGCATTCACCTTCGCCGTGATCGGACTCGGCCTCAACGAGGCCGCGTACATGGCCGAAATCGTCCGTGCCGGAATCAATTCCGTCGGCGAGGGGCAGCGTGAGGCGTCCACCGCGCTCGGCATGTCCTGGTCGCAGACGATGCGCAGGACGGTGTTGCCGCAGTCGATGCGGGTGATCATTCCGCCGACCGGCAACGAGCTGATCGGCATGCTCAAGACCACGTCGCTGGTCACCGCGCTACCGCTGACCACCGACCTCTTCGGCAGGGCGCGTGATATCTACGGTGTGAACTTTCAGCCGATTCCGCTGCTGCTGGTCACTGCCACCTGGTATCTCGCGATCACCAGCGTGCTGATGGTCGGCCAGTTCTACCTGGAGCGCTACTACTCGCGTGGTGTCTCGCGGCAGTTGACTGCGAAGCAGTTGCAGGAGTTGGCCGATGCGCAACAGATTGTGAAGGCGAAATGACCGTCGACGTCGACAAGGACTCCGCCGTCGAAAAGGCCGACCGGCCGCCGATGATCGTCGCGGACCAGGTGTGCAAGAGCTTCGGCGCGCTACAGGTGCTCAAGGGGATTTCGCTGGAGGTCGCGCGCGGCGAGGTGCTGTGCCTGATCGGCCCATCGGGTTCGGGAAAGTCGACCTTCCTGCGCTGCATCAATCACCTCGAGCGGGTGAACGCGGGACGACTCTATGTGGACGGCGACCTGGTCGGCTACCGCGAGAAGGGCGACAAGCTCTACGAGTTGCATCCACGCGATGCGGCCAAGCAGCGCCGCGATATCGGCATGGTGTTCCAGCATTTCAATCTGTTCCCGCATCGGACGGCGCTGGAGAACATCATCGAGGCGCCGACTCAGGTGAAGAAGGTGCGCAAATCCGTTGCGGTGGCTCGCGCACACGAGCTGCTCGAGCGAGTCGGCATGGCGGACAAGGCAAATGCCTATCCTGCACAACTGTCGGGCGGTCAGCAGCAGCGCGTCGCGATCGCCAGGGCGCTGGCCATGGATCCGAAGCTCATGCTGTTCGACGAGCCGACCTCGGCTTTGGACCCGGAGCTGGTCGGCGAGGTGCTCGGCGTCATGCGCGAGCTGGCGGCATCGGGCATGACGATGGTGGTCGTCACGCACGAAATGGGTTTCGCGCGTGAGGTTGCCGATCAATTGGTGTTCATGGACGCCGGCGTGGTCGTCGAAGCAGGCAGGCCGCGTGAGGTGTTGGCCAACCCGCAAGAAGCCCGCACCAAAGCGTTCCTGTCGCGACTGCTGTAGCGCCGCCCCGCGCACCGGCTACGGAGTCCTGGTGCGCGCCAGACTGATTCGGAGCTGACCGAGCAGGACTCTGACGGCAGGACTGCCGGGCCGGTCGCGCCGCCAGGCCAGTGCGAGCTTGCCGTGCAGCTGCGGCTCGCTGATCGGTAGTACCCGCACCCCGAACGCCGCGGCTTCCTCGGGGTTCAGCGCGGGTACCACCGCGATGCCGAGGCCGCGGGCGGCCAGGCGGAGCAGCAGTGGCGGCGCGGCCGCTTCGAACGCCACATCCGGCTCGAAACCCGCTGTGGCGCAGGCGCGGTCGAAGACGCCGCGAATTCCGGTGCCGCGTGGCAGGCAGATCAGTGGGTGGTCGCGGAGCTCGCCGAGCGGGATGTGTGTCCGGTCCGGTCCGTCGAGCGCGACGGCCGCGACGATCGGAGTGTCGAGCACGACGTCGATACCGAGATCGGCATCGAGTTCCGCTCCGGTCAATCCGACGAGGGCGATGTCCAGCTCGCCGTGCCGCACCGCGGCCAGCATCTGTTCGGAGGTGTTCTCGGTCAGGCTGATACCGACCTGCGGGTGATCGTCGTGGAAGTCCGCCAGTGCCGAGGAGATATCGAAGTCCTCGGTGGCGGTGCCCGAGATGCAGCCGACGCGCACGTGCCCACGCAATAGGCCGGTGAATTCGTCCACGGTCTGCGTTATCTGCTCGGTCGCGGCGAGTGCGGCTCGCGCATGCGGCAGCACTGCCGCACCCACCTCTGTCGTGGTCACCGAACGGCCGCTGCGATCGAGCAGCTGCTGACCCAGCTCGCGTTCGAGCTGGCGGATCTGGGCGCTGAGCCCGGGCTGGGCCAGGTGCAGGCGGGCCGCGGCACGGGTGAAGTTGGCTTCCTCCACGACGCTGACAAAGTAGCGGAGCTGACGCAGTTCCATAATCAATGATTCTAGAAGCAAGCAGAACTATCTGTTGTACTTCTCATTCGAGCGCGGGCATCGTGTGAGTCATGGGAAACACCGCAGCTCAGATCATCGATATCGACACCTTCGCCGGCCCCGTCTACTACCCCGGCGACGCCGGGTACGAGGACGAGATCGCGGGCTTCCAGACCGCCTACTCACACCGGCCCGCGCTCATCGTCGGGGCCGTGCACGCGGCGGACGTGCGCAGCGCAGTGGAGTACGCGGCGCGCCAGGGACTTCCGGTGGCCGTTCAGGCCACTGGGCACGGGCTGTCGGTCGCCGCCGACGGTGGCGTGCTGGTCAGCACCCGGCGGATGACCGACATCCGCATCGATCCCGTCGCCGGAACCGCGAGGGTCGCGGCAGGGGTCCGGGCGGGCGCGCTGGTCGAGGCGGCGGCACGGCACGGTCTCGCGCCGCTGAACGGGTCGTCGCCATCGGTCGGCGTTGTCGGCTACACCCTCGGCGGCGGACTCGGCCTGCTGGCAAGGGAATTCGGCTACGCGGCCGATCATGTGCGCGTCATCGAGCTGGTCACCGCCGACGGACGGATGCGCACCCTGGTTCCCGGCGACGAGCTGTTCGGTGCGGTGCTCGGCAGCGGCGGCAACTTCGGCGTAGTGACCGCTATGGAAGTGGAGCTGGTTCCGGTGACCACTGTGTACGGCGGTCAGCTGGTATTCGACACGGCGTTGGTCGAGCAGGCGCTCGGCGTGTGGCGGGCGTGGACCGAAACGGTCCCTGAGCAACTGACTTCGACCGTCAGCATGCTGACCTTTCCGAACATTCCGCAGGTCCCCGAGCCGCTGCGCGGCCGCTACGTGGCGTCGTTTCGGATCGCCTTCAACGGACCCGCCGATGAGGGGGAAAAGCTGGTCGCCCCGCTTCGCGCGATCGGCAACCGCTTGCGCGATGACCTGCGCGCGATGCCCTACACCGAGTCGCACACCATTCACAGCGACCCCGACCACCCGCACGCCTACGCGGCGACCAACGCCCTACTCTCCGACCTCACTCCGGAAACCCGGTCGGCGTTGCTTGCGGTCACCGGCCCTGGCGCACCGATCCAGGCCGTAGTCGACATTCGCCACCTCGGCGGAGCGCTGCGCAGGCCCGGCCCCGCGGGAATCGCCGTTGACCATCGCGACGCAGGCTACCTCGTCCGCGTCATCACCTTGCCCGAACCGGGCAGTGCCGCAACAGCTCCCGCCGACCACGCGGCGGTCCGCGCCGCATTGGCACCCTGGACCCTCGGCCACAACCTCAACTTCCTCTACGGTGCGGGCGCCGCCGCCACCGAGGATCAGACCCGCACCGGCTACACCCCCGACACCTACACCCGCCTCGCCACCCTGAAGGCAAACCGCGACCCCCACAACATGTTCCGCTTCAACCGCAACATCACCCCGGCCCACTGAACCGGTTGCCCCGGCGTCCTCTGCTAGCATTGTGATATCACTTTGATACTTCGGAGGATGTTATGGAGTTTCGGGACGCATTCCGCCTGAACGGCTTTTCGGTGCTGTTGGGTTGGCTGGTGCTCACGATCTTGTTCGGTGGGGGTGCCGTGCTCGGCTACGTGATCGCGGGGCGCAACGGCAATGCGCCCGCACTGGTCGCGGCGATTGTCGCGACGGTCATCGTGGTGGTGCTGCTCCTGCTCGCAACCGGTCTGACCGTGGTCAATCCGAACGAGGCGAAGGTGGTGCAGTTCTTCGGCCGCTACATCGGCTCGGTGAGCGAACCCGGGTTCTTCTCGGTGGTGCCGCTCACCGATCGGCGCAGCATCTCGTTGCGGGTGCGTAATTTCGAGACGCAGAAGCTGAAGGTCAACGACGCCGACGGCAACCCGGTCGAGATCGCCGCGGTTGTTGTCTATCGGGTGGTCGACAGCTTCAAGGCCGCTTTCGCTGTCGACGACTACGAGGAGTACGTGGAAACCCAGTCCGAGGCGGCGGTCCGGCATCTGGCGACCACGCATCCCTACGACGCGCACGACGCCGATCGCACCAGCCTGCGCGATGGTGCCGAGGTGGCCGGAGAACTGACCGTCGAACTGCGGGAGCGCACCGAAATGGCGGGCATCGAGGTGCTAGAGGCTCGGATCACCCACCTCGCCTACGCCCCCGAGATCGCTCAGGCGATGCTCGTCCGGCAGCAGGCCGCGCAAGTGGTTGCCGCGCGCACCCACATTGTCGAGGGCGCTGTCGGCATGGTCGGTCTTGCGCTGGAGAAGCTGGCCGAACAGGGCACGGTCGACCTCGACGAGGAGCGAAAGGCCACCATGGTGTCGAACCTCTTGGTCGTCCTGTGTGGCGACCGGGCCATCCAGCCCGTGGTCAACACCGGATCGATCTACTCCTGAGCCGCGGCGATGGCTGAACGGAAGAAGCTCTTACTTCGCCTCGACCCGGCAGTGCACGACGCCATCGCCAAATGGGCGGTCGATGATCTGCGCAGCATCAATGCACAGATCGAATACGCCCTGCGGCGAGCGTTGGAACAGGCAGGCCGAAAGCCGAAGTGACCGCGGCGAGTTCCGGCCACGTGGTCCCGTCCCCAGAGTTACCAGCACAAACGCTGGAACCCTCTGGTGGCGGGGCCTTTCGGCGTGCTGTTGCGTAGCGGCGTGTGCCGCAACGGCCACGCCGAGCCTGGACAGGCGACTCGGTGAGGTGGGTGGGTATCGGCAACGGCTCGCCTGTCGTCGGAAGTGCCGCCGCCGCTGCTGTCATGGGTGCTCGGAACTCGCCGCTACGGTGAGCTCGTCCAGCAGTTCGATACTGTCGTCATACAGTGCGTGCTGCAGGTCGAGGTCGTAGGACACCTTCGACGACGGCCGCTCGGCGCGTCCGACGAAGTAGCGGCCGGTCGCGTCGGCAACTGCGGGATCGGCCGCCAGCCAGGCGAGATCAGCGCCCGAGGTGGCAGGCGTATGCACGCCAGGCAAGGCGACCAGTGCTCGTGCGGCCGTGCGCCAGAGGAGCTGACCGATTTTCCCGGCGTCCCTGGCCAGTCCGGTGCCCGGCATCAAGCCGGGATCGAAAGCATTGACCGTGATCCCGCGCGGCCCCAGCCGCCTGGCCAGCTCATAGGCCGTTTGCAGGTTGGCCAGTTTCGATGTGCTGTATCGACGGCGGCCGTCGCGCCGCGCGGATTCGGTCGGGACCGAGGGGTAGGCGAGCTCTCTGGCCGAGGCGATGAGCGGGTCCGGCATTCCGGTGAGTTGGTCGGGATCATGTGTTCCGGAACTGACGAACACGATCCGTCCAGGTGGGGTCAGCTCGTCGAGTAATGCCCGCACCAGGGCGAGGTGCCCCAGGTGGTTGACGCCGAAGGTGGCTTCCACGCCATCTTCGGTGTAGGTGCGCCGGGTGAACTGCAGCCCCGCATTGCAGATCAGGGCATGCAGTGGCGGCAGTGCGGCAGCGCGCAATTCGGCCGCGAATCGTGCGACGGATGCCAGCGAGCCGAGGTCGAGGGCGGCCCCACGTGCGCCGATGGCAGTCGCACTCGCGTGCGTCCGATCGGCGTCGCGCCCGGTGATGACGACCGTCCACCGGGGGTTTGCGGCGAGTGTGCGTGCGCACTCGTGGCCGAGCCCGCTTGTCCCGCCGGTGATCACCACGGTTCTGTCACTCATTGCCATATGGCATAGTCTGCCATGTGGCGGGCTGTGTGACAATATTCGGATGTCGCTGCGGGATCGGAAGAAGGAACGCACCAGGCGGGCGATCGCCGACGCCGCGTTGCGGCTGTTCGTCGCACGCGGGTTCGATGCCGTGACCGTCGCCGACATCGCCGCGGAAGCCGACGTGGGGACTCGAACCCTGCATCGCTACTACGCGAGCAAGGACGAGCTGCTCTTCGCCGAGGACGACGAGCATCGCGAGGAACTGGCCCGCCTGCTCGACGAACGCCCCGAGGGCGAGTCGCCGGAGTCCACGCTGGCCGCGGTGATCGGCCCGATGGTCCTGCGTTTCGCCGACCGCCTTGCCGATGCCCGCGCCCGAGACACACTGATCGCCGCCAACCCGGCCTTGCAGGCCAGGGAACTCGCCAAGCGCAACGCAGTCGAAACGCTCGTCGCCGAGCATCTCGCGCGCCGGATGGGCGTCGATGTCGGTGCGGACGTGCGACCGCTGCTCTGGGCCAAGGTCGGCATGTCCTGCTTCTTCGCGGGATACCAGATCTGGCTGAATTCCGGCGGCGATCTCGGCGCGCATATCGCCGCCGCACGCGCCGCGTTGCCGGCGGAATTCGGCCGGTCGGAGCCTGTCATCGCGCCTTCGCGCTGAATTCCTACCGCCAAGACGGCGTCAAATGCTGGGAATCTGCGGGTGGACCAGGCAGTATCAGGACGTTCGGTCATAGATTCCAACGGCGGGAGTGATGATGCAGGGCACTGTCAAATGGTTCAATGCGGACAAGGGATTCGGTTTCATCGCTCCGGATGACGGAGGGCCGGACGTCTTCGTCCATTTCAGCGCGATCGCCGACACGGGCTTCCGCAGCCTGAACGACGACCAGCGGGTCGAGTTCGACGTCACCCAGGGCCAGAAGGGCCCGCAGGCGGAAAACGTGCGGCCGATCTGACGTTCTTGAAGCCTGTGCGTCGCCGGTGGGTCTGGAATCCTCGACGGCGCACAGGTTTTCGGGTGGTCGACCGGGCGTGATCGGCTCAGCGCGGTGGCGCTATCGGGCTGTCGGCTTACTTGTGACGAAAATGGCTGTGCCAGGGAATAATTCGCCGCGCAATGGGCTCCATTGGCCCCATTCGCGGTCCAGCCACTCCGGCCAGTCGGGTTCGATGATGTCTTCGAGGATCAGGCCCGCGGCGACGATCTCGCGGACCCGGTCCCCGATGGTGCGATGGTGCTCGACGTAGGTGGCCTCGCCCTCGCTGTCGACCTCTACATAGGGGGTGCGGTCGAAATAGGGGATCGAGGCGGTCAGACCGGCCTCACCGGGATCGTCCGGGAAGATCCAGCGCATCGGGTGGTTCACCGAGAACACCCAGCGCCCGCCGGGGCGCAACACCCGGGCGACCTCGCGCATCACCTGCGCCGAGTCGGCCACGAACGGGATGGCGCCGAAGGCTGAGCAGGCCAGGTCGAAGGTGGCGGCGGCGAAAGGCAACGATTCGGCGCCGGCCTGCACGAGGGTAACCTGGGGTCCGCCGCGGGCCATGGCGGCAAGGCCGCGCTCGAGCATGCCCATCGATAAGTCCAGGCCGACCGCGTGCGCGCCCTGTCCGGCGAGCCAGCGTGCGCACGGCGCGGAACCGCAGCCGATCTCCAGGATCCGCTTGCCGGCAACCTCGCCGAGCAAATGCATGTCGCCCTCGTGCAAGCCCTCGGGGCACCAGACGAACTCGCCGTCGGGGGAATCCACGCCGAGGAAATCGGCGTGTGTCTCGTGATACTGGGTGGCATCGGCATCCCACCAGCGTCTGCTGGCCTGCTGGCTGGCTTCCGAGCCGATCCGGGTGCGCGCGGTCCCGGCCGTTCCGAGCAGTGTGTTTGCTTGCGCATGGCGATCTTCCGACACGCGGTCAGCGTAGTCCGGCGTGGCGTCGAGACCGGTTTGCCCGGCCGGACCAAGGTCGCGTACGCTGAACGCGCGAGTGCCTTCTGTACTGCCGTACCGATGTCCTCAGAAGGGGCTGAAGTAACAGGTGAGGTAACAGAGCACCCGCGCTGAGTTTCACAAGCTTTGCCGTGCGGTACG
Source organism: Nocardia sp. NBC_00403 (assembly GCF_036046055.1). Lineage (NCBI taxonomy): Bacteria > Bacillati > Actinomycetota > Actinomycetes > Mycobacteriales > Nocardiaceae > Nocardia > Nocardia sp. NBC_00403. The sequence continues at coordinate 3,868,090 of NZ_CP107939.1, forward strand.
TTCATTATGTCCGTCACGTCGCGTCATCGCGGTGAGTTCGCAGCGTACCGAAAGTTCCAATGTCCGCAACCGACCACAATCCGTCCGGAGCAAACCGACACATGCCCACCACCGTCACCTCGCCGCAGGTAGCCGTCAACGACATCGGCTCCGCCGAGGATTTCCTCGCCGCCATCGACGCCACGATCAAGTACTTCAACGACGGCGACATCGTCGAAGGAACCATCGTCAAGGTCGACCGCGACGAGGTCCTGCTCGACATCGGTTACAAGACCGAAGGCGTCATCCCTTCCCGTGAGCTCTCCATCAAGCACGATGTCGACCCGAACGAGGTCGTTTCCGTGGGCGATGAGGTCGAGGCTCTCGTTCTCACCAAGGAGGACAAGGAAGGCCGCCTGATCCTGTCGAAGAAGCGGGCTCAGTACGAGCGCGCTTGGGGCACCATCGAGGAGCTCAAGGAGAAGGACGAGGCCGTCAAGGGCACCGTCATCGAGGTCGTCAAGGGCGGCCTGATCCTCGACATCGGTCTCCGTGGCTTCCTGCCCGCCTCGCTCGTCGAGATGCGTCGTGTCCGCGACCTCCAGCCGTACGTCGGCAAGGAGATCGAGGCCAAGATCATCGAGCTGGACAAGAACCGCAACAACGTGGTCCTTTCCCGCCGCGCGTGGCTCGAGCAGACCCAGTCCGAGGTCCGCAGCGAGTTCCTGCACCAGTTGCAGAAGGGCCAGGTCCGCAAGGGTGTGGTCTCCTCGATCGTCAACTTCGGTGCCTTCGTGGACCTGGGCGGCGTCGACGGCCTGGTGCACGTCTCCGAGCTGTCCTGGAAGCACATCGACCACCCCTCCGAGGTTGTCGAGGTCGGCAACGAGGTCACCGTCGAGGTGCTCGACGTCGACCTGGACCGCGAGCGGGTTTCGCTGTCGCTCAAGGCGACTCAGGAAGACCCGTGGCGTCAGTTCGCCCGCACCCACGCGATCGGCCAGATCGTCCCGGGCAAGGTCACCAAGCTGGTTCCGTTCGGCGCGTTCGTGCGCGTCGAAGAGGGCATCGAGGGCCTGGTGCACATCTCCGAGCTCGCCGAGCGCCACGTGGAGGTCCCGGACCAGGTTGTCGCCGTCGGCGACGACGCGATGGTCAAGGTCATCGACATCGACCTGGAGCGTCGCCGGATCTCGCTGAGCCTCAAGCAGGCCAACGAGGACTACCACGCCGAGTTCGACCCGTCGAAGTACGGCATGGCCGACAGCTACGACGAGCAGGGCAACTACATCTTCCCCGAGGGCTTCGACTCCGAGACCAACGACTGGATCGAAGGCTTCGACAAGCAGCGCGAAGAGTGGGAAGGCCGTTACGCCGAGGCCGAGCGTCGCCACAAGATGCACACCGCGCAGATGGAGAAGATGGCGGCCGACGCCGCGGCCGAGGCCGCGAACGGTGGCGGCTCGTCGAACTACTCCTCCGAGAGCGGTTCGCAGGCGTCCTCCTCCAGCTCGCCCGAGTCGGCCGGTGGTTCGCTGGCCAGCGACGCGCAGCTGGCGGCTCTGCGGGAGAAGCTCTCCGGCAACGCCTGATAGGCACGTTACGAGGAAGGCCCCGATCCGCTCGCGGATCGGGGCCTTCCCGTTTGTGCGCCGTGTTAGAAACAAGCTTCCACGTCAGTGTGCGCGAAGGTTCCTATGGCCCGCTCGCAGCCTGCGCAGGCTGTCTCTAGGCTCTTCCTGGTGACCGGTCAGCATCTCGATCCGACAGCGTCGGGTACCGCAAGGCCGTTCCCGGTGGCCACACCACCGCAGGAGGCCACGACAACGGGGGACGATTGAGCGGCCTTGCCGGCACCGCGGCGAAACTAGCGCCGGTCGTTGTGGTGTTCGGCGGTGGCGTGGTATTCGCGCGGCGCAAGATCATCGGAGCGGAGAGCTCGAAGGCCTTCTCCGACTTCGCTTTTCTCTTCGCAATTCCGTGCTACTTGTTCGGTTCGCTGTATGCGAGCGATCTGGGGCAGGTGTTCGACCCGGTGGCGATCGCCGCGTACCTGGCAACGGTGCTTGTCGGGATGGTGGTCGTGGGCTTCGCCGCGCGCCGGGTGATCGGCGCCGATGTTCGGGGCACTGCGTTGCGGATCATGGCGGGGATACAGGTCAACACGACCTACTTCGCCATACCGGTTTTCGTGCTCCTGTTCGATGATGCCGCGCCGGTCTTTCCGACGATCCTGCTCCAGGTCTGTGTACTGACAGTGGTCGTCATCGCCATCATGGAATACGGTGCGGCGCAGGACGACCAGGACCGTCCGCCGCGCGCTGCCGTGATACGTGGCATTTGTGCGGCGCTGGGTACGCCGATTGTCATCGCCTGTTACCTCGGCGTCGCCGCCAATGTGGCAGAAGTTCCGGTGCCGGAGTGGGTCGGTGATGCGCTGGCTTTCAGCGGCAACGCGGCCGCGCCGGTGGCTTTGTTCGCACTCGGTCTGCACCTGGGCGGGACAGGTTTGCGACTGCGCGGAGCCGCTCGCGACGAATACGCGCTGATCGCCTGCAAATGTGTCGCGCTCCCACTGCTGGCGTTCGTCGTGGCCGAGTACGTGTTCGGCATCACCGGCCGATGGCTGACCTACCTGGTGGTGATCGCCGCGATGCCTGCGCCACAGAACTTGTTCATCTTCGCGCAGCGTTATGACACCGACGTCGACCTCGCGGCAGCGATCGTCGCGAAGACCTCCGTCATCGCGCTGGTCCTGCTGCCGCTGTGGCTCCTGATCACCCAGGGCTTTACTGCAGCGTGAGCACCTTCGCCTGCCCGGATATCACGACGTCGTTCTGATCGACCAAGGCCGCGCGTACCTGTACAACCGCACCCGACGCCAACGGCGCCTCCCCGGCGGCTCCTGCCAAGGAGACGGTGGCGACGTGTTGGCTGCCGTCACAGGCGACGTCGTTCTGGGTGCCGAGGGCCGCAGGGCGCTCTGCGGTGGGTTCGCCCGCCATCACCTTGATACTTGTCACCCCAGCGCCGGCGTCGCAGTTGTATTCGACGCCGACGCTGCTCGGTGCGGCAACGGTGATGTCGACGGTATTGGCGGCGAGCGCAGGGGCAGCGGTCAGCACCAAGGTGGCGCCCATCGATGCGAAGACGGTCGCGGTCCGGACAGTGCGGCGATGATTCCGAGTGGTCATCATGGATTCGTTCCTCCTGTGTGGCGTAGACGGATCGCTGAACACAACGGGAAGAGAACGCGGTCCTCACTGCACCACGTGCATCTATGGTCCAACTCCGAGGTCGACCCGCGTGGCGGAATCGCTTGATCGGCGCATCGCGGAGGCCGCCGCGCCGCGGCCGTACCCGGTGCCGAGGGTTGATTGGCTCACACTCTTCGTCATTTGCCCCCGATCCATGGCATGGTTGTCCAGTGAGATCAGGCTTATCGACGTGATCCGCTTGGCTCATCTACAGAAAAGAATGAAGTAAGCAATGACTCAAGGCAGTGTGAAGTGGTTCAACAGCGAAAAGGGCTTCGGCTTTATCGCGCAAGACGGTGGCGGCCCTGACGTCTTCGTTCATTACTCCGCCGTGTCCGGCTCGGGATTCAAGTCCCTTGAAGAAGGACAGCGCGTGGAGTTCGAGGTCGGCCAAGGACAGAAGGGCCCGCAGGCCCAGGACGTCCGCGCTATCTGATCGACGCAGCTTGGTAAAGCCCCGCACCCTCTGGGTGCGGGGCTTTTGCGTATTTCGGGGTAGCCGCTACCCCGAGTGGGGTGCGGTTACCCTCGGCCACCGCCGCGACCAGCTGTCGAAATGTCGGGCATTGCATGAAGTCCTCTGCTTCGCACGCCATCGCGTGCTCGATCATCCGCCGCGAGGCCTGCGCTTCGGCGATCCGGACGCCGAGCTCCTCGTATTGTCTGGCCAGCACGGTTCGGCGCGCGGCACGGTCCGGTGCGTCGAGCATTTCCCGCAACTGCTCCAGGCTCAGCCCGGCCGCCTTGCCTCGCCGCACTGACCCTGGACCGCGCCCACCGACGCGTTCTGGTGCTGGACTCCGGCCACGCCCGTAACGCACCCGCCGCTGCCGTCCACAATTTCTTCACCCGAGACGGCGTGCCGCCCGCCGATCTCCGAGCGATCGGCCGCGACCAGCTGATGATGTATCCCACCGTCGAGGTTCGCGACGGTGCGGCCACCGGGGTCGCCCAGGGCGATCGCGGCTTCATCGTGCAGCTCGCAGACGGCACGAAAGCCGACACCAAGCGGCTGCTGCCGGCCAGCGGCCTGGTCGACCAGCTGCCCGACATCGCCGGTATCGCCGAGCTGTGGGGGCGGGCGGTATTCCACTGCCCCTACTGCCACGGTTTCGAGAGCAGTCAGCGGCCGATCGCCGTGATCGGCGGCAACCCGACCGCATCCGGCTCGCGCTGCAGTCGGCGGGGTGATCACCGACACCGTGGGGTGGCGCTGGATCTTCTACATCAATGTGCCGCTCGGCTTGATCTCCATGGCACTTGTCGGAGCTGCGCTACGACTGCCGCGCGGCGGCATCGGGATGAACCTGCAGCTGCTGGTGACAGTTGCGCAGAACGCCGTCGCCGTAACGGAACTCGGTGCGGTCACGTCCACAGTGCTGGCTCTGCGCGGTCTCGGTATGTCGCTCGGCATCGCAGTCTACGGCGGTGTCCTTGGCCACGAACTCGCCGGAAAACCCGCCTCGGCAACGGCTACGGCCGATGCCATTCCGGACACCCTGATCTGGGCTCTCCCGCTGACCATGGTGCTGCTCGTGTTGACACTCGTGATTCCGGATCCTGCTCGGTAGAGCCGGTCGACCGGGGAAGACCGAGCCGCCGCGGGCCGGCAGGCACCGTAGCCCGCGCCGCCGTCTTCGCGTGCACGTCGCCTCCCGATTGCCGGCCGGGAGGCCTCGGGCATTTGATCTGCGGCTCATCCCCCGCCAGTGATGACAATCGGTGTGACTCCTGACCGGCCGTAGAGCGCGGGACCGTTGATGGTGGCGGCGCGGTAGACCACGCGGGATCGGTGCTTGCGGCAGTGCGCGGGATCGATTCGGGGGTAACCGAATTCGGGCTGTCGAGGGTCGCGTTCGGCGGTAGGGTGCCGGGCATGGGGAGCAATTCGGGCCGCAACGACTACCTCGAACAGGTCGTTGCCCAGCAGGCCGCACTCGAAGGTGACTTGCGCACCCGCAAGCCGATGGCGGCGGAGGCGTTTGCGCCCGCACCGCCGGCCGCGCCCGGTGGACCGGCGCAGCAGGTACGTCGCGGTGCTATGGCGAAGCGGGCCGATCGAGTTGGGCCCGCTGTGCAGGGCAGCGGGCCGGGGCCGGTGGAGGTCAGGGTCACCGGATTCTGGCGGTGGCGAACGGTTTTGGTGCCGCCCAACGCTTTTGTCGTGCACACCCGGCGTGGTCGCAGCGAACCGCTGCACATCGGGCTCGGCGTCTCCTTCCGCTTCAACCCCGCGACCGATGCGTATCTCGTGGTGCCCGGCGCCATGCAGACGATCCTGATCAACGCCTACTGCATTTGCAGCGAACTGCAGGGTGTGCTGGTCCAGGGGTACGTGCAGTGGATCATCGAGGATTTCGCCACTGCCTATCGCAAGCTCGACTTCTCCGACGGCGAGGATCCGATGCGGTTGGTGAACATTCAGCTGCGCGAACAGGCCGAGGCCGCCATCAAGGACAAGGTGTCCACCATGGGGGTGCGGGATGTGCTCAGCGACAAGCAGCCGATCATCGAGGAATTGACGGCGAGGCTCAGAGCGGTGGCCGAGGGATCCGGCGATGCGGCAGGGGACGGCCGCGACCGAGGGCTCGGCCTCGGCATTGTCACCGTACAGATCAAGGAAGCGGTGGTCAGCTCGTCGACGCTCTGGGAGAACTTGCAGAAGCCCTACCGCAGCGAACAGAGCCAGATCGCTCACCTCGCGGAACTGACGACCCAGGAAGTGATTTCGGCGCGCGAGACCGAGGCGAGTCGGACCGCCGAGGAGCGGCGTATCGAGAACGAGCGGGAACTGGCCGAACTCAGATATTTTCCGCCAGCCTACGAACCGGTCTGGCAAGCTATCGCGTTCCGGGACTGGTGATTTCGCCATACGGCCGCGGCGGCCTCGTTGCCTCCGAGACCTTCGACCTCGCATCCCAATTACGGCTGCTGGAAACCAGGTTCGGTGTCGAGGTGCCGAACCTGACGCTGTGGCGGCGCGGTATCGCCGGAGATATGACATCGACGTTCGATTTCGGATCGATACCGAATGCGGCGAAAACGATCTTGACCGATCCGAAGCCGAAAGTCGCTGCCGCGCCCGCACAATGCGGCCTGAATCCGGCATTGGGCACGGCGACCACGGGCATGCCGTATCCGGCGCCGCTCGATGAAATGCCGCAGCAGCAGCCGGGTAGCCGACTCAGGCCGAGTGGCATCGTCCGAGCACGCCGAAAGTGGCCCAGTCCGGTTCGGACTGGGCCACTTCGGAAGTCGGGGTCAGCTGGCGGTCGCAGGTACCCAATACGTGGCTGCCGCGGCAGAGCGTTTTCGCATGGCGGCGAAGCTGTGCCGAGCGGGGTTGATCAACGCGGTGAACCATGTGCGGCGGTGCTCGGCGAGCGCGGCCGCAACGGCGGGGATCTGTATGCAGTGCATACCACCCGCCATACCCAGGCGGTGGCGACCCGTCTGGTTGTTTCTGGTGCCCAATGATGTTCCTTTGCTTGCTGGTACTGGCCTGGATCGCCACGGCGAAGATTAGCCGAACGAAAGGGCGAGTCAGAGTATTTTGCGCACGCAATTGCCTCGGCGTGTCGGAAAGTTGTCGCCCGCGAACGGCAATCGGCCGGAAATGTTGCGAGATGGTCTCGACAGAGTCACGGATCGGGCAAATAGCGGCGCGGGTGGTGGAATGGTCGGTCCGAGTGGGTATTCGGGCTGATTGGGTGCCGGGGGTCCGCGCCGACGCTCGGGTGGGAGCCCGGCCCGCCCGGTGCGGATGCGAGACTGGTCGAATGTTGCGGATCGGCCTCACCGGAGGCATGGGAGCGGGCAAGTCGACGGTGGCGCGGATACTCGCCGACCGTGGCGCGGTGGTCATCGACTCCGATGTCCTCGCACGGGAGGTGGTCGCGCCGGGTACCGAGGGGCTGGCGGCGCTCGTGTCGGCCTTCGGCGGGGACATCCTCGCCGCGGACGGAAGCTTGGACCGGCCCGCGCTCGCGGCCAAGGCATTCGGCAGTGACGAAGCGCGCGCGACACTGAATTCGATAACGCATCCGCTGGTCGGAAAGCGAACTGCTGAACTTATTTCCGCCGCTGCGCCGGATTCAATTCTTGTCCAGGATATTCCGTTGCTAGTGGAAAACGGTCTCGCGCCGTTGATGAACCTTGTTCTTATTGTGGACGTCCCCGAGGAAATTCGAATTCGGCGACTTGTCGAATTCCGCGGTGTTTCCGAGGCCGATGCGCGGGCGCGAATTGCCGCCCAGGCCACCGACGAACAGCGGCGCGCGGTGGCCGACGTGTTGCTCGACAACAGCGGCGCCGCAGACGACATCGTTCCGATCGTGCACCGGCTGTGGGACGAGCGCCTGGTGCCGTTCGAGCGCAACCTGCGCACCGGAACGCCCGCGCGGCGGCCGGATGTGCGTGTCGTCGCACCGAACCCGCAGTGGCAGGTTCAGGCGCAGCGGCTCATTGCGCGGCTGTGGGTGGCCTGTGGTCCGGCCGCATCACAGATCGACCACATCGGCTCGACCGCCGTGCCGGACCTGCCCGCCAAGGACGTGATCGACGTGCAGATCACGGTCGCCGATATGGCGACGGCCGATGGGTTGCGCGATGCGCTCGGCGCGGCGGGCTTCCCCGTGAAGGCACATGCCACGCACGACAATCCCAAACCGACGAGCGCGGACCCGGCCGGGACGGATATCGGCCGGTGGGCCAAGCGGCTGCATTCCAACGCCGACCCCGGCCGGCTCGCCAATGTCCATGTCCGCGTTGCCGGTTCGCCTGGGCAGCGGTTCGCGCTCGACTTCCGGGACTGGCTGCGGTCGGATGCCGCAGTCCGCGCCGAGTACCTCGAGATGAAACGGGCAGGCGAAGCCAAGGCGACCGGGCTGACCGGCGAGGAGGCGACGCTCGCTTACCTCGAGGTCAAGGAGCCGTGGTTCGACGCCGCGTACGAGCGAGTTCGCGCCTGGCGCGAACGCGACGGGTAAATCGGGCGCGACCGGGCACCGCTGGGTGCGATGGGCGGGCCGGGTCAAGTGCAGTGGTCCGCGGCGGTGCGGTGACGGGCGGCAGGTAATTTCCCGTCAGCGCCGCATCCAGACCTTGGTGAGCTCGACGTCAGCGCTGACGCGTTGCCGACAGCAGGGCCCCCAGCCGTTCCACAGACTGACCCCAGCCTTCGCGCGCTCCGTCCGCTGGACTCAGCGGGTCAGGGGCGAGCGGATCCATTCGGGTGTGCCTGTGGGAAACCGGGTTCGGGAGTCCAGCACGCCGACCCAGGTGGGCCGCACTACGATTCATTCCATCGCGGGCGCCGTCCCGGTCACGAAGTCGAGGTAGTCGGCGACGGCTTCCGCACCGCCCTTGCTCATGGCTGCGGCGTATTCCGGTGCCACGCCGTCTACTTCGTGCACCTCGGCGCGGCCGCGGATCAGCGGCACCTCCGGCGGTGCGGAATTCGTGTCGATCGTGATGGCGACGTCGGGGCGGGCGCGCACTGCTTTCGCCTTCTTCGACGGTGCGAAACCCGCCATGACGATCTCGGCGCCGTTCCGCCAGAAGTTGATCGGCAGCCCGCGCGGGGTGCCGTCGGCGGCAATAAAGGCCAGCGCAGGCCGTTGTCAAGAGGTGCTCGAGAAAGGAGCTACCGCCAGGTGAGCGTGATGCCGAGGGTGGCGAGCCAGCACTCGAGGGAGTGGCCGTTGGCGGCGATGCCCTCGATCGTTGCGGCGGCGTACTCGATTGCGGCCTGGGTCTCGCCGAAGCCGATCAGCCCTGCGGCATGGGCGGCGAGCAGCTCGTCCACGTCGAGCAGCTCGGTGTCGCGGCCGGTGCGCACCACGATGTCCAGGTAGTGGTCCACCGACTTCCAGGTGTTCGGCCCGACCTGGGTGAACTCACCGAGATCGACGTAGTAGTCCTGATCGCGCTTGTGTTCGGGGTGGTAGTGGAAGACGGTGACGCGGATGGACAGCTCGGGTAGCAGCCACGACTCGATGTAGTGGAACTGCGGATGGTCGGAAACACGCGCCATGTACAGGCCCCATGGCTCCGCGCGGAACTGCTCGACCGGCCTGACGAAACCCTTCGGATCCGTGTTGGTCTGCGCCGCGAGGTCGAAGTACTCCACCTTCGGGCGATGCACGTCCACTGATGGTGCCTGTGTCATGCACACAGAATCTACCGCCGCCGGGCCTGCGTCGAGTGCTGTAGCGGTGGCGTCCGCTACATCCAGCTCAGCGCGATGCCATGCGAGGCGAGCCAGCGTTCGACATCGTGGTCGTGTGCGGCAAGGCCGTCCATCGCGGTGGTGGCCCGCTCGAAGGCGCGGTGTGCCTGCGTCGTGTCGATCAAACCGGCCGCGTGGGCGGCCAGTAGGTCTTCGACGCCGCGCAGCTCGGACTTGCGCCCGCCCTGCACCATGATGTCGAGGTAGTGGTCGATCGCTTTCCAGCGCTTCGGTTCGACCTTCGTGAATTCGCCGATGTCCAGGCAGTAATCCTGCCCTCGGTGATGCGCTGGACTGCGGTGGGTGATCGTCGCGCGGATCGACAGTTCCGGCACCAGCCATGACTCGACGTAGTGGAACTCCGGCCCGCTGACCGTCCTGGCCATATACAGGCCCCACGGCTCGACGTGATAGCGCTCCACCGACCGGACGAAGCCTCGTGCGTCGGTATTGGTCAGATCGGCGAGATTGAAATACTCGACCTTCGGTTTGGCGGGAGCGGCCGCGGCGAGCGGCCGCGGTGGTGCTGTCGCGAGCCTGGAGGTCAGTTGACCTGGTGCGACCCCGCGCATGTCCCTGGCGACGTATCCGGCTATCCCGGTCATTGCAGGCACTGCGGCGAGCAATGGAATCAGAGCGCTCATGGCGTCTTCCTTCACCCTGTACCGATAACACCCTGTACCGATAACACCCTGTACCGATAACCAAATCAGGCTACACCCGTCGGGAGTTGCGCGCTTTGTCTAGGAATGTGATGAATATCGTTGCGGCAACGGACATTTCGGGCAAGTAACAAGTCGTGTACCGCTGCTCGCCGGTGGCGGTGCGCGGGAACTCCGATGGCGCGCCGGGCGGCCACTGATGCGACGTCGGGTGGATTCGGCCGCTCCGGGTGGGTTTCCGGTGTTACCCGATTGTGGGAGGTCGGTCGGTGTCGGTTCGCACCGCTGTGACCGCCACTGCGGTGTAGTGCATCGTGAAGCCGCCCCCTGTCGCGTCGATGGCTGCGCCGATGCCATCCAGTAGTGCCTCCAGCTTGTCCGCCGGGAATTGGCTGTGACCGCCGAAGGTCGGCACCTGCTCCAGCCACTCGTTGCGGGTGCAGGACTGCTCCCAGTCGAACCGCCATTGCGCCGCGTCGCCGAACGCGCGGGCCTGTTGTATTCCCGTGCTCGCCTTGGTGAAGAACGTGGAGTAGGTGTCCAGGCCGGGCATCGTCGCGCGGTCGAAAGGCGAGCCGGGCAGCACCCTGCGGTAGACCGTGGCGAAGGCTGCGGCCAGTGCCGACGGTGGTTGGAATACGTACCAGAACACGGCCAGTCGCCCGCCGGGGCGCAGCACTCGCGCCGCTTTGGCTGCTCCCGCGACCGGGTCGACCCAATGCCAGGTCTGCCCGGCGACGACCGCGTCGAACGTCCGGCCTGCGGTATCCCAGGCTTCGAACGTCGACACCTCGACCTCGACGCCGCTGCGACGTGCGAACTCGGCCATCCGCGGGTCGGGTTCGACTCCGAGCACCCGGCTGCCTGCCGCCTGGAACTGCCTGGCCGCGATGCCGGTGCCGGTCCCGACATCGAGCACGTCGCGGCCGGGGCTCTCGGCGACTATCCGCGCCACCAGGGCGTCCGGGTAGCGCGGGCGGGTTCGGTCATAGCGTTCGGCGTCGGAGCCGAACGACTCGGCTATGTGTCGGGCCCGATGCGCCTCGCGTGGCTCGGGCTCGGAAAGGGGCGGTTGTTCCGACGGTATAGTGGGCATGTGCCCACTATAGTGGGCACATGCCCACTCGTAAATCGAGAAGGGCTGGGCGAGGGAAGGATTCGCGGTATGCCGACCGGCATTGCCCTGCGTGACGTGCGCGAACAGCTGTTCGACGCAGCAGAGCGCATCCTGCTCCGTGCCGGACCGAACGCGCTGACCAGCCGGGCGGTCACCACCGAGGCAGGCTGTGCCAAGGGGGTCCTGCACCGGCATTTCGCCGACTTCGACGGTTTCCTCGCCGAGCTCGTGCTCGACCGCATCGGCCGGATCGACAACCAGGCCGTCGCGCTGCGCGAATCCGCGGGAACCGGCACCGTCGCCGAGAACGTCACCGGCGCGCTGACGACTCTGTTCGAGTCGGTCGCGGTGGCGATCATCAGCCTCGTCACCTTCCGCGGCGAGTTGCGCGCCCGGCTGCGCCGGGTCCGGCCACCCGGCGTCCCGGTAGTGACGGAGGCTGCGGCCATGATCGCCTCCTACCTGACCGCCGAGCGCGACCTCGGCCGCATCGCGGCCGACGCCGACGTGGACACCCTCGCGCTCATGGTGATCGGGACCGGGCACCTGCTGTTCGCGGGCCGGGAGGGCACGCCGCCGGAGACCGCTGCTGTCCGCAAGGTCGTGACCACGGTCCTCGACCCGGCGCTTTCCCGCTGAAATACTGCCGCCGGGAATCTGTCGGTGGCTGGGCTTAGGCTGATGAGCATGGCATTCGCAACCGAAATCCCAGCGGAAGGCTTCGAGGACAGGGCCGGTGGGACGCCGCTCGCGCATTCCGAGTTCAGGCCGGTCGGCGAGATCGAGCGGGCCGACGGCCGGTTCGAGGTGGTCAGCGATCACAAGCCCGCCGGTGACCAGCCCGCAGCCATCGAAGAGCTGGAGCGCAGGATCAGGGCGGGCGAGCGTGACGTGGTGCTGCTCGGCGCCACCGGCACCGGCAAGTCGGCGACCACCGCCTGGCTGATCGAGCGGCTGCAGCGCCCGACGCTGGTGATGGCGCCGAACAAGACCCTCGCCGCGCAGCTGGCCAACGAGCTGCGAGAGATGTTGCCCAACAACGCCGTCGAGTACTTCGTCTCGTACTACGACTACTACCAGCCCGAGGCGTACATCGCGCAGACCGACACCTATATCGAGAAGGACAGCTCGATCAACGACGATGTCGAGCGGCTGCGCCACTCGGCCACCTCGAGCCTGCTCTCGCGCCGGGACGTGGTGGTGGTCGCGTCGGTGTCGTGCATCTACGGCCTCGGCACGCCACAGTCGTACCTGGATCGGTCGGTGCAGTTGGAGGTGGGCACCGAGCTCGACCGCGACGCGTTCCTGCGACTGCTGGTCGACGTGCAATACACCCGCAACGACATGTCGTTCACCCGTGGCTCGTTCCGGGTGCGCGGCGACACCGTCGAGATCATTCCCTCCTACGAGGAGCTCGCGGTGCGCATCGAGTTCTTCGGTGACGAGATCGAGGCGCTGTACTACCTGCACCCGCTGACCGGCGATGTGGTCCGACAGGTCGACACGGTGCGAATCTTCCCGGCCACCCACTACGTGGCGGGTCCGGAGCGCATGGAGCGCGCGGTCGGCGATATCGAGAATGAGCTGGAGCAGCGGCTTGCCGAGCTGGAACGGCAGGGCAAGCTGCTCGAGGCGCAGCGGCTACGCATGCGCACCCAGTACGACCTGGAGATGATTCGGCAGGTCGGGTTCTGCTCCGGCATCGAGAACTACTCGCGCCACATCGATGGCCGTGCGGCCGGCACCGCGCCTGCCACGCTGATCGACTATTTCCCCGAAGACTTCCTGCTCGTCATCGATGAGTCGCACAACACCGTGCCGCAGATCGGCGGCATGTACGAGGGTGATATGTCGCGCAAGCGCAACCTCGTCGAATACGGCTTCCGGCTGCCGTCCGCGGTCGACAACCGACCGCTCACCTGGGAGGAATTCGCCGATCGAATCGGGCAGACGGTGTACCTGTCGGCCACGCCGGGTCCCTACGAGCTCGGGCAGGCCGGCGGTGAGGTCGTCGAGCAGGTGATCCGCCCGACCGGGCTCGTCGATCCGAAGGTCGTGGTCAAGCCGACCAAGGGACAGATCGACGACCTGATCCACGAAATCCGCCAGCGTACCGAGCGCGACGAACGCGTGCTGGTCACCACCCTCACCAAGAAGATGTCCGAGGATCTGACCGACTACCTGCTCGGCCTCGGCATCCGGGTGCGCTACCTGCACTCCGAGATCGACACGCTGCGGCGCGTGGAACTGCTGCGGCAGCTGCGGCTCGGCGAGTACGACGTGCTCGTCGGCATCAACCTGCTGCGTGAGGGCCTCGACCTGCCGGAGGTGTCGCTGGTCGCGATCCTCGACGCCGACAAGGAAGGCTTCCTGCGCAGCACGACCGCGCTGATCCAGACCATCGGCCGTGCTGCGCGCAATGTGTCGGGCGAGGTGCACATGTACGCCGACAAGATCACCGACTCGATGCAGTTCGCCATCAGCGAGACCGAGCGGCGCCGGGCCAAACAGGTTGCCTACAACGAAGAAATGGGCATCGACCCACAGCCGCTGCGCAAGAAGATTGCCGACATCCTGGATCAGGTGTACCAGGAGGCCGACGACAGCGAGGTCGCCGTCGGCGGTTCCGGTCGTAACGCCAGTCGTGGCCGCAGGGCTCAGGGTGAGCCGGGTCGCGCGGTGAGCGCGGGCATCTACGAGGGCCGCGACGTCAAATCGATGCCGCGTGCCGAGCTCGCGGACCTGGTGAAGGAACTCACCGCGCAGATGATGAGTGCGGCACGGGATCTGCAGTTCGAGCTGGCCGGGCGACTACGCGACGAAATCGCCGATCTCAAGAAGGAACTGCGCGGCATGGACGCCGCCGGGTTGAGTTGAGGCTGGGCCCGGCGGTGTCCGGCAGCTCGGCCGCGGCGGGCTCAGGACTGCGTCGCCATCCATTCGTTGACGCGGCGCTCGGCTTCCTCGCGGGAGACGTTTTCGACCTTGGTGATCACTGCCCACCGGTGACCGAACGGATCGATCACGACACCGAACCGGTCGCCGGTGACGAAGGTCTGCGGCTGTTCGGCACTGCGGGCGCCGTGCGCGATGGCGCGTTCGATGACTGCGTCGACGTCCGGGCAGTAGTGCACGATCGAGGTGTGCACCCAGTCGCCGTTCGGGGCGAACACGTTGTTGTCGGGGATGGGCATGCCCACTTGCAGGGTCGAGTCGCCGATCTTCAGTTCGGCGTGCGCGGGCTGGCCGTCGGGCAGGTCACTGCGGCCGACCACTTCTGCGCCGAAGACCGCTGTGTAGAAGTCGATTGCTTTATTGCCGTCGGACACCGCGAGAAAGCAGGTGATCGAGTGGTAGCCGTCGGCGATGGGGTTCACTGTTTCGCTCATGCCGACAACCCTCGTCGATCGCGCGACCAGGGTCTTGTAAGAAAGCGACACCATGCCCGTGGGTACTGACCAGGTGGTGGCAGGACCGGAACCGGCCGGTGCTCCTGCCCTCGACGACGTGAAGGGGATCCTGCACCCGGACGAGCAGGCCAGGCATCGATCGCTGGCCCGGCTACCCGCCGGACCCGAGATCGGCCGGTTCGTCGAGTGGTATTGGTCGGTCCGCTGGGATCTGCGTGGCCGTCCGCCGTACTACGCCGAGGTGCTGTCGTATCCGTGCGTGAATGTCACCTTCGAGCAGACCGCAACTCGCACCGGCGGTTTCGTCAACGGCGTCTCCACGACCAGATACATCCGTGAGCTCAGCGAGATGGGGGAGACGTTCGGGGTTCGCTTCCGTGCGGGCGGCTTCGGTGCTTTCACGGGCCTGAACGTCGGCTCGTTCCGTGACGCGGCCGTGCCGCTGGCCCGGGTGCTGCCGGAGGCCGATGGGCTGACCGAGCGCGTGCTCGCGGTGTCGTCGGATCTCCAGCGCCGTACCATCATCGAGGATTTCTTCGCCGGCCGCGAGACCGACGACGACCCGACCTATCGACTGGTGCTGCGCATCGTCGAGGCGATGGAGCACGACCCGGAATTGACCAGGGTCGATCAGGTCACCGAGCGGTTCGACGTGCCGATCCGCACCCTGCAGCGGATGTTTCGCAGATACATCGGGGCCGGACCGAAATGGGTGCTGCGCCGCTATCGCCTACAGGACGGCGCCGATCTACTTGCGCGCGGCCACATCGAAGACCTGGCCGCGCTCGCCGCGGAGCTCGGCTACTTCGATCAGGCGCATTTCTCTCGTGAGTTCGCCGCTGAGGTCGGAATGGCTCCGCTGGAATATGCCAAGAATTCGATACGCTCGCGCAACGAGGTCACTTCGAAAGTTCTTCCTACCGAGAAATAGCCGCAGTGCCGACAATCGAATAAGACCTCGTGTACCCATCGCCAACGAGGGAGCAGGACATGGACGTCGTGGTTTTGATCGGGCGGGTGCTTTTCGTCGTGTTGTTCTTCGGCTCGGCAGTCGGGCATTTCACGCAGACCGAGGCGATGACGGGTTACGCGCAGAGCCGCGGCGTGCCGGCGCCGAAGGCCGGCGTGCTCGCCGCGGGTGTGCTGATGGCGCTCGGTGCGGCGAGTGTGCTGCTGGGGATTTGGGCGGATCTGGGTGCGCTGCTGCTGGTGATCGTGCTGCTGCCGACCGCGTTCCTGATGCATCGGTTCTGGTCGGAGACCGATCCGGAGACAAAACAGGGCGAGATGATCCACTTCAACAAGGATCTCGCCCTCGCCGGTGCGTCGCTGATGCTGTTCGCTTTCTTCGCGCATGTCGACGAACTCGGATTGACCATCACCGGGCCGCTATTCCATCTCGGATGACTGTGATGAATCTCCCACGCACACAAGAACGTTCGCACGAGTTGTGATCGATCACAGAACTCGGGTCGAGAAATTGAATCTGCCCTGGTCGGTAAGGTCATCGAGCATTCGCCGAGCGAACCGGTGTTCGGAATGCCCGAACACCCCGAGTGTGATGTGTTGCGATTTCTGATATTTCCGACGGTTTTGCCGCTAGGGTCGAGCCCAGTCGCCGCGCCGGTGCCACGACTGATGGTGGTGCCGGACGTAGGCACCCGACCACCGCATAGTTGGAGGAGAGATGACCGCCTACCGGACCATTGTCGTCGGTACCGATGGCTCGGACTCGTCGTATGTCGCCGTCGAAAAGGCCGCCGCGCTGGCGGGCGACGGGGAAACGACGCTGGTCGTGGCCTGCGCGTACTACCCGACCGACGATCGCGATGTCGCGGCTGCGGCCGATGTGCTCAAGGACGAGGCCTACCAGGTGCGCGGCTCCGCGCCGACCAACGAGATCCTGCGCACCGCCAGGGACAAGGCCGCCGCCGTCGGCGCCAAGAACATTGTCGAGCGCTCCATCGTCGGCGAGCCGGTCGACTCGCTGCTCGCTCTCGTCAAGGAGGTGGAGGCCGATCTGCTCGTCGTCGGCAACCGGGGTCTGAACACCCTGGCGGGCCGCCTGCTCGGCTCGGTGCCTTCCGATGTCGCCCGCAAATCGCGCTCCGACGTCCTGATCGTGCACACCGTGCGCTGAAGGTAGTCCCGCGCAACGCGAACCTCGCCCGCTCCGGGCAGTTCGTGTCGACAGACCCGACCCCGTCGTTCCGGCCGAAGCCGCAACGACGGGGTTTCTCGTGTGTGCCCTATGCCAGCGCGTGCAGCACCGGCGGCAGCTCTCCGGTGTGGATGACGCCGAGGCGCTGGGTCGCGCGGGTCAGCGCGACATACAGATCGTTGAGGCCGCGCGGAGACTCCGCGAGAATCTGCGCGGGTTCGACCAGATACACCGCGTCGAACTCGAGGCCCTTCACGTCGTGCACGGTCAGCACGCGCACCGATTCGACTGCCAGCTCGGCGAAATCCGGGACCAGGTCGTGCGGAGCGATCACCGCGGTGGTGCCAGGTCCGGTCTCGGTGCCGACCAATCGCTCGACCTCGCTACGCAATCGGTTCGCGGTGACCGCGTAGGCGCGCGGTGGCTGCCCGGACTCGCGCACCGATCGCGGCGCCGCTGCGGTGGGGTCGATCGCGCTCAGCACGCCGGCGGCGACGTCCATGATCTCGGCCGGGGTCCGGTAGTTCACCGTGAGCTCGGTCAGCTTCCAGCGTTTGGCCACATACGGTTCCAGCATCGCCTGCCACGACGAGGCGCCCGCGGGGTCACCGGTCTGCGCTACGTCGCCGACGACGGTGATCCAGCGATTCGGGATGCGGCGCATCACCATTCGCCACGCCATTTCCGAAAGCTCCTGCGCCTCGTCCACGATCACGTGACCGTAGGTCCAGGTGCGGTCGCCCGCGGCGCGTTCGGCGGTGGTCTGACTGGCGCGCACATTCTGGCGTTCGGCGAGCTGGCCGGCATCGATCAGGTCATAGGCCATCAGGATCTCGGGATCGAGCTCGTCTTCCAGATCCTGTGGCGCCGAACCGGTCAGGATGTCGAGCGCGTCCTGCGCCTCGGCCAGCTGGGCCCGCCAGCGGCGCCGTGCGCGTTCGCGTTCCTCGGCGTCGTCGACACCGAGCAACTCGGCGAGCTCGTCGAGCAGGGGTGCGTCGGCTGCGCTGTATTCGCCATTATCCGACCGCACCAGCTCGGCACGGTCGGCAGGATCGAGGCTGCCGGCCACGCGATCGAGCCGCTTGGGGTCGGCGAGCAGGTCGGCGAGCACGTCCTGTGGCGACAGGATCGGCCAGAGCCGACCGATCGCCGCCTGAATCGCGGGATCGGTGCGCATCTCGTCGCGGATTTCAGCGAGATCGGTTCGGCTGAGCAGACTTTGGCCGCCGGACAGGTCGGCGCCCATGGTCTGGGCCAGCTGATCGGTCAGTGCGTCCAGCACCGAGCTCGCGAAGATCGGCCTGGCCAGGTTGTGCGGGCGGCGCGAGGAGCGGGCCCGGCCGCGGGCGCGGGTGGTGATCTTGCGATCCAGGATCACCGGGTAGCCGTCGAAGGTCAGGCGGATCGGCTCGGCGGGTATCTCCTGCCGATCGCGCACCGCCTGCTTGAGCACCTCGAGGATGGCGAGCGAGCCCTTGATCTCGCCGGCCCGCAGCGAGTCCTCCCGAGTGGCTTTCACCCCGGGATACAGGTCGCCGATGGTGGACAGCAGCACGCCGGTCTCGCCCAGCGAGGGCAGCACCTGGCCGATGTAGTCGAGGAAGGTGGCGTTCGGGCCGATGATCAGCACGCCGGACTTGGCCAGCTGCTGCCGGTAGGTGTAGAGCAGGAAGGCCGCGCGGTGCAGTGCCACGGCGGTCTTGCCGGTGCCGGGACCGCCCTGCACTACCAGCACGCTCTTGTGCTCGGAGCGGATGATCGCATCCTGCTCGTGCTGGATGGTCTCGACGATGTCGTTCATGTGGCCGGTGCGCGCGGCATTGAGCGCCGCGAGCAGCGCGCTCTCACTGCCGACGCCGCCGTCCGCGCCGGTGACGCCGGCCTGGTGCGCCGCTTCCAGATCGAGGTATTCGTCGTTGACCGCGGTGACTGTGCGATTGCGCGAGCGGATGTGACGGCGGCGGGTCACCCCGTCGGGCGTCGCGGTGGTGGCCAAATAGAAGGGCCGGGCAAGCGGTGCGCGCCAATCCAGCAGCAGCGTCTCGTAATCGTCTTGTTCGTCGAGGATTCCGAGCCTGCCGATGTAGCGGTATTCGCCGTCCTGATCGCCATCGAGGTCGATCCGGCCGAAACACAGGCCGTGTTCGGCGGCGTCGTACTTGGCAAGGTCCTCGTGGTAGAGCGCGCTGAACGATTCCCGCTCGCTGCGTGCCTGCGGGGTGCCGCCGGTTTCCAGCAGCACCGTGCGCAAGCGGTTGTTGGCATAGTCGCGCATGCCGTCGAGCCGGTCGTAGAGCACAGACAGGTAGGCCTGCTCCTGCTCGATTTCGCGGTTTCGCTCGGATGCGCCGTCGTGCGCGGCACGATCCTGAGTGAGACGGTCGGGCAAACTGAACTCCTTAGTCACCGCGATGAACCTGCGCACCCGCAGCGGACGAGTGCACGCGAACTCTGTAGAAAACAGAGTTGTCGAGTCTACTGCCGGTTCGGTGTGCTCGCCGTAACCGCAGGTGGGGTATCTGATGTCGCGTCGCCCACTATCGGGGCGAAGTGCTGCACAACCGGGAACGGGTCATAGAAGTGGTGTAACAGCTGCTGCCAGCGCTGATACCCGGCGGAGCCGCGAAATCCTTCGACGTGGTCCGCCAGTCGCTCCCATGCCACCAGGAGCAGATACGTGTCGGGCGTCTCGATACCGCGCGAGAGCGAGAGCGACCGAAATCCCGGCATGGCCGAGATGATCGGCTTCGCCTCGGCGAAGGCGGCCTCGAAGTCTTGGGCCTGTTCGGGACGGATGGAAAGCAGCGCGTGTTCGAGAATCATCGATGACCTTCAAGAGGCGTGGGTGTTGTTCGGCATGCGGCCGAGGGGGGTGCCGCTGTCCCGGTGCCCGGCCGGCTTGGCGCGGTACATCGCAAGGTCCGCGTCGTGCAGGACCGCCTCCGGTGTGCGGTGGTCGCCGGGGCTGAGCTCCGTGGCGCCGATCGAGGCGTTCACCTCGATGCGGTGTCCGCGCGCGATGATCGGCTCGGCCATGGACGAGCGCAGCCGAGTCACCAGCGTGTCGATGTCGACCCGCCGCGCCGGTCCGGAAAGCAGCACCAGGAACTCGTCGCCGCCGAGCCTGCCGACCAGGTCATCGCCGCGTAGCGCGCGCTGCAGCCGCTGCGCGACGATCTGCAGCACGGTGTCGCCGATCGCGTGGCCGAGGGTGTCGTTGATCGCCTTGAACCCGTCCAGGTCGATGAACAGCACGGTCGACACCGGAAGTGTCTCGCTGGTGGCGAGCGCGCCTGCGAGCTGGGAGAGGATCAGCGAGCGGTTGGCAAGTCCGGTCAGCGAGTCGTGCGTGGCCTGATACTCCAGTTGCCTTCTGCTGGCCCGGAAATCGGTGATGTCGGCGAAGGAGGATACGGCCGGCGAGGCCGGGTCGCCGGGGTTGAGCAGCCGGCTGCTTCCGGACAACCAGCGCCGCTGTCCGTCGTGGCGGTCGACGCCGAAGACGTAGCCGGTGATGGTTTCGCCGGTGGCGAGTGTCCGCGCGATCGGGTGGCGGGTCGCGGGCAGTGGCTGTGCGTTGGCGTCCAGCAGCAGCAGCGGCAGTTCGTCGATCGTCGCGCCGACGAGATCGCGGGCGCGTTCGTCGGTGCCGAAGATCCGCCGGGCCGCCGGATTGGCCGATTCGATGCGGCCGTGGCGGTCGATCACCACCACGCCCTCCTCCAGTTGGGAGACGACGGTGGTGAAGTACTGCTCGGCGCGCCGCTGCGCGTCCTCTGCGGCGCGCTGTGCGGTCAGGTCGTGTACGACCACCTGGTAGGCGAGATGGTCGTACCAGGCGGTGAGTACGGAGATCGTTTCGACGGGGACAGTGCCGCCGTCGAGACGTATAAGCGTCATCTCGGCGCGATCGGAGGCGTCGCCGGAGTTGGTCAGCGTGCTGATCCGCTCGATCATGCCGAGCACCGAGTGCGGATGGACGAACTGCGTGAGCGGTTTGCCGATCACATCGTCGACGCTGCCGGCGGCGAGCATCCGCGCCATGGCCCGGTTGACGTAGACGACGGTGCCACGTGCGTGCACACAGATGCCGTCCGGGGTGTGCTCGACCAGGGACTGGTAGCGCTGCGCCAGCTGCTCGGCCGCTACTGCGTCGTCTGCCTTGTTCTCACCCACTCGAACCCCCGATCGTCGACCCAATCATGGCCATTGGAACATGGGATTATTCTGACCTCGAGGTGTACAAGATCACACCGTCGACGCTATTGCTTCGATCACAGTTCGGGCACTTCATCGGGCCTTATCTGATGATCATTACAAACCCGATTCTCCGCGCACATCTCGAGCCGACATGCTGGTCGGACCGGAGGACCGGCGAAGGAGCGAAGCTATGCCTGGCTCAGTCGCGCAGACCGAAGCGCAATATCAAGATCATATGACGATCGCCGGAATCGGGGCGGTCAGCGGGTACGGCTGGGGCCGCGAGACTCTGTGGGAGGGGTTGCTCAGCGGCAAGTCGGCAGCGAACCTGCAACCCGGTTACGGTCTCGACCGTGACGAGCACGCCTGGGCGTCGCTGGTGCCCGACGGCGGCGATTACACGGTCAGTAACAGCCGCTACGGGCGCGCCATACACGAGTCGGCGCGCGAGGCGATCGCCGATGCGCGAGCGCGTGGCTGGCGGCCGGGCCGCACCGTCGGCGTGCTGCACGCGATCGTGCTCGGCGACGTCACGAACTGGCGTGACTTCTACCTTGTCGACCACGGCCATCGCCGCTCCCGCGACTACATGCGACTACTTCCCTCGACTCCGATCTCGGTATTGCAGCAAGAATTCGGCTTCCACGGTCCTGCGATGAATATCTCGGCGGCGTGCAGCTCGGCGAATGTCGCGCTGATCACCGCGAAGCTGTGGTTGGACGCGGGCGTCGCGGACGACGTGATCTGCATTGCCACCGATATGTCCGCGACGCCCGACATGCTCGAGCACTTCGTCCGCCTCGGCGCCGCGGTCGGCGATGCCGAACCGCTGGATGCCTGCCGTCCCTTCCAGACGGGTAGCCGCGGTTTCAGCATGGGTGAGGCGTCGGTGGCGTTCGTGCTGAGCCGTTCGGTGCGGCGCCCGTACGCGGCGATGCTGGGCGGGGGGATGACCAACGACGCGTACCACGTGGTTTCGGTGGACCCCGGCCACGATCAGATCTTCGACTGCGCACGCATGGCGTTGGCCGACGCCGATGTCACCCCCGCGGATGTCCGGTATTTCAACGCGCACGGCACCGGGACCAAACAATGCGATGTCGCCGAGCGGCATCTGCTCACACACCTGTTCGGCGACCGCCCGCACGTCTATGCGGTGAAACCACTCGCGGGCCACTGCCAGGGCGCGGCGGCGGCGGTCGAGGTGGCCGCGGCGGCGCTGGGATACGAGCGGGGCGTCGTGCCCGCCGCGCCGATCGTCGCGTCCGCGTACGAGCGGTTGCTCGACGGCCCGACGGAGTTCGAGGGTGGTGTCACGGTGAAGTTGTCGCTCGGTATGGGCGGCAACAATTCGATGGTGGTGCTCGGGCCGGTGTGAGCCCGGCTCATGGCAGTGGCACCGACCAGCTGAGGCGGGTCCCCGGTAGCCGGTCATCCGGATCGTCGGCGCGGCGGATATCGGGCCCGATGGTGAACTGTCCGTCCGACTTCTCGGCCCGCTGCTCCAGACTGCGCAACCCGCTGCGGATCACGTGATTCGGTATGCCCCAACCGTTGTCGGTCACCACGATGGTCAGATCGTCGGCCACACCGATTTCCACCGCGACCAGATCGCCGCCGGAATGCCGCACCGCGTTGCTCACCGCTTCCCGCACCACCGCCTCGGCGTGATCGGCGAGCTCGGCTTCCAGCACCGACAGCGGTCCGGTCACCTGAATGGTCGCCCGCAGTTCGGTATCGGCGGTCTGCTGCCGTATCGCCGCTTCGATCCGCTGCTGCAGCCCGGTGGCTTGGCCGCCGCCGTGCAGGTCGAAGATCGAGGTGCGGATCTCTTGGACGACCTCCTGCAGATCGTTGATCACGTTTGCCAGACGCTCGCGCACGCCCGGAGCCTCGGCCCGTGGCACCGCGCCCTGCAGAGTGAGCCCGATCGCGAAGAGCCGCTGGATCACGTGGTCGTGCAGGTCGCGCGCGATGCGGTCGCGGTCGGCGAGGATGTCGAGATCGCGCATGCGGCGCTGAGTGTCGGCCAGTTGCATGGCCAGCGCCGCCTGATCGGTGAATGCGGCGGTCAGCTCGACCAATTCGTCCGGGTACGGCGCGGAGCCCGCCGGGCGCACGGTGACCAACGCGCCGAGGGTGGCATCAGGCGTGCACAACGGAAGGATCAGCGCAGGGCCGACATCGGGCAGTGGCGCGCCGAGATCGACCTGCGCGGCATCGTCGAAGCGCAGCGGCGTGCGCCGAGTGAAGGCCTCGCCGAGCGCGGTGCCCTCGGTGTGCACGGTCCATCCGTCGTGGCCCGCACTCGGCCCGGACCACTGCGTGATCGACAACTCGGTGACCTCGCCGAGCCTGCCGTCGGCCCTCGCGGCGCTGGCCAGGAAGGACTGGTGTGAGCCGGTGAGGGTGCGGGCGTGGTCGACCACATGGGCGAGGACCAGATCTGGTTCGGTCCCGGCCAGAAATTCGGTGGCGATGTCTCTGGTCGCCTCGATCCACGCCTGCCGAGTGCGGGCGGATTCGTAGAGCCTGGCGTTATCCACCGCGATGCCCGCCGCGGCAGCCAGGGCCTGGACGAGCACATCGTCATCCTCGGTGAACGGATGTCCGCCAGCTTTCTCGGTGAGGTACAGGCTGCCGAAGATCTCGTCGCGGATGCGCACGGGGACGCCGAGGAAGGTGTGCATCGGCGGGTGGTGCGGCGGAAACCCCACCGACGCACGATGATTCGACAATTCGTCGAGGCGAAGCGGTCTCGGCTGGTTGAACACGACGCCGAGCACACCGTGCCCGGTGGGCAGCCTGCCGATCCGGTCGCGGGTTTCGTCGTCCATGCCCTCATCGATGAACTGGGTCACCTGCTGGTCGTGGCCGCGCACCGCGAGCGCACCGTAGCGGGCGTCGACGAGGCTGGTTGCCGTGTGCACGATGGTGCGCAGGGTTTCGTCGAGATCGAGTCCGGAGGTGACGGCGAGCATCGCCTCGACAAGACCGTCCATCCGGTCGCGCGAATCGATGATCAACTCGACGCGTTCCCTGACCTCGGAGAGCAGCTCCCGGAGCCGAAGTTGCGACAACGTGTCGCGCACCGAATACGGGCCGCTGCCGTTTTCTTCGGTCATCTCGGCTTCCTGTCCGTGCGGGCGCGTCACAGCGCTTTTCTCAGTCTAGTTGGCCGATCGAGGACTTTCGGCTCTGTTCACCGTGACCTTACGGTGATGAGGTGGGCGCACCGGGAATAGAAAGTAGGGATGTCCTATGAATTCGTCGGAGCTGGTGAGAGCGTCGGAATTGGTGGGCGAGACCGAGTTGGTCGGTGTGCCGGAGCTCATGGGCGGGCCGAAATCGGTCGGCGGGTCGAAGATGTTCGGCAGGACCGAGCTGTTGCGTTCGACCGAGCTGTGGGCGACCGCGGCCGACCCGGAACTCGCGGTGACGACGTGTGGTGCGGTGCCCCCAGCGGACGTGACACGGGCGGTGCGGGCGATCGGCCGGGTGTTGCGCCGCCATCACGTGGATTCGGCGGCGCGGGTGCGGGTCACGGTGCCGCCCGATGTCACCGAACCGACACTGGTACAGGCGAACATCCGCTTCCACGACACTCCGACCCGGGTGCAGGTCACCGGACCGCGTGGGTTCGCCGTCACTTTCGCCGTCGAACGGCTGGACCGGCAGATCGCCCGGCTGGCAACCAGTCAGGCGCGCCCTTTCCCCGATCCGGCTCGTCCACCACTGGCCAGGGTTACGGAGCTGCGCCCGATCGTTCGCAGGAAGTTTTGCGCGCTTTTGACCGGAACCCCGGCCGAGGCGACGGCAGTGCTGGACGCAATGGACTACGACGCCTACCTGTTCACCGATTCGGAAACCGGTGAGGACGCGGTCGTGCACTGGGAGGAGTCGCTGGGCGTGCGGCTGTCGCGACAATACGGGACGGCTGCGCCGCAGGCAGCAGCGGAGGTGGCATTGACGGTGAATTCCCTTCCGCTCACAGTGCATTCGGAACCGGCGCCCGCACTGAGCGAGGACGAGGCGGCGGCGCGGTTGTGTCGAGGGGGACTGCCGTTCCTGTTCTTCACCGATCCGGGTAACGGCCGTGGCCGACTGCTCTATCGCCGATACGATGGCGACCTCACGATCGTGGTCCCGGCGGGCACCGAGTAGCCGGGTAGGTCTTCGCCTAACTGTCGCGCAGTTTGGTGGCCAGCACCGCGGCCTGGGTGCGGCGTTCCATGCCGAGTTTGGCCAGTAGTCGGGAAACGTAATTCTTGACGGTCTTCTCCGCCAGGAACATTCGCGCCGCGATCTGGCGATTGGTCAACCCTTCGCCGAGCAGTGCGAGCAGTCTGCGTTCTTGTTCGGTGAGTCCGGCGAGCGGCCCATCGTTTTCGGTGCTGCTGTGCAAGCGCGCTTTGAGCGCGGCGGCTGCGCGGTTATCCAGCAGCGAGCGGCCCGCGCCGACTTCCTTTATGGCCGCGGCCAATTCCATGCCCTTGATGTTCTTGACGACGTATCCGCTCGCGCCGGCGAGAATCGCGTCGAGCATGGCGTGCTCGTCGGTGTAGGAGGTGAGGATCAGGCAGCGCAGGCCCTCGATATCGGCGAGCAGATCGCGGCACAGTTCGATGCCGTTGCCGTCGGGCAGCCGCATGTCGAGCACCGCGACGTCCGGCCGCAGCGCGTGGATGCCGATCATGGCCTGCGCGACATCGCCCGCCTCACCGATGACCGTGAGCTCGGGGTCGCTGTCCAACAGGTCGATGAGGCCGCGGCGGACGATCTCGTGGTCGTCGACGAGGAACACCTTGATCACGCCGCATCCTCCCTCGCTCGCGGGTTCCCGCGCCCTGCTCGGCGGGGCCTGCGCGCCCCGTTGTGCCACCTGCTCAAGGTAACTCGCCGGGCGCGCGTTGGGGATAGCGGAGCGCAATTCGGCGACACTGGATTTCAGCAATATTCGGCCAACGGCGCCGCTACCCATGAGCGGGGCGCAGACAGCGGATCCGCTGTCTGCCCGCCGCACAGAGCCGAGCATCGGTAGGCTGTAGGTGTGAGCAGCCCCTGGGGGGAAGGTGCGGGTCCGGGTGAGCCCGGGGCGGTCGAGGCAGGCGTCACCCTCGTCGAGGGCTCGACATTCTGCATCAGCGAAACCGGTGGCAGCATAAGCCCGCATCGTCAGGAGGGATTGTTCGTCCGCGACACCAGGGTGTTGTCGCGGTGGCGGCTCACGATCGATGGGGTGCTGCCACAGCCGCTCACCGTTCAGTATGCCGACCCCTACAGCGCGACCATCCTGGCCAGGACGGCGCCGAGCCCGGGCCGCGCCGACAGCACGGCGTTGGTGATCGTCGGGCGCCACGTCGGAGACGGCATGCGCGATGACCTGACTGTGCGCAACCTGTCCGGCGAACCCGTCCGCTGCGTGGTGGCGCTGGAAGTCGACGCCGATTTCGCGGACCTGTTCGAGGTGAAGGATGGCAGGACCGGTGACGGCGTGGTCACCAGCAGCAGCGCCGTCGACGGAGCGATCGAGATCACCAGGGCCGATCTGCGGGTGGGCGTCACCGTCGCCGCGGCGGGAGCAACCGCGCGCAATCGCGAATTGCGCTGGCAGGTGGACCTTCCCGGGCGTGGTGAATGGACCGCGTGCATCCAGTACCGGCCCGCGCTCGGCGCGGACCCGGTGACGCCGCGGTATGTGTGCGGCAGTTCCGTCTCGCTCAGCGAGCCCGCGCAGCGCTTACGCGACTGGTATGAGAATTCACCCACCGTGCACACCGACGACGAAACCCTCGCCGCGGTGTTGCAGCGCGCCGTCACTGATCTCGGGGCCTTGCGTATCTTCGATCCCGGCCATCCCCAGCGGGCTGTGGTCGCCGCGGGCGCGCCCTGGTTCATGGCGCTGTTCGGCCGCGACTCGCTGCTCACCTCGTGGATGGTGCTGCCGCTGGATCGCAGGCTCGCCGTCGGCACCCTACAGAGCCTGGCGGGCTTGCAGGGCAACGAGATTCGTTCGGCCACCGAGGAACAGCCCGGCCGGATTCCGCACGAGGTGCGGTTCGGGCGGGCGTCGACACTGCTGCTCGGCGGTGACACCGTCTACTACGGCACCGCCGACGCCACGCCGCTGTTCGTCATGCTGCTCGGCGAGCTGCATCGCTGGGGGCTCGATGCCGGGACCCGCGATGAGCTGCTGCCGCACGCCGATCGGGCGCTGGACTGGATCGCCGACTACGGCGACGCCGACGGAGACGGTTTCGTCGAATATCAGCGGTCCGCCGAACACGGGCTGGCCAACCAGGGCTGGAAAGACTCGTGGGACGGCGTGAACTTCATCGACGGCACCCTGCCCGACGCGCCCATCGCGCTTGCCGAGGTGCAGGGGTATGTCTATGCGGCCTACCTGGCACGGGCGGAGCTGGCGCTCGACGCGGGCGACCACGCCGCCGCGGATCGACTCCGCGCGAAGGCAGGCCGCTTGAAAGCCGCCTTCAACAAGGCATTCTGGCTGCCGGAACACGGCTGGTATGCGATCGGGCTCGATCGGGACAAGCGACCGATCGATGCGCTGACCTCCAATATCGGACACTGCCTGTGGACCGGGATCGTTGATGACGACAAGGCGGGCCTGGTCGCCGACCGCCTGCTCGCGCCCGAAATGTTCACCGGTTGGGGCATCCGGACGCTGGCAACGACCATGGGTGCATACAACCCGGTCAGCTACCACAACGGCTCGGTATGGCCGCACGACAACGCCATCTGCGCCGCCGGGCTGATGCGCTACGGGTACACCGAGCAGGCGAACCGGGTGATCGATGGGATGCTGGATGCGTCGAGCCGGTTCGGGCATCGGCTGCCCGAGTTGTTCTGTGGCTTCGATCGCACCGAGTTCGCGGCGCCGGTGCCCTATCCGACATCGTGCTCGCCGCAGGCATGGGCGGCCGCGGCGCCGCTGCTGTTTCTGCGCAGCATGTTGCGACTGGAGCCGGGCAGTGGTGGTTCGACCGGACCGGGCCCGGCCTCGATCGCGCCCGCGGTGCCGGACCGGTACCTGCCGCTGCGGGTCAACGGGCTGCGCGTGGGCTCGGATGTGCTGACGGTCACCGTCGACAGGGATGGCTGGCAGTTGCTCGGACTGTCCGGCGAGCGGCCTCGATCAGGGCGCTGAGCTGGGTGGGAACCGACCCCGGTCCGGCGCTCGGCGAAACTTGTCGGTGGGCGGGCCTAGCATGGCGGCGGGGGCACGTCTGAACACGTCTGAACACGGAGAAGGGACACCTGGTGGCGGAACGCCTCACTGTGCGCGGAGCTCGGGAGCACAACCTGAAGGGGGTCGACCTCGATCTGCCCCGCGACAGTCTCATCGTGTTCACCGGACTGTCGGGCTCGGGCAAATCGAGCCTGGCCTTCGACACGATCTTCGCCGAGGGCCAGCGCCGGTACGTGGAGTCGCTGTCCGCTTACGCTCGCCAGTTCCTCGGGCAGATGGACAAGCCGGATGTCGACTTCATCGAGGGTCTCTCACCCGCGGTGTCCATCGACCAGAAGTCGACCAACCGCAACCCGCGCTCGACCGTCGGCACCATTACCGAGGTCTACGACTACCTGCGCCTGCTCTACGCGCGTGCGGGCACTCCGCACTGCCCGGTATGCGGCGAGCTCATCGCCAAGCAGTCGCCACAGCAGATCGTCGACCAGGTGCTCGCCATGGAAGAGGGCATCAAGTTCCAGGTCCTCGCGCCGGTGGTGCGCACCCGCAAGGGCGAATTCGTCGACCTGTTCGATCAGTTGAACACCCAGGGCTACTCCCGGGTCCGGGTCGACGGTGTTGTCCATCCGCTGTCGGATCCGCCGAAGCTGAAGAAGCAGGAGAAGCACGATGTCGAGGTCGTGGTCGACCGGCTCTCGGTCAAGCCGAATTCCAAGCAGCGGCTGACCGATTCGATCGAGACGGCGCTGCGGCTCGCCGACGGCATCGTGGTGCTCGATTTCGTCGATCGCGACGAGCACGCACACGACCGCGAGCGCCGCTTCTCCGAACGCCTGGCCTGCCCCAACGGGCATCCGCTCGATATCGAGGACCTGGAGCCGAGGTCGTTCTCGTTCAACTCGCCCTACGGCGCCTGCCCGGACTGCACCGGTCTCGGCATCCGCAAGGAGGTCGACCCGGATCTGGTGGTGCCGGACCCGGAGCTGAGCCTGGCCGACGGTGCGATCGCGCCGTGGTCGCGCGGCCAGACCGCCGAATACTTCAACAGGCTGCTGTCGGGCCTGGCCGAATCCGTCGGCTTCTCCATGGACACGCCGTGGCAGGACCTGCCGCTCAAGGCGCGCAAGGCGGTGCTGGAGGGCAGCTCGGATCAGGTGCATGTCTCCTACACCAATCGCTACGGCAGGAAGCGTTCGTACTACGCCGATTTCGAGGGCGTGATGCCATTCCTGCAGCGGCGCATGGAGAGTACCGAGTCCGAGCAGATGAAGGAGCACTACGACGGGTACATGCGCGATGTGCCGTGCCCGGTCTGCAACGGCGCCCGGCTGCGCCCGGAGATCCTCGCGGTCACCATCGCCGCGGGCGGCGAGCGGAAGTCCATCGCGGATGTCAGCGAGTTGTCCATCGCCGACTGCGCCGACTTCCTGAATTCGCTGACCCTCGGTGAGCGGGAGACCGCGATCGCCGGGCAGGTGCTCAAGGAGGTGCAGGCACGGCTCGGGTTCCTGCTCGATGTCGGGTTGCAGTACCTGTCGCTGTCGCGGGCGGCGGCCACGCTCTCCGGTGGTGAGGCGCAGCGCATCCGGCTGGCGACCCAGATCGGTTCCGGCCTCGTCGGTGTGCTCTACGTGCTCGACGAGCCCTCGATCGGACTGCACCAGCGCGACAATCGTCGGCTCATCGAAACCCTCACGCGGCTGCGCAATCTCGGCAACACCCTCATCGTGGTCGAACACGACGAGGACACCATCCGTGCCTCGGACTGGGTGGTCGACATCGGTCCGCTGGCGGGCGAACACGGTGGCACGGTAGTGCACAGCGGTCCGTACCAGGAACTGCTCACCGAGCCGAATTCGCTGACCGGCGCCTACCTTTCGGGCCGGGAGCGGATCGAGGTGCCGCTGGTGCGGCGCCCGGTCAGCAAGAAGCGTCAGCTCACCGTGGTCGGTGCGAACGAGCACAACCTGCGGGGGATCGACGTCAGCTTCCCGCTCGGCGTGCTCACCTCGGTGACCGGGGTGTCGGGCTCCGGCAAGTCCACCCTGGTCAACGACATCATGGCGACCGTGCTCGCGAACAAGCTCAATGGTGCGCGACAGGTGCCGGGCCGGCACACCAGGATCAATGGTCTCGACGAGCTGGACAAACTGGTGCAGGTGGACCAGTCGCCGATCGGCCGCACGCCGCGCTCGAACCCGGCCACCTACACGGGCGTGTTCGACAAGATCAGGACGTTGTTCGCGGCGACCACCGAGGCGAAGGTGCGCGGCTACCAGCCGGGCCGATTCTCCTTCAACGTCAAGGGCGGTCGCTGCGAGGCGTGCTCGGGTGACGGCACGCTGAAGATCGAGATGAACTTCCTGCCGGATGTGTATGTGCCGTGCGAGGTGTGCCATGGGGCGCGCTACAACCGCGAAACCCTCGAGGTTCATTACAAGGGCAAGACCATCGCCGAAGTGCTGGACATGTCCATCGAGGAGGGCGCCGAATTCTTCGAGCCGATCACCTCGATCCACCGCTACCTCAAGACACTGGTGGACGTGGGCCTCGGCTACGTCCGTCTCGGCCAGTCCGCGCCCACCCTGTCCGGCGGTGAGGCACAGCGGGTGAAGTTGGCCGCCGAGCTGCAGAAGCGTTCCACCGGTCGCACCGTCTACATCCTCGACGAGCCGACCACCGGCCTGCACTTCGAAGACATCCGCAAGCTGCTGCTCGTCATCAACGGCCTGGTCGACAAGGGCAATACCGTCATCGTCATCGAACACAACCTGGACGTCATCAAGACTTCGGACTGGGTGATCGACATGGGCCCGGAGGGTGGCTCCGGTGGCGGCACCGTAGTGGCCGAAGGGACTCCGGAAGATGTTGCGGCCGTTACCGACAGCTACACCGGGCAGTTCCTGCAGCACGCGCTGACCGACGCGACGGCGCCGAAGACTCCGGCCAAGAAGGCCGCGAGGAAAGCACCGACCAAGGCCGCCGCGGCCAAGGAAGCGTCGAGCAAAGCCGCGCCGGCCAAAACCACAACAACCAAGATCGCCGCCCCGAGCGCCGCCGCCAAACGCGCCTCGCGCAAGGCTGCCGCACTGCGCTGACGATCAGGCAGTCCGAGGACAGTGAAATGCTGGCAACGAGCCTTGCTCCGAGCCACCATTTCACGACCCTCGAACCGGCACCGGTGGCGGACGAGCGAGATCAGCGGTTCGCGACGGTATGGATCAGGTCGGCGAGTTCCTTGTGCTTCGACCACATCGGCCAGTGGCCGGTCGGCAGTTCGAGGTAGTCGGCACCGATGCGGACGCGCTCGTCGAGCATTGTAGGCGCGTCCGCATCACGCATCTGGTCGCCGACGGCAGCGGTGAAGCTACGGCAGATCAGCGACGAGGCGATGGCAAGACGTTCGGTGCGTTTGCTGAGCTTCGGCGGCACCGCGGCGATGGTGGCAGGTTCGGAAACCGCCCGCTGTATCAGGGGTGTCGCGGCGAACCGAACCACCGAAGCAGCGCGTCACGCAGGCGATCCGCGTTGCCGCGTCCGGCCTCGTTCGCGACCCAGGCGACGTATCCATCCGGTCGGATCAACAGTGCCGAAGGGGCGTCGAGACCGGTTGCGGCGACGATGTCGACCCGGTCGGCCCAGCCGTGCGCGGCGTCGGCGAACTCGGTGCCAGCGGTCAGGTCGAGCAGCACGGGGCGCGCTTTGTGCAGTAGGTCGGCGACTCGCGTACTGCCGTGCGATGTTTCGATGACCAGCTCCGGGACCATTCGTCCGGCGAGGTGATGACCGTCGCCCACGTCGTAGCGGACGTCGGATCCGGCGAGTAGTTGCGCGAGGTGTGCGATGTTGTCGGGCGATTCGAGCAGTTCGCCGAGCAGCGTGCGCAGCGCGGTGATCTCGGGGCCGGGCGCCATCAAGGTGGTCTGGGCGAGCGACTGCATCATGACACGTTCGCCGACCGGGTAGCGCTCGGTCTGGTAGCTGTCGAGCAGACCCGATGGGGCCCAGCCGTTGATGTGTCCGGCGAGTTTCCAGCCGAGATTGGCCGCGTCCTGAAGTCCGAGATTGAGCCCCGGCCCGCCCATGGCGGAGTGCACATGGGCGGAATCGCCGACCAGGAATACATTCCCGTCGCGGTAGCGGTCGGCTTGGCGAGTGTTCTGACCGTCCATCCTGCGCAGCGCGTGCGGGCCGGCACCGATGGGCGGTTGGATCGGTAGGTCGACACCGAGGACTCGGCGCGTGCTCGCCCGCAGCTCATCCAGCGTCATCGGGGTGTTCTCCTGGACCGGCTCGGTGTCGAACTCCATGGTTGCGATGAGCGGCCTGCCAGGGTCGAGCTCGGCGAAGACGAACCCGCCGCGCTCGAGGCGGTTGTGTCCGACCGGCAGTCGGCCGAATCCGGGAACCTCGAGGCCACCATCGGCCGAGCGCAGCTCCGCAGGCAGGCTCACATGCGCCATCCGGGTCAGTGTGGTGGCGAATGTGGTTCCGGGGAAATCGATTCCGGTGCACTTGCGCACAAAGCTCTTGCCGCCGTCGGCCCCGATCAAAAATGCGGTTGTCAGCTCGTAGTGACCCTCGGGGCCGGCCACGCCGATCGTGACGCGGCCGTCCTGTTGAGTCAGCTCGGTCAGCTCATGCCCCCACCTGATGTCCACGCCGAGCCCGAGCGCCCGCTTTTCCAGCAGCCGCACCAACCTGGGCTGGGGGAGCAGCATCGCGTACATCGGATTGTCTTGCAGCGTGGCAAAGGACATCGGTATGCCACTGAATCCATATCCGGGAATCGGCTGCGGCGCGCCGGGCGCGCCACCGAACTCGTGGTACAGGCCCCGCATATCGAGTAGCCGAATCACCTGGCCGACAAGGCCGTTGGCCTTCGGCTCGGCGCTCGGCTCGGTGAGTTTGTCGAGCACGATCGGGCGCACACCGGCCAAGGCGAGCTCACAGGCGAGCATGAGCCCGTTCGGTCCGGCACCGGAAACAACAACGTCGACAGATATTTCGGGCATGACGAATACACCTCTTTGTCACTGGTTTTTGTGTGTTGCGGTTCTTGCTGTGCGGCGCGGTCAGCCGTGGACAGCAGGTTCGGGTAGTCCGGCGGCGACCTGTTCGATTCCGCGGCGTAGGAGGGTGGTGAGCAGCAGCGGTGGATCGGCGTGTATGTATGTCTCCGTCGCGGCCTGATAGACGCCGCCGAGCACGCCCGCAACCAACCGCGGATAGAGGTCACGCTCGGGATCGGTGCCGGTGCGCTCCGCGATCACCTCGACCCAGTCGTCGAATACACCTTTGGACACCGCGATTCGGGTCTCCGGCGCATCGAGCAGTTCACGAACCATCGATAGTTGTTCGGTGGTCGGGGGCGCGGCCCCGACACCGTCGGCCTCCAACGGCTCCAACACCGCCGCGCCGATCGCGCTCCAGAGTGGTTCGCCCGCAGGACGATTCCGCAGCGCGATCAGGCTGCGCTGGATCCGCTCGATCTGCCGATAGGCCAGCGCCTCGTACTTGCCGGTGAAGTAGTTGTTGAAGGTGCGCACCGACACCCCCGCTCGCGCCGCGATGTCGTCGCGCGTCACGTTCCCGAGGCCACGCTCCATCGCCAGCTCGAGCGCGGCGTCGCTCAATGCTTTGCGGGTATCGAGCTTCTTGCGCTCTCGCAGACCGAGTACCTGTTCCTCCGGCATGACATCAGCGTACCGATAAAAGTGCCCGACGGGCAAGATTTCCCGCCGGGCAAAATTATTGAGGTGCTGGATCAGTAAACCGGGCCGGTGTACTTCTCGCCGGGCCCTTTGCCTGGCTCGTCGGGATGCGCAGAGGATTCCCGGAAGGCGCGCTGCAAAGACTGCAGGCCGTCGCGGTAGGGGCCGGCGTGCGGGCCGAAGTACTCGACGGAGGAGGTGACCAGGCCGGCGAGGGCGGTGATCAGACGGCGGGCCTCGTCCAGATCGCGGTGTGGGCTGGTGTCCGGGTCCGCGTCGCCGAGCCCGAGCTTCTCCGCCGCCGCACTCATCAGCATCATCGCGGCGCGGCTGATCACCTCGACCGCCGGGATGTCGGCCAGTTCGCGGACGGTGGTGTCGGGCTGTTCAGTCATGGGATCAGGCTAGCGAGGCTGTCCGCAGCAGTCGGAGCTGGCCGATCTCGGCGGCGTTCTTCATCGGTTCGGCGTTCACCCAGCCGGCCGGATGTGCCATTGTCAGCGCCGCGTCGGCGGGCCATGGATACCCGGAGGGCTTGTCCAAGTCGCTCTGTGAGCCTGCTCAGTACGCCGGGCCAGTCCGTGCGCAGGCCGCGTAGCCACGGCAATGGCCTGGTCGCTGACGGAACTTCACGTCGAGGCGCTGCGGCACGACGACTGGACACGGGCAAGTGATCAACGGGGCGATTCGGCGATAGCGAGCGGGAATGTTAGACTTCTCGCCGACGACCGCCCTCGGCTTGCCTTGGGCTGATAAGTGGAGCCCGACTCCCACCGTTGCCGACGAGCAATCGTACAGGTCATACGGTCCGGTCACCCGTCCTTCCAGGGCGGGTTTCTTGTGCAGGGATGCTTTGCGCGGAGAGCGATTCGCCGCGGAGGAGCTGATGAGCACAGGGGTCGACGCGAGCGCCGTTGGCGCGCGATGTCGGTGGCCGGTCGACTCGGGCCCCGTTGCGGAGAAATACCGCACCGGGGCTTTTGTGTTGAACAAGGGGTTGCATTTATTGCACGCGGTTGTCAGACGACATCGCTTGACCTAGGAGGCCCCATCAGCACTGAGACCCGCATCAACGATCGCATCCGTGTTCCCGAGGTTCGACTCATCGGACCCGGCGGTGAACAGGTTGGGATCGTGCGTGTTGAAGATGCACTACGCGTCGCCCTCGAGGCCGATCTTGATCTGGTCGAGGTGGCTCCAGACGCTCGTCCACCGGTCTGCAAGATCATGGACTACGGCAAGTTCAAGTACGAGACAGCGCAGAAGGCGCGCGAGTCTCGGAAGAACCAGGTGCAGACCGTCATCAAGGAGCAGAAGCTCCGCCCCAAGATCGACGACCACGACTACGAGACCAAGAAGCGCAACGTTGTGCGCTTCCTCGAGGCCGGTTCCAAGGTCAAGGTGACGATCATGTTCCGTGGCCGTGAGCAGTCGCGCCCCGAGCTGGGCTTCCGACTGCTGCAGCGGTTGGCCTCCGACGTCGCCGAGCTCGGTTTCGTCGAGACTTCCGCCAAGCAGGACGGTCGCAATATGACCATGGTCCTCGCGCCCCACAAGGGTGCGAAGACGCGTGTGAAGGCGCAGGAAGAGTCGGCGGCCCGGTCGCAGCCTGCCCCGCGCGCCGCTGCGCCTGCCGCAGACACGCAAGCCGCTCCTGCAGCGGCGGCCCCCGCGGCACCGGCCGAGTCGGCCGAGTCGCAGTAACAACGATCAGCACCGGCGGTCCGCGCAGGGCCGCCGGTACGACACAGATAGAGGAATCCATGCCGAAGATGAAGAGCCACAGCGGCGCGTCGAAGCGGTTCAAGGTGAGCGGTCGCGGCAAGCTGCTGCGTCAGCAGGCCAACCGTCGCCACCTGCTCGAGCACAAGTCCACTCGTCGGACTCGTCGTCTGGATGGCACGGAGTCCGTCGCGTCCGTTGACGTCCCCCGCGTCAAGCGGCTGCTCGGTCTCTGAGACCAGCAGCATCCGCGATCCGGATTCCGGACGCCGACCACCGACCAACTCCGGGGCGCACGCAGACGCCCCCTAGATCGACAAAGGACTGACCCATGGCACGCGTCAAAAGGGCCGTCAACGCTCAGAAGAAGCGTCGTTCCATCCTCGAGGCCTCCAAGGGCTACCGCGGACAGCGCTCGCGCCTGTACCGCAAGGCCAAGGAACAGCAGCTGCACTCGCTCACCTACGCCTACCGGGACCGCCGGGCGCGCAAGGGTGACTTCCGCAAGCTGTGGATCGCCCGCATCAACGCCGCGGCGCGCCTCAACGACATCACCTACAACCGCTTCATCCAGGGCCTGAAGGCTGCCGGTGTCGAGGTCGACCGCAAGATCCTGGCTGAGCTCGCTGTCTCCGACGCCGAGGCGTTCGCCGGCCTGGTCGCGGTGGCCAAGGCCGCCCTCCCGCAGGACGTCAACGCCCCGGCTGCCTGATTCGCCGCTGCGTGACGACACAGCATTCGGAACGACCCGTGGACGCGCTCTCCGAGCGCAACCCGCGGGTCGTTTCCGCTGTCAAGCTCCATCGTTCCGTTGCCCGCCGCAAGAGCGGACTGTTCCTCGCCGAGGGGGCGAATTCGGTTGCGGCCGCGCTGGATACGGGGCGGGTGCGGGAGCTGTTCTATTCGGCCGGTGCCGCGGTGCGCGAGCACGAACTGGTTGCCTCGGCCGTCGGTCTGGGGGTGCGGACCACGCTGGTGAGCGACCGGGCGGCGCAGCATCTCGGTGAAACCGTCACCGCCCCTGGACTTGTCGCGGTATGCGAGCTGATCGATGTGCCGCTCGACGAGGTGCTGGAGGCGGGGCCGCGGATGCTGGCCGTGCCGGTCGAGATCGCCGAACCGGGTAACGCGGGCACGCTGATTCGGGTGGTCGACGCGGTGGGCGCCGATGGTGTGGTGCTGGCGGGGGAGACCGTCGACCCGCACAACGGAAAGTGTGTGCGCGCGAGCGCGGGCAGCCTGTTCCATGTGCCGATCGCTCGTAGCCGGGATGTCGGGGAAACCCTGGATGCTCTTGCGGCAATGGGGATCACGATCCTGGCCACCGCTGCCGATGGTGAGGTCGACCTCGACGATGCCGATGATTTGTTCACCGGCCCGGTCGCCTGGCTGTTCGGCAACGAGGCCCACGGGTTGGACCCGGCCGTCGCCGCGCGCGCCGATCACCGGGTGCGGATCCCCATTCGAGGCCGCGCGGAGAGCCTGAACCTGGCCACAGCGGCGTCGATCTGCCTCTACGCGAACTCCCGCGTCCGCTACGCGAACTAACCAGCCGATCCGGTCGCGCACAGTTCGTTGTTGCCGCGCACAGGGTATAGCTTGTGCGAGGGTGTCACTGGTTATGCGCTAGCTTCCTGGCTGTGCGCCAGCTCCCCTGGCGATGTGCCAGCGGTGGAGCGGGACCGACGGGTGGAATGGGTTGCGCGGCAGTATTAGTCGCTGTTGGCGCGCTCACCTGGGGGTTCCGGCCTCCAGGCAACGACCCGTGGTCCCGGATGATGCAGGCTCGTGCGGATCTGGGTCTGATCAGCCACCTGACCTTGGCTGAGCTGACAGTCGCACCGCACGAGCTGGTTCCAGCCACCACGATCGTCAGCGGATGTGAGAACCCCCAGGTGCTGCAGCGCATCGCCGAATCCGGTATCGATCGGCCCGCAGTATGTTTCAGCGAAAACCCGTCGTCATCCGGACAGCTTCTGGCCGAACGAGTCCGCCTCCGATACCACGGAGATTTCGACTGGCCCGGCGTGGCGATCACGGGCCGCCTCATCGCTGTCGGTGCCGAACCCTGGCGGATGGGCGCTGAGGACTATCTGCGTGCAGTATCCGTGGGTATCCCCCGCATCCCGCTTAGCGGTCGCCCGGTGGCGACGCCGTGGGAACCCGGTCTGCAACAAGAAATGGAACGCGTCGGCCAGGCCGTCCACGAGGAATCGGTTATGGATGATCTGCTGGGTGAACTGTGGGACAGAACCTGATGTTGTTCCGCATCCTGCCGAACGGTTCAGCATGAGCTGCGCGAGCTGGTCGCCCGGTTCTATCCGAATGAGGGTGCCATCGAATCGGAGCGATGGGCGGCGGCGCCGAGACTGAGGTGAGAGTGGGATGTAGTTGCTTCGCCCCTGTGCTGGCAGCTGGCAAGTTGCACTTAAGTGCAAGTGCGGCAGTGGTTTTCGCCATCAGTCGAGTAGGGGTGGGGTTGTGGGACGTGATGATCCACGGGTGAGTCGGCAAGCTCGGATTGTGCGCTATTGGCGTGCCGTCGAGTACTTCACTCCGCAGAAGGTCGACGCGCCCAGCCGCGAAAACGACGTTGTGAACTTGCATCCCGGAGCCACGCTGCCCTGGCATGCGCGCCGCAGCACGCCACAGGACAGGGTTTGGCGCTACACCGTCTACGCAGGTGTCTTCGGCATCAACCGGGTGCGTGAGGTGCTCGACACAGTACTGGCACCTGACGATGAACCTTCCGATCCAGGTGGTCGAAAAGAGGGTGAGACCGCCCTGGTGAGCCTGACCCTCGACGACACCGGTCGGCTCTACAAGTCGAGCGTGACACTGTCATCGTGCGCCTGGGCAGTCGGCCGGACGGTTGGCACCCCAGGACCGGGTGCCGATGACTGGCTCGATGGTTTCGCCGACCAGCAAGCCCGAATGCTGCGGGTCCTGTTCGACATCGGTGACGGTCGTATTCCTATCGAGGACGGCGAAGTTCGATCTCGCGGCGCGCGGGCCGTGCGATTGGTCGCGGGTGTCGCTGCCCGGATCGCGATCGATGCGGGTATCGGTGGGCTCGCTTCGCTTCCTGGACTCGTGGGTTCGGTGATCGAGTCCCGGTTCGGTGAAACAGTGTCGGCGGTGGCGGAATCAGTGACCGACGCGATGACCGATGACGCCATCGGGGCGCTCGAGGGCCGCCGTGACGGGGCAGACGACGAATCTGGCGAGACGGCGGCCGCCGAGAAGTCAACCGGTGAATCACTGGGCACAAAAGTGCTCGAGCTCGATGACCTGGCCGCCATCGCGCGGTGGGTCTCCGAGGAGCTGGGTGTCGACGAGGTACTCGAGCCGTCACGAATCTGGGTGAAGTGCTTCACCGTGCCACAGCGTCGGGCCGACGAGGTGTCCGGCGACGAACTGCTCAACAGCTTCTACGTCGGTGATCTCGAACGTGTCGCTCGTGAGCTGGACAGCGGTAACGTCGGCGCCGCGCTGTCGCGATACCTCACCGAGGACGAATCGACGGCAGCGTCGGGCCGGGTCGATGTGCGCCGGGATCCGTCGGTGTTGTTGCGCGCGGTACACCCGCAGAAGATGCCGTTGGGTCGCTGGCCGGAGAAGCCGACGCGTCCGCTGGCGCTGAGTCAGCAGTTCGCCATCAACACGATCATTGATGAACTCGCCGATCCGCATGCTCGTGGTATACACGCCGTGAATGGACCACCGGGCACTGGAAAGACGACGATGCTTCGCGATCTGATCGCCTCGATCATCGTCGACAGGGCCACGGTGCTGTCTGAGCTGTCTCGTCCGCGCGCCGCCTTCGGTGAGCAACAACTTCGATGGGAAGACGACGAGGGATGGACGCGGAAACTGACTCCGCTGGCAGACGAACTGACCGGTTTCGAGATCGTCTTTGCCTCCTCTAACAACGGCGCCGTCGAGAACATCACCTTGGAAGTTCCGTCCGTGGGATCGATCGATCGCGTGGCGTTTCCCGACGCTGAGTATTTCGCGGGCCCGGCGACGTATCTCGCCGAGGTTCCGTGCTGGGGCGCGATTGCCGCCCGGCTCGGCAAGCGCGCTAATCGCAGGGACTTCGCGCAGCGGTTCTGGTGGGGACCCAGGTCCGCAGGCGACGCCACTGACGATCAGGCAGAAGTCGGAATCGACTCGATTCTTCGCGATCTGCAGGAGGTAGCGCCCGACGAGCGTGCCCGGTCATGGCGAGATGCTGTGCAGCGCTTCCGCGCTGCCGTCGAGCGGGTCGATGCCATGGCGACCGCCCGCGCTGCTGTTGCGGATTGTCTCGCCCTGACCAGTGGGCCCGATCCGGAGCTGGACGCGCTGCGCCGTCAACTGCTCGGCGCCGATGGTCGGGAGCGGGAGCTGCGCGCACACCGCGAGCAGGTAGTGGAAGTGTTGACTCGAGCGCGGTCTGCCGCACAGCGCGGCAGTAACGAGGTAGCGGCCGTCGAGGTCGCCCTCGCCGCCGCGCGCGACGCCGTAGCTCGAGCCGACCATGCCCTTGCACGCGCCGAGGCGGCTTTCCATGCTCAAGGCGCTACTCGCCCCGGCTGGTGGCGGCGGTTCTTCTCACGAGGCGCTGACCGTGACTGGGCCGATGCCGTGGCGCCGTACGCCGCGGTGGTCGAGGAGTGCGCGGGGCAAGTGCGCCGCGCCGACGAATCCCGCGAGCAATGCGATGCGGAACTGCGGGTGGCTCTTTCCCGGCGGATAGACCTCGATCGAGCGGTGATCGCCGCACAGGGTCAGCTGGGCGCCTGTGATCGAGAACGATCGTCGGCGCAGCTGTCCACTCAGGCGGCTCAGCGTGCGATAGCCCGCCGTGAGGCCGAAATAGAGCGTGCGCGTGCGCAACTCGACCAAGCGCGGCGCGATTGGCCGGCGACTGTGCCTGGACCGGAGTGGGACGCACCGCTCGATGACCGTGCGGCAATGGAAGCACGGGAACGGTCGGCCCCCTGGATGGACGAGGAGTTCGCTACGGCGCGTTCCGAGGTCCTGGTCGCGGCCCTCGACTTGCACTACGCGATGTTGGCCGCCGAACCGAAATTGGCTTGGGACAATCTCCGCGCCGCAATCGATGTGGTATCCGGAGATTCTCCCGTGAGCCTCCCGGAATCCACGGTGCTGGCCGCGTGGCAGATGCTGTTCTTCGTCGTCCCCGCGTTGTCGACCACTTTCGCCTCGCTGCCGACGATGTTCGCCGGGCTCGGTCGCGAAAGCTTGGGTTGGTTGTGTATCGACGAAGCCGGGCAGGCCACTCCGCAAGCTGCGGTCGGAGCGCTGTGGCGCAGTCGACGGGCGGTTGTTGTCGGCGACCCGCGTCAACTCGAACCTGTGGTGAGTTTGCCGTGGCAAGGCCAGCGCCGCCTCGCCCACACCTTCGATGTCGATGTCCGCTGGGCGCCGCAGCGTGCATCTGTGCAGGCGGTCGCCGACCGTGTGACAAAGTTCGGCACGTGGTTGCCTGATCTGGATTCGCTCGACCAGATCTGGGTGGGCTCGCCGCTGCGTGTCCACCGCCGCTGTGACCGCTTGATGTTCGAGGTCAGCAACGCAATCGCCTACGACCACATGATGGTGAACGGGGTCAGCGGCCGGTCTGCAGAATTCGAGTTGGGCAACCGCAACCTCTGGATAGATGTTCCAGCCATGGCCGACGGACCGAAGTGGAATCCGTTGGAGGGCAAGTATGTCCTGACGATCTTGCGGAGGATCCGGCAACGTCTTGCCGCGGCGATGGACCAGGAATCAGCGGAGTCGACACCGGAGTGGGCGAGCACGGACAAAACCCGAAACGACGAACTACGCCGCCGACTCGAGAACTCCGTGTTCATCGTCAGTCCGTTTCGTGATGTCGTGACTGGGCTGGCGAAACACTTGCGTGGCAAGGGCATGCCGATCTCGGGCACACGCCTGGGTACCGTGCATACCACCCAGGGCAAGGAAGCCGACATCGTGATCTTGGTTCTCGGCACCGCGACGGACGGCAAGCGCGCCCGTGACTGGGCTTCAGCTACTCCGAACCTGCTCAACGTCGCGGTCACTCGTGCGCGCCGCCGCCTGGTCGTCGTGGGCGACTACGAGAACTGGGCGTCTTTGCGGAACTTCTCGGTGCTGGCACGTCATACGCGGCAGGGCGGGGAGTTGCATCGCTGGCAGCCCGGGGATGGCGCGGCGGATGCATAAGCCAGGCTCGTGCGAATGATCGCGTGGAACGAACCAGGACGTCAGGGCCATAAGTTGCACTTGTGACCGAAAGATCGTTGTAGATGCAAGTGAAGCCCGCTGGGCTTGCTACATGTACCAGCTCCGCAACCGAATCGAAGGAGAGGGCCATGGATCCGCTGCTGCGCGGTGATCGCGCGACAGTGTCGGTGACCACACGCGAGGTCGAGCAAGCCGCTAACGTTCGCGCATTCCTGGGGAATGCCCAGCCGACGCTTTCTGTGCAGGCAGGTCACAGCCCCGAACCATCATCGAGACCTTCGGCGACCACAGCCAAATCGTCCGATAACCCATCGATCGGGATCTTGCCTATCCCGACGTCTTGGACGCCCGTGTGCACAGCGCAGCCGTCCACGCGGAGGTGGACATCGTCCTGACGGCGAGCCGTGACGACTTCGATTTCGATGGCAGCGATGACCTGACCTACGAGGTCTACAGCGCTGACGGCTTTTTCGAACTTGTCGACGACTCGAAGCCTGCGCTCGTTCGCGCGGTGGCGCAAGAGCAACTTGTCTACTGGGTTGAGCGCAAAGGCAAAGCACTGCCGGAAGCCCTGCGCACGGCAGGAGCCGACGGCTTCGTCGAACGTGTGCGGCGACACCTGCAGACGCTGGATGTGGGTCGGATCTTCGCCTCGAATCCATGATTCGGGTGGGCTGACCAAGTAATCGTCTCGTTGGACACGTTGGCGAGATTGGCGGCGTCGGAGGCTGCTGCGCGCCGGTTGCGGCCGCGGCGCCTTCCTACATGTCGGTGCCCAACGGCATCATGGGAAACGGGAGCGAGACAACTCAGCCCAGCGGGGAGTGGTTATGAGAAATCAGTTCAGGGCGGCATGTGCGATGTGTGGTGCAACGCTCGAGGAAAGGGAAGGCACTGTGCTCACCCGCGGCCGGCGTTCCCCGTCCCCGGTCATTTGCGACCCCTACATGCCTGAGGTCTACGAAATGGAAAGGGAAGCCCGGGAACAGGAGGGCGATCGCGGCTGATCCAATATCGACAGCCGTGTTCGCACACGTTGTTTGCGACGCTTCTTCACGCCGGTGACCAGCTCGGCGGGTACGCTCACGTCGCGGCGGTGGCTGCACAGATACAGCAGGTGAAACCCAATACGGATCGGGACACTATACGTGGTGTTACCAGCGCCGCGAGCGCAACCGGGCGACAGCTCTGTGCGCCCAGCGTTGGCGGCGCCGAAAAGATGCGCGTTCCGACTGTTGGTACCTGCGTACAGATCGTGGATTCATCGTTCGTACCCAGAGCGGTCGTCCAACGATGATTCTCTGAGATAGAGCCATTTCTCCGCTCAGCGCCATACGCTGATCATCACTGAGTGTAATATCAATGAATACTTCGATCATATACTCGCATTCATCGGCGCGCCCGAGTGTGAAATGTCGCGACTCGGGTCGCCCTTCATGGATTCGGTCGTCGAGCTCTGTCGATCCTTGATAAAGCGCAATTTTGAGTGCCTCAGTGGCGCAGTAGGCGCGGTCGTCCATTTCACCGGCAACCGCATTGCCGCGATTCTGCAACATCCTCACGATCAGATCGGCTGACGAGGATGTCCATCCGAGCGACGAATGTGCACCGTCCGAAATGAATCCGTCGAGTCCGTCAACACTTCCGAACATGCAGACGTCGACTCGCGTTCCGGTATATGACCGTGTTCTCGTGTACAAAACAACGCCTTGGTTAATCGCTCCGGGTACGACGAAGTCCGCGAACTCCACTCTCCCGGCGCCATACGCAAGCAACTCGGACACCTCGCCCTGCGTAATTGAAGCAGGGCGGAGGCGCTCAAATATACTACGCACCTCTCGAAGCTTATTCCGAGTCACGACGGGCGACGGATCAATCGTCAATGAAGCAACCTTAGTAATGCCGGCTGCGTAGGCTATCTGTCGGCGGTCGTCCAGTTGCACGCCGTTGTGTTCGGCATGGCTGGCGATGGCCCGATCGGACCAGTAAAGGAACCTGCCAATATCGGCGCGCCTGAATTTCATTGGGCTCCTTCATCGCGGATCGCAAAGGTCAAGGGGCATAGCGGGTAACTGGAGGCGACAGCCGTACCAGGCACCATGACGCCGGTGGGTGTCGCTGGAGGGTGTTCGTTGCAACTCATGGTGCGAAGGTATCGGGTGGGTCTGACATGTTGCAGCACAGGCGCTTCCGCGGTTCCCGGGCGTTCACGATCAGACGCACTTGGGGCTAATCGAAACGGAAGCCGAACAACCCGCCCGTATCTGTCTCGTCGGTCAGTCGCTGGTCGAGAATGTAGGGCCCGGCGTCGAACGCTCCGTCGCTCTGCGCTTCGACGCTGTCGAGGAAGTCTGAGTTGAGCGCCACGATGTATTGGAATCCGTGTTCGTCGGCGAGCCGGGCTCCGATGTTCAGACAGGATGCCACCTGACGTGAGTCGATCGCATCGAATAAGTGGCTGTCGTGGACGAGGATTCGCGGTCCTCGTCCGGCCTTGATCGCGGCGAGCGTGCAGACGAGGTCGAGCATGAATGTCTCGACGCTTCGCACCCCGGAGTTCGCGTCACC
This sequence comes from Nocardia sp. NBC_00403, assembly GCF_036046055.1. Taxonomy (NCBI): domain Bacteria; kingdom Bacillati; phylum Actinomycetota; class Actinomycetes; order Mycobacteriales; family Nocardiaceae; genus Nocardia; species Nocardia sp. NBC_00403. The sequence goes on from NZ_CP107939.1 coordinate 3,912,559, forward strand.
TGAGATTCGAGGCTCGACCTTGAGAATCCCTTTCGACGATGGTGCGATATACAGCGAAGCTTCGCGATCCGAGTAGATCTCCGCGCCCAGTTCGTTGAACAGCGAGATCGATTCATCTAGCTGATCTGCTCGTTCCTGAGTTTCGGCCCGTACCGCAGCCACCAGCTCAGCTGTCTTGATCTTGATGGTGTCGTTGATCGAGCTGATCGATTGGGCCGCGTCGAGACGGCGTTCGATATCGGCGTCGTCGGCTTCGAGCGTGGCAAGGTCGCGTTGCGCGCTGAGGAAAGTGTCGAGCGCGACGGTTTCGCGAAGCAGACGAATCACCTGGGCGCGCCGGTCGTCCAATTCGTGACGCTCGCGATCGATGGCTTCCAGACGAGATCGGGTTGACTCTAGTTCCTGTTGCAGAAACATCCGTCGGTTCCGGACCACCGATTCGTGGAAGGCGGCGACCTCTGAATAGTGATGCGTTACCGAGTCCGGCAGCACAAGACCGATCTCGGCGTAGACCCGTTTGACCTTCTCGGTCAGCTCGCTCTTTGCTATTCACTTCCGCGCCGCTTGCGCTTGGGCTTACGCTGCGATACCCGCAGCGGCCAGCACAGCGCCCACACCAACACCGCCAACGGCACACCAGCCGCCAGCACCAGCCCGGCCGTGCTCCAACTCATCATCCCCGCCTTTCCGACGAGAACGCGGTCCACCGAGCGCAAGACATTCGCGGAGCAACAGTTTCGACGTCCGCGACACACATCACCGCATGCAACATCAGCGCGTCCAGATGCAGCGGCGACGGCATGATCACCGCATCCACATCCGCACCCCGAACCTGGTCGACCAGCGGCACCAGCGTGATCTCCGGCGGCCACACCAGTGCGTAGCCGAGCCGCCGTGCCAGCCGCCGCACCTGCGCGGCATCCCATTCCGGCATTTCGGTGACCACCGGGTCCATCCAACCCAGCGCGGTCGGACGCGACCTCATCGCTGCCTTGCATCGCGGGATGCGGCCGTCGGTGTAAGCCGCGCGGCGAGTGCCACGGCATCACCGCTCGATATCGCTGCTCCCACAACATCTTCGCGCGCTCGGCGCGCTCATCGACTCGACCCTCATCCTCAAGCACCGCACACAGTTACCAAATGCCCCAACATAACCCGACAACAGGTAAGGATGTCATGAGCAAAGATGGGTAGAGATGTCCTGCTACACCACACATCAGCCATCCTCGAGCAGCACTATCAGATCGTCGAGGATATCTAAAGCCTCCACCGCGCAATCGACCAGAAGTACGTCGAGCAGGATCAAGAATTCGCCGCTCGCTACAACGAGTTGAAGGCGAATGTAGAGCCCAGCAAGATCGGTACCCCGAACCAACCTGGGCGTGATTTCGCCCCCGGACATCGGTGCCTCGAAATGAGTGATTCGAATCATCCAGGGGCTCGCCGGCCGGCGGGATCAAATCGCTCTTCTGATTAGCCCTCGGGGACTAAAACCGCTATGAACGCTTTGCGCGGGGTCCCACTTGGTCTGCCCACCGTCGACGGAATCGTAGTCGGTTCGTTCTTGCCAGCAGTTCGAGGAGCGGTTGCCGGGGCGCTGCCGCACTGGACGAACGGCTGAACACGGCGCTTGGTATACCGTGATCTGAGTGCGCCGACCGGCTTCCGTGAGCGACACTGCGATCAGCCGCAGGCCAAGCGCGGGCGGAATTGTGACGGGCAATCCTGTCTCAGGCCTCGGGCCCATCCTCGGCCCACCATGTATCAGATCGCATCTCTTCTGGGACCCGTGGATCTTCCGGACCATCAAGTTCTAGAGCGAAGATACGCTCGAACCACTCACTGCGCAGGCTGGAGGGTAACCGTGCGCCACACCATGGACAGCAGTTCATCACAATACGGCTGTCCTGATCAGGAATGGCAATGTAGTATTCCCGAAATTTTGGATCATATCCGATAGGAATCGAATCATCGGCGAGCCAGGCATCCATTCCTTCGCAGGTATGGCGCAGCCGATTGGTTGACAATTTTACCCCACTTGTATCGTTCGTCCGGGAACTGCAGGCTTGTATATCTTACCGGTGATCGGGTCAATAGAACCCAAATGATTCCCCTTGCTGTCGTACGCTTCTATATCGTTGTGGGTGTAATCCCATTCGTAGTACTCGCGCGCCTTGCCATTTTTGCCGTTGGTTCTGGTTCTTCCCCGGTAAGGCTTGAGATCTTTCCAGACCGGAGATTCACCCGGACCTTGCGGGTTCTCCTTACGCTCGTTCGTATCATCCGGTGTGTCGTCAGCGGCAAATACCGTCATACCAATTATGGCGGCGAGGTTGGTGATGGCTTTGTCGAGGTCGACGGCGGGCAGAGCATGGAAGGCGTCGATGGTGCCGACGGCGCCGACGGCGAGGCTGGTGAGGCCGATGACGCGGACCATTTGGCTGGCACGGTAGGAGGTTTGGATCGCGTTGATGGTGAGGGCGATGTCGGCGTCGATAGCTCCGGCTGCGACGACGGCGGAGGAGCCGAGGCTGAACAGGAACGCGACACCGGCGGTGATGGCGATCAGGCTGATGGACAGTTCCAGGGCGTTGATCGCGCTGGCGTTGTCATTGCCGAGGGCGACGGTCGCGTCGTGATAGTCCTTGACCGGTGCCGCCATCTTCTGGGAGGCGGTAGCGACGGTGTCGGCGCCGGTTTTCAGGGTGGTGAGGTGGTCTTGGAGTAGTTGCCGGTTGGTGGGGTCGTCCATGCCGTCGAACAGGGCCGAGATGGCGGAGATCCGGGCGGCGGCGCCGGTGATGGTGTCGTGGGTGGCGAAGGTGTTCCAGGTGGTGTGTGCTTTGTCGAGTTTGGTGTGGTCACCGTTGGGGAGTTTGCCGAAGGCGGCGAGGACTTTGGCGATGAGTTTGTCCAAGAACTCCTTCAGGCCGCCGTGGTCGGTGAAGCCGATTCCGTTGTTGCCCACCGACGATGGGATGCTGACCTTGTACTCGCCGACTTGGCTGATAACAGGGCGGTCTGGTAGCGGGTTGCAGTTGTTGCTGACGGCGTAGTTGTAGCCGTTGGCATACAGGACGGCGCCGTAGTTGGTGAGGGCGTTGGCCAGGTTGGAGCAGGCCTGCATGGTCTGCTGGGCGGCTTTGTCGTAGGTCTCACCCCATTGTTGGCAGCCGGGGGCGTCACCGGCCATCCCGACGCAGTCGCCTTTGACCGCATCGTGGACGGGTTTGTCGGCTTTGCGGAGGTCATCGGCGAGATCGTGGCATTTCTTGGCTGCGTCGTAGTAGGTCTGCCAGTCGACGATCATGCCTGCCCCGACTGCAGCATGCGTCGGTTGACGTCGATGGCGCGGGCGTAGCGGCCGTGCGCTTTCTGCGCGGCGTCACTCACGGCGGCGACGCCTTCGACAAATTCCCGTGCGGCTGCGAGCCATTGGCTGTGCGCGTCGGCATAAGCGCTGGCCGCGGCGGATTCCCAGCTGCCGCTGTGCAGGGCAGCGACCTTGTGGTCGAGCTCGTCGAGGTGATCGTGTAAGAACCCGGCCAGGCCGTTGAGGCGCGACACGATCCGGTCGAGTTGGTCGAGGTCGACACTGAATTGAGAGCTCATGGCAGATCCAGGCTGGAGATACCGGACGCATTGCCGGTGTCGGTGCTCTTGTAGTTGGCCGCGGTGACGCCGAGCTTCTCAGCAAGCGAAGTCAACGCTTGCATGAGTTGTGTTCCACCGTCTCGGGTTTCGGTCCATCCAGTGGAGAACTCGCCGGCCGCGTCGCCGGTCCAGTCGGAACCGAGTAGGGTCTCGACCTCGCGGGCAGCGGAATCGAGGGCCTGTTTCATGGTGTCGGCGATGTTGTAGACGTACTGTCCGATCGTCTTCACATCATCAGGCACAACAGACAGATTCTGGCCAGATCCGGTAGGCCCCCCACCACTGCTCATGCGCTCGACCATAACGGCGTACTGCGACCGGTGTCCACTGCGCCGTTTCGACTAGCGGCGCGTCGTCGCAGTCGGATGGTGTGGTCGTGGCTCGATTCGTAGCAGAACTAGCGCCAATGCACTCAATAGGAGATATGTGCCCTGGCAGCCAGCCGCCGTTAATATTCCGACAGAGGTACTGATCGGCGTAGAACTCGGCGAACTGCTCCGCTGTAAATCCAGCCGAACGACTTCCACTTGATCTCATCCAGGATGAGGGTGTCCAGGCTACGCAGGATCTTACCAAATCTGGTCGGAAAGTAATCCTTCGATCGAACATCCTCCACAGTGATCCCCGCCCAGGCGACTAAGGGGGTGAGTTGGAGGAGGTCTTGGACAGGGTATCAGCGACGCGGTCAAGGCCGCCCGCGCGCTACACCACCGCCCACGACACCAATTACAAAATGTTATCCCAGGGACAAGACGCATGGGTGTACCGGTTATCGACTAGCAGACCTACTACGACGCGTTGATGCCGGTAAAGTCATCGGCAACGTGTCAGAGCAGTCGGGTGGTCACGCCACCAGTCGATACAAGATCATTACCGACCGATTCGGCGGCATTATTACCACGTATCCGATCCCGTAGATGTTAGGAGTTGAATTGGGAATCGACATAATTATTCAAAATCAAATCCACGAACGGATCGGCCTGGTATATGGGGACGCGGAAGATACGCTTGTCAAGTATCGATGGAATGCTCCGGCAGGCTCAATACTTCGGGGTCTTCACGCGCATGCAGACACAATGTTCAACACAACCCAGCTGACCATGCTCCTGGACGAACTGGAAAACCTGTCGCCGAACAATGACAAAGAGGCGGAGATGCTCGTCGTATTGCGCGATTCCGCTGAAACCGCTATCCGTAGGAATGGGTATCTTTGGTTCAGTGGGGACTGAAGTCGTGAACGTTTTCCGCCATTGCTGCAGCCGGTCCTGCGCGCAGCGCGCGGCGGCGAATTTGCGCATCCGGGCGCCCGGCATGGTTGCCCTTCCGAACGGTACCTTCGCGGCCAGCGGGGGTTCCCCACAGCGATCATCCGCCGCGGTTTGGTAGCGAACAGCCGAAATGTGATCTTGCGTAGGTGTTCTCGTCATCGACGGTGATCACGTCGCAGGTGCTGACAAGGACGATCGGTATCTCGGCTCCGAGATGTCCCAGGTGGGGTGTGAAGACGGCTTCGGTGTCGGTCCGGCGGACGATGGTGATCAACCGGGTGATCGGGTCGAGGGTTCATGGGGTGAACACGATGTTCTTCGCGAGGTCGTATCCGTATCTCTTTGCCAGCGAGCGCATTCGGATCTCATCCCAGTTCTGTGCGGTGCCGGAGATGTCGGATCGGAGGTATCCGATGGCGGTGGGTTTCATCGGGTGGGTGCCGATCGGGGGACGTCGAGCATTGCCTGGCCGGTCGGTGTTGTCGTGTAGGCGTGGCGACAGGTCGACAGTTCCCAGGTACCACATATCAGTTACTTTCCCTCGGACTTGCGCTGGGAGTCGCCTGGCTTGTTTTGAGCGCCGGTCTCGCGATGGATCTGACCGCGTGGATGTAGACGCTTACCCTGCACAGCCACGACGCACGCAGGTGGGAGCCGAAAACCCTACGGCTGCGGCTGTTCTCCGCGGCCGGACGCATCGCCCGCCACGCCCGACGAACCCGACTACACCTGGCCCGCCACGCACCCTGGACACCGCTACTCACCACCGCACTGACCCGACTCGACCCAACCTGACCAGCACAAACAACCCCAACAACCAACCAAGGAACCTTCATCCGGGCCCGTGGAACCCGGAAGCCAGCCCGCTGCGCGGGCCCACTGCCCTACCCACACCCCGGAAACCACGATCGAAACACCCAATCCGAAACCGATCAGGCCAACCCGTCAGCCCGACGAAAAATCGAGGGGGACTGTGGATCTAACGGCTCTGGCTCACTTTCGGTGGTAGGTCTGCGCGACTGACGGCAGGATGCGTCGGTGAGTGTGGTGAATGTGCCTGTCGGGGTGGCTTTTTCAGGACTGGGTCCGCTGGTTGTCGAGGATGTGCGTGATGATGGTCGAAGAATCCTGGTGTCGGCGCGGACACCGGCGGGCCCGGCGGTGTGTCCTTCCTGCGGAACCTGGTCTGGCCGGGTACATAGCTATCATCAACGAACCCTCGCCGACATGCCGATGGACGGTCGCAGCGTTGTCGTTCGGGTCCGTATCCGACGGCTGTTCTGCTCAACTCTTCAGTGCTTCACCACTTTTCGTGAACAAGTCCCCGGTGTGGTGGAACGCTATCAACGGCGCACCGTCCGTCTCACCGCGCAGGTGCGGGCGGTGGTCCGGGAACTGGCCGGGCGCGCCGCGGTCAGGCTGCTGGGGGCGCTGGCGGTGCGGTTGTCACGTCACACCGCGATCCGGATCCTCCTGCGTATTCCCGCACCGCGGCCACCGATCCCGCAGGTGGTGAGTGTGGACGATTTCGCTCTGCTACGTCGCCACCGTTACGGCACCGTCCTGATCAACGCCGTCACACACGAGCGGATCGATGTGCTGCCCGACCGCAGGTCCGACACGCTCGAGGCGTGGCTGCGCGCCCATCCGGGTGTCGAGGTCGTCGTTCGTGACAGATCGGCTTCTTACGCCGAGGCCGTGCGCCGCGCTCTGCCGGGCGCGACCCAGGTCGCTGATCGCTGGCATCTGTGGCACGGATTGGTGCGGTCGGTGGAGAAGGTAGTCACTGCCCACAGTCGCTGCTGGGCAGCGGCCGGACCGAAACGGCGCACGCTGACACGCGAGACGACCACCTTGCAACGGTGGCGCGCCGTGCACAATCTGCTCGATCAAGGAGTCGGACTGATGGACTGCGCCCGCCGACTGGGCGTGGGCCTCAACACCGTCAAACGCTACGCCCGAACAGCCGAACCCGAAAAACTGCGCCGCCCACCGCAATACCGTGCATGCCTGGTCGATCCCTACCGCGATCACCTGCGAGAACGCCGCGCCACCGAACCCGGCGTGCCGGTAGTCGCTTTGTTCCACGAGATCAAAGCCCTCGGCTACACCGGCAGCCTCAACCTTCTGCACAAATACCTCAACCAGGGCCGCGAACGGAGTGACCGGATCGCGCCGTCGCCGCGGCGGCTGACCTCCTGGATCACCACCAAGCCCGCCGACCTGACCGAACAGCGGCGTGTCCACCTCGACGAGCTCCTCGCCGCATGCCCGGAGCTGACCAGACTGGCCCGGTTGGTGCACGAGTTCGCCCGAATCATGGGCGAACGCCGCGGAAACGATCTCGATGGTTGGATGAAACAGGTCCGCGACGCCGGGCTACCCGAACTCGATCCGTTCCTGCGCGGCCTCACCCAGGACCACGACGCCGCCGTTGCTGGATTCACCCTGCCTTACAACAACGGCCCGGTCGAGGGCGTCAACACGAAAACCAAACTGATCAAACGACAAATGTATGGCCGCGCCAGCTTCCGACTCCTACGCCACCGCATCCTCCTGGCCTAGAAACCGGCCACCACCGAAAGTGAGCCAGAGCCGATCTAACGGTGTTTCGGGCCTGATTCGCTGAGCGATGTTCAGCGGGAAGGTGCCGTGATGACGACACTTGATGCCGTGACGAGGAAGAAGAAGCCGGTGGAGGCTTCGGCCGAGGAGTTGGCGGCCCAGGAGCTGGTCGGCGATGGCCAAGGAGCAGGGGTTGTCCCTGACCGGGCCGAACGGGCTGCTCAAACAGTTCACCAAAACCGTCCTGGAAACGGCGTTGAACGAGGAGATGACCGAGCACCTCGGTTTCGACAAGGGCCAAGCCCCGACCGAGCGCGAATCGGCCAACGTGCGTAACGGAACTCGTTCCAAGACAGTGCTGACCGAGGCGACCGGTCACGTTCCGATCGAGGTCCCCCGCGACCGTGACGGGACCTTCGAGCCGCAGATCGTCAAGAAACGCCAGCGCCGGTTGACCGGCGTGGATGAGATCGTGTTGTCGCTGTATGCGAAAGGCCTGACCACTGGCGAGATTTCGGCGCATTTCGCTGAGATCTATGGTGCGTCGGTGTCGAAGGAGACGGTGTCGCGGATCACCGACAAGGTGGTCGCGGAGATGCAGGAGTGGTCGTGCTGGCCACTGGATGAAACCTATGTGGCCGTGTTCATCGATGCGATCGTGGTGAAGGTGCGCGATGGTCAGGTCGCCAACCGGCCGATCTATGCCGCGATCGGTGTCACGGTCAACGGTGAGAAGGACATCCTGGGGTTGTGGGCCGGCACCGGTGGCGAAGGCGCGAAATTCTGGCTCAGCGTGCTCACCGACATCCGCAACCGGGGCGTGAAAGATGTGTTCTTCCTGGTCTGCGACGGGTTGAAAGGGCTGCCCGATGCGGTCGGGAACGTGTGGCCGCTGGCCACGGTCCAGACTTGTGTCATCCATACCTCCGAATCGAAGGTGTTGCGACGACCGATTGAATCCGCCCGAGAGTGAATTGCGCCGGAAAGCAACAATACTCGCCACCGCTCGGGCCCGGGAGCAGGCTGGCCGGCGACCCACCCATCGGCCAGATGCGCAATTGGTAAAAGCGGCGGCAAGGGAACCGGAAAGTACGCGGACCACAAGAACGCGATGCGGTTCTCGCGGCGACGGCAGACCGTGCGCGCAACTTATGAGCGGGTCCACGACACCCAATAGCGGGCATGGGCGGGCACAGCAGGAGGTCCTCGCGGCGGAGCGCCCCGAAGTGTGGAACGGGTTGTGCGGCAGCGTCAGTCGCCGTTGACGCGGAGGTCTTCGAGGAGGTCTTCGGCCCACTGGACATGCACCGAACCGGGGCCGGTGACGCCCATGGCGGTCATTACGGTCAGCAGCATGCCGGTGCCGAGGAAGTGGCGCATCTCTTCGATCGTTGCGTCGGTGAGCTCTTGGATCACGCGGTAGATGCCGCCGAAGCGTTCGCGGACGGTTGGGCCGATGGCCGGATCGGAGGAGGCGGCGAAGGAGTGCAGCAGCACGAAGAGTAGTTCGCGTTCGTTGAGGAACGTGTTGTAGCCCTTGCCCAGTGCGCTTTTTCTCCTCCGACGCCGAGGCGTTCGCCGGTCTGGTCGCGGTGGCCAAGGCTGCCCTCCCGCAGGACGTCAACGCCCCGGCTGCCTGAGCTCGGGTTACGTGACAGACCTTTCGGAACGACCCGTGGATGTGCTTTCCGAGCGCAATCCGCGGGTCGTTTCCGCTGCCAAGCTCCATCGCGCCGCGAACCGTCGCAAGACTGGGCAGTTCCTCGCCGAGGATGCCAATTCGGTTGCGGCGGACCTTGATATGGGGCGGGTGCAGGAGCTTTTCTATTCGGCGGGCGCCGCGGCGCGCGAGCACGAACTGGTGGCCGGTGCCGCGGGCAGTGGCGTGCGGACCACGCTGGTTAGTGACCGGGCCGCGCAGATGCTCGGTGAAACCGTCACCGCACCAGAGCTCGTCGCAGTGTGCGAGTTGATCGATGTGCCGCTCGCCGAGGTGCTCGCCGCGAATCCACCGGATGCTGGCGGTGCCGGTCGAGATCGCCGAACCGGGCAACGCGGGCACACTGATCCGGGTTGCCGACACGGTCGGCGCCCAGGGTGTGGTGCTGGCGGGGGAGACCGTCGACCCGCACAACGGCAAATGTGTGCGCGCCAGCGCGGGCAGCCTGTTCCACGTGCCCATCGCACGGTCTCGGGATATCGCCGAGACCCTGGATGCGATTGCGGCGGCGGGTATCACGATTCTGGCCACCGCGGCCGACCGTGAGGTCGACCTGGACGACGCCGACGCGCTGCTCGCCGGTCCGGTTGCCTGGCTGTTCGGCAATGAGGCGCACGGCCTCGACTCCACAATCGCGGCCCGAGTCGATTACCGGGTGTGCATCCCCATCCACGGTCGCGCCGAGAGCCTGAGCCTCGCTGCCGCCGCGGCCATCTGCCTGTACGCGAGTGCACGCGTGCAGCACACGAAGTAGAGCTCCTGCCCCACGAGTGCGGTGTGTTGCACTGTGAGCTGGCCTAGTCCCCTTCGGTGGACAGGTTTTCGAGGATGTCCTCGGCCCAGCCTGCCGGGATGGCATCGGGTCCCGCGACTTGCATGGCGCTCATTACGGTGAGCAGCATCCCGGTAGCGATGAAGCGGCGGGCGTCGGTCAGTGGCGCGCCGGTGAGTTCGCGCACCAGCGCGAAAATCTGGCCGAACCGCGCGCGTACCTCGTCGCCGATCACCGGATCGGCGCTCGATGCGATGCCGTGCATGAACACCTGCAGAAGTTCTCGCTCGGCCAGGAAGACCTGGTAGCCGCGGCCGAGCTGGCGTAAGGCCTCCGTGGGGGGTGCATCGCGATCGGAGCGTTCGGCGTCGGCCGCGCGAAAGGCTTTTTCGATGCGATCGCAGACCCGGTGCAGTGCAGCCAGGAACAGGTGCTGTTTGGTGCCGAACAGCCGGATCACGTAGGGCTGAGAGACGCCGGCGAGCCGGGCGATTTCGTCGGTTTTGGTCCCCGCGTAGCCGCCCTCGGCAAATGCGGTGATGGCGGCATTCAGTACTTCTTCGCTCCGTTGCGCGGCGGTCAGCCTGGTGCCGGTCGTCATGTCGTCGTCCTCCTTGGCGTCCCCGTCGATGGCTTTTCTATCAAATCCGACCGCCCTATTGACATGTTATCAGTCGATGCATACTTTTGACCGTGTTAGTTATCAGTCGATTACAACAAGGGCTGGACATGAACGAGATTCTTGAAGTCGCCGATCCGTCGGCACCCGTCGCGGCGCCGAGGAGTCCAGGCCGCGCCCGACCCCTCGCCGCCGTATTGGCCGCCGTCGGCATCCCGATGTTCATGGTCACGCTGGACAACCTCGTGGTGACCAATGCACTGCCGGTAATCCGCACCGAGCTCGGCGCCTCGCTCGGCGACTTGCAATGGTTCGTCAACGCCTACACCCTCGCCTTCGCCTCGCTGCTGCTCACGGCGACAGCGATCGGTGACCGACTCGGCCGCCGCCGCGTATTCCTGTCCGGAATCGCGCTCTTCACTGTCGCCTCCGCGGCCTGCGCACTGGCCGCCGATCCGTGGATGTTGATCGCCGCCAGGGCAATTCAAGGGTTCGGCGCTGCCGCGGTGATGCCGTTGTCGTTGACGCTGCTGTCCTCGGCGGTACCCGAGAAGATGCGCAGCGCCGCGATCGGCATCTGGGGCGGCATTTCTGGCCTCGGCGTCGCGCTCGGTCCGCTCATCGGCGGTGCTGTGGTGGAGGGTCTGAGCTGGCAGTGGATTTTCTGGATCAACGTGCCCATCGGTGTGTTGGTGCTGCCCTTCGCGGCCAGGGTGCTGGAGGAGTCCTACGGCGGCAAGCGGCGGCTGGATCCGCTCGGGCTCGTGCTCTCGGCGAGTGGCGTGCTCGCGGTGGTGTGGGGTGTGGTGCACGGCGCCGACGACGGCTGGACCTCGACCGGTGTGCTGTCCGCGCTGCTCGGTGGCGCGGTGCTGCTCGGCTGTCTGATTGCCTGGGAGTTGAAGACTCCGGACCCGATGCTGCCGTTGCGGTTGTTCCGGTCCCGCGCCTTCCGGGTGAGCAATGCGACGGTGTTCACCTTCTCGGTCGGCGTCTTCGGTTCGATCTTCCTGCTGGCGCAATATTTCCAGGTCGTGCAGGGCTATGGTCCGTTGCAATCGGGCATTCGCACCATGCCGTGGACGCTGGCACCGATGGTGGTCGCACCGCTCGCGGGCCTGATCGTCGATCGGGTCGGCGCCCGCACACTGCTCGCCACGGGACAGGCCGCGCTGGCTGTCGCGCTGGCCTGGATGGCGGCGATCGCCACGGTCGACGCGAGCTACGGATCGTTTATCGGGCCGTTCCTGCTCGGTGGCATCGGTATGGGCCTGACCTTCGCGCCCGGCGCAACGGTCGTGATGGCCAGCGCCGCACCCGAGGATCGGGCGATGGCTTCCGGCACCAACAACACCATTCGCGAGGTGGGTGTCGCGATGGGTGTCGCAGTGCTGGCGTCGGTATTCGCCTCACATGGCTCGTACCTGAGCCCGCAGAGTTTTGTCGACGGCATGGTGCCCGCGGTGTGGGTCGGGGCAGGCATTGTCGCGGTCGGCGCGGTGGTTGCGTGGCTGCTGCCCGGGAAGGTCACTCAGGTTCGCTGAGTGGTATGGGTGTGCCCCCTGCTCCGGTTCCTGATCGGAGCAGGGGGCACAGCTGTTCGTATGCCCTGCCTGCCATCGCACCGGACGCAGCACGTCATCGCGGTATTCCGGCGGCGGCCGCCACCGGCCTCGGTGCTGATCCGGTCGATGTGGCATCGCCGCGTTCGCCTCCCCGGCATGCGAAGTCGGCCGCTAGCACACGCCCGGCAAGCGGGGGAGCGGTAATCCGGGTGAATCGGCCATGCCGGATCGAATACGATTCGACCAGCAGCAATGTGGGTAGGCAATCATGCGGACCCTCGAACCGATCCCCAGGGGAGAGTCGAACGATCGTGGCCGACGACAACGACGCAGCAGTCGAGCAGAGCGCGGCGCTCACCGAGGAGGCACTGGCCGCCGCCGCGGCGGCGGCCGAGAAGGCGTTTGCCGCTGCCGCCGACCTCGATGCGCTCGCCGTCGCGAAAACCGAGCATCTCGGCGGCAAAGCGCCGCTCGCCCTCGCGCAGCGTGCGCTGGGTGGCCTGCCGAAGGCCGAGAAGGCCGACGCGGGCAAACGGGTCAATATCGCGCGGGCGCGGGTCTCCGAGGCGTTCGAAGCGCGACGTGCGGTGCTGCTGGCCGAGCGTGATGCCGCGGTGCTCGTCGCGGAGGCGATCGACGTCACATTGCCCGCGGGCAGGCAGCAGGTCGGCGCGCGCCACCCGATCACCGTCATCTCCGAGCAGATCGCCGATGTGTTCGTCGCGATGGGCTGGGAGGTTGCCGAAGGCCCGGAGGTCGAGACCGAGCACTTCAACTTCGACGCGCTGAACTTCCTCCCGGACCACCCCGCGCGCACGATGCAGGACACCTTCCACATCGCGCCGGAGGGTTCGCGGCAGGTGCTGCGCACGCACACCTCGCCGGTGCAGGTGCGTTCGATGCTGGAGCGCGAGGTGCCGATCTATGTCGTGTGCCCGGGCCGCACGTTCCGCACCGATGAACTCGATGCCACCCACACTCCGGTGTTCTCCCAGGTGGAGGGGCTGGCCGTGGACAAGGGCCTGACCATGGCGCACCTGCGTGGCACCCTGGACGCGTTCGCGCGGGCCCTGTTCGGGCCCGAGACCCGAACCCGTATGCGCCCCAACTACTTCCCGTTCACCGAGCCGTCGGCCGAGGTCGACGTGTGGTTCCCGGACAAGAAGGGCGGCGCGGGCTGGGTCGAATGGGGCGGCTGCGGCATGGTGAACCCGAAGGTACTGATCGCCAGCGGGATCGACCCCGAGGTGTACAGCGGGTTCGCGTTCGGTATGGGTCTGGAGCGGACGCTGCAGTTCCGCAACGGCATTCCGGACATGCGGGACATCGTCGAGGGTGACGTGCGTTTCACACTGCCCTTCGGTATCCGGTCCTGAGCTGGGCGATTCAAGAACTTCCTTCGATCGAGAGAGCGAAACGTCAAGTGCGAGTAGCGCAGTCCTGGCTGACGGAAATCATCCGGCGGACCACCCCCGAGTGGTCGGTGACGCCGGAGGAGCTCGACGCAGGGTTCGTCCGTGTCGGGCTGGAGGTCGAAGAGGTCGACAAGCTCGAGCGGGTGACCGGTGATATCGAGAAGCCGCTCGTAGTCGGCCGGGTCGCCGAGATCACCGAGCTGACCGAGTTCAAGAAGCCGATCCGGTTCTGCAAAGTGGATGTCGGCAATCCTGATCTGCAGGAGATCGTCTGCGGCGCAACCAATTTCGCTGTCGGTGATCTGGTCGTCGTGGTGCTGCCCGGCGCGGTGCTGCCCGGCGGTTTCGCCATTGCCTCGCGCAAGACCTACGGGCATATCTCCAACGGCATGATCTGCTCGGTGGCCGAACTCGGTATCGGCAAGGACCATTCGGGCATCCTGGTGCTCGAGCCGGGCACCGCCGAGCCCGGGACCGACGCCAACGAGCTGCTCGGCCTCGACGACACCATCATCGAGCTGAACATCACTCCGGATCGCGGCTACTGCTTCTCGGTACGCGGTCTCGCTCGCGAACTGACGTGTGGTTACGACCTCGAATACGCCGACCCCGCCGTGCGGACCTTGCCCGACGACGAGCAGGACGCCTGGCCGGTTCGGCTCGAACCGGACTCGAAGTGCACGCGTTTCGCGGTCCGCCGGGTCACCGGCATCGACCCGAACGCGGTGAGCCCCTGGTGGTTGCAGCGCAGGCTGCTGCTGGCCGGCGTGCGCCCGATCTCGCCCGCTGTCGACGTCACCAACTACGTCATGCTCGAACTCGGCCAGCCGCTGCATGCCTTCGACGCGGCCAAGCTCACCGGCGGCCTGGTGGTGCGCACCGCCAACACCGGCGAGACACTGCGCACCCTCGACGAGACCGAGCGCGTGCTCGATGCCGAGGATGTGGTGATCGCCGACGATTCGGGCGTCATCTCCTTGGCGGGCGTCATGGGCGGTGCGACAACGGAAGTCGGCGCCGCGTCGACCGATATCGTGCTCGAGGCCGCCACCTGGAATCCGTTGCTCGTCTACCGCACCTCGCGGCGCCACAAGCTCTCCTCGGAGGCGGGTAAGCGCTACGAGCGGGTCGTCGATCCCGAGATCAATGTCATCGCGTTGGATCGCGCCGCCACGCTGCTTGCCGAAATCGCCGGTGGCACTGTCGAATCGGTGCTCACCGATGTTCGAGTGCCGGTGCCGGCCGCCGACCCGATCCGGATGGATATCGATCTGGCCGATCGCGTCGCGGGCGTCACCTACCCGACCGGTACCTCGGCGCGGCGCCTGGCCCAGATCGGCGCGAAGGTGGATGTCGGCGTCAGCGAGGCCGGGCACGGCCAGTTGGTCGTCACCCCGCCGAGCTGGCGGCCCGACCTGGCCCAGCCCGCCGACCTGGTGGAGGAGGTGCTGCGACTGGAGGGGCTCGAGCAGATCCCCTCGGTGATCCCGACCGCACCCGCCGGACGCGGACTCACCCCGACCCAGCGTCGCCGTCGCGCGGTGAGCAGGGCGCTTGCCTTCGCCGGTTGTGTGGAGGTGCCGCCGCCGGTGTTCCTGCCGCCGGGTGTGTTCGACACCTGGGGCCTGGACGCCGACGACCCGCGCCGCGCCACCACCCGGGTGCTGAACCCGCTCGATGCGGAGCGTCCCGAACTGGCGACCACATTGCTGCCCGGCCTGCTGGAAGTTGCCGCCCGCAACATCTCGCGTGGTGCGCGTGACCTTGCGGTCTACGGCATCGCCCAGGTGGTGCTGACCGGCCCGAACGTCGCGCCGATCGCAGCGCTGCCGGTGGACCGCCGCCCGACCGACGAGCAGATCGCGGAACTGATCGGCTCGCTGCCCGCGCAGCCGGTGCATGTGGCCGCCGTGCTCACCGGCCGCCGCGACCCGCGCGGTCCGTGGGGCCCCGGTCGTGCGGTGGAGGCCGCCGACGCCTTCGCCCTCGCCGACGCCGTCGCCGACGCGGCGGGCGTGACCATCGAACGCAAGGCCGCTGCGCACCTGCCGTGGCATCCCGGGCGTTGCGCCGAACTGCTCGTCGACGGCGAGCTCGTCGGCCACGCGGGTGAACTGCACCCCGCCGTGCTGGAACGCGCAGGCCTGCCGCCGCGCACCTGCGCCGTCGAACTCGACCTCGACGCATTGCCGCTGCGCGAATCCCGCCCGGTACCGGTGGTTTCCCCGTTCCCTGCCGTCTTGCAGGACGTATCGGTGAGTGTCGAGAAGGCGGTGGCCGCCGCATCGGTGGAATCGGCACTGCGTTCCGGCGGTGGCGAATTGCTCGAAGACATCGCCCTTTTCGATGTCTACGAGGGTGCCCAAGCCGGCGAGGGCCGCAAGTCTCTCACCTACGCTCTGCGCTTCCGCGCCACCGACCGCACCCTCACCGAGGACGAGGCCAGCGCCGCCCGCGACGCTGCGGTCGCGGCCGCGGCGGATGCCGTCGGCGCGGTCCTGCGCGCCTGACCGTTCCGACGTCGAGACCGCGCGGTCATTGTGGCCGCGCGGTCTCGACGTGTTCAGTGTTTGACGATCGGTGAGCTCGGCGAATTCGTCATCGTCGTGCGGCTGCCTCGCGATCCGCGGATTTTGTTGCAGGCGAGCCAGTTTCCCGAACATCGCGATCGAACTGTGCAGCGGCGTCATCGGGCCCGCCGTGCGGGCGCGCGGCCCGAAGCCGGTCATCGACGAGGCCCGAGCGCAGCGCCACATGGGCAGCGAGTAAGAAGGGCTGCATGCGGCATCCTGCGAGCCCTATCCTGCACGCGCTGACCTACCTGCCCCAACGGGAGATCGCGCAGACTCCGGCCGTTCTGGGGCTGGAGTACACCGAGCTGTCCATCGCGACCGCTGACGGGGAGACGCTGCACGGCTGGTGGGTGCCTGCTCGCCGGTCGATCGGGCATGTGCTGTTCGCGCATGGGAACGCCGGCAATATCGGCGACCGGGTGCCGATATTCGCGCTGCTCACGGAGGCCGGTTTCGATGTGCTCGCGTTCGACTACCGGGGCTACGGGCGCAGCACCGGGCGGCCCTCGGAGCATGGGACTTACCTCGATTCCCGCGCGGCGCGGCGCGTTCTGTTCGAGCGGCTGGGTGTCGACGCCGATCGGGTGCTGTATCTGGGGAAGTCGCTCGGCGGCGCGGTCATGCTCGAGCTTTCGACCGTGCATCCACCCGCCGGGCTGATCCTGATGTCTACCTTCACCGGCATCCGTGATGCGGCAAGGTCGGTGTACCCGTTCCTGCCTCGGCCGTTGGTCCCCGACGCCTACCCGAGTCTGCGGCGGATATCGACGCTGCGTGCGCCCGTGCTGCTCATGCACGGTGACCAGGATGAACTGCTACCACTGCGCCACGCTGAGCGACTGTATGCCGCGGCCCCGGAACCGAAGCGGCTGCTGGTCGTGCCGGGTGCCGGGCACAACGACCTCATCATGCAGTGCGGCTGGGATTGGGCGGGCACCATTCGCGACTGGGCCGATGCCGCAGGCATAGTCTCGACGTAGCTTCCCGTGGTGGCGAAATCGAAGGTGATTGGGCCCCAGTATTTTTGGTGTGTGGGACAAAATGTGAAAAAGAAGCGCGGCGCGGTGTTGCCCGCGCTGGTGGCGGTGATCGCACTGATAGTGGTGCTGGCTGTGAGCCTGTCGATGTATGAGGCAGGCAAGGCTCGAACGGCGGCGGTGCACCCCTTCGGTGACGTCGACAAGTCCGATAGAGTCGATCTCGGAGTGTGGATCGGCAAGATCGATCCAGCCGCACAAGCGGTGTCGGTGGAGGTGACGGCGCGGCCGCACGGCGTCTATGCCGATCGGCTCGGTTTCTTCGCCAGCGACGCCATCCTCTATACCTCCGGGCTGAAGTCCGAACCGATCACCATCAAGGCGGGCGAACCGATCTCGGCCGCGGAGGTGAAGATCGCCATGTCGGGGACGTTCACCGACTACCCGTTCGACAAGTACGAGGCCGTACTCGCTTTCGACATGATCAGTGGGGACAAGCACGTTCCCGTCGCGGCCGCCGTGTCCAGCGGTGACACTTTCTTCGCGGTCTCGGAGGCCCCTGAGACGGTCGACAGCCAGATCGACGGCGTCGACCTCGCTCTGCATGCCACGCGGTCCACACCCTCGCTGGTCTTCGCGCTGTTCATCATGGTGTTGATGCTCGCCATCGCAATCGCGGCCGCGGTCGCGACCTACTACCTGGTCGATGGCCGCCGCGGCCTGATATTCCCGGCCTGCTCGATGATGGGTGCGCTGCTGTTCGCGCTCATTCCGCTGCGCAACGCCGTGCCGAGCGCCCCGCCGATCGGCTCGATCATCGACTTCGCTTCCTTCTTCATCGCCGAGGGCATCATCTCGGCGGCGCTGGTCGGTTCGATCCTGATCGGTTATCGGATCGAGGTCGTCAAGGAGCGCGAGGAGGCCGCGCAGGAGGCGAGCGCGGTGCCGCCGTCGGAGCCGAGTCCCGTGGATGACCTGCTGGACCGACAGCCTGTTCCGGTTGGGATCGGTTCGGGGCAGCCTTAGTCGACGCCACGCTGCGTAACCTGGCCGTATGAGCGATATCAGCGAGATTGTCGCCCGGTTGGCGGCATTGTCGGATGACGAGCTGCTGGCCGTGCTACGCGCCGCGACGGCCGAACGTCCGACGCTGACCGGGGTGCACGCGGCTCTCGGTACGGTGGCGGCAACCGATGATGCCATTGTCGATGTCGATGTGACTCCCGACACCGAACCATCGCCCTCGCATGAGTCTCCGGCGGGCCGCGGCGCATCCGGGCAGGTCGGAGGGCTTTCTGCGGTACCTGCGGTACCGGTACCGCCGACCGGTATCCCGCCGTCGGCGGCGATGGGTGGATATTCGCCCGGGGGAGTCCCTACTTTCGAGTCAGTTCGCGATAGGGTCGAGCAGCGCTTCGGTACCGCGCAGGGGATGAGCGAGCTCGACCGGCAGACCCCGGCGGGCCGCAGCGCGGACGAACAGTGGGAAGCGCGCGAGAAAGCCGCGCGCGAGCGTCTGGATCGGATACGGAAGTCGTTGCACGGCAACGACATCGAAACAACAGAGCCGTAGTCTGCCGGGCGTAGGAGACAACGAATATGTGAGGGTGCAACTCGATGAGCCAGCCGCGAGAGATCGCCGACCGACTACTGGACGCCCAGGTGGAATTTCTGCTGGCCGAGGTGACCGGCGACCGCTTCGCGGAAGTGATCGCCCGCGATGTGGAGGCGGTCATCGGTGTTGCCGACACCCTCGTCTTCCGGGACGTGGTCGAGCTCGACCAGGCCAAACAGACGGTGGCCACGATCATCGACCTGATCGGTGGTAGCCCCGTCATCGCCGATATGGTCGGGGTGTTCTCCGATTCGATCTACGACCACATCGCGACCAATAACGACTACACCCTCGGCCAGGTGGTCGATCGGGAGCCGGTCGAGGCGCTGCTGGAGAAGATCTTCGGGATGCATCAGGCGCAGGAGCGCATCCTGGACCGCCTCACCGAGAGTCCACTGGTCGCCACCGTCGCCTCGAAGTTCGTCGACAAGCTGATCAACGACTTCATGCAGGCCAATCGGGAGCGCGCCGAGAAGATCCCCGGTGTCTCCTCGCTGATGTCGCTGGGGCAGTCCGCGGCCAACCGCGCCAAGAAGGCCGCCGACGGCACCTTCGTCGGTGATCTGGCGGGCAAGGGCGCCATGTTCGCCCTCAAGCGGACCAATAACGCCATTCGCGAAATGCTCCGTGATGCGCCGGTGCATTCGGCCGCGATGGAATTCTGGGATCTGCACGCCGACGAGCCGGTCAGCGGCCTGCGCGACTACCTCACTCAGAAAGACCTCAACGAGCTGGTGCTGATCTGCTATGAGATCGCGATCACCACGCGGGAAAAGGAGTACTTCGGCCTGCTCGTCGACGAATGCGTCGAGGTGTTCTTCACCAAGTACGGCGACTACACCCTCGCGGCGATGCTGCCCGAGCTCGGCCTGTCCGGCGACGACATCGCCACCGAGATCCTGCGCTACGGTCCGGCGGTGATCGAGGGCGCCAAGCGCAACGGCGTGCTCGGCAAGCTGATCCGCGAGCGCCTCGAGCCCTTCTACACCTCCGATGTGGTGCTCGGCATTCTCGCCGACGCCACGAACTGACTCGGCATTTCTCGAACCGCGCCGGTGTGTCCGGCGCGGTTTTGCTGTCGCCGATCGACCGCCGCGGTCTCGGATTCGAAAGTGGTGGACCGTCGGTTTCCGCTCGCGCGAAGTCACAGTGCTCTGGGTCGGCGTGTGAGCGGACCGACACCTCGGAAACGGTTGATTACCAGCATGTATACAAATGTGCCCGATGTCCGATTTGTCGAGTTTTCGCGTTGACACCGCGATGCGCCCTGGGGAAGCTTGCTCCTGACTTTCCGTGTGCTCGCCGTGGAGCTGGCACGGCCGGCAGCGGAGGAGCAGGGTGGTGCGTGTACGTCGACGACCGGAATTATCCGGCGGCACACCGGAACTCACCCGAACCGAGGCGAGAGATGAACGGCAGGTGTCGAGCAGTCGAATGGTGCGGGCACGCACCATTCGGGGGCAATTGGCCCGAATCCTCGCTCTCTCATTGACTTTGGTGCTCGCACTGCTCGGCATCACCATCGCCCGCGAAATCGATGCCTTCCGGCGTAGTGGCGACACGGTGCGTGCGGTGTCGCTGGCGCTCGCGGTGCAGGACGTGGTGCAGGAAGCGCAGCGTGAACGCGGGCTGAGCAACGGCCTGCTCGGCGGCGACACCCGGCTGCAGCAGCCCGTCGCCGAGCAACGCGCCCGCACCGACCGGTCATTGAGGCTGCTCGATGACGCGTTGGCCGGAGGTCCGCCCGGTGCGGCCCAGGTGCATTCGGCGGTCGGACAGTTCGGCGCGCTAGCCGCGACCCGCACGCAGGTCGATACCCGGCGGACCACCCGGCAAGCCGCCTTCCAGTTCTACACCGATGGCATCGCCGCACTGAATCGCCTTGCGCTCGGCCTCGATCAGGCCGGTGACCCGCAGGTCCGCCATGGCTTGCAAGCGCTGTACGCGCTGGGCGACGCCAAGGAGCACACAGCCAAGGAACGCGGATTCCTCAATGGCGTTTTCGCCGCCGATGAATTCGGTCCCGGCGAGTACGTGCAGTTCCTCGACATCCGCGCCGCCAAGGTTGCCGGTCTTGCTGCCTTTGCGCGTGATGCCACCGCGGCCGAGCAGGCGCTCCTCGAGGCCGCGATGCGCAGCGAAAACGCCACCAGAGCAATGGAATCGGAAAAAATCGCGATCGCGTCCAGCATGGGTCCGCTGGTGCGATCGGTCGATCCGATCACCTGGTGGTCGCAGATGACCGGCGTCATCGATGAGCAGCGCGCGGTGCAGCAGGCGGTCGGTGACGATGTCCGGCAGCGCGCCGCCGTGTCGCGCAAAGACGCGGCGCTGACCCTCGGCGGATTTTTGCTCGCCGCACTGCTCGCCATTCTCGCGGAGGTCATGCTGGTGATCACCAGCGTCAGAGCCATCGTGCGCCCACTGGGCGCGCTGGCGGCCGAGGCCGACGAGGTCGCGACCCGACGGTTGCCCGATGTCATTGCGGCTTGGCAGATTTCCGGTGACGCATCGCCCGATCCGCCGCCGGCGGTGCGCACACCGCGCGGCGCGACCATCGAGATCGCGGCCGTGGCAGGCGCGCTGGATCGGGTGCAGAGCACTGCCTTCGAACTCGCCTCCGAGCAGGCGCTCGTCCGCCGCAACACCACCGAGTCGATGGCCAACCTGGCGCGCCGCAACCAGAATCTGGTGCGCCGCCAGCTCGGTCTGATCAGCGAATTCGAAAGAGAGGAACTCGATCCCAAGGCGCTGTCGAACCTGTTCGAGCTCGACCACCTCGCAACCCGCATGCGTCGCAACGCCGAAAGCCTGCTCGTCCTCGTCGGTGAGGTGAGCCCGCGGCGCTGGGCCGAGCCGATCCCGCTCACCGACGTGATCCGGGCCGGACTGTCGGAGGTGGACGACTACCGCCGCGTCGTGCTGCGCCGGGTGGACGACATCGCCATTACCGGCGCGGTGGTCAGCGAGCTCGCGCACATGCTCGCCGAACTGATCGAGAACGGACTCGCCTTCTCCCCACCGGATCTCGAGGTGGAGATCTACGGGCGCAAGCTGCCCGGCGGCTATCTGCTCGCCGTGGTGGACCACGGCGTCGGCATGCCGGTGCCGCAGTTGGCCGCGGCCAACGCCAGGCTGCGCGGTGAGCAGGACTTCGTTGTCGCGCCGACGCGCTACCTCGGGCATTACGTGGTCGGGCGGTTGGCGCAGCGGCTCGGCATCGATGTCGAACTCATTGTGTCGCCGGTCAGCGGGATCGTTGCCCGGTTGCTGCTGCCCGCGAATATTCTTGCCGGCGACAAGGATCGGCATCCTGCGCCACCCGCGGGACGGACGGTCGCGGAACCGGCGGCATCCGAGCAGGTCACCGTGACAACGGGTGCACAGGCTATTGCCGCCGCAGTCGCCGGTTCGTGGTCGGAGTCGGGGGCTGCGGCGTCCAGCGCAGGACACAATGGCGCCGCTGTCGCCGCGATGACAGGGCGGTTGCCCACGCACACAGCGCCCGAAGTAGCTGGTGCGCAGATAAACATGATCAGCCGATCGGGATCTGCGCGCGACACCGACCGGAGTACGCTCACCGGCTCAGCGGGAAGCCGCACCCCGGGAATGACGGGCCCCGCTCATCCCAGGGTGGGATCAGGATCGCCGAGACCCGCGCCTGCGCCGTTCACGCACTTGCTGTCCGCATCCGTGGTGCACGCGTCGATGCCTGCCGCGAACGGCTCCGCGGCCGGGATCGCCGGATCGTCAGGAGATGCCGCTACGAATGGGCGTGCGCAGGACGGTCTCGAGGCGGGTGCGCCCGCGGACCTGCTGCCTGCGTCGGAACAGTCGATGTGGCTGATCCCCGAAACCGGCGACATGTCCGTCGAATCCGGCGAACCGCCTGTCGAGGTAGCGGGCGTGCGGCGCACGCGCAACGGACTGGTCAAGCGCAACAAGCGAACTCGTGCGTCCGAAACGACAGGCAACGCACCGCGCAGCGGATCGGGGCAGCCGAGCGCGCCGGTGACGGAGCGTTCGCCCGACGCGGTTCGCAGCATGCTGTCGTCGTTCCGGGTCGGCCATCAGCGGGGCGGGCCGGACTCGGCGCACTCCGGATCGCCGCACGCCCACGTTGCCGGATCTCCCGATATCGACACGCGTGCCACGGATCTGGTGCAGACCTCAGGTTCCGTCACAACCACCGCAGAGGAGATTCGGTGACCACCCACATGCAGAGCGCCGACCCGCACACCTTCAACTGGATGCTGGCCAACTTCGTCCGCGACACCGACGGTGTCCGTGACACCGTCGCGGTGTCCTCGGACGGATTGCTCATCGCGATGTCCGACGGCTTGGACCGGACCGGTGCCGACCGGCTTGCCGCGATGGTTTCGGGCCTGTCCAGCCTGGCGCGCAGTGCGTCGCGCAGCTATTCCTTCGACGGCCTCGAGCTGATCATGATCGAGATGAAGCGCGGGTTCCTGCTGGTCTCCGCCCTCGGTGACGGCAGCTGCCTCGGTGTGATCGCGGACGGCGGTTGCGATATCGGTCTCGTCGGCTACGAGATGGCGGTGCTGGCAGAGCGTGCGGGCGGGCTACTGGACCCGGTCCTGATCTCGGAATTGCGTGAGACGTTGCGCAGATGAGAGATCCAGACCGGCCGCGGCTGCCGGACCCGAGGATGATCCCGGTGAATCGGTTCGTCGGCTGGTTCGCACCAGACCAGCCGCGGGATCGTACCGACGAAGCAGTCGCCCAGGATCAGAACGCCGACCGCTTCGTCCGCCCTTTCGTCGTCACCGCAGGGCGCACCACACCGTTGCTGGACGGGTTGCGCATCGAGACCCTTGTGCACGCTCCGCCCGCCGCCCTTTCCGCGCCACTGCAATTCGAGCAGCGCACCGTGGTGCGGCTGTGTCAACGACCTCACTCCATCGCCGAGATCGGCACCGCACTGCACGTGCCGGTCGGCGTCGCGAAAGTCATTGTCAGCGATCTCGCGGCGGCCGGCCATGTCGCGGTGCGCGACGCCCCGGAACTGTCCACCGCAGCCATCGAGAGGATAAGGGACCTTGTACGGGCACTCTGAAGTTCGGACACCAGCCACCGCCGGGCGGCTGCCCTCGTCGGTGAAGATCGTGATCAGCGGCGGATTCGGTGTCGGCAAAACAACCTTCATCGGCGCCATCTCCGAGATCGAGCCGCTGGTAACCGAGGCCGCGATGACCGAGGTCGCGGTCGGCGTCGACGATCCCGGCAGGAGTGCTGACAAAACACAGACCACCGTCGCTCTCGACTTCGGTCGGATCACCCTGGACAGCTCGCTGATCCTCTATCTGTTCGGTACCCCGGGCCAGGATCGCTTCGTGTTCCTGTGGGACGACCTGGTCGACGGCGCACTCGGCGCGGTGATCGTGGTGGACACCGGCCGAGTCGAAGACTGTTACCCGGTTCTCGACTACTTCGAGGAGCACCGCACCCCGTTCGTCGTCGTGGTCAACCGATTCGAGCACGGCGACCAGTTCGACCTCGACGAGGTCCGCGAGGCGCTCGATCTCGACGACTGGATCCCGGTCCTGGAATGTGATGCCCGCCAACGTGAATCGGTCAAAGCAGTCCTGGTGGCACTCCTCGAACAGGTCCTCCTGCACCGCGTGTCGGCCCCTCGACTCCAGGCTCGCGACGTCGGCTAGCTGTGCCGGCCACAGACGTCGGTGACCGCACTGTCCGACGGGGCCTGCGATGCCCGCACCATCGAATTGGTCGAGGAATGCGCAGCGACCGCGGTCGCCGGGCAGAGGATGGTGGCGGAGCCGTCCTGGCACGGGCCGAAGCGCTAGCCGGACATCAGCAGCGACACCGATTACTTTTTGATCGAGAGTTCGTCATCAGTACTGTCCCCATGAGTTCGACAGAAAGGCGAAACCCATGAGCAACGGCAAAGATCTCGCACTCACCCACGTCGCGGTGCTGGTCGCGGACCAGGAGAAGGCGCTGGAGTTCTACCGTGATGTCATCGGCCTCGAAGTGCGCCAGGACCTGCCGTTCGGCGGCGTCCGCTGGCTGACCGTCGGGCCCGCGTCGCAGCCGAGCATCGAATTCCTGTTGGAGGTCCCCGACATGGTGCCGGACGAGGCGGCCGCCGCGGCTGCCCGTGCCCGACTCGCCAGCGGCGCGCAAGGCACGCTGATCTTCACCACCGAGGCCGTCGACGACACCTTCGCCCGCCTGCGTGACGCGGGCGTCGAGGTCACTCAGGAGCCGATCACCCAGCCGTACGGTGTGCGGGACTGCGGTTTCCGTGACCCGTGGGGCAACCATCTCCGGTTCTCCCAGCTTCCGGGCTGAGCCACCGGTACGACGCGCGGGTCGGTTCCCGTCGCTGCCATCAGTACTCGGCGGTGCTGGGAACCGAACGCGGACGCTGCTCAGCCGATAGCGCGAGTCAGCACCGCGATAGGCAGCTTGCGCGAGGTGAGTGCCTGATAGGTCGGGAAGTCCGGGTAGCCCTCGACCAGCGTCCGCCGGCGCGCGGCGTACTCGCCCGGCTCCTGGCTCTCGGATCTGCGTTTCCCTCGCCAACCGTACCTGCGGGTACGCTCCTGCGGTGCCCGAGAACTTGCCCCCGTGCCCCGAGTGTTCCAGCGTGTACACCTATGAGGTGAGTGCCCTGCTGGTGTGCCCGGAATGCGCGCACGAGTGGGCAGTGGCCGCCGTCGAGCGCGGCGCGGACGATGCTATCCGCGACGCCGTCGGCAATGTGCTCGCCGACGGTGACACCGTCACCGTGATCAAGACACTGAAAGTCAAGGGCAGCCCCACCGGTATCAAGGCGGGCACCAAGGTCCGCAACATCCGCCTCGTCAACGGAGTAGGCGACCACGACATCGACTGCAAGGTCGACGGCATCGGCCCCATGCAACTCAAATCCAGCGTCGTCAAAAAGGTCTGAGCGGCGAGTGGTACCTGACTGCGGCGCCACGCCGGAAACGCCCGCCACGGTGTGCCGGTGGAGTGGCGTCCGGTGGGTTGGAGCCCGGGAAGAGTGCGGCCGACATCACCGCAATGCGCTGATGTCGGCGCAGTAGTGTCAGGTTCATGAGCGAAGCGCGGATCGAGACGGAGCAGGACGCGACCCGGCCGCTGCGGGACGACATCCGGTTTCTCGGTGGCGTCCTCGGCGACACCATTCGTGATCATGAGGGGCCCGAGGTATTCGATCTCATCGAGCGGGTGCGCATCGAGGCCTTTCGGGTGCGTCGCGAGGAGGTCGAACGCAGCGCGGTCGCCGAGATGCTCGACGGCGTCGACATCGCTGTCGCGCTCCCGCTGATCCGCGCGTTCAGCTATTTCGTGCTGCTGGCCAATCTGGCCGAGGACATCCAGCGCGACCGTCGCCGCGCCGTGCACGAGGCGGCGGGGGAGCCGCCGCAGGATTCGTCGCTGGCAGCCACCTATCGCAAACTCGACGCGGCCGCGCTGGACGGCGCCGAAGTCGCCGGATTGCTCGCCGATGCGTCGGTGTCGCCGGTGATCACCGCCCATCCGACCGAAACCCGTCGCCGCACCGTTTTCGACGTGCAGACCCGCATCACCGAACTGATGCGGTTGCGGCAGCGCTACACCGAGACCGAACGCGAGCGCACCGCATTCGAGCTGAAGATCCGCCGCCAGGTGCTCACGCTGTGGCGGACCGCGCTGATCCGATTGCAGCGCTTGCGGATTCAGGACGAGATCGCGGTCGGGCTGCGTTACTACGAGCTCACGCTGTTCGATGTCATCCCGGCGATAAACGCCGAGGTGCGGGCGGCGCTGCGGTCGCGCTGGCCCGGTGTCGAGCTCTTGGCACGGCCGATCCTGCGTCCCGGTTCGTGGATCGGTGGTGACCGCGACGGAAACCCTTATGTGACAGCGGAAGTGGTCGGCACTGCGGCGCACCAGGCCGCGTCCGTCGCCTTCGGTCGGTACCTGCGCGAACTGGTGGAGTTGGAGAAGTCGCTGTCGCAGTCCGCGCGTCTGGTCCCGGTGACACCGGAGGTGGCCGCGCTCGCCGCGACCGGCTATCCCGACCCGGCAACGCACGCGGATGAACCGTATCGCCGTGCCCTGCACGGGATTCGGTTGCGTGTGGCCGCAACGGCAAGACACGCGCTCGGTGTCGTGCCGGACGAATCGGTCGACGGGTCGGGGGACCTGTCGCAGGGTGGAGCCCGGTCGAGCGCGGCCCGGGTCGTCGGCGCTGTGGGACCGTCATCGAGTGTGGCGAGTAGCGCGGCAGCCGTTGCCGCGCAGCCGTATCCGACGCCGCAAGCGGTACTGGACGACCTGGATGCGATCGACGCATCGCTGCGTGCCAGCGGTGACGGCCTGCTCGCCGACGATCGGCTCGCGGCATTGCGGTACGCGATCGAAACCTTCGGCTTCCATCTGCAGGGCCTGGACATGCGCCAGAACTCGGAGGTGCACGAACAGGTCGTCGCGGAGCTGCTGGCCTGGGCCGGTGTGCATCCGGACTATCCGAGCCTGTCCGAAGCCGAGCGGGTCGATCTGCTGGCCGCCGAGCTGCGCACCCGCCGCCCCCTACTCGGCCCGCACGCCCGGCTCAGTGAGCTCGCGACCAAGGAGATCGGCATCGTTCGTGCCGCACGGAATGTGGTGCAGACCCTCGGCACGGAGGCGGTGCCGAACTACATCATCAGCATGTGCACCTCGGTCAGCGACATGCTGGAGGCCGCGCTGCTGCTGAAGGAGGGTGGGCTGCTCGATCCCGGCGAGCCGGACGGGCCGCCGAGCTGCTCGGTGGGCATCGTGCCGCTGTTCGAAACCATCGAAGACCTCGGCGCGGGTGCCGCGACCCTGGCCGCCGCGCTGGACGTTCCGGTTTATCGAGAGCTGGTGTCCGCCAAGGGAATGCGGCAGGAGGTGATGCTCGGCTATTCCGATTCCAACAAGGACGGTGGGTACCTGGCCGCCAACTGGGCGCTGTACCGCGCGGAACTCGACCTGGTCGAAGTGGCGCGCAAGTCCGGAATTCGCCTGCGGCTCTTCCACGGTCGCGGCGGGACCGTCGGTCGTGGCGGCGGGCGCAGTTACGACGCCATTCTGGCCCAGCCCGCGGGCGCGGTGCACGGTTCGTTGCGGCTGACCGAGCAGGGTGAAGTCATCGCCGCCAAATACGCGGAACCCGGTGCCGCGCACCGCAATCTGGAATCGCTCATTGCGGGCACGCTGGAATCGACGCTGCTCGACGTCGAGGGCCTGGGCACCGAAGCCGAGCCCTCCTACGAGCTCATGGACGACTTGGCTGCCCGCGCCCGCGCCGCATACTCGCGTCTGGTGCACGAAACACCGGGCTTCGTGGAGTATTTCCGCCAGTCGACGCCGGTGGCCGAGGTTGCCGACCTGAATATCGGCAGCAGGCCCGCCTCGCGCAAACCGACGAATTCGGTCTCCGATCTGCGCGCCATCCCCTGGGTGATGTCATGGAGCCAAGCGCGTGTGATGCTGCCCGGCTGGTACGGCACCGGATCGGCGTTGGAGGAGTGGATCGGCGGCGACCCCGACCGCCTGGCCACGCTGGCCGACCTCTACCGCCGCTGGCCGTTCTTCCGCACCGTGCTGTCGAACCTGGCCCAGGTGCTGGCCAAGAGCGACCTCGACATCGCCGCCCGCTACGCCGAACTGGTCGACGACGTCGCCCTGCGCGAGCAGATCTTCGGCATGATCCGCGACGAGCACACCCGAACCATCCGCATGCACGCCGCCATCACCGGCAACAACCACTTGCTGGCCGACAACCCGAGCCTGGCGGAGTCCATCCACAACCGCTTCCCATACCTGGAACCACTGAACCAAATGCAGGTAGAGCTGCTGCGCCGCCTCCGCGCCGGCGACGACTCGGAATTGGTAAAACGCGGCATCCTACTAACCATGAACGGCCTGGCCACCGCCCTACGCAACTCCGGCTAGCGGGTCGTCATCCGAACGCCCAATGCCAAACGGCGAGCGTAGTCAAATGGTGGTTCCAACCCCCACCCCCAACCACCATTTCACTACGCTCGCTCGAGAAGGAGTTCTCGAGAACGGCACCACAGCCAGATGACCACGCCGGAACTCGACACCGCGCACCTGGCTGCGGGAGGTAAGTCGGGGACGGCACCCGACGCGCCCAGCACTGCCTGGTAGCACCCGGGTAGGCACATCTTTCCGGGACGGCATCGTGGTGGGTTCGTTCCCGCAACGCACCCCGCTCGGGCCCGGTTCGGGTGCGCACGTTGCGTTGGGATGGTTCTCAGGGCAGTGCCGGGCACGTCGTGTGCCGTACCCGGCTTTCTCTTCCGCAACCTGAGTAGGCAGGCACACAGCTTCCGGCGTGCGGACTGGCTGTGGTGACGTTATAGAGATCCACCTTCGAGGGTGTGGTGATCGCTTCCGGTGTCGGGACTGGCTGTAGTGGCGTTGTAAAGACTCAGCTCGCGGCGGAGGTCATTTTCCCAGCATGAAGACTAACTGTGGTGGTGTTGTAGGGATTTTCGAGATCACACGAGGTGTTGGTGCGGTTCGACTTCGAAAGAGGCTCTGGTCGTGTCTATTCGGTGACGATGGCAAGGGCGTCGATCTCGACGAGCATCTCGGCACGCGGCAGCCCCGTAAAGACAGTGGTGCGGCTGGGCAGCACATCGCCGGTGGTGTTGGCGGTGACGAATTCGCCGTAGGCGTCGTTCATGGCGGCGAAATCGTCGCGGGTGGTGAGGTAGACGCGCAGCATCACCACGTCGTCGAAGGTGGCGCCCCCGGCATCGATGATCGCCTTCACGTTTTGCAGCGTCCGAATGGTCTGTGCCGCAACATCACCGGGGAACAGATATTCGTTGGTCACCGGGTCCACCGGTCCCTGGCCCGAGACCTGGACGAACGGTCCCTTGCGGACACCCTGGGAGAAGGTGTGCGCGGGGGCGGGCGCTTCGGTGGTACGAATGGCGATCTTGTCGCTCATGGTCTGCCTCTCCTGTAGTGGTCTCAGATGGGGGTGGCGACCCGGCCGGCGGACCAGCCGAGCTCGGTGGAAATGGCTGCTGCCGCTGCCTGCAGGCGCGGCAGTTCGGCAAGCACCTGATCGTGGTCGAGCAGCATGTCGGGCACCGACATCGATACCGCGGCGACCACCGCGCCGGTGCCATTGCGGACCGGAACTCCGATGCAGTTGACGAAGCTTTCGTGCTCCTCGTGGTCTTCGGCATACCCTTGCGCGGCAACGAGTTCCAGCTCCGCGAGGTACTGCTCGGAAGTGCGGATGGTGCGCTCGGTGAACGTGCGGTAGTCGAGGCGCTCCGCGATAGCCCGCCATTCCGCCCGCGGCTGTGCGGCGACGAGCACCTTGCCGACGGCTGTGCAGTGCAGCGGAGCGGGCCGCCCGATCCGGGAGTACATGCGCACGCTCTGCATCGCATCGAACTTGTCGATGTATATCGCCTCGCCCGATTCGTAGGTGGCGAGGTGAATCGTCTGACCCGTAGCCGAATTCAGTGCGCTCAGGTGCGGACGTGCGATGGTACGGACATCACGTTGTTCCAACGCCCGATTGGCCAACTCGAACAGCTTCGAGCCCAAGACATACTGATGCTGGCTGTCATGAGTGACGAAGCGCTGCGACTCCATGGTCTGCAGCAGGCGCAACACCGTCGACTTGTGCACGCCGAGTTCGGTCGCCAACTGCTCGAGCGACCGTGAATCCTCCCCGAGTGACAGCAGAATGGTCAACGCACGCAACAGACTCTGGCTCATGACTTTGCCCTAACGCTCATAACGCCACATTGTGGGCCACGACCGCGTCGGCGTAATGCACTCCGGCCCAGGCGGTCTCGTCGAGAATCGCCAGCGACTGCAGTACCTCGGGCGACGGTAGTTCCGCGACATCGCCGGTGCCGGTCAACGCCGCGGCGGCGCACAGATGCCCGAACCGCAGCCGCTGGGCGAGTGGCCGCCCATGCAGCAGTGCCGCCAGGTACCCACCCGCGAACGCGTCGCCCGCTCCGATCCGCTCGGTGATGTCGAGTCCGAGCGCGGGCACCTCCACCCTCTCGTGGCCGGAGAATCCGGTCACCGAGTGCTCGTTGTTCTTGACCACCAGATGCTCGGGCTCTGGGAACAGGGCGCGCAATCGGTCCGCGTCGTCGACATCGAACACCTCGCCCGCCTCGTCGGCGCCGAGGAAGGCCACGTCGCTGCCCCGCACGTGCCCGGCGAGCACATCCGCCGCCCGCTCCAGCCGTCCGGCCCATAGTGCCGCTCGGAAATTCAGGTCGAAGCTGACCAGTCTGCCGTGGCGCGGCATCGCGATCAGCGCCTCGGTGAGCTCGGTAGCCGACTCCGACAGTGCGGTGGTGATCCCGGTGAAGTGCACGATCTCGCTGGTGTCGAGCACGCGGGTCGCGGCGGTGGCTGCGAGATCGGCCGTGGACAGCGCGCTGGCCGCGGACCCGGTGCGGTAGTACAGCATCCGGCTGGCTCGCTCGGCGAGATCTGTCGCCTTGCCCGAACCACTGCCGCGTTCCTTGACGTAGACCGCGGTCGGGCGGGTCGGATCGGTGACGACCGCGGACACGTCCACGCCGCGATCCGCGAGATGCCCTACCAGATACCGGCCGAACCCGTCATCGCCCACTCGGGAGATCCACGCGGCGTCGATGCCCAGCTGGGTCAGCACAGTGGCCACATTCGACTCGGCACCGCCCGCGGTGCGCTCGAAGATGTCCGAGTCCTCGAGCGGGCCGGGTCGCGCCACCAGGACGGCAAGCCCTTCTCCGATGGTCACCGCCCGCGAGCGGGTCGATGTACGCCACATCACATCGATCTCCTTTCTGCGCTTGCGGCCAATGGTCATCCCGTGCAGAATAACCACACCAAACAGGATATGCAACATGCGTTGCAAAATGTGCAATGCGCGAATTGCATGAAATGAGCGCGAACTCGGGGGCATGAACTGCGGACCCCGTCCGAGGGAAGGAATGCCGTGACGATCGACGAGAAAGCCGTTGCCGCACTGGAAGATCGAGTGCTCGGTCCAGAGCACAAGAGTCTGCCGCCCGCGGCGTGGGGCCGGACGGTCCGGGAGTTCCTCGACTCGGGTCCACATCTCGACGAGTTCGAGACGCCGGTGCTGACGGTGGATCGGGCGGCGGTCGCCGAAAATGTCGCGGTGATGGCCGACTGGGCGCAGGCCGCGGGCGTGCGTCTGGCTCCGCACGGCAAGACCACCATGGCTCCGCAACTGTGGGCGCAGCAGCTGGTGGCGGGCAGCTGGGGCATCACGCTGGCCACCGTGTGGCAGGTCCAGCTCGCGCGCTTCTTCGGCGTCGGTCGCATCGTGCTCGCCAACGCCCTCGTCGATCCGGTCGGCTTACATTGGCTCGCTGCGGAATTGGCGCAAGACCCGTCCTTCGAGTTCGTCTGCTGGGCCGACAGCGTCGAGACGGTCACGCTGATGGACGAGCACCTGCGCTCGGCACCGGGTCAGGCCGAGATCCGGGTGATCGTCGAACTCGGTGGTCCGCATGGCCGCACCGGTGCCCGGACAGTGGCGGAAGCCAAGGCCATCGCCGTTGCGGTGGACCGCTCGGCCCGGCTCGCCCTGGCGGGCGTCGGCGGCTACGAGGGCGCGCTTGCCCACGACCGCACCCCGGACGCTGTTGCGGCCGTCCGCCATTATCTCGACGAACTCGCAAAACTGCACCGCGAACTCGCCGCCGACGGCCTTTACCGCGACGGCGCGATCATCACCGCGGGTGGCAGCGCCTACCCCGACCTGGTTGTCGAGTGCCTGGCCGGATTAGCCGATGAGCAAGGCGCACAGGGTATTCCGACCACCATTGTGCTGCGCTCCGGCGCCTACATCATCCATGACGACGGCTTCTACGCAGGTATTTCACCGCTGGCCGTACCGCGAAGCGAGCGGCCGCTGCGTTCGGCGATGCACGGCTGGGCGCGCTCCGTGTCGCGGCCGGAGCCGGAGCTCGCGCTACTGGATGCGGGGAAGCGTGATCTTCCCTTCGATGAGGGGCTTCCTGTCCCGCAACACGTTGCGGGACAGGAGGACTCACTGAATCCGGCCGCGACGGTGTCGGCGCTCAACGATCAGCACGCCTTCCTGCGGTTGCCCGGCAGCACCACAGCGGAGGTGCCCGTCGGCAGCGTGGTGCGCCTCGGCCTCTCGCATCCGTGCACCGCCTTCGACAAATGGCGGCTCATTCCGGTGATCGACGATGCCGACGCCGAACGTCCGCGGGTCGTCGACCTGCTGCACACATTCTTCTGATACCCATGACCAACTTACTGTTTCGCGATATCGACATCGTCGACGGCACCGGCGCACCACGTTTCCGCGGTGACGTGCTCATCGATCGGGGCCGGATCGCCAAGATCGCCGGGCCGCGCACGCTCAACGCCGCCCGGATCGTCGACGCCGCACCGGGATCGGTGCTTGCCCCCGGCTTCATCGACATGCACGCGCACTCGGATCTGCATCTGCTGACCGACCCCGATCACTTCCCGAAGATCAGCCAGGGCGTCACCACCGAGGTCCTCGGACAGGACGGGTTGTCCTACGCCCCGATCGACGATGCCACCCTGGCGGTGCTGCGGCGTCAGATCGCCGGATGGAACGGCAATCCCGCGAATCTGGACTTCTCCTGGCGCAGCGTGGCCGACTATCTGGAACGCCTGGACCAGGGCATCACGCCCAATGTCGCCTACCTGGTGCCGCAGGGCACGCTGCGGCTTCTCGTCGTCGGCAGTGAGCAGCGTGCGGCGACCGTGGCCGAAGTCCGCCGGATGCAGGAGCTGCTCGCGCAGGGTCTGCGCGAGGGTGCGGTCGGCATGTCGAGCGGGCTCACCTACACCCCGGGAATGTATGCCGACACCGGTGAATTGGCCGCGCTGTGCGAGGTCGTCGCGGACTTCGGTGGGTTCTATGCCCCGCATACCCGCTCCTACGGTGCGGGCGCACTCGAGGCGTACTCGGAAATGATCGAGCTGGCGCGCAGCACCGGCTGCGCGCTGCATCTCACCCACGCCACCATGAACTTCGGCGTCAATCGTGGTCGGGCACCGGAGTTTCTCGCGCTGGTCGACGCCGCTCGTGCCGAAGGCTGCGACATCACGCTGGACACCTACCCGTATCTGCCCGGCGCGACGACGCTGTCCGCGCTGCTGCCGAGCTGGGCCATGTCCGGTGGACCGGACGCGGCACTGGCCAGGATCGACGACCCAGCGCTGCGCGCCCGAATCGCCCTCGACGTCGATGTGAACGGCTCCGACGGCTGCCACGGCGTTACCGTCGAGTGGGAGACCATTCAGATCAGCGGCGTCGCCAACGCGGAACTGGACCGGTACGTCGGCAAGACCATCGATCAGATCGCCGACGAGAGCGGGGTCGCGCCGGTGGCCGTGTTCTTCGGCCTGCTGCGCCGCGATCGGTTCGCCACCACGATTTTGCAGCACGTCGGCCATGAGGAGAACGTGCGCGCCATCATGGTGCATCCCGGACACATGGGCGGCAGCGACGCGCTGCTGGTTGGCGACCGGCCGCACCCGAGGGCTTGGGGCACCTTTCCCCGCTACCTCGGTCAATACGTGCGCGAGCTCGGAGTCCTCGAGCTCGAGGACTGCGTGCATCACCTCACCGGCCGGCCGGCCGACCGGCTTCGGCTCAGCGACCGCGGGCTCGTTTTCACCGGGTACGCAGCGGATCTCGTGCTGTTCGATCCGGCCGCAGTCGCCGACACCGCGACCTTCGACAACCCGAAACAGCAGGCGCGCGGCATCCAGCACGTGCTGGTCAACGGTGAGTTCGCCATCGAAAACGGTGCGCCGACAGGCACCCTCGCCGGCCGCGCGCTGCGCATGGATTCCGCCAGGAAGGAGACGTATTGAACACCGACGCTCTCGACGTGATCCGCGCCGACCGGGTGCTCAGCGTGGTGCGCGCGCCGGAGATCCCGGACCCCGCGGCGTTGGCGGATGCCTTGGCGCGGTCGGGCATTCGCGCGCTGGAACTCACCTTCACCACACCGGGTGTGCTCGGCTACCTGCGCGCTGCGGCCGTGACCGAGGCCGCCGTGCTCGGCATCGGGACGGTGCTGACCGCCGATCAGGCCGAGGCGGCGATCGACAATGGCGCTCGGTTCCTGGTCACCCCTGGGCTGCGCCCCGAGGTCGCCGCCGTCGCCACCCGGCGCGGCATCCCGGTGGTGATGGGCGCTTTCACACCGAGTGAGGTGCTCACCGCACTCGACCTCGGCGCCGCTGCGGTCAAGATCTTCCCCGCGCGGGCACTCGGTCCCGGCTATCTGAAAGACCTGCACGGTCCCTTACCCGACGTGGCGCTCATCCCCTCGGGCGGCGTCAACGCGGGCAATGCCGCCGAATTTCTCGCCAACGGCGCCGTGGCCGTCACCGCGGGCACCGATGTCGTTTCTCCTTCCGACGTCGCCGCGGGCCGCTGGTCCGACATCGCCACGCGCGCAGCGTCATTCGTTCGATCCATGAATTGAGAGGTACCCCCGTGAGCGAGCCAAGCGAGCGAACCATTCAACACAGTGCCGAGTGGCGTATGCCCGGGCCGAGCGCCGGGGAGGCACGGGCATGAACGCCATCGTCGACTGGCTGCGCACCACCACCCCTGGACTGCTCGTGCTCTGCGGTCTCGCGATAGCCGTACTGCTGCTTGCCATTATCAAGGTCAAACTGGAGCCGTTCATCGCGCTGCTGCTCACCGGGCTCGCGCTGGCCCTCGCCGCCGGACTACCGGTGTCGAAGATCGTCGGCACGGCGATCAAGCCGGGAGATTCCCTGCTGGAGACCGGCTTCGGCGGCATCCTCGGGCACATCGCGGTCATCATCGGCCTCGGTACGGTGCTCGGCGCGATTCTCGAACGTTCCGGTGGCGCCGATGTGTTGACCGGAAAGCTGCTGAGCGTGTTCGGCGAGAAGGGCGCCCCGGTGGCGATGGGCCTGCTCGGGCTCATCTTCGGCATCCCTGTCTTCTTCGACATCGGCATCTTCGTGCTCGCGCCACTGGTTTACGTCGCCGCCAAGCGTGGGGGCCGGTCGCTGGTGCTGTACGCGATGCCGATGCTCGCGGGTCTGTCGATGACGCACGCCTTCCTGCCGCCGCATCCGGGACCGGTCGCGCTCGGCGGCTTGCTCGGCGTCAGCCTCGGCTGGCTGATCCTGATGGGATTCGTCTGCGGCATACCGGGATTCATTGCCGCGGGCATTGTGTGGGGCAGCTACATCGGCAAGCGGGTGCGGGTGGAGGTTCCGGAGGAGTTCCTGATCCGGCCGGAGACCGAGCAAACAGGACCGGTCGTCGGTGACGGCCCCGGCACAACTGCGGGCCCCGGCTCGACCGTCACGAAAATCGAGACAGCCGCGCCTCCCGTCGCGGTCATCGGCGGCATCATTGCTATTCCGCTGCTGTTGATCCTCGGCGCGACCTTCGGCACGCAGTGGCTGGACAAGAATTCGCAGCTGCTGCAGGTGCTCACCTTCCTCGGCACGCCCGCCGTCGCGCTGCTCGTCGCGGTGCTCGTCGCGTTCTACGTACTCGGTGTGCGCCGCGGTTCCAGCGTGCAGGAGCTCAGCACCCTCACCGCGGAGTCGCTCAAGCCCGTCGGCATGCTGCTGCTTGTCGTCGGTGCGGGCGCCTTCTTCGGAAAGGTCATCTCCGCCACCGGAATCGGCACCGCCCTCGCCGACACCATGTCGGCGGCGGGCCTGCCGGTGATCGTGCTGGCATACATCATCAGCTGCGGCCTGCGCATCGCCCAGGGTTCGGCCACCGTCGCCATCGTGACCACCGGCGGCATCGTCGCACCGATGGTCGCGGGCCACGGCTATTCGCAGATGTCGATCGCGTTGATCGCCATGTCCATCGCGGCGGGCTCGATCATTCTCAGTCACGTCAACGACGGCGGCTTCTGGATCATCTCGAAGTACTTCAACCTGACGGTCAAGCAGACGCTGCAGACCTGGACCGTGCTCGAGACGGTGCTGTCGGTGGTGAGTTTCGCGGTCGCGGCGGTCCTGTTCGCGATCGTCAGCTGAGTAGCGCGCGCACAATCCTTTCCAGCCCGGTGCGTGGGTCGAACCCCGGCACCGGGCTGGTCAGTTGATGGAGTACGACGCCGTCGAGATAGTCGACGAGTAGCTTCGCGACCGTCGTGCCGGGGGCGACGGTGCGCAGCATCGTCGCGATCCATTCCGTCAGCCGTTCGTGCCCGCGCTGCACGGAGGTTTGGAGTGCCGGCATGGTCTGGGCCTCCAGGAACATGGCGTAGCGCGCGAGTGTCCTGGTGCGGTCGATGGTGACCGAGTGGGTGACCAGCAAGGTCAGGCCGTCGACGAGTTGCTCGATGGTCGTCGGTGCCGGTATCCGGCTCAGCGCTTCCCAGTCCGCGTAGTCGCGTTGTTCGAGGCGTTCTGCCACGCCGGAGAGCAGGGCTTCGCGCGTGCGGAAGTAGTTGGACGTCGAGCCGGACGGCATACCGGAGTCTTCGTCGACCGCACGGTGGGTGAGGGCACGCAGGCCGCGCGATCCGAGTATCTCGATCGCACTGTCCAGGACTGACTCACGCTTTGTGGGCACCTTTGAATACTACATCAGTAGTGACTTGCACTACATAAGTAGTGTGTGAAACTACATCTGTAGTATGTTCATGTTCATGTCGGCACCGTGTCCGGCTCGGGCGACGGAGCTGCAACTGATCGAA
This sequence comes from Nocardia sp. NBC_00403, assembly GCF_036046055.1. Taxonomy (NCBI): domain Bacteria; kingdom Bacillati; phylum Actinomycetota; class Actinomycetes; order Mycobacteriales; family Nocardiaceae; genus Nocardia; species Nocardia sp. NBC_00403. The sequence continues at coordinate 3,950,060 of NZ_CP107939.1, forward strand.
GGGGAGCGCGACATGTCCAAGGCAGTGATCGTCGGCGGCGGCATCGGTGGTCTTGCGACCGCCATCGGATTCATTCGGCAGGGCTGGGAGGTGGAGGTCCTGGAGCGGTCCACTCACATTGCCGAGGTCGGTGCGGGTTTGTCACTGTGGCCCAACGCTCTTCGCGCACTGGACGCACTCGGCCTCGGCGACGAAGTGCGAGCGCGAGCGATCGAGGAGGGTGGCGCGGGGATCCGGGATAGCAAGGGGCGCTGGCTATCTCGTACCGACCTAGCCGTCCGTGCGCGCTACGGCAGCCCTATCATGATGCATCGTGCCGACCTGCTGGATATCCTGCGTGCGTCCGTGCCGGAATCCGCGCTGCGCACCGGTATCTCGGTGATCGGGGTGCGGTCCAACGGCACGGTCGTGCACTCGGCGGGAGTGTCGAGCGGTGAGGTGATCGTCGGCGCGGACGGCATCCGCAGCGTGGTACGCAAGGCGGTGTGCGGCGAGGTCGCGCCACGATACAGCGGGTACAGCGCGTGGCGATTAGTGGTCATGCCGACCGAGCCGATGGGTGAGATGGGGGAAACCTGGGGTCGCGGTGAGCGTTTCGGGTACGGCGCGCTTGCCGACGGCAGGGTGTACTGCTTCGCGACGGCCAATATGCCCGCGGGCACGCCGGGTGGGGGGCTCGCCGAACTGCGTCGCCGGTTCGGGACCTGGCACGACCCGATCCCGAGTCTGCTCGCGGCGGCCGACGAATCCGCCGTCTTGAAGCACGATCTCTACGAGCTTCCTGCTCTGAAGACCTATGTCGCAGGACGGATCGCCTTGATCGGCGACGCCGCGCACGCGATGACCCCCAACTTGGGGCAAGGGGCCTGCCAGGCGCTGGAGGATGCCGTTGTCCTCGCCCGGGTGGCTGCCGGAGGCGGTGACCTGACCAGCTATGACAGGCAGCGTAGGCCGCGCACCCAGATGATCGCGGCCCGCTCCGGGCGTATCGGTGCTGTCGGCCAGCTGTCGTCCGCGCCTGCGGTGGCGCTGCGCAACGCGGTGATGCGGTTGATCCCCGCTAGGGCGCAGTTCAAAGCCCTTGCTCCGGTGCTTGATTGGGAGATCTGACTCGATTCCGGCTCGGGCTTTCCGTTCCGATCAGAGGGCCGCAGATTTGCCGCGGCTCAGCGGGTTTTCAGGTCGAGGGAAAATTCCGCAGGGCTCGATCGCAGCGGATGGCTTGGGCGCGTAGGGCGGTGGCCAGTTCCCGAGGTCCACTGAGCAGCGTGAAGTCGATGTCGGGCGAAGTGATCATCCAGACCAGTGCCTCGGGAGTGTCCGCGCCGACGTGCAGGTGGCAGCTGTGCTCGTCGACGGCCGCGACCACGCCCATGCCCGGCCACACGCTGCCGGCAGCTTCCGTCGCGGAGACGTGCAGCAGCACGGTCGCCTGATATGGCCAGCTGCGTGCCGACAGTTGCAGTGAAAGATAGGCCGCGACATCACCTTCCGGGATTTCGCGTGGTTCGAACCGCGGCCCGGTCGGCACTCGGGGAGCGATCCGGTCGGCCCGAAAGCTGCGCCAGTCGGCCCGGTCGACATCCCAGGCGACGAGGTACCAGCGCCTGCTGAAGTGCACCAGGCTGTGCGGCTCGACCGAGCGGACGCTGACCGACCCGCTGTGCGTGCGGTAGTCGAAGCGTAGCCGCTCCTGGCGCTGACAGGCTTCGGCGATAGCCATCAGCGTGTCCGGCTCGACTGCCGCACCCGGCACGCCGACGCGAACGGTGGCGCCGCGCAGGGTGCGGACCCGATGCCGCAATCGCGGCGGCAACACCTGTTCCAGCTTGGTCAGCGCGCGTAGTGAGGCTTCCTCGATGCCTGCGACCGTGCCGTCGGAGGCGCTGCGCAAGCCGACGGCGACCGCGACGGCCTCGTTGTCGTCGAGCAGCAACGGCGGCAGCGCGGTGCCCGCGCCGAGGCGATAGCCACCCGTCCCCCTGGTGGCGTGCACCGGATAGCCGAGCTCCCGCAGGCGCTCCACATCGCGTCGGACGGTTCGGGTGGTGACGTCGAGCCGTGCGGCGAGGTCGGCGCCGGTCCAATCTCGATGTGTCTGCAACAGCGCGAGCAGTCTGAGCAGCCGCGCCGAGGTTTCCAACATGCCACTAGAATGCCAGAAGCTTAGGAATGAACCTGTCCTAAGCACGTCATAGCGTTGTTGTCATGAGCAGCGAACACGACATCCGCCCCTTCCGTATCGAGATTCCGCAGCATCAGATCGACGACGTGAACGCCCGGCTGGCCAACGTCCTGTGGCCCGACGAACTGCCCGGTGTCGGTTGGGATTACGGCATGCCGGTCGCCTATCTGCAGGCGCTCGCCGAGTACTGGCGCACCCGCTACGACTGGCGCGCCCACGAGCAGCGGCTGAACGAGATCCCGCAGTTCGTTACCGAAATCGACGGACAGACAGTGCATTTCCTGCATGTGCGCTCACCGGAACCGGATGCGTTGCCGCTGGTGCTCAGCCACGGCTGGCCCGCCTCGTTCGTCGAGTTCCTGGAGGTGATCGGCCCGCTCACCGATCCGCGCGCACACGGCGGCGATCCCGCCGACGCCTTCCATGTGGTGGTCCCCTCGCTGCCGGGCTTCGCGTTCTCCGGCCCCACCACGAAGGTGGGGGACGGGTCGACCGAACGATATGCCGAGGTCGTCGCCGCACTCATGGCTCGACTCGGCTACGACCGCTACGGCGCGCAGGGCGGTGATGCCGGGTACTTCGTATCCACCGAACTGGGGCGCATCGCGACCGAACATCTCGTCGGCATCCACGTGAACGGTCCGATCACGATTCCCTCTTTCGGCGGTGACGAGCAGTCGTGGGACGGCGATCAGACGCAGGGCCCAGCCGAACCGACCTGGGGTGCCGCGGAATCCGAGTACAGCGCGGAGGATCAGGCGCGGCTGGAGGCGATGACCGGGCCGGACAGCTACACCCGTTACGGGTACGCCATGGTGCAGTCGGGCCGTCCGCAGACCCTGGCCATCGGTATGCACGACTCCCCGGTCGGTCTGCTGTCCTGGATCGTCGACATGTTCCAGCGGTGGACGAATCCGGCGAAGGAGCTGCCGGAGGATGCGGTGAATCTCGACACGCTGCTCACCAACGTCAGCGTCTACTGGTTCACCAAGACTTTCGCGTCCTCGATTCGGCTCTATCGGGAATCGAACTCCTGGGGCGTGGACTCGAGGAACTCCGGAGTGCCGACAGGTGCGGCAATCTTCCCGGGCGACAATTCGATTCGGAAGCTGGCCGAGCAAGCCCACAACATCGTGCGCTGGACGGAATACGATCGCGGCGGGCACTTCGCGGCGATGGAGGCACCCGATTTGCTGACCACCGACGTCCGTGAGTTTTTCCGCTCACTGCGGTGAAACGCGGCTAGGAAACGGTCAGCCGCCGCGTCAATTCCGGTGATCGGCCGGCCGCCCATAGCGTTCGGCCATCGCCGCCGCGGTCGCGGCGAGTTGGGCGCGCAACTCGGGGGGATCCAGGATCTCCGCGTACTCGCCGAGCGGCAGGATGCCGTGTGCGAGTACGGGATAGGACTCTGCGCCGAGAGTGACCTCCACCCAGCCCTGCGCGTCCGGCAGCGTCGCCGACGCCAATGCCTCGGCCACCGCGGCCGGATCGAAGCTGAGTCGCAGCAGGCGCACGTGCCCCTCGGCGATCCGGCAGCGGGCCCGCACCCGCAGCATCGACCGCGCGAAATCGTCGGCCGCTTCGGACCAGTGCGCGGCCAGGTCGAAATCATCTGGCCTGTCGAATGTTTCGCCAGTCGGCTCGGCGGCGGCGATACGGCCGACGCGGTAGGAACGGATCGCGGTCCCGTCCCGTCCGACCAGGTACCAGGTGCCCGCTTTCAATACCAGGCCGAGCGGATCGAGGCGCCGCTCCACCACCTTGTCCTTGCGCAGGTAGCGCACCGCGAGCCGGCGATCGTGCCAGAGCGCATCGGCGACCGCCGCCAGCGTGGGCGTCTCCTCAGGGCGATGGAACCAGCCGGGCGCGTCGATATGCACCCGCTCGGCGATTCGCGTTGCCCGGCCGCGCAATTCGGGCGGCAGTGCGGCGAGCACCTTGAGCTGCGCCGTCGCGAGCACGGTGCCGAGGCCGAGATCGGCTGCGGCGGAGGGTGATCCGGTCAGTAGTACGGCGTCGGCCTCTTCGGTGGTCAGTCCGGTCAGCCGGGTCCGGTAGCCGTCGACGAGCTGGACGCCGCCTGCCCGCCCCGGTTCGGTGAAGATCGGAACACCGGCCGCCGACAGTGCATCGATATCGCGATAGACCGTGCGCACCGACACCCCCAGCTCACCCGCCAGCTCTGGCGCTGTCGACCGGCCACGCGTCTGTAGCAGCAACAGCAGCTGGACCAATCTGCTTGCCCTCATGAATTCGAGATTAGTCGCCAAACCCTGACAGAAGGTGTCAGGGTTTGGTCATAGAGTCGTCGGTATGACCACTTGGAGCCAGTTCACCGAAGAAGCGCCCCAGATCGCCGCGGTGTTCACCCGTCGGCACAAAGCCACCGGCAACCTCTGCATGCTCGGCACGCTCCGATCCGACGGTTTCCCCAGGATCAGCCCTGTCGAGCCGATCATCTTCGAGGACATGCTGACGATCGTGGGTATGCCCGATACGACGAAGTTCAAGGACCTGGAGCGCGACCCGCGCTTCTGCCTGCACACCGCGACGGTGGACACCAAGGTCGGTGACGGCGACGCCAAACTCTTCGGCACCGTCACCGATCTCCGCGACAAAGAAGTCCATGCGCGTTTCGCGCAGAAGCTCTTCGACGACAGCGGTTTCGACCTCCGCGGACAAGAATTCGACCACTTCTTCGTCGCGGACCTGACCAGCGCCTCGACCGTCGCAGTCGTCGACGACCACTTGGACATCACCATCTGGAAGCCGGGCCAGGGGGAGCGAGTGGTGCGCAAGCACTGAGCGGGTGAGACGGCGGGGGATCGGCCGGGTGGTTTCGTGCGTCGGCCGATACCGCGGCGACCGGTTGCCGTTGATGATCGACGGAGCCTTCCGCCGAGTCCGCTGTCGAGGCGCGCCGTAGGTGATTATCTTTGCGGCGCTGTTGTGTGGACAGCGCATCACTGTGGCGGGGTGAGTTGTGCGGTGATCGGTGCGGGCACCGGGATGCCGCGGCGTCGGATATCTGTGCGGAACCGCTGGACTAGTGGGTCGTTCGGTGTGGTGGTGAGGCAGACGACGGCGCGGGTCAGCGGCGGCGCGATGCTGCGAACCGCGCCCGCGAAGGTTGCGGTCAGTGCGGTCGTCGGCACCAGTGCGACACCGAGACCGGCCGCTGCCAGCTGTGCGGCGGTGGTTGCCTGTTTGGTGCGGGTGGCAGCGGTCAGTGTGACGCCGTTGCGGGCGGCGGTCTCGTCGATCCAGCTGCCGAGTCCGTTGTCGGGGTGATAGTGGACCATCGGCGCCGCGGCGAGGTCGGCGAAGGTCATGGGGGTGGCGGGAGCACTGTCACCGGCCATCGCGGCGACGATTTCTTCCTCGCCGATCACATCGATGGGCCCATCCCACCGCGACGGTCGCGGACCGATCGCGATATCGACCTCGCCCGCGGCCACCAGCTCGGCGAGAGCATCGGCGCTGGCCAGCTCGGTCAGTGCGAGGTGAACGCCAGGATGGCGGCGATGCCACGCCCGCAGCACCGGTGCGAGCAACCCGGCCGTCATGCTCTCCGCGCACGCGATGCGCAGCTGTCCCTCGGCGCCGCGGGCGACGGCTCGGCCGGTGGCCACGACCCGCTCGGCCGCGGCCAGTGCGGCTCGCGCGTCCATGACGATCGCGCGTCCCGCCGCCGTCGGACGCACCCCACGAGGCAGTCGCTCGACCACTGGGGTGCCGATTTCTCGCTCCAATGCCGCAATCTGATGTGACAACGCGGGTTGTGACATGTGCAGGCGCGCGGCAGCCTCGGTCACCGAGCCGAAATCCACCACGGCCACAAAGCATTCCAGCCCTCGCAATGTTGGCATTCGCAAATTCTATCGGACACACAGAAAAGATCGATATCACGACGGGATTGCTCGATCGTGGTGCGGCGTTCGACTTCGGTGAAAGGACAACAACTACCGAAGGAGACCCATGACAGGCTCGATGGACGGCAAGAAATTGGTCATCATCGGCGGTAGTTCGGGCATCGGCAGACAGATCGCGGCCGATGCGGCCGCTGCGGGCGCGACGGTGATCATCGCGGGCCGTGACAGCGGCGCGCCGGGGACGGCGCAGACAATACTCGGCGACCACGTGCGCACCGCCCGGGTCGACCTCGGCGCGGAGGAATCCATCCAGCGGCTGGCCGAGCAGATCGGCGACGTGGACTACCTGGTGTCGGTGGCCGCGGCCCACGCCAACGGACCGGTGACGGAACTGGGCCGGGCGGCGGTGGCTCGCGCATTCGACGCCAAGGTCATCGGCCCGATCCTGCTGGCCAAACACTTCGCGCCCCGAATCCGCGAAGACGGTGCGATCCTGCTGTTCTCCGGCGTCGCCGCGTGGCGGCCGGGCCCGGGACGCGCGGTCATGGCGACCACCAATGGCGCGGTGAGCTTCCTCGCCGAGGCGCTCGCGGTGGAGCTGGCCCCCATCCGGGTCAATGCGCTGTCGCCGGGCATCGTCGACTCGGGCGCGTGGGACGCGATGGCGGCCAAGGACCGCTTCTTCGCCGACGTCGCCGCCGCCAACCCCGCCCGCCGCGTCGGCCTGCCGTCCGACATCTCCGCGGCGGCTCTCCTCGCCCTGACGAACCCATTCCTCACCGGCACCACCCTGCACGTCGACGGGGGTGGTCGGCTGACGTGACGCGCATCTGGGCGGCGGCCGCCACGACCGGCGCCGCGTCCGGAACCGGCAGCCGCCGGTGCACGGCGCTCGAGGAGTCGGCGACCGAAACGGCCGCCCATTCGGCGCGCTCGCCCACCGCGACCTTTCCTCCTGCGTCAATCGGTCGCCCCGAGCAAACCGCTGCACGCAAGCCGTTCTCGGTTTCGCGCAGCGGGACGGGCGGGATCAGTCTTCGTGGGCTGTTGCCGCGATCGCCGAGCGGCGGGACCGGAGAAAGGTTTGTTCGGCAAGGTTTTCGGTGTCGGCAATGGCTCGGTCGTAGGCCGCTACGGCCTCGGCCGAGCGGCCGAGGCGACGCAATAGGTCGGCTCGAATGGCATGGAAGAGGTAATGATTCGCCACATCGATGTCGTCGAGGAGGGCGAGTGCGGTGCGCGCGCCGTCGACCTCGGCCACCGCTACCACACGATTGAGCAATACCACGGGGTTGGGCGCCATCGCGACCAGCTGGTCGTACAGGTGCAGGATCTGCTGCCAGTCGGTCGCTGCCGCATCGGTGGCGTCGGTGTGAACCGCGTTGATCGCCGCTTGGATTTGATAGGGGCCGGGTTGGTTGCGCCGCAGGCACTCTCGCACGATGGCGTGTCCCTCGGCGATGAGGGTGCGGTTCCAGCAGGTGCGATCCTGCTCGGGCAGCGGTATCAGTGCACCGTCGGGTGTGGTGCGCGCGCCGCGGCGAGATTCGGTGAGCAGCATGAGCGCGAGCAGCCCGTGGACTTCCGGTTCGTCGGGCATGAGCTCGGCGAGCAGACGCCCGAGACGAATCGCCTCGGCGCACAGGTCTTCTCGAACCAGGCGGGAACCCGAGCTGGCCGTGTGCCCCTCGGTGAAGATCAGGTAGACCACGGCCGATACCGAGCGGAGGCGATCGGGCAGGTCCGCGTCACCGGGGACGCGGTAGGGGATGCGGGCGTCGCGAATCTTGCCCTTGGCGCGGACGAGCCGCTGCGCCATGGTCGACTCGGAAGTCAGGAAGGCATGGGCGATTTCGGCAGTGGTCAGGCCGCCGAGCAGCCGCAAGGTAAGGGCCACTCGGGCATTGACGGCCAATGCGGGGTGGCAGCAGGTGAAGATCAGGCGGAGTCGGTCGTCCCCGATCGCGCCGTCGTCGACCGGTTCGGCTTCGGCGTGCAGCAATGCAGCCTCGGCATGTCGGTCGTGGCGGGATGATTCGCGCCGCAGTCGATCGATCGCCCGGTTGCGTGCGGTGGTGATGATCCATCCGGGCGGGCTCGGCGGGAGCCCCTCGGCCGGCCACCGCTGCACGGCAGTGGTGAAGGCGTCCTGTACCGCGTCTTCGGCGACGCCGATGTCACCGAAGACGCGGATCAAGCTCGCCACCGCGCGCCCGTAGTGTTCGGTGAACGCGTCCTCGATCACCGCGGACGTCACCGTGGCGTTGTCAGCCATCCTCTAGCGGCCGGATCTCGATCGGCAGGCCGAGCACCGTGGCGACCTTGCTGCCCCATCCCAGTGCCTCGTCGAGATCGGCGGCCCGGATGATGCTGAATCCGGCGATGTATTCCTTGCTCTCGACGTACGGACCGTCGGTGATGAGCACATCACTACCGGTGGCGCGCAGCACGGTGGCCGTGCTCGGCGCATTGAGGCCCGCGGCGAACACCCATGCGCCCGCCGCGCGCATCTCATCGTTCACGAGGTGCAGCTCGCGCATGATCTCGTCCAGATTGTCCGGCGGCACACCCCCTTCGGACTGGTAGATGCTCAGCAGGTATTGCTTCATCTCGACGCTCCTCACTTGCGCTGATAAGTAGCGATCACGACGCCGGTGGTGGTCGGGACGCACGCGGTGAGCCGAAGGTCGCCGAGATCGGTGCCCTCGAACAACCGCCGTCCGCTGCCGACCAGGATCGGATGGATCATCAGTAGATATTCGTCGACGAGATCTTGCCGCATCAGCGTTTGCAGCAGGTTGCCGCTGCCGAGCACGACCAGGTCACGGTCGGGCTGTTCCCGCTGGAGCCCCACCACCGTGCGGACCGCGTCGCCGGGCAGCAGCGTCGAGTTCTGCCAGGGCAGCGGCTCGGTCAGCGTTCGGGACGCGACGAACTTCTCGGTCTTGTCCAGCACCTCGGAGACCGGATTGTCGGTCTGGTGGGGCCAGAATCCGTAGAAGTCCGCATAGGTCCGCCGCCCGAACAGCAGTGCGCCTTGATGGGTGGCCATATGCTCGCCCAGCACCCTGGCCTGCACCGGGTCGTTGTATCGATGGGCCCAACCGCCGTGCCGGAATCCGTCCCGCAGGTCCTCATCGACACGCCCCGGCGCCTGCATGACTCCGTCGAGGGTGAGGTTTTCGACGGCAATGATCCTGCTCATATCCGCTCCTTCCCAGGTGCCGGCGCGCTGCCGGCCTCACCTCCTACACGAACGGGTCGGCACCGGATCGACATCGCCGGGGATTTTCTTCCGCCGGGTTCGCTCGGTGTCACGCATCCGACGCGGTGATGGCCTGCACCTCCCGATAGGTCGGAACCTCGATGGTGAACGGGCCGTCGTCGCGCACCGCGCGGGCGGCGTCGACGACGGCCGCGAGCGCCGTGCGGTACAGCAGTGAGCCGGTGCTGATCCGGCGCACGCCCAACTCGGCGAGGGTCGCGATCGATGGGCCGTCGGCGGCGTACAGGATATTGACGGGCAGCGCGGTCGCGGCGACCAGGCCGGTGATGTCGACCGGGTCGGTCATGCCCGGCACAAAGATGCCGTCGGCACCGGCGTCGGTATACCGGCCGACCCGGGCAAGCGTCGAATCCTGTTGCAGCTTAAGCCAATACGTGTCAACGCGAGCGTTGACGAACAGCTCCGGGGTGCGGGCCTTGATCGCGCCGATCAGCTCTGCCTGGTGGCCGGGCTCGGCGAGGGTGCTTTCGGACCGGCCGTCTTCGAGGTTCACTCCGGCGATCCCCAATTCGGCCAACCGGGCGACATAGTCGGCCACTTCGCCGGGGTTCTCGCTGAAGCCGCCCTCGATATCGACGGTCACCGGCACCGCGAGGCGCGCGAGTCGTGTTGCCACCGCGAGTGTTTCGTCGCGGGTGACACCGGTTCCGTCGGGCAGTCCCGCCGCGACGGCGACCCCGAGGCTGGTGGTGCCGATTGCGGGAAACCCTTCGGCCACCAGCGCCGCCGCGGAGCCGAAGTCCCAGGCGTTCGGCAGTACGAGCGGCTCGTCCCGGTGGTGCAGCTCGTGGAAGATTTTCGGCTTGTTCGTCGTGGGCTGATCGGCGTTCATGCCGTGACCGTATCCCGCTGTTGTTTCGGTGGCCGCCGAAACAACAGCGCACCATCATGGAGTGGTGCACACCCGAGGAGCCGAACTGGCCGGACTGGCGGTACTGCTCGCCGACCGCACCCGCGCCGAGATGTGCCTGGCGATGATCGATGGCCGCGCCTGGACCGCGGGCGAATTGGCGCGCCACGCCGGTGTCGCGCCGTCCACGGCCACCGAACACCTGAACCGGCTACTCGACGGCGGTCTGCTCATCGAACGCCGCCAAGGTCGACACCGCTATCTTCAGCTGGCAAACCCCCAGGTGGCGGAGCTGCTGGAGGCAATGGTCACCCACCTCGACCCGCCGCGCACCGAACTGGCAGGGCTGCGCGCGGCCACCGTCGCTGCCGCGCTCGCGCGCGGCCGCACCTGCTACGACCACCTCGCAGGACGCCTCGGCGTGGCGATCACCGACGCGATGACCACCCGCGGCCTGCTCGACAGTGACAGCGGGTTCGCGCTGACTGCTGCGGGTCTGACCTGGCTCACCGGCCCCATGGGGATCGACCGAGCTCGGCTGCACGCCACCCGCAGGCCCGTCGCCCGACCCTGCCTCGACTGGACCGAGCGACGCGCTCACCTCGGCGGCGCCGCCGGAGCGCAGCTGTGCCGCCGTCTTCAGGACCTCGATTGGATCCATCGGGTCGGCAACGGCCGCGCCATCCGTCTCACACACGAGGGCGAATCCGGTCTCGCCGAGACACTCGGAATCGATCCTGCGCCCTTGCGGTAGACCAGACAGGAACAAGCTCACCAGCCACAGGATCGGTGCGGCCGTCCCCGTCCTCGTGCTTGTGCTGTCCGTCGTCGTCGCAGTCGCCGTCGGTCTGCCGGTCTCGGGTACGCGAGTGCTACATCCGGCACGGCGCAAACCTGCCGTCGCTGCTCGAGCGTGCTCAGCCGGCGTTGTATGCGGCGACAGAGGTTTGCCGATCATCGTCGCGGTTACTCAGGTTGCGATGAGCACTGGATTGATGACGCAGGATATGGCCTTCACCTGGTGGTCGCGGGTGCGACCACGTTGCTGATGTTCCCGCTGATCGCGCGATTGATCGGCGGCAAGCCACCCCGTTCATGAATGGGCTTGCATAATCGTGCATAATCATCACATGGTTGATTCAGCGGACGGACCCGTGTTGCGGGTCGCGGTGGCCGGTGCGAGCGGGTACGCGGGCGGCGAGGTGCTGCGCCTTTTGCTCGGGCATCCGGCATACCGCGACGGGCGCCTTGTCATCGGCGCGCTGACCGCAGGGGCGAACGCGGGCAGCGCGCTGGCGGAGCATCAGCCCCATCTGCTGCCGCTGGCCGATCGCGTCCTCGCTCCCACCACCGCCGACGAGCTGGCCGGTCACGACGTGGTGTTCCTCGGGCTGCCACACGGGCAATCCGCCGCCATCGCGCAGCTGCTGCCGGAGTCGACCGTGATCATCGACTGTGGCGCCGACTTCCGGCTGACCGACGCGCAAGCATGGGAGAAGTACTACGGCAGTCCCCACGCGGGCAGCTGGCCCTACGGTCTGCCGGAGCTGCCCGGCGGCCGCGAGAAGCTGCGCGGTGCAAGTCGGATCGCCGTCCCCGGGTGCTACCCGACGGTGGCGAGCCTGGCGCTCGCACCGGCGATCGCGGCGGGCATCGTCGAGCCGACGGTGAATGTGGTCGCGGTGAGCGGCACATCGGGCGCGGGCCGCAAGCTCGACGTCGGCCTGCTCGGATCCGAGGTCATGGGTTCGGTACGTGCCTACGGCATCGCCGGCGCGCACCGGCATACCCCCGAGATTTCGCAGAACCTGAAGGCGGCGGGCGGAACCGATGTCACCGTCTCGTTCACGCCGGTGCTTGCGCCGATGCCGCGCGGCATCCTCGCCACCTGCACCGCACCGACGCGGGTGGACGCCGCGCAGGCCCGCGCGGTCTACGAAAAGGCCTACGCCGACGAACCGTTCGTGCATCTGTTGCCGGAAGGTCAACTGCCGCAGACAGGTTCGGTGCTCGGTTCCAATGCTGTCACGCTGCAGGTCGCGGTGGACACCGACGCGGGCCTGCTCGTGGTGATCGGCGCGATCGATAACTTGACCAAGGGCACCGCGGGCGCCGCGGTGCAATCCATGAATCTGGCCGTCGGATTCGACGAGACCGCAGGACTTTCCACCGTAGGAGTGGCACCGTGACGACAACCGCTGGGACATCGACCGAAGGCTCGGGCGGCAAGCTGGTCCGGACCCAGGGGGTCACCGCACCGCTCGGTTTCCGCGCCGCGGGTATCGCCGCGGGCATCAAGGCCAGCGGGAAACCCGATCTGGCCCTGGTTCTCAACGAGGGACCGGAGTACGCGGCCGCCGGTGTGTTCACCCGCAACCAGGTCAAGGCCGCGCCGGTGCTGTGGTCGCAGCAGGTGCTGGGGTCCGGGCGGCTGCGCGCGGTCATTCTCAACTCCGGCGGCGCCAATGCCTGCACCGGTCCCGGCGGATTCCAGGACACCCATCAGACGGCCGAGGAATTGGCCAAGGCGCTGAGCAATTGGGGCACCGAGACCGGCGCGGGCGAAATCGCCGTCTGCTCGACCGGTTTGATCGGTGACCGGCTCCCGATGGACAAGGTGATTCCCGCGGTCACCGAAATCGTGCACGAGATGGGCGGCGGCCTGTCGGGCGGCCTCGACGCGGCACACGCGATCATGACCACCGATACCGTGCCCAAGGAAGCGGCCTTCCACCATCAGGACAAGTGGAACGTTGGCGGCATGGCCAAGGGCGCAGGCATGCTCGCGCCCTCGCTGGCGACCATGCTGGTCGTGCTCACCACCGATGCCGCGGTGACCGCGGACCAGCTGGATCGGGCGCTGCGCAACGCGACGCGACTCACCTTCGACCGGCTCGACGTCGACGGCTCCTGCTCGACCAACGACACCGTGCTGCTGCTTGCCAACGGCGCGAGCGAGGTCACCCCGTCCCAGGAGGATCTCGACGCCGCGGTGCTCGTGGTCTGCGACGATCTCGCCGCACAGTTGATGGCCGACGCGGAAGGCGTCACCAAACGCGTGCAGGTCATCGTCTCCGGTGCGGTCAGCGAGGACGAGGCGCTGATCGCCGCGCGCGCCGTGGCCCGCGACAGTCTGGTGAAGACTGCGCTGTTCGGCTCCGACCCGAACTGGGGCCGGGTGCTCGCCGCCGTCGGCATCGCGCCGATCACTCTGGACCCGAACCGGATCTCGGTGTCGTTCAATGGGAACCCGGTGTGCATCGACGGCATCGGTGCGCCGGGCGCGCGCGAGGTCGACCTGTCCGGCATGGACATCGACGTGCACATCGACCTGAACGTCGGTGACGGTACGGCCATGATCCGCACCACCGACCTCTCGCACGGCTATGTCGAAGAGAATTCGGCCTATAGCTCATGAGTGGACAAGTGCTCCACGACCTTTCGGCGTTGGACAAGGCACACGTACTGGCCGAGGCGCTGCCGTGGCTGGAGAAGTTCCGCGACAAGATCGTGGTCGTCAAATACGGCGGCAACGCCATGGTCGACGAGGAGCTCAAGCGTGCCTTCGCCGCCGATATGGCGTTCCTACGCACCGTCGGCGTGCACCCGGTGGTGGTGCACGGTGGCGGGCCACAGATCAGTGCGATGCTGAAAAAGCTCGGCCTGCACGGCGAATTCCGCGGCGGTTTCCGCGTCACCACACCCGAGGTGATGGACGTGGTGCGGATGGTGCTGTTCGGCCAGGTCGGGCGGGAACTCGTCGGGCTCATCAACGCGCACGGCCCGTATGCGGTCGGCATCTCCGGTGAGGACGCGCGACTGTTCACCGCGACAAGGCGCACCGTCGACATCGACGGCGCACCGACCGACATCGGTCTGGTCGGCGATGTCACCGAGGTGAACCCGGAGGCCGTGCTCGACCTCATCGCCGCAGGCCGCATCCCGGTGGTCTCGACCATCGCGCCCGATGCCGACGGCGTGGTGCACAACATCAACGCCGACACCGCTGCCGCCGCGCTCGCCGAGGGCATCGGCGCCGAGAAATTGGTGGTGTTGACCGACGTCGAGGGCCTGTACACCAACTGGCCGGACCGCGCGTCGCTCACCTCACGCATCGACGCCGACGAGCTCGCGAAGTTGCTTCCGAGTCTGGACGCGGGCATGGTGCCGAAAATGGAAGCCTGCCTGCGCGCCGTCCAGGGGGGTGTGCCGACCGCGCACGTCATCGACGGCCGGGTGCCGCACGCGGTGCTGCTGGAACTGTTCACCGGAGAAGGAATCGGAACGATGGTGTCGCCCGTGCTGTCCAGTTCGGACGGCGCCGGCCCGCCGAACGGAACGAAATCATGAGCGAAGTAGCGAACGAAGTCACCAACACTGCCGCACTACAGCAGCGGTGGTCCGACGCGTTGATGAAGAACTACGGGACGCCCAAGATCGCGCTGGTGCGCGGTGCGGGCGCGGTGGTCTACGACGCGGACGGCAAGCGCTACCTCGACTTCCTGGGCGGCATCGCGGTCAACAGCCTCGGGCACGGCCACCCCGCGATTTTGGAGGCGGTCACCCAGCAGCTCGGCACGCTCGGGCACACATCGAACATCTACGCGAACGAACCCGTGATCGAGCTGGCCGAACGGCTGCTCGCGCATTTCGGTGACGGCGAATTCGGTGACGGGCACGGCCGCGCGTTCTTCTGCAACTCCGGCACCGAAGCCGTCGAGGCCGCGTTCAAAATGGCCAGGCTGACCGGTCGGCGCAAGCTCGTCGCGTGCGAGGAGGCGTTCCACGGCCGGACCATGGGCGCGCTCGCGCTCACCGGTCAGCCGTCGAAGCGGACACCGTTCGAGCCGATGCCGCCCGGCGTCGTGCACGTGCCCTACGGTGATGCCGCGGCCTTGGCGGCCGTGGTGGACGAGGACACGGCCGCGGTCTTCCTCGAACCCATCATGGGGGAGAGCGGCGTCGTCGTGCCGCCCGTCGACTACCTGGTGAAGGCGCGCGAGATCACCGCGCGGCACGGTGCGCTGCTGATCCTCGACGAGGTGCAGACCGGCATCGGACGCTGCGGAAAGTTCTACGCGCATCAGGCTTCCGGCATCGTGCCGGATGTGATCACCCTGGCCAAGGGTCTCGGCGGCGGCCTGCCGATCGGCGCGGTGCTTGCCACCGGCCCGGCCGCCGATCTGCTGACTCCCGGACTGCACGGCACCACTTTCGGCGGTAACGCGGTCTGCGCCGCGGCCGCACTCGCCGTGCTGCGCACTATCGACGAACTGGACCTGCTCTCGCATGTCGAGTCGGTCGGCAAGCGGCTCAGCGATGGTATCGAGCTGCTCGAGCACCCGCTGGTCGACCACGTGCGTGGTGCGGGTCTGCTGCTCGGCATTGTGCTCACCGACGACGTCTCGGCCGAGGTCGAGGCCAGGGCGCGGGCGGCGGGCTATCTGGTGAACGCGCCGAAGCCCAACATCATTCGGCTCGCGCCGCCGCTGGTCCTCACCGAGACCCAGTCCGACAACTTTGTCGCCGACCTGCCCGGCATTCTGGACGGCGCCGCCCAAGATGCGAAGGGAGCCAAGGGATGAGCCTGCGCCACTTCCTACGCGACGACGATGTGACCCCGGTCGAGCAGGCCGAAATCCTCGCGTTGGCCGCCGAACTGAAGAAGGCGCCGTTCTCGCATCGGCCGCTGGCGGGTCCGCGCGGCGTCGGGGTGATTTTCGAGAAGAACTCCACCCGCACCCGGTTCTCCTTCGAAATGGGCATCGCCCAGCTCGGCGGGCACGCGGTCGTCGTCGACGGCCGCGACACCCAGCTCGGGCGCGAGGAGACCCTCGGCGACACCGGCACGGTGCTGTCGCGCTATGTCGATGCCATTGTCTGGCGTACCTTCGAGCAGGTCCGCCTCGACGAAATGGCCGCCACCGCAACGGTTCCGGTAGTGAACGCGCTGTCCAACGAATTCCACCCCTGTCAGGTGCTCGCCGATCTGCAGACGCTCACCGAGCGCAAGGGCAGCCTGGTCGGCCGCAACCTCACCTACTTCGGCGACGGCGCGAACAATATGGCGCACTCGCTGCTGCTGGGCGGCGTCACTGCCGGATTGAACGTCACCATCGCCGCGCCGGCAGGCTTCGAGCCGCTGCCCTGGATTCTGGAGGCCGCCCGCAAACGCGCCGCCGAAACCGGTGCGGCCATCACGCTCACCGGCGACCCAGTGGCCGCCGCCGAGGGCGCCGACGCGCTGGTGACCGACACCTGGACCTCGATGGGCCAGGAGAACGACGGTCTCGACCGGGTCGGTCCGTTCCGTCCGTTCCAGCTCAACGAGCAACTGCTCGCCCATGCCGAGTCCGATGCCGTTGTGTTGCACTGCCTGCCCGCCCATCGCGGCGAGGAGATCACCGACGCGGTGCTCGACGGTCCGCACAGCGTCGTCTGGGACGAAGCGGAGAACCGGCTGCACGCGCAGAAGGCGCTGCTGGTGTGGCTGCTGGCCAAGCGCAACGAGGGTGTGGCGTGAGCGAGAGATTCGTGTTGCAGTGCGCGTCGCCGGCGGGCGTCGACGAGGTGGCATCGTGAGCAAGCGAACCAGGGGCGAGGTGGCGCGATGAGCGTGACCCGCCCGGAACCCGGCAAGCCGGGGCCCGCGATCGCGGGAACCCGCGCCGGACGTCAGTCCCGCATCATCGAACTGCTGCTCGCGCACGCGGTCCGCAGCCAGACCGAGCTCGCGGCGCTGTTGTCGGCCGAGGGCATCGAGACCACCCAGGCCACCCTGTCGCGTGATCTCGACGAACTCGGCGCGGTCAAACTGCGCGCCGCCGACGGCGGCGCGGGCGTCTATGTGGTCCCCGAGGACGGCAGCCCCGTACGCGGCGTCACCGGCGGCACCGACCGCCTCTCGAAGCTCCTCGGCGACCTGCTCGTCTCCACCGATGCCAGCGGCAATATCGCCGTCCTGCGCACCCCACCCGGCGCCGCCCACTACCTGGCCAGTGCCCTGGACCGCGCCGCCCTGCCCTACATAGTCGGCACCATCGCCGGCGACGACACCATCGCCGTCATAGCCCGCGAACCGTTCACCGGCGCCGAACTGGCCGCCAAAATAGAAGAACTCGCCTGACTCTTACGTGTCCGTAGTGAGTGGCACATCGTCGTGGCGACCCGCCGTGCACGCACACCATGGTGTGCCACTCGCGCGCATACCCGGCCGATCGGCCGGGTATGCGCGGTCGGCTCAGTCGAAGGGATATCGGCCGCCGCCGGGGCTGCCCTGGCCCGGCGGCCGGCGGTGCCGGAAGTGATCAGGTCATCGATGAGCTCGACGATGGCTCGGCCTATGTCCAGCACGCCGTTGTTGGTCCGCGCCGCTTCCCACCCGGTGCGATCGTCGTGCTGCGGCGACGGTGTGCAATCTGGCAGGCTCGACTCGTCGCACACAGCTCGCGCAACGCGGAATGTCTATATCCGCCGGAAGCGGGCCCGACTCGACCCCGGTTGTGAATGGGCTTGCATAGTCGTGCATAATCATTTGTAGAACGGTGCAGACCGCCGGGACGTAGGCCCGGCCCCCGAATACGCGCCTGCCGAAGCGGGCACAAGACCACAGACAAGCACGAAATCCGAGGAGCACATAGACATGTCCGAGCGCGTCGTACTCGCCTACTCCGGTGGGCTGGACACCTCCGTCGCGATCAGCTGGATCGCCAAGGAGACCGGTGCCGAGGTGGTGGCCGTCGCCATCGACCTGGGCCAGGGCGGCGAGGACATGAACGTGGTGCGCCAGCGAGCACTGGACTGCGGCGCCGTGGAGGCGATCGTCGTCGATGCACGCGACGAGTTCGCCGACGACTACTGCCTGCCGACCATCCAGGCCAATGCGCTCTACATGAGCCGTTACCCGCTGGTGTCGGCGATCAGCCGCCCGCTGATCGTCAAGCACCTCGTCGAGGCCGCCAAGTTCCACGGCGCGAGCACCGTCGCCCACGGCTGCACCGGAAAGGGCAACGACCAGGTGCGCTTCGAGGTCGGCATCGGCGCGCTCGCGCCCGATCTCAACGTCATCGCCCCGGTCCGGGACTACGCCTGGACCAGGGAGAAGGCCATCGCCTTCGCCGAGGAGAACTCGCTGCCGATCAACGTCACCAAGAAGTCGCCGTTCTCCATCGACCAGAACGTGTTCGGTCGCGCGGTGGAAACCGGCTTCCTCGAAGACCTCTGGAACGCGCCGACCAAGGACGTCTACGACTACACCGCCGACCCGACGGTGAACTTCGAGGCGCCGGACGAACTGATCGTCACCTTCGACAAGGGTGTCCCGGTCGCGATCGACGGCCGGCAGGTCACCGTGCTCGAGGCCATCGTCGAGCTGAACCTGCGCGCCGGACGGCAGGGCGTCGGCCGCCTGGACATGGTCGAGGACCGGCTCGTCGGCATCAAGAGCCGCGAGATCTACGAGGCGCCCGGCGCCATCGCCCTGATCACCGCGCACCAGGAGCTCGAGGCCGTCACCGTCGAGCGTGAGCTCGGTCGCTACAAGCGGCAGGTCGAGCAGCGCTGGAGCGAGCTGGTCTACGACGGCCTGTGGTTCTCCCCGCTCAAGCGCGCACTCGACGCCTTCGTCACCGAAACCCAGGAGCACGTCTCCGGCGACATCCGTATGGTGCTGCACGGCGGCTCCGTCGTGGTCAACGGCCGCCGCTCCGAGCAGTCGCTCTACGACTTCAACCTGGCCACCTACGACGAGGGCGACACCTTCGACCAGTCGCTGGCCAAGGGCTTCGTGCAGATCCACGGCCTGTCCTCGAAGGTCGCGGCGCGGCGCGATTTGAACCAGAAGTAGGCGGCCTCGAGGTCGGTGCGCATGCGCCGACCTCGAGGATTGCGTAGCCAGCGCATCCACCGATGATCGACTTCCGACCGTCAGGAGACAGCACACGATGACGCAGAGCGGCAGCACCAACGAAGGGGCGCTCTGGGGCGGACGTTTCGCGTCCGGTCCAGCCGCGGCGATGGCAGCGCTCAGCAAGTCGACGCAGTTCGACTGGGTGCTGGCTCCCTACGATATTCGCGCGTCGAAGGCGCACGCACGGGTGCTGCACAAGGCCGGGCTGCTGTCGGAATCCGATCTCGCCGCGATGCTCGACGGCCTGGATCGCCTTGCCGCCGATGTGGACTCCGGGGCCTACGGACCTGCGGAGTCCGACGAGGATGTGCACGGTGCGCTGGAGCGGGGACTGATCGAGCGGGTCGGCACCGAGCTCGGTGGCAGGCTGCGCGCGGGGCGGTCGCGAAACGACCAGGTGGCCACGCTGTTCCGGATGTGGCTGCGCGACGCGGTCCGTCGGGTCGCGGCCGGTCTGCTCGAGGTGGTCGACGCGCTTGTCGCCCAGGCGGCCGCTCACCCCGACGCGGTGATGCCCGGCAAGACGCATCTGCAGGCCGCGCAGCCGGTGCTGCTCGCACATCATCTGCTCGCCCACGCCCATCCGCTGCTGCGCGATATCGACCGGCTGCGTGACTTCGACAAGCGGGCGGCGGTGTCGCCCTACGGTTCCGGGGCGCTGGCAGGTTCCTCGCTCGGTCTGGACCCGGAGGCGATTGCCGCCGAACTGGATTTCGACGCGTCGGCGGCCAATTCGATCGATGCCACCTCCGCCCGCGACTTCGCGGCCGAGGCGGCGTTCGTGCTGGCCATGATCGGTGTCGACCTCAGTCGGATGGCCGAAGAGGTCATTATCTGGAGCACACCGGAATTCGGCTACATCACTCTCGCCGACGCCTGGTCCACCGGATCGTCGATCATGCCGCAGAAGAAGAATCCGGACGTCTCCGAACTCACCCGCGGCAAGGCAGGACGCCTGATCGGCAACCTCACCGGCCTGCTCGCCACCCTCAAAGCGCAACCACTCGCCTACAACCGGGATCTGCAGGAGGACAAGGAACCCCTGTTCGACTCGGTCGCCCAGCTGGAACTGCTGCTACCTGCCATCGCCGGCCTCGTCTCGACGCTGAGCTTCCACACCGACCGGATGGCCGAACTCGCCCCTGCCGGTTTCACACTCGCGACCGATATTGCCGAATGGCTTGTCCGCCAGGGCGTCCCGTTCCGCGTTGCGCACGAGGCGGCGGGTGGCTGTGTCCGCGCTGCCGAGGCGCGCGGCGTCGGGCTCGACGAGCTGACCGACGCGGAGTTCGCGGCCGTCGACCCGGCACTGACGCCGCAGGTCCGCGAAGTGCTGACAGTGCAGGGGTCGATCTCCTCGCGCAACGCCCGCGGCGGCACGGCAGGTGTCCAGGTCGCGAAGCAGATCGACGAAATCCGCGGCACGGCAGGGGAATTGCGCGGCTGGCTGGCGTGACTGTCGTTACCCCGGTTACCGTGCCGGCCGATGGTCGTCGCGGGCCCGAGCAGCGTGCGCTCCCGCGGCTCCACTCTCGTGTGGCTACGGCCCGGATTACGCTGCGCCGGTGACTATGCTGCTGTTGGCGCTGGCCATTGCGTCCGAGGTGACCGCGACCGTTTCGCTGAAGATCTCCGACGGATTCAGCAAGCTCGTGCCCTCGATCATCGTTGTCATCGGTTACGGCGCAGCGTTCTATTTCCTGTCGCAGGCGCTGAAGCGCGGTATGGCCATCGGTGTCGCTTACGGGATCTGGTCGGCCGTCGGTGTCGCCGCGATCGCCATCATCGGAGTGCTGTTCTTGGATGAGCGATTGACCCTGGTGCAGATCGGGGGCATCGGCCTGGTGATCCTCGGTGTGCTCGCGCTCGAGCTCGGCGGCGTCCACTGATACGGAAATCCGCCGAGGATTCACTGCGCACCACCATGAGCCCGCCGAAATCGGCCGGTTCGTGCCCTGCAGTGGGTTGCCGAGCGTGAGGGGCGTTGCGCCCTCTGCATTTTCCCGAATACGTCCCGATCGGCACGGGGCCGAACGTAACATCGGGCGATGGACTGGACGTTTGCTCAGCTGAGTCCACGCGGATGTACCCCATGACCTCGGGCGATGAGGGCGAGGTCATGGGAACACCGGGCGCTGCCACCGTGGTGCTGGAGGCTGCCGGGCTCGCCAAGCACTACGGCAGCGTGCAGGCATTGCGCGGTGCCAACTTTCAGGCCAAAGCAGGCGAGGTCGTCGCACTCATCGGTGACAACGGTGCGGGCAAGTCGACTCTGGTGAAATGCCTTTCCGGAGCCGAGCAACCGGACGGCGGCACCATCCTGCTCGACGGCAGGCCGGTGCTGCTGCCTACGCCGACCGCCGCGCGGAAGCTCGGTGTGGAAACCGTGTACCAGGATTTGGCGGTGGCCCCCGACCTCGACCCCGCCGCGAACCTGTTCCTCGGCCGCGAACTGCTGCGGCGCGGGCTTGCGGGCAAGCTCGGCATGCTGGACAAATCGGCCATGCGAAGCCGGGCGGTCGACCACTTTCGCCGACTCGGCGTCACCCTGCAGAACACCGACGTGCCGATCGGGTCGCTCTCGGGTGGGCAGCGGCAGAGCGTGGCCGTGGCCAGGGCGGTGATGTGGGCGAGCAAGGTGGTGTTCATGGACGAGCCGACCGCGGCGCTGGGTGTTGTCCAGCGCGAGCGTGTGCTCGACGTCATCCGTCGGGTGCGCGACCAGGGCATCGCGGTCGTGCTCATCAGCCACAACATGCCCGAGGTGCTGGCCGTCGCCGATCGCATCGAGGTGCTGCGGCTGGGTAGACGGGTGGCTCGCTTCACTGCAGCAGAGGTCACCTTGGAGCAGTTGGTCGGTGCGATGACCGGTGCACTGACGCCCGAGGAGACACCGTGAGGCGCCGCGCAGTGCTCGGAAAGCGAGGGGCTGCATGAGCAACGACGAAGCCGTCAGCGTCGATGGCAAGGGCCGGGAACTGCCCGAACGCACTGTGCTGCAACGACTGCTCGGTGCGAGCACGGTGTGGATCGGTGTTGTGCTGGTCGGCTTGTGCGTGGCGTTCAGCGTGATTCGGCCCGATGCGTTTCCCACCCGCTTCACCGTGCAGACCCTGCTGATCGAAACATCGGTGCTGCTGGTGCTTTCGGTCGGGATGACCTTCGTCATCATCACCTCGGGCATCGATCTCTCGGTCGGGATGGTGCTGATCTTCGCCGGGGTGCTCGGCGCCAAAACCATGGAATGGCTGAGCCCCGATGAGAATGCCACGGCGGCGGGTTGGGGCATCATCGGTCTCGGGTTCCTGATTTCCGTTGTCGGCGGCGGGATCTGGGGACTGCTGAACGGGCTGCTCGTGGCCAAAGCCAAGATTCCGCCGTTTATCGTCACGCTCGGGTCGTTCGGCGCCGCACTCGGTGCGGCGCAGCTGATCACCGGCGGCGTCGACACCAGGACCGTGCCCGACAAGCTGCGCAACTCACTGGGGTTCGGCACCTCACTGGGCGGTGTGCCGAATCTGGTGCTGGTCGCCACCGTGGTCACCGTGCTCGCTGCCTGGGTGCTGCGCACCACGAGGTTCGGCCGCTATACCTACGCGATCGGTTCCAACGAAGAGGCCGCGCGCCGCTCGGGGATCGCGGTCACCCGCCACCTCGTGCTGGTCTATCTGATGACGGGATTGCTCGCCGGGCTGGCGGGTTTCATGAACCTCGCCTACTTCGGCACCACCACCATCGGTGGACACGGCACCGACAATCTGGATGCCATCGCGGGCGTAGTGATCGGCGGGACCAGCCTTTTCGGCGGCGTCGGCACCGTTCTGGGCACGGTGATCGGGGTGTTCATTCCCTCGGTGCTGCGCAAGGGTTTCGTCATCGCCGGGGTGCCGGTGTTCTGGCAGCCGATCGCGGTGAGCGCGGTTCTGGTCGGGGCGGTGTGGTTCGACCAGCTCCGCCGCAGGGCGCGGGACCGATAGAGGTAGGCAGTCGACAACACTGCGCGAGAAGAAAATAAAGGCGGAGGTGGCCGGATGAGGGTGGCGAAGCGGACCGCGGTGCTGATCAGCGCGATAGTAGCGGTCGGCACGGTGGTCGTGTCGTGTAGTGGCGAAGTGAGCAATTCCGGCGGGACGGACGCCAAAAAGCTGGTTCTCATTCCCGGCGTCGCCGACGAACCTTTCTATATCTCCATGCAGTGCGGCGCGCAGGACGAGGCGACGAAGCTCGGCTACAAGCTGGATACCCAGGCGCCGACCAAGTTCGACGCCGGATCGCAGACGCCGGTGCTGACTGGGGTGATGGCCAACAAGCCCGGCGGCATCCTGATCGCGCCGACACACGCAACGGCGATGGCGAATCCGATCCAGCAGGCCAAGAACGCGGGGATCAAGATTGTCGAAGTGGACACCGCGCTCGACGACACATCCGTTGCGCTGTCGTCGATTTCGTCCGACAACAAGAAGGGCGGCGAACTCGCGGCCGCCACCTTGGCGAAGCTGGTCGGGGAGAAGGGGCCGGTACTGGTGATCAACACCAAGGCAGGCACCTCCACCACCGACGCACGCGCCCAAGGCTTCGAGGCGGCGCTGCAGCACTATCCCGGCATGACCTCGCTCGGCGTGCAGTACAACAACAACGAGGCCGCCCAAGCCGCCTCGATCGTGACCGCCACGCTCGCCGCCCACCCGGACCTTGCCGGTGTATTCGCGACGAACCTGAGCTCGGCCGAGGGCGCGGCAACCGGTCTGCGCAATGCGAACAAGCTCGGCCAAGTCAAACTGGTCGGCTTCGACGCAAGCCCCAAACAGGTCGAGGACCTGAAGGCGGGCACCGTGCAGGCGCTGATCGCCCAAGACCCGGGTGGCATCGGAGCCAAGGGTGTCGACCAAGCTGTCGCTGCGTTGGAGGGCAAGCCGGTCACCAGGAACATCCAGACCGACATGGTCGCGATCACTCAGGCGGATATGGACGCCAACGCGAAGTACTTCTACAAGAGAAAGTGCTGAGCAGTCGTTGAGCGGGAGGTGCCGACCGTGCCGGCGGTCGGCACGCTTCCCTCAATCTTCCACGCGGACAACATATCCGGACTCGGTCAAGGCATCGAGGACGTCGTTGCGGTGGTTCGGTCCACGAGTCTCGAGCGTCAGCGATACCTCCACCTCGTTCAGGGCCAGCCAGGTGCCGGTGCGCGAGTGCGCCACGTCGACCACGCTCGCTCCCGTTTTCCCGACCACGCCGAGCAGGCTGCTGAGTCCACCGGGACGATCCACGATTGTCACTCGCACCGCGAGGTAGCGGCCCGCGGCGCTCAGGCCGTGGCCGATCAGCCGGGTCAACAGCAGCGGGTCGATATTGCCGCCGGACAGGATCGCGCAGACCGGTCCGCGCAGTCCGAGTTCCGCCACCGGGTAACTCATCAACGCCGCGACCGCAGCGGCGCCGGCCGGTTCGACGATCAGTTTCCCTCGTTCCAGACACAACAGCAGCGCCTTGGACAGTGCGTCCTCATCGACGGTCAGCATGGTCGTCACGTACTCGGCAACGTGCGCGAACGGCACCGCACCCGGTAGCCCGACTGCGATGCCGTCGGCCATCGTCGACATTCGCCCGGCCCGGACCGGCTTGCCTGCCGCCAGCGAATCGGGCCAGGCCGCAGCCTCGGCGGCCTGCACGCCGATCACCCGCACCTGCGGGGCGAGATGGTGCAGCGCGACCGCGACACCGGCGAGCAGCCCGCCACCACCGGTGGGCACGAGCACCGTCCCGACCTCGGGCAATTGATCCAGGATCTCCAGCCCCACCGTTGCCTGCCCGGCCACGATGTCGGGGTGGTCGAACGGATGGATCAACGTCGCCCCGCCGCGCTCCGCGAAGTCGAGCGCCGCGTCGAGCGCGTCATCGACGGTCTCGCCCACTTGCAGCACCCGCGCGCCATATGCCTTGGTGGCCGCCAGTTTCGGCAGCGATGCACCCACCGGCATGAACACCGTCGACTCGATTCCGAGTGACGTCGCCGCCCAGGCTACTCCTTGCGCATGATTGCCCGCGCTCGCCGCGACCACACCATTGGCCCGCTCCTCGAGGCTCGAATTCGCGATCCTGTTGTAGGCGCCGCGCGGCTTGAACGACCCTGTCCGCTGCAAGTTCTCACATTTGAGCCACACCTCGGTCTCGGATCGCTCCGACAATGCCCGCGATGCCACCACCGGCGTCCGCCGAATCACCGGCGCAAGTAGCGCCGCAGCCGCCTTGATCCGATCCAGCCCAAGCAACTCCATGTCGCCATGCTGCCAGGTCACACCTCGACCGGCAGCAACTTGTGTTGGCTTTCTCGCCCGTCGCTGGAGTCGGGCCGGTCAGCGGCACACCGTAGGGCGTCTCTCACGCAGCCTTGGCGAGGTTATGCGCGATGGCGCCGAGGCGGGCGAGGCGGGCGTCGCCGAGCGGGGTGAGCTTGCCGCCGAGGCGGTTGGTGACGAAGCCGAGGGACATACCGGTGGCCGGGTCGGCGAAGGCTCCCGAACCGCCGAGGCCGAAATGGCCGAAGGCTGAGACGGGTTCGGCTTTGGAGGGCTTCATCGGGACCCCGTGGTAACCGAGGGCCCAGGGGATGCGGAAGGCAAGGACATAGTCGGGGGTGAAGACTTGGCGTCGGGTGATGAGCTCGATGGTTTCGGATCGCAGCAGCTGGAAGCCGTCGAGTCGGCCGCCGTTGGCGAGGGCGCCGTACACGCGGGCCAGCGAGCGCGCGGAGAAGACACCGTTGACGCCTGGCATGACCGAATCGTGCAGGCGTGGATCGGACACCAGGTCGGCGAAACCCTGCGGCGTGGTGTCGGCGGCCGCGGCGAACCTGGTCCTCGACATGAGCCGGGCGCCGTTGTCCCAGTCGAGGCCCGCGACGGTCAGCCGGGGAAAGTTGGTGGCGATCCTGCCGCGCTCGGATGCTGGTACACGAAACCAGAGATCCGCTGCGGCAAGCGGTTCCGCGATTTCGGTGCGCAGCGCATCGGTGAATGTCGCACCGCTGATCCTGCGTACCAACTCGGCGACCAAGTGGCCGAAGGTGATTCCGTGATAGCCGCTGGTCACCAGGTGTCGTGAATCGGGGGTCGCGGCGGCGAGCGCGGCTGTCACCGCGGCGTCGTCCAGGAAGCGGTCCACCGGACCCGGCAGCAGCCCGCGCAGCCGGTGCAGCCCGGCCCGGTGGGTCAGCAACGCGCGCACGGTGATGAGTTCCTTTCCCGCGGAAGCGAATTCGGGCCAGTAGGTGGCGACGGGCTCGTCGTAGTCCAGTAGGCCGCGCTCGGCAAGCCGGTGCAGCAGGGTCGAGGCGACACCTTTGCCGGTGGAGTACGCCATGGCCACCGAGTCGTGCGCCCACGGCACCCCAGGGTGCGCGAAACCGGCCCAGACATCGACCACCGGTTCGCCGCGCAGGTATACCACGAGGGATCCGCCACCGTCGGAGGGCCGCCGGAACAACCGGTCGAATTCGGCGACCAGACTCACGAAGCGCCGATCGACGGTTTGAGTTGTCGGAAGAGTGGTCATCGAGTAATCCTTGCCGTTCGGGATCCATACAGCGTATGGCAGGTCGAATTCCCGCTCGACGGACGTCCGAGCCTGCATTTTCCTCACCGTCACATCAGGGACCGAAAACGCAACACGGCTCACCTACGGTGGTCGACATGCCTCCACGGAGACGTTCGGCGCTGCTCGCGAGGTTGGTTGTCGATGAACCGGGCCGGCCGCAGATCATTCTCGGCGAACTGCGCCGGGTGATCCTCGACGGGGCCGTGCCACCGTGCACGGTGATCCCGCTGCGTGAGGTCGCCGAATTGTTCGGAGTCAGCCACATCCCGGTCCGCGAAGCGCTCAAGACGCTGTTGGGGGAGGGCCTTGTCACCCATCAACCGCACGGCGGCTACACGGTGGCCCAGCTCACGGCCAACGAGCTGCGGGAAATGTACATCGTGCGCGAGACCCTGGAGACGGCAGCGCTCGCGGTGGCGGCGATGAACGCATCGGACGCCGATCGTGCGCACCTGATAGCGGTGAACACCCTTCTGGAGCATGCGATCCGGGACGACGACCCGGTCGCCTACCATCGGCAGTCCCGACTTTTCCATGTCGCACTGACCCGGCCGTCACGTCTGTTCCGTTTGCTGCACATGCTCGAGTCGGCGTGGAATGTCACCGAACCGGTGCAGTCGATGGTGCACATCAGCCGCGCCGACCGAATCCGCCTGCACACCGACCACGCGCTGATGATGGACGCCTTCCTCGCCCGTGACGTCGATCGCCTGCTGCTCATCGCCGAACGCCATCACCGCAGGCTCGAGACGGTTATCGCGACCCTGCCCACCGATACCGGGCTGCTGGCGCCGGAAGATATATCTGCCGCGCAATAGCCGGGCAATAACCGTGCAACGGGTGGGCAATGCGCGGTTCCTACCGTCGTTCGGGATCACAGTTTCACCTTCGGACGGGAAACACCATGACCGAAATGCTCACCACCGCGGTGCCCGCGCCGCCGGAGACGGCCGCGCCTGCCACACCCGCCTACGATCCACGACTGACCAACGAGGATCTCGCGCCGCTGCGCAAGCAGAGCTGGGGCTCCTACAACATCTTCGCGTTCTGGATGTCGGACGTGCACAGCGTGGGCGGCTACGTCACTGCGGGCAGCTTGTTCGCGCTCGGTCTGGCCAGCTGGCAGGTGCTCGCGGCGTTGCTGATCGGCATCACCATCGTCTACTTCTTCTGCAATCTGGTCGCCAAGCCGAGCCAGGTGACGGGCGTGCCCTATCCGGTGATGTGCCGCAGCGCTTTCGGAGTGCT
This sequence comes from Nocardia sp. NBC_00403, assembly GCF_036046055.1. NCBI lineage: Bacteria > Bacillati > Actinomycetota > Actinomycetes > Mycobacteriales > Nocardiaceae > Nocardia > Nocardia sp. NBC_00403. The sequence continues at coordinate 3,978,008 of NZ_CP107939.1, forward strand.
CGGGGCGAATATCCCCGCCATCATCCGCGGCTTGATCGCGGTGGCCTGGTACGGCATCCAGACCTTCCTGGCCTCCGCAGCGCTGGATGTTGTTCTGGTGAAACTCTTTCCGCCGCTCGCGCCCTATGCGGTTGTCGGTGACTACGGTTTCCTCGGGCTTTCGCTGCTCGGCTGGGGCAGCTACCTGCTGCTGTGGGTGGTGCAGGCGTGTGTGTTCTGGCGCGGCATGGAGTCCATCCGCAAATTCATCGACTTCTGCGGTCCCGCTGTATATGTCGTGATGTTCGCGCTGTGCGGCTACCTCATCGCCAAGGCGGGCTGGAGCGCCGTCGACCTGAAGCTCGGCGAGGTGAAGTACACCGGCTCGGCCTCGGTGCCGGTGATGCTGGGCGCTATCGCGCTGGTGGTGTCCTACTTCTCCGGTCCGATGCTCAACTTCGGCGACTTCTCCCGTTACGGAAAGTCTTTTGCGGCCGTGCGGCGCGGCAACCTGCTCGGCCTCCCGGTCAATTTCCTGCTGTTCTCGCTGCTCGTGGTCACCACCGCATCGCTGACGGTTCCGGTTTACGGCGAACTGATCACCGATCCGGTCGCGACCGTCGCGCGCATCGACAGCACCTTCGCGATCGTGCTCGGTGCGCTGACTTTCACCATCGCCACCATCGGCATCAATATCGTCGCCAACTTCATCTCACCCGCGTTCGACTTCTCCCATGTCAGCCCGCAGCGAATCAGCTGGCGGGCGGGCGGCATGATCGCCGCGGTCGGGTCGATTCTCATCACGCCGTGGAACCTCTACAACAACCCCGACGTCATCCACTACACCCTCGAGGTGCTCGGCGCCTTCATCGGCCCACTGTTCGGTGTGCTCATCGCCGACTACTACCTGGTGCGCAAACAGAAAGTGATCATCGACGATCTGTTCACCATGTCGAAGACCGGAACCTACTGGTACAGCAAGGGATACAACCCCGCCGCGATCATCGCGACGGTCGTCGGCGCCGTCGTCGCGGTGGTCCCGGTGCTCGCCAAACATGTCACCGGGATGTATACCGCCGCGCAGTACAGCTGGTTCATCGGCTGCGGCATCGGGTTCGCGGTCTATTACCTGCTGGCCGGCCGGACCAGGTCGGCAGTGCAGGGAGTTCCTGCTTGATGCGTATCCGGGTCGTCAATCCGAACACCACCCGGGCGATGACCGAGACGATCGAGCGCTGTGCCAAGGCCGTCGCAGGCCCCGGCACCCGGCTCGACGCGGTCACCTCCGAGATGGGACCCGCCTCGATCGAAAGTCACTACGACGAAGCCCTGAGCATCCCGGGCCTGCTCGCCGCGATCCAGCGCGGCGAGCGGGAGGGCATAGACGGGTACGTGATCGCGTGTTTCGGCGACCCCGGCCTCGATGCCGGCCGGGAACTGGCGGGTGGCCCGGTGATCGGCATCGCGGAGGCGGCGATGCACGCGGCCAGCCATCTCGGCCGCGGGTTCAGTGTCGTCACCACGTTGAACCGAACCATCGGTCGCGCGGAAGAACTTGCGCAACGCTATGGCATGCAGCGCTTCTGTCGGGGCGTGCACGCCTGCGAGGTACCGGTGCTTGCGTTGGAAACGGATCCGCAGGCACGCAAAATCGTTACCGAGGCCTGCCGGGAGGCGGTGGAAGCCGATGGTTCCGACGCGATCGTGCTCGGCTGCGCGGGAATGGCCGACCTGTGCGAGCACATTCGCGACGAAATCGGTGTGCCGGTGGTCGACGGTGTGGCCGCCGCGACCCTGACCGTGCAGTCGTTGCTCACCCTCGGTGTGCGCAAGTCGGGGCGGGGAGAGTTCGCCGCGCCGCCGACCAAGACCTACTCCGGGCTGCTGAGCTCCTTCGGAGCCTGATCAGGCCGCGACAGCGGAGGTCAGCGCATGCAGTGCGGCATCGGGGTCGTCGACATCGACGACGACCCGGGTGAAGTCGGCGCCTGCCAGCTCGATCCGGATGGCCCGCCCGTTGAACTTGGTGTCCCAGAATTCTTTGCGATGCCTGCCGCGATAGGTGCCTGCCGCGATCACTCCGGGGAAGAAGGTTCCCGGCGCTCGTACCCACGGCGGACGCAGGTCGACCTCGGCAGTGGTGACCTCGGTGATATCCGAGAGATCGAAACTCAGCTGCTCGCGCAGTGCCAGCAGCCGATGCCCGCCGAGCACGTGGACCGTCACTTTGGTATCCGTGACTTCGACTTCGACCATCGTGCACCTCACTGATTGCCAAGAGCTCGTACTCAGGCAAGCATCGGAGACATGCCTGGCCAAAGCCTGTGCCCTTCCTGTGAGTTCCCGAAGGTTTTGTGCAGTGTGACAAGCGTCGCAGCAGTGCACATGCGCCTACCTGGATATGCGCATCCAACGATATTTGCGGCAATAGCCGAGCAAGGCATTGCCGAGTGTGCCGGACCAGGACCGCAGAGATGGTGCAGGATTCTCTCTGCTCGTCTCGACCAGTTCCTGCGCGATGTCGGACTGCCTGCATCCCCGTCACCGGACCGATCACCATCGAGGTCCCTTGGTCGAACGGGTGAAACCAACCCTGTGGAGCAATGGGCGATGACGCAGCCGGCAGTTGGCCCCTGGAAGTGGGCGGCTACTCCGGTCGAGGCAGCCGGGCCCGGATCGCCGCCGACGAGATGATGTCGGTGACTACCTCGGGCCCGGCGTGCGCACCGGCATCGGACGGGTGAGCGGGACTACTGTCCAGTGCGGCGGTGCGCCTTCTCGGCGATGTCCAGCACGCCCGCCAGCCACGGGGTGTAGCTCTCCGGTTCGTCGGCCAACGCGTCACGCAGTGCGTCGGGCTGGAGCCACGCGTAGTCGGCGACTTCGGCGGGATCGGGGCGGGGCGCGCTCGCGTCGAGGCGGCCGATGAGCACGTGGTCCCATTCGTGTTCGACGCGGCCGGTGGCCGGATCATCCGCCTGGTACCGGTAGATGCCGACCTCGGTGAGGTCGGTGGCCAGGCCCAGCTCCTCGTCGAGGCGCACCGCGGCGGCGGCAACCACCGGCTCGCCGGGTGCCGGGTGGCCACAACAGGTGTTGGACCACAGCAGCGGGAACCGGGTCTTCACCGCGGCACGCTGCTGCAACAGCACCCGGCCCGCGTCGTCGAACAGCAGGACCGAGAACGCGCGGTGCAGCAGGCCCGGCGCCTGATGGGCCTGTCCGACCGGGCACGCGCCGACCGCGTGGCCTGCGTCGTCGACGAGTTCGACGGGCAGCGCCTCGCGGTCGGTCCACGGCTGGGAGAGCGTCTCGGTCACCTCCCCACCTTATCGGCGGCAATCATGAGGTATTGGAAACTGCCCTCCTTGTAGGCGGTGAGGAAGGGCTGCTCCACACCGGTCGCCAGCTCGGACTTGCTGCGCAGCTCCCAGTAGGGGATGGTCGTCGCGGTCAGGTCGACCACGTCGATCGGCACCAGATTGTTCTCGGCCATCGCCCGAAAGTACTCACTGCGCGGATGGATCATGCAACCGTAGTGGGCGTCGATCCAGCTGACCGACGAGGACCGCCCGCCCGTCACATCGTTGGAGCAGCCGGTGATGCAGACATAGCGTCCGCCCGGCTCCAGCAGCCGCGAGAACTCGCGGAACAGCTCGAAAAGGTCCACGTACATGGTGGTTTCGTTGGTCCACATGCCGCGCATCACGCCGGCGTCGAAACCGGTGTCGAGCATATTGCGGAAGTGGAAGCGCACCTTGTCGGCGACGCCGCGATGCGCGGCCTGGTCGTTGGCGAAGCCGACCTGATATTCGGAGATGGTGACGCCGTCGACCTGGCAGCCGAACCGCTGATTGGCCATGAAGCTGGTGCCGCCGCGGCCGGATCCGCCGTCCATCAGCCGATCGCCCGGTCGGACGTCGCCGAGATGATCGAGCAGGAAGTCGGCCTGTGCGGTCTCGAGCCGGTGCAGTTCCTTGACGATCCGCTCCTCGCGGGTGTCCTCCGGTCCCGTCAACACCGACAAATCGGGGTCGCCGATGCCGTAGTGATGGTGGAAGAGCCCGTCCACCTCGCCGAGCTTGACATTGACCTGGTCGTCATTGGGATTGTTGTTCCAGTACTCGGCAACAGACTTCTGATAGTGGGTACGGAGCACGGCGCCGGTGTCGGGGTTGAGCATGGTCATCTCGGATCATCCTCTCGCTGTACTACTTCACGTTGTCGCGATTACTGGTGGGATGCATCGTGGTAGCGCTTGCTGTCGGCATGCCAGGCGCGGTTGCCGCCCATCCATGCCCACAGGCCGCCGAGGAATCGGCGTAATTCGGCCGAGCCGACGGCGGCCAGTGCGCCCGCCTCGTGCTCGAACCGGTGCACGAGCTCGTCGTGGACTTCCGCCGTGCGCAGCACCGCCTCCCGGCGTGAGCATTTCTCCTCGGCGGCGAGCACCGTCGGGAGGTTGAATTCCCGTCCGCCCGAAAGATCCTCGCGGGCCATCGAATACAGGTCGTTCACCATCTGACTGGCCAGCGCGGCCGTGGTGACGACGCGGCGCACCCGCGGATCGGTGTATTCGGCGGCTTGGAGTTCGTAGCCGCCGACCGCATCGATCGGCGCCATACACGGCAGGAAACTGTGCGGCTGCCGGTTGGTGAGGTACTCCCACACCGGTGGCATCCGGTCCGATGCGCGCCAACCCGCTTCCGCGGCCAGTGCGATGAACCAGCCCGCGATCTCCGTGCGCAAGCGGGCGAGCTGTGCCGGGGTCGCGTAGTGGGACAGATGCTCGAAAGACGTGCGAAATGCGCGCAGGATCGGATCGGCCTGCAGCGCCTGCTCGAGCCGGAGCGCATAGCGCGCCGGCAGATGCACGGGATCCATTGCAGCGGCGGCGAGTTCGAGCTTCGGGCCCAGTTCGGTCGCCGCATTCGACGGGGTGCCGTCCGGTGCCGTGTCGTCTGCTCCCTCCTCGCAGTAGTAGTCGTCGACCGACCATTCGGAGACCGCGCATTTGGCAACGGCAAGCAGCCGGTCGGGATCGTTGCTGTCGGGATGGGCGAGCATGATCAGCCGGCCGAAGTCGGCGTCGCGCAGCTCCTCCAGCCGTCCGGCGTAGAGGCCGATCTCCTTCGCCCACTGGATGAGTCCGTCGTTGACCAGTGCGGCGAGTGCCGGATCGTCACGGACCGGAGGTGGGCAGTACAGCGGCGGAATCGCCGATCCGGTGCCGCCCAGATGTGCTGATTTTGTTCCTGATCCACTGGTTCCCAACGGTATTCGGAATCGGGTCGATCCCGTCGGCGCGACCCCCTGCGTCACGCCGACGGGAATCGATGCGGCCGGGGGCGCCACGCGCGATGGTTCGAAACCGGCCGCAGGAACGGCCAGTACACGCAGGGTGTCCGGTGTCGCCGGATCGGGTCGGGTCGGGGGCGGCGGTTCGGGATCGGGCGTATCCGGACCGGGTCGGTTCGATTCGACCGCCGTCGGCGGCTCTAGCAGCAGCGCCGCAGCGCCGAGGCCGCTCGGGCCGAGCAGTCTGATCGGGCTCGGTCTCGCACGTTCGGGCGGCTGCGAGAGCGAACGCGAATCCGGTTTCGGCACAGTGGTTTCCGCCGACGCGCCGATACCCTCCAGTGGCAGCGTCGCCGGGGCGGTGTTATCGAGATTCGACAGCAGTGCGGCGACGGCAGCGGCCAGATCGTGCGTGGCAGCGGGCGCCGCGGCGCGGGAGAGCACCGACATCGCTCATCACCCCCGTCAGTCGGCCTGCCGGGCGACCAGGACATTGTCGAGCACACCCAGTGCGTCGGGCACCAGCACGGCCGCCGAGTAGTAGCAGCTGACCAGGTAGGAGATGATCGACTGATCGTCGATGCCCTTGAATCGGACGTTGAGGCTCGGCTCGTACTCGTCGGGGATGTTGGTCTGGTGCAGGCCGATGACGCCCTGGTCCTTCTCGCCGGTGCGCATGGCGAGAATCGACGTGGTCTGGGTGCCGCTGACCGGGATCTTGCCGCACGGGAAGATCGGCACCCCGCGCCAGGCCGGAACGCGATGGCCGTCCACCTCGACCGGATCGGGATACAGTCCGCGCTTGCTGCATTCGCGGCCGAAGGCGGCGATCGCTTTCGGGTGTGCCAGAAACAGTTTCGTGCTGCGGCGCATGCTGAGCAGCTCGTCCATGTCGTCGGGGGTGGGCGGACCGGATTCGGTGTAGATGCGTTGCTTGAGATCGCAGTTGTGCAGCAGGCCGAAGTCGGGGTTGTTGACGAGGTCGTCTTCCCGGCGTTCGTAGAGCGCCTCGATGGTAAGCCGCAGCTGTTGTTCGACTTGGTTCATCGGATCGTTGAACAGATCCGCGACGCGGGTGTGTACCCGCAGCACGCTCTGCGCAAGACTCAGCTCGTATTCGCGCGGGGAGGCGTCGTAATCGACGAACGTGCCGTCGAGCAAGGGTTCTCCGGAATGGCCGGAGGAGATGAGAATGCTGGCCTCGCCCTTGGTGTTCTGTGGCTGGGCGGGTGCTGTCGCGACGCGGGACAATTGCTCACGCAATGCCGGTGTGTATTCCAGTATTTCGTCCAGCGTTTGCCGCGGCAGGACCAACATCGTCGTCCTCGTCACGGTTTTGACGGTGACCGGCCAAATCGCGGACGGGTTGGTGAGTGTTTCATCGCCGTAGAAATCACCGCCCGCCAGCATTCCCAGCATGGTCGGTTCGCCATATTCTCCCGTGCCGATCTTGCTGAGCTTTCCGTGCACTATCAGCAGGACCTGATTCATCGGATTGCCGAATTCCGCTACGACAGTTCCCGGTTCGAGATCGCGCTGTTCGAATCGCTGCGCGAGCGCGCGCAGTATTTCCTCGTCGTCGAAGTCCCGTAATTGCGGAAGTTCCTGGAGTTCCAGCGGAATAACTCTGGCCTGCGAACCGTCGACGACAAATTCGACCTCGCCGTTGCCCACGGTGTGAGTGAGGCGTCGGTTGACACGGTAGGTACCGCTGCTGACCTGCGTCCATGGCAGCATTCGGGTGAGCCAGCGGGAGCTGATGCCCTGCATTTGCGGCTCGGATTTGGTGGTGGTCGCGAGTGGGCGTGCCGCGGCGGTGCTGAGACTCTTGCGTACGTGATTATCTATTTGGACTGGCATTTCGATGGTCATGCGTTGTCCTCACCTCGAGATGGTCACCGTGACGGTCGACGGTGGTGGTGGCGCTTCGATTGCACAGTAGAAACTAGACGCTCGAGTGAATTGATTTACGCGACAGTGCGTTCCAGACGGCATCGATCGTAGAACGGGTGCACCAGCACGCGCAGAGGAATGTCGAAGATCGTGGAGTCGATGATGGCACAACGGGTTTCGGATGGTCACGACATGCCCTCGATCACGATAACGGCACGTAACGTCCTGGGATGAATCACGGATTCGCGGACGGATGGCTGTGGCATAGCTATCTTCAGATGTCATGTTCACCTGGATCTACACGCTGCCCATCTGGCTGGACTTCCTCATCATCACCGGAACGTGCGTGGTGCTGACGACGGGCTCGATCCTGGTGACCCGTCCGTACGTGTTGCGGACGCTCGGCCCCGAACCTGGCAAGAACGATTCGGTCACCATGGTGCTCACTGTCGGCGGTGTGTTCTATGGCCTGCTACTCGGTCTGATCGCGGCCGCGACCTACCAGTCCTACGATGCGGCGCAGGGCGTGGTCGCCGATGAAGCCGCCGCCCTCGGCACGCTCTACCGGGAGGCGGGCGCTTATCCGGAGCCGCAGCGCTCTCAGTTGCGCCAAGACCTGGTCGACTACACCGACAACACCCTGACCGTGGCCTGGCCCGCGCTGCGTGCGGGCGAGGAACCGATCGGGGGCACCGCCCTGGTGACCAGGTTTCAGGAGCATCTGCTGACCTTTCAGCCGCAGAACAATGCCCAGGAGATCGTGCACGCGGCGACGATCGACCAGTTCGCCACGTTCGATCAGCAACGACGGCATCGCATCAATGCAACCACCGGTGGTGTGCCCGGTGTGCTGTGGTGGACCATTCTGGTCGGCGCGGCCGTCAATCTGGTGCTGCTGTGCCTGTTCAGCCTGCATCGCGGGGCGCATTTGCTGCTCGGTGGCCTCTTCGCTTTCTTTCTCGGCGCGATGATTTTCCTGATCGCCGCCATGGATCTGCCGTTCCGCGGTGATCTGAGTGTGAGCCCGGAGCCATTCGAGAGCATGTATGTGAACGTCATGCGTCGCTGATGCCCTCCCGACCGAGAAAACCGGACGGTTCGGTCACATATCGCCGCTGATCCGCGCGGCCTGTCATGGAACGGGTCACAGCCGACACATAATGGATACACGATGTGGGAAGCTCGTCTGAACACGTCGGGGTGTGTGATGCGTGTCACGTTTCTTGGTAGGGCTGGGAGCGATCGTGAAGTTCAGTGCAAAGGATATGGCCGGGTCGGTGCAACGGTTGATGGCGACCGCCCAGAACGGCCTGGAAGTCATCCGCTTCGGTGGGCTGACCCACGATGTCGAATCGTCCCCGTTCGAGGTCGTCGAACGCAGACGGATGTATCGCCTGCGCCATTACTTCCCCGACGATGCGACACCGGGCCGGCCGGTCGCCGTGCTGGTGCCGCCGCTGATGGTGAACGCCGACATCTGGGACGTCAACGCCGAGGACGGCGCGGTCGGGATTCTGCATCGCGGCGGAATCGATTGCTGGGTGGTCGATTTCGGATCGCCCGCGAGCGAAGAGGGCGGGTGGGAACGGGATCTGGCCGATCATGTCCTCGCGATCAGCAGTGCGATCGACACGGTCAGCGAGGCGACCGGCAGCAGCGTGCACCTGATGGGGTACTCGCAGGGCGGCATGTTCGCCTATCAGACCTCCGCCTACCGCTACGGCAAGGGTGTGGCGAGCATCGTCACCTTCGGCAGCCCGGTCGATGTGGTCGCGGGCATGCCCTTCGGGCTCCCGTACGGCATGGTGTCGGATGTCGCGGAGTTCCTCGCCGACCATGTCGTCACCCGGCTGCCGATCACCGATTCCATGGTGCGCATCGGCTTCCAGCTGCTCGACCCGGTGAAGACCGCGAAGTCCAGGATCGATTTCCTGCGCCAGCTGCACGACCGGGAAGCGTTGCTGCCCAAGGAACGTCAGCGCCGGTTCCTCAACAACGACGGCTGGGTCGGCTACGCGGGCCCGGCGGCCGCCGATCTGCTCAAACAGTTCGTCGCGCACAACCGGTTGATGCTCGGCGGCTTCGTGATTCGCGATCAGCCGATTTCGCTTGCCGAACTGAAATGCCCGATTCTGGCGTTCGTCGGTGAGGTCGACGATATCGGTCAGCCCGCCGCGGTGCGTGGCATCGTGCGGGCCGCGCCCAACGCCGAGGTGTACGAAGCCAGTTTGGTGGCAGGGCATTTCGGCCTCGTCGCGGGCAGCATGGCCACCAACCACACCTGGCCTCTTGTCCGGCAGTGGGTCGATTGGATGGACGGCGGCCAGCCGCTGCCGCCGGAGATCACGCCGATGGCCGAGCATGTCGCAAGCAACCGGCCGCTCTCGGCGGCCACCCGTGTTGTGCACACCGTCGGCACGCTGGCCGAGGCTGGTACGGGCATGGGCAAGGCGCTGGAGGGGATCGCGAACAACACCGTGCGCGGCTCGGTCGAGCTGGTCGGTGAGGCGGCGCGGGCGCTGCCGCGGTTGACCCGGCTCGGGATGATCCAGCCGCACACCCGGGTTTCGCTGGGGCGGTTGCTTGCCGAGCAGGCGCAGCGGGCGCCGTTGCGCGATCTTTTCCTGTTCGACGATCGCGTGCACACCAACGCCTCGGTCAATGTCCGCATCGATAATGTGGTGCGCGGCCTCGTCGCGGTCGGTATCCGTCCCGCGATGCGGGTCGGCGTGGTGATGGAGACCCGGCCGAGCGCGCTGGCGACCGTCGCGGCGCTCTCGCGTCTCGGTGCGGTCGCGGTGTTGCTCGCCCCCGGCGGCGAGTTGGAAAGGGCGATCGAGCTCACCGGCATCAAGACACTGGTTGCGGACCCGGAGAACCTGCGGACCGCGGCGGCCACCGGTACCAGGGTGCTGGTGCTCGGCGGCGGCGAGACACGTGGACTCGACATCCGGCAGGGTGAGAACGTGATCGACCTCGAGCAGATCGATCCCGGCCAGGTGCGGCTGCCTGCCTGGTATCGGCCGAATCCCGGCCTGGCCCGCGAACTCGCCTTCGTCCTGGTGACCGGCACCGGCGATCGGCTGGAGGCGAAGTACATCACCAACCATCGCTGGGCGCTTTCGGCGATCGGCACCGCGACCTCGGCCGATCTCGATCGCAAGGACACGGTGTACTGCCTTGCCCCGCTGCATCATTCGTCCGGCCTGCTGGTGAGCCTCGGTGGTGCGATCGCGGGCGGCAGCCGGATCGCGCTCGCCAGATCGCTCGACCCGGCCCGCTTCGCCGAGGAGGTGCACCGTTACGGCGTCACCGTGGTGACCTACACCTGGACCATGCTGCGCGACATCCTCGATGCCGAGGTGTTCCCCGCGGGGCACCGGCACCCGATCCGCCTGTTCATCGGCTCCGGCATGCCCGCGGGCCTGTGGCGGCGCACGACCGAACAATTCGACCCCGCCCGCGTGCTGGAGTTCTACGCCTCCATCGAGGGCGATGTGGTGCTGGCCAACGTCACCGGCGTCAAAGCGGGCTGCAAGGGCAGGCCGGTGCCCGGTACGGCCAAGGTGGAACTCGTCGCCTACGACCCGATGGCCGATCAAGTTCTGGTGGACGAATCCGGTTTCGCCCGCCGCTGCGCGGACAATGAAGTGGGTCTGCTGATCGGCAAGGCCTCCGACGGCGTCGACCTGTCCGACGGCGGCCTGCGCGGCCTGTTCACCGCGGGCGACGCATGGATGCCGACCGAGAATCTGTTCCGGCGCGACAGCGACGGCGACTACTGGCTGGTCGACCGCACCGACACAGTGATCCGCACGCCGCGCGGGCCGGTGTACACCCAGCCGATCGTGGACGCCCTCAACGACATCACCGCGGTCGACATGGAGGTCGCTTACGGCCTGCCCGTCGGCGGTCACTGCCTCGCTGTGGCCGCCGTCAGTGTTCGCTACGGTTTCCGGCTCGAACCCAAGGATGTGACCGAGGCGCTGCAGGTGCTCGATCATCACCAGCGCCCCGATCTGGTGTACGTGGTGGACGATATCCCGCGCAGCTCGTCCTACCGTCCGTCCGCCCGCGCCGTGCAGGCCGCCGGGCGGCCGGAAGCAGGTCCCGAAACCTGGTGGTACAACCGGGCGTCGGAGTCCTACGAGATGCTCACCGAGGTGTGCGCGCGGACGCTGCTCGGCGACTGACCGACGATTTCGGCCCCCGCTCGGGAAACCGATCGGGGGCCGAAACATGTTGTCGTACTACCGGATTCCCGGCAACGGCCGGGTCGATCGGATAGTCGGCAGGTTTTCACCGTACTATCCCTGGTGGCCGCCGATGTTGAAACGGAACCTTACAAGGAAACTGTGGGTACGAGCCTTATCTATCGCAACAGAATCGTCTACGAGCTGGCGATGCGTGGGTTGTACGGCCGCCACTACGGAGCCAGATACCGTGCCATCGCCGCTATCGTTCCCGACAGAGCCGGCGTCCTGGACGTGTGTTGTGGGCCTGCCACGCTGCACGCCCGCTATCTGCGCGGTAAATCTGTCGACTACACGGGCCTCGATCTCAACGAGCGATTCATCGCGCGTGTGCGACGCGCAGGCGGCCGCGGTGCGGTGTGGGATCTGCACTCCGACGCTGCGCTGCCGGAAGCCGACTACGTGATCATGCAGGCCAGCCTGTACCACTTCCTGCCCGAGCCGGGACCGCTGATCGACCGGATGCTGGCCGCGGCGGGCAAGCAGGTGATCATCGCCGAGCCGATCCGCAATCTGGCCTCCAGCGATAACCGGGTGCTCGCCGCGATCGGCCAGCGCTTCACCGACGCGGGCGACGGCGCGCAGGCGCACCGGTTCACCGAAGCGACCCTGGACGCGTTGTTCCGCGCCTACGAGTCGCGTGTGGTCGAGCAGTCGCTGATCGCGGGCGGCCGAGAGAAGTTGTTCGTCCTCTCGGCGTGAGATCAGACCGTGAACGCGGTGACGGTGTCGACGACGCGGGCCACCTGCTCGTCTGTCAGATCGGGCCACAGCGGCAGTCGCACGATGGTGCCGGAGAACTCGGCGCTGCGCACGCACGGCTGCGGGGTCCGGCCCAGCTTGAGGCCGGCGGGACTGGAATCCAGCGGCACATAGTGGAACGGCGCCGAGATGCCGCGTGCGCCCAGGTGCGCGATCAAGTCGTCGCGGCGTTCCTCGGTGGGCGTGCGCAGGTAGTACAGGTGCGCGGTATGTGCGCGGTCGTCGGGCACGCTCATGAGGCGAACATCATTGCGGCGCGCCCACTCCGGCAGCGCCGAGGCATAGGAGTCCCACACCCGGTGCCGTCCTGCCTGGATGGTGTCGAATTCGTCCAGCTGCGCGTCCAGCACCGCCGCGTTCAACTCGCTGGGCAGATAGCTGGAGCCGATATCCTGCCAGGAGTACTTGTCCACCGCGCCGCGCAGGAACCGGGCGCGGTCGGTGCCCTTCTCCCGGATGATCTCGGCGCGCGCCATCAGGATCTCGTCGGTGAGCAGCAGCGCGCCGCCCTCACCGCAGTGCACGTTCTTGGTGTCGTGGAAACTCAGCGTGCCCAGGCTGCCGATGGTGCCGAGCGGGCGGCCGCGCCAGCTGGCGCCGAGGCCGTGCGCGTTGTCCTCCACGATGGCGAAACCGTGCGCGTCGGCCAGGGCGAGTAGCCGGTCCATCTCGGCGGCGACGCCGCCGTAGTGGATGACGACAACGGCTTTGGTCCGCTCGGTGACCGCCGCGGCGACGGAGTCCGGGTCCAAATTGCCGGTCTCCGGGTCGATGTCGGCGAACACGCAGGTGGCCCCGCGCAGTGCCATCGAGGTCGCGGTGGAGGTGAACGCGAAGCTCGGCACGATCACTTCGTCGTCCGGGCCCAGCTCCAACAGCAGGCCTGCCATCTCCAGCGCGGAGGTGCACGAGGTGGTCAGCAGCGCGTGCGGCGCGGCAGTGATGGTCTTCAGCTTGGCGGTGGCGGCGGCGGTGAACTGCCCGTCACCGTGGCTGTGATCGGAGCCGAGCACGGCCTCCAGATTGGCCAATTCGCGGCGTGCCCGGAACGGGCGGCTGAAAATGACGCGATCAGTGCTCAAGCCGGTCGATCCCCCTGCTGGCGGCGGTCATGGACGGTTCCCGGGTATCCGCCGGGCGCGGCGTCGGTGTGTCGACGGTCAGGTAGAGCGGTTTGCCTACGAGGATATGCAAAGCGACGCCGAGGTATTCGGCGATCAGGCCGAGGGAGAACAGGGTCGCGCCGGACACCAGCAGCAGCACCACGATGATCGAGGCCCAGCCCTCCGGCGCCCAGTTTTCGGCGGTGAGCGCCTCGTAGACGACGAACGCCGCCATCACACCACCGGCGAGCGCCAGCGTGACACCGAGCAGGCTGACCAGCCGCAGACCGCGAGTACCGCTGCACAGCACCATCTTCCAGAACAGCGAGAACAGCCGCCGGTAGTTGTAGCCGGACTCCTCGCGGCCCTCGGCGCGCAGCTCGACCGGCACCTGGGCGACGGTGCCGACCACCCAGGTCAGCGCGACATCCAGATAGACACCGTTGGAGGCGACCTCGGCGAGCTGGCGTCCGATGGCGCCGCGGATGAGCCGGTAGCTCTCGAACCGGGTGGAATCCGGGAACGCGAACACTGTGGCGAGCACGATCTTCGCGCCGCGCGAGGTGAGGTTGCGCAGGAAACCGTGCGGGCGGGTGTTGGTTGGCCTCGAATAGACCAGATCGGCGCGCTCGGCGAGGGCCGCGTCCAGGAAGGTGCCGATGAATCGGGGATCGTGCTGGCCGTCCTCGTCCATGGTGACGATCCAGCTGCCGCGGGCGGCGGACATGCCGGCGATGGTCGCGGCGTCCTGGCCGAAATTGCGACTCAGCCAGACGGTGCGGACCTCGGGGTAGGTCTGCTCGAGCTCCTGTAACACCACATCGGACCGATCCGGCCCGTGGTCGTGCACCAGGATGATCTCGTCGATCGTGAACACGGCGCCGCCGGGCGTCTCGGTGGGAACGGTCAGCTCGTGCAATTCGGCGACCAGCCTGCTGATGGTGTCCTCGCCCCGATAGATCGGCACGACGACGGACACCGTGTGCGCGCTGCCCGCATCGGGGCGGGGTTTGCCGTTCGGCGCTGCGGCATCGGTGTGGGGCGTGGAAGTAGTGGGAATCGGCATCAGCTGGATCGACTTTCGCTAACGGTGCGTGCCGGTACTCCCCGCTGGACAGCAGAGCCCGAGCCGCCCAGAACTCTAGCACGGTGCGGGTTTCGGCTTCCGCGACCGATGCCAAGCGGCATCGCGCACGGTAGGGTCTGGAACTCGTGACGGATAGTGCAGCGCTCGATTCGCGGCGAGACGTGTACCGCTGGGGAGCCATCACCGCGATCGGGGCGGTCGCGGGGTATATCGCGGTCCTGCTCGCCAACGTCCGGCACTTCTATACCGACGACACCGAATCCCAGTACACCGGGTTGTGGATCGGCCTCGGCCGGTCGTTGCGTGACGGCACCTTCCCGGTGCTGGTGCCCGAGCGGTGGATGTCGGGCAACAACACGATGGACGATGCGGGGCTGTTCAATCCGCCGCAGCTGCTGATCGATCTGATCGCGCCGTCGGTCGACAACATGGCGTTGTACGCGACCGTCGTCAAACTGATCTTCGCCGTCATCGCCGCACTCGGGGTGTATCGGATCTGCCTGGCCTACGGCGGTCGGCCCGCGTGGTCGGCGGCGGCGGGTATCGCGTTCCCGCTGTCGGGGTTCTTCCTGTTCTTCGACGAGGCAAGCTGGATGACCGCGCTCACCGGCACCGCGTGGCTGGTGCATGCCTGGGCGTCGTCGGTGCGCTACACGCGCGGCACGGGCGGACCGATTCCGGTCTTCGTCTTTCTGTATCTGACGATCTCCACGCAGTACATCTTCCCTGCGGTGGAGGCCGCAATCATGTTGTTCGCCGTGGCGGTGGGCGAGCTTGTCCATCAACGCCGCTGGCAGCCGGTCGCTCGGCTGACGGTCGCGGGAGCGTGCGCCGGTCTCGCGGGTCTGCTGACCTTCCTGCCGAGCATGCTGTCTGCGAAGGTGACCTGGCGCGGCAGCTCACAGATCATCAACGACCAGTTCCTCACGGTGCCGTGGTCGGAATCGCTCAACGCCAGCCTGCCGAGTTCGATGCCTGCCTTCACCTCGTGGTGGGGTTATGTGCAACCGATGCCGGTCACCTACATCGCCTGGTTCCTGATCCCGGCGCTTGCGTTCATCGACTGGCGACGCGCCAAGGAAAGCTGGCGGGAGCTCAGCGCGGTCGCGATCTTCTCGGTCCTGATGCTGATGTGGGCCGCCGGACCCGGTTCGATCGGTCCGCTGCGCTGGCCGGTGCGGGTACTGCCGATGCTCGCCATCGGCCTGCTGGTGCTGGTGTGCGTGCTGCTCGGGCGCTACGGCACGGTGCGAGACCTGAAGAATCGCGGCGTCGCCGCCGGGGTCTTGATCGGGCTGCTGTGGGTGCGATCCTTCTCGGCCGATCCGCACAGCGTGATCTGGCACGTGCTTGCGGCCGTCGCGATCGCGGCGCTCGGCGCGGGGGTGGTGTGGCTCGATCGCACCAAGGGCGTGGCCGCGGCGTGCGCGCTGACCATCGCCGCGATGTTCCCGATCGCCTACTTCCAGGTCAGGGCCGCTCAGCCGACCCCGATGACATGGAATCTGCCGACCAACCGCTCGGCGGCCGCCGCCGCGTTCCCCGACTTCCCAGGCAACACCATCCAGCTCGCCGAGCGCGGGCTGTTGGGACCGGCGGACAAGAGCCTCGAAGGCGCGTACGGTTCGCTGGTTTTCGGCAACTACGCCAAATCGCTCGACCTGTCCTACGTCAACGGCTACACCCCGACGGGTCACTTCTACTTCGGCGAGTTGCTCTGCATGCGCTGGGACAGCAGTGTTTGCCCGGACGCCTACCGCAGGATGTTCGCCCCGGAGCCGACCACCGGACGACAGCTTGTCGATCTGATGAAGCTGGACCGGGTGGTGCTGCAGCGAGCGCTGTTCCCCGATGCCCGCGACCAGCCCGCTCCCGAGGGTTGGAAGTGGGTGGACTACCCCGGCCACGAGCGCTACATCTCGGTGCTCGAACGGGTGGACGGCCCGATCTCGACGGTGAACGGCCGGGTCGCGGACGCGAAGAACGCGACAGCGACATCGATCTCCGAGACCGGCACCACCAGCCGGGTGCGGGTGTCCTCGGCCGACGGCGGTCGCGTGGTGTTCGCGCGGCTCGGCTGGCCGGGCTACCGGGTCACCCTGAACGGCGAGCCGATCCGGATCGAAGTGGTGGCGAAAAGCTTCGTCGCCGTGGATATTCCGGCAGGTACCCATGACGCGGAGCTGGTGCTGACCTGGCGTCCGCCGGGGTGGAAGGTCGGTATCGCGGCGATGGCGGCCGGGGTGCTCGGTGTCGGCGCGCTGCAGTGGCTGTATGTGCGGTCGCGGCGTCGTGATGCCGCGGTGTCTGCCGACGACCGCGCCACCGGTGAACCCGAACGCGAACTGGCGGACGTTGTTTCGTGAACGCTGACCCGCATCCGGTAACCGGGACGCCGAGGGGCGCGGCGGTCGCGGTGTGGGCAGCGGCCGGCTCACGGTGCGCATTCCGTTACTCGCCGCGGCGGGCTGTAGGGTCTGGAACTCGTGGTGGAAAGTAGCGCCCCCGCCCGGCGGGACGTGTACAGGTGGGGTCTCATAACCGCACTCGGTGTGATTGCGGGATACGGTGCGGTGCTGTTGGCGAACGTCCGGCACTTCTACACCGACGACAGTGAGTCGCAATATGCGCCGTTGTGGGTAATGCTCGGCCGTCAGCTGCGTGACGGGCAGTTCCCCGCGATGGTCCCCGAGCACTGGATGGCGGGCAACTACACCATCGAGGAGGCGGGTCTGCTGAATCCGCCGCAGCTGCTGATCGATCTGATCGCGCCCTCGGTGGACAATGTTGCGGTTTACACCACGGTGATCAAGCTGATCTTCGCGATCGTTCTCGGGCTCGGCGTCTACCGGATCTGCGTGGAGTACGGCGCGAAGCTGCCGTGGGCCGCGGTTGCCGGCATCGCGATCCCCTTCACCGGGTGGCTGTTGTTCTTCGACGAGGCCAGCTGGTACACCGCATTCACCGGTACCGCGTGGCTGGTGCACGCCTGGGCTTCGGGTGTGCGCTATGCGCGCGGTCGCAGCGGGCCCATCCCGACCTTCGTCTTCCTGTACCTGGCGATCTCGGTGCAGTACATCTTTCCCGCCGTAGAGGCAGGTCTGATGATCGGTGCCGTGGCCGTCGGCGAGGTGGTTTACCAACGCAAGTGGCTGCCGTCGGTGCGACTGCTCGCGGTGGCGGGTGCCGCGGCGGTGGCCGGGGTGGCGACCTACCTGCCCAGCATGCTCTCGGCGAAGGTGACCTGGCGCGGGACCGCGCAGATCAATAACGACCAGTTCCTGACGGTGCCGTGGTCGGAGTCGCTCAATGCCAGTCTGCCCAGCACGCTGCCCGCGTACAGCTCCTGGTGGGGTTATGTGCAGCCGATGCCGGTGGTCTATATCGCCTGGTTCCTGATCCCGGCGCTGGCCTTCATCGACTGGCGCAAGGCGCGCGAGAACTGGCGTGAGTTCACCGCCATCGCGCTCGTCGCGATCATGGCGCTGATGTGGACCGCGGGCCCAGGCACCATCGGCCCGCTGCGCTGGCCTGCCAGGGTGCTGCCGATGCTGGCCCTCGGGCTGCTGGTGCTGGTGTGCGTGCTGCTCGGGCGCTATGCGACCTTCGCCGACCGGCGCAGACGAGGCATCGCGGCGGCCGTGCTGATCGGGGTGCTGTGGTTGCGGTCGTTCTCGGCGGCGCCGGACGAGGTGGTGTGGCATGTGGTCGCGGCCCTGGGCATCGCGGCCCTGGGAGCTGCAGTGGTGTGGCTCGGTGTGCGCCGCGGCGCGGCCGCGGCCTGTGTGCTGATCATCGTCTCGGTGTTCCCGATTGCGTTCCTCCAGGTGCACGCGGCGCAGCCGACGCCGATGAGTTGGAACCTGCCGCAGAATCGTTCCGAGATGAAGGCCGCCTTCCCCGATTTCGCGGGCACGACGCTGCAACTCGCGGACCGGGGACTGATCCGGCCGGCCGAACGGACCCTTCAGGGGGCGTATGGGTCGCTGGTCTTCGGCAACTACGCCAAGGACCTCGAGCTGACCTATGTCAGCGGCTACACCCCCAACGGCCACTTCTGGTTCGGCGAGATGCTCTGCATGCGATGGGACACCAGCGTCTGTCCCGACGCCTACCGTCGCGCTTTCGCCACCGAGCCGTCCACCGG
The DNA here is from genome assembly GCF_036046055.1 of Nocardia sp. NBC_00403. Classification (NCBI taxonomy): domain Bacteria; kingdom Bacillati; phylum Actinomycetota; class Actinomycetes; order Mycobacteriales; family Nocardiaceae; genus Nocardia; species Nocardia sp. NBC_00403. Next base: position 3,996,530 of record NZ_CP107939.1, read on the forward strand.
CAAGACCATCGTCGACCTGATGAAGGTCGACCGGGTGGTGCTGCAGAAGGCGCTGTACCCGGATGCGCGCAACCAGCCCGCGCCGCCCGGCTGGCGGTGGGTCGACTACCCGGGGCACGAGAAGTACATCGCAGTGCTGGAGCGCGACAGCGGGCTGTTGTCCACCCGGAACGGCCGCGTCGCCGCGGTCACGGGCGGCACCGCGACCTCGGTCTCGGAATCGGATCCGACCAGTAGCGTGCGGGTGAGTTCGGAGCAGGGCGGACGAGTCGTGTTCGCCAGGCTCGGCTGGCCCGGCTACCGCGCGACGCTCAACGGTCGTGAGGTCCCGTTCACGGTGGTTGCAAAAACCTTTGTCGCCGTGGATATTCCGGCAGGAACCAAGAATGCGGACCTGGAGTTGACCTGGCGCCCGCCCGGCTGGAAGCTCGGCGTCGGCGCGGTGCTGCTCGGATTGCTCGGGGCAGGTGCGATGCAGTGGCTGTGGCTGCGTGCCCGACGTCGTGATGACGAGCCGGGTGGCGGCACATCGGTGCCGCTGAGTGCGGACCGCCCGGCGCCGGAACCCGACCTGGTCGGCGCGATCAAGTGAGCGCGGGGGAGGCCGGAGCCCACGCGGGGGCGACGGGAACCGAGGATCCCGGACCCCTGCTGCGCCTGGTGCGCAGGCAGGAGCTCGCCTTCGCGGTGGTCGGCGGCTTCAACACGGCATTGGGCATGACGCTGACGGTGGCCTGGCTTGCGGTGCTCGGCCCCGATGTACCGCCGTCGGTCGCGGTGGTCGCGGCCTACGGCATCAGCATCGTGATCGCGTTCGCGCTGCACCGCACTTTGGTGTTCCGGGTGCGCGGCCACGTCGTCCGCGATTTTCTACGCTTCGTCGCGGTGAATTCCGGTGGGCTGCTGCTGAATATCGTGCTGCTGGAACTGGCCGTCTCGGTGCTGGGTTTTCCCGACAAGCCCGCGGCGGTCGTCGTGATGGGGCTCGTCGCGATCGCGAGTTTCTTCGGCCATCGCTACATCTCGTTCCGCCGGGAACCGGCGGCATTGTCGCCGTCGACCGGTTCCGGTGCGGAGCAGTTGTAGGCGACGGGTAAGTTATCGATCATGCCGGAGGAAACCGCCTTGGACGCCACCCTGTTGAGCCTGCTGGCCTGCCCGCAGGACAAGGGTCCGCTGCTGTTGGTCCGCGATGACAAGGGCGCCACCGCGCTCTACAACCCGCGCCTGCGCCGGGCCTACCCCATCGAGAACGGCATTCCGGTGCTGCTCATCGACGAGGCACGCGACGTCACCGATGGCGAGCACACCGCGTTCACCGGTCAGCACGCCGACGCCTGACAGGCGCTGACCCGGTGGCACACCCTGCGGGGTTGCCACCGGACTCGTCGGTGCGCCGATTCCTCTCTGTCCCAGCGATATTCCGGTCGACGAATCGTTGACTTGCGGAATTACGGTGTGGCGGGATCGATTTCGCCGGTGAGGTAGCGCTGGAGGGTAGGGCCGACGGCGGCGACCAGCTCCGGGATGGGCATGGAGGCGACCGGCTCCACTTCCAGGATCTTGCGCGCGACGAGCACGCCGATCATCTGCGTGGCGACCAGCGCGACGCGGGCGCGGCCGTCGTCGTCCGGGGCTGCGATGCGCAAGCGGACTCGTTCGAGCACGATGTCGAGCACGAACGACCTTGCCAGCGAGATGTCGCTGCCGCCGAGCATGCTTCGCACCGCCGCGACCACCCCGGGACCGGCAGGGGAATCCCACACGCTCACCACCGCGTGCAGGATGGTCGCGCCGAGCTGATCCAGCGGCGCCCCTTCGATGATGTGCAGCGTGGCCTCCGGGTCTACCGGCAGCTCGACCACCGCGGCGAAGAGTTGCTGCTTGGTCCCGAAATAGTGGTGCACGAGCGCCGGATCGACCCCGGCGTCGGTGGCCACGGCACGGATCGAGGTCTTGTCGAAACCGACCTCGGCGAACCGGGCCCGAGCCGAGGTCAGGATCGCCTCGCGAGCGCCGGACTGTCCGGGCCTGCGCCCGGTGCGGGTGGCGCGCTCGCCATTGCCTGCCGTAGTTCCGTTGCCGGCCGTCACACCATCGCCTTCTGTCGCCCCATCACCCGCTGCCACGCTATCGCGTGGCATTACGGGGTTCGCCGCCGTAGGGTGGCCGCGCCGAGGCACAGTGCCACCACAGCGAACCCGGCGACCACGGCCAGATCGCGCCACATCGCCGCGGTCGCCTCGGGATGGCTCGAAACCTCTTGCAGCGCATCGACCGCGTAGCTCAGCGGCATCACATTGCTGATCGCCTCCAACCAGCCGGGCAGTTGTGCGCGCGGAACGAGCAAGCCGCACAGGAAGATCTGCGGCGCGACCACCACCGGCATGAACTGCACCGCCTGGAATTCGGTGCGCGCGAAGGCGCTTGCCAACAAGCCGAGCGCGACCCCGCATACTGCGTCGACCATCGCGATCAGCACGACCCAGCCCGGGCTGCCCGCCGCGTTGAGGCCGAGCAGCCCGAAGGAGACCAGGCATGCCACTGCGGCCTGCGCGGCCGCGGCCACCGAGAACGCCGAGCCGTATCCGGCCAGCAGATCGATCTTCGACAGTGGCGTGGTGAGCAGGCGTTCCAGCGTGCCCGAGGTGCGTTCGCGCTGCATGGCGATGGCGGTGATCAGGAACATCACGATGAACGGCAGGATGCCGAGCATGCTCATGCCGACGCGGTCGAACAGCGGCACGGGATTGAGCGGGTTCTGCGGGGTGTCCTTGTAGATGAAGTACAGCAAGGTCATCAGCAGCGCGGGCACCACGAGAATCATGGCGACGGTGCGGTGGTCGTTGCGCAGTTGGCGCAGGATGCGGGAGGTCGTCGCGACATAGGGACGCAGGGTGGGCGTCCGGCGCGCGGTGAGATCCATGACGGCGCTCATGAGTTCTGTCCCATCGTGATCAAGGAGAGGAAGGCCTGTTCGAGGTTTTGTTCGTCGGTTCTGGCGCGCAGTTCGTCCGGGCTCAGTTGCGCGAGCAGTTTGCCTTCGCGCATCAGCAACAATTGGTCGCAGTGTTCGGCCTCGTCCATCACATGACTGGACACCAGCAGCGTCGTTCCGGCGGCGGCCAACTCGTGGAACTGCTTCCACAGATCCACCCGCAGTACAGGATCGAGGCCGACGGTTGGTTCGTCCATGACGAGCATGTCGGGCTGGGCGACCAGCGCGCAGGCCAGTGAGGCGCGGGTCTGCTGGCCGCCGGAGAGTTCGTCGCCACGCTGGTGTGCGTTTTCGAGCAACCCGACCACTGTGATGGCCGTATCGACGGCGTCGCGGTCGCGGCCGTACAGCGCGGCGAAGTACGTCACATTCTCGCGGACACTGATGTCCGAGTAGATGCTCGGCGCCTGTGTCACGTAGCCGATCCGGTGGCGGAGTTCTCTGCTGCCCGCGGGCAACCCCAGCGCCGAGATTTCTCCGGATTCCACGATCTGCGTGCCCACGATGCTGCGCATGAGTGTGGTCTTGCCGCAGCCGGACGGCCCGAGCAGTCCGGTGATCGAACCCTGCGGAATCGTCAGTGAGACATCGTGCAGAACTTCGCGGCCGCCGCGGTTGACCGTCAGGTTCTTGACATCTACGGCGGGGGATGAGTGCAGGTCCATCATGGGACGCCTCAATTCATCGAGTGTTGAATTCACTGTGTGATGAATTTAGCGCGACGGGGACGTCTGGACAAGAGGTAGCGGCTGGTCGTGCGCACAGCCCGGCATGTCGCCACGTGTGTCGAGCCTTGCCTCGATGGATCCCGGGTTGGGTGCGTGCCTCGGTCAGTGGCCGTGATGCGATGGCGGCCTGCCTGCGGATTGTCCTGGCTCGACCACGACAAACTGGCCCATCATGCCCTGGTCCTCATGCCACAGCAGATGGCAGTGATACATGTACGGCGAGTTCGGATCGGCGGGTCCGTCGAACCGCATGGCGAGTTTCGCGGTGGCGTTGGGCGGCAGGAAGACGGTGTCCTTCGGTCCGGTCAGCGCTGCCGATGGCGGCGTGCCGTTCAGCTCCAGCACTCGGTACTGCACATCGTGGACGTGGAAGTTGTGCGGCATCCCGTCGTTGTTGTGCACGATCCAGTTCTCGGTAGTGCCTCGTGTGACGGTCAGGTCGATCCGGTCCATCGCCATCTTCTGGCCGTTGATCCCGCTCAGGTTCAGCTCGAAGCGACGTTCCTGCACCGAATCGGTACCGTCCGGGGTGGACGGATGTGCCAGTGTCGCGGGCAGTTCGGGCGAGGGGCGCAGTGCTGCGGCCGCGCGCAGCTCGAGTATGTCGAACGAGTCGTCGCCGCCCGCGAACCTGCCGGTCCAGAAGTCGAGTCCGGCGTCGAGCTTGTTGCTGCGCAGTACCGTGCGCTCACCGGGACGGACCCGCACCACGATCTCGGCCCGCTCGCCCGGTGAGAGCTGCAGCCGGTCGAGCGTGGCGGGGCGTTCCAGCAGTCCGCCGTCGGTGGCGACGAGGGAGAACGAGCGGTTGTCGGCGAAGCCGAAGGTGTAGACACGTGCGGGGGAGGCGTTGAGCAATCGGAGCCGGACCAGCTCGTCGCCGACATTGCGGTACGGCGTCAGGGTGCCGTTGACCATCGTCTGGTCGCCGAGGAACCCGACGTCACGGAAGATGGCGTGTCCCGAATCGAGCGCGGCCCCACGGAACTTCACGTCCTGCACAATGACCGGCAGATCGTCGATGCCGTAATTGCTCGGCAGCGGAAGCGATTCGGAGATCTCGTCGTCGAGCAGGAACATCCCCGCCAGTCCGCGCCGCACGTGCTGCTCGGTCACGCCGTGTGGGTGCGGGTGGTACCAGAGCGTCGCGGCGGGCTGATCGATCGTCCACTGCGGCGTCCATGTCGCTCCCGCCGCCACCATCTGATGCGGGCCACCGTCCATCGACGCGGGCAGATGCATGCCATGCCAGTGCACGGTGGAGGCTTCGGGTAGCGAATTGCGGACTCGGACCTCGACCTTTTCGCCACGCTTCGCCCGCAACGTCGGGCCGAGGTAGTCGCCGTTGAATCCCCACGTGTCCGTTGTCTGCCCGGCCCGGAATTCCTTTCGCCCCGAACGCATATCGAGCTCGAACACCCGGGTGCCGTCCGTCCGCAGCTGCGATTGCGCCAGCGGCGGAACAGCGAGCTCGTTCTCGAATTTCGTGCTGTCGACCGTGGAGACGACCGCGTTGACATACACCCAGGTGACGCCGCCGCCCACCGCGAGCACGAATACCGTCGCGAATGCGACAACGCCGATGAGCAACCGTCGCCACCAGCGCGGTCGAGGAACCGAAGACATGCACCGACAGTAGGAATCCGGACCGTCCGGACACATCGGGGAGCATCCCGATTTCACCCCTGACCCGGCCCCTGATACGTACTACTCACCGATTGTCGATGTCTGCCACACCCGCGCGGGCTGGTGTGCTCGAATTCTTTGGTGTCCGAGGCATTCTCGGCGCAGATCACCGTGCCGGTGCGCAGGCACACGCCCGCTTCGATCCACTCCCGCCGCGCCTGGTCCGGGCGGCGCGTGATCATCGAACGCGGAGAATTGGTCGATGATCGTCTGTTCACCCATCACCGAGCCGCGGCGCATCTGTATCTCGTCGCGCGGCAACCGGAAATGGTTGATCCGCAGACTAATTCGTCGCGAGTCAGTCGTCGGCGAGTTCGGCGGTCGCGTCGCGCCCTGCCTCGGCGGTGCGACGCAGAAAGTCCGCGATCACCTCCAGTTGGGCGTCGCTGTACCGCTCGCAGAGGTCGTCCATGCGGGTGTTCATGCCGGCGAGCATGCGATAGATCTCCGGATTGCGGTCGCGGGTCGCGCGTACGGTGACGGCGCGGCGATCGGTCGCGCCGGGGTCGCGTTCGCGAGTGATCCAGCCGCCGCGCTGCAGTCGATCGAGTACGCCGGTGATGGTTGCCGGGTGCAGGCCGGCGAGCTTGGCCAGCGCGCCGGGGCTGAGCGGGCCGTGCCGGTTGATGAGGTCGAGGCAATTCCAGTCGGCGTCCTTGAGTTCGACCCTGGCTCCGAACTGGCGATTCAGTAGCGACAGTTGGATGTTCAGGTCGCGAAGCGACTCTTTGACTGCGCGCGCCGACTGTCGATGCCGCCGCGCATCTGCATTTGATACGTCACTCATATTGTATGACCTTCAAAATAGATGATATGATTCTCATATGATACGGCGCTCGGATGAACGAGCGCCAGAGGCGTGCCGAATATCTGCAGAAGGAAATCCACCATGCGCATCATCGTTTTCGGAGCCAACGGCCCCACCGGCCGGCTGCTGACCGGCCAGGCCCTCGACGCTGGCCACGACGTCGTCGCCGTCACGCGGCGGCCGGCCGAATTCCCGATCGCCCACGAGCGGCTTGCCGTTTTCGGGGGCGATGTCCACCAATTGGATTCGGTCGACACGGCCATCGCGGGCGCCGACGCCGTGGTTTCCACGCTCGGCGTGCCCTATGGCAAAGGGGCGATCACCACCTACTCCACCGGGGTCGGCAACATCGTGGCCGCCATGCACCGCCACGGCGTGCGTCGCATCGGTGTGGTTTCGTCCAGTGCGGTCGACCCGAAGCCCTACTCGGATGCCGGGTTCCTTTTCAACCGAGTGCTACAGCCCTACATCGTGCGGGTCATGGGCAAGACCCTCTATGACGACATGCGACGAATGGAAACGCTGCTGCGGGCCAGCGATCTCGAGTGGACGATCGTGCGTCCCGGCGGGCTGTACGAACTGCCCGCCGTCACGGATTACACGATGGTCGAGGGGCATGTCGACAGTCGCTATACCGCGCGCATCGATCTGGCAGCGAGTCTGCTCCGGCTGGTCGGCGACGACCGATTCGTGCGCAAAATCGTCGGGGTCGTCACGACAACCGATAACCCGAGCCTGCTGCAATTGATCCGCAAGGAGGCGCTCGGCAAGAGCTGATGCGGGGCGTGGGGACCGGTCGTCCGCGGCGCGAGTTGCTGGCCTACTCCGTGTTCGAGCTGGTCGCAGCCGTTTTCTGGCCGGTTTCGGCATAGTGGCGTGGATCACAAAGGGTGCTTGTCACGTTCCGCGGCCGTTGTTTGTCCCATGGTCGTCACCAACCAACGAACCCGAACCGGTGACATGGACCATGGGAGAAGCGCCATGAACACGCAGCGGATCGTCATCCTCGGCGCCGGCTACACCGGCATGCTCGCCGCCGTGCGGCTGGCCCGGCGGACACGCAAACTCGACACCAAGATCACCGTTGTCAACCCGTCCGCCCGGTTCACCGAGCGGCTGCGGATGCACCAGATCGCGGCGGGCCAGGAATTGGCCGACCACCGGATCCCGGTCCTGCTGGCGGGCACCGGCGTCGAATTCGTCCAGGGCTGGGCCACTTCCATCGACACGGTCGGACAGCGGGTCATCGTCGACGGCGCCGCGGCCCTGCACTACGACACCCTCGTCTACGCCCTCGGCAGCAGCACCGATACCACCATCGTGCCCGGCGCCGCCGACCGCGCCTGGACCCTGAACGATCCCCGCGCCGCGCACCGTTTCTCCGAACACCTCGCGGCAGCCGAAGCCGACGGCGGCACCGTCGCGGTCTGTGGCGGCGGCCTGACCGGCATCGAGGCCGCGGCCGAAATCGCCGAGAACCACCGGAGGTTGAAGGTCACACTGATCAGCAGCACCGAGCCCGGCGCGATGATGGGCGAGCAGGCCCGCGCCTACCTGAACAAGGCGCTGGACCGTCTCGGTGTCGCACGCGAGATCGGCAATGCCGTCACCAAGGTGCTGCCGGACGCGGTCGAGCTGGCCAACGGCGAACTGGTTCCCGCAGATCTGACGCTGTGGACCACCGGCGTCCGCGTGTCTCCACTGGCCGCCCAGGCGGGCATCGAAACCGACGCGCGCGGTCTGATCGTGGTCGACCCGACCCTACGGTCGGTGTCGCACCCGAATATTCGCGCCATCGGCGATGCTGCCGCGGTGCGCCAGGCCTGGGGCCAGGTCCACGGCACCTGCCAGTCCGGCATGCCGACCGCCGCATACACCGCCGACACCATCGCGCGGGCGCTGCGCGGCAAGAAGGTCGAGCCGTTCCGTTTCGGCTACTTCCATCAGCCGGTCAGCCTGGGACGCAAGGACGCGGTCATCCAGTTCGCCAAGGCCGACGACACTGCAGGCCGGTTCTACCTGACCGGTCGTGCCGCGGTGATCTACAAGGAGGCCGTCAGCAGCAGCCCGGTACCGACCTTCAAGATGAGCAAGAAGATGACGATGTCGGTGCAGCTGTCCAAGGGCGGCGAAGCCACCCGTGCGACAGCATGACGCCACGCATACCGCCCGCCGCACACCCTATGGCGGGCGGTAGGTTCACCTGACTTGTACGGCCTGAATACTCGGGGAGGTGGAACCGTCGATGGTCGACCGAACACCGGCACAGGATCCCTTCATCGAACATCGGCGGCTGCTGTTCGCCACCGCCTACCGGATGCTGGGCACCGTCACCGATGCGGAGGACATCCTCCAGGACACCTGGTTGAAGTGGAACGACACCGATCAGTCGACCGTTCAGCATCCCAAGTCCTATCTGGTCCGCACGGTCACCAACCTATCGTTGAACCGGCTGACCTCTGCCAAGGCCACCCGCGAAACCTACGTCGGCCCTTGGCTTCCCGAGCCGCTGCTGACCTCGCCGAATGTCGCGGAGGAGACCGAGTTGGCCGACACCGTCTCCACCGCGATGCTGGTGGTGCTGGAAACCTTGAGCCCGGTCGAACGGGCGGTCTTCCTGCTGCGTGAGGTCTTCGGCTACTCGCACGCCGAAATCGCCGACACCCTCGACAAGCCCGAGACCACGGTCCGTCAGATCGCGCACCGGGCCAGGGCTCACGTGCAGTCCCGTCGTCCGCGGTTCGACACCGACAAGGCCGAGCGGGCGCACATCACCGACCAATTCATGGCCGCGTGCTCGGGCGGCGACCTCAATGCGCTGATGGATCTGTTGGCCCCCGATGTGACCGCGTGGTCCGACGGCGGTGGCGTGGTGACCGCGGCGCGGCGTCCACTGCACGGCCCCGACCATGTGGCCCGCTGGATCCTGGGCGTGCTGGCCAAACCGGTCGCGGCCGGTTTCGCCCTCGAATCCGCCGACATCAACGGCGAACTCGGTGCGCTCGCCCTCATCGGTGGAAACCCCGGCGCCGCCTTCACCTACGACATCGTCGACGGGCGGATCCAGAACCTCCGCTTCCAGGTCAATCCGCACAAGCTCGCGGGGTTGTACATGGGGACCGACACCCTCGGCTGAGGTACGGACGGCGGAAAACCGCCAGTCGCCTTACGATCTTGCGGTGACCAGCGAGACCACCGATACGAACGTGGAGGGGGGACAAGTCCGGGCTTCGACGCTGGAGCTCTTCTTCGACCTCGTCTTCGTCTTCACCATCACCCAATTGACCCACGTGTACACCCATCACCCCGGCTGGCAGGCGCTGGCTCAGGTAGCACTGCTGTTCGGTGTCATCTGGTGGATGTACAGCGGCTACGTCTGGCTCACCAACGAAGTGGCGCCGAGCAGCTCGTCCCGGCGGACCTGGCTATTGCTCGGAATGTTCGGGTTCTTCGTGCTCGCGCTGGCGATCCCGGATGCCTTCCATGGCACCGGCATCGCGTTCGGCCTCGGCTACGTCCTGGTCAATACCGTGCACACGGCGATGTTCTATTCGAGCGGCGGCGCCTCCGCGACGATCGCCATCAAGCGGATCGCGCCGCTGAACGCACTTGCTGCCGGGCTGGTGCTGGCCGGCGGTTTCGTGCACGACTGGGCCCAATACCTGTGCTGGGGAATGGCTTTCGCGGTCCAGGTACTCAGCCCTTACCTGGTCGACACCGGCAACTTCGTGGTCAGGGCAAGTCACTTCTGCGAGCGGCACGGTCTGGTCGTCATCGTTGCCATCGGTGAGTCCGTCGTTGCCATCGGCGCCGGACTGGCGGGAGAGAAACTGACCGTCGCGCTGGTCGCGAATGTCGCGCTCGGCCTGGCGCTGGCCTATGTGCTGTGGTGGGCGTACTTCGGCATCGATGACGAGCGCGGCGAACACGCGCTCGGAGAGGTACCCGACCGGCAGCGCTCCACCGTTGCCGTCCTCGCGTACGGCTACGCGCTCTATCCGCTGTTGATCGGCATCATCGTGACCGCTGCGGGTATCAAGATGAGCATCGCGCACGGCAACGAGGTCGCCTCCGTCGCCACCGCGGCCGCGCTCTCCGGTGGTGTCGCCCTCTACTTCCTCGGGCAGTTCTTCTTCCGCCGCGCCCTACGTCTGCCGCGCTCGTGGTATCGCCTCGTCGCCGCTGCGGCGGTCGCGGCGACGATCCCGATCGGCGTCGCGTGGGTGGCATGGGCCCAGCTCGCCGCGCTCGTCGGCGTCGCCTACATCGCCGTGATCGCCGACGATCTGATCACCCTGCGCACCGGCCAGCACAGCGCTTACCTCTAGCCGGCGCACCCGAGTTCGTCCGGGCGAAGCACGATCGCCGTTGTTGTGGTGGTCGGATGCGGGGTCGCGGGCTGATCGGACCGACCCGGTTCGGGACAATGGCCGCTGTGTGTGCCGATGAACTCGCTGTGGAACCGCCCGCCGCCGCGCGCCGATTGCTCGGCGCCACCCTCTGGTCGGGGCCGGTCGGGGTGCGGATCGTCGAGGTGGAGGCATACGGCGGAGATCCGACCGGGCCGTGGCCGGACCTCGCATCACATTCCGGGCGCGGGCGGACCAAGCGCAATGCGGTGATGTTCGGGCCGGCCGGGGTGCTGTACGTCTATCTCAGCTACGGCATGCACACCTGCGTCAATGTGACGAGTGGGCCGGACGGGACCGCGAGCGCAGTGCTGATCCGATCGGGCGAAGTAGTGGCCGGGCTGCAGACAGCACGCGCGCGCCGAACGACCGCACGTAGCGATGTCGACCTGGCGAAGGGACCGGGCAATCTCGGTAGCACGCTCGGAATCACGTTGGGCGACTACGGAACTCCACTGTTCGACCCGTCCTCGCCGATCCGGCTGGAACTGGCCGGCGCACTGAGCGCAGCCGAGATCGCCAGCGGGCCACGCGTCGGCGTCAGGATGGCGGCCGAACAGGCGTGGCGATTCTGGCTGCCTGCCTCGACTGCTGTTTCGGTGTACCGCCGCAGCCCACGCGCACCGCGGATCGAGACGGGCTCCGGACCTGGACCGCATCGATGACCGGCGGGTCCTGACCCATCATGTCCGCGCCATCTGCACACCTTCAGCCAGGCATAAAATCAGGTACTGGCGAATTTTGGCGGCAGCGATGAGTTTCTGTGGTGGCCTCCGTCCTATCTGGTAAGCGCGCCACACCGACTCGAAGCCACCGGCAAAGGAGCACCCCTGTGACCACCATCGCCCGCCCCGTCACCGCCACTGTTGCGCCGAGCCGCACGCGCAACATCACCCTCTGGACCCTGCAGATCGTGCTCGGCCTCTTCTTCATCATCGCCTCGGCCGCACCGAAGTTCGTCGGGCAGCACGACGCCGTCGAGGTGTACGCGGAGATCGGTTGGGGCCAGTGGTTCCGCTACGTGACCGGCGTCGTCGAGCTCGCCGGCGGCCTCGGCCTACTGATCCCGCGACTGTCCGGATCCGCCGCGGCCGGCCTGTCGATCACCGTGGTGTGCGCCGCCGCGACCCAAGCCTTTCTGCTCGGCGCCCCGAGCATGGCGATCTTCCCGCTGGTCCTGTGCGTGGTGTTCGTGTGGATCGCATGGAACCGCCGCGACAGCATCGCGGCCCTGCGAGCGACGCTGACCCGCTGACAGGACCCGACTCGACCAACTGAACATCGGACAGCGATCGGCGGACCGAGGTCCGCCGATCGCTGTCTTTCGAGTACGGCGCACGCCCACGAAATCCACTCGACCTGCGCGGCACGTCCCGGCGAGACTGAGGCGAACGCGGGTCATCGGGATCCGTGCGGAAAGATGGGACAGCGTGAGCGGCGACATCATTGATGAACTGACCTGGCGCGGACTGATCGCACAGTCCACCGACCTGGATGCCCTGCGCTCGGCGCTGGCTGCCGACCGCCTGACCCTCTATGCCGGTTTCGATCCCACCGGCCCCAGCCTGCACGCCGGACACCTGGTGCCGCTGCTCGCACTGCGCCGTTTCCAGCGGGCCGGTCATCGGCCGATCGTGTTGGCAGGCGGCGCCACCGGCCTCATCGGCGATCCGCGTGACGTCGGCGAACGGACCATGAACTCGTCCGACACAGTTGCGGACTGGGCCGAGCGGATCCGTTCCCAGCTCGAGCGTTTCGTCGACCTGGACGATTCACCGACCGGCGCGGTCATCGTCAACAACATGGAATGGACCGGGAACCTGTCGACCGTCGACTTCCTGCGCGACGTCGGCAAGCATTTCTCGGTGAACGTCATGCTGGCCCGCGACACCATCAAGCGGCGCCTCGACGGCGAAGGCATCTCCTACACCGAGTTCAGCTACATGCTGTTGCAGGCCAACGACTACCTGCAGCTGCGCCGCGACTACGGCTGCATGCTGCAGGTCGGCGGCTCCGACCAGTGGGGCAACATCATCGCGGGCGTGGAACTGAACCGCAGGGTCGACAGCGCATCGGTGCACGCGATGACCGTGCCGCTGGTGACCTCGGCCGACGGCAAGAAGTTCGGTAAGTCGACCGGCGGCGGCAGCCTGTGGCTCGACCCCGAGATGACCAGCCCCTACGCCTGGTACCAGTACTTCGTCAACACCGCCGATGCCGACGTCGTCCGCTACCTGCGCTGGTTCACCTTCTTGTCCGAGGAGGAGCTGGCCGAGCTGGAGACGGCGACGACCGAACGCCCGCATGCCAGGGAGGCGCAGCGCAAGCTCGCCGAGGAGATGACGACCCTGGTGCACGGGGAGGCGAACACCCACGCCGTGCAGTTGGCAAGCCAGGCGTTGTTCGGTCGAGCGGATCTGCGTGAGTTGGACGAGGCGACGTTGGCTGCGGCGCTGCGGGAAGCCGCCGTCGACGGCACGGTCGCCGAGGTTGTCGCGGGGGAGCCGCCGAGCACGATCGTCGATCTTCTGGTGGCATCCGGACTGAGTGAGAGCCGTGGGGCGGCCCGTCGTGCGGTGAACGAAGGCGGCGCTTCGGTGAACAACGAGCGCATCTCGGATCTGGAATGGACCCCCTCCGACGCTGACTACCTGCACGGACGGTGGCTGGTGCTGCGTAGGGGAAAGCGCAACTTCGCAGGCGTACTGCGGGCGGGCGCTTAAAGATCTTGGTGGCTTGAGTCACATCTGTGTAATTCGAGCCGGTTTCCCAGGTTGGTGCAGGTGCTCTGACCTGGGAAAACACCTCCGCTTCTTGGCGATTTGACGTAGCGTTTTCCGCCGCGTAACTTTATCCAAGTCAGAGCGACACGGACACCGACCCGGAGCCGAGAAGCCCAGCGGAAACGCTGAGCGGAGGGCCTGGGAAACGAGGTAGGACGAGGAGCGCCTGACCGTCAGTAACATCGATCGAGCGAGCGGACTTGACTCCGACCGAACGATTGGCTAGGCTGGAAAAGTTGCCTCAGAGAGCCCCCCGAGAGAATCTGGGGAGGAACTGTGTGCGTGTGTTCTTTGAGAACTCAATAGTGTGTCGATGAATGTCAGTGCCAATTATTTAATTGGTTCCGGCCTTACATACCCCCCGGTTGTAGGGTTGGACATTTAGTCAGCAAATCTTTTTGCTGGCGTTTTGTTTTGCTAGGTTTTCGGACTCTAGTTATTCTTCTGATTGCATCCCTTTGGGGATGTGGTTGAGAGTCTTCAACGGAGAGTTTGATCCTGGCTCAGGACGAACGCTGGCGGCGTGCTTAACACATGCAAGTCGAGCGGTAAGGCCCTTCGGGGTACACGAGCGGCGAACGGGTGAGTAACACGTGGGTGATCTGCCTCGCACTTCGGGATAAGCCTGGGAAACTGGGTCTAATACCGGATATGACCAAGAGCTGCATGGTTTTTGGTGGAAAGATTTATCGGTGCGAGATGGGCCCGCGGCCTATCAGCTTGTTGGTGGGGTAACGGCCTACCAAGGCGACGACGGGTAGCCGACCTGAGAGGGTGACCGGCCACACTGGGACTGAGACACGGCCCAGACTCCTACGGGAGGCAGCAGTGGGGAATATTGCACAATGGGCGAAAGCCTGATGCAGCGACGCCGCGTGAGGGATGACGGCCTTCGGGTTGTAAACCTCTTTCGACAGGGACGAAGCGCAAGTGACGGTACCTGTAGAAGAAGCACCGGCCAACTACGTGCCAGCAGCCGCGGTAATACGTAGGGTGCGAGCGTTGTCCGGAATTACTGGGCGTAAAGAGCTTGTAGGCGGTTTGTCGCGTCGTCTGTGAAAACTCACAGCTCAACTGTGAGCTTGCAGGCGATACGGGCAGACTTGAGTACTTCAGGGGAGACTGGAATTCCTGGTGTAGCGGTGAAATGCGCAGATATCAGGAGGAACACCGGTGGCGAAGGCGGGTCTCTGGGAAGTAACTGACGCTGAGAAGCGAAAGCGTGGGTAGCGAACAGGATTAGATACCCTGGTAGTCCACGCCGTAAACGGTGGGTACTAGGTGTGGGTTTCCTTCCACGGGATCCGTGCCGTAGCTAACGCATTAAGTACCCCGCCTGGGGAGTACGGCCGCAAGGCTAAAACTCAAAGGAATTGACGGGGGCCCGCACAAGCGGCGGAGCATGTGGATTAATTCGATGCAACGCGAAGAACCTTACCTGGGTTTGACATACACCGGAAACCTGCAGAGATGTAGGCCCCCTTGTGGTCGGTGTACAGGTGGTGCATGGCTGTCGTCAGCTCGTGTCGTGAGATGTTGGGTTAAGTCCCGCAACGAGCGCAACCCTTATCTTATGTTGCCAGCGCGTAATGGCGGGGACTCGTGAGAGACTGCCGGGGTCAACTCGGAGGAAGGTGGGGACGACGTCAAGTCATCATGCCCCTTATGTCCAGGGCTTCACACATGCTACAATGGCCGGTACAGAGGGCTGCGATACCGTGAGGTGGAGCGAATCCCTTAAAGCCGGTCTCAGTTCGGATCGGGGTCTGCAACTCGACCCCGTGAAGTTGGAGTCGCTAGTAATCGCAGATCAGCAACGCTGCGGTGAATACGTTCCCGGGCCTTGTACACACCGCCCGTCACGTCATGAAAGTCGGTAACACCCGAAGCCGGTGGCCTAACCCTTGTGGAGGGAGCCGTCGAAGGTGGGATTGGCGATTGGGACGAAGTCGTAACAAGGTAGCCGTACCGGAAGGTGCGGCTGGATCACCTCCTTTCTAAGGAGCACTTCTGCATCGCACCCCGAAGAGTCGGGGATGGTAAACGTTGATGCCAGAGACCGTTTCGGAAACATACGTTTTCCGGCGGACGCTCATGGGTGGAACGCTGGCAAGTTTTATCGCATTCGGTCAATCCTCAAGTGGTTGGTCGCGGTGAATATATCGACACACTGTTGGGTCCTGAGAGAACACGCGAGTGTTTCCTCTTAGGCAAGATAACGACAAGGCTGGATCTTCAGTCATACCGCGAGGGTTTTCGGATTCTCGGCTGGTGCTGAGTCAGGGTTTGGCCTTGTGTGTTGTTTGAGAACTGCACAGTGGACGCGAGCATCTTTGTTAGTAAGTGTTTAAGAGCGTACGGTGGATGCCTTGGCACCAGGAGCCGATGAAGGACGTAGGAGGCTGCGATAAGCCTCGGGGAGCTGTCAACCGAGCTGAGATCCGAGGATTTCCGAATGGGGAAACCCAGCACGAGTGATGTCGTGTTACCCGCATCTGAATATATAGGGTGTGTGGAGGGAACGTGGGGAAGTGAAACATCTCAGTACCCACAGGAAGAGAAAACAACAGTGATTCCGTGAGTAGTGGCGAGCGAAAGCGGATGAGGCTAAACCATGTGGATGTGATAGCCGGCAGGCGTTGTCCATGTGGGGTAGTGGGGCTCATTTTCTTATCACTGCCGTGATGAGCGAGAGTAAGAAACCGTTGGGTTAGTCGAAGTGGTCTGGAACGGCCTGTCGTAGAGGGTGAGAATCCCGTAGACGAAAACCTGGCGGCTCTCGTAGTGAGTGCCCGAGTAGCAGCGGGCCCGTGAAATCTGCTGTGAATCTGCCGGGACCACCCGGTAAGCCTGAATACTCCCTGGTGACCGATAGCGGACTAGTACCGTGAGGGAAAGGTGAAAAGTACCCCGGGAGGGGAGTGAAATAGTACCTGAAACCGTGCGCTTACAATCCGTCAGGGCCTGCGCCAACTTCGGTTGGGTGGGTGATGGCGTGCCTTTTGAAGAATGAGCCTGCGAGTTAGTGGCATGTGGCGAGGTTAACCCGTGTGGGGTAGCCGTAGCGAAAGCGAGTCCGAATAGGGCGTTTCCAGTCGCATGTTCTAGACCCGAAGCGGAGTGATCTACCCATGGCCAGGGTGAAGCGACGGTAAGACGTCGTGGAGGCCCGAACCCACTTAGGTTGAAAACTGAGGGGATGAGCTGTGGGTAGGGGTGAAAGGCCAATCAAACTCCGTGATAGCTGGTTCTCCCCGAAATGCATTTAGGTGCAGCGTCGCGTGTTTCACACCGGAGGTAGAGCTACTGGATGGTCTAGGGGGCCTACAAGCTTACCGAAATCAGCCAAACTCCGAATGCCGGTGTGTGAGAGCGCGGCAGTGAGACTGCGGGGGATAAGCTTCGTAGTCGAGAGGGAAACAGCCCAGATCGCCGGCTAAGGCCCCTAAGCGTGTACTAAGTGGAAAAGGATGTGGGGTCGCGAAGACAACCAGGAGGTTGGCTTAGAAGCAGCCACCCTTGAAAGAGTGCGTAATAGCTCACTGGTCAAGTGATCCTGCGCCGACAATGTAGCGGGGCTCAAGTACACCGCCGAAGCCGCGGCATTCACACAATACATCCGCCATTCCCTGCGGGGGGTGGTGCAGTGGTGTGGATGGGTAGGGGAGCGTCCTGTAGCCAGGGAAGCGGCGGAGTGATCCAGCCGTGGAGGCTACGGGAGTGAGAATGCAGGCATGAGTAGCGAAAGACGAGTGAGAAACTCGTCCGCCGAATGACCAAGGGTTCCTGGGCCAGGTTAATCCGCCCAGGGTGAGTCGGGACCTAAGGCGAGGCCGACAGGCGTAGTCGATGGACAACGGGTTGATATTCCCGTACCCGTGTATCCGCGCCCATGATGAATCAGTTGTGCTAAGTGTCCTGAACTTCCGAGAAGACCTTCGGGTCTCGAGTGGAGGGATGCACATGACCCTGGCTGGTAGTAGTCAAGCGATGGGGTGACGCAGGAAGGTAGCTGGGCCAGTCAGTGGTTGTACTGGTGTAAGCCTGTAGGGCGTTGTGTAGGCAAATCCGCACAGCATGTGCCTGAGAGGTGATGCGTAGCCGATTGAGGCGAATTCAGTGATCCTATGCTGCCGAGAAAAGCCTCTAGTGAGTTGGTACACGGCCCGTACCCCAAACCGACACAGGTGGTCAGGTAGAGAATACTAAGGCGATCGAGAGAACTGTGGTTAAGGAACTCGGCAAAATGCCCCCGTAACTTCGGGAGAAGGGGGACCCGGTCTGGTGATGAGATTTACTCTCGGAGCTGGGTTGGGTCGCAGAGACCAGAGAGAAGCGACTGTTTACTAAAAACACAGGTCCGTGCGAAGTCGTAAGACGATGTATACGGACTGACGCCTGCCCGGTGCCGGAAGGTTAAGAGGACCGGTTAGCGCTTCGGCGCGAAGCTGAGAATTTAAGCCCCGGTAAACGGCGGTGGTAACTATAACCATCCTAAGGTAGCGAAATTCCTTGTCGGGTAAGTTCCGACCTGCACGAATGGCGTAACGACTTCTCTGCTGTCTCAACCACAGACTCGGCGAAATTGCATTACGAGTAAAGATGCTCGTTACGCGCGGCAGGACGAAAAGACCCCGGGACCTTCACTATAGCTTGGTATTGGTGTTCGGTACGGTTTGTGTAGGATAGGTGGGAGACTGTGAAGCGGGCACGCCAGTGTTCGTGGAGTCATCGTTGAAATACCACTCTGATCGTATTGGACCTCTAACCTCGGACCATGATCTGGTTCAGGGACAGTGCCTGGTGGGTAGTTTAACTGGGGCGGTTGCCTCCTAAAATGTAACGGAGGCGCCCAAAGGTTCCCTCAGCCTGGTTGGCAATCAGGTGTCGAGTGCAAGTGCACAAGGGAGCTTGACTGTGAGAGCGACAGCTCGAGCAGGGACGAAAGTCGGGACTAGTGATCCGGCACCGGCAAGTGGAAGCGGTGTCGCTCAACGGATAAAAGGTACCCCGGGGATAACAGGCTGATCTTCCCCAAGAGTCCATATCGACGGGATGGTTTGGCACCTCGATGTCGGCTCGTCGCATCCTGGGGCTGGAGTAGGTCCCAAGGGTTGGGCTGTTCGCCCATTAAAGCGGCACGCGAGCTGGGTTTAGAACGTCGTGAGACAGTTCGGTCTCTATCCGCCGCGCGCGTCAGAAACTTGAGGAAGGCTGTCCCTAGTACGAGAGGACCGGGACGGACGAACCTCTGGTGTGCCAGTTGTTCCGCCAGGAGCACTGCTGGTTAGCTACGTTCGGAAGGGATAACCGCTGAAAGCATCTAAGCGGGAAGCCTGTTCCAAGATGAGGTTTCTCACCACCTTTGAGTGGTTAAGGCCCCCCACAGACCATGGGGTTGATAGGCCAGAACTGGAAGCTCGGTAACGGGTGTAGGTGACTGGTACTAATCGGCCGAGGACTTACCAACGAAGAGGCTACGCGTCCACTGTGCGGTATCTGAAACAACACACAGATACAGAAGCATCCTTGCATGATCCGGGTAACTGGTGATTGTTTGGTGTGCTCTCTGTGGATAGTTTCATAGAGTTACGGCGGCCATAGCGGCAGGGAAACGCCCGGTCCCATTCCGAACCCGGAAGCTAAGCCTGCCAGCGCCGATGGTACTGCACTCGACAGGGTGTGGGAGAGTAGGACACCGCCGGAACATCATTCGCGATAGGGGACCCAGATTCTGGGTCCCCTATCGGCGTTTGGGCACCTTGCGTGCCCCTCGCACGCCTCCGCGTCCATGCCCCACCATCGACACGTGATTCAATTTGTGGGGCCCCGACCACTTTTTGGAACCTAGAAAGGGATCACCGTGTCGGAACAGAACGACAACCGGAAGTCCTTCCGGCGTGACACCCCCGCCTCTGGTTCCGGCCAGCGTGGTGCAGGCGGCGAGCGCCCCGCACGTGGTGGCGGTGGCGACTCGTCCTCGAACCGCCCCGAGCGGGATCGCACCGGCGGTCAGGGCTCGGAGCAGCGTGGCGGATTCAAACGCAGCGGTGATTCCGGCCAGCGTGGCGGATCTGGCGAGCGTGGTGGATTCAACCGGCGCAACGACTCCGGAAGCTCCAGCCAGCGAGGTGACTCCGCGGGCGGCTTCAAGCGCCGCGAGGATTCGGGTGAGCGTGGCGGTTTCAACCGCAGCGGTGGTTCCGGCCCGCGCAGCGGCTCCAACGATCGAGGTGGATTCAACCGGCGAGATGATTCCGGCTCGCGTGGGGGATCAGGCGAGCGTGGCGGTTTCAACCGTGGAGGCGACTCCGGTCAGCCGGGCGGGTCCAATCGCGGTGGTGAATCCGGCGGCCGTGGCAGTTTCAACCGTGGCGGTGAATCCGGTCAGCGAGGCGGATTCAATCGTGGCGGTGATTCCGGTGAACGTGGCGGATTCAATCGTGGCGGTGATTCCGGTGAACGTGGCGGATTCAATCGTGGCGGTGATTCCGGTGAACGTGGCGGATTCAATCGCGGTGGCGACTCGGGCCAGCGTGGCGGTTTCAACCGTGGCAGTGGCGATTCGGGTGAGCGCGGTGGCTCCGGCGACCGTGGCGGTTTCAATCGGGGTGGTGATTCACGAGGCGGGTCCGCTGATCGTGGGGCCAACCGCCCTGATTCCGGTCAGCGCGGTGGTTTCAAGCGCAGAGATTCTGGTGAGCGTGCAGACTTCGGACGGTCCGGTGAGCGTGGCGGATCGGATCGCGGGTCGTTTCAGCGCGGGGACGGACCGTCGGAGGACCGTCGTCGTGGTGGCGAGGGTGCGCGCGCGGGAGGCGGCGGCCAGTCGGCGGATCGACGCCCGCCGCGGCCCGAGGAGCCGGATCTGCCGGACGATATCCAGGCATCAGATCTCGAACCTGCGGTCCGACGTGACCTGCTGAGCTTGGACAAGACCAATGCAGAAGCCGTCGCCCGCCACCTGGTCATGGCGGCCAGACTGATCGACGATGACCCCGGCCTCGCGCTGGCACACGCCCGTGCGGCACGGCAACGCGCAGGCCGCATTGCCGTGGTTCGCGAAACCGCGGGTGTGACTGCCTACCACGCGGGTGAGTGGGCCGAGGCGCTCTCCGAGCTGCGTACCGCTCGCCGGATGTCCGGTGGCTCCGGTCTGCTCGCGGTGATGGCGGACTGTGAACGCGGTCTCGGCCGACCTGAGCGTGCGATCGAACTCGGCCGCAGCGACGAGGCCCGCGCCCTGAGCGGTGATGAGGCCAGTGAGCTGCGCATTGTGGTTGCCGGCGCCCGTATGGACCTCGGTCAGTACGACCAGGCCGTGGTCACCTTGCAGACTTCCGATCTGGACCCGTCCCGCACCGGCTCGGCCGCTGCCCGGCTGTTCTATGCCTACGCCGACGCACTTGTCGCGGCGGGCCGAACCGACGACGGACTCACCTGGTTCCTCAACGCCGCCTCCGCCGACCTGGACGGCGAGACCGACGCCGAAGACCGCGCGGCCGAATTGACCGGCGAGACCGACCTCTGACCGTGGGATCGGTGCGCGGTACGGAACTGTCGGGCGAGACCGGTTCTCGAGTGCCGTCACAGTGCGATGCGGAGCTGACCGGCGTCGCAGGCGTCCGCGCGCCGGCGGGGCACAGAGCGGAACCGCCCGCCGACTCGAGCGTCTGAGCGCCGCCGGAGTGCGATGCGGAACTGACCAGCAGTACAGACTTGTGAGTGCTGGTGGACTGCAGAGCGAAACTATTCGGCGGCTCGGGCTTCCTCAGTGCCGCTGGGGTGCGTTACGGAGCCGCGCGGCAACTCCGGCTTCCGAAGTTGCCGGAGCGAACCGCGGATCTGATATACGGGACAGACTTCCGGGTGCCGGCGGAGTGCGCTACGGAGTGAACCGCAGCGGTACAGGTTGTGAGTGCGGTACGGAACTGTCCGGCGACTCGGTATTCTCAGCGCCGTCGGAGTCCGTGCAGAGCTGTTCGGCGACTCCTCCTCACGAAGGTGGTCGGAGTTGCAGCTATCGGAGCACCGACACAGGCTGCCGGGTGTCGTCGGAGTGCCGCGCGGAATAGACCAATGGCGGAGGCTTTGAGTAATGGTGGAGTGCTGAGCGGAATGTTCTGGCGAGATCGGATTGCGAGCGCAGGCGGAGTCAAGTAGTGCAGGTGGAACCTTGGTCGGCCCACGATGATCTGGCTGCCGCGAAAGCACTGATATTCGAGCCTCTCGAGCTCGATTGTTCTGTGCCGGTAGTCGAACCGGAGAGCGCCGAGTATGCGGCACACTCTTTCACGGTGGGCGGCCGGTCGGTGCGGTTTCGAGTAGGCAAATCGACACCGACGAAAGTCGGTCAGTTCGTCACCGTGTGGCAGCGCGGGGTGGGCGGACCGATCCGGCCGTTCGATGTCGCCGATCGCGTCGAGCTGTTCGTCATCAGTACCCGCACCGGAAGCCACTTCGGCCAATTCATTTTTCCTGGCACCGTGT
This sequence comes from Nocardia sp. NBC_00403, assembly GCF_036046055.1. Classification (NCBI taxonomy): domain Bacteria; kingdom Bacillati; phylum Actinomycetota; class Actinomycetes; order Mycobacteriales; family Nocardiaceae; genus Nocardia; species Nocardia sp. NBC_00403. The sequence continues at coordinate 4,018,432 of NZ_CP107939.1, forward strand.
TGTGTGCGAAAGATATTGTCTCCATTGATGGTTCGGGTGGCAAGCGCGGGTTTCGGATCTATCCACCGTGGGCGGATACCACGAACCGTCAGGCCCGTGCCACACAGACGTGGCAGCTGGAGTACTTCCTGCACGTGCAGCCGGGCGAGTTCGTGGATCTCGCTCGGGCACGGTTGCTCTACGGTGGGCCGGGACCGGCGACGACGGCCGTTCTTTGATGTCGAGCGGTGGGCGTAGTGTGCTGTGTGCTTCCGAGAGCTGCGGCCGCGTGCCGACCCGCGAAGCAGATCGCCGGGCAATGGAGCATGGGCGAAGAGTTCGGCAAGGGATGCCGACGGTGACATGGAGTGAGAGTGGTGTGAAGCGGCTACGAGATCGCTACGAAGCCCTACTGCTGGATCTGGACGGCACGCTGTACCGCGGACCCGAGATGATCGAAGGCGCCCCCGAGGCACTGGCGAATTCCGGCGTGCCGCAACGGCTCGTCTACGTCACGAACAATGCGAGCCGAGGGCCGGACGCGGTCGCCCAGCACCTGTCCGAACTCGGTTTCCCCGCGACGACCGATGATGTCGTGACCAGTGCGCAGGCGGCGGCCCGGCTGCTCGCGGAGCGACTCGAATCCGGCGCGACCGTCTTGATCGTCGGCACCGATGATCTCGCCGCGGAGGTGGATGCCGTCGGTCTGCGTTCGGTCCGCCGCTTCAATGGCACCACGCCCGATGCTGTCGTACAAGGACATTCGCCGACGACCGCGTGGCCGGATCTGGCCGAGGCGGCCTACGCGCTGAGCGCCGACGCCCTGTGGGTTGCCGCTAATACCGACAAGACTTTGCCGAACGAGCGTGGACTCGCGCCGGGCAACGGCGCCATGGTCGCGGCCCTGCGAGCGGCTTCCGGTCGTGCGCCACTGGTGGCGGGCAAGCCTTACGCGCCGCTCATGGAGGACGCCTTGGTGCGGGCGGGCACCCGCAGCGCGCTGGTCGTGGGGGACCGCATCGACACCGACATCGAGGGCGCCAACCGGGTCGGCCTCGATTCGCTGCTGGTCCTGACCGGCGTGAGCACCCTCGATGAGCTGCGCGACGCCCCCGCTGACCTCATCCCGACCTATGTGTCGGAATCGCTGGACGCATTGAATCACCCGCCCGTGGCAGACGAACCAGACCCCGCCGCGACCGACTTGGTCGCCGACTTGACCGCACGCTTGCGGCGCAACCCGGGACGAGCCGTGACAGTGCGCGCGTCCGGTTCGGAAATCCGATAGCGTTGACATCACGATGAGTACTCCGATGCCCCGCCCGTATGGACCCGGTATGAACGGCCCCGGCTCGAACGGACCCCGCCCGGGGGTCCCGATGCCGGGCCAGCATCTGCCTGGCGCACAAGGGCGCCCGGAACCGGCCGATCCCGCTCGGATTCGCGCCGATGTCGAGAGCCTGCTCGCCGAGCTCGGTTCGCATGCCGGTCAGCCCCAGGGCGTCGAAACCGGCACCGACATCACGCGGCGGGCACGCATCCTGGAGCAGGCACACGAGGTGCTGGTTCAGGCCTTGGCCACGGTGGACAAGATCTGAGGTGGCCAGGCGTGCGCGGGTGGACGCCGAACTGGTTCGCCGCGGGTTGGCGAGATCGCGGGAACACGCGGTCGAGCTGATCGGCGCGGGCCGCGTCCTGATAGCTGGAACCGTCGCGGTGAAACCGGCGACGGCCGTCGAAACGGGCACCCCGCTGGTGGTGCGCGACGAACCCGACGAGGTGTCATGGGCTTCGCGCGGTGCGCGCAAACTCCTGGGCGCACTCGAAGCGTTCGAACCCGAGGGGTTGACGATCGCGGGTAAGCGCTGCCTGGACGCGGGTGCCTCGACCGGTGGCTTCACCGATGTCTTGCTCTCCAAACACGCACGCGAGATCGTCGCCGTGGATGTCGGCTATGGCCAGCTGATCTGGCGGCTGCAGAACGATGAACGGGTGCGGGTTTTCGATCGCACCAACGTCCGCAGCGTGACCCCCGAATCGATCGGTGGCACGGTGGAGCTTGTGGTGGGCGATCTGTCGTTCATCTCCCTCGGCCTGGTGCTGCCTGCGCTCGCCGCCTGTTCTGCGTTGGGCGCAGACCTGTTGCCGATGGTGAAACCCCAGTTCGAAGTGGGAAAAGAACGGGTGGGTTCCGGCGGTGTTGTGCGCGATCCGGCTTTGCGTGCCGAAGTGGTGCGCGATGTCGCGGCCGCGGCCGCGGCGTTGGGACTGCGCACTCGAGCGGTAGTTGCCAGCCCGCTGCCCGGCCCGTCGGGCAATGTCGAATACTTTCTGTGGCTGCGTAAAGACGGGCAGTTCGAGTACGACGGCGAGCAGGTCGCGGCCCTCGTCGAGCGTGCGGTTGAGGAGGGTCCACAGTGAACGCGCAGGCGCCGGCCGAGTCCGGTGGCCGGGAGATTCTGTTGGTTTCGCATCCCGGCCGCGCGGAGATCATCGAAACCGCCCATCGGGTGGCCAAGATCTTCGCCGATGCCGGGATCGGGCTGCGGGTGCTCGCCGATGAGGCGGAAGGCACCCGGTTCGATGTTGATCTCGATTGTGAGGCCCCGGGGCCAGGCTCTTCGGCGGTGGCAGCGCCCGGCGGTTATCCGGTCCGGGTGGTCGAGCACTGCCCGGATGCGGCGGTGGGTTGTGAGATGGTGCTCGTCCTCGGTGGTGACGGCACTTTCCTGCGTGCCGCCGAGCTGGCACGGCCTGCCGCGGTGCCGGTGCTGGGAATCAATCTGGGCCGCATCGGTTTCCTCACCGAGGCCGAGGCGGAGCATCTGGACGAGGCGTTGGCCCAGGTGGTCCGCAAGGATTACCGCATCGAGGATCGGATGACGATCGACGTCACCGTCCGTGTGGATGACGAGATCGTCGAAACTGGTTGGGCGTTGAACGAAGCAAGTATCGAAAATGCCGCGCGGATGGGTGTGCTCGAGGTGGTGATGGAGGTCGACGGACGTCCGGTGTCGCAGTTCGGCTGTGACGGCATCCTGATCTCGACGCCCACCGGTTCGACCGCGTACGCGTTCTCCGCGGGCGGTCCGGTGGTGTGGCCGGAACTCGAAGCGCTGCTGGTGATTCCGAGCAATGCGCATGCCCTGTTCGCGCGCCCGCTGGTGACGAGCCCCGAGTCGCGTATCGCCGTGGAATCCGTTGCGACGGGACATGATGCGATAGTTTTCCTCGACGGCAGGCGTACCCTCGCGCTGCCGAAGGGCGGGCGGGTCGAAGCGGTCCGCGGCGCCGAGCCGGTGCGCTGGGTGCGGTTGGATTCCGCGCCTTTCGCGGATCGGATGGTGCGCAAGTTCCAATTGCCCGTGACAGGCTGGCGTGGCCGACGGCGAACGGAGAGCACACGTGCTGACAGAGATCAGGATTGATGGCCTTGGCGTTATCTCGACCGCCACTGCGCAATTCCATGAGGGTCTGACAGTTCTCACCGGTGAAACCGGTGCGGGCAAGACCATGGTGGTCACGAGCCTGCACCTGCTCAGCGGCGCGCGGGCCGATGCGGGCCGGGTGCGGCTCGGTGCCGCGCGCGCCGTGGTGGAGGGGCGCTTCACCGTTGACGACGTCAATGACGCCGCGCGCGCCGAGGTCGGGCAGGTGCTGGAATCGGCTGCGGCAGCGGCCGATGACGACGGCAGCATCATCGCGATCAGGACAGTCGGCAGTGATGGTCGTTCGCGCGCCCATCTCGGTGGCCGCGGTGTGCCCGCCGCGGTGCTCGCCGACTTCACCGCCCCACTGCTCACCGTGCACGGCCAGAACGACCAACTGCGGCTGCAGCGCCCGGACCAGCAGTTGTCCGCGCTGGATCAGTTCGCCGCCGACACGGTCGGACCGTTGCTGCGCAAGTATCAGGTGCACCGGCGGTCCTGGCTCGAGGCCCGCACCGAACTGATCGAACGCACCGCGCGCAGTAGAGAACTCGCGCTGGAGGCCGACCGGCTCAAGCATTCGCTCACCGAAATCGATGCCATCGCACCGGAGCCCGGTGAGGATGTGCGCATCGTGGCCGAGGTGCGCAGGCTGAGCGACCTGGATTCCTTGCGCGAGGCGGCCGTGACAGCGCATGACGCACTGGCCGGTTCTCCCGATTCGCCCGAAGACGGTTCGGGCGCACTGGAATTGCTCGGTGTGGCACGGGCCCGCGTGGAATCGGCTGACGACCCGGCCTTGACCGCACTCGCGCCCCGGTTGGAGGAGGCCATCGCGCTGGTGGTCGATCTGACCACCGAACTCAGCGGCTATCTTTCGGACCTGCCGTCGGATCCCGGCGCACTGGACTCGCTGCTCACCAGGCAGGCCGAACTCAAGACTCTCACCCGCAAATACGCCCCCGACGTCGACGGGGTGATCGCATGGGCGGACGAGTCGCGCACCCGGCTCGGCTCGCTCGATGTTTCGGAAGAGGCCTTGACAGCCTTGGCCGCCGAGGTGGACATCGCCGCCGAACGGGTCCGGGAGGCGGCGCGCAAGCTGACTGCCGCGCGGACGAAGTCGGCGGGCAAGCTTGCCGCCGCAGTGAGCGCCGAACTGGGCGGGCTGGCGATGGGTAAAGCGCGGCTCGAGGTCGAGGTGCGCCCGGTGCCGGCGAGCCCACAGGATTCCGCGCCGCTGACGGTTGACGGAGAAGAGTTGCACGCGGGATCATCCGGCGTAGACGAGGTGGAGTTCCGGTTGTCCGCGCATTCCGGCGCGCAGTCGCTGCCGTTGAGTAAGAGCGCGTCCGGTGGTGAACTCTCGCGTGTGATGTTGGCTCTCGAAGTGGTGCTCGCCAGTTCCGACCATGGTGCGACGATGGTGTTCGACGAGGTCGACGCCGGCGTCGGCGGCCGGGCAGCGGTGGAGATCGGCCGCAGGCTCGCGCGTCTCGCCCGCACCCATCAGGTGATCGTGGTGACCCACTTGCCGCAGGTCGCCGCGTTCGCCGACACGCATCTGGTGGTGGACAAATCCGACGACGGCAAGGGCAAGGTCAACAGTGGCGTCCGCGCGCTGACGAAAGATGAGCGAGTGATCGAATTGGCCCGCATGCTGGCGGGGCTCGACGACACCGAGACCGGGCGAGCCCACGCGGAAGAGCTCCTCGAGACCGCCCGCTCCGAACGCGCGTCGGCCTGACAGCCGCCTCGTGCGTCTGGATGCAAACCCCTGGGATCGGCAGCGGGCGCGGATCCCAGGAGGGGTGCGGTTACCCGCTCAGCGCACGGCCTTCTGCGCGCCGCGGATGAACTGGGAGATGAGGTTGCGCAGGCCGAACTCCAGGATCTTGGACGGTACGGGCAGGCTCGGCTCGGATTCCATCGTGTAGGACACCAGGGTTCCGTCTACGGCGTCGGTGAAGGTGACGACACCGACGTGCCGCTTCACCGGGGCGCCCTTGACGATCTTGTACTCCATGCGCTCACCCGGCACGAGCTTGGTGATCTCTTCGGTGACGCCGAGCGGCCCGACGCCGATCAGGTGCTGCGCACCGACGCCTTCGCGCTCGGTCAGTCCCGGCTTGATCAGCTTGACCTGGACCGGAAGGTAGGGGCTGATGCTCTCGCGCTCGGCGAAAAGGCGGTACACGATCTCGCGCGGGGCGGCGATGACAGCGTCGATGGTGGTGCTGGCCATAAATGTCTCCTCTTCGAGATATCTGTGACCCGCAGCATACGGGTACTGTCCGGGACCCCGGGATTCCTGTACCGCGGATCGTGATCCTGTCCGATTGGTAGCCGAGGTGCGACAGGCCGAAAGCCCTTCGGCGCGAATGGATTGCGGTCGAGGCGGCTAGGGTGTGAATAGCACCCCAGGTAATATTTCGTGTGCCTCGCACGGTCGAGGACGGCGTCCGGCTGTATGGCGGTGCCGCGGTTTATATCTCATGGCGAAGGGGCTGCACACTGTTCGGTGTCGAGGCCGCTCAGTTGGCGAAACAGATCTGCGATCGGGTCGACGCGAAGCTGCACTCCTTCGCATGTTTCGACTCCGACGGTCTGCGCCACGTCGGTCGCCACGCGGATCGAACAGCGAGTCGTCTCTCCGCCGAAGACCGTGCCAACGCCGTCTCCGTCACCGACCAGGGGGGTTCCTTCGCTACGAACAGGGGAGTGTCGCTTGCGAAGAGCCCGGAGCGCGAGTCCCAGTACTGGGAGGCGATCGGATTTCCGCCTCGCCGAACGGCCGCGGAAAGGGCTGATCCCTACCGGCCCCTGCGAGTGGTGACATTCAATATTGCCGGTGCTTATCCGATCAAATCCAAGGGTCTTTTCGGCTACAACGACAAACCCAACCTGGATTACTTTTCGATGCTGTTCGATAGGCTCGATGCTGATGTCATCCTCATTCAGGAGGGGGAGGTCGGTCCGGCCGGTTCGACTGTCCGGAAGCTGGCCCAGCGAACCGGTTATGAACACGTTTTCGAATCGAAGGTGTGCCCCACGCATCTGAGCAAGACGCCCGACACGGAGCTATCCCTCGCTGTGCTCAGTCGGCTACCGATCGATGGAGGCGAAGCGATACAGCTACCGACACCCATGGCCAAATTGGTATTCAGGGGTGAGCCGACTGTGCCTTACCCCCGCTGGGCGCAACGTGCAGACATTCTGGGGATCAACTTCTGGCAGTTGTTTCCGAACCCGCACGGAGCCATGCGATCGTCATACGAACACGGTGTCGGTGCACAGGACGCCGCATCCATCGCTCGTACAATGACGTCCAATATCAAGAGTCCGGCGATTTTGGGGGCGGATTTCAACACCGAGAACCCGACGAAAGTATATGGCAAAGCTTTCGACGAAATCGGAGTGAAGATGTCGCTGCCTCCTGATACGAAAACTGTATTTTGGGATGCCAATCCGGATCAGATCGGGGCCACTAAGCAATTCGAGACAGTCGCCAGCGGCGCGGGAAGATCTACGACCGACCATTTTCCGGCATGGGTGGACTATGAGATCAAGGATCCTGCCATGCGTGAAAGAGTGGCCGCGGCACGTCGGGCGCAATAGGAATACCCGGGCTTGCGAGGCAATCGGGCTGATTCTCGCCGCAGGCGTGACAACCTCCGGGTGTCACTCCGGCCAGGCTCGGTACTTGGGTGAGCTGCTCGGTCGCGGTCTGGACAGCGGGTCGGAATCTGTCAGCGCCGCGTGACCGCCTGATGGTCTCCATGTGATGTGCCGACTGGTATCACAGTGACGAATGTGGCCGATGATTCGGCGCGCCTCCGCCAATGATTGAAGGTTGGCGACCATTATCGGGCCTATGAAGATGTTGGCATTGTTGTCGAAGAACACCGAAACGTTGCCAGGGCTCACCGGCATCGCCCGGGTCGACCGCAATACCCGGCGTCTGCTCGCGCGGGTCGGGCCCGGTGATGTTGTGGTGCTGGACGAAATGGATCTGGATCGGCTCACCACTGATCGGCTCGTCGAGGCTGGTGTGGTCGCTGTGGTGAATACCTCGCCGTCGATTTCTGGACGTTATCCGAATCTCGGCCCGGAAATGTTGGTGGCCAACGGAATACTACTGCTGGACACCGTGAGCTCGGATGCGTTCAGCAAAATCAAGGATGGCGCCAAGGTTCGCATCGACGAGGGCATTGTCTACGCGGACAAGCTGACGAGGAAAGAGCCAGAGGTCCTTGTCGAGGGTATCGAACTGACTGAAGCCGGCATTAACGACCGGATGATCGAGGCCCGCAACGGACTCGCCGATCACCTCGAGGCATTCGCGGGCAACACTATCGAGTTCTTCCGCACCGAGAGCGCGCTGCTGATCGATGGCATCGGCGTTCCGGAACTCGACCTGGTGATGAAGCATCGGCATGTCGTGGTGGTGGCCGACGGTCCCGACCACGCGGCCGAATTGAAGGCGCTCAAACCCTTCATCAAGGAGTACGTGCCGATCATGGTCGGCGTCGGCCGCGGCGCGGACACCCTCATGAAGCGGGGCTACCGGCCCGATCTGATCGTCGGCGATCCAGACGAAATCACCACCAGCACCCTGAAGTCCGGGGCCGAGGTGATTCTGCCCGCGGACACCGACGGCCACGCCAAGGGCTTGGAGCGCATTCAGGATCTCGGCATCGGTGCGACGACCTTCCCGTCCTCGGGCTCGCCTGCCGACTTGGCGTTGTTGCTGGCCCACCATCACGGCGCGTCGCTGATCGTGACCGCGGGCGCCGCCGCATCGCTGGACGACTTCTTCGATCGCGGCCGCCGCGACAGCAACCCGGCCACGTTCCTCACCCGGCTCAAGGTCGGTGCCAAGCTGATGGATGCCAAAGCCGTCGCCACGCTGTATCGCAACCGTGTGTCCGGCATCGCGATCGCGATGATCGTGCTCGCCGCGCTGATCGCCGTGATCGTCGCGATGCTCGCCTCCCACATGGGCGGCGAGGTGCTCGATTGGGCCATCGACTCCTGGAACCGCTTCGTGCTATGGGCGCAGGGCCTGGTCGACAAATGATCGGGCGAAAGACTGCACAGGAGAGGCTGATGAGACACCAACGCGCAGTTCTTATCAGCCCGGCCGGGGGTGGATGTACCGCAGAAACCCAGGAGCGTCGATGATTTCGCTACGTCAGCACGCTGTTTCTCTCGTCGCGATCTTCCTAGCGCTGGCCGTCGGCGTGGTGCTCGGCTCGCAGACGGTGGCGGCGGACCTGCTGCACGGGTTGCGTGCGGACAAGACCGATCTACGCAATCAGGTCGACACCATCTCCGAACAGAACCGCCGACTAACCGACGAACTGAACGCCGCCGATCGTTTCACCGCAGGCTCAGCAGGCCGGATCCTCGCAGGCACCCTCATCGACCGCAGCGTTGTGGTGATCACCACCCCCGACGCCGACCCCGCCGACATCGAAGCCGTCACCATGGGCCTCGACACCTCCGGTGCCACAGTGACAGGCAAGATCGCACTCACCGACGCCTTCCTCGACACCACCGAGGGTGACCGGCTGCGCACCACCCTCATCAATGTCATCCCCGCAGGCGCTCAGTTGCGCAGTGGAGCGGTCGATCAGGGCAGCATGGCGGGCGATCTGCTCGGCCTCGTGCTGTCGCTCGATCCCGCGAACTCGCAACCCCACAGCACCCCGCAGGAGTTGAGCCTGGCGCTGGAGACGCTGCGCGGCGGCGGCTTCCTCGCCTACGGCGATACTCCGGTCGACCCGGCGCAACTCGCGGTCGTCATCACCGGCGACGGCGCCCGCTCCAACGAGAACGGTCAGGGCTCGAACATTGCTCGTTTCGCAGGAGCCCTCCGCGGCCGTAGTGCGGGCACGGTCCTGGCCGGCCGCTCCGGAGCCGCCGACGAACCGGGCCCCATCGCCGCCATTCGCTCCGACGCGGCCCTGGCCACCACCGTCACCACCGTCGACAACCTCGACCGGGAAATCGGCCGGGTCACCACCGTCCTGGGCCTCAGCGAGCAGCTGAACGGCGGCGCGGGCCGGTACGGCACCGGTACCAAGGCGAATTCCCTCACCCTCGTCGCCCTGCCGCACTGACCGCTCTTGCGAAGGTTCGACCAATGCGTGCTCCGCGATACCGTGGCCGTGCCGCGGCGACCTCTCTCACAGTCGCAGTCCGGGTGAATCGGTGCGGTGACGCGGCTTCGGACAGGCGCACCACAGCTACGCTGTGAACACTGTCGGCGGCGCGCGCAATCCCAATGCAGCGACCTGGTGGCAAACGTGCGTGTGGTGCGGTCGGAACTGCGGATTCGTGTTACCGTGAAGACCCGTGGGTCAAACACGGATTCAGGCGCGAACAGCGACGAAACACATCTTCGTCAGCGGTGGTGTCGCCTCCTCATTGGGTAAAGGTCTTACCGCCTCCAGCCTCGGTCAGCTGTTGACGGCGCGCGGGCTGCGCGTCACGATGCAGAAACTCGACCCGTACTTGAACGTCGATCCCGGCACCATGAATCCGTTCCAGCACGGAGAGGTGTTCGTGACGGAGGACGGCGCCGAGACCGACCTGGATGTCGGTCACTACGAGCGGTTCCTCGACAGGGACCTGTCCGGCGACGCGAATGTCACTACGGGGCAGGTGTATTCGTCGGTGATCGCCAAGGAGCGGCGCGGCGAGTACCTCGGCGACACGGTGCAGGTCATCCCGCACATCACCGATGAGATCAAGAGCCGCATCCTCGCGATGGCAGGCCCTGATCTGGAGGGACATGTCCCGGACGTGGTCATCACCGAGATCGGCGGCACAGTCGGCGACATCGAGTCGCAGCCGTTCCTCGAGGCCGCCCGTCAGGTGCGCCATGATGTGGGCCGGGAGAACGTCTTCTTCCTGCACGTGTCGCTGGTGCCATACCTGGCTCCGTCGGGCGAACTCAAGACCAAACCGACGCAGCACTCGGTGGCGGCGCTGCGCAGCATCGGCATCCAGCCCGACGCGCTGATCCTGCGCTGCGACCGGGATGTGCCGCAGGGCCTCAAGAGCAAAATCGCGTTGATGTGCGACGTCGACGTGGACGCCTGTATCTCCACCCCGGACGCACCGTCGATCTACGACATTCCGAAGGTGCTGCATCGAGAGGGCCTCGATGCCTACGTGGTGCGCAAGCTCGGGCTGCCGTTCCGCGACGTGGACTGGACGGTCTGGGGCGATCTGCTCGATCGCGTGCACTCGCCGCGGGAAACTGTCGAGGTCGCGCTGGTCGGCAAATATGTCGATCTGCCCGACGCCTACCTGTCGGTGACCGAGGCACTGCGCGCGGGCGGGTTCGCCTCGCGGGCCAAGGTCAACATTCGCTGGGTGCAGTCCGACGACTGTGAGACCCCGGCGGGCGCGCAGGCCGCGCTGCGTGATGTGGACGCGGTGCTGATCCCGGGCGGGTTCGGCATTCGCGGCATCGAGGGGAAGGTCGGCGCGATCCGGTACGCGCGGACCCGAGGTCTGCCGCTGCTCGGCTTGTGCCTCGGTTTGCAGTGTGTGGTGATCGAAGCCGCGCGTTCGGTCGGTCTCGCCGAGGCGAACTCGGCCGAATTCGAGCCGGACACACCGCATCCGGTGATCTCGACCATGGCAGACCAGCAGCAGGTCATCGCCGGTGAAGCCGATCTCGGTGGCACCATGCGCCTCGGCGCATATCCGGCCACCCTCGCCAAGGGCTCGGTGGTCGCGCAGGCCTATGGCACCGAGCAGGTCTCCGAGCGGCATCGGCACCGCTATGAGGTGAACAACGCCTACCGCGACAAGATCGCGACCAGCGGGCTGCGGTTCAGCGGCACCTCGCCGGACGGGCACTTGGTCGAGTTCGTCGAGCTGCCCGCCGACAAGCACCCGTTCTTCGTCGCCACCCAGGCGCACCCGGAGCTGAAGAGCCGTCCGACCCGCCCGCACCCGTTGTTCGCCGCGCTCATCGCGGCCGCGCTGAAATACAAGCTGGCCGAGCGACTTCCGGTCGACCTGCCCGAAGAAGAGCTCGCGGACGCGGATCAGGGATCGTAATGACCGCGCACGGGGGTGGACCGGGTAGTCACGATTTCGAGACGGTGTCCAGCAAGACCGTCTACAGCGGTGCGATCCTCGCGCTGCGGCTGGACCAGGTGGCAATGCCCGGTGGTCGGGTCGTCGAGCGTGAGGTGATCGAGCACCATGGTGCGGTTGCCGTCGCGGCGATCGACGACGACAACAACGTGGTGCTGATCCGGCAGTACCGGCATCCGCTGGGCACTCGGTTGCTCGAGTTGCCCGCCGGGCTGCTCGATCTGCCGGGCGAGGATCCGCTCGAAGCGGCCGAGCGCGAGCTCGCGGAGGAGACCGGTCTCGCCGCCCGGGAGTGGTCGGTGCTGGTGGATGTCGCGCTGTCGCCCGGCTTCACTGATGAGGTGCTGCGGGTCTACCTCGCGCGGGATCTGTACGAAACCCATCAGCCCGAGCCGGAAAACGAGGAAGCGGATCTGGAGCTGGTTCGGATGCCGGTCGATGCGGCCGTGCGTGCTGCACTGGCGGGTGAGATCGTCAACGCGACGGCGGTTGCCGGGGTACTGGCGCTTGCGGCGGCACGGGCGGGCAGCGCCGAGCTACGACCCGCCGACGCACCGTGGCCGGGTCAGCCCACTGCGTTCCTGCGCCGCAAGGCGGCTCAGCGGCAGTCCGAAGACTGACCGAGGATTCGGCGGTGCTCGCGCGGGAGATCGACGCCTATCTCGACCATCTCGCGGTCGAGCGCGGCGCCGCGCGGAACACTCTCGGCGCATACCGCCGTGACCTCGGGCGCTACCGGGATTTCCTCGCCGGTCGCGGTGTCATCGGCCTCGACACGGTCGCCGAGTCCGATGTCGCCGAGTTCACTATGATGTTGCGGGCAGGAAGTGCCGACCATCCGCCGCTGGCGGCAGGCTCGGTGGCCCGCGCACTGATCGCAGTGCGCGGGCTGCACCGATTCGCGGCGGCCGAGGGCCTCACCACGACCGATGTCGCACATGCCGTGAAGCCGCCGGCACCGGGCAGGCGTTTGCCCAAAGCGCTGCCCTACGACCAGGTGCTGCGGTTGCTGGAAGCCGCGGGTGGCGGACCGATGGATGCCGAGGATTCCGATGCCGCGGCCGGAACGGATGGCGGGCCGCGCGGCCTGCGTGACCGTGCACTACTCGAGCTGCTCTATTCGACCGGCGCACGGATCTCGGAGATGGTCGGGCTCGACGTCGATGACCTCGACACTGATGAGCGCGCGCTGGTGCTGCACGGCAAGGGTGGTAAGCAGCGCATGGTGCCGATCGGTAGGCCTGCGCTCGCCGCGGTGGACGCGTACCTGGTGCGAGGCAGGCCGGTGCTCGCCGCGAGCGGCAAAGGCAATGCGGGCGCGCTGTTTCTGAACGTGCGCGGGGGCAGGCTGTCGCGGCAGACGGCCTGGCAGGTTCTGCAGACGGTCGCCGAACGTGCCGGCATCGGTGCGACGGTCTCCCCCCACACGTTGCGGCATTCGTTCGCAACACATCTGCTCGACGGTGGGGCGGATGTACGCGTGGTGCAGGAACTGCTCGGGCACGCGTCTGTCACGACGACACAGATCTATACCTTGGTCACCATCAACACCTTGCGCGAAGTCTGGGCCACCGCGCATCCACGCGCGCGTTAGACGGGCGCGGCTCGGGACCGCGAGACCCGGCGTATTTCAGGCGAATTCGGCCTGGCCCCTTGGCGGAAATCGGCCTTCCTCGGGTACTGAGGAAGAAAATGGACCTCGGTCCGGTTGGTTTTCGTGTCGGGCCCGTGCTGTGTCGGCTCGGCAATATGTCGGCTGAGCATGTGAGGTGAGTTGAATGTCAAAGGCTTTCATCGTCCACGAGTCGGACGTCGAAGCGGTGTCGCTGCCCGGCGGCGGTTCTTTCCGGCTGCTGGAGGACAGCGAGAACTCCGATGGCTTGTTCGGAGCCAATCGGCTCGTCCTGCAGGCGGGCGCGAACGGAACACGGCCGCATCACCACACCAAGTCGACGGAAATCTTCTATGTGTTGGCGGGAACCATGGAATTCCTTGTCGACGGCGAACTTCAGTCGGTGTCCACAGGTGGCCTGGTCGTGGTCCCGCCGGGCACGGTGCACGCGTTCGGTGCCTCGGCAGACGGCCCGGCAGAGTTCCTGGCGGTGCTCACACCGGGTATCGTCCGGTTCGAATACTTTCGGCAACTCGGTCGCATCGCGCGAGGCGAGGCGGATTGGGACAGTATGGACGAGCTGCACGACCGGTTCGACGTCCATTTCGACGGCGGACCCGAGTGGCGGTGAGAGAGTGAGAGGTAACGTTTCACTGCGAACACGCCGCGCTGAGGCGCGGTAGTTGGACACAGTCAAGCGGTAGCGTTCTTTCGAGAGCTGGACCGTACGAAAGCGAGGTCGGGCCCGATCGGCCTCGCTACGCTCGGCGAGGCAACGGGTAGGAACGTATAAGGAGCAGCGGATCGTGACGACAGCCAGTGCGGCAGAGCCGCCGATCAGTGCTGGGGCGCAGCCGCTTACGGGTACCCCGCAGGGGCCGTACTCGGCGGCCGCGGCGGAGACGCTGTGGGGCAATGGCGCTGAACCGGTCCCCGACGACGCGGCGCTGGGCCCCACCGGGAGGCCACTGCGTGTGGTTCCCGACCCGCCTCCGCTCGAGCGGCACGGCGATGCCCTGATCGTCGCCATGTGCAATCAGAAGGGCGGCGTCGGCAAGACGACCTCGACCATCAACCTCGGTGCGGCGCTCGCGGAATTCGGCCGGCGGGTACTGCTCGTCGATCTCGACCCGCAGGGCGCGCTGTCGGCGGGATTGGGTGTGGCCCACCATGATCTCGATCTGACGGTGCACAACCTGCTCATCGGTTCCAAGGTGTCCATCGAAGACGTGCTGATGGAGACCCGCGTCGAGAACCTGGATCTGTTGCCGAGCAATATCGACCTGTCGGCGGCGGAGATCCAGCTGGTCAACGAGGTGGGCAGGGAGCAGACACTGGCGCGGGCGCTGGAGCCGGTGCGCAACCGTTACGACTACATCCTCATCGACTGCCAGCCGTCGCTCGGCCTGCTCACGGTGAACGCGCTGGCCTGCTCGGACGGCGTGATCATCCCGATGGAATGCGAGTACTTCTCGCTGCGCGGGCTCGCACTGCTCAACGACACTGTGGAGAAGGTGCGTGACCGGCTCAACCCGAGGCTGAGCCTCTACGGCATCGTGGTGACCATGTTCGATGCGCGGCTACTACATTCGCGCCAGGTCATGGCGCGTGTTGTCGAGGTGTTCGGCGACCTGGTCTACGACACGGCCATCTCGCGCACCGTCCGGTTCCCCGATGCCAGTGTCGCGGGCGAACCCATCACCACGTGGGCGTCGAAATCTGCTGGGGCCGAAGCATATCGGGCGATGGCGCGGGAAGTCATCCACCGGTCCGGCCGGTGACGGAAGCGGCTGAGCCGGCGCCATCGTCAACCACGGAAATACTCGGCTCGGAGTCTGTCGTCGGTACGGGCGATTCGGACCAGCAGACTGGATTCCATCTGCGGCTGAGCAATTTCCAGGGACCGTTCGATCTGCTGCTCACGCTGATCAGCTCGCGCAAGCTCGATGTCACCGAGGTGGCACTGCACCAAGTAACCGATGAGTTCATCGCCTACACGAAGGCATTGACGGCGGCGCTGACGGCGAGCTCGGAGGGCGGCAAGCAGGAGGCCTTGCGTGCCGACAAGATCTTGGACCAGACCACCGAATTCCTGGTCGTCGCAGCCACGTTGCTCGACCTGAAGGCGGCCAGGCTGTTGCCGTCGGGGGAGATGACCGACGCCGAGGACCTCGAGCTGCTCGAGGCGCGCGATCTGTTGTTCGCGCGTTTGCTGCAGTACCGCGCGTTCAAGCAGGTGGCCGAGCTGCTCGGTGAGCTGGAGGCCGTCGCGCTGCGACGTTACCCGCGTGCGGTCGGGCTGGAG
The DNA here is from genome assembly GCF_036046055.1 of Nocardia sp. NBC_00403. NCBI lineage: Bacteria > Bacillati > Actinomycetota > Actinomycetes > Mycobacteriales > Nocardiaceae > Nocardia > Nocardia sp. NBC_00403. The sequence goes on from NZ_CP107939.1 coordinate 4,033,877, forward strand.
GAGCGCTTCGCCGAGCTGCTGCCCGAGGTTACGCTGGGGGTCGACGCCCACGAATTCGCTGCCATCGCCGCCGCGGCGTTCCGGCCGCGCCCGGTGCCCAAGGTCGGCCTCGACCACCTGCACTCGCACGCCATCTCGGTCGTCGAGCAGGCCGCCATCGTGCTCGAAATGCTGAAACTGCGCGGACCGGGCGGCTGGACCACGTTCGGTGAACTGGTGGTCGACTGCGACGTGCCGATCCAGATCGTCGCCCGCTTCCTGGCCTTGCTGGAGCTGTATCGCGGCAAAACAATCGAGTTCGACCAGCCCGACCCGCTCGGCCCGCTCTCGGTCAGCTGGATCGGTGACCCGAAGGACGACACCGTGCAGACGGCAGACGCCGTGACTATCGAGGAGGACTACGGGTGAGCGAGAACGGCGAGGCCACCGCCGACATTTCGGCGGGCGATGCGCGAGCCGCGGGTGCGATCGCGGAGAACGACGGCACCGCCGACACCGCCGGACCGAGTGGGTCGAGCGCGGATCCCGAGCGCGACGACGCCGATGCCCCGCGAGCGAGGACTGCCAGCGAGCAGGTCGAGAACGACTCCGAGAGCGACGCAGTGGCGCAGTTCACCCCCGAGTCGCTCGACGACGCCGAATTCCGGTCGGCGCTGGAGGCCATGCTGCTGATTGTCGACGCTCCGGCCCCGGTAGAGTTGCTGGCAGACGCGTTGGCGGACACTTCGGCGCGGGTGGATCGCACGCTGCGGGAAATGTCGGCAGAACTGTCCGCGCGAGGTAGCGGTATTGATCTGCGTTTCGTCGGGGACGGTTGGCGCTTCTATACTCGCAGCGAGTACGCGCCGTATGTGGAACGGATGCTGCTCGACGGCGCTCGGTCGAAATTGACGCGGGCGGCGTTGGAAACGCTGGCGGTGGTGGCATACCGTCAGCCGGTGACCCGAACCAGGGTCAGCGCGGTGCGCGGCGTGAACGTCGACGGGGTGATGCGAACCCTGCTGGCTCGGGGATTGATCGCCGAGGCCGGGGTCGACCCGGAGACGAACGGTACGCAGTACTGCACAACCGAGCTGTTCTTGGAACGGATCGGACTCCCGTCGCTGACCGATCTGCCGCCACTGGCGCCCCTACTTCCGGGCGTCGACCTGATCGATGAGATCAACGAGAGCCTGGACACGGATCCCCGTTACACCAGGCTGAGGAAACCAGCCGAGGCCGATTTGGACCTCGGCACCGAGGACTGACAGGACAACATGAATACGCCCGCTCGCCGAGATGGCACACCGGATCGTAGAAAACGAAGCGACCAGCCCACCAGAGGCGGCGCAGGCCGTGACGCAGGCTCCCAAGGAGCCCGTTCGGCACAACGGGGAGAAACACAGCGTGGAGCTTCCTGGGGAGGAAGTGAACGCGGATCTTCGCAGAGCGGGGGCTACCGCGGCAGTTCGCAGGGGGGTCAACGGGGGAGTTCACAAGCTGCGGGCGGCCATCACGGTTCGCCGCAGGGCGGCGGCTACCGGGGTGGCTCGCAGGGCGACGGTGGCTATCGTGGCGGTTCGCAGGGTGGTCAGCGTGGTTCGTCGCAGGGTGGCGGCTATCGCGGTGGCTCGCAGGGCGAGGGCGGGTACCGCGGCTCCTCCCAGGGTGGTGGCGGTTCGCAGGGTGGTCAGCGTGGTTCCGCACAAGGCGGCGGCTATCGCGGTGGCTCGCAAGGCGAGGGCGGTTACCGTGGTTCGTCGCAGAGCGGTGGTTACCGGGGTGGCTCGCAGGGTGAGGGTGGCTATCGTGGTGGTTCGCAGGGCGGTGGTTACCGGGGTGGCTCGCAGGGCGGTGGTTACCGGGGTGGTTCGCAGGGCGGTGGTTACCGTGGCGGTTCCCAGAGCGACGGTGGCTATCGCGGTGGTTCGCAGGGTGGTTCCGGTCAGCGTGGTTCGTCGCAGGGCGGTGGTTACCGTGGCGGTTCGCAGAGCGACAGCGGCTACCGTGGATCCGCGCAAGGCGGTGCCGCGCAACGTGGTTCGTCGCAAGGTGGCTACCGCGGCGCCTCGGAGGGCGGTGCCGCGCGGCGGCCCGCACAGTCTCCGACGGCTGGGGCGAGCCCACGCAAGGCCAAGAATCCGAAGCCGGAGCGCAAAGTTGTCGCGCCGACACTGTTGAACAACGCCAAGCCGGCCAAGCGGCAGCACGTCGAGCCCGTCGCCGAAGGTCACGTCAAACTGCCTGCAGGTGAAGGCGAACGGTTGCAGAAGGTGCTCGCCAAGGCGGGCGTCGCCTCGCGTCGCGCTGCCGAGGAAATGATCGAGCAGGGTCGCGTCGAGGTCGACGGCGCCATTGTCACCGAGCAGGGTCTGCGGATCGACCCGCAGACCGCCGTCGTCCGTGTCGACGGGACGCGCGTGATGGTGCGCGAAGAACTCGTCCACATCGCGCTGAACAAGCCGAAGGGCTGGCAGTCCACCATGTCCGACGACCTCGGACGTCCATGCGTCGGCGATATCGTCGCCGAGCGCATCGCGGCCGGGCAACGCCTGTTCCATGTCGGTCGGCTCGACGCCGATACCGAGGGCCTGCTGCTGCTCACCAATGATGGTGATCTCGCCCACCGGCTCATGCATCCCTCGTTCGAGACGCCGAAGACCTACCTGGCGACGGTGAACGGCGAGGTCAACAAGTCGATCGCCAAGCGTCTCAAGGACGGTATCGAGCTGGAGGACGGCCCCGCGAAGGTCGACAAGTTCCAAGTGCTCGAGCTGGGCGAGGGACGTTCCCTGGTGAAACTGGTGTTGCACGAAGGACGCAAGCACATCGTGCGCCGACTGCTCGATGCCGTCGGCCACCCGGTGACCCGGCTGGTGCGCACCAATATCGGTCCGGTCGCGTTGGGCGATCAACGGCCCGGCACGCTGCGTGTGCTCGGTCGCGATGAAGTCGGCAAACTGTATGAGGCGGTGTCGTTGTGAACGGTGTGGAGATTCCGGTCGAGGCCCTAGGGCAGATATCGGGCACTTCGCCACTTGTCGTCGCGATGGACGGACCTTCGGGCACCGGCAAATCCAGCGTCTCGCGTCGTCTGGCGACTCGGTTGGACGCCAACTACCTGGATACCGGCGCGATGTACCGCGTGGCGACGCTGCGCGTGCTGCGTGCAGGCATCGAGCTGACCGACACCGCGGCTATCGGTGCGGCCGTCAAGGAGTTGCCGCTGACGATCGGCACCGATCCGAGTCGGGAAGTCATCCTGCTCGACGGTATCGATGTGTCGTCGGAGATCCGCGGCGATGCCGTCACCAAGGCAGTTTCCGCGGTGTCCGCTGTGCCGGAGGTGCGTGATCTGTTGGTTGCTCTGCAGCGCGACATCACCTCCACGGCACAGCGAATCGTGGTCGAGGGGCGCGATATCGGTACCGTCGTGCTGCGGGACGCGGACGCCAAGATCTACCTGACCGCCTCGGCGGAGGCGCGCGCCGAGCGGCGCAACCAGCAGAACATCCGCGAGGGCCGCGGCGACGATTACGAGGCCGTGCTCGCCGACGTGCAGCGCCGCGACAACCTCGACTCCACCCGCAAGGTGTCGCCGCTGCGTCCCGCCGAGGATGCGGTGCTGGTCGACACAAGTGACATGAATATGGACGAAGTCATCGACGAGCTGTTTCGCGTTGTGCGCCGGCAGGTTTCGACGAGCCGGATGGGAGGTGCCAAGTGAGCGAGGATGTTCTCGCCGGCGACGGCGTATGGAGCGATGAATCCGATTGGGAGATGGTCGATCTCGACGGTGAATTCGATCTCGACGCGCATATCCCGATGCCGACCCTTGCCGTGGTCGGCCGCCCGAACGTCGGCAAGTCGACGTTGGTCAATCGGATCATCGGCCGTCGCGAGGCGGTCGTGGAAGACATTCCCGGTGTCACCCGCGACCGGGTGTCCTACGAGGCGAACTGGTCCGGTCGCAAGTTCCTGGTTCAGGACACCGGCGGCTGGGAGCCCGACGCCAAGGGCCTGCAGCAGTCGGTGGCGCGCCAGGCCGAACTGGCCATGAGCACCGCCGACGCGATCCTGCTCGTGGTGGACGCGGTGGTCGGCGCGACCGCCACCGACGAAGCCGCGGTCAAGAAGCTGCGCCGGGCCAAGATCCCGGTGATCCTGGTTGCCAACAAGGTCGACGATCAGAAAATCGAATCCGAGGCCGCCGCCCTGTGGTCACTCGGTCTCGGCGAACCGCGCATGGTTTCGGCCGCGCACGGTCGCGGCACCGGTGACCTGCTCGACGACGTGCTGGCCGTGCTCCCGGAAACCCCGCGTGAGGGTTCGGGCGGCACCGGCCCGCGCCGGGTGTCGTTGGTCGGCAAGCCGAACGTCGGCAAGTCCAGCCTGCTCAACAAATTGGCGGGCGACGAGCGCTCGGTGGTGCACGACGTTGCCGGCACCACCGTCGACCCGGTCGACTCGCTGGTCGAGTTGGGCGGCAAGGTCTGGAAATTCGTCGACACCGCGGGTCTGCGCCGCAAGGTCTCCCATGCCAGTGGCATGGAGTTCTATGCCTCGCTGCGCACCAAGTCGGCGCTGGAGGCATCCGAGGTCGCGATCATGCTGGTCGACGCCTCGCAGCCGATCACCGAACAGGATCTGCGGGTGATCAGCATGGTCGCCGACTCCGGTCGTGCGCTCGTGCTCGCCTTCAACAAGTGGGACCTCGTCGACGAGGACCGCCGCCTGCAACTCGATCGTGAAATCGATCGAGACCTGGTCCGTGTGCCGTGGGCGCAGCGGGTGAACATTTCCGCCCATACCGGCCGCGCCGTCCAAAAGCTTGTCCCCGCAATGGAAACCGCCCTGGAATCCTGGGACAAGCGAATCCCCACCGGCCGCCTGAACAACTGGCTCAAGGAAGTGGTTGCGGCAACCCCGCCGCCCATGCGCGGTGGCCGTCTGCCCCGCGTCCTGTTCGCCACCCAGGCGACGACGCGCCCGCCGACCTTCGTGCTGTTCACCACCGGCTTCCTGGAGGCGGGCTACCGGCGCTTCATCGAGCGCCGGCTGCGTGAGGAGTTCGGCTTCGACGGTTCGCCGGTGCGGGTATCGGTCCGCGTGCGCGAAAAGCGGGAGCGTAAGAAATAGCAATCACGGCGACGAAAACGTTTGTCGCCGTTCCGCACTCAGAGGGGCGTAGGCCGATACGGCGTACGCCCCTCTGATCGCGACCGGGCCCTGTGGCCAGAAGTCTTTCGCGGCGACCGCTGTTACGTGGCTGAATATGCGGTCGGCCATCGGGGGGAGGAGCTCGAGGTATTCGGTCTGTCGACGTCGCAGTACGCCACCCTGCCGACATCCCGCGGCGCAACCCGCGGGATGTCGGTCCGGCACACCGTAGCGCGACCGTTCCGCGCGTCCTGGACAGAGTCTGTCCCATCGGAGGCCCGCGGCGGTGGAGGTTCGCGCCCGCGAACATCGCGACCGGATCGGGTCGCGGGGGATGGGGCGACCAGTGCTGCGTTGTCCAGGTGCGCGGTGAGCTCTTCGTGAGCCGCTCACGAGGCTCGGCGTGTGGCGAATCGCGCGGGTGCGAGGAGCAGTGCTACGCCGGTCATGATCCGCCACCAGACGAAAGGATCTATCGCGAGTCGTACGGCGGCGCCGGGTTCCATGCCCAGATGCGTGGTGGTGAGTCCGGCGACCACGCCCACGAGGCTCGCGGCGAGCAGCGCGAGAGTGATTGCGGTGTAAGCGCGATGCGACCAATAGAGGTAGGCGACTATCGCCATGATCGCAATACCGGTCAGCAATTCGAGGTACGCGCCCACGGGATGCGCGACGGCGCGAAATCGGCTGCCGCCGGGTATTTCGCCCGCGCTGCCCGGGAAGGTGCCGACGAGGACCATGCCGAGGCAGTTGATCGCGGCCAGATACGGAAGTGCCTTGCCGAGTGGAGTTTTCGGTAGCAACGGCGAGAGCAGGATGGCGGTGGCGAGTATCAGGATGCCGAGCAAGACGAACTCGGCGGACATCAGCGCATGCCACGGCGAGCAGATATAACGGCCGCTGAGTGCGCTGTCACCGTACTTGTGCATGTCAGCGAGGCATTCGGGGACGCCGAGGTCGCTGATCATGTTCTGTGCCCAGCTATAGGCATGGGGTACGGGCCAGCGTGACGCGACGATCAATTCGACGACGTAGTAAGAGATCGTCAGGACAAGAAGGGCCGCACCGACTTTCTGGCGTGTGCTGGACGTGGTCACCGGTTGCACGTTGTCGACGTGGTGGGTGTGCCCGCGAAGCGGTCGTCGATTTTCTGCTCGGCGGCCCCCGAGACCTCGGTAGGAGGTTTATCTGGTGCGGTCGGGATGTGGCGGATGCAGGTCGCCGCCGAAGTTGCTGCTGCGAGAGCCACTCCGCCGTTCGTCAGTGGCCGTTGCGCCGGCGACGTCCCCGGGCGGTCGGCTGCTCGGGCGCCTGTGGTGTCGATGGGGAACCTGGAACCGGTGGTCAGAATGGTGGTCCGCGCCGCCGTGGACACCGGCAGTGCCGGACTTGGTCGCAAGATCACTCGTTCCTTCGCCATGAACCGATCTTCGGTCTCGTCGATCCGTGATACGAACTCGGGCCGCAAGCGCGATCAGCACTCGATTACCACGGTAGCGCGCTCTTGCCACCACCGTGTTCGGGCAGGTTGTTGTGCGGGGCAGTCGTGCGATAAACAAATCAGCTCCGACCAGTCGGAAGGTTTCACGGGTTTGCGCCGCTATTTGCCCCATGTGTCGATCTTGATCACTCAATTGGCGCGGTGAATATGAACGGAATGTCTCGCAAGGAGCGGGAATGCGGTTCACAATGATCTTCAACACCTCCAGATTGTTCCGAGCTTGTGCCGACGAGATGGCCCCATCGCCCTGGCAGGCGGTACTCAGGGTGACGGGCAAGGGTAGAGAGGTCAGAAACGCCATGAGCAACAAGCGCTTACTCCAATGGGTGGCCAGATCGGTGATTTTCATCAGTGCTGCATCGGCCGGACTCGCCGTCATAGCCCCCGCGTACGCCGAACCATTGTGGCCGGGCGGCCCGGATATTCCTGGTCTACCAGCACTGATCCCGCCTGTGCCCGCTCCGGTCGTCGCGCCGTGCACCACCGAGGCGGCGCGAGTATGCATGCAACTCTCGACCAATCAGGCATGGCTGCTGGACAACGGCAAGGTGACCTACGGCCCGACGCCGATTTCGCATGGTAGACCGGGATATGAAACTCCTCCCGGCGTCTTCCGCGTCGCGTTCAAGAAGGAAGACCATTGGAGCACGATGCACAATGCGCCGATGCGCTGGGCAGTGTTCTTCAACGGCGACATTGCCACTCATATCGGACCGATCGAAGAACAGTCGCACGGTTGCATACGAATGACACCCGAGGGTGCTGAGACGCTGTACCACCATGTATCGCCCGGTGATGTAATCGAAGTCGTGAAATGACCAAGTGGCCCAATCGAGCCCCGTCGGGCTTTGATATGGAAATTTCACGCACGGAACGCTCGTGATTCCTATGGCTATGACGAGTGTTCGGCTGTGCGTCTCCGTGACGTAGACGCACAGACATGGAGCCGAGTCTTTCGCCGATGGTCTGCTGATCCCCGTCCGGCTTGACTGGGAGCATGACAACAACGCAGAACCACACCGAAACCATCCTCGTCACCGCCGGCACCGGCAAGGTGGGTCGCCGCGTAGCAGAGCGCTTGGCCGCCAAGGGGTTTCCGGTCCGCATCGGGTCCCGCTCCGCGGAGATCCCGTTCGACTGGGAGGACCGCAGCACCTGGGCGTCGGTACTCCAGGGTGTGCACGGAGTGTTCCTCATGTACACCCCGGACATCGGGGATCCCCGCGCCGGTGACACCATCCGGGCGTTCAGCGAACTGGCCGTGGCGAACGGCGTCCAGCGACTCGTGCTGTTGTCTGCCCGTGGTGAAGATCAGGCCGCTCCGGCCGAGCAGGCAGTGCGCGAGAGCGGCGCTGAATGGACAGTCCTGCAGGCCGCGTGGTTCAACCAGAACTTCGACGAGGGAGTCTTCACCGACATGGTGTTGGCCGGCGGCGTCGCCTTCCCCGCCGGTCAGGTGCTGGAGCCCTTCATCGACTCCGGCGATCTCGCGGACGTCGCGGCCGCCGCGCTGACCGAGGACGGACACGCGGGCCAGGACTATGAACTGACCGGCCCCCGACTGCTGAGCTTCGGCGACGCGGTCGACACAATCGCGGCGGAGTCCGGTCGGAATGTCCAGTACATCCCCGTCACCGGCGCGCAGTTCGGCGCGGTGTTGACATCCGAGGTCGGGATGCCCGACGAAGAGGTCGCCGGCATGCTCGACATCTTTGCCACTCTCCTCGACGGACGAAACGCCATGGTGACCGACACGGTCCGACGTCTCCTCGGCCGCGAGCCGATCGACTTCGCCGACTACGTGCACGACGCGGTTGCCTCGGGTGCCTGGAAGCAGGGCTAGCTGGAATCGGCTCCTGCCGGTGCGCTGTGGGGAGCCTTCATACGCTGTTAGGAGACTTCACCCGCAGCCGAAGCATCTTGTGCGGACGACCATCCGAGTCGCTCTCCTATCAGCTGTGGGAGAGCGGGCTCGGCCGTTGCGCGCACGTCAGGCTTCCGTGGCGGATTTCTCCTCCGCTGTGTCCAGGGCTGACACTGAGGGGATGGGCGAGGTCGCTGACATGGATCCACATCGGTGGGCGGGACTGGCTGTGCTGCGTCCCGGTCTTCTGGTGATCACCGGTGCAGTGGGTGCAGCGGCCATGCATGCTCATCACACCGTGCAGGTGATCGCGACTCGCGCCGACATGGTGCTCGAGGATGCGGTGGGGGAGCAGTCGGTCTGCCGGTCCGCTGTCATTCCGCCCGATGTGCCGCACGCGGTTGTACACGGCGCGGCCGATGGGATCCTGGTGCACATCGATCCGGAGTCCGCAGTGGGTTCGGAGCTGAGTAGGCGGCCGAATCCGCGTGCGGCGGTGGGTAGTTGGGTCTGTGCTGGTCAATCCTTGTGTGTCCCGCAGCAACTGGTGACCCGCCCGCATCCGCTCGCAGGCAACGAGCCACCAACAGGAATCGGCAGACCGAGTGAGGCAATGGGTGCAACGCCCAGAGAGCTCGATGCCATATGTACGTGGGTGAATTCGGCAGTGCGATCCGGCTCGGTGCGGCAACCGCCGCATTCGACCGTGCGCCATGGCGCAGCGATGGAATGGCTGCACGAGAGTGGTTCGAGTTTCGGGACGGGCGGTCCAACGCGTCATCCCGCGGTGTCCGAAGTGCTGCGCCTGCTTCCGGACCGGTTGAGCAGCGGCCCCATCCGACTCGCCGAACTCGCCGATGCGGTTCACCTGTCGGAAAGTCGACTGGCCCATGTCTTCTCCGCCGAGATCGGTCTGCCTTTCCGGCCCTATCTCCGATGGCTGCGGCTGCAGCGTGCCGTCGAACTACTCGCGGCGGGCCACGCACTGACCGCTGTCGCACACAGCGCGGGTTTCGCCGACAGCGCCCATCTGACACGCGTGTGCCGCAGCATGTTCGGCGCTCCGCCATCGGAGTTCCGCGGCATCCGCTGGGTCGCCGAGCTACCCGTCGGCTGGACAGCAGGTTTGTTCAAGCCACCCGATGCGCCGGTGGGCGAGTCTGGTTCATGACACCCCTCGAGGAGGAAAACCATGGCTCCCCTTCCATCCACAGTCCGCGCCGCCTTCGAAGCTGAGCTGGAATCTGCCTACACCACAACAGATCTCGATGAAATGTGGCGCGCACTGGAACGCGCGCACATCCTGTCCCAGCGTTGGGCTCGGCCGCACACCCGCGCCCACTGGCACATGCTGCGTCTGGCTCTGCGCTGCCACGACCGGGGCGAAGCATTCGGTCAGCTGGTCCGACTGTCGGTAGCCGGCCTCGGTTCATCGGTCGGCCGCGTCCCGATCGGCAATACCGGCCGCGCCGCAGTCGGTATCACCACTCCCATGCCCATCCCCGCCGATTTGGCCCGAATCCTCGAACAGGGTGGCGCCGAATTGTCCATCTCCTGACGGTGCGTGAACAGGGCCTGTTGTCATTCCGCCCGACTGTGGATCGTTGTCCGGGGGGTCGATGACCATCAGGTTTTCGCAACAGTGTTGGCGGCGCGGCAGTGCGCGAAGATTTCCACCGCCCGCGGTCGGGCTCTCAGCTTCGGGTATGTCTCCCGTCTATCGGGACAACCATCGGGTCAGAGGGTTCTCGTGCGGTGGCCGGAACCGGGTGCGGCAGCGGGTTGAGTGAAGGTGACCGATGGTCGGCTGCCCCGGCGGCGGCCAACGACGGACGACGGCGACGCACCTGAATGCAGACTGCTCCGAATTGCCCGCTATATGCGACGCGAGCGGCTCGGAATGCGTGCTAACTGCCCCGACCTGGCATTATTCGGGTCATGGTCATTCCCAGCGTGCTGTCGGAGCGCCCTACTACCGTATCCCCGTTCCAGACGGGCTGGCCGGTGCGCCTCGCCGACACCGACAGCGACCAACGCCTGCGCCTCGACGCCATCGCCCGCTACCTCCAAGACATCGGCTTCGACCACCTCGACGCTGTCGAGGACGGCGACACCCACCGCGGCTGGGTCGTTCGCCGCACCGTCATCGACGTACTGAAGCCCATCGAATTCGGCGAATACGCCACCCTCCGCCGCTGGTGCTCTGGCCTCTCCAACCGCTGGTGCAACATGCGCGTCCAAATCTGCGGCAGCAAAGGCGGCCTCGTCGAAACCGAAGCCTTCCTCATCCACTTCGGCACCGAATCCGGTGTCCCCGCCCGCATGAGCGACCGATTCATGGCCCCCCTGCTCGCCAGCACCACCGAACACCGCCTCCGCTGGAAAGCCGCTCTCACCACCCTCATCCCCGCACCGGACGAACCCGGCGTCCACGAACTACCCTTCCCGCTGCGCATCGCCGACATCGACTGGTTCGACCACGTCAACAACGCCGTCTACCTCGGCGCCCTGGAAGAGCTCCTCGCCGCCCACGCCGACCTGATATCCGGCCCCCACCGCACCGTCATCGAATACGCCAAACCCCTCAAAGCAGGCGACAACGTCCGCCTCATCGGTCGTCGCAACGGCACCGCCCTCGACGTCTGGTTCGCCGTAGCCGACGACCCCCGAGCCGCCGCCCGAGTTACACCCCTGTAACTCCCGAACCCGCCCGCCACGCCATCAACCAGGCGATTCGGTGTCTCGCCCCTCTCTGAGGTAATCTTTTCGAGCGCCCGCATGCGGACGCAACCGGGATGTGGCGCAGCTTGGTAGCGCACTTGACTGGGGGTCAAGTGGTCGCAGGTTCAAATCCTGTCATCCCGACAAGCAAAATCCCCTTCTGACCTGGGTCGGAAGGGGATTTTCGTTATTAGATCACTCGCAGAGCGGGACCAGAACGGGACCGCAGGTGCTCGGAGAGCTTGTCCCCGGCGCCGGTGATCTCCCGCCGATCCGGGTGCAAATACCTCTCGGTTGTCCGACTGTCGGCGTGCCCGGCAATTTTCTGGAGTACATGCAGACTGACCCCGGCATCGGCCATCCACGTCAGGCCGGTGTGCCGGAGATCGTGCCGACGAAGGTGTTCGTAGCCGAGCTTTGCGACCACGTCGTCCCAATGCGTCGCGTCCCGAAGAACGCCGGTTGCGATTCGACCACCACGCGGACCCCGGAACAATCGAGCGTCGAGATTGTCTCGGCCGATCATGTCGAGACGCTTGGATATCAGCTCGCGAACTTCCTCGATCAGCGGCACGTACCTTGCCCGGTTCCCCTTGGTGCCCTTGTCGTCCATCCCGCCCGGCGATGGTGTGGTCTGCCGACGAACCTGCCACGTCCAGGTCTTGGTGTCGATATCGCCGACTCGGCACCCGGACACCTCTCCGATCCGTGAGGCGGTGCACCCGGCAAAGATCACAACGTCACCCCAGCCCTGGTACCGATCTGCCGAACGCTCCACCAAGGCATCAGCGAGCGTGACCAGCGCTGTCCAATTGGGCAGCGCCAACGAACGCGGGTCATCGAGCTCGTCTTCGATCTGCTGATACAGCTTCTGCCACCCGCGAATATGCGCCGGGTTCTTCTCCCGGATCTCGTCCCGCACTGCCTGTTCCATCACCCGCACCAGAACTGCGAGGCTGTTTTTCACCGTCGACTTGCTCACGCCATCGCTGATCCATCCGACCACGGAACGATCTATGGCTCCTGTCGTGATCATCGCGACCGGAAGATGCCCCAACGTTGGGACCACGCGTTTGCGCCACCCGGCAAGGTAGGGGTCCCTGGTCTTCTTCTCCAAGCCCCGTAGCGCCAGCTCCATATTCGCGTCCCCATACTCGCCGAGCCGCATGAGCGCGGTTTTCGGGTCTATGCCCTGTGCCGCCTTCCGTTGCAGCCGGGCAATCCACTCTTCCGCCTCCTCCCGCGTCGCAACGGCTCAGATATCGAGGGACGTTTCTTGGTGGCCGGGTCGGTCCACCGCACCCGCGCTTTGAACGGCCGTTTGCCGTAGTCTGCGCGTTCTTCGATATCTGCCGAAAGACGGATGCCCACAGGGAGATTCACGAAATCTGCCATCACGCCGCCAAGGTCGAGGGGTCGGTTCGCCGACGATGCAACCACGCCTCGATATCCTCGGCGCTGTACTTCACCACCCGCGTCGAAACCCGCACATAAGCAGGTCCGTACGGCGGATTCGATGTGCGCCACCGCCGCAGGCTGGACGGGTCAATGCCGAGGACCCTGGCAAGTTCAGCCGTGGTGTACCAGCCCCCGTCAACTAGTCGCGTATCCATGACCTTGACTCCTTACGCCACTTGCCGAGTTGCCGAAGTTTCTTGCGCACCAGGTGAATCAGCAGCTAGCCGCGCTTGCAGGTACTCCGCACGCCATGCCGTTCTTTTGGCGATCGCGCCCATGATCAGGTGCTCACGCAGCGGCCGGGACTTATCACCAGGCTCTACGGGGGTGACCTTCAAATGCGAGGTGTCCGGCTTCACGATGCCGACCGAGGCGAGCAGTTTCCGAACAAAATCGACACGATCTTGCTTGTGATCCGGGAGCGTCTTTCCCGACCATTTGCGCGAGACCAGCACCCGACGACCGGGCAGGCCGAGGGTGTCTCGGCGGTGTGCTTTGCCTTTGCAACGACCAGGGGAGGTCTTGTCGCTGGCGCCTTGAGGGACGATGCCGTACTTCAGCCACACCGGGCACCGCGGTGAGCAAGGAGTGCTTTGCAGCTCGGCGTGCAACCGGTCGTAGTGTTCGGCGGCGCGATCGGACTGCGGTTCCACGATTTCCGCGATGGACTTCACCAGATACTTGGTGACGTAGCCGATGGTTCGGCCGGCCTTCTCGGTTCCGGCAGCGACGCCCTTGATCTGCTTGCGGTCCATCTGCGACCCGAACCGCACCGTATGCGCCGGTTCCAGAGCATCCACCGCGTCGAGGATGTCCAGCGCGTCATCCCAATAGGTCAACGCCTTCCCAGTATCGGGGTCAACGAAGGTGGCCTTCTTGTGGTCCCACACCGGCAGATGGCCGCCGCCGTACACCTGGTCTTCGCGGTCGAATCGGGGCCACCACGCTTGGTGGTAGGTGGCTGCGGTGACCTGCTTGATGATCTCGCGGGAGATCGCACCCCGGATCAGGATGTGCAGGTGCGGGGCACCACGCCGCTGAGGTTCTACGGTCCCGAAGTACTGCACGTCATAGCCGATGCAGCGACGGAGGTTCTGAATCCAGCGGTCGATCAGCTTGGAGAAGAACACGATGTCACGGGCGGCGGTCGGATAGTCGTAGCTTTCGGGGTCGACCGGGGAACCGTCGGAGCTGGGTTCGCCTTTGTCGGTGGTCGCGCCGTCACGGTGGATCTTGCCGTAGCCGGGCATGGTGAGGGTGACGAACATCGAGGACAGATGCCCGCCGATCTCTTCGCCGACGGTGCGTTTGGATACCTTGCGGCGCGGCAAGTTCGGCACATCCTGACGACGCCTGGTCGAGCGCTTGCGCCGATCCTTGGTGACCGCGTCCAACGCCGGAAGACGACCGCGCAGCCCGGTTTCGCGCAGCTCGAGATCCAGGCTGGTGATGATCTCCCGGAACTGGGCGGCCAGATCCTCGTTCCCGTCGTCGACGGCTTGCCGGTAGTCGGCGACGAGATCCGCACGAGCGGTGAGCAATTCGACTTGCTTGTCGGTGGGGTCGGATTTGTCGGCGACTGGTTCGGTGCTCATGTGCCAGCCTTCGCGGCACTGGGCGATACGCAACGCCCTGTTGGCTTGAGCGCAGGCGCGGCACACCGATTCGATCGTCGACTTGCACGGTGAGGGTTCGTAGGTGACCGTGCCGGTGCGGGGGTCTTCCACCCGCATGGGGATCGGACGCTTGCACACGTCGTACTGCTCCGCGGCAGCTTGGGCGACTTCGAACAGGTTCGGCAGGGCGCGACGCTGTGCCGCCGTTTCCCGAGTGCTGGGGAGGTCGATCACAGCGTTCATCACGCGGCCTCCTTGCCCCAACGCAGTCCACCATCGATGTGCGGGAGTGCGATCGTTTCGGCGAGGGAATCGGCGTGCCGGAAGGCCAGCTCTACGACGCCGGGACCGACGATGGTTGCCCGGCATTCCTGAGTACCGAAGGCATGGGCCAGGTGTTGGGTGCGGTTTTGGAAATCGTCGGGGCAGTGGCCTTCGAGCATCCGGAGCTGTACGCAGTCGATGGTGTCGCCGATAGCGACGGAGGCAAGCCGCGGAACGAGTGTCGCATCGTTGCGAGTGATCGTCAGGTTGCATGCGGTCATGAGTCGAGCCCAGCGACGGCGGTATCGAAACCAGGTCAGGAACCGGCTTCGTGCCCGCGAGGTGATCCACCGCTCGAAGGTCTCCGGACTCCTACGGCGCCACAGCACCATCCCCGCGGTGAACACCCCGACCACCACGAGCGCCCACGGCCAGCCGAAGAAAAGGCCGGCCGCGACAGCCACCGCGATGGGGATCGAGATCATCGGGAACAGCACCATCCACCAGGCCGTCACACCGACGCCGATGAAGGACCACCACACGGTGTTGAGCACCGCCAGGCCGAGCAGGTCGAACGGGTCATGAGCGGTTGTTTTCGTGGCCATCACCGGGCCTCCTTCGCGAGCATGTCGAACGTGAGCTGAGTGGGCACCGGCTGTTCATCGATCCAGCGGCGCCACATTTCGGATTCCGAATCCCGATACACCACAACCGCTTTCACGCCACGCTTGCCGGTCTTGAGGTTGCAGGCGTACAGGCTAGCGGCGGTGACGCTGCGGGCTTTCGGGAGCGAACGGACCTGCTCACCGATCAGCACACCCCACTGCACCGTCTTCACCTGCGCTGAACTGCTTTCACGGTCAGAACGGGCAGTCATCGGACCATGCCTCTCTCAGGGGGACGTAGGGGCGGACCGGGCTGTCGTCATTGTTGATATCGGAGGTTTCGTCCGGCTCCTGCGGTCTCCAGTCGCCACAGTCTTTGCACTCGGGATCACCGCAGTAATGGCCGTCTTCGCTGGTCTCGTATGGCTCCCAGTGGCCGCACTCGTAGCAATGCATGATCTATCCCCACCTATCGGAAGGCTCGATCCACATCGGCACACCGCAGCAGGGGCCGGTAGTGCGCTCGGTCATGCCGCCCAGCCCCAATCGGTATCGGTGTCCTCGTCCAGGCCGTTATCCCAGCCAGGGACCTCGCCGGTCTCCACCAGCAGGTGAACCGCGACCGTCACCGAGTCCAGGCCGGAGCGCTCGAGGTGGCAGCGACGCACCGAACGGATGTGGACAGCGGCGTCGATGTCTTCGCGGTCGAAACCGTCGATGTCGTGAATACGGCGAATGGTCATGACTGGACCTCGATTTCGAGAACACCGCACACCGTGCAGGCGCGGGATTGGGAAGCGGAACCGCGCAGCAGCCTTTTCACGGCCTGGCGGGGATCGGGAAACTGGTGCCCGTGCTCTTGGCAGCGAGCTGCGGCCAGGCACCCATCACAGGCGATCTTGTCGCCGTCGTAGAGCCAGCCGACACCGGCGGAGCGAGCGTTGAGGTAGCCGACAGCCTGGTTGACGGTGTCGAAGCAGATGCCTTCGCTGCCGTTCTCGGAGTAGATGTCTCCGCAGGTGTCGCAGTAGATGACCACGTGAGCCTCGATCACGAATCCGGTTTTCATGCCGCCACCGGTCCCTGGTCCTCGTCGCCGAGGTCATCAGGATCGAACCCGGTGTAATCCTCGGCAGGACCGGCAATTGCAGGAGCCGGAGAGTAGGCATCGACAACGCGGTCGATGTCGTCGTCAGAGACGTAGAACGCACGCACCCGGACGAACTCCGTTGTGCCGTCCTCACCGACGTAGCCGACACCTGGGGTGTGTTCGTTGATCTCGTCGCAACGCGCACCGCGGTTACGCGAACCTTGGCCGTGCACCATGGTCGTTTGGGTCGGCTCATCCAGGCGCAAGCCGATCCGGACCGGGAAGAGCTGCCGGTTGGGCATCGTCTCTTTCGACGGGTCCTGCAACGCCGCGACCACCGACACAGCGGCCGCACGACCTTGCGACAGCAGAAGCCCGGTCAGGCGCCGGAACTCTTGCTGCTCTTCACGCTCGGCATAGGACGACAGGGACGCGGCTTCGTCGATGATGATCAGAATCAACGGCTCATCGACGCTGGGAACGAGCTTGCGAATACCAGCGGCACGCATCCGGGCCAGGCGTTCGCCCATCACTTCGACGGCTTCGCGCAGCATCGCAAGGATGGTGGCGGTATCAGTGGCGAACCGGGTGAACAGCCGACCCTCGCCGCCACCGAACTCCACACCGCCCTTCGGATCCGCCAGCCAAACGTCCACCAGGCCGTCACGGATCGCGGGACCGAGGGCAGCGATGATCGACCACAGCACCGAGCCCTTGCCTGAACCGGTGGCACCGGCGAGCAGGATGTGCGCGTAGAGCACCCGCAGCCGCCACGTGTCGTAGTGCTCGGTGACCCCAACCGGGACCGCCTCCAGGTCCACACCGTTGTGAACCATCTCCGGCGCCGTTGCCGGGGCAGCAAGAGTGTCGAACACTCGCACCTGGAGACGGACCCAGCTCGGTTCAGGTGACGAGACCGTCACCTTAGGTACACCGAGATAGGTGGCGAACTGGTTCAATGTTTGATCGTTGCTCCAATCGGTCAGCGACTGACCACCGAGCATTAGTACGTCGACGTCGAGGCCGAACGCGCTGAAGTCGCAGCTCTCCACAAACGGAAACCCACCCTCGACCGAACCCAGGCCCAATGCCGAGAACATGACGCAGGTCTGTGTCGGATCGGCAAAGATCAAGACAGCGGTCCGCAGTTCGACCGGAGCTTCCGCAGCGATCTCTTGCGCAGTGGCAGGGCGTGTACCCGCGCCGAGGTGACGCAGCCACACCATGCCACCCGCAGCAGCGATCGTGCCGCCGGTGACGAACAGGCTTGTGATAGTGGACATCACGCCACCTCCCGCAGCGGCGCAAACGCCAGAGCCACCGAGTGTTCAGCGAGCACGTTCGGCAGCACATGTGAGAGCGCGCGAGCATCGGCGACGCTGAGGCGCACCTCGACGCCGTCCACGAGGAACGAAACTCCAGCAGCGGACTCGACAGGCTGGAAGCGTGGCGCTGGAACATATTTAACGTTGCGCAGGCCATCGGCAACGGGGCCGTAAACGGACATGTCAGTTACCCCCAACAGGGACAGCGATCGGAAGCATCTGCTGCACCGGTCGCACGGAACGAATAGGACGAACAGGCTCCACCGGCATCGGTCGAACCTCGGGAACAACGGGCTCAGGCATCGGATCGGGCACAGGCACCGGGATGGGTGCCGACTCTTCGATGAGGGGTTGCTCGGTGACCGGCTCCACCTCAGGGACCGATTCGGGAATCGAATTGCGTTGTGCTGCACGGAAGAGCAGCGCCAAGCCGTGAGTGTCGGCCAGCAGGGAAATCGGAGCGATAGCCGCGACCAGCGCCGAGGCCCACCCCGGCAGTGGGTTACCGGCAGCGACCGCGTGCAGGGAATTCCCGGCGACCGATACCGCCGAGCCGATGACCAGGACCGCCACGAAGAACCGACGTTCCGGGGCACCGGCACACACCAGCACCCCGAACGTCGCCAGCAAGATCGTGCCGTCCACGATCAACGGGAACAGCCACGCATCCCGAGCCGGGATATGCGCCAGCTTGGCCAGATCTTGCAAGGTGGTGAAGCTCAGACGAAATGCTGCCGCCCCAACACCGATGATGATGACAGCGGCGGACCAGCGCGCAAGACGCATCCCCGCCGACTGATCCGCCGCACTCATCACGCCGCCTTCGAGCCGGACGAGCGACCCGCACCCGAATCGGACGGGGCCTGGTTCGAGCCGCTGTTGTCGCCCTTTATCCCGGTCGCGCGGATGTTCCAACCAATGCTCTTGAACTCGCCCGAACCCGCGATCTTCGGCTTGACCTGCAAACCCTCCAGCTCGATCGGGCGCATGCCACGCGCGATCTCCGGAGCCGCCGGAACCGGCTGGACATCCGAGACGAACACCAGATCGAAACTGGCCTGCTTCGCGTTCGCCGCCGCCGGGTCGGTGACTGTGCCCTTCCACAGCCGCTTACGCGTGCCGTTGCCCTCGTTGTCGATATCGATCTTCTGAACCTTGGGCGCGTTGCGATCGGTGCTGAACTCCGTCACCGCCTGGATCTCACCCAGCAGGAACAAGCCCATAGGGAACGCCTCGTGAAACTCGGGCGTGAACCACACATTCTTCAAAGCCATCGCTGTCAGCTCCTTGTGTCTTATGCCATGTCGGTGGATTGAAATCCCTTGCTGACCAGTACTTTCCAGGAATCGGCGGGACACATAGACCGCATACATGGACATCTAGGGACGTCTCATCTATGCTAAAGACGTCCCTACTCGTCCCTTGGAGATGAAATGGCGAACGAGCGACTTCGTGAAGCGCTGCTCCGAAACGGCGTGAACGTCGATCACGTTGCCGACGCGACTGGCGTCGACCAGAAGACCGTCGAGCGGTGGATCACTAAAGGCCGTGTTCCGTACCCCCGGCACCGACATACAGTCGCTTCCATGGTCAAGGAGACCGAGAACTACCTATGGCCGGATGCTGTTGCCCCGGAACGACGTTCGGCGATCGCCGAATCTGAGGTCGTGAAGGTCTTTCCCCACCGGAGTTCCGTACCCGCCGACCTCTGGGGCAGGCTTCTCGACAGCGCAAACGATCGAATCGAGATCCTCGTTCTCGCGGGACTCTTCCTTGCCGAGGACCCGTCGTTCACTCGAAAGATCAAGCAGAAGGCCGCGAACGGCACGTCGATTCGACTGCTGTTCGGCAACCCCGCAGCGGACGAGGCGACGAAGCGGAGCAGCGAGGAACGTCTTGCGGACGGCACCGTTTCGGCGCGTATCCGAAATGCCCTCTCCTTGATCACGCCGCTGGCCTCGATCGACGGCGTGGCACTCCGATACCACGACACCACGCTGTACAACTCCGTATTTCGGTTCGACGACGAGATGATCGTCAACATGCACGTTTACGGACAGCCAGGCGCGTACGCACCAGCGATGCATCTCCGCCGATTGGCGGGGGGCGACCTCTTCGAAACGTATGTGACCAGCTTCGAACAGGTTTGGGCAGGATCGAAGCCCTCAGACCTCCAAGCGAGCGTGGCATGAGGACCGACTACTTCAACGACCCCGAAGCCCCGGAGGCCAACAGCCTCAAAGTTGCGGTGAGCGCATTCGTCCAAGACGCCGACGGACGAATCCTCATGATTCACCGCACCGACAACGACAAGTACTCGATTCCCGGCGGAGGGATGGAGGTCGGGGAGACGGTCGCTGACGCGGTCGTGCGAGAAGTCGCCGAGGAAACCGGCATTCAGGTCCACCCCGTCGGAATCGTCGGGATCTTCTCGGACCCACGTCACGTCATTGCCTATGACGACGGCGAGGTCCGACAGGAATTCTCGATCTGCTTCGCCGCGGAACCGATCGGCGGGACACCTTCGACCAGTTCGGAGTCCAAGGCGGTGCAATGGGTCTCTCCCGAGGAGCTCGAGGAGCTCGATGTTCATCCGTCAATCAGGGAGAGAATCGAACACGGACTACGCCCGCCCGAAGAGCCCTATTTCACCTGAAGCCGTAACCGACCTTCAGTCAGGTCCGCAGCTTCGCGCAACGCTGGTTCAGCTTCCCGCACGGACCGCGTGACCACGTCGGTCTCTCCATATCGGCGATACACGTCCGCCAAACGTTCGGCCACGGTCACATCCGCACCGTCCGGTGTGGTGGTCATATCCGCCCACCAGAGCGCATCACGCAGCGGCGTCCGTTCGTCCACCCAATCGAAGGCAACTCCGCGGTTCCGTGCTTCCACGCAGGCGCACGAATGATTCGCGACGAGGGCACACAGCCGGTCAGAGGCGCCTATCTGCTGAAGGAACTCGGCACCGTCGACCGGATGGAACCCAGTCCGAACCAAGGCCGGCGCGTATCCCACGTCATGCAGCCAGCCCGCAGCAACCAATACGGCTGGATCGTCGACGACACTTCCCGCTAGTGCCGCACGTCGCGCTACACCTTCGACGTGCCGCAACCGACGCGGCAACATGTGCAGATACTCATGTGCGAGTTCCGCCGCCCAGCTAACGAGGTCTTGCGCCATCAGTCCAAGGTATCGGCTGCGCCAAAACGCACCGGTCGGCCGGGCCCGGAGCCCTTCATCTGGCCTCCGGCAAGCGGGTCTGATCGACAATCAGAGACAGTTCTCGACAGCCAAGATCATCCGCTAGACGTGGTGCATACGGGCTATGTCATGGCATAGCGTGCGCCGTACAACGTCAAGTATCCTTAGGCAGTCACGCGAGTGATGCTGGGCGGTGGGACGCCGATGGCAGTCGACGCCCCACCTGATGGGTTACCTAGCCCCTGAACCAGCGGACCAGCACGAGCGCCCCGGCGATCACGGCAGCAACTATCAGGATGATGCCGTAGTCGACCGGGGCCTTGCTCTTTGCCCGGCGATGTTTCGCCAAACCCACCACCTCCCTCCTGGGCGCGATGTCTGGACCATGTCCACCGCCCCTCGGAAAGAGGTGCCACCACACTACGGCAGCGTGCCGACCGGAATCGTTGAAACACAGTCGATTCCACACGGCAACGCCAGGACGCCATCACTTCGTTCCTGGCTTCGCTGCGTGGACCAGGGGTCGGCTTCTGACATGCAGCACGCACCAAGGTCGTTGCCGAATTTCGCCATACAGGATCAAGAGCGCCCCGGCGGCGCGATGCGCCGCCGACGCGCTACGACGCGCAGCGCGCTCCCTGAACGGCGGTCGCGCGGCGCGTCGGCGCGTCGGCGCCACATCGGGCCACCGGGGCGCATTCTGGTCCTGTTCGCGTGTTCTGGCATCCGCTTTGGCGACGTGGCAGAACGCGGACTACTCAACTCTGGCCGCTTTTTCGTTCACCGGGCAGTGCTGGGCACGACGCCAGCCGTCCCCGACTTGCTCTCCCGCAGCACGAGCACGAATCAACCAGTATCCGACCGGGGTGACTGGCTGTGGTCCCGACCCATCAACGACAGCAAGGAATCGGCCGGCGCCTTGTCGAGGTGGCTGCACGGGTTGCATAGATCCCTGCCTCCTCATGGCCCAATTGTCTGACCTCGCTCGGCCGAGTCAAGGGAAAGAGCGCCCTTGACACGCCCTCCCTCCGCTCAGGGACGGCCAGTATGAGGAAGCAGGGGAAGGGAAGTCCCCATCCATTCAACCGACCTTGCGAGCAGGACTACCGTCCGTATCAACTTCCCATCGCATGCCCGACTCGTCGGTGTACCGCACAGCGACGTAGTCGGCCGGAACATCTGGCCGATTCTTCGGGAACAGGGTCAGAACCTGGTCCGAGTTCAGCACGAGGACCGGTAGCAAATCGATGAGGTCGGACCGCGTCCTGTTCTTGCCCTCGTTCGCAGCTGGGTCAAAGACTCCGAACTGGCGCTGAAGCTCAAGGTCTGCGACCTCTTCACCCTGCTGAACGAATCGAACAATCTCGATATCGAAAAGGCGCGACCTGCGCCGATTTCGCACCGACACACCCGCCTTCGAGTCCCCCGGGGCGATACGAACCACAGATGCCAGCCGTCGAGCGTCGATCATGACCAGACCAGCTTCGCGAGCTAGGTCCGCCGCCTGCCGTTCTTGCTCTTCGGAACGCAGTCGGTCAGCGCGACGGCGATCAGACGTCGCGATCCAGAGCGCGATCCCAGCAGCAATCAAGCTGCCCAGACCTCCGACCCATTGGCCAACACCTGTGTACCAGTCCGCGCCCTGCCCATGGTCCTTCGCGAGCTTTGTACCAGCGGCGAGCGCCACCACTACCACGAGCACCACACTCGTTGACCAGAACCACACGCCCCGTGCGCGTATCCAAGTACCTGCGTCGCGCCGCACAGACCGCTCGCCCATCGTCCTCCCTTATTTGTCCCCGCTTAGCGGGTCAAACTGTAGGCGGAACGATCCGACTTGCACATGGGAACCGGCCGAGTCCACACCGCGGCCGCAGCAGGACCAACGCCCCAATCTCCGCCTGTAGCTATAAATCACCGGTTCGCCAGGCCGTCCACAGGCCGTCGCATGCCCGGAAGGGACGGAATACAGCGAGAAGTGCCGAGATGAATCAGCGCAGCCCACAGCCGGTTTCGACACCGAATGCCCATGCGGCCCGAAACCTGCTGCAAGATCCTCGACATCTTCGAGGCTAGGCACCGGGACGCGTGCTAGACACGAAGAATCGCCCTCAGCTCATCCGGCGTCAGCCATTGCTTTGGCCGATGAATCATCTGGTGACAGTTGGCGCACAGCAGGATCAGGTCGTCGAGTGTGTTTTCGACAGGGCCGCTGGTGTGCAACGGCACGACATGGTGGACGTGGACGTAGCCATCACCCACTCCGGGGTAGGTGACCTCGAAGTCGAAGCCGCACACCTCGCAGGCGATGCTGTTGCGCTCTTTCCTCGACTGCTCGATCTTGCGGCGCCGCAGCTTCGGGTCGCGCTCGTACACCCGAGTGATGCGCTGGAAGACCTTCCCTTCGATCGCGGCCGCGAACTCATCAGCGGATGTTGCGTCAATCTCAGGAGTTTCAGCGTGTTCGTCGTGGTCCAACACCAGATCGAGCTGCCCGTCCTGTCGAAGCATCTCGGCCAGAGCGCGCATCTTGTGGTTGTCCTTGGCGAACGCCTCGGCGACTTGCGCCGACAGCTTGCCGCCTCGAGTGCGCGTGCCGTCATGGTTCGGATGCGCGGTCCTCAAGTCTTCGAACTTGCGGTGCACGCTGTCTGTACTTCTGTACTCGGGAATGCTCGCCGCATACACCCATTGGGCACGGAGGAGCTTGAAAGTTCCTCGGTCCTCGGGTCCCTCTCCGGAATCGTCCGCCAGTCGTTTCGGTCGAGCAGATCGCAGGCCAGGATTTGTTCTTCGAGTTTCCAGTCCATCTTGCCGGTGACCTCGAAACCGAGCCGTTCGAGCCGCTCAGTCAGTGCAAGTCCGCCGGAGAAGTCCTTCGCGGTGTATCGCTCACCGGTTATCAAGCTGTAGGCGACACCGACAATCGCCTTCGAGTCGTAGGCGCGACCTTCGTACAGCAGGAAGTACTCCCGAGCCGGTTTGAATCCATGCTCCTCCAGAAACTTGGGCCGACTGACCTTGTCGCACTTCTCGATCGCTTGCAACACGAACGAACGGGTCAACGTCGATAGCTGCACTCTGCACCCCCACTTCAGAAGAACTGGAACAACCGCGCACCGTACTCGACTGGTACGACATGACTCGCCAACGGAACCCGCGGGCAGGGGAGTGGAGGCCAGTCCGCATCCGTTCTGCGAGCTAGGGGAGCGGGACCAGAACGGGACCACACGCTATGAACGATTCCAAACAACGTGCTGCTCCACGCGAGCTAGCAAACCACCGAAAACTACTGTCTACCTGCACCTTTTGGAACCCGACCGACCTGGGGGTCAAGTGGTCGCAGGTTCAAATCCTGTCATCCCGACAAGGTCAGAGGCGGTTTCCGCTCTCAGTGAGGCGTTATCAGGTATGTGAGCGTGCCAACACGCGGGAGCGGGCATTTCAACAAATCATCCGAACAGCGCAGCGCCCGCCGCGCGCAAGTCCTCGGGTTGTGCGTCGCTGTAGACGCCCAGCGATAACGCAGGGTCGTGGCCGTGCCAGGCCGCGACGATGTGGACCGGGATGCCCAACTTCAACATGAGCGACACGCTCGTGTTCCGCAGCCCCTTCAGTGGGATGCGGCGCAGCCCGGCCCGCTGCCTGAGCCGTTGGAACATATCCGAGTAGTACTCCGGCCGGATCGGCACTCCCGTCTCGTCGACCGCGATCAGCCGATCGTCGGTCCAGGGGGTGCCCAGTGCCGTGCACTCGGCCTGCTGGAGCGCCTTCAACTTGTCGAGCGCTTCCGCTAGATCGGCGGGTGGCGGTAGATCGCGGCGGCTGCGCCTGGACTTCGGCAAGTTCTCTTCGGTTTCCTTGCCGATGGCGACACGCCCCCGGCGTACCTTCAGTGCGGTTGCATCGAACCGCGTCCACCGGACACCGAGGACTTCGGATCGCCGCGCCCCGTAGCAGCTCAGCAGCCAACAGGCGTAGAGCCGTTCGTTGCGCACCGCTTCGCGGAACGTCTCGACTTCCTCTACCGTCCACGACTTTGCTTGTTCGTCGTCGTCATCTTCGTTGATGTCATCGGTGGGGCGTTCCACGAGTGCGATGACGTTGCGCGGTAGGGCGCCCTTGTCGACGTAGGACTGTATGACCATGCCGAAGGTGGTCAGCGTGGAACGAACCGTGACGGGCTTGACGCCGCTCGCTACCCGATGGGTCTGTGCGTTGATCGCCAGGACGTACACGGCGCGACGGGGTCGGGTGACGCGACCGGATCGGATGAGACCGGACAGGCAGGTGTGTATGTCGTTGTCCGGGAACGCCGTCTTGATACGTGCTGCCGAGATTCCTTCGGGGTGTTGACCGATCAGCTCAGCGACTTGCGACATGAGGCTGTCAGGCCGATAGTGTCGGGGATCGATACGCCCCTCGGTTAGCATCCACTCGACCAGTCCGTCACCGTCGGCCTTCGTGATCTGGCGAAGTTTCTTGCCGCCCATGCGCCTTCGTACCGGTTTCAGGTCGTTGCGGTAGCCCTGCAGTGTGATTCGCCGGATGCCGCGCCGACCGTTGAGCCATTGGTCGATCGCTTCGGTGACGGTGATGTCTAAAAGTTTGACGTATTTTCCGGCCGCGACTTCTGTTGTGATTCGGCGGTATTCGCGCCGGGCCTGAGCCTGGGTGTCGTAGGTGAACCGCTCGCGGTCTCGGCTGCCGTCCGGCTTTGTGCCGACATCGATCTGGAACCAGAAAGTCACCTTGCCGTTCTTAAAGGTGCGCTTGTTGATCGGTTCCGCACGTCTGGATCGCTTGCTGGCGGTCTCGCGGCTCGGTTGTGTGGTCAACGGTGAGTTCTCCTTCCGGTTGGGGCTGCGTTCTCTGCGGGTGGATCGGCGCGCAACAGGTTCCGCCTCCTGGCGACGGCGATTCGCGGTTACGCGTATTCGTGGGAATTGAGTTGCGGGGCGAAGGTGGCTTTCTTGTTCGACGGGCCGCCGGGCGTAGTAGTGCGAGGTTCCGCGATGTGTGCTTGGTCTGCACTGAGAACTGAGGTGCTTGAACGGCATCCAGCTGTCGAGAGTGGGCATGGCATCAAAGTCTCTGCCGTGCAGCTATTTTGATGAATCGACCTGCGGTCTTAGCGTTGGCATAAGTCGGCGGACAGGAGTGCCGAGCTGGAGATGCGTTGCGCCTACCTCAGGAAAGGCAGTCCAGCGGTCGATGAACGGCCGATTGTGGGTGTGGCGGGCAACACCGACGTGCTACAGAGTGTCGCCGCTACCCGGATCGGCACGCAGTTGGAGCACTTTTCGTACCCATCTCGACGGGATTCGCACTCGGCTGCCGACTCGAATCGCAGGCACCTCACCTGACTTCACCGCCGAGTAGACCGTAGACCTGCCGACGCCGAGGAGTCGGGCTGTGTCGGGGACCGAAACGGTGGGCTCGTTCAGCAGACGTTCCAGTGTGTCCTCGGCACGAGCCTTCATGCCGTCGGGTTCGTATTCGCTGGGGTCCGCGGTGACGTTCGCGAAGGGTGTGGGGTCGGATTGGCTCATCGGATGTGGCCAACTCGAGAATCTTGACGGCGACGGCCGGCTTGGTCCTGCAGGTCGCGGCGAGCGCTCGGCTGCGGTGGGCAGCACCGGGTGGTACCGGATCTGTGACTTCTGAAGATGATTGCCATGCCGGATTACCTCGATCGAGGCCAATCCGCAAGTTCTTCCCTACAGACCATGAAAGCTGATTTGTGCCGAGTTCGCCAGTCGTGCGAGTGTGGTTCAGTGGTTTGACAAGCCTGTCAGATACGGTGATTGGTGTTGTGCCCGAGCCGTCGAACGTGCACAAACCGAATGAAATTCGATGGTTCGCGTTAGATCTCGCCTGGTCAAGAAGTGCTCCCCGCGCATGCGGGGATGATCCGGTCCAGGCCTTCGCTTACGACCACCAGGCCGAGTGCTCCCCGCGTATG
Source organism: Nocardia sp. NBC_00403 (assembly GCF_036046055.1). Taxonomy (NCBI): domain Bacteria; kingdom Bacillati; phylum Actinomycetota; class Actinomycetes; order Mycobacteriales; family Nocardiaceae; genus Nocardia; species Nocardia sp. NBC_00403. Next base: position 4,060,629 of record NZ_CP107939.1, read on the forward strand.
CGGGGATGATCCGTCCAGCCCTTCGGCGTCCTCCATCCACTCCAGGTGCTCCCCGCGTATGCGGGGATGATCCGCCGGAGAACTAGATTCGCCCCAAGATCGGCCCGTGCTCCCCGCGTATGCGGGGATGATCCGACGGCGCGGTGGTGCCCGCAGTGGTGGGACCAGTGCTCCCCGCGTATGCGGGGATGATCCGGCCATCAAGAAAGCGATCCTCGCCGCGGGCGAGTGCTCCCCGCGTATGCGGGGATGATCCGTGGTCGATCCGATGCTGCGGGCGGTCATGTTCGTGCTCCCCGCGTATGCGGGGATGATCCGATCCGCGAGGCGCTGGTGCAGTCGACAGTCGTGTGCTCCCCGCGTATGCGGGGATGATCCGCGGGACCGGGATCCGGACGCGCTTCGCGCCGTGTGCTCCCCGCGTATGCGGGGATGATCCGGGGTAGAACGATGGTAAGCAATCTCCAGCAGAGTGCTCCCCGCGTATGCGGGGGATGAGCCCGGTGCGACCACCCACCGCGTCACCGATCTGATGTGCTCCCCGCGCATGCGGGGATGAGCCCGGCACATCCTGTTTCAGGCCGCCATACATCGGGTGCTCTCCGCGCATGCGGGGATGAGCCCTTGCTGTCGGTTCTCACCCACGCCGAAGGGCTGTGCTCCCCGCGCATGCGGGGATGAGCCTAGGATCCTCATGCGGTCACCCCGCCGAGGTACGTGCTCCCCGCGCATGCGGGGATGAGCCCAGGACACCGGCGAACGGTGTGCCGCGCTTCTCGTGCTCCCCGCGCATGCGGGGATGAGCCCTTGCCCTGACCGAACCCATCATGAAAGAGGCAGTGCTCCCCGCGCGTGCGGGGATGAGCCGGGGGCATTGCGACACCGGAACAGTCGATCAGAGGCGTCTTGCATGTGTCCCATGACGGCGCATGGGCCGGATTCGTTGGGCCCTTCGGCTTGCCTCTATCAGCCTCTGATCTGAGTGCGATCGAGCGTGCCTAGAACGTGCCAAGACAGGCGGATGCAGAGCGGATCGGGCAGTACGAGCCGGACGCTGAAACGACTCTGACCTGGACGGGACTGCATCAGCCGGACACCCTGGGACGATTACCAGTTCCCTGGGGGTCAAGTGGTCGCAGGTTCAAATCCTGTCATCCCGACAAACAGAAAACCCCTTCCAACCAGCATCGGAAGGGGTTTTCTCATTCACCAACCACTCGCAGTTGGGGACCACGTGGGGACCGTAGGTGTTGTGAGAGCAGATTCCCGTCGTCGGTGAGCCCCTGCATATCGGGGTGGAGGTATCGCTGCGTTATCCGTGGGTCGGTGTGCCCGGCGATCTTCTGGAGCCGATGCAGCGGCACGCCCGCGTCCGCGAACCAGGTCAATCCGGTATGCCGTAGATCGTGCCGACGCAGATGTTCATAACCGAGTTTGGCCACCACGTCGTCCCAATGTGTGGCCCGCCGCAGTACACCGGTCGCGATCCTGCCGCCTCGTGGTCCGACGAAGAGCCGAGCATCCGGCCGATCATTGGCCGCCGCGATCCGCTCGAGCACCAGTGGTCGTAGCTCCTCGATGATCGGAATCCTGCGAGCTCGTTTACCTTTGGTGCCCTTGCCCTTCGCCGGGTAAGTGCAAGGGCAACGCACACCGCCGCGACACCCTCGGTCGGCGCAGACGGGCTGCGCGCCTGGACGCTCGAACGCGGATCCGGGCAGCGCGATCGAGATCGTTCGTAGAGCATCGCAATGGTCACCCGCCGGGGAGCATCAGATCCGGCTCGCCGCACTCGAAGCGCGATGCGCCGCCCGGCTCGGCCGTAGAGACGAGGCTCTGACCGCGGTCACCCGCGCCCTGGCAGCCGCCGAGGCCACACCCAACAGTGATGAGGTCGTGGCCTTCGGCGGGTCACTACAGTTCCCGACGCCGAAGTTGGCCCACTACCTGGGCACCACCATCGGCTCATCGGCGAGCCCGCCAATGCCGAACAGTGGGCACAGCAGGCGGGGGATGGCTACACCCGCGGCCCAGACAAGGACCGTTCCTATGGAGACGAAGCACTCGCCCGCGCCGACATCGCCATCGTTCGCATCACCAACCGAGCCGTCGAAGGCGCCCGCGAAATCCTTGCCCCAGTATTCGCGCTACCACCCAGACAACACATCCACCCGGTTGCCGAGGGCTTACGGGCCGTTGACAATTCGCTGCGAGCTACCGACGATGCCAAAGCCCTGATCGCCCGAACCCTGAGCGAGGAGATCGCCATGTTCACCACTGCGCAGCTGCCCGCGCCGCGATGACAGAGCTCGACGCCACACGGTTGGTGCTCAACGCCGCATGCGAGGAAGCTGGACTATCGCCCGCGAGCGCACGCTTGCTCCGGGCGCACTCCAATACCGTCTACCTGCTGCCCACAGAACAAACCGTCGCGCGCATCAGCCACAACGAGCACCACGGTCTGCGTGCACGGGCATCGGTCGCTATCACTCGATGGCTCGCCGACCACGACATCCCAGTGACGGAACCGCGCATCGATCACGCCATCGACATCGACACGGTCACCGTCACGTTCTGGCAGTACTACCCGCAAACCGATCTCACCCGCCCACCGGCCGGCGAACTCGGTGCCATCTTGGCTCGACTCCATGCACTACCTCCGCCACCCTTCGACCTCCCCGACTACCCACCACTGGCCGGCCTAGCGATAACCCTGCGAGACCCGACCACTTCGCGGGCACTCACCGAACACGACCGGCATTGGCTGACCGAACGCACCTGCCACCTAATCGAGCAGTACCACCTTGTGGACTCCGAACTCGGCCGCGGCATGGTCCACGGCGACGCGTACCCAGGAAACACACTCTGGGGACCACGCGGTGTGCTCCTCGGCGACTGGGACGAAATCAGCATCGCCCCACGTGAACTCGACCTGATGAACACCATCCAAGGCCTGCGATTCGGCACCAGCGAGAGCGAGATCATCGACTTCGTTGCCGCCTACGGCTGGGACGTCCGACAGTGGGACGGGTTCGCGCTGCTAAGGGAAATGCGTGACCTGCACACCCTCAACGCCTACATCCGCCAAGCCAGCCAGGGTGACAGCGCCGCGGAGCGCGAACTCAACGATCGTCTCCGTACCCTGCGCAACCCAGAATTCGCGGAGCCACGCTGGAACGCCCTGGGGTAATTCCGGTTTCGTGATCGGCTGGCGCCATCTACGCCAGGATCGTCGACGTCGCCGAGAACAGGTAGATCGGTTGTGGGACAGTCGAACTCCGCTTTCTGACAGGTCGGCCCATCGGCATTGCGCTTGCCTTCCATCGTCACCCCACGCACATATCCCAGGCTGTGGCCACCCGATCCTTGCGTGCCAGCGGCGAGAACACCTCACTCACAAAGGAATCGAGGTGTTCACCGACCTCGGCCAGACCTGCGACATCCACACCGCCGGACGGATGTATGGCCAATTGCATTCGCGCCGAAGGGATCTGAAGGGCGGCTCGAAGCGTCGAGCCTCGCCGTGAATGCCGCGACCCATACAGTGGACCCATGAATGACCGCACCCAAAGCGCCGATCTGTTTCTCGACGAGTTGCCCTCGGACCGCAAGGGGTCCTGGCGCGGCCAACTGTTCGGCAACCCGTCTTCCGGCCTTGATCCGGTACTCACCTTGGCACTGAGATTCCCGTGGCGCGGTTCGGTGGACGTGACGATCGAAGGGATCCCCGCGGATGTGCCTTCTTGGCGCGAAATCGAAGGCATAGAGGTCGAATCCACCGAATCCGGGGAGCCGGTCGATGCATGGGTGTACGACGGTGCCCACAACTTTTTCGAGTACGCGCGCATCCAGGTCCTTCATCAGGTCGGCACTATGGCACGGTTTGTCGTCGACCTGGCCGAGGGCGAGGAGTTCTTTCTCACGCTTCCGAATGACGAGATACTCGAGGCCGACCAGATCTACACGACAGTGGATGCCGAGTTCGAGGGCATCGAAATGTACCTGACCGCGGACCGAGAGCTGGCCGAGTTCACCGACCCTACCGGTTTGGTGTTCGACTGGGCTCACGGCGACTGCAAGTTCTACAAGGTGGTCGACTCGGGCAACCCGGAGCATTCGGGACAGTGATGTCGGCTCACGGACCAGGATTGTGCGAGACAGTACCTCGCACCACGTGTCCTGCACGTGTCAGGACGGCCGGATCATCGATATTGCTGTAGTTCCGCTGTGGAACATCGGTCGGTCGCGCGAGGATTCCGGCTCCAGCGTGGGCGACCAGCCGCAATTGCACCACATCCTGCGCAGCGGACGACCACCGCCGAGGCTGTTGGCGTCCACGACTTCGACAAAGTGCTAGTCGAGGGCTGCGATGTTGAGGTCACACGCATCGTTCATGTTGTCGACACTCGTGGCAGCCATCTGCTGAGCGGTCGAGTGGCAAGCATCGGGCTCGAAGTTTCGGTCGAGGCAGTGCTGATTCTGGCCCCAGACGCGGTTGCTGTTTTGTCGGCTGTGCTCGACAGAGCCGACGACCCGCACTATTTCGCGGAGCGGCAGGAATGCGTGATGTCGACCCTGCAGGCCTACAACTCGTTCAGCGACCGGTTCGCACCTCTACTGCCTGGCACCCTTGTCGGCCTTCTGGATGTGTTGATCGCTGTCACCGAAGATCACCTGCTATCAGCGCAGCGGTGAGGACCAATGCGCTATCCGCGTGCTCATGGAACACGTGCTCAGGAGGTTGTCTCTGTTCAACAACGACACCAACTGTCCACGGCGGCTACGCTGCGTACCGAAGGTGACCCAATCCCTCGGCCTCGCAGCGGGGCTAGCGGTTCACCCCGCCGGCACCGTCGCCGGGCGCTGCTGACTGTCGAGGGATTCGAGCTCGGCTCGCAGTTCCGCTACCTCGGCGGCGAGTGCATCGCGGTCTTGTTCTCGTTCCAGCAGGATTGCCCGCAATCCCTCGATGGTGTCGGTCATCGCGGCCAGCCTCGGGTCGGCCCCTTGCAGGCGCCATTGCAGGATCGCGCGACGGTCCAGGGTTTGGCTGGCGTTGCGGACCCACCCGATAACGTAATCGAGCCATTCGGCCTGTTTGGGCATCTGCCGAGATGTGTCCCAGCCGCGCCGTAGCGCGGGCTTTGTCGAGAGAACCAGCTCTGTGCAATGTTCTGGTGTGGGAGTGTGCATCTGGACGAGGGTGAGTTTGCCGGCGCTGGTGACGACCGCGGTCAGGCGGTAGTGACCGGCGAGGTGCATCTTCAATTCCGCGGCGGTCCGTCCGTCGGTGTCCAGCGCACCCAGCCAGGGTCCGTCGGTGGCGTTGATGATCGACTCGAGTACCTCGAGTTGGCTGGCGGCGCGGCGAAATCGCGTCGCGTGCTTGCGCAGCTGAGCAGGTGTGGCGGTCATCTGATCCCAGTGCATCGCAGCTCCGCTCTCTTCATCGACCTATTCCAGAGATGGCAACGTCTACGAACCTACATTCGCCGCAGGCTCAGGCTGCTGTAGCGCTACACGGTGGTGATTCGTCTCGGTCGGATCCCACAGCGGGGCGAGTGTGGGGGAGGGCAGAGTGACGACACGTAGCCAGTCTTACTCGCGCAGCGCGTCCAGATGCGCGGCGCGGGGCAAACCGGCCAGCGATGTTTTTACCTCGCTGGCTCGTTCCCGAAGCCACCCCATCATCGAACGTATGTTCGTGTAATCGCATATCGTTTGGTCTGAGTCGATAGGGGATCGGCATTGATAGCTGATCATCTGCCGGAGGAGTCTGGACGCCTGATCGGGATAGTCTGCGTACCGTGGTGTACGAGAACGACTTGGTGCGCAGCGGCAACGGTGGGGTCTCGGTTTCCGGGTCGACAGCATCGGCGAGGACGGGCAAGCGCTGCTCGTCCCGGTCGGGGACGCGGGCTACCCATTCCCGATGCTGGTGACCGCGCTCGTTCCGGCCGGTGACCTACAGCAGTCGGAATGGTGACCGTGACACCGAGTCGATAGCCTCCCTCAGTCGGTAGCTGAATATACGCTGATTTTGTGGTGGCAGTGCCGGCGCCGATGCTGGCCGTCGCAGGGCGGCCGCCGGATACGGCTGCCTGGGCCATCGAGATGAAATGGGACGGTGTCCGCGCCCTCGCCCTATGCAAAGGCGAATCATGTCGCTTGTACAGCAGAAACAGGCGCGAGATCACCGACTCCTACCCCGAGCTCGCCGCGGCGCTGGCCGAGTCGGCGCGGGGCCGGGTGTTGATTCTCGACGGTGAGGTGATCGCGCATACCGCCTCGGGTGCACCGTCGTTCGGTTTGCTGCAACGTCGCATGCATGTCATGCACCCAGCCGCGCAGCGATGGGCCACCCCAAGTACAGAACAACCCGGTGCTGCTGACTCAGTTCGTGTGCGGGTGCCTGATGGAGTCGCCACCCTTTGTCTCGTGCAGCCGGCCGAACCGGCTGGCAAGCAGATGTGCCATGCTCGCGGCCGCGCCCCGACAGGCGTCATCGATCGTCGCGGCGTTGTGGGTCACCGCGACCGGCTGCTGACCGGTCGGACGAGCCTGCAGCACGCATCGCTTGTCATCCGGTCCGCCCTTACCCGCGTTCTGGTCACTGAGGTGGGCTTCGACGCTGATGATCTGGTCGCTGAAGCGCTCGAGCGTCGATGCGATCTCCTCCTCGACGTGCCGGATCAGCTTTTCGCCGCTGTCGATGTTGCTGTCGGTGTTGATCAGAATCTGCATGTGCGTATCCATTCCGGTAGGTGGCAACTGTTACTCGGACAGAGGCGGATGGTGTTCGTCATCGACTCCGCCGCCGTAGCCTGCTCCTCCTTTACCTCGGTACTCACCGTAATCCCCGATGATCATCGGACTGAGCGGTCTGGGTCGCCCAATTGTTGGCGAAAGCGATACCCCGGAGTTTCTGGTAGCCCAGCGGCGATCGAGTTCGGCACGGTACTGCCTTCCAGAAGGGTTTGAGCGCGATGGCGGCGCCGGTGATGGCCATCCAGGTCGGTAGCGGTAGAAGAGGGAGGTGAGGAGCATCCACGCAGAATCTGGCGGTAGCGCGAATCGAACTGGGCGTTTGCTGTCGGACGGCTCTCGGCGTGGCAGGTGTGGCGCATAGTTTCCAGAGTCGGCCAGCCCTCGACCGGTCATGGCGCGCCCACCGCCGGATTTCTGGCGGATGCGCCCCTACCCCCTAACTGCAGCGGCATAGCGCCATTTGTGTCGGTCCCGCGTGCGAGGCTCAAACAATCCGTCGAAGCATTCGCGCGAATCGTCAATGTCCTCACGGCCGAAAACGACCGCCTTGCCCAGAAGTCCGGACGAAGCAGCCGCACCGTCATCCCACTCAACCCCGTGGCTCGGTCGTGAAACTTGGGATCTGGCCCACTTTCCGTGATAGGCGTTGCCTGAGCACGGCAGGTGGCTGAGGTCTTGCGATCATGTCTGGCTGTGTGTTGATCATGGTGTGCGGTTGCTGCTGCCGCACCTGGCCGGGGTGGCCATCGAGGAAGTTGCAGAGGTCAGCGGCGTGGTGTGCATCCGGGCGTCCGCGCTGGCGGCGGCTGTGGCCTGCGTGTGCTGCGGGTACGACGCGACCAGGGTGCACAGCCGGTACGAGCGCTACCTGGCCGACGCGCCGGTGGGCGGACGACGGTTGGTGGTCCGACTGCGGGTGCGGCGATGGTTCTGCGATCAATCATCTTGCAGGGTAAGGACTTTCGCGGAGCAGATCGAAGGGGTGACGGTGCGGCACGGGCGGCGAACGCCGCTGCTGCGGGCGATGCTGGAGGGTATAGCGGTCGCTCTGGCCGGTCGGGTCGGCGCGCGACTGGCCACCGCGCTGCATGCGTCGGCAAGCCGGTCTACTCTGCTGCGGCTGCTCGCGGCGTTGCCGGATCCCGCAGCGGAAACGCCTCGGGTGTTGGGGGTGGACGACTTCGCGTTGCTGCGCGGCCAGAACTACGGCACCGTGCTGATCGACTGCGAGACGGGTGCACCACTGGAGTTGTTGCCAGGCAGAGACGCTCAGCCCCTGGCGAACTGGCTCGCCGCACACCCTGGGGTGGAGGTGGTATGCCGAGACCGCTCCGGGGCGTACGCGGAGGGAGTTCGTATCGGCGCACCCGACGCGATGCAGGTCGCGGACAGGTTTCACCTCTGGCAGAACCTGAGCAAGGCCGTCGAGCGCTGCGTGGCTCGCCACCGCGACTGCCTTCGCGCCACCGAGCCTCAGTCGACCGACCGGCCAACCCCGCAACCTCAGAACGAGGAGCCCGTCGGGAGGTTCGCGCAGCGCGCTCAGCGACACCACGCGAAGGTGCACGATCTGCTGGCTCGGGGACATAGCATCCGCGGTATCGCTCGGGGCCTGGGCTGGGGTCAGCGCACAGTGCAGCGCTCGGATGGATCGCCACCGTCCGGGCCGACGATCTGCCCGGCCTGACCTCCTTCGCCAACGGGCTCGAGTCCGACCTGAACGCCGTCACCGCTGGCCTGACCATGCGCTGGAACTCCGGTCCCGTTGAGGGGCGCGTCAATCACATCATTCTGTGGAATCTGGAATGTCAAGGTATTCGGCCAGTCTGGTCGTCCAGTCCCGCTGGTCAGCAGTGTCTGGAATCGGTAGCCCTCGGGCCTGCTGGAGGCTGTGCCAGGCAGTGTCGGGTTTCGCGCCGTTGAGAATGAGGAGGGAGGCGGCGATGAGGCTGGATCGTCCGATGCCGAAGCGGCAGTGGGTGACAACGTGTTTGCCGTCGCGCAGCTTCGCGGCGAGATCCTGCAATGTCGGCAGGACCGTGTGCAGATCGGGGACTTGGCGATCGGGGATCGGGATGGCGACGAAGTCGAGTCCGGCTGCGCGGGCGGCGGCGGGTTCGTCGGCCAGTCCGGTTTCGTGGAGTTCGGCGGTGGTGAGCGCGCAGACCAGGATGTCGACGCCAGCATCGCGGAGTGCGGTCATCTCGTCATGGAGCCAGTCGCCGCCGCGGGGTTTGGCCATGATGCTTAGGTGGCCGGATCCGTGTGCGGTGTAGAGGGTTGGGAGCATGGTCAGCTCTTTCGGTCGGGTCCTTCGACGGTCAGTGGTAGCGGCCTGCCGGGCTTGGCGTCGAGCTGGCGTGGTGTCGGCCCGGCGGGGGTTGGGGTGTCGGCGAGGCGTTGCAGCAGTTGGTCGATCGAGGCTTGGCCGTCTTGGACGGCGGCTTGCTCGCCGTCAGTGAGCGGGATGCTGACGAGCATCCGCTGAAGGTTCGACTTCGCTTGCAGCAGTTGAGATTTGCTGGATTCCTTGGGTGTGTAGAAATCGCAGCGGGCGCAGGCCATCCGATGTTGGCACTGTTCGAAGAAGCTGTAGCTGCAGAACCCGTGACTGAGATCGTAATACTGCCATGGCTCGCCAGCGGCGGCAGCACCCGAGGTGACGGTGTCGCGGTCGATGAGGACTTCGATGGTGCGGACGTTGCGGGCGAAGTAGCCGGCGTCGGTGTAGGCGCGGGCCAGGGTGTTCGGGGTGATCTTGGCGTAGTACTGGGTCGACTGCGGCGAACGGTGCCCGAGCCAGGCTTGCAACTCGAACAGCGTCATCGGTTCCTTGGCGTTGTAAAGCTGGCTGGCGATCGTGGACCGGGCCCGGTGGCTGGTGATGTTGCCGCGAATGTCGGCGGCCGGGACGCCTGCTTTGTGGCAGAGCATCGGAATGACCGTGTTGTTGATGTAGGCCGTCGAGATCCGGTGTGCCCGAAAGGAAAACAGCAACTCGACCTGCTCGCCGGTGCGGCGATCGAGCAGTCTCGGCTGCGACGGCCGGACGGCCTGCCGGGCGTCAAGGGCTTGACCGAGGAGGGGGTCAACCGGCTTGGTGAACGCGGTGCCGGTCTTGTTCGTCGGGACGTCGAGCAGGCAGACCGAATCGCGTGCCAGGACCTCCTCGGAATCGCCGGTGATCGCGGCGCCGTCGTGCTGCCAGCGGATGCAGCCCAGGCGCAGCCTGGCGATCTCGTTGCTACGGAGTCCAGAGAACAGCCGGGCCACAGTGATGGCGCGGACCATCTCCAGCGGATAGAAGCGGCCGGAGCTGGTCACCGGCAGATCATCGCTCCGTAGGTTCAACCCCGCCCAGAGCAGTTTCGCCCAGACCTCGTCGGCGATCACCCGCGGGTTCGGGCCGAGTAGAGCCGCGATGCTGCGCGGAGTAGCCAGAGCTCGCTGCGGGTCGAATCGGCGTGGCAGCCAATCCCATTCGTGGCAGTCGGTGAAGAAGCGACGCAGCGCGGCGAGTTGGCCTTCTTTGCTCGATGCTTCGAGCGGTTTGCCGAGGCGGTCACCCATTCCTGCGGTGCGCTGGACGTAGTCGCCGACCTTCATCCGGTCCAGCGCGGCAATCCAGGACGCGCAGATCTGCCGCGTCCACTCGGTCGGATCGGCAGCGTCGCGATGTTCAGCGGCCAACCAGCGGCCGACCAGCGGCCGACCAGCGGCCGACCTTGAGCAGGTTGGATCGTACTTGGCCTCGGCTGCGGGGCGTCAACATCGAGGTCGCGTGCCAGCGGTCGACCCACTGCTCCCAAACCGGGGCACCGCCGGTGGCCCGGATCTTGTGACCGCCGACCGGGTTGCTGGGTGGGTCGCAGAACCCCAGCGTGGCGACCGCCCGCTGCAGCGCGTAGGGGGTATTCAATCGGGCACCTTGCAAGAGCCGGTCGTCGCGGAAGCGGTCGAACAGTTCGGTGTTCAGGTCCTCCAGATGCGGGCTGCCGTTGAGCAGGAACAACTGGCAGGCCACCATCGGCAGCAGCGAATCATCCTCGTGCCCAAGCTGATACCCCCACTCAGCCAACACCGAGCGGAGCCGCGCGATCTCACAGTTCACTCGGTCGCGGCCAAAGATCCGCCACGACAACGTCAGGCGCTGGAAGCTGCCCAGCCGGTGGAAATCGTGGAACCCACCGAGCAGATAGGCGTGGGCCGCCAGATACGGACGAACCTCATCACCGGCCCACTCTGGTGCGTGGCGGTGGAACTCGCCCTGGTCGTGGCCGAGTAGATGCACCCATTCCTCGGTGGTCCAGCCCCAGAATGTCCGCCCGATCTCATTGCAGCCGACCAGCAGGACGGCGACCGCGTCGAGCATGGCGCGCAGCCGATGCGGAGTCTGTGGCGAGTCCAGTCCGGCGTTGACCGCCTCGATCGGCCGTAACAGTCGCCGGATCACCCGCCAGCCCGGCGCAGCCGGGTCGTGGTGCTGCAGGCGGCGCAAGTTGCGCACCCCCCCAGCTCGGTGATGGCTCGAATCTCGTCGGGCCGCAACGCCACCGCAGTGTCGAACCGGCGACCCACCAACGGTGAACACCACCGAGAATTGCCCGCAGCGCCGGGCAAGAGCGCGCTCACCGCGAAAGCTCTGCTGCCGCAGTGGTGTTCATGCTGGCGAGCATGGCAATACGCCAGGCGTGGATGTGCTCCGTGCTGCGGGTGAGTTTGTCGGCCAGATCCCGGCCGCACAGGTGGATGTAGGCGAGCGTGGAATCGGTGTGACGGTGCCCGGCGAAGGTGGCGATCGCGTGCAACTCCCAGCCCATGCGAGCCAGATCGGTCAGGCACAAATGCCGGGTGGTGTGGGTCGAGAACCGGGGAACACCGGCAGCGAGCGCGATCCGGCGCACCACCTTCGACCATGTCCACAGAGTCAACGGTTGCGCATGATTACGGCGAGATTCCGACAAGAACAACGGCCCGCGAGCCCGGCTGATCCTCGCCCGATGCACCAGATACGCCGACAACAGCACACCCGTCGACGCCGAATACGGCACCACCCGCTCGCGCCGGTTCTTCGTCGTCTCGGCCCCCCACCCGGACTGTCCGGTGCGCAGGATCCAGGTCATCGGTGCGCAGCGAACACAACTCTTCCCGCCGTAACCCCGCGTCATAGGCCAGCGCGAACATCACCCGGTTACGAATCGGTTCGGCCGCAACAACATCCAGGATATCCAGCCACTGCTGCTCAGCCGGGATCCATGGCAACTTCGTCAGCCTCGGCACCAGACCACGCTGCTGCCCGCCGCGCTGACGGCCGGGTGTATACCGGCTGCGCCCAACAGGATTGGACTCCCGAAGCCCTTCCTCCATCGGATATCGTAGAACAGGCGGACCGGCACCAGCCGCTGCTGGATCGTCGCGTTCGCCAGCCCGGCTCCGGAATCGATCGCGATCACGTTGGGGCCCTTGCGATGAGGCCGCGACATCAACTCCCGGACGAACGCAGCGACATCGGAGCGATTCGCCATCACCGGATCCACGCCGTCCCGCTCACAGGCCAGCAGATACTCGGCCAAACCGCGGGCGTACGCGTCGATCGTGCGCGGCGCCCGACCCAGATCAGTCCAGACCTGCAGCCACACCGCCGCCTGCTCGTGCCGGCCCAACACCGGCCACTTCTCCCTCAGCGCCACCGTGCCGCCGCTCAACCTGCCTCCCAAGTTCGTGGTTACACCGGGGAGATATCATCATCCCGGCCAGATTCCACGTAACTTTTAAATGATCAAGAGGCAGATGTTCGGCAGGGCCGGCCTTGCACTGCTACGCAAACGCGTGCTTCTCACGGCCGCACAACGATGACGCCGAAGACCTGCGGTGCAACAACTTTCGTCACGAAAAGTGGGCCAGATCCGAAACTTGGCGTCAGTTGATCGCGAATCTGAGCACGGGTCGGCGTTTGAGACTCGTTCACAGTCGCGAATTTCGACACCACTTGTCGACGGAGGCAACTGAGCCAGATCGGAGGAGCCGTGCCGTATGAACGGTGAGGGGTTGTGGACCGATAAATCGGGTGGCTGTTCGGGCCCGGCGGGTCTATGGTCGCGTCATGCCGGTGCTCGGGCGTGATGATGATGCGGACGACCTGGGGTCCGCTGAATCATGGTGGGCGGAGCCGAGCACGTTGCTCGGGATGATCCAGCGTGGGCGAGGAGCTTGCTACGGCGCGGCGCATGCGGAGCAGGCGATGGCGGGCGACTTTGTGGTCGACTGCATCGTTCACGACCCTCGATGGGACCACCAGGTCGAGGAACGCAGTTGGCTATACGCGACTCTCGTCGTCGACTTGAGGGTCGATCTTTCTCGGTTGCGCGCGGCATTTGCGGGACCGCTGGACGCGAGCGGAGACACCGACACCTGGCTCGCTACAGGCGTTTTCGAGCGGCTTGCCCATCGCGGTGTCGGTGGCAGCGTCACCGAACTGCGGCACTACCTGCGATCGGGGCGGGACCTCGAACAAGTGCTCGGCTCCTTGATTCCGTTCATCGACCACCCCGAAGCCGAGGGGTTACTCGATGACGTGCTGGAGGTCGCCGACGACGAACAGCTGCAGTCCACCATCGGTTGGCTCGGAAATTTGTCCGCACCACCTTGGCCGGACTGGCGGCGGGCTAGCGCGCGCATCGAGCGGGTCGCCGCAGCGGCCGCAGGGTCTCGGTCGGCAGGCAGCCGACCGAAGTTCGATCGCGCTACACGGTCCGCGGCACAACGCGAACGGGTGCTGCGAGCGGCAATCGAATCGGGCCTCATCACTGCGATATCGGGGCCCGAGCTGACCGATGAGCGTTGGGAGACAACGCTTTTGGGCATCGCCTCGGACATGCTCCAGAGTGAGGACCGCCGCGTGCGGATCGCGGTCCGGAGATGCCTTCGCAATTTACGCTCACCTCGAGCACTGGCTTGGGCCAGGGCGAACACCGCCCTCGACGGCTACGCCGGGCCCGTGGCGCTGTCTCTGATCGCTGACATCGCCGAAACGCCCGACGCTCCTTGGCTGCTCGAGCTTCTAGTGGAGGCAGTTGCCCGTGGCAACGGTTACATCTATGAGCAGTGCGACCTTGTCGACGGGCTCGCCCGCCTGGGCCACGTCATCAGTATCGCGACTGTCGAAGAGATCTTCGATAACACCGTCTACTCGCGTCTCCGCGAACGGTGCGCCGCGGCGTTGAGCAGCCTTGCAGCGGATTTCGCCGACGAGCGGGCAGTTGAATGCCTCGACGACTGCGAGTCCGAGACGCGGGCAATCGCCATCGCCCACGCGAACATGTCGGTTCCCGAGGTCCGTGAGCGAATCGGTCGGATCGCTGACGACCTGACCGAGGAAGACACCAACCGTCGAGCCGCCACGACTCGAATCATGCTTCACCGCTGAGGACACCTCAGCGGTGAAGCACGCTCGTTCTGCATCGCAACCCTGGAAGTGGTGTCGAAATTCGTGACCACAAACATCCCTGTCCCACAGATGATGTCGAGTTTCGCGATCAGACGGCGCCCAGTCTCGCGATCAGAACCAACCCCGAGTCGAGCTGACTTCTCGCTATCCGGCGGTTGGTGCCTCGTCTTCGCCGAACAGCAGAAGCTGCCGTGGCTGAGTGGTGGACGCGCCGATTCGGCGCAGGCATCGGGCGCAGGTGACATCTGCTCGTGTCGGCGCCAAGGCTGTTGGCGACCACCCCGAGACACCGGTGTGACAGAGAAGCTCGGGCACTTCTTCGTCTCCGACCCATTGCCCGAGGCTGACCGCATGCACCGTCCGGCCCGCCCGGACGACGGCATGCACACCCAGGGCCCCGAACACTGCCCGGGTTGAGGCAGCGAGCGGGGCGATGTCGGTCACGTGACCACCATACGGTCGGGCACCGACATCGGCGACGGAGCTGCCTGGCGGCTGAATCGCGGCGGCGTGCCCTCGTCACTCCGGTTCGGCAACACACCCAGACTTGACAGGGAACGCCGCTGCCACGGTTGGCTCATGTCACCGGATTCGGTCGCCCGCCGTATTGGCCCGACCTGCGAGGCCCGTGAACGCGCCGAGCTGCGCGCCCAGGCCGCGCGGGAGCTGACCCTCTTCGACATCGCGGCCTGAACTGTTGCTGACAGGGCCTCTGCCCACGCCTTAGCGCCGGATTCGGCGGATTTACTCCCGCGCCCTGGGACAGCCCAGCCAGACCGCTGACCACCTCGAGGCTCTGCCCGCGCCATGCCCTTATCTCGCGTAGGCGCTGGCCGGTCTCGTCCGGCGGAATATCACTCGACAGCACGCCGATACCCCACGTTACGACCGACCACCCTGCGACGCAGGGGCTTGCCGGCTCGGTGCCGGACGACCCTGTCGAATTCGCCGCCGCCGTGTCGGCGGCCGATGAGATGATCCGATCGAACTGGATACTGCGCGAACCGATTTCAGGGGGTGTGTTGCATAACTGCCGTACGCCAGGTGAACAGGTAAATCAGTTGCGGGAAAGTCGAACTCCGCTCGCCGGCGAGCGGGCCCGTCGGCATAGAAACCGACAGGCCGCGCGAATGGTATGTTCCGGTCGGTGAGGCCGGGCGCGCCGAGGTCTAGATGACCTTGGCGGCGATCAGCAGGTTCCAGATCTCGCCCTGGTCGATGACCTCCACGCCGAGCTTCTCCGCCTTGGTCAGCTTGCTCTCACCGACTCCCGCACCGGTGATGAGCAGGTCGGTGCTCGCCGAGACCGAGGACGCCGCCGTCGCGCCAGCCTTCTCACACAGGCGTTGGAACGTCGGGCGGGCGACCTTCTCTCCGGAGCGCGGATCGCTGATAGCGCCGGTGATCACCACCGTCTTGCCTTCCAGGGGTGCGCCGGCAGCAATGACCGGGGGAAGGTCCTCCGCACGCACGTCCAGGCAGACACCCGCATCTCGCAGCCGCTCCAGTTCCGGACGCAGGCGAGTGAGGTGCGCGACCAGGGAGGCGGCGACTTTCGGTCCGATATCCTCCACCGCCACAAGCCGTTCCTCGCCCGCGTCGGCGACCTCTTCCAGGGAGCCGAATCCCGCCCGGGCCAGGCGAGCGGCGGTGCCGTCGGAGGCCATCGGGATCGCCAGGCCGATCAGCGCGCGGCGCAGGCCGATGGGGCGACTCGCATCGATCGAGTCGATCATGCGCGCGGCCGAGACCTCGCCGATGCGGTCGAACTCGAGCAGGCGCTCTTTTGTCAGCGTGTAGAAGTCCGACGGGCGCTCCAGGATGCCCGCCTCGGCCAGGCGTTCGATCCACACCTGACCGATGGCGTCGATGTCCGCCGCCGCCCGCGACGCCCAGTGGATCAGCCTGCGCACCGTCTGTGCGGGGCACGAGACGTTGGTGCAGAACAACTCCCGGCTGTTGCCCTGCTCGGTCACCGGCTGCTCGCACGACGGGCAGGCAGTGGGCGGCACGATCTCGCGCTCCTCGCCCGTGCGCTTGGAGGCGTCGAGCACGCCCGCCACGAACGGGATCACGTCACCCGCGCGGCGCACCAGCACCGTGTCACCGACCTTGATATCGCGGGCGCGGATCACCTCTTGGTTGGCCAGCGTCGCCTTCGTAACCGTCGTGCCGCCCACGAACACCGGCTCCAGCCACGCGACCGGAACGATCTTGCCCGTCTTGCCGACGTCCCAGACCACCTCGGCCAGCAACGTGGTCTTCTCCTCGGCGGCGAACTTGAACGCCAGCGCGCCACGCGGGGAGTTCGACCGAGTCCCGGCCGCCGCGTAGGCATCACGGTCGGCCAGACGCAGCACCGCGCCGTCGAGGTCATAGTCCAGCTCGTTGCGACCTTGCTCGATCGCGGTGATCGCCGCCTGCGCCTGCTCGGCGCCGGCGCAGAGCCGCATCTGCGCACCCGCGACCCCCAGTGCCCGCAGGCCCTCCCCAAGATCGACCGCAGCGCCGCCGGCAGAGGTATCCAAGTCGAAGCCGAAGAACTGCAAGCGACGCTCGGAGACCGAGGCCGGGTCCTTCGCCCGCAGCGTGCCGGCCGCGGCGTTGCGCGGATTGATCAGCGGCTTGTCCGGATGCGCCGTGTTGTAGGCGAGGAAGGTCGAACGCAGCATCACCGCCTCGCCACGCACCTCCACCCGCCCCGGGACGTCGATCCGCTCAGGGACGCCATCGACCAACGCGCGGACCAGCACGGTCACGTCGTCCCCGGTGGTGCCATCACCCCGGGTCACGGCACGCACCAGCCGCCCGTCCTCGAAGACCAGGGCCAGGGACAAGCCGTCGAGCTTCGGCATCACCACCACCGGCTGGCCGGGGAAGCGGTCGAAGAACGCCGCGACCTGTTCAGGCTTGGTCGCCTTCTCGAGTGACAACATCGGACGTGAGTGCCGGGTCGGGGCGTGCAGCACTGTGGGCGCGCCGACCTGCTCCAGCGGATTCACCTCGGGCGTGAGGTCGGGGTGCGCCTCGATCAGGCCACGTAGCTCGTCCTCGATCGCGTCGTACTCGGCGTCCGCGACCAGCGGCGAGCCCTGGTAGTAGGCGTCGCGCAGCGCCGCGATGCGGTCCGCGAGCTCTTGGATATATTCCCCAGTTTCCACAACACGAGACGCTACCGATACCCACCGACACCCACGTGGAACGACAACGGTGGAGCGTTCTGTCTGCTCGATATCTCCATCTCGTAGTCGGCTGACCGGAGTTCCGCTTCGCTCGCCCGGACCGGCACGTCCTGTAGGTCGGAAAACGCCGCCAGCAGATCGAGAACGTCGCAAGGCACTCGGCAAACGCACTCTCTATGGCCAACTCGATGGTTTGTGGCGTGTGCTCGAGGGCGGCGGTGCGGGGCGGTGCAGGCTTCGGGCGATTCGGCCCGGGGATCGTCTGTCGGTGCGACAATCATGATGTTGCTCAGGGAAAGTGGACCGATGTTCAGTGCAGATGCCGAGCTTCGCTCTGTGCCGCCGTACTGAGGTTTCGACCTCGAGCGCTAGGGGTCGCTGCCACGAGGGCGGCTGTACCGGGGGAGTGTCTGATGGGCTTCGGGTCTGTGCCGTAGTGAAAATGACACTGTTCCAACGGATTTCGTGATGCACGTTTCAGTGCGGCATCCGCGTGATGTCGCGTGACGGTATAGAACGATCCCTGCGGAGGAGAACATCATGGCAATCACACAGATTCCCGCAGCCGTCGAAGAGGTCATTAGGCGGATGCGCGCCATCAAGGGCGAACTCGACCCGCGAGACGGTGTCGCGAGCTTCAACAACATGTACCTGCGTGTCACCGAGTTGGTGGGTCGGCAGATCACCGAAGGTTTCTTCAAGGACCCCGAATTCGTCGAACGCCTCGACGTGATTTTCGCGCAGCTGTATTTCGACGCCGTCGACGCCGCCAAACGCGGTAAGCCGCCCAATCCGGTCTGGAAACCGGTCTTCGACTCCCGCTCCAACCGCACCGTGTGGCCGCTGCAATTCGCACTGGCGGGCATGAACGCCCATATCAACCACGATCTGGCGGTCGCGGTGGTCGAAACCTGCAAGGAACGGGCCACCACCCCCGACACCAAACCGGTGCACGCCGACTACCTCAAGGTCAACGAACTGCTGGCCAAGGTCGAGGCCGAGATCCGGGCGGAATACGAGCCCGCGTTACTCGAACTGAGTACCAGGGACGCCGAAGCACTGAAGCACATCCTCAGCAGCTTCAGCATCGCTCGCGCCCGAGACGCTGCCTGGGCCACCACCCAGATGCTCTGGATGCAGCGCGACAACACCCTGCTCCTCAAATTGACGAAGCGATCACTCGAGGAAACCGTCTCCACCGCAGGCCGAATGCTCCTCACCCCGGTCGTTCCACCGCCGAAGTGACGATCGGACGACTTGGCCGACGCCGTCGAACGGTTCGGCCAAGTCGTCCACGCCCAGGAGGAACGCCGAACTATCCGGAGGTTCGATCATCCTCCGGAATTCCAGTGATGTTTGCATCATGCCCCGATGCGAGTTGTCCACGCAGCAACGTGCGATCCTAGTTCAGCTCGCTTTCCAGGTGCGGAATGTGGGTCCCGCAAAAGCAAAGGGTTGGCGCTACAGCGATCGTCTGGGCTGGGTTTGCGGGGTCGAAACAAAGCTGTCCGGACCGAAGAGAGTGATCCGGGACAGTCATGGGGCAATCGACCCCTGACCGCCACCACCAGCATCCGCGTTTGCGATCGGATGCGCCGCCATCACACTCCTCGCCAGCTCCCTACTGGTTCCCTGGCGGCCTGTGCTCAGACCGGTCATGACCCCGCAATTGCAGATCATTCCCGCATCTCCAGTCCGCTGAGGGCTTCTCGGGCTCTCGGGACCTGAAGGGCGGCCCGGTTTGTGGACCGCGTCCACAGCCTCAGGTGGTACCAATTGTGGTCGCAGCGCACCGCGGACGTCCGCGGTGACTGGTTGGAACCGGCGGCGCGTGTGGCGCGTCCAACCATGCATGACCAAGTATCTGCACCGCGCCCCACAGTCCGAGCCTCCAGTCGAGACCGGCCCTCGGTCCGCTGACGACCGTGCTCACGCTCGGCAGGTGTGGGGTGAGTGGCTCAAACGGTGTCTTGGATCCCATCGCACTCCGACCGATCCACGGTCCGATCGGCGCCCCCGATTCAGCTCTGGTCATCGACGCCGATGGATCAATACGCGCCCCGACCGGTGATCGATCCTTCGGCAAAGGAGTGCAAGCTTCCTGGTAGCCTCTGCCAGCATGCCTCCGGAAACCTGTTGTTCCGCAATGTAATACATCGTTCGGAGATTTCGGTGACCAGAGAGAAGCGTCGAGACCCGTGCGGTCGACGTCGTAGTCCACGGTCACCGGCAGATGGTCGCTCGCTGATGTTGCCGGCGCAGTACCGGCAACTCGGTAGACCGTCAGAGCGTCCGCCGCATCCGCGGTCGTCCTGGGCTCCTGTCGTTTGCATCTGAACGCGGGGCGCGAAGCAACGATCGGTTCGAACCAATGCGAAGAGGCGTACAAGGATGGGCTCGGGCAAGGAAAGATTTCCGTGGTTCATGCCCACATCGGAGTTTCTCGAAATACTCACGCTAGTCAATGAAAAGGTGTGCAATGATGCTATCGACACAGACTCGATTGAAACAGCATGGATTGGAAGTGGAATCCATGCCCGGAATCGAGGAGATTCTTCCTATCCAATTCCGCAATCCCGTCGAGTTGGCTAAGCGAACGCTTGCTCTACATGCACTGCTCGGCGTAATCTTCCATCCGAATCCAAAAGAAATCTCAGAATGGATCAGGGCGGAGCATTTTCTGCACGAATTGACAGAGCGAGAAAAATGGGTATTTTCACTGACCGAGTTGCCTGAAGAGGATATGCTGTGGAAGCAAGCGGCGATGCAATCGAATCTGCTGACTTGGAGAGCCGAGTCCCTGTACGTCCTGCTGTGGGCTTCAGGAGACATTTCGAGCCTGCTCGAACCCAGTGAAAGAATGGACGGCTCACTGGTCGCCGACCGCTTGCCGGCGCTGGGCGAACCCTTGCAACCATTCATCCGAAAAGCTGAACTGCGTCCCAGGCAGGAGATACTCGCGGAACTGCATTACTATTTCTTTCTCAATCACTTTGTGGAGAATATATATGAGCAATGTGGAGAAATTGTCGACGGCTTGGACCCTCTGCTGGTAGCAGAACGGTGCCATGCTCTGCATTGGATTTCATGTGCTGGCCAATCGGAATGGGACGCCGACCAAGAATAGAAGATTGAACGCCCGAAATCGCTTCGAATGTAGCAGATTCGACTAGGAGTGATCCCTGCCGTTACGGCAGGGTGTGAATCCCTCCGTCTCCGCAATGGTTGGCCGCTCTGTTCTGCATCGATGGCCACTTTCAAGGGGTGAACGACCGGGAGTGACCGACTCGCGCGACTAAAAATGCAACGGCACTGGCATGAGTCGGTGCTGGTAGATCTGAAATGCGGTGTTGGAGCATGTTGTGTCCGAGTCGGATTCGTCGACCTCGCAGGTTCGAGGACGGTTCGCGCGGGCCGAGCCGCGGGCTCGCGCGCAGTTCTTTCTGGACGGGTCCGGCGGTGAGGATACCTGTCACATGCTAAAAGGCGAAGGACTTCGGCGGCGCGACTGGTGGCCGTGTCGATGACTTCGCGCGGGCTGAGCCGGGATCGGTGCAGGCAGGTAGGGGCGCAGCGAACTGTTCGTGTGGGGTGTTGAGGATGCCGGAGTCGCAGCCCGCTATCGGCTGGACTCCGACTACGAGCATCGCGCTCGAATAGGATCACTGCGGTGCAGGCATGGCAAGGTAGTCAGGCGGGTGTGCTCCCAGAGGCAGTGACGGCCGCGCTGGATGATGTGGCCACGACACTGAACGGGCGGGGCGTTGTTGTGATCTGTGGGTTCCCTGGTTCTGGCAAGTCGACGGCCGCAACGTATCTCGCCGCTCGGGTGCGTGCGATTGTGTTGGACAAGGACAGTTTCGCGCCGCGTCTCGAGCAGGATGTGATGCGCGCATTGGGTAGCGATCCGTTCGATCGTGACAGCGAGGTGTACCGGTCGGTGGTATCGCCGGGGGTCTACGACGGCCTGATCCGCATGGGGTTGGGAATCGGGAGCCGTCACCCTGTGGTCCTGGATGCGCCGTTCCTGTCGGTGATTCGCGAAGCAGCCGTGGCCGGGTTGCGATTGGGGCAGCACCTGCGGGAGCGAACCCGGACACCGAATTCGCGTGTAGTGCAAACGATATGGCTCGACAGTACGGCTACGCAGGTCAAGGAGCGGATGATCGACCGCGGCGCCGAGCGCGACGCGCCGAAGCTCGCCGACTGGGATGCCTACCGGTCTACCGTCCTCGACAGCGGTTTACGCGAGATCGCGCACGCTGTCGTTGATGTTGTAATCGGCAACTGACGGCGAAGATCGCTCGCGGCGGAGTGCGGTCTGGTTGGTCGGCTCAGATGGAGTCGAGGATATCGATCATGATGTCGCGCATGAAGCCACGAACCTGTTGATACTGTTCGGCCGTCGTGGCCGACAGCGGCGGCCGCATGTGTGAGGGGGAAGCCGGGAAGGCGTTGCGCGAGTGCGGCTTTGGCGAAGGCGATATCGGTGAAGGGAAGGGATTTGCGGGTGTTGCTGTAGAGGTCGAAGTTGCGTTGCAAGGAGTCGGCGCGGGCTTGATCTCCGGCGCGGGCGGCGGCTGCGATGGCGACCGGTAGCTCGGCGACCGGTAGCTCGGCGACCGGGCCGCCCGCGCCGGTGACAACGCCGTCGACACCGATCTCGGCTATCTGCGCGCCGATGCGGTCGTTGCCGACGAACACTTGGAGATGCGGGCAGCGGGCCTTGAAAGCTTGGGTGATCGCCCTGTCCTTTCCGGAGGCCTTGATCCCGCACAGTTGCGGGAACCGGGCGGCCAACCGCGCCACCAGATCCGGGCTCAGGGGGTTCTGGGTGTGGCGTGGGAAGTTGTAGAGCACCACCGGCAGTGTCGTGGTCGTGATGAGGTCGGTGAAGTACTGCTCGACTCCGGTTTCGGGGGCATCGGCGAAGAAGTAGGGGCTGATCGCGGCAAGCCGGTCTGCGTGATCGTGGGCGTGGTGCGCCAGTGCGATGGCTTCACCGATCGCGGTGGAGCCGATGTGGGTGATCAGCTCGCCGGGCCACCGACCACGGCAGTACTCCACGACCGAGCGCCGTTCGGTGTCGGTGAGGCTAGCGAACTCGGCGGTGGTTCCGTTGACCAGGATTGATCGGACACCGGCGGCGGCGAGTAGGTCCAGGTAGTCGCCCAGTGCCGCGAAGTCGATGCGGCCGTCGGTTTGGAACGGTGTCAGGATCGCCACGATCGGCGAGATGATGAATCACATCGAGGCCGAGAAGAGCGGCGTGGTGGAGTCGATCCTGGTCGAGAACGGCCAACCGGTCGAATTCGACCAACCCCTGTTCACCATTGTTTAGCAGTCGTCACCGACTACAGATTGCTCCTGTCAATGAGAGGGGGCGAAGCTCGCTGTCACCGCCTCCCGAACGTCCTGACATGCCGCTGGGCGCGCGGTTGTCCAAACGCACGCAATGCCGAAGAGCGGGCGTTGTCAGTCTGTTTGTCAGCTTGTGTCGGTGATGCAGAGAACAGTGATCTCTGCATTGGCGGTGTCAGTCAGGACGTACGTTTGATCAAATACCACGCCCTCGAACCATGGAGCCCATGCCTCATGGCTTACATCCATGCGAAAGTCCTCAAAACGGTTCTGGGTCAACGCTTCAACGGCAGCACTAGCGAGCGCCATCGCATCGCGCGCTGGCCCGCGGTATCGCTCATGTGCGCCGCCATTCACGATCGCGCCAGCCAGCAAGCCGTCCAGGCACAGCGATCCAGCTGACTGGAGCCCTTTGAGCAGGTCCAGCGGTTGTGAGAGTTCTGATGCACCAGAATGGGTGCAGGAGGACGAGATCACGACATGGCGCGACGACGACACACCCCCGAGCAGATCATCCGCAAGCTGCGCGAGGGCGAGAAGCTGATCGGCGAGAAATTCTCGATCGAGGAAGTGTGCAAGCACCTCGAGATTTCCGAGGCTTCCTGGCATCGCTGGCAAGCCCAGTACGGCGGCATGAAATCCGCCGCCGCGAAACGGCTCAAGGAGCTGGAACGCGAGAACGCGCGGTTGAAGAAGATGGTCGCCGAGCAGGCCCTCGATATCGACATGCTCAAGGAAGTGAACCGGGGAAACTACTGAGCCCGGACCGCCGTCGCAGGGCCGTGGTGGTTCTGCAGCAGCGGTTTCGGGTTTCGCAACGCCGCGCCTGCCGAGTGGTGGGGCAGTCGCGGTCGGTGCAACGTCGGCCGCCGACGGTCGCCGAGGCCGAACGGACGTTGAGGTGGCGGCTGCGCGCGATCTCCCGGCGTCATCCGCGGTGGGGCTGGCGGAAGGCACACGCGTTGTGCCGCGGCGAAGGTCTGGTCACCAACCATAAACGCACCCAACGACTCTGGCGTGAGGAGGGATTGAAGCGACCGAGTCGAGTGCGTAAGAAACGCCGCATCGGGCCGGGGCGGAATCAGCGGTTGAAGGCGTCGTTCCCGGATCAGATGTGGGCCCTGGATTTCCAGGTCGATGTCACCGTCGACGGCCGACAAGTCCGGTTCCTCAACATTATCGACGAGTTCACACGGGAAGCCTTGGCCACCAGGGCATTCCGGTCGTGTACCGCCGATCAGCTGGTCGGTGTGCTCCACGAGATCATCGTGGCCACCGGGGGTGAAGCCGACGCACATTCGCATGGACAACGGCACCGAGATGACCGCACACGCGATGCGGGATTGGTGCCGGTTCACCGGAGTCGATGCCTCGTTCATCGATCCGGGATCGCCGTGGCAGAACGGTGTCTGCGAGTCGTTCAATGGGCGTTTCCGCGACGAATTCCTGTCCTGCGAGGTGTTTCATTCCCTGACCGAGGTGCGGGTCCTTGCCGAGGACTGGCGCATCGAGTACAACAGTTACCGGCCACACGGATCGCTGGGTTTCCTTACCCCGCAAGCATTCCGTGAGCAATGGGTACCGACCGAGTTCGAGCAGCAACTACAACTCGCATAGCCGGTGGACCTGCCATCGGGGCCCAGTCACAGCCCAATGCTCTTGAAAGCCGCCAACGTCCCGACCGAGCGGCTTGGGGATCTGAAGTTCGCTGAGCCCCGCTCGGACCGCCTTACTGTCGAAGAAGACACGAAGGAGTTCGTACTCCTCCAACCGGTTCCGAGCGAGGAACCAGGCCGTCGTGTCCGAATAGTCGACCGCACACCACCGCCCGAATAGGTATCCACCGTTCAGGTGGGTCGCCGCCACCTGAACGAGGTACCGCTCCAGTGCCGGGGCATTCACGGGCACGGGTTCCCAAGCGATGCTCTCCCACGACGCAATGACTTCGAGCAGCTCGGGGCGCGGATCGTCCCAGTCGATCTCGTTCCAACGGTTCGGCACGGTCATGAGTTTGACAGCTACGACCCGGCCAGCGCACGCTAATTCCGTCCGTTCCTGCCGCTGGGCCCGTGGTCGTGAACGTCCGCATCTGCCGAGTTGAGTGCGTTCGTTCGAAGGCAAAGGCCTGTCGAGTCGGATCGAATCACCAGGTTGGCCTGCACCTGTTCGAGCGGATATTGCAGGTGGAGCGGGTGCCCGTATATGTTGGCGCAGTGATCTTCTCTTATGGAAAGGGCGCCGTGCGCCCCTGCCGGTGATCCCCGGCAAGTGGCTGGTTTCCGGCGATACGGATGACCAGACCACTCTTCTTGTTCACCCGCTCAGCCTCAGCGCCTTGCACGGCTCAGGACCATGGCCCCGGCACTACTCCGATGCGCTACCGGTGCTGATGCAAACCATCACGAGGTTGCTGAAAGATCCACCGCCGGAACTGGATTGGCCATCCGGCGAGGTCGCCGGTCTGGCCAGGAATTACTCGGCGCTGTTCGTGCGCACCGAATGGTCCGATGAGGTCGAGGCCAGACTTGCCGAACCGGATGCTGAATTCGGTTTCAACCGATACACGCACCGCTACCACCCCGCCCGAATCCCCATCGACGAGCTGCACGAAGCCGCGGCCACGTACCGATCCACCGGCGAGACCGGATTTCACCATGGCCATCAATAAGATCCAGTTCGACAGACAAGTCCAGTTCCCCCGCCCACGCCGCTGGCTCCTCGCCGGAATCCTTCCGATCATGCAACGTGACCGGATCATCCCACGTATCGACGGCGTGCCACTCACCGATCTGATCGACAGATTCGAGCTCGACGCAGGTATGCAGCCCGCAGGTGGGGCATACGGTGGCCTCATCCCGGCGCACTCTCGGTCCCTGCAGATGGACGACCACTTCCACGGAAGGTCAACCATGGCAACGGGATCGAAGACACCCGTGCTCGTATGTGAATGCGGTGAGTGGGGCTGCTGGCCACTCCTGGCCGAGATCACCGTCACCGACGACCTCGTGATCTGGGATTGCTCCGAACAACCAGGTCGCCGAACACGCGACTATGGCGCGTTCGGTCCATTCCGGTTCGACCGCAACCAATACGACGACGCTCTGCGGGACCTGAGTAGGCCAATCAGCTCAGGGATCGCGTGAACACGATTCGCCGCATGTCTCGCTGCTCGCATCTCGCAATGCACTCACATGCCGCTGCGCGGGCCGCTTCATCGGTAAGCAGCTCGCGATACCAGATCCGCTGTGTGGGACCGATCTTGAAAGCGGAGCAGCAGCCATTCGTGCCGGCAGTCAGCCAGGACTCCCGGCACCGCACCAGCTCACAGGCCGCTGGATGTCGCAGTTCGAGCCATCAACCGAACCGATTGTGCGAGACATACTTTCCGTAATCGGAAATTTATTATTGTGTGATATGGTAAAAGCGAAATCGAATTTCCTTGTCTAGTATCGGTATTCCTGTTGGAACTGCTGTGGCGATGACTGGAGAATTCGATGGAAAAAGTTCCGAGCCGGACCGCGATGATGGCGGCGGCCGGTCGTGCGGCGCACCTGATCGTCGATCGCGAGCCGCATCTGTTCCAGGACACTGTCGCGGAGGCGCTGCTCGGCGCGCGCGCCGCCGAACTCGTCGGCTATCACCGCAAGTTCGGCGATCACCCGATACTCAGCGGCACTCGTACCCAGGTCAACATCCGCAGTCGTTACACCGAGGACCGATTGTCGGCCAGCTTCACTCAATACGTGATTCTCGGCGCGGGTCTGGACACTTTCGCCTACCGCTCACCGCTGGCCCGAGCGATCGCAGTCTATGAGGTCGACCATCCTGCTACCCAGAGCTGGAAGCAGGAGTTGCTGACAGCCGCGGGACTGGATACCGCAGCGGTGGAATTCGTCGGAGTGGACTTCGAAGTGGCCGATCTTGCCGCCGGGTTGGTTGCGCACGGATTCGCCCCGGATCAGCAAGCATTGGTGAGCTGGCTCGGCGTATCCATGTACCTGACCGAGTCCGCGATAGCAGCGACACTCGTCTCGCTGGGCCAGCTCGCTCCGGGCACCGAGCTCATCATGGAATACGCACTCCCGCCCGAACTACGTGACGAACCAGGCCGCGTCTACGCGGAATTCGCACTCGGGGCCACCGCGCAACAGGGCGAGCCGTGGCTCAGCGTCTTCACACCGGAGCAGCTGACACTATTGCTCGAACGCCATGGTTTCGCAGTGGCCGAACACGTTTCACAACGCGAGGCCGTCGATGCAGCACTCTGGCAGCGCCGGGATGCACTGCACCCCGCCGATCTGTGCCGACTCGTGCGGGCAACTGTCCGACAATGAGCCGAACCAGCCAGGCACGAGCCCAGGCGAGAGTTTGACGACCAGGCCGTGCGGAGCCGACAGCACTCCATTCTCGGCCAGGGTTGGCGAAATCGCCGTGTGTGCTTCGGGGCGCTTCGTTAGAGCTGAAAGACGCCCTGTCATGCCGCTGGGCGGGCGACTGGGGAATGAGACGCAATGCGGTTCCGGACATCCCATAATGCCGAGTTGAGTGCGATTCGAGACAGCAGTCGCCGGCAGTCTGGGGTCGCCTCTCGGCGCCTGGTCTGGCACGCTGCTCGGGTGACGCATGAAGTTCTACGAGGTTTGGCGTGGCCATATCCAGATGGCCAGTTCCCGCAGCACTTGGGTGTAGTGGTTCAACGGACCGTGCTAGAGGGGGCAGAGCTTGCCAGGCTCGTCACGCACTGGGATGACGGCGACTGGACCATTGCCGACGGTGTGAATGACCCAAATGGGAACGCTGCGCTGGTTTGTATCGAGCATATGGTGGCGGCAGATGCCGACCTCGCGTCCTTGGCGACGATGCCGCCCGGGACTCAGGCATGGCGATCGACATCTGAGGAACCTTGGACCTTCGAGAAGCATGAGTACGGCGACTAGATAAACATCCGGTAATGCCGCTGATCGCGCTGACCGAACCGGTCAGCGTGTGATCGCTTACGGGATGCAGTCGTAGCCGTTGACGTAGGCCGGAGCATTCGCGATGTTGCCGGAGATGGTGACGAACTCGTTGGGTTTGCCGTCGAGGCCAATGAGCGCTGGAGGTTGCTTTCCGCAGTTGTAAGTGATCGGTGTCGGGCTGCGTTGGGTGATCTGCCAGGGACCTCTCATCGTGTTGTCTTGTCCGACAGTGCCTTCAGTAGGTTGGCAGTCGCCTCGGCCGGTGATCACGACGGTGTCTCCATCCTTGTACCCCAGCGGTGGCACGACGATGGCCTCATCGCATACGTACGTGGGGATGTGGGCGGGTCCGGCGTAGCTGTCGTCGGCTGGCGCGGTCGCGGTGGTGGTTGGTGCGCCAAACTTGGCCGCGGTCGTCGTCGTGGATATCGGGGCTGCTATCGGTGAGGTGCTGGGATGCGTCGAGCAGCCGGTGAGCGCGACCGCGAGTAGGCCGAGGGCGAGGTAGGCGGGTTTGGTCACGAGGTGGTACCCCTGTCGTTGAGTGCGAATGCCGGGCGATGCTAATCGAGGCCGTCACAAAATCCCATGTCTGTTAGAAGGTTGCCGGTTCGGTGACCGATTCCGATTGCCCAGCTCTGCCGCCGCGCCGATCACGGTTCGGTACCTGCCAGCCCTTGCCGGCACAAGCTTTGGCTGGCAGTAGCGTCCACTCATGCCGCCACCAGGGTGCAATTGCCTGGTCTTCTCGGCATCGTGGGGCATGGGTGCCTCATCGGATATCGACGTCACCTTCGCCGGTGACGATCTCGTACTGCGGCTGGCCTGCGCGGCCTATCTGGCTCGATTCACGGGGAGCTCTCGTACACACTGCGGATCCGACCTACGCCTGTACTTCCGCTGGTGCACCGAACACCACCTCCTGCCGCTAGCAGTGGTTCGGACCGAGATCGAACGGTACGTGCGATGGATGCAAGAGACCCGCCGGTACAAACCCTCCACCGTCGCCCGCCGCACCGCAGTAGTGACCGGGTTCTACCGCACCTGCGTCATCGACGGCGTCATAGACCACTCGTCGGCCGAGTACGTCCGCCGCCCCCGAGTATCGAACGAGTCACCGACACTGGGACTCTCACACCTGCAGTTCGAAGCACTGCTCACCGCGGCTCGTGATTCAGCCAACCGGTTCGACTTCGCGCTCGTAGCGATGCTCGGGCTGCTCGGGTTGAGGATCTTCGAGGCATGTAAGTCCGATGCCGACGATATCGGCGAAGAACACGGCCACCGCGTACTGCGGGTCGTCGGCAAGGGCTCGAAGCTCGTCCTGATCCTGTTACCGCCAGCGGTCGGGCGAGCCATCGACCGCGCTACTGGCGCCCGCGACCACGGACCGATCCTGCTCAACACCCGAGGGCGGCGCATGGATCGTCATTGCGCCACAAGACGGCTGCGGCGCCTGGCCCAGGATTCAGCGATGCGCCTGCCACGCATGCACCCGCACATGCTGCGCCACACCTTCGTCACCACCATGCTCGACGCCGGAGTCGACCTACGCGATGTTCAGATCGCTGCTCGCCACGCCGACCCGCGCACCACCATGCGCTACGACCGCACCCGCACGAACCTCGACCGCCACCCAACTACATCCTCGCCGCCTACATGGCCTCAGGCACATGACAACTCAACACACGCACCTGCCGATGAGCGGTCGAATCGGCCCTTTGATCCCTGGGTTCACGCAGCAGAACTGGCACTGGCAGGGGCGTGCGTCGGTGTGTCCGAGAATAGGCTTCGGGCAAAGATGAGCAGGACCATTACACCCGAGCGTTAGTGCGTCAGGGTATGTGGTTGACCAGGGAGTTGGCGATGCGCTGGGCATCGTCGCAGGAGTTGAATCCGTCGGTGCCGCCCTGAGGGTTCCAGATTCGTGACGCCAAGAGCAAAATGTCACCACCGAAAGACGCTGGTACCGCGATGTAGCACCCGAGCTTGTGAGTGTCTTGCGCCGCACGGAATTGCTGAGATTTACGGCCGGCCACCGTGACCGAACTGAAGTCGACGTACTTACCGGTCTGGCGCAGCTCACCTACCGGCATGCCGTAGGCCGTGACGTAGAACTCGAGCGCGTTGTCGGCGGTCTTCCATTTGCAGGACTTCTCGGTGGGGAAGCCGGGATTCGAGATCGGTTGCTCGCTGGCGACGTTCAAGCCCGCACTCGCGAGCGCGGAATCGGGAGTGTCACAAGGGTTCCAGCTGCCGGCGGGCCGATCCGTGTCGGTGCCCGGCGCCGCCGTCGTGGACTCGGACGCGACGGTCGTCGCCGGGGCTGGAACCGATGTCGGCGCCGCTGTGGTCGCGGTGACTGCATTGGCCGAGGTGACCGTGTTGTTCGGGGTGCTCGGCGCGGACGTGCTGTCGTTCGAGGCGGGACCACATCCGGCAAGCAGCAGTGCGGCACCGAGTGCCATCGTTGCGACGCTGATCGATCGCGTTGTCGTACGACTCATGAATGCATATTCGCGCCTCGGAAACAGGTTGTTACACAGGATCATTGCAGAGCTGAAGACATCAGAAAGTCAGCGGTCCACGTGTTCCGCCGCCAAAAGGTGCTGATCATCTCCGATTAGCCGGCTATCTGCGCGCCGCTTACGGGTCGAGCCGAGCAGATCGGACCGCAGCCTGCCGAACGTACGCAAAAGCCGAGTTGAGTGCACAACTGGCGACTTCGGCCGTGCTTGGACGGTAGCCCTTCCTGATCCAGGGTGCTCGAAGCTCAGAGCTGACCGGTGGTTTGTCGGGAGAGGAACAGCTGACGTTTTTCCCGATCGACATGGGTGACAACGACCATGACATCGTCCCCGATCTGGACGACATCGTCCGGCGTCAGGGTGGGGTCTCGGCGATGAATCAGCCCCTCGATCCCATCCGCCACTTGGACAAAGACGCCGAACGGCACCAGCTTGGTGACGTGCCCATGTAGTTCTCTGCCGACGGTGGTGCACTCGGCAAAGGCATGGAAGGGGTCGGGCTGCATTGCTCGCAGAGACAGCCTGGCCTCGGCATTCCAGGTGTCGAACTGCAGGAATTCACCGGAAACGCGCTGCCCGACCTGAACAACGTCGGAAGCCGCTTCGAAACGTCTCCAGGACAATTCTGGGATCGTGATGAACCCGACGCCCGGGTAGAGCGGATGCGGGGGGCCATCATCCAACGCCACGAACACGCCGAACGATTCAATCGCTGTGACGGTGCCGGAAAGGATCTCGCCGAGCCGCAATGACCCCAGGAACGCCCACAGTTCGGGGCTCTCGGCCCGCCAGTCCATCTGTCCAGCCTTTCATGACACGCTCAGCCCGCTCAACTACCCGGCGGAACGTCGCGCCATGGCAGTCGAGTAGCGCCGGAACGTACGCTCATGCCGCTGGGCGCGTGGTCGTGAACGTCCGCATCTGCCGATTCCGCGATGTTTCAACGGCGGGTTCTCCCGACAGCAACGGTTACCGTTCCAGTGCGTCGGAACTGGCTCGCGACAAATAGCCAGCTGCACCCCAGGATGAGAGCATGATCGAAACCACGGCGGTGTTGGGAGTGGCCGCGACCGAGTTGGGAATGGTGCTGACGCCGGGCCCGAACATGATGTATCTGGTGTCGCGCACCATATCGCAGGGACGGCGAGCGGGTCTGGTATCGCTATCGGGTGTGGCCGTCGGGTTCATGGTGTATCTCGTGGCCGCCACCGTCGGGATAACCGCGATCTTCGCGGTGGTGCCGGGGTTGTATCTGAGCATGAAGCTGGTCGGCGCAGCTTATCTGGCGTACTTGGCGTGGAAGACGTTGCGCGGCGGAATCTCTGTGTTCGAGCCCTCCGATCTGCCCGCCGACTCCACGCGCAGGCTCTTCAGCATGGGGCTGGTCACCAACCTGCTCAATCCCAAGATCGCGATCATCTACATGGCGTTGATCCCGCAGTTCGTGACCCCAGAACAGGGGCGAGTCTGGTTGCAGAGCCTGCTGCTGGGCGCAGTGCAGATCGGTATCGCGCTGACGGTCAACGGCTTGATCGTGCTGGGAGCCGCCACAATCGCAGCGTTCCTGACCGGCCGCCCGCTCCGGATGCGGGCACAACGCTGGGTCACCGGCACAATGCTCGGCGTCGTCGCCGTTCTACTAGCTACCGACCGGACCCGCCCGGTTCCGGCCTAGGCTGACCGACGCGAATAACACGCTGCTGGCAAGTGCGCGGTAATGGCACCCCTCTATGTCAAGAGGACGGTTGTTTGGGGCGTAGTCTCGCTGGTGGCGGGTTCGGGAAGTGACTTGTCCGAAGTGTCGATCGTTGGGGTTGAGTCGGCCGCGCTGGATGTCAGAGACGCCCCCGAATGTCCTCCCGGGCTCGCCCCTGAGCGTTGGTGGGCGTCGCGGAGGAGTTGTTTGCAGACCACGTCGGATAGGTGTCGTCCGAGGCAGCGTAGTGCTTCCATCGGTGTTTTCCCGGCGGCGAGTTTGCGCCGGTAGTAGGCGCGGCCCGGTGTGTCGTTGCGTAATTGCACGATGGCCATGATGTGCAGGA
This sequence comes from Nocardia sp. NBC_00403, assembly GCF_036046055.1. NCBI lineage: Bacteria > Bacillati > Actinomycetota > Actinomycetes > Mycobacteriales > Nocardiaceae > Nocardia > Nocardia sp. NBC_00403. Next base: position 4,092,915 of record NZ_CP107939.1, read on the forward strand.
CCCGGTTGATTCGCCGGTTCCCGGTGCGGGACAAGCGATGTCGTTGGTGGTCGCCGCTGGAGGCATCGATGGGGGCGGTGCCGTTCCAGGAGGCGGACCGGCCAGCGTTGGGGAACCGGTGGATGTCGCCGAGCAGTCGTGCCGCTCCCGAAGGGCCGATGCCGTAGAGGTTCATCGCGCTGGTGCCGGTTTCGGCGAGTAGTTCGGTGAGCTGTTTGTCCGCGGTTTTGATTTTCTTGTCCAGCGTAGCGACTTCGGTGATCAGCTCGGATGCGAGCTGGCGGCGGGTCTTGCCGACCAGGTCGCGTGGCCGCACTCCGGCGAGCAGAGTGCGGGCCTGTCTGGCCGACAGGAATTGTTTGGCGCCACCGGGAATCAGCTCCAGCAGCAGCCGGTGCAGGCGGCTGACCGTGCTGGTGCGGGCGATGGGCGAGTTCGTCGCGGCGATCGGCCAGCATGCGCAACGCCACCAGGTGATCGTCGGGTCGCACTCGCAGCAGATCCGAAGTATGCAGGGCCACAAGGGCAATCGAGTGCGTATCGGTGGCGTCGGTCTTACGGCCTTGACCGGTGGAGAACATTCGTGTCCGGGCCGACAGTTTCGCCGGCACGTCCACCACGGTCTCGCCGTTGGCGATCAACCGTTGCGCCAGGTGCTTGCCGATCCCGTTGCAGCCCTCCACCGCCCGGACATGATCGCGGTAGCGGCGCCCGAGTGCGAGCATGTCTTTGTAGCCGGGGGTGTCGGTACCGAATCGGCGTTGGCCGAGAACGCATTCGGTGTGATCGAGTACTTCGATGGTGGCAGATCGTTTATGCGGATCCATGCCGATAACAACTGGACTCAACTGATGTCTCCTCACTAACCGCGACAGGGGCAGCGAGGAGGGCAACGCTACTTCCAGCTGGGCAGACCCCTCTCGAGCCACAACCTGGCCCGATGCCCGGCGGGACGCACGCCAAAAGAGAGTCACACCAAAATATGTGGTGGACAGCCGAAAAGAGAGCGTCTCGCCGGACAGCTCGACCGAGCATGGCCGGGCGTCGGCCGTGGCACAAGTCTCTAAGTAGCCGAATACCGTGCGTTCAGGAGTCAGTTCGTGCTCCGAGGCGTTGGCGCCAGCCAATCCAGCTACGCACCGCTCGCTTGGGAGTTCGAGTCGGTGGCCATACGCGTGAGCGCGGTGAGCGCATCGAGGTGCGCGATAGGCGGCGCGACAATCGAGGGTTTCGAGAATCCGGGCCCGGCCATGGATGTCGGTGGCTCATGGCAGTGTCAGCCGCTGTGACTGCTTCAGCTGATGACGACGCCTGTTTCATGATCATGGACTGTGTTTCCCGACCTTGATCGCGATCAACGAACCGGGGGCATCGTGAACACCACGACCGGGGGCCTTGGGTGGATGTACGACACGGATCTGCCGCTGGTCAACCTCACCTTCGCCCGTCAGATCAACGCCCAGGAGCTCTTGGAGCGGATGGGCGTCGACCACAACACCGTGGCGGTGCGCGGGCCGGATGACTTCCGCAACGAGCTGGGCGGCCTTCTCTACGCAGACGACGGATATGTAGTCAGCGCAGGGCATTATCGAAGCTGGGCCTGGGCGTGGGAGCACGGCAGTTGGAAAGGCATCCAAGACCGTGCTCATCTCCCCGTACCCCGATCGAGTTCGTCGGGCTGTAGCACTTCGCCTCCAGTGCGAAGCCGATCTTGATCGGGTGCCTGGAGCGCTGTGCAATCGGCATTACAGGACGATTGGATCTGGCAACCGGGAACCCGTGGAACCCCGGTGCCGTCGCATCAACGACCCGGCTGCCTCAGCGTTTTCGAGGACGCCGAGGGTCCGGGCAGATCGGGCGCGCGTTGTCTAGGGATGCGTCGGGCACCGCGGGGCCGATCTCCTCGTCGTAGACCCGCAAGCCCTCTTCGAGTTTCCCGCGGCGCACTCCAGCTGTTCCGGGGTTAGGAACCGGGTGCCGCAGGCCGCTGCGAGCAGCTGGGTGCGCACCTGATCGAGATTCATGCGAGCCCATTCCAGGCGAGAGAGTTCCGGCATGATCATGAGGCTATCCGAGTCGAACAAATTTTCGATAGTAGGTGGGGTTCGACAGGAACCGTGTGGTCGGTGCGGCCGAATCCCTGGCTACTTTCCGACTACAAACGTCCCGGTATCGGGCCATCCGGTGGTGTATGGAAGCGGACAAGGCTAGCCTGAAGGCGCTGGTCACGGGGGTGTTTTGCGACCGCGACCGAACGACCGCAGACGAGCAAGAGAACCGGCAGGTTTCTGGTTCGACTTCGACGACACTCCTAACGGCAGTTGCACGCTATCAATCCCTCGGCGGCGGGAAGGCCGACCCTCGATTGCCCCTGATCACCGACCGTCCCCGTGCCTGGCAATGTGGGGACCAGTTGGGGACCGCACGTCGTGCGCGCCCACGAACAACAGGCCGACGCAGGGGAGACCCGACAAGAGACAAACCGTGTGTGACGTGCATCGATGACTTTCTGCCTTTGCTGGGGTCAAATGGTCGCAGGTTCAAATCCTGTCATCCCGACCAGGTCGGAGGCGGTTTCCGCTCCCTGTTCGGCATTTTCAAACCCTCCAGCGTGCCTACAGGTAGGCAAGCGGGCCTTTCGCCTGAAGGGTGCGCGGCGCCTGTAGTTGGAAATCCTCGGGGCTCTGGTGGTGGCGTGGCTGTCAGCGGCTCGGACGGTGGGCTATGAGCCTGCCGACTACGCGGTCGGGCGCTCGCATGGCGGGTTGACAACGAAGGCGCAGCGGTCTTGCAGTGTTTGCTGGGCGCGGGCCAAGCCGGTAACTCACCGATGGTGGTGCGGTGCTCGACGTGATCGCTGTACCGGGGTGGCTGACCCGTGGGCCGCGCCGCTGTCCTGGCCAGGTACGCGCCGATAAGGCATGCTCTTCGGCGGCTAACCGGAGATCGTTGCGCGGCAAGGGTATCCGCGCTGTTATTCCCGAACGGGTTGACCAGATCGCGCCCGGAAACAGCGTGGCACCGGTGGGCGACGACCAGGGTTCGACCGGGCGCTTACAGGGCTGTGGTCGGCGAACCCGCCTTCAATAAGGCCAAGTACTGGCGTGGTGTCGCTACCCGTTACGACGAACTCGCCCTGACCTACCGTTCGGGGTTCGTCATGACGTTGGCCGTTGAATGGCTGAAACTATTGGGAGACGGACCTAGGTCGCCCAGTTGGGCCGGGCGCGCCGCAAGCCTGCGACCCAACCGCCTGCCGCGATCAGTGGCCACAGTCAAGTGGTCGGGTTGCGGGTGATGACACCGCGGGCGGTAGCCGGGACGATCAGGGACGCAGTCGATTTCATACCGCGCTGCTTGGGCTCGACCATTTCGTGCATCGCGCCGATCCTCAGGTTTGGTCGCAGTGACTGTGATCGCCGAATGGGTCGATACCGCGAGGTTCGACGCCGCAGCCGCCTGGCGCGTTCGTCCGGCCCCGCGGGTCAACGCCGCCGTCATTCGGGTTGGCCGAAGGGTTGTTCCTCGTGCTGGTTGGCCGTTGCCGCACTGGGTCTCACCTGGGGGTGAGCTTCTCGGCCTCTCGCGCAGCGCAGCCGTTTGGATGGGGTTCCGGTAGTGATCGCCGAAAGCAACGGATATGACGGTTTCCCCTGGTGGAGGATGGTTTTCGCATTCGGGCAACCACCCCGGCGTAGCCCTGAACCGCTCGACCCACCCCGACCAGGCGCTACCCGAAACGTCGTCGCACTTTGCGCCACTACTACCGGAACCCCTGACTTGCACCGGCCTGCACCTCCCGCCGCCACGGCGCGCTTGCGTCGTCGCTATTCAGTGTTACTATCTACTAGTAGTCAGTAATGCTTACTAGTACGAGGAGGTGATCCGTGGGCAAGCAGATAACGGAGATGCTCAAGGGCACGTTGGAGGGCATCGTCCTCGCGATCTTGTCCGTGCGGGCCGCGTACGGCTACGAGATCACCGCGTGGCTGCGGGAGCAGGGCTTCTCCGACATCGCCGAGGGCACCATCTACGCCCTGCTCGTGAGGATCGAGAAAAGGGGCCTCGTGGACGTGGAGAAGATCCCGTCGGAGAAGGGTCCGCCGCGCAAGGTGTATTCCCTCAACGCGCAGGGACAGGAATATCTCGACGAGTTCTGGAGGACCTGGAGCTTCCTCTCGCAACGTCTCGAACAGCTCCATGAAGGAGGCAAATGACCATGGACATCTCGAAGCTCACCTCGAAGGTGATCGGCGACATCGGCGACAAGAAGCGGTGGCGGCAGTACAAGGCGCGCAAGGAACAGCTTCCCGCGAGCTATCGCACGGCAGTCGATGCCCTCGAGCGGTACCTGATGGTCCTCGGGCCCGGAGGCAGCACTGCGATTTTCGAGGACCTCATCGATCTGTTCGAGCAGAGCGCGGCGGACCGAACCCCGATCCGCGAGGTCATCGGGGAGGACCCCGTGGAGTTCATCGAGACGTTCGCGCGGAACTACCAAGAGGACTCGTGGAAAGACCGCGAGCGGAAACGGCTGACCGACGCTATCGAGCGCGCCGCCGGCGAAGACACCGGAAACCGAAGGTAGGGCCCGTTCGATGACGACACAACATGCTCCGGCGATCCATGTGCAGGGCCTGGAGAAGTCCTACAAGGACCTGCATGTGCTGCGCGGCGTGAACTTCGACGTGGCGCGGGGCAGTATCTTCGCCCTGCTCGGCTCCAACGGGGCAGGCAAGACCACCGTCGTGAAAATCCTGTCGACGCTGCTGAAAGCCGACGCCGGGACGGCCAGCGTCAACGGCTTCGACGTCGCCACCCACCCGGCGAACGTGCGGGAGTCCTTCAGCCTCACCGGACAGTTCGCCGCCGTCGACGAAATCCTCAGCGGGCGGGAGAATCTCGTGCTGGTCGCCCACTTGCGGCGCGTCGAGGACCCGGGCACGGTCGCCGATGACCTGCTCGAGCGTTTCTCGCTGACCGACGCGGCCACGCGGAAGGTATCGACGTATTCGGGCGGCATGCGCCGCCGCCTCGACATCGCCATGAGCCTCATCGGGAACCCGCCGGTCATCTTCCTCGACGAGCCGACGACCGGGCTCGACCCCCAAGCGCGCATCGAGGTGTGGAAGGCCGTCAAGGCACTCGCCGAGCACGGCACCACGGTGCTGCTCACAACGCAGTATCTGGACGAAGCCGAACAACTCGCCGACCGGATCGCGATCCTGCACAAGGGCCGGATCATCGTGAACGGCACCCTCGCCGAACTCAAGCAACTGCACCCACCGGCCAAGGTCGAATACGTCGAGAAGCAGCCGACCCTAGAGGAGGTCTTCCTCGCCCTCGTCGGTGACGAAGGCAATGACGGCGACACCGGCAATGCCGCAGCCCCGGCACGGATGAGTAAGGAACAACGATGACCACGCAATTCTTCGGCGACACCGGCTACCTGCTGGGACGGTCCCTGCGCCACATCATGCGCAGCCCGGACACCATCATCACGACCGCGATCACACCGATCGCCATGATGCTGCTGTTCGTCTATATATTCGGCGGCGCGATCGACACAGGGTCGGATTCGTATGTGACCTATCTGCTGCCCGGAATTCTGCTCATCACCATTGCTTCGGGCATTGCCTACACCGCATTCCGCCTCTTCCTGGATATGAAGAACGGCATTGTCGAGCGATTCCAGTCCATGCCGATCGCACGATCGTCCATCCTGTGGGCGCACGTGCTGACCTCGTTGGTCGCCAACCTGATCTCGCTGGTGGTCGTCGTGCTCGTCGCCCTGCTCATGGGCTTCCGCTCCGGCGCGGGAGTGCTGGCCTGGCTCGCGGTCGCCGGCATCCTGGCCCTGGTCACCCTGGCGTTGACATGGCTCGCCGTCATCCCCGGGCTGACCGCGAAGTCCCCGGACGGCGCGAGTGGATTCTCCTATCCGCTGATCTTCCTGCCGTTCATCAGCTCGGCATTCGTGCCCACTGACACCATGCCCGGCCCGGTGCGCGCCTTCGCCGAACACCAGCCGACGACCGCCATCGTCAACGCCATCCGCGACCTGTTCGCGCAGGAGCCGGTAGGCACCGACATCTGGATCGCGCTGGGCTGGTGTGTCGGCATCCTCATCGTCGCCTACACCTTCGCCATGGCCACCTATCGCCGCAAGATCTCCTGACAGCACCGTGACCTGCCCGGCCGGGTAGCAGGTCACCCCGATATCGAAACCCTGCGCGGCCTGCTGACAAGCGGATCGGGAACTCGGAACAGGCTTCATCAGCGCCTTCACCCTGAACGGCGCCACCGAGTTCGGGCCGGGAGTGACACGACGGCATGGAGCTGACGGCCGTGTTCGCCAATGACGCGGGCTGCAAATGCTTCTCGTACACCACCTCGGCAGCACCGATCGAGTGACAAGGCTTCCCGGTCGATCCGAGCGTAGGTCTTCTCCAGAAGTTTCAGTTCTCAAGAAAAAGGATTACAGCGATGGTAGGCACGACATCCGGGCAGGGACACTTCGGGCGCCGGTCCCTGTTCAAGGGCGCGCTGGGTGTCGGTGCGGTCGCCGGCCTCGCCGCCCTCGTCGGTTGCGGCAACGACTCCGGGAGCGGTGGCCGTGGCGGTATCGAGAACGGTGTCGAGGAGGGCTGGGGAAAGGTCGCCGACGCGTTCCGCGCGAACTTCGAGCGAAACCCCGGCGAAGTGGGCGCGGCGTGCTGCGTCTATGTGGGTGGCCGCCGTGTCGTCGACCTGTGGGACGGCCTCGCCGATCGCCCGGTGAACCGACCGTGGGGCGAGGACACCATCGTCCGGGTCGCCTCCGCGACGAAAGGCGCTACCGCGATCTGTGCCCATCTGCTGGCACAGCGCGGCCAGCTGGATCTGGACGCACCGGTGGTCCGGTACTGGCCGGAGTTCGGCGCTGCCGGCAAGGAGCGGATCCCGGTGCGCTGGTTGCTGTCACACCAGGCTGGTCTGCCGATCGTCGACGGACCGCTGACATTCGCGCAGGCTTGCGCCTGGGACCCGGTCATCCGTGCCCTCGAGGCACAGCCGCCGTTGTGGGAACCGGGCACCGAGCACCTCTACCACAGCGTCACTTTCGGTCATCTGGTCGGGGAGGTCGTGCGTCGGATCTCGGGCAAGTCGCTCGGCACGTTCTTCGCTGACGAGGTGGCTGCCCCTCTCGGGCTGAGCGCCTGGATCGGGCTGCCCGAGCGAGAAGAGCAACGGCTGGCCCTGATCGAGAACGCGGCTCCGTTCAGCCTGGAGGAGTTGATCGCCGGGCTGGTCGCGGCTACCGGGCTCGATGTGGACACGGTCACCGCATGGATCAAGTCCGGGTGGGGTCCGAATTCGGTCGAAGCCCGCGCCGGCTCGCTCGGCGGGGCCTTGGACAACATGGCCGACCCTGCGACCGCGTACTACACCACGCGTGCCTGGCGCGCGGCAGAGTTCCCGGCCGCGAACGGGGTCGCGGACGCGCGATCGCTGGCACGGATGTATGCCGCCACCGTGAGCGATGTCGACGGCGTGCGGCTGCTCGATCCGAAAACTGTCGAGAGGGCAACCGTCGTCCAGACCGACAAGACTCGGCTGCACGGGCTGCCGCCGGAGCTGAACATCCCGGCCGACCGCTCCTTCTACATGTCGCTCGGGTTCTGGCGAGCCTGCCCATCGCTGCCGATGGTCGGGCCGGGGTCGTTCGGCCACCCGGGCTCCGGCGGATCGATCGGCTTCGCAGACCCCGATGCCGGCGTCGGCTTCGGCTACGTCACGAACCTTTGGAACCTCCGGCCCGACGACCCGCGGGCGCCGAGCCTGGCCAAAGCCGTCCGAGCCTGCCTCGGATGACGGAGTCCCGGCAGGGTCGCTCCACGCTCTACAAGCACGTGCCCAAGCCGTCCCCGTCGAGTAAGCACTCGCCCGGCTCGTTGCACGCACCATCCACGAACAGTTCGAGGAACCCCTTGTCATGCGCGCCTTCGAAGACACTCGACCGAACGGAATAGTCGAGCTGCTGCTGGGCGACCGCCACTCCCTGCCGCTGTCGGTCGTGTTGCATCTTGTCCCCGGCGCCCTGATCGTCGCCGCCTACCTGCTCATCGGCGAACCATTCGTCAAGGCCATCGGATATCCGACCCTCATGGGCTGGGCGATCGCCCTGTGCCTGGTTCTCATACCGATCCTGTCGGGGCTGCTGTGGCTGGGCCGCAAGCACAGCGGCCGCTTCTCGCTACGAGGTGTGCTGTACTACACCGACAAGCCGCTCTCGCGCGGGAAGCTGGTGGCGATGGTTATCGCGCTCATCGTGTGGATGATGGTGCTGAGCTTCGCGACGGCACCGATGAACCGCTTCTTCCTCGAAAACTTCTTCACATGGGTCCCGTACACGGACGACGCCGGCAGCTTCACCAAATTCCTCGACGGATACTCGCACTCGGTCATGCTCACCACGATGGTGATATGCCTGCCGCTGACCGGGATCTCCCTCCCGCTCATCGAGGAGCTGTACTTCCGCGGCTTCCTGCTGCCCCGCATCGCCCACCTCGGCGATTGGGCACCGGTGGTCAGCACGGTCTTGTTCTCGCTGTACCACTTCTGGTCGCCGTGGGTGTTCGTGTCGCGGGTGATCTTCATGTTCCCGGGGTTCTGGTTGACCTGGCGGGAGAAGGACATCCGGCCGGCCATCGGGATGCACGTCGGCGTGACCTCGATCCTGGCGACGCTCGGCACCATCGCCGTTGCGCTGAACCTCATCTGAGACTCGGCAGGTCGCCATCTGCTGTATGAGGACACGGCGTCGTTTCCAGACGCCTTACGACCGCGAACAGGCCGCCTGGACGCGGTTGGCGAGCACCATCGGAGTCGGTGTCAGCGTGGGCACCCTGGGCGCAGCATACGCGGACCGAACTGGGTCTAGGCCAGGGGCAGGGCGACGATCGTGATCGAGAAGACCACACCGACGACAGTGATGATCGCCGCGGCGATGGCGGTGAGGATCTGCCGGGCCGCGTCGGGTGTGCCGCCGATGATCCAGGACGGGATGGTGAGGGTGCCTCGGTAGACGGCGCGGTCGAGCGCATAGGTGACCGAGAAAAGGGCAACGGCTGCAAGCACTTCCAACGTGGGGATGAACCACAGAGTGGTGCGCAGCGCCTCGCGCCGGCGGTCGGATTCGAGAAATACGCCGGGCATGACATCTCCAGCGGGTGTCGCCGACGACGAAACGGCCCGGCCCGGCAATACGAATTGCCGGGCCGGGCCGTTCGATCGGCTGCGGATGACTAACCGCGGAACGGGTACTTGCTGTCGAGTTCGATGTTCAGTTCGACCACGTTGACACAGGGTTCACCGAGGAAGCCGAGGGTCCGGCCATCGGTGTGGGCGTCGACCAGCGCACGTCGCACCCTAGGCATTTGATCACTGAATCGGGCATGGGGTACCGCTTCGAGGAGTAGCGGTCGACCGCCGGAGGTGCCGCGCGGGTCAGAGTCGAAAGATGCTGTGTGCCAATAGAACCGGATGCGACTCTGCGTAACGGAGCGATCACGCGTCGCGATCCCGTCGAGGGTGTATTGCGTACGGAAGCTACCGATCGCGAGCGTGATCGGTGTGCTCGTACAACGCTGTCCATACGCTCAGGTTTGACAGTAATTCGACGGCCCGCACGCCACGGTCTGTCAACCGGATGATGTCGGTCGCTGGGATGGTCCCGTCCCAGCTGCCTCGGCAATCGTTGGTGACCAGCCCGTGTGAAGCTACGACTCGCAGTGTTTGCGCCAGCGCGCGGTGACGACCTGCGGTGATCGCGGTGAGCTCCGCGGCGGTGTGCGGCCGGTTGGACAGGGCATCGAGAATTTCGACGATATACCGGTGGCTCACCAGCTCACGCAGGCTCGCAAGATCATAGGGTAGGTCGTTCATCGCGGCGGCTACCTTCTCGGTGGTGCTGAATCCGAGTAAGGACGATAGCGACCTATTCGCTAATCGCCCGCCGCCTTGACGTGATCTTGTAGCTTGCCGTTGGTTTTTTTACGGAATCTCTACAGCTCGAGCAGGGTCGAATTCCGCTAGCCGGACTTAGGCTGGCTCATCGTGGTTTCACCGGTCGACGTGGTTAAGCGTCTTGTTGTCGGGCGCCCGTTTCGCAGTGACCGGCTCGGGGAGACGTTGCTGCCGAAGCGACTGGCGCTGCCTATCTTTGCCAGTGACCCTTTGTCATCGGTGGCGTATGCGACACAGGAAATTCTGCTCATCCTCACGCTGGGTGGGCTCGCCTATATCCATCTGGCGCCTTGGGTCGCCGGCGCGGTAGTTGTTCTGCTCGCTGTCGTCGCGTTGTCCTACCGGCAAGTTGTGCAGGCTTATCCGTCCGGCGGGGGCTCGTATGAGGTGGTCGCGAAGAACCTGGGACCGCTACCCGGCTTGGTGGTGGCTGCGGCGTTGCTGGTCGACTATGTGATGACGGTAGCGGTGTCGGTAGCTGCAGGGGTGGACAACATCATTTCCGCGGTGCCCGACCTGAATGCGCACCGAGTCGCGATCAATATCGGATTCATCGCGTTGCTGACCGCCATGAATCTGCGCGGTGTGCGGGAGTCGGGTCGCGCATTCGCCGTGCCGACGTATGCGTTCGTCGCCGGGGTCACGCTCATGGTGGTCGTCGGTCTCGGCAAGGCGCTGTTCGGGGACGCGCCGGTCGCCGAAAGCGCGCATTACGAGATCCATGCCGAGCAGGTCGGCCTCAGCGGCGCGGCGGTGGCGTTTCTGGTGCTGCGGGCGTTCTCCTCCGGATGCACCGCATTGACCGGCGCCGAGGCGATCTCCAACGGTGTTCCCGCGTTTCGTAAACCCAAGGCACTCAACGCGGCCCGCACGATGTCGGCAATGGGCATCATCGCGATCGCGATGTTCACCGGCGTAACCGCCCTGGCCATGATCTCCCACACCCGTGTCGCGGAAAACGCATGCGATCTGATCGGCTTTCCCGGTGACTGCCACACCGATCCGCAGCGCACCGTGATCGCGCAGATCGCGGTGGCGGTGTTCGGCGGCAACAGCATCGCCTTCTACTACCTCATGGTGATGACCGCGCTGATCCTGATTCTGGCGGCGAACACCGCCTACAACGGGTTCCCGCTGCTCAATTCGATTCTGGCGCAAGATCGGTACATGCCGCGCCAGCTACACACCCGCGGCGATCGACTGGCCTTCTCGAACGGCATCATCCTGCTCGCTGTCGTCGCGGGCACGCTGATCTATGCGTTCGACGGTTCGGCGACCAGGTTGATCCAGCTCTACATCGTCGGCGTCTTCGCATCGTTCACGCTGTGCCAAGCGGGCATGGTCCGACATTGGAACCGCGAACTGGCCGACGCCACCACCCCTGCCGACCGGATCCGCATCCATCGCGGGAGGGCGATCAACGCGTTCGGCGCCAGCTTCACCGGTGTCGTCCTTCTCGTGGTCATGGTCACCAAGTTCACCCATGGCGCGTATCTCGTCGTGATCGCAATCCCGGTCCTGGTTGTGCTCATGTATCTGATCCACCGCCACTACACGGCAATTCGCGCCGAACTCCACATCGATGACGACGACGAGGAAACACTGCCACCCCGGGTGCACGCAGTCGTATTGGTGTCGGGCTGGACCAAGGCGAGCAGGCGCGCTGTGCAGTTCGCGCGAGCGACTCGGCCGGACACTCTCACCGCGATCACCGCCAACGTCGATGACACCGAAACCCGCCTGCTGAGCCAGGATTGGGAGCGCCACAGCGTGAGTATTCCGCTGATCGTGGTCGAATCCCCTTATCGCGAGATCACACGTCCGGTCCTCGACTACACGAAACGCTTGCGTAAGGCGGGACCCCGCGATGTCATCAGCGTCTTTATCCCGGAATATGTTGTCGGCCGATGGTGGGAGAACCTACTGCACAACCAGAGCTCGCTCCGGTTGAAAGCGCGGCTGCTGTTCGAACCGGGCGTGATGGTGACCAGCGTGCCGTGGCAGCTGCAGTCGTCGAACCGGCGAGATCTGTCGCGCGAAGACCACCGGCCCGGCGAAATACGTAGAGGCATAACGGGTTCGAATAAAGGTGGAAAATAGCCGAATCTCTGCGTGATCTGGTCACGACAATCCGGGAGACGCAGCTGACTCTGCAGGGCAACCGGCTCAACGCGATCATGAAGAAGGTCACCAGTTGGGCTGCGATCATCGCTGTACCCACCGCGATCACCGGCTTTTACGGCCAGAACGTGCCCTATCCCGGATTCGAGCATGCCTGGGGATTTTGGGCGTCCACAATTGCCATCGTCGTCATCTCCGGCACCTTGTATTGGATGTTCAAGCTCCGCGACTGGCTCTGACACAACGCACTTCCGGCCTGCCGTGCGAGCGCGCCGTGCCCCCGGGCTCGCGAGCCGAGGTAGGAAAAGGGGCGATCTGCCCGTTCGCTACACATCCAAGAGGTGACTTCGCGGCGGCTAGGGGGAGAGGTCGATGGTCAGCGTGGCTAGTTCGAGTGCGATGGCGCACGGGTCCGGTGCCGGGGTGTGGGAGGGGTTTTGGACTCGCCAGGTGATCGTCCCGTTGAGTGCCGCGGAGACTTGGCAGTATCCGAGATCGCGAGGGTCTCGTACATAGATTCCGGTGGCGGTGATGGTGGTCCCGAGCGCTTCCCTGGTGACCGTCAGGTGCTCGGTGTCGTAGCCGTCTTCGCGGGCGCGATCCCATATCTGTTGCAGTGAGTCGTGTTCGGTGAAGGTGAAGGTGAGATCTGTTTCCACGCCGGCGCGTTCGGCCTGCCATGTGCACACGGGAGGTGTGGTGTGCGCGGTGAGGGTATCGGCGTGGACGGCTTGCTGGATTTGCTCGTTGGTGAGCGGTTCGCACTGGGGCAGCGGGTTGACCTCGGCTGCGGATACCGCTTTCGGCGCGGGGTCCGACGAGCATCCCGTCAGTAACGCGGCCACTGCGATGACGGCCACTCCAGCGTCGCGTGGTGAGAAGGCTGTCACGGTCCCTCCGTTCGCCTCGAGTCAGTCGAATTCGAATGCTCCGGACAGGCTATCGTCAGCGGTACACGTCGCGCCTCTGTTGATACCCCGCCCTACTGGTTAACCGCGGCACGATATGGTGCGGAGCCTGCAGACGAGGAGCGCACAATGAATATCGACGCAGAAGTCGGTCCGTCGACTCACATCACCGGCGGCGGAACCGTCCGGGCGGCGGTCATCGTCGGCGCGCTCGGGGTGGTGTTCGGCGACATCGGGACCAGCCCCATCTACACCATTCAGACGGTCTTCAACCCTGACGATCCACATCCGGTGCCGATCAGCACCGACAACGTGTACGGCGTCGTGTCGCTGATCTTCTGGTCGGTGATGATCATCGTCACGCTGACCTATATCTCGCTGGTGATGCGCGCCGATAACGACGGCGAGGGCGGCATCATGGCGCTGATCACCTTGCTGCGGCAGTTGGGCGGGACACGCGGGCGGCGTGCCGCCGCGATGCTTGCCGGACTCGGGATCTTCGGTGCCGCACTATTTTTCGGCGACAGCATGATCACGCCCGCGATTTCGGTGCTGTCAGCGGTGGAAGGCTTGAAGATCGTCTCGCCGGGGTTCGAAAATCTGATCATTCCGATCACGGTGGTGATCATCGTCGCGCTGTTCTCGGTACAGCGCCACGGCACAGCCGCGGTCGGTCGGCTATTCGGCCCCGTGATGATTCTTTGGTTCGTCACGATCGGTGCTTTGGGTGTGTCCGGTATCGCCCGGCACCCGGAGATCCTGAAGGCACTGTCGCCGACCTACGCGCTGGGCTTCATGTTCGGGCACTTCGGAATTGCGTTCTTCGCGCTGGCCGCGGTCGTACTGGCAGTTACCGGTGCGGAGGCGCTGTATGCCGATATGGGCCATTTCGGCAGGAAAGCGATCACCCGCGGCTGGCTCGGGCTTGTGCTGCCGGCGTGCGCGCTGAGCTACCTCGGTCAGGGTGCGCTGCTTCTCGGTGATCAGACTGCGGTGAGTAGTCCATTCTTTCTGCTCGCTCCCGGCTGGGCGCGGTTGCCGTTGGTGCTGTTGGCGACGGCCGCGACAGTGATCGCTTCGCAGGCAGTGATTACCGGAGCGTTCTCGGTGGCGTCGCAGGCGGCCCAGCTCGGTTACCTGCCGAGATTGCGTGTCGAGCACACGTCGGAGTCGACGATCGGGCAGATCTACGTTCCGTGGATCAACTGGATGCTGATGGTGTCGGTGCTCACGCTGGTTTTCGCCTTCCAAACCTCGGCGGCCCTGGCGTTCGCGTTCGGTATGGCGGTGACCGCGACGATCACCATCACGACGTTGCTGTTCTTCTACGTCGCCCGAACCAAGTGGGGCACTCCGCTGTGGCTGGTCCTACTCGGCGCCATCCCCTTGCTGACGGTCGACGCGATGTTCTTGGCGGCGAACCTCACCAAACTGGTGCATGGGGCATGGCTGCCGTTGTTGATCGGGCTCACCGCGTTCACCGTGATGATCACTTGGGCGCGCGGGCGCGAAATCGTCACTAGCGCAAGGGAACAGGTCGAAGGACCACTGCGCTCATTCATCGACCAGTTGCCGCGCTATGAGCCACCGCTGGTGCGGATTCCCGGCACCGCGGTATTCCTCAACCGCGGCAAAGAGACCACACCGCTGGCGATGCGGGCCAATGTCGAACACAATCGCGTGCTGCACGAACACGTGGTGATCCTGGCGATCGACACGCTGCCGGTGCCGCGTGTGCCGGATGCGGAACGGACGGAGATCGATGCACTCGGCTACGGCGAAGACGGAATCATCCACGTGACAGCGCATTTCGGATACATGGAAACCCCGAATGTTCCGCACGCGCTACGTCTGCTCGATCCCACGAAAACCGAAGGGCCGATATCGGTCGACGGCGCTTCCTATTTCCTGTCGAAGATCGAGCTCAAAAAAGGCCCGGCCCACACGATGGCGCCATGGCGCAAACGCCTGTTCATTGCCACCTCCTACATCACTGCCGATGCTGCGGAGTACTTCGGCCTGCCCGGCGAGCGGACCGTGATCATGGGTTCGCAGGTCGAGGTGTAGGACAAGGGATTCCGCCCACCGGCTGGACAGCAAGTGGGCAGGGACATTGCTGCGCAGGCTCGACCCCGGGACAGTGTGGCACACTCGGGGGTCGATGACGTTCCTCGACCACGACGTCGACATCCAGCGAATCATCGACTCTGCCAACGCAATCAGATCATTGAACGCCCGCTCCGGGTGTGTGCCGAAGCCGAAAAGCTCCAGGGCGGACGGCATCCGCTCGATGCGGTGCCGGGCAACATCGATGACCCGGCGCGAGCCGCAGCGAGGCTCGAAGGTTGCGGTCACACCGCGATATTGAGCCCATCGCGTGTCTCGACGACCAGCGCTCGCGCCCGATTTGACGGATCCTTTGCGGTGTTGCCAGCATGCTCCCGATATCGAGAAAACGAGCTCTGTCGGCACGCCGACGTGTGTCATTGCTGAAGGCGAGTGCCGGGACGGCGCCGGGCGCCTACGCCGAGGGCGTAGCAGCCGGGGCACCCAATGCTTGGGCACCACGGCCGACGGTGAGTGCGATGCCGAGCCAGTGATCGTGCACCAACAGCAAGCGTCGGTGACCTGCGAGGTGATCGAGCCACCGACAGACAGGACGGACAAATGGGCTGTCCGGACCCGCGAACGCTACAACGCCGTCCACGCGCTGCTCGGCGGCGGCGTGAGCATCCGAGCCATCGGCGCCCAGCTCGATCTTGCTCGAGGAACCGTGCGACGTTTCGCCCGTGCCGCGAGCGCCGACGAGCTACTGGTCAACAACGGCACCGGTCGCCGCGCGAGTCTGCTCGATGAGTTCAAGCCCTACCTGCATCAGCGATGGAATGAGGGCTGCGCCAACGCAACTCAGCTGTTCGGTGAAATCCAGGAACTCGGCTACCGCGGAGGCAGGAAGATCCTGCTCAACTACCTGCACCAAAGTGCGCGGTGTGATCCACGCGAAGGTCGCACCGCGGGCGGCGCGCCAGGTCCTGCCGAAGTTGTTCGGATTGCGCACCGTGCCGACCCGTGACGGGAACAGCAACCCCATCGGATTCGGCTGTCCCGACGTCTACAGATGCTCTCTGTGAGTTGTTCCCGGTGATCACGCATGGCCTCGGCGAGCCGGTTTCGCGCCTCGTCGGCGCTGACGCCCATTCGTTCCAGTTGTGTCCCTCCTGAGGCTCCGTAGAAGTAGACGGTCGTGACTGCTGCACTGGAAAGGCTTGATCTCCTTGTGGAACACCCCAATGGCGCAACGCGTTCAAACATCGGGCCGAGAAGTTCCACAGATGGCGGCGGGAGCACGAGTACGTCGCCGGTGTAGATGAGAACACCGGGACTGTACGCCATGTCCGTCACCATCAGGGCAAGGTGACGGGCAAGAGATATGCCGCGTATGGCACGCGGTACACGGGTGCCGGCGGCAAGCCACCGAGAGGTGGCTGTGCGTTGGCAGCACCCTGCGCGGGCATTGGATCGGGTATCCAGCTCGCCGCGGCACGACGAGACCCACTGGGCCGGTCTTGCCCGTGAATCTTTACGGTTGGACGATGCTGCAGGGAAATGTCCCGGTTGACCTGCGCGCGTAACAAGGAGTGAATCAACGTGGACGACGCGATCGACTCTGCGCCGCTCGACCTGGAAGCTCATCTACCGCGACTGACCGCTCGCGGGGTGATTCTCAGTCTCCTCGTGAGCAATCACCCGACGCAGCCGACGCCGGCGCAGGTTGTCCGTGCGGCGGGAGTATTCGGTATCAAGGAATCTGCAGCGCGAGTTGCGTTGAGTCGGATGGCTTCTGGTGACGATCTCGTGCGTACACCCGATGGGTTCCGGCTGAGCGAACGGCTGCTCGAACGCCGTCAGCGTGTGCTGCACGAGGTCGAGCAGGAGACACGACCGTGGAACGGCGAGTGGGAGATCGTCGTCGTCACCGGGACCGGCCGCGATCCCGGCGACCGTGCCTCCCTGCGCACGCGACTGTCTCGGCTTCGGCTGGCCGAACTGCGTGAGGGGGTCTGGCTGCGCCCGGCCAACCTGATGCGATCACTCGACCTCGGCGCCGAACCGGTGGAAGTGCTGGCGGGAAGACCGGTGCGCGACGCTGGTGAACTTCTCGGATCGTTGTGGAATCTCCAGGCCTGGGAGGGGGAGTCCCAGCGGTTGCTCGCGCTGATGAATCTAGCCGAGAGCACGGTGGACCGTTTCACGGTCGCAACCGCGGTTGTTCGACACCTTCTCACGGATCCTGTTTTACCGCAGGAACTTCGACCGGATCCGTGGACGGCTGACCGTGTTCACGCGGCATGGGTCGCGTATCAGGAAGAGTTCGTGTCGATCCCTGAGGTCGGCCACACGAGCTGACGTACATTACTTATTGACTTCGACTGTTCAGAAAACGTAATGTCCGAATCAGGCAGTCGAAGGAGCAGTCATGCAGACACACGAGGTGTTCAACCAGTCCGTACCGTTGCACGGCCACAATGTCGCCGACGATCGGACTTTGCTCGACGGGCTTGTCCGTGAGGGCGCCGAATGGGCGGTCGACGAACTGAGTCGCCTCGGCGCTCTGGCAGGTACCGAGCAGGTGCAGGAGTGGGGCCGGCTCGCGAACGAGCATCCGCCGATTCTGCGGCCCTACGACAGGTTCGGTCACCGCATCGACGACATCGAGTTCCACCCGGCCTGGCACGAGCTGATGTCCACGGCAGTTGCCAACGGGCTGCACGGCGCGCCGTGGAGCGACACCCGAGCGGGCAGCCACGTGGCACGCGCCGCCAAGTTCTATGTGTGGAGCAACGTCGAGGCCGGCCACACTTGCCCGATCTCGGCGACCTACGCGGCGGTGCCCGCGCTGCGGGAAAACCCCGAGCTGGCCACGATTTATGAGCCGCTGCTGTCGAATGCCTCGTATGAGGGCGGCCTGAAGCCTCCGCTGGAGAAGGCGGGCCTCCTCGCGACGATGTCCATGACCGAGAAGCAGGGCGGCTCCGACATTCGAGCCAACACGACGCGCGCCATACCGCAGGCCGACGGCACGTACCGGATCATCGGCCACAAGTGGTTCACGTCGGCGACGATGGCCGACCTGTTCCTCGTGCTGGCGAAGACCGACGCGGGGGTGACGTGTTTCCTGGTGCCCCGTGTCCTACCGGACGGCACCCGCAACAATGTTCGCCTGATGCGGCTGAAGGACAAGCTGGGCAATCGGTCGAACCCGTCGGCCGAGATCGAGTACGAGAACGCCTTCGCGTGGCGTGTCGGCGACGAAGGCCGTGGTGTGCCGACCATCATCAAGATGGTCAATATGACTCGACTCGACTGTCTGATCGGGGCGGCGGCGGGGATGCGTCGCGGTGTCATCCAGGCCGTGCATCACGCGACACATCGGCAAGCCTTCGGCAACTACCTCATCGACCAGCCGTTGATGCGCAACGTCCTGGCCGACCTGGCTGTGGAGTCCGAGGCGGCGTCGCTTCTGATGATGCGCCTCGCGGGTGCCCATGACCGTGCCACCCGGGGTGACGAGGTGGAGTCCGACTTCCTGCGGCTGGCGCTCGCAGTCGGTAAGTACTGGGTGTGCAAGCGGTGGCCCGCCCATGCGGCCGAGGCGTTGGAGTGCTTCGGCGGCAACGGTTTCATCGAGGAGTCACAGATGCCGCGCTTGTTCCGGGAATCCCCACTCAACGGGATCTGGGAGGGCAGCGGAAACGTTGCGGCGCTCGACGTGCTGCGAGCGATGGCCAAGAACCCGCGCACCGTCGAAGGGTTCTTCGACGAGGTTGCGCTGGCCGGCCCCGAGCCGAGTATCCAGCGTGCGGTCAGCGAGATCCGTGCCCAGCTGACGGATCTGGCGAACGCGGAAGTCTTGGCCCGCCGCGTGATCGAGCGGATGGCACTGGTGCTGCAGGCGTCTCTCCTGGTGCGGTACGGCCATCCCGCGGTAACCGGCGCGTTCATCACCACCCGACTCCACGGCGACCGTGGCAGTGTGTACGGCACGCTGCCCGCCGGCGTGGACTTCTCGGCAATTATCGATCGCGTCACCACAAAGGTCGGCCGAGCGAGCTGACCCGGCCCGGAACACAAGTCCAAGGAGTCGATGAATGCAGGGAATCGGTGACTGGGCCACCCGGCGGGCCCAACTGAGCGGCGACAAGGTCGCGTTCGTGTCCGGTGAGCGCTCGTGGACCTACCGTGAGTTCGACGACCGCACGAACAAGCTGGCGAACCAGCTGCGAGATCGGTTCGGCGTCAGACGGGGCGACCGAATCGCCGCGGTCGTGCCCACGTCCGTGGAATGCCTCGAGATCCTCTTCGCCACAGCGAAGCTCGGCGCGATCTTCACGCCGATCAACGTCCGGCTCACGGCACCCGAGATCGGTTATGTACTGGCCGATCTCGGTGCGGAACTGCTCTTCGTGCACGGGGCATTCGCCCAGGCCGGAGATGCGGTGAAGGAACCGGGCGTGCGGGTGCGCGAGGTGGTCGCCTTGGGGGCAGAGTACGACGAACTTCTGGCCGCTGCCGATCCGACGCCGATGACGACGATGGCAGGTCGTCACGACGTGGCAGTGATCATGTACACGTCCGGAACCACCGGGCGCCCCAAGGGCGCCATGATCACCCACGAGAACCTCCGTGCCAACGCGGCCGCCGTCACCTCGGCGTTCGGACTGCGTTCGTGCGACGTCACCGTGACAGCCCTTCCGATGTTCCACATCGGAGGCCTGGGGCTCTACACATTGCCCTTCATCTATGTGGGCGGCCGGAACGTGATCATGCCATCGTTCGATCCGGTCGCGGTCCTCGACGCGGTGGTCGCGGAACAGGCGACTCAGCTGCTGCTGGTGCCGACGATGTGGCAGGCCATCATGGATGTTCCCGATCTGGAGCACTACGACCTCTCCTCGCTCGACTGTGCCCTCACCTCCGGTGCACCGGCACCCGTTTCGGTGCTGGACTTCCTAGCTCGCAGCGGCGTCCCGTTCCGGGAGGGATTCGGGATGACCGAGTGCGCCCCGTCGGTCGCACTGCTCGACTCCGAACATGTTCGCGAGAAGGCCGGATCAATCGGGCGGCCACTCTTCGGGATCGAAACCCGGTTGGTCGACGACCTCGACCGTGACGTACCCGCCGGAACGGTTGGAGAACTATTGGTCCGAGCGGACAACGTGTTCGCCGGGTACTGGATGCGTCCCGAGGAGACGTCCCATGCGCTGCGGGGCGGATGGTTCCACACCGGTGACATGGGGCGAGCGGACGACGAGGGTTTCATCACCCTGGTCGACCGGAAGAAGGACATGCTCATCAGCGGCGGCGAGAATGTCTACTCCCGCGAGGTGGAGGTGGTCATCGCCGAGATGCCCGGTGTGCATGACGTGGCGGTAGTCGCGGCCTCGCACGAGAAATGGGGTGAGACGCCGGTCGCCTTCGTCGTGTCGAACAAGGGCGCGATGCTCACCGAGGACGATGTCATCGCCTTCACTCGGCAACGGCTGGCGCGTTTCAAGGTACCGACGCGGGTCGAGTTCATCGAGACGCTGCCGACGACGGCCACAGGCAAGGTGCAGAAGAACGCGCTCCGCGATCGCCTTCTTACCGAGACGAACTGAGCGGGAACTGCCTCCGATACTCGTCCCAGCTCGACGTGCAGGCGCGGGCAAGGCGACCGATCCGGTCCGGATCTGGTGCGGGCCAGTCCACGCCGGGCTGTAGAAGGTCCTCGGCCGCCTTGTCCCCGAGCAGGAATTCACGCTGGTGCCGGGCGGCCCATCGAACAAGACGACCACCTTCGCCCGGCAACTCGACTCCCGCAAATACGCGTAACCGCGAGTCGCCGTCGCCAGGAGGCGGAAGATGTTGCGCACCGATCCACCCCCAGAGAACCGAGCCCGAACTGGAAGGAGAACTCACCATTGACCACAGAACCGAGCCCAGAGACCGCCAGTAAACGGGCAAGACGTGCCGAACCGATCAACAAGCGCACCTTTACTGACGGCTGCTACGTCGACGGCGTGTCAGAGTGCGACACGCCAACCCTTTTGCGCCAGCAGCAACTCTGTGGCAGTTACCGCCCCGCTGGCAACGTCACCGCGGCATCATTGCCTAGATCGGCAGCGCTAATGGTCGCGCCAAGGGCGCGAGGTTTGTGAACTCAACGCCGACAGCATGGTCGGTGTGGCTTGGCTGGTGAACTCGCTACAAGATGTTGGTGAGTCCGAGCGGGCGCAGGTGCTCGCCCACCGGCTGCCAGCCGCGGGTCGGTTCGAGGAGTTTCTGGTCACCGACGGTGACCGAAGCCGGTTCCGCTTCGGGCGAGAGCGTGACGGCAACCCCTCCGAGCCGTGGACATGGGATGACATCTAGGAAGAACTTTCGGCTCGATGATCATGGTGGTCGGGGGCCACACACCCTCTCCGACCGGGATACGGGTCGCATCGGCCACCCACAGCTTGTTCGGGGCGTCGGCGGTGAAGTTCCGCTCGACCAGATCCGGCGCCGGCCTGGCCCACGGATCCTGTGTGGTGGAGCCGATCCGCCACTCGCGGCGCAAGAATGCTCCCCGCAGCCCGGCCCGGCGCATCAGCCGCTCGACCCGTTCGCGGCCGACACCGATGCCGCGCCGCGCCAGCATGGCATGCACTCGTGGGGAACCATAGGTGCCGCCGGAACTGGCGTGAATATCGACGATCTCAGCCAGCAGTTGTCGGTCTTCGAGCTGCCGCGCCGACGGCTGGGCCGCCCGCCTCTTCCGCTCATAGAACGTCGAGGACGCAATCTCGAGCACCCGTAGTAGGAGCTCGGCCGGGTACTGCGGGTGGTCTTTCACGAACCGCACGATCACCTCCGGGTCCGGTCGAGTTCCGAGGCGAAATGCGCACTCGCAGAACGCAACACCGCGTTTACCCGCTCGAGTTCGGCGATCCTCTTCTTCAGCTACCGGTTCTCATCGGCCATGTCTGTCCTCGGCCGATCGGCTCGCTCACCAGCGTCGGCTCATGGAGGTTCTTGCAGCACGTAGGCGGTGGTGCTGTTCAGCCCGGTGTGGCGCTGAAATCCCTCCCTGGATCACAGAACGTCGGTCGGAGCAGGTTCGACCGCACCCAATTCGCTGCTCATCGCGGGGTACGCGGCTGGTGTTGATGGCGAGGTTCATCGCCGCACCTGTTGATGCGGTGTGGCGCCCTCCAGTTGCGCCCATGCCTGCCGCGCGGCGGCGGGGGCGTGCTCCCAGTCGGCGCGGATGGTGTCGATGCGGTCCAGCGTCGCGTGCAGTTCAACGGGGGTGAGGTCATGCTCGGACGCGGCCGTGGAGAGCTGGGTGGCGAGCTGCTGGACGCGGGCGAAATCCGTGTGCAGGCGCGGCTGCCACTCCTGGATGGTGGTCAGGTCGATGAACATCGTGTACCTCCTGCGAGCTACTGCGTGTGATTGAGACGAGGACCAGCATGCGCCGATGGCAACATTCGAGCATCGGTAACCGATAGGTAGTCGACGCAATTTGCGGTGCGAGCCGCTGGTTTGCTGGGTGGCTCAGCTGTCGGAGATCGGGCCTTGGTTCCGGGCGTGACGCTGTGAACGAGTCTCATTGCTGTACTGGCCCGATCGGCGCGCATGGCCGCAGGCAGACCTGTTGTTGTCTTCCCTGTCATGTCAGTGGACTTCTGCGAATGACGCACCACCCCAGAGGGAGTTGGACGCGACGCGCCCGTATGTCGGTGACCAGTGTCGCGTAGCCCTCCCGGACCTCGGCGAGGTGGAACCACGCCTCGTGCCGCAGTTCCTCGTCGGTGGCGTGCAGGACCGTCCACCACGCGTCGGCGTAGATCTTGGCGACATGGCTGATCACCTCGCCGAGGGAATGGGTGTGCTTGCGCACGTTGGGAGTTCGTGGAACGTGGCGCACCGCCCAAGAATCGATCTCACCGCCGATCCGCGCGATGTCGGCGTGGATCCCGGCCGCGTCGAAGTCTGCAGGATGTCGTGACAGGTCCAGATGCCCGGGGATCATGGCCGCGTGCAGGTCACCCAACTCTCGCGCCCACCCGATCAGCGGCGAACCACGCCTCAGGTGACCGGCAATCGCTGCCAACAGCTGCTCGGGTCCGAGCAGTGGCACCGGACCCCGCATTATGTCCGGATTGTCGGCATGGAAACCGCAGGCGATGCCCGCATCGCTGACCGCCGAGAGATTTTCCGCGTCGTCGACGGTCCGCTTTCCGAATCCCGCACCGACGTCTGCGTTCAGAGAGTCGAATATCTGTTTCGTGCTTTTCATGGCGCTTCTGAATCCTTGGTCATGGCCATGCCTTGGTCATTGCGGGCGCACGTCTGATTCCGGCGCACAAATCGTTGACAAGATCTTGGTAGCCGTCGGCGATGTGGTCGAGCTGTATCCAGATGTCCTCGAACGACGCGTTGTCCGGTTGCTCTGCAGCCGCCGACAGCATGGCCGATATCAGGGCAAGCCGGTCGACGACCGAACCAACAGTCTCGGTGTGCAGGAATGCGTCAGCGTGTGGAGTAGGGATTACCGCCTGCACCCACCGGTCGATGCCACACATGAGCCTGATCCGCTGACCATCGACAGGCTCGAACTGGATCACCTCGGTGAACGTGACCGCTCGTCGGTGCAACCGTGTCAGCGCGAAAGCGGCGTTGAGGAGCGGTTGAAAGTCGTACTCCCAGCTGAGGACTGCTGCCAGAAGTAGGTCTCTGCCGGGAAGGTTCTTCGCGGTTGCCGGTGCCGACATCTCACTGGGCTTCTGCGAGTAAAGGCAACCGAAGCCAGCCGCCGACAATGACATCGAACGACGACTTGGACCAAGGCGTAGTCGGCCGACAGCCCGCATCGAGCACAACCAACCAAGTCCTTGCCGGACCGCTACCGACTCGAGCTCCACCACGACGTACTCCTCCTCACATAGTTCGTCCGCGGTACGGGTGATCGGACTCGGCTACCGCGGTCGACCTGGCGAACCCCAGTATGTGCGGATAGGGAGCCAGCCGCGCATCTGTAACCAATAGGTAGCGGCACCACAACGTGCAGGTGGTCCGATACTGGAGAACAGCGCGATGACCACCAGACGATTGATTCTCTCGGAGCGAGTCCATTGATGACCGTCACGCGTATACGTACGTGTATCGGCTCGCTAGGTCTACGATCTGAGCTTCAGTCAGCACAAAAGGCCCGCCTGAACGAGAATGTCGTCGACCACGGCGAGTCGTCCTCCAGCGCAGCGCGCTGGCTCGCGACACACGGATTTCGACCGTGTCCAGCAGTCCTCGCCGCAGCGCGGCAGGCGCTCCTTATGCTCAGCAACACCTACCACCAGCTGGCGGCCGAGAACGACGCGGACCGGCGAATCCCACCTCAGCTGTGATTACGGAATCGCCGTCGACTAATGCTCGGTCTGTCACCATCGCCGCGGCGTATGTGGTTGTTGTCCGGTCTGGCGCGGCCGCCTCGCTGCTTCTTTCCGAACCTGATCGATCAGGTCGTCGGGAACGAGTTCGATGATGTCTTCTCGTGAGGTGATGACCAGCTTATGGAAGATCGCGGCCATCTGCGCGTCGACGGTCCTGCGGGAATTGCCTCGGCGGGCCGCGATCGCGACGTTCGTCCATCCCGCCGCGGCCAGCGTCGCGACCTCCTCCTCGGCTGCCGACAACTCGTCCCAGTGTGAAGGGGCGTTCTTCCTTGCGGGATGGTCCATCGGCATCCTGTCGATGGACAGTGTGCCCAGCGCTAGGCGCTGCACCTCGTGCGACTCGGGATGCAACAAGGAGCCCTGCCTGTGCGCGGCAGCGAACGCCTCGGGTCCCAACACCGCGCGAGCGACGTCGATCGCCTTGTGTGTTTCATCGTCGAAGAGCCCCAGGACGCCGATGTTGATACCCAGACCGCCGCGCTGCATTGCGGCTCCTCCAGCGAGTTGAGCAATCTCGGTGGCCAACGTCCTGAGTTCGGCCGGGTCGGTGCTTCCGGCCGCGATCAAGTCTGTGATGATCTGCGCCAATGACCATGCCCGGATGTACACCGCAAGCGACATGCCCCACTGGTCACCTGCAGCTATCTGGTATGCCAGCGCTACGCGACCGACAGGCAATGCCTGGGTGGGATCACCATGTTTGGTCAACGTGATCGCCCACGCCAATTCGGCCCATGCCTTCGCCCACCCGGCCCCGGCCGCGGTGGCGCGATCCAGGTGACGCCGTGCGATCTGCAGGGCCTGCTGAGCCGATCCGAGGAGGCCAACGGCCACCGCCTCGTACAGCTCGCTTCTCCCTTCTCCACGGCTGTCGCCCACGGCACCGAACTTCTCGCGGGCGCGTGCCAACACGGTGATAGCCCTCGGGTCGCGGTGGGCCAGCATCAGTTCCGATCCCCACAGGAATTCGAGGGCAGCGGGCAGGCTGGTGTCGATTTCCGGGGTCTGCCCCCAGTTCTGTCTTCCCCTCGGGTCGCTGACGCAGAGAGCGGCACATTCCTCGAGCATCTGGTCGACGTGTTCGTTCCTGCCTTGGATCAGGGATAGCCACCCGATCAAGGTCATGGCGGCTATTTGGAGTTCGGTCGGTTGCGGAGTCAGCGTGCGGGTCGCCTGCAGTGCGCGTTCGGTCCACCGGCGTATTTCTCGGGCTGAGCCTTTGATGATTGGAAGGGCAACCAGGGTCGCGCAGATTTCCAGGCCGAGTTCGGGCTCGCCGGAGGTGAGACTTGTCTCGATCGCGGTCACGATGTTGTCCCACGCCACGTTCGCCCAGCTCTGCTCGTCGGGACTGAACCAATCCACCGCTGCGACGACTCTGTCTCGATAATATCGGCGGTGACGCTGCGTGAGCCGCACCGGTTCGTCGACCTCGCCGGTGGAGCGTTGTGCCAGCCGCTGCCCGGCGAACAGGCGAATACTTTCCAGCAGGGAGTACCGCACCGCGGTCGGCGAAATGTGCCGGGTCACCAGCGACTGGTCGGAGAGACGCTCGAGCAAGCCCTCGACCTCTTCGGCCGCCACCTGCACCGACGCCTCTGTGTTTCCGTGGTCGGGTCCGAGTGCCGGATCGTCGGCGCAGACCGCCTCGATGGCTTCCAGGTCGGCGCCGACATCAAGAATGGAGCTGGTGCCGTCTTCGGGGTTGGTGTCATATCCCGCGGCGAAGACCGACATGCGGTCCAGCAGCAACCGCTCCTTGTCCTGGCACAGGTCATAGGACCAGGCGATGACGTCACCAACCCTCTGATGACGGGGTTCTGTGCCCACCCGTGGTCCGTGTGACCATTGCATCCGTTTGTCGGTTGCCTCGCCGCTCAATTCCTGAAGGATCATCGCCAGCGGCTGCCGTAGCAGCCGCGCCGCGGCCAACCGGATATACAGCGGATGGTTGTGCACATGACGACAAATCAGGCCGGCCATCGCAGTCTGATCGGTGTCGGCAATCGGATGATCGGTGAGTTCCGCGCGTTGCCGGTACAACGTCAGGGCTTGCTGCTGTGTCAGTGGGGGGACTGCGATTATGTATTCGTCGACCCACCCTATCGGTTCACGGCTGGTCGCCAGGACGGTCAATCCTGGCACCGCTGCCAGCAACTCCGCGATCAGCTGTCCGGCAGCGGCGAGAACATGCTCGCAATTGTCCATCACCAGCACGGCCTGCAGGCTCCGCCCCACCGCGTCGGTCCTGGTCAACGTATCGACCAGCGCCTCCCACCCTGATCGACCCGAAAAGTCGGCCTCGACCACCGCGGCCGAGACCTCTGCCTCAACCTCGGCCTCGCCGCAACCCTTGGCCAGCCGCGCCAGCCGCACCCAGTACACCGGTAGGTGATTCGCCTTGCCGAATCGGCGCAGCGTCTCGGTCGCGAGTCGTGTTTTCCCGATCCCTCCCGAGCCGACCAACGTAATCAACCGAGCCGAACCCAGCATCAAGGTGCTGATCTTGTCCAGCTCCGGACCACGACCAACGAAATCATCCGTTGCCGCCACCACATCCCCAGCGCGTACTCGGCGCGTCGTCGACATAGCACCGAGCGTAGTCACCCGAATACGCCGCCCACTATCACAAAGCAGATCGAGCTTCTGGGGCCGCGCTGCGGGCACAGACACCAACCAACCCGACATGCGCTCGGATGGGGCCGTCGCGGCCTGGCATGGCCACGACCCTGCGTTATCGCTGGGCGTCTACAGCGATGCACAGCCCGAGGACTTGCGCGCGGCGGGCGCTGCCCGGTTCGGATGATTTGTTGAAATGCCCGCTCCCCGCGTCCATTCCCAGCGGGGCGGAATGGATTTGGATGGAACTCATGGTTACGGCTTGCAGCTCAGGTCCGGGGCTTGGCCCATCGCCCGCGAGTCTGGCGGATGTGGTTGCGCATCAACCGCTCGACAGCACGCGAGTCGCGTCGCTCGATGATGTCGACGATGTCCAGGTGTTCGCGTGCGGAATCCACGAGCTCGCCTCGTTCGAGCAAGCTCGAGAGCCCGAACAGCCGGGTGTGGGCGCGCAGATCAGACACCAGGTTGGTCATCCGCGTGTTGTCCGCGTACGAGAGGAGGCGCAGGTGGAAGACGCGGTCGGCCTCGGTGTATTCGACGAGGTTGCCCTCGTTCGCGCAGTCCACGATGACCTGCGCGAGCTCGCGGAGCACGGGCAGATCCTCGGCTGGGATATGGCGCGTGACCTGTCGCACCACAGGCGGCTCGATCAGCAGTCGCAGCTCGGTGATCTCGTCGAGGTCCGACTCCCCGATCTCGGTGACCCGGAAGCCCTTGTTGGGTACGACGTCGACGAGGCCCTCCTTGACGAGGTCGAGCATGGCTTCGCGCACGGGAGTTGCCGACACACCGAATCGAGCTCCCAGAGCCGGCGCGGAGTAGACGACCCCGGGCTCCATCTCGCCGGAGACGATGGCTGCGCGCAGCGCACGGCTGATCCTTTCACGAATGCTGACCTTCTCCACGAGCCCAATGCCGTTCAGTGCCATGTGCCCTGCCTCTCTGCGGGATGCTGGTTCCTCGAGGTATGTCGTCACGTGGCACCAAGTTCTGGGTCTCACGAACGGCGCGGCCGGGCATGTCCGAGAGCAACCAACGACAGCCCTTCCTCGCTTCATCAGAGGGCCTCATCAGTGGATTTCGAGGTGACCTGGGCCAGAAGTTCCAAGGCTATGGGGGCGCAGAGGGTCTGCTTGGCCAGCGGTCGCAGATCCTCCACGGTGAGGGGTCGGTCCTCGGCGGCAGCGGCCAGCTTGGCTGTGGCGAACCCGCACACGTGCCCCTGGCACCAGCCCATTCCTGGCCGCGCCATCAGTTTGACAGTCCGTACGTCGGTGGCGCCGAGCTCGTCGCGGGCCCGACAGACGCTGTCGAAGCTGACCTCCTCGCACCGGCAGATCGTAGTGTCCGGGGTGAGCCACTCGTGCCAGCGCGCCGGGACCGGGTGCGCCTGGTGCATGGCGGCGGCGAAGACACGGAGGCGCTGAATACGCGCACGCAGTCGACGAATACGCATAGCGTGGACCTCGAGCGCGTCGGCCGCGGCGATCCCGGCCAGTTCACCCTCGGCTACCGCAAGCAGCGCCCCGCCGACTCCGGTTGCCTCACCGGCGACGTACACCCCTGGCGTGGTGCTGCGCTGCGAGTTGTCGACGACGGCGACGAGAGACTGGTCGACGTCGATCCTGGTTTGGGCGCCCACCGCGGTGATGAGCTCCATCGAAGGGGTGAAGCCCCAGCCCAGGGCGACCAGGTCTACGTCAACGGTCGTCGTGGGGCCGACAACCCGCCCCGCGGCATCAAGCTGAGCCAGCTGGACCGCCTTGGTGCCGGTGGGATCGGCGTCGATGCGAGTCACCGCGGTGCGAGTCCGGTACGGGATCCGGTGGCGGGCCAGCGCCAGGGCGTACTCCGCACCCTCGGCGACCTTGGCAGGAACGGCTGCCACGGCGCGGGCGTGGCGCGCCCATCCGGTCAGGGCATTGGCCTCGCACACGGCCACGACTGTCGCTCCGGCATCGGCGAGCTGCTTGGCGACCGGAAGGAGGAAGGGGCCCGTTCCCGCGACGACAGCGCGCTGGCCGGCGAGTGTGCGGTGTCCCTTCAGCAGGGCTTGTACGCCGCCGGCAGCCATGACTCCGGGGAGGTCCCAACCGGGGACGGGCAGCTGGCGGTCGTATCCACCTGGACAGAGAATCAGCCTGGCGGCGACGACGAGCCTGGGCGTCGCCTCAGCGGTGTCGACGCCCACGATCGTCGGAGTCAGGTGGAGGGTCCAGCCCCCTTCCCGGTCATCGGCGTCGGCAGGCGCCGTGGGCTCCACGAACCACACCTGGGCATTGGGAAGCAGAACCACCGCGCCCATCTGCCGGTGCCGGCGCAGCTTCTCGCGAAGCTCGGTGAACAGCTTCCAGTCGTGGTGGCCTTCCGCCTCCGGCCCACGTGGGGCGCGCTCGTCCGGATGACGCCAGTACTGGCCGCCGATCTGGGCACCAGCGTCCACCAGCACGACGGTCTTGCCCCGGTCGGCCGCAGCTGCGGCGGCCGCCAGGCCGGCTGGGCCGGCACCGACGACGGCTACGTCGAACGCTCCGACCGTTTGTCCAGAAGGGGTCGGGTTGGTGCTCATCGCTTGGTCCCTCCGTCGTTGGGAGCGTCAGTTGCCGCATCGACCGGCGCAGCGGTCGTGCTCAGCTGCATGCCTTCGCAGACGGGGACGATGCAAGCGCGCTGGTTGGGTGCGCCGTCGACGGTGATCAGGCAGTCGTAGCAGATCCCGATGCCACAGAAGAGGCCTCGGGGGCGGCCGTTCTTCCGGGTGGTGCGCCAGGACTGGATCCCGGCGTCGACGAGTGCCGCACCCACGGTCTGGCCGGGGTGGGCAAGGAGCTCCTGGCCGTTGAGGGTGAGGTGTACGACGGACGTGCCGCCGTCCTCGACTGTCCGCGGACCGGCCTGGGTTTTCGGATGTCTTGTCATGCGTGGTCACCAGCCGAGAAGCGAGCGGGGGCGAAGGGGGAGAGGTCCAGGTCGGGCGACTTGCCGGCCATCGCCTGAGCCAACAGCTTCGCGGTGCCGACCGACAGCCCTATGCCGGCGCCCTCGTGCCCGGTCGCGTGCCACATCCCGGTGAGGCGGGAGTCGTGGCCGATCACGGGCAGATGGTCGGGGCAGTACGGCCGGAACCCCATGTAGGTGCGCATGATGCGGACCCGGGCCAGCGAGGGGAACAACGCCAGTGCCTTGGCCGCGATCTCGCGCAGAGCCGGCAACGACACGGTGCGGTCGAACCCGACCCGCTCCCGCGAGGACCCGATCAGGATGGTCCCGGCCTGCGTTCCCTCGATCACGGTAGAGGTCTGCAGGCCTTCGTCGGAGGAGTGCGTCGAGGCGACGTACTCGCCGGCATACACTTTGCGGTTGATCGTGGGCGGCAGCGGCTCGGTCACGAGCACGAAGCCACGCCGGGGAAAGACGGGTACGTCGACCCCAGCCATCGCTGCGATCTCGCTCGCCCAGGTGCCGGCGGCGTTGACCACGTGGTCGCAGGCGATCGTTCCTCGACTGGTGCGGACGGCTTTGACCCGTCGTTCGCCACCCAGGTCACGGTGCTCGATCCCGGTGACTTCGATACCTGTGGAGATGACAGCCCCCATGCCTCGTGCCAGCCGCAGCAGATGGGCGGTGAGAAGCATGGGCTGCACTTGGGCGTCTTGCGGGTAGTACGCGGCTGCCGCCAGGCCGATGCGGATGTTCGGCTCGTACTGGCGGATGTCGGCTGCGTCGACGTCCACGGTTTCGATGCCTGCCAGGCGCTGACGGGCGCCGAGTTCCCGTAGCGCGTCAGCGCCCTCGGGGCTCGACGCGACGACGAAGCCGC
Organism: Nocardia sp. NBC_00403; assembly: GCF_036046055.1. Classification (NCBI taxonomy): domain Bacteria; kingdom Bacillati; phylum Actinomycetota; class Actinomycetes; order Mycobacteriales; family Nocardiaceae; genus Nocardia; species Nocardia sp. NBC_00403. The sequence continues at coordinate 4,123,871 of NZ_CP107939.1, forward strand.
CCTTGGACTCGAACTCCCATAGCTGACCGAACTCGGCCAGGTCGTCGTGCCACACCGAGTGCGAGTACAGAGCCAAGTCCAGCTCATGGCCGGCCTCCTTGTCCGACACCAGCAGGTTGCCTTCACACGCGCTACTGGTCCCCGACGCAACCTGGCCCTGCTCGAGCACCTGCACGCGGAAGCCTTCCCGCGCCAGGAAGTACGCGCAGGCCGCGCCGACCGCGCCCGCGCCGATTACCACGACTTCTGCGCCCTTGGGCAGGTGATCGCTCATGCCACCCTCCCCGGAGGCCCCGGAAAGTGCGGTCACAGCAGGAACCCCGCAGGGAATGGGTCGGTGGGATCGAGCATGTACTGCGCGGTGCCGGTGACCCATGCCCGTCCGGTGATGGTGGGTACGACGGCACGGATCGTCTCGCCGTCCTCGGTGCCCCGAAGCTCGACCTCCTCGACGAGCCGGCCGACGAACGTGGACCCGATGAACGACTCGTTGACGAAGTCGGTGTGGAGGTCGAGCTCGCCTCGCGCGTGCAGCTGTGCCATCCGGGCACTGGTGCCGGTGCCGCAGGGCGACCGGTCGAACCAACCGGGGTAGATCGCCATGGCATGCCGGGAGTGCTGGGCGGTGGCACCCGGCGCCTCGAGGTACACGTGGTGGCACCCGTTGATGTCCGAGCGCTCCGGGTGCACCGGCTTGGCCTGCTCGTTGATCGCGTCCATGATGGCCAGCCCCGCGTCGATCAGCCGCTGCTTCGCCGCCCTGTCGAATGGCAGCTCGAGGTCGTCGAGGTCGACGATCGCGTAGAAGTTGCCCCCGAACGCGATGTCGTAGCGGACGTCGCCGTGCCCCTCGACCTTGACGACCTGGTCCAGAGCGAGGCTGAACGACGGCACGTTCGTGATGGTGACCGACTCCGCGTGCCCGTCTCGCACGGCGACCTCGGCGACGACGAGACCGGCCGGGGTGTCGAGGCGGATCGTGGTCACCGGCTCGACGACGGGGACCATCCCGGTCTCGACCAGCACAGTCGCCGTACCGATGGTGCCGTGGCCACACATCGGAAGGAGCCCCGAGACCTCGATGAAGAGCACGCCGTAATCGGCATCAGGCCGGGTAGGGGGCTGGAGGATCGATCCGGACATGGAGGCGTGGCCGCGCGGCTCGAACATCAACAGTGTGCGCAGCTCGTCGTTGTTGTCGATGAACCATTGGCGGCGCTCCGCCATCGTGGCACCGGGGAAGACTCCGACGCCGCCGGTGATGACGCGTGTGGGCATACCCTCGGTGTGTGAGTCCACAGCGTGAATGATGCGTGTTGTCCTCATGTTGCCCTTTCTTGGATGCTCCAGCTGTGCGGATCAAGTCAGCTTCCCGTCAACTCTGCGCGGCACGTCGGCGTCGTCGCGCAGCTCGCTCGGAAGCAGGAAGTCGGGGAATCCTTGATACGCCACCGGTCTGGTGAACCGATCGATGGCGGCGGTGCCGACCGAGGTGGTCCCGGCGGCGGTGGTTGCCGGGTAGGGGCCTCCGTGCTGCTGGGCGTAGGTCACCGAGACGCCCGTGGGCCACTGGTTCCACAGCAGTCGGCCAGCCTTCGAGGCCAGGATGGTCGTCAACTGCCCGACGATCCGGTCGTCCTCGTTCGCCACCAGGGTCGCGGTGAGCTGTCCCTCCAGCTGCTCCGCGACCTCGACCAGCTGCTGCTCGTCGGCGTACTCGACGATCAGGACGGTCGGTCCGAAACACTCGGCCAGCAGCGCCTCCGGGTCGGCCAACAAGTCCTGCACCGAGGTGGACAGGACGGTCGGTGCGGGCGGGTCGTTGAGCGGATCCTCCCCCTCGGCGATCACGGTGACAGCGGGATGCCGGCGCAGCTGCTGCTGGCCACTCAGGTAGCCGGCCGTGATCTTGTCGTTGAGCAGCGGCGCGGCCGACGGCAGCGCGCCGGCGCGCAACGATGCCAACAAGTGGGAGTCGCCGGGTGCGAGGACCACGCCCGGCTTGGTGCAGAACTGGCCCGCGCCCAGTGTGAAGGACCCGACCAGCCCGGCGGCGATGTCCGCGCCGCGGTCGGCGTCCGCGGAGGCAGTGACGAACACCGGGTTCACCGACCCGAGCTCGCCGTAGAACGGGATCGGCTCCGGCCGCGACGACGCCAGGTCGAACAGCGCTCGCCCGCCAGGGATGGAGCCGGTGAACGCCGCAGCCTTCACCTGCGGGTGCGTCAGCACGACCACCCCGGCCTCTTGGCCGTACACGATCTGCAGGAGCCCGCTCGGTGCGCTGAGCTCGTTGAACGCCTCGGTCACCACCTGCGCCGTCGCGGCCGAGAGCCCGACATGGCCCGGATGTGCCTTCAGGATCACGGAGCATCCGGCAGCGAGGGCAGAGGCGGTGTCGCCGCCGGCCACGGAGAACGCGAAGGGGAAGTTGGAGGCGGCGAATACCACCACCGGGCCGTAGGGGACGCGGGTACGCCGCAGGTCCGGACGCGGCCCCATCGACCAGTCCGGATCCGCGTGGTCCACGCGCGCGTCCAGGTAGCCGCCCTCGTTCACCGTCTCGGCGAACAGCCTCAGCTGGAAAGTCGTACGCGCCAGCTCGCCGCGCAGCCGTTGCTCGGTGAGGCGCGTCTCCCGGATGGCGAGCGGGACCAGGATGTCGGCGGCACCATCGAGCCGGTCCGCAACGGCCCGCAGCACTGCGGCGCGCTCGGTGCGGGTTCGGCTGGACCACTGCGTCGCGGCCCGTTGCGCACCGAGAACGATATGGTCGATGCGGTCGGTGCTGGTGTCATACATCATTCCTCCAACGTGGACAGAGATTTTGGTGCGTCACGCGCGCTGCCGGTAGCGGTCGTAGGCGTGCTGCGCCACGACCAGGTCCTCCCAGGCCATGCCCACTCCGGAGAAGACCGCCGGGCGACCGGGCGACGGGGTGAAGCGGCCAGTCACCAGTTCGGCCAGGTTGGCCAGCTGGCGTCCTCGCTCGGCGTCCGCGACCCACTCGGTCGCCGGCCGGGCAAGGAGCAGGTTGCCCGACTCACGCATCGCCGCGGCACGGCTCTCCACCACGACGTCGGCATTGAGCACCAGCTCCGCGGGGAGTTCGCGTTTGTCGGGGCCGTGTACGCCGATCGCGCAGACCACGGCATCGGCGGGTACGTCGTCGGCGTCGAAGAGGGGAGTGCGGGAGGACGTGGCACAGACGATGAGGTCCGCCCGCGACAGGTCCCGCGCGGCGTCGGCGGGTCGGACCGGAGCGCCGAGAGCGGCCGACCGTGCGACGAGCCGGTCTACCCCTTCAGGGCGGCGTCCCACCACGGCGATGTCGTCAGGGTGCAGTACGGCGTTGAGGTACGCGATGTGGCGCTCAGCCTGCGGGCCGGTGCCGAAGACCACCACCCGCTGTGCGCGAACCGCGGATTCGGGGTCTACGCCGCGGTGGGCGGCGACGAGGTGTTGGGCGGCCATCACCGTAGTGGCCGGGGTGCGCACCAGTGTCAGCTCCGCAGCGTCGAGAACCGCCAGTGGCGCATGGTGCTCGGTTTCGAACAAGACGTAGACGCCTTGGATGTTCGGGTGTCCGTCCTGGGGGTTTCCCGGCGCGAGGGTGAGGACCTTGACCCCGGACGCGCCGCCGGTAGCGCTGGGCATCATCAGGAACTCGGCGCCCGGCCCGGCGGGAGCGAAGAGCCTCGGGCTGTCCTGTTCGGGATCGACGCGCCCTGATACGAGAGCCTCGGTGAGGACGCGGACCGCACTGGGTCCATCGACGAGGTCCGCGATGGCGACTGCGCTGAGGTGGGTCAGACCAGTCCAACGACCACCTGCGCCGGTGGACTGCCCACTCGGTGCCATCATGATCTCTTCCTCTCCGAGGCTCTCGCCCCTCATCAGCAACACGGGATCGTTCGACTGTGATCCCGGGCTGCTCGCCCCGAGCGTGTCTCTCGATGCCGGTTGGCTACCCCATGGCATGGGATCGACAGACACGCCCAGTTACGATCAGCGGTAGCCCTTGGCCAGGGCGGCCTCGGTGTCGCGGCGTATCGCCTCGGCCTGCTCGGCGGTCAATGGGCTGCGCGGCGGGCGGCACTGACCGCCCTTGCGGCCGGCGATGTCCATCGACAGCTTGATCGCCTGGACGAACTCGGTCTTCGAGTCCCACCGCAGCAGGGAGTGCAGGTCGCGGTAGAGCGGCATGGCCGCCTTCAGGTCCTCGACGTTGCCAGAGGTTGCCAGCTGATACAGCTTGGCGGTCGCCTCGGGAATCGCGTTGGGGTAGCCCGCGATCCAGCCGACCGCGCCGGCCAGGCCGAACTCGACCACGACGTCGTCGGAGCCGATGAGGATGTCCAGATCCGGCGCCAGCTCCTGGATCTCGTAGACGCGGCGAACGTCGCCGGAGAACTCCTTGACCGCCTTGATCAGACCCTCCGAGTGGAGTTCGGCCAGCAGGTCCGGGGTCAGGTCGACCTTGGTGTCGTAAGGGTTGTTGTACGCCACGATCGGAAGCCCGACCTTGGCGGCCTCGCGATAGTGGTTGAGCACCGACTGACGGTCCGCGCGGTAGATGTTCGGCGGAAGCATCAGCACCGACTGGGCGCCGACCTCGGCCGCCTGCTCGATCCAGCGGACGGTCTCCCTCGAGCCGTACGCCGCCACGCCGGGCATCACGCCGAACCCTTCGGGCGAGGCCTGTACCGCCACCTCGACCACGCGGGCGCGCTCTTCGGGGGTCAGCGTCTGGTACTCGCCCAGCGAGCCGGACGGGCACACGCCGTCGGTGCTGTTGGCGGCCAGCCATGCGACGTGCCTGGCGTAGCCGTCGTAGTCGACGCTGAGGTCGTCGTTGAACGGCAGTGCGGTCGCGGTGTAGAGGCCGCGCCAGGGGTTCTCTTTCGAGATGGTCATGTTGTGAAGTCTCCTGGATCAAGGTTGCGCACGAATAGAATGTGATATTGCACTGCGATTTGCAAGAGGCTTGGTCGGTTAGCCTCCGGGTCGCCGGCTTCAGTCTGCCTCCCGCGAGAATTTTATGCAATGTGCTATTGCACTAGCTGAATTCGGTCTCTACGCTAGGCCTCGGTTCCAGCAGAGTCACACCGCAGTGGCTTAGCGCGGACCTGACGCCTGAGGCGTTGACCAGGAGTGGAGATACACATGATTCGTAAGACGTGGATCGGCGCCACGGCGGCAGTCGCTCTGACTTTGACCCTGTCTGCCTGTGGTGGGGGCGGTCTGGCGGCAGGCGGCGGAGGTGACGGCGGAAAGGGCGACATCCGGTTGGGCATGGCGGCGCCGCTGAGTGGCAGCAGCGCCGCGATCGGGCCGTACATGAAGAACGGCGCGCAGCTCGCGATCGACGAGATCAACGCCTCCGGCGGTGTGCTCGGCCGCAAGCTCGAGCTCGTCGCCGAGGACGATGCGTGTGACCCGAGGACAGCAGCGTCGGCGGCCGCCAAGCTCGTCACGGAGGGCGTGACCGTGTCAGTCGGCGGCTACTGCTCGTCGGCGACCCTCCCGACGCTCTCGATCTTCAACAAGGCCGATGTCCCGATGATCATCCCGGCCGCGAACTCCAACGACCTGGTCAAGAGCAAGCTGTCGAATGTCTTCCTGCTCAACGGCACCGGTGCCCAGCAGGCCCAAGCGGCGGTCGATTTCATCAAGTCCTCCGGCTCCAAGGCCGTCGCGCTGGCAGACGACAACACGTCGTACTCCAAGGACATCAGCACCCGTACTGGGGAGAAACTCGGGGCAGTAGGATCGGTCAAGATCGTGGACCACGAGTCGGTGACCGCGGGGGAGTCGGACTACTCCGCTGCGGTGACCTCGATCCTCAACGCGAAGCCGGACTTCGTGTACTGGACCGGCTACTACCAAGAGGGCGGGCTGCTCATCAAGCAGCTTCGCGCGGCGGGTTACACCGGCAAGATCATGGTCGCGGACGGATCCGTCGACGAGCAGATGATCTCCATCGCCGGTGCCGCCAACGCCCAGGGCGTGTTGGCGACCATGACGCAGACGCCGCAAACGATTGCTGGTGGCGAGAAGTGGATCGCCGACTACAAGGCCGCCTTCAAGGCCGACCCCGGGCCCTACTCGACACAGTCGTACGACGCCGTGCGCGTGGCAGCCGAGGCGATCAAGAACGCCAACTCGACCAAGAGCAGCGACATCATCGCCGCGCTGGAGAAGATCGACGGGTTCCCGATCTTCAGCGGCAAGCTCAAGTTCACCCCGGAGCACACCCTCAGCGAGGGCGGCTTCGGCATCCTCGTGGTCCAGGGCAACACCTTCGCGCTCAACAAGTGACCCTCGGCTCGCTGGCGCCAATGGCCCGCGCCGGCGAGCCAGCCGCATCACCCTCTCCTGCCGGCTCCGCCGGCTCCGGCATTTAGGAGTGTGCCATGGACCTGCAATATCTCATCCAACTGATCCTGAACGGCCTGTTCATCGGCTCGTTCTACGCTCTCGTCGCCCTTGGCTACTCGATGGTCTACGGCATCATCAAACTGCTGAACTTTGCCCACGGTGACATCTACATGCTCGGTGCCTTCGCAGGCTATGCGCTGCTGACCGTGGCGGCCGGCTCGCTCGGCGCGGGCGCCTCGATCGTCGTACTCGTCCTGATCATGGTGGTGGCAATGTTGGTCACCGGCACCGTGGGGCTCGTCCTCGAGCGGGTCGCCTACCGGCCGCTGCGCGGAGCACCGCGATTGTCGGTGCTGATCACTGCGGTCGGCGCCAGCTTCGCGCTGGAGTACGGCATCGCCGTCGGGTTCGGCCCGAACCCGCGTGTCTATCCAGTCGGCTTCGGCAACGGTGCCATGTCGGTGCTGGGCGCCCGGGTCACCTACGCCCAGCTCGCCATGATGGTGATCGCCGTCGGCCTCATGATCGCCCTCGACCAGCTCGTCAACAGGACCCGGGCGGGTCGCGCGATGCGCGCGATCTCGCAGGATCCGAAAGCCTGCCTGCTGATGGGCATCAACGTCGACCGCGTCATCTCGCGCACCTTTTTCATCGGCTCGGCGCTGGCTGGTGCGGCCGGAGTTATGGCCGGCGCGTATTACGGAAAGGTGGACTTCCTCATGGGCTTCACCATCGGCCTCAAGGCGTTCACCGCCGCAGTGATCGGCGGCATCGGCAACCTGCGGGGCGCCGTTCTCGGCGCTGTCGTTCTCGGGCTGCTCGAGTCCTTCGGAACCGCCGCGCTCGGCAGTGAGTGGCGAGACGTCTTCGCCTTCGGCTTCCTGATCCTGTTCCTGACCGTCCGACCCACCGGTCTACTCGGCGAGAGAGTGACGGAGCGGGTCTGATGAGCAACGATAACTCGATCCCGGCCCGAGACGGGGCCTTCGACGCCCCCTCCGGCTTCGTGCAAGCCGTCGACGGGGCCGGCAACTCCACGATCGGCCACATCGGCTCCGGCCTCGCGCCCGCAGATGCAGCTGGCCGTGCTACGCCGGTAAGCCGCGCGATCAGCCACCCGCTGTTCGGCTGGGTCGTGATGGCCCTTGCCGTTGCGCTGCCGTTCGTCAACTCCTCGTCCTACAGCATCCGGATCGCAACGGACGCGCTCATCTTCGTGATGCTCGCGGTCGGCCTGAATATCGTCGTGGGCTACTGCGGTCTGCTCGACCTGGGCTTCGCCGCCTTCTTCGCGATCGGCGCCTACACCTCCGGCATCCTCACTACGTCGCTGGGGTGGCCCATTCCGCTCACGATCCCAGTCGTCGTGATCGCAGCCGTCATCGGCGGGGTGGTGATCGGCGGCCCGACCTTGCGACTGCGCAGTGACTACCTCGCCATCGTCACCCTCGGATTCGGCGAGATCATCCGGATCACCGCGAACAACCTCGATGTCACGGGTGGCCCGAACGGGATCTTCGGTATCCCGGACTTCGGCGACTTCGGCCTGCGTTCTGACATCACGACGTACTGGATCATCGTCGCTGTCGTTGCAGCAGCGGTGTTGGCTTCCGCGCGGCTCGGCAAGGGGCGGCTGGGCCGGGCCTGGCGGTTCGTGCGCGAGGACGAGGACGCCGCGGAGGCGATGGGCATCCACACCTACCGGGTGAAGTTCGCGGCGTACATCACCGGAGCGATCTTCGGCGGGATCGCCGGTGTGCTCTTCGCGGTGCACCAGACGGCGATCTCGCCAACTAGCTTCAACTTCCTCTGGTCGGCGCTCATTCTCATGGCGGTGGTCCTCGGCGGGATGGGCTCAACACCCGGCGTCGTCGTCGGCGCGCTCGTCATCTCCCTGCTCCCCGAGCTGCTACGTGGAGCGGAGAACTGGCGCTATCTCGTCTTCGGCGTCCTCCTCATCATCGTGATGCTGTTCCGCCCCCAGGGCATCTGGCCGCACCGGGGCGACGAGAAGCCGTCGCGGATCGAGAAGCGACGAGCCCGCACGGCGGCAAAGGAGGTCGCATCGTGACCGCGACACACGGCGAGGTGGCAAGGAACGGCTCATCGGCCACGGGGCTGCTCCAAGTCCGTGACATGACAGTGGCCTTCGGCGGAGTCACTGCCGTCAACGGCCTGACCTTCGACGTGCACGAAGGGGAGGTCCTCTCGGTAATCGGCCCGAACGGTGCCGGCAAGACCAGCGCCTTCAACTGCATTACCGGCTTCTACAAGCCGTCCGCCGGGCAGGTCACCTTCGACGGCAGCGACATCACCGGCAAACGTCCCGCGGTCATCGCCGCGCGCGGGGTCGCCCGCACTTTCCAGAACCTGCGCCTGTTCGGCGACCTCAGCGTCCTGGACAACGTGCGCGCGGGGATGCATGTGCGGATCCGGCAAAACGCCCTCGACGCCGTCCTGCACACCCCCCGGTACCACCGCAGCGAGCAAACCGCGACAGACGAGGCGCATCGCTGGCTCGACTTCGTCGGAGCGCGCGGGAGCCGGGTCCACGAAGTGCGCAACCTGCCCTACGGCGAGCAGCGCCGCGTCGAGATCGCCCGGGCCCTGGCCCGTGAACCGAAGATGCTCCTGCTCGACGAGCCCGCGGCCGGCCTGAACCACAACGAGAAGGAGGAGCTCCTCGCCCTACTGCGCCGCATCAGCGACCTCGGGATCGCGGTCGTGCTCATCGAGCACGACATGGGCCTGGTCATGGAGGTCTCCGAACGCATCGTCGTCCTCAACTACGGCAAGGAGATCGCGGACGGCACACCCCACCAGATCCGCACCGACCCCAGGGTCGTCGAGGCCTATTTGGGCACCGACGACGCCGAAGCCCACACCGAGGCCGAAGCGGTGGCCGCCGCCACCGACGAGGAGATTTTCAGCGATCACACCGCGGCACCGAGCGAGAAGGGCTAGTCGTGAGCACAGTTACCCCTGTCCTCGAGGTCGAGGACCTCGTGGTCAACTATGGACGGGTCGAGGCGCTGCGCGGTCTGTCGCTGACGGTCGGTGAAGGCGAGACGGTGTCGCTGCTCGGCAATAACGGCGCTGGCAAGTCGACCACCGTCTCCACGATCTCCGGTCTGGTGCGGGCGACGTCGGGACGGATCAGGGCGTTCGGCAAGGAGATCACAGCAGCCAAGCCCTGGGAGCTCGTCGAGATGGGCATCGTCCACGTGCCCGAAGGCCGACGGATCTTCCCTCGGCTCAGCGTCCACGAGAACCTGCTCATCGGTGGATACACCGTCCGTGACAGCAAGGCGATCGAGGAGCGAATCCAGGAGGTGTACGAGCTTCTACCGCGGCTGCGCGACCGCCGCAACCAGCACGGCGGCACCCTGTCCGGGGGCGAGCAGCAGATGCTGGCGATGGGGCGCGCGATGATCGCTGCGCCGCGCCTGCTCATGCTCGACGAGCCGTCCATGGGACTCGCCCCCCTCATGGTCGCCCAGATTATGCAGGTCGTGCGAACCATCAACGAGCGCGGCACCGCCGTACTCCTCATCGAGCAGAACGCCCGGTCCGCGCTCACCGTGGCCACCCGCGGCTACGTACTCGAGGCGGGCGTGACCAGCCTCGAGGGGTCCTCGGAGGAGTTGCGGACCAATCCCCGAGTAGTGGAGGCCTACCTTGGCGCCTGAGATGTCGTTCAGCTTCGAGACGGTGGACTACCACACCGGCGGTGAGCCGTTCCGGATCGTCGCCCACGGAGCGGTCCGGCTCGAGGGCGCCACCGTGGCGGACAAGCGGGTCCGGGGGATCGCGAGCCCGGAGGTGCAGTATGCCCGCGCGCTCCTGTGCAGCGAGCCACGCGGCCACGCAGACATGTACGGCGGCTTCGTCACCGAGCCCGACGACGACGGCGCCGATCTCGGGGTGCTCTTCTGGCACAAGGACGGCTTCTCCACCGCGTGCGGCCACGGCACCATCGCGCTGGGTGTGTGGGCCGTCGAGTCCGGCCTCGTGCCGCGACTCGAGCAGGGCACTCGCGACGTACGGATCGACGTACCCTCCGGGCGGGTCACCGCCCGCGTTGCCTTCGAGGCGGGCGAGATCACCCACGTCTCGTTCGTCAACGTCCCGAGCTGGGTGCACTCCACCGGTGTCGACGTCGAGACCGACCGTGGCCGCGTCACGTGCGACATCGTCTTCGGCGGTGCGATGTACGCCGTGGTGTCCGCCGCGGACCTCGGCCTGGCTGTTCGCCCCGCAGACCTGCCCGACCTGATTCGGACCGGTCGCCGGATCCGGGATGGCCTCAACGCCGCCCGCGCGGCGGAGCACCCGAGCGACCCGCGCCTGTCCGGCGTCTACGCAACGATGTTCACCGAGGACGTCGACCCCGACGACGCGACCGCCGCCCAGGCGTTCGAGGGACTCAGTGCCGAGGGTGCGCTGCACCAGCGCAACGTCGTGGTGTTCTCCGACGGCGAGGTCGATCGGTCCCCGTGCGGGTCCGGCACCGCGGCCAGGGTCGCGCATCTGACCAGCCAGGGACGTCTGGCCGATGGTGAGGTCCTGGTCCACGACTCTATCGTCGGCAGCAGATTCCGTGCTCGGGCCGTGGCGCGGGTCCAGGCCGACGGTCACGACGCGCTCGTGCCTGAGGTCGTCGGCACGGCGCACAAGTTGGGAGACAGCCGCTTTGTCGTGGACCCGCGCGACTCGCTGGTTCCCGGCTTCATCCTCAGATGAGGATCCACGGACCTATGAGAGGTTTCAGGTGGGAATGTTGAAGAGACTGCGTTCCGTCTGGTTGATCAGCCACCTCTCACCAGGGGCACCTGGGTGCGGTTCCTGCTATGGCTGTGGCTGGGCCTCGTGGTGTATGTGGGCTTCAGCTACCGGCATTCGGAACTGAACGACCTGGAATCCTGACTTCCGTGACCCGCGGCGGACCAGATCGCTACGCCGCCCGCCCGGCGATTTGGTCCGTCCCCGACGGCGCACGTAATATGTGATATGTCACTGACCGTCTCGCTTGTACGATAGCAACTGACCCGGATCACACGGGCCGATCCCGCGGTCGCCGCTTCCTCCCACCCCCAACAAGAAGGCAATGATGTCCGCCACCGATACGCCGGTCTCGACACTGACGTCGTTCCTCCCCCGGAAGAGCATGCGCGACGAGATCATCGAGAAGTTGCGCGGGGCGATCATCACCGGCGAGTTGCGCCCCGACGTCGTGTACTCGGCCCCCGGACTGGCCGAACAGTTCGGCGTGTCCGCGACTCCGGTCCGCGAAGCAATGATCGACCTGGCCAAGGAGGGCTTGGTCGAAACCGTGCGCAACAAGGGCTTTCGCATTCGCGAGCCATCCGAACAGGAGCTGGACAACCTCGTCGAGGTCCGCCTGCTCATCGAGGTCCCGACCGTACGCAAGGTCGCCGACGCCGGCATCGCCCCCCAGCAGCTCGCCGAACTGCGCACCCTGGCCCTCGGCATCGAAAAGGCCGCGACCGAACACGATTTCATCACCTACATCTCCATCGACACCGAATTCCACTGCCGCCTCCTCAGCCTCGCGGGCAACAACGAGTTGGTCGAAACGGTGCGGTCGCTGCGCTCCCGCTCCCGCCTCTATGGCGTCCGCCCACTCGCCGAACGCGGTCAGCTCATTCATTCCGCCCACGAGCACGTGGAAATCCTGAATCTCATCGAACAGGGAGCTGCGGAATCGGCCGAACAGCTGATCCGCCGCCACATCGGCCACGTCCGAGGCATCTGGGCTGAATAGATCGGACTCGACGGACGGCGTGCCCTACATGATGACGCGGTCATCGTCAGGATTCTCGATCCATGCGCTGACCGCGTGATGACGGCGTCATCAGCAGGACGGTATTTGGGTCGTGAAATGTAGTGACACGTCCTGAAAGCGGCGCGCGATCTCGCGCACGCCTGCACCCTGCGCGGCATGACGCGATATCCTCACGCTCACTCGATGGCAGGTACCGGCCCGAAACTGCCCGAGACAAACGGGGATTCACACCGCCAGCATGCCGGAACCACCGAAACCCGACCGGCGAGGACACCCCCGCCTCCGCGGCAGCATCCTCGGTCATCACCCCACGCGCGATCGCCGCCCAGAACCGCACCCGGTCCTCACGCCACGCCACCGTCGGTCTCCCCGGCGACGGAATCTGCCCTCGATACGCCCGAACCTCCAACTGCCGCTTGCCGTACGCCAACATGTACCTCCGAGATCGAGGTGTTGCGACGACCAGTTGAATCCAAGCAGTGCGATGCTCGGTGTAGGGGTCGGACCGCAACGCCCTGCCGGTCTTTCGACGCGGTGGATTTCTGCGGCCCGCCCTCCGAACCGGACGTGCGGCTTCCACCGCATCCGGCTCTCCATGTGTTCATGTCGCTGGAGCGGGTGATCCGGTTGCCGCTGTGCTCGACCATGGCGTGGGAATCTTGGTGCCCCGGTAGCGATATCGCTCGATCACGACCGATTCGGGCCGGAACATCTCGATTCCTCCAGCGCGGATCTGCCAACCAGGCAGGTAGCGCCGGACCAAGGTGTGCATGTTCAGCCCGAGGTGTCGTTTGCGGAGCCAGCCGACAATCCGCCAAACGGCGAAGTGGTCGACGTATCCGAAAGTCCGCGACGACACCCCGTGGCGGAAGTAGTTGCACCAGCCTCGCAGCGTCGGGTTGAGACGGCGCAGCAAGTCCGCGAGCGTTCGATGTTTCGCGCGGCGAGTCAGCGTCCGCACCTTGCCGACGATGGAGGCGAGTGCCTTCTTCGACGGATAGGTGTAGACGGCTCGTTTGCCGATCCGGCTTCGCCAGGGTCGGCGCTGGATGTGCCAGCCCAGGAAGTCGAACCCCTCATCAACGTGGCAGACTCTCGTCTTCTCCTCCGACAGGCGCAAACCCATCGGAGCGAGCACCGCATTGACCTCATCCCAAAGCGCTTCGGCGTCACCGCGTTTCCCGGCGACCATGACCACGAAGTCGTCCGCGTAGCGGACGAGTTTCATGACCGGGATACCGACGCGGCGATGTTCGGCGCGTGTCCAATACGGTCCGAGCGCGGCCCACCGGGCCGCGAAGTGCTCGTCCAGAACGGACAATGCGATAGTGGCCGGCAGCGGCGAGAGGATCCCGCCCTGGGGAGTGCCGGTGATCGTTTCCCGGTTCAGACCCTGTTCGGTCAAGATCCCGGACCGCAGGAATGCCTTCACCCAGCCCAGCACGCGCCTGTCTCCGACGCGTCGACGCACCCGCTCCATCAGGGCCGTGTGGTCGATTTCGTCGAAGCACGCCGAGATGTCTGCCTCGAACACCCACTCATAATTCCGGGTCGGTGTTGCGAGAAAGTGGATCTCGGCGATCGCGTCCTGAGCCCGGCGTTTCGGGCGGAAGCCGTAGGAACACGGCTGGAAATCCGCCTCGAAGATCGGCTCGAGCACCAGTTTCAACGCGGCCTGCACGACGCGGTCCGCGGTTGTCGGGATACCCAGGCGGCGAATCTTGCCCGACGCCTTGGGAATCGCCTTCTCCCGCACCCGCTGAGGAACAAACCGGTTCGCCTTCAAGTCGTTTCGAAGACGCTCCAGCAGTTCCTCGGCGTCGGAACCGACAGATCACGGTGCGATTCCATCGACCCCGGCGGTTCGCGCTCCCTTGTTGCCCCGCACCCGCGCCCACGCCACCAGCAGGAACGCCGGGTCATAGATGAGGTTTGCGAGGTCATCGAAACGGCGGCCGGGATCGGCCACCGCCCATCAGTGCAGTTTCTTCTGCATCCTGAGTACCCGGAACTCGGCCTCGGCCAGCAGCTCCGGATCACCGGTATTCACCAGTGACCTCCCAGGATGCGTCGATGCTGCGAACACACTGAACCCCATCGCCATGTGACCGGCTTTCCCGATCTCGGACTACTACGGGTTCTCCGCCCCACCCCGGCGGCATCGGCCGGCGATGAGCGTTCCCACCGAGCAGCTGGCTGCTGCCCGGGTCGGGGACCGCCGGGATGGTTCCCACGTTCACTCCCGAACCCTTCGACGGGGTCGGCGCCCAGCTATGCCCCTGCAGCATCGCCACGGTTACGCCGCAGACCTTCCCCGTGGCCTCCCGACCGGCGACATCACCCGATCCAGGAGTTCCCCGTAAGCCAACGCTTTTCGGGTGCGCGCTGCTATCCAGCCCAGATCCGCCAGGTTCGAGCTGGTGGCTCTCTCGAGGGGCTTTCAGCCGCTGGTTCCTCACGTACGCCTTTCCGTCTCGCTTGCCGGACCCGGACCATCTGGCAGTACTGGCCCGTCCCGTCGTTGTCAGGACTGCTTCCACCCGCACCCGTCATCCCACGGGCCGAGCTGTCCTCAGCTTCAACCGATCGGCTGCGACCGATCGGCGGCGGTGTCCTTCCGCACCGCAGGGTTCAGGAACGCCTCGTGGCGCTCAATATCGGTCAACCACAACCGATTCCGTGCTTGCGCGGTGAAGTCGCGACGCTCACACCCGTAAGTCTCCGGACTCGCCGGGGGGATTCAAGTTCCCGCGCATTGCCGCTGAGTGCGGGCGTGAATGGTCGTGGTTACCTGGTGGGGTGGAATTGCGACAGCTTCGGTATTTCTGTGCGGTGGCCGAGACAGGCAATCTGACCCGTGCCGCGGAGGGGCTGGGATTGCGTTCTCCGTCGTTGAGTCAGCAGATCCGGGGGTTGGAGCAGGAGCTGGGGGCGGAGTTGTTCGAGCGGTCGGCGGCAGGGATGACGCTGACGGCGGCGGGTCGGGCGTTGCTTCCAGAGGCGCGGGTGGTGCTGGCGGCGGTGGATCGGGGGGTGCGTGCGGTCGCCGCGGCGTCGGCGAACCCGATGCTGTCGATCGGGGTGCCGGCGGGAGTGGTCGAGGATCTTCCGGCGCGGATCGCCGCGGCCGCCCGTCGCGCTGGCGCCGGGGTGGAGCTGCGGGACCTGGAGACCGATGCGCAGTTGGAGTTGCTGGGGAAGGGCGTGCTCGACGCCGGGATCGTGTCGCTACCGGTCGAGGCCAGGCGCTTGGTCGTGATTGTGGTGGCCGAGGAGCCATTGGGGGTGCTGGTCGGTGCCGAGCACCGACTCGCGGCCGCCAGCGCCGTGGGCTGGCCGGATCTGGAGAGTGAGGAGCTGTTGTGGTTCCGGCGGGAGCTGGCCTCGGGATATCACGACGCGGTACTGCAGGTGTGTCACCGCAATGGCTGGCATCCGCGGTTGCGGATCGCCACAGCGCGACGGTCGATCACGCTGGCAGAGCTGGCCGGTGATCCCGGTTTGGTGGGGTTGCGCCCGCGGCGCGACGGCGCGCACGAGCGGGGTCTGGTGTGGCGGCCGTTGGCCTCTGACGCGCCGAAGTTGCGGCTGGGTCTGGTATTTCCGCGTGATACGCATCACCTCGCGTTGCCGCAGCTGGCCACGGACCTGCGCCCTTAGGCAACGCATAACCCGTGCAAGGCGTTGCCTCGTGGACGCCCATGGTGCGTGCGGAGTTTGCTTTGCGGCATGTTCGTTCTCGATCTGACCTACCGGGACGGCGCGCTCGATGAACTCGACGCCTGGATTCCCGAGCACTACGCCTACATCGACCGCCAACTAGCTGCCGGAACGTTCCTGATGTCCGGACGCAAGGTGCCCCGCACCGGCGGTGTAATCCTCGCCCAGGCTCTTGATCGCGCCGATCTGGACGCCGTGATAGCCGAGGACCCTTTCCTGCGTGAGGGCCTGGCCGACTACACGGTCACCGAGATCCAGCCGACACGGTCGGTCATCGCCCAGATTGCCACCTAGCCAAGCGATTCACGCCGTCGACGTAGCAGCCGTCAGGCTTGCCTGTCTCGGGTCTCGGGAAACGCGGACCTCCGCTGCGGGTACTGCGGAGGATCGGAATGTCTCGCTCGACGAGCGAGGCCAGGCGTAGGGTGCGGATCTGTCATTCGATCCGTCCCACCAAAATCTCACACTTTTGATGGGATTTGCCCAGATCTGATGGGAAATGATGAGCCGATGTCAGTCTGCACACATGGGCTGTGACCAGGCGTGATGAGGTCCGCTGAGACATGTCGCCGAGATTGGAACCTGTGTCAAGTGGTCGCAGGTTCAAATCCTGTCACCCCGACAACAAAACCCCTTCCGACCTCTTGGGTACTAGGAGTCGTCGCAACACCCCAGTTCAGGGGAGATCGCGATGGACTTCAGGATTCGGGTAGATCGGAAACCACAGGGGCCCAGGAAGTTGCGGGCCGAGCGGGTGGAGTATCTGCGTCTTGTGAGACTCGGTCACAGCAACAAAGTGGCATCGAAGATGTGGCCCGTCCCCAATGAATGAGACCGCTTGATATTAGAGTCCTGTTGGCCCTGGTGAGGGCTGGAAGGGACGATGAGTGACATGGCTGGTCGGAAGCGGCATTCCGCAGAGGACATCGTGCGCAAGCTGCGCCGCGCCGATGAGTTGGCCGCGGAAGGCAAGACCGGCGAACAGATCGCGGCCGAGTTGGGAGTGTCGGCGGCGACGCTGTACAACTGGCGCCGCCAGTTCGGTGGCATGGACACCGACGCCGCCAAGGAGCTCAAGGAGTTGCGGGAGCAGAACACGCGGTTGAAGCGGCTGCTGGCCGATGCGGAGTTGGAGAAGGACGCGTTGCGGGAGATTGCGAAGGGAAAATTCTAGGCCCGGCTGCCAAGCGCCGCGCCGTGGACATGCTCAGAGAAGTTCAGAGCCTGTCGGAACGGTTCGCGTGCAAGGTTGTTGGGCTCGCCCGAGCCACCTACCGGCGTATCCCGGTCGCGGCGACCCCGGCCGATCCGGACGCCGATCTGCGGGCCTGGCTGCGCGCCTATGCCACGAAACATCCCGGCCATGGGTTTCGCCGTGCCTGGGCCGCGCTGCGCCACGACGACGGCCGGGAGGTGAACAAGAAGAAGGTGCACCGGTTGTGGAAAGACGAGGGGCTGCAGGTGCGGGCGCACTCACCACGCAAGCGGGCCGGCGCCTCCTCGGCGCCCAGGATCGACGCCGACGCACCAAAAGTGGTGTGGGCGTTGGATTTCCAGTTCGATTCGACCGTCGACGGCAAGGCGGTAAAGATCGCGTCGATGATCGACGAGCACACCCGCGAGTCGGTGCTGCACCTCGTGGAACGCTCGATCACCGCCGAGAAGCTCGTGACCGAGCTGGAGAAGGTGTTCACCGCCCGAGGCGGCCCACCGCTGGTGCTGCGCATGGACAACGGGCCGGAGATGATTTCGGCAGCGCTGCAACAGTTCTGCGCCGACCGGGTGGGTATCTCCTATATCCCGCCCGGGACGCCGTGGAACAACGGCTACATCGAGTCGTTCAACCGACGGCTGCGCGCCGAGTGCCTCAACCGCAACCACTGGACGAGCCTGCTCGAGGCCCGGGTGGTCATCGGCGACTTCAAGACCGAGCACAACCTGCGGCACCGTCACTCGGCGCTGGGCTATCTCACCCCGGCCGAGTACGCTGCCCGCTGCAGCCACACCCACCACCCCGTGGCCTGCGACATCAACTGAACCTGGATCGAATACCACCCGGCTCTACTACCGGGCGGACTCGATATCGGGGACTCGCCAGATGGTCGGCGTCCACGAACGCACCGGGCGTGAGTGGCGCAACGGGCGTGACGATCCGAACAGGAAGAGGATGTCAGTCTCCTCTGCGGGCTCATCATGAACGCTGAGTGCCGGTTTGGAAAAGTTCACCGAAGAGCTCTGGATCGTGCTCGGGCTCCGTCGTTTTCGGGCCGCTCCGGTGGTATCTGGCACTCTTGTGCGGGTGAGCGACGTTGATCAACAGCAGCACTCCGCGAGTGACACTTGGGTGTTCGGCCTCGAAGAGCTCCCTGCCGCCGTGCCGGGTGAAGATGGGACAGTCCATAGTGTCGCCCCGGCCTTCGGTACCACCGTGATCAGGGCGCCTGCGGGCGCCCCGCAGGCGTTGTGCTGGGCAGCCGAGGAGATCGTCTTCCAATGCGGACCTGACTGGTCGGCATCGGCAGTCCTCCTGCAATGGCTCCGGATCGAGGCCGGCGACGAACTCCAGCTGGGTGTGGAGAGTTGTTTACTGGAGCGCATCGCTGGTGACCAGATCCGCGTGCACTCCAACTACGAACAATGGGAAGACCTGGTCGTGCCCATCCAGGACGTTCGACGCATGCTGATCGACATGATGACCTTTCTCGCCACGGAATCCCGTCGCCCGTTGCCGAATTGGCGAATCAAGCGTCTTGGTGAGCGAAACTGGTCACAGCAACGCCGCACGCTGTAAGAGGGTCAACCGCCCGTGGGCATTGTGGTCGTGTCCGGAGGGGGACACACGCGCTAAACACGCAGATCGACCTGCGGAAATGATGGGGCTGCTTGTATCAGCAGTCCTGTCTCTGACAGTTGGTTGTGCCTGGACAGCCACGTTGAATGGTGACGATCATCGTGCTTGTTTGCCCGCTCCTGAAGGGTTAGACCTCGCCATCCAATGCCTCGTTACCAAACATATACTGAACCGTCTCGATTTTCCGGCCGGCTTCATGGTTGAGTCATCACCGGCTGGGATGGCTGTTGTTGAGCGTAGTAGGCGGCTTCGTATTCGACGGGGGGTCGATCTCCCGCGCGAAGAAAATCGAGGCCGCTTTCAGAATCTCGTTGGCCTCCTTTAAATCTCGCACTTCGCGTTCGAGTTCCTTGATCCGCACCTGCTCCGCAGTCGTGACCCCGGGAGCCTTGCCGGTGTCGATCTGGGCCTGCTTGACCCAGACACGCAGCGTCTCGGCGTGGACGCCGAGTTTCGGAGCGAGCGCCTGGCAGGCGGCATACGCCGACGGATACCCGTCGAGTCGGTCCATTCACCATCTTCACCGCACGCTCACGCTGCTCGATCGGATAACGCTTGGGCATGGCCCAGATCCTTCACAGAGAAGGATGCGGCGGCGGTCGCCCAGGGCAAGGAGAATGCCGACACTGCCCGGCGTATGACCGGGAAGGTCGACCAGGACCACCGATCCGTCACCGAACAGGTCATGGCTCCTCCCGAAGGTCAGCACCGGGGGTCCGTCCAACTCGTACAACTGGAAGTTGCGTCCGAGGAGAGGGCCCCGCGCGACGCCGAACGGTGCCTTCGGTCCGCGTAGCGCCCACTCGTACTCGAGCACATCCGTTTACACCGGGATCGAATCGGGGAGCTCGACGAGGCCCGAAATATGGTCCCAGTGCAGATGGGTGGGCAGGGTGAAGTCTATGTCGGCGACGGTGTGGCCGACCTGCGCCAGAACGTCGGCGAGACCGAGGACTGGCTTGTCCGGCGTGACGACCGCCCGCAGCGGCGCGGGAAGCTGCGGCAGCACTCGGCGATGGACGTTGTCGCACATCGCGGGATCGACGAGGAAGCGCGCCGTGCGGCAGGCGAGCTCCACCGGATCCGGTTCGGTCAGATCTACGGTGGCGGCAACGGATTTCGCTGTGGCAACTGGGAATTCGTCGGTGCTGACGAGGATCTTCCGCAGTCCGGTCGCCGTGGTGCCTCGGATTCATGAGATCGGCTCGACGCCGAGCAGCGCCCCGCCGTAGACCTCGCCGACGCACCGTTCACAGATAAGTAGTGTTAAGTAGCCGAATATCGTGCATTCGCCACCGGCTGGTAAAGCCGTCACGCGAATCCGGTAGTTGCTCAGTCGAGCCATGCGAGGGTCTGGCTGGTTTACCTATCGGAGCGGTTTGAACCAACCCATGGCTACGCCGGTGGATTCCGGCATAGGCCATCGTTCACTAGGTAACCCGCTGAGCGAGAATAGATCCGACAGCCCTGGCGTACTCTCCGGTCGCGGATCGGGCCTGTGGGTCGACGAGCATGCTCGCGAAACCATGCGGCAGGTTGTCGAATCGCCGCAGCTCGGCGTCGACACCGAGACCACGCAGCCGTGTGACCAGCGTTTCACCTTGATCACGCAGTACGTCCATGCCTGCTGTCGCGACATAGGTGCGCGGCATGACCGACAAATCGCCGGACAGCACCGAAAAGCGCGGATCTTCCTGCGCGTGGGTGGTCGGCGCGTACCACCGCATCGCGCGACGAACAGAATCCTCGTCGAGCGGGACGGTGAACAGCGTCGTCGACTGATAGCGATCCAGCGTCCAGTCCAGCGCCGGGTACAGCAACGCCACCACTGCGGGCCGGTAGCGCGCGTCCGGGGCGAGCGTGAGGGCGACGGCCGCGGCGAGGTTTCCGCCGGCACTGTCACCGCCGATTCCGATGCGGCCGGTGTCGATGCCCCACTGTTCGGCGTGGTCGACCGCATAACGGAAGGCCGCGCTAACGTCATCGAATGCGGCGGGAAACGGGTGCTCCGGCGCCAGTCGATAGTCCACCGACAGCACCGACACCCCGGCACGGTCGGCGAGGAACCGCAGCGTGTTCTCATAACCGGCGACACTGCCGACGTGCCAACCTCCGCCGTGCACGAACATCAGCAGCGACCGTGACCCTCGCTCGGGCTGATACAAGCGGGCCGCCAACAGTCCCGCAGGCCCGGCGATCGTCCACGAGGATGTGCGTACCGGTCCGGTGCGCACGGTGGTGACCACTCTCATCAGCCAGTCGAGCTTTGCCCGGGTGAACGTTGTCGGCGCACGACGGGCAAGCAGGTCGCGTTTACCCGCCGTGGCAAGCACGTGCAGTCGGGGATTCATCCGCTGGCCATCGAGCACCGGAGGCCGCACCGGCAGACGATCGGAAACCCTCGGTGATACCGCCAGCACTCTGCCCAGCACACCACCGACCATCGCTTCGGCCTCACCGACTACTCGAAGCAGCACATTCAACTCCCTCGATACGACTGCCCGGCAACGTTGCCGACGAAGTGTAGTCCGGCACACCACCCCGCACGTGCACGGCCGAATCCGACGCAGGGAACGGTCGAGCCTGTCATCTCCCGATCCCCGCGCGGGTGTGGTGGGGCAATTGGCGGCGCGCCTGGTCCATTGCATGGTCGATGTCCGGCAGGGACCGTGCGTCGGCCTGGATGATCACGACGTCTTCGGGAAGTCCGGCGTTGGCGACATTGTCGACGCCGGTGACCATGACGCGGTAGCCGCGGGACTGGAGCAGTTCAGCGGTGGCCTTGCCGATGTCACCTAACGCAGGTCCCCGGCCGAGACCGACCTCACCGCGGTCGGCGCCGCCGCCACCTCGGTTCGACCAGCACGCCATTGTTCACGCCGAGTCGCCTGTCTGACAAAGGACGTATTCGACGAGCGCGTCCGTGTGGCGCGGTTGGCTTGGGGGCGTAGGTGGGTACCTACTTCATGAGGCTCAGCAGGCCGAGGTGCGGTTCGAGCGCGCCGTCCTGACCGAGCGCCAGGAAGTCTGCCTCTACGGCCGAGCGCGCGAGTTTCCCCGCGCGCACCGCGTGGTAGCGCACGTACGACCAGAGAAAGACATCAATGTTGTCGAAGCGGGTGCCGCCTTCGAGTACCTCCTCCTCGTGGAACCACACGGCCACTTGGCCATTGGTGAGCACGACATACAGATTGCCGCCGCCGTCCGCGCCGATCGAGTAGACATCGTCGTCGGTCAGCTCGGTCGAATAGTTCGAATCGCTTATGCTGCAATCATTTACGGCGAAATCGAAGCCGTATGACCAGGAGAAGATGTCCAGGAACTGCGGCAGCTGGCCCGAGCGCACCCGTCGGTCGAACGCGGCCAGCGCCGCCGCGTCCGCGGGAGCCAGGTGCGCGAGAAACGGTGCCACCGGCCGGGTTTGCTCCGGGACATGGACGGGCGCGGCATCGGGGAACCAACGCGCCAGATCGGCGTCGAGGTCGCGATCGGTGTAGCCGACGAGGTCGGCGAGGGTGAGCGTCACGCGGGGATTGTAGTAGCGCCTCAGGACATGCTGTCCGGTATCACTGCGGGGTCGGAAACCGGCGTGCGGGATTCCTGGCGCTTCCGAGGCGTGATCGGCGGCAGTTGGTTTCGGCTGCCGGCACCGAGTCGACCGCGGCGGTCATAGGGTGGAATGCGGCTGTGGACCGTTCTGCCGCTTGCTCTTGCCGAGTGTTGCGGTAGCTGGTTGCGGTTGGCATTATTGGTCACCGTATGCCGTTGGTTTCCGATTCCGCGCATGACAGCCTCGAGGGTTTGTCCGTAGGTGATGCGCTGGGTGCTCAGTTCTTCGTGCCCGGCCGCTCCGTAGCTGAACTGCTCGCCGGGCGGCCGCCAGTGGCTCCGTGGCAGTGGACCGACGACACCGAGATGGCCTGTTCGGTGTACTCGGAAGTCCGCGGCCGCGGCTGCGTCGACCGGGACGCGCTCGCGGCCGCGTTCGCCGATCGCTGCGAACCGTATCGTGGCTACGGCGGCGGCACAGTCGTTGTGCTGCACGAGATTCGCGACGGGCGCCCCTGGGGCGAAGCGGCAGGAGCTGCTTTCGACGGGCGCGGATCGTGGGGAAACGGAGCTGCGATGCGGGTTGCCCCGCTCGGGGCGTACTTTGCTGGGGATCTGCCTCGAGCGGCAGCGCAGGCCGCGCTGTCGGCCGAGGTCACCCATCGGCACCCGGAAGCGATCGTGGGTGCCATGGCGGTCGCCGCCGCGGCGAGCCACGCTGCGGCGACGCGCGGAACAGGCTGTGTACCAAGTGAATTACTGCACGTGGTCGAGCCGTATCTGGTCCATGGTCGGACCGCGGACGGTGTCCGTCGAGCCCGAAAGTTACTCGGCCGATCGGTAGCCGAAGCCGCTTACGAGCTCGGCAACGGCGCACAGGTCAGCGCCCAGGACACGGTGCCGTTCGCGCTGTGGGCAGCGGCCACCTTTCTCGGTGACTATCCGGCCGCCGTCACCGCGTGCGTCGAGGCCGGTGGGGATGTGGACACGACGGCCGCGATCGTCGGCGGAATCGTGGCAGCACACACCGGGATCGGAAGTCGAGGCACGATACACGGAATACCGGAACAGTGGTTGTCGGCGCGTGAGCCCCTGCCCGCATGGGCTACAGACTGACGCCGATCATCCGCGAACGCACGGTAATGCCGCTGTGCGCGCTGTCCGAATCGGCCAGCTTGGTGGGGGTGGTGCGCTTCGGCGATCTCGAGAACGATTGTGACGTCACAATTCGCCGATGCGACATGTTTTGGTCGCGATTCCCGGCACCACTCGGTCGCGAATTCCGACACCGACAGTTCAGGTTTTCACGAATCGCGGCAGCGCCCGATCTATCGCACGACGTTCGTATGCGGTGAGGTGGCGTGGCGGGTCCGGTGGCGGTGCCGCTCGACGGCGTCGGCGTTGCCGCAGCGTGCTGAACAGTAGGTGCGGCGACCGTTGCGGCTGGTGTCGACGAACACGCGTGGGCATCCCGACCGCGTGCAGGTGGCGAGCCGACGACCTTCGGCTTCGACGGTGAGAATGGCAAGGCTTCCGGAGGTGACGGCCATGACACGGCTGACCACGTCGTCCTCGTCGGGGGTGAAATGCAGATGCGGGCGCAGCGCGTCGTGCGTGGTCAGGTAGACACCAGCGGCGCCGTCGACGAGCAGGGCGTTGATGGCGTGGCAGCGAGTCTCGGCGTCGGGGGCGGCGAAGACCGCACGTAGCCGGACCGACCAGCGGCGCAGCGCCGTGACCGCGGCCGGTGAGAGTTCGGGCCGGCGGATCTCGTGGTGCCGCAGCACCGCCTCCACGCCGTCGAGGGACCAGTCCGGCCCGGCCCGCAGGTTGACCAAATCGACGGCCAGAAATACCCCCGTCATGTTGTCATGGTTGAACTGCACGGACCCATTACAGCAAGGTTTGCTGTGTGCATGCTGTGACCACCGCGATCCTCCCCGTCGTCGTCGTTCTCGCCCTCGGTGGCATCCTGCGCCGGCGGGCGGTGACCGACCCCGGGTTCTGGCGTGGCCTGGAGTGGATGAGCTACTGGGTCTTCACCCCGGCGCTATTCGTCGGCTCCATCGCCCGCACCGACCTGGGCGCGGTCTCCCTCGGGCTGCTCGCCCTGGTGCTGGCCGTCCCGATCCTCGGCACCGGGCTGCTGGTGATAGCGCTGCGTCGGGTGCTGCGCGCCGACGGCCCGCAGCTGACATCGCTGGTGCAGGGCAGCATCCGCATCAACACCTACCTCGGCCTGGTCTTCGCCTCCGCCCTGCACGGCGCCGAAGGCGTGGCGACGTTCGCGATCGCCGCCGCCGTGGTGGTCCCGCTGGTCAACGTCATCTCGGTGACCGCGCTGTCGATCTACGGCGACGAGGACTCCCGCGCGCACCGGTCCGGGCCGTGGCGCGAACTTCTCGCCAACCCGCTCATCCTGGGCTGTGCCACCGGTCTGGCGCTCAACCTGCTCGGCGTCGGGCTCCCGGACGTGGCCGCCGCGCCGATCGAGCTGCTCGCCTCACCCGCACTCATGTGCGGAACCCTCGCCGCCGGGGCGGCCATCACCCTGCGACTGCGGCTGCGCGACGTCCTCGATATCGGCACGGCATCCCTCCTGAAACTGGTCGCGCTGCCGCTCGCAGCGGGTGCGCTCGCGCACGCACTCGGCGTCACCGGCGCCGCACTGGCCAGCATCGTCATCATCTGCGCGCTGCCGACCGCGCCCTCGGCCTACGTCCTCGCCACCCGCATGGGCGGCGACTCCCGGCTCATGGCCTCCATCACCGGTGTGCAGACCATCCTGGCCACCGCAACCCTGCCCGCCGTCCTCGCCTTCGCCGGAGTCATGTAGCCCGCTCGCACGCATCCGCGACTACTACTCGGTGGTGTCGAAATCCACGTACAGCATCGAAGCCGAGCGCTGCTGGGATTCGCGACCAGGCGGTATCCGAATTCGCGATCAAAGCCACCTGTCGTGGGGATACGGCGCGGAAAACATGATATCGACGCTCGAAAGACCTGCGTGCCTGTGCGCGCGACTTGGCCACAGGAACGGTGCTCTTGCCCCGACCACTCAGCACGAACGTGAGCAGTTGCAGCTCTCCGCGCCGTCGGGGTCGGTGTCGCGTCATCCTGTGTCCGGTACCGGCTCGCCCTCGCGGCGAGGGTAACGCTGGTACCAGGTGGCGTAGCGGTCGGCCAAGGGGGCGGCACTGAGACCGTGGGCCAAGACGGAGAGCCCGATGGTGATGATTGCGGTAGTCAGGAGCAGCTCTTCGTGGGGCAGCTCGCCAGGTTTCTCGAGGATGAGGATGACGAAGACGATGGTGGCGAGTCCGCGCGGGCCGAACCAGCCGAGAAAGGCGACGGTCGGTGCGCGCGGGTGCGTGCCGATCAACGACAGCGCGACGGGGACCATCCGGACGACGGTCAGGCTCAGGACCGCGTAGCCGAGCACGGCCCAGGACAGGTGGCCGAGCGCAGGACCGAGGACCGCGGCGCCGAAGACGATGAACGTCACGGCGCTGAATACGTCGCCGGCCTCGTCGAGCATGTCGTCCTCGTCCTCGTCATCGCCGCCCGGGTGGTGGTCGGCGGTGCGGTGACGGAGCGCGCCGAAGGTCAGGCCGCCGACGAACGCGGCGATGAACCCGGAGTCGCCCAGGGGCGCGGCGGTGGTGTAGGCGAGCGTGGCCGCCGCCACCGGAATGATCTTCGCCCACAACGGGTCGATGGAGTGGCGGCGGCCGGCGGTGATCAGGATCGCGGCGGCGATCGCCCCGGCCGCGAGGCCGGCGAGGGTGCCGTACCCGATCTGTTCGGTGACCAGCCGAACGGCGGCGCCGTCGCCGATGGCGTCCGCTTCGGCCTGCGCGATCGCGAGCACGATGAGGAACAGAGGCACACAGATGCCGTCGTTGAGTCCACTCTCGACATTCAATCCCTGGCGCACCCGCGACGGCAGGATCGGGAGTGTCACCACCGCCTGCCCGAGGGCAGCGTCGGTCGGGGCGAGGATCACCGCGAGCAGCAGCGCCTCGGACCAGGCGAGGTCGCCGAGTACGACCAGCGCCGCGCCGAAACCCGCCACAATGGTCAACGGCAGGCCGATTCCGAGCAGTCGGGCGGGAAGCGAGATCTCGGACCGGAGGCTGGGCAGGTTCACCTGCGAGGCGTCGGAGAACAGCACCAGCCCGAGCGTCACCTCGGCGAGCAATCTCACCGTCTCGGCGGTGGTGTGGATGCCGATCAGTCCTACCGCGTTTCCACCGAGGATCAGACCTGCGGCCGTGAAGACGATCGGGCCGGTGATCGGTGTGCCCGCGATACGACCAGAGACCGCCGAATAGGCGAGCAACACCGTGGCGATCGCCGGTAGAGCCCACGTCATGTCGCCGCCGCCTCATCGTCGATGTTCAGGTTGCGGCGCAGTGCGCGTCCGGAGGAGATCACTCTCGGCCTCGACCGGCGGCCGGGTCCGTGCGACCACGGTCAGTCATCCCGCTGATCACCGCCTCTCACCTATTAACCCGCGTGGAGCCGAAGCCCGCAACGGCTGCGTGCGCAGGGCCGAACCCTCATCCGATCAGCGCGTTCGCGCCAGCGACCGGTGTTGCCCCGCGACCACCCCGGGCCGATCGCCGGTCACTCCAGGTGTACGTGGCGGATGGTGGAATGGCCCTGACGCAGCGGCTCTAACCGCCGCAGCGAAGAAGCCCGGAGCGCGAACGCCCCGGGCCTCGTCGAGACTCGATCACAGGGGCTGGAGGCACCAGCCGCGATCGACGGTTGTGGTGAGGGATTCACGCATGGTAGCCATTCCGTCCCACTTGATGTAGGCGTGGTTTTCTGGTGGTGGCACCGGCCGCATGTACCCGTAGCGTCCCAGGGACCCGGTGTTGCCGGTCTGGGTGTAGTTGTGTCGTGACCCGATGATGAAAACCTTCGGGACGACCTCGTATAGATCCATCTCCGGATTGCCGCGCCGCCCGAAGATGTCGCTGGGGAAGACGGTGTTGCGGCCGGGATACATGTATTCCAGTCTTCCGTCGCGCAGGCTGACGAGTCGCACCGAGTGGGTGAAGGGGGATGGTGGTGTTCCGTTCGTGCGGAAGCAGAACACCCATCGGCCGTCGTTGTAGTTGGCGTAGTCCTGGTTGATGTACCCGCCGTCGCATCGTTCTCCCGGCTTGTCGCTGCGGGAGGTCCAGGCATCCAAGTAGGCGTTTTGCTCGGTGGATATGTAGTAGTAGGACAAGATCTCGACGGTGCGTGAGTACCGCCACCCTCCGCCCTCCAGTTGGTTGGCGAACGGCTGCAAATGCGTGGGCAAGGTTGTGGTGCAGCCGTCCAGAAGTTGGGGCAGTGTCAGCAGCCCGGATGGCAGGCTCGGAGCTTTCGCCTCGGCCGGCCGGTCGGTGATCTCGGAGATGGAGTCGGGTGAGTCGAAGCTGTCGAATGACTGGATCTTTTCTTCGTCGTTCACAGGAATTCTCCTTGCGTCGCGAGAAGTACGTCCCAACAACGTCATTCATGGGGGTGTCGAACCCCGGCCGGCCGACTCGAACCACATGGCCGACCCCGCACCATCGTGACCGACATCCCTCGCCACCACTGCCGGAATCTCGCAGAACAAACCGGCAAACCGGACATGAGCTGCCATCACCGCGCCGGGGCCCGGAAATTGCCCGCATACCGGAACGTCAGGTCCAGAGTGTCCGCTACCGCAACGCAACTCGATCCTGATCTTCTCCGAGCTGATGGATTCGCAGTCGCTGTTCCTGACCGCCAACGCCGACACCGTCTACTACCTCGGCTTCGTCGACCTCACCGGCGGCCCGATGGTGGTCGAAACCCCACCGGCATCACTGGGCATCTTCGACGACATGTGGTTCCAGTGGATCATCGACTTCGGACTCCCTGGCCCCGACCGCGGCGCGGGCGGCAAGTATCTGCTCGTTCCGCCCGGCTACGATGGCGCCCTGCCCGACAGCGGCTTCCACGTCGGGCGCTCCGGAACCCATCGCGCCCTGATCCTCGACCGATCGTTCCTGCAGGACAATGACCCCAAACCCACCGCCGATCTGGTCAAGAGCACCCTTGAAATCGCCTTCATTGCGGACGTCACCAATCATTCGGATCACTCGAGCGCGGCAACAGTTTTCCGCACCCCCTCGGCAGCCTCGCGCTCGGTCGGACCGGCAAAACGGTGTGGTGTTGCGGATCCGGCCAGCGACCAGTGTGGGCAGGGTGACCACGGCGAAGACGGCGGCCATACCGCGAATGGCACTGTCCGAAGCGCTATCGCCGTTCGGTCAGCGTTGCGATGACCGGGAACTTGGTGTTGAGGGTTAGCGCGGAAGTCGGGGTGAGGTCCGGGTTCTCGATGGTCAGCTCGAACCGCCTGACGATGGTCGAGAGCGCCAGCTGCATCTCCATCATCGCGAACGCGTTCCCGATGCAGAGGTGTCCGCCTGCGCCGAAGGGCAGGTACACGTTCCGGTCACGGGCGGCGACCGCGTCGGGGGTGAAGCGGTCTGGGTCGAAGGTGTCAGGCTGATCCCAACACTCGGGGTTGCGGTGTGCGTGGTAGTAGCTGAACAGCACCGAAGTGCCAGCCGGGATGTGGTAGCCCCCGATCTCATCGTCCTCGTCGGCGCGACGTTGTCCCATCCATACCGGCGGCTTGAGCCGCAACGCCTCCTCCAGCACCTGCTTGCCGTAGGACAGCGCGGGCAGGTCGGTCATGGTGGCGTGCCGGCCGGGCAACGCGCTGTCAACGTCATCGCACAGCCGCTGACGCACCTCCGGATGCAATTGCAGCAATAGCATGGCTGATGTAAGGGCCGAGGAGCTGGTCTCGTGACCGGCGAAGAGCATGGTGACGACCTCGTCGCGCAGCTCCCTGTCGGTGAGTTTCGAGTTGGTATCAGCTTCCGTGGCGTTCATGAGCATAGACAGCAGGCCATCGCTGTCAGTGTCGCGCAACTCGTCGATCACCGCGTAGACGATGGCATCCATCTCGCCGATCGCCCGCCAGAAGCGGCGGTGGCTCGGCGTCGGAAACTTCAAGGGGATCAAGGGCATCCGCACGAACTTCCCCAATTCGTCGTTCACTTTCTGCCCCGCGTGGGCGAAGCCGGTGACCTCCGGGCCGTGGGGATCCAATCCGAACAGCGCCCGCACCACGATCCGCAACGTGAGGTGGCTCATCTGCTCGCCGATGTTGATCGTCCGTCCGGCGTGGGCATGTTCGGCCCACTCGTCGCACATGGAGTCGATCTCGGCCACCATGATCTCGCTGAGCGCACTGATCTTCTTGTGGTGAAAGGCGGGTTGGGCGAGGCGCCGGTTGCGTCGCCACCGGTTGTGGTCGGCGATGGTCGCCAGTCCGCGCCCCGCGAACGGTTCCAAGATGTCGTACATCTGGGTCTCGCGGGTGAAGTTCGCCATGCGTTCCTGCAAGATGTACTTGATGTGGTGGGGATGGGTGATCCCGACCATGTTTCCGTTGACCAGTTGGAACTGAAAGACGTTGCCGTGCTGGGTCATAGAGTCGGAGAGAAACGTAATCGGGTCGGTAACGAAGCGCTTGGTATTGCGGAGGCGGCCCGTGACCATCGGGGGCATCCCACTGACGGCGGCGGACGTGGACGTGGACGTGGACGACATGACAGCAAGTAAAGCCGAGAGCGTCGATATCCGCCGCAAGATTAACGGGCGTGCCCAAAGGTGAACCCCCGCAACAGGATCCCGATCGTTGATACGCCAGTCTCCAGCTGGCCTTTCATCTCGCTCGAGATCTCCGGCATGAGCTCCGCGCCGAGGGTTATGGGATGGCCTCGAGCCACCATCCTTTGCGAATCACTCAGTGTCACAAAGGGGATGATCGCAGAGGGCGACGGCGGGTTCGACGTCGTCGTGGTGGCTGCTGGCTGGTGGTTTTCGGTGCCGTACGCAGTGCTCGCCAACAGTGCGACGGTCGTCACGGTATAGGTGATTGCGCGGCTGACCAGACCCAGTGGTTAGGGGCCGTTCGGCTGTGCGGGATCGGGATGCGGGCCGAGATGGGCGGCCGGCCATGTCTGCGGCCAGTGAGAGGTTCGTGCAGTTGCAGTGGACCGGCCATCCGCGCCGCAGCGACTACCGAGGTCGTGACAAAAGTCTGACGATGCGGGCGCGCCGAGCGAAAATTCTGTGGTGGGCAGGCAGGATCAGGCCATGACTTCAGCTTCGGTGCAGAACCACGTGATCGCCGTCGCGGCGCTCGCCGAACCTCGGGGCCTGCCGTGGGGAAGGGGCTGAGGCTCGGTGCGAGTACTGCTGACAGGTGCCGCCGGCTTCATCGGGTCCCATGTCCACAGTGGCCTGTCGGCGGCGGGCCACGAGGTGGTTGCCGTGGATGCGATGCTTTCCGCCGCGCACGGACCCGCTGCTGCTGTTCCGCATGGTGTGCGGCATGTGGACGTACGCAACCCTGACACCTTGGATGTGTTGCTGCGCGGCATCGACGTCGTATGCCATCAGGCCGCGGTCGTCGGAGCCGGCGTGAGCGCGCAGGATGCCCCGGGGTATGCCAGTCACAACGACTTCGGCACGGCGGTGGTGCTTGCGGCGATGGACCGGGCCGGGTGCCGCAAGCTGGTGCTCGCGTCGTCGATGGTCGTGTACGGCGAAGGCCGCTACTACGGCGAGCAATGTGGCGCTGTGGAAGTCGGCGTCCGCCGACGAGCGGACCTCGACGCGGGGATTTTCGATCATCGCTGCCAGGAGACCGGGGAGCTGCTCACGTGGGGTTCCGTCGGCGAGGATGCGCCCTTGCGACCACGAAGTCTGTATGCGGCAAGCAAACTGGCGCAAGAGAATTACGCGGCGGCCTGGGCGACCGCGACCGGTGCCTGCGTCACCGCGCTGCGGTATCACAACGTTTACGGCGACGGGATGCCGCGGGACACACCGTATTCCGGGGTCGCTGCGATATTCCGGTCGTCGCTAGAGGCGGGGCAGGCGCCGCAGGTGTACGAGGATGGTAGGCAGACCAGGGATTTCGTGGATGTCACCGATGTTGCCGCGGCGAACCTCGCTGCCGTGCAACAGCCGCTGCCGGGTTTCGTCGCGCTCAACATCTCCTCGGGCCGCCCGATCACGATTGGCGAAGTCGCCTCGGCGCTGGCCATCGCGCGTGGTGGCCCGGATCCTGTAGTCACCGGGCGGTACCGCGCCGCTGACGTCCGGCATATCGTGGCCGACCCTGATAGGGCAAGGCGCATTTTGGGGTTCGTCGCTCAGGTCGATCCGATCGAGGGCCTCACCCGGTTCGCGTCCGCGCCGCTGCGGGCCGCCGCCGGAGTCGGGGCACCGACGGTGTAGCGGTCAGCTCTCGGGCAGCGGTAGCCGGATCTCGAAACGGCAACCCTGGTCCCGGTTTTCGGCGGTGATGTCGCCGTGGTGGGCTTCGACCAGCCCGGCCGCGATGGCCAGCCCCATGCCGCTGCCAGTGGGGACACCCTCGGCAGCGACCGGGGAGCGTGCGGCGGTGCCGCGGTAGGCGACCTCGAAAATACGCGGCAGGTCCTGCTCCGCGATCCCCGGGCCGGTGTCCTCGACACGGGCCCAGGCGTGGCCGTCGCCGGTGCCCGCGGAGATCGCGACCCGGCCGCCGGGCGGGGTGTGGGCGATGGCGTTGGAGACGAGGTTGGTCAGGACACGACCGAGCGCATGGTCACTCGCGGCCACCACGATCTGCGAATCGGGTTGCTCCACACGCAGTGCCACCCGCGCGCGTTCGGCGGTCGGGCGATTCGCGGCGAGTACTTCGTCGATCAGCTCGCGCAGATCCACCGGCTCCAGTTCGAGCCGTAGTGCGCCCGCGTTGATCTTGGACATCTCGAACAGGTCGTCGACCATCCGTGAGAGTCGGTCGGTTTCGATGCCTATCTGTTCGGCGTAGCGCATGACATCGGGCCTGTCGGTGACGACACCGTCCGACAGCGCTTCGGCCATCGCGCGGATACCGGCCAGCGGTGTCCGCAGGTCATGGCTGACCCAGGCGACGAGTTCTCGTCGGGAGTGTTCGGCGGCTCGTTCTTGTTCGCGGATCTGCTTTTCCCAGACGGTTTTTCGTGCTTGTTCGCGGCCGAGCACTACTGCCGCAGGTACCGTCACTGCTGCGACGACGGCAAGGACGATGGCGGTGCGCTGAAGTTCATGGGTGAACATCAATCCACTGACGCCGATAATGCCCGCGAGCGTCGAGAGGGTCGGGATCAGCACGAGCACGGCCATGCTGGTGGTCAGGGAGCGGTTGCTGGTTGCGCGCAGAATCAGGGCGCCGATCACGACTACCGGCACCGAACAGGCCAGTGCGTAAGCGATGAGCTGGGTGGCGTCCTCAGGCATCACCGACCGCCGGTCTCGGCGCGATTGCGTGCCCACGCATACCCGCGTCCCCACACCGTTTCGATGCGGTGCCGACAGCCGAGTTTGGCGCGTAGCCGCTTGATATGCACTGTGACGGTGGACAAGTCGCCGAAGTCCCAGCCCCAGACCTGCGCGAGCAGCTCCTCGCGGCTGAACACCCGTCGCGGATTGCGAAGGAGAAATACCAGCAGGTCGAACTCACGCGGGGTCAGCTCGACCGGCATCCGGTCGATGAGCGCCAGCCGCAATGCCGTGCGCACCTCGATAGCCCCGTCGCGCAGGATGGCTTGCTCGGTGTCCGGTTGTTGCTGTGATCTGCGCAGCACGGAGGAGACCCGCAGTGCAAGCTCGCGCGGACTGAACGGCTTGGTGACATAGTCGTCGGCCCCGGCCTCCAGGCCCAGGACCCGATCGTCCTCGTCGCCGAGCGCGGTGAGCAGGATAATCGGTGTGTGCGGGCGTGGTCCGGACCGCACTTCGCGGCAGATATCGATGCCGTCGGGTGCCGGCATCATCACATCGAGCACGGCGAGCTCGATTTCGCGCTCACCGGTGTCGGCCAGCGCGGCCGATGTGGCGGGGCCGTCAGCGGTTTCGATGACCGTGTGCCCGTCGCGTTCGAGGTAGCGTCGCACCACGTCTCGAACTACGGGGTCGTCGTCTGCGATCAGAATGCACATGCTGTCACCAATTCGTCAGGATTGTGTGAGCGATGAGAAGCGTGCCGAGCGCCTGGACTGTGAGCCAAGCACGGCCGGTGGATTTCGGCAGGAACGCGGTCGCGGTGAGCACCCAGATATCGAATGGTAGCCAGATGCGTTCTGTCTCGGCTTTGCTCAGTCCGCTCGCGTCCGCGACCAGAATCGCGCACACGCCCGCGAGCACCAACAGCGCGGTGGGATCGAGTGCCCGCAGCGTAGTTCGGGACACTGCTCGGTGCACCGCCGCCGCGGTCGCGAGGCCGACCGCGCACACCGTCGCGGCGAGGTTGCCCCACCACCAGTACGCGAAGGGGCGCTCGGAGGCGATGCCTTGGTAATAGCGTTGCACGACAAGGTGATAGCCGTCCAACCACCAGAATCCGGCGGAGGTGAAGGTGAGAGCGACGAGCAGTGCGCCACCGAGGGTGGAGAGCAGTGGACGGAGGGTCCTGGCGGCGATGAGGACCGCAACCGCGGGTAGCGCCATCAGCACCAGGCCGTAGCTGAGGAAGGCACCGAAACCGAACAGGAGCCCCGCCGTGACGGCGGCAATCGGCCGACCGGCGGGCCGGGTGGCCAGAGCGAACAGTGCCACCGCCCAAGCGGTCACCCCGGCGAACATCGCATCGGCCGACACCGCCAGCCACAGCGCGGCCGGTGCCAGCGCGAGGAACGGCAGTGCGGCGCGGGCTCGGTCTTCGGCGTCGAGTGCTCGCAGCGTGACCGCGACCGCCACTGCGGCGCTGCACCCGATCAGCAGGCACGCGGTTCCCGCCCACGCACCGCCGCTGAGACCGATTCGGTCCAACAGCACGAAGAACACCAGTGCGCCCGGTGGGTGGCCTGAGACGTGGGTGGTCCATGAGTCCGGCTGGAAGTCCAAGATCCGGCTCGAGAACCCGCGCAGCATCGCCGGAATGTCGGTGACGCCGCCGACCTCATGGAGGTATTCGTTGGAATCGGTGAGTCGGCCGGTGAATCCGCGTTGCCAGCCGTCGACCATGGCCAGCGAGAATGCCCACACCATCGCCGTCAGCCAAGCCAGCGCAAGCAGTCGCCGCCACGGAAGACGCGCGGTCAGCTCGGGGCCGTACATCACGACGGCGATGGCGACGGCGATGGCGGGAAAGCTGCCTGGGCCGATATGTGGAAGCCAGTTGCCGAAGAGCGGAGCCGCGCCCGCGTAGAGCGAACGACGCCACTGTTCGCTAGCGATTTGCGGAACCAGGAACGCGGCACCGACAAGCACGGCAGCCGAGCCTGTGCCGATGATGTCGCCGCGTATTCCGGATCGGGGCCGGGAAGCGGCCACAGTGAGGTCCTGCACGATTCTCACCATAGATCCGCAATGGCCGATCCAGCTGCTGGTCTGGTCGCCGTCATCGTTTCGTCACAGGTTTTTCGACCTATCGGCCGACGGTGAGGCTTAGCGTCGAAACCATGACAAATGCGCTGGACAATCCGGGCGGAGTCACCGTGGTGATCCCATGCCGGGACGAAGCTGAAGCATTGCCGGACGTGTTGGCGGCCATGCCGGCCGGCTACCACGTGCTGGTCGTCGACAACGGCTCGACCGATGCGACGGCGGCGGTGGCCAGGGTTCGCGGGGCGAGGGTCGTGTCCGAAGACCGGCCGGGATACGGTGCCGCGGTCCAAGCCGGGATCGCCGCAGCGACCACTGAGCTGGTCGCGGTCCTCGACGGCGACGGCTCGATGGACCCCGGCGAGTTGCCGGGACTTGTCGACCTGATGCACAGCGGCGCCGACCTCGCGGTAGGTCGGCGTGTCCCGGTGGAATCCGGTGTCTGGCCGTGGCACGCGCGCCTGGGCAACCGGCTGATAGCGCGTCGGCTGCGCCGCAAGTACGGACTGCCCGTGCATGATATCGCCGCGATGCGGGTGGCCCGCCGGACGGCGATGTTGTCGCTCGGGCCGTTGCACAATCGCTGCGGGTACCCCCTCGAGCTGCTCATCGGCGCAGCAGGAGCGGGCTGGAAAATCGTTGAGCGCGACATCAGTTACCGGCCGCGTACCGGAGGGATCTCCAAAGTGTCCGGTTCATGGCGCGGATCCCTGCACGCCACCCGCGACTTCCTGGCGGTCCTCCGATGACCGTGTGCGACGCGACCACGCAGCAGGTGACCCTGCTGGTGATCGCGAAGGCGCCGATCGCCGGTTATGCCAAGACCCGGCTGACGCCGCCGTTGACGCCGCAGGAGGCGGCCGAGGTCGCGGCGGCCTCGTTGCTCGACACGCTCGATTCGGTACTGCA
This sequence comes from Nocardia sp. NBC_00403, assembly GCF_036046055.1. Taxonomy (NCBI): domain Bacteria; kingdom Bacillati; phylum Actinomycetota; class Actinomycetes; order Mycobacteriales; family Nocardiaceae; genus Nocardia; species Nocardia sp. NBC_00403. The sequence continues at coordinate 4,159,555 of NZ_CP107939.1, forward strand.
CAGCTGTGTCGCCCATCGCGTGGTTGCGTTCACCGGGGATCTGGCCGCCGCGGAACGGCGGGAGAAATTGGCAAGGGCACTGGGCGAATTCGAGATCGTGCCGCAGCGCGGAGCGAGCTTCGGCACACGGCTGGCCAACGCGCACGCTGACGCCGCCCGCCACGGGCTGCCCGTACTGCAGATCGGGATGGATACCCCACAGGTCGGTGCCGAGGTATTGACCCGAGCAGCCCGCGACCTGATCGCCTGCGACGACTCCGTGCTCGGCCCTGCCGAGGACGGTGGCTGGTGGGCACTCGGTCTGTCCATGCCGCAGGCCGCACGAACTCTCATCGACGTGCCGATGTCGACCGCACGAACTGGACATCTGACCCGGAAAGCTTTGCAGTACTGCGGTAATCGAGTGCAGATGCTTCCTACATTCGCCGACGTGGACACCTTCGACGACGCACTGCGGGTGGCCGCCACCACCGATGGGTCCTTTGCCGAGGTCATGGCTGAGCTGCGCCATCGAAGTGTGGCGCTGCGATGAGCACGATGGACACCGAACTGTTCGACGAGGCGCTGACCGGTGCGGACTGCTGGGTGCGCACCGCCGACGGGCCCCGGCGTCGACTACCCGCCCGGCAGTGGCTGGGGATGGCCGACGCCGACTTCGCCAACCGGTACGCAGACACCGCGCTGACCTGTTGTTGTGACGGTCCGACCATCGACATCGGCTGCGGACCCGGGCGTCTGGTGGCCGCGCTGCTGCGGCGTGGTGTCGTCGCACTCGGGGTCGATATCTCGCCCATGGCAGTCGAGGTCAGTCGGTTCCGCGGTGCTCCCGCGCTTCGACGGGATCTGTTCGGGCCGCTGCCGGGCTCGGGGCGGTGGGCATATGCGATCCTGGCCGACGGCAACATCGGCATCGGCGGCGACCCGATTCGCATCCTGACCCGCGCCAAGAACCTCCTCGCCCGCGACGGAGTCGCGATCGTCGAATTCGCAAGACCCGGAACCGGAATGGTGACTCGTACCATCCGACTGGAGACGCGAACCCGAGCCGGGGAATGGTTCCCATGGGCGCGCGTCGGCATCGACCTCGTCGACGAGGTCGCCGCTGCTGCCGAGCTGCGTGTGCTGGCCACCGCGAACGTCTACGGTCGGCACATCGCTTGGCTGCATCGCGGCGAAACTCCCACGTCGAGGACGCCGCCGCGATGAACACGCGGACCAGCACAGGCGCAGGTTCCTCGACCGCACGTGGACCTGAGATCGTTGCCAGAGTCGGTATCGCGCTCGGAGCGGCCGTGCTCGTGTGCTTCGTGACCGGACTGCTCAGCCATTGGATCCAACATCCACCCCATTGGTTCTGGTGGCCCGCGAACCCGGCATGGCTGTATCGACTCACCCAGGGTCTGCATGTGATCTCGGGAGTAGCGGCGATCCCGTTATTGCTGGTGAAGCTGTGGGCGGTGTACCCGAGGCTGTTCCAGCGGCCGCTGATCGGACCACCCTTGCGTGCGCTCGAACGCGGCTCGATCGCCCTGCTGGTGGGGGCGACGATCTTCCAACTGTCGACCGGGCTGCTGAACACCGCGCAGTACTACCCATGGAAGTTCTTCTTCCCCACCACCCACTATGCGATGGCCTACGTCGTGGTCGGCGCACTGGCGGTGCACCTGGCCGTCAAGCTGCCGGTGATACGAAAGGCATTGAGCCGTCCAGTCGACTCCGATCCAGACACCCCGAGCGCATCGCCCGCGGATACCTCTGGACACCACCGAGTTTCACGCCGCGTGGTGCTGGTTGCCGCAGGGTTGTCAGCGACTGCCGCGACCCTGGCCGTTGCCGGTCAGACGGTGCCATTCCTGCGGTGGGCCGCGGTCCTGGCACCACGCAGTGGGCAAGGGCCGCAGGGAGTTCCGGTCAACCGTTCCGCGAAGGCGGCCGGGATCAGTGAACACGCCCGTGCGCTCGACTACCGGTTGACCGTCATAGTCGGTGACCAGCGGCGCGGCTTCAGCCGAGCCGAGTTACTCGCACTGCCCCAGGCCAGCGCTCGACTTCCGATCGCCTGCGTCGAAGGCTGGAGCGCCTCGGCCGACTGGTCCGGCGTCCGCCTGCGTGACCTGCTCGCCGCAGTCGGTGCCTACCGTGGTGGCGATGTCCGTTTCACCTCACTCGAACGTGGCGGCCTCTACAACAGTTCGCTTCTCCCGCAACGACATGCGGTCGACACCAACACCCTGGTGGCTTTGTCGCTGAACGGTGAAACCCTTGATCTCGACCACGGGTATCCCTGCCGCTTGATCGCTCCCAACCGCCCTGGCGTGCTGCAGACGAAATGGCTGTCCGCGATCGAGGTGCTGACATGACTGCGGTGCGCGTGCTGTTATTGCTGGCCGGTCTGTGGCTGGGGTGGTACGGACTGTCCTTGCTGCTGGACCTGAGCACCCCCGATCTGCTGTCTGTCGCGGTGTGGTTCACCGGTGGAATCTTGCTGCACGACGCGGTTTTCGCGCCGTTGTGCGCAGCGGTCGGGATAGCCGCGCGGCGCATTCTTCCGCGCGCATGGTGGGCGGCAGGCGCGTGCGGTGCGGTGTGCACGGTCGCGCTGGTGCTGATCGCCGCGCCTGTGCTCAGGCGCGGTCATGCGATGCCCGACAACCCCACCGTTCTCGACCGCGACTACATGGCCGGGTTCATCGTCGCGGTGGTCATCGTATGGGCACTGGTTGTCCTTGCCGAGATCATTCGACGGCGGATCGACAAAGGAACACCGCGATGAACTACACACTGTGCCCGCATCATGGAGAAGAACGGCGTCCAGGTTCCCATAACCGTGTCGTCGACCACGACATCGCGACCGGGGTCCGGCCGGACATGATCGAACACGGGTGGACCACCGACGCGTGGCTCGCGCTGGGTTCAGCAACAATTACGGCACGGTGCACTTCGACCGGGCAATCCTTTACGGCGCCGCCGCACCGGAATCGTGGGGTCTGGGTCTGATTCCGTCGAGCACGGTGCGGATGACTTCGCCCACGAAGGCCTCGTCGATGGGGGCGTGGCCATGCAGCATCCGGTGATAGACCGGGCCGTAAAGCAGGTCCAGTGTGACTTCGATCCTGGTGTCGGCGGGTATCTCGCCGCGGGCGATGGCCCGTTGCAGGATCAGTTGCCCCTGGTCTCGGCGGTGTTCGACGAAACGGGTCCGGTACTCGAGGGCGAAGTCCGGCTTCATCCGCACCTCGGCGAGCAGGCCTGCGAGGGCGCGGCCATATGGGCGGCGCGCCGCCAGTGCCGCCCATGGGTACAGCAGGTGTCGCAGGTCTTGTCGCAGCGATCCGGTGTCGGCGGCGGACGGACTCGTGGCCCACTCCTGATATAGAGCGTCCATGGCGAGGGTCTCCTTGGTCGGCCACCAGCGGTAGATGGTCGCCTTGCTGACTCCGGCCACCGCTGCGACCGCGTCCATGCTCATGGCGGTCAGTCCGCGTTCGAGCAGAAGATCTACGGTTGCTTCCAGGATGGCCTGGCGCGCCCTCTCGCTGCGCGGCCGTCCACGCCGGAACGTTGTGGTTTCAGTGCTCATTCGTGCCTGCTTGTGACGGCGTCGTGGCGGTATCGATCCAGTGGGACCCGAGCGCGCGCCGGATCGTCACGATCGACTCCGCATCCTGCTGCGGGCCCCACCCGAACTTCCAATCCCCGCCCGCGATAGCCCACGCGCCGCACCCGACGCGCGTGATCTCCATACCGGTAGATCCCAACTGCGTGGTCGGCATCGTCTCGGTTTCCATGACACCTCCAGGGTGGTCGAACCTATGGTTACTGTAAAAACAGTACTCTTAGTTTCGTAAATATCCGTGTGAGTCGATGCTCATCTCTTCCCGTGCTGCTATCTGCTGGGGTTTATGGGGGACTTCATGCCTTGACTTCAGCCCGGAAGCCAAGTGATCGTAGGCTGGTTTCACCGATACTGCCAGTCTTGTAACTCGGTAAATTGCCACGGTCGACCGTCATAACGCCAAAAGTGTGTGGGTGTACGTGTCGCCGGGCGTCGTCGAGAGTGGTGGTGTCCGCAAGCTATCGGCAAAAGCAGTCGCGTGTGATAGCAGATGGATATAGTCGCGGGGTGGTGTGGGAGGGATCGCTGATTGTGCGGGAAGGCGTGGCCTGCGTAGACGAACAAGTGTCAGCAGAGAAGGTCGGTGGTAGGTATGGCAAAGGGGTCGGATGAATCGGCAGCGGACGGCGACAACGCCAGCACCGGCAACGCTGATCGGATGAACCGTCGCACCGCGCTCGGCGCGGGTGCGGTCGCGCTCGGAGCCGGTGCCGTCGGCGCGGGAGCGGTGGTCGCGGCCACCGGCTTCGGTGCTGAACCCGAGCATCTGCCGGTAGCCGCTGAGGTCGACAACAACCTCGCTCGGTCCTCGCATCTGTTCAAACTCACCTCGTCGGAAAAGGACGAATACAACGGTGGCTATCTGCAGGGGGCGACCGAGGAGAGCTTTCCGGTACTGCTGGGCCAGCAGGGGGCGGTGTACTTCGTCCGGCTCGAGGTGGGCGGCATGCGGGAGCCGCACTGGCACCCGACCGCATGGGAGTTGAATTTCATAGTCTCTGGTCGGGCGAAATGGACCATCCTCGGCACTCATCCAGGCGGCGCCTACCGCAACGACGTCTTCGAAGCAGATCAAGGTGACCTGGTCTTCGCGCCGCAGGGCTATTTCCACTACTTCGAGAACGCCCACACCGACATGCCGCTGGAGGTGCTGATCGTCTTCAACACCAGCGCAAAAGAACCCAACGACGACATCGGCATCGTCGGCGCGCTCAACTCGTTGCCTCGTGACGTGCTCGCCACCGCCTTCGGGATTCCGGTTTCCGCCTTTGACCAGGTGCCGTATGAGATGAAGCCGGTCGTGATCACCCGTCGTCGGTAGGAGCTCGGCCGCGGCCAAGCCGTTCGGAGGCCCGGCCCGCAGTCCGCATGGGTCGATCCGGCGGAGTCCGTAAGTTGAATTGTCGGCGGAGTAGGGAGGATGAGCATGGCTGGGAACGAAGTGTCGACAGATGCAAAAGCCGTGGTTCGCCGTAACACCGAGCTGGTGCAGGGCGGTGGGGATTTCGCGCTCTTCGAGGACCTTTTCGCCGACGACTTCATTGATCACACACCGCAGCCTGGCACGACGCCCGACAAGGACGGTGTGCGGAAGCTGTATGGGGCATTGCGCCGCGCTTTCCCCGACTTCTCTGCCAGCATCCATTGGCAGACCGTCGAGGGTGAGGTGGTGACCACCTTCAAGACGTACTCCGGAACACACCGTGGCGAGTTCCTCGGTGTGGCCCCCACCGGCCGCCGTGTCGAGTTCGAGACGGTCGATGCGATGCGTGTGCGCGAGGGGAAGATTACCGAGCATTGGGGCGTGGCGAATCTGTTCTCGGCAATGCAGCAGATCGGCGCAGTGCCCCCCATCGAATCGGCATGAAGAGCATGGAAGACAGTGCGGTTCGCGCGCAACGGTGGTCGAAACTGGTATCGGCCTTTCGCTGATTTCGAGGCTCACCCGTCCGAGCGGGCTGCTTTGGCGTAGCGGCGGGCCAACTGCCCGAAGGCGGTTTCGAGTTCCGGCGGGCCGATGACCTCGATGTCGGCGTCGAATCTGCCGAGGGCGGCGGCCAGTGCCGGCCAGGACCATGAGCCGAGGACGAGCCGGCAGCGGTCGGGGGCGAGTTCTTCGACGAGTCCCTCGTGGATGTAGTCGAGGACGGTGGCGGCGGGTAGATCGAGGATCACCTCGCCGCGGCAGGGCCAGCCTCCGGAGTCGGTGGAGCCTTGGAATCTGTTGGTAACGAAGGTGATTACGTCTCCGCCGGGGAGTTCGCGCGGGGTGAATCGGGGACCCGTGGGGGTGCGGGGGGCGATTCGGTCGGCGCGAAAGGTGCGCCAGTCGTCGCGGTCGAGGTCCCAGGCGACGAGGTACCAGCGCCCGCCCCATGTGACGAGGTGGTGGGGCTGCACTCGGCGCGGTGGGGTTGCGGCGCTGTCGCTTTCGGCCGTCTGTGTGGACGCATACTCGAAGCGCAGCACTTCTCGGGCGTGGGCGGCGGCGCTGAGCGCCGCGAGCACGCTGCTGTCGGCCTGTGGGTTCGCGGTCTCGACGGGAGTGACTTGGAAGGTGTCGATGCGGCGGCGCAGCCGTGCGGGCATGACCTGCCGGACCGTGGTCAGCGCGCGCATTGCGGCTTCCTCGATCCCGGCACCGCTGGTGATAGCGATCTGGAGTGCGACCGCGAGGGCGACGGCCTGCTCGTCGTCGAACAGCAAGGGCGGCAATTCCGTTCCTGCGTCAAGCCGATATCCGCCATCCGGTCCTTTGATCGCCGCTATTGGATACCCGAGCTCACGCAGGCGATCGACATCGCGGCGTACGGTGCGCGGACTGATTTCCAGCCGCTCGGCCAACAGCGCGCCCGGCCAATCCCGGTGCGCCTGCAGCAGTGAGAGCAAAGACAGCAGGCGCGCTGAGGTTTTCGGCATAGCTCTCATATTGCCTCGAGTAGCGGACACTTCCTGTCCTCTTCCCCTGCGACCGTTGACTCGTACCTGACAACAACGACTACCCGGGAGCCTCTATGAGCATCAACACCGTCACCCACATCAACCTGCGGGGCAACGCCCGAGCCGCCCTCGAGTTCTACCGATCTGTTTTCGGCGGAGACCTGCTCGCGGTCACCTATGCCGACGCCGGGAACATTCAGCACCCAGACGATGCCGATCAAGTGATGTGGGGCCAGGTCGCATCCCCCGACGGCTTCCACATCATGGCCTACGACGTCCCCGCCTCCATGCCCTGGACCCAAGGTGAGAACTCGTACTTCGTGTCGGCCCGTGGTGAGTCGGCCGACGAGATGGTCCCTTATTGGGAGCGGCTCAGCGAAGGGGCAAACATTATCCGACCTCTCGCACCGGCGGGCTGGGCACCCCTGTACGGGATGCTTCAGGATCGGTTCGGTGTGGTGTGGGTCCTCGACGTTGTCGCCGAGTACAGCCTGCCCTGAGTGGCTCTCCTCACCGGCCTACCGGCAGCTCGGCCGCTGCGGATCAGCTGTTGCCGTCGTGGTTCATGCAGAACTTCACCGGCGATCACCTCGTCGCGATGGGGGTGCGTGCCGGTGAAATCATCACTGCCACCGGCGATGCTCGCGTCGCGTTCATCGATGCGGGCGATATCGCGGCCGTCGCCGGGCATGCGCTGCTGGATGCGATCCCACACAACACCGAACACATTCTGACCGGAGTGCGGCGGATCGAAGGATTCGCCATTTGATCACGCTATCTGTCACCGTGGCCGCAATACTGACGTCATGGCGACAGTCGTGGCTCTGCATGCCCACCCAGACGACGAGATCATCCTGACCGGCGGCACCCTGGCGAAACTGGCCCACACCGGCCACCGCACGGTCATCGTCGTCGCATCCGACGGACAGTTCGACGGTGCCGTCGCGCCGCGGCTGCGGGAATTGCAGGCCAGCGCACGGGTTCGGATACAAGATCGGACCGTGTCCGCTGTCCGCGTAGCCGAGGTGTTCGACCCTGGACACGCCGAGAACTTCGGCCCGGACGAACAATGTTCGTCCGGGCGGACGTCGATGAGGCCGCTGAACGCTTGGCATCGATCCTCGTGGAAGAACGCCCGGATGTGCTGCTGAGCTATGACCGCAACGGTGGATACGGTCACCCCGATCATGTCCGGGTCCACGAAGTCGGCGCCCTGTCCGCGAAAACGGCCGGCGTCAGACGGGTGCTGAACGCGACACTGCCTCGGGAGCTGTTCCTGGGGCTGACCGCTCCGGCCCGCTGGCTCGGCTATGACGCCACCGCGATCCGCAACGGTTACACCGCTCGCGCGGACATCACTCACCGGATCGACGTCGGAGCGTTCGCGGCACAACGGATGAGTGCACTGGCTGAGCACCGGTCCATCCTCGAAGGCCGTGGCCGTTTCGCCAGGATCGCCCGAGCCTTGCGCCGCATTCCCACACCGATTCAGGCACAGCTTTTCCGGTGGGAATGGTTTGCTGAGGAAGGACTCCGCCCCGCCGCGTCCGGCCCGCTCGATGACCTCTTCGCCCGCCCGACCTCTGCGGCCGGCTGAGACCCAGCACACCAGCTCCGACCGAAGCTGACGATCTCGACCTGGCTGAGTGACGTTGCTGCCGAAGTAGCGGAACAGCGAACGTTGCGAAATGCTTGCCTCGCGAGCGATCTGGGCAATGGTCGTCAGTCTCCTGGGACGCCGCCGGGGACACGGTCGGCGTGGGTGACCTCGCCGCGCCAGGTCGAGCAGTGCTACCTCGATATCGGCAAGGCCCTGGCCCAGATCGGTGGCAGTTTCGACGACATCGCGAATCTGACTGCCTACGTGGTGGATTGGACTCTCGACAAAATGCCCACGCTCGGCGAGGGCATCGCCCGAGCGTCTGCCCAGCTGGGGATCGCCGCGGCTCCACCGGCCACACTGCTGGGCGTCGCGGCGCTGGACATACCCGCCCACCTGATCGAGGTCACGGCAACCGCGATCCTGGACTGAGGCCGGTGTGCGGCTGATCTCCGCGGTAGAGCTCGGCGGCGGTGTGGGTGAATGCTCGGATCAGCGGGCGATGGTCGTGTTTCCTGATGGCGAGTACGAGATCGCTGCGTGGCATATCGGCCAGCGGGACCGCCACCAGACCGTCCGGCAGTGGGTGCGACAGCGGTGTGAGGCCGACGGTGCCGTTCCAGAGCACGACTTGCAGGCATTCGTTGGCGGTGCGCACGACCGGTCCGTCACTGCCGTGGCTGTTCGGTGGTGTCCAGAATGCGCGCCACAATGGATCAGTGTCGGCGGGGAGCCGGAACCATCGCCGATCGCTGAGCTCGCTCGGGTGCAGCTGCTCTCGGGTCGCGAGCGGGTCGTCGGCGCGCAGTACCACCCCGATCGGATCCGACCGGAGCACATGAACGGTGAGCCCCGTCAGGTCGAACGGTGCTCGTGTGAGTGCCACATCCACTGTGCTGGAACGTAATCCGGCGGTCGGGTCGGTGAAGTCGGCGTCGCGGATATGGATCCGTACGTGGGGGTGACGCTGCCGGTAGGCGTCCGCCAACCGGGTTACGGATTGCTCGGCGCTGTCGGTCAGGGTGCCGATGGTCAGCGTCGCGGGACCGGCCGCGGCGGTGGTTCGCGCGCGGATCTGTTCGGCGCGAGCCAGCAGTGATTGCGCGTCCTCGTACAGGCTGACCCCGGCCGGAGTGAGCGTCACTCCCGTCGAAGAGCGGTGCAGCAGCTCGCAATCGAGGTCGAGTTCGAGCTGTTTGATGGCTCGGCTCAGCGGTGGCTGGGTCATGTGGAGCCGGGCGGCGGCCCGCCCGAAATGTAGTTCTTCGGCGACAGTCACGAAGTAGCGCAGGGTCCGCAGCTCCATCCTGCGCACGATACCCCGCACTATTTGCCATGGATACGTCATGCGCCCGATAGCACCCGTCCGAGCAGCGCCGATACCTGGGTGGTATCGGTCGAACGTAAGAGGTCTTGGACTGTCCGCATCGGTTGGCGCTGAACTGGATGCGACAGCACCGACCCCAGATACCTACAAAGACTTAGGATCCGAAATGACAGCGTCGTTCGCCTTGCCCGACCCCGTCGTCGAGCTCACCGATATTCACGAGCTGGCCGCAGACCTGGTGGTCATCGGCGACCGGAGGGTTCCGCTCGTGCCGAATGTCGGCATCATCGGCGGTCGAGAGGCGGTCCTGGTGGTGGAAACCGGCATGGGCCCTTCCAATGCCGAAACCGTGCTGAGGTTCGCCGCCGACTATGCCCAAGGTCGTCGCCTGTACCTGACCACGACACACTTCCATCCCGAGCACGCGTTCGGAGCCCATAGCTTCGCCGGTGCCGCGACCTACCTGGTGAACCGGGCACAAGCCGACGATCTGAGATACAAGGGCGCGGCCTACCTCGAAATGTTCCGCGGGCTGGGCGAATCGGTGGCCCGGCGCCTCGACGGCGTGCAGCTGCCGGAACCGGATGTCGTCTACGACCGCACCTACGACCTGGACCTGGGTGGCAGGATCGTGCGGATGCGCGGCATCGGCCGTGCACACAGCAAAGGCGACCAGGTCGTCGAACTGCCCGAAGAGGGCGTCCTGTTCACCGGCGATCTTGTCGAGGCCGCCCAGTTCGCGATCTTCCCGTGGTTCCCACCCCATGACACCGACGTCTCCGGTGTGGGATGGATCGCCGTAATGGACCGGCTCGCGGCCACGCGGCCACGCCTCGTCGTACCCGGCCATGGCGACATCGGTGGCCCTCAGCTGCTCACCGATGTCGGCGATTACCTGCGTTTGCTGCGCGACGAAACCTGGATTCGGCGCGACTGTGCACTGAGCGAAGACACTATCGCCGAAGAGGTTTCGGCACTGATGATCGAGCAACATCCGGAATGGTCCGGGCGGGAATGGATTCGCAACGGCGTCGGCTGCTTCTGCGCTGCGCATCGCACCGGCGACAACTGAGGTCGGTAGCCCCGAGATCGAGTCGACGACCGAGATCTATCCGCAGTCCGTTTGACCGACGCGTCGCGACGGCGGACTCAATGCATTTGCTTCCCTTGGGTGTTCGCGATGGGTTGTCGGCCGCCTCTGGATCGTGGCTGTAAGAGCTATTCAGGTCGATGCGTCTGCGGAGGTTTCGGGGAATCGGCGTTGGATGTGGTCGATGTAGCCGCGGACCGCGACGAGCTCGGCGGTGAGCTCCGGCCCTGAGGCGGGCTTCGATCTGTGCGCGCGTTGGATTTGGGGCGCTAGCTCGCATGCTCGAACTTCGAGGGTTCGGACGAAGATTCGTGCTCGAGCGATCTCGGGATCCTCGGTCATTCGGTACTCGGCGCAGCTTGAGCACGAAACCTGGCCTATACCAGCAACTTGCAGAATACCACCCGATTTTCGGTGAATGCTATGGCGACCCGGTGTGACCATGTCGATCGACGAGGTTGTCCGCCGCGACTGTGCCGCCGGTGGTAGCGATGCTGCCAGTCTCAGAGCCTTTTCATCTTCGATTGAGGGCGCTCTGCACTGCATCGCTGGTGTAGGACACGAATCTGCGGTGGTCGCGGATCCGGCGCCCACCCCACACGCTCAGCGCTATCGCGAGGCTCAGGTGCAGGATGTAGGCGGTGTAGACCATCAGCGGGCCATAGTCGCTAGCCCACCCTATCGTCAGCGGCAGGAAGGCCAACCCGGCGCCGATCAGCATCATTCCCAGTGCCAGGGCTGGTATTCCCAGTGGTGCGAGTTCGTCATCGATTCTGCGCTGCCGCGACAGCTGTCGACTACGGGCGACGGCCCGGCTCTGGTCGCCGATGACGGTAAAGGCATCGAATGAATGGATGGAAGCTCTGGTGACCATGATGTTCTCCAAGCGGGCCGCCCCGGTCGGCCAGGGGTGGATCTGCGGGCATCGTTGTTCACGTGTCGCCGTGGTCGGCGAGAGTTTGTGTCGTGATGTACGTCGAGGGCATCCGGGTGAGTATCACAACCGCTAGCGATAGTTATAGATAACTTCAGTTGCGGAAAGTTTGTCAGATGTAGAGCTTCGAGGAAACCTTGATCGCAGCACGGAAAATCGAACACATAGGCGATGCCGACTCGTGACCGGCATGTGGCAGTGATACCCAACCGGGGAAAATGCGGTTGTTCACACCTGCCGCCGACCAAACGAAGACGGTGAATCCCCTGGCTGTGATTTATGGAACCGTTATGCCTGTTGTCAAAGAATCCGCGCGATCGGGCGTGGCATCTCGGCACGTGGGCCTACTTTGAGAAAGCGCGGTAGCGAAGTAACCGCAGATAGTCGCACCGGTTATCGCGACGGTGCCGATTTGGCCGAAGGGCACCGTTTTGGGTAGGTGACTCCGCGAACTTTCTGCGGCAGAGCCCGCTCGGCCACCTGTCGGTCATAGCGAAACCGCTTGACATGATGTCTGCAATGTCCGCAATATCCGTAATCACCGCTCGTGGCGGCTGGGATCCGCTGCAGGGACGGACAAGACCGCACCCACGGACGCGCCAAAGCCTGCACTGGCGCGACGGAGACGCTCGAACCCTGACCCCGTGACTGTCGAAGCAAAGGAGCACCGATGTCCACCATTCACTTCAAGGAGACGACGACCTCGACGCCCGAGCAGTTCGTCGCGGCGCTCACCGACTTCGGGCCCGGCCGCTCACAGCTGTTCGGCAACAGCACCGACCAATACCTCGAGGTGCACGCCCAGGGCCTCGGTGAGGCCGACGTCACCGAGGGCTCGCACGGTATCTGGGAACGCCTGCACTACGACTGGTCGGACCCCAACCGCGTCGTCATGACGACCACCGACTCCAACCTGTGGGGCGGTCACTCCGGCCACACCTACACCTTCACACGCAGGCCCGACGGGTCGACCGATGTGGATGTTGTCGTCGTGCGCGAGGGCAAGAACCTCACGGGACGGGTGCTCGGCGTTGTGGTCGGAACCGTCGGCCAGGGCGTCTTGAAACATGCGTTCGGAAAGACCGTCAAGGCCGTCGAAGCCCGCAACGACGGCGCGGGAACGACGGAACGCTCGTGACAGGAGAAGCGCCGGGCGACCCGCCGACGCACAACCTATGTCCAGGCGCGCCCCGACAGTCGACGGGCTTCTGCTCGCCGATCGGCAACCGTCGTTGTTCCTGTCTGCCGGCTGCGTCGAGGCCGTAGTCCGGCCGGCAAGCAGGCGGTGACTGGAGCCCTTTGAGCAGGTCCAGTTCAGGTGGACCTGCCATTGGGGCCCAGTCACGAGGCACGATTCCGCACCCGACACCGCAGTAGGAGCACACGGTCTTCACGGTGTCTGTTCCTGTACTGGAATCGGCTGCCACCACAGGCTTTCCCTCCTGGACCCTTCGACCACACCAACCAGGAGCCAACCCTGAGAACGCCCTGTTACCGGCCGGTCACACGTCTCACGTCGCGCCGTTACATTCACCTCCCGTGTGCGGTTCGTAGTTGTGCGCGACTGAGAGCCGCGTCACCTATATCCCGCCGCGCAGATCTGATTAGGTGGGTGCCATGGCCGAGATCTGGTTGTTCTCCTACGGAACCCTGCGACAGCCCGAGGTGCAGCGCACTGTGTTCGGGCGTGAGCTCGACGGACACTTCGACGAGATCGCCGGGTACGAGCTCGGCGAGGTGACGATCACCGATCCCGCGGTGATCGCAACCAGCGGCAGCGCACGCCACCCTGTCCTGCGTCCCGCAGACGGCGCCACCGGGGTTCCCGGCACCGTATTCGCCATTACCCCAACGGATTTGGCTGCCGCCGACGCCTACGAGGTTGCCGACTACACCCGCGTCTTGCTGCCCCTGGGTTCGGGCCGCCAGGCTTGGGTGTATGTTCTCGCATCGGTAGCGCCCGAGACAACGCAGAGCAGGTGAAACCCCGGCAGCGCCGCACCGTGCGACGGTAATCGTGTTGGATGAGCGCCGAGGTGACGCTGGACGAGCTTGTGAAAGCTATCGAACAGTACGACATCGCCTATCTGGTCAGCGTCGGCGAAGACTCCCAGCCACACGTCGTCGCAGTAGACCCGGTTCCGAGGGAAGGGCGACTCCGGATCGTCGAGCCTGGTCCACATACGCGCCGCAACATTGCCACTCATCCAAGTATCACTCTGTTGTGGGCGCCACGGCAGCCGACGGGCTACTCGCTCATCGTCGACGGCCTCGGCGCACTGCACGATGACCGACTCGACATCACACCTACGCGTGCGATCCTGCACCGCGCTGCCACACCGAGCCACGCACATACCGACGGCGGCTGCTGCGGCGACTGCCGCCACATCTCACTCGCTGACCCGCACTCCGCATCGCTGGAATTGTGACCCCGACGCAGCGGTGACGCTCTTCGGAAGTCGGTTCAGGCAATGGACTACGTGCGAAGTGGACTCGCTGGCTCTTGGTGCGATGATGCCGCGGGCGACGACCTCGTCGAACAACGCCACTGCTTTGGCCTCGGCATCCATAGCGCTGAAATACGTTCCGACTCAGCAACGTTCATTGTTTTCATATTTCGAATCCACATATTGACGAACTGGGACGGGTTCCACCGGCGTTGCGTCGCGCCGCATCATGCTGGATAGGTGTGGATTTCGGTCGCCTTGAGCGCGGCCCATAACAGCATTCCGGTCTGCAGGCGCAAGTCGGCGACGGTTGCGGGGGTGACGTCGGCGAGAACCGAGGGACTGCCGTCGAGGCGGACTCGGGTGGTATGGGCGTGCTGTTCGAGCCCGATGATGGTGACCGGCCAGGTGTTTCGCGGGCTGCCTGTTGGTTGTTCGGTGTGCAGGCTCACCGCGGTGGGAGGGAACGCGACATGGACTGCGCCCTGGGCCGGTTCGGCCACGGTGAGTATTCCGCCGTCGTCGAGGTCGACAGTGTTGCCGTGAGCTGTGCCGCGATAGAGGTTGAGGCCCACCAGGTTTGCGACGTATTCGGAGCGTGGTCTACGGGCGACTTCGCTGGGTGGTCCGGCTTGGATGACGACGCCGTTTTCGAGGATGACGAGGCGATCAGCGAGCACCATCGCGTCGAGTGGGTCGTGGGTGACCAGCACTGTATGCCCGGTGTAGTCGGAGAGATGGTGGGCGAGGTCGGAGCGAACCTGCAAACGGGTGCTGGCGTCCAGTGCGGCCAGCGGTTCGTCGAGCAGCAGCAGCTGCGGGTCGGTCGCCAGCGCGCGCGCGAGGGCAACGCGTTGCGCTTGACCGCCGGACAATGCGCGGGGTTTGGCGTGTACGTGGTCGGCGAGACCGACCCGGTCGAGCCAAAACCTGGCGCGGTCACGGGCCGCGCGGCGGTGCTGTCCGCGAGCACGCAGCCCGAAGGCGACGTTGTCCTGGGCAGACATGTGCGCGAACAGCAGGTAATCCTGGAACACGACGCCGACCGCTCGTCGCTCCGCGGGAACGAACAGGTTCGGCGGTGCGTCCCAAGTGCTGTTGTCGAGACGGATACTGCCGCTGGTGAGCGGGGTGAGTCCGGCCAGCGCCCGCAGCGCGGTGGTCTTGCCTGCTCCGTTGGGACCCAGCAGTGCGACAACCTCGCCGGGTGCCACGGTGACGGTGGCCTCGAGTTCGAATCTGTCTCGGGTGATACGTATTTCGGCATCCAGGGTCATACAACACCTCGTGTCCACCGGTCTCGCAGCGCAGCGAGTACGACCACCGACACGAAAAGCAGCACCAGGCTGAGAACGATCGCGTCCTCGGGATCGGTTTCCAAGGCCAGATATACCGCCAGCGGCATCGTCGTCGTCTTACCGGGGAAATTGCCCGCAAAGGTGATCGTGGCACCGAACTCACCGAGCGCACGAGCCCAGCACAGCACCGCGCCCGCGATCACACCCGGCATCACCGAAGGCAAGGTGACCCGACGGAAGGTCAGCCAGCGCGATGCACCGAGGGTGGCGGCGGCTTCTTCGTAGCGAGGGTCGGCTCCGCGCAGTGCACCTTCGACGGAGATGACCAGGAACGGCATCGCTACGAATGCCTCGGCAACTACGACCCCTGCGGTGGTGAAAGGTAGTGAGACACCGAACCATTCATTCAAATGGCGGCCGATGATTCCGCGCCTGCCCAGTACCAGTAGCAATGCGACCCCGCCAACGACGGGCGGCAGGACAAGCGGGACGGTCACCAGTGCGCGCACGAATCCGAGTCCTGGTATCTCGCCGCGCGCAAGCAGCCACGCCAAGGGGATGCCGAGCCCCAGGCAGAGGACAGTTGCCAAGCTCGCGCACACGAGCGAAAGGCGCAGTGCCTGGCCGACTTCGGTGCTGAACAATCGGTCGGGCACGCTGCGCCAAGGCGCACGCAGCAAGAGCCCGGCCAGCGGCAATAACAGGAACGCCAAGCCGCAGACGGCGGGCAGCACGAGAATGAGCGGTCGCCGCCCCTGTGCTGTCCGCCGTCGCGCCGACGCTCGGGTCACGGGTTGTCGAATCCCGCTTTGGTGAACACCGTGTGGGCTTGGTCGGACCGGACGAACTCGACGAACGCCGCGGCGGCCGCAGCGTTGGGAGCCTTGGCCAGCGGTGCGACCGGGTAGTCGTTGATCGCCTTGTCGGCCTCGGGGAAGTCGATACCCTCCACCTTGTCACCCGCGGCCTTGACATCGGTGCGGTAGACAAGCGCGGCATCGACCTCGCCGAGGGTGACCTTGGTCAGCACTGCTTTGACGTCGGCCTCACGAGTGTCGGGCTGCGGGGTGACACCAGCGACTTCGAACACGGTCTTGGCGGCGGCACCACACGGCACCTGTTCGGCGCACAGCGCGATCTTCGGTTCGGTCTTGCCGAAGTCGGCGAGTCCGGTGACGTGGCCGGGGTTGCCTTTGGGGACCGCGATTTCGAGGCGGTTGCGCACGAACATCACAGGCTTGGCGGTGATATCGCCGGCATCGACGACCTGCTGCATGTTCTTCGGCGCTGCTGATGCGAACACGTCGACGGGGGCGCCCTGCTTGATCTGTTCTGCCAGTGCCGAGCTCGCGCCGAAGCTGTAGACCACCTTGACGCCGGGGTGCGCGGCCTCGAACTGCTTGCCCAACTCGGTGAACGTCTCGGTCAGCGACGCAGCTGCGAACACCGTCACCGTGCCGGAGACCTTGTCGGTGGGCGCTGGGTCGGACGACTTGTCCGACCCACAGCCGACCATCGTCCACGCGACAGCCCCGGTCAGCGCAACAGCACTCAGGGAACGAATCATCCTCATCCTCATCAACTTTCTGGGACTTCGACAACAACATGAGTGGACTTGACCGACGCGACCGCGACGCTGCCGACCTCGAGACCGAGTTCATCGACCGATTCCCGGCTCAGCAGCGACACCAGCCTGAAGGGCCCGGCCTGCATCTCGACCTGCGCCATCACCGTGTCCTTGACGATCCGCGTCACGATCCCGCGCATCCGATTCCGCGCCGAGACAGCCACCGTGGCTCCGGGCTCCGGAGCTTCGGAGTTGGCCTGCAGAAACTCGGCGAGCTCGCGGCCGCTGACGCCCTTGCGGCCGTTGTCCAGTTGGATCGCGGTCAGCCGGCCCTGATCGATATACCGCCGCACGGTGTCATCGCTGACACCCATGAACGCGGCGACTTCACTGATCCGCAGATTCGACACGAGTGGCAGCATATTGCCGTATCCACGGAATGTATAGGCGCTTGCAGGCGCTTCGGCGGATCGTTATCTATGCGGATGCGCTGGTTACCAGCGGTGAGAGTTGTTCGAAACACGACCTCACGGTGTCCGCGGAAACGCCGGTATCGGCGCGGAAGACATGTGGCGGTGCTGTCATTGCGCTAGCGGTAGTAGTTCGATCAGCATTCCCCGCGCTGTCCCGATGAGAATCTGCGCGCCGAACTCGGTCAGCAGTCCGCGCAGATGGTCGGCGGCATCGAGCTCGGTGGCCCCACTATGACCATCAGCTCCGCATCCGTCGACAACGCAAACCACGAGCGCAGCAGGTCCCGGCAGTCATCCAAATGCCATACGTCGCCGGTGGGAGGTTGATCAGAGTATCGACGTGTTCGGTGCGGAGGATCCGCGCACGCTCGAGGTGACGGAGCAACGTGCGGTCCTGGCGACAGAGCTCACGCTGCGGTGACGAGGCCGGTGGTCGAAGACCACCCGGCCGGCTGTCAGTGCGCGATGCCGCCGGTAGCCGGTGTGCGGCCGTGCCGCATGATCACGGCCAGGATCAGTGCGACGGTCGACGCGATGGCGCAGAGCCAGAAGCCGAGTTCGTAGCCGTGGTCGCCGAAGATGTCGGGAATCGGGGTGGGCGGTGTCTGCTGGCCCCCGACGGTGATCATCGCTCGCATCGCGGTGGTGTGCAGGAACGCGGTGACGATGGCGAGACCGATGGCCACGCCCATGGACTGCATGACGCCGAGCATGCCGAGGCTGATGCCCTGTTGCTCCTGCGGGACCGCCTCGACCATGAGAATCGGCATGGCCGCGTAGTAGAAGCCGAACCCGATGCTGAAGATGGAGTTCACCACCAGGAACACCGTGGTCGTGTGGGGCAGCAGTGCGAAGGCAACGCCGGAAGCAGCGAAGATGGCCAAGGCGATGACTAGCGGGATCCGGGCGCCGATGCGTCGGGCCAGGAGTCCGGCGAGCGCGCCGCAGATCATCGTCACCACAGAGCCGAGTAGTGCGATCCGCAGTGCGAATTCCAGCAGGGTATAGCCGCTGCCGTAGGTGTAACCCGGGTCCAGCGTCACCTGGACCGCCTCGGGCGGCAAGGGCTGACCGGTCATCGCCTGGACCTTGGCGAGGCTGCCCTGTTGCACGCCGGCGGTTACCGTCGCCACATCGGGGGTCTGTGCCATGTAGGCGATGGCGTAGGACACGATCCCGATTTGCAACGACGCGAACAACGCGCCTGCCAGAACCAGCGCGACCCGCGGGTGGAACAGCAGCTTCATGTCCATGATCGGTGTCGAGACGCGCTTTTCGACGACGACGAACAGTACGAGCAGAGCGATGCCTGCGATCAGCCAGGCGAGCGTGGTCGGCCTGCTCCAGCCCCAATCGTGGCCCTTGTCCACGTAGATCAGCGTCAGCGTGGCGCCGCCGGAGAGCAGTGCGGCGCCGACGATGTCGATGCGCTCGGTGACCCGCAGCTTGGATTCGGGCACGATCAGCCAGATCAGCGGCAACATCAGCAGAGTGAACCCGGCCAGGCACCAGAAGATCGCGCGCCAGCTGTAGTTGTCGACGAGGAAACCGCCGAGCAGCGGCCCGGCGATGGAGGAGACACCCAGGCCGGTTGCGGTGATGCCGAGCCCGAGTGGCACGAACTTGCGTGGCATCAGGTCCCGGATCAGACCGTAGGCGATGACCGCGGTCGCGATCGCGGTGGCCTGCAGGCATCGCCCGAACAGGAAGACGCCCCAGTTCGAGGTGGTCGCGTCGAGCACACAGCCGATGACGAACAGGGCGCCGCAGACGAGGAACATCCGCTTCTTGCCCCAGACGTCACTCATCTTGCCGATCAGCGGAGACGCGGCCGCACCGATCAAGCCGAAAACGATGATGGCCCAGTTGATGTTGGCACCGATACCAGGGAAGGTCGGTGCGATCTTCTGCAGGGCGGCCGCGACGATCGTGTACTGCATGGGGGCGATCTCGGAGAACAGGACGATCACCGCCAGCACCGTGAAAAGCCGTGCGCGCGAAGCACCGTCGAGGCGACCGGTGTCGATGTCGAGTTGAGGGGTACTGGTGGACATGGCCACACTCCGTTGTTCGGGAACTGCGTTCGGGTCAGTAGATGTAGGCGGTATCGGGGAGGTCGGTGACGGAGGTGCCGACGTGCACGGTGAACTCGCCCGGTTCGGTTTCCCAGCCGTTGAAAACCGGTGTCGGTTGCGGAGTTCCGTCGAGGGCGCCGACGCGGATCGCGAAACGCAGGATGCGGCGGACCTTGTCGTCGATGGTGGACTCGGCGATCTCGCCGGAGCGAACTTTCTCGGCCAGCGGCTCACCCCACAGGTACGGCGGGCCCGGCATGCACAGGTCGGTGCCCTTGGCGGCGCTCTCGGTGCTGCGTACGGTCGTCCAGTCGGAGACCACGACGCCGTCGAAACCCCCAGTACCCTCGAGCGGTTCGTCAAGGAGCGGGTTCTCGGTCATGGTGGTGCCCTTGACCGCGTTGTAGGCGTCCATCAGCATCCAGGCGCCCGCCTCGACGGTCCGCTCGATGGATACAGGTACAGCTCGTGCAACGCGCGGTCGCCGACGTGGACGTCGACGGTGAAGCGGTCGGTTTCGGAGTCGTTGGCCACGTAGTGCTTCGGGCACGCGCTCACCCCGTGCGCCTGTACGGCTCGCGCACGGCGAGCAGCGCGACGCGGGGCGCCGTACTGCAGTCGGCGACCGGACAGGAGAGTTCTATTGCTCACGATTGTGGACGTTAGGTCTGTCGGTAGCTGGGCAAGGCTTGCCGCGCCCTTCTGCAGACTGTTGCAGACACCCCACGCGGGCTGGTGTCGGCGACGTGCCCTCGATGTGATTGTCCAGCCCACCCGCACCGGAGCGCAGGCCTCGTGCGGATCTGCGTCGGGGTGAGCAGGGTGGTGAACACCGGCATTGTCGATCGGTGGATCCGGTGTCGGTGGCCGGGTTTCGGGTGCTGGAACTGGCGCGGGCGTACGCGTTGCTGTCCACAGCCTCGGTATCGGTATCAACCGGCGGTGACAGCGCCGTGGTGCCAATACAGGTCAGGGCGCGCGGTCACCAGGTCGGGATGTGCCTGGAATTGGAGCCTCTAGGCCGCCATGGCCGTTGGTTGCGTCGTGGCCTGTGCGTCCGCCTGTCGGCGGACTCGTGGATCGATGCGGTCGTCGAGCGGGTGTCCACGTCACCGAGGGCGGCCGAGGCGGGCTCGGTGTTGGCAGCGTTGTCCTCCAGTCAGCGGAAACGCTCACTGTCCCTTCATATTTGGTGGTCCTGGCAAGGCGTCGGCACGCTGGTGGATCGGCTGTCATATGGCAATGGATGCTCGTCTGGAGCAGGGAGACATGGCAGATGGCTACGAACCCACCATCCCGGGTGGCGGGATCAGTCCAGATGGGCCGACAGCAGCCAGGCCGGAACCGACTTGCGGCCACTGGGCTCGTCGCGCATACCCTCGAACCGGAAACCCGCGTCCGCCGGCAACTCCGCAGGCAGATTGCCATGGATTCGCGCCGGCCTGATCTCATCGATCACCCAGTACTTCGACACCACCTCACGAAGCTCGTCGGCGGTGACCGGCGATGGCCCCGGTTCAGGCACTTCGGGCAGGGCGGCCCGGTCGAAGACCAGCACGAAATACGCCGCGCCCGGCGCGGCGGCGCGCACAATCGACTGCTGATAGCCCTCCCGCGACTCGACCGGGATCGAATGGAACAACGTGCTGTCGACGACGGTGCCGAAACGGCCGTCGTAGCCGGTGAAGGAGGCGATGTCGGCGACCTCGAAAGAGGCGTTGGCCAGGCCGCGCCTGGCAGCCTCGGCTCGGGCCAGCTCGACCGCGGTCGCCGACAGATCCAGGCCAACGGTGGTGAAACCCCGCTCGGCCAGATATAGCGAGATCGCCGCCTCCCCGCATCCGACATCGAGGACATCGCCATGGAATCTGCCCTGCTCGATCAGCGCGGCGAGTTCCGGCTGGGGTTCCCCGATACTCCACGGCGGCTTGACGCCCGGCCCGAACGGGCCCCCTGTACCTCGGTAGATTTCTTCGAATTCGAAATCATGAGGGTTAGTCATAGCCCACAAGTATCAGGGAACCCGATGCATGTTTGGGACGTGGCCCGCGACGCGCTCGGACTGCTCAGGAGCCGGTGCGCGGTTGCGGGCACGAACCTTGGATCCGAGTCACCGGCCGATCACACCGCCATCGTCGACATTCTGTGTGCATTGTGGAGAACGACGCTTCGACGCGGCGGATGCTGCGCACCCGACTCGGCGCGGGGACCGGCACCGGCCGCGGCAGGCAGTCTTTTGGGTTGCGAATCCCGGTGAGAGAGGGATAGTGCAATCCTTCGTGTCACGTGGGGGCGCCGCCGCGAAGCCAGTCGGACCAGGGGATGCTCCAATCGCCGTTCTGCCAGATGTCGAGGGGGTCGCCGCCGGTGTTGCGGACCTCGACGACGTCGCCGGGGATGACGAAGTCGTAGAACCATGCGGCATCGTTGGGGGAGATGTTCAGGCAGCCGTGTGAGACGTTGGTGTTGCCTTGGGCCCACATGCTTGCGGCCAGTTCGTGCACGAAGATTCCGTCGTGGCTGATGCGGACCGCGTGGTTGATGCTCGTGCGGTAGCCGCCGGAGTTGGTCGGCAGGCCGTAGCTGGCGGAGTCCATGATCACCGGGTCGTTTCGGTCCAGCACGGTGTAGACACCGGGGCGGGTCCAGAACGACAGATATCTCGACCCGACGGCCGCGGTGCCGCCCTTGCCCATCGATGTGGGCATGGTTCGCACCAGGTTCCCGTTGTCGAAGACCTCGATCTGTTTGGTGTCGTCGTCGGCGATCGCGACGTGCGCGGGGCCGATGATCACCGACACCCGTTGGTCGCGCAGGCCGTAGCGGCCCTCGCCGAGCGCGCGGCCGAAGAGTTCGGCCGTGATCGTGATCCTGGTTCCCGGTACGTGATATTGCGCCGGCCGCCAGTGTGCGTTCTGATCGTCGAGCCAGTACCAGCCACCGGTGACGGTTGGCTGGGTGGTGACCTTCAGGTGGCGTTCCGCAGCCGCCCGATCGACGGGTTCGTCGAAATGGGCGACGAGCACGAAACCCACTCCGTAGGTGTCGTTTTCGGCCAGCTCGACGAGATTGGCGGAGCGCAGGGAGACGTCGACGAGCTGTTGCGGTTGTACCGTGGTGCAGGTTGTCGTCGTGGTGACGTCGCCGGTTTCGCCGTGTGCCACGGCTTTCGCGGTGTAGGTATGTCCGTAGCCGAGTGGTTCGGTGCTGGTCCAGGTTCGATGATCGGGTGCCGGTACACCCGGCAGTGATCTGCCGGTTTCGTCGATCCATTCGACCGACCGCAGTGTCCCGTCGGTGACCGTGACCATGCCGGGGCTGCGTGCATCGATGTCGTGGGTGCCGGGTGGGGGATCGAATCGGATTGTGGCGGGTTTGGCGGGCGCGGGTTCTCGCAGCCCGCATCCGGCCAAGGCGAGGCCACCCGTACCGGCGAAGCCGATCAGTAGCCGACGACGTCCCAATGCCACCGCGTATCTCCCTTCACTGGGTGCAGCAGGGCCGACCTCTGCCCGTCAGCATGTGGTAGCTAGGCGCTTGCTGGGGCATCAACGAGCGGAATCTCCACCGATCCGTCGCACAACCGACACCGTTCCGCGATCGGGCAAGACGGTCATGGCGGTCTGCAAGACCCGGACGGTCACACGGTCCGCCGGCGCGACCTGTCAGCTGAAACCGGCTCAGGGCCGCACGACGGTGACCAGGCTGATCAATGACTGCTCGGCGGCCGGAGTGTGGCCGAGGTCGCGGATGTAGTCGTTGAGGTAGACGCGCTCGCCGGTCCACCCGCGGTCGGTGAACCACTCGGTGACCTCACTGTGGGGGTCGTTGTAGATCAACCGCACCCAGTCCGAGCCCGCGTCGCCGCGCTCGGCCATCGAGGCGGCGGCCTCCGCGGGCAGCGGATCCATCTGCTCGATCGCGACCCGGCTACCGGGCGCGCTGAGCGAGACGACGGCGTCGAACAGCTGGTCCTGTGCAGCCGGCGACAGATAGATCAGCAGGCCCTCCACCAGCCACGCAGTCGACAGGGCAGGATCGAAGCCGCTGTCGCACAACGCTTTCGGCCAGTCCTCACGCAGGTCCACCGGCACCTCATGGCGCTCGGCGCTCGGCTGGCGCCCAGCCTGGGCGAGAGTTTCGCACTTGAACTCCAGCACCTGCGGCCGGTCGAGCTCGTAGACGACGGTGCCGTCGGGCCACGGCAGCCGGTACGCGCGGGCGTCCAAGCCGGCCGCGAGGATGACCACCTGCCGGATGCCGGCGGCCGCGGCCGCGTAGAGGTAATCGTCGAAGTACCGGGTGCGGGCGACCTGATGCTGCTGAAACTGAATTCCGAATTCGGGGGTCAGCAATGGATGGTCGGGCACTCGATCGTCGAGCAGGTCGGCCCACTCCCCGCCCGCGGCCCGCACGAAGAGCTCGGCGAACGGGTCCTGCGCCGGCGCATCGGCCGCGCGGCCGCCCAGCGCGCGAGCCGCCGCGACGAACAACGCCGTAGATCCCACACTGGTATTGATGTCCCAGGAATCTCCATCTGTGCGCATGCTCGCCAACGTACCGATCGCGGCGAGCTCGGTCATTCCAGCGCACCGCGACAGCGGAATCCTCCATGAATCAACCCCATAGCGGCGTTCACTCCACCGAAGGCGCGGTCGGCGGGGTGAAATCCTCCGGTGGAGGGGGAGGTGTAGCGGTGGCAGCCGCAGCTTGCCCGTTCCTGTTCTCCCTCGTTGAACGGATGGATGGGGCCGGGTTGTACCCCGGGGTGGCCGGCTTGCTAGTCGCGCAACTGGGCGCGGGCGGCGGCGAACCATGCCTGGGTGGCGGGCAGTCCGGCCTTGATGTCCTTGCCGGCGCCGTTGAACCCGAACAGGTCTCCGGCGAACCGGCTCAGCACCGTGCCCTCGGTCTCGTCGAGTTCGGCGAGCAGCTCGGTGTCACCGAGCAAGTAGGCAACGCCGGCCACCTCTCCATTGGGCCACGCATGGCGGTAGTCGTCCCAGCCGTTTCGCTGCACCGTGCGGGCCCGTCCAACCAAGCTCGTTTGCAGAGCGGCGCGTTCGGCGTCGCCGGGCTGCTGCGCTCTGAGTGCCTCCCAGGTGATCGGTTTCTCTGCTATCGCTTCCGGCTCAGTGCCGTCGCCGGGGTTGGTCTCGGTCATCAGTCGTCCTTCCCGTTGTGTCCAATATGGCTTACATGGCTGTGGGCGCGGGGTTTGTGGAGACCGGCTGCGGCTCGAGACATCCCATGCCGAGTTTGCGCTGACCGTATAGCGCTGCCGATCCAGCTGGAACAATAGTTCATCTCCCACTGAATACAGATTTTGATGTACGGTTTGTGTGTGGAGACGTTACTGCACAGTGACGCGCTGGCCCGGTTCGGTCACGCGCTCTCGGATCCGACCCGCACCCAGATCCTGTTGAGGCTGCGCACCGGCCCGTCCTATCCCTCGGACATGGCCGAGCAGATCGGGGTGACGCGCCAGATCCTGTCCAACCATCTGGCCTGTCTCCGAGGGTGCGGCTTGGTCGTTGCGGTTCCCGAGGGGCGGCGCAACCGCTACGAGTTGGCCGATGTGCGCATCGGGGCCGCGCTCGGTGATCTGCTCGGGCTGGTGCTGGCCGTCGATCCGGCGTGCTGCCCGGTCGCCGACTCGGAGGGGTGCTGCTGATGTCGGCTCCGCTGGGGCTGCCGTCGCTGCCGCCGACGGCCATCGCACTCCGTCCTTCACCACAGCGGCGGGCGGTGCTGTCGCGCCGGATCCGCTGGTTGGTCGCCGCGACCATCACCTACAACGTCATCGAGGCGATCATCGCCCTGAGCGAGGGCGCCCGGGTCTCCTCGACCGCGCTGATCGGATTCGGCCTGGACTCGGTAATCGAGGTGTCCTCCGCCGCGGCGGTCGCCTGGCAGTTCGCCGGCCGCGACCCCGAGAAGCGGGAGAAGATCGCGCTGCGGATAATCGCCTTCTCCTTCTTCGCCCTGGCCGCCTACGTCGCCGCGGACTCGGCGCGTGGCCTGCTCGGAGTAGGGGAAGCCCGGCACTCGACGATCGGAATCGTGCTGGCTGCAGTGAGTTTGGCAGTGATGCCGATGCTGTCGTCCGCGCAGCGCCGCGCCGGACGTGAACTAGGTTCCGCCTCCGCGGTCGCCGATTCCAAGCAGACGCTGCTGTGCACGTACTTGTCGGCGGTGCTGCTGGTCGGCCTGCTACTCAACAGCCTGCTCGGCTGGTCGTGGGCCGACCCGATCGCGGCTCTGGTCATCGCCGCGATCGCGGTCAAGGAAGGCATCAATGCCTGGCGCGGCGATACCTGCTGCCCGTCACCGACCACCCTCGGCGCCATGACCAGCGGAGGTGCAGACACGCACAACTGCGATTGCTGTGACTGACCAATCGTCCAGACCAGAACCACTGTTGGGGTTCGGTTCTCCAGCTGGTGCAGGGAAGCCACGAGTGCGGGGAGCTGCTGCACGCGGCTCGGATAGCCGGCGAACCCGAGTGGTACTGCCACGACTGTGACCACCACGCACAAGTCGCGTAGCTCCGGGCATGGCCCAAACAGAAATATCGGCCGGGAGCAGATCCCTGCCGACATTTCTCTTTAAGGCAGTGCCTGGGGCGATGTCTCACACGGCGACGGGGCAGGCGTGCTTGGTCATGGCTGCTGGTGCCACCGAGTGGGTTCAGCCGGTGTCCGAGCTGTTGAGGACCGGGTCCGACCGGCCGATAACTCCGAGAAACCAGTGCGATACTCCCAACACGCCTACCAATCGATCGGAGTGCACTGAGTGAAGATCAGGGAATACCACGAACGAGACAAGGACGAGTGCCTGCGCATCTTTGTCAGCAACACGCCTGAGTTCTTCGCGCCCCACGAGATTTCGGAGTTCGACACTTTCCTCGACAACCCGCGCTGCTCCTACCACGTCATCGAGGAAAACGGTGTCATCGTGGCATGTGGCGGATGGGTGATCCGCCCCGACCGTTCGTCATCGCTGTGCTGGGGGATGGTGAGCAGGTCCGAACACCGTCGAGGTATCGGGGCCTATTTGCTCCACGAGCGCCTGCACCTGATTTCTGCAGACGGCTCGGCATCGTGTGTCCTCCTGGAGACCAGCCAACGTTCCAGCCCGTTTTTCGAACGTCTGGGCTTCGTGACCACCCGGACCGAGCGTGATGGTTTCGCCCCCGGTATCGACGCGGTAGCTATGCGGCTGGACATCGCGAGCCGCGACGTTCCCTAGTTGGTGCCGGACACCTCGCCGGAGATCCCCGAGCCGCATGCCCACCGCCTACCGCGCTAGGCGGCGGTGGCGTGCCGGATGATGATGTTGCCGAACGAGTTACGTGCGTCCACCCGCACAATGTCCGTGGTGTCCCGCGGCCGGTCGACCGGTCCCATCACGTTCTGCACGGTGCCGTGCAGGGTGTTCGTTTCCAGCCGCACCGCACTGCCCGCGCGGATACCCACCTCCAGCTCGCCCATGGAGGTTTCCAGCCGCAGCACACCGCGTGAGGCTTCGTCGATACGGATGTCACCCTTGGCGGCCTTCGCTGTCACCGAACCGAGCGGGCGTTCGACGGTGATGTCGCCGGCGGCGATCTCCAGGTCGCACTCACCGAGTCCACCGGTGCCCAGCAGTCGGCCCACCGCGGCGGTGGCCTTCAGTCGGGAGCCGGTGGGCACCTCGATGGTCACCTCGATCGACGGGTTACCACCGAACGGGGTGTAGGTCCGCCAATCCTTCGGTGCTGTCACCGTCAGGGTGCCGGCGGTGAAATCGACCCGGGTGTGTGCTGCGGCGCGCACGTCACCGGTCTTGGACTTATCGGCCGGCCGGACCTCGACGACGGTGTCGCTACGGTCGGAGGCGATGACCCGGACCTCAGCGGAGAGCACCTCGACGGTGAGGGTGATCGGTTCCGGTGTCGCGAATGCGGGCATGGCTGTACTCCCTTTGAACGTGTGCGATAGGTGCGGTGTGTGAACTGGGTTCGTCCCCGGATGGCTTCGGTGGCCCGGGGGTTGCGGTTGCTGTGCTGTTGACAGGAGTTACTTTCACCGGCCGGGTTGACACCGACCTGACACCGACCTGACAGGCTCACTGACACGGTGCTCGGAAGGGGATGGCCTCACCGTGCAAGCTGAAATGGGCATGCGCCGCCGGTTCGACCATCCCAACGAGTGCGGATGGTGAACCTGGGTCCTGGTGGAGCCTGCCTTCGCCCGGAATGTCAGTGGATTGGTACCTCAGCGCTCAGATCTGCAACTCCGAGCCGACCTTCCAGCACAGGAAGACTCCCGCAGCCTGAGTTCACGCTCATACAAATTGCGAGAACTTATCCGAGTTCGAGGCGCACACTCGGAGGGTGGGTACGGCCGAGGACGATGCGGCGCGCGGTGAGCTGATTCGACAGATCGCCGTCGTGCTCGACGATCTCGTGTCGCGTGCCGAACGAGCCCGCCCCGGCCGAAGTGGCGCGGATGCGGAATGGCTCGATCGACTGCTGGCCGAGCTGCGCCCGATGGCCGAGCAGGCGCACGATCTGGAGGTCACGCGTACGATCCGCGACATCGTCGCCCGGCACGGGTCGGGGCCGTGGCCGGCCGAGGATGTCGCGGCCATCGCGGATGCGGATCCGGCGGCGGTCCGCCGGATTCTGGATGCGCTCACCGCGGCCGGGCCGGCGTGGCCCGAGCCCGGCGCGAACTAAGGAGTTTTTCCAGACTTCACCCTGACCCCGGCGGATATCGCGTTTGTAGATCCAGGCTGTGGCCGTGGCCCGGCGGATCGGCTCGGTGTGGCAGTGGCGTTTCAGCTGGTAGAGGGACATCTGGCGGGTAGCCTGAGTTCCTCGTGCAGCGCCGCCGCTCGGGTGGCCACTGCCTCGTGTGATCGGAACGAACCCACTCGAACGCGAAGGAAAGGACGAGCAGTTGAAGAACACTGGACGGATTGCTTTCGCCTGTCTTGCCATCGTCACCGCCCTGAGCATGACCGCCTGTGGAAGCGACGATAAGAAGAGTGACGCCAACTCGACCAAGGCGACCACCAGCGTCAAGGCGCCCGCAGCCGACAAGCTGCCGCCCACCCCGACCGCCGCCGACCTGAACACCCTACTGAGTCACGCGCTGGACCCGAACGTGCCGAACACCGAGAAGCGGGAGATGGTTCAGGGCGCCGAGAATGATCCGGATCTGCCGAGCCGCCTCGCCGAGGCCTACACGCAGACCGGTGCCAAGGTGGAGGTCACCGAGGTCGCCGCTCCCGTCGGTGACACCCTCAACGCCAAGGCCAAGCTCACCGTCAACGGCCAGGAGAACATCGCCGACGTGCCGTTCGTCGCCGAAAACGGCAGGTGGAAGGTCCAGAAGCAGTGGGCCTGCCAGACCCTGTCGCTGGCCAACATCCAGTCGTCTGCCTGCGCCAGCTGACTATCCACCCATGGACGGTCGGAAAACCATCAGCCTGCCAGTGCGGTTAGGCCTCTGACCGCCGAGGTTCAGGGCGGGTCAGCCTGGCCACGATACGGTCAGGCTGACCCGGCTGTCGCCGTCCACTGGGGCTCGATGCATCGATCGTGCGGCGCGAAGGCAGCAGCTCGTCGTACTTAGAGCGCGTCTGTGAACTTGTCAGGCTGACGTGGTCCGTGCAGGCTCGGCCGATGGCGCCCTCTGCTGCGATGAGTTTCGCTCGGGTCGCGAGTCTGTTCTGGTGAGCGTCGTAGGACGTCGTACGACTCTGCCCGGTATGAGACACCACGGAGGACACCATGACGACCACGCCGAACGACCCGACCACCGCGCTGCCTGCCCGCCCGCCCGTTGTCGACCTCGCCACCTGGCAGACCGCCCGTGATGAGCTTCTGGTCCGCGAGAAGGCCCACACCCGCGCGGGCGACGCCCTCGCCGCGGCCCGCCGCCGGCTGCCGATGGTGGAGCTCGACGGGACGGTCGAGGTCGTCGGACCCGACGGCCCGGTCCCGTTCCTGGACCTGTTCCAGGGCCGCGACGAACTCGTGGTCTACAAGCACATGTGGTACGACGGCGCACCACACCAGGGGCAGTGCGAGGGCTGCACCACCACGGCCTGGCACCTGAAGGACGCCGTCTACCTCAACGCCCGCGGCGTCTCGTTCGCCATCCTGACCACGGGCCGTTGGGACGAGGTGGCCTCCTACATCGAGTTCATGGGCTACACCCAGCCCTGGTACTCGGTGCGCGACATGGACGAGCCGGTCGGCGGCAGCATGGGTTACATCACCTGCTTCCTGCGCGACGGCGACCACGTGTTCCTCACCTACTCCACGACGGGCCGTGGCAACGAGCCGATCAACGGGTCCCTCGGCCTGCTCGACATGACGCCCTACGGCCGCCGCGAGGCGTGGGAGGACAACCCCGAGGGCTGGCCCGAGCCCCCTCAGGCCGATTCGCCGGTTGGTGGACATGGCTCGCCGATTTGCTGGTACTGGCGCACGGACGGCCAACGGTGTTGCCACCTGGGGCCCGACCAGCCGCCCCGTGCCGCAGTGGACCCGCCCCGGCGCGACCCCCGTGGAGACCCTCGGCCGGCACGGCCACCACTGACACGCCTTCGTCGTCGTCGTCGGCAAACCCGAAAAGTTGGACCGGCGCCTGGTTCTGGACGCGATCTTCTACCTGGTTCGCGGTGGGATCGCCTGGCGGGCCCTGCCGGCCGACGTCCCGCCGCACCAGACCGTCTACGCCCTGTTTCGCCGGCCCGCGCGCGTGGTGCCGGATCTACGCAGCGCTGCGTGAACGTGTGCGTCTGGCCGACGGGCGTGGCCCAGTGCCGACCGCGGCCGTGATCGATTCCCAGACCGTCCGCGCCGCCGATACCGTCCCGACCGCCAGCAGCGGGTACGGCGAATACGAGGTGAGCAACTACCGAAAACGTTGTGTTCGAGGTGAAGTGGCACTACCAAAGCAACGGCCGCTCGGCATCGTAGTTCAGCGTGCGGGTGTGGATCCATCGAAGGCGACGGTAATTTCGGCCCGGCTGTCCATGGATCGGGAAGGCGCGAAACTCGGCTCCATAATTCAATTTATCGATTGCCGCGCAGTCGCCGCTGAGAAAAGTCTCAGGTGGGGGGTGCTGGAGCTGGTGTAGTCGTAACCAGTCGGGGCCGCGGTTCGTCACCACGGCCCCGGATTGCTCAGGTTATCGCTACTCGTGGAACTCGAAACGCCACGGCTGTCGCAAATCGTGCACATCGAGTGGCCGGAGTGCGATACGCGGCGGATATATTCGCAACAAGCTCTCGTCCAAGGTCAATTCCCTCCCTTCGATGGGTCCGCCAGGGACGACGACATGGAAGGTGAACGGCTCGGCGCTCTGGTAGAGCGCCCACTCCCGAGGCTCCGGGTAGCTGCCGACTGGCATATTCAGCTGCGGATCGGCCTCGTAGCCCAGATAGGTCTGACTCTGGAGGTTGCGGATTGTGACATTGCCGTTGCTGTCGATTCGGACTTCCCATTCCTGGATTCCGGGCTGGCCGGTCGGCGGCAAAAGAACTGCGGGCGAACCTTTCTCGGCCCCGTGTTCGAAGGTGAGGAGGCGGTTCCCGGAACGGCTGATCGAATACACGCCGGCAGGTATGAATGCCATGTCTAACCACCCTTTCTGTCGCGCACGAATTCTCTTCTGTGCGTAATGCATTCGGCTGATCAGTATGGTGCGACGTTGCTCTCTCACTATACGCACCGTGTGATGCCGAACAACGCTGAAACGAAATCATCCGTTGAACTGCCCCGGTATGTACAGAGAACATCACTTCATCTCTTGGGAAGGATGGAGTCGTATCGAGTTCGAAGAAGTGCCCGCAGGAGTTGCGTGAGCGGGACGCGCGCATGTTCGTCGAGATCAAGGGCGAGCACGCGGCGGCATGTTCGAGATCGGTGCGGCTGGTGGGATCGAGTTCGAGGAGAAGCGCGCTACCAGAGACGACACCGACTACCTAACCAAGTGCTGCTGGAGTACTAGCCTTCGGTAATGCCTCGACGTGCGGTAACCGGGACATCGAAGTAGGCGGCGCCGCGGATTACTTGCAGCTGCGGCCATGGAGACGGCGATACACGCAACGATCGAATAGCGAGGGCGGTCGTCGAGGTCTCGCGGAATTTCAGCCGAATGAATCGCAGCGGAGGTTGCGACTCCGGGGACCAATGTAGCTCATGCTGCCCAGGGGTTATTTCGGCCACACGAATCCAGAGCCCGAGAACACGGATTTGCAACTCCCCGCTCGGTGGCAGGTTTCCACCGTCCGGGTCGCCGAAATACACGTCGATGGTGTCGATCTTCTCAGAGGTGTGGAGGTCGAGTTCCACGGTGTCATTGGTCTGGACTGGCGCATCGCTGAGATAGTAGGTTTCGAGATTGTCGTTCAGCATGTTCGTCAATGGATGCCTCTCGTCGACACCGAGCTGCGGTGTCACGCTGGCTGTCGGCAGAAGCGCCGCGATGGTGAATGCACCGTGCACCCTGAGATTGCCGACTTCGAGGTCGGGGACGCGAACGGTGACTGTGGTCGATAGCGACCGTCCAAGTCGGCAACAACGCCGTCGAACGCACACTGTCCACCACAGTCACCGTCCGCACCCCCGACCTCGAGGTCAGCAACCTGGTCGTGCTCGGCGCGCTCACCATGGCGCGGCCTGCAAACATGAGAGCCACGGTGTTCGGCCTCGCGACCAAGCCCCCATACGTGGTACCACAAATGTTGGACGGGAATCTCGAAACCTACTGGCAGAGTGACCCGCGCATGAGCGACGGCACATCCCCATTCGTACGGGTCGACCTCGAAAGTGTGCGGTCGTTGGACAGAATCGACATCTATTTCGGTACCCCGGCCGGCGGATTGCTGCCACCATCCGGGGAAGTGGATACTTCCGTCGATGGTGCGAATTGGCGCCACCAGGCCTCGCTTGCCGCCGGGCAGCCCGAGATGCACGTTTCCTTGCCCGCAGGTACTCAGGCGCAATATGTCCGAGTGAGCTTCGACGCTGTCAAGCCGAATCTCGCCATTCGATCGTTCCAGGTTCGGCAGTCGGTCCCGCTGCAGATCACTCGTGAAGCCGCCGATTTCGGTGTTCCGGTAACGGCACAAGAGGGGCATCACTGAACGCTGAAGCCCCTCTGCGATCGGGAGCGGTCACGTGATGATCGATCTCGGCAGCGTGCAGCAGATAGCGTCTATCGACATCTACCTCGGTCGGCCGGACGGGCTACTCGATGCCGCGGCTCCTCGGTCAGGTGTATTCGACGCGCATCGTGTCGATGTGGCCGGTGAACGGGAACGGGGCCCGGTCGTAGTAGTCCAGGGACACCGGTGAGCCGAGGCAGGTGCCGATGTCGAGGCACTCGTTGGCGGTGAAGGCCAGTGGCACGCTGATGGGAACGACGCCTTCGGCGATCTGTTCGCCGTCGACGCAGGCGGTGATGTGCAGGGGCCCGCCGGGGCGGGGTTCGGTGTATTCGGTGATCAGCTCGATGGTTTTGCGGCCGCTGGTCAGTGGTGTCGTGGACCGAATCTTGGTGCGCATGAGGATGAACAGGTTGTATTCGTAGCAGAGGTAGCCGTCGTCGAGGTAGCAGGTCAGTCCACCGCCGGAGCCGCCGAGCGCGTAGAGGACGCCGCTGGCGTGGTCGGGGACGGTTGCGTCGAGGGTGACCCGGTTGTTCTTGTTGCCCAATGCGGGTGCGCAGAATTCGGGCATCCGGGTGATGTGGCCGGGGAACTCCCACCGCGTGTAGGGCGGGCAGATTCGTTGGTCGGGGTGCAGGACCGGCACCCACAGTCCGCCGCCGATCGGGAGTACTTTGTTCTTCGCCGCTTCGATCGCGAAGATCTCCTTCAGCTGGGCGAGCTTGTCCGGGTGCTGTGCGGCGAGGTCGCGGTTCTGGGAGTAGTCCTCGTCGAGGTGGTACAGCTCCCACACGTCGTCGTCGGGTGTCCATTCGGTGATGCCGGGCGGCAGGCCGGGCACCCATGGCACCCGCGGACCGAACGCCGATGCCATCCAGCCATCGTGGTAGATGGCGCGGCTGCCCATGACCTCGAAGTACTGGGTAGTTTTGCCGCCGGGTGCGTCCCGGTCGAGGAGTGTCTCGGCGAAACCGACACCGTCGAGCGGGTCCTGCGGGAATCCGTCCACCATCCGGGGCGCGGCGATCCCGATGATGTCGTAGATCGTCGGGACGACGTCGTTGCAGTGCAGGAAGTGGTCGCGCGGCACAGGGTCGGGGATGATGGTGGCGGGCCAGCGGACTGCCATCGGGTTGCGGGTGCCGCCGAGGTGTGAGGCCAGCAGCTTCAACCCCTTGAACGGTGTGCTGCCCGCCCATGCCCACGCGGCGTGGTATTGGTTCTCGGTCTTCGGCGATCCCAGCGCGTCGAGTCCGCCGAGCTGGTCGAGGGCGGCGATGTGTTGAGCCACCGTGGTGGGAATGCCGTTCTGGGCGAGCAGTTCGCAGATGGTCCCGTCCTGCCCCTCACCGGAGGATCCATTGTCGCCCCATATGTAGAAGATCAGGGTGTTCTCGCCGTAGCCGAGCCGATCCAGCTCGTCGACGAGGCGACCGACCTGGACATCGCAGTGCTCGGCGAACCCGGCCGCGACCTCCATCAGCCGCCGCTGGAACGGTTTCTCGTCGTCGGGGATGTCGTCCCACGCCGCCATCTCAGGGTGCCGCTCGGTCAGTTCCGCCTCGGGCGGGATCCATCCGGTGTCCTTGGCCCGTGCGAAGACCCGCTGCCGGTAGGCGTCCCACCCGTCGTCGAACTTGCCCGCGTACCGGTCGGCCCATTCCTTCATGATGTGGTGCGGTCCGTGCAGGCAGCCGCTGGCCCAGTACACGAAGAATGGCTTGTCCGCGTCGAACGCCTTGTGTTTGCGCAGCCAGTCGATCGCGTCATCGGCGAGGTCCGCGCTCAAGTGGTAGCCCTGCTCAGGGGTCTGCGGGGGCCCGACGATGGTGGTGTTGCGGACCAGGTTGGGCTCGTATTGCGAGGCCTCGCCGGCGAGGAAGCCGTAGAAGTAGTCGAAGCCGACCCCGGTGGGCCAGTTGTCGAACGGCCCGGCCGAGGTGGTCTCCTCTGCCGGAGTGTTGTGCCATTTGCCGAATGCGGCGGTGCTGTAGCCGTAGTGCCGCAGGACCGTCGCTACAGTGGCGCTGGAGCGGGGAATGTGTCCGGAGTAACCGTCCCAGTCGTTGGAAAACTCGGCGATCTGGCCGTTGCCCACGCGGTGGTGATTGCGGCCGGTCAGCAGCGCCGCCCGCGTCGGCGAGCACATCGCTGTGGTGTGGAATCGGTTGTAGGACACCCCATCCGCGCAGATCCGGCTCAGGGTGTCGGTGCGAACCTCGCCGCCCAAGGTGTCCGGTAGTCCGGGCCCGGCGTCGTCGATCAAAACGATCACCACGTTGGGTGCGTCCTCGGGCAGTCGACGTACCTTCGGCCGTGGTCGATACACCGATTCCTGCATAGTGCGTCCAGCGATGCTGCCGGACGGGGACGGCGGGAACGGCAGCGTATCGCCACCGGGGATCAGATCGGCAACAATTCCCATCGGCCCGACATCCTTTCTTCTCTCACGAGCCGGACGTCATTCTCAGTATCGCGCATGTGTGGCTCGCCCGACACCCCCGCGGGACATACTGGACACAACGCGCGTGTCGGCCCGTACCGGCAGGACGAGACGATGGAACGTATCCACGACGAACTGCTGACCACGATCCTCATGCTGGGGTGGAACGATGGCATCATCGCCGCGGTGGATTTGGCGCTACTACGAACGGTTCGCCGACCACGCTGTGCAAGTGGGGCGCCGCACGATCTTCCTCGCCGCCCGAATTCGCCGCGATCCCGTATCGCCGTTCGCTAGGTGAGCATTGCGCGTGCTGCTATGTCGGAAGCGCTCGATATCTGTGGTACGGAAAGGAAGTCGGGATCGGCGTAGGCGGGGTCCGGATAGTTGTAGTAACCCTGTCCGGACTGCAGCCCGAGCTTCCCCTGGTGCAGGAAGTTCTCCTTCAGATAGGCGGCATTGGCGAGCATCTGCTGGTCGTCGTTGCGTTCTCCCCAGTAGGCGAGCACGTCGTAGGCGGTCTTCATGCCGATCACGTCGAATACGCCCATGGGTCCGCGTGGGACTCCCCGGTTGACGATCATGTAGGTCCGGTCGATGTCCTCCGGTGTCGCGACACCGTTGGTGACGAGTGTTTGGGCGGCGTTCAGGAGTGGGACCAGCCAGGTGTTGAGGACGTATCCATTCTGCTCCCGGTGCATCGGCACGGGAACCATGCCGATCTCGATGGCAAATTCCGTGATGTGCGTCAGGGTGTCGGCGGCCGTACCGGGATGCGCCATGATCTCGGCGACGTTCAACGTCCAGATCAGGTTCGCGAAGTGCAGCGCGCAGTACTTGCCGGGACGGCCGGTCGCCTCGGCGAAATCGCGAGGCAGTAGCGTCGAGGAGTTCGTCGCGATAAGTGTGCGAGCGTCCAGCAGGCCCGCGATCTCGGTGTACACCTTTGTCTTGAGTTCCGGGATCTCGGGAACCGCCTCGACCACGAGGTCCTGGCCGGCCACTGCCGACGCAATGTCGGTGGTGTAGGTCAGCCGGGCGTAGGTATCGGCGATATCTTGCTCTGACGCGCCGATTTCGGCGAGATAGATCGACGCGTACTGGCCGTGAGCTCCGCGGCACCGGTCCAGCGCTTCTTCCGAAATGTCGTAGATGACAACAGTTTTGCCCTTGAAAGCGCAGTGCCAGGCGATCTGTCCGCCGAGAACTCCGCCACCGAGCACAGTCACCTTATCGAGCGTTGACATGGGTGTCTCCTCTGATCGGTTTTCTTGATGCGATTGCGGCAAGCGCTGCGCGCCCTCAGGCGAGCTCGATGACATCGAGGCCGCTGTCGGCGTGAATCCTGCGAAGCCGCTTCTTGTCGTGTTTACCGACTGAGGTGCGCGGCACTTGGTTGGCTCCTGGCCGTTGCGGCGCCGGCGAGAAAAGCCAGTACGAGCTCGGCGAACTCATCGGGGCGCTCGATCTGCGGCATGTGCCCGACGCCGGTGAACAGATGAGTGTCGGCGTGCGGTAGCAGTTGGCGTGCGGTGTCGAGGTGGTGGGCGGGTAGTACGCGGTCGCGGTCGCCCCAGACGACCAGAGTCGGTCGAGGGTGCTTCGCGACGGCCGCGATCAGCTCGGCCCGCCATTCGGGCCTGACTCCTCGGCCAGTAGCCAGCGCACGGGCGGTCTCGTAGGTCACGTCACCGGGGTCAGGTTGTTTGGCGATGGTGCGGGCGTGGTCGACCCGCTCCTTCGTGACCAGGGACTTGTCGGCGAAGATCAAGCGCTCGTTCACCTCCGCCGCAAGGCGGGTGGTGTGTCGAGTCGCCAGGTACCCGATGCCGGGCAGAGCCAGCAGCCGCAGCGCGATGGCGACCTGCGAGCCGAATCCCGCACTGTTGACCAGCACCAGGCTCGCCACCCGTTCCGGTTCGAGAGCGAGCAGTTGCATGGCCACGGCACCACCGAGCGAGTTCCCGATGAGGTGCAGTGGTCGCTTCTCACCGAGGGCGCCAAGCGTTTCCGCGACCCCGCGGGCGAGCACCGGCAGCGTGATGTGTTCCTGAGGACGGTCCGAGAAGCCGAATCCGGGAACGTCGAGGGCGATGACCCGTTGGGTGCGGGCCAGTCGTTGAAACTGGGGTGCCCAATCTTCGAGGCTGCGGCCGATTCCGTGCAGTAACAGGACAGGCGGGCGCTCGGGATCGCCACCGATTCGCACGCGAGTGCGTCGACCGTCGACGGTGATGTAGGTCGGCGTGCTCATGCCATGGCGCCTTCCAGCGCGGGGGCCTCGAACCGCAGTAGGCCGTCGTCGATGGGGTCGTCGAGGAGCATCTTGGAGTCCTGCTCGTAGTTCATCAGCAACTTCCACGGAGACTTGGATCCCTGGCGTGGCAGTGTGTTCTTCGCGCGTTTCACGTAGCCGGACTGCAGCGTGTCGAAAATGCCCTCGTCCATCGCGGAGTGCTCGATATCGTGGGGGGTTGCCACGGTGAGGCCGTGATCGTCCATGTGCTTGAACAGGCGGCACAGGTAGGCGCCGGCGATATCGGACTTCAGCGTCCATGACGCGTTGGTGTATCCGAAGACCCAGGCCAGATTTGGCAACTTCTCCACGAGCAAGCCCTTGTAGGTCATCTGATCGCGCAGCTTGCGCGGCTCACCGTCGACGGAGAGTGTCATCCCGCCCAGCATCTGGATGTCGAGACCGGTGGCGGTGACGATGATGTCGGCCTCCAGTTCCTGCCCGGACTGCAGCAGGAGGCCCTTCTCGGTGAAGGTGTCGATCTGATCGGTGACGATGGAGGCGTCGCCCGATGCCAGCACCCTGAACAGATCGCCATCGGGCACAGCGCATATCCGTTGGTCCCACGGCATGTAGCTCGGAGTGAAGTGACTCATGTCGACGGAGGCGCCGAGATTGCGGCGCACCTGCCAGAGCAGGAACCGGCGCATCTGACGGGGCCAGCGACGGCAGGCCTGGTAGAGCTGGCGTTGGAATACGATGTTCCGTTTGCGACCCATCGAATACACCCAGTCCTGCGGGAGGAATCGGCCCAGCAGTTGGGAGATTCTGTCGAAGGCGGGCAGCGAGAATACATACGACGGGGAGCGCTGCAACATGGTCACGTGCTCGGCGTCGCGAGCCATCGCCGGCACCAGGGTGGCGGCAGTGGCGCCACTGCCGATCACGACAACCTTCTTGCCGGAATAATCCAGATCTTCCGGCCAGTGCTGGGGGTGGATACACCGGCCGCTGAATCGCTCCATACCGGGGAAGGCGGGTAGGTAGCCCGCGTCATAATTGTAGTAGCCGGTGCAGCTGACGAGGTAGCCGCAGGTGAAGATGCGCGTCTGCCCGGTCGCCTCCTCCAGGGCGGTCACTGTCCAGCGGGATTCGGGTGTCGACCAGTCCGCGGTGACGATCTTCAGGCCGTAGTGGATTTTCTTGTCGATGCCGAACTGCCTTGCCGTGTCCGCGATGTATTCCCGGATCGACCCGCCGTCGGCGAGTACCTTCAGGTCGCGCCACGGCCGAAACTTGTACCCGTAGGTGTACATGTCGGAGTCCGAACGAATACCGGGGTAGCGAAAAAGGTCCCACGTGCCGCCGAGTCGCTCGCGTCGCTCCAGTACGGCGATGGTCTTGTCGGGGAACGCGGCCGTCACTCGAGAGGCCGTACCGATGCCGGACAGGCCGGCACCGATGATCAAGACGTCGAAATGTGGTGCGTGCATGGCTTCCTCTTGCTTCCGCGTGCTGTGTTTCACAGACGTTGTAGAAACAGGATGACTATGCGCCACGTCACAGATCTTGACAGTTCCCGACATATTTTTATCATTTTCCGACATAGGGAGGTGGTCGCATGGGCAGTCTGATCCGTGCCACGAACCTGTGGGGGTACGGCGATCTGGTAAGGGAGCTCGGTGCTGACCCGGGGCCTTTCTTGTCGCGCTTCCACATCCAGCCGGGTATCGAATACCAGGAGGATGCGTTCGTCTCCTTCGAGGCGACCGTTCGTCTGCTCGAGGCGAGTGCCGCCGACCTGGACTGTCCGGACTTCGGGCTTCGCCTGGCACGCTGGCAGGGCTTGGACATCCTCGGGCCCATCGCGGTGATCGCGCGGAATGCTCAGACCTTGCTCGGTGGACTGGAATCGATCGCGCGCTACCTATATGTCCATTCCCCGGCATTGAAGCTGGCAGTCGCTCGGACTACGGACGCCGACCTCCAGTTCATCTACAAGATGACCGAGCCGACTCCGCTACAGATGTCCCAGGGGTATGAGCTGAGCATGGCCAACGCTGTTCGCATGATTCGCCTGCTCGGCGGACCTGAGGCGCGCCCCCGCTCGGTCTCATTCGTGCACGGCCGGCTGGGTTCGGACGCTGCCTACCGAGAGGCGCTGGGTTGCACTGTGCTCTTCGGGCAGCCGTCGTGCGGGTTCGTGCTGCCCCGGGATTTGGCCGCCAGGCGTATCGACAGCGCGGACCCCGAGACCAGGCGCATCGCCACGAAGTACATGGAGGCCCACTACGTTCCGAGCACCACGGCGCTGTCCGAACGCGTGGCCGAGCTGGCCCGTAGGCTGCTGCCCACCGGCCAGTGCAGCGCCGAGGTCATCGCCGACCAACTGACGATGCATCCACGGACGCTGCAACGCCGCCTGGCCGTCGAGGGCGTGAGCTGCCAGGACCTCATCGAGCGGGTACGCCGCAACCAAGCGGCCAGATACCTTGCCGAACCCCGGCTGCAACTCAGCCAGATCGCAGGCCTGCTGGGCTACGCCGAACAGAGCACCCTCAACCGCTCATGCCGACGATGGTTCGGGAAGACACCAAGGCAATACCGAGCGGACCTGTTGCTGGCGCAGCGAGTCCCATGAGTCCTGTCTTGTGACGCTTCGAATCGGTAAGCCGGTAGCGCTCGCTCTCGGCGGAACCGATACCGGGGGGAACCCCGTTGGGTCCGTCGCATCCTCGCCGAGGTCTGCGCCGGCGAACCACAACGGTGGGCCTGGCATCCAGGGCAGGTGGCGGTCGGTCTTGACGACGAGATTGCCGCATCGCTGGAAGCGTTGTCGCAGTAGATGATTTGCCATGGCGACAGCGGGCGCACGACGGTCGCGATAGTGCGGGCCGATGAGCTGAGCACCTCGGAGGCCGATCGCGCTGTCAATACCGGTCCGATGTCGACCCGGCCATCGACTGATCTTCTGGCGCAGAAACGACATCGTCCCGACACTCGAAACGGTCGGACCGATGCGCTGTGTGACCCTGATCAGCTGCTGCCGAACACGCCGCCTGGTATGAGATTGTGGAACAGCCGCCACAATGGATCATTGCCGCGACCGCGGTCGTGATCCCCCCACCAATCTTTGCCCCAATCATTGCCCCACCAATCATTGCCGTGGCCGTGGCCGTTGCTCTGGAAGCCAGGAGGGTCGTCCCAACCGTCATGCCTGATTTCGGTGCCGACCGCACCGGACGTCGCCGGATCGGCCGAGGCCGGAATCGTCGATATTGTCAGGGATACAGCAGCGATTGCACCAGCGACAGCTGCGCGGGCCAATATCGGACGCGAATTAGTGAATGTGGTTGCCATGAACACGACAGATCCTTTCTAGCGACAGTGAACGTGTTCACCATCCAATCTGCCCGAAGGGAACCGGCAGGTTGGAGATCGACAGCGCCGACGTACGGGTGCCCTGTCCCCAACCTATACCGGCCGCACGTCCCACGCTGCTACAGAGTCCGACGACAATCCTGAGGACAACGCTGACGACAGTCTTTGTTCGGTGAAAACCTCTCTGGCCGCAGCCACGACCACGTGGATCAGGCGGCGGGCTCAGCCACTGCGGGACGTCACATACGTTCGACGAAGTCCACGATCATCGTGACGGCATGGGCCGCCTCGGGCACGCTCGACGCGGCGGTCTGGAAGGCATGGACCTGACCTGGCCAGACCTGCAATTCACACGGCGCGCCGTGCTCGCCGAGCCGCGCCGCATGAGTTCCGCGTCCGGGTAGAACATTTCGTTCGAGCTGACTTGGATCGAGGTGGGGGCTGGCCGGTCAGATCGCACTGGGCCGGTGACTTCAGGAGGTGTGGATTCCGCTGCGCGCTGGGCGAACTCGGTGAACCGGGCGAAAGAGGACCGCGTGAACACCGTGCAGGTGCGGGCCGAAGGAGCCGCGAGCTCGGCGCCGGCGTTCCAGTCTGTCAGTGGCACCATCGTGACAATGGCACTCAGTGCGATGCGCGGGTCCAGATGAACCGCAGCACAAGGATACGACTGGACGACCGGATGCAGGCAGCGCGTAAGTAGTCCGGGCACCACCAAAGCTCCTTGCGCTCAGCGTTCTTGCCGGACCTCTCGAGCACCACCGTCACCGGTCGGATCGAGCGCATCACCGTCGAGGGCGAGCGGTTCGGCGAGGCCGGAGAAGAGCCCCTGGTGGCGCTAATCGCGCCAGACGGGTGGGCGCTTCGCGAGGAAGGCCGCCATCCCTTCGCGGGCGCCGGGAAGTTGAGCGGCGGCAGCCATGACTTCCAGGGCGAGGGCGTAGGCATCTGCTTCAGGGCGGTCGAGTTGGGCGTAGAGAGTGCGTTTGCCGAGTGCCTTGCTGGCTCGGCTGCCCCGGGTAGCGCGGGCGAGCAACTCGTCGACGGCGGTGTCGAGATCGGCGTCTGGCACTGCTCGGTTGATCAGGCCCCACTGTTCGGCGGTGCGGGCATCGATCGGGTCGCCGGTGAGGGCCAGTTCCATCAGGCGTTTGCGGCCGACGGCGCGGGCCACCGGCACCGCGGGGGTGTGGCAGAACCAGCCACCCTTGCCGCCGGGAAGCGCGAAACCAGCTGATTCGGCGGCGACGGCCAGATCGCATGAGGCCACCAACTGGCAGCCGGCGGCCGTGGCCAGACCGTGCACCCGGGCAATCACCACCTGCGGCACCGACTCGATGGTCGACATGAGCTCGGTGCACAGTGTGAGCAGTTCCCGCACGCCGAGCAGGTCGCGCGCGGCGACATCGGCGAAATCATGTCCTGCGGAGAACACCGGACCGTGCGCACCGAGAACTATCCCGGTGGCGTCGGTCTCGCCGGCGGCCCGGAACGCGGCGAGCAGTTCCGCCAGATGCTCGCCCGACAGCGCATTGCGCCGCTCCGGCCGGTTCATGGTGATGCGCACCGTGTCACGGTCCCGCGCGACCAGCAAATGCCGATACTCCAAGGCGGTCATATCTCCACCGTAGATCTCTACGGGCAACGACACGACACCTCCGGAGTGATCCAGAGCAGCCCGCACGGCTGAATGCCCTCTCCTGGGGCAACGTGCACCGTCGACGGCATGGGCCGGACAGAGCCCAGGTGATCCGAGCCTGCGATCAAGCCCGCCATCACGGCTATCCGCAACCGTGCAGAACCAGACGAGGAATGTGCTCTCATCGCGACACTCCAAGCCGGGCCTCGGCAGGAATCAGGATTCTTGCCGACATTCGGTACATCCGATAATTTGCCGGGTTCGCGTATCCGCCGGAAATTCGGCATGTCGCAAGCCGAGTGGGGACAGAATTGCTCGCGGAGGACTGGCTAGTCGATCTTGGCCATCACATGCTTGACGCGGGTGTAGTCCTCCAGCCCGTACATCGACAGGTCTTTGCCGTGCCCGGACGAGTTGAACCCGCCGTGCGGCATCTCGGCGACCATCACGGTGTGGGTGTTGATCCACACGCAGCCGAAGTCGAGCGCGGCCGACACGCGGAGCGCCCTCGACACATCCTTGGTCCACACCGAGGATGCCAGCCCGTATTCGACGCCGTTGGCCCACCGGATCGCCTCGTCTTCGTCGGTGAACGACTGCACGGTGATCACCGGGCCGAAGATTTCGTTCTGGCTCAGTCGGTCATGCTGGAGCAGCCCGCCGATGACCGTCGGCTCGACGTAATACCCGTGGTCGCCCTGCCGGTGCCCACCGGCCAGGACCGAAGCGTGATCGGGCACCTCGTCGAGGAAGCCGAGCACCCGCTGTAGTTGGTTGGCGTTGTTGACCGGCGGCACCCAGGCGTCCTCGTCATCGGCGGCTTTGCCGAACGTCGTTGTTGCACTGCCGGCCTGCTCGGCCAGCGCCGCGGTCAAGTCATCGGCCACCGACGCGTGACCGAGCACCCGGGTGGCCGCTGTGCAATCCTGTCCGGCGTTGAAATAGCCCGAGGCCGCGATACCGGCGGCGGCAGCAGCGATATCGGCGTCGGGGAACACGATTACCGGTGCTTTGCCGCCCAACTCCAGGTGCGTGCGCTTCAGGTGGCCTCCGGCCGACTCCGCGACCGCACGGCCCGCGGCCACCGAACCGGTGATCGACACCATCTTCGGGGTTGGATGCGCGACCACCGCCGCACCGGTCACCCGGTCGCCGGTAACCACGTTGAGCACGCCTGGCGGTAGGTGTTCGGAGGCCAGTTCGGCCAGCATCACCGTCG
Source organism: Nocardia sp. NBC_00403 (assembly GCF_036046055.1). Taxonomy (NCBI): domain Bacteria; kingdom Bacillati; phylum Actinomycetota; class Actinomycetes; order Mycobacteriales; family Nocardiaceae; genus Nocardia; species Nocardia sp. NBC_00403. The sequence continues at coordinate 4,203,014 of NZ_CP107939.1, forward strand.
TCACCGGGGTGGTGTCGCTCGGCTTGATCACCACCGTGTTGCCCGCGGCGATCGCGGGCACAAACTTCCAGATTGCCATCATCATCGGGTAGTTCCACGGGGTCACCTGCCCGATGACGCCGACCGGCTCCCGGCGGATCCACGATGTATGGCCGGCCAGGTACTCGCAGGCCGACTTGCCCTCGAGTACCCGTGCCGCACCAGCGAAAAATCGGGTCTGGTCCAGCATCTGGGGGATCTCTGCGGCCAAGGTGACGTGGTTCGGCTTGCCGGTGTTGCGGCCCTCTGCCTCGACAAGCGCGTCGGCGACATTCTCCAACTCGTCGGCGAAATCCAACAGCGCCTTCTGGCGGTGCGACGGCGTCGTGCGCTTCCAGTCGCTGAACGCCTTGGCCGCCGCTGCATACGCGTTGTCGATGTCCTGCTCGTTGGACGCCGGGGCGGTGCCATACTGATCGCCGGTGGCAGGGTCGACGAGCGCCATCGTCGCACCGCCGACCGAGTCGACGAGCTTGCCGTCGATGAAGTTCTGGACCACTGTCATGATGCCTCCTCGGTTGCTCTGTTCAGTCGACAATTCGCTGGCGTGGGAGGTTCGGTCGACTCGGCATCTGGACGCCGTCGTTTGCTACTACTTGTTCATCAACATTTCGATGTTATCGACACCGAATGGATTGAGCTTACTCCTTTTGTCGCTGCTGAGGACGATGCAGCCGGAGCCTTACTTATTTGCGGTGATTCGCGTCGTTTCGTCTTCCATTGCAATGACATTCGTCTGCCGCTCGTCAGCTTGCGGGCCCGGCTCGATGAACTCGCGACCGTTGCCATGCCGTTCGGTGCTCCCATCGGTGGCCATTGTCGGACGTCGACGTGCATTGGGTGCGGCCGGAGTTGGTCGGCGACACAGCGTGAAATGTCGCTCGCGAATTTGGAACCTGTTGCACCATTGAATGTTTCAGCATTGTCGGCCGCTCATGCCCTGTCTCGCGACCATCCGGTACCGGGGCGGGTACGACAACCGCTCCAGCCATCGGCGCACCAAGAAACCCCGCGTCGAAATGCCGCCCAGGACGATAAAGAAGCAGCGCCCTGTCACCCGGCGTCAGATGAGAGCTCGGAACGACTGCCACCGTGCGCCCGCTGGTCCAGTTCTCAATAACTGGGGAGTCGACTCCATCACGACACTGTCTAGTAGGACGGGAGATATTAGTGCACACTATGTCTTCACCGCCCGGACATGGTTGCGGAATTTATCTGTGAAACATCACGCATTATTTATGACATTCGATCGCATATCCGAAGAGCGACGACCGGATCGACACGCAGGCCTGTTTCCGTGGCAGTGGACACGGAAGGAAGGCGAGGCGTTCATTGATCACCTGCGCAATGGCAGCGCCCCGATTGCGATGTCCACAGCCCGCAATTACGAGGTGTCCATCAGGGTGTTCCTGGCGTTCGTGCGTGACTCTCGCTACAGGTTTGCTGAGACCAGATCTGGACACCGCACAACCAGGCCGCGACGGCATGCCCATCATGACCGGCGGATTCGATTCAAGATCACATTCGGCTACCGGCAAATCTGTCGCACGCCCATGCTGGGCGGAAGGGCTGCGGCGCCGGTATCGGCGACAACGAGCGTCGGCCCGTCGACGAGCACGTTCGGCACTCAGCATGGCTACTGGCCACTACGCGTGCGCGACACCCTCTCCTGGCCACGCCTCACGTTCGGCTGCCTGCTGTCTTCCAGTGGTCGGTTCGGTGGTTGATATTACATACGGTCGACTGTATGTTTTGTTTGGCGAGTCGCCACGACTCGGAATCGACAGCGATCGAAGGATGTTCACCATGGATGGTCACCGCATGTTCGAGCTCGTGCAGGTCCTGGCCGTTGCGAAGAGCAGGCAGGACCTGCCTGCGGCATTGCGGCTGCTCCACCCCGAAATGGTGTTGGAGAACCTGGCATTCGGGACCACGGCCCGCGGGTTGGCGGAGAACGAGCAGGCCCTGGCACGGTTCTTCACGACGTTCCCGGATTATCACGTCGATCTGGAGGGGCACGCCGACGACGGCGAGTCGCTGGTGTGCTGGGGCACCGCGCGAATGACCATGACCGGCCACCGATTCGGGGTCGTTCCGAGCGGCGAGCGCGCCGAGGTGCCGGTGTTCATCCGATTTACCTTCGCAGACGACCTGATTGCGAACGAACGATTCTTCTTCGACCTGTCCAGCCTGTGCGCGCAATCGGGCGTGTCCACGGATGCGGTGCGGCACAAACTGTTCGGCGATACCGGCCGCAGGACGAGCACGGTGGGAGACCGGCGATGACGGTGGACGCGCGTGCGAAGGCTGTCGAAACAATCAGAACCGCACCACTTTTCGACATAGTCGTGGATCTGAACCCGCGATTGGAGTTCGGCGCCGGTGGCGTCCTCGGCCGCAGGGTGCTCTTCGGCGCGGCCGGTGGATCGTTCGAGGGACCCGGGCTGCGCGGCGAGGTGGTTGCCGGCGGTGGCGACTGGGCGCTGTTCCGTCCCGACGGGACGATGCTGCTGGACGTTCGGCTAACGCTGCGCACCGATGACGACGAGCTGGTGCACATGACCTACCAAGGCCGCTGGGTGATACCGCCGGAAGTGCGCGCCGAGATGGCCGACCCGGCGACCCGATTCCGGATCGACCCGGCACGCTACTACTTCCGGACGAATCCGCTGTTCGAAACCGGATCGACCCGATACGCCTGGCTGAACGATGTCGTCGCCGTCGGGACGGGGTATCTGGTCGACGGCGGTGTGGCCTACCACGTCGAGCGCGTGCTGTGATGCACACACCGACCATGGCCGCCGCTGCGGCACAGGAGCTTTCGCTGCCTCGGAGGCTGGTGGCCGAGGCACTCGGCACGGGGTTTCTGCTCACCGCTGTCGTCGGCTCGGGCATTCTCGGCCAGCGCCTCGCCGGCGGGAACACCGCCATCGCTCTGCTGGTGAACGCATTGGCCACTGCGGCGGCGCTGTTCGCGCTGATCGAATGGTTCGCCCCGGTGTCGGGCGCGCATTTCAATCCGGTGGTCACGGCGGCCCTGGCCGTCCGCGGCGACATATCCCGACGCGCTGCCATCGCCTATGTGCCGGCGCAAGTGTGGGGCGCTGTCACCGGAGTGGCCGTGGCGGACCTGATGTTCGGTGAACCGGTCTGGTCGTGGTCCACCTCGCCACGCCACGGCGGGGCACAGTTGCTCGGTGAATTCGTCTCGACCTTCGGTCTGGTCGGCGCCGTGTGGGTGTGCTCGCGGACCCGTCCTTCGAAGGTGGCCGGGGTGGTCGCCACGTATATCGGCGCCGCGTTCTGGTTCACGCCGACCGACTTCGCCAATCCCGCCGTGACGGTTGCCCGAGCGTTGACGAACACCTTCTCCGGCATCCGTCCGGCCGATGTCCCCGGCTTCGTACTCGCCGAAATCATCGGAGTCACCGCCGCTGTGGTCCTTTTCGGCTGGCTCCTGCCGGTCTCACCAGATACCGAGAGGTCGAGGGAATGACGACCGAGCACGACGCCCCGCAACCTGACAAGGACCGAACCGGTGATCGGCGTCGGCAGCGTGGGACACGATCGCGCCAGTTCATCACCCGGCACGCTGTCGATATCGCGTCGCTGGACGGACTGGGCGGGATCAGCTTCGGACGTCTCGCCGATGACCTCGGCATCAGCAAACCGGGAATTCAAACACTGTTCCGCACCAAGGAAAGTCTGCAGCTGGCCACGGTGGAAACGGCACGCGAGGTCTTCGTCGGCGCGGTCATCCGTCCGGCGCAGGCAGCACCGGAGGGCGCGGCCCGGATGCGTATGCTGATCGAGCGGTGGATCGCCTATGCCGAGCAGCCGCTGTTTCCCGGCGGCTGCTTCTGGGGCGCCACTATGCCGGAGTTCGACAGCCACCCCGGACAGATCCGCGACGGACTGCTGCGACAACGCCGCGCTTGGCTCGACACCCTCGCGCGACAACTCGAGCGGGCTGCCGCCGACCGACAGCTCCTGGAAACTGATATCGACCTGGCCGTCTTCCAGATCGACGCCATGCTCAACGCAACCAATATCGCGCTGCGCCTCGGCGACTCCGACAGCATCCGGAAGATGCGCCAGGTAATCGACGGTCTCCTACTGCCGAACTCTCGATCACAGGCGAACTGCTCGCCTTAACACCTTGCCGTCGATCAACCGGCGAACCAACCGCTGGTCGACACCTCCCGGTCAGTGCGCGAGTTCTATTGTCCCCCTGGCGGTTTCTAATCTTCGGGCCACCCCAGCGGGATCGCGAGCCTGCTGGCCGCGCTAGCGCTGATGGGTCTTCTGATCAAGATCCCGTTCTGGTTGTCGGCGGCGTTGGGGCCAGCAATCACCGGTCGATGGTGAGCTCGCCGGCGCGTGGCTACATCGCCTACAAAACTTTCGGCCTCCTCAAAAGCACCCGCACCGCGACACCGCAGTGCCCGTCCGGACGAAAACGCCCCGCCTGATCGGAACATCGCGCCGACCGTTGACCGGAGATCGGGGTTTTCCTGAGACGGACCTGGTTGGTTCGATACCTTCAGTCGGGGGCTGTGGCGAATACGGTGAGGATGCGAGTGGCAGCGGTCGGTACAGAGTCGGTCGACGATCGGGTAGGCGCCGAGCTGCCGCCCGAAACCAGCGGCCAGCATTGGAACCCGTTCGTATGCATCATATTTCGGCTCTGCTTTGTGTACTTCGGGCTGTTCTGCCTGGTGTACCCCCGGATCATCTCTGAGTTCCTCGGGCTGGTGGGCCGCTTGCTACCGGACTCGACGCCGTTCTGGCTCGCACGCCTGTGGCGTCCCCTCGTCGAATGGGCCGGCGAGCATGTGTTCGGCACAGACGCTGCCGCGCATGAGGATTCGATCAGTGGTGACCAGACGTTCCTGTGGGTGCTGCTGTTCTGCATCCTGGTCGTCGCGGGGGTTGCGACCGTCCTATGGACCGTTCTCGATCGGCGCCGGCCGAACTATGTGGTGCTGAGCAGTTGGTTCCTGCTCTTCGTCCGGCTATGCCTTGCCGTGGAGATGCTGGTCTACGGGCTTTCCAAAGTTGTCCCCAACCAGATGCCGTCGCCGGCGCTGGCCAGGCTGCTCGAGCCGTACGGGGATTTCAGTCCGATGGCCGTGTTGTGGAGCCAGGTCGGGGTGTCGCAGCCGTACGAGATCCTGCTCGGCACTGCGGAACTGGTCGGCGGACTGCTGCTCTTCCTTCCGAGAACGACGACGGTGGGCGCGCTGCTGAGTCTGGTGTGCACGATGCAGGTGTTCGTGCTGAACATGACCTACGACGTCCCCGCCAAGATCCTGGCATTTCACCTGATGCTGCTGTGCTCGATGCTGTTGGCTCCGGAGGCGCGCAGGCTGGCGAATGTGCTGGTGCTCGACCGGCCCGCTGATCGCTCGACTCGGCGCCCGCTGCTACGCAGCGCGCGTGGGAATCGGATCGCGGTGGGTTTACAAGCCGCACTTGGTATCTGGCTGCTCATCTCGGGCGCGTACTCGAGCTTGGATGCGTACCGTGACCACGGCGCGGGCAGCAAGGAGCCACCGCTGTACGGGATCTGGACGGTGGCAGAGTTCAGCCTCGAGGGCCAGCAGGTCCCGGCCTTGGCCACTGATGAGATTCGTTGGCAGCGTGTTGTTTTCGATCGGCAGAACGCGACCATCCAGCGCATGGACGGCACGCTGGTACCGGTGATCGCCATAGTCGACACCAGCGCATACACAATCGCCATGGTGCTGCTACCCACAGCACCCGGCACCCAGCCGACCCCCTTGGGTGCCTTCACTTTCGACCAGCCCGCACCGGATCATCTTGCCATGGCCGGACAACTGAACAGCCGGTCGGTGACCATCGCCCTGCAACAGGTCGACCTGGATTCCTTCCCCTTGCGCAGCCGCGGTTTCCACTGGGTTCAGGAATACCCGTACTTCCGCTGAGATGACCTCGTCCAAGCGCCGCTGGTCCACCAGGCTCACCCGAATTCTCGATCGCGAGGGGCAGCCCGAACATCGCAATTGCCGCCCACGGCAACACCTTCCGGCCGCAGATAGCCGGAAGGCACCCGCTGAGTCCGCTCGCGCTGCGAGGTAGGCGGCCAGCTCGTTTGGGCGTAGTGGGCCCATTTCTGGGCGGTTCCAGGGTTGATGCCGAAGAGGTCGCCCATGACTACCCCTCTGCAAGTGGTGGTGAGCATGCGGATTTCGCCTGCTGGGCCACGTCAGTTCGCGGCTTTGCCAGTGAGGGAATCGAGCTGAGTCAGGATCGACGGGTCGCTGACCTTCTCGTCCTCGGCGAGCAGGAGCACCTTGCTCAGAATGACGCTCGTCATCCGGTCCTCGTCGGCGAACGGCAGGAACAGCCGCCGGTGCGCCTTGGCGCCGAAGGAGGCAGGCACTACACAAAGGTAGCCGCCCGGGTCGACGTGGATGCTGCCGCTGGTCAGGTGCACCCGATAGGTTGCCCGGGTGCCCCGCACCACGGCCGAGTGCCCCTCGACGGTGACGCGGGCCAGCCCCAGGTCGGCAATGAGCGCCGCGAGCACCTGCGCCCGACTCGCCGCCTGCGCCGGCGACAGGTACAACTCCGGCTCGGTGCCGGCGACCGACACCACCAAGTCCAGGTCTCGCATGACCTCGGAGAACACCACCGGCGAAACGTCGACCAGCGGCACTGGCGTGCCACCGACACTGCCCGAGCCGGTCGGGGCACCGTAACGGCCCAGGCCACGGGGGCCGCTGATCAGAAAGCGGACCTCACCGACAAGGACGTTCCCCATACCGAAGTAGCCGTGGAAGTCGCAGCGCAGCGCCGCTATAAGGCCGTCGCCGACGACGCGGGTCGCCTGATGATCGTCGTACTCACCATGGGTGAACCAGCCCCGACCGGACAGCAACTGGCCCGCAATCCGGCCGTTGACCGTCTGACCGGCGAACCGCCGCGACACGTCGCCCGCCTCGCGTTCGGCCGGAGTGAGCACATACAGCTCCCGGAACGCCTGCTTGATCGGCTGTCGGAGGCGACGTCGCACGATCTCCGCCTGCCAGTCGGCGAGCATCCCGCGCTCGTGTAGTTCGACGGGGTGGACGGCGGTGACCGGGCCGGTGGTGTCGACTTGGTCGAGCAGGTCGATTACACCCGCTCGGTCCCGCCAGAGCAGCGCAGGCAACATCGCCGCACCGGCCGGCAGCGACCGCAGTCGGATCAGCTCGTCCGGCGCCAGCGTCCCGGCGGTGGCGACCAGCCGCTCCACCAGCCCGGTCCGCATCCGGCGAGCCTGGTCCCGCAGTCGCTCCTGATGCTCACGAAGCCCCTGGTAGCCGGGGTCGGCGCGGACGGTGGCCGGCACCGACTTCAGCGCCTTGCCCGCCCGGCTGACTGCCATCGTCGGGTCGGCGCCGTCGAATTGCAACGCGATCCGGTAGTCGCCGACCGCCAATTCCGTGGGGGTCTCGGTGGCGATGCGTGCCTCGCAGTCCCATTCGAGGCGGCTCGCCTCCAGAACGCCGGCCACCTGCGCCAGGTGGTCGAGGGCGACCGCGATCGCGGCGGCGTGGCTGTGTCTGCGGTTGGGGCCGAGCTTGGCGCCTTTCTTCGCGGACTCGCGCAGCGCCAGGTAGCGGTCGAGGACCGTCTCGTCCGGAGCGAGCGGCAGCATCCCGAACGCGGCGATGCCCTGCAGCGCATTGTGTTTGACGCGCTTCACCACCTGGGCGCGGTTGCCACCCATGACCGCGGAGACCAGCTCATTGGGTTCGAGTTCCAGCAGGCGCCGAGCAGCGTCCGGGCCGGCGTTCTCGATCGCGGCGAGGAGGACCGCCCGGTCCTGGCGGGTGGCTTCGCCGACTGGCATCGCCCGGATCAGGCGCAGCAATGGCGCGGCGCGTTCCAGGTCGAACAGCGGTAGCAGCGTGTCGGCGTCACCGGCGCGCAGCCGCCACCCGAACGCCCGGCGTTGTTCCTCTACGGGTCGATCCCGCAGCAGGTCGAGAAGGGCGGTGCGTTCCTCGTCGGTAAGTTCCGCCGCCCCGAGGTGATCGGCCACCCGCTGGTCGCCTTGCCAGGTCAGCGCCGCACGAGCAAACCGCAGACCGCGCGGCGCCAGCACCTTGGGCAGCTCGTCCCAGTCGGCGGGGGCTGGTGCGGAGACGAGCCGCCAGGTCAGCGCATCCACGTGTTTGCGGACGGTGTCCGCGCAGGTCAGCGGCGGGCTGGTCGCGTCGCCGGTCGGCGAGTGGCCGATGATGGCGTAGCCGAGGTAGCGGTCGTCGGTGAAGGCCCGTTCGACCACGGTGTCGTCAAGGGCGCCGGCTCGGTGCAGCGTGTCGAGAATCTGCGCCACGGTCTCTCGGCGCAGGGTGCCGAGCGGAGTGAACACGAGCACCCGCAGCAGGTGGGTGTCGGTGGTGGCGATGGCCTGTTCCGCGATCTCGTCGAGCAGTTGCCGGTGCCGGACGTCGCTCCCCAGGGCGGCGGCCAGCAGAGATTTCCGGTGAGCCGTCGGCCACGGCGCGGCAAGCAGGCCGGTAACGTCGTCCGGCCGGTCGACCGGGAAGCCGGCGTCGTAGAGATCGTCGAGCTCCGAAACGATGTCGCCCACGTGTGGTGCCAGATTGCCGATCGTCTGGTCGTCGCCGTGCTCGATCCGGAGCCGGATCACCTCGGCGGTGTCCCACAAGCCCGCCAGGTCGCCGGCCTTCGCCAGGACCCGCGCCTGGTCCACCAGCCGCCACAGCGCCTCACGCTGTTCGCGGACGACGTCGAGGTAGATCTCTGGTACGGATCGCTCCACCGCAATCAGCCTCCCGCCAGCGCGACCAGCCGCAGGAACACCACCGGTGCACCGAGCCGAAGCACGACCTCCTCGTCGAGGTCGACGACCTGCCGTCCGTCGACGAAGACCACGAATGTGCCCCTGGCGAAGGCCCGGTGCGCCCGGGCCACCTCCTCGGTAACGTCCGGGTCCGCCGGCGCCTGCTGCGGCATTCTGATCGCACCATTGGTGGCCTGCGTCCGGAGGTCGGCGTTGGACAGGTACTGGCGGTCGAGCATCCGCCGACAGCGTGCCGCATCGGTGCGTAGCTCCCGGATCTGCTCCTCGACCGCACGCCGGACCAGCTCCCGCACTATCGTGCGCTCGTCGGCCAGCCGTACCAGCACTGCCGGCAGATCATCACCGGACATGCCGGGCACCTGGCTGCGCACCGCGATATCGACCATGACCGCCACCATAAAACAGGGGGCTGACAGCAACGAGCGGTGAGCACGATGCGGACATGTTCGTTGTCGACTCGCTCCTGGCCGGTCCGGGAAACCGTCCTCGTCCGCGCCCTGGCTCGACAGCGGAGCTCACCGGCACCCGAGCGACGCGGTAGCGGCGGCCGCTGTCGATCCGTCGCGACTGGATTGAACTGGTTCCGAGGACAGGTTCATCTCGCCGCCTCCAATGCTGCGTTGTCGTCTATGCGATGCCGAAAACCCAACAGCTCTATAGGGATTCGAGACCGGCTACCGCTTCGTAGTGTGTCGACGCGAAGCAGGTCATCCGCTCGGTCGCCGTAGGCGGGGAGGCCCACGAGCAGCGCGGCCGGGGGTGAGCGTCGATCAAATCGCCCGTTCGACGACGTTCCACTTTTCTGAGCACCAGGCCTTGCTTCGAGTGCACTCCAGGTGGATAGCGTCGTCGATGTTCGACGAGAAGAGCGAGTGTGGTGAGCGAATCGCGAGGGCGAAGTCCCGGCGGTCCGTCCGGTATCTCTCACCCGCGCTACCACGAAGGGATCACGACATGACCTCCACCGATACGCTTCCCACTACGACGCTCGGCAGCACTGGCATCGAGGTGGGTGTGCAGGGACTCGGCTGCATGGGGATGAGCGAGTTCTACGGAACCGCCGACCTGACCGAGTCGCGGTCGACCCTGGATCGCGCACTGGAACTCGGTGTCACCCTGTTCGATACCGCCGACATGTACGGCTCCGGCCATAACGAGGAGTTCCTCAGCGATTTCGTCGAGGCCAATCGGAACCGGGTGGTACTTGCCACCAAGTTCGGCATCGTCCGCAAGGCCGACGATCCCACCTACAGAGGCATCGACAACTCCGCCGCCTACATCCGCAATGCGGTGGAGGCCAGCTTGCGCAGGCTCGGTACCGACACCATCGACCTGTACTACATGCACCGCCGCAATCCGGCGGTGCCGATCGAAGAATCGGTCGGCGCGATGGCGGAATTGGTTGCGCAGGGAAAGGTTCGGGCGCTCGGTTTATCCGAGGTGACCGGTGACGAACTGCGTGCGGCCCACGCCGTCCACCCGATTGCGGCCATACAGTCCGAGTGGTCGCTGTTCTCCCGGGATGTCGAGCGCACGGCGGTGCCCGCCGCCGCGGAACTCGGCGTGGCATTCGTGCCGTACTCGCCGCTCGGCCGCGGATTCCTCACCGGTTCCTTTACCCCTGCAGGTGACTCGGCGGATGCGAAAGATTTCCGGCACACCATGCCGCGGTTCTCCGGCGACAACGCCGCGCACAACACCGAACTACTCGCCCCGCTGCGCGCCATCGCGGACGCCCGCGGCATCACCCTCGCAGAAGTCGCGCTCGCCTGGGTGCACGCGCAGGCCACCGTGCACGGCCTGTCGGTTGTTCCGATCCCCGGCACTCGCCGCCGCGCCCGGCTGGCCGATAACGTAGCGGCCGCGACCATCGCGCTGACCGCCGCCGAGCTCGCCGTGTTGGAACCGATCGCGGGACAGGTCGCCGGAAACCGCTACGCGGATATGTCTTTCACCTCCGTGGGTCGGGAATGAAATCCCACAACAGAGCGCGAATTCGGCAAGAGCGTCGGCGACCAGAGGCCTGAGTGGATGTCCTGGCATGCGAGAACACGAACCAGCTCCCGCGCGGTGGTGTCAACTCCCTGCTCCTTCAGTGTCCAGGCTTGCGGCAGTGAGGTTCTGGGCAGCGAAACGGGCGATGGTGCATGCCTGGCGTAGCTGGGCTTCCGGGTGTGCGGTGCGTTGCTCCAGCGCGGCGCGGATCCTCTCCAGCGATACGGTGGCTTCGCCGGCCGCTCGGTGAAGCACGGTGTATCGGTGGTCGAGTTCACGGTAAGCGAGGTCGATGTCATAGTAGCGACGGTGTAGGTCGGCTATGTGGTTGAGCAGGTCCGCCACCTCGCGTGTGGTCAGTGTGAGGTTGGGATGCTCCTCTCCCGAGAGGATCGCCTCGCCCGCGATCTCAGCGCAGCGAGCGTGCAGTACATCGAGAATGTCGGCCACACAGATCACTTCCTCCACTGCGGCGGAGCGCCTCAGAGCTTCTCGGGCGCCCCTGCCGATCGGATACGGCCCGCCGTCGCGTGGCCCGGAAATAAGAGAAACATTGCAGGTCAATGCAGCTGGCACGTGCTGGTCGCGGATCGACGCCCCCGCTCTCGTTCGAATACGTTCATCGACGCCCTGCTCAGCTACGCTGTCGGCCGCTAGCTGTGGAATTCCGCCACCGCTGACATGGCCTCACATGAGGCATTTCCAACGATACGTGCGAGTAACACCCACACGCTGTGTACCTGAGCGCAATAGAGGTGCACACTACGCGTGACCGAGAGTTGCAACCCCTCGCCCGTCGATCGGGCCAGCGCTCTGGAAAGGAAGGACTCGCGAGTGTTCAGCCGCATTGCCATCGTGAACCGGGGAGAGGCCGCCATGCGCCTCATCAACGCCGTCCGAGACTTGGCCGCGGAGACTGCGCGGCCGATCGAAACCGTCGCACTGCACACCGATGTCGACCGGAACGCGACGTTCGTGCGCGAGGCCGACATCGCCTACGACCTCGGTCCGGCGTCCGCACGCCCGTACCTGGATCTGAAGGCGCTCGAACGTGCGTTGGTGGAGACCGAAGCCGACGCCGCTTGGGTCGGCTGGGGTTTCGTCGCGGAAGACCCGGCCTTCGCGGAGCTGTGCGAACAGATCGGAGTCACCTTCATCGGCCCCAGCCCGGACGCCATGCGCAAGCTCGGCGACAAGATCGGCGCGAAGCTGATCGCCGAGGAGGTCGGTGTGCCGGTCGCGCCTTGGAGCCGCGGTGCGGTCGAGACCGTGGAAGCCGCCCTGACAGCCGCAACCGAGATCGGTTACCCGCTGATGCTGAAGGCGACCGCAGGCGGCGGCGGGCGCGGCATTCGGGTGATCACGAACGACGCAGAGCTCGTCGATGCCTACGAGCGCACCCGGCAGGAGGCCGCGCGGGCGTTCGGCAGTGGCGTCGTATTCCTGGAGCGGCTGGTCACCGGCGCCCGGCATGTCGAGGTCCAGGTAATCGCCGACGGCCAGGGCACTGCGTGGGCGCTCGGCGTTCGCGACTGCTCGGTGCAGCGGCGCAACCAGAAGGTCATCGAGGAGTCCGCGTCACCGGTACTGCGTCCCGAGCAGGCAGCCGAGCTCAAGGCATCGGCCGAGCGGCTGGCTATCGCGGTCGACTATCGCGGTGCGGCGACCGTCGAGTTCCTCTACCACCCCGGTGACCAGCTCTTCGCATTCCTCGAGGTCAACACCCGCCTGCAGGTCGAACACCCGATCACCGAGTACACCACCGGGTTCGACCTCGTTCGGGCGCAGCTGTTGGTGGCCTCCGGCGGCCGGCTCGAAGGTGACCCGCCGGCCGAGCGCGGGCACGCCATCGAGGCCCGGCTCAACGCCGAAGACCCCGACCGCGACTTCGCGCCCGCCCCGGGCCGCATCGCGCGGCTGGACCTGCCCGCCGGGCCTGGCATCCGCGTCGACACCGGCGTCAGCGAGGGCGACACCATTCCCGCCGACTTCGACTCGATGATCGCCAAGATCATCGCCTACGGCCGTAACCGCGAGGAAGCGCTTGGCCGGCTGCGCCGGGCAATGGCGCAGACCAGGGTGATCATCGAGGGCGGCGCAACGAACAAGAGCTTCGTGCTCGACCTGCTGAACCAGCCCGAAGTGATCGACGCCAGCGCAGACACCGGCTGGATCGACCGCGTCCGCGGTGCGGGCCGGCTCGTGTCGCACCGACACTCCGCCATCGCGCTGGCCGCCGCCGCCATCGATGCCTATGAGGAGGAGGAGCGCGTCGAGCGGCACCGGCTGCTGTCCACGGCCTCCGGCGGACGTCCTCAGGTGCAACACGCAAGCGGCCGACCGCTCGACCTCAAACTGCGCGGCGTCGGCTACCGCGTACGCGTCGCACGCATCGGTGCGCACCGGTTCCGCATCGGTATCGAGGCGGGTGGCGATATCCGCACCGCCGACGTCGATCTCGAGCGCTTCGATCATCACACCGGGCAGATTCTGGTCAACGGCAGCAGGTACCGCCTGATCACCGGGACACACGGGCCGATCCACCTCGTCGATGTCGACGGTGTGACACATCGGATCAGCCGCGACGAGGGCGGCGTCGTCCGCTCACCCGCCCCCGCGCTGGTTGTCGCCACGCCGCTCGAGATCGGCGCCGAGGTCGAGGCGGGCGCGCCGGTGCTGGTGCTGGAGAGCATGAAGATGGAGACGGTGCTGCGCGCGCCGTTCAAGGCACGGCTCAAGGAATGCGTCGTGTCCGTCGGCACCCAGGTGGAGACCGGTGCACCGTTGCTGTGGCTCGAACCGCTCGCCGATGAGGACGAAGCCGAGGACACCACCGCGGTCGGGTCCGTCGAGCTGGACCTGCCCGTCCAGTCCGCGCAAGTCCAACCGCACGAGCGAACGACCCGCGGTCAGGAGGACCTGCGCAGCCTGCTGCTCGGGTTCGACGTCGACCCGCACGACGATCGCCGAGTGCTCGACGACTACCTCACCGCGCGCCGGGCGGCCTTGAAGGACGGCCATCGACCGCTCGCCGAGGAACTCGAACTCGTGGCGGTGTTCGCCGACCTCGCAGAACTGAGCCACAACCGCTCGTCGGATGAGGAGGGCAGCCACAGCCACGTCCACAGCGCCCGCGAGTACTTCCACACCTACCTGCAAAGCCTCGACGTCGAGCGGGCCGGGCTGCCGGAGTCGTTCCAAGCCAAGCTCGCCAACGCGCTCGGGCACTATGGTGTCACCGATCTGGAACGTTCGCCCGAACTCGAAGCCGCGGTCTTCCGGATCTTCCTCGCCCAGCAACGCCCATCCGACACCGTCACCGTCATCACGACGCTGCTGCGCGAGTGGCTGCAGGAGCCGATGCCGGATGCGGCGCTGCGCGAGCCCGTCGGCCTGGCGCTGGAGCGGCTGGTGGCCGCGACGCAGGTGCGCTTCCCCGTGATCGCCGACCTTGCCCGCGGTGTGGTGTACGCCTGGTACGGCCATCCGTTGCTGCGGCGTAATCGTGCTCGCGCATACACCAACATCCGCAGGCACCTGCGCCACCTGGACGCGCACCCGGACGCGCCCGATCGCGCCGAGCACATTGCCGACATGGTGCGCAGCACCGAGCCGCTGGTGCGGTTGCTCGGCCAACGGCTGGTGCGCGGCAACCTGGACAACACGGTCATGCTGGAGGTGCTGACCAGGCGGTACTACGGCAACAAGGGCCTCACCAGCGTTCGCACCCAAGACGTGGGCGGTTGCACATTTGTGATCGCGGAGCGCCGCGGTCTGAGCCTGGTGTCCGCGGCGGTGAGCTTCGACGCGCTCGGCACCGCGCTGCGCGGACTCACCGAAGTGGCGACCGGCGCCGCGTCCATCGACGCCGACATCTACCTCAGCTGGGAGAAGCAGCCAGGGGACTTCGACGCGATGGCAGCGGCGTTGCACGATGCCCTCAGCGCGCACCGGATGCCGAACCAGGTGCACCGGATCACCGCCACCGTCGCCGGTAGCGGCGGTGCGGTGATGCACCACCACTTCACCTTCCGCCCATCTGCCACCGGTATGGCCGAAGAGCGACTGATCCGCGGCCTGCACCCGTACATCGCGCAACGGATGCAGATGCAGCGGCTGCGCAAGTTCGACCTCACCCGCCTGCCGTCCTCCGACGACGAGGAGGTCTACCTGTTCCGATGCGTCGCGAAAGAGAACCCGGCGGACGACCGCCTCATCGCGTTTGCGCAGGTGCGTGACCTGGCGGCACTGCGCGAGCACGACGGCCGGCTGCTCGCGCTGCCGACCGCCGAGGCCACCATCGCCACCTGCCTCGACTCGATCCGCCGTGCGCAGTCGCAGCGGCCGTCGGCCAAACGCTTCAACACCAACCGCATCGTGATGTACATCTGGCCACCGATCGACGTCACCCCTGCCGAACTGGAAACGGTCGTCCAGCATGTGCGGCCGACGACCGCGGGCGCCGGGCTCGAGGAGATCCTGCTCATCGCACGCCAGCGCGATCCCAACACCGGCGAGCTGATCAAGGTGGCCGTGCATATCGGCATCGACGCCACCGAAGTGACCGTCGGCGAACGGTCCGACGAGCCGGTCGAGCCGATCGACGAGTACCGACAGAAAGTGCTGCGGGCCAGCAGCCGCAACACCGTGTACCCCTACGAGCTGACCGGTCTGCTCGGTGACTTCGCCGAATACGACCTCGACGCCGACCACACACTGGTGCCGGTCGACCGACCCAAGGGTCGCAACACCGCAGCGATCGTCGCGGGCGTGGTCACCACACCGACCCCGCAGCATCCACAGGGCATCACCAGGGTGATCCTGCTCGGTGATCCGACGAAGTCGCTGGGCGCACTGTCGGAACCGGAGTGCCGCCGCGTGATCGCCGCGTTGGACTTGGCCGAACGGATGCAGGTACCGCTGGAGTGGTATGCCTTGTCCTCCGGCGCTCGGATCTCCATGGCGTCGGGCACCGAGAACATGGACTGGGTGGCGGCTGCGCTCAAGCGGATCGTCGAGTTCACCCAGGACGGCGGTGAGATCAACATCGTGGTCGCAGGCATCAATGTCGGTGCACAGCCGTACTGGAACGCCGAAGCGACGATGCTCATGCACACCAAGGGCATCTTGGTCATGACGCCTGACTCCGCGATGGTGCTGACCGGCAAGCAGTCGCTGGACTTCTCCGGTGGTGTGTCGGCCGAGGACAACTTCGGCATCGGTGGCTACGACCGGGTGATGGGTCCGAACGGGCAAGCGCAGTACTGGGCGCCGAATCTGACCGCAGCGCGCGACGTGCTGATGTCGCACTACGACCACACCTACGTCGCACCGGGCGAGCAGGCGCCGCGGCGGTCGCAGACCAGCGACCCCGTCGAGCGGGATGTCTCCGACTTCCCGCACGTACTGGCGGACAGTGACTTCACCACCGTCGGCGAGATCTTCTCCGCCACCGCCAACCCGGACCGCAAGAAGCCCTTCGACATCCGGACCGTGATGCGGGCACTCTCCGACCAGGACCACCCAGTGCTGGAACGCTGGGCCGGCATGGCCGACGCCGAAACGGCAGTGGTGCAGGACGCGCATCTCGGCGGCATCCCGGTGTGCCTGCTCGGCATCGAGTCACGGGGGGTGCCGCGGCGCGGATTCCCGTCTACCGATGGCCCGGACACCTACACCGCGGGCACCCTGTTCCCGCAGTCGTCGAAGAAGGCCGCGCGGGCAATCAACGCGGCCAGTGGCAATAGGCCGCTGGTCGTGCTCGCAAACCTGTCGGGCTTCGACGGCTCGCCCGAATCGATGCGGAAGCTGCAGCTGGAGTACGGCGCCGAAATAGGCCGCGCGATCGTGAACTTCCAAGGCCCCATTGTGTTCTGCGTGATTTCGCGATACCACGGTGGTGCGTTTGTGGTGTTCTCGAAGGCGCTGAACCCGAATATGACCGTGCTCGCGCTGCAAGGCTCGTTCGCCTCGGTGCTCGGCGGTGCTCCGGCCGCGGCAGTGGTGTTCTCCGCTGAGGTCAACACGCGCACCGCGGCCGATCCCCGGGTGCGGGACCTGCAGGCGCGCGCCGCCAACGGATCCGGTACCGATCGCGCGGCCCTGACCGCGGAACTCGACGAGGTCCGATCGTCGGTCCGCGCGGAGAAGCTCGGCGATGTCGCCGCAGAGTTCGACCGCGTGCACAATATTCAGCGCGCTGTCGAGGTCGGTTCGGTCGACGCCATTATCAGCGCCTCCGAACTCCGCCCACGCATCATCGAGGCCATCGAGGCTCGTCTGCCCGGTAGCGCTTCCGGACTTCTTATCGACGATGCTCGTGGTCAGCAGGCTGAACTGGGGGCGGCCACCATTTGATTGTGTGACACAATTGAACTGGGAATGGTTGCGGCTGGTAACAGCCTGGACCCCACCGAGTTTCGCGCCGGTCGAAATTCGGTGGGGTGGACCCGTAGCCGCCGGTATCAGCGATCGGTGGACGCGGCGGTGGCATAGTCTGCCGCCGCAAAGCCGCCGATCACCCTGGGATCGGCGTGCGCGGACCTTCGCCGGTCGGTGCCGGAATACGTTGTCGAACCCTCGACGATCGCCCCGGATCCGCCTCGAGCCGTTCGTCGGCTTTCGTGGTGGTCAAGTTGATGACGTAATGCGCCGAAGGCGAATCAGGGTGCGCCGCATCGTGTTCCTGTAAATCGCCCGTGATAGTGGTCTGCCATTCCCGAAATTACGCGTCTCCTCGTATGTTTGGACAGGAGGATTCCGCGACACGACAATCCGGGTGGGTGACTACTTCGAGCGGCGGCGCATGGTGAGTACACCGGTGACCCATCCGATCACGAACATTGTCAGCAGGATCAGCCACATCGGTGAACGAATAGTGATCAACAGGAATTCGATGGAGACCTTGCTGCGGTTCTCGGCGACGAAGACGACCGCCAATACCGTCACCGCGAGGGCAAACCACTGCATTGGTGAGATACGGGCCAGTATCGAACGCTTCTCGGTGCTGTTCATGGCGAATCCCTCTGTACTAGTTGGTGTCGGATCGTTATTCGGCTGTGGTGAGCCTTGCCCGCAAGCTTCGACCAAAGTATGACGCGAGTCGCAATAGAAAATGCGCATTTGTGTAGAGCTGAATTTGTCCGGATTCACCGAGGGGGCCGGCGCGGATCCGTTCACGGCCGATCTGAAGAAATAAATATTCGAGCGTTGTGCCTATTGCGCCCGCTGCCAGCCGGTATCGTCGGCATCGTTCTTCGGAATTCCTACACCGAGTCGGATATCGCGACGATCCTGTCCGAATGGCATCGGTTGTCGCTGATGCTCAACCGGGTCACCAGAGCGATGGGCAGAGCCGACCTGCATCCGTTCACAATCCCCATGCCCGTCACGGCCGAGCTCGGATGCGTCTACGCCGTCATACGGTCCGGCGCCCCGTCGGTGGGGTCGACCTGAAAACGAAGCTGCCGCTACCGAGGTCTTCGGCCGGTTCTCAGTCCAGCGCCGGCACTATCTCACCGGATTCTCGGGCCGTGATCAGGGCTGAGGTTTTTCGCAGGTCCGATTCGGGTCGGATTCGTACCATCGAGCGCCGGTTCGCCCGCCGCCGTCCGCTCGTTCCGCGCAAGGGGGACGAGCGGACGGCCGCATGGGTCAGTTCATGTCCGCCGTATGGGGAAGATCGGTGACCGATGTGCCGACATGAAGGGTGAAGACTCCGGGCTCGGTTTCCCAGCCGTGCTCGGTCCAGTGCTCGAAAGCGCGCTGTGGCAGCTCGATGTCGATGGCGCGTGACTGTCCGGGTTCGAGGGTGACGGTGGTGAAGCCCGCGAGCCAGCGAACCGGGCGGTCGATGGCGCTGTCCGGTCGGGACAGGTATGCCTGGAAGACCTGCTTTCCGGTGCGGGCGCCGGTGTTGCGGACGGTGAGGGTGGCCGTGCGGCCGGAGACCGTCAGATCACTGGAGGACCAGGTGGTGTAGCCGAGTCCGTGCCCGAAGGGGTAGGCGGGTTCGATGCCGGCGCGCAGCCAGGCGCGGTAGCCGATATGGATGCCTTCGGTGTAGTCGAGGACGCCGTTCGCCGGCGTGGTGTCGAGGACGGGGACCTCGGCGATGGTCTTGGGCCAGGTGGTGGGCAGCCGCCCGCCGGGTTCGGCCACGCCGGTCAGGATTTCGGCGAGTGCGGTGCCGAACTCCTGGCCGGGGAACCAGGCCAGCAGTACGGCGGCGACATCGTTGCGCCACGGCATCTCTACCGGAGCGCCGGAATTGACCACCACGATGGTGCGCGGATTCACCGCGGCGACCGCGGCGACGAGTTCGTCCTGGCGGCCGGGCAGGCGTAGCGAGGTGCGGTCGCTGCCTTCGCTCTCGATGTGCTCGGTGGTGCCGACCACGACTACAGCGGCCTCGGCGGTGCGCGCCAATTCGATTGCGGCCGTGAACTCTTCATCCTCCGAGCGTTGCGGGCGCTTGATGCCCAGCGTGATGCCCATGACGACACCCAGACCCGGGATGGCCCCCTGGACGGTGACGGCGATCCGCACGTCGACTTCCTGGCCGACGGTGAGGGTCCGGGTCACCGACCGCTGCGGTGGGTTCAGCAGTGCCGCGGCCGGATCGCCCCCGGTCATCGTGACGTTCTCTTCGATCGCCACCGTTGCGTCGATATCCAGTCGCACCGGGCCGGTGCCACCGAAACCGATCTCCCATTCGCCCGCGACATCGGCGCGCACCCGCGCGTGCAATTCGATCAGCGTCGCCTCGGTAGCCAGGTCGTCACCGAGCATGATCACGGTGCCGGTCGCGCGGTGCCGGGTGCCGATCTCGGTCTCACCCGCGAAGTACCGCACATTCATTCCCGGCGTTTCGGTCTCGGGATCGGTGATCAGCTCGAGCGGGGCGGGGATCAACCCCTCGACCAAGCGGTAACCCGGCGTATGCGTCACCGACAGTACGGCCGCCAATCCGGCCAGGGGAGTGCTGATGTGATCCGGGATCACCGTCGCGCTGCCGCCGCCCATGATGCGCGGTTCCGTCGCGGCCGGGCCCAGCAATGCGACCGCGGTGTCCTGGCGTAGGGGAAGTGTTCCGTCGTTGTGCACCAGCACCATGGCCTGGGTGGTGATGTCGCGAACCACGTCGCGCATCTGACTTTCGGTGAAATACACGGTGGGCCTGGGTGATTCGTCCAGCGCGCCGACGCGGGCGGCGAATCGCAGGATCCGTCTCACCTTATCGTCGATCGCGGACTCGGGGACCGCACCGGACCGGATCGCCGCCAGCAGCGGCTCACCCCACAGCATCGGGGGGCCGGGCATGCAGAGATCGGTGCCCCCGGCCGCGCCCTCGGTACTGCGGACGGCACCCCAGTCGGACACCACCACGCCATCGAATCCCCATGCGCCCTTGAGTGGTTCGTCCAGCAGCGGATTCTCCGACATGGCGACGCCGTTCACGCCGTTGTAGGAGTCCATGATCATCCAGGAGCCGGCCTCGACGGCCCGTTCGAACGGGTACAGGTAGAGCTCACGCAGCGCGCGGTCGCTGACACGGACATCGACGGTGAAGCGGTCGGTCTCGGAGTCGTTGGCCACGAAGTGTTTCGGGCACGCGCTGACCCCGTGCTCCTGCACCGCCCTGACATAGGCGGCGGCCATCTCGCCACTGAGTACCGGGTCCTCGGAGAAGCATTCGAAGTGCCGCCCGCCCACCGGCGACCGGTGCAGATTGATGGTCGGTCCCAGCACCGCGTACACGTTCTTGCGCCGGGCCTCGGCGGCGATCAGCGCGCCGACTTCGTCGAGCAGCTGCGGATCCCAGGTCGCCGCCACGGCGGTCCCGGAGGGCAGGCTCACCGAGGGATCGCGCTCGTCCCAGTTCTCGCCGCGCACACCGGACGGGCCGTCCGATACCGGCATTTCGGCGAGCCCGATGGCGGGATCACCCGCCAGCCGGAACAAGCTTGCTCCGGAGATCAGTCGTAGCTTGCCGGGCAGATCGAGCTTTGCCAGCAGTTTCTCGATGCGGTCGTCCATATGAAAGTCCTAGTCGTCGGTCAGTTCGTGATGTTGCTGGCCTGATCGGCCCAGTGCGCGTTGCGCAGTATTTCGCCGGTGCCGGAGGCGAATGCGCTGCGCGCGTGGGAATCACCGCGCAGCCGGTCCATGAACCACGCGGTGAGGTAGCCGAGGTAGCCGTCCACACCGGCGGTGCACCCGTAGTTCGTGCACCCGGGCTGGCCCTGAATGTCGTTGTGGTTGGCGCCTATCAACGCTGCCTTGGCCTTGGGTAGCCCAGCGGGCATCGCATCGTAATAGCCCTGCATGGATTGCGGGCCGATCTGCTGCTGTGGCGCTGGCTGATTCGACGGGGAGATGGGGTCCGCGGTGGCGTTGACCAGCAGCACCGAGCCCGAGGTCAGTGTGGTGGGGTCGATGCAGATGTCCTGTCCGGGCACGAGCGGCAATGCCTTGCAGAGGGCCTGCAAGGGCATCTCGACGGTGACCGCCGTGGTGAGTGCGCCCCTCGAACGGGCGAGAGCGTTGAGCGCGCCCAATCCGCCCTGGGAGTGGCCCATTGCGCCCGCCGACCGGGTATCCACCTTCCCGTAGAAGACGCTGGCCGGATCACGGTCCTGCTCGGTCAGATAGGTCACCGCATCGAGCATTTGAGCACCCGTGCCGGTGCTGGTCATGTCCGGCGCGATCACTACGAAACCCCAGGAGGCCAGATGCGACAACAGGTAGTCGTACTGGCGAGGATGCGCGTCTGTGCCATCTCCCCAGGTGATGATCGGGTAGCGCGTCCCGGTCGCGCCCAGGTCCGCCGGGTACCAGATGTCGTAGCCATCGTGGGTGGATGTGCAGCAGTCGGTGCCGGTCCGCGTGGCTACCGGATGCGGACCCGCTTGGTAGTAGGTGGCTTCGACCGTTCCGGCGGGCTGATAGTCGGGGGCCGCCCAGGCCGGCGTCGCACCGGAGATCGCGGCGTAGGTCAGCGCGACTGCTGCGGCGAGGGCGTGGACACGGCTGCGCTGCCGCGTGGATTGTTGACTCACGGTCGCGGACGTTACGGTGGTCTGATCCGATCCGGGGCCGGGTGGATTGTTCTGCAGACAGCTGCAGACGAGCAGGAGCGGCGCCGATGAGCCGAGTGCTGCCACGATGGTGATGGATCGTCGGGACTGCGAGCCAGGAGTGACCTCATGATCTGCCCTCGCCCAGCGGGTGCCTTCTCCTGGAATCCGGTGGCACGGATCATCCGAGGGCTCGCCGGTACGGTGTGGATCGCTGTTAAATAACGTAACAGGTTACTATGTAATTGTGACCTCGGATACCCCGCGGCGTCCCGGGCGCCCACGTGACGCCGACAAGGACCTCGCCGTGCTCATTGCCGCGCGCCACTTGCTCGCCGAGGTCGGTTATCCGCAGACGACCGTCGTCGCGATTGCCAAGCGCGCCGGGGTGAACACTCCCGCTATCTATCGGCGCTGGCCGACCAGGCAGGCGCTGCTCGAGGAGGCCATCCACGGGCCGGGCGCGCACGCACTACCCGAGCCGACCGGGGATCTGCGCGCCGATCTGGCGACCTGGGTGCGCATATTCCTGGCCCGCGCGGACAGTCCCGCCGCCCGCGCCGGGGTGCCGGGACTGCTCGCCGATTCGCAGACCGAGGAGGCTCGCCGCCGGTTGCTGACCATCGGGGCTCCGGTGCGCAAGGCATTCGCGGAACTGCTCGGCGGCGCAGTCGACGATGGTCGGATAGCGCCGGGTACCGACCCGGACCTCCTCTTCGAAATTCTCTCCGGCACAACGACATTCCACGCCCTACTGCGCGTCGGCGGGCAGGTCGAGCCGTTCGTGTCGGGCCTGGCCGATGCCCTGTATGTTATGGCGTCCCAGGGCGTGGCGACTGGTCGCGCCTGAGTGTCACGCCCCGGCGGGAGTGGTGATGCCGACCGATGCCAGGGTGCGGTCGATGAGCGACTCGATGCGCTCCCGGGGCCAGTCCTCGGGATTCTCGACGGCGGCCACGGTGATGCCATAGACGGTGACCACCAATTGGTCTACGGCCGTGCGGGATACGCCGATGCGATCGAGAAGTTGGACAATCTGCAGTGCAAGATCGGCACCGCGGTGCAGTAGCGCCAGAATCCGGGTAGTCGCGACGAGCTCGTCGAGCAGTCTGGTAAGGACCAATTGCGCTGGGTCGCAGATCGTTTCGCTGGTATTCACACGTGTCCCGTAGATATCGCACACGGGTTGTGTCCCAAAGGGTGTGGTGTGCGAGCTGCGGGTTCCAGAAGATGGTCGGCGTGGCTGTCGCTGGGACTCGAATGATCGTTTTCGCCCAGTTCGGGATCAGGCGGTTGTCGATTGTGTGGGTCGGATTGGTGGCGTGCAGCAGGTTGCTGCGGTGGTGACGTTGTCGGCACGCCGGGATGTCTGCTCGAGGTTGGCTGCGGATGCGATGTCGTGGGCGTGGCGCAGGAAGGCGGTTAGAGCTGGGGATTCGGTTTCCGGCAGCCAGGCGCGGCTGCGAGGGAGTCAAGCGGCTTGTCTGGTCAGTTCCAGGCGTCTGTCCATGTCCAGCAGGAATCTGCTGTAAGGGGTCACTTTCGGAGGTGCCCGACCGCAGCGCGGTCGCGTATTCGACCATCTGGTCGTACTGCGGACCGATCGCCGGGGATTCCGAAAATGGGCCGGGTTGCGTAACCGAAAGCAGGCGTGATCTGGAACACCCCCCAATAACGTAACATGCTACTATGTAATAGTGGAAAGAGAATTTCAGCCACCCTCCGAGGCTCGATGAAGGTCGATCTGCAGCTGGACGGACGACCCGGCGAAATGGCCGCTCGGGCGGCCGAATTGGTCGCATGCGGCGCCGACGGACTGTTCACCTTCGAGGGCGCGCACGATGCCTTCCTGCCGCTGGCCCTGGCGGCGGGCGCGGAACCGGTCGATCTGATGACCAATGTCGCCATCGCGCTGCCGCGCAGCCCGCTGCATCTGGCGCACGCAGCCTACGATCTACACCTGCTCAGCGGCGGCCGGTTCCGGCTGGGGCTGGGCTCGCAAACCCGAACGCACATCGAAAAGCGTTACGGTGGTGAGTGGTCGCGGCCGGCGGCGCGGATGCGGGAAGCGGTGCTGGCGGTCAAGGCGATCCTCGGTGCCTGGCAACACGGCACGGCACTGCGCTTCGAGGGTGAATTCACCCGGCATACCCTCATGCCGCCGACCTTCGACCCCGGGCCCAATCCCTATGGGCTACCGAAGATCTGCCTCGGCGCGCTGGGTCCGATCATGACCCGAGTGGCCGCCGAAGTCGCCGACGGGTTGTTGGTCATGCCGTTCAACAGCGCCCGCCACTTCCGCGAGCGCACCCGGCCCGCCATTGCGGAGGGCCTCGAGCGCGCCGGTCGCGACGCCGCGGAGCTGGCGATCTACCCGCAGGTAGTGGTCGCGACCGGTCGGACCGCGGTAGAACTGGACGCCGCCGCCCACGGCGCTCGCCGATTGCTCGCCTTCTACGGATCGACTCCGGCCTACCGTTCGGTGCTCGACGTGGAGGGGTGGGGAGATCTGCAACCGGAATTGAACGCCCTGTCGAAGCGGGGCGAGGTCACCGCGATGACCGAGCTCATCGATCACCGGATGCTCCGGACGCTGGCCGTCCACGGCACACCCGAAGACTGCGCTGCCGCCATCGTGGCTCGCTTCGGTGCCTACGCCGACCGGATCTGCTGCTATTTCCCGGGATACGAGGTCGACGCCGCACACGTCATGGACCTGATCGCCGCGCTGCAGGCCGCTTCATGAGCGGCCTGCGCGTCGAAATTGACGGCGGGGTGGCGGTTTTGACTCTGGACCGCCCACAGCGCCGCAATGCCTTCACCAGTGCCATGGGGCGCGCGCTCGGGCAGGCGTACCGCGACCTCGACGCCGACGATGCGGTGCGGGTGCTCGTGCTGACCGGTGCCGCTCCTGCCTTCTGTGCCGGAGCGGACCTGTCCGGCGGTGCGGACACCTTCGAAAGTCCCGATGGCAGCACATTTTCCGCCTCTCCGGTCGATCCGCCCGCATTCGCGCTACGGAAACCGGTGATCGCCGCCGTGAACGGGCACGCCATCGGCATCGGCATGACGCTGGCCATGCAGGCCGACATTCGCCTCGTCGCCGCCGACGCCCGCTACGCCATTCCGCAGGTGCGGCTCGGCGTCCTCCCCGATGCGATGGCGCACTGGACGGTGGCCCGCGTCGCGGGCCTGGCGGTAGCGGCGGACATTCTGTTGTCCGGCCGGACATTCGACGGTCACGAGGCAGTCCGCCTCGGGCTGGCCAGCCGCTGCCTGCCCGCTGCCGAGGTACTCCCTGCCGCCCTCGAACTGGCCCGGGACATGGCGGTCAATGTCGCCCCCCTCTCCGCAGCGCTGAGCAAAAGACTGTTGTGGGACACCGCGATTCGCGGCTATCACCCCACCCGCGTCGCCGATCTCGAAACCGAGCTGCATCTGCGGGTCATGGGTCGCCCCGACGCCGCCGAAGGCGTGCGCGCCCGCCTCGAACATCGCGAACCGGTCTGGTCGGCACGACTGTCGGCCGAATGGAAGGACCTACCAGAGGCATGATCATCTCTCCCCATCCTGGCGGAGCGGCACGGACTACCGACGAGGTGCTCGACGGCGTCGATCTCAGCGGGCGCACTGCCCTGGTGACGGGGGCGACCAGTGGGCTAGGGGCGGAGACCGCCCGATCCCTGGCCGCCGCCGGGGCCACCGTGGTACTCGCCGCCCGCGACTTCGACGCCGCGGTCGATCGCGCTCGCCGGATCCGCGAGCGGCACCCGAACGCCGACCTGGACGTCATCGGCCTGGACCTGACCGATCTGAACAGCGTGCTCGCCGCCGCGGGCATTCTCGCACTACGGCGCACCGGTCTCGATCTGCTCATCAACAACGCCGGGGTGATGTACCCGCCGCTCATCCGGACCGGTGGCGGATTCGAATTACAGTTCGCCACAAACCATCTCGGGCACTTCTTCCTCACCACCCAACTGCTCCCGGTGCTGGCAGCCACCGGCGTGCGGACCGGACGTCCGGCGCGGGTGATCACGCTCTCCTCCGACGCACACCGTGCCTATGCGATCGACCTGCAGGACCCGCACTGCTGGAAGCGCCCGTACGACAAGTTCGTCGCCTACGCCCAATCGAAGGCGGCGAATGTGCTGATGACCGTCGAATTGCAGCGGCGGCTGGCTGCGGCTCCGGTCGCCGCCTACGCCGTGCACCCGGGTGTCTGCGTGACAGGGTTGGCCCGCTTCATGTCTCGCGACGACTTCGCCGAGATGCGGCGGCTCAGTGCCGGTGCTCCGGATCGGCTGGCCCACCCGAAATCGGTCGAGCAGGCCGCGGCGACCTCGGTGTGGGCCGCGACCGCGGCGGAACTCGATGCGCATCGGGGCGCGTACCTGGCCGATTGCGAGATCGGCCGGGCCGCCGACCACGCCACTGACCCGGACGCGGCCATGGCGTTGTGGGAACTGTCCACCCGGCTGACTGCCCCCCATTGACGACGAGTTCGTCTCCAGTACTTACGAATTCGTATCTCAGGAGCACTTCGATGTCCCTTGCCGTAGACGCCGATCAGCGCGCGCTGGCCGAGTCGGTCGCCGCGTTCGCCCGCAAGATCGCCCCACTGTCGCAGACCCGCGATCACCTTCATCATTACGCGGTCGGGGGAATGCCCGCCGAAGTCTGGGACGCGCTGTGTGAGCAGGGCCTGCACAATCTGCACCTGCCCGCGGCGAACGGGGGCGACGAGTGCGGACTGGCGACGCTTGCGGTTGTCATCGAGCAATTGGGCGCGGCATTGTTCCCCGGCCCGTACCTGTCCACCGTGACCGCGAGCGCGCTGGCAATGCTCGCGGCGTCCGGCTCGAAACGGCTGCTGGAAGACTTCAGCGCCGGCATGACCGGCGCGGTGGTCACCGGGACCGCGCTGCGGGCGACCCAGCACCCGGACGGCTGGGTGGTGTCCGGCCTTTCCGATCCGGTGCTCGGATTGCCGGCCGGACGACGTCTGGTAGTGCGCGCCGAGATCGACGGCAATCCTGGTGTGAGCATGTGGTTCTGGCTCACATCCGCCGACACGAATGCCTCGGTACCGGTGATCGGGGTCGAAGCGGTCGACCTGACCCGTTCGGTCGGCCGCGCCGAATTCGATGCCTACCCGGTGCCCGCGGCGCAGGTGCTGGAGGGCATCGATCCGGCCGCGGCGCAGCTGTGGATGACCGCGCTGCTGGCGGCCGAAGCCACCGGTGTCTGCACCTGGTTCTTGGATACCGTCGTCGAATACGTCGGCATGCGACAACAATTCGGCCGTCCGATCGGCAGTTTCCAAGCCGTCCAGCACAAGGCGGCGCTCATGCTGGTCCGCGCCGAAGTGACCGCCGCGGCCACCTGGGACGCGGCGCGCGCCGAAACCCAGACCACCGATCAGCAACGCCTCGCCGCCGCGCACGCCGCAGTGACCGCCGTACCCGCCGGAGTCGACCAGGCGTTGGATTGCGTCAGCCTGCTCGGCGGCATCGGATTCACCTGGGAACACGACGCACACCTGTATTGGCGACGGGCGATCAGCCTCGCCGCGGCCGGCGGTGGAGCCGATCACTGGGCCCGCGAACTGGGGGAGCGGTCGCTGGGCGCCGAGCGTGACTTCTCCTTCGTCGCACCGGAATCGCTGCCCGAACTGCGCGCCCGGGTCGGGGGCGTTCTGGACGAGGTGGCCGCCATGCCCGACGACGAAGTACCGTCCGCCGGTTGGGCGCCGGCACGCGGCGCGGCCCGCCGGGCCCGGCTGGTTACCGACGGCTTGGTGGCACCGCATTACCCGCACCCCTACGGACTTGGTGCGGGCCCGGCCGAACAGGCGGTAATCGCAGAGGAATTCGCCCGCCGCGATCTCACCCAACCCGAACTGGGCATCGGTGGCTGGGTACTCCCGACTCTGATCGAACACGGCAGCTCTGAGCAGCGCGACCGGTTCGTCTCCGACACCCTGTGCGGCCGCATCATCTGG
Organism: Nocardia sp. NBC_00403; assembly: GCF_036046055.1. Taxonomy (NCBI): domain Bacteria; kingdom Bacillati; phylum Actinomycetota; class Actinomycetes; order Mycobacteriales; family Nocardiaceae; genus Nocardia; species Nocardia sp. NBC_00403. The sequence continues at coordinate 4,230,972 of NZ_CP107939.1, forward strand.
TGCCAACTGTTCTCCGAACCCGGTGCGGGCTCGGACCTGGCCGGATTGTCCACTGCCGCAAGAAAAGTCGAGGACGGTTGGTTGCTGACCGGCCAAAAGGTGTGGAACTCCCAAGCGCAAGCGGCGGATTGGGCAGTCTGCCTGGCTCGAACGGATCCCGCCGCGCCGAAACACGTCGGCCTGACCTACTTCCTGGTCCGCATGGACAGCGCAGGAATCGACGTACGACCGCTTCGGCAGGCCACCGGCATCTGGGAATTCAACGAGGTGTTCCTCGACGAGGTGTTCGTCCCCGACAGCCACGTGGTCGCCAACCCCGGTGACGGCTGGCGAATCGCCGTCACCACCCTCTCCAACGAACGACTCACCATGGGATCGGCCACCTTCGGCCACGGCTCGAGCGCCCTGGTGCGCCGTCTACTCGACTCCGGTGACCACGCGGGCTCCCGCGACGACGCGGTGCGCGTGCTCGGCCGGAATACCGCCCTCGAACTCTCGGTCGCGGCACTGAATCTGCGCAATGCCTTTGCCCGTCTCAACGGCGTCGCCGACGGCAACAGTGCCGGCACCAGCGTCCGTAAGGTCTGGCACGCCATCGCCCAGCGAGAAGCCTCCCGCGCGCTGATCTCGATCCTCGGCCCACGCGCCGCCGTCGGCTACCCCGACCAGCCCTACACCTTCGACTTCCTCGGCCTGCCCGCGATCCTCTTCGGTGGCGGCACCATCGAGATTCAGCTCAACATCATCGCGCGACGCGTACTGGGCCTGCCCCGGTGACAGCGTATTCGGTGGACACCCTGAATTCTGCGTGGTCGGGCAGCGATGGCCGGGCGGGCCGCCTCAGGAGCGCGACGTGGTAGTCGCGGCCACCGCGACCAGGGCGTCGGCGATCTGCGCGCAGAATGCGTCGGCGTCATCGGTGCCGTGCGTGAGCGCCCGGAACAGGGTTGCACCGCGCAGTAGTTCGAACACCGCGTCGGCATCACAGTCGGGCGCGGCCTGACCCGAGTCCGCCGCGACGGTCAGCAACTCTTGCAGCGCTTCGCGGGTGGGTAGCTCGCCGCGATCGAGCAGGCGGCGGTAGCTGTCGTGGTCGTTGTGATACTCCGAGAGCAGGCCCGGTATGGCCGAGCGGGCCGCCGGATGCGCGGAAGCGGCCAGGAACAGGCGGGTCCAGGCCAGCAGATCCGCGCGCAGATCGCCGCTCGGATGGGGGTGGTTGAACTCGTCCAGGGCGAAGATCGCGTCCTCCACCAGCGCCCGCTTGCTCGGCCAGCGGCGGTAGATCGAGGTGGTGACCACGCCCGCCCGGCGTGCCACCGCGGCAATGGTTGTGGCCTGATAACCCGCACTGACCAGCAGTTCCTGCGTGGCGCTGAGCACCTGCGCATCCAGTTGCGGGTCACGCGGGCGACCCGGGCCGGAACGGGTCCGCGGGGGTGCGCTCACGGAACTCTCCCATCGGGACGAAAAGAAATTCTGCGAATGAGGTTACATCTAGAACAGGTTTCAAATACGCTATGGCCCGTATTCTAATTGTGTGGCCGCGGCCACATGCACCGAGAGGTACTCGTCGATGTTGACGCCACAGGACGAACTGCTCTGCCACCAGCTGCCCACCACCTTCGACCACGTCCAGCAGAGCGATCTGCGTTGGACCGAGCGGGTGGTGATGTACGGGTTCGACACCACCGGCCGGGTGAGTGTGATGACCGGTATGGCGCGCTACCCCAACCGTAATCTCATCGACGCCTACGCCATGATCACCATCGGCGACAAGGCGCACGTGGTGCGTATGTCCCAGCAGATCGACGGCCGCTACGACGGGCTCGGCTCCTGGCAGGTCGGGCCGTTCACCTACGAGATCATCGAGCCACTGCACAAGGTGCGCGCCACCCTCGCCGACAATGAGCATGGCATCGAGCTGCAGCTCGAGTTCGACGCGCAATTCCCGGCTTACGAGCAGGAGCCGGCCTTCTTCCGCACCCGCGGCCGCGTGCGTGAGGACGCCCGTCGCTACTACCAGAACGGCCGCATCTCCGGCTGGTTGGAGGTGGAGGGCGAGCGGATCGAGATCGATCCCGAGACCTGGTGGTTCGGTCGCGATCACTCGTGGGGCACCCGGCACGGCGGTGGCGGCGGTGCCATCAATGAGGGCGGCGGCATTCTGCAGCCCAGTGAGATTCCGGACGGTGTCCTCTACTACATGGGCATCTTCCAATTCGAGGACGAGCTGGTGCATTTCGCACAGCGTGAGACCCCCGAGGGCCACCGCTGGCACTTCGAGGGCACGGTGCTCGCGCCGCTCGGCTCCGATGCGCAGCCGCAGCCGGTGCGCGACGCCGGACACGATCTGACCTTCCGCGACGATTTCCGTGTTGTCAGTGGCGGCACGTTCACCATCGTGGACGCCGCGGGCAAGACTCGGGAATTCACCATCACTCCCGTTTCCGACTTCTGGCCGGGTATTGCGGGATACGACTTCTACCGGGGCTACGCCTCCGGCATCTGGAAGGGCGAGGGCTGGAGCGACAGCTTCGTCGCCGACCTCACCGACACCAAGGACCTGAAGCAAGCCAGCATGCTCAGCGAGACCTTCTGCCGCGTCGAGACCGAGGGCAAGGTCGGCTACGGCCTGGTCGAAATGGTCTTCATGGGGCGCAACGAGCGCTACGGGTACGGAGGGTACTGAACTTGAGCACCACTAGACTGCCGGCAGAGCGGCTGGCGGCGGCACTGGAACCTGCTGTGCACCGGAACTTCCCGCTGTCCGGCGGCGCCCAGGTCCGCAATTTCCAACGCACCGATCGTGGATTCGCGACCGAGACCTACACGTTCGAGGTCGTGGACGAAAACGGGCCGCTGCCACTGGTTTTCCGGCGTCCACCGGAGATGGCGCTGTTTCCCGACTACGATCTGCTGCGGCAGGTGCTGGTCATGCAGCGGCTGGCCGACACCGATATCCCCGTCGCCACGCCGATCTGGCTGGACCGGGAAGGCAGCGATCTCGGCAGCCCGTACTTCGTGATGAACCGGCTCACGGGCGAAGCGCCCAGCGACTTTCCCTCATATCATGTGGCGGGCAACTACTTCGAGGCCACGCCGGAGCAGCGTGAGCGCATGTGGTGGGGGTGTGTCGACACCATCGCCGATATCCACCGATTGGATTGGCGGGCACTGCGACTCGACTTTCTGGCGCTGCCACAGCACGGCAGCAGCCCGGTCGAGCAGATCGTCAACTACCTGGACTCGGCGCTGGGCTGGGCCACGACGGGCGATCAACCCGAGACCTATCGGCGGGCCATCGCCTATCTGCGGGCCAACCTCTATGAGCCCGAGCACATCACGCTCTGCTGGGGTGATGCCCGCATGTCGAACATTCTGTACGACAAGGACTTCCGGGTCAGCGGCGTATTGGACTGGGAGATCGCCTACCTCGGCGATCACGAGGCCGACCTGGCCTGGCTGCTGTTCTTGGACTGGGCCAGCAGCGAATTCGAGGGTCGTGCGCCGCTGCCCGGCACACCGACCCGCGAGGAGACCATCGCCTTCTACGAGAAGCGCACCGGGATGCCGGTCCACAATCTCCGGTACAACGAGATCCTGGCGGCCGTGCTGCTGTCGGTTCCCCTGCTGCGTATGGCCAATCGTATACAGCTACCGCCGGAGATGAACATCACCGGCTTCTGCACTACCCGCATCGAGCAGCTGCTGTCCTGATCCGCGGACCGACGTTCGTGGAGGAAGAAGTAGCCGACTCCGAAAGGCCTCCGCCCCGGGGCCGGCACCCGGGACGGAGTTCTTCTCTCGTGTGGTGACCAGGCGGTATGAAGGACCCATGCAGAAGCATGCATCAGAGGAACATAATCGCTCACCGCATCCTCGGACTGCACCGATGACAACCTCCCGGGTCGCCACCGGTAGGCGAACCGCTCGGTACGATCCAGCGGTGCAATCCCATCCGAATGGCGACGTCGGCGCAGTGCTGCGTGCCGCCCGGCTCGCGGCCGGGGTCACCCTGGCCGGGATGGCGGCACGCACCTGCTATTCCAAGCCGTATCTGGGTCAGCTGGAAACCGGGGTCCGCGCTGTCCGTGAAGAGCACGTCGCCGCCTATCAAACCGCTCTGGGTGTGCGTATCGGCGCGACCACCGCGGCGAGTGTGCTCGATGAGCTCGCCCCCCTGTTGCAGGCGGTGTTCGTCCATTCCGCAGACGATTCGCCTGCCCCCGACGATGCGGAGGCGCTCGTCCGGTGGGCCCGTGCGCACCAATGGGACGACGCGACCACTGCCCGCGAGGTCGTGACGGCCTGGTTGGCTCGCCACCGTGATCGCCTCGACACCGCGTCGGCGCGGGTCTATCTCGCCGCTGCCGAACTGGCCGATATCGCTTCCGCGATGGCCTGGGACGTCGAGGACATCGCCGCCGCACACCACTACGGAATCCTGGCCGCGCGCTGGGCGCACGCCGCGGGTGACGATGCCTTGGCGGCCGCTGTCCTGGCCTCGCTCGCCTACCAGTACTTGGACCGCAACCGTGCGTCCGAGGCCCTGGAATTGACCCGGTTCGCGCAATACGCGGCACGGCACTCGCTGGGTCCGGCGTTGCACGCGGCGTTGGCTACCCGGGAGGCGTGGGCGCAGCTGATGTTGGGCGAGGAGAAGGTATTCCGGCGGCTGACCGCATTCGCCGAGGACTGCCGACAAGAACCGGATCCTATCGATGCGATCCATCTCCCGGCCGGTCGCAGTCTGCGCGCCGCGGAGCTGGCGTGTCTGATCGGCCCTCGCCGTCGGGTGCCCGGTCCGGCCGACCTGCACCGGGTCGTCGGTGCGGGCTACCGTGGCCTCGACTGCGGTCGCCCACAGGTGCTGCGCCGGGCGCAGGACCACGTCGGTCGCTCGTTGCGCGCGTCGACATCTGGTCGTGACCAGGTGTTCGAGATGGTCACCCTGGCCAGGGTCCAACTGCTGCTCGATGAGCCCGAGCAGGCCGCAGGTCTGATCACCACGGCGGCGCCTCAGGCCGGGCGATGGGTGGCGGGTCGAATTGGTTCACGATTGCGCGACTTTCGTCATGAATCCACCCGGTTCGCCGCGGTTCCCGCGATCCGCGAAGCCAACGACGCGATCGGCGCGCTTATGCACCGATGACGGCACTTATCTCCAGCTCACGGCAACTTAATAGCATTGACCAGCGTGTTTATGTCGAAGACATGTCATTGACGAGCTTTTACTGACTGCCGTGCTTTTGAAGGATGCATGGCGGAAACGACGACGGCTTGCGGCGGTCCACGCAACGGCGTTCGTTGGTCTGGGGGGCGAGTGCGTCATCGCCAGTCGGTGCGCGAGTTTCCGGACAGCAGCTGCGGCGCAGCGCACTCACCCACGCCGCCGAGAACGGCGCGTCCACCCCGATGTTGATGAAGATGTCCGGGCACGTCTCGGTGCGCAGTGCGGATATGACTTATCCACTGGTCAGGGCAGTGGGTCGGTGGTACGTGGCATGACTCGAAGGCGGTCTACTGTGCACTCGGGAGGGATTGCGGCAGGCCGAATATGGGGAGGACAGTGTTTTCGAAGCGGGTTATGGCGCTGATTCGGTCGCCGGTGAGGGTGAGGACGAAGAGGCCGGATCCGTGGATGCCGGTGGGGGTGTGTCGGTAGACCCCGAATGCCGGCTGACTGTTGGCTCGCGTCGGCACCAGTTCGGATCTCTGTGCCGAGCCGAAAATGAATGCGAAGAAGCGGGCCACGCTGTCTAGGCCCTGGTATTCCAGCGGCATCGGTGGCATCGACATGAAGACGTCGTCGGTCAACAGAGCCACCAACGCGTCGATGTCGGCAGATTCGTAGGCGCTGACGAATTTCGCCACGATCGCGTCCTCGGCAGGTGAGTCGCTGGCAGGCGGCTGCTCTCGGGCAGTAGTCACCGGCAGTCGGCGCTGCATTCCTGCACGCGCGCGTTTGAGGGCGCTTTTGACCGATTCGACGGTCGTGTCCAGCATGTCGGCTACTTCGTTCGCGTGGAATCCGAGGACGTCGCGCAGGATGAGGACGGCGAGCTGGCGAGGCGGCAAGATCTGCAGGGCGGTCACAAAGGCCAGGGAAATGGATTCGGTTTGCTCGTAGCGCGCCTCCGGACCGAGCGGCACACTGATCGCACCGTCCAGAAGGGCGTCGGGATAGGGCTCTAGCCAGTGGATTTCGCCGAGTCGGGTGGGTTCCGGTGGTTCGATTCCCGGGATGTCCCACTGCTTTGCAGGACGTCGGCGAGCAGAGCGCAGCGCGTCGAGGCACCGGTTGGTGGCGATGCGATAGAGCCAGGTGCGAAGTGAGGCGCGCCCGTCGAATCGTTGCAGACCTCGCCAAGCGGCGAGCATCGTGTCCTGGAGAGCGTCCTCGGCATCCTGAAACGATCCGAGCATCCGGTAGCAGTGCACCTGTAGCTCGCGACGGTGTGGCTCGGTCAGCGCTCGGAATGCCTCGCCGTCGCCGGTCTGCGCCCTCGACATCAGGTCCGTTCTCGCCAACTCCACTCCCGCCACCTCATTCCTTGTGTGCAGTTCCATCCTGTATGGACGCCGGCCAAGGCGCGAACGGGGCGGTCGCGCAGCGCCTCCTTTTCCGATGCCGCGGCGTCTAGACCAGTGATAGCCGACAGCATTGTCAAAGGAGCACGGAAATGGGAAAGATCATCATCAGCACAAATGTCACACTCGATGGCGTGGTCCAAGACCCGGACGGCGAGGAAGGCTTCGAGCGGGGCGGCTGGTTCCACCAGTACGTGGGGGCCAAGGATCTCGAAGACTGGGTCGCCCGCGAGACGGAGGAAGCCCTCGGTGTCGATGCGCTACTGATGGGCAGGCAGACCAGTGAGTGGTTCGCGGACCGGATGACAGCGCGTAATGAAGCGGAAGGCCGCGTGAGCCCCGAGTGGGCGAACAGAGTGAGAAGCCTCCCCAAGTACGTCGTGTCCTCGACTCTGGAAGATCCGCGGTGGAGCAACGTCACGGTCCTGGGCGGCGATGCGGTCAAGGAGATTTCGGAGCTGAAGCGGAAAGTGGACGGGGAAATCCTGGTCTACGCCAGCTATCAGCTCGTGCGCACACTGATAGAACAGAACCTGGCCGATGAACTGCGGTTGGTAGTTTTCCCGGTCGTGGTGGGAACCGGCCTGCGTCTGTTCGACGAGACCAGCGACAAGAAGCCGCTGCACCTGGTCAACACACGAAAGATCGGTGACGGCCTGGTGTTCTACACCTACGAATTCGTGCAAGGCTAAGGGCTTTGGGCCGCGGTCATCGCTGTGACCGCGGCCCAAACCTGGCGACTGTCTCGCTGGGGGTTTCTGTCAGTCGCGTCCGGCTTGGATCAGGGTGTCGGCGAGTTCGGTGGGTTGGGTGGTCATCGCGTAGTGGGCGCCTGGTGTGTGGAGGATCCTGCACAGGGGGCCGAGCCGCTGTGCCCTTGTCTCCCAGCCGTATTCGCCCGGCGGAAGTGCGATGTCATTGACGGGGTTGACGTAGCTGGTCTTGAGTTTTCCGCTGCCGATCAGCTCGTAGAAGGTAGTGAGATCGAGCTTATCGGTGAAGTAGGCGACAGGAACGGGCGTCATCGCGGCGTGGAGAGTTTCCGCGTCGGCGAGCGGCATGTCGTTGCAGGCGCGTTCCCGTATCAGCTCGAACGGCAGCAGGAGTCCTTGGGCGGGATCCGCCATGGCGAAGACAGCGCTCGTTTCGGGTGGGAACTCGTCGGCCAGCGAGTTTCCGCTCGACACTGTGAAGGAACTCAGGAACACCAGTCGTTTGATTCGATCGGGGTCCTGTTCGGCGGCTTTGGCGATGAAGCTGCCTGCGATCGAGTGGCCCACCAACACGACGTCGGACAGCGCGTGCTGCTGAAGGTATGCCACGAGTGAGGCGACTCCGTCGGCGTGGGTGAGGTTCAACGGCGCTCCCGGGCCGTGTCCGGCGAGGGTCGGGGTGTGCACCAAGTGTCCGAGGCGGCGCAGCTCGGACGCGACGTGATCCCAGGTGGCTCCGGTCTGAAAGGCTCCGTGCACCAGCACGAAAGTCAAGCTTTGTTGCGATGCCTCGGGCACAGTGTGTGATGTCGTCATTTGTTCCTTCGCTTGTCAGTGATGTCGGGTCAGCGACGTCGGGGTTGGTAGCCGAGTTGGCGATTCGGTAGGGCTTTGCGGTCGCGACCAACTCGGCGGGATTTCAGGCGGCACGGGCCGCGGATTCGACTATTTGTCCACCTCGTAGGTCAGCTTGACTACCTTCGAGAACGCCTTGACGGCTGCGAGCCTCAATGTTGCGTGCTGGCCGGGGCGGAAGTAGAACTGCGCTCCGCTGCCTACAAGGAAGGGGTAGATCGCGAGGTCGATCGTGTCGATCAGCCGCTCGCGCAGCAGCGTCTCCCCGAGCAAGCCGTGCCCGAGAATCAGCAGGTTCCCGCCGTCCTGCTGTTTGAGCCGTGCGACTTCGGTGACGACGTCGCCTCCAATGATGGTCGTGTCGCCCCAGTCGGCCTTCTCCAGTGTGGAGCTGAACACGTACTTCGGGATCTCGTTGAGCCGGTCCGCCCACATCGGCTTGTGGGTCCCGCCGCTGTACAGTTCGGCGAACTGCTCGTAAATGTTGCGGCCGAACAGCAACGCGTCGCACGCCTGCAGCAGGCCAAGGCCATCGCGCAGGTAGGCCTCGTCCTGGTGCTCGCCCACCCCCATCGCCACCGGATCTTCGGTGACGCCATCGGCCGAGACCAGCACATATTCGATCACCTTGCGCATGGCGCCGCTTCCTCGTTGATCGAACCGCGCGACCGGCTCCTGGCATCGGTGGTGGGTGTGCCGAGTTCGGCGCTCACGACCCGGCGACTTCCATCACGGGGCCGACCTCGACCCCGCCGCCCACCCGCAGCGCCGGGCAGTCCTTGGCCAGCGCCAGCGCGGAGTCCATGTCCTCGGCGGACACCACCGAGTAGCCGATCATCCGGGAGCCGCTGCCGCCGACCTCGCCGAGCAAGGCGTAATCGGTCACCGCGTGGCCGAGGTCCACCAGGGCCGAGCCCATCCCGCCGAACCATGCCTGCCACTCGGCCGGCGTCCCGGCGTTGGGCCTGTAGTCGGAGGGCACACGGTAGGAGAAAACGTAGTTGGCCATCATCTGTAGTCCTGTCCTGTATCCGGGGCGCGCCCCGGATTGGGACTGCCTCCAAACAGGTAGACGCCGGTATGGCTACGAACGGGGCGCGCAGACACCGCCCAATCCGCGCGGGGCCGGCGGCGTCGGTACTTTCAGACGAGCCGAAAGCGCCCGGCGGAAAGCAGAAAAGCGAGGATGCACGCCGATGGAGATGTAGCACTGCTCGACGTGCAGCAGCCGATCCCTGGTATCCCGGGTCTGCAGATAACCGGTGCTACGGACGGGGTCTGCAAAGGTCTGCTGTTCGGGCCGAATGGCCTCAATGCTCCGTAACGTAGACCCTCGTGATCAGACGGCCCATGCAGCTCGCGTTCCAATCCGCGGCAGTCGCTGTGTTATCGGTGGTGACCCTGTCCGGCATTGTCGCGGGCGCGACACCAGGGGCCGGGTTGCCGCCGCTGGGATCGGACTTTATGTGGGGCGTGGCGTCGGCAGGATTTCAGAACGAGCGGCATGCCCTGGATAGCAACTGGAGTCGGTACGCGGCCAGTGGTGCCGTCGAGCCGTACGGCGATTCGGTCGACTTCTACTATCACTACCGCGAGGACATCGCGCTCGCCAGGTTTATCGGCTCAGCATCAAATGGGCGCGCATCCAGCCGCGACCATCTGGCTGACGGTGGTTCCGGCCGTCTTCATCAGTAGGCTTCGGCGTCGGCCAGATCGGCCGTTGGCCCCAGAGCCATCGAGCTGGTCGCTCAGGAGTGGGGGGAACCTTCGGTCCCCCGAATCGGCCCGGCTGAGGTCGAGCCCTACGAGGGCGCAGCCCCGACGGCCGAGCCCTTATACCCGCGCATCCGGTGACGAGCGGGTCCTGCCATCGAAATCCAGTAGGAAGGTGCCCTCATAGGCGAGGGCGGAATATGAGATCACTCCCGGTTCGCCGCGTCAGGCGGCTCATTGCCCTAGTCGCTGCCGCGGCGCTGCTCCCGGTGGCCACCGGCGTGGCGCAACCGCCCGAAGGCAGTGCCGGTTCCATACAGGAAGTGCAAGGCATCGCGAACACCGCCGCCGGACGTGCTGACTGTCGTGGCGACGCTATGCCCGAACCCGGCCTGCAAGGTGATGTTTCGGCGGCCGACCGCGACAGCGGTCGTAGCACTCAGGGGTACCGCTGCAACATCACGCGCGTGGGCGGGTACGCGGGACGTGGCGGCGGCATCACCTCCACGAGTTTCGATCACTGCGTCTACCTGGGCAGTTTCTTCCCCGGTAATCTGCTCGGCCCGGCGACCGGAGTGCAGGTGATCGATGTTTCCGACCCGACGAACCCGGTACTGACGGCAACGCTGACCGAACCCGCGATGCTGGCCGGGACCTGGGAGAGCCTCAAGGTCAACCCGGTCCGAAAACTGTTGGTGGGCACCGGAGCTCCGGCACTCACCGGCGCCGGCCTGATCTCGGTATACGACGTCTCCGACTGTGCGCACCCACGTCTGCTCAACCCCGGGCCGGGCACTGATCTGACCTTGCCCGTCCCGATTACCGCGCACGAGGGCGGGTTCTCTCCGGACGGCAACACGTACTGGGCATCGGGCGTCGTTCCCGGCATCGTCAGCGCCGTCGACCTGACCGACCCGGCCACCCCGCGTGTCATCTGGCAGGGCATGCCCGGCACATCGATGCACGGGATGGGTTTACGTGCGGACGGCAATCGGCTGTATCTGGCGAACAATATGGGCGGACTGACCATCCTCGACACGAGCGCCGTACAGCGGCGCGATCCGGACCCGCAAGTTCCGGTGATTGCCGAGATGACATGGACCGACGGCTGGGCAACCCAGCAAGCGATCCCCGTCGAGTACGGCGGCAGGCCTTATCTTTTCGTCGCCGACGAAGCAGGCTCCGGCGGCGTCAAACTCATCGACATCTTCGACGACACCCAACCGCGGGTGGTGAACTCGATAAAACTCGAGATCAACCTGTCCGAACACCGGGACAACGCCATCGCCTCCAGTATGGGCGGCTCCATATTCGCCTACGACGCACACTACTGCGCTGCCGATCGTCCCTCGAATCCGACAGCACTCGCGTGCGGCTGGATCTCTTCCGGTATCCGGGTTTTCGACGTGCGCGATCCATTCCATGTCCGCGAGATCGCCTACTACAACCCGCCTGCCAAGACCGGGCACAACATCGAGCTGTGGAATTCGCCGCACGCACTCGCCTCGATCATCGGCGCTCCTGTGCTGAGCGCACCGTCTGTGATGCAGGCGCTGAATGACGGCATCTTCGATCCGGCCACCGCAATGAGTACCCGCACCGGCGATCTGGCGTTCGGCGACCTGTCCACCGACTGGTGCTTCTCCGCCCCCGAATGGCACGGCACCCAGCTCTGGGCGGCTTGCGCCGACAACGGTTTCTCGACATTGCAACTCGCGCCCGAGGTGTATACCCCGCCTGCCGATCAGCGCTCGACGGGCGGGGCATGAAACGACGCAGCTGGGTCGCGGCGGCCGCATTCGGTTCGCTCGCACTGCTCCTCATGGTGCTCGGCGCGGCGATCCGCCCACTCGTGATCCCTGATACTCCTTCTCCCGCAGTGATTCTCAACGAGACCGAGATCGGGTTCGTGCAGGATATGACCGCCCATCACCAGCAAGCGCTGGTCATGGTGCAACGCCTGCGGCAGGCTGACGATCCGACGGTGCTGAGGCTCGCGCAACAGATCGCGGATAGTCAACGTCTAGAGATCGGGATGATGCTGGGCTGGCTCCGCCTGGCCGGTACCACCTCCACCAACCCGCATCCGATGGCTTGGATGCACGATACCGATCATCGGGCGCAATCCAGCCACCACCAGGCGACCTCGACCACCGCGGCACCCACTGTCGCCACCATGCCGGGAATGGCCTCCCGAGCCGAACTCGACGCACTGTCCGCGGCCTCGGGCCGAGATGCGGACACCCTGTTCCTGAAGTTGATGCAACGCCACCACTACGGCGGTATCGCCATGGCTCAGGCAGCCGACGAACAACTCGACGGTGGCCCCGTCGAACAGATCGCCCGGGACATGATCAGCACCCAAAGTCAGGAAGCCGGCCTGATCGGCCTACTGCTCACTCACAGCGCGCGGACCCCCGAGTAGGTCGATGGGACCGGATCGGTGAGCGCGACTTCCACGGTGGTGGGGCAACCAGCGGCTACCGACCACGAGTCCGGTGACCGCGCGCCCGCACCTCGAAAGAGCCTTGCGCACAAGCTCGCCGGCCGGACTCGATCGCGGCCACCAGGCCCGGCGCCGCCACTGCGCCCAGCGACGACTTCATCCTGCGGCGATCGAACGTTCGAGGAACGAAATCGCTTCGGCGGGAACGAGTTCACGGGGCAGCACCAGCCAGCGGCCGGCACCGGTCAGCGCCACGGTGTGCGTGCCGACGGAGATCTTGCCGATTTTCGCGAACTGATACGCCGTCGTCCCGAGGGCCGTCGTCACCTCTAGGCCATCGCTCAGGTATCTGGCCTGTAGTACCGCCCCCGGACTCGCATACCTGCGGACCCGCTGCGATCCGTGCCGGGCCTCCCGCACCGAGAACCACCCGAAGAGGAGCAATACTCCGACGTAGATCGCGGCGCCGGCAACCAGTACGGCGACGCTGCTACCCCAGGTGTAGTTATGGCCAGTTGGGCCGGACCGTCGGCGCGCCATCTTGGCAGACAGGTAGGTCATGGCAACCGCGGCGACCCCCGCCGTCATAATCCACAGCCACGGACTTCGCCAGCGTAGCGAGAGTTCACCACGCGTGATAAGCACGGCAGTCTGCGGCCCCGCCTCGAAACGCACGACCATGGCACCCGTTTGGTCCCGAAACATCGAGTTACCACCAGGATTCATAGCCCCCTGTCCGCTGACTTCTCCCGATTCTACGCACCTTATGTGCCCTCGAATGGTTTGTTCACAGAGTCACAACGGAGCACAACCGCTTACCGGGCCACAACCACGCCACCCCGGCCGATTACTGCATCAACCTCCCCGGACGAGGCACTTGCGCCCTAACGCTGACCCCGTTGTCAGCCCCTTTGCCACCGTCCGAATGGCGAACGCCTGATACTCCTGGCTCTTTCGGGTGACAAGGGTTGTGGCCAGGTCCAGGCCATCGAGGCTGCGGACGCGGACGTTAGTAATAGTGCCGGTCGGAACCACACCGTCCATGGCCGGGTTCCCCGCATTTACGCGGCGGGCACAGTAACGTTGTCCTGCGCTTATGCCTGTCGGCGTGTGGTGGCTATCGGATTTTCGACTTGTAATCGAGGTTGACCGAATTGCGATCGGAGGCCGCGGTGCGTGCGTCACGGGACTGGAGCGACGAGCTGGTCGCCTCGTTGCACTGGTTGCTCACCGCGTTCACCGTCACGGGCGTCGCATTCCTGATCGTCATGGCTGTGGTGCTGCGGATCACGGAGTGGGGGCGGCACTTCCGGTTGGTGACAGGGGCTTTCTTCACGGGTCCTGCGGCATGGCGCAGCATTCCGTACTTCGGGGTGCTGTTGTTGAGCGCGGTCTTGTCGGTTCGGGTGAAGGTGTTGATGTCCTACCAGGGCAATGACCTGTTGACTTCCTTACAGAATGCCGCCGAGGCGTTCGGGCGCGGCGACGGTGCGGCGCTCGACAGGGCCGAAACCGCGTTCTGGCACTCGATGATCGTGTTCACTGTGCTCGCTGTCATCGATGTGGCGCGTACCGTGTTGGATTACTACCTCGGTCAGGCCTTCGAAATCAGTTGGCGGCGTTGGCTGACCGAGCGCGCGACCGGGAAATGGATAGTCGATCAGGCCTACTACCGGATCCGATTCATCGATGCGCCCATCGATAACCCGGATCAGCGCATCGAGCAGGACATCACCGACATGATCGCCCGTTCCAGGGCGCTGTCGCTCGGGGCGGTCACCGCAGTGGTGTCGGTGGTGTCATTCACCCGAATTCTGTGGGATCTGTCGGAGACCCTGACCATCTTCGGTGTCGGAATCCCAAGAGCGATGGTGTTTTTCGTCTTCGTCTACGTGCTGATAGTGACGATGGTCGCCTTCTGGATCGGTCATCCGCTGATCGGGCTCGGCTTCCGCTATCAGGCCGCGACGGCGAACTTCCGCTATGCGCTTGTCCGATTGCGTGAAAATGCCGAGCGGATCGCCTTCTATCGCGGCGAAGACGCCGAAAGATACGGATTGCGTGCGCGATTCGCGCAGGTGCTGCGAATCTATCGCCACCTCGTGCTGTTCGGCACGCGGTTCATCGGCTGGAATCAGGCTGCCACTGAGGCGGCCGTGGCGTTTCCGTGGGTCATGCAAGTGCCGCACTTCTTCGCAGGGACGCTGACCCTCGGTGACGTCCAGCAGACCGCGCAGGCATTCGGGCAGATCCAGGGCTCACTGTCGTTCTTCCGCAATAGTTATAGTGAATTCGCGGCGTTCCGTGCGACATTGCTGCGGCTGTTCGGACTATTCGAGGCCAGTGAGTTCGCCCGTGCTTTGCCCAAGATCGAGGTGCGCGCGCTGAGTGATTCGGTGGAGTTGCGCGAGGTGGAAGTGCGTCGACCCGATGGCGCGATCCTGATCGCGAACTTGAATCTGCGGCTGCGCGCCGGAGACTCGGTGGTCGTCAAGGGGCTCTCCGGGAGCGGCAAGACCACCCTGCTGCGCTGCCTCGCCGAGATGTGGCCCTACACCCACGGCGTGGTCGGCAGACCGGATACCACCGGCACACTGTTCATTTCGCAACTGCCCTACCTTCCGCTCGGCGATCTGCGCGCGGCCGTCAGCTACCCGGCCGCACCCGGAAGTGCGTCGGATGCGACGCTGCGGGCCACGCTCACCAAGGTGCAGCTCGGCCAACTGGCTACCCGGTTGGACGAGGAGGCGGACTGGGCCGACATCCTGTCGCCGGGTGAGCAGCAGCGCCTGGCATTCGCGCGGTTGCTGCTGATCCGACCCGAGGTGGCGTTCCTCGACGAGGTGACCTCCGCCGTGGACGAAGGTCTGGAATTCGCCCTC
This sequence comes from Nocardia sp. NBC_00403, assembly GCF_036046055.1. Classification (NCBI taxonomy): domain Bacteria; kingdom Bacillati; phylum Actinomycetota; class Actinomycetes; order Mycobacteriales; family Nocardiaceae; genus Nocardia; species Nocardia sp. NBC_00403. The sequence continues at coordinate 4,246,175 of NZ_CP107939.1, forward strand.
TACACCCTGATTCGCACAGAACTGCCCAATCTCATCCTGGTCAGCGTCGCGCATCGCGCCACGGTCGACCAGCATCACACCGCGCGTCTGGAACTTACGGGCGGCGGTGCCTGGTCATTGGTGCCGATTCACTAGGCGTACCAGTGAATTCGCATGGTCAGGATGCGACTGGCGATGTCGATCACGGGGTGCTCGGCCGGGTCGAGCCGGCCGCGGATCGTGCGTAGGTCGGCGGCGCGGATGGCGCGTGGCCCGCCCTGGCTTGTCCGTCGGTGGCGTGCAGCGCTACGTGTGTGCCCCTCCGTCGATCCGGATCTCGGTGCCACTGATGAAGCGGCCGTCGTCGGAGACGAGCATTGCGATGACACCGGCCACATTCTCGGGGCCTGCCAGCTCTTCCGGATTATCTTGCGGCAGAACGGCGATCAGGCGACCGAACAGGGACCAGTCGGAGTCCTGGGGGAGGTAGCCGGGGGTGGAGTCGGTGATGCCCGACTTGATGCCACCCGGGGCGACACTGACCGCGCGCAAACCCTGCTTGCCGTATTCCAGTGCCAGCACGTGGGTCAGCGTCTGGATGCCGCCCTTGCTCGCGGAGTACGCCGCCATATAGGGGTGTGCGAAGTTGGCCGAGGTGGAGCTGAAGTTGACGATGGTGCTGCGCGGGTTGGCGAGCAGTGCCGGCAGCGCCTCTCGGATTACCAGGAAGGTGCCGGTGAGGTTGACGTTGATGATCTCGTTCCACAGGTCCAGCGATGTCTCGTGGGTGTGTGCCGCGCGCAGGATGCCCGCCGCGTTGACCAGTGCGTCCAGCCCGCCGAGGGATTCGATGGCGCTCTTCACGCCCGCGATCACGTCGATCTCCCGGCCGATGTTCATCGCGAGGGTGGTCAGCCGGGTGTCGGTGCCCGCTTCGGCGGCTTGCTTCTGGGTCAGTTCCAGGCCCTCGGCGTTGACGTCGGCGCCGACGACGACCGCGCCTTCGGACAGTAGACGGAGGACGGTGGCCTGACCGATGCCGGATCCCGCGCCGGTGACCAGAATGCGGCGCTGTTCGAGACGGTTCATGGGCTCTCTTCCTGATCGGTCGAACTGTTTCTGACACAATATGCCGCAAATGGCACTTCGCGCCATTAAATGTTTCGGTCTCGGTACAGTACACCTGTGACCAGCAAGCGAAACCGTGCCGCGCCCGCACCGGGGCGTCCGGCACTCAGTGCGACCCGCCGCGCGGCCACGCGCCGGGAAGTGGCGATGGTGGCGGCGCACCTCTTCATTGAAAACGGTTACACCGCAACGACTGTCGATGAAATCGCCGCTGCCGCGGGTATGGGGCTGCGCACGTTCTACCGTTACTTCGCCGGCAAGGAAGATGTCGTCGCGCCGCTGCTGGCCATCGGAACCCAGGCCTGGGCGGACGAACTCGCCGCCTGCCCGCCCGACGTGCCGTTGCGTGAAGCGCTGAGCCGCTCTTACCGCACGGCCACCGCGGGCACGCTGGCGGCGGAGGGCATCGCCGAGACGAGCCTGCGTCCGCTGGTGCGCGCCGCCACCCAACTCCCCGCCCTGCGCGCGACCTGGCTGCGCGTCCAGCACGACTGCGAAACCCAGCTCATTCCCATCCTTGCCGCCCGCACCGGTCGCGCCGTCGACGACCTCGACGTCGCCCTCACCGCCGCGATGGCCAATACCGCCGTGCGCCTGGCGACCGAACTGTGGGCCGCGGCGAAGGGGCTCGACTCTGCCGCCGACGTCGTCGACACCTGCCTCGCCCGTCTCGCCACCCAAAGCCTGCTGTAGGCGCGACATTTCATGTGCTCTCCTATCCCGACTGCGGTCGGTCCTTGCTGTGTTCGACGCTGCCTCCCTCGTCTTGTGCAGCCCTCTCGTCGGACTCGGGTTGTGGGGGAGGACCAGGGCTGGTACGGATACCGTGATGCGCAGTTCCCTCGAACTGGCCGGTTCCGGACAGCACTGTTGTCAGCATCCGAACCAGTTCGGCCTGCCGATGCGTTCCGGTCTTTTCGAAGGCGCGTTGTAGGTGTGTGCGCGCGGTGTTCACCGAGACCGCCAATTCTTCCGCGATCGACCGCAACCCGGCGCCGCGCAGTGCCGCCGCCGCGACGCGCGCTTCGGCCGCGGTCAACCCGTACAGTTGCTGTAGCGCTATCGGCCCTCCCGACGTTTCCTGATCCGGGTCGACGATGACGACGAGCGCCGCCGATGTGCGCTCGTCGCGGCACTCGACCTTCGGATCCAGCGGCACCACCAGCAGTGCGTACGAGCTGCCGCCGCTATGCCGGGGAATGAGGGCGCGCCCTCCGACGTACGGCCCGTACTCGCGCAGTGCCGAATTGATGATGGCGCGCAGCCCGACCGCGGATCGGTTGTCCGATGATTCGAGGTGGCCGCGGCGTCCCATACCGAGGCCGTCTCGCGATTCCAGGATCGACAATGCCGCTGGGTTCGCGTAGCTGATCGCCCCGCAACTCGACACGATCACCAGCCCGTGCCGATGCGCGGCGAGCACGGCGATGGCCTGGTCACGCTCGGTCCGGACATCTGCCAAACAGGACTGGACATTCAATGCGTGCCGCAGATGGGGGAGCAGCAGGCGCATTGTCGATGTCGCCAGTGCTCGGTCGAGGTCGTGGCCTGCATCGGGATACACCCCGATCCAGGATGTGTTGGCGCCACTGGTGACGAGCGCGAGCATCCCGTTGCCGAGCCGGTGTGGAACCATCCAGTCGCGGAAGAATGGGTGCCTGCGCAGGTACTCCGGCCCCAGCAGCTCTTCGCATGTTGTGATGACACCGGCGGGTTCGTGTTCGAGCGCACTCGCGATCGGATCGATACGCCAGAATCGGGCGTTGTAGCTGCGGCGCAAATCGTCCGCGCCGAGTGAACAGGCGGTCATCCGCCGGCTACTCGAGCCGGACACAACCAAGCCGCCGTGCTTCGCGCCCAGCGCCGTGACGATATCGTGCACCGCCTGCGACCAGTCACGAGGATGCATCGCCGCGCGGTTGATTCGCGCCACGATCGCGGAAAACCTCTCGATTGTCATCGCCATATGAAATGACCTGCGGCACAAGAGAAACGGCAATCATCCAGAGTTGAACAGAGGTGCTGATGATAGGTGTTCGGAGGCACGTCAGACGAGTAGTCCGATTCTCGATTCTACTCTCCTGAATGCCATCTGCAGGGGCACGCGCTCTCATCCGTTCAGATGAGGAACCGGGCCAGCAACCCTGCTCTACTCGGTAGGGCAACCGCTTCGCTACAGCGGTCGCCTGTGTCTTCCTGGAGGGCAGCGTGATCGAGGCATCTGACAACCGGAATCTTGCGGGCCCGCCATGACCAGATACTGGCCCTTGCCGCGTGGCCGTATCGCCACCTCCCGATTCGGTTCCCGTGGCGTCGATTTCCGCTGGGGGGTCGATCTCGGCCGGCCGGGCGGCAGCGGCGGAGCAGCCGTCTATGCGGTCCAAGCGGGCACGGTGGTATTCGCGGGTCCGGCATCCGGGTTCGGCGGGCTCGACCCGGCCGGCTGGGTCGTTGTCGACCATCCCACCGAAATCGGCGGCGGCGCAACCGTATGCGGACACGTGATTCGCGAAGTCGCAATAGGCGAACGGGTGGAAGCCGGGCAGCGCATCGCCCGGATCAACCCCGACTACACATCACGGCGGCGTCGCCCCGTACTTGCACTTCGAGTGGCATCGGCACTCCTGGGCACCCCCCGGATCGGACCGGCTCGACCTGTTGCCGCTGCTGGCCGAAGCCGTGGACCCACCGTCCGCTACCAATGGAGGTTCCCGCATGTCGACGGCAGTTGATTTCGCCGCACGTCTGATCGATCCCCAGGCCATCAAGGCTGCCGGTCATAGTGCTGTCCTGGTCTACGTAGCACCGAGCAGACCCGGAGCCGGTTTCGGCGCCAAGCCGGTGACCAAGGAATTTGCCGATCGCCTGAAAGCTGTTGGCCTCGACATTGTTTCGATATGGCAGTACGGCAAGCCCGGTGATGCCCGGACACCCTCGGACTGGACCACGGGCTACGACGGCGGGCATCAGATGGGTCGTCAGGCCCGGGAAATCCATTCCGCTGCCGGCGGGCCCGACAGGTGCCCGATCTTCTTCGCGGTGGACGAGGACATCGGACTGGACGAATGGAACGACCGGGCAGTCGACTTCTTCCGGGGTGTCAACGACTCGATCGGGCCGGAGTGGACCGGCATCTACGGCTCGTCGAAGGTGTGCGCCTGGGCCATCGAAGACGGCGTGATCGGTCGGACTTCCGAGGGCCGGTACTGGGCCTGGCAGACGCGCGCGTGGTCCGGCAACCGGCTCGATACTCCCGAGGCCGTCTTGTATCAGCGCGTCATCGATACCCCGTCCGATCCGGGCCCGCTCATCGACGGTAGTTCGGTCGACGTCAACGACATCTTGGCTGCCGACTTCGGACAGTGGTCCATCGTGCGCGCTGCGACGCAAGGAGAACACACCGTGAACGCCCCCGAATACACCGAACTCGACAGGATGGGGAACTCCCGCTCCGAGCGCTGGGGAGCTCGTATCACCAACTTCCTGCTGCACACCCAGGAGGGCAACGGCACGGCCGAATCGCTGGCGGCGTATCTCAACAACACGGCCAACGGCGTCTCGTATCACTACACGGTCAAGGATGGGATCGTCTGCGATGTCGTCGATACCGATTACGCGTCGTGGTCGGTCTTGGACGCCAACAGCCAAACGATCAATCTCTGCTTCGCAGGCAGCCGGGCGTCCTGGTCGACGGACGAATGGTTGGCCATCGAAGAAGACCTTCGGATAGCCGCTTGGCTGGCGGTTCAGGATGCGAAGAAGTATGGATTCGCCACCGATGTCATCGCCCCGCCGTATACGCGCAGGGACGGGATCTCCGACCATAAATACGTGACCGAGTGCCTCGGGATCGGCACGCATACCGACGTTGGCTGGAACTTCCCCTGGGGTGTCTTCGAGAGCCACGTGCGAGAGTTCGCCAGTGGCGTACCGATAGCCGGAGCAATCGGCGAGAAGGCGGCCGCATCGCCCTGGCTGGGCCCGCGGCAGGGCCCCGAGGGCGAAATGAGGACAGCTGACGGTGTGGGACGATTCGTTCAGTTCCTGCACGGATATATCTATTGGCATCCGTCCACCGGTGCGCATCCGATCCCGGAATCGTTGTTCGAGAAGTACGCGGAAACAGGTTGGGAAGCGGGGCCTTTGGGCTATCCGATCACCGACCACACCGTGCTGCGCGACCCGAAGGACGAAGTATGGGGCGAGGTGCAGGGCTTTCAGAACGGGGCTCTCTACCGGCGCAACGGTCGGCCGGTGTACCTGGTGCACGGCGAAATCCGTGAGCGATGGAATCGAAGCGGATTCGAGAACGGGCCCCTCGGCTGGCCGACATCCGACGAAATCCCCTTCGACACCGGGACCTACCAGGAGTTCGAAAACGGCCGGATCTATTGGACACCGAAACCGACGCTCGCCCTCCTGACAGTCGACGGACGCGTGGAGCCGCTGCGCGATACCGCCTGAGCCCGGCTCGGTTGGCCTCGGTGTCCGTCGGGGCCTGCCGGCCCCGACGTCGCCGGTGGCGAGATCGTCGTTGTGAGAGCACCGTCTAGCGATGCTCTGACGGTTTCCGCGGCGACTGCGATCGGAGTCGTCCTGGTACCAGGGCAGAGCCGGTATCGGCGCTGATGCACACCACCCGCGTCGCGCGAGCCGGCACAGTAGGTGGGCCTCCTTTGTTCTTCTGCCCCGAGAAGTACCCGCTGCCATGGCAATAAGTGCTACTTGCCCTCCGATGGTGATTGCCAATTGGACTCTACGGACGTAGAGTTCAAGTGTCTACCCACTGATACCTGGGGATCGCAACAGTCAAGCGGGCGAATCGAATCCGCGGCCACGCTGCCGTCCAACGGTCTGCCCGCCGCAGTCGTTCGTGCCGTTGGTGCATCAACCCGTTATCGGTCCCTGAAACTACCTACTGGACAGGAGCAAACCGCAGTGGAGAAGGTTCGGTTCACCGAGGAGAAGGCGACCATGCTGGCCACGCTGTATGGTCGGGCGCTCGACAATCGGCGAGAGAAGCCGATTCTCGGCGATCAGGCGGCCGAGGCGGCTCTGCGACAGATCGACTACGACTTCGCCGAACTTCGAGTCAAGGACGACGTGGCCGTCACGGTTGCGGTGCGCGCGAAGGTGATCGACGAGTGGGCGGCGCAGTATCTGCTCGAACACCCCGATGCGATCGTGCTGCACCTCGGGTGTGGAATGGACAGTCGGGTCTTTCGGCTCGACCCACCCACCACGGTGACATGGTTCGACATCGACTATCCCGATGTCATCGACCTGCGCCGCAAGATCTATCCCGACCGCGAGGCTTATCAGACGATCGGAACGCCGATTACCGCATTCGGTTGGCTCGACCACATCCCCTCGGACCGTCCCGCGCTGATCGTCGCCGAAGGCTTGACGATGTACCTGAAGCCGGACGACGGCGCCGAACTGCTGCGACGGCTGGTCGCGAAGTTCCCGACCGGTCAGTTGATCTGTGATGTCTTCAGCCGGCTCGGCATCAAGTTGCAGAAGACCAATCCCGTGGTGCGCCGATCAGGTTCCACGCTCTACTGGGGCGTCGATGATCCGGCCGAGTTCGAGCAGTACGGGCTCCATCCGATAACCAGTCTCGATGCGTCCGAATGGGCCGAGTCGGACGTTTTGAAGGAGTCCTTTTCCGACGTCACGCTCGGAATGAAGCTGCAGCTCTTCGCGATCCGGTTCATTCCGGCGATGCGCCGCATCGCACGAATCGGACGCTGGAACTTCTGATTCGAGTGCTCCGACGATCGCCGGAATCTGCGCCATATGCCAAACTTCAGACCGATCAAGGTACATCGCCGGCGGCTACTGATACCAGCACCTCGCCGTCGTGGTGTTCGACCGACTCTTCCGCGGCCGGTGATAGCGCATCGACACCTCGTCGTAGAGCACGGTGGTCGCGTGCTGAAGCTCATCGACAACTTCGATCAGCCGGAGGATGTCGGCGGCGCGCTGCGTGATCTCCGTGGGTTGTTCGATCGCCGCCGAGAATCGCGTGGCGAGCGTTCGAATCGGATCGTCCTGCTGCAGAGCACTGGGGTCCCCGAATAGGCCGAGTGGGATATCGGCGAGATCCACCGGGGCGACACGCAAGTCCGCCGCCAGCGTCGTCCAGTCATGCTCGGCGGCACGCCGTAGCTCGGCGAATTGTACTGGATCCGGGCCGGACCGGCGCACATTCACGATATTCAACCGCTCGGCCAGCGCCGCAGCGGCGCGAGATCGAGATTCTCCCAGGCGCCTCGCGGTCCGTGCGGATCGATGTGCGGCTGTTCGCCACCACTTGGTGGCTACGCGGCCAGTTCGAGCAGTGCTCTGAGAAACGGCACCTGCGCCGCAGCGTCGTCCGGGTGGCGCAGGGCGACGGCGGCCCGGACGTCCTCGATGAACGCCGGTCCCTCCGGGCGTTGCCGATGGTGCAGATAGGTGCCGAAATCATAATGCCCATCCAACAATTCGCTCACACGCGAGGCGAATTGCTGGACCACGCGGTCTTCAGCAGACAGGGTGGCGACGTCGAGACGTGCCTGCGCCTCCAGCGCTTGGTGCAGAAGCATCGGGGCGGCATCGGGCGGCGCGGCCATCATGTCCGCCACAATCGACGCGAACCATCGACCTACCTGATCCTCCGCAGACGACTGACCGGCGCCGTCACCATCACGCAGCTGGATGGCTGTCTGGTGCAGGTAAGGCCCGACGACGTCGTCCATTATGTACTCGTAGCCCCGTTGGCAACCGATATCGTCGAGGACGACGTCGGCTTCGAACCGCGCACGCAGATACTCCAGATCCTGAGCCTCCTGCGACCGAGAGCCCGGGAAGTGCAGACCGAATACCCCGTCTCGGGCGATCGAGTTCCAGTACTCCCGCTCGGCGTCCGTGAGCACCGGCGGCTTCATCAGGTCGCGGTCGAGGTCGAGCAACGGTCTCGTTGCCACCAGCGCGGTGTAGCAGTACTGCGGAAGTTCATCGAGGGATAGCGCGCGGGCGGCGCGGCCGATCGCGCTGGCCCGGTTCGTGGTGTCGCTTCCTCCCGACTGCTCCGGCGCCCCCACCGGCAAAGTACGGAATTTCCAGATCGGGATTTTCTCACCGGGCAACCGGAGCCTGTCTTGGGCGATCAGCAGTGGGCCCGGCGATGTATTGGAAAAGCCCATCAGCACTTCCGCTTCCAACGCGGCCGCCGTGAGCGCGCCGAGGGCCCCGAGACGAGGACCCTGCTCGGTGAGCCAGCTGCGCTCCCAGGCGTGCCGCTGCGGGCTCTCGCTCCAGGCGCGGCCGCTCAGCTCACCAGGCGCGGCCCTCGGCACCGAGGCCACGTATCGGAAGCCGGGCCGGCGTAGCAGCGCGGCCTCGGCCTCCCGGGCATCCGGCCGCTCGGCCTCGGGCCGAGTCGGCGTCTCATCTACCACCGCAGGAGTCGGTTCGACCTCGATAGACGTCGCCGCTCCATTAGCGGGCGTCTCCTGCGGAATTACCTGATCCGAAACGCCTTTCGGGCCGACCGGTTCCGCTGCTCGAATCGGTTCGCTATCGGACGTCGGCTGGGTGGGTTCGTGGTCGGGTGTTGGAGGGTCCTCGGTGGGTGGGCCTTGGATGTTGTGTGGGTGTTGGCTGTGCGCGCGGGCGCGCAGTGGTTGGGGGAGCGGGGTTGGTATGCCGTCTTCGTTCTTGAAGTAGGCGGCGAATCTTCTTTTGGGATTCTGGTTGGCGGGTTGCCACTTGTTCTGGCCGTGTTCGTCGCCGTCGTAGTTGCGTACTCGCGGGGTGTTGATGTCGGGGTTGTCGATGGCGGAGCTGATGTGGTTGAGGGTGATTCCGTGGGCGGTTTTGATGGAACGCGGGGCATTGGCGAGGATGTCGAAGACGAGGATTTGGCCTTCGACGTTGGTGATGAGGTAGCCGTGCGAGTTGGCGTCGTCCTCGTCGACGAGGACGACGGTGTCGATGCCGTTTCGTCGGGTGCGGACAATTTCGATGACTTCGGCGAGGCCGTCGTCGCCGGTCTGGATCGGTCGGAGTTGGGTGCCGAGGGCGGGTTCGACAGTTTTCCAGTTGTCCTCGGCTTTCCATCGGAGGTCTTTGTCGTCGGGTTCGGGTGCGTCGGGGTTGCCGCCGAGTGCTCGGAATATGCGGACGAGGTGGATCGCGCAGTTCCTGACAACGATGGGGTCTGGTGGGGTCGGTTGGTCGGGACCGGTGGGGTGAGGGTTGATGAGGTTGTTGTCGCCGTCGGTGGTGAATTCGGCGATGTATGCCTTTTTGATGTCGTGGGGGTAGGACTGTTGCCACTCCTCGCGGGTGCGGACGCGGGGGATGCGGTCGGGGTCATCGACGTCGGTGATTTCGGGGTCGGGGATGTTGGTATCGAAGATGACGACGTGGCCGCCGACGTTGGTGATGGTGTACGGGTGCAGGTTCTTGCTCTTGCCGTATTCGACGAAGACGACGACAGTGTCGATGTCGTTGTCGGGATCCTCGACGGCGTCGAGGATGTGGGCGAGGGGGGCGGCGGTGTCGGGGCCGAGGTGGGTTTCGATGAGTTGGTTGGCGATGGCGTCTCTGAGGTCAGTCCAGTTCTTTAGTCGTCGTTCAGTTTTGATTCCTTCGTTGAGGCCGAGCGCCCATAATGCTTCGGCTGTTTGGTTGATGGAGTTCAGCAGCTTCCGGGCTTTCTCGGGTTTGAAGACTCGCCGGAGGACGGACCAGGCGGTGATGGCGCCGACGCCCGCGGCGATAGCTGCGCTGCCAGGCTGGTTTCCCAATAGCGAGACTGCGCCACCGCCGACCAGGCTGCCCAGTCCGAACCCGGCCATGGACGTCTGGAGGCGCACGGCTCCCGCTCGTCCGCGTACTGCCTGCGGGGTCTTCTCGCGCGCGTAGGTGGTGATAGGTATGGCAGCCGAGCCGAGGATTGTCCAGCTGGCGCCTAGTGCCGCCGCGGTTATCCAGGGGTCGCTGGTGATTGCCATTGCCTGCACGACGGCGGCCCCGGCCAGGCTGGCCATTCTGGCATCGAGGAGCCTTTTGATCCGGACTTTTGCCAACAACTTGTAGATGCCGTTCCCTAGAACGGCCCCGGCTGGGACGAGCGTCGATACCACTCCGATCTGTGTACCCGTCATGCCGGAGTCGAGGAGCATTGTAGCGAACGGGATCGACTGCATTCCCAGATAGAAATTGTGGAGACTCAGGCCGTTGTTGATTCTTCGCGTCAGGGGATGGTCGTAGACCGCATGCCGGCCGGCGGTGACCGAAGTGGGCAGTTCTTTCCAGATACTTCCCTCTTTCCGTTCGGTCGGAAGATCGGGTACTCCCGACATTGACGCGACGTTCACGACGTTCGTGGCGAGATTGACGAGGGGGGGAAACGCAGCTCCGGCCGACAGCAGAATGGGCCCTAGTCCCCCGACAACTCGGGTGAAGTTCTGTTTGAGGTTATTGAAGCGAGTTAGTCCTGTTTTCGCATCGGCGGTCATCCAGGCGCTCACCTTGCCGGAAGCGCTTCCATAGATCAGGGAAAGGCCCGATTCCACTAACGTGGTCGCGACGAGTATGGGGACGGCGTATGAAGTTCCCGTCGCAAGGGCGACAGTCGCTGTGGCTGCTGTTACCGTCCCCACGATTGCGCTGCCTTTCATCAACTTCTTGGGGGAGAAGTAGTCGGTCAAATATCCCGCGATATTTGCGCCGAGAATGATTGGCACGGGGGTGAGCGCCGCAATGGCGCCCGCCAGACCCGGCCCGGCATTGTCTACCATCCAGATGCTCATCGCCGAGTTGAGGATCGCGAAGCCGATTTCGTTGAGGAACTCGGAGGCGAGTCGTATACCGACATTGAGGTCGGTGCGAATCACGCTCAGCAGTGATTTTTTTTCTCCGGATGGTGTGACACCGGAATTATGCCGCTCTGCGGCTGGCGACGGCGTGGGGTGCGCAGCAGGGCCCTGCGGGAGTTCCTGCCCGTCACCTGGTGGGAAACGGTGTGCAAGCATCTGGGGTGGCAGGCCTCGGCCGATATGCAGCGGGGCCACCGCCGTGTTGTGCTCATCTCGCATCGGACGCCCGGCGTCGTCCGCGCCTCGCAACAGCTCCGCGAATCGCGGATCCCATTGCAGCGCGTGCGCGCGCGGGTGCGCTTGGTGAGCTGCGGGTTCGGCGATAGGTGTTCCCGCAGTGGGCTGTGGAGTAGTTGGCTGCGCGGGAGTGCGCCCTTCGGCCGTGGCGTTGGTGGGGCCGGGTTCGGCAGCGGTGCCCGGCGCGGTGGCGAGCTGCGTTGGGTCCGATGATGGGATACCAGGCTGGGCATCAACCGACCTTGCCTGTCCGTCGTTTTCACCGGAACCGTGAGGCTCGCTCGGTCCTGCTGCGGAGCGTATCGCGCCTTGGCGCAGACTGGCCGCAGCCCGGTCGAGGCCAGCGGGGTGAGCATCTGGCGGTCGTGATTCGGCTACGGTGGATTGGATTCCGCGGTCGAAGCGCGCCTGCCATTCCTCCAACCCATGCAGGATCACCGTGTTGAGTTTGTCGAATAAATCAATCTCGAGGAATACCTCAGGATTCCCGGCGTGCCGCTGGCGCAGCTGCGTGACTTCCGTGCTCCACTCCTGCGGGGTCCGTCGATAGCGGTACTTGATGCCTAGGTCGTAGGCCATTTTGTCGCGAAGTAGCTCCAGTATTCGCTGTGCTTCGGCGGGCTGGACACTCGGCGGTGGAGCCTCGTCCTGCGCGTGGTTCTCGATCAGGTTGAAGATGCTCAGTACCTCGCTATACCAGCCGGGCACGCCCAAACAAGCATATTCCGATTCCGAGGCGATGATTCGCTGTCGGACCTCAGCTAGTTTCGCCTTCGGGACATTATGGGCACGCATCTTCGCGAAGCTGTCCGTACCGTCCATGAAATGATCCGAGAAGCCATTCCGCGGCCAAGTCAGTTGATACCCGTTTCCGAGATCGTAGGGCACCACAAGGAATCCGTACTGCTTGACGACATTTCCGCCTTCGTACCGGTCCCCGGGACGAACCAGCATGTCGCCGAGCCCGAGCGCCTGCCCACTCGGAGTGTGGAAAAGCGGGTTCAGCGGATTCGTTTCTTCCCGGGGGATGAAGTCGCCCGGTTTGTATTCCATGAGAATGACGCGTTTGCTGGGGCGCAGCACTTTCGGCATCAGCGCACCGGCATCGCTGAGGGTCCGCGCCCCCAACACCTCCGCGATGGCTTGTGCCTCCGTGCGGACAGACTTTTCGATCACCTTGTAGCCGTTTTTGTAAGTGATCAACACCACCGTTCTGGCCATCGTCGGGTTGCCTATGTCAGGTTTGAGGACCTTGCGCGAAAGCACCCCTGAGGCTTTCGCTTCCGCTACCTTCTCGGCGAACGGCCGCCCGTCGGTGAGGTCGTTCATCCAGAAAATGCGGTCGTGATCGCTGTCGACCGTCGGAAAGTAGTATCGGATGCCCGATTCAGGCTGGTCATGGACACCGGACACCGGTTCGACCGTCAGCTGGCCGCGCCCGTCGATATGAACCCGCCGATAGTCGATCGGAATTCCCTCCCGCACCGCCCATTCCCGGAGCTCAGGGTTCTGGTCCAGCAGCCGCTCCTGCCCGAGCAGCGGTGACATCACGACGATCCGCTCATTCCGCACCTTCCAGACGCCCTCGGCGACCATGATCGCGTCTTCGGTCGGAGGCAGCTCTCTAGCGGCGCGGATCGCCAACGCCTCGCGAACCTCGTGCAGATACTTGTGCGCTTCTTCGACAAGTGGTTTGAGGAATTTGAAGTGCCCGATTGCCGCGGGCATCGCCCGTTGTTCGCCGAGCAGACGGAACAGGCGATCGTCGAACACGAGCCCGCGCAGCAGCTCTTCGAGTCGAGCATCCTGTCGGTCCTCCAGGTTCCGGATCTCCTCCTCGAGTTGTTGGACGTCCTTCAGATGGAGGGCCGTGGTGTCCACGCCGAGATGCCGAAGCTTGCGCAACGCTTCGGCGACCATCTCCGCGACTGTGTTGTCGGCGGCATCGAGTGCCCGGCGCACGCTCGGCGGTAGCGCCGCGGATGTGGCGTCGGCAACGACCGGTGCGGTGTCGCCGTGATCAATACCCGAGACCTCGACCCGCGAAGGCGCGTGCTGCGGCGGAGTCGGCCGTGGCTCATGAGGCTCGTCACCCCGGCCGTTGCCGGTCGGCAGGTTCTGCGGAGCCGCCATGTCCCTCGGTGCGCTTGGTGTCGAGTGTGCGGCGGAATGGCGTGCATCGTGGTCTGCGGATGTGTCGTCCTGTGCTCGAACCGGTTCGGTCGGAACCCGCTGCCAAGGTGTCGGGATGGGCTCGGCGCCGCGATCCTGACTTTTGCCGGTCGGGGCTGGGTTGCCGGTCGCTCCCTTGGGCACTCGTCGCAGTGCCCAAGGCGAGGTGCCCTTCTGCTGCGGGGGCCGATTATCGAGGGTCCCGGGGTTATGAGGTTCCGGAGCGGGCGCATCGGATGGGTTGTGCGTTTCCTGCTCGGCCGATGCGCCGTTCGCCTCGGGAGCACGGTCAATGCCGTCGTGATCGGGGACCGAGGGTGTCGGGTCGATCGACTCCTCTTGCGGCGCAGCCACATTCGCGTCGCGCGGTAGCGGCACCCAGGCGGTTTGCGGCAATCGTCCTGCAGAGCTGATGGGAGGAGGTTCGGTAAGCTGCTGTTCCGGCGTGATCCCTGATTCTGCTGCCAACGCCGCAGTGTGGCGCTCATTGGCGACATAACGTTCGGCATACGCGCGGTCTCCGTCATCCGGAATTCGCTGTTCGGCCTCGGCTCGGATTTCCGCCGCGAGCGGGTCGGCGGCCTCCTTCGCATCGAAGTACCGGTGAAGCAGCTCCACCACGTCGTCATCGGGCCGACCACGGAACTCCGGCACCGGGTCCGGGTCGGTGACCGCGCGCTCGGTGGTCGGAACAGCCTCACCGTCGTTCGGCTCTGTTGGGGTACCGCTCGTTCCTGGAGCCTCGGGGGGCGGGCCTTCGAATTTGAGTGGGTGTCGGGGGAGGCGCAGGCGGTCGCGAAATCGTCGGACGATCGGTGTGAGTGTGTCGTCTTTGCTCGTGAAGTAGGAGACGAAGGCTTTGTCGATGTCCTGGTAGGCGGATTCCCATCTGTTTTCGTCGTTTTCGTCGTCGCTGTAGTACCGCACGTGGGGGCCGTCGCCGTCGATGAGGGTGTCGAAGACGAAGACGGTGTCTTCGACGTTGACGATGATGAAGCCGTGTGCCTTTTTACCTTTTTGGACGACGATGGCGGCGGTGTCGATGCCGTTTCGGCGGCGGCGGACGGTTTCGACGATGTCGGCGATGGCGCCATCGCCCTTGATTCTGTGCTGTCGGAGTTTGGTGCCGAGGATGGCTTCGGTGGGTTTGTAGTTTTTGTCGGATTGCCACGCGGGGTCGGTGTCGTCGGGTTTGCGCGCGGAGCTGTTGTGGTTGAGTGCGTAGAAGGTGCGGGAGAGTTGGATTGCGCATTCTTCGACGGCGGCAGGGAGAGGTAGGGATGCGCCGGACTCGGGGTGCTCGGTGGAACCGTCGCCGCTCGGCGGCAGCTCGCCTGCGCCTTTGCGTGTGAAAAACCCGAGTGCTGTGTACGCGAGGGCCGTTGTGCCGAGTATTCCGCCGTTTATCAAGCCTCCCCAATATCCACCGGCGGCCGTCAACAGATAGCTGCCGAATATGCCGCCGAGGATTCCACCTGCAGCGCTGAAACTCAGGAGGGTCGACCACGCGCCACCCTCGGCATTTTCAGGAACTTTGGCTTGCAGGTATCCGGCGAACGGGACGTTGTTGAGGTAACCGGTTGCGCCGGTGAGAGCCGAGGCCAACCAAAGGATCAACGGGTCTGTTGTGGTCGCGTATGCGGCCACAAGGCCCGCATACGCTGCCAACTGGGTGGGGTAGGTCCATTTAACGTTGGCGCGGTCGATCAAACTTTTCGGCATCAACAGGTGCGTCAACAAGGATCCGCTGACGATCCCCACGGAGAGTAGTACCATGACTGCCGCTGAAAAACCTCCCCCGTGGAGTAACTGAGCCAACTGAAACGAGGCAGTCTGGACGCCGAACAGCGCCGGAATGGCCAGCAAGAGGACGCCGCGCAGGTACGAGTCCTGCCACATAGCGCGGGCTCCATCGAAGAAACCGGCCTTCTCTTTCTTCTTCTCCTCCTCCTCGTCCTCGATCGTCGGAAGCATGGACAGCGCAAGCAGATTCACCAGCGAGGTCACAGTGCTGGTCAAGAACGGGAATACCGTTGAGATCCGTTCGAGTACCGGGACAACGGCCTTGCCGATTGCGCCGGCGACCGACCGTTCCACGATCCTGAGTTTGTTGGCAACTTTCTTCTCTTCTAGCGTGATAGCCAAATCTCTACCGTAAACATTGGCGCTCGAAGAGGCGAAAGCATCGAGGACCGCACCTACGACAGCCGCGCCCATGGCGACCGGCAGAGCGTGCGGCAGATCCCACAGGACCCAGCTGCCGACGCCGGCCATGACTGCAGCGCTGGTTGCCGACAACCATTGCAGCATGCGGCGGTTGTTGATCCGGTCCGCAAGCGGTCCGGACAAGAATTGCGAAATCACCGTGGCTGCTTGGGTCACGGCTGCCGTCAGGCCGATCGCCTGCAGCGACGCACCCATGTCGAGGAAAACCAGCGAGAGGGTCGATACCAAGCCGGCACTGCCTGCGCCGGCAGTGGCCGAGCCCCAGAACCTCAGGGTGAGGTTTCTGTGCTTTGGTCGCATTCTGGCGCGGATCCATTGGAGCCACGATTTCGCGGGTTCGTCTGGGTTCGCGGGTTGGTTGGACCCCTCGGCGGGTGGGCCGAGGATCTCGTGTTCTCGTTCTTCTTGGGTGGGGCCTTCGGGGTCTAGCTGGGGGAGTGCTTCGAGGTTGCCTTCGGAGGTTCTTCTGTATTCGCGGGTGAAGACGGCAACGGGCTTTTCAATATGGAGCTTTTCCCAGCCCTCGCGGTCGCGGACACGGGGTGTCGGCCGGTTGTTTTGCTTGCTTTCGGTTGCCGGGGTGGGTGGTTCTGGGATGTTGGTGTCGAAGATGAGGGTGGGGCCGCCGGGGGTGGTGGTGGCGGTGAAGCTGTGGGCGGTTTCACCGTCGTCGATGACGAAGACGATGGTGTCGATATCGTTGGTGGGGTCTTCGAGTTTGTCGAGGATGTGGGCGAGGGGATGGGTGCCGGGGGTTGTGGTTGCTGGTGGGTCGACTCTGGTAAAGCGGTTGTCGAGGCCTTTTTCGAGGTCTTTCCAGGTTTTGACGGTTGTGGTGGGGCGGGTGGTTTTGTCATAGCCGAGGGCCCAGGTGACATCGAGGGTTTGGTTGAGGCAGGTGCGGATGTAGTCGGCGACCTCGATGGTGGTGCCGCGGGTGTTCTGGACCACTGCCAATGGTTGGCTGCCCAGCTGCTCTTCCAACTGCGTGGCGAGGCGGAGGAAGATGGCGCGCTGCATCGTGTCGATGGCGTCCTCGGTGCGGCCCAACGCTTCCGCCGTCTGAGCGGGCGATTGTTCGAGCTGGAAGCGATGGTGGAGGACTTGCAGGTGTTCGGGCAGGAGTTGTTGGATGCAGTCCTGCAGCGCCTGTTGGTCGTTGCCCAGCGCGTACCCAACGATTGGCGGCAGATCCTCGACAATCGTGCTGCCGGCCAGCGCCGCTACCAATTCGGCGGTATCGAACGGGCTATGGGAAGGCTTATCGCCCGACACCGTCTCGATAGTGACATGCGCGTCCATGTCGGCTGTCGTCGGCCGCTGAGCTGGAGCACGGCGTGCGCGAAGCTGTTCGGCCACGTTTTGCACGGCACGGTATTCCCGCAACTCCAATGCACGCACGCCAATGCCGAGCGTCTCGGCGACTTCCTCCCCGGACCGGCCGTGTACGAAGCGCAGCCTGATGATCCGCCTGTGGTCGGGGTCGGTGAGTTTGCGCGCCGCTGCGTCGAGGATCTCAGGTGGGGTTCGGTTGACCAATTTCCGGTCGGGGCCCGCGCCGGCGCGACCCGCGGCATCACCGAGCAGTATGGCGGCGAGGCGTCGAATGCCCTTGCTGTAGTGGTTTCTGTGGTCTTTACCCAGCGCCTGCGCGACGACGTTCAGCGGCTGTTCGTGCAGTAGGCGTGCCGCTACGGCCGCGCGCTGCAAGTCACCGAGCTGCCTCAGGGCCGCGTTGAAGCTCTCCCTTTCCTTGCCCAGCGCGTGCATGACGACTTCTAACGGTTCATTTCCTGCCTCTGCCTCGAGCAATCGTGCTAGATGGAGCACGGCATCGCGCTGCAACACTTTGACCGCGCTTACGCTTCGCTCCAGAGCTTGTGCAGATTCGTTGACGGTCATGCCACGCCGGAAGCGCAGATTCAGGATTTGCCGCTGAGCTGGCGTGAGTTGATCGAGGCAGTCCGCCAGTGCCGACGGGTCGTCGGTCAGCGCTTCCCGCACAATAGGTGGCAACCGGTCGACGATGCTGCTGCGCGCCAACGCCGAAACGATCTGTGCTGCAGGCACTTGGGCATGCGGCGACGCACCGAGTTCGGAGATCGTCTCGAGCAGTTGCCGCAGACCCTCCCGCTCCAACCGCGTGACCACGCGCTGCTCCAAGCCCGCAATCCGCACTACCTGTGCGACTGGTCTCGTCCCGAAGCGCAACGCCAGCACTTCGCGTGTTTTCTCAGGCAGCCGCTCCAGGCCGCGCTGCAATGTTTCCGCTCCGGCCAGTGTCACGAGACCGCCGTGCATCCCTGCCGGTGTCTTGGCGCCCGCAGCGGTCACCAGCGCGCGACGGAGCCGATTGAAACCCAGGCCATATTGGGTGATCACGGTTTTGGTGATCGCGTCCAAACGCGTGTCGGCGGTGTCGGCGTCGAGAACCGGCGTGGTGGCCGCTCGGCTGAATATCTCGGCGGTGAGGTATTCGGCGGTCCACGGGTCGCCGACCACGTCGAGCACGTATCGGAATGTAGGAGTCGAATCCGGCACGAGGTCCAGCAGCACAACTACACCAGTGGGGTCGACCGACGGCGTGCCCTCCGACACCGATTGGGCGGGTTGGGGCGGTGTGGCCGATTCTGGTTCGCTGGCCGCATGCGTTTGCTCGGGTCCAATGCCGACAGGCTCATCCTGCTCGGGTGCCGAGGTGCCGATGGGTCCTTCGGGATAGTCGTTTCCGGCGGTTCCGGGGACAGGCTGGTTCGGGTCGAGCGGCGCTACCGGCAGACGGTCGCTGCCGTTTTCATCGGGTTGCGGTGCGGTTGGTGATTCTGGGGTGGCATCGGCCGGGTCCGTCGCCGGGGCAACTGGAGGCTCATCGGCGGCCAGGACCTGATCGGCCGGCACGGAGCCATCCGGAAGACTCGGTGGCGGGGTCTGCTGTGGTGCCGGGGATTCGGTTGCCGCTGGGTCGACCCAGCCCTTGGGGTTCGGCTTGTCCGGGTCGTTGTGGAAGGCGAGGTGCTGCCCTGGTAATGGGTTTTGCTTCTCGCGTGGCATGCGGGGACGGCGGACACGATTGCCGAGCGCGTCGACCTCGCCGAGGGATCCAGCCGCTGAACGCGCCGCGCCCGCAGCGGGGACACTGCTCCATGGCGTGGTGGCATTGACCGGCCCTGTGGTCTTCGCCTTGCTCCACGGTGATGCGTGGGCGGCGGACGATGTGGCCGCGCCATTCGATGCATCGTCACGTTCCGCTGTGCGACCTTGCGGGGTGCCCGACAACGAGGTCTGGCCGGACGCGGAGGGCGTTCCGGTGTTCGCCGCGGGCCACACCGGCTGTTGTGGTGCGTCGGGCACCGCGGGGGATCCGGACGTTTCCCGGAGGTCTTTCCATGACTGCTGTTGTGGAACCTCTTGTGCTGCAGGTGGTGTGGTGTTGTTCGGTTCCTGCCATGCCGGATCCTCCGGGAAGTGCTGCAGTTCTGATGGTGTGGTGGTGCTCGATTCAGGCCATGCCTGCTGTTGGGACGTGGAGGGCGCCTCGGTATTCGCTGTGGGCCACACCGGCTGTTGTGGTGCGTCGGGCAGTGCAGAGGTATCCAGGAGGTCTTGCCATGACTGGTGTTGCGGAACCTCGTGTGCCGCAGGTGGTGTGGTGTTGTTCGGTCCCTGCCTCGCCGGACCTTGCGGGAAGTGTTGGGGTTCGGTTGGTGTGGTGGTGCCCGATTCCGGCCACGCTTGTTCGTGCGGGGCGGGCGCCTGAGGACGCGAACCGGACGCGTCCAACTGTGCGATCAGCTCGCCGACCCGGTTGTGGGCGGCCTCGTACTCCGCCCGCGCATTCGCCAGCCGCTGTTCCCGCTCGGTAGCGGTGCTTCCCGGCTGCTCGACATAGCGCACTGCCTGCGCGGCCTCCAGATATGCTGCGGCCGCACGGAAGTTTTCGGTGAGGGCCTCGAGTCTCGCGCGTCCGATCTCTGCGTACGGATTTTCCAGAACGGCGATCAGGTCATCGAGTGCCGCGAAATTGTCTTGCAGCACGTAGAGACTGTCAGAATCCAGTGCGAGGCCGTCGGTGCTCTCACTTTCCGGAATCTCGGCGGCCCGTGACAGTTCCTCGCCGATCTGATCGGCGACCCTTCGCACCCTGTCGATTTCGATACCGTTCAACAGACCCGTGCGATTGGCCTCCGTGGGGTCACCATCTTGTACCGCACCAAGTTTCGATGTGGCCACCACAAAGCTACGAACGGACTCACTGAACCGGTCCCGCGCGTCCTGGATTATCTGTTCCCGCTCGACCCCGCTCGGCTCCGCCTGCCGCGCTTCCGCCTCGGCCACCGGGACATGCGCTGCCTTGTGAAGCCACTCTTCCACCGCGGAGGAGAAAGTCCGCAGCAGCTCGCGCCTGGCGTCGGAGATCTGCGAATTCGGTGTGCTCTCGGCGGTCAACTCCTCGGTCAGCAGCATCCGCGCGTGCTCGAGCAATGCGACTCGCTCCGCACCAGCCCGACCGAACATGGCGTTCGCGTGTTCTCTGGTGACGGCATCGAGCAGTGCGCGCAACCGGTCCTGATCACGCGAGGTGCGATACGGGTTCTCGGCCGTCGCGGGGTCGACTTCGTTCCTGGCGGACACCGCCTGGCCGGTGGGTTGGTGGTTGCCTTGCTGTGCCGCAGGGGTGGTGGGGGCCGTCAATGGCACTTCGCTACTGGTGGTTGAGGTCTCCGGGCCTGGTTGGGAAGTGCCGGGGGGTGTCGGGCCTGCGTTGGGCGGCAAGCTGCGCTGCTCGCTGCGGTTGTCGGCCGGCGAACGTGGGCCCTCATCGTCGTATCTAGCGGATGGCAGCTGCGTCCTCGGGTGGTCGTTCGACGGGACTGCCGCGTTCGTGATTTCGGTGGGGCCGGGTGGTGTCGCTTCGTTCCTGTGCTTTGCCGCCTCTGAGATCACATAGTCGCGGATCAGTGTTTGTGCTTGGGTCGGCAGTGCTCCATACCAGCCGTCCGAATTGAAAGCCTCGGCCAGCAGCTCGGCCGTAACGTGAATATGTTCCGCATTTTCATCACGGTTGAAGCTGTAGCCGCTGAGTTCGCGTATCAGCCAAGGTGTGATCTCGTCAAGAGTTTCGGGCCGATTGGTCCTGACGAATAGCTTGACCAGTTCAGGGCCGAGCCACTCCCAATCCGATTTCTCGCTCTCGATATAGAGCGCGTCATCCACGATGCCCTTACGCGCGGAAATATGACCGAGTTCATGTCCCATCAAATTTTTATAGGGCTTGTCGCGCGGACCGGAGAAAAATCCGGAGTCTACGGAATCTGCATTGAATTGACGGTACCCGTAGCTGTTTATTGCTACTTCTTCGTGTATTCTGATGATCTTCTTGCCCGATTCCATGGCTGCATGGGCACTTGCATCCTTGATCGGCGTGACTATGACTTCGTCGGGTAGGTCGTGTCCGGCCGCCGCCTTCGAGCGAAGTTCTTCGGCAATCTCTTGGACCGTTTCTAGTTCGATGTCCACCAGTTCGAAGCCGATGAGCTCGACATGGAGTTCGTTCGCGATCTCGGCGACGATCGAGGCCTTGGCACGCTGTTGCGCCAGCTCTGATTCGGTCACCGGGCCGGGGAAGGTGGACCTGTCTTTGCCATCGAACTCCCGAGCCAGGTCTACCGTCAGTTTGTGCAGCAATTGCTGGCCGGTGGTCGCGTTCGGCGCATCCTGCTCAACCTTCTCGAACGAGGTCGCCACCGCCTGGCGCAAGTCAAGGGTGCCGTCCTTGCGGATGCAATCGGCACCGAACTGTGTCGGTAGCCACGCCTCGAATCCGGGTTTCTCGCCATAGTGTTGCTGCAAGGTCCTGATTGCGCGGGCCGTGATCCGCCACTGGCTCGCGAATATCATTCCCTCGGCGTACGCCTTGAAGACGGCGGTACGTATGTCCGCATCGGAGATGGTCGTGCCGGAGTCGAGGCCGAAGCCTAATTCGATCGATTTCGCAGAAACGGACGAACTGTTTATTTGAAATGTTGCACGCCTGACCACGCCTTTGGTGTCGCCGAGTAAAGTAACACCGATTCTGGGCAGCCCTATGGGGTATCGGTCGAGCAGGTAATGGACGGTTTGAGTGACTATGTGGCCTCCCCGGGAGCTGATTTTGGCCAGTCCCGTGATCCGTGTCCCTGAATGCCTGCTTTCGAACTCATCGGCGACTTCGGCCGGGCTCTGATAGTGCCCAACGTTGGAGTAGGTCGCGGAATCCAGGTCCAGGAACCGCGTGATGGCCTCGACCAACTGTCCGATGCCCGACGATTCGGCTGCCTCCTCGCTCAGCCGTCGCAGCGCGGTCAGCGGATACTGGCTGTTCGTTCCGCCCAGCCGCAATCCGAACCGAGGCACACCGAGCAGCCGAGGCAGATCATCCTCCAGAGCGACGGTCTCGGCAAACAAATGCTCGTCCTCGACAATGCTGCGACCAGGTGACCGGAAGGCCGCATCGGCAACCATCCACTTGCCGATCCAGTGCGGAAGCTCCGCCAACCGCCGGCCTGTGCTGAGCGCCCGCCAGCCCTTATCGTCGAGACCACGCAGCTTGCTCCACACCTGAATCAACGCCCGCTGGAGTGAGTCGTCTGTCGACAACAGGTCCGCTTCGATCCCTAGTAACGCCGCCAGGTCCGCGCGCGCCTGATCGAGCTCGCTCGTGGTGAGCGCCTGATCGCCCTGCTGTGCCGCCGTCGGCTTCACCGAGCCCGACTCGGGCGGCACCGACTGGTTGGCGGGTGTCGCCTCGGCCGGAAGTGCATGGCGTGGTTGATCGCTGGGGCCGTCCTCGGTCGGCTGGGGTAGGTCGGGGTTCTCGATCTGCATCTCGAACCACAGGGTCTTACTGCCGTCACGCTCGAGGTCGACACCCCATGCCGAGGACAGAGACTCGAGCAATCCGATGCCTCGGCCGTGGGTCCCGTCGACCCGCACGCCCGCTTCGAATTGGGCCAGCTCGTCGCCCTCGAGGGCTTGATCGGTGACGGTGTTGGGGTCGCTTTCCGCCCGACGCTCCGGCAAACCGTCGCCGTCGTCGCCGATCTCGAACCGGAACACGTTGCCGGACCGGAATACTCGCACTCGGGCCTCGCTGCCCGGCGCGTGCAGATGAACGTTTCCTACGAAATCCGACAGCAGCACGATCGTTTCGTCGCACTGATCGATCGACCAACCGGTCTGTGTCAGGAATGCCGTCGACGCCCGCCGCACTGCCCGCACCCCTTGTGCGACAGCACCTGGCTCGAGCGTCTCTGTCACGCCGGGCTCTGGGGTAGCGCGCGATGGATCCCCGTAGTCATCCGTCTCGAAAAGCTTGAACCACACCGTCTTTCGACCGCTATGCGGTAGCTTCCAACCCCACGAATCGGCCCTGATGTCCAGCAGGTCGACGGCACTCCAGGCGCGATGGTCGTCGGTCTCGCGGGCGGGCAGATCTCGGCTGTCGTCGGTGACCTCGATCTGCACCCACCGGTTGCCCGGCTCTCCGAGGATGGTGCCGGAAATATCTGGGATGCCACCGTTATTGGCCCGCGCCTGTAGCGCGAGCTCCCATGCAGCACCGAGGGCCACGTCGAGATGTTCGGCTACCGGCCAGTCCGCCATCAACTCGTGAATGGGCTCGACGGCAGCCGCGATGTCCTCCAGACCGAGGAATCGTGTCGCGATCTCGACCAACTGCTTGATCGCGGGTGGTGCGTCCGGGTGCCTACTGATTTTCCGGAGCTCGTGGAGCGGATCGCTACTAGACCGGCCTGTCCATTCGGTTCCCGGCGCCTCCAGGCCGAGGGTTGTGGCGAGGCTTATGCCCAAAGCGGTTGTCTTGCTATGCCACTCGGCAAGTGAAATCGCCGACTTCCCCAGCTGCTGCGCCTCGGCTTCATGCGCGAGCCGTTCTGCCAACCACTCCGTCAGCGTGGCAAAGCTTGGAAGCGTCGGTAGGCGACGTCGGTGTGTGGCATCCAGGGACCGCAATTCTTCGTCGATGAGAACTAGTGCCTGCTCCACTTGCTGCGGTGTGTACGACTCGAGCAATGCGGCCACATCGATGTCGCCAGCGGCGGGATGCGGGTCTGCCGGAGTCTGCAGGTCGCCGTCCGGTTCGGCTGTTCGTCCTTGGTCGCGCTGATGCTGTGGAGCGCCGGCGCCCCACTCCGTGCCGTCGGGATTATGGTGGAATGCCATCGCCCACTCCGGCACGTCGCCGGGTACGTGGGATCCCCTCGCCTTGCCGCCTTGCGGCCCGGACAGCCCGAGGTCCGCCGCTAGGTTGGAGTCGTCGAAGGCCTGCGTGGGCACGGCGATTCCTGGACCGGTGGTTTCCGGTGCCGTCACCTGGGCTTTGCCGGTAATGGGTTGTTGTGCTTGTTGATTCGAGCTGACCGCTGGTTGGGCAGGGTTTCCGGATATGGGTTTGCCTGCGCTGCCGTCGGCGGTGATCAGCGGGCGCAGTGCAAGGTCTGGCTTGGTAGCCTGGACCGCGCCTGCCTCCTCGGAGTTGGATCCCGGTACCTGCTTCTGCGTGGGCTTTTTGTTTCGGTCGCTACCTGGGGCGGTGCCCTTGATCGGTGATTTAGCACCCGGTTCGGCCGTGGGTGTGCGACCGAACCACGGTGTGGCCGAGTTGCTTTCGGCGGTGTCTTCGTTCGGCGTCGGGGTGTCGGGGTGCTCGTTCGGCGCTGGGGTTGTCTGGTCGGCTTGTGTGGCGGGGGCGGAGTTCGCTGTCCGCGTCGCAGCGGGATTCGCAGGTGCGGAGTGCGATGCGGTCGGTGTGATGTTCGTGTCGGATGCTGCGGGGTCCTCGAGTCCGGCACGTGGTGCGGGTGCTGCGGCATCGTCGAGCGCGGCGCGCGGTGTGAGTGCTGGGGCGTCGTCGAGTGCAGCGCGTGATGTAGCTGTTGCGGGTTCGTCGAGTTCGGCGCGCGGTGCTGATGTTGTGGGTGTGTTGACCACACTGGCCGGGGCGTGTGCTTGCACCAGCTGGGTCAAACTGCTATACGTGGCGAGCTGGGGTTCGGTGAGCTCGTGGCCTTGCCGCAGCGCGTCTTGTGCGTCGGCGAAGTGTTCGACCTGGGCGTGCTCCAGGTGACCGAGGGCGTCCCACAACACATTTCGTTGCTTCTCGCCCAGCCAGTCGCCGAGTTCGCCGTTCTGCGGGACTTGCCATCCGTCGTGCTGCGCAGCACGGAACCCAGCCGCGTTGATCGCGTGCGCCAGCTGCTGCACCGGCGCTGCTGCTGTACCGTGCGCGGGATCCCAACCCAGCGTGGTGAATACGTGCTGGAGGGTCGCGGGACCCAATCGTTGCCGCAACGCTTGTGTCGCGGCCGGATGGCCCCCCTGCGCCTGCTGTAGCAGCGTGTGGGTGTCGTCGGTTTGCCACTTGTCGACTTTGCCGGAAAGTGGCTCCTGTTGACCGGCGGTGGCAGCGCTGAGAGCGCCACCGGACGATGTCTGGGGTAGCTGGTTGATGGGCGGTGGGTGCTTGGTTCGCTTGTCGTCGTCGGTCTGGTCCGGCGGTGGTGCGCGGGTGTTCGGGCCGGAGGTGTGATCGGCTGGGGCCGCGAGCTGCTGGTGTTTCGTGGCCGCCGCCTCTTGCAGCGGCTCGACCAGTGCGCGAAGATCGCTTTCGGCTCGGTTGAGGCGCGCGCGAGTGTTGGCACTGGGTGCGGCCTGATGCTCGGCGGCGGCTTGGGTGTACTCGTTGACGTACTTGATGACGTCTTGGCGCACGAGCGGGTTACTGGTGAGGGCGTAGAGGTTGTCGGTGGGGGAGGTGTAGTAGCGGACGCTGCCGGGGTCGCCGTTACGGGCGGCGCGGTTCTCGGCTTGGATGTCGATATCGCGGGACAGCGCGGAGCGGCCGGTGACCGCGACATGCAGGCCGCCGAGTTCACGAGTGACCACATCGATCGGGATGTCGACCCCGCGAGCGCCCTGCATATTGATGATCAGGACCTTGCCCTTGGTGCCTGCCGCGTCGAATATCTGTTGCAGGTTTTCCTCGGCGTGGATGCCTTGTTCGAGGAACCATTTCGCGTCCACCGCGACATGCTCGACTTTCACCATGCTCGACAGTTCGGCGACTATATCGTTGCGGTCGCACAGGATCAGCTGCGGGCGGCCGGTCTTCTGCATCTCCTTGATATCGGCGACGATAGTCTGCAACTTCGCGGCCTCGTCCTTCGAGATCGTGTCATCCATGACCTTCAGCTGCGACTCTTTGAAACGGTCTATTCCGGTGACATCGCTCCCGAGGAGCTCCTTGAGGCGGCCCGCGGAGCCGTGCGCGGTGCCTGAGGCTCCGGTGACCTTGTCATAGTTTTCCTGGCTGAACAGGCGTTGCGCGGTAATGGATTTCGAACTGTTCGGGTCATGGCGGATGGCCAGACCGTGTTTGGCTTCGATCGCTTGGGCCAGGCCGCCGTTCCATCGGCTCTCGGTGGAGGTTTCCGCATCGAACATCACCTTGTGGGTGGTCTGATCGATGATGAATATCCGTTCCTGCCCGTCGATTTCATGCCGAACGTAGTGCACGTTCTCGAGGTATTCCCATTTGGCGGCCGCTGCCAGGTTCAGCCGGCTCAGTTGCTCGGGAGTCAGTTCGCGGCCCAGTTGGAGCTCCAGCTTCTGGCGGCCGGTCTCCGTGAGATTCGCGGGCCCGCCGCGTTGCTCCGGCGTGCGCCCGAAATCGGAGGCGTCCAGGACGCCCTCCAGGGCTATTTTGAGGAAGTTGTGGGCGTCGTTAACCTGCGCGGCGACCTCGGGTGAGGCCAGCTTGCCTGCACCCTCGGACAGGAAGTATGTGGTGACGGCGTGCACGAGCGCCTCGTCGATCTCGTCGATCGCGGCACGACGGCCGGGTACCCAGTTCCCGCGCAGTGCGGCGAAACCCACATCCTGTTGGGTGCCGATGTAGATGGTGGGTTTACCCGGTGTGGGAGTTGGTGGCGCGGTGTCCGGGTTCATCCGCACGATCTCGAAACCGAGCGCGCCCAAAACCTGCTGGTATCTGATGTATTCGCGGTTGGCGAGGTTGTCTCGCGTGGTGATCACTTGCACCGCGCCATGTTCGATGGCGTCGCGTGCTGCGTGTGCCATGAAGACCAGCGATTTACCCTCGCCTGCGTCCATGTTCACGATGCTCTCGCGCATGGATATCGTCGCGGCGACCTGTGTCCAGCGCAGTACCTTGTCCTCGCCGCGTCGGATCACCTCGATCAGCGCCGCTGTCGCATCAGCCGGACTGCCGCGCAACATCTCGACGAGGGTTTCGTTGGAGGCGTTCACCAACCGTTGTGCCTCCGGGATATCCGGCCCCGAGCGCGCCGCATAATCCTTCAAGATGTCCTCGGCGATTTGCCGCATCTCATCGGGCGTCTGGGTGGTCGGATGTTCCCCATTCGGTTGCTCGCCCGACTGGTCGACAGGGGTGGTCGACTCCTCGGTCCCGGGTTTACCCGCCCGATCCGCAGCGTTCGCCGGATCCACTGGTGGTTCCGGCTCTGCGGTTCGTGGCTGCTGCCCGCTCCCGGTTTCGTCGGCCGGTTTGTGTTGATCGGATCGCGCCTCGGGGGCTACCGGGTGCTCGGAGGAGCCGTCGGTGTCGCGGTTCGTGCTGGAACGTCCCGCTTCCGAAGGGGGTGCGTCGCCCTCGGAATGTCCGGTCGGGCCCTTTGGTACCGGCTCCGAGACGACGGCGGGCGCGTCGGGACCCGCAGGGCCGTCGGAACTCTTTGCGGAGCCGGGTAGGTCGCGCGCCACGGCCAGGGGAGCGTCGATGGGATTGAGCTCTGGTGCGGGCCCGGAATTGTTCGCTTTCCATCCGGCGGGTTTTTGGGCCCAGCCCGCCTTTTCCGGGCCGAATGCAGACACCGCACCGGGATTCTTCGGCTGGTTGTGCGGTACCGATACGTCGAGCTTCGGTGGCGTGGCGTCGGCCTTGGCGGACACCGTCGCGCGGGATCCGGTTTGTGGTGCTCGGCCCGCCTCTGCGGCGACTTGGCGATCCTGGCCTCGTTGCGGCGACCCGGCCGGACTTTCCGAACGAGTACGAGCCGGACCCGCATCCGCAGGATGCGCGGCCGCGCCCTCGCCATGCCCCGCACCAGCGGGAACCGCCGAGGCGGCGGGGATCGGTTGCGGCAGTTCGCTGTTCGCATCGGCTTCGGCGGGATGTGCCCGTGGACCGTCGGCTGCTTCTGGCTCGACATGCTGCGGTGCGCCTGCGGAGTCGTCCGGTGCGGGAGTTTGCCGCTGGGCTGCTGATGGCGGGGCGGCCTGCTCGTCGACGTGGGTACCCGTGTTGACCGGTTCGTGGTCGGCGGAAGGCGGTTTCGGGCCACCGGCGGGCTCGGCAGTGGGATGCGCAGCGGGGGTCTCGGAATCGACCGGCGGGGCGGCGTTGGGCTCGGCCGCCGGGGCTCCCGGCTCGGCGTGCGCGGGACCCCGCTCGTCGACGTGGGTAGGCGCGTTGGCCGGTTCGTGGTCGGCTGGATGCGGTTTCGGACCAGCAGTTCCCTGCCCGGGACCGGGATGCTGAATCGGTTGCGCTGCGGGCTCATCGGGGTGCTGGCGCGCGCCGACGACGTTGTTGTCCGCGGGACTGCGCGGCGCACTGCTGACCACGGGGGGATCGGCGGGTTGTGCCGCGCCGAGGGTGTTGACCTCTGTGTGTAGGGCGCGGCCGTGGTCGGGCGCGTACACCGACTGGATCTGCGGCGCTTTGTTCGCGGGCAGCTGTTCGCCGCCAGGCTGCTGGATTTGCTCGGCACGGACCTGGTTGACGCCGTCGGGGAACACAGCGGCCGGATCCTTGGGCTTCCAGATACTGATGTTGTAGTCCTCGCGCGCGAACGACGCCGGTCGCGAGACCAGGTCGGTCGCGGGCTGGCGAAGCAGTGCCACGAGCTGGTCGATTTGCTGGTGGACCTCGGCCGGGTCGCCTCTGAGGATGCCGTGCTGGGCGAGAGCGTTGGTGAGCGCCTCGGTAAGCGGGCCGGGACGAGGGGCGACATGAGGGGCGGCTACAGCAGGTGTGCCGCCGGCGAGAGCGGTGGCGGCGAGAGCCCTGGCGGCGCGGGGGACGCCGGAAGGAGCGGTTACGGCTGGTGCGCGTCCGCCAGCGCGGATGTCGGCGGCGCCGTGTGCGGCGCCGCCGAGGAGAGCGCCGGTAACGGCAGGCAGCAGGGTCTCACCGATGGCGTCGAGAGTGACCTCTTGGCCGGAGGCCACTATCGATGTGTAGGCGCCGGCGATGCCGCCGACGAGTCCGCCGGAAACCGCGACGACTACCGTGCCGCCGAGTTGGTAGGCGACCCGTCCGGCGGTGCTACTGGCGCCCTCGGCCAGTGCGACCGTTTTCGGGACAATCAGCTCGCCGAACTGCTTGGCCGCGGCCCCGCCTGCGGCACCGCCGAAAAAGCCGGCAAGCGTAGAGACCAAGGCGGACTGCTTGTCGAACTTCGGGCGATTGCCTGCGAATTCCTGAACGATTTGCAGACCGATGTTGAGGCCACCGAGCTGCGCGGCGCCCCAGAACCCCGATTTGACCGCCAGCACGAGTGTGCTGCGTTGGGCGGTGGACTTCGCGGCCTGCGCGGCGAGGAGTTCGATGAACTTCTGTCTGGCGATCTGCAACGCCGTTTGCGTTGCCGCACGGTCGATCTGCATCTCGACCACCGCGACCCCGGGGGCGAAGGCGAATAGCACCGCGGCGCGGGCGAACTGCCACACCAGAAACACCGCGAACCCGATGACCGTCCACTTCTGCAGTTCGGTGCTGTTCGCACTCTCGTACAGTTGTTCGGCAAGTGAGTCGTTGCACTCGGCTTGAGCACGAAACTTCGCAGCCAGATCCCGATGATTCTGGGCTGCCGCGTCACCCGCTTTCCCGCGGACGGTGGTTTCCGCCTTCTCGGCCAGGGCGTCCTGGTACTCGGCGGCTGCGCGGCATTGCTCAGCAACGTCCGACCAATAGTCGGCCGCAGCGCGCGTTGAGGTTTCATCGCCGCGCGGGTAATGCCCTGCCACACACTCCATTACCGGAGGTGGCAGCCACGGCGGTAACTCCAGGCCCATCTACAGCCCGACCCCGTAACACCACATCTAGACAGGAACTCCCGTGCTCTCCGCCGTCCACCGACTTACCATCACCAATTCTTATCGACACCTGCGCGGACGGCCTCGGGAGTACTGCCGTCAGTGGGAAGATCCGCTCCAGCGACCCTGCCGGCCGTGTGACGAGATCACTTCTCGTCGCTGCGGAAGAAGGCGCGAACCTCGTGGATGCTGGGAGCCTCGGGCAGGATGTCGGGGAGGTCCGGTACCCCATCGCTCTCGGTGCCTGCCGAAGCTGCCAGCTGTTCGTGCTGTGCGCGGGCGCTGCGGGCGGCTTCCTGGACTGCGGCGACGATGATGTCGGCGAGCTGCTCAGGGGTTTTGCGCAGAGCGGACGCGCTGAGCGTCAGGTCGGTAAGCACGCCGCTGGCATCGACGACTGCCTCGACCGATTGGTCCGGCGAGTTCGCTTGCACACGAACGGCTTCCATCTGCCGGAACATCTCGGCCAGCCGGGGGCGCTGTTGTTCGAAGGTATCGAGGAAGTGCTCCATCTGGTTGCGCAAACCATTGTTGGCCGAGCGCAGGCCTTCTTGCTTCCATCGGTCCATGCCGATCTCCATCCTGAACAACCGTGCCCTGCACCTGGATTCGGTTCCCACCCAACTCTCACGCGTCCGCGCTGGATGCCCTTGCCATCGTCACCAGCAGCCGATGCAGGACCTTCTGGGGGGCGCGGGCAGCTTCGTCATCCAACTCGACGGCGGCGAAAGCCTCCGCAAGTGCAGGAGCGGGCGCGAACACACTGTGGTGGAAGCAGTTGTCGCTCAAGTCGCTACGCCACCGCTTATAACCGCTGACCACCCGCGCCAGCGTGTCGCCTTCACCGCCACGTACACGCAGATATTCGGTGATGAGCGCACGCTGGGCCTCGGTGCGAGCGCGGAATCCGCCGGAAATGTCGAGCACACCGCCGAGTGCGCGCACGATCGTCGCGTACATCGGTCGCTCGGAGTGGACGGGGTCGGTCGACTGTGATGTCGCGACAGCAGGTGCGGCCAGCAGGAGGGGATCCGCGGCGGCCGCCGTGTCCAGCACGATCCATGGCATCGGGTCGCTGGATTCCGCTGTCGTGCTGCGGTTTTCCACACGCGACGGCGCACCGGCAAGGTGGGTGATCTCAATTCCGCACAGCGGCAGGGTATAGCGGCCGAGCACGTGGTCGAGGGCTGTCGCCATCTGCTGCACCGTGTGCTCGTGAAGTCCAGCATCCTCGAATCCGCGGATCTCGAGGTGGTGCTCGGCCGCCATCTCGCGCGCGATCCGCATCGCCTCGATGCTGCTCGTTCGCGGTTGCGGCGTTGAGCGTTTCGGTGTGGCGCGTGGGCGCTGCTGGGCCGCGGGCTTGTCGGCTCCCGGTCGCGGGGTCGGGCGTCGCGGCGGGGAGACGCGCGGGGGAGTGTCGTTCTGCGGCGGAGTGGCAGGGGACGACGCAGCCTGCGACGGCGCGGCTGGGGACTTCGACCAGGGACTGCTCGCGGCGTTCCCGGACCAAGGTGTGCCCGTCGGCGTCCCAGCAGTCCGCCTCGCTGGTCCGGATTCGTTGGTGGACACCGGATTCAGGGGAGCCCCGTTGGTGGGCTTCACGGCGGGGGAATTCGGAGCCGGGGCCGCATTGGCGGTGTTGGGTGGGGCTGTTGCTGTGGCGGGGTCGGTCGCTTCGGCGCGTGGTTGCGGTGCGTCGGGCCCACCGTTACCGCTCGTGTCCTGGCCGGGTGTCTCGGAACCGGCCTGCGGGCTCGACTGCGGGTCCGAGGACTGTGGGTCGAAGGATCGTGCGGGTGCGGACGGGGATGATGAGTACGGGGACTGTGTGTGGGAGGACTGCCCGGGGCTGTCCGGCGCGGCTGCGCCGCCGGCGTACGGACGATACCCGGTGTCGGGGCCGGCCGGCGCAGGCCAAGCCGGTTGCGATACCGGACTCTGATAGCCACCCAGACGGGATACGTCGAGATCTCCAGTGCTCAGGGGCAAGTTCGTGCTGTTGATGTGGTGCGCACCGCCGATGTCACCCTGGTCGAAAGCGTGGGCCGCGTCGGCGAACTGGCGCTCCATCGCGTGCAACGCAGCGACCAGGTTCTCCATGCCTTCCATCGCCTGTTCGGCACCGGGAACATACGACTCCGCGAATATCTTTCCTGGCTCATCGTCACCCCAGAACTCACCTTTGAGCCTGAGGTCCGCCTTCAGTTCTGCCATCATCCGGGCCGTCTCGGCGGCGATTTGATTCAGCTCTGCCGACGAGGCTCGCATTGCGTCCAGATCGACCCAAAGCGATTCGCTCACGCCGATCTCCTCGTTGCTGTGCGGTGATCACGTCTGCTCGCCGGGGTGGTGGTGAGCTCGATGATCAGTGCGTTGATGCGCCGCGAAATTCTACCGCCGCGCAGACCGCCGCCTTCCATCCTTGGGAAGGCGGCTGTGGCCGACGCTGATCGGGTCCGAGTTGGGGTCGGCCGGATCTCGAGCCGATGGCACGGCAAGGGATTCGGCTCCGACCGTGCCCATCAGATGCGGCGGCGGGCGGTATCAGTCCTGTTTGTTCATCTCCAGAGTCGCTGATAAGGCATGGGCCGCAGAGCTTCGCGCATATCCTGATCGATGAGAATTGTCGCCAGTCCCATGGCGCACGCTGCCATCGCAAAAGCGTGCGCCGCTATGGAGTCGGCTCGGTAGTGCATCGGCGGCCAACCCGGAAAGTGGACTGTGACATGGCATGGCATGGCATTACTTCGGTTGGGGCGGGGCGGTGAGGCGAGGACTTCTCTGCACTGCGATGGTCTCAGCGGCCGGTATTCGCCTGTCGCGCACTGGTATCCGGCTTGTTGCGGATGGAATCTGTCCGGTGATCACCTGGCGGTGGAACTGCCCCAGGTCGCGGATCGCGGCTCGGGCGTCGGCGAGCAGGTCCGAGCCGATGTGGTGGACATGCGGTGCGCGATCCCAGATCTGCAGTTGTACGGGGACGTTGGCTCGGGCGCAGCGTCGGGTCAGTATCTCGGCGTCCGGTAGCAGGCATTCGGTGGAGCCGACCTGGATCAGGACCGGTGGTAGGTCGGTGAAGTCGTGATTGACCGACGACCATGTCGGGTCGAGTTCGCCATCGATGGCAAAGCCTTGCCGCACTATTGTTTCCAGAACCCGGGTGGGTAGGTAGGAATCGCGGTGCCGGTTGGGGTGGGCGTTGCGGGTTGTCGAGTCGAAGTCGGCCCATGGTGCGATCGCGGAGATGCCGCCTGGCATCGGCAACCCACGCTCCCGGGTGGCCAGCGCGAGCCGGAAGGCGAGCCCGCCACCGGCCGAGTCGCCGGACACGATGACGCGCTCGGGTTGGAAGCCCTGCGCGAGCAGGTACTTATACGACTCGACCGCGTCGTCGAGAGTCTCGGTGAAGTGCGCGTCGGGTAGCTGTCGATAGTCGACATTGAATGCGGGCATCCGGCTGGCTCGCCCGATCTTGGCGACGAGGCGTCGATGGGTATTCAGGCCGCCGCTGATGTACCCACCGCCGTGGAAGTACAGCAGCGCCTTGTCTTGCCGTTGGCGTGGGTCGGCCAGGTCGTCGTGCCATATCCATTCGGCGCGGAACTTTTCCAACTGAACGGTCCGACGTTTGGTGCCGTTCGGGGGGACGAGCACAGCGGCCGGTAGATCGATGAGGCGGCCGAGCCGCAGCATCTGCTCGAGCTGGCTGTAGCCGCCTATCCGCGCCAGTGTTGCCAACCCGAATCCGACCGTGCCACGCAGCAGTGGTTGGGCGATTCGGGTTCCGATACTTGCCCGGTTGGATCGTTCGACGATCGGTGCCGCCGCTTCGCGGTGCGGTTTCGACCGCGCGATAGCAGTGGCCATCACGGTTCTCCAGTCGGCGCCGCCCGGGGAAAACTCGGCTTCGAAATCGGGCATAGGCGCTAAGTACACCGTTTCGCCGACGGCGCAGCTAGGAACAAGAAATCCAAAGTTCGACCCAGTCCGCCCGGGTGTCTTTGTACTTATCTCCAAGTTCATTCCGGATGCGCAGCTGGACTGGTACCGGTCGCCGGCGCCACTTCCCGGCCGGTCAGGCGTTGATTCCGCGTGCGCAGCTGTTGAATGCGGCATCGAGTGTGATCGAGCGGCAGATAGCACAGCCATCGAGGCGCTGAGCCTATTGACCAGGCAGTCGAGGACCTGCCGTTTCCGTCGGGTGTGGAATCACTTGATCACCGACCGCAACAGTCCTACCGAGTCGGTAGCTGCTGCAGAATCACCGCATGCGCACACACCTGCCGCACCCAGCGCCTCTGGTGGCCCCATGAGCACGGCGATGTCCATCCGATTCGGACTGGTGCCGCTGACCGAGGTGCATCCCTGGGGCAAGGACAGCGAGCTCCACTGGTTCGGACTGACCCAGGGCTGGTACTGCCTCGATGTCGGCGGCTTCGAGTTGATGCGGTATTCGGATCGGTCGATCGAGCAGCTGTGCGGGGACGGTGCGAACCTCTCGGGTGCGGAACATGTCGGGGACGAAGAACGGTATATCGATTACTACGTGGTCCGGCTCTGGGAGGACATCCTCGCGTTGTTCCCGGAAGCGCTCGAACCCGTCCCCGCAGACCTGATCGACTTCCTGAGGAGCGACTCCGGACAGTGGTCGCAGGAGGTGCTGGATGCCTCGATCGATGACGATGGGCTGGCGCGGGAGGTCGATGCCGCAATAACATTGCGCAGCCACCGATTCGTCGACACCGGATACCTGAGATTCGGGCCCAGCTTCCTGTGGTGGCGAACAGTTGACGGCGCCGACGATCGCATGACGATCGAATGGTGGTACCCGGTAGATCCCGACGGTGTGATCGAATTCGTTCGCCCGCCGGTCGACCGTGCCACCATCCCGACCTCTGAATTCCTGGCGGCGGTCAACGAATTCGATAGAGCGCTGTTGTCGGCAATGGAGGAGCGGGTGAGCCGACTCGAGGCATCGGGTCCGCCGGAGGGTGTGAAATTGGATGGCGCCGGGTTGCGCCGTGAACATGGAGACAGGATGCAATGGCTGCCGAAGGCGCTGGAGCGGCCGATCAGTACCGACTGGAATGCGGTCCGCTCCGGGGCCCGTGCTTTGCTCTGAATCGAGCTCCTCTTGAATGCGGCACGAGTCGGGACTTGTCAAGACACCGTGAGGACTAATCTCGAGTCATGGCACTCGAGTACGAGCGATTGGCCGATGACCTGCGCGAATCGATCCGAACGGGCGAGTTGGCGGCCGGAAAGCAGCTGCCGACCTCGGCAACTCTCCGCGCGAAGTATGGCGTCAGCATGCCAACCGTTTGCCAAGCGCTGGACGTGCTCAGAAGCGAAGGCTTGATCGATTCACGGCAGGACCTTGGCGTGTACGTGCGACCGCCGCGCCGAAAAGTACGCCGTAGCAACACCAACAACCATTTCGACAAGGCTCGGATCCATGAGCCCGAACCTGTTCGGGCGGCCACCGGATCAACCGAACGGAATACGGGCCTCGTTGTATCGGAACTCGAGTTCGAGGCCGAATACACTGTGGCACAGGCGAATGAGGATCTGGCCGAACCGTTCGACGTGCCTGTCGGCACCAAGCTGTTGCAGCGCGACTACCGCACTCGATCGAAGAACGAAGCCGCACCGTTCAATTTGGCACGGTCGTACCTGATCTACGAGATGGCTGCCGCTGACCCCCGGCTGCTGGATGACGGGAATGAGCCATGGCCCGGCGGGACGCAGCACCAGTTCTTCACAATCGGGATCGAACTCGATCGTGTCGTCGAGACCGTCACGACACGACCTCCGACACCGGAGGAGGCCGAGTTGCTCGACATCGCCTCGGGTGTCCCCGTTCTTCTCATCCGCAAGACGTCCATTGATACGACTGGACGTGTCGTAGAGGTTGCCGATGTCACCCTGCCGGGCGACCGGACCGAGCTCGTCTACGAGACCCCACTCGAAAGGTGGACGAAATGACCCGACTCATTTCCGTCATCACGCCGGTCTATCAAGCCCTGCCCGAATACATGACCGCCGCATACGAGTCCCTTGCCAAGCAGATCTTGCCGTCAGGGTGGAGCTGGGAATGGATCGTGCAGGCCGATGGATTCAGTGAAGGCGGGATCGCCGCCGGGCTGCCCGATGACGACCGGATTCGATTCGCCGTCGGCCGGCGTGGCGGGCCCGGAGTCGCCCGCACGTTGGCGCTCGGCCGCGTACGCGGTGAACTGGTCAAGACCCTCGATGCCGACGACCAACTCAACGACGAAGTACTTGCGCGAGACATCGATGCTCTCGAGCGATTCGATATCGGCTGGACGACATCGCGAGTGCTCGATCTACTGCTGGACGGCTCGGTGATCGGTTTCGACAGCGATCCCGACGAGGGCGTGATCGAACGCGGTGCCGTTCTCGCTCATTGGCGTTCGAACAACTATCGCGCCCAGGTGCACCCGGCGACCCTGTGCATTCGCACCCAGCTCGTTCTCGCTCTCGGCGGCTGGATGGGGCTCCCGGCATCAGAAGACACGGGACTCCTCCTCGCGGCCAATGCCGTTGCGGATGGCTACTTTTCGGCCAGCGTCGGCCTGCTCTACCGCAAATGGCCCGGCCAAACCACAGCCCAAGCGGCCCACATCGACACCGACGATCTGACCGCCCGCTACACCGTGATCGAACGTCGAGCGAACGCGCTGGCCAACGACTTCCCGCACTGGCACTACTCCGGCAGCTACGGAGAAGCTGCGAATGACAGGCGCTAGCGCTCCTCGGCTCGCTCTGCGTTCTGGGTCGCCTCGGTGTGGCAACGCGCGCCCGGCGTGGCCGGCTATGGGTTGATCTCCACGGCCGAGATGATGGCCGGGGATGGGCTGGGAGCGGAACCGAAGCGCAGGTTTTCGTCGGGTACTGGACCGTGGCGCAACGTCTTGATGTTGGCCCAGTGGTCCGGCGATATCTGCCACGGGCCGTTAGCGCCCTGACGTGGGAACTGCTCGATCGAGCGCTTCACGTAACCGGCGCTGGATTCAACCAACGGCCTGGTCACCATGTGTGGATCGGTGAATTCGGGATAGCACACGGTGTGACCGTGGGTGTCCATGTAGGCCAGCAGTCGGCAGAAGTGCTCGCCCACCAGCCCGACTTTGAGCGTCCAGGACAAGTTGGTGGAGCCGAAGGCGAACGAGAAGTTGGGAACTCCGTCGAGCATGAAGCCGCGAAATGCCACCTTGTCGGGCGGGTTCACCGTGGCGCCGTCCACGGTCAACGCGATGCCGCCGAACGCCTGCAGGTTCAGGCCGGTGGCGGTCACGATGATGTCGGCCTCGAGTTCGCGCCCGGATGCCAGCTTGATGCCCTGCTCGGTGAAGGTGTCGATCCGGTCGGTGACCACCGAGGCGTCCCCGTCGCGGACCGCCTTGAACAAATCGCCATCCGGGACCACGCACAGCCGCTGATCCCACGGGTTGTAGGCCGGGTTGAAATGCTCATCCACCGGATAGCCCTTCGGCAGCTGTTTGGCGGTGAGGTAGCGGATCACCCGCCGCGCGAGGCGCGGGTAGGCCCGGCAGAACCGGAAGATCGCCCATTGCCTGGCAATGTTCTTGCGGCGGGTGATCGCGTACGCCCGCTTGACGCCGAGCAGCGTGGGCAATCTATTGGCAATCTTGTCGCTCGACGGTACCGCCAAGACATAGCTCGGTGAGCGCTGCAGCATCGTCACGTGCGCCGCGATACCGGCCAGCGCCGGGATGAGCGTGACCGCGGTCGCGCCGCTACCGATCACTACCACCCGCTGACCGCGGTAGTCGAGGTCTTCCGGCCAATGCTGCGGGTGCACGATCCGACCCTGAAACCGCTCACGGCCCTCGAAATCGGGGGTGAATCCCTGGTCGTAGCGGTAGTAGCCGCCGGCACAGAAGAGCCAGCGGCAGCTGAGCGTTTGCTGCTCGCCGGTGTCGGTGCGCTCGATCTCAACGAGCCAGCGCCCATCGCTGCTGGACCAGGCCGCGCTGTGCACCTTGTGATGCAACCGGATCTCGCTGTCGATGCCGTTCTCGGTGGCCGTCTCGCGCAGGTAGTCGAGGATCGCTTCGGCACCGGCGATGGCCTTATCGTTTCGCCACGGCTTGAACTCGTAGCTGAAGGTGTGCAGGTCCGAGTCGGAGCGAATTCCGGGATAGCGGAACAGGTCCCATGTTCCGCCGGTGGCGCCCCGTGCCTCGAGGATCGCGAAGGTCTTGGCGGGATGCTGTGTGGAAAGCGAATACGCCGCTGCGATGCCGGAGATCCCTGCTCCGATGATCAACACGTCCACGTGCTCGACGCGGTCCTCGACCGATGCTGTAGACATTTCTGCGACTCCTCGGACGTACTTCTCGGCTGGGACGGCGGATATGCGGGTGGAATTGCTGAGCCGCCGCGGTGCGAAATACCAACCAGCGCAGCGGTCTCGGTGCTGGTGGAGCTGATTGGGCCGGTGATAAAACTACGTCGACGGCCCGCTGCGGGGTATCGCCCTCTGCATACACTTGCAAGGGTGAGATGTGCGACCGCACACCTAATCGGCCCCCGCGTTTTCCGAACGCCGAACCGTTTGAACCGTCTTTGCGCGGAGGGGTGGTGTGCGGTGGCACACTTTGTCCATGATGGTGGTTGCGCCGACGCCGCGAACGTTTGAACTCGTCGCCGCGATCGCGGATCGACTGACTCTGGAGTTCGAGGAAACAGTCGCCGCGATGGACGCCGCTGTGATCGAAGTAGTGCCGGCGTTCGGCGCCGACGCTGCCATCACGGCTGCGCTCACCGCCAACAACCGTGGTCAACTAGGGCGCTTCCTGGCGGTGGCGCGGCAGGCCCAGTCCCCGCTTTCGGACGCCGTCCCGCCTGAGGCGCTCGACGGCGCACGCATTGTTGCGCGTCGCGGCATCGAGCTGGACACGATTTATGAGGGCTATCGGCGCGGCCAGCAGGTCGCGCTGGAGCGCTGGCTGGCATGTGCGTACCAGGTGGTCGAACCGGGGCCCGATCTGATCGGCGTCATCGAATTGTCGCTGACGTTGGTATTCCGCTACGTCGACCAGACACTCGGTCGGGTGCTGGCGGAGGCTCAGCGCGAACGCGAGGAGGTCATCGGCGGCGCGCTGGCGCGGCGCGCCGAAACCGTCCGGTTGATCCTCGATGGCGCCCCGATCGACCCCGCCGACGCGAGCCGACGCATCGGCTACGAACTGAACTGCGACCACACCGCGGTGGTGGTGTGGGCAGAGTCGCCCGTCGCGCCCCACGGGGCGCTGGAGTCGGCGGCGTTGCTGCTCGCTCAGGCGGCGGGATCGCATCGCCCGCTCACTCTTCCGGCGGGAACGACCACGCTGTGGGCGTGGATCGGCACGCACCGCGAACCGGCCATCGCCGATCTGCGCTCGGCGATCGAGCGATCACCCGCCGTGGTGCGCGTAGCGGTCGGCCCGACCCGCCGTGGCATCGAAGGGTTTCGCGCCAGCCACGAGGCCGCGCTGACTGTGCACCGCCTGCTGCTGGGCAACCCCGCGAGCGGGCGATTGGCCTCCTACCGGGAACTCGAGGTCACCGCACTCGCGGCGCACGACCCACGCCGGGCGGCCGAGTTCGTGGCGGCCACCCTCGGCCCGCTGGCCGACGACGACCCCGCGGCGGCGCGACTACGTGAGTCGCTGCGTGTCTACCTGGAGGAGGCCGACAACGCACCACGCGCGGCCGCCCGGCTCTACACGCATCGCAACACGATCCTCAAGCGGGTCGCGCGCGCGACCGAACTGCTGGGCTACCCACCCGGTGAGCGACGGCTCGCCGTCGAGCTGGCCCTCGAGCTACGCCGCCACCTCCCGCCGCCGGTTAGGTGAGCGTTGCAGGGCGATCTACTTGGCTAGAACGGTTGCCGTGCGGGCGGAAACCCAGCGCGCCACAGGCGGGGCGATGCGGGTCAGCGCGTAGGTGAGGTGGGCTTCGGGGGTGATCGGGGCGACCGCGCGGTTGCGGCCCACCGCACGCAGGATATTGACCGCGACTCGCTCGGGTGAGTAGCCGCGCTGCTCGTACAGTCGCGCGACCCGGGCGGTGCGTTCCTCGGCGTGGGCCCCGCGCATGACGCTGGTGCGCAGGATCGGAGTATTGATCAGGCCCGGGCAGATAGTGGTCACCCCAATTTTGTGGCGGCGCATCTCCATGCGCAGCGCCTCGGAGAAGCCGAACGCGGCGAACTTGGTGACCGAGTAGGCGAACATGTTCGGGAGCGCCGAGTAGCCGGCACCGGAGGACACGTTGGCGACTTGGCCTCCAGTGCCGCGCTCGATCATCCGGGGGATGAAGCGCTCACAGCCGTGCACCAGCCCCATGATGTTTACGGCGATCTGGCGGTCCCAGTCCTCGGGGGTGGTGTCGAAGAATCCGGCCCCGACACCGATGCCGGCGTTGTTGATCAGCAGGTCCACCGTGTCGAACTGGGCGTGCACCGCAGCGGCGAATTCATCCATCGACGCGGTGTCGGTGACATCGACGGTCTGCCCGAGCACCTCGGCGCCGAGTGCCCGTGCGGCTTCGGCAGTTTCCGTCCAGCCGGGTTCGTTGAGATCGCAGATGGCCAGTCGCGCGCCGCGGCCCGCGCACAGCAGGGCGGTGGCACGGCCGATGCCGCTGCCGGCGCCGGTGATGAGTACGACACGGTTGTTCAGATTCTTGATCTTCATTGGTGACTCTAATCGGTAGTGGTGATCGCGGGCCCGCGGGACGCGGTCGGCGACAGACGGCGGCGCAGGAAATCCAGCTGATCGGCCAGCGCGCGCTGCAATGCGGGGCCGGCATGAACGTCGAGGTGGTCGATGGGGTATTCGCACAACTCGGCGCCCGCACCGGCCTCGGCGACCGCGCGGCGCGCGGCGGCGGGCGGGGTGAGGCTGTCGTTGGTGCCGACCTGCACCAGCAGCGGGCAAGATACCCGCGACGCGAACCGGATCGGCCGGTTGAACGCCAACTCCAGCGCGGTGCGCGCGCACACCTCGTTGCGCCAGCTCGGGCCCGCGACCGCGGCGTATGCCTGCGCCGCGCCGAGCTTGGCGACCATCGCTGTCGAGCCTGGCTCTCCGACCATCGGAACCAGGTGCGGCCGACGTCGAGTCAGCACCGTCAGCGCATCGCGTAGACCGTGGCCGGCCGCGCGAACCAGCTGACCCCCACCAGCGTTGCGGACCAGCTGCGCCAGCACCGCGACACCGTCGATTGCGGGCGTCAACGCGACCACCGCCGCGACGCGCCCGTCTGCGGCGCCGACACGAACGACGTGCCCGCCGGAATAGGAAATCCCCCACAGCACAATGCGGTCGGGGTCCACGCCGGGCAGCCGCCTCGCCGCGGCGGTTGCCGCGCGGTAGTCCTGGCGCTGGCGTGAGGCCGACACCAACTGGCGCGGTGACCCACTCGACGCGGCGAAACCGCGGTAGTCGAACAGCACCGCGTCCAGGCCCGCAGCGGCGAAGCCCTCCGCATATTCCGCCAAGCCCGCGATGTCCCGAGTGCCCGCGAACCCGGGCGCCATCACCACGCACGGCACACCCCGCGCACCGGCGAACGCAGCGCCGGTCGCGCGGAAATGCCAAGCGGCGCAGCGGTCGTGGCCACTGATGAAGCTGATCTCGTCCATACCCTCGGTCCCTAGTTCGTCCGCTCCAAGCGTGCGGGTCATGCTGGCAATAGCGGTCGATGTCGCTCGCGGCGCTGAAGCGCCGTACCTTGCTGGTTGCCTCGGTCGCAGCGTCCGCTGACCCAAAAGTAGGGCGAGGAGCTGTCCCGCCGGAATCGTCAGCGGCACACACTTGGCCAGGCGAGGTGTGCGGCAGCACACCAGATCGGCGCCAGGCGGCGATGGCGGGGCACCAACTGCGATTAGGTGTGCCGCGGCATATCTCGGTGCGGCAAGTGTGTGCGTGAGGCGATTCTCCGGGGCCCACCATCGCCTTAGGTTGGTCCTCGGCGTCAGACCGTGCAGCGTCAGCAAGCCCGTCGTGGCACCACAACTAGCCCATCGACCACCACTGCCCGACGGCGGTTCGTGTGTGCGGCGGGCCGACCTAGGACTACGGAGCGCCCGATATGCAGACGAAGTCAGTGCCAGCGCTCGAGGTCGTCGAGCACCTGTTCATCGACGTTGGCGGCAGTGTCACGACTCGTGTCGCCGACTCGGGCGGGTCTACACCAAGGACATTCCGATGAAAGTTCATCACCTCAACTGCGGA
This sequence comes from Nocardia sp. NBC_00403, assembly GCF_036046055.1. Classification (NCBI taxonomy): domain Bacteria; kingdom Bacillati; phylum Actinomycetota; class Actinomycetes; order Mycobacteriales; family Nocardiaceae; genus Nocardia; species Nocardia sp. NBC_00403. The sequence continues at coordinate 4,288,200 of NZ_CP107939.1, forward strand.
ACCATGAATCCGCCCACCATCGCGCCGGTGGTCTGCCACGTGCTGCTCGTGGAAACCGGCAACGGTCTGGTGCTGGTCGACACCGGCTTCGGTGCGCACGACTGCGCGGACCCAGCCGGGAGGGTCGGACCCCTACGCCACTTCCTCAAACCCATCCTCAGCCCCGAGGAAACCGCCGCCCACCAAATCGAACAACTCGGCTTCCGCCGCGACGATGTTCGCCACATCGTGGTCACACACCTCGACCTGGACCACATCGGCGGCCTGTCCGACTTCCCACATGCCCAAGTCCACGTCACTGCCGCCGAGGCGCTCGGCGCGATAATCTCACCGTCGCGGTTCGAGAAGACCCGCTACCGGTGCACCCAGTGGGCGCACAAGCCCAACATCGTGGAACACGACCCGCAAGGCGAGAAGTGGCGAGGCTTCGCCGCGGCTAAGGAACTTGACGAGATCTCCCCCGGAATAGTGCTGATCTCGCTGCCCGGCCACACCCGTGGCCATGCCTGCGTAGCCGTCGATGCCGGCCACCGGTGGGTGCTGCACGGCGGCGACTCGTTCTTCCACCACGGCACCCTCGACCCCCACTCCACTGTTCCTCGCGGCCTTACGGCTATGGAAACCCTCATCGCGTTCGATCGAAAAATGGTGCGAGACAACCACGCCCGCCTTCAAGAGCTCTACCGACGCGCAGACCCCGACTTGTTCATCGTCTGCTCTCACGACTCGACCCTGTACAAGCGCGCCCGCGCGCATGCGTAGCGGTCGGCCGAGCCACGGCACGCCGATACCCACATAGAGCACAGTGCGCTGATCGACACGCTGGATGCGGTCCTGCCGACGCAAGCCCTTCCTCACGATATTCGAAGGTGCCGCCGCGGGCGCCCGGCTACCCGCGGATCGCCGACCGGCGCAGCACCCGTACGACAATCTGAGGGATTTGTCTGTTCGTCAGGCCTACCTTATTAGCAAGACTCAGTGACAGTCCTGGTTCCTGAGAGGGCGCGAGCCTTTCCTGGTGACGGGCCCTGGTGGCCTGACCGGATGACACATTGGAAGTGGTTGAGCTGATCCGCGGCCATCACTAGATGCAGATTGCTGCAATGTGCCGCCTTGTCGGTGCTGTCTGCATAACGTTCGACTTAGAGTGGGCGGGTGGAGTGGGAGCGTCCGTCCGACCGCGTTCGAGAGTTGTTGCGCCGTGGCGCGCAGATCCTGTTGAGCGCTCCGGAGGAGTGGTTCGATGAGATTTTTCAGGCCGTGCTGCAGGCGCCCAGTGTTGGGGCGGTTGCCGACGATCCTGTCTTGCGGGACGGGGTGCGGCGCACCAATCGGGCCAACATTCTGTACTGGGCCGCATCCAACGCGCACGACCCGGGGGTTCCGGTTGCCGCGAACCTCGGCGAGGAGCCGATGGGCATCGCACGCGATCTGGTTCGGCGCGGGCTCGGCGAGTCGCTGATCGACGGGTATCGGGCCGGTCAGCAGGCGTCGTGGCGACGATGGATGTCGATCGCCTTCGACCTCACATCGAATCCGGACGAGCTGCGCGAACTACTCGATGTGTCCGCACGGTCGATCGCCGCGTTCCAGGACGCCACGATCGCCGCGGTGGCGCAGCGCATTCAGGCGGAACGCGCCGAGTTGACACAGGGCAGCCACGCCGAGCGCCGCGAGACCGTTGCCTTGGTGCTCGACGGCGCGCCGATTGCTCGCTCACGCGCCGAGGCCCGGCTCGGCTACGGCCTGGACGGCCCGCACACCGCGGCGGTGGTCTGGAGCCACGCTCCGGACTGCGATCCGAGTCAGCTCGAGTCGGTCACCGCGGAGCTGGCTCGGGCCGCTGGTGCGCCGCGGTGGCTCAGCGTGGTAGCCAGCACAGCCACCCGCTGGGTGTGGATCCCCGGACCCGTCGAGTATGTCGACGGGTCTGTCGCGTTGCGCGATGTGCCGGATGTCCGAGTTGCGCTGGGTTCGACCGATCGGGGCTTGCGGGGATTCCGACGCAGTCATTTCGAGGCGTTGACGACCCAGCGCATGCTGGCTCGTCTCGATTCGAGCCGGCGGCTCGCGGCATACAGCGAGGTCGCGCTGGTAGCGCTGGCAACAGAGGATGTGGAACGTGCCGATCGCTTCGTGCGTCGCACCCTTGGCGAGTTGGCCGACGCCGAGGAGGACATTCGGATCGCCGTGCTGACCTTCGTGCGGGAGGAGTGCAACGCGGTCCGCGCGGCGGTCCGCTTGTCCACCCATCGCAACACCGTTCTTCGGCGGCTGGCCCGCGCCGACCAGTTGCTGCCGCGCCCGCTGCGGGAGAACTGCGTCGAGGTCGCGGTTGCTCTGGACATCTTGGGTTGGCGCGGGATCGGCAGCTGAGCTCGCAAGAGGTGCAATATGAACCAATTGCTGGCATAAGAGGTGCTCAATGCCCAGCTGAGGCTGGGTACCCTCCATGGGGTAGACGAATTCTTCGAGGAGGCGCCGTGGACGAACAACGATCGGGATTCGGTCGTCGCGGAATGGGGAGGCTCGGGAGGATCGCAACCCTCCTGATCGCATCAACGATGCTGGTGACGGTGGCCGCGTGCGCGAGCAACACGTCGTCACCCGGCGACGACGCCACGGCACTCGACGATGCCGCGGTGCAGGCCTACATCTACACCTACCCCCTGGTTGCCAACGAAGTCACGCGGCGGGAGATGACCAATCTGCCGCGCCCGAACGGCATGGGCGCCGCGCCGATGAATCAGCTGGCCAACATCACCGGGCTGCCAGATGCGTCATACACCAGCATTCCGCGGCCCAATGACGACACGGTGTATTCGATGATGTTCTTCGACGTCTCGACGCAACCGATGGTCGTCAACGTGCCTGACATGGGCGGGCGCTACCACCTGTTCCCGCTGCTGGACGCTTGGACCAACGTCGACGCCTCACCGGGCACCCGCACCCTCGGTGAACAACACGGCTACCAATTCGCGATCACCGGACCGAGCTGGCACGGCACACTGCCCGCCGGAGTCCGCCAGTACTCGATGCCGACCGACTCCGGCTGGATGATCGGCCGCATCCAAGTCAACGGCAAGGACGACATGCAAAACGTCCTGGCGATCCAACACCAGCTCACTGCGGTACCGCTGAGTGAGTACGGCAAGGACTACACGCAGCCGGTGAACACCGACATCCATCCGGACTGGCCGAGCGGCCAGCGTGTCCCCACCTATATCCGCAACCTCACGCCACAGCAGTACTGGGATCTGTACTACGACAGCCTTTCTCACGATCAGCCCCGCCCCGAGGACAAGGACCTGCTGGCCGGCCTCGCGAAAGTCGGATGGTCGCCGGAGCACAAGCTCGACCTGAGCCGACTGTCCGACTCCGACCGCGCCCGATGGAGTGACGCCTGGACCAAAGCGCTGCCGCAGATCGAGGGGAATCCGACCACCCAGCCGGTCAACGGATGGCGCACGCAGCGTTCTCACGTCGGCGACTACGGGACCGCCTGGCTCGACCGGGCCGTCGTCGCCTGCATCGGCATCGGGGCGAATCTCCCACAAGACGCCGTCTATCCGATCACCAGCGTCGACAGCAACGGCGATCCGCTGACCTCCGACCGCCGCTACATCCTGCACTTCGACAAGAACGCCATCCCTGACGTTCGCGCGTTCTGGTCGCTGACCCTCTACAACGACAAGGGCTTCTTCGTCGACAATCCACTCAACCGGTACTCCCTGCGCGGCGGCACACTGCACACCAACCCCGACGGCTCCATCGACATCTACCTCCAACGCCAGGCACCGGGAGCCGACCGCGACGCCAACTGGCTGCCTACACCCTCGTCGGGCACATTCAACCTGGCACTCCGGCTCTACTGGCCCGACACCGCCATCGTCGACGGCACCTGGAATCCACCCGCAATCACCGCGATCAGCTGAATCGCGAACCCGAGACGGTTGTAGTCCCGCCGCGCCGCTATCAACCTTCTCCGTGTCGCCGCGGGCTTGGTCGGCGGCGGTGATCCGCAGCGTCGCCTCGCGCTGGATCTCGGCAATCTCGCGTTCGACAGCAGCTCGGTCGGCGAGGTCGGCCCAGGTCGGCTGGTTCCACCGCACACCAAATCAAAGACATCCTCAAGTACCCCGCCACAGAACCATCCGGCCCGGAGAACCAACAGCATTTCGAGTACAGGCAGAACGATCACGAGGTCCGCGCGACCATTGTCCGCGTCATCGCCAACCACTTGCGTCGCACGAAAATGCCGAAGGGCGGATATCTGCGTTCGATGGGCCGCATTGCGGCCAACCTTGCTCCTTCGACAACATCTAACGAAGACAATAAGACGGCAGCGAATATTCAGTTACTGTTCGCTGGTGGCGTTTCGCAACGTGCTCCACCCTTGGTCAGCGGCGCTGACACGCTCGCGCTCGCAGTTTCACAGCCACCCCATAAGCGCTCCTGGCTGTCTGCAACCGCCGAGGGTCGTATCGGGCCGCCGAATCGGGGCCGATATTTCAGCCTGTCACTTCCTCGCGGTACCTCACACAGATTGGAGCAACACCTGATGCCTGTCGGTTTCTCCGGTAGCTCACTGCCGCGTCGTGGATTGTTCGGTGTGGCAGCCGGTTTCACCGCGATGGTCGGTCTGGCCGCCTGCGGCTCCTCGAACGATTCGTCGTCCGCTTCCTCGTCCACCTCCAGCAGCGGCGGGACCGATCCAAAGTCGGTCGCCACCGACGCCTACGTCTTCGGGTACCCGCTGGTGCTCATGAACGCCACCCGCGCCACCGCCGCACCCACCAACACCCTGATGCGCTACAGCACCACTGCCACCCCCGACGACAAGACGGTCGTCAGCCCCAATGTCGACACCCTCTACTGCCAGGCGTGGCTAGACCTGACCGCCGAACCGATGGTGATCCAGATGCCAGCCATGCCCGACCGATACTGGCTCCTGCAAATACTCGACGCCTGGACCAACACCGTCCACGACCCCAGCAGCGTGCGCCCGCAGTTGGCCGACGGAGCACCGGCGGGTCCGTTCACCTACATCCTGACCGGCCCGGGCTGGTCAGGCGAGTTGCCCGCCAACACCACCCGCCTGGAGATGTCCACCCCCATGACGTGGGCGATCGTCCGCATAGCCATCAACAATCCCGCCGACCACGACACTGTGGTCGCGCTGCAAAACCAGATCAAACTCATGCCGTTGAGTGTCTGGAACACCAACCCCGACACCCCGACCCCGAGTTCGGCACCTCAGGACCCGACCGCGAAGCCGGCCGAACAGATCGACAGTATGGACGGGCCGACCTTCTTCGCCAAGCTCAACGCGCTCATGGCGACCAACCCACCGGCCGCCGCCGACGCGATGAAACGCTTCGCCACCATCGGCATCACCCCCGGCGGCACCATCAGCGGTATCGACACCGCCGCACTGAATGGCGCGGTGCACGACGCCCAGCAGCAGATCAGCTCCTACAAGAACCCTGACGCGAAGGTCGTCAACGGCTGGGACTACGCCACCAACGTGGGCACCTACGACACCGACTACCCGTTGCGCGCCTATGTCGCGCACATCGGCCTCGGCGCGAACCGCGCCACCGACACCATCTACCCGGTGATGAGCAATATCCCTGCCGACACCAACGGCACCCCACGTACTTTGCGCTTCCACTTCGCTCCCGGCCAACTCCCACCCGCCGACGCCTTCTGGTCACTGACCGCCTACACCGCCGACCGCTTCCTGGTCCCCAACCCCGACAACATCTACTCCATCGGCCACCAAATCCCCACCACGCCCAACCCCGACGGATCGGTCGATATCACCCTCCAGAACGCCAAACCCGGCGCAGAGGTCCCCACCGGCAACTGGCTCCCCATCCCCGCCACCGGACCCTTCCACGTCGTCTTGCGCCTCTACTCTCCCGGCGAAGCCGCCGTCAACGGCAGCTGGAAACCCCCCGCCCTCACTCAAACCCATTAACTCGCCGTGGTCGGCAGTTCTTCGTCGGAGCGTTGCCGAGGAGTTGGCCGCCTGGTGATTCGCTCTGGTTTCGGCCGAGCCGTGAATATGGCATCGATTGGCATCGAATCGGCACGTTCTGTCCTGTCCAATGGGCCGGACGCGACGCACGCTTACCTTCTCGGCGGCGTTGTCATCGGGACAACGACCGAAAAGCGCAGGGGAACGGGTGATGCGGCTACTGCTGGTCGAGGATGACGACCACATCGGAGACACACTCATCAAGGCGCTGATGGCGCGAGGTTTCACTACCGATCGCACTCGGTGGGGTCTGGATGTACTGACCTCCCATCACCGGTATGACGCGATAATCCTCGATCTCGCCTTGCCCGATATCCCTGGGCTGCAGGTGTTGCGGCAGCTTCGAGCGATCAGTTCGATACCTGTGGTGATCTTGGTCGGCCACGGCGACGAGCGTTCGGTCGTGCGTGCCCTGCGCGGTGGCGCCGACGACTGCATGGTGCGGCCGCCCCGGGTGGGCGAATTGATTGCGAGGTTGGAGAAGGCCGCTCGGCACATCGTCACCGACATCGGTCCGGCTTCGAACGGCGTGATTGTCACCGGGGATGTGCGGGTGGATGTGGGGGCGCGGCGTGTCGAGGTGGCGGGCGAGCCGATACCGCTGACTCGCAAGGAGTTCGAGCTTGTGCGGATCCTGGTGGAGCGGCCGGGGATGGCGGTGAGTCGGCAGCAGCTGATGGATCGGGTGTGGGGGGACGCGTTTGTCTCGGTATCGCGGTCGCTCGATGTGCACATCACCTGGCTGCGTGCCAAGCTGGATCGGCCGGGGCTGATCAGCACTATTCGCGGCCATGGATACCGGTGGGGCGACCCGGCTCGAGTCGACGCGGCGTCCTAGGTCACGACGGTCAGGGTTGGGACCAGCGTCGGTACGCGCGACCGAGTGAGCGTGCGTCCGAATAGCCGAGTAGGTGGGCTATTTCGGTCCTGTTCGTTGTGGGCGAGGATCGGGACCGATCTTCCAGCCGCCTGCGTCGGGCGCGGTCGATTTCCTGTCGCCAGGTGGTTCCTTCCTCAGCGAGCCTACGTTGCAGACTGCGCCTGCTCATGGCCATGCGGCGCGCGACTGGATCGATCGTGACCGTGCCGTCGTCCATCATGACTGCCAGCACCTGCTGCAGCCGCTCGGACCACATGGTGATCCGAGGTTGTGCCATGGCGTCCGCACTGCGGTGGAGGATGGCGGCCAGCACTGGATCGGCGGTCAGCATCGGCAAGGCGAGGTCGGCGGTCCGAAAGGTGAGTTGGTTGGTCGGTGCGCCGAAATCGATGCGGGCTGTGCCGAACAGCTCGATGAATTGATCGTGCCGAGGTGGCGCACTTTGCCGAAATCGGACGCGCACCGGGTTCACCTGCTGGCCGGTGACACGACGTATCTTTGTCACCGTGCCCGCCAAGGCGACCTGGACGGCCAGATCTCGCCCGCGGCCTTCCCCTTGGAGCAGACTCAGGTCGACGCTCATCTGATCTTCGGACTCTCCGACGATGGTGAAGTGGTGGTTGGTCGTAGAAGTGCCGATGTACATCCCTGTCAACGCGAGTCCCTCGCCAAGCGTCGGCGCCGTGGTGAAGAGATAGTCGATCAGTCCCAACTGCCCGGGTACGTACGCGAGCGCGGCCCGCAGTGCGACATCCGGATCGTCCAGCTCGTGCTCGGCCAACTCCCACAACCGTAGGTAACGATCGCTGGGCAAGATCGCGCTCGTGCTCGACAACATCCAGCCGGGCACATCGACCTCATCGGCCAGCCGCTGCCGAACTGATTCAGCCAGGCCGGTGGTGTCGAGGACGTACTTGGGAAGAAAAATATGATCCACCGCGTCCACAGCACAGATCATGCGGCGGTCGAGGCTGTAGTTCAACATTTCCCGCCTTGCGGACGGTCACCCGCGACGTCGCCTCGGCATCAGGGCTCGAGTCAGAGGTGACCGACCGCCGGGACGACGGCATGGTCAGGATCTCCGTTTCTCGAGGGTCAGGAACAGATTGCGTGGCGTCAAGGTGGTCGCCGCGACCATATCCAGCACTGCTCCTGGCGCCGCCACCAGCCGCCATCCGGTGGCCATCGTCGCAAGCGCGAGCGTTGCCTCCACGACCGCGAATACGTCGCCGATGCACTTGCGCGGCCCGGCACCGAAATGCACCATCGCCTCCCTCTGGATCTCGGCGACCCGCTCTCGTCCCCATCGGTCCGGATCGAACTTGTCGGGATCCTGGAACAGTCGTGGATCGCGCAGCACGATATAGGGACTGAACATCACCGAAGCACCCTTCGGGATCAGATGACCATCCAGATCCACATCCTCGATGGCAACCCGAGTCAAGATCCAGGCGGGCGGGTAATACCGCAGCGCTTCGCTGATCACTTGCGCGGTGTAGGTGAGCCGGCTCGCGTCCGCATACTCCGCGGGCCTGCCACCGAGCACCTCGTCCACCTCCGCATGTAGCCGTGCCTCGATATCCGGATGCTCGGTCAACAAGTGGAAGACGAATGCGAGTGTTGCGGCGGTGGTTTCGGTGCCGGCAACCAGGATCGAGGCGACCTGATCGTGAATCTCCTGATCCGACAGCATGTTTCCGGACTCGTCCTGCGCCTGCATCAGCATGCCGAGCAGGTCGTTGCGCGGGGTGTCGACGCTGCGATAGTCGGCGATCACTTTGTCGATCATCGGGTGCAATCGCGTGAGGATCGCCGAATATTCACGATTGCGCGGCAACGGTAGCTTGTTCAATGCGGGCAGCGGCGTCACCAGCCGCTGGTACAGCAGCTCGAACAAGCGCGGCATGCTGTGCTGCATTTCCTCGACCAGATCGTTTCCCACATCGGAGGAGATCAGCGTTTTGGCCGTTACCGCGAGTGTCAGCGCGCTCATCTCCGCGCGGACGTCGACGGTCTGACCGGTACGCCAGGCGCCGGTCCGTTCGACGATCTGCTCACGCATGATCTCCGAGTACTCCGCGATCCGCTCCCGATGGAACGCGGGTTGCATCATCAGCCGCTGCCGTCGGTGCATATCGCCCTCGGAGCTGATCAGGCCGTAGCCCAACAGATCTCGGCCCCCCTCGATCGCCGCACCCTTGTTGAACTGACGGTGCTTTGCGACCAATACCCCACGAACCAACTCCGCGGAATTGAGCACATACGCGCTCTGCGGTCCGAGCTTGATTCGGACGATGTCACCGTGTTCGCGCAACGATTCGAAGAATTCCAATGGCTCGTTGAGCAGCCGGAGCGCGTGTCCCAGAACGGGGAGTCCACCTGGTGCGGCAGCAATCGTGGGGGCAGTCATGGAAGTCTCCCGAGGAGGTTCGGATTCGGACGACGGCCTCGGTGAATCCAAAGCCGGCCAGCTGATTCTCAGTCGCTCATGACACCTGGCGCAGCAGCTGACGGGTTCCTTAACAGTCCATTAGTACTGCCGCCGGACTCGTGCACACCGCCGATCGCCATCGGCTGACGGCAGGGCGCCTATCGTCAGAGTGCCGGTTCGTGGTGTGCCCAAGGCGATTCGGATTCGAGTTGGGTGGCCAGGGCGAGGAGGGTGGGCTCGCTGCCCAGTCCGCCGATGAACTGCACACCCAGCGGAAGCCCGTGGGGGAGGCGATAGAGGGGGACGGACATGGCCGGGCGGCCGGTGATGTTCGCCAGCTGGGTGAATGGGACCGAGGCGAGATTGGCCAGGACGGTCTGTTTCCACGGGGTGGATTTGGTGAGCGGACCGGCGAGACCGAGCCGGAGGAATGCCGTGCCGAGAAACCGCAGCAGGGCGGGCGTGTCGAGTTGGCCGATGCGGATGGGCGGATGTCCGAGGGTTGGGGTGAGGAGTAGGTCGTAGTTCTCGTGGAACGCGGCCAAGGTTCGCGTGTAGTCGTTCCACCTGTGGTGGGCGGCTGCGTAGTCGGGCGCTTTCAGCGCGCGACCAGCGGCGGCGAGTAGGCGGGTGTCGAGTTCGAATTCGGTGGCGTGTGCGCCGGCTATGCGTTCGGCTTCGGCTGTGGTCGAGGCGATTTCGGTGTACCACATGGTGAGGAAGTCGGCGGCCATCCGCTGACCGTCGAGTTCGAATTCGACCGGTTCGACGTCGTGGCCGAGTCGGGTCAGTAATGCGACGGTGTGGTCGACGGCTGCGACGGACTCCGCGTGCACAGGTGTGTCGATCGGCGAGCGTGTCGTGTAACCGACGCGTAGTCGGGTCGGCGTCCGCCGCGCCAGCTCGCGATAGGACTCGTTCGGGCGTGCGGAGAGGTAGGGGCCGCCCGGATCGGGCCGGGTAGTCAGTATGTCGAGCATGAGCGCGGTGTCACGGACAGTGCGGGAGACCACGCCGTCGGTCGCCGCGCCGTGGAGGTATTCGGCGTGGCGTGGGCCGCAGGGCACCAGGCCGCGGCCCGGTTTCAGGCCGAAAAGTCCGCAGCAGGCCGCCGGGATCCGGATCGAGCCACCGCCGTCGTTCGCCCCGGCGACCGGCACGATCCCGGCCGCGACCGCTGCCGCGGAGCCGCCCGACGATCCGCCCGGCGTGTGGTCGAGGTGCCACGGGTTGCGGGTCGGTCCGTTCACCTCGGGTTCGGTGATCCCCTTGGCCCCGAATTCCGGAGTGTTGGTCTTGCCGAAGATCACCAGTCCAGCATCGAGCCAGCGCTCGACAACCGCGCTGTGGCCAGGGGCGACCTGATTGCGCAGTGCCCGCGAGCCACCCCCGGTGGGCAGACCGGCATAGTCCTGCATCAGGTCCTTGATGAGGAACGGCACCCCCGCCAGCGGTCCGCTGAGTTCCCCGCGGCTGCGGGTGCGCGCGATGTCGTACATCGGTCGCACGATCGCGTTGATCCGCCCGTTGACCTGTTCGGCGCGTTCGATTGCTACGTCGAGAAGCTCGGTAGGCGAAACCTCACGGCGGGCGACCAGCTCCGCTAGCCCCGTCGCGTCGAAGGACCGATATTCGGTGTATTTCACTGTTCCCCAACTGAATTCGAAGATGCCAGGTATTCGTCGAATCGTGCGACACGCTGGGTGTCCTCGAATATGCGCTGATAGACGATTCTTCCCCAACGGACGTGCGCCAGGATTATTGCGTGGTTCTGGTAGACAATGCGGCCGTCGGCGTCGATGGCCTCATCGGTGAACCGCGCGGTCATCAGCGTCCGCCACGGTGGTCCGGCAACGAGGACCTCGTGTAGTTCGCCGCGGATCCGCTCGGCGAGGAAGCGTTCGAAAAAGGCGCGGATCGCGGGCTTTCCGCGGTGCTGCCCCGACCACGAGTGGGTGCCGTCGAGCACGAGGGTGGCGTGGTCGGCGAAGGCGCGCAGCAGTGGCTCGGGGTTACCGGCCATCAGCCGACCGACGTTGTGGGCGAGGACGGTGCGCAACGTGAAAGCGTATGCGTGTGATGCGGCCTGTGCGCCGATTGCCGAGGCGAGCAATAGATTCCACGAAGGTTGGTGCTTCATACTGCGGCCTCTGTCGAACCGGTCGGCTCGACGACGATAACGCCGCCCGAGACGACGAGGTCAGGGTACTCGAGCAATTTGAACCGCTCGAGTGCGTTGCCGTTGACCGCGATGAGATCGGCAGGCGCGCCTGCGACGAGTTGACCGAGCGGTGCGAGCCCGAGATGTTCGCCTGCTCGCGCGGTGGCCGCCGACAGCACATCTGCGGGTGTCAGGGCTCCGCGTGCGGTGTGCAGCATCAGCTGCAGCTCGAAAGCGTCTATGCCCCAAGGCACGTCGGGATGGGCCAAGTCGGTGCCGTAGAGCAGCCGGACTCCTGCCTCGACGAGACGAACGGCGTTCTGGAAGACCCCCGTGGTTCGGGACTGGGTATCCAGGGTGCCGAGAACGCGTACGTCGGCGGCTGCCGCGCGGGCGATCAGGGCATCCGGAAGAAGGTCGCACGGCACATGCGCCCACTCGTCGACTCCGGCATCGAGCGCGAGTTCGGCACCGACGGGTCCACTGAGATGGGCCGACACGATCAGGCCGTTGGCGTGAGCTTCGGCGACTATCGCGGCGACCACTTCCCGGGAGAGCAGCGGCCACGGAGGTGGGGTCGTCGTCTCGTGCGCGGTCCATGGCGCTCCTGCGGACCCGCCCGGTTCCAGCCCGATTTTGATCAAGGCGGCACCGCCGTCGACGAGCTGACCGACCGCGGCCCGTGCGGTTGCGATGTCGGGTACTTCGAGCGCTACGTCCTTGCCGAACACCGGGATCGGGTAGCCGCCGGGTGCGGTGAGGATCGGCCCGGCGGCGAGCACTCGCAGCCGACCGTCACCGCCGGATGGCCGCACGAGTGGGCCGCCGGTATCCCGGACCGTGGTGATGCCGTGCCGCAGGACGGTGTCGGGTGGAGTCCTGTCGAGCAGCACATGGGCATGCAGGTCGATGAAGCCTGGGAGCAGAGTGCCCGCAATGTCGATGGTCCGGCCCCGGCCGATGAGCTGATCGGCTGGGGCGACGGCGGTGATGCGGTCGCCCTCGATCGCCACGGCGTGCCGCGCGAGGACCTGTCGCCCGTCGAAGACGAGGTCGGCGGCGATCACGTAGTCATGGTCGTTGGTCATGCGATCTGTCCGTTCGGTAGTGCTAGCGCTTGTCTTTGGCGATGGATGCCCCAGCTGAATGCCACTCCTGAGTCCTTATCTGGAGTCTGACACTAGAGTTCAACACTAGAGTGCAACTCTAAAGCTAGAGTAAGGCTATGAGTCAGGTCAAGGGCAAGCAGGCGGCGAAGTCGCGGGAAACCCAGCGGCGGATACGCACCGCCGCCGGTGAACTGTTCGTCGAAAGGGGTTATGGCAATACCTCGCTGCAAGACATCGCCGATCACGCGGGTGTCGCGGTGCAAACGATCTACTTCACGTTCCGTAACAAGCGCAATCTGCTCAAAGAGTTGGTCGACGTCACAGTCGCGGGTGATGAGGAGTCGTTGGCGACGATGGATCGCCCATGGTTCACCCGCGCGATCGATGCGAAAACCGCCCAGGAGCACTTGCTGGCGCACGTGGAGGGTGCCACGGCGATACTCGGCCGTGTCGCCCTGATCACCGACGTACTGCACGCCGCCGCGTCGATCGAGCCCGAACTCGATGCGTTACGACGGCAAGGCCTCGATCAGCGCTACACGGTGCAGGAAGCGTCCGCTCGGGCGCTACTCGACAAGCCGGGGGCGGTCTCCACCATGACGGCCGACCACGCCGCCGACATCCTGTTCGCGGTGCTCAGCCCTGAGCTCTACCTGCTGTTCGTCCGTGATCGAGGCTGGTCGGCGGATCGATGGCAACGATGGGCAGGCACGACCTTGTGCGCTCAACTTGTCGAAAACCACGCAACGTCATGACCTTGCACTATGGTTCGGATTCGCGCTGCGGTCCTTGATGGAGGGTAAGCCGTCTCGAGGCATCCGGTCCGCCGGAGGGCATGAAATTGGATACCCTTGAGCAGGGAAGTTCTGCGGAAAGGAAATAATGTGGGGCCACTGCGAAACAAGGCCGCATCGACCGTAGCCGCCATGTGAACGCCTCGGGCTGATCTCCGAGCTACCGATGCACGAGCCGATCGATCTGGTCGATTCAGCGGAACGAACCCGCACAGCGCTTGCCACTGTCGTGGCAGCGTTTTCAGAGGCGTGGGCGTCCGGGTCCCCGCCCGATCTGTCGGTGTACCTACCCCGTGAACCGGCTGACCGACGTACGATCTTGATCGAACTGATCAAGATCGACCTCGAATACCGCTGGCTTCGTTATCGCTTTCCCAAACGACTGAGCGAATACCGTGCGGAATTTGTAGAGCTGCAAGATGGTCGGCTTCCAGCTCGAAGCGACATCTTCGCGCTGGCTGTCATGCTGTGGGAGTTGCTCACCGGACGGCGCCCGTTCGCGGACGAAACCTCGGCCGGTGAGTCGGAGACATCGCTGGCCCGCATGCTCGAACTGCGGCGCAGACCCGTTGCGTCGAAGTTCCTGTCGGCGCTTCCGCCGGATTGCCCCGTGGCGCTGCGCCGAGTGCTGCTGAAGTGTCTGTCGCCCGACCGTGAAGACCGCTACTCGTGCGGTTCGGAATTGGCCCAACAGCTCGACTTGTGCCTAGAGGAGCGGGCCCGCGACCTTGTCTATCCGCCGCCGAACAGTTGGCGGGCACGACTTTCGCGATGGCCCACCCCCGTCCTGTGGTTATCTTCGCTGGTCGGCGTCGGGCTCGCTACGGTCTACATGGCTGTGCACGTTCAGCAACTGATCAGAGAGCGCCTGTCCGATGTCACCAACGCGCAGCTCGACAGGGGCGTCATCGTTTTCATCCTCTGTGCTTTGCCGCTGGCCGTCCTCATCTACGCATACATGTCGCGTGATTTGCTCGCGGTTCCTCGCGGCTTGCGCGCAGGCAGACGCTACGACGAGGCAATGCTCGCGCGGGTGCGGTCGCGAACACTATTTTGGGGCGACATGTGTGCGCTGAACACCCTTCTGACGTCGGTTTGCGCAACCGTGACGGGGGTGATGTTGGTTCATCGGTATACCGACCTTCCGGTGCGTCTTCTGGTCCATGCGGCGACGACCGTTCTGGTGGCGGGCACCATCTCCGTTGCCTACACGTTCTTCCTTTCCACGTTCTACATCGTCCGCTGTGTCTATCCCATCCATCTGCGCTACGGCCGCACGACGGCGCACGACTTCGCCGTTATTCGCGCGCTGCGGCGAAGAACCACGGTCTATCTCGCGGTCACGGCGTCGGTGCCGCTGGTCGGGGTGTTGGCGGGATTCAGCGCCCTCGAACCGACGGAACTTCCGCTCGTGCGCGATTCGGTTCTGGGATTGTGCGCGGCCTCCGGGCTCGCGTTCGTCGCCGTTTACTGGTTGTTCAGGAAGCTGGATGCCGACCTGCGTGCGCTCGGGCGCGTGGTCTAGCAATTCAGCTGCGGCCCAGCGACCCATGAATTCACCGCACTGTCGGAGAATAGGTGCGGTTCGTCGATCACGCCCCCGGTCCGATGGGAGCCACCGCTATGCACGATGACCGTCGATTGGTCGAGAATCGCCTCGGGCGGGTCTTGGCAGAGCGGATCACTCCGGCGATCTACCCGGAGTCGGTGCCGCTGAAGGCGTCCATCTGGGTCGCACCGGATGAGCCGGTGCCGGTCGCCGAGGGCATCGCCGCACCCCGGACGCCTATCGAATCCGGCGCCAGGTGGGGCGCACCGTGGGGAACCAGTTGGCTCACGGTCGAGGCGACGGTGCCTGCCGCGTGGGCGGGCAGGACCGTCGAAGCGATCATCGATCTCGGTTTCGACCAGAACATGACGGGTTTCCAGTGCGAGGGTTTGGTGTATCGGCCGGATGGATCGCCGGTCAAGGGCTTGCACCCACGTAACCAGTGGGTGCGTGTGGCGTCCCCGGCGGTCGGCGGCGAGCACGTGGTGTTGCATGTCGAGGCGGCCTCGAACCCGATCATTCCCTTCTTCTCGCCGACCACGCTCGGCGACAAGTCCACCGCCGGTGACGAGCCGCAGTACCGGCTGGGTCGGCTGGACCTCGCGGTCTTCGACAAAGAGGTCTGGCTGCTGGTGCAGGATCTGGAGGTGCTCGGCGAGCTGATGCACGAGATGCCCGAGGATCCCGCCCGCCGCTACGACATCGTGCGGGCGATCGAGCGCGCGCTCGACGCCGTCGATCTGCAGAGCGTGAACGTCACCGCCGCGGCGGCGCGCGCGTGCTTGGTCGACGTGCTGGCCGAGCCGGCGGTGGCGTCCGCGCACAAGATCTCGGCGGTCGGGCACGCGCACATCGACTCGGCGTGGCTGTGGCCGCTGCGCGAGACGGTACGCAAGGTGGCGCGCACCACCGCGAACATGACCGCGTTGCTGGCCGATGAGCCCGAGTTCGTCTATGCGATGTCCCAAGCCGCGCAATACGACTTCATCAAGCGGCACCGTCCCGAGGTCTACGAGAAAGTTGAGCAGGCCGTGTCGGAGGGCCGGTTCGTGCCGACCGGCGGGATGTGGGTCGAGTCGGACACGAATATGCCGGGCTCCGAAGCGATGGCGCGGCAGTTCGTGCACGGCAAGCGGTTCTTCCTCGAAGAGTTCGGTATCGAGAACCAGGAGGTATGGCTGCCCGACACGTTCGGATTCGCTGCCGGGCTGCCACAGATCATCAAGGCCGCCGGGTCCAAATGGTTACTGACACAAAAGATCTCCTGGAGCCAGCTCAACCAGTTTCCACACCACACCTTCCTGTGGGAGGGCATCGACGGAACCCGGATCTTCACTCATTTTCCGCCGGTCGACACCTACAACTGCTCGATGCACGGCCGCGAGATCGCGCACGCCGCAAGGAATTTCAAGGACAAGGGCCGCGCGTCGATGTCACTGGCACCGACCGGCTGGGGCGACGGCGGTGGTGGGACGACGCGGGAGATGGTCGCCAAGGCCGCCAGGATGAAGAACCTCGAGGGCTCGCCGAAGGTGGTGTGGGACTCCCCGGCCGACTTCTTCGCCAAGGCCGAGGCCGAGTATCAGAACCCGCCGGTATGGGTGGGGGAGTTGTACCTGGAGTTGCACCGCGCCACGCTGACCAGTCAAGCCAAGACGAAGCAGGGTAACCGGCGCAGCGAGCACTTGCTGCGGGAAGCCGAGCTGTGGGCCGCCACTGCGGCGGTGCGGAAGAACTGGGAGTACCCCTATACGGCACTGGACCGGATCTGGAAGACGGTGCTGCTGCACCAGTTTCATGACATCCTGCCGGGCTCGTCGATCGCCTGGGTACACCGGGAGGCGAAGCAGACGTACGCGGCGGTGGCCGAGGAGCTGACGACGATCATCGAACGGGCCCAATGGGTGCTCGGCGGTGAGCGGGTGGGACCGAATATCTTCAATCCGGCGCCACACACGTGGCGATCGGTCCCGGCCGGTGCGGCGGCTGCTGCGGCGGCGGCGGGTAACCCGTGCTCGGTGGCCGAGCGCGCGGATGGCGGATTCGTCCTCGACAACAGTCTGTTGCGGGTCGAAGTGGACGCCCGCGGCCTCGTCGTGTCGGTGTTCGACCTCGAGCAGCAGCGTGAGACGCTGCCGCCGGGTTCGGCCGCGAACCTGTTGCAGCTGCACCCGGACTACCCGAACGCATGGGATGCTTGGGATGTCGAGCTCTTCTACCGAAACCGGGTCACCAACCTCACCGAAGCGGACTTCGTTGCGGTAGATACGGATTCGCCGGCCACCGCGGTGGTGCGGGTGGGCCGCTCGTTCGGGTCTTCCAAGGTCGAGCAGACCTTGGCGCTGCGCGCGGGCGCACGAGGCCTCGATATCGACACCAGCGTCGAATGGTACGAGACGGAGAAGTTCCTCAAACTGGCTTTCCCCTTGGACATCCACGCCGACCGCTACGCCTCCGAGACACAGTTCGGGCATCTGTTCCGGCCTACCCATACCAACACCAGCTGGGAGTATGCGAAGTTCGAAGCCTGCAACCATCGGTTCGTCCACTTCGCCGAGCCGGGCTGGGGTGTGGCGCTGGTCAACGACTCCACCTACGGACACGACGTCACACGCACGGTCCGAGCCGATGGCGGGACGACGACGACACTGCGCGTTTCGCTGTTGCGGGCGCCACGATTTCCCGATCCGGAGACCGACCACGGTGCACACTACTTCCGGCACTCGTTGGTCCCTGGCGCCTCTATCGGGGACGCGGTGTGTGAGGGCTACCGCGTCAACCTCACGCCATTGCGGCCGGGTGTCGCCGAAGCCGTCGAGCCGCTGTTCACCATCGACAACGACGCCGTGGTGACCAGCGCGGTCAAACTCGCCGACGACGGTAGCGGCGATGTCGTGCTCCGCGTCTACGAGGCGCACGGCGGCCGCGCGTCGGCGCTGGTGGCCGCCGGTTTCGGGATCGCCGGGTTCCAGGTCTGCGATTTGCTGGAGCGGCCGCTAGCGGGGGACACCCCCGCGATCCCGGAGGGCGCTGGAGTTCGCTTGCGGCTGCGGCCTTTCCAGCTCGTCACGCTCCGGTTCGCTCGTTCCGCTGGATCCATCGCAGGGTGAACAGCCCTCCGATTCGGCGGCGGCCGAGCCAGACTGCCGCGAAGTACGTCCCCGCTCTTCCTCGCAAGTGATTCCATTGTGGTGGCTGGTTGGTTGCTGTCTGTCGTGCGGGCGCTGATGTTCGGCGGTAGACTGCCGCTGGGCAGCGGGCAGGCCGGATGCGTTATGGATTGATGAGGGAACGGAATTGGTTATAGGCACGGACACGGCCTGGGTGCTGTTGTCTTCCGGACTCATCTTCCTATGGGCACTTGTACTCGGCGTATGGAAATGGCAGGCGATGACCACCTCGCCGGACGGATTGGCGCATCCGTATGTCGACATCGCCCACCGATCCGCATTGCTGTATTCGTTCGCAACCGCGTTGATCGCGGCATTCGTCGAACTGTCCGGCTGGCCGACCGCGGTGAATTCCGCAGCGGCCGGGACGATCGTCGTGCTATTCGTGGTGACGATCGCGAACTACGTTCGGCTCGGATTGACGCGCGAAACCGATAATCAAATGCGCAATCCGCCATCCGCGATGCGTTTCGTCCTGGCCACCCTGATCATCGGCCAGATCGGCAGCTTCAGCGTGCTGCTCGCCGGCTTCGCCAGGGCGCAACTGTAGCGCGCCGTGCACGACCACACTCAATACAGCTCGCCGATCGGCACCGATGAGCCGCGGATTTCGATGTATGCACCGGAGTTCGCGGCGGATCCGCATTCCGCCTACGCGGCAATGCGGGAGCGGTATGGAGCATTGGTGCCGGTGGATTTGGCGCCGGGAGTGCCTGCCACGTTGGTGATCGGGTATTACACTGCCGTCCGAATCCTCAATGATCCCGACCATTTTCCGGCCGATTCGCGCGCCTGGCAGGAGAATGTGCCGGCCGACTGTCCGGTGTTGCCGATGCTGGAGTGGCGGCCGAATGCGTTGCGCACTGCGGGGCTCGAGCACGCGCGGTATCGGCAGGCGAATATTGCGGGGCTCGGCAAGGTGGATCAGTACGGGCTGCACGACACCGTGGAGCGGATCGCGCTGCCATTGATCAATTCGTTCTGTACTGATGGTTCGGCGGATCTGGTGTGGCAGTACGCGTTTCCGCTTGCCTTCGCAGTGCTGAACGCGCTGCTGGGTTGTTCGGCCGAGATCGCGGAGCAGGCCGCGACGGGGATGGCCGCGATCTTCGATGGCGTCGACGCCGAACGCGGAAATACGATGCTGCTCGACGCGATGCTGAGGTTGGTCCTGCTGAAGCGGGCCGAACCCGGCGACGACATCACCACCCGATTGTTGGAGCACCCGTGCGGCCTCGACGATACGGAAATGGTGCATCAGGTGGCCACGCTGTACGGCGGTGGCATTGAGCCGCAACAGAATTTGATTATCAACGCGCTGCTGCTGATTCTCACCGACGAGCGATTTGCCGGTGAAGTGCTGGGCGGGAGCCTGTCGACCCGGGACGCGCTCGACGAGGTGTTGTTCAATGACCCGCCGCTGGCGAATTTCTGCGTCAGTTTTCCGCGGCAGCCGATTCTGATCGACGGCGTGTGGTTGCCCGCGCACCAACCAGTGGTCATCAGCATGGCCGCGTGCAACAACGATCGGCAGATCATCGGAAATCACCATGCGGGTAACAGATCTCATCTTGCATGGGGCGCGGGGGCGCACGCCTGCCCCGCGAGTTCGATGGCCTACTTGATCGCTCAGGCCGCAATCGACCAACTGCTGGACGCGCTACCCGAGCTACGCCTGGCGGTGGCGCCGGGTGAATTGGCCTGGCGGCCAGGACCATTCCATCGAGCATTGACCGCACTGCCGGTTGTCTTTCCGAAATCGCCACCACTGCCGCAGCGCTGACTCGCCTCGGCGCTGTCCGAGCCTGGATCTATCGTGGTCCACGGTTGATCCACAGAGCTGGCCGCTCGCTCTGCGCCTCCAAACAATCGCATCACTCGGTCCTCGAGGGGAGTGCAGTCCCGGATTTTCGAGCGTTGCTCCACAGGTGTAGACGATACGGTGATGTCGTGTTGTTTCACGACATCACCGAGCAGCAGTGGGCGAACGGTTAATGATCGCGATGGGATTCGTATTACTTTGAAAATCGACACAACTCTGACCGGCGGACTCAGCACGATGGGCACGGACGCCGCCGCAGCGGAGGCAGCAGGATATGCCGGAATTTGGACGTTCGAAGGTGCGCACGACCCGTTCCTGCCGCTATTGCTTGCCGCCGAACACACCGATCGGGTCGAACTGGGCACCTCGATCGCGGTGGCGTTTGCCCGTAATCCGCTGTTGCTGGCCACCATCGCATGGGATCTGCAGGCGTTCTCCCGAGGCCGGTTCGTGCTCGGCCTCGGCAGCCAGATCCGAGCTCATATCACCCGCCGCTACTCGATGCCGTGGAGTCAGCCGGCCAATCGCATGCGTGACATGGTGCTGGCCGTGCGGGCCATCTGGGACAGCTGGCAGCAGGGCGGTCGACTCGACTATCGCGGTGAGTTCTATCAGCACACGCTGATGCCGCCGCTGTTCATGCCGGCTCCTGCTGAGGTCGAAGGTTTTGGTCCACCGCCCATCTACCTCGCGGGCGTGGGACCGCAGATGACGACGGTCGCCGGAGAGGTGGCCGACGGATTCATGTCGCATCCGTTCTGCACGCCGAAATTCCTGCGCGAAGTAACTCTTCCCGCTTTGGAACAAGGAGCACAGCGCGCACGGAAATCGTTGGACGACATCGTGATTCATCATTCCGCGATGATCGCGATAGGTAGGTCCGATAGCGAGCGGGCCGCGGCCAGGCAGGCGATCCGAAAGCAGCTGGCCTTTTACGGATCGACACCAGCGTACTGGCCGATTCTCGAACTCCATGACCGCGCGGAGCTGGGCCCCCGCCTGAAGGACATGTCCAAAAAAGGGGAATGGGATCGGATGGCCGACCTGGTCGACGACTCATTCCTCGACGCTGTGGCACTAACTGTCACCGACCCCGCCCGAGCCGCGGCGCAACTGCATGAGCGGTACGACGGGATTGTCGAGCGGCTCGGATTCAGTACGCCCTACCAAGCCGACCCGGTGTTGCTGGCGGAATTGCTGCGGGAGTTGTAGGTGTTCCGCGGCGCTCGGGCCGGCCCGCCCGCCGGCATGCATTACACCGGGCATCGGCGGCGGTGGTCAGGAGTTCGTGCCGGCCGGTGCCGCCACGGCTATTTCGCCACCCAGCTCGTAGCCGCCACCCAGCTGCAGCCTGTCTCCGCTCCAGAATCGTCCCGGGTCATACCAATTGGGGCTGCGGTGCTGCGGCAGCAGTCCCATCGCCTGGTATGTCGCGGCCACGATCTCCGCGCAGTACGCGTTCTCCAATTTTTGGGCCGTTACCTGGCGCGGCTTGCGGCGCGGGAGGCGCGCCCGGCCGCGTAGCCAGCGCCCGGCGAGGCCGGCGGTGGATGGGAACGGGGTTCCGTCGAGTCGGGCGATGGTGCGCAGCAGGCTGTCTTCCATCTCTCGGGTGACCGGACGGTTCAACTGGCGTAGCCACGCCTGCTGACCGTAACGGTGCGCCCACACCAGCACTGCATCGCGCAGATTGTGTAGCTGGACGCCACGGTGCGCGACTCCCGACCACATGTCGGGCAGCGATCGGCCGAGCTCCGCATGCCAGATCAGCGCGGGCAGATCGTCGATCACCACGGACATGCCGACATGGTTCACCGGACTGTTCGTCGTCATCCGGATCGCCCGGTCGGCTGCCGAATGCCCACGGAACAGCCAGATGTCGCCAGTTCTGGTGAGCTCGAGCGCTCGGTCGAGACTGATGCCCGTACCCGTCATGGCCGTAGCCTATGCGGTATGAGGTGGTGGAAGGCAGTGGGATTGGCGGGTGCGGCCGGTGTGGTCGCCACCGGTGTGGTGATTGTGCGTGCCGAACGCCGGCGCCGTGCCTACACCCCGGACCAGGTCCGCGAACAGCTGCACGTGCGATTCGCCCAGGCGACGTCGGCCCAGGCGGCCGTCGAAACCGCCACTTCGGCACGGCGGGACACGTCCGGTATCCGCGGGCGCATCCGACGGTTGTTCGGGCGCTGACCACAGTCGGGCAGCGCCGGGGCCGCGATGGTCGGCGGCAGGGTCGGCGGCCTGCTACTCGCCCGTAGCGTCGTGGGTACCTATTGTCCTCGGATGACAACGGAGTCGGAACCGTGTATCCGCATACCCGAATAGATCGGCTGGCTGTGAGCGCCACTACCTTCGATTCCGTCCCGAGCCAGGCAGCGTCCGGCAGACGCTCCGAGGCGATCCACCGTTTTCTCGTCAAACCCGTCGACGCCGGAATCGGGGGATCGGTCGACGGCGGCAAGCTGCTCGAATGGATCGACAAGGTCGCCTACGCGGCGGCGGCCCAGTGGAGCGGGTGCTACTGCGTGACCGCCTACGTCGGGAACATCCACCTCGACCGGCCGATCGCGGTCGGTGAGCTGATCGAGTTGCATGCGAACCTCGTCCATACCGGTCGCACGAGCATGCATATCCTCGTCAGCGTCTATTCGACCGATCCGACCCGGAAGCGGCCGGTGCAAACGGCGCAGTGCCTGACGATCTTCGTCGCAATCGACGACAACCGACAGTCCGTGGCAGTACCGCAATGGGATCCGACCACAATTCTCGAGCTACAGCGACATCGGCAGGC
The DNA here is from genome assembly GCF_036046055.1 of Nocardia sp. NBC_00403. Classification (NCBI taxonomy): domain Bacteria; kingdom Bacillati; phylum Actinomycetota; class Actinomycetes; order Mycobacteriales; family Nocardiaceae; genus Nocardia; species Nocardia sp. NBC_00403. The sequence continues at coordinate 4,310,950 of NZ_CP107939.1, forward strand.
GCGGGCCAGGATTTCGGTGCGGAAGCGGATCGAGGAGGCCATGGCTGCCCAGCACTACACTGCCGAGGGCACCGCGCCGAGCGCCACACTGCGGTTCCTGGCGGCCCCTTCGGATATCAATTGGGGCGGCAAAGTGCACGGTGGCCGCACGATGGGGTGGATCGACGAGGCGGCCTACGTCTGCGGAGCCGATTGGGCCGGGCAGCATGTGATTACGTCCTACTTCGGCGGGATCCGCTTCTATCAGCCGATCGTCATCGGCCACATCGTCGAGGTCACCGCTCGGCTGATCCATACCGGGCCACGCAGCATGCACGTCAGTGTGCACGTGACATCGACGGACACCCACTCCGATAGACCCGTGCTCGCGGCGCATGGCCTCGCTGTGGTGGTCGCGGTCGACGGCAGCGGAAAAGCGCGGCCGGTCCGGCAATGGGCGCCGGTTTCCGAAGAGGATCGGTCGCTCGAGGCGCATGCCCGGCACCTCGTCGACCTGCGTGCCCAGGTTGAGCCGTTCACCTCGGCGAGCGATATGCCGGCCGATGCCGAACCCAGCCACTTCCGCGCTCCTATCCCGGGCTGACTCGTGTCGGGCCGGACTGCGTAGCGATGACCGAACCGCCCGAGTTTCAGACGAATCACCAACGGCCCGACACCTGGGTGACGCCGGACCGCTGTGCTGGATGGACAGCTGTTGCCGAAACATCCGTGCGGGAACCCTCAGAAGGGCGACGGATGCCCGACCGAAACACCCGGTAGGACGCGAGGCGAGGAAGTCCGAAGCCGATGCAACTACACCACCCGTCATTTCGTAACGCTGCCCGTTGGCGGCTGGCGGCTCTTGCCCAGGCTTGGGCGCTGATGCCGCAATCATGGCTGTTGCGGCTGACCGAAATACGAGGATGCGGTGGTGGTGCGCCGTAGTAGCTGAGCGGTGCGGGCACAGCCGAGCTATCTGGATCGCGATCGTTTACCATTCGAGGACCGAACCACGGCCGGTGGCCGATTCGGCCCGGCGCGCTGTTGATATCGCTATTGAGTTGTGGCGGAGTGTGGTCGGGGAGGGAGTTTGTGGTGGGCGAGTACACGCTGGTGGTCGAGGAGCGGCTCGCCACGATGCGGACCGAGTATGTGACGTTGCTTCGGGTCGAGCCGGTTTGGTCGCTACGGGCGTTGTTCAGCACGTCCGACTGTGACGTCGTCGACTTCTGTCGGGGTTTCGCGCCGAATCCGTTCGGAGAGAACGCCTGTGCGGATGTGCAAGAGTTCTGCACCCGGCACGGTATCTGGCTGGAGGCTGGGGGCGCACACTACAACAGCATGACGCCCTATCTGCATCCGCACGCCGTCACCGCCGAGCGGATGACGATCATCGGGATCTACAACGCAATCTTGTTCTGGCTCAACGATACTGTCGGCCGGGAGAAGTTTGCCCACCTGACCGACGCCGAACAGCGACAGGCTCGTGTGACGGTGGAACGGCTGTGCGACTTGATCGAGACACGGCGCGCCGCAACGGATCCGAGTGCGGTGGAGGCGGCGACCGCCGAATTCCTGGCGTTGGCCGACCGGCAGGCCGACCCGGACTGGCTGGCTCGGTTTCTGGATTCCACTGTCGATCATCTGCAACCAGCGATCCGGGATCAAAACGCCCGTGCGCGCGGTGACCTGCTGACGGTCGTCGACTACATCGAATTGCGTGCGCATGTGTCGGGTATGTACCCGGCGATCGCGCTGTGCGAATTCGGCCGCGACGAGTATCTGCGCTGGGAGCGGGTGCGTGCCGCCGGACTCGAGGTCGACCTGCGGCGGTTGCAGCGGTTGACCGTGGAGATCGGGGCGCTGATGAACGACGTGTTCTCCTTCGAGAAGGAATGCATCTGGGACCACGCCGATTTCAATCTGATCCCGGTGTGTTTGTTGAACACGCCCGGAGTCGGACTGTCCGACGCCGTGCACGCCGCCGCGCAGATCGTGCGCGACCGGATAACCGAGTTCCGCCTGGTCCGCGCCCGGATCGATCGGGTGTGCGCCGATACCGACCCGACCGTCGCCGAGCCGGTCTCGGCGCACGTGCGGGATCTGCTCGGGTGCGTGCAGGCCACCTGGGTATGGCAGCTCGCCACCATGCGATACAAGGGCGAATCGGTCTTCGCCGAGAACCGGCTCGCATGATTGTTACCGTGCTCGGAACTTTCACGCGATACTGTGTCGAATCGGGCTATCGTCAGGTGAACGGACCACCGTCTGCCGCGAGGGGTGGTCGAATGGTGCGACGTATCGAAGGGTTGGGGTGGACGACAGCAAGAGTGCGGTAATGGCTCGAACCTGGTGGCAAGCGCTTGCCAAGGCAAGCGACATGCCTGCATTGGACGGCCGAGGACTTCAATTGTTGGCCGGCATGATCGACGATCTCGCGACCGCGGTGGATGTCGATCCCTTCGACGTGACTGTGGGCGCCCGGATCGGGGCGGCGCTGGCAACCGCGCAATTGGACGACCAGCAGGTGCCCGCCGTATCGGCGGAGGTTTTGTACCAGCTGGCCGACCGCAGTGCCCGACCCGACGCCGGTCAGCGACTCGTCGGGCTGTTGGTCGCCCTGGGTCAGGGCCACCAGCAGGAGCTGGACCGGGCGCGCGATGTCGCGAGTTCGCCGCTCGAGCGGGGGCTCGATAGACCCGACCGTGACGAACGGGATGCTCGGTTTCGTATCCTGTTCGAGAACACGACCATCGCCATCGCCATCGGTGACACCGACGGAAAGCTGCTGGAAGCCAACCGGGGACTGGCCGACATGATCGGCGTCCCGGTAGACGCGCTACGCGGGATCTCGGTGTACGACTTCGCCCATCCCGATGACCAGGACGATATTCGGACGCTGCTGTACGAAAAGCTGGTGCCGGCGGGGGAGGGCACCGTTTCGCTGGACCGGCGCTTGGTGCGCGCCGACGGCAGCGTGGGGTGGATGTCGTTCGCCATCTCGTATGTGAAGGGCAACGGCGGCCAGCCCGACTATCTGCTGGCCATCGGAGCCGACGTTACCGAGCAGCATCGGCTCGAGGACGAACTGCGCAGGCAGGCCAGGCACGATCCGCTGACCGGCCTACCGAACCGGCGTTACCTACTCGAACGCATCGATGAACTCATCACGACCGCATCCGACGGCGACCGGGCCGGATTGTGCTTCGCCGATCTGGACCACTTCAAAAATGTCAACGACCGCTTCGGACATGGCACGGGGGACAAGGTCCTCGCGGCGGTGGCGGGCCGCCTGAACGACGGGCTCAGTGAACACGACTGCCTGGTCTCCCGACTAGGTGGCGACGAATTCGTCGTCTTGGTCCCGCCGCCTGCCACCGCCGCCCAGATCACGGTGATCTCAGAAAAACTCTTGTCGGTGTTCTCCGACCCGATCACCGTCGATGGCCAACAGTTGCAGGTGGCAGCCAGCATCGGGGCGGTGGTGACGCCGATCGTCGGCGCCAATGCCGAATCCCTCCTCGACGCTGCCGACGCCAGCCTGTATTACGCCAAGACCAGCGGAAAAGGGCACTGGGTGTTGCACACCCTGCAAGCTTTGACCTGAGCGCCGGCATCTCCTACCGCAGACGCGCGGTCGGCGAGCGCGGGAACTCGCTGTTGAAGGCCAGGTGCACAGCGCTGCGGCGAATCAGCCTGTTCCCCTACCAGATCGGCGCTCAGCACTCGTCCTGCTCCACGTCGAGCATGGCCGCACCACCGCACCGCAACGACGCCGCTACCCGGAAGGGCTCAGTGTCCGAGGTCGGCACGACACTGCGTCGGTGATTCTCGATCTGCCGAAAACCGTTCGAAGCAAGGGTAATTCGGCAAACTCGTCAATATTTGGTCAATCGACCTGAATGCTTCAGGCGCCCGAGAATGCTGTGTCCTGGGTCTCCTTGGGATCCAAATCACGTTGACCTGCAGACATGTTCGGCCATAACCTCTATATCTGTCGATGGTCGACGGAGATCATCCGGCAGTTTATTCGAACTGTGCATTCGTGCTGGTTCATCGAGGAGCGCAACTCGCTCCACTCCATTCGCTACAAGCGAAAACGAAAGATCCAAAAGGTCGATATCCAAATAATGGCAACTTCAACTTCAGAACAATTCAAATACGTTGGGACGCAGGGTTCCGGATCTCGATCTGGTTGGAAATGTTGGTGTATCGCGGCATTGAGCCTGCTCACCTTCGCGCTCCTTTTTCAGCCTTGGCTCTCGGCGACCGGGCCTGCAGGAGACCTGTACGCCAACGCCTTCGGCCGGATCGACGGCTCCGTCCCCGAGCTCAATACTCTCGGGTACGCGCCCGCCAACCATATTTCCATCAGCGGTTCCTGGGGCATGCTGGCAGCCATCGCCGCAGTGATCACCATATTCGCCGCGATCTTGTACCTTATAGCGCGTATCGAGGTGTTGTCGTGCCTCATGGCCGGCGCCGGCGTGGCCACCGCGTTGTTCGTACTGGCGACGGTGCTGTATCTCAACGGCAAAGCGCCGGAGCTGCGCGACATGACCAAACATAGCGACGCGATGGCCACCGGACTCGGCAGCATTCTGCGGAAGGTCTTCGGTGGCGGCGAGGGATCGAACCCCGAGGCGGCACAACAGGTCGCCAGCGCCGCCATGAAGACTCCAGCGCTGATCTGCGGTCTCGCCGCGGTCGCCGCGGCCGCCCTCGCCATCGCCGAGTTGCGGAATCGAATCCGCCTCACCGTGGTGGATGAACCGAGTTCCGATTCCTCATACCTGCTGAAGCCGTCATCCCGAGAAGACGAGTTCGGTGCACCCGCGTTCAACCAAGAGCGCGCACCGGAGAGCTCCATTGATCCTCGCCTCGGTGTATCGCTCGGCCTCCTCGGGTCGGCCGGCTACACCGTGTCCGATGGGATGGAAGCCGCCGCGCGGACAGCTGCGAACCCACTGCCGATCAAGATCGTCGTGGCCGGCCACCATGATCGTGAAATGGTGCTTCACCCGCAGTGGGTGGGAGAGCTCGAGCCGCACGGTGGCGTGAACTACGACGGTATTCAAGGTCTTCGTTTTCGACGTAGGGGAGTCGAGTTGGTGTTGGCGAACGTGAACGACGTGCGCTGACCAGACAATTTGTGAGTTGGGTTGACGGCGTCGGACGCCACTGCGGACGTATTGCGGACGCAGGTCCGGCGCCGTCAAATGTTTTGGCTGTCCTTTGGGTGAAGTAGACCGGATCCGACCAGCCTCGACTCCACCTCGGTCATTGTCATCCGACCTGTAAAATGAAGCATTGCAGGATGTTTCGAGTCTTCCGTGTTGGCGGGAGGTCTTTCTGTTCGAGGATCAGTGCAACCGCCGTATCGGCTGTCGGCTACTTCACGATTCGTCAGCGAGTTCGGACACCCGCGGTGATGTCTCGCGCCGGGCCGATCAGGAGGCTCTGAATAGTGTTCTTGCTGAACGGAGTGGGCCGGCTGTGTAGCACGACAAATCTCCGCCACAGTAGATTCTGACGATCGAGGCGACGACAGCTGAAGCCAGGCGTCGAGAACGCTTTTCATCATCAACGCTGTGATCAGTGGGTGAGTTCGCGTGGACTCGGATTGATGCCTATGGGGGCGGCACCGGGTTCCGCGCGGGAAAAGACATGAATTTAGCGCTCCTGCAACTGATTACACTGCGAAAGGCGCTCCAAAGGTCAGTCGACCGCAATGGTCTGGCTACCTAGTATTCAATGTGCTCGAACACGCCCGTGCCCCACAGGCTGGTCGACGAGGCGGTGGCCGATCGTCGCCAGAGGATCGGTCGATTCGATCGCGGGCGAGCAGTCGCGCGGGTTCGGCCTCTACCGCTGTGTGTGGGGTGTTCCTATGGTTTTCGTCAACAGCGCCTGATGGATCCTTGGTTCGTCGCAGCCTATTCGTGGGTGGCGAATTAAAACATCCCGGTTGGTTTGCAATTGGAGTCCGCGAGTCCGTTTTGCGACAGAAATGATGGGATCAATTCCGTATGACGTGGCAACTAATTGCATGGCCGGATTGGGGCAGTCGAATCGGCCCGTTCCTATTGATCGTGCCGTTGTGCAGCGGTACATTACCTCCACTGTGCCGTTACTTGGTGGCACGTTAATCGGCGACACAATCGTCGTAATGTGAGGGGTTTTGGCCATGACCACAGTTCGACCTCCCTCGGAGGTGTCGGGGCCCGTAAATACGCTGCACGACGAGGACGCTGGCTACCACAAGTCGCTTCGTCCTCGTCAGGTACAAATGATCGCGATCGGTGGCGCCATCGGCACCGGCCTATTCCTGGGTTCGGGCGGCAGACTGGCCAACGCAGGGCCTGGGCTGTTTCTGGTGTACGCCGTCTGTGGCGTGTTCGTGTTCTTCATCCTGCGCGCGCTCGGTGAGTTGGTGCTGCATCGCCCCTCCTCGGGGTCGTTCGTCTCCTACGCCCGTGAGTTCTATGGTGAGAAGCTGGCTTTCACGGTCGGGTGGATGTACTTCTTCCAGTGGTGTATGACCGGGATCGTGGACATCACGGCCATCGCCACGTATGTCCACTTCTGGGGAGCTTTCGAGGCGATTCCGCAGTGGCTGATCGCACTGGTCGCGCTGACGTTGGTGGTCAGCATCAATATGGTGTCGGTCAAGTGGTTCGGTGAGCTGGAGTTCTGGGCCGCGATGATCAAGGTCGTCACTCTGGTGACCTTCCTGATTGTCGGCACGATCTTCCTCGCAGGCCGATTCACGATCAAGGGCGAACACACCGGCCCACAGGTGATCGCCGATAGTGGCGGCTTGTTCCCCAGCGGCATCCTGCCTTTGGTACTGGTCACCACGGGTGTCGTATTCGCCTACGCCGCGGTCGAATTGGTCGGCACGGCGGCTGGCGAGACGGAGAATCCGGAAAAGATCATGCCGCGGGCGATCAACTCCGTCATCGCACGGATCGCTTTGTTCTACGTCGGTTCGCTCGTGCTGCTGGGTTTGTTGCTGCCCTACACCGCTTTCAAGTCCGGTGAGAGCCCGTTTGTCACCTTCTTCTCGCGGATCGGTGTCGACGGCGCGGGTTCGGTCATGAATATGGTCGTGCTGACCGCGGCGTTCTCCAGCTTGAACGCCGGTTTGTACTCGACCGGCCGGATCCTGCGGTCGATGTCGATGAACGGTAGTGCGCCTGCCATCGCCTCGCGGATGTCCAGCGGTGGTGTGCCCTATGTCGGGATTCTGGCGACCGGTGCGATCGCCTTGCTCGGTGTCGGCTTGAACGTGGTGGTGCCCGACAAAGCATTCGAGATCGTGCTGAACATGTCGGCACTGGGCACCATCGTGGCGTGGACGGCGATCGTGGTCTGCCAGTTGCAGTTGTGGCGCTGGGCGCGCGACGGCAAGGTGGAGCGGCCGAAGTTCCGGCTGATGGGCGCGCCCTACACGAGCTACGCGACGCTGGTGTTCCTGGCGACGGTGGTCGCGCTGATGGCCTTCAGTGATGACGAGTTGCAGCGTGGTGCGGTAATCGCCGTGGGCGTCGTCGTGGTTCCGATGCTGGTCGTCGGGTGGTTTCTCGCCCGCAAGCGGGTAGCGAGCATCGCGCTGCAGCGTGAGGGTTACACCGGTCAGTTCCCGGTGCTCGCGGAGCGTCCGTCGCCTGATCACGAGGCGCGCGATCAGGTCATGGTTCACGACGAACGCGAATAGCGGCGGCGTCGACTGCTCCCAGGGCGTCGCGATGCGCTGGGAGCAGATTCGCGTCGCGACCACGAGCGGTCAGACCACGCACGCCGTAGTTTGATTGCAGGACGGATGTCATGGAAAGGATCGCGATGCGCGTCGATGTCGAATTCACGAGTGGCGCAGTAACCTTGCGGGGCTGGCTCTATCGGCCGGAACGGACGTCGGGCAGCACCCCGCTGGTGGTGATGACACACGGCTTCGCGGGCGTCAAGGAATGGGTCGCGCCATTTGCCGAAGTGTTCAGCGCCGCAGGCCTGGCCTGTCTTGTCTACGACCACCCTGGGTTCGGGACCTCCGATGGTGAACCCCGCTACGAGGTCGACCCCACCGCCCAGATCGAGGGCTACCGCGATGCGATCACCTTCGCCCAGACCCTGGACGGCATCGACCCGGAACGCATCGGCATTTGGGGAACCAGCTACGCGGGCGGCCACGTCTTGGTCGTCGCGGCGACCGACCGGCGCGTGCGCGCCGTCGTCTCCCAGGTGCCGATCACCAACGGCTGGGCCAACTTCCGCAGCCTGGTCCCCTCCATCATGCTGCCTGCCGTCCACGCGGCCATCGCCGCGGACCGCCGAGCCCGCGCTTCCGGCAAACCGCACGAGACGATCAAGGCGGCCTCCGATGATCCCACCGAACTTGTCGCTATGCCTGGTATCGAGGTCTACAACTGGTTGATGGCCAACGGCCCGCAGGTCCCTACCTGGCGCAACGAGGTCACCCTCTCCAGCGTCGATAAGTTCCAGTCCTACACCCCGGAAGCGTTCCTGCGCCGCGTGTCCCCGACGCCACTGCTGATGGTGATCGCCGATCAGGACACCTTGACGCCCAGCGATATCGCTCTGCAGAGCTACGCCGAGGCGCTGGAACCCAAACAACTGTCGCTGATCCCGGGCACCCACTTCGCTGTGTACGAGGAGCAGTTCCAGCAAGCATCCTGCGTCGCCAGGGATTTCCTGCTCACGAAGCTGAGCGAATAGCGCTTGCCCCGGGTCGGCATGCGACACCATCGGGGAGTCCCACGGATTTGGGCCGGCACCGTCACACATCTCGTGGAAACCGCCGCAGCCCAACCTCTGTCGCGCGACTCAACGCGTGAGCTCGGCCATCGCGTCTATCAACGGCGAATCTGGAAACGGCTGGTCTTGCCCGATCGCTCGCCAACCCCATGACTCGTACGCGGCTCTGGCTGGGTTGCCGACTCGGACCAGCAGATAGGCCAACGGTTCCGGGCGGCCGGATAGCAACGCATCGTGGATGATTCGTGCGTATCCGTGTCCCTGATGGGCGGGGTTAACGGCGAACTCGCGGAAGATGTAAGCCGGACCAGATGTTTCATACGCAAGTTCGGGCTGAACGCGTACGGCCTATGTCCCATAGCGAGTCGGGAATGAAGCAGTATCGGCTGCATGTTGATCACCGCTGACCGACCCTCCTATCTGGGAAGAAGGCAGGCCATGACGTCCTCTCCGACCACTATGCGCGCCGTCCGACTCTCCGCCCCCGGCCCCATCGGGAACTTGCGGCTGACCACTCTGCCTCTCCCGCCCGAAAAGGACGGTTGGGTGCGCATCCGCGTCGAAGCGTTCGGCCTCAACCGCTCGGAGCTGAAGCTTCGGCTGGGTGTGAGCGTGGGCGTCAGTTTTCCCCGGGTGCCGGGTATCGAGGCGGCCGGCACCGTCGACGCGGCTCCGGCCGGCAGCGGGCTGGCTGTTGGGCAGAAGGTTGTCGCCATGATGGGGGACATGGGGCGCACTTTCGACGGCGGCTATGCCGAATACGCCTCGGTGCCACTGTCCCAGGTCATCCCCATCGACACCGACCTGCCTTGGGAGGTGCTGGGCGCCCTGCCGGAGATGGTGCAGACCGCCTACGGCTCGCTCACCATCGGCCTGGACCTGAGGCCCGGTCAGTCCGTGCTGATCCGCGGCGGCACCTCCTCGGTGGGCCTGGCCGCCGCCGCCCTGGCCACATGGCGCGGTGCCACGGTGCTGTCCACCACCCGGCGGGCCACCCGTCTCGCTTCGCTGAAGGAGCACGGTATCGACCATCCACTGCTCGACACCGGCGAGGTCGCGCCCGCCGTGCGCGAGCTGTACCCGGACGGCGTCGACGCCGCCCTTGATCTCGTCGGCACGCCGACCCTGCCCGACACATTGCGCGCGGTGCGCGTGCACGGCACGGCCTGCTTCAGCGGCAGCCTGTCCAACCAGTGGACGGTGCGAGACTTCTCTCCGAACGAATACCTGCCCAGGGGTGTGCGACTGGCGGGCTACTTCGGCGACGCTGCCGACCTGCCTCGGGAAGCCTTCCAGGAGATCCTCGATGCGGTCGCGGGCGGCGAGCTGGCCTTCCCCGTAGACCGCGTCTACGACGGCTTGGAGCAGGTGCCGCAGGCCCACGACGACATGGAGCACGACCGCGCCACCGGCAAACTCGTCGTCCGCGTCCGGCATTAGGCCGTGTTCAGAAGCTCCCAGTACTTCCAACGCTTCCGCGTGGGCATGCGACCCGACATGCTCAGTAGCATGTTGTTTCGTCGCCACCTCTCCCGCCGCGCCCGCAGATGGACAATCTGTCTGGCGATGGTGCTCGTTGTGCTGCTCGGCAGCGGCTTCGGCCTGTTCCGTGTGGTGAACTCCCGGACCTTCCAGTTCTTCGGTGGTCTGACCGACCGTGTGGACACCACATCGAAGGTCGTCGCGCTGACATTCGATGACGGACCGGATCCCGTTGGCGTGCAACCTGTGCTGGATGTGCTGGCAGACAAGGGGGTGCCCGCGACGTTCTTCCTGATCGGGCAGGAGTTGGAACGTCATCCGGAACTCGGTGTGGCCATCGCGAAGGCGGGGCACGAGATCGGCAACCACACCTACTCGCATCAGCGAATGGTCTTCGTGACGCCGGGAACCGTGGCCGGCGAAATCGAGCGCACGGACGAGCTGATTCGCAACACCGGGTACACCGGCGAGATCACGGTTCGTCCGCCCAATGGCAAGAAGCTGCTGACATTGCCGTATTACTTGCATGAGCATGACCGGAAAACGATTCTGTGGGACGTCGAACCCAATTCGTATCCGGAGGTCGACAGCAGCGCGGCGGCGATCGCCGACTACACGGTTGCCCGGGTGCGACCGGGTTCGATCGTGTTGCTGCACGCCATGTATGGCGGGCGGCAGCAGACCCGAGACGCCATCGTCCCGATGATCGACAAGCTCAGGACAGGTGGCTATCGGTTCGTCACCATTTCGCAGTTGTTGCGTGAGTAGGGGACGTAAGGCACACGGCCGTCACTTCCCGGTCACCGTCGGGCGGACCGAATTCCAGTGCACTGCCTGTTGCTTCGATCTGCTTTCGTGTGCTGACCACATCGCCACCGAACCCAGTCGGAGCATCGGTGAGCCTGCGGTTGCGGGCCGTGATCCGGACAGCGCGGCCCGTGGAGTCTCGATCCCGCCGGGCAGGGAACTGGCGTGAGCGGCGGCGGGCTTGTGGCACCCACCGCCGGCTCGGGCAACTGCGTCAGATAGACCGGGTTGGTTCCGGCGTCGATTGTTCGTCGGCGCGGTGTGCCGCGCTCAGCGGATCGGCGATGTCCTCCAGCGATTTACCTTCGGCGTCGACACCGAAGCGCCAGGCGACCAGGCCGCCGATGACCATCGTTCCGGCGCCGATTATGTACCCCCAGGTCAGTGGGAGCCGGTCCAGGTCGACATTGTCGGCGCCGCCGATCAGCCGACTGAAGAAGTACGGTGCGACCACGCCGCCGGTCCCTTGTGCGATCGCGAAGAAGAACGAGATGGCTTGGCCGCGCAGCTCCAACGGGAAGATCTCGCTGACGGTGAGATAGGCCGAGGATGCTCCCGCTGAGGCAAAGAAGAAGATGACACACCAGAGTGCGGTTTGGGTGACGGCAGTCAGTAGTCCCGCATTGAACGCCCAGGCCGAGATGAGAAGAAGCGTGCCGGAGCCAACGTAGGTGGCACAGATCATTTTTCGGCGTCCGATGCTGTCGAAAAGTGGCCCGAGTACCAACGGTCCGATCAGGTTGCCTACCGCGAACGGGAAGAAGTAGTAGCCGGTGTGGTCGAGCGGCACGTTGTAGAAGTAGATCAGCACCATGCCTTGAGTGAAGAAGATCGAGTTGTACAAGAATGCCTGCGTGGCCATCATCGTGAACCCGAGGAGAGACCGGGAGGGATACTTGCCGAAGAAGATACGAGCCATTTGCAGATAAGAGAGCCGGCCCGCGTCGACGATGTCCAAGGCCTTGCTTTCGTCGACCGGTGGCAGTTCGACACCTCGGCTTCGGATGCGCTCCTCGATCTCATCTACGGTTCGTTCGGCTTCGGCGGCCCGACCGTGTGTGAGGAGCCATCGCGGGCTCTCCGGTACCTGGCGGCGCAAGAAGATGATGATCAGGCCGAGAACCGGGCCGATGAAGAAGCCGATCCGCCAGCCCCAGTGCAGCGGGACGATGTCTTCATTGAAGAGAACCAGACTGGCCGCCGCACCCAATGCGGCTCCACCCCAATAAGTACCGTTGATGGCGATGTCGACTCGCCCTCGGTATTTCGAGGGCATGATCTCATCGATCGCCGAATTGATTGCCGTGTACTCGCCGCCGATCCCGGTGCCGGCAATGAAACGGAAGAAGTACAGCGACCAGGCGCTCCACGACAGGCCGGCCAATCCGCTGCCGACGAGATAGATCGCCAAGGTCAGGATGAAGAGTTTCTTGCGTCCGAGTTTGTCGGTGATTCTGCCGAAGACCAGTGCGCCGACCACCTGTCCGGCCAGATACCACGATGCGGCCGCGCCGACCTGCCCGCTGGTGAGGTGGAGGGTGCTCGGGCTCTCCAACACACCACCCATGCTGCTGACTATCTGGATCTCGAGCCCGTCCAGGATCCAGGACACCCCGAGTCCGATGACTATCAACGAGTGAAATCTCGTCCACGGCAGCCGATCCATTCGAGCAGGGACCAGGCTTCGAACGACTTCCACAGGTGGCCTTGACATTTCGTGATCACCTCAATCATTGGAGATTGGTTGGTTCCCCGGCCGACATCGGCCCGAGGTGCTGAGAGGGGGATATTCGCTGCCGCCTGGCTGATCCGGCCGTGCATCGAACCGCTCGGCCGGAGTTGCCGAGAGATCGTTCGGGTCGGCGTCGAACATCGAGTCCGGCAACGGATTTCCATATCGGTCGCTTCGACCGGTCCGCGCGAGTCCGTCGAAAGGTCTGGACTGCAGTCTCGATACCCGCATTGGCAACGCGCTTCACCGCCCCGACCGTAGAAACTCAGGTCGCGCCGGGACGGCGTAACCATCGACTCGTTACATAGCGTGCCAATAAATGATGGCACAACAAAACATGACGCGCAGTGACATCTAACTTGCGCCGAGTTTGCCCGTACCGGTGGCGGCGGGGAGGTCATGGGCAGGGTGGCGTGGCGTCGACGCCACCCAGGGGTACGTGACCAGGCTCACTATTCGATATCGGCACCTGTGAGATTGGCTGCTGACCAGTAGTTTCCGGGTAGCTCGCGGGTCGATGGGCGGGAAAATCGGGTGAGAGATGTCGGTGCCGACCGCAATACTGACGCGCGCCCGATGAGTTCGAGTGGCCGATTCCGTCTCAATCACTGTGGCGCCGGGACGCGATCCGGTGACTCGGCAACGGGCCACACATATTCCTGCCAACGCACCATCCTCCGGAGGTACCCGATGCCCGCCGAACTATCCGCTCCCGCCTCGGGAGGGCGGACACCGACCGTCATCCGGGTGCTCGTACTCGCGACCTTCGTGGTGATCCTGAACGAGACCATCATGATCAACGCGATCCCGCGTCTGATGGAGGACCTCGCGGTCACCGAACGAGCGGCGCAGTGGGTGTCCACCGCGTTCATGCTCACGATGGCGGCCGTCATCCCGACCACCGGCTGGTTCCTGCAGCGGGTGTCGACCCGGCAGGCGTATGCCGTGGCGATGGGGGTCTTCTTGGCCGGTACCGCGCTGTCGGCCGTCGCGCCGTCGTTCGCGGTGCTGCTGCTCGGGCGGATCATCCAGGCCGGCGGCACCGCGGTGATGATGCCGCTGCTGATGACCACGCTGATGACCGTCGTGCCCGAGCAGGACCGCGGCCGCGTGATGGGCAACGTCACCCTTGCCATTTCGGTGGCGCCCGCGCTGGGACCCGTGGTTTCCGGGTTGGTGTTGCAGATCGGTTCGTGGCGTTGGCTTTTCGTGCTGGTGCTGCCGATCACGGGGGTAGTTACCTGGCTGGGCCTGCGCCGGCTGGAGAACATCGGTGAACCGCAGGCCGGGGCGATCGACTCGGCCAGCGTGGTGCTGGCCGCACTCGGATTCGGTGGGCTGGTATTCGGGCTCAGCCGGTTCGAGAGCAGCAACCTCACCAGCCCGGCGCTGATCGTCGCCGCGGGCTCGGCTCTCATCGCCGCGTTCGTGTTCCGTCAGCTGCGCATGCAGCGTACCGGCACTCCACTGCTGGATCTGCGGGTCTTGCGGTCCGGCACCTATTCGAAGGCGTTGGTGCTGATGTCGATCGCGTTCATGGCGATGCTCGGGTCGATGATCCTGCTGCCGTTGTATCTGCAGAACCTGCGTGGCCTGAGCCCATTGCAGACCGGCCTGCTGGTGATGCCGGGTGGGTTGGCGATGGGTCTGCTCGGACCGACTGTCGGGCGCGTGTTCGACCGGTTCGGCGGACGCTTGCTGGTTATTCCAGGGTCGATCGGGATCGCCGCGTCGCTGGCCGGGTTCACCCAGATCTCGATGACCATGCCGTACTGGCAGCTGATCGCCCTGCACATGCTGCTGATGGTGTCGCTGGCGGCAACCTTCACCCCGGTCTTCACTCTCGGCCTCGGTGCTCTCCCGCAGCACCTGTACTCGCACGGCAGTTCCATGCTCGGCACCCTGCAGCAGGTCGCAGCGGCCTTCGGCACCGCCCTGGTGGTGACGGTGATGTCGGCCCGCAGCACTGAGCTCATCACCGACGGCACCGACCCTGTCACCGCCCACCTCGACGGCATGCGCCTGGCCTTCGTCGTCTCCGCCGCCTTGGCGCTGATCGTGATTGCGATGGCAGTGCTCCTGCCGAGCCGGGCAGCCGCCCCGGAAGCGGCCGGCGAGCCCGAAACGGCGGCCCCCGAACTGCTCAAGGGCTGACCTCGATTCGGCACGACTGAGCCCCTGGCTGCCTGCTGCGCACGCCAGGGGCTTCGCCATCGCCGGCCTGTGGATCGGGAACCCGATAGCCGCTGACGGTGCCCGACGATGCGGTCGTGATCAACATGAGGCGCGTTGTGCCTGGCTGGGGGCTCTAAGGCAGCTAGTCTCGGTATCCGATTCTCGAAGTCATGGCTATCCCCCATCGAAGGAAGGGATTGATTCGTGAGGAGTCGAATACTCAGCTTGACCGCAGTTGTGACCGGAGCTTTCATCGCGGTCGGTAGCGGGGCGTTTTCCGCAGCCGACCCATGGATGCTTCCGGCCGTGGAGGCCAGCGGCTTCTACCTGCCGCCGGTGCCGCTTCCGCCGGGAGACCCGGGCACCATCATCCGGACCGAACCGGCGCCGGTGGCGCTGTCGGCCCCCGGACAGCCCGGAATAATCCCGGCGATGGCGACACGCATGATGTACCTCAGCAGCGATGCTCAGGACGCGCCGACCGCCGTGGTGGGCACATATCTGGAGCCGGCCGTGCCGTGGACCGGCCCGGGGGAGCGCCCGCTGATCGCGTACGGGGTCGGCACGAAGGGGCAGGGCGATCAGTGTGCGCCTTCGAAGTTGTTGCCGGATCTCGTCCATTTCCAGCCGCCGCTCGACGTGATCTTCGAGTACGACGTGGTAGGGCTCTTCTCCCTGCTGTCGCGTGGCATGGCGGTAGTGGTGACCGATTACCACGGCCTCGGCACGCCCGATATTCACGACTATCTCAACCGGAAGGCACAAGCCCACGCGGTGCTGGATTCCGCGCGTGCCGCATTGCGGTTGCCGAGCAGCCTGAACCCCAATTCACCGGTCATTCTCTACGGGTACTCCCAGGGCGGTATGGCCTCCGCAGGCGCTGCCGAGCTGCAATCGAGCTACGCTCCAGATCTGAATGTGCGCGGCGCGTACATCGGGGGGCCGGTGGTGGATGACGAGTATTTCATCGGGTACAACGACGGCCGGCCCTCCGTCGCGCCCACCTACGCGTGGATTCTCAACGGCATCGCCGCCAACTATCCCAATACCCGACCGGTGCTCGATGCTGAACTCAACGACATCGGTAAGGCGATCCTGGATGACTCTCAGAACAAATGCGCCGTCCCGGTCGGGCTGGCCCAGGCCCATCAGTACACATCCCAGTGGACCACCAGCGGACAACCACTCATCGACGTGATCGATCAGTCCCCGGTGTTGAAAGCGGCATTCGACGAGCAGCGTGTCGGCGGGCTCACCCCGTCTGTTCCCGTATTGATCGCCTCGGCCAGGAACGACGAGGGTGCGCCGTACACGCCGATTCGGGACATGGCCGCCAGCTGGTGCAGTCGTGGTGTGCCGGTTCAGCTGGAGTCGAATGCGGACATTCCCCCGTTCTCCGGAGTCGTCGGCACCCACGTGGTGGCCTTTTTTCCGTCGCTGGCGGCCTCGCAACAATGGATCACCGATCGGCTGGCGGGTATCCCAGCCCCGTCCAACTGTGGTGCATTGCCATAGTTTCCGGCGCACAGCAATTCCGGTGTCGTGGGGACTCCGATCGGATACACGGCGTCCGGTGTATGCCCGCGCGTTGTCGGGGCTCGTCGCACCTGAGTGTGGGTGGTCTGTGCACGATGCAGGGTGGCGGGTCGGCCTGTGGGCCGACCCGCAGCAGGTGGACCGAGCCGATCGACAGCGAGAAGCACGATCCGCGCCCGCCGGAACCAGTGCGGCCGTATCGGATTTTCGTGGCCGGAGTGCACCCGCCGCGACCCGGTAGCGACCAACCTGGCGTTCCGGCCACGGACCCGGCGAGCCGGGCACATCCTGTGCGGCGCCGTGCTCGGCCGGTAGAGATGCCGAAGCGTGGTACTGCGGCGAAAGTCCTCGCGGTGTTCCACTATTCGTGCGTCGAGGCGGGAAGCCGTGCGCCCATACGATTCTCGGAGAAAATTCGACTCGACCGATCTCCGGCGGTCCGGATCGGTTGGGTAACCGGCCGGTCAGGCGGCTATTTCAACGGATCGCTGGTAAGCGGCGAGAAAACGTTTATTCTAGATCAACAAGATTAGACGGAACCGTCTTCGTCGGGCCAAACTCTCAACCGGGTATGTCGAATCACGGGACGACTATGGCAATCTTTGAGAATGCAGACGCGCGTGACCCCAAACGTTATATGTGGGTTCTAGGTTTGATCGCACCGGGTTGTGCGCTACTGCCCTCACAGCTAGTAGCCCACACCGGGCTGGAGCTGTTTTGGTGGATCGGTCCGATCATTGTGTTCGTGGTAATTCCACTGCTGGACTTGGCGGTGGGCGATGACGGCAGCAATCCGCGCGATGAGGACTACGAGTCGTTGTCCAACGATCGTTACTATCGTTGGTGCAATTACCTCTTCCTGCCGCTCCAGTTCATCGGCCTGCTGATCGCCGGATACCTGTGGGCCAGGCAGGAACTGAGCCTCGCCGACAAGCTGGGATTGGCTGTGACGATGGGGGTCGTGTCGGGCATCGGCATCAACGCCGCCCACGAACTCGGCCACCGGGCCGAGCATCTCGAACGCTGGCTGGCAAAGGTTGCGCTGGCGCAATCCGGATACGGGCATTTCTTTGTCGAACACAATCGCGGCCACCACGTCCGCGTCGCCACGCCCGAGGACGCGGCCAGCGCCCGATTCGGCGAGTCACTGTGGGAGTTCTTGCCGCGCAGCATAGTCGGCGGCTTCCGCTCGGCGCTGGCCCTGGAACGGGAACGCCTGTCCCGCAAAGGAAAACGCTGGTTCAGCCCACACAACTATCTCCTGCAAGCATGGTCGATGAGTGTTGTGCTGTTCGGCACGATGATTCTGGTCTTCGGCCCCGCCGTCATCCCTTATTTGCTCCTGCAGGCGATGATCGGCGCCGGATTGTTGGAGACAGTGAACTACGTCGAGCACTACGGATTGCTGCGCGCGCGCCGCGCCAACGGCAACTACGTGCGGTGCTCACCGCGCGACAGTTGGAACAGTGACCGTCTGATCACGAACGTCTTCCTGTTCCACCTCCAACGTCACAGCGACCACCACGCGAACCCGGGGCGTCGCTACCAGACCCTGCGCAGCAGCCAGGAGGCGCCTCAGTTGCCTGCCGGCTACGCCACTATGGTCGTCCTGGCCGCCGTGCCCCCGCTGTGGCGCGCGGTCATGAATCACCGGGTGATGGCCCACTACGGTGGCGACATCACGCTCGTCAACAGGAAACCCGGTGTCAGGAGGAGTTACCACTTCCTGACGCGCCTCGGTGGTCCGTCCTCCACTGACCGAATGGGTACTGTATCTACTGGCAACTCTTCGGCAAACAGTGACGAATAGGATCGCCGGGACGGTTGGATCCGCCCAGTGTGACGAGGGGTCGTGCGCAGCCCATGGCGCGGTGATTCGGTATTGCTGTGCTGGCTATTTCTTCCGCTGCGGGCCGTCTTCGGCATGGTCCGACCCGCTCTGGCGCTGAGCCGCCTGCGGTCTCATTCGGTGCTGAAGGCGAACGTGTACCAGTCTCCGTACAGCTTTTCGAACAGCCGGGCGTTACCCCCTACCGGCTCGGTGCCAGGCGAATACACCCAGCCGCGGACGGTGGAGCCCATGAACCCGTCGGCGTCGTAGAAGTAGACGCGCCCATCGGATTCGCGTTGAGCCAAGCTGATATCGAGCCCGCCGAGGCTCAGGTCTCGGCGGCTGGTCGGTCCATCTGCGCGCTGCATCTCGACCGCGACGTCTTCCATCGCCGGACGTGCGGAGTCGAAGCCGTCGGGCCGAAAGGCCATCCCGGCCACCATCCCCGCGAGGGCAACGGCAGGCACGGCGGCGACCTTCCATGACCACCGGTGCTCCCTGCCGACCAGGTACAGGGTCTTGATCGCCCACACCAGCAGGGAAGTGCCCAGCAGAATCCCGCCGATCACCAGACCAACGAACTGATCGGCGTCGGTCGAGTTGCCGATGAACGGAGCCCAGTCGAAGTGGACGCATAAGAGAACAGCCACACCAAGGGCTGCGCTCGTCAGGACCGCGAGACCGGGTGCGGTGGCGGCGTCCTGTTCGAGCTCGGTTTGCGCACCGTGCACACGTGATGTCTCGATCGGGGGCCTCCTCATCTCGACGATCGTGCCCCAAGGTGGCGGATCCGCGCTCGGCGATGCCCGCACTTGGACTGTACCGACTCGGTGCTGTCGGAGCCCGGCCCTGAAACCAGCACCGCGGCGCGGCTGTCACTCGACCGCTCGAACCGATCGATCAGTCTTGATGGTGGCGAACTATCGCGGGCCATCGATCGAGCGAATCGCGCGGCAGCTGATACGGCGAGAGCATTTTCTTTTCCGGACACGGCTGCGAATTTCGTTGACCATCGACCGGTGGGTGTGCGGCGCCGACTCGGGCAGCTGCGGACCTGTGTGTACTGCATGCCGGTCACGTGCGTAAACAAGTGGCGATCGCGTCCGACAGTGCATCGCCATCGACCCAGACCGCCTCGCGCAGAACGTCGTCGCGATCGCGCAGTCGACCACACCGTCGGCGTCATTGATGGCGAAGGGGTGAGGCCGCTCCTTGTCCGAGGGCGCGGCGCGAACGGCCAGTGGTTCCGTTCAGAACAGAAGTCGCAGCACACTTCGCCTTAAATATCATGCCAATACAACGAAATCAGTTGTCCTTTGTGGTTGACAGTATCGATTTCGCAATGTTTTCTGTGCGGTATCTGCCGTTGCGCATCGTGGACACCCCGCAGGGCTGCGACGGAAGTGGCGTTCGAGGCGATCTGATCCCCGAGTGGTTCGGACACGTCGGCCGTGCGCCAGAGTCGGCTTCGATTGCCGATTGCATTGACTGAATTTTCAGTTCATCGATTCCAGGAGGTATCGAAGCCATGAATGGATCGACGTTCGTCCTCGAGACCGCGTTCGCACCACCGCCCTCATTCGCGCGGACGACCGCTGCACTGCGTCGATCCGTCCGGGTCGGTGTCGTGCAGCACCGCTGGCTGGCCGACCCCGTCGAACTGCGCGCTCAGCTCGCCGTGGGCATCCGGATCGCAGCCGAACAGGGCGCGCAGGCGGTGTTTCTTCCCGAGTTGACCCTGTCGCGCTATCCGGCGGACGTGCGGGCCGGCGCGAATCCGGGCGGCGCTGCGGAGGAGCTGCTTTCGGGTCCGACCTTCGCCTTCGCCGCCGAGGCTGCGAAGGCGAATGGTGTCGCTGTCCATGCCTCGCTCTACGAGCGCGCGGAGGCTGCCGACGGCCTCGGGTTCAACACGGCGATCTTGGTCTCGCCCGACGGCGAACTCATCGGCCGAACCCGCAAGCTGCATATCCCGGTGACCGACGGCTACTACGAAGACACCTACTTTCGCCCCGGGCCTGCCGACGACCCCTACCCGGTATACCGGCCTGCGGCGCTCGACGGTGCCGCGATCGGCTTGCCGACCTGCTGGGACGAATGGTTCCCCGAAGTGTCGAGGGCCTACTCGCTCGGTGGTGCGGAGATCCTCGTCTACCCCACGGCGATCGGATCGGAGCCGTCGTTCCCGGACTTCGATACGCAACCACTGTGGCACCACGTGATTGTCGGAAATGGCATCACCGCAGGCACTTTCATGATTGTGCCGAACCGGTTCGGCGACGAGGGCAGCGTGAGCTTCTACGGTTCATCGTTCATCTCCGACCCCTACGGCCGCGTGCTGGTTCGCGCTCCACGCGACACCGCGGCGGTGCTGGTCGCCGATCTCGACCTGGAGCAGCGCCGTGACTGGCTCGGCCTGTTTCCCTTCCTGACCACTCGCAGGCCCGACACCTACGCCCGCCTCACCGCACCGGTCGATGCCGCCCGCCCGTACGGGGAGGAAGCATGAGCTGGAAGATGCCGTCGGAAACCGCACCGCAGGAACGGATCTGGATGGCGTTCCCGCCGCTGGGCGCGTCTATTTCGGCGACTCCCGAGTCCGCGCACGCCGCCCGGCTCGCGTGGTCCGCCGTCGCACACGCCATCCTCGACTTCGAACCCGTCACCATGGTGGTCGATCCCACCGACCGGGATGCCGCGCGCCGGTACCTGTCGCAGGCCGTCGAGATCGTCGAGGCTCCACTGGACGACGCCTGGATGCGCGATATCGGCCCGACCTTCGTCCGCGACGAAGCCGGACGACTCGGCGCGGTCGACTGGGTGTTCAACGGCTGGGGCGGACAGGCCTGGGCCCGCTGGGCCGACGACCGCCACATCGGGGCGACCGTCGGCGCACTGGCCGGGGCCGAGGTCATTGCCTCGAATCTGGTCAACGAGGGCGGTGGAATCCAGGTCGACGGACAGGGCACGGTACTGCTCACCGAGACTGTCCAGCTCGATCCTGGCCGCAATCCCGGGCTGGACAAGGCCACGGTGGAAGCCGAATTGGCCCGCACCATCGGCGCCGAACATGTCATCTGGCTGCCGTGCGGGCTCACGCGCGACAGCGAGCGGTTCGGCACCCGCGGTCACGTCGATATCGTCGCCGCCATCTCGGCACCAGGGCGGCTGCTCGTGCACTCTCAGTCCGACCGCTCCCACCCCGATGCGCGGGTGACCGACGAGATCATGGCGGTGTTGCGCGACAGTCACGATGTCGACGGAAAGCCCTGGGAGATAGTCGAAGTGCCCGCGCCGCAGGTGCTGCGCGACGACGAGAGCTGGGTGGACTACAGCTACATCAATCACCTCGTCGTGAACGATGGCGTCATCTGCTGTTCCTTCGACGATCCGCACGATGCCGCGGCACGTGACATCCTCGCCGATGCCTACCCGGGTCGACGCGTGGTCTCCGTCGACGCTCGCGAGATATTCGCGCGTGGTGGAGGTATCCACTGCATCACCCAGCAGCAGCCCGCGTAGCGCTGCCGGGCACGGCGGCCCGCGGGCCGGTCAGCGGCGGCCGTTGCGGGATATCATGACAGCTGCGAATGATGAAGGGCGGGAAGGCAAGTGCGTGGCATGACAAGCCGGCGGGAGGCAATCCTGCGGGCCAGCGCCGCCGCAATCGCCGAGCGCGGAGTGCGTGGTCTGCGCGTGGGTGATGTCGCACAGGTGGCCGGGGTGTCACCCGGGCTGCTCTACTACTACTTCAAAGACCGTGACGGACTGCTCGCCGCCGCGTTGACCTACATCAACGACCGGTCCCGCGTGTACCGGAAGGCGGCGGACGACTCCGGGTCACCGCGCGAGCAGCTCATCGGTCAACTGCTGGCGGAGCTCGAGAACACGCCGGAGATGGTCGAGAACTCCTTGGCCTGGAACGAATTGCGAGCAAGCGCGGTCTATGAACCGCCCCTGCGTGAGCCGCTGGCCCGCACTTCGCGGCAGTGGATCGACGAGATCGCCGATGCTATTCGGGTAGCCCAGGTGGTCGATGATGTGTCCCGTGCCGTGGACGCACCACAGGTCGGGCTCATCATCACAGCGCTGACCGAGGGCTTGGCCGCGCGGTGGCTATCGGGGGAGCTCGCCGCCGAAGAGGCCCGCGCGCACCTGCGCAGCGCATTGGAGACGCTGCTGCCGAGGTCTGGGTAGCGCTCAGCTAACAGCCGCGGGGTCAGCGCGCGGTTGTACAGATTGTCGAAGAAAAGTCGACCCAGTGTCCAACTCGGCGCAGGTCGTGGGCTGTGTCGCAGCGCACACTGAAGGCCACGCAAATTTCAGACAACGCCCGTCCAGCGGGCGGTGAATCGATGACCGGTCCCGCACTCCAGAAATACGTCGACGGCGAATTCGCAGCGTTATCCGCTACGGCCGTGACGTTGCTCGGAGTCCGCCAGGTGCCAATGGTCGTGGTTTCCGAAGGAGGAAACGAATGAGCATCCTCAGTGAGCTCCCGCCCGCCGCACAAACCAGCGAGCGGCCGGTTGACAAGGGGCTTGCCGCAGGCACCATCGGCACCTTCTCCGGTGCGGTCCTCGGGATCTCGACGGTCGCGCCCGGCTACACGCTGACCGCCAGCATCGGTCTGATCGTCGCGGCGGTCGGATTGAAGATGCCGGCAATTCTCCTCGTCGGCTTCGTCCCGATGTTCTTGACTGCCTACGCCTACCGCGAGCTGAACGCACGGATGCCCGACTGCGGAGCCTCGTTCACGTGGTCCACCAAGGCCTTCGGGCCCTATGTCGGCTGGATGTGTGGCTGGGGCATGGTGATGGCGACGGTCATCGTGCTCTCCAACCTGGCCGCGATTGCGGTGGAGTTCTTCTACCTGTTCCTCGGGCGGATCTTCAGTAGTCCAGGCATTGCCGAGCTGGCCGACCACAAGGGCATCAACATCGCCACCACGCTGGTGTTCGTTGCGATCGCGACCCTGGTCGCCGGCCGCGGCATCACCACCAGTGAGCGGGTGCAGTACGTACTCGTCGGGTTCCAGATGATCATTCTGCTGGCCTTCGCGGTCGCCGCGCTGGTACACGTGGCCCGCCACGGTTCGCCCACCCAGCTGAGTTTCGATCTCGACTGGTTCGACCCGTTCACCGGACTCACGTTGAGCGCGTTCATGATCGGGGTGACCGGCTCCATCTTCGCCTTCTGGGGTTGGGACACCTGCCTGACCCTGGGCGAGGAATCCAAGGACCCGAAGCGGGTGCCCGGCCGGGCCGGACTGCTCTGCGTGCTCTCGATCCTGCTGACCTACTTGCTCGTCGCGGTCGCCGTGATGATGTACGCCGGTGTCGGCGACACCGGGCTCGGCCTCGGCAACGAGGAGAACGCCGACAATGTCTTCGGTGCGCTCGCCGACCCGGTGCTCGGCTGGGCGGGCCCGCTGCTGCTGCTCGCGATCCTCGCCTCCTCGGCGGCGAGCCTGCAGACAACCTTCCTGCCCGCGGCCCGCACCATGCTCGCCATGGGCGCCTACGGCGCGTTCCCGAAGAAGTTCAGCAAGGTGAGCCCGCGCTACCTGGTGCCGACCTTCAGCACCGTCGTCGCCGGTGTGGTGACCGGAGCCTTCTACGCCATCGTGTGCCTGCTTTCCGAGCGATCGCTGCTGGATACCGTTGCGGCACTGGGCATCATGATCTGCTGGTATTACGGCATCACGGCCTTCGCCTGCGTCTGGTACTTCCGCAAGGAGCTGTTCACCAGCGCCCGCAACGTCATCTTCAAATTCCTGTTCCCGCTGCTCGGCGGCGCGATGCTGCTGGCGGTGTTCCTGGTGTCGGTCCGTGAAAGCATGGACCCGGACAACGGTAGTGGTGCCTCGATCGGCGGCATCGGACTCGTGTTCTACATGGGCTTCGGCATCCTGCTGCTCGGTGCCGTGCTGATGCTGGTAGTACGCCGGCGCAACCCCGACTTCTTCCGCCGCGGCCTCGACGCCCACACGACTCCGGTAACCGAAGAGCCTGTGCCCGTTCTGATCACGGCGGACGCCTAGTACTGCCACGACATGCCCTGATCGATCGTGAACTGTATGTTTCGGTCTCGTGGGCGGGCGACCGTGACCGCTGCCGAGCCGCCGGGATCGCCGACGAACTCGGGTTCGCTGAGAAGCCGCGGCTGATCGCCTATTACCTCTGCTACAGGCCGCACGCCTGCCGACTGGTCGAGCTGGCTTGGATCGCTGGATCCCGCTGGCATATCGAGGAGGCGTTTCAGCAGGTCGAGCCCGCCTATCTCACTACCGGCGCC
This sequence comes from Nocardia sp. NBC_00403, assembly GCF_036046055.1. Lineage (NCBI taxonomy): Bacteria > Bacillati > Actinomycetota > Actinomycetes > Mycobacteriales > Nocardiaceae > Nocardia > Nocardia sp. NBC_00403. The sequence goes on from NZ_CP107939.1 coordinate 4,335,564, forward strand.
GCGGCCACCCACTCACCTGAGTGTCGTTGCAGTTGCATTCCGACAGCTTCCTTATCTAATCGCGTCGATCAGCAACTTCGCTGCCACCGTCGCCCCGTCGGCGCGGATCATTCCGGCCACTACGCTTGCGCGCGCTCGGGTGGTGGACGTCAATGCCATGTCGAGAGCGGCGGACAATGACGCTGTATCGGGACCAGCGTCCTCACACGTCGTGCCAATGCCGAGACCGACCACCCGGCGCGCCCAGTACGACTGGTCCATCATCTGGGGTATCACCACTTGAGGCACGCCAGCCCGGGCGGCGGTCGTTGTCGTGCCCGCGCCGCCGTGGTGGATGACAGCGGCGACCCGAGTGAACAGCGCCTGATGGTTGACCTCTCCAACAGCCATGCAATCGGGGAGGTCGTCGATCACGGCCAACTCGGCCCAGCCACGCGAGAGGAGCGCGCGGCGGTTGTGCGCGCGGATTGCTTCGATCGTGACCCGGGCGATGCCGTTGTGCACCGGCATGCTGCCGAAGCCGATATACACCGGGGGTGTACCCGCGTCCAAGAACGCCTCCAACTCGTCGGGGAGGGGGCGTTCGTCGGGCACGATCCAGGCACCGGTCTGTACGACGTCCAGACCGGGCGATTCTGGCCATGGCCCCAGAACCGGGTCCGCTGCCAACCACGGGCGGTTGGTGATTACATGGTCGCGCACACTGCCCACCGGTGGCAGCCCGAGCGCCGCCCGGCGGGTATCCAGTGCCTCACCGAACTCCGCGTTCCACCCCTGGGCGTCGATCTCCCACTGCAGTTGGTTACCAATCGCCTCCGGCGCAGGCCGATCGCCCGGCATCCGCGGCATCGGCGGATGATGCGGCGAGGGCAGGCTGGTCGGCTGGTAGCTCGCGTACTGGTAGTGGATTCCCAGCTTCTCAGCGACCGACCGGGCGGCGATCTCCATAATGCCGGTTGCTATTACCGCATCGCATCCTGCGGCTGCTGTGGAGATCGTGTCGAACTGAACTGCGGGCCACCGGTCTGCGTAGTCCAGCAGATCCGCCAGCGAGGCTTTTGCGCCATGCGAACCTGGCTTCGGCGGCCCCAACGGCACCAGCGGCACGCCCAGTTCGGTGAAGCGCCTCTCGAAGTCCGGTGGCGCGCACACCCGTACCTGGGCTCCGAGCTCCCGTAACCGCAGCGCGAGCCCCAAGGCCGGCTCGATATCGCCGCGCGTCCCGCTCGCCGACAACAGCACCCGCAACGTCACTCCTTTGTTCCGGCGTGGACCGTAGTCGGCCACAGGAAGTCCGGCGATCAGAGTGTCCCCACCGGTGACGATGGCTTCGGCGTGATGACTCGTCCAGGCTCGCTGTGGCTGTGACGAGTGACTTCGCGCGGCCCGAATGTGTCCCGGAACCACCGAGCAGATGCTGCACTGCTCACCTCGTCCACCACCCGAGTGCCGTTGCCGGACAAGCGGAGATCGCGACGCCGCTGACCAGGTGGTCCGATGTTGTCAGTCGATGCCGAGCTCGGTGAGCAGGTTGCGGACTCTTTGTCCGATCTCGTCGCGGATGGACCGGACGGAGTCGAGGGCTTGGCCTGCGGGGTCGTCGAGCTTCCAGTCGAGGTAGGTGACGCCGGGAAAGAATGGGCAGGCGTCACCGCAGCCCATTGTGATGACGACGGTGGAGGTTTCCACGGTGTCCGAGGTGAGGACTTTCGGAGTCTGATCAGCGATGTCGATGCCGATCTCGGCCATCGCTTCGACGGCGACAGGGTTGATGGTTCCGGCGGGCGCGGTTCCGGCGGATCGGACTTCGACGGCCGCACCTGCGAGGTGGGTGAGAAATCCGGCGGCCATTTGCGAGCGGCCGGCGTTGTGGACGCAAACGAACAAGACGCTGGGCTTGGATGGCATTGGCGGACAGCGCCTTTCAGTCAGCAGAGACGTTGTGCGGGACGACGGTGTTGTCGGCGGTAGTGGTATGCGGATACAGGATGGTGACCAGGCCGAGCCCGATCAGCGCGCCGAGGACTTGAGCGGCGATGAATCCGAGGGTCGAGGCGGGAGCGATCCCGGCGAAGGTGTCGGAGAACATCCGCCCGAGGGTGACCGCGGGGTTGGCGAAGGATGTGGAGCTGGTAAACCAGTAGGCGGCTCCGATGTAGGCGCCGACCGCAGCTGCGGAGTAGCCGGCGCGGCCGGTGCGCGCGAGGGCGAAAATGACAGCGATCAGCCCTGCAGTAGCAACTATTTCGCCGACCAGATGCCCGCCGGTGGCGCGGTGATGGGTCGCGATCTGCACCAGCTCGTGATCGAACATGATGTTCGCGAGCATCGCGCCCAGCACGCCTCCTGCGATCTGCGCGATCAGGTAGGCGGCGACATCGCCGCCGGTCAGGCCGGTGCCGTGGCGGCGACCCAGCAGCCAGTCCGCAGCCGAGACAGCCGGGTTGAAGTGGGCGCCGGAGACGGGCCCGAAGACCAGGATCAACACCGTGAGCCCGAGGGCGGTGGTGGTGGAGTTCTCGAGCAGCTGCAACCCGACATCGTTGGGAGAAAGCTCGCTGGCCGCGATGCCCGAGCCGACCACGATGGTCACCAGCAGCGCAGTCCCGGTGAACTCCGCCAGCAGTCGACGCTTCAGTGCTGCGGGCGTGAAAGCGACGTCGGTCATGCGGGTGCTTCGACCCGGCCGGCACCGGTAGTGACCAAGACATCGGAAAGTCGGTGCAGCGCTGCGGGAATCGCCCAGTAGTAAACCCAGGTGCCGCGCCGCTGGCAGTCGATCAACCCGGCTTCGCGCAGCACTTTGAGGTGGTGGGAGATGGTGGGCTGGGATAGCTCGAACTGCGGGGTCAGCTCGCAGACGCACACTTCCTCGCCGGGCCGGGAGGCGATCAGCGACAGCAACCGCAGCCGCACCGGATCGGCCAGCGCCTTGAACGCGCTCGCCAACTCCACGGCCACCTCGTGGTCCAGCGGGGCTGCGAGGGTGCTGTTGCAGCAGTCGGTGGAGGCGATCACTGGCAGATCCTGTTTAGACACACATCTATATTGACAGATTTCTATTCAGCGGCGCAAGCTGTATAGACATTCATCAATACAGCTGGGTCGGTTACCTGCTCCGGCCTGGATTCCAACCAATCAGGGATGTGATGTCATGACAGACCAGCAGATCGAACTCCGTGAAACCGTGCGAGCCCGGTATGCGCACGCGGCCAGAACTGTTGCCGCGGGCGGGGTCGCCGAGGATTGTTGCGGGACCGACCCCATCGCGGTCGATCAAACCTTCGGCGCGAGCCTGTATGGGGCTACCGACCGCGACCAGCTCCCGATCCGAGCGGCCGCAGCATCATTGGGGTGCGGCAACCCGACCGCGGTTGCTGAACTGCGCGAAGGCGAACGCGTCCTCGACCTCGGATCCGGTGGCGGGATCGACGTGCTGCTCTCCGCGCGCCGTGTCGGGCCGACCGGCAAGGCATACGGCCTCGACATGACCGAGGAAATGCTGGCCCTGGCACTCGAGAACACCGCCAAGGCCGCAGCGCGCAACGTGGAATTTCTCGAGGGAAACATCGAGGCGATTCCGTTGCCCGCCAACACCATCGATGTGGTGATCTCCAACTGTGTGATCAACCTGTCGGTCGACAAACCCGCCGTTTTCGCCGAGATGGCCCGAGTCCTGATCCCGGGTGGGCGCATCGGTATCGCCGATGTCGTCGCCGAGGACGAATTGACCCCACCCCAGCGCGCCGAACGAGGCGACCATGTCGGCTGTATCGCAGGGGCGCTGTCGTTCACCGAGTACCGAAACCACCTCACTGCAGCCGGATTCGCCGACATCGAGATCACCTCGACCCATCAGGTCGCCGACGGCATGCACTCCGCGATCATCAAAGCTGTCAAACCCGGTGCCGAGACGGCGGCCGAATCCCAAGATCCGGCCGCCGTGGACTCGTGCTGCGCGCCAGGCTGTTGCCCTCCCGATGGCGAGCCGTCGCCACCCGATGCGGCAAGCCAGCACTAGCCTTGCGCCGGATTTCGTACTGGTGCTGGTCGGCGAATGGCTCGAGCTCTTGGCGGACACACCAGTCGCATACCGTGATTCACACGCGATCCGCGAGGTGGCGTCATTCAGCCGGGGCGCCGGCCGGCGGCGACCCCGAGTCGAGTAGGCCACTACTCGATACAAGCAAATGCGATGGTGTGACGCTACTACCCGTGTTAACGACCCGAAGTCGCAGCTTCGGTGTGGCCAGAGCAGACCATCTATTTTGTTGAAGGCGGTGACCGCAATGGGAGTGGAATTCGATGCGGGATCATTTACAAGTAGTTCCCCCATTCCGAGTAAACTGACCGAGTTCGTCCTCGATAGGACTGTTGATGTTGTCCTCGGACTGCAGGTCGATCAGAATGACGGTGGGTTTTTCCTCGGGCTGGTACTTCGTACACCGGGTGGAGGGCCCGAATTGGTGAAAAGCTCTGCAGTCTCTTTTGTTTCGGGTGCGTCGGTGGAGATTGGATTCGATGCGGTGCCGGCGGCCATCTATTCGATTGTGATTCAATCGCTGTTCGGCACTGTCGCCGGTACGTACAGAGCACGTTGGGAGAACATCCCCGGGGGAGGGCTGCTGGAAGGCATTCCGGTCACTCTTCCCGCGGAGCCACAATTCGGGGAACTGGAATCGATTCCCCAGGATGTGCCGGACGTACCGGTGGTGCCGGTAGTGGAGGTGGTGGCGGTCGGCCACGCCGAAGAAGACAACCCCTGAGTGCGGCGAAATCGAACTGTCGTACCTGGAGAATTGATCGGGCGCGGCGCATGCTCATTCCGCAGGAGTTGCATGCCGGTCTCGATGTTCACCGAATCCGGCGCTGGGCGCCCGGTCGACGACGTTGCCTCTGCTGATGGCATGGGCATGGGTGACGGCTCGGCCGAGGTTGGCGGTCCCGTAGCTGCGCTGTCGACACCGATGTCAGGAAGCGCGTTGTGGTGTGGTCGGCTGACGTTTGGTTCGCGCGCCGACTGCCCGAGCCGGCCGGTGCCATCACCGGATTGATCGGCCACCCCGCGGTCGGCGCCATCGTCGCCGCCGCAGGAGGTAGCCTCGCCGAAGAATTCGCACGCCGCTTCGGCCCGTCCACCTGAGACCTCGGCTCCGCCGTCCGGGCCTCATGTCCTGGTCCGTTCACCGAGATCATCACTCCACGTGGCATCCGACGGTGGTGGTGGCGCAGGTGCGCGGCGGTGTGGAAGAGCTGGACGCTGCCCTTGAACAATCGCGGCACGCCATCGGTGCCGCGCAACGGAATCGCGTCGGTGTAGATCACATCCGGTTGGATCGGACCAGCTCGGTGAGGTAGAGGGAGCCGACGTCGGTGCACAATGACACGAGCTCTTGCCCGCAAAATGGGAGATCACCACTCGAGTCCGCCGCGGGCACTTGCCGCGTTTCGGTGGCATCGGTGCTGTGGAGTCATCGACCTCGGGTTCAGTCCGACCTTTCCTGCGGGCCGGGATTCCGGTGTCGTAACGGGTGAAAACCCCTGTCCGGTAGCGGGTCTCGTGCGAGAGTGGTCGCGTGGGTGACGAGCTTCCCAGACTCGGCGCGGTTCTGATCGGTACGGTCGTCATCCTGGCGATCGTCGTTCCGCTGATCCTGCTGACCGGAAACGAATACTTCATCCTCGCGCTGCTACCCGGTATCGGGTTGGTCGGAACATTCCAGGGCCTGGTCGAGATCGTCCTCGGTGCGAAACGGCGCTGGGTGATCGCGGCGAGCGGAGGGGTGTTCATCGCGCTCGGTGTGCTCGAGGCCGTTGCCGCGGTGGTGAAAGTCCTGCACGAATCGCCCTGGGTGTGGCTCGCGGCCATCGGTGTGGGTCTGATCGGGGCGGTGATCATGGCCAGGGCGGTGGCGACCGAGGTCGGTCGTGCGTGGTTGCAGGGGCCATTGCTGCGGTTCACGATTCATACCGAACTGGTGAAGCCGAACACCTCGGAATTCGACGCCGCCCACTCCCTGTCTGTCACGCTCCCCACCGCCAGGGAGCTGATCGGGGTGCGGGTGCCTCCGTTCGTCCTCGACTACCATCAGATACTCGACGACGTCGCGGAGTTCCAGCTGGAAACGGCCAGAAAGCTCGGCGCCGCAGGCGAACTCGCGCAGGCCGTCACGCACAGTGCCGAATCGGCGGCGCTGCGCCGGCGCATCACCCGAACCGTTCCCGGTCGCCCCTACCTCGGCCGTTTCGCCGATTCGCTCACGCTCGAAACGTACTTCCTCGACCTCTCGGGCCGAACCGACGCCGCCGTTGCCGCCGCTACCGAGCAGATCGCCCTGGACCGGCGCATCCTCGCCGCCCGGGGCGACAGCGTCATCGAATCCAAGGCTTCCATGATCAACGTTCTCGTCGACGCCATGACCCGCCAGGCAGAACGTTTGGAGGATCTGGGCAGAAAGCCCGAAGCCGAGCAGCTCAGAACAGCGGCGCAAGCTCTCGGGCCGACCAACCCGATCGACCGAGACCCGCGATGAACAGGTCACGGTCCGCATCTGCCACGCTGCTCGGCAAACGAATCCGGCCGCCCCGCGTTCGAATGGCCTCAGCGGCTCCGTCCGGGGCGGCGCGGCGTGTCGTGCCTACTGTGCGGTGGTCTGCCGTTTCGGCAGCTTCCAGCCCGGTCGCGGGAAGTGGCAGGTGTAGCCGTCCGGGTAGCGCTGGAGGTAGTCCTGGTGCTCGGGCTCGGCCTCCCAGAACTCGCTGGCCGGGGTCACCTCGGTGACCACCTTGCCCGGCCACAGGCCCGAGACGTCGACATCGGCGATGGTGTCCAGCGCGACACGGTGCTGATCGTCGTCGAGATAGAAGATCGCCGAACGGTAGCTGGTGCCGATGTCGTTGCCCTGACGGTCCTTCGTCGACGGATCGTGGATCTGGAAGAAGAACTCCAACAGCGTCCGGTAGTCCGTCCGCGTCGGGTCATAGACAATCTCCACCGCCTCCGCGTGGCCCGGGTGATTGCGATAGGTGGGGTGGTCATTGCGTCCGCCGGTGTAGCCGACCCGCGTCGACACCACCCCTGGCTGCTTGCGGATCAAGTCCTCCATGCCCCAGAAGCATCCGCCTGCCAGAATCGCCTTCCGCGTGTCGGTCACGCTTGCTCCTTCGCGAAGAGAGTTCGGTACTGCCCATAACCTGCCGCCTCGAGGTCGTCGAGGTGGATGAACCGCAGCGCCGCCGAATTGATGCAGTACCGCAGGCCGCCCGCCGCGGCCGGCCCGTCGGTGAACACATGCCCGAGATGGCTGTCACCGTGCGTCGAACGCGCCTCGATGCGGATCATCAGATGACTGAAGTCCCGCTTCTCGACCACATTCGCGGCGTCGATCGGTTTGGTGAAACTCGGCCATCCCGAGCCACTGTCGAACTTGTCGACCGAGGCGAACAACGGCTCACCGGACACCACATCCACATAGATACCCGGCTCGTGATTGTCCCAGTACTCGCCCGTGAATGCTCGCTCGGTCCCGTTCTCCTGCGTGACGTGATACTGCTCCGGCGACAGCGCAGTGACCGCGGCGGGATTCCTGTTGTATTCCGGTGCCACATGACCTCCTCATATCGACGCCACGTACAACCCTGGCTGCGGTCCGGAAAGTCCCACCCAGCGGCGGCGTCACATTCCGGGTCACAAATCGCTCGGGTCGGCCGCGCGTCATCGCTGTTTCGTCAGGGCATCATCAGCACCACGGCCTTGCGCACACGGATCGGTGCGGCATCCAACGTCCCGGTCGGCACTCCGAAACGGGTCTGTTGTTCGCCGTCCGTAGGGCAGGTGGTCAGCGGTCGAACTGGGCGCGCTTGTGGTCGCCGTAGGGCTCGTCGCGTTCGCGGACAGCCTCGCGGAAACCGACAGTGGCCGAACGCAGTTGGAAGGCGTAGCCCTCGCGGGTGTGGCGGGAGATGCCGTCGAAGACGGTGCTGATCATGGCGGAGTTGGCGACACCCTGGGACTGCAGCGCCGAATTGAGGGCGAGTTTGGCCATCATCAGTTGATTGACCGGCATGCGTGCGATCCGTTCGACGAGGGCTTCGGTGCGTGCGTCGAGTTCAGCGGCGGGCCACGATTCGATCGCGAGACCCCATTCCTCGGCCTGTTTGCCGCTGAGGCAGTCGCCGGTGAAGAGCAGTCGTTTGGCGCGCTGGTCGCCGAGCCGGTGTGCCCACATACCTGCGGCGGGGATGCCCCAGACTCGGGTGGGCGGGTAGCCGATCTTGGTGTCGTCGGCGCAGATGATCTGGTCGGCGTACAGCGCGATATCGGTGCCGCCCGCGATGGCGAAGCCGTGGAGTTTGGCCACGGTGGGCTTGTTGGCGTGCATGAGGCTGGCGAAGCCGCGATTGAACCGGCTCATCATCGCGTAGTCGATCATCGGATCCCAGGTGCCCCAGGGGTTGTGGTTGACCGCCTGCACCGTCGGGTCGGCAACGGTGCCCGTGGTATCGACGGCGGCGTCGGCGCCGCCGAAGCCTTGTTCGGCGAACATGTCCAGGTCGTACCCGCCGCAGAAACCCTTGCCGCGCCCCGACACCACGATCACGTGCACCCGCGGATCCAGATCGGCGCGCTCGACCGCGTGCGCCAGATCGATCGGGGTGTCGGGCGTGATGGTGTTGCCCTTCTCCGGACGGTTGAAGGTGATTCGCGCGATGCGTCCGTCGCGCTCGTAAGTGAGCGTCCGGTATTCGCGGTCGCCGCCGGGCTCGGGCCGATTCTGCCAGGGGGAATCGGGCACCTCCGTCCAGTTCTCATACCACGCGGCCGGGCGCTGACCGGAATGAGTGTTGTTGTCGGTCAAGGTTTTTCCCTTCGCTGGGGGCGGAAGTACGGCGGGTGCCGCCGCGTCCGGGTCGGCCCGCCGAAGCCGGGCGTTCGTATGGAGCTTGACCGATCGCGGCATTGACAGTCAATAGTGACTGTGAAATTCTCGGGCGTCGATGGCCGAACACAGCGAAAGGCCGGCATTGACCACACGCGACGCCCAGAAGCGAGCCACCCGGGCTCGCATCCTCGACGTGGCAACCCAGCTATTGGTCGAGCGCGGCTACTCGGCCCTGACCACGGTCGCTGTCCAGCGCGCGGCCGGTCTCAGCCGCGGCGCGCTCCTGCACCACTTCCCGACCGTCCATGATTTGTCGAAGGCGCTGATCGCCAATCTGGTCGAGCTGAACGAGCAGGCGGCGCGCGCCGCCGCGGCACGGCTCGGGGACTCCGCCGACCCGGTGCAACGCGCGTTGACGGCACTGCACGAGACGATGACGCGACCGCCCGCGCAGGCGGAGTTCGAGTTGTGGGCGGCCGCGCGCACCGACCCCGACTTGGCGGTGGTGCTGCTCGCGGCCGAGCGCGCGGCGGGCCGCGATCTGTTCCGCGTTGTCGATGACCTGTTCGGCCCGCTGATCACCGCACACCCGCGGTATCCGGTGGTCCGCGACCTCACCATCACGATGCTGCGCGGCACAGCGATCGCCAGGGTGCTGCACACCTCCGACAAATCGGTCGAAACGACGCTGCGTCATTGGGCCGACGCCATCCGCGTGCTGCTGGCCTTCGACGCCGCGCCCTCGGCTGCGGACGGCCGGGATCGATCGGGCGGGGTCGGCGGGAGGCGTTAGATCGGTACTTGCCTGCCCATCTACATCAGTAGCAACGGAACGGTATTGATGATGGTGTGCGCCGCCACCAACGCCCACACATTGCGATACCGAGCCCAGAGGTAGCCAGCAAACAGCGCGTAGGTGCCTTGGAATGCCACGATGGCGCCCAACCTGAGTGGCAATCCGCTCAATGCGGCCGAACCCTGTCCATGTGTCGGGAGGTGCAGCCAGGCAAACAGCAACGCGGCGAGCACGATTGCCGGCCAGCGGCCGAGCAGCGCTTCCAGCCGGGTCTGCAGCATGACGCGGTAGAACACTTCCTCGCAGATATTGGCGGTCAACACGGTCACCGTGGCGCCGATGACCAGCACCACCGGATCCGGATAATCCTCCGCACTCGGGAGCGGACCGGAGAACGGCCCTACCGAACTGAGGTAGCCGAAGGTCAGTAGCGCGGGAATCGGTGCGAGCCAGCGCCACCCGCGCCGCGGCCACCACACGTGCTGTTCCCGATGTGGCGCCGATATGTCATGCGCCGAGCGGAATGCCCGGAATGCGAGCCAGGGCAGGATCAGAAAGAATATCGGCTTGCCGAGGGCCCATAGGGTTTGGACGACATCACTCGACGTCCCCGCGACGATAAGCGCGAACAGCACCGTCGGGATCAGCACCGCCACCCAGGCGATCACCGCGGTCTCCCTGACCAGCACCCGCCGGTCTCCGATGACCTCGGGCGCGAGCACGGCCGCGCGCGGCGGCACCAGTCGCACCAGCAGCAGCCCCGCGGCGACCGGCAACAACGCGCCCGCCAGCGGCAGCCGATCATCGGAGTCCGTGGACGGGACGATCGAGTCGTGACCGCTGACGAGCAGGCCGACCACGGCACCGACGAATACCGCCAGCCCACCCGCGAGAACCAGGCCACCCCTGGTTTGTGCGCCCCGGCGCAGGGTGGACAAACCGGCCGCTGTGGTGTCGGCATTGCGAACATCGAGCCTGGGCAACGGAGCGGTCTCCTTCGAAGTACTGAATCGGTTGCGATCCAGCCTCGGTGACACCGACTCCGAGCCACAACCTCCTAAAGGAGGACCCGCTTGCGCCGCGACACGTTTCTGGAAGCGGAAGGTGCCGTGTGCCCGTCATGATCGCAGCGACGGAAAACGGAGGAGATATGGGTGTGCGACGGTGGGGACTGGGGCTGCTCGTTGCAGCCGGATTACTCAATGTGGTGCCGATGCTCGGCGCGGTATCGACGCAGTGGGCCCGCTCGGCATATGGCATTGATGCGGTGAGCAGTGATGTCGAGGTGCTGCTGCGGCATCGGGGGTTGCTGTTCGGGATAGTCGGCGCCGGATTGCTCGTCGCCGTTTTTCGGCCGCATCTGCGCAACGCCGCGGTGACGGCGAATGCGACGAGTTTCGCGGGCTTCATCATTCTGGTGCTGGCCCAGCCTTCGGGAAACTCGTCGCTCGTGCGGATCGCGTGGTTCGATGTCGCGGGATTGATCGCGCTCGCCGTCGGGTTCGCGCTCGTGACGCGCAAGGCGTCCGATCCTGCATCGACCCAGGTGGCGGCGTCGTGATGAGGGCCGCAACCGTCGTCGCTATCGGTGTGATGTTCTGTGCCATGGGCGTGTTCGCGCTGATCGCTCCGGCCGCGCTGGCCCGGCCGTTCGGCATCCGACTCCAGACGCCGCAGAGCCGTTCCGAAATCCGAGCCGTATACGGCGGATTCGGCATCGCGGTGGCGGCCATGCTGTGGTGGGCGGCCGCGGGCAGCACCGACCGCCACGCCGGAATCGTGATTGCTGTCGGTATCGCGTTGGCGGGCATGGCCTGCGGCCGGTTGGTGTCGCGGCTACTCGACACCGCGACCCCGTTCTATCCGATCTGGTTCTATTTCTGCGTCGAAGCGGTCGGTGCGGGATTGTTGATCGCGATCGCATGAGGCGTTCCCGCGGTGCGATCATGACGCGTATGACTCCGACGATCTGGCTGTGGCCCGGGCATGCCGCATACCTCGGACCGTCATTTCATCTCGACGCACACACCACTGCCGTGGATTGTTTCGCCATGGGGGTGGATGCCTCGTTCACGCTGCACGCGTCGGAATGCGGTGAACGCCACGTCTGCAGCGCGTTGATCCCCGCGCGGACCAGGCATCAGATCGTCTCCGGCGATGGTCGAATGCTGTTCTTGTATCTCGACCCCGGCGCGGCACGCGGTCGAAACCTCCGCGCCGCGATGCTCGACCAGTCACCGAGCATCTGTTTCCACCATCGAGCCGAGTCTGCGATCCGCGGTTATCTGCGTGACTCGCAGGCGCCGGATTCCGGGCCGCTGCTCGAACGTGTGCTCGGTGCACCGGAACCTCCGATCATCGACGGACGCATCCGCGCCGCCATGCTCACGATCAGAGATCAACCGGCCCGCAATCCCACCGCGGCCGAACTCGCCGCCGCGGCGGGGCTGTCCACCTCCCGATTTCTCCATCTCTTCTCGGTACACGCGGGCACCAGTTTCCGCCGATACCGCGTGTGGGCACGAATGCTGTACGTCGCCACTGCCGTAGGCAAAGGGATGGACCTCACCCGGGCCGCCACCGAGGCCGGGTTCGCTTCCCCCAGTCACTTCAGCGACACATTCCACGCCATCTTCGGCCTGACCGCGACCGCCGTGATCGCGAGCGGCGTGCACATCGTCGCCGCGGACTCGTGAACGAAACCGCCACTGCCACTGAAGAATAAGCGCACGACACCCCGCGAGCGGTATCTGCTCGCGGGGTGCCGTACGAGGCCGCGACGACCGGCCCGTCGGTCGGTCGTCGTGCCGTGATCAGGCGAGGTCGAACCGGTCCAGGTTCATCACCTTGGTCCACGCGGCGACGAAGTCCTCGACGAACTTCTGCTTCGAATCGTCGGTCGCGTAGACCTCTGCCAGAGCGCGCAGCTGCGAATTCGACCCGAAGACCAGGTCGGCGCGGCTACCTGTCCACTTCACCTCGCCGCTGTTGCGATCCTTGCCCTCGTAGGTCCCGTCGTCGGGCGACGTCGGCTCCCACTTCGTGCCCATGTCGAGCAGGTTCACGAAGAAGTCGTTGGTCAACGACTCGGGGGTCGCGGTGAACACGCCCAGCGGCGACTGCTTGTAGTTCGCGCCGAGCACGCGCAGGCCGCCGACAAGGACGGTCATTTCCGGACCGCTCAGGGTCAGCAAGTTCGCCTTGTCGATCAGCAGGTACTCGGCCGGGAGCCTACTGGCCTTGCCGAGGTAGTTGCGGAAGCCGTCCGCATTCGGCTCCAGCGCCGAGAAGGACTCCACATCGGTCTGCTCCTGCGTGGCGTCCGTGCGTCCCGGCGTGAACGGCACCTCGACGTCGTGGCCGGCGTTCCTGGCGGCCTGCTCGACGGCCGCGGACCCGGCGAGCACGACGAGATCGGCGAACGACACCCGCGTGTTCCCGGTCTGGGCCGCGTTGAAGGACTCCTGGATCCCCTCCAGAGTCCGCACCACCTGTGCGAGCTCGTCGGGGTTGTTGACCTCCCACCCGCTCTGCGGCTGGAGGCGGATACGTCCGCCGTTCGCGCCGCCACGCTTGTCACTGCCGCGGAACGACGACGCCGCCGCCCACGCGGTCGAAACAAGCTGCGAGACAGACAGACCCGACGACAGGATCTGGCTACGGAGGGCGGCGATGTCGGCTGCCCCGATGAGATCGTGCGTCACCGCGGGGACAGGGTCCTGCCACAGCAGGGCCTCCTGTGGGACCAGCGGCCCGAGGTAGCGGACGATCGGCCCCATATCGCGGTGGGTCAGCTTGTACCAGGCCTTGGCGAACTCGTCCGCGAGCTCTTCGGGGTGGTCGAGCCAACGCCGGGTGATCTGCTCGTAGACGGGGTCGACCCGCAGCGAGAGGTCCGTTGTCAGCATCACCGGGGTGTGGCTCTTCGACGGGTCGTGGGCGTCGGCCACGGTGCCCGCCCCGGCGCCGTCCTTGGGGATGTACTGCCACGCGCCGGCGGGGCTCTTGGTCTTCTCCCACTCGTAGCCGTAGAGGGTTTCGAGGAAGCTGTTGTCCCACTTGGTCGGTGTAGGCGTCCAAGTGCCTTCCAGACCACTGGTGATCGCGTCCTTGCCGACACCGGTGCCGAAGGAGCTCTTCCAGCCGAGGCCCTGTTCTTCCAGGGGAGCGGCCTCCGGCTCGGGGCCGACGAGGTCAGCGTCGCCCGCACCGTGCGTCTTGCCGAAGGTGTGGCCGCCGACGATGAGCGCCGCCGTCTCGACATCGTTCATGGCCATGCGACGGAACGTCTCACGGATGTCGGTGGCCGCGAGGAGCGGGTCCGGGTTGCCGTTGGGCCCCTCCGGGTTCACGTAGATCAGGCCCATCTGGACTGCGGCGAGGGGGTTCTCGAGATCCCGGGTGCCGGTGTACCGCTCGTCGTCGAGCCAGGTGTGCTCAGGACCCCAGTAGACGTCCTCCTCTGGCTCCCACTGGTCGACGCGGCCGCCGCCGAAGCCGAAGGTGTCGAAGCCCATCGACTCCAGTGCAACATTGCCCGCGTAGACGATCAGGTCGGCCCAGGAGAGCTTCTTGCCGTACTTCTGTTTGACCGGCCACAGCAGGCGGCGCGCTTTGTCGAGGCTGGCGTTGTCGGGCCAGCTGTTGAGCGGCGCGAACCGCTGCATGCCCGCGCCCGCTCCACCGCGACCGTCGTTGATGCGGTAGGTGCCTGCGGCATGCCAGGCCATCCGAATGAACAACGGGCCGTAGTGGCCGTAGTCGGCGGGCCACCACTCTTGCGAGGTTGTCATCACCTCCTCGATGTCCTGCTTCACCGCGGCCAGATCGAGGGTCTTGAATTCCGCGGCATAGTCGAAGTCCTCGCCCATGGGATTGGCCACGGCGGGGTTCTTCTGGAGGATTTTCAGGTTGAGCTGGTTGGGCCACCAGTCACGGTTGCTGCCGCCCTCGGTCGGATACTTGAGGCGACCTGACATGACGGGGCAACCACTCTCGGCGGGTTCGGTGTTCGCCTCTCCGATGGGCGGGTGTTCCTGGGGCACGGCAATTCCTTTCGGGAGTGAGTGAATCGGGCTGTGATCACTGGGGTGTTGGTGACGTCTGTTTTGCGGAGCAGTCGGGGCACAGGCCCCAATAGATGACCTCGGCCTCGTCGAGGACGAAACCGTTGTGGTCCGAGGCGGTCAGGCAGGGCGCCTCGCCGACGGCGCAGTCGACGTCGGTGATGACGCCGCACGACCGGCACACGAGGTGATGGTGGTTGTCGCCGACGCGCGTTTCGTAGCGCGCCACCGTGCCCATCGGCTGGATGCGCCGCAGCAGACCTGCGGCGGTCAGTGCCCGCAGCACGTCGTACACGGCCTGATGGGACACCGCACCGAGGGTCTCGCGCACTCGACCGAGGATCGAGTCCGTGTCGGAGTGCGGATGGTTGTGCACCGCGGTCAGCACCGCCAGCCGCGGCGCCGTCACGCGCAGCGCAGCCCCGCGCAGCATGCGCTCGAAATCCGATTTGGTGGACACATTCCGAAGTATTACTCATTCAAGTATTGGCCGGGGGCGATTCGGGGAAAATTTTGTTCCGAAACGGGGCGGTGGCTCGTTCAGCGGGCGAGCGGTGATCGCCGCGGTCGTCGGGGTTGGTCGGCGCGGAGCAGGGGACGCCGGGGTACCTGCCGCGCGAACAGCGCAAACATCGTAGTCTTCGGTCGTCATGGAGCACGGCTTGTCAGGAGCATCCCGGTGGAACTGCGAGATATAGAGATCTTTCTGACGTTGGCCGAAGAGCTGCATTTCGGGAGAACCGCTTGGCGGCTACATATCTCGCAGGCCCGCGTCAGTCAGTCGATCAAGAGTCAGGAACGTCGGATCGGCGGCCGACTGGTCGACCGGTCCAACCCCCGCAACGTCCAGCTCACGCTGCTCGGCCGCCAACTGCTTGCCGAACTGCAGCCGGCCTATCACGGCGTCGTTCAGGCGATCGAACACGCCCGCCAGGCCGCCAGGGGTATTTCCGGTGTGCTCCGCGTTGCCATGATCGGCTACAACCCCTATGACTACCAGCCGTTCTGGGATGTTTTCCGCAGCAGGCACCCGTCTTGGGAGCTGCAGATCCGCAGCAGCGAGTTCAGCGATCAGTTCGGACCGCTGCATCGCGACGAAGCCGACATCATCATCGCGTGGTTGCCCGTCGAAGAACCGGGCGTGACCGTCGGGCCGATCATCTCTGTGGAGCCGATGGTGGCAGTGATGCCAGACCATCACGAACTCGCGGGTGAGAAATGGGTGTCACTGGAGGTTTTCGGCGACCGTGGCGTGCTCGAACCCAGCGCACCGCTGCCCGACTACTGGGAGGACGCCGTCAGCCCCTTCCAGACTCCTTCGGGCAGGCCCATCCACCGTGTCGCCCCGATCTCGACGCTCGAAGACATCCTGACCACCGCCAGCACCGGCGGTATCCTCACCAGCGGCATGAGCCACATCGCCCGCTATTACAACCGCCCTGGCATCACCTATCTACCCATCACCGATTCCGTCTCGGTGCGATGGGCGCCGGTCTGGCGCAGCGATAGGGAAACCGAGCAGGTCCGTGCCTTTGCCCGAGTCATCCGGGAGCTGGGACAGCTCGATCAGAGCTGAACAGTCAGTGGACGACGTGATCGGCCCACGCCGGAGGCAGCGACCGGCTCGACACGTCAGCGATTTCGCGTAACCGCTCCGGTGGAATTCCTAAGCGGCTCAGTTGGATCAGGCCCTGTGTCACCACCACGATATTGGCGCTGTGCGCCGAGAGCACGGCCTCGTCGATGGTGCCCCCGCCGAGGCGGGCAGCGTCGTGCAGCCGCTCGGCGACGCCCTGCTCCATGGCTGTGGTGGCCCGGGTGCTGATGGCGGCGACCTCCGGGATTCGGGTGGCGAGCTGCGCGATGCTGTTGATCATCAGGCAGCCGCGCCGATCCGGGTGTGCGGCGCAGTCGTCGATGATCGCTTGAAAAAGCGTCTGCACCGCGGCGCGTGCCGAGCCGGGCGCGGACCCGATGACCTCGCGAACGAATCGGGCGCGACGCTCGCAGTAGCGTTCGAACGCCGCGAGGAACAAGCCTCGTTTGTTGCCGTAGGCGGCGTAGATGCTGCCGTTCCCGACGCCGGTCGCGCGCGAGACGTCCTCCACCGAGGTTTCGTCGAATCCTTGCGACCAGAACAACTCCGTGGCGGCGTCGAGCAGGTTCGATTCATCGAACTGCCGCGGCCTGCCCATGCGCTCACCGTACCAATCGGGGTGCGAGGCGGCCCACATCACTTGTTCTGGAGGCGTCCCTCCATAATAATGGTTGACATGGCCCCTAATTTTGCAGAGCCGCCCCGTCGGCGCATCGGCATTCTGGTCTTCGATGGTGTCAAGATGCTCGACTTCGTCGGCCCGGCCGAGGTTTTCGTGGAGGCCAACCAGACGGTGCCCGGTTACGAGCTTGTCCTGATCTCGGCCGATGGCGAAAACGTGCAGACCTCGATCGGCGCGCGGATCGAGGTGAGCGGCGCGGCCGCCGACGCCGGTCGTTTCGACACCATCGTGATTCCCGGCAGCGAGCTGCCGCCGACGAAGTTCGTGACGCCCGAGGTGATTGCGGCGGCGCGGCACCTGTCCTGCAACACGCGGCGGCTGGCCTCGATCTGCAGTGGCGCTTTTGTCCTGGCCGACCTCGGCCTCTTCGATGGCAGACGCGCGACGACCCACTGGAAATTCGCCGCGGAACTCGCGCGGCGGTATCCCTCGGTGGTGGTGGAACCGGATGCGATCTTCGCGCGCGACGGCAACCTGTACAGCTCGGCCGGTGTCGCGGCGGGCGTCGACCTCGCGCTGGCACTCGTCGAAGAGGACTACGGCGCCGACATCGCCCGCCGGGTTGCCCAGTTGCTGGTGGTGTACATGCAGCGAGCCGGTGGGCAATCGCAATTCTCCGCCTCGCTGAGTGGGCCGGTGCCGCGCAGCCCCGTTGTCCGCAAGGCCGTCGATCTGATCTGCGCAGACCCCGCCTTCCCGCATACCGTCCAGACTTTGGCCGACCATGCCCGGGTCAGCGTCCGGCACCTGACGCGGCTGTTCCGGGCTGAACTCGAACGATCGCCCGCCGAGTACGTCGCTTTCATCCGATTCGGTGTCGCGAGGGATATGTTGCACGCCGGGCACACCGTCACTGAGGCCGCGATGGCCGCAGGCTACGGCAGTAGTGAAGCGTTGCGTCGCGCGTTCGTGGCCAGGCTCGGCATCTCGCCGCGCAAGTACCAGCAGCGTTTCCGTTCCACCGGCTCGGGCGCCGCTCTCGAATCGCTGGTTGCGGCCGCCGTGTCCTGATCGGGGGTTTTTGCGGCCCGTAGAGAGGGGCGCGGCCGGGAACGCTCAGCGGAAGCTAGTGCGGTACGACGCCATCCACATCGATCCGAGCGATCGAGAAAGGAACGCCATGTCCTTCGCGGCAACCATTGTTCTCGTGCACGGTGCTTTCGCCGATGCCTCCAGCTGGCATCCGGTCACCGCACGGCTGCTGGCCAAGGGGTACCGGGTCGTTGCTCCGCCGGTGTTCAACCGCAGCCTGTCGGCGGACGCTGCCTACATCAGGTCTTTCGTCGAGCAGATCGATGGTCCGGTGCTCCTGGCAGGGCACTCCTACGGCGGCGCGGTTATCACTGTCGCCGGGATGGCCGACAACGTCGTCGGTCTCGTCTTCGTCTCGGGCTATGCGCTGGAAGAGGGCGAAAGTTTGGGGCAGCTGCAAGGCGGGTTCCCGGACTCGGAGCTGGCCGCCAACCTCGTCTACACGTCCTATCCGACCGCCAACGGCGAGCCGGGAACCGACGTATCGGTCGACATCGAAGCCTTCCGCGACGTATTCGCTGCGGGCCTCGACACCGCGCGGGCGAAGGTGCTCGCAGTCTCCCAGCGGCCGTTGTCGGCAATCGCCTTCAATGAACCCGCGTCGGTGGCAGCATGGAAGACCAAGCCCAGCTGGGGAATCGTGTCGAGCGCTGACCGCACCATCAACCCAGACGTCGAACGGTTCGGATACCAGCGGGCCGGGCTGCGATCGGTCGTCGAGATCGACGCACCGCACCTCGTCATGCAAACCCACCCCGACGAGGTTGTCACCGTCCTCACCGACGCGCTCGCCGAACTCGCGTGATCTTTCGAAACCGGCAGTACCACCACACATTCAATTCCTACCGGAAGGAACGACGATGACCGCAAACCCCTTGGGAATCGCGCTCGAGCAGGCAGCGCAAGAGTTCGTCGACGCGACCTCCCAGCCTCCGTTCCTCTACCAGTTGCCCCCGGAAGAAGGCCGCAAGGCTGTGGATTCGGTGCAGGACTCGGCGATCGACAAGCCGGAGATCGACGAGGAGTGGATCACCATCGAGGGCGGCCCGACGGGCTCGGTGCGGGCCAGGATCGTCAAACCGCAGGGCGTCACCGAGACCCTGCCCGTGCTCATCTACACCCATGGCGCCGGTTGGGTGTTCGGTGACGCGCACACCCACGACCGCTTGGTTCGGGATCTCGCCGTCGGCGTACACGCGGCGGTGGTTTTCCCCGAATACGACCGCTCGCCGGAGGTGCGATACCCGGTGGCCAACGAGCAGTCCTACCGGGTCGCCCAGTGGGTCACCACCCACGGTGCCGAGAAGGCGCTCGACCCGTCCCGGATCGCGATCGCGGGTGATTCGGTCGGCGGCAATATGGCCATCGCGCTGACGCTGATGGCCAAGGAGCGTGGCGACGTCTCCTTCGCGCAGCAGGTGCTGTTCTATCCGGTCACCGATGCCAACTTCGACACCGGTTCCTACCAGCGGTTCGCCGAAGGGTACTTCCTCACCCGTGAGGGCATGCGGTGGTTCTGGGATCAATACACCACCAGCGAGGCAGACCGGGCGCAGATCACCGCGTCGCCATTGCGCGCGACTACCGAGCAACTGTCGGGCCTGCCACCCGCACTGGTCATCACCGCCGAAGCGGACGTGCTGCGTGACGAGGGCGAGGCATTCGCGGGCAAGCTGCGCGCCGCGGGTGTCCCGGTGATCCAGGCCCGCTACGGGGGCATCATCCACGACTTCGTGATGGTCAACTCGATGCACGATACGTCTGCCGCCAAAGCTGCTGTCGCCCAAGCTGTTGCGGTGCTGCGGGCCGCCTTGCATCCAGCGTGACCCGCGCGATGACCCACAACGATCGACTCGAAGGAAAACATTCGTGAGTACCGAACCCGCGGCCGCGTCCGCGACACCGACCATCGTGCTGGTGCACGGCGCGTTCGCCGACTCCTCCAGCTGGAACGGCGTCGTCGGAAAGCTGCGCGCACAGGGATATTCCGTCATTGCCGCGGCCAACCCGCTGCGCGGCCTCGACAGCGACGCCGCCTATATCGGCTCGGTCCTCGACGGCATCGAAGGGCCGT
Source organism: Nocardia sp. NBC_00403 (assembly GCF_036046055.1). Taxonomy (NCBI): domain Bacteria; kingdom Bacillati; phylum Actinomycetota; class Actinomycetes; order Mycobacteriales; family Nocardiaceae; genus Nocardia; species Nocardia sp. NBC_00403. The sequence goes on from NZ_CP107939.1 coordinate 4,355,693, forward strand.
GTGTCCTGGTCGGCCATTCCTACGGCGGCAGCGTCATCACCGTTGCCGCCGCCGGGAAAGCGAGTGTGACAGCGCTCGTCTATATCGCCGCCTTCATCCCCGCGGAGGGCGAGAGCGCGCTGCAATTGACCGACAAATTCCCCGGCTCCACGCTCGCGCCGACCACCCGTCCGGCGCAGTACCCGCTGTCTGATGGGAGCCAGGGCACCGAACTCTATATCCGGCAGGAGGAATTCCCCGCACAGTTCGCCGCCGATGTCCCCGTCGCCACCGCCGAGTTGCTGGCCGCGACCCAGCGGCCCGTTGCTCTGGCCGCGCTACAGGAACCGGCGACCGCGGCAGCGTGGCGAACCATTTCCACGTTCGCCCTGCTCACCACCGAGGACAAGAACATCCCTGTGCAGGCGCAACGGTTTATGGCCGAGCGGGCTACCGCCCACACCGTCGAGGTCTCTGCCTCACATGCGGTCAGTGTCTCCCACCCGGGTGAGGTGAGTGATCTGATCGCGTTGGCGGCGAACAAGTAGACATACCTCCGTGGGTGCAAACCCCTTCCGGCTCAGGGCGGAAGGGGTTCTTGCGAGGCGCGTTCGCTGAATTGTCAAGATGGGGAATGGATCTCACCGGCGAGCTCTCGCGGTTGCCCGTGCTGGGAGGTCGCCGACGGGGTGTGTAAGGTGTCCGACGTGCCAAGGCTGCTTCTCACGCGAAATCGGGTTGTCGACCTGCTTCGCGTCGTGGCCTGTGCGTGTTGCCGGTGACGCTGCATATCTTCCACCGCACCACGATGCCAGGAGCGCACTGTGACGACGTCCCTTCCGGTGAACCTCAAGCACACCAAGGACATCCATCCCGATATTGATTTTCCACTACTCAGCGATCTCGTCCGTGCCGAACGACCACTGTGGACGCCGGACGAACTGCACGAGCTGACCAGCGCGGTGACACGCGAGCTGGCCGAACCGCTGCTCGGCATCGTGCGATTCGACTCTCGTCAGCGCTGGTGGACGCGGCTCGCGCTGACCATGGGCGTCGAACTGTGGCTGTTGTCCTGGACCACCGGACAGGGCACCGAACCACACGACCACGGCGGCGCATCCGGTTCCTTCACAGTATTGCGCGGCGAACTGCACGAGGAATTCGCGTTCCCGAACGACCGGGTGCGGACCGCCGAGCGGCGGGCGGGCGCCACTGTCGCGTTCGGGCCCAACAGGGCGCACCTGCTCCGCAACGTAGCGGGGGAGCAGACCGCGACGGTGCACGCGTATTCCCCACCCCTGCGGCCGATGCGTGAGTACCGCGCCCTGACGGATTTCGCGGGCGTATGAGCGCCGAGGAAATGCTCGCGCGAGCCCGTGAGCACCTGGTCCGTGTCGATCCGGAACAGGCCGAGGCGTTGCGAACGGCCGGAGCCTTCGTAGTGGACATCAGGCCGTTCGCGAATCGCTCCGCCGAGGGCGAGATCCCCGGCTCGGTGGTGGTCGAGCGGATCGTGCTCGAATGGCGTCTGGACCCACTCGGCGAGCACCGCTTGCCCGGCCTCACCGAGGATTCCGCCGTGGTGATCCTGTGCAACGAGGGTTACGCCTCGAGTCTGGCCGCCCGCGACGCACGCGAGTTGGGGTTGCGAAACGCTACGGACCTCATCGGTGGGTTCCGTGCGTGGAAAGCGGCCGGTTTGCCGGTGATTGCCGGAGGAACACCGGCTGTGCCATAGCGTCCAGAGCCAGGACTCGGTTGATGAGCCGCGTGTGATGGGTAGGCGGGTACGGTGCGATCGCTCGCGTTCGGTACCTCTCTTCATTGATCGGCAGGAGGCAGGGTGACCGCGAAGCGGGCGCCGCCTTCGGCGCTCGCACCCACCTGGATCTCGCCGCCGTGACGCTGGACGACGTCGCGGACGATGGCGAGACCGAGTCCCGCGCCGCCGTCGTCGCGGCTGCGAGCCTCGTCGAGCCGGACGAACCGTTGGAAGATCCGGTCCCGATCGGACTCCGGCACACCGCTGCCATCGTCGCTGACCGCCAAAACCACCGTCCCGTCGGTGCGTGTCAGCGAGACGCGCACTGCGGTGGTGGCGTGGCGCTGCGCGTTGTCGACCAGGTTGGCCAGCACGCGGCTGAGCTGAATCCGGCTGCCCCGCACGGCGACACAGTCGTCGGGTATGTGCACCTGGACCGGGTGGCGGTCGCCGTTGCGGTGGGCCAATTCATCGCGAGCCAGCGTGGCGAGGTCCACTTGGTCCCTGCGGGGTTGTTCGCCGGCGTCGAGGCGGGCCAGCAGCAGGAGATCGGCGGCGAGATGTTCCAGTCGCACGGAATCGGCGATCAGTCCATCCAATTCGAGTAGTTGCGGATGGGCCTGGGCGACCTCGAGTTGGGTGCGCAGGCTCGCGATGGGGCTGCGCAATTCGTGTGCGGCGTCGGCGATGAAGCGGCGCTGGCGTTGCGCGGATTCCTCCAAAGCGGTCAGTGTGGTGTTGGTTGTGGTTGCGAGCCGGGCGATTTCGTCGTGCGAGGCGGGCACCGGCACCCGGCGGGAGAGGTCGCCGCCCATGATTTCGGCGAGTTCGCTCCTGATCGCCTCCACCGGGCGCAGAGCACGTCTGGTGACCAGCCAGGTGACGCCCGCGACGAGGACGAGCAACGGAACCAGACCGATCGACATGGCACGGCTGACGCCGGCGACGGCGTTGTCGGCGATGGCGAGGGAAGCGCCGGCATAGATGGTGATGTGCTGTCCGCGCGGGATGTCGGCGTCGAGCGCGGCGACCCGGAAGTCGTGGCTTCCGGTGTCCTCGTGGGCCACCGGCAGTCGCATATCGCGGAATGCGATGGTGTCCGAGCCAGCTGCGGATACCGGCTCCGGCTCTTCGTCGTCCTCGTCGTCTTCGTCGTCTTCGGACTCCGATTCGGTGGTAGGGGAGAATTCGGCCATGGGCCCGTGGCCGAGTAGATCGTCATCGGCCGCCAAGACCCGCCCGTCGGCCGAAACCACCTGCACCGGTTGACTGTCCGCGTCGGGCAGCTCCAGATTCGCGAAGTCGGTCCCGGCGGCGAGCTGGGCGGCGACGTGTCGTGCGGTCGACTCCGCCTGCAGACCTGCGCTGTCGACCAGGTTGTGCCGCAGCACTGCAAGCACGGCCAGCCCGGCGGCCACCAGAGCGATCGCGACGACGGCGGTGGCCATCGCGGTGGTGCGGGCGCGGACCGAACTCCACCACCGTGATCGGTCAGCCACGATCGGCCACCAAGCGGTATCCGGCGCCACGCACGGTGGTGATCGATCGACGCCCGAACGGCGCGTCGATCTTTCGCCGCAGCGTGCTGATGTACACCTCGACAATGTTGGGGTCGCCGTCGTAGGCGAAATCCCAGACATGCTGGAGGATATCCGATTTCGACACTATCGCCCCGGCGTGCACGGCGAGGTACTCCAGGACCGCGAGCTCCTTCGCGGTCAATGTCACCTCCTGCGTCCCTCGTCGGCAGGTGTGGGTATTCGGATCGACTGTCAGGTCGCCGACGCTCAACACCGGTGCGCCGCCGCGGGTTCTGCGGCGCAGCAGGGCGCGAATACGAGCCAGCAGCACCACATAGGAGAACGGCTTGCTGAGATAGTCGTCGGCGCCGGTGTCCAGCCCTTCCGCTTCGTCGTATTCGCCATCCTTCGCGGTGAGCATCAGCACCGGTGTCTCGTCGCCTGTGGCGCGCAGTTCGGCACACACTCGGTAACCGTTCATGCCGGGCAGCATGATGTCCAGGAGGACCAGGTCGTAGTCGCCGGTCCTCGCGCGATGTAGGCCGTCGATTCCGTTATGGACGACATCCACCGCAAAACCTTCTGCCGCAAGCCCCTTGGCCAAGGTCTCGGCCAGGCGCTGCTCGTCTTCCACGATCAGCAAACGCATGCGCACAGCCTGGCAGACCGTTCCTGAAACGGATTTCAGGTGCCTTCAGGCTGCCTTCAGCCACACCCTGCGATTGTGCTCATCAGCTTCGAGACAACCACTCTCACAGGAGGTTTCATCATGGATCCCATTCTTCGCCGCGTTCTCGCAGGCCTGCGCTGGCTGCTCGTCGGCGCGGCGGTGGCGGCTCTCTTCGTCGGCGGCGCTGTGGCCATGGGTGCGAGCACCGATAGCCGGTGGCACGACAGGCACACTGTCGCTTGGTTCCCGCCGGACCACGACTGGGTGCTCACGGCGGCCCCGACGATCGACCGGCAGCAGGCCATCGACAAGGCGCTCGGGGTGGTGCCGGGCAGCACGGTGATCTCCGCAGAGCTCGACGCCGAGAAGGGCGCCACGGTCTGGGAGGTCGAACTCAGAGCGCCCGACGGCATCGAGTACGAGGTGACGGTCGACTCGAGCACCGGCGCTGTGCTCGGCAGGGCGCAACAGGATTGACACACCGGGCGTTCGGAGCCGGCGATTCGGCTCCGAACGACAGGTATTCGCACCATCCACACGACTGAGTTAGGTTCCGGGAATATGTTTCTGAGCAAAATTTCTACAGTATCGACACTGGCCATCGCGGTTGTCGGCATCACGGCGGGAACCGCGAGCGCGGCTCCGCAGACCACCGACAGCGGCGTAATCAATTACACGACCACGGCTTCCGAAGACAACGCGGTCATACAGATCGATTCGGGTTCGATGGCGGTCGAGAACGGAACATTCGAAGTCCGAGCAGTCGACGGAACCGTTCTCGCAGGCACTCCGCTGGAGTTCCGCGTCGACGATTTCGTGTTTCCCATTGCCGCCGTAATCGAGGGCCGGACGGCAACATTCACGCCGCAATTCGACATCGAGCATGCGAATTACCAGCCGGTTGCCCTCCCCTTCGAAGACCAGGCGCTGTGGCGAACGCCGTACGAACGTGAAGTCGCGGCCTTCACTCGGCTGAAGGACACCATTGCGACGGGTGCCGCCATCGGCACCGCGGTCGGCGGTGTCGGCGGCGGTATCGTCGGCTGTGTACTCGGTGGCATCGCCGGTGCGACCGTGGCCGCTGCCACCATCATCGGCATGTTCGGGCCGTTCATCCCCGCTGCCGCCGTCGGCTGTATCGGCGGCATCATTGCGGTGGGCGCACTCGGCACTCTCGCCGGTCAACTTCTCGTCACGGCCCCGATTGCCGTCGGTGCGATTGTCCAATACTTCACCACCATAAATTCTCCTTTCCAGGCGAATGACCCGACCAGAGAAAATAGGTGATCCAGCGCGTGTAACCGGGATTTCCGGCGCTATGACCAGGGTCGTGACGGTCTGGCGCCAGTGCCGAGACCGTGCGGTACGGGTCTCGGCACCGGCAGCGTGTCCTGGTAGGTGAGACTGGCCGTGACACCGTCGCCGCCATCGCGTGAAGCTTGGAGTGGCTGAGCAACCTGCCGATCGTCGGTGGGGTGCTCTCGGATGTAGTGCCGCGGACGTCCCGTCGGTTCGGCTTGCCCCTTCGGCTGGGCAGTCGACCGCCCAGCCACGTCACCCAGGCGCCGCAGGTTCGCGTTCATCGGGTTGGTCAGCCTGCATACACCCCAATAGCGGTACGGCGTCATGCCAATGTCCACGAAGGGTGGGCGGAATTGCTGCCATGAACTCAGTCTGCCCCGACAGACATGCTCCCTGCCCAGGCCGCAATCGAAGGATCAGAGATGAGAGGAAGGCGATGCGATGAAGGACTTCAGGCAGCTCGGGGCCCATGGTGTGGGCCGCACCGTTCGTCCGCCCCTTCAGCAGGCTCGGCCAGACGGTCTGCCTGCGCGCATCCGACCTTCGATCACTCGGAGAGCACCATGAAGAAGCAACCCGTCGAATGCCGCCTCCGGATCGGATCCGGAGCGCTGGCCCTCGCGTTCCGAGCGACCGTGGAGCAGGCTCGCAATTTCACTGCGGCACTGGCGAAATGGTCACCCGCACTGCAGGTGACCATCGATAGCGACATTTCCGCCGTGCTGCCTGAGCTCCCCTGCTCGCGGCTGTGGGATTGAGTCAGCGACTCGACATGACCGCAACCGCTTGCTCGCGGTGGACGAGTCCGCCCTGCACCGCGACCCTCAGGGCATCACGGCAGCGAGTCCGGCCGCAACTGAGCGAGTTCTCGCTCGATACACAGTGCTGCCGTGTAATGGCCGTCGGAACGTAGATCGGCAATCCGTTGCTGAATGGCCGCGATTCCGCATTCCATGGCGACATCGACCAGACTGACTTTGCCCTGTGTGTTCCGGCCAGGCCGACCTCTGGTCGTTGCGCTCTTTGCGCCGATGCGATCTACCGCAATGCCACACGGGCGAACGGGCCTTGTTTGCACCGGTTGTTCGGTCATCTGAGGTACTTCCTGAATGATCAATAGTGCGGGTGGATAGTTGCCACACGGCCTGCGAGCTGCGTCGGTCGACATGATGAGTTTGGCCGAACAGTCGACGTTGCGCATCGGTAGCTCGCCGTATGTGCTCCCTCTGTGTTACGTAGGTAGTCGATGGCAAGACCCACGGGCGGCCACGCTAAGAGGCCCGAGTGGAATACCCTGCCCGCCGGGTCGCCGAGCCGCAGGTCACAGTTCGCATTGACGGTTCTTGTGGCCGACGACGTGGCTGCGGCCGAACGATGAGGGCTCCCGGATCGGTCGGTATACGTACGTACCTCGCCGGAGTGCGATGCCGTCATTCTCGCGGCGGCGGGCTGCAGGAATACCACTATCACCGCACTGCGAGGCGGAGCCGTCAAACGGTTGGCACACAATTGTCGTCGATTATTCAACGTGTTATTCGACCGGCCCCGGAATCGTCAGCACCGCGGTGGAAACCAGCTCTTCGGTGCGGGAGGTGTCCTTGAGGTCCACGCCGGATCTGCCCAGCTTCCGTGCGCCGGAGATCAAGCTGGACACCACCTTTGCCGCCTGGTGGTAGCCGAGGCCTTCGGGCGGATGAATATTGGAGATGCAGTTGCGGTCGGCGTCGGTCCGGCCGGGCTTCGGCAGGTGGGTGAGGTAGATGCCGAGGCTGTCGGCCACCGAGAGGCCCGGGCGTTCGCCGATGAGCACGACCAGGGTGCGCACGCCCATCGCGGTGGCGATGTGATCGCCGAGGGCGACGCGGGCTTGGGTGGCAATGACCGGAGGCGCGATCGAATAGCTGCCGGCGAGTTCTTCCGCGAGGGCGGCAAGTAGCGGTGCGCCGTGGTCCATGAGTGCGCGTGGGGACAGTCCGTCGCCGAGGACGAAGCCGAGGTCGGCACCGGTGTGGGGGACATCGGTCAGGTCGGCGGGGAGTCGGCCGAGGTCGGGGCGGCGCAGGTATTCGGGTCGGGAGGTGGCGCGGCTGCCGACGGTCACGGGGGTGCCGAGGCCGACGGCTTCGACCCGAGTTGCCAAGGCGGACACGTCGAGTGGCAGGTGTACCGCGTCGCGGGCCGCGGCATGGGCCGAGCGGAATTCGAGCACACTCGCGGTCGGCAGCGCATCGCCGACCCGGCCCAAACCGATCCTGGACTGGGTGCTCGGGCGCAGCGTGTCCCAGAAGTCTTGTGGCGCTTGGTGTCTGCGCTCGATGCTCATAGCGCTCCGGTCAATTCGCGCAGCGGGGAGGAGGCGATTTCCACCGGAAGTATCCGGCCCGCCGCATCGGCCATGCCGAGTCCTTGCAGCCACGTCTCGAATTCCGGCGCGGCCCGCAGGCCTAGTACCCGCCGCGCGTACAGGGCGTCGTGGAAGCTGAGGCTCTGGTAGCCGAGCATCACGTCGTCGGCGCCGGGCACCGCGATGACGAACGCCGCTCCGGCCGCACCCAGGAGGGTGAGCAGGGTGTCCATGTCGTCCTGGTCGGCTTCGGCGTGGTTGGTGTAGCAGACGTCGACGCCCATGGGCAGGCCGAGGAGCTTGCCGCAGAAATGGTCTTCGAGACCGGCCCGGATGATCTGTTTGCCGTCGTAGAGATATTCGGGGCCGATGAAGCCGACGACCGTATTCACCAAGAGCGGCTGCAGGTCTCTTGCCACCGCGTAGGCGCGGGCCTCCAGGGTCTGCTGGTCGACGGGTTTGCCGCCGGTGCCCAGGTGCGCACCCGCCGACAGCGCCGATCCCTGACCGGTTTCCAGGTACATCACGTTGTCGCCGACGGTGCCGCGATGCAGCGATCGCCCCGCTTCGTTGCCTTCGCGCAGCAGCGAGATGTTCACCCCGAAGCCGGTATTCGCACCTTCGGTGCCCGCGATGGATTGGAAGACCAGATCCACTGGAACGCCCTGCTCGATCAGCTCGATCGTGGTGGTCACATGCGAGAGCACACACGACTGGGTCGGAATGGCGAAGCGCTGCCGGATCTCGTCGAGCAGGTGCAGCAGATCCGCGGTGGCGTGCGGCGAATCGGTTGCCGGATTGATGCCGATCACGGCGTCGCCGCAGCCGAGCAGTAGGCCATCGAGGGTTGCGGCGGCGATACCGCGCGGGTCGTCGGTCGGATGGTTGGGCTGCAAGCGGGTGCTCAGTCGTCCGGGCAGCCCGATCGTCGTGCGGAAGCCCGCCGTCACTTCGGCGGCACGGGCGACCGCGATGAGATCCTGATTGCGCATGATCTTGCTGACCGCGGCCACCATTTCCGGTGTCAGCCCCGGGGACACCGCACGCAGCCTCGTGGCGGCGTCATCGCGGGCCGATGTCTCCATCAGCCAGTCCCGCAGGCCGCCGACGGTCAGATGCGAGATCGCTTGGAAGGCAACGCGATCGTGCGAGTCGATGATCAGCCGGGTGACCTCGTCGTCTTCGTAGGGCACCAAGAGTTCGCGGAGGAACGATTCGAGCGGCACCTCCGCCAGCGCCCACTGCGCGGCCGCCCGCTCGGCGTCGGATGCCGCCGCGCAGCCGGCCAATTCGTCGCCGCCACGCCGCGGCGTCGCCTTGGCCATCAATTCGACAAGGCCGTCGAAGGTGTAGTTGGCGCCGCCGATCTGCTGGTGATAGATCGTCATTCGAGCTCCTCCTCCGCCTTGGCCAGGGCGGCGAACTCCTCGTCGGGCGAGTTGGCGACCAGGTGATGGCGACTGTAGAGGCCGAAGTAGGCCATGAACCCGGCGAAGGCGAGCAGGGTCCAGGTCGCTGCCGTACGGTCGACGAGGAAGGTGGCGATGACGGCGGCGCAGGCGATCACGAGGGCGAAGGCCGTGGTGAGAATGCCGCCCGGGGTGCGGTAGGGCCGCGGCATGTTCGGCTCGCGGACGCGCAGCACGATATGGCTGATCATCATGAGCACGTAGCTCACCGCCGCGCCGAAGACGGCCATGTTCAGCAGCATCGCGCCCTCACCGGTCAGCGAGAGTGCGAATCCGATGATGCCGGGCACGATCAGCGCGAGCATCGGCGCTTTGCGCGCGTTGGTGACCGACAGGCTCGTCGGCAGGTATCCGGCCCGCGAGAGCGCGAAGGTCTGGCGCGAGTAGGCGTAGACGATCGAGAAGAAGCTTGCGACCAACCCGGCCAGACCGATGTAGTTGACGAGCTTGGCGGCGCCGGAATCGCCGAGCGCCTCGACCAGCGGGTTGCCCGAGGTCGAAATCGCCTCGGCGCCGAGCGCGCCGGTGGCGAGGAAGAGCACGGCCGCGCCGGTGACGATCAGCACCAGCATGCTGATGATGATGCCCTTGGGCACGTTCTTCTCCGGCTCCCGCGCTTCTTCGGCGGCCAGCGGCACACCCTCGACGGCCAGGAAGAACCAGATCGCGAAGGGGACCGCGGCCCAGATCCCGAAGTATCCGAACGGCAGGAACGACGAACTGCCCACCGCCGCGGGATCGGCCGGGATGTCGGTCAGCTTTCCCGCGTCGAACAATCCCCAGGCCGACACCGCGAAGACAGCCAAACCGACCAACGCGATCGCGGTGATGACGAACATCGCCTTGAGCGCCTCACCGGCACCGGTGAGATGAATGCCGATGAACAACGCGTACACCGCCAGATAGACCCACCAGCCGTCGGTGATGCCGAACAGGTTCAGCGATTCGACATAGGCGCCGATGAACGTCGCGATGGCGGCGGGCGCGATGGCGTACTCGATGAGAACGGCTGCGCCGGTGGCGAAGCCGCCCCATGGCCCGAGCGCGCGCCGGGCGAAGGTGTAGCCGCCACCCGCGGCGGGCAACGCCGAGGACATCTCGGCCATGCCGAGCACCATGGCCAGGTACATGCCTGCGATTACCACGGTGGCGATGAGCAGTCCGCCGAAACCGCCTTGCGCCAGGCCGTTGTTCCAGCCGGCGTAGTCGCCGGAGATCACGTAGCTGATGCCGAGACCGGCGAGGAGTAACCAGCCCGCGGACCCCGACTTCAGGGTTCGCTTCGCGAGGTAGGCACTGTCCTCGGTGTGGAAGTCCTCGTGGGTGGGCTTATTGGTGGGGATCGCCATTGCGACCTCCTTCTTGCTGGATGAATCACAGGGTGTTCTGGGATGTTCCGCGGCCGGGAACAGGGCAGGCATCGGCCGCTTCGGCGACGACCTGGGGTTGGGTTGGTGGTGCGGGACGCTCGCCGCGCTCCCAGCCCGCGCCGGTCACGGTGTCGACCGTGGCCAGCGCGAGCAGTTCGGCTTGCTCGAAAACTCTTCCGCGACTGAGGAATCGGAACCCTTCCGGCGATTCCAGGCTGAATCCGGAACCACGTCCCGGCACGACGTCGAGGACGAGCTGGGTGTGCTGCCAGGCGGCGAACTGCGGGCCCGAGATCCACACCGGCGCGATATCGTCCGGTTCGGGCGCAGTGCCGGGCAGTTCGTCCACCAGCAACCGTAGATCCAGCAGTCCGAGCAGCACATCGCGGTCGCCGACCACGAATTCACCTGCGGGATAGCACATCGGAGCCGAGCCGTCACAGCAGCCGCCGGACTGGTGCAGCATCAGCGGCCCGTGCAGACCGCGGAGGCGACGGAGCAGATCCATCGCCGCCGCGGTGGCACGCACCCGCCGGGGGATTGCCGCAGCGGCATCGACCATCAGAAGAAGCCTTGCGCCTTCGACGCGTAGCCGACCAAGAGGTTCTTCGTCTGCTGGTAGTGGTCGAGCATCATGTGGTGGTTCTCGCGGCCGATCCCGGACTGCTTGTAGCCGCCGAACGCCGCGTGCGCGGGGTACTGATGGTAGGTATTGGTCCACACCCGCCCGGCCTGGATGTCGCGGCCGGCCCGGTAGGCCACCGCGCCGTCGCGCGACCACACACCCGCGCCGAGTCCATAGAGGGTGTCGTTGGCGATCTTGATGGCGTCGTCGTAGTCGGCGAACGAGGTGACCGAGACGACGGGGCCGAAGATTTCTTCCTGGAAGATCCGCATCGCATTGTGTCCCGCGAAGACCGTTGGCTGCACGTAGTAGCCGCCGGACAGGTCGCCGCCGAGGTCGGCGCGCTCGCCACCGGTGAGCAGTGTGGCGCCCTCACCCTTGCCGATCTCGATGTAGGACAGGATCTTTTCGAGCTGATCGTTGCTGGCCTGCGCGCCGATCATGGTCTCGGTGTCGAGTGGATCGCCCTGCCGCACAGCCTTGGTGCGCACCACGGCCGAGGCCAGGAATTCGTCGTAGATATCGGCCTGGATAAGTGCGCGCGACGGGCAGGTGCAGACCTCGCCCTGATTGAGCGCGAACATGGTGAAGCCTTCCAGGGCCTTGTCCTGGTAGTCGTCATTCGCGGCGAGCACATCGGAGAAGAAGATGTTCGGGCTCTTGCCGCCGAGCTCCAGAGTGACCGGAATCAGATTCTGGGAGGCGTACTGCATGATCAGGCGGCCGGTGGTGGTCTCGCCGGTGAATGCGATCTTCTTGATCCGCGGGCTCGATGCGAGTGGTTTGCCCGCCTCGACGCCGAAGCCGTTGACGATATTGAGGACGCCGGGCGGCAGCAGATCGCCGATGAGGCTGATCAGGAACAGGATTGAGGCCGGGGTCTGCTCGGCGGGCTTGAGGACAACGGCATTACCCGCGGCGAGGGCGGGTGCGAGCTTCCAGGTGGCCATCAGAATCGGGAAGTTCCACGGAATGATCTGGCCGACCACGCCGAGCGGCTCGTGGAAGTGGTAGGCGACCGTGTCGACATCGATCTCCGACAGCGAGCCCTCCTGGGCGCGGATGGCGCCGGCGAAGTAGCGGAAGTGGTCGATCGCGAGCGGGATGTCGGCGGCCAGGGTTTCGCGGATCGGCTTGCCGTTGTCCCAGGTCTCCGCGAGGGCGATCGCCTCGAGGTGCTGTTCCATCCGGTCGGCGATCTTGTTGAGGATGATCGCGCGTTCGGCAACCGAGGTCTTGCCCCAGGCCGGCGCGGCGGCGTGGGCGGCATCGAGGGCGAGTTCGATGTCCTCGGCGGTGCCGCGGGCGACCTCGCAGAACGGCTGACCCGTGACCGGTGTCGGATTCTCGAAGTATTGCCCCTTGACGGGCGCTACCCATTCGCCGCCGATCCAGTTGTCGTAGCGGGCCTGGAACGACATGGCGGCGTCGGGCGTTCCTGGGCGGGCGAAGACGGTCATCGAATGCTCCTCGGTCTGGTGACATTTCCTGCGGCAGGTGTGACCCGGAACACTACGAGCGTCCATGTTGCACGACAGTTGCAAAAAACTGGTCAAATGCCCAATTTGTGGTCGAGCAGCGTCAGCTGGGATTTGACCTGGGCATACATCGAGGACTGGTGGTCGAGGGAAGCGAGGTAGGCGGTCCACGCTGCAACGTCGTCGCGCCCGTCGACCGAACTGGTCCACCGGCCGAGCAGCCTGCGATCACCCGCCGTCAGCAGGGCGGCACGCAGTCGGCCACGCAACTCGGCGCGCAGCTCGGTGATGCCGGGCGCCAGCGAGCGGGGCAGGATCGGGCCCGGATAGGCGCGCAACGCCGCCGTCGTATCGCCGCGCGCGAGTGCCCGTCGGACCTCGTCGACATCGGTGTCGAGCTCCATCAGTAGCCGATACGGTCGCGAGCCGAGACCGTTGGCGCCCAACAGCTTGCGCACTCGGGACAGTTCCGCCCGCACCGTCACCGGATCCAGCTCCGATTCGTCGAGCAGCATCGCGAGGTGGTCGGCGCTCAGTCCCTCCGGGTGGTCGGCCAGCAGCAACAGGATCTCGGCATGTCGTTGCGACATACGGATGCGCTCACCGTCACGGGTCAGCGACGGACGGTCCGAGCCGAGCACCCGCAGTCGCGGCGTCGCCGCATCGAGCGGCTTGGGCGAGTTGAGCAGGTGCAGCCGCAGCTCGGATTCAGCGGCCAGCACAGTTGCCCTGATCAGCGACAATGCCTCCACCGCGGCGACGCGCGGGCCGCCGGTGATGTCGATGGCTCCGATGATCTGGCCGGTGAGCGGATCGTGCACGGGGGCGGCCGAGCAGCTCCACTCGTGCGCGACGCGGCTGAAGTGCTCGGCCCCGAAGATCTGCACATGGTGATCGAGGGCGAGTGCGGTACCGGGGGCATTGGTGCCGACCCTGTCCTCGCTCCAGTCCGCGCCCTCCACGAAGTTCATCGCAAGGGCCCGGTCCTTGACCCTCGAATCGCCCTCGACCCAGAGCAATCGGCCCTCGGCGTCACTGATCGCCACGAGCAGTCCGGCCTCGGCGGCGTCTTCGACCAGCAGTTTTCGCACCACCGGCCGGATGAGCGCCGTCGGATGCGCGGCCCGATACCGCTGCAGTTCCAGACCGTCGAGATCCACCGCATCGCCGAAGCCGTCCGGGTTCACACCGTTGTTGCGGCTGCGCCGCCAGGAATCGAGAACCACCGGACGCACCGAGCCGCCATCGGGGCGCGGCGTCGGCGGACGGTCGACGCCTTCGAGGAAGGAGCGGTGCGCGGACGACACTCGTTGCGCCAACTGCGTGAGGTCGTCATCCGGTCTGACGGCGACCCAGGGGTTGCCGCGCGCTGCTGTGTTCAATCGGTTTCCTTCGTGTTTGCTCGCAACCACTGTAACGCTGGTCACATATCGTTTATTCAGGGGTGACGGAGTTGGGGCGGACCGATGCACGACCTATACGCAAGCCGCTTGTGAATCGCGGTGGCGGCGCCGCCGAAGGTCGGCGGCCGCTAGGGTCGGAAGGCGTGCTGCAACCGGACTACCCGATAGTGACCGAGCGACTCCTACTTCGACCGGCAACCGTCGCGGACATCGACGACATGCATGCGTATAAGTCTCGGCCCGAAGTCTGTCGGTATTTGCCGTACGAACCGATGTCTCGCGCCGAGGTGGCCGAGCGGGTCTCGGGGGTATGGGCCAGAACTGAGCTCACCGAAGTCGGTCAGGCGCTCAATCTGTGCGTCGAGGAGGCGGCGTCCGGTCGGCTGCTCGGCGATGTCGTCTTGTTCTGGCGTGATGCCGAGAACCGCACCGGTGAGATCGGATTCGTGTTTTCGCCGGGTGCGGCAGGGCGCGGTTATGCCACCGAGGCGGCGAGCGTGCTCTTGCGATTGGGGTTCGAAGGGCTGTCGCTGCACCGTATTACCGCAAGGCTGGATGCGCGCAATCATGCCTCCGCCCGTGTTCTGGAGCGGATCGGAATGCGTCGCGAAGCTTTGCATGCGCAAGACCTGTGGTCCAAGAACGAGTGGAGCGATACCGCGGTCTACGCGATGCTGAACCATGAATGGGAGCAGACACCTCGGCTCCAAGGATCCTGACCGCTCCCATCCTGCCACCGGCACGTGGCTCTGCCTGCCGCGCGCGGTCGGCGGGTGTCTATAGCAGTTCGGCGTACATGGCGCCGTCGAGGACGCCGAACTCGATCTGGCGGGGGAACATCGTCGGATGACGAGTGGCCAAGTGGGCGTGGGTGGTTGCGATGACGGTAATCGCCCAGTCGTGCAGTTGTTCGGGCAGCTGTAGCAGGGTGCTGTCGGTGCAGCGAATGTAAGGGCGGGTCGGTTCGCCCGTTGCGGCCATGGGGTTGCCGAGGCCGACGTCGGCGACGTCCACGATGAGTCCCGTGTGGCGTGGGGACGCGACTGTCGGCGGTTGCAGTTCGATCTCGTCCATGGCGCATGAGGATAGCCAGAAGTGAACTCGAGTCAGCTCGAATCGGCGGAGGTTCGTCGATATCGTGATAAATCGTTTCGGCAAGTGGTGTGCGGCCCAATAGCCAAGCAGCGTAGCGTCGCCGAGGGCGGGCCAGGGCATCCAGGTGTCCGCGGGTTGACAGCTGCATTCGCAGTGTGGAGTTCGCCATACTGGATGTCGGTGTGGGAAGGTCGCCATATTGCTTTTGCAAGTACATCTGTCCTTGCAGGAGTACCGTACGCCACGGAAGGCGGGGTGTTCCATACCAAAAGAACACCGATCCCAATCCAACGGAGGTTCGGGTGGAGGCGTTGATCTATGGGTACTTGCGTGAAGATTTGGCCGATGGTCGCAGTGCAGAGCTAGAGGATGCAATGAGCACCCTCGCCCGCGAGGCGGGCCTCTGCTTCGCCGCAACGTTCCATGAATCGACTTCAGGTGACGGCACCGCGTTCGCCGAGCTCACGCAGGAGCTCAAGCGGGCCGACGCGCACCATGTGGTGGTGCCGTCGCTCGATCATTTTGCCGGCCAGACGATTCCGCGATGCGTACTGCTCGCGAAGCTCACCGGGGAAGCGGCGGCCAAGGTCTGGACCATCGAGGGCTGAACAACGACCATTTCGGTAGTGCGCCTACCGGTCCCGCGATCGATTCATCCGCCGAACAGCAGATACAACCCGGTGAAGGTGAATCCGACCATTGTCAGCATGAGGGCGAGCTGGCCGGTAGCGCGATGGGCGGGCGGTAGCAGGCGCAGGCAGCGGTCGTGGGCGGCGGTGACGCCGAGTACGTGACCGGTGAGGACAGCGAGCACCTTGGTGGTGGCCAGCACGGAGGGATGGTTCGACAGCACATAGTGCACGCGGTGGCCCGCGAGCCCGAGCAGGTTCCAGCCACGCTGCCACGGATCTTCGAAGAGCAACAGCGTGTTCTGACCTTTCTCGACAAGAAAGGTCAGGTAGTGCGCGATCACGTAGCCCGCGATGATCGGTGTGATGCTGTGGGCGAGCAGGCCGGGCAGCCGAGCCCGCTCGACGCGGCCGAGACCGCCGGTCGCGCGGGCCGCCAGGCTGAAAACTGTTCCCACGACCAGGATTACGGTAAGCAGTCCGAGTGTGCGAATCATCGTGGCAACCACCACCGAATCGCCGCCGAGCGAGTCGCGGAGATTCCGCCAGGCGGGCAGCGCGGAGAGGCTGTCGAAGGCAGTGGAACCCAACAGCGTCGCCGCAAGCGCAACGGACCCGGGCAGCACCGGGGTCCCGGCCAGGTTGTTCAGCGGTGCGCGCAAGACCAGAGCGCCCGACGGACGGCGGCGTCCCAGCGGGCCGAGTCGGGCCAGCAGACTGCTGTAGACCTCGAAGGGGTCGGCGCGCTCGGCCCACAGCGTGCCGAAAAGAACAGTACCCGCTCCCGTGATCAGCACATACCCGAGCAGCCACCAGCCGACGGCCGCAACCGAACCGGGATCGGGTGCCGCAAGTTCCAGCCAGACGAAGGTGAACAACCCCAGCACCGCAGGCCGGCATCCCCACGACGACGGGTACCCGAAGAAGCCGTCTTCAGGACTGCGACCCGATATCCGACAGCCGAATCGGTGCACTGCCCGCACTGGTGAGATCACCTTCCAGACCGGCCCGAGCAGCAGTGACGCCAGCATCACCCCGACCCACAGGTAGATGTACACCACACCGGGGAGCGGATTGCGGTGCGGCGAAGGCGAACCCGATACCACGATCAGTCCGACCACGCTCGCGGCACCAACGCTCGCCACCGCGATCAGTGCCCGAACCACCCGAGAATCGACCACCGACCCGACGATGGTGGGCAACAGCACGCCGGGTGAGTCCGGGTCCAGCCGGGGCCGCCGCCACACCACCAGCAGCACCGCGAACGAGAACGTCAGCGTCCACGCGGCGCCGATCAGTGCGTAGGACAACGGAATCGGCAGATCGGCTGCGCCGTCGATACCGTGCGCCAGCGGTGTCACTGGCGAATCAGCAGCGTGGTCACGGTCTTACCGGCATGGTGCAGTTCCACGTCGACACGACCGGGCACAACGACCGTGAATCGGAATTCCTGCCCGGCGCGGGGTTCGACAGGAAAGGTGTAGCCCGGCTCGGAGTGCACATGCAGTTCCTCGCTGGTGTCGCTGTCGACGCGAAGGACGATCGGCTGAAACACCCTCGCTTCGGTCCGCGTGTTCGTGGGAGTGACCGTCCCTCCAGCGATTCGCACCGCAATGCCGACCTCGTCAGGGGGCACGGTCGGTGACGCTCGGTCCGGATCGGGAGTCGTCGAACAAGCGGCGACGATCGCCGACCCGGCAATGATCGCGGCAAGCATTCGTCCGGCGTCGCGCATCAGTTCTCCTTCTCTTCCGACCGGGATTCGATGTCGTCGTCGTCGGCGGCGTCGCGGGCCTCGGAGCGGCGATCACGCACCGCGATCACCACGATGACACCCACCAGCGCCAGCGCCGGCACGAACGCGGGGATAGCCAGCAGGACAGTATGATCGGCGAGAATCTCTACACCGTGCGCGTACCTCACCGCAGTGCCCTCGGCGTCGACGCGTCGGTGTGTGTGGCACGGCGGTAGGCGAGGTTGATGCGAGCCGCGCCCCATGACAACGCCCAAATGAGGGTGAGCGAGCAGAGCAGCACGACCATCGACGCGGTTGTGAGCAGCCATGCCGGGTGGTCGAAAGATCGTTCTCGTTGCAGCACGGTGACTTCTGCGACGAACGGCCGGGTGAACTGGTCCAGCGCAGGAACCCCGGCCGCGTCGATGCCGCGATCATGTGGCATGTAGATCGGCAGTGCGGTCAGTGTGCGGGCGTCGTGCACCCGAAGGATTGTCTTCCAGTTGCCGTAGGCCGGAACCGGTTTCGTGCTGACATAGTGCCCAGGACCGACCTGCTGCAGCCGATCGACCACCAGTCCACGACCGGGGCTCGTCGGGCCGATACCGCCCTGCCAGGCGAGGATCTGCACCCACTCCGGATCCGCACTCACCAGATCGGCCGGGGACAACGTGACATCCGCGGTCACCGTCCGCCCGCCGTCCACCGGTTCGGCATCGCGCAATTGCACTGTCGCGGAGGCATTCTCGGGGACTTGGATTCGCAGGCCGTTGGCAGTGGCCAGGGCGGCAATCGCCACGGCGCCGATGACGATGACGCGCCGCATCGAGGCTCCCGGCAACGGCTCGCCGCGCAAGACGAGGCCTAGCATCGCCCCGAGTGCGCCGCCCGCGATCCCGACCGGCACCGCCATCGAGAGCAGCTCCGGCCACATGGCGGCGGGCCAGGGATCGACGAACATTCTTCGCACCCACAAGGATTCGAGCCAGAGACCGGCGGTGGCGGCCACCAGCCCGGTCAGCGCACCCCACCACACGGGCTTGCGGATCAGCGGCAGCAACCCCATCGACTCCACCACCAGCGCGACGCCGAGGTACAGCGGGAACACATTGTGTGGCGCGCCGAGTATCGGTCCGACCAGCACCGCGACGGACCCGCGCACCGCGAATGCGAACGCGACGACGACCAGTGCGCTACCGCGCCCGAGGGTGTAGCGCGCCGCGACCAGGGCGATCGTGCTCGCTGCGGCGATCAGCATCGGCTGGAACACGAGGCGGAACTGCTCGACACCGAAGTCGAATTCGACCTGGTACACCGATAATCCGATCAGCAGTCCGCCGAAGACGAGGGCCCGCACCAGCCACAGCAACGGGCCATCGGTGCGTTCCGGATCGGGCCGGTCGAGGCGGCCTTCGAATTCGAGTAGCAGCACCGCGATCAACGACAGTCCCGCCCCACCGATCAGCATCAGATGCGTCGGCCCCCAGAGGGTGACATCCTGGCCGAAGAGTCGATGCCAGATGTCGTCGAGCGGAAAGCCGATCAGGGCGTAGAGCCCCGCGCCCGCCATGAGCACGCCACCGACCGGCGCGTGCCAGTCGCGGGTGATTCGGATGGCGGCCGGACCCGGCTTCTCGTCGAGCGGCAGGACGACGGCCGACATGCCCGCGATGAACAGGAAGAACAACCCGACCAAGATGAAGTAGTGGGCCGGATTGGCCAGCGGACCTTGATCGCGGCCCTTGCCGATGTGCAGGCTCACATCCCAGATGAACCCCAACAGAGCCGTGTTGATGGTGGCGATGAACAGCGCAAGCGGCAATGCCACCCAGCCCGGTCGATTGGCGAGCCGCCCCAGGCTATCGGCCGTGGTTTTCAACCAGGTGATCCTGCGGGTGCGGTGGAGGTACGCGACCCAGAACGACGCGACGGCGACCACCAGCGCGGCCCCGGTCATCAACGCGACTTGATCCAGGGCGGCTCCGCCGCCTTCCGAACCACGCCCGAGCACCGCGAAGGTTGACATCGCTCAACGCTCTTCTCTGTAACTCCCGGTTCTCCCAACTTGCGAGTGCCCACGAATCCGACAGATATGCGCAAGATCGTGCACAGATTCGCAATAGCTTCGGGTGTCCATGGCTGCCCTGACGGCATCAAGCGCGCCGGGCTGCGCACGTAGGCTCATTTGGTGAAGCAACCAACTGTCGGTGTAGTGGCGCGGGGTGGGCAGTCCGGCGGCGGGCCAGGGCGGCGGGTGCACAGGAGGCTCGAGTTCGGCGTTGTGCTCGCGGCGGGGCTGGTGTTGGTCGTGGTCGGGGCGAATGTGCGGCTATGGATGATGTCGTCGGGGCACAGGTTCGAGCCTGCGGCGGCGCCGGCGGTTCCGGTGGTGATCGTGCCGGGGGCGAAGGTGGGGCCTGATGGTGCACCGATGGCGTATCTGAGGGGCCGGCTCGATGTCGCGATCGAGCTGTTGCGGGCCGGGAAAGCCCGCGAGATCCTGGTGTCCGGCGATGCGGCGGGCACCTCGGGGGACGAGATTGCTTCGATGACGAGGTACCTCGTCGACCACGGAGTCGATCCAGCGCTCGTGCGCTCCGATGGGGAGGGCCTGTCGACGCGGGAGACGTGTGCACGAGCCGAACGGTTGTTCGATATCGACCGCGCGATCATCGTCACTCAGTATCGACATGTGCCGCGGGCTGTCGCGTTGTGCCGTGCGGAAGGGATCGACGCCGACGGAGTGACCGCGTACTGCGAGTGCAGGCGGATGACGGTGGTGCGCAACAATATCCGCGAGTGGTTTGCCGCTCCCAAGGCGGTAGTGGGCTTGATCCTGCGTTGATCAGGTCGGGTGCGGGGCCCAGTTGATCGGCCGACCGGATCTCGGTGCTCGACTGAAACGCCCGGTCAGCAGCTTCCCGGCTTTGGGGATAGTCACTATTGCGCCATTCGGGCGTGCGCGTGCGCTGGTGTTCGGCACAGGCTCGGCGAATTCTGCACAGTGAAATCTGTTGGGTCCCACTCGATTTACTGTGCGGTGTAAAGCGTTGGATCGGCAAATGATCTTGATTGCGGCGTAGACGCTCTATTGATTCGGGGGTTGAGGATTTGCAGCGTGCTGTGAATTCGGGCGTACGCTTCGGTCGGAAATCGCAGGTAGGACTGGTTTGCAGTCACGGCAAGAATGGAGGAAGGCCATGGCTACCGGGACCTTCACCTTCAATAATGGCTACGGATACTCTGAGCAGATAGAAAATCCGGACGAATATCAGACATATAACATAGTTATTGGCAATGGTTTGGTTGACAACCAGACGAGTGCCACTGTCACGCTCTACTCCGAACCTGATTGCCGGGGAAACTCCGACTATTTGTACTCACGCAGCAGCAAGTACCTTGGTGAGTCTTGGCGTAGCTTCAGATTCACCAGCTGACGGGTCGGCCGCCTTCGTGTCGGCCGATCGAGATCGTGCTCCTGCCGCGGGTGAATGTCCGGATCCTGCCGGGTGGGAGTCGATGCGCCCCTGGGCTGTGGCCTGCGCGGAGGTGGTCATCCGTCGGACAGATTATTCCCTGTGACGGGAAGGCCCTTGTGGTCGGCGAGAGGAGAATTGAAGGGGTCGACAGTGAAGTACTGATCAATCGCCCTCGACGGCAGTGCGGTGCGAACAACCTGTCGTCACGTGCGCAGGAAGTTGATGTCCCATGCTCGACTCACGTATTTTCTTCATTCTGGTCGTCTTGATGGTTCTCGTGGTGACGGTCGCCATCAGTGCGATTCATTTGCGGGCTCTGCACCATCCGCCGGGAGTCGGCGGTGTCGGAATGCGAAGGCGCACTGCGGCCGTGAATCGAATACCGACGAAAAAGGTTGTGCGGTACGACATTTGGCCCGCTGCCTGGACTCACGAGGCTCCATCGCAACCGTTCACGATCGCGGAGGCGCATGACGAAATGCAGCGGCACCGCAATTGTGGCGTCGACATCTGCGATCGTAAGGCTGCCGCGCTCAGAGCATTGGTGGAGGGCGGGAAGGTCAAGTTGGATTCGTCGCGCCATCGGGCGTAGCGCAACACCTCTCCGTCATTCGTTGCTCAGCCATACCTCCAGCTGCTTGAGTCCGACGCGAATGCGGCTCTTGACGGTCGGTAACGGGATTCCTAGGAGGTCGGCGACTTCGCGGTAGGTGCGGTCGCCGTAGTAGGCCAGGGCGATTGATTCGCGTTCGCGTGCATTCAGTCTCGCTAGATTGTCTCGGATCGATTGGTAGTCGAAATGCTCGTCGACCTGTTCGGCAACGACATCATGACCACGCCTGGTCTCGGTATTGCGGTAGTTGTTCTCCCGGGCTACGATCGCCTGCTCGGCTCGCACCAGGTCGACGGCGCGCCGATGAGTCAGCATCATCAGCCAGGTCAGCGGGGCGGACCGAGTGTGGTCGTAGCGATCGGCGGTGGTCCAGGCCTGTAAATAGACCTCCTGAGTGATGTCCTCCGCGATCGTGCGGCTGCGCACGATGTGTACCGCGAACCCGAAGACCCGTTGGCTGGTTGCGTGATAAAACTCGGTGAAGGCGGCCCGATCACCGGCGGCGATCTCGGCGAGCAGCTCGCCGAGCCGGTGTCGCGGATCGATCGGAAGGCCGTTGTCCGACGGTCGAGGTGTCGCGTCTGTCCGAACAGCTGTGCTCGGTGTCATAACGACCATCGCTGCCTCCTCATTCCGGACGGCTCGGTTATCGTCCAGTTCGTGGCGCGTCGGCATTGGGGGTTGGCGCAGCCTTTGGTAATGCGCGCCGACGCTGGGCATTCGAGGCTGTCCGCAATCCGATCCGAAAGGGGAGCGATAAAAGCACGCGCCCGAATTCGGCGGATTGCCCGAGCGATCACGCTCTGCATGTGATCGCTCGAAAGGGCTTGTCGACCGAGGATTCGTACTCTACTGCTTCAGCGTAAACAGTCGTGGGTTTTTTGATCCAGACTGGGGGCAAACTGTGAGCATTGCCGACTCCGAGTATGAACTGATTGCCATCAGTGAGCTCTACCTTGCGAAATACGAATGTAGCGCAGTACCTGTTTCCAGTAGGGATCCTTCTTTTGTAACGAGTGGGTATCGAAATGGTCGATTATTAGTTGCAATTGTTGTCGTGCTAGTTGATATCGCGGCAACTCCTGTTCTGGAATGCGAGGAAACTCCTGTTCTGGAATGGAATTCGCAGGGAATCGGCATTGCGGAACCGGTTCGGTGCGGTGGCCGCGTACTCGGGTCGTGGTCAGCGCTCGACAGGTCCATGCCGTGTCCTTCGGCAGCGACCACCACGAGGCGAACCGGCGGCCGAGACGCTGGCAGTACGTGATGCGCTGCGGTGTCCGTTGGCGACGTGCACAACTGGTCGCAGCGGAAGCTGTCGGAATGCGGATGGCGTCACAGCTTGGTTCAGCGGTCTACTTGTCACCAGTCCGGTGATCGGACGACTGGATCACATACATCGAGGTGAGGGCTATATGTTCGGGGTTCCCCGTAGATCCAAATGGGTCGCGGCGCTATTGACGGCGCTGTGCCTTTCGGTGGCCGCCGGGGTCGCCGCAGGCGATCCTTTTCCAGCCTTTCCGCCGGATCAAAACCAGTTGCCGCAGTTGCCTGCGGAACCGTCGCTCTACGACCTGCTCCCGATCCCGGTACCCGACGAGGACCCGTGGTACGCGGATCCGGCGGATTTGGCGGCATATGCGCCGGGTGAGATCATTCGCACCCGCACGGTGCAGACTCGGATCCTGGGAATCCCGTTCCCCGTCGACACCAGGCAGCTGCTCTATCGCAGCAACGATGTGCACGACAACCCCATCGCGACCGCCACCTCGGTGATCACTCCCGGCATTCCGTGGCTCGGTGGCCCCCGCCCGGTTGTTTCGTTCCAGGAAGCGATCGACTCGACCGACTCGTCGTGCAATCCGTCGTACACGCTGCAAACGGGCACCATGAAAGAAAGCCTGCTTGCGCAATATTGGCTGATGCAGGGCTTCGCGCTGAACGTCCCGGATTTCGATGGCAAGTTCAACACCTTCAATACCTTCGACGAAGGCAAGATGGTGCTCGACAGTCTTCGTGCCATGAAAAACGATGCGGCGCTGGGGCTTACCGATTCGGGGATCGCGCTGTACGGCTACTCCGGCGGCGGTTCCGGTTCGATCCGGGCGGCCGAGCTGCGCAGAACATACGCTCCCGATGTGCGACTGCTGGGTACCGCTATCGGCGGCACACCCGGTGATCTGCGGTTACAGGCGCGCTACGCGACCATGCGGCAACCCGGACTCACCGGAATCAGCAACTTCACCATGTGGCTCGGTTTCGCGGGCCTATCGCGTGAATTCCCTGAGGTATTCGACGCGAAGAAGCTGCTGACCGAGGAGGGCCAACGCATTCTGCACGATGTGCAGAGCCGCTGCGTCTACACCATTGCGCTGACCGGAATGTATCGGCCGATCAGCGACTACTACCAGCCGGGCAAGACGTTGGAATCCATTCCCGAGGTCATGCAGGTGCTGACGGAGCAAAGTCTCGGTCAGCAGATTCCGGACAGTCCCCTCTTCTGGTGGCATGGGATGTGGGACGAGTTGATACCGCCGTCGGTGGTGCTGCCGGTGGTCGACGAGTACTGGAATCGTGGCGCCGATCTACGGTTCTACACGATGCCGCTGCCGGAGCACATCACCAACGCGGCCGCGGGATGGCCGCCGGCGGTGGCGTGGACCAGCGCGGTCCTGCGTGGTCTTGCGCCGGGTCCTCGGTTCAAGGCGGACTCCCGGATCCTGGGCAGCACTGGCCTCCCGGGTAGCTAGTTCGGGCTCGTCATCCCGTTCTCCAGCAGCGCGAGGCAGTCGTCGAGCAATTGTCGGTGGCGCTGCATGAATCCTTCCGACAGGTCGTCAGCCGCTGCAGTCCATGCTGCGATCGCGACGCCGATGATGGCGCCGGCGAGGGTGGTGGTCGGTAGGTCGGGAGCGGGCAGGCCGAGGCGTTCGGCCAGCTCACCCGCGAGCAGCGGGATCGCGGCGGCCATCTGTGCGGGCACCCTAGCGCGGAGTTCGGGGACGGTGCGCAGGAGATGTTCGCGTTCCGCGCTGATGGCCCTGTCGGCGGGTGTTGCCGAGTCGGTCAGTGCGCGCACTGTGTCACGAAGTGCCCGAACGGGATTGATGCCTTCGAGGTTGTCCGGGAGTGCGGCGATCACCGCGAGGTCGGCGACGTCGTGCAGCACGACGTCGGCCTTGGCTGGGAAGTAGCGGAAGAAGGTCACGCGTGACACGCCCGCGGCGGCAGCGATCTGGTCGACGGTGGTTGCGGTGTAGCCCTGTTCGCGGAACAGCCGTAGTGCTTCGCGTTGCAGCGTGGCCTGTGCCAGCGCCTTCTTCCGTTCGCGGTGCGACCCCGTTGCCGGGGTCGAACGATCTGGTGACGTCACGAGGTACCGAACCGGCTGTTCATTGTGCGCAGTTTATCGAGGTCGCCTGCTTCGCCCATTGTCATACCCCAGAGTTGGTGCGCAGCGTGGAACCCGAGGTCTTCGACGAGGGCGCGCTTCCATGGACGGGTCGCGATCGCGTGCGTCAGCCGGCGTGAGCCGCGCGGTCGCGCCATGATCATTTCGGCGATCTGCCACGCCCTCGGCAGTAGTCGATCCCGGCGGAGGATTTCGTTGACCAAGCCTAATTCCATTGCGGTGCGGCCACTTATCGGCTCACCTGTGTACATGTAGTAGGACGCGCGCTTGACCCCGATGGTGCGCTGCAAGGTCAGTGCCATGCCGTCGCCGGGGACGCCACCGGCGAGGAAGTGCGGGTCGAAGAAATCGGCGTCCTCGACGCAGAGTGTGATATCGCAGGCGGTCGCGAATTCGCAATGGGTCCCCGGCCCGTTGACGGCGGCGATCGTCGGTATGTCGATGGCGAACAAGAGGTTCTGTAGCAGCAGCACCATGTCGTCGTACATCTTCAGCTGACTGTCGATGGTCCAGTCGGGGAAGGGCGTGTGCCACAGCTGCGACGGGTCGCCGGTATGCCACCAATCGCCGGTTCCGGTGATGATGACGACCTCGTTCTCCGGGTCGTTGCCGACCTCGGTCCACACGCGATGCCAGGCGTTGTGGCCGCGCCAGCTGTGCTGGAACGGTCCGCCGTCGGTGTGCATCCTCAGCTCGATGATGCCGTTGCGGCGGGTCATCACGAAAAACTCGCGGTACCGCTCGGCGTACTCCTCGAAGGGCGTGTATGCCGCGCGGCCGTCGAACGGCGACAGGTTCTCGGTCACGGTGGATCCTCTCGGTGCTCGTGGGTGAGCGTCCTCCGCCCATTGCCAAAATGATACTAGTAACAAATGATATGAGTATCATTTTGGCATGAATGATCAGCTGCTGGATCTGGCGCGCGACGTAATGGGCTCGCCCTTGGTCTATCTCGTTGTTTTCGCTGTCGCCGGGCTGGACGGAGTCCTCCCGGTATTCCCCAGCGAAGTCGTGCTGCTCGTCTCGGGCGGTTTCGCGGCGACCGGTCGTCCGAACATCGGGTTGCTCATCCTCGCCGCGTCGGCCGGCGCGGCGGTCGGCGACCACGTGAGCTTTCGGATCGGCAGGCACGCGGGACGGCCGCTGCTGCGCAAGATTCCGGTGGGAACCAAGCGGCACCGGGCGGTTGGCTGGATCGTGAGCGTGCTGGAGCGTCGCGGACCGGTCTTCATCGTGATCGGCCGGTTCCTGCCCGGCATGCGGTCGATCATGACGCTCACCGCGGGGGCGGTCGGCGTCCCACCACGAACCTTCACCGCATTCGACATCATCGGAGCTGTGCTGTGGGGTATATCGGGTGCGCTGCTCGGCTACTTCGGCGGCAACACCTTCCAGGATTCACCGCTCGCCGGTTTCTCCTTCGCCCTGGTCCTCGTGACGACGGTCGTCGTGCTCGGCGAAGTGGGACGCAGGCTGCAAGCGTCGGGCAACCGGACTGCGCACAGCGCGAAATGCACTCAGGGCCAGCGGCGATGACGGAGCCCGTCGGCGAGGCGCCCGCACCGGCGCCTTCGGTCGGCTACCTGCCGTGGTGGTCGCGCCTGTGGACTTCCTCTTCGTGTTCGCTGATTTCGCGCTCGAGTTCCTGGTGAAGGATGCCGCCGGCGCGTGATCTGCGCAGCGCCGCGAGGTCGCGCATGAGCTCCAGGTAGTTCTTTTCACTCGTTCGGCGCATCACACACCCGGATGTGGCCTGCGTCGCACGCCAGCCGAAAGCGGTGCAGCGTCATGTCCGGCCGCTCCTGCCTCGGCCGTGGGCGGGCCGACTGTTGCGCGGAGACGTCGCGGTGTCTGTGTCCGTGAACGAAGTGCCTCCGGCTTCCTCAACGGTACACTGCCGCAGCTACCTGCCGATTCGACGCGAACGGCCTGGCGTGGGGCTGTCGAGCGGCTGAAGGCTGCGGCGGGGGCGGTATCGGAAAACTGTGTGCTTTCCCGTCGGGGTGCTCTACGTTCGGAGAATGGAGCAAGGCGTTCGGTCCGACGATCGGAAGGCGGTCGTCGCGGCCGTTGTCACGGTGGTGTTGTGGGCTTCGGCATTCGTGTTCATTCGTGCTGCGGGAGAAGACTTCTCACCGGGAGCGCTGGCGCTGGGCCGACTGTTGACCGGAGCCATCGCCTTGGTGGCGATCCTGATCGTCACGGGGGAGGGGTTGCCTGCCCGAGCTGCGTGGCGGGGCATCTTGATCTCCGGTGTGCTCTGGTTCGGGGTGTATATGGTCGCCCTGAACTGGGGTGAGCAGTATGTCGATGCGGGCACCGCGGCGATGGTGATCAACATCGGGCCTGTGCTGATTGCCGTGCTGAGTGGATTGGTGCTGGGTGAGGGGTTCCCCACGCGGCTGATGGTGGGGATCGCGGTGGCGTTCGCCGGCGCGATCGTGGTCGGGCTGTCGAACTCTGGTGGCGGCCGCAGCGCGGTGCTCGGGGTGATCCTGTGCCTGACGGCTGCGGCGACCTGGGCGATATCGGTGGTCGCGCAGAAACCCGCGCTCGCCCATGCGTCGGCGCTGCAGGTGACCACCGGCGGATGCGTGATCGGCGCCATCGCCTGTCTACCGTTCACAGGTCAGCTGGTCCGCGAGGCCGTGGATGCTCCGGTGTCCTCGACGTTGAGCCTGGTGTATCTGGGTGTGTTCCCAACAGCTTTGGCGTTCACGACGTGGGCCTACGCCCTCGCCCGCACGACAGCGGGCAAGATGGGCGTGACGACCTACGCGGTCCCGGCACTCGTCGTGCTGATGGCGTGGATCGCGCTCGACGAAGTCCCGGCCCCCCTTGCCATCGTCGGCGGTCTGCTGTGCCTGTCCGGTGTGGCGATCACTCGTGCCCGCCCTCGACGCCCGAAAGATGCCGCGCCGGAACAGGTATCGACTCCGGCGTAATCGCGCCGTGGCATGCCGAGCTCGGCCACCGGCCGCTGTGCACGGGTCCATCTAGTCCCAGTAGTTGAAGAGCGCTTCGCCGCGAGTCGCAGGCTTCCAGTACTCGATATCGGCTGGGTCGATCTCGGGCTGGGCTGCGGCGTCGAACGGACCATTGAGGTCGGCTGCGGTATGCGCCTCGAATCCCGACTGCTCGGCAAGGGCGGCTACCAGTTCGCGGGCATCGACGAATGTCAGTGGGCCGGACTCGTTCGCGCCGTCGGCATGATCGATCACTCGCGGTTCGGCGATCGCGAGAACCGCTGAATCGCGTCGCCAGACCACCGCGACCCGGTAGTCGCCGTAGGCAACGATTCCCTGGTGGAAGTTCGGCGTCACATCATCGGGTGAACGGAACTCGATCACTTTTCCGCCTGTGCGGCGGGCCGCGTCGTAACACGCCTGGCGGAATGCGCGGAGTTGGATCACGACGGTGATGGTATCGCCAACTCGACGTGCGGGTTCGCGAGCGGAACCACTCGTTCGCACGCTGGCTATTCGCGGACTGCGTCCGGGGTCTGCTGTTACGCTGCGCAGAGCAAATGGAACGTGTTCTAGAAAGTGGTGACGGCATGACGCAGGTGAAGCTCGTTTTCGCGCTGTGGGGTGCCGAGGATCTGCTGGCTGCCGAACTGGCCGAGCGTCTCGGGGCCGCGGGAGTCGAGACGGCTCAGGTGAACATTTCCGACAGCGCGGTCGCGCAGGCCATGGTGCGACTCACGGCGTTCGATGCGCCGGTGCAGGCGGTGGTCAGCGTCTGGTTGCGTGACGAGCAGGGCGTCGGGGCCGTGGCCGAAGTGCTCGCAGCGGTCGCCGATCGGGTCGTCGGGTGGCGGGTCGAGGCGGTGTCGCCGATCGAGCTGCCCGCCGTTCCGATCGGGGAGCGCGCGGCGGGGCTGTCGAACATCGCCTTCCTGCGGCGTCCCGCCGATCAGCCCTACGACGAGTGGCTGGACTACTGGCGCAACCAGCACACCGAGATCGCTATCGCGACCCAAGCGACATTCGGCTATGTGCAGAACCGGGTGATCGGTGCTGCGACGGACGGAGCACCAGAGGTCGCCGCCGTGATCGAGGAGCTGTTCCCGATCGAGGCCCTGACCGACCCACACGCGTTCTACGGCAGCGGTGGTGACAACGCGGAGCTGGCCCGGCGATTCGATCGATTGATGACGAGCGTCGCCAAGTTCGGCGCGGACAAGAACATCGACGTGGTCCCGACGAGCCGCTATCGCATTCTCTGAGTCGACGGGCCGCGCGGGGCCGTTACTCGCGGCTGGCCAAGGCGTCGAGCCAGGTCCCGGCCGCATACGATGCGCAGCCGTGCCCGGGGTCGTCGACCTCACGGCTCATCAGCCGATTATCCCAAGACATGACAGCGAGGGGTCGACATCCGTCGATCGGAACCTCTGATTTACCCGAGGTGTGCTCGAAGCGGGCTCTGCCGATCGCGGACTTCGTATCGGTGCATGGAATCTTGTGTCGGTCTCCCCACTCAGGGTGGGTTTGATGCTCACCCCGGGGGTTAGCTGGGCGATACCTGTGGTCCCTATCTCCAGGGGCGTGGAGAGCGGATAGTAATAGTCATCCCCTATGACGATCTCCATTACGAAGGAACTACGGAATGCAGCCGAGTTACGTTCACCACGTCAGGCAGCAAGTTTTGAAATACGGGGAGACCAGGTCGTACACCTATCTTCGTGAGGCCGGACGCGAACTCACCGAGGAGATCGTCACCTATCGCGAACTCGATCGCGACGCCAGGGCTGTGGCCGCCTGGCTGGCCGACCGTCCGGAATCGGCGGAGCCTGTCGTGCTGCTCTATCTCGACGGAATGGAGTTCCTGCGAGCCTTCCTCGGCTGCCTGTATGCCGGTGTGGTTGCGGTGCCCGCGCCCGTGCCGCACGACGAGCGCAGTACCCAACGAGTGGCGGGCGTGATCGCGGATTCCGGTGCGCGCTTGGTCCTGACGACCACCAACTTCCAGCCGATGGTCGCGGCCGAAACGACCGCGATCGTCGTGGCAACCAACGAACCGCTCGGCGATCCAGAGGTGTGGCGGATGCCCGATATCGACTCGGGAACCATCGCGTTCCTGCAGTACACATCGGGTTCGACGGGCACCCCGAAGGGCGTCGTCGTCACCCACGGCAACCTCATGCACAACGAGGCCGCGATCACCGCGATCGGGTTCAACGATGCCGCGACCGGCGTCAGCTGGATCCCGCAGTTCCATGACATGGGACTGATCGGCTCGCTGCTCGGCACGATGTATGCCGGAGCGAACCTGGTGTTCATGTCGCCGACAACCTTCCTCAAGCGCCCGGCGCGTTGGTTACAGGCCATCGACAAGTACCGCGCCACCTTCACCGCCGCACCGAATTTCGCCTACGAACTCATCGCCCGAAGAGTTACCGACGAGCAGCTGGCCGATCTCGATCTGTCCACGCTCGAGGTTGCCCTGTGCGGGGCCGAGCCGGTTCGCGAACGAACCATGGCGGCGGTGCTCGAGCGGTTCGGGCCCGTGGGCTTGCGGTCGACGGCATTCCTGCCTGCCTACGGTCTGGCCGAGGTGACGCTGCTCGCCAGCGCCGGACCGATCAACGCGGCGCCCGTCGTCATGGACCACGGAAATGACGGCCGGCTCGTCGGCTGCGGGAGCGCGGCTCGCGGTCTCGACATCCGCATCGTCGACCCGAATACCCATCAGCAGACGCCGGGCGGCCACGTCGGCGAGATCTGGATTCGCGGCGAGAGCGTCACCGCCGGGTACTGGAACCGTCCGGAGGAGACCCGCGAGACCTTCGATGCCCACATCGGCAGCGAGGGGCCGTTCCTGCGCACCGGTGATCTCGGTCTGCTGCGTGATGGCGAGTTGTTCGTCGCGGGCCGCCTGAAGGATCTGCTGATCGTCAACGGCCGCAACCTGTATCCCCAGGACATCGAGGAACTGGTGAGCGAGCTACACCCGGCCCTCACCGCAGGGGTCGCCGTATCCGTCGATGCGGGCGGGCGGGAACGACTGGTCGTGATGCAGGGCGTGAAGAAGGGACTGCTGGGCGACACCACACTCGCCGAGCTGACCGCGGCGATCAAAATCGCGGTCGCTCGCGGGTTCGACGTCCCGGCGCCGAATGTCGTTCTCGTAGAAACCCGATCGGTGCACCACACCACCAGCGGCAAGGTCCAGCGCAGCTCGATGCGCGCCGCGTATCTGGAGGACCGCATCGGAGGCGTCCTGCACGAAGATCTCGAACCGGCACTGAGCCGAGCACTGACCGTCTGATCGACCTGCCCGCCGAGGAGCCGAAATATGTTCAGCACGACCGTCACCCACCCGTCGACAATCCAGGGTTGGCTCGTGGAGCGCATTGCCGACTACACCGAACGCGCACCGCACCAGGTGGACCCGGCGGTTCCGCTAGCCGAGCTCGGCATGGACTCCGTATCGACCGTGACCCTGTGTGGCGAGATCGAGGACCGGTGGTCATTGGACGTCGACCCGACCCTGGTCTTCGATTACCCCACCATCGCCGATATCGCCGGGTATATCGCCGCCGAGTTCAGCGTCGCCGCATGAACGATATCGCCATCGTCGGTCTCGACTGCCGGTTCCCGCAAGCAGCCGATCCAGCGGCATTGTGGCAGTTGCTGATCGAAGGGCGTGAGGTGATTTCGGAGGTTCCGGCAAGTCGCTGGAACGCCGAGGACTTCCACGACCCGGCCGGAGCGCCGGGCACGATCAACACCCGTAGCGGCGGATTCATCGACGACGCGGACGCGTTCGACCATGATTTCTTCGGCATCACGCCGCGTGAGGCGGAGGCGATGGATCCGCAGCAGCGATTGCTGCTGCAAGCCACCTGGCGCGCATTCGAGGATGCCACACTCGATCCGCGCGCCCAGTCCGGTTCTCGAACAGGGGTTTTCGTGGGCGTCATGGCCAATGAATGGGCCAACCTGCAGATGAGCGACTACCGCGCGATCACGCCGCAGCACGGGTCGGGCAACGGATACTTCATGACCGCCAACCGGTTGTCCTACCAGTTCGATCTGAAGGGTCCGAGCATCGCGGTCGACACGGCCTGCTCGTCCTCCCTGGTCGCGGTCCATCTCGCCTGCGCCGCTTTGGCTTCCGGTGAATGCGACCAGGCGGTCGCGGGCGGGGTGAACCTCGTGTTGACCCCGGCCGTCGGAGTGTTCTACACCCAAGCCGGTCTCTCCGCTCCGGATGCCCGGTGTAAACCGTTCAGCGGCAACGCCGACGGGATCGTGCGCGGCGAGGGTGTCGCGGTGCTGGTGCTGCGTCGCCTCTCCGACGCGCAGGCCGCAGGCCTGCCGATCTATGCGGTGATCAAAGGCAGCGCGGTCAACTCCGACGGGCGAAGCAACGGCATCACCGCCCCGAACCGGTGGGCGCAGCAGCAGGTGATCGGCGAGGCGTATCAGCGGGCCGGTGTCAGGTCCGAGGACGTTGACTTCATCGAGGCGCACGGCACCGGAACGGTGCTCGGCGACATGATCGAGGTCAAGGCGCTCGGCAAGCTGCACGCGAACGATCGCCCGCGACCCTGCGGAATCGGTTCCATCAAAGGCAATCTCGGCCACACCGAGGGTGCTGCCGGGGTCGCGGGCCTCATCAAGGTCGCGCTCAGCCTGCATCACGGTGTCGTTCCGCCGTCGCGGTTTGCCGACCAGGAGAACCCGCGGCTGCGGATGGCGGAGCACGGTCTGCGCCTGCTCGCCGAACCGATGTCGCTGGATGGGCCTGCGCACGGCGGCGTCAGTAGTTTCGGCATCGGCGGCACGAACGCGCACATGGTGCTGGCGAGTGCGCCCACGACCGCGGCGCGGGAGGACGGCGTGCCCGAACGGACAGCAGCGGCTTCGGGGCGTGCGGTGCTGACGCTGTCGTCGGACAACGAGGAAGGGCTGCGGCGCAACGCACTTCGGCTGGCCCAAACGTTGGGGTCGGTGCCGGAGGATCGGTTCGCGCAGCTGTGCTGGACGAGCAATCAGGTCAAGTCGTCGGGTCGCAGCCGGCTCGCGATCGTCGCGAACGACCGCGACGAGGCGATTGCCCGCCTGTGGTCAGGTGCGGAATCCGGTGTCGCGCAACCGCTCGCGGTCGGCTGGATGTTCACCGGACAAGGATCGCAATTCGCCGGAATGGCGGGGGCGCTGCACGCGGCGAGCCCCTCGTTCCGGCGTGCCCTGGCACTGGTCGATGACGCCATGACCGCCCACCTCGGCCGCTCGGTGCGGGATTTGCTGCTCGACGAGAGCGCCGACATCGACCGCACCGAACTCGCGCAGCCCGCGATCTTCGCGATGGAATACGCGCTGGCCAAGTCGCTCGCCGATGCGGGGGTCCAGCCCGCGTGGGTGATCGGTCACAGCATCGGCGAATTCGCGGCCGCGGCAGTGGCGGGGGTGTTCGACCTCGAGGACGCGTGCCGCCTTGTCGTCGCGCGTGGCCGACTGATGCAACAGTTGCCGCCGGGCGGGATGATGCTCGCCGCGCGAACTGCCGAGGCGCAGATTGCGGATGTGCTCGCCGACGAACAGATGGTCACGCTCGCCGCTGTCAACGGACGAGATGAGGTAGTGATTTCCGGTGCCGCGGAGGCGATCACGCGCATCGGGGCAGCGCTGGACGCGCGGGCTGTGACCACGAAGACGCTCACGGTGTCCCACGCGTTCCACAGCCCGCTGATGGATCCGATGCTGGCCGAATTCGAAGCCATCGCGCGCGCCTGCACCTTCCGTGCACCTGGGCTCCCGGTTTACTCGACCGTGCGCGGCTGCCTACTTGCTGCAGACGAGGCGATGGACGCCGCGTACTGGACCGAACACGTCCGTGCCACTGTGCTTTTCGGCGCCGCAATCGAAGCCGCACTTGGCACCGAGCCCACGCATGTCGTCGAGATCGGTCCGCGTCGAGTCCTGGTTCCCCTCGTCGGTCGTATCCGGCCCGACCTGATTGCGCGCTGCCTGGCGCCGAGTCCGGGTCCCGGCGCGACCGGCAGCGAACTCGCCGAGGTCGTCGCCGCGCTGTATCGCGATGGTGCGGACCCCGCCTGGGACGAACTGTACGAACCGGCACAGCGTGTCCGCTATCGCCTGCCGGTGTATGAATTCGCGACCGAGCATCGGTTCTGGGTCGAGCCGCCCGCCTTCAGCTCGGCGGTCGCGGACCCGCCCGGATCATCGACCGCGCTGCATGCCGAACTACACACTCTTCCAATAGCTTTCGCACATCGCGAGGACACTACGATGGACCAACTGGTCGCACTCTTCCGTGAGCAGAACGCCGTATTGGCGAGCATGGTTGCGGCACCAACCGAAGCGCGCGCGCCGCAGGCTGTTGCCGAACGGTCCAATACCGCGCCCACCGCCAACACCCCGGACGCCGTCGCCGCTATCGTGCGTGCAGAACTGGCCAGGGTCAGCGGATTCCCTGCCGACCGGCTTCGCGAAACCCAAACCCTCAGTGACGGACTCGGATTCGACTCCCTCATGCTGACCGATCTGTTCGCCGGACTCGTCCGCAAACTTCCTGGACTCACCATCGACCCGAGCTGGTTCACGGCGGCGACGACCATGGGTGACGTCATTACCTACGCCACGGGTCAGTTCGCCGGTCCGTCTGCCCCTGATGTCACACCGCCTGCTGTCCATGCCGCAGTACCGGCGGCGACTATCGCCGCCGCAGACGGTCCCGGTGTCGCACCGGAATCCCGGCCCACCGCCGTTGCGCCGGAGTACCTGATCTCCGAGTTCGCCGAGGTGAAGGCCATCGCCGATCGGCTTGCCGGCGGCGAGGCGCTCGGCCTGTCCAACCCGTACTTCCTGATCAACGATGGAGTCACCCGGGACACCTCGATCATCGGCGGCGCGCAGGTGGTCAACTTCTCCAGCTACAACTATCTGGGCATGTCCGGTCACCCTGCGGTCGTCGAGGCAGTTCAGGACGCGGTCGCCCGCTACGGCAGCTCGGTCTCGGCCAGCCGCGTACTCTCCGGTGAGAAGCCGGTGCACCGCGAGCTGGAGGCCGAACTCGCCGCGCTGCTCGGCACCGAGGATGCGATCGCACTCGTCGGCGGCCACTCTACGAACGTCACGATCATCGGCCATATCGTCGGGCCGGAAGACCTCGTGATCCACGACAGCCTCGCGCACGACAGCATCCTGCAGGGGTGCAAACTCTCGGGCGCGACCCGGCGGCCGTTCCCGCACAACGACCACGCCGCACTTGATGCTCTGCTGAACGACATTCGCCACCAGTACCGCCGCGTCCTCATCCTCATCGAGGGCGTCTACAGCCAGGACGGCGACATCCCCGATCTGCCCGCGATCATCGATCTCAAGAAAAAGCACAAGGCGCTGTTGATGATCGACGAGGCGCACAGCATCGGCGTGCTCGGCGCGCACGGCGGCGGGATCGGCGAATACTTCGATGTCGATCGGCGCGACGTCGAATTGTGGTCCGGCACCATGTCTAAGGCGCTCGCCGGATGTGGTGGCTACGTGGCGGGCAGCGCGGAGCTGATCCGCTACCTGAAATACACGACGCCCGGATTCGTCTACAGCGTCGGCATGACACCGATGAACGCGGCCGCCTCGCTGGCAGCGATGCGACAACTGCGGGCCGACCGCGAGCCACTCGAACGCCTGCGGCACAACTCGCGACTTTTCCTGCGGCTGGCCCGTGACGCCCGCATCAACACCGGTGACAGCAACGACACCCCGGTCATCCCGTGCATCGTCGGTGACTCGCTGAAGACGATGAGACTGTCCAATGCTTTGCTGACCCGCGGCATCAACGTCAACCCGATCATCTATCCAGCCGTTCCGGAAGACCTTGCGCGCCTTCGGTTCTTCGTCACGGCCTGCCATACCGAGGACCAGATTCGCGACACCGTCGAGATCCTCACCGAGGAACTCGGCGTGCTCGCGCAGCAATAGACGACGCCCGCTGCCGCGTACCGAGCACTTTTCTCAGCGCAGGTGAGGACCGTGCCGACGGCCGTGAAAAGATCTGTGCGAGTAAGCCATCCGCGCAACGGTGCCGGGTGGGCATTGTCGAATCGAGGGAAGCGGGAATCTGTGTTGGACGGGGGACTCTTCGTAGTCGTTCTCGTTGTGTTGCTGGTCGCTGTGCTGCTGGTCGTGGTGGCTGCGGCAATGAACTGGGATCCGAAAAGTCGCCGCGAACAAGATGATTGGGACGAGGAGCCCGATGAACGCCGCCGTCCGCGCGGGCGAGTTGCGCAGCGTCAGGGCGGCCATTGGCCGCAGCGGGACGATCGATACTGATCACGTGGTGCAGTGGTAACACCGAACCGGTCGGGTAGCCCGGCTCGGTGCCCCTGCGGTCAGTCGGTCCGGTCGCCGACCTCCGGGAATCTGGCTCGCAGTTGGTCCAAGCACCTGCGAACCTCGTCCAACTCTCTACCGAACAGCTGCGCCTCGGCGGTCGATCGGAGGACTCCGCGACGGGTCGTCAATGTTTCGATCGTGCTGGTCAGGGTTGCGGCCTCATGGGTGAGCAGGTCATAGAACACGCGGGCCTGTTCTATGTCGGACTCGTCGAGCATCTGCTATCCGTATCAATCAGCCTGCGCCGCAAGGTGTTCGATAGTTCTACTGCTGTACACCTGGTCGTTTCCCATGGTTCATGATTGCCTCGGGCTCGTCCGTAGTCAATGGCACCTATGCGATGCCGGTGCTCGTCGAAGGGGTGGTCCACGCCGCTGTCCGAACCGAGTTCTCGACGCTGCGTAGTTGCCGGCGCCCGTCTACTGTCGGTCCGGTGACCACCACGACCACGTCCGCGCCGGCGCGATTTCGGCTGTTCGGCAGCGCCATCCGCCTGGTGACCGATCCACTGCGAGCGCTGTCCGAACTGCCCGCATACGGCGATATCGTCACGATCGGGATGGGGCGGTGGCAGGCGTTCGTGGTCTGCGACCCCGAGTTGACCAAGCAGGTCCTTGTCGACGACCGGATCTATGACAAAGGCGGCGTGCTCGCCGAGCGTGCCAGGGAGATCGCCGGCAATGGCTTGGTCACGTGCAGTCATGCCGACCATCGCCGCCAGCGGCGGCTGGTGCAGCCCGCCTTCGGGCGAGACCTGCTACCCGGCTACGCGGCGGTGATGGCCGAACAGGTCACGGCGGTGACCGAGACTTGGCAAGACGGCGGAATCATCGATGCGCTCGCGGCCATGTATGCGATCACCACGCGGATCAGCTGCGCGACAATGTTCGCCACCGAAATACCGGCGGACCGCCTCGCCCAGGTGACCAGCGATCTCGACACCTTCATGTCGGGGGTGTATCGGCGTGTTCTGCTCCCGCCACTGCTGGACCGGATTCCCACGCCGGGCAAACGCCGCTACGACCAGGCCGTAACGCGTCTGCGCGGCCTCGGCGAGGAGATCGTCGCCGATGATCGGGTCGCCGACCGCGGCGCCATCCTGTCGGTCCTCATGGCAGCGCGCGACGAGCACGGTGCCGGGCTGTCGGAGGCGGAGCTGGCCGACCAGGTGGTGACGTTCTTCGCAGCCTCGGTCGACACCACCGCGGTCGCGTTGGCCTGGGCATTGCACCTGTTGACGGATCATCCGGACGTCGCGGACCGCGTGCACCAGGAGGCCGATGCGGTGCTGTCGGGCCGCACCGCCACCCTGGCCGATCTGCCCGCACTCGAGCTCACCGGCCGGGTCGTCATGGAGACCCTGCGGCTGTACCCGCCCCTGTGGTTTCTCACCCGTGTCACCACGGCGGCCACCGAGCTGGGCGGACACCGGATTCCGGCGGGCGCCACGGTCGTCTGCAGCCCCTACCTCATCCATCACCGCGGCGACCTGCACTCCGAGCCGGGGCGTTTCGACCCCGACCGGCACGACGAGCGGCTGGCCCGCGGCGCGCTCGTCCCGTTCGGCGTCGGTGCCCGCAAGTGCATCGGCGAGAGCTTCGCCATGGCCGAAACAACTCTTGCCCTGGCCACTCTCGCCGCGCGCTGGCGCTTCGAAGCGGTCTCCGACACGCGAACCGTGGCCGCACCCAGGTTTGTGCTCGCGCCGCGAACGCTGCGATTGCGCACCGTGGCGCGCTGACCGAGCGGTATTGCTGATCGGGCGAAGCGGACAAAACACTCCCCGCAATTGGGAAACCGTCCAGTTTGCATCGCCCATAAACTCCTCCATGGTGCACGGCCTCCACAGATGGACAGGGGCCGGAGTCGGACCGCCCCGGGGCTCCGGGCCGGTCCGGGCGATAGGAGGCCAGAGATGACAGCCGTCGACAATGACACGCAGGTGGGCGCCTTCGTGCGCGGCGACTCGGAACTACTGGAGACCGATCTCCGGGTGTTTCTCGCCGAACTGACGGTCTCGGCATCGAAGGTGGCAGGCGCTGCCTACGGGCCACGGGAACTGGACACCGCGCTGCGGCAGGCATTCCACGACCCGATCACCGACGCGCTGGGGTCGAAGGTGGGGCAGGAGGCCCTGCGCCCGGCAGGCGGTCCGGGCTTTCGGCCGTCGATCGTGTACTGGGTCTTCCGCAACTACCGGGGTTTCGCGAGTACCGGCGAGGCGGCCGCCGATCTGGCGGTCATCCGCCGGGTAGCGGTGGCGGTTCGAATTCTTTTGAAGGCCGCGGTCGTCCTCGACGATATCGAGGACGGCAGTCCGGTGCGCTACGGCGAGCCCGCGTTGCATGCCACCCACGGAGTGCCGCTCGCCCTCAACACCGGAGCCTGGATGGTGCTCGCGGCGCTGCGTCACACGCAAACCCCTGCCGTCGTCGGCTACCTCGTGCAGGCCGTCGAGAACGGCTTCATCGGTCAGTCGATAGACATGTCCACCCGGCTGGCCGAGGTCCGGCGCGAGATCGTCGCGGCACAGGTGAGCGATCGGGTGAAGTTCTGGGAGTCGGTCGCGACGTTGAAGACCTCGACGCTGTTCCGGATGCCGCTCAACGCGGCCGCGACCGCGCTGCGGGTGCCGGAGGAGGAGCTGACCGTGCTCGACGACGCCATGCGGCAGTTGGGCTTGGCAAGCCAGATCTTCAACGACCTCACCGATTTCGTGCCCGAGTTCGGCGGTGCCAACACCCACGAGGACTTCGACGGGCTGACCAACAGGGTGTGCCTCGAACTGCTCGGCGCCGAACCCGCGCTCTCCGAGCTCGGCGCCGACATGGTCGGCGAGCGGTTGAAGACCTTCACCCTCGGCCACCCTGGATTCGGTGCGACGCTGGTCGAGCTCGCGGCACAGGCGGTCGACCTCAAGGAAAAGGCCAAGAGCCGCATTCATCAACTGTGCCGATCGACCGACAGCGCAACGTATTTCGACATGACGATCGATCGCAAGGGTCATGTCATGGAGCGGTTGCACGACGCCGTTCGTGCCCAGTACTCGAACGAGTAGCGCGACGTGGCAACCATGATCATGCAACGGCTACGTGCCGAAACCCGCGCCTGGCACAACGCGCTGGAAGCGACACCCTTCAACCTTGAACTCCTGAGTAGGACACTGCCGCTGGGCCGCTATGTCGGCCAGTTACGGGCCTACCGAATCATCCTCGGCGCCCTGGAGACCGGGCTGGCCGGCTCCGACGACCCGACAGTGACCGCGGTGTGGCGCTCCGATCTTGCCAAAGTGCCGCTGCTGGAACAGGATTTGGAGTTCTTCGATGCTGTGTCCGACGACGTCACGGCCGTCACCGTGGCAGCACAGTTCGCGGCGCTGATCTCCGACCGGATCACCGCGGCTCCCGCCGCGGCGCTCGGGTTCCTGTATGTGATGGAAGGGTCCACGATGGGCGGATTGGAGTTGACCGCACATGTCCGGGCGACGTTCGGATTGGCGGACGGTCGCGGCCTCGCCTACTACAACAGCGGCGACCGGCAACGCTGGGCCGGTTTCGCCGCACGGATGAACGACGTCGTCATCGATGCACCCGTGCAGCAGACGGTGCTGGGGGCGGCGGACACGGGCTACCGGGCGATAGCTGACACGCTGGCCGCGCTGTCGCGGCCGGATCGCGAAGAATCGATGCCCGGTGAGTAGCGTCGATCGATATGGGAGCGCCTCGATCCGCTTTATCCACGGTGGGCACACGGAAGCTCGCCGCGGAATGCATCGCCGACATTCCGGTGCTAACCCGTCGCCTGCTGGCGGCGATCTTCACCGACAACCCGGAATGGACCGACTACACCTCGGTGCCGCGCGCGGACCTGCGTGACGGTTGCCGCCGCTACCTGACGCGCATCCTGGAACTGCTCAGCGGTGCTGCGACCGATCCCGAACGCGACGACGTCGCCGCCTCGATCGGCCGGCATCGCGCCGAACAGGGTGTGCCGCTGGAAGCGATGCTGCGCACCTTCCGGCTCGGTGGACGGATCGTGTGGGAAGCGTTGCTGGACAACGCCGAAAGCGCCGGCTCGCAGCCACACGAGATCCGCGAAGCCGGCACCGCCATGTGGACGGTGATCGACGGGTTGTCTTCGGCGTTGTCCACGTCGTATCGGAACACCGAGCTCGAGCAGGTGCGCAGGGATGAGCGACGCAGGCATGCGCTGATCGAGGATCTGCTGGCCGGGCGCGCCCAGGATGCCACGTTCGCCGCGCGGGCGGCCCGTGAGCTCGAGCTGCCCGTGCACGGCGCTTATCTGGTGCTGGCAGCGGATGTAAGGGCAGACGGCCGGCCCGCGCTGGTCGGGCCCGAGACCGTCCTGGCGGCACTGGGCATCCGCTCGGTGTGGCACACCCGTGTCGACAGCATGATCGGGCTGGTGTCGCTGGAACAGCGGGACATCGCCGCCGTGCTCGACCCGTTGCGTCCCCTCGTCCGCGGCCGGGCCGCGTCGTCGCCCGCGGTGCCCGGGCTTGCCCAGGTGGACAGCGGCCACGCGCTGGCTCGAATCGCCATGGACACGCTGCCCAAGGGTGCGGTCGAGCTGGTGTCGCTCGAGGAGCGCTATCCGGAGGCCCTGCTGGTGAACTCCCCGGATCTGACCGGACTGCTGGTTGCCCGCACGCTCGGCCCGGTGCTGGAGTTGCCGCGGCGAGAACGCGACGTGCTGCTGCAGACCCTCACGGCCTGGCTGGCCGAAAACTGTTCGGCGGCCAATGCATCGATCCGTCTGCACTGCCACCGCAACACCGTGCTCAACCGCCTGCAGCGCGTCTCCGGCCTGATCGGTCGCCCGGTCGACGGGCAGCGCGCCTATCTCGAGCTTTCGCTCGCATTGTCGGCGCTCGAGCTGACGGGACGTACAGACTGACCCCGCCTACACGCCGATCCGGGAGCAGGCGGATTGGGCGCAGCGCCCAATTTCGTGGCCCGATTGCTGGGCTTCGAAGGCATTGTATGTGCATTCCGGTCCGGCAAGACTCGATCGAAACGACCTATGCCACAACCTCGGTGTAGTCGAATCATTCGAGATTGAGGAGCACCACGAGTGCCGGAGTTCGACCTGCTGGTGATCGGAGGCGGGCCTGGCGGCTATGTCGCCGCCATCCGTGCGGCCCAGCGTGGCCTGTCGGTGGGCCTGGTGGAGAAGGAGCGACCAGGGGGAGTGTGCCTGAACTGGGGCTGCATTCCGACGAAGGCAATGTTGCGATCGGCCGAGGTGTTCCAAACAGTCAAGGACGCAGCAGATTACGGCGTGTACGCCGACAACGTGCGTTTCGACTTTCCTGCCGTGCGGCAGCGCAAGGACGGCATCGTCAAGGAGCTCACCGACGGGGTCGCCGGTCTGCTCGCGGCCAACGGTGTCACCGTCATCGAGGGACACGCTCGTTTCACCGGACCGACCACCGTCGACGTGCACGAGGTCGGTCCGTCCCCGATCGGTCCCGACGGCCCGCGCTACGCGGCCGCGCCCACCGCGGCGATCCGGCAGCTCACCGCACGCGACATCATCGTCGCGACCGGATCCGTGCCCGCGCGCCTGCCCGTGCCAGGAGCCGACCTGCCCGGGGTGATCACCTCCGACGGCGCGTTCGGTCTGACGACCGTTCCGGACCGGCTGGTGATCGTCGGCGGCAGCGCAGTCGGCGCCGAATGGGCAAGCCTGTTCGCCACTTTCGGCAGCGACGTCACCATCGTGGAGATGCAGGACCGCCTGGTTCCCGCCGAAGACAGCGACATCGGCGCTGCCCTGGGCCGGTCCTTCACGAAGCACGGCATCTCGGTGCTGACCGGAACAACGGTCGCCTCGATCGCGCAGGGCGAGGCGCTGCGGGTCACGGTGACAGGCAAGCACGCGCGTGAACTCGACGCCGATGTCGTGCTCGTCGGTGTCGGACGTCGCCCCAACACTGCCGACCTCGGACTCGACCGCGCCGGAATCGCCACCGACGAAAGAGGATTCATTCCGGTGGACGATCGGTTGCGCACCGGCGTCGAGCATGTCTACGCGATCGGCGACGTCACCGGCCGGGCGTTGCTCGCGCACGTCGCCTCGCACCAGGGCCTCACCGCGGCCGATGTCATTGCCGGACACGCCAGCCACATCGACTACACCGCCATCCCCGCCGCGACGTTCACCCACCCCGAGATCGCCAGTGTCGGCCTGACGGAGGCCGCGGCGCGCGCGGCCGGACACGAGATCGTCACCGCGCGGTTCCCCTTCGCGGCGCTGGGTCGCGCCAAGACCTTCGGCGACACCGAAGGCTTCGTCAAAATCATTGCCGGAAAGCAGTATCAGGAAGTGCTCGGCGTCCACATCATCGGACCGTCGGCCAGCGACCTGATCACCGAGGGCGCTCTCGCGATCAGTCTCGAGGCGACGCTCGACGAACTTGCCGACACCATCCACGCCCACCCCACCCTCGGCGAGATCGGGATGGAGGCCGCACTGACCGCGCTCGGCCTGCCCGTGCACATCGCGCCGCGGCAGCGCTGAGGAGGATCACCGTGACCGAAACAATCGACCGCGCTCCCAACGCCTTCGCCGTCGAGGAGCCCGACACCCTGCGCGGTTACCTGCGCGACATGATGTTCATCCGGCGCTTCGAAGAACGCGCCGCCCAGGGCTACTCCCAGGCCAAGATCGGCGGCTACTGCCACCTCAATCTCGGTGAGGAAGCCACCGTCGTCGGCCTCGGCGCGGCAATGCGGCCCACCGACTACCTGTTCACCAACTATCGCGAACACGGCTACGCCCTCGCGAAAGGCATCGAGCCCGGCCGGGTGATGGCCGAACTGTACGGTCGCACTACCGGCACGTCCAAAGGCTGGGGCGGTTCGATGCACATGTTCGACACCGCTACCCGCCTGCTCGGTGGCTACGGCATCGTGGGTGGTCAGCTTCCGCTCGCCGTCGGCGCCGCACTCGCCATCGACTATCGCGGCGAGGACGACGTGGTGGTGTGCCAAATGGGTGAGGGCACAACGAATATCGGGGCATTCCACGAATCCCTCAATATCGCGGCGCTGTGGAATCTGCCGGTCGTGTTCGTGGTGATCAACAACCAGTTGGGGATGGGCACCACGGTCGAGAAATCCTCCGCCGAACCCGACCTGTACAAGCGTGCCGCCGCCTACCGGATGCGCGGGGAACAGGTCGACGGCACCGATGTGCTCGCCGTCCGCGATATTGCCAGGGACCTGCTGGAAACCGCTCGGCGCGAGGGTAAACCAGCGCTGCTGGAGACGGTGAGCTACCGGCTCAAGGGGCACTCGGTGGTCGATCCGGCGAAGTACCGCAGCGGCGAGGACACTGCGGCCGCCCGCGAATCCGACCCGGTGGTGCGGTTGCGCGGGGAACTGATCGACGCAGGCGTTCTGGACGAATCCGATGTTGCGGCTATCGAGTCGGCCGTCGAGGCCGAGGTCGACGCGGCGGTGGCTTTCGCTGACGCGAGCCCGCACCCGGACCCGTCGACCCTGTTCGACTACACCTACGCCACGCCGGTGGCGGGGGGAGAGTCGCGCAGGCTGCCCGCCGATCCGCTCTTCTGACCGCACGCTCTTCTGAAACGCAAAGGACAACCGTGCCTGTCATCACCTATCGCGAAGCGCTGCGCGAAACCCTGCGCCAGGAAATGCAACGCGACGAGGACGTCTTCCTGATCGGGGAGGAGATCGGCGTCTTCGAAGGCTCCTACAAGATCACCGCGGGCCTGCTCGCCGAATTCGGCGAGAAGCGCGTGCGCGACACTCCGATCGCCGAGGAGGGTTTCGTCGGCGCCGCGGTCGGCGCCGCGATGCTGGGGCTGCGCCCGGTCGTGGAGATCATGACGATCAACTTCTCGCTGCTGGCGCTGGACCAGATCGTCAATCATGCCGCCAAGATCTACGGCATGTTCGGCGGGCAGACCAGCGTGCCGATGGTCATCCGCACCCCTGGCGGCGGCGGTCAGCAACTCGGCGCGACACATTCGCAGAACATCGAGCTCTACTACGCCTTCGTGCCCGGTCTCAAAGTCGTCGCCCCGAGCACCCCGGCCGACGCCCGCGCCCTGCTGCGGGCCGCGATCGAGGATGACGACCCGGTGCTCTTCCTGGAAAACCTCGCGCTCTACAACACCAAAGGTGAAGTGCCGGACGACCTTCCGCCTGCCGAGATCGGCAAGGCGGCGGTCACCCGCGAGGGCGCCGACATCACGCTCATCGGCTACTCGCGGATGGCGACGATCGCCACCCAGGTCGCCGAGCGGCTGGCCGAATCCGGCATCTCCGCAGAGGTTGTCGATCTGCGCAGTCTGCGTCCGCTCGATCGCGAGACCATCGTGGCCTCGGTGCGCAAGACCGGCTGTGCCGTGGTGGCGGAAGACGACTGGCTGACCTACGGGATCGGC
Organism: Nocardia sp. NBC_00403; assembly: GCF_036046055.1. Lineage (NCBI taxonomy): Bacteria > Bacillati > Actinomycetota > Actinomycetes > Mycobacteriales > Nocardiaceae > Nocardia > Nocardia sp. NBC_00403. The sequence goes on from NZ_CP107939.1 coordinate 4,400,384, forward strand.
GCCGAGGTCGCGGCGACCATCTCCGATGGCGCCTTCGATTACCTCGACGCACCGGTCCGGCGGGTTGCCGCGGCGGAAGTGCCACTGCCGTATGCCAAATCGCTCGAGCAGGCGGCGCTGCCGTCGGCCGAATCCCTGCACACGGCGGCGCTGGAAACGCTCGCCGCCGTCGGCCGCCGCCGCTGAGAACCCGAGGACGACAACATGCCAGAAATCACCATGCCGCGGCTCTCCGACACGATGGAGGAGGGCGTCGTCGTCGCCTGGCTCAAACAGGTCGGCGACAAGGTCACCCGCGGTGACGTCCTCGCCGAGATCGAGACGGACAAGGCCCTCATGGAGTTGGAGGCCTACGACGACGGGGTGCTCGAACAGATCCTGGCCGAGCCGGGAACCCGTGTCTCCATCGGGAACCCGATCGCGCTGATCGGGGACGGCACCGGGTCGATCGCGAAATCCGTTCCGCCGGTGTCTGCTCCGCCCGTGCCGACCGAATCGGCAACCGACGGCGCTGCGGCCGCAACGGCGACCGAAGTCGTTCGTACACAGGAGACTTCGGCCACCGCTGTTTCGGGTGGCCGCCCGAAGTCCTCGCCACTCGCTCGCAAGATCGCACGCGAATTGGGCGTCGACCTGGCCGCCGTGACAGGGACAGGCCCCGCCGGTCGGATCACTCGACAGGATGTGGATTCCGCCGCGCAGCGTATCGCTGTGTCCGCCGGCACCGCGGCGACGGCTGTCGCGGCCGCGGGTGTGATTGCAAGCGAATCGTCTCCTGCACAAGCGATTCCGGCCGGATACGACGATTTCGAGGAGGTGCCGCTCACCACCGTCCAGCAGGTGTCGGCCAAACGCCTCACCGAGAGCATGCAACAGGCGCCGCACATCTACCTGACCAGCGCCATCGACGTCACCGACCTGCTGGCCTTCCGTGCCGACATCAACGAGACACTGCGGATCGCCGGCGCCGGAAAGGTCAGTGTCAACGACCTGATCGTCAAGGCAGTGGCCGCGACACTGCGTGCCGACTCGTCGGTGAACGTCTCCTACGCGGGGGACAAGCTGCTGCGGCACAACGGCGTTCATATCGGGGTGGCCGTCGCGATCCCGGCCGGGCTCGTCGTGCCGGTCATCCGGGATGCCGACCGCAAGAGCATCTCCGAGATCGCCGCAGAGAGCCGGGACAAGGCAGAACGGGCCCGCGCCCGCAAGCTGCGCGCGGACGAAATGAGCGGCGGCACTTTCACGATCTCCAACCTCGGCATGTTCGGCATCGAACAATTCACCGCCGTGATCAACCCACCCCAAGCGGCCATCCTTGCCGTCGGCGCCGCCGCGGACGAGGTGCAACTGCTCGACGGTCAGGTCGTCGGTCGCAAGATTCTGCGAGTAACACTGTCGGCCGACCATCGCGCGGTCGACGGCGCCACGGCCGCCACCTTCCTCCAGCAACTGAAAGGTCTACTCGAACATCCACTCCGCATCGTTACCTGAACGGGGAATGATTCCGGGTGCATACCCGTCGGTAGCTGCCTAGGCTCACTGGGCTTTGTTGTTCAACCGCCTGGAGTTCCTCCGATGACAATGCCCCCGTCCTCCGCGCCCGGCCCCTCCGGTCGCGCGCAGCTCGGTTCGCCGATCGATACCGATGGCCCACGGGCGTCGCTGTATTCGCCGGAGTTCGCAGCAGACCCGCATGGCGCTTATCGCGAGATGCGGAAGAGATACGGGTCTTTGGTGCCGGTGGATTTGGCGCCGGGTGTGCCCGCCACCTTGGTGGTCGGGTACTACACGGCGCTTCGGATCTTCAACGACGAGGACCATTTCCCAGCCGACCCGCGCATCTGGCAGCAGGACATTCCCACCGGCTGCCCGGTGTTGCCGATGATGCAGTGGCGGCCGAACGCCTTGCGGAATGCCGGCAACGAGCACCTCCGCTATCGGCAAACCAACACCGCGGGTCTGGACAAGGTCGATCCCTACTGGCTGCACGACACCGTGGCCCAGATCGCGACCCCGCTGATCAATTCGTTCTGTACGGCGGGGTCCGCGGATCTGGTTCGCGGGTATGCGTTTCCACTCGCCTTCGCGGTCCTCAACGCCATGCTCGGCTGTCCGGCCGAGATCGCACAGCAGGCCGCGACCGGTATGGCGGCAATCTTCGAAGGTGTCGACGCGGACCGTGGCAACAAGATGCTCGTCGGTGCGCTGCTGGAGCTGACGCAGCTCAAACGCGCCGAACCCGGCGACGATGTCACCACGCGGATGGTGCAGCACTCTTCCGGTCTGAGCGATACGGAGATGGTGCACCAGTTGGCCACGCTCTACGGCGCGGGCATCGAACCGCAGCAGAATCTGATCGTCAACACCATGCTGCTGATCCTCACCGACGAGCGATTCGGCAGCGAGGTGCTCGGCGGTAGCCTCTCGACCAGGGACGCCCTCGATGAAGTGCTGTTCACCGATCCGCCGATGGCGAACTTCTGTATCAGCTTTCCGCGACAACCGATCCTGATCGACGACATCTGGCTGCCCGCCCATCAACCGGTCGTCATCAGCATGGCCGCCTGCAACAACGATCCCGAGATCAGCGTCGACCAGCACTCCGGCAACCGGTCTCACCTATCGTGGGGCGCAGGTCCGCACGTGTGTCCCGCCAGCTCGATGGCCTACATGATCGCCCAGGACGCCATCGACCAACTCCTCGACGCGTTGCCCGAGATCCGACTAGCCGGATCGCTGTCCGACTTGACCTGGCGCCCTGGCCCGTTCCACCGGGCATTGACCGCGCTACCGGTCGTCTTCCCGCCGGCACCGCCGCTACCGGAGCTGTAGCGCGCCACCGCGACAGGTGGTGGTTCGGTCTGCCGAGCGTCGAATCACCCGAAGCGGCGGGAGCGGCCGTACTGGTGGAGGGATGAGCGCGTGAGGTGCAGGAGTGGCACGGTTGATCGATACCGCGACCGCGCCCATCCGGAATTGGGCCTACCGGAGGAAGGATGCCCACCGGCCACCCTGCGCTCGGCCGCGATGTCCGGCGCGGGAGCGCAGGCATTCATTCCATGTCGGGTCTGGTACTGCAGGCATGAGACACGCACCACGGCAAAGGCATTCGTTTCGGGTTGCCGACTGCGGCACCCACCTCGATCGGTTCGTGTTGGCGACCCGAATCACCGATCGGTCGGACGTTCGCCTCGAGCGGTGGGGTCAGCCCCAGGCGCGTCGGGTCGCAGGCATACCGGCATGTCCTTGTGCATCGGGCACGACGGCGAGCACCTGATGGATGCCGAGGCCGCCGTCCTCGAAGCCGAGGGCCGAGGCCGCCATGTAGAGCCGCCACACCCGTGCGCGGCCCTCGCCGACCAGTGAAACCGCCTGATCCCAAGCCTCTTCCAGATTGGCCACCCAGGTGCGCAGGGTCAGCGCATAGTGCTCGCGCAGCGACTCCACATCGCGCACTTCGAAGCCCGCGCGCTCCATGGCCAGCACGACCTCGCCGACATCGAGGAGTTCGCCGTCCGGGAAGACGTAGCGTCCGATGAAGGAGCGGCTACGCATGGTGGACCCGCCGGCCGAGGAGATCGCGTGGTTGAGCAGCCGTCCTTCAGGACGAAGCAAGGTGCGCAGGGTGTCGAAGTACTCCGCGGCGCGCTCGGTTCCGACGTGCTCGAACATGCCGATCGAGGAGATGGCATCGAATGTCTCGCCACGGAGTTCGCGATAGTCGGCGAGTCTGATCTCGACGCTCGCGGACATTCCCGCCTCGGCGACGCGCTCGCGCGCGAGATCTGCCTGTGCCTTGCTGATCGTGACACCGACCACCTGCGCGTCGTACGTCGAAGCCGCGTGCATCGCCATGGAGCCCCAGCCGCAGCCGACATCGAGCAGCCGCATCCCCTGCTGCTCGGCCAGACCGAGTTTGCGGCAGATCAGGTCGTGCTTGGCGCGTTGGGCGTCTTCGAGCGACAGCGCGGCATCCGCGCCGCGACGACCGTCGTCGCCTGGTGCGGCGAACCGTGCGCAGGAGTAGGTCATGCTCGGCCCGAGCACCAACCGGTAGAAGTCGTTGCCGACGTCGTAGTGATGGCTGATCGCCGCCGCGTCGCGGCGTGTGGTGTGCAGCTTCCCGCGCCGCGGCCGTGCCTCCTCGGGAGGTGGCTGCGGCGGTCGACCGAGCGTGCCGAGTTGCCGCGCCGCGCCGACGGCTTTCCACGCGGCGTCGAGACCGAGGCGGGCGTCGCGGGGCGCCGTCGACTGCAGTGATCGAAGGATCTTGAAAAGATCGCCGTCGAGATCGACAGTGCCGGAGACGAAAGCGCGGCCGAGGCCGAGTTCGCCAGGCGCCCACACCAGGTGGCTGAGCGCGTCCTTGGATCGCACGCGCATCGTGCCCGGATACTCCCCCTCGGGGTGGATTGCGCTTCCGTCCCAGAACTCGAACCCGATCGCCGGTCGGGGCCCGAGTGCGGCGCGCAGCAAAGGTCGAAACACGTCGGCGACTGTTGGCTGGTGGCCCATACGAACCACTATGGCCCGCGCAGTCCGCTCAGGTGGACACCGACTCGGCAGAAGAGCCGAACAGATATGTCAATTCATGCACGCGAAGAGCAGCAGTACACAGGTGGTGCTGAGCAGCGGCGACCGCCGCCTCCGCGGAATGTCGACGACCGGAACGGCACGCAGCAGCGTGGGGTGTATCGCCATTCGTCGCCGAGAACGTGTTTCCGCCGCGCGGCGCTGTCCTGATCGGCCTGGGGGCCGGGTCGCACGCACACTAGGCTTGCCGGGGTGAGCCGATTCGCCTGGGACCACAACGCGTACTACCACCGGGCCTTGCTCCGTCACCTCCCGACGCCGTGTGCGGATGTGCTGGATGTGGGTTGCGGCGCAGGCGCTTTCGCCACTGCGCTCGCTGCCCGAGTGCACCACGTCGATGCGCTCGACCGCTCGCCGGAGATGATCGCGGCGGCCGAACGCACGGTGCCCGACAATGTCACATGTGTGCGCGCCGACTTCCTGCGCGATGACATCGTCCCCGAAGGGCGTTATGACGCGGTCTTCTCGGTGGCCGCGCTGCACCACATGCCGCTTGCGGAAGCGTTGCCCCGCATGGCGGCAGCACTACGCCCCGGCGGGGTGCTCGCCGCGATCGCACTGCCCAGGACCGACCTGCCCCGCGAACTCCCCATCGAGCTCGCCGCACTCGCCGCGCAGCGAGTATGCGCCACGGTATTTGCTACGGCCAGGGCCACGAGCGGAGGCGATTGGTACGCACGAGAACCCACGCAAGGCGAGATGCCTGTCGTGCTCGACCCGTCCCTGACGACGCGCGAAGTCCGCGACGAGGCGACTGCGGTCCTGCCCGGCGCGGACGTCCGCCGCTTGCTCTTCTGGCGCTATCTTTTGGTCTGGCGCAAGCCCCCGGAAGGCTAGCGGCGAACTCTTCCGCGGTGGAAGCCGCCCGGGTGCGCTGTTGCGTCGCGATCCGGATTCGGCTGTCGCGCAGTTCAATCGTGAGCGGGCAGCTCGCATCCATCCGGACCACAGACGTCCGCACCGCCGGCCATCTGCACGAGGGGTTCACGATCGCCCCATGCCTGATCGAGAGCTTGGGCGAACACCGTGGATGGATGGGCGCCGGAGACGCCGTACTTCCGGTCGATGACGAAGAAGGGCACACCGGTGGCGTCGAGCTGCGCTGCCTCCTGTTCGTCGGCGCGCACCGCGTCGGCGTAGGCATCGGGGTCGGCGAGCACCGCGCGGACGCCCGTTTCGTCGAGGCCGGCGCCGATTGCGATCTCGGCCAACCGCTGGTGGTCGCCGAACAAGGACTGCTGCTCCGCGAAGTTCGCGCGGTAGAGGGCGTCGAGCAGCTCGTCCTGCTTGCCCTTCGCCAGCGCGTGGTGCAACAGCCGGTGCATATCGAAGGAGCTGCCGTAGTCGCGCCCCTCGGTCAGGTACGGCAGACCGAGCTCGGCGGCCTGGGCGCCGATGCCGCGTTCATTGGCCGCCGCTTGCGCCTCGCTGATCCCGTATTTGCGCGCGATCTTCGCGATCACCGGACCTGATTCGTCGGCCGACAGTGTCGGATCCAATTCGAACGAACGATGCACCACCTCGACGTCGTCGTGGTGCGCGAACTCCGACAACGCCCGCTCGAAGCGTGCTTTCCCCAGGTAGCAGAAGGGACAGTTGATATCGGTCCAGATCTCGACCTGCACGGTCATCCTCTCTCGTCGTCGCCCCCGGCCACCATCTGGCAACATCTCGGCGACCGCATCTGTTCCCGCCATCCGTGATGCGGTCGTGATCGGTGCGCCGCGGGTGGTTGTCTACGTCGTCGGCGACATCGCCGACACCGAGTCGATCACCGCCTTCGTAGAAAACCCCCTGGCATTCCGCAAACGCCCGCGCCGGATGCACGTCGTCGCGGTATCGCGCGAAACGCGATGGGCAAGGCGCGGAAGAAGCTGCTGCTTTCTTGCCGCTGATCAGCGGACCGTGACGGCGACGCTCTGAATCGAATTGTTTCCCATGCCCTGGAGGTTCCACACCGGTGCGGACGGCTGGATGCCGCCGTCGGCATCGGTGGCGCGGCAGCTCAGCAGATACTCACCCGGGCGGGCGTCCCACACGTAACTCCACCCGCGCCAGGCGAATTCGGCGAGCACGGGACCCAATATTGCGTCCTGCCACACGCCATCGATGCCGACCTCGACGCCTGCCACGGGGGCGGTGCCGCACCACGCACGGCCGCGAATCGTGACGGCGCTCGCTTCGACCGTGCGCCGCCGAGTCTGGAAGTCCGGAATTCCTGGTGGAATCATCAACGCACGCAATCTAATTCGTGATACGGGCTCCCCGGGATCGTGATTGTGCTGTTGGTAGCGGTAGGCCGACGTTTGCTGGAACCCGGTGAACGGCTGGTCGACGACCTCTATCTCTCGCAGCCATTTGACGCTCGTCATGCCATACCACCCGGGTACGAGCAGCCGCAGCGGAAAGCCGTGCTGCGGCGGCAAAGCCGCGCCGTTCATCTCGTACGCGAGCAGCGTTTCGGGTCGGCCGCATTCGCCGATGCCGAGCGAGCGCTGGTAGTTGTGCTCGACGTTGTCCTGGAAACCGCGATCGGCCCCGGTGAAGACCACCTCGACCGCCCCGTCTCGCACACCACACTCGTCGAGGATGCCGCGCAGCGGTGTGCCCGTCCACGATGCGGTGCCGATCGCCTCCAGTCCCCAGGGCTGGCTGACGTTGCGCGGGTCCATCGCGGTGCGTCCATTGCCGGCGCATTCCAGGGTGACCGGCGTCGTCGTCGCGGGCCGGGATCTGATGTCTTCGACAGACAGCTCGAGTTCTCGCTCGACGCTTCCGGTGACGCGCAACCGCCAGGTCGATGCGTCGACCTCGGGTATATCGAAATGAATCAGCAAGTAGTGCATGCCGATCGGCGTGAGGTCGTAGCGCATGCCTTCCAGCGGCATGCCATGGTTGCGCGTGGCAAGGGCGAGCTCGTCGAACCGCACGCCCTCTGCACGCGAGATGAGCTCGGTCATGTGCCCGGGCTGATGTTCTGATTGAGGTGGAACAGGTTGTCCGGGTCATAGGTTCGTTTGGCCTCGGTAAGCCGTTGGTAATTCTCGCCGTAATTCTCGGGTACGCGGGACCGGTCGTCGTCGTCCATGAAATTGATGTAGCCGCCGGGCTCGGAGTGTGGTGCGGTCGCGTTGTAGTAATCGCGAACCCATTGAATGCGCTCTGCGTCGTCGGCGGGATCCTGCCAGGAGGCCAGAATCACGGTCGCGAACGTCGCGTTGCGATAGGGGAATGCGCTGTCCGCTGCCGCGACTCGGTGGCAGGCGCCGTTGATCGGATACATATGCATTGTCGCGCTCACCTCGGGCACTTTCGGGCCGTAGATCAGGTGTTGTTCGATGGCAGCGTCGGTCAATTCGGTGACGAAGCTGCCTTTCCAGTAGCTGCGGATGCCCTTGGGGAAGATCGCGTCGAACGCGGTGTTCAGGGCTGGATAGGGCATCGGCCCGACCATTTCGCCGACTCTGGGCGCCAGGTCTCGGAACGGCTGCATCGCTTCTTTGCCCTTGTCGAGCGGTCCGGCCCAATGCACGATCGCGGCGCAGAGCGTGTCGCCGTGCCGGTCGGCGGGGATGAACTCCAGCGGCGGAGCGATCTGGAAGGCGGGAAATGCGCCGTAGGCTTCGGACGCGACGGGGATGAAGTCTCGGAAAAAGCGCAGCAGCGCCCCTGCGTGCTCGAGTTCGTAGAAGAACAGGCCGACGTAGACCTCGTCGACGGGGTGTAGCCGGTACTCGAACGACGTGACAACGCCGAAGTTGCCACCGCCGCCGCGCAGCGCCCAGAAGAGGTCTTCGTTCTCGGTCGGGCTCGCGGTCAGTGCCTGCCCGTCGGCCGTGACCACATCGGCCGACAGCAAGTTGTCGATCGTCAATCCGTATGCGCGGGAAAGATATCCGATACCGCCACCGAGGGTGAGCCCGGCAATGCCGGTGGTCGACACGATCCCGCCGGTCGTCGCGAGCCCATAGGTGTGTGTCGCGTAATTGAAGTCGCCCCAGGTTGCCCCGGCCCCGGCTCGTGCGGTGCGAAACCTCGGGTCGACGTGCACCCAGCGCATCAATGACAAGTCGATGACGACGCCGCTGTCGTTGGTACCGAATCCGGGCGCGCTGTGCCCGCCGCCCTTGATCGAGAGATCATGTCCTGCGTCGCGCGCGAAGTTCACTGCCGCGACGACGTCGGCGACTTGCTCCGGTCGAACGATGACCAGCGGACGGCGATCGAACATTCCATTGTGGACCGTGCGTGCCTCGTGGTAACCCGGATCGTCGGCGGTAATGACAGGTGCGCGCACCAGCTCACGCAATTCTTGCAATGTCGTGCCCATCGATATTCCCCTATCGTGCGGCGAATGGCGCGTAAGCTTCGGCACTGCTCGAAAATTCGGCCGAAATCGCTTGTCGCGATTCGGAATTCGGTGAAAGGTCGAAGCGCTCGTCTGCGTTCCGGGGTCTCGCCGCTGGTTGCCTGTATCGAATAAGAATCTCGCCGATCTCCCGACCCGCGTTTGCGTCCATCGATAGTGACGGAGGTAGCTAAGTATAGGACTCGAGCGGCGCGAAGAGTTGAAAGCCCGCTTCCTCTTGCGTTCGATGTGCCGACGCCTGCTGTGGGCAGATGACCGCGACAAGACCAGGCCCCAGCTCATCTGTGTCCAGCTGGGGCCTAGTTGTATTTCAAGCGGCCCGTTCGGGCAATTCACCTACGCAAGGTTTCGATGCACACGTACAGGAGTTTCTATCTCTGCGACGACGTAGGCGATCGGTCGGGTCTTGCATCGCTGGACCAGGCGTCGGCGGCCTTCAATGTCGAGCGGGGCGTTTGAGGTGCGTCACTGCTGTCTCCTATCGAGTCCCAACCGGCTGTGGCGGCCTTGTCACGCGCCGGACGGTTGGTTGTTCAGGCGGTGGGTGATGTCAGCTGTTGCCCGTTGCCCGTTGCCCGTTGCCCGTTGCCCGTTGCCCGTTGCCGTTGATCGTGCCTGTCGTGCTCGGTCAAGGAGGATGAGCGGGACAGCGGCTGCGGCGAGAGCGGTTCCGATCAAGTACACCGAGGTGAGAGTGGCACCGTGTGTGAGTGTCGCGGCGGCTAGCGCGGGTGTGATGCTGATGCCCAGCTGGAAAGCCGACACGGTTGTGGCGCCCGCGATGGTGGGGGCATCGGCCGCGATGGCGAATACGCGCCCGTAGAGGGCGGGGTTGAGCACGAACGCGGCGATACCTGTCAGGAACACCGCAGGCGCCACTGCCCAGATCTGCTCGATCACGACAACCATGACGACCGACAGAATCACAACGCCGACCGCGCCGGTGATCAGTGCGAAGTGAGGGCGCTGATCGGAGATCCTGCCACCGATGGAAAGTCCGATGAAGGCGCCCACCCCGAAGAGCGCCAGGATGGCCGGGATCCAGACCTCACGGATACCAGTGATGTCGGCGAGCATGGCCGCGAGATAGTTGAACGAGATCATGTACGCCGCGGTGGTCAGGATGGTGATCCCGTATACGCCCCACAGCGATGGGTTCCGCATCGTGGCGAGTTCCCGTGACAGGCTCGACCCGGTGGCCGGGTCGGTGGCCGATGTGCCGGCGGGGAGTCCGACTACGCAGGCAATGGCTCCGGCGAGGGTCAGGGCCACGACGGCCCAGAATCCTCCGCGCCAATCGGTGAAGTGGCTGAGCAGCGTCCCGGCGGGACCACCGGCGACCATGGCTACGCTGAGGCCGCTGACCACGACGCCGGACGCGCGAGCGTTGCGGTCCGGGGTTACCAGGCTGATCGCGGTCACCGACGCCACAGCGAAGAAGCCGGCGTAGGCGAGTCCGGAAACGACCCTGGAAAGCAGCATGACTTGGTAGTTGCCCAGCAGGCCGACGATGATGCTGACGGCAAAGACCACCTGGGTCGCAACCAGGGCGGTGCGACGTGGCCAGCGGAGGCTGAACACGGCGAAAAGCGGCCCGCCGAAGACAACGCCTAACGCGAACGCGGTGATGAGCATTCCGGCTGAGGAGAGCGCGACGTCGAGGTCGGTGGCGACCGCGGGCAGGACTCCAGCCATCAGGAATTCAGCACTGCCCATCGCGAACAGGCTGAAACCCAGCAGGTACACCCCGGCAGGCAGCCTGTCGGAGCGACTGGTCCGGGACGACTCTACGGTGGTGGCCATCAGCAAACACACTCGCTCGGCGACATGCCATCGCGTGTCAGGTACCCGTGCATGTGGTCGGCGGATGCGTTCCGGGGTGGACCACCATCAACGACCAAGGTCGCGAACTGTGCTCTCGCGAGTACGACGCCGGCTGATAGCCCAGCAGCCCCACCACCGATAATGATTGTGTCCCAAAACACCTCTGACACTGAGTTGTTCGTTGTATCCGTTGTTGCGTCCATTTGGATCACCTCCGAACCGGAGCATCAGGGGTGTCACCCGAAACCAACAAACACTGTTGCTGAATCCGGGACACATTGATCGAAATCCGGGACACATTGATTGACTGGATCTCATGGAAGAGCAACCGAGTGTCGATGCCGTGATCGAGCAGATTGCTCCCCGGTTGCGGCGCGCCCGCGAGAAGAAGGGCGTCAGTCTGTCCGACCTCGCCCGCGCTACTGGCATCTCGACCAGCACCCTGTCCCGACTGGGATCAGCTCAGCGCAAGCCCAGCCTCGAACTCCTCTTGCCGATCACCGCTGCCCTCGGCATCCCACTCGATGAGATCGCCACAGCACCCCGGATCCTCGACCCTCGCGTGCCGCAGCATCCCACCAGAAAAGACGGCCGAGTGCTGATTCCACTGTCGCGTCAACAGGGGGAACCACGTGCATACAAGATGACCATCCCCGCACACGACCAGGAACCCCACCTGCGGACCCACGCAGGCTACGAGTGGCTCTACGTGCTCCGCGGACAACTCCGCGCCAAACTCGGCGACCACGACTTCATCATGGGCGGCGGCGAAGCCTCCGAGTTCGAATGCCAGGTTCCACACTGGTTCGGCGCCGCCGGACGCGGCAGCGTCGAAGTCCTCAGCCTCTTCGGAAAGCACGGCGAACGCATCCACGTCCGCACCCGCGCCCAAAAACGCTGAGATGTCATGCCTTCCCGCCGGATGTCATGGTTGCGTCGCGGGGCGAGCTCGTCGTCGCTGCTGTGGGCAGATCTGCTCACGGCAGCGCGAGCCGCTTTTCGGGCTGTCGGTGCGGCACGGTGGACGTATGGCTCACGACGACAACAACACTCGAATGTTCAGCTGGCGAGCTCGCGAGCAACTGCTCAGCCGCCGCATACTCGTGCTCGACGGTCCGCTCGACGACGACAACGGGACGTTGCTGATGACACAGCTGCTCACGCTCGCCGCGGAGGACCCGGAGGCAGGTATTTCGCTGTGGATTCATTCTCCCGGCGGCTCGGTGCCCACGATGCTCGCGATCCGTGACGTCATGCGGCTCGTGCCATGCGAGGTTTCCACGCTCGCACTCGGATTGGCATGCAGTGCAGGGCAATTCCTGTTGTCCTCCGGCAGCAGAGGGCATCGTTTCGCCTTGCCGCGCGCCAGGGTGCTCATGCATCAGGGCTCGGCCGGCATCGGTGGCAGCGCGGTCGACGTCGAGGTCCAGGCCGAAGACCTGCGGTACACGGTGGACACCGTGCTCGGCATCATCGCTGAGGACACCAGGCAGCCCTTCGACCGGATCTACGAGGATTCGCTGCACGACCGCTGGTTCACCGCGACACAGGCCAAGGAGTACGGCTTCATCGACCACATTGTCGACTCGTTCGGGCAGATCGTGCCCCAACGCCAGCGGATCGGAATATCGGCATGACCAGCTACACGATTCCCAATGTCATCGCGCAGCATCCGCGCGGCGGTGAGCGGATCACCGACATCTACTCGCACCTGCTCGCCGAGCGGATCGTCTACCTCGGCACGCCGATCGACTCGGGTGTGGCGAATGCGCTGATCGCACAGCTGCTGCATCTGGATTCGGAGGCACCTGAGCAGGAGATCAACCTGTACATCAACTGCGAGGGCGGCGACCTGTCTGCGATGCTCGCGGTGTACGACACCATGCAGCACATCGGCGCACCGGTGCAGACCACCTGCGTCGGTCAGGCCATCGCCGTCGGTGCGGTGTTGCTGGCGGGCGGGGCGCCCGGTCGCCGCGCCATGCTTCCGCATGCCCGAGTGGTATTGCACCAGCCCGCCTCGCGCGGACAGGGCGCGATTCCCGACCTGATCTTGCAGGCCGACGAGCTCGTGCGGATGCGCGCGGAGATCGAGTCCATCCTGTCCAAGCACACCGGACAGCCGCCGGAACGGCTGCGGCACGACACCGACCGCGATCGAGTTTTCACCGCGCAGGCCGCCGTCGACTACGGTCTCGTCGACCGCCTGCTGGAAGCGCGCTCCTGACTCGGCGGCGCTGAATTGCCCTGCGACACCAGATGATCAGGAGTGGCTAGGCCGCGAGCGCCAGCATTGTCGGCGCGGTGCCCGACTGCGGTGTGGACCGGGGGAGAAGGGTGAGCCGGCGATGAGCGCGCAGTTCGTCGGCCACCTGCTCGGTCAGTCCCCCGAGGGTGGTGCCGAGAGCCCCGGCCAGCGCGGCGATCATCTCGCTCGAGGGTTCCTTGCGACCACGCTCCACCTCGGACAGGTATTGCGGTGAGACGCCGGCACGTCCTGCCGTTTCGGCGATGGTGTCGCGCTGGTCCTGTCGAAGCGTGCGTAACTGTTGTCCGAGCACTTCACGCCACAGCGGCTCCCGTTCGGACTGCTGCTCCGGTCGTCGACGCTGCTCGTCGCGTCCACCGGGGATCGAGTGCAGTCTCGGATGCTCGGTCATAGTCAGAGCGTAAGGCCACCTCGGCCCAGCGTGCCTAGTTATTACGCTCTGGGCGTACGAACTCTGTCGACGATGTTCGGCCCACTGCCACGACCGCTGTCGGGTCAGGTCAATCGGTCGGCCACGGTGCCGAGGCCCCGCCGATCCATCCAGCTCGGCTGATCCACCTCGGCCGGGAATTGAGCAGGCTGGGGCGATGACATCGTTCGGCTACGTATCAGCCCGGGCCGTCGGCATATTCGGCGATCTGCTCCATCACTTCCTGAAATTCCGCCGAGACGTGCAGTTCGAGCTCGTCACCGGACTCGCGAACCTCGGCAGCGAGTTCGATGATGCCGTCGTTCCACCAATAGACCGACGGGCTCACGGGGGAAGGCCGCTCGGCGTGCGTCACCATCGCCATTTTCGCCAGCGTGCCCACGGTGACATAGGCGTCCGTGCCATTGAGCGGGTGAATAAAGACCGTGCCCTCGCACGGGACCACGAATGCCGCACCCCAGTGTCCGACCACTGGATACGCGCCGAGCCAGCGCACATGTGCGCTGGCATAGTCGCCCGAGCCATAGAGGCCGAAGATCCGCTCGCCGTCTTCGTCTTCGAGATCTTCGACTGTGAGAAGTCCGTCGTCGTGGGTATTGTCCTCCGCGAGCTCGAACAGGTCCTGTTCCTGAATCTGCCAGTGGGACAGGCGGTCATAGGTGACCGCGACGATCGTATTGACCTGATCGATCACCACCCGCTGCGCGAGTCCGGGAGCAAGGGTTCGTGCCACGACCGGGATGCCGACGTCCGCCATATCCTCCGGGTACATCCGTGCCCGCAGTAATGGTCGTATCCGTTCGAAGTCGTCCAGGTCGAGCGGGTCCGTCGCCGCGACGTCCAGCTCGGCGAACATCGTGCTCAGATGATCCGCCACCAAGGCGGGCCACTGGTCCTGCGGCTCCGCGGCGATCTTCCGGCGCAGATTGTCCAACGGCAGCACCCAGTCGGACGCCCCGTCTCCGGACAACAGCAATTCGTCGGATTCGATTGTGCAGGAATAGCCGCGGTTCTGCACGATCGTCTCGACCAACGTGAGCAGCAGATCTGCGGAGTCGGCGCCATGCCCGGCCTCGATGCGCGACCACAGCCGGGTGAACTGGTTGCCGTCGCGGACGCGGACGGCTTTGGTGATGTATTCCATGGGAGCCAGTTGCGCAGCGTCCGCTTCGAGTGCGACACACGGCGTGCCCGCGTATTTCCCCTGCCCCCAGAGCCACTCGCCGCCACCTGCTCGCAACAGCGTCTCGCCGAGGTACCCGACGGCGGCCTTGACGACGGGTAGGGCAGAGGGTTCCTTCATGACGGCCGGATCCGGCAGTGCCGCAAGGACGAACTGTTCCAATTCGGCCAACGACTCCGGCGAGTAGTCGGCGAAGAACCCAGCCGAATAGGTGGCGAACACATCCGCAACCAACGGCGCGAGCTGCCGCCGCCAGGCCGCCACCCGCTCTTCATCGGTCTCGGCAGGTACGTCGATCCAGAAGCTCACATCACCACTCCGCTAGGCAAGGCAACACGAGATCCCGCGCGCCGCACCGTTTTCTACAGCCTCGGCGCGAGGTGAGCAACCGTCGGGCTTGCCAAGGCTGGGATCCACAGCGGCCGGCTGGTTCGACGCGAGGCAGGCGCCGACACTCTCGGCTGAGGTCTTGCGCCACAGCATGACCGGCGTGGGCGGCAACCGCACGCCGGTCGTGGCTGTCGATATCGGCTTGGTGTCAGTCGGCCGAGACTTCGCTGCGGTCACCGCTCCAGAGGGTGTGGAACTTGCCTTCGGCGTCGATGCGCTCGTAGGTGTGTGCACCGAAGAAGTCGCGCTGGCCCTGGGTGAGTGCGGCCGGGAGACGCTCGGCCCGCAGGGCGTCGTAGTACGACAGCGACG
This sequence comes from Nocardia sp. NBC_00403, assembly GCF_036046055.1. Taxonomy (NCBI): domain Bacteria; kingdom Bacillati; phylum Actinomycetota; class Actinomycetes; order Mycobacteriales; family Nocardiaceae; genus Nocardia; species Nocardia sp. NBC_00403. Next base: position 4,415,757 of record NZ_CP107939.1, read on the forward strand.
AGGCGAATGCAGGCACCGGAATGCCGAGCAGGGTTGCGGTGGAGACCACGCGCCGCCAGCTGTCGATGGCCGTTTCGATTGCTTCGCGGAAGTACGGAGCGAGGATCAGGCTCGGCAGGGCGGGGTTCTCGTCGTAGGCCTCCTTGATCCGGTTCAGGAAGCGGGCCCGGATGATGCAGCCGCCACGCCAGATCGTGGCCAGGTCGCCGGGGTGCAGGTCCCAGTTGTATTCCACACTGCCTGCGGCGATCTGATCGAAGCCCTGCGCATAGGCGACGACCTTCGACGCATAGAGCGCCTGCCGGATGTCTTCGGTGAATTGCGCTACGTCGGTCGGCTTATCGGCCAGCTTGCCGGAGGCGAGGCCGACCGCGGCTTTGCGCTGGGCCCTGGACCCGGACAGCGCCCGCGCGAACACCGCTTCAGCGATACCGGTCACCGGAATCCCGAGATCGAGCGCAGCCTTCACCGTCCAGCGGCCGGTGCCCTTCTGCTCAGCGGCGTCGACGATGACATCGACCAGCGGCTTGCCCGTCTTCGCGTCGACCTGTTCGAGCACCTCGGCGGTGATCTCGACGAGATAGCTCTCCAGATCGCCGGAGTTCCATTGGGTGAACACCTCGGCGATCTGCTTGGCGCCGAAGCCGAGTGCATCGCGGAACAGGTGGTAGGCCTCGCCGATCAGCTGCATGTCGGCGTACTCGATGCCGTTGTGGACCATCTTGACGAAGTGCCCCGAGCCGTCGGGCCCGATGTGGGTGCAGCAGGGCGTGCCGTCGACCTGCGCCGCAATCGATTCCAGCAGCGGGCCGAGCGAGTCGTAGGACTCCTTCGGGCCGCCGGGCATGATCGAGGGACCGTTGAGCGCGCCCTCTTCGCCGCCGGAGATGCCCGCGCCGACGAAGTTCAGTCCACGTTCCTTCATGGCCGCTTCACGGCGAATGGTGTCGGTGTAGAGCGCATTGCCGCCGTCGATGATGATGTCGCCCGGCTCCATGGCCGCCGCGAGCTCCTCGATGACGGCGTCCGTCGGATCGCCCGCCTTGACCATGATCAGCACCCGGCGCGGCTTCTCCAGCGCCGCGACGAATTCCTCGATGGTCTCGGTGCGCACGAAGTCGCCGTCGTCGCCGTGCGCCTCGAGCAGGGCGTCGGTCTTGGCCACGCTGCGGTTGTGCAGCGCCACTGTGTAGCCGTGCTTGGCGAAGTTTCGGGCGATGTTGCTGCCCATGACTGCCAGGCCGGTAACCCCGATCTGTGCGCGCGCTGTAGAGGTCGCCATGAATCCGCTCTCTTCGTTCGACAGGTGCAATGTGCGTGACCGCGCGAAGCTGTTCGGCCTCGACCTTTCTACCCCTTCGGTCGCCTCGATGACGAACACACCCGCCGAGTCGATGGGTCGGGCTTATTCCAGGTGGTCGCGCCGGAGTCGATTCCCCCGACTGGTAGCTGTATGTGTGCTGTACCTAATTATCTACGTTCGTAGGTGGAGTAGTAGATCTGTAGCTATCTCTTGTCAGGCTTAGTTCGTGCAATGTACCAGCGCGGTCACTACCCGCTCACGCCTATGAGACAACACACTGCCGAACTGTTACTGGTTTTCGATTTCATAACCAGTAACCTGTTGTCAACGCTGCAGCGGATAGTTTGCTGACGCAAGTGATGTCCACCGGTGCGGCCGTAGAATCGAGGAACGTCATGGACGAGCATCTGGATCTGAAGGTGGTGATCGTCGGCGGTGGGTTCGGCGGACTCGGCATGGGGGTCGCGCTGAAGCAGGCGGGAATCGACAGCTTCGCGATACTGGAGAAGGGCGGCGATGTCGGCGGGGTGTGGCGGGAGAACACCTATCCCGGCTGCTCGTGCGACATTCCGTCGCACCTGTACTCGTTCTCGTTCGCGCCGTACCGCAGCGCGAGGACGCGGTACCCGGGCCAACAAGAGATCCTGGCTTATCTTCGCGGAGTGGCCGACAGCTACGACCTGCTGCCGCACCTGCGCCTGCACACCACCGTCGCCGAAGCGTCCTATCGCGAGGACATCGCTCGGTGGGAATTGACCACCGGGACCGGACAGCGCATCGTGGCCGACCTCCTCGTCTTCGCCGTAGGCCAGTTGCATCGCCGCTATATCCCCGACATCCCGGGCCGCGCGGACTTCACCGGCGCGGCCTTCCACTCGGCGCACTGGGACCATTGCCAGGACTTGCGCGGCCGGGATGTTGCGGTGGTCGGCACCGGATCCAGCGCCGCGCAACTGCTGCCGAAGATCGCGGCCGATGCCCGCACGGTGACCGTGTATCAGCGCACTCCGCACTGGGTGTTGCCGAAACCGTCGGCCGAGTTCGGCTCGATCAGCCGCTGGGTGTTGCGGACGCCGGGCGCTCACCGGCTCTACCGGCGGGCCCTGTACTACGGCGCCGACATCGTGTTGGCCCCGATCATGCACCGCGGCTGGTCCGCCCGGCCGGCCCAATGGGTGGCACGCACCCACTTGCGACGACACGTCAGTGATCGGGCACTACGCGCGGCCCTCACTCCCGACTATCCGATCGGCAGCAAGCGGATCGTTTTCGACAGTCGGTTCTATTCCACCCTGGGCCGGGAGAATGTCGAGCTGGTCACCGATCCCATCGCGCGCGTCACCCGGAACGGGATCGAAACCGGCGACGGCACGCATCGGCGCGCGGATGTCATCGTGTGGGCCACCGGTTTTCGGGCGCCGGAGTTCCTGACGCCGATGACGGTCCGCGGACGGGGCGGTCGACTCCTGCACGAGCAATGGTCGGATGGGGCGGAGGCGTTTCTGGGGTTGGCCGTGCCCGGATACCCCAGCGCATTCCTCATCGCCGGACCGAACTCGTTCAATCCGGCGGGCAGCAACCCCGGCATGAAGGAACACCAGATCGCCTACATCATGGCCTGTCTGAGGTGGCGCGACGCGATCGGCGCCCCGGCGATCGAGGTGAGCGGCGACGCGATGCAGCAGTACCGGCAATGGCTGGCACAGGCCATCGCCAAAACCGTGTGGCCCGCGACCGGCAGGAGTTGGTACAAGCACGAGAACGGGCGCGTCACCAACCCATGGCCGGCCTCGGCACGAACCTTCGCACGCATGCTGCACCACCACCCCGCGGAGGCATTCGTAGCTGTCGCAACGAACGTCGATGCGACGGTGACGCCGCTACCGATCCGCCAGCACCCCCCGACCCACGACGAGGCCACACCGACGGCATCGTGACCAGGACGGTCGGTGGCTATCGACCATCGGTCGCGACGTCATGGCACAACTCGTCGATCACCTGCTTGCGCACATGGGACACGGTGACGATGCGAGCGCGGTCGCCGACGGTGGCCAAATGGTATTTCCGACAGATCCATTCGGCGGGCCGGTCGAAAGTGACCATGATCGACAGGGGATTTCGGGAAGGACGCAGCCCGGCGTCAGCGAGTTTCTCGACAGCCCGCTCGGCCATCTCGAGGGAGGTCTGTGCGGTCAGCTCCAGCCCCGCCATCCCCTGTGCGGCCAATGACTGCCAGATCAGTGCGACAGCCAGCCCACTGCGACATCCGGCAAGGGTGGCATCGGTCGCGCCGATGTACTCGCCTGCCACTTCCGAGCTGACCAGTTCGGACCGGCACAGCGCGAGTGCGCTCGGCATCGGCATGCCGAGCGCCTTGTGCATGCACACCGTGACGCTGCCGACTTCCTCGCGCACGAAACCCCACGACGCCCGCTCGGGGGTGAACGGCAGGATGAGTCCGCTCAATGCCGCATCCAGGTGCACATACACCCGGCCCGCCGCCGATGCCGCCGTGATGATGGCGTCCACGTCGTCGATCGCGCCCGTCATGGTGGTGCCGATGTTCGCGACAACGACGGCGCCGCGGCCTGTGTCTGCGGCGCACGCGCGGGCCAGCGCGTCGATGTCGATCCGGCCCTGCTCGTCACAGTCGACGACGACCAATTCCTTGCGCATCAGTTTGGCGCTCTTACGGACCGAATAGTGGGTTGCCCGACTGCAATAGATTCTGGCTTCCGGTAGCAGATCACACCCGCGGTCGAGGCCGAACTGATTGGCCTCGGTGCCGCCGCCGGTTACGTATCCGTAAGTCCGGCTCGGATCTCCATTGGCGAGCCGGGCGACGAAGTCGACGACGGCCAGCTCCATGTCCTTGACGCCGACGCGCGCTTTGTCCTCGCTGTCCGGGTCGCCGACATTGGTGGCGAAGATGTCGAGTAGTCCGGCGAACCTGCTGAAGCCGAAGTCGAGATTGGCGGGGAACCCCACGATGTAGGGCGCTTCGGCCCGCATCTCGGCAATGAAGGCGTCCAGCGGCGCGCACGATTCCTGCGCCGGTCGAGGGGAGCGGCCGATCCGGTACCGGTCGGAGTTCGAGAGATTCATGTGTACCGCCTGATGGGGGAGAGCTATACGAGCTCGATCGGCAAGGTGGCATACCCGTGCAGAAAGTTCGAATACAGCGGTCGTGGTCTGCCGGTGGGGATGATGGTTCGGGCCGTGCGCCGCATCTCGTCCAGCACGATCGCAAGCTCCAAGCGGGCCAGATGCGCACCGACGCAGAAGTGCGGACCGTACCCGAATGCCAGATGGGGATTGGGCTTTCGATCGAACTGCACCGCATCAGGGTCGGAGAATCGGGTCTCGTCCCGGTTCGCGGAGACATTCCACATCGTGACGATTTCTCCCGCCGTGATGTGCGTGCCGTGTATTTCTACGTCGGTGTTCGCGACACGTCCGAAATGCATGGTGGGAGCGAAGCATCGGATGATCTCTTCGACCGCCGTGCCGAGATCGCCCGCTGCCTCGAAGCGGTCCCATAGGCGCGCATCCTCGGCGAAGGCGTGTACCGCGTTGATCATGGTCAACCGGCTGGTCTCGTCGCCGCCCAGAATGATGCTGTAGCAATTGGTGACGATCTGCTCGTCCGACAGTGGCGCGTCCTCGAATTCCTCGCCGATCAGCGCGGTGATCAGGCCTTCGGCCGGGTGTCGGCGCTGGTCCTCCACATGGTCGAGCAGGCACAGCAGTATCTCCTGGCGCGCGGCCAAGGCCGAGACATCCGACTGCGCGGCGTCTTCGGAGCTCAGGGCCTGCTTGGTCAACGACACCAGCAGGTCGTGATCACTGTCCGGAATGCCGAGTAGGTCGCAGATGGTCCAGATCGGGATCCGGGAGGCGATCTCCTCCGCGAAATCGAAAGCGCCCGAACCCGACCATTCGGCCAGTAATCGCCTGGTGCGTTCCTGAATGCGGGGTGCCAACGCGCGCACCGCATCTCGTGTCAGCGCCGCTGTCATCAGCCGACGCAGGCGGGTATGCCGGGGTGGGTCGGTCACCGCCAGCATGGCGCCCGCCGCGTTGTCCCGACCCGCCAGCAGGGTGAGCAGGACGTTGCCCCGTTGCGAGGTGAATCGCTTGCTGTCGCGGTATACGGTCACCGCCGGGTCGTAGCCGCAGACCACCCAGAATCCGGGGTGGCCGGATGCACCCTCGTGCCAGAAGATCGGATGCCGCCGACGTCGGTCGCGCCAGAATTCCGACATGTCGGCGCGCAAGTGTGTCGTCGGTTCGGTGAGATCCCAGACGTGCGTGTCATCCGGGCTCGTCGACCGGACTGCTCCGGTCATCTCCCGATCACCAACTCCGGTTCCGAAATCGACAGCAGCGCAGCCAGTTGCGCGGGCGACGGGGCATCGAGCAGCATCCGCATCGTCATGCGCGCGCCGAGGACTGTCCGGATCCGGCGGGTGAGTTTGGCGGCTTCCATTGATTCACCGCCGAGATCGAAGAAGCTGTCCGCGGGATGGAACTCGGGCAGGCTCAACGTTTCCGCGAACAGTTCGCACAGCACCCGTTCCGCCGGTGTCATCGTCTCCGGCGCGGTGCGGTGGGAGCCGGTCTGTCGGACCGATTCCGTCACAGCGGCGTAGTCGGTCTTTCCGTGCGGTGTGCGCGGCAATTCGGGGCGGATCTCGACGCGATCGGGCAGCAGATAGCCGGGGAGGTGTTCGGTGAGGAAACCCTTGACCTCGATCGCACCGATCGCATCGTCGACCACGATGCAGCAGACCAGCTGCGTGTCGGTCGACACCACGGCCGCCTGGCGCACACCGGGGCACCGCAGTGCGATGGTTTCGATTTCACCGGGCTCGATGCGCCGACCGCGCAACTTGATGCGTCGGTCCATGCGCCCGAGGAATTCGAGCTGGCCATCGGGGAGCTGCCGGACGAGATCGCCCGACCGATAGAACCTTCGGCCGGTCACCAGGTCGTCGATGAACGCCGCCGCGGTCTCCTGTGGCAATCCCAGATATCCGTGTGCGACTCCGAGTCCGCCGATCCAGAGCTCGCCCGCGGCACCCGGCTCTGTGTCCGTGCCGTCGTCACCGACGATCCGCAAGGTGGTGCCCTCGATGGCGCGGCCGATCGGGATGGGTGGTGCCGCACCGACCAGCGGATCACTGATGGTTGCACACACGGTGGTTTCGGTGGGCCCGTAGGAATTGATGAGATGGTGCCGGACGCTCCACTCCTCGACCACGGCCGAGTTCGCCGCCTCGCCCGCGATGATGAGTCGCAAGCCGGGCGGCATCTTGTGCTCCGGTATCGCCGCGAGCACGGAAGGCACCATGATCGCGTGGCTGATGCGATGCGCGACAATGACTTCGGCGATGCCGACACCGTCGGTCAGCGCATCATGCGCGGCGAACACTGCCGTCGCTCCCGCGCCCAGTGTCGAGGTGATTTCCGCGATCGAGGCATCGAAGGAAGCCGGGGCGAATTGCAGCATGCGTGCGCCGGGCCGGAGTTCGAGTGCTGCCGCGGTAGCGTCCGCCATGGCCGCGATGCCTCGATGCGGCACTGCTACGCCCTTCGGTGCACCCGAGGAGCCGGAGGTGAAGATGACGTACGCGAGGTCGTCCGGGTCGATGGCCGGGTAGGTCGGTGGATCCTGTCCGGCGGCATCCACGGTGTCGGGCGACAGGATCGTCACTGTGACAATCTCTTCGGGTAGCGTCGGCGGTGGATTTCCCGGCTCCAGCAGGGCGAATCGAATCGCGCACGCTGCGAGCATGGATCGCGTTCGTTCCGGGGGTTGATCAGCGGCGAGTGGTACATACACCGCGCCGAGACGCCAGATCGCCAACATTGCCGCGGTCGTGTAGGGATTGCGTCGCTGTGGCACCACCACGGCGACCGAATCCGACTCGGCAACACCGGCTTCGGTCAATTCCCGGCAGATTCGACCGACCCAATGATCCAGATCCCGGTAGGTCAGCGTTAACTGGCTACCTATCAGCGCAACCTCGTGCGCGACACCGAAAGTTTGTTCGTCTAACCGTTGCAACCAGGACCGATTCGGTGGTTGGAGCGGCACCTCATCAGGTGTTTGCACGGTCGTGACTGTAAGCGACCGACCGGTCCGACGCGTTACGGCACCACCAACAATGGGAATAGCCTTGAGTTTACAAACACTCAGTGATCTTGGTTACCCCGGCTGGACAGGAAGTCGATCACCACGCGATTGACTTCCTCGGGACGCTCGAGGTATCCGAGATGACCGCATCGATCGATTTCGACATAACGGGCGCCGGGTATTGCGGCGGCAACTTCCCGGCAGTACATCGGTGGCGCAAGTTGATCGTCGGTGAAGCCGATGATCAAGCTGGGCGTGGTGATTCGGGTGTAGTCGTGGAGTCGATTGCGGGAGTAGTCGATGTCGAGTTGCGCACGTACCCCGGGCGCTGCCGTCGCCGAGGCAGAGAATTCGAACATGTCGAGCCAGTGCTCGGCTGCTGCCGGATCTTCGAGCGTGCGGGGTGACAGATTGAGGGTCGCCTTGATCGCCGCCGCGTACTGGGGTGGCAATCGAACGTCCTGATCGTGGAGCGCCGCCTCGCCGGCATTGAGTGCGAGCAGCATCGGATGTGGGCGACCCGCGGTCGCCATCATGACCGCGTGATCGACCAGTTCGGGGTGTTCGAGCGCCAGGTCTTGCACTACGAGTGCCCCGAGTGAGGTGCCCACGACATGCGCAGGCGCACCCAAGTATTCGATCAACGCGGCCGAATCGGCCACCATATCGCCGAGGGTGATGCCGTCTGCGCCCTCCTCGGACGGAGCGATCCCTCGATTGTCCACCGTCGCCACCCGGAATCCGGCCGCTACCAGGGCGGGCACCTGGTAGGTCCGCCACACTCGACCAGGACTGCCGCTTCCCATGATCAGCAGGACCAATGGCCCCTCGCCGACCACGTGGTGGCTCAATCGGATTCCATTGACGATCGCTATCGACATGAGCTTGTGAATACCACCTGGTCCGCGGGCTCGGCGAGCCGCGTCGAGCCCGACTTCCGGGCCGAAAATAGCAAGCGTGGCCGTGCTTCTGCGGCCGCTGCTTCCCAGTGATGGGAGGGGTGATCAGCTATGGACCAGACTTCCTGCGTACCCGGCGGGCCAGAGCCGATCCGGGGTCGGTCGGCATTCCCGTCGACTCGCGCCGCCGAGTCGAAGGGCTGCGTCGTGAGGAGGTCGCGCACCTGTCCGGCGTGAGCGTCGACTATTACGTGCGCTTGGAGCAGGGACGGGCCACGCAGCCCTCCGCGCAGGTCCTGGACGCGCTTTGTCCGGGTCCTCGGGCTCGACGCGGTGGAGAGCGAGCACCCGCCCCGGCTCGCGCGCAGGACGCAGCGTGCGGCGAAGTCGGCGCCGGGGGCGGGTTCGGCCCGAGCTGGTACGCGTGCTCGATCTCATCGCCGAGGGCCCCGCGTTCATCGTCGACCACCGGCTCGCTGTGACGGCGGCCAATCCGCTCGCCGAAATGCTGTACAGCCGCCCGATGAAGGGCCTGAATTTCGCCAGGCACATCTTTCTGGACGAGGACGGCCGCACCCGCGACAAAACCTCCGGTCAGCGGGCGACAATGGAGTCATAGGACATCCTTCGGACATGGTGGCTTCGTGTCGCGAACACTGTTGGCTGCACCGGGATGGCTTCGAGCTCGACAGGTCGCGTTCCTCGATGCGGCAAGGTCGGGGTTCGTGACTCCAAGAACTCGTCGACCCCCGCACGTACAGTGGACCTGGCAGGTGGATCGGCGCGGCCATCGGCAGTCCGATGGTGCGCATCGACCTCGGCTGATCGGAGACGGACTGGTCGGTGCTGTTCGCAGACCCATCCGACGTTGCCGACGCGCCGAAGCCCTTATATGCAGGCAGCGACGCAGCATGACGGGTGGCGTATCCGCAATGGACCGAACCGAGGCCAGACTTGTCTGACCGGACGTGAGCTCCGATGACCGATACCGAGCAGCCTGTCGAAGACCTGCTCGATCTTGCCTATCCCTATGCGTTGGATGCGGTCGACGAGCCTGGGCGACGGTATATCGAACAACGTGTTGCGAACGCCGACGCGGCGACGGCAGCGGCGTTCGCAACCTCGGTACGCGCTATCCACGAGACGCTTGCCGTCATCACCATTCTGGACGAGTCGACACCGCCGCCCGAGCTGGCGGTGCGCGTATTGCGCGCGGTCGCGAAGCAGACCGCGGAGATCGCGAGGCGCCGGGCCGAGTTGTTCGGCAGGCGGCGGTCGCAGCGACTGCGGCGGTCGGCCGCGGTTGGCGCCTTGATCGTCGGCGTGGGTGTCGCGGTGCTCATCGGGCGGCGCCGGCGGCGCGCAGCGTAGCGGGAGCCCGTCGCAATGACAGCGGTTCAGTCGTGTGCGTGCAGCCGGGCCTGTACTTCCGGGCGTCGCAATGGCGGCAGGCTTTTAGGCGGAACCTTGCGGTCCGGCAGCTGGTCGAGCAGTCGAGTGGTGGCCGCCGCTATATCGGCGACGGCGGCATCGACCGCAGGGCGGGTCGATGCGGAGATGCTGGACAAGCCGCCGACCTTGCGGACGTACTGCAGGGCCGCCGCATGTATTTCCTCGGGCGTCGCCGCGGGCTCCAGCCCACGAAGACCGGTGATGTTTCGGCACATGCTTCGAGGTTAGCCCTCAGTTCCCAGGGGTTCCCGTCGGCGGGATCGGCAGGGCGCGGGCCAGTCGGTCCAGCCAGTGGTCCATCTCGCCGTGGACTTGCGGGTGCCCGCGCCGGAATTCCGTCCAGTCCACCTGCCAGTGGCGGATCGCATCGGGGCCGAATCCGTGGCGGTGGGTACCCAGCACTTTGCGCAGAAGTCGGGGTGTCAGGTGAGTCTGTGGGGATTCGGCGAGGAGCACGGCGTCGTAGAGATCCTTGCCTGCGGCCTGCCCGGTATCGGTCGCATCGAGGTGCAGCCACAACAGCTTCCATGCCAGTGACAGTTCCCGGCTTGCCGTGACGACCGGTGTCGGTGGGCCGCCGTCGGCGCGCGGGACGGCCGTCCAGACCGGTGCGTCGGGCAGCGTTTCGTCCGAGGCGAAGTCCAGCTGTATCTTGCCCGACACTTTGGGGTCGTCGGTGTACCACGGCACAGTGAGTCGCTCGCCGGGAGTGTCGTAGCTGACTTTGTAGTCGTAGGTCCATTGCTCATCCGGGTCTACGCCGTATGCGCTGAGCCACACGCCGCCTGCCGTATGCGGTTCGCCGCGTATCGCCTCGACCACTGCGTCGTACAGCGAGATCGGTGTGTATTCCTCGGATCGCATCCAGCGCAAGCCTTCCGGGGGCAGCATCGGGCGGAACCCGAATGTTGCGAACTCTTCGTCTGCCCACATCCGGTACCGGGCGGCCCCATCCGTGGCTTCCGGCCACTGCTGCACCGCCGCGATGTCATCGACGTAGGGGAATGGATGCAGCGGATCCGGAAAGGTGGTTTCGGCCGGTTTGGGCACGATCCAGTCCAAATCCCCTGGTGGCCGCGCCAGCTCGCCCACCCATGCCGGCAGCGTCATACTGCCGCGCAGCACCAGCCCCGCACCGACCTCCGAACCGGCGGTCAGCGCCAGCATGTGGTCCAGCGCGATGCGGTGGGCCTGCTCCGGAGTCATCACGCCGCGGCGGCAGGCTCGATGATCCAGCCCGCGTCGAGGGCCGGATGGTCGTCGTAGACGACGAACTCGCGTTCCACCTCGATGGCCGGAAATCCGGCGGCTCGGAGGACTTCGAGCAGTATCTGGAGCCGACGGCCTGCCTCCGGCAGACCGATGTCGCGACAGCGCTGGGTCACGAACCGCTCGTGCCGCCCGCTGCCCGCAGCTCGGCGGGCGTTGCGTGAAAGGTGTGCGGCGTGGGGTTCGGTGAGCTCGCGCACACGGGACAGGTCGGTCTCGTCGCGCAGGATGAGCTTGACGTGGTGCTCGAAGTAGCAGCCCGCGGGCAGCACGGCGGCCTCGGCTGCCGTCTGCGGCACGCCCTCGTTGAACGGGCTCGCCTCGATTTTCGCGCGCGTCACCGGAAAACCGGCTGCCTGCAATGCTTTCGAGTATTCGCGCACCGCCTGAGCCAGGTCATCGACTACCCCGGATCGGGTGAACGTGAGCATCGGCTGATCGGCTACCGCACCACGATCGAGCTCGATGCGCGTGTAACGCATCCCGTTGGCCGCGGCCCAGTCGATCAGCCGGGATTCCTCCGCTGCGGCGAGCAGGACAGTCAGGTGCGACTCGAATTCCCCGGCGAACGTATGTTCGACAAACACGGAAGTAACCGTAGCAAAATCGTGCCGGGGTGCCCAGACGACAGGACTGGGGCCATCGCACACTCGGGCTGAGCGGCCGCGCGGACAGCCCAGTCGGGTTCGTGCGTCAATTCTGTTCGCTCAGTGGCTATTTCGTAGGGCCGTGCCGATGGCGCAGCCGATGAGCGCGCCGACCGAGAAGAACCGGATTCCGATGAAGATGCCGATCACGCAACCGATGGCCGCGCCCGCGAAGATGCGCCCGGCGCCCCCGGCATAGTGCATCGAGGCAAGGCGCGGGTGCTAGTCGGGATCGAGCGTTCATCTGGGCCATTTCGAAGGACTGATGTGCACGGCACGACTTCGAGCACGTCGCCGGGTGAGGGGTAATCGAAGCGGTCGGCGCGGAGATTTCCGGTCGGATCAGCCGAGCTCGTTCGGGAAATCGGCAGCAAACGTCGAGTTCGCTGCTGTCGGACGGTCGGTCGAGTCACGCAATTGCGGCGGCGGGAATATCCTCGAAGTAACTAACCGACAGTTGTATCGAGGTCGTCGTGGCGCATATCGATCCGCTTTCCACGCAACGCGGCCTGACCTCAGGGTTCGCGGCGGAGCTCGATGCCGTCGGGTTCGCCGAGGCTGTCGAGATCGGTCGTGGCGGGTTCGGTGTGGTGTATCGCTGTTTTCAGGCGGAGCTGGATCGGGAGGTCGCGATCAAGGTGCTCACCGCCGAGTTGGAATCGGAGAATCTCGAACGGTTTGTCCGTGAACAGCTGGCCATGGGCAAACTCTCGGGCCATCCGAACATTGTGAGCGTGTTCGAGGTGGGGTCGACGGCGGCCGGGCGGCCCTACATCGTGATGCCGTATCACCCGCATGGTTCGTTGGATGCTCGAATCCAGGACCATGGGCCACTCGGCTGGCAGGACGTGCTGCACGTCGGAGTGAAGATCGCGGGGGCGCTGGAGACCGCGCACCGGCGCGGAATGCTGCATCGCGATGTCAAACCCGGGAACATCCTGTTGAACGAGTACGGCGAGCCGCAGCTCGCCGATTTCGGAATTACCCGCTTGGTCGGCGGTTTCGAGACGACCGCAGGGACTGTCACCGGTTCGCCCGCCTTCACCGCACCGGAGGTGCTGCAGGGCCGCACCCCGGATGCGACGGCCGATATCTACAGTCTCGCCTCTACGCTGTTCTGTGCGGGCACCGGTCATGCCGTGTTCGAGCGGCGCAGCGGCGAACAGCTGGTCGCCCAGTTTCTCCGCATCACCAAGCAGCCGATACCGGACCTGAGCGATGCGGGTCTGCCCGCCGACGTGACGCGCGCGATCGAACGCGCCATGTCCCGTGACATCGGCGAACGGCCGACTACCGCAGCGGAATTCGGTGAGAGGCTCCGCGAGATCCAAGCCAGGTACGGGCTTGCGCCGGACGAGATGCCGATTCCGTTGGCCGCCGCGGAACCGGTCGGACATCGCCAGGCCGCCACGCCGACCGGAACGGGTCGGCGTCGGACTTCGGGGAGGTCTTCCGCGCGGGCGACCCCACCCGTGCCGGCGACGCGATTGCGGCCGCCGGTGCCGACGCGCCCGCTGGTCGGGCGAGCGCGACTGATAGAGCTGCTGCGGGCCGGGCGTGGCCGTCGGCTGGCGGTCATCCACGGCCCCACTGGTTTCGGCAAGACCACACTCGCGGCGCAATGGTGCGAGGACCTGACCGCCGACGGGGTCGCGGTGGCGTGGCTGACCGTCGATGACGACGACAACAACGTCGTCTGGTTTCTGTCGCACCTCATCGAGGCCATTCGCGCCGTGCGTCCCGCACTCGCACAGGAGCTCGGCGAACTGCTGGAGGAGCACGGCGACGAGGCCGAGCGTTACGTGCTGACCTCGCTGATCAACGATATCGACCGGCGCGGTGAGCAGTTGACCGTCGTGATCGATGACTGGCACCGGGTACTCGATCCGACCACCACGGGGGCGTTGCGCTTTCTGATCGAAAGTTGCAGTCCGGCCCTGCGCACCGTAGTGACCAGCCGCAATCAAACCCGGCTGCCCATGAGCTCGATGCGGGCGCGCGACGAGCTGGTCGAGATAGGTACCGCGGCCCTGCGTTTCGATGTCGAGGAGGCCTATGCCTTCCTGGTCGACCTCGGTGGGCTCGAGCTGGACCGCGGCGATGTCGAGGACCTCACCGAATCGACCGAGGGCTGGGTCGCAGCGCTGCAGCTCGCCGCGCTGTCATTGCGCGGCAGTGACGATCCCGGCGCACTGATCGCTCACCTGACCGGACGACACCATGCCATCAGCGAATTCCTTGCCGAGAACGTCCTGGACACCCTCGAACCGGGGACGCTCGATTTCATGGTGGCGACCTCGATCACCGAACGCATCTGTGGCGAGCTGGCCGCGGCGCTCACCGGCGTCGCCGACGGACAGGCGTTGCTGGAGCGGATCGAGCAGCAGGACCTGTTCCTGCGCAGGCTCGACGACGAGCAGTGGTTCCGATACCACCACCTGTTCCAGGAATTCTTGCGGCAGCGGCTGGAACGCGATCGGCCGGAACGGATTACGCAGCTGCACCGCGCGGCGTCGCAATGGTTCGCCGAGCACCGGCAGGTGAGCGAAGCGGTCGACCACGCGCTGCTGGCCGGTGACGAGCTGCGCGCTGTGGAGATCGTCGAAACGGACGGGATGTCACTGCTCGAGTACGGGCAGTTCGCCAGCCTCATCGGGCTGGTCGGCAAACTACCCGCGACAACCATCGAGACTCATCCTCGACTGCAGCTGGATCTGGCATGGGCGAACATCCTGTTGCACCGCGCCGCAGCCGCGGAACGGGCACTGCGGCTTGCGGAGTCGAGGTTGGACAGCGCGGGCCTCGACGAGACCGTGACCGCGAATCTGCGCGCCGAAGCGGGTGTTGTGCATGCGGTGGTGACGGTGCGCGCGGATGTGCTGGCCGGTGTCGACGACATGCTGCGGCCGTGCCTGGCCCGTGCGGACGAGATGTCACCGTACGTCGTGGCCATCGCCGCGAACGTCGCGTCCTTCGCGGCAGGCTATCGCTTCGACTTCGATGAGGCGGTGCGTATTCAGGAGTGGTCCGCACCGTACATGCGGCAGAACAAGGGCTACTACAACAATGTGAACGGGTTGTGTTTTCTCGGACTCGCCGCCAGCCTGCGGCTCGACATCGCCCATGCGGAACAGTATTTCCGGCGGGCGATGAAGGTGGCCAAACAGTCCGGCGGCAGCCACTCCTACGGCGCGCGCCTGGCCGGATCGCTGCTGGGCGAGCTGCTCTACGAGCGCGGCGAGATCATGGAGGCGGAACGGCTGCTCGACGAAGGCTACAAGTTGGGGCCGGAGGCGGGTGTCGTCGATTTCAAGCTGGCCCGCTACGTGGTCGGCGCCCGCATCAAGGCGTTGCTCGGCGACCGGGCTGCCGCGATCCGCAGGTTGAACGAGGGCGCCCGTGTCGCACGGTCGATGTCGTTGCCGCGGTTGCGCGCCGAGGTCGAGAACGAGCGGTTGCGGCTCGGGTTGCCGCCGAACCCCGACACCGGTCCGCTGCCGGTGGTCGACTACGCCGACCGTCGTACCCCCGCCGACCCGATCGACGAATTCACCGTGCTGTACGAGGAATTCACTGCGATCCGGCTGCTGCTGACCGAAGATTCGCTGGAGCGGACCGAGCTCGCCTGCGCGTGGGCGCAGGAATGGGTGGACCGGCTCGAAGCGGTCGATCGTCCCCGAGAACTGTTGAAGGCGCGCCGATTACTTGTCGCCTGCCTGGCCGCCGCCGGCCGGACCGATGCGGCGAAGGCGTTGCTGGCCACCGTCACCGCCCAATGCGCCGAGCTCGGCTCGGTCCGCTACCTACTCGACGGGGGACCCTATGTGCTGTCGATGCTGGCGGAGCTGCGGGAGGAGCAGACCGCGGGTCGCTGGCAGCCCGGCTGGCCGGACGTGCCCGAGCCGTTCTTGCTCAGGTTGGTCAATGCCGATGCGGCACAAACGATCTGATGCCACGACTTCCGAGATTATTGCGGGTCGGGTCGGGTCGGGTCGCGCTGTGCGCTGTGCCGTCAACTCTTTCTCGCGATGTAATAGCTGTTGAAGATATCGGCGTCGATGTGTTCGATGTCCACCGAACCGAACCCCGCTTCCCGCAGCATCCGGGTGGCGACCTGCTCACCCCACATCGTCCCGAGCCCTTCTCCGCCGAGCGCCAGCGACACGGTCATGCAGTGCATTGTCGAGATGGCGTACATACCCGGTCCGAGCGGGTGTTCCATATTCTCCTCGAGGTTGCTGGAGGCTCGAATATCCACCATCAGGAAGGTGCCGTCGTCTTTCAGCGCGGTAGCGACGCCGCGCAGCACCTCGGTCGGGTGGGCCTGATCATGGATCGTGTCGAACGCGGTGATCAGGTCGAATCTGTTGGAGGCGTCGAGATTTGTGACGTCGCGAACCTCGAAACTAGCGTTGGTGAGCCCCAAGGCCTGAGCCTCCGTGCGGCCGGCCGAAACACCCTCCTCGGAAAAGTCGTAGCCGACGAACCGGCTGGCGGGAAAGTGCCGGGCGAGCAGGTTGACGGCGTGTCCGCTGCCGCAGCCCACGTCGGCCACGTCGATGCCCTCGCGGAGCCGCTCGGGAAGTCCGGGGGCCAGGGCCATGGTGACGTCGATCAGCGCGACGTCGTGAATCGCCGCGCTCTCCTCCGCCATGACCTGCTGAAATCGGCCGTACTTCGAATAGGGGACACCGCCGCCGTGCCGGAAGCAGTCGACGATTTCGGGCTCGACGCTCGCGGCCAGCGGAATGTACTGCGTGAAGGCCGCGATATTGTCCGGACCCGCCGCTCTGGTCAGTGCGGCGGCGTGTGCGGGTGGTAGTGCGAACCTGCGATCGCCAGGGCGGTAGTCGACGATCTTGCCGACGGTGAGACCGGCCAACCATTCGCGCACATATCGCTCGTTCAAATTCGCGGCTCGGGCAATGTCGGCACTCGTCGCGGGCGGTAATCCGCTCATCGTGTCGAAGAGGCCGGTCTGGTGGCCGATGCTGATCAAGAGGGTCAGAAAGCCGTCATTGAGGATCTCCAGCATTCGCCCACCGAACGCCTCTGCGCGCGCGGCGAATTCCGGATCGGCATCTGGCGTGGGACTGGCCGGGGTGCGGATATGTGTGCTGTCCGACATGGCTACTCACCGCTTGGCGTGGTCGGCGACGCCCTGCCAGTCGACCACTCGACGTAGTTGAATGTGATGCGCATCACAGGCTACCTGTGGCGTGTGTCAGCTGCAAGATAGCTGAGGGTCGGCCGAAGGCGGCGGGTCGTGGCAGATGTCCACACGCGAACCGGATCAGTGCAGTTCCCAACTGTCGGCAGGACCGCGTCGCCGTCCCATCTGGCGCCGTCTGAAGAACACCTCTTCCACCGATACCGAGGGAATCTCGTTCGTCATTGCGGCCAGTCGGGTGTCGAGGTGTAGTTCGTGGATGCGCAATTCCAGGCCTGCGCGACGTTCCGGTGGCAACGTCGCCCAGACCGCTCCGATCTTGGCGTGCACCTCGGCATCGGCGGCCGCGAGTACCGGCAGCAGCATCGGCCACAGATTGGCTTCGGTGGCGATAGAGGGCAGCGCTGCCACGGCCTGGTCGGACATGTCCGCGAGCATTCGCGCGGTCCGTCGCTGGGCGTCGGCGTCGACGCGCCCGACCAGTTGGAACAGCCCACCCCAGATCGCGGGTTCGCTGCGGCCGTCGAGCTCTTTGATGATCGCGGCGAGCGCCGCCTCATTGCCGACGACAGGATTCGCGGCAATCCGATCCAGCGCGGTCGGGCTCGAGTGGCTGATGAACGTGAGCAGCTCCGGTATCGCACCCACGTGGATGGCGGTGACGATGAGGTTGCTGATCGATTCGGTGGATCCGATGGTGACCATGATGTCGCCGATCGCGGTGATCACGTCGTCGTCGCAGCGCGCGAAGGCCGAAAGCGCCGCGAGTTGGAGACTCGACGACCCGACGAGGACGGTGTGCACGATCCGCGGAATCCGCTGCCATTGACCAATGAGCAGCCTGCGCAGAATGGCGCTGATGCTCTCCGCCGAGAACGCGTACGCGGCGGAGAAGATCAGGCCCTCGTCGTCGTGCGCGCCTTGTTCGATGGCATCGATCAATGCTGGTGTCGCATAGGCAAGAAAGGGCCCGGCCGTGATGTAATCCCTGCGCCGCAGTACCTCGTTGAGTACATTCACGATCGGTTCGGGCGGTGCGACATCGGCGATCTGGCCGACGGTACGCGGATCCATGTACGGTGCGCAGTCCGCCGCGTAGGACGTGCCGAGCAAGGAGACCGTTTCGGCGGCTTTCTTCGGATACACGACGCCGATAGCGCCCGCGGCCCTGCCCGTCATCATCGGCGGCACGATCCGCTGCACCAGCGGCATCGAGATGCCGAGCGGAATGATCGGCACCAACTTGCTGATTCGGTGAAATGTCTCGGCGTGCTGATCGAAGACGATGCCTGCCATACGTTGCTGCAATTCGTGCAGATGCTCGGCGCCGAGGCGTTCCAAGTGCGCCAGTCGCTCCGCTGGGACGTGCAGTGTGCGCGCCAGCAGCATGATCTGGGCGCGAATTACCAGGTCGCTCATCAGTGGCGGCGGTCCCCGAACATAATCCGGCGCGCCGGTCCGCGCAGTGGCCGGGGCAGCGAGCCCACCACCTTATCGATGGACTGCGACAGTGCGTCTGCCTCGTGTTGCCTGGCCGCGCGGAACAACATGAGCAGGTCGGCGGCCTCCTGGTCGGAGAGTAGGTCGAGCGTCGCCAACGGCCCGCGTAGTTCGTGTTCGAGGTCGGTTCTGACGTTCATGCTGCTCCTCGTTGTGCATAGCCTCCGGCAGCCCGGATTACCCGCGGAGACCGTCGTTGAATCATAGGCGTGGCCACGGAGTCCATCGCGAGGTTTTCACATCGAGGCACCGGAATGGTTTCCGCGAGACGAGCTCTCGATCGTTGCCTGTCCTTCGGGGGAGCGAACCGACCGATCGCCTTGGCGCTTGTTCAGATGAAAGTAGGTGTGGCAGAACATCATTGGGCGTACGATTCTGTGTTCGCGACCAGGTTGCTGCCATTTAGTGACAATCAAATCATCTCTGCCCCAATAGATTTGGCGGACAGTCTCTATTTTACGGTAAAAAGACTTTGGAGTCCGGTAATGCCCAGAACAGTTCTTGTGCCAGGTCAGAACGCGAATTTCGGAGCGGGCGTGCTCGCAGGAGACTTAGTGGTCACCACACCGACAGCGGGGGCCTTTGCCGTCACGCTGGAGGGTGCGGCTCCGGTCGCGCACGCGCCCGGTGTCGCAGGCGGCGTGACGATCGCTGTCAACGGTTCGGCCGTCACGGTTGCCAATACCACGCCGGGTGTGGGCTCGCCTGCCGGGGACATCGTCCTGAACTGCTGACCGGCTGGTGCGCTACCGGCCAGGTGGTGCGGCTCCGGAGCGGGCCGCGCGGTGCGGCGCGGGTGACCGGACTGCGAGCAGATCGGTCACCTCGTCGACAGGCATGGGTCGATGGAACAGCCAGCCTTGGGCGGTGTCGCAGCCCAGATCGTGAAGTCGGCTGGCCTGATAGCTGGTCTCCACACATTCGGCGGTGACGGTGAATCCGAGGGCGTGACTGAGTTCGATGATCGATTCCAGTACCAGCACGTCGGAGGGGCTGGCCGCGTCGGGGGTTCGGATGCGGTGGACGAAGGGGCCCGCCAGTTTGATCACATCGAGCGGAAGTTGGCTGAGGTAGGCCAAATTGGAGTAGCCGGTGCCGAAATCATCGATCGCGATGTGGACACCCAGCGCGGCCAGCGTCCGCAGGGCTTGCAGTGGGCGTCCGCTGGTCTGCATGAAGGCCCGTTCGGTCAGCTCGAGTTGCAGGCTGTCGGGTGGGATGCCGGTGTCGGACAAGACATGTTGCACACGGTCCAGCCACGTGGGGTCGGAGACCTCGGCGGCCGAGACATTGACGCTGACGGTCGGCGTGCTGCCGGGGTAGCGGTCGTGCCAGTCGCGGCTGTCGCGGCAGGCCCGTTCGAGGACCAGCGCGCCCAGCGCGCCGATATGGCCGTTGTCTTCGGCGAGGTCGACGAACTGAGCCGGGGTGAGCACCCCTAGCACGGGATGTCGCCAGCGCACCAGGGCTTCCACCGCCACCATCTGCGCGTCGGCGAGGTCGACGATCGGCTGATAGTCGAGGAAGAGTTCGTCGCGGGTCAGCGCCGCGGGCATGGCAGCCGAGAGTTCGGTGCGGGTGTGCTCGCGCCTGCCCCGGTCGGCGTCGAAGATCACGTAGCGGCCGCGGCCTGCGGCCTTGGCCCAGTACATCGTCGTGTCGGCGGCCTGCAGGAGTTCGTCGGCGCTGGTGTGCTCGGTGCGGGCTGCCATCACGCCGATGCTCGCGGTGACGGTCAGGTGGTGGCCGTGGATGTCGAACGGTTGGGTGAAGACGTCGAGCACGGTCTCGGCGACCTCGCTCGCACCCGCGGATTGTGGGACCAGGATGACGAATTCGTCGCCGCCCATGCGAGCGACGAGCTGGCCGGGCCGGGTGGCGCAGGCGCTCAGGCGGGCGGCGGCCTGCACGAGTAGTGCGTCGCCGATCGCGTGTCCGAAGGTGTCGTTGACGATCTTGAAATGGTCGAGGTCGATGTAGCAGAGACCGAAGCTGCGGGTGGGGTCGGCGAACGCGGCGGTGAGGGCGTCGATGAAACGGGACCGGTTCGGCAGGCCGGTCAGTTGATCGTGGTGGGCCCGATAGTTCAGATGTTCCCGCAGTGCACGCCATTCGGAGATGTCCTCCACCAGCACCAGCGTGTACTGCGGGTCACCGTGCTCATCACGGATGAGTGAGACGTTGAGGTTGGTCCACACCGTGTGGCCGTCGCGATGGAGGTACGCCTTCTCCAATTGCACGTTGTCGTGGTCGCCCCGCAGCAGCGCCAAGTAGAGGTCCCACATGCCGTGATCGTCGCTGGGGTGCACCAGATCGGTGCCCGAGAGCTCGCGCATTTCCTCGGGCAGATAGCCGAGCATGGTGGCGAACGCGGTGTTGACCTCGATGATCCGGCCGCTCAGATCCGAAAGCCCGGTGCCGATCCCGGCCTGGGTGAACACCGCGCGAAACCGGGCTTCGCTGGCTCGCAGTTGTTGCTCGACGCTGCGTCTCGCGACGATCTCGGCGGCTCTGACGCTTTCCTGCTCGGCGAGCAACCAGGCGCGGAAGGCCCTGACGTAGCCGTTGGCGAAGGCTGCGAGCATGTCGGCGAGACGATCGGGCGGTATGACGGCCGCCGCGCCGAAATGCGTGCCGAGCACGGCAATACTGCGACCCAGCACCTCATCCCCGACGAAATGCGATCGAGCGAGCTCGGCCCCGAGCTCGGCGACCCTGGCGGCCGGTTCCGGCACCCCGGCGATCGCCTCGAATTCACCTGCCAGCCTGGCCAGCAGCGCACATGTTTCCTCGGCACTCATCGGCACCACATGGTCTCGGACCCCACCTGTGAGTGCAGCCGTCCAGCGGCCGGCCAGGGCGTGCGGGTCGTCCGAATCCGGCCCGGGCCCGGCATCCCAACCCATGGGTCATGATCCTAACCGCGTTGGCCGCCGCGCGTGAACTACAGCAGGCTGAGCGCTGCTGGGATACTATGGCGGCGCCTCCGCCCTTTGGGTGCGGGCGTGGCCGAAATATGCGCGGCACGAAAGGATTTCATAATCCATGACCAGACCGAGTTGGGCTCCCGATGACATTGATCTGGATCGCCCGAGCGCGTCGCGGGTGTACGACTATTTCGTCGGCGGCATGCACAACTTCGAGATCGACCGGCAGCTCGCACAGCAGATCGAGGCGTTCACGCCCGACGTCGCCGAGACCATGCGCGCGAACCGAGACCTGTTGCGCCGCTGCGTGCGCTTCCTCATCGATGCCGGGATCAGCCAGTTCCTCGACATCGGGTCCGGAATTCCCACGGTCGGCAATGTGCACGAAGTCGCCCAGGGGCGTGACCCGTCGGCCCGCGTGGTCTACGTCGACATCGATCCCGTCGCGGTCGCGCACAGCCGAGCGATCCTCGGCGATGACCCGAACACCGCAATCATCCAGGCCGACATCAGCGACCCCGACGCCATCCTGTCAGACCCCCAGGTAGCCAAGCTGATCGACTTCGACCAGCCGGTGGCGGTCCTGCTGCTCGGCGTGCTGCATTTCGTCTCGGATGCGGCCGACCCGCTCGGCTGCGTGGCCGGTCTGCGCGACGCGGTCGCCCCCGGCAGCTTCCTGGCCATCACCCACGCCACCTCCGATGGCCAGCCCACCGAGGTCCTCGAGGCGCAGAAACTCTCCGGCCGCACCTCGACCGAAATCGTGCTCCGCTCGAAGGCCGAGATCACCGAGTACTTCGACGGCTGGTCGCTGGTCGAACCCGGACTCGTCCACTTGCCGCTGTGGCGGCCCGACAACCCCGACGACATCGGTGCGCATCCCGAACAGTCCGGTGCCTATGGGGGCGTGGCACGTAAACACTGACGAGAAGTGTCGTGGCGCGATCTTTTCACCTCTGTTTAACCCGCGTCTCATCACGAGGTTCGCCCAAGGCCGCGCTGTCCCGGTCGGGGCATGTTCTTCGTGAATGCACGATTGCGGCCATAGTTTCCGTGTTAAGAGTGATTCGTGGTGGAGGCAATCGAGCCAGTCGGCAGTTCGGGCGTGGGCGACGCGGCCTGGTTGCGCCTGGAGGATCAGGTGCGCTGGTACGCAGACAAGAGCCGGCGAGCCCAAAAAGCTTATAAGCAAGTAAAACTCGGTCAAATCGCAGTCGGTGCGATCGTTCCGGTGCTGGCAGCGACGGGTGTGGCGGGCTACGTTACGGCCATCGTCGCCGCGGCGGTGGTCATCGCGGAAGGGGCGCAACAGCTGTTCCAGTGGCAGTCCGATTGGATCCACTTTCGTGCCGCCGCAGAAGCGCTCAGACATGAGCGGTTTCTCTACCTGGCCGAAGCCGGTCCCTACACCGGAGCGGACCGACGCCGGATACTGGCCGAACGGGTTGAGGCACTTACTGCCGGGGAGAACAGAGCATGGGCCGTCGAGCGGGCGGGTCCGGACCGGTCGAATCCGACCGCGGGGAACCGGGCGCCGGTAGACTGAGTCCGTGGGGGCGTCCCGAGGCGCTGGGTCCAGTTCTTCTGTGAGGCAATGGAATGCGCATCCGTGCCGGTGGGTCGGTATTTCTCAGTCATACCTCCGACATGGCCGGATACCCGGCGGACCGATCGTTCGTACAAGTAGCTATCGATGCGGTGCTGAAGGCCGGTCTGCGGCCGGTCGATATGAGCCACTTCGCGGCATCCAGCGACGTCCCGGCCGAGTATTGCGAGCGGCGGGTCCGCGAATGTGATGTCTATCTGGGCCTGATCGGTTTCCGGTATGGCAGCCGGGTACCGGGAACCGCCGAGGACCTCTCGTATACCGAACTCGAGTTCGCCGCCGCGACGCGGGCGCGTATCCCGCGGATCATTTTCGTATTGCATGAAGACGCGCCGATACCTGTTCGGCTGCTCGATCGCGATCGCGACGACATCGATGCCTTCCGGTACCGGCTGCAACATGCCGGACTGATTGTCCGAAAATTCGAGTCGGCGCAAGACCTGGGCGCGGCGGTACTGCACGCCCTGTTCGAACGCCAAAACGAACAGCAGGCCGCCGATGACGTTTCGGGCTTCCCGTCGGTTGCCGCGCGTCGGCCGTGGATGGCGCCGCCGCTGGACCGCATGGTCGAACGCCCGGAACTCGGCGGTTGGCTGATCGATGCGCTCTGTGCCCCGAGCCCTGTCGACGTCGGGTTGACGACGGGGCTGCGCGGCGCGGGCGGGTTCGGCAAGACGATGCTCGCCAATTGGGTTTCCCACCAAGCTGAAATAAAGCAGCGCTACCCGGGTGGGCTGCTGTGGGTGGCGCTCGGCCAGGAGGTACACGGCGCGGACCTGGCCGAGCGCATCAACGACATCGCGTACCTGTTGGACGGGAAGCGGCCATCGATCTCGGAACCTGATATCGCCGGTGCGGAACTGGGCCGACTACTCGACCAGCGCCCGCCGGTGCTGATCATCGTCGACGACGTCTGGGAGGAATCGCAGCTGCGACCGTTCCGCTACGGCGGGCGGGAATGCACCCGGTTGGTTACCACCCGTATGCCAGATATATTGCCGAGCCGCTGTGTGAGCATTCCGGTCGACGAGATGTCCACCGCACAGGCCGGCGAACTGGTCGGCAGTGGCGTCGACGGGCTCCCGCCACTCATCATTGATGGGTTGATCCGAGCGTCGGGCCGGTGGCCGGTGCTGCTCAACCTGATCAATGGAGCGCTGCGCCATCGGGTTTCCCGGGGGGAGTCCCCGCAGCATGCCGCCGCGGATGTGCTGGCGCTGCTGGCGAAACAGGGGCCTTCGGCACTCGATACCGCCAGGTCCACGGAGCGAGCGCGGGCAATCGAAGCGACCATGAACGCAAGCCTGCGTCTGCTCGACCACGAAGACCTGGGACGCTACCTCGATCTGGCAATCTTTCCGGAGGACGTGGAGATCCCGATTCCGGTGCTGGAGATGCTGTGGCCGGGCCGTCGGGGCGACGCGCTGTGCGGGGAGCTGGTCAACCTCGGGCTGGTTGCGGACTATCGGCTCGATCCGCCGGGCCCTCGGTTGATTATCCACGACGTGATCCGGGCATACTTGCGCGCGCACCGCAGTCCGACAGAACTGCGAGACGCACATGCCCGCTTGATAATCGCGGTGCGTGCGCGATTGCTTCCGTCCGAGGAGACCCCACCGACGCCCTGGTGGCTGTTGCCCGCGGAGGATTCCTACCTCTGGCGCTTCGTGCCGTACCATCTCGCCGAGGCACACCTGATCGACGAACTGGCCGCCTTGGTCTGTGACCTGCGCTGGACCGAGGCAAAAACCCGGCTACTCGGTTCGGTGATCGGTGCCGCGGCCGATGTGGCACTGGTGGACTCCGGTGTCGCCAACGTGCTGCATAACGTGCTGAACCGGTCGTCCCGCCTGCTGGAACCGATACCACCGCCTACCACGCTGGGCGCGACGCTGGCCAGTCGAGTGCACGGAATGCCCGAACTGGCAACGGTTTTGGACCGGTACCTGCCCTCTCTGCCCGCCCCCCGGCTGGAGCCGCGGTGGCTGCTACCCGACCGGGTCACGTTTGAGGACACCACAAGCGCGGCGGTCGGCGCGGTGACCAGTTGCGCGTTCTCTCCGGACGGCGTGCTGCTCGCGACCGCGTGCGGCGACGGCACGATCCGATTCTGGTGCACTGCGGATGGATCCCTGAACTCGATACTGCCCGGCCATGCCGGTGAGATTTTCTACTGTGTCTTCGCACCGAACGGCCGACTGGTCGCGGCTGCCAGTACCGACGGCCGGGTGTGGCTGTGGGAACTGGCCACCCGCACGCTGTGGACCGTCCTCGTACACGCCGAGTGGGTGACCAGTTGCGAGTTCTCCCCGGATGGACGACTTATCGCGACGTCCAGCGATGACGGCGTCGTCCGGCTATGGTCGGTCGCCGATGGCACCTTGTCCGGCACCCTCACCGGTCACATCGGCCGGGTGACCGACTGCACGTTCTCCCCGGACGGAACCCGCATCGCCACCACCGGTTTCGACACCACGGTGCGCTTGTGGGAGGTGGCCACCGGGCGGCTCGAGCTGGTGCTGCGCGGTCATCGCAACAATGTGTGGGGCTGCGCGTTCTCCCCGGACGGAACGTTGCTCGCGACCACGGGGCACGACAGCACCGTCCGATTGTGGCGCTGCGCCGACGGGACGGAATCGGCGGTGCTGATCGGACCCGACATGTGGATGCGCAAATGCGCGTTCTCTCCGGACGGAACCCTGCTCGTCGCCGCCGCAGGAAACGGGGCGGTGCCGCTGTGGCGGGTATCGGACCACACCGAGTACGGCACCATGACCGGGCATACCGACTGGGTCCGCGAGTGCCACTTCTCGCCGGACGGAAACCTGGTGGCCACCACCGGGTTCGACGGAACAGTACGGCTGTGGCAGGTGGCGGACTGCACCGCACAGCTGGTACTCGGTGGTTCGTCCACCAGAGTGAACGGTTGCGCGATATCCCCCGACGGGAAGACACTTGCCGCAGTCGGCAACGATCAGACCGCGCGGCTCTACGAAGTGTCGAGCGGACGCGAACTGGCTACGCTCCGTGGACACGTGGACTGGGTGCGCGACTGCGCGTTCGCTCCTGACGGAAGCCTGGTGGCAACCGTCGGTAGCGACGGTGTGGCGCGACTGTGGGAAGTCGACTCCGGGGCCGAATGGGCCACGCTGCACGGCCATTCCGACCGGATCCGCCGCTGCACCTTCTCGCCGGACGGCAGGCTGCTCGCCACCGCGAGCAGTGACCGCACAGTCCGCCTATGGGATGTCGATGCCCGCCGCGCGGTGAAAGTGCTTACCGGCCACCAGGAGTGGGTGGAGAGCTGTGCTTTCTCCCCGGATGGAAACCTGCTCGTGACCACCGGGTTCGACATGAAGGCCCGAGTGTGGCGGGCTCCCGACTGGACCGAGGTGGCCGTGCTGTCGGGGCACACCGACAGCGTAACCCACTGCGCCGTTTCTCCGGACGGAGCGTTGCTGGCCACTGCTTCCGACGACCAGACGACGCGAATCTGGCGGATCGCCACCGGTGCGGGCGAGACTGTGCTCGAGGGCCACACCGGATGGGTCGAGAACTGTGCGTTCTCGCCGGATGGTGGCCTGCTCGCCACAGTCAGCAGTGATCAGACGATACGGCTGTGGGACCTCGCGACCGGTAAATGCCATTGCGCGCTGCGGCTCGCCGCGCCACTGCTCGGCGTCGCCTGGCATCCGGACGGCACCCGCCTGTGCGCCGTCGGAGACGCTGGGATCTACCTTCTCACGTACCGGAGATGACGCCATGGTTCACGGCCGAGACCCGGGTACCGGCTGCGCAGACGGGCGTCGAATCTATATCCATCGACACACATTGCGCTGCCTCATAACTCAGGCACCCGAGCTGGGCCCGGAGGTGTGCGATGTACTGGCCGTAGTGCGCGCTGCGAAGCTGATCCACCATCACCTCGTCGAAACAGGCGGCCTCCTCGGCTTGGTGCGCCCGGTGATCGCGGAGCGGTTCGACGACTCGTTCTCCTGGAAGGCACCGCTGTCGTCGCTGTTGCACCGACTGGCATACCGTCCGTGCTTCCCGCGGGACCGCGGGGCCGTGTGGCCGGTACTCCAACCGGAGGAAGGTGTGGTAGCCACCTGTACCGAGGCCGGTTACTACACATTCGCCACTGGAGATGCCGCGGCGGAGCGCATGTTCGCCGATCATGTACCGATGGCAGAACTGCAGCACTCGCTGGCCGCCGGTCGAGGGCCGGGCGATCTCACCCTCATCAAGGGTCGGAGCTTGGCTCGCATCGACCCACGGCTCGGAGTGGGCCGGGTGGGCCATCGATACGCGGCGGCACTGGCCGCCGGTACGGCCGACGGGCACCGGGCAGACGAGGTCGACGCACACAGCCGTGCCGACTGTCTGGCACGGGTACAACAGCTCGCTGATACGGTGCTGCCCGATGCCACCGCCGACGAACGTCGGGTAGTCGGCGACCTGACCACGTCGCTGGCGCGTTCCTTCCAGCTGATGAATAGCCTCTAGCGGAGATAGGCAGATGACCGGCGACCTCGAGAACGTGGAATCCCGTCTGCGTAGCCAGCCGGGGCAATCGAATACCGATCGGGCGCTGGGCACTTTGGATGCCAGGCTGCGGATGTGGGAGCAGGAGCGCGGCTATTCCGGTATCGCTGTTATCGCACGCGGTGGGGTGCGGGAGTTCGAGGGTTGTTATGGGCTGGCCAATCGGTCCGAAGGCATTCCCGTCAGTACGGAAACCCGCTTCGGTTTGGCGTCTGTGACGAAGATGTTTACCGCCGTCGCCGTGGCCCGATTCGTCCGCAGCGGGCTGGTCTCCTTCGACACGGCGGTGCGGGATATCCTCCCCGCTGGCCGCTGCCCGACCACGCTGCGCCCCGACGTCACCGTCCACCATCTGCTCAGCCATACCTCCGGTATCGCGGACTACTTCGAGGAGGGCGACGACTACGCAGCGTTATGGACGGACCGGCCCAACTACCGGATCCTGTGCCCGGCGGACATGCTTTCCCTGTTCGCGAACCTCGCACCGCATGGGCGACCCGGACAACGGTTTCAGTATTCCAACGCAGGCTTTGTCCTGCTCGGGCTGATCGTCGAGGAGATCGCCGGGGTGCCCTATCCTGACGCAGTCGCGGAGTCCGTGCTCGAACCCGCCGGTCTCACCTCGACCGGCTTCTTCGCGTTGGACGAGGTGCAGACGCACCTCGCCATCGGCTACCTGCCGCCACGAGAGGCAGGTGGGCCGTGGCGGTCGAACATCTACTCGATCCCGTCGATGGGTGGTCCCGACGGCGGAGCCTTCGCCACCGCCGCCGACCTGGACCGGTTCCTGCGCGCCTATGCCGATGGCACTCTGCTGGGTGAGCAGTTGCGGGCCGCAATGCTCACGCCACGCTGCGTGGTGCGCGACGGTGTGGAGGTGGGCTACGGCGTATTCCTCTACGGCGGTGGCCGATTCGGGCACACCGGCGAGGATCCCGGCTGTGAGGTGATGGTTCAGCACCTGCCGGAGTTCGACACCAGCGTTATCGCGCTGTGCAACATGAACGGCTTTGCCCACGAAATCGGTGACCTCATGGTCGAGTTGGTGCTGAAAGGTTTCTCTAGCCGGTAGATCTCGGGTCGGAGCCACATGCGAACGGGCTGATGCGGAATGTGTTGCCCCGGAGATGCGTTTCGTCAGCGATGCGCTTGTAGTAGTCGACAATCGCTTTATCGGCGAAGCGGATCTCGACCGGAGGTTCGAGGGTGACGCCGCAGCGCTCGGCGATCTCCAACCGCCCCTGGTCAGTTGTGCTGATCCCAGCGTCCAATCGCGTCCCGCCCTGATTACGGACGCGGTTAGTCCAGCAGTGGTCGGGTCGGCCACAGCATCCACCTCCTGGGTAGGCTGTGATGATCGTTCCGTTGCAGGCCACGGTAGCCGCCGGGCGGGAGTAATTGTCAATACCTGTGGTTCGAGAGTGTTTCCAGTCAGGGATGGCCGGGGTGTACTCGCGATAGCCACCCGGACAGTCGGGATCGCCGTGGCCGGTCCATCGCGGGGAGCGCGTGTAGGAAGTCTGTCTCGTCTTTGGTTCGTCGGGCTTTCGCCTTGAACAGGAGTACGACCTCGGGGATCACGTAGGGATTGCCGTCGGCGGTGCGGAGAATCAGCTCGTCGTAGGGCAGGGTGATCGATGCGTCGCGGCGGCACACCCATCGATCGCCACGGTGTGGCTCGCGGAACACGTCGAGGCGATATAGCCCGGTCGCCGGTTCGCGCAGCCATGTCTGATGCTGGTTGTCCGCTTCCTCGGGAAACGGCCAGGCGTGCCCGTCGCCGACGACGTCCCATTCGTAGCCGGGGAACGCGTCCACGATCTCGGCGAATCGTGCACGTGGAACTCCGATTTCGAGATCGGAGTGCTCACGTCCGAGGCCGCCGACAAACAGATCCAGCGCCCACCCGGCTGCGACATACCAGCATGGCGGGGTGCTCGACAGCCGTTCGGCGGCTTCGGCGGGAGTCCATGCTTGCCAGAGTTGGTCGCATTCCTCGACGGACAGCGGGCGTCCGGCCATCTCAGGTGGCCTCCTTCACATCGGACGGGTCGACCGGCCGTTCCACGAGTTTGCCCTTCTCGAAGACGGCTTCGGCGCGGACGAGAGCGACCAGGTACCCGGCGTTGACAGCGCGCCGCCAGCTGCAGAGCGGCCGGGGCGTCGGCGTGCTCCTGGGGAGATAGCTGGTGCGCGTTGGTTGCTTTCGTTCGCTCATCCGGATTGGTGCTCGATCCCGTGGCCTGGGTCGGGAAGCTCTTCATGAGACCTGACCAGCGTGGTGATGTACTGCATGATGGGTCCGATCTGCAGGTGTGTCTGCGGTTGCAGTTCACCGGGTTCGGGTGGCACGTAGGGGTCGGGTGTGCCCGGCTTGATGGGCGGCTCGAGCACGAGCGACTTGAGGAATGCGCCGGCCCCGGCAGCGACCGGGTGTAGGACCCAGGCATGGGGGAAGTCGACCGGATGCTCCTCGCGTGGATCCCACTCCAGGTTGTAGAGGATCGGCACGTTGGTCGGAGCCCAGGTGGAGTAGAAGTCGTCCTGCTGGAACAGGTGAACTTTCCATTGATGCCACTTTGCGGCCTGCAGCCGGTTGCCCTGCATGCACAGGACCATGTCGCGGCCCGAGTCCTCGTCCGTGCCCAGCAGGAAGCCCGACATGTCCATACCGTCGATCTGCCGGTCTCCCGGGACCGTGCCACCCGCGGCCGTCACCAGGGTGGTGAAGAAATCGACCTCGTGCACGAGTTCGTTGCTGCCCCGGCCTGCGGGCACCTTTCCAGGCCAGCGCACCAGGCACGGTGTCCGATTGGAGCCCTCGAGGGTGGTGAACAACCCACCCCGCCACGGCCCGGAGAATCCGTGCCACTGACCGCCTACCGGATCCGGGTCGATCGCCGGGAGGTGGTTCGTGGTGTCGGCGCCGTTGTCGGAGGTCCAGACAACGATCGTGTTCTCGGCGATGCCCAGTTCGTCGAGCTTGTCGAGGATCGTGCCGGTGAAGGCATCGATCTGGGTGAGAATGTCGGCCCAGTTCCCTCGCTTGGTTGTGCCTGCATACTGCGGGTCCGGGATGGACGGATTGTGGACCTGTGTGTAGGGCAGGTAGACATAAAACGGCTTGTCCGTCTCCGTGGCGCGGGTCATGAAATCGCAGGCCCATTCGGTGATCTTCCGATCGAATCCGGCCCGGAACTCGGCGTCGTAGTTCGAGATCTTCTCGGACTTCTCGCCTTTCCTGCGCGAGTAGATCGGCTGCGGTTCCAGAGGGATCTGCGTCGACCCCGCATATGGGGCGGCGGTCACCGCGCCATCGGGGAAGTAGGACTGCATGGTCCACAGCACTTCATCGGCCGTGCGCGGGCACCACACCGCCTCGTCGAACCCGAAGTCGACCGGGCTGCGATGCTCGGGGTCACTGCCCAGGTGCCATTTGCCCCACATCCCCGTGGCGTACCCGGCGTCCGAGAGCGCCTGGGCGATCGTGATCTCCCACCGGGTCATCCCGTCAGGGCCGCCGGCGATGGGCACTGTCTGGGTGCCGGAACGGATCGCATGGCGGCCGGTCAGCAACGCCGAACGGCTCGGCGTGCATTGCGCCTCGACGTTGAAATTCAGCAGCTTGAGGCCCTCCTCGGCCAGGGCGTCGATCCGCGGTGTGGGTGCACCGCGCAGCACCCCGCCGCCATAGCATCCGAGCTCGCCCCACCCGAAGTTGTCCCAAAAGAAAAACACGATGTTCGGCTGCTCGTTCATGCCTCACCTCGCCTGCGGTCGTGACATTCGCCGTCCGGTCGGAGCCGAGCACACGTCCTGTACCGGGAGTGACCATCCCCGAGGGTGTCGGGACCTTCCGGGCGGCTCAGAAGGGCCGACACAGAAACGGTAATCGGTCGGACGCAGCCGGATCAGTAGTTTGGGAATGGATCGCCTGGCTGGCCCGCTGATGCGATCGAACCTGGGCCGCGCGGCGGCGGGCCCTGCTGATCTTCTCTGTCGGGGTTGTCTTCCCGGCCCGTACACGCCGCCCGTCTCGCGTTGCCGCTGGGCGCATTCGTCACCGTCGCCCCGGCGAGTCAATAGGTGTTGTGTCAGGTCGCGAGGGTGATGGGTGCTTCGGGTGGCCCTGAGACCAGCAGGGCGGCCAGGAGAGAACGCAGATCGCCGGGCACCAGTCGGTCGCTGGTCGCGTTCAACTCGTCCTGTGTCCACCAGCGGTGGCCGGTGATCGAGGTGCGCTCGTCCTCGGTGAAACCAGCGGTGTCGATGTCGAAACTGCCGACCCGGGCGAGGAAATAGTGCTCCTGGCAGCCTGACGTCGTTCAGCGACCGAGCACCATATCTGCGCCGAACGACTCAGAACCAGTACGCCCTCATCGTCTCCAGGAATTCGGTCGTGATCGGGTACCTCGAGCGATCACCGATTACGCTGTCGATGCCGCACCGGGGGCACAGCGCAGTCTGCCCTTGCCCTGCATCCTCGTCGGTCCATTCCCGAATCTCCGTGGGCGGGAAGGTCGCGCAACAGTGGAAACAACCGCAGATGGTGCTCTCGTCGAGCTCGACGCGATGCAGACTGGAATGGCTGTGAGCTCCTCGAACATCAGTGGGCGCTGCCGTATCTCGGTGATGCGGATCGTGCCAGTCCATTGCCCGATCATGGCACACAACAACCGATCGAGCGCGTAGACAAAGCTGCCGACATCATGCACATGTCGCAGGATCCAGTGATACGGATAGGAACTCTCTCGAGCCTCGGGTTCGCCTGCTCATGGCGCTAGGTAGAGCTGTTCGCAGGGGAGGCGGGGTAGGCCGCTGCCGTCACCGGGGACCACGGAAACGTTGTCTATGTAGCGGTGGATCCGCTGGTCTTCGATCAGTCGATACGCAGCATCCGGGTGTGCGGCGTAGTGCAGGATCACTCCTTGTAGGTCTATCCGCAGATGCACATCCGGTTCAGCGGGCCACGGCACGGTCATCGCATCCGGTTTCGAAAGTACTCGCAGTTGTTGCGCGTCACGATGATTGCGGCAACCCTGGTGGAACACTCCAGTGGATCGCAGTACTGGTGGACGCTCAGCGCCTTCTCGGCATCGGCACGGCTCGACACCGGCCAAGGGGGGTTGTCGTGGCGCAGTTTGTCTTTCAGCGCAGACGGCCGGGCTCTGCTGTCGAACTCGGGATGGTCCCCGCTGTCGTAGGGGAGAACAAGGAACAGGGTTGCGCTCATCGCATCTCCCGTGCTGCGCATTCGGCCAGCATGGTGAGAACGGTTGCCATGGTCGGCCGGAACAGATCCCTGATCGGCGTTGCCTAACCACGGACACCGTCTCCAGGCGACGGCAGGATGATCGGCCTGCCCGGTTCGACCAGCACCGAATCGGTGCGCCGCAACAGATCTCGCATTGCAGGGTCGTGTTCATCGATGGGATACGCGCCCGTCAAAATCGTCAGTCGCCGCACCGGATGCCAGATCGTCGGCCCACTCATCCGCCAAGCAGCCAGCTCTTCCTGGACTCGGTAACCCCAATATTCAGCGAGCATGAGCGCGCGAAGTGTGCCGCCGATGGTGACGGCGAGTCTGCCGCGTTCATCGACGTGGCAGGGGAGTGCGCACGCGGTGCGGCAGTAGTGGCATCGGCCGAGGACTTCCTCGGCAATCGTGGGCGCGGGCATCCTGACTCCTGGTCAGCTTGGTTAGCAAAGTAAGTAGCGTCCGGGGACGTGAGGAGGGGTAATCCGAAGATCCGGGCGCGTGATCAGTACACACCTACCGGCGGTGTTCCAATGGGTCATTTTGGGATCCCAAACGATCTAGGCGAAAAGCCCAGCGGCGATCCCGATGCGGATGCCAGAATCTTCCCAACATGGGACGCGCGGACATCTCAGGACGGAACGTCAATGCCGGACAACGCAAGCAGCACACTCCCACGACGTCAACTCGGCCGCTATCTCAAGGAAGGCCGCGATGCGATGGGCATGACCTTGGAAGACGCTGCCCAGCTCATGCAGTGGGGAAAGAGCACGCTACAGCGTCTAGAGCGTGGACAATCGGACCGCGTACGAGACGTTGATGTCCGCGAATTGTGCCGCATTTACGGTTTGGACGACGACCGCACTGCCGCTCTCGTGGGACTCGCGCGGCAGGCCGCCGTGAAGTCGTGGTGGCATGAGTTCGGTGATGTCATCCCGGCGAATTTCAGCATCTACGTTGGCCTGGAAGCATCCGCGCATAGATTGACCACGTACCAGCCCGACCTCGTACCCGGTCTACTCCAAACTGCGGACTACACAGAGGTGCTCGCTCGGGCAGCAAATCCAGACGATACGGACTCGGAGCTGGACAGCCGCGTTCGGCTCAAACTTCAACGCCAAGCGCTCATCACGCGGGGCACCAAGCCGGTTCGGTTGGAAGTGATCCTTCACGAGAGTGTCTTGCGTCGAGTAATCGGAAGTCCGAAGATCATGGCGAAGCAACTTCGACACCTCGCAGACGCGGGCACTCGCCCGAACGTATGCGTGCGAGTTCTGCCCTTCGCTGCCGGTATGCCGACGGGCGACCAGATCGGCCCGTTCGTAGTCCTCGACTTCGGTGTCGACAGCCAGGGCAAATCAGTTGAGCCGACGATCGTGTACGCCGAGAATTACACCGGAGACATGTATTCGGAGAAGGTAGGTACCGTTCAGCGGTACGTACAGGCGTACGACATCTTCCAACGCACATCGTTGGATGAGAGCAGTAGCAGGATCCTGCTAAGGGATGCAGCAAGGGAGCATGAGCGTGAACGCTGACCTGTCCGGAGCCCGCTGGTTCAAGAGCAGCCGCAGCGGCGGCAGTAAGGAATGCGTGGAGATCGCGCACCTCAACGGTGGCATGGTGGGTGTTCGTGACTCCAAGAATCCGACCGGTCCGGCGCTGGTGTTCACTCCTGGGGAGTGGGACGCTTTCATGGCTGGGGTGCATGACGGGGAGTTCGACCACCCGTAGTCACATGGGAGCCCGTATCTTTGATGTTCGAATGAGATACGGGCTTTCCGCTGTTCGGGGTGAGTGGTGGTAGATGGGATCCCTGAGGCGCTGAGCTCGAGGGTTACTCGAATCTGACTTCCCAGCGTTTGATCCCATTGAGCCAACCCGAGCGCAGGAGCTCGGGCTCGGAGACCTGGGTGATGTCGGGAATGGCGTCGGCGATGGCGTTGAACATCAGGTCGATCTCGAGGCGTGCCAAGTTTGCGCCGAGGCAGTAGTGGGTGCCCGCGCCGCCGAAACCGACGTGTGGGTTGGGGTCGCGCAGTATGTTGAAGGTGAAGGGGTCGTCGAAGGCTGTTTCGTCGAAATTGGCTGAACTGTAGAACATTCCGACTCGCTGGCCCTTTTTGATCGCTTGGCCGCCGAGTTCGACGTCGCGGGTCGCGGTGCGCTGGAAGGCGGCGACGGGGGTGGCCCAGCGCACGATCTCGTCGGGTGCGGTGCGCGGGCGGCGTTCACGGTAGAGCTGCCATTGGTCGGGGTGGTCGACGAAGGCTTTCATGCCGTGGGTGATGGAATTGCGGGTGGTTTCGTTGCCTGCCACCGAGAGCAGGATGACGAAGAAGGCGAATTCTTCCGAGCTGAGATGCTCGCCGTCGATGTCGGCGTGCACCAGTGTGGTGACGATGTCCTCGGCCGGGCATTTGCGCCGCTCCTCGGCCAAATTCCAGGCGTAGCCGGTCAATTCGAGCTGTGCGGTGGCCGCGTCGCCCGCGAATTCCGGATCATCGGCTCCGATCATCTGATTCGACCAGTGGAACAGTTTCTTACGGTCCTGCTGGGGGACTCCGAGTAGCTCGGCGATGGCTTGCAGTGGCAGCTCGGAGGCGACCAGTTCGACGAAATCTCCGCTTCCGATGTGTTTGGCATCGGCGACGATGGCGGCGGCCCGCTCGGTGAGTGCGCGCCGCAGGCTCTCCACCGCACGCGGCGTGAATCCCTTCGAGACGATGCGGCGGCTCTTGGTGTGCGCGGGCGGGTCCATATTGAGCATGATCACCTGCTGCACCTCGATCTGTTCGCGGGTGATCTGCGGCTGATACCGGATGATCGCGGTGTTCTCGGTGGAGGAGAAGATTTCCGGGCGCCGCGAAATTTCTTTGATGTCTTCGAGCTTGGTGACCACCCAGTAGCCGCCGTCATCGAACCCGCTCACACCGTGAGGCTGCGCGTTCCACCAGACGGGCGCGGTGCGCCGCAGTTCCGCGAACTCCTCGACCGGTCGGCCTTTTGCCCACAGGTCGGGGTCGGTGAAATCGAACCCGGCGGGTATCGACGGTGTGGCCATGGCCACCTCCAACTGAAACGTGTTCTAAACCACTATTCAAACACGGGAGAGGGTCGTGGCGGGGCGGTTCGGGATGGTGGCGCGGTACCTGCCCGGCGGTGTGCCGATCTCTCGTGCGAAGGCCTTGCGAAATGCGACTTCGGAGTCGTATCCGAGTTGGCGCGCGATGACTGCGACTTCTTGACCGCTGGCGAGAAGTCGGGTCGCGTACTGCATGCGCCACCGGGTGAGGTATCGAATTGGTGGCTCGCCGACGAGGTCGGTGAAGCGAGCGGAAAACGTCGAACGAGACAGGGACACTGCGCCGGCCAGTTCATTAACGTTCCAGCGGCGTTCGGGATCCTGGTGGATCAGGCCGAGAGCGCGGCCGATCGTAGGGTCCGCAAGCGCGCGAAGCCACCCATGAGCCTGCTGCGGTTGGTGCTCCAACCATCCTCTGATGACCTGAATGAAGAGGATCTCGGTGAGCCGTCGTAGCACCGCCTGTGCTCCGGGTCGCGGCGCTGCGGATTCCGTGGCGATCAAGGCCACGATGTCGCCGAAGTCGGGTGACGCGTGGCCGTACGCCGCTGGGATATGGATCAGCCGCGGCAGCGACAATAAGAGCGGCCGGTGGTGCTCATGGTCGAGCCGGAACGCTCCACACAACATGACCGTTGCGGAACCGCCGCTGCCGAACGGGAAGATCTGATGCTCGCGACTCGGCTCGTACTCCAACGAGACCTGCTGTATCAGCGGTGAACCGGGATCGTCGCAGATCGTATGCGCGTCTCCGTACGGAAAGACGACGACGTCACCAGCGGCGACGGGTACCGATGCCACCCCATTCTCCTGAGCCGCATCCGGCACCATCAGGTGACCACCCCCGGAGCCGATGATGTGGAAGGTGCTGTCCGGGCTCGGCGTGAAGTCGAACCGCCATGGCGGCGTGATCTCGGTGCGTGAGTACAGCCATGCCCGCAGCCGCAAGGAGACCAGTACGTCTGTCAACACATCGATGCCCGCCCCAGCGGTCGGATTATCAGGCATGAAATCAAGACTATATGACATAGAAACGCCGAGCATGGCTGGTTAGCGTGAATCCATGCATCCTCTGACTCTTCATCTCACACGCGGCGTTGCCGCCTCGACCCTGGACGATGCCCGTGCGCTGCACAATTCGTTCACCGGCGACGGCCCGCAGCCCGGGAGCGAAATCGCCCGTGCCCTCGGCGACCTGAGCCACAACGTCTACACGCCGGCCAAAGGCATCGAAGGCGCATTGGCCGCCGGCCCCGGCGAGTTGCTATTCGTCGATTACTGGGCCGATGCCAACGGTATGGAGACCTTCTTCGCCAACCCTTTCGCGCAGGAGGCGGGGGACCGGCTGTACGCCTCCCGCGACGAATCGGAATGGGATTGCGCGCCAGCTGGATTCGGCTTCAACCTGCCGGTCCCGTTCGGCATGGCACCGCAGTTCATCGGGATGATGCGGGCTCCCGTCCGGTCTGCCGACGAGACCATCGCCGCCGTGGGCAAGCTCGTATCGGCGGGACTCTCAACCGCACGTCGTCGCGGGCAGATCTCTCACGCGCTGTTCATTCGTCACGCCGATAGGGCCACCCAACGCCCAGCGGCCAACATCCGCAGGATCCGCGGCGAGACATATGCCCAACCGGCCCCAGCGACAGAGATCCTGGCCCTCGACTGGTGGTCGACCCTCGACGGGTTGCAGGAACACTACAACGACGCCGCAGTGATAGGCAGCCTCAACGATGCCGTTGCGGGGCCACCCGAGACAGTCGTGTGGCAGCAGGAAGCAGGATTTTCCGAATGGTGAGACCCCGGCTGTCCTCTTCGGTGCGGTGTCGTAAACGGCCTTGCGGAATTGTCCGAACCGACCCTGCTGTTCGGCCGCCCGTGCGACATCCTCGGACTCGTTGCCGAAGATCGGAAATTTGCGCCTCTCGATCGACAGCACACCGCTGTCGATATATTTCTGGATCAGCACGGGTTCAGTGTTCTCGGTGAACAGGCGGCTATACGAGCATTGGAAGTCGGAGTACTCGATGGTCACCACGGGCGCCTTCGCCGACCCCTGTGTTCCGAATCCGCAGCACCATTCCTGACAGACGAGAGGGCCCGCGGCGCGCTCCCGGGCGAGTGGACGTCAAGGGTGCTTCCGGTACTCCAATGAAGTCGTGTCCGCGCAGGTGAGGACGAGTAGGGCACTACCCGTGTTATTGCGCGGGCGCGGTCATACCTTCGGTGGGTAGCGGGTGACATCCCAGCGGCGGTGAGCGATGGGCAGCGCAATCGTCGCAGGGAGGGACGCTCGTCCCATCACAGGAGAAAGGTTGCGACGATGACTGTCGAACTGGGTGACCATGCGTGGTACTTCGACGGAATGATATCGATGGACAAGAATATTCCACGGGCTCAATGGTTTCCGGATTCCAACCCAGCGGTTCCGACCGACTATCAGGAACACGGTATGGAGATCTTCCATTACGTATTCCACGACAACGACACCATTCTCCGTGGTCAGCCGCACATGAAACACGGCAAGGGGAGTTTCGCCTGGCTCAACAACAACCCGGGCAACATCACCAAGACGAACTTCGACTTCGGCCAGTATTCGGGAAAACTGAACTGGCACAACTTCCTGATCT
This sequence comes from Nocardia sp. NBC_00403, assembly GCF_036046055.1. Taxonomy (NCBI): domain Bacteria; kingdom Bacillati; phylum Actinomycetota; class Actinomycetes; order Mycobacteriales; family Nocardiaceae; genus Nocardia; species Nocardia sp. NBC_00403. Next base: position 4,454,186 of record NZ_CP107939.1, read on the forward strand.
TCCCCGACCGGCAAACCGGCTTCGACGCGATCGGCCTGCTGCTACAGAGCGATTTCTATGTCGATCTGTCGATCCTGGCTGCCTTCAGCAAGTATGCACCGGCGTCGGACGGCAACAATCCCGCCCAATACGCCGCCGATGTCGCCAGTGCCGCAGGCGTTTTCACCTCGACGACGATCCGCGAGCTGGATAGCTCTCAGCTGGAAATGATGCAGAACAAGATCGAATCCATCGAGGGCTCGGTCGAAGGCGACACCCTGAGCTACGACTCCGACGACCTTGATCAGGCGATCAAAGACCTGATCGCCTGATCCACCCTATCCATACCCGCTGTAGCCGGCGCGCGCTGAGATAAGGAGACGCGCATGGCACTCACTCCGATCCCCGACCTCGGAGACCTGCTTCTCGTTGCGCTGCAGGATGCGCAACAAGCAACCCCGGAACACGCGATCGACCTCATCGAGGCGATGCCCGAGTTCCATCCCAGCGCAGAAGACCTTCAACCGGACCCGGCGCGGGCGAATATCCTGCGATGGCAGTCGCGCGTCTACTCGGCCCGGCGGTATCTCGGTGACGAGGGCTTCGTGCTGTCGAACCGCCATCAATGGCGTATCACCGAATCCGGGAAGTATGCCGCCCAAGAGGCGCGGCGCCGCTTGACGAACCCCGACCTGCCCTCTGTGACGCAGAGTCCGGACCAGCGCAACCCCATCCAGCCCAGTGTGATCACCAGGCCACTGCTCGATCCGGATGTGCGAGCGCGCGTGCTCGATCAGCCGAGCGACGACAGCGAACCGCTGTCGGTTGTCATCGAATTGAATGTCGGCTACCCGGGTGGCGTGAAGGCGGCGACCGCCGCGTTGACGGGGCTGCTCGACCAGCTCAACCATGGGGAACGCAGGCCTGCGGCGGTCGAGCTGTTCGACGAGTATGTGCGTGCCAAGATGACGATGGAGCAGGTCAAGCGGCTGGTCGAGATCGACCATGAGCAGCAACCGAATACCCACGGGCAGAACGTGATTCATCGCATCTGGCCCAACTTCCCGGTCAAACCGCTGATCGATGTGTCGGGACGCACGGTCAAAGCCGATGCGGCGCGGCGCTCGTTCGACGCGTGTGGGCGCGGAATTCGCTGGGCGGTAGTCGATTCCGGGATCGATCGGACGCATCCGCATTTCGATGCCGGGAAAACCGTACTCGCCGACGACGTCTTCCCATTGCATCGTGACTTCACCCAGTCGGTGAATCCGGGCCCGGAGACTGCCGACGCGGCACTGCAGGACGGGTTGGGCCACGGTACCCACGTCGCAGGCATAATCGCGGGCTACCTCCCGAATTCCTTCCCCGGCGAGAACCTGCGGGTGGTCACCGAGCAGTACACCGAACTCGATGCGCGGCCGCTGCGCGGTGTCCGGCAGGTCGAACCCGCGGCGGTTTCCGGTATGGCGCCGCAGGCGCACCTGGTCAGCCTGAAGGTGCTGCGCTCGGAGGGCGCCTCCGACATGATCTCGGTGATGGCCGCGCTGCGGTATGTCCGGGAAGTCAACGGCGACAACGACAGGATAACGAAGATCCACGGCGTCAACATCAGCTTGGGCTACGAGTTCGATGCCGAATGGTTCGCCTGCGGGCAGAGCCCGCTGTGCAAAGAGGTCGACCGCTTGGTGCGGTCGGGGGTGGTCGTCGTGGTCGCGGCGGGCAACACCGGATACGGCCGGTTCAGTGCGCGGGAGCGGCAGACCAACGTCGGTCTCACCATGACGATCAACGATCCCGGCAATGCCGCGCGCGCCATCACCGTCGGGTCGACGCACCGCGAATCACCGCACACCTATGGGGTTTCGTACTTCTCGTCCAAGGGGCCGACCGGCGACGGCAGGCTCAAACCGGACCTGGTCGCACCCGGCGAGCGGATCACCTCTTGCGCCACCGGGAAAGCGGCGGCCAAATGGGGCATCACCGATATCCCGCCCGGCGTCGCCTGCTACGGCGCCGACACCGGTACGAGCTTTGCCGCACCGCATGTCTCCGGAGCGATCGCCGCATTCCTCTCGGTGCGACCGGAGTTCATCACCGAGGCCGAGGAGATCAAGGAGATCTTCGTGAAATCGGCAGTCCCGCTCGGCAGGGAGCGCTATTTCGAGGGCGCTGGTCTCGTCGACCTGATGCGCGCACTGCAATCCGTCTAGAACATCGGAGTACACAATGACCAAGGACATCGGTGGGCTGCCACTGCTCGAGCTCAGGATCGACGAGAACGGTGATGTCGACCCCGATGGCGAGCGCGCGCTGGCCGCTGAACTCGACACGATCGAACCAACGGATCTGCTTGTCTTCACCCACGGCTGGAACAACACGCCGAGCGTGGCGAGCCGCCTGTACGAGGCCTTCTACGCACAGCTGCCGCCACTGCTGGCCGCGCACGGGCTGCCGGATCGGAAGATCTTGCTGCTCGGTGTTTTCTGGCCCTCCAGCCGCTGGTCCGACGAACCGATTCCCGACTTCGAACCGGCCGTGGCCGTCGATCTCGGGGGCGGCGGAGGCGCCGCGGGCCTCGGTGACGGACTCGAATTCCCGCCGCCCGCACCACCGAACGCGGACATGCAGGCGATGATCCGTGCGGCGTTTCCCGATCAGCAGCGCGCCGCCGTCGACGAACTGCTCGGACTGCTCGTCGAACGTCCCGACGACGGTGCGGCGCTACAGCGCGCACGCGACCTCATCCAGACGATCGCCGCGGCGACCACCGGCGACGGTGACGGCGAACAGGCCGACGAACCGCCCTTCATCGCGCAGCCCGATCCGGGCGCAGAGCTGTTCTCCCGCTTCGCGACCCAACTCGAAGACCTCGGCATCGTCACCGGTGGCGCCGGTGGGGCGGCGGGATTCGGTGATACGTTCGGCCGACTCTGGCACGGTGCGCAGGAGGCCGCCCGCCAACTCACCTACTTCCAGATGAAGCATCGAGCGGGCACCATCGGCGAACGCGGCCTCGGACCGCTGCTCGGACGGCTGATCGCGCGACGGCCCGCGCTGCGTATCGATCTGATCGGCCACAGCTTCGGCGCGCGCGTAGTGTCCTACGCGCTCGCCGGGCTGCCTGCGAACAGCACAGTCCGCTCGGTCACGCTGCTGCAAGGGGCGTTCTCCCACTTCGCCTTTGCCGCGTCGCTGCCGTTCGACGCGCGGCGCAGCGGGGCGTTGAACGGCAAGGACGCGCGGGTCGAGGGCCCGGTCACCGCCTGCTATTCCGAGCACGACTCCGCCGTCGGCGCGCTGTATCCGCTGGCGTCGCTGCTCGGCCGGGAGGAGGCCGCAGGCTTCGACGATGCGACCTACCGCTGGGGCGGCATCGGTCACGACGGGCACCAGCCCGACGTCGCGGTCACCGCGTTGCTCGACGTGGGAACCCGGTACGACTTCGACGGCGCCAGGCTGGTGAATATCGACGCGGCCCGCGTTGTGAAGAAGGGCTCGCCACCGTCGGGAGCCCATTCCGACATCATCCATCCCGAGCTCGCCTGGGTCGTAGCGTCCGCAGGGGGCCTCGTCGGCTGAACCGGCCGCCGACCGGGTCACTCGGAGCCGAAGCCCGCGAACATCTTTCGCTTGAGCGGTGGCACGGCCTGCGCCACCCGGAACACCGTCCTGCCGATAGCCCGCCCGACGGAGTTGTCGGACACCGTCTGCTCGGCGGCGGTCAACGAGTCGCGCACTGCGGCGAAACCGTACTCGATCATCTGCGCCTCGTAGTCGTGGATGGCGGCGCGCAGCGATTGCTCGTCACCGGCCGCGGCGACCAACTCGGCGCACAGCAGTTGGGCGTCGCGCAACGCGACATTGGCGCCGATGCCGCGGAAGGGCGTCATGCTGTGGATCGCGTCGCCGAGCAGGGTGACATGCGTGGTCTCCCACGGCGGCACCGGAACCGACGTGCGGATCGGGATGAGAGTGACCGTGTCGGTATCGGATCCACCGATGAGTTCGCGCAATTCGGGCGCCCACCGGGCGGTGAGCCGGTTGACCATGTCGTGCAGTTGCGCGGCGTCCAGCGATTCCAGCTCGACGTCGCCGGGATAGTCGCCGCGTTTGGCGGCGTAGGCCCAGAAGACGTACGGCTGGGTGTTGTCGAACAGCGCGCCGGGGACGAGCGCGGCCGCGCCGTCGTTACCGCCGATACCGGAGTACTGCGGGTCCGGCCGATCGAACTCGTGCGGCGCGATGAACATCCCACATCCCTTGGGCGGCATGACCGCAAGGGGAGAGGCCAGGAACTTCGGTGTGAGCCGTCGCCTGCTGTCGTCGGTCAGCGTGAATTTGCCTGCGACGGTGACGATGCCGGTCTCCACGCGCTGCGCCTGCGGAAGGCGTTGCGCGCGAACGCGCGACGTCCCGCCGTCCGCGCCGACCAGGACATCGCCGACGGTCGAACCGCCGTCGGCGAAGTGGGCCTCGATCCGGCCGTCGGGCAATTCGGTGTAGCCGGTGACGGCCTTGTCGTAGTGCACCACCGCGCCGAGATCGGCAAGCAGGATCTGGCGCAGGGTGATCCGGCTGATGCCGTAGTTGCGATCGACCTCGTCGCGCTCACCCCCGAGCACCTCGGAATCGAGATCCAGCAGGTCCTTCATCTGCTCGGTGACGAAGCCGAAGCGGGTGGACCCCTTGCCGGAGCTGGCGATGAACGCCCGGTAGGCGGTCTCGGGCAGCAGGTCGTGCAGCGCCCGGCTGCCGCTCGGGTTGATGTGGATGCGGAACCCTTGCACGCGGTCGGTGCGGTGGCGGTCGCGTTCGTACACCGCGACGTCGATTCCCGCCTTGCGCAGGCCATTGGCCAGCGCGAGACCGCCGATGCCGCCACCGGCGACGATTACCCGCAGGGACTTGTTGGCAGACATGAATTTTCCTTCCAATCTGTGCAATGCACGAACACTGTTATTCCTGGCTCCAGCCGAAGGCCCTGGTGCGCCGCCCGGCGCGTTGCTGCTGCTGCGCGCCGTGCGCCGCCCAGGACTCGATCAACCGGTCGAGCAATGCGGTCAGGGCAACCACATCGCCGGCCGGCCAGTCGGCGACAACCGCGCCGAAGACCTGCGTGCCGACGTCGAGAAACTGCCGCAGCTCCGCGCGGCCCGCGTCGGTCGCCTCGAGCAGCACTGCGCGTCGGTCCTCCGCGTCCACGCGTGTCTGTATCAGGCCCGCGTCGGTCAACGCCTTGACGTGTCTGGTGATGGACGAGGGCAGGGCGCTGAGCCGTTCGGCCACCTCGCCTGCCCGCAGCGGACCGTGCTCGACGGCCAGCTGCAGCACGCCGACTCGGACTGGATCGAATGCCTTGGCCATGCCGGTGCGCATCGCGTCGGAGAAGCGCGCGGTCGTCCTGGCCAGTTCGGCGATCTGGTCTTTATTTGCTTGCATGAAACAATAGTAGATTGTTTGATTGCGTGAAGCAACTATCGTTAGCCAACGGAATAACCAGAATGTGCTGGTTCTTCTGGCGGAGAGATGACAGGCTTAACCGGTGAACCATCCTCCGGATACTCAGGCGGGGTCGGACCCGTCGACCGACAAGCTGGACGCAGCGGTGTTCAAGGTGGCGGGCGTGGTCGTGCTCGGCGCGATCATGTCGATCCTCGACATCACCGTCGTGACCGTCGCGATCCCCACGTTCCAGCTCGAGTTCGAGACGAGCTACGCGATCGCGGCGTGGACGATGACGGGCTACACCCTCGCGCTGGCGACCGTCATTCCGCTCACCGGGTGGGCCGCGGACCGGTTCGGCACCAAACGTCTGTACATGATGGCGCTGACGTTCTTCGTGCTCGGATCGGTGCTGTGCAGCTTCGCCTGGAACATCGAGTCGCTCATCGCCTTCCGTGTGATCCAGGGCATCGGCGGCGGCATGCTGATGCCGCTGGGCATGACGATCATGACCCACGCCGCGGGCCCACAGCGGGTCGGTCGCGTGATGGCCGTACTCGGCGTGCCGATGCTGCTCGGCCCGATCGGCGGCCCGATTCTCGGCGGCTGGCTGATCGACGCATTCAGCTGGCACTGGATCTTCTTGATCAACCTGCCGATCGGCGTCATTGCGCTCGCCCTGGCATTCATCGTGTTCCCGTCGGACAAGCCGGAACCCTCGGAGTCGTTCGACTTCCTCGGCATGCTGCTTGCCTCGCCTGGTCTTGCGCTGTTCCTGTTCGGTGTGTCATCGATTCCGGAACAGGGCACGATCGCCTCGGCGAGGGTGCTCGCGCCCGCGGCCGTCGGTCTGGTACTCATGGTCGCGTTCGTCTTCCACGCCCTGCGCACCGAGCATCCATTGATCGATCTGCACCTGTTCCGCAACCGGTCGCTGACCTTCGCGGTCCTCACGATGGTGCTGTTCGCGATCGCCTTCTTCGGTGCCGGACTGCTGCTGCCGAGTTACCTGCAGCAGGTCCGCGGTGAATCCGCGCTGGCCGCCGGATTGCTGATTGCGCCACAAGGCCTCGGCGCCATGCTGACCATGCCGATCGCGGGCCGCTTCGTCGACAAGATCGGTCCGGGCAAGATCGTGCTCGTCGGTATCACGTTGATCACGATCGGCACCTCGTTCTTCACCCAGCTGCAGGCGGACACCTCCTACATCGCGATGTGCGGCGCGCTGTTCGTGATGGGCCTCGGCATGGGCTGCACGATGATGCCGATCATGACCGCGGCGATCCAGACGCTGACCCACCAGCAGGTCGCCCGCGGCTCGACCCTGATGAACATCATCAACCAGACCGCGGGCTCGATCGGCACCGCGACCATGTCGGTGGTGCTGACGAACCTGTTGAAGGACCAGCAGTTCGCCGGGCCCGCGATCGCTTCCAACTCCAATCCCGCTATCGCGGGTCAGCTTCCGCCGGGTGCGATCGAAGCGGGGCTGAAGCAGGCTGCCGAGGCATTCAGCCACACCTACATCGTTGCGCTGGTCCTCATCGTGCTGACCCTGGTCCCGGCATTCTTCCTGCCGCGCACGAAGCCGAAGAATCCGGAGGTCGCCGACGCACCGGCGGCCCTGGTGCACTGACCACGCCCCACCCGACTGCGACGCGGCCGGGCATCGGTGTTCCCACACCGATGCCCGGCCGTTCGACTGTTCGGCAGTCGCCTACGCGTACAGCGCGACGAAGCGTTCGAGGGAGCGTTCGATGTCACCCTTGAGCGCGCGGGCGACGCCGGAGCCGATGGGGCCGAACAGGGGCGGCCCGCCGAGATCGATGGAGACGGTGACCGCGGAACCCGCGCCCTTAGCGGCCACGAGCATTTCGAGGCCGAACTTGGTGCCGCCCTTGCCGGCTCCGGTCAGCGCCAGCCGGCGCGGGGGCTCGGCGGCCTGCACTGTCCAGGTCACCCGGTTGCGCAACCCTTTCGCCGAGGCGACACCGACGAGCTTCGTGCCCACCGTGAGCTCGCTGGGAACCTCGCTGCGCCACGCTTCGTGCATGGTGAGCCACTTGTCCAGCTCGGTGAGGTTGGAGGTGTGCGACCACGCCTGTTCCGGGGAGATCGGCACGTCGACGGAGACCTTCAGCTTTGCCATTCGGGCATGGTATCCGGTACCCGCGGTTCTGTAGCAACCTGCTCGACCGGGGTTGTCGAGGGCGTGCCGCGACCGTGTGGCGAAGAGGGAAAGGGCCTGGCGACAGCCCGATCCGACACTGCATCGTGTGAGATGCACTCCGCTGCACCGAAGCTCGTTCCCACACATGAACTCGTATCAGGAGAGACTTCCTGGCAATGCTGCTAATGTGACCGAGTCGTCGGGGTAAATGCTTGTGCGCCTCCGCTTGCCGTACCAGGCGCTGGCCTCCGACGCGGACCTGATCCGACCAGGGTTGCTCATGGTCGGCGTCGCGAGGAAGGCGAGACGAAGCGCTGTGGCAGAAGCCTGTGGCACCCAATGGAACCGCACAGAAGTCTCGACACAGACCGTGACGTGGCCCGGCTTGTCCGGTGAGCCTAGAGCCCGAAAACGACGAGAGAACTGATGAATCAAGATATCGCCGTGGTGCTTTCATGGATCCTCGCCCCCGCGCTGGTGCTTGCCGTGGCGGCGGCGTTGTACTTGGCGCAATCCGCCAGGCAGCAGCGGACTCGCGCCGCCGCGCTGGCCCGGGAACATGAGGCACTGACACAGCAGAACCGAGTGCTCGAAGAAGCAGTCGAGCACCTTGCCGTCACCACACTGCCCTCGGTGTCCGACGCGGTCCGCCGCGGTGAGGTCGCCACGCCCTCGATCGAAGTGCCTGCGGGCATGGAGAATTCGCGGTTCGCGCAGCTGCTGCGGTGGATTGCCGAGCGCTACGCCGACGAGCTGAGACTCCTGCAGATCGAGACAAGGGAGTCCGTCAACCGCGAGGCCGAGGAGCAGGCGAAGACGGCGGTCAAGACCGCGCAGGAGTCGGCGCGAGCCGAAGTCGAGTCGTCCTCGCGGGCGGCGACCAGCGCGGCGGTGCGATCCTTCGGCACCTCGGTGGTCAGCCTCGGCGCGGACGTCAGCCAGGTGGTCAGCGCCGCGCTGCGCGAACACCGTGACGACGAGGTCTACGCGACCCTCACCCGCATCGACCACACCGTTCAGCAGATGCTGCGCCAGGCGCAGTCGTATGTGATCGTGTGTGGTGGCCTGCCGGGGCGCCGCTGGCCCGCGCAGGCGCTCACCGACGTCGTCGGCGGCGCGACCGGTCGTGTGCGCGACTACCTGCGTGTGCGACCCACCCAGCTCGATCGCATCGTCATCAGCCGCGCGGTGGAACCGCTCGTGCACACGCTCGCCACGTTGCTGGACAACGCGCTGCGTTATTCGCCGCCGACGTCGTACGTCGACGTCAGCTTCCAGGAAGGTCATCACGGCGTCACCGTCATCGTCGATGATGCGGGCGTGCGGATGAACCCCGAGCAAATGGAAGAAGCGCGGCAGGTGCTCGCCCATGAGCGCCCGGTCGACATCCACCAGCTCGGCCCGTCGCCGAAGGTTGGTTTCCCCGGCATCGCGGCGTTGGCCCGCCGTTACGGATTCACCGTCTACATCGATGGCCCCAACGTGTACGGCGGTATGCGCGCGATGGTGTACATCCCCGAAGCGCTGCTGGTCGCACCACAACCCGGCAATGGCGGTGTTGCCGCCGTCGCTCCTGCTGCTGCTCCAGCGGAGCCATTACCGGTACCGGTCGCGGTCGGCGCGCACGAACGGTCGGACGAGGAGCAGGCGTTTTCTGTGCATGACATCACCAGTGGCGGCCTACCCAAGCGGCGTCGCCGAACCACGGCACCGGCTGCGGCTCCCGCAGGCGCGGCGCGCTCCGACACCGAACCCGGACTTGCTCGCCCCGATGTCGCGGCAGCCTGGCAAAGCGGTTCCAAGACTGGCCGCGCTGCCGCAACCGACAGCCTGCCGATCGCCAACAACACCCCATCCGACCACACCGAAGGGATGACATCCTGATGGGCACACCGATTACAGCGGGGGCCGACAGCGCCAACAAACTGGGCTGGCTACTCGAGGATCTGAATGCCCCGGGTGTCCGATTCGCCGTACTGCTGTCCGATGACGGCCTGCGGATCGCACACTCCGGTGGAGTGTCCAAAGACGATGCGGAACGTTTCGCGGCCGCGGCATCGGGTCTGCGATCGCTCGGCAAGGCGCTCGGCGAGTTCTGCGGCGGCATCGACAACGGCGTGCGGCAGAACATGACCGAGTACGACCAGGGGATGATCCTCATCACCGCGGCCGGTGAGGGCGCGCTACTCGGCGTTGCCACCAACACCGACGCCGATGTCGGCTTAGTCGTGCACCGCATGAACGAGCTTGCCGGGCGGGTCGGGCGCGAGCTCGGCAGCCAGCCACGTGGGAGGGCTGATAGCGGCGGCTTGCCGTGAGTGTCACGCAGTCGAGCGCTGATATGGCGCAGTCATGAGTGGGTCGCGGCGGGATCCCGATCTGGTCCGTGCGTATGTGCGGACCGGGGGACGAACACGGCCGAGTCGTGAATTGGACTTGGTGACTTTGGTGTTGGTTGCCAAGGACCCGACACCGGGCGTCAGTCCTGACGCCCGGCAAGTGCTGAACCTGTGTAGCCGTCGCAGCGCGCTTTCGGTGGCCGAGATCGCGGCCTATCTCGATCTGCCGCCGTCTGTAGTGAAGATCGTCGTGGCCGATCTGCTCGACAGCGAATACCTCGTCATGCCCCGACCGGCCGCTGTCGTGCCGGAAATCTCTTTGCTCGAGGAGGTACTCAATGGACTCCGTGCTCTCCCGGCCTGAGGGCGATGTCGACTATGTTCCCGACACCGTAACCAGGTCGGTAAAGCTACTGGTCGCAGGGAATTTCGGTGTCGGCAAAACCACCTTCGTGAACAGCCTCTCCGAGATCAAGCCGCTGCGCACCGAAGAGACGATCACCGAGGCAAGTGTCGGCGTCGACGATATGGCGGGGCTGCCGGGAAAAACGCAGACCACCGTCGCCATGGACTTCGGCCGCATCACGCTGAATCCCGAACTCGCGCTGTATCTTTTCGGGACACCGGGCCAGAAACGCTTCGTCCCACTGTGGGAAGAGCTGGCGCGCGGTGCGCTCGGTGCGCTGGTGCTGGTCGACACCCGGCGCATCGAGAAGGCCGACGAGGTGCTTTCGGTGCTCGAGGAACGCGGTGTGCCGTATTCGGTAGCGGTCAACCAGTTCGAGGGCGCTAAACGCTACCCCCTCGAGGAGATCCGGGACGCGCTCGATCTCGCGACAGGCACCCCGTTGACGTCACTCGACGCGCGTAACCGGAGCACGTGTCTGCGGTCCATGATCACGCTCGTCGAATTCCTGTTCCAGCGTCAGCAGTCACGTAGGTAAACACGCCCGTGTTCGGATCCTGTCCGGTACCGCACGGTTCGCCAGAGTTCGCGCACGCCTGAATTGCGGCCCCTCTGACTTCTTGGTCAGAGGGGCTTCGTCATGTGACAAGGTCTTCAAGGACCGAACTGTTGACGCGTCTGCACACAGAGGAGACGAATGGAACTCGGACTGCATTACTGGAACTATTCGCATCCGGCGGAGCCGAGGCTGATCGCCAACACGCTCGCCGAGACCGCGCGGATTGCCGAGCAGGGCGGCTTCTCGCAATTCACGGTGATGGACCACTACCTTCAGATGGAGCATCGGGCGACCGCGGACGAGCCGATGCTCGAGGGGTACACGACCCTGGGGTATGTCGCAGCGGTCACCGAGCGCATGCGGTTGGGGCTCTTGGTGACCGGCGTGATGTACCGCTACCCCGGATTGCTGGCAAAGATCGTGACCACGCTGGACGTATTGTCGGGTGGTCGCGCACAGCTGGGAATCGGTGCGTCCTGGTACGAGCGCGAACAGCTCGCGCTCGGAGTGCCGGTGGTCCCGATGGCCGAGCGGTTCGAACGGCTCGAGGAGACGCTGCAGATCTGTCTGCAGATGTGGAGCGACAACAACGGGCCGTTCGACGGCGAGCACTATCAACTCGCCGAAACCCTCTGTGTCCCTGCGCCGTTGAGTAGCCCGAGGCCGCCGATCCTCATCGGTGGCGGCGGCGAGCGGAAGACCCTGCTGCTGGTGGCGCGCTACGCGGATGCCTGCAACCTTTTCGCCTCCGACCTCGAGGAGGTAACACGCAAGCTCGATATCCTGCGGGCGCATTGCGAGGCGGAGGGGCGCGACTACGAGAGTATTCGCAAGACCGCGGTGTACGTCGAGCCGGTTCTCGACAGCCCCGACGCCTTCCTGGAAGCGGCCGAGCAGTTCGCGGCGTTGGGCATCGAGCAACTCGACATCATGCCCGATCGGAACCCGATCGAATTCACCGAGCAGGTTGCCGGACTGGTGCCAAGGGTTGCTTCGATCTGATCTAGTGATCCGGTGGAACGAAGCTCGTGTTCGACCGCCCGGCGTCACGGCACAATCGGTTCGACGTCGGGTCGTCGGTCGGCCCACGGGCGGGCTTGTTCGAGTTGAGTGGCTACGCGCAGGATGCCGAGTTCGTCGTAGGGGCGGGCAATGATTTGGGCGCTGAGCGGTAGTCCGGTGCTCGACCAGCCTGCGGGGATGGAGGCGGCCGGGTTGCCGCAGACGTTCCAGATGGCGGTGTAGCTGGTCATCGGGACGCTGCGTTGTAGCGCGCGCAGGACGCCGGCGCCGTCGAGCCTGCCGATGGGCGCGGGAAGGTGCGGCATGGTCAGGGTCAGCAACAGGTCGTAGGTGTCGAAGATCTGATTGATGGTCGCGGCGAGCTGTTCACCGCGGTGTTCGGCCCAGCGCAGGACCGGTTGCGGTGCGAGGACGCGGGCGATGGCCGAGACCGTGCGGGTGCGTCGTTCGAGCAGGTCCGGGCGATCGACCCGGACGGCCTCCTCACGGACCCCACCGAGGAACTGGGGGAAGAAAGCCGATGCCACATCGGGGTAATGCGGGTTGAACTCCTCGACGTGATGGCCGAGCTCGGCCAGCGCCTCCGCGGTCGAGCGCACTGCCGCAACGCATTCCGGGTCAGGCCGGATACCCGGCACGGCGGAGCGCAGCGTCACCGCGATTCGCAGCGGGGTCGCCGGCTCGATCGAGGCGAAGCTGAGGTCGGGAGCCTGCCAGCGGTCGGCCGCGCCGCTGCCGCTGATGATGTCGTAGAGCAGTGCGCTGTCGGCGACCGTTCTGGTGAGAACTCCCAGGGTGCCCAGCGCCCGCCACAGGTCGCGGTGCGGCGCCGTACTGACCCGTCCCCGCTGCGGCTTCAGCCCGAACAGGCCGCAATACGCCGCAGGTATCCGGATCGAGCCGCCGCCGTCGCCGCCGGTGGCGGCCGCGACAATGCCCGCGGCGACGGCGGCCGCGGAGCCGCCGCTGGAGCCACCCGGCGTGCGCGTCGGATCCCACGGGTTGCGGGTGTAGCCGTGCGCCGCCGACTCGGTGAACGGCCAGGTGCCGAACTCCGTCAACGCGGTCTTGCCGACGATGATTGCACCGGCGGCCCGCAGCCGGCGCACGATCTCGGAGTCGGCCGCGGCGGGTGTCGTCATGGCTGCGCCGCCGAAAGTCGTGGGGACGCCTGCGACATCGACTTCGTCCTTGATCGCCATCGGCACGCCGTGCAGCGGCCCGAGCTGATCACCGCGCGCCTGCTGTGCGTCGAGGGCCTCGGCCTGTGCCAGCGACTGATCGCCGAGAACCCTGGTGAACGCATTGAGCCGCGGCTCGAGCCGCTCGATCCTGGCGAGGGTCTGTCGCGTCAGCTCGACCGCCGACACCCGACCCGAGCGGATCGCCTCGGCCTGCTCGGCGACCCCGGTGAAGGCGAGTCCTTCGGTGCGGGCGCTCGTATCCTCGCTCATCACGTTCCTCTCGGTCCCGGACACCGAGCGCGACGGAGGTCGCACCGGTGCGACTGGCTGGACGAATGCTCAGGTGCCTGAGTACACGCCGACTCGCCGAAGGTGTCAACCAGGGCGGCAGTACGGCGGCAGTATGTCCCCGGTCCGGCCGTTGAGCAGCTCAACCCTCGCTGCTGTGGCGATCGCCGATGAAACGAAGCACGGCCGCGTCGGCGGTGGTGAGGCGATCGACCTCCGTGCCGCCGGTGCAATCGTAAAGGCCGACCGTCACCCTGCCGGATCGTCGGCCGATCACCCGCCACACCGCGCCGGACTCCTGCCAGCGGCGCAGGATCGCCACCACATCCGGCGTGCTGTCACCTGTTCGGTCGGGCATGGGTGCTGTTCCTTCGAAGAGCTCTCTCGGCATCAGGCTACGGCGCACCGTGTCGGCCGGTACGGCTCAGGCGGCCGATGGTGCCGTCTGCGGTTGCGCTGACGAGGAATCGTGCGACGGCTCGAATCCCTTGACGATCAGATACCCGGCGAGTCCGACTTCCCATGCGAACACCGGGAGCGCCGCGGCCGTGCCCCAGGCGGAGATCTGTTCGTAGCGGCCGAACATGACGGCTGTCGCCGATGCGCAGATGAGCGCGCCGCCGGCGAGACCGAGCATGGCAAGCAAGCGCGGCACGAGCCGGGATCGGTACACGAGAGTGGCGAGCAGCAGGCTGTTGACTCCCAGGATGACGTTGGGGCCGAGCAGGAAAGTCCAATCATGGATGGCGACAAGGGTTTTGCCGACGGTCGCCAGTGCGGTGTCGCCGTGGCGGCCGGTTCCCGTGAGGTCCTGTCGCAAGGTCACCACAGACAGCACACTGATGATGCCGACGGTGATGACAGCGGCTTCCAGCAGACGGCCGCACACGTAGCCGAGGGCCACGCTGTGGTTGTGCCGTGCCAGGACGGGATACAGCGTGACCGCGGTGCCGATGACGGCGACAACAAGGATGAGCTCGGCGAGCCCGCCCATCAGCACGCGATCGTCGGCGCCCGCACCGACGATGTAGTCCGTGTCGTGCAGGACCGGTTGGTACAGCGCAAGTCCCGCCATGGCGGTGACCTCTGTGATCAGGAATAACACGCCTGCGGTCACTGCCGCCGTCCTCGTCGAGCTCATCTGCACTCCTCCATCGCGACCAAGGTGTACGACGTACACCGGGATGTTCGAGAATGCTAGGTGTACGATGTACACCTCGTCAAGAGGAGGATCGGTTGGCCGACAAGACGCAAGCGCGCCGCACCCCATTGAGCAGAGACCGGGTGCTGCGCGCCGCGGTCACGCTCGCCGACGACGCCGGCATCGACTCCCTCAGCATGCGCACGCTCGCGCAAGAACTCGGCGTGGTGCCGATGGCGCTGTACAAACACGTCAGCAACAAGGAGGAACTGCTCGGCGGCATGGTCGACGTCATCGTCGGGGAGATCGGTTCGCCGGAACCGGCAGTCGATTGGAAGTCCGCGGTCCGGCAGCGAATTCTCGCGGCACGGCGCGCGTTGCTACGGCACTCGTGGGCGTCGCGCGTGATCGAGTCGCGTGCGACGCCCACGCCGACGGTGATGGCGTACATGGATTCGATGATCGGGACGTTCCTGGCGGGTGGTCTTTCGGTCGACCTCACCCACCACGTGATGCACGCGCTGGGAAGCCGCATATTCGGTTTCAGCCAGGAACTGTTCGACGCTCCCCAGGACCTCGATCCGCAGCGGCCCGCGCTCGGTGAAATGACGACCCGCTACCCCCACATCATGCAGATCGCGAGCGCGAATCACGACCGGCATTCCGTCGTAGGCTCCGGTTGCGACGACCAGTTCGAGTTCGAATTCGCGCTCGATCTGCTGCTGGACGGATTCGAGCGACTGTGGCGGCTGGGCTGGAGTTCCACCGGCCATCGAGCGGATCACCTGTGACGAATCCCGGATGGACGCGGCCGATCAAGTTCTCGAGAAACACCAATGGTTCGGCTGCACTTACGGCGCTGGCGGGTCGAGGGGGACCAGCATGAAGAGCAGGTCGGTGTCGCCGATACGGACGATGGAGCCGTCGGCGAGCGGGGCGCTGTCCATCACTTGGACTCCGTCGACATAGACACCGTTGGAGGACATCTGGTCCCTGATGACGTGCGCCGGGCCGTTGCTGACGATCACCGCATGGTGGCGACTGACCTTCGCGCTCTCGAGCACGATGTCGTTGTGCCGCAACCGTCCGATCCGGGTGAACGGGCCGTTGACCTGGTATCGACGCCCGCTCGGATCGCGAAGAAACGCCTGGTGTTCGTGCGAGTCCTGATCGATGATCGTGGTCGCGCGGAAGACGGCGGCGGCCGCGACCGGGCGGGCGTCGAGCGGCTCCTGCCGCACTATGCGCGCCTCCAACTCACGAAGGGTCCGGCCAGGATCGATGCCGAGTTCCTCGGCCAGTCGCACCCGTATTCGCCGCACCGCCTCGAGGGCGTCCGACTGCCTGCCGCTCAGATATAGTGCCGTAATCAGCTTCTCCCACAACGGTTCTCGCAACGGGTAGGAGTCCACGAGTAGCGTCAGCCCGGAGACGACCGTATCCACATCGCCCTGAGCGATATCGGCCTCGGCGCGCGCCTCGATGACGCCGATCCGCTCGTCGTCGAGGGCGGCGGCATAGGTGTCGGCGAATCCGAGCCCACGCAGGTCCGCAAGGACGGGCCCACGCCATTGCCCGAGTGCGTCGGTCAGGAATTCGCTTGCCGCAGCGAAACTCCCGGCGACCAGCGCCCGTCGCCCCGACTCGCGCAGCGCATGAAATCGGTACACGTCAACGGCATCCTCGCTTACCGTGACCCGATAGCCCGCCCCGACATGCGCGAGCAACGGCCGTGCATCGAGGCCGGCATCTCGTATCGGCTTCCGCAGATTCGACACGATGGCATGCAGGCTCACCTGCACATCCGGCGGTGGATTGCCCTCCCACACCGCCTCGGCCAGCGCCTCCACCGACACATGCCGGTTGGCGTTGAGCACCAGATACGCCAATACCGCCCGCTGTTTCGGCCCGCCCAAATTCTGGGCCACGCCATCGATCCGCAGCTCCACCGGGCCGAGCACGCCGAATTGCGCCCGCATTTCGTCCACCGCCGAATACCTCCTGACCTGTCGCCGACGCAGGCGGCGGCCGGCTCATGGCGACCCGGCGCGGCGCTGTCGCCGACGCTCTCAGTCTTCCTTGATCCGAAGGTATTTCGCATGTTGTCGATCGAAATGGAGCGTTCGCGCATCGGTAGGCGCGCCGTCGTCTGGACCGCAACGGCTCGGGCTGCCGCACGGATCTACGGGGCGACGATCGCGAAGTTCGGGTTGGGCTTGTCGAACAATCCCGACAACTGCTTCAGCGCGGCGATATTGCCCTCGACGGTGATGTCGCCCTTCATCACTGCCTCTTGCATGCTCGCGCCCGCGAGCATGGTCTTGGCGAACGCGCCCCTGGTCAGAGTGACGGTCGCGTCCGGTGCGGGCAGATTGTCCCCGGCGGTGCGGGGGTAGTGGATGAGGACACCGTTGCGCAATTCGGTTCGTTGCACGCGGTTGTCGGCGTCGCGGAAGCGCCAGTCGGCGACGAGGGCGATGTCCCAGGCCTTCGGCCCGTCGAGGAACAGGGAGATCGCGTCGAAGGCCTGGTCCACAGTGAGCGCCGACAGCATCCCTTGCGCATTGGCCTTGGTCGGGGTGCCGAAGGGGCCGTTGCGCAGCTCGTAGGCGCCGCTGAGGTAGAAGTTGCGCCAGGTGCCGTTCTCGGCGCCGTACGCGAGTTGCTCGAAGGCGCTGGCCTGCAGGTGCTTTGCCTTGGTGTTGTCGGGCTCGGCGAAGATCACGTAGTTCACCATCTGGGTGACCCAACGGTAATCGCCTGCGTCGTAAGCCTTTTGCGCCTTCTTCAACACCGCGTTCGCGCCACCCATTGCCTCGACATGCCGTTTTGCCGATTCGACCGGCGGATGTTCCCACAGGTGTGCGGGATTGCCGTCGAACCAGCCCATGTACCGCTGATAGATCGCCTTGACGTTGTGACTCACCGAGCCGTAATAGCCATGGGTCGACCAGTTCGCGGCAATCGCGGGCGGCAGCTGGATCATCTCCGCGATCTCGCTGCCGACGTAACCCTGGTTGAGCAGTCGCAGCGTCTGATCGTTGAGATAGCCGTAGAGATCCCGTTGCAGCGACAGGAATTCCACGATCTTGTCGGTGCCCCACATCGGCCAGTGATGCGAGGAGAAGACCACGTCCGAGTTGCGCGCGTATAGGTTGATCGACTCGGTCAGATACCTCGACCAGACGTGCGGGTCACGAACCAGCGCGCCGCGCAGTGTGAGGATGTTGTGCATGGTGTGCGTGGCGTTTTCGGCCATGCAGAGGATGCGGCGGTCGGGGAAGTAGAAGTTCATCTCCGAGGGCGCCTCGGTGCCCGGTGTCAACTGGAACACCATGC
Organism: Nocardia sp. NBC_00403; assembly: GCF_036046055.1. Classification (NCBI taxonomy): domain Bacteria; kingdom Bacillati; phylum Actinomycetota; class Actinomycetes; order Mycobacteriales; family Nocardiaceae; genus Nocardia; species Nocardia sp. NBC_00403. The sequence continues at coordinate 4,472,056 of NZ_CP107939.1, forward strand.
GCACCCCGTCGATGGTCTCTTCCTGACCGGTGTGGGTGACGTCGACGGTCGGGTCGATGAGAGTGGTGGTTCCGATCGAGGTTGTCTGGCCGAGACCCGTTCCGACCTGCCCCTTGGGTCCGCGCGGCAGGGCGGCGCCATACATGTAGGCGGCCCGCCGCGCCATCGCGGTGCCCGCGTAGATGTTCTCCGCCACCGCGTGTTCGAGAAAGCCCGACGGCGCGAGCACCGGGCAGCGTCCCGCGGCGACGTCTTCCTTGGTGGTGACGCCCATGGCGCCGCCGAAGTGGTCGACGTGTGCGTGCGAATAGATCAGGCCGGTGACCGGGCGATTTCCGCGATGGGCGCGATAGAGGGCGAGACCGGCCGCCGCGGTCTCGGTGGAGATCAGCGGGTCGATGACGACCACCCCGGTATCGCCTTCGATCAGCGTCATATTGGACAGATCGAGGCCGCGGACCTGATAGAAGCCGGGTGCGATCTCGTAGAGCCCTTGCTTGACGGTCAGTTGGGACTGTCGCCACAGGCTCGGATTCACCGACAGTGGACAGGGATCACGCAGGAAGCTGTAGGAATCGTTGTCCCACACCATTTTTCCGGCGGCGTCCTTGACGACACCGGGCTCGAGCGCGGCGACGAAGCCGCGATCGGCATCGGCGAAGTCGGCGGTGTCGGAGAACGGCATGGTGGCCGAGACCTGCCGGTTCGCGTCGGCGATGTGTCCGGACGGGTCGGTGGGCGACGAGGACGGGTGCACCTCGTCCGAGTCGCCGCACGCGGTCAGCCCGGCGCCGACTCCCGCCGCGGCGAGTGCCGCCGCGCCGACGCCGAACACTCCACGTCGGGATACGCGCGCTCCTGGCTTGCCGCCCGCGTTCCCGCGATCATCGTCGACCATTGCCGATCTCCTGTCTCGATCCGATCGGCTGCGAGCAACCGCATGCGAGATTGCTGCCTAGTAGCCCACCTTAGGCGCTATTGCACTTGAACTGCAATATAGTGGAAGGTGTCGAGTACGGAGTAGTCGGGGCGACGGTAGGGGTGGTGCACAAGGCCCGCCGCCCCTGGTGTCCACTGCGCCACCGAAGCGGCGCCGCAGGTGTCTACCCGGGTCGGCGGGCCGAGTTGGGTCAGGCGGTGACAGGTGCTTCGTCTTCGGAGACTCCGGCAGGCGGTGGTGTGTCTTCCACTGTCCGCTTCGGTCCGGTGAACCAACGCCTGGCCGACACAAACCACCAGATCCCGATCGCGCCGACCACGACGACGAGCGTGATCGGTGCGTAATTCACGGTGTTCCAGGTGAATTCGCTGTTCCACGGGTAGCCGCGGTCATCGGTCGGCAGGATGAAGAGCAGGCTGATGAACACGATCCATACCAGTGCGACGACGCCGACCGGCCGATACCAGGGGCCGAGTTGCCAAGGGCCGGTGCGGAATCTGCTGCCGTGCCACTGTCGCAACAGGATCGGGATGCCATAGGCGATATAGAGGCCGATGGTCGCGACGGAGGTGGCGGCCGCGTACGCGGTCGGCGCATTCGCCGCAGGCACCAGCATCGAGGGAATCAGCAGCACGAACGCAAAGAAGGAGATGAACAGCACCGCGTTCACCGGCACCTTCCGGGCCGAAAGTTTGCTCCAGAGCGCCGATCCCGGCACCGCACCGTCGCGAGAGAACGCGAAAAGCATGCGCGACGCGGAGGTCACCGAGGCGTATCCGCAGAACAATTGGGCGATAGCCGCGATGATCAGCAGCAGCCCCGACCAGAACGAATTCAGCGAATTCTCCAGAATGTAGATCACCGGGTAGCCACTGTTCTTTTCCGGATTCAGCGCGTCGTCGAGATTCGGTATCGCGAAGGTTACCGCCATGATCAGCAGATACCCGGCGACGGCCGAGACGAGGATCGTGTTGATGATGCCCTTCGCCGCCGTGCGCGCCGCGTCGTGCGTTTCCTCAGACATGTGCGCCGAGGCGTCGTAACCGGTGAACGTGTATTGGGCGTGCAGCAAACCGAGCAGGAAGCTGAACGCCACCCCGCCGAAGCCGACCGCACTGTTGTCGACGGTTTCGGTGAACACGAACCCGACGCTCTGGTGGTGGCTCGCGCCGAACCCGAGCACGATGACGAAGATCGCCACCCCGCCGACATGCCACCACGCCGAGATGTTGTTGATCACCGCCGACAGATGCGGCCCGATCGCGTTCAGCACCGCGTGCAGCACCAGAATGGCGATGTAGACGAGAAAAATCGCGGTGCGATCGGTTCCGATGTCGATGCCGATGACATTCAGCACCGCGGTGGTGAAAATGGCCGCGCCGTAATCGATGGCCGCGGTCACCGCGATCTGGCCGATCAGGTTGAACCAGCCGGTGAACCATCCCCACACCGGGCCGCCGAGCTCCGAAGCCCACCAGTACAGGCCGCCGGAAGTCGGATAGGCGGAGGCCAACTCGGCCATGGCAAGTCCGACGAACAACACCATCACCGAGACCAGCGGCCAACCCCAGGCCATGGTGATCGGTCCACCGTTGGCCAGACCGATTCCGTAACTGGCCAATCCGCCCGTCAAGATCGAGACAATGGTGAAGCTGATGGCGAAGTTCGAGAATCCGGACCAGGATCGGGATAGTTCTTGTTTGTAACCGAGTTCGGCGAGCCTGCGTTCGTCGTCCGACGGTGTTGGGGATTGCGGTGATTGGGCTTCGGTCATTTTTGCTCCCGGGTGAAAACGCTGCCCTCATACGGCGTTTGCCAGAAGATAAGTGTGAAGCGAACGCTGGTCAATCGCAGGAAAACATCGAAACCCGGCGGATTCACGATCGACCCGCGCCTGTTACCTGTCGCCTTGTCTACCCAGGAGCGCGCACCGCCTTCACAGCGTCGGTGGGCGACGGGCTGGTGGTCGGGGTCTCCACAGGACTTCCACACTATGAGCCGGTGATCTGCGCAACCGGTTCCTAGGGTTTGTGGGCAGAAGGAGCCTGAACGGGCCGATCGTCTGCTCGGCGGGGATCCGGCCGGGTGCAGGAGGTTCTGATGGATAATTCGAATGAGTTCTCGAGGTGGACCCAGGAATTCGATGCGAAGGCAGTTGCGCGCGCAGCTCCCGGCGATCCGGAGTGGGGGAGCGGAGTTGGTGCTCGTGGTCGCCGAGATCGTCGCTGCAGAGGAAGCAGGATGTCAATACCGTGCCCTTCGCGATAGTTCGCGGGTGCGCAGGGCGCAGCTGTGATGGCGACTGTGCGTGCGATGGCGTGTGCGACTGCGGCTGTCGAAGGCCGGGGTTCTTGTCCAGTACGACTCACCGCCGTGCTCGTGCATATCAGGTCCGAGGTCCGCGATTCGTGGTATCGAGGACGTATGAAGCCGACCGGTTCCTTTTACGACGTGGTTGTCGTCGGTGGTGGTCACAACGGGTTGGTGGCCGCTGCCTACCTGGCGCGGGCGGGGCGGTCGGTGCTCGTGCTCGAGCGGCAGGCTTACACCGGTGGTGCAGCGGTGTCGGCGCGGGTGTTCGCGGGCGTCGATGCGCGGGTGTCGCGGTATTCGTATCTGGTGAGTTTGTTGCCGCAGCAGATTGTGCGGGAGTTGGGATTGCGGTTTGCGACGCGGCGCAGGCGGATCTCTTCGTTCACGCCGGTGGGTACAGGCGGGTTGTTGATCGACACCGGGTCGGCGGCTCGGACACGGGAGAGCTTCCAGCGGCTCACCGGGTCCGATCACGATTTCGAGGCATGGCAGCGGTTCTACGGACGGACGGGTGTGCTCGCACAACGCGTGTTCCCGACGATGACCGAGCCGTTGCCGACCCGTGCGCAACTGCAAGACATCGTCGGCGACTCCACCACCTGGTCGGCGTTGTTCGAGCGTCCGCTGGGGGAGACGATCGAGGCGGAGTTCGCTGACGACACGGTGCGGGGTGTCGTGCTCACCGATGGGCTCATCGGAACCTTCACGCACGCACACGATCCGGAGCTGCGCCAGAACCGCTGCTTCCTCTATCACGTGATCGGTGGCGGCACCGGCGACTGGGATGTGCCGATCGGCGGTATGGGCGCGCTCACCGACGCACTCGCCGTCGCCGCTCGTGCCGCAGGCGCCGAACTGGTCACCGACTGCGAGGTGACGGCCGTCGAAACCGATGACGTCACGACCGAAGTGCGCTTCCGCGACGGTGCGGTGGCAGCGGGCCACGTGCTGGTGAACGCGGCGCCGCACGAGCTGCGACGCCTGCTCGGCGAGCCCGATCAGCCGAAACCCGAAGGCTCCCAACTCAAAGTGAACATGGTCCTACGCCGGCTACCGCGGTTGCGTGACGCGGCCACCGATCCGGGCGAGGCATTCGCCGGGACCTTCCATATCGCCGAATCGTATACCCAACTGGACCACGCCTACCGGGAAGCGGCCGGTGGGCACATCCCCTCCGCGCCACCGTCGGAGATCTACTGCCACACCTTGACCGACCCCTCGATCCTCGCGCCGGATGCCGCCGGTCTGCACACGCTGACCCTGTTCGGGTTGCACACGCCTGCCAGGCTTTTCGACACCGACCCCGAGGCGGCGAAGGCCGCAGCGGTGCAGGCCACTCTCGCACAACTGGATGCGGTACTCGCCGAGCCGATCACCGATTGTCTCGCCCTCGACGAGCACGGTTCCCCGTGCATCGAGGCGAAATCCCCACTCGACCTGGAACACGAGATCGGCCTACCCGGCGGCCACATCTTCCACCGCGACCTGGCCTTCCCGTACCGAGCCGACGACGCGGACGACGATCCCGCCGCCCGCTGGGGCGTGTCGACCGGACACCGGACCGTATTCCTTTGCGGCGCAGGCGCAGTGCGCGGCGGCGGTGTCAGTGGCATCCCCGGCCACAACGCGGCCATGGCCGTACTCGAATCGCCGGGAGTCAACTGAACGTCGACTCCAGCCCGAGCGATTCGTGCACCAGCGATGATCGGCTAGCTGTACTGACCATGGACGTTGGTGACGGCGTGGCGAGCTGACATGGCGAAGACCTCCGAGTGAAGTGCGAGCTGTCTAGGAACGCATTCACCTGTCGGAGGTCTTCGTGTCTCACCGTAATGCCCCGCTCACGGAGTTGGGCCGGTTGCGTCTTGCTCGTTGTGTCGTCGATGAAGGTTGGCCGCTCCGCCGGGCGGCCGAACGGTTCCAGGTCTCGGCCACCACCGCGTCGAGGTGGGCGGGTCGCTATCGCCTGCAGGGCCCGGCGGGCATGGTCGATCGGTCCTCGCGACCACATCACAGCCCGCGCCGGACACCGACTCGCACCGAACGCCGCATCATCAAAGTTCGTGTGCTGCGCCGATGGGGACCGGCCCGCATCGCCTACCTACTGGGCTTGCATCCCTCGACGGTGCACCGGGTCCTGACCCGCTACCGGCTGGCACGGCTGCGCTGGCTCGACCGCGCCACCAGCCAACCGGTACGCCGCTATGAACACGATGCCCCGGGCGATCTGATCCACATCGACGTCAAGAAACTCGGCAAGATCCCCGACGGCGGTGGCTGGCGCAAGCTCGGCCGTTCCGCTGGCAACCGAAATTCCCAGGCGCACAAGCTAACCAGGGTCAACAATGTTCACGGCAACCCGATGCACGGCTACCACTACCTGCACACTGCCCTCGATGATCATTCCCGGCTGGCCTATACCGAACTCCTCGGTGACGAGCGCAAGGAAACCGCCGCCGCGTTCTGGGCACGCGCCAACGCCTGGTTCACCGCCAACGGCATCATCACCCGAAAGGTGTTGACCGACAACGGGTCCTGCTACCGATCCCGCACCTTCGCCGAGGCCCTAGGGCCGGTGGTCCACAAACGCACCCGTCCCTACCGGCCCCAAACCAACGGCAAGGTCGAACGCTTCCACCGCACCCTGGCCGACGAGTGGGCCTATGCGCGGCTCTACCGCAGCGATGTTGAACGATGCGCAGCCTTCACCACCTGGCTCCACACCTACAATCACCACCGCGGCCACACCGCACTCGCAGGCCACCCGCCCGCTAGCCGCGTTACTAACCTCTCAGGTCAGTACAGCTAGCGCACCCCGGATCCACTGACCGGACCGGATGAATGGGACATGGTGGCGGGGCCTTCTCGACGTTCGCCGCAACTGTGTCCCGTTCGCCGGGGATAGTAGGTTGGGATGGGGAACGGAAAGGGGTGGTGATGGGGTTGCGGACGGATCTGACCGAGATGTTCGGGATCGAGCATCCGATCGTGCTCGCGCCGATGGGTGGTGTGGCCGGCGGGGTGTTGGCGGCGGCGGTGTCCGAGGCGGGCGGGCTCGGGTTGATCGGCTCCGGCGGGGGTGATCGCGAGTGGCTCGATCGCGAATGCGGGCTTGCTGCCGCCCGTACTGACAAGCCGTGGGGCATCGGCCTGTTGATTTGGGCGGTCGACAGCGACATCGTGCTGTCGGTAGTCGAGCGGCGCCCGCACGCGATCATGCTGTCGTTCGGTGACCCGGCCCCGTACGCCGCGATGATCCGCGACGCCGGAATCCGTCTGCTGGTGCAGGTGACCACCATGGACGAGGCCAGCCGCGCGCTCGATGCGGGAGCTGACGTGGTCATCGCACAGGGTGGCGAGGCGGGCGGGCACTGCGGTGCTCGGGCGACGCTGCCGTTCGTGCCGAGCGTTGTCGACCTGGCCGCGGGCACGCCGGTGCTCGCCGCAGGCGGCATAGCCGACGGTCGCGGTCTCGCCGCCGCGCTCACCCTGGGCGCCGCGGGTGCGCTCATCGGAACCCGTTTCGAGGCGACCCATGAGGCACTGATCTCGGCGGCGGAAGCCAAAGCGATTGTCGCCGCACGGGCGAGCGACACCGAGCGCAACCGGGCCCTCGATATCGCGCGGGGGTCTCCGTGGCCCGCCGAGTATCCGGCCCGCACCCTACGCAACGTATTCCTGGACCGCTGGCACGGCCGCGAGGCGGAACTGGCTGGTGATTCCGTTGCGCTACAGGAATATCGAGATGCGGCCGAAAGAGAGGACCCGGACTACGTACCGGTGTGGGCAGGCGAGGCCGTCGATCTCATCACCGGGCTCGAGTCCGCCGCAGACCTGGTCGGTCGCATCAGCCGGGGTGCCGAGCAGGCGATCCTGCACGCCGCGCAGCGGTGCATTGCCACTTCGGAATGACCAGTGACGGTGAGCTGCCGGGCTCGTCGATAGTCGATCAGGGCGCATCCCCGCCGCCGGCGCTGCGCGGTCCCGCTCACCGTGTCGATCCGAGTCCGCGCGGCTGACCTGCGGCAATCTCGACGAATCGCCTGGGCGATCGGGCCGCTGAGCTGCGGTCGAGCCGATATCATCGTTCGCACGGCGCAACTGCCCAGACAGGTTCTACTTGGTGATTTGCGCACACTATATGCCCTGGTAGATCGACGATTCGAAGTATCGCGCCGACGCTCGGGCTCCAGCGTCGAGCGGCGAGGACTTGAATGACGACCTACCGGACCATCGGAACCAGGACAGCCACCACAGCACGCCGTCGTCTGCGTGCGGTGGCCGGTGCGGCGACGCTAATGACGGCGATGGCCGCCATCACCTTCGCCACCCCGACCGCGGGCGCAGCGGTGCGACAGCTCGGCGTCTTTCCCGACAACGCCTACGGGCTCGCCACGAACTACGGCACCGGCTGCGCGTACACGCTGGAGGCCATCCTCACCGAGGCTGTCGACCCGGTGTTCTTCTACGACAACGGCGTCCCGCTCGGCGGCATCGCCCCGACCGGAGGCGTCGCCCTCTTCACCTGGGTCCCGACCACCGTGGGCAGGCACACGCTCGCCGCTGTCCAACTGCCGGACAACAACATCGTCGCGACCGTGGACATCCGCGTCGGCACCGGCACCCATGTCGGCTGGTCCTGCGTCGTCTTCGGCGGCTGAACGCAGCGCCGGCACCCGGCCCGGCTACTTCGCCTCGTGCGCCTCGTGCGCTTCGTGCACCTCGTGGGTGGTGTGCTGGGGCGCGCCCCACCCGACGTGTGCTTCGGTGCGCATCCGGTCGACCATGTGCGGGTAGTGCAACTCGAAAGCCGGTCGCTCCGAACGGATCCTGGGGAGCTCGTAGAAGTTGTGCCGCGGCGGCGGGCAACTGGTCGCCCATTCCAGGGAGTTGCCGTAGCCCCATGGATCGTCGACCGTGACGACCTCGCCGTAGCGGTAGGTCTTGAAGACGTTCCAGACGAACGGCAGCACCGAGGCGCCCAGGATGAACGAGCCGATGGTGGAAATGGTGTTCAGTGTGGTGAAGCCGTCACCGGGCAGGTAGTCGGCGTAGCGGCGTGGCATACCGGTGGCGCCGAGCCAGTGTTGGACGAGGAAGGTGGCGTGGAAGCCGAGGAAGGTGGTCCAGAAGTGCCACTTGCCGAGCCGCTCGTCCATCATGCGACCGGTCATCTTGGGGAACCAGAAGTAGATTCCGGCGTAGGTGGCGAACGCGATGGTGCCGAAGAGCACGTAATGGAAATGGGCGACAACGAAATACGTGTCGGACACGTGGAAGTCCATGGGCGGGCTGGCCAGTAGGACACCGGACAGACCACCGAACAAGAAGGTGACGATGAACCCGACCGAGAACAGCATCGGCGTCTCGAAGGTCAGCTGACCGCGCCACATGGTGCCGATCCAGTTGAAGAATTTCACCCCGGTCGGAACTGCGATGAGGAACGTCATGAACGAGAAGTACGGCAGTAGGACGGCTCCGGTGGCGTACATGTGGTGCGCCCACACCGCGATCGACAGGGCTCCGATGGCGAACGTCGCATAAACCAGCGCGGTGTAACCGAAGATCGGTTTGCGACTGAACACCGGGAAGATCTCCGACACGATGCCGAAGAACGGCAGCGCGATGATGTACACCTCGGGATGGCCGAAATACCAGAACAGGTGCTGGTAGAGAAGTGTGCCGCCGGTGGCAGGATCGTAGATGTGACCACCGAGGTGCCGGTCGAAGTACAGCGCGAGCAGCGCCGCGGTCAGAATCGGGAACGCGAGCAGGATCAAGATGCTGGTCACCAGAATCGTCCAGACGAACACGGGCAACCGGAACAGTGTCATGCCGGGGCAGCGCAGGCACACCACCGTCGTGATCATGTTGACCGCGCCGAGGATGGTGCCGAGGCCTGATACCGCAAGGCCGAAGATCCACAGATCGGCACCGACGCCCGGTGAGTGCACGATGGCGGCGAGTGGGTTGTAGGCGGTCCAGCCGAAGTCGGCGGCGCCACCCGGGGTGACGAAGCCCGCGGTAGCCATGGTCGCACCGAACAGGTACAGCCAGTAGCTGATGGCGTTCAGACGGGGGAACGCGACATCGGGCGAGCCGATTTGCAGGGGAAGCACGATATTCGCGAACGCGAACACCACGGCTGTCGCGTAGAACAGCAACATGATCGTGCCGTGCATGGTGAACAGCTGATTGAACTGTTCCGGCGAAAGAAATTGCAGACCCGGCCTGGCCAGCTCACCGCGCATCAGCAGGGCAAGCAGACCACCGACCATGAAGAACGACATCGACGTGAACAGGTACATCTGGCCGAGCACCTTCGGGTCGGTCGTGGTGACCACCCGGTAGATGGCCGAGCCCTTCGGCCCGAACCGCGCAGGAAACGGCCGAGTCGCTACCAACTGCGGCACTGGCTGTGGCTCAACGGCGGTCACTGATCCTCCTGGCTGCGGGACGAACCTGACAACAAACCAGCGATAGCGTATGCGCGGCAAACCCGCATTCGGGCGAACAACCTGCGGACACGCCCTACTCGCAGACAAATTCTAGCGAGGAGTAACCCCTCATGGCCATGGCTCGACGCGGCTGAACACCCTATCGGTCCCACAGCGCCGCGACTATGGCCGAATACGTCGATTGATGGAGTGGATCGTGCGTCGCCGAACGGCCGGCGCTCTCCGGCGAGCGCACGGCGCCAGTTGTCACGAGTGCCGCCATGTCGGCACCGCTACTCCGGAAGGTCACGGCTGCACTGCACTGGATCCCGCCGGCGGCCTGACCTATAAGACCCGGCAGCTGCAACGCCTACCAGGACGGCACCCATGTCCAATTCTCTTGTGGTGGAACCGAAGTCTTGATGATCGGCACACCGCCGAAGACAGTCGGCGAGCCGATGGCGACGACGCGGCTCGGTGACAGTCGATAGGCTTCGGCAATGCGACGCCGAAAGCGCAGGACTTCGAGCGCGCGGCTGCACGGGCGGACGAACGGCCTGGATCGGCTGCTCGTAGACCGCAGCGCGCGGGTGCCACCCACCGCAGCCGACCGTTTACTGCGGAGCCTGAGCATGAGCGCCAACTACAGCCGATTGTGGATGGGAGTGGCCGCCGCCCTCGTCGTGGTCGGTGGTCGTGCCCCGCGGCGCGGTGCGGTACGTGGGCTGCTCGCGGTGAGTGTCGCGAGTGCGGTGGCCAATGGCATTGCCAAACCATTGCTTCCGCGGCGCCGACCGCCGGACGAGTCGGTGCCCTTCGTGCGCAGACTGGTTTCACCGCCGGTGTCGTCGTCGTTTCCTTCGGGACACGCCGCCTCGGCCGCGGCTTTCGCGGCGGGTGTCGCGCTCGAATCGCCGACGGCGGGGGTTCTGGTCGCGCCGATTGCGCTGGCGGTCGGATATTCGCGGGTGCACATAGGGGTGCATTGGCCATCGGACGTCGTCGCAGGTGCGGCGCTCGGGAGTGCGATTGCCCTAGCAACTCGCCGCTGGTGGGCGGCGCGTCCCGACGATCCGGCGACGCTCGGGCCGAGCGCACGGATCGAGCCGGTGCAGGGCGGGAACGGGCTGCTCCTGGTCGGCAACCCGTTCTCCGGCAGTGGTGCCGCCGACGACGCCCTGCAACAGCTGCGGACGCGCCTGCCCGCGGCGCAGGTCCTCGAGCTCGACCCCGAGGCCGACCTCGAGGCGCAACTCGGGGATCTGCTCGGCCGCGAGCACATCGTCGCGCTCGGTGTCCTCGGCGGCGACGGGACCGTGTCGAGCGTGGCGGCCGCAGCCGTGCACCACCGACTGCCCCTCGCGGTGTTCGCGGGCGGCACACTCAACCATTTCGCGCGCGACGCGGGCGTCGAGGACATGGCACGGACGCTGCGGGCCCTCGACGCGGGGGAGGTGGTCCGGATCGACACCGCCCGCGTGCAATTCGACCGATCCGAACCCCAAACCTTCATCAACACAGCCAGTCTCGGCGGCTACCCGGACTTCGTCCGACTGCGTGAGCGGTGGGAGACACGCATCGGCAAATGGCCCGCCGCGGGAATTGCCATGGTGCGACTACTTTTTCGCGCGCAGCCATTGCACACCACTATCGATGGCGCGCGCACGGCCATCTGGATGCTGTTCGTCGGTAACGGCCGCTACCATCCGTCGCACCAGATCCCGATGTCGCGCCCCGAAATCCACCGCGGCACCCTCGACATCCGCTATCTGCGCGCTGACCTCGCTTTCTCGCGTACCCGGCTGATCTGGGCGACCCTCACCGGAACGCTGGAACGCTCGGCGACCTACGTCCACCGCCAGGCCGATCGGCTCGATGTCGGCGTCGCCTATGCTCCCGTGTCGTTGGCCACCGACGGCGAGGTCGACCATCGCGGCAAGGACTTCACCTTCACCAGTCAACCTGCCGCGCTCACTCTGTTCCGGCCACCGGACGAGAACTCCTGACCCGCTGGTTGTTCCGATCGAGGAGCTCGATGGTGGCCCGCTGGCGCGGTGGGCGCCGACCCGATCCGGTCATCGAAGCGTGGACCATCGGCACCTGGTTCGCAGGTGGCCGACCCGCCGCGGCATGACGCCGGTCAGAGATCGGGCAGCCAGTTGCCGTGGAAGCCGTGCGGGACGCGGGCGGGCAGGTGGATGGTGGCAACTGGTGGCGCGGCCAGGTCTGTCGCATCGAGCACAGCCAGGTCGCTGCGATCGGTATCGGCGTCGTATACGTAGGTCATCAGATAGCCGGCGCCGCCGGGTCGCGCGTCGGCAGGGGCGAAAGCAGCTTCGCCGGGGAGCTGTCCCGCGCGGAACTCGTGTGTGGTCCGGCTGCCGGTATGCAGGTCATAGCGGATCAATGCGCCGGTCCCGGATTCGCCGGACACCGTGACGTGTCCGAAGCGGGCGTCCAGTCCGGCCAGTCGATCGTCGATTCGTGGGAACTCCGCGGCGCGGTCGTCGAGTTGCTCTTCGGTGACAGTGCCAGTGGTCAGGTCGATGGTCCAGCGCCAGAGGCTGGCCTCGTCGTAGGTGTGTGATTCGGTGCGCCACAGCTGTGGGTAGCGCATCACATGCAGCACGATGTGCCCCGGTTCGTCGTGGGCGTTGAGCGAGTGGAAGACGTAGCAGGGATCGATGGGGAACCAGCGGATCTCACCGTGCGGATCGTCCCGACGCAGCACACCGAGGCGGGCCGGGTAGTCGTCGCGCCACCGGAATGGCATTCCCGCCCCGGCTTTCGCGGTCTCGATGTCGAAAACCACCGGCAAATCCATGAATACGACGTGCTCCGCGGTGAGGTTGAAGTCGTGGTGCATGGTGGCAGCGGGTACGTCGACGGGGCGGGTGAGCAGTAGATTGCCCGCGGCGTCGGCGCGGTGATAGGTCAGGTAGGTCGGTCCGGTGACGTCGTAGCCGAAGAAATGCAGCTCACCGGTGGCCGGGCAGGTCTTCGGGTGCGCTGTCATCGCGGTGCGCAGCTTGCCCTGAAAGTCGAAGGGGCCCACGGTGTCCAGCTCACAGGTCAATTCGTACGGGTAGGATGATTCGACCAGTGCCAGCGTGTGTCCCGCATGTCGGATGATGTGGGTGTTGGCGACGCCGGCCGCGAGATCCCTGTTGCCTTCGCTGTCGTAGCTACGGGCTCCGTCGGTGAAGGTGGAGGTGCGGACCCACCGGTTGCGATAGGAGATCGCGCGCCCGTTGTGTAACCGGACACCGTGCACCATCCCGTTCCCGAGGAACCAGTGTGACGAGGCGGCGGCGTGCGGATTCGGGCCGTTGCGCAGGTACCAGCCGCTCAGCTCGGCCGGAATCCGGCCGGTGACCGATAGCTCATAGGCGGTGAGTTCCTCGGTGACGGGCGCGTAGTTGCCGATCAGGTGGGGGAGCGGAGTAGTCATGGGCGACACCGATCTATCGCGGGGAGTCAGGAAAGAGGCTGGCCGGGCGCTTGCGCCCGGCCCTGGATATAGGCGACATAGCGGATGGTGAACACCATCGGGATCACGAAGGCGGCCACCTGTGCGCCGCTGCGCAGCGTCGAGGAGGAGTGGGCCAGAACAGCCAGGGCGATGCCGCCGACGGCGAAGCTCGCAGTCCACACGGAGGTGATGATGTAGCCGGTGCGGATGAAGACCGGGTGTTCCCAGAGGTCGCGCGGCGTGGTCTGTTTGGCGATACCCAGCGTGAACGGCATCCGCACGGCCAAGGAAACACCCGCGATAATCGCGAGCACACCGGAGGAGATCGCTGGGGTATAGGGGTGCAGGGCGGTGTTCGGGTCGGCGAAGGCGAGCACCGTCAGTGCGGCGAAGAACAGGGCCGAACCGATATCGATGATCATGGCCTCCACGCGCAGGCCCGCCCTGGTCTGCTGGGCGATGGTGACGGCGGAGATGCCGAAGGCGATCAGTGCCGCCCACTGCCAGTGCGCGGACGGGATCACGGCGTAGGCGATCCAGGGTGCGAAGGTGCGCAGGTACGACATGTTCGTGGAGCTCCTCGTGCCGTGATATTCCAGTTCTGACATGTCTAAATTAGAGAGTGGTATCTCCACATGTCAATAGTGGAATGTAGGGTGACGGCATGAGCCTTCGATACGCCCTGCTCGGTCTGCTGGCCGACCGCCCGGCCAGTGGCTATGACTTGCTGCAGCGATTCAAGGGTTCGCTGGCCAACGTCTGGCCTGCGACGCAGAGCCAGATCTATACCGAGCTCGCCAAGCTGGCCGACGCGGATTTCATTGCCGTGTCGGACGAAGGGCCCCGTGGCCGCAAGGAGTACACGCTCACCGATGCCGGTCGGGTCGATCTCCGAGATTGGCTGACCGACACCAAGCCGAAACGTGTGGTGCGCAACGAGATGCTGCTGCGCGTGTTCTTCCTCGGTGTCATCCCGCAGGAGCAGGCGCGCGAATACCTCTCCGACATCGAGGCCGGATCCGCCAAAGGCGTCGCGGCTCTTGCGGAGCTGGAGGCGACCACTGACTGGGATGACAACGACCTGTCCAACTACGGCCGGATGGCGATGGTGTGGGGTCAGCGGTTCTATGCGATGAATCAGCAGTGGGCGCAGTGGGCGCTCGATCAGCTGCCGCCGGGTGGCAAGTCCGAAGATGTTTCAAGCTGAGGCCCCGGAAAGCTCTGAATTCTGAATCAATAACGTCAATATAGCTAAATCTGAGAACTATATTCATCTATCTAGATCTGATCTTGCATAATCTTCATACTCACTCGTGTGGTGATCCCCGCCTCATCGGGGGCATCGATCGCAATCCGACGAATCGACGTTCAGGAGTCTTGGTGAAGATCGGAATTCCTCGCGAGGTAAAGAATCACGAGTACCGGGTCGCGTGCACACCCGCCGGGGTGCACGAGTTGGTTTCCCGTGGACACGAGGTATACATCGAGGCAGGGGCCGGTCGCGGCTCGGCGTTCGAGGACGAGGCATACGGGGTTCTCGGCGCGCGCGTGCTGGAATCCGCCGACGAGGTATGGAGCGTTGCCGACCTGGTGCTCAAGGTGAAAGAGCCGGTGGCCGAGGAGTATTCGCGGATGCGCGAGGACCAGGTGCTGTTCACCTATCTGCACCTGGCGGCGTCCAAGGATTGCACCGACGCACTGCTGAAGTCCGGCATCACCTCGATCGCCTACGAGACGGTCACCGGCCGGGACGGGTCGCTGCCACTGCTGGCTCCGATGAGCGAGGTCGCGGGCCGGCTTGCTCCGCAGGCGGGCGCCTACCACCTGATGCGCAGCGGCGGTGGACGCGGCGTGCTGATGGGTGGTGTGCCGGGTGCGCGGCCCGCCAAGGTGGTCGTGCTCGGTGCGGGCGTCGCCGGTAGCAATGCGATCGCCGTCGCCGTGGGTATGCACGCGGATGTGACGGTCCTCGACCTGAATATCGCGAGGCTGCGTGAGGTGGACGCCCAGTACCGGGGACAGGTGCGCACCATCATCTCCAACAGCTTCGAGGTGGAGAACCTGGTCCGGGAAGCCGATCTGGTGATCGGTGCGGTGCTGGTGCCGGGTGCGAAGGCGCCCACGCTGGTGTCCAATGAGCTTGTCGCGCAGATGAAGCCGGGCTCGGTGCTGGTCGACATCGCGATCGATCAGGGTGGCTGCTTCGCGGATTCCCGGCCGACCACCCATGCGGACCCGACCTATCGGGTGCACGAGTCGGTCTTCTATTGCGTGGCCAATATGCCCGGCGCGGTGCCCTACACCTCGACCGTCGCGCTCACCAATGCCACACTGCCGTACGCGATTTCGATCGCCGATCGCGGATGGCGCGACGCGACGGCCGCGGATGCCGGCCTGGCGAACGGGCTCAGCACCCACAAGGGTGTGCTGCTGTCCGAATCGGTCGCTGCCGCACACGGTTACGTGGCGCAGCAGCTGGCCGCCTAGGGGAATATGCGGTTTCGCGGCCGTACGTGCTCGAAAATGAGGATCGTTTCGGTCGAGGCGACCGCGGGATGCGCGCTCAGATGGTTGAGCACGAAAACCCGCAGCCCGTCGCTGTTCGCCGTGGCGACATGGATCAGGTAGTCATCGGCGCCCGCGATGAAATACACATTCAGCACCTCGTCGAGTTCGGACAATTGCTCTCCGAACTGGGCGAGGTGCTGGCGCGCGTTGCCGTGCACGCGAACCGCGATCATGGCCTGTAGGTTCCGGCCGAGCGCGGCCGGATCGATATCGGCGTGGAACCCCCGGATCACGCCGCGTTCGACCAGCGATCTGACTCGACCGAGACAGGTCGATGGCGCGATCCCCGCGATCGCGGCGAGGGCATTGTTGGTGATGCGTCCATCGCGCGCGAGCTGATCGAGCAGGACCCGGTCGATGTCATCGATCGGGACGACCTGACTCGGCTTGCTGGTGACGGCCGGTACCGCAGGCGTCTCGTTCTTCCGCACAACCTCGACGGTACAGAACATCGTTCGCCGGATCTGCCGCTCGACAAACAATATTCGGAGGCTATTTCGGCAGCCTCGGTATACGATCGACCGGTGAACACGTACTGGCATGTCGTCACTCCGCCGCCGTGCGCCTGACCGGGCGCACCTGCTGACTTCTCGACAAAGATTCCCGGCTGACCCGCGAGGGTAGTCCGGGCTGTGTCGTGCGCCCGTTTCGAATCCACCTCCCACCGGAATTCGACGGAAGTTCACGACTGTGCCGAATCGCACCACGTCTCTGCCTGTTTCCCAGTCCGTTCACCGCCCGCGGTCCAGCTTCTTCAGTGGGCCGATGCCTATCCTCGCCGCCTCGGTGTTCTGGGGTACGACGGGAACCGCGGGCTCCTTGGCCCCGGCGGGCGCACCGGCCGCTGCCATCGGCTCGGCGGGCCTCGCCCTCGGCGGTCTGCTGCTATTTCTTTCCCACCGCGGCGCCCGCCTGCGATGTACCCGCGCCGAGCGGGGATTGCTGTTGCTCGCAGCGGTGGCGATCGCGGGCTATCCGATCACCTTCTATCCGGCCGTCGCGCGCACGGGCGTTGCCGTCGCCACCGTGATCACTCTCGGCAGCGCCCCGGTCTTTGCCGGTCTGCTCGCCTGGATCATCGGGCGAGCCCGCCCGAGCAGGCGGTGGCTCTGTGCCACGGCCGCGGCTGTGCTCGGCTGCGCAGTTCTGGTGCTCGGCCCCGAACTCAGCGGTGGGAGCGCCCCGGTGGATCTCGCGGGCATCGTGCTCGCCGCTGTCGGTGGGTTGTGCTATGCCGTCTACTCGCTGATCAGCGCGCGACTCATCGCGCGAGGCCACGCGTCCAACTCGGTGATGGGGACGATGTTCGGCATCGGTGGCCTGCTGGTGCTGCCGGTCGTGCTCGGCACCGACATGTCCTGGCTGTTGACCCTGCGCGGGGCGGCGGTGGCGCTGCATCTTGCGGTGTTCCCGACGTTCGTCGCCTACCGCCTGTTCGGCTACGCCCTGCGGCACACCACAGCGCAGGTGGTCGTCACATTGACCTTCGCCGAGCCTGCCGTCGCGGCTTTGCTTGGGGTTGTCGTCGTCGGTGAACGCCTGCCGATGGTGTCCTGGGGTGGGTTGGCGGTGCTGGCTCTCGCACTCGTGATGCTCGCTGTGCCCACGCGCTCACGCCGAGATCGGCTGCGCACGGGTGCCGAATCGGGCAGCCCGGTGAGCTGAGCCGGTTCGGTGCCGGTCATGCCGTAAGGGCTCACGTCATGGGCCCGAAAACACGATAGGGGTGGCGCGAGTACGCGCCACCCCTATCGCCCCTCATCAGCCTGCGGTAGCCGGTTTTGCGGCGTCCGCGTTGAGCTTGGAGTGGGTGCGGGAGTAGGTGAAGTAGACGGCGAGCCCGACAACCAGCCAGACCACGAAGCGCACCCAGGTCTGATACGGCAGCGACCAGATCAGATAGATCGAGAAGCCGATGCCGATCAGCGGGATCACCGGCATGAACGGCAGCTTGAACTCGCGTGGCTCGTCGGGCCGGGTGCGGCGCAGCACGATCACGGCCACCGACACGACGATGAAGGCCATCAGAATGCCGATATTGGTGAGTTCTGCGACCACGGTGATGTCGAGCAGACCCGCCATTACCGCGGCGCCGATACCGACGATCCAGGTCACCCTGGTCGGCACCTTGCGCACGGGATGGGTCTTGGCGAACCACTCGGGCAGCAGCCCGTCGCGGCTCATCGCGAACCACACGCGGGTGACGCCGAGCATGAAGGTGAGCACCACGGTGACGATGCCGACGATGGCGCCGATCGCGATGATGTTCGCGATGCCCGGCATGCCGACCGATTCGAAGGCGGTGGAGAAGCCACTCGTCGGGCTGATTTCGGAGTATTTCTGCATACCGGTCAGCACCAGGGTGGCAAGGACGTAGAGCACCATCGCGATGGCAAGCGAGTAGATGATGGCCTTCGGAAGGTGCTTCTTGCCATCGGTGGATTCCTCCGCCGCGGTGCTCATCGCGTCGTAGCCGAACACCGCGAAGAACACCGTGGCCGCGCCGGTCCACACCGCGCCGGTGCCGAACGGGAAGTACGGGGTGTAGTTGGAGCTGTCGATGTGGAAGACACCGAGCACGACGATGAGCACCACGAGGGCGACCTTGATGCCGACCGCGACGGTCTCGAACCGGCCGACACTCTTGATGCCGCGCGAAAGCAGCCATGCGGTGCCCAGACAGAACAGCATCGCGAAAACGTCGATCACATGGCCTTCGCCGGTGCCGTGTGCGCCCATCATCCAGTCGGGCAGCGAGATGTCGACCTGTTCGAGCAGGAATCGGAAGTAGCCGGAGACACCGATGGCGACGACCGCGGCCACCGCGATGTATTCGAGCAGCAGGTCCCAGCCGATGAACCAGCCCGCGATCTCACCGAGGGAGACATAGCCGTAGGTGTACGCGGATCCGGCCTTGGGCACCATGCCCGCGAACTCGGCGTAGCAGAGTGCGGCGGCGGCGCTGGCGACGCCGGCGATCAGGAAGGAGATGAGCACCGAGGGACCGGTGACGGAGTGCGCGACCGCGCCGGCGAGAGTGAAAATGCCTGCGCCGATGATGCCGCCGACGCCGATTGCCGTGAGCTGCCACAGGCCGAGCGATCGCGAGAGCTGCTCATCGGCGGGCACATCGTCGTCGAGTTCCCGTAGGGGTTTGCGGCGCAACATCTGGCTGCGCAACTCCGCCATGGACATAGACATCCTTTCGTCCTTTGCGTCACTGCCACCATGCAGTAACCCAGATCACACATTCAGCTGGAGCTAGCTAATACGACCACAGCTGCGGTGTGATCGGCGAGTTGGATAAATAACGTTCAGGTGCCTTTGTCCGATCGGACTACAGCCCGTGCCCCGGTGCGGCGCTCAGCGCTGGCTCCCCGGAACGAGCGAGCGCAGGAAGAACGCCAGGTTGGCCGGACGTTCGGCCAAGCGGCGCATGAAATAGCCGTACCACTGGTCGCCATAGGGCAGGTAGACCCGCAGGTGATGTTTCTCCTCGACCAACCGTCGTTGCTCGGCGTCCCGGATGCCGTAGAGCATCTGGAACTCGAACTCGTCGGCCTTGCGATCCACTTCCGTCGCGAAGCGCTGCGCGGCGTCGATGATCGCCGGGTCGTGGGTGGCGACCATCGGGTAGCCGTCGCCGTTCATGAGCACGCGCAGGCAGCGCAGGTAGGACTCGTCGACGTCGGTCTTGCGCTGGTAGGCGACCGAGGCGGGCTCCCGATAGGCGCCCTTGCACAGGCGAATACGCGAACCGTGACCCGCCAGGTCCTGGCAGTCGGATTCGGTACGGTGCAGGTAGGCCTGCAGCACGGTGCCGAGTGTGGGGAAGTCCGCGCGCAGCTCCCGCACGATGGACAACGTGGAATCGGTGGTGGTGTGATCCTCGGCGTCGATGGTGACCCACACGCCGGCTGCGGCTGCGGCAGCGCAGATCTGGTAGGCGTGATCCCGCGCAATCGTGTGCCCGTCACCGGGCAGGGACTGCCCGAGTGCCGAGAGCTTGAGTGACACTTCCAGCGGCCCGACGACGGATCCGGTGTTGTCGACCAGCTCGCGCAACCTGGCCAGCTGCAACAACAGCTCCAAGTAATGCGACACCGTGTCGATTGCCTGGTCGAGCTCGGTGGTGTCTTCACCGAGGTAGTCGATGGTGATGTACCTGCCGGAGCTGAGCAGGGCGGCGGCGCTGGCGATCGCCTCGTCCTCGGATCGACCGGCGACGAACCGGTCGACGAGTTTCCTGGTCGCGGGCATCCGCGAGACGGTGCGCTCGATGCGCGGTGAGCGCGAGGCGGCCAGCATGGCGGGCCGCAGCAGTCCGGACTTTGCCATCACACGGTCTCCGATTCGGTTGCCTGGTGCGGGTAACGGTGGTCGGTCGGCGGGACGAAGGTTTCCTTGAGGGTGCGTGCGGAGGTCCAGCGCAGCAGGTTCTGAGGCGAGCCCGCCTTGTCGTTGGTTCCGGACGCGCGACCACCGCCGAAGGGCTGCTGACCGACGACCGCGCCGGTGGGCTTGTCGTTGATGTAGAAGTTGCCCGCCGCGAAACGCAGGCTGTCGGTCGCCTTCGCGACGGCATTGCGGTCCTCGGCGATGATCGAGCCGGTCAGACCGTAGGCCGAGCCTTGATCGACCAGATCGAGGGCAGCGTCGAAGGATCCGGCGACGGCATCGTCGTAGACGTGGACGGCGAGGATCGGACCGAAGTATTCGGTGCTGAACGCCTCGTCGGTGGGGTCGTCGCCGAGCAATACGGTGGGGTCGACGAAGTAGCCGACGCTGTCGTCGGTATGGCCGCCCGCGGCGATCGTCAGGCTCGGCGTCGCCTTGGCGCGGGCGATCGCTTCGGCATTGCGGTCGAAGGCGCGCTTATCGATCACCGCGCCACCGAAATTGCCGAAGTCGGTGACGTCGCCGTAGGTCAGTGCGGAGACCTTGTCGATGAGATCGCCCGCCATCTTCGTCCACACCGATTTCGGGACGAACGCCCGCGAGGCAGCCGAGCACTTCTGACCCTGGTAGTCGAAGGCGCCGCGGATCAGCGCCGTGGTCAGCACCGCGGGGTCGGCGGAGCTGTGCGCAAGCACGAAATCCTTGCCGCCGGTTTCCCCGACCAGGCGCGGGTAGGTGCGGTAGTCGGCGATGTTGTTCGCAACCGCACGCCACAGGTGCTGGAAGGTCTTGGTGGAGCCGGTGAAATGGATGCCTGCGAGTCTGCGGTCGGGCAGCACTACGTCCGACACCTCGGGGCCGGCACCGTGCACCAGGTTGATCACTCCTGGCGGCAGGCCCGCGGCCTCCAGCAGCTTCATCGTCCAGTAGGCGGCGACCGCCTGCGTCGGCGCGGGCTTCCACACCACGGTATTGCCCATCAGCGCGGGTGCGGTCGGCAGGTTTGCGGCGATCGCGGTGAAGTTGAACGGGGTGATCGCGTAGACGAACCCCTCCAGTGAGCGATATTCGAGCCGATTCCACACCCCGGCGGTCGATATCGGCTGCTCGGCCAGAATCTGTCGCGCGAAGTGCACATTGAAGCGCCAGAAGTCGACCAGCTCGCAGGGTGCGTCGATCTCGGCCTGATAGGCGGTTTTCGACTGCCCGAGCATTGTCGCGGCGGCGATTGTTTCGCGCCACGGGCCCGACAACAGGTCGGCCGCGCGCAGGAAGACCGAGGCGCGGTCCTCGAACGACAACGCACGCCAGCCCGGCGCTGCGGCGGTGGCCGCTTCGACCGCGTCTCTGGCGTCGTCCGGTCCCGCCATGGTGAGCGTGCCGAGTACGGCGGCGTGCCGATGTGGCTGCACCACGTCGATGGTCGGACCGGGCGTGCGCCGGTGCACCCCGCCGATGACATGGTGGATCTCGGTCGGTGTTGCCTGCAGGTCGGCCAGTTTCGCCTGCAACCGCGCACGTTCCGCGCTGCCAGGGGCGAAGGTCCCCACCGGTTCGTTGACCGGCTGCGGGGTGGTCGCAATGGTGTCCATGAATCCTCCTGGGGTGTATGGAGTTTCGAAAAGTCGTGGACGACGACGATTGAGCGGTAGTCAACACCGGAAAACGGTAGGAAGGATGAGCCAGTCGAACAAAGATAGAGGTGCAGCCTTGTCCGGCTGGCTAAAGTGATGTACTGGTTTGGGGAAGTGAGGTGGCGGCAGTGGCGACGAATACGCAGACCGAGGGAAGCACGCTGCGTGAGCTGCTCGACGCCCTGGACACCGCGGTGGTCGAGCTCTTGGACGCGCCCGCGGGCGATACGGTCGCGATTCGGTCGGTGGCGCTGGTCGACAGTTCCGACCTGACGGTGGAGACCGACTCGGGCTCACCTATGCAGGATATGTACCTGCATGTCGGCATCGTCGAAGCCGAGGCGCTGCAGTGGTTGCGCGCCGTGGGCAAACGCCCCGTCGCGCATCGGCCGCGAGCGGTGCTGTCGAAGATCGCGCACGAGTCCGACGCCGTCCGCGCGGCGGCACACCGCGCCGGTGTTGCGCTGGTGGCCGTGCACCAGCAGGCGCGCTGGGATCAGGTCTTTCCGCTGGTTCGCCGGATGCTCGAACGCGCGCGCGGGCAGCGCTCTACCACCGAGGCGCACGATCGCCTCGCCACCGACACCGATCTGTTCGGCCTTGCCCAGATCGTCGCACAGAACGCGGGCGGCATGGTGTCCATCGAGGACCCGCACTCGAATGTGCTCGCCTATTCCGCCTCCAACGAGGCCGCCGACCAGTTGCGAATCCTGTCCATTCTCGGCCGCGAAGGACCGCGCGACTACCTGCGCATCCTGCAGAAGTGGGGGGTGTTCGACCAGTTGCGCCAGACCGACGAGGTCATCGATCTGCCCGCGCACGACGAACTGGACATCAAACACCGACTGGTGGTCAGCATTCGGCGTCCCTCGGACGGAACCGTCGGTACACCAAGGGTTCTCGGCACGATCTGGCTCCAACAGGGTGACAAGCCGTTCAAGCCGGACGCGGCGGAGGTGCTGCGCGGCGCATCGGCGATCGCGGCTCGCATCATCTCCCGCAGTCTCGACGCGCCATCCACCGAAACATTGCTGATACAAAGGCTTTTCGGTGCCCGCGGCAGCGGAGTCGATGTCCCCTCGGTGGCGAGCGCGCTGAACATCCCGGTGACCGGTCCCGCCGCGGTGGTCGGATTCGCGCTCAACGACACCGCGCAGGCATCGACCGAATCAGCATCCGTGGCCAACGCACTGCGCTTGCACGCCAGCTCATTTCGCCGCGACTCGCTTACCGCGGTACTCGGCGAACGGGTCTATGTTCTGCTGCCGCATTATCAGTCGGTGCGTGCGGTGAACGCCTGGACGCGCCAACTGGTCGCGCAGTTCGAAACGAAGCGGTCGCTGGTGCTGCGCGCGGCCATCGCCATCCCCGTCGCCGATCTCACCCATGTGGCGAGCGCACGAACCGAGGTCGATCGGGTCCTCGACAGCACGGCAACCACCTTCCCCAAGGGTCGGGTGACGACATTGGCCGAGTCCCGCACCGCGGTCCTGCTCGCCGAGATCCTCGACCTGGTCGGCGCGCGACCCGACCTGCACGACCCCCGCCTGCAAGCGCTGTTCGACTACGACCGCAAGCACACCGCGAACCTGCAGGAAAGCGTCGAAACCTATCTACGTGAGCACGGGGACGTCCGCAACGCGGCAACGGCGCTTCAGGTGCACCCGAATACGCTGCGCTATCGCATCCGCCGAGTCGAAGACATCGTCGGCGTCGACCTCTCCGACCCGGCCGATCGCCTGCTGCTCGAACTGCAGCTCGCGCTGCCGCGCCGCGCCGGCGCCTGACCGGAGACATCAGCTCGCTCGGCCCGTCCGGGATTTGATAGCCATCGGCTATCTCCGAGTGATCGCCGGTGATTTCCGGCCGGATTCGGTCCGAATTGCTGCGGTATCGGCGCAGGTCCAACGTCGATTCCGGACCGTTCGGCGATCGGAGGTGGTGCTCGCCTCTTTTGATCCGAGGGTGATCGGGTACCCAACAAGAATCGAATTCCGATGGGAACGAGGTAGACCGATGATGGACGAGTCGACCACCGAACGGACCGAATCGCCGCGATGCACCCGCCGCGGCGACAGTTACGACGATATCGAGCCCTGGTTCGAGAAGTTGGCGGCGCTCGACGACACCGACCCGCACCGCACCGCGCTGCGTAACCACATCATCGACCTCGCCCTGCCGCTGGCCGAGCACATCGCCCGCAAATTCTCCGGCCGCGGAGAATCGGTCGACGACCTGCAGCAGATCGCACGACTCGGGTTGGTGCAATCGGTGGACCGTTTCGATGTGTCTCGCGGCAGCTCGTTTCTCGGGTTTGCGGTGCCGACCATCATGGGCGAGATCCGCCGGCACTTCCGGGACCGCACCTGGTCGGTGCGGGTGCCACGCCGGCTGAAGGAGATCCAGCTGAAGATCGGTCCGGTGACCGAGACGCTGTCGCACCGCCTCGGCCGGATGCCGAGCGCCCGCGAGATCGCCCGGGAACTCGACCTCGAGCTGGTGGAGGTCACCCAGGCGCTGGTCGCGCGCAACGGCTACCGGGCGAACTCGCTCGACGCGACGACCGTCGCCGATGGCGAGAGCTCGCCGCTGCCCCTTGCGGACACCCTGGGCGCCGAAGAGCCCTGTTACGGCCTGATGGAGGACGCGATGGCCGTGCGTCCGCTGATAGCCGCGCTTCCGGAGCGGGAACGGTTGATACTGATCATGCGGTACTTCGAGTCGAAGACTCAGCAACAGATCGCCGATTCCCTCGGAGTCTCGCAAATGCAGGTGTCGCGCATCCTGGCCAGGACATTGACCAAGCTTCGTGAGCAGGCCTCGTATGATGAACACTTTTCGTGTGCAGCGTGAGGCGAACGAACTTCCCACCCTGGAGGGACATGTTCACATTGATCAAGGCGGCCAACACGGGCTTCGCCTTCGTTTCGGTCGCGGCCCTGGTCGGGACCGGTAGTGGTGCGGCGATCGCCGCACCCGGCGCACCCGCTGTCGGCGGTGGTTCCGGCATCATCATCGATAGTCGGTTTCAATGCACCGTGACCACCGTCGGTTACGACGACGCGGGCAGGCTGGTCGGGCTCACGGCCGGGCATTGCGGAGAACCCGGTTCCCAGGTGATCGCCGAGGCGAACCCCAACTACGGCGTGGTCGGCCGGTTCGTTCATTCCGATCATGACCTGGACTACGGCATCATCCAGTTCGACCCGGGCCGGATCACCCCTGTCGATCGGGTCGGGTCCGTCACCATCACCGATATCGGCGCTCCGGCCCAGTTCCCGATGGTGGTGTGCAAAAAGGGCCGCACCACCGGCAACACCTGCGGCGTCGCCTGGGGCGATGTCTTCGGGACCAACAGCGAGACCTGGACCCAGATGTGTGTGCTGGAGGGTGATTCCGGCGCACCGGTCGTCGTCGGCTCGACACTGGTCGGCATGGTCAACGCCTACCTGGCCGTCGGCTGCTTCGGTCCGGAGGTCGGCACCACCATGAGCGTGATCATGAACGACATCAACCGGCGCGGGGACGTCGGCGCCGGGTTCCTGCCCATCTGATCCGCGCGGCTTGCGCTCCTAACAGCCCTCCAGGGTCGCCTCGGTCAACTCGGCGACGACATCGTCGACGTCGTCACGTTCTCGAAAAGCGTTGAGCTGGCGCATCGCACCGTTGCCGCGGGCGAGAACGGCAGTGATCGAGTCCGCGACGAGCGTGCGTTCACCCAGCTCCTCCAGCGCGGGTTCGACGTGCTCGACGAGCTTGGCGAGCTGCTCGACCGCCGGCCGGACGCGACCGTCCACCGGGTCGACGCTGTCACCGTCGATGCCGCTGCGCGCGGCCTTCCAGTACGCCGCGCGCAGCACTTCGGCTGTCACCGGGGGTGCATTCCGCCCCTGCGCCAAGGACTTTCGCGCCATCAGCACGGTGGCTCGGACCAAGGTCGCGAGCAGGGCAGTCTCCTCGACCGTGGCGGGCACGTCGCTGACGCGGATCTCGACAGTGGGAAACGACATCGACGGGCGGACATCCCAATAGACCATCTTCTCGTCGAAGATGCTGCCGCTGGAGAGCATCATCGCCACCATGGCGTCGTAGTCGCGCACCGATTCGAAATAGGGCGGTGGCCCCGCGCTCGGCCAGCGTCGCCACAGGATGCTGCGCCAGCTGGCATAACCGGTCTCGGTCCCGCGGTAGATCGCGGAGTTCGCGGTGAGTGCGAGGAACAGCGGCAACCACGGCCGCAGGAAATTGCTGACCTGCAGGGCGACCTCGCGGTCCGGAACCCCGACATGCACATGACACCCGCACAACCCCTGCTCATGGGCGAGCATGCCGAAGTCCGCCGACATGCGCCGATAGCGCGGCGTGTCGGTGATCGGAAACTGCTGCGGCACGGTTGGCGGAATCGCCACCGCGAGCAGTCGGGCATCGTTCTTCTCGGCGCACGATGCAGTGCCTCTGCGCAGGTCACGCAGCTCATCGCGCAGCGCGGTCGCACTGGTGTGCACAGCGGTGCTCGTCTCCACCTGACAGCGGGTGAGTTCGAGTTGCAGGCCGAAACCGAGCTCTGCCGCCGTCTGCGCTACTTCCACGTTCTTCGGAACGGGCGCACCGGTGCGCGGATCCGCAAGGAGAAACTCCTCCTCGACACCGAAGGTTGCCGAGTCTGCGTCCATAACCGCAGGTTACCCCTGCCAGCAGGGCGAACGTCGGCGTTGTCGGGTAGCGAAATCATTCAGCCGCCATCGAGCGGGTGGTCCGAGGGCGGCCGTGGTTCATCGTGGGTTGGTTGCCCGCGCCCAGCTCGATATGGCGTAGGTGACCTACAAGGCCCGTGGAAGACCGGCTACGACCTCGAGCAGCTGCCTGGAGCCGCAATGCCGACACGATCAGTATGGGCGCGACCATCGGCACCCGGGTCGGCGGTCTCGCGGCGCGGCCGTCGGATGCTCGGTGGTGTGCGGCGAGCATGGCTTGCCGCGCATCGGGGGTCTTGGTCGTGTCCGCGGCCGTTGGGTTTGGACGGCCGGCCCCGGAGGCGCGCCGCAGCGGTTATTTGCGGTGGCGTCCCGAGCGGGAGGCGGCGGCCATGCGGAGGGGTGGTAGGTGGGTGGTGGTTGAGATCGCCTTGCTCGGATCTATGTGTTTCGTCTGCTATCTGATGCTGTGTGGAGTGGTTGTTCTCCGCACTTGGTAGCGCGTCCGGCTTGCGCGATGTGGCGCTTGCGGTCCACGGCTTGCGTCGGATGTTGTCTGTGCGACAGTAAGCCCATCGGGTGGACGTCACAGCATTGCCTCGGCTGGGCGTCCGCCCAATAGATTTCGGCTCTTTCACCCTCCCTGGCGTCAGTGGTATGGCTCCACGAACGCAGCGAACCCGTCCAGCAGGCGCTGCAGGCCGAATTCGAAGAGCGTGTCGATTTCGAACTGGAAATCGTTGCGCTCGTTGAGACTTGCCAGGGTGGGGAATTGCCCGCTCTGTAGTAGGTGTTCGAGTTCCGATTCTTTGGCGTCCCATGGCTCGATGGGCGCACCTTCCCGTCGTGCGGCCGACTCCACCTCGAGATTGACCGCAATGCCGCGCACGTAGCTGTACAGCGAGACGTGAGCGTAGAGCACCGCGTCCGGATCGAGACCGAGGTCGTCCAATGACCGGACAGCCCACTCGGTGTGCCGCAAGAGCTTTCGGGTCGGCACCGGGTTGCTCACCCACGATGCGGTCACGACCCAAGGATGGCGGTGGTACATCGCCCACTGCAGACGGGCCAGCACTTCGAGTCGCGCGCGCCAACCTGTGGGCGGTGGGTCGGGGAACTCGGCTTCGCCGAATGCCTCGTCGGCCATCAACAGCACCAAGCGATCCTTGCTGCCCACATAGCGGTACAGCGACATGGTCGGCACGCCGAGATCGGTCGCGATGCGGCGCATCGACAGTCCGGCAAGCCCTTCGGCGTCGGCAATAGCCATTCCGGCCCGCACCACGAGTTGCTCGGTGAGCTCGGTGTCCGGTGGTTTCTCCCGCTGCGGTGCGGCGTGCGGTGCGTCCACCACGGTGCCGACGCCGGGCACCACTCGGACCGTGCCCTCCTGGCGCAGCGTGGCGAGAACCTTGGTGGCAGTGGCGATGGCGACGCCCCACTCCTTGGTGATTTGCCGAGCCGAGGGCACCCGGTCGCCCGTCCGCAGCTCGCCCGAGGCTATCCGGTCCTGGATCTCTGCGGCGATGCGCAGGTAGGGCGGGGTGGCGTCGGCACCTGGTGTACTAGTACGCATGATTGTCATAGTAGCGAATCGTCCTGGAATTTTATGGGTAGTACTGTATGTACAACGTACGAGGTGTCATGTACGTTGTATTCAACAACGCGGAATACGCAGAGAAACGAGAAGGTCATGACGAACCCGAACATCCTCATCTCCGGAGCGGGAGTAGCCGGTCCGGCGCTGGCGTACTGGTTGCGCCGCTACGGTTTTGCGCCGACCGTGGTCGAGCGGGCGCCGGAACCACGCGCCGGTGGGTACGCTGTGGACTTCCGCGGCGAGGCCATGACCGTCCTGGAGCGCATGGGCATCCTCGACGAAGTACACAAGTGCAGCACCGACATTCGCGACAGCGAAGTGGTCGACGGTGCGGGCAAGCATCTGGTGACCATGCCGTCGGCAATTTTCGCGGGCGATCTCGAAGTGCTCAAGAGCGATCTGACCGACATCCTCTACGAGCTCACCAAGCATGAAACCGAATACATCTTCGACAACTCGATTACCGCACTTACCGAGGATGAGAGCGGGGTGCTGGTGAGCTTGGAAAGCGGCCCGGCGCGACGGTTCGACCTGGTTGTCGGTGCAGACGGGCTGTACTCCAAGGTCAGGGCCCTCGTGTTCGGCGAACATTCGCAGTTCATCCGCCACCTCGGGGTCTACAACGCCATCATCTCCACCGAGAACTTCCTCGGCCTCGACCACGAGGGCCGGGCCTGCCAACTCGGCAATGGAAAGTCGGTGAATGTCTTCAGCGTCAGGAACAATGCCGAGGCGCGGGCCTCGTTCTACTTCGGTTCGGAGCCTTTGGACTACAACAGGCAGGACCTCGACGAACAGAAGCGGATCATTGCCGAGCGGTTCGCGGGTGATGGTTGGGAGGTGCCCCGGCTGCTCGGGGATCTGGCCGCCGCCACCGACCTCTATTTCACCCCCATCAGTCAGGTTCAGATGGACAGCTGGTCGACCGGCCGGGTGGTGCTGCTCGGTGACGCCTGCGCGTGCGCGTCGCCGATGTCGGGTCGCGGCACCTCGCAGGCCTTGATCGGTGCGTATGTGCTCGCAGGCGAACTCGCCTCGGCCGCAGGCGATTACACCCTTGCCTTTGCGGCGTACGAGCGGGAGCTGCGCGATTACGTGAAGATCAATCAGGACGGTGCGCACGAGGTGGTCGGCATGCTCTTCGCCGAGCCGCCGCCGCAGGAGGTGTTCGACGCCATGGCGGCAAACCCGCCGGAGGACGAACCGGATGCCCTCACCCTGAAGACGTATCGGTGACTACGGCGCGAACCCGCCCGGCCTTGCAGGTCGGGCGAGACGCGGCCGTTGGTGCTCTTCGTGTACTACGCTTTTCGAGTCGCCGTCTCTTTGTCGGGACAGTTGGGTGACGTGCAGCTTGACGAGGGCAGGGGCGGAATGAAGCCTTGGGTACACAGCAAGCAACTTCCAGCGGAAATTGCGGGCTCGCTCGTGTACGGCGCGCCCTACGAGACCGCGGAAGGGGCGACGGTCATCACCGTCACCCGCGTCGGCGGCATTCTGCGGCCGACCGCAAGACCGGTCGGAGTGTTCGCCATTCACGACGGAAAGACCTCATGGACACCGGCCGTCGACGGCACCCGGATAGCCATGCTCGGCGAGTTGATCGGCCTGCTGTCGGCGGTGATCGCCACTCTCGCAGTGCTCCGCCGACCACCGTGGCCGGACCTGTCGCGGGGCGCGTTGCGTGACCTACGGCGACGAGAGTAGCGGCGTGGTTGCGCAATAGGACTTCCGAATCCGAAAGGGATGGTGCTATGTCCCCACACCCCGCTCCGGGCCACCCCATCGACATCTATTGGCGACGGTGGTGCCCTTACTGTCAGCGCCTCGGTGTCGGCCTGCGGCTGGCAGGGATACCGTTCCGCAAGATCGACGTCAACCACGACCCGGAAGCCGCCGCCCACCTGCGCACCCTGACCGGTGGCGACGAAATCACTCCGACGACGGTCATCAACGACAATGTTCTGATCAACCCCGATGTCGCCGCGATTCGCGCGGCATTGGCGCAGGACTGAGCGTAGGCGAGGCCGCCGCCTGGTGGGTGGGTTCGGACGTAGTCCGTCGATGTTCCGCGCTCGGCCCGAGCGCAGGCGAGGCCGCCGCCTATTCGACGCGCCCGCCGATGCGGCGGGTGAGATCGTCTGCGGTGTGGCGGACTTGGGTGGCGAGCTGGGACCAGTCGGCGTCGCAAGGCCGCTGCGTGCAGTGGTGACGCAGGGTCACGCTGATCGCGGCGATCGGGCGGTGGTCGTGGTCGAAGACGGCGTAGGCGACGGAGGCGAAACCGGCGGTCACGTGCCCGTCCTCGCTGGCCCAGCCGCGGCGGCGTTCCGCGGCGAGGGTGGTGCGCAGCTGCGCCAGCGAGGCCGGTCCGCGGTCGGTGCGGCGCACGAATGCCGCGGCGTTGGGGAACAGGGCTCGGACGTGTGTGGCAGGCAGGTGCGCCAGGATTGCTCGCCCGGAGGCGGTCAGGTGGGCGGGCAGCCGGACACCGACATCGGTCACCAAAGTTTCCGGGCGGGCGGGTCGCTCCTTGATCAGATACAGCAGTTCGTTGCCGTGCAGCACGCCGAGGTGCGCATTGTGCCCGACGCGTTCGACCAGTACGCGCAGTAACGGTCGTGCCAGTCGTTCGAGGGGGTCGTGGCGTAGATACGCCGACCCGAGCTCGAATGCCGCGATGCCGAGCCCGTAGCGTCGTTCGGCGGGCAGACGGGTGACGAATCGCGTCTGCTCGAGTTCCGCGAGCAGGTGGTAGGTGGTGGAGCGGGGCAGGTCGAGCTCGCGGGCGATGGTCGAGGCGGATACCGGCCCGGCCCGCCCGGCCATCAGCTGCAGGATCGCCAGTCCGCGCCGCAATGCCGGGATGTCACTGCTCGGACCCATGCCCACTTCCTCGGATTGTCTCGGATTTCAGACAAAACCTGGCCGCGCCTCATTCTCCACCGGTGCCGCGCCCTGTGGAATGGGCATATGCCGGATACCACGCAGTTGCCAACGGTCGAGTTGGACGGGCCATTGACCATGGAGCGGGTCGTCGCGGTCGCGCGCCTCGGTGCGAAGGTCCGATTCAGCGAGGCGGCCGAGAAGCGCCTGACCTCGGCGCGCCAGCACGTCGATGCGCTGGCCGCGGGGAGCGTCCCGACCTACGGTGTGTCCACCGGCTTCGGCGCGCTCGCGACCCGCCACATTCCGCCGGAGAGCCGTGCCGCACTGCAGCGATCGCTGATCCGCTCGCATGCCGCGGGCGCAGGCCCCGCGGTCGAGCCGGAGGTGGTGCGCGCCATGATGCTGCTGCGATTGCGCACCCTGGCCACCGGGCATACCGGTGTGCGGCCGGAAACCGCGGTCACCCTGGCCGCGATGATCAACGCGGGCATCACCCCGATCGTGCACGAATTCGGTTCGCTCGGCTGCTCCGGTGACCTCGCACCGCTGGCCGCGGTGGCACTGGCCTTGATGGGGGAGGGCGAAGTCATCGATTCCGCCGGCACCGTGGTCCCGGCGGCAACGGCCTTGCGGGCCAACGGTATCGAGCCGGTCGTCCTCGCCGAGAAAGAGGGCCTCGCGCTCACCAACGGGACCGACGGCATGCTCGGCATGCTGGTCCTCGCACTCGCCGACCTGCACTGCCTGCTCGACATCGCCGACCTGACGGCCGCGATGAGCGTGGAGGCATTGCTCGGCACCGACAGAGTGTTCGCCGACGATCTGCAGGCACTGCGCCCGCACCCTGGTCAGGCGTGTTCGGCGCGGCGCATCCTGGCTGCTCTTGCCGGTTCCGAGATCGTCGCCAGCCATCGCGGCCCCGACTGCAACCGCGTGCAAGACGCCTATTCGCTGCGCTGCGCGCCGCAAGTGCACGGTGCCGCACGCGACACCGTCAGCCACGCGGCGGCGGTCGCCGAGCGAGAGTTGGCCGCCGCCATCGACAATCCGGTCGTGCTCGCTGACGGTCGGCTGGAATCCAACGGGAATTTCCACGGCGCCCCGATCGCCTACGTCCTCGACTTCCTCGCCATCCCGGTCGCCGACGTGGCGAGCATGTCCGAGCGCCGCACCGATCGGATGTTGGATGTCGCCCGCTCCCACGGCCTTCCGGCCTTCCTGGCCGCGGACCCCGGCGTCGACTCCGGTCACATGATCGCCCAGTACACCCAGGCGGGCATCGTCAGCGAACTCAAGCGGCTCGCCGCACCCGCATCGGTCGACTCGATCCCCAGCAGCGCCATGCAGGAGGACCATGTCTCGATGGGCTGGTCGGCGGCGCGCAAGCTGCGCAGGGCGGTGGCGGGACTGACCTCGGTCCTCGCGGTGGAATACCTGACCGCCGCACGCGCACTCGACCTCCGCGCCCCTTTGCGTCCCGCCCCGGCTACCGCCGCGGCCCTCGCCTTGCTGCGCACCAAGGTCGGCGGCCCTGGTCCCGACCGCCACCTGGCCCCCGAGATCGCCGCAGCAACTGACCTCATCACCTCCGGCGAACTACTGCGTGAAATAGCCCCCCACCTGGGTCCATAACCGATTCCCTCGCCAAGGGAGATATCTGATGGCACCACCCCTCCGCACCAAGAGCTCGACCAGCTCGCGCCACCCGTCCACCCGCTCGCTGTGCTCGATCGGTTTTCGCGAGGCCAGCGGCACACCTTCGAAGGGCCTTCTCGACGTTTGCCGCAGCAATGCGCCACTCGACCATGGAAGGAATGGGTCGTGATGGGACGGGTAGTGCGGGCGGCTCGGGGGACAGAGTTGAGCGCGCGGAATTGGCAGGCCGAGGCGGCGTTGCGGATGCTGCACAACAACTTGGATCCGGAGGTGGCCGAGCGGCCGCAGGATCTGGTTGTGTACGGCGGAACCGGAAAGGCGGCTCGGGACTGGGCCAGTTTCGATGCGATCAGCCGATGCCTGACGACGCTGGACGCCGACGAGACGCTGCTGGTGCAGTCGGGGAAGCCGGTGGGGGTGTTCCGGACCAACGAGTGGGCGCCGCGGGTGCTGATCGCCAACTCGAATCTGGTGGGCGAGTGGGCGAATTGGCCGGAGTTCCGCAGGCTGGAGGCGCTGGGTCTGACCATGTACGGGCAGATGACCGCAGGTTCGTGGATCTACATCGGCACGCAGGGCATCCTGCAGGGCACCTACGAAACCTTCGCCGCCGTGGCGGACAAGCGATTCGGCGGCAGCCTCGCCGGCACCCTCACCGTGACGGCCGGGCTCGGCGGCATGGGCGGCGCGCAGCCGCTGGCGATCACCATGAACGGTGGTGTGGCACTGGTGGTCGAATGTGATCCGGCCCGCGCGCAGCGGCGGGTGCACGACCGCTACCTCGACGAGATCGCCGACGATTTCGACGATGCGGTGGCCAGAGTCTCGGCGGCGCGCAAACAGCGAAAGGCGTTGTCGGTCGGACTGATCGGCAATGCCGCCGAGGTGTTGCCGAAGCTGCTGGAGGCCGGTCTCGAGGTCGACATCGTCACCGATCAGACCTCCGCTCACGACCCGCTTGCCTATCTGCCACGTGGCGTCGGCCTCGACGACTGGTCGGACTACGCGGCGAAGAAGCCGGACGAATTCACCGATCGGGCCCGGGAATCCATGGCCGATCACGTCGACGCCATGCTCGGGTTCCTCGATCGTGGCGCGGAAGTCTTCGACTACGGCAACTCGCTGCGCGGCGAGGCGAAGCTCGGCGGGTGTGATCGGGCCTTCGACTTTCCCGGGTTCGTGCCCGCCTACATCCGTCCCCTGTTCTGTGAGGGCAAGGGCCCGTTCCGGTGGGCCGCGCTGTCGGGGGACCCGGAGGACATCGCCGCGACCGACCGCGCGATCCTGGATCTGTTCCCCGACAACGAATCACTGCGCCGGTGGATCACGCTGGCCGGGGAACGAATTGCCTTCCAAGGACTTCCGGCACGTATCTGCTGGCTCGGCTACGGCGAGCGACACCTGGCCGGGCTGCGCTTCAACGAGATGGTGGCCAGCGGCGAATTGCGCGCGCCCATCGTGATCGGGCGTGACCACTTGGACTCCGGCAGCGTCGCATCCCCCTACCGCGAGACCGAGTCGATGGCCGACGGATCCGACGCCATCGCCGACTGGCCACTGCTCAACGCCCTTGTCAACACCGCCTCCGGTGCGAGCTGGGTATCCATCCACCACGGCGGCGGCGTCGGGATGGGCCGTTCCATTCACGCCGGACAGGTCTGCGTGGCCGACGGGACCCCGCTGGCCGCGCAGAAGATCGAGCGCGTATTGACCAACGACCCGGGCATGGGGGTCATCCGGCATGTGGACGCCGGATACGAGCGTGCCGGTGCGGTTGCCGCCGAACGCGGGGTACGGATTCCGATGCAGGAGGGTAAGTGATTGCAGAACAGGTGATCTCGTGTGCCCGAAGCAGCGATGTGCCGCGTCGGTTGGTAGGGGTACGGGCATGAGCGCCGATCGACTGTTGCGCGAGATCGCCGATGTCGGCCGTGATGCCGGCCGCGGCGGCTATTCGCGGCATGTGTTCGACGATGCGGAATTGACACTGCGCCAGTGGTTCATCGAGCAGGCAGGTATGCGCGGGCTCGCGGTGCGCACCGATCGTAACGGCAATATCTGGGCGTGGTGGGGACGGCCGCAGCGGGGTGCTGTTGTCACGGGCAGCCACCTCGATTCGGTTCCGGGAGGTGGTGGGTTCGACGGTCCGCTCGGCGTCGCGAGTGCCATCGCCGCGGTAGATATTCTGCGCGCCAAGGGTTTCACGCCGACCAAGCCCTTCGCGCTGCTGGTGTTCGCGGAGGAGGAGGGCGGCCGATTCGGCGTGCCGTGCCTCGGATCCCGGCTGCTGACCGGAGCGCTCGATGCCGACCGTGCCAGAGGGTTGCGTGACATCGAGGGAATCACCCTCGCCGAAGCCGCCGCCAAGGCCGGGCACGACCCGGAGCGTTTCGGCGCCGATCCCGAATCACTTGCCATGATCGGCTGTTTCATCGAGCTTCACGTGGAGCAGGGCCGCGGTCTCATCGATATGGACAGCCCGGTCGCCACCGGCAGCACCATCATCGCGCACGGCCGCTACCGATTCTCCTTCGCCGGACAGGGCAATCACGCGGGCGCGACCCTGATCGCGGACCGCCACGACCCTATGCTGCCCGCCGCCGCGGTGATCGGCGCCGCCCGCCGTGCCGCCGCCGCAGTCCGCGACGCCAGAGCGACCGTGGGGCGACTTGTTCCGGTTCCCGGCGGCACCAATGTGATCGCCTCCACCGTCGATCTGTGGCTCGACGCCCGAGTGCCGGGTGCAGGCCGCACCGCCGCCCTCGTCGACGATATCGCCGAAGTCGCGCGCATCGCGGCCGCCGAGGAGGGTTGTACGGTGACCGTCACCGAGGAGTCCTATTCGGACGATGTGGTTTTCGACGAACCGCTGCGCCGCAGGATGGACGAGGTCCTCGGCGGCGTCCCCGCGTTGCCCACCGGAGCGGGGCATGATGCGGGGATCCTCGCGGCGCACGTCCCCGCCGGAATGCTCTATGTGCGCAACCCGACCGGCATCAGCCATGCCCCAGAAGAATACGCGGAACCGATCGACGTGGATTTCGGTGCGGTGAGCCTCGCGCACGTGCTGGAGGAATTGACCGGATGATCACGTGCGGGGCCGAATATTGCTATTGGGCGGGCGATTTCGCCGCAATGGAGTCTCCGGTGCCCGTGTCGCGACAGGAGCGGATCGGATGAGCGTGTATTGGGCCGAGTACGCGTGGTTGCCGCACGGTCTTGCGGAGTCGGTGTCCATCGAGGTCGACGGTGCGCTGATCCGCTCGGTGGCAGTCGGCTCCGAGCGGTCGGGGAAATTACTGGCGGGGTTGACAATTCCTGGATTCGCCAACGCGCATTCGCACGCCTTCCACCGAGTGTTGCGCGGACGCACCCACCATGATCGCGGCACCTTCTGGACGTGGCGGGAACGGATGTATGCCGTTGCCGCGCGGCTGGATCCCGATTCGTATTACCGGCTGGCGCGCGGGGTGTACGCCGAGATGGTGCTCGCGGGGTACACCAGTGTCGGCGAGTTCCACTACCTGCATCACGGGCCGAACGGCGCGCGCTACGACGATCCGAACGCGATGAGCGCGGCCTTGGCCGCCGCCGCCGCGGACGCCGGTATCCGACTCACCCTGCTCGACACCTGTTATCTGTCCGGCGGATTCGGCTGGAAGCTCGACGAACATCAGCGGCGGTTCAGCGACGGCGATGTCGGCACGTGGGCCGAACGCGCCGCCGGCTTCGCCCCGAAGACGGATCTCGTGCGTACCGGGGTGGCCGCGCACTCGGTGCGGGCGGTGCCGCCGGCGGCGCTGCGGGTGGTTGCGCAACAGGCAGCGGGCCGCCCGGTGCACGTCCACCTCTCCGAACAGCCCGCGGAGAATCGCGATTGCCTTGCCGCACACGGCCGCACCCCGAGCGCGCTGCTCGCGGAGACCGGGATGCTCGGACCTCGGACGACCGCCGTGCACGCGACACATGTGACGGACGCGGATATCCGGCTGCTCGCCGGAATGCGTGCGGGCGTGTGCTTCTGCCCGACCACCGAACGCGATCTCGGCGACGGCATCGGTCCTGGGCGGGCGCTTGCCGATGCCGGAGTGCGGCTGTGCCTCGGCAGCGACAGTCACGCGGTGGTGGACGCCTTCGAGGAATGGCGGGCGCTCGAGCTGAACGAACGCTTGGCCAGCCGATCGCGCGGGCGTTTCGAACCGGCGCAGTTGTACAGCGCGGCAACAGATCACGGCTCGATCGGCTGGCCGGAGGTCGGGCGGATCGAAGCGGGCGCGGCAGCAGACCTGGTGACCGTCGACCTCGACTCGGTCCGCACCGCGGGCGCCGACCCTGCGGCCGCGCTGTACGCAGCCACCGCCAGCGATGTGCGCGAGGTTCTGGTGGCGGGCAAGGCCGTTGTCTCCGAGTATCGGCATATGCGGTTGGAGTCTCCGGAAACGGTACTGCGAGACGAGATAGCGGCCTTGTTGCGGGCGTGATCAGCGGTGGTGTCACTACTGGTCTTCGACATGCCGAGGGGTGAACGCGCCGGCCGGAGGTGTCGGTCTAGGATACGAATCGAGCTGCGGCTCTATGTATCCCGGTGGCGGTGTCTGTACCCGTAACTGTAATGGCACCGGCGTTCTCGATGGTCACGATGTCCACAGGGGCGGGAGCCCAGAGGGGAAATGAACCGAACGATGCGATATCTCAGCGGGTCACGGCTGCGTACCAGCGCAGCGGCAATCATGGTGGTAATGGCGCCGATTCTCGTGGCGGCTACCGGGTGTTCGGGTGATTCGGACGGTGAAGTAGCCACCGTGTCGACATCCACCAGCACGGTGGCGCCGACGACCAGTTCGTCCGCGTCGGCGACAGTGACAACGAGTCGGGAAAACCCGGGTTCTGCCGGACCGGCGGTGCATCCCGCCCCTGCGCAACAACCGAACACCGGCGAGGGGCCGCCGCCTGCGGACACGTATGTGAAGTGCACCGATCAGATCAATTACGCGGGTGATCCGCGTTCGAACGCCGAGATCAATGTGCTCGGTGAGCAGACGGGGCAGTGCCCTGCGCCGCAGGTGCTGACCACGGAGTCGCCGGCTCCGCAGACGACGACAGAGTCGCCGGCTCCGCAGACGACGTCGACAGAGTCGCCGGCCCCCCAAACGACGACGACGGAGTCACCTGCTCCGCAGACGTCTACCACCCAGGCGCCGACCACTTAGCCGTCTCATCCGAGCCACGCTGCGTACCAATCCACCACCCGCCGCCACGCCTCGTTCGCCGCAGTCGGGTTGTACCTCGGGCCGGTGTCGTTGAAGAACGCGTGATCGGCATCCGGTGCCACGAACACCTCGAAAGGCAGGTCAGCGCGGTGTAGCGCCGCTTCTGCGCCGGGCCGTGACGCGTCGATGCGGGCGTCGAGCGCGGCGTAGACGGCCAGCACCGCAGCCTTCGACCCGGAGAGGTCCCCGTCGTCCGGGAAGGGTCCGTAGAACGGAGTGGCCGCGGCCAGCTTGGGGGTGCCGGACGTCAGTAGCAACCACACCAGGCCGCCGCCGAAGCAGAAGCCGGTGGCGCCGATTTTCTTACCCGGCGCTCGCCGTTCGAGTTCGTCGATCCCGGCACGCAGGTCGGCGACCAACTGGTCCTGCGGGATCTTGCTGAGTGCGGCGGTGGCGGCGGCCGGGTCGGTGAAGGTGGCGGTGCCGCCCGCCTCGGAGAGCAGGTCGACGGCGAGCGCGGAATATCCCGCGCCTGCGAATCGTCCTGCCACCGAACGTATGTGGTCGGTGAGGCCCTTGTTCTCATGGATGACGAGTACCGTGCCGCGTGGCCGTGCCGCCGCCGCCCAGGCGCCCTGTAACTCGCGACCGTCGGGGCCGGAAAATGTCACAGTTGTGGCGGGTACCGCGGTGCTCATCCCCGGCGGCGTCGGTGCGGCCGAACCGCTCGTCGATGGCACCTGATCGGCAGGCCGGCCATCGTTCGAACACCCGGCAAGCAACGTGGCCGCGGTGGTCGTGCCCACGCCGAGCAGTCCGAGCCTGCGCAGCGCCTCGCGGCGGGTCAGCAACCCGTCGGCATGGTCGGCAGCGATTTCTTCGACGATATAGCGCTGCAGCGGCGTCATGGACAAAGCCTAGGACCGAAGTCCGCATGCCCGGGGGTCTTTTTACGATCGTTCGGTAGCACCGGCCTGCTGGCAGTGATCGCCCGCGTCAAGGGCGGCCAGCAGGTGGCGGAGGGTTTCGTGTTCGTTGGGGGAGAGCGCGGAGAACAGTTCTTCGGCGGCCGCGCGGCGGGCCGCGGACATCCGGGACAGGGCGGCTCGGCCGGCGTCGGTGAGGGTGACCAGGGTGGACCGTCGGTTGGACGGGTCGGGGGCGCGGGCGACAAGGCCGGCGGACTCGAGGGCGTCGACGACCGTGGTGGCCGAGCGAGGGACGATATCGAGCCGTTCGGCGAGCCCGGCCATCCGTAGCGGCTCGCTGTGGCGGGCGATGATGCGCAGCGCCCGGGCTTGGGCTGGGGTCAGACCGAGCGGTGCGAGGCGGGCCGACTGGTTGCGGCGGATCCGCTTGGCGGCACGCAGGAAGAGCTCGGGCAGGTCACTCTCGGGAGCGGTATCCACGAAGCTGAGCATAGCTCATTGTTCAATGGAATAATTGTGAGCCATGCTCAGTTCTATGGGTAGTTTCCGCGAAAGGAGGCGCGTATGCAGCCCCCACCCTCTCAACTCGGTCGGATCGTCCGACTGTTCCGGCCCTATCGGACCCGTTTAGCGTTGGTCGCCGCGCTGGTCGGCCTGTCGTCCATCGTCTCGCTCGCCTCGCCGTTCATGCTGCGTGGAGTTCTCGATGAGGCGCTGCCCAACGGCCGCACCGGCCTGCTGACCCTGCTGGCCGCAGGCATGGTCGCGGTGGCGGCGGCGACCAGCGTTTTCGGCGTGCTCCAGACCTATATCTCCACCGCCGTCGGACAGCATGTTATGCACGATCTGCGGTCCGCGGTGTATGCCCGGCTGCAGCGTATGCCGCTGTCCTTCTTCACCGCGACCCGTACCGGCGAGGTGCAATCCAGGATCGCCAACGACATCGGCGGCATGCAGTCGACGGTCACCTCGACCGCAACCTCGCTGGTCTCCAACTTCACGACTGTCGTCGCCGCGATCATCGCCATGATCGCGCTCGACTGGCGGCTGACCGCGGTGTCGCTGATCATGCTGCCGTTCTTCGTCTGGGTGAGTCGCCGTGTCGGCAACGAGCGCAGGAAGATCACCGCGCAGCGACAGCAGAAGCTCGCGGGCATGTCGGCGATCGTGGAGGAATCGCTCTCGGTGAGCGGCATTCTGCTCGGACGCACCATGGGACGTTCGCCCGCGCTGATCGACAACTTCGCGAAGGAGTCACGCGGACTCGTCGACCTGGAGATCCGCTCGGGTATGGCCGGTCGCTGGCGACAGTCGACGATCCAGATCGTCATGTCGGCGATGCCCGCCGTCGTGTACTGGGCTGCCGGACTGACCGTCGCGACCGGGCATCCGCTGGTGTCGATCGGCACGCTGGTCGCCTTCACCACCCTGCAGAGCAGCTTGCTGCGGCCGATGGTGCAGCTGCTGTACACCGGTGTCGAGGTGCAGAGCTCGCTGGCATTGTTCGGTCGTATCTTCGAGTATCTGGATCTGAAGCCCGACATCGAAGAGCCGCAACGGCCGCTGCCGCTACCCGAGGCCGAGGGCGAGGTTCGATTCGAGGACGTCGGCTTCTCTTACGGATCCGGCACCCGGGATGTGTTGAGCGACATCGACATCACGGTGCCTGCCGGCACCAGCCTGGCCGTGGTCGGCGAGACGGGTTCCGGCAAGACGACCCTCGGATATCTCGTCGCACGGTTGTACGATGCCACCGCGGGCCGGGTCATGATCGACGGAACAGATGTGCGCGACCTGTCTTTCGCCGATCTAGCCGGCGCCGTGGGCGTGGTGTCCCAGGAGACCTATCTGTTCCACGCCTCGGTCGCCGACAACCTGCGCTTCGCCAAACCCGATGCGACGGACGAGGAATTGCACGCCGCCGCACGGGCCGCGCAGATCCACGATCACATCGCGAGCCTGCCCGACGGATACGACACGATGGTCGGCGAGCGCGGCTACCGGTTCTCCGGCGGCGAGAAGCAGCGTCTCGCGGTCGCCAGGGTCATCCTGCGCAATCCGCCGATCCTGGTGCTGGACGAGGCGACCAGCGCACTGGACACGCGAACCGAACGCGAAGTCCAGACCGCGATCGATGCCCTGTCGGAAGGCCGCACCACCATCACCATCGCCCACCGCCTGTCCACCATTCGGGACGCGGACCAGATCGTGGTCCTCGACCGCGGCCGGATCGCCGAACGCGGAACACATCGGCAGCTGGTGGAAACGAACGGCCGCTACGCCGAACTCCTCACCCGCGACACGACGTTCGACGCCGAACGGGAGCTGTCCGAGGTGGAACTCGAATTGCTCGGCACACCAGTAGTTTTCGACAAGGCGTGAGAAAAGGAGAAGGATCCCTCGCGCAATGCTGTCGAGGTCGAGGTCGGGAACGATGATGACTTTCCCGTGACGGTCCCGGACTCGGCGAGTTCCACAGCGTGGGCGGCCTCGCTCAGCGTGCGGGGAAGCGGATGATCCGGTCGTCACCGGCGCGAATATCACCACGTCCGTCGGTATTGGACGTGGTGAGCCACAGCGCGCCGTCCGGTGCGATATCGACCGTGCGCAAGCGGCCGTAGTCTTCGAGCTGTGCCGCCGGCTCGCTCGCCACGCCGTCGTGAAGGATTGCGGTCCACAGTCTTTCACCGCGCAGCGCTGCGACGTAGAGGGTGTCGGCGGCAATGGCGATGCCCGACGGCGACGCCTCCGATGGGACCCAGACGAGCTGTGGGTCGGTGAATCCACGGTCGGCGCCGCCCATGCCCTCGACCAGCGGCCAGCCGTAATTGCGGCCCGGCTCGATCCGATTGATCTCGTCGAAGGCACGCTGCCCGAACTCGGCGGCGAATAGTCTGCCCGCGCGATCCCAGGCCAGGCCCTGCACATTGCGATGGCCGAGGCTGTACACCGGCGAGCCGGGGATCGGATTCCCCGGCGCGGGGTCGCCATCGGGCGTGAGCCGCAGAATCTTGCCATTGGGGCTCGCGGGATCCTGCGCCCGCGCGCCCTGTCCAGCGTCACCGGTGCCGACGTACAACATGTCGTCCGGGCCGAACGCGATCCGGCCACCATCGTGGTCAGCGGCCTTCGCGATCCCCTCGAAGATCACCTCGGGCGTCCCGTCGAGCCGGAACCGGATGATCCGGTTGTCGGCATCGGCGGTGAAATACGCGTACACGTAACCGTTTTCGGCATACTGCGGCGACACCGCCAAGCCGAGCAGGCCGCCTTCGCCACGCGCGGCGACACCAGGGACCTCGTACACCTGCTCGGGAGCCCGGCCCGGGGACACCCGCAGGATCTGTCCGCTGTTGCGCTGCGCGACCAGGGCGTCGCCGCCGGGCAGAAAAGCCAGCCCCCAGGGGACTTCGATGTCGCGAGCGACTTCTTCCCCCGTGGTCAGGTCGGGAACACCGGCCGGGTTGCCGGCGGTCACCGCGGTCGCGGTGCTGGCAGACACATTCGGCTCGGAACCGTTACCACAGGCCGATATCACACTCGCGACCAGAACAGCAATGGCCGCGACGCCCCGCCGCGCGTGTGGCAGTCGGGCGGGCTCTGAGGTGCGCAGGCCAGTGCTTCGAATTGGCATGAACCAGCGTTACACAGCCGAGCCCTTGCTGACACGGACTAACTTGACCCATCGGAAGTTGTGGGCGAACGGTGTCGCAGTTGCTCGTGCTCGGGGACAGCTGAAGGCCTGGTTATTTTGCGGCGGAACACGGCTGGACGGGGCAGGGAACCTCGTGCGGTATGTGGCGAAGGACCTTCTGCCATCGGGGAGCTGACCTGCGAACATCCTGTGCCACATGCGATCTCGACGACAGTTCGGTAATTCATGCCACGATGCGATGCCAGACCGTGCTACGGTCGTCGACATCGATGGCGGAGCCTATTGGCTTTCGATCGACCGGGCCATACGGGTCCACAGGGGAAGGGGACGTCAATGAAGAGAATCGCAGTAGCCGCCTGTTTTATCCTAGGAGTGGCGGCGCAATCTGCTGGTTTCGGTGTGACAATGGCGTCGGCAGAGACGTTGGCCGAGTACTGTGCGGCACCGGGCGATATTGATATTCCCGAATACGTGAACTACTGCTGCTCCCAGTATGTCAATAACCAGCTTCCAGCAACTCCGGAAATTCAGGAAAAATGGGGCAATCGCTGTCGTCGGTGAGCGCTCGTTCACTGTTTGCCTAGGTAGTGGATAGTCAGCGTCGGGACAGGGTTCCGATCATTTCCCCCAGGACGCCACGGGTTCGATACGACAGCGTGCCGTCCGGTCGAAGTTCTAGTTGTGATGTCGACCCTTCATCATTGCAGCCGCCGCTGTTTTCGGTCAGCCGGGC
Source organism: Nocardia sp. NBC_00403 (assembly GCF_036046055.1). Classification (NCBI taxonomy): domain Bacteria; kingdom Bacillati; phylum Actinomycetota; class Actinomycetes; order Mycobacteriales; family Nocardiaceae; genus Nocardia; species Nocardia sp. NBC_00403. The sequence continues at coordinate 4,515,184 of NZ_CP107939.1, forward strand.
TGTCAGGGTGATCCGACTAGCGGACGACTCGGTCAGTGTCTCCGCTCGTCCACACCTGAGGCCAATGAGTTTGCCAGTGTTGGAAGAGTCGCCGACACGCTCGCCGATCGATCCTGCATTGAGCGTCAGTGATATCTCGTAGGAGCCCAACCCATCTTTGGCTACTCCGGCCCAATGACCGACGAGCTCTGTCGGCATGTCGCTGACGCTGGTAGTGGTGCTGGAAGTTGTGGATGTCTCTCGTTCAGGCGACATCGGCCGCGAGGTGCTGACCGCCACCGATGGACCGGCAGTTGGGGATGTTCCTGGAGATTCGCGCTTCAGTTGGCCGCCGATGATGAACCCGCCGACGGCAACTGCCGCAGCCGCCACGAGAAGACCGGCGATCAGCCCGACGCGACGGCCGCCGGACTTGCGGGTCGGCTGCGTATTTTCGGAACGAGTCGAACTCTGCGCGCCATGGATCGGTATGGGCTGCCTGGGCCGGTCCATCCCGCCTGTGTAGGACGGGGTGCCTTGCTGCCAGGCTTGATCCGGCGTCCGCGTGCCGTAGGATCGCGCTCCCTGCTCCGGTGTGCTATCCGTCGGCTGCGGCCAGCTCCCGTAGGGCGGAGTGCCTTGCTGACCGAATGGGGGTGTGCCGCGCTGACCGGCTCCGTAGGACGTTGCCGCGTGCGGATCGGACCGTGCCGTAGACGGGTAGTTCAGCGCCTGCCGGGAGATCGTCGGAGCAGAGCGTGACGGATCGGGGACCTGTCCGCGCAGCTCCTCCGGTACCCGAACCGGGCCGGAATCCAGGTCGAGCAACTGCACCGCGCGCCTGCTGACTTCCTCGAGCACCGGTGCGGGCAGCCAGCCCGCGCGTTGGGGCACGCCGAGATCGAGCAGCGCGGCATGCAGCTGCTGTGGCGTCGGGCGTGCGGCCTCGTCCTTGGCCAGGCAGGCCGCGACCAACGGGCGTAGCCGCGGTGGCACGCCGTCGAGCTGTGGCTCCTCGTACACCACGCGAAACAGCATCTGGACCGTCTCGCCGACACCGAACGGCCCGTGCCCGGTCGCCGCGAACACCAGCACACCGCCGAGTGCGAAGACATCGCCCGCGGGACCGACCGGCTTGCCGAGCACCTGTTCCGGGCACATGAAGCTCGGTGAGCCGATGACGCTTCCGGTGGTGGTGAGCGCACTGTCCTCGACCGCACGGGCGATGCCGAAGTCGATCACCTTGGGGCCGTCGATGGCGAGCAGCACATTGGACGGCTTGAGATCGCGGTGCACCACCCCGGCCTCGTGCACCGCGATCAACGCCTCGGTCAAGCCGTGCGCGAGCACCAGCAGCGGGTTCTCGGTGAACGTGCCGAATTGCTCGACCGCCTCGGTCAGCGAGAATCCGGCCACGTAGCCCGTTGCCAGCCACGGCGGATCGGCGTCGACATCCGCGTCGAGCACCGCGGCGGTGAACTGCCCGCCGACGCGCCGTGCCGCGGTGACCTCGCGGCGGAAGCGCTCACGGAACTGCGTATCGCCGATGAGATCCGGCCGGATGACCTTCACCGCGACGGTGCGGCCACCCGAACTGCGCCCGAGGTACACCCGGCCCATCCCGCCCGAGCCGAGCAGGCCGAGCAGCCGGTAGTCGCCGATCCGCGTCGGATCGTCCATGTCAAGCGGTCGCATCGCGACGTCGGTTTCCCTTCGGATCGAATTCGAACTCCCGAAAGGCTACCCACCTGCCGACCGGGGTGTCCGCTCACATGGACGCGAGCTCTGCCGGACGGGTGTTGCGAACACGTCGGGCCAGCAGATACGCCGCGATCACGGCGGGGATGTTCATCAGTACTCCGTAGACGGCGGGCGGAACCGCCATCGCGCTGTTGTGCAGGACCGTCGACGCGACGGCGATGGCGAGCGCACCGTTGTGGATGCCGATTTCCATGGCCGAGGCGATCGACTGGTCGGCGTCGATCGCGAAGAACCGAGGCACCGTGTAGCCGATGACGAAGCTCAGCGTCGACAGCACGAGGCTGATGGCGGCGAGCTTGCCGATGTTCTCGGTCAGCGTGTCGAATTCGCGTCCTACCGCCGCGACGACGACCAGCAGCAACACCACGGCCGACACGATCTTGACGTTCTTGCGCATCCGGTCGGCCCATGCGGTGAAGCGGCGATGCACCCACATGCCGATCGCGGCCGGGACCAGCACGATCGCGAATACCTGGAGGAACTTGTCCGGCCGCAGCCCGATGGACGCGTCTTCGGTCATGAACAGTGTGAACGCCAGCGTGACGACCAGCGGCAGGGTGAACACCGCGAGGACCGAGTTGATCGCCGTGAGCGTGATGTTCAAGGCCACATTGCCGCCCGCGATATGACTGAACAGATTGGCCGACGGGCCGCCGGGCGCGGCAACGAGCAGCATCATGCCGGCGGCCAGCGCGCCTTCGAGCCGGAACAGGTAGATCAGGCCCAGGCAGATCGCGGGGAGCAGCACCATTTGACACACCAGCGCGACGACGGCGGCCTTGGGATAGCGCAGGACGCGGGCGAAGTCGTCGACGGTCAGGGTCAGCCCGAGGCCGAACATCACCAGCGCCAGGGCAAGTGGCAAGAACACCGCGAAAATCGTTGAACCCATTCGGATCTCCTCGTTGCCGGACTAGATCGGATGTCGACGTTATCGACTCCGGCAGCGGGAAGCGAGTTGGCAACGGACGCGGCAATAGGGATGAATCGGGCGAAATGCGACGAATCGACCAGGCCGCGCCTGCCCGATTATTCGCCGTCCGGTTGCTAGGGTCGACTCGCACTCTGGGTTGATTTTGTCGACGGACCGCATATCGCTCGAGGAGGGTCATGTTGTCGGGGCGTGCAGTGACACGGTTCGTCCACACGTTTCGAATAGCGATCGCGGTCGCCGCGGGCGCGACGATGGTCGTCGGTGCCGCCGGGACCGCGGCGGCGCAGGAAGCGACCGGCAGCACCCATACCGAGGAGTGGACCGCACTGCACGACGGTCCGCAGCAATATCCGGAGATCCACATCGACTGGGATGTCCCGATCCAGATGAGCGACGGAGCGGTGCTCAAAGCCAATGTGTACCGGCCGGTGGACTCCTCCGGCTCGATCGTCGAGCAGCCGTTGCCGACGATCGTGAACCTCACCCCGTACACCAAGCTCCTGACCACCCTGGTCGATTCCGCCCTGTCCATCCCCGGCCTGCAGCCGCTGACCATGGAGCTCGCCAGGCGCATCAATCTGTCCGGCACACCGATCAGCGGATTCGGCGACCTGCTGCATGCACTCGACGGCGGCACGGTGCGGACCGTCCTCGGCGTCGACCAACACCTGATCCGCAGCGGATACACCCTCGTGGTCGCCGACGTGCGCGGTACCGGCTTCTCGCAGGGCAGCTGGGAAACGCTGGGCGAACGTGAGCAACTCGACACCCGAGAGGTGATCCACTGGGCGACGACCCAGCCGTGGTCGAACGGTGACGCCGCGATGAGTGGCGGTTCCTATGCGGGCATCAACCAGTTGCGAGCGGCCGAAAACGCCCCGCTCGAGCTGAAAGCCATTTTCCCGGTCGAGCCGGGCAGCGACCTCATGCGCGATGTTGTCGCGCCGGGCGGCGGTGTCGGCACCACCTTCCTGCCGATGTGGCTGAGCAATGTGAACCAGACGAAGCTGCTGCCCGACATCCGGTCGATGCTCAACGGCACTTTCGACTGGGAGTGGTTACACGAACGCATCGCCGATCCGAACACGAACGTGGATCTGCTGGTCCAGGCGCTGCTCACGCCATCGCTCGACGACGTCCCACCCGCTCTGGAAGCCGCGCTGGACGCCGACAGTGCCTTCCGCCAAGGCATCCTGGGGCACCCCGAGCGCATCACGGTGCCCACCTTTGTTTACGGCGGCTGGCACGACATCTTCGCCAACAGCGCGACCAAGCTCTACAACACCATCCCGTTGCCCGCGGGCAAGAAACAGCTCGTGGTCGGCGACACCTATCACGCGAATCCGGGGGCGGGCACCGGCTACGGTGTCGCCCCGCCGCGACTGGATGTGATGCAGCGGGTGTGGTTCGACAAGTGGCTCAAGGGAATCGACCACGGGATCAGCGATTTCGGCCCGATCAACATCTGGCAGCAGGGCGGCGGGTGGATCACCCTGGCGCAGTTCCCGCAGCACGACGTCAATCACCGCCGCGTCTACCTCTCCGCCGCAGCGAGCGGCAGCACCGACGAAAGCCTGCACGACGGATCGCTGACGAGCGTGAAGCCGAAAGACCAGGCCACGCTGACGGTGGCGCCGGGACTGACCACGGCCTGTTCGCGCGACACCGCCCAGGGCTCGGCAGGCATGAGCGCGATACTCGACGTCTGCGCCAAGGACTCCCGCATCGCCGAAACAAACGGCCTCACCTTCACCAGCGCCCCGGTCACCGAGCCGACGGTGATCTCCGGTCCGATCAATGTGCACCTCAACACGATTCACGACGCGACCGACGGCTATTGGAGCGTCACCATCAACGACGTCACGACCGAGGGCGCCTCCATCGTCCTGAGCACCGGCCAGCTCACCGCCTCGATGCGCACCGTCGACGAGGCGAAGAGCGCACGCTCGGCCAACGGTGACTACACCGCTCCGTACAACCCGATCACCCTCGACAGCGTGCACCCGGTGGTGGCAGGCAAGGCGACGCCACTGGATATCGCCGTCATCCCCACGCAGGCCGTACTGCAGCCCGGTCACCGTCTGCGCGTCGACGTCTTCGCCGGAAACTCGCCCAAGGCACTGGCTTTCCGGCCCCTGCTCAACAACACCGAACTCAAGCCACAGCACCTGCGACTCGACCCGGCCGCGCCGAGCTTCGTGAATCTGCCGTCCAGCCGGCCCGTCGGCTGAATCCTTTTTTGCAGCGATATCACTGCGCAGCAATCAGTTCGAGGTAGCCGAGACCGTCCGGATCGAAGATCTGGAGCCGGCTGTGGGTGGAAGTGGCGGACTCGACAGGGCGACTACCGACTGCTTGGCCGGATCCGACGCGCCCGGGCATGATGGCCGGGCGGCGCGTGCGGTCGAGTCGGCAGAGCAATTGCGAATCGGTGCGTCACCGAGGACGCTGTTCGCGCGACGGCTCGTCGAGCTGTGTCACATTGCGAACAGCGACCCCGGACGTTCCGGTCCGGAATATCCGCTCCGAGTGGTCTACCTGCCTTTATGGGCTCAGCGTGCGATGTCGCGCTAGCAACGGCGGTGTCCGGTTTCCTACTGTTCGGTCATGGGTTCGCACCGCCGAATCCACTCGGCACCGGATCCGAGATCACGAGCGGGAACGAGCATTTCGTCGGCTGGGCCATGTGGAGGGGAGTCCAGCCGGCGTAATTCTCGTGTGCACCGTAGGGCAGGCCGGTGGTGATCGGATTATCGTGATGGCACTATGCGGCCCGCAATCGGGATTCGGTGTCGCCGTGGCCTGAGCCGGGCCGCTGTCCGATCGTGACCCCGGCACTGATGATCGCACCAGATCATGGTCGTCGAATCCGCGACCTGCGCACCCTCCGGCGGATGCCCGGCGATCCGGGTCTTGTGCTGCACCGGGGTGGTCGCTGTTGCCATCCACGGGAAGTTCGGGCAGGCCGCTGGGAATTGATCGGTGAGCCGCGGCGCGACCAGCCGCCATGCCGACCTTGTCCGATCGTCGCGTCACCGATGACTCCCACTGGGCACCGACCGATCGGGCGCTGATCCCACTGCACTGGGCCGGCCCGAGCCGCTGGAGGCCCAGTTCGGCGTGCATACCCGGTTAGTGTGTGACTCCGACAGCCGAGACCGAGAACGGACCGGGCCGATGGCAGCTGAGGAGGCGGTATGACCGAGGAGGTCACGGTGCCGGTCGTTGTGGTGATGGGTGTTTCCGGGTGCGGGAAGTCGACGGTCGGCAGGTTGCTCGCCGAGGCGTTGCATGTCGAATACGCCGAAGGGGACGACTTTCATCCGGTCGAGAACATAGCGAAGATGGCGGCGGGGGTGCCGCTGACGGACGCGGATAGGGCGCCGTGGCTCGATATCGTCGCCGGGTGGTTGGGGCAGCTGCAGGGACACGGCGGGGTGGTCAGCTGTTCGGCGCTGAAGCGCAGTTATCGGGACCGATTGCGGGTGGTCGCACCCGAGACGTTCTTCGTGCATCTCGCCGCGTCGCGCGACGAACTCGCGCAGCGGATGGCGGCGCGGCGTGGTCATTTCATGCCGTCGAGTCTGCTCGATTCACAGTTGGCGGCGTTGGAACAGTTATCCGCCGACGAGTGGGGCATCACAGTGGATGCGACCCGCGCACCGGCGGAGTTGGTGCGGGAGGTCATGGCGGCGTGGGAAACCCGGCCGAACACCTAGCCGGTCGGCGCGGGGCAGGTGCCGTCGGACAGGTTGGGAATGCAGATCCCGGTCGCATCGGCGAGCAACAGTCCGCCGCCGACGACCAGCGCCGCGACCGCGATCGCACCGAACACCAGCACCCACAGCAGGCCGGGCAGGTGGGTGAGCCGGGCCAGCTGATCGGCGTCGGAGTCGGTGCCGCCCGGATTGTTCCAGCGCCGCCGTCGGCCGCGCTGCAACTCGATCACCGGTCTGGTCCCCGCAAGCAGCAGGAACCACGCGCCGAGATACGCGAAACCCGCTTGGAGTGTGTCGGTTCCGAACCAGGACACGGCAAAAACGATGGCGCCCAAGCCGAACACCGTCAGCAGGCCATAGATATTGCGGACCTTGATCAGTACCGCGACGAGCAGGGCGATGGCGGTCCACAGCATCAGCGTGATCCGTTCGGCCCCCAGTAGCGCTGCGAAACCGAGGCCGAGCAGCGGCGGCGCCGGATATCCCGCCATGGCGGTGAGAATCATGCCGAGGCCGTAGGGCTTTCCACTCGACACCGTCAAACCCGAAGTGTCCGAATGCAGTGTGATGCTGTTGAGCCTGCGGCCGGTCAATAGTGCGAACAACGCGTGGCCGCCCTCGTGCGCGATGGTGACGACGTTGCGGGTCAGCCGCCAGACCGGTCCATATCCGACCAGAAAAAGCGCTGCTACCCCGGTCCCGACAACCAACCACCATGGCGGCGCCACCTGCGTTGTGGTCAGCCGATCCACGATCGACGTGCCGCGTTCGACGAATTCCGCTCTGCTCACCGCCGCACTGTATCCGTCGAAACCTGGTCGCGCCCGTCGCAGTTTCAGTCGAACGCGGTCACCGTCTCGCCGTGCTCGGCCGATCGCCGCGCCGCCTCCAGGATGCGCAGCGTGGCGACCGCGTCACGTGGGTCGACCGGGACAGGCGCTCCATCGAGCAGTGCGGCGGCCATCGCGGAGTAGAAGGCGGGGTAATCGCCCGCGACGGTCGGGTAGGGCACGGTGTCGGGGTCCGCGCCGAGCTGTCCGTATCGCTCGGGTTCGACTGCGCCCCACCGTCGGTCGCCGGCATCGGGGCGACGGCCCGCGCGCAGCGCTTCCTCCTGCGGATCCAAGCCATAGGTGACATAACCCGCCGCCGAACCGAGCACCCGGAACCGCGGACCGAGCTGCGGGGCCACCGCGCTCATCCACAGCTGGGACCGAACACCCGACTCGTGGGTGAGGGCGAGGAATGCATCGTCGTCGGTCTTGATCCCGGCCCGCCGGCGATCCAGCTCGCAGTACACCGTGCGCACCGGTCCGAACAGCGTCAATGCCTGGTCGACGAGGTGGCTGCCGAGATCGAACAGCAGCCCCGCGCCCTCGTCGGCGCTACCGACCTCACGCCAGCCGCCCTTGGGTACCGGCCGCCATCGCTCGAACCGGGACTCGAAACGCCGTACGTCGCCGAGCCGGCCGTTGGTGTCGAGTTCGCGCACGGTCAGGAAGTCGCCGTCCCAGCGACGGTTCTGGAACACCGACAATGCCAGGCCGGCTCGTTCCGCGGCCGCCACGAGGCCCTCGGCCTCGGCAACGGTCACCGCGAAAGGCTTGTCGACGACCACCGGCAGGCCCGCGTCCAGTGCGCGTCGTGCCAGCGGCGCATGGGTCCGATTGGGCGTCGCGACGACGACAAGGTCGAGTCCGGTGGTGTCGCGAAACAGTTCGTCGGCGTCGGCGACGACTCGCACACCGGGATGCTCCCGCCGCGTCTGCGCTGCGCGTTCGGCGGACCCGGTGACCACCACCGCTACCCGCATGCGCGGCTCGGCGGCGATGAGTGGTGCGTGGAACACCGATCCCGCCAGCCCGTACCCGATGATCGCGACCTCGAGACTGCTCACCCCTCAGACGCTACCGCCCGGCCCGGTCGTGGCCGTGTAACAGCACGCGCCCGGCCACCCGGGCAGCGCAAAGCAGCAGCCCCGTCGTTCCGCAATACGACACGTCGCCGATCGCGAGGATGACGACACCGGCAAGTGCCCGCCCATCCATTGGTTGCCGCGGTCGAGGGTCAGCGGACGGGGTCGACATCAAATGTTGTTCGGTCCGTAAGCAACACGGCGAAGGTGAACAGCCACGCGCCGACCGCTACCACCAGCAGCAACTTGCCGAGGGTCTGCAGGCCGGACATATCGATGGCGGTGCCGGTGGAATAGCCGGCGACCGCTGTCATTCCGAGTGGGAATACCGTCGCCCAGCGACGGATGTCGTATCCGGGGCGTGGACGGATGACCTCGGTGACCATGAGAACTGTGTAGAAGAGCAGGTTGAGGCCGAGCACGATCAGTGCGGTCGCTCGCAGTGCGCTATGTGCGGCGCCGGTCCAGTGATGGGAGGCAACGAGTTTCGATGCGGCCAGCGCCGAGATCGCCAATGCTCCGGTGGCCACCCACTGATCACCGGGGCCGGTCGAGACCTGCTGCAGATCGAACCGGAGGAACGCCGCGATGTAGAGCACAAGACCGAGACAGAACAGTACGAGCGCCACCATCGCCAGCCGATCGACCTCGCCCACCAGTGCCAGCGTGCTCGTCAGGACCGCCAATCCCTGGGTTGCCACGGAGACCAGGAACGCAGCACCCGGCATGCGCCGCTTCCAATGCCGCAGCACCACCACCATCAGCACCGGCCAGACCGCCGCCGCAAGCACCAGCATGACCGCCGCAGTGGCGTGCCAGCCGAGCATTGAAACACGGGCGCCGAGCACGGTGGTGGCTGCGACGGCGGTCAACGCGAGCGGGGTATCGGCCTCGGCTTCCCAACTGGCTCGGTGCCATAGCAGTCGGGTCGCGAAGTCGATCGCGAGCAGGACCCAGACCGCCGCCGCGAGGGCGAGCACGATCCAGGAGGCGACTTCGAAACCGGTAAGAGACAGCCCGACCGACACGATTCCGGTGGCCATGACAAACGAGCCCGCCGCAGGCGGTAGGTCCTGCCACCATCGTTGCGCCACCCGGCTATCACAGCTCGAGACGGCACCCCGGTCAAGCAACCCGTCAGCAATCGACTTTCGGCGTGGCGGCTGCGAAATGCCGTGCCGGTGGGTTTTCGATAGTGGAGTCGGCACGTTGAAAGCCAACATCTCGCACCCGAGCCCGGAAAGGGAAAGCCCGGTGCGGCTCCCATAGCGCCCGGTACTGCGCGGTAAACCAGCGCTGGGCAAACCCTCGGCATCACGACGGGGTGCGGCTAGGAATTATCCGGTTCAGAGGAGCAATTCGGCGCGGGCAGATTTTACGGTCCGGTGGTCACCAGGTTGCGGTTGCTTCGTCGTTCAGGCGTTGGAGGACGTCGTCGATCCAGGCGGCGAAGCGGGTGGCGAGGTCGGTGGGAGTGGTGGGGTGGACGGTGATGTGCCCCATGCCGCGTAGATCAACCGACTCGCCAGCTCGTGGTCACCCACGCGGTGTGGCCGAATACTCCTGCTCAGGGCGCCCGGTGGTGCCGTACCGCAGACGCATCTGGACCGTACCGGCGCCGACCAGGTTGGCGAGATAGCGTTGCGCGGTGGCGCGGGAGATGCCGATGGCGGTGGCAACCTCGCCTGCGGACAACGGGGCTGTCGCTTCGAGGATCGTGTGCAGGACAAGGTCTTTGGTGGGGGAGGCGACGGTGGTTGGCAAGGCGGGTGCCGGGGCAGGGCGCAGTGCCTGGACAGCTTCCTCGATACTCGCGTTGTCGACCTGGGGTGTGGCCAGGGTGCGGCGGTAGCGGGCGTAGCCTGCCAGCCGGGCCGCGAGAACGGTATGCGGGAAAGGTTTGATGAGATAGGCGAGTGCGCCTGCGGCCAATGCGGCCCGGACGCTGACGCTTTCGGTGGCCGCTGTCAGCACCATGCTGTCGCAGTGCAGTTCACGGACCAGGTCGATGCCGGAACCGTCGGGCAGGTACACATCGACCAGCGCGAGGTCGACAGTGTGTGCGGCGAGCAGTTCCCGCGCGGTCGCCAGTGTGTTGGCGGTGCCCGCGACGGTGAAACCCGCGATGGATTCGGCGATTCCGGCGTGCAGGTTCGCCACGCGGAAATCGTCGTCGACCACCAGGACGGTCAGATTTGTTGCGGCCATGGCATCTCGCTGTCTACGAGTACTCCGGGAATTCGGGCGATGAACTCGGCGCCGAGCAGGGGCGCGTTGTCGCCGTGCGCACTGGCCAGGCGAACGTCGCCGCCGTGGGCGCGCGCGATCTGGCGGATCAAGGCGAGGCCGACGCCGCGCCCGCCGGGTACGCCGCGATCGTCGCGGGTGGAGGCGCCCTCGGTGAACAGGCTGTCGATCACGCCGGTGGCAATGCCGTCCCCACTGTCGGCGACGACGATGTGCAGCGTCGAATCCTCCTGCACCAGTTCGACTTCCACCTGTTTCATCGGGTTGTCCGACATGCGAGCCGCCTCGATCGCATTGTCGAGCAGGTTGCCGAGCACGGTCGTTACGTCGACGGGATCGGCGAGATTGCCCGCCACCCAGGTGTTCGGGCCGAGGACCAGTTCGACGCCGCTTTCGCGCGAGTGTGCGGCCTTTGCTGCGAGGAACGCCTGCAGGTATGCATCGTGAATAGCGTCGATACCCGGCGTGGCCGCACCGAGCGGGCCCGCGCCGATCAGCTCGTCGATGACATGCGAGGCCTCCTCGGTGCGCCTGCCGTGCAGTAGGCCGCTGAGCAGGTGCATCTTGTTGGAGAACTCGTGGCGTTGGGCGCGTAGCACGGTGCTCATCGACTGCACCGCATCGAGTTGGCGGGTCAGCGATTCCACATCGGTGCGGTCGCGCACGGTGAGCACCGCACCGAGATCGCGGCCGTCGCGGCTGACCGGCCGCGCCGAGACGACCACGATGTGCGAGCCGACGGTGGCCGGGGTCGGCTGCTCGTCGAGCGACCGAAACACTTCGAGAACCCTTGGGGTCAAACCGATCTCGTCGACCGGCCGACCGATGCCGGTATCGATGTCGAGCAGCCTGCGTGCCTCGTCGTTGACGAACGTCGTACGCCACGACGAGTCCACCGCGAGCACGCCCGCGCCGATGCCGTGCAACACCGCCGCCTGGCTGCGCACCAGTTCGGCGAGTTCGGCCGGTTCGAGTCCGAGCGTGAGCCCGCGCCACCTGCGGGCCAGCATGGCCGAGCCCAGGATGCCGACTATCAGCGCCGCGCCGATGAGCAGCGCGGCGGTGCGCAGATCGTCGAGTAGCTGCCCTCGGATCGCTGTGGTCGAGATACCGACACTGACCTGGCCGACCACCCGGTCGGAATCCGGCGCTACCACAGGCACTTTCGCGCGCATCGAGTCGCCGAGCGTGCCGCGCTCCTCGACGATGATTTCGCGGCCGGACAAGGCTTCCGACGGGTCGGTGCTGACATGTTCGGCCAGCCGTGCTTGGTCCGGGTGTGCCAGTCGGATACCCGCCTCGTCGGTGATCACCACGAACAGCGCGCCGGTGCGCTGGGTCGTGTCGACCGCGACCCGCTCCAACGGTCCCGCGGCGAGTTGCTGTCGCTGCTCGAGGTCGGGGGCGACGGTCCCTGCCGTGTACTGCGCGACCTCGCCGCGGACCGCGGGGTCGGCGGCCACGGTGCGTGCGATGGCGAGCGCGCGCTGGCCGTACGCATCGCGCAGTCGTTGATCGCTGACGTAGCCGAACACCGCGAATGCGACACCGAGGGTCAGGGTGACGACCACGATCTGCAGCAGCAGAACCTGGGTGCGCAACCGGACGGCCGGTGTGCCTTCATTGGCCATTTCCGCAGCATAATGCACCTCGATGCGCGTGAGCAGAATGCGCACAACCTGCGAATCGGGGAGTTTGCACCGGTTGTGCGCACAAGCTCCGATGTGTGACCCGGACCACGTAGCTTTCGCTGTACCTGATTCAGTAGGAGCAAAGAGAATGACCGAACCACTGATCGAGCTGCGGAGCGCGACGAAGCGTTTCCCCGGCACCGGCGGCGGCATCCACACCGCCGTCCGGAATCTGAATCTCACGGTGCGACCCGGCGAATTCGTCGCTGTCGTCGGGCCGACGGGGTGCGGAAAATCCACCACGCTGTCGCTGGTGTCGGGGTTGGAACCCGCCTCGGCGGGGCGGACCCTGGTGCGCGGCAAGGATGTCGACGGCATCCCCAGCGGCGTCGGCTACATGTTCCAGCAGGACGCGGTGCTGCCGTGGAAGAGCGTCCTGGACAACGTCGCGTTCGGCCCCCGGTTGCGCGGTGCCTCGAAGTCCGAGGCCCGCGAGAAGGCCGCGACCTGGGTGCGCACGGTCGGCCTGGCCGGCTTCGAGGGCTATTACCCCCACCAGCTTTCCGGTGGCATGCGCAAGCGCGTCGCGCTGGCGCAGACCCTGGTCACCGATCCCGAGATCCTGCTGATGGACGAGCCGTTCAGCGCGTTGGACGTGCAGACGCGGCAGCTGATGCAGGACGAACTGCTGCGGGTCTGGGCGGGCACCGGCGCTGCGGTCATCTTCGTCACCCACGATCTGGAGGAAGCGATCGTGCTTGCCGACCGGGTGGTCGTGATGACCGCGAGCCCGGCGACGGTCTGCGGCGACTTCACCGTGGGCCTGGAGCGCCCGCGCAGCGTCGAGGAGGTGCGGCTCACCACCGAGTTCCGCGACATCTACAAGGAAATCTGGGAAACGCTGCGCGATCAGGTCGAGGCAGCCCGAGGTAAGGGAGCCTCCCGTGTCGCATAATGTCCTGACCGAGGTGGCCGCATCGGCGCCCGAGGTCGAAATCGAAACCGAGCAGCAGATTCTCGACCGGGTGCGCGGCAACGCCCGCCGCGCGCGGCTGCGCACCTGGGGTCTGCGCGCCGCGCTCGTCGTGATCTGGCTCGGCGCGTGGGAGCTCACCGCCACGCTGTGGATCGACCCGTTCTTCTATTCGAAGCCCTCGGCGATCTGGGAACGGCTTGTCGAATGGTTCACCGAGGGAACGCAATTCGGATCTATCTGGCTGCAGATCTACACCACCGTGCAGGAGGCGGTGCTCGGCTTCGTGATCGGCACTGTCGCGGGCGTCGTGCTCGGCGTGCTGCTCGGCCGCAGCAAGTACTGGGCGGAGGTGCTCGCCCCGTTCATCAAAGCGCTCAACGCCGTTCCGCGTATCGTGCTGGCGTCGTTGTTCATCATCTGGTTCGGTCTCGGGCTCAGCTCGAAGGTCGCGACCGTGGTGGTGCTGGTGTTCTTCGCGGTCTTCTTCAACGCCTTCACCGGCGCGCGGGAAGTCGATGGCAATGTCATCAACAATGCCCGCATTCTGGGCGCGAGCCGTCGTCAGGTGCTGAGCTCGATCGTGCTGCCCAGTGCGACGACGTGGATCCTGTCGAGCCTGCACACGGCCTTCGGCTTTGCGCTGATCGGCGCGGTGGTCGGTGAATATGCCGGTTCCAGTAAGGGTTTGGGTCTGCTGATCAGCAATGCGCAGGGCACCTTCGATTCCGCGGGCATCTATGCGGGCATGATCATCATCACCGTGATCGCGCTGATCGCGGAATGGGGGATCGGTCTCGCGGAGAACCGATTGCTGAAATGGCGTCCCTCGCAGGCGACCTCGAACCACGGGATCTGACGATGAGGTATTACAAGCATCTGACGGTCGTCGTCGGGGTGATCGCGGCGCTGCTGCTGGCGACCGGCTGCCGGGACTCCCGCACCATTCCGATGGTCGATGGCCGCCCGCAGATCACCATCATGGTCGGCGGGCTGGAGAAGGTGATCTATCTGCCCGCCATGCTGACCCAGCGCCTCGGCTTCTTCGAGAAGAACGACATCGACGTGAAGCTGCTCGGCGAACAGTCCGGTGCGTCTGCGGAAACCGCGCTGCTCACCGGCGATGTGCAGGCTGTTGTCGGGTTCTACGACCACACTATCGACCTGCAGGCCAAGGAACAGTGCCTTACCTCGGTGGTGCAGTTCGCCGATGTGCCGGGTGAAGTAGAGCTGGTGTCCGCGCAGGATGCCGCGACTATCACCTCCGCGGCCGATCTGCGCGGCAAGAACCTGGGCGTGACATCGCTCGGCTCGTCGACGGACTTCCTGACCCAGGCGCTCACCGGGAAGGAGGGCATGACCACCGCCGATTACACCCGGGTGCGAGCCGGTGCGGGGCAGACGTTCATCGCGGGCATGAACCATAACGGCATCGACGCGGGTATGACCACCGATCCGACCGTCGCGCAGATGGTGAATTCGGGCGAGGCGAAGATTCTGGTGGACATGCGGACCGAGGCGGGGACCCGTGCCGCGCTCGGCGGCCTGTACCCGGCGTCGTCGCTGTACATGCGGTGCGACACCGTCGACGCGCACCCGGACATCGTGCGCAAGCTCGCGGCGGCGTTCGTGCAGACGCTGCAGTGGATCGAGACGCACACTCCGCTGGAGATCGCCGACAAGATGCCGCCGCAATACGCGTCGGCGGGCAAGGATCTCTACGTCCAGTCGATCGCTGACTCGATCGGCATGTTCAACGGCAATGGGTTGATGAAACCCGAAGGCGCCCAGAATGTCCTGAACATCCTCGGCAAGTACTCGACGAACGTGCGACCGATGCGCGACCGGATCAAGCTGTCGGACACCTACACGACACGGTTCGTGGAGGAGGCGCTGCGAACACCGCAGCAATAACGGGCGAGCCGGTGGCCGGGCCTACTGCGATCCAGTGAACCCGGCCGCCGGTGTCTCGGGCACAGGGTCCTGCGACGCTTTGGTCGTCGGTCCGGCAAGCTCGTGACCTTCGCCGATCGCGCGATGGCCCCGGCATCGAGGCCGATCAGGTGACGGGGCGCAGCTGTGTCAGCTGATCGCGCGCGCCGGTTCGGCCTGCTCCTGCGCGGCGAGGTCGGCCTTCCACGCGCGGAAGCCTTCCTCGGTGCGGCCGCGCCGCCAGTAGCCCGAGATCGAGGCCGCCCATTCGGCGGGCACATGACGTTCGCGACGGATGTAGCGGCGCAGATCGTGCATGACGGATTGGGCCTCGCCGTGGATGAAGACCTGGACCTGTCCTCCGTCCCACGGCGCGTTGCGGACCGACTCGGCGAGCAGTTCGCCCGTCGCCCTTTCGCCGCGATGCAGCCAGGTGACCTCGATGCCGTCGGGCGCGGTGAGCGGCAGCTCGTCTGCTGGTCCGGACACCTCGAGGAACGCGCGGCCGCGCGCGGCGGGGTCCATGGCTTCCAGTGCGGTGGCGATGGCGGGCAGTGCCGCCTCATCGCCCGCGAGCAGGTGCCAGTCGGCATCCGCACGTGGCGAATACGCGCCGCCAGGGCCGAAGGCGTCGATGGTCTCGCCGGGCTGGACCGTCGCCGCCCACGGGCCTGCGATGCCCTCGTCGCCGTGATAGACGAAGTCCACCGCGAGCTCGCCGGCGGCGGCGTCGACGGATCGGACGGTGTAGGTCCGCAGTACATCGATGCCGTCGCGCGGGAAAATGAACTTCACGTAGGAGTCGCTGAATTCGCTCGGCCGGAACGCGGCGAAGCCCGGTCCGCCGAAATGAACTCGGATGAGGTGAGGCGTCAGTTGTTCGGTGCGTTGTACGGTCAGTGTGGTGCGGGGTCGGGCCAAGGTAACCTCCGATAATCAACAATTAGGGTTGCCTTACTACGGTACCTGGTAGATCATCGAACCGGCGTGCCGCGCGAGGCATCCCTGATAGGTCCTCGGTCGAGACGAGCGGCGGCCGTTCCCGGTGGTGGCGCGCAGGTGATCCACTGACGGTAGCGTGACCCCTCATGACAGCCTCTGACCGTCAGCTACAAGCGGACACGGCGCCCATCGATCCGGCCGGATCGACAGCATCGAGCGGGGAAGGCTACTCGCGGGGCCTGAATCCACGCACGATTCAGATGATCGCCATCGGCGGTGCAATCGGCACCGGCCTGTTCTACGGCGCCGGTGGCGCGATCGAACAAGCCGGTCCCGCCCTGATCCTGGCCTATCTCGCCGCCGGCGTCGCCATCTTCGTCATCATGCGGGCGCTCGGTGAGCTGCTCACCTATCGGCCCGTCTCGGGCAGCTTCGCGGAGTACGCGCACGAATTCCTCGGACGTTTCGCCGGGTTCGTCACCGGGTGGACCTACTGGGCGGTGTGGGTCGCCACCTGCATGGCCGAGATCACCGTCGCAGGCAAATACGTCCAGTACTGGTTCGATATCGAACCGTGGATCACCGCACTGGTGGTGCTCGCGGTCATGTTCGCCGCGAACCTCATCTCGGTACGGCTGTTCGGTGAGGGCGAGTTCTGGTTCTCCACCATCAAGGTCACCGCGATTATCGGCATGATCTTGATCGGCATCGGAGTGCTGATTTTCGGCTTCGGGCACGCGGCCAACCCGACGGTCACCAACCTGTGGGCCGACGGCGGGGTGTTCCCGAACGGTCTGGGGCAATCGTTGCTGGTCCTGCAGATCGTGCTGTTCGCCTATGTGGGTGTGGAATTGGTCGGCGTCACCGCCGGTGAGGCGCGCGAGCCGCGCAAGACCCTGCGCAAAGCGATCAACACGCTGCCGTTCCGTATCGGCCTGTTCTACGTCGGCGCGCTGCTGGTGATCATGTCGGTGTCGAGCTGGCGCAACTTCCACGCGGGGCGCAGCCCGTTCGTCGAGGTGTTCGAGCAGATCGGCATCCCCGGCGCGGCGGGCATCATCAACTTCGTGCTGCTGACCGCGGCACTGTCCTCGTGTAACTCGGGCATCTATTCGACCGGCCGCATGCTGCGCACCCTGTCGCTGCACGGAGAAGCACCGGCCGCGCTCGGCAAGCTCAGTTCGCGCTCGGTGCCGTTCGCGGGCATCGCCGCCTCGGCCGCGGCGATGGTCATCGGCGTGATCGTCAACATCGTCTCGCCGGACAAAGCCTTCACCTATATCACCTCGGTCAGCACCATCGGCATCATCTTCGTCTGGAGCATGATCTTGGTCTGCCACCTGATCTACCGCGCCAAGGTGGCGCGCGGCGAGCTGCCCGCCAGTGACTACCGGCTACCCGCCGCGCCCTACACGACGGTGCTCGCGCTCGCGTTCCTCGGACTCGTGGTCGTGCTGCTGTTCTGCACCGAAAGCGGTCGCACCGCGGTCGTCGTAGGTGCAGTCTGGGCGGTGCTGGTGTGCGCGGGATACGTGGTGCTGGACAGGCTCGGAAAGCGCGCCGTCGTACCCGAACCCGTCGAGTAACTCGCGCGCCCCGGCCGAGGCGGTAGACAACGATCGAGGAGCGCTCATGGTCACGATCATCGGCGGCGGCATCGCCGGGACAGTGCTCGCCGGAGCCCTTGCGCGGGACGGGGTTTCGGTGACGGTGTACGAGCGGCGCGCAGCCGTCGAGGAGGGTGCGTTCCTCGTCCTCGACGGCCGCGCGCACGACACGCTCGGCGAGCTCGGGGTATCGGTCGCGAACCTGCATGCCGTGTCGCACGCGGTGGATGGACTCGCGGTGCACGAGGCGGGCGGCCGGGACCGGACCATTCCCGGCGACGGTCGCCGCATGTACTTCCGCTCGGACCTGATGCGGGTGCTCACCGATTTCGCCCGCGCGACCCCCGCGGACATTCGATACGACTGTCCGGTCACCGATTTCGACGCGGGCACGGTACGAATACGGGGTGAGTCGTTACCGATCGTTGGTCCGTTGATCGCCGCGGACGGAATCGACTCGATGGTCCGTGCGCGGCTGGAACCCGCCCGCCCCGCGATCTACGCCCATCAGGTGGTGGTCTACGGCGTCACCGACGGCCCGCTGACACCGCCGAGCGAGAAGTCGCTGCTGCACTTCCAGATCCACCGCATCGGCGACGGCCAGCCGACCGACGCCTTCGGGCATCTCTGGAACGACGACACCGCGGCCTGGTTCGCCCGCATCACCCGCCCGCCGATCCCCTTCCAGGACATCGGCTTCCACCCCGTCCACGAATGGGCCGACGCCGTCCGCGCCGTCGCACCCGACATCCCCGACCTGGTCGACGCGATGCTCGACGACACCGGTACCGTCCACGTCTCGAACGCCCGCAACGTCCCGCTGGCCGGTGCCCGTCCACCTCGCGACGACGTAATCCTCTGCGGCGACGCCGATCACGCCATCACCCCGGCGGCCGGCGTCGGCGCCCGCGACGCCATTCAAGACGCTTTCGCCCTCCACCATGCCATCTCCACCGGCGCATCACTACCCGCCGCCATGACCGCCCGCCGCAACCACATCGCCACCGAGCGCGCCAACGCCGCCCAATTCCGACCCAGCCCGCCGAGTACACGGTGACCGCCTTAGGTTGTGTGTCGAAATGAGGTGAGAGGGAGCACCGCTGCGCGGTGTCCCCCAGCAGGCTTCTGAAAGCTGTTGTCTGCGTTGGCAGATGGGTGAGGTCTCCGATAGGTGGTTTACGACCGAGAAAACCGAGACCTGACCGGAGACCTCGTGACCAGCGTAGCGGCGGCGGGGCGGGCGGATCTGACCGATGCCCAGTGGGCGCGGCTGGAGCCGTTGCCGCCTCGCGGCAAGGCGGGCCGTCCGCCGGTGTGGACAAAACGGCAGCTCATCGACGGGATCCGGTGGCGGACGCGGGTCGGAAGCCCGTGGCGTGATGTGCCATCACAGTACGGATCCTGATCGGCGGTGTACGGGTTGTTCCGGTGCTGGCGGCAGGGCGGCGTGTGGCTGGTGATCTGGAAGTTGTTGCAGGTCTTCGCCGATGCGGCGAGTGCGATCGTGTGGCAGGTGTGGACTCGACGATCATGTGGGCCCATTCCCACGCTGCCGGTGCGCGCCGCAGCGGTGCAGGTCAGGCTGAACCACCGGGTGGTTGTGGTAGGCCGGAGCCTGCCGATCATGGTTTGGGGCGGTCGCGGGGTGGCTGGACGACGAAGCTGCATCTGGCGTGTGAGCAGGTCTGCCGGGTGCTGGCAATGCTGATCACCGCTGGCCGGGTGGGTGACAGTCCACAGTTCACGACCGTGCTCGACGGGATCGAGGTTGCCGAGCTCGCGGGCGGGCGGCCGCGCGTACGACCAGATCGGGTGCTCGCCGACAACGCGCTACCTGGCCACAATCCACATCGCCGCGAATGGCTTCGACACGAGTGAGGGCAAGCAACCAGGCCCGCCCTCACCTACTTCGACACACGCCCTAGGTCAGCGATTCTGCATAAACCCGAGCATCAATGGCTTCCAGGGTGGCGATCTCAGCGTCGTCAATTGCCATCAAGGCATAGTCGATCGAAGCCGAGGCATAGCCCTCCGCGTCATCGGCTCGGCGATTTGCGACTTTCACGTCGTGAGCGTCTTTCTTGGCCGCAATAGTGTTCTTGATTTTCTCGACCCGTTTGTTATGCTCCGCCTGGAGTGTTCCCCAGTCGGAATCGGCGACAGCCTTCCTCGCTGCGATATTCGCCTTGAAATTATCCTGCCTGATTTTGGCCTCCGCTTTGGCGGAGTTGATAACGGCATCCACTTTCTTCCCTTTTTCTTTCTGAGCCGCCGCTATCTCTTTCTGCGCGTTCTCTGCACGGTCTTTAAGTTCTTGCACCTTTTCCGAACTCTTCGTCACGATTCTCTCCTTTCATTTTTCTAATTTATCCACAAATGCTATTATAGCTCGTGGTGCTCTTGAGCGACAAGATGAGACGAATGTGTACCTCGAATCCCGTATGCCGCCTGGCAAGGGAAAGGAAAATTGAAATTGATGACGGTCCAGCCGGCGTGGCGTGGCATCGTGTCTGGCGTATTTCGTTGTGGCGCAGTGCATTCATGTCGCAGCCGACCTATGGGCGACTTGCCGAGTCGGTGGTTGCCCAGGCTGCGGAGATAGCCGTGTTGAAGGCTCGGATCGTTGGGCGGGACACGCGTATCGCGGAGCTGGAACGCCGGCGGGTATGAACTCGAAGAATTCGTCGAAGCCGCTGGGGAGCGAGGGTTGTGCAGGCCGT
Source organism: Nocardia sp. NBC_00403 (assembly GCF_036046055.1). Lineage (NCBI taxonomy): Bacteria > Bacillati > Actinomycetota > Actinomycetes > Mycobacteriales > Nocardiaceae > Nocardia > Nocardia sp. NBC_00403. The sequence goes on from NZ_CP107939.1 coordinate 4,535,544, forward strand.
CGCCGAAGTCGCTGCGTCAACGGTCGGGCCGCAAGCGCGGTGGCCAACCTGGCCTTGTGGCCGCAGCCTGCGGCAGGGAGCTGGACCGGGCCGGCCTCAGGGATTCACCGAAATTGGTGGCAGCACAGGATGTTGGTGTCGTGATCGACGACATCGTGGGTCTTGCTGATAAACGCGATATCGACCCATTCCCGCACCATGATGCGGGCGACGTAGCCACCGACCGTCAACCAGTAGAATCGACCCCCAAAGAGGAATCATCCACGGCATACGAACGGTCTGAAGCGGCTGGCAGGTGGCCCCACAACAACCCCTGAAGATTCAACCGGCACTGTTGGGTTCAGTCTCGTGTGGGGTCGAGGGCGGCGGCGAGCCCTTCTCGGGTGTTGATTCCGGTTTTCTGGGTGTCACTCGACGCAGCGGAGCCTGCGGTGTCGAAGCGGCGGATAGTCCGACGACCTTCGGCAGCACCGAGGTGTTGCGTAGTGCGGGTGCGGCCGAGTCATTACCATCGCGACTTATGACTACCGTGGCCACCTGGAATGTTCTGCATCGCGTGCATGCGGAGAACTGGGGAGCCGAGGTCATCGACCGCTGGCCGGATGAGACCGCAAGGATTGCCGCGGTCACGGCGCTGGTGGCGGCACGGGACGAGCACGTCATCGCGTTACAAGAGGTCAGTGGGGATCAACTGGCGAGCTTGCGGGATGCATTGCCGAACAGGGCAATTCACGCTTTGCGGTATCCGCGGGTTCCGGTGCCGCGGCACGGCGTGAGTTCATTGCACGACCGTGGCGAGTATCTGGTGCTGCTGGTCGACGGCGCAGGCCAGGAGGTCACCGCAGAGCCGTTCGAGAACGATCCCGGCAATGGCACGCTGGCAGTCCGCACAGCCGGATTGCTGGTCATCGCCACCCACGTCAGCGGGGATCGGCGCAGCACCTGGCAACTGGCGCGCTTGGCCGAATTGGCCGCCGCCGCACCGGGGTCGGCAGTCGTGCTGCTCGGAGACTTCAATATCGACCGAGCCGCTGTGCAGTCGGGGCTCGGCCCCGGCTTCGTCATCGCGGACCTCCCGCCGGACTCCCTCCCGACCCGTCCGCGAACCTCGGGCCCGAAATCGCAGTTCATCGACCACATCGTGGTGCACGACGCCGTTGTAGGCGACGCGGCGGTCGACGACGTCGACGGTCTGTCGGACCACAACCTCGTACACGCCGCAGTCACTGTCTGAAGGCTGCTTTTCGGCTATCCGGTGCCGGCTGGGACTTCGGATCTGCCGACTCCGGGCCGTCGTTCGACGAGACGGCTATGGCCATGCAGGCAGCACCGTCAACCAGGTGCTCGCTCGACCCGAGTTCCCGCAACGGCGCGCCCGCATTGCGTCGGAGCTGATCGCTGATGATCATGGAGGGAAGCATGGTGAGCTGTAGTCCCGGCCGCGTCGGTAACCATCGGGACGAGCGGCCTGCGATCGCGATCCGCCGCAACTCCACTGTCGTATGGAGGTAGGGATGACTACGAAGACGCTGGCCGAGTTGGTGCCCGGCGACCTGCCCTCCGGTATCGCCGCGCTGCCGCAGGACGTGCAGACCGAACTCGTGGCCGTGGTGGACCAGGCTCGGCGCAAACAGGGCGAGGATCTCGGCGCCGCGGCGATGTCACTGCTGGACTTCATGCCGCGTTTGCTGCGCGCGGCGGTCAAGAAGGCGGCCGGACTGTGAGCGGCACCGATACGACGGTGAACGTCCAGTTGATCAAACTTGCCCGGACACTCGGTATCCCCGTCGATCAGCTCACCTCCCTCGCCGACGTGTCCGTTTCGGATCTGCGTGATTTCCGATTCCAGATCGGCGACCTGTTCTTCGAGGGCCAATCCGAAGGCCTGCGTCGGGTCGTTGCCGCGAGCAAGGTCATCCCCAACCCGATCATTGCAAAATTGGTGACCCGCAACCACAACGCGCTGTTCGCCGCGAAGACATCGGAAGTGCTCGAGGTGTCGAACGCCGTGGACGTCGCCAAACGCCTGCCCGCCGACTTCCTGGCCGACGTCGCGGCGCACCTCGATGCCCGCCGATCAGCACCCATGATTGCCGGGTTGCCTGCGGCGACCGTGGTCGCCGTCGCCGAAGTGCTTGCCGCCCGACAGGATTGGATCACTCTCGGCGATCTGGTTGCCACCATCTCCGACGACGCCGCGCGGGCAACCGAGGCGGCACTCGACGGTGTCGCACTGGTCCGTGCGGCCTACTGGGTCGACGACGCTCGGCACCTGGAACGCTTCGTCGACCTGGCCTCCGCCGCGAAGCTCACCGAAATGCTTCGTGCCGCCGCCGAACACGACCTGTGGTCGGAGTACCGCCCGACCCTCGACGCACTGTCGGAATCCGCCGTCGAGGCGGTACGCACTGCAGCAGAGCAGCTGCCGTCGGATCTGCGTGTCCGGGCGCTGGCCGAGATCGCGGATCGGTGTGCCGTTTCGTAGCAGGGTGTCATCCTGTGCCGATCGGTTTCATCGTTTGCGACAAAAGTCGCTACAATGGCGGTAAATGGACCTCAATTGAAAATGTCTGCTTCCACCAGAGGTTTCGTCGCTGGGTAATCGCATCCGGGTACACCACGCCTGATCGAGACCACGGTTACGCGGGGTTCGTGCCCCGGCTCGGCATCATCGCGGACGCGACCACCATGACCAGAGCCATCACCGCGACCGTCACGAACACCAGATGCACGGCGGAGGACAGCGTCGCGGGGGCGGGGTGGTCGGTGTCGCCGATGCGAGCGTTCACGATCGCGCCGAACACCGCGACGCCCACCGCACTGCCGATGGACCGCGCGAACATATTCGTCGAGGTGACAACGCCGCGTTCGGTCCACTCTGCGCTGGTCTGCGCCGCGATCAGGGTGGGGGTGGCGACCAAGCCCATGCCGATGCCGATGACGAAACACGACGCCGCGACCTGAATCAGTGTGGAGTTCTCGTCGATCAGCAGCGTCGACGCGGCGCCGAGGGTGGCCAGGGTGCTGCCGATCAATGCGGTGAAGCGGAAGCCGATGCGCAGGTACACCTTTCCGGCCTGCGATGCTGCCAGTGGCCAGCCGAGGGTCAGCGCGCCGACCGTCAGACCGGCGACGAGGGCGCCGGTGCCGAGCACGCCCTGGGTGAAAGTCGGCACGTAGGAGGTCATTCCGAGCAGGATGGCGCCGACCAGCAGGGACACCAGGCTGCTCGCAACGATCACCCGTCGGGTGAATATCCACAGCGGCAGGATCGGGTTCTCGGCACGCCGCTCGACAAGGGCGAACAGCGCCAGCACCAACGCGCCGCCTGCGAAGATGGCGATGCTGGCCGGTGCGGACCAGGCCCAGGCCTGACCGCCCTCGAGAAGTCCGAGGATGAGCGCCCCCGCGCCGACGGTGAGCAGAGCGGCTCCGAGATAGTCGACGCGCTGTTTGCGGCGCGGCGTGCTCTCGGCGAAGCTGCGCAGCAGCATCCACGCGGCCAGCGCCGACAGCGGCAGGTTGACCAGGAAGATCCAGCGCCAGTTGACGTACTCGGCGAACACCCCGCCCAACAGCGGGCCCAGGACCGACGACATCGCCCACACGCTGGCCAGATAACCCTGCACCTTGGCCCGCTCGGAGAGCGTGTACAGGTCGCCGGCGATCGTCATGGTCATGGGCTGGATGGCTCCCGCACCGATGCCCTGCACGGCACGGAAGACGATCAGACCGAGCATGCTCGTCGCGAGTCCGCACAGCAGCGAACCTAGTGCGAACACCGCGATCCCGAACAGGATCACCGGTTTCCGCCCGACAGTGTCAGCTAGTTTTCCGTATACGGGGACCGTAACCGCTTGCGCGAGTAGGTAAATCGAGAACAGCCAAGGGAACTGGTTGAAGCCACCGAGGTTGCTGGTGATGGTGAGCACCGCGGTGGCGATGATCGTCGAATCCAGCGCGACCAGCGCCGTCGCCAGCATCAGCGCACCGAGAATCGGGCCACGCTCGGATCGGAAGCCGACAGATGACTCCACTGTCTCGGTCGCCACCGGGCGGCCCCTCTCGTTCGTTCGACTAACCATCTCGGTCGAACGTATCGCGGGCTCAGCTATTCCCGCACGGAAATATTTCCTGCTGTGGCGAACTCGGCAGCGGTCTTCCGCGCAGTCGACTACCTGGCGACCGCCGGATTGTTGCTTGCACTCGGTCATCTGCGACGGGAAGTCAGGTGTGCATCGTCCCGGCGGTGATCGCAGCCGCTTGCCCGGGTGCGGGGGAGGGGGGCACTGCGGCGCGCCGACTCCGCGTGTCCCGAGGCGAGGTCCCCGCGAGCTTTCGAGTAGTCGCTACTCGTGTTCGGTCCGCGTGCGCGCAATAGCTTGGGGATGGCTGATCGGTAGCTCCGATCGGTAGATGCGGTGAGGAGGCTGCCATGGACCCCGAGGAACTGTTGGCGAAAGTCGCGGAGCTGCTGTGGGGGCTGGCGCGGGGGGCGGTGACCTCACTCGCCGACGCTCTCGACTTGCCGGTGCTCGCCGGGGAGACCGACCCCGCGCTGAGTGGCAAGTTACTCGAGCCGCTGGCGAACCTGCCCGATCAGCACAGTCTGTTGAAGCTGGTGCACGACCTGGTCGGCAATATCAGCGACGCCGGCTCACCGCTGCGTGCACATGGCTGGAAGCGGTCCGACGGGACTCGCGGGCTCGCCTTCGTACTCACCAAGAACGGCTCTCGTGGGGTGCTCGCGGTGTCCCCGGGCCCGGTCATCGATCTTGTCGTCACCCCCAACGCGGTACTCGACCATTCGGTGGTCGGTGCCGAGTGGGATCTAACCGTGTCGGTCCGGACCGAGAACGCGTGGACCGCGACGTTCACCCAGGGCGGCGCGGCGGCGGCGCCCGCGGGCACCGTCGCCATCACTGTCGGCAAGAAAGCACTTGCTGTTGTTGGACCGGGCGGACTCGGGATCTCGACGCAGCGCGTCGCGGCAACCTTGGCCGCATCCCCGACCACCCCGGCGCATGTCGACATCAGTGTCGAAAAGTTCTCGGCCAGACTGCTACCCGCGATCCTGGCCGGGTTGCTGGGCGGCAGCGGCGCGGAGACCTCACCGACCGATCTCGTCCTGGAGATGAGCCGGACCGAAGGTCTGCGCTTCGCGGAAGGTCGCGTGCGCGTCGAGCGCAGGATCAACCTCCAGCTGCCGGGCATCTCGGTGCGCAATTTCGCGGTCGAACTCGGGATGGTGGACGGCAAGTTCGTGCTGCGGCCGAGCGTTTCGGTGTTGGCGAAGCCGCCCGCGCTGCCGATGAGCGCGAGCCTGGACGAGGTGGGTATCGGCATTCCGATCCTCCTGCCCGACCGGATCGGCATCGGAACCGACATCCTGGCTGACCTCCCGGCCGGCATGGGCGTCGACATGTTGCTCGGACCGGTATCCGGCGGCGGCTTCTTCAAGAAGCGCGGCCCGGACGCCTATGCGGGCGGACTCGACGTCACTCTCGGCGTACTGCATGTGACGGCCTTCGGGTTGCTGCAACTACCGGGAAACAACAACAATCCGCCGCTGTCGTTGCTCGTCCTGCTGGGCGCCGAATTCCCTTACCCTGGTATCCAGTTGGGTTTCGGCTTCGCGATCGACGCGGTCGGCGGACTGGTCGGCATCAACCGACGCGCCGACACCGATCATCTGCGCGGACTGGTCAGCGAGGGCAATGCCGATCGAATCCTCTTCCCCGGCAATGCGATTGCCCGAGCAGACGAGATCGTCGGCTCGCTGGAATCCTGCTTCCCGGTCGCTCCCGGGCGATTCATTGTCGGCCCGATGGTCCGGATCAATTGGGGCGGTCGCATGGTCAGCGTCGCCGTCGCGGTGATACTCGAACTGCCGGACCCGGGTCGGGCGCTGCTGCTCGGGCGAGCGCTGATCGCGCTGCCGGATCCGGCGGTGCCGCTGATCCGTTTGCAGGCCGGCGTGTACGGCAAGATCGTCCCCGCGGTTCCGGAGGTCGAGATCCAGGTCTCGCTCGCCGGGTCCTGGATCGTCGGGATTCCGGTGACCGGTGACATCTATCTGCTGTTCCGCGGCGGCGACAACGCGGTATTCGTCTTGTCCGCGGGCGGTTTCCACCCCAAATACACCCGCCCACCCGGCGTCCCGCAGCTGGCTCGGCTGTCGATGGACCTCGGCGGCGGCGTGCTGGGGCTCCGCGCGGAGTCCTACCTGGCCCTGACGTCCAACTCGCTGCAGTTCGGCGCGCAACTCCACCTCGACGCGACGGTCGCCGAGTGTGGGCTGGAGGGCTGGCTCGGCCTCGACGCGCTGTTCGTGTGGGAGCCGACCCTGGCATTCCAGGCGCATGTCTACGCGGGTGTCGCGGTCCTCGCGTTCGGTGAGCGACTGGCCGGCATCGGGTTGGACTTCACGCTGGAGGGCCCGGCGCCGTGGCATGCCTACGGCAAGGGCAGCATCGAGGTGCTGTTCTGGGAGGTGTCGCTCGATTTCGATGTCCGGTGGGGCGATCCGGCGCCGCTCGCGCAATCGACCGAGGACATCTTCGACCATGTCGCCAAGGCGGTCGGCCAACGGGACGCGTGGGCGGTGGAGCGGCGGGCCGCGCAACGCGCGGGCATCAAGTTCACCGAGACAGCGAAGCAGGACCTCGCGAAAGGGGTCGTCGCGCAGGCTGATTCGTCATTGCAGGTCAGTCAGTCGGTCGTGCCGCTCGGCATCGCGATCAATCGATTCCACCGACGCGGCGTGCCCACGCAGACCTGGCAGATCACCTCGGCTCATCTCGATCCCGAGATAGAGCTGCCGCGGACCATTCCCGTTCCCGAGCAGTTCGTGCCCGGCGAGTACTTCGCGATGAGCGATGACGAACAACTCGGCCGTGGCGCGTTCGAGCAGCACACCGGCGGTTTCGCGCTCTCGAACACCGCTGCTGTCAAGCCCGGGCCTGCGCATGTGATGGACGACAGATACGAGACCGGCTACAAGGTGGAACCCGGTTGGTTCCCCGCCCCGCCCGCACCACGAATCATCCTGCGCCTGCGCGGCAACTTCCTCGCGGAGACTTTCGCGCGCACGATCACCGCCGCCGAACGGGTGGACCGGTGGCGGCTCGCGCAGCGCCCGTTCGAGAATCTGGTTCCCAAGGTGGTGATGAACCGATGAGTCGTCGTTGGTTCGTATCGACAGTCGAGATCGGCGCGGCCGCTGTCGCGCGGACGACGAAGAATGCGCGGCCGAGCTTCACTCCGACGGTCGATGTAAGCCGGTCGGTCAAGGATCAGCCGCCGGAGCAGCCACGCACGTTCCCGGGCCCCGCCCTGCAATTACTCGGCCCCGGCGACACAGTGGGATTCGAGCCGTCGATGGTGGTCCGACGTGAGCCGCCGCCCGGCGCACTAGACGGCGCCGCCGACTATCTCGCGCTGATCGAATTCGCCGACGCGACACTGCCCTGGCTGTTCAGCATTCCGGGACCGGTGAAAATGCCCTGGCTGGCGCTGCTCGTGCTGGCCGCCGAGGAAGGACGGCCCGCGCAGAGCAGTCCGCTGTGGTCGGTCAACGTGCCCGCCTCCGCACTGCCCGACCTCGCCGATGCCGCCTCTTGGGTGCATGTCGAGGCGCGCGTGGAAGGCGACGGACCGCCCAACGACGCCGTCGACCGGGACTATCGAACCGGGCTCGACACCGTCATCTCCCGGCTGATCTGCCCGCGACGGCTCGCGGCAGGCAAGAATTGGATCGCGTGCGTGGTGCCGACCACGAAAGCCGGTCGCGCCGCGGGGTTGGGCATGGAGGTCCCCGCCGACGGCGCGGCACAGGCCTGGTCGCCAGGGCAGCAAGGCGGGGTCGAGCTACCGGTCTATGACTGGTGGGAATTCAGTACGGGGGAGGAGGGCACCTTCGAGGACCTGGCCAGAAAGATCGATCCGGTCGTCGCGTCGACATTGCCCGGCTTCGGGTCCCGCCCGATCGACGTGCACCAGCCGTGGCCGCACGAGCAGCCCCCGGCGGGCGCACCCGCCGAGGTCGCCGTGAAGGTGCAAGGCGCGCTGCGTCTTCCGGGATCGGAGACACACCACGAACAGTGGTCCGATCCAGCGAGCATGCAGCGCTACCGAGACCTCATCAAGGAGCGGGTCGACGCGCCCGCAGGCCGCAAAGGCCGGGTCGGAGTGCCCCCCGACCGTGACGAAAAGGCCGTCGCGCCACCGCTGTACGGCAGCCACCACACCGGGGATCAGACATTGCCTGCCACCGGTTGGGTGCGCACGCTGAACACTCAGGTGCAGTTCCGCGTCGCGGCTGCGCTCGGTGCGCGCTACGTCCAGCTGGAACAGGAATTCCTGATGGCACGGGCCTGGGAACAGGTCGGCGCCGTCAACGAGGCGAATCGGCTGCTCGCGGCCACCGAATTGGCCGAGCAGACCGGCACGGGCGCGCAAGGCAAACACCTCGCGACGATGGCGCCCGCGCCATTCACCGGCCTTGCCGACATGCTGCGCACAAAAGTCCGAGTGGCCGAACAGGGTTCGCTCGAGCAGGTGCTCGCCGATTCGGCGGTCCCCAACGGCTCCGGATCCACCGCGTTCGTCCGGCTCACCCGCCCACACGGCGCGTTGGCACGACGCTGCGCACGTGCCGCGGGGTCCTCCGCAGCGGAAATGCCGACAGGCTCGGTCCTCACCACCGCGGCAGGCGGCACCGAGGTGGTGCCCGCCAAACCGGCGCTGTGGTTCGCCGCCATCTCCGACGCGGTCGGGCCGATGGCGGCGACGAGCGTCGCGCGCGACCCGTCCTCGTTGTTCGCCGCACAGACCTTGGTCGGCCTGGTCGGCGCCCAACAGGAATCGTTCACCGCCCGTGCGGCATTCGGCGGTGCGGACGCCGCGCGGCAACTCGCTGACGTCGGCACCTCGATGTCGGAGACGATGGCGGGCGGCGCACTCCCGGTGCCGCGTCCGATGCAGTTGCGCGGCCTGCGTCGATCGGTGCTCGCCGAGAGCCTGGCGACCCAGACGCCCACCGAATTCCGGGTGAGCATGGGTATCGAGGCGATCGCGAGCAGTGTGCGGACGGTCATCCGGCCGCTGCCGCTGCAGCTCGAGCGGATGAAAGAGATCATCCCGACGGCGTCGGTCGCGGCCCGCGCGGACACCGATCGGAGACCGCTGCGCCAGATCATGGCGCACCCCGAATTCGGATTCCCCATTGCCGCGGAGATTCTCGCTCGCTGGCCCGAGTGGGCCGTCCCGGGAATCACCACCTTCCCCGACAACAGCGCGACCCTGCTGGAAATCAACTCGGGGTTCGTCGAAGCACTACTCGTCGGCCTCAACCAGGAGTTCAATCGAGAGCTGCGCTGGCGCGAATTCCCGACCGACGAAGCGGGAACACCGTTTTCCCGCTTCTGGCCCCCCGGCGGTGTGCAACCCCAGTACGGCGAAATCGCGCTGTGGGACCCCAACGTCCCGCTCGGTGAACACAGTGCCGAAGGTGCGAAGGATTTGCTGGTACTCCTGGTGCGCGGCGAAGTGCTGCGGCGCTACCCCGGCACAGTGGTGCTTGCCGCGAAGTCGGTGGAAAAGAAGGTCGAAAGCGACCAGGTGCAATGGCAGGAGCCGAAGTTCGTGCTGCCGGTGGACGAGCGGACGAACCTGTACTGCTTCGACCTCGACGAGCCGACCGTCCGCGCCCAGAAATGGATGTTCGTGGTGCGCGAACCGATGCGCGGCGCGCAGTTCGGATTTGATCAGTCCTCGACCAACCCGTACCAGCACTGGTATGACCTCGGCTGGCCAGAGGTGCCGCTCACCAACGGCTTTGTGCGGCGGCTCGGCGGCGGGGCGCCACCCACGCCGCAGCAGCCGGATCCCGCGACCTGGCAGAGTGCGGACCCCGCCGACTTCGCCCGGATCATCTTCCAACGGCCATTCCAGCTGGCCTTCTCGCCGAACACGATGCTCGGCCCGGTGTGACACGACAGGAGTAGCCATGGCCAGGACTCACACGGTGGTCGCACACGACACACTGTTCCAGTTGGCCCAGCAGTTCTACGGCAACGGTGAGCTGTTCCCGGTGATCGCGGCAGCGAACGAAATCATCAACCCGGGCCACATCGCCATCGGCCAGACGCTGATCATTCCCGACATCATCAAGACGCACACCACCGTGGCGGGTGACACATTGTTCGGGCTGGCGCAACAGTTCTACGGCAACGGTGAGCTCTTCCCGATCATCGCCGCGGCCAACCGGGTCCCGGACCCCGACCACATTGCGGTCGGTCAGGTGGTGGTCATCCCCGAACTCACCGGACAGCGCCGCCCACCGGTGATCCCCGGGACTGGGAGGACCCACGTCGTCGTCGCCGGCGACACGTTGTTCGGGCTGGCGCAACGTTTCTACGGCAAGGGTGAGCTGTCCCCGATCATCGCCGCCGCCAACGCAATCGCCGACCCCAAGAAACTCGCCATCGGGCGACGGCTGATGATTCCCCCCGTCACCAGGACCTACCGTGTCGTCAAGGACGACACGTTGTTCGGGCTGGCGCAGCGGTTCTACGGCAAGGGTGAGCTGTTTCCGATCATCGCGGTCGCCAGCTCCATCCCGAACCCCAACCTGATCTTCCCCGGCCAACTGCTGATCATTCCCGACATCGGGACCGGTCCGGTCACTCCCGACGTCAGCCCGTTCATGCTGCGGCGCACCCTGGATATGGTCCGGCTCGAGCACGACAACAAATTGGCGCTGGCCGACGACAAGGAATTCGAGCTCGGCCGGGTACGGGCATGGGTGGCCAGCAATCCGCCCCCCACCGAGGTACCGCACGGCAATACGCCACAGACGGTACTGAGGCCGGTGGAGCAGGCGCAGGCGGCCCGGCGCGCCGAATTGGACCAGTTGCGCGCCAGGCTGGACGAGACCACTGAAAACCTTGCCGCAGAGCTTGATTCGGGTGCACCGCTGTTCGGCGAGCATAGCGCAGAGCCGATCGCATTGCTGCCCGTGCGCATCGAGACGAAATGGACCGCCGACAAACACAGCATCAAAGTGCGCGTCTACCCCGACGACATCCACATCGATGGCTTCGACTCCGCACTTACCCCTGGCGAATTCGCCGCGGCGCGCAAGTACTGGCAGAACCCAGGGGACGAAGCCTGGCATACCCTGCTCGAGACCCTCAGCCCGAATCGCGCCGCCTGGGCGACCAGGGTGTCGCGTCCCGGTGCGCCCGACCCCGCACTGCGCGATCCACGTAAGCGACGCGCCCCCGAAGTGACCACCATGCCCGCGCATTGGCGCTTCCTGGGCCTGGTCGGCGGCCTGGTGGTGGTCGACGAAGTCGGCGCCGACATCCGCGACCCCTTGCCACTGGGTTTGCTCGCCGCCGACGAAGCCGCACCCGATCGCCGGCATGCCGCGTGGGCCATCGATTTCGACGACGCAGTGCGCGAGGGCATGGCCACCGTGCTGACGTTGCCCGCCGAGGTGGACCACCTCGACGAACTCTTCGTCGTCGGCGTGAGCCAACGCGCGCCCGCCGAGGCTGCCGACCGGTTGCGCACGACGTTGCACGGTCACGCGTACACCGACGGTCTCGCCTTCCTCGCGCCGGGCACACCGACCAACAACACGCCGCAGAGCCGAACCTCGTGGTCGTCACGTCCCGATGGCACGCCGCCGGGACCGACGCCCCCACGCGACCCGGACATCGCTCCGCGCACGCACCGGGTAACGGCGAACGACACGTTGTTCAAGCTGGCGAAACGCTTCTATGGCGACGGCGAATTGTTCCCGATCATCGCCGCTGCCAACAAGATCCCCGATCCTGATGTCATCGACGAGGGCCAGCTGCTGGTGATTCCCGCCAAACCCGGTGAACCCGAACCGAACCCGACCGATGCCGACCGGATGGCCCGTGCGCTCGGACTCACCGACGCCGGATTCCTCACCGATTGCCAGGGCGCCGAGCACACCGGTGATGCCGCGGCAGAGACTTTGGCGATCCTGGCCTGGTGGGGTCTGGCCTTCAAGATGGTCGAAGACCAAGGGCTGTTCGGCACGCCGGAGGAAGTCTCGCGACTCGGACTCTGGCTGACCATCAGAGATCACATGGCCGAATTCGTCCGCAGCCGTGGACCTTTGCCGACCATCCGCGTCGGACGGCAGCCCTACGGCGTGCTTCCGGTGTCGACGGTCGACGAATGGACGACCGACCGGCCCGACGACGCGGCCTCGCTGATGCTGCCCTGGCTGTTGCGGCTGCGGCATCACTGGCGGGCCGCGCTGGTCTCCGGCTGGATTCCGCGAGTGACCGACGGCCTGCCCGCCGACCAGGTCGCGGCCGACATCCTGTGCCGTCTCCCGGTGTCGAACGATCTCGTGATCCGCCGCGTACTGTCCCCGAACGGTGGTCGGGAGAAGTTCGACAAGCTGAGTCTGCGTTCCCCCGGGCCTGCCGTGGCTGTCGGCGGCATTCTTTCCGGACTGCGCTGGGCGCAACCTACCGAGGACGTCAGCAACCTTGCGTGGGTGTCGGACTCCAAGCCGCCGGACTACGCCAAGGTCGCCGAGCGCCTCGCGCCCAACGCGGCGAAATACCCCGAGCTGTTCGCGAACAGCCGCGACCAGTTGCACGACGCCATCGACGTGCTGACCGACCGAATCACCCACGAGCAGTACCTCGAGCGGTGGCCGATAACCATCGACGGCGTCGCACCCGATCGGCGTGCGACGATCTTCGGCACGGTCGGTTTCGCCGATGATTCCGGATCGCCGACCGACTTCCTCCCCTGGCTGGTCAGCAGCGGCAGCGACGCACCCTTCGGTCAGGAAGGACCCGATCTCGCGAAGTCGGCACTGTCGATACTCGCGACTGTGGACCGGCTGTTGTCGCAGCTGATCATGGCCCCTCTTACGCCGAAGGCCGAACTCGACGCGATCCGCGAGTTCGGCCGCCAGGGCCTGCCCGCCGCAGGCAAACTGCTCGCGGGTTTGGCGGCGCTGTCCCGGCTCGCGCCGCAGGACTTTCTGCCGCTGTTGTTCGAATTGTTCGACGTCACCGCACACCGCCTCGACGCCTGGGTAACCTCGTTGGCTACGCAACGGCTCAGCCGAACACGTGCCGAGGGTGTGTCCGGGATACGTCTCGGTGGATACGGCTGGGTGGAGAATCTACGTCCGGGCACGGTGCAGGAGTCCGACGGCTATATCCATGCGCCGTCGCTGCATCACGCGGCGACTGCTGCGGTGCTGCGCTCGGGATTCACTTCTCATAAGGGCGATTCCACGCTCGCCGTCGACCTGACGTCACGACGGGCGCGCGTTGCCCGTTGGCTGCTCGGCGGAGTGCGGCGCGGCCAGACCCTCGGCGCCCTGCTCGGGTACCGATTCGAGCGGGCGCTGCACGATGCGAACCTCGATACCCAGAAACCGCGCTACCGCACGGTGTTTCCGACACCGGTGGTGCCGGAACCCGCGGATGGCAACCCGCAGCCCGATCTCTGGAAGCGCAGTTCCGAAGCCATCGCCGCGGCGAATGTCGTCGACGGTATGCAGTTGGCCCGTGCGCACGCCCAAGGGGCGGTGCCCGCCCTACTGACCGAGCACGGATTTCTGTTCGAGCACGGCGAGAAGGTCAAGCCCATCCTCGACGATCTGGTCGACGCCCTCGACGCTGTCGGTGACCTGCTGCTCGCCGAGAGCGTGCATCAGCTCGTCGGCGGCAACCCCATGCGCGCCGGGCTTGCCGCCGACACCCTCGGGCGCGGCGAGGACGTGCCCGACCGGTTCGACGTGCTGCGCACCCCACATCGTGGACGCGCGGTGACCCATCGGCTCGCGGCGGTGCTGCCGCCTGACCCGCCGCGCGAGCCCGGCTGGGGCACGGACGCTTTCGCCGAGCTGGAGCCACGGGTCGAGGCGTGGGTGGGGGGCCTGCTCGGGTCGGCCGCAGGGTGGAAGCTGTCCGGAAAGCTGACGCTGGGAGAGCAGTCGCAGCCGTTCACGACCACCGCCGACGCACTCGGGCTCAGCGCACTCGGATTCGTGCTCGATGTCGCTGTCAGCGGGCAGCGCCGGATCACCGCACGGCTTGCGCAGCAGCACGGAATCACCGGCGCGGTAGCTGAATTCGACGGCGCTTTCGCCCAGGTGCGTGCCGTCACCGAGCGGATCAACCGGTTGCTCGGCGGTGCGTCCGCCCTGCTGCCGAGGCATATCGTCGGTGAGCAGGCGAAGGTCCGGGAACCGGATCTGGCCGAGGTACGCGATCGGGTCGCCCGCTTCCTCACCGCCGTCGACACCGTCGAGCAGCGCAGTGCGCTCGGCATCGAGGCGCAACTGCCGCAACGACTCGTCGCATTGTCCAGGGACGCGACCACTCCGGGCTGGCTCACAGCGGTGACGCTCGCGCTGGCCGACTTCCTCGGCACCAACATTCCGCTCACCGCCGAGCTTTCCGGGTTGGCACTGCCGCAGCCTGCGGCAACGGGATCCACTGTGGCGGACTGGGTTCTGCGCTTCGCCGCGATCCGCCCGACCACCCGCACCTGGCACGAGACCCTGCTGCTGGCCGGTGTGCGGGCCGGGCGACCATGCCCGCTTGCCGCCTCTCAGCTGCCCGGCGACGGCGCCTGGATCGGCGGCAGGTTCGATCCGTTGCAGCGCCCGCCGGCCCGGCAGCACCTGGTTCGGCACACCCCCTTCGACCTGCCGGCCGGGCAGCCGTTGACCGGCATGGTGTTCGACGAATGGATGGAGGTGCTACCCGGCTCGGACGCGCTGGCGGCCACCAAGGTCGGCCCCGACGCGGTGCCGGTGGAATCGGAGTTGACCGGAGTGTCGTTCCACTTCGACCGGCCGGATGCCAAAGCGCCACAGGCGATCCTGCTCGCGGTACCTCCCGACCCGAAACGCGGCTGGACCGCCGACGGTTTGGCCCTCGTCGTTCGTGACACGCTCGAGCTGGCGAAGCTGCGCGCCGTCGACATCGGCGATCTGCCGTTGCTCGACGACATTCTGCCCGCCGTGCGCGTCGACGGACTCGGGCAACTGCACGGATCGATGATCAGCGATTTCTGGCGCACCCTGGCAGAGGAGTGAACAATGCCGCGAAAAATGGTCGACATCCTCGGGAACCCGAAGTTCCGTCTCGACGACCGCTACCGGCTGGAGCCGTTGCCGCGCAGCAATGAGGTCGCCTCCGGCCTCACCGCCCGCGTGCACGACCCCGCCTGGGCGTTGACGAGACAATGGCAGTTCGGCGAATTCGCCGGACAGGACGCCGGGTCACCGGTGCTGGTGGAACTGTCCGGGCACAGCACTGTCATCTCCGCGTGGCGGCCCGCGGGCCGTACGGGGGAGCTGGCGGTCGACCGCTCCTGGGTGCCCTATGACCCGAAATCGGGCCCCCTGGACGGGATGGTCGAATCCGAGGACATCACGGCCCCGGACGAGCTGACCAGAATCGAAGGCGGCGCCCATTTCCTGCGGATGCTCGATGAAAAGGGGCTACGGGCACGCACGCCGGATGTGCTCGCCGCCTACGGTTTCGAACATCCCCCGACCGGACCGTCGAACCTGGTGACACTACTCGCGCCGAAAGTGCCCGACGCCGAACGGCTGGTGGCCGATTTCACCGACGGTGCGCCCGTCGTCGCGGGGCTCGGTTCCGTCCCTGCCGACTGGCTGACCTGGTGGCGCGGCCTGTTCCCCGCCGCAGCGCCGGACACCTTCGACCCGCACCGCTTCGAACATCGCGTCGATATGTCCCTCGGCGACAAGGTCTTCCATTCCGAGGAGTACCTCGGCGACGGTCTGGACTGGTTCACCGTCGACCTCGATCCGACCGCGACACCCGCGCCGACGACACCGGCCGCGGTGCACATGTTCACCAGGGAGGCGATCCCTTCGACCGTCCGATACGGCGGCATTCCCGCGGACCGGTTCTGGGAGATGGAAGACGCGCAGATCGATCTCGGCTCGACCGACGTCGAGAAGCTCGACACCGGCAGGCTGCTGTTGATCGCGTTCGCGGAGGTGTACGGCAACGACCGGTTCCTGCTTCCGCTGGAGGTCCCCGCAGGCTCGCTCACCGTGCTGGACAAACTCGTCGTCTCGGATTCGTTCGGCGGCAAACACGAAATCACCCGTGCCGGACGCGAAAACGAGGGCTGGAATATGTTCACGGTCACCGGCACCGACGACGGTTTGCTTGTCATGCCGTCCGAACGCGGCACTGTCGGCGAGCCATTGGAGACCGTCGCACTGTTGCGCGACGAACTCGCCAACCTCGCGTGGGCGGTCGAGAAGTCCTTCACCGATCTGCAGGGCGACCGTGTCGACCGCCGTGAACGGTGGCTGCGGATCGCGCCGGAGAGCCCGCCGCCGCGTGACATCGGTTCTTACGCGGTGCAAACCATCGTCCCGGACTATTGGCTGCCGCTGGTCCCGCATGCCGTGACCCTCGACCAGATCCGTTTCGCGCTGGTGCCACTACAGCAGCCGGGGTTCACTTCCGAGCCGCACGGCAGGCTGCTGCACACCGATGACTGGGTGCACGAAGAGGAGGTCCCGCGCGACGGCGCACTGGTGACTCGCCGCCCGGTACTGGCTCGCTGGTTCGACGGTTCCTGGCACTCGTGGGTCCGCAGACAGAAGAACCCCGGTAGCGGTGAAGGCTCCAGCGGGCTGCACTTCGATATCGTCCGGCCGTCGGAGCCGTGGCCGTGAGCCGGCGGCGGGTGGCACAGTTGCCGAGCCGCTGCCGATATCCAGATCGGCCACGGCGTCCCCGCCTCCCGTGTGTATATGGACCACGACGCGGAATCGACCATCGACAACGCCGACAACTCGGCGAGGATCATTCGCGACATCGGCGCTGTCGACGCGGTAGTGGTGACCTCGGCCAACAATGTCGCCCGCGCGGTCCGCGATTTTGCCGAAGCGGGTGTGCATGTGCTCGGCATCTGAAAATTCGGGCCTGGCCGGCCGGGACACCCGCGGAACACTAGCCGGAGGGGGATCCGTCCGATACCTGGGGCAGCTGAAGCAGGCCGCGTGCCACGAGTTCGAGCACTTGCCCGAGCGCGAAGTCGATGTCTGCCTTCGTGGTGGGCAGAGGGCCGTCAATCAGCAGACTGGCGAGGCCGTGAATAGCCGACCAGGCGGCGATGGCGGCCCCCGGCCTGCGGCGCGGGTCCAGCAGACCGGCTGACTGCACCTCATCGAGAACCTGATTGAGGACGTCGAATGGTTCGGCGCCGCGGGCCTGCGGTTCCACCTCACCGGTGGTCGACGGGTCGTGCTGGTAGTCGCTGCCGGGCGTGGGGTGCGAATCGAAGGCGGTGCGAAACAACCCGGGCTCGGTCAGTGCGAAGTCGACGTACGCGGTGCCGACCGCTCCAAGTCGGCTGACAGGGTCGGTGGCGTCGTCTATGTGGTGGCGCATTCGTGAGGCCAGTTCGCTTCGGGCTTGGCGGGACACCTCTGCGAGCAGTGCTTCGCGGTCGGCGAAGTGGCGATAGGCGGCCGAATGTGAGACCCCGGCCGCGCGGGCTGCCTCCCGGAGAACTACTCGATCGGGTCCCCCTTCCCGCGCCAGCACGATTCCGGCGTCGACCAGCGCGGCCCGCAACGAGCCATGGTGATAGGGCCGGTGGCGATCCGCAGACGCGGCGGCTGGGGTCATAACGTCAAGGATCGCATATCCACCCCCAGTGTTGACGACGGTCACATCCATGGGCTCGGCGAAGCGTGACCAGTGGCTACAAGGCTGGGCGATCAGGCCAGGTGAGGCGACAACATCCATGTTGACAGCGGTCACATTGAGTCGCATACTGCAAATGTGACCGACGGAAACATTCCGTCCATTCGTCGCAGCGACTAGGAACTGAAAGGATTTTCAATGACTAACCAACGTGTGCTTGTCACTGGGGCCACAGGCAGGGTTGGCAGTGCGGTGGCCACCCAGCTATTGGAACGGGGTGTCGCGACCAGGGTGATGGTGCACCGCAGCGACGCACGCAGTGCGCGTCTGGCGGCCATGGGCGCGGAGATTGTCATTGCCGACATGTTCGACTTCATGCAGATCCGGGCCGCGATGGATGGTGTCGACCGGTTGTATTTCAACGCGCCGTACCACCCCCATGTGCTCGACAGCGCCGTTGCGTTCGCGGTGGCGGCACGTCGGGCGGGGGTGCAAGCGATCGTGGCGATGGGGCAGTGGCTGGCAAGCCCTGAGCATCCGTCCCTGATGACCCGGCAGATGTGGTTCAACGACAAACTGTTCGAGCTGTTACCGGATACCGCCCACATTGCCATTGATCCCGGTTTTTTCGCCGACAACTATCTCCTTGGGATGATGCCGGTCGCGGCTCAGTTCGGAATCCTGCCAATGCCGAACGGCGCGGGGCGTAATGCGCCTCCGTCCAACGAGGACATCGCTCGAGTGGTGGTGGGCGCCCTGCTCGACCCGCATCGTCACGACGGCAAGGCTTATCGTCCGACGGGGCCGAGGCTGCTGTCCGGGGCAGATATCGCCGATGCGATGGGAGAGGCGCTGGGCCGCCACGTACGTCATGTCGATGTTCCTCCGAAGGTGTTCATGAAAGCTGTCCGCGCAAACGCGAGGCGGCTTCGAACAGACATGTTCTTCGAGTCCTGCCTACGCAACTATCTTCCCGAAACACCCCTGGGAACATGGGAGGTCGGCGGTCCTACCACGCACGTTCGCGATGTGGCCGGAGTGGAACCCGAAGACTTCCTCACGATCGCCCGCCGCTATGCCGCCGCGCCCGAATGTCGCCGTACCGCAGGCAATTTCGTCCGCTCACTAGCGGGTGCCATCCGGATCGCGATGGTGCCGATGCATCGCCTCGACAAGTTCGACCATACGCAGCAGCACCCGCAGCCCGCCCATCCGCGGTTCTCCGGCGAGTCCGCCTTCTGGCAGCACGAACACCCCGCCGCCGACGACCGACTCGACGATCCGCTCGCGGCGACCGATACAGATTCAGCGCGGGTGTAGCGGTGGTTCTTTCATGACGGCGTCTCCGTACGAGACCGGTGTCGCCCGTGCCTCCATTGAACGGGCGCTCATCGCCGCAGGAAAGGATCTCGAGCACCTCGTACCGGCAGATCTCGGGATGCTGGAGGATTTCCACACCATCGGTCGGATAGCCACCAGTCAACTGGTCGACCTGCTCGATATTGCTGCCGACACCGAGGTACTCGACGCCGGCACCGGAATAGGAGGCACCGCGCGGTATCTCGCCGACCGCCTGCGGTGCAAGGTCACTGCGGTCGATCTGGCCGAGGAATACTGCTCGACGGCCGAATGGCTGAATCGACTTGTTCGGCTGGATGACTTGATTACCGTCCAGCGGGCCGATGTTACGGCCCTTCCCTTCGCTGACAATGCATTCCAGGTTGTGTTCAGTCAACACGTCCAGATGAACGTCGCTGACAAAGTGCGGCTCTACCGCGAAGCCCGCCGGGTGCTGGCGAATGATGGCCGGCTAGCCATTTGGGATATCGCCGCCGGCGCGTCCGGCCACCCCACCTACCCGCTGCCCTGGGCAGTCGATCCAGCACGAAGCCACTTGGCCACCTCCGACCGGCTGCGCGCGGTGATCGAGTCCTCCGGTTTCACCATCGAAGCCTGGAATGATCTCACCGAGACGGCGGCGGCAACGATGCAATTGATACTGACGTTGCCTCCCAACCCGCTCGGGCTACACACCTTCGTGGACGGTTTTGCCGAGAAGGTCGAGCATCTCACCGAGGCCCTGGCCGACGGACGGATCCGAGCCATCCAGGCCGTCGCGCGGGCGACCGGCCGTTAGTACTGCAGGTGGCACATCGAATGCTGCTCGCCGCGCGTAATAAGCCTGCGGAGTTGGCGTCCTGCCGCCAGATCGACACATCCGGGTCGCTCGACGTGTCGTGCCGATGTCATCGTCTGGTGCACTGGCTTCACCCCCAGTGAGTACCTGGCGCCACCGAAGATGGTCACCGTATCCGGCACCAGCACAGTGGAATTCGACCGAGTCCTCGATATCAACCTGCGTAGTGCGTGGAACACCGTGCAGGCAGGGTTGCCGCACCTGCGGACGAGCGGGGGCAGATCGTGGTCATCGCGTCGGTGTTTTCATTCCTGAACGGGATGTTCTGCGCACCGTACGCGGTGAGCAAGGCGAGCGTGGAGGCGCTCGGCCGGACCTTGCATGTCGAACTCGCCGGTGACGGAATCGCGGTTACCACAGCGCATTTCGGGTCCGTCGACACCGATCTGATACACGGCAGCCTGGACGGTGACCCGCTGACCGAGCGGCTGGAGGCGCTGTTGCCCGGTGCTCTGACCAAGCGGATCACCGCCGATCGAGCCGCGACGGAGCTGTTGCGCGGTGCTGAACGTCGTAAGGCGTGGATTGTTGCCCCCACGCCATGGTCGCCGCTCGATTGGTTGCGCGGAATGTCCAGGCCGCTCGGCGACACCGCCTTGGTCAAGTGGCCGACGCTGCGGAATCTGGTCGCCGAGGCGCGTCGAAGGGAAGGTGAAGGGCGGCCGTGAGCCCATGAACCTGCCCGATCGCCTCGTCGTGTGAACGGTGCCGGGGCCGATCGGATGGAGTTGGATTCCGTCGCCGACCGGCGCTCAACAGGCTGCGGGGAGAAGTCTTCGGCGTAGGAGGCGGTCCATGCGTGCATGCTTGATGCGCGGATAGTTGACGCGAGGAACAATGTGGGGTAAATATTTGTGCCAGCAATAGTCCTCACGTCAACTAAATGGAGATCAGATGTACGCGATCACTCAAGACCGGTTCGGTGGGCCCGAGGTGCTGTATCGGACCGAGGTCGAGCGGCCGCAGCCCGGTTCCGGCGAGGTGCTGGTTCGGGTGCGGGCGGCGGGGGTGAACCCGGTGGACTCGGCGGTTCGGGCCGGGCATTTCCCGCTGTTTCCCGCGCCGCCGTTCGCGCTGGGCTGGGATGTTGCGGGTGTTGTGGAGGCGGTGGGTCCGGGGGTGACGCAGTTCGAGGTTGGTGCGGAGGTTTTCGGGATGCCGCTGTTCCCGAAGGCGGCGGGTGCGTACGCGGAGTATCTGGTGGCGCCCGCCGCTGAGCTGGCGCTCAAGCCTGCGGCCCTGTCGATGTCGGAGGCGGGCGCGTTGCCGCTGGCCGGGCTGACTGCGTGGCAGGGCTTGGTCGGGCTTGCCGGGATCGAGGCCGGGCAGCGCGTGTTGATCCATGCCGCGGCCGGCGGGGTCGGGCATCTGGCGGTGCAGGTTGCCAAGGCTCGCGGCGCGCACGTTGTCGGCACCGCGCGGGCCGAGAATCACGCCTTCCTGGCCGGGTTGGGTGCCGACGAGCTGATCGATTACACCGCAACCGATTTCGCCGCCGCGATCGATCCGGTGGATGTGGTATTCGACCTGGTCGGCGGCGAGTACGCACCGCGCTCCCTCGGTGTGTTGAAGCCGGGGGGTGTGCTGGTCACCACGGTCGGTCACAATCCTGGGTTGACCCCGACCGAAGCCGAGCAGCACGGTGTCCGCTTAGAGACCGTGTTCGTCCATCCGTCGGCGGCGGATCTGACCGACCTCGCCGGTCTCGCCGAAACCGGTGCGCTGCGCGTCCACATCGAGCGGGAGTTCGACCTCGCCGACGCCGCCGAGGCGCACGCGTCGACCGGAAGTGCGAAGGGCAAAACCGTTCTTGTCCCGTGAGGGTCAGCCGTTCATGTCGACGTCGTCGAAGAGGTTGAGCATGTGGTCGAGAACCTCGAGACAGGAGGAGATGTCGGCGTCGGTGAGGCCGCCGCCGGTCCGGCGTAGGAGGGCGTGTTCGCGCATGATTGCGGCAGTGATGGCCGAGGTGCCGGCTGGGGTCAGCGCTATCAATGAGGAGCGTTGATGCAGGGGGTTCGGCTGGAACTTGACCAGGTCGGCGGCCGCCGCGTCGTTGACCATGCGCTGGACGAACTGGCGGCTCAGGGACTGGGCGCGGCCCATATCCGGGACGGTCATCGGGCCGTGCTCGCGCAGCAGGTCGAGGATGGCGCGGATGCCGACCGAAAGTCCCTGGGGCGCAGCGTCTTGCTCGATCTTCCGGTAGACCCTGCGGTGCAACGTGCCGACGCGGGTGAAGACCTCCATCAGTCGGGAGGCTAGTTCGTCGGGTGGCAACGGCGGCTCGGTCACCTGGTCATTATGACACCTCGGTTGTCAAAGGACGATTCAATATGACACCTTGGTTGTCATGAATAAATCCTCACGCACGTTCGACAGTGGCGACGGACTCCTCGCGTACCGCGATGCCGGTGCGGGCCGACCGCTGGTGCTGTTGCACGCGGCTTTCGTCGACTCCACGATGTTCGACGCTCAACTGCCCGTTCTCGCTCGGTGCTACCGCGTGATCGCACCGGACACTCGTGGGCACGGTGAATCTGCCAACGCGACAAGACCTTTCCGGCAGACCGACGATCTGGCCGCGTTGCTGCGGCATCTCGATCTCGGGCCCGCGGTCCTGATCGGTGTATCGATGGGAGCCATGATCGCGGTCGACACCGCACTGGAACACCCCGATTTGGTGCGCGCCCTGGTCGTGAGCGGTCGTGCCATCGGTGAACCGGAGTATCGCGACCCGTGGTCGAAAGAACTCGACGCCACCCAGGCCCGTGCCATAGCGCACGGCGACATCGACATGTGGCTGACGGCGTTTGTGCAGTGGGCGGCGGGCCCGCATCGCTCGCTCGACGAGGTCGACGCCACGATGGTGTGGCGGATTCGGCAGATGGCGGCTCGGACACTCGCCAAACACACTGCGTCCGAAACGGATTACCACATCCCGGTCGTCGCTGTCGCGGCGCGCGCGTCGACGATCGCGGTACCCGTCCTCGCCGCCGACGGCGCGTTCGATTCCCCCGACCTGACTGCGACAGTGGACCGCCTTCTCGCCGCCGTCCCCGGCAGCCGACGGGAAATCATCGCCGGCGCAGGTCATTTCCCCAACATGGAGCAACCTGCTGCCTACAACCGGATCATCGAGGATTTTGTCGGTGGCCTGCGGTAGTTCCGGCGGTTGCGAGTCCACTCTGTTCGACGGACGTCGGCGGACTGCCTATGTCCAGGTTACGGGAAGTCGGACATACGATGCGCGGTGGGGAAATCGGCAACGTGTCCGGTTCGCAGGCATCGGTTCCCCACGATGAGATATGTAACGAGGCAAGGGAATTCATCCTTGCGCTCCGGGCAAGCGCCTGCGAAACGGGCTTGTCGCGGGATACTGTGGACGACATGGGTACCTCGGAGACAGACCCGCATCCGCCAGTGGCTGTGTTCCGGGGAGTGCAGGACGGGGCAGCCGTCCTGAACCTGAACGCTCGCGTTCGGGGCGAGGCGCAACGGACCGCGATGACTTTGGCCGAGGTGCCGACTCATGCGGGTCCGGTCGAGCGCACCACAGCTATACGGCGCGCCTCGGTCGCCGCCGGAGAGCTCGTCGGTGCGCTGTCGGAGGAGGCCGGGCCCGTTGTCGGTGCGGACTTGCCCGCCGAATCGGTGAGCCAGTCCTTTTTTCGGGTCCGCGAGGTGGATCTGTCCGATCAGCAGGCGGCCCTGCATGGTGTGCTGGTCATCCACCGGGGCCTGCGGGATCTGTGCAGTGCGCCGCTTTCGGGTGCGGACCTGGCGGTGGAGGTCGCCGGTATGGGGCAGGCCGTGCTCGACCTCACCGGTGCCGCAGCGTCCGACGGGGAGCAGGTTGGCCCGCTCTCCATTCCGGAGGCATCCGACGGCGTCTCGTTGGAGAGCGAGTGGACGGCGCGATGGCTCGTCGGGCATCAGGTCCACGTCCTGTTCAACATCTGCGCGGCGGTCGCCGTGACCGATGCCGCGCACCACCTACGCCACGGTGCGACCGCCGCCGCGCTGGAACGACTCGACCATGCCACCACCTACGTGCGCGGCTTTCCCGCGGCGATGATCCATGCCAGCACCATCCCGGTGGACTATTACCTGGCGATGGTGCGCCCCACCATGCAGCCTCCCGAGGTGGCGACGCCGTTGAGCGGACGGCAACACCGCGGCTACAAGACATTCCGTAGCGCGATGAAAGACCTGCTGAAGGTGGTGCCCGACTCCTACGAGGAGCTGGTGGCCCGCGATCCCGAACTCGCCGCCGCCAGGGACGCACTGCTGGAGGCCGACCTCGTGGACAGCGAACGCCATGTCACGCTTGCCTATTCGATGGTGCGGCTGCGCAGGTCCATCGCGCAATCGCCGACCGGCCCGGACAACGCCGTCGGTGAGCTCCGGCTGATGCGGCACCGGCGGGCCGCCCACTATGCTCCGCTGCTCCGGTTCGGCGACCACTACATTGCTGACACGGTGTCGGCTCTGCGGCACGGCTGAGCAGTCGAGTTCGATTCGCCGCCTCGATATTTCCGAACAGGTGCCGAGAACGCCTGTGTGTTCGATCAGGAGACATTGATGCACGAAATCGCCGATACCGCAGTCGTCGACGGCACCGACGTGACATTGGAGCCCGCCGACTCGATCGAGGTCGACCAGCTGGCTCGAACGCTGTGCGGCGATCCTCGCAACCTGGTGGACGACCCGGAATGGGTGGCGCGTGCCCGGCACGCCTCGGATGAGCTGCCGGTATCGCTGCGTCGTAGCGTGCGCCGGTTCCGGCGATACTCCGGATCATCCGGGGTGCTGGTGGTCCACGGTCTGCCGGTCGACGAGGCAATGCTGCCCGCCACGCCCTCGGTGGCGGATTCGGTGCAGCGTGCGGCCACCGTCGCGGCCGCGGTGCTCGCCATGGTTGCGTGCGGGCTCGGCGACCCCGTCGCATACCTGGCCGAGAAGTCCGGCGCCCTTGTGCAGGATGTCGTGCCTGTGCCCAGGCGGGAAACCTTCTCGGGCAATGCCGGTTCGGTGTTGCTGACCTTCCACAACGAGAACGCCTTTCACCAGCACGAGCCCGACTACGTGCTACTGCTGTGCCTGCGTGCCGACCATGACCGGGTTGCCGGACTGCGCACCGCCTGCCTGCGCGAAGTACTGCCGCTGCTGACGGCGGCGAGCCGGGAAACCTTGTTCGCACCCGAATTCGTCACCGCACCACCACCTTCCTTCGGTTCGGACAACCAAGCGCGTCCCCCGCAGCCGTTGCTGTTCGGCGCCGCCGACGACCCGGACATCCGGATGGCCACCATCGCGACAACGGCGCTGACGCCGCGGGCGGAAACGGCGCTGGCCGAATTCGGCCGAGCCTGCGACACCGTCGCGCGTACCACCAAGCTCATACCCGGCGACCTGGTTATTGTCGACAACCGGGTGACCGTCCACGGCCGCACCGCCTTTCGACCCCACTACGACGGAGCAGACCGCTGGGTGCAGCGAACCTTCGCCATCGCCGACCTTCGCCGCTCGCGCGACCACCGTCCGGACGACGGCTACGTCATCGCACGATAGCCTGTCCCATCGCGCAACGGATCGGCTCGATCCGGAACCGAGACGCTCTCCCAGCCGACTACTCGAGTTCGGGGCCGCCGATGGGGCGGCGCGGCTGGGAGGAGAGCGGTAGTGCAGACACACCCGCACGTCCGTACGGACCGGGTGGCGGTGGCATCGGTGACCGGGGTGCTGACCGCGGCTATGGGTTTCTCGATGTTGCAGTTGTTCGTGCTGGGTGCGCTCGGTCCGCGGATCGTGCCGGACCTCGGGATGTCCTCGGCGATGCTGGGATTCACCACGACGGTCGGGTTCGGCACCGCTGCACTGCTCTCGCCGATTGCCGGTCGGGGGGTGGATCTACTCGGCCCACGACGGTGCCTCGGTGCCCTGCTCGGCATGGTCGCGTGCGCGCTCGCGTTGATCGCGTCCGCACCGGGATACGTGGTGCTGTTGCTGGCGGTTGGTCTCGGTGGTGCACCACAGGCATTGGCGAACCCTGCGACGAACAAGGCGATATTGGCGGCGATACCGGCACCGCGGCGCGCGGGGGTGACGGGTACGAAGCAATCGGGTGTCCAGCTCGGCGCGATCGCGGCGGGGCTGCCGCTGACCGCGCTTGCCGCCGTTGCGGGTTGGCGACCCGCTGTGTGGGTGGCCGCTGGTATCGCTGTGCTGACCGCAGTGTGGGTGTGGCGGATCTTGCCGGCCGATGCGCCACGGAATCAACAGGGCGCCACTGCCGACGCGGGTCACCGTGCGGCAGGTGTGGTGCGGTGGCTGGCCGTGTTCTCGGTGTTTCTCGGCGCGGGCATGGCCTCGATCAACACCTATCTCGCCCTGTTCGGGGAGCGACGGCTCGGACTCGGTGCCGCTGCCGCCGGAATGCTGGTAGCGGTGCTCGGCGTGGCCGGTATCGCAGGCCGCATCGGATGGGCGCGGCTGGCGGCCAAGCCGGGCGTAGCGGTGGTGCTGCCTGCGGGGTTGGCAGCCGGATCGGCGGCCGCCGCCGTGCTGCTGGCGGCCGCGCCGCAGGTGAACGGCCTGGTGTGGGTCGCAGTGATAGGGGTCGGTGTGTTCGGGATGGCGGGCAATGCGGTGTCGATGGTGCTCGTTATCCAACGCGCCGCACCCGGTCGCGCCGGACGGGATTCGGCGTTGGTGTCGGCGGGCTTCTTTACCGGATTCGCCGTGGGGCCACCGCTTTTCGGGCTACTGCTGCCGATGATCGGATACCGCGACGGATGGCTGACGGTGGCTGCGGAATTCGCGACAGCGGCCGGCGTCGCGGCGGCGTGGGCGCTGCGTGATAGAGGACAGCGGAGTCGGGCGTTGCAGGATCGAGCACTGCAGGATCGGACGACGCAAGACCGGACGCCGCAGGATCCAGCGCGGCAGGAACGGGCGCAGGCATGAGCGCGTGCGAAGTGGGACGCGAAGGCGTATGGCACATCGAGCCGAGCACCGCCGAGGCAGCCCTCGACGTACTGCTGGATCGTGTCGCATCAACGTATTCCGTTACCGGTCAACGTTTCCCGCTGTATGCCGATGGTGGCTCCGGCGCATGGGTCACTACAACCCGGGGTTCCTGGACCGGTGGTTTCTGGGCAGGGCTGCTGTGGTTGCGGGCACTGCGCACGGGCTCGCACACGGACCGGTCGGCGGCGAGGACTGTCACCGCGCAGCTGGAGCATTGGGTCACCGCAGACACCGCTACTCGTGGATTGATCCTGTGGTACGGAACGGCATTGGCCGCAGGGCCCGGTCGTGACAGTGCCGCGGTGAGCCTGCGCGACGAGGCCGCGCGGTCCTGCCTGACCGCTTTCGATCAGGATCTCGGCATACTGCCGTGGGGTTCGGCATTCGGCGGTTCGAGGTGGCTGGCACGGGTCGACGGCGTTGCGGGCACCGTCCCATTGCTCGCCACGGCCAATGCGCGAGCGGGTATGGCAGCGGCCCGCACGCATCTGGACACGCACGTGGCTCGATGGCGAGCCGAGCCGGTCGGCACACCGGCGTGGGCATGGGCCGCAGGCGAATGGACCGCCTGCGCGCAGCCACGGTCCGGCTGGAGCAGGGGCCGGGCCTGGCTGCTGCTGGCACTCGCCGATGCGGCGTGGTCCATCGATCCCGACTATGGGGCAGTCGCCGAGCGGCTGGTGGACTACGGGGCGGCCCCGGTGCCGTCAGCCGAATCGATCGAGGACGCCCCGCCCGACACCTCGGCAGCTGCCATCGAGGCGGTGGCCTTGCTCAAACTCGCTGCCGCGGCGGAGAGCCGGCACCGGGAGCGCCTACGCGCCAGGGCGGTGGAGATCGTTCGACATCTCGTGACGGCGCATGTGAGCGGCCCGGATGGTCCGCGCCCGTCCGGCATGCTGCTCGACGGCTGCTATGACCTCGAGCGCGGACTTGCCACCGCGCACGAACTCATCTGGGGCGACTACTTTCTGGCGCTCGCCCTGGCTATCTGCACCGGACTGGTGGCACCCTTCGATACCTGAGTACGCATCTCAGCGCAGCACTCTTCTCGCCACAGCCTCGATGTGCAATTCGTCGGGACCGTCGAGCAGGCGTGCCATCCGCCCCATGCGCAGCAGCGACGGGAGTGCGGTGTCGGGACCGAGCCCGGCCGCGCCGTAGACCTGGATTGCCGCGTCGGCGACCTGCTGCAGCGTCCGTGCCGCAGCGACCTTGGCCAATGCGGCTTCCGTGCGGGCGTCGTGACCGGCCTCGATGAGTGCAGCCGCCTTGTGCACCAGCGGGCGGGTACTGCGAATGGCAAGCAATGACTCGAAAACGTGCTGCTGCACCAGTTGTCGGTCGGCCAGCGGCCCGCGCGACTGGGTGCGGCTGCGCGCCCGATCGCACATCAACCCGAATGCGCGCTCTGCCTGCCCCAGCCAGCGCAGACAGCGCAGCGTGCGCCCGAGCTGCAGGCGCTGCCCCGCGATACGCAATGCCGCACCGGGTTCGCCGATCAGGTGGTCGCCCGGCACCCGAACATCGTCGAAGGTGATCTCCCACTGGCCGCCGATACCGAAAACCGGGACTTCGCGCACGATTCGGAACCCCGGGCTGTCGGTGGGGACCAGCAGCAGCGACAACCCGTCACGGCTCGGGGCGGCGCCGTCGGTGCGGGCGAGCACCGCGATCAGGTCGGCGTCGGCGGCGCCGCTGACGAACCACTTGCGCCCGGTCAATCTCCACGAGTCATCCGGTTGGGCGATAGCGCGGGTGGCCGTCAGCGCCGGATCGGTGCCGGGGGTTTCCGGCTCGGTCATCGCATAGGCGGCGCGCAGCTCACCGGAGACCAATCGCTTCAGATAGCTGTCGCGGACTCGGTCGCGGGCATGTTGTTGCAGCATCCGCACATCCAGCAGCGACACCGACCCGAGGGCCGTCGGCCCGTGATCACTCGCGCCTTCGGCTTCCGCCAGTTGCACATAGTCGGCGAAAGGCAGGCCCTGCCCACCCAATTCGATCGGCAACGGCAACGCCCACAGTCCCGCCGTTTTGGCCGCTGCCCTCAGTTCGGTCAGCGCCGCGTCCGCTGTCGTGCCGCCCGCATCGAGCCTGCCTTCCTGAGGCATCACCTGTTCGGTGACGAAGGCCGTGACGCGTTCGCGCAATTCCGCGGGATCGAGCTCGGTGCGGGTGGCAGCGGCGGGTCCCTCGACGGTCGGCGCCGCGCCCTGGGATGTGAACGGCTTCATGGTTTCTCCTCCGCGCTGGCCGGAACCCGAGGGCTCGGCGGTCCGACTGCTGTTGTCCGTGGGATTGGTCGGTGGCGACCGCCGCCGAGTTCCCGCGACAGCGTGACCGTTCAAAAGGAGAGCCATGACAGCAGGCACCATGCGGACAGCCAGTTCCCACCGGGCCCCACTTCCGCTGCGGGGTATGCGATTATCGACCGGGAGTCTGCCCGATTCGGTCGCGACGGCCTCCGAACATCTGCGGTTGCTCGGCGCCGAACCGGTTGAGGGGGAGAGTGCCGCACTGACCCTCACCGGCCCCGACGGTGCCACCGCTGCGGCCGAGGTGAGCTGGGGTGGCGCACACAGTCAGGTGTGGGACGAGGCGACCGCGCAGGCCGCCGCCGGATTGATGCACGTGCACGGCCGCCGGGACGGGTCACCGCGCGGCCTCGCTGTCGACTATGCCACCACCGCCACCGGAATCCTCGCTGTTCAGGGGCTGCTCGCCGCACTGGTCGGCCAGTCCCGCGGCACCGCGGCGACTACGGTGGGCGTCGCCGCCGACCGAACAGCCCTGCTGACCATCTCGCAATACTTGGCGGCCGCGTGCGCCGACGACGACGAGGCAACTCCGCTCGCACCGGGCGGCCCACCGTTCACCACCGCCGACGGCGTGTATTTCGAGGTCGAGGCACTGGATGTCGCAGTGTGGGCCGATTTCTGGCGCGCGATGGACGCGCCGCCGGATGCTTTGCGAAAAGGATGGCGGCCCTTCCAATTTCGCTATGCGACCGCCTGTGCCCCGATTCCCGAGGAACTCCATCGCACTACCTCGACACGGACCTGGGCGCAGGTGCGCGCGGCGGCCGACGAATCGGGCGCCGACGTGTGCCGTCTGCGCACGCTGACCGAGCGCGGCGAAGAGATGCGAGCCGACGGCGGGAATGCTCTTCCGTGGCAGTTCGCGCTGTCGGAGCCTGCTGAAAGTCGCAGGGCGGTGCGCGATTCTGCCGCCACCGTCGCCCGCCCGCTCGCGGGCCTCACCGTGCTCGAAGCGGGGCGGCGCGTGCAGGCGCCGCTGGCAGCGCATCTGCTCGGACTGCTGGGCGCCGACGTGGTGCGGATCGAGCCGCCGGGCGGCGATCCACTGCGTGGGATGCCGCCTACGTGCTCGGATGTCTCGGCCCGGTGGCTGGCGTTGAACCGTGGCAAGGATGCCGTGGAGATCGACATCAAATCGCCGGCCGATCGAAATCGCCTGCGCGAGTTGGCCACCGGGGCCGACGTGTTCCTGCACAACTGGGCGCCGGGCAAGGCCGAACAACTCGAGCTCGGCGCCGACGACTTGTCGGCCGCCAACCCCGGCTTGGTCTACGCCTACACCAGCGGTTGGGCCGGGCGACTGGCGCACGCGCCGATGGGCACCGATTTCATGGTTCAGGCCCGCACTGGAGTCGGTGCAGCGGCACGACCGGCTGATGAGCCGCCGATGCCGTCGCTGATGACGCTGCTGGATGTGCTCGGCGGCATGCTGGGCACCGAAGCGATTCTGGCGGGCCTACTGACCAGGGAACGGACCGGTCGCGGTGTCCGCGTCGAATCGTCGCTGCTGGCCGCCGCCGACTTGCTCACAGCGCCCGCGGTGGCCCGCGCCGAGTCCGGGCTGCCGCCGCGCCGCCCCGCCGGGTTCCGTCGCCCACTGGCGACCGCGGACGGCTGGCTCGCACCGTCCGACGAGCATGCCGTCGCGGCCGCCGTCCACGCCGACCGCCTGTCCGGGCTGCGCACCGGTGAGGCCGTTGCCTGGTTGCGCGACAACGACCTCCACGCCACCGCCGTCACCACCGATCTCGCCGCGCTGCCGGGTGATCCTCGATTCGCTGCCGCTCTCACCACGGACATGCATGGGGCCGTGGCTGTTTCGTCACCCTGGAGTTTCCGATGACTGTGCTACTACACGATCTGGTCCCGACCCGGTTACGCCGTTCCTGGGCCGCCGACGGCGCGTGCCCTGACCTCGACCTGTACTCACTATTTCGGGCGCACCGCTGCCTGGACCCGCACCGCACCGCGCTCCTCGACGCCGCAGGGAAGGTCTGCTATACCCGGCTCGACACACTGGTCCGACGGCTCGCGGCCGGGCTCGCCGCCGAAGGTGTCCAACCTGGAGACGTTGTCGGAGTTCAACTCCCGAACTGTCGCGAAGCCGTCATCGCCGACCTGGCCCTCGCCGCGCTCGGTGCGGTTGCGCTGCCTTTCCCCGCCGGCCGTGGGCTTCGCGAGGCCGAATCGCTGCTGCGCCGCGCCGACGCCGTCGCGGTCATCGCGGCGACGGAATTCCGCGATCACACCCACGCCGCCGAGCTGTCCGAACTGCTCGATCGGCTGCCCATGCTGCGGTTCGTCGCCGCGGTAGGAAAAACGGAGATCCCGGACCGATGTCTCTCCTTCGCCGAACTGATGAAAGCAGACGGTGAGACGTTCGTCCCTGCGCGCCCGGATCCCGACACCGCCGCGCGCATCCTGGTCTCCTCCGGCTCGGAAGCCGAACCGAAAATGGTTGCCTACTCGCACAACGCGCTAGCCGGCGGGCGCGGGAACTTCATGAGTTCGCTGCTGGCCGACGGCGAGCCGCCCCGCAGCCTGTTTCTTGTCCCGTTGGCAACGGCGTTCGGCAGCAACGGCACCGCGGTTACGCTGGCACGCCACGGCGGCACACTGATTCTGCTGGACCATTTCACGCCGCAAGGTGCACTCGACGCGATCACTCGACACCATCCGACCCATGTCCTGGGTGTCCCGACGATGGTCCGCATGATGCTCGACCAGGGCGCGGCCACGGCGGACACGTCCTCGATGACGGCATTGGTGCTCGGCGGTTCACAGCTGGACAGGGCCACCGCCGAGGAAGCCAAGCGCGGCTTCGGATGCTCGGTGGTCAACCTCTACGGTTCGGCCGACGGCGTGAACTGCCACACCGACCTCGGCGAAACCGACACGGCTACTACGGGTCCCGGGGTTCTGGTCGGTCGGCCCGACCCCCGCGTCGCCGAGATTCGGATCGCGCGCGTCGACACCGGCGAGATCGCTCCACTCGGCGAGACCGGCGAGATCGTGGCCCGCGGCCCGATGACGCCGCTGTGCTACGTCGGCAGCCCCGAACTGGACGCGCGCTACCGCACTGCCGACGGCTGGGTCCGCACCGGCGATCTCGGCGTCCTCGACCCCGAAGGCCGGCTGCATGTTGTCGGCCGACTCAAGGAGGTCGTCATCCGAGGCGGCGCCAACATCAGTCCGGCCGAAGTGGAACAGCTGCTCGCTACCCACCCCGACGTGCGCGACGTGGTGTGTGTCGGTGTGCCGCACCAGGTATTGGGGGAGCGGTTGGCCGCCTGCGTGGTGCCACGGCCGGGGTGCGCGCCCGACCTCGACGCCCTCTGCGCCCACCTGCGTGCGCAGGGTATGGAGCGCGGAAAACATCCGGAAGCGCTGCTGTTGCTCGACACCCTGCCGTTGACTCCGGCGGGAAAGCCGGACCGGACCGCACTGCGTTCACGAGTCGCCGCACCGATGGGCTGACGCGCGGCATTCGAAACCTGCAGCGGGGCAGGCACTTCGGTGCCTGCCCCGCATTCGGTTTTGTCAACGGTAGTTCAGGAGCCGGACATCGCCTTCTTCAGCGCGACTTCCGCATTGCGGTACACGCCCAGCAGGTCGTAGTCCTGGCCGGGGAAGTTGACGATCGAGATCTGCTTTGCTCCGGAATCCGGCAGCGCGGTCCCACTGGACATGTGCGCGTTGTCGAGCACGAAGTCTGGCTTCTTCGCGGCGAGCCCGGCGAGTTGACCGGGAGTCACTGCCTCCGGCCCGTAGGTGCCCACCACTTGTGCCCCGGCCAACTGAGCCGCCCAGGTCGAAAAGACCTGCGCGACAACGGTCGGCTGCTTGCCACCCGGCCACGTCGCCCGAACCTCCTTGCCGAGCCTGTCGTATTCGGCGATGAAGGCCGAGGTCCAGGACTCGGCCGCCGATGCGGTGCCGAACTCCTTGCCGAGCGTCTGCACCTGAGCGGTTACCTTGTCCGCGGAGTTGTCGAGATTCACCTCGATCAGCTTCGCACGCGAGCCCGCAGCCTCCCTGATCTTCGCCGCGAACGGCTCGAACGGCGCGTACAGCACGAAGTCGGCCTCGGCCACGGCGGTCAGGTCGGACGGTTTGGGGTCGTAGTCGGGTGCGTGGTGTACGGAGGTGGGCACGATGACCTGCACGTCGTCGATACCTGCGGCCTTGGCGAATCCGGCCTCCCACGCGGTGGTCGCCACCACGGTCGGATGGTGTTCGGCGTCGTGTTTGTCGTCGGTACCGGAACAGCCGCTCAACAGCACACCTACGCTGAGCGCGAGGGCGGCGGCCGATACGCGGCCATTGGTCAGTGCACGGAAGCGTGCCATGAGGTGTTTCTCCGTTCGGGAATGAGATGAGTCGCAAGAGCGGCTGCCCCCGCGGCGAGGACCAGAACCGGTCCGGGCGGCAGGTCGAGAGCCAGCGCCACCAGGAAACCGATCAGGTTGACAGTGATGCCGATGCCGATGGCCCAGCAGATGATCGCGGTGAGCGAATGCCCCAGGCGGCGCGCGGCCAGTGCCGGGAGCAGGGTGAGCGCATCGACCAGCAGCGCTCCGGTGAGCCGAATTCCGCCGGCCACCGCGACCGCAACCAGCACCAGTAACACGAGGGTGAGCCGCCGCACCGGCACACCGGAGACCAGCGCGAGCTCCCGATCGTGCAGCAGCAGTGCCAGATCGCGACGCCGCCACCAGAACAGCGCTGGCACAACCACGGCCAGCGCCGCGAGCACCAGCACGTCCTGCACCCGCACTGCGAGAATGGAACCCCACAGCAGCGAGAACGCCGCCGACGCATTCACCCCGGCAATGGAGAGCACCAGCAGCGCCGCCGCGATTGCCAGACTCATCAGCAAACCCATTGCCCCGGACAGGCTTTCCGGCGTGCGGGCCAACGGGCTGATCCCCGCCCCTGCCACCGCACAGGCGACAAGCCCGCACAGCGCCGGATCCAGGCCGGTCAGCATGCCGATCGCGGCGCCGAGCAGCGCGACATGCATCATCGCGAACCGCACCGGAATGATGTCGAGCCCGACGATCACCACTCCGATCACCGGTAATCCGACCGACCCGACCAGCAACGCAACCCCAGCGCGCTGCACCGACGCCATCCCGAGGAGGTCGGCCAGCTGAGCGGGTCCGTTCACGACAGCTCCCGCAATCGGCCCGCGGCCATTTCGAGCACTCGGTCGCACCGCCGCGCCAATGCCCTGTCGTGGGTGACGACCACGAGTGTCACCGGAAGTTCGGCAAGGACGTCCGCGGCTTCCTCTTGCCCGGCGAAATCCAGTGCGGCCGTTGGTTCGTCGGCGAGCACGACACCTGCGCCCGTCGCCACACAACCGACCGCGCGAGACAGGTGCATGCGTTGCAATTGTCCGCCCGAGAGCGTGTCGAGGGGACGGTCTATGAGGGCACCGACCCCGAGGCGGTCCGCCATGGCTTCGGCCGCACCGCGGCTGCCCGAGCTGGCCAGCAATTCACCTGCCAGCAAAGGGAAACGGCCGGTGGCAGGCCGTTGTGGGATCCACGCGCAGGCCCGCCGCCGCCACGTCTGCTCGGCGGCGCTGTGCCCACCGCGCCCACCGACCATGACCTCGCCCCGAACCACCGCGTGCAGTCCGAGCACCGCGCGCAACAACGTCGTCTTGCCCGAACCGTTGGTGCCCGTCAAGGCAACCCGCTGCCCGGCAGGGACATCGAGATCGATATCGCTGACGACTTCGACACGGCCGTGGCGGCAGGACACACCCTTCAATCGCAGGTCCAACCCGCCCATCACACCACCTCCGTCAGTATCTCCGCGCCCGGCGCGCGCCGCGATTGCGCCCGCGGCAGTAGTCGGACCTGCGCGCCGATCGGTTCCGCGATGTCGCCTTCGGGGCACGCAGCGGGCTCGTCCACCGCCAGCCACAGGGTGATCAGGGTTTCTCGAGCCCGCGCGACTCTGGAGCGGATCGTGCCCACCGGGCACCCCACCGTCTGTGCCGCCTCTGCGTAGGACAGGCCGAGCACCTGGGTGAGGACGAAAGCCTCGCGCCGCTGCTCGGGCAGGCCGCGCAGCAGATCGGCGATCACCATTTCCTCCGGAAAATCGGGTATTTCGTGATCGCGGCGCTGATCGAGGGCCAATTGCCAGTCGTCGAGTTGCGCGTTCTTCGGCCGGGCCGCCGCGCTGCGGAATCGGTCGACGACCACCCGCCTTGCGATGGACAACAGCCAGGTTCTCGCGGTGGACCGGCCCGCGAACCTGGGCAGACTGCCGATGGCGCGCAGGAAGGTTTCCTGAGTGAGGTCGTCTGCGGACTGGATATCGGTGAGGTGTGCGACGAATCGCCACACGTCACGTTGGGTCGAGCGGATGAATTCCTCCAAGGCGCGACGGTCACCGTTGCCGGCCGCCAGCGCCAGCGCCGTCAGTTGTTCGTCGGACATGACCGGCTCCCATTTCGGTATCTCCGACCGGCGGCGAGGAACAAGGAACTACCGCTACGTCGCAGCGGTGAGGGCATCGAATGCATTTCACAGAATCTCGGTTCGGCGACGCCACACGATGCGGCGTCGAAAAGACCGGCCGCACACTATGCCTCGGCGCACCAACGGGTGCACGGGCGAAGGACGGCCGCTGACCGGGAAGGCGCGCCATAGCCACCGCCCGGGTCGGGCGAGGAGGATACGGCGGCTGCGTCCGCCACTCGTGTCCGCGGGACCGATAGTGTGCCGACCGGATTGTCGGCCGCTGGACCCCACGTCACTGCGCCGGAAACATTCCGGCTGCTCGGGACGAACTCTCAGACCAAGACCATCCCGACGGGCGGCCCGCGCCGGGCCATCACATAACGCAACAGGGCACTGCGCGGCGGCGCACCCCGGTCGACGGCGATCGGAACGCCGGACCCCGCCTCCGCCACGGCCGTATGGACGAGCATCAGCAGCAGCGGCGCGAGCATCCGCGCGTACAGCGCGGCCAACAGCGCGAACAATGCTCTCTCGCCCAACCACAACCACACCGCACAGACCAGCGCGGCGACGCCGTGCGCGGCCATCATGATCAGCGAATCAGTCTGTGCACCGCCAAGTTCGGATGTGACCGCGTGCGATGCGCCGTGACCGCCCGATACCCCGGGAACCCCGAACCACAGATGTAGTGCCACCTGCATCACCAGCAGCCCACCGCCGATGGCGACAATCCCGCGCTGCCGATCGGCCGCCGCCCACGCCACCGAACCGGTAGCAGCGAACGCGAGAATCAGCGCGGAAGCCGACACGCCATGCCCCGACACCTCGGCGTGCCCGGCCGCCGACAGCAGCACGCTGATCGCCGCGAACATCGCGGCACGCGTCGCCCGCGTAATCGGGGATGCGGGCGAATGATTCATAGCACCGCCCATATTCCCATCCCCCCGGCGGCTCAGCGCCGGGAGGGCCGCGATCGGCTCACCAGATGGCGTGTGACGGCGGTGGGCCCGAGCCCATCACCCGGATGAATGGTTGATCGGCGGTGCGTTCGGCGTCGTCGGGTGGCATGTCACAAGTCGGGAATCCAGTTGCCGTGGAGTCCCAGCGGGACTCGGGTGGGCAGGTGGATGCGGGCGACCGGATCACCGGTGAAGTCTTGCGCGGCAAGGATGACGAGGTCGGAAGCACCGCGTTCGGGGTCGTGGACGTAGGCCATGGTGTAGCCGTCGTCTTCTGCACTCGAGTCGGCGGCGGGAACGAAGACGGTCTCGCCGACGGCGCTGTCGCGACCGAATTCGTGTGCTTCGGTGGTGCCGTCGCGTAGATCATGTTTGAGCAGCGCGTTGCTGAATCCCGCGTCCGGACGGTCGGCATCGATCGTGCTCGGAGTGGCGTAGAGCTCGGTGACCGCGGAATACCCGTACCGATACGGGCGTCCGGCGAAGCGGCCGTTCATGCGCGGGAAGTCTTGTGGGCGGTCGTGCAGAAGGTCTTGGCGCACTTTCCCGATCGACAGGTCGACGGTCCAGCGTTCCAGCACCGGACGGCTACCACCGATATCGGTCAGCTCGTACTCGTTCGGATGCACGATCACGTCGACGACGATCGACCCGTCGTCTTCGAAGGCGTTGAGGGTGTGACCGACACTGCCAGGTGCCAGTTCGAGCCAGCGAACAGCACCGCCGGAGCGGCGCAGCACGCCGATCCGGGACCCGAGTGCCGGGTTCCAGGCGAAGGGCACGCCGGTGGCGATTCTGTCCATCGTGAAGACCAAGGGTGACTCGTAGATCAGCACGTAGTTTTCGGTGAGCGCGAAGTCGTGCATATACGGCATGGACGGGGTCGAAATGTTGGTCACCTGCTGGACCTCGCCGGTTCGGCCGATCTCGATGTGCTGCACGAAGTCCGCGCCGTAACGGAACGTCAGTGCGTGCAGTAGCCCGGTGCTCGGCTCGTATTTGCTGTGGGCGTTGGCGGCGAAGCCTTCCGGAGTGGCGCCCAGGTCGGAGGGGCCGACGGTGTCGAGCTCGTAGGTGAGTTCATACGGGCGGATGCCGCCCTCGAGGAGGGCATAGGTGCGACCGCCGTGGCCGGCGACCTGGACGTTGGGTGCGAAATCCAGCTGATCGTCCACGGGTACGCCGCGGCGCGGCTCGCCGAGCCGGTCGGCTACCGAAGTCGAACGCACCCAACGGTTTCGATACCACTCGGCGCGGCCATCACGCAGCCGCACCCCGTGGACCATGCCTTCGCCCAGCGTCCAAATGTGGGCCGAAGCATCTTCGAGGCCGAGCGGATTCGGGCCGATACGGAGGTACCGGCCGTTCAGTTCCGGTGGTATTCGACCGGTCACCGGCAGATCGTGGACCGTGATCTCTTCGGTCACGGGCGCGAAATTGCCTCGGACATAACGGTTGTCGGTCATGGGACCCCTTCGGTCGGTCGGATCGGTACGGCCTCGACAGTACATCTGTTCTATACATTTGTATAGAACAGATGTTTGTGACGTTTGTATGAAACACTCGTCATAGGGGCGGCTAGGATTGCGGGATGGGACACCGCGAGGATCTGCTGGACGGCGCCAAGCGCTGCCTCATCGAGCGTGGCTACGCTCGCACAACGGCCCGCGATATCGTGGCGGCCTCCGGTGCCAACCTTGCTTCGATCGGCTACCACTTCGGTTCGAAGGAAGCCCTGCTCAACATTGCGATGCTGGCGATGTCCGGCGATGCGATGGAGGAGATTCGGCAGCTCGTACCGGCCGATGCCCTACCCGCTCAACGGATTCGTCTCATCTGGGACGCGCTGATCGAATCCTTCGCCGACAATCGCGCAATGTGGACCGCGAACCTGGAGCTGGCTGTGCAGGCCATCCGTTCCGACGACCTGCGTGCTCAGTTGTCCGATGGCCAGGAGTCGGCCCGCGAGATGCTCGGCGGCTTTGTGTCACATGCCGGTGCTGACGCTCGCGAAGCTGGTTCGGTGGAACTCGCCTTGATCACCGGGGTGATGGTCCAGCATCTCGTCGATCCGTCGCGTGCGCCCGACGCGGAACAAGTGCTACGCGGACTACGCGCCATTGCGACCGCCGGTGACGAGAAAGCGTGAACGCCGGGAGGTGGCACCCGAGCTCGGAAACGAATGGATGCAAGCTCTTGTTCGGTCTGCTCGACGTCAGTGAATCTACTATCTGACTACGTGATTATTCGCCGTTGTTTCCATATACTTCTGCGGTGCTGCAACTTCTCGGGATTGTCATCTACTATCTATCTCAGTAGATAGGTTGCTGTTGGACCGGCGACCAGCGCACATCGGAGCAGAAAGGCAAAGAGGCCATGAAGCGAGGTGGGTCGAGGGAGAAGACGGTCGCCTTGATCGTCGGAGCTTTCGCTGCGGGAACGGTGGTTGCGTCCGGTGGTGCGGCAGCGGACCCCGGGGCGCGCGCGGACCACTCGAGCAGCGGTCGCAATGCCGATGGCGGCGGTAACTCGGTCGGCAGGCACAAGATCGACCCCTACGGTTACAGCCACGTCGACGCCAACCCGCTGCGGCAGAACGAGCATCAGCAGAATCTCCGCGAGTACCACCAACGGCAGAATCGGCAACAGCCGACCGAGAACATCACCGGTTCGAATGCGGGGTCCCAGAGTTGGACGCCGATGGCGCGGCCTGACGGCAGCGGCTGGACCGTGTGCCCGCCCATGGCGAGCTGGTGCTGACCGGCTTGGTGCTTACCCGGAACCTGATCTGACCGCAACCGGCACGAACACCATTGCAGGACTGCGGTGTTCGTGCCGGTCACGATCTGGTCCGCCACTCGTAGAGTCGAGTGGCGGCAATGCGTCAGGCCAGGTCTGCCTGCTGTGGGCCGGGGGCTGGTTGCGGGTCTACGGCGCCGATGACTGCGCCGACGCCCGCGCCGGCCACTGCGCCGACGGCCGCACCGATTGCGATGAAGGGCGCCGCTACCATTGCGTAGCCGATCGCGGCACCTATTACTGGTACGACCAAGAGGCCTGCCGGTGCGAACGGCAGCCCGGCGACGGCCCCCGCGACTGCACCGATGATCGCGCCGCTGAAGGCGATCGGACTGGCGATCATGGAGCCGGCGCTGGCTCCGACCGCAGTGCCGACCGCGGTGCTGCCGACAACGTGGCCCGCGATTCGATCAGAACGCGCAGGCTCGATTCCCGCCGAAGTGAGGCCCTGCGCCAAGGCGGCTTGCGTGCCCTTGGCCCCATCGTTGATCTGCTGACCTTGCTCGGAATTCAGCCACTCGGGTCGGTCGATCTCGACGTCGCCGATGCGGATGCGGTTGTTCAATGCCTCGGCCGGTGCCACCGGCTGAGCGGGAGCGATGCCATCCGGCGCAGGTGGCACCGCCGGATCGATGGTATCGGCAACGGGTGTCGCGACGAGTGCGTTCGTGCCGGGGGCAGCGAACGATCCCTCGGCGAACGCGAGGGGATCACCGATTATCGCCTGTCCGTACGGCGTCTGCACGATCGCCGCATCGGCGGGCGATTGCTGATCGGCGCTGGCGGGAGCGCCGCCGATCACGGCGAGGGACAGGGGAAGTGCGCCGACGACAAAGAACGAAGCCGCGCGGGCAGCGAACGGACGGACCGGAGTCCGGTGATGATGTAAGCCCATGAATCTCCTCATTCTGGCTAGCGATTGGTTTCTATCGCATTCGTAGCCAGGGGTTGTCCGGATCTGTATCGAAGGAACGGGAGATATTTGTGCCCGGTCTACCTGCCCCGATCGGCGACGAGGCCGCCTATCCACCCGTGCCCAGCGGGGAGCATGGCCTCGACCAGCCCGCGGGCGCGGGTGTCCGGTCCGGTCGCACCGAAGGCGTGCGCGGTGGCCTGAACGCCCCTCCATCACGGGCATGATCTGGTTCGCCGGCGTCGCAGGCTCGGTGGCGGAAACCATCTCGGCGAATCCGCTTGCCAGCAGCCCGAATCGGTCCCGTACCCACGAGGTCCGGATCGTGACCAAGGGCGCGACCGACCGAACAGGTGAGAAGGTCAGGGGTGCCAGGTGATTCGGCCACCTTGGAAGTCCTGGGCTTTGCCGCCTTCGTAGTCGTATTCGTCGCTGGTGGGATAGCCGTAGCGGCCGCCTTTGGTCAGCGACGTTGTGATGCGGTTCGATCTTCGGCAACCGCCTGTGGCATGACCGGTGTCCTCTGCAGGGTACCGAGGTGGGACATTCCCATATCGGCGCACGAGGGGAACCGTTAGCCGAGCTCAGTTTCGTGGTTCGTGGGTAGCCGACGCCGAGGTCGTTATCGCGCCTGGTGGCGGATGACCGCTGAGTAGACCGCCGGCATGTCGCATCGAGCGCCTAGCGGGTGCGGCGGCACGAGGCCCTCTCAATCGGCCAGTCCCCGTCGAACCAGGAGTGGCTCGATCTCCGGTGCGCGGCCCCGGAAGGACACGAATGCCTCGAGCGGGTCGACCGACCCACCGCGGGAGAGCAGTTCGCGACGGAACGCCTCGCCTTTGTCGCGGGTCGAGGCGGCACCGTCGTTGAACCACTCGACGGTGTCCGCGTCGAGCACTTCGCTCCAGATGTAGGAGTAGTAGCCCGCCGCGTAACCGCCCGAGAAGATATGTGCGAAGTAGCCTGTCCGGTATCGCGGTGGGATCGTCTCCATTGCGAGGCCCGCTTTGCGGAGCGCCTCCTCCTCGAAGGTTTCGGCCTCCACGCCCGCCAGCGCATCGGGTCCGGGCGCGCGGTGCCATGTCCAGTCCAGCAGTGCCGCGCCGAGATACTCGACGGTGCGGAAACCTTCGCCGAATCGTTCTGCCGCCGCCATGCGTTCGACGAGTTCGGTGGGCATCGGTTCGCCGGTGTCGATGTGCTTGGTGTAGTTGGCCAGTATTTCCGGGCGAGCCATCCACATTTCGTTCACTTGTGACGGGAACTCCACGAAGTCGCGCGGTACTTCGGTGCCGGAGAAGAACGGATAGTGCACGTCGGAGAACAGTCCGTGCAGTGCGTGGCCGAACTCGTGGAAGAGGGTCCTGACGTTGTCCCAGGTGAGCAGCGCGGGCTCGCCCGCGGGTGGTTTCACGATGTTGAGGTTGTTGACCACCACCGGCTGTGTTCCCAGGAGCCGAGATTGGCTGACGAGTGCGTTCATCCAGGCTCCGCCGCGCTTGGACGGCCGGGCGAAGAAGTCGCCGAGGAACAGGCCGAGTGCGCTGCCGTCCGCGTCGAATACCTCGAAGACCCGGACCTCCGGGCGGTAGCCGATCAAATCCGTGCGTTCGCGCAGGGTGATCCCATAGACCTGCTCGGCGGCGAAGAACACACCGTCGCGCAACACCCGATCGAGCTCGAAGTAGGGGCGCAGCGCCTCGGCGTCCACCGAGAACCGTTCGGCCCGAACCTTTTCCGACCAGAACTGCCAGTCCCACGAGCGCAGCTCGGGTTCGGCACCCCAGGCCAGCATCGCGGTCACCAACTCGCCCGCCTCCCGCTCCGCGTTGACCACTGCGGGCGGAACCAACCGGCCCAACATCTCCTCGACCGCCTCGGGGGTCTTCGCGGTCTGGTCCTCGACCGCGTACGCCGCGTGGTCGGAGTAGCCGAGTAATGCCGCGCGCTCGGCCCGCAGGGCGGCGATCCGGACGGCGACGCGGCCGTTGCGGCCGTCCTCGCCTACACCGCGACCCAGCGAGGCCGCCATCACCCGCTGCCGCACGTTTCGGTCGGCCAGTTCGGCGAGCACGGATTGGTTGGAGAAGTTCTGCAGGCTCAACGCCCACGCCCCCTCGCGTCCGAGTGAACGAGCGTTCTCGGCCGCGGCGGCCACCGCCACGGGCCCGAGCCCAGTCAATTCTTCCGCGGTCTCGACGACCAGCGTCGCTGCATTGGTGGCGGCCAAGTTGTTCTGCCCGAATTCGGTTGCCGCCGCAGCAAGTTCGGCGTTGAGCTCACGCAAACGGACCTGTCCCGCGGCATCCAGTCGGGCGCCCGCCCGGACGAACCGGATGTGGTACTGCTCGAGCAGCCGCAGTTCCTCGGAGTCAAGGTCGAGCTCGTCGCGCCGTCGATACAGCGATTCGATCCGGGCGAAGAGCGCGGGGTCGAAATAGATGGCGTCGCGGTGCGCGGCCAGCTTCGGAGAGATTTCGGCCTCGATCGCGTCGGTGCCCGCACTGGAGTCCGAGCTTGCGATATTGAAGAAGACGTTGGCCACCCTGGTGAGCAATTCCCCCGAACGCTCCAGCGCGACCACGGTATCGGCGAACGTGGGTTCCGCATCGAGGGACGTGATGGCGGCGATCTCGGCCAGCTGCTCCACCATGCCGCACTCGAACGCAGGCAGGTAGTGCTCCTCGCCGATCTCGGCGAAC
The DNA here is from genome assembly GCF_036046055.1 of Nocardia sp. NBC_00403. NCBI lineage: Bacteria > Bacillati > Actinomycetota > Actinomycetes > Mycobacteriales > Nocardiaceae > Nocardia > Nocardia sp. NBC_00403. Next base: position 4,578,672 of record NZ_CP107939.1, read on the forward strand.
GGGGGCAACTGGTAGGGAAGCGTGCTGCGCTCGAAGAACGGATTGCTCGTCATAGTGGAAACCTTATGCCGGGACAGCGTGGGCTCGTCAGGGGTTCACCTCCCCGCACCGCCCGCGGCCGGCCGGGCCGCGTGCGGGCTATTGAACAGCGGTCAGTAAGTGCATAGTGTCGGATCATGGACTTCGCAGCATCGCCGCGCGCGGCCGAGTATCACGGCAAGGTTGCCGACTTCATCGCCCAGGAGATCGAGCCGGTCGAAGAGCAGTATCTGCGGACGTTGCGGGAGTTGGACAACCCGTGGGTGGTCCTTCCTGTTATCGAGGAGCTGAAGACCAAGGCGCGTGAACAGGGTCTCTGGAACTTTTTCCTGCCCAAGGCGTACTCCGAGGCGACCGGACAGGGCGCGGGGCTCAGCAATGTGGAGTACGCGCCGCTGGCCGAGTTGATGGGACGCCATCTCATCGCCCCGGAAGTGTTCAACTGCAATGCGCCCGACACCGGCAACGCCGAGGTGCTGGTGCACTACGGTAGCGAGGCTCAGCAGCGTGAGTGGCTGGATCCGCTGCTGGCGGGGGAGATCCGGTCCGCGTTCTGTATGACCGAGCCGGAGGTAGCCTCCTCCGACGCCACCAACATGGCTGCCACCGTGGTCCCGGACGGCGGCGACATCATCATCAACGGCCATAAATGGTTCTCCACCGGCATCGGCCATCCGAACTGCAAGTTCGTGATCTTCATGGGCCTGACCGACCCCGAGGCGCACCGGCATGCCAGGCACTCCATGGTGATCGTGCCGGTCGGCACACCGGGCATGAAAATCGAGCGGATGCTCGAGGTGTTCGGCTACCACGACGAGCCCTACGGGCACGGCGAGGTCAGTTTCGATAATGTGCGCGTGCCGCGTGAGAACGTGATCGCCGGTCTCGGAAAGGGTTTCGAGATCGCGCAGGGCCGCCTCGGCCCCGGGCGCATCCACCACTGCATGCGTACCATCGGGCTCGCCGAACGCGCACTGGAGATCGGCATCCGGCGCGCTATGGAGCGCACTGCGTTCGGCAAGCCCCTGGTCAACCTCGGCGGAAATCGGGAACGGATAGCCCACGCGCGGATCGCGATCAATCAGGCGCGACTGCAGGTCCTGCACACCGCCTGGCTGCTGGACACCGAGGGCGCTTTCGGTGCGCTTTCGGAGCTTTCGCAGATCAAGGCGTCGGTGCCGAGCATGGCCTACGAGGTGATCGACATGGCGATCCAATTGCACGGTGCCGGCGGCCTGACCAACGACTTCCCACTGGCCGGAGCACTCGCGGGCGCACGGTCGCTGCGGCTGGCGGATGGGCCGGACGAGGTGCACCTCGGCGTCGTCTCGCGGATCGAGCTCGCGAAGTACAAGACGCTCGACCGATGAAAGAGGAGCTCATCGACACCGCGGGCGCGGTCCGCGACGAGGACGCCTTCGATGTCGCGGCCGTGCACGACTGGCTCTCGACGCAAGTGAATGGGTTGGTCGGAACTCCGATCGTGCGCCAATTCCCCGGTGGCGCATCGAATTTGACCTACCAACTGTCCTACCCGGACCGGGAGCTGATCCTGCGCAGGCCGCCGGGTGGGCATCGCGCGGCATCGGCGCACGATATGCACCGCGAGTTCCGCGTGCAGAGCGGTCTGAAGCCGGTATTCCCGTATGTACCGACGATGGTGGCGTTCTGTGCCGACGAGTCGGTGATCGGCTCGGACTTCTATGTGATGGAAAAGCTCGAGGGCCTCATCCTGCGCCGCGACATCCCCGCCGAACTCGAACTCGGCCCCGCTGGGTTGCGCGGCTTGTGTATCGACATGATCGACAAACTGATCGAGCTGCACCAGGTGGACATCGAGGCGGTCGGGCTGACCGACCTCGGTAAGGGCTCCGGGTATGTGAGCAGGCAGATCGAGGGCTGGTCGGATCGTTACCGCAAGGCGCGCACCGAGAACGTGCCCGACTTCGAAGAGGTCATGGCTTGGTTGTCGGCCAATCAGCCCGACGATGTAGGAACCTGCCTGATCCACAACGACTATCGGTTCGACAACATCGTCTTCGATGACGATCTGGATGTGCTCGGCATCCTGGATTGGGAAATGGCCACCCTCGGCGACCCGCTGATGGAGCTGGGCGCCACGCTGACCTACTGGGTGCAAGCCGATGACGACGACTTCATCCAGCAACTCCGACGCCAGCCGACCCATGTGCCCGGCATGCTGACCCGAGCCGAGATCATCGACTACTACTCGCGCACAACCGGTCTGCCGGTGGACAATTGGACCTTCTACGAGGTGTACGGCATCTTCCGGCTTGCGGGCATCATCCAACAGCTGTACCGGCGCTTCCACGACGGCGGCACCCACAACCCGGTGTTCAAGGACTACTGGATGTTCGTCAGTTACTTGGAGTGGCGCTGCAAAGAGGCCATGGGTGCATGAGTTCGAGGCGCACCCACCGTGGGCTCGGCCTGCAGGATTCCGGCCGAGGCGGCGGCAATCAGGCAGAACGCCACCGGTAGGAAGAAAGCAAGTCCGAGCGGCACGAAGTGCGTCAGAGGACCGATGACGGCGGGCCCTGCCAGCACACCGAGGTAGCCGAGGCCGGCTACCCGGGCGACATTGGAGCCGGCAGCATCTCGGTCGGCATGGCCTGCCGCGCTGAAGAGTTGGGGAATGCAGCCGGACAGTCCGGCGCCGAACACTGTCCATCCGGCCAAGGTCAGCGCAATCCACGGCGACAGTGCCACTGCGGCGAGGCCGAGCGCGGCCACGGATGCGCCGGCCCGCAGGACGGCCGTCGGCCCGAAGCGCGCGGCGACTCGGTCGGCGAGCATCCTGCCGACGGTCATGGCGGTCGCGAACGCGCCGTAGGCGAGGGCGGCGGTGGCGGTGGGTGCCGCCAGGGCATCTCGGGCATGCAGCGCGCTCCAGTCGTTGGCCACGCCTTCGCAAAGCATGAGCATGAGGGCGAGTGCAGCGAGCAGCCAGATGCGCCGAGGCGTGCTGCGCGGCATGTCCGATGCGAAAGCCTCAGGGGTGTGCCGGATTTCGGGTCGCAATAGCGCGGGAGCGGCTAGCGCGGCGACGATGACGCCGACCAGTGCCGCCGTCGCGAGGGTTGCCGCCGGGTGCCGATCCCAGCTGAGTGCGCGCGCGCCGATCAGCGCGGCGATGACGCCACCGAGTGAGTAGGTGGCATGGAATGCGGACATGACCGGACGTTGATAGCCGTGCTCGACCTGGACGGCGTGGGCGTTCATGGCGACATCGAGACAGCCGTTGCCGAACCCGAGTGCCAGCAGCGCCGCTCCCAAGATCCAGACATTCGTGGCCGACCCCGGCAGGACCAGGGTTGCACTGCACAGTGCCGCGCTGACCGGAACAACGACGCGGGCGCCGAAGCGGTCGGAGAGTGGGCCCGCGACCTGCATGCCGACGAAGGCGCCCGCGCCGAGCAGCAGTAGCAGCCAGCCGAGGACGGCATGCGTGATGCCGACTCGGTGCTCGATGGCGGGGATGTGGACGACCCACATGCCGATGATGAACCCGTTCAACGCGAAGTACGCGAAGGTGGCCATCCGCCCGGCCTGTAGCGATCTGTGCATGCATTCGAACATATCGCACATAATCTGTGTTCGTAATATTGACTTTCGAACATGAATTCTGTTCAATCGTGAGTGTGTCCAGCACTGATCGACTGCAACGGATCGCCGACGCCGTGCGCCGAGCGGGCCGGCTCGGGGTGGTGGAGTTGGCCGAACTTACCGGCGCGTCCGAAATGACCATCCGGCGTGACCTGGAGACTTTGGCAGGACAAGGTGTCCTGGAGCGATATCGCGGCGGGGCCCGAAGTCTATTGCTGCGCGGTGACGAGCCGCCTTTCGCGTTGCGCGCACACGAGGGCCTGGCGATAAAGCAGCGCATTGCCGCCGAAGTCGCCGAGCTGATCGCCGACGGTGAATCCGTCGTGATCGACAGCGGCACCACATGTCTCGAGGTGGCCCGGGTGCTCGACCACCGGCGGCTGACGGTACTGCCGCTGTCTCTGCATGCGGTGAATGCACTGACTGCGGCACCGATGTTGACCCTGCTGGTGCCCGGAGGCAAGCCGCGGCCGGGAGAACTGGCGATGACCGGCCCGCTGGCTCTCGCGTCGTTGGCGGCGTTGCGTTTCGACACCGCCGTTCTCGGCTGCTGCGGCCTGACCGCCGCCGACGGCCTGACCGCCTACGACCTCGACGATGCGGCCGTCAAGCGCGCCGCCATCGCTTCGTCGCGGCGCGTCATTGCCGTTGCCGAATCCACCAAACTCTCCCGAACCGCCCTCGCTTTCGTCGCCCCGGCCTCCGCCCTGCACGCCGTGGTCACCGATGAGTCGGCGGACGCCGCCGAGACCGCAGCGCTGACCGACGCGGGCGTCATTGTCCGAAGGGTGTGAGCGTCGCACCGTGTAATGCGGTACTACTCGCTGCTTGTCCACCCGCCCGACCTGAAACCGGGTGTGCCTGGACGGAGCGACTCCCGGCATGGTGTTGTGTCGGCCTTCGTTCGGCCTGCCCGAACCGCGGGTGGACGCTGCTCGGGCGGTTGCGATCAGGCGGCTGTCTCGCCTCCATACGGTCTGATGTGGGCGTTGAACAGACCCTGTCGAGGCTGCGTCCCACTAGGGTGAACGGCATGGTCGAATCGACGAGAATCGTGCTTGCGTCCCGTCCGGTGGGTGCACCGACCCCGGCGAACTTTCGTACCGAGACGGCGGAACTGCCCGCCCCGCGCGAGGGCGAGGTGCTGTTGCGGACGCTGTACTTGTCGCTTGATCCGTACATGCGTGGGCGGATGAGTGCGGCGAAGTCCTATGCGCCGCCGGTCGAGGTGGGCGGGGTGATGGTTGGCGGCACGGTCGCCGAGGTCATCGAGTCGCGCGATCCCGCGCTCGCGAAAGGTGATGTGGTGCTGGCCTATTCGGGCTGGGAGTCCCATGATGTCGCGCCGGCGGGCAGCGTACGCAAGCTGGATCCGGACGCAGTGCCGGTCTCGACGGCGCTCGGTGTGCTGGGGATGCCGGGATTCACGGCGTATTCGGGGTTGTTGAAGATCGGTCAGCCGAGGCCGGGGGAGACCGTGGTGGTCGCCGCCGCGAGCGGGCCGGTCGGGTCGGCGGTCGGTCAGATCGCCCGGATCAAGGGCGCGCGGGTGGTGGGGATAGCCGGTGGGCCGCAGAAGTGTGCGTACGTGCGCGACGAGCTCGGCTTCGATGCCGCCATCGACCACCGAGCGCCGGACTTCGTGGAGCAACTACAGGCGGCCGTGCCGGACGGCATCGATGTCTACTTCGAAAATGTCGGGGGTGCAGTGGCCGATGCGGTCTTTCCCCTGCTGAATACCTATGCGCGCGTACCGGTCTGCGGTCTCATCGCCAACTACAACGCGTCCGGCGTGCCGGAAGGGCCGGATCGACTGCCAGGCTTCTACGGCCGAATTCTGACCAAGAGCCTCACCGTTCGCGGGTTCATCCAGAGCGAGTTCGTGAAGGAGATGTTCAAAGATTTTCTTCGCGACATGTCCGGCTGGATCGCCGACGGTCGGGTCCGCTATCGCGAGGACCTGGTCGACGGCCTCGAGCATGCTCCTGAAGCGTTCATCGGCATGCTCGAGGGCCGCAACTTCGGCAAGGTCGTGGTGCGAGTCGGGTAGCGGCTACACCGGCGCGGGCGACAGTGCGATCTTCGCGCTCCGTCCAGGGGTTTCGCTGGCCGCCGCCGCATCGGCCGCGGCTTCCAACGGATACACGGCCTCGACGTCCAGGCGCAAAGCGCCGCCTGCCGCCATCCCGACCAATTCGCCGATCAGTCGGCGCATATCGTCCACGCTGGTGTTCTCGGCCCGCTTGGAACCCCAAAAGCCTTTGACCACAGCCTGTTTGAAGATCATCGCGCCCGGATTGATGATCAGCGGCTGTCCGGACAGCGCACCGAAGGAGATCAGCTCACCGTTCGGCGCGAGCAGCGACAACAGTGCATCGGCCGCGCGGCCGCCGACCTGGTCCACCGCGCGGACAATCGGTGCGCCCGACGTGGATTCGGCGGCACGCTCGGCCCAATCATCGGTTTCGGTGTCGACTATCGGATCGAAACCCAACCCCTGCAACGCCTGCACCGACGCGGGCCCGCGCACCAGATTCAGCACGTGGATGCCCCGTTGCCGCGCAAGCACATTCATCAGACGGCCGACCGCGCCGTTGGCGGCATTGACAGCAATCCAATCGCCGGGCGATACCTGCAGATCTTCCAGCAGCATCAACGCGCTGAGCGGCATCGCCAGCAGCTGTGCGGCGGTTTCGTCGGAGACGGTATCGGGCAGCGGGACCACCTGTGTGGCCCTGGCGACGAAGAACTCGGCCCATGCCGCGTGAATGCCGGAAACGCTGACGCGCTGACCGATTTCGAGACCGGTCACGCCTGGTCCGAGGGCGTCGATCCGGCCAACGGCTTCGGTGCCCGGTATCGCGGGCAGCGTCGGCTTGTAGCCGTACACCCCACGCACGATAGCAAGATCGTGATTATGAATCGGCGCGAGGATCAGCTCGAGCCGCACTTCGCCGGCGCCGGGTTCCGGCGTCGGCCGTTGTGCGGCGGTCAGTACATCTTTCGGTTCGCCGAACTGCTCGATGACTACGGCGCGCATGATCAGTCCTCCGCGACGACGACGGCAACGGCGATATTGCCCCGGGTCGCGTTGGAGTACGGGCACACCTGGTGGGCCTTGTCGGCCAGCGCCTGCGCCGCGTCGGTGGTCAGGTGTGGCAGCGAGATCTCGAGGGTGACCGCGAGCTCGAAGCCGCCCGCCTCGTTCGGGCCGATGCTTACCTTCGCGCCGACCGCGGAGTCGTCGACGTTCGCGTTGGTCTGCTTGGCAACAAGGCGCAGTGCCGAGTGGAAGCAGGCCGCATAGCCCGCCGCGAACAGCTGTTCGGGATTGGTGCCCTCGCCGTTGCCGCCCATTTCCTTGGGGATCGACAGATTCACATCGATCTTGCCGTCGGTGCTGCGGGCGTGCCCGTCGCGCCCGTCGCCGGTGGCGAGTGCCTCAGCGGTGTAGAGGGTCTTCATACCTGTTCTCCTTCGATCGGAATGGGACAGCTCAGAGATGCGAAAGCAGCGAATCGGTCATGCGCCGCAGGATTTCGCGCAGTGTCGCGAGTTCGTCCATGGACAGGCCCGCGGCCTCGGCCATGCCGGCCGGGATCGCGACGGCCTCGGCCCGCAACGCGCGGCCACGCGCGGTCAGCTGGACATCGACGCGACGTTCGTCGACGGCAGACCGCCGCCGTGCCACCACCCCTGCCGCCTCCAGCCGCTTGAGCAGCGGTGACAGGGTTCCGGAGTCGAGGGCGAGTGCATCGCAGAGATCGCCGACGCTGCGGTCGTCGCGCTCCCACAGTGCCAGCATCACCAGGTACTGCGGGTAGGTCAGGCCCAGGCGTTCGAGCCGTGGGCGGTAGACCGCGGTCATCGCCCGTGACGCCGCGTACAGCGGAAAGCAGATCTGCTCGTCGAGGGTGAGGTGCTCGGTCATGTCCATAACGGTAGTGGGCAATTAGGTTGTGCACAATCTATTAGGTGGTGCTTCGTGTCACAGTCACTACTCGTGGTCGGCAACTGCCGGGGGAGGCGGTCATCCCCTGCCGAACTCGTCGGCCCTCGACCCGAATCGAGGGTGTCAGCCGGTGACCTGTGCGATCCATTCGACGAGATCTGCTTCGACCTCGTCGCGGTTGAGCTCGTTGAGGATCTCGTGCCGGGCGTCGGGATAAATGCGGTAGGTGAGGTCGGTCAGCCCTGCGTCCCGATAGCGTTGCACCGCAAGGTCGCTCAGCTTCAGGCCGGCATTGAGTGCATCGCGATCACCGACCATGATGTAGACCGGCAGGTCCGAGGGAATGTTTGTGGGCCAGGCGTTGCACCGCGTTGACGGCCAGGCTCGCCATATCGGTATCGTCGATGGCGAAACCGCACCACGGATCGGCGATATACGCGTCGACCTGGGTCTCGTCGCGGCTGATCCAGTCGGCGTCGGTGCGGATCGGCTGGAACTCGGCGTTGAACATGCCGAGCAGATCGCCGCCCGCGGCCGCGATACCGGCAAACAAGCCGTCCACCGCGGTGGCTCCGGAAAGGGCTACGCCGTCGAGCAATTCGGCGTCGTCGAGCAGGTACTGCTGAGCGGCCATGGCGCCGAGCGGCGCGGATTGGTCCGGGTCCGGCTCGGCCCGCTGCTCGCACTGCCACGTGAGGAGCGCACCAGGCTGCTCGAAACACTCGAACACTGGTATGCCGCAGGCGGTTCGGTCGCCGAAGCCGGCCGCCGACTGTATGTGCACGCCAATACCGTTCGATATCGGATCCGCCGTGTCGAGGAGCTGACCGGGCGATCGCTCGGCGACCCGCAGGCCGTGCTCGATCTCGGGGCCGCGGTACAGGCGCTCCCCGTGCTCGGCGGTTCCGCCGCGCCGCCGCCGGTCGGTTCCGCAGGTGTGTACGGCACGTGATGTCAGGGCTTGCGGCCGATACCGGCCCAGTACCAGGCGGATTCAGGGTCGACAGGTGTCTGCGCCGGCCCCGTGGGTAGGTGGCCGGTCAGTTCCGGTCGCCAGGTGACGACCGGAACCACGCCCGGTTCGATGAGCTCTGTTCCGGCGAACAGTCCCTCGGTTTCCGCGCCGCTGCGCGGGTGGAAGGTGATGCCCGCTTGTTGCGCGGAGTGCACTACGCGGGCCATGGCGCGGGCATCGAAATCGGCGGTGGGGTGGGTGAGGACGAGGTAGCTGCCGGAGGGGGCGGCGTCGAGCAGGGCGCCGATCACTCCGTGCGGGTCGTCGGTGTCGCGGAAATACATCATGATCGCGACCAGCATGATCGCGACCGGGCGGTCGAAGTCGAGGGTCGCGGTGCGTGCGGGATCGGCGAGGATGGATGTCGGGTCGTGCAGGTCCGCGTGGATGAACGCGGTCTTACCCTCCTGTGTGCTCGACATCAGTGCCCTGGCGTGTGCGAGGACGATGGGGTCGTTGTCGACATAGACCACGCGTGCCGCGGGATCGAGTCGCTGCGCGACTTCGTGCGTATTGCCCGCGGTCGGGATGCCGGTGCCGATATCGAGGAACTGGTTGATGCCCGCCTCGCCGACGAGATAGCGCACGGCTCGGCCGAGAAAAGCCCGATTGGCACGGGCCATGCTGCAGATGGCGGGGATATGGGAGGCGATCGCGTCCCCGAGGGCTCGGTCGGCCGGATAGTTGTCCTTGCCGCCGAGCCAGTAATCGTAGACGCGCGCCTCGTGTGCGACGCTCGTGTCGATCTTGGTCGGCAATCCGGTAATGGTCTGATCCTGACTGTCCGGCATAGCGATTTCCCTCCACGGAGCCGCCATCGTGCAGCGACTCCCTCCCGCGAATTTTCCCGCTCAGGATATGCCTGGCGAACGCCTGGCATGGGCAATTGCGCTGGACGGACTCCGGATCCTGGTGTCGCCGCAAGGGCGGTAAAGTGGGCACGCTGTGCGGCGAGTCACAGTACAATCGGTGTGTCGCCCCAGCCAGGTGATCTTGATGAGGTTGAATTGATCAGGTCACGGAGTTTTCTTTCAGCAAACGAGCGGAAAGTGGGACACGACATGGCATCCGACTGCCGCGTCGACGGCCACAGATAGTGCCGCCGCGCCGGTGATCCGAGGCATTTCTCGGCGGCGCATCTCGTTTTCGGAGTACCTCCTCTTCCTTCTGCAGCATCACCCCGGCATGCGATAGGAGCCTGAAAAGTGAGCATGATTCTCGCTGCACTGCACGACACCGTTCTCGCAGAGGTCAGCAATCCGACACCGGAGGCGCCACCGATGTCGGAGAAGCTGTTGCAAATGGGTCGCTACTTCACCTGGATGATCCAACTGTCCGGCATCACCGCGATCACCTACGGCGGCGGCCGCTTCGCCTGGGAGAAGTGGAACGGCGGCAACCTGCAGTCGCCGAAGATGATCGCCAGCGCCATGGCGGGCGGTGCCGTCGCGACGAGTGCGGGCACGATCATGAATTCGGTGGTCGGCTAGCTGTACTGACCATGGACGTTGGTGACGGCGTGGCGAGCTGACATGGCGAAGACCTCCGAGTGAAGTGCGAGCTGTCTAGGAACGCATTCACCTGTCGGAGGTCTTCGTGTCTCACCGTAATGCCCCGCTCACGGAGTTGGGCCGGTTGCGTCTTGCTCGTTGTGTCGTCGATGAAGGTTGGCCGCTCCGCCGGGCGGCCGAACGGTTCCAGGTCTCGGCCACCACCGCGTCGAGGTGGGCGGGTCGCTATCGCCTGCAGGGCCCGGCGGGCATGGTCGATCGGTCCTCGCGACCACATCACAGCCCGCGCCGGACACCGACTCGCACCGAACGCCGCATCATCAAAGTTCGTGTGCTGCGCCGATGGGGACCGGCCCGCATCGCCTACCTACTGGGCTTGCATCCCTCGACGGTGCACCGGGTCCTGACCCGCTACCGGCTGGCACGGCTGCGCTGGCTCGACCGCGCCACCAGCCAACCGGTACGCCGCTATGAACACGATGCCCCGGGCGATCTGATCCACATCGACGTCAAGAAACTCGGCAAGATCCCCGACGGCGGTGGCTGGCGCAAGCTCGGCCGTTCCGCTGGCAACCGAAATTCCCAGGCGCACAAGCTAACCAGGGTCAACAATGTTCACGGCAACCCGATGCACGGCTACCACTACCTGCACACTGCCCTCGATGATCATTCCCGGCTGGCCTATACCGAACTCCTCGGTGACGAGCGCAAGGAAACCGCCGCCGCGTTCTGGGCACGCGCCAACGCCTGGTTCACCGCCAACGGCATCATCACCCGAAAGGTGTTGACCGACAACGGGTCCTGCTACCGATCCCGCACCTTCGCCGAGGCCCTAGGGCCGGTGGTCCACAAACGCACCCGTCCCTACCGGCCCCAAACCAACGGCAAGGTCGAACGCTTCCACCGCACCCTGGCCGACGAGTGGGCCTATGCGCGGCTCTACCGCAGCGATGTTGAACGATGCGCAGCCTTCACCACCTGGCTCCACACCTACAATCACCACCGCGGCCACACCGCACTCGCAGGCCACCCGCCCGCTAGCCGCGTTACTAACCTCTCAGGTCAGTACAGCTAGCCGAGTGGGACGCTGTCGACCACGCGCCGCGGCATTGCCGGCGCGTGGTCGAACCTTTTCGCGGTGCGACAGGTCGGCAACGGCAAGAGTGGACGCTTGTTCAAATAGTGGTCGGGGTTTGTCGACTCGGGCTGCGGGGTTGTCGAGTGGGTGGATGAGCCGATCGCGTTCGGCGTGTTTGTACAAGCACCGGAATGCGGAGACGAAGCTGCTGACGGCGGCGTGCCCGTCACGGGTGTTCGACCGGACGACGGCGTGTGCTCGATGTTCGTTGACAAGTTGTTCGATCTGTGTGGCGGTGGGTGGTCGCGGTCGCCCGCAAGGGCGAGCTCCCGTTGACGCAGATCGCGAAGGATTTCGGGATCTCGCAGAGCTGCGTGAAGAACTGGGTCGAGCAGGCCGATGAGATCTGGGATCCGACCGAAGGAGCGTCATGAAGATGCGAACGATGCGGTCTGTCGTCGCCGACAAGTTGGGCGAACCGTCCGAGGTCCTGCGCCTGCAGACCCGCCCGCTTCCGGAGCCCGGTCCCGGCCCGGTCCGGATCCGAGTGAAAGCTGTACCTGTCCATGCCAGCGATCTGCATACCATCCGCGGGAGATACGGATTCACCCCGGAGTTCCCGACCGTACCCGGAATCGAATCCGTCGGTGTGATCGACGAACTCGGTAGCGGCACAGACGGTCTGACCGTCGGGCAACGTGTCATTACGATCGGAGTCACGGGTACGTGGCAGGAATATGTTGTCGCTGATGCCGGGCGGGTCTTGCCTGTTCCCGCCGGCATGAGTGACTCCACGGCCGCCCAGATTCTCGCCAATCCTCTCACTGCCGTGATCTTGACCGGTGATGAGCTCGATGTTCGACAGGGTGAATGGCTCCTGCAGACCGCGGCCGGTTCAACCGTGGGCCAGTCGGTCATCCAACTCGGGGCGCACGTCGGCTTCAAGACCCTCAACGTGGTCCGCCGTCGATCCGCTGTCGAGGACATCCTCGCGCTGGGGGGCACCGCGGTGATCTGCACGGAGGATGAAGACCTGCGCGAACGGGTGGCCGACATCGCAGGCCACGACGGTGTGTCCAAGGCGATCGACTGTGTCAGCGGTCAGGTGGGTGCGGACGTGTCGCGTGCGCTGGCACCGCACGGTGAGCTGGTCGTCTACGGTGCGCTGTCCACGCACCGCCAAACCGATCCCGACAAACTCACCATCCCGATCTTCGCGCGTTCACTGATCTACGAAACAAAGACCGTTCGGGGGTTTTGGCTGTTCCGCTGGTTCACCGAGACCCCGAAGGATCGGATGGCTGCCGCGATCGACCGGACAGTTCAGCTCGCCGACAGCGGCACGTTGTGCGTGCCGGAGGGCCAGCCGATCCCCGTCGAAAAGTTCAGCGAAGCCGTCTATTTGGCCGAAGCTCCCGAACACGGGGGCAAACCGCTGCTGGCGTTCGAACCGTAGGAGGCAGATATGGCGGGTAATTGACACCGTCGATCTCCCAGCTAACACCTCCGCTCGTCCCGCCCGAATCATTCCGGCTCGATAACGATCGGCCCCTGTCGAGTGGCCCAGCATCCTGCCTCCACCGACTACGACGACGACATTGTCGCCGACGCAAACCAGCTGTTCAGAGGCTCGAACAGCCAGAAGTTCAAGATAATGCAGGAGCAGGTCGGGCACGCGCATGCGGCGTCGACCGCGATCTACACCGGCGTCTCCAACGAGTTCTATCGGCTGGTGACCCAGCTGCCGCAACGGCTCAGCAGTCGCTACGCCCCATTTCGAGCGACCTGCAAGCGCCCGTCAGCGCCTCATTTCGAGCGACGGCAAGCAGTCGCCATCGCCAGTGTTTGTCAATACCCTTTCGGCGCGCTCGGCAACGGTTCAGACTGAAGTTGCCGTCGCGTGTGTGCAGCGGCGAGTACTACCCCAACCGGTAGCTACACCGACGGTCGGATGCACGCCGAACCCAGCGCCGATTCGTCAGAACGCAGGTCTGCTTATGCATGAGCAATCCGCGCCATACGCTGTCACCGGTAGCACCGCGCCCGATGGCGCGTTCCCGCTCTCGGCCGCCCAGCGCGGTATCTGGTTCGCCCAGCACATCGCGGGCGACACTCCCATCTCGATCGCGCAATATGTCGAACTGATCGGCCCGCTCGATCTCGATACATTGGCCGACGCCGCCCGCCGGACCGGGCGCGAATTCGGCACCGGCTACCTCCGTCTGCTCGACGTCGACGGTCAGCCGTTCCAGTTCGTCGACACGACGCTCGACGATGACCTGGTCACCATCGATTTCCGCGGCAAATCCGACCCAGAGGCTGCCGCGCACGCCTGGATGCGCGCGGAGTATTCGGCGCCGCTGGATCTCTTGCGAGACCGGCTGGTCGCGGTGACCATGCTGCAACTCGCCGATGATCGCTGGTTCTGGTACTCGCGCATGCACCACATCGTGCTGGACGGCATGGGCGCGCTAGCCCTGGTGCAACGCACCGGCGAGCTCTACAACGCGGCCGTCGAGGGTCGGGAGGCGCCCGCCGGCAAGGCCGAACCATTGCAGAAGATTGTCGACGCCGATCTGGCCTACCGCAGCTCGGACCGCTTCGAAGCCGACCGCGAATATTGGCGCGGCCATCTCGCCGGGATGGCCGACCCGGTCAATCTCGCGGGTCGCGAGGCCGATGTCGACGCGCATCCGAACCGTGTTTCGGGCGCGCTGCCCGCGGCGACGGCCGAATTGCTCGACTCGGTGGCGAAGGCGGCCGACTCGGGTGCCGCGCCGACCATAGTCGCCGCCTTCGGCGCTTATCTCGCCGCGATGACCGGTGCTTCCGAGGTGATCCTGAGCCTGCCTGTCTCGGCGCGCACGACGGCGTCGCTACGCCGCTCCGGCGGCATGGTCGCCAATGTCGTCCCGCTCCGCCTTGCACTGGATCCGACCACCACGGTCGGTGACGTGATCCGGGCCGCACAGAGTGAACTGACTGGTGCGCTGCGGCGGCAGCGCTACCGGCAGGAGGATATCGTCCGCGATCTCGGCTGGGCGATGGATGAGGCCGCATCGTTCGGTCCGGCCGTGAACTTGATGATGGTGGACACCAGGATTCAGCTCGGCTCGGTCACCGGCCGACTGCACGTGCTGACCTCCGGGCTGATCGATGATCTGTTCGTCAACCTGTATCCCGGCGTGGGCGGTGAGAGCACCCATATCGATCTGCAGGGCAACGGAAACCTCTACAGCAACGCCGAATTGGCAGCGCACCACACCCGATTCCTCTTGTTCCTGCACCGTTTCCTCGCCGCCGGACCGGATGCGCCGCTCTCCACCGTGCAGGTCGTATCCGAGGACGAACGCATCCAGCTGGTACCGGCGCAGGGACCGGCGGGCGTAGTCCCACGCACACTTCCCGAAATCCTCAGCGCCGGTGCGGCAATCAACCCGGGCGCCATGGCACTGCAGTGGGGCGATACCGGCCGCACATACCGCGAGCTCGACGAATATTCGAATCGGCTCGCCAGGGTACTGATCGCCGCGGGCGCCGGACCGGAACGGACCGTGGCGATTTCGATCCCGCGCTCGGCCGAGTCCGTGCTGGCAATGCTCGCGGTGGCGAAAACAGGTGCGGCATTCGTGCCGATCGACCCGACCTATCCCGCCGACCGGATCGAGCACATGGTGGGCGACAGCGGTGTCGTCATCGGCGTGACCGTGTCCGAGGCCCGAAAGTCGTTGCCGGAGTGGGTGAACTGGCTGCTCATCGACGACGAGACGATCGGCGGGACGATAGCCGCGCAGGAGGCGGCGCCGGTCACCGATGCCGACCGGCGCTCACCCATATACCTGGACCAAATCGCGTACATCATCTACACCTCTGGGTCGACGGGTCTGCCCAAGGGTGTGCTGGTGTCGCATCGAGGACTGGCGAACCTGGTCGCGAGTTCCGGCAGCGGGTTCGGTGTCGATGCCGATTCCATTGTGGCACACGCTGTCTCGCCGAGCTTCGACATCTCCGTCGAGGAAATTCTCGTCACGCTCGCGGCGGGTGCGACGCTCGCTGTGGTGCCACCGGCGGCGTATGCGGGCGAGGAGCTGGCAGCGGTCCTGCGCGCACAGCAGGTCACCCATCTCAATGTGACGCCGATAGTCGTCGGCTCGCTCGACCCGGCAACGCTGCCGGACCTGCGCACGATCGTCGTCGGCGGTGACGCGTGCCCGCCCGAGCTGGTGGCGAAATGGTCCGATCGGACCCTGCTGAACGGCTACGGGCCCACCGAAACCACCGTCACCGTGACCTTGAGCGGTCCCATGACCCCTGGTGGTCCGGTCACGATCGGCAGCCTCGTCCGCGGCGTCAGCGCCGTCGTGCTCGACCCCTGGCTGCGCCCGGTCGCCACGGGCGCCGTCGGTGAGCTGTACCTCGCGGGCACCGGGGTAGCGCGCGGGTATCACCAGCGCAACGGGCTGACCGCAAGTCGATTCGTCGCGAACCCGTATGCGCCTGGTGCGAGGATGTACCGCACCGGGGATCTCGTGTGCTGGACCGCGAGCAATGAGCTGGAGTACCAGGGCCGCAGCGACTTCCAGGTGAAGGTGCGCGGCTTCCGTATCGAGCTCGGCGAAATCGACGCCGCCCTGCAACGACACCTGGACGTCGACTTCGCACTCACCATCGGCGCCGAAACCGGTACCGGTGTCACTGCGCTGGTGTCGTACGTACTGCCCAAGCCGGGGGCCGAGGTGCACCCGGAGGCACTCAAGGCGGCTGCCGGGGAAACACTTCCGGCCTATATGGTGCCCGCCGTCGTCATGATGCTGGACAGCATCCCGCTGACGCCCCTCGGCAAGGTGGATCGAAGGGCATTGCCCGCACCGGATTTCAGCGTCAGAACCATTCTGAGCAGGCTGCCGTCTACGCCGCGCGAAGCGGCGCTTGCCGCATTGTTCGCCGAGGTGCTCGGACTGGATGCGGTCGGCGTCGACGAGAGCTTCTTCGCGCTCGGCGGCGACAGCATCGTCTCCATCCAGTTGGTGGCCAGGGCGAAGGCCGCCGGGATTCGCATCAGCGCGCGGGATGTGTTCGAGCGCAAGACCGTTGCCGCGCTGGCGGCGGTCGCCACCGAGGTGAAGACCCACGTGGTGCACGAACTGCCGGGTGGCGGTATCGGTTCCGTAGAGTTGACGCCCGCGGCGCACGCGATATTGGACCAGGGCGATACCTGGCGTCGGCTCGGCCGTGCGGCGTTGATCGCGCTGCCCACGGGCTTCGAGCGGGCTCGGCTCGGCGCTGCTGTGCAGGCATTGATCGATCACCACGATCTGCTGCGCTCCTCGCTGCGACGCGCGGAGCCCGGCTGGGAATGGGTTGTCGCCGAACATGGTTCGGTCAAGGCCGATACCCTGCTGCACGCGGTGTCGGCAGGTTCCGAAGATGTGGACGCGATCTGTGCACAGGAACTGCGGCGCGCCCGCGACCTGCTCGACCCGGAGAACGGTGTCGTCGCGCGCTTCGTACTGATCGAACGGGTGGACGCCGATCCACTGTGCTGGCTTGTGCTGCACCAGTTGGTGATCGATGACGCCTCCTGCCACATCCTGCTCACGGATCTGGCTACCTCGGCCGCGGGCGATCCGCTCGAACCGGTCGGAACCTCGTTCCGGCGCTGGGCGCACGGCCAGCTCGAAAACGCGGCCGAACGTGGTACTGAACTGACTGTCTGGCAACAGATCCTGTCCACACCGAACGCGCCGATCGGCTCCGGCACGCTCGATCCAGCCGAGGACATCGTGTCGACCGCCGCGAGCTTGCGGACCGTCATCCCGCCGGACGTGGTGGCGGCCGTACTCACCACGACACCGGATCGATTCCATTGCAGCGGCCACGATGTGCTGATCGCTGGGCTCGCCATGGCGGTAAGCCGTTGGCGCGACCGGAAATCCACGATGCTGACATTGACCGGCAACGGCCGCGCGGTCGCGACCCTGCCCGGCGCTGATATCGCACGCACTGTAGGCCGGTTCGCGAGCACGTATCCGGCGGCCCTCGACCTCGACGGCATCGACCTCGACGACGCGTTCGCCGGCGGCACCGCGGCAGGCACCGCGATCAAGACCACGAAAGAGCAGTTGCGGGCGTTGCAGGACCAGGGGGTCGGCTTCGGCATCCTGCGTTATCTGAACGCCGAGGGCATCGTCGCGCTCGCCGACGCGCCCACCCCGCAGATCACCTTTACCTATCACGACCGGACGACGTCGGTGCACGGCGAAACCTTTCCGACACAGAGCTTCTCGGCACTCATTGATGATCTCGCGCCGCTGGCCGCTGTCGTCGACATCGACGCCACCCTGACCGACACCGGCCTGGAGGTGAGCTGGGGCTATGCTTCCCGGCTGCTCGGTGCCGCCGACATCGGCGAGCTCGCCGCACTCTGGGCGGACGCATTGGGCGCAATCGCCGACCATATTCGGTCGGCGGAGGCGGGCGGCCACACGCCGTCCGACTTCGACCTCGTCCCGGTGACCCAGCCCCAGATCGACAACTGGGAGCGGACCTACCCGAACCTCACCGACGTCTGGCCGCTGTCGCCGCTGCAATACGGCATGTTCTTCCACGCGGTGTACGACTCCGACACCGCGGACGGTTACACGGTGCAGTCACTGCTCACGCTGGCAGGTACCGTCGATGCCGCCCGATTGCGCACCGCGGCACAGACATTGGTGGCACGGCAGGAGAACCTGCGGGTCGCGTTCGTGGAGACCGACGACGGTCCCCGCCAGCTCGTTCTCGGCGACATCGAAATCCCTTGGCAGGAAGTCGATCTGACTGGCATCGCCGACACGGAGGCACGCGGGCGCGAACTCGACCGCATGCTCGCGCTCGACGCGCGTACACGCTTCGAGCTCGCCCGTCCCCCGCTGCTGCGCTGCACGCTGATCCGGATTACGCCCGACGAATACCGTTTCGTGCTCACCAACCACCACATCGTCCTGGACGGCTGGTCCGGGCCGCTGCTGGTGCGCGAATTGCTGGCCCTGTACGTCACTTCGGGCGACGACAGCGCGCTCCCACCGGTGCACTCCTATCGCCGATTCCTGGGCTGGCTGGGTGAACAGGATGACGCCGCGTCGATAGCGGCGTGGCGGCGATCCCTGGCCGGCATCGATACCGCGACCCGGGCGATACCGACCCTGGCCGATATCGAATCGACCGAGACCGGCACGATCTCCGTCGACCTGTCCCGCGATACGGTCACCCGATTGGAGACGGCCGCCCGCGAATCCGGCGCGACGGTCAACACCATGGTGCAGGCGGGCTGGGCGATGCTGCTGGCCATGCTCACCGGCCGCACCGATGTGGTCTTCGGCGGCACGGTCTCGGGCCGGCCGCCGGAGCTGGCCGGTGTCGAATCGATGATCGGGCTGTTCATCAATACGCTGCCGGTGCGCGTACAACTCGATCCCACCGAGAAGGTGACCGACCTGCTCGCCCGCGTACAGTCCGAGCAGGCACGGCTGATGGACCATCAGCACGTCGGGCTGGCCGCCATCCATCAGGCCATCGGCCTCGCCGAATTGTTCGACACACTCACCGTATTCGAGTCGTTCCCGATCGACCGCGAAGCGTTGTCGCAAGCACTCGACATCGCGGGCATGCGGGTACTCGACGTCGACACCGCCGACACCACGCCATATCCGTTGAGCCTCATCGTCATTCCGCTGCGCGGTAGTGACGGACAGGACACGCTGCGAATCACCCTGAAGTTCATGGCAGACCAGCTGGAAACTGCTGCGGCACAACTCTTCCTGAATCGCTTCGTCAGACTGCTCACGCAGCTCGCCGAGACCCCGAACGCCCAGGTTTCGCAGCTGCAGTACTGCGACGACACCGAACGCGCCGCGCTACTTCCGGTCCGCGGACCCGCATCGGTGCCACTGCGCACTCTGCCCGAAATCCTCGCCGCTGGTGCGGCTATCGACAGGGACGCCATCGCAGTCAGCGCGGGCGAACTCAACATGTCCTACGGCGAACTGGACGCCTGGTCCAACCGCTTCGCCCGGGTATTACTCGGCCGCGGTGTCGGCCGTGAGATCTTCGTCATCCTGGCCCTCACCCGGTCGCTCGAGTCCGTCGTGGCGCTGTGGGCGCTGGCCAAGACGGGTGCGGCCTTCGCGCCGCTGGATCCCAACTATCCGGTCGAACGCATCGAGCACATGCTCAGCGATTCGAAGGCGCCGATCGGGGTGACGGTCACCGCGACCGGTGAGACGCTGCCCGGCAGTATCGACTGGCTGCTGCTCGACGACCTGAACACCATTCGCCGGGTCATGATGGTCTCCGATGCCCCCATTACCGATGAGGACCGCGGCGGACCGATAGATATCGACCAGACCGCCTATTTGATCTACACCTCGGGCTCCACCGGCAAGCCGAAGGCCGTACTGCTCAGCCATCGTGGTGTGGCGAATCTGGTCACCTGCCAGCAGGAGACCCTCGCGCTCGACCACACCGCACGGACCTTGCAGGTGGCCTCGCCGAGCTTCGACGCCTCGGTGTTCGAACTACTGACGGCGCATGGGATGGGCGGCAGGCTTATCGTCTCACCGCCCGACGTCTACGGCGGCACCGAATTGGAGCGGCTGTTGCGCACGGAACGGGTCACGCACGCCGTGATCACACCGTCCGCGCTGGCCACCATGGATTCGACGGACCTCGAGCACCTGCGCGTGCTCTCGGTCGCGGGTGAGGCCGCGACACCGGAGTTGATCGAGCGTTGGTCGGCGGGGCGCCGGATGGTGAATCTCTACGGTCCGACGGAATTCAGCATCTGGGCGACCGGGCCCGGCGAACTCGTCGCGGGCGAACCGATCACGATGGGCGGGCCGATTCGCGGCGCCGCGAATATGGTGCTCGACAGCTGGCTGCGCGCGGTACCGGTGGGCGTGCCGGGTGAGCTGTACCTGGCGGGTCCCGCGCTCGCACGTGGCTACTTCAACCGGTTCGAGATGACCGCGGGGCGTTTCGTCGCCAACCCGCACGGCGAACCCGGTGAGCGGATGTACCGGACCGGGGACATGGTGCGCTGGGTCCTCGGGCACGACTCCGGATATGAGCTGGAGTACCTGGGCCGCAGCGACTTCCAGGTCAAGATTCGCGGACTGCGGATCGAACTCGGTGAGATCGACGCGGTGTTGTCCCGGGACGTGGAGGTCGAATACGCGGTCACGATCGGCCGCGCCGGACCGGCGGGCGCGACGGTGCTGGTGTCCTATGTCCTGCCCCCCGAGGGCGTGCGACTCGATACCGAACGGCTGCGTGCGCAGGTGGCCGCGGAGCTACCCGGGTACATGGTGCCCGGCTACCTCATCGTATTGGACTCCATCCCGCTCACCCCGGTCGGCAAGCTGGACCGCAAAGCCCTTCCGATCCCGGACTTCTCGGATACCGGGCGGCCGTATCTCGCCCCGCGCACGGCCGTCGAGCAAGCCGTCGCCGCGGTATTCGCCGAGGTGCTCGGCACTGCGCGGGTGAGTGTCGATCAATCGTTCTTCGAACTCGGGGGCAATTCGCTCAGCGCCACAAAGGTTGTCGCCCGGGTCAATTCGGCCCTGGGTTCGACCATCGCGCTGCGCGACCTGTTCGACGCGCCTACCGTCGCACAGCTGTCCGCGCGCGTCGTCCCGGCCACCGACGACAAGCCGGGACGCTTCGCGCTCGCCCGGCGGATCCGGCCGGACCGAGTTCCGTTGTCTCCCGCGCAACAACGGATGTGGGTGTTAAACCGGATGGATCCGACCTCGCCGGCGTACAACATCGCCGTCGCGCTCCGGCTCACCGGCGACCTCGATGTCGACGCCATGCGGCTGGCGTTGGCCGATGTCATCGATCGACACGAAAGTCTGCGCACCCTCTATCCGGTGGATGCGGAGGGGCCACGTCAGGTGGTGATCGGCACCGCGGCGGCCGCGCCGCCGATGCCGCTGATCGACACCGAAGACGGTGCGCCGCTGCGGGATCGGATCAATGAGCTGGCCGGCACGGGATTCGACCTCGCGACGGAACCGCCGCTGCGTGTCGGGCTGTTGCGGCTCGACGGTTCCGCTCCGGTTCATATCGTGGTGCTGGTGGTGCATCACATCAGCGCCGACGGCACGTCGATGGCGCCGCTCGCCGCCGATCTGGTTGCCGCGTACTCCGAGCGCGCCACCGGCGCCGACACCACCCGTGTCCCGCTCGCCGTCCAGTACGCCGACTTCGCGCTCTGGCACCGGGAACTGCTCGGCAGCGAATCCGATCCGGAATCGATCGCCGCACAGCAGATTCGCTTTTGGACAGACTCACTCAACGGTGCGCCGGACGTGCTGGAATTGCCGGCCGACCGGCCACGCCCGGCCGTACAGACAATGCGCAGCACCGAGTTCGAATTCCATTTCGAAGCCGAAATGCACCGGGCCCTGATCGAATTCGCTGCCGCACACAATGTCAGCCTGTTCATGGTGGTGCACGCCGCGCTCGCGGTGCTGCTGGCCCGGCTCGCAGGCACCGACGATGTCGTCATCGGCACCCCGATCGCGGGCCGCGGCGAGGAGGCGCTCGACGAACTCGTCGGCATGTTCGTCAATACGCTCGCGCTGCGCACCCCGGTCGACCCGGGCGTTGCATTCGCCGAGTTTCTCACTGCGGTGCGGTCGGCGGATCTGGACGCGTTCGCCAACTCCGATGTCCCCTTCGAGCGGCTGGTCCAGGTGCTGAACCCGAGCCGGTCCACCGCGCATCACCCGCTGTTCCAGGTGTCGCTGACGCTGCAGAACTTCGCCGAGCCGGTCTTGGAGCTGCCCGGATTGCGCTTCGAAATAGAGGACTTCGACCGTGACGCATCGCAATTCGATCTGATGCTGGACCTGCGTGAACGTTTCACCGACACCGGACCGGCCGGACTGGACGGTGTGCTGACCTACGCGAAGGACCTCTTCGACGTGGCGACGGTCGCGTCGTTTGCGACCCGGTGGCGGCGGGTACTCACGACGGTCCTGGCGCAGTCGGATGTGTGCCTGGCTGATATCGACATCCTCGACGATGCCGAGCGCGCGGCGCTGGTTCCGGTGCGCGGTCCCGAAACCACCGGCACGACAACGCTTCCGCAACTCCTCGCCGACTCTGTCGCGCGGTATCCGGAGCATCCCGCGCTGGTCGTCGATGGAAAGACCACGACCTACCGAGAACTCGATATGCACGCCAACCGACTGGCACGGCTGCTGCTCGAGGTGGGCGCCGGCGTGGAAACGGTGGTTGCGCTCGGCCTGCCCCGGTCCGCCGAACTGCTCACCGGGATGTGGGCTGCCGCGAAGATCGGGGCGGCCTTCCTGCCTGTCGACCCGAAGCATCCAGTGGACCGCATCGATCACATGCTCACCGATTCCGGTGCCCGCGTTGGCCTCACCATCGGCGCTTATCGCCCGACACTGCCGGACAGCACGCACTGGCTGGTCCTCGACGACCTCACCTTCGTCGAACGCTGGGGTCACGCGGGCGGTCGAGGACTGCGCGACCAGGAACTGCCGAGCCCGATCCGGCCGGACAGTCCGGCATGGATGATCTACACCTCCGGGTCGACCGGAACGCCCAAGGGCGTCACCGTTTCCCACCGCGGCATCGCCGATCTCATAGCGGCCCAACGCGAGTTGCTCGGGATGGACGCGACGTCGCGGGTATTGCAGGTGGCCTCGCCGAGTTTCGACGCGTCGGTATTCGAGGCGCTGATGGCGTTCGGATCCGGCGGCGCCTCGGTGGTCGCACCGCCCGAGGTGTTCGGCGGCAGCGCGCTGGCCGAGTTGATCGACGCCGAACAAGTCACCCACATGGTGATCACCCCGTCGGCGCTGGCCACCATCGATCCCGCCGAGGTGTCGAGCGTGCGGGTGCTGGCGGTGGCGGGCGAGGCCGTCGGCGCCGAACTCGTCGACCGGTGGGCCGCGGATCGGACGATGATCAACCTGTACGGTCCGACCGAATTCACCATCTGGGCGACGGGTTCCACGCCACTTGTCGTCGGCGAGCCGGTCGCTATCGGCAAGCCCGTCCGCGGCGCATCCGTCCTGGTGCTCGACGATCGGTTGCGTCCGGTGCCCGTCGGCGTCGCGGGCGAACTCTACCTCGCCGGGCCCGCGCTGGCCCGCGGTTATCACGCCCGGCCGAGCTTGACCGCCGCCCGCTTCATTGCGAATCCCTTCGGCGGACCGGGCGATTCCATGTACCGCACCGGCGATCTGGTCCGCTGGACCCGAACGGCGTCGGGGCTGGAGCTGGAGTACCTCGGCCGCACCGATTTTCAGGTCAAGGTGCGCGGACAGCGCATCGAGCTCGGCGAGATCGACGCCGTGCTCGGTCGCGCCGAGGGCGTCGATTTCGCGGTGACGCTGGGCGTACCCGGCCCCGCCGGATCGACCGCGCTGGCGGCATATCTGGTGCGCGCCCCCGGCGTCGACCTCGACCTCGCGCAAGTGCGTGCCGTCGCGGCAGACACCTTGCCCGCGTATATGGTTCCGGCCGCCTTCGTCGTCCTGGACTCGATCCCGCTCAACGCCGTCGGCAAACTCGACCGCAAGGCCCTGCCCGCGCCGGAATTCACCACCGATCGCACCGAGTACCGGGCGCCGGCGACCCCGACCGAGGAGGCATTCGCGCAGATCTTCGCCGAGCTGCTCGGTATCGACAAGGTCGGCGCCGATGATTCGTTCTTCGCGCTCGGTGGTGACAGCATCCTGGCGATCCAGCTGGTGTCGCGGGCCAAACAGCAGGGCCTCAATTGCACGCCGCTGCAGGTTTTCGAGCACCGCACCGTTGCCGCGTTGGCCGCGGCGACCGATGCCGCGGGCACCGTGGCGACGCTCGATGAACTGCCCGGCGGTGGCACCGGCGATATGCCGATACCGCCGATCGTGCACTACATGCTCGAGCGCGGCGGCAACTACAACCGATTCGCCCAGACCGCGGTGTTGGAACTTCCGCTGGGCATCGACCGGGGCCGAATCGTGGCGACCCTGGCGGCCGTCCTCGACCGACACGACATTCTGCGTGCCCGGCTGACGCAAGCCGAGGACGGCGAATGGCGGCTGCTGGTAAGCGAACCGGGCTCCGTCGAGGTAGACACGCTGCTGCATCGAATCGAATTCGACGCGGCCGCTGACTCCGTCGACCTGCGTGAGTTCGCGGTGACCGTCTTGGATTCCGCGGCGAACCGGCTGGACCCGGCGAACGGAGTTGTGCTGCAGTTTATCTGGCTCGACCCGATCGGCGATGCTGGAGCCAGAGCGCGGCCGGGTCGGCTGATCGTACTCGCGCACCACCTGGTGATCGACGGCGTCTCGTGGCGCGTCCTGGTACCGGATCTGGTCGCCGCCTGGGCACAGGTGTCCGTCGGCAACAGCCCGGTGCTCGCGGAGACGGGCACCTCGATGCGACGGTGGGCGTACGCGCTCGCCGAGGAATCCCGCACGGATCGGCGGGTTTCCGAACTCGAATACTGGCAGGGCGTGCTCGAGGGCCCGGATCCGCTGATCGGTGCCCGTGAGCTGGACCCGGCGATCGATCAGGCACACACGTTGCGCATGATCGACCGCCAGGTATCCGCGGAAGTCACCAACACACTGCTCACCACGCTCCCTGGCCTCTTCCAGGGCGGCGTCAACGACGCCTTGCTCACCACGCTGGCGCTCGCGCTGGTGCGCTGGCGGGCACGCCGGAGTATCGCCGAGGCGACCGCGCTGGTGCGGCTGGAAGGCCATGGCAGACAAGAGGAAGTTGTCCCCGGCGCCGACCTTTCCAGGACGCTGGGCTGGTTCACCAGCATCTATCCGGTGCGATTGAATCTCGATGGAATCGATGTCGACGATGCGCTCGCCGCTGGCCCGGCCATGGGTACGGCGATCCGTGCGGTGAAACATCAACTGCTCGCGGTGCCGGACAAGGGCATCGGGTTCGGTCTGCTGCGCTATCTCAATCCCGATACGGCAGTGCAACTTCCGCGACGGCTGCCCGGTCGAATCAGCTTCAATTACCTCGGCCGGTACTCGGCCGGCGCCGGCCCGGCTGGGCTGGAGGGCCTCGGCTGGCTACCGACCGACGAGTTCGGCGAACTCAACGCGGCCGAAAGCCCGGACGTGCCACTGCAGTCCGCGATCGATGTGAACGCGGTGGTCGTCGGTGACCGGCTGGAAGCAAGTTTCGGCTTCTCTGAGACACTGCTGCACCACGACGATGTGACCGAGCTGGCCGACCTCTGGGTCGAGGCGCTCGGTGCCGCCGCGGAATTCGCCCGCACTCCGGCCGCGCAGGCCGCCGCCGACGAGGAGGCCGCCACCATCGCCGCACAATTAGCTGAGGCCGAGATCGCTACCGCTCCAACGGGACTCGGACTGGACGTGCTGTTGCCGATCCGGCTCGGCGGCACCGAACCCGCGTTGTTCTGCATCCACCCGTCGTCCGGAATCTCCTGGACCTACCTGGGATTCGCGGACGCGCTGCAGCCGGGACGACCGATCTACGGACTGCAAGCACCGGATCTCGGTGGCCACGAACCACCGATGCGTTCGATCGAGGAGTTCGCCGACCGGTACATCCGCGAGATGCGCGCGGTACAGCCGACCGGGCCGTACCACCTGCTCGGTTGGTCGTTCGGTGGGCTCATCGCACACGCGATCGCGACCAAACTGCAGCAGGCCGGTGACACCGTCGGTGTCGTCGCACTACTCGACGCCGATACCACCGATATCGATGGCGACAGTATCGAGCGGCTCACCGCGGGCGGCTTCGTCAACGCCTTCGGCTCGGTCTTCGGTATCGACGACGTGCCGGCTGAGGCCACCGCTGAAGCCGCCGCTGAGCTGATTCGCGAACGGCTGGGTGGTGTTTCGCTCATCGACGCAGACACAATCGAGCGGATGGCCGGATCGTTCAACGCATCGGCGCAGACCAGAACCGGCTACCAGCGCCCGGTATTCGACGGCGACATCGTGTATTTCAGCGCAACCGTCGATGCCTCCGACATCTTCGGCCCCGGTGGCTGGCGGCCCTATGTGACCGGCGATATCACCAACCACGACATCGAGGTCACGCACCTCGAGCTGACCGGACCACGTGCGCTGCCCATCATCGCGCGCGTGCTCGACGCGGAATATCTGGGAGGAAAACGAGGGGTTCCGAAGAAGGAGTCCTCGTCGAAGGAATCGAGAAGTCGTTCGGCGCCGTAAAGGCCTTGCGGGGGGCGTCGATTCGCGGCAGCACCGGGCGAGGTGCTCAGCATCCTCGGCCCGAACGGGGCGGGCAAGTGCGTGCTGATTCTCGGGTGCTGGTGCGGTTGTTTCCTGGTATCGCTGTGCGAGGCTTTGCTAGCACAGCCGATGATCGCTGCCGAGCTACGCCTGGCCATTCTGGGATTCTCCGACGAGGTGCACGTTTGGCTTCCTATCGCCGATATGCGGGTTCAGACACAACTACCGCAAGTTGTCGGTGTGCTGGATCGCTCGTAGTTTCTTCCACCACCGTCGGTCACGAAACCGTTTGGCGGAATGCCGTTTTCGCGAGATCATGGGGTTGTGTCGAGTGCTGTGGGCGCGACCTCCGGGCGCCGTGGGAGTCCTTCGCCGCGGCGGGTGTTCGCCGAGAGATTGGCAGCACTGTTCGATGCCGCAGGAAAACCGACCTTGCGTTCGGTGGCGAACGCGGCGTCCGCGCGGGTGGCGGCGGCCGGCGGGAACCCGGTCACGTTACAGCGAATCAGCGACTGGCGCAGCGGAAAAGCGATTCCGGCCGAGTTCGATTCGCTGGTGCCTGTGCTGCTGACGCTGATCGAGAAGGCCGCCCGGACTGGGCACACGCCAGCGCCCGAGCTGGTCAAACTGACCGCATGGCGCGCGATCTGGCGGGCCGCGCAGGCCTGGGACCCCCAGTCCGAGGCCATCTGCCCCTTTCCGGGTCTGGCCGCCTACGGACCCGAGGATCGCGAACGGTTCTTCGGAAGGGTCGAGGCTACCGCGGAATTGGTGGATCGGGTGGTCGGCCCGGCCGCAGGCATGATTGTCGTGCTGGGCGCCTCCGGGTCCGGAAAATCCTCTCTGCTGCACGCCGGTGTCATCCCCACACTCTGCGCGGACCGGGAATGGACGGTTGTCACCATGACTCCCGGTACGAGACCAGCGAAGACGCTGGCCGAACTGCTCAGCCCATCCGACGCGAACGCGGCGGAGCGCCCGGATCTCGTGGTGGTCGATCAATTCGAGGAGACCTTCACCGTCTGCCTCGATGAATCTGAGCGGGAGGACTTCTCGAGCCGTCTCGCGAAACTCGCCGCGGCACACGAAACCACCCGCACCGTGGTCATTCTCGCGGTGCGGGCCGACTTCGTCCCGCACTGCCTCACCTATCCGGTGCTGGCGGACGCGCTCAACACCCGCTGCTACGCACTCGGGCCCATGCGGGTGGAGGAACTCACCGAGGCCATCACGGGACCGGCACGCGCGGCCAGCCTGAATCTCGAGCCCGGCCTGGCCGAACTGGTCGTGACCGAGTTGTGCGGGCTGGCTGGCGGCCACCACCGGCGCAGCTACGATCCGGGCGGTCTTCCGCTGTTCTCCCATGTCATGGCCGCCACCTGGAGGCACCGGGCGGGTGCCCGGCTCACCGTGGCCGGTTACCGGAAGGCAGGCGGCGTGGCCGGATCGGTAACGGCCACCGCCGAGGAGGCGTGGCGTGGCCTGACCGCCGCCGAGCAGACCGCGGCCAAGGAACTGCTCATGGGGTTGGTCACCGTCGGCTCGGACGGCCGCGACACCAGGCGGCGCGTCCCGCGCACGGAATTGCTCACGCGGACGGTCGATCCCAACGCCGCACAGACCGCCTTGACCCGCCTGATCGACGCGCGACTCATCACTGCGGATTCCGTCGGCGCCGCAGATGGCGAGAGCGGAGCAGCCCAAGAGATCGTCTGCTTCACGCACGAGATCGTGCTGGACGCCTGGCCTCGCCTGCGCGCCTGGATAGACGAGGGCCGCGTCGACCTCCTGGTGCGGCAGCGGGTCGAGTTGGACGCCGCTGAATGGGTTGCGGCCCAGCGAGATCCCACACTGCTGTATCAGCCGGCGCGGCTTGCCGCCGCGGAGAAGGCGGCCGGAACGCCTACGGGCGCTGTCGGTGAGTTCCTGACGGCCGCGCAGGCGGCTCGCAGGCGCGGTCGGCGGCTGGCCGTCGCGACGCGCGTCGGGCTGGCCCTGGTGGGCGTTGTCGTGCTGGTGCTCGGCATCGCCGCCTATACCCAGACCAGACTTTCGGAACAGGAGCACGAGAACGCCGACCTGGTTGCGATATTGGCGGAGGCAGACAGTGTGCGGAGCACGGATCCGTCTCTGTCCGCCCAGCTGGAACTGGTCGCCGACCGGATGCGTCCGGGTGACCCGGATATTCGGTCTCGCCTGCTGCGCATACAGAACCTGCCGCTGGCCGCACCCCTGCGCGGGCATACCGGAGCGGTGCACCAGGTGGCGTACCGGCCGGACGGACACATGCTGGCCTCGGCGGGTGAAGATGGCGCGGTGCGGCTGTGGAATGTCGCCGATATCGCCCACCCGGTGTCCTCAGGAGCGCCGCTGGACTGTGGAAAGCCAGCGACTGCAACGGCTTTCAGTCCGGACGGCACGCTACTCGGGGCGGCCTGCGGTACCGGGATCCGGCTGTGGAACGTATCGGATCCAGCGCATCCGGATCCGCGGCCGTCGCAGGCCGCCGGAAAGGTCACCGACTTCGTGTTCGGCCCAGACGGGCGGACCCTGGCTGCGACCGACGGCACGAGCGTGACGTTGTGGAACCTCGGCAATCCCGCAGCGCCGGTACAATCCGGCCGTCCGTTGACGACCACCGATCCGGTCGCCTCGATGGCGTTCGCGCCGTCGGGCCGGCTGGCTGTCGCAGGCTCCCACACCGTGCAGATCTGGTCACTGGGGCCAGCTCCCGGGCCGCTGGGGGCGCCGATCACGGTGCCGGGCCCGGGGATTCAGGCCATGGCCCTCAGCCGGGACGGCACGACGCTCGCGGTCGGCGGCGGTGACAACGCGTTGATGGCCACCGGTACCGCCGATGCCACTGTGACGATGTGGGACATAGCCGTTCCGGACAGGCCTGCGCAGTTCGGCAGCCCGCTCGTGGTGGACACCAAATCCGAGTTGCGCTCGCTCGCGTTCGATCCGGAGGGAAACATCCTCGCCGTGGGGGGGCGCGACAATGTCACCCTCTGGACTGTGGTCGACCGGGCCCACCCGACCCGATTGGGGGAACCTCTGGCCGCACCGTCGCCGCCGTGCCAGGAGGCCAACGTGTTTCAGCCCTGTCGCGACAGCCCGAACACGTTGGCTTTCGCCGCTGACGGGCACACCGTCGCCGTCGGCGCGCAGGGCGGCCTGCGGCTGTGGTCGCTGCCGCCCGCGGTGATCGGGGGCCGGATCGGCTGGTTCGCCAATAGGGCGGCGATCAGTGCGGTCGGCACCATGGTGACGAGCGTGGTGAACGGCCGGCTCGAACTGTGGGACATCCGCGACCGGAGATCGGTCCGCCCGCTCGCCGATCTCGGCCCCGGGCCGAGCGCTGATGGCTTCATCCCGACTCCCGCACTCAGCCTCGACGGCCGTCTGACGGTCGCTACCGCGGGCCCGAACGCCGGGCTACAACTGTTGGATATCAGCGACCCCGTGCACATCCGGCCGCTGTACCAGTTCCCCGACGCCATCGGCGTCGGGTTCAATGGCCGGATCCTGGTGGAAGTCCTGCCGGCGTTACACGTGCGGCTGTGGGATCTGTCGGATCCGGCTCATCCGGTCGTGACCATCCCGCCCACCAAGTTCGGTACAGACCCAATCAGTGGGTCGCCGTGCTATGTGAATATTGCCGGGCACCTACTGGTGACGCTCGCGCCCGACGAGAACGCGAAGGGGGAACTGGAGTACATGATCAAGTTCTGGGATCTGACCCGCAACGGCGAAGCCCGTGAGATCCAGCGGATTCCGAGCGATCCCGCCCGGCCGTTCTACGCGTCGGTCCTCACACCCGATGGGCGCACCATGGTCACGCTGGCCGCGAATACGCTGCGCGTCTGGGATATCAGTTCCCCGGGACTGGCACGGCCGCTCGGCGATCCGATCATCGCGCACGCCTTCAATATTCAATCCGTCGATTTCAACGCAGACGCCACGCTGATGGCGACATCCAGCGCGGATTCCACGGTGCGGCTGTGGGATTTCCGTGACCGCGCCCACCCGCAGCCCATCGGGCGGAGCATCACCATGCCGAGCCGCACCACCTGGAATCTCAACCTCGATGTGGCGGCCGATCGGCTGATCGGCGTCGGCAGCGGTGTCATGAGTATCTGGGACCTGGACGAAAACGAAACGCGGCAACGGATCTGCGATATCACCCGCGATGTGCTCACCCGCGAGGTGTGGGCGGCGCATCTGCCCCGGCTGCCTTACCATCCACCCTGTCCGGAGGCGAGATGAGCCGAAACAGTCTGATGGCCGTACTTGTCGCCCTCCTGCTCACCCTCATCGATACGACAGTCGC
Organism: Nocardia sp. NBC_00403; assembly: GCF_036046055.1. Taxonomy (NCBI): domain Bacteria; kingdom Bacillati; phylum Actinomycetota; class Actinomycetes; order Mycobacteriales; family Nocardiaceae; genus Nocardia; species Nocardia sp. NBC_00403. The sequence goes on from NZ_CP107939.1 coordinate 4,609,490, forward strand.
GGCAGCGGACAGTGACATGCCGCGAGGCCGGATGCCGGTAGGCGGCGGCACTGGCTTGGCCTTCCTGCGCGGCGGGCCGCTGACCGACCACGCGTTGGTCTATATCTGCACGCTCACAACGATCGGCTACGACGCGGCGGGCAATCTGGTTGGCCTGACCAACGCACATTGCGTGTACGACGGCGACAAGCAGTGGCCCGGCGACCGGGTGCTGCTCGAGTCGGCGGTGTTCACGCCCGGAGCGGCGATCGACGTGCTCGGGATGGTCGAGTACATCAGCGGCGGCAACCCGATCGTGCCCGGCCCCAACGGACCAGGACTCGACTACGCGGTCATCGTCTTCGACAAGTCGATCGTCGAACCGGTGGCGACCGTCGGGAAGACCACCATCCGAGGAGTCGGATCACCGCCCCCCGCGGGGACATCGGTGTGCAAGCAGGGTGCGGCGAGCGACCGGTCCTGTGGCACCACCCTGACCACCACCGGCCCTTACCTGGTGAACACGATTTCGGAGATACCCGGTGATTCCGGAGCGCCCATGGTGGCCGGCGACACCCTGGTCGGCAACCAGTGGATGTGGGGCGCCGGCACCGCTATCACCGACATCCTCGCCGACCTGGACCGGCGCGGCGGAATCGGCGCCGGCTTCCGCCCGGTCTCGCCGTAGTCGGTGTCACGGAGCGATGCGGTGGCCTTCCGTGCCGCGACACGACTGAGACAGTCGGCAGGCAAGAATGCGCTCGTCCGAAGCCGTAGCTTCCGTGGCAGCCGAACTCATTGCGGCCCGGCGATCACCGGCGCAGCCAGATCGGTGGAGAGCGTCCTGATGCCGCACTCGGTGTGGTGCCGGATAATTTCCGGCGAAGTCCGCGAGCATTGCCGCGAAAGGGACGACGCGGTCATCGCGCGGGGAATGGCGAAGGACCCGAACGACCGTTATCGCACGGCCGGGGACCTGGCCACGGCGGCGCGAGCCGCGCTCGACGCCACACCCACAGCGACACCCGCGCCGTCCGGGCCGGCCACCAGTCGAATCAATCCCGCCTCGCAACCACGAACCCGCGACCGGCCCGGATCGACCTGGATCGTCGTCCTCCTCGTCGTGGCCGCAATCGCCTGGTGGGTGATCAGCGATCGTACGCACCACGACTCACGCCCCACGAGCCCGACGTCGGTCACCTGCGTCACCGCGGCACCGCCATCGGCGAGTACCCCGGGCGTCCCTACCGCACCTGCGCTGGGCTCGCCGTCCGGTTCGTGTACGCGCTGAGCTTCCGCTGCCGGTAAGGCAGGCTCCCGCGGCATTCACGAGAGGTTCGGGCGCCGGTTCATCACCATCACCGCGGCGGCCGACTCCGAAGGGGCGGTCGCCACCGGCGGCAGCGTTTGATCGTCGGCGATCGGCGAAGCCACCACAGTGGGGCTTCCTTCAGTTCGATCTGCGGATGCGGATGATGTGCAGGTGTTTGCCGACTTCGCCGGGGTAGCGGTGCGAGGTGATTACCGCCGACGACGTGAGACATCCTCTAATACTCCAGCTGAGTTGGCCGTACACCTCGAATCGACATGTCATCGTTTCCCGCGTCTCCGTGCTCGGCACCGCGCCGGTCGACGATTACCACCTGACCTGCCATCTCAACCTGCTCGGCATCCAGTCGAGCAGATCCGCGCGGATCGCGTTCTCCAGGAAGCCCTGTCGGTCGACGGCGACCCGCTCCACGTGGCGCACGTGTTCGGGCTCAGCTCCCGAACCGCAGTCGACTACTCGATGATCGCCCGCACGCTCACCGAGCGGCCCATCGAAGTCGCTACCCGCCTGTCCCGTCGACTGACCGGATGCGCTCCCGAGCCTCGTCGAAGTCTGCAATTCGGCGGAACCCGACGGGTTTCGCCGCGCCACAGCGCGAACTCGACAGTTCAAGTTGCTGTTGTGACGGTGGGTGGTCGAGAGGTTCGACGCCACCGTCACAACAGCGCAGTGGATTCGATCAGACCATGCTGTAACTGCCCGATCTGAACGGCAGCTCCACAAGGTGGGCGTTGTTGCCATGCACGACGAAACCGTTGCCGGTGCACTGCGTCGTTGGGTAGAACTTCACCGGGTAGTAGTTCCTGTTCTGCACGAACGCGGCCCAAGGCCCGCGTTCACCGAACTTCTGGCACTGGCCGTGCGGCAGCACTGGGGTTCCCGACCATATGTCGCCGCCGTATGTCTCCATCCAGCAGACATAGGAGTCGGGGCACGAACCCGCTGCCGACGCCTGCGGTGTGACCGCCAACGCGGGGATCGCCGCAACCGCCAGAGCCAACACGGTCCGCGCTACATTCACGCCCATCATCTTCAAGGAATTCCTCTCATCGAATCGCCCGCGACACAGCGAGGGCGGGTCTCCCCGCGCGCAGTATCCCTAAGCCTGAATCCACCGATGCGCCTGCGGCGCGTCGGTGTGTTGTGAACGGGAAAGTGCCCCCGGCACATCTCACATCGGTCTCCCAGTTCGTGTGCGCCTCGGTGTGTGACCCCCGCCGCTTACGGTGATCGATCACTATGGTGGGCAAACCCGATTTATCAGTCACGTGGTAATTGGCGCGAAAGCGCACGTAGAAGATAAGTTCTGGGGCTTCCGGTCCGGAGGGATTCTGCTACCCACCAGGCCGTTAAAGGATCGTGTCAGGGCGGCAGACGAGCCCTCACGGCACCTGGGTGATCTGCTACTCGATGATTGCTCGCACGCTCACCGAGCGGCCCTACCGCCTGTCCCATCGACTGACCGGATGCGGTCCCGAGCCTCGTCGAAGTCTGTAGTTCGACGGAACCCGACTGGTCTCATCGCGCCACAGCGCGAACTCGATTCGGTTCCCGCTGAAGAAGCTTCACTCTCCGTGAACTCGCACGCTTTGCCCGAGCAAGATATATGGATAGGTGCCCTAACTGGCAAGTGCAGAAGACCTCGGCGGCGAGCTGGGCCAGCGCGTCGCGGCCATCGCGGGCGTGGTCCCACGGCGGCGGGGGTGGTTGGTCGTGACTGGTGTCGAGGTCGAGCACATGCAGCCCTGACGGCCCGCAGGCCACAGCGATGTTGTCGGCGGGCCACCGACGCCACCACCGCTGGATCCGGTCCAGGTCGCGGGTGGCGGCGTCTTCCCAGTGTTTGATCGCGGGCACTTTGCTGCCCGGATGCAGAGGGAAGATGTGGAACCCGCGGCCTGCGTGGTCGAGGGCGGCGGTAGTCGCCGGCCTGCCCAGCTTTCCGGCTCGGCTCGGTCCTCTATTGCGCGGTGAACCGGCCGATGCCCGCCGGAGGCGATCGAATTGCGGGGGGTCGGCGTGTGCCTGCGGTACTCGGAAATGGAAGTGGTAATGGTGACACCGAGTCGATATCCTGTGCATATTGTGGGGAGGCTGACCATGGACTACCCGCTGCCAATACCGCATCTGAGAGCCACCGCAGACTTGGAACTCCGCCCGTGGTCGTTGTCTGCAGCAGACCTTGAGCTTGTTCAGAAAGCCTCTGCCGACGACCTGATTCCTATTACCACGGTGTCGGCGACCTTCTCGCGCGAGGACGCAACGCGGTTCGTCGAGTGCCAGTGGCAACGAGCGACCGATCGAACCGGATACCCGATGGTGATCGTCCGGCGACGAGACAACACCCCGCTGGGAAGTATCGGCCTGTGGTTGAAGGACATCGACGAAGGCCGCGCATCGCTCGGCTACTGGGTGGTCCGCTCTGCCCGCGGCCATGGCGTCGCCGCGCATGCTCTGGCGGCAATGGCTACCTGGGCGCTGGAAGAGCTGCATATCCCACGGCTCCAGCTCTATGTGGAACCTTGGAACCGCGCTTCGATCCGCACTGCGGAGAGAGCCGGTTTCGAATGCGAAGGGCTCCTCAGATCGTGGCAGAAGGTCGGCAATCGACGCCGCGACATGTTCATGTACGCGCGCCTGGCAACGGGAACCCTCGCCGAGGCGGATCGGGTTTGCGCCGGTTAGACCTTATGGTTGTTCGGAGTTCATGCGTGTGTCACGGCGCATCAGGACCGGTTGCCGGCGGTCGCGGGTGATCGTGAACCGATATCACTGCTGGCACAGTGTTCGATAGGCCCCGGCGGTGCCGGGGTACTCGCCTCGTGGTCGACCTCCACGGCCTCGCTCGTAAAATATTCGAGACTATGCTTGATCTGCGTTTGTGCGCACAGCCAGTGGATAGATCCGGCTCGAAAACATCTGATGAATCGCTCACCCTCTCCATGAGAGGACCGTCCGATGGGTTTTGCAGAGATGCGCCGGTTCCGGCGTGATCCGTACGGTTTCCTCGAGAATCTGCGCCGGACCAGCCCGGTAGAGGTGTTCGGGCTGCCGTGGGGCGGGTGGTGTGTCGGCGATACGGGTCTGGCGCTGACGGTGTTGAATGACCGCGCTTTCAATGCGGGGATGTCCGGGTTCTTCGGTTCTATGCTGCCCTCACGGCCTGCCCAGATCGACTTCGGCCGCGCTGCGCGCGCGATTCTGCGGACACATACGCCCGAGTATCGCGAGTCTCTGGCCGCGGCGGTGACCGAAATGCCCTCCGTCACCCGCTGGCCTTCGGCTGGGGTCGAGCTGGTGTATCGGTGCACCGCGGACGTGTTGTTGCACCCCGATGGTTCTCCCGAGTTGCGGCAATTACTGGAGCGAAATGCACGCGTGGGTGCACTTCGCCCGGCCCTAATGGGGCAGCGGGCGTGGGCGCAGCTGCTGCGCACCAAGTTATCCACCACGCTGACCGAGCAGATCCGGGACCGGCGCAGCGATATCGGCCACACTGCAGAAGCCGAACCGCGGGATCTGCTCGATGCCGTGATCGGTGCCTGTCCCGACGAGGTCGCCGATACAACGGTTGCGCAGCTGTATGTGCTGATGTTCCGGTCCATTGTGGGACCGCTCGGCTACTCGCTCGCGTGGTCGGTGCTCCTGGGCAGTCTCCACTCCCCGGGCTCACCATGGCCTTGGCCAGTCGACTGGGTCGTGCGTGAGGCATCGCGGCACCGGCCGGTCTCCTGGATGGTCAGCCGGCCCGTCCCCCATCCCATCGAGTTCGGGGGGATCGCCTTCCGGACTGGCGACCTGCTGTCCGTAAGCCCCTACCTGCTCCATCATGATGAACAGCACTGGACCAGGCCAGGGGCATTTCAACCTGACCGCTGGACTCGACCGAGCGCACACGGCCCATACGTGCCCTTCAGTTCCGGCCCCTTCACCTGCGCCGGCGCCGCGGTCGCCCACGATCTGATCACCGATGCCGCCACCACCCTCATCGAGAACACCTGTCTGCGCGTGATCGGCGGCGGTGATACACGCCCGATCGTGACCAACGCCGCGATCCCCAGGCCTTTCACCCTTCGCCACACCCCTACAAACCCTGCCCATGCTCGACAGAGCCCCAGAAAGGAGGTGACACCATGATCAAGGCATTGCTGTTCATCATCACCAACAAGCCGACCCGCTCCTGGAACCCCGCTGAATACGGATGATCCTGCTACCGGCTGGATGGCTCGAACACCGCGCACAAAGGTGTACGAGCCACCCAGCCGCCGCGATCTATCGGTAGCAGCAGTCCGAGGGTCGACTCACGGTGATTCTTGGGCCGGTCTACGGCAGGCGCAGAACCGAACAGTGCATCAGCGTGGGGTTATGGGTCGATCCTCCTACCGTATCGGCCGAGTCCGAGGGCCAGGTCAGGAACCGGGTTCGTCTCTCCGCCATCTTGCCGAGAGCTTGCCGAGACAGGCACGTACGGGCTGGACGGTGCGGTGCGACGAGGACGGGGTACGACTCTGACCTGGACTGGATGGACGGGAGCCCACCCGCTGGAAAGTCCTTGCGACACTGTCAGTGTGGGGGTCAGGGCTGGCAGATATGCCGAGCCTGACCTGCTTACATGGCCATCAACATGTTTCGACACGTTTTGAATCACATGTGTCAACTCCGGTCCGAACGTGACCCGTATCTTCCGGGTCAATCGGGACCCGGCCGCCTACGTGGACGTTCGGAAATGCCGAGTTGAGCGCGGTGTGACGCTCACTCATGGCGCGGCCGCTACATCGATAGTTGATCCAGCCACTGCTGGTTCAACGGATTCTTGAAAACGAGATCGACTGCCCCGGTCAGGGGGGCTCAGGCAGATGACCACTTCCGGCAGTTCCCAGGCGGTCTCGATTACGGGATCGGTTGTCTGCCGCGTCGGCGAGCCGAGTTCAGCAGTGAGGCTGTCGCACAATGTTGAAACGGCATGGTTCATCGGGTCCGGGTCCGGGGCCGACGTCGCTCGACGCTCGGGGCGGTTGGTTTGCCCGTACTCCCACGGTCTCGCTCAGTGGTGTGTTCCGTGGTCGGCACGGATGTGACCGTGCCGGCCCGTGTCTAGCGTTATGAGCATGGAAATCAACGCGAACATCAGCGCCGGCATCAACATTCGCCTCGAGGTGGCCGATCCCCAGGCCGCTGCCGTGATCTATGACGCCGCGTTCGGACTGGGTGACCGGCTCGGGTTCCGGGCTTCGGCGGCGCCGGCGACCGGTTTCCGTGGATTCATCTTGTCGCTGGTGGTGTCGCAGCCCTCCACCGTCGACAGCCTCGTCGGCACCGCGGTCGACGCCGGGTTCACCGTCCTCGAGCCCGCGAAGAAGAGCCTGTGGGGTTACAGCGCGGTGGTGCAGGCGCCGGAGGGGACGATCTGGAAGGTCGCCACCTCGAAGAAGAAGGATGTGGGCCCGTTCACCCGCGAGATCGACGACCTGGTGTTGCTGATGGGCGTGACGGATGTGAAGGCCAGCAAGCAGTTCTATGTCGATCGCGGCTTGACGGCATCGAAGAGCTTCGGCGGCAAGTACGCCGAGTTCGCGGACTCGGGCTCGCCGGTCACCCTGGCGTTGTACCCGCGCAAGGCTGCGGCCAAGGAGGCTGGGGTCTCGCAGGAAGGCAGCGGATCGCACCGCATCGTCATGGACAGCGGCATCGGTTCGTTCACCGACCCGGACGGGTACGTGTGGGAGGCAACGGCCTGAGCTGGTCGAACCGTTCGCTCAGCCAGTCCTGCTCAACCACCGGTTACCTTCCTCATCCGGTCCTGTCATACCGATTGACCGGTATGTATACATCCATAATGCAAGGAGTAAGACATGAAGGCGCACGTCAGCTCGATCCTCCTCGGTGTCCGGGACATGGACCGGGCCAAGCAGTTCTACACCGAGGGACTCGGCTGGAAGATCAAGAACGACTACGGCATCTCGGTATTCTTCGACTCGGACGGCGCCTCACCGGTCGGCTTCTACAGTCGCGAGGGTCTGGCCGGCCAGGTGGGCACGGACCCGGAAGGCAGCGGCTTCAGCGGGCTGGTTCTGACCTACGTCGTCCGCAGCGAGGCGCGGGTCGAGGAGATCATGGCGGAGGCCGAGAAGGCCGGCGCCACCATCCTCAAGCCCGCCGGTGCGCTGCCGTGGGGCGGGTACGGCGGCACCTTCGCCGACCCGGACGGCTATGTCTGGAGTCTCGGCTACAGCACCCAGGGAACCGACCAGCCCTACGCCGAGTAACCGCGTTCTCTTGCCTAATGGCCCCCCAGGACGGCGCGGCGCATGCCGCAGCCGTCCCGGACACGGCGATGGTCCCGGTGTAGGAAGTGGGAGCGGCTCTCGGAGCCGGACGGGCCGGATCCGCGGTGAGCCGGTACAACAACAGGAGAAAGATCATGAAGTTTCGGACCCACGTCGAGCCACCCGAGCCCATGCGGGGCCTGGAAGTTCCTCGCGAGGTGGTAGCAGCGCTCGGCGAGGGCGCGCGGCCGCCAGTGACGATCACGATCAACGGGCATTCCTGGAAGAGCCGGGTCGCCCTCATGCGCGGCCGCTACCTGCTCGGCCTCAGCAACGCCAACCGGCAGGCCGCCGGTGTCGCGATCGGCGACGAGGTCGAGGTCGAGGTCGAGGTCGACACCCAGCCGCGCGTCGTCGTCGAGCCCCCGGACTTCGCCCGCGCCCTGGACGACGACCCCGTCGCCCGCGCCGCCTACGACAACCTTGCCTATAGCCGCAAGCGCGAGCACGTGCACGCCATCGAGAGTGCGAAGAAGCCCGACACGCGCCGACGGCGCATCGAGAAGGCTATCGCCACCCTGCGGGGCTGAAACCCGAGAAGCGAGACTCCGCCGGCTATGAAATCGCCGCGCAGAGTCATGACCCGGCGACACGATATTCAGCGCGGCGTAGTGCTGTCTCGAAGCCACTGGACAAGTGTGCCGCGCGCGAGCTCGCCGACGCCTGCCGTCAACCTCGAACCACGAGACACAAACGCACTGTCATGCCGCCTATCGCGCGTTTAGTCAGTCGTTGGTCTCGGGGCTCTTCCTGCAGTTTTCCGGCCTGATGTGACTCGGCCAGACGGGCGACCCATTCGGCGGCGGTCGCGAATGCCACGCGGTGCCCCGCTTGGCAAGCGCGGATGCTGAGCCCTATCGACAGGTCTGTCTTGCCGGTTCCGGGTGGGCCGAGGAAGACGACATTGTCGCGGGCGGTGATGAAGTCCAGGGTCCCGAGGTGGGTGATGGCGTTACGTTTGAGTGAGCGTTGGTGGTCGAAGTCGAACTCCTCGAGGGACTTCCGTGACGGGAAGCGGGCGGCGCGGATGCGGCCCTCACTGCCGTGGGCTTCGCGGGCAGCTACCTCGCTGCAGGCACGCGGCGAGGAACTCCTCGTGAGTCCAGCCTTCCGAGCGAGCACGCTCGGCGAGCCGGTCGACCGCGCCGGCAAGGGTGGGTGCTTTGAGAGCTCTTGCCAGATAGGCGATTTCAGAACTTACATTACGGGCACCGTTAGCGGAGGACTTGGTGGTCATCTGGCGATCCCTTCGCTGTCGAGGTCGAACATCCGGTCGTAATCGGTGAGATCGCGGTGCTCGCCCGACGTGTCGACCACCTGGACGGCCGCCAGATGGCGAGACCGCCGCATCTGGGCAGCCGCGGCGACGTGGACGGGATCGCTGATGGTCTGATGCCGGGCCCAGCACCGTTCGTGACGACCGACTTCGGCGCCACCGCAGCTGAACACCACCCGATGAAGGTCGGCGCGCACATCGACGGTGCGGCCGATCACCGACGGATGCACCGGATAATCGTTGGAGTCCAAACGCACGTAATGGTCGCGAGGCAGCCGCGTCGATATCCGCCACCCAACGACCGGGTCGACCGGCGGCAGTTCGAGCATCGCGGCTCGATCGTCAGACCAACGATCGACAGGTCGACAGCCCAACCGCCGATGCTGGCGCTGGTTGACCCGGTCAAGCCGCTCGGCGAGCTGGGTATTGAATCATCAGGGCCAGTGAAGCTTCGACCGGGAAGGAACGAGGTCTCGAGGTAGCCGTTCGCGGGTTCGACGAGCCCTTTGGCTTCAGGATCGCCGGGACGGCATTGGATTATCTGATGCCGAGGGTTCCTCTGAAGGCGTTCATCTCGTCGGTCAGCTGGGGTCTACGGCCGCGTCATTGTCGGACTGCGGATTCGTTGTCCCACACCGGCGCTCGCGGCACTCGATCCCATTGCCAGATCAACGCCCAATGCGCAGCCAGCAGATCCGGGCTTTGCCGAGTCGGGAGCATCACCGCGGCGACTACCCGCGAATACCCACTCACCATGACCAGCACCGGTGGTCGGCCGACATGACCGAACCCCAGCGGGATATCAGCTCGCGGGAACCACAAGTCGCACTGAGCGAGCTCACCAGCCTGATACTCGGTGCGCGAGGCCGGGTCCGGTGGCTTGAACAACGGCCGCAGCTGCTGCACCCGTTCGAAGAACTGATAGGCCTGCCGTTCTTGGCGTACGGGTTGGTCTTGTCGCGCAGGGGAATTCGCGACGTTGCATGCGATTGCAGCGCCTGTATCAGGGTCGGTGACACAGGCTGCCACCGTGTGCTGCAGCCCTTTTCCCGCAGCAGGATCAGGCACTGGGCAGGATCGAGATCGGTGACCCGCAGGGCGAGAAGCCCGCCACGGCGGCAGGCCAATACTTCGGCGCGCCTGCGCGGGCACCCGAACGGCGCCGCCCGGGGCGACTTTCAGCCGCGTCCCGCCGACCGGGCCGATCACCACCATGCCCGCACGGATCCGCCACGTGAGCTCGGTTTCGGGCACCCAACCCAAACGCGACAACAGGTCCGTGACGAACACCCGGCCGTTGACATCCATGCGCCGGATGCCGCACAGCCACTTGGGCTCCCGGCGGGGGCCGCCCGGAACAGTTCGGTGATCGGACGCTCGTCTGCGAGACCGGACAACGGACGGCCCGGAGTCGGGACGGCGACCGGTAGAACAGGTGTCGGAAAAACAGGTGTCATCGCATCCGTCCACTTCCCGTGCCGTCACGCCGTAACAGCACATCTACAGAGGCGAATTCGCTGCTATAGAGTGCTCTAATGCCCGATGAAGCGCATCCCACGCCCGTGGTGCGTGTCGAAGCGGCCGAAGACCACGACCTGCTCTCGCTCGCTGCACAGCTGTGCTTTGCCCTGTACTCCACGTCCCGATCGATGACGGCGGCCTATCGGCCTTTCCTCGACGCGATGGGGGTGACCTACCCGCAGTACCTCGCGCTGCTCGCACTGTGGGAGCGACCTGCCATCACGATGAAGGAATTGGGCGAGCAACTACGCCTGGACTACGGCACCGTCTCGCCGCTCATCCAGCGGCTACAGGCGCACGGCCTGGTCGAGAGCATTCGCAGCGCGCACGATCGCCGAGCGGTGGAACTGCGCGCGACCGACGCGGGGCAGGCCCTACGGCATCAGGCCACCGAGATGATCGAGTCGGTGCTCGCCGCCGTCGACTATCCGCTGGACACCGTCATTGCATTGCGCGACCAGGTCAACGCCCTCGGCGAGCGACTCGACTGCATCGTGGCCGCGCGTTCGGCGCGGTAGTCGAACGCTGTCCGCCTCAGGCGTCGAGGACCTGTGCCCGACGGTGGACCACCGGAGGTTCGGTGGACCACGGGAAATTGATCCAGCGGTCGGTGCGCCGCCAGACATACTCGCAGTCGACCTCCGAGTGTGGCTTCTGGTAGATCACCGCGCAGCGGACCTCGGCCACGTGGTCGACACAGAAGTCGCGCACCAGCTTCAGGGTGGCGCCGGTGTCGGCGACATCATCGGCGACCAGGACCGTCGCACCCGCGAGGTCGACGGCCTGTGGGACCGGCGGCAGCATGACCGGCAGGTCCAGACGTTGGTCGATGCCGGTATAGAACTCGACGTTCATTACGTGCAGGTTCTTCACGTCGAGTGCGTAGCCCAGTGCGCCTGCGACGAACAGGCCGCCACGGGCGATGGAGAGGATCAGGTCGGGCTCGAATCCGTCCTCGGCGATCTCGGTCGCCAGTTCCCGACTCGCAGACCCGAACAATTCCCAGGTCAGGACTTCCCGATCCGCCATTGGATCCTCCATCTCGATCGACTCCGCTGTGCAACGAGCATACGAGCGGCTAATCGAGCCTGCGCCACCACGCCCGGGCGCAGGTCGTCGAAGCCTCGACCGAGATGGATAGGGTGACCGTGTGCGGATCTTTCTGGCCGGCGCGACCGGTGTCATCGGAGTACGGCTGCTGCCCTTGCTGATCGCGGCAGGTCACGAGGTGGCGGGCATGACCCGTTCGCCATCCAAGGCCGGACAGGTGCGCGCGGCGGGTGCGCGGCCGGTGGTCTGCGATGTCTACGATCTGGCCGCGCTGACCGCCGCGGTTGTCGAATTCCGGCCCGACCTCGTCATGCATCAGCTCACCGACCTGCCCGACGACGCCGCGCTGCTGCCGGAGCTGGCCGGCGCGAATGCGCGGATCCGGACCGAGGGGACGCGGAACCTGCTCGCTGCGGCGCGCGCCGCCGGCGCTGAACGGTTTCTTGCGCAGAGCATTGCCTGGGAGCCGCCCGCCGGGCGCGGTGAGGTGATCCGCGATCACGAGGCGGCCGTGCTCGCTGCGGGCGGTGTGGTGGTCGAATACGGCCAATTCTATGGACCCGGAACGTATTACGAGACCGAACCGCCTGCCGAACCTCGGGTGCACATCGATACCGCGGCCGCGCGCACGGTGGAACTGCTCGAAGCGGACAGCGGACTGGTGATCGTCGCCGACTGATCACCACAGATCTATTGCGTGGTAACCAATTTTGCGGCGAACTCGTAGTCGCGCCGCCAGTCCGGGCCGGTCGGGGCGAGGGTCAGTCGTCGCACTCCCGCGTCGACATAGGCGGCCACCTGCTCGGCGGCGTGCCCTGGATCGGCCGACAACGCTGGTGCGACAACGGTAACCGCCGGGGTCGGTCGCCCATGCTGTGCGGCGAGTTCCTGTAGCTCGGCGATTTCCGCGCTTATCCGATGGGGTTCGGTCTGAAGCGTGATCCACCCGTCGCCGTAGGCGGCGGCGCGGCGTCGTGCCCGATTCCCATTGCCCGCCACCAGGACCGGCGGCATCGCTGAACCGGGCGACAGCGTCACCTCCAGCCCGTCGGGCAATATCGTCGGCTGTCCGGTGACGAGTCCGGGCAGCGCCTGCAATGCTGCATCGGTCCGACGTCCGCGATCCTCGAACGACAGACCGGCGGCCCGCCACCCGACATCGCCGTGCGCAGGATTGCCGGTGCCGACGCCGAGCAGGAGCCGATTGCCCGACACATACTGCAATGAGCTGATCTGCTTGGCTGCCCAGGCGGTCGGCCGCAACGCCAGTAGCAAGACGTTGTAGCCGATCCGAATACGATCGGTCACTGCCGCCGCGGTCGCCAGGGTCACAGTGCTGTCCAACATCGGCGCGCTCGCGATGAGATGGTCTGTGGACCACACCGACTCGATTCCGAGCTCTTCGGCGAACCGCGCACTCGCCCGGACATCGCCCAGTATCGGTTGCTGCGGATCCGGTGTGGATGTAGGCAGGATTACGCCGATCTGCATGGTCATTACTCGTCCCGTCCGTTGTCGTTCGTCTGTTGCCAACGCTAGGGACTGTGGGTGAGTGTTCCAATGGCTGGAATGCTCAGCGTTATGCCCGGGGCGCTCATGGGGCGCCTGTTTGTGCGACACCGGCGGGCCGAACATCGGGACACATTCGAGGGCGCGGCTGCCCCGGATTGCGTTGACCAGCGCCTATATTGGCGCAGGGGCGACAGGCGTCCTCATCGAGGGTAGGAGTCCATGGTGCGCAGGACAGTGTTCGTCGGGTCTGTAGTCGGGGTTGCGGTACTGGCAGCGGTGTCGGGTGGCGCGGTGTCGGGCGCGCGGGTGCCGGCGGAAGGTGCCGTGAAGGTGCAGGCGGTCACCGGATTGGACCGGCTACCGGTGACCGGAGTGGAGGTCGGGCTCACGCCGTGCCCTACGGGTGCGCTGTCGGCGACAGTGACGACCGGCGGCGACGGGACTGTGACACGGAACCTTCCCGAAGGGTGCTACCGAGCAGAGGTCACGATGGTGCCCTCCGGCTGCCAGCTGGCCGACCCCACCTACGTTCAGGTGGTCGTCGTTCCCGGTGTCACACCGGTGGCCGAATTCCGTTTCCGCTGTGCGTGACCGAGATCAACGTCGCTGCAGCCGGACCCGCAGGCCATCTTTCGGGCGCGGGAGAGATGTTCTGTCCCAATGTAATTCGTAGTCGGGCTCGACAGACCACTCGAACTTCCGCAGCAGTTGATGCATGAACGCCTTGACCTGCATGCCGCCGAAATATTGGCCGATGCATTTGTGCGCGCCTGCCCCGAAGGGCACCCAGGCGTGCTTGTGGATCTTGTCCTCGCGGCGTTCCTCGGAGAATCGGCCGGGGTCGAAACGTTCCGGTTCGGGCCAGTATTCGTGCATGTGATGGGTGAACTGGGGCATCACCGTGACAAAGGTGCCCGCCGGAATGAAATGGCCGAGCACCTCGGTGTCGGCCACTGCGGCGCGCGGGATGCTCGGCAGGGGTGCGAGTAGGCGTAGCGATTCCTTCATGACGAGGTCGAGTGAGGTCAGCTGTTCCTGGCTGCTGTAGTCGAGCACATCGGTGCCGAGCGCCGCACTTTCGGCGCGGCAACGTTGCTGCCACTCCGGATGTTTGGCCAGGTAATACATCATTGTGGACATGGTGATGGTCGTCGTGTCGTGCGCGGCCATCAGCAGGAAGATCATGTGGTTGACGACATCGTCGTCGGTGAAGCTCTGCCCATCGTCGGACCGCGCGTGACACAGTGCGCTGAACAGATCGTCGCCGCTGCCGGTGCGCTTGGCGGGCAGCTGCTTTCGCAACATCTGCTCGAGCACCTTGCGGCCGTGCAGGCCGCGTGACCAACGCAGCCCGGGTATCGGGAAGCGCAGATAGGCGGTGCCGCCGCGTACACAGTCGATGAAAGCCTGGTTCACCCTGTCGGATTCGTCGCCGAGGGCGGCGCCCATGAAGGTTCTTGTCGCGATGTCGAGGGTGACCTGTTTGATCGCCGGGTAGCCACGGAAGGAGTCCGCCGCCGTCCAGTCCGCCAAGCCACGCTCGATGATCGGGTTCATGGCGTCGAGATAGCCTGTCAAGCGGGAACGGGTGAAGGCCTGCATCATGATCCGTTTGTGATGCAGATGCTCTTCGAAATCGAGCAGCATGATGCCACGCCGGAAGAATGGCCCGATCAGGTAGTCCCAGGCCGGACCGCTGCCGAATGCCTTGTCCCGGTTGGCCATCGGAATATCCCAGGCGTCGGGGCCGAGCAGGACCACGACCTGTCGGCCGAAGCCCGTCGTCCATGACACCGGCCCGTACCGGGTGTAGCGTTCGCGTGCCCATGCTTCCGGGTGATGCAGCATCGCGTAGCTTTCCCCGATGATCGGCATGCCGCGCGATCCGGCGATGGATTTCAGGCCGCTGCTCTTCGGTGGCGCGGTCGGCGGGCTGATCAGGAAGGTCGACATCGTTCCTCCACGGCGAGGGGGAAGCTGACTGTGATCTATGTCAACTGTGCATAAAGTCTGAACTTGACACGGCCGTGTGTCAAGATTACGTCATGTCTTCGGTGGTCCGTCCCTTCCGTGGGGTCAGTGCTGAGGATCGGCTCGCGCAGCGTCGTGCCGACCTGATCGAGGCCGGCTTCGATGAGGTGGGCGCGAACGGCGTCGTTAAGCTGACGATGACATCGGTGTGTGAGCGGGCCGGGCTGACCCAGCGCTATTTCTACGAGCAGTTCAGCAGTAGGGAAGATCTGCTCGTCGCGTTGTTCGACACCATGTTCGAGGAGTTCTTCGCTCTGGCGCGCACGGCGGTCGAGGCGCAGCCGGAGGACCTGTTCCTGCGCGCTCGTGCCGCGATGGAGGTTTTCATCGACTACTTCACCGGTGACCCGCGCAGGGCGCGATTGTTCACCGAAGCGATCGGCAACGAGGTCGCCGCGCCGCGCAAGGCCGACTCGGTCCGCCGGTTCGCCG
This sequence comes from Nocardia sp. NBC_00403, assembly GCF_036046055.1. NCBI lineage: Bacteria > Bacillati > Actinomycetota > Actinomycetes > Mycobacteriales > Nocardiaceae > Nocardia > Nocardia sp. NBC_00403. The sequence goes on from NZ_CP107939.1 coordinate 4,624,947, forward strand.
AGTACACCGCCGAACAGGCGGAGCTTGTGCACGGCCCCTTCATCGGCCGCAGGCGCACGCGGTTGCTGCTTGCCGCCCACATCATCATCGGCGGTCAGGCGGACGCGGCGGCGCAATGGCTCAGCGGCGCGATAGATCTACCGCGTGCGGAGTACATCGAGGAATTGGCGCACCTGTTCGTGGCCGCGGTCGACGCCGCACGCAACGACGCCGGCCGCGGCTAGAACTGCCGCGCTATCGCGCCGACGCCAGTCGCCACTCCGCGTAGGCGCGGCCTTTCTCTGGATCGCCTGTCACGAAGCCGGCGATGTCGGCCAGTGTGAATATCCGGCCGCCGCCGCCCCATGTGCCATCGGGAATCTCATTGGGGAACACCCAGACTCGCAGCGGGTTGCGCGGATAGGCGCCGTCCTCGGCATCGAGCACCGCGTCGGTGACGGCCGCGACGATCGCACGCCGTCGCTCGTCGTCGAACTGTCCCTGTGGCACCGAGGGAATGAAGCGATATCGGGGAGCGTCTGCGGGCTCGCCCGCGACGTACACGGCGGCGGGGCGGTGCAGGAACACCCACGCGATCGAACGGGCTGCCGGATTCTGTGGGTCGGCGCCCTCGTGCAGCAACAGGATGTCGGTCAGCTTGGCGATCAATTGCCGCTCGGCGTCCTCGGAAAGGGCGCCCTCGGGGATGAATGCGTCGAGCATGGGCATGGCCATAACCTCGGTTCAGCTAGGTTGAATTTTGCAACTCAGATGCACCGTACGACCCTGAGTATTGGATAGTCAACTCAGATGTAGACTCGTGCCATGACCGACCGAGCCGAATACAGCGCGGAGAACTGCTCTGTCGCGAGGACGCTTGCCGTGGTCGGCGAGCGGTGGACGTTGCTGGTGCTGCGCGAGGCCTACTACGGCGTGCGGCGATTCAGCGACTTCCAGGCCAACCTGGGCATCGCGCGCAACCTGCTCGCCACCCGATTGGGCACCCTGGTCGAACAGGGCATCCTGGCCCGAGAGACCTACCAGGAGCCAGGATCTCGGGCCCGTCAAGAATACCGGCTCACCGTGAAGGGCCGAGATCTGTTCCCCGCCCTGGTCGCTCTCATGCAGTGGGGCGATACCTATCTCGCCGACCCGAAGGGGCCTGCCGTGGAGATCCGGCACGACGCCTGCGATGAGCCGGTGCGCGCCGTGCTGCACTGCGCACACGGGCACGGCCCGCTGACAGCCCGCGAGACCCACCCGGTCCCCGGTCCCGGCGCGATCCGCGTGCATCGAGATCCCGCGAGCACGGTGCGCACGCGCTGATCGGGCGTCGAGGTCCGCGGCCGAGCGCACGCCGATGTCGTGGATGTCGGTATCTCGGTGGTCGCCAATTCGAAGTCCGACAGCAGTGGCATCCCGTTCGGGCGGGCGGCCGAGCGGAATTCACAGTTGCCGGGCGAGGGTGCATGCTTTCGCGCGGCAGGGACCCGGACCGCCGAATGCGGTCCGGTCCGGAGTGGAGAGGGTCAGGCGTTCAGCGTCGGATAATCGGTGTAACCGAGGTGATCACCGCTGTAAAAGGTGGCCTTGTCGGCCACGTTTCACGGGCCGCCAGCGCGAATGCGTTCGGGCAGATCAGGATTGGCCAGCCACGGTTCTGCCGTGGCGATAGCATCGGCGACGCCGCTGTCGAGCGCTTCGGCGCGTCAAGGAAGCGTTAGCCGCGCTAATGGATGGAGTGCGGGCGGAGGCTGGTACCCGCCTCGACCCGACGCGTTCTCACGCACAAACCACGCCTTCGTGCCGCCTACCCTGTGATGGCGCGCCGGGCGTAGGCGCGGACATCGGCGTCGGTGTCGTCGACGGCCTGTTTCAGCGCATCGTGCGCGGATCCGTCGTCGGACCATGTGCTCAGCGCGAGCACGGCGGCCTTGCGGACGTCGAGGTGCGGGTCGAGCAGGGCTTCGGTGAGCGTGGGCACCGCGGTGGCCGGGGCGGCTCCGGCCAGTCCGCGGGCGGCCCCCACTCGGACCTGCCATGCGGATTGCTGGAGTGCGTTCGCGAGGATCGGGATGTCGCCGGGGGTGACGCCGAGACTCGCGAACGCGGCCAGTGCTGCGGCGCGCACCAGGGGATCGGGGTCCGCCGCGAGCGAGCGCACGGTGTCGACACCTTCGTGCGCGATGGCCGCGATACCGTGGGCGACGGCGATGCGGACTTCGCGATTCTCGTCGCCGGCGGCCGCGGCGACGCCGCGCCAGTCGTCGAGCGACACCAGTCCCCGGACCGCCTCGATGCGCACGCGGTGATCCGAATCCGTCAGTGCCGCAGTGAATTGTGGTGCGGAGCCGGAGCGCAGCGCCCGCAGCAGGTCGATGACGGTCGCGCGCACGACGGGGTCGGGCGAATCGAGCCGATCCGACAAACCAGCAGCCGCGGGCAGCACCTCGACGAGTTCACGCAGGCTGGCGGTGGCCGCACGGCGCACCGAGGCGGCGGAATCGTCGAGCGCGTCGATCAGGATCGCGGCGAAACCGTCCGGGGTGTTCTCGGTCAGCACTGCAAGCGCCGCCACCCGCACACCCGCGTCCTCGTCGGTGAGATAGGTCGAGAGTTCTTGCACGGTAGGCGAATCCAAGCCCAATAGGGTCACGAGCCGGGGTGAGGGCGGTTCGACCGAATCACGGACGGTGCGGCGGGCCGCTGCGGGCGCTCGACCACCGACCAGCTCCGGCTGCTGGACCGGGACAACGGTGGAGTCCGCCGAAGGGAGATCGTCGAGACCGGGCACGGGAACCAGATACGGCGCGACCGGGCGCTTGTGGAACTCCATGCTGCCGTCGGCGTTCTTGCGCAGGTTGAGGTGGTAGCGCCACTCGGTGTCGTCGCGGTCGGGCAGGTCGGCCCGTTCGTGGTAGAGCCCCCAGCGTGATTCGGTCCGGGTGAGTGAACTGCGTGCCGCCATTTCGGCGCAGTCGCGGATGAACGACACCTCGACCGCGCGCATGAGCTCGTGCGGCGAGCGAGCGCCGATTTCGGCGATCTCGCCGCGCATGCGCTCGAAGGTCTCGACCGCGATGGAGAGCTTCGCGGCCGTCTTCGGTGGGGCCACATAGTCGTTCACGAAACGGCGCAATTTGTACTCGACCTGCGGCTGCGGTGGGCCGTCCGGTTGGCGCAGCGGCCGGTAGATAAGCTCGTGGGCTTCGGCCAGCTGGTCTTCGGGGAGTGCTGCGGGCGCCTCGAGCTCGGGCAGGGTGGCGGCGGCGTGCGCACCTGCCAGATCGCCGAAGACGAAAGCACCGATCATGTAGTTGTGCGGCACGCAGGCCAGATCGCCCGCCGCGTACAAGCCGGGGACCGTGGTTCTCGCGTGCTCGTCGACCCAGACGCCTGAAGCGGAATGCCCACCGCACAAACCGATTTCGGAGATGTGCATCTCGATGTCGTGGGTGCGATAGTCGTGGCCGCGGTTGGCGTGGAAAGTACCGCGGGTGGGGCGTTCGGTGGTGTGCAGGATTCCTTCGAGCGTGGAAAGCGTCTCGTCGGGCAGATGCGAGACCTTGAGATAGATGGGCCCGCGCGCGGATTCGATCTCGCGCTTCACCTCGGACATCATCTGCCCCGACCAATAGTCGGAGTCGACGAACCGCTCGCCTGCGGCGTTGACCTGATAGCCGCCGAACGGGTTGGCGACGTAGGCGCAGGCGGGACCGTTGTAGTCCTTGATCAGCGGGTTGATCTGGAAGCATTCGATGCCGCTGAGCTCGGCGCCCGCGTGGTAGGCCATCGAATAGCCGTCGCCCGCGTTCGTCGGATTCTCGTAGGTGCCGTAGAGGTAGCCGGAGGCAGGCAGACCGAGCCGGCCCGACGGACCGGTCGCAAGAATTACCGCTTTGGCGCCCACCGCGACGAATTCGCCGGTGCGCGTGTGCAATGCGGCCGCGCCGACCGCACGGCCCTCGGCGGTGAGCACCCGGACCGGCATCAGCCGATTCTCGATCCGGATCCTTTCGCGCATCTTGCGCTGGCGCAGCACGCGATACAGCGCCTTCTTGACGTCCTTGCCCTCGGGCATCGGCAGCACGTACGAGCCGGACCGGTGCACGCGACGCACCGCGTATTCGCCGTATTCGTCCTTCTCGAACTTGACCCCGTAGCGCTCGAGCCGCTGCACCATCGCGAAACCGCGGGTGGCGGTCTGATAGATGGTGCGCTGGTTGACGATTCCGTCGTTGGCTCTGGTGATTTCGGCGACGTAGTCCTCCGGTTCGGCCTTGCCCGGGATGACTGCGTTGTTGACCCCGTCCATGCCCATCGCGAGCGCGCCGGAATGCCGCACATGCGCCTTCTCGAGCAGCAGCACATTCGCGCCCTGCTCTGCCGCAGTGAGCGCGGCCATGGTGCCCGCGGTGCCGCCACCGATGACCAGTACGTCGCAGTCCAGTCGGACCCGATCGGACAGGTCCGGAATCTGTAGTGTCCCTGCGGGGTTCGTGGTGTCGCCTGTCACAATGTCTCCAAGATTTCGGCCTTCACGGACGCGCGGTCCACGGCCTCGCGCGGATTCGGCACCTCGACGACAGCGCGCAGCGCACCGCTGCCCAGGACCGCGATGCGGTCGCCGAGCAGCAGCGCCTCGTCGAGGTCGTGGGTGACGAACACAATCGTGGTCGGATGGGCACGCCAGGTGTCGATCAGCAAGCGCTGCATGGTGGTTCGGGTCTGGGTATCCAGTGCGCCGAAGGGTTCATCCATCAGCACCGAGCGTGGTTCGCCCGCGAGGCTGCGCGCCAGTTGCACTCGCTGCCGCATGCCGCCCGAGAGGTCGCGGGGAAGGTAGTCGGCGTAGCCGGTGAGACCGATCTCCTGAACCCAGCGTTGTGCCGTGGTTTTGCGTTCGGCGCGGGGAACCCGGCGCAGCTGCAGCGCCAGTTCGATGTTCTGTCGCGCGGTGCGCCATGGCAGTAGTGCGTCGTCCTGGAATACCAGGGCTCGGTCCGCGGAGGGGGCGGTGACTGTTGTGCCGTCGGCCAGGATGCTCCCGGCTTCTGGTGTGCGCAGTCCGGCAATGGCGCGCAGCAGCGTCGACTTGCCGCACCCGGATTTACCGACAACGACGAGGATTTCGCCCGGCGCGATAGCGAGATCGAGGTGCTCGATCACGGTTTTGCTGCCATAGGCGATCCGAATACCGTCCAATGCCAACCGCATTCCTGCCACTGTGGGTGTCGAGGCCGTGGTGGACGGTGTTGTGGTGGTCGTCATTGCGATGCCTCCCGTGGCAGCCAGCGGGTGATCCGGCGCCCGGCCAGTTCGACGAGCCCGGAGGTGCCGAAGCCGAGGATGCCGATGGTGATCATTCCGACGAACACCGCCGGATAATCGACGATCGTGTAGGCCTGCCAGGTTCGGTAGCCGATGCCGAGCCTGCCGGAAATCATCTCCGCCGAGATGAGGCAGATCCATGCCACACCCATGCCGACCGACAAACCACTGAAGACACCGGGCAGGATGCCGGGAAAGACCACGCGCACAAGGACATCGGTACGCGAGGCACCCAGGGTGCGCAGCGCGTCCTCCCAGATGGTCGGCAGTGCGCGCACCGCGTGCCTCGTGCTGACCAGCACGGGGAACAGTGAGGCGGTGAAGGTGATGAAGACGATCCCCGACTCGTCGCTGGGGAACAGTAGGATCGCGACCGGCACCAGCGCGATCGCCGGGATCGGGCGCGCCAGTTCGGTGAGCGGGCCGAAGACGGCGGCCAGCAGCCCGGAACGGCCGAGCCCGATGCCCGCGAGGACGCCGATCACCGCCGCGAGACCGAACCCGGTGAGAATTCTGATCAGCGACTGCGCGATGTCCACGTAGTACTGGTTCTTCTGAAACTGCTGACCGAACTCGGCGATGATGTCGGCGACCGTGGGCAGTGTGTCGAAACGCAGCCAGAATCGCACGTTGTTGGCGGTGAGTAGCTGCCACAAGCCGATCACGGCCGCCACCGACGCAACCTGGATCAGGCGGATGCGCCACACGGAGGTCCTCGGCGTCTTGGCGGCTGAACCGCCCGGGGCCACGATAGGGCCGACCAGGGCCGCGGTGCTCATCTGCGCGCCTGGCGCACGCTCGGCAACATCGGATGCGACGCGCGACGGCGCATGACACGCTCGCTCATCCCCTGACCTCCGTGACAGCCTGGTCGTAGGCGACCGGCACCGCGGTGGCGTGCGTCTGACGGTAGCGCTGCGCGGCCGCCGGCGTGGTGAACGGCAAGAAGCTGTCGCCCTCGCGCAACCAGATCGACTTGTCGGCAAACCATCTCGTGCCCAGCTCGGCATCGGGGACATACGCCGCGCGGATCACCTTGCCCTGTGCCTTCGCCGCCTGGATCGCCCGCAGCAGGCAGGTGGGGTCGGCGGCGGGCTGGGGACGGTCGGCGCCTTCGAGCCACAGTTCACCGGCCTGCGGCGAATTTTCCACGGCGCGAGCGCAGATCGGATCCGTGCCGGTGACCCGGCTCGGGTTCGCGGTAGCGGCAACCGCCTTGTCGTAGTCGCCCTGTCCGGTCTCGGCGAATGCCTTGCGCAGTGGTGCGGGATCGACGAAACGGTCGATGTCGAGTTCGGCCAAGTCACCGATCGATTTCAGGTACTGCACATCGCCTTTCAGCGCATCGACCAGGCTCGGCTTGATCGTGGTATCGAAAGACGTGCCGCCGGGGCCGTTGTAGAGATACACGACCTCCCGCGGTAGTCCGGAGCCGTCGGCGACGATCTCGGCGGCCTCGAAAGGCTGCTCCCGCAGGAACGTGGTCGCGTCGAGCTGTGCCGCGAGGAACGCGTGCAGCACCTCCGGATGGTCGGCGGTGTACGAGCGACGGGCTACCACGCCGTGGAAGGTCGGCACGCCGAGTTCGGCACCGTCGTAGAGCAATCTGGCCTTGTTCTGGAACACCAGCAACCCGGGCCACGCCACGAACTGGGCGAGCGCCCCCACCTGGTGCGATTCCAGAGCGGTTGCGCCGATCTGGGGCTGCTGGTTCAGCACCTCCACACCCCTGGCCGGGTCGACACTCGCGCGCGACAGGGCTTGCACCAGGGTGCCGTGCCCGGCGGAACCGACGCTTGCCGAAATCTTCTGCCCGGCCAGCTCGCGGACGCTCGTGACCGTGGAATCCTGCGGCACCACAACCATATTGAGTGCGCCACGCGGGTGATACCCGGTGACCGACACCAACGCCGTTGTGGCTCGCTCGTTGGCCTGCGTCCGAGATCCGTTGATCAGCAACGGATAGTCGCCCATCGATCCGATATCGATCTTTTCGGCGAGCATCTGCGCGGTGATCGGCGCGCCGGTGTCGTAGTCCTGCCACTCCACCTGGTACTTGGCGCCGCCATTGTCGGTGATCTGTCGTAGCCGCTGCTCCAAGTAGCCCTTGGCCTTCAACAACGTGCCAGCGGTGACGGTATTGATGGTCTTGGACTGGTAGCCGATGACGACCTTGACGGTACCGGTCGGGGTGTTGTCGGAGCTCTGCAGCGAGCAGCCCGCGGCGGCGAGTGCGAGTGCGAGGACAAGGGGTGCGAGGCGTTTCTTCATGGTGACTTCCGGATTCGGCGCAGGTTCAGCGGAGCAAATAGGGCATATTGACGGTGACGGCACCGGTGGGGCAGCGCGCCGCGCACGGGCCGCAATACCAGCATTCGTCGACGTGCATGAAGGCCTTGCCGTTCTCCGGATTGATCGCCAGCGAATCGAGCGGGCAGATCTCCACGCACAGCGTGCAGCCCTGGATGCACAGCGACTCGTCGATGGTGACCGGGATATCGGCGCGCTGATTCGCCAGTGCCATCAGATGACCTTCCATTCGGGTGTGCTGCGGATCAGACTGCCGCGCATGGTGATTCGGTCCCCGCGCATCCGGATGTACTCCAGATCGACAGGTCGCCCGTCGTCAAGGCGGGTCAACCGTTCGAGCATCAGCAGTGCCGCGCCCGCAGGGGCGTCGAGCGTCGCTGCGGTGTGCGCATCGGCGGTGATCGCCTCGAGAGCGAGATCGGCCGAACCGAGCGGGCCCCCGCTGATCTGCTCGATGAGCACGAAAATATCGTTGGTCTCCAGGTCGTGACCCAGGATCTCGGTCCCGATATCCGGTGCGAGGTAGGTCAGGTCCAGGCTCAGCGGCAGATCCGCCAAATAACGCAGCCGCTCGATGTAGACGACGCGCTCGCCGGGGTCCAGGCGCAGCTTCCGTGCGACCGCGGCCGGCGCGGTGATATGCATGGCCGCGCGCACCTCGTTGCGCACCGTGCCGTGCCCCTTCAGCGTCTCCTGCAGCCCCAGCAGCGCGTCGAGCCCGTGATCGAACTTGCGGGTGGCCACTCGGGTCCCGACCTTCGGCACCCGATCGATCAGCCCCTCGTCCTTGAGCAGCGCCAATGCCTCACGCACGGTATTGCGCGAAGCATCGAACTCCGAAACCAGCTGTTGCTCACTGGGCAGCAGGTCATCGAACGCACCAGCATGGATCTGATGACGCAACACGTCGGCCACCCGGCGCGCTTGGTCGGCCCGCAACCGTCGCACGGGTATGGGTTCGGCTCCCACCTCCGCCACCTTCCTATCGCTGACCTGCATGGACAGGGACGATAGTTGGCCTGCGACGGCTCGGATCCCGCCGTAAATCCGCCGCAATTCAGGAGATGTTATTGCGCCGCCCGGCACTTGCGCTGACCTGGGGAAATAACTCGCAGAGGCGGCATTGCGCCAGTCTGCCGCCGGAAGGTGGATTCGGATCACACAGATTCGAATAGCCGGCGTCGGATCCGCCGGGCACCAGCTTCGAAGCACCGCGTCCCGAATAGGCTTGTGACCTCAGTCGCCGGAGTCGAGATTCCGGCGGAGAGTGCCGATCGTCAGGATCCCCTCGCGAACCTGCGGTGAGCGGGTGGAATCCCTGCCACGAATGCGGCGGGCGACCCGCATAGACACCCGACGCCGCATCGGCTGGTGCCGATGCGCGTTCGATGGGTCAGAACCAGGCGTCCTGCATGTCGAGGGTCGTTCGGTCCATCAGCTCGAGCAGATCCAATTGGGGTCCGGTTCTCGGGAGTTCGTAGCGGAAGAAGTACCGCGCCGCCGCGCGTTTGCCCTCGTAGAAGTCGCCGGCACGGCCGTGCGCGGCGAGGGCCTGCTCGAGCCAGATCCAGGCGACCACGATGTGGCCGAAGGCCTCGAGGTACACGCTGGAATTGGCCATGGCTGCGGCGATGTCGCCGGAGCCGAACATCCACCCGGTGACGGTGAGCAGGCGTTGCCAGGCGGCGTCGAGCTGGCCGCCGAACTCGGTCCATTCGCCACCGGCTTCGGCAGCCGCCATCACGGTCTGCTCGATCCGCCCCGCCAGTAGCCGCAGACCGGCGCCATCGTGCTGGATTACTTTGCGGCCCAACAGATCGAGGCCCTGGATGCCGTGGGTGCCCTCGTGGATGGGATTGAGCCGGTTGTCGCGGTAGTGCTGTTCGACGTCGTACTCGCGGGTGTAGCCATAGCCGCCGTGTACCTGGATGGCGAGGTTGTTCGCCTCCAGACACCACTGCGCGGGCCAACTCTTGGCGACACCGGTCAGGATCTCCAACAGGAGTGTGTTGTCGTGTTGCGTCTGCGGATCGGTGGCGGTACGTCGCAGGTCGACGAGCCGGTTGCAATACAGCAGCAGGGCGAGTGCGCCCTCGACGTAAGCCTTCTGTGCCAACAGCATTCGCCGCACATCGGCATGTTCGATGATCGGAACCTGCGGCGCGGCCGGGTCCTTGGCGGTGACCGGACGGCCCTGTCGGCGCTCGCGGGCGTAGTCGAGGGATTTCAGGTATCCGGTGTAGCCGAGCGCCGTCGCACCGAGACCGACGCCGAGGCGGGCCTCGTTCATCATGTGGAACATGTAGGACAGGCCACGATGGGGCTCGCCGATGAGGTAGCCCACCGCACCGGGCGCGCCATCCGGTGCGTGCTTGCCTTCACCGAAATTCAGCACTGTATTGGTGGTCCCGCGGTAGCCCATCTTGTGGTTCAGGCCGGCCAGCGCCACGTCATTGCGTTGGCCGAGCGATCCGTCGTCCTCGACGAGGAATTTGGGCACGATGAACAGCGAAATGCCCTTGGTGCCCGCAGGGCCGCCGGGGATCTTGGCGAGCACCAGGTGCACGATATTGTCGGTCAGCTCGTGATCGCCGCCGGAGATCCACATCTTCGAGCCGAAAAGTCGGTACGTGCCGTCGGATCGGGGTTCGGCGCGAGTCACGATGTCGGCAAGCGAGGAACCGGCCTGCGGCTCGGACAGGCACATGGTGCCGGTGAACCTGCCCTCGACCATCGGCTTGACGAAACGGTCGATCTGGTCCGGGGTGCCGTGCGCGGCAAGGAGATTGGCATTGCCGACGGTGAGGAACAGGTAGCCGGTGGTGCCCACGTTTGCCGCCTGGAACCAACTGAATCCGGCCGCCTCGACGGTGGCGGGCAGCTGCAATCCGCCGATCTCCTCGTCCATTGCGGCGCCGATCAGATTCGCCTTGGTGAAGGCCTCCACCGCGGCTTTCACCTCGGGGATGATGGTGACCCGCTCGCCGTCGAACGTCGGCTCGTTGGCGTCGCCCCGCTTGTTGTGCGGTGCGAAATGTCGGGTCGCCAGGTCCTCGCATAGGTCGAGGAAGCCGTCGAAGGTGTCCTTGGAATGCTCGGTGAATCGCGGTAATGCGGTGAGCTCCTCGACCCGCAGCCATTCGTAGAGCAGGAAATCCAGGTCCCTGCGGGAGATCAATGTCGAGCGCACGACCACATCCTCTCGCTTCGGCACAGCCGACCGTCTACCTGCGAACAGTGCCGGCAGGCCATTCCGGGTGACCCGCAGGCACCCGCTCCGGGCGGACACGAAGCGCACCCGGGTCGATTTGGTACGTTACTACGCATGTGTCGCGAATTTGTGTGGGGGTTGCGATGACCGCCACATCTGGAGCCGCCCGGCCGGTGGGTCGGCCCGCGGCCGCGACTCAACAGCAGGTGCTCGCCGCCGCCAGCGCCCAGTTCCTGGCCTCCGAGCGCGTCGATGTGCAGGCCATCGCCGCCGAGCTCGGGTTGTCGCGGGCGACCATCTACCGCTGGTTCGGATCGCGGGACGGACTGCTCGGCGCGGTGATGGTGTCCGAGTTCAACCGTCTGGTCGAGGCCGCCCGTAGCCGCAGCGTCGGAACCGGTGCGCGCCGAGTGCTGTGGATGCTGGATCGGGTGGCGCGATGGCTCGCGCGCAACGAACCCTATCGATACTTCATCGCCACCGAACAGGCCACCGCGGGCCGGATCATCACCACCAGCGATGGGCCGGTGCAACCGAAGGTCGTCGCCACCGTTGCGGATCTGATCGATGCCGCCGTCGCCGAAGGCTACGAGAATCGGGTGGACACACCCACATTCGCGTATGCGCTGGTGCGCCTCATCGAGGCATTTCTGTATCAGGACGCGGTGACGGGTATCCGAGGCGATGTCGACCGGTTGCGTGACGTGCTGATGGTCATCCTGGGACTGGACCCGGAGCCGCGCTGAGGGTCACCGGTGCCGTGGTCCGTAGGTGTCGAGGAACACGACCGGCCCGTCGCCCAGCTCGCCGCGGGCGTCGAGATCGATGAGTGCTGCCAAAGCCTTCGCGGTGTAGACGGTTTCCAGCTCGAGACCAGCCGTGGAACCGAGCTTTTGTGCCGCGACCGCGGCCGGGGTCTCGTGGCCGTAGCCGGGGCCGATCCAGTCGCGGACGATGGTCACATCCTCGGGGTGAAGTCCGAGCGGCGCGAATTGTGCACCGCGCGTGCGGAGTACGCCCTCGGTCCTTTTCGCCAGCCCGATGATGTGTTCCGCGTCCAAGGGGAGGGTGTCGTTGACGACGACGCCGAGGACTCGGGTTCGCAATCCGGCCAGGCGGAGGCCGAGGGTGAGACCGGCTGCCGTGCCGCCGGATCCGACAGCGGTCACCAGATACGTCGGCTCGGGGAGCATGCCCGTCCTGACCTGCGCGGCAAGCTCCAGCGCGCCCTCGACGTAGCCGAGCGTTCCGATCGGCGACGACCCACCTGCGGGCAGCAGATACGGAAGGGTGCGGCCGCGCATGTGCCGAACCATCAACCACGGTGCGCAGAGCACGGTGCGCAGCTTGCTGTGCGTGAAATGCAAAGTGGCGCCGGAGGACTTCAAGCGCTGTAGTTGTTCGCGCACATGATCGTCCTCCGGTTGGTCGACCAACGCGAGCGCGGTCTCGATGCCGTGCTCGCGCGCGTACAGCGCCGTGGCAAGACCCCAATTGGTTCCCGTGCCGCCGACGGTGAGGATGGTGCGAGCGCCACGCCGCTGCGCCTCCGGCAGCAACCACTCGAGTTTGCGAATCTTGTTCCCGCCCCAGCCGCCGGAACCGTAACCGCTCTCGTCCTTGCACCACACCGGCACTCGGGTGCCGAGATCCAATTCCCTGACCGGGGTGGGCGAGTCGCCGAGTCGCAGAAACGGCAGTGTGTCCGCCAGCTCGGGGAACCGGCCGTGCAGCAACGAATCCGTCATAGTGACCCATTATCGGTACGTCGGCGCGGAGCCGCTTGGTCAGTGTTCGTCGGTGCCGAAGAGGCGGTGCTGCAGGGCTGCCGCTGCGGCTTCGGTGCGGGTGGCGGCGCCCAGCTTGGTCAGGATGCGGGAGACGTGTACGCCTGCTGTGTTACCGCTGATGAAGAGTTCTGCGCCGATCTGTCTGTTGCTCAGTCCCTTGGCGACGAGGCGTAGGACGTCGAGTTCGCGAGGAGTGAGGCCGAAGGTGCTCGGCCGGGCGGCAGCTGCCGTGACCGTTCGGCTCGGGCCGTCGACGGCGAGCCCGGCGCGGTCGGCCAACTGACGCGCGGCGTCGGCGAGCGTCGGTGCCTCGAGCTGTCCGGCGAGGTCGGCGGCCTCCCGCAATGCGTTGTGGGCGGTGGCGCGATTGCCTGCCGCGAGTTCGGCTCCGGCGGATCCGAGCAGGCTGCGCGCGAGTTCGTAGGGCTGGTGCAGCGCTCGCCAGGATGAGACTGCCGCGTCCCAGGCGGGTGGGCTTTCGCTGATGGCGGCGGTGACGACCGCGCGATAGGCGGCGTCGACCGCTGTCGTCGTCGACAGCGCGGCAGCGAACGAATCGACATCGATGGCGATGTCGTCGATTCGGGCCGTGAGTGCCATCAGTGGCCACACTTCGTGGTGGTGCGCAGTGATGTCGTCGGCGTGGAGCGTGGCAGTGAGGATGTCGGCTGCGCGGCGCGGTTGACCGGTGGTGATCGCAATATCGGCCTGGATGGTGCGCAATCGGAGCTGGTACTGGCGCGCCCACGGGCCGTCGCTCAGCAGGCTCGCCGCAGTGTCCGCGCTGTTCGCCGCCGCAGCCGAATCACCCTGTGCCAGTGCAATTCCGGCGTGGCACAGGAGCAGTGCGGCCTTGCTCAGCGGGGGCAGTTGGTCGGTGAGTGATTCGTCGATGAGATCGAGAGCCTCGTGCCACCGGCCGAGCGCGGTGAGAGCCTGAGTCCACTTGACCAGCAGAATGGGCCCGGCCTCCCGGAAGCGGAACGTTGCGTGCGCGGCACGGATGCCCTGCTGGATCGCGTCGATCGCCGCGGTGTGCTCGCCCGCCGCGACCAGTGTCGCCGACTCCCACAACACCACGGTGAGCAGCGTCTGAGGGTCGGCCGCGGCGGTGGCGGCGGCATGGGCCTTTTCGAAATGGGCGACGGCTGTGTCGGATCGAGCGGCGGTGGCCAGTCCGAGGTAGGCGTAGCCGCGGGCAGCCAGCGCCTGCGCGCCGAGCTGTTCGGCCACCTCGATGGCTGCCCGCGCGTCGCGTTCGGCTCCGCTCGCGTCGCCGCCGAAGACGCGCGTTGCGGCGAGCTCCGCGAGCAGTTCGCCGCGCAGGACCGTTGGCGGGTGTGCGGGTAACAGGGCAAGGGCCTCGGTCAGATCGTCGTCACAGCCGCTGCTGCTCTGATTCTTCAAACCGGCCCGGTGGTAGTAGAGCTGGGCGGCGCGCAACGGAGAATGATCGGGGTCGACAATGCCGAGTGCCTCGTCGGCGGCTTCGATGCCGCGGTCGATGATGCCGCCGACGTAACAGGCCTCGACCACCTGTTCCAACACGGTGAGTCGATCGGCAGCGACCAGGACCGCCGCGTCCGGCACCCGATCCCAGAATTCGAGCACCCGATCCAGGTGGCGCAGCCGGTCGCTGTGCGCGCCCATGCTCGCCGCGGTCGCTGCGGCGCCCCACGACGCTTCGATCGCCCTCGGCAGATCGCCTGCCGCGGAGGCGTGGTGGGCCAGTTGCCCGATCGGCCAGTCTTCGTCCTGCGCATCGCGACGAGCGTGCAGTGCCCGGGCCAGCCGCGTGTGCAGCCGCTTTCGCTCGATCGGCAGCAGATGATCGTAGACGGCGTCGCGAATCAGAACGTGACGGAATTCGTATCCGGTCTCGGTGGCCAGCAGCAGTTGCCTGTCGATCAATTCGCGTACAGCGCGCTCGAGGGCCGCCTCGTCGAGTTCGGTCGCCGATTCCAGCAACGCATGCAGGACGGGTGAACCTGCTACGGCAGCCAATCGCAACAGCGTCTCGGCATCCGGGTGCAGACTCGCCCGATAGTCGAGCAGCAGATCGGACAGCTCGGCGGGGGTGTCGTCGCTCGAGCGGCTGAGCGCCTCGACGAACAGCGGAATGCCCTTGCTGCGCTCGAAGATTCGCGTCACCGCCCCGGGCTCCGGCTCGCGGCCGAGCAGTGCGGCGAGCTGTCTGCCCACCTCGTGTCTGGTCAGCGGTGCCGGATCGAGCAGGCGGACACCAGGATTGCGGCGCAGCCCGCCGACGAGCCTGCGCATCGGTTCGGAATCGGCGGGTCGATAGGTGCCGACGAGCAGGAGGTCACGCTGCGCGAGATTGTCCAGCAGGAACGACAACAGCTCCCGACTCGAATTGTCGGACCAGTGCAGATCTTCCAGTACCACGACCACCGGCCTGGTCAGCGCCAGTTGTTCGAGCACTGTCATGATCTCGCCGAACAGCCGGATCCGATCCGGCTCGGCGTCGGCGGATCCGGCCTGTGCGGCCAGTTCGGGCAGCCAGCGTGACAGTGCGGGCCTGGCCACCGGCAACAGCTCGGCCAACCGGGTCGCGCCGAGCTCGCGCACGAGGCCACGCAGCACCGAGAGGAACGGTGCGTACGGCACACCATCTCTGGAGAACTCGGGGCATCGGCCGACCAGCACGACCGCATCCGCGCCGAGCCGGGTGGTGAACTCGCTGACCAGGCGTGATTTTCCGAGCCCCGCCTCACCGGCGATCAGCACGGTGTGGATGGAGGTGTCCGCATAGGCGCTCTGCAACGCTGATACTTCGGCGGCCCGCCCGACAAAGGCACCGTAGACGGGAACGCTCACCACTCCGCGATCATGCACGGGCCGCGCAACCGTGGCAACTTCGCAGCCACGGATGTGCGGCGGTTTCGCCGTCGACGTAAAGAACGCACGTGTGACGGCAGGTATTAGCTGTCACCAGCTGTGGCCGCCGACCACGGCATTCGGTCAGTGTCGCACGCGGCAGTTGTCACTGGTGACAGGTTGCTCCTGTCACCGAGACGGGACGAAGCCCGCTGCCGCCGTCACCTCGAACGTCCGCTCATACCGATGTGAGAGTCGTCCCGGAAAGAAACGGGCGGGCACCTCGAAGGTGTCCGCCCGTTTCGGTGATCGCGTTCAGTCGTGGTGGTGAATGGCGGTCGGCAGGGTGAAGGCTGCGGTGCGGACTGTGCCACCGTGCTTGAAATCCAGGAAGAGCCGGTAGGTACCGGGGCCGGGTACCGCGGTGTGGAAGGTGATACCGGGGCCGGGGGCGGTCACACCGTCTCCGGGTTCGCCATGGGGGTGGACGTGGACGTAGGCCAGGTCGCCTGCACGCAGCACCACCAGGTGCCCGTAGGCGGCGAGGTAGGGCTGCAGATCGGTGACCGGGTCGCCGTCCCTGCGCACGGTCAGCGTGAGGTCGCGGCCTTCGCCGGGGACCAGGTCGCCGTCCAATGCCACCTCGTAGCCGTCCACGTCGAATGTGCGTGTCGAGGCCGGAATCGGTTGTGGGGCGTAGTCACCTGCGACGGCTAGATCGGCGCCGAGGGTGATGGCCCGGCCGAGCGCGCGGGGAGCGATATCGGTGAACACGCGGTAGGTGCCCGCCTGCTGCAGATTCAGGCGTACCGACCAGGTGCCGTCGGCCGCACGCACCGGGTGCACGTGCTGGAATCCGGTCAGCTCCCGCCGCACGACGATCAGGTGCAGCTCACGGTCGTGCAGAGCGGTGTAGTCGGTGACGGCCCGCCCATCCGGGCCGAGGATCCGGAAACGGAAGTCGATGTCGCCCGGTCGGACCACGGTGTTCTCGAGATCGAGGGTGTAGCCGACCTGGGTGATCTGCAGTCCGCCGGGCGCACCGGCGGCATGCGCCGCGTGATCGCCGTGACCGGTGTGATGTGCAGCGTGTGTCTGGGTGTTCATAGTTCGGTCCTGTCCGATCTGGTGTTTCGTTCTGCTGGAGATCAGGGGCGGGTGGCGGGGGTGCGCCACACTGCCAGGGCCGCAAGGGTGCTGAGGGCTGCGCCGAACCACAGCACCGCGGTGAGCGCCACGTTGTCGGCGATGAGGCCGCCGAACAATGCGCCGAGCGCGATGGCCAGGTTGAACATGGCGGTGTTCAATGCGGTGGCGGCTTCGGTGGAATCCGGTGCGGCGCGCAGGATCCAGGTCTGCACACCGACCGGAATGCCGCCGAAGGCCGCGCCCCAGGCGAGCAGAAGGGCGACGCCGGTGATCGGAGTGCCGCCCACGAGTGCGACCAGTGCCAGCACCATAGCGAGCAGGGTGCTGATGGTGATGAGGGTGGCGCGGATATCGCGACTGCCGGCCGCGCCGGTGACGAAGTTGCCGATGATGCCCGCGACGCCGAAGGCCAATAGCGCCGCGCCGATCATCTGCTTGTCGATGCCGCTGTGGGACTGCAGGATCGGGCTCACGAACGTGAATGCGGCGAAGTGCCCGCTCACTAGCAGGAACGTGACCAGGACACCGGCCCGTACGACCGGATTGCCGAACTGTTCGCCCAGGGTGCGTAGTCGTACCGGTTCGGTGGCGGGCATGTTCGGCAACAGCAGCAGCAGCACAACGACCACCAGCAGGCCCAGGCCGCCGAGAACTCCGAAAGCGACACGCCAATCGGCGAGTTCGCCGATGAGTGTTCCGGCCGGAATGCCGAGCACGTTCGCGGCGGTGGCTCCGCCGAAGGCGATGGCGGTGGCTTGCGGGACATACTTTTCGGGCACCATGCGCACCGCGATCCCGGCGGCGAGCGCCCAGAATCCGCCGATGGCGATCCCGACCAGGAAGCGTGCGGCGAGCAGGATCGCGAAGCTGGGAGCGAAAGCGGACAACAGATTTGCCACGACCATCAAGGTGATGAGGCCGAGCAGCACGATGCGACGATCCAGCCGCCCGATCGCCACCGGCAGCAGCGGTGCGGTGGCGGAAGCGACTAGGCCGGGCACGGTCACCATCAGGCCGGCCACGCCATCGGAGACGTGCAGCGCATCGCCGACCGAGGACAGCACGCCGACGGGCAGCTGTTCGGATGTCACCACAGCGAAGGTGCCCATCGCGACAGCCGCGACGGCGAACCAGCGGCGCAGCGGTACTCGCTCCGGGGCGGAATCGACAGCTGCGGAGACGGCATGAGACATTCGATTACTCCTTGATGTGAATCTTTACGTTGATAGATGAGCGTTGAGATCAGTGCTGGCCGCCGTCGACGCGGATGATCTGCCCGGACACCCAGTCGGCGGCTGAGCTGGTGAGCCACATGACCACTCGCGCGGTGTACTCCGGCTGGCCCAGGCGTCCCCGTCGATGACCGGGTGTCAGGGTCGCGGGATCCGCACCGGGGCAGAAGGAATCGGTCACCAGGCCGGGCGCGACCGCATTGACGGTGATATCCCGTGCCGCCAGCTCGTGCGCGCCCGCAAGCACCAGCCGCTCGACGGCGGCCTTCGCCGCCGAATACAACCCGAGCCCCTCGGGCACGCCGGCGGCGAGCGCACTGGTCAGCGCCACATAGTGACCGTGATCGGCGAGATGACGCGCGGCGGCGCGCAGCGTGTTGAACGCACTGCGGGTATTGCGGTCGATCAGTAGGTCGAAATCCGCATCGGTGGTGTCCGCCAGCGGTCTTCCCAGCGCCGCGCCTACGGTGTGGACCACGATGTCGAGTCGGCCGTGACGGGCGACCACACCCGCGAACAGGGTATTCACATCGGTGGATCGGGTGGCGTCCGAGCGAATGCCTTCCGCGGTCACGCCGTGCCGATCCAGTGCGGTCAAGGTCCTGGCCGCGGCATGCTCGCCGTGGGAGTAACTGATGACCGTGGTCGCGCCACGCGCCGCGAACAGTTCGGCGCAGGCCGCGCCCTGGTTGCGGCTGCCACCGATCACCATCGCGACCTTGCCCTCGAGATCGCGTGTCGAGAGTGTGGAAGTCATCGGGGAGCGTCCCTTTCCGGAGGCGGTGGTGTACCTCCAGCCTGCTGTGCCTGCTGCGCGAGCGGAAACAGAAGATTCCAGTGCCTGCCACCGGCGTTCTCGGTTGCCACCGACAACCGCCTGTCGGCTACGGTGATTCGCGTGATCGACCTGGATATTCGCCAGCTACAGTCGTTCCTGGTGGTGGCCCAGGAACTGAACATCACCCGTGCATCGGCCCGGCTGCACATCAGCCAGCAGACGCTGTCGACCCAAATCCAGCAGCTCGAACGCGCGATGGGCGTGACGCTGCTGGTCCGGACCTCACGCGGGGTGTTGCTCACCCCCGCCGGTGACGAACTGGAACGCGGCGGCAGTGCGGTGGTCTCCGACATCGGTGAGCTCACCGAACAGGTGCGTGCCGCCGACAGGGGGCGTCTGGGCACCCTGCGAATTGCCTGCTGCCCTTACGCCACTGCCCTGTTCGCCACCGAGGTCGCCGACGCGATGGAAGCCGCGGTGCCCGGGCTCGAAGTCGAATTGACCACGGTGCGAACCCCACCCGAGGAGCGGGCGCTGTTGCTGTCGGGCGAGGTCGACGCCGCCTTCATGTGGCTCCCGCTCGGCGACAACCGTTTCCACCACGCCGCCGTGCGCAGCGACCGGCGCGCGGTGGCCCTGCCTGCGGGGCACCGGCTGGCCGAGCAGGACGCGGTGACACTCGCCGATTTGGCCGACGAGCCGGTCATTCGCCCGGATATATTTCTGTCCGAAGAGAATCTGTGCCACTGGATCGCTGATCCCAGGCCCGACGGCACGGCCGCCTTACGCGGTCCAGTTCTGGCAACGGTCGAGGACTGCCTGATGGCAGTCGCCCGCGGCAAGGGCGTCTGGCTGGCCCCGGAGCCCCTGAGCCGCTGGATCCCGGCTTCGGCTATCCAGTGGCGGCCCGTCAAGGACGCGGCAGCTTCCGAACTCGCGCTCGTCTGGACCGACCGGACTCGGCAGCCACTGGTCGCCAGAATGATCGCCGAGGTCCGGAAGGTCACCGGCTGGGCCGATCCCACCGACTGAGGGCGACGGCTGGATGTCGTGTCGGTCGGCCACGTGCTCGAGACCTGGTTGTCGGTCCAGCGCGGGCTCATGGTCCACGTTCGTGGTGATCAAGGCGCCTTTGGCGTGCCGCTTGGCGACACGCCGAAAGCGAATCGACTCGAACAATCTGCCATTCGATGAATTGTCGGCCGTGCGGCGGCGAGCACGGTCCCATATCTGAAAATGTGGCGTGGGTGATCGATGATCGGTGAGGTGTGGACCGGCTTTGATCGACTGTCGGGTCGCGGACACATTCCCATGCCGCTGGGCGCGGGTTCTGCCCGGTGACAGATACAACTGCATGTGACGACTACGACCTGTCGTCACAGCACGGCGCCCAAAGATAACGAATTCTCGTGATTCGGGGGCACCCTCGTTACCCGGAGAGTTATCGGCATGACGAACAACGACATCCGCCCCTTCCGCATCGAGATCCCGCAGGCCGCCATCGACGATCTGCACGACCGGCTGCTCCGCACCCGTTGGATCGACGACCTGCCCGGCACCGGCTGGGAGCGCGGCGTGCCCGCCTCCTACCTGAAGGAGCTGGCCGGCTACTGGGTGGAGAAGTTCGATTGGCGGGCGCAGGAGGCGGCGCTCAACGTCTACCCGCAGTTCACCACCACCATTGATGGGCAGAACGTGCACTTCCTGCACATCCGCTCGGTGGACGAGAACGCCACGCCGCTGCTGCTGATTCACGGTTGGCCCAGCTCGATGGTGGACTTCCTCGACCTGATCGGTCCGCTGACCGATCCGAAGACGGACGGGAACCATGATGCGCCCGCTTTCCACCTGGTCATCCCCTCACTGCCGGGCCACGGTTTCTCGGGGCCGATCACTGAGGCCGGCTGGAACGACGGCCGGATCGCTGCCGCGCTTGCCGAACTGATGGCCAGGCTCGGCTACGACCGATATGGCGTGCAGGGCGGCGACCACGGCGCCTTCATCGGCCCGCAGCTCGGCCGTGTCGACGCCGAACACGTGCTCGGCGTGCACGCCAATGCGCTGGTCACCTTCCCGACCGGTGATCCCGCCGATATGGCGGCGCTCACCGAGGCGGAGAAGCGGCGGCTCGGTGCGATGAAGAAGTTCCAGGACGACGGCTCGGCCTACATGAACCTGAAGGGCTCGCGCCCGAACACCATCGCGCAGTTGCTAGCCGATTCCCCGGCAGGTCAGCTCGGGTGGATCGTCGAGAAGTTCAAGGAGTGGATCGACCAGTCGCACGAGCTGCCCGAGCAGGCCATCGATCGCGACCGACTGCTGACCGAGGTGACCATCTACTGGTTCACCGACACCGCCCGCAGCGTCGCCAACCTGTACTACGAGCGCTTCCACGACGCGACGATGTTCGCGCCCAAGCCGAAAGGCACGGTGCCGACCGGGGTCGCGGTCTTCAAGGACAGTGACTACGCTATCCGCCGCTTCGCCGAGAAGGCACACACCATCACCCACTGGTCGGAGTTCTACTCGGGCGGCCATTTCCCGGCCCTCGAAGTCCCCGAACTGCTGATCGGCGACATCCGCGAGTTCTTTGCGAGTCTGACGCGCTGACTCTGCGCACGGCCGAGGCCTGCGGCATTCGTGCTGCGGGCCTCGGCGTTCTCGTCGCAGATCCGGTCGCAAGACCCGGCCGCGCAGTGCGAGGAAGAACATGCCGCCGACCGTGGCGCGCACCGCGAGAAGCGCGGCCGCTTCGGCGGCAAGCTGGGCCCGACGTGCAGAATTCAGCGGAAAGCGGCCGCGCCGATCAGGCAGATTTGCGTCTCCCTCTGGGGGAGACGGGAGGGTGAGGGCATGGACGGCGACACGCTTTACTCGATAGGGGAGACGGCCGAACGGACCGGGCTCTCCGTCAAGACGATCAGGTTCTACTCCGACAGCGGTGTCGTGCCGCCGACCACATACAGCCCCGCCGGTTATCGGCTCTACGGTACCGATGCGCTGGCTCGGTTGCGGCTGGTGCGAACGCTCCGTGACCTCGGTGTCGATCTTGGTTCCGTCCGGCTGGTGCTGGATCGGACGCGGTCGCTGCCGGAGGTCGCCGCCTCGCATGCCGACGCGATCGCACTGCAGATGCGCACGCTTCGGTTGCAGCGCACCGTGTTACGCGCGATTGCCGAGCGGGGCTCGACCACCGAGGAGATGGAACTCATGCACAAACTCGCCAAGCTCTCCGATACCGAGCGCCGCCGAATGATCAGCGATTTCGTCGAGGACACCTTCGGCGCCGTCGACGCGAATCCGGCGTTCGTCGACATGATTCGTGCGGCGATGCCGGAACTGCCGGATGATCCGGAACCCGCTCAGATCGAAGCCTGGGTGGAGCTCGCGGAGCTCACCAGCGACACGGATTTCCGTGCTGCGGTGCGTCGAATGGCCGAGTATCAGGCAGCCCAGCGCGCCGAGGGCGACACCACCGGCCTGCATCACGAACTGACCGAGGTGGTCCGCGACCGGGTCGAGCACGCCCTCGCCTCGGGCATCGCCCCCGATTCCGCCGAAGCGAAGCCGATTGTCGACGAGCTCGCGGCACAATATGCCGCAACATTCGGCCGCCCCGACGACGCCGCACTGCGACAGTGGCTGCGAACACGCCTCGACGTCGCGGGAGATGCTCGGACCGAACGTTATTGGCAGTTGCTCGCCGCGATCAACGGTTGGCCGACTCCGTCGAGTTTGGCACCGGTGTTCGCTTGGTTCGGTGCGGCACTGGAGGCACCCGGCGCCTAGGGAGTGTTTTGAAGTGAAGTGATGGGGTGGCACCGCTGTGTGGTGCCGCCCCATCAGTGTGGTTGGTGAAAGTTGTTGCCCGCGTTGGTATATGGGCGAGGGCCACCATATACATCGCCATCATCGACCACCTTGCGAAATTCGTCCGACGGCGACGGCCGCCAGCGCGGAGCCTGCGGTGCCGAGCGCGCTGGCAGACCGGCAAGGCTGGTTGAGCTGAGCATGTCCTGCGCGAGCAGTGCACCGACGGTCACGCCCGCCGCCGGCCCCGCGCCGCTCAGCGCCTGAGCGGCGACCGGGACGAACAGGGTGCGGAGCTGCGCCTGGGAGCCGGGGAGATCATCGATCCGGGCAGATACCGAAGGCGTCACGACAGAGTCAGCCCGGCTCGCCTAGGTCAAGGCGGTCGCGGAGTCCGGCAGCAGTAAAAGCCGCGACCAATTCGGCACGGCCCTCGGTGAAGTGGGCCCAACCCTCGTAATGAACGGGAACCACCCGACGGGCGCCGAGGAGCTCGGCGGCCTCGGCGGTGTGGGCACTGTCGAGGACGATCGGCGCACCGTCGAAGAGAACGGAGAAGCGGGGCGCTCCGGCGAAGAGGATGGCGGTGTCCACCGGTCCGAAACGCTCGGCGATCTCCTTGACCGCAGTGAGCGAGGCGTTGTCGCCGCTGACATAGACAGTGGGCAGGCCTTCCCCGGTCAGTACGAATCCGACAACCTGGCCGGTGATCGGTTCGACCTCCTCGCGTGCGCCCGGCCCGTGGATCGCGGGCACCCCCGTCACGGTGATCGTGCCGCCGCCGGGTCGATTCAGCTCGACCGACTCCCAGTCGACCAGGCCTTTGGCCCCTTTCCCGAGGCGTTGCCCGCCACCCGGCGTGGTGAGGGTGAGCGGCACGTCGGCGAGCAGGGCGCGGCCGGAGTCGTCGAGGTTGTCGGGGTGCTCATCGTGCGAGAGCAGAACCACGTCGACGCGGCCGAGGTCGGCCGGTGCGGCGGCGGCTGGCGCGGTCTTGATCAGCAGGCCGCCGGGCTGCTGGTAGTCGTGGGGCGCGTCGAAGGTCGGGTCGGTGAGGAACCTCAACCCGCCGTATTCGAAGAGGGCGGTCGGGCCGCCGAAGACGCGGACGCGGACCTGCTGATCGGTTGTGCTCGCACAAGCCACTAGCAAGCTGAGCAGAGCGATGATGCTGAGAACAAGTGCGGTGATCGCCGGGCCCTTGCCCTTCGGCGACTCCTGCCAGTAGGTCTGCTGCGGCCCCGGATACCGACCGGGCGGCGGGTGCTGTGTCATGGCTGTCCTCTCGGTCGGTGCCGCGCGAGGTACTCGATCTACGAGATCCCCCTGCGGACGCGCTCGCTACTCCTCATGGATGAAACACCGTATATCCGTGAGATACGGTAGGCCGTTCTCACGGATAAAAGCAAGTCGTAACATGAGAGTTGTGAGAGTCGCGCGAGAGACCTTGACCGCCACGTTGCCGCCCGCACCGGGGGCCGAGCAGTACCTCGCTCTCGACTTCGCCGACAGCGCCTATGTGCTGCCCGGTGGACACTTCATCGATCTGCTCGGTACCCCCGAATCAACGAATCGTTGGCTCGCCGAACGCGGCCTCGCGCCTGCCGATGCCGGAGTGCAGGAGATGTGCGCGACGCGGCTGCGCGTGCTGCGCGAACACGTCAGGGCATTGTTCGCCGCCCACGTCGCGCGGCAGCCGGTATTGCCTGCAGCGCTGTCCGCCGTCAACGACGCACTGAGCAGGACCCCAACGGCCGCCCTGCTGCAATGGGATGAGACGAACGGCCCCTACCGCGCTGCGCTGTGTCCACCCAACGAGATCCTCGACCGCGCGCTCGCGACGCTCGCCGCAGATACGGCCGACCTGCTCACCGGCTCCGACGCCGATTTCCTGACCACTTGCGACTCCGTCCCGTGCAATCGGTACCTGATCCGCCACGGCCGCCGTCACTGGTGTTCAACGCGGTGCGGTGACCGCGCTCGCGCGGCTCGCGCCTACGCCCGCGCCAAGTCGAAGGTGGACTGACCATCTTCTCGCGAGGCAGCAACGGCTCCAACCGCGCCCACTGGGCATCGGTCAATTCCGCCCGCCCCGCCACCCCTACGCTGATCAGCGAGGTCTCCGGTAGGTGCTCCGGTTCTTCTTGGTCGTTAAACCACCTACCGGAGACCTCGCCCATATACCAATGCGGGCAACAACTTTCACCAACCACACTGATGGTGCGGCATCACGCAGCGGTGCCACACCATCACTTCACCTCAAAACACTCCCTTGCCCAAGTAGGCTCGAGACCACCATGGATGCCTTCTATCTGCCCGATCCAGCGGATCCGAATCGGTTCCATTCCACCGAGCTCACTCGCGGGCCGTGGTCGCCCGACTCTCAGCACGCGGGGCCGCCCTCGGCGCTGCTCGGTCATGTCATCGAGAGATGCGAGCCACGCGAGGGGTTTCGGGTCGGGCGGGTGGCGGTGGAGATCCTCGGCCCGGTGCCGATCGCGCCGCTGACAGCCTCGGCTCGGGTCATCCGAGCCGAGGCGCGGGTTTCCCGCCCTGGCCGCAGCGTCGAATTGATCGAGGCCACACTGAGTTCCGAGCATGGGCTGGTGATGAAGGCGAGCGCTTGGCGGCTGCAGCACGCCGAGCCGGAGCTGGAACTGCCGGTCGATGCACTACCTACTGGGGCGCGCCCGGGCCCGGACACCGCACCCGAGGGAACGGAGTTCCCGTCGACGCAGCCGGTCGGGTTCCATACGGCCATCGAATATCGCTTCGTCTCCGGCGGTTTCGTTGAATCCGGCCCTGCCGTGTGCTGGATTCGCCTGCGCTACCCGGTCGTTGCCGGCACCGTCCCCAGCCCGCTGGAACGCACGCTTGCCGCGGCCGACTGCGGCAATGGCGTCAGCTCGGTATTGGATTGGGGCAGTTACTACTTCATCAATACCGATTTCACCGTGACGTTGCATCGCGAACCGGTCGGCGAATGGGTGTGCCTGGATGCGGTGACCTACCCCGAACGCAGCGGCGTCGGCCTGGCCGAATCGCAGCTGTTCGACGAGAAGGGGCCCATCGGCCGCGGCACCCAGACACTGTTCATCGGCCCGCGCTGACACCGGCGCATCGCAGCCGACCCGCGCCTCTCAATTACCCAGGCCCGGTGGTCGGTTTGCGATCAACAGCCGTTGGGCAGTGCTGATTTCGGCGCCCGACCCACGCGGTCCAAAGCAGCCGGCGAGGCACCTCGGAAGATAAACGGGCCGCGTGGATCTGGTGCCAGCCGAACGCACTCTACTGCCGATGTGCGTGCAATCGATGGTCAGTCGGCGTGCCCGAAATGTCGGTGCTCCATGCCACCATCCTCATATGTCACTGAAGTTCTTCAATGGGTTGTCCGGGATGTTGGCGATCGAGCTGACGGAACCGACCGGGAATGTCACGGCGAACCTGTCTAATCAGCGCGCGACAGCAACCGCGGCGATCAGGGGAGTCTCGTTCACGCTGAATGTGTTCGAAAATGGGGACTTTCGTGACTTGGCCGTCGACGAGTTCGACCGCGTTGTCCTGGAATTGCCCATGCTGAACTTGCGTGGGTTCGGTGATCCCGTTGAACACCGAGCGCCCAACGGTGAGTGGTTCACAGTGCGTGACCTTGCCGCCGCCATCGCCGAGACGGAAAGGAGCACTCGCCAGCAGTCGCAGTGGTTCGGCGGTGTCGACGTGCATCACATCTTCTTCGAAGGCATCCACGAGAGGGACGATGGAGTTTGGGAGAGCTACTGGGGGTCGTGAACATCCTGTATTGCACCGCATACCGCGCTGACCCGACCGGCCAGTGAACGAGTTGCGCAGTGGTCAATGATTGAGGGCAGTGCGGCGTTCAGCGAGGTAGGTGTGCCAGTCGCGTTTGGCGATGCGGACCCACCGAACAGCGGTGCCCGGATGCAGGCCGAGCAAATCGGCTAGGACCGCGGCTGGCAGTTCGGTTGCCAGAGTCAACAGGGCGGTGTTTCGGCTGGCGTGGGGTGTGATGCCGTGCTGGTTGAGGCGGGTCCCGAAGGTGCCGCGGAAGCCTGGAAACAACAGCAGCGCGGACTCCTCCAGGGTGGCCGGCAGCACCGCTGGCGGCGCCTGGGTTGTAGCGAGTGTTGCGGCGTCGTGCTCGGCGGCGAGCGCGGTGCAGCCCGGTCCGGCCGGGGGCCACGCACGGGATCCGCCCGGCGAGCGCTCGACGGCGCCCGAGCACGTGGCCGGTTGGGCATCCACGGGTGCAGGCTCGACCCATCCAGCCGCGGTGCGCACCGGACAATCGGGCGGTACAACTCTGCCGTCGACCGTGTAGAGCGGGCAGGCGGCTATCCATAAAGAATACCGCGCGGTTCGAACTTGTGTTCGATGGATGCCTCGTCTGGCAGGTCAAACTTTCTGGCAGGTTGCTGGGTTTGCGCTCCGAGCCCACGAGCCAGGAACCGATCGGTGGCGAGGCCCTCCGCGGATGCTGGGTCCGTTCGCAGGCCTTTGCTCGGCGAGCGATTGTTCAGCGCACGATGTGGACTGGCTGCGGACCGGTGGATGCAATGACGTCCGTGCCTTGGGCGAGTGTGACTGTGACCGTGCCACCAGATTCGTTGGGCAGTGCGCGACCGGGTGCGACGAGATTCCCCGACCAGTTGTGCGCGGTGGCGTCGCACTCGACCAGGATCGGTCCGTCGAGTTGCACGGCGATTGGGCCACCTGCGCCGCCTTGGAACATTTGCTCCAGCGAGCCGTCCACAACGTTCACTCCGGCGGTTCCGCCCCCAGCACACGTAGCCGATCCGCTGATAGTCAAGGTGGTGGTGTTGTAGCCCAGTTCAGGCTCGACAGTGATCGATGTGGGCGGCTGGGCGGCTGCGGTTGCGGCGAGGATTCCTCCGCAGAGGCCGACTGCCCCAGCGACAGCGGCCAGATCCGAGCGAAGCGAACTGTTGAACATGATGTTCTCCCGTCGATGCTCGTTCGTAGGATGCCAACCCGCATATCATCCCAGCATCCGTCAGCCTCCACTCCAGTTTGCTAGAAGCGAGTGCCCGCTCGTTGCTACTACTGCGCGTTCGGTCGGTCATGGTCGGTCCGTCCGCCTAACCCCCAGATCGTGGACCGTCCGATCCTGCCAAGATCTTGACGCAAGACACTTGATGGGGAGAATCGAGCAGCGACAATCTGTGGCGGGCTGACCAGGAGGCCCATTATTCGCGAAGTATCGCCCGTGCACCCAGGCGCGCCACTGCGCGAATTCCTTGGCGACGATCTTGCCGGTGTGCGGGCTGGATCGAACGGCCTCGTTCGGAACTTGGCGTACGGATTCGCTGGGGTGCTGGTCGATCCACAGCAGCAGCGCGACCGCCTCGGCGAGGTCGGTGGAGTTGCTCGAGTATCGACGGCCAGCGGGCACTTGCGGGGCGGGTTCGGCTACGAGCGAGGTCATTTCGTCCACGGTTGGCCGTCGCACAACTGCGCATGCCAACCGTCGTACCAGTCCTTGCGGTGGCCGAGGCCGCCGGTAACGGCCTCTCAACGGCACGGGACATACAGCCGTCAGTCCAGACCAGCCAACGTGGCGAGGATGGTGGCGGCCATGGCGGCAGGATCCCCGTCGGCGGGACGCAAGACCAGCTCGGGATCGGTCGGTACGTCATACGGGTCGTCGATTCCGGTGAAGCCGCGGATCTCCCCGGCTCTGGCCTTGGCGTACATCCCCTTGGGGTCGCGGGATTCGCAGATCTCCAGCGGCGTGTCCACGAAGACCTCGACGAAGGCGATGCCCGCCGCTTCATGAGTGGCTCGTGCCCTGTCGCGATCGGCCTGGTAGGGACTGATCAGGGAAACCACCGCCACCACACCGGCTTCGGCGAACAGTCGGGCTACTTCGCCTACGCGGCGGACGTTTTCGACGCGATCCGCCGCGGCGAAACCCAGGTCGGAATTGAGACCGTGACGCAGATTGTCGCCGTCCAGCAGAAAGGCGGGGCGGCCCGCCGCGACCAGCCTGCGTTCGAGTTCCACAGCGACAGTGGACTTTCCGGATCCGGAGAGCCCGGTCAGCCAGACGGTCATGCCCTTGGTCGCACGCTCGTCGCGCCCGACAGCGGTGGAGTGCCAGACCACTCGGGAGGACGGCAGACTCGGTCCGGTGATCATGCCCGCGGCGACGGTGTTGTTGGTGGTTTCGTCGACGAGGATGAAACTGCCGGTGGTGCGGTTACGGCGATAGGGGTCGAACAGCAGCGGCTGCCGGGTGCGCAGCTGAATGCGGCCGATCTCGTTGAGCGACAGCGACTCCGCGGTCTCGTCGCGGTGCAGCGTGTTCACGTCGAGTCGGTAGTCGAGGGTGCGGATCTCGGCGGTGGCGGTGCGGGTGGTGTGCCGGATGGTGTAGGTGGCGCCGGGGGTCAGCTCGGACTCCTCGGTGAACCAGCACACCATGGCGTCGAGATCGCGACCGGCATGCGGCCGGTTGGCCGGGCGGCAGATGAGATCGCCACGCGCGATGTCGATTTCGTCGGTCAGCTGGATGGTGACCGCCTGTGGCGGGAACGCCTCTGTGACCGGGGTGCCGCCCGGCCCCCAGATCGCCGCGACGGTGCTGGTGAATCCCGAAGGCAGCACCGCCACTTCGTCACCGGGCTTGAACACCCCGCCCGCGACGGTGCCCGCGTAGCCGCGAAAGTCCTCGGCGTGCCTGCGGGTCACGTACTGCACCGGGAAACGCGCATCGATCAGATTGCGATCGGAGGCGATGTGCACCTCTTCCAGGTGGTGCAGCAGGGGGGATCCCTCGTACCACGGCATAGCGGTGCTGCGGTGCACGATATTGTCGCCGGTGAGCGCCGACATCGGGATAAAGGTGAGGTCGGCGACGTCGAGTTTGGTCGCGAACTGGGCGAATTCGTCGTGGATCTCTTCATAGCGTTCCTGCGACCAGCCGACCAGATCCATTTTGTTCACGCACAGCACCAGGTGTGGAATGCCGAGCAGGCTGGCGAGGAAGGCGTGCCGCCGCGTCTGCTCGACAATGCCCTTGCGGGCGTCCACCAGGATCAATGCGAGGTCCGCGGTGGAGGCGCCGGTGACCATATTGCGCGTGTACTGGATGTGGCCGGGTGTGTCGGCGATGATGAATTTCCGTCGGGGTGTGGCGAAATAGCGGTGCGCCACATCGATGGTGATGCCTTGTTCCCGCTCGGCGCGCAGGCCGTCGGTGAGCAGTGCCAGATCGGGGTAGTCGTCGCCGCGTTCGCGGCTGGTGCGCTCCACGGCGGCGAGCTGATCGGTGAAGATGGTCTTGGAATCGAAGAGCAGCCGCCCGATCAGGGTGGATTTGCCGTCGTCGACGCTGCCCGCCGTGGCGAGGCGCAACAGGGTTGTCGTCGTCATCAGAAGTAGCCTTCTCGTTTGCGGTCTTCCATGCCTGCCTCGGAAATCCGGTCGTCGGCGCGGGTCGCACCGCGTTCGGTCACCCGGGTCGCCGCGACCTCGACCACCACCTCGTCCGGGGTGGACGCTGTCGATTCCACGCATCCGGTGCAGGTCGCATCGCCGACCGTGCGGAAGCGCACCGTGCTGTCATAGGGCTGCTCGCCCTCGAGGAGTTCGAGGAAGCGGGTGTGTGCCAGCAGCATGCCGTCGCGCTGCACCACCGGGCGGCGGTGGGCGTAGTACAGCGGCGGCAGCTCGATCCGCTCGGCCGCGATGTAGTGCCAGATATCGAGCTCGGTCCAGTTGGACAGCGGGAACACCCGGATGTGCTCGCCGGCGCGATGGCGGCCGTTGTAGAGGTTCCACAGTTCGGGCCGCTGGTTGCGCGGATCCCATTGGCCGTATTCGTCGCGGAAGCTGAACACGCGCTCTTTGGCGCGGGCTTTTTCCTCATCCCGGCGGGCGCCGCCGAATACCGCGTCGAAGGCGTGCTCGCGAATGGCGCGCAGCAGGGTGCCGGTCTGCAGGCGGTTGCGGGAAGCGCGTGGTCCGGTCTCCTCGACCGAGCGGCCCGCGTCGATGTCGTCCTGCACCCGGCCGACCACCAACCGCAGGCCGAGTCGTTGCACCGTGCGATCCCGGAATTCGATCACTTCGTCGAAATTGTGCCCGGTGTCGATATGCATGACAGGAAACGGCAGCGGCGCGGGCCAGAAGGCCTTGGCCGCGAGGTGCAGCATCACCACCGAGTCCTTGCCACCGGAGAACAACAGCACCGGCCGCTCGAACGTCGCCGCGACTTCACGAAAGATGTGTGCCGACTCGGCCTCGAGTGCGTCCAGATGTGGCAGCTCGTAGGAGGACATCCGCATTCGCTCCAGCCGTGCGCGGGTTTCGGACGGACTACGTCCGGCAGCACCTACTTCGGTGCTCGCCGTCGACTTTGCGTACTGGCTCACGCCCCAAAACTAGAACACGTTTCGGTCATTGGTCAATGGGGTGACTCGGGTTTGCGTCCGCCGGACGCGGCGGTCACCGCATCGGCGGCGGCCACGAGAGCGGCTCCGCGGCGGGTGATTTCGGCACCCGTAATGGCGGTGCCCACATACATGGTGAGCACCATGCTCTGGTGGCCGTCGCCGCCGTAGGTCGGTGCGGCGAGCAAGCTCACCGGATGTTCCTTGCGTGGTCGCAGATCGGTGCCGAGATGGACTCGTTCGCCGAGGCTGGTGACCAGCTCGCCGACGAGTTCGCGCACCTCTTCGGGCAGGTCACGGGCAGCGACACCGGCGAGCAAGGAGTACAGGCGGCGACCCGCGCCGGTGAGGCTCTCCACCAGGTAGCCGCGCTCCCTGCACTCCGCGACGACCTGGCGCAGCCGGGCCACATCCTGTTGCAGCGGCACCGTCGACGGCTTGGCCAGCCAAGCGTCGAAGGCTGCGTCGGAGTCCCACAGCACGTACATCAGGCCGACCGGCGGCGCGAACAGGTAGGAGGCGCCGACCTTGACCATGCCGGGCCCGGTGCTCTCCAACACCGTGATCTGCTCGCCGACCACTGCCGATGCGGTGCAGGTCGTGCGGTATTCCGCGGTGAGTTTCTCCAGCTCGACGCGTGCGATGGCGGAGATGGCGAAGCTGTCCTGGGCAACCCGTCCGGCCGCGATCAGCGCGGGTCCGAGGCCGTAGGTGCGGGTGTGTGCGTCGCGCACCAGGTAGCCGCCCGCGCTGAGCTCGGTGAGAATGCCCAGG
Organism: Nocardia sp. NBC_00403; assembly: GCF_036046055.1. NCBI lineage: Bacteria > Bacillati > Actinomycetota > Actinomycetes > Mycobacteriales > Nocardiaceae > Nocardia > Nocardia sp. NBC_00403. The sequence goes on from NZ_CP107939.1 coordinate 4,656,581, forward strand.
CAGGTCGGTTTCGCCAGGTCGAGCTCGCGGGCCAGCTCGGAAAGGCCGAAGCGTTTGCCGCGCTGCTCGACAAAGAAATCCAGCACTTGGACCACCCGCTGGGTGGGCGCGGATCTACGGGCAACCATTGACCACTCCTAGAACACGTTCTAATCTTGCTCGTATCGAAATGTACCAGACCGGTACATATTTGGAACACCCAGCAGCGACTGTTCGCCGGTCGCTCGAGACAACCGGGAAGCCACTTGCTCACACAGCCGTTCGCGGACGCCATCGCCGCCGCCGAGCAGATCATCACCGGCGCGCCACACATCCGGACCGAACAGGATCTCGTCGAGGGGTACGACTACCTCGCGGGCAGCATCCGCGCGGCCATCCAGATGGCCTGGGCCTATGAGCGGGACTTTCCGTTCTTTGTTCAGTCCACCGGGCCGTACACGAAAATGGGCCTGGACAACCCGGACACCCTGTACTTCCACTCCTACCTGCGACCCGACGCCGAATATGTGGTGACCGGTAAGCGCGGCAGCACCCGTGACTTGAGCTTCCAGGTGCTCAACGGCGACTACTCGCCGGTCGATGTCCCTGACAGCCTCACCGCATTCGACGACCGCGCGATCGAGGTCGCCGCCGACGGCTCCTACGAGCTGCGCCTCGGCCCCGGTGCGGCGCGCCCCGGCTATGTGCATCTCGCTCCGGACTCCGCCATGCTCGTGATTCGTGAGGTCTACAGCGATTGGGCCACTGAGAAGCCGGGCACCGTCCGTATCCAGCGGGTGGACCGGATCGGCGATGCGCCGCCCCCGCTGACCAAAGACCTGATGACCAAGCGGTACGGCGTCGCGGGAAAGATGCTGCTGTCGCGGCTGAACACCTTCCTGGCCTTCCCGAAGTGGTTCTATCTCAACCTGCCCGTCAATACGATGACCGAGCCGCGCTCCACCCCGGGCGGGCTCACGACGCAGTTCTCCTCGGCGGGCCACTACGAGCTGGACGACGATCAGGTCATGATCATCACGGTGCCGAAATCCGATGCGCCGTATCAGGGCTTCCAGCTCGGCAGCATGTGGTACCTGTCGCTGGACTACATCAACCACCAGACCAGCCTCACCGCAGACCAGGCGCAGCTCGACCCCGACGGCATGATCCGGCTCGTGGTCAGCGAACAGGATCCAGGACTGGCCAACTGGATCGAACGCACCGGGCACGCGCGCGGATATCTGCAGTTCCGCTGGCAGCGGCTGGCGCGAGAAATGAAGCCGGAAGACGGACCGACGGTGGAGGTGGTGTCGCTCGACGAATTACCGCAGCGGCTGCCGTTCTACGAACAGGCGCGGGTGACTCCGGAACAGTGGCGGGCACGGATCGCGGCGCGACAGGTCGCCGTGGCGGAAAGGATGTTGGGCTGATGTTGTTGCAGGACAAGGTCGTTGTGGTCTCGGGTGTCGGTCCCGGCCTCGGCAGGGCGATCGCGGTGCAGAGTGCGCGCGCCGGCGCCGACGTGGTACTCGCCTCGCGCACCGAATCGCGACTGACCAAGGTGGCCAAGGAGATCACCGAACTCGGCAGGCGTGCGGTGGTGGTGCCGACCGATATCAACGACGAGGCCGCCGTGGTCAACCTGGTCGAGACCGCGCACAGCGCGTTCGGCCGGGTCGATACCCTGGTGAACAACGCGTTCGCGATTCCACCGATCACCGATCTCGCGACCGTCGACCTGGACGACGTGCGGGCCGGCTTCGAGACGAATGTGCTTGCCGCACTGCGGCTGACCCGACTGTTCGTGCCGGCGCTCGCCGAGACCAAGGGGTCGGTGGTGATGATCAACTCGGCGGTGCTGCGGCATTCACGACGCACCTTCGGTCCCTACAAGATGGCCAAGGCGAGCCTGCTCGCGCTGGCGCAGAGCCTGGCCACCGAGCTCGGACCGCAGGGTATCCGGGTGAATTCCGTTGCCCCCGGCTATATCTGGGCCGACAACCTGAAGTGGTATTTCAACTATCTCGCCGAGCAGCGGGGGATCACCGCCGAAGAGGTCTACGCCGAAACGGCGAGGACCATCGACCTGCGCAAGCTTCCTGAACCCGATGAGATCGCCGACGCCGTGGTGTTCTTCGCTTCGCAGCTGGCGAGGGCGATCACCGGGGCCTGCCTGGATGTCAACGGCGGCGAGTACCACCACTGACCGGGTGCGGGTGTCCCGCATCAATTCTGAGGAGATGACTGTGATCGGCAGAGACGACGTCGGCACCATCGACGATCTGCACGCCTCGGCGACCAAGGTCGTCGGGCTGGACGACTTCGGCGACGACGGCTACCGCGAAGGACTTCAGGTACTGCTCGAGTCCTACGCCAAGGACGCGGAGCTGACCCCCTTCGGCAACAAGGTGAATCGCGCATTCCTGCGCGGCGCACTGATCGCGCGACTGCTCAGTGAATCCGCGTGGCAGCGGTTTCCCGAGCACGCCGAGGTGGCGATCGAACGGCCCATCTTCGTGACCGGGCTGCCGCGCTCGGGCACTACGGCCGTGCACCGGTTGCTCAACGCCGACCCGGCGCACCAAGGTCTGGAAATGTGGCTGACCGAGATGCCGCAGCCGCGGCCGCCGCGCGAGACGTGGGCGGACAACCCGGTCTACCAGCGGATCGAGGCCGCGTTCGAGAAACATCACGTGGAGCACCCGGAATTCATGGGTGTGCACCATATTTCGGCCGACCAGGTAGAGGAATGCTGGCAGTTGCTGCGGCAGTCGGCGATGTCGGTGTCCTACGAATGCCTGGGCTATCTGCCCGGCTACTCCGAATGGCTGCGCGCACAGGATTGGACCGACGCCTACCGCAGGCACCGGCGCAACCTGCAGCTGATCGGCCTGCCGGATGCCGGCCGCCGATGGGTGTTGAAGAATCCCAGCCATCTGTTCGCGTTGGATGCGATCTTCGCGACGTACCCGGATGCGCTCGTCATCCAGATGCATCGGGATCCGCGCACCATTATCGGATCGGTGTGCAGCCTCAACGAGCAGGCCTCGGCCGGGTGGTCGGACAAGTTCCGCGGACCCGTCGTCGGCGCAACGCAGTTGGACCTGTGGGCCAGGGGAGCGGACCGGTTCCTCGCCGACCGCAAGCACCACGATGCTGCACAGTTCTGCGACGTGTACTACGACGATTTCGTCGCCGACCCGATCGGCACCGTCGGCTCGATCTATCAGCGCTTCGGTCTGTCATTGAGTGCGGAGGCCGAATCGGCGATGGTGGCGCTGCATTCGGAGAGCACATCGGGCGCTGCACGTCCGGCACACCGCTACACGCTGGCGGATTTCGGGCTCACCGCCGATCAGGTCGACGCTCGCTTCGCCGACTATCGCAACGAGCACTTTCCCGGCAGGTAAGCGAATCGTTGGGTCGGATGCTGTCCCGCCCCACCGAGATTCGTGCGACGGGTGTGCCGGGACTCTGGCCACGGCCCGGCACCGCGCACCCATAGCGAGCAGACCGGACCCGTGAGCTATCGACTCACGCCTGCCCGGGTTTGAGCACGATGAACAGGCCGCGTGCCTCGGCGCAGAGCCGGTCGCCGTCGTGCATGGTGGCGCGCACGAAAACCTTGCGACCCTCTTGGCGTTCGGCCCAGGCGCGGACCGTCAATTCGGTGTTGAGCGGGGTGATGGATCGGTAGTCCACGGTGAGGGAGGCGGTTCTGGTCACCGCCCCCGCGTGCACCGCCGCGGCCATGCCGAGCAGATCGTCGAAACCGATGGCTACCTGCCCGCCGTGCGCGGCATTGTTGCCGCCGAGGTGGAAGGTGCGAAAGCTGACGCGGGCGTCGACACCGCTCGCGTCGGCGTGGTCGATCATGAAAGGCGGGAGTGTGATGTTTCCGCGGGCGGGCAGATCGAACCTGGTCCAGACCGGCGTGGACCACTCGTCCACGATGGCCGCGTCCAGCTTGTCGTTGAGTTGCTTGAGGACGCCGATCGTCTCCAACGCCAGCTCGTCGGAGGGGCTGGCCAGCCGCACTCGATCCATCAGGCTGCGCACCTGCTCGATGAATTCGCCGTAGTGCGGTCCGCCTCGAGTAATGTCGGCGTCCTGCTCATCGTGTGCGTTGATCAGCTCGGACATCGGCCGGAACCCGCCCTCGTGATGCTCTTGATCGGGTAGCGAGTCGCCGGCCTGCTGTTCGTTCATGAGAACACGTTATCGGTTGCCGGCGGAATGCTCGCCCGGCGGGGTCGGCGGTGCGGCTATCGTCGGGTGTGACAGTCCCGCCGATTCCGGGGCATGCAATTCGAGTATTTCAGCTCGCCGGTTACGATGCTCCTCCATCAGGTCTTCCGAAGAACCCGAGAAACGTCGGCGGGCGACTATTCTTCGATCGGCACCCACCGGCGCGGCTGGCGAAAGGCTTTGTCCCGATGCGTATTACGGCAGTTGTATTCGATATGGACGGCGTACTGATCGATTCCGAGCCGGTGTGGGAACAGGTGCGCCGCGAGTATGTCGCCGAGAAGGGCGGCCGCTGGCTACCGGATACGCAGCAGCGCTTGATGGGTATGAGCACGGGGGAGTGGTCGGACTATCTCAGTGGCGAACTCGGCGTCGGTGAATCGCCCGAGAAGGTGGCCGACGATGTGATCGAGCGGATGGCGGTCCACTACGACAGGGCGGTGCCGTTGCTACCAGGTGCGGTCGCCGCGGTGCAGCGGATGAGTGAGCAGTGGCCCCTCGGTGTGGCGAGTTCTTCGCCACGCACCCTCATCGACACCGTGCTGGGCCGCACGGGATTGATCGAATTCTTCAACGTCACGTTCTCGACCGAGGAAGTGGATCGGGGCAAGCCCGCACCGGATGTGTATGTAGCCGTTGCGGGTTTTCTGCGTCAGAAGTCGACCGAGTGTGCCGCTGTGGAGGATTCGAGCAACGGATTGCGCGCGGCCCATGCGGCGGGCATGCGGGTGATCGCCGCGCCGCGGCCCGAGTATCCGCCTGCGCCGGATGCGCTCGCATTGGCTGCGCACGTCATCGGCGGGCTCGACGAGCTGACCCCGGAGCTGGTTTCCGGGTAGGGGGCCTGGGTTGCGCCGGTCGTTCCCCGGGTGCGTCAGCGCTGGTATGAGGTCAGCAGCGTGCGAGCCGCGGTGGCGAGGTCGGTGTCGAGCCAGTCGGGCAGCTCGCGGGAATGGGCATGGCGGCGCAGCGCGGCATAGGGGAGATCGACGACGGCGCGGCTGACGGCGTCGATCTCCCGGTCGCCGTCCGCGCCGAGGAGGTCGCGGGCCAGGCGCCGCAGGTGCTCGAACAATGGCGCGTTCATCTGGTCGAGGCGGAGGCGGAACTCCGCGTCGGGTCCGCCGTCGAGCAGGTCGCTCGGGCGCAGGTTGAGCAGAAGCTTTGCGTCGTCGGGCAATTCGCGACCGAACCGAACGGCTGCCACCGCCATCGCTACCCCCGCCTCGACCGGGTCCCGGTTGCCTGCGCCCGCCATGACGCGCTCCTGAAAGCGTGTAAGCGCGCGCAACCACGCCTCGGTGAGGACGCCGTTGCGGTTGCCGAAGCGGTGGTACAGCGTGCCGACGGGCGCGCCGCTCGCCGCGGCGATCGCCGCGACACTGGCCGCGCGGGGACCGTCGGCGAGCACGAGGGTGCGTGCTGCGTCGAGGATCACATCGGTGTCGTGCTTGCGGGGTGGCGCCATCTACTAGTACGTTCCTTCTATATGGAGCGATTGTCCTACATTGATGAGCATGCCAGATCGATCGACGCGAATCGGGATCGGGCCTGGAAAGCGTTGCTGAAAGTCATGTGCAAGGACCCGAACGACCCGTCCAGTGCGCCGAGGGGATTCCAGCTCGACTCGGCCGACGCGCCCACACGGTTGGCGTTGTCGGGCCGGCATTGGTTCTCGCGCTACGCGCTGATCTTCGAACTCGACGAAGAGGGGTCGAGCCGGACTCGGATCCGGGCGCAGTCGTGGGGCGAATTCCCCGGCCTGCACGGCAAGATCTACCGAGCGCTGGTGATCGGGAGCGGCGGTCACCAGGTGGTTGTGCGCCGGTTGCTGCGTCAGATAGCGGCGGCGGCATGATCCCCGGGCTGGTCTGGGGTGCGACCGAGGCCGAGCGTGAGCAACCCTTGCCGTGCGACGAACTGGAATCCGGTGGGGTGCAGGCGGATCGGGCCATCAGCATCGACGCATCACCACAGGTGGTCTACGCCTGGCTGTGTCAGCTGCGCGTTGCGCCCTACAGCTACGACCTGCTCGACCGCTTCGGCCGCCGCAGCCCGCGCCTCCGCGACCCCGAGCTCACCGAGCTCGAAGTGGGGCAACGTTTCATGTCCCAGTTCGATCTGGTGTCCTTCGTCCTCGGCAGGCATATCACGCTGGTTACCGGCAAGATATGCGTCACCTACGCGGTGCGGCCCGAGGGAAGCGGAACCCGCCTCGTGGTTCGGATGCAGTGCGGCGCACCGCGGATCGTCGCGCGAGCGCTGGCACTCGGCGACCTGATCATGATGCGCAAGCAGCTGCTGACGTTGAAGAAACTGGCCGAGGTGGAGCGGCGCGCTCTCGCATGATGTGCGGGTAACCCGGCGGTGCGGAAGCGACTGTCCAGTTCGACAGGTTCAGCACTATGTCAACGCCGGATGTCGCCGATCCGTAGCGCCTCGCTATCGCCCGTACGAGATCCTGCGCGACCCGCCCGCCCTCATCCTCGACGAGGCCACCAGCGCGCTCGACACACGCACCGAGCACGCGATCCAGGACGCCATCGACGCACCCTCGGCAGGCCGCACCACCAAAACCATCGCTCACCGCCTTTCGACCGTCCGCGACGCCGACCAGACCGTCGTCCTCGACCACGGCCGCATAGCCGAGCGGGGCACCCACGACGAACTGCTCGCCCTCGGCGGCCGGTACGCGGGCCGCGTACGACGTGACATGGAGCTGGCCCCGGCGACGTGATTGCCGCTGGGCGCGCGTTGGTCGATCGTCCAGATCTGTTGGTCGACATGGCTTCCCAACGCGCGCAAATGCCGATGAGCGATCCATCGAGTTTCTGGGGTGAGGCGCCAGGATCTCAGGATGTTGCGTAGGGTCGGGGATAGTGGGTGCCGTCGAGGTCGATGAGGACCCAGTTGTGTCGGACACGTTTGCTGTTGCTGCTCGAATTCCTATGGGGCGGAAGAAATTCGAGCACGGGTTGGACCATCAGCGGGCGATAACCGACACCTTGCTGTTGCCGACACCGTAGTCGGCCGCAAAAAGAGCATGAGTTATCGGGTCCACCGCGACACCACCGAGCCCCTTGTACGGAAGGACGTCAGTCACCTTGCGGGTGCCCGTATCGACCACCATGACAGTTTCCGAGGTACCAACATAGAGGCAGTGCTTGACCGGATCGACTGCGATTCTGTCTAACGAAAAATCGACCGCGATGGCGGCGGTGATGGCACGGGTCTCAGCGTTGACGACCGAGACCTTCTTATCGTTGACGACGTATACGGCATGGGCATCACTGTCCACCGCAATAGCCTCCGGTGAGCTTGGGACTCCGAACGTAGCGGTGACGGCTTTGGCGACCCCGTCGATCACTGACACCGAATTGTCGCCTGTGTTGGTGACGTAGGCGATGTGCGTGGATTCATCGACTGCTACCGAGGCTGGATCCTTCCCGACGGGAATAGTCGCGGTGACTGTCCTGGTCGTCAAATCCATCACAGAGACTTTGCCGTCGGCAGAGCGGTCGGTTATGTAGGCAATGCGGGCGGCGGCATCGACTCCGATGCCAAAAAGGTAGCCGGGAACGTGGGCTGTGGCGGTGATCGACCGGCTGGCTGTGTCGACGATCGACACTGTCCCGAAAAAGCTGATGACGTAGGCGGTGTGGGTCAATGTATCGACCGCTACACCGGTCGGCTGCTGCTTGTTGGGGGTAGCGTTGAAATCTTGGCGGAAAGGCGGCGCGATCACGAGGGTGGCGGCGAGTGTCTGGGTCTCGGTATCGATGACCGAGACGGTGTTGCTGTCGTCGTCGTTGACGATATAAGCGGTGTGGGCGGGTCCGTCGATCGCAATTGACCGCGGTTTTCCTCCGACAGCAATAGTCGGGACAGCTGGCACGGTGGTGGTCGGGGCTGGCGTCGACCGGGCGTCGCTGCGTGAACCGGTTGTCCCCAGCACCCCGATGCTTATGGCGGCGGCAAGGACAACTGCTGCCGCGATGCCGAGTGCGAGACCGCGCCGCCTTCTCAGCGTGCCCCCGTAGCTCCCGGTCCTTTTTGATGATGGGGAACTACGCAGCGGCGTCGTGAGCGCCGACTGCGGGTCAACCGTTGCCGAGGCGGGATTGACCTGCGTTTCGGCCGGATGGAAAACGGTAGTGGCCGCGGCAACGGTGGCTGCAGCGAACTCTGCGGCGGTCTGATATCGACTGTCGGGGTCTTTGGCCAAACCCGTGGCGATGACGTGGTCCAGCGTGACGCCGATGTCCGGGCGTAGCAGGCTTGGGCGTGGAGGTGGCTGTGTCAGGTGCGCGGCGATCTGTTGTTCGGCCGAAGTGGCTGGATAGGGGTTTTGCCCGGTCAGACACTGGTACAGCACACACGTCAGCGCATACACATCGGAGCGTGCATCAGCTGTACCGGCGCTGAAACGTTCCGGAGCCATGTAGGCGAAGGTGCCGATCGCTGTACCCGCGGTGGTCATCGTGGTCTCGGCGGCGGCTCGCGCGATCCCGAAATCGATGAGATACACGAAATCGCCTGCGGTGACTAGCAGATTCGACGGCTTCACATCCCGATGGACCAAACCCTTCGCGTGTGCGGCGTCGAGCGCCTCACTTGCTTGGGCGATGATCGAGACCGCCCGGGCCAATGGCATCGGCCCCGACTCCGCCAACACTGCATCGACACCGGCACCCTCGATGAACTGCATACAAATGAACGGCCGACCTTCGATCTCGCCAAAGTCGAAGATCGGCACCACGTGCGGATGGCCCAGGCTCGCAGCTGCGCGCGCCTCACGTTGGAATCGCTGTCTGACCACCGGATCGGCCGCCAGATGTGTGTGCAGGACCTTGACCGCGACTGTTCGGTCGGTCGCACTGTCGTGCGCTCGATACACCTGCCCCATGCCACCCTCGCCGAGCATGGCCTGCAAGGTGTACCGACCGAAGAGCTCCCCCACGACTTTCGGCTCCTCCCAAGTCCGACAACGACTCTCAGGCATCATGTCATAAGACCAACCACCCAGCAGACCATGAACCCATTTCGTCGGGCGAGGTTCGGAACAACATCGGCAGAACTGTCACCGGACCGGGTCTGTCACGGTGCGTTCCACCAGTGCCATCCCCATCGGGCCAACTTCAGTGGGCTCAAGTGCGCGCTATTGCCGCGACCCGCGCGGTCTGGGGGCGTCCGGTACCGCCTAGGACGACGGTTTCTGCCACGGAGTGGAGGCCGGAGCTGTCGAGGGGGCATCGTTATGCATGGGCACTTCACCAGACATCGACGTCACCTTCGCTGGTGACGACCTCGTGTTGCGGCTCTCCTCAGCCGCCTACCTTGCACGGTTCTCCGGAACCTCGCGCACCCACTGCAGCTCGGACCTGCGCCTGTACTTCGCTTGGTGTGTCGAGCGCCACGCCAGCCCGCTGGCGATGAACCGGGCCGAGATCGAACGCTATGTCGGATGGATGCGGGAAGTACGCCGATTCAAGCCCGCCACCGTCGCGCGCCGGACGGCGGTGGTGACCGGCTTCTACCGCACTTGCGTCATCGACGGCGTCCTGGAGCACTCGCCGGCCGAGTACGTACGGCGCCCGCGAGTCCCGAACGAGTCACCCACACTAGGGCTTTCGCACCTGCTCTCAGTTCCGCCCGAGACTCGGCCAATCGGTTCGACTTCGCGCTCGTTGTCATGCTCGGGATGCTCGGCTTACGTATCGCTGAAACCTGCAGCACAGACATCGCCGACGTAGGTGAAGAACACGGCCACCGTGTCCTGCGCGTCGTGGGCAAAGGCTCCAAGATCGTGCTCGTTCCATTGCCACCCGCGGTCGGACGCGGCATCGACCGAGCGATCGCCGACCGGGATATCGGACCGATCCTGCTCAACTCTCGCGGCCGACGGATGGACCGCCACTGCGCCACCCGGCGGCTCCGCGCTCTAGCCAAGGCGTCAGTGGTCCGGCTTCCGCATATGCATCCGCACATGCTGCGCCATACCTTCGTCACGACCATGCTCGACGCTGGTGTCGACCTGCGTGATGTTCAGATCGCCGCTCGCCATGCAGATCCGCGGACCACCATGCGTTACGACCGTGCTCGGACCAATCTCGACCGGCACGCCAACTACATCCTGGCCGCCTACATGGCTTCGGGGACATGACAACTCAACGCACGCTATTGCCGATTATGTGACGGGCTCCGCGCTACTCATTCGAAGGACCCGGGCGAGCTGATCATAGGGTCGCCTGAGGCGCGCTCCGAAGGGCGAGCATGGCGATCCGCACACGGTGAGCTGAACATCGCTGCGAGGCACCCCGCGCTGGTTCTGCGGATTACGTCGGCGTTTGTGCATAACCCGCTGTTCGACATGAGGTCAGGCGTGGTCGGCGGGGTTTGCGGCGGCGTCGATCTCGGCCATGTGCTCCTCCGCCCACGCCCGCAGTGCGGCCAGCGGATTCTCCAGCGAGAGCCCGAGATCGGTGAGGCGATAGTGCACGCGCGGCGGAACAGTGGGTTCGACGCGGCGGGCGACCAGGCCGTCGTGGGACAGGCTTTGCAGAGTCACCGACAGCATCTTCTGCGATACGCCGGGCATCCGACGCTGCAGTTCGGCGAAGCGCACCTCGCCGGGCGCGGCCTCGGCGAGCAGTTTCACCACCATGGACACCCATTTGGTACCGAGCCGATCCAGAAGCCGACGGGTCGGGCAGCCCGGAGCGAACAGATCCCCGCGCTGGCCTGTGCTGGGTCGGGTAGTCACCTGGAGCTCACCACCTGTATCAAAAGTGCCGTCTTGGCAGGCTACCTCAGGTTACCTACGGTCAGCTAGTAACTATCAGTAACCGGCTAGCGGAGGATCGAATGTCTCACGAACTGCCAGATCTCACAGTGCGGATGATGGCAACCAACGGCATCGAAGCGAACGTGGCGATCGCCGGCACCGGACCGGCAGTCCTGCTGCTGCACGGCTTTCCACACACCTGGCAGCTGTGGCGCGAGGTGATGGGCCCACTCGCGCAACACCATCGGGTGATCGCGCCAGACCTGCGCGGCCTCGGCGCCAGCACACGAGCACAGGACGGCTACGACGCGGGCACGCTCGCCACCGACGCCGAGGGGCTGCTCGACGCCCTGGGCGAAACCAGCGCGTCCGTCGTCGCGATCGACGCCGGTGCTCCGCCGGCGTTCCTCTTGGCGATGCGGCGACCCGAACGAGTCGACCGGCTGGTACTCATGGAATCGCTGCTGGGCACGCTGCCCGGCGCCGAAACCTTTCTGGCCGGTGGGCCGCCCTGGTGGTTCGGGTTTCACGCGGTGCCGGGCCTGGCCGAAAAAGTCCTTGCCGGAAACGAATCCGACTACCTCGACTGGTTCCTGGCGACCGGCACCCAGGGCCGCGGCATACCCGCGGCAACCCACGATGCCTTCCTCGCCGCCTACACGGGCGCCGATTCTTTGCGGTGCGCGTTCTCCTACTACCGGGCGATGCCGATCAGCGCTGATCAGATCCGGCAGGCAGTCGATACCGCCCGGCTCACCATGCCGACAATGGCCATCGGATCCCACCCGGTCGGAACCGCACTCGAAAACCAGCTCCGCCCCATCGCCGACACCCTGACCGGGCACCTGATCCAGGACTGTGGCCACATCATCCCCCTCGACCGCCCGGCGACGCTGGTGCCGTTGCTTGTCGACTTTCTCGATTCCTGAGGGGCAGAAGATCTGGTCGTGAGTAACGCGCGCACATCAGCGTAAGTCGTTTTGTGTCAAGCGGTTCGGTCGGTGCCCTTGGCTGTCGTCGTCCCGGCATAGCGGTAATGGGATTGGTTCCCGGCAGCGTGTAATCGGGTTGTGTGACGACAGGTCGGGGCTGCCCATGATGTGCGACGAGATCAGCGTGTGTCTCGATGCCGCGTAGGGCTCGCCCCGACCGACTCGCTCGATGGTTCGCCTGGTCAGGCGGCGTTGGAGATCGTGGCGGTGCTTGTTGTTGTGGTTCCGTGGGTGGCGATGTGTGGGTTCCAGGGTTGGCGGGTGGTGACCACGGCGTGGAGTTGGCGCAGGATCGCCGCGGCGATCACGGCCTGAGCCTGGGTAGGAGTGAGCCGGTTCGTCTCTCGGGTGGTCAGATGCTGATAGCGGGCGGCATAGACCGGGTTGGCGCGTTGGGTGCCCCACACGCCTCGCCAGGCAGCTAGCCGCAGTCCGGGGCGACCCGCCCCGGTGAGCCGGGCGCGGCCGGTGAAGGTACCGGATTTCTTCTCCCGGGGCGCAAGACCAGCGTGTTTGACTACCGCTCGGGCGGTGGGAAACCGTGTGGGGTCGCCGGTTTCGGCCAAGATCGCTGCGGCACCGACGGCGGACAACCCGACGATCGAGGTGACCAGATCGGTGAGCCGAAGCTCGTCGAGCACGCCGGTCATTCGGGCCTCTGTATCGGCCAGGCGCCGTTTGCTTTCGGCCCAGTCTTCGAGCAACAGGTGCACCCGTTCCAGGGCTCCGCGGCGGTGGGCGAGCACCCCGGCCGGATCGTCCAGTGCCGCAAAAAGTTTTCCGGTGATCCGAAAGCACGGCCGCTTCGCGCCGCCACGGGTAACCTCGCCGCGGACGAGGCGTTCGAGCCGGCCTCGGCCCAACCGGCGAGTGCGGGCGAAATCGCCGCCGTCACGGCCGCAGATCGTTCGCAGTGCTGCCATCCAGGTCCGTGACTTGAAGGGCTGCTGGGCAGCCTCGAGCGCAGCCGGCCACACGCATTCGAGAAGGGCTCGGATCTGCTGGATCTGTGCGACCATCTCGACCAGCAGTTGTTCGCGGCGGGCACCCAGATGCCGCAGCCGACTCCAGGTTTCATCGACAGGCTCGGGTGCATAACAGCGCAGTTGCGCCGTCAATCGCGCGATCAACACCGCGTCTTTCTCGTCGGTTTTGTCCGTGGTGAGGTCCTCGGCGCGGCGTGACCAGGCGGTCATCGCTGGCTGCACGCAGACGAACAACATGTTCCGATCGGTGGCCAGCTGTCCCAGCACCCGCCACCGATGCCCGGTCGGCTCACACGCCACCGTCGCCCCGGCAAATCCTGCCGCCGCAGCTCGGGCCGCGGCCCAGTCCAAAGCGGCGCCCATGTCCCAGGCTCGGCAGCGGAACGTCTTGCGGGCTAGCACTTTCGAGTCGTGGTCACACACGACGACCATCTGCTTACGATCGGCCAGATCGATCCCGACGATCGCATTCGTGGTCGGGACCAGCCTCCGCAACCGAGCCAGCCGCGCGTTGCGGTTGCGATCACCCCTGGACACACCGCTACCGTTACTCATGGAACGTCCTCCTGCTCTTGCGATGGGACACCAAGCCCGACAAGCGCATCAGGAGGACGTTCCCCACGTCCGCGAAATCGACGCACTAAACGTCTTTCTATGCCGCGTGGCGCGCGTTCGCGGACGTCCGCACCTGCCGATGAGCGGTCGAATCGGCCCTTTGATCCCTGGGTTCACGCAGCAGAACTGGCACTGGCAGGGGCGTGGGTCGGTGTGTCCGAGAATAGGCTTCGGGCAAAGATGAGCAGGACCATTGCACCCGAGCGTTAGTGCGTCAGGGTATGTGGTTGACCAGGGAGTTGGCGATGCGCTGGGCATCGTCGCAGGAGTTGAATCCGTCGGTGCCGCCCTGAGGGTTCCAGATTCGTGACGCCAAGAGCAAAATGTCACCACCGAAAGACGCTGGTACCGCGATGTAGCACCCGAGCTTGTGAGTGTCTTGCGCCGCACGGAATTGCTGAGATTTACGGCCGGCCACCGTGACCGAACTGAAGTCGACGTACTTACCGGTCTGGCGCAGCTCACCTACCGGCATGCCGTAGGCCGTGACGTAGAACTCGAGCGCGTTGTCGGCGGTCTTCCATTTGCAGGACTTCTCGGTGGGGAAGCCGGGATTCGAGATCGGTTGCTCGCTGGCGACGTTCAAGCCCGCACTCGCGAGCGCGGAATCGGGAGTGTCACAAGGGTTCCAGCTGCCGGCGGGCCGATCCGTGTCGGTGCCCGGCGCCGCCGTCGTGGACTCGGACGCGACGGTCGTCGCCGGGGCTGGAACCGATGTCGGCGCCGGCGAGGTAGCCGGCTCCGGCTCCTCGTCGGCAGGTGATGTGGTGTCGGTCGTGGGCGCGACGGTTCCGGGGGCGGGGGCTGTGCCCCGAGCGGATGTGGAAACGGTGCTCGATGCCGAAGGGGCGGCATCGGAGGCGCCCTCGCCACCGCACGCCGTGAGAGCCACCGCGAGGGTGGCCGCCGCGGTCGCGAGCAGAACAGATCGGGTCATATTTCCTCCGCACTAGAGGCCGCCCAACTGGCGGCCGCTTCCAGATCATCTGAGCGCGTGAAGATTTCATTACAACCGCGAACTATGGTGGAACTCACAGGACGAATCCGAAGGGGGACATCTTCGTGAACACCGACATGCGAGAGCGTGGCCGGGTGGTGCCGACCGCTCAGCCGCGACTCTGACGCGGCGAAGGTCGCTTCGAAGGTTGAGCGTCCGCTAGTGCACTGACCATGTTGCCCGGCGGGGCATCTTCGCCTGCCGGGCAACATCCTGTCATGCCGCATGGCGCGCGTTCGTTCTGACCACCCCTGCCGGTGCTGATCGGTTGGCTGATAACGCATCCGGCGCGGCGACCGAACGCTCACAACTGCCGATGAGCGTGCTATCCAGCGTGGTCGAAGGTGACCTGGGTCCGGTACGGGTGAGCGCTGCTGACATGAGTTGTCGCCGGGTGGTGGGCAATCAGTGCCAGAAACGTTTCGGTCTGCTCGGGATGCGGACACCATCGGCTGCCGTTTCCGAGGCTGTGGGATGTCGCCGTTGTTGGGTAGTGCAGGGTGAGTGAGAGTTGGCGGATGCTGTCGTCGTCTCCGGACCCGGTGATCACCTGGCGTGTGATGTCGTAGACGAATTCTTGCTGTTCGCTACCGTAGGTGCCCCACTGGAAAAACAGCATGTCGCCGTCGTTGTCGATGTCGACATCTGTCACGCGGTGATGGGCATAGAACATGGTCATCGAGCCGATCGCGGTGGCGGCGTCGAGGTTGTCGAGGGTGCGGCCGTTGCTGCCCAGGTATCGAAGGAAGGCATTTTCGAGATCGAGGGCTCGCACCCGCGCTATTGTGCCGGACCGGAGTCGGAGGCGAGTCGTCTGTATACGTCCGCGGTCTCGGACGGACATCCGCAAATGCCGCGGAGCAGGCGGTCGGCGAACGTCCTCTTCTGGCACCCCTCTATGTCAAGAGGACGGTTGTTTGGGGCGTAGTCTCGCTGGTGGCGGGTTCGGGAAGTGACTTGTCCGAAGTGTCGATCGTTGGGGTTGAGTCGGCCGCGCTGGATGTCAGAGACGCCCCCGAATGTCCTCCCGGGCTCGCCCCTGAGCGTTGGTGGGCGTCGCGGAGGAGTTGTTTGCAGACCACGTCGGATAGGTGTCGTCCGAGGCAGCGTAGTGCTTCCATCGGTGTTTTCCCGGCGGCGAGTTTGCGCCGGTAGTAGGCGCGGCCCGGTGTGTCGTTGCGTAATTGCACGATGGCCATGATGTGCAGGACCCGGTTGATTCGCCGGTTCCCGGTGCGGGACAAGCGATGTCGTTGGTGGTCGCCGCTGGAGGCATCGATGGGGGCGGTGCCGTTCCAGGAGGCGGACCGGCCAGCGTTGGGGAACCGGTGGATGTCGCCGATGTCGCCGAGCAGTCGTGCCGCTCCCGAAGGGCCGATGCCGTAGAGGTTCATCGCGCTGGTGCCGGTTTCGGCGAGTAGTTCGGTGAGCTGTTTGTCCGCGGTTTTGATTTTCTTGTCCAGCGTAGCGACTTCGGTGATCAGCTCGGATGCGAGCTGGCGGCGGGTCTTGCCGACCAGGTCGCGTGGCCGCACTCCGGCGAGCAGAGCGCGGGCCTGTCTGGCCGACAGGAATTGTTTGGCGCCACCGGGAATCAGCTCCAGCAGCAGCCGGTGCAGGCGGCTGACCGTGCTGGTGCGGGCGATGGGCGAGTTCGTCGCGGCGATCGGCCAGCATGCGCAACGCCACCAGGTGATCGTCGGGTCGCACTCGCAGCAGATCCGAAGTATGCAGGGCCACAAGGGCAATCGAGTGCGTATCGGTGGTGTCGGTCTTACGGCCTTGACCGGTGGAGAATGACTGGAGCCCTTTGAGCAGGTCCAGCGGTTGTGAGAGTTCTGATGCACCAGAATGGGTGCAGGAGGACGAGATCACGACATGGCGCGACGACGACACACCCCCGAGCAGATCATCCGCAAGCTGCGCGAGGGCGAGAAGCTGATCGGCGAGAAATTCTCGATCGAGGAAGTGTGCAAGCACCTCGAGATTTCCGAGGCTTCCTGGCATCGCTGGCAAGCCCAGTACGGCGGCATGAAATCCGACGACGCGAAACGGCTCAAGGAGCTGGAGCGCGAGAACGCGCGGTTGAAGAAGATGGTCGCCGAGCAGGCCCTCGATATCGACATGCTCAAGGAAGTGAACCGGGGAAACTACTGAGCCCGGACCGCCGTCGCAGGGCCGTGGTGGTTCTGCAGCAGCGGTTTCGGGTTTCGCAACGCCGCGCCTGCCGAGTGGTGGGGCAGTCGCGGTCGGTGCAACGTCGGCCGCCGACGGTCGCCGAGGCCGAACGGACGTTGAGGTGGCGGCTGCGCGCGATCTCCCGGCGTCATCCGCGGTGGGGCTGGCGGAAGGCACACGCGTTGTGCCGCGGCGAAGGTCTGGTCACCAACCATAAACGCACCCAACGACTCTGGCGTGAGGAGGGATTGAAGCGACCGAGTCGAGTGCGTAAGAAACGCCGCATCGGGCCGGGGCGGAATCAGCGGTTGAAGGCGTCGTTCCCGGATCAGATGTGGGCCCTGGATTTCCAGGTCGATGTCACTGTCGACGGCCGACAAGTCCGGTTCCTCAACATTATCGACGAGTTCACACGGGAAGCCTTGGCCACCAGGGCATTCCGGTCGTGTACCGCCGATCAGCTGGTCGGTGTGCTCCACGAGATCATCGTGGCCACCGGGGGTGAAGCCGACGCACATTCGCATGGACAACGGCACCGAGATGACCGCACACGCGATGCGGGATTGGTGCCGGTTCACCGGGGTCGATGCCTCGTTCATCGATCCGGGATCGCCGTGGCAGAACGGTGTCTGCGAGTCGTTCAATGGGCGTTTCCGCGACGAATTCCTGTCCTGCGAGGTGTTTCATTCCCTGACCGAGGTGCGGGTCCTTGCCGAGGACTGGCGCATCGAGTACAACAGTTACCGGCCACACGGATCGCTGGGTTTCCTTACCCCGCAAGCATTCCGTGAGCAATGGGTACCGACCGAGTTCGAGCAGCAACTACAACTCGCATAGCCGGTTGACCTGCCATCGGGGCCCAGTCACGGTGGACACGGTCTGCTCGCAGTGCTCGCGTGTCGACGGCCACCCGAACGTGCGCTCGATCGTCCACAACTGCCGCCGACCGGACCCGCGAGCGTCTATCGCTGGTGATCTACGGGGGCCGTCTTCGATGGCGACAGCGAACGCGTCATAAGCGGTGAGGGCACAATGTTCGAGTGGAGCGATCACTTCCTACCGTGATCTGCTCGCGCGACACGCAGAACACTGCCGACAGCGCAATATCCGACATAGTCCGGACAACCTGTAATGCCGCCTACCGCGCTGAGCGAAGCGGCCACGTCGTGGTAGCTGGCGGGCCAGACCGGTTGCGGCTCAGAACATCTGGTGGTGCCGATCAGCGGATCTCGACCACCACTTTGCCGAGGGCGCGTCCCGTACCGACGTGGGCCAGCGCGTTCGCGGTCTCGTCGAGGGGGAAACTGCGGTCGATGTGGATACCGATCCGTCCCGCGGCACACGACTCCGCGAGGGGTGTGAAGTGCGCGGGCCCTTCCTTCACCGCGAGGACCCCGAGCCCGCGGCCGGTCACTATTCCGGCGACCACGCCGACTGTCGTCAACCGCAGCAACGCGCGTGTGGTGCCGCCGACGCAGCGGTACCGGCCGCCACGCGCGACCGACCTGCGATAGGCGAAGACCGACCGGTGGGCGACGAGGTCGAGCACCCGGTCGTACGGTCCGGTTCGGGTGAAGTCCTCAGCGCGATAGTCGATGACCTCGTCAGCGCCGAGCGTGCGCATGAACGCCAGTTTGGCGGCGTTGTCCACCCCGGTCACATGCGCCCCGGCACTCTTGGCCAACTGGATCGCAAACGCTCCGGACCCGCCGCCCGCTCCGTTGATCAACACCGACATACCGGCTGCGATGCCGGCCGTGCCCTGCAGTGCGATCGCCCCGCCTGTGGCAGCGTCGACGCCTCGGCGAAGCTCAGCGACACCGGTTTGTGGGCCAGCGCCGATTCAGGAACCACGGCATATTCCGCGAATCCACCCTTGAGCATGAGATTGTCGCCGTAGACCTCGTCACCCGGTGCGAACAGTGTGACCTCGGAGCCGACGACTTCGACCCGTCCGGCGATATCGGATCCGAGAACCGGGCGCCTGGGTGCCCGGAGCCCGCCGATTCGCGAATACAGCGGCGTCCCCCGCAGTGTCTCCCAGTCGGAGAGGTTGATCGACGTCGCGTACACCTGGACGAGCACCTGTTTCGGCCCTGGGGGAGGCGCTGGGACCTCCGCGATCGACAGCACCTCGGGGCCGCCGTAGCGGTCGTACACGACGGCCCTCATGCGATTCCAGCACCGAGGATCGAGCGACAGCCTGACACATGACAAACTCTAGTCGGCGGGCCGCCCCGCGACCGGCGAACTGTGCGTCGGCATTCGGCGCGACTCGCCGAACCCTCTCCCGCAAACCAGCAACGTCCTGTATTACCGCGTGACGCGCGGGTCCGACAGGCCACGCGAAACCCCCCAAAGATTAACGGGCCGAGACTATCTCGACATCCACCAACGCACTGAAATGCCGAATACCGTGTGCTTTTACCCCTCGCTCCGCCGCCCCGGGGACAAGCAGCCAGATGTTGCCCGGCCCCGGTGCAGCCTTGCGTTCAGTCGTCGTCGTTCAACGCAACTACTCGGTGCTTGATCAGTGCTGCTGGGCCGTGATGTTAAACATCCAGCTGATTCCGAACTTGTCCACGAGCGAGCCCGCCTCGTCGCCCCACACCTGCTCTTCGAGTGGCAGCGTTACGGTGCCGCCGACCGAAAGCTTCTCGAAGTAGCCGCGGAGTTCGTCGTCGCCACCGACGAAGACCGCAACGTTGTTACCTGGCTGATAAGGCGGGTGGCCAGGCCGGTCGTCCGGGAAGTCCCATCCCATCAGCGTGTAGCCCGCCTGCGTGTCAAGCTGGGCGTGCATGACGTTGTCAGCGTTGGGCGATTCCGGTGAGCCAAAGTCCGCGACCGTTCCGACCTCCAACTCGCCGCCGAAGACCTCCCGATAGAACTCCATCGCTCGCCGCGCGTTGCCGTTGAACACGATGCATGGGTTGACTCCAGAACTCACTTGACGCTCCTTCGTGACGTGACCGATCGGGCTGTCCGACGGTCGTCAAGTCAGCCTTTCAAGTAATCACGACACCTCCTGTCGTGATTACTTGTAGAACCTGGGTACCGCTGCTGCGCCAGCGTGGAACGCACTCTTCTGCCGCTGGGCGCGCGTTCGCGAACGTCCGCAACTGCCGATGTCCGTTCGGGTTGCGAGCTGCTACTCGACGTGTGATCGAGCAGGTTGCGCGCTCAGTATTCCCAGGGATCGAGGCCCGCCTCATATCCGGCCGCCTCGTCCTTGTCGTGCAGGAAGCGCGGGTCCGGGTCGTCCTCGAGCCCGGCGTCGCTGAGCGGCCACCGCGGCCACTCGTTGCGCAGGAGCTTGAGTAAGAACTCGGCCATACCGCACGGGTACACCGTCCACTCGAGGTCCAGATGCGTGTACACCGCGACCGGCCATCGGTCCGGGTCCGGATCCGCTGTGATCCAGCACAGGGTGTCGGCCGCGGCTGTGCCGCCCCAGATGAGCAGGTCCTCCAGTCGATACCGGCCCTGGTCGGGCGGAGCCCACTGGTTCACCTCCGCGTTCGTGAGCGCGGCCTCCGAGAGCCCGGAGAGTGTGAACATCTGAGGCTCAGTCGAAGAGACCGCGGGGGTGTGGATATAGATCATCCCCTCGATCCCGCCGCGGCCGAAGGCCGCGACGAAAGCCCGGTAGTCGGTCGGCAGAGAGGTGCCGTAGACCGCCTGCGCCGCACTCCAGTCGATATCGTCCCCGCAGGTCGGCCCAATGCACGACAAGACTTCCGCGAGGGCCGCTATGGCGGCGGGCTGATCCGGACTCACGCTCGAGTACCCCTCGGGTTGAGGCATCCTTGCCCGTGTAGTGCCATTGGTCATCCTTCCGATTGTCGGCGAATGCTACGACATATCGATGGACGCGAAACGTCGGAACCTTCCCGCGCCTGAAGACTCTCCAGTCCACCTCGGAGCCTGCCACCGCCGGGCCGCTGGCCCCCCTGTAACAGCAGCCGACGTCACTCGATCAGCCCCGATTAGACGACAATGCCACTGGGCGCGCTGAGCCTCGAACACACCATCGCGCTCTACCGCGCGATCCCGAACTCCGAGTTGGCGGTTTTGCCTGGTGCTTCGCACCTGTTGGTTGTCGAGAAGCCCGGTGAGGTCTACCGCTCGGTCGGCGCATTCCTCACCTCCGAGGCGCCGCGGACCTGGCAGCCGATCCGCCGAGCGTGACCTGAGCCGACCCGCCGCACTAGTTCGGTTCGGCATCGGGCGCTTCGCCCGATGCCCGTTCGCACTCCGCCACTCGGTCGCGCAGGAACGCCCGCTCGGCATCATTGTCGGTCAGCGTTGCGGCGCGGGCGAACTCGGCGCGGGCCTCGTGGTGGCGGCCGAGGTGCACGAGCAGGTCGCCCCGGACGGCGGGCAGCAGGTGGTAGCTGTCGAGCACACCGGCTGCGACCAGTGCGTCGACGAGTTCGAGTCCAGCGGCGGGGCCGTGCACCTTGCTCACTGCCACGGCCCGATTCAGTTCGACGATGGGGGATGGGAATCGTTCGGCGAGAACCGCATACAGGCCTGCGATGCGTCGCCAGTCGGTCTGCTCGGCGCTGGGCGCCATAGCGTGGACCGCGGCGATGGCCGCCTGCAGAGTGTAGCGGCCCGGCGGCAGGCCGCGGTTCCTATCGATTGCGTGGGCGCGGGCGAGGGCGGCGAAGCCGCGGCGGATCAGCAGCTGGTCCCAGCGGGATCGTTCCTGATCTGCCAGGAGGACAAGGGTTTTCGCCGGACCGACGCGAGCCCGCGAGCGTGAGGCCTGCAGCTCCAGCAGCGCGAGCAGACCGTGCGCTTCCGCCTCTTCCGGCATCAGCGTGGCGAGCATTCGTGCCAACCGCAGCGCGTCTTCGCACAGCTCGACGCGCAGCCAATCCTCGCCCGCGGTCGCCGAGTACCCCTCGTTGAAGATCAGATAGATGACCTCGAGCACGGAGTCGAGGCGGGCGGCCAGCTCGGCGCCGTGCGGTACCGCATACGGAACGCGGCGTGCGGTGATCGTCCGCTTGGCGCGCACGATGCGTTGGGCGACAGTCGATTCCGGGACCACAAACGCCCGCGCGATTTCCTCGGTGGTCAGGCCGCCGACCAAGCGCAGCGTCAAGGCGACGCGCGCCTGCGACGACAGCACCGGATGGCAGGCGGTGAAGATCATCCGCAGCAGATCGTCCTCGATCGCCGGGTCCGGATCCAGCGCCACCGACAGTCCCGGCTGCTCCTGCTGCTCGGTCGCGAGTTCGCGACCGAGCAGCAGGAGCTTGCGCGCGAAAGTCTGATTGCGCCGGACCAGATCGATCGCCCGATGCTTCGCGGTGAGCATGAGCCAGCCGCCCGGATTCGGCGGCACCCCGTCGCGTGGCCACTGCTCCAACGCGGCGACCAGCGCGTCCTGGGCCAGCTCTTCGGCGGTGTTGATATCGCCGACAATGCGCGTCAGGCCCGCGACGAGGCGCGGCCACTCCATCCGCCACACCGCCTCGACGGCGCGACCCGGGTGCTGTTCGGACGGCTGCTCACGACTCATCGGCGTCGAATCCGATCAGGCGGGCTCGTCGAGCTGTCGAATTTCGACATCGACCTCCCAGTTCGGCCCGTGGGCCTCCAGGAAGCGCGACGACCACTCCACCGCTTCCGCCTTCGACTTGGTCTGCAGCAGGAAGTATCCGCCGACAACCTCTTTGGACTCGGTGAACGGTCCGTCGAGCACGGTGAGCTTGCCGCCGGACAGCGAGATCCGCGTCGCCTCGGCGATCGGGTGCAGCCCCGCGGTGTCCAGCAGCACCCCCGCCTTGGTCATGTCCTCGACCACCTTGCCGATGGCTTCCATCATCGCGTCGTCCGGCACCTCCGCGGGGGCGGTGGACCTATCGAGGCGGATCAGCATCATGTATCGCATAGCGGCATCCTTTGCTCGTCGTCGTCAGGATCGTTCGATCCTCACTCCACTGCATCGAACGGCCACGGCCGGAATCGACATCGCCCGGGGAACTCTTCTGCGAATTTGTCGCTGTGCTGCCCTGGGCGCAGGACCGATCCTGCCACTCACGGCGGCGCTGGGGCGTGCGGTCGGCGACTTCGGCGCAGGTTGCCGACCGTCAGCGGCTGGGCTCGGCGTCGGTCGGCGCGGCCCACGGGCCGGTGTGGTGGGCGGCGCGCGCGGTCCAGCGGCCGTGGTCGTAGGTGACCCGGACGGGGTGGTCGAAGGCGGCGGTGACGTTGTCGGTGGTGACCGTGTCGATGGCGGGGCCGCTGGCGACGGTGCGGCCGTCCGCGATGAGCAGTGCGTGGGTGGTGGTGCTCGGAAGTTCCTCGAGGTGGTGGGTGACCAGCACCGAGGCGACCTCGGGATGCGTGTCGCCGAGGGTGTCGATGGTTTCCAGCAATTGTTCGCGGGGCCGCCACGTCCAAGCCGGTGGACGGCTCGTCGAACAGCAGCGAGCGCGGTTTCGCGATGAGGGCGCGGGCGATGAGGGTGCGGCCGCGTGGCTAGGCAGGTGGATTCTGGCGTGGGACCGGCAGATCAACCACCTCAGCGGAGGCCGGGGCGTCTATGCCTGTGACCCCCAACGGCCACAGCTACGAACTCTTCACCACCGTGCCCTGAAGGGGTCGCCGACTGGTGGGCTCGCGTAATCAACTGTCGCGGCTTGTCGAGGGTTGAATACGCGATCTCACCAGTCAGGAACCCCAGGTCGACGCGAGTGCCGTGGGCAATGCTGGCCGCCAGCCCGACCAAGCGCTCCTCGCCGCCTCCGACGTAGCCGAGATTTTCCAGGCGGCCCAGGGCGGCCCAATTCCGCTCTAGTATCCCGAGCGCCTCTTGCGCTCCTGCTCGCGTTGCTTGTCGTCCTGGTCGCTCTGCTCGCGCTGCTTGCGCTGCTTCTCTTGCTCATCGCTACGCTCACGTTCGCGGCGTTGTGCGCGCTCGGAGATGGTCTCGCCGCTGGCATTCCACAAGAGCAAGGTTGCGCCCGCCCCGCAGTCCCGAGTGAATGTCACGGTGTCGGCGGGGGCGATCGGAAACTCGGGTTCGTGCAGTATCCGCAAATCGCTACACAGGGCGATCATGGTCGCGGTGGCGGCTTCGGCAGCGGTATTGGTGCAGGTGACTTCGAGGCGCGATGCGATCGGCACCGGAACACAGTTCACCTTGTCCCAAGGTGCGGCGTGCGCCAACGGCGCCGCGAGCATTGTTCCCGCTGCCGCGGCGACGGCAACCAATCCTGCGTGTACCGACCGACGAATTCGCAAGGGGAACCTCCAGGGTGTGTGTCCGCCGAGCGACGTTTCCACTCAGCCCGCACGGTCATCCTGTCAGCTCGGGCCGGTGCTGACATGCCCCGAATTCCCACCGACGAATAGTCGGACATACCAGGCACCACGCTCCTGTCACGGTGCAATACCGATAAACCGGTGGTGATCCTTGCCGGTATGCCCATTCGCGTGGATTCTGTTGCCAGAGGCTCTCGGCGAGGAGGTGGATCCACGCGGCGAGCACCTCGCGACCCTCGATGGTAACGGTGTCGATCTTGATGTGGGCGGCCTGCACCGTGGCGCGGCCGGGCAGTTCGGTGAAGGTCAGCAGGTGAATCGCGGCGCGCTCGAATTGGGAATCGGCTGCGGCAGATCCTGTTTCGAGCAGCGGGCGCAGCTCGTCGGCGCTGTAGGGGTTCCGGACTGACTGGTGAGAGCGCGTATTCAGCTGTCGCGGGTTGTCGACGGTCTCCAGCCAGCGGGCGACCGGAATCTGGGGGCCGTGACGTAGCGGCTCCAGGTGGTCGCTGCTTCGGCAGCGAGTTTGGTAGTGGTGACGGGATGGAAGCCGAGGGCGTCGGCGACGACCGGGGCTGGCATCTGCTGGACGTGCTGGCGCATGGCGGAGGTTCGGGCCGCGACGTTGGCGATGCCGAGGGCTCTGAGCAACCCACCGAGTGTGTCCGGGTGCATGGGTTGTCCGGCTCGCCGGCCTGGGAACAGCCACCGCGAGTCGCGGTTGGTGGCGGTGTTCATGTTGGTGCGGTTGTCGATCCAGGCCAGGAGTAGGTCGGCGGCGGGTTGCGGAATTGGTGACGGGGGTTCGCCGAGGCGGAGCGGCACTTGCTCGCCGTCGCAGATGACGTCATCGATGGTGGGCCGGGCGATGCGGCTGAGGGGCTGGGCGTAGAGCAGGACGATGATGGCGGCCGCGCGTGAACGAAGAGGCTGGTCATCGTGGGTCAGCGTCTGCCCGATCAGTGCGATGCGGTCTTCGGGTGACATCGGCGAGCACTTGCAGGATTCGAATGTCGGCAGGCGGAGACGGCGCAGGAGTTTGCTTTCCATGCACCAGAGCAGAAAGCAGCGCAGTGCTCGCCGCCGGTGTGTGGTGTTCTCGGCGTGCCAGAGATCGATCTCGGCTTGGCCGCAGGTGTCGAGGGTGATTCCCTGGGCGGCAAGCCATTCCAGGAAATGGGTTGCTTGCCGGACCTGGTCGTCGGCGAAGCTGCGGCTGGCTTGAGTGACCGGTTTCCGTTCGGCTGCGCCGCGGAGCCGGGGTAGGACCTGCCAGGTGGCGTAGCGGCGGATGATCTGAGTGTGGTCGGCGTCGTCGATCGGTGTCAGGTGGTTGAGCAGCCAGCGTTCGAACCCGCAGACCTGCTTGTCGATCATCGGTAGGACACCGCAGGCCATAAGCAGTTCCCGAAGGTGGGCGGCTGCTCGCCAGGGCTCGGCGGTGTGGAACGCGGCATGGGTCAGCTCGATGTTCCCGCGGCCGAGGTCGCGCAGCAGGTCCGCAGGGGTCCTGCTCTGACCTTTGCATGGGTAGAGCCACTTCAGCCCGGACAGCGGGTTGTTCATCGCGAGCATGTGCTCGGCGAACCGAACAAGCTCGGGCCGGACTCTGCCGGTGCCGTCATCGAGGAGTTCTGCAAGCCTGTCGGAGAAGGTGCAGCGGGAACACAGGCGGCGGGCATGGAGCTTGTCTTCGCGATGACAACGCGCGCATCGGTAACCGGTGCTGAATCCGGCGCAGTCGGTGCAGATCGGCTCCCGTGAGTCCGGTGCGACGCCGGGCAGGATCCGTTCTTCGTCGCATCCGGGGCAACGACCTCGGATCTTGAGGGCCCGGTCGTGGCAGGTGCGGCAGACATGGCCGTCGGGCCAGCCGGCCGCGAAGCATCCGAACCGGCCGCAACGGGCGCAGGTCTTCTTGTGCCAGCGCTCGAACTGCTCGACTGTCCGGTAGGCCGGACTCACTCCTCCCCGAGGATGCGCTCGGGCCGGGGCCGCAACTTGGCGACCACCGGCGCCTGCCCGGTGGCCTCAGTTCCGGTCCGGCGGACTCCGGCGTTCTCGGCGGAGGTGACAACGAGGTCGGTCGGGGTGCAGGCGAGAATGTCGCAGAGCGCCGAGAGCACCTGTAGCGAGAGCCCTTCCGGGGTGCCGGAGACCAGACGGTGGACCTGGGAGGCGGACAGATCGATGCCGCGCTCGCGCAGCAGCGGGACCAGCTCGGTCGCGGTGAAAACGCCTTGGCTTGCCATGATCTCGCGCAGACGCCAGGTGTAGCCGATGGATCGTTTCATGCCTGTTTGCCTTTCTGGGAGTGCAGAGCCGCCACGACGGTGGCATCGAGTCGTCGCCGCAACGTGCGGGTGCGGAAGTCCGACGACACGCAGGTGTAGAGGGCGGTCGTGGAGGCGTGCTCGTGGCCGACCTGTTCCTGGACGAACCGAGGATCCCAGCCGTCCTCGATCAAATGGGTGACATAGAACCGTCGCAGAGAATGGAAGTCCAGCCCATCGTCGAGGCCGAGCGCCTGCCGGTAGGCGACGAACCGCGAGTTCAGGCGTTGGCAGCCGATCCGAAGACCGCGTTCGGACGGCCAGGCCGCCGGATTGCCATCGGCGCCGAACAGAGGCCGGATCTCGGTGAACCATTCGTCGAGGACCTCGACTGTCCAGCCCCAGACGGTCAGCACTCCGCGCCGCTTCGGCGGCGAACCCTTCTTGGCCTTCCCGAACCGGACCTGGCAGCGACCGAACGACCCGAACTCCGGCCCGTGCGGGTTCGTCCCGAAGTCGGCGGCATCCAGCATCCGAGTCTCGTTGCGGCGCAGACCGAATGCGTACGCCGTTTTGAACAGGGTGGCGTCGCGGAACGCGGGCAGCCAGCCCTTGCGCCCGAACGATCGGATCCGGGCAACTTCGTCATCGCAGTGAGTGAAGAAGGCTTGCAGTTCCGATTTGGTGAACGCCCGTTTCGCCGGGTCGGACTCGCCTTCTTGGACGTGTGTGGCGGTGTTCCATTCGTGCACCACCTGGATCGGGTGCGTGCCGAATCGGCCTTCGCAGGTGGCCGGCCACTCATAGAGCGGATCGGTGACGAAGTGGCAGAACACCCGGACCGCCTCGGAGTAGGAGCGGATCGTCGAGCGCTTCGCCCGGCAAGGCTCCGGCGCGAGGCCGCTGCGCCGCGATCCACGAGATTTGTCAGGCCCTCCGTTGTCGCGGCACCTCCTGTGCCTCGGCGCCTGTATCGGCACGGCGATTTGGACAACGCATCGGCAGCCGCGCTCTACGAGGTAGCCCGTCGGTTTCGGGCCAGTCCCGACAAGCGCCACGATGTGCGCGACCGTGGGTTTCGGCTGCTGTGCGACTACCTTGTGCAGCATCCAGGGCAGAC
Organism: Nocardia sp. NBC_00403; assembly: GCF_036046055.1. Classification (NCBI taxonomy): domain Bacteria; kingdom Bacillati; phylum Actinomycetota; class Actinomycetes; order Mycobacteriales; family Nocardiaceae; genus Nocardia; species Nocardia sp. NBC_00403. The sequence continues at coordinate 4,684,037 of NZ_CP107939.1, forward strand.
GTGGCAAGAGCGTTGGGAGGCTAGCGAACTCGGCACCCGCGCCGTGTTGTTGACCGAGCTCGTCGAGAACAGGACCCTTTGTGACCGACCTTGAACAACGCCGCCAACGACAGATCCACCTGTAAGTGATGTCGTAGATGACCTGTAGAACCAGCCGCGTTCGCCCTGGGACAGGGTGGGCCAGGTGTCGTCGGCTTTGCCTTTGAGACCGACGGTGTCGATCATGGCGTCGGCACGGCGCAGTTCGTCAGCGGTCGGGGTCCAGCGCATCGGAGTATTGATGGTTGCGGTGATACCGGTCAGTACAACCTGACGGATCGTCAGCGGATACTGCAGTGGGTGGCGCGGATTGACGTGACCGATGGCATGGCGCAGGCGCGCCAGTTCGACCCGGCCGAGTTGCTCCCCGAACACGCGGACGGTGCCGGTGGTCGGGAAGGTGACCGCGCCGCAGAAACCGAGCAGGGTGCTCTTGCCCGCGCCGTTCGGGCCGAGCAGGGCCCAGTGCTCGCCCGCGCGCACGGTGAGCGAGATGCCGTCGATGATTTGTTTGCCCTCGCGGCGGAATGTCACGTCTGCCAGTTCGAGCACGGGTGTGCGGGTCACGTGAACGCTTCCTTCAATGTCGATAGGTGGGAGCGGCTGAATTCCGCTGCGGCCGTGGGGTTTCGGTGTGCGATCGCATCGGTGAGCCGAATGTGGGCGTCGTGGTCGGCCGGTTCGGAGGGAACCGGGCGGATCTTCAGCATGTCGATCATCGCCATGCGCAGCCGGGGCAGGAAGGTATCGAAAAGCTGGGTGAGCACGTCATTGTGTGCGGCGAGGATCACGGTGCGGTGGAAGGCCATATCGGCGTCCACATGCTCGGGGATCGGCTCGCCGCGGGTCTCCCGCGCGGCGAGCGCACGCCGGATCGCGCGCAGATCGGCGGGGGTGCGGCGTTGCGCGGCCAGCGCGGCGGCCTCGGCCTCGATGGCGATGCGGGCCTCGATCACCGAGACGATGGTGGCGCGGCGCAGTACGACGTCCCAGTCCTCGGTGACATCGAGTGCCGTGACGAAGACGCCCGCGCCTTGGCGGCTGTCGAGTAACCCCTTGCCCGCGAGCTCTCGGATGGCCTCACGAAGTGTCGACCGGCCGACGCCGAGTTGGGCGGCGAGGGTGGTTTCCCCGGGTAGCCGGTGACCGAGCGGCCATTCGCCGTCGCGGATGCGCGCCAGCAACAGTTCGGCGGCCTGAGCCGCCAACGGATGACGTCGCACCTGCATAGCGGCCGGATGATCGGGGGTCCGACGCTGCGGCGCACCCGGATCTCCGTCCGCCCGTGTGCTTCGAGGAACCATCGCAACCTCTCTACTTGTCTGAGGAGTTGTGTATAGTCTAGCCATCATGACGCGCACCATGCTTCTCCTTAGCCGCCACGGCGGGGCCTGAACGACCGGCCCCCCGCCGTGGGGCTTTGTCGTGGCCGGTCACTCCTTTTGTGATGGCCGACGGCCAGGAAGCAGACCCGACATGAGTATCCGCGTTTTCCCCACCATTGCGACACCAGCCGGTGACGTGCCCGCCACCGCCCCGGTGTGGAATCGGCAGCGGCATTCCCAGATGCCGTCGCACCGCTATCGCACGGTCTACGATCGCGTGGATGTGCCATTCACGCACCGTGATTGGCCGAATGCGCGACTCGCCCATGCGCCACTGTGGGTGCCTGTCGACCTGCGCGACGGCAACCAGGCCCTGGCCGAACCGATGGATCCGGCCCGCAAGCGGCGCTTCTTCGAACTGATGGTCGCGATGGGCTACAAGGAGATCGAGGTCGGCTATCCCTCCGCATCGCAGACCGATTTCGACTTCGTCCGGTTGATCGCGGATACCGATATCGCACCGGCGGATGTCGCGATCGTCGTATTCACCCCCGCCCGAAGAGATCTGATCGAGCGCACCGTCGAATCGGTTCGCGGCATCCGCAACGATGTGGTCGTTCATATGTACACCGCAACCGCGCCGACCTGGCGAAACATGGTGTTGGGCAAGGACCGTGACGAACTGCGGGAGTTGATCCTGGCAGGCGGACGCGACGTGCTCGCGTTCGCGGGCGACATGCCGAATGTGCGCTTCCAGTTCTCGCCCGAGGTGTTCAACCTGACCGAACCCGACTTCGTGCTCGATATCTGTGACCGCATGACGGCGCTGTGGGAGGCGACCCCACAGCGGCCGGTGGTCCTGAATCTGCCTGCGACAGTGGAGGTTGCGACTCCCAACGTGTATGCCGACCAGATCGAGTACATGCACCGGAATCTGGCGCGGCGCGAGGGCGTCATCCTTTCGGTGCACCCGCACAACGACCGCGGCACCGGAATCGCCTGCGCCGAACTGGCCTTGCTGGCCGGCGCGCAACGCGTCGAAGGCTGCGTCTTCGGCAACGGCGAGCGCACCGGCAATGTCGACATCGCCACGCTGGCGTTGAATCTGCACGCCCAGGGGGTGGATCCGATGATCGACTTCTCCGATATCGATGAGATTCGGCGCACGGTCGAGTACTGCACCCGGATGTCCGTCCATGAACGGCATCCGTACGTGGGTGATCTCGTGCACACTGCGTTCTCCGGCACGCATCAGGACGCGATCAAGAAGGGGATGGCCGAGCATCGCGCGCGGGCGAACGCCGCCGGCATCCCGGAGCGGGAACTCGAGTGGCAGGTCCCTTATCTGCCCATCGATCCGGCCGACATCGGCCGCAGCTACGACGCCGTGATCCGGGTCAATTCGCAATCCGGCAAGGGCGGCATCGCCTACCTGCTGCTCACCGAATACGGCTTGGATCTGCCCCGTCGTCTGCAGATCGACTTCGCGAGACAGGTGCAGGCGCACACCGACGACACCGGCCGGGAAGTCACCGCCGCCGAACTCTATGACCTGTTCGAGGCGAGCTACCTCGACGCGATAGACCCGAGTCCGGTAGGCCTGAAGCAGTGGCGTACCCGCGGCGACGGTCCCGACACGAGCACCGAGTTCATCCTGACCGCCGGCGATGTCACCCACCGGACCGAACATCGCGGCACCGGCCCGGTCGAGGCTCTCACGGAGGCGCTTGCCCGCATCGGACATCGGGTCGAGGTGCTGAACCTGACCCAGCAGTCCATCGGGTCCGGTAATGACGGCACGGCCATCACCTACCTCGAGTACCGCGCCGACGGCGGAACCGAATGGTCCTGCGGAAGAAGCGCTTCCGTGCTCGAGGCGACCTTTGCGGCCGTTGTCCGCGCTGTCAACATCCTCGAGCGGGGGCGCATGAAGTAGCGGTCGAGGGGCGGGGAAGGCTGTCTCGACCCCGTCCGCTACCACCGAGTCCACGAGCGCACGCCCCGCAGGCTCGTCGCGAGTATGCGACATCTTGGGCAAAATGCCCGATATCGGCGGCGCTCGTGCGAAGGTATCCAGCGTGGTGCGGCACGTGTCAGGGAACCTCCCCGCTGAGGTGACGAGCTTCGTCGGTCGGGGCGCGGAGGTTGCCGCGGCCAGGAAGCTGCTGGCCAGCACGCGGCTGCTCACGCTGACCGGGCCGGGCGGGGTGGGCAAGACGCGGCTGAGCAGGCGGGTCGGGGAGGCAGTGCGGCGCGCGTTCCCGGACGGGGTGTGGCTGGTCGAGGTGGCGCACGTCAACGACGGGGAACTGGTGGCATTCAGCGTCGCGCAGGCGCTCGGGTTGCGCGATGACACAAGGGTGCCGCTGGCCGGGTTGACGGAGTTCCTGGCCGACAAGAGCCTGCTGCTGATTCTCGACAATTGTGAGCACCTCATCGATGCGTGCGCGGCGCTGGTCGATCGGCTGATTCCGGCCACAGCCGAGGTGCGAATTCTCGCGACGAGCAGAGAGCCGCTCGGTGTCTCCGGGGAACAGGTGATGCCGGTGGCTCCGCTGCCGGTGCCTGACCTGGACGAAGACTCCGATATGGCTGTCGAGGCCGGCTCCGTCGACAGCGAGGCGTTGCGGTTGCTCATCGAACGGGCCACGGCGGCCAATCCGGACTTCCGGGTGACCGACGCCAATCGCGGCGCGCTCGCGGCGATCTGTCGTCGGTTGGAGGGGATCCCGCTCGCCCTGGAGCTGGCAGCGCTGCGTTTGCGAATGTTCACGCCCGACCAGGTGCTCGCGCGGCTCGACGATGCGATGCGCTTGCTCACCACTGGGCTGCGCACCGCGCCGGAACGGCAGCAAACCCTGGAAGCCGCGATTCGGTGGAGCTACGACCTGTGCACAACCGATGAGCAGCGCCTGTGGGAGCAACTCTCGGTGTTCGCCGGTGGCTTCGACCTGGAGGCCGCCGAGTCGGTGTGCCTGGTCGATCCGCAGGACGCGCTGCTGGATGCACTCACCGGATTGGTGGAGAAGTCGGTGCTCAGCCACCGGCACGACAGCGATGGCACCGGCCGGTACACCATGCTCGAGCCGCTGCGGCAATTCGCGCTGGCCCGGCTGAGGGCGCACGGTGACGAGCGCACCGTCCGGATCAGGCACTGCGACTACTACTATCGGGTCGCTCGACGCGGACGCACCGATTACTGGGGCAGCCAGGACGTTATCTGGTTCCGTGACGTGACCCGCGAACACGCCAATATGCGTGCGGCACTGCAATTCTCGTTGGCCGACCGGGACGGCGCGCATCGCGGGCTGCAGATCGCCACCGAACTGCGACCGTTCTGGGAGCACTACCGGTTCCTGCTCGAGGGCTATCGCTGGCTGCGTGACGCGCTGGACAAGGACCTGGAACACACCACCGATCGGGCTCGAGCACTGGCGGCGGCGTCGGTCATCGCCGCCATGCTCTCGGACACCGCCGAGGCGAGGCGGTTCGTCGACGAATGCGTCGAGATCGGCACGGAATTGGATGCGGTCGAGGTGCTGGTGGAGGCCACGCTGCTCTCGGCGCTGCTGGCGTTCACCGATGCCGATCCGCGCCGTGCTCTCGACATCGCGGAATCGGCCGCGGATCGGGCCCGCGAATGCGCGCATCATGGTGCGGAGATGGAAAGTCTCGCGTTCGCCTATGTCTGCGCGCTGGTGCTCGAAGATGCCCGCGCCGGTGCCATCGCGGAGCGCTTTCTCGCCGAGACCGCCGAGCACGGTTCGCACCTGCTCGGGGGCCTCGGGTACTGGGCGGTGGGGACGGATCAATGGCGTAAAGGCAACCAGGACAAGGCGATCGGTGCGCTGCGCCGTGCGGTCGAGCTGTTCCGGCTCTTCGACCGATGCGTATGGACCGCATCGGGCTTCGACGGACTGGCCTGGGTCGCCGCCGCCGACGGTGATCGGATCCGCGCGGCCAGGCTGATGGGCGCGGCGTCGACGGTGCGGTACGGCAGTACCCAGCGGCTCGCACATGCGATGACCCAGGCGGTCGGGGACAAGGTCCAGCAGCAAGTGCGTGTCGCGATGGGGGACAAGGAGTTCCGCACCGCCTTCGATGCGGGCGCCGCGCTCGGGCTGGACGAAGCCATCGACTACGCGTTGGGCACCGAGACCAAACCGGCCGCCGCGCCGGCGAAGGCCGTTGCCGCCGATGTGCTCACCCGACGGGAGCGGGATGTGGCGCAATTGATCGCCGCAGGTTATAGCAACAAGGGCATCGCGAGCGAGCTCGTTATCTCGATCCGCACCGCCGAGAGCCACGTCGACCATATTCTCACCAAGCTCGGGTTCACCTCCCGAACGCAGATCGCGGGCTGGGTCAGTCAGAATCCGAAGTGAATCGGCGCGGTCAGTCGCCGGTGACGCCGTCGATGCGCTCGCGCAGGAAGTCGGCGTGGCCGTTGTGGCGGGCGTATTCCTCGATCATGTGCACGTAGACCCAGCGCAGGCTGTACTCGGCCGGGCGCCGGGGATGGATGAACGTGTGATCGAGCGGCAGGTCGGCGACGGCGGCATCGGCCAGTTCGACTTCACGGCGGTAAGCCGCGAAATCGGCGGCGGCGTCGGCCTCGAGGATGTCGTCGAAGTCGCCGTCGGGATTGTCCGTGCTGCAGTAGAGGTAGTCCAGCGCTTCGCCACCCGCGCCGGCGCGGAACCATCCGCGTTCCACCTCGCTCATGTGCCGGACCAGGCCGAGCAACGACAGCGAGGACGGTGCGACACATCGCTGTTTGAGCTGCTCGGGATTGAGTCCCGCGCACTTGAGCAGCAGCGTCCGACGATGGAAATCGAGCCACGCCCGCAGCATCGGACGCTCATCGGCGATAAGTGGCGTCTTGCTTCGATCGATGTCAGGAGCGGTCCACGTCACCGGCCGACTGTAACCCGAAACCGTCGGACACAGCTTGCGAATAAACGGCCGAAGCCGCGGCGCCGATGGTGTTCACCGCGGCGCCGCGGCATCGGTATGGCGGCTGTCGTCGCTGGTGACGGCTGCCTACAGACCCGCATTCAGGAAGTCGACGACCGCGCGCTCGAACGCATTTTTCCGCTCGATCTGGACCCAGTGCCCGCACCGGCCGAACAGCCGCAGGTCGGCGTTGGGCAGCTGCCGGGACGGCAGCAGCGCACCCTCGACCGGGGTGACCCGGTCGTCGCGGCCCCACAGCATCAGCACCTCGTGCCGCAAGTTCCGCAGCCGTGCCCACAGCGGCAGCGGTTCGGCGAACGCGGGGTTCGCGAAGGTGATGTAGGCGTCTCTGATGGCCGCGATCGCGGCGGGAGCCGAGGCCGCGACGAGCCGGTCGTCGACGAGTTCGTCGGTGAGCACCGCCTCGTCGAACACCATGGTGCGTAGCCAGCTCAACACCCGCTCGCGGGTGGGATCCGCGGTGAAGTCCAGCAGTCGCCGAATCCCCTCGGACGGCTCGGGGCCGAGCACATTGACCCCGACGCCGCCGGGGGCCATCAGGACGACGCGCTCGACGCGATCGGGATGCTCGAGCGCTATCAGGGTGGCTACCGCACCGCCCATGGAATTGCCGAGCAGATGCACCCGAGGCAACTCCAGCTGATCCAGCAGTCCGATCACCGCATCGGCGGAAATGCGCAGATAGTTCCGCTCGTACACCTCCGGTCGCTCGCTGGCGCCGAAGCCGGGCTGATCCAGGATCAGGCAGCGGAAGTGCTCGGCGAGGACGGGCAGGTTGCCGCCGAAGTTCGCCCACCCGGACACGCCGGGTCCAGAGCCGTGCAACAGCACCAGCGGCGGACCCGAACCAGCCTCGTGGTAGCGGAGTTTCAGCCCGTCGACGGTGATGTGGCGACTGGTCGCCTCGGCGCTGAGCATCACACCATCCGATCTTCGACCGGCAGCCCGAACTCGCCGCGGCCGAACATTGCCAAAGCGCGCTCCACATCGTTGATCACGTGCACGCTGCCCGCATGGGCGTCACGCCAATGCCGTTCGATCGTATTGGGTTTGCGAATCGAATGGCCGCCGGAATTATCGAACAGCAGCTCGATCGCCGCGATTGCGCGTTCGGTGCCGCGCACCTGGTCGCGACGGGTACGCAGGCGGACCTCGTCCGGAATCTCCTCGCCCGCTTCGGCATAGCGCAATTGCTCGGAGATATTGCGCTCCATCTGCAGAATCGCGGCGTCGATCTCGGAGCCGGCGCGGGCGACCCGCACATGCGCGAAACCGTCTTCGGCGACCTTCTGCCCGCCGTAGGACAGCCGCACCCGCTCCCGCATCATCTCGATGTGCGCCTGGTAGGCGCCCTGTGCGGCGCCGATGATCGGCGCGGTGATCGTGTTGGAGAACACCCCGGCGAACGGAATCTTGTACAGCGCAGCGGGATTGGCATCTTGACCGGGTCCGCGCAGCTGGGACTGCTCGGTGGCGCTGTAGGCGCGGTGGTGCGGCACGAACGCCTTCTCGATCACGATGTCGTTGCTGCCGGTGCCGGACAGGCCGACCACATGCCACACATCGTCGATCAGGTAGTCCGCGCGCGGCACCAGAATCGTCAAATAGTCACGGGGATTGCCGTTCTCGTCCGGCGCGAGCGCGCCGAGGAAGGCCCATTGCGCGTGGTCGCATCCGGAGGAGAAGCTCCACCGGCCGCTGACCTCGTAGCCGCCCTCGACGGGAGTGAGCCGCCCGGTCGGGGCATAGGACGACGAGATCAGGGTGTCGGAATCGGCGCCCCACACCTCTTCCTGCGCCTGCAACGGGAACAGCGCGAGCTGCCACGGATGCACGCCGAGCACCGAGGAGACCCACCCGGTGGACGGGCACGCGGAGGCGATCGCACGAATGACCTCGTAGAACGCGACGGGCGAGACCTCGTCGCCGCCGAACCGCGATGGCTGCAGCATCCGGAACACCCCGGCCTCGGTCAGCTCACTGATGCTCGCCACGGGAACGCGCCGCTGGGCGTCGGTGTCCGCGGCTCGCTCCCGGATCGCCGGAAGCAGATCCCGGACCCGATCGAGCACCTTATTGGTCATGACGGGTGTCCTCCTGTGGTTCTGGGCTGCGGCGCGAAAAGCGCCATGCTCTGACGCTATGTGCGTCCGGGGCGGTGCAACGGCGACAGTCCCGGTGATCGGAACCGTGTCGGCCGGTCAGATGTTCGCGGCGGCAGCCGTCCCGGCTTTGCGGCCGAAGAAGGTGCCGTCGCCGAGGGAGGTACCGCTGATGTAGCCCTCGCCGTGCAGTCCGGAGCTCGCGCGGCCCGCGGCGAACAGGCCGGGGATGGGTGCGCCGTCGATATCGAGCACCTGGCCGTCGATGGTGGTGTGCAGGCCGCCGAGGGTGAACACGGAGGCGCCCGTGCCGCGGCGGTTGCCCGATTCCGACGGTGGGCGCACGCCGGCTTTGACCTTGATCGCGGCCAGCGGCGCGGTGAGTGGACGCAGCCAGCGTTCGGACTTGTGGAAATCGGGATCTGCGCCGCGTGCGGCGAAGTCGTTGTATCGCTGGATCTGGGCGGCCAGCGCGCCCGGTGCCAGGCCTAGTAGCTCGTCCAGCTCGGCCGCCGATTCGGCGACATGGGTCGGACGAACGCCCCAGCGTTCCCGCTCCGGTACCTCGTCGTAGCCCTGCTCGTCGAGCACCACCCACACCTTCATGTCCTGCCGGAACAGTGCCGCCTGGCCGATGCGACCGGGATAGGTGTCTTCGTTGATGAACCGGCTGCCGTGCTCGTTGACGATCATGCCGCGCGCGGCGAAGGCGGGAACGAGTGAGATGCCGACCTGCCCGGCCGCCATGTGCCGAACCACAGCGCCCGCGGCCTGCGCCAGCCGGATGCCGCTGCCGTCGTCGGTGCCCGCGCTGACCTTGGTGTGCCCGAGCAAGCGCGGCGCGTTGGCGGCGAGCATGCCGTCGTTGTCGACGAAACCACCTGTGGTCAGCACGCATCCGCGCCGAGCCCGGATGGTGAGCTCTTTGCCGTAGCGGCGCGCGACCGCACCGACGACGCCGCCGTCCGCGCCGATAATCAGATTGGTCACGTAGGTGTCGTATTGCGCTGTCGCGCCTGCGGATTCGGCTGCGTCGACGAGGGTGTCCATCAGCAGCCTGCCACCGAAGTCGTTGGCCGTCGGCCGGTGGCCACGCGGTGCCGGGGTCGCAATCTCGGTGAACGGCCAACTGTTCTCGCCGAGCCACATCAGCCCGTCGTCGGTGGGCGGCACCCACGCGGGCGAATCCCACAGACTCGGCTTGAACGGCACGCCACGATCGACCAGCCAGTGGAAGTGCGCCACGCTGTGCTCGCAGTAGTGCGCGATCTTCTGCTCGTCCGCGCCCGGTCCGAGCGCGGCAAGCAGGAAGGCCGCCATCTGCTCGGGGCTGTCGTCGAATCCACAGGCCTGCTGGATCGGGGTGCCGCCGCCGAGGTAGATCTCACCACCGGACATGGCCGACGCCCCGCCCGCACCACCCGCCCGGTCGAGCACCAGCACATCAGCGCCGGTGTGCGCCGCCTCGAACGCGGCTGCCGCACCGGCACAGCCGTAGCCGACGACCAGCACGTCGGTCTCGATGTCGTAGTGGCTCACCTCGGCGGCGGCGCGCGGCGCCACCGAATTCCGGACCGTCATGGGACCGACATTTCCGGCCGCAGGGTGGGCGACGGTATCGGCCATCTCGGTAGCCGACTCGGTCCTCCCGGTCAGTGGGACTGAATCCGGTCCTCCGACGGCGCACTGGTGATGGTGTGTGAACGGCGTCACGTTGTGTATCCCGACGCCGACGAGGAGAGGATATCGATGCGGGTCCTGGTCACCGGAATCACCGAGCCGAGCGGTCGCGCGGTGGCGCGCATGCTGTTGGCCGCCGGGCACGAAGTGGTCGGCCTGGACCGCCGGTGGCATCGCCACGTCGATCCCCGGGTGCAGTTCATCGCGGGTGATCCTGCCGATGCCGGAGTCTGCGCCCGAGCGGTCGACGGATGTGCCGGCATTGTGCATCTGGCCGACTCCGGGGTGCCCGAGATCGCTGCCGCAGCACGCAAAGCTGATGCGCGCGTGGTGATTCCGGTGGTCGCGGGTGCGCGTTCGGCGCGGATGTCGGAGCATGAGGTGGCGACCATCCTGCGGACATCGGGTGCCGACGGGCTGCTGATACGCACCGCGCCGGTGGCCGGTCGCCGGATCGGCCACGAGACCCGAAGGGCACTCGAGCCGATTCTCGGCTCGCGATCCGACGACGGATTCCAAGTGCTGCACAGCGACGACCTGGATCGGTTCCTGGTCGTCGCCGCCACCACCCTGCCCAACCGCGAGCGGGTCGAGGGTCTGGAGATCGTCGAGCTCGCCGCCTCCGGTGTCGTCACGAAAGACGAGGTGCGCGGCATGATGCGCGCGGCGGGCGTGCGCTACTCCGCGTGGGTGCCGGGCTGGTCGGCCCGTCGGCAGCTGCTCGATCCGACTGTGGCACAGGAACAGTGGGGATTCCGCTGCGGCTGGACGGCTCGCGAGGTCATGGCCGACCTGGTGCGCGGAATGGTCGGCCGCAAGCCCGACGGCGGTGGATTCCGCACCCGGCGCGGGGCGATTCCCCTGCCGTCACACGTCATTCCGTCGCGTGCCGCGACCTCGGACAACCATCGGCTGGCGAATGTCGCACCCGAGGGTCTCGAGGGCGAGTTCGACGATCGGGTCGACGAGCGCTACCCGGTGCACACCGCGACCAACACCTCCGAAGCGCTACCCGGCCCGATGACCCCGCTGACGATCGACCTGCACGCGGGCGCGATCCGTCTCGCCAACGAGGCCATGGGCACCATGATCGCCCTCGATGGAATCGCCTTGGAGCACTGGACGAGTCGCGTCACCACCGTGCTCGGTCATCATGTCTACATCAACGCCTCGATCGGTGTGCTCGCCGCCGAGAATATGCCGGGCTGGGACGAGGAGAGCATCCGCCGCGACGCCTACGGCAATATCCCCGCCGAGATCGCCCTGCAGCCGCACGGCAAGCCGCCGATGCCCACCGGCTTCGCGAGCACCGTGGCGACCTTGCGGGCAACCTCCCGTGTCCTGACCACCGCGACCCACTTCCGGAAATCCGCGGAAGTGATCAATGCGGCTTCGCACGCGGAGGCGTTGAGTGCCGACGAGATTCGCGAACTGACCGACGAGCAACTGCATGTGCGCGCTTTGCTGTGGCGTGACCGGCTGCATCAAGCCTGGCAGGCCGCCTCGATCGGGGTGATGATGACCGGCGCCGCCACTGCCGTGCATGCCCGAGGCAAGGACGCGGGCGAGGTGCCCATCGATCTGAACCGCCTGGAGTCGGCGAAGCCCATGCTCGCGGTCGAACGGCTCGCGCAGCTGTGCCGTGACGATGCCGACCTCTACGAGGCGGCCCGAGCCGGGGACATCGCGGTGGCACGGGCGAATTCGCCTGCTTTCGCCGCCGCTCTCGATGCGGAACTCGCGAAGATCGGGCACCGCGGTCCCGGTGAATGCGAGCTGATCAACCCGACCTTCGGTGACCGGCCTGCCCTGCTGGTGAGTGCGGCGGCGCGAGCGGCGCAATTGCCTGCGCCCAAACGCGAGCCCGTCGATGCTGCACCGAGCCGCACTGCGAAGATGGCGGCGGGTGCCACCGTCGCGCGGGAACGCGCCCGCGACGGTGTTGTGCGGATCACCCACTGCTTGCGACTGGCGGTGCGCGAGCGCGCGGCCCGCCTCGTCCGCGCCGGGCGACTGCGCGAGACCGACGACGCCTGCTACCTGACGCTGGACGAAATCTTCTGCCCCCCGTTCGATGTCGCCGAGAAGGTCGCGCGCAGGCGCGCCGAACGCATCAGACTGCAGGGCTTGCGCATGCCGGATGTCATTGCCGGACACTGGGAACCGGCCGCGGACGCCGGTGCGCTCGGCACCGACGAGAGCCTGACCGGTATCGGGGTGTGCGCGGGTGTGGTGGAGGGCCGGGTGAAACTGGTGCTGTCGCTGGACGACGACATCGAACCCGGCGACATCCTGGTGGCCTCGGTAACCGACACCGGGCATACCGCGATGTTCGCCTACGCCGCCGCGGTGATCACCGATATCGGCGGCTCGGCCTCGCATGCCGCGATTGTGGCCCGCGAATTCGGCATCCCGTGCGTGGTGGACACCAAGACCGCCACCACCAGCCTGTCCGACGGTCAGCTTGTCCGTGTCGATGGCGCCGCAGGCACCGTGACGCTGCTCGCGTCCGCGCAGTAGAGCTTGGGCCGGAACCATTCTCGCCGGCTCATTGTGGAAAGGAACACCCCTCGTGACACTCTCGCGCGCCTTACGCGGTGCCCTGGTGGCAACGGCCGCCACGTTGGTCGGCATTTTCCCGGCCACCGCGGTCCCGGTGCTGTCGGCTCCGGCCGCAGCGGCCCCGATGCTGCAGTCGCCCGGCCAGCACGACCGCTCGCTCGGCCTCCCGCACGCGCCCAATGCCAGGGACATCGGCGGCTACCCGGCCAAGGGTGGCGGCAAGCTGCGCTCCGGTGTCGTCTTCCGCACCGATGCACTGGCCAAACTGGATGACGGCGAGCAGCAGAAACTGGTGTCGCTGAAGATCGGTCAGGTGATCGACTTCCGCAGCCCCGTCGAGGCCGGCCGCGATCCCGACCACCTGCCTGCATCGATTCGCCGCACCGAGCAGCCCGTCTACGATCCGGCCAACGACTTCTTCGTCATGGTGTCGCGGCTGATCCAGGCCGGACCGGCGGCACAGCAGGAAGCGCTCGGTGACGGCAAGGGCGCCGAAATCATGCGGACCTACTACCGCTGGTTCGTCACGAACCCGAGCGCGCGGGCTCAGTTCGCCGCGGCTTTCAAGGACATCGCCACCGCGCCGGGCGGGGTGCTCTATCACTGCACCGCGGGCAAGGATCGCACCGGCTGGATGACCGCGATCCTGATGAGCGCACTCGATGTCCCGAAGGGGCAGATCTACAACGACTTCCTGGAGTCCAACGACAATCTGGCCGCGGGCAACAAGGCGCTGCTGGATGCGCTGGTAGCACAGGGGCTGGTCACCGATCGCTCGTTGTGGGAGCCCATTGTCGGCGTGCAGCGCGACTTCCTGGACGCGGCGTTCGATGAGGTGCGGCAGTCCTACGGCTCGTTCGAGAGCTTCCTCAGCGACGGGCTCGGTGCCGACGAGGCGACTGTCGCGGCGCTGAAGGCCAAGCTGTTGAGCTAGCCGCACTGGGGCTGTGCTGCGCAGACACCGCAGTCTCAGCTCTGGCACGGCAGGAGATGTCGGTGTCGGGCCACCTGGTCCGGCACCGGCATCTCCTGTCTGCCGGTTTTGAATGTCTGTGCAATACCTGGCGGGACCGCCACATCGTTGCGAGCCCACCGCACAGCGAACGAAGTTATTGTCTCCCCAGGCCCTGGAGCCGTACGTCGATCAGGGCCAGCCCTTCGTGGTAGACATCCCGATCGAGCGATTTCTGGTACTCGGACAAATCGGGAACAATCGCCACTGCTCCTCTTCTGCGTTCGGGTTGCGATCAAGCCATGCTTCATGGATCTCGCTGTAGGCGTGTCCGACGAAGCCAGGGCGACCTGGATCGCGTCCCGCCCGTAGCTCGGTCAGTATCCGCTCCACGGTTACTCGCGCCGATTCTTGATTGTTCTACTGCCAATCCTTCGGCAGGTCGCGATGTTCCATGTTGGCGATGTCGACCGTGTCGGTGCCGGTCGCGGCGATCCAGTCCGGGGCGATTGTCGGCTTGGGCCCAGGTTCGTGACTCCCGTCGCGCAGCAGCCGTGGCGCGCGCCGGGTGTGCTCGGTCACTCGAACTCGAGAGACCGGCATCGAGCGTGACCCTACCTGGCGGACCACGCTTCCAAATACTCTGCTGTCGAACAGATTTGAATCGTCTTTGACATTTCCTTTAACTGCTCTTGGTGTCTGTCGAGATACTCCTCGGTGATCTCCGCTACTGCGCGACTCGGCGAAACCGGGTACAGCCCAACGTATTTGAACATCGGTTGATAGTGACTTTAACAACCCTTGATATATGAAGGGTTGTGAGGCGTGGTCTGCGATGGCTTGGATGCAGCCAAAATCGTTGCTGGACTGGACATATAGCACTGATCAAGATCAAATCTGTTGTCCGAACCGGTAAATCGATTCGAGTAAGATCAAAAACCTTGCCCCGCAGCCGTGTTGCCCGTGTGTATGCTATCGATTCATCACGACTCACTACGAGGTGGGACGATGGCCAGGGCGGTGTCGAATTGGATCTGAATACACTCCGAATGCGCCGCGCGACCATTGTCGCAGCCCTCATCGGCGCGCTCACGATGTCCGCCGCCGGCCCCCTCGATCGATTGTTGTTGGGTCTGTTCGTCTGCGCCGGAATGGGTTTGGGTTGGCTGAATGCTCATCTCACCCGAACGGCCGTCAATCGGGTTGCAGATTCGGAGTCGCCGAAGAAGCAGCGACTGCTGGTCTCCTCGGCAGTCCGATTGTTCGGCATCACAGCCGTTTCGATCGCCGTCGCTTTCCTGGCACGACCTAGTGGTATCGGAATCTTCTTCGGCATCGCCATTTTTCAAGTAATTCTGGTCCTCTGTACCGTCGTGCCCGAACTGAAGGGGATTCGCCAGCTGTCATGACGATCCAACCTGCTTCGATTGCTCACCCGGTGCGGCAAGTCCTTGCCGAGGGCGACGCTCCATCGGATTCGAAAATCAAGGTCGGCGAACACGCGGTCTCACATCTGTGGGGCATGGCCTTCGACGTCGACACCATAGTGTCGACGAGCGTCGCCGCGATCATTGTTCTCGCGCTGGCGTTCTACCTGCGGATCAAGCTGACTTCCGGTGTGCCCAATGGCGTACAGCTGTTCTTCGAGACCGTGACCGTCCAGATGCGCAACCAGGTGGAGAGCGCGATCGGTATGAAGGTCGCGCCGTTCGCGCTGCCGTTGGCGGTCACGCTGTTCGTCTTCATCCTGCTGTCGAACTGGCTGTCGGTACTACCGGTGCAATACGGCGCGGGCGAATTCATCGCACCGCCCGCCTCGGACGTCAATTACGTCTACGCGCTGGCGTTGTTCGTGTTTATCTTCTACCAAGGGGCCGGGGTCGTGCGGCGCGGCCCGTTCGGGCACGTCAAGCAGTTGCTCAAGGGGCACACAGGTTGGGGCCCAATGGTTTTCATCAACATCATCGAGGAGGTCGCCAAACCTCTCTCACTGTCGCTGCGATTGTTCGGAAATATGTTCGCAGGCGGCGTGATGATCTCGGTGATCACGCTGTTCCCATTCTGGATCAGCTGGGGACCGAATGCCGTGTGGAAGCTGTTCGACCTCTTCGTCGGACTCATCCAGGCATTTATCTTCTCGCTGCTGACCGTCCTTTACTTCAGCCAGTCGATGTCGCTGGAGAACGAACACCACTGATCGGCGCCGCCGATCGAGCACTGGGCTAGAGAACAGGAAGTGAAATGGCAGACGCAACAACGGCAGCCATCATTCAGGGCGCGCTTATCGGTGGCGGCATCATCATGGGTGGCGGTGCCATCGGTGCGGGTATCGGTGACGGGCTCGCGGGTGCCGCGTTGATCAATGGGGTTGCGCGGCAGCCGGAGGCCGAGAGCAGGTTGCGCGGCAACTTCTTCCTGACGGTGGGTCTGGTCGAAGCGGCGTACTTCATCAATCTGGCGTTCATGGCGCTGTTCGTCTTCGCGACTCCCGGTAAGTAAAAGAGCATGGCTCCACGAACGGATGTGGTTGCCGACGGCAATTTCCTTATCCCCAACGGGACCTTCCTCGTCGAGTTGTTGATCTTCATAATCGTGCTCGGTGTCATGTGGATGTTCGTGGTTCCGCCGATCAGGGCGGTGCTCACCGAACGTGAAGCCAGAGTCGCCCAAACCGCGTCGGACGAGAAAGAGGCCAAGGAGCTGTTCGCTGACGCCGAGGCTCGATACAAGTCGGCGATCGCCGAAGCGCGCAGTGAAGTCGTCGAGATCAGAAATCGGGCCCGCGCCGAGGGCCGGGCCATTCTCGAGCAACTGCGGGGTGAAGCACAGCAGGAGGCTGACCGGATTGTCGAGGAGGCCGCGACGGAACTACAGGCGCAGGCGGACCGGGTCGCCTCGGAACTGCGCGAAACTGTCGAACCGCTTGCTGAGACATTGGCCGACCGAGTGCTCGGCGTCGTTGACCGAACAAGCGCAGGTAACAGGTAGGACGGGCGAGTAGTCATGATCGTCACCAGCGGTATCCTCGCCGACGGGACCGTCGCATCGGGCCCCTATCACATCACGATCCAGTGGCCGGTATTCATCAGCCAGCTCTGCGCCTTCGGCTGCATCGTGTTCGTCATCGTGAAATGGGTGCTGCCACCGGTCAAGTCGATGATGGTCAAGTCGCAGGGCACCATTCAGAAACAGATCGACCAGAGCGAACAGACGGCGGTGCGGCTCGCCGAGGCCAAGATGGCCTACGCCAACGCGCTGGCGGAGGCACAGATCGAGCTGGACCAGCTCCGCGAAGACGCACGCGTCGACGCCGAACGAATCGTCGCTCATATGCGGAGAATCGCCGACAGCGAGGTCACCAGGGTCCGCAAGCAGGGCAACGACCAGATCGAGCAGATGCGCACTCAGCTGATCCGCGACCTGACCACCGATCTGTCCGCGACGGTCCTGGAACGCACCGAAGAACGGGTGCGCCTGCAGCTCAATTCGACGCACGTGGTGTCGGACAGCATCGAGATCTTCCTGGAGGACCTCGAGGCCATGGCAAATGGGTCGCCACCGGTCCGCCGTAGCCCGCAATCCTGGGCGCACTGAGCGATCGGCCTCCGATCACCCGGCGGCACCTACCCGATTCAGGTGTCCGGTCGCGGAATACCGCCGCGTCGGGCGCCGACTCGGTAGCGGCAATCCGGCAGGCCGCCGTCCCCTTGACGGCGGCACACGAGCGGATCTGCGCTGTAGCCGATCATCGCCGGTGACGCCGTGCTGCTGTCACCGCCGCCGGATCGGTGACAGGTTCACCCAGCGCGATCAGCGCGTGCCCTGCCGAGATGAGGAGGCAGGAAGGACCACGCCCTCCGCCGGCCGATAGTCATTGCTCCTCGGACGAACCGGACGCGGGGTATCCCGACGTATGCCGCGCTCTGCGGACTATGCGACTTTCAATGCGGCGTAGACGGCGATGAGCAGGCCGGCGACGATCGCCGCACCGGCGACCAGACCGACCATCGATACGGCGAGCCAGCCGATGCCTAGGAGAACGGCCGCCAGGGCCCAGGTGAGGGTCGGTGCGAAACGAGACATCAGGCCGAAGGATTGCGTGGGGGTGACAAGGTCGGTTTCGCCAGGGATCTGTCCGGTTCGGACGAAGGCCGCGACTCCGGGAAGCCGGGCTGCCACCAGGGCCGCACCGTGGCCGCCCTTGATGTAGCGCACCTGGCGGGCGCCGGGCGGTACGGCATCGAATCCGGTGAACCCGCCGACTCCGACGTCGCGCATGCCCACACCGCGCAGGGCGCTGCACAGCCAGCCGACCGGCTTGTCCTGGCTCGCACAGACATTGACGAAAGACTGGACCTGACCGCTGTCCGCGCAGCGGACCCAGTCGAATTCGCGCGGCAGGACGCTGCCCGCGAGTAGGACGTGCTGGAATCGAAGTGCGGGTATTTGGTTCAGCGATTGGCCGAACAGGTAGGTGCCGTTGCTGTGGCCGACGAAATGGAACGGCTTGCCGGGGTGACGCGCTAAATAGAAGCTGTATTGGTCGGCGAACCAGCGCAAGCTGCGGCGGCGAGTGAGCGGGAGCGCGAAGTCGTATGCCGACACTCGCCCGTACGACGGTGTCACCACCAGCATGTCGCTTTCGCCGGTGGTGAGCTGGGTCTCCAGATCGGCGGGCCATTCACCGTTGCCGGACCGGATGCCGTGCAGCGCGAACACGATCGACGTCTTTGCCGCCTCGTCGGCGGGCACCGAACTCGGCGAGGTCGGCTCGACGGATTCGGTGATGGCCCAGCGCAGCATGTCGTAGCGCTGCCCGGGATAGTCCTCACGGACGTTGTCGGTGGCAATGATGTCGGCATGGGTGGCCAGCGGCAATGCCCGCTGCACGCCGGTCGGGAGCGCCTCGAGATCGCGGCTGTCCTCGGAGCGGACGGCGGCGTCGTTGCGTCCGCGCACCTGCACCACCATCGGCGCTTTGCCGGCGAGTGCGGCGACTTCGCGGATCCATTGGATGCGCAGGTTGGTGATGAACGGCGAGCCGGTGATCAGTTCGATCGCCGTGAACATGCGCAGCAGCGGTGCGAACAGTTTCAGCGGCCACCGCCGCCACCACGGCTGCCGATTGATATCGAGACCGCGATTCGGCGCGGCGAGCAGCACAATGCGCGTGACCGCCTGTGCCCACCGCAGGCTGGAACCGTCGAGCCCGCACAGCGCCTGCAGATAGGCGTAGCGCAGCATGACGCCGCCCATGCTGTGCCCGATGAGAACTATTTCCGGCGCACGGCGTGGTCCCGTCCAATACGCATCGATGCGATCGGCCAGATCTCGGCAGCGACCGGCCATACTGCCGCGCGTGAATCGTCGTACCGGGTCCGGGAACTGCCAGTAGATCGTCTCGTCCAGGCCGTATCCCGGCTCGGATCGCAGCCGAGCGAAAAGGTCGTTTACCGAACCGGGCTTTTCGGTGAGTCCTGGTACATAGACGATCAGTCGACTGGCGTGGCCTGCGGGGGATGTCATGTCGAACCCACATTCTCGCAACTGTCCGGGTCTGTCATTATGTGCAATTCGGCACCGTTTGCCGGATTATCGGCCGTATCGGAAGAATTGTTTCGCAAGCTCTCGTCGCGCGAATGGCTCACCGGCGGTATACGGCTTCTCGGGCTCGCTGATACTTCGCACGGATAAGGGCCCCGGCCGCGCCGCCGTCGTCGGGTGCGGCAATCTCGGCGATAGTGCGCGCCGGCCAGCGCGGGACGTGCGCCGTGCCGCTGAGCGCCCAGGCCGCCTGACGGGCGGCGCCGAGTGCGACGTACTCGGTGGGTTCGGGAACCGTGATCGCGACGCCGAAGATCTGGGCGGCGATCTCGGCGACGAGGGCGGAGCGAGCGGCCCCGCCGATGAGCAGGACGCGCCGGACCGGGACACCGGAGGCGCGGAGGTGGTCGAGCGCTTCGGCCATATTGCAGAGCATTCCCTCGAAGGCCGCGCGGGCGATCGTGCTCGGTCGCATGGAATGCGGTCGGAGTCCGTGCAGGCTGCCTGCGGCGTGTGGGAGGTTCGGTGTGCGTTCGCCGGACAGGTAGGGCAGCAGTACAACGCCGTCGGCTCCCTGCGGCGCCTGTCGGGCAAGTCTCTCCAGTTCGGTGCGGTCGACACCGAGCATTTCGGCGGCGGACCGGAGGACCAGGGCGGCGTTGAGCGTGCACACCAGCGGGAGGAAAGCTCCGGTGGCGTCGGCGAATCCGGCGATCGCGCCGGTGGCATCGGCACTGGGACGGCTTGAACGGGTGTAGACGGTGCCGCTGGTGCCGAGGGAGACGACGATGTCGCCTTCCTCGATACCCAATCCGAGTGCCGCGCCCGCGTTGTCGCCGGTGCCCGCTGCGATCAGCGCACCGGCGGGCGTGCGCCCGACGGCCTCGGCGGCCCCTGCGACGCGCGGAAGTTCTGGTGTCCGGCCTCGGAAGGCGAGGGCGAGAAGGTCGTTGCGATAGCGCTGTGCCGCAGGCGACCAGTAGCCGGTGCCGGAGGCGTCTCCTCGATCGGTGGTCGGCTCGTTCCCGGGCGCGGTCGGCGCGCCGCGTAGCCGCCAGGTCAGATAGTCGTGCGGAAGCATGATCCGGTGCGTCCGGTCGGCCAGATCCGGCTCGTGATCGGCCATCCAGCGCAGCTTCGCGACGGTGAACGCGGCGAGCGGCACACTGCCGACGGCGTCGGCCCATGCCTGCGGTCCGCCGAGTTCGGCGACCAGGTCTTCGGCCGCGGTCGCGGAGCGGATATCGTTCCACAGCAGCGCATCCCGTATCGGCAGCCCATCGGAATCCAGCGCGACGAGACCGTGCTGTTGACCGGCGACGGCAATGGCGTCGACGTCATCGATGAGGCCGTCTCCGGCCGCGCACAATGCCTTCCACCAGGATTCGGCAGCCACTTCCGTGCCCGCCGGGTGCGGTGCGTGCGCTTGCGCAAGTATCTCGCCGGTGTCTGCGTCGCAGACAACGACCTTGCATGATTGGGTGGAGCTGTCCACCCCCGCGACCTTGGCCATTCGGAATACTCTGCACCCGATCTGCCGTCGCTCGGTGGATTTCGGGCATCCGGTTTCCGCGGGTCCAGTCGGGCTGCCGATATCGGGCATGAGGCAGACTGTCGCGAGTGAGCGACGACCCGGACCCACACGCCGACGTGCACGTCCGCACCGGCGACGGGACCACGGTGCCGCAGCTGACGGACCCACTGCTCGACGACCTGCTCAGTGCCCCGTCCGATCCGGAATGTCCCTTCATCGTCGTCAGCCGCGGCGAGAACGACTACATCCAGACGCGGTTGCTGCCCGACGGCGTCTACGAGCTCGAACACCGCGCGGGCGCGCCGGACGAGCTCTGCCATCTGTACACCCCCGACGCCGCCCTGGTTCGCGATGTCATGTGGGCCTGGATCGACGGCAACCCCTGGTGGCGCGATGGCGTCGCGTGGTTCCCCGTCGACCCCGCGATCGCGGAACTCGAGACCACCCGGCGTGAGCTGGAGAGTCTGCTCGATGGTTTCGGTGTCCTCGACGACATCCAATCCAGCATGGATCAGGCGCTCGCGCGAGCAGACGAGCTGCTGGCGATGGACATTCCCGATCTGTCGATCGACGACGTCGAATAGCAATCCGGCCGGAGCCGCCGCTCGAGTACACCGGCCCTCGGGTCGAGGTCTCTACTGCTTCGATGCTCGAGTGGTTCGAGGGCTCTGGTACCACAGGGCAGTGCTGGCAATACGCGCGTTCGTGAGCGGGAGATAGGTCTTGTCGTCGCGCCAGCCGAGTGCCTGCAGAGTGACGCGCAGGTCGCGGTGGAAGCAGATCGGGTCGCGCACGTGCCAGCGGTACATGCCGAACTGCTGGTCTGGTTGGTAGATCTCGTTCGGAGGTAGGACTTGGTGCAGACCGAGGTAGGGCGTGGAGTAGGTGCGGTAGCCGCCGTCTAGATCGAAATTCCAGGCGCCGCCGAAGTAGTCCTCGGTGCCGGTGCCGCAGAGGGTCGGGTGGGTGGTGTCTCCATCGAGGTAGAACTTGAGTTCGCCTTCGCCCCACCAGCCGGGCGCGCCGGGCTGGATGGCGAGGTAGGTGCCGACGTAACGGCCGGGTCCCGGCACGGTGTCGAGGATCGGGTGGACGGCCGGGTCGCCGAGCGGATTACTGTGTCGCCATTGGGCATTCAGGTAGCCCGCGGAGTCCGGGACGTCTTCCTCGGAGTAGGTGGCCTGGTAGTACAACGGCACCGAGCGATCGCTGCCGTTGTGCAGCGTGATGCGGGCGCTCTCGCGAAAGGGCATGGGCCAGAAGCTGTTCAGTCCGCCCGCCGGCGCGACGACCACCATCTCCGAACTCACCAGTGCCAGCTCGTCCCAGCCATTGCAGAAGAAGTCGCCCAGCGGCAGTTCGATCGCGGGCTCCGGTGCGTTGTCCCAGTAGATGCGCAGGATCAATTGTCGAAGCACGGTGCGCGCGGTGGTCAGCCACAGGTGTCGAAACACACCGGGGCCGGAAACCTCGGCGAGCGTGGCGGTTTCGTCCATCGCGAGCTCGATCGAAGGTGAAATCTTCCAGCCGGGGCCGAGCAGCCGGGCGGCGGCGGCTCCGGTGCCCTCGACCGCGCGAGCGCCCGCCCCGGGTGCTCCGGTCGGATTCTCCGCACTGATCGAGCGGGTGCGTGCGGCATCGAGCCGCCAGAGCTCGGACCCCGGCGCGGTCACAGACCCGGCCAGCCGTATCGGGCGGGCCCGGCCGGGTGGCCTGCCATTCGCTCGGCGGTGGCAGCGGGACTCGCCGCGTGGGCGGCGGCCCGGAACTGATCCATATCCAGCCATCGGATCTGTTGCACCACCTCTTCGAGCACGTCCGAAGTCAGGAAGCCGGCCTGCGAGGACACCAGCAGCCCTTCGCGAAATCCCATCAGCGTGGGGAAGCGGTCGACGTTCGCCGAGGCGGTCAGCGCTTGCTCGGACTCGGTGTCGACCTTGCCGTGCACGA
Organism: Nocardia sp. NBC_00403; assembly: GCF_036046055.1. Lineage (NCBI taxonomy): Bacteria > Bacillati > Actinomycetota > Actinomycetes > Mycobacteriales > Nocardiaceae > Nocardia > Nocardia sp. NBC_00403. Next base: position 4,706,702 of record NZ_CP107939.1, read on the forward strand.
TTTCGGGATGCAGGTCGGAAGAGGCCTCGTAGACCGGCGCGAATTGGCGGCACGGCCCGCACCAGCCTGCCCACCAGTCGACAAGCACAATGGGATGGCCTGCGACGGTGCTCTGGAAATTGTGTTGGGTCAGCGTCAGTGTCGGCATGGTGTCCTCGCGCATGCGGTGGTGCTACGAGTGGCGGACGGCACGGTGTTGCTCGTCCGCGAGAAAGTGTGCGATGTCCACGGTGGATTCATACATCTCGCGGTAGCGCCGGTAGTAGGACGTGTAGGTCGTGTGGCGGTCCGGATCGGGTTCGACCACGCCGATCACGGGATTCCACGCGGAGGTGTCGATGCCCGAGGCCTCCGCCGCGAGCAGCGCATCGCCGAGCGCGGCGCCGACCGTATCGGCCGGGAGTTGTTGTGGAAGACCGGTCACGTCCGCGACGATCTGCGTCCAGAGCCCGCCCTTGGTGCCGCCTCCGACGGCGACCAAACGCCGCGCCTGCCCGCCCGCCTCGGCCATCGCCTCCAGGTTGTGCCGTACGCCGTAGGCGATGCCTTCCATGGCCGCCCGGTACAGCTCGGCGCGGCCGTGCCCGAGGGTGAGGCCGGCGATGACGCCCCTGGCGTCCGGATCGAACAACGGCGTGCGTTCACCCGCGAAGTAGGGCAGCACGAGCAGGCCACGACTGCCCGCGGGCACCTCGGCGGCCGCGGTGACCAGGTCGGCGAAATCACCGCCGAGCAGTCGGCGCAACCAGTCGGTCACCGCGCCCGAGGTCGCCATGCCGGCGGCGAGAGTGTAAGTGCCAGGCCAGGTTCCGCAGGTGCACCACAAGCCTGGGTGCGGGTGCGGGTCGGTGAGCGCCTGCACCAGGAACATGGTGGTGCCGTACATGATCATGGCATCGCCGGGGCCCCGGACACCGACGCTGGCGGCTTCGGCCCAGGCGTCGATGGTGCCGGTGGTGACGGGTAAACCTGCGGGCAGGCCGGTGGTGGCCGCCGCGGCGGTGGACACCCGGCCGACGATCTCGGTGGGCCAGGCGAGTTCCGGCAGCGTCAGGCCCGGTGCGACCACCTCGGCCCAATCGGCCGCCCACTCGCGTTTGCCCAGGTCGTACATCGGAACGCATTGGCTGGCGGATTGGTGATCGAGCACATATCGGCCGGTAAGCCGATGCACGAGAAAAGAACTCGCCATAAGCAGCATGCCGGTGCGGCTCGCAATGTCGGGTTCGTGCCTGGCCAGCCAGCGCAGCTTCGGGCCGACGGCTTGACTCGTCAGCGGTGCGCCCGCCCGCTCCAGCACCGCCTGCACACCGAATTCAGTGTTCAGTTCCGCGATTTCGGCGGTTGCCCTGGTGTCGACGCCATAGAGAATGGCCGGTCGCAGTGGACGTCCGTCGGCATCGGCCGGCAGCAGGCACGGCCCGATCCCGCTGACCGCCAGCGCATCGAGAAGGTGCACGCCGGTCCGGCTGCCCGGGGGACTGTCGCTGCCGAAGACGCGATGGGCGATGTCCATCAGCTCGCGGGTGATGGCGACGAAGTCGGCCCACCAAACGGCCTCGGCATCGTGCTCGAACCAACCCGGGCGCGGCGACGAAACATCGTGTGCCCGTTCGGCTCTGGCTATCACCGTGCCATCACGTTGCACCAGTACCCCTTTGGAGCTGGAAGTCCCGATATCGATCCCCAGATACATGCGCTACCGCCTCTCGTGGGGGAGTACCCGCGGGTCCACGGCTGCTCAGCGGGTGAACTCGTCGAGAGTGATATCGAGGAGTGTGCAGGCAGCGCGGACCGTGGCGCGATGATCGCCGGGAATGGCATGAATGTGGTTGGCGCCGAAGCGGGAAAGGAAATCCTCGGCCTTTGCGTCCAAGCGGGCGAACGCATGTGGCCATTCCCAGGTGGACTGCTTCATGAGGGCCTCGTTGGTGGCGTCGTCGTAGTTCTCGAACTCGCCGAGCATCAACTGCATTCGATAGTCGCCGTTGTTGCGCGTGAGGCGGGCGAGGGTCATTCGACCGGGCGCGGCGAGGTGGTGCACCGAAGCCCCGCCCGCAGGGAAGAAGAACACCTCGGGGTACAGGTGCACCTTGGCCAGGTTCTCGGCCGGGTCGTCGCTGCGAGCGGCGAACCAGGTGGCGTGCTGACCGGAATTGCACAGATCCCAGATATCGCGGTCGGCGTGGTAGTGCCGCACATCGGCGAAAAGTACCGGACCCGCGGCTATCTGCTTGAGCAATTGCATGGTCAGCGCGCCGTCCATATCGGCCTCGGTGGCACAGACGTGCGGCTGTTTGGGGCCGTTCCAGTCGTATGGGTCATTGAGAAATGCCTCGGTGATATCCATGGTGGCGAAGTACTGGGTGAGTTCGGGTTGTCCCTTGATCCCCGAAAAGTCCAGCCGCCATTCGTCGATCAGCTCGCGCACGGCGAGATACGAGCGGATCTGGCGCTCCAGCAGTTCCGGCGTCAGCTTCACTCCGTCGTAGTGCACGCCTGCGGTGTGGCGCTCCAGCCATTCGCGCGCGGCCTTCGCCTCACCCGCGTCGGCGAGTTCCGCGCGTCGCACGATCTCCCACTGATCGATCTCCTCGACGTCGATGCCGAACAGTCGCTGCCACTGATCGGTATTGGCCACCGCGGTGTTCATCCCCATCGGCCGCCCGCCGAAGCGCCCGAAGGTCGCCCCGCGCAGGCTGGACACCGCGGCCGCAGCGGTGGCCTGCACGCCGATCGCCTCGATCAGCGTCGGGTCGGTCGGATCACCCCACAGTCGGGTGTGTGCGCGACCGATCTGGTCCAAGGCCCCGCCCGCGGCCAGCATGCCGACCATCCCCGGCTGGACCGGGTCGATATTGGACAACAGCAGCAGCGGGCCCGAGGTGGCGCCCGCGGCCAACATGGTGAAATGCGGGAACGCCCAGACCGCGTAGTGCAGCACCGTCAGGTCCACCCCGGCGGAGCCCACCTCGCGCGCCACCGACCCGGCGAGCGCATTGGTGCTGATTGTTTCGGAACCCCGGATGACCTCGTGCCCGGCCGTGGTGAGCTCGGATACGAGCCGGTCCTCGGCCGCCGAGATGAACTCGGCGATGCCCCCGTGCACATAGGGCCGACCGTCGGAAATGCTGATTACCCCGATACGCGCCATTCAGATCGCCTCCATATCCGCAGGCCCGCCCAGATCGGATTATCCATGCTCGAGGGTCGCGGAGTGGGCATCTCGCCATGGTCGTTATCTCGGCACGTCGCTGATCACGCGTGGGCTCGGGAACGTGACCGGCGCGAGGTGCACGCCACCCTGTGCCCACCCGGCGCTGGTGATCCACCAGCGGCCGTCGTCGGCGACGAGTTCGGCGGCGTGGGCCGCGACGTGGCCGACCTTGTCGCCGATACGGAAGCGGAAGGGATTGTCGCTGCGGAACACGTCGGTGCCGACATACTGCGGGCGCGGGCCGATGAACAGATACCACGAGCCACCATGCGGCACCACGAACGGAGATTCGGTGTTGCCCGCCTCGGTGCCACTGGTGGGGTCGGTGTAGGCGATATGGCGCGCACTCCAATGCAGGAGGTCGCCGCTGGTGCGGTAGGCGACCACGTGATGGCCGCCGGCGGGCGTACTCGTCGCGCAGTAGTACATGATCCACTTCTCGCCGACCCGCAGCACCATCGGATCGCGGGCGTCGTAGCCGTCGCGAAAGAGCGGACCACCAGGGTTGCGGGTCCAGTGGAACAGGTCGGTCGAGGTGGCCAGGTTCATCGCGGCCGCCGTGCGATCGGCGCCGCCGGCGGCATAGAACATGAGATACCCGCCGCGCACCGCGACGACATACGGCGCCCACAGATGTGTTTCGCCGTACTTCGGATCGACGGTCAGCGCGGGTCGGTGTTTGGTCCAGGGCCCGTGCAACGCGGGCGCGGTGGCGTGGGCGAACTCGACTTCGTGCCAGGGATCCGCAGGTTCCGGGTGGGTGATGCCGAACAGGTGCCAACGTCCTGCGCCGTCACGAACCACGGTGTGGTCGTTGATGTACCACGTCTCCGGCTCTCCGACGCCGGGGTCGTACACCCTCGCGAACACGCCCGCCTTCACCACTTCGCCTGTCGCCATAGACATCATGATGCCGTCGAACGCTCTCGGCGCGGCCCGGTCTGGAAATTTGCCGTCCGCGAGTCAGGGATTGGGAGTGTCTGATTGACGGCTCTGGTGCACTTCCGGTGGCGTATTGGTGTCGGTGACGGCACGATGCGTCGGTGCGTGAGGTGAATATTGCTGTCGGGGTGCCGTTTTCGGGCTTTTCACCGCTGGTTGTCGAGGGTGCGGTGGATGAGGGCGAGCGGAATCCGGTGCCGGCACGAACGCCGAATGTCGCGGCCGGCGGCGCGGTTGTCCCGCCGAGCCGCAGCGGGTTCCACCGGACATGGTCGACTGGTTACGAGAACTGGTCGAGGCATGCGACCTCGTCGGTGTGCAGCGGAGTGTCGTGATCGAATCCGGTCAGCGATATATAGCATTTCCGCATCAGCGCCGTGGTCTCGACCATCGTGTTATTCGGATTGATCCATTGCACCAGGACCAGGGCATGCCCGCGGGTAACAGCCGGTCCGACCGCACTAGATGTACCTGGACATACAGGAAGGACGGTTCGACTCCAGGCACCGACATCTTGCGGATCGGCCGGTAAGGGCCGCCGCGTATCGGAGCGTTACTCGCTTTAGTCGTCAGCGCCGTAGAAGTGCCGTCGGCGCATACTTGTCGAAAGGTTTGCGCGATGACCATTATGTCCTCGACCGCACGGTGTCTCGGGTTGGTCATGTTGCTGCTGGGACTGACCACACCGGCCGCAGCGACACCGACGGCTCCGGAACTGGGGCACTCGGGTCGCTGGCTTACCGACGAACTGGGCCGGGTGGTCACCTTGCACGGCGTGAATATGGTCTACAAGTACCCGCCGTACTTCCCCGCAGCGGGAGGTTTCGGCGAGAACGACGCCCAGTTCTTGGCGGAGAACGGTTTCAACGCGGTGCGGCTGGGTTTCGCATGGAACGCGGTCGAGCCGCAGCCCGGCGTTTACGACGACAACTACATCGCGCAGATCAAGCAGACCCAGCAGTTGCTGGCCCGGTACAACATCTACAGCCTTGTCGATTCCCATCAGGACGCGTTCAACGAATCGGTGGGCGCGAGTTGGAGCGGGTTCCCCGACTGGGCGACGGTCACCGACGGGTTCCCATTGCAGCCCGACCCCGGCTTTCCGCTGGTCTACCTGACGAGCCCCGCCCAAAATCAAACGTGGGCGAACTTCTGGCATGACCACGCTGCGCCCGATGGCGTCGGACTGCAGGAACACTATGCGGCCATGTGGGCACATGTCGCGCAACACTTCGCAGACGAGCCGTACGTGCTGGGCTACGACCTGATCAATGAGCCGTGGCCCGGTTGGGAATACCCGACCTGCATTCCGCATGGCTGCCCCCAGTTCGAGCGCGGTGCGCTCGCGACGTTCGAAGCAAAAGTGATGAACGCGATCCGCCGAGTCGACCCGAAACACCTGCTGTTCTACGAGCCGTCCATGACCAACGACTTCGGTACGCCGGACTGGGTGCCGAATCCCACCGGCGATCCGAACGCGGGGTTGAGCTTTCACGACTATTGCTTCGGCCAGATCGACACCTGCGTGAGCAACGGATTGGACCGTGCCGACGCCGACGGCGTTGTCGGGCTGGTGACCGAGTTCGGCGCGACCAAGGATTGGGCGAAGCTGACTCGTCTCGCCGATACATTCGACGACAACATGGCTTCTTGGCTGTTGTGGTCCCAACCGCAGGATCAGACACGTGATCATGCCCAGGAGCCACCGACCGGTCCCAACCTGATGGACCCGGCGATTGTCCGGCCATATCCACGTGCAATCGCAGGCACCCCGCTGCAGTGGCACTACGACAGCGCGACTGGGACGTTCACCATCCGATACAGCGCCCGCCGCGCAGATTCCGGTCAACCGTTCCCCCGTGAAACCCACACCGAGGTATATCTGCCGCAGAGCAACTACCCCGACGGCTACCAGGTCGAAATCCAGGGCGCCGACGTCGTGTCGGTACCTGATGCCCGGCTACTTCAACTCACCACCAGCCCCGGACAGGACACTGTGACCGTGACGGTGACGCGACGGTGACCGGCACCGAGGGCACCTGAGGTTCTCACCGACAGCGTTCGCCACGACGTCGAGTGTCTGCGCTGCCGGCCATTCGCCGCCACCGCGAACCCGAGACAACAGTTTCCGCCGACGTCAGCGTGTCGAAATAACTACTGCTCGGTTGTTTCCGAGATGACGAACGAGAACGAACACGTCCGTCGGCAGGCGGACCTGTGGGATCTGTCGGCGGACTCCTACGCCGCCTGGCACGCCTTGAACAGCGCGGACACCGGCCGTCATCAGGGCGACTCGACGAGCACCGCCCGCAGCCGGGCCAGCTCCGCTTCGGTGAAACCGTTGGCGTGCAGCCACTCCGCGGCGCTGCCGTGGGTGGCGTGCAGGTCCTGCAGGAATCGGATGATCACCTCTGGGTCGACGGCGAGGATGCCGGTGCGCACCGGAGGCAGGCCGTGATAGGAGGGCAGGGTGTCGAGACGTTGGCGAATGCGCTCGAGGCGTTCACCGGTGAGCGCGTAGTCGGTGGCGATGGCCTCGGCGGGGACGCCCACCGCGTCGAGCAGGACAGCGGCGAGCACGCCGGTGCGGTCTTTGCCTGCGGCGCAATGGAAGACGACGGAATGCTGGTCTGCGTCGGCGATCAGCCGAGCGGCCGCGACGACGGATTCGATACTGCCTGCGAGGAGTTCGCGATAGAGCGCGACGAGGTCGTACTCGTGACCGTCCGGGACGAGATCGGTCGGGGTCGCGCTGGTCTGGGCCTGTTTGCGCACCGGGAGATTGACCAGGCGCACCGCAGCGCCCGCGAGCAGGCCGTACCCTTCCCGTTCGATCTCGTCGGGTAGTCGTAGGTCGATCAGCGTGCGTAGCCCGACCGGACCGATCAATCTCCCGAGGTCGTCCTCGGTGAGATGCTGTGGCGTGCTGGAGCGGAACACGACGCCGAACCGTGTGGTGCCACCGCCGGCCACCGGAAGCCCGCCGAGATCGCGGACATTGTCGATCTCGGCGAATTCCACCCATCGCCGTTGTGCGCTGTCGGTATACATCGAATCCTCGCTAATGCGCTCGGCCCGCGTCGGGCTCGTTGAGTCGGCCCCGCGTCGGCTAATGGGCGCGGCCCGCCGCGGCCTCATCGGCACGGCTGAGTCCGCACAGGCCGATCAGGTCTTCGTGCAGCTCGAACCACACAGTGTGATAGCTGTCCATAATCGGCCTTGCGACCCACGAGTGGTCGCCGCCGGTGATCCGCTCGACGGCCAGCTCGAGGCGATCGACGTAGTGCACAAGGCGGGGTGCGGTGGCCCCGATCCGTCCGACCAGGGGAGCGACGCGTTGGTGCATGGTGACGAGCCGGTCCAATACCGCTGCGTCATAAGCAGTGTCGGTGTGGTCGTTCACCGTGCTCACGTCCTTCATCTGCCAGGCGGTAATGACCTCTTTCAGCTCGGCATTGAACTCGCAGAATTCATCGTAGGCAGCGGCGATGACATTCTGGTCCACATCGGCCCGCTCTTGTTCGAGGAGCCCGGTGAGATGTTCGCGACCTTCGGGGGTCAGGCGCGCGCCGACGGGTGTGTTCGCACAGAGCCCGCGTGCCACGAAATCCGCACTGCGCGAGGCGGCTTCGGATTCGATGAGGCCGAGGCTGGAGGCGATGGCCGCCGGCTTCACCCGGCCTTTGATCCCGATCAGACGCAGCAGACCGAGTTCCGAGACATGCCCGGTGTCAACGGAATGCGTTGTCACCATGTTTGTTTCATCGGTAGCGGAGGCTTCGCCGGACAGGAATGCCGGCAGCTGATCCGGCTCGACACCGGCCCGCTCGGCAAGGCGCGCAACATCCGCGAATACCGAGTCGTCGACCGGCTTGCCGGTGACCTGCCCCGGCCAGACGGTTCCGGCCCCGCCGTCGACGGTAACGACCCGTCCGACGAGCGCGTCGACAACGCCTGGGCCGCAACCGACTACGCACGGACGGCCGAGTTCCCGGCTGACCAGGGCAGCATGGGAGGTGGCGCCGCCGAGCTCGGTGACGATAGCCAGCGCGGCGATCATGCCGTGCAGGTCGTCCGGGCTGGTGGTGGGGCGGACCAGAATGACGTGCTCGCCCGCAGCGGACCGTGCCTCGGCGTCGTCGGGATCGGTCACCACGACACCGGATGCGAGCCCCGGACAGGCGGACTCGCCGGTGGCCAGTGGCCGCAGCCCGGCATTGTCGCTGGAGGCGGGGCGCAGAACGGTGCGCAACTGCTCGGCGGTGACTCGGCGCAACGATTCCGCGGGTTCGATCAGCCCCTCGTCGGCCATGGCGACAGCGGCGCGAACCGCCGCGCGCGCAGAGCGTTTCGCGGGCCGCGACTGCAGCAGCCAGAGCCTGCCGGATTCGACGGTGAACTCGATGTCCTGGATATCGCGACCGTCGCGCTCCAGCAGTTCGGCTGCCGCGATGAGCTGAGTGTGCACCTCGGGCAGCGTGCTCGCCAGCTCGTCGAGCGGTCGCGGGGTGGTACGGCCGGAGACGACGTCTTCGCCCTGCCCGCCGATCAGCCACTCACCGAAGACCGGTCGCTCGCCGGTGTTCGGGTTTCTGCTGAACAGCACTCCGGTCCCGGAGAGCGCATCGAGATTGCCGAACACCATGGCCTGCACGGTGACCGCGGTCCCGAGCTCGTCGGATACCCCGCGGGTGCGCCGATAGGTCTTGGCGCGCGCGGAATCCCAGGAACGGAATACCGCGGTGATCGCGCCGCGCAGCTGCTCCCACGGGTCCTGCGGTACCACGCCGTTCGGGTCACCGAGCACGATCTCGCGGTACTGGGCGAGGAAGCGGCGGTGCGTGTCGCTCGCGTACCCGGGGTTTCGTGTCTCCGCGGTCAGCGCCTGCTCGACCTCGGCGTTCATGCCGAGATTCAGCACCGTGTCCATCATCCCCGGCATGCTCACCGCGGCGCCGGAGCGTACCGACACCAATAGCGGGCGCTCGGTGGAGCCGAACTCTCGACCCGTGCCGCGTTCCAGTGCCGCGATTCCGGCGCGTACGCCCGCCCAGATCTGCGCGTCGAGCACGCCGCTCACCGAGAATTCGGCCCACGCATCGGTGGTGAGCGCGAAGGCGGGCGGCACCGGAAGCTTGAGCGCCCGCATGTGATTCACGCTCCACGCCTTCCCTCCGATCCGCTCCCGCGACAAGGTACAGGCGCCGTCGAGTTCGGCGACCGATGGTGCGATGCTCGCCAAAGTGGCGAGTTCCGGTCGCTCCACAGGCTCCACTCCGGTCGTCATGTCTCACTCCTTCGGGTCAGCACGTTCTCGGCAGCCACTGCACGTTCGGCAGGCGGCTCAGGGCAGCCATCGGCCCGCGGGCACAATCCCGGCGGCCGATCGCCCTGCGAATGGCGCGGCTCCCTGCGGTGCGCGACACAATCGCGGGGCGGCGCGAATTCAGCCTGCCCGCTCGGGCACCAACGGCGTACCGAACGTCCCGGTGAGCAAGACGTATGCGGGCCGACCTCGGTGGCCGCCGAGGTCGGCCAGGCGTAGGGGTCGGTGATGTCGCGCAGTTGTTCGAGGGCGCGACGCAGTTGGCCCATGGTGCCGGAGCCGAGATGGGCGGCCCACTCTGATTCGGCCTCGGCGGCGACACGGTTGGCCAGGATGGTGGCCTCGGTGCCGCGCCGCGTGAGGCGGACCAGGCGGGCGCGGCCGTCGGCGGGGGTCGGAGACGCGTTGCATGTAGTCGGCGCGTTCGAGCTGGTCGACCAGGAAGCCGGTGCCGAAACTGGTCGGCGAAGGCGTGGTCCGACCTGATCGAAGGCGACACCCAGGCGGCGAATGCGGTACGAGGTTACGGGCACCTTTGCGGCGCGATCGTCGCCGCCCGAGGATTTCAGCCCGGCACCGCGGCCGACCACATCGCCGAAGCGCGGCGGCTAGCGCCACTTATGCTCGGCGAATCCGATCTGTACGGAACGCTGTTCGGGTCCGCCGATGTCGGTATCCATTCCTGTGCGGTCGCGCTCGAATCCGGCGACCCCGGCAGAGCGGCCCACGAAGGGGCGGCCCTGCGGCTCCCGGTCGGGATAGCCGGACCACGCGCCGGTCACCACTGGCAGGACGTTGGCCGCGCCTGGCTGCTGATCGGGCAGCCGGACAAAGCTCTGGATTCGCTCATCTCGGCGCGCCGTGTGGCACCCCAGCAGACGCGCCTACATCCGTCGGTGTGCGAAACCTTGCACGTCATCGCGGCAACTCAGCGACGACAGACAGACACCTTGGTCGGGTTCGCATCGTGGGTCGGGGCCAGCCTGTAGGCCGATCGGTCGTGACCGTGACCGCCGCTCGCCTACTCCAGTTGTTCTCGCTGTTGCAGGCCCGCCGCGAATGGACCAGGCCGGAACTCGCCGACCGATCGGGCATCACTGTGCGCACTGTGCGCCGCGACATCGAGCGCAGACGGTGCGCGACCTCGTGCGCAAGCTCCTGTGCGCGGCGGGGAAGTCGCGTAGTCGGTATGTGTGCACCGCTGGTGCCGAACTACCTGCGCGGCCACGCCTGCAATGCTCTGACCTGCAATGATGTGGTGCAAGACAGGTAGTCCGCTACTCAGGGAAACAGGAACGCCGAAGCGCAGAATCGGGTTCTGGGGAGTCAATGGCGACTTCCGAGGACAACGGAGTTCTCATGCATATCGGTATCCACCAGCCGAGTTTCCGGAGAAGGGACGGCACTATGGTCGACATCTGCTGCGGGGTGCCGGTCGCTGATCGCACCGGCACCGCCGCGCACCATGGACGTTACGAGACTTCCTTCTTCATCTGAGCGGTCAGGATGCGCTGGTAGCCGGAGCCGAAAATCCTTGGCAACAAGTCGATTACGCGAGCATCGGCACCGATGAGGATCTTTGCCTTGTCCTTGCGGATGCCGCGCAGGATGGTGGTCGCCGCGGATTCGGGAGTCGTTTTCGCCAGCTTGTCGAAGTTCGCGGCCAGCGCATCGCGGTCGCGGTCGCCACCCGCTCGAGCCTTCCAGGCGATTTCGGTCTTGATCATGCCGGGGTGGACACTGCTCACACTTACCGGGTAGCCGGCGATCTTCATTTCCTGGCGCAGCGCGTCGGTGAAGCCGCGAATACCGAACTTTGTGGCGTTGTATGCGCCTTGACTGGGGCAGGCGGCGAGGCCGAACATACTGGAGACATTGGCGATGTGGCCGTCACCGGAGGCGATGACCTGCGGCAGAAAGGCTTTGGTGCCGTACATCACGCCCCAGAAGTTGATATTGACGATCCACTCGAAGTCTTCCCAGCTCAGCTCCTCGACATTAGCGGTGAGCGAGACTCCCGCATTGTTGACCACCAGGTTGGCCGGGCCGAAGTCCGCCTGCACCTCGTCGGCGTGCTGATAGACCGCGGCGCGGTCGGTCACGTCGAGCTGGTAGGCGCGGGCCTTGGCGCCCGCCTGCTCGCACAGCGTGGCAGTCTCGGTGACATTGGCCAGATTTCGGCCGGACAACGCCAGCTTCGCGCCCTGGCGAGCCAGTTCCACCGCCAGTGCCCGCCCGATGCCGGCGCCCGCGCCGGTGATGACGGCGACCTTGTCCTGAAAGTTCTTCACAGGGGTGTGTCCTTCATTTGGTGGTGTAGCCGCCGTCGGCGACGAATTCGGACCCGGTGCAGTAACTTGCCTCGTCGGAGATCAGGAACAGCACCAGACTGGCCAGCTCGTCGGGCGCGGCGGCACGCGACAGCGGCAGGTCGTGCACCATCGAGTTGGAGCGCTCGGAGGTGGCGGTCATTTCGGTGGCGACAACGCCGGGATGCACAGAATTGACCCGGATTCCGTCGACGCCGAACTCCTGCGCCGCGGCCTTGGTCATACCGCGCACCGCCCACTTGGAGGCCACGTAGCCCAGGATATTGCTGAAGGCGATGATGCCGCCGATCGAGGAGATATTGACGATCGAGCCGCCGCCGGCCCGGCGCATCGACGGCACAACGGCTTTCATGCCGAGGAACACTCCGACCTGGTTCACGTCGATCACGCGGCGGTAGTCGGCCTCGGCGAGCTTCTCGATGGGGTCGACGTGCACGATGCCCGCGTTATTGACGAGTCCGGAGACCGGGCCGAAGGCGCGTTCGGCCTCGGCGACGACGGCGTGCCACGCGGCTTCGTCGGTAACGTCCAGCGGAACGAACAGCGCCCGGTCGCCCAGCTCGGCGGCGACCGCCTTGCCCTCCTCGACCAGGACATCCGCGACCACGACAGCCGCGCCCTCGGCGACGAGGCGTCGGGCGAACGCTGCGCCCATGCCACGCGCGCCACCGGACACGATCACGGTCTTGCCATTCACTCTGTCCATGTCATGCTCCTGTTCGGCCGAATCGGCGGGATAGTTCGAACATCGGTGGCATCAGGGGTGCTTCGGTGCGGTGTCGGCAAGATGGTTGGCGGCGATGTAGCCGAACACCATGGCCGGGCCGATCGTCGCGCCGGCACCGGCGTAGCTGTTACCCATCACGGCGGCCGAATTGTTGCCTGCTGCATACAGTCCCGCGACTGGGGCACCGTCGCCGCGCAGCACTCGGGAGTGCTCGTCGGTGACGAGCCCGCCCTTGGTGCCCAAGTCGCCGGGGACCATTTCGACCGCGTAGAACGGGCCCTGGTCGATCGGGGCCAGACACGGGTTGGGCTTGACGGTGGGGTCACCGTAGTACCGGTCGTAGGCGGATTCGCCGCGCTGGAAGTCCGCGTCGCGACCGGCGCGCGCAAAACCGTTGAACCGGTTGACGGTCGCGGTCAGCGTGTCGGCGGGCACGCCGATCTTGTCCGCGAGTTCGGCGAGGGTGTCGGCCTTCTTGATGATCCCGGAGTCGTAATACTTCTGCGGGATGGCCTGCTTCGGGAAGGTGCCGAGGAACAAGTACCTGTCGCGGAAGCGCTGGTCCATGATGAAGTGTGCGGGGACATGGCCGATGCCCTTCGCATGCTGCTCGTACATCGTGTGCACCACGTCGACATAGCTGGCCGATTCGTTGGTGAAGCGTTCGCCCGCGTCGTTGACCATGATGGCACCGGGCTGGGAACGCTCGGCCAAACAGAAGAAGGGCGGACCGTCCGGGTTGCGGACCGAAGGTCCCCACCAGGCATCGTCCATCAAATCCAGTGCACCACCGACACTTTCACCGGCGCGAATGCCCTCGCCGACATTCTCGGTGGCGCCGACCGTCCACTCGGTGCTCACGGGTCCGCTGAAGAACTGCTGCCGCATCTCCAGGTTGTGCTCGAAGCCGCCCGCGGCGAGCACGACACCGCGCCGGGCCCGAATGGTGATCGGGGCACCGTCACGCTCGGCGCGCACACCGACCACAACGTCGTCCTCGGTAATCAGGTCGGTCAGCGGTGTATTCAGCCATACCGGTACGTTCGCGTCGCGCAGCGCCAGCCAGAGCCGGGCAACCAGAGCCTTGCCGAGACTCAGCGGCAGCCGTCCACGCAGCTTGTTCAGCACCGCTTGCGCGCCGACTTTCATAGCGGTGCGCTTGCCCTTCCAGGTCCGCGCGATCATGTTGAGGTCGTGGAAGTCGCTGACGGTGAATGCGATTCCCTTGGGGCCGGACATGGTCGGCCGGTTGATCTTGTCCAGATCCTCGCCGAGCAGCCGGCCGTCGATGATCGCCGGTTCGATGCTGCGGCCCTGCGCGAGTCCACCGGGTAACTCCGGGTGGTAGTCGGAGTAGCCGCGGTCGTAGACGAATTCGAGATGGCGGGTGCGCGCGCCGAGGTAGGTCATCATGCGCGGACCGTTGTCCAGGAACGCGTCCTGCTTCTCCTGCGGAACCCGGTCACCGACAACGGATTTCAAGTAGACCCGGGCCAGGTCCGGGCTGTCGGGGACACCCTCGTGGACCAGCACCGGATTGTTGGGAATCCAGACGCCGCCGCCCGAGCGCGCGGTGGAACCGCCGAAGCTGCCGCTCTTTTCGATCAGCACCACCGACAGCCCGCGATACGCGGCGGTCAATGCGGCGGTCATGCCCGCGGCTCCCGAACCAACAACTACGACGTCGTACTCGTGTTCCTCGGACATCGCCACCTCCTTGTCGTTCACGCTTGATCAGTAGCCCGCGCCGGTGAGCATGCCGCCGTCGACGACGATCTCGGTGCCGGTGCAGTAGCTCGCGCCGTCCGACGCCAGGTAGACCGCCGCCTCCGAGACCTCGCCGGGTTGGCCCCAGCGCGAGATCGGCAGTCCGGCAAAGAATTTGCTGCCGTCGACGCCCGAGCCTGCGGCGGCCGTCATCGGTGTGGCGATGCCGCCGGGGTGAATCGAGTTGACCCGGATCCCGTGCTTGCCGAGTTCGCGTGCGGCCGACTTGGTCAGGCCGCGGATCGCGAATTTGCTGGCGCTGTAGGCGGAGAGATTCGCTGCGCCGATAAATCCCTCGACCGAGGAGATATTCACGATCGAGCCGCCGCCCGCTTCGGTCAGCGCCGCCGTTGCCGTCTTGATGCCCAGCCATGCACCGGTGACATTCACGGTCATGATGGTGGTGAAATCGGCAAGGCTCATCTCGGCGATCGACTGGAATCGCAGGATTCCGGCATTGTTGACCAGCACGTCGAGCCTGCCGTACTCCGTGCGAGCCGCGGCCACCGCGGCGGCCCAGTCCGCCTCGCTCGTCACATCGTGATGCACGTAGTGGCAGTCGGCGCCGATCTCGGCTCGCAGCTGCTTGCCCTCCGCGTCGAGCACATCACCGAACACCACCCGCGCACCCTCGGCGACGAAGCGGCGGACGTGCTCGGCGCCCATTCCGCGTGCGCCTCCGGTGATCAGTGCGACCTTGCCATCGAGTCGGCCCACTTGGCCCATCCTTTCTCCCGCGTTATCTCCGAACGCTAGGGGCGCGACAGCGGCGGGAGCCCGCGCAGTCCCATCCACCGAGACATGCACCTGACCTCCACGAGAGCATCGGAAATATTTCTACTAGGCATATTGAGAAGTGGAGGCAATGCATGAAGTTCTCGATGATCTTCGAGGCACAAATGACCAACCCGTCCGCCGATCACGAACGGCAGGTGTTGCGCGACTGCGTAGAGCAGGCGGTGCTGGCCGAAGAGATGGGTTTCGACACCGTCTGGGCGGTCGAGCATCACGGGCTGAAGTGGTACGCCCATATGAGCGCACCGGAGATCTTCCTGACCTGGGTGGCCGCGCGCACCGAACGGATCCGCATCGGCCACGGCGTGGTGTGCATGCCGTTCAACTTCAACCACCCTGTGCGGGCGGCCGAGCGTGCGGCCATGCTCGACGTGCTGTCCAACGGGCGAGTGAACCTGGGCGCGGGTCGCGGCGCAACCCCGCAAGAGACCTCCATGTGTGGCGTCGACCCCGATCGCACCTACCAGGAGGTGGAGGAGTCACTGCGGATCATCGGCAAGGCCTGGCAGGATCCCGAGGGCGAATTCGAGTGGCACGGTGATCTGCTCGATATCGACCCGCACCCGATGCTGCCGCGTCCGGTCCAGCTGCCGCATCCACCGCTGTTCATGGCGTGCACCAAGAAGGACACGCTCAAGCTGGCCGCCGACTACGGAATCGGCGCGCTGGTCCTCGGTTTCGCGGGCGTGGAGGAGATCGCCGAACTGCGCCGCACCTATGATGCGGCCATCGCGGCACGCACCGGGGAGAAGTTCGTCTCGACCGTCGTCAACGACCATTTCGCGGCGCTGTGCCCGACCATCGTGCTCGACGATCGGGAGAAGGCCCAGCAGATCGGTGCGCGCGGTCAGCGTTTCTTCGCCCAGTCCATCAAGCACTGGTACGGCGCGGGCCCGGTCCCGGACGAGGCTGTCGATCCCACTGTCGACGAGGTGGCCAAGATCAAGCAGGCCGCCGACGATCACGTCGCCTACCTGCACGAGGCCAAGATTCCGGTGAAGACGGGTGCCACCTCGGTGTTCAATGCCGAGCACGCCTACGGCAGCCCCGAGGACGCGATCGCCTACGTCGAGCGGCTGCAGGAGGCGGGCGCCGACGAAATCCTCTGCCTGATCCAGATGGGCACCGTGCCCCAGGAAGCGTGCCTGGAGACCATCCGGCACTGGGGCGAAAAGGTCATCCCGCACTTCCGTAAGGACTAGTCACCCCGCGCACAGCTGCTCGCCGGCTGTGGGCTCAGGAACCCGGCCGCCGCCCGACATGGCAGGCGGATGCGCCGAAGCCTTCCTTCCGGCACAGGCCGGGATCCAACAAGTGCATGAGCAAGGAGCTGAATATGACCGATCTGACCGGCAAGGTCGTCCTGATCACCGGCGCTGCCCGGGGCCAGGGCGCCGAAGAAGCCCGGCTCGTTGCCGCGTCCGGCGGCCGCGTCGTGCTCACCGACGTGCTGGAACCCGAGGGCAAAGAGGTTGCCGAATCCATCGGCGCCGCCGCACGTTTCGTTCGTCACGATGTGAGCAGCGCGTCCGGGTGGACTGCCGCCGTCGAGACCGCGGTGCGCGAGTTCGGGCGGCTGGACGTGCTGGTGAACAACGCGGCAATCTACACCGCGAAACCGCTCACCGACACCACTGCCGAGGAGCTGGAACGGATTCTGCGCATCAACCTCATCGGATCGTTCCTCGGCATCCAGGCGGTAATCGAGCCGATGGGGGCCGTGGGCGGTGGCTCGATCATCAACATCTCGTCACAGGCCGGATTACAGGGCCTGATGGGGCATTCCGCGTATGGCGCATCGAAATGGGGATTGCGTGGTCTGACCAAGACGGCCGCACTAGAACTCGGGCCGCTCGGCATCCGTGTGAACTCGGTGCACCCGGGGCCGATCGCGACACCGATGATCGGGCATCTCGGCTTGAGCACCGGGCCCGGCAGCTTTCCGTCACTGCCGCTCGGCCGCGTCGGTTTGCCGAGTGAAGTGGCCGAACTGGTGGCGTTCCTCGCCTCCGACGCGTCGGCCTTCATCACCGGAGCCGAGCTGGCCATCGATGGCGGATTGTCTGCGGGACAGTTCATTCCGCCGGGCTCGATGCCTGCTGTCGGCGCCGCGGGCGAGGCGTGAGGATCGGGCGATGCCGCTGAAACCCGAAGCGCAGGTGATCGTCGACCTGGCCACTGCGTCGTTTCCCCGGTTGGGCACCGAAATCCAGGACGCCACCGAGGCGCGCCGCATTCTTGCGGCGCGCCCGGCGGCCGCCGCCGAACCGATTCCGGTCGGGCAGGTCGAGGAGCGTCTGGTGCCAGGGCCGGTCGGCGCGCCGGAGCTGCGGGTGCGCATCTATCGTCCCGCGGATTCGTCCCTCGACGCGCAGTCGTCGGCCACTGATGCGGAATCGGACCTGACCGGCACAACTGCGCTGCTGCCTGTCATTGTCTTCTTCCACGGTGGCGGGTTTGTGATCTGCGGCCTCGACAGTCACGACCAGTTGTGCCGGTCCATGGCCAACGGTGTCGGCGCGATCGTGGTGTCGGTCGACTATCGGCAGGCGCCCGAGCACCGGTTCCCGGCGGCTGCGGAGGATGCCTACGCGGCACTGAACTGGGTCGCCGAACATGCCGGGACGATGGGCGGCGACCCGGCCAGGGTCGCGGTGGCCGGTGACAGCTGCGGCGGAAACCTCGCTGCTGCCACCACATTGATGGCCCGCGATCGCAACGGTCCCGCCGTCACCTTTCAACTCCTTGTCTATCCGATGCTCGACCCGGCCCGAAACACGATGTCCTATCGGGATAATGCGCACGGATACTTCGTCACCGACGATCATTTGCGGTGGTACTGGGAGCAATACCTGGGAACCGACGGCGATGCCGACCACCCCTACGCGTCGCCACTACGTGCCTCCGACATGTCCGGACTGCCGCCCGCGCACATCGTCACCGCAGAATTCGATCCGCTGCGGGACGAGGGCGAGGAATACGGAGTCCGACTCCAGGAGGCTGGCGTGCACGCCGACGTGATCCGCTACGACGGCCAGTTCCATGGCTTCTTCAGCATGGCCGATAGCCTGTCCGACGCGAAAGAAGCTGCCACCGTGGCCTTTTCCGCACTCCGCCGAGCCCTGGAAGCACACCGATGACAGTAGAACGCCTCGGCACGATCTTTCCCGCCGATAATCTGACCGCCGCGATCGACCTGCTCACCGCCGTGTTCGGCACCAAGGCCACCTTTGTCGACAGCGACCGCTGGGCGCAGTTCGACATCGGCCCGGCCCGAGTCATGCTCGCGGGCACCGACCGCGAAGGCGACACTCCGTCCTTGGCGGCCAAGGTCGACGACCTGGATGCCACCCTTGCCCGGCTGCGCGCCGCCGGGTTCGCCGCTGCCGACCCGGTCACCGGACCCCACGAACGCCGCACCTCGGTCCGCCCGACGCCCGATTCCCCATGGGCGATCGTCCTCTACGAGCCCCTATCCGCCGCCCAGCACACGCCGTAACGACCTCCCGTGGTGGTCGGTGAGTGGCACATCGCTGCGGCGTTCCCCGAGCGGACCTCGCGATGGTGTGCCAATCGCCGGCATGGCAGCTCGAGTGCAGGCCGCGGTCACCCGCCGGGCGAGGGTGGACCGGTGCAGGCAGGCGAAGCGGTCATGGCTTCGACGGGGTGGTGCGAAGACCGTTGAGGAAGAGGTCCAGGAGGCGGTCTGCACGCTCCGCCGGGTTCGGTGTGTCCTGGGCCGCCCAGGCGATCGCGCCGATCATGCGCAGTACGTCGTAGTTCTGGGCGGATGGGGCGATGGTTTCTGCCTGCTTGGCCCGATCCAGCAGGGCTGACCCGACGGCGAATGTGTCTGCATGCCAAGCGGATACCAGCTCGGCACCACCATCGATCGCGGAATTCATGATGGCGGCGGAGAGGCCACGGAAGGTGAGTGCGTGGTCGATCGCGGCGCGCAGCCAAGTGGTCAGGGCTGCGACGGTGTCCGGCTCCGCCGTCAGGCGGTGGCCGAGCTGGGCGAGCTCGGCGACGCGTTCGCCGAGCACGGCTTCGATGAGGTCGAGGCGGGTGGGGAAGTGACGGTAGAGGGTTCCGCTCGCGACGCCTGCGCAGCGGGCGATGTCGTCGAGGGAGGCGTCGACACCGTGTTCGGCGAAGGCGATTCGAGCCTGGTCGAGCAGTCGTTCGTAGTTTCGCCGCGCATCGGCGCGCCTCGGCCGTGCTGTGCCGGACGGTGTTTCGCGCATTCCTGACCTCGCCCTCTTGCTAACCGGGGACATAGTCCGCTACTGTGCCAAATATCTGGACTATGCCTCATGTTATGGCACGAGTGGGGCGGCAGGAGGTCGTCATGACGCTGTCGGCGGCGGACAGAATCGAGATCACCGATTTGATCGCGCGGCACGGTCACCTCATGGATGCCGGGGCACTCGATCGAATGGATGAGCTCTTCACGGACGGAATCATCTATGAGTTGAGCGATTTCGGTCTCGGCGAACTGCACGGGATTCCAGCCTTGCGCGACGCCGCGATCACCCTCGGCGCAGGGAATCCGGTGGGGCATCACATCACCAACATCATCATCGGCGACGCAGACGGTGATTCGGTGCGGGTGCAATCCAAGGGCATCGGCATCCACGCGGACGGAACCTGTCGCAGCGTCGTATACGACGACGTGGTCGTCCGTGCGGCCGTCGGCTGGCGAATCTCGTATCGGAAGGTGAGCGCGCGGCGGGCAGCGCTCGGGGCCTGAGCGACATCACGCCACGGTCGGAGGACTGCACCGACACAACATCGTCGGCGATACATCACTCCAGCGCATATTCGGCCGAGGGAATTCTCCGGTATTGCTGGGGAGCCGGCCTCGCCACCGACTCTGCAGCACACAATCTGGCGGCGAGCCGTGATTTGCCGACTCCGGATTTCATTAACCGCATACTGACGGCCGTGCGTTGATAGTGTCGCGCCATGTCGGAGAGGCGGGGCGCTGAACTAGGTGCGGCGCTGCCGAAAGATAGCGGTGGGGGCGTCGCCGACGAAGCGCGCGGCGATCGGCGACTCCGGGATACGGATCCGGTCGGCGATCAGCCACCCAAGATCGAGGTCGACGATGAAGAGCGCCCGGCACGGGTACTGACCGGCCTGCCCGAACAGTTGGTGGCGACAGTCGCGTTCGCGGTGGCGATCCTGGTGCTGTGGCAGGTGTTTCGGCCGTTGCCGCAGGGCAGCCAGTACTACCTGGTGGTATTCCTGAGCGGGACGCTGCCGTTGGTGTTCATCGCCTATCGGTCCGGAGTGCGCAGGCTGGATCGGGGCGGGGGGCCGCGGGCTCTCGACTGGATATTGGCCGCCGTGACTCTGGTGGTGTGTCTGTATCCGTTGTTGCCGATGACGATCGGGTCGGGTGGCGGCGGGTACGACGCCTTCCTCGATCGACAGGGACAGTTCGATCCGGTCGATGTCGGGATGGGCTCGGTGCTGCTCGTCCTGGTGCTGGAGGCCTGCAGGCGCACGACCGGATGGGTGCTGCCGGTGGTGTGCCTGGTGTTCGTGGGCTATGGCTACTACGGTGGATTCCTCCCACAGCACTGGACAATTGCGCACGCGGGGTTGGATTTCGGGCAGATCATCGACGCGTTGTACAACTCCGGCAGCGGGTTCTACGGCACGCCGTTGGATGTCGCGGCCACCTACATCGTGCTGTTCACCCTCTACGGCACGGTGCTCGAATTCTCCGGCGCCGCACAGTTCTTCGTCGACCTGTCGGTAGCCGCATTTCGCCGCTCGGGCGGCGCGGCCGGCCGGACCGCTGTCGCGTCGGGTTTCCTGCTCGGCACGGTTTCGGGCTCCGGCACCGCGACGGCGGTGACCGTCGGTGCGGTCACCTGGCCGATTCTGCGGCGGGCGGGCTATCCGCCGGAACAGGCCGGCGGCATGCTGGCCGCGGCCGGCGTTGGTGCGATCCTCTCGCCGCCCACGCTCGGTGTCGCCGCGTTCATCGTCGCCGAATATCTCGACGTCTCCTATGTGACGGTGCTCGGCTGGGCGATGATCCCGACGGTGCTGTACTACCTGGGAATTCTGCTCGCCGTCGAGATCGACGCGCGCAGATTGGGTACCAGACCGGTGGAGATCGGCGGCGCGTCCGGGTGGCGGTTGCTCGCGCGATTCGGCTACCACTTCCTGTCCTTGATCGCGATCGTGGTGCTGCTGCTGATCGGGGTGAGCGCGACCCGAGCCGTCGTCTACGCCACCGCGCTGGCTTTCGTGCTCGCATTCCTCGATTCGCGCACCCGCGCGCGGGCGAGTTCACCACGCAAGGTGTTCCAGGCCCTCGGCAGTGGAGTGCGCTCGGCGCTGCCGGTGGTGGCGGTGTGCACGTCGGCCGGTGTCATCACGGCGATGACCACGAAGACCGGGCTCGGCGCACAGTTGGCGTCCCTGCTGGTACGTGCGGCGCGGACGGTCTCGGACAACCACACGGTGGTGCTGGCATGCACGGTCGTGCTCGCGGCCATCGCGCTGGCCGTACTGGGCCTGGCGGTGCCGGTGACGGCGTCGTTCATCATCGGCTGGGCGATCATCGGGCCTGCGCTGCTCGCACTGGAAGTGCCCGCCCCGGCCGCCGCGATGTTCGTCTTCTACTACTCGGTGCTCTCCGAGGTGACGCCGCCGACCGCGCTTGCGGCGGTGGGCGCGGCGGCGATCACCGGTGCGCGCACCGTCCCGACCATGTGGCAGGCGCTGAAATATGCGTTGCCCGCGTTCCTGGTGCCGATCGTGTTCGTGCTCAGCGGTCCCGGTGAATATCTGCTCGGTCGCGGGCCGGTGCTCGGCGTGCTGTGGACGACGGCGGCCGCCTGCGTCGGTGTCGCGGCGTTGGCGGCCGCGACCGGCGGCTGGATTCTGGGAGTCGGTCCCGCGCGACCGCTTGCGCGGGTGTTCGCCGCGGTGGGCGGGCTGGCGCTGTTGTACCTGGAGCCCGGCGCGCTCGTCGTCGGGGTGGCCGCGCTGAGTGTGGCGGTCGGGATCACTCTGGTCTCTCGAAGGAGGACGACATGAGAAGAGTCGCAATAGCTTTCGCCGTCCCGGTGGTGGCGGCCGGCGTGCTCGCCGGATGCGGTGGACGGCGCGACGCGCCACAGACCGATGCGGGTGGTGCGGTCACCTGTGAGGTGAAGCAGGAGACTCGCGTCGGGATCGCGACCGGCAACGCGACCGGCGTCTACTTCGCGCTGGGCAATGCCTACGCCGAACAGATTTCGCAGGCCACCGGCGGCAAGGTGAAGGCGACTGCCGCGGAGACCGGTGCGTCGGTGCAGAACATCCAGCAGTTGGTCGCAGGCACCTATCAGGTGGCGTTCTCGCTGGCCGACACCGCAGCCGATGCAGTGCTCGGCGCCGCGAGTTTCGAAGGGAAACGGCAACCTGTACAGGCGCTTTCGCGGCTGTATCCCAACTACACGCAGGTGATCGTCCGCACCGGGGCAGGCATCGGCTCGCTCGCCGACCTCCGCGGCAAGCGGGTCTCCACCGGATCGCCCAAGTCCGGCACCGAGGTGATCGCTCAACGGGTGCTGCAGGCCGCCGGGCTCAACCCCGACAGCGACATCTCGGCTCAGCGCCTCGACCTCACCAAGACGGTGGACGGTATGAAAGACGGCTCGATCGATGCCATGTTCTTCTCCGGCGGCCTGCCGACCCCCGGTATCACCGACCTGTTCACCTCGGCCAAGGACAAGGTGCGCTTGCTCGACATCGCCGATCTCGCGGGCAGCATGCGCACCGCCAACCCCGTCTACGAAGAGGGCGTCATTCCGGCCGCCACCTATGGTCTGCCCGCGGACGTGAAAACCATCGTCGTCCCGAATGTTCTTCTGGTCCGCAACGACCTCGACGCGGATCTCGCCTGCGTTCTCACCAAAACCCTGTTCGACCGCAAAACCCAACTGGAACAGGCCAACTCGGCCGCCAAGGGCATCAATCGCGATGCCGCACCACTGACCGCTCCCGTCACCCTGCACCGAGGCGCCGCCGAAGCGCTGACCCACTGACCCGCGGGCGATCGGCTGGAATCGGCGGTCGCTACCGCTCTTTCGGCAGCTGCGCACTCGCGGCCCGGTGGCCTCGCCAGTCCTTCAGTTCGCGGATGCCGATGAATATCGGGAAGACGGCGAGCGTAATCATCGCCGCACCGACCAATGCGCCGATGGTCGGGCGGACGAAGCGCTGATCCCCACAACCACAGTTGACAGCGCACCGCGCCCACGGTTGGCCATGCGGCAACTACGCCCATCGTATGCACGGGTCAGCAGCTCAGGGCCCCGCCTCGTCGCTACCGGGAGGTCATGACGGCCGTCAGCGAGCGGGCGGCGTCGAGGGTCGCGCAGATGTACTCGTCGCGTTCGAGCTTGGTGGTCGCCGCGCGTAGCGGGCCGAGTTGAACTTCGTAGGCTGCGCTGCCCACGGTGTCGAAGACCGGGGCGGCCAGGTAGCTCAGGGGCAGCGTGGTGTCGGCATCGAGCTCGTGTTTGCTGTAGGGGCGGGAGGTGAGGGCAGCCAGCTGGCGGAGTATGCGGGTGCGCAGCTGTGGCTGCAGCAGTTCGGGTCCCATCGCGCCGAGGAGATCGGCGAGCAGGTCGACCATGCCCGCATCATCGGCGAGGGGACGGAAGACGGCGACACCCCGCTCGCGGACCAGGGCGAGCAAGGTGCTTGCGGTGCGGCGCTCGGCATCGGGTGCGGCGGCGAGCCAGGTGTTCTGTTCGGCGGCCGCGCGCCACGGCATCACGCTGGCGCCCGCTGGGAATTGCAGTGGGATGCGGTGTCCGACAGGGATTCCGGGGACCACTCGGTCGGGGCCGTGCCGGACGTCGAGGACGGTGAGGCGGTCGGGTTCGATGCGGCTGAGGGTGGCGCCGGATCCGGTGCGCACGGTGAGGGCGGTAAGGATTTCGCCGACGCCATGGGGGAGTGTGGAGCTGCCGAGACCGGTCAGTGCGGGGCCGATGGCGTAGCCGCGGTTCGGGTCGCGCACCACCCAGCCCGCCGAATCCAGTTCGGCCAGAATCGCGGTCGCGGTGGCACGGGCGATATCGAGGCGGTCGGCGATGCCCGCGACGCTCATCGGGTCGGGTGCGGCCGCGAGCAGTGACACGACCTCGACGACCCGGCGGGTCGGTGGCGACGGTGACCGGTCGGGCATGGGCGTACCTCTTGTTCGGCGCGGCGGAACGACTTACGATGTCGAATATTAGTACATGAATGTGTCGAATATTCGACACCTGCTGCGAGGGATGGAGTGCTGGATGATTCTGGATCGATTCCGAATCGACGGGCAGGTCGCCGTTGTCACAGGTGCGGGCCGCGGCTTGGGCGCGGCGATCGCCGTTGCCTTCGCCGAGGCCGGGGCCGATGTCGTCATCGCCGCACGCACCAAGAGTCAGTTGGACGAGGTGGCCGAGAGGGTGGCTGCGGCTGGACGACAGGCGCATGTGGTACCCGCCGATCTGAGCGATATCGAGGCGACGGCGGGGCTCGCCGCTGCCGCGGTGGATCGGTTCGGGCGGCTGGACATCGTGGTCAACAATGTGGGTGGCGCGTTGCCGTGCACGCTGTTGGACACGACACCCGAGGCGCTGGTCGAGGCCTTCAATTTCAATGTCACCAACGCTCACGCGTTGGTACGGGCCGCGGTGCCGCGAATCCTCGAAACCGCCGGTGGCGGTTCGATTCTCAACATCACCTCGACGATGGGCCGGCTGCCGGGCCGGGCGTTCGCCGCCTATGGCACGGCCAAAGCGGCACTCGCGCACTACACCAGGCTGGCCGCGCTCGATCTGAATCCGCGCATTCGGGTGAATGCCATCGCGCCCGGTTCGATCCTGACCTCGGCGCTGGAAATCGTCGCGGGCAACGAGGCCATGCGCGCCGAGCTGGAATCGAAGACGCCGCTGCACACCATCGGCGATCCCGAGGACATCGCGGCCGCCGCGCTGTATCTGGTCTCGCCCGCGGGCAAGTACGTCACCGGCAAGATCCTCGAACCCGATGGCGGCCTGATCTCGCCGAACCTCGACCTCCCGATTCCGGATCTGTGACATGACGTATTCCGTAGTGCAGTGGGGTACAGGCAATGTCGGCAAGCACGCGCTCGCCGGCATTATCGCCAACCCAGATCTCGAATTGACAGGCGTGTGGGTTTCGGGGACGTCGAAAGACGGAAAAGACGCGGGAACCCTTGCCGGGCTCGATCATTCGGTGGGCGTGGCCGCCACGACGGATGTCGAGGCGATCCTCGCCGCCACACCCGACTGCGTCGTCTACTGCTCCATGACCGACAACCGCCTGTTCGATGCGGTGCAGGATTTGCAGCGGCTCTTGCGTGCGGGCATCAACGTGGTCGCCTGCGCGCCGGTGTTCTTCCAGTACCCGTACGGCGTGCTGCCCGATGAATTGTTGAAGCCGGTGCAAGATGCTGCGGCCGAGGGCAATTCGTCACTGTGGGTGAACGGCATCGACCCCGGCTTCGCCAATGACCTACTGCCGCTCGCGCTCGCGGGCACCTGTCTGCGTATCGATCAACTGCGGTGCCTGGAAATCGTCGACTATGCCAGTTACGACAACCGTGAGGTGATGTTCGACATCATGGGCTTCGGCAAGCCCCTCGACGACATCCCGTTGTTGTTGCAGCCTGGAGTCCTCTCGCTCGCCTGGGGCGGCACGGTGCGTCAGCTCGCCGCGGGAATCGGGGTCACCCTTGACTCCGTCACCGAGACCTATGACCGAATCCCCGCACCGGAAGCGTTCGACATCGCCACCGGCCACATCGCCGAAGGAACCGCTGCCGCATTGCGTTTCGAGGTCCGCGGCATGGTCGGCGACCAGCCCGTCACCGTCCTCGAACACGTCACCCGCCTACGCCCCGACCTGCGCCCCGACTGGCCGCAACCAGCACATCCGGAAGGCTCCTACCGCGTCGAAATCACCGGTGACCCGAGCTACGCGATGGACCTCGTCACCTCGAGCCCGCACGGCGACCACAACCACGCCACCCTCTTGGCCACCGCCATGCGCATCGTCAACGCAGTCCCCGCCGTTGTCCGAGCACCCCCGGGCATCCTCACGGCCCTCGACCTCCCGCTGATAACCGCCCCCGCCGCCCACTGACATCGGCTGTCCGCTCCTGCATTCGGCGTGCGAGTGGCACTTCATCGAGGCCGAACGTGCGGTTCACTTCCCGCGCCGAGTGCCACTCGTCGCACTGCGATGCCTACGGCGCCTGGACCGGTATGTCCGAAGAGTTGGCGCGCAATGGTGGACGCACGCATCCGAATCGGGGTGGCCGCGCGGTGCGACCGCGGTCCGCGGTAGCGGGCTATCTCTTGGGGAGGGCGTCGAGGGTGCGGTCGACGTCAGCGGTGCTGTTGTAGAGGTGGAAGGCGAAGCGGAGGCTGCCACCGCGGACCGAGGCGATGATGTCGGCTTGTTCGAGGTCTGCTGCCGCATCGCCTGCGCCGGGCACCGAAACGATGGCCGAGGGGCCGGGGACGGGCTCGTAGCCGAGTTCGATGAGACCTGTTCGGAAGCGGTCGGCAAGGTCGAGATTGTGGGTCCCGATCTTGTCCACCGTCAGTTCCTCGATCAGCTCGATGCCCGCCGATGCGGCGATCGCGCCGAGCCAGTCCGGTGTCGCGTCGAAGCGCCTGGTTGTGGTGGCGAGTGCGATCGGGTCGTACAACTCGGCCCACGCGTCCGCCGCGGCATACCAGCTCGGACCGACGGGGCGTATGTCGGCCGCCGTCTCCGGTGCTGCGGCGAAGAACGCGATGCTGCGGGCACCGATCAGCCATTTGAATGCCGCGCACACCCAGTAGTCCGCGTCGGCGAAACGCAGCGGAAGCCAACTTGCGGCCTGGGTGGCGTCCACCAGCAGGCGGGCGTTGTGTGCCTGGGTGGCTGCGTGCAGTATCGACAGGTCGACGATCCGGCCGTCCTTCGACTGGACCACGCTGACCGCTACCAACGCGGTCTCCGGTCGCACTTCCTCGGCCAGCCGCTCCAGCGGCACGAAGCGCACCGACAGGTCACCGCGGTGCACGAAAGGCATGGACACGGAGGAGAATTCGCCCTCGGCCAGCAAGACCTCCGAGCCTGGTGGGAGTGCCACAGCAATCGGTGCGATGAGCCCCGCAACACCACTGCCGAACGCGATGTCGGCAACCGTCGCGCCCTCCAGCAGTCGCGCGAACGCGGCCCGCAACTCGGGGACGACAGTGTCGTGCACCATCGGACCGCCACGCCCTGCCGCCCACCGGGTATTGGCATCTCGAACGGCGGCCAATGCTCTTGCGGACGGTAAACCATAGGAGGCGGTGTTGAGGTAGGTGGTTTCAGGGCTGAACTCATCAGACGCCAGCGAAGTCATATGCGCAGCATCCGCCCGTATCCGGCCCGCGTCCAGCGCCAGCGGTCCGATAGTGGACCGATTTCGCGGGCCTTGCGGTGCGGTGAGTCGGCGGGGCAGTGCGGAGGCGTCGGATCAGGATGGATGTCGTTGTTCCAGCGTCGCTTTCATGACCTGACCGCCGCGCTCGACCCGGAGGCGCACCTGTTCGGCGGCGTCGTGGGGCAACACATCGGTGGTCCAGACGAGTCGGGTGGTGTCATCGGGCTCGGCGAAGACCTGGAACGAGGCGTGGTGGTGGGTGAGAGGCAGGCGGAAGCCGTCGATCGCCGAGTAGGCGAGCCTGCGGGTGTAGTCGTCGATGGTGACGATCAGCTCGCGAATGACACCGCCGCCGGGCATGGTCAGTAATCGGGTGTCGCCTTCGATGCGGGTGTCGAGCACGTATTCGGGGAGCAGGCGTTCGTGCACGGCGCCTACGTCACGAACCGCCGCCCACACCTCGCCCGGGCTGACCTCGATGAGAATTTCCTGCGTGATGGTGGCCATAGCGGGTCCACCGTACCGGGTCGGGCGGGCTACTTCGGGGTCGGCGTTGCCCACATGTTCGACAACAGTTGGTAGCTGGGGGTGTCGGAGAGGGCTTGCATCGATTCGTAGATGCGTTGGTAGCCGGTGGCCGCGATACGCCATCGGCCGTCGGGATCGAGGCGGTAGCTGTCGGTGTAGTAGCCGGCGCCGCGGATCAGGACGCCGTATTCGGTGGCGATCACGGTGTCCTCGAAAGCCCATGAGCCCGTGGCTGTCTCATCGGTGACGGTGATTTCGGGGTGATTGGCGATATGGGTGGTGACCACTGCGGGACCGAGATTCTCACGCATGAAGGCGGTGACGGCGTCGCGGCCGTCCAGGGTGAGCGGCTCGCCGAGGGCATGGGTGCCGTAGCGGCCCGCGACGTCGACGGTGAGTGTGTCGGCGAACTCGTCCCATCGTTTGAGATCCAGCGTCCGAAAGTAGCGATACTTCAGCTGGCGGATTGCTTCGATGGCGGCGAGATCCATTGGTCCAGCCTGGCACGAGCGCGGTGCCGAGACAATAACCTGTTCTATATTTTCACGTGCGGCAGCCCCGCTGATGCTCGAGGCCATCCGGGTGGTCGAACCCGGAGGGCCCCGCGAAAGCTCGATTCACAGACAGAGTTCTGGCAGAGGTGTCCGATCGAGGCGGATCGGGTATTCGAGTGCTTGACGTGGTCGTCGGTACGCACGACTGCGTCCGCAGTATTGTGCGTTCCGACATGACCAGGAGTCCGCCATGACTGAAGGTCCTGCTGCCCCAGCTCCGCCTCCCGAGCCTTCGATCGACCAAGAGGTTGCGTTGCAAACCGCCGCGCACCGGTTGGCCAGGGAATTCGATGGCGTCGGTGACGACGCCATCAACCAGTGCCTGCGCTCGGCCTACAGACACGTCGCAGGCCACGCCACCGTCGACAACTTTCTGCCCCTGCTTGCCGAGCGCTACACCCGCGAGTGGCTGCACGCCATGACCGACGAGGTCTCCTCGGCCCGGCCGAGGCCTGTCGTTCAGAGATCCGGGCGGACCAGGATCTGAATGTGGTCGTCCGGGTGGCGCAGCGCCTCGATAGCGCCTGCCACTCCGGACAGGCCGACCTGGTCGGTGATGAGCGAGGATGCGTCCACGGTGCCGTCGGCGATGCGGCCGAGCGTCTTCGCGTACTCCTCGTGCGGGTAGACCATGCACATCTGTAGTGAGATGTCCTTGTAGATGCCGACGATCGGGCGGATGACGTCGTCGGTCATCACCGCGCCGACCTGCAGGATGGTCGTTTGGCGTGGCGCTTTGTACAGCAGCTCGTTGAGCAGGCCCGGCACCGCCGCGCACACCCAGATGTGCAGCAGCTGGCCGGGCGCGGCCGCTTCGCGCCACACCTCGATCGGGTCCTCGACGGCGGGATCGACCACGCGATGCGCGCCGAGCCGCAATGCGGTGTCGCGGCGCAGCTTCGACGGATCGGACGCGATGATCGGTGCGACACCGCGTTCGGCGAGCGCCGCGACGGCACCCAAACCGACCGGACCGCAACCGATGACGATGCCGGTGCCGTCGGGCCCGATGCCGGTGCGCGCGACATTGCCGAAGCCGACCGCCAGCGGCTCGGTCAGTGCCGCGACATGCGGCGGCACATGATCGGGAATCGGTTCCAGAGCCATGGCCTGCAACACCATTCGTTCCCCGTAGCCGCCGGGGAAGTCATTGGAGAAGCCGACACCGTGGATCTGACCGATGTGGTCGATGGCCCACGGCAGCGCGACCACCAGCTGTCCCTCGATGTGCGGGGTGTCCGGTCCGGCCGAGATGACCCGGGCGGCGATCTCGTGGCCCATCACGACGTCGCGCGAGGGGTCGAACTCGAATGTGGGCACGCCGCTGTCGCGGGAGGCCTGCAGGAACTCGTCGGTGTAGTCGAGTGCTTGTTTGTCGGAACCGCAGATGCCGCACGCCACCGTCTCGACGAGGACCTGCCCCGGGCCCGGGACAGGCTCGGGGACCTCGTCGACCACAAGACTGCGGCCCCGCATTACTACTGCGCGCATCGGTGTGTTCCTGGTGTCGAGGTGGTGTTCACTTCGCTTCCTCCGTGCCGAGTGCCGCGGCCAATGCCTGTCCGTGCTTGTCGAAAGCGCTCTGAATGCCGGCGGTGAGGCCGCCGATCATGCGCTCACTGTTGGCATGCGCCCATTCCAGCGAGGCGACCCGGTTCCGATTGGCCCGTGTGAAGTGTGGAATCACCTGCTCGGCAAACAGCCGCGCCGAGCGTTGCGTGGCATCCCAATCGGCGACATTCAGGCCGAGCAGCAGGAAGGTGCCGAAGCCGCCGGACTGTTCGGCGAGCTTCTCGATGGTGGCGATGGCATCGTCGGGGGTACCGATGGTGGCGCGCCCGAAGGCCGGGAACCCCTCTCCGGTCCACTGCTCGACGGCGGCGCGGGCCGAGGAGTTCCACGGCGCCGTCATGCCGCTGAGCTTCTCGATGTAGTCGACGAGATGTCCAACACCCCACTCGGCCTCGCGCATCGCCTGTTCCCTGGTCTCGGCGATATGCATCGGCGCGACCAGACGCCATCGCGAGCGATCGAGCACGTGGCTGTTATCGGCCATGGTCTTCTCGTAGACCTTCCAATTGGGCAGCAGCGCGTCGTAACCGCTGGGATCGGAGGCGGCCAGCGAGAGCAGCCCGGCGCCGTGCCGACCGGCCAGCACCGCGCCTGACGGCGAAATGGTCGAGGCGACAGCCATTTCCAGGCCATCCTGCTGGTAGGGCAGCAGTTGCAGGCGCGCTTCGTTCAGGTGATACCAGTCGCTCTCGGCGGTCACCGTCTCCCCGCGCAGCAGGCGCACCAGCACATCCATGGATTCGTGCATCATGTCGCGCTGGCGTACCGGATCGATACCCATCATGGCGGCGTCGGTGGCCAGTTGGCCGGGGCCGACACCCATCATGGTCCGGCCCATGGTCAGGTGATCGAGCAAGCAGAGCCGGTCGGCGAGCATCATCGGCTGGTGGTAGGGCAGCGAATTCACGCCGGTGCCGAGGCGAATGCGCTGGGTGCGTTGCGCGGCCGCGGCAAGAAAGACCTCGGGTGCGGCGATGATTTCCAGTCCGGCCGAATGGTGTTCGCCGATCCAGGCCTCGCTGTAGCCGAGTTGATCGGCCAGCTCCACCAAGGCGAGATCGCGGTGGATCTGTAGGGTCGGGTTGCCGGTGAGCGGGTGGTAGGGGGCGATGAAGAATCCGAACCTGGCGGGGCCGAACTGGTTGTCGCTCAATTCAATTGTCCTTACCTGGTGGGGACCCGGAACCTCAGCTCCGGTCCCAGTCGTGACCCCAGTAGCTGTCCGCGGTCATTTCTTCTGCGGTGTAGGTGGTTTCGTCCACCAGCACGCCTTCGGTGCCGAACTCGAGATCCCAGCCGCCCGGAGTTCGGACGTAGAAAGAGATCATCTTGTCGTTGGTGTGCCTGCCGAGCGTCGAGGACAGGTGGTAGCCGGCCTTGTTGACACGGTCGAGGGCGCGTCCGACATCATCGAGGCGGTCCACCTCGACCATGATGTGAACCAGACCGGAGCCTTCCTTGCCGCCGGACGGGATCAGGGCCAGGCTGTGATGGCGCTGGTTGACGCCGAGGAAGCGGATGCGCACCGGCCCGTACTCCGGTGGCGTCGGCAGGCGGAACGCGCCGCGGGGCAGGAAGCCGAGTACGTCGGTGTAGAAACGGAAAGCGACATCCAGGTCGGGGACCGGCAGCACCGCGTGACCGAGGCCGAGGCCCTCGGTGACGAACCGGTTGCCGTGCTTGCCGACGACGGGACTGTGGTCCAGGACGGGGCCGTGGAACACCTCGACGGTGGTGCCGGACGGATCGACGAAGCTGATGGCCTCTTCGACACTGCGTGCGTCCGCTTCCGCCACCGTCAGCGTGCGCACCGCGATGCCGGCCTTCTCCACGGCTTCCCGCGTTGTGGCCAGCGCACGGTGGTCACGGACCTCCCAGCCGATGGCGAGCACCTTGTCGGTGTCACCGGGCACCAGCACCAGGCGCGCGACGTGCTCGTCCATGCGCAGATAGATCGCGTCGGGGTCGGGACCCGATCCCTCGGCGAAGCCGATCACGTCGAAGGCGAAGGTGCGCCAGGCATCCGGGTCGGCGACCGCGACCTTCACGTATCCGAGCGAGCTGATGGCAGTCATGGGGTCGTTCTCCTCATTCATAGGTGATCCGGACCGAGTCGGTGACCGGCACCGCCTGGCAGGCCAGCACGTAGCCCTCGGCCAGGTCTTGTTGTTCCAGTACGTCGTTGCGTAGCAGCTTCACTTCACCGTCGACGACCCGGCACACACAGGCGCTGCAGGCGCCCTCGCGGCAGGAGTAGGGGGCTGCCACACCACGCGAGAGCAGCACGTCGAGCAGCACGCTGCTGCGCGGCCATGCGAATTCGGTTGTTTCGCCGTCGAACTCGACCTCGACGGTGGCGCAGTCCGCGGTATCGGGCACCTCGATCGGAGCCTGCGCGAAGGGATCGCCCGACAGCGAGACGAACTTCTCGACGTGCACCCGGTCCCGGTCGACGCCGAGATCGCGGGCCGCGGCGAGCACCGCGTCCATGAAAGCGCCCGGGCCGCACACGAAGATCTCCCGGTCCGACCACGGCGCGATGAGGTCGGACAGGTAGCGCGCCGCAGGCAAGCCCTGCACCGACTCCAGCCAGTGCAGCACCACAAGGCGCTGCGGATAGGCGGCGGTGAGCGCGCGCAGTTCATCGGCGAAGATCACCGACTCCTCGTCACGATTGGCATAGATCAGCGTGCAGCGCCCATTGCCCTGTGCCAGTGCGGATTTCAGGATGGACAGCACAGGGGTTATGCCGCTGCCCGCCGCGAAGAGCAACAGATCGGCGTCCAGCGATTCGGGGGTGAATACGCCCGCAGGAGGCAGACTGTCGATGCTCATGCCCGCTGTGACGTTGTCGCACAACCAGTTCGACCCGTAACCGTCGACGGTTCTCTTGACAGTGACCTTCAGCGGCCCGTCCTCGTGCGGCGCGCTGGACAGCGAATACGAGCGAGCCACCGAGCCCGTTCGGTCACTGGGGATCCGCAAGGTCAGGAACTGGCCGGGTCGGTAGGGCAGCGGCACCCCGGATTCGGCGACCAGCTCCAGCGACATCGCATCGCGCGTCTCCGCGACGACCCTGACCACGCGCAATGCCACCGCGACACCGGGATTCACAGCAGGTCCCGATCTCGGGTGCTCAGGCCGACGGCGCCCGCAGTGACGGCGTTCTCGATGCACGCACGCAGCGCGGTGCAGCCACGGACCGGGCCGCCGCCGTTGTCATCGAGTTCCGTGCAATGCCTCGCGGCAGCCGCGCTCCACTGCACGCTGGTGTGCGCGGGGCTGAATTTGACTACCTGGACCCGGATTCCACAGGTCTGGCAGGTGACGGAGTCCATGGCCGTGCCGTTCAGACGCCGCGCTTGGCGGCCAGGTTCTCGGCGACCTCCGCCTCCCACGCGGAAACCGCGCGGGTGGTGTCGACCTCGAACTCGAAGCGATCGGTCATCTTGTCCTCGACCTCGGCGGCGTCCCGGTAGAACTGCTCATACCAGCGCCGCAGCTGGTAAACCGGCCCGTCCTCCTCGCACAACAGCGGATTGTCGATGCGGGTCTTGCGCTTCCAGATCGCGACATCCTGTTCGAAGCCGCGACCGAGCCCGTTCGCGAAACGCACCGCCATCGCGTCGGCCTCTTCCGGCGAGAGACCGGGCCGCTTCTTGACGATCGCGCCGTATTGCAGCACGAACTTGGTGGGCGAGACCGGGTAGTGGCAGTTGATGAGCACCGATTCGACGGTCTGGCCGTTGGACTCGTTGACCAGATTGTCGATCATGTAGGACGGCCCGTAGTAGTGCGCCTCGGATTGCAGCATGTTCTTGCCACCCGCCTCTTTGGCGATCTCGCCCTGCACATCCTCGCGGCCGATCGAGGTCATGTACTGACTGGCGATGTGGCCTTCGAAGACGTTCTTGAAGTAGGTGGGGAAGGCGAAGTGCACGTAGAAGAAGTGCGCCATGTCGACCACGTTGTCGATCACCTCGCGGCAGTTCGCGCCGTCGATGACGATCTCGTTCCAGGTCCAGTCGCTCCACTCGTCGCTGAACGCACCGTCGATGCGGGGGATGGTGACGTCCTCGGGCGGCGGGTTGCCCTCGGGGTCGTTCCACACGAATAGCTGCTTGTTCTGCTCGAGGGTCACCCAGGACTTGGTGCGGGCCAGCGGCGGCACCCGGCGGCCGTAAGGAATTGCGGCGCATCGCCCGTTGCCCTTCCAGCGCCAGTCGTGGAACGGACACGCGAGGGTGTCGCCCTTGATGGTGCCGTCGCCGAGGTTGCCGCCCATGTGCCTGCAGTATGCGTCGAGCACGCTGAGGGTGCCGTCGGTAGCCGCGAAGACCACGAGTTCGGTGCCGAACGCGGTGATGGTGTGTGGCTTTCCGTCGCGGAAGCGATCGGCGATGCCGAGGCAGTGCCAGCCGCGCGCGTAACGGGCGGGTGGTGCTCCGGTATCGATCACGCGCACCTGGTCGTCGGTGTTCGCGAGGCTCATGATGTCGGTTCCTCCACGGTCGTCGTTGTTTCGATAGTTCGGCGGGTCGGCCGTCGCCGAAAGGCGTGGTCCCACTGATCGGGAGCTTCGGCCCGAGACTGTCCCGCGGCGCTCAGACACTGGTAAGCGGCTGATCGAGTCGGTTTGCGTCGCATTCGCTCGGTCCGGTGCGCTATGGACCGACCGCCTCCGCGGTGCTCATCAGGCGCTCGAATCCGGAGCGATAGAACAGCAGCGGACCCGCGTCGCGGCCCTCGCCGAGCTCGGTCACGTTGCCGATGACGATCGTGTGGTCACCGCCGTCCAGTTCGCCGGCCAGCGTGCAATCGATCCAGGCGATGGTGCCTGCCAGCAGGGGCGAGCCGTTGGGCGACGGGCTCCACTCGAGACCGGCGAATTTGTCGGGTCCGCTGCGGCCGAGCTGCTTGCAGAGGTCCTGCTGGTCGGCGGCGAGGACATTGACGCAGAACCGTTCGGCGGCGCGGATCCGCGGCCAGGTGGTCGAGGAGCGGGCGGGGAACAATGCCACCGCGGGCGGATCCAGCGACAGTGCGGAGAAGGACTGGCAGGCGAACCCGATCGGTTCGTCGCCGTCGAGTGCGGTGATCGCGGTGACTCCGGTGCAGAACCGGCCGAGGACGGCCTTGAAGTCTAGGGCGACGGCCATGGTGCTCCTAGTTTCGACTAGAAATATTCCGTTTCGTCATGAAGGTAAGCGGCCGCCTCGTATGCCTGTCAATAACCGATTCCGGCTACCGAGAAGATCCGTAGCGATCTACGTAGTTTCCGGGATTCCCTCTCGCCATCGCGGCGGCAATGTGATTGGGGACACAAGTTGGTGTGCCGAAAACGCACATGCCTAATCGAAATACTTCTAAGCTGTATGAGCTACACAATGGAGGTGAGCCATGACGGTCGAGGTGATGACCCACCCCGAGTCCGAAGAGCTGTGGTCGGGAGCGGGCCCCACGACAGCGCGGACCAACAATCAACCGCCGGTCTCGATGATCGAGCGAATGACCCTGATCCTAGACGCTTTCGACGGTTCGACGCCGGTCCTGACGCTGCTCGGGCTGGCCGAGCGCACCGGACTGCCCCGCTCGACCGTGCATCGCATCCTGGATCAGATGATTCGGCTGCGCTGGCTGGCGCACGCCCCCGGCGGCTACCGGCTCGGGCTGCGGCCGTTCGAACTCGGCGGACTCGCCGCCGACCACAACGAGATTCGTGACGTGGTGAGCCCCCTGCTGCATGATCTCGCGCAGCGCACCGGCATGGTCGGGCACCTCGGTGTGCTCGACGGCCGCGAGGTGCTCTACCTGGACAAGGCCGGTGGGCGCAGTACCGCGGGCATCCCGACTCGTCTCGGCGGCCGGATGCCCGCGCACAGCACCGGCCTCGGCAAGGCCCTGCTCGCGACGCTGGAACCGAGCATTGTGGAAGCGTCCTTCCGCGACCGCCTGCCTCAGCTGACCCCACGCACCATCTG
Source organism: Nocardia sp. NBC_00403 (assembly GCF_036046055.1). NCBI lineage: Bacteria > Bacillati > Actinomycetota > Actinomycetes > Mycobacteriales > Nocardiaceae > Nocardia > Nocardia sp. NBC_00403. The sequence goes on from NZ_CP107939.1 coordinate 4,742,889, forward strand.
CGACAGAGCGGAATTGCACCGCGAACTGACCCGCATCAGGCACCGCCAAGGCGTCGCCGTCGACAACGAGGAGTCCGTCACCGGCATCGCCTGCGTCGCGGTCCCCATCCGCGGCCGCGGCGCCGCCGTCGGCGCACTGTCCCTGTCGGGCCAGATCGGCGCCGACCGCCCCGCCCTCGACACCGCCCGCCTGGCGCGGGTCCTTGTCGAGGTTTCCCACGAAGCCGCCCGCGCCCTCTTCCCACGCCACGCCCGCTGGCGCTGAGCACACCTGCCGGATCGACCCACCCGGCCGACCCCACGAAACCCGCCCCAGAACACCGGCGCCGCGCTATCGACGGTAGTGAAATGGTTGCTCTGCCTTCGGGCGGAACCACCATTTCACTACCGCCGTTGCCGACAGTGCCTGGAAGGCAACCACAGCCAGTCTTCACGCTGGAAGTTGTTGCCTGTCTGCACAGGCTGCGGAAGAGGAAGTCGGGTACGGCACACGACGTGCCCAGCACTGCTCGGAACACCGCTGGGAGGTGCGTTTGCTTGTCGATCCGGGGCACGTTACCCAGCTTCGGCTCACCAATTCATGGTGCTGTCCTTGTGAGCTCGCTTATCGAACCGAGGCACGCCACCCAGCTTCGGCTCGCCGGTACACAGAGCGGTATGGCTCGACGTCCGCACCGGGGCGCCCCATCTAGGATCTCCGGAGCAGTTCACGGCGATGTTCTGGGAGGGCGGGCTCGACCTTTCGAACCCCAGGGTGTGCTGTCCAGTTTCGGCTGCCCTCCAAGGGTTTCGCCGGGGCAGTGCTGGGCACGTCAGGTGGGGTACCCGGCTTTCTCTTCCGCAGCTTTGTGAGGCAGGCACACGGCTTCCGGCGTGCGGGCTGGCTGTGATGGCGTTCTCGGACCTTCCTGACCCCAGTATCCGATCGGTCACTACCCGGTCTCGATAGCCGCCACACTCGTGTCGATCAATACCCCGTGTGGTCCAGGAGCCCGCCGGACCCACCACCCCGTGCGACAACCGAACACCCCGTGGCAGTACCACACAGGGTGTTGGGTGGGGTGGGTAGGGAGATGGCGGGCTGCCGAGGGGCGGCTGCCATCTCCCTGTTTCCGGCGGGGATCAGTAGGCGGTGCCGCCGGTGGCGGGGGTGCGGCCGTGGCGCATGACCAGGGCGATGATCAAGGCAATTGCCGATGCTCCCGCGGCGAACCAGAAGCCCATTTCGTAGCCGTGGTCGGCGAAGACCTGGGGGATGACACTGCCCTGTGGGGGTTGGCCCGCGACGCTGACCTGGGCGGTAATGGGGCTGGCGTTGAGGTAGGCGGTGACGATGGCCAGGCCGATGGCCACGCCCATGGATTGCATGACGCCGAGCATGCCGAGGCTGATGCCCTGTTGTTCCTGAGGGACGGCTTCGACCATCAGGATGGGCATGGAGGCGTAGTAGAAGCCGAAGCCGATGCCGAATGCCGCACTTACCCAGAGGAATACGACCCAGGTGTGGGGGAGGACCGCGTAGCAGACGCCCGCGCTCGCGAACAGGACGAGGGAGAAGACCAAGGGGATGCGGGCGCCGATCTTGCGGGCCAGTGCGCCTGCGGCGGCGCCGCAGATCATGGCGAGCACGGCTTGCAGCAGGGCGATGCGGACCGCGAATTCGAGGAGGGTGAAACCGTTTCCGTAGCTGTAGCCGGGGTCGAGGGCGACCTGAACTGCGGCGGCGGGCATGGGCTGGCCGGTTTGCTGCTGGATCTGGGCGAGGGTCGCCTGCTGGACGCCTGCCGCGACAGTGTCGGAGTTCGGGGTCTGTGTCATGTAGCCGAGCGCGTAGGACTGGACGCCGATGAGGAACGAGGCGAACAGCGCACCGCCGAGTACCAGCGTGACTCGGGGATGGAACAGCAATTTCATATCCATGATCGGGCGGGCGACATTGAGCTCGACCACCACGAACACCACCAGCAGCGCAATGCCGCCGAACAACCAGGCCAGCGTCAGCGGCTTGCTCCATCCCCAATCCTGACCCTTGTCGAGGTAGATCAGGGTGAGTCCGGCGCCCGCCGAGAGCAGGACGGCGCCGAGCACATCGATGCGCTCCTTGACCCGCAGCTTGGACTCGGGCACGACCAACCACACCAGTGGAAGCACCAGCAGGGTGAATCCGGCGAGCACCCAGAAGATGGCACGCCAGCTGTAGTTGTCGACGAGATAGCCGCCGAGCAACGGTCCGCCGATCGCGGAGAAGCCGAGGCCGGTGGCGGTGACACCCAAGCCGAGCGGTACATACTTGCGCGGCATCAGATCTCGGATCAGGCCATACGCGATCACCGCGGTGGCGATGGCGGTGGCCTGCAGGCCGCGCCCGATGAGGAAGATCGCCCAGCTGTCGGTGACGGCGTCCAGTACGCAGCCGAGCATGAAGAGCATGCCGCAGACCAGGAACATCCGCTTCTTACCCCAGACATCGCTCATCTTGCCGATGAGTGGGGAGGCAGCAGCGCCGATGAGGCCGAAGACGATGATGGCCCAGTTGATGTTCGCGCCGACGCTGGGGAAGGTGGGCGCGATCTTCTGCAACGCGGCCGCAACGATGGTGTATTGCATCGGCGCGACCTCGGTGAACAGCACGATGACCGCGAGGACAGTGAAAATCCTGGCACGCGACGCGCCGTCGAGTCTGCCGGTGTCGGCATCGGATTCGATTATGCTGCCTGGACTTTCGGCAGTGGTCGGATCTTTGGGAATGGTGGACATGGCCACGCTCCGGTGTTCGGGAACTACGTTCGGGTGCGCAGGAATTGCGTGTTGTGAAACCTGTCACAAGGTTGGGGAATCCGGACCTGGCGAATCCCACTCAACGAGATGTTTCACCCGTTAGGACACTCGGTTCGCAGCGAACTCGCCGCATCCGAGTGTCCATAACGTGCTGGATACCGGTGGGTCCTGCCGGTGCGCCCGTCGTTGGGGGATAGTGGATGCCGATTGCTATCGGTCATCAGCGGATGTGGCTCGCCTGTCAGTGGTGTCTCGGCGTTGCGCCGACCGCCGCCGCGACTACGCATGCAAGCAAACAGCTGCGTGACGCGAAGGGCTGACTTAGTTGATGCGTTTGTCGAAGAGGTGGTTCTTCGCCGACTCGAGGATCCGGATTTGCTGGGTTCGCTGATCCGGACAGAATGATGACGCTTCAGTCCGAGACTGCATCGAAATCGACTAGTGCGGTGTCGGGACGGCGCGCTGCCGGATGCACCTTCTGATGCACGACTCCGGCAATCACGGCGGCAACCGTGACAACTATCGTGAGCATGAGCGGCGTCCATGATGTGGATGAGAACGCCATTGCGCCGATGATAATCAGCAGTATCGCCGTCACCGAATACGACAGGTAAGGGTAACCCCACATCCTCACCGGCAGAGCGGCATTCTCCGAGGCGGATTTCCTGCGGCGCCCGACGATCTGGGTCGCGCAGATGCACAGGTAGACAACAATCGCCACCGCGCCGGAGGAGCTGAGCAGGAACGTGAATACCGCTCCGGTCGGCAGGAAATAGTTTGCGATGACAGCGAGGAATCCGGCACTGGACGCACCGAGGACCGCGTTGACCGGGACACCGCGTCCGGTTACCCGCGTGAGTACACCCGGCCCCTCGCCACGCTGAGACAACGAGAACAACATCCGAGACGACGAGTAGATCCCCGAGTTCAAGCATGACAGCACGGCGGTGAGCACGACCAGATTCATGATGGTTTGCGCGCCGGGAATGTGCAGTGTGTTCAATACCGCCGTGTACGGACTCTTGGTGATCTCAGCGGTATTCCAGGGCATCAACGTAACAACGACTGCGATCGAGCCCACGTAGAAGACGAAGATTCGCCACCCGACGCTGCGCATGCTGCGACGCACCGCGTCGACCGGATCCTTGGCTTCACCGGCAGCGATCGTCACCAGCTCCGTTCCGAAGTACGAGAAGAATACCGTCAACGCTGCGGGCAGGAGCGGAGCCATCCCAGCGGGGAACAAGCCTCCGTTGTCGACCCAATTCGAGGCACCCGGGGAGTCCACGTGTGGCAGTAAGCCGCTGACGGCGGCGACGCCGATAGACATGAATGCGACAATCGCGGCGACTTTGATCATGGCGAACCAGAACTCGAATCGGGCAAATGAGGTGACCTCCGCCAAGTTGACGCCCGTCAGAACGGCCATGAATCCCAGCGCCCATAACCACGTCGGAACTCCAGGTACGAGCTGACCAGCGATCGCGGCCCCGGCGATCGCCTCGAATGCGACCGTGACACACCAGTGATACGAGTACAACCAGCCCACCGCAAGTCCGGCCCACGAACCCAGTTCCCGCGAAGCGTATGTCGAAAACGATCCGGATTCCGGACTGGCTGTCGCCAGTTCGGCGAGCATCCGCATCACCAGGATGACGACCAGGCCCGTGCCCAGATAGACGAACACGATGCCTGGCCCGGCCGACGAGATCACCTTGCCACTACCGACGAACAATCCGGCACCGATGACTCCGCCGATTCCGATCATCGTGAGCTGCCGAGTATTGATGGTGTGCTCGAGTGGCCGAGACGTACGTGACGAAGTTGTCACAGGGACCTTCTTTCGACGAGTGACGTGGTCGACCGATCCGAGGACGCCCCAGGGGAGGGGCCATGCCGGACAGGAAGCATGGGAGTGTTTCGGTGACGACGCAGCCCGACAGCCCAGATGGCCGGGGTGGATACCCCGAGAAGTGCCGCAGCGACCAGAAATGCCGGGCGGGGATCGTTTTCGGCAAGTTGCGTGAGCAACCCCGCGAGGACCGCCCCCAGCGGAGTGGTGGCCAGCACAACCCACCGCACCGCGCTGGTCACCCGGCCGAGGAGTGCACGCGGGACTATCTGCTGTCGCAGTGTCCGGACCACAATGCTGGCCAGTACATCGGACCAGACCAACACGAGATTGCTCGCCGCAAGCCACCAGACAGTGGGCGCCAGGCCCACCGACGCCAGCGCGACACCGGTAACCAGGGTGGCCGCGACGCACAACGGAACCGGATGGAACCGAGCGATGAGTGCGGGAGCCGTCGCCGCGCCGAGCACGCCACCGAGTCCGCCGCCCGCCACAACCAAGCCGACCAGCCACGGCGCGGCGCTCAAATAGTCGCGAGCGAAGAACACCACGAGCGTCGCGGCACCGAGACACAGATTTGCGACGACGGCCAGGACCGCAAGCGACACCAGGATCGAGGTGGCCGCGAGATAGCGCAGACCATTACGGAATTCGGCCCCGAACTGACGCCACGGCGCCCAGCCGTGGGGGTCGGACATCCGGGTCGCGCGGCGGGAGGCCCCCCACAGCGTCGCAAGTGACACCACGAACGTGCCCGCGTTCACCAGTAGCGCAGCGCCCAATCCGACACTGACAGCGAGCAACCCGACAGCCATCGGTCCGAGCAGAATCGACGATTGGCTCGCGGATTCGAGAAAAGAGTTGGCACGCACAAGTTCTCGATCTCGACAGAGGTCGCGGACCGCGACCGCCAGCGCAGTCTCGAAGAACACTCCGGCAACGCCCGAAATAAACGCAAGCGTAAGAATGACCCCGACCGAGTCGCTCCCGCTGACCGAAAGTCCGAACAGCGTCGCGAAGATGGCCACCCGCACTATGTCGGCGGCAATGAGAACATGCCAGGGATTGGCGCGATCGATCAACGGGCCAGCGGGCAGCCCCGCGACCAGGTAGCCGACCGCACGGGGCACCGAGGCCAGCGCCGCTGCCGCCGGGTTGTGCGTCAGTTCCAACACCAACAGCGGGATCGCCAGAATAGCCAGCCCATCGCCGAGCAGTGAAACCGCTTGACCCGCAACGAATAGTCGGGTTCCGCCGACTCGAATCAGAGCGACCATGTGTGGCCGACCAGCTGCTCCAGCCTGCAACCGAAGGAGATCTTCTCCTGCCATTGCAGCGTTCCGTAATTGAGGCTCGTTATCCCACGCCGCAACGCGGCCTCGACCTCGCCGTAGAACACCAGCAGAAAGTAGGCGCCGCGAGCCTCGGGCAGCTGCCCGGACCAAAGCCCTCGCAACGTGTCACCATGGCGCAGCCCCAATGTGAAGCCAACCATCTGGTCGCCACGCCGGAGAGTGGTCAGTGCCCGGTCCGCTGGTGGATAGTTGCGGACAATTCGGTCTATGGTCGCCAGCTGGGCGTCCCGGTCATCGGCCGAATGATGGTATTTGCGAAGCAATCCCATCCGTAGCTCCAGAACTTCCTCGCGAACCTCGCTCAGGTCCTCCTCACCGAGGGTCATTCCGGTCTCGTCCAACCAGCGCAGCAACCGACGCAGTCCCGCGCGCCGCCCGCCCCCCAGTTGCGTCAGATATTCCTCCATGCTGCCGAATGTCACCGGCATGACGCAGGTCGGGTACAGCTGTACCGGCCGTGCACCGAACTCTTCCAAGGCGCGCTGCAGGATCTTTTGCCGCTCAGGAACATAGAGGAACGACACCGACCGAGCACCCTGCTGCCCAGCCCAGGTGTCCATGGCCCGCAGGGTTCCGGCCAGCAGATCCGGGTCGGTCGCACCAGGCCCCGCGGGCACGCAGGTGTAGCCGGGCAGCAATGCCAACACGGCGGGATAAAGCGACTCCCTGTCGGGCGCCTTGGACAGGAGTACAGGGCGCGGCTCCAGCGATGGGATATCTCCACGCAGGACAGCCGCGATGTCGTAGCGCGGCTCTTCCGGTGGGGTTTTCAATAGCCGGGTGTGCAGCCCGATCTGCGGCTGACCATCCACATGGGCGACCAGCCAGCGCGGTTCGCCGGGCAACAGCGGAGCCATCGCCTCCAGCCACTGCGGCGATACCTCGAAATCCGCAGTCGAGGCCGCCAGCGAATCCCATTCCGGGGGGCGGATTTCGGACGTTGTCAGTGTCACCTGCATTACTCACCACAGATTCTGATGGACAGGCAGGAGCTGACTTTCGCCGACCTGCCGTTATCTAACGTGCCGCTAACTGGTGACACTTTATCAACCGTGCCGTCATATCATGGCGGAATCGGCGAGTCCGCTTCGGCATCCGTGAGCGTCGCCGGATCGGCAGGCCACCAGGTCGGTGGCGCCGAGAATGATCGGGCCGTTGGGGAACTACTCCGCTACCTATCGGAATATGTGACGCCGACCGAGAACCGGGTCATCACCTCGCTGACGTTCAACCGGGGGAGCAGCGATTGCACTAGTGTCGATAGCCATTTTTCGACTCATCGGGCCGACTGCGACACATCGCTCGAACAGCCTGAGTAGGTCGTCGGCATCCGTGCCGGCGGTGAACCGGGCGGGCCAGTAGGACAGCGCGTTTGTCCCGAATCGCAGCGCACGGATCCGCTCCTGGTTCGGTGCCAGCAGTGGATCGACCCAACGACGCGGCACCGCCGTCTTCATGATCATCGGATCACCACCGGTGAACAGCACATCGGTGACCTCCGGATGCCGCTGCAAATAGGCGACCATGGTGGCAGGCGCCGAGAGCGCCTGTCGGGTTTCGGAGCCGACGAACTGGGCCCAGCGGAAGCAGTGGCCGCAGTACGCATGACGGGGATGAGAATATGTAAATCGCCTCGAGGAGCTCGACGATGCGCCACCGCAGCGTCTCCAAGTACTGATGCGATCTCGCAGGTGGGTCTCGAGGCTCAACGCGCCCATCTCCGCAGAGGCCCACGCCCTGCATCGGTGAGTTGGACTCGCCGAGTGCGAGGACGGCGGAACTGCACATTGAGTGGGGCGAATTCGCTGCGGAATAGTGTCCTAACACCCGAAATATGCCTAAGAGATATAGTCCTACCGTGACCGATGCCAAGCCTGCCTCCGCAGAGGCCGGGATTCCCGATCTGCCCACGACCAGCTGGGCCGTGCTCGGAATGCTCTCGCACGCCGACGAACTCTCCGGTTACGACCTGAAGAAATGGGCCGATTGGAGCCTGCAATTCTTCTACTGGAGCCCGTCGTTCAGCCAGATCTACGCCGAGCTCAAGCGGCTGGAGAAATATGGCTACGCCACCTCGCGCACCGTCCTGCAGGACGACGGCGTGCGCGGCAAGCGGATGTACGCGATCACCGACGCCGGCCGCGCGGCGGCGGCGCAGTGGGTGAATCACGCGCCGGTGGAGGCACCCGTGCTCAAGCACAGCGTGATGCTGCGGGCCTGGCTCGGCCATCTCGCCGAACCCGAGCGGCTGCGCGGCATCCTGACCGAGCACATCGGCTACGCCGAGAAGATGCGCAAGCTGGCCGAGGTCGATGCCGAGGGCGCCGACGAGAACCCCGACTGGGCCTACCCGGGCGCTGTGCTGCGGTGGTGTGTCCGCCACTACGAGGCCGAGCGCGATTTCGCGCAGAAGCTCCTCGCCGATGTCGACAAGCTCGCCGCCGGGCAACCGCAGAAGCGGGCTCCGAAAGCCAAGGGCAAACGCGCATCCTGAGCTGTCCACTCAGCGGGACTGCCGCTTCCTATGACTAGCAGATATATATCTACTAGTCATATAGGAGGTGGTCATGGGTACCGAATTCGTGCGGCAGCGGTCGTTGGACACGATCGAGGCGGCGCTCGCCGCGCTCGCGGCGGGCAGCATGGTCGTGGTCGTCGATGACGAAAACCGGGAGAACGAAGGCGATTTGGTGCTCGCTGCCGAATTGGCGACGCCGGAGACCATCGCCTTCATGGTGCGCCACACCAGCGGTGTGCTGTGTGCGCCACTGGCGGGTGCGGACCTCGATCGGCTCCGACTGCCACCGATGACAGCGGTCAACGAGGATCCCAAGGGCACTGCGTATACCGTGTCGGTCGATGCGTCTTCCGGTGTGACAACGGGCATTTCGGCCGCCGATCGGGCTCGCACCGTGCGGCTGCTCGCCGATCCACGCACCGGTTATGACGAGCTGACCAGGCCGGGGCACGTGTTCCCGCTGCGCGCGCACCCCGACGGTGTGCTCGGCCGTGCCGGCCACACCGAGGCTGCCGTCGATCTGACCAGGCTCGCGGGGCTGCGACCCGCCGGTGTGATCGCCGAAATCGTGCTCGACGACGGATCGATGGCGCGGCTGCCCGACCTGCTCGACTTCGCCGCTGCGCACGGTCTGCCGATCATTTCTATTGCCGATCTGATCGACTACCGCCGCCGCGTCGAGTGCGCACTCACCAGGGTTGTGGAGACCCGGCTGCCTACCAGATTCGGTGAGTTCCGGGTGCTCGGCTATCGCGACGACCTCACCGGAACCGAAACCCTCGCCTTGGTCTTCGGCGAGCCGCGCCGCGATTCGGCACTGGTGCGGTTGCATTCGGAGTGCCTCACCGGCGACGCACTCGGCTCACTGCGCTGTGACTGCGGCGATCAGCTCGATGCCGCGATGCGTGCGGTCGCGGCGGAGGGCAGCGGTGTGGTCGTGTACCTGCGCGGCCAAGAGGGGCGCGGCATCGGTCTGCTGAACAAGTTGCGTGCCTACGAATTACAGGATCGTGGCGCCGATACCGTCGAGGCCAACCTTGCGCTCGGGTTGCCGGTGGATGCCCGCCGGTATGCGGCGGGTGCACAGGTACTCGCCGATCTCGGCATCCGATCGGTACGGCTGCTGAGCAACAACCCGGCCAAGGCGGCCGGATTGGTGGAGCACGGCATCACTGTGGTGCGGCGACTGCCGCTCCAGTCGACCCCGACCGAACACAACATTCGCTACCTGCGCGCCAAACGGGACCGGATGGACCACCAGCTCTCCGAGGTGGATACGGTGCCGGAACGGGCTACTTCGTAAACGGTGGTGCTCCGGATCTTTTCCGGCTCGCACCGCTGTCGCCGAGGTGAATGCTGGCTATTTGCGGCAAGGTTGCCGCGTTGTGGGTGTTTCCCTGCGAAGATTTTCGTTCGAGACCTGTGTTGCCGTTTCAACTGCTTTCCTGATGCGGTCAGGATGGACAGTCCGCGAGTTGGGTGAGCCGGAAGCCGGGGACAGCGGTGCACCGATTACCGATCAAGCAAGCACACTTCCGCTCGGGTTGGCTGTGGTCGACCCTCGGGGCGATGGTGGCGGCTGCCGGGGTGGTCGTCTGGGTGACACGGCCCGTACCCGCGTGGTGCGACACCACGCACACCGTCAGCGAAGACCTTACGACGGCACGAATACCGATGGCTACCAGTAGTTCCGGTTTCGCAGCGCGGCACACACAGTACCCACCCGATCCCGGTGTGTCCGGCGAGGCGCGATACTACGAGTTCGGTCAGGGCGTGGCCTGTTCTTTTCCGGCCCTGCCTTTGGACGGCTTCTACGTCGGGGTGTCCACGCAGGAGTACGGCAACGCCGACCTGTGCGGCGCCTACCTCGATGTGCACGGCCCGCGCGGCGATGTCCGCGCGCTCATCGCCGACCGCTGCCCCGGATGCGCTCCGGGACAACTGGATCTGAGCGCCGCCGCCTTCGAGCAGATCGCCGAGCAGTCCGATGGCGTCGCTCAGGTCGGCTACACGGTCGTCCGTGACCCGGATCCCGCGCCCGAACTGTTCTACGAGGTGAAACCGGACTCCTCGGCGCAGTGGCTGGCCATCCTGGTGAGCGGATCGGGAAATCCCATCCAGCGCGTCGCGATCCGGCCGACCACCGGCGGTGGCTGGCAGGAACTCAACCGCGGGAGGGACAACTACTGGACGATCTCGGGTGCCGGACCGGGACCGTTCTCGGCTCGGGTTGTCGATGTATACGGGCACCAGGTGGAGGTGTCGGGGATCTCGCTGGAGCCTGGGCAGCGGTTCACCGGTATACGGCTGTATTCGGTCGCGTCGGTGGCGGCGCCGCCGACGGCTTCGGCTCCGATCGCAGCAGCACCGGCACCGAGCACCTGGGCCGTGCAGACGTCGGGCCGGGCCTCGGGCTGTCGGCCCTGACGGGCGGAAACGGTTGCGGTCAGGCGAGTTTCGTGGCCAACGCACGACCGGCAGCCCGGCCGGAGAAGATGCAACCACCGAGGAAGGTGCCCTCGAGCGCGTTGTAGCCGTGTACGCCGCCACCGCCGAACCCGGCGACCTCGCCCGCGGCGTAGAGCCCGGGCAGGACGGTGCCGTCCTCGCGCATCACCTGCGAGTCGAGGTTGGTCTGCAGGCCGCCGAGCGTCTTACGAGTGAGGATATTCAGCCGCACCGCGATCAACGGTCCGTGCGCGGGATCGAGGATACGGTGCGGCTTGGCCACCCGGCCCGCCTTGTCCCCAAAGTATTGGCGCGCGTTGGTGATCGCCATCAGCTGTGCGTCCTTGGAGTACTTGTTGGCCAGTTCGCGGTCGCGGGCGACGATCTGGCGTTCCAGCTCGTCGTGGTCCAGGTGCGGGCCGCGCGCGATCTTGTTCATGCCGTCGACCAATTCGCGCAGCGTGTCGGCGACCACGAAATCGACACCGTGCTGCTTGAACGCCTCGACGGGTCCGGGTGCGCCCTTGGCCACCCGGCTCTTGAGCGTGAGTTTGAGGTCCTTGCCGGTGATGTCCGGGTTCTGTTCGGAACCCGAGAGCGCGAACTCTTTCTCGATGATCGACTGGGTGAGCACGAACCAGGAGTAGTCGTGGCCGGTGGCCAGAATCTCCTTCATCGTGGAGTTGGTGTCGAAACCCGGGAAACATGGTGCGGGCAAACGCTTTCCATTGGCGTCGAACCACAGTGACGAGGGGCCGGGAATGATCCGGATGGCGTGGTCGGGCCAGATCGGGTCCCAGTTGACGATGCCCTCGGTGTAGTGCCACATGCGGTCACGGTTGACGATCGCGCCGCCCGCGGACTCGGTGATGCCGAGCATCCGGCCGTCGACGTGGGCGGGCACGCCGGAGATGAGGGTCTCGGGGCAGGGTCCGAGCCGGTCGGTCGGCCAGTTGCGGCGGATCAGTTCGTGATTGTGGCCGATGCCCCCGGAGGTCACGATTACCGCGTTCGCACGGAACTCGAAGTCGCCGACCACGTTTCGTGACGAGGCTTTGCCGCGCTCCAGATCGGTGTCCTCCAGCACGCTGCCGCGCACACCGACAACAGAGCCGTCCTCGACGATCAGCTCATCGACCTGATGGCGGAAACTGAAGCCGACCAGGCCGCGGCGCTCGCCGTCGAGCACCGGTTCCTGGAACACCCGCACCACCTCCGGGCCGGTGCCCCAGGTCAGGTGGAAGCGGGGCACCGAATTGCCGTGACCGTCGGCGAAGGCCCCGCCGCGTTCGGCCCAGCCGACCAGCGGTGTCACGCGTAAACCCAAGTCACGCAGATAATCCCGCTTCTCGGTGGCGGCGAATCGGACGTACGCCTGCGCCCACCGGCGGGCCCAGTGGTCCTCGGCGTCGCGGTCGAAGCCCGCCGAGCCGAGCCAGTCTTGCAGGGCCAGCTCGTAGGAGTCCTTGATGCCGAGGCGTCGCTGCTCCGGGCTGTCGACGAAGAACAGTCCACCGAGCGACCAGAACGCCTGCCCGCCGAGGTTGTTGCGGTTCTCCTGGTCCAGGACATGCACCGTGCGGCCCGCCTTGACCAGCTCGTGGGTTGCCACGAGCCCGGCAAGGCCCGCGCCGACGACGATGACGTCTGCCTCTTGCGCGAATTCGGGACTGCGGTTGGCCATGTTCATCCTTCGGTTGCGGTGCTGGGTTCGGTCGTTGTGCTGTAGGCCAGTACGACGTGGCACAGGAGTTCGGTGCGTCGGCGGCGCACCCGATGACTGCGTGGTTCCATCAGGACCTGCACGGTAGTGCCGTCGTGCACGGCGACGAGGGCTTGCCCGAGTGCGGCCGGGTCGGGGACGGTGCGCCCGACGCGGGCCAGTGCGGCGACGATGGTCGGCATCAGCGCCGCGACGATCGCTTCCTCGCGGGCGGCCATCGCCTGTCGCAGCGCCGGGGTGCGCAGTGCGTGGGTGGTGAACTCGGCGGTGATGCGGTACCAGGCCTCGTCGATCGGCACCGCACGATCGAGGCGTTCGACCGCCGCGCGCAGGTCGGTCACGCCCTCGACCGAGAATTCGTCGAGAGTGGCCCGGACACCGCCGAGCATGGCCGCGGACCGCTGCTCCCACATCGCGAGAAACAGCTCGTCGAGCGAGGAGAAATTGGAGTAGAACGCGCCTCGGGTGAATCCCGCGCGGTCACACACGCGCTCGACAGTGGAACGGCCGAAGCCGTCCTCGGCGAAGACTTCGTAGGCGGCTGTGAGCAGGCGGTTCTTGGTTTCGATTCGGCGGCGGGTGACCCGTTTCGCTGGGTTCGCCGCAGCTGTGGGCGATGCCAAGGCGAACCTCCCTTTTGCTGGACCGGCTGCTGGATCTTGGATACATCAATGTATCCGATACAGAGATGTATCAGAAGCGAGTGCCGCGAATTCGGGAAATCGAATGGGTAGGGTCGAACTCAGACCGTTGTCTCGGCGCGTGCCGGGACCCATACGACCTTCCTGCAGACAGCGAGGAGTGATCGATATGAGCGAGGTTTCAGGCGCCGCGTCGATGATCGGCTGGCGGGTGCGGCGGCCGGGACCTATCGATGGCGGTCCGTTGGACCGCGTTCGCGCGCCCGTGCCGCAACCCAGGTCAGGTGAGCTGTTGGTGCGGGTGCTGGCATGCGGAGTCTGCCGGACCGACCTGCATGTGGCCGAGGGAGATCTGCCGGTGCATCGGCCGGGCGTGGTGCCCGGGCACGAAATCGTCGGGGAGGTAGTGGCGCTGAGCCCGGGCGTTCGTCAGGGCGGCGAGGATGCCTTCGCGGTCGGCGATCGAGTAGGGATCGCGTGGCTGCGGCATACCTGCGGGGTGTGTCGGTACTGTCTACGCGGCGCTGAGAATCTATGCCCGCAGTCGGAGTACACGGGGTGGGATGTGGACGGAGGATACGCCCAGTTCGCTACGGTCCCAGCGGCATACGCGTTGCGACTGCCCGCCGGCTACTCCGACATCGACACCGCCCCGCTGTTGTGTGCCGGAATTATCGGATATCGCGCGCTGCAGCGGGCCGCGCTGCCGCCGGGCGGTCGGCTGGGGATCTATGGCTTCGGTGGCAGTGCGCATATCGCCGCCCAGGTGGCGCTGGCGCGTGGTGCGCAGGTGCACGTGATGACTCGGGACCAGGCCGCCCGCGAGCTGGCGAGGGATCTGGGCGCCGCGTCGGTGCAGGGTGCCGCGGATCGGCCTCCGGTCCAACTGGATTCGGCGATTCTGTTCGCGCCGGTCGGAGATCTGGTGCTGCCCGCGCTGGCGGCGCTCGATCGCGGCGGCGTGCTCGCCGTCGCGGGCATCCATCTGAGCGACATCCCGGTCCTGAACTATCAGCGGCATCTGTTTCAGGAGCGGGAAATTCGGTCGGTGACCGCCAACACCCGCGCCGACGCTCGTGAATTCCTGGCGTTGGCAGGCAGACACCGTATACACCTGACCGCGCGGGGCTACTCCCTCGATACCGCCGACCGCGCGCTCGCCGATCTAGCACACGGACGTTTCACCGGCGCAGCGGTTCTTGTCCCTTGAGTGGGCGCAGCCGGCGAACCAGGTCAGTGCGTGGCGTACTGCCGCGCCGAGCGTCGGCGCCGCCGCAGATCAGGAGGTCGGGGCAGCGGGCGGATGACCCACGGCCGCTCGCGTTCGGTTGCTCGACGGCTCCTCGTAGCCTTCCTACAATGAGGATGTGTAGCCGAAGAATTGTCACTGACAATCGTCAGAATCTCGGCTTCTCACAATGGCGTGAGAGGCGATCGCGATGGTCAACCGGAAGGTATCTCTGTTCGACAAGGGGCGGGCGACCCGGGCATTCGCGGTGCTACTGCTCGCGGCCGGAATCACGGCGACGACAAACCTGGGATTGCACGCATGGGCCGAATCCTGCGCGGATGTCGATGTGGTGGTTGCCAGGGGCACCCAGGAATCGGGGTACCTCGGCTCGATGGTCGGTGATCCGCTGTATGACACACTCCGGCAAGCACTTCCGGTGAGCGCCAGTCGGTACCGCGTGAACTACACCGCGGACCTGCTCGACCCGGCATCGCTCAGCCGCGGTACCCAGGACCTGACCGAGCACGTCATCCAGCAGTCGGTGAACTGCCCGGATCAGCGGTTCATCCTGGTCGGCTACTCGCAGGGCGCGGTCGTCGTGCACGGTGTCCTCGGCACCGGCATCGTGACCACGCTGCCCGGCATCCACTCGCTGCCCGGCGATCCGGAACGGAAGGTGGCGGCGGTGCTGCTGTTCGGCGATCCGCTCCGAGCCATCGGCGGGAGTGTCCCCGGCCAATTCGCCGAGCGAAACGCGGATTATTGCGCAGGCGGTGATCCGGTGTGTGGCGGCGGAATCGACCCGACCCAGCACTCGAACTACGGCTGGGCGATGTGGCCGGCCGCCTGGTTCGCGGCGAGCCGGGTCTAGAACCACCGGGAAATCCGCGCGGCGGGACTTGGCAAGGCAGTCATAGATCCACAACGGTCGCGCCGGCATCGCCGCGGCAGCGATGATCAGCTGTGTGCTCGCCATCGCGGGTATCCGCTCTCAGCGGCATCCCGGCGCCGAACCATCAGCGGCACCTGTTCCAGGAGCGGGAAATTCGCTCGGCGACCGCCGATACCCGCGTCGAGGCACGTGAATTCCTAGTGCCGGCAGGCGAACACCGCATATACCGGACCGCGCGGGGGTACTCCCCGGATACGGCGGACCGCGCCCTCCCGCGGATCTCGCGCACGGGCGTTTCACTGGCGCAGCGGTTCTCGTCACTCCAGCGAGACCACCGAGGACACGATTGTGCGGTAACTCGGTATCGCTCGGGTCCCGTTGCTCGACGGCAACTCCGGTCGTCCCTACTATCGCGTATATAGCCGAGCAATTGTCACTGACAATCGTCAGAATCTCGGCTTCTCACAACGGCGTGAGAGGTGATCACGATGGTCAACCGGAAGGTTTCTCTGTTCGAAAAGCGGCGTGCGGCGCGGGTATTCGCGGTGCTATTGCTCGTGGTCGGAGTCACAGCGACGACGAATCTAGGAATGCATGCATCGGCGGATGACTGTGCTGAGGTGGAGGTGATCGTTGCCAGGGGCACCCACGAGCCAGGGTTCCTCGGTTCGGTCATCGGCGATCCACTGTATGACACACTCCTGCAAACACTTCCGGTGAGTGTGGACGCGTACCGCGTGAATTACCCTGCGGATCTGCTCGATCCGGCATCGCTCAGCCGCGGTACCCAGGACCTGACCGACCGCGTTATCCAGCAGTCCGCCTGGTGCCCGGATCAGCGGTTCATCCTGGTCGGCTACTCGCAGGGCGCGGCTGTCGTGCACGGTGTCCTCGGCACCGGCATCGTGACCACGCTGCCCGGCATCTACCCGCTGCCCGGCGATCTGCAGTGGAAGGTGGCGGCGGTGCTGCTGTTCGGTGATCCGCTCCGGCTCATCGGGTGGAGCGTCCCCGGTCATTTCGGTTGGCGCACCGCGGATTATTGCGCAGGCGGTGATCCGGTGTGTGGCGGCGGAATCGACCCGACCCAGCACTCGAACTACGGCTGGGCGATGTGGCCGGCCGCCTGGTTCGCGGCGAGCCGGGTCTAGAACCACCGGGAAATCCGCGCGGCGGGACCGACTGGAGTCGGCCCCGCCGCCGGTGTGTTCGGGGACCCGTGCGTCCCCGAGCGGTAGGCGCTACCAGTGCAGGCCGGGGACCACCCTGGCCACCCGCGCGGCGGGGCTCGGCACCGCCATCAGCGGGAGCAGCACCGGTGCGAGGGCGAGCAGCGCGCTGCGCTTGGGCGCCGGCACCGACTGGCGTTCGTCGGAGTCGGCGATCGGCACGGCCGGGACCGTTGCGGGAACGCCCTGTGCCGCATGGGATTCGCCGAACATCCGGAAGCCCTGGTGCATGATGGTGCGTTTGACCGTCGGCATCAGCAATTCGACGGCCTGGGCGAAGGTACCGACGGGGGTGTCGATGCGGTCGGGCCGGTCGGTCAGCGCCCGCACGACGATGGTCGCGGCCTGGTCCGGGTCGGGGACCGGGAGGGAGCGGTAGAGGTCGGTGGGCGCGATCATCGCGGTGCGGACCAATGGCATCCGTACCGAGGTGAAAGTGATTCCCGCGTCCTGATTTTCGACTGCAGCGATCTCGCTGAAATTGTCGAGGGCCGATTTGCTCGCCACATACGCGGCGAAGCGCGGCACCTTGGTCTGCACGGCGATCGAGGAGATATTGACGATGTGTCCGAAGCGTCGTGCCCGCATCGAGGGAAGCAGGGCGAGGATGAGCCGGACCGCGCCGAAGTAGTTGACCGCCATGGTCCGCTCGAAATCGTGCATGCGATCGGTGGAATTGAGCACCGAGCGGCGGATCGACCGACCCGCGTTGTTCACCAGGTAGTCGACGTGACCGTGGTCAGCGAGCAGGCTGGTGACCAGCGCGTCGACGGCGTCGGCATCGGTGATGTCGCATGGATAGGCATGGGCCGCACCGCCTTCGGCGCGAATGGCGGCGGCGGCCGCGAGCAGGTCGTCACGGCCGCGGGCGACCATGAGTACGGTCGCGCCGCGTTTGGCCACGGCATGCGCGGTGGCGAGACCGATGCCCGACGATGCGCCGGTGATCAGGACGGTTCGCCCGGTGAACGGGTCACCGTTGTCGGTGGCATGATCGCGGTTCGGGTCGAGGTTTTCACGCCAGTAGGCCCAGAGCCGCTCGGCGTAGCTGTCGAAGGACGGCACCGACAAGTCGGTGCCGCGCAGCTGGGCGCGGGTGGAGTCGGAGATGAACTCGGCGGAGAAGGACGTGTGTGGCGCGACGGCGGCCGGAATTCCCATCTGCTCCAACAGGAAATCGCGCACGGTGGGAACGCCGGGGATATGCGCGAGGCCGTTGAGCGCGAGCCCACTGCCGGGCACCGTGCCGATCCCGGTCGGTGCGCCCGCGGCTGTCGCCAGTGCGGCGTAGATCTCGCCGAAGGGCTGCGGTTCGGGATTGACGAGGTGGAAGGTGCGTCCGTCCAGGCCGTTTCGGCGCACCAGCTCGACCATGGCGGCCGCGACATAGTCGACAGGCACGATGTTCGTCGCGCCGAGATCGGGCAGCGGCACGGGCAGATCGGTGGGCAGGGCACCCAGCTTGGCGATGGCGGGGAAGAAATAGTACGGCCCGTCGATCTTGTCCATCTCGCCGGTGCGGGAATCACCGACCACGATGGCGGGTCGATACACGCGCCAGCGCACGCCGCTCGATTCGCGCACGAGCTGCTCGGCGGCGAACTTGGTGCGGTGATACGGCGAGGTCAGGCGCTGGCCGAGGTCGAAGTCCTCCTCGAAGAACTTGCCCTTGTGATCGCCCGCGACGGCCACCGAGGAGACGTGGTGCAGCACCGCGCCCAGCTCGCGGGCCAGCGTGAGCACGGAGTGGGTGCCCGCGACATTGGCGGCGTGTGCGGTGTCCTCGTCGGCGGTCATGTCGTAAACAGCGCCGAGGTGGATGATGTGATCGGCCTGCGGCGCGTCCTTGTCGAGTCCGAGCCTATGCGCGGTGAGATCTCCGACCAGCGCGAAGACACGCTCTCCGCCGTGCCAGTTTTCGGCCAGCTCGGTGAATTTCGCCAGCGATCCGGCGCGCACCAGCACGTGCACAATGGCGTCGGAATCCGCGTCCAGGAGTCCCTGCACGACCCGGCGCCCCAGAAAACCGGTACCGCCCGTCACGATGTAGGTAATAGCCATCGCAATCTCCTGCTTCTTGTTCGAACCATGTTGTCGGACAACGCTCATCCGGCATGCAGCAGTGAATGCGGACATCTGGTGATGTCGGCCCCCGAGCGATAGCGGTCGGGCCGAAGTAGGTGACACCTTCCTCCTACTGGTGAGTAACTTTAGTTCGGTCAGCGCGGCCGGGGCAAGCCACCAGGCCCTGTCTGGGCTGTGGGTTTGGTCACCGTATGTGCAGGTCAAAGGGTATGTGTTACACAGAATTTCAGTTACCTGAAGTAATGACTGGTCGTCTGTCCAGATTGTCTGCTGGTGTGTGATCACCCGCACACGGGCGATTGCCGGTGCGTTGCGAGCTAACGCTTTTCGGCACGGCCGGCGGGTACTTGCAGCGGTGGGCGGCCCATCGCATACGCCTCGAAGGCATCGAGGTCGATAGGTCCGACCGTCTTGTCGAGACCCTCGGTGAAGACGGTGAAGCCGTCGCCGCCCGCGGCGAGGAAGCTGTTGGTGGTGATCCGATAGCTGGCGACCGGATTGAGGGGCAGGCCCGCGATGCGGATGCTGTCGGCGACCACCCGGGTGCCTTTCGGGGCGGAGGCGACATAGGTGTAGGTGAGTCCGGCGGGCGACAACACGGTGGGCTTGCCCGGGTTGTCCCACTGCTGTTCCAGTAGACGCAGTACCTGGCTGCCGGTGAGGGTGACGGTGACGACCTGGTTGCCGAACGGTTGGACGGTGTAGATATCGCCGTAGGTGATCTCGCCGGATTTCAGATCGGCGCGCACGCCGCCGGGGTTCATGAAGGCCGCCACCGCGGCGGCGGGCGCGGACGAGGTGGCCGCCAGCATGGAGTCGGCGATGACATCGCCGAGTGGCGATTCGCCGGAGGCCGCCGGTTCGTGTGCGAGCGTCTGCGCCGTTGTGCCGACCACCCGGGCCGCCCGGGGTGCGGCCTGGCCGGTATAGAAAGCGACCAGGTCGGCGGTGGCCGAGTCCGGGGTGACCTCGCGGGTGACCACCCGATTCACCGCCGAAGCCCGCACCTTATCGGTGCCGAATGTCAGGGTGATGTCGGTGATCAGCCTGCCGTAGGAGGCGGCCTGGGTGATCACCTTGCCCTCGATCGTGCACACATATGGTTGATGGGTGTGCCCGGTGACCAGCGCCCGCACCGCGGGGTCGGTGCGGGTGGCGAGCGCGGTGACCTCGGGGGTGATGTTCGCGCAGCCGTTGTAGTCGACCGCCGCGTCGGGGCCTGCCTTCTGGACGCCGCCATCGTGCAGCAGCGCCACAATGGTTTCGGCGCCCGCCGCCTTCATCTCGGGCACGTAGGCGTTGATCGCGTCGATCTCGTCGCCGAACGTGAAGCCTCGAATGCCTTCGGGGAAAACAATATTCGCGGTGTCGGGGGTGACGGTGCCGACAACGCCGATCCGGTGGCCGCCGACTTCCAGCATGGTCCACGGGCGCAGCGCCGCCGGCAGTCTGCCCTGGGCGTCGGTGACGTTCGCGGCCAGGTACGGGAACTTCGCCCCGATGAACGGCGCGCTGGGCGAACAGCCGTCCGGTGCACAGCCGCCCTGCTGGATACGCGCCAATTCGATGACACCATTGTCGAATTCGTGATTTCCCACCGCCGACGCGGCCAGTCCGGCGGAGTTCAGAAAAGAAATCGTCGGCTCGTCGTGGAACAGCCCGGACATCAGCGGACTCGCGCCGATATTGTCACCCGCCGCGACCACGGCACTGGCCGGATAGGCCTTCTTCAGCCGCGCCAAATGCGTGGCGAGGTACGCGGCCCCGCCGGCTTCATATCCGGCGATCTTTCCGCTCGAACCACTCGGCGGCTGGAGGTTGCCGTGCAGATCGTTCAGTCCGAACAGGTGCACCTCGTCGGGCTGCGCGGCTCGCAGGTCGTCGGTGGAGATCAAAGGAATCACGCCGGACACGGTGGCAGCGGTCGGACCGCTGTTCTGCTGCGACCCGGTGCCGCAGCTCGCGACCAGTGTGACGCTCACGAACCCGGCCATGACCACGGCGATGCGACGGTGCGCTCTCATGACCGAGACTTTCCCATGTCGCAGCCCGGTATGCACCCGGTCTCGGCAAGCCATATCCGAGTACACTTCCGATATGGCGAGAGAGCGTAAGACTCGGAAGGTGACGGTCACAGTCCCCGAGGAAATCGCCGTGACCCTGGACAAATGGCGTGAGGGCGGGCGGATCGAATCGGTTTCGCAGTTCGTCGCCGAGTCGGTCCGGCAGCGCATGGACCGCGCACAATCTGTTGCCACCATCGAACGCGTCTACGGTGGCAAGCCGCCGCTGGAGATGATCAATCACGGACGCGCACTATTGGGCTTACCGCCCCTGACCGAGGATGAGTACGCGGCCGGCGCCGCGTGAACCCGCCGACCCTGACCGGCGTCGTCCTCGATCTCGGCGCGGTCCTCGGCTGGTGCCGACGGGATCCCTATCCGCACGCGATCGCTTGGGCCACAGCAGGATCCGGCAATACGATCGTCGTTCCTGCCGCGGTGCTCACTGCGGCGAGGGCGCTGGTGCCCGCCGATCAGCTGGATATTCTCGCGGCGCTGCTCGGCATGCCGCACACTGTGGTGCCGGTGCTCGACGTCGGCATCGCCGCCGACATCGGCGGCTTGCTGACCGGGCATGCCGACGCCGACGCGCTCGTCTCGGCGGCGCACGCGGTGCACGAAGCCATCTCCCGAAATTGGTCGGTGCTGACCGATCGCGCGCCGGTGCTGCGGCGGTTGCACGCCGAGGTGCAGGCCGACACCATTCCGTAGGCGGACCTACGTCTTGCCCCTCGGTTCGCGGGCCCTTCGGCCCTGGTGTGGAGAGTTGGCGTTTCGTATTCTTGCGATGCGTCGGGGGGTCCATTGTCGGAAGCGTGACGAATACCAGAAGAAGGAACCGTCGAATTCGCAATGGGGGCAATGGTCGTGAGTAGTTCGTAGGATGAGTGTGGCGCAGTTCGATCACCTGACCGATGACTTCCTGTCGGCGCTGTCGATCGGCGGTGGCGGGATCTCCGCGCTGGCCGATGCGTGCGTGCGGGTGTTGCCGGTGCGCCGCGCTGCGATCCTGATGCGGGAACGCGATGCGGGGCTGCAACCCTGGTGTGTGAGTGATGGTGTCGCCGTCCTCGTCGAGACGGTGCAGACCACCCTCGGCCAGGGGCCTGCGGTGGAGGCCGTCACGCAGGGCGTCCCGGTGTTGCTGGCCGACCTGGCGGCGAGCGGCGAGCGCTGGCCCGGTTTCGCCGCGGAGCTCGCTCGCATCGAAAGGATTGGGCACCCGAGGATTTCCGGACCGATGGTCGCGGTGCCGTTGCACCTGGGTGCGGTCCGGTTGGGTGCGCTCGATCTCTACGGCGAGCATCCCGGTCTGCCGCGGCCCGCAATGATCTCTGCGGGGCTGCACATTGCCGATCTGGTGACCGCACAGCTGGTCGCAGGCGCTGCGCAACCGGGTCATGGTGTGCCCCGGTGGCGGGATCAGCCGTTGACAAGCGGTGTGATCCATCAAGCGGCCGGAATGGTGATCGGGCAGTTGGGTATTCGCGCGGCGGATGCCTACGCGCGGTTGCGTGCCTATGCCTTCGCACACGGGATGTCGCTGGCCGAGGTGGCCGAGTCGGTGGTCGCCAGCCGGATCCGATTCGACGCCGCCGATTGATCGCCGACGACCTGGGCTCACTCCGGTGGTTCGACGACGATGTCGGCGATGTCGATCCGGCCCTCGACGAGGTCGGCGGCGAGGTCGGCGAGGCGAACACCGGTGGTGCGGGCATACCCTGACCGTGCACGACACCGTGTACGGCCGGGTCGAGCCTGCCGTCCATGGTTACATCCGGGAGCCGGGCGTGTCGACCCACCGATTGTGTACGAGAGCAACGGAATTCGTCGGCATGGCCATACCATGGAAATGTCGGCGAGTGCGGCGCTGGACTCGACAGGACGATCGGTCTTCGCGTGCGGGGTGGTGCGGGTGTCGGACAGTCAGGTGCTGGTTGCGGCAGTGTCGCGGCTCGCGGACGCGGTCGCCGTTGTCGGCGAGACCCCGCGGATGGTGCGGCAGCTGATGGACAGCGCCATCGACGTGCTGGATCTGGCGGGCTGCACGGTGACGCTCGTCCAGGACGGGCCGGAGAGATTCACTGAGGCGACACCCGACGCCTTGTTGGAGGTCGAGCGCTGTCAGCACCGCACTGGACGTGGCCCGTGCGTGGCCGCGATGCGGCACGGCGCACCCATCGCGGTCACCAACATCGGCTGTCGGCGTGCGGTGTGGCAGGAATTCTGTGCCGAGGCAGTCCGACAACAGGTTTCGTCGGTAGTGGTGGTACCGATGCGGTCTGGGGATGTCACAGTGGGTGCGCTCGGCATGTACACCCACGAGCCACGCGACTGGACCGAACAAGATCTCTCGGTGGGCGGTTTGCTCGCCAGCATGGCGGCCGGGCACATCGTCAAGTCGACCGCCATTCGTCGCCAGGAACAGCTGACCGAGCAGCTGATGCACGCGCTGGATACCCGGATCATCGTCGAGCAAGCCAAAGGTGTGCTCGCCAATGCCGGGCGGACGACACCCGATGCCGCCTACGAGCTCATCCGAGCCCATGCGCGGACCAATCGTGTGCCGGTGCAGGCGGTCGCCAAAGCCATCGTGGAGCTCGGGCTCCGGATCTGATTCTGCCCCAGCCATTCTCGGCATTCACCGCATCGACGAATTCGCGACGGCACCTCGATAGAGACCGGTAGTCTGACGAACGGTGGATCCGATGGCCCCTGTCCCTGGCCGGATTCGTTTACCACACAGCACCGTCCATGCCCTCGACGGAGTGTTTCGACGTATCTCCTTCTTGTCGTATCACTGTTTGTCAGGGGGCAATCGTGACCATGCTCGATGCAGAATTGGTGCACCGCATCGGTAATGGCGATCGTGACGCATTTGCGCAGTTGTATCGCCGCACGCGAAACCTGGTATTTCAGCGAGTTCTCGCCGTTGTCCGAGACCCTGGATATGCCGAAGAAACGTGCCAGGACGTCTACCTGGAAGTGTGGCGGTGTGCGGGTGGCTTCGATGAACATCGCGGATCGGCACTGACGTGGTTACGGATGCTTGCCCATCGGCAGGCGGTGGACCGGGTACGGCACGAGCGGGCGACCGTCGACCACAATCACCAGTGGGGCGCCCGCGCCTACCAACCGCCCATGGATGTGGTCGCCGAGGAAACCCTGCGCAACCACGACCGCGAAGCCGTCCGCCGGAGCCTGACCGGTCTGAGCTCGCTGCAGCGCGAATCCATCACCCTCGCCTACTATCGCGATCTCACTTATCCGCAGGTCGCGGCCTGCCTCGGTATCGGGCTGCCCGCCGCGAAATCCCGGATCCGCTCCGCGCTGCAGCACCTGAGAACGGATCTTGCCGAGCAATAGCGCCCAGTCGCCGGATGCGGTCGCCGCCGTCACGATCGATGCGTGACGGCGGCGACAGTTTCGGCGATATTGGCGCGGAAGGCGCTGGGGGAGAAGGACATTGCGTGGTCGCGGATGGTTGCGGGGTGGTAGGCGGTCGGGTCGAAGGCGCGCATGGCCGCGGCCATGCCTTCGATGACGTGCTCGTCGCTACCGTGGTCGACGTACGCACCGGTGACGCCAGGGCGGACGGTATCGAGCGCGCCGCCCTGTCCGACGGCGAGAACCGGTGTGCCGCAGGCCATTGCCTCGACCGGCACGATGCCGAAATCCTCGATGCCCGGCATGAGCAATGCATTGCAGCGCCGGTAGGTGTCGAGCAGCACGTCGAAGGACGTGGCGCCGAGAAAGGTGGTTTCGGGGCCCGCGATGGCGTCGAGTTGGCTGCGGAAGCGGCCGTCGCCGAGGACGACAAGGCGGACCCCCGCGCGTTGGGCGGCGCGGATGGCGAGATCGGGGCGTTTGTAGGGCACCAGCCGGCCTGCGAACAGGAAGAAGTCCTCGCGAGGGATCGCGGCATCCGGAGTGAACTGCTCGACCTGCACCGGTGGGTTGACGACCGTGGCAGGCAGGCCCCACCAGTCCTGGACACGGTCGGCGACGGCATGCGAGTTGGCGATGATGTGGGTGAGGTGCGGTGCGGCGCGCAGTTCGGCGCGACGGGCGAGCCTGCCGAGGGCGGTGAGGGCCAGCTGCCCGGCCCGCCCGCCCGCCTCTTGGGCGCGGAATTCGGCATCCCACGCCCAGCGGGCGGGGCTGTGGACATAGACGATGGTCGGTGCGTCCGTGGCGAATACCGCCTGGGTGGCGAAGGAGTGATGACTGATGAGGACCGCGTCGAACCGGCCGCGCAGCGGCAGGCGGCGCAAGGCTCGCGGCACGAAGGGCAACAGCGGGGCGTGCGAACGGCGACCGGTGGCGGCGTGGGCACGGCTGAGCCAGGTGTCGTGCACCGTCTTCAGTGGCGTCCGCACCCCGTCTGGTTCGATGATCGGTGCGAAGACCTCTGCGTGCGGCCAGGTTTCGACGAATTCACCGATGACGGCCTCAGAGCCGCCGAACTCGGTGAAACGCTCGTGCACGATCGCAAGGCGAGGCTCGTTCATGCGCTCACCGGCTCGGTGATCCTTGTGCGTGCGTGGTTGCCGTCGGCGCGGCGATGGGTCATTCGACTTCCTGTCGGAGCACGGGGGGTCGGTGATGGACCGAGGAGCGGATTCATGTCGGGTCGATCCTGCGGGGCGCGGCGTGTCGCCGCAATGCGGGGGCGACGGGCCGGCCTTCGAGCAACCCGTCCACACAACCCTGCTCGATCGCCTTGCGATACACCGCCGCCGCCTCGCGGCACGCGCCGACAGTGTGGGCAATATCGGCGTCGGTGTGGGCGGCGGAGGTGACGAAGGATTGCCCGAGGACGCCGCGTTCGAGGAGTTCCTGCAGAAACAGGGTGCGGAACTCTTGGGACGGCTTACCTTCGGGATCTCGGGTGACGAAGATCAGGCAGGATGGGCGGCCCAGCACCTGCAGGTAGTCGGCGATACCGAGTTCGGCCGCGACCGCGTTCACGCCGTCGGCGAGTAGCTGCCCGGCGTGTTCCATGCGGGCGACCGGGTCACCGGTGCGGTATTCGTCGACCACGGCGCGGAAGGCGGCCAGCGAGCCCGATTCCGGGCCGTGCGTAGTGGACAACAGGAATACGCGGTCGTGGTCGGTGCGCAGGCCACCGAGTTCCATGAACTCGCGTTTGCCTGCCAGCGCCGAGATGGGGAATCCGTTGCCCATGGCCTTGCCCCAGCACGACAGGTCGGGGCGGACGCCGTACACCGCTTGCGCGCCACCGGCCGACCAGCGGAATCCGGTGATCATCTCGTCGAAGACGAGCAGGGTGCCGTAGCGGTCGCACAGATCGCGAACGCCCTCGAGGAAGCCGGGTTCCGGCTCGGCGAGCGCGGTGGCCGCCTCCATGACGACGGCGGCGACCGCGCCGGTGTCGAGCACCGTCGCGAGGGAGGGCAGGTCGTTGTAGCGAAACTTCATGGTGCCCGCTGCCACGTCGCGTGGGATGCCGCTGTCCATCGGAGTGGTCCCGATGAACCAGTCGTCGACCGAGAAGAACGGCTGATCGCACATCGCGATGACACTGCGCCCGGTCGCGGCACGGGCCAGCCGCACCGCCGCCGTGGTCGCATCGGAGCCGTTCTTGGCGAACTTGACCATGTCCGCACCCGGCACAAGGGTCAGGAAATCCTGTGCGGCAAGCACTTCCAGCTCGGTCGGGCGGCTGAAGCTGACCCCGTCGGCGATCGCCGTGGTGACCGCGTCCAGCACCGGCCGGAACCCGTGTCCGAGCGTGACCGAACGCAGGCCCATCCCGTATTCGACATACCAGTTGCCGTCGGCATCCCACACCCGTGCACCGCTGCCGCGGACCAGGATCGGCGCCATGAACTCGGGATACTGATCGGCGCCGCGCGCATAGGTGTGCGCGCCGCCGGGCACCAGATCGTGCAGGCGGGATTGGAGTTGGTTGCTGCGGGTGAAGGGTCGGCGATCGGCCGACGGGTTGCTACCCGGGACATGGACCATGATCGGCTCCCGATGGGTCGTGAGGCACGCACACAGAAAGCCGTCGGCACGAATCTGTTTGCGCGCGATGGATCTCGGAATCACTGTACGTCCGGCTCGGAGACTTGTCCTCGCGAGGACTGGTCGGCCTGTGTAGTTACCGCCCAGAGGTCGTGGTCGGCGCGTCGACCGGTGGCACCGACGTAGGAGTGCATCCGGCCCTCGCGGATCATGCCGACCCGAGCGGCGACTTCGGCGGCACCGAGATCGTCGAGTTCGATGGCCGTCTCGACCCGGCACAGTCCGAGCTCGGCGAAAGCGTAGTCGAGCAGCAGCTGGGTGGCCGCGAGCCGGATCTGTTCAGCACCGGCGGTATCGGTCCAGACGAACATCTTGGCATTGCGGTCGAACATGTCGAGATCGAACAGTCTGCCTTCGCCGAAGTACGCGCCGTCCACCTCGATGGCGAGCACCAGTCCGGTCGGGGAATGCAGACCTGCCCTGGCCCGCAGCAATTCGCGCCACCACCGGGAACGGGAGTGCCGTGCCGCCCAGGCGGCTTCGGATTCGCCGGGTCCCGGATCGAGCCGTCCTCGGCTGTGCATGCGCGCCGCGCACCACTGCGCCCAGTCCCCACGCCTGCGGCTGCGCAGTACCAGGGCCGGATGTTCGGCGTCGGTGAGCCGGATCGGTTTCGGTGTCCGCAGCGGATCCAGCATGTGCAAGACGCGGCCCGCGTAATACCGGGCGGTGGCGACGAGCACGGTGGTCGCCGGAATCGGTGCACCCTCGGGAGCGCTCGGTGTGGTCGGTGCGGCCGATAACTGGCCGTCGTAGCGGGTGATCCAGCGGGCCGTGAAGCCGTTCGGCGGAACCGCCTCCCGGGTGATCGCCCACAGTTCGTGATCACGCCTGGCGCTGCCGACGTCGAAGTATCGCGTCATCATCGCCTCGCGTCGAAACCCCATCAATGCCGCCCCGCGCGAGGTCGCGATGTTCGCGGGCGAGATCGGGGCGGTGAGGCGTTGCAGTCCGGCCGCCCCGAAGGCGAAGTCCAGGATGAGCGATGCCGCGAGCCCGCCGAAACCGTGCCGTGCCACGTCGGCATCCACCCAGAGACCCAGTTCCGCTGACCCGGTCTCGGGTGCGATCGAAACGAGCTCGATCTGCCCGGCGAAGCGGCCTGCGACTTCGATCACCGTGGACAGCCGCCGACCCGCACGCGCCTGCGTGCGGACCACGAGACATTCACGAACCCACTGCTTTCCGCTGTGCCGTGCCGCCCAGTCCAGTGGTGAACTGGTCCAGAACGGCTCGATGGTCCGCTGATCGCGCAACCGGATCCGCCGCCACTGCGCGTAGTCCGCAATCCGGGGCGGCCGCAACACGACGATGACGCCGTGCAGGGTGGCCGGCCCGAGTCGGATATCGGACAACGAAGGTGAGTGATCGGTCACGGCTCACTCCCGGGGTCGCTGACTACCGAGCGAGGTCGTTTTCACCGCACCGTCGGTAGCTACCGAGAGTCGCCAATACCCGCCTGCCGGATCCTTGAGCACGATCCCGCTTTCTGGATGATCGGAAAGCCATGCACCACTGGATAGGACGGCGGAGCGCACGGCTCCGTCGGCGGTCTGGGCCTGGAAGATATCGGTGTCGCCGCGCCCGGCTCTGCCGACGATCGTTCCGGTGAACCGAGGCGAATGCACACTGTTGCGACCCATCACATGCCAGGCGTCCGGGAACATCGCCGGATTGAGTTCATCGGTGGAACTGGAGATGAGGTTGATCGCGGTGCCCTCGGGGCAGCCTGCGGGATCTATGCGCAGCTCGATCGGCGGCTTGTCGAGGTCGGCGTCGAATTGCACATTGGCGAGGTAGGGCTGACGGCAGTAGACCAGGTCGATGCCGACGGAGCGGGCGGCGACCTTGCAGTTGGTCATGCCGAATTGGGCGGGTCCGCCGCGATCACGCCGGCCGATCGACAGCGCGATGTCCGCGCCCTCGAACCAGACATTGGTCAGCCACCAGTCATTGGCCGCGCCATCGATGGCGATGTGCTTGTCGGTGGTGTGCGGGTCGTTGTCGGAGACGAATTCGACGTTCGTCATGGCAAGTCCGGCATTGTGGTCGCTGCCGGTGCCGAGCACCCCGATGTAGTTGCTGGTGAGCTTGGAGGAGGTGACGTAGTTCTGGATGCACGACGTGACGATGCCGACGCCGAAGTTGTTGATGTCGCAGTTGATGAATGCGGTACCGCCGGTGTTGTGGTCGAGGACGACACCGCGCTGCTCCAGAAAGCGTGGATGGTTGTCGCTGAGATGGTTGCCGCGGATCACCACGGCGTCGAACGAACAGCGGAAGCATTCCGAGAGCACGACGGCGGTGGAGCGCGGCCCCGTCATGAAGATGCCGAGGCGGGCGAACCGGATCCGATTGCGCTTGCGGAGGTTGATCAAGGT
Organism: Nocardia sp. NBC_00403; assembly: GCF_036046055.1. NCBI lineage: Bacteria > Bacillati > Actinomycetota > Actinomycetes > Mycobacteriales > Nocardiaceae > Nocardia > Nocardia sp. NBC_00403. The sequence continues at coordinate 4,772,136 of NZ_CP107939.1, forward strand.
GGTGTCCGCGTCGCAGACCACAACCGACACGTCCGCGCCGTCGCCGAGGACCGTTGCGTAATCAGACATTTCCGGCCACGACTGCACTATGTAGTGCCCAGCGGGCAGGTAGAGCACCAGCGGCGTGCCGCCGACCGCGGCCGCTGCGGCGAACGCGGCGGTGTCGTCGGCGACGCCGTCACCGACCGCACCGAAGTCACGGACATTGCGTGCCGCGGGTGCGTCGGTGACGTTGGGCGAGCGGAAAGGGCTACCAGGGGGATCGGACGAGGCACACGCCGCGAGTGGGAGCGCGGCGGCGGCGCCCAGCGATGCTGCGAGCAGTCGTCGTCGACCGACGGCGTCCTCGGGCATCCTTACGGCCTCCCCATCAGTCGCTGCAGGCGGCTGCTCGGAACGCTGTGGGCGACAACACCCGTGAGCGCGGTGTCGCCGAAGGTGGCGAGCGCGCCACGCACCTGTGCGCTGGAGGTGCTGCCGAGCTGGACCACGGCGAGGGTCTGGTCGAACAGTGCGGCCAGTGCGATGGCATCGGCGGCGTCGGTGATCGGGGCCACCTGCACAATGACGTGATCGAAGTCGGTGCGCAGTTTGGCAATGACGGCCGAGAACCGATCGGAGGCCAGCAGGTCGGAGGTCTGTGGGTCGGCGTCGCCGAGCGGCAGCACCGAGACACCGGTCTGCTGCCACCAGGTCACCGATTCCGGAACCTGTGCCGAGCCGCGCAGCACGCGAGCCAATCCGGGGGACTGGTCCGATGTATAGGGCTGCAGGCGACCCGCGTTCGACGTGTCGGCATCGACGAGCACCACGTGACGGCCGGTGTCGGCGAACGATTTCGCCAGCGCCATGGTGACGTCCGATTCCGACTTGGTCGTCAGACTGGTCAGCATGATCGCGGCCGCATCGCCATTGCGCAGCAGTCGGGTCCGCAGCCTTCGGGTTTCGTCTTCGGCGCCAGGACGGCCGGCATCGATGATGCCGAGGATCGGCACCGCTAGCACGGCCTCGAGTTCGTTGGACGTGCGCAACGTGCGGTCGGTGCGGTCGCGAACGAACGCGGCCAGACAACCGAGGCCGAGGCCGGCGAGCAGGCCGAGCACGAGCAGCCGCGTTGTCTGCGGACCGGTCGGACCGGTGGGCAGCTCGGCGCGATCGATCACCTCGACGCGTGCCGCGGGCGCCGCGCCGACCTCGATCGTTTCGAGTTCACCGATGAGGCGCCGGAATTGGGCGACCACACCGTTGGCGATATCGCGCGCCCGGGTCGGGGTGCTGTCGGTGACCGAAACGTTGATCATGGTGGTGGCGGGCGGCGAGGTGGCGGCGATCTTGCCCTGGAGATCACCGATGGACATCTTCAGGCCGAGATCATCGATGGTGCGTTTGGCCAGTGTGGCGCTGTTGGCGAGATCGACGTAGGAGCGCACGCGCTGCTGCGCGGCCAGGCCGCCCTGGTAGGAATCGTTCACCGAGGTTCCGGTGGCCATCGTGACATACATGCTGCTGGAAGCCACATAGGTGGTCGGCAGGCTTTGCGCGTATCCCACCGCTGCGAGCACACACAACAGCAACACGCTGGCAATGATCAGCCAGCGCCTACGCGCGATATGCCAGTAGTCGATCAAACCCATTGCCCGGATCCTCTTTTCCCGATGAATACTGGTGTTGCGTGCGGCGGGGACAGCGGGCCCGGCCCGGGCCGGGCCCGCCGCCGATACTCTTTGACCGCCAGATAGATGAGCCATGCGAGCACGGCGGACTGCACGAACTTGCCCAGTGCCTCCATGCTGCCCAGGATTCCGCGCTCGAACAGCGAGGAGGCGCCGGTCATGGCAAGGCCGAGCACCACAATCGGGAAGTAGCGGGAGTACAGCGATTTGGCCCACGCCAGCAGCAGCCCGAAGGTGAAGGCGACCGAGACCACCACGCCGGCGTACCCGCCGAGGACAAAGCCCTCGTTGACGTTGCCCTCGGCCAGTGATACCGAGACCCGCGTCATGTCCACAGAGGCGCCGCGAACGTCGTTGGCCCATGCGGTGCCGGACTGGAACTTCTCCGTGCCGAGCAACTGAGCCGGAATCAGGGTCAGGGCGGCGTGCCGGATCACCTCGTCGGGCGCCACCCAGAAGCCGGGCCCGTGAAAGTAGGCGTCGGTCGCGGCCTCGAGCAGGTCGAAGCGCCGCAGGATACTGAGGAACGGCTGCACCATCGGGGGGTAGCTCGAATTGGTCAGTGCCGATTCGCTTTTGGCGAATTCCGTGGACTTGAACGACTGCAGCCAGCCGAAGCCGCCGATGCCCAGGACCGCGATCACCACCACCCCGACGGCCTTGCCTTTGGTCCAGCCGACGAGCGCGAAGCGGACAGCCACCGCAAGCGCGGCGCCGAGGATCGGGGTCTTGGACTCGGTGGCCACGGTCCACCCGAGCTCCATGACCAGCAGCCCACCCAGCATCAGTACCGTCGTCAGCGGCCGCGCGGGCCGGGCGAAGATGATCAATCCGAGCGCGGCGATGGTGCCGAGAATGGCGACGAAGTTGAGAATCGGGTTCGCGCTGTCGACATCACCGGCATGGCCGGTGGCGCCTGCGGCGATGGTCGCGCCGCGCCCGAGGACGCCGACGGCATAGATGGCCACCAGCGCCGGGATGAAGTCCGGGTCGGTGAGTGTCGCGGGCTCGCCCGCGACACCCAGCATCGAGGACCGCCGCCGCGACCAGATCGCGTACCCGACGATGAACACCGCGTACACCCACATGCCGAACACGACATGGTGCAGAACCAGCGCGATGCTGTCGTCGTAACCGTATTCGGCCAGCCGCGGATCGGGCACGTTGTCGCCGTAGTGCGGATCCGGTTGCACCACCAGCAGCACGACGGGTCGCGCGATATACGACAGCGACCAAAAGGCGGCCTGCGCGATCACGAATACCCGTGCGACACCGGGGACCCATGCGGCAGCCACCACGAGGGTGGCCAGCGCGCAGGCGATCAGCGCGATCTCGGTGTAGGCACTCACGACTGTGACTCGTCGGCACCGCGCGCCGTGTTACCTGGAAACGCGGTGTTGCCCACAACTGCACTGTCACTCGCGGGCTTTGCGAACGTCGGTCGCTCGAGCGAGGCGATGATTTCGCGGGCGCGATCGACATAGCGATGGCCGCCGTCGACGATCCTTCGGTACCCGGCCGCGGCGACCGCGGCCGCCTGCTCCGGGTGCGCCGCGCACCACTGGACGATCTCGTGCAGCTCCGCCGCTTCGGTGAACAAGAAGCATTCGACGGTGTCGCGCAGTAGCTCGGCGTGCTCGTCGGTGCGTTGGCCGACGAAAAGGCCACCCGCTGCGGGCACTTCGAACGTGCGGCAGGTGTGAGTGTCGCGGTTGTCGGAGTTGAGCAGCACCAGATTGGCGGTGATATCGGCGATCACCGCCGAATAGTGCTGTCCGTACACCGGTCCGGCCACCACCGCGCGAGTGGTGCGCAATTCCGGGACCCGACGCCAGCCGGGTCCGCGGACCAGCATCCGATCGCCGTAGGTTCGGGCGAGCGCGACCATGTCATCGCGCCGGTCGGGTCGGCACACGCCGATGAAGCCGAGCAGGAATTGCCGGGCGCCGCGTCGCGCGGCCGGATGATGCCAAGCCGGGTCGTAGGCGCTGCGCACGAAAGTCACCGCGCGGGCGCCACGGTCGCGCAGCTCGGCCACGTTGTGCTGCTTGGTGGTGACGATCAGGTCCCATTCGGATTCGTGCGCGAGATACTCGGGACTGATGTTCTCGGGATTGGCGACGTCGTCGGGGCTGTAGTGCACGTGCAGCCGGGCCAGGGTGTCCAGCAGTCGCCGCTGGTCGAGGTGTACGGATTTGAAGGCGAACAACAGGTCGGGCCGGAAGTCGGCGGCGGCGCGCTCGATGTCGGCGTGTACCTGCTCCACAGCCCACGGCGCGCGCCGGTGCGTGGCCTTGGCGTAGAGCCACGGCGGTGACAACCGTGTGGGCAGGGTGACCGGCGTGGAGTCGATCACGACGACCTCGTGCCCGGCCTGCCGAAATCCGTCGGCCAGCGAGCGGGCATTGCTGCCGACCCAATCGTCGCCGACATACAGGATTCTCACGAGCGTCTCTCCTCACGCATGAGCACGACCGCGGGACCGGCGGCCGACAGTGCGCGCTCGCGGCCGATGAGGGTGCGCACGCGCGCGAGATACCAGAACGCGACCGTCCATTCGACGATCACGCTGCCGTAGACCAGCGTCCACACCGAGTGTGTGCGGAAGGCGATGACCAACGCGACGGCCGCGACGCAGGTCCCGAGGATGGCACCGATCAGCACGCCGGTGGTGTCCTGGCGCACCGGCAGCACAGCGGTGGTGATGAAGGAGGTGATGGTGGTGGCGGGCAGCATGAAGACCTCGACGCGCAACAGCCCGACCGCCGAGGCGAACTCGTCGCCGAAGACCAGATGGATCATCGCGGGAGCGGCCAGCCACACGGCGACCACGGCGAGGCAGGCCAGACACACGCAGGCCGAGAGGGCCTGCAGGGCGCGGCGCCAGAACCCGGCTTCGGCGCTGCGCTTGGCCATCCGTGGCAGTAGCGCGAAACCGATGGGGTCGAGGGTGGATTGGATGGCGCGCACCAGCCGATCGCCCGCGGAGTACAGGCCGAGGGATACCGCGTCCAGCACCGCGGCGTACACCGCAGCGGCGCCCTGGCCGTAGGTGGTGACCAGCAGACGTGAGGCGAAAACCGGTGCACCCGTGCGCAGCACCTCGCGGAAATGCCGTGGCCGCGCGGGCGGCCCGAACGATCGCAGCGAGTCCCACCAGGTCAGCACCACGGTGGGAATGGACGAGACGAGCAGGCACAGCATCGCGATCTCCGCGCTGGGAATCCGCGGCAGCACCACGACCAGTAGCACGAGGTAGCCCACCCGGCCGACCGCCTGATAGCCGGTGGACGCGCCGAATCTGCCCTGCCCGATCAACAGCCAGTCTTCGGAGACCGACCAGAATCCGCCGGCAAAAAGCCCCAGCAGGAGCATCTCCACTTGGTCCGAAGCGCCCGCGGCCAGGCTCAGCAGTAGGGCGGCGCCGATGAGACCGAGGATCGCGGAGCGGATGGCGAGGTAGTCCCCGCGCAATTGGTTGATGTTCGCGATGCGATCGCGGTCGTGGGAATCGTGGACGCGCGCAGCCAGGAAGGAGGTGATGCCGAGATCGACGAGCAGCGATCCGATGAAGTACGACGACATGCCGATGGCTAGCAGGCCGAGACCGTGCGCCCCGAGCACCCTCGCGATCAGCGGCACCGTCACCAAGGTGATGACGTACTGCCCGTACTTACCGAAGGTGACAAGGCCGATGTCACGCAGCACCGCGACAATGCCCTGCGAGCGGTGCGCACCGTCGCCGTTGCGGCCGCGGCCGCCGTCGTATCTGCGGTGGGCGCCGCCGGTGGTCGATGGCGGCCGTTGGTCAAGCGGCGGCGGGTGGCCTGCGGCATGTTTGCGCTCAGACATGCGGGTTCCGTTCGACACGCGGAGTCCGTTCGTCCGGATTCTGGTGTCCCACAGCGCCGGTGCGTCGGGTGAGGGTGTCGAGGAAGTCGGCGACAGTGTGCGCCGAGGCCCCGATATCGAAGTGCTCCGCGCGGGATCGGCCCGCGGCCGACAAACGGGTGCGCAGTGCGCGATCCGCGATGAGCGTGTCCAGCGCGTCGGTGAGCTGCCTTTCGTCACCGCCGTCCACGAGTAGTCCGCTGACGCCGTGCTCGACTATCTCCGCCGGGCCGCCCGGGCCTGCGGCGATGACCGCGCAGCCGGCGTGCATGCCCTCCACGACAACCTGTCCGAACGGCTCGGGCAATACCGAGCAGTGCACCAGGATGTCAGCGTCGTGCAGGTGGGGGTTCGGGTCGTCGACGTGCCCGGTGAAGGTCACCGGTAGCGCGAGATCGCGTGCGAGCTGTTCCAATTCGGCACGGTAGGGCTCTTCGTCGAAGAAGGTGCCACCGATCAGAAGGATCCGGTGCGGGCGCACTGTCGCGGCGGCGGCGGCGCGTAGCAGGACGTCCTGGCCTTTCCACGGACTGAGTCGGCCGACGACGGCGACCACGGTTTCCTCGGGTACGCGCTGGTCGGCGCGGTGCGCGGCGGTGTCGGCGTGCAATTCGACGCCGGGGTAGGCGACGATCGCGGGGCGGCGACCGGTGCGCAGCGTCGCCAATGTTGTTTTGCTATTAGCGATGTAGCCGCGCGCGATCAGTCGCCCCAGGGTTTGCAGGACGAGGGCGGGTACCCGGCCGAAGTAGTCGACGGCGATGCGGTCGTGCACCTGCCAGACGAGCGGAATGCCCGCGCGGCGCGCGGCGACTGCTCCCATCACCAGCGCTTTGCTGCTCTCGGCGACCAGCACCTCGGCGTGTAGGCGTTTCGCGGTGGCGCCGATCGCCCAGCCGAGACGCAGCAGGGCGAGGAACCCGGCGAGCAGCCGGACGGGGCCGGATCCGATGGTCATGGCGCGACTGTCGAATCCGCTTCGCTGCACACAGGTCTCGATCCCGCGCGCCCGCATGCGCTCGACCATCGGTCCATCCTCCGTGAATATCGCCGTGACCTCGGCGCGCCCGAGCTCCCGTAGTGCGGACAACAGCCGCAGTGTGGCGAGTTCGGCACCGGATGGTGCGGCGGTATGCGCGAGGAAGAGGGCTTTGGTCATTGCCTTAGTTCCTCGTACATCGTCAAATGTCGCGTCGCTGTGACATCCCACGAGAAAGTTTCTGCGTGCGAGCGACATTCAGCGGGGGAGGGTAGGATGCCGCGCAGCGCGGCGGAGATTCGGTCCCCGAGTGCGTCGGTGTCACCGGCGCGCACGATGAGTGAAGGGTCGAGCCCGCGTACCGAATCCGGGAGTCCGCCACAGTCGGTGACGATGGGCGCGCGGCCTGCCGCGAGCGATTCCAACGCGATCAGGCCGAATCCTTCCAGGGCGATGGTGGGGACGACGGTCAGTTCGGCCTGCTCGTAGAGCTCGGTGAGTCGCGTGTCGTCGATATGCCCGGCGAAGACTATAGATTCGGCGGCCTTGCTGTCCATCGCGGCGGCCTGAGCGCGCAATTCCTGCTCCGCCGTGCCGGTTCCGACGAGGACGAGACGGGCGTCGGGATGCTGGTCGAGGACGCCCGGCCAGCAGCGCAGCAGATTGGCGATGCCCATGCGGCGTTCCAGTCTGCGCACACACAGGACGGTGCGCCCGGCGGAGGCTGCGGCCGGGATCGGTGTCGCACGGAAGCGGCTGAGATCGACACCGGGAGCGATCACCTCGATCCGTTCGGCAGGCACCCGGTAGTCGTTGGCGAGCACGTCACGGAAGTAGTTGGACAGTACGACGAATCGGTCTGCTCCGGCGTAGCGCAGGCGCTCGACCAGGTATTTCGCCTTTGCGCCCAGTTCGCTCTGACCGGTGAGCCTGCTCTCGGCCGCCCACGGACCGTGGAAGTGCACGACCAGCGGGACCCGTCCGCGCCGATCGATCGCGGCAGGTCCGTACAGGCAGAAATGCCGGTCGAGCACCGTTGCTCGACGCAATTCGGTGCGGTCCAGAAACGCCGTGCGCGCCCGATGCAGGGTGGATCCGCCGAGCGGTCCCCAGGATCGGGCGCCCGGCAGGCCTGGGGCGGAGTCCGTGGACACCGCACCGAAGGCGGCGGCGGACACCTCGACATTCGGCTGTCGGGTGAGTGCGTCGAACAGGTCGGTGAAGTACCGATTCAGTCCACCCGGCGCCGCTGCGAACCACTCGGACCCTGTCATATGTACGCGGAGCGGCCCGGTCGGTGCCGTCACCGTTGCCCCCTGTTGCTGGTGATCTTGATGCGAGCCCTCCTACCGAACTCGCTTCCCGCGCAACAGTCTAAGTTACATCCGGCAATTCGGGCTCCCGAGGAAGATCGACCAGTAGCTGGAACAGTCTTTTTTCAACTCCGGGCTACCGGGCGCATCCGGTGCGACCCGGCGATCTGCGAGTCGACATCACAGTGGGGCGGGGGTGTTTGCCGGGATCTAACCAAGGTCGAAAAGGTTCGGTTGGCCTGTTCGATATCGTGCTGCATCCAATTGGCGCAGCGGCTCGAAAGCCGGTATCGAGTCGCGAGTGAACAGCCGGGCCCGCGGCGCGCTCGAACCCGCCGCCTCCAGCAGTGCGTTCACGGCGGTACGGCCTGCCTCGTCGGCCCCCTCCATGGTGGCCAGGTCGAAATTCGTCTGCACGTAGTCGGCGGCAAGGAAGAGGTTCGGAATCCGTGTGTGCGCGGTAGGTCGATCGGCCCAGGACCCGATCGTATTGACCAGCAGCGGTTCGTCATTGTGGTTCTGCCCGTCGGCCCAGGTGATACCGGGGTCGAGCAGCCACTCGCGCACGATGCCCTCTTTCAATTGAATCCTGCCGTCATCGTTGAGCGCCGCGGTCATCTGCGCCCAGGTCTCCTGGTAGATCTCCGCGCGCGTGCACTGCTTGGCGGTTTTCCCGAAGAGGATGCCGGGGGTATCCCAGTCGGCGATGTCGATGGTCAGACCGTCGACGATACTGCCGTCGCCGTACTTCGCGGCGTAGTCGACATCCCAGAACGCGCGCTGGGTATAGGAGGTCAGCCGCCACGGCGCATCGAGGTAGATGTTGTATCCCGCGCCGAGTTCCAGCTTCTCGTTGACGAACATCTGCATGCCGTTCATCCAGTCGACATGGAGCGCGTCCATCCGGCCCAGAGCCGGGTCGAGGGTGCGGATCTCGGGCGACCACAGGCGGCGGGCCCGGTCGGTCGGCATCGCGCAGACATACCAATCCGCCTCGAAGACCTGGATCGAACCGTCCGGGCGCTGGATGCGGGCGTCGCCGATCCGGTCGTCGTCCACCACGAAGCCCTGCAGTGCGTGACCTGGGTGGAACTGCACGCCCATATTGCGCAGCAGGGAGATCCACGGGTCGAGCCAGGCCTCGTTGGTCGGACCGTTGAGCACCTCGTATACCTTCGGGCCGCCGGTCAGCTCCTGCATCAGCGCTATGAAGAAGCCCTCCATCATGTTGCCCATCGTCCTGGTGCTCGCCACGTACTCCTTGGCGGCGACGAGCGCACGGGTGAGGCCGGTCGCCGCAAGTGCCTGGAACTGGGCCGAACGGGTGCCCGCACCGACGAAATCCCACCAGCTGACGTGCTCCCACTGCCCGAAGCGGCGTTCCTCGCTGGAGGTGAGATAGGTGATCACTCGCCCGGCCATGTACATAGCCTCCGGCAGCGGAATGAGGTTGTTCTTCATGAACACCTCGACGAGGACGCGCTGCATCCCTTCCGGCGTGAGCGCCTGGCGCGGGTCGAAATAGAATCCGAACATCAGGGGGAAGCCATCGGGGAGGTTGTTCGCGCGCGGGTAGCGCGGGTCGTTCACCGAGAACGGAATCAGATTGTCGTAGACGGTTTTGCCGGTGCCGGGCACCGGAATGCGGCGCATCGTGTCGTGCACGTGGTGATAGAACGAGGTGAAGCCGCGGGCGCCGTGTTCACCCGGCAGCGGCGCCCGGCCGTCCACGCCGGTGCCGGGCAGCGGGATGGTGCGCGACTTGCCGCCGAGTTCTTTGCGGTCGAAGACGGTCACCTGGAATCCGCGCTCGGCCAGTTCGTGGGCGGCGGTGAGCCCGCCGATACCCGCGCCGAGCACCGCGACGGTATTGCGCGCGGGACCATTTCGCCTGCGGGGCGCCCGGGCGGCGGCCGGTCCCGCGGTGGTTCCTGTCGCTGCTGCCAGACCTGCGGTTCCCGCCGCTGCGGCGGCTCCGCGCAGCAACGAGCGTCTGCTGAAGCCCGAGTTCTGTGGGCGATGTGTCGATGAACCTCGAGTTGTCATGAAGACCCTGTCTAATTCTGACTATCCTGATCGTCATATTTAGCAGATGGTCGCCGCAGATGGGAGACAATGCAGGCATGACAACGACGTTGGCGCGGATGTCGTGAGTGAGCGCGGCGAGCGAACGGCAGACGCGGCCGCCCCACGACAGCGGCGGCCGGTCCGCTCCTATGGCGGCGTCGACGCGGAAGCCCGGGTAGCCGCCCGGCGCGGCAAGCTGCTGGATGCCGGCCTGGAGCTGTTCGGCACCCGCGGGTATTCGGCGACCGGCGTCAAGGACCTGTGCCGTGCGGCCGGCCTGACCGACCGATACTTCTACGAGTCGTTCGCCGGGACGCGCGAGCTGTTCGCGGCGGTCTTCGACCACGTCATCGACGAGTTGTTCGCCGCGGTGGCGCGTGCGGTGGAGGCGACGCCGCCACAGGGGACGCGCAAACTCCGGGCGGGCATCGGTACGTATCTCACGGCGCTGGCGCAGGATCCGCGCAAACTTCGTATCGTGTTCGTCGAGCCGAACGCAGCGGGGGCGGAGCATCGCCTGCGCGATGCGTTATGGCGCTTCGCGCGATTGGTCGCTGCCACCGCCACCGAGGCGCGGCCGGCGGATCATCCGCCCGCACCGATCGTCGACATTTTCGCGTTGTCGGTGGTCGGCATGCTGGAGCGGGTCATCGTGGAGAAACAAGGCGGTCGGCTGGCGGTGCCGATGGACAAGCTCATCGACTATTGCACCGCCTTTGCCGGGGCTTCGCTGCGGGACATCCATTCGGGCGAAATCGATAAGCGCACAAAGGATTAGGAAACGAAACCTACCGGAAGGGTTGGTCGCAAGTCTGGCCGACATCTCTCGGGTGCGGTAGATTTCACAACGAGTTCGTGCCGGTCACGAACCGGCCCGCGGGGGACTGGCGGGAGGACATCACAGTGGGGACCGAGCATTCGGTTGCAGATCGTTCCGATATAGACCAACAAGAGATTCGAGTACTTGTCGAGAACGGCGAGTATTGGCTACGCAATCGCGGCGATATCGCCATGATGACCGTCACCATCGAGCGATTACGAGAACGCTGGCCGCATGCGCGCATCGGCGTGCTGACCCATCAACCCGCCGTGCTTCAGGCATTGCTGCCGGAGGCGGAACCGATTTGTGGACCCGAGTGGTGTTGGGGATCGGACAGTTGGCAGGGACGGCTGTCGCGAACCGCGGGCACGAGACTGATCGGACCTGCGGCACTGCGGTGGCGCGCCGCGACCGACGGGCCGAAGGATCGGCTGCGGGCCCTGCGTTCCAGCGCATGTCTGCGCCGGTACCACGACGAGTCGGAAGCCGAAGCGGCCGGCGCCGAGTTTCCTGTCGAGATCCCAGCCGCCGTCGCCCACGCGTCGCTGGTCATCGCCCTCGGCGGCGGCTACATGACCGATGTCGATCGCTACCAGGCCAATCGCACCCTCAACCTGCTCGAACGCGCTCATGCGTTGGGCATTCCGACCGCGATGGTCGGGCAGGGCATGGGGCCGCTGCGGGATCCGCTGCTGCAGCGCCGTGCCACGCAGGTGTTGCCGGGCGCCGATTTCATCGCGCTGCGGGAACCGCGCCGCGGCCCGGAACTGCTGAGCGGGTTCGGCGTGGAGCCCGAGCGGGTCATGATCACCGGTGACGACGCGGTCGAGTTCGGCTATCGGTTGCGCGGCGCTCGGATCGGGACCGATATCGGGCTGTGCCTGCGGGTGGCCGATTATTCGAAGGTCAGTGCGGCCGCCCAGGCGACGCTCGGCGGGGTGGTCCGGGACCAGGCCGTCGAGCTCGATGCCGGTGTGGTGCCGCTGATCATCTCCGAATACGCCTCGGAGGATCGACTCGCGACCTTGCCGCTGCTGGCCGGGGCGGCGCGGACGGCGGCACCGGTCGGGCGTGGCGGCACCGCGCACGATGTGGCACGTCAGGTCGCGCGTTGCAGGCTGCTTGTAACAAGTGCCTACCATCTAGCGGTATTCGCACTGTCGCAAGGCATTCCTGCGGTCGGAATTACCGCCTCGGAGTACTACGACGACAAGTTTCACGGCCTGGCCCAAATGTTCGGCACCGGGCTGCAGGTGGTACATCTGAACGATGCGGAGCTCGAGGACAATCTCGGCCGCGCGATCCGGGAGGTATGGGACGATGCGCCGGCTGTCCGGGATTCGTTGCGGCAGAAGGCCGTCGATCAGATCGACGCCAGCCGGGCCGGCCTGGAGCGAGTGTTCCGGTTGGTGGAGAGCGGCCCGGTGCGCCGCGCGACCGTTTAGGGGGCACCTGTCATGACAACGCTGTCGGTATGCGTTCCGGCCTACAACTCGGCGCGCACACTTGCGACGACGCTGCGCTCGGTGCTGGAGCAGGATGTGGATTTCGAGCTCGTCGTCCTCGACAACGCGAGCACCGACGCCACCTCCGAGATCGCGCACTCCTTCGACGACCCGCGCATCCGGGTGCTCCGCAATAGTTCCGTGCTACCGATCGGCGACAACTGGAACACCGTGATCCGGGCCTCGACCGGAAAGCTCGTGAAGGTGGTCTGCGCCGATGACGTGCTGCGACCCGGCGCGCTGACCGCACAGTTGACGGTGATGGCCGACGAGTCGATCGCCATCTGTGCCAGCCGGTTCGAGGTGATCGACGAGGCGGGCGAGGTACTCGAAACCGATCTCGGTTTGGCCGGGTTGGAGGGCAGGCAGCCGGCCCGTGCGCTGGCACGCACGATCGTGCGCCGCGGGCCCGCCGATTTCGGTCCGACCGCGGCGGCGATGTTCCATCGCGAGCACTTCGATCGGGTCGGCGGGCTGCGCGGCGACCTGGTGTTCCCGATGGATGTCGACCTGTTCGCGCGGGTGTCGTCGTTCGGGGTGTTCTACGGAATGCCCGAAATCACCGCCGCGTGGCGGAATTCATCGTTCAACCTGTGCAGCAGCACCTCGACGGTCAGCAAGCTCACCGATATGCTCCGCTTCCACCACCGTCTCGCTGGCGACTACCCGGAGTTGGTGAAGCGTGCCGACGTGCTGGCCGGCGACACCCGGCTGGCGAAGGCGGCGCTGCAGCGGTTGCGGATCCGTACCGTCGCGACGGTACGGCACCGTCCAGATCTGCTCTGAACGGCCCGCTCTCGGCTCTGTACGCCCTCGACGACGAACGTGGTGCCCCCGGAAAGGACACCACGTTAGGTCTTTCCGAGGTCAGATGGTCCAGAGCCTGCCGTAGGTGATCACTGTGTCGCCGCTGGAACTGACCACCCGGACGAACGGACGGATGTTGGTCGGGCCGAGGACACCGGTGACAGTGCCGTGGAAACCGGACATCCGGATGAATCCTGAAGAACCGGAGATGTCGCCGCCCGCGCATTCGACCGTCTGGATGCCGGGGCCGAAACCGACCTCGAGCTGAATGCCGCCGCGCGGGATCAGGTCGTTGAGCTTCAGCAACGCACCTTCGCTGCCGCCGAGATCTAGTCCGAGACTCGGTGACGACCACTCGAATCGCAATTTTCCATTGAGGGTGGCCGGGAATCCGACCATATAGCCGACGGTGATGTGGCCGGTCCAGTCCTCCGCGTCCGGGCCGGAGATCTGGAAGGCCGCCTCACCGTTGTGGAACCACTCGCGGGTCAACGGGTTTCCGTCCAGCGGTGCCACGAAATCGATGCGAGTATCGGATTGGATTGCCTCGACCATACGGTCGCTGTGGTCGACGACTTGATTGGTGCTGTCGATGGCGGCCGCTGCGGTGCCGTTCGCGAAGATCAGGCCCGACGCGACGACCGAGGCCATGGCAAAAATGCGCAGACTCCGGCTACGGAACGGTGCTGTTTCCCTCATCAGATTTATCCCCTTGGATTCCCCTCGCACTGCCGAGCGCTGCCGCGCTCGACGCCCGACCCCCCCGGCTCATGGGGGCGACAAGCCCTTCAATCGTCCCGGGTGGGCTGGTGGTGGTAAATAAAACTAGTCATGTCAACTACGTTGGGTTGATTCAGCAACAATCCGGTTTCGGCACAGCGAATTCAACGCAATATTTCACCATCCCTCCGAGGGGCCCGCCGGGTCGTCGAGCACCCAACGTCCTTCCAGCTCCGGGAACTCGGCTCGAACCTCGGGCAGCAGGTCACGCAGTGTCAGCAGCACCGAATCCGGTCGGGCCGAGACGAGTTCGGCGGGGGAGATGATCGGAATATCGGTGCCGGGCATCCGGCGTCCGTGTTTGGCGGGCGAGGCGTCGGCTACCGCCGCGACGAGTCCGCGGTGCAGGCCGGCCAGGCTGAACAGCGCCACCGCACGGGAGGCGGCGCCATAGGCGTACACGCGTTGTCCGCATGCGGTGGTCGCTTCCAACCAAGCCCGCAACATTTCGGCATGCTGGTCGGTCGTGTGCTGGAGCCCCCGTAGGGCGGCAACATCGGTGTGTTCCGCCTCCGCGGCCAGTACGGCCTGCACCGCTCGATCGGGCTCGACCGCACCGTGTACTGCACCGACCAATACGGTTCCGCCGTAGAGGTCGAATTCCCATGCCGTCGCTACGCTCATGCCTGCCGACTTCAGCAATCGGCCGAGTGCGGCCAGCGAATAGTAAGCAAAGTGTCCGTGCCTCAGCGCGTTCCACTGACCCGCCGAGACGATGGTGGCCAGCGAGTGGTACTGGATCAGCAGCAACCCGTCCGGCGCGGTGGCGGCGGCACGGTCCTTGACTGCCGCGGCCTGATCCGGTTCGTGCATGATGCCGAAGCAGTCGAGCACGATGTCGGCAGGCTCCGCGCTGGTCCGGAATCCGCGTTCGGCGAGCAGCGGCAGCCAGGTGCCGCCGTGCGGACTGCCGAACTCGCGCACCGTGGTCCCGCGCAGCAGACCCGCCTGCGCGACCCGGGCGATCGCATCGGCGGCCTGATCGCGCAGCGCCTGCGGTTCCACGCCGCGCGGCTCCTCGGTGCGGGTGTCGTCGTCGGCCAGCTGCGCGAGCCCACACGCCTCGCACATATCCATGCGGAGCGGATGCGCGTCTTCCTCGACCCCGATCGCCGCGTGGGCGCTGGGGAAGTAGTCGGCGGCGGGCACGGCGCCGAGATCGAGCACCGTTGTCAGCCGGTCGCTTCCGCAACCGCGGCAAGGGCTACCGTCGGCGTTCACGACAGCCACAGTCGTGACACCATGGCCACGTGCGTATCGAGCCGACCGAACTCGCCGATGTCCTTGTCCTGGCGCCGGAGCCCTTTCGTGACGAACGCGGGCTGTTCACCAGGACTTTCGATGCCGAGGAGTTCGAAGCCGCGCTGGGTGTGCCCGGTGCCGCGGCAGCGTTCCTGCAGGACTCGCAGTCGCGGTCGATGCGCGGGGTGGTCCGGGGCATGCACGGCCGCTCCGGGCGCGGCGAGGCGAAACTGGTGCGGTGCGCGAACGGCGCGGTGCACGATGTGCTTGTCGACATCCGGCCCTCGTCGCCGACCTTCGGGCAGCAGCAGTCTTTCCGGCTCGACGACAACGACTTCCGGCACCTGTACGTGCCGCCCGGGTTCCTGCACGGTTTCCAGGCGCTCACCGCGACGGCCGACGTGTGCTATCGCATCGACCGTCCGCATGATCCGACCGAGGACATCGGTGTTGCTTATGACGATCCGGACCTCGCCATCGGCTGGCCGTTGCCGGTCACCGTCGTCTCCGCCCGCGACCGCGCCGCGGGCAGTTGGCAGCACCTGGTCACACGAGTGCGGTGACACCCCGACCGCCGACCCGCCGCATCGAAGCGTCGAGAATCCCGGCGTCGCGAAGTTTCTCGAGGTGCGGCAGTCTGGTGAACCGGTGGAAAAAGTCGTCACTGGTGAGTCCCCTGGCTGTGTATTCCTGATACAGCTCTTGCGCGCCCGCCGGAATGGTCCATGCGGCATGGAAGCCGATGGCTTCGCGCGCGGCGGAGAAGTCGACGCGATAGGAGCGCGGATCGGCGCCGCTCTCCCCGGTGATGTTGAGCCGCGAACCCGGGACCGCGTCCACCACCGCCTGCGCGATGTCCGCGACGGTCAGGTTGTTGGCCTCGGTGCCGATATTGAACGCGCGGCAGTGAATCGCCTCGGTCGGCGCGGTGAGGCAGGTCGCGAAGGCGGTCGCGATGTCGGCCGCGTGCACCAGTGGGCGCCACGGCGTTCCATCGGAGAGCACCTTCACCTCCCCGGTGAGCACTGCGTACCCGACCAGATTGTTCAGCACGATGTCCGCGCGCAGCCGCGGCGAGAAGCCGAATGCCGTGGCATTGCGGAGAAAGACCGGAGTGAAGTCGGCGTCGGCCAGTGCTGCGACGTCGTCCTCGACGCGTACCTTGCTCTCGGCGTAGGGCGTGATCGGCTTCAATGGTGCGTCTTCGGTGACCAGCTCTTCGCCGGCCGCACCGTACACCGAGCAGGTCGAGGCATACAGGAAGCGCGCGACGCCCGCCGCTTTCGCGAGCCGGGCCAGCCGGACCGACGCGTGATGGTTGATGTCGTAGGTGATCTCGGGATGCAACGCGCCCAGCGGGTCGTTCGACAGCGCGGCGAGGTGGATCACCGCGTCGAAACCGGCGAGTTGCTCGACGGTCACATCGCGTAGGTCGACGGCGATGCCGGGCGGATCGCCGGGCAGCGCGCCGAGCACGCAATCGGCGAAGAACCCGGAATCGAGCCCGACCACGTCGTGCCCGTCGGCGCGCAGCACCGGAACCATCACGGTTCCGAGGTACCCCTGGTGCCCGGTGACCAGAACTCGCATGCTCATTTCCCTCCCAAATCGAGGACAACCTTATCGATCACGAATGCCTCGGCGTACTCGGCCCGGCACTGCACACCGCGCAGTCGGGCCAGGCCGGTGAACGCCTGCTCGTCGAACCAGTCGCGGCCTGCCTGCGACGGATAGTGCTTCAGCAGCAGCCTGGCCTTCGCCTCCGTGAATTCCGTGCTGACCGGGTGGAATACGGTCGGCTGCGGGGTATCGGTCTCCCACTTGAGGATCTCGTAGCCGAGTATCAGGTGGTCGCGGAACTCGGTGGGGACCAGCTCCGCGAGCAGCCGATGGTCCTGGTGGGCATCGCCGCGCTGTGGCGCGAAGACCAGATCCGGATCCGCCTTGCCACGGAAGTGCTGCACGGCGTTCTTGATTCGGTCCCAGTGCGCGGGCGCTCTGCCATCGGGAACATCGAGCACGGTGAGATCGAGATCGGCATTCGGACAGAATTCGGCCAGCGCCGTCTGCTCCTCGAACTCCCGCTCACTGTCGCCGCCGGAAATCACCAGGGCGCGGACCCGCAGACCGGGATGCTTCCCAGCCAGCGTCAGCAGGGTGGCGCCCATACCGATGGCGATGTCGTCGCAATGCGCGCCGA
Source organism: Nocardia sp. NBC_00403 (assembly GCF_036046055.1). Classification (NCBI taxonomy): domain Bacteria; kingdom Bacillati; phylum Actinomycetota; class Actinomycetes; order Mycobacteriales; family Nocardiaceae; genus Nocardia; species Nocardia sp. NBC_00403. The sequence goes on from NZ_CP107939.1 coordinate 4,789,413, forward strand.
GCACAGCTATTTCGGTCAGCGGTGCGGTGGTCAGCGCGATCATGCGTCCTGCTTCTCCCACACCATCCACGGACGAACGCCGGTGCGATAGCCCGCGTCGAGCTCGGCGCGTTCTTTGAACGTGTCGGCGGGCTTCCAGAAGCCTTCGTGCTGGTAGCCGAACAACCGCCCCTGTCCGGCCAGGGCGCCGCAGGCGTCTTCGACGAGATCGCCGCCCGGCGGCAGCAGGTCGAGAACCTCCTGGGTGAGCACGAAGTAGCCGCCGTTCTCCCAGATCGGCATCCGCGACACCGGCATGATTTCTTTGACTTCGCCGTTCGCCGTCACGTCGACGCAGTGGAACGACGACTGCGGTGGTACGACCATCATCGATGCGGCGGCGCCGGAAGCGGTGAACTTCTCGATCATCTCGTCCAACGGCGCGTCGGTGAGGACATCGGCATAGTTGGCAAGGAAGGTCTCTTCGCCTTCGAGATAGGGGCGCACCCGGCGCAGCCGTTCGCCGATCGCCGACTGGACGCCGGTGTCGACGAAGGTGATCGACCAGTCACTGATGTCGCTGTGCAGCAATTCGACACGACCGTCACGGATCACGAAGTCGTTGGACACCGATTCCTGGTAGTTCAGGAAGAAGTTTTTGATGTGCTGGGCGCCGTAGCCGAGGCACAGGATGAATTCTTTGTGCCCGAAGTGTGCGTAGTAGCGCATGACGTGCCACAGCAGCGGCCGGGGGCCGACCATCTGCATCGGCTTGGGGATCACGTCGTCGGTGCCGTCACGCATCCGCATGCCGTAGCCGCCACAGAACAGCACAACCTTCATCGCGCAGGCCTTTCGGTGTTTTGATTGCTCGGATCGGCGCCGGAGTCCAGCGCGGCGAAGTGCAGCGTGGGTAGTGGATAGACGAGCTGGGCGCCCCATTCGGTGATGTGGCGAAGCTGCTCGGTGATCTCGGCTTCGAGATTCCAGGGCAGGACCAGCACGACATCGGGCCGATCGTTGTCGATCCGCCCGGGCTCGTGGATCGGAATCCTGGTGCCTGGCGTGAACTTCCCGTGCTTATACGGGTTTCGGTCGACCGTATAGTCGAGCAGATCTGGCCGGATGCCGCAATAGTTGAGCAGCGTGTTGCCTTTGCCCGGTGCGCCGTAGCCGACCACGCGTTTGCCTTCGGCGCGCTGTTCGAGCAGGAAGCGAAGCAGCTCCTGCCGCACCGCGTCGGCACGGGGTTGCAGGTCACGGTAGCCGGCGACGTCGTGGAGACCGGCGGCTTCTTCGGTGCGGAGCACCTCGAGCATCCGCTCGCTCGGCCCGTCGGCGACCGCCTCGGGCCGTGCCCAGAGCCGAATCGAGCCGCCGTGGGTGGCAAGCAGTTCGACATCGACCACCGTCAATCCGGCGGTGGCGAGGGCCCGCTGGGCCGAGAGCACCGTGTAGTACTGGAAGTGTTCGTGGTAGATCGTATCGAACTGGCCCAGGCGCATCAGGTTCAGCGCGTGGTGCACCTCGATGGAAAGCCAGCCGTCGTCGGCCATGAGCTCGCGCAGCCCGCGAGTGAAACCGCGCAGGTCGGGGACGTGCGCATAGACATTGTTGGCGACGACCAGGTTCGCGGGCCCGTGCTGGGCGCGGACCTTCGCGGCGGAATCCTCGTCCAGGAAAGCGGTTTCGGTGGGTACGCCTGCCAGCCGGGCGGCTGCGCCGACATTGACCGACGGCTCGATCCCCAGGCACCTGATCCCCGCAGCGACTGCGTGCTGCAGCAGGTAGCCGTCGTTGCTTGCAGCTTCCACTATGAACGAATCCGGTCCGAGGCCGAGCTTTTCGATGGCGTGGGTCACAAAAGCTTCGGCATGCCGAACCCAGCTATCGGAATATGATGCGAAGTAGGCATACTCGGTGAATGTTTCCTCGGGCGTGATCAATGCCGGAATTTGCAGAAGGAGACACTCGTCACACAAACGCAGGTGCAGTGGGAAGGTGGGTTCGGCGAGATCGAGTTCGGCTGCGGCGAGAAACTTCTCGCACGGTGGGGTCGCGCCGAGGTCGAGAACGCTTGATAGCTTATTGGAATCACAGAGTCGACAACGCATGCAGGCCCCACTTCTGCGGCTAGTTTGATCGCCCGGCGCATTACCGGCACGCCCCAGACGTCGGTGCGATCCAGTGAGACGTTACAACGAATCGCCTGCATGGCGATGCTGAAATCTTCTGGGTGATAGCGGTTTCTGGACGGATTTCCCCCATGAACGATCGGTAGCATCCGGACAGTTACCGATAGTGTCGGGGGCAATACCCTGATCGCGAAGCGCGGCAATCGGTGGCGCACGTGCTTCACCTGCTTGGTTGTCGCTACAACGATCGTCGAGTGACGGGCGGCAAGCTGGCCGTCCCGCTATTGGCTATCGCGTGGAATACTTTGCGGCCCTTGTGATTCGATATGTGAAACAGACTGTGTTCTGTAACAATCAGCTTCTGGTCACCGACTGATGGAACACCCCAGGCGGTCAGGCTGAGCCGAGGGGACCGATCGATGTCGATCGGGGGCAACGAGTTTCTCTCCCAGGGGGAGGTGCGTCTTCTTATGAGCTTCGAGCTCACCGATGGCGACGATCTGGATGTATCCAGACCGCCGCTGACTTCGCCGCGCTCGGAACGCGAGCGCTGGCAGGCCGAGTATGTACGCCGCTTGGCGGCAACGGATTCAGTGGTCATCGCCGTCGCTGTCGGGTTGGCGCAGGTCATTCGCTTCGGTGGGCCGGTCGCACCGCCGCTGGCTTGGCCGATGCCTTATGAGGTCGGCTATGGAGTTGTCTCTACAACACTGGCTTTGGCCTGGATAACCTTTCTGGCCGCGTGCAATACTCGGTCACCACAGGTGGTCGGCATCGGCTCGGAGGAATACCGGCGGTTGGTCTCGGCCACATTGCGATTGTTCGGTTTCCTTGCCATCGCGTCGCTGATCTTCCAGATCGAGTTCGCGCGTGGTTATCTGGCGATCGCGTTGCCGCTCGGCTTGCTCGGGCTGATGTTCAGCAGGTTGTTGTGGCGGCTGCACGCGCGTGCGCGTCGCGGCGTCGGCGAGTACCGGACATCGGTCCTGGTGGTAGGTGGCGCCGAGGCGGCACAGGCGATGGCGACCGCGTTCTCGCGCGACCCGGACTCCGGCTATCGGGTGGTCGGTGTGTGCATTCCGGACGGGGTCAACGGAGCCACCGCGTACGGCATCGAAGCATCGGGGCGCACCTATTCGGTGGTCGGCGACGACCGGTCGGTACTCGAGGCGGTGCGTCGCAGCGGCGCCGACACCGTCGCAGTCACCGCGACCGACCATCTCGGCCCGGTCGAATTGCGCCGCATGGCCTGGGAACTCGACCCGATCGGGGTGGAACTGATCGTGGCTCCCGGCGTCGTGGACATCGCGGGCACCCGCCTGACAAACCGTCAGGTTGCCGGCATGCCGATGCTGCATATTGCGAAACCGCAGTACGACCGTGCCAAGTCGACCGGCAAGGCGGTGTTCGACGTCTGCTTCGCGGGCACGGTGCTGCTGGCGATCGCGCCGGTGATGCTCGCCATCGCGCTTGCGGTCAAGCTGACCAGCCCTGGGCCGGTGTTCTACCTGTCGGAGCGAATCGGGCGTGGCGGCAAGCCGTTCCGGATGATCAAGTTCCGCAGTATGTATGTCGATGCAGACAGCAATGTCGCCGCACTCATCGAGCGCAACGGCGGCAACCCGGTGTTCTTCAAGATGAAGGACGATCCACGCATCACGCCGATCGGGCGCGTCATCCGCAAGTTCAGCCTCGACGAGCTACCGCAGTTCCTCAACGTGCTCGGCGGTCAGATGAGCGTGGTCGGGCCGCGCCCGCAGGTGCAGCGCGAAGTGGACTCCTACGACGGCAACATGCGGCGCAGGCTGTTGGTGAAGCCGGGGGTCACCGGGTTGTGGCAGGTCAGCGGGCGATCGGATCTGTCGCTGGAAGATTCGGTGCGACTGGATCTTTCCTACGTCGAGAACTGGTCGATGGTGCTGGATCTGCTGTTGATCGCCAAGACCATCGGCGCCGTGGCCCGCGGCGAAGGCGCGTACTGAACGGCCCTGGTCAGGATGGCCGCCGGGCCGGGAATTCGGCGGCCAACTCCTCGAAGACCGCGGTGTTCATGGCGAAGGCGCGCTTGCCTTCGTCGAGCACCCTGCGGCGTTCGAGCTCGTCGAAGGGCAGTTGATCCAGCAGGGCCCGGTATTCGCGCTTGAAGGCGGCCGGGTTGCCGACGGCATCGAAGACGTAGAAGCGCACGCCATCGCCGCGATGCGGCAGGTTCCAGAGTTTTTCGGCGGTGCCGCGGATGACCTGTCCGCCGGACAGGTCGCCGAGGTAGCGGGTGTAGTGGTGGGCGATGTAGCCGGCGGGCCATTGGTGTGCGCACTCGACGATGCGGGCGGCGTAGGCGGCGGTCGCGGGCAGCGGTTGCAGGTCTTCGCGCCAGGCCGGTCCGATCAGGTGGGTGAGGTCGCGTTCCAATTCCGCGGTCCTCGCCAGTTCCGGTCGGATGAACGGACCCGCTACCGGATCGTCGGAGAGGTGGTTCCAGCGCCCTTCGAGTGCGCGGTAGATGAACCAGAGCTGACCGGTGTAGCGGTGATAGGAGTCCACACCGAGCGCGCCGCCGAGCATGTCGCTCATGAACCGGGAGTTCTCGGCCTCGGTGTGCTGTTCCTCGGTGGCGGTACGGATCGCCGTCGAGAACGGAATTGTGTCCGACATGTCCGAAACCACCTCGCTATCTCGCGGGCGTCCGCTGTATGGCTACCCTAACTAACCGGTACGACGATACCGGGTTACCGCCGAAGTCGCACGGGAGTCCCGCAACGCGGCCCGGAAGCCGCGGTCGGCTCGGCGGCGTCGCACGATCGGCCTGCGCAGTGCACCGAAGCGACTCAGGATCCGTGGCCTGCGCACTGTGCGGTCGAACCATTCGCCGAGGGTAACGCCCGCGGCCAGCGCACAGCCGACACCGATGGCCGCGAGCAACTGGTTGGCTCCGATCAGCAACTCGTCGTTGAGCAGCGCGTAGAGACCGCGGTACACGCTGAGTCCCGGCAACAGCGGTGTGATGCCTGCGACCGCGACGACCAGCGGCGGTGTCAATGCGCGACGCGCCATCAGACCACCGGCGAGGCCGACCAGGGTGGCGGCTACGCCGGAGGAAACCACCGGTCCGAAACCGGTCTGCTGTACGAGCAGATAGCAGATCGTGCCCGCGGCACCGCTGCACGCGGCGGCGGCAAGGGCCCGGCGCTCGGCATAGCAAGCAAGGGCGAAGGCCAGCGCCGCGACCGCGCCCGCGATTACCTTCACCGCGAGGTCGGTGATGTCGCGGCTGGCTAGATACACCGGCGGAACCGTGGCGCCGACGAGGTCGCCGATCCGCAACGCGACCGTAATGCCCGCGATGATGCCGCCGGTCATCATGACGACCTCGAGCATGCGCGCGGACGCGGTGATCGGCGCGCCGGTGATGGCATCCTGCACCGCGCCGACCAGCTGTAAACCGCTGAGTAGCACGGTGATTCCGGCCGCGATGATCAGTGTCGGGTCGACATTGATGTGCAGTGGCCCGGCCAGTGTGGCCAGCGCGACCGCGGGTGCGGCCGCGATGGCGCCGCCGACCATGTGCTGGAAGAAGAACGGCAGTCCGAACCGATTGAGCACCCGGTTGGCCCGGTCGATCGCCAGGGTGGTCGCGAAACTGATTGCGGCGACGAGCACGCCGCCGCCGAGCAGGGCCGCAATGGCCGCGGCGAGCAGTGACCAGCCGAAGGTGGCCATCCAGCGGTGATAGGGATGCGGGGCCGAGGTGATGGCGTCGAGCGCGGCACGCGCGTCCTCCGGGGCGACCACTTCGTTGCGGATGCGGCGCGTGAGTCGATCCACGGCGGCCAGCCTGGTGAAGTCGAGCGACCGATAATGCACGATCCGCATGGTGCTCGCGGGCGGCAATTCCGGACCTCGATCGGCCCAGATCCTGATCGCGTCATAGGTGACGTCGATGCTGCAGCGTGACAGCCCGTAGGTGGCGGCGATGAAACGCACCTGAGTGGTCGTGTCGATGACACCGGTGCCCGATGCCAGCACCACTTCGCCGACGCGAACGGCGAGATCGAGCACCTCGGCGACGCGGGCGTCGTCGGTGAGATCGATCGGCTGCAGCGGAGTCGGGGCAGCGACGATGGTGTCGGCGGTGGCCTGCCGGTCGGCGACCAAGCGCCCGACGGCCTGACTCACCACCGGAATTCGCGGTGGCCGACGCAACCATCGCGCGCGCCGCCCGCCGAGTTCGTCGATCCGCGGATCGACGTCGTCTCTTTCCGGAAGTGCGTCAGAGCCCATGGACGCGAACCTAGTCATCTAGGGGTGCCCGCGTCATCCGCGCTGTTCGCGGCGGGCGTGTTGGTTCTCATTCGGTGCGGCAAGGGCCTTGGTCCTGTCCCGGAAAGGTGGTAGAACTTGTTCTAATTCTGCGATGGGAGCGCGTACAGTGCGGTACGGAATTGTGTTGTTCACCAGTGACCGGGGCATTACGCCCGCTGATGCGGCGGCAGCCGCCGAACAGGCCGGCTTCGATGCCTTCTACGTGCCGGAGCACACCCATATCCCGGTGGTCCGTGCCGCGGCACATCCGCGCACCGGCGATGCGAGCCTGCCCGACGACCGTTACCTGCGTACGCTCGATCCGTGGGTCGCGCTGGCCACCGCTGCCGCCGTCACCAGCAGGATCACCTTGTCGACCGCGGTGGCGCTGCCCGCCGAGCACCATCCGATCACCCTCGCCAAAACCCTCGCCTCGCTGGATCACCTGTCCGGCGGCCGGGTCAGCCTGGGCGTCGGATTCGGTTGGAACACCGACGAACTCGCCCATCACGGGGTGCCCGCCGGTAAACGCCGGACGGTGTTGCGCGAGCATCTGGACGCCATGCGGGCCCTCTGGTCGGAGGAGGAGGCAAGCTTCGCCGGACAGTTCGTGAACTTCGGTCCGAGCTGGTCGTGGCCGAAGCCGGTGCAGAAGCACATCCCGGTCATCCTGGGTGCGGCGGGCACCGAACAGTCCTTCACCTGGTTGGCAAAGAATGCCGACGGCTGGCTCACCACGCCGACCGAGGAAGGTCTGGATACCAAGATAGAACTGTTGCACCGGGTCTGGCGCGAACACGACCGCACGGGGACCCCCGAGGTCATCGCGCTGGCCGGACGGCACGATGCCGCCCAGCTCGCGCAGTGGGCCGAATTCGGTGTCACCGAGGTGGTTTTCGGCCTGCCGGACCGCGATGCGGACGATGTGCGCGCCTATCTGACGCGGCTGGCAGGAAAGCTGGGCATCGAAGCAGCCCGCTGACACCGGCGCTGCCGCACCTATCTTCCGCCCGCCGCACCGGGGTAAACCCGGTGCGGCGGGCGGACTCTCGTGCTAGCCGCGACGCCTGCGTGCGAAGAACCAGCCGCCGACCACACCGAGCACGCCGACGCCCACCGCCCCGACAATGGCCACCACGATCAACGTCGACGACTTCGAGTCGGTCGCGCTCGCCGCGCTCGCGGCCTCGGGAGTGCGGCCACCGGTGGATTTTCCGCCGGCCGCAGGTGTGGTGTTCTCGCCGAACACGCCGTCGGTGGCCGAGGTCGAATACTTCGGTCCGTCCTCTTGGGCGCCGGACACGGTGAGATCCAGGCGAATCGGGACCGGGTTGGTTCCGCCTTCCTCGAAGGTCGAGCCCACTTTGACCGCGATGTAATACCAGCCGGCGACCGCCTGCCGGCGAATGTCCAGGTCGTCGGCCTTGCGGTTGTTGTACCGGATCGGCACGGTCGCCAGCGCGGGCTTGTTGGACGGCAGCACATTGTCGGTACCGGTGTAGGCCGCGAAGTCCTCGTCGATCTCCTCACGGATGGGCGAGTACAGGGTGGTGCGGATATTCGAGATGCCGCTCAGGCCGCGGTTGCCGTTCTCGCCGTAGTGCACCCGATACGCCAGCCCCTGTCCCCAGTTCAACCGCACGCGGTAGAAGACGAACTCGCCCGGCCGCAGGGTGTCGGCGTAGCTGCCGCTGCCGGTCAGGGTGGAGGCGACATTGAACGAGCCGCCGCCGGTCGCCGTGGTGCGGGCACCGATCGGCTCGGTGAAGGTCGTCTCCGGACGGACGGCCACCGGACCGGGATCGGTTGCGGCGGGCTCGATTCCGACGAGCAATTCGATCGGCAGTCGTTCTGGTACCCCGTTGGAGACGTGATCCCAGGTCAGCGCGAAGTAGTACCGGCCCCCGCCTTTACACTTGTCGAAGCTGCTGCCGTCCTTGCGTTCCTTGGTCGCGCCATCGAACGCTTTGGCGACGGTGAGCGCTTCACCGTCACTCGACTTGGTTGTCATCTCGGATTCGAAGACGTTGCAGTCCTTGCCATCTGCGCCGTAGACGCGCATTTGGAGGGTATTGATGTCGTCGGTGGACGAGATGTTCGGCAGCCGCGGGAACGACAGCGTGCCGCTGAAGTAGGTGGTGGCGCCCGCGGGCACATCGACGGCCCAGTAGCGCTTTTCTTTCTGGCCGATGGTGTCCAGGTACTGACCCGCAGTGGCAACCGGTGCCGTGTCGTAGCCGGCGGTGCCGGTGATCGGCGCCCCCGCCGCCTTGTAGTTGCGCAGCGCGGCCGCGCTGACTCGTGGCAGCGTCCGCTCGAGCGTGGGGCCATCGGCCGCGTCGGTGTAAGTGCCGCCGGTGGCCTGGGCCATGCAGGTGAGCTGGGCGCGGGCCTTGGCGTCCACGGCGAAGCCGATCGCGTGCATCACCAGGTCGAGGCCCTGCTGCTTCAATTCCCTTGCGACCTCACACGGGTCGGGCGGGGAACAGGTGTCGTCACCATCGGAGACCAGCACGATGGAGCGCGGTCCGGACTTGGGCAGTGTCGCGGCGGCTCGGCGCAGCGCGGTGCCCATCGGTGTCCAGCCGCTCGCCTTGATGCCGTCGACCGCGCTGGTCAGCGCCGCCTTGTCGAGGGTGTCCGGCTGGTGCAGCACCTGCACGTCCCGGCACCCGGCCGGCTTGTCGGACTCGGCATTCCCGGTGCTTGTGCCGTAAACAGTCAGCCCCACCTTGGATTCGGCGGGTGCCGAGCCGACGAAAGTCCGTACGGCGTTCTTGGCGGCATCCATCATGGTGCCCGCCGGGTCGGGACGCTGCATGGAACCTGATGCGTCCAGGATGAGCATGGTCGGCGCGTAGTGAGGGGCCTGCTCTTGGCCCTCCTCCGCGTGGGCGGGTAGGGCGGCAATGGAAAGGCTTGTCAGCCCGATAGCTAGCGCCGCGGTGAGCCCGGTCAGTCGCTTGGTAACTCTCGACATGGTCCTCGTCTGCTTGGTTCGCCTGCTGTATTGCGAGTTGGACATTACAGACAGCAACCAGTCGGTTCCCTTGTTCAAAAGCTCACCGGCATAACAAATCGTTCATCGCTGCTGGTTATCGCACCAGGTCGGCGCGTGCGCGACGACCCACCAGGAGCGGGAACCCCTGGCGGGTCGCCTCGCGATCAGCGCAGGTCGCGACGGCGGAAGGCGGCGATGCCAACTGTCAGCAACATGGCCGCGATCCCGAGCAGCCACAGCACCGGGGCCGCGTGGAAGGCCGCGCCGGGCAGCTTCGGCGGATGGACGAACGGCACCAGGTCGACGAGCCACTGCGGCAGTCCGTCGAGCGAGCCGAGGAAGAAGATCACCATCATGACGCTCAGAACGCCCCAAGCGACCGGCGTGAATCGTGGCACTATGCCGTAAATGGCCACGGCAATTCCGGTCACCACCCACACCGCGGGCAGCTGAACCGCCGCCGCGCCGAGTGTGTCGCCCAGCTTGGCGGCCAGGTCACCGTCCATCGCGCCGTAGACGATGCCGATCGCCGCGCCGGCGATCATCAGGACTACCACCGGACCGAGCAGTGCGAGACCGATGTGGCTCACCGCGTACCGCACCCTGCCCACCGACCCGGCGAGGGTCGCCTCGGCGCGCTGACTTGATTCCTCCTCGTGCAGGCGCAGCACCGCCGAGATGGAGTAGGCGGCCGCCGCGACGGCGAGCATGGCGATCGCGAAGGTGATGAAGGAATTCTGCAGGACATCGGTGCCGCCGACCCGGGCGAGCATGTCGCGGATCTGTTGGCTGTTGTCGAGCATCTTGCCGACGGAGTCGAGGGCGCCGCCCATCAACATGCCGTAGAGGAGGAAGCCGACGGACCAGGCCAGCAGTGAGCCGCGCTGCAGCCGCCACGCCAGCCCGGTCGGTCCGGACAGCGTCGGCGCCGCGACCGGCGGTCCGGGGCGCTCCGCGAGCAGTCCCGAGCCGGTATCGCGCCGGCTCAGCAGTACATAGGCGGCTGCGGTGGTGAGCACGGCAACCGCCGCGAGCGGAATCAGCACCCACCATCGTTCATCCGCATACGGCCGCATCTGGATGCACCAGCCGAGCGGTGAAAACCAGGACAGCACACCATTTCCCGCGTCGCCGACCGCGCGCAGCGCGAACGCGGACCCGAGCGCGCCGA